>NZ_CP089391.1:1022500-5822500 GCF_027594865.1 Bradyrhizobium xenonodulans
TTCGAAACCTGCCCGCCAAAGATCCGAGGAGACCTCCATGCCAGCATCGCTTCGTCCCGCCCTCACCGCGCTCGGCGTCGCGTGCCTTCTGTCCGCAGCATCGATCGGCTCCTCTGATTCAGCGTTCGCGCAAGCCAAGCAGCAGTCGGCCCCGGCCCCGCAGGCCGCGCCGGCGCAGCAGCAAGCTCCGGCGCTCAAGCAGATCGCGCTGACTGACAAGCAGCTCGAGGGCGTGCTTGCCGCACAGAAGGACATTGACGTGGTCACCGAGAAGCTTCCGGAGAACACTGCGCCCGACCAGAAGGTGATTGCCCAGCTCGACGGCGTCGCCAAGAAGAACGGCTTTGCCGGCTATGACGACTACAACAACGTCGTCGACAACATCAGCCTGGTGCTCGGCGGCTTCGATCCCGCGACCAAGAAATATGTCGGCCCCGAAGCCGTTATCAAGGCGCAGATCGCGCAGATCCAGGCCGACAAGAAGATGCCCGCCAAGGACAAGAAGGAAGTGCTCGACGAGCTCAATGAAGCGCTGAAGACGCCGGCGCCGCAGCTCGAGAACAAAGGCAATATCGATCTGGTCGGCAAGTACTACGACAAGCTCGTCGCGGCGCTCGGGGATGACGAGAATTGAGAATGTGTGTGGCGCGGTTGCTCGCGCCACGCATTTGCAGCCGTAGGGTGGGCAAAGGCGCGCCAGGCGCGCCGTGCCCACGTCCTCTCGGCTGGGAAAGACGCGTGGGCACGCTTCGCTTTGCCCACCCTACGGACCTTCATTGACGTAAAAGCGAGAGCTTCATCGACGCAAAAAGCCCCGGAGATATCTCCGGGGCTTTCGTCGTTTTCAGACGCTACGCCGTCACGTTCTCGTCCGCATCCGCATCATGAAGCTGTCGTAGCTGAGTTCGGCGACCTGCATCCAGGCCAGCGACTCATTCCGGAACGCCGACAGGCTCGTGTACATCTTGTTGAAGTGCGGATTGGTCTTGCTGAGATCGGCGTAGATCTCGCCCGCGGCGTTGTAGCAGGCCTCGAGCACCTCCTGCGGGAACGGCTTCAGAATCGCGCCGGCAGCCAGCAGGCGCTTCAGGGCCGGCGGGTTCACCGCATCGTATTTGCCCGTCACCCAGGTGAACGTGTCGAGCGAGGCGGCCGACACGGCTGCCTGATAATGCTTCGGCAGCGCATTCCACTTCTCGAGGTTCATGATGTTGTGGCCCTGGCCGGTGCCCTCCCACCAACCCGGATAGTAATAGTACTTCGCGACCTTCACGAAGCCGAGCTTCTCGTCGTCATACGGACCCACCCACTCGGCCGCGTCGATCGTGCCTTTTTCCAGCGCCGGGTAGATGTCGCCGGCCGCGATCTGCTGCGGCACGCCGCCGAGCTTGCCGATGATGTTGCCGGCAAAACCGCCAACACGGAATTTCAGGCCCTTGAGATCGTCGACGGTCTTGATCTCCTTGCGGAACCAGCCGCCCATCTGGGCACCGGTCGAGCCGGTCGGCACACCGACGGCACCATATTCCTTCAGAAGATCGTTCAGCATGTCCTGACCGCCGCCCCACAACAGCCAGGAGATGTGCTGGCGCGTGTTGAGTCCGAACGGCAGCGCGGTGCCGAAGGTGAAGGCGGGGTTCTTGCCCCAGTAATAGTACAGCGCGGTATTGCCCATCTCGACCGTGCCGTTCGAGACGGCGTCGAGCACTTGCAGGCCCGGCACGATTTCGCCGGCGGCGAAGGACTGGATCTGGAAGCGGTTGTCGGTGATCTCGGCGACGCGCTTGCAGAAATATTCGCAGCCGCCGTAGAGCGTATCGAGCGATTTCGGCCAGCTCGCCGCCAGCCGCCATTTCACCTCGGGCATCGATTGCGCGATAGCCGGCGCAGCGACTGCGCTCGCGGCAAGGCCCAATCCGCCTGCCGTCAGGAATTTACGACGTTCCATGCGTCTCCCCTCTCTGTGATGTCGAGTCCTCGACGAGGGATCGCGATCTTGCGTCGCTTTGGTCTTCGTCGCTGGCCGACGTTTCCTGGTGTCCGAATTCAAGCTTTCCGGATCGTGGTCAGGATGACCAAGGGGGGTGCGCAAATCAAGCGGACTTTGGTTGCGCTACCGGCGGCATCAGTCAATGCTGCACTGCGAATGCGGATTCCATCGCCTTGCGCGTCTTCACCGTCTCGTTGTCCGCGTCGAACTCGACGTCGCTCCAGCGCACGATCTCGCCATGGGCGACGTCGTGCTTCAGCTTGAGACGATGCGCCAGACCAATCGGCAGGGCGCCCGCCTTCAGGCTCGCGGCCGCCGGCACCAGCTTGCCCCACACCGTGTAGCCGCCTTCGCCGTCCAGCATCTCGCCGGCGCGCAAATCGCGCTTGGCCACGGATGCGACGTCGCCGCGGAAGCCGAAGGGCTGTCCGGTCGGCTCACTCCGCAGCGCGGCCGACAGCACCGAGATGTTCAGCTCCAGCCCGATCAGATGATAGGGCTTGTACATCGCGGCAAAACGTCCGCTGGCGTCGGTCTTGAGGCCGTATTGCCTGAAGCAGTCGGCAGCATAGTCGTTCGGCGCCTCCAGCACGACATAGACGCCCCAGCGCAGGTCGCGGAACACCGGCCGTCCGTCGCGCTCGAGCGAGGAGACGACCTCGACCACGCCGGATCGTTCCAGCACGCCGCCTCTGTCGCGCGGCCGCATCACATGCGGCAGGTCGTCGACGCCGCAGGGCGGAAACAGCAAGCCGCCTGCGGGCACATCTAGGCCGCAGGCGTTCGCAATCGCGGCCATCTCGATCGCCGATTTGGTGCCGTCGAGGAAGGAGTTGAACATCTGCGGATTCATCCCGGCCGATTGCGCTTCGCCCGCGGTCAGGCCGTAATGCTGCCAGACGCCCTCGGGCGTCACGTCGTGATAGGCCGGCAGATATTTTGTCCCTTTGCCGGCCGCCACGACGCGAAAGCCGGTGGCGCGCGCCCAATCCACCATCTCCGCCGTCAACGCCGGCTGGTCGCCATAGGCCAGCGAATAAACGACGCCGGCCTTGCGCGCTTCCTCGGCGAGCAGCGGGCCCGCCAGCACGTCGGCCTCGACGTTCACCATCACGATATGCTTGCCCGCAGCGATTGCCGCGCGCGCATGCTTGATGCCGACGGCGGGATTGCCGGTCGCCTCCACCACCACATCCATCGCGCCGCCGGCAATGGCGCGCGCGCCGTCGTCGGTGAAGACGGTGGCGGCGATCCGCTCGGCGCCCCAGCCGACGGTGCGGCAGGCCTCGCGCGCGCGGTCGCGGTCGATGTCGACGATGATGGGCACCTCCAGCCCCGGCGTGTGCGGCACCTGCGCCAGGAACATCGAGCCGAATTTGCCGGCGCCGATCAGCGCGACACGGACGGGCTTGCCGGCGGCCGCGCGGGCCTGGAGGAGGCGGAAGAGGTTCATGGGGGATGTCCTGCGAAACTATCGTGTCCCGGACGCGGTGCGGCGCGAAGTGCCGCTCCGCAGAAACTGACCGTATCGTGGGCCCCGGCTCAGCAGCGCATCACTGACGTGCTGCGCTGCGCCCGGGGCACGAGACCATCCTACTCCGCCGCCTGCCGCGGCGCCCTTGCAAGCCGCACCAGCGCGTCGTCGTCCACCGTCTTGATCGGCGCGAAATCGCGGTGCGCGATATATTCCGGCCTTGTCGGGGTGCGGATGTAATTCGAGACCGCGTTCAGTGTCAGGTACACGATCTTGCGCGGGTAGGGTGTGATGTTGCCGGCCGATCCATGCACGAGATTGCCATGGAACATCAGCATGCCGCCGGGCTTGCCGGTCGGCGCCACGATGCCGCCCTGCTTGACGAGGCGCGTCACGGTCTCCTCGTCCAGCGTCCACAGCGGGTAGGATGTCGTCGCAAGGTCATGCGAGGCCTGGAGGTCGCCGGCATTCTGGCTCTGCGGTACCAGCATCAGGGGGCCGTTGATCGGCATCACCTCGTCCAGGAAGATCGCGATGTTCATCGCGCGCGGTTCCGGCATGCCGTCGTCGCGCTTCCAGGTGCCGTAATCCTGGTGCCACTGCCAGACATCGCCGGTGAAGGCCGATTTCGCGTTGATCTTGAACTGGTGCATGTAGACCGGCTCGCCGAACAATTGCTCGACCGGGTCGATCATGCGCGGATGCGCGCCGAGGATCCGGAACGCCTCGTTGTAGAGATGCGCGGCAAACGCCGTGCGCGGCGCGCCGCTCTTCTCGCGCCAGACTTCCGGCCTGTTGGCGTCGTAAATGCCGACCGCCTCGCGCGCGAGCAGATCGACCTCCTCCTGGCTGAACAATTCGGGCAGGAACAGCCAGCCCTCGCGGTGGAAGAACTCCAATTGCTCCTGGGACAGTTTCATGGGTCGTCCTCCTGTTTTGGTTTTTATTGTCTTTCGTCGTGACAGCGCTTCGCTACGCCGCCGCCTCGTTCGTCGCCCTCAATCTCTCCTCGGTCATCCGTCCCGCCGTCTGCGCATGCGCCAGCGCCGCATGCTCGGCCGCTTTCGCGTCCCCTGCGAGAATGTGTTTGGCGATATCGGCATGCTCGGCCCAGGCGCTGCCGCGATAGTCGAGCTCGGATAGCACCGTCGCCATCGAGCGGCGCATATGCGGCCATTGCGGCGCGATCGTCTCTTCGATCACGGGATTGCCGGCGAGCTGATAGATCGAGCGGTGAAAATCGACATCGAGCACGATCAGCTCGGTGAGCGATGTGTTGCGGTCGATGCGGCGTCCGGCGGCGAGCGCTGCGTCGAGCCGTGCGCGTCCGGCCGCGTCGGAGCCAGCGCGCATCGCGGCGAGCCGCGCGGCCAGCGCATCGATCGCGCCGCGCACCTCGTAGAGCTGGCGGATGCGCGAGGGGTCGAGCTGGGTGACTTCAAAACCGCGCTTGCCGCTCTCGGCGACGAGGCCCTGCCGGTGCAAGAGATGCAGCGCATGCGACACCGGCTGGCGCGACACGCCGAGCTTGTCGGCGAGATCGTTCTGCCGGATCCGCTGGCCTGGCTGCAGCGTGCGGTCGGAGATCGCCTCCAGGATCCGCGCATAGACCTGGTCGATCAGGTTCGGAAGCGGGTCGAGAGGGATCACGCCGGCGGCTCCAAAGATAGATGGAATACGGAATTCCGTATTCGAAGCTACAGCGCGACGGAGGCGACGTCAATGGCCCCGACCTTGCGCCAGCGGTCGTTTATGGAGCCCTCTAAGCTATTGATATGACTGGGGCCGGCTACTGTGCATGGGGTTGTTTCGAGAAAAAGCGTTTCCGCCTCAGCGCTCCAGCACCTCCACCTCGAGTGCGGCGATCGCTTCGGCATCGGCCACGGCCTCGATCCCGGCGATACGGTCGTCCTTGAACGTGACGCGCAATGCGATGCGGAGATCTCCACCGAGGATGACCGCAACGCCGATCTCGCCATCGACCAGCGCCGTCCGGGCAGCCTGCGCACGGCCTTTGTAGAGCTGTGCGACAGCATCCGCGCCGCGGATCTCCGGCAGCGTGCCGAGCCGCACCGCGGCCCGGTCGGCACGGAACACGACGTCGGGATCGAGCACGGCCAACAGGCCTTCGAAATTGCCCTCGCGCGAAGCCGCCAGGAAGGCATCGACGATCTTGCGCTGGCGCGACAGGTCCGTCTCAGGCACCGGTGCGCCCTGCACGCGCCGCCGCGCGCGGCTCGCTAGCTGGCGCGAGGCGTCGACAGAGCGGCCGACGATCGGCGCGATCTCCTCGAAGGGGACGGCGAACATGTCGTGCAGCACGAAGGCGAGCCGCTCCGCCGGTTGCAATGTCTCCAGCACCACCAGCAGCGCCGCGCCGACGGAATCGGCCAAATCCGCCTCGCGCTCCCGCGTCTCGTCGACCGGCTCGGGCACGTGCGGGCCCATCGGGTCTTCCTTGCGCGATTTTCGTGCGCGCAGCATGTCGAGGCAGATGCGCGCGACGACCATCGTCAGCCAGCCCCTCAAATTCGCGACGTCGGACGTATCGCTGCGGCTGAGCCGCAGCCAGGCCTCCTGCACGGCATCGTCGACCTCGCCGCTCGCGCCCAGCATCCGGTAGGCGACGGCGCGCAGATGGTCCCGGTTGGCCTCGAACTGCCGGGAGAGAAAATTTTCGTCGGTCATCGGTCACATTCCCTCATCGCGATCCGTCATGCCCATGACGAAGCCATTCCGGCTGATGTGACCGGAACCTTCGAAATTCGTGAGATGGAGACAGAACGATGCACGCACGTATGAATCACCCGGTCATGGTCCTGCCTGAGGCCATGAATGTCCTTCAGTCCCTGGGCAACCTGACCAAGCAGGGCCTGCCGGAAAAGCTCCTGGAACTGGTGCACCTGCGCGCCAGCCAGATCAATGGCTGCAGCGTCTGTGTCGACATGCATCCCAAGATCGCCCGCAAGCTGGGTGAGACCGACGAGCGCCTGTTCGCCGTCGCCGCTTGGCGCGATGCACCCTATTTCACGGACGCCGAGCGCGCCGCGTTGGCGCTCGCTGAGGCGGTGACGCGCCTTGCCGACCGCGAGGACCCGGTGCCTGATGCGGTCTGGAACGAGGCTGCCAAGCATTTCGACGAGCGCGAGCTTGCGACTCTCATCCTCTCGATCGCGACGATCAACGTCTGGAACCGCCTCAACGCGACGATCAAGATGCCGGTCGGCGTTTGGAAGGTGTGAAGCGAGCGCTCTTCCCCTTTCCCACAAGGGGAAGAGCTACTCCGCCAGAAACCTGCTCACGACCTCGCCGAACTCCAGCGGCGCCTGCTCGAACATCCAGTGTCCGGCATTGGGGATCACCGCCGTCTGCGCGCCCGCAATGTGCTCGGCGAGCACGCGCCACATCACCGACAGGCTGCCGGTGGTGGCGCCGCCGCCGATCAGCAGAGTCGGCGTCCTGATCGCCTGCGCGTCCGCGAGGGTGTACGGCCTGCGCTGCTCGTTGATCTGGCCAAGGAAGGTCAGCGCATTATCGCGCAGCTGCTGCTTCGCCGCCGCCGGCACGCGCCGCCACGAGCCGTCGCCCTCGATGCCCTCGTAGAAATTCTGAAGTGCGCCCTCGATATCGCCCGAGCGGATCATCTCGACCGAGCGCGCCGTGCGCGCGGCCAGCGGCGGGTGCGCGGGCGTGCCTTCCGGCACCGGCAGGTTCGCGTCGAGATCGCCGCCGGGCTCGGCCAGCACCAGCTTGCGCAAAAGGTCAGGCCGCGCCTGCGCGACCCGAAAGGCGATGTGGCCGCCGCGCGAATGGCCCATCAGATCGACCGGGCCGGACTGGACCTGCTCGATGAAGGCGATGGTATCGGCCACATGCTGCGCCATCTTGTAGTCCTTGCCGATGGCGTCCCAATGCTCGGGAAAGAAATGCCGCAGGCTGACCGAAATCACGCGGTGACGCTTCGACAGCGGACCGAGCACCGAATACCAGGTGCGGAAGTCGCCGAGCGTGCCATGCACGCAGACCAGCGGCGGGCCCTCTCCGACTTCGAGATAGGCCATGTCGTAACCGTTGACGTGAAAGCTCTGCATGATCAGCTCGCCAGAAAGTCGAGAACCAGTTCGGAGTATCTCTGCGGCGCCTGCTCGAACATCGGGTGCGTCGCGTTCGGGATGATCGCGGTCTTCGAATAGGGCACATGCGCGGCAAGCGCGTGCAGCACCTTCGGCAGCAGGCCCTTGGTCCGCGCGCCCAGGATGAACAGCGTCGGCATCAAAATCGATTCCGCATCCGCCTTCGAGAAGGGCGGGCGATTGTCGCGTACCTGGCCGATCAGGGTGGTGGCGTTGTCGCGAAGGTTCTGCTTCACCATCGCCGGCAGCCGCGGCCAGGTGCCGGCGCCCTCCAGCGTGTCCACGAATACGGCAAGGCCGCCGTCGACATCGCCCGCCGCGATCTTCTCGGCCGAGGCCGTGAACCGCGCCAAGAGCGGCGAGGGACCGCCGACATAATCCGGATCGAGAGTTGCATCGAGCTCTCCGCCGGGCTCGGCCAGGATCAACCTTCGCAGCAGGTCGGGCCGCCGCTGTGCCACGCGGAAGCAGATGTGGCCGCCGCGCGAATGGCCCATCAGATCGACCGGCCCATGCAGCTGCTCGATGAAGGCGATGACGTCATCGACATGTTGCGCGATCGAATAGGTGTCACTGAGGCCGTCCCAGCGCTCGGGGAAGAAGTGCCGCAAGCTGACGGCGATCACCCGGTGCCGCTGCGACAGCGGCCCGAGCACGCAGCCCCAGACACGGAAGTCGTTAAGCGAGCCGTGCACGCAGACCAGCGGCGGCCGGCCCCTGTCCTCGCCCACGTCGAGATAGGGCATGTCGTATCCGTTGACGTGGAGGCTTTGCATTCGGGACTCGCGAGGCAGGCGGAACTCCTGTGCAAGATTCCCGGAAACCGGGTGGATCGCAACTATTTCCAAGCCTAGATTTAGGCCGAGATGACAATGGGGGCATGCGACAAGGACGCAGCCAGGAACCAAGCCATGACCGACCAGCATTTTGCCCTGTTCGACACCAAGATCGGCCTCTGCGCCATCGCCTGGGGCCCGCGCGGCATCAACGGCACGCAATTGCCGATGGGCGGCGAGCAGAAGATCCGCAGCCGCATCAGCCAGCGCCACGCCGATGCCACCGAGGCCGAGCCGACGGCCGAGGTGCAGCAGGCGATCGACCGCATCGTCAAGCTGCTCGCGGGCGAGCCTGATGACCTCACGGACATCCCGCTCGACCTCGACGGCGTTCCCGATTTCAACCGCGGCGTCTACGAGATCGCCCGCGCCATTCCGCCCGGCAAGACCATCACCTATGGCGACATCGCCAAGCAGCTCGGCGGTGTCGAGTTGTCGCGCGACGTCGGCCAGGCGCTCGGCCGCAACCCGTGCCCGATCGTCGTGCCCTGCCATCGCGTGCTGGCGGCCGGCAACAAGCCCGGCGGCTTCTCGGCGAACGGCGGCGTGGTGACGAAGCTGAAGATGCTCGAGATCGAAGGCGCGCTGGTGAACCACACGCCGAGTTTGTTTGATTGAGACGGCTTGCGACGGCGCCGTAGGGTGGGCAAAGCGAAGCGTCCCCACCATCTCGTCGTAACCTGGAAAAGTGGTGGGCAGGGCGCTTCGCGCTTTTGCCCACCCTACGAGATCCCCTAAATCTTCGCTGCTGACTTCGGCCAATATTTATCGCGAAGGTGCCGCTTCACCAGCTTGCCGGTCGGCGTGCGCGGCAGCTCGGCTTCGAAATCGATCGAACGCGGGCATTTGATGGCGGAGAGACGCGTCTTGCAATAGGCGATCAGGTCGGCTTCGAGCGCCTTGCCGGCACGCTTCATGTCGTGCGGCTGCACCACAGCCTTGACCTCTTCGCCCATCTCCTCGTTCGGCACGCCGAACACCGCGACGTCGGCGATCTCCGGGTGGGTGATCAGCACGTCCTCGGTTTCCTGCGGGTAGATGTTCACCCCGCCCGAGATGATCATGTAGGACTTGCGGTCGGTGAGGAAGAGGAAGCCGTCCTTGTCGAGATAGCCGACGTCGCCAAGTGTCGACCAGCCCTTGGCGTTGTAGGCCTTCTTCGTCTTTTCAGGGTCGTTGTGATAGGTGAACGCCGGCGCATCGGCGAAATAGACCGTGCCGATTTCGCCCACCGGCTGTTCCTCGTCGTTCTCGTCCAGAATCTTGATCTTGCCGACCACGGCGCGGCCGACGCTGCCGCGATGCGCCAGCCATTCTTTCGAGCTGCAGACGGTGACCCCGTTGCCTTCCGAGCCTGCGTAATACTCGATCAGGATCGGTCCCCACCATTCGATCATTTTTGCCTTGACGTCGACCGGGCAGGGCGCCGCGGCGTGGATCGCGCCCTTCAGTGTCGAGACGTCGTATTTGCTGCGCACCTCGTCCGGCAGCTTCAGCATGCGCACGAACATGGTCGGCACGAGCTGTGATTGCGTGACCTTGCATTTCTCGACCAGCTTCAGGAAGTCCTCGGCATCGAAGTGCTCCATGATGATGGAGGTGCCGCCGAGCACGATCGCCATCATGTTGAAGCGCAAGGGAGCTGCGTGATAGAGCGGTGCCGGAGAAAGGTAGATTGTGTCGGCGTTCATGCCGCACATGTTGGCGCAGAGCACGCGCAGGAATGCGTTCGGCTCGTCGATCGGTTTGCCCTCGAACGCTTTCTTGATGCCCTTCGGTCGGCCCGTCGTGCCCGACGAGTACAGCATGTCGTAGCCGGCGACCTCGTCGGCGACCGGCGTGGTCGGCTGCGCTGCGGCTTCCTTGTCATAGGAGCGGAAGCCGGGCAAAGGCTCGTCCATCATGTAGAAGATCGGCTCGCCCGGCGCGCCTTTGACCAGATCCTTGATCTGGTCGGCGCATTTCGGCGTCGTGATCACGATCTTGGCGCCGCAATCGGCGATGATGTAGTCGATCTCGTCCTGCTTCAGATAGCGGCTGATCGCAGTGTAATACAGCCCGCTGCGTTGCGCCGCCCAGCAGATCTCCATGAAGGCGAGGCGGTTTTCCATCAGCAGCGCGATGTGGTCGCCGGCCTTGAGGCCGAGCGAGCGGAACAGGTTTGCGCCCTGGTTGGAGAGCTCGTCGAGCTCGCGGTAGGTGATCGCCTTGCCGGTGGCGGCCATCTGGTAGGCGATCTTGTCGGGCCTGGCGCGGGCGTGGATGGAGGGATGGGTCATGGCGTTTCCTCAAAACGCGAATGGCGAGTAGCAAAGGGCGAATAGGGAAGAAGGGCGGACCGCTCTTCGCCTACTCACCATTCGCTACTCGCCACTCACTATTCGCGTTTGTTTTTTACAGCCGTTCCACGATCGTCACGTTGGCCATGCCGCCGCCTTCGCACATGGTCTGGAGGCCATAGCGCTTGCCGCGCTGGTGCAGCGCGTGGACCAGCGTCGTCATCAGCTTGGTGCCGGAGCCGCCGAGCGGATGGCCGAGCGCGATCGCGCCGCCATTGACGTTGAGCCTGCTGGGATCGGCGCCGGTGGTCTTCAGCCAGCCGGTCGGCACCGAGGCGAAGGCCTCGTTGACCTCGAACAGGTCGATGTCGTCGATCTTCATCCCGGCCTTCTCCAGCGCGCGCTTGGTGGCGTGCAGGGGAGCGTCGAGCATGATCACGGGATCGCCGCCGGTCATGGTCATGTGATGGATGCGCGCGAGCGGCTTGACGCCGAGCTGCTTGAGGCCGCGCTCGTTCACCACCATCACGCCGGAGGCGCCGTCGCAGATCTGGCTGGCGCTGGCTGCGGTGAGCTTGCCGTTCTCGGCGATCAGCTTGACACCCTTGATGCCGTCGAGGGTGGCATCGAAGCGGATGCCTTCGTCGATGTGATGGGTGTCCCTGGAGCCGTCCGCGCGGGTGATCTCGAGCGGCACGATCTCCTTCTTGAAGTGGCCGGCTTGCGTCGCCGCGATCGCGCGCTGATGGCTCTGGTAGGAATATTCGTCGAGATCATCCTTCGACAGGCCGTACTTCTCGGCCATCATCTCGGCGCCGGTGAACTGGCTGAACACGATGTTCGGATACTTCGCCTCGATGCCCGGGCTCTTGTAATTGCCAAAACCGTTCTTGGCCGGAAGCTGCGACGACAGGCCCATCGGCACGCGCGTCATCGATTCCACGCCGGCGGCGATCACCACGTCCATCGCACCGGACATCACGGCCTGCGCCGCGAAGTGCAGCGCCTGCTGCGACGAGCCGCACTGACGGTCGATCGAGGTGCCCGGCACGCTCTCCGGCAGTTTCGAGGCCATGATCGCGTTGCGCGCGACGTTGTTGGACTGCTCGCCGACCTGCATCACGCAGCCCATGATCACGTCCTCGACCAGGGCCGGATCGACCTTGGTGCGATCGACCAGCTCGTCCAGCACCTTGGCGGCGAGATCGGCCGGATGCCAGCCGGCGAGGCGGCCCCCCTTGCGCCCGCCGGCGGTACGCGCAGCGGCGACGATGTAAGCCTCGGCCATTTCGGTCTCTCCCATGATTGTTCTTGATAGGGGTTGGTTTGTCAGGGGCGGATTTAAGGGGCGGGATATCGTTTAGTCAATCGATCAATTAACTCTTGTGATGAGGCGCTGCTTCGGCTTATCTGCGGCCCGTTCATGCGGCAAGAACAGGGATCTCCGTGGCGACCAGCGTACCGAACAGGCTCCCCAGCGGGAAAAATTCCACGGCAGAGAAATTGCTCGTGGCCGCGAGCGAGCTGATGATCGAACGCTCCTCGATCGAGATCTCGCTGTCCGACATCGCCCAGAAGTCGGGCGCCAACGCCGCGCTGGTCAAATATCATTTCGGCAACAAGGACGGCCTGCTGCTGGCGCTGCTCGCGCGGGATGCCGCGACCGAGATGTCCAACCTCGAATATCTGCTGGCGCAGCCGATCACATCGACGGCGAAGCTGAAGCTGCACATTGCGGGCATCATCCGCGCCTATCACCGGTTCCCCTACATGAACCGGCTGATCCATTATCTGCTGCATGAGAGCGTCGCGGGCTCCGCCGACGAAGTCTCAAAGTTCTTCGTCGCGCCGCTGCTGGACTTTCACCGCCGTCTGCTTGCCGAGGGCGTCAGCCGCGGTGAGTTCCGCGCCACCGATCCGGTGCTGTTCTACACCAGCCTGATCGGTGCCTGCGATCACCTGTTCTTCGGCCGGCACGCGATGTCTCGCGCGACCGGCGTCGGTCCGGTCACCGATGACGTCTGCCGGCAATATATCAAGCACATGGAAACGCTGATCTGCGGCGGCATCCTCACGCAAGCCGGGGAAGCTGCCGCGGCCGGATAATCCGGCCCAACACTCTCAAGTCTAGAGAAGAAACGCCCAAGGAAAGGTACTTGTCATGGAATTGAAAGACGTAGCCGTTCTCATCACCGGTGGTGGTTCGGGCCTCGGCGAAGCGACCGCGCGCGCCATGGCGGCCAAGGGCGCCAGGATCGGCGTCATCGACCAGAACAAGGATAACGCCGAGAAGGTCGCCGCCGAGGTGAAGGGCGTTGCGCTCCATGCCGACGTCACCAGCGAAGAGCAGATCAAGGCGGCGATCGCGAAGGCGGAAGCCGCGCATGGCGTTGCCCGCGTGCTGATGAACTGCGCCGGCATCGGCGGCTCGCAGCGCATCGTCGGCCGCGACGGCGTCTACCCGCTCGAAAAGTTCGCGCGCATCATCAACGTCAATCTGATCGGCACGTTCAACTGCCTGCGGCTGTTCGCCGAGCGCCTCGTCACGATCGAGCCCGTCGGCGAGGAGCGCGGCGTCATCATCAATACGGCCTCGGTTGCCGCCTACGAAGGCCAGATCGGTCAGATCGCCTATTCGGCGTCGAAGGGCGGCGTCGTCGGCCTCACGCTTCCGGCCGCGCGCGACCTCGCCAGCCAGAAGATCCGCGTCAACACCATCGCGCCCGGCCTGTTCTTCACGCCGCTGCTGATGGGGCTGAACGAAGAGGCCCGCAAGAGCCTGGGCGCCCAGGTGCCCCATCCCTCGCGTCTCGGCGATGCCAAGGAATACGGTTCGCTCGCGGTGCATATCGTCGAGAACCCGATGCTCAACGGCGAGACCATCCGTCTCGACGGCGCCATCCGCATGGCCCCGCGGTAGGCGGCGTGCGCTTCCCTCCTCCCCCTGTGGGAGAAGGTGGCGCGCTCTTGAGCGCGCCGGATGAGGGATTCTCTCCGCGGAGACAGACCCCTCACCCAAGCGAGTATGTGGCTAGCGACGTACATGCCCTCCCCCACGAGGGGAGAGGGCGCAATAACCGCCAGTCAAAGAGCGGATGCAGGAGCGCCCCATGTCCCAACCGCTGCTGATCGAGCATGACGACGGCGTCGACCGGGTGACGCTCAATCGGCCCGAAAACCTCAACGCACTCGATCCCGCGCTGATCGACGCGCTCAACGTTTACTTCCAGGGCCTCCAGCGTAATCGCGACACACGCGTCGTCGTGCTGAAGGGCGCCGGCAAGAACTTTTGCGCAGGCCTTGATCTCAAGGCGGCGATGTCCCGCCGGGCCGGGCAGCAGGAGCCGCCCGGCGTGACGGAGTCGCTCGACTCGCAACGGCGCATCGCCGACATCGTGATGCTGATGCGGCGCTGTCCGCAGCCGATCCTGGCGCTGGTGCAGGGCGCGGCGGCTGGCGGCGGTTTCGCGCTGGCGCTCGCCTCCGACATCCGCATCGCGACGAAATCGGCGCGGATGAACTGCGCCTTCATCAAGCTTGGCCTCGGCGGCTGCGACATTGGCACCAGCTACTTTCTGCCGCGGCTCGTCGGTGTGTCGGTGGCATCGGAGCTGATCTTGACCGGCCGCTTCATCGGCGCCGAGCGCGCGCTGGCGGTCGGGCTGGTCTCCGAAGTCGTCGACGAGGACACGCTCGATGAAGCGGCCGAGCCTTATGTCGATGCGATGATGACGGCTTCGCCCGTGGGGCTGCGGCTGTCAAAAGAATGCCTCAACATGAGCGTCGATGCCGGATCGCTGGAAGCCGCGATCGCGATGGAGGATCGCAACCAGGTCCTGTGCAGCCGCTCCGAAGAATTTTCGGAAGGCATCAGGGCCTTCCTTGAAAAGCGAAAGCCTGTCTATATCAAGCGCTGAACGAGAATGATCCGTAAAGGACAGTAATTCCGGGAGACGCAAAATGAGTGGAAGCGCGGCGGCGGTGATGTCAAAGCCCGCCTTTCGCAAGGTCGAGTGGCTCGCGCGCGACATCGATGTCGAGCGCCGCGCTGATGGCACGGTGGTGCTGAAGTCGCGCATTCCGCTGCAAGCCTACGAAAAGCACATTCCGGCCTCGCTGGCGAAATGGGCGCGAGAGGCGCCCGAGCGCATCTGGCTCGCGCAGCGCGGCGGCCCCAATCGCGAATGGCGCAAGGTCTCCTACGGCGAAGCCAAGCGCACCGTGGATGCGCTGACGCAAGGTCTGCTCAATCTCGGACTTGATGGCCGTCCCGTTGCGATCCTCTCCGGCAATTCGATCGAGCATGCGCTGATGACGCAGGCCGCGATGCAGGCCCGCTCACCGGCAGCACCGGTGTCGCCGGCCTACTCGTTGATGAGCCACGACCACGTCAAGCTGAAGTATCTGTTCGACCTGATCAAGCCGGCCGTGGTGATGGTGCAGGACGGCCCCACTTTCGAGAAGGCGCTGAAAGCACTCGATCTCACCGGCGTCACCGTCGTTCATGTCATGCGGCCCTGCGAGGGCATCAAGAGCGTCAGCTTCGCGGAGCTTGCGGCGACGCCAGTGACCACCGATGTCGAGGCGTCGATCGCAAAAATCACGCCCGACACCGTCGGCAAGCTGCTGTTCACGTCCGGCTCGACCGGCATGCCCAAGGCCGTCATCAACACGCAAGCGATGATGTGCGCCAATGCTGCCATGATGATGCAGGTGCGCCCGCGCTCGCCTGATGGCCCGATCTCGACCATGCTGGACTGGATGCCGTGGAACCACACCATGGGTGGCAATGCGGCGTTTCATCCTGTGCTGGTCGACGGCGGCACGCTCTATATCGACGACGGCCGGCCGATGCCGGGCCAGTTCGACGAGACGCTGCGCAATCTGCGCGAGATCTCGCCGACCTATTACGCCAACGTGCCCGCCGGCTATGCCGCGCTCGCGGCCGCGATGGAGAAGGACGACGCGCTGTGCCGCTCGTTCTTCAAGAACCTGTCGATCATGGCTTATGGCGGCGCGCGGCTGCCGGATGATCTCTACGACCGTATGCAGGCCCTCGCCGTGAAGACGACCGGCAAGCGCATCGTGTTCTATACCGGCTGGGGCTCGACCGAGACCGCGCCGACCTCGACCGGCACCTATTGGGACACCGAGCGCGTCGGCCTGATCGGCCTGCCGTTCCCCGGCGTCGAATTGAAGATGGTGCCGTGCGGCTCGAAATACGAACTGCGCCTGCGCGGCGTCAACGTCACGCCTGGCTATTTCGGTCAGCCGGATCTGACGAAGAAGATGTTCGATGAGGAAGGTTTTTACTGCATCGGCGATGCCGGAGTCTTCGTCGACGATTCCGATCCGGTGAAGGGCATCATCTTTGCCGGGCGCGTGGTCGAGGATTTCAAGCTCACCACCGGCACCTTCGTGCACGTCGGCTCGCTTCGCACCGACGCGATCGCGGCTGCGACGCCTGTCGTGCATGACGCGCTGGTCGCAGGGCAGGATCGCGCCTTCATCGGCTTGCTGGCCTGGCCCAATTTGCACGCCTGCCGCCAGCTCGTCGGCAATGCCGATCTCAGCTTCGAGGACGCAGTGAAGCATCCCGAGGTGATCGCCTGCTTCAAGCGCGGGCTCGAAGCTCACAACAAGGAATGCGAAGGCGCCAGCAGCCGCATCATCGCGCGCGCGATGCTGATGGCCGAGCCGCCCTCGATCGACGGCAACGAGCTCACCGACAAGGGCTACATCAACCAGCGCGCCGGCCTCGAACGCCGCGCTACGCTGGTGGAGCGGCTGTATGCCGACAAGCCGGATCAAGACGTGATCGTGCTGCGATGAACGCCGTAGGATGGGTAGAGCGCAGCGAAACCCATCGCCTTTCGCCAGATAATTGATGGGTATCGCTTCGCTCCACCCATCCTACAGAACAGCAATAACAGGGTAGCCGCCATGAACTTCGATTTCTCCGACGACCAGAAACAGCTCCGCGATCAGGCGCGCAAGTTCCTCACCGAAAAATGCTCGCCGAAGGCGGTGCGCATCGTGCTGGACGGCAAGGCGTCCTATGACAAGGAGCTGTGGAAGGGCCTCGCCGAGATGGGCTTTCTCGGCGTCGCGATCCCGGAAGAATTCGGCGGTGCCGGCGCCGGCCATCTCGAGCTTTGCGTGATCGCGGAGGAGATGGGCCGGGCCAATGCGCCGGTGCCGTTCTCCTCGACAGTTTATCTCGCCGCCGAAGCGCTGCTGATTGCAGGCAGCGATGCGCAGAAGAAGAAATGGTTGCCGGCGATTGCCTCGGGCGAGGCGATCGGTACGCTGGCGCTGTTCGAGGGCAACGGCAATCCGTCCCCGAAAAACGTCAAGCTCACTGCTGCGAATGGTGTGCTCAACGGCATCAAGAAGCCGGTCGCCGATGGCGTGATTGCCGACTTCGCGGTGGTCGCTGCGCGTACGGGATCGAGCGGCCGCGACGGCGACATCTCGCTGTTCCTGGTTGACCTGAAGGCTGGCGGCGTCCAGGTCAAGAGCCTCACCAATCTCGATCCGACCCGCGGGCAGGCTGAGATCAACTTCAAAGACTGTAAGGCGGAGCCGCTCGGCGCCGCCGGTGACGGCTGGAGCATTCTCACCCAGGTGCTCGACCGCGCCGCGGTGCTGTGTGCGTTCGAGCAGGTTGGCGGCTCCGACCGCGCACTGGAGATGGGCCGCGACTACGCGCTCGACCGCATCGCCTTCGGTCGCCAGATCGGCTCGTTCCAGGCGGTCAAGCACATGCTCGCCGACATGTATGTCTCGGCGACGCTGGCGCGCTCCAACAGCTATTACGGCGCCTGGGCGCTCTCGACCAATGCCGCCGAACTGCCGGAAGCGGCAGCCGCCGCGCGCATCAGCGCGACGCAGGCGTTCCAGCATTGCGCCAAGAACAACATCCAGGTTCACGGCGGCATGGGTTTCACCTGGGAGTTCGACTGCCACATGTATTACCGCCGCGCCAACGCCATGGCGCTCGGGCTCGGCAGCCTCACTTATTGGGAAGACCAGTTGATCGACCGCATGCGGAAGAAGAACGCGGCGTGACGACAGCTGCGTGGTGCGTAGGATGGGTAGAGCGTAGCGAAACCCATCACCACACGAAGATTGAAAGAGATGGGTTTCGCTGCGCTCTACCCATCCTACGAGATGAATGGCGCGGCCAAGGACTGACACCATGAATTTCGACGACACCCCGCAGGAAGCCGAATTCCGCAGCCTGGCCCGCGCCTGGATCGGCGCCAACGCGCCCAAGCAATACGAGGAAGAGCTGCGCAAATCCTCGCTCGGCCGTACCGTGCTCAAGAACGCTGACATTCTCGAGGTCGCAAAGGCCTGGCAGAAGAAGAAGGCCGATGCCGGCTGGGCTTGCCTGCACTGGCCGAAGGAATATGGCGGCCGCGGATCGTCGCCGATCGAGCGCGTGATCTGGCAGCAGGAAGAGGGGCCGTTCGGCCTGCTGTCCCGCATGTTCATCATCGGCCACGGCATGTGCGGGCCGACCATGATGGCGTTCGCGCGCGAGGAGCATAAGCGCAGCTATCTGCCGCCGCTCGCCTCCGGCGAGAAAGTCTGGTGCCAGCTGTTCTCCGAACCGGCCGGCGGCTCGGATGTCGCAGGGCTGCGCACGCGCGCCGAGAAGGACGGGGACGACTGGGTGATCAACGGCCAGAAGATCTGGACCTCGGGCGCGCATTATTCCGACTACGGCATTTTGCTCACGCGAACCGATCCCACCGTGCCCAAGCACAAGGGTCTCACCATGTTCTTCCTGGACATGAAGAGCCCCGGCGTCGAGGTGCGGCCGATCAAGCAGGCGAGCGGCGCCTCCGACTTCAACGAGGTCTATTTCACCAATGTCCGGATTCCCGATCACCAGCGCCTCGGTGAGGTCGGCGACGGCTGGAACGTCTCGCTGACCACGCTGATGAACGAGCGCAGCGCGATCGGCGCGGCCGTCTCGACCGGTTTCCCCGAGCTGTTCGAATATTGCTCCGGCCTGATGCTCGACGACGGTCCGGCGATAGAGGATCGCGCAGTGCGCTCGAAGCTCGCCAACTGGGCGGTGAAGGCGAGCGGGTTGAAATACACTAGCATGCGTGCGATCTCGGCGCTGTCGAAGGGCGAGCGGCCGGGTCCGGAAAACTCCATCGGCAAGTTGGTGGCGGGCTCGATGATCCAGGATGTCGCGACCTACGCGCTGGACTTGCAGGGTGCGAGCGGCGTGGTCAGCGGCGAGGATGCCGAGCTCGCCGGCCGTTTCCAGGCGATGCTGCTGCGTGCGCCGGGTACGCGCGTCGAAGGCGGCACCGACGAGATCATGCGCAACATCATCGCCGAGCGGGTGCTCGGCCTGCCCGGTGATATCCGTGTCGACAAGGACGTGCCGTTCAACAAGATCCCGACCAAGGGAAGAGGGTAGAGGTCCGCCATGAATTTCGACGACACCCCGCAGGAAGCCGCCTTCCGCGAGACCGCGCGCAAATGGGTCGAGGCCAACGCGCCGAAAGAGCTGCACGCCGAGCTGTCGAAATCCTCGCTCGGCCGCATCCGGCTCGCCAATCATGACATCGTCGATGTCGGCAAGGCCTGGCAGAAGAAGAAATTCGAAGCTGGCTGGGCCTGCCTGCATTGGCCGAAGGAATATGGCGGCCGCGACGCGACGCCGATCGAGAAGGTGATCTGGCAGCAGGAAGAGGGCGTCTATGGCAAGTTGACGCAACCGTTCCAGATCGGGGAGGGCATGTGTGGCCCGACCGTGATGGCCTGGGGCAGCGAAGATGCCAAGCGCCGGCATCTGCCAAAACTCGCTGCGGGCGAGGAGATCTGGTGCCAGCTCTTCTCCGAGCCGTCGGCCGGTTCTGACGTCGCGGGCCTGCGCACGCGCGCGGAGAAGAAGGGCGACAATTGGGTCGTCAACGGCCAGAAGATCTGGACCTCGGGCGCGCATTATTCCGACTTCGGCCTGTTGATCGCGCGCACCGATCCCAATGTGCCCAAGCACAAGGGCCTCACCATGTTCTTCCTGGACATGAAGAGTCCTGGCGTCGAAGTCCTCCCGATCAAGCAGGCCAACGGCATGCAGGAGTTCAACGAGGTCTATTTCACCGATGTGGTGATTCCGGACAGCCAGCGTCTCGGCGCCGTTGGCGAAGGCTGGAGCGTCTCGCTGACCACGCTGATGAATGAGCGCATGTCGATCGGCGCGCGGCTTGCGACGGGCGTGCCTGAGATGTTCGAGTTCTGCTCGAACCTGATGCTGGAGGATGGCCTCGCCATCGACGACCCCGCCGTGCGCTCAAAACTGGCGAGCTGGGCGGTGAAATCGAGCGGCTTGAAATACACCAGCTACCGCGCGATCTCGGCGCTGTCGAAAGGCGAACGGCCGGGGCCGGAGAATTCGATCGGCAAGCTGGTCTCCGGCATGATGCTGCAGGACATCGCGACCTGTGCCATGGATCTCCAGGGGGCGGCCGGTGTTCTCACCGGTAGCGACGAGGAGACGGTGCAGGGCCAGTTCCAGCAGATGCTGCTGTCCTCGCCCTCGATGCGCATCGCAGGGGGCACCGACGAGATCCTGCGCAACATCATCGCCGAGCGCGTGCTGGGATTGCCGGGCGATATCCGGGTCGACAAGGATGTGCCGTATAACAAGATCCCGACCAAGGGGCGATGATATTGCCTCTCGCTGCATCTCATAGGGTGGGCAAAGCGAAGCGCGCCCACCTTATGCGGATGCTCGGAGGCAAGTCTGTCGGAGGGCACGGCGCTGTGCGGCTTTGCCCACCCTACGAAGAGAAGAGTGCGAGCTGATCCATGGACGCTAAAGTCAACCAGAACGACCGCATCGGCGTGCTCGAAGAGCTCCTCAACGAGCGCTATTCCGTCCGCGCCTTCCTCCCCAGGGAGGTCGACCGCGCCACCATCGAGCATGTGCTGACCACGGCGCAGCGCACGGCATCATGGTGCAACAGCCAGCCCTGGCAGGTGCTGATCGCCAGCGGCGAGGCCAAGGAACGCTTTCGCAAGGCGATCTACGCGGAGGCGGCATCCGGCGCCGGCGACGATCACGATTTCACCCCGCCGCGCGAATATGTCGGGGTTTATCTGGAACGCCGCCGCGAGAGCGGCTTTCAGCTCTACAACACGCTCGGCATCGCCCGCGGCGACAGAAGCGCCTACGCCAAGCAGGCGCTTGAGAACTACAATTTCTTTGGCGCACCGCATGTCGCGATCATCCACACCAACGAGCCGCTCGGCATCTACGGCGCGATTGATTGCGGCGCCTATGTCAGCAATTTCATGCTGGCTGCGCAGGCGCTCGGGCTCGGCACCATTCCGCAGGCGGCGCTCGCGCGCCACTCCGGCCTGATCCGCCGACACTTCAACCTGCCCGACGACCGCCGCGTCGTGTGCGGCATCTCGTTCGGCTATGCCGACAACGCGCATAAGGTCAACAGCTACCGCACCTCGCGCGCGAGCGTGGCGGACACCGCGACCTTCCTGGACGAGTGATTTTGACACAGTAAAGGCGGCCGCAGAAGCCGCCGCCTTCACACTGTGCCCAGGATCCGATTGACGCCTGCCGCTATCCGCCGCTGCCGCCGATCACGGCGCGCACGGTCTCGTCGGGCCCGAAGTCCTCGGCGCCGTCGACATAGAGCAGCGCGGCCAACTTCGAGCGCGCGCGGTTGACGCGGCTCTTGATCGTGCCGACCGCACAGCCGCAGATCGAGGCCGCATCCTCATAGGAGAAGCCGGAGGCGCCGACCAGGATCAAGGCCTCGCGCTGGTCCTGCGGAAGCTTCTCCAGCGCGCCGCGAAACTCCTCGAACTCGAGATGCGCGTTCTGCGACGGCTGCGTCTTCAGCGTCTTGGCGTAGTTGCCCTCGGCATCCTCCACCTCCCGCCGCCGCTTGCGATAGTCGGAGCGGAACAGGTTGCGCAGGATCGTGAACAGCCACGCTGGCAGGTTGGAGCCGGGCTGGAACGAGTCGATGTTGGCGAGCGCACGCAGAAGCGTTTCCTGCACCAGATCGTCGGCGCGGTCCGCATTGCCGCTGAGCGAGATCGCGAACGCGCGCAGACTGGGCACGGCCGCGAGGATGTCGTCTCGAAGGGAGTCGGTGAGAGGCATTAATCCCTCCCAGTATTGTTGTCGTTGGAGCCCCCGTCCGTTTCCACTTGGGGTGCGCCTCCCGGCGCATCAAGCTTCTTGATCAGTTCCGCGAACCGGTCTGGAACCCCCTGCCGCACCACGTCATCATACATGGCGCGCAGCTGGTGCCCGATCCGGGACTGGATCTCCGGAGTGAGGCCTCCCTTGCCGGGGGTCGTGCTTTTGCTGGCTTGAGACTTGAGATCTTTCATGACCTGTTCCACGTTTCCCCGAGTTAAGTTACTGTAAAATCGAGAAGTTTTCTCAACCGGGAGCCGTTCCCTGGACAGGTTCAATTCCACGTTCGACAAAAAGTTCCGGCATCTGGGGAACTTTTATTGAGCTGAGGCGTCTTCAGCCACAGTAGGGGAACCCGGGCCTCCCCTCGTGTTGCCTGTTCTTCAAGGTCGGCCCGAAGATGAATGGAGTGGGGATGTCCCGTTCACAGCTCGTTGCTGAACACTTGCCGTTGTTGCGCCGGTATGCGCGCGCCCTGACGGGCAGCCAGGCGTCCGGCGACGCCTATGTCGCAGCCATGTTGGAAGCCATGCTGGGGGATCCGTCCGTGCTCGACGAGGCCCATGGGCCCCGCGCCGGCCTCTTCAGGCTTTTCACCCAGATCTGGAATTCGGTCTCCGTCAATGACGATGCCGAGGTGACGACCTTGCCGATGCCGCCGGAGCGGCGGCTGTCGAACATCACGCCGTTGCCGCGGCAGGCGTTCCTGCTGCTCTCGCTCGAAGGCTTCTCGGAGGAGGAAGTCGGCTACATCCTCGGCACCGACGTCGCCGAGACGCGCCGGCTTGCGGATGCGGCCGGACGCGAGATGGCGGCCGAGATTGCCACCGACGTGCTGATCATCGAGGACGAGACCTTCATCGCCATGGACCTCGAGAGCCTGGTGAAGAATCTCGGCCACAACGTCGTCGGTGTCGCGCGCACCCATGCCGATGCGGTGGCGCTGGCCAAGAACAAGCGGCCGGGCCTGATCCTCGCCGACATCCAGCTCGCCGACGGCTCCTCGGGCCTCGACGCCGTCAATGAGCTGCTGCGCACCTTCGAGGTGCCGGTGGTCTTCATCACCGCCTATCCGGAGCGCTTCCTCACCGGCGAGCGCCCCGAGCCGGCGTTCCTGATCTCGAAGCCGTTCCAGCCCGCAATGGTCTCGGCGGTGGCGAGCCAGGCGCTGTTCTTCCAGCGCAACTCCCGCAATCGCACGCCGAAGGCGCCTGCGGCCTGAGAAGGCGCCGTTTGGCGCAGTGAATTAATCCGGCGTGCTGCGAGGCGCGCCGGATTTTTTCGTGCCCGGCTGTCGCGCTTGACGGCCATCGAATTCGCCGCCCATACCTTGTGCATTGATCTCAATCGGAGACGTGCCCATGGATCAGCAACTCCTCGATCGCCTCGCCATTCGCGACCTCGTCGAGAACTGGGCCGTCTGGCGCGACGCCGGTGACTGGGAGCGTTTTGCCACGGTCTGGCACGAGGAGGGCTGGATGTCCGCCACCTGGTTTCAGGGGCCGGCCCGGGACTTCATGCGCGTCAGCCAGGAGGGGTTTGCCAAGGGTGTGCGCATCCTGCATTTCCTCGGCGGCACCAGCATCGATCTTTCGGGCGCGCGGGCTATCGCGCAGACCAAGATGACGATCTCGCAGCGCGCCTTGGTGCACGACGTGCTCTGCGACGTCGTCTGCACCGGCCGCTTCTACGATTTCCTGGAGAAGCGGCATGACCAATCAGGTCTTGGAAAATGGGGCATCGTCCGCCGCCAGCCGATCTACGAGAAGGACCGGATCGATCCGGTCGATCCCGCAGCAGACCTCCGTCTCGACCAGAAAGCGCTCGCCGCGCTGCCCGAAGGCTACCGCCACCTCGCCTATATGCAGGAGCTGATCGGCTACAAGGTCAAGCGCGACATGCCGGGCCTGACCGGGCCCGAGGTCGAGAAGCTCTATCGCGAAGGGCGGGACTGGCTGGCGGGGAAGGCGAAGTGACCCCCAGACAAAAGTAAGGCGCGACTGGCATCACCACAGTCGCGCCCTACGTCGCCGGCTTATGGGGCAGGGGGGAATAGCCGGCTGTTGAGACGACTCCCAAGGGCTGGAGTCGTTCCAGGTGGCTGCGAATTTTTTTGTGGGGCCTGCGGTGATTTGCGGACACGGTTAAGTGATCTTAACCGCTGAGAACTCCTTCTCCTCTCCTCGCGTTGTTCCCGCGATCGCCATGGGGCGAGGGATCGACAGCCATGTCACAGATTCAAAAGGTATTTTTGGGCGCCGTCGCGATTGCCGCGACGATCGGTGCCGTTCAGGTTGGTGCCGTGCAACTGGCCGCCGGCCACGATCTGGCCGACCGCTGGCAGGCGGTTGCCGATGTATCAGGCAAGAATGTGGGTCATAACGTTAACCGCGCCAGCAAGGCCGATCGGTTCGCCGACATCAAGCAAGCCCCGGTTCCCACCCGCACCGTGTCGATGCGGCTGAACGACCTCGCCGATACCTCGGTGCTGCTGCGGGTTCCCGCTGTGATCGAGACCGGCAACGCCAAGCCGCCGGCGCTGCTCCAGAACCAGAAGCAGGGCCGCAACAGGCCGACGATTGCCTGCGAACCGATGGTCAGCTCCCTGACCGAGGTCGCAAAGCTGCTCCAGCCCGGCCGCTGCGTGACCTGATCCGCCTGGCGATCCCCGGACCGATCGCCCTCCTTCCGGGGGGGGCGATGTTTCGTGTCCACTTGATCCCTTATCCCATCGCGTTATATCCCGGCTTTCTTCCCCCTTCTGATTGACCGGGTAAACGCATGACGACGTCAGACACGGCCGCGCATACGCAGCCATTCCAGGCCGAGGTTTCCGAACTGCTGCACCTCATGGTGCACTCGGTCTATTCCGAAACCGACATTTTCCTGCGCGAGCTGGTCTCCAACGCCTCGGATGCCTGCGACAAGCTGCGCTATGAGGCGATCGCCAGTCCCGCCCTGCTGGGCGAGGGCGACGCGCTCAAGATCCGGATCATCCCGAACAAGACGGCGGGCACCCTCACGATCGCCGACAACGGCATCGGCATGGAGCGGCAGGAGCTGATCGACCATCTCGGCACCATCGCCCGCTCCGGCACCAAGGCCTTCGTCTCGAAGTTGAAGGAGGCCAAGGACGGTCTCGGCCTGATCGGCCAGTTCGGCGTCGGCTTCTATTCCGCCTTCATGGTCGCCGACAAGATCGTCGTCGTCAGCCGACGCGCCGGCGAGAGCGATGTCTGGACCTGGACGTCCTCCGGCGGCTCCGGATTCGAGATCGCACGCGCCGGCGACGAGGAAGCGGCGCGTATCCATCGCGGCACCGAGATCGTCCTCCACCTGAAGGACGACGCCAAGAAATATCTCGAAGCCTACGAGATCGAGCGCATCGTCAGCGCCTATTCCGACAACATCCTGTTCCCGATCGAGCTCGTGCCCGAAGAGGGCGAGCCGCGCCAGATCAATTCGGCGAGCGCGCTGTGGCAGCGCTCCAAATCCGAGCTGACGCCGGAGGACTACAAGAAGGCCTATCAGCAGATCGCCTCCGCCTTCGACGATCCCGCGATGACGCTGCATTACCGTGCGGAGGGCCGTTATTCCTACGCCGTACTGCTGTTTGCGCCGTCGACAAAACCGTTCGACCTGTTCGAGCCGAACCGCAAGGGCCGCGTCAAGCTCTACGTCCGCCGCGTCTTCATCACCGACGATGCGGATTTGCTGCCGGGCTATCTCCGGTTCATCCGGGGTGTCGTCGACAGCGAGGATCTCCCGCTCAATATCTCCCGCGAGATGCTCCAGAACAATCCGCAGCTCGCGCAGATCCGCAAGGCCGTGGCGACGCGCGTCGTATCCGAGCTCGAAAGCCTTGCGGAGAAGGATCCGGAGAACTTTGCCAAGATCTGGGACGCCTTCGGCGCGGCGCTGAAGGAGGGCATCTACGAGGATTTCGAGCGGCGCGAAAAGCTGCTCGCGCTGTCGCGCTTCACCACGACGTCGGGCGAGAAGCGGTCGTTGAAGCAGGTCATCGCCGATTTCAAGCCGAACCAGACCGAAATCTATTATCTCGTCGGCGACAGCATCGAGCGGCTGAAGTCCAATCCGCGGCTGGAAGCTGCGACGGCCCGCGGCATCGAGGTGCTGCTGCTGTCCGATCCGGTCGATGCGTTCTGGACCTCGATGCCGACGGAGTTCGACGGCAAGCCGCTGAAGTCGCTGAGCCAGGGCGACCTCAATCTCGACCTGATCCCGCGCGTCGACGAAAACGACGAGGCGAGGAAGGACGAGCCGGAAGCCGACGAGGCCGCCACCATCGCGGTGATCAAGGCCGCGCTCGGCGAACGCGTCAGCGACGTCAAGGTCTCGACGCGCCTCACCAGCTCCGCCTCCTGCCTCGTTGCCGACAGCCAGGGCCCGAGTCGCGAGCTCGAGCGCATCCTGTCGCAGCAGAATCGCGGCATGAAGACCAAGCCGATCCTGGAGATCAACCTGCGCCATCCCATGGTGGGCGCGATCACCAGGGCTCAGGCCGGCTCGAAGGCGGTCGACGATCTCAGCCTGCTCCTGCTCGAGCAGGCGCAAATCCTGGATGGCGAGCTGCCGGAGGATCCGGCTGCGTTTGCGGCGAGGTTGAACCGGCTGGTGTTGCAGGGGCTCGGCTAGGCGCCAGGCCGGGCCATGCCCGGCCCGACGCCTGCGGGCTTGTGTGAGACAAGCGGCGAAACGGTCGCGTCTGTGCCGCGCGCCATCTTCACCTTGCTGTCATATGTCCCCAGGAACAGTCGCCTCCGCCGCGGTGTTATGCCATACGAGGTCGTCGGCATCAGAGTCGCCGGCGCCACCGCTACGAGGTTCTCCATGCGCTTGCCCTTCTTGACCCTCACCGCGATCTTCACGCTACTGGGCGCAGCGGATGCTAGCGCGCAGAGATACGATCCGGCCTATCCCGTTTGCATGCATCGCTACACCGGCGGCGGCCTCGGCGGCGGGGGTGGTGACTATTTCGACTGCTCCTTCACCTCGTTGCCGCAATGCCGCGCCACGGCATCGGGCCTCGCCGCGACCTGCGACCTCAACCCCTATTACGCCTTCAATGAATCGCCGCCGCCGCGCCGGCGTTACAAGAAGGTGCACCAGCACTAAAGCGGGATGACGATTCATCCAAAATTCATCGCGCCTTAGGCGCCGTGAGGCACATTGTTGACCGCGGCGGCGATCGCGTCGGTCAACTCCCAGGTCATTTTGTCCGTTGTCCAGTCGCTGGCATGCAGCCTGGCATCGTTGCCCGGATCGACCATGCGGTCGAACGAGATTTTGGCGACCTCGTGCCATCCCTTCATCAGCGCGAAGCGGCGGAAGACGTTGACGCGCCTCTCGTGCGCGATCTGGCTGATCGCCTCGACCATGGCGATCGCCTTGTCCTTCTTCGCCGGTGTCAGCACCGCAGGCACATACTGAAGGTCCATCAGGATCACGTCGATCCCCTCGGCGCCGAGCAGCCGGTCAACGCCATCACGGATGGCCTTCGTGGTGTCCGCGAACGAGGGGCCGGTGGGTTGCCACACTGAATTGGTGCCGATCTGCCAGATGACGAGATCGGGTTTGAGATCGAAGATGTCGTGGTCGAACCGCTTCAGCTCCAAAGGAGCGTCTTCGCCGCCGACGCCCCGGTTGATCACCTCGATTTCGACATTTGGAAACTTGATCCGCAGGTCCGCCAGCAGCCGCTGCGGATAAGGAGCGATGCCCCCTTCGCCTGCCGTGGTCGACGAGCCGATCGCGACTACCTTGACCTGTCCGCCCTTCAGACGGTTGGCAAAATTCGTCAGTGGTTGCTCGAACGGCGCAGCGTGAACAGCGATCTGTGAGGGGTCGAGAGCCACGGGTTGCCTCCCTTCGTAAACCGGACAACGCAAGGTAGAATGCATAGTCTGTTTACCCGGGGGCGCCTAGCCGCAGCGAGGCTGGATCGTACTCCTTCCGCACGCCCGACAGCTCGACCACGTTGCGCCAGCGATCGGTTTCCGTCGCGAGCATGTGGCCGAACTCGCCGGCATTACCATGCAGCGGGATCGCGCCGAGCTCGGCGATGCGAACCTTGATCGCCGTGTCGGACAGCGCGGTGTCGATCTCGCGATTGAGGAGGTCGACGATCTCGCGCGGCGTGTCGCTTGGGGCGCCGACGCCGTAGAACGACGAGGTCTCGTAGCCGGGCAGCGTCTGCGCGATCGGCGGCACGTCGGGCAGGATCTCCGAGCGCTCGCGCGTGGTGACGCCGAGCGCGCGGAGTTTGCCGGCGCGCACCAGCTCGAATGACGAACTGACGTTGTCGAACATGCCCTGGATCTGCCCGCTCATCACGTCGGTCAAGGCCGGCGCGGAGCCGCGATAAGGCACGTGGGTGAATTGCACGCCGGTCATCGATTTGAAGAGCTCGCCGGAGAGATGCAGCGAGGTGCCGATGCCGGAGGAGGCGATCGACATCTTGCCGGGATTGGCCTTGGCGTAGGCGACGAAGTCGGCGACGCTTCTGACCGGCAAATCGTTGTTGACGACCAGCACCAGCGGAATCCGCGCGACGCCTGCGACCGGCGCGATGCTCTTGGCGAAATCATAGGGCAGCGCCGGATCGAACGAGGCGTTGATTGCGTTCGCGGTCGAGGTCAGCAGCAGCGTGTAGCCGTCAGGGGCCGAGGTGATGACGGCCTGGGTCCCGATGTTGCTACCGGCGCCCGGCTTGTTCTCGACCACGAAAGCCTGGCCGAGCCGGTCGGACAGACGCAGGCAGAGCAGCCGCGACAGCACATCGGTGGCGCCGCCCGGCGCATAGGGCACCACCCATTTCACGCTGCGCGACGGGTAGGACGGATTGCCGATCGCAAAAGCGCGCGGCGCGGCGAGCACGGCCGCGGCACAGGTGGCGGTCTGAAGGAAATGTCGCTTGGTGATCATGATCTGCATCCCCGTTCTCGCTTTGCTATCGCAAGAACTGCGCCGCCGCGCACGCCGATCCATTTGGCTTGGTAAAGGATGACTAGCGTTAATCGCGTACTAACCGGGTTTTACCTTGTCTCTTAACACCTGGGCAGGACGCGCGGACTAAGTTGCCGGCCACCAGCAGACACGTTCCGAAAGAATGAACGACATGACCACGGGCGTCATCGAGCAACCGACAGCGGCGCGCGCACCCTCGGCCTCAAAGATCTGGCTGAAGGCGATCGAGCTCACCGCGCGCATCGAGACGCTGCCGGGCCGGCTGTTCGCCGACGTCGTCGACGATTGGGCCCGGCGTCAGCCCGATCGCACCGCGCTGGTCACGGACGACGCAAGCCTCGACTACCAAAGCCTTGCCAGACGGATCAACCGCTACGCGCGCTGGGCGCGCTCCGCCGGCGTCGCCAAGGGTGACACCGTCGCGCTGATCATGCCGAACGGCATCGATTATGTCGCCGCCTGGCTCGGCATCAGCCGCGTGGGCGGTGTGGCGGCGCTGCTCAACACCAAGCTGGTAGGACAGTCCCTGGCGCATTGCATCGATGTTGCAAAGCCCGCGCACATCATCGTCGCGCATGAGCTGACGGAGATGCTGGAGAGCGCAACGCCGCATTTGAAGACGCAGGCAAAAGTCTGGACCCATGGCGATGCCCGCAGCGAGCGTGCGATCGATGTCGCGCTTGCCGCCCTCGATGATGGCCCGCTCTTGCCGGACGAGCACGGCGGCGTCACGATCGACGACCGTGCCTTGCTGATCTATACATCCGGGACCACCGGCCTGCCGAAGGCCGCCAGCATCAGCCACCGCCGCATCCTCAATTGGGGTTTTTGGTTTGCCGGCCTCACGGGCGCGACGCCGCAGGATCGGCTTTACGACTGCCTGCCGTTGTTCCACTCGGTCGGCGGCATCGTGGCGCCATGCAGCATGCTGGCCGCCGGCGGCTCGGTGGTGATCGCGGAAAAATTCTCGGCCTCGCATTTCTGGCCGGACATCGTGCGCCATGACTGCACGCTGTTCCAATATATCGGCGAGCTCTGCCGTTATCTGCTGAAGGCGCCGCCGTCGGAATACGAGAACCGGCATCGCCTGCGGCTGGTCTGCGGCAACGGCCTGCGCGGCGACATCTGGGAGGACTTTCAGGCCCGTTTCGCCATTCCGCGCATCCTCGAATTCTACGCCGCGACGGAAGGAAATTTCTCGCTGTTCAACGTCGAGGGCCAGCCCGGCGCGATCGGCCGCATTCCGCCGCTGCTCGCGCATCGTTTTCCGGCCAGTCTCGTCAAGCTCGATCCGGATAGCGGCGCGCCGCTGCGCAATGAAGAGGGCTTTTGCCTCGCCTGCGCCCGCGGCGAGGCCGGTGAAGCCATCGGCCGTATCGGCACCGCGGACGAGGGCGGCGGCCGCTTCGAGGGCTATACGGATTCCGGCGAGACCGAGAAGAAGATCCTGCGCGACGTCTTTGCCAAGGGCGATGCCTGGTTCCGCACCGGCGACCTGATGCGGCTCGATGACAAGGGCTTCTTCCATTTCGTCGACCGCATCGGCGACACCTTCCGCTGGAAGGGCGAGAATGTCGCGACCTCGGAGGTCAACGATGCCGTGCGCGATTTCACCGGCGTGATCGATGCCACCACCTACGGCGTCAGCATCCCCGGCACTGACGGCCGCGCCGGCATGAGCGCGCTCGTCGTCAACGAGGGCTTTGACATCGACGCGCTGCCCGCCCATCTGGCGCAGCGCCTGCCGGCCTATGCCCGCCCCGTCTTCATCCGCGTCTCGCGCGAGCTCGATGCGACCGAGACATTCAAGCAGAAGAAGGGCGATCTCGCCCGCGAGGGCTTCGATCCCGCCGCGATTTCCGATCCGCTGTTCATGGCGGACCCGAAAACCGGCGCCTATGTCGCGCTCGATTGTGATATCCATACGCAAATTAACGATGGTGCGATCAGGCTGTAGCGAGCTGAAAATCCGCCAGATAGGTCCAATTTTATCTGAATTGTCCAAGAAGCCATTTACTTCTGTCGGGTAAACAAGCGGCCATGGGGAGGCGGTCATCAACAGCCGCCGTAACACCGAGATCGATAACAAGAGCGAGCCAGCCATGTCGGTAAGGTCCAAAGTCATTGAAGCGATCCAGCAGATCGCCAAAGAACAGCACGTCACGCTCCCCGCACTCTCGGACGACCTGTCCCTGCACGAGACGGGCTTCGACTCGCTCGCCTTCGCCATCCTGGTCGCGCGCCTCGAGGACGAGACCGGCGTCGACCCCTTCACCATCTCCGAGGACGTAGCGTTCCCCGCCACGGTGGGCGATTTCGTGCGGGCCTACGAAAATGTCCCCGCGTGAGATTTTTGCGCTTCGTGACCATCTCGGCGCGGAGCTGACCGGCCGCACGCTGTCGGACGCGCACCACGTCGTGTCGCTGACGGACATCCTGTCGCAGACGGTCTTGGGTGGCCGCCTGCGCGAGCTGTCGGGCCGCAGCGTGCTGCTCAAACTGTCAGACCAGCTTCGGTCCGGCCTTGCCATGATCGAGCTCGACGGCATCGCTCGTCGCATGCTGCTGTGCCCGCCCGATCTCAATCCGGCATATTTGGATGCGCTGATCGCCGATGCCGGGATCGACGCCGTCGTCACCGACGAGCCGGAACGCTGGGCCGATAGCGGTTTCTCGCTCGTCGTCACCGCGCAATTGCCGCTTCAAGCTAGCGCGCCGGCGAAGACCGAGCGTGCCATGGAATGGCTGATGCTCACCTCGGGCACCTCGGGCGTACCGAAGATCGTCGGCCATACGCTGGAAGCGCTGACCGGCGCGATCGTCGCCGAAGGCCCCGCGCGAGGCCCTGCGCCGGTGTGGGCGACGTTCTACGACATTCGCCGCTATGGCGGCCTCCAGATCTTCCTTCGCGCCATCCTCTCCGGCGGCTCCATGGTTCTGTCCGATCCGCACGAGGCACTCGGCGATCACGTCGCGCGACTGAATGCGCGCGGTGTCTCCCACATCTCCGGCACGCCCTCGCACTGGCGCAAGCTTCTGATGAGTGGCTCGGCCGCGCAGTTCAAGCCGGGTTACGTTCGCCTCTCCGGCGAGATCGCCGACCAGGCGGTGCTCGACAGCTTGAAGGCGGCATTCCCCAATTCCTCCGTCGGCCATGCCTATGCCTCGACCGAGGCCGGCGTCGGCTTCGCCGTCAACGACGGGCTGGAAGGCTTTCCGGCCGACTATCTTGGCAACCGCAACGGCGTCGAGATGAAGGTGGTCGACGGCTCGCTGCGCATCCGCTCGACGCGCACGGCGCATGCTTACATCGGCCGCAATGCGGCCGCGCTCACCGATGGCGACGGCTTCGTCGACAGCGGTGATATCGTCGAGTTGCGCGGCGACCGCTATTATTTCGTCGGCCGCCGCGGCGGCATCATCAATATCGGGGGGCTGAAGGTTCACCCCGAGGAGATCGAGGCGGTGATCAACCGCCATCCCGACGTGCGGATGTCGCGGGCGAAATCGCGGAAGAGCCCGATCACCGGCGGCATCGTCGTCGCCGACGTGATCCTCACTGAGGGCACCGATCAGACGCGGGTGAAGGAGATCCGCGACCAGATCCTGGATCAGTGCCGCGCCCAGCTCGCGTCCCACAAGGTGCCGGCGGTGATCCGCTTCGTCGAGGCGCTCGACGTCACCCCGGCCGGCAAACTGGCGCGCACCGATGCATAATGTTCTCGTCACCGGCGGTAGCCGCGGGATTGGGCTCGCAATCGGCAAGCGGCTCGCCGACGCCGGCTACAATGTGATCGCAGCGGCGCGACGCGAGAGCGACGAGCTCAAAGCCGCGGTCGCCGTCTCCGAAGGGCGCCTGCATTTCCGCGCCTGCGACCTCGCCGTGATCGACGCGATCCCGGCTTTCGCAAAACTCATCCGCGACGAGTTCGGCCCGGTCTACGGCCTTATCAACAATGCCGGCCTCGGCACCGAAGGCCTGCTCGCCACCATGCACAATTCGGAGATCGAGGCGCTGGTGCAGCTCAACGTGCTGTCGCCGATCATTCTCACCAAATATGTCGCGCGTCAGATGATGGCGGATGGCGCAGGCCGCATCATCAACATCTCCTCGATCATCGCGACCACCGGTTATAATGGCCTTTCGGTATACGGCGCGACCAAGGCCGCGGCCACCGGTTTCACCCGTTCGCTCGCGCGCGAGGTCGGCAAGCTCGGCATCACCGTGAACGCGATCGCGCCCGGTTTCATCGACACCGAACTCACACACAATCTTTCCGATGCGGCGCGCAAGCGCATCGCCGGCCGCAGCGCGCTGCGCCGCCTGCCGGAGACGGACGATGTCGCGCGGATGGTGGAATATCTGCTCGGCGAGGGCGGCCGCAACGTCACCGGCACTGTGTTCACGGTCGACGCGGGCAACACGGCCTGAAACGGAACTCCACTGCCAAAATTGCGTTGATCCGGCGCAATGACATTCAGCCGGATTTGGTCGTAAGATGCCCCGCAATCGATTGGGTTATGTCAATCGATCTGCCCCAATTGACAGGGAGCAGTCCATGACCATGTCCCACATGACCGCTTCAAATCAGGGCCGGACCGAGCAGCCTTGCGCGAAGCCGGACGAGGCGCGCTGCCCCCCGATGACGCAGCAGAATTCCGGCAGTCACGGCTACGAAATTTATCCGCAGCAATTCGTGCGCCTGATCGGCTGCCATGACGCCTCGCTCGATGCCTTGCGCAAGCGTCAGGACGAGAAGCTGCACTAACCACTCACGTTCGATGCTTCGGCGAGTCCTTCGGTAGGTCAATCCGTTCGTGTGAGAATTCCGGTGGCCCTTCGGTGAGGCGGCGGATGCGGCGTTCGCGTTCGTCTGCCGGCAATGCGGGATCGAGCAGCACCTCGATCTCGTGCACCGCCAGCTCTTCGATCTTGGTAGCGTCCGAGGCGATCGCGTGGGCTGACGTGCCTGCCGGGGGCGCGATCTTCAGGCCCAGTTCGACCAGCTTGCAGATCGCATCCGAGCGGGCCAGGTGATGGGCTTCAGCCCAGGCGTCCACGGCCTCCGTCAGCCGTTCCGGCATCTTCACGGCACTGATCGGGTCGCGTCCGGTACGCCGACGCAAAGGGGAGGTCCCGTCCTCGTTGCCAAAGTCAGACACCTCGATAATCCCGGGCAATCGTTTCTGATCAATCAACCATAGGCGCTAATCAGAGGGCGCGGCTTGATGCCGATCAATGACGGGCTGCGGCAATGCAGCGCGGTGCGGCCTTGTTGTCCGGGTCCGTTTCAGCCAATGATCGGGAATCGAACCCTGATCGATCCTGCCACGTATCTGTCCTCGCAACGCGCGTCCCAACAATCCGGCAATCACCCGATGACCTCAGGCGAATCCTTCTACGGCGGCATTCCGGTCTTCCGCGGCTTCACCAGCCTGATGGACCCCGCGCTCTATGCGCCGCTGCCGGATGACTGGAGCATCGGCGTCGCCGACATCGTCGATTCCACCAAGGCAATCGCCGCGCAACGCTACAAGGCCGTCAACATGGCCGGCGCGGCCGTGATCGCTGCAATGACCAATGCGCTGGAGGGCCACGAATTTCCTTTCGTGTTCGGCGGCGATGGCGCCAGCTTTGCGGTTGCGCCTTCCGATCTCACGCGGGCCCGCGAGGCGCTGGCTGCGACCGCGGCATGGGTGCGGGAAGATCTCGATCTGACGATGCGCGTCGCGCTGGTGCCGGTGAGTGCCATCCGTGCACAGGGGCTCGACGTACGCGTTGCGCGTTTCGGACCGTCGGCCAATTTGTCCTATGCGATGTTTTCCGGCGGCGGGCTGGCCTGGGCCGATGCCGCGATGAAGCGCGGCGAGTTTGCGGTCGCCGAGGCGCCGGCCGGCACGCAGCCCGATCTGTCCGGCCTGTCCTGCCGCTTCGAGGTGATGCCGTCCGCGCGTGGGCTGATCCTGTCGGTGCTGGTGATGCCGGCGCGTGGGGCGGATCCCTCAGCCTTCCGCAAGGTGATCGAGGACATCATCCACCTTGTCGAGCGTAGCCCCGATGGCGGCCGCCCGGTGCCGCCGCAGGGGCCGCCGCTGAAATGGCCGCCGCAGGGGTTGGATTTTGAAGCCCGCGCCAGGCGCGGCGGCCCGCTGATCGCGCGTCGCGCCAGCGCGCTGGCCTACACGCTGTTCGTCTATCTGATCATGCGTTTCGACCTCAAGATCGGCGGCTTCGTGCCCAACGTCTACACGCGCCAGGTGGTCGAGAACTCGGACTTTCGCAAATATGACGATGGCCTGCGCATGATCCTCGACTGCACGCCGCAGCTCGAACGCGCCTTGAGCGATCGCCTCGCGGCGGCCGCGCGCGATGGCGTCGTGCGCTATGGTCTCTACCAGCAGGACGCCGCAATGATGACCTGCTTCACGCCGTCGGCGCTGCGCAGCGACCACGTCCATTTCATCGACGGTGCGCGGGGCGGCTACGCCTCGGCGGCGACGGCATTGAAGGCGATGACGGCTTGACGCGTCAGTGCCCCGCGCGTGTCCAGGTCTCGCCGCCGCAGAGCGCGCCGACGCAGCCCTCGACCCGCAGCGAGTCCGCGCCCGTCACGCTGACGCTGCTCGCGTAGGTGCTGCCGTCGTCGGCATTGTAGATCTGGCCCGACCATTTGTTCGCCCCCGAAGGCTGCATGCCGCTGAACAGCGGCAGGCCGATCATCGGCCGCCTTGCGAGTGCGGGATTGGGATTCTTGCTGTCGGTGGCGGGCTGGCCGGTCGCGGTGTCATGGGGCTCGCGCAGCCAGACGACATTGCCGCAGATGCCGCCGCCGCATTTGCTGATCTTGACGCGGGCATCGCCCGCCTGGGTCAGCCAGATCCCGTCGGCGCTCTGTGCATGAGCGGCAGTCGCGCCAAGCAACGCAGCCAGGAGGACAGAGAGGATGGCGAATCTGCTGAACATGAAGAGTGCCCCAAAAATGGAGCGCCTCCATAGCAGCCCGGCAGGATAGTGCAACGCTGGATGGAATCACATTCTCGCGCTTATTTCGCCTGCGCTCATTTGCCCCAGCGTGCGAAGGCGACCGAGGCCGCGGTCGAAAGCCCGAACACGACCATTGCGCCGCCGACCAGCGCGAACAATGTCCAGGCCGGCGCCTGCGCCGTCATCAGGCCGATGCCACCGATCGCGACGATCAGCAGCCGTGCGGTGGAGGCGAGCACCGGACCGCCAACGCGCGCCGCGCCTTGCGAGGAGAAGTACAACGACACGCCGATGCCGAAGAACATGAAGGCAGGGCCCGCCCAGTGGAAATAGCTGTGCGCGGCCGCAGTGACGCCGGGATCGCTCGTGAACAGCGACACCCACAAAGCCGGGTCGAGCGCGATGACGAGGCCGATCAGGCCGACGGTGATGCCGGAGGCCGCAGCCGCGGTCCAGGCCACACGCCGCGCGCGCTTGATATGGTCGGCGCCGACTGCCATGCCGACCATCGGCACCGAGGCGATGCCGAAGGCGAAAGTGATCGGGATCAGCAAGAATTCCAGCCGCGAGCCGATGCCGTAACCCGCGAGCATCTCGGTGCCGAAGGTCGCCAGGATCTTCGTGAAGATGAGGATGGTGAGCACGGTCTGGAGCGGCGACAGGCAGGCGACCGCGCCGACTTTGAGAATGTCCAGGAACATAGCGCGTTCGAACTGAAACGCGCGGACCGCCAGCGGCAGCCGGCTGCGGCCGGACAGGAGATACCAGAGGAAGAAGATCGCGGCGCAAGTGAACGCGATCAGCTGGCCGGCGGCAACACCCGGCATGCCGAATTGCTTCACGCCGAACAGGCCGAGCCCCAGCGTGCCGCCGAGCACGATCTGGAGCACGCTCGACCCGATCAGAATCATCGAAGGCAGGCGCATGTCGCCGGTGCCACGGATCACCGAGGCCAATGTGTTGACGAGCCAGATCGCGACCGCGCCGGAGAACAGCATCTGCGAATAGCCGCTGGCCTCCTCGAGCACACGCTCGCGTCCACCGAGCAGCATGAAGAACGAGCGGCCGAAAGCGAGCATCATCACCGTGAAGAACAGCCCGCCGCAGAGGCCGATGATGGCGGCATGCATCGCCAGCGTCGCGGCGCGGTCACGATCCCCGGCGCCGAGCGCGCGGCTGATCGCCGACGACACGCCGCCGCCCATCGCGCCCGCGCTCATCATCTGCGTCAGCATCGCGAACGGAAACACCAGCGCGATCGCCGCGAGCGGGACGGTGCCGAGCCGGCCGATATAGGAGGTCTCGGCGATCGCAACCAGCGTGCTGCCGACCATCGCGATCATGTTGGGGATCGCGAGCCGCAGCAGCGTCGGCAGGATCGGCGCCGTCAGAAGGCTGGCGATGGGGGAGGCGACCGGTGCGCGAGGCGGCGCGGCGTCTACAGGGGCGTCGATCGTCATGTCTCACCGGGCGGAATATTAGATGATGATCGACATTCTATATGGTGCGGTCATTCCGCGCAGCCCTCCCGTCACGCAGGGCTCACCACGGCAGGCCGCATAGGTCGATGGTGCCCAAGGTCGGCGCGCGGACGATGTTGAAGACGTAGGGCGCCATGTGGGTGAAGCGGATCCGCCCCTCCGGCTGCTCGCAATAGACCTCGCCCTTGAAGGGCAGCCAGCTCCGGGTCTCGTAGAACGAAAAGTTGTGGGGCTCGCAGAACAGCAGCGCGAAGCGAACGGCCTCGTTGGCGCGCATGGTATGTACCGCCGCGTCGATCGCCACGGTCGCATAGCCGCGGCCGCGCCGGTCCTCCCGCGTGCAGACCCCGCCGATGCCGCCGACATGGACCTTCTGCCCATTCCAGATGACGGTGCGGAAATAGATGCCGACATGGCAGACGAGGCCGTCCTCCGGCGTCTCGATCAGCACGCGCAAATCGGCATTGGCCCATTTGACGTGAGCCCAGGGCTTGTCTGCGATCTGTTCCGGACCCCAGACCGCCTGATGCAACGGCTCCACGATCGGCCACGAAGCGTCGCCATTGAGGATGTCGATCTCGATGCTCATGGGAGCGTCCTTTGCAATTCTGCTCGGTAGCGCATTCGTTCTGTCATAAGCGCCTCAAAGGCAATGATATTTTGCGGCGAACCGTCCGCTTGACCGACCGCCGCTTGCTGAGATGATTTTGTGCAATCAGGCCCCGCCAGCTCATCACGCATTTGCGCAAATTGGCGGTATTTAACGGCGGCGGAACCTTCTATAAGAGTCCCCGTTAAGCCAGTTCCCCATCAGTCGCGGACAACATCCCATGACCTTTACGCTGCCCCCCCTCCCTTACGCCTATGACGCCCTCGGCCAGTTCATGTCGAAGGAGACGCTGGAATTCCACCACGACAAGCATCATCAGGCCTACGTCACCAACGGCAACAACGCGCTCAAGGGCACCGAATGGGAAGGCAAATCCCTTGAGGAGATCGTCAAGGGCTCGTTCGGCAAGAACCCCGCGGTGTTCAACAACGCCGGTCAGCACTACAATCACATCCACTTCTGGAGCTGGATGAAGCCCAATGGCGGCGGCACCAAGCTGCCGGGCAAGCTCGAGAAGAAGATCAACGAGGACCTCGGCGGCTTCGAGAAGTTCAAGACTGACTTCCAGGCGGCCGGCGTCGGCCAGTTCGGCTCGGGCTGGTGCTGGCTCCAGGTCAAGAACGGCAAGCTCGAGATCTCCAAGACCCCGAACGGCGAGAACCCGCTGGTGCACGGCGCCACGCCGATCCTCGGCTGCGACGTCTGGGAGCACTCCTACTACATCGACTATCGCAACCGCCGTCCGGACTATCTGAAGGCGTTCGTCGAGAACCTCGTGAACTGGGAATACGTCGAGTCCCTGTTCGACAAGGCCTGAGGCCTCACACATTTCGGATTCGGCTTTTGCCGCTCCGGGATGACGGAATCGAAAAGGCGGTCGCGCGCGCGGCCGCCTTTTTGCTGTGCGGAATTGCCCTGCGCGGCGCGCGCATGGGTCTGTCATCGTTCCGTTTGCATGGCGTCGTCGGCGCCCTTAATCAGGATGGGCATCACCCTCGAGCCGCCCCACACCCGTTGTCAGAACCTTCCCCGAAAAGTCCTGCGCCTGCCGAGGACGCGGAGTCCGAGCCGCGGCCGGGGCGCGTGCGCAAGCCGATCGGCTGGTCGACCATCATCATCGCAGCCTTGGTGGCGGTGAGCGCGGCGCTGGTCTGGCGGCGTGACGGCACCGGCGGCGTTCTCGACATCCTGACCCACGACCTCTCGCTGTTCGGCGGCATCCTGCCGCGCGTGCTCGCCGGCTGCCTGCTCGGGGCGTTCATCTCCGAAATCCTGCCGCACGAAAAAGTCTCGCGCTCGCTGGGGCCGAAATCGGGTCTGAAGGGGCTTTTGATCGGCACCGCCTTCGGCGCGATCCTGCCCGGCGGCCCCTTCACCGCCTATCCGGTGGCGAGCGCACTGCTCGCGGTCGGTGCCGATTTCGGCGCGACGATCGCGATGGTCGTGAGCTGGACCCTGATCGGTTATGGCCGTGCGGTGGCCTGGGAAATCCCGATCATGGGCACCGATTTCACACTGTGGCGGATCCTGATCTCGCTGCCGCTGCCGGTGCTCGCCGGCGCGCTCGGCCGCTTCGTCTATGTACGGCTCTATCCGACACAAGCCGCGAAGGACGACGAGAGTTGAGCGCGGCGCTTTTCATCGACATCCTGCTGTGGGGCTCGGTGTTCGGCGTCGGCCTGATCGCCTTCCGCCGCGGCCCTCCCGTGTTCAAGGCCTCGCTGCGCGAAGGCTCGATGGACTTCATCAACATCGTGCCGCGGATCGCGCTGGGCGTGATCGGCTCCGGCTACATCGCCGCCATCATCCCGCAGGAGGTGATCACCGGCTGGCTCGGCCCGAACAGCGGCTGGCCCGGTGTTGCGACCGCCGTGGTCGCCGGTGCCGCCACGCCCGGCGGCCCGGTGATCGGCTTCTCCATTGGGACGGTGGCGCTGAAGTCCGGCGGCGGGGTGCCGCAGGTGGTCGCCTATGTCGTCGCCTGGGCGCTGTTCGCCTTCCAGCGGGTGATTTTGTGGGAAATCCCGTTCATGCCGGCCCGCTTCGTCTGGTTCCGTTGCGCCGTCTCGATCCCGTTCCCGTTCGTGGCGGCCGCCATCGCGATGGTGATCGGCAAGCCTTGAGCCGGCCGTGGACAGGCGTAATGTTATAATATAACGTCCTTGGCATGGTTCCCGCCGCGTCCCACGCCCATCATCACGACCATGCGCATGACCACTCCCACGGTCATTCCCACGACCATGAGCATTCGCACGGGCACGACCACACCCACGCCCATGTCCACGATGCTGCCTCGCCGCATCCCGCCCAAGACGCGCCCTGGTCGATCCTGCGCATGACCTTGGCGGCCCGCCTGTCGGCCGCGATGGCCGTCTGCGCCGTGCTCTGGGGCATCGTCTGGCTGGCGATGAGGTGACCATGGCACAGCTGGCATTTCACAACGTCACGCTCGGCTATGATCGCCATCCGGCCGTGCACCACCTCAACGGCGAAGTCGCAGCCGGTGCGCTGGTCGCCGTGATCGGCCCGAACGGCGCCGGCAAGTCGACGCTGCTGCGCGGCATCGTCGGCATTCTCCGCCCGCTTGACGGCAGCATTCATCTCGGCGGGCTCGACAGCAGGGATATCGCCTATCTGCCGCAGAGCGCGGAAATCGACCGCAGCTTCCCGATCTCGGTGTTCGATTTCGTCGGCACCGGGCTGTGGCGCGACGCCGGCCTGTTCGGCGGCATCGGCAAGGCCGCGCGCGAAAAGATTCTTCGCGCGATCGCGTCCGTGGGTCTCAATGGCTTCGAGAACCGGCCGATCGGCACGCTCTCGGGCGGCCAGATGCAGCGCGTGCTGTTCGCACGCGTGCTGCTCCAGGATGCGCGCCTGATCGTGCTCGACGAGCCCTTCAACGCCATCGACAGCAAGACCACGACTGACCTGCTCGCGCTGGTGAAGCACTGGCATGGCGAGGGCCGCACCGTGCTCGCCGCGCTCCACGACATGGAGATGGTGCGCAACCATTTCAGCGAGACGCTGGTGCTGGCGCGCGGTCCCGTGGCGTGGGGGCCGACGGCTGAGGTGCTGACGCCGGAAAATCTGCTGGTCGCGATGCGCATGTGCGAAGCCTTCGACGACAGCGCGGCGGCCTGCGCGGCCGACGATTCCCGCTCGCGGGCGGCGTGATCTCCGATGATCCATGACGCGCTGATCGGTCCGTTCACCGAATTCGAGTTCATGCGGCGGGCGCTTGCCGCCGTGATCGCGCTGTCGCTTGCGGGCGCGCCGATCGGCGTATTTCTGATGCTGCGGCGGATGAGTCTCGTCGGCGATGCCATGGCGCATGCGATCCTGCCCGGCGCGGCGGTCGGCTTCCTGCTGTCAGGCCTCAATTTGTTCGCGATGACGGCCGGCGGCCTGATTGCCGGCTTTGCCGTGGCGATCCTCGCCGGCGTCGTCGCGCGCTCGACCGGGCTGAAGGAGGATGCTTCGCTCGCGACCTTCTATCTGGCCTCGCTGGCGCTGGGCGTCACCATCGTCTCGATCAAGGGCACCAATATCGACCTGTTGCACGTGCTGTTCGGCAACATCCTCGCGATGGACGACCAGACGCTGCTGGTTGTGGCCTTCAATGCCACCGTGACGCTGCTCGTGCTCGCAGTGATCTACCGCCCGTTGGTAATCGAGAGCGTCGATCCCCTGTTCCTGCGCACCGTCAGCCGCGCCGGCGGCCCCGCGCATCTCGCCTTTCTCGCGCTCGTCGTCATCAACCTCGTCAACGGCTTTCAGGCGCTCGGCACATTGCTCGCGGTTGGCCTGATGATCCTGCCGGCGGGCATTGCACGGTTCTGGTCGCGCGATCTCACCGTCATGATCTGTATCGCGGTCGCCGCCGCCGCTCTCTCGGGCTATGCCGGTCTTGTGCTGTCGTTCCAGACCCGCGTGCCGTCGGGCCCGGCGATCATTCTCGTGGCGACCGTGATCTATATCGTCTCCGTTCTGTTCGGCCGCGTCGGCGGGATCGTCCGGCAGCTGTTTCCCGGCCGGCATCTGGAAGCGTGACGGGCGATGCGCTTCCTTCTGCTCTCCGTCCTGCTGATGATCGCCTCGCCGCTGCATGCCGCGGAGCGGCTCAATGTCGTCGCGAGCTTCTCGATCCTGGCCGATTTCGTCCGCAATGTCGGTGGTGACAGGATCAACCTGACCACGCTGGTCGGCGCTGACAGCGACGTCCACGTCTATGCGCCGGCGCCTGGCGATGCGAAGCGGATCGCGGAGGCAAAGCTCGTCATCGTCAACGGCCTTGGCCTCGAGGGCTGGCTGCCGCGCCTCGTGCAGTCCGCAGGCAGCAAGGCGCAGGTGGTGACCGCGAGCGTCGGCATCGCGCCGCTGAAACTCAGCTCCGCCGCCGATCCCCATGCCTGGCAGTCCGTCCCCAATGCCAGGGTCTACGTGACCGACATCGCCAATGCGCTGGCCGCGTCCGCTCCCGATGACGCGGAGTTCTTTCGCGCCCAGGCCAACGCTTATCTGGAAAAGCTCGAAACGCTGGACCGCGAGGTCCGCGACGCCGTGTCTAAAATACCCCTGGAACGGCGCAAGGTGATCTCGACCCACGACGCCTTCGGCTATTTCGCCGCCGAGTACGGCGTCCAGTTCGTGGCCCCCCTGGGCGTCTCGACCGAAACCGAGCCTAGCGCGCGGGACATCGCGGCCATCATCGGCCAGATCAAGGCCCAAAAAATCCCGGCGGTATTTCTGGAAAATATTAGCGACGACCGGCTGATCCGGCGGATCGCGGCCGAGACCGGCGCAAAAGTCGGCGGGACCTTGATTTCGGACGGCTTGACCGGCGAAAAGGGGCCTGCACCCACTTACATTGATATGGTCAGGCACAATATAAAGGCCCTGACCAGCGCGCTTGACCATTAGGGCAGGGGCCACCCCGCCTCGCGTCGCGCGAAAAGCCCGAAGTCCGGAGTTGTTATGTCTGAAGCGACTGCCCAGAAAATTCCCGTGACCGTCCTGACCGGCTATCTCGGTGCCGGCAAGACCACGCTCTTGAACCGCATCCTGTCGGAAAACCACGGCAAGAAATACGCCGTCATCGTCAACGAGTTCGGCGAGATCGGCATCGACAACGACCTCATCATCGGCGCCGATGAGGAAGTGTTCGAGATGAACAACGGTTGCATCTGCTGCACCGTGCGCGGCGACCTCGTCCGCATCATGGACGGCTTGATGAAACGCAAGGGCAAGTTCGACGCCATCATCGTCGAGACCACCGGCCTTGCCGATCCTGCGCCGGTCGCCCAGACCTTCTTCGTCGACGAGGACGTGCAGAAGAACGCGCGCCTCGATGCGGTGGTCACGGTCGCCGACGCCAAATGGCTGTCCGACCGTTTGAAGGATGCGCCCGAGGCCAAGAACCAGATCGCCTTTGCCGATGTCATCGTGCTGAACAAGACCGATCTCGTCACCAAGCCCGAGCTTGCCGAGGTCGAGGCCCGCATCCGCGGCATCAACCCTTATGCGAAACTCCATCGCACCGAGCGCTGCTCGGTGGCGCTCGCCGACGTGCTCGACCGCGGCGCTTTCGATCTCGACCGCATCCTCGACATCGAGCCGGACTTCCTGAATGCCGATGATCATGACCACGACCATGATCATCACGACCACGATCATCACCACCACCATGATCACGGCCACGGCCTGAAGCATTATCACGACGAGGACATGCAGTCGCTCTCGCTCAAGACCGACAAGCCGCTCGATCCGAACGTGTTCATGCCCTGGCTCCAGAACCTGGTGCAGGTTGAAGGCGGCAAGATCCTGCGCTCCAAGGGCATCCTCGCCTTCCACGACGACGACGACCGCTACGTCTTCCAGGGCGTCCACATGATGCTGGAGGGCAACCACCAGCGGAAGTGGAAGGACGGCGAGCCGCGCGAGAGCCGCCTCGTCTTCATCGGCCGCGAATTGCCGGAAAAGGCCATTCGCGAGGGCTTTGAGAGCTGCATCGTCGCGTGATGAAAGAATTTACGCCGGCCCCCGATTCCGCTTCGATCGTCTCCGTCACCGACCGCGTCAAGCCGGTTGCGCTCGGCATGGGCGTGACCTCGGTGCATTTCCTCGGGCCCCGCGCCGCCTTCGTCGGCGGTGAGGAGAACGTCGCGTTCGTCGACGCCAAGGGCGAGATCAGCACGGTCGCCGTGCATAGCGGCGGCATTCTCTCGACCGCCTCCGACGGCAAGCGCCTCATGATGGGCGGCGACGACGGCAAGGTCGTCTCGCTCGACGCCAAGGGTGAGGTGACGCTGCTCGCCACCGATCCGAAGCGGCGCTGGATCGACGCGGTGGCGCTGCACGCCGACGGCGCCTTCGCCTGGTCGGCCGGCAAGACCGCGACCGTCAAGAGCGGCAAGGCCGAGGAGAAATCGCTCGAGGTGCCCTCGACCGTCGGCGGCCTTGCCTTCGCGCCGAAGGGGCTGCGGCTCGCGATCGCGCATTACAATGGCGCCACGCTGTGGTTTCCGAACATGGAGGGATCGGCCGAATTCCTGCCCTGGGCCGGCTCGCATCTCGGCGTCTCCTTTAGTCCGGACAACAAGTTCCTGGTCACCACGATGCACGAGGCGGCGCTGCACGGCTGGCGGCTCGCCGATAACAGGCACATGCGCATGACCGGCTATCCCGGCCGCGTCCGCTCGATGTCCTGGAGCGCGGGCGGCAAGGGGCTGGCGACCTCGGGCGCCGACACCGTCATCATCTGGCCGTTCGGCAGCAAGGACGGCCCGATGGGCAAGGAGCCCGCAATGCTCGCGCCGCTTCAGGCGCGCGTCTCCGTGGTCGCCTGCCATCCGAAAAATGACATTCTCGCCGCCGGCTACAGCGACGGCACCGTGCTGATGGTGCGGCTCGAGGACGGCGCGGAAATTTTGGTCCGCCGCAACGGCACGCCGCCGGTGGCCGCGATCGCCTGGAACGCCAAGGGCACGCTGCTGGCGTTCGCCGACGAAAATGGGGATGGCGGCCTGCTGGAGCTTTAATCTGTCATCCTTCAAGTCGTAGGGTGGGCAAAGGCGCCCTTGCGCCACGCCCACGATCTGTTTGTGTTGACGGAAGTCGTGGGCACGCTTCGCTTTGCCCACCCTACGGCAGCTCACATCCATGCGGTTTCTGACGACCTTCCAGATTGCTGACTTCGCGGACACGCTGGTCAGCCTGACCACGGCCTTCGTGCTGGGCACGCTGATCGGCGCCGAGCGGCAGTATCGCCAGCGCACCGCAGGCCTGCGCACCAATGTGCTGGTCGCTGTCGGCGCCGCCGCGTTCGTCGATCTCGCCATGCACCTGACCGGCGCCGACGGCGCGGTCCGGGTGATTTCCTATGTCGTCTCCGGCATCGGCTTCCTCGGCGCCGGCGTCATCATGAAGCAGGGCATGGATGTGCGCGGGCTCAACACCGCCGCGACATTATGGGCCTCTGCCGCGGTCGGCTCCTGCGCCGGGGCCGACATGGTCGCGCAGGCGGCCGCGCTGACCGTGTTCGTCATTGCCGGCAACACCATGTTGCGCCCGCTGGTCAATGCCATCAACCGCATTCCGCTGAACGAGAAGGCCCTGGAGGCAACCTACTACTTCAAGCTCGCGGTCGCGGCGGATGCCGTGCCCGACATGCGTGACCGGCTCGTCGAGAAACTCGAGGGCGCAAAGTATCCGGTGGCCGATATCGACGTGGTCGAGACCGGGGACGATTTGATCGAGATCGTCGCAAAGCTGGTGGCGACTGCGGTCGATCCGAACGAGCTGAATGTGGTCGCGACCGACCTCCAGCATCTGCCGGGCGTGCGCCACGCCACCTGGGAAGTCAGCACGACGGAGTGAGCGCGGCGTTCTGGCGCACGAACGTGGGGTTCCAGCACCTCCGGCACGGAACCGCAATCGTATGAGTTCGTTGATTCCGCGGACAAATGCGGTGATCGACATGACCGGCAATGACAAGCGCAGACTGAAACTGGATCTGATGATCGCCTGTTCGATGTTCGCCACAGGCGTGGTGGTGACAGGCCTATCGCTCGCGCAAATCCGCGCCGAGAGCCGGACGCAGATGGCGCAGACGACGGCACCGCTCCAGGGCGCGCCGTCCGACGATCAGGGCAAGACCCCCGCGGAATCCAAGCCCGGCGGCGATCGGCCAACCACGCCGGCGCCGGAGCCTGCGCGTCCCGATCCGCAGACGCAAGGCGCGGCGGGCGCGGCAAAACCGGCATTGCCGCCGGCCCCTGCCGAGAAGATCGCGCCGCCGATCAAGGAGAAGTAGGTTCTCTCCACGCACTCCGGTGTCATCACCCGCGAAAGCGGGTGATCCATTATTCCAGAGGCACTCGTGATCGGCCGAGAAGCCGCAGCGTACTGGGCGGATTCAACCGCTCGTCGCAACACCCTGTGTATCGTTCACTTGTAGCAATTGGTCGAGAGTTTCGGCCGGTGTTTTCCAGCCGAGGGTTTTCCTGGGCCTGGTGTTGAGTGCGAGAGCCACGGCCTCGAGATCACCAGAGTTGTGCAGGCTAAGATCGGTCCCTTTTGGAAAGTACTGGCGCAGCAACCCATTTGTGTTCTCGTTGGTGCCGCGCTGCCATGGGCTATGAGGGTCACAGAAGTAGACCTGCAGGCCTGCATCGATCCTCAGGCGTGCATGCTGAGCCAGTTCAGCTCCTTGATCCCAGGTCAGCGATCGACGCAGCTGTTCGGGCATGCTGACGATTGCGCGGGTGATGGCGTCGCGCACTGCCTCAGCGCCATGTCCGGCGAGTGCAGGTCCGTTCTTCACGCGAGCTTCCTGTTCATGGCCTGTGATACGCGGCAGATGCAGCAGAATGGTAAAGCGGGTCGTGCGCTCCACCAAGGTGCCGATCGCGGAACTTCCAAGACCCATAATGAGATCACCTTCCCAGTGGCCCGGCACAGCTCGATCGGCGGCTTCCGCCGGACGTTGACTGATCATGATCTCGGAAGGAATGAAGCTTCTGCCTTTGCGGACGCGCGCCCTCGGCATCCGCAACACCCGCCCGGTGCGCAAGCAGGCCGTCAGTTCGCGGCGCAAAGCTCCTCGACCCTGCACATAAAGTGCCTGATAGATCGCCTCGTGACTGATGCGCATCGTCTCATCCTCGGGAAAGTCCAGCCGAAGTCGCCGAGAAATCTGTTCCGGGCTCCATGCCCTGGCCCAGCGCCGGTTTTGCCGATGCACAGCCCGGCGTCCCTTCCACACGACCTTCGGGCCAGCCAGGAGCTCCCCGTCCGGCTTGGCGATCATACCGGCAAGCCTGTCCTGCACGTAATCCCGCAGGGGCGGATTGATCGCCAACTTCGCCGGCTTGGGCCGTCGGGCGGACCGATCAGCGTGCCATTGTGCCGTGGTTGCTCGGTACTGTGGGGCGCCGTGGCGGCGCGCCACATTACGACGGAGTTCACGAGAGATCGTGCAGGGAGCTCGATCAAGCTGACGAGCGATGGCTCGCACCCCATGACCCTGCACACGCAAGATGGCGATCTCCTCGCGCTCGGCGAACGAGAGATAGCGCTCCGATGGAAGCCTTGACGACGGTGACAAATGTGTTGGCGGCATGCCGCCCGCCCTCCGGAACCAGCGCACTCCAACCGAAGGCGATACCCCGGCCTCAACCGCAGCATCTTCGCTCGATCGCCCCGAGGCAATCGCAGCCCAGAACCGTCTACAATCCTCTCGTCGGGCCTCTTGAGGACGACTTGCTCGCGCACGGCTCTCCATCGCAACCTCCTTGTTCAGGGTGTTGCGACGAGCGGTTGAATCCGCCCTGGATGCCCCGGTCAAGCCGGGGCATGACAGTGGTGTGTGGGACGGCAAACGCTCACCGCACCAGGATATTCCGGAACTGCCAGGGATCGCTGGTGTCGATGTCTTCCGGGAACAGCCCCGGGCGATCCGTCAGCGGCGTCCAGTCGGTATAAAAACCCTTCACCGGGCCGAGATAGGGCAGCTGGATTTCCAGCAGGCGATCGAAATCCATCTCGTCGGCTTCGACGATGCCTTCGTTCGGGTTTTCCAGCGCCCACACCATGCCGCCGAGCACGGCGGAGGTCACTTGCAAGCCGGTGGCGTTCTGATACGGCGCGAGCCTGCGGGTCTCTTCGATCGAGAGCTGCGAGCCGTACCAATAGGCGTTGTTGTCATGGCCGAACAGCAGCACACCGAGTTCGTCGATGCCGTCGACGATCTCGTTCTCGTCGAGGATGTGATGCTTCTCCTGCATCTTGGCGGCGCGGCCGAACATTTCGTGCAGGGACAGCACGGCATCGTCGGCCGGATGATAGGCATAGTGGCAGGTCGGCCGATAGACCGCCTTGCCCGATGCGTCGCGCACGGTGAAGTAATCGGAGATCGAGATCGACTCGTTGTGGGTGACGAGGAAGCCATATTGCGCGCCGCGGGTCGGGCACCAGGTGCGCACGCGCGTGTTGGCGCCGGGCTGCATCAGATAGATGGCAGCGCCGCAGCCGGCTTCGTGGGTGCGCGCATTCTCGGGCATCCATTTCTCATGGGTGCCCCAGCCGAGCTCGGACGGCTGCACGCCTTCTGACAGGAAGCCTTCCACCGACCAGGTGTTGACGAAGACATCAGGCTCTTTCGGCGTCTTGGAGCGCTGGGTGTCGCGTTCGGCGATGTGGATGCCCTTGATGCCGGCCTGCCGCATCAGGTCGGCCCATTCGGCCTTGGTCTTCGGCCTGGGGGCATTGAGCTTCAGATCAGCGGCGACATTGAGCAGCGCCTGCTTGACGAAGAAGGAGACCATGCCGGGATTGGCGCCACAGCAGGAGACGGCCGTCGTCGAGCCCTTAGGCCGCGCCTTCTTGGCGGCCAGCGTCACCTCGCGAAGCGCGTAGTTGGAGCGCGCTTCCGGGCCCTTCGAGGAATCGAAATAGAAGCCGAGCCACGGCTCGTTGACGGTGTCGATATAGAGCGCGCCGAGCTCGTTGCAGAGCTCCATGATGTCGGTGGAGCCGGTGTCGACCGAGAGATTGACGCAAAAGCCCTGGCCGCCGCCTTCGGTGAGAAGCGGAGTCAGCAAGTCGCGATAATTGTCTTTTGTCACGGCCTTCTGGATGAAGCGCACATTCTGCTTCTCGCAATGCGCCTTGCGGCCCTCGTCCTTGGGATCGATCACGGTGACGCGCGACTTGTCGTAATCGAGATGCCGCTCGATCATCGGCAGCGTGCCTTTGCCGATGGAGCCGAAGCCGACCATGACGATGGGACCGGTGATCTTCGCGTAGATCTGCGAGGGAGGGCTCATGGATGGTTTCTCCGGAAAAGTTCTGGCGGACAAAGGGTGAGGGGTGGATCAGGCGCTGCGGCGCTTTTCAGACGCTGCGGCGCTTGGCGGTGACTTCGATCTCGACCTTCATCTCGGGCTTGGCGAGGGCGCTGACGACCAGCAAGGTCGCAGCCGGCCTGATGTCGCCGAGAACCTCGCCGCAGACGGCGAAGTGGGCATCGATGTAGCTGGCGTCGGTGACGTAGTAGGTCGCACGGACGATATCGGCCATCTCAAATCCGCCCTCCTTCAGGGCGGCTGCGATGGTCTTGAAGCAGTTGCGTGACTGGCTCGTGACATCTGAAGGCATCGTCATCGTCGTGTAGTCATAGCCGGTGGTTCCCGCGACAAAGGCGAAGTCGCCGTCGATCACGGCGCGGCTGTAGCCGACGGTCTTCTCGAGGGGAGAGCCGGTGGAGATCAGGCGACGGGACATGTTCGTGGGCCTCGACTGAAGGGGGAATTTCGAGGGGTTAAAGGGCGTTTCTGGGGCTCGCGCAACCCCAAAGCAGCAGGGCTAACGCAGGCGCGGCCGGACGCTGCCGCTTAACGCGGCTCCGGTCGTCACCATCATGGCAATTCCTTAAGCCGCGTGCGCCTGGAGGGCGCGAAGGACCCTCCGTTTGGAAAGCGCCGCGCCGGTCGGGACGATCATCCCCTCGGCGCCGTCGAGCGCGCCGCCGGTGAATTCGACCGCCAGCAGGCGGTCGCGTTCGAACGGGCCAGGCAGCGACAGTGCGCCGGTCTTCTCGCCGGTGAAGCCGAAGCGGGCGTAGTAGGGCGCATCGCCGAGCAGGATCACGGCGTCATGCCCGCGCGCCCGGGCGGCGGCCAGCGCTTGTTGCATCAGCGCGGCGCCGATCCCGAGCTCGCGGAAGGCAGGGTCCACCGCCAGCGGTCCGAGGACCAGAGCGGGCCTGCCTCCGGCGCTGACGTGCCACAGCCGCACGGTTCCCACGAGTGTCCCCTCACGCACGGCCGACAGGGCAAGCCCTGCGGCCGGCAGGCGTCCGTCGCGCAGGCGCTGACAGGTGCGGTCATGGCGGTTCTCGCCAAAGCAGGCATCCAGCAGCGCTTCACGGGCGGCGACGTCGACAGCACGTTCCGCACGGATCGCGAACGGAGCGGCTTTCGAAGTGAGGGAGATCTGTGGCTTCCGAAAAGCAGTCATGGCGCGTCAGTCCCCGCTTGAACCGTCGTGCGGAGAGCACGCCTGTCCAAGACGTCGTCAGAAATCGGAAATGTCAGGGAGGAGCCGGCAAGCCGGCTCCCGGGTTCGTCAGGCCTCAGACAAGAGGCAAATCAGATGTGATACGTCTTCAGCGGCGGGATGCCGTTGAACGCCACCGCCGAGTAGGTCGACGTATAGGCCCCGGTGCCTTCGATCAGCAGCTTGTCGCCGATCTCGAGCGTGACGGGAAGCGGATACGGGCTCTTCTCGTACAGCACGTCGGCGCTGTCGCAGGTCGGGCCTGCGAGCACGCACGGCGTCATGTCCGCGCCGTCATGGGCGGTGCGGATGGCGTAGCGGATCGACTCGTCCATGGTCTCGGCGAGACCGCCGAACTTGCCGATGTCCAGGTACACCCAGCGCACCTCGTCCTCGTCGCTCTTCTTCGAGATGAGCACGACCTCGGATTCGATGATGCCGGCGTTGCCCACCATGCCGCGGCCCGGCTCGATGATGGTCTCCGGAATCTGGTTGCCGAAGTGCTTGCGCAGCGCGCGGAAGATCGAGCGGCCGTAGGTCAGGACCGGCGGCACGTCCTTCAGATACTTGGTCGGGAAGCCACCGCCCATGTTGACCATGGAGAGGTTGATGCCGCGCTCGGCGCAGTCGCGGAACACCTGCGAGGCCATCGCCAGCGCACGGTCCCATGCCTTCACCTTGCGTTGCTGCGAGCCGACATGGAAGGAGATGCCGCACGGCTCCAGGCCCAGGCGCTTGGCGACGTCGAGCACGTCGACGGCCATTTCCGGGTCGCAGCCGAACTTGCGCGACAGCGGCCACTCGGCGCCGGCGCAGTCATAGAGGATGCGGCAGAACACCTTCGCGCCGGGGGCGGCACGGGCGATTTTCTCGACCTCGGGGACGCAGTCCACCGCGAACAGCCGGATGCCGAGTGCGAAGGCGCGCGCGATGTCGCGCTCCTTCTTGATCGTGTTGCCGAAGGAGATGCGGTCGGGCGTCGCACCCGCAGCCAGCGCCATCTCGATCTCGGCGACCGTCGCGGTGTCGAAGCAGGAGCCCATGGACGCGAGCAGCGACAGCACTTCCGGTGCCGGGTTCGCCTTGACGGCGTAGAACACGCGGCTGTCGGGCAGCGCCTTGGCGAAGGTCTGGTAATTGTCGCGCACGACCTCGAGGTCGACGACGAGGCACGGCTCGGTGTCGAGGCCATCCTTGCGGCGGTTGCGCAGGAACTCCTGGATACGTTCGGTCATGGCACTCTCCAACGGTCCCAGCGACGGGATCCGCATCAACGTGACGTCGGATAAGAGCGCTCCGGCCACATCGCGCGATGGAGGCGCGTTGAGGCCAAAAGACTCAAACCAGACTGTGCTGCCGTGGATTGGTTGGGAGAGTTTCCCGCCCGCACACCTGGCAATGAAGGACAAGCCTTTTCAGTAGCCCGCGCCGGCGGTGGAATGCCGGTAGAGACCAAAAAAGCCCGATCCGTCGTTGCTTTAAGTCGCGTCCCCCGTTGAGAGCGGGGTGCGCCGGTTCGCCTCCGGCTGCCAGTCACGGTTGCAAAGAGTGAAGTCACCTTCGACAAGGCACCTCTTGAGAGAGATGCTGGACGCTCCGGGTTTGCTTTCGTCTTCCGGCTATGAGCCTTCCGACTTCCGCACTTCCGAAGAGCCCCTCGGCTTCTTCACCCCTTGGCGGCTGTCCGGCCTCTTGTCCGGATACCTACCGACTGACACACGACCACAGGCACGTGCGAAATTGGGCAAGAGCGCACATAAGGCTTTTGCACCCGCTTCGCAAGAATTTTTTTAGGCTGCGGACAGAATTGCCTAACATCTGCTTGCGCAGTGTTGCGCGAGCGACGCGGAAGATGAACGTGCGTTAAGTTTTCTGTGTCGCGCGCGTGTCGTGCGCGAAGCGTCAGACGCGCTTGGTGAAGGGCTCGACGCGCTGGGCTGCGCGGATGAAGGCGGTCATCACGAGCACGCCGAGTGCGAACAGCACGGCCTGGAGGATGTGCGTGCCCTGGTCGCCGAGCCCGAGCAGGATCGCGAGTGCCCAGCCGCCGGCGAATGCCGCGCCGAACACTTCGGCGCCGATCAGGATGGCGGCGCTGATCACAGTGATGACGCTCGGCCAGACGATCTGACGGGAGGACGAGGAAGGCGCGTTCATGAGCTCAGGGATCCCAAGGCTTCGAGGGCCGCAATCTCCCCGAAAAGGCGGCCGGGAGCAAGGGCAAATGGCCCAAAAAAGCCCCATCGCGTGCTATAGCTGGCCCCAACAAATCAGCTCAAAAATCGGGACTTGCGATGTCAGAACCCCGCCAAACTACGGACTCCGAGATCAACCCGCTGCTGAGGGCCTGGGTGACGCCGTTTGCGACCCCGCCCTTCGACGAGATCAGGCCGGAGCACTTCCTGCCAGCGTTCGAGCAGGCCTTCGCCGATCACTCCGCCGAGATCGCGGCGATCACCAATGATCCGGCCGCAGCCGACTTCGCCAACACCATCACTGCGCTGGAGCGCTCGGGCAAGCTGCTCAGCAAGGTCGCGGCGGTGTTCTACGACCTCGTCTCGGCGCATTCCAACCCGGCCATCCTGGAGATCGACAAGGAGGTCTCCTTGCGGATGGCGCGGCACTGGAATCCGATCATGATGAACGCCGTGCTGTTTGGCCGCATCGCCCATCTGCACGAGAACCGCGCCAACCTCGGTCTCTCGCCCGAGCAGCTTCGTCTGCTGGAGCGCACCTACACCCGCTTCCACCGTTCCGGCGCCGGCCTCTCCGAAGAGGCCAAGACGCGGATGGCGGAGATCAACGAGAAGCTCGCCCAGCTCGGCACCAGCTTCAGCCATCATCTGCTCGGCGACGAGCAGGAATGGTTCATGGAGCTCGGCGAAGCCGATCGCCAGGGCCTGCCGGAGAGCTTCGTCGCCGCCGCCAAGGCTGCGGCAGAAGAGCGCGGCATGGAGGGCAAGGCGATCGTGACGCTGTCGCGCTCCTCGACCGAGCCATTCCTGAAGAGCTCGGCCCGGCGTGACCTGCGCGAGAAGGTCTACAAGGCATTCACCGCGCGTGGCGACAACGGCAATGCCAACGACAACAACGGAACCATCGTCGAGATCCTGAAGCTGCGCGAGGAGAGCGCCAAGCTCCTGGGCTACCCGACCTTCGCCGCCTACCGGCTCGAGGACTCCATGGCCAAGACGCCGGATGCGGTGCGCAGCCTGCTGGAGCGGGTGTGGAAGCCGGCCCGCGCGCGGGCGCTCGCCGATCGCGACGAGATGCAGGCGCTGATCACGGAAGAGGGCGGCAATTTCCAGCTCGCGCCCTGGGACTGGCGCTTCTATGCCGAAAAACTCCGCCTCCAGCGCGCCAATTTCGATGATGCCGCGATCAAGCCGTACCTCACGCTCGACCAGATGATCGCCGCTGCCTTCGACTGCGCCACGCGCCTGTTCGGTATCACGTTCGAGGAGCGCAAGGACGTGCCGGCCTGGCATCCGGACGTCCGGGTCTGGGAGGTGAAGGGTCCTGACGGTAAGCACAAGGCGCTGTTCTATGGCGATTACTATGCCCGGCCGTCGAAGCGCTCCGGCGCCTGGATGACCTCGCTGCGCGACCAGCAGAAGCTCGACGGCGAGATCGCGCCGCTGATCATCAATGTCTGCAACTTCTCGAAGGGGGCAGGGGGCGAGCCCTCGTTGCTGTCGCCCGACGATGCCCGCACCCTGTTCCACGAGTTCGGCCACGGCCTGCACGGCATGCTCTCCAACGTGACCTATCCGTCGCTGTCGGGCACGTCGGTGTTCACCGATTTCGTCGAGCTGCCCTCGCAGCTCTACGAGCACTGGCAGGAGCGGCCCGAGGTGCTGCAGAAGTTCGCCCGCCACTACCAGACCGGCGAGCCGCTGCCGGACGACCTCTTGCAGCGCTTCCTGGCCGCGCGAAAATTCAACCAGGGCTTTGCCACGGTCGAGTTCGTCTCCTCCGCGCTGGTCGATCTCGAATTCCACACCCAGCCGGCCGAGGCCGCGCAGGATGTCCGCGCCTTCGAGAGACGCGAGCTGGAAAAGATCGGCATGCCCGAGGAGATCTCGCTGCGCCACCGGCCCACCCAGTTCGGCCACATCTTCTCCGGTGATCACTACGCGGCCGGCTATTACAGCTACATGTGGTCCGAGGTGATGGACGCCGACGCCTTCGGTGCGTTCGAGGAGGCCGGCGACATCTTCGATCCCGCCGTCGCCAAGCGCCTGCACGACGACATCTACGCGTCAGGCGGATCGGTCGATCCCGAAGCCGCCTACGAGGCCTTCCGCGGTCGCCCGCCCGAGCCCGACGCACTGCTGCGCCGGCGCGGCCTGCTCGACAGCGCCAAGGCGGCCTGATGGGCATGCGCGCCCTGTTCGGTCTGCTGCTCGCCGCCGGCCTCACGTTCGTAGCGGGCGCGGCGCGGGCGCATCCGCATGTCTGGATCACCGCGACCAGCGAGCTGCTTTACGCGGCCGACGGCAGCATCACCGGCGTCCGCCACGCCTGGACGTTTGACGACATGTTCTCGGCCTATGCGGTGCAGGGGCTCGAGACCAAGACCAAGGGCGCCTATACCCGCGAGGAGCTGGGGCCGCTGGCGCAGACCAATGTCGAATCGCTGAAGGAATACGCCTACTTCACCTTCGCGCGAGCCGACGGCAAGAAGGAGCGATTCCAGGAGCCGGTCGACTACTTCCTCGACTACAAGGATACGGTGCTGACCCTGCACTTCACGCTGCCGCTGAAGAACCCGGTCAAGCCCAAACAGCTGATGCTCGAAGTGTTCGACCGCTCCTTCTTCATCGACTTCCAGATGGCCAAGGACAATCCGGTCAAGCTGGTCGGTGCGCCCGCCGGCTGCCAGATGAAGCTTGATCGTCCCAGCGACGGCTCGGCCACCGCCCAGAAGCTCAACGAGCAGACCTTCATGAACGGCGAGAATTCGAATTTCGGCATGATGTTCGCCAACAAGATCACGGTGGATTGCCCTTGAAGCCGCAACTCTCCCCGCTCGCGCGCGGATTGCTCGCCTGTGCCGGCGTTCTCTTCGTCGCGGCCGTGGCCGATGCTGCGCTTCACGATCTTCTCGCGCAAAACCCGTTCGGCGCGCCGCGCCCGGCGCAGGCGGCCGAGCCCGAGGCCGGCGGCCTCATCGGCTGGCTGCTGGCCAAGCAGTCGGAATTCTATCGCCAGATGTCGTCGACCATCCGCGCCGCGAAGTCCGACGGCTCGGCGGTGTGGACGCTGCTCTTCATCTCGTTTGCCTATGGCATCTTCCACGCCGCCGGCCCCGGTCACGGCAAGGCGGTGATCGCCTCCTATCTCGTCGCCAACCGCGAGACCGCGCGGCGCGGCATTGCGCTGTCGTTTGCCTCGGCGCTGATGCAGTCGCTGGTCGCGATCCTGATCGTCGGCATCTCGGCCTGGGTGCTGAATGCCACCGCCAAGACCATGTGCAAGGCAGAAGGCGCGATCGAGATCGCGAGCTACGCACTGATCGCGCTGTTCGGCCTGCGGCTGGTCTGGGTCAAGGGCCGCACCTTTCTCCGCGCGCTGCAGGCGGCCCAACCGGTGCCGGCGATCGCCGGCGTGCCGCATGACCATCATGATCACGGCCATCACCGTCATCATGATGCGCATGATCATCACGACCACGACCATCATCACCATGGTCACGCCCACGCGCATCACGACCACGGGCATGACCACGTCCACGACGAGCATTGCGGCCATTCCCACGGCCCGACCCCGAGCGAGCTCGCCGGCCCCGGCGGCTGGCGGCGCGGATTTGCCGCGATCCTGACCGTCGGCATCCGACCCTGTTCGGGCGCGATCCTCGTGCTGGTGTTCGCGCTGGCGCAGGGCCTGTTCTGGGCCGGCATCGCCGCGACCTTCCTGATGGGATTGGGCACCGCGATCACGGTCGCGGCTATTGCGGTGGTCGCCGTCTCCGCCAAGGACATTGCGGCCCGCCTCAGCGCCGGGCGCGACGGCGGCGGCGCGCTCTTCATGCGCGGCATCGAATTCGGCGCCGCCGGCCTCGTGCTGCTGTTCGGCGCAGGCCTGCTGTTCGGCTACATCGCCGCCGAGCGGACGACGTGTTTCTAGGCCGAGCTCTCGTGCCCCGGACGCAGTTCAGCGCGTAGCGGTGTGCTGCCGAGTCAACCAACAAGAATGATCGGGGGGGTCCATGTCGCGCGAAAACTTCTGGTTCTTTCACCCGTTCCGGGTGCGCTATTCCGAGATCGACGGTCAGGGCGTGGTCTTCAACGCGCATTATCTGACCTATTTCGACACCACCATCACCGAGTATTTCCGCGCGCTCGGCTTTGACCAATATGCGGACGCGCAGGCGAGCGGCATCGATTTCCACGTCGTCAGGTCTGTCATCGAATACAAGGCGCCCGTCCGGTTCGATTGGGAGCTCGACGTCGGTGCGCGCGTGGCGCGGATCGGCAATTCAAGCCTCACCTTCGAGCTCGCCATCTTCCTGAAGGACGGCACCGACGCGCTGATAACCGGCGAGATCGTGTGGGTCTACACCAACCAGGAGACCCATCGTCCGGTCGCGATCCCGCCGTCGATGCGGGCGCTGATCGCGACGCGGGAGCGTCATCTGCCGGCGTGAAGCCGCCTCACACCGGCAGAAACCGCTTCAAGACCGGCATGAAGAAGATCCCGAGATTGATGGCAAAGCCGATGCTGAAGAGGATCGAGCGCAGCGTCGGGCGGTTGCCGAGATAGGTCAGCACATAGGCGATCCGCACGATCAGGAACAGCACCGCGAGCTCGTCGATCAGGCGCTGCGGCGAATCCCGGAATTCGGCAAGCAGGACGGCAAAGGCGAAGAACGGAAAGGTCTCGATGCCGTTCTGGTGGGCGCCGAGCGCGCGCTGCGCCAGCGCGTCCTCGAAAAAGGCGGGGTCGCGCGGCCGGGAATTGTCGAACGTGCGAAACCTGATCCATTTGATCGAGACGATCGTCGCCAGATAAAGCAGCAGCGCTCCAAATACGCAGCATTCCGCGAGTGTCATCAGCCCCTCCCCGCTGGGGTGCGACCCTAGCGAAACGGGCCTCATCTTGACAAGTTCGGAGCAACGCGCGACGCAACGGTACCATGACGACCTTAGCCCCCATCGAGACCCCGAAGCCGGCCGTTCAGTCCAACCCGAAGCGGGTCGGCGTGCTCCTGGTCAATCTCGGCACGCCCGATACGGCCGATGCGCCCGGTGTGCGGGTCTATCTCAAGGAGTTCCTCTCGGACGCCCGGGTCATCGAGGACCAGGGCCTGATCTGGAAGCTCGTGCTCAACGGCATCATCCTGCGCAGCCGTCCGCGCACCAAGGCGCTCGACTACCGGAAGATCTGGAACAACGAGAAGAACGAGTCGCCGCTGAAGACCATCACGCGGTCGCAAGCCGACAAGCTCGCCGCCGCACTGTCGGACCGCGACCATGTCGTGGTGGACTGGGCGATGCGCTACGGCAATCCCTCGATCAGATCGGGCATCGACGCGCTGATCGCGAAGGGGTGCGACCGCATCCTCGCCGTGCCGCTCTATCCGCAATATTCCGCCTCGACCTCGGCCACCGTCTGCGACGAAGTGTTCCGCGTGCTCGCCCGCCTGCGCAACCAGCCGACGCTGCGGGTGACGCCGCCTTACTACGAGGACGAGGCCTATATCGAGGCGCTCGCGGTCTCGATCGAGACGCATCTGGCGACGCTGCCGTTCAAGCCGGAGCTGATCGTGGCATCCTTCCACGGCATGCCGAAATCCTATGTCGACAAGGGCGATCCCTATCAGTCGCACTGCATCGCCACGACGGATGCGCTGCGCCGCCGGCTCGGCATGGACGGCACAAAATTGCTGCTGACCTTCCAGTCGCGCTTCGGCAATGACGAGTGGCTTCAGCCCTACACCGACAAGACCATGGAGCGTCTCGCCAAGGAAGGCGTGCGCCGCATCGCGGTGGTGACGCCGGGCTTTGCCGCCGACTGCCTGGAGACGCTGGAGGAGATCGCGCAGGAGAATGCCGAGATCTTCAAGCACAATGGCGGCGAGCAGTTCTCCGCGATCCCCTGCCTCAACGACAGCGATCCCGGCATGGATGTGATCCGGACGCTCGTGCTGCGCGAGCTTCAGGGCTGGATCTGATGGTGCCTCCCGTGAAACGCCGGGAGGTTTTGGCGCTTCTTGGGATGACCGCCGCGCTGCCGGCCTCCGTGCTGGCGCAGCAGCCGAATGCGACGCGGCGGCTCGGCGTGCTCTCGGTCACGGCAGCGGATGACGCGATCGGGCAGGCCCGCAGCACGACCCTGGTCGAGGCGCTCGCCGTCCATGGCTGGAAGGAACACGACAACTTGCGGATCGATTGGCGCAGCGGCGCCGGAGACCGTGCGCGCATCGCGCGGCTCGCCGACGAACTGATCGCGCTCAAGCCCGACGTCCTGCTTGCGGTCGGCACGCCCTCGGTCGAGGAGCTGCGCCGGCGTACCGCGACGATCCCGATCGTGTTCGCCGTCGTCACCGATCCCGTCAGCCAGGGCTTTGTCGAAAACCTCGCTCATCCCGGCGGCAACATCACCGGCTTCACCGATTACGACGGCCCACTCGCCGGAAAATGGCTGGAGATGCTGACGCAGGTCACGCCAAAAGTGTCCCGCGTGGTCGTCGTCTACAATCCCGCCACCGCGCCATTTGCCCCGTTGATGCTGCGCACGATCGAAGATGCCGCACGGACGCTTCATGTGACCGTCGAGGCAGCGCCCGTCCACGACGCCGCCTCGATCGCGGCGCTGGCGTCGCGGAAAGATTGCGGCGTGCTGATCCTGCCGGACTTCTTCACCATGGCCAATCGTGCGCATCTGCTGGCTGCGATCGGCGAGGCGCGCGTGCCGGCGGTGTTCTGGAGCCGCACCTTCGTCGACGAGGGCGGGCTGATGTCCTACAGCACAGACAGCGCCGAGCAGCTTCGCCGCGCCGCCTTCTATATCGACCGCATCCTGAAGGGCGCGCAAGCGGCCGACCTTCCGGTCCAGAATCCCACCAAGTTCGAGCTCGCGATCAACCTGAAGACCGCCAAAGCGCTTGGCGTCACGCTTCCCCCAAGCCTGCTCGCCCTTGCGAATGACGTCATCGAATAGGGACGGCTGTGACGGAGCGGTGTGGCCGAATTCGTTAACTTCGGCCGCTAGGGCTGCGTCGGCGCGCTTTCAAGAGCGTGCTACAAATACATAATCGGGACCGTTCCCTCTCCGTACGTCTTGTGCAGAATCACGCCGATGTCGACGTTACGCACGACCGCTGAACCGGTAAGGTCGCGTTCCCGACCAATGACAGCGCGGGAAAGGGCTTTTCCCGCCTTGGAGGAGATATGAGCGGTTTCGACATTTTCGCGATTGTTCTGGTTTTGCTAGTCATCGTCACGCTGGTCGCCGGCGTGAAGACGGTGCCGCAGGGTTATGACTGGACCATCGAGCGGTTCGGCAAATACACCCAGACGCTGAGCCCCGGGCTCAATCTGATCGTGCCCTATTTCGATCGCGTCGGGCGCAAGATCAACATGATGGAGCAGGTGATCGACATTCCCGAGCAGGAGGTCATCACCAAGGACAACGCCACCGTGACGGTGGACGGCGTGGCCTTCTTCCAGGTGTTCGACGCCGCGAAGGCGAGCTACGAGGTCTCCAACCTCGTGCAGGCTGTTACGGTGCTGACCATGACCAACATCCGCTCGGTGATGGGCTCGATGGATCTCGACCAGGTGCTGTCGCATCGCGACGAGATCAACGAGCGCCTGTTGCGCGTCGTCGACGCCGCGGTCTCGCCCTGGGGCCTCAAGGTCAACCGCATCGAGATCAAGGACATCGTGCCGCCGGCCGACCTCGTCGAAGCCATGGGTCGGCAGATGAAGGCCGAGCGCGTCAAGCGCGCCGACATCCTCCAGGCCGAGGGTCAGCGCCAGTCCGAGATCCTGCGCGCCGAGGGTGCCAAGCAGGGCCAGATCCTCCAGGCCGAAGGCCGTCGCGAGGCCGCTTTCCGCGACGCCGAGGCGCGCGAGCGGTCGGCGGAGGCCGAAGCCAAAGCGACGCAAATGGTCAGCGAGGCCATCGCCAAGGGCGACGTCGCCGCGCTGAACTATTTCATCGCCGACAAGTATATCAAGGCGTTCGGGCAGCTGGCCGACTCGCCAAACCAGAAGGTCATCATGCTTCCGGTCGAAGCGATGAGCATGCTGGGCTCGCTCGCCGGCATCGGCGAGATTGCGAAGGCAACGTTCGGCGAAAGCGCGGCCTCGGCTGCCGCAGCCGCCCGCCGGGGCAGCTCGGTGCCGACAACCGGCAGCACGCCGCCGGCGGTGCCGCCGCGGCAAGGATGATGAAAGAGGTCGTGTCATGACCGACATGTTCGTATCGCTCGGCACCTGGAACTGGCTGATCTTCGGCTTCGTCCTGATGGCGTTGGAGGTGCTGGCGCCGGGCGTCTTCCTGTTCTGGCTCGGGCTGGCTGCGCTGCTCGTCGGCCTGATCTCGTTCGCGGTCGCCATGTCCTGGCAAATCCAGCTCGTGATGTTCGCGGTGTTTGCAGCCGCCGCCGTGCCGGTGTGGCGCCGTCTCGCGCGGCCGAAGCTGGACGCCAGCGCCAGCCCCTTCCTCAACAAGCGCACCGAGGCGCTGCTCGGGCGCGAGTTCACCCTGGAAAAGCCGATCATCGACGGCAGCGGCACGGTGCGCATCGGCGACACGGTGTGGCGCGTAGCGGGTCCGGATACGCCGGCGGGGACGCGCGTGAAGGTGGTGCGGGTGGACGGCGCGAATTTGACGGTGGCGGCGGCGTGATTCTTTCTCCCCTTCTCCCACAAGAATGGGAGAAGGGAAGACAGTGTCCTTGGCTGCTCCTTGAGCCCTACTTTCTCCACCTCTCCGCAAACCGGTGCAGCGGCATGAACTTCTCGCACAGCTCGCGTCCCAGCGCCGTCAGGCCATAACCTCCGCCGTCACCCAGCTCCACGAATCCGGCCTCGCGCAGCTCCGTCAGCCGCGCTTGCAGCACCGTCGGCGAAGCCTCATCGCAGGCCGTGCGCAGTGCGCGCGAGGTGAGGGGGCTCCCGCGCAATTCCCACAGGATGCGCAGGCTCCAGCGCCGGCCGAGCAGGTCGAGCAGCGCCATGACCGGCCGCCCGGTGCGCGAGCCGCGGACGCTTCGTGATCCGGAACCGGCCTGTTTCGCCATCGCTTTACCCCCCTTGCGCCATGCTACAGATAATGTAGCGTATTGCTACGATAAATGTAGCAATGGAGACGGCTCATGTCCCAGGCCACACCGCGCATCGCCCCGCTCGCGCCGCCTTATCCCCCGGAGATCCAGCAACAATTCGACCGCATCATGCACGGCGCGCCGCCGATTGTGCTGTTCCGGGTGATGGCGGGCCACGCCCGCGCCTGGGACAAGTTCCGCGCCGGCGGCCTGCTCGACCCCGGCCCGCTGTCGCTGCGTCAGCGCGAGATCGTCATCGACCGCACCTGCGCGCTGAACAAATGCGAATACGAATGGGGCGTGCACGTCGCAATTTTTGCCGGGCGTGCGAAGCTCGCGGAGAAGGAGGTGCGCGCCACCGTGCAGGGCGATGCAACGTCTTCGTGCTGGTCGCCGGCCGAGCAGGCGCTGATCGCGGCGGTGGACGCGCTGCATCACCGCGCGACGCTTGATGACGCCGAATTCGCCGCGCTTTCGGCGCATTACGACGAGGCGCAGATCCTGGAGATCATGCTGCTGTGTGGCTTCTATCGCACCGTGTCGTATCTGGCGAACGGCTTGAGGCTGCCGCTGGAGGAGAAGGCGGCGCGGTTTCCGCGATAGATTCCCTCGCCCGCTTGCTGGGAGAGGCGAAGGAGCTACGCCACGCCCGCCCGCAGCAGATCGTGCAGGTGGACGATGCCCACCACCTTGTCCGCCTCGGTCACCACCAGCGTCGTGATCTTGCGCGTGTTCAGCACCTCGATCATCTCGGTCGCCAGCATCGAGGGCGGCACGGTCTTTGGTTGCCTGGTCATGATGTCGTCGACGGACGCGGTCAGCAGATCGGGACGCATGTGGCGGCGCAGATCGCCGTCGGTGATGATGCCTGCGACCCCGCCGGCATCGTCGACGATGCAGACGCAGCCGAGACCCTTGGCCGACATCTCCATCACCGCGTCCGACATCTTGGTGCCGAGCGGCTTGAGCGGAATCTCCGCGCCGGTGCGCATGTAGTCGCGGACGAACTTCAGCATCGCGCCCAGCTTGCCGCCGGGGTGGAAATGCGCGAATTCCAGCGCAGTGAAGCCGCGTCCCTCCAGCAGCGCGATCGCGATGGCATCGCCGATCGCGACCTGCATCATGGTCGATGTGGTCGGCGCCAGATTGTGCGGGCAGGCCTCGCGCGCCTTCGGCAGCTCGAGCACGATGTCGGCGGCCTGTCCCAGCGAGGACGAAGCGTTCGACGTCACCGCGATCATCGGGATCGCGAAGCGCGCCGAATAGTTCACCAGTGTCTTCATCTCCGGCTGCTCGCCGGACCAGGACAGCGCCATGATGACGTCGTCGGTGGTGATCATGCCGAGATCGCCATGGGCAGCTTCCGCGGTGTGGACGAAGAAGGCGGGTGTGCCGGTCGAGGCCAGGGTGGCCGCGATCTTGCGGCCCATGTGGCCCGATTTGCCGAGGCCGGTGACGATGACACGGCCCTTGGCGTTGCGGATCAGGTCGACCGCCTTGGCGAAGGTTGCGCCCAGCGGGCCGCGCAGGGCAGCGGCGAGCGCGTTGATGCCGCCGCTCTCGGTCTCCAGCGTGCGGAGCGCGGATTCGACGCTATCGGGGATGGGGCCGGATGATTGGGTCATCAGCGGTTTCGAGCTCGGCATGTTCTGGTCCAGGGAAGGGTGGGGCGTTCGCCCGTTGGCGCCTGCTTAGCACGCCGGGGCGAACGAGGCGACGAGAGCGCCAAAACCCTCAACGGGTCATTAACCATAATTGTTTTAACTCCATTAACGATGGTTCCCGCCTCCCGGCGGAGGTCATCGTGAAAGTGTTTGATTTCGTTGGAGTTATTCCATCGTGGGGTCGTCTCCAGGCACCAGCCGGAGCAAACGCGTGCAATTCCTGCGCGCGGCTTTGCCATGCTTCGTGCTGATCGCCCTCGGAAGCGCGCCCGCGGCCGCCCAGAGCCTCACGCCGGACCTGTTCAATCCCAACCGCGGCGGTTTTGCTGCGCCCGACACGCTGCCGACGCGCCGTACGGCGGGCGTGCCGCAGGCTCCATCCGATGCGCTGCCGCAGCTGCCCGATCCCAGTGCCGATCCGCGCAAGCGCCAGCAGACGCCGTCAACCTCGCGCACCGGCCAACTTCCGGCCAACCAGGTCCCGACCTACGGCCTGCCCGCCGCCAACGGCGCGAGCAGCTCCGGCTACGACTCGCTGAACCGCAAGCGGCAGCAGCCAAAGCTCTATCCCGGCCAGCCCAAGCCGAAGCGCCCGCTCGGGCCCGGCTCGCCCGTGCCTCCCGCAGCACAGGACAGGACTCTCGGCCCGCCGCGCATCGCGCCGCCGCCGTCGGAGACCGCGCACAAGGTGCCGGTGCCGGCGGCAATGGCGGGCACCGTGCCCGGCCAGCCGCTGCGCCGCCGCCTCAAGGCCGATGACGATGCATTCGGCGCGGTCGGCGACTATGCCGGCAGTTTTCTGATCAAGGGCGGGCTCGAGCTCTCGACCGGCTACGACACCAACCCCGCGCGCCTCAACAAGCCGGTCGGCTCGCCGGTCTTCGTCGTCGCGCCCGATCTGCTCGTGGCCTCCGACTGGGAGCGTCACGCGCTGGTCGCGGATCTGCGCGGCTCGTTCTCGGGCTACACCAACAACATGCCGGCGACGATCGACGGCTTTGCCTCGCCGTCGCCGGTCGAGATCAACCGCCCCGACTTCACCGGTCATGTCGACGGCCGCCTCGACGTCGACCGCGATCTCAAGCTGACCTCGCAGCTCCGCCTGCGGCTCGCCACCGACAATCCCGGCAGCCCGAACGTGCAGGCCGGCCTGCAGAAATATCCTGTCTACGCGACCTACGGCACGACCGTCGGCTTCGACCAGACCTTCAACCGCTTCCAGGTCGCCGCCGGCGCCACCGTCGATCGCACCGCCTACACGGATTCCAAGCTCACCGACGGCTCGACCTTTGGCAATGGCGATCGCGACTTCAACCAGTATGGCGGCGTGGGGCGCTTCTCCTATGATCTGAAGCCGGGCCTGAAGCCGTTCGTCGAGGTTCAGGGCGACACCCGCGTGCATGACCAGGCCGCCGACCGCAACGGCTATTTCCGCGATTCGAGCGGCGGCTACGCCAAGATCGGCTCGTCGTTCGAGTTTTCCCGCATCCTCACCGGCGAGGTCTCGGTCGGCTATTCCGCACGCAACTACACCGACCCACGCCTCAGCCAGCTCGCGGGCTTCCTCACCTCGGGCTCGCTGATCTGGAACGCCAGCGGCCTCACCACGGTGAAATTCTTCACCGACACGCAGATCAACGAGACCACGATCCCCGGCTCGTCCGGCGTGCTGGTGCACACCTACGCCGCCGAAGTCGACCACGACTTCCGCCGCTGGCTGACGGCAGTGGGCAAGTTCACCTACGGCACCTACGACTACCAAAACCAGAATCGCAACGACAAGACCTACTCGCTCGAAGGCAATCTGATCTACAAGCTCAACCGTAACATCTGGGTCAAGGGCACGCTGCGTCACGACATCCTGGATTCGAACCAGCCGGGCTCGAGCTCGCAGGGGACGGTGGTGATGCTGGGGGTGAGGCTGCAGAATTGAGGGGGCGGCGGATCGCGGTCGAACGCACGCGGCCCGGTCGGCGCCGCTCTCGCCACTCACTCCGTCGTCATGCCCCGCGAAGGCGGGGCATCCAGTACGCCGCGGCTTCTCAGTGGGTCACAACTGTCTCGGCGTACTGGATCGCCCGCTTTCGCGGACGATGACAGCGCGTATCGGGTCTAGCAGCGGAGCGAAAAGCTACCGCGGCAGATCCGTCTTCCCCATCAGGAACGTATCGATCGACCTTGCGCACAGCCGCCCCTCGCGGATCGCCCAGACCACCAGCGACTGGCCGCGGCGCATGTCGCCGGCGGTGAACACGTTCGGGCGCGAGGTCTGGTAATCGAGCGTGTTGGCCTTGACGTTGCCGCGGGGGTCGAGGTCGACCGAGAGCAGCTTGAGGAGGCCCTCGTGCACGGGGTGGACGAAACCCATGGCGAGCAGGACGAGCTCGGCGTCGAGCTCGAACTCGGTGCCGGCAATCGGCTTGAACTTGTCGTCGACGCGGACGCAGTGCAGCTTCTTGACCTGGCCGTTCTCGCCGGAAAATTTCTGCGTCAGCACGGCGAATTCGCGGACCGCGCCTTCGGCCTGGCTGGACGAGGTGCGCATCTTCAGCGGCCAGTTCGGCCACGTGAGGCCCTTGTTCTCGCGCTCGGGCGGGGCGGCCATGATCTCGAGCTGGGTCACGGACAGCGCGCCCTGGCGCAGCGAGGTGCCGATGCAGTCGGATCCGGTGTCGCCGCCGCCGATGACGACGACGTGCTTGCCGCCGGCCAGGATCTCCTGGACGCCGTTCAGCGGTTCGCTGGAGACGCGGCGGTTCTGCTGCGGCAGGAAGTCCATGGCGTAGTGGATGCCCTGGAGGTCGCGGCCGGGGATCGGCAGGTCGCGCGGGGCTTCCGCGCCGCCGGTCAGGGCGACTGCGTCATACTCATTCAGCATCTCGCGCGGATCGACATTGCCCTCGGCGCCGACATGGCTGTTGTAGTGGAAGGTGACGCCTTCGCCTTCCATCTGCTTGACGCGGCGGTCGATGACGCCCTTCTCCATCTTGAAGTCGGGGATGCCGTAGCGCAGCAGGCCGCCGGCCTTGGCGAACTTCTCGAACAGGTGCACGTCGTGGCCGGCGCGGGCGAGCTGCTGCGCGCAGGCCATGCCGGCCGGACCCGAGCCGATCACCGCGACCTTCTTGCCGGTCTTCACGGTCGCCACTTCCGGCTTCAGCCAGCCATTGTCCCAGGCGCGGTCGACGATCGCGCATTCGATGGTCTTGATGGTGACGGGGTTGTCGTCGATGTTGAGCGTGCAGGAGGCCTCGCACGGTGCCGGACAAATGCGGCCGGTGAACTCCGGGAAATTGTTGGTCGAGTGCAGATTGCGCGAGGCTTCTTCCCAATTGCCCTGATAGACGAGGTCGTTGAAGTCGGGGATCTGGTTGTTGACCGGGCAGCCGGGCGTGCCGGGCGCCACCGAGCCGGTGCCGTGGCAATAGGGAATGCCGCAATTCATGCAGCGCGCGGCCTGGTCGCGCGTTTCCTTCTCGGTCAAGGGAACGACGAACTCGCCAAAATGCTTCACGCGCTCGGCGACCGGAGTGTACTTGCGGTCATGCCGTTCGATTTCGAGAAAACCCGTGATCTTGCCCATTAAACCCGAAGTCCCTGCCGCTTAAATTCTTTGTTCTCTCACCCCTCATCCCGAGAAGCGGCGCGTCTTTCGCGCCGCGTCTCGAAGGATGAAGGCCCGGATGGCTGTCTCATGGTTCGAGACGGCGCTTCGCGCCTCCTCACCATGAGGCTTTTTCCCTACGCCCCGATCGCGATTTTCGGCTCGGCGTCCGCGTTGGCGGCCATTTCGCGCAGTGCGCGCCGGTACTCGACCGGCATCACCTTGCGGAATTTGGGCAGCCATCCCTTCCAATTGGCAAGGATGTCGGCGGCGCGCTTGGAGCCGGTCGCTTTGGCGTGGCGCGTGATCAGGACGTGCAGGCGCTCGACGTCGGAGTCGAGCAGGTCCTTGAACACGTCGACCCGGCCGTGCGCCTCGAGGTCACCGGAGTGGTGATAGGTGCCGGCGTTGATCAGCTCCTCCGACAGCACCGGCTCGAGCTCGACCATCGCCATGTTGCAGAGCTTGTCGAAGTCGCCGGCCTCGTCGAGCACATAGGCGATGCCGCCGGACATGCCGGCCGCGAAGTTGCGCCCGGTCTTGCCGAGCACGACCACGATGCCGCCGGTCATGTATTCGCAGCAATGATCGCCGGCGCCTTCGACCACGGCCACCGCGCCCGAATTGCGCACGGCAAAACGTTCGCCGGCGATACCGCGGAAGTAGCACTCGCCCTGAATGGCGCCGTACATCACGGTGTTGCCGACGATGATGGACTCTTCCGGCACGATGCCGCTGTTGGCCGGCGGCTTGACGATGATCTTGCCGCCCGAGAGGCCCTTGCCGACATAGTCGTTGCCTTCACCCTCGAGCTCGAAGGTGACGCCGTTCGCAAGCCACGCGCCAAAAGCCTGGCCCGCGGTGCCCTTGAGGCTGACGTGGATGGTGTCCTGCGGCAGGCCGGCATGGCCGTAGATCTTGGCGACCGCACCCGACAGCATCGCACCCGCAGAGCGGTTGGTGCTGTTGATGGTGGCCTCGATCTTCACCGGCGCACCGCGATCGAGCGCGGGCTGCGCCTTCTCGATCAGCGTACGGTCGAGCACCGCCTCCAGATGATGGTTCTGGCGCTCGGAGTGATAGATCTTTTGGCCCTTCTCTTCCTTCTGCTTGACGAACAGTTTCGAGAAGTCGAGCCCCTTGGCCTTCCAGTGCGCGACCAGCTTGGTCTGGTCGAGCAGCTGCACCTGGCCGATCATCTCGTTGAAGCTGCGGAACCCGAGGCTCGCCATGATCTCGCGGACTTCCTCCGCGACGAAGAAGAAGTAGTTGATGACGTGCTCGGGCTGGCCGGTGAAGCGCTTGCGCAGGACCGGATCCTGGGTGGCGACGCCGACCGGGCAGGTGTTGAGATGGCACTTGCGCATCATGATGCAGCCGGCCGCAATCAAGGGGGCGGTGGCGAAGCCGAATTCGTCGGCGCCCAGCAGCGCGCCGATCACGACGTCACGGCCGGTGCGGAAGCCGCCGTCGACCTGGACCACGATGCGGCTGCGCAGCCGCTCGCGCACCAGCGTCTGGTGGGTTTCGGCAAGTCCAATCTCCCACGGCGAGCCGGCGTGCTTGATCGAGGTCAGCGGCGAAGCGCCGGTGCCGCCCTCGAAGCCCGCGATGGTGACGTGGTCGGCGCGCGCCTTGGCGACGCCCGCGGCAACGGTGCCGACGCCGATCTCGGAGACGAGCTTGACCGAGACGTCGCCCGTCGGGTTGACGTTCTTGAGGTCGTAGATGAGCTGCGCCAGATCCTCGATCGAGTAGATGTCGTGGTGCGGCGGCGGCGAGATCAGGCCGACGCCCGGGGTCGAGTGCCGGACCTTGGCGATGGTGGCGTCGACCTTGTGGCCGGGCAACTGGCCGCCTTCGCCGGGCTTGGCACCCTGCGCCATCTTGATCTGCATCATGTCGGAGTTGACGAGATACTCCGTGGTGACGCCGAAGCGGCCCGAGGCAACCTGCTTGATCGCCGAGCGCATGGAATCGCCATTCGGCATCGGCTTGAAGCGGTCGGCTTCCTCGCCGCCTTCACCGGTGTTCGACTTGCCGCCGATCCGGTTCATGGCGATCGCGAGCGTGGTGTGCGCCTCGCGCGAGATCGAGCCGAAGCTCATCGCGCCGGTGGCGAAGCGCTTGACGATGTCCTTGGCCGGCTCGACCTGGTCGAGCGGCACGGGCTTGCGCTTCTCTTCGTCCGCGTTCTTGATCCGGAACAGGCCGCGCAGCGTCAGAAGCCGCTCCGACTGCTCGTTGAGGATCTTTGCGAAGGCGCGGTAGCGCTCCAGCGAATTGCCGCGGGCGGCATGCTGGAGCAGGCCAACCGACTCCGCCGTCCAGGCATGATCCTCGCCGCGGCTGCGATAGGCATATTCGCCGCCGACATCGAGCGAGGTCTTGTAGACCAGCGCCTCGCCGAACGCGTCGGCATGACGGCGCACGGCTTCTTCGGCGATCTCGCCGAGACCGACACCCTCGACGCGGGTGTGCGTGCCGGCGAAGAACTTGGCCACGAAGTCGGCCTTGAGACCGACCGCGTCGAAGATCTGCGCGCCGCAATAGGATTGGTAGGTCGAGATGCCCATCTTGGACATCACCTTCAGAAGGCCCTTGCCGATCGACTTGATGTAGCGCTTGACGATCTCGTAGTCGTCGAGCGAGCCGGGCAGGCGGTCCTTCATCGCGATGATGGTTTCGAACGCCAGATAAGGATTGATCGCTTCGGCGCCGTAGCCGGCCAGACAGGCGAAGTGATGCACTTCGCGCGGCTCGCCGGATTCGACGACGAGGCCGACCGAGGTGCGCAAGCCCGTGCGGATCAGATGGTGGTGCACGGCGGCGCAGGCCAGCAGCGACGGGATCGGAACCCGGTCGGTGCCGACCATGCGATCGGACAGGATGATGATGTTGACGCCCTCGCGCACCGCGCTTTCGGCGCGCGCGCAGAGCTCGTCCAGCACCTGGTCCATGCCCGCCGCGCCGAGACCGGCGTGGAAGGTGGTGTCGAGCGTGCGCGACTTGAAGTGCGACTCGGCGACGTCGGAGATCGAGCGGATCTTCTCGAGATCCGCGTCGGTCAGGATCGGCTGGCGCGCTTCGAGGCGCTTGGTGGTGGCCAGGCCTTGCAAGTCGAACAGGTTCGGCCGCGGCCCGATGATGGAGACGAGGCTCATCACCAGTTCCTCGCGAATCGGATCGATCGGCGGGTTGGTGACCTGCGCGAAATTCTGCTTGAAGTAGGTGAACAGCGGCTTGGCCTTGTCCGACAGCGCCGAGATCGGCGTGTCGTTGCCCATTGAGCCCGCGGCTTCCTCGCCGGTGGAGGCCATCGGCGTCATCAGGATGGAGATGTCTTCCTGGCTGTAGCCGAACGCCTGCTGGCGATCCAAAAGCGATAGGTTGGAGCGCACGCCGGTGGTTGCCACCTTCGGCAGCTCTTCCAGCACGATCTGGGTCCGCTCCAGCCACTCCTTGTAGGGATGGCTCTTGGCGAGCTCGGCCTTGATCTCGTCGTCCGGGATCAGGCGGCCCTGTTCGAGGTCGACCAGCAGCATCTTGCCGGGCTGCAGGCGCCACTTGGTGATGATCTGGTCCTCGGGGATCGTCAGCACGCCCATCTCGGACGCCATCACAATGCGGTCGTCCCTGGTCACGAGGTAGCGCGCCGGCCGCAGGCCGTTGCGGTCGAGCGTGGCGCCGATCTGGCGGCCGTCGGTGAAGGCGATCGCGGCGGGGCCGTCCCACGGCTCCATCAGCGCGGCGTGATATTCGTAGAAGGCGCGGCGCTTCTCATCCATCAAGGGATTACCGGCCCACGCCTCCGGAATCATCATCATGACGGCGTGCGGCAGCGAGTAGCCACCCTGCACCAGGAATTCGAGCGCGTTGTCGAAGCAGGCGGTGTCCGACTGGCCTTCGTAGGAGATCGGCCAGAGCCGGTTGATGTCCTTGCCGTAGAGTTCGGAGCTCACCGAGGCCTGGCGCGCCGCCATCCAGTTGGTGTTGCCGCGCAGCGTGTTGATCTCGCCGTTATGCGCGATCATGCGATAGGGATGCGCCAGCGACCACGCCGGGAATGTGTTGGTCGAGAAGCGCTGGTGAACGAGCGCCAGCGCGCTCTCGAAGTCCTTTTCGTGCAGGTCGGGATAGTACTTGCCGAGCTGGTCGGCGAGGAACATGCCCTTGTAGATCACGGTGCGGCAGGACATCGAGCAGGGGTAATAGCCCGCGAGCCCGCGGTCGCGGCGCTGGTAGATCGCCTGCGAGATCGACTTGCGCAGGATATAGAGCCGGCGCTCGAACTCGTCCTCGGTCTTGGCGGTGCCGTTGCGGCCGATGAACACCTGCATGCAGGCGGGCTCGGTCGGCTTCACGGTAACGCCGAGCGAGGAATTGTCGGTCGGCACGTCGCGCCAGCCGAGCAGGATCAGGCCCTCTTCCTTGATCTGGTCGGCGATGATGCTCTTGATGACGTTGCGCCAGGCGGTGTCGCGCGGCATGAACAGCGCGCCGATGGCGTATTCGCCGGGATTGGGCAGCGTGAAGCCGAGATCTTTCGCCTTGCGGCTGAAGAAGGCGTGCGGGATCTGCACCAGGATGCCGGCGCCGTCACCGGCGCGCGGGTCGGCGCCGACGGCGCCGCGATGCTCGAGGTTGCAGAGAATGCTGAGCGCGTCAGCGACGATCTCGTGCGACTTCTTGCCCTTGATGTTGGCGATGAAGCCGACGCCGCAGCTGTCCTTCTCCAGGCTCGGATCGTAGAGGCCAACGGCCGGTGGGCGCGAATTGTGTTCCTGAATCGGATCGGTCGTTTTCGAGGCGACCGTCGCCGACAGCTCTTCTGCCACGATGTTTGCGCGCTCGAATTGCGACCCGTTCATGTCCTCGTCCTCTCCATGCGGCAAGCTGCCTCACCGCTCTCTTCGGCGCACCTTGGGCGTTCCGCGGCACCCGCCTCTGGGTCACCGCTCGTCCGTTGCGAGCCGCATTTTCTTAAATTCAGGCCAAGGCGTTCTTCGTCCCCGAGAACGGCTTTGCCTGTTGCCTTCTTGGCGCTCGAGAGCACCGACTTTCGTTGCAATCCGTATGCCGGAACTGCAAGCAAAATTAAGACAGTCTTCCTGTCCTAAACATCACCTTGCCAAATTTTTGTCTATCACACAAGCGCGCGGAAGTCCCGATTCCCGATATGTCAATCAATCGCTTTCCGAAAGTTGCGCAGCCCCGGTTTTGAAGCAAACGCGCCCTGATCCGGCCCTGTGGACGCCGAAATCCCGAATGAAGCTTCGGATCAGCCCTTCGAAAGGCGCGCCACGCCGCAAGAAGCGAAAGAGCGCGAGGCATTCGGGGGCCTGACAGGAGCGTGTCGACCATGAAGTTTTTCACAGGATGTGTGGCTGCGGCCACGCTGGCGCTGGCTGCGACCGTAGCTCAAGCGCAAGTTCCGGCGAGCGGTATCGCCGGCGGGGCCATCGCCGTGTCGGATTTCGACGGCCCCTATGCGCCGCCGGACGCCGCACCGCCACCACCGCCGCGTTACGGCCAGGGCTATGGTTACGGCCACGGCTACGGTTATGGCTATGAGGAACGCGGTCCGGCGCCGATGCTGCCGTCCACCGAGGTCTACGCGGTGCTGCGTGAAAACGGCTTCTCGCCGCTCGGCATCCCGCGCCTGCGCGGCGGCGTCTACACCATCGCGGTGATCGACCGCCGCGGCGACGACGGCCGGCTGGTGATCGATGCCCGCGACGGACGAATCTTGCGCTTCGTGCCGAATGCGGATGCCTACGGCATGGCCCCGGATTTCGAGGCGCCTGCGGTTGCACCTTACCGCCCGCAAAGCGCGCTGCCGCCACCGACCATGGTCCGAAACGGCCCACCGCGCCCGCCTGCCCCGATCCCGCATGTCGCCAGCCGCACCGTGCCGCTGCCCAAGGCCGCGCCGCATCGTGGCGAGGCGCCGGTCGCCGCCGCCAAGCCGGCCGAGCCTGCGCCGCAGGCCCAGGCGGTACAGGCACCAGTGCCGCAGGCTCAGCCCACGCAGCAGACCGCCGCCGTGCAGGCCAAGCCCGCCGAAGCCGCCGCGGCAACCGTCGGTCAGGCCAAGCCGGCGCCGACCATCCTGCCGACGCAGGACATGCCGGCGGCCCAGGGGCTGGATTAGCGCGCTGATCGTTTGACGCGATAGCGTCCATCACGCCCTGCGTTGGCAGGGACGACATCGCGGAGAGAGTTGGACAAAACAAAAAGCGCCCGAAAATGTCGGGCGCTTTTGCGTGACGGCGACTGAACCTCAGCTGCGCGGATACCCCGCAGCTTCCAGGATCAAATTCGCGACCTCCTTCGGATGCGACACCAGCGAGAGGTGGCCGGCGTCGAGCTCGACCGTGGTGGCGTTCATGCGCTTGGCGAGGAAGCGTTCGAGATCGGGATTGATGGTGTAGTCGTTCTTCGACACGGCGTACCAGCTCGGCTTGGCGTGCCACGCCGCTTCCGTGGTACGGCCGGCGAAGATCGAGGCGGCCGTCGGCCATTGCACGGCGTAGAGCTCCTTGGCCTGCTCGGGCTTCACGCCATTTGCAAAGTACTTCAGGAAAGCGTCTTCCGACAGCTTGGTGTCGCCGTCGTGCTCGACGATGCCGGCGCGCACAGGGCCGGTCGGAAATTGCTTCGACAGCGCGACGAAATCCTCGTTCGCATCGGGCGCGCGTGCCGCGACATAGACGAGGCCGGTGACCTTCGGGTCGTTGCCGACCTGGCTGATCACGGTGCCGCCCCAGGAATGCGCGACCAGCACGGTCGGTCCGTCCTGCTCGGCCAGCGCACGCTTGGTCGCTTCGACGGAGTCCGCAAGCGACGACAGCGGATTCTGCACGGCGGTCACATGCAAGCCTGCGGCCTGGAGAATCGGAATCACCTCGGACCAGCTCGAGCCGTCGGCCCAGGCGCCGTGCACCAGCACGACGTTCTTCGCTTTCACCATCTGCGGTGTCTGCGCGTGGGCGAGGCTGAGGGGGGCCGCCAGCAGGCTCGCGGCGACGAAAAGGCTGCGCCAAAGTGTCATGATTGTTCTCCGTCTCATCTTGTGTTCGACATCCAAAGGACGGTGCGCGGGGCGACGGCGTTACGCTGGTCACTGATCTGTGACGAGCGTCCTGATGGGCACGCACGAGGCGCACAGGGGAGCTTACGCAATGCCGGGGCAACGTAGAACGATAGGGCCAAGCTGTATTTCCAGTTCAACCGAAAACCAGCCGATGACTCGCCGCTTTTCACGAGCCAACGATTGAACACGCAAAAAAAACGCCCCGGGGCACCGGGGCGTTTTCTCAAACCTGGAAGTGGCGTGCGTGCTTAGGCGGCGACAGAGCTCTCGATCACCTGCGCCTTCGGCGCGCTGGTGTTGATCGCGATCTGGCGCGGCTTCTTCGCCTCGGGAATCTCGCGGACGAGGTCGACGTGAAGCAGACCGTTCTCGAGCGAGGCGTCCTTCACCTGCACGAAGTCGGCAAGCTGGAAGGCGCGCTCGAAGGCACGCGCGGCGATGCCGCGATAGAGCACTTCGGACTTCGAGTTCTCGTTGGCGACTTTCTCGCCCTTGATCGTCAGCGTGTTTTCCTTCGCGACGATGGAGAGCTCGTCCTTGGCAAAGCCCGAGACCGCAACGGTGATGCGGTAGTCGTTCTCGCCGGTGCGCTCGATGTTGTAGGGGGGATAACCGGGGCTGCCGTCCGAACCGGCCTGGTCGAGCAGGTTGAAGAGGCGGTCGAAGCCGACGGTGGAACGATAGAAGGGGGTCAGGTCGTAGGTACGCATGGTCAAGTCCTCCATTGAGCGACTGTTGGTAACCCGCCCGCCAATCGGGCCGGGCTTTAGTCTGTGTGCAGCCTGATGTTCCGGTTCCGAAACACTGGTAGCGGCCTGCACGAAAATGATATGGGTGGGACGAGACGGCGTTCAAGAGGGCGGCATTTGCGCCTTTTCGGCGCTTTTAGCCCCTTGATTTGCAGTCCTTCCCGCCCATGACGCTGGTCTCGATTCCGTCCAATCCCGTTCCCGAAGACGTCGTCAGCGGCACCATCAAGACCCCCGATGGCGCCGAGCTTCGCTTTGCACGCTGGGCGCCGCCGGCGAACCGCAAGGGCACGGTCTGCGTCTTCACCGGGCGCAGCGAGCAGATCGAGAAATATTTCGAGACCGTGCGCGATTTGCGCGACCGCGGCTTCGCGGTGGCGATGATCGACTGGCGTGGGCAGGGCCACTCCTCGCGCCGCCTGCGCGATCCGCGCAAGGGCTATGTCCGCGACTTCTCCGATTTCGAGATCGACGTCGAGACCTTCGTGCAGCAGGTGGTGCTGCCGGATTGCCCACCGCCGTTCTTCGCGCTCGCGCACTCCATGGGCGGCACCGTGATGCTGCGCATCGCGCATGCGGGCAAGCGCTGGTTCGACCGCATGGTGCTGTCGGCGCCGATGATCGACCTGCCCGGCCGCACCACCTCGTTCCCGGCGCGGGCGCTTCTGAAGACGATGCGCTGGATGGGGATGGGCGGCCGCTATGTTCCCGGCGGCGGCGACCGCATCACCGGTCTCGAGCCCTTCATCAACAATCCCCTCACCAGCGATCCCGTGCGCTATGCGCGCAATGCCGCGATCCTGGAGGAGGACCCGACGCTGGGGCTCGCATCACCGACGGTGGCCTGGGCCGACAGCGCCTTCCGCGCGATGAACACTTTCAAGGGCAAAAATTATCCTTCCGAGATCCGCCAGCCGATCCTGATGCTGGCGGCCTCCAACGATGCCGTGGTCTCGACCGCGGCGATCGAGGAGTTCGCCTATCATTTGCGTGCCGGCTCCCATCTCGTGATCGCCGGCGCCAAGCACGAGATCCTCCAGGAGCAGGACCGTTACCGCTCCCAGTTCTGGGCCGCCTTCGACGCCTTCGTGCCGGGCACGCCGCTGTTCAAGTGAGGGGAAGTCTCCGCGAGAGCGGTGAGAATTGGACGCGTGGAGCCTCCCCATTCTCCGTCATTGCGAGGAGCGCTTGCGACGAAGCAATCCAGACTATCTCCGCGGGGACAGTCTGGATTGCTTCGCTGCGCTCGCAATGACGGTGTGGATGCAGTCCGACCTCTCCCCGCAAGCGGGGAGAGGTAAGAAAGCAGCTCACAGCGTCTTCAGATACTCGATCAAATCGTAGCGCTCCTGCTCTTGGAGCACGCGGCCGATGGTGCCGTCCTTGCCGGGGCCTGGCGTGCCATCGAACGAGTGGCCGGCATTGCTGTTGCCGAACAGCTCGGTGCCGTCAGACGCGCGCGTCGAGAAGCGCGACTGCCCGGTCTTGCAGCTCTCGCCGTCGACGACCGCGAAGCCAACCTGCTTCGGATCGTAGTCGCGACCGCCACCCATGCAGAATGATTTGGGGCGATCGGCCGCGGGCCTCAGCATCCAGTAGAGCGAGGGCACCGATCCGTTGTGGAGGTAAGGCGCGGTGGCCCAGACGCCGTTGAGCGGGCGCGCGCGATACCAGGGCCCCGGCTCCGTCTTGTCGGGCGGTTGCGGACCGGGATTGGGGCAGTTCTGGCGCTTACCCCACCAGGCCTGCTGAACCTTCGGGGGGATCTTGGCATCGTCCATTGCCTTGCGGCTGACGATGTCGACGAGCACCATCAGGCCGAGCGAGTACGGCATGTCGGTCGAAGAAATATCCGGCAGATTGCAGGTCCACCAGGCATTGAGATTTTGCGTGGGATCGAGCTTGAGAAAGCCCGGCACCTGAACCGTCCGCGTCGCCAGCACACCGGCCTGGGCGGGGTCGGTCCCCATGCCTTTGACGCTTTTCTGGACCTCATTCAAAAATTTGTCGTCGCCGATGGCCTCCCACCGTGACGAGGACCAGATGCTCTGGTCGGGAAATTCGGTGTCGAACTTGGGATCGTTGACCGGCCCGAGATGGCATTCGGCGCAGATCTCCGCATAGAGCTTGCGGCCGCGTTTGACGCGGTCGTCATCGATCTTCCAGGCATTATCGCCGAAGACGTCCGACGGCCATTTCGGCGATGTCAGTCCGGAGAGCTGCTTTTTCGGATAGGGCGCCGAGCCCTTCAGCAGATCCTCGATCCAGTTCAGATTCTTGATGTCCATCGACGAGCGGAACAGCGTGTCCTTGGGTGTATTGTCGGACAGATTGAGCAGCGCGGTCACGCCCAGCGCTTCGCCGGCGTTGCGGATCAGCGGTTGTTCGATGGACGCGTCATATTGCGCGAATTTGAGCCAGGGCACGGTCCAGATCGGCGGGAAGCTGACTGGCGCGTCCTTGGCATGCAGGTTCTTCTCGAAGCCGCTGAGGCCACTGAGCGCCATGTCCTGGGAGAAAACCTGGTTGCCGATGCGGTTGAGCGCGTCGAGGCGGCCATAACCTTCCTCGGTGTCCTGCTGCTTTTCTTCCTGCTTCGTTTTCGGGTTGAGCCTCGTCTTGCCGTCGATGGTTTTCGCGTAGGTCTTCTCCCAGTCGACCAGGAACGTTTCGATCGCACGCAGCTTCTGCTTCAGCGCATCGCGATCCGCATCGCTGGCGGAGGCGCCGAGCACGCGGTCGGCAAAGCGCGTGAAGCGGCCCGGCACGAGCAGCGTGTAGGCGATCGACAGGCCGGTCGTGACCTCGAGCTTCCTGAGGTCGGTCATTGCCGGTCCGCCGTCGAAGCGGATGTCGATGCCCTTGTAGTGGATCTGGCCGGTGTGGCAGGCGGCGCAGGTCAGGCCGATCCGGTCCTCGCCGATCTGGCCGGTCGCGGGATCGGGCACGCCGGTCATGCGGGCAAAGCCGACGGGCAGGCCGTCGACGTTTTCAGCCTGGGCGCCCCAGTTGACCGGCGGATCCCAAAGCCGCGCCGGCACCGGCTTGGTCTTGTCGTAGACGTTGGCATAGCCGAACCGGCGCAGCGTGGCGTCGTCGGTGTTGATCGTCTGCGGGCTCGGAATGAAGCCGAAGCGCTGCAGATGGTCGCTGTCATGCAGCATCCCGGGCTTGGCGAAGAAATGAAGCCGTGGCTGCTCGAGTGCCATGAACCAGTTGTAGGGCACCGGGAAGGTCGCGGTGCCCTGGCTGGCGTGATGAAACCAGTGCCGGTCCTCCAGCGCCCAGTTTTGCTCGAGCCAGTACGCAGCCCGGGGTTCGACGTGCTTGGGCAATGGCGGCGCCACCAGGTCGCCGAGGATGCCGGGCAGCATCGGCTGGAATTGATCGGGAAAGCGCAGCGCCACGACGCCAAAGACGAGGAGCGCGGCGACGAGGCCGCCGGCCGCGCGCAAGATCAGCGAGGGCGGGGTGACCGGCTGGCTGACGACCCGCTGGGTGATCCTATCGGGGAATTTGCGCTCGTTGAACAATGTCCTGACCTCGGCCACGCTGAGATAGCGGTCGTCACCCTGACCCTTGCCGATGATCTTGAGCAGGATTGGCCACTCGAACTTCATCAGGATCCGGTAGTACCAGCGCGACTGATTGCCGGCGCGCTTGAGATTGTCGTCCATGAAGGTCTGGATTTGCGAGGCGTTGAGCCCGGTTTCGGTGCCGCCATCGGGATCGGCATAGGTGCTGCCGAAACTGGCGAGCCGCGCGATCTCGTCCTCGTTGACGCGCCCGTCGACGCCGAGGATGCGCGAGCCGGCACCGAGCTTGTCGAGCGGGCCGCCGCGCAGCCTGTTGAGCTGCGCGCCCCAGAAGATGCTTTGCAGGATGTGACAGGCGCCGTTGGCGATGAGTGCAACACCGCGGACCTGGATGCGGGCCGAGGTCTTCTTCAGCCCGGTCTCGCCGCTCGCATTCGCGATGGTTTGCGACAGCGTCCGGAGCGGGACGGTGCCGCCGTCGACGAAACCTTCGCCGACTAGGCCGCGTAGGAAGGGGCAGGGATTATCTGGCGAGACCTGGATCGAGGGATCGAAGGGGGGCTTCGAGGCGGGGTCGTTCATGGCCCAAAATCCTGAAAACGGCGAATCGTGAAATGCGCGCCGATCAAGCGCGAAAAAGTCCTAACAAACCGGCAGCAGCTTATACTACTTCAGCGTGTAGCGAAGTGTGGCGGAATTCACTGTCGTGTCAATAAGAGCCGGCGCGAGGTCGCCAAAGGACTGTTGAGAGAACGCTGCCCGGATGTCAGGACTCGGCGGCGCGTTTGACGTCGCTCTGGACCAGGGTCAGCTTGCCGAGCGGCACACCCGCATTCAGGAGCCCCTCGCGGTAATGGGCGAGGTCCTCGGGCCGCTTCCAGTGGAAATTGCGCAAGTGACGATCGACATTCAGGGTCGGGTAGTGGCCCATGAGCACGGCGGTGGCCTCGGTCGCCTCATCGTCCCGGCGCAACTGTGCCAGCGCCGCGGCGCGGATCGCCAGCGCCTGCATGTGGTTCGGGTTGATGTAGAGCTGCTCGCGGGCCCAGGACAGCGTCGCGTCGTATTGCCTCAGCAGATAATGGCTGAAGGCGTTCAGCGCGGCCCATTGGTAGCGCGGGTCGCTGTTGTCGCGCTGCGCGGCCATCGAGAACAGCTCGATCGCCTCGCGGTGCTCGCCGATGACGAAATGGCAGATGCCGAGCACGCCGCGCGCGCCATTGTCGTAGGGGTTGAGGGCAACCGCGCGCTTGGCGGCGTCCATCGCGGCCTCGTAATGCCCCTCCATGGCGTGGGCCCAGGACAGGATCGAGAATGCGAAGGAGGAGCGCGGGTCGAGCCGGACGCTGGTCTCGGCGAGGTTCATCGCCTCGGCCCACATCTCGCGCGTGCCTTTGACCCAGCCGAACTGAATGCTCTGGATCTGGATCGTGGCGAGATAGGCGTGGGCGATCGACAGTTTGGAATCGACCGCGATGGCCTCCCGGAACAGGTCGACGGCGGTGGCCAGGTCCTCTTTGGTCTGCCGGTAGTAGTGTGACAGCCCCTTGAGGAAGCGGTCCCAGGCGGTCACGTCGGTCGAGAGCCGCGCCGGCGCCGAGGCCTCCGCCCTGACGATCTCGGTGGCGATGGCCGCGGACAGGTTGGTGGTGATCTCATCCTGCATCGCGAACAGGTCGCCGATGTCGCGGTCGTAGCGGCCGGTCCAGAGCTGCTCGCCGGTCTCCGGCGCGATCAGCTCGGCGGTGACGCGGATCTTGGCGCCGGCGCGCCGCACCGAGCCCTGGATCAGATAGGTGGCGTCGATCTCGCGCGCGATCAGGCGCGTGCTCGTGTTCTTGCCCTTGAAGGCGAAGGTCGAGTTGCGGCTCAGCACGCGATAGAAGGATTGCAGCGACAGCGCGTGGATCAAATCCTCGGTGAGGCCGTCGGAGAAATATTCGTCCTGGGCGTCGCTGAGATTGGCGAAGGGCAGCACGCCGACGATCGCGGTGCGGTACTGCTGCGAGAGAGCGGAGGCCTCCCGGAGCTCGGGGGCCAGCGCCGGCGCGCCCTCGGGCGTCCAGGTCCAGACCCCGACGGCATCCCTGATGTTCTTGAAGCGATGGTTGCCGGCATCGGTCAGCGGCACGGTGAGATGCTTGCTCGCCTCCCGATGGGCCTTGGCCGAGATCGCGAAGCCTCCGGGGCTCGCCACGGCTTCGAGGCGGACGGCGATGTTGACATCGTCACCGAAGACCTCGTCCTCGTCGGCGATGACGTCGCCCATGTGGATGCCGAGGCGGAACTGCATGGCCCGGTCGGCAGGCAGATGGTGATTGCGCTCCGCCATCAGCGTCTGCATCGCGATCGCCGCCTCGGTGGCGCCGACGATCGAGGGGAACTCGAGCAGGAAGCCGTCGCCGGTGTTTTTGACGACGCGGCCGCCATGGTTGAGGATGATAGGGTGGATCGCGCTGCGATGGGCCTTGAAGGCGGCATGGGTGCCGGCCTCGTCACTGCCCATCATGCGCGAATAGCCGGCGACATCGGCGCAGACGATGGCGGCCAGACGTCTTTCCATAATCCGGGGCTCCAAGAGACTTGGAAGGGATCGACGACCGGCCACGGCGTGGCAGCCGCCTCGAATCCCGCATTTCGAGAACCCTGCCTTTATAGAGCAGATGCAGCCGGGCGATAGTATGATCCGCATTGCAAATTCGCGGTAAATCCCACGCAATCCCGGCGGTGGACGAGGGCGGGTGAACCGACTAAGCCCACCCCTTGAGACCGACGGTCGGACGGCGGGGCACCTCACACATGCTGGGCATTCACGAAATCTGGCTCTTCATCCTGTCGGGCGTGCTGCTCAACATCACACCGGGGCCCGATACGGTCTATGTGATCGGCCGCAGCATGCAGATGGGCTGGCGCGGCGGCGCTGCTGCCGCCTTGGGCATCAGTTGCGGCTGCTTTTTCCACGTTGCGGGCGCCGCGATCGGCCTTTCGGCCCTGCTGATGGCCTCGTCGACCGCGTTCTCGATCCTGAAGCTGGTCGGTGCGGCCTATCTGGTCGTAACAGGCCTTCAGATGCTGTGGTCACGTCCGGTGCTGGCCTCGGCCATCGGCGAGCCGGTGCGGAGCTCGCTGCGGCGGGTCTTCCTCCAGGGCGTCTTCACCAACGCGCTCAATCCCAAGGTCGCGCTGTTCTTCCTGGCGTTCCTGCCGCAATTCGTCGCAGCCGATTCGGCGCACAAGCCGATCGCTTTCCTGACCCTCGGCCTGATCTTCATCTGCACGGGCACGCTGTGGTGCCTGGTGCTGGCGGCGTTCGCGGCAAAGGCCGCGCATCGCTTGCGGACCTCTGAGGGCGCGATCGCCTGGGTCAACCGCGCGCTCGGCGGCCTCTTCATCTATCTCGGCATCCGCGTCGCCATGCTGGAGACGCGGTAGCTCGTTCGAACGAATGAGGGGAGCAGAGCGCGGCTCGCCCGATCCCGGCCGCGTGGGGAGGGTTTGATGATTCGTGGAAGCTGTCTGTGCGGCGCCGTGCGTTTCGAGATCGATCGGGTGCGCGCTCTCACGCATTGTCATTGCGGCAATTGCCGCAAGCTGTCCGGTACGGCATTCGCCACCTATGCCCATGTCGATGCCGACAAATTTCGCTTCGTTGCGGGCGAGGACATGACGATGGCTTACGAATCCGCGCCGGGGAGTTTCCGCTATCGGTGCAGGACCTGCGGCTGCCTAACCCCGGGCAAGGCGAGCTATCTGCCGACCGTCAGCATTCCCGCAGGCCTCCTCGATGACGATCCGCAAGCGAGGCCCCGCCTGCACGTCTTCACCTCGTCGCGTGCGCCGTGGTGGACGATCCAGGACGATCTGCCCCAGCATGAAAAATGGGTGCCGGGCTACGGGCCGAAGACATAGGCCTCTCAGGTGAACTCTGTCAGCAATGCGCTGCCGGCCAGATAAAGGCCGAGCAGGATCATCGCGATCAGGAACCAGCGGCGAAATGCTTCGGCCGGCATCCGTGCCCGCACCGACTGGCCGATGAACATGCCGGCAAAGGCCATGGCCATGCCCACGGCGCCCGGCACGGCATTGGCCGGTGTCAGCAATCCGCCGGCCGTCAGGTTGAAGGCGAGCGCCAGCGTCGCCGTCGTGAAGAAGACGCCGAGCGCCTGCACCAGCTCGTCCTTCTCCATGCCGATCGCCTGCATGAACGGCATCGAGGGGATCACCTGCACGCCGGTCGAGGCCGAGATGATGCCGGTGATCACGCCGACGACGCCGCCGACCCATTTTTCGTTCTGTGCCGCGACGTGGAACTTGAATTTGTTCAGGCCGATCACGGCGTAGATGACGAGCAGGGCGCCGAGCACGATCGTGCCGTAGCGCGCATGCGGGCCGGTCAGCGCGCCGGCATTGATCCAGCATCCGATCACGGTGCCGATCATCAGCGGCCAAAGCCGCCTCAGGATGTCGCGCAAGTAAGGGCCGACGAAGGTCTGCCAGATATTGGTGACGATGGCGGGCACGATCACGATGGCGATCGCGCGGCTCGGTGCCATGCTCACCGCGAGCAGGCCCATGGACACGGTCGGCAGGCCGAGCCCGACCACGCCCTTGACGAATCCGGCGATCAGGAAGACGGCGGCGATGAGGATGAGGAGCGGGTCGATCATATCTGCACATTGACCGAAGCCGCACGCGGGCACAATCTGAAGGTTACGGAGACAGCCTTCGTTCAGGCCGAAGGCTAGAGCATGATCCGGAAAAGTGGGCAGCGGTTTTCCGACTAGATCATGCTCCAACAATAAGAAGGAGACCTGCGATGCGCTTCGACCTCGTCGACCTCCAGCTCTTCATCGCGGTCGCCGACCAGCGCAGCATCACCCGCGGGGCGGAGCGGTCTCATCTCGCGCTGGCCTCGGCCAGCGCACGGATCAAGGGGCTCGAGGATGCGCTCGGCGTCGCCCTGCTCAAGCGCGGGCGCCGCGGTGTCGAGTTGACGGCGGCGGGCGAGAGCCTGCTCGATCATGCGCGCCTCGTCATCCACCAGATCGACGCCATGCGCGGCGATCTCGCCGGCTTTGCCAGCGGCGTACGCGCCAGCGTGCACTTTCTCGCCAACACCTCCGGGCTCTCGGAGCATCTGCCGAAGGCGCTGGCCGGCTTCCTGCGCGAGCATCGCGACGTCGCCATCGACATCGAGGAGCGCGAGAGCACCGACATCGCGGCCGCGATCACCGCGGGTGCCGCCGATCTCGGCTTCGCCGCCGAGCACGCGCTCCCTGATCATATCGAGCGTTTCGTGTTCAGCGAGGATCGCCTGACGCTGGTGACGTCGAAGCGCGGCCCGCTGGCCGGCCGCCGCCAGATCGATTTCCAGGAGGCGGGGACTTGCGAGTTCGTCGGGCTGACCAGCGCCACCGCGCTGCAGATGCACATCTCGAAGCACGCCGCGCGGCTTGGCATGCGCCCGCATTTTCGCGCGCGCCTGCGCGATTTCGACGCGATCTGCCAGATGGTCGCCGCCGATGTCGGCGTTGCACTCGTGCCCGAATCCGCCGCCCGCCGCTGCGCCAGGCTGATGCCGCTCGCGATGGTCCGCCTGCGCGATGCCTGGGCCAACCGCAAGCTCGTGATCTGCGCGCGGAGCTTCAAGGCACTGCCGCGGCCGGCGAAGATGCTGGTGGAGCATTTAAGGGCGGCGGCGGTGTGAGGGCAGACTATCTCGCCGTCTCCACCCCGGCGTCCTTGATCACCTTCGCCCACTTCTTCGTCTCATCGGCGATGAATGCGCGAAAATGCTCCGGCTCGTCGCCGATCAGCGTCGCGCCTTGCTGGCTAAGCTTTTCCTTCACCGCGGGATCCGCCATGGCCTTGGTCGCGAGGGCATGCAGCGCGGCGACGATCTCCTTCGGTGTGCCCTTGGGCGCGACCATGCCGTACCAGTTCTCGACGCGCAGATCGGGAAAACCCGCTTCTGAAAGAGTCGGCACCTCAGGCGCGGTCGGTGCGCGCTCGGCGGAACCGATCGCGATCGGCCGCAGCGCGCCGGCCTTGACCTGCGGCAGCAGCACGGGGAGATCGAGGAACGTCATCTGCACCTGCTGGCCCAACAGATCATTCACCGCGGGCGCGGCGCCGCGATAGGGCACGTGCACGATGTCGATCTTCGCCGTCAGCTTGAACAGCGCGCCGGCGAGATGCGGCAGGCTGCCGGGGCCGGAGGAGGCGAAGTTGAGCTTTCCGGGCTGCGCCTTGGCCAGCGCAATCAGCTCACTGATGTTTTTCGCCTCCACATTGGTGGCGACGACGAGCATTTCCGGCACGGTCGCAACCAGCGTCACCGGCGTGAGGTCGCTCGCCGTGTCGTAGGCGACCCTCTCCATGCTCGGACTGATCGCGAGCGCGCCGGCTGAGGAGATCGCGATGGTATAGCCGTCGGGCGCGGCCTTCGAGACCGCGTCGGTGCCGAGCACGCCGCCCTGGCCGCCGCGATTGTCGATCAGCACCGGCTGGCCCGACAGTTCCGACATGCGCTGGCCGATCACCCGGGCGATGATGTCGTTGGGGCCGCCGGCCGGGAACGGCACGATCAGCTTGATCGGCTTGGCTGGAAAATTCTGCGCGGATGCGAGCGTCGGCAGCAGAAGCAGGATGGCGAGGAGGAGCGTGTGTCGGGTTTTCATACAGGCCCTCGAAGCATGATCCGGAAAAGTGTGCAGCGGTTTTCCGACAAGATCATGCGCAAACGAAAAAGGCTTATCCGTTGAGCAGTTTCATTGCTTCTTCGTGAACGCGTGCGTCGCCGGCCGCGATGATGCGGCCGCCGCCCTGGGCAGGTTTGCCTTCCCAGGTGGTGACGACGCCGCCGGCGCCGGTCACGATCGGGATCAGGGCCGCGATGTCGTAAGGCTTCAGCTCGGTCTCGACCACGAGATCGACATGGCCGGCGGCCAGCATGCAATAGGAGTAGCAGTCGCCGCCATAGCGCGACAGCCGCGCGCCCTGCTCGATGCGGCCGAAGATGGCGCGGTCGCGCTCGTTCATCAGCAGCGGGCTGGTGGTGTAGGTCGTCGCCTCCGCAAGCGAGGCGCAGCGGCGGACCTGGAGCCGGCGCTCACTGGTCGGACCTTTGTAATTCGCCGAGCCGTTGTCGCCTGAAAAGCGCTCGCCGATGAAAGGCTGGTGCATCATGCCGAACACCGGCGCGCCCTTGTGCAGCAGCGCGATCAGCGTGCCCCAGATCGGAAAGCCCCCGATGAACGACTTTGTGCCGTCGATGGGGTCGAGCACCCAGACATAGTCCGAGTCCTCGCGCTCATTGCCGAATTCCTCGCCGACGATGCCGTGCTGGGGGAAGCTGGCCTTGATCAGCCGCCGCATCACCGCCTCCGCGGCGCGGTCGGCCTCGGTCACGGGGTCGAAATCCTTGGTCTTGCTCTTGTCGTCGACCGACAGCGAGGTGCGGAAGAACGGCAGGATGGTTTCGCCGGACGCGGTGGCGAGCCGTCCGATGAAGGCGGAGAAGTCGATCACCGTCACGGCGGAATCCTCGAAACGAAAGTCGGGTGAAGCTCGCTCCTGCCTAGCCCAATTCGCCCCTCGCGTGCAGCGCTGACTTGATTTGCTCCCTGGTATTTTGAATGCAGGGAACAGCTGCCTCAACTCAGTCATCCCCTGGCCAAATATCGATCACAGACTTGAAAACTTAGTTCCGAACATGCCTTGTTCGTATGCAAATGACTATCAACCCATTGAATTTCCTTATCAAAGAAACTGAATCTGGGTTTCTCTGGAAGCAACTGAGCCATGTGCATATTGCATGGGAAACGGCTCAAAAGCTCTTGCACTTTGTGCGTCGCGGTCGCATATTGTTGCGGTGCGGTAGCGCTCTGCGCTATCGCTGCCCTCCTTGGGCGTTTCCTCCCTAGACTTGGGCCGCTTCTTCATCAGAAGCGGCCCTTTTTTCTTTTCATCTCAATCTTCGTTCAACGCGCGCAAAGATGCGAAGCGAAAGCGCGCTCGCGCTCGTCGCAGGCAACACGATCGTACGAAGAAAAAACTTATTCCGCCGCGGCCTGGAACGGGCCGAGATCGCCGAACGGGATCGTGGTCGCCAACACGTCGGCGAGCACGCCGAAATCGCTCGCGACTTGCGCAAAGCGCGGACTGCGCTCGCGCCGCCGCTCGTCCATGTAGATCGCGCGGTTGAGCTCGAGCTGCACGGCGTGCAGCCCGCTCGCCGGATTGCCGTAATGCTCGGTGATGAAGCCGCCGGCATAGGGCTTGTTGCGGCCGATCGAATAGCCGAGTCCCGTCATGGTCTCCTCGACCCGGTCCGGAAGCAGCGGCGTGCAGCTCGTGCCGTAACGGTCGCCGATGACGACGTCGGGCCGGCGCGGCTCGTCTCTGCTGACGCCGACCGAGGGCATCGAGTGGCAGTCGACCAGCACCACGGTGCCGAACATCTGGTGCACCTTGTTGATCAGCCGGCGCAGCGCGCGATGATACGGCTTGTAGAGCGTCTCGATCCGCGCCAGCGCGTCATCGACCAGGATGCGGTCGCGGTAGATCTCCTGGCCGTCACCGACCACGCGCGGAATGGTGCCGAGGCCGCCGGCGACCCGCATCGAGCGGGTATTGGCAAAGCTCGGCAGCCGCCCGGTGAACATCCGCGGGTCGAGCTCATAGGGCTCGCGATTGACGTCGACATAGGAGCGGGGAAAGTTGACCCGCACGGTCGGAAAGCCGCGCTCGCTGAGATGGCCGATCAGCTCGTCCATGAAGGAATCTTCGGACCGCCGCAGCGTCGGCAGGTCGATCCGCGATGCCGCGAGGAATTCGTCCGGATAGGTCGAGCCGGAATGAGGCGAGTTGAAGATGACAGGCGCGCGCCAGTGCGCAGGCTCCACGATCTCGAAGGCTGGCGACATGTCGCCGTCAAACCGGGTCATCTTTTCAGGCTTCATCCCTTCGCGCCGCACGATCCGGCACGGGCCCCGGATCGAATGATTCGGCCGGTCGAGCGGCTCTTATGTGTCGTCATTGTCCGGAATCGCAACCATTCTGCCAAGCGAAAAGATGTGTTTGGCGCTGGAACATGTCTTAACCGTGCGGGCAAGGAGGCGGGGACGCGCCGATGCGGCTCGATTGATTCGTGCCGCATTCGGGTTCACAAGGGTCCGGCAGCGCAAGCCGGCTTGGGGTTAAGATTTTCACCCCAAATTTACCCTCTGTCGGGCTTAGTGACCTCTGCTGATATCCTCTGGGGATTTGACGTTTCCTGCCATGCCAAAGATCCTGCTCGCCGAAGACGACAACGACATGCGCCGTTTCCTGGTCAAGGCGCTGGAAAACGCCGGTTTTCAGGTTTCGTCCCACGACAACGGCATGGCCGCCTATCAGCGGCTCCGGGAAGAGCCGTTCGAGATGCTGCTGACCGACATCGTGATGCCGGAGATGGACGGCATCGAGCTCGCCCGCCGGGCTTCGGAACTCGACCCCGACATCAAGATCATGTTCATCACCGGCTTCGCCGCGGTCGCCCTGAACTCGGATTCGGACGCCCCCAAGAACGCCAAGGTGCTGTCCAAGCCCGTGCATCTGCGCGAATTGGTCAGCGAAGTGAACAAGATGCTGGCGGCCTAAATCGGCCCCGTTCCGTCCTTGCACCGGCTCCCCTGAGCCGTTATAGGGACCCGACCCGAACGCAAGTGGACTTTTAGGGCGCGTAGCTCAGCGGGAGAGCACTACCTTGACATGGTAGGGGTCACAGGTTCGATCCCTGTCGCGCCCACCACGCTTCGCCTTCGGCTTCGCGTGGCACAGCCAAGACTTTACCGGGCGAAGCGTGTCCGGGCGTTGCGCGAAGAGCGTAACCGGATTTTTTGCCGCGAGCTTCGTCCAGGCAAGCCACCATCCGATCTTTATGATCCCGGAGCATGTCCGCACCTCCTGACGAGGTGCGGCGAACTGTTTGCGACATTCGTGGTGGCCGACAAGTCGTATCGTCCTTGCCCCACTCAACTCAGCGGCAGCAGATGGTCCGGGATCGGCACCGGCGCGGCCGGCACGAGCGATGCGACGGAAACGTGCGGCCAGGTCAGGCCGGCGAAATCCAGCATGACTTTCTGCGAGTACTGGATCTGCGTTGTCGCCACCCTGACATGGCCGCCCTTGAAGCCCTTGTTGGGCACGAACGGGATCGCGGCGACGAAGCTCGGAACCAGCGGCACCTTGCCCTTCTGCCGCGGCTGCAAGATCACCGGCGGCGTTCCCGGTGGCAAATGCGGCACGTCGATGTCGTAAACCACCGTCTCGATCCAGAACACCGCGTCCATCTGGAATGCGTTGGCGTTGGCGCTCCCGCCGCCCGGCGGCGGATTGGGCTGCCCCTCGAGGAAGGCGATGTTCGCCGTGCCGCCCGCGAAGTTCGGCGCGGTAGGATGAGGCCCGGGCGCGGGAACGGCTGGCAAGGGTCCGCCTGATAGCGGCGAGCCGGGCTTCGTCGACGTCTCGATGACGATGGTCTGGGTGATGGTCTGATGCGCGATCTGATTGCGCAGCACCGTGTTCGGATCCGTGATCATGGCTTGCGTCAGCTTGCCGGAGGCCATCAACGCGGTCAGATCCTGCGGCAGCCGGCGCGTGGTGTTGTTGGTCGCGGTCTGGTTCTGGAACAGGATCTTGTTGCCCGGATTGCCGCCGATGAACGGGGTGATGTCGATCGCCGCGATGGTCGGCTTGCCGGCGACCGGAGGCAGCGCGGCGCCTTGCGCAGTGATCGTCGTGCCGTGCGGGATCGACGCCATGCGCGCAACGGTGAACGGCTCGTTCGGATTGGTGGTGGCCGGCACGGCTAGCCAGATGCCGGGTTCGAAATGAATGCCGACGGGTGTTCCGGTGGTGATGTCGTTGATGGTCTGGAGATACGGCACGCCGTTCAGGAACGCGTCCGCCTGCGTCCCCGTGCCGCGATTGGGAATCGAGCCGAGATTGTTCGAGAATGACAGCGTCTCGTCGGTGAGATTGAGCTCCAGCACGTTGTCGGCCGGGTCGGTCGTGTTCACCGGCCCCGGCATCGGCGTCGGCGTCGTCGCGCTGTCGGGCCGGAAGATCGTGTTGAAACCCTGCCCGGTGAACGTGCCCGTGAAGGCCGACAGCGGACCGAGGATGGGTGGCAGAGTGATCGGCGGAGGCGCTGCCCGTGCGGCGGCCGCCGCGGCGGGCTGTGCGGCATCCCTGAACACGTTGTCGACCTGGTGGATGGAGAAATTCGCGGTCTTCGCAAATGCATTGGTGAGTGGTTTGGGCTCGTCCATGGTGATCCCTCGTGCTGCTGCAACTGTCGATGCCGACATTCTTCCGGGCCGGCCGTCCGGGCAGATGAGTCCTTCGCTATTACGCCTCGCGTCCCGACCGATAGCGGGCATGACAAACCGGTCACGCGCGCTCATGCGCGCATGCTCACCGAGAACATGGAGCGGTCTTACGTCGTTGGCCGGACCACAGGCCAAATGGATCCGCGTGAATCGGTCGTGATTTTCAGCTTATGGTCCCGGCAAGTGCGTGGTCGCGAAATAGGCGAGCACTGCGAACCGAGCGAAGCATTGCCTCCTTCGACGCCGTGCTCGAAAATGAGATCGTCAAAAAATGGGTTTCGGGCGCTTGCCTGCCCGGCTCCGGTTTCGTTGTGCTATCATACAACCTTAAGATGGCCGCAAGTGTGTTCCATGTCACAGGGCCAAAAGAGTCGCAGCAACGGGAAATCAGCAGGGTCGCGCCGTGATTTGCGCGACCGGCGCGACGCAGGCGGATCACGGTAAGGGGACGCGAATGATGCGAGTGAGCTGTCTGGCCGTGGCGGCACTGGCGCTGATGGGGTCGCGCGCGGATGCCGCGATCATCGACTGGCAGGCTGAGCTCCAACGTTGCCGTACGCTGCGCGAGAACGTGGCGCCGCTGCTTCAGGCCGGCGAAGGAATATCCGCCGTCGGCCGCTCCAACAGATCCGTCCGTCGCTGCCTCTGGATCCAGCGCATGGCGGTGCGTAAGAAAATCCCCGGCGCGGAAGTGTGGTAGGGTCTGCGGTGAGGTCGCGTCGTCGCTCCATATTCCGTCATTGCGAGCGCAGCGAAGCAATCCAGAGTCTTTCCGCGGAGAGGTTCTGGATTGCTTCGTCGCAAGAGCTTCTCGCAATGACGGAGCGTGGAGCAGCAGCGCACTTTCTCACCGCGGAGGCGAGGTGTTGTCGGCCCGGATCCACACCGGCTTCAGCATGTAAAAGCCTCCCAGCCTTGATCCGTGACTCGCCGCCTGCCATTGTCCGGCCGTCCACCACGGCAACGCGTGGTGACATCCGGTTTGTGGCGTTCGTCGAAATGTGTCGCTTCGCCGGACGTGGAAGGAAGCCAGGTGACCGAGATGAGCAGCGTGAACAAGCCCGGCGGCAACTATCTGCCGGTGATCATCCATGGCGGAATCGCGTATGTCAGCGGTCAGTTGCCGCGCCGCGGCGAAGATCTGCTGTACGCGGGCAAGGTCGGCGCAGGTGTCGACATCGCGGCCGCGCAAGAGGCTGCTGCCCTCTGTGCCGATCTCTGTATTTCGGCCATCAACCACGCAACGGGCGGAGAGGACAAGATCGTCCAGGTCCTGCAACTCGTGGGATATGTCGCCTCGGCGCCTGGATTTACCCAGCAGTCGCAAGTCATGAACGGTGCCTCCGACCGGCTGATCGATCGCCTCGGCGATCGCGGTCGTCACACGCGTACGTCCGTCGGCGTCGCCGAGTTGCCGCGAGGGGCTCCGGTCGAGCTGAGCATGATTGCTGCTGTTCGGTCATAGGCCTACCGATCGGTGATCGACGCCGCGACCGGCGGCCTCATGCGACGAGATATTTTGCGACCGCCCCCTCGTCCCACCCAATCCCGTTCCCGGGCTCTTCGCCCGGCAGCGCAAAGCCGTCCTTGATCTTCAACCGCGTCGACAGCACGGCGTCGGCCCAGTCGACATATTCCAGCCAGTGCGCGGTCGGCGTCACGCAGAGCAGATGCGCGCTGACTTCCGAGAACAGGTGCGTCGACATCTCGATGCCGGCAGCGTGCGCGAGCGCGGCGGCGCGCAGCCAGCCGGTGACGCCGCCGATGCGCTGCACGTCGGGCATCACGTAGTCGCAGGCTTCCGCGGAGAGCGCGGTCTGCATCGAGAAGGCGCTGTCAAAGTTCTCGCCGATCTGGACCGGCGTGCGCAGTGCATCCGCAATGCGGGCGCAGCCGGCATAGTCGTCGTGGCGGATCGGCTCCTCGATCCAGCTCAGCCCCTCGTCATCGAGCATCTCGCCGCGGCGGATGGCGTCCGTCACCGTCAGCGCCTGATTGTAATCGCACATCAGCGTGACCTCATCGCCGACGGCCTTGCGCACCGCGCGCACGACGGCGAGGTCCTCCCGCGCGTCGGGCCGGCCGACGCGGATCTTGGCGGCGTGAAAGCCCTCGGCCAGCAGCTTGTGGGCCTCGTCCACTGCTGCGGCCGCCGGCATGATGCCAAGCCCCTTCGAATTGTAGGCCCTGACCGGCTTCGGCGCGCCGCCGAGCAGGCGCGCCAGCGGCAGGCCTTTGCTGCGCGCCAGCGCGTCCCATGCCGCCATGTCGATGCCGGATTGCGCCAGCCGCTGCAGGCCGGCGAGGCCGAGCAGGGTGAACCGCTGGGTCAGCTTGCGCTCGATCTCGAACGGCAGCAGCTCGTCGCCTTTGAGCAGCTCTGACATTTCCGTGACCATCGCGGTCAGCGGCTTCAGGACCGAAGGCGTGATCGAGAACAGATAGGCATGTCCGACGGCGCCCTGGTCGGTCTCGCAATCGATCAGCACCAGCGGCGCCTTTGCGACCGCCCCGGTGGAAGTTTTGAGCGGCAAATTCATCGGCACGATTACGGAGCGCGCATGGAAGCGCTTGATGCGGATGGTCTCGGTCATTCGGCGGATCTCCCGGGGCGCTGATGCAGCTCGTTGCCGATCTTAAGCATCCGTGATGAAACGAAAAGGCGCTTGGCACGACCACCATAAAATGGGGTTGCGCGCCGCCCGCGTTTATGGGCTCTGTGCCGCCGCCTGCTTTGCCGCAAATCCCGAGAGATTTGCGACAAATCGCACACAACGGAGCCACAGAGTGAAACAAGAGATCTCCGAAGAACAGCGCAAGAGCGGCCTCCTCACGGGTGCCGTGATCGCTTTCCTCCTGCTCGCTCTGCCGCTCGCGGTGTGGCTGGACCTGACCGAGCTCAGCAAGACGGCGCTGCGCCGGCAGGCGGTCGATCTCAACTCGGTCATCACCAGCGTGCGAAGCTATTACGCCTCCAACGTGGTCGGGCGCGTGCTGGCCAACCCCAATGGCACGACAAAGGTCGTGCACAATTACGAATCCGTCCCCGGCGCGATCCCGATCCCGGCGACGCTGTCGCTGGAACTCGGCCGGGTGATCGGCGCGCAGCAGGAGAACATCACCTATCGCTTCGTCTCGGACTTCCCGTTCCAGAACCGCGCCCCGCACCAGCTCGACAAGTTCGAGAAGGACGCGCTCGATGCGCTTCGGAAGGATCCCGAGCAGAAGATCGTCGAGACCGAGACCTCGCTGTTCAACGACAAGGTCCGTCTGGTCGCGCCCGTGACGATGGGCCCGGCCTGCGTGAGCTGCCACAACAGCCACCCCGAAAGCCCGAAGAAGGACTGGAAGGTCGGCGATATCAGGGGCATCCAGGAGGTGATCATCGCCCAGCCGATCGCCGCCAACATCTTCTCGTTCAAATTCCTGCTGGCCTATTTCCTGATTGCGGCGGGCAGCGGCCTGTCGTTCCTGTCGCTGCAGCGCCGCCAAGCGAGCCGCATCAAGGGCATGAACAAGGAGCTCGAATCCGCCAATGACTTCCTCGCCTCGCTGTCGATGAAGATCTCGCGCTACATCCCGCCGCAGGTCTACAAGAGCATTTTCAGCGGCCAGAAGGACGTCACCATCCACACCGAGCGCAAGAAGCTCACCATCTTCTTCTCCGACATCCAGAATTTTACGGCGACGGCGGAGCGGCTCCAGCCGGAGCAACTGACCCAGCTCCTCAACGAATATTTCACTGAGATGTCGGCGATCGCCCACGAATATGGCGGTACCATCGACAAGTTCATCGGCGACGCCATGCTGATCTTCTTCGGCGATCCCGAGACCAAGGGCGATCGCGCCGATGCGCAAGCCTGTCTCCAGATGGCCTGGCGCATGCAGCAGCGTCTTGCCGAGCTCAACGCGAAGTGGCGGGCGTCCGGCATCGAGCAGCCGTTCCGCTCGCGCATGGGCATCAACTCCGGCTACTGCAATGTCGGCAATTTCGGCAGCAGCGACCGCATGGACTACACCATTATCGGTGCGGAGGCGAACCTCGCCGCGCGCCTGCAATCGATCGCCGAGCCCGGCGGCATCGTGCTGAGCTACGAGACCTTCGCGCTGGTCAGCGACATCGTCCGTGCCCACGCGCTGCCGGCGATCACGATGAAGGGCATCAGCCGCGAGGTGATTCCGTATTCGGTGGATGCGCTAAACGATGCGGCCGCGGAGCGTAGCGGCGTCATCACCGAGCGCGCGCCGGGCCTCGAGCTGTATCTAGATCCGGCCGTGGTGAAGTCCGGCGACGCCGCGCGGGTGCGCGCGATGCTGGAGAGCGCGCTGGCTTCGCTGAAGCCGGCGTGAGGGGGACGTGCTTTTGATTGAGTTCAGATGTGGCCAAGAGGCAGGCGCACGCCCTCCCCCGCAAGCGGGGGAGGGAGCGCACCTCCTTCGTCGATACTGTGGAGCGCCGACCTCTCCTGTAAGCGGCGTTTTGGTACACCTTACCTTGCCGCACCTTCCGTGAACGCCGTCTCGATCACATCACCAAAGGGCTGCCACGACCGCCCGTCGAACTGCACCAGCCGCATCTGCCTGATCGGCAGATAGCTGTTCGGAGATGTATTCATCCTGATGTTGGGTAGCGCGACGGAGGGCTGATAAGCCTTCAGCGAAGCTGCCTGACGCATGATGTTCTCGCGCGAGAAGTCGTCGCCGCATTGCTTCAGCACCTGCGTCAGGGCCTCGGCCGCGGCGTAGCCGTAGAGCGCGGCGCTGTTGTTGGTGCTCTCGACGTGATGGTACTTGTCCATGAAGGCGAACCAGTCCTTCATGCCGGGATCGTTCTTCCATGCGGGATCACTCGGATCCTTTAGAAAGGCCGCCGAGATCACGCCGGCCGAATTCTCGAGGCCTGCGGGTGCCATCGCATTGGCGATCGAGGCGGAGGCATCGTTGACGATGAAGACCGGGCGCCAATTGAGCGACGCCGCCAGCTTGATCACCTTGGACGCCGTCGACGGCACGCCGAGGAAGACGAAGATATCGGCGCCGGTGCGCTTGAGAATCGAGATGTGCCCGTCGAGATGCTCGTCGTTGATGTCGAATGCGATGTCGACGAGGATCAGGCGGTTCAAATCGCCAAGTCCTTCCTGGATGCCCCGATAGAGCATGTGCCCGAACTGGTCGTTCTGCCAGAGCACGACGATCTTCTTCCTGGGGTAATAGGCCTGGATGTAGTTGGCGTAGATGCGTCCTTCCGACCGAATCGACGGCTGCCAGCCCATGGTCCAGGGGAATGCCCTGGCCTGGCTCAGCTCCTCGTCGCCGGAGGCGACGAAAAGCTGTGGGATCTTCTTTTCGTTCAGATACCAGCGCGCGGCGAGATTGCCGGGCGTGCCGAACGAGCCGAACATCAGATGCACGTCGTCCTTCTCGACCAGGTTGCGCGTCAGCTCCAGCGCTGTCGTGGGATCGGAATTGTCGTCGCGCGAGATGAAGCGGATCTTGCGGCCATTGATGCCGCCGCGCGCGTTGATCATGTCGAAATAGGCGGCCTCGGCCTGGCCGATGGCGCCGAATTCCGACAGCGGCCCCGAATAGGGCATGACGTTGCCGATCCGGATTTCATTGTCGGATGTCGGCTGCTCCGAATTGGGCTGCTCCGAGTGCTGCTGCGACATCGCCCCCAGCGAGGCGAGAGCGGCAATCAAAACGAACAGCAATCTGCCGGTGACGCGCATGCTCGACACCTTGACGTTGGCCCCCGACGTTGGCCCCCAACGAGATCGGCTCGATCTGTCCCAGCATGGGTTGATCTACGTCAAGCGTTTGGCGATCGTGTGGCGTGTTTGCCCGCTTCAATGCGGCGCATGACCGGCCCGAACGAAACGTCAGGCGTGTTGACAGGCCGCCTGCATCTCACCCCGTCATCTCTGCGCAACGGCAAAGCCGTTGTCGCTGGAGGTGCAAGGGGCGCGATGCAAAGCATCGCGCCGAGCCTCGAAGGATGTACGGCCACTGCTGCAACTGCGCGGAGGGAGCTGGGCCGTCGTCCTTCGAGGGCCGCTGAAGAAGCGGCCACCTTCAGGATGACGGTGATGGACTATAGGGGCGGCAATAGCGGGACCGGATCTGTCTGGGAGTTTTGTGCCCGGCAACGCTATGGCAACCCGCGCGCCTCGAGCTGATGCACCAGCAGCAGTGTCGGCTCGGCGAGGCTGTCGCCGGAGCCGTCGAGGCCAAAGGCGGCCGCGATGCCGTCGCGGCTGCGCAGCAGCGTGCTGCGCGGGCAGTGGCCGGCGCCGCAGAGCGTCTTCTTCAAGATCTCGCCCTGCGCGACGACGCCGGCGGGATCGTTCGCGGCCCAGGCCAGCACGATCGGCGCGTCGACGTTGAGGATGCCGGGAAAGACCGAGCGCTTGTCATATTGGGTGGCATCAGTGCCGAGATAGGCCCTCTCGCTGTCGCTGGCGTCCTTGCCGGCGCGGTAGATGCCGGACACCAGCACGACGGCGGCGACATCGGCGCGATCGGTCTGAAGCTCGGGATGCGCCAGCAAGGTGGCGACATGGAAGGCGCCGGCGCCGTAGCCGACCGCGACGATCTCGCGGGCATCGCCATTGAACAGGTCGATGTTGCCGTGGACCCAGGACAGCGCCGCCGCCACGTCGGTCGCACCCATCGGCCAGGTCGCCGAGGGCGCCAGGCGATAGTTGATGCGCACGCCGATCATGCCGTTGCGTGCGGCAAAGCACATCGCTTGGTCCTGGATCTCGCGGGACAGGTCCGGCGCGGCGCGGTCGCCGGTGAAGGTGTCGCCGGCGACGAACAGCAGCACGGGCCGGGGCGTATCGGCCTTGGTCTCGCCGCTGGTGGCGACATCGAGCACATTGGCCTCGCTCTCGCCGTAGCGCAGCCCCCGCGAGAACGAGACCTGCTCGCACAGGCGCGCAGTGCCGCCGGCGGTCGTGTCGTTGTCAGTGAGGCCCACGCGGACGAGATCGGTCGGCGTCGTCAGCCGCGCCGGCGTTGGGCCGTGCGCGGAGGCTGCCGTCACGCCCAGAACTAGGAAAAAAGCGAGATAATTCTTCATGTTGGTGCCGGCCCTGCGTGCCCCATATGGGCTCGCGCATTTGGCCTGTCTTTTCAATTCGCCTTATTAGTTAGATCGTCTTGAGGCGATTTCACGGCACCCGGGTTTCGCCCCGCGGGTTCAATTTCCCGGCTGGAACGTGCAGTCCGCCCCGCTGCCGTCCTTCCGCCTGATCGCATTGGGGTCGATCGTGCAGCTCAGCTTGCTCAGGCTCTCGAAGTTCGATCCCGCCGCTCCGTCAGGCGGGACGCCGGCGAGCACTTCGGTCGCGAAGATTTCATTGGCGGTCGAGCCGTTCACGGTCCTGGTTGTCTTGCCGAAGGTGACCTCGCAATTGCGCACCGTGATGTCGACATTGCCGGTGCGGCAGACGATCCTATCGGCAGTCACGATGATCGGCTTCTTGTAGGGAACGTCGCTGTTGGCGGCGAACAGCATCGCCACCGCCTTTTTCTCGCCGCCCGACAGGATCGGCGATAGCGGCGCGATCACGCCCGCGAGCGCCAGCGCCGTCGAGCCAGAGACCTTTGCGGGCGTGGCGCCGGAGGCGACGGCAATATTGGATGCGCTACCGACAACGATGGCTGATGCCATGCAAGCCCATTTCGCAAATGTCATGGTCTCGAATGTCATTGTCGTGAATTTCATTCGCCTAACTCCCGCCCGTCACGGCTTCGACGCCGCAACGCGTCCCAAGCCTACGACAGAATTGCCGTTCCGGGCAGGGCGATGCGCGCCAGCCTGCCGGTCGATGGCCTTGATGATCGTAGCCGCCGCCGTCTGGCCGGACTGGAGCGCGCCTTCCATGTAGCCGAAATAGGCGAAACACGTGTGCTCGCCGGCAAAGAACAGGCGGCCTTCAAACCCCTTGGCCAGCAGCGGCCCGGCGCGGCACACCTCGCCGGGAGCGGGGCAGGAATAGCCGGCGGCGGTCCATTCGTCGCGCGGCCAGGCCATGAACTCGGGCCCACCGGCCAGATGCTTGACATAGCCCTTGTAGACGCCGCCGATCTGCTGCGCGTAGAACGCATCGACCTGCGTCTGGTTGCCGGGCTGGTAGTGCTTGAGCGCTTCCTTGGCGACATTGCCGCCTGCAAACAGGCTGAGCTCGACCGGGTGATCGGGTGGCGCAATCTGGTTGTCGGTGCCTTCCCAGGTGACGCCGAACTGGTTCGAGATGGCCGTCGGGGCGAGGCCCTCGCCGATCCAGAAGCGCTTCGTCAGCGGGCTGAGATATTTCACCGCCGTCCCCATCGTGACGTAATAGTCGTGCGGCAGGTGGGGCGTGATCGTGATCTTGGCGTTCGGCGAATCCGGCCACAGGCTCGGAGGGATTGCGAGCACGGCATAATCGGCGGTGAAGGCGGCGCGCGTGGTCCCATTGCCGGAGGGACTGAAGTCCAGGGTGACGCCTTCGTCCTCGACGCGGATGGCGCGCACCGGCGTCGACAAATGGGTGTGGGCACCCTTGCACCCGATGTCTTTCGCGAGACGAATGGCGAGCTCCTGATTGCCCTCCGAGCAGCGCAGGGTTTCGGTCTGGGTGAAGAAGGCGTCGATCTGGTTCTTCATTCGCCCGCCGGCGACGACGGCGAGGTTGGCGAGCAGGCTCTGCTGGGTGGTCGGCTGGCCGGCGTCGTTGGAGAGTTGCTCTTCGAGCGCGTGCCTGGTGAGCTTCGAGCAGTCGAGGCTGGCGATCCACTCCGCGATCGTCCTGGCGTCGAGTTTCCTGGCACCCTGGGCGCGCCAGGGCTTGCGCGGGTCGACCCTTCCGGCCCAGCGGCTGAACTTGTCGAAGGCGTCGTCCATCTCGTGATAGACCCGCTTCATCTGGCCGTCGGACAGCTTGTGGCCGTCGAGAAACAGCGGCATGTCGAGCTCGAGCGCGTCGAAATTGGTGTCCGAGGTGATGACGGACAGGCCGAGCTCGAATTGCTTGGCGTAACGCAGCCAGAGCGGATGATTGTAGCCGATCAGCTCGCCGCCGGCCTCGACGATCCCGCTCGGCCTGGTCTTGCTGAAAACCCGTCCCCCGAAGCGGTCGCGCGCCTCGAACAGCGTCACCTCGCAATGCGCGACGAGCTCGGAGGCCGCCATCAGGCCGGCAAAGCCGCCGCCGATGATCGCGACCTTCGGGCGTCGCACGGCCAGCGCGCGGAGCGCGGTGGGTGAGCGGATCGAGGGCGGGGCGGGTTGAAGGGCGAGCTTGTCCTTGACCCGGCGCTGGCGCTCCGCCCCCGAAATCTTGGGCCCGTAGCGCCGGTGCAGCCGCGCAAACAGCGAACGCATCGCGTGCTTCCCTTGAAAATGTCTTCTGCCTGACGCCGCTGTGGCCGCCCGGCTCGCAAATGCAGCAATGCCGCCGGAAATCGGCGGATGGCAGGAAGACTAGCGTGCAATCTCAGGGGGAGTCGAGGGCGGCGCCCCAACCGCCGGCGTTCGGCCGTGTGCGTTGCAAGAGAGCTTCGAGAGAGGTGGCGTGCCCCTCAGGCCGCTTGCTTCCGCTTGGCGACCTTCCTGGTGGCTTTCTTGGCCTTTTTCTTCTTCGCCGCCTTCTGAGCTGCGAGATAGGCCTCGACCTTCTTCGAGGAATGGCCGGCGGCGGCCACGGCAGCCTTCAGCCTGGCCGGGGTGATCTTGAACTTCTTCGACCAGTAGCGGACCTCATAGGCCTCGCTGAGCGCAATCCGGCTCTTGTCGGAGGCACGGTGCTTCTGGAGCTTGATATAGGCCTCGACCTTCTTGGCGGAGCGGCCGACCTTCTTGACGGCGTATTTCAGCTTGGCCGGCGTCACCTTGAATTTCTTCGACCAGTAGGCGACCTCGTACTTCTCGGTGAGCGCAATCAGCGCCCGATCCGCGCCGCCCCGCTTTGCCTTGTTGTCGGCCATGCTTCCCTCCTGCCGTGGTCTGGGTGCGTCCAATCTAGCATGCAACCCGATTTGGAAGGCAAGGCGGGAGCGGGCGGCGATTGCGCGGAGCAGCCGTTTTGCACCGGCGCGTCAGATGCTTGCGCGGCGCGGCCTGGCCTCATGCCGGAATGCGGTTTCTACTGTGCATGGGGTTGTTTTCGCGGTTTTTATGGTCTCGCGTTTCCGTGACGGAACCTTTTGCCGGCTGATGCGACTTATCCATGACACGGGAAAACACGTGCGAGGCAGTCATGGCACACAAGCATACCGCTGATCCGGCAGAGATCATGCGGGCGACCGGTCATCCTGAGCTGGAATACGCCGCCGGCTGGACCATCGCCGGTCTGGTCACCATCGGCACCATCGTCGCCGCCTGGGTGTTCGCGATCTAGGCGACGGGAAATTGGAGCTCGAAGGCGACGCCGTCGTCGGTCGGCTTGAGCCTGATCGAGCCGCCATGGCTCGCCATCACCGCGCGCGCGATGGCGAGGCCCATTCCGGTCCCGCCCTGATCGCGGTGGGTGGTGAAGAACGCATCGAAAATCCTGTCGCGGTTCGGCGCCGAGATCGGCTCGCCGTCATTGCTCACCGTCAGCAGCACGATCGTACGCTCGTCGACGGCCTCCAGCCTGATCGTGCTCGACTTATGCCGCACTGCATTGTCGGCGAGGTGTGACAATACGATCAACGCCTTCTCAGCGGACATGCCGATCGGCCGGTCGAGGCTGCCGCTAACCTCGATTGAACTGGCCGGAAACCCCCTCCTGAGGTCGGCGATCACAGGCGCCAGCTCCGTGTGCTCGTTCTGCGGCAGGCTTTCGGCGCGGGCGAGCTCGCGCAGCCGCTGCGCCATCGCCTCCAGCCGCTGCGTGTCGGAGAGGATGTTGGCGATGAACGTGTTCTGCTCCGCCGGCGTCAGGCTGCCCGCCTTGCCCTGAACCGAATCCTGCAGCAGCTCGGCCGCGCCCTTGATCGAGGTCAGCGGCGATTTCAGCTCGTGGGTGAGATGGGCAGAGAACGTCGCGATATAGTCGGAGCGCCTTGCGAGCTGCTCGGCCATGCCGAGGAAGCTGTGCGAGAGCTGGGCGAATTCGCGTGTGCCGTAATGCCGGAGCGGCTGAAAGGCCTCGCGGTCGCCGCGGCCGATCCGCGCCGCGCGGTCGATCAGCTCGCGCATCGGCAGTGTGATGGTCCGGGAGAACACGAGGCCGATCGCAATCGTGCCGAGGATCACGGCAAGCCCCGCCAGCACGAACTTGCCGCGCTCCTGGTAGAGATGATCAAAAATGTTGCTCGGCGTCCGCGTGGTGTAGATCACCCCGGCGACGCGGTTGTTGACGATGACGGGCATCGCCGAGAACACGTGCACGCCGAGGCCGCGGCTGAAGGAATAGATCGGCGGCGGCGGCTTGTCCGGCACGCGGTTGCGCAAAGTCGCGCGATATTGCCCGTGCAGCGCGTCGGCGACCTCGTCGATATGGGCAAGCGACTGCCCGACCTCCTGCCGTCCCGCGATCACGACGCCCCGCGGATCGAGGATGCGAAAGCCCGCCAGCGTCACCTTCTGGGTCTCGCGAATGATCGGCGTCAGCTTTGCGCCGATCTCGACATAGGCGGGCTGCGCTGCTTGCGGCGCGGGGAGCGCATCCGGCCGCCGCCGGAGCAGGTCGTTGGCCGTGAGGTCGAGTGCGGGACGGATCGGCGTGACCTGGTCGCCGGGATCGGGCAGCACGTTTGGCGGCACCTCGGCGCCGAGCGCGAGGCCGCTGTCGAGCCTTGCGGTGACCTCCTGCGCATAGATCGTCGCCAGCACGCGGCTCTGCGCGATCAGCTCGGCCTGGGTCTGGCGGATCAGCTGATTGTCGTAGAGGCGGAAGAAGAACAGGCCGACCAGCGGCAGCACGCCGACGGTCGCCAGCACCGTGAAGATCACGAGCGTGAGCGACGGCCGCCATTTGTCGGGCGCCGCGCTCATGCCTCTTTCTCGCAGCGGCCGAGCTTGAAGCCGACGCCATGAATGGTCTCGATGACGTTGTCGCAGGCGAGCGCCGCGAGCTTGGCGCGGATGTTGCGGATGTGGCTGTCGATGGTGCGGTCGGAGACCTGGATGTTGAGCTGATAGGCCGCCCGCATCAGCTGCTCGCGGTTGAACACCGAGGTCGGCCGGGTCAGGAACGCGCGCAGGATGCCGAACTCGATCGCGGTCAGTTTCAGCGGCGTGCCGGCGAAGGTCGCGATATGCTGCTCGGGATCGATCAAGAGGCCGCCTTGCGACAGCGCGGCCGGCCCCGCCTTGGCCTCGCTATTGCGCGGGCTGAGGCGGCGCAGGATGACGTTGACCCGCGCCACCAGCTCGCGCGGGCTGAACGGCTTCGTCACGTAGTCGTCGCCGCCGATCTCGAGGCCGAGGATGCGGTCGATCTCCTCGTCGCGGGCAGACAGAAACAGGATCGGCACGTCGGAGCTCTTGCGGATCTCGCGGCAGACGTCGAGGCCGTCGAACTCGGGCATGCCGATGTCGAGCACGATCAGATCGGGCTTGTCGGCGGCAAAGCGGGCGAGCGCCTCCTTGCCGTCACGGGCTTCGATCACGTCCATGCCGGCCTTCTTCAGCGCGACGCGGATGACCTCGCGGATGTGGCCTTCGTCGTCGACGATGAGAATGCGATGCGCCAAGAATATCTCCGCTCACCCTGCCGGCTGATTGCCGGGCTGGCCTTTGGCCTGAGCATCGAGCCGGCGCTGCAGCCGCCAGCTCCGAAAGCCCCAGGCGCGCCAGGCCATGTCCAGTCGTTGGGTTTCTACAAGCCGATCGCGGCGCCGCGCAAGGCAGTCGTCGCCCGGGCGATGGGCGATGACCTTGTCGAGCGCGGGCAGCGCCTGCGGTCCGAGTGTGAGGAGATAGTTGGCATCGATCGTCACGCCCTTGCCCGACATTTCACTGCTGTGCGCCACATTGTAGTCGGCAATGAACGCGTCGAAGTTCACCAGCGAGACAGTATAGAGCACGATCGTTAACGCGATCAGATTGGCGCCGACGAGCCAGCGGTTGGAGCGGTCGAGCGCGATGCGGGCCACGATCAGGATCAGCCCGAGCGCCACCAGCCCCATCCAGACGAAGGCCGCGATACGCCAATAGGTCAGCATGTAGATGTCGACGTAGAGATCGAGCCGGAGGATGGAGGAGGCGACCAGGAGCACATTCTGCCCCACCCAGAGATAGACCAGCGGCCGGATCACCGTCGATTTTTCGGCCGGCCCGCCCGGGCGCATCGCGACCAGCACGAAGGCCGCGGCGAGCAGGGCGGTCGCGATCAGCGGATAGGCGCCGCGATGGGCATAGGCCGCATAGGTCATGTTGGCGGGCAGCGCCACATGGCCCCAGAGATAGATGCCGTCGAGAATGGACTGTGCCGCGAACAGCAGGTTGAACAAGATCAGCGAGCGCAGGATGGTGGAGGCGCCCAGAAACTCCGCCGAGACTTGTGGCGGCGCCGGCGGCGGCACGGGGCCATCGGTGAGGGGCGTGTTGACAACGGTCCGGCGCCGCCAGCGGACATGGATGAACGGCCAGACTAGCGCCAGCATCATGACCCAGAACAGCACCCGCGGGATGCTGATATAGCGGAGGATGAGCTTTGGATTGAGCAGGAATACCCACTGCTCGATGACCGGATTGGCCGCGGCGAACAGTGCGACGAAGACGGTGCTGAGCGCTGCCGGGAGCAGCCAGAGCGCGATGCCGCGGGTGAACGCCGACAGGCTGAAGATCTGGAGCGCCTCGAGGAAGAACCTGAAGGGGCCGAGCAGGAAGAAGTTGCGCAGTGCATGGGCACGCTCGGTCAGCTCGGTCGTTTCCGGATTGGTCGCGATCAGAAGCGCAATCGTCAGCGACAGGATGAGGATCAGCAACGACAGCGTGTTGAGCTCCTCGACGGCCGGTGCGAGGCCGGCGACGAAAATGGCTGCGCTGATCATGCCGCGCCGTACATCAAGGGTCGCATGATTGAATAGCACGGATACGCAGGCCATCGCGATCGCAAACGGCGTCAGCGACAGCCCGATCCGCTCGCCATAGAACAGCCAGTCGGCGAGCCCCGCCAGCGCCAGCGTGAGACCAAGCTTGACCGGAATCGCGGAGGGCCTGAGCGGCTGAAGATCTGCTGCTATCGTCGAAGCCAGGCTCGTCATGTCCAGAAGACCTTTCGTGATGGGTGGCATCACGAAGTCTGACCGTCGCTTGTGCAGAAGCCGGGACCATGGTCAGCACGGTTTCAGGAGTCTTTTGCAGTTTTCGTGCAGGAGTGCTTTTGCCTCTCGCGCAGCGTAAGTCGCGCTGATAGGTGCGATGCGTTCATCACTTTGGGCGTGACGCATCATGCAATTCCTTCATCGCATCGGTTTCATCCTGCTCTGGCTTGCCGCGCCTGTCGTCGCGTTCGCGGCGGCGAACAAGAACGATCCTTATCTGCTGGTGCTGCGCGGCGCCGGAAACATCGCGCTTGTCGTCGCAAGCATCCTGATCGTCGTCGTCCTGCTGCGTCGCGGACGCTGGCGCAGCATCGCGGGTAAGCTGCTCGTCATGCTGTGGTGCCTGCCGTCGGTGCTGATGTCGGCAGCGCATCTGAAGTTCGAGCTGCGCAAGCACGATGTTCTGGCCGCGAGCGCCGCGGAAGCACGACAGATCGGGCCGCACTTCATGGTCGGCTACTCCTCGTTTCCCGATGTCGCGCGCCTCGCCGAGCAAGGGTTGATCGGCGGCGTCTACGTCACCCGGCACAACATCCGGGGCCGGTCCGTGGAAGCGCTGCGGGACGAGATCGCGGCGCTCCAGGACAAGCGGCGGGCCGCGGGCTTGCCGCCGCTGGTCATCGCCGCGGACCAGGAGGGCGGCATCGTCGGGCATCTTGCACCGCCATTGACCAAGGTGCCGGCGCTGGCGACGCTCACAGGGCTTGCCCCCGACGAGCAGCAGGTTAGGGCCGAAGAATTCGGCCGCATCCATGGCCGCGAGCTTTCGGGGTTGGGCGTCAACCTCAATCTCGCGCCGGTTCTCGATCTCAAGCCGCCGCAGCGGCGCATCCGCCTCGACTTCCATACGCTGATCGGCCAGCGCGCGATTGCGACCGATCCTGCGGTCGTCAGCACGATCGCGAGCGCTTATGTGCGCGGGCTGGAAGAGTCAGGCGTCGGCGCCACGCTCAAGCATTTTCCCGGCATTGGCCGCGTGCGAACTGATACGCACCATTTCAGCGCCAATCTCGACACGCCGGTGAAGGAGCTCGAAGTCACCGACTGGCTTCCGTTCCGCGAGGTGCTGTCGCATTCGCGTAGCGCGCTGATGGTCGGTCATGTCACGCTCACGGCTGTCGATCCTGACCGTGCAGCCTCGCATTCGAAGCGCGTCGTCGATGGCATCATCCGTGACAAATGGGGCTATCAGGGCATGGTCATGACCGACGACCTCGTGATGGGCGCGATCTATCAGAACGACGTCTGCAAGGCCGTGGTCGAGGCCATCAATGCCGGCGTCGACATGCTGCTGGTCGCCTATGACGGTGCGCAATTCTACCGAGTCTTTGCCTGCGCCCTGGACGGATCGCGGCAGGGCAAGCTCGACGTGGCGATGCTGCGCGCGAGCGCAGCGCGGCTGAAAGCGGGCCTTCCGACCGAGCAGGCGCGCGCCGCTTCACGCGCTGTCAGCATCGCCCGTCAAAACTAGCCTTTCGCGAACTGACGGTAGTCCGGCTCGCGATGAAACCAGAACTCGTAGCCAGAGATGGTTTTCTGCATGGCGACGTCATGGATCGGCTGGTTGAGTGGCACGACAGGGACGTCGCGCATGCAGAGCGCGATGAAATCCTTCACGCACCTGTCGTACTCGGCCGTATCCGCGGTGAACCGAGCCTTGTCGATCAGCGTGTCCATCGCCTTGTTCTGGTAGGAGGAGATGTTGAAGATCGAGTTGTTGCCGTGGAAATTCCAGTAGAAGTAATATTCGGGGTAGTCCAGCCAGCCGCTGAAGCGGTTGAGGGCGAGCGGCAGCTCCTTCTTGTTCAGCGTCGTGCGCCAGTTCGCGCCGGGAATCTTTTCGATCGCTGCCTTGATGCCGATCTTGGCGAGACTCTCCTGAATCAGGATAGCGGTCGGCTCTCCGACCGTTGCGGTGCCGGTGTCGAGCGAGAGCGTCGTTTCCAGGCCGGACTCGAAGCCGGCCTCCTTCATCAACGCCCTGGCCTTGTCGAGATCGGTGACGTAGGGAAACGGTTGCGGCCAAACCGGCTTTGAGACCTCGGTTGCCCCGCCATACATGGGAACGGCGCGCCCGAAGAAGGCGCTGCTCTGGATCTGCTCATAGGGCATCGCCCAGGCGACGGCCTGGCGCAGCTTCACATTGTCGAACGGCGGCTTCGCGCTGTTCAGCGCGACGTACCAGAGCGCGTTCGGGATCGGCACGCCCGACACCTTGACCTTGCCCTCTTTGATGATCTGCTCGAAATCGCGCGGTGCAAAGCCGCTGGAAATATCGGCGTCGCCCCGCTCCAGCATGGCGCGGCGGGTGCCGGCGGAGGGGACGTCGCGCGCAATGACGCGCTTGACCTTCGGCAGCGGCCCGCTCTTCCAGTCGTCGAACCGCGCCAGCACGGTCTCGCTGCCGGGCTTCCAGCTCTCGATCCTGTAGGCGCCGCCGCCGGCTTCGTTGGTCTTGAGCCACGCCAGCGCCCAGGGGTCTTCGGCCGTCGCGTTCTTCTTCGCGAGTTCGGAATTGATGATGAAGGGCACGACGACCGCGACGTTGAACAGCAGCATCTTGTCCTTGCGCACATAGTCGATGCGGAAGGTGTGGTCGTCGACCACCACGAACTGTTCGGGCTTTTCCAGCGATCCCGCCGACATCTGGAAGGTCGGGAAGCCGCCGACCTTCACCGCGCGGTCGAACGACCATTTGACATCCTTGGCGGTAACCGGCGTGCCGTCGTGGAATTTCGCGTCCTTGCGCAAGCGGAAGGTGCAGGACATGCCGTCGGCCGCGACCTCCCAGCTTTCGGCGAGTTCAGGCGCCAGCTTCTCGCGGTCGTAGGAGATGGTGCCGTCGGGCAGCGTCTTGGAGGCGTAGGTCAGCAGACGGTCGTAGCAATTCCAGGACAGGCCGTTCACGGTCTGGTTGGAGCCGACACCCTGCATGTCGAGCGAGTTCGGACCCAGCTCCTGCACCACCAGCAGCGTCTCGCGGCGCCCCTGCGCCCAGACGAAGCGTGGCGCGACGGCCGTCATCCCGGCCGCGCCGAGACCGCCAAGCACCACATTGCGGCGGCTGATGTCGAAGGGTGATGCGCTCATCGGTGCCTCTTTTGCGATATCTCTGCGACGTAAAGAGGCAAGGCGCATGCCACCAGCCGCGCTTCACGGCGTCGCATCCGTGCCGCGCCTATCTCAACTCCTCCGCCAGGAAGTCGACCAGCGCGCGCACCTTGGTCGAGGGGCGGGGACCTGCCGGAAACACGGCGTAGACGTCGACGGGGGCGAGCTTGTAGCTCTTCAAGAGCGGCACCAGCGCACCCGAGGCGACTTCGGGGCCGGCCATCACCGGCGAGGTCATCGCGATGCCGAGTCCCGCCAGCACGCTCGCGAACACGCCGGGGCCGGAATCGGTGGTGATGCGTCCCTGGACGTCGACCGAGGTCTCCGCGCCGTTGCGGGTGAACGACCAGGTGGTTCGGCCGAACAGGCCGGGGCCGAAGATGCAATCATGCGAGGCGAGATCGGCCGGCGTCTTCGGGATGCCGCGCTCGGCAAGATAGGACGGCGCGGCGACGAGGAAGCGCGGCAAAGTCGCAAGCCTCCTTGCGCCAAAGCCGGAATCGTCCAGCGGACCCAGGCGGACGGCGACGTCGGTGCCCTCCACGACGAGGTTGTGCCGTTCGTCGGCGACGGACAGCTCGACGCGCAGCAGGGGATGAACCCTGAGGAATTTCGGCAGGCGCGGGATGATGTGCCTTGTGCCGTAGACGATGGGCATCGTGATGCGCAACGTCCCGCGCAGGGAGTCGATGCCGCGGGCGGCGTCCTCGGCATCCTCGATATCCGCCAGCACGTCGCGCGCGCGGATGAGGAACAGCGCGCCGGCGTCCGTCACCGTGATGCGGCGCGTGGTTCGCAGCAGCAGCTTGACCCCGAGCCGGCTCTCCAACTCTCCGATGATGCGCGACACCGAGGGCTGCGACAGGCCGAGCTCGCGTCCGGCCTTCGAAAAGCTGCCGCTCTCGGCCGCCCGAACGAACACGGCCAATTCCTGAAGCCGGTCACTCATTCGAAATCCAGATAAATGTTCTCCGGAATCGCCTTATACCCCTCCATCTCCGGATGATCCAGATAAACGCGGGCAAGCAGCAAAAGATGGAGTTTCGCAATGGCCCTGCAAGACAAACTCGATGCCTTCAAAGCCGATTTCGAAGAGGGCCGCTTCCCGCTCAAGCCGACAAAGGAGGCGCTGGACTCCATGCATCGCGCCACCGCCGAGCTGATCGCGAGCGGCCAGGCGCAGCGCGCCAGGAAGGCCGGCGACGTCGCGCCGGAATTCACCCTGAAGGATCCGGACGGCAAGCCGGTTGCCTCGCGCGACCTGCTCGCGAAAGGCCCGCTGGTCGTGTCGTTCTATCGCGGCGTCTGGTGCCCCTATTGCAACCTCGAGCTCCAGGCGCTCCAGGAGAGGCTGCCGGAGATCGCCGCGCGCGGCGCCAGCCTCGTTGCGATCTCGCCGCAGACTGCGCCGAACAGCCGCAAATCCGAGCGCGACAACAAATTGTCGTTCCCGATCCTCAGCGACGTCAGGAGCGAGGTTGCCGATGCCTTCGGTATTCGCTTCGCCCTGCCCGCCGATCTCGTCTCGCTCTACAAGTCCTTCAAGAACGATCTGCCCACGTTCAACGACAATCCCGCCTGGGTGCTGCCGATGCCCGCGCGCTATGTCATCGGCCGTGACGGCATCATCGCCTACGCGGAGGTGAACCCGGACTACACGCATCGCCCCGATCCGTCCGAGCTGCTGCCGGTGCTTGACCGGCTGCGGGCGGGCAAGGCGGCCTGAGCGTTACGGCGTCACCGCTCCACGTGCGACCGCGCGCGGGGCGGTCAGCTCTTTCCAGGTCGAGTTGGCGACATGCACCGGTGAGAACGCCGGGCGTTCGACATAGCGGCCGTCGCCGGCCTCGGCGCGCAGATCGCCGTCCTTCCAGACGACCCGGCCGCGCGACAATGTCATCGCAGCGCCGCCAATGCAGGAAAAGCCCTCGAACACATTGTAGTCGATCCGGCTCATCTGCCGCTTGGCGCTGATGGTCCTGCTCGCCTTGGGATCCCACACCACGACATCGGCGTCCGAGCCGACGGCGACCGCGCCCTTGCGCGGGTAGATGTTGAGGATGCGGGCGATGTTCGCCGAGGTCACCGCGACGAATTCTTCCTTGGTGAGTCGCCCCGTGACGACACCGGCGGTCCAGAGCAGCGCCAGGCGGTCTTCCAGACCGCCGGTGCCGTTCGGAATCTTCCTGAAATCGCCGCGCCCGAACCGCTTCTGTTCCGTCGTGAAGGCGCAATGGTCGGTCGCGACCACCTGGAGCGAGCCGGATTGCAGGCCAGCCCAAAGACTGTCCTGGTGCGACCTGTCGCGGAACGGGGGCGACATCACGCGCTGGGCCGAATGATCCCAATTCTTGTTCTGGTACTCGCCCTCATCGAGCAGTAAATGCTGGATCAGCGGCTCGCCATAGACGCGCTTGCCCGCTGCACGTGCCCGCGCGATCGCCTCATGCGCTTCGCGGCAGCTCGTATGCACGATGTAAACAGGCGTGCCGGTCATGTCGGCGATCATGATGGCACGATTGGTGGCTTCGCCCTCGACCTCTGGAGGCCGTGAATAGGCATGTCCCTCGGGGCCGGTGACGCCCCGCGCGATCAGCGCCTCCTGCATCAGGGCGACGACGTCGCCATTCTCCGCGTGCACGAGAGGCATGGCACCGAGATGGGCGCAGCGCGCGAACGAGTTGTAGAGCTCGTCGTCGTTCACCATCAGCGCGCCCTTGTAGGCCATGAAGTGCTTGAAGGTGTTGATGCCGTAGGTCCTGACCACGGTCTCCATCTCGTCATGGATCTGCTTCGACCACGACGTCACCGCCATGTGGAAGCCGTAGTCGGCGGCCGCCTTTTCCGATTTGTGCCGCCATTCCTGATAGGCCGCCAGCATCGACTGGCCGGGATCGGGCAGGCAGAAATCAACCACCATGGTGGTGCCGCCGGCCAGCGCCGCCTTGGTTCCCGATTCGAAATCGTCGGCGGTCACGGTGCCCATGAACGGCATTTCGAGATGGGTGTGCGGGTCGATTCCGCCTGGAATGACATAGGCCCCGCCGGCGTCGAGGATATCGCTTCCGGCCGGCGCATCGAGCGATGCCCCGACGGCGACGATGGTCTCGCCGTCGATCAGCACGTCCGCGCGGCGCGAATGATCGTGATTGACGACGGTGCCGCCGCGGATGAGGAGGGGCATGAAAGGCTCCGGAGAAAGAAGATCTCACCGAAGCTAGGCTTGCCGCCTGCGATGCGACAGGCGAAATTTTAGTCAGGCGATGCGGCTAGTTCTGCCGCGCGATCAATCCGTCGATCATCGCGCGCACGAGGCCTGCGATTTCCTTGCGCAGCGCCGGCAGCGGAACGGCGACCAATTTCTGCTCCAGGCCCAGCGCCACCATGCCGTGCACCGCCGAGAACAGGCTGCGCGCGGTGATGCCGAGCTCGTCCGGGCTGCGTTTTGGAAACAGTGCGGCCAGCGGCACATAGATGTGGCGGAACAGCTGCATCTGGTCGTCGACGGACCAGTCGGGAACGATCTTGTCGGCCTCCATGCGGTGCTCGAACAGCGCGCGCCAGAGCTGGAGATTTTCGGCGGCGAAATCGCAGTAGGCGATGGCGATGCGGACCAGGGTTTCCTGCGGCGAGGGCTCGCCCGCGCGCTCCGCCGCGCTGAGCATGGCGTCGAGTCGATACAGGGTCCGCGAGCCGACGCGCAGGATCAGCTCGTCGACATCAGTGACGAGATTGTAGACCGCGCCATTGGCGCAGCCGATCTCGCGGGCGAGATCGCGGGTTTTCAGGCCGGCTAATCCGCGGCTGGCGATCATCTGTTCCGCCGCCAGGATCAGGTCGGCCCGCAGTTTCTCTCGACGTTCCAAGGCTTTAGACATCCGTTAACCAAATTCGTGAGCGCCGCTCAAATTTCTCTTGAGCGACGCTCAAGATGTGCTACACAGCATCTGTGAGCAATGCTCATAACAGGGAGCAGCAAATGTTCAAGACCGTAGTGACACTTTTCCGCGGCAGCGTGGCCGCCGCGGGCGAAGAACTGGAAGACCGGACGGCCCTCCTGATCCTCGACCAGCAGATGCGCGATGCGGCCGCCGCCGTCGAGCGCAGCAAGCGGACGCTGGCGCTGGCGATCGCGCAGGACCAGCAGGAGGGCCGCAAGCTCGAGGCGACCGTCGCCCGCATCGCCGATCTCGAGACCCGCGCGGTTGCGGCGCTCGACGGCGGCCGCGAGGATCTCGCCAAGGACGCCGCCGAGGCCATCGCGGGTCTGGAAGCCGATCGTGATGCGGCGATGACGGCCCGGGCCTTGTTCGCGACCGAGATCGTCAAACTGAAGCGCCACGTCGCAACCGCGCAGGCCCGCATCACCGAGCTCGACCGCGGCCGCCGCGTCGCCCGCGCCTCGGAAGCGGTGCGCTCGCTCCGCCGCAGCGGCATCGAGGCAGCCCGTCCCTACGAATCCACACTGCCGGAGGCGGAGAGCACATTGCGGCGCCTGCGCGAGCGGCAGATGGAGGCCCAGGCCGCCGACGATGCCCTGGTCGAGCTCGATGCGGCCACCGGTCCGCTCGCCACTGCCGAGAGACTCGCCGAGCAGGGCTTTGGTCCCCGGCTCAAGACGACCGCCGACGACGTGCTGGCGCGGCTGAAGTCCAAGCGTCCGCCGACGGCCTGATCAGACCAATTTCCCCAATTCGATCTTCATTTGAACCAATAGGAGACCATCATGAACCAGAACGGCCAGCCCCACAGCAGCGCCTGGGTGACCTTCACTTACGCGTCCTTCGCCGCCTCCGCCTTCCTCGTCGCCATCGGCATCTTCTTCCTGCCGATCGACCTCTGGATGAAGGGCTATCTCACGATGGGCATCGTGATGCTGATCCAGACCTGCATCACTCTCACCAAGACGGTCCGCGACAATCACGAGAGCAGCCGGCTGGTGAACCGGATCGAGGATGCCAAGGCCGAGCGCCTGCTGATGGAAGTGTCCAAGGCGGCTTGACCAGGACGGCGGCTTGAAGCCGGTCAGGGCTGCCAAGCAAGACAGCGGCGGAGCAACACGCTCCGCCGCTGCTGCGTCCGAACCGAAACTGTCGATGTCTCTGAAGACATAATTTACCTTGCCGTGACACCGCCAGGTTGTGCTTAGCGCTCCTTAATGCGTGCAAGTGCACAGATCCCGACCGATCGAGGGCAGGCAGATGGCGTCTCTGGAGAACGGCGAGCAAGCACCGCGCGCGAAGAAGGGCTTTGCGAAGCTCGGTGCTGCCGCCACGAGGCTGCGCAGCCAGACCGGCTTCTGGCTGGGCGCGCTGTTGCAACCGGCCATCGACCTGAGCTTGCGGACATCGCCGGGACTGCGGACGCGGATCATCGAATTCCCCGGGCTGTCGCTGCCCAGGTCAGAGCTCGATGTGCTGGTCGACCAGCTTCGTATCGTCGCGGCCAAGACGTTGCCGCAGGAGAGCCTGACCTACGGCATCTTCTCCGGCGAGCCGGAGCGGCTGGCGCGCGCCGTCGTCACGCTGATCTGCGAAGAGGAGACCGGGCGCCCGATCGCGTTCAACGCGCTGTCGGTCATGGACGTCACGCTCGACGGCCGGCCGGTCGAGGTCACCCATCTTGGTCTGGTCATGGTCGACCCTGACGTTCGCGGGCAGGGCCTGTCCTGGGTCCTCTACGGACTCACGGCGCTGGTGCTGTTCGCGCGTGACGGCTTGCGCCCGAAATGGATATCCAACGTCACGCAGGTGCCGTCGGTGGTCGGCATGGTCAGCGATACCTTCTCGGATGTGTATCCCTCGCCGCTGCCGGGCGCGCGCCAGAGCTTTGCGCATTTGCAGCTCGCTCGCGGCATTCTGGCCCGTCACCGCGCGGTGTTCGGTGTGGGTGAGGAAGCCGGCTTCGACGAAGCGCGCTCCGTGATCACCAACGCCTATACCGGCGGTTCGGATGCATTGAAGAAGACGTTCGAAGTCGCGCCGAAGCATCGTAACGCCATCTACAACGAGTTTTGCGCGCGCGAGCTGGATTACGCACGCGGCGACGATGTGCTCCAACTCGGCCGTATCGATCTCGCGGGCGCGCGCCGCTACGTCATGAGCGAGGTGCCGCACGGCTCGCTGCCGGCGTTGCTTGCCGCGTCGGCGATGCTGGCCCTGCAACGGCTGGTGCTGCCGCTGGTCTACTGGCTGGACGACACCCGCGCGTATGGTTCGCTGAGGCCGCGCCGCAATGATGCGGAGGGCGCCCGATGAGTTTCGACTATTATTCCTTCACCGGCCGCAACCTCGGCTTCATCGACGAGCGCGAGCAGCAATTGCTGCGGCAGGCGCGCGTCTTCGTCTGCGGCGTCGGCGGCATGGGCGGCGCGGCCTTCATGGCATTGGCCCGCGCCGGGGTCGGCAAGTTCGTCATTGCAGACATCGACCGGTTCGAGGTCTCCAACCTGAACCGACAGGTGTTTGCCTTCGCAGACGAAGTCGGCCGCGAGAAGGCCGAAGTCGCCGCCGAAGCCGCGAGGCGCATCAATCCGACGATCGAGATCGACGTGCTCGGCGAAAGCTGGACCAGCGAGTTGAGCGGCATCGTGGAGCGCTGCCCCGTCGTCGTCAACGGCATGGACGACATTGCCGCCGGCGTGCACCTCTATCGAACCGCGAGGAACGCAGCCGCGACCGTGATCGACGCCTATATGTCGCCGCTGCCATCGGTCATCGTGGTGCGTCCGGACGATCCGAGGCCTGAAGAGCGGCTCAATTTTCCGACGCGGAACAAGGATTGGCGCGACATCAATGAGGATGACCGGCGCGCGGCGATGCTCGCCGAAATCGAGCACGTGATGCTGCACTCCTCCTCGCGCAACTACGTTGATCTCGCCATCGCGGGCGAGGTCGCCGCCGGGCGACGGAGCCGGATGTCGTTTGCGCCGATGGTGATCTCGACCGGCATGCTGATGGCCTATGAGGCGATTGCGCTCATTCTCGGCCGCAAGTCGGGAACCGATTGCCGGGGCTGGTTCCTGAACCCGCATCAACCCGCGATCGAGAAGCCGCGGAACGCCATCGTGGCTGCGCTGATGCGACCGCTGGTGCGCCGCGCCATCGCAGAATTCACGAGCGGCAAATGAGCGCGGGCGCGATCGCCGATTCCATCGTCAATTTATGCGGCGCCATCGGCCTGATCGTGGCGATGATGACGTTCTATCGGCGCGATCCCCGCAGCCCGCTGACGCACCGGTTGCTGGTGGCGCTTGGCGTGATTGCGGCGCTGTTTCTGATCCGCGGCGCGGCGTGGTGGACCGGCAGCGTCGCTCTCGACCGCCTGTCGGTGCTTCCGGCATCGTTGATCCCGCTCGGTGCGCTGATCGTGACCGAAGGCATCTTGCGGCGCCACGCGCCGCGCGCGGCGAAGATTGCTGCGCTCGCCGGCGCTGCGGTGCTGGGGCTCGGCGGCGCGCTCGGTCTCGAGCAGCTCGCAAAACCCTATGCGATGGCGCTGGCGCTGTTCCAGCTTGCCGGCTTCATGACCTGCGGCCTGCTGCTGGCGCGGCGCGATCGCGCAGAGCTGATGGGGTCCGAAAACCGCAGCATCGGTCGGCTCGCCGTCGGCGCGCTGCTGGTGCTGCCCTTCATCCTCACCGACTTCCGCACGCTGTGGCCGGATATCCCGGTTCGGCTGGGCGCACTCGGCGCGCTGCTCACGGTCACCGTGATGCTGATCGCCGGCGGCGGCGCCGAGACGCGGCGGCACGGGCTGACGCTGATGACCCTGCGGCTGGCGAGCTCGGCCCTGCTTGGGATTGCCGCCGCTTTCATGGCATCGGACGTCGATGCGGCGCAGATCATCCGATTTTGTGCGGTCGCAGTGGCCGGCGTGCTCACCATCGGCATGATGACGGACGCACTTCGGGCCCTGTTCGAGTCGCAGGAGCCGGGCCTGCTCAATTCGATGGCCGCGTCTCCGGCGCAGACCCGCGCGGAGCTGGTGGCCGAACTCGCGCGCCATCCGATCTTCGAGAGCGCGCGGCGCTTTCGCTCCACCGAGCTTGCTGCTTACGATCCGCCGCTGCTCCAGGAGCTTCTTGCGACGTCGCGTGTGTTGCGCTGCGCCGAGGCGCCGTGGGGGCTGGCTCTGACCCATCCCGCGGTCGAGCGCATGACCTCCCTGATGACCGCGCACAGTGCGACCCATGTGATCGCGCTCGGGCAGGACCCGATCGATCTGATCGCGCTGGCGGTGCCCGTCACCTCGGCCGATCCCGCCACCGAGACGGCGCTCACTTTGGTGCAGCGGCTGCTGACCCTCACGCCGGAGGCTGCATGACGATCGACATTCGCGAGGGCGACCGCAAGTCCGCGTTCGATGCTGCGCTGAACGCCTATGGGGCCGACAGTCCCTATGTGCCGCCGCTGTGGAGCGATTTTGACCGGACGTTCGATCCCGCCAAAAATCCCTTCGTCACGGAGGGGCATGGCCGCTACGCGCTGTTCTCCGCGCATCGCGACGGCCGGCCGGTCGGCCGGATCGCTGCCTCGATCCATGATGCCTCCAATCGCAAGCACGGCACGACCAATGGCGCGTTCGGCTTCTTCGATTGCGTCGACGACGTCGAGGTCGCCGACGCGCTGTTGCGCGCCGCGGAGCGCTGGCTCGCCGATCGCGGCATGACGGCGATCACAGGCAATTTCAATCTCACGGCGATGCAGCAGATCGGCGTGATGACCGATGGCTTCGACAAGGCGCCCTTCACCGACATGATGTGGAGCGCGCCGCATATCGCCCGCCATCTCGCGCGCGCCGGCTACAAGCCGGTCTTCCCGATGACGACGTTCGAGATCGCGCTGGACCAGGGCCATCCGGAGCAACTGCTCGGCGACAAGCAGCGCGCGGTGCTCGCTGACACCGATTTCGTCTGGCAGCCGATCAAGCGCTCTGCGTTCAAGGTGCGACTGGAGGATGCGAGGCTGATCCTCAACGACGGCTTTGCGGAGAACCCCATGTTCGTGCCGCCGACGGCGGCCGAATATCTGTTCCAGGCCGGCGACATGATGTGGATCATCGACAAGCGGATCTCGACCGTGGTCTATCACCGTGGGCGCCCCGCGGGCGCCATCATCGCGATCCCCGATCTCAATCCGCTGGTGAAGTTGGTCGGCGGCCGGATCGGCCTGTCGGCGCCGTTTCGCTTCCTGAAGCACCGCTTCAGCAACACACGCGCCGTCCTGATCTATCAGTCGGTCTGCCGCAACCTGCACAATCGCGGCCTCAACGGCGCCATGCTCTATCGCACAGCGCTGGCGCTGCGCGAGGCCGGTTACCGTACGCTCGGCGGAACCTGGATCGTCGACGTCAATGGCGCCTCGTTGCGCCAGGTGGAGAAGGTCGGCGCCAGGCCGCTGCACCGGCTGCACCTGTTCACCAAGCCCTTGGCAACGTCATGAGCCTTCTCACGCCGGACCTGTTGCGCGAGCTCGTCGCAGAGGCGCGGCTGGCGCCCAGCGTCCACAACATTCAACCGACGCGCTGGCGGCTGCTGGCCGACGGCCGGCCGGCGCTGGTCGATGACACGACGGTACGGGCACCTATCGCCGATCCCACGGGACACGATGTTCGTATCTCGCACGGCGCGGCGCTGGAGGGGATGAGCCTCGCGCTCAACCGGCGCGGACTGTCGATTGTCGATATCGCGATCGAGGATCAGCCGCTTGCCTCGCCCCATGCGGTGCTGTGTAGGCTGACGATCGGTAGCGGCGCTGATTCCGATCCGCTTGCCGACAACGTGCCCCGACGGATGTCCTGGCGCGGCACTTTCGCTGCGTCCCCGCAGGATGAAGCCGCGCTGGCGCAGCTTGTCGCCTCTCTCGACAATATCGTGTGCATCCGCGATCGCAAACAAATTGCGGACATTGCTGCCTGGGCGGACGAGGCTGAACTCTCCTTCACGCGCGAGGCCGATTTTCGGCGCGAGTTGCTGACATGGATGCGGCTGTCGCCGAACGATCCGCTGTATCTGCAAAGTGGCCTCAACCGCGAGGCGCTTGCGATGAACGCCATCGAGGCGGTCGGCGCCCGCTTGGTGTTGGGTCCGCTGTTCCCGCTGCTCGATAAGCTCGGTCTCGCCGCCGCCTTGCTGTCCGACCGCGCCAAAACCTCATCGGCGGCCGCCATTGTCCTGTTCTGCCGGCCACGTGGCGAGGACCCGCTGGTGAGCGGGCGTCATTTCTATCGCTTATGGCTCGAGATTGATCGTGCGGGCCTCGCCGCCTGTCCGATGTCATCACTTGCCGATAACCCCGCCTTCAATGACAGACTGCGCGCCACGGCCGGGCTGGGTGACGAAGTCCGTCTCGTCAACGCGTTCCGCGTCGGTCGCCCAACGGCATCGATGGCGCCGCGACATTTCCGGCTGCCAGTGGATCAATTGATCGTCTAGCGCCGCCGCGCCTCATATCGCGCCTGCGAGATGCAACCGAGCCATGACGGATCGCGCGGGTGCGCGCCCTTGCGGAACCGGACCGGCAGGGGCACTCTGCGCTGGCGGCGCACAAGAACGTCGCCAATGAGATTGCGTGAGGAAGCTCATGGTGGCGACGCGGATCGACTGCGACATCCACCCGGCGGTTGGCGGCACGCGCACGACGCTGCTGCCCTATCTCAGCGATCACTGGAAAGAGCAGGTGGTGAGCCGTGCCATCGACGGGCTCGATCTCACCTCCTATCCGCCGAGCATGCCGCTGTCAGGCCGCGCCGATTGGCGGCCGAGCAACGGCGCCAAGCCGGGCTCCGATCTTGCCATGGTGCAGAAAGGCGCGTTCGAGCAACTTGGCGCCAGCCACGCGATCCTCAACGTCCTCTATGGCGCGCAGGCCGTGTTCGATGCCTACATGGCGGCCGATTTCTGCAAGGCCATCAACGACTGGATCGCCGCCGAATGGCTGTCGCGCGATCCGCGCCTGCGTGCTTCCATCGTGGTGCCGATGCAGGATCCAGATCTGGCGATCGAGGAGATCGAGCGTCGTGCCGGCGACGATCGCTTCGTCTCCATCCTGGTGCTGGCACAGGGCGAGACGCTGCTGGGGCGGCGGCATTTCTGGCCGGTCTACCGGCTCGCGGAAAAGTACAAGCTGCCGCTCGCGATCCACGCCGGCACGCAGTATCGGCAGGCACCGAGCTCGGCCGGCTGGCCGTCGCATCGCTACGAATATTACTTCGTCGAGGCGCAGGCGTTTCAGGCGCAGATATTGAGCTTGATCTATGAAGGCGTGTTCGGCAAATTCCCGGAGCTCAAGGTCGTGCTGATGGAGAGTGGCGTGAGCTGGCTGCCGGCCTTCATGTGGCGCGCCAACAAGACCTGGCGCGGCGTGCGCGTCGAGGTGCCCTGGGTCGAGCGCGAGCCGGCGGCGATCATCCGCGACAATTTCCGCGTCACCATGCAGCCGTTCGACGCGCCCTCTGATGCCCGAAGCGTCGAGGAGATCATCGACCAGATCGGCTCCGAAAAGATGTTCCTGTTCGCGTCCGACTATCCGCACTGGCAGTTCGACGGCGACGATCCGATCCCGCCGCATCTGCCGAAGAGCATCATCGACAAGATGTGCGTCGACAATCCGCTGGAGACGTTTCCGCGGCTGTCTCTGAACTAGATTTTGGAGGATCGCATGAGTGACGTCATCGACCGCCCATTGCTCGAGGAAGAAAAGACCGCGCCAACGCGCCTGCGCATCGTCGATTGCGACGTGCATCCGAGCCTGAGATCGACGGATGATCTCAACGAGTTCCTGCCGAAACGCTGGCAGCAGCATTTGAAGGAATTTGGCAGCCATCTGCGGACGCCGTATCTCTTCACCACGCCCTATCCACGCTCCTCGCCGCTGATCGCGCGCCGCGATGCCTGGCCGCCGACAGGTGGGCCGCCGGGCTCCGATCTCGCCTTCATGCAGAAGCAGCATCTCGATCCGCTCGACGTCGAGTTCGGAATTCTTCAGGTGCTCGATCTCTTTATCTTTTCGCAGCAGAACCTCGAGTTCGGGGCGGCGATCCAGCGCGCCATCAACGACTGGCAGCTGGCGTTCTGGTCGCATCGCGATCCCCGCCTGAAGGCCTCGATCCTGATCGGGCAGGATGGCGTGGACCTCGCGATTGCCGAGATCGAGCGCTGCGCCAGGATCGGCGAATACATCCAGATCAACGTCTCGCCGCGGGCCAACGAGCCGCTCGGCCGCCGCCGCTACTGGCCGATCTACGAGCGCGCCGAGGCGCTCGACCTGCCGCTCGGCATCCATGTCGGCGGCTATGGCGGCCACGCACCGACCGGCGGCGGCTGGCCGTCTTATTATGTCGAGGAGCACCAGTCGAATGCGCATACGATTGCGGCGCAGCTTGCCAGCCTCGTCATCGAGGGGGTGCCGGAGCGGTTTCCGAAGCTGAAGATCGTCTTCATCGAGGGCGGTTTTGGCTGGATCGCGTCGGCGGTGTGGCGCATGGACCAGCACTTCGAGCGCTTCCGCAGCGAGGTGCCGCATCTCAAGCGCAAGCCGTCCGAATATGTCCGCGAAAACTTCTGGTTCACGACGCAGCCGATCGACGAGCCCGACGAGGCGCGGCACCTGCGCGCGCTGATCGAATGGGTCGGCATCGACCGTCTCTTGTTCTCGTCGGACTATCCCCACTGGGATTTCGACGATCCGCGCTTCGCCTTCAAGGCGCCGCTCACGGAAGCCGAGCGGAGGAAAATCTTCAGCACCAATGCCCGTGCGGTCTACAAGTTCTGAACCTCATGGCCCGTCACATCGTTGCGTCCACCTCGGAGATCCCGCCCGGCGGCAACAAGGTCGTCGATGTCGCCGGCCGCGATATCGTCGTGTTCCACGTCAACGGCGAGTTCTTTGCGCTCTTGAATCGCTGCCCGCACGAGGGCGCTCCGCTGGAGAAGGCCGCCTGCGTGGCGCGGCTGACCTCGCCCGAGCCGGGCGTTTACGAGCGTTCGCGCGTCGGCGAGATGCTGCGATGTCCCTGGCACGGCTGGGAATTCGACATGCGCAACGGCCAGTCCTGGTTCGACCCGAAACGCGTCAGGGTCCGGTCATATCCCGTGGCGGTGGCGCGCGGTGACGAGCTCCAGAAGGGCCCGTATGTTGCCGAGACGTTTCCGGTGCATGTCGAGGACAGCTATGTGATTGTCGAGGTCTGAGCCGGCATTGCCGATTGAGATTCCAGCGCAGGTGCGTTATGGCTCTCGCGCTTTCCAGAGGCGGAGATGAGCTTTGTCGAAACAATCCCTGCGTGAAGAGGCCGAGCGCCTGATCCGCGAATCGATGGAAAAGAAGACCATCGTCGTCAAGCAGGGCGATACCCGTATCGAGGCCGTCTGCGGCAAGTGCGGCGCCCCGAACCGGGTGCAGGCGCCAAAGGGCCAGAACCGCGTCAAGTTCGCCTGCAAGAATTGCGGACACCAGCAAGAGACGCTGTAGGGCGTGGTCGCACCCTCTCCCCTTGCGGGAGAGGGTGGCTTCGCGAAGCGAAGCCGGGTGAGGGGTTCTCTCCTCACGGACAAATCGCGCCAGTTGAGAGAACCCCTCATCCGGCGCTTCGCGCCACCTTCTCCCACAAGGGGAGAGGGGAAAACAGTCACTCCCCCTCCACAAACCTCTTGAACGCATCTGCATGATCCGGGTGCCAGCGCGACAGCGGCGGGCGGTTCTCGACGATGTCGCCGGCGGCCCACAGCATGCGCTTTTCGTCGAGCGCGCGCGGCACGTCATTGTCCGGGCACAGGATGTAGAAGTCGCCGGCCTCCAGCCGTGCCAGCATGAAATCGACGGTCTGCTCCGGCGTCCAGGCGCCGGCCGGCTTCTCGGTGCGGCCCTTCGCAGTGAGGCCTGTGAACACAAAGCCGGGGATCAAGAGATGCGCGCTGATCTTGCAGTCCTTCGTATTGCGCAGCTCGTGCTGGAGCGCTTCCGTAAACGCCTTCACGCCGGCCTTGGAGACGTTGTAGGCGGGATCGCCGGGCGGCGTGGTGATGCCCTGTTTCGAGCCGGTGTTGATGATGAGGCCGGCTTTGCCGCGCGCGATCATGCCGGGTGCGAAGATGCGCGAGCCGTTGATGATGCCCCACATGTTGACGCCGACGATCCGCTGCCAGTTGTCCGGCTCGGCGAACAGCGTGCTGCCCGGCTGGATGCCGGCATTGTTCATGAGGAGATCGGTGCCGCCAAAGCGTTCGTGCACGGCACGCTCCAGTTCCGCGACGCTCTCGGCCTTGCTGACATCGGCGGCGAAGGTCATCACATGTGTGGCGGACGTGACGGATGACAGTTTTGTTGCGGCCTCCGCCAGCCGTGCCTGATCCACGTCAGCGATGCACACCTTCATGCCGGCGCGCGCGAAGGCCGCGGCGGCAGCCAGTCCAATGCCGGATGCGCCACCCGTGATCACGGCGACATTGTCTTTGACGATGGCGGAATGTGGCATGGTTGGTCTCCGGGGGAGGGGCGCGGCCGAGCTATAACATGGCGCTCGCGCGACCCTGCACAAGTCGGCATGGGAGGTCTTCGTTCCACGCCGACTTTACGCCTATCCGGCACCGCTGTATTCTTATCGACCTAACGATCCCGCCCAGATCGAACCAATCAATCATTTGACAGGGAGTGCAGCCATGGCTGTGTCGCAGGCTATTCCGATCACGCGCCATCCGTTCGCCAACGGGTCCTACAAGCAGATGCTGATCGACGGGAAGTGGATCGATGCGGCCTCAGGCAAGCGCTTCGAGACCCACAATCCCGCCACCGGCGAATTGCTCGCAACAGTCGCCGAGGGCGACAAGGAAGACATCGACCGTGCGGTCGCCGCGGCCCGTCGCGCCTTCGAGGGGCCGTGGAGCAAGGTCAAGCCGTTCGAGCGGCAGAACCTGCTCTTGAAGCTTGCCGATCTCGTCGAGAAGAATTTCGACGAATTGTCGCAGCTCGACACGCTCGACATGGGCGCGCCGCTCAGCCGCACCCGCGCCTATCGCCTCCGCGCTGTCGGCATGCTGCGCTATTACGCCGGCCAGACCACCGCGATCCATGGCGAAACCATCGAGAACTCGCTGCCCGGCGAGATATTCTCCTACACGCTGAAGGAGCCGATCGGCGTCGTCGGCGCCATCATTCCCTGGAACGGCCCGCTCACCGCGACGATCTGGAAGATTGGGCCTGCGATCGCGACCGGCTGCACCGTGGTGCTCAAGCCGGCCGAAGAGGCGCCGCTGACCTCGCTGCGCATCGCCGAGCTGGCGATGGAAGCGGGCATTCCGCCGGGTGTCATCAACGTCGTGCCCGGCTATGGCGAGACCGCGGGCGCTGCGCTCGCCTCACATCATGATGTCGACAAGGTCGCCTTCACCGGCTCGCATGTCACGGGCCAGTCGATCATCCGTGCCTCCGCCGGCAACCTCAAGCGCGTCTCGCTCGAGCTCGGCGGCAAGTCGCCGGACATCGTGTTCGCGGATGCCGATCTCGATGCCGCCGTGCCGGGTGCCGCGATGGCGGTGTTCGCCAATTCGGGGCAGATCTGCAGTGCCGGCACGCGTCTGTTCGTCGAGCAGGCGATCTACGAGGAGTTCGTCGGCCGCGTCGCCGAGTTCGGCAAGAAGCTCCAGGTCGGCAACGGCCTCGATCCCAACACCCAGATCGGCCCGCTGGTGTCCGAGCAGCAGCTCGAGCGCGTCACCGGCTATCTCGACATCGGCCAGAAGGAAGGCGCGCGCGCTCTCGCCGGCGGCGGCCGTATCACGGAAGGCGCGCTGTCGAAGGGCTTCTTCGTCTCGCCGACGGTGTTCGCAGGCGTCCAGGACAACATGCGCATCGCGCAGGAGGAGATTTTTGGTCCCGTCATCTCCGCGATCGCGTTCAAGGACATGGACGAACTGGTCAAACGCGCCAACGCCACCACGTTCGGCCTCGGCTCCGGCCTGTGGACGCGCGACGTCAGCAAGGCGCATGCGGTGGCGAAGAGCCTGCGTGCCGGTTCGGTGTGGGTCAATTGCTACCAAGCGATGGATCCGGCCGTGCCGTTCGGCGGCTACAAGATGAGCGGCTATGGCCGTGAATCCGGCAAGCAGCACGTCGAGGAATATCTCAACGTGAAGGCCGTCTGGATCAAGACGGCGTAAGGCCTGGTCTCTCCCGCGTTCCGCGAGAGGGAATATCTGCCTTTAGAGGGGCGGCGCCTTTTCCGGTGGCCGCCCCTCGCTATATGATCCGCATCCTTCCTTAGCCATCCGGGGCCCCCATGAAATTCGAGGCGTTGTTTCAACCGTTGCAGGTCGGTCCGTACAAGCTTGCGCATCGCGTCGCGCTGGCGCCGCTGACGCGCATGCGCGCCGAGCGCGAGAGCTTCTCGCCGCGGCCGCTCAACGCCGAATATTACGGCCAGCGCGCGACAAACGGCGGCCTGCTGATCGCCGAAGCCTCGCCTGTGGTCTCACACGGCCGCGGCAACCCGGCGACGCCGGGCATCTATTCGGACGCGCAAGTAGCCGGCTGGCGCAAGGTGGTCGATGCCGTGCACGCCAAGGGCGGCATCATTTTTCTTCAGCTCTGGCATGTCGGCCGCGTCTCGCATTCCTCCTTTCATGGCGGTGCGCTGCCGGTCTCGGCCTCCGCGATTGCGATCAAGGCCGAGGGCATGAAGGCGATGACGGCCGACGGCAAGATCGCCGATTACGAGACGCCGCGCGCGCTGGAGACGGACGAGGTCAAGGGCATCGTCGAGGCGTTCCGGCAGGGCGCGAAGAACGCGCTCGCCGCCGGGTTCGACGGCGTCGAAATCCACGGCGCCAACGGCTATCTGCTCGAGCAATTTTTGCAATCGCGCAGCAACCAGCGCACCGATCAATACGGCGGTTCAATCGAGAACCGCGCGCGGCTGCTGCTCGACGTCACGCAAGCCGCGATCGACGTCTGGGGTGCGAACCGCGTCGCCGTGCGGCTGTCGCCGCATGGCATCGCCAATGATTCCGGCGAGCCCGATCCGATGCCGCTCTACACGCACGTCGTGAAGGCGCTCGACAAGCTCGGCCTCGCCTATCTCCACTTCATCGAGCCGCGCTCCTCAGGCGCCGGCCGCGCCGACGTCCACTGGGAGAACGTGCCGTCGGCGATGGTGCTGTTCCGCCAATACAACAGCGGTGTGCTGATGACGGCCGGCGGCTTCACCGGCGAGACCGCAAACGCCGCGATCGCCGATGGCCACGCCGACATCATCGCGTTCGGCCGCATTTTCATCTCCAACCCCGATCTGCCGCGGCGCCTGGAGCACGGTTATCCGATCACGCCGTATAATCGTGCGACGTTCTATGGCGGCGAAGAGAAGGGGTACACGGATTATCCTGTTTATGACGAGCTGACGCCGGCCTGACTTGCCGTCATTCCGGGGCGACGCGAAGCGTTGGGAGACTTCCATGGCCAAAGCCGCAGCCGCCGCAGGAATCGCCACCGGGCAATGCCTCTGCGGCAAGGTCACCTTCGAGATCGACATTCCTGCGCGCTGGGCCTGGCACGATCATTCCGCCGCGAGCCGCCGCGCGCACGGCGCGGCTTATGCGACCTATGTCGGAAGCTGGAAGAAGCGCTTTCGCATCACCTCAGGCAAGACCGCGCTCACCCGCTACGAGGACAAGGCAACGAAGACCGCGCGCAGCTTCTGCTCCCATTGCGGCACGCCGATCGCCTATGAGCGCCCGCGCGGCCCGCACATGGTCAACATCCCCCGCGCCCTGTTCAAGGAGCGCACCGGCCGCCAGCCGCTCTACCACATCGCGATCGAAGAGCTGCAGGAATGGGCCTATACCGGCGAGCCGCTGGTGCCGCTGAAGGGCTTTCCCGGCGTGGTCTGGCAGCGCTCGAAAAAGAAGAAGCGGGCCGGCGGCGAGGATCCGTTCGAGCTGGGGCGCGAGGAGATGTAGAGCGCGCCGCGCACTCTGCTCTCGTGCCCCGGACGCAGCGCAGCACCTCTTCGGTGGTGCGCTGAGCCGGGGCCCATGCACCAGCGGGTGCGGTGCCTGTTTCCGGGTCCCGGCTCAGCGTCGCACCGCTCCGCGCTGCGCCGCGTCCGGGACATGAGAGCGCAGTTTGCCGCTCCGGCGCAACGCAGCCATGACCGCGCTCCATTGCGTGCCTCCCAAAACTTCGGCCATCATGTGCTCGTCCTTGCGGCAACGTCCGCTCCTGGAGGAAACATGAAGAACAAGATCACCGGCCGCTCTGCCTTTCTCGCGCTGCTCAAGGACGAGGGCATCACGCATCTGTTCGGCAACCCCGGCACCACCGAGTTGCCGATCATGCATGCGCTGAAGGATCATCCCGATCTCACCTATGTAATGGCGATGCAGGAGAGCCTGGTGGTCGCGATCGCCGACGGCTACAGCCGCGCCTCGGGAAAGCTCGTGGCCTGCAACGTCCATGTCGCGCCCGGCCTCGGCAACGCGATGGGCTCGCTCTACAACGCGCAGTTCACGGGCACGCCGATGATCCTCACGGCCGGCCAGCAGGAGCAGGGCCATGGCCTGATGGAGCCGGTGCTGTATGGCCCGCTGGTGCGTATGGCCGAGCCGCTGGTGAAATGGGCGGTCGAGGTGACACGGCTGGAAGATCTGCCGCGCATCGTGCGGCGCGCCGCCAAGGTCGCGATGACACCGCCGACGGGGCCGGTGTTCATCTCGCTTCCGGGCGACATCCTCAACAGCGAGGCCGGCATCGATCTCGGCCGCTCCACCCGCATCGACGCGCGCACAAGACCGTCGGATGAAGCACTCAGGGCCTTTGCCGCGCGCCTGCTCAAGGCCGAGCGCCCCGTGATCGTCACCATGGACGAGGTGGTCAAGAGTGACGCGCTGAAGGAGGCGGCCGAGCTCGCCGAGCTGCTCGGCGCGGCCGCTTACCAATCTTCGACACCCTACGGCGCACACTTCCTCTCGGAAAGCCCGAGCTTCGTCGGCACGCTGGCGCGCATGCAGAAGGTCGCGCGCGATACGCTGGCGCCTTACGATCTGCTGATCGCGCTCGGCGGCGATCCCCTGCGGATGTCGGTCCATAGCGAGGTCGACGCCCTGCCTGACGGGCTCGGCATCGTTCAGGTCGGCCTTGTCGATTGGGAGATCGCCAAGAACTACGGCGTCGAGATCGCGCTTAAGGCGGACTTGAAGGAAACACTGCGCGCGCTGATCCCGGTGCTGAAGGAGATGGGCGGTGCCGCGCTGGCAAGCCGGGCCAAACAGCGTCTCGCCGAGCTCGCACCGAAGAACTGGACCGCGCGCCGCGCCGGGCTTGTCGAGCAGATCGGCAAGAGCGCGGGCCGTAGCCCCATCGATCCGGATTTTCTGGTGCTGCAAATGGTCGAGGCCATGCCCGACCATGCGATCCTCGTTGACGAAGGCCTCACCTCGAGCCGCCAGATCACGGCGCTGCGTCCGCACCGCGACCGCTATGGCTATCACGGCCTTGCCTCCGGCGGCATCGGCTGGGGCCTGCCGGCGTCAGTCGGCGCCAGCATCGCCAATCCGGATCGTCCCGTGGTGTGCTTCTCCGGCGACGGCAGCGCGATGTATTCGATCCAGTCGCTCTGGACGGCCGCGCATCACAAGCTGCCGCTCAACGTCGTCATCGTCAACAATGGCGGCTACCGCATCATCAAGCAGCGCCTGCTCGCCTTCCATGGCGATGACAATTACGTCGGCATGGATTTCGTCGATCCGCCGGTGGATTTCGCCGGCGTGGCGAAGGCACTCGGCTGCGAGGCGATCAAGGTCAGCGATCCCCGGGAATTGAAGGCGACGCTGGCGTCGGCGTTCAACCGGCCGGGGACGAAGCTGATCGAGGTGATGGTGGACGGGAAGGTCTGAGACGCGATCCAATCTCCATACACTCGGTGTCATCGCCCGGCTTCGTCCGGGCGATCCAGTATTCCAGAGGCGGCTGTTGTCTACGGGAAAGCCGCGGCGTACTGGATTCCCCACCTGCGCGGGGAATGACAGCGTACCCGGGAGCGCTACCCCTTGCTCCCCACGCGATACCCCGCCGCCGGATGCGGTGCGCCGAGCCTCGCCCGGCCGTCGCCGAACAGCTTCTCGCGTAGCGTGCCGTTGGCGTATTCCGGCTTGTACCGCCCGCGCCGGGTCAGCTCCGGCACCAGCATGTCGGCGATGTCCTCGAAATCGCCGGGCGAGATCGCGAACGCGACGTTGAGGCCGTCGACATCGGTCGCCTCGAACCATTGCTCGATCTTGTCGGCGACACTTTCGGGCGTGCCGACCACGACCGGGCCGGCGCCGCCGACCCCGACATGCTCGATGACGTCGCGGACGGTCCAGACGCGGTCAGGATCGGCGCGGGTGACATTGTCCATCGCGCTGCGGCCGGCGTCGTTCTGGACGTGACACACCTGCTGGTCGAAATCGTAGCCGGAGAAGTCGACGCCGGTCCATCCCGACATCAGCGCCAGTGCGCCCTCGGGGCTGATGTGACGGCGATAGTCGGCGTATTTCTCTTTCGCCTCGGCTTCGGTCCGTCCCAGGATGATCGTCATCATCGAGAACATCAGGATCTCGGCCGGATTGCGGCCGAGTGCGGCTGCCTCTTGCCGGATCGCGGAGACGCGCGGTGAGATCACCTTGGCCGACGGTCCCGACATGAACACGCATTCGGCGTGGCGCGCCGCGAACTGCCGGCCACGCGGCGAAGTGCCAGCCTGGTACAGCACGGGCGTACGCTGCGGTGACGGTTCGCTCAAATGAATGGTGTTGTTGATCCGGTAATTCGTGCCCTCGTGGTTGACGCGATGAACTTTGCTGGGATCGGTGAAGATGCCGCGCTTGCGATCCCGCAGCACGGCGTCGTCCTCCCAGCTCCCTTCCCAGAGCTTGTAGACGACTTCCATATATTCGTCGGCGATGTCGTAGCGGTCGTCGTGCCCGGTCTGCTTGTCCTTGCCGGCGCCGCGCGCGGCGCTGTCGAGATAGCCAGTGACGACATTCCAGCCGATCCGTCCCTCGGTGAGATGGTCGAGCGTCGACATTCGCCGCGCAAACGGATAGGGCGGTTCGTACGAGAGATTGCTGGTGACGCCGAAGCCGAGATTTTGCGTCACCGCCGCCATCGCCGACAGCAACAGCAGCGGCTCGTTCGACGGCGTCTGCGCCGCATTGCGCAAGGCTGCGTCAGGGCTGTTGCCATAGACGTCATAGACGCCGAGCACGTCGGCCAGGAATAAGCCGTCGAAACGGCCGCGCTCCAGCGTTCTGGCGAGGTCGATCCAGTAGGGCAGGCGGTTATATTCGGCGGTGCGATCGCGCGGGTGGGTCCACAGGCCCGGCGACTGGTGTGCGACGCAATTCATCGCAAAGGCGTTGAGCCTGATCTGCTTGGCCATGCTGGTCCCTCGGCGCCCTGTACTGAGCGCTCTTCGAATGATAGACGTGCGCCCGAACTTGGCGGAGTTCTTGCATATCCTGAACTTGGATGACGCCACCTTGGCAAGGCCAAAATCGGCGGCCCCGCTGCACTTGGCAAGCCAATCTCAAGAGAGCAAGAACGAAATCCCAAGAGAACTCGAAGAACTATCCAACCCCCGCCACTTTCGAAGGGCTACCTGTCTCGGGTAGGGTCCTTCGTCCGAAAGTCTTGAAAAGCAGCCATGACCAGAGCCGATGCCATCACCCGCGCCCGTGACGATTTCAAATCCGGGGCGTTCCTCAGCGAGCTCGACCGCCGCGTTGCTTATCGGACCGAAAGCCAGAATCCGTCGCGTGGCGCGGAGCTGCGCGGCTATCTCGAACAGGAGATGCAGCCGGCCTTCGCTGCGCTCGATTTTACCAGCCGCATCGTTGAATCTCCCAGCGGCAAGGCCCCGTTCCTGTTCGCCGAGCATCAGGAGAGCGCCTCCGCGCCGACCGTGCTGATCTACGGCCATGGCGACGTCGTCGACGGCATGGAGGGCGAGTGGCGCGACGGCCGCGATCCCTGGCGCACGACGGTTGCGGGTACGCGGCTCTATGGCCGCGGCACCGCCGACAACAAGGGCCAGCACAGCATCAACATGGCGGCGCTTCGCGCGGTGCGCGAGGCCCGTGGCGGCAAGCTCGGCTTCAATGCCAAGTTCATCGTCGAGATGGGCGAGGAGATCGGCTCCCCCGATCTCGGCAAGGTCTGCGATCTCAATCGCGATGCGCTCAAGGCCGATCTGTTCATGGCCTCCGACGGGCCGCGCCTGTCCGCCGACCGGCCGACCTTGTTCCTGGGCTGTCGTGGCGGCATCCGCATTCATCTCGACGTGAATTTGCGCGACGGCGGTCATCATTCCGGCAATTGGGGCGGCGTGCTCGCCAATCCCGCGACTATCCTGGTCAACGCGATCTCGACGCTGGTCGACGGCCATGGTCGCCTCCAGCTCGACGCGCTGAAGCCGCCGCGCCTCACCAACCAGATCCGCAGCTATCTGGCCGACGTGCAGGTGGTCCCAACCGAGGACGAGCCTGCGCTTGCGGAGAATTGGGGCGAGGAGGGCCTGTCGGCCGCCGAGCGGCTCTATGCCTGGAACACGCTCGAAGTGCTGGCGATGTCGTCGGGCAATATCGAGAAGCCGGCCAACGCCATTCCCGGCCACGCCAATGCCGTGCTGCAACTGCGTTTCGTGGTCGGCACCAAGGTCGACGGCCTGGTCGACGCCGTCCGCGCGCATCTGGTCCAGAAGGGTTTTCCGATGGTCGAGGTGCGCGCCGCCCAGAGCTTTGCCGCGTCGCGCACCGATTTCGACAGCCCCTGGATCAAATGGGCGGCGGATTCGGTTCAGGAGACCACCGGCAAGCCGCCGGCGGTGCTGCCGAATTTCGGCGGCTCGCTGCCGAACGACGTGTTTTCCGAGATTCTGGGCCTGCCGACGATCTGGGTCCCGCACTCCTATCCCGGCTGTTCCCAGCATGCGCCCAATGAGCACATCCTGCTGCCCTTGACCGAGGAGGCCTTGACGGTGATGGCCGGGCTGTTCTGGGATCTCGGAGAATTACCACGCCCGTTAACCTGAGCTGCGATCTCGCCGAAAGTCACATTCTAATCCGGGCCGATTTGTGCTTGCATCCGGCCGCATCATCCTGAAAGGGGACAAAAAAGTGAAACATTTCCGTAGCATCGGCCTCGCGCTCGCCGCGACCTTCGCCGTCAGCCAGGCCGGGGCCCAGGAGCTGACCGGCACGCTGAAGAACATCAAGGACACCGGCGCCATCACGCTGGGCTTCCGCGATTCCTCGATCCCGTTCTCCTATCTCGACGACAATCAGAAGCCCGTCGGGTTCGCGATGGACATCTGCTACAAGATCGTCGACGCCGTGAAGAAGGAGCTCAAGCTCGACAAGCTCGAGGTCAAGCTCAACCCGGTCACGTCGGCGACGCGTATTCCGCTGATGGCCAACGGCACGATCGACCTCGAATGCGGCTCGACCACCAACAACGCCGAGCGCCAGAAGCAGGTCGCCTTCACCAACACCCACTTCCTGACCGCCAGCCGCTACGTCTTCAAGAAGTCGAGCGGCCTGAAGTCGATCGACGACCTCAAGGGCAAGACCGTGGTCTCGACTGCCGGCACCACCAACATCAAGCAGTTGACCGAAGCCAACGTCGCCAAGGGCCTCGGCGCCAACATCATCCCGGCCAAGGACCACGCCGAAGCCTTCCTGATGGTCGAGACCGACCGCGCGGTCGCCTTCGTCATGGACGACATCCTGCTCGCGAGCCTCGTCGCCGGCTCGAAGTCGCCGGATGACTACGCCGTCTCCAAGGACGCGTTCTCCAAGCCGGAGCCCTACGGCATCATGCTGCGCAAGGACGACGCCGCCTTCAAGAAAGTCGTCGATGCGGCGACGGCGGCGCTCTACACCTCCGGTGAGGCCCAGAAGATCTATGAGAAGTGGTTCACCGCCAAGATCCCGCCGAAGGGCCTGAACCTCAACACGCCGATCTCGGCCGAGCTGAAGAACGAATTCGCAAAACCTTCGGACTCGCCGAACCCGGACGACTATAAGTAAGATAACCTCGATCTTTCGATCGAGATCATGTCCGGCCACTCTTGACACCAGGGTGGCCGGACATTTGCATAGGCCCGAAGACTTTTCTCAAGACGTCCATGACGGACGCGTTCGCGCGGGGGACACGTGAACTACAACTGGAACTGGGGAATCTTCTTCCAGCCGAACCCGATGGGGACCGGCACCTATCTCGACATGCTGCTGTCGGGCCTGGCGCTGACCCTCAAGACCGCGGCGCTGGCCTGGGTCATCGCGCTGATCACCGGCTCGATCGTCGGCGTGATGCGCACGCTGCCGTCGAAGGGGGCGAACTGGTTCGGCTTCGCTTACGTCGAATTCTTCCGCAACATGCCGCTGCTGGTGCAGCTGTTCCTGTGGTTCTTCGTGCTGCCGGAACTGCTGCCGAAGGCCGCTGGCACCTGGCTGAAGCAACTGCCGAACGCGCCGTTCTGGACGGCCGCGATCGGCGTCGGCTTCTTCATGTCGGCCCGTGTCGCCGTGCAATTGCAGGCCGGCATCGGTTCGCTGCCGCGCGGGCAGAAGATGGCCGCAACCGCGCTGGGTCTGACCACGTTTCAAGGCTATCGCTACGTGCTGCTGCCGATGGCGTTCCGTATCATCCTGCCGCCGCTGACCTCCGAGTTTCTCAACACCATCAAGAACACGGCGGTCGCGATCACCATCGGTCTGCTCGAGCTGACCGGACAGGCGCGCTCGATGCAGGAATTCTCGTTCCAGGTATTCGAGGCCTTCACCGCCGCGACCCTCCTCTATCTCCTCGTCAACGCCGTCGTCGTGACCGCGATGCGCTTCCTCGAACGCTGGGTCGCGATCCCCGGCTACATCACGGGGAAATAAGCGATGTTCGGCAATCTCGATTTCGACGTCATCCGCCGCGCGCTGCCCTATTTGTTCTTCGAGGGCATGACGTTCACGCTGACGCTGACCGGGCTCGCGGCCCTCGGCGGTCTCATCTTCGGAACGGCGCTCGCGCTGATGCGGCTGTCCGGCTACAAGACCCTCGGCCGCATCGCCGGCATCTATGTCGACTTCATGCGCTCGCTGCCGCTGGTGCTGGTCATCTTCTGGTTCTACTTCCTGGTGCCCTATATCGGGCAGTGGGTGACCGGCGCCTCGCGCCCGATCAGTGTCGGTGCGTTCGCCTCCTCGCTCATCACCTTCATCATGTTCGAGGCCGCGTACTTCTCCGAGATCATGCGTGCCGGCATCCAGTCGATCTCGCGCGGACAGCCGGCCGCGGCCAGCGCGCTCGGGCTGACCTACGCCCAGACCATGCGTTACGTCGTGCTGCCGCAGGCCTTCCGCAACATGCTGCCGGTCCTGATCACGCAGACCATCGTGCTGTTCCAGGACACCTCGCTGGTCTACGTGCTGTCGATCACCGACTTCCTCGGCGCCGCCAGCAAGGTCGCGCAGCGCGACGGGCGCCTGGTCGAAATGTATCTGTTCGCAGCTGTCGTCTACTTCACCATTTCCTGTATCGCGTCCTTCGGCGTCCGCCGGCTCCAGGCGCGCATCGCCATCATTCGCTAGGGCTAGCCGCTCATGATCGAAATCAGCCACGTCAACAAATGGTACACGCCGAGTTTCCAGGTGCTGACCGACTGCACGACCAGCGTCACCAAGGGCGAGGTGGTGGTCGTTTGCGGCCCCTCGGGCTCGGGCAAATCGACGCTGATCAAATGCGTCAACGCGCTGGAGCCGTTCCAGAGCGGCGACATCAGCGTTGACGGCACCAAGGTCAACGATCCCAAGACCAATCTGCCAAAACTGCGCTCGCGCGTCGGCATGGTGTTCCAGCACTTCGAGCTGTTCCCGCACCTGAAGATCATCGACAATCTCTGCCTCTCGCAGGAGAAGGTGTTGGGGCGGTCGCACGACAAGGCGGTGACGAAGGGCATGCAGTTGCTCGAGCGCGTCGGCTTGAAGGAGCAGGCGCAGAAATTTCCCGCCCAGCTCTCCGGCGGTCAGCAGCAGCGCGTCGCCATCGCCCGCGCGCTCGCGATGGATCCGATCGTGATGCTGTTCGACGAGCCGACCTCGGCGCTCGACCCTGAAATGGTCAGCGAGGTGCTCGACGTCATGGTCGATCTCGCCCGCGAAGGCATGACCATGATGGTCGTCACCCACGAGATGGGGTTTGCCCGCAAGGTCGCCAACCGCGTCATCTTCATGGATCGCGGCGAGATCGTCGAGGACGCAGCGAAGGACGATTTCTTCGGCAAGCCCCGCAGCGACCGCGCGCAGAAGTTCTTGTCGAAGATCCTGTCGCATTAGCTTTGACCGTCATTCCGGGCTCATTCGCTTTGCGAATGCCTTGGAATGACGGATCGAGGGTTTATCGGATCCGCCAAATCTCCTATACCGGCGGGTAACCCCATTCCCGCCAGGAGACCTGCCTTGGACTCGATCGCCTACGTCAACGGCTCATTCGTTCCGCTCTCGGACGCCAAAGTCTCGGTGCTCGATCGCGGCTTCCTGTTCGCCGACGGCATCTACGAGGTCTCGGCCGTGCTCGACGGCAAGCTGGTCGACAACGCCTCGCATCTGGCGCGGCTGGAACGCTCGGTCGGCGAGATCAAGCTGGCGCTGCCGGAGACGGTCGAGCGCATCACCGAGCTGCAGAAGGAGCTGATCGCGCGCAACAAGGTCGCGAACGGCCTCGTCTATCTCCAGGTCACGCGCGGCGCCGACAAGGGCCGCGACTTCGCGTTCCCCAAGGGTGACGTCAAGTCGAGCCTCGTGATGTTCACCTCGGAGAAGGACATCATCAATGCCGCCGCGGCCAAGACCGGCATCAACGTGATCACGGTGCCCGACATCCGTTGGGAGCGGCGCGACATCAAGAGCGTGGCGCTGCTGGCGCAGGTGCTGGCGAAGCAGGCCGCGGCGGAAGCCGGCGCCGGCGAAGCCTGGATGCTGGAAGACGGCTACGTCACCGAGGGCGGCTCGTCCTCGGCGTTCATCCTGACCAAGGACGACGTCATCGTCACCCGCAAGAATTCCAACGCGATTCTGCCTGGCTGCACCCGCAAGGCTGTGGTGGCGCTTGCCGAAGAGCGCCAGCTCCGTGTCGAGGAACGTTCCTTCACGGTCGCCGAAGCACTCGCGGCGAAGGAAGCCTTTGCGACCTCGGCGTCACTGTTCGTCCAGCCGGTGGTTGCGATCGACGGCAAGACAATCGGCGACGGCAAGCCCGGCCCGATGGCAACGCGGCTGCGCGAGATCTACGTGGAGTTCGCCAAGGCGACGGCGGTCTGAGCCGCACACGCAGCTGCCGTAGGGTGGGCAAAGGCGCATTTGCGCCGTGCCCACCATCCCTCCTGTATTTCGATAGAAGTGGTGGGCACGCTTCGCTTTGCCCACCCTACGAGACCTGCCTTGGGGCGCACCCCTCACGCCACCGACGCCTTCACCTTCACCGGATGCACCGCGCGGAACGCGATCGCGATCCTGTTCCAGGCATTGATGGCCCCGATCAGCATCGTCAGATTCACCGTCTCCGCGTCGGAGAATTGTGCGCGGACCTGCTCGTAGACGTCATCCGGCGCATGCGTCTGCGAGATCAGCGTCACTGATTCCGTCCAGGCCAGCGCGGCGCGCTCGCGGTCGGTATAGAGCGGGGATTCGCGCCAGGCATTGAGCAGATAGATGCGCTGCTCGGTCTCGCCGCGCTTGCGGGCGTCCTCGGTGTGCATGTTGATGCAGAAGGCGCAACCGTTGATCTGCGAGGCCCGGATCTTGACGAGCTCGATCAGCGATTTCTCGAGACCCGTCGACTGGATCTGCTTTTCCAGCGCCATCAGCGCTTTGATCGTATCGGGTGCGGCCTGGTAGTAGTTCATGCGGGGTTTCATGGTCGCTCTCCTTGCTTCTCGGGTTGAGGTCAGTGGGCACCACCGGCCGAGGCCTGGCCGGGCTTGTTCAGGAACAGGACGGCGCCGAGCGCCACGATCAATGCGATACCGAGCAGATAGAACGTGTCGCTGAAGGCGAGGATATAGGCCTGCTTCTGCACGGTATGGCCGATCGCGACATAGGCACGATGCGCGGCGTCCGCACGGTCGAGAATGCCGTGATTGACGAAATATTGCGTGAGCTGTTCCAGCCGGGTCCGCGTCGCCTGCTCGAACACCGAGACCGACTGCATCAGCACGTTGGAGTGATATTGCTCGCGCTTGGTCAGCAGGGTCTGGAGCAGCGCGATGCCGACCGCGCCGCCGAGGTTGCGCATCATGTTGAACAGGCCGGAGGCCGAGCCCGCGTTCTCCGGCTCGATGCCCGATGTCGCGACCGCCGACAGCGGCGCCATCACCAGCGCCTGGCCGATCGCGCGGACGATGTTGGGCCACATCAGCTGGTCGGCGGCATAGTCGTTGGTCATATAGATGTTCATGAAGTTCGAGGCCGCGAACAGCACGAAGCCGACGCCGATGATGATGCGCGCATCGAACTTCTGCATCAGGCGCGGCACCAGCGGGATCAGCAGAAGTTGCGGCAGTCCGGTCCAGGCCAGCACCATGCCGATCTGCTCGGCATTGTAGCCCTGAATGCGTGACAGATATTGCGGCAGGATGAACACCGAGCCGTACAGCGCAACGCCGAGCAGGAAGTTCGCGAGCATGCCGAAGCCGAAATTGCGGCGCACCAGCAGGCGCAGGTTCAGCAGCGGCTTCTTCACTGTCAACTCGATGATCAGGAAAGCGGTCAGCGCGACGGCCGCGATCACCGAGAGCTTGACGATGAAGGGCGAGCCGAACCAGTCGTCCTTGTTGCCTTCCTCGAGCACCGTCTGAAGCGCCGACAGGCCGATCGCCATGGTGATGATGCCGGCCCAGTCACCCTCCGCGAGCAGCGATAGTTTCATCGGCCTGGGCTCGAGCGCGTACCAGAGCATGCCGACCATGATCGCGCCGGGCACGAGGTTGACGTAAAAGATGTACTCCCAGCCGAAATTCTCGGTGAGATAGCCGCCGATCGTCGGGCCGATTGCGGGCGCGAACGTCGCCGACAGTGCGAACAGGGCAAGTCCCACCGGCTGCTTGGCACGCGGCAGCAGCGTGATGATCAGTGTGAAGGCCATCGGGATCAGCACGCCGCCGGTGAAGCCTTGCACGGCGCGCAGCACGATCATCTGCGGCAGGTCCTGCGCCAGCGCGCAGGCGGCGGACAGGATCAGGAACAGGATCGCATTGGTGAGCAGATAGAGCCGGATCGAGAACACCTGCGCCAGCCATCCCGAGAGCGGGATCACCACGATCTCGGCGATCAGATAGGAGGTCGAGATCCAGCCGCCATCGTCGATGCCGGCGCCGATCGCGCCCTGGATGTCGGCGAGCGAGGCGTTGACGATCTGGATGTTCAGCACCGCCATGAAGGCGCCGAGCGTGGCGCCGATCACCGCGATCCAGGTTTTCGCGGAGATCGCCGGGGTGGCGGGCGCAGCGGGCGCGGGGAGGATGGCAGCGGCGTTGACGGTTGGTTGAAGCGTGCTCATGGAAGCCTCGTCTCGGTTACGGAGACAGGATGCATTGGACCGATGGTTTCGATAATCGCGGAAGTCGTGGAAGCATCGTCCGGCAGGACTTGATAATCCCGCCGGTCTTTCGAACTCAGCCGCCGTTCGGACGGCCCGCGTTGTCGGCAACGCGCCTGGCCGTCTCGCGCTCGGCCAGCACGGTGACCTTGGTGTCGATGGTCGGCACCGTGGACATACCGGGGCGCAGCAGGCCGGTGAGGCTGTGGTCGTCGAGCACGATCTTCACCGGCACGCGCTGCACGATCTTGGTGAAATTGCCGGTGGCGTTATCCGGCGGCAGCAATGCGAATTCGAGGCCGCTCGCCGGCGACAGGCTGTCGACATGACCGTGCAGGGTCTGTTCGCGGAAACTGTCGACGTGCAGCTCGACCGGTTGGCCCGGGCGCACATGCGTGAGCTGCGTCTCCTTGAAGTTCGCGATCACATAGACCGCATCGAGCGGCACCACCGCCATCAATTGCGTTCCGGCCTGCACGAACTGGCCGACGCGCAAGCTGCGGGCGCCGACCGTGCCGTCGACCGGCGCGGTGATCTCGGTATAGGACAGGTTGAGCTCGGCCTGCTGAGCGACCGCGCGGGCGCGGTCGAGCTGTGCCGTGGCCTGGGCGCGCTGGGTGGTGAGCACGTCGACCTTGCGCTGCGCGGCGACGAGACCGGATTTCGCATGCTGCAATTGCGCGTTGCTGGCGCGGAGCGCCGCATCGGTCTGCTGCGCGCGCTGGATCGTGCCGGAGCCCGACTTCATGAGATCGTCGTAGCGGGCGCGCTCCTCCTGCGCGAATTTCAGATTGGCGTCGGCTGCGGCGACATCGGCCGTGCTCTGCGCGATGATCGGCTGCTGGAGCTCGAGCTGGGCGTCGATGTTGCGCACCGAGGCTTCGCCGGCGGCGACGTCGGCACGAGACTGGCCGAGCGCCGCCTTGAAGTCGCGGTCGTCGATCTTCGCCAGCGTCTGGCCCGCTTTCACCTTCTCGTTGTCGCCGACCAGCACCTTCGCGATGTAGCCCGAGACCTTCGGCGCGATGATCGTGGAATCGGCCTTCACATAGGCGTCGTCGGTCGTCTCGAGGAAGCGGCCGTTGGTCCAGTAGTCGTGTCCGTAATAGCCAATGGCTGCCGTGCCTGCGAGAAGCGTCAGCACCAGCGCCGCGCGCCGGACCATGTTCCGGGCCGGTATGGCCGGGGATGCCTTTTTATAATCATGAGCGATTTCAGTTGCTTGCTGGAAATTCTCGGTGCGGGGCATCTCGGACATTGCAGTCTCCTGTCGGCTTGGTGAGACTATGGGTCTTTCCAGTTCGGGCGATAATTGGCGAAATGCTGGAAGGATTATCCATCAGGGATGGATAGTCGGAGACATCGCCTTGGTTTGGAGGTCTACCGAACCAGACCCGCGACTGCCCCAGAGCGATTGCCGCGCCTGTCGCGCGATTGCTGCTAACGTATGCGTCCGACGGCCCGCGAAGCCGCAAATGGGAGCCGTGTGTATGATTTGATAGATAATCGGGGCGAATTCCTTGCGATTATCTATCGAAAGCGGATAATCAAGCGGCATGGACCGATTGACCAGCCTCGAAGTGTTCAGCCGGGTGGTCGAGACTGGCGGCTTCTCCGCAGCAGCCCGCAAGCTCAACATGTCGACCACGATGGTGAGCAATCACGTTCAGGCCCTGGAAGACCGGCTCGGGGTGAGGCTGCTTCAGCGCACCACGCGCAAGGTCAATCTCACCGAGATCGGCAAGGCCTATTACGACCGCTGCATCCAGATCCTCGCCGATATCGAGCAGGCCGATGATATCGCCGGTGCGCTGCAATCGACCCCGCGCGGCACGCTGCGCATCCACACCGCCACCCACATGGTGTCGTTCGTGGCCCCAGTGATGGCCGAATTCCTCGCGACCTATCCGGAGGTCAAGGTCGATCTGCGCATGGGCGAGACCAATGTCGATTTGATCGAGGAAGGGTTTGATCTCGCGCTGCGCATGATCGCGCCGCCGGATTCGAGCCTGATCGTGCGGAGCCTTGCGACCTGGCGGCACGTGCTGTGCTGCTCGCACGCCTATATCGAGGCGCATGGGCGCGTTACGAGGCTCGAGGAGCTCGCCGAGCACAATTGCGTGCGCCACGTGAATTATCCGTTCGACGAGTGGCGCTTCTTCGATCGCAAGGGCACGCCGGCCTCGGTGCGCGTCTCGGGCAATCTGATCACCAACAGCGGCGAAGCCCTGCGCGAGGCCGCACTTCAGGGCGCAGGCATCAGCCTCGCCGCCGGCTTCCTGGTCGGCGACGATCTCGACGCCGGCCGGCTGGTGCGCCTCCTGCCGGAATACCGGCCGGTCGAGATGTCGATGAACGCGGTCTATCCGCACAAGCATCATCTGTCGGCGAAGGTCAGGACCTTCATCGACATGCTCGTGCACCACAGTGCCGAGCAGCAGAAGCTGATCAATCCGTATTCGTGAGGTTCAGCGGTCGGTGCCGTAGGGGGGCGAAGGCGCACCGCGCCGTGCCCACCATCCATCAATGATAGCGACAGATGGTGGGCACGCTTCGCTTTGCCCATCCTACGAGAGCGTCAGCGCGGAGGCGGCAAACGTCCAAACACGCTATCCAGCGCGATACCGATCGCAAGCAGGTGGCGGTCGCCTCCCGCCGGACCATCCAGTTCAAGTCCGATAGGCAGCTTACTCGTGGCACCAAGTCCAATCGGAATCTGGATCCCGGGAATGCCGGCATTGCTGCCGGGATCGGTGTTCTGGATGAACAGGCCGAAATTCTCGAGCGTGCTGGACTCCGGATTGGAGGCAATCGCGACGCGCGGGGTGGTCGGGAAGGCGATAGCGTCGAGCTTGTTGCCGGCAAACGTGTTGTTGTAGAGCGCCTGCAGTGCCGGCCGCGCGGTCTTGATCGCGGCGTCGTAGATCGGCCTGGCGTCGAGCAGTGTGTTGTCCGGACCGGGCAGCTTGCGCGGAAGCACCAGGCCTTCATAGGTGCCCTTCACGTCGGCACTCGCGATCTCCTTCACCAGCGTCTCGATCGTGAGACTCGTGCCGGTGTGCCTGAGATACGCGACCATGTCGTCATAGGCCTCGTACAGCGCGACGGGAAAACTGACTTGGCCGTTGAGCTCAGCCAATTGCGGCATCTCGATCCCGACGACCGTGATGCGCTGCGCCTCCACTTTTGCGATCGCTGCATGGAAAGCAGCCCCGGTGTCGGCATCGAGATTGGTCAGCATCGATTTGACGATGCCGATGCGGACCTGCTTCAGATCAGCTGGCGCAATGGCCTCGCCACCCGCGATGACGCGGTCGAGCAGCGCGACATCGGCGATGGTCGCCGCCATCGGCCCCGCGGTGTCGCGGGTGTGCGAGATCGGCGCGATGCCGTCTTGCGGATAGCGCCTGACTGTCGGACGCAGCGAGGCACATCCGTTCAATGCGCCGGGAACCCGCACCGATCCGCCGGTGTCGGTGCCAAGCCCGCCCGCAACGATCCGCGCGCCGATCGCCGCGCCCGTGCCCGACGAGGAGCCGCCGGCGATCAGGGCGCGGTCATAGGCATTGCGTACGCCGAACTCCGCACCGGTCTTGAATGCGGTGTTGTAGCCGGAGATGCCGAAGGCAAGCTCGTGCATGCTGGTTTTGCCGATGATGACTGCGCCCGCGGCCCGCAACTTTGCGACCACGGGTGCATCGGTCTTCGGCACGTAGTCCTTCAGGGCGGGCGTGCCGGCGCTGCAAGGCAATCCCGCAACCTCGATATTGTCCTTGATCACGATGGGAACGCCGCCGAGCGGCTTGCTCCTGTCGCCCGTCGCGTCGAATGCGGCGGCCGCCTTCAGAGCGCCGGCCTCGTCCAGGGTGACGAAGGCATTGAGCTCGGCATTGGCCTTGGCACGGCTCAGGGCTTCCGTTGTGAGCGCGGTGCTCGTGATTTTCCCGGTGCGGAGGTCGGCGGCGGCCTGGGTCAGGGTCAACTGGTCGAAATCCATGATGCATCACCTGATTGCAGGGGGCGCCATCAGGGAGCCCTCAGTTTCGGAGGCTGAAGCCTCGCTGGCGCCGCGTCAACCGGTGGCGTGCATCTTTGGCGATACCGACGTTGCCAAATCCGTGAGCAGCTTTTCTGTCTCGGCTTTCACCTTCGTGATCGCAGCGTCCTTCACCGGGCCATAGCCGCGGATATCCATCGGCCCTTTGGCGATTGCGACGAGGTCGGCCAGATGCGCTCCTTCAAGCCGGCCAAGCATCCGCTCGATCAAGTCTTCGTACCAGGTGATCAGCTCGCGCTCCGCGCGCCGTTCCGCGGCGTAGCCGAACGGATCGAAAGCCGCCCCCCGCAGTCCCTTCAACCGCGCCAGCATGGCGAGCGGCATCTGGATCCACTGACCGAACGCGCGCTTGCGCGGCCGGCCGCGCGCGTCGCGTTTGGACGGGAGGAACGGCGGGGCGAGGTGATACTGGACGCTAAAACCGTCCTCGAACTCGCGCTTTAGCTCGTCGAGGAAGCCGCTCTGCAGGTGCAGGCGCGCCACCTCGTATTCGTCCTTGTAGGCCATCAGCTTGAACAGGGCGCGCGCGACTGTTTCGGTCAGCGCTGCGCTGTTCAATGCGGCTTCGGCGCTGCGGACCTTCGCGACGATCGCCCGGTAGCGCGCGGCATAGGCACCGTTCTGATAGGCAGTAAGGAAATCGGCGCGACGGGCGATGAGCTGGTCCAGCGTCTCGGCTTCAGGTGCCTCGTTTGGCTTCGGCAAAAACGCCGGATCGGCGGCGGCGATCCGGCCCCAGGCAAAAGCCTGCTTGTTGCGCTCGACCGCGACGCCGTTGAGCTCGATGGCGCGCAGCAGCGCCGACAGCGAGATCGGAACCAGCCCGCTCTGCCAGGCAAAGCCGAGCATGATGATGTTGGCATAGACGGCATCTCCGAGCAGCCGTTCGGCCAGCGCGTTGGCATTGATGGTGTCGAGATTGCCGTCTCCGATCACGCAGCCGATCGCGCGCAGCCGCGCGGGGGAGGCGAGATCGGCGTCGCGGAAGCGGACGACGTCGCCGGTCGGCATCTCCGCGGTATTGATTGCCGCGCGCGTGCCGCGGCGATAGGTGCCGGACGCCTTCGGCGAGGAGCTGACGACAAGGTCGCAGCCGATCAGCGCATCGGCCGCGCCTTGGTCGATGCGGACCTGATGCAGCGCCTCGGGCGAGGCGGCAAGCCGGATGTAGCTCAGCACCGGCCCAAATTTCTGCGCAAATCCGGTAAAGTCGAGCACCGAGACGCCGCGACGTTCCAGATGCGCCGCCATGCCGATCAGCGCGCCGACCGTGATCACGCCGGTGCCCCCGACGCCTGTTACGACCAGGTCATAGGGACGATCGAGCGTCGCGGGCGCGGGCAGGGGAAGCGTGGCCGCGCGGCCGACAGCGTCGATCTGGCTGGCGCTCTTCTTTCGGCGCGTGGCGCCCTCGACGGTGACGAAGCTGGGGCAAAAACCGTTGAGGCAGGAAAAGTCCTTGTTGCAGGCCGAGAGGTTGATCTGGCGCTTGCGGCCGAACGGCGTTTCCTTCGGTTCGACGCTGAGGCAGTTGGATTCGACCGAGCAGTCGCCGCAGCCTTCGCAGACGAGGTCGTTGATATAGGCGAAGCGTTTTGGGTCGGTCATCTGCCCGCGCTTGCGCCGGCGCCGTTTCTCGGTGGCGCAGGTTTGCTGATAGATCAGCACGGAGACACCGGCAACCTCGCGTAGCTCGCGCTGCACGGCGTCCATCTCCTCGCGCGGATGGATGGTCACGCCATCAGGGAAATCGGCGGGTGCAAACTGCGCGGGATCGTCCGATACCAGCGCGATGCGCGCAACACCTTCGGCGCGGACGCTGTGCGCGATGGCATGCACGCTGACGGGACCGTCGACCGGCTGGCCGCCGGTCATCGCCACGGCGTCGTTGAACAGGATCTTGTAGGTGATGTGGGCTTTGGCCGCGATCGCCTGCCGGATCGCCATCGAGCCGGAGTGGTAGTAGGTGCCTTCGCCGAGATTCTGGAAGACATGCTTATGGCCAGTGAATCGTGACGATGCCGCCCAGTTCACGCCTTCGCCGCCCATCTGGATCAGCGACGAGGTCTCGCGGTCCATCCAGCTCGCCATGAAATGGCAGCCGATGCCGGCCAGTGCCTTGGATCCCTCAGGCACCTTTGTGGATGTGTTGTGCGGGCAGCCCGAGCAGAAATACGGTGTACGCGTCGCGCCCGGGACGTTGATCGTGCGCGCCGCCTCCGGCATCAAAGCGGCTGCGCGTGCGGCGAGATTGAGGCCCGGAAACATCGGGTCAAGCCGGCGTGCCAGCACAGCAGCGAGCGCGCGCGGCGACAATTCGCCGATCCAGGAGATCAGCCTTGCGCCGGTTTCGTCGTGCTTGCCGACCATCCGCTCGGGCTTGCTGCCGGGATAGTCGTAGAAATATTCCTTGAACTGGCTCTCGATGATGCCGCGCTTCTCCTCGACCACGAGGATCTCGCGCTTGCCCTTCACAAAATCCATCGCGTCGTGCAGCGCCAGCGGCCAGACCATGCCGACCTTGTAGATGTCGATGCCGATGCTGCGGCAGGCGGCTTCGTCGAGGCCGATCAGCCGCAGCGCTTCCATCAGGTCGAGATGCGCCTTGCCTGTGGTGACGATGCCGTAGGTGGCGCCTGGAATGTCGTAGATGTGCCGATCGATGGGGTTGGCCTTTGCGAAGGCGTAGACCGCGTGCTTCTTTGCCTCCAGCCGTTCCTCGATCTGGGGACCGGGCAGATCCGGCCAGCGATAGTGCAGGCCGCCCGGTGGCGGCGTGAAGTCGGGCATCTGGAAAATGCGTGGCGGGCGCAGCGCGACGGAGGCGCCCGACTCGACGATCTCCGAGATCGCCTTGAAGCCAACCCACATGCCGGAGAAGCGGCTCAGCGCGTAGCCATACTCACCAAACGCGAGATACTCGCTGACGCTGGCCGGATGCAGCGTCGGCATGAACCAGCTCATGAAGGCGACGTCGGATTGGTGCGGCATCGAGGATGAGACGCAGCCATGGTCGTCGCCGGCAACGACCAGCACGCCGCCATGCGGTGAGGAGCCGTAGGCGTTACCGTGCTTGAGCGCATCGCCGGAGCGATCGACGCCGGGGCCCTTGCCGTACCAGAGTCCGAACACGCCGTCGACGGTGCGATCTGCCTGCGTTTCGACCTGTTGCGAGCCGAGCACCGCGGTTGCCGCGAGGTCCTCGTTCACCGCCGGCAGGAATTCGATGCGGTCCCGCTTGAGCCGCTCCTGGATGCGCCAGAGCTCGAGGTCGACACCGCCGAGCGGCGAACCGCGATAGCCGGAGATGAAGCCCGCGGTGTTCAGCGCCGCGGCGCGGTCACGGCTGATCTGGTCAAGCGCGATGCGGACGATGGCCTGCGTGCCCGTGAGGAAGACGCGGCCCTCCTTGCGGTCGTAGCGGTCGGAGAGCTCGTAGCTGTCGAGTGACGGAATGGCGTCCATGCGGACCTCCCGCGGCATCCCTGCCGAATGGAAGAAGGGTAGGCCCTGATGGTTGGTAGGTCTTACCTATTTTTCCTGAAATGGCGCCTGTTCTGGTAATATTATCCGATATAGGCTCATACGCGGTGAAATAATCCATTTTGGTGAGGCCGATGATCGAAGACCAGGATGCACGGATTCTCGCGCACCTTCAAAAGGATGGCCGTGCCACCAACCAGCAGCTGGCCGATGAGGTCGGCATGTCCACCTCGGCCTGCTGGCGCCGGGTGCGCGCGCTGGAGGAGAGCGGTGTCATCCAGGGCTATGCGGCGCTGGTCGCGCGCGAGCAGGCGGGCTTTGCCATGTCCGCAATCCTCCACGTCTCACTGGAGCGGCACGACGCTAAATTCGTCGACGAGTTCGTCGCGCGGGTGACCACGCGGCGCGAGGTGCTGGAGTGCTTTGCGACGACGGGCGATGCCGACTACCATCTGCGCGTCGTCGTGCAGGACATGGTGGCCTACAACCGCTTCCTCGACGAGTTCATGTTCCGCATTCCCGGCATCCGCTATGTCCGCAGCAACGTGGTGCTGAAGGAGATCAAGACGGGGGTGGCGCTGCCGTTTTGATACACGGGAGGTGCCGTAGTGCCGTAGGGTGGGCAAAGCGAAGCGTGCCCACCGTTCTTTCTGGCGGCGGAATGATCGTGGGCACGGCGCTACGCGCCTTTGCCCACCCTACGGCACCTTGTCACCGCTCCTCCCGCACAAACCTGTTCCGCAGCACCCCCACACCCGTGATGTCGATCTCCACGACGTCGCCATGCTTGATATCCGGCGACGCGCCATCCGTACCCATCCAGATCACGTCGCCCGGCCATAGCGTGAAATACCTGGTCAGCTCGACCAGGAACGGCACCACGCCAAAAATCATGTCGTTGGTGTGGAAACGGTTGGTCTCCTTGCCGTTGACCCTGACGATCGTTTGCATCTTCGCGAGATCGGCCTCGGTCTCGATCCAAGGGCCCATCGGCTTGAACGTGTCGGCGTTCTTCGACCGCCACAGGCTGCGGTCGGCCTTCTGCCAGCTCCGCTCGCTGACGTCGTTGCCGATGGTGTAGCCGAACACGCAATCCATCGCGTTCTCTTTGGTGAGGTGCTTCACCTTCTTGCCGATGACGACGACGAGCTCGCCTTCGTAGTGGATCTTGTCCGTCGCAAAAGACGGGATCACGACCTCCTCGTCATGCGCGATCAGCGCATTCTGGGCGCGATAGCCGATCTCGGGCCTGTCAGGGACGGCCGGCACCTCGCCGCGCTTGTCGGCGGCTTCCTTCAGGTGCTTGAGGTAATTCAGGCCGACGCAATAGAAGGTGCGCGGGATCAGCGGCAGCTCGATCCTGACGTCGCCAAGCGGATGCGTGCGCGCGGTGCGCTGCCATTCGCCAAAGGGATCGCCATCGACCGCGATGACCCGGTCCCCCTCGACGATTCCCCAGGATGTCTTGTCCGAGGCAGTGAATTTCAGCCAGCGCATAGCGTGTCCTTGTTATTCCGCGGCGTCGCGCGACTGCGCCTTCCAGGCGCCGGCCGTGGGCCGCTTGAGCCCGAGATTTTCGCGTAGCGTCTTGCCGCGATATTCTTTCTGGAACAGGCCGCGCCGTTGCAGCTCCGGCACGACATGTTGCACGAAGTCGGCGTAGGAGCCGGGCACATAGGTCGCCGCGATGACGAAACCGTCGCAGCCGCGCTCGACGAACATTTCCTCCAGCTTGTCCGCGATCTCCCTGGGGCCGCCGACCATCGCGTCATTCACCTGACCGCGGCCGGAGAAGGTGACGAAGTCGCGTGCGCTCGGATTGCTCTTGCCTGAATTCTTCAGCACGCCGTCGCGGATGCCAAGAATGCCCTGCATGCTCTTCAGCTCCTCCGTGGTCAGCGGCGCGTCGAGGTCCTTGCAGGCGAAATCATAGTTGAGCGCCTCGGCGAGCAGCGACAGTGCGTCGATCTCGAGCGGCAGCTTGTTGATCAGCGCCATCCTGTCTTCGGCTTCAGTCTTGGTCGCGGCGCAGACCGGCGTCGTCAGATTGCAGAGGAACATCTGGTCGGGATCGCGGCCGGCCTTCGCGGCCTCGTTGCGCACGGATGTGTAGCCCTCCTTGGCAGCAGTGAGGTTGCGCGCAGCGGTGAAGATCACCTCGCCCCATCGCCCGGCAAAGCGCTGGCCGCGACCGGACGCGCCGGCCTGGATGATGACAGGATGGCCCTGTTGCGAACGCGGGACGGTGAACGGTCCGCGCGACTTGAAAGCAGGCCCCTTGTGATCGAGCCGCTTCACCTTGGCCGGATCGGCAAAGCGGCCGCTGTTTTTGTCCATGATCAGCGCGCCGTCTTCCCAGGTGTCCCAATGGCCGAGCACGACCTCCATGAATTCGTCGGCCTTGTCGTAGCGGGAGTCGTGTTCGGGATGGGAGTCGCGGCCCATGTTGAGCGCCTCGCCGTCATTGAGCGAGGTCACGACATTCCATCCCGCACGCCCCCCGGACATCAGGTCGAGGGTCGCGAAGCGGCGCGCGACGTCGAACGGTTCGTAATAGGTGGTCGAGCAGGTCGCGCCCAGGCCGAGCTTGTCGGTGACTATGCCCATCGTCGTCAGCACGATCAGCGGATCCATCTTCACGCAGCGGATGCCGTATTCGACGGTGTGGGCGTGGTCGTTGCCGTAGCGGTCGGGCATCGCCAGGCGGTCGTCGAAGAAGGCCATGTGGAATTTGCCGGCTTCGAGGATTTTTCCGATCTCCTGATAGTAGTCCGCCGACAAGGAATCGTCGCGCGAGTCCGGATGCCGCCAGGAGCTCGGCAAATTCGTGCAGTTCTGCGCCTGAAGGAAGCCGACAAGGACCATCTGCCGATTCATGCTGCTGTTCTCCAAAATTCCGTCAGGCCAGGTCGAGCACGGTGTCGAGCCGGTACTCGTGCGCCAGCGCGCGCAGCTTCTCCCAGGTCGCATCCTCGATCTCGATGCCGTCGCGCAGGCGCTGCTGCTCGCGCAGGCCCTCGATCTCGCCGGGATAATAAACGCCCTTGCTGCCTTCGGATGGCGGCGTCGATTTCAGGTATTGCGCGAATTCGGTGACCTCGCGCTTGAACTCCTTCAGCGGGCGGAACGCGGCAACATTGAACACCGCCATGAAGCATCCGTCATTGTGCCGGCCAGTGGGCTCGACGCCAAAGCCGAGGCCGGTGAGCAGGCCGCACAGCACTTCGACCATCGCGGCGAGGCCGCTGCCCTTGTAACCCTCGGTGCCGCCGAGCGGCAGCAGCGCGCCGCCCTTGCGGTATTGCGTGGGATCGGTGGTGTGCCGCCCCTCGGCATCAATGATCCATCCGGTCGGAATTTCCTCGCCGCGGGCGACCGCGAGCTGGATCTTGCCGGCCGCCACCGCCGAGGTCGCCATGTCCAGATAGAACGGCGCGTCGAGATCGGACGGCACCGCGATCGAGATCGGGTTGGTGCCAAGCCGCGCCTCCTTGCCGCCGAACGGCGCCACGTGCTTCGGCGAGCGGCCGGAATCCGCCGTCGCAATCCCGATCATGCCTTCGCGCATCGCCATCAGCGGATAGGCGGCGAGGCGGCCGACATGGCTTTGCCGGAACACGGTGCATGCCGCGACATTCGCGGTCTTCGCCTTCTCGATCGTCAGCGCCATCGCTTTCGCATTGACGTGGAAGCCGAACCCCCAATGGCCGTCGATCACGGTCGTGGTCGGCGATTCCCGGACGATGGACCATTTGGTGCCGGGCACGATATGGCCCGCCTTGATGCGGTCGATGTAGGTCGGGACCGCGATCACTCCGTGGGAGTCATGGCCGGCGAGATTGGCGTTGACGCAGCCGGTGGCCACCGCATCGGCCTCTTCCTCGGAAGCTCCGGCGGCGCGGAGCAAAGCGGCGCTGATGCGCGTGAGGCGGTCGGCCTTGACGATGGGCATGGCGCTCCCTTGTCGTTGTGCCCTTAACGGGCCGCTTGTTGGGAGCCATCGTCTCAAAGCGCAGGGCCGATATCAATCTCCCGTAAACCAATACAGGGCTGCAAATTCGTAAAGAGAGCGCGCTTGTCGCCAGGGATTCGTCCCGTGCGGCGGTATTTTCGATAGTTTGCCGTAGGTCATTCGCAGCTCGTTCACTTTGATCGATGGTTTGCAGCGCGCAATAACGACCACTTAGGCGATCGCCCTTCATAAAGGCATCCGGGAGAAATAGGCAGAAATGCCCGGGAGCTGAGATCGTGCCGACGACACTCGCGCGCACCTTTGCGGCGTTGAGCGCCATCAACGAAGCGATCCTCTACGCGAAATCGCCGGACGAGCTGTACCAGAAGGTCTGCGACGCCGGGTTTTCGAGCGGGGATTTTCTGGCCGTCGCCGTGTTCCTGGTGGGGCCGGATGGCGGGCGGTTGCGCTTTGCGGCCGGCTGCGGCGACGACGTTGCGCGGCTGCGTTCGCTCGAGATCACCACCGAGGCCGGCACACCCGAGGGATCGGGCGTCGGCGGCGAAGCATTTCGCGATCAGAAGCTGAGCATCAGCAACGACTACCTGAACGATCCGCGCTCGCGGGCGTGGCGCGAGGGGGCCGCCAGGGCCCATATCGGCGCAGCTGCGGCGCTGCCGCTGCTCTGCAACGGCAAGAGCGTCGGCGTGCTGTATGTGACCCGCAGCGAGGCCGGCTCGCTGAACGAGCAGATGGTGTCGCTGTTCGAGCGCATGTCGGCCAACATTTCCTATGCGCTGGACAATTTCGCGCGCGAGACCGCGCGGCAGACCAGCGAGCGCGCGACGCGACGGCTCAACCGCATGTTCGGCGCGCTCAGCGCGACCAACGAAGCCATCCTGCGCGCGAAGACCGAGCAGGAGCTGTATCAGCTCGTGTGCGACGCCTCCGTGCATGGCGGCAAGTCGCTGGCAACCTTCGTTCTGCTCAAGGAGCCGGACTCGCATTGGCTGAAGCCAGTCGCCGGCACCGGTGAGAATTTGGAGCTCGTGGCCCGGACCCGCTACTCCGTCGATCCCGAAAATCCCTATGGCCGCGGCATTTCCGGTGAGGTGTTCCGGACGCAGAAGCCCAATGTTGAACGCGATCTCGCGCGTCGCACCAGGGGGACGCCGTGGGAGCAGGCCAATATCAACACGGGTGTTGCCGCCTGTATCGCGGCTCCCCTGATCCGGAACGGCCAGAGTATCGGCGTCATCCTGTCCTTCCTCAGCCAGTCCTGGGTGGAGGACGACGGGATCGTCGCGCTCACGCTGCGCATCGCGGAGAATGTCTGCTTCGCCGTCGACAATTTCGACCGCGAGGCCCAGAAAGCGCGGATCGCCGAGGAGGAAGATCGCCTGGCGCGGATGTACGCGGCGCTCAGCGCGACCAACGAGGCGATCCTGCGTGCGCATTCGCGGGCCGAGCTGTTCGACCTCGTCTGCGAAGCGACGGCGAAGGGCGCCAAGTTCACCTCGGCCACCATCGCGCTGGCCGACCATCACGACGAGCTGCTGCGCGTCGTCGCCTGTTACGGCCCGAATTCGGATCAGGTTCGTAATTTCAAATTCTCCACCTCCGACCAGGTGCCCGAAGGGCGCGGGCTGACCGGGACGGCCTTCCGGACGCGCCAACCCTGCATCAGCAACGACGTGCTGTCCGACGACCGGATCAAGCCCTGGCAGGCCAACGCCCGCCGCAACGGGATCAGATCCTCCGCGGCGCTGCCGCTGTTCAGCGGCGATCGCGTCGAAGGCGTCTTCCTCTTCAATTCTCCGGAACGTGGCACGTTCACGCCCGATCTCATCCAGTTGCTGGGGCGCCTCGCAGAAAACGTATCCTTTGCGCTCGACAATTTCGACCGGGCCGAGGAGCGGGCGCGGACCGAGGCGCAGAAGGAGCGCCTGACGCGCATGTTCGCCGCGCTGAGCGCCACCAACGAAGCGATCGTACGGGCGAAGTCGCGCGCCGAGCTGTTCGATCTGGTGTGTCAGGCCGCCTCCACCGGCGGCAAGTTCACATCGACGACCATCGCGCTCGCCAGCGCCGACAGCGATCAGCTCGCGATCGTCGCGGCCGCGGGGCCGTCCGCCGAAACCACGAGGAACGTTCGACTGTCCATCGACGCCGACCGCCCCGAGGGGCGCGGCATGAGTGGCACGGCGTTCCGCACCCGGCGGCCCTGTGTCAGCAACGACTATGTCAACGACAGCCGCGTGAGCGCCTTCCATGCCGTCCTGCAAGGCGACGGGGCGCGCTCCGGCGCGGCATTCCCGCTGATCACGCACGACAGGGCCGTCGGCGTCATGATCTACATGTCGATCGAGCAGGACACTTTCACGACCGAGTTCGTGGAGCTGCTGCAGCGTCTCGCCGACAACGTCTCGTTTGCGATGGAGAATTTCGACCGCGCCGACGAGAAGAACGAGGCCGACGAGCGGGTCGAGTATCTCGCCTCGCATGACAGCCTGACCGATCTTCCGAACCGCGAGACCTTCAATGGTTTGTTGCGCGAGGCGATCGGCGAAGCCCAGCGCCACGATCACCGCTTCGCGGTGCTGTTCATCGATCTCGACCGTTTCAAGGTCATCAACGATTCGCTCGGCCATGAGGCTGGCGATCTGCTCCTGCTCGAAGTGGCGAACCGGCTGCGCGGCGCGCTGCGGGAAAGCGACGTGGTGGCGCGCCTCGGCGGTGACGAGTTCGTGGTGATCCTCGACCAATGCGGCGAGATTGACGACGTCCAGCACATTGCGACCGGGCTGCTGGCGGCGCTCGCCGAGCCCATGGAACTGGCCGGGCACGAATGCCACACCACGGCCTCGATCGGCATCGCGATGTATCCGGCCAACGGTTCCGACGCGCAGACGCTGACCAAGAACGCCGACATGGCGATGTATCTCGCCAAGGAAGACGGCAAGAACGGCTATCGCTTCTTCTCCAAGGAGGTGACGACGCAGTCGATCGAGCGATTGTCGCTGGAGAGCGCGCTGCGGCGGGCGCTGGAGCGCGAGCAGTTCTCGCTGAACTACCAGCCCAAGGTGGACATGGAGACCGGCCAGATCACCGGCGTGGAAGCGCTGCTGCGCTGGACGCACCCCGATCTCGGCAGCATCTCGCCGGCGCAGTTCATTCCGCTCGCGGAAGAGACCGGGCTGATCGTGCCGATCGGACGCTGGGTGGTGAAGGAAGCCTGCGCGCAGGCCATGGCCTGGCAGCGCCGCGGCCTGTTGCCGGTGTCGATGGCGGTCAATTTGTCGCCGCGGCAATTCGTCGACGAACATCTGTTGCAGGACGTCGACGAGGCCCTGGCGGCCTCCGGCATGTCACCGGTGCTGCTCCAGCTAGAGGTCACCGAGAGCATGATGATGCGCAATGTCGGGCGCGCGCTGAAGGTGCTCGACGCCATTCAGAGCCGCGGCATTCGCCTCGCCATCGACGATTTCGGCACCGGCTATTCGTCGATGTCGCTGATGAAGCACTTCCCGATCGACACCATCAAGATCGACCGCTCCTTCGTGCGCGACCTGCCGCAGGATTCGGAGGACCAGGCGATCGCACAGGCGATCATCAGCATGGGCAAGGCGCTGGGCATGACCGTCGTCGCCGAAGGCGTCGAGAATGCCGAGCAGGAGGCATTCCTGCGCACCCATGGCTGCGACGAGATGCAGGGCTTCCTCATCTCCAAGCCGGTGCCGGCGAAGCAGATGGCCGAGCTGCTGCGGCCGATGGTGCTGCCTGTCGCGCCGCCGCTCCAGCCGGAGCAGGACCTTGCGGCCGAGGAAGCCGCGGCATTACGGCTGAAACGCGCCGTCGTCTGACGGCTGCGGGTGCAATTCGCTGACGTCGTCTTGCTTGATCTCCGCCTTGCGCGGAAAATCATCCGGCCAGGTCAGCGAGGTTTGCTCGGCGAACAGCGTGAGAAGAGCGTGCGCACCTTCGGCAAAGCTCGAGCCATCGCCGAGGCCAAGCTCGCAACACCAGTTGTGTCGCATCGGCTCGTGCGTGTCGCACACCGCCATCGCCGGCCCCCACCACCACGCCGGTGCCGGCGAGCGTTCGTCCTCGGGTACGGCGTGCCAGAGGACGAGCTCATCCATCACGCGCTCGAATTGCAGGCTTGCGGCCTGATGCATTCGCTCCGTGCTCCCTGGGCCGCGCCTGAAAACAGGTCGATGCGCGGACTCGATCGTGGCCTTCGCTGTGAAGAATCGGCTCGCGCTACTGGCTGAGCCCGGCGTGCCGCTTCCGTCGGCGGCCATGTGAGCAACATGCGGCGACCGGAACATTCGCCGGCGCGGCTGTGACAATCACTTTAGCCCCTCGGGGGCCCGACCGGCAAGGTGTAATACGGTCGTCTAAAGCGCGATGAGATTGCGATGAATCGTCATCGCGCTTCAGGTTGTTGTTTGAGCATGATCTTTTCGGAAAGCCGCTTCGCACTTTGCGCTAACGCGGCCGTTCGGGTCCGGATCACGCTCTAGCGCGACTTGAGCGGATGGGCTTTCTGATGCCAGGCCCAGGCGGTCCGGATGACCGTCGGCAGGTCGGAGTAACTCGGAACGAAATTCAATACTTTTCGCGCGGCGGAGGCATCGGCGACCAGATAGGTCGGGTCGCCGGCGCGGCGCGGCTTCATGGTGTGCGGCACTTCGCGCCCGGTCTCCTGCTTGATGGCGTCGAGGATCTCGCGCACTGAAAAGCCGGAGCCGGTGCCGAGGTTGAAGCTGCCGCCGGCATGTCCGGTTTCAAGAAGCTTCAGCGCAGCGACATGCGCTGCGGCGAGGTCGGTGACGTGGATATAGTCGCGGATTGCGGTGCCGTCGGGCGTGTCGTAATCGTCGCCGAACACGGCGAAGTCGACATGGCCCTGAAGCGCCATCATGGCGCGCGGAATGAGGTGGGTTTCGTTGTCACGCAGCTCGCCGATGCCGCCGGCCGGATCGGCGCCGCTGGCATTGAAATAGCGCAGGCAGAACGCGCCGAAGCCATAGGCCGCGCGATAATCGGCGAGCATGCGCTCGATCATCCACTTCGATGCGCCGTAGGGATTGATCGGCACGCAGGGGAAGTCTTCCGGCAGCTCCTTGGAATCGGCGTTGCCGTAGACCGCGCCGGTCGAGGAGAACACGATGCGCTGGCAGCCCGCATTGCGCATCGCCTGCAACAGCGACAGCGTGCCCTGCACATTGTTGATGTAGTATTTCTGCGGGTCGGTCATGGACTCGCCGACGAGGCTTGCCGCCGCGAAATGCATCACCGCCGTGACCTTGTGATCGGCGAAGGCGCGCGCGAGCACCGCGCCGTCGAGCAGATCGCCCGTCACCAGGGGGCCGGCAACGAAACTGCGGTGACCTGTCGAGAGATTGTCATAAACGACGGGTTGATAACCGGCGGCGGTGAGTGCGCGGCAGGCATGCGAGCCAATATAGCCCGCGCCCCCGGTGACGAGGACGGTCGGTCGGTCAGTCATGTCGTCTTCTGCTCTTCTCTTAGCGGAGGGGTCGATTGCGGCTGAAGAGAAGATAGAGCGCGCGGGGGTTGGTGGTCAAATAGCGCCAGAACAGGCGGCGTGGCTCGAGCAGGGTGCGCCAGGCCCATTCGAGCCCGATCTTCTGCATCCATTGCGGCGCGCGGGAGCGGCTGCCCGATAAAAAGTTGAACAGGCCGCCGGATGTCTTGATAACGCCAACATTGGTCAGCAGCGGTGTGTATTCCTCCACGAATGCCTGCTCGTTGGGCACGCCGAATGCAACCCACAGATAATCCGGCGCAAGCGCGTTGATCTCCTCGACCTTGGCGCGCAACGCCTCGCCTCGCAGATAGCCGTGGCTGCGCCCGACGATCTTGAGGTTCGGATACATTTTCTGGACGTTCTCGACGGCGGTGATGTTCTCGGCCTCGCTGGCCCCGAACATGTAGAAGGTGCGGCCGACCGCCTCCGCCTTGCGTGCGACGACGTGGAACAGGTCGGTGGTCGCGACGCGCTCCGGTAGCGGAAACCAGGATTGCAGCCGCGAGGCGGCCACCAGCGGCTGGCCGTCGGCGTTGATCAGATCGGCGGCGCGGAACAGGCGCTCGGTCTGCGGCTCGGTCGAGCAGCGCGCCAGCACCTCGCCATTGGCCGAGGTCAGGTACAGCGGACGGCCGATACGATGACGCGGATCGGTCGCCTCGATCATGAAATCGGCGGTCGCTTCGAGGTCGAGCGCGGCCATGCGAAGGCCGCCGACGGTGGTCCGTGGCACGTCGGCAGTTGCGGCCCGGCCGTCCAGATTGACGCGGCGCTCAAGCATATTGTCTGCCTCGCTGGCGTGCTTGGGCCATTGGGGTGAGCTCGTCGAGCACGACGCCGACGAGCTTGCGCTCGGCGCGGCCGAGCGTGCTCAGGATTTCTTCGAGGCCGTCGTTGATGTCGAGGCTGGTCGGCAGCACCGCCACCAGCGCATCGGCGTCGTCGAGCAGCTTGCGGCTGCCGGCGTCGAGCGGCGTCACGGGGCCGTCGAGGACCACGAGATCATAGCCGCCGGCGGCGCGCGCCTGCTCGATCGCCTTGCGGATGGCGTCGGTCGCCTTGCCGGCTTCACCCTCGGTAGCCGGGAGCACCGAAATGCCATTGACCGTCTTGATCTCGCGCGCGGCCTTGCTGCCGATCGAGAGCCAGCCGAGCCGGCTCGGTTCGCTCTTGCCGGAACGGTTGACCTTGTTCGAGAGCAGATGTGCCTGATGATCGGCATCGATCATCAGCACGCGGGCGCCGTCGCGCGCCGCGGCGAGCGCGAAGTTCAGCGCGGTCACGCTGCGCCCAATGGTCTCGCCCGCACCGACGAGCGCGATGACCGGCATCGCCTTACCGCCGGCACGCCCGGCCACGGCAATCCGCATGTCGCGCCAGGCATTGAGTAGCGTCGTCAGGGGAAAGCCGGGACGCAGCGTCGGCCAGCCCAGCCGGGTGAGATCGACGCCGCTGCCGGTGGCGAGAATGGCCCCGAGCGTATGGATGACGTCGGCTTCCTGGAGGCGCGCGATCAGAGGCCTGCCGATCAGCGCATTTTCGTCCATCTCGGGCTGCAACGATGGCGCGGCCAGCTCCGGTAGGGATTGCGCAATCTCCGGAGCTTGCGAGACCTGCAGAGGCGGGGCAATCTCCGGAGCGCGCGGAGGCTCTGCGGCTCGCGGAGTCTGGGGTGCCGGTGTGCGCTCACGGCGGGCCGATGTCGGGGCGGCCGGTGCGGTCGCGCCAGCGGACAACAGCTCTGCCACGACGAACCAGCTTGCAGCTGCGAGCGCGCCGAAGATGAAGCCGATCATGGCGAACATGCTCATCGCCGGCGGGAACGATCGCCGCTGCGGCACTGTGGCTTCACCGATGACGCGAGCCGCCGAGGTGTTCAGGGTCTCCTGCTCCTCGGTCTCGCGCGAGCGCTTGAGGAAGGACTGATAGACGTCGCGGCTGGCATCGGCCTCGCGCTCGAGTTCGCGCAGACGTACGGCGGCCTGGCTGAGCTGGACGCTCTGCCGCTTCTGCGCTTCCAGTGCCCGGTTGAGCGAGGCTTCGAAGTCGCGGGCGCGCGTCAGATCGTTCTTGGCGGACTGGGCGAAGCGGTCGATCTCTTCGTTGATGGTGCGCTTGAGATCCTCGACCTGCTTCTCGGTCTGGCGCAGCGCCGGATGGCGCGGGCCGAGCTCGCCGGCCTGCTCCGCATATTTTTTACGGGCGTCGGCGTATTGCGCGCGCAAATTCGCGATGGTCGGCGATTGCAGCGCTTCGGAGTTCGCGCCGGCATCCGCGGCCGTGCGCCGGCTTGCCTCGATCTGGTCGAGCCGGGCCTGCGCGTCCATCGTCGCCGCGCGGGCCGCCGAAAGCCGCTGGTTGCTGGCGGAGAGCTGCTGGTCGCTGATCAGCGCATCCTGGGTGCCGACGAAATTGTTCTGGGCCTTGTAGGTCGCAAGCGCGGTCTCGGCGTTGCGCAGCCGCTCGCGCAGCTCCTTGAGGCGGCCGGAGAGGTCGCTGGTGGCGCGTCGTGCGGCCGAAGCCTGCGAGTTGCGGGATTCCGCGAGATAGGCGCTGGTCAGCGTGTTGGCGAGCATCGCCGCCTTCGCCGGATCGGTCGACCAGACCTCGATGTCGACGATGAAGCTCTTCTCGGTCTTGCGGATCGTGATGTGCCGGTTCAGCGCGTCGAGCGCCGCAAGCTGCACTTCCTTCTTCTCCGCGGCGGAGGGGGCGGGAGGATGTAGGCCGATCAGGCCGAGCAGCGACGACATCAGGCTCTTGGCGTCACCGCCGCCGCCGAATTCCGGATCCTTGTCGAGACCCGCCTGCTGGATCACCTGGAGCAGCACGCTGTTGGAGGTGATCAGGCGGGCCTGGCTTTCAACCACCATCGCCATGCCGGAAACGTCCTGCGCGCGCGGCGTGAGCTCGCGATCGACGAGCTGAAGCTCGCGCGGGTCGACATAGAGCTGGGCGGTGGCGGTGTAGCGGGGCGTCAGGCTCTTGCCGACGGTGACGGCGAGCGTCGCACCGAGGAGGGCGGCGGCGGCGATCGCGATCTTCCGCCGCCAGAGTAGATTGATGAGCTCCAGCACGTTGAAGCCGGTCTGGGGCTTCTGCCGCGGGGCCTCCGGTCCGGCCCGATCTATCGGCTGGTTATAGTCAAGCATGATCCCCAGCTTTCATTCCAACTGCCGCAGGCTGAGGGGTTACTCTTCGCTCTACGCCATGCACCCGGGATATAGGTGCCCAATCAACGCAACAGGGAAAATTAACCATACTCAGTGAGGGACTATTCACCGAAATGGCAAACAAAGCGTTTAAGCGCAGGCCGCCCTTTGACGCAGCGCCCTGACGGCGGGACCCAGCAGACATTAACGGTTCGTTACCGCGCGCAGCGAGACCGCGAGGCACCGCCCGTCCTGCAATGGACCGCGCATGCGTCATGGTCAGCTCTTTCGCAGGATAACGTGATAATCGCCGCGGCGGACATCGGTGCCGCGCGGCAGCACGGCGTTGAGCACAGCGGCACCGGCATCGACCAGCGCGGCGAACAGCGGCTTGCGCCGGCGCATCTCGGGATAGCGAGGGCTCTCCACCTCACGGCGGTAGATCATCTCGAGGCCGTTGGCGGCTGCGAATGCCTCGAGCCGAGGTAACGTCACCAGCGGATGGAAGAAGGTCGGGAACGGCGGCTCGCCGGGCAAGCCGGCATCCTTGATGCCGCGGACATTCCGGTAGAACCAGACGTGAAACCAGTGCGGCGAGTATTTGGCGACGACGCCGGACAGCGAGCGCGGATTGGGCGCGCCGATCAGGATCATCCCGCCGCGCTTGAGCGCATCGCGGAAGTTCAGGAGCGCGGCGTCGACATGGGGCAGATGCTCGATCACGTTGTAGCAGATCACGAGATCGAAGGTCTCACGCCCGAAGCTGTAGGTCTGCACGTCGCCGAGGATCGCCTCGTCCGCGTAGGTGTTGTTGCGGACCTGATCCTCGTCGATGTCGACGACGGTGACGGTGCTGCGGCCCAGCAATTCCGGCGGCAGAACGCTGCACGAGCCGCCGCCGGCTTCATAGGTCGCGAGCCGGCCCTGCGGCAGTTCGCGGCGCAGCACGTCGTGAACGGCGAGCAGGCTGTCGCGGGCTTCGCCGGGGACCAGATCGTGCAGCGCCTGGGTGGGGGCAGTGGCCGCGGGAATGTTGATCGCCGTGGCTGTCGCGAAATCGATCGTGGCTGGCTTGTTCATTTTTTTCTGACCGCGCTTGTTCGACTCAAATTTACAGGAAAAACCTTCCATGCCCGTAGAGCAAATCTGATGCCGCACCGCTTCACCGGTCGCGGTGCTTACGGTCGGGTTAATGCGTAGGGGCGTTAACTACGGCATTGTCCATGTTGGACCTTCTCCAGCGCAATGGACTGCGAATTGCACTATCACGCATGTAAGGTCTCGCGGGAAAAACGCGCGAAGGCGGTAAAGCGCATGTATGCGGAGAGATCGGCGTTGTGGCACCGGTACAGGCTTCTCGCAGGCCGTTCATTTTGGGACGCATCCGTCCCTGCGGCGATGCGCCGTCACAGGACAGCGGCGGCTCTTGCGCGATTGATGCAGGGCTTTTTCAATAAATCTCGGACATCAAGAACGCCATGACGCTGATCCCGACAGACCTCTCCGCCAGCCGGATCTCGGATGCCGTGCGCGATCCCAACCGGGAGATCGTGGCGAGCTCCGGGATCATCGACCTGTCGGTCGGCATCGTCGTCTGCATTCCCTGCTTCCGCCGTCCGCAGCATCTGCGCCTGACGCTGGACTCCCTCGCCAGCCAGCGGACCCCGCGCTCCTTTGCCGTCGTCATGGTCGAGAACGATGCGGCGGGGCGCGAGAGCGCACCGGTTGCGGCGGAGTATCTGACCGATGGCCGGCTCCAGGGCGTCTGCCTGGTCGAGAAACGGCAGGGCAATTGCCAGGCGATCAACGCCGCGTTCGAAACGGCCCAGGCGCTGTTTCCGGCCGCGACCCGTTTCCTCATGATCGACGACGACGAGATCGCCTCGCCCGACTGGCTCGAGCTGATGGTTCGCACCGCGGAGGCGACCGGCGCCGACATCGTCGGCGGGCCGGTGCTGCCGGTCTTCGACGACGACAGCAAGCCCTGGCTTGCGCGTCATCCCGCCTTCTGTCCCGCCTATGATTACAGCGGTGCGGTGCCGCTGATCTATGGCTGCGGCAATTGCCTGATCACGCGGGGGGCGTTCGAGCGGTTCGACCGTCCCGCCTTCGACCTGCGTTTCAATTTTCTCGGCGGCGGCGACTGCGATTTCTTCGTGCGGTGCCGCGATGCCGGCATGATCTTCCACTGGACGGCGGAGGCGGTCATCACCGAGACCGTGCCGCAGAGCCGCACCAGCCTCGGCTGGATTGCGACGCGCGGCCTGCGTATCGGCGCGATCAATTATCGTGTGCAGTACAAGGCCGCACAAGGCGCCGGCGCGCGGGCGCGGGTGTTCGCGCAGATGCTCGGACGGTTGCCGCTGTCGCTGGTTCGCTCCGCCCGCCTGCTCGCGACGTCGAAAGTCGTCGTCGCGATGCATCCGGCGCTGGTCGCGCTCGGCTCCATGCTGGCAGCATTCGGCTTCGCGCCGAAGCCCTATGAAGCCTCGAAGATCGTATCCTGACGCCCTGATCCCAGGCTAGATGCCGAAGCGGGCGAGGGCAGTCCTCGCCGCGGCGCGCGGCAGCGATTTGAGCGAGCGCCGGCCGATCATCCCGAGATAGGCGAAGGCATCGCGATATCTGCCGACGCGAACCGCCTGCATCGCCGAATAGGTGATAAGATGGAGCTCGGCCGCCAAGCGAAGTCCGGCTGTGGCGCCCTCGGGCAGTCTCGCCATGATCAGGCCGTCGTCGAACACCCGTGCGATTGCCGGGAAGAAATCCTGCGGCGTCCGCACCGCGGCGTTCATGGTGTTGGTCGTGTGCAAGCGATAGTCGAGCAGAAGCTCTGGCGCAAACTCGAACTCGCCGATCGCGGCGAGGCGGCACCAACAATGCCAGTCCTCGCAATATCTGAGCGCAGTGTCGAAGCCGCCGATGGCGCGGAAGGCTTCCGCGCGTGCGAGTGCGACGCCGCCATTGACGATGAAATTGCCTCTGGCAAGCCGCGACAGCACGTCGCCGGACGGCTTGCGGCGTCCCTTCAGCAGGCCGCGCCGGCCGATCTGCCGCCCCTCGCTGTCGATCGTGTTATAGTCGCCATAGACGAGAACCGCGCGCGGGGCACCACGTGCGGCCGCGAGCAGCGCCGCAACAGCGCCGGGGCGCAGGCGGTCATCGGCATCGAGGAAGAGCAGCCATTCGCCGGTCGCATGTCGCGCGCCGAGATTGCGCGCGGCCGATACGCCGGCGGAATCGTTGGTCATCAGGCGCAGCCGCGGATCGCGAATGGTGCGGACGATGGCGGTGGTGTTGTCGGTCGAGCCGTCGTCCACGACGATCACTTCGCCCACCTCGCCCTGCGCCAGCGCGCTGGCGAGGGTTTCGCCGACATAGGCCGCAACGTTCTTGGCGGGAATGACGACCGACACCGATGTGGTCGAGCTCGCCGGCCGCGGCGGACGCACCGCCGGAACGATGCGTGCGGCGGCCGGCAATTCGAGAATTTCTTCGGCGGTGATCTGAGCCACGGCTCGCCTTTAAGAGTCTGTTAACCAGGACGCGTCTGCCGAATGGGCATCGCGATCGATCGCAACTCTGATTGCTTGCGAATGATACCCGCATTACCGGCCAAATCGTTGCCGCGAAGGGCTGCGTGACTGCGGTTTCGTCAATTAGCGTTAAGCCGGTGGCATTAAGCCTGTCGCAAAGTTGGATGAGTGCGACAGCCGGTCCCATGCGAGAATGCAGACCTGATTGCCGCGGATGGATCCGGTGCCCGCAACGACGTTCGAACACGACCCCGATGCCATGATCCTCAACCTCTTCTACGAGGACAAGGACGATCGCTGGTTTCCCGGCGACCGGCATTTGCGGCGCATGGTGCGCCGCATGCTGCTCGGCGAGCCGCGCATGAGCGGGCAGCTTCGCGTGTTCCTCAATCTCTGCGCGGGGCTCGACCGGCTCGGCATCCGCTATCGCGTCAACGACTACCGCTACGTCGCGCAACATCCCGACGAGCTCGCCTGCATCATCGGCCGCACCTTCCTGCTCGACAAGTTCGCGTGGAAGAATCCGATCCTGCTCGGCGTCGCCGCCCACAATCATCCGCTCGACGACCCCGATCTGTTCAAGCGCCTGCCGGTGAAGAAGGTCGTGGTGCCCGGCCCATGGTATGTCGACATGTACCGGCCATACTGGCCCGACACGGAGGCCTGGCCGATCGGCATCGACACCGATCTCTGGGCGCCGTCGCGCTCCTCGCAAAAGACCGTCGACGTCCTGATCTACGACAAGGTCCATTGGGACCGCGACCGCCATGCGCAGGAATTGATCGAGCCTGTCCGCGCCCGCCTCCGCAAGGAGGGCCGTTCGTTCACTGAATTGCGCTATGGCAGTTACAAGGAAGCTGACTATCAGGCCGCGCTGGCGCGTTCGCGCGCGATGATCTTCCTGTGCCAGAACGAAAGCCAGGGCATCGCCTATCAGCAGGCCTTGTCCTGCGGCGTGCCGGTATTCGCCTGGGATCCCGGCGGCCCATGGCGCGACCCCGATTATTATCCGGACCGCGTCCAGTTCGCGCCGGTGTCCTCGGTGCCGTATTGGGACGAGCGTTGCGGCGCCAGGTTCGTGGACATCGCGGGGTTCGAGGCGGGTTGGGGAGACTTCTGGGCCGGCTGCGCCGCCGACAGGTTCGATCCGCGCGGCTTCGTGCTCGACAATCTCACGCTGGAACAGCGCGCGCTGCAATATTACGAGATTGCGCGGAGCATCGTGCGGCCGCGGACGGCGCCGCAGGCCTCGGGCGTGCTGGTTGACGGATGCTTAACAGGGATGAGCTAAGACCTCGAGTTTCCCGGCTTCACTATCTGCACAGAGCCATGGATCGCAGCGCCACTGACATCACCGACGTCGAGGCCCGATCGCTCGGCCGCGTCCTGCACGACGGGCTTGTGGGGCTGAATGCCGTACGGGCGGCGCGTTGCCTCGTCGCAGTTGCGGCGCTGCTTCTCGTATTGGTCACGCTCGATCCGTTTCCCGATCTGCGCAACGAGGATGTGACGACCGTCGTCGGCGGGCGAATGGCGCTCGGCTATATCTCGTGGGGCCTGCTGGCTGCGGTCGCGATGCTGTTCGTCGCCGTCACGGACGCGCCCGCACTGAAGAGCCTGGTGACGCCGCTGCATCTCTGCCTCGTCGGCTGGCTGTTGCTCAACATCGTCTTCTCCGAGAGCCGGGGCGTTTCGATCCAGCGCTTCGTGCTCGCGGCCAGCGTGACGTCGCTCGCCGTGCTTCTGCCGCTGCTGCCGCCGACGCAGCGCAGCTTCAATCTTTGCCTTGGCGCCGCCGCGCTGGCCCTGCTGGTGCTGTGCTATCTCGGCGTCTTCCTCGCGCCGCAATATGCGATGCACACCGCGCTCGACATTGGCGAGCCGCAGCTCGCCGGCGACTGGCGCGGCAGCTTTGGCCACAAGAACGTTGCCTCGCCGGTGATGACAATCCTGGTCTATGTCGGCATTTACCTGTGCGCCGTCGGCTCGTTCGTGATGGGGCCGGCGATCGCAGCGCTGGCCGGCATCTTCCTGATCTTCACCGGCGGCAAGACCTCCTCGGTGCTGTGCCTTGCGATCTACGCGCTCGCATCGCTGGTCTATGTGACGCGAAGCCTGTGGCTGAAGCGGCTCATCTGCTTCGTGCCGCTGATCGTGATGAACCTGCTGACGGTCGGCAGCGTGCTGAGCCCCGCGCTTGGGTCAGTGACGCGGATGCTTCCACTTGATCCCACTTTCACTGGCCGTTCCGCGATATGGGAGTTCGCGCTCGCCGCCGTCGCCGAGAAGCCGATCATCGGTCACGGCTATGCGGCATTCTGGGACGACGTGACCGCACGGCAGACGGCCCAGGGGTCCGAGTGGGCGACGAGCGCCGCGCACAGCCACAACAGCTATCTCGACCTCGCCGTCACCATCGGCCTGCCGGGGCTGATGCTGGTGATCCTCGTCTTCGTGCTCGCACCGCTCGTCAATTTTCAGTCAGCCCAGGCTCACAGCCACAGCAGCGCGCTGGCGAAGCTGTTCCTGACCGTGTGGCTGTTCGGCCTTTATTATGGGACGACCGAAACCTTCCTGCTCGAACGGCAGAATCCGATCTGGTTCATGTTCGCTCTCGCCGTCGCCGGCCTGCATTTCCTCGCCAGGTTCCAATGCGTCGCGCAGATGGAACCGGAACGCTGACAGCTTGTCGCAGCCGTCGCGGCGTTGGTGGCATCGGCTTAACGATAAGCGGCAACGTTTCTTGTGGTCTGCGGCAAAACATCTATCTGGAAACATTCAGTAATCGTATGTCCCGCGGATGACGTTTCTCAGCGTCGAGCAACTCAACGGTCAAGTGTCCAGCACGTCGGGAATCTCGGTCGATTTCGTGCGTGACTGGCGGCAGGTCGCATTGCGCCTGAGCGCAGGGCATCGCACCGCGTTCCAGCATGGCGACTGGCTCGGTCCCTGGTACGAGGCGTTCCACGATCTCGCGCCGCTGATCGCGGTGATCTCCGATGCCGCGACCGGCAAGGACATCGCGGTGGTGCCGATGATCAGCCATGTCAGGCGCGGCATCCGCATCGTCGAGTTCGCCGACCTCGGCGTCTCCGACAACAACGTGCCGATCCTGGCGCTCGATGCCGAGCTGGACGCGGACGCTGTCAACAAGGCGCTGGTCGACGCCTTGCGCGCCTTGCCCGACCGTTTCGATCTGCTGCGCCTGAAGAAGATGCCGGCGCATGTCGGCGGCAAGCCGAACCCGCTGGTGTCGCTCGGCCGGATCGGGTCCAGCTCGCTCAACGGCAATCTCGTGCTGACGGGTGACGACTACGGAGACTACCAGGCCTCGATCAAGCGCATGCAGATGCCACGCTGCTGGCGTGTGTTCAGCCGGCATGACGGCGCACGGTTCGAGATCGCCACGGATGTGGCGCGTGCCCACGAGCTGCTCGACGTGATGGATGCCCAGCAGCAGGCGCGGATGCACAAGCTCGGCTCGCGCTTCGTTCTCAATGACAAGACGCATGCGCGGTTCTATCGCGGGGTCGCCCGCCAGGGCGTTGCGGACGGTTACGCTGTCGTCTCGGCGCTGGTGTGCGACGAGGCGGTCGTCGCCACCGCGTTCGGCGTCAGATATGGCGCGACCTATTTTCTCCTGCGCATCAGCCACGCCGGCGATTCATGGTCGAGCTGCTCGCCGGGGCTGCTCGTGACCGAGCGCACCATGGCGGCGCTGCATGCAGAGGGCGTGCGCCGTTTCGACCTCAGCATCGGCAACCAGGATTACAAGCGCCGCTTCGGCGCCGAGCAGGTGCCTCTGACCGATGTCAGCGTCGCGCTGTCCTGGCGCGGCGCGCCCTATGCATGGCGCGACCATGCCGCGCAGGGCCTGCGCCGCTATCCGAGGCTCGCTGCCATCGCCACTCCGGCGCTGCGCAGGATGCGCTGAGCTGTCATCTCGAAAGGCCGGCACTGAAGGCTTCGAGCAACGCGCGTCCTTGTAGCCAATCGCCGAGCCCGCTCGATGCATTGATGTGGCCGAGCGCGCCGAGCACGACCAGGCCGGACTGCCAATCGCGCGCCCGCTGTCGCGTCGTCTCGATGGCGCCATAGGGATCGTTCGTGCTGGCGATGATGAGGGAAGGGAAGCGCAACGCGCGATCCGGTACCGGCTTGAACGTAGCGGCCTCCGCGGGAAAATTGTCGCCGTCGGGATCGGGCACCGCGACCAGAAACGCGCCCGCGATCGCGGATGGGAAGCGAGCGGCCCAGTGCGCGACCAGCGGGCAAGCGAGGCTATGTGCGACCAGCACAGGCGGCTTGGCGCAGCGCCTGACTGCCCGCTCCAGCGATTGCTCCCAGTCGTCGAGATCGGGCCGGTCCCAGCTCGCCGGCTGAAACCGCGTGAAGCGCGCATCGTCGCGCTCCCAGAGCGTCTGCCAATGGCTGTCTCCCGAGCCGCCGAGGCCGGGCAAGGTGATGATGTCGTGCATGATCGTCCCGTGATATCTGAGATGGAGGCGCAGTGTGGCCGGTCCCGGTGCTGCGTGACATGGCAAGTCATCGGCGGAATCGAGCATCTGCCGATGATCTCAAGGCGGAATGGAGAATTTTGTTGGATCGTTTCGGGAGCATCGATGCCAAGGATCTGAAGATCCTCGAGGCGTTGCAAGCCAATGCGCGCGCGTCGCTGTCCGAGCTCGGCCGTTCCGTCGGATTGTCCCAGCCGGCGGTCTCCGAGCGCGTCAAAAGGCTGGAGGAAGCCGGGATCATCGAAGGCTATGGTGCCCGGATCAATCCGCGCGCACTCGGGCTCGGCCTGATGGCGCTGGTTCGCCTGCGTACCACGCATGAGCACATCAAGACCTGCCTGAAACGGTTTTCCGAGATTCCTCACATCATCGAGGTCCATCGCGTGACCGGGGATGATTGCTTCGTGCTGAAAGTGCTCGTTCCGGCGCCGGAAGACCTCGAGACGATCGTGGACCGCATCGCCGGCTTTGGCGCCGTCACGACCTCGCTGGTGCTGCGGAGCGAGCCGGTGCGGCCGATCGGGCGGGACCTCGTCAGGAGAAAAGCCGAGCGGAGTTGAGCGGTCGTCGATGCGTCATCGCACCGACACAAAACGCACGATTGCGCCGTGCTTCCGATCATCGCGCGCGTTGTGCTAACGTCGCCCCCTCACGGAGGCGACATGGAAGATCGTTCGGCAAAATATCGCGCGTTCTATGCGCAGTTGATCTGCGCCGCGGCCAAGGCGACGGATCCCCGGATCGAGCAGGCCTTTCGCACCGTCAGGCGCGAGCCCTTCGCCGGACCCGGACCGTGGTCGATCTCCGTCGGTGGCCATCCCTATGTCGTGACGCCCGACGACGATGCCGCCTTCCTCTATCAGAACACGCTTCTGGCGCTGGACCCGGCGCGTGGCCTCAATATCGGGATGCCCGGCGCGCATGCCTATTGGCTCAGCGGCTGCGGCGTGAGGGAAGGCGAGACGGTGATCCAGATCGGCGCCGGCAGCGGATATTATACGGCCATTCTCGCCGAGCTCACCGGACCTTCAGGCCATGTGCATGCCTATGAAATCGACCAGCGCCTGGCGGCACTGGCACGCGAAAATCTGAAGGACATCCCGCATGTCGAGCTGAAGGATCGCTCGGGCATCGCGTCCGATCTACCCGGCGCGGACGTGATCTATGTCTGTGCGGGCGCGGCGCAGCCGGCCGCCGAATGGCTCGAGGCGCTGCGCCCCCGCGGGCGGCTGATGTTTCCGTTGGCACCGGAAGGCATGCTCGGCGGGATGTTGATGATCACGCGCCCGGATGAGGGCGCAATGTGGCCGGCGAAATTCGTGGGCCGTGCCCAGTTCATCGGCTGCGCGGGATTGCAGGATGCCGATGCCGCCCGGCGACTGGCCGACGCGTTCGCAAAAGGATGGGAGAGCGTGCAGTCGCTGCGCAGAGCGGGCGCTCCGGACGAGACCTGTTGGTTTGCCGGTGAGGGCTGGTGGCTTTCGACGGCGCCGGCACCGGTCCAGACCGATCCGATCAGACCGCACGCCGACCTTACGCAGACCTAGCGCGGCTCTTACGAGCTCGGACATCCGGTGCAGCGCAGCCGGCCGCGCGAGGCGCGGACGAGGCTGCGGCAATACCAGCGCCGCGCCAGCGCTTGCGCGGGCTTGCGGATCATCTGCGCAATCAGGAAGATTTCAAAAGCCATGATCGTCAAATGGGGCGGCATTCCCGAATGAGAATGCCGCCCACCTCGCATCAGCCATGCCGTCGATCGTCAAGCTTAATGGTGGGGCTTAACCGTGCAGCTTAGCCATGTAGCTTTCTCGCGGTCTCCGCGATCTGGCGTCCCTGATAACGTGCGCCGGCGAGCTCGTTGGCGCTGGGTTGGCGGCTGCCGTCGCCGCCGGTGATCGTGGTGGCGCCGTAGGGCGCGCCGCCGGTGACCTCGTCGAGCTTCATCTGGCCGGCAAAGCCGTAATTCATGCCGACCACGACCATGCCGAAATGCAAGAGGTTGGTGATGATCGAGAACAGCGTCGTCTCCTGGCCGCCATGCTGGGTCGCGGTCGCGGTGAAGGCACCGCCGACCTTGCCGTGCAGCGCGCCCTTGGCCCAGAGCCCGCCGGCCTGGTCGAGGAAGTTCGCCATCTGCGAGGCCATGCGGCCGAAGCGGGTGCCGGTGCCGACGATGATCGCGTCGTAATTGGTGAGATCTTCGATCTTGGCGACGGGTGCGGCCTGATCGACCTTGTAGTAGGAGGCTTTTGCGACCTCGGCCGGCACCAGCTCGGGCACGCGCTTGATGTCGACGGTGGCGCCGGCTTCGCGCGCGCCTTCGGCAACGGCATTGGCCATCGCTTCGATGTGGCCATAGGCGGAATAATAGAGGACGAGAACTTTGGTCATGGTGGTCTCCGTTGAGGGGTGAGTTGGGTTGTTCTGTGTGACCGGCGCTTACGCCGCGTCGACGAGCACGAGCTCGGAGTCTTCCAGCGCCGTGATTGTCAGCCTGTCCTCGTCGCGGATCGCGGCGCCGTCGCGGGCATTGATGCGCACGCCATTGACCTCGACTGAACCCGCCGCCGGCACGAGGTAGAGGTGCCGCGACTTCTGTGGCGCGTACTCCGCGCTCTCACCGGCTTTCAACGTGGTGGCGAGCACCCGCGCATCGGCACGGATCGGCAGTGCATCCGCGTCGCCTTCGATCCCGCTCGCGATGGTGACGAGCCTGCCGGAGCGGTCCGATTTCGGAAACGGTTTCGAGCCCCACGTCGGCTGTCCCCCGCGCGTCGTCGGCTCGATCCAGATCTGAAAGATCCGGGTCTGCGTCGGCTCCAGGTTGTACTCGGAGTGGCGGATGCCGCTGCCGGCGCTCATCACCTGCACGTCGCCCGCTTCAGTTCGGCCCTCGTTGCCGAGGCTGTCCTGATGGGTGATCGCGCCCTCGCGCACATAGGTGATGATTTCCATGTTGGCGTGGGGATGGGCGGGAAAGCCGGTGTTCGGCGCGATCTCGTCGTCGTTCCACACCCGCAAGGCGCCATGACCCATGTTGTTGGGGTCATAGTGGCTGGCGAACGAGAAATGATGCCTGGCCTTGAGCCAGCCGTGATCGGCGCCGCCGAGCTTTGCGAAAGGTCTGAGTTCGATCATCTGCGTAATTCCTTGTTTGAGCGGACGGCGCCTTGATCAGGCGCCGAACCCGCCGTCGACATTGAGCACCGTGCCGGTGACGAAGGAGGCTTCCGGGCTCGCGAGGAATACGACGCCCGCTGCGACTTCCTCCGGGCGGCCGAAGCGCTGCAGCGCGTGCTGCTTGCGCTGGGTCTCGGCGAACTCGCCGCCGTCCTTCGGGTTCATGTCGGTGTCGATCGAGCCGGGCTGCACCACGTTCACGGTGATGCCGCGCGGTCCGAGGTCGCGAGCCGCGCCCTTGGTGTAGCCGACCACCGCCGCCTTGGTGGCGACGTAGTCCGCAAGGCCGGGGAAGGAGGCCCGGTCAGCCAGCATCGAGCCGACGGTGACGATGCGGCCGCCTTCACCCATCAATTGCGAGGCGGCGCGGATCGCCGCGATCACGCCATGCACGTTGATCGAATCTTGCCGGGCCAGCGCTTCGGTGTCGGCATTGGCATTGTCGATCGCGCCGCCGGCCGCGACGCCGGCGTTGTTGACGAGGATGTCGAGATGGCCGAACTCCTTCGCCACGTCGTTGACGAGCTGCGTCACATCCTTGGCCGAAGCCTGGTCCGCTCGGAAGGCGCGGGCCTTGACGCCCCTGGCCTTCAATTCGGTGACGACGGCTTCCGCCTTTTCGGGCGAGGCGACGTAGCTGATGGCGACATCCGCGCCTTCTTCGGCGAGAGCGCGGGCCGAGGTCGCGCCGATGCCGCGCGAGCCGCCGGTGACGAGGGCAACCTTGCCTGAGAGCTTCCTGGTCATTTGGATTTCTCCATTCCTGAATGTCTGATGACCCCTTGGATATGCCTCCGCCCGTGGTATAGAAATAGAAACTGTTGAAACGCATTGTTTCCATAAATACCCGATTGGACCGGCTCCATGGCAAAACTCCCGGATTTCGAGGCGCTCGCGATTTTCGCAAAAGTCGTGGAATTACGGTCGTTTGCCGGGGCCGCGAGCGAACTCGCGACGTCGAAGGCGACGGTGTCCAAGGCGGTGACGCGCCTGGAGGAGCGGCTCGGCGCCCGGCTGTTCAACCGCACCTCGCGCCGCCTCGCGCTGACCGATGCCGGGCACAAGCTCGCCGAGCGCGCCACGCGCCTGCTCGCCGACGGTGAGGCCGCGGAGAACGAGGCGCTGGCGCAGTCGGTGGCGCCGCGCGGCCTGGTGCGGCTCGCGGTGCCCATGACATTCGGGATCAAGGCGGTGGCGCCGCTGTTGCCGGAGTTCTTCGAGACCTATCCGGAAGTCTCGGTCGATCTTCACTTGAGCGATGCGACCATCGACCTGATCGGCGAGGGCTTTGACATGGCGGTGCGGATCGCGCGGCTGCCGGACTCGTCGCTGATCGCACGACGGCTGTTCACCATGCCGCGCTTCACGGTCGCCGCGCCGTCCTATCTCAAAAAGCACGGCCGGCCGACGCATCCGATGCATCTGGCCGAGCACAAATGCTTTAGTTACGCCTATCTCTCCACACCCAATGTCTGGCACTACACCAATTCGGCCGGCGAGCAGGCCAGCGTGCGCCCGGGCGGGCAGCTTCGCGTCAACAATGGTGAAGCGGTGATGCCGGCGCTCATCGCGGGCCTCGGCATCGCCGAGCTGCCCGAATTCATCGTCGGCGAGGCGATTTCATCGGGTGAGGTCGAAGTGATCCTGAAGGACTGGAAGCAGGCCGAAGGCGCCGTTCATCTGGTGACCCCGCCCGGCGGCCCGCGCCCCGCGCGCGTCGAGGCGCTCGGCGACTTTCTCGCGGCGAAGCTGCCGGGCACCTGCAAGCGGCGGCCGAAGAAAGGTGCGAAGGTGTCGTGACTCTCTTGGTGGGCACGGCGCGCGAAGAGCGCGCCTTTGCCCACCCTACGGCATCTCGCTAGTCTATCGTCCGAGCAAACTATCGTAAGGTGGGCAAAGCGCTGCGTGCCCACGTCTTTGAACTACGACACCTTCACGCCATTGCGCACGACAACGCGCAAGCTCGGCCTCAGCGTCTCTTCGAGCTGCGACTTCAATTCATGCACGCGCGGGTCGGTCGATCGCGCCGCGCACACGCCGTATTGATGGACGGATTGCGCCAGCGCGTGGCGGGCTTCCGGCGTTCGCGTCATCTCGGGCTTTGACAGACGCAGCACGATCGTGGCGAGATTTACCAGCATCTCGTCCAGGGCGACGTCGATGGTCGCGAGTTTTCCCATAACGCACTCCCACGGCACAGTCCCCGCAAGGGCAACGGAGGGCCGAGGCATGCGTTCCGGACCGGGCTGAACATGGCTAACGCTTCGTAAACGTCTTGTTCTTGCCGACCGCCGCGTTAGGCTGGCCTCGAAACAAGAAAAAATCGGGGAGGGACCTGCCATGGATCGACGCGATGTTCTGCGCGCCGTTGCCGCACTGCCATTGTTGCGCGCAGCGTTACCCGACGAAGCCTTCGCGCAAACCTATCCTGCCCGCAACATCACGCTGATCGTGCCGTTTCCTGCCGGCGGCCAGGCTGATCTCGCCGCGCGTCCCGTCGCACAGGCGCTGGAGCGAATCCTGGGCAAACCCGTCATTGTCGACAACCGCGCTGGTGGCGGCGGCGGATCGGTCGGCAATGCCGCGGCGGCGCGCGCCGAGCCCGATGGTTATACGTTGCTGATGACGCTGTCCTCGCTAGCGGTGCTGCCTGAAGCCGACCGTCTGTTCGACCGTCCCGTCGCCTATGAGGTCTCGCAGTTCATGCCGATCGCGCGCGTGCTTGCCGACCCCACGCTGCTCGCGGTGCCGGCCTCGGCGCCATGGAAGACGGCACAGGAGTTCGTCGCCGACGCGAAGAAGCGCCCGGGCCAGATCACATACGGCTCGTCAGGTCCTTACGGCACGTTGCATGTGGCGATGGAGATGTTCGCGAGCAGCGCCGACATCAAATTGCTGCACGTGCCGTTCCGTGGCGCTGGTCCCGCGCTGACCGCGCTGCTCAGCGGCACCGTGCAGGCGATTGCAGCCGCGCCCGGCACGCTGAAGCCGCAGGTCGAGGACGGCAAGCTGCGCGTGCTCGGCAATTGCGGCGCGCAGCGCATCGCGAGCTTCCCTGACGTGCCGACCTTCCAGGAGCTCGGCTACAAGGATGTCGAGATGTACATCTGGGCCGGCCTGTTCGCGCAGAGCTCGCTGCCGGCACCGATCGCGACCCGCCTGCGCGAAGCCATGGCGCAGGTGATGACGAGTCCCGACGTGCTCAAGGCCTTCGACACCTCGGGCAGTCTCGTCGCCTATCAGGATGCGCCGGCCTTCGCGCAATTCGTCGCGACCGACAGCACGCGGCTGATCGCCGCGGTGAAGAAGATCGGCAAGGTAGAGTAGGTTCCCGCGGCGCTTTCACATTTTGTTGTTGGTCCAGAACCGGCTCCCGCCTCATTGATTGATGAGAATTCGTGGGATTCGAGAAGGATCGAGACATGCGAACAGAGCGGATTGCGCTGGGTGTGGCGCTTGCGATTGGCGGCATCGTCGCGCAGGGCGCCGCGTCCGCCGAAGAGTATCGCGGAACCATGGAACAGCAGATGGCCTGCACGCCGGATGTCTGGCGTCTCTGCAGCGACCAGATTCCGGACGTGAGCCGCATCACGGCTTGCTTGCGAGAGAATACGCCACAGCTCTCGAGCGGCTGCCGCGCCGTGTTCCAATCCAACAACCAGATGCCGCCGCAGCAGGCTCCGCGTGGTCGCGCCGCGCCGCCGCCGCGCTATTATAACGCGCCGCCTCCCGCGGCCCAGCCGCAGCCTTACGATGATGACGATTAGCGCTACCTAGACACGATCCGGAAAAGTGGTCGGCGCAATGATGCGATCGTATCGCTTCGTTCAGCGCTCTCCCTTGCTGTTCGACTCAGGTCGCTGTCGAAGCGCTGTCCGCAACAGCGCGCCGAAGAGAATGGCTGCGACCGGCCAGTGAAACCAGATCCTGTGCATGCCGCTGAAAACATTAATCAGAATCAAAAAGGCCGACACCGTGAGGGCCGCTGCAATGGGGCGGGGCAGCTTCGCCAGCGAATCCGAGACGACATGCGTCCACGAGGATGGCGCGTGCCTGTCGCTGATCCGCGGAGCACGTCTTTTCTCCGGGAAAGTTGGGCTTTCCGCGCTCGGGACGCTCCCTCGCCCGGCGGTTCGGCCGCCCAAGGTCACCCGATAACTGGTCTGGGGCGCGATGTTCTTCATGGGTTGTTGGCCGAGACAGTCGAAGCCAACGGATAATTTGTTGTGCACCTGATCGTAGACGGAGCTCGAGATCACGACGCCGCCGGGCTCGGCGAGCTCTTGCAGACGCGACGCGATATTGACCCCGTCGCCATAGATGTCGGAGCCGTCCACCATCACGTCGCCGAGGTTGATGCCGATGCGAAAGCGCATCGGGCTCGCTTGAGGCGGGTCCGAATCCTGACTGGAGATTTCCTGCTGAATCTCGACCGCGCATTGCACGGCCTCGACGACGCTGGCGAACTCGGCGATCACGGCATCGCCCCAGGTATTCACGATGCGGCCGTCATGGCGCTCGACCAATCGCGCAATGGCTGTGCGATAGCGGCGGAGCGTCTCCAACGTTCCGGTCTCGTCGGCTTCCATGAGACGCGAATAGCCGTACACGTCAGCGCACAGCACGGTGGTCAGTCGTCGTTTCACCTTGTCGTCGGTCATCCTCGCCATGCTAGCCTGCCTGATCGGTAAATGCATCAGGCATCGTACTCGGCGCCGCTTTACGGCCTGACCTCGCAGACATCGACCCACTCGGCGCCGGTCAGCTCGGCCATCCGCTCCGGCGTGATGCGCACGGCGCTGTGGGTCGACCCCGCGGCCGGCACCACCACGTCGAACGCTTTCAGCGACATATCGCAGTAGATCGGCAGCGGTGATTTCAGCCCGAACGGGCAGACGCCGCCGACCTCGTGGCCGGTGATGTCGGCGACTTCTTCCAGCCCCAGCATCTTCGGCTTGCCGCCGAATGCAGCCTTCACCTTCTTGTTGTCCATCCGCGAGGTGCCGGCGGCGACGATCAGGATCACGCGTTCGCCGACGCGCAAGCTCAGCGTCTTGGCAATCATTCCGGGCTCGACGCCATAGGCTTCGGCGGCCAGCGGCACGGTGGCCGAGCTGATCGGGGATTCGATGACGGAGATGTCGGGGGCATTCTCGGCGAAGAAGGCGCGAACGGATTCCAGGCTCATTCACTTCTCACGGGCGGGCAATGATCTCTAGGCAATCCCGGGCAGCTCGGAGAGCGCGCGGACGCGGTGGTCCGGCGCGAAGCCAAGCTCGTCCATCTGGGTGCGGATCGCCTTGAACATGGTGAGCGGTGCCACGAGTTCGTTCTCGACGCAAGCCAGCGCCATCGCTTCCGGTGTCACCCGCTCGATCCAGGCGACGTTCAGGCCGAACGATTTTGCGCCGACAGCGTCCCAGGGATTGGAGGAGACGAACAGCACCTCGTCAGGCGTAGTGTCGAGCGCCGCGCCGATCAGCTCATAGGCTTCCGGGCTCGGCTTGAAGATCTTCTTCGCATCGACGCTGAGCGTGGCGTCGAGCACGCGGTCGAGACCGGAATTGCGCACCAGCGCGTTCAGCATGTCCGGACTGCCATTGGAGAGGATGGCGAGTTTTCGCGGCTTCAACGCCGCGAGCGCAGTCGTCGCATCCGGATAGAGATCGAGATGCAGGTATTTCTCGATCACGCGCTCGAACGCCTCGCTGTCATAGGCGAGGCCGAGCATGCGCAGCGTATAGCCGAGCGAGTCGCGCGTCACGGCGGCGAAATCCTGGTAGCGCCGCATCAGCGAGCGCAACCAGCTGTATTCGAGCTGCTTGATGCGCCAGACCTGCGTGATGATCTCGCCATAGCCCGGAAACGCATCCTCGGTGATCTCTGCGACCGACTGGATGTCGTAGAGCGTTCCGTAGGCGTCGAAGACGACGGCTTTGATGCTCATTGAACGGTTTCCTTGATCGTTTCCTTGGATTTGTTTTCTTCGATCGTTTTCTTGGATCGTTGCAGGCGCGCGGACTATACCTGAACGGTCAGCTTATCGTCCTTTTGCATTCCAGGCCTCGCGCTCGGCGAAGACCCGGCTGACCTCCGCCATATGCTCCGTGCCCCACGAGCAAAGCGGCACGAGGGCCTGCGCCAGGCTGTGGCCCAAGGGGGTGAGGCTGTAGTCCACCCGAGGCGGCACCTCCTTGTAGTCGGTCCGCTTCACGAGGCCGTCGGCCTCCAGCTCCTTAAGCTGCTGGATCAGCACCTTGTCGCTGACGTCGCGTATGGCGCGCCGAAGTTCGCCATAGCGGGTCGGGCCGTCCTGAGCGACGAAGTACAGGATCAGCGGCTTCCACTTGCCGGAGACGACTCGCAAGGTCGCGTCCAGGCCGCAGGTGAAGCCGGGCAGGGTCGGCGTGCAGCTCTGGACCGTTGCTGACGTCCGCGCCGGCGAGGTGGTCGGGTCCGAATGATCTGTCGACATTTTTGGGCACTTACCAAAAGGTGCATACTTGTCGATAGGTGGGTACGCCGCCAGCTCAGTGCAACCCTAATGAAGGAGCACATCATGGGCAGACTACAAGGCAAGACGGCAGTGGTGACGGGCGGCGGAACCGGCATCGGATTTGGAGCGGCGAAACGGTTCGTCGACGAAGGCGCGTTCGTCTATCTCTTCGGGCGGCGGCAGGAGCCGCTCGACGCCGCCGTTGCGAAGCTGGGGTCCTCCGCGCGCGCCGTCAGGGGCTCGGTGACGGACCTGTCCGACCTCGACCGGCTCTACGAGACGGTGAAAGCCGAACGCGGCGGGCTCGACATCCTGTTCGCCAACGCCGGCACCGGCTTGTTCGCGCCGCTCGGCGAGATCACGGTCGAGCATTACGACCAGATCTTTGACGTCAATGTGAAGGGGTTGGTGTTCACGGTGCAGAAAGCCCTGCCGCTGATGAAGCAGGGGTCGTCGATCATCCTGACCGGCTCGAGCACGGGGGTGATGGGGACGCCGCAATTCAGCATCTACAGCGCGACCAAGGCCGCGATCCGCAATCTGGCACGGAGCTGGGCGCTGGACCTGCGCGGCACCGGCATACGCGTCAACGTGTTGTCGCCGGGGCCGACCAAGACCGAGCTGGCGCTGGAGATCGTCGGCGAGGAAGCCTTTGATGCGCTCGGAAGCATGACGCCGATCGGGCGCGTGGGCGACCCGAGCGAGACGGGGGCGGTGGCCGCGTTCCTGGCGTCGTCAGACAGCAGCTTCATGACCGGCGGCGAGGTCTTCGTCGACGGTGGCTTGGCGCAGGTCTGAGACTCGACCGCGTGAGCGCGAGGGCTTCGGTCATTCGATCGAAGCCCTCGATGCGTAGCCTAGATCCCCAGAATCTTCCGCGCGTTGGCCTTCAAGACCTTCGGCCGGATCTCGTCGCGGATGTCGATCTTGGCGAAGTCCGACAGCCAACGGTCCGGTGTGATCACCGGCCAGTCCGAGCCGAACAGCATCTTGTCCTGCAGGATCGAGTTGATGTAGCGCACCAGGATCGGCGGGAAATACTTTGGCGACCAGCCCGAGAGATCGATGTAAACGTTCGGCTTGTGGGTCGCGACCGACAGCGCCTCTTCCTGCCAGGGGAAGGAGGGGTGCGCGAGGATGATCTTGAGGTCGGGGAAATCGGCCGCGACGTCGTCCATGTACATCGGGTTGGAATATTTCAGCCGCATCCCCATGCCGCCCGGCATGCCCGAGCCGACGCCGGTCTGGCCGGTGTGGAACAGCGCGATCGCGCCGCCATTGTTGATCTCTTCGTAGAGCGGATAGGCCATGCGGTCGTTGGCGTAGAAGCCCTGCATGGTCGGGTGGAATTTGAAGCCGCGCACGCCGTATTCCTCGATCAGCTTGCGCGCCTCGCGCACGCCGAGCTTGCCCTTGTGCGGGTCGATCGAGACGAACGGGATGAGGACGTCGAGATGGTCGGAGGCGACCTCCAGCATCTCGTAATTGTTGTAGCGGCGGAAGCCGGTCTCGCGTTCGGCGTCGACCGGGAAGATCACCGCGGCGATGTTCTTGGAGCGGTAGTAGGCAGCGGTCTCCGGCACCGTCGGCGGATGCTTGTTCGGCGACTTGAAATATTCCGCCATCTGCGCCTGGAAATCGTCATAGCCATCGTCCGCGTGGCACCCGCAGGGCTCCTCGGCATGGGTATGGATGTCGATGGCGACGACGTCGTCGATGTTCGGCAGCTTCAGCTTCGGCATTGGTTTCCTCCCGACGGGTTGCCAAATTGATTATATGATATAACGAATTTGGCAAGCGTCGCTGGCGCCGAAACCGCAGCCCGCAAAAGTCTTTGCGGGGCTTGGCCGCGAAGGGACAGATCGGGCCGATCCGGCCGTTTCTACTGTGCATGGGGTTGTTTTCGCGAATTTGCTGGGTGGGAACCGGGCAGTTAACATTGACATGACCTCCTGCCATGCCTTAAGAACCGCCCCGTCCCGGGCGGTCGGTCCGCCAGCGGGAAAAATCTCATTTTGCCACATTCGCGCGTGCCGAAACGGTAGTGCCGAACACGGCCTTTCGAACGTTCAGGATTCTGCCATGAAGGTCCGTAACTCGTTGAAGTCGCTGCGCGGTCGCCATCGCGCCAACCGCCTGGTCCGCCGCAAGGGCCGGGTCTATGTGATCAACAAGGTGCAGCGCCGCTTCAAGGCTCGCCAGGGCTGATCTTTCGCCCTGCCGGACGCCTCACGCGCTCCCGCAATACCACGGTCACACGAGTTTGACGCCGCCTTTGCTTTGCAAGGGCGGCTTTGCGCGTTTAGACTTTCACCATGGCAGTGAGATTCCCGTTCGCACGCACCTTGTGTCTGGCCCTCGTGCTGGGTGCCGCCGGCTTGACGCCAGCCCTGGCTCAGAAAGTTCTGCCGGCCCCTCCCGGCAAGGAGCAGAAGAAGCTCCCCGAAGCGCCGGCCAAGCTGCCCAAGGTCGACCGCAGCAAGAATCTCGATTTCCTGTTCGGCGCGCTGAAGGCTGCGCCCGACGAGGCCAGCGCCAAGCATGTCGAGGCGCGGATCTGGGCGATCTGGATCCAGACCCCGAGCGACACCGCGTCGCTGTTGATGGCGCGGGCCAAGACCGCGGTCGACGCGCAGAAGGTCGACATCGCGATCAAGCTGCTGGATTCGGTCATCAAGCTCAGGCCCGACTACATCGAGGCCTGGAACCGGCGCGCCACGCTCTACTACATGCAGAATGACTACGCCCGCTCGCTTGCCGACATCCGCGAGGTGCTGATCCGCGAGCCCCGCCATTTCGGCGCGCTCGCAGGCCTCGGCATGATTATGCAGGAGGTCGGCGACGAGAAGCGCGCGCTCGACGCCTATCGCAAGGCGCTCGCCGTCAATCCGCACCTCGACAAGATTCCCGACCAGGTCAAGTCGCTGACCGAAAAGGTCGAAGGCCGCGATATTTAGCCTAGAACTCGATCTTTTCCCGAGCGAATGCGGCGCCTTCGGATTAACCAAGATCGGAAGCGCGGCATCTTGAGGGCTATTGCCGGCGCCGCCACAGGCCTACCTGCATGGCAGGAGCGAAAGCCATGAAGCGTCTGATCTTTGCAGGGATCCTGCTGCTCGCGTCGGGGACGGCAAGTCTCGCCGACGGACTGTTCTGGGTGGTCGGCAACCGCGCCACCGGCAAATGCAACATCGTGACCAGCAATCCCGTGATCATCGGCGACATCTGGTTCGGTGACGGCCCCTACAAATCCAAGGCCGACGCCAGGCTTGCCCGCTCGACGATCCGCGCCTGCCCCGCACCGACCCCCGATGAGGAAAAGGCCGAGGACGGCACGAACTAGATCGGCGTCCGCAAGTTAGTGCAGGGCGCTGCCGCCGCGCTCAGCGAGGCCGCGATCGGCGGCGGCTGCGTAAGCCTTCGCAAGTTCCGTCTCGAGATGCTCGTTGATCAGCAGCAGCGCGCGCACGGCGCCGCGCAGGTCACCGTTGCAGCTCGCCACGATCTCGTCGATCGCAGTGTCTTTGGATCTGAAGCTCATCGAAATTCTCCGGTTCAAATCAGGACAAATCCTGCCGGCCTTTCCCGCACCCCTGAGGTTGCGAGCAGGATCGGCGCCCACCCGCGTCTAAGAGGCGGAACCGACCGTGGCGATTATAAGGAAGCCGCGATGACGACCGCATGAAGCTGGTCCGAGGCTTGCGGGTCTTCGGATAATAATATTGATTTCATTGATGTTTTTGACTCGGCAAATATGCACATATCCACAGCCCCGCCATTTCCGGTGGAAATGCGGGAGCTCGCGGGGCGAAACTGCCGCCTGCCGAACCCGTAGCTGCGATGTGCCCTGGATTTCCCGGACCCTCTCCATGATCGTGATGACAGTCGTGACGGCGCTGGTGCTGCTGGCGCTGGTCACGCAGGCCGGAATTGTGGCCCTGCAACGCGCCTTTCCGCCCCAGGGCCGGATGGTCGAGGTCGACGGTGCCGTGCTTCACGTCGTCGATATCGGCCCGCGCGATGCGGGCGTGCCGATCGTGATGCTGCACGGTGCGAGCTCCAATCTCGAAGCGATGCGGCGCCCGCTCGGCGATCTCCTCGCCGGGGATCATCGCGTCATCCTGATCGATCGTCCCGGCCATGGCTGGAGCACGCGTGCACGACGGCAGGATTCGACGCCGCAGATCCAGGCGCGGATGATCGACGAGGCGCTGGGCAAGCTCGGGATCGAACGCGCGGTGTTCGTGGTGCATTCCTGGAGCGGCGCGCTCGGGGCGCGGATTGCGCTCGATCACGCGAGCCGCGTCGCCGGTCTCGTCATGCTGGCGCCGGTCACCCATCCCTGGCGCGGCGGCGTCGGCCGTTACAACGAGATCATCGCAACGCCCGTGATCGGCCCGCTGCTCGCCTATACCATCACGCTGCCGCTGGGTTATTTCGTCGCCGAGGCCGGCGCACGGAGCGTCTTCCTGCCACAAATCATGCCGGATGGTTTCGTGCGGGATTCGGCGACGCCGCTGCTGCTGCGTCCGCGCGAGTTCATCGCCAATGCCTATGATCTTGTGACGCTGAAGGAAGCGGTGATTGCGCAGGCTGCGCGCTATGGCGAGATCAAAGCGCCGGTCACGATCATCGCCGGCGAGCCCGACAAGACCGTGAAGACCGACATCCACGCGCGCCCGTTCGCCGCGACCGTGCCGAATGCAAAGCTGATCGTGCTGCCCGATCTCGGCCACATGGTGCAGAACGCGGTGCCGGATCTCGTGAAGACGGAGATCGAGACGATGATCGGTCAAATCGTCCCGGCGCAGGCGGTCGCCGATTAGAGCGTTTTCGAACGAAGCGGATGCCGGTTCGCGTGAAGACAACGCGTCAAAACAAAACAGCTACAGCGTCGGTTCCGAGTTGATCAGAACCGAAGCTGTAGCGGCCGCCGTTTGGGCGCTTACTGCTTGATTTTCCCGTCCTTGTCGAACTGCGAGACGTAGGTCCAGAGATTGTTGATCTCGGTCTCGTTCTTGATGCCGGCGAACGCCATCTTGGTGCCGGGGATCTTGGCCTTGGGGTCCTTGATGTATTCCTTGAACGTCGCCTCGTCCCAGGTGATGCCGGAATTCTTGTTCGCGTCCGAATAGCTGTAGCCCTCCGCGGTGCCCGATTTGCGGCCGTTGAGGCCGTTGAGCTCGGGGCCGACCTTGTTCTTGGCGCCTTCGCCGATCGCGTGGCAGGCCAGGCATTTGTTGAACGATGTCTTGCCGGCCGCGGCATCCTGCGCCATCGCGGCGGGTGCGGTGGCAATCGCGGTGAGGATCGTCAGTGCGCCAATAATCAGTTTTGTCATCGGGTGCTCTTCGTCTCTTCCCTGGTGGGTCTGGTCAGTCGCCTGCCTGGTCGGCAATGTCAGGACCTGCCCGTTTTGGCAGGCCTGCTCGACTTGGACAAGCGACCAATCCATGACAGGTTTCATGCCTTCCTACTTGTCCCAGAGCGAACTCGCCGCAGATCGCCGCTCCGACTTTCGGATGGCCTACCCAAACCACCGCGGACGTGGTTGATTTGCCGCGACAATTCGATTGTGCGGCGCGAGCCGGAAGGATAATGCCGTGAAGGACGTGTTATGGCCATCATGATGCCTGCAAGCGACCAGGCGGTGCTCGCGCGCCGCGCTGAGATCGTGGCTGCATTGCGCGCAATCGTGCCCGGCGAGGGCGTGATCGATACGCCCGCCGAGATGCGGGCCTACGAATCCGACGGGCTGACGGCCTATCGGCAGCCGCCGATGGTCGTGGTGCTGCCCGATACGACCGAGCAGGTCTCGCTCGTCCTGAAATATTGTGCCGGGCAGGGTATCAAGGTGGTGCCGCGCGGCTCCGGCACGTCGCTGTCGGGCGGCGCGCTGCCGCTCGAGGACGGCGTGCTGCTGGGGCTCGGCAAGTTCAAGCGCATCCGCGAGATCGATTTCGACAACCGCGTCGTCGTCACCGAGCCCGGCGTCACCAATCTCGCGATCAGCCAGGCGGTCGCGCATGCCGGCTTCTACTACGCGCCCGACCCGTCCTCGCAGATCGCCTGCTCGATCGGCGGCAATGTCGCGGAGAACTCCGGCGGCGTGCATTGTCTCAAATACGGCATGACCACCAACAACGTGCTGGGTTGCGAGATCGTGCTGATGAGCGGCGAGATGCTGCGCATCGGCGGCAAATCGGCGGAGAATTCCGGCTATGACCTGATGGGCGTCATCACCGGCTCCGAAGGCCTGCTCGGTGTCATCACCGAGATCACGGTGCGCATCCTGCAGAAGCCGGAGACGGCGCGCGCGTTGATGGTTGGGTTTGCGCAGGTCGAGGCGGCCGGCGAATGCGTGGCGCGCATCATCGGCGCCGGCATCATTCCCGGCGGCATGGAGATGATGGACAAGCCGGCGATCCACGCCGCGGAGGCCTTCGTCCATGCCGGCTATCCGCTCGACGTCGAGGCGCTGCTCATCATCGAGCTCGACGGTCCCAAGATCGAGGTCGACGAGCTGATCACGCGCGTCGAGACCATTGCGAACGCTTGCGGCTCGACCACCTGTCAGATCTCGACCTCGGAAGCCGAGCGCAATCTGTTCTGGGCCGGCCGCAAGGCCGCATTCCCGGCCGTCGGCCGCATCTCGCCCGACTATCTCTGCATGGACGGCACGATCCCGCGCGGTGCCTTGCCGAAGGCGCTCGCCCGCATCCGCGAGCTTTCGGAAAAATACCAGCTCGGTTGCGCCAACGTGTTCCACGCCGGCGACGGCAATCTGCACCCGCTGATCCTCTATGATGCCAACAAGCCCGGCGAGATCGAGCGCGCCGAAGCCTTCGGCGCCGACATCCTGCGCGCCTGTGTCGAGTTCGGCGGCGTGCTCACCGGCGAGCACGGCGTCGGCATCGAGAAGCGCGATCTCATGGGCGACATGTTCACCGAGATCGACCTCAACCAGCAGCAACGGTTGAAATGCGCCTTCGACGCGCAGGGCCTGCTCAATCCCGGAAAGGTGTTCCCGACCCTGCACCGCTGCGCCGAGCTCGGCCGCATGCATGTGCACGCGGGCAAGCTGGCATTCCCGGACATCCCGCGGTTCTAGGACTGATTGGGAGGGAAGGGCTCACGACGCGAGCGCTTCCCTCCGGGAGATGTTACAACAGGCCGTACTGCGCCCGCTCACGCTTGGCCAGCAGTGGCAGCGCTTCGCCAGCGATGTAGGTCTTGAAGTGTGCGCTCTCCTGATGCGCCTTGAAGGCTGCCTCGTCGCGGAACAGTTCGTAGAACAGGAACTGGGCCGGATTGTCCTTCGCCCGCGAGATCAGGAACAGCTTGACGCCGTCTTCGCGCTGCGCCTCCGGCAGGAAGCGGTCGAGGATCGCGGCGACCTTGTCGGCCTCGCCGGCCTTTGCCTCCCATTGTGCGACGACAAGCAGCCCGCCGCCGTCGACTGCGTCACTGAGGGATTTTTGCGTGGCATAGTGGTTCATGATGTGTGTCTCCATCGGTTGATCTCGACCGCGAGAACTGACTTGTAGCGATGGCCTGCCGGTTATGGTTCGCCGCGGATCGAAGTGTCGACGTCAGCATCGCGCCCCGGCTCAATCGCGACGGCAATGGGCGCCTGCCGACACGCCGCATTTGATTTTAGTGCCGAATTTCGCTACCGCCTTTTCCCGTGGATACGCTCAAGGTCAGAGACGCCAAAGACGTCGAAGAGGTGGTGCGCGCGGCGATTGCCAACGAGCAGCCGCTCGAGATCATCGGTCATGGCTCCAAGCGCGGCATCGGCCATGCGATGGCGACCAACGCCGTGCTCGACGTCTCCGCGCTCAATGCCGTCATCTCCTATGAGCCGAACGAATTGATCGTCACGCTCCAGGCCGGCGCGCCGCTGGGCGACGTGCTGGCGCTGATCGATGCCAAGAACCAGCAATTCGCCTTCGAGCCGATGGACACTGCGCCGCTGCTCGGCACGCCCGCATCGGGCACCATCGGCGGCATGATCGCGGCGGGGCTCGCCGGCCCGCGGCGCATCAAGGCGGGCGGAGCGCGCGATCATCTCCTGGGCGCGCACGCCGTCTCCGGCTTCGGCGACAGCTTCAAGACCGGCGGCAAGGTGGTGAAGAACGTCACCGGCTACGACCTGTGCAAGCTGCTGGCGGGCTCCTGGGGCACGCTGTCTGTCATGACCGAAGTCACGCTCAAGGTGATGCCCAAGCCCGAGGCCGAACGGACGCTGCTGCTGCGCGGGCTGGACGATGCCGTCGCCAACAAGGCGATGACCGCGGCGCTCGGCTCGCCCTTCGACGTCTCCGGTGCCGCCCACCTGCCGAAATCGGCGTTCCGGGCGAAGACCGAGGGACTTGGCGACGTCGCAGGCCAAAGCGAGGCACTGACGGTGCTGCGGCTCGAGGGCATCACCGCCTCTGCCACCCACCGCGCCGGCTCGCTGCGCGAATTGCTGGCGCCGTTCGGAACCGCGACCCTGATCGAGGATGCCGCATCGTCCGCGTTGTGGGCCACCATCCGCGACGTGCTGCCGTTCGCGGCAGGCGGCGCGCTTGGCGCCTGGCCGGTGTGGCGGATCGTCTGCCCGCCCGCCTCAGGCGCGGCGCTCGGGACCCAATTAGCGCGCGAGACCGGCGGCGACGTGATCTACGATTGGGGCGGCGGGCTGATCTGGGCGGCGCTGCCGCCGAAGGGCGATGCCCATGCGTCGGCCGTGCGTCAGCGCGCGGATGCCTTTGGCGGACACGCCACGCTGATCCGGGCGGCCGAGGATGTCAGGCGCGGTGTCGACGTGTTCCATCCGCAAGCGCCAGGTGTTGCCGCGTTGAGTGAGCGGGTGCGCGCCAGCTTCGATCCGAAGACCATTCTCAACCGGGGACGCTTGAGGCGGGGCGCTGCTGAATGAAGACCGAATTCTCACTGGCGCAGCTCGCCGACCCCGATATCGCGCAAGCCGACAAGATCCTGCGCGCCTGCGTCCATTGCGGCTTCTGCACCGCAACCTGCCCGACCTATGTGCTGCTCGGCGACGAGCTCGATAGCCCGCGCGGCCGCATCTACCTGATCAAGGAGATGTTGGAGAAGGACCAGACCCCGACGGCCGAGGTGGTCAAGCATGTCGACCGCTGCCTGTCGTGCCTCGCCTGCATGACGACCTGCCCCTCCGGGGTGAACTACATGCACCTCGTCGACCAGGCCCGGGTCAGGATCGAGCAGCGCTATCAGCGGCCGCTGACCGAGCGGCTGCTGCGCCAGGTGCTCGCCTTCGTGCTGCCGGATCCGCAGCGCTTCCGCATCAGCATGTGGCTGGCGCGGCTCGCCCGTCCGCTGGCCGTATTCCTGCCGACGCCGCGGCCATCGGCCACGCCCGGCCTGATCGAGCGCCTCAAGGCGATGCTGGCGCTGGCCCCGAACCGGCTGCCGGCGCCCGGCGCCCTGCCGGGCAGCGTGTTCGCGGCGCTCGGCAAGAAGCGCGGCCGGGTCGCGCTGTTGCAAGGCTGCGCCCAGCAGGTGCTGGCCCCGCGCATCAACCAGGCCGCCATCAATCTTCTCACCCGCCACGGCATCGAGGTTGTCCTGGTCCGGGACGAGCAATGCTGCGGCGCGCTGACCCATCATCTCGGCAACGACCAGGATGCATTGGCGCGCGCTCGCGCCAACGTCACGGCGTGGCAGAAGGAGGCAGCCCGCGAGGGGCTCGACGCCATCCTGGTGACGGCGTCCGGCTGCGGCACGGTGATCAAGGACTACGGCTATCTCCTGCGCGAGGATCAAGCGTTCGCGGCCGATGCTGCCAAGGTCTCCGCGCTCGCCAAGGACATCACCGAATACGTCGCCGGTCTCGAATTGGAGCAAGTCGCGCGACAGGACAACATCGTCGTCGCCTATCACTCCGCGTGTTCGTTGCAGCACGGACAGAAAATCACGGGCCTTCCGAAAGAATTGCTTTCCAAGAATGGATTCGTGGTGAAAGATGTGCCCGAGAGCCATTTGTGTTGCGGCTCGGCGGGGACCTACAACATTCTCCAGCCCGAGCTTGCGGGCAGGTTGCGCGATCGCAAGGTCGCCAACATCGCGAGCGTCAAGCCGGACATGATTGCCGCGGGCAATATCGGCTGCATGGTGCAGATTGCCAGTGGCACGTCAGTTCCGGTCGTACACACGATTGAGCTTCTCGATTGGGCTACGGGCGGATCGCGGCCGGCAATGAACGCGCAAGTTTGAGCTTTCAAAGCCTGAGCTTTCGTCCGGAGGTGACGGCTGAAGGCGCCCGATCGACCATTGTTTGGCGGCAACAGGAGGACCACGATGGCGAAAGCGAAGAAGAAAAAAAGCAAGAAGGCCAAAAAGGCCAAGAAGGTCGTAGCGGCGAAGAAGACCGCGAAGAAGGCAGCCAAGAAATCTGCGAAGAAGTCTGCCAAGAAGTCAGCGAAGAAATCGGCCAAGAAGGCCGCCCCGAAGAAGGCCGCCAAGAAGGCTGTAAAGAAGTCAGCCAAGAAGGCTGCGCCCAAAAAGGCCGCACCTAAGAAGGCTGCCAAGAAGGCGGCACCGAAGAAGGCGAAGGCAGCTCCCGCGCCGAAGCCGTCAGCGCCGGCGGCCGCTCCGGCTCCCGAGCCCGCCGCCGAGACGAGCTGGGCGATGCCTTCGTCTTCTGCGGAACCGACCCCGGCTGAGGGGCAAGGTTAGGCCCACAGTCAGGTTCGATCCAACGACCCTGATCGACAACAGGAAGGCCGCGGCGGTGACGCTGCGGCCTTTTTGCATCGTCACAATGGTCTTGGGCGGCTGCCGTTTCCCGCGTCAGCCTGATTCGTGGCGCGGGCACCACTGCACCGCTGCCGCCCGTATTAATCCGGGCGGCCCTGTGCACTTTGCAATGCAAATAATGTGCTCCAGAAGCAACACAGCCCGACAACCTTTCGTGGAATCGTCAGAACGCCTAAAAAGTCGGCAGATGCCCGTGATTTTTGCTTCACGGTTCTCATCCTCCCATACAGATTGTCGCAGTAACGAAATCTTGCGGACAGGTCGTGCGCCCGGGGGGCTTCCGGGGACCGACTGGGTAAAACTGGTGATGGGGATTGAAATGAAAAAAGTGACTTTGTTGGCAACGGCGCTGGCAATGGTGACGGGCTCGGCTTTCGCGGCAGACATGCCGGTCAAGGCCATGAAGGCCCCTCCCGTCGTTGCCTTTGATCCCTGGGATGTCGCCTTCGGCGGGGCGATCATGAGCGACTACGTCTTCCGTGGTATCACCCAGTCGAACCACAAGCCGTCGGTCACGGCCTATTTCGAGCCGCGCTACAACGTCACCAAGGACCTCCAGCTCTACATCGGCGTGTCCGGTGAGAGCATCTCCTTCCCGAACCGCGCCGCTGGCGAAATCGACATCTACGGCGGTATCCGCCCGACCTTCGGTGCGTTCGCCTTCGACATCGGCGTCTGGGGCTATCTGTATCCGGGCGGCACCTGCTACTTCGGCGGCACCGGCATCGACTTTGCCGGCGTGGATCATGGCGCTGGCTGCGCCGAGAAGGCCCTCCTGAACACCAATGTGATCAAGAAGGACCTGAGCTTCTTCGAAGTCTACGGCAAGGGTACCTACACGGTGAACGACAACTGGTCGTTCGGCTTCACCGAATACTACACCCCGAGCTATTTGAATTCGGGCGCCTGGGGCAACTACGCGTCGATCACCGGCAAGTATATCGCGCCCCCCACGATCTTCGGCGCCAGCGGCGTCGGCATGTACGTGTCGGGTGAGTTCGGTCGTCAGTGGCTCGGCACGTCCGACAGCTTCTACGGCACGCTCGCCTTCCCGAATGGCATCAAGTACGCCGACTACAACACCTGGAACGTCGGCATCGGCTTCACCTACAAGGTCGCTACGCTCGACCTGCGCTACTCCGACACCAACCTCTCCAAGGGTGATTGCAACGCCTTCACCAGCGACTTCGCGGCTCGCGGCAACATCACGGCTTCGAGCGGCACCTACCTGACCCCGATCAATCCGTCGGGCGTCGGCTCCAATTGGTGCGGCGCCACCGGCATCGCCAAGCTCTCGTTCGACCTGACGGCGATGAGCAACCTGAAGTAAGTTTCTTCCCGAGACGACTTCGAGGGCGGCAGGGCAACCTGCCGCCCTTTTGCTTTGGGGGCGCTGCGAACGTGCTCGGCCTTCATGGTTCACCCGGCGATGCGGAGCATCGTCCGGAGAAGCCCGCCTTTGGCGGGCTCCTCACCGTGAGGGTCTGGGATGTCGCCGCGTGATCAGACCTCATCCTGAGGGCCCGCCAAAGGCGGGCGTCTCGAAGGATGGCCGCAACGAAGGGCCTAGAGCATGATCCGGAAAAGTGCGGAGCGGTTTTCCGAAAAGATCATGCTCAAACAATAGCCTAAGGCGCGATGACGATCCTAATCTCATCGCGCCTTAGCTCCGCGGCACCTGCTTGCGCGTCAGCGCGCCGCGCTCGGCTCGGCCTGGGCGGGCTCGCCGCCCTTGCCGAGAACGTGGATCTCGCCGTCCTTCACCAGCGCCACCTTGCGGGTGTGGAAGGCGTCGAGCGTCGAGCGGTGGCCGATCGAGACGATGGTCGCCTGCGGCAGCTTCTCCGCCAGCAGCCGGTACAGCCGCGCCTCGGAAGGCTCGTCCAGTGACGCCGTGGCCTCGTCGAGGAACAGATAGTCCGGCGCATGCAGCAGCGCGCGGGCGAGCCCCAGCCGCTGCTGCTCGCCGAGCGACAGCATCCGGTTCCAGTGCGCGTCCTCGTTCAATCGGGCTGCAAGCTGCGGCAGGCCGACTGCGGCAAGGACGTCGCGGACCCGCCCCGCATCGAATTGCGCGGCCTCGCCCGGATAGACGACTGCGTCGTGAAGCGAGCCGATCGGCAGATAGGGACGTTGCGGCAGCATCATCAGCCTTGCGTTGGCCGGGACCTCGACCGCTCCACTGCCGAACGGCCAGATGCCGGCAATCGCGCGGAACAGCGTCGACTTGCCGGAGCCGGAGGGACCGATGACGAGCGTCGACTCGCCGGCACGGAAGCTGAAATGCTCGGCCGCAACGAGCGGCGCGCCGTTCGGCAGCTTGACCAGGAGGTGCGGCAGCGCGATCTCGCCATCCGCGGCCGGTTCGACCTGGATCGACGCGGGATCGTCCGCGAGTGTCCTGGCGTTCGCAATCGAGCCCTCGAAACCGTCGAGACGGGCGACGATCGAACGCCATTCCGCCAGGCTGCGATAGGTCGATACGAAGAACGACAGCGAGTCCTGCACGTTGCCAAAGGCTTCCAGCGTCTGGGTGACCGCGCCGAGCTGGATCTTGCCGGCGAAGTAAGCGGGCGCGCACAGGATCACGGGAATGACGACCGAAGCCTGGCTATAGCTGCCCGTGAATGCCGTCAATCGCTTGGTGCGCGTCATCAGCTCGTACCAGTTGCCCATGACGCGGCCGAAGCGCACCAGCAGCCGTTCGCGCTCGCTGGGCTCACCCTTCAAGAGCGCGATCTGTTCACCGTTCTCGCGGACGCGGACGAGGTTGAAGCGGAAATCGGCCTCGAGGCGCTGCTGCGCGAAATTGAGGTTGACCAATGGCTTGCCGATCCAGTGCGTCAGCGCCGTGCCGAAGATCGCGTAGATCAGCGCGGCCCACAGCAGGTATCCCGGGATCGTCAGGTCATGGCCAAAGGCGTGCAGTGGCGCAGCCTCGGACAGATTCCAGAGAATGAAGAGAAACGAGAAGATCGTGACGAGGGAGTTGAGCAGGCCGGTGCCGATCGACAGCGTCTGCTCGACGAACATCTTGACGTCGTCGCTGACGCGTTGGTCCGGGTTGTCGGCCGCATCGCCCCTCAGCTGCATGCGGTAGTGATTGGCATCTTGCAGCCAGCCGCCGAGATAGTGGGTGGTCAGCCAACGGCGCCAGCGGATCTGGAGCCATTGGTTCAGATAGAGCCTGTAGATCTGGAGCAGGACCAACCCGGCTGCAATCACGCAGAACACGACCAGCTCGCGGGAAAATCCGTTCCAGTCCCGGTCCTGCAAGGCGTTGTAGAAGCGGGCGCGCCACTGGTTGATCAGCACGCTGCCGCCGACCATTGCCAGCTCGATGACGATGATGACGGCGAGCAGGCCGCGGCCGGCCCATTTGTCCTCGGACCGGAAATAGGGGGCGGCGATTCGCCAGACGATCGCGAGCGTGGCGCTGATGTTCTTCACAGAGCTCTGTCTCCTGGGGGGATGTGCACAAATGCCCGGCGCCAAATGGCTGAGGCAATGGCGGAAATGGGCGCGCTTAGACTAAAGTCGCAAGCTCAGCAATTTGCGTTGGCTTGTCGCAGCTTGCAACCCTAGCATGGGCTTTAACGGCGCGGGGTGGGGTGCTCCGGGACTTCGCGGGCTTGTGAGCGGACGGGAACCGCTGCGTTCGCGGGGAATTCGCGTCCAGCTCGGGGGTTATCGCTTCCAGCGTCAAGCAGGCTCGGCTCTCCACGCGGGCCGCCTGCCGCAACATGCGTGGGGGAGGAAGACCATGTGGAATCAAGTCTATGATCCGTTGCACAGCCCGGTGCTGTCGACGATCGCGGCGGCGGTGCCTGTCGTCACACTGCTGGTCCTGATCGCGAGCGGCCGCGTCCAGGCTCATATCGCCGCAATCATCGCCGTGATCGTGGCCAATCTGATCACGATCTTCGTCTTCACGATGCCGGCGAACATGTCGATCCGCGCCTCGGTGCTGGGCATCGTGACCGGCTTCTTCCCCATCGGCTGGATCGTTCTCAACGTCATCTTCCTCTACCAGGTGACGGTGACCACCGGGCGCTTCGAACTGCTCAAGCGCGCGGTCGGCGGCGTCACCGAGGACCGGCGGCTGCAATTGCTGCTGATCGCGTTCTCGTTCGGCGCCTTCTTCGAGGGGGCTTCGGGCTTCGGCACGCCGGTCGCCATCACAGGTGCCGTGCTGATCGGCCTCGGCTTCTCGCCGCTCGCCGCTTCCGGCCTGTCGCTGATCGCCAACACCGCGCCGGTCGCCTATGGCGCACTGGGCACGCCGATCCAGGGCCTCGCCTCGGTCACCGGGCTCGATCCCTACATCCTCGGCGCGATGGTCGGACGGCAATTGCCGTTCTTCTCGCTGATCGTGCCGTTCTGGGTGGTGTGGGCGTTCGCGGGCTGGAAGGGCATGAAGGACGTCTGGCCGGCGATCCTCGTCACCGGCGTCTCGTTCGCGATCCCGCAATTCGTGATCTCGAACTACATCAATCCCTGGATCGTCGACATCGGAGCGTCGCTGATCTCGATGGGGGCGCTGATCCTGTTCCTGAAGGTCTGGCAGCCGAGGCAGCTCTGGCTGTCGCCGGCGTTGCGCGGCAACGATGAATCCGCCTCCACCATGGCGGCGGCAAAACCGCTCGACAAGACGCCGCTGACGCAAAGCGAGATGTTCAACGCGCTGCTGCCGTGGATCATCGTCTGCATCGTCATGCTGGTCTGGGGCAACGGCGGCTTCAAGGCCTGGGCGAACTCGATCTTCGTCTGGAACTATCCCGTGCCCGAGCTGCACCAGATGATCAACAAGATGCCGCCGGTCGCGCCAGGACCGACGAAAGAGAGCGCGGTGTTCGGCTTCACCTATCTCTCGTTCACCGGCACGGGCATGCTGATCGCCGCGATCATCTCCGGCTTCCTGATGGGCGTCGGTCCCGGCAAGCTCGTGACCGAGTACGGCCGCACCATCCGGCTGTGCGCGATCTCGCTGATCACGATCTCGGCGATGCTCGCGATCGGTACGCTGACGCGGCTGTCCGGCGTCGACGCGACGCTTGGTTTGGCGTTCGCCGCAACCGGCGTGCTCTATCCCTTCTTCGGCACGCTGCTCGGCTGGCTCGGCGTGGCGCTGACGGGATCGGACACCGCCTCCAACGTGCTGTTCGGAAATCTGCAGAAGATCACCTCCGAGCAGCTCGGCCTGTCGCCCATCCTGATGGGTGCGGCGAACTCGTCCGGCGGCGTGATGGGCAAGATGATCGACGCGCAGTCGATCGTGGTCGCCTCGACCGCGACCAACTGGTACGGCCACGAGGGCACCATCCTGCGCTTCGTGTTCTGGCACTCGATCGTGCTGGCCTGCCTCGTCGGCGTGCTCGTGACGTTGCAGGCCTATGTCTATCCGTTCACGGCGCTGGTCCTGAAGTAACGGCCGACGCCTCGCCCCAACGCAAATCCCCGCAGGGCTTCGCCTTGCGGGGATTTTTGTATCCGGCGTGCGCGAACCTTCTCAACGGCGCCGCCGTCTTATAGAAGGTGCCGCAAATCAGGTCGGTCGAGAGGTCTCATGGTTTCGCTCAAGCAGATGGTGTGTGTAGCGGTTGCAATGCTCGCGATGTCCACGCTCGCGCGTGCCGAGGATGGTTTTCCGTTCGGCACCGAACTGACGCTGGAGGCGCTGCCGCAAGCGGGCTCGAAGCGGATTCCGAACATCGAGATCGGCGACAATGGCGAAGTCGTGCTGGAGCTCTGGTGCAAGGGCGGCAAGGGCCAGTTCTCGGTCGCCGGCAACACCGTGATCTTCGTTCCCGGCCAGATCCAGGACCGTTCCTGCCCGCCGGCCAGAGCCCAGGCCGACGACGATCTCGTCGCAGCGCTCGGCAGCGTCGAGACCTGGAAGCGCCAGGGTGACGTGCTGACGCTGATCGGCCCGAAGTCGCTGCGCTTTCGTACGACCGGGAATTAGCGTCGCTGTCATTCCCCGCAAAGGCGGGGAATCCAGTACGCCGCGGCCTATCGATTCAATCACTTCCGTCTCGGAGTACTGGATCGCCCGGTCAAGCCGGGCGATGACACCGAGTAGGTGGCTACGTCACTTCCACACTGACTTGTCCGCGTCCCAGCGCTGGCCCTTCAGCTCTTTGACGAGCGCCTCGATCGAGCCGTTGTCGTCGGGCTGATCGCCTTCCTCGTCGGCCGTCGCGTCGTCGGACAGGCGGAGCTTGGCGCCGCTGCTCTCGTCCGCGGTCGTGGTCGCGGGGCTGCCGATCCAGAGCATCAGCTTGTCGGTGGTACCGGGCTTGTCGGGCGAGACGAGCCCTGCGACCTCGATCGTGTCGGTGAGCTCGAGTGCCGGGAAATCCTGGTTCGGCCGCTTGAAGACCAGCTTGAGCTTGCCGGTGGCGGGATTGAAGTTTTGCGAGACCGGCTTTGCACTGAGCGTCCTGCTCAGCACGCCGGCGACCGCGGTCGCGAGCTTGTCGCGGTTGAGCTTGTCGCCGTCGCGCCAGTCGGCGGCGGCAAAGCGGATGGTGCGGTCCATCTCGGTCATGCCCGCGGTCCAGCCCGCGGCGGTGACGCCCGGCATCGCCTTGAATTTGGCCAGCAGCGCGCCGGCCCGTTCCGGATCGACCGACATGTTGATGGTCTGCTCGCCGGCGCGCAGCGCATCGCAACCGACCGACAGGCTCGCCAGCGTCACCTCGACGTCCTGGCCCTTCAGGCTCTTCAGGAACTCGGTCGCAGCATCCAGCTTGACCTTGACCGCGATCGCCTCCGGCGAGACGTCGGTGAAATCCTTCGGCTGCGGCGTGATGCCGTCGTCGGAGGTCTGGTTGTCCTGAAATTCCTTCTCGCTGAGATCGGAATTGTCGGGCGAGGTGACCTCGGTCACCACCGAACCGATGCTGATCTGGCCGCGGAATTCGAAATTGTCCCCGGACTGCTTGCGCAGCAGCTTGACGCTCACCGGCGACTTCTCACCGAGGCTCTGCGTCGTGCCCGTCAGGTTCTGGCCCGCGACCTGGAGATTGACGACGAAGCGGTCCTTGCGGTCGGAATTCTTCGCGACAGGATAGCAGACATCGAGCACGGCCGCCGTCACCGTCTTGCCCTGCCGCGTCTCTTTCAGGATCACGTCGGCATTGCCGTCCATCAACCCGTCGATCGAGGTGAAATAGCGCGTTTCCGGCCCGCCCGGCGCCGTGGCCTTGGGCGACAGCTTCATCTGGGCGGATGCGGGATGCGGGGACACGGCGAGCAGGGCGGCCAAAAGAGCTGTCGGGCAAACCAGAAGCGCGCGCATCGACGAAATCCCCAAGCAATCGAATCTGGCGCCACCGTAGTGGGTTTTGGCCGCCGGTTGAATCGGAAAGCGAAAGGGCAGGGTCGGCAAAAAAGAAGGCCGCCCGGAGGCGGCCTTCGCAACATTGTCACGGAACGGACGGCTCAGAAGCCGCCCATGCCGCCGCCGGGCATCGCGGGCGAAGCTTCCTTCTTCGGCATCTCGGCGACCATGGCCTCGGTGGTGACCAGCAGGCCGGCCACGGAGGAGGCGTCCTGAAGGGCGGTGCGGACCACCTTGGCCGGATCGATGATGCCCTTCTCGATCATGTCGACATAGTCCTCGGTCTGGGCGTCGAAGCCGAAGGTCTCGGACTTGTTCTCCAGGATCTTGCCGACGACGATCGAGCCTTCCACGCCCGCGTTCTCGGAGATCTGGCGAATCGGAGCTTCCAGCGCCTTCAGCACGATGTTGATGCCGGCCTGAACGTCGGCATTGGCGTTGGTGAGACGGCCCACCGCCTTCTTGGCGCGGAGCAGCGTCACGCCGCCGCCGGGGACGATGCCTTCCTGCACCGCGGCGCGGGTGGCGTTGAGCGCGTCCTCGACGCGGTCCTTCTTCTCCTTGACCTCGATCTCGGTGGCGCCGCCGACGCGGATCACCGCGACGCCGCCGGCCAGCTTGGCGAGGCGCTCCTGGAGCTTCTCACGGTCGTAGTCCGAGGTGGTCTCCTCGATCTGCGCCTTGATCTGGCCGACGCGGGCCTCGATCTCCGGCTTCTTGCCGGCGCCCTTGACGATCGTGGTGTTCTCCTTGTCGATCACCACCTTGCCCGCGCGTCCCAGCATCTTCACCGTGACGTTCTCGAGCTTGATGCCGAGATCTTCGGAGATGAGCTGGCCGCCGGTGAGGATCGCGAGATCCTCAAGCATGGCCTTGCGGCGGTCGCCGAAGCCCGGCGCCTTGACGGCGGCGACCTTCAGGCCGCCGCGGAGGCGGTTGACGACCAGGGTGGCCAGCGCCTCGCCCTCGACGTCCTCGGCGATGATGACGAGCGGCTTGCCCGACTGCACCACAGCTTCGAGCACCGGCAGCATGGCCTGCAGACCCGACAGCTTCTTCTCGTGCAGGAGGATGTAGGCGTCCTCGAGCTCGGCGGTCATCTTCTCGGCGTTGGTGACGAAGTAGGGCGACAGATAGCCGCGGTCGAACTTCATGCCCTCGACGATGTCGACCTCGGTGTCGAGCGACTTGTTCTCCTCGACGGTGATGACGCCCTCGTTGCCGACCTTCTGCATCGCCTGCGCGATCATCTTGCCGATGGCGGCATCGCCGTTGGCCGAGATGGTGCCGACCTGGGCGACCTCGGAGGACGCCGCAACCGGCTTGGCGCGCTTCTCGATGTCCTTGACGACGGCCGCGACCGCGATGTCGATGCCGCGCTTGAGGTCCATCGGGTTCATGCCGGCGGCAACCGACTTGGCGCCTTCGCGCACGATGGCCTGGGCCAGCACGGTCGCGGTGGTGGTGCCGTCGCCGGCGAGGTCGTTGGTCTTGGAGGCGACCTCGCGCACCATCTGGGCGCCCATGTTCTCGAACTTGTCCTCGAGCTCGATCTCCTTGGCGACGGTGACGCCGTCCTTGGTGATGCGGGGCGCGCCGAAGCTCTTCTCGATGACGACGTTGCGGCCCTTCGGGCCGAGCGTCACCTTGACGGCGTTGGCGAGAATGTCGACGCCGCGCAGCATGCGATCGCGCGCGTCTCCGGAAAACTTGACGTCTTTGGCAGCCATGTCTGCAATTCCCTGTGTTTCGTGATGTGTCTGACGCTGGTTCGGAATGATGGATGCCCGGACCTCCGCGATCCGGGCATGACATTCAGCGGCTGTTCAGGCAGGCGGCCTTAGGCCAGAACGCCCATGATGTCCGACTCCTTCATGATCAGGAGATCTTCGTTGTCGATCTTGACCTCGGTGCCCGACCACTTGCCGAACAGCACGCGGTCGCCGATCTTGAGGTCGATCGGGATCAGCTTGCCGGCTTCGTCACGGCCGCCGGGGCCGACGGCGACGATTTCGCCCTGGGACGGCTTTTCCTTGGCGGTGTCCGGAATGATGATGCCGCCCCTGGTCTTTTCCTCGGCGTCGATACGTTTGACCACGACACGGTCATGCAGCGGACGAAATTTGGATTTAGCCATGACGTTTCCCTTTGGAGGCTCGCTTCGGAATTAGTGGAAGTGGGTGGGGCGGCGCTTCCGTCCACCCCCTTTCCGAGGATCGAACGGCGCGCTTAGCAATCGGGCTTTCCGAGTGCTAATAGTGCGCCCGGAAATATGGCTTGGCCGCGATCCTGTCAAGCAAAGGTGGTTAAGCGATTGGTGAGGCGGATATAGGATGGTGGCATTGGAAACTCGATCGGGGCGCCGGCGTATCAAAGGACGTCATTGCTCCGGCGGCGGTTTTGCGCTTGGCTGCGGGAGGGGTGCGGCCATGGTCTTGTTCGGGGGAATGCCATGATCAGTTCGGCTCACGCGCGCACGGTCGCCAATCTGGCGGCCGCTTCTTGCCTGGCGCTGCTGCTGGGCGCCTGCGGCGGCGGCATGAGCCTGCCGTCGTTCTCGTCGTCTTCGCCGCCGCCCGAGGCCGAGCCCGGGACCGGTCCGGAAATGCCGGCGAGCATCCGTGCCGACGAGATCGTCGGCCGCTGGGGCCTGGCCTCGTTCCAGAACCCGGCCGACCGCGCCCGGACCGAGGCGGCGGCCCGCGCCCAGTGCAAGAATCCCTACGTGATCACCGCAGGTTCCTCCGGCGGCGTGATCATGCATCTCGCCGACCAGGCGACGCCGCAGGAACTGCGGCTGAAGGGCTCGCCCAGCGGCAAGAACTATATCGGCCCGGCCGGTCCCACTCCCGGCGAGCAGGACCGTGAGATCGTCTCCTTCGACGGCCGCGTCCTGATCACCCGCTTCATCGACAAGGACGCCGCCACTCGCTACGGCAACATGGTCTACGTCCGCTGCGCGCCGAGGGCGTAGCCTCTCTTTCGTCATGCCCCGCGTAGTGCGCAATTGCGCACGGGGGCGGGGCATCCAGTACGCCGCAGCTTCTCGGCTCAATCACTGCCGTCTCTGGAATACTGGATCGTCCGCCTTCGCGGACGATGACAGCGGAGGGGGCTCAAAAACAAAAAACGCCGGCTCTCGCCGGCGTTTTGTTTTTCTGTCTGTCGCCGTCCGATCAGTCGAACAGTGCGTCGATGTCGTCCTGCGAGGCATGGCCGACGTCGCCGGCGAGCTTGGGGCCGTTGAGGAGCTTGTCGTCCTCGCTGCGGTTGTCGACCTGCGGCTGGACGTGAGACTTGATCGCGTCGACGCCGCCCCAGATGTCCATCATCGCATTGATGTGCTGCTCGATGAACTTCATCGTGGTCATGACCTTGCTGATGCGCTGGCCGGTCAGGTCCTGGAAGTTGCAGGCTTCGAAGATCGAGATGACGCGTTCCTGGATGTCGTCGGCGAGCCGCTTCTGCTGGTCGGCCGATTGCACCTTCGACATCGCGCTGGCAGCCTGGTCGATCGACTCGGCAGCTTCGAGAATTTGCTGGGTGGCCTGCTCGGTGCCGCCGACGACTGCGCCGAGCTCGCCATTGACCTTGGCCATCTCCGCGCCATCGAAGCTTTTGCCGTGCAGCGTCGCGATTTCGCGCTTGGTGCGGTCGATGGCGTCGTGGATCAGATCGAGCTCGATCTTCAGTTTCTCGCACTGCTCGATCTGCGCCCGGTACGTCTCGAGCATCGTGCGTGCGTCGGAAAGCTCCTGGGCCGTGGAAGCGTCGATCGCCGCCATCGCTGCGCTGCCGGACAGGGGCACAGGTGCGCCACCCTTCGCCATCTGGGCGCGGATCGCACGCAGCTCTGCCATGATTTCACTATGCATGGGCGCAGCCTCCTCAATCATTTCGGGGCTGGGCATCTCGCCGACAATAGCCTCTTCGACACGAAAACGTTTGCGGTGAATAGCCATCAGGAACTCCCCCCACCTCACTCACGCGTCTTTGTAGGCAGAAGCGATTTAACACGAAGTTCACAGCAGGAACTGTTGTGCGGCCGCGCGCGACGGCTTGAAAAGAAGCGATTAACCATGGGTGCGCGTCATTCATCGAAAATAAACGCTGATCGCCAAATTGCACCCTCGCTCGCGACGTGGTGAATCCAAACGCCCGATACGTTTACCAAACAAAACGGCTTTTGCTCTTTATTGACCACGTCGCGGACGCCGATCAATCGTCGGCTCTGCACGACGCATGTGATCTAGACGAAACAGTACAGAGTACGTCGATGTTCAAGAAAATGTCTGTCGCGCTGCTCGGCAGCGCTTGCACCTTCATTGCCGGCGCGAACAGCGCCAGCGCCTTCGACAATAGCGTGCCGAACGATCCGCCCGCGGTGCTTTACCAGCCGCAGGTGCCGCCGGCGCCGGTGCGCGTCGCCTCCAATGCGAACATGGGCGGCGGCTTCATCGAGTTTCTGTTCGGCGACGGTCCCGGCCGCGGCCCGGCCTACGCTCCGCAGCAGCCGGTCTATCAGCAGCAGCCCGGCTACTACGACCAGCGCCGCCTGCCGCCGATGGGCGAGCCGCAAGTCCAGGGTGGATATCAGCAAGGCGCGGTTCAGCAGGAGGCGATCGATCCGCGGCAGCGTCAGTTCGATCCGAGATTCGAGAAACAATCCGTTGACTATAGCGGCAAGGAAGGCGCCGGCACGATCGTGGTCGATACGCCGAACAAGTTCCTCTATCTCGTCGAGGGCAACGGCCGGGCGATGCGCTACGGCATCGGCGTCGGCCGTCCCGGCTTCACCTGGTCGGGCGTGAAGTCGATTACGGCCAAGCGCGAATGGCCGGACTGGACGCCGCCGGCGGAAATGATCGCGCGCCGCCCCGATTTGCCCAGGCACATGGAGGGCGGCCCGGAGAATCCGCTCGGCGCCCGCGCGATGTATCTGGGCTCGACGCTCTACCGTATCCACGGTTCCAACGAGCCCTGGACCATCGGCACCAACGTCTCCTCCGGCTGCATCCGCATGCGCAATGAGGATGTCATCGACCTCTATGGCCGGGTCAATGTCGGCACCAAGGTCGTGGTGATGTGATCGGCCGTTTTTTCCCCTCTCTCACGAGCGGGAGAGGGGGAAACCGGACCTGACCGAATTGAAGCCGAGTGTTGCCCGCGCGCAATGGACGCGCTTCCGGACGGCTGCCATAAGCCTGCCCAACACGGCTGGGCCGCGAAGCACTTCGCGGAACCATCGAGTTGCTAACCAATTATGAACCTGTCGCTGTCTATTTGAAACCAATTGGGCAGAGTACAGGGGAACGAGGACCATGGCAGACCGCGGCGCACTCAAGCTGGTGGGATTTATCTTCGCGACCGCGACGCTGGCAGTGATGCTGGTCGCCGGCATGGTGGTGAAGGGCTATGCCGACGGCGCCTACACGCTGGAAGCCTCGAGCGTCGACGCGAGCCGTTAAGGGCTCGTTAACTCTTCAGGGGCCGCCAAGCGGCCTCCGCCGTCAACGGCTATAGACGAACGCCAGCACCGCGATCGCAACCGCCAGCAATCCCACAAAGCGCAGCATGATCGTGCCGAACTGGTTCGGCGCGGGCCGCAGCGGGATAGGGTCCGTGTTGTCGGGCCGGATGCTTTCCATCTGAAATGTCCCCAGGCCCGCGTAACACCGACGGGCGCTTGGCATTGGTCGCCGGGATGGGGTGGTGGGTTCAAACCGCACCCGTCGCTGTCATGCCCCCGCAGGCGGGGCATCCAGTACGCCGCAGCGTCTCGGCTCAATCACTACCGTCTCGGAGTACTGGATCACCTGCTCCAGTGCACAATTGCGCCCAAGGCGGGTGATGACACCTGTAATGACGGGACAGTTGTGCCCGCGTCACATGCACCCCGAATCAAAACCGCCGCGCCCCTTGCGGAACGCGGCGGCCGGTGATGCTTGACGTCGGTGCTTAGCTGTTGCGCAGGCCGTCGGCGGCGCGCTTCCACTGCGCGACGTTGTCGGCGATCATGCGGGTCGACTTCATCGCGGCCTGGCTGAGCTGGGCGTAGCCGGAGATCTCGCGCTGCACGCGCTGGCCTTCGGCATGGAGCAGGTCGCGCAGGCTTTCGAGCTCGGAGATCAGGTTCTCGATCTCGGCGAGCGAGGTGCCGGCGACGCGCTGGATCAGCGAGTTGACGTTGGTGACGGTGGCTTCCGCGCTCGGATCGAGCGGCGGCGCGTCGGTGGTCGTCGCGGCCGGGCGGCGCAGATAGGCGATGTCGTTGCGGACGAAGTCACGGATGCCGGCTTCGACTTCCGTCACGGCGGCGAGGTTGGTGTCGACCGTCTCGGTCTCGGTGGTCTCGGTCTTTTCCGGACGCATGGCGTTCATCGTTATTCCCCTGTTCGCGTTGAGCGCAGCGCGAGTGTCCCCCGCACGACGACGTCTGTAAGGCGACTAGGGCGCCGGATTTTGACCGCAACTGGGCAGAGCTGCGGCAAGGGCGGACCAATTGGGGGCTTTGCAGTGGCGTATGGTTAGGGAAGTCTGAATGCGGTCGCGGCAATGAACCTCCATCCCCTCATGGTGAGGAGCGCGCCCTTCGCGCGCGTCTCGAACCATGAAAGGCCCGGCTCTCGCACCGGGGGCCTCGATCCTTCGAGACGCGCTCCGTTGGAGCGCTCCTCAGGATGAGGGGAGGGGTGGCGCGCTGGGCTCACCAGCTCTTCTTGAAGCCCGCGCTCAGGCTCTTGTTGATCGCGCCTTGCGAGGTCTCGCCGACCGAGCCGGAGACGGTGACGTTGTCGAACAGTTTTTGCTCGGCGCCGAACTTGCGCAGCCATTTGTCGTCGGTGGTCGACAGCGCCTGGCCGGCGCTGATGCTGGTGCCGGTGTCGGTGAGGGTGACCTTGGCGGTCTGGTCGGTCTCGTAATTGCGCGTGATGTGGCCGCCGATGCCGGGGACGGCCGTGGTGCCCTGCTGGTTGACGCTGTAGCCGTTCTGGAGCGTCAGCGAAGTGTCGCCCGACAGCGGCACCGACTTGATCAGCGAGGCCCCGATCTTGCTCTGCTCGGAGCCGGGATCGACGCGGGCTTCCACGGCGGTCTTGTCCCAGATCGAGCCCGCGCCCGGCGCGGTCGCCGCTGCCCAGGCGCTGCCGGAGGATTGCGGCACGCTGCCGCCATTGGTGGCCTTCTGCGCCAAGAGCTCGGACATCGTCCTGGGCTCGCTCGTCACCGTCATGTCGGCGCCGATCCGCGCATCCCAGAACGAGAACACGGACTGCTTCACCGTGACCGCCGCGGAGCCGTTCGCATTCTGGTTCGACGACCAGTTCATCCCGTCATTGGCAGCGGCCTGGGCGCGCTTCTTGGCGGCCATGGCGTCAATGCCGGTGCCGGCATCGACCGCGAGCTGGCTCCAGTCGAGCTTGTCGACGTCGATGCTCTTGAGCACGTCGGGATCGTTGACGTCAGGGGTCGCCTCCGCGGTCTCGGCGGCCTCGGCCTCATCGTCGGGCACTGCTGCGGGTGAGGAGAAGGGCGGGATGATCTGCGCCGAAACCGTCAGCACCGAGCCCAAAATGAACATGGCCGCCAGTGCCGGGAGCCTGGTCCAGCCAAAACCTGTCGAGAATTCCATCGTCCTGCCCGCGAGCCCTGGTGCATGCGTGCCGCCAATATAATGCGGCTCTCGGTGATGACCATGCGCCATTCGGTCCGTTCAAACCATGGTGATCTATCGTTGCGAAATTGTGGCGGCTCGCTCCGCCCTGAGCATGATCCGGACCCGAAGGGCCGCGCTGGTGCAAAAGTGTGCAGCGGTTTTCGCTTGCGACAAACGCGGAGCGCGTTTGCGCGGAGATCATGCTCGAACAACTAGAATGATGAACCAACGGGCCGCGCGAAAGGCGCGCGCCCGGCGACGAGCTTCTGACACGATGGCGTCCGGCGGGGCTGGAGGCCGGGACGCGTCGCGGCGAGCATCAGTCGTCGGTCCCGACAAGCGGGGCCCGTTGGTGTCCCCTCAGCCGACGCGCGTCATCTTTGGCAGATGAATGGCGCGGCCAAGTGCCTGCTCGACCAGGTCGAAGGTGTCGACCAGCACGCGCATGCTGATCAGCTTGCCGGCCCTGAACTGGGCGAACTGCGCCACGCGCAGCGAGATCGGCTTGTCGGAATCGAGCGCGGTGAGCGAATAGCGCAGCATCGAGGCGGCGGAATCGACGCCCAGCATGATGCTCTCGCGGTCAAAGCGGCGGACGCGGAAATTGTCGGCGAGCTGGTGGATGACGTCGAGCACGGCATCCTTGCCCTGGCGCGCGCCGAGGAACGGAAACATGTCGATCGGGCCGTAGATCGCCCATTCGACGTCCTCGTCGATCAAGGCCTCGATATCCTCGAAATGCCGGTCGTTCACCGCGCGGTGCAACGCGCGCGAGAAACGCCAGAGGCTGTGCTCTGTCATTTTGGGGGCGTCCTGAAACTGGCTTTGCAAAAAAAACGAGAGCAGCCCCATGCACAATCTGGTGCCCCGGGGTTGCTCAACTCATTTGTGTGCGAACAAATACGCGATTTCGGTCAAGACGCAATTCACGATTTCGCAATGCACAATTGAGCGCAGATTGTGAGATTTGCAACAAAACCCCGTAATTTCCCGGTCCCGCCCGCGCGGGTTCCCGCGGGATCGGGCCTCCTACCTCCCGTCCAGCCCCGCGCTGGTGATCAACGGCCCGATCTCGCGCTCCAGCACCTGCTGCACCAGATCGTAGGAATCGATGATCTCGCGGATCTGCGCCACGAGGCCGCCGCGGAAGCTGTAGAACACCGCCATGTCGACCTGCACGATGCGGTCGTTGCTGCGCTTCTTGAAGAACACGCGCAGATAGGCCGCGACGACGTCGCCTTCGGCGACGATCTGCGGCGCCTGATAGCGGGTCTCGGAATAACGCGCCTGCACCGTGCGCCACAGTTCGCGCAGCCCGGCCTTGCCGTGGCGCGGCCCCATGTGCGGCAGCACGTCGATCGGCGCGTGGGTGAGGAAGTCGACGTCGTCGGTGCAGCACGCCAGCGCGGCCTCGATGTCGCCGCGCGTGAAGGCGTCGAGCAGATGCAGCACGCGTTGCCTGTTCAGCGATTCAACCGTCATGCTACGCCCGCCTTCATCGGCCATGGAATGCAACGCTATCGCGCGGCACGTTTGTCCATCAATCCGCGACATCGCAGGGTGATGCAGGTTATGACGCGCGAGGGCTATGCCCGGTTCATGGGATGCAATTGCGGGTTGTCGAGCGGGCTCTCCGCTCATGCGGTGCCGCGGCCACACAGGCGCGGGCTTGCCGTCCGCCGCCATGGAACCGCAGCCCGCAGGTGCTCGTTGAGACGCCGACATCGCATCCGGAGACATCGATATGAAATCCCCGCTTCTTACCGTCGCCGCCGCGCTTCTGCTGCTTGGCGCGACCTCCGCCGCCAACGCCAAGGGCTGCATCAAGGGCGCCGTCGTCGGCGGCGTCGCCGGCCACTATGCCGGCCATCACGGCGTGTTGGGCGCTGCCGCCGGCTGCCTCTACGGCCGGCATCATGCCAAGGAGCAGGAGCGGCAGCGGCAGCAGAGCCAGGTGAACGGGCAGGGCAGGCTGTAGGCGGACGCGCCAAGCCCCGCCCTGTCGCCTTTTGCCCGGCACGCCGAAATGGTAAGTTCCCTTCGTGAAGGCTGGGGTTGAGGCGGGCGAGGGACGATGGACGTCGGGAAGTTCTTGTGGGGTCTGGTCCTCGCAATCGTGTTCTTGTGCTTCGTCGTCGCTTTTGCGAGGCGCGCCTTCCGGTCGCCGGGCGTCAAATACAACTGGCTCGGCGTCCTGCTGTCGTTCTCGACAATCGGCCTGGCCATCTACCTGGTATTCTTCCGTCAGCTCTGAGATCGATCGCCGGTCTGCGGCCGCCGCACGGCCTCCAGGCACGACGTGACCCACCTCACATCACGCCTCCCACGGCGCGGCTAACGTCATCGGCATGTCATCAGGGAGACGTGCCATGGCCACCATCGCCACCGCAAGAAAGTCCCGCCTGCACAATGTGCTCGAAGGCCTCGCGCTGACCGCGACCCTGCAGAGCTTCCCGACCTTCGCCGCCGCCGCCTTCCTGCTCAAGCTGGCCGGCAATCACGACCTCTCCGGCGACCCCGGCGTCGCCATCTTCGTCGTCATCGCCTCGCTCGCCCACGCGATGCTGGCTGTGATCCTCGGCCCGAGCTTCCCCGCCGTCTTCAAGACCGTCTACGAGCCGAAATTCTTCGAGGCCCATCTGTCGCTGTCCGACAAGATCACGGCCTGGCGCACCCAGCCCGTCGCCTCACTGCAACTGGTGACCATCGTGCTGCTGCTGTCGGTGATGGCGGTGGTGACGGCGAGCGTGGGGTGATAGAGCCCTCGTCATTCCGGGGCGCGCGAAGCGCGAGCTATGATGCGCAATTGCGCATCTGAGAATCCATAACCACGACTGGCGCGGATGAAGCTGCGCCGCCCTACCTCTTCTTCCACCCGCCCCTTCGCCCCGGCATCCCGCCCGTCGACTTCGGTGCGGGCCCGAACTCCGGCCCCGACTGCCGCGAGTCCGTCGGCTGGATGATCCGGCTCTCGCCGCCGAACGGCTTTGACGGCAGTGGGCGGTTTTCGCGGTAGGGCAGCGATTCCGGGCCGTGCATCTCGTCGAGATGCGGCTTGTGCACGCGTGAGCCCTTGCCGCTGCCGGCCTTGAGCGCGGTTGCGGCGCTCTTGTTCTTCATCGCGCTGACCGGCAGGTTCGCGGCGTCGCCGTACTTCTTGGTGCCGGCATAGGCGCCCGCCTTGCCCGCAACAGTGCGCTGCTTGACGGTGGGGTCGTCGACGACCGCGAGTTCGGTCGCGCGCAGGCGCTTGACTTCGTCGCGCAGGCGGGCGGCTTCCTCGAAGTTCAGGTCGGCGGCGGCCTCGCGCATCCTTGTTTCGAGATCGGCGAGCACGGCTTCGAAGTTGTGGCCGATCGAGATGACGTCGTCGGTCATGTCGTGGCCGCCGACCTCGACAAGCACGTGGTCGCGCTCGTAGACCGAGTTGAGGATGTCGCCGATCTGCTTCTTCACGCTCTCCGGCGTGATGCCGTTGGCGGTGTTGTACTCGACCTGCTTCTCGCGGCGGCGGTTGGTCTCGGCGATGGCGCGCTCCATCGAGCCGGTCATCTGGTCGGCATAGAGGATCACCTTGCCGTCGACATTGCGCGCGGCGCGGCCGATGGTCTGGATCAGCGAGGTCTCGCTGCGCAGAAAACCTTCCTTGTCGGCATCGAGAATGGCGACCAGCGCGCATTCGGGAATGTCGAGGCCTTCGCGCAACAGGTTGATGCCGACCAGCGCGTCGAACGCGCCGAGGCGCAGATCCCTGATGATCTCGATGCGCTCGATGGTGTCGATGTCGCTGTGCATGTAGCGGACGCGAATGCCCTGCTCGTGCAGGTATTCGGTGAGATCCTCCGCCATGCGCTTGGTCAGCACCGTGATCAGCGAACGATAGCCGGCCAGCGCGGTGGCGCGGACCTCGCCGACGAGATCGTCCACTTGCGTGCGGGCGGGGCGGATGTCGACGGGCGGATCGATCAAGCCCGTGGGGCGGATCACCTGCTCGACGAACACGCCGCCGCTCTCGTTGAGCTCCCAGCCGCTCGGCGTCGCCGACACCGCGACGGTCTGCGGCCGCATCATGTCCCACTCCTCGAAGCGGAGCGGGCGGTTGTCCATGCAGGAGGGCAGGCGGAAGCCGTATTCGGCCAGCGTCGCCTTGCGGCGGAAGTCGCCGCGGAACATGGCGCCGATCTGCGGGATGGTGACGTGGCTCTCGTCGGCGAAGATCAGCGCGTTGTCGGGCACGTATTCGAACAGCGTCGGCGGCGGCTCGCCGGGGCGGCGCCCGGTGAGATAGCGCGAATAGTTCTCGATGCCCGCGCAGCTTCCCGTCGCCTCCATCATCTCGAGGTCGAAGGTGGTGCGCTGCTCCAGCCGCTGCGCTTCGAGCAGGCGTCCCTGGTCGTGGAGCTGGTCGAGCCGCTGCTTCAATTCCGACTTGATCGACTTGATCGCCTGCACCAGCGTCGGACGCGGCGTCACATAGTGCGAGTTGGCGTACATCTTGATGAATTCGAGCTCGTCCTGCTTATGGCCGGTGAGCGGATCGAATTCCTCGATGGTCTCGATGCTGTCGCCGAACAGGTTCACGCGCCAGGCGCGGTCCTCATAGTGCGCCGGGAAGATGTCGATGACGTCGCCGCGCACCCGGAAGGTGCCGCGGGTGAAATCGGCCTGGGTGCGCTTGTACTGGAGCGCGACGAGGTCGGCGATGAGCTGGCGCTGGTCGATGCGCTCGCCCTTCTTCAGCGCGAACGTCATCGCGGTGTAGGTCTCGACCGAGCCGATACCGTAGATGCAGGACACCGACGCGACGATGATGACGTCGTCGCGTTCGAGCAGCGCGCGCGTCGCCGAATGGCGCATGCGGTCGATCTGCTCGTTGATCGACGAATCCTTTTCGATGTAGGTATCCGTGCGGGGGACATAGGCTTCCGGCTGGTAGTAGTCGTAATAGCTGACAAAATACTCGACCGCGTTGTCCGGGAAAAAATTCCTGAACTCGCCATAGAGCTGGGCGGCGAGCGTCTTGTTCGGCGCCAGGATCAGCGCAGGGCGCTGCGTCGCCTCGATCACCTTGGCCATGGTGTAGGTCTTGCCGGAGCCGGTGACGCCGAGCAGCACCTGCGAGCGGTCGTTGCGATCGATGCCCTCGACCAACTCCTTGATCGCGGTCGGCTGGTCGCCGCGCGGCTCGTAGGACGATTTGATCTCGAAGCGCACGCCGCCTTCGGACTTTTCCGGGCGGGGAGGGCGATGCGGTGTCCACACTTTCGTAGAGCCGTCGTCCTTGCGGAACTCCGGACGGCCCTCGCGGATCAGCGATTCCAGCGCTTCGGCGGTGGCCTTGACGCCGAGCGCCTCCATCTTGTTGCGCGGCGGACGCGCCAGCGCCTCCGCATCGTCCTCCTCGGTGGGAAGGCCGAGCTGTCGCGCCAGTTCCGGATCGAGCGTCGGGATCGTGGCCGCGGTGCCGTAATTGGCCTGCGGCGCTTCGTCGAGGCCGGCCGGGCGGTCGCTGGGAAAATCCCTCGGCGTCGAAGCGCGCGCGCGATGCGCGGCGGCCTCGCCCCCGGCGCGGCGGTCGCGCGAATTGTCCGGCGGCGGCTGCAGCCCAGTGCCCGAACCCAGCCCGGCATCGCCGCGATTGATCGCAGGATTCAGCAATTCGGCCAGCGCGGGCCCGATCGGCTGCACGTCAGGCCGATGGGCCTTCGAGTTCGGCGTCTTGGTTTTGGGGGATTTTGGGGGAGCAGGTTTCTTCGCCATGGGGCGAATATGGGACGAGTCAGCCCCGCAATAAAGGGCGAAGGTACGTCGCTATGCAGCATGCTGACAGCAGGTTGGCAGCAGGCTGGACCATCACGCCGCCGGCGGCGAGCCCTCGTCGTCCACGGCCGCCCGATGCGGCTTGAGGATGTCGAGATGGATCCCGCCGCAATCGGTGCAGCGCATGGTCCAGTACTCGCATCCGGCGCGGCCGCCGATCACGCGCAGCACGCTGAGCTCGCCGTCGCATTCGGGGCATTCCGACAGCACATCGCGGCTGTAAATCCGCGGCCGCGATGCGTTGTCGAATTCGATGACTGACATGACCGGTCCCCCCTGTTCCGCGCCGCCTGTCCTGAAGTCCCGCTCGCTTATTCGTCGTCGCTGTCGTCGGCCCGTCGGCGGAAGCGATCGATGTGGTGTTTGGCATCGCGGATCGCCGCGTCGCGGTCGGGCCAGGCGAAGCCGACTTCCATGGCCGGAAACAGCACGCCGTCGATGGCAACCGGGCTGAAATCGGCACGGCGGATGCGGGCGTGCCAGAGGCCTTTGCCGGCCTCGAAGGATTCAATGTCAAAGCCGTCGTAGAGGGTCGTCATTCTTGTCGGTCCCACGTTTCTTTTCGGAGGGTCAGGGGACCATGTTTGCGGATTTCTGGATGTGAAGCCGTTCACAACTCGCCGGGCTTTTTTGCCCGTCGGGTTCAGTTCCGCCCGGCGCTGCGGCCGGTTCGCCTGACGGGGCGGGCCGGTTCCGAGGCCGCGCGCATGATCCAGCGGCGGAACGCGGCGAAGTCGCGCTGCTCGGTCTGGAAGCTGCGATAGAGCAGGTACCAGCGCATGCCCTTGGGAACCGAGAGATCGAACGGCGCGACCAGCCGGCCGGCGGCGAGGTCGTCGTCGATATAGGGCCGGATGCCCATCGCGATGCCGAGCCCGTCGGCGGCGGCCTGGAGCGCCTGACCATAGAACTGGAACTCCGGCCCGCGCGCATTGATGCGCGTCAGGCTCGCGGCCTTGAGCCAGATCGGCCAGTCCTCCGGCGAATGCGCGACGCGGATCAGGCTGGGTCCCCTGAGGTCGGCCGGACGCTTCAACGAGGCGGCGAGGCGAGGCACGCAGACCGGGGTGAGGTCGCCGGCGAACAGCGGCTCGGCGACGAGTCCCGGCCAGTCGCCGGTGCCGAGCTTGATGCCGCAGCTCCAGTCCTCGCCGAACGGCACCGACGCGCCGCCGGTGGTGAAGCGCACCTCGATGTCGGGCTCCTCGCTGCGAAACTCCGAGAGCCGCGGGATCAACCAGCGCATCGCAAACGTATGCCCGACGCCGATGGTCAGCACGCGCACGCCGGAGGGCGCCGTCACTTGCGCCGTGAGGCTCGCCAGCGCATCGAAGATCGGCGTCAGCCCGCCTTGATAGGCGCGGCCGGCCTGCGTCAGCACGAGCTTGTTGGCCTTGCGCTCGAACAGCGCGACGCCGAGCCGCTGTTCGAGCAGATGCACCATGCGGCTGACGGCGGCCGCCGACACGCTCAGCTCGAGCCCGGCCGCAGCAAAGCTGCCGGTCCGCGCCGCCGCCTCGAATGCCTTGATGCCGTTGAGAAACAGCAGCCGCCGCAAATGCCCGACCCTCAGGAAAGCTGATGCCAGGCCAAGATAACTCAGTTTGCGCGAGGGGAGCAAGCGGGGCACGTTCTCCTTCGCCTCTCCCAGCGTGCGGGGAGAGGCCGACACGCGCAGCGTGGCGGGTGAGGGGGAGTCTGCGCGAGTCCGGCTGCCACCGTGATTGCTGAAGCAGCCCCTCACCCCACCCGCTCCCCGCAAGAACGGGGCGAGGGAGTGCAGGCAGTTCGCGTCCCTTACCGTCCCACAGGAGAATCCCCTCGTGACGCCCATCATGATCGCTGCCCTTGGATTGCTGATGGTCGCCACCGCGTTCCTGTCGGGGCTGTTCGGCATGGCGGGCGGGCTGATCCTGATCGGCGTGCTCCTGGCGCTGATGCCGCTGCCGACCGCGATGGTGCTGCATGCGATCACGCAGATGGCGTCCAATGGCTGGCGCGCGTTCCTGTGGCGCGCGCATATCCGCTGGCGGCCGGTCGCGAACTATATGGTCGGCGCTGCCGTCGCGCTGGCGGCCTGGTCGCTCACCCGCTACGTGCCGGACAAGCCGATGGCGCTGCTGCTGCTCGGCGTCACCCCGTTCATGGCGCGGCTGCTGCCGTCAGGCATTAAGCCGGATCCCGACCGTCTCTGGCAGGGCACCGTCTACGGCACGATCTGCATGGGCCTGATGCTGATGACCGGCGTGTCCGGCCCGCTGCTCGACACCTTCTTCCTCGGCGGCGATTTCGGCCGGCGCGAGAAGGTCGCGACCAAGGCGATGTGCCAGCTCGTCAGCCATTTCACCAAGCTGATCTATTTCGGCGGCATCATCGACCAGGCGGCAACGCTCGATCCCGTGCTTGCAGGCGTCGCGATCGCAGCCTCGATGCTCGGCACGACGCTGGCGCGGCGCATCCTCGAAGCCATGACCGACCAGCAATTCGTGGCCTGGTCGAACAAGCTGATCACCACCATCGCCTGCTACTACATCGCCTATGGCGGCTGGCTCATGGTTCGCACGCCGGTCCTGGCCGCCTTCGACAAGGGAGGTTTGCAATGAGCGAGACTGCCGATCCGCTGGTGCTGGATTTCGTCGAATGGGTCGCGCGCGAGCCGCGCGCCTATGCCGAGGTGATTTCGACCTGGAAGACCTCGTGCCCGCGCCTCACCATCTGGGAAGACGCTGCCGAGCGCGGTTACGTCGCCCGCGAGACGCTGCCCGGCATCGGGCTGGTCATCGCGGTGACGGAAGGCGGCGAGAGGCTGCTGCGCACCAACGGGCGGTGACCTGCGCTCATCTCGCTGTGGAACAGATCAGAACTTGTAGGCGAGGCCGAGGCGCCCGATGTCACTGCGCAGCTTGGTCGAGACGTTGAATGTCGCGGTGGCTGCGTTACCGGTCGTGACCAGAGCGGAGGTCGAGACGGAGCCGAGGTCCACATGCAGATATTCGCCGCTCACGATCCAGTGCGGCGTGATTGCATAGTCGATGCCGGCGCCGACGGTCCAGCCGACCCGGGTCTGGCTGACCGTGGCTGCCTCGAATTCGAAACCGGCTCCGAGTGGGGAGAACCCGACATAGTTGTTCGAATACCTGACGTCGCCGATGGCGACACCGCCGGTGGCGTAGAACAGCGCCTTGTCGACTGCATAGCCGACCCGGGGGCGAATGGTGGCGAGCCAGTTGGTCGAAACGCTGGTCGAGAAGGCCGCGGTGCCGGCGGGGAAGGTCAGGAACGGACTGCCTGATGTCGCCGCCGTCCTGGCGAAATGGAACCACGAAATGTCGCCTTCGATGCCGGCGACGAAGCTGCCCCATTGCTGATTGTAGCCCGCCTTGGCGCCGACGATCGCGTTGGTCGCCGACAGGCCGGGCGAACCGATGGCAGTCAGTCCGGGGATGTCGGCGGGAAAATAGAGCGGGGCCGCGCCATTGACGGCGCTGAGCCCCGTATCAGCCTTCGTCCAACCCGCACCGGCGGTACCGCCGATATAAAAGCCCGTCCAGCTGAACGGAGCGATCGCCGGCGGGGCCTTGTAGATCGGAGCTCGCATGTCCGCAGCCGATGCTGCGGTAACCGACGCCATCCCGCCCATGGCAGCCAGAACCGCGAGCCGCGAAAAGCCAAGTCGTGCCATGGGGAAGCTCCAAACGATAAATCTAAATCTTGGGCTTTCATACCAAGTCTCTCGCTCGCTGCGTGTACCTCGAATGCCACATCGCGCCTGAAGCGAGGCGCTCGTGGCGACGCGGAGAGGGGCGTGACCGTGCTTATGACGACATCGTCATTGCGAGCGTTAGCGAAGCAATCCAGAATGTCGCCGCGGAAGCAGTCTGGATTGCATCGCGGAGCCTGTGATCGGGCCGCGCTTCGCGCGGACCCGTTGGCTCGCAATGACGGAATATGCGGAGACGCCTTTGTCGCTCAAACTCTACGAACTCGTCGGCACCGACGCTTCGCGCCCGTTCAGCCCGTATTGCTGGCGCACGCGGATGGCGCTGGCGCATAAGGGGCTGGCGGCGGAATCGCTGCCCTGGCGCTTCACCGAGAAGAGCACGCTTCAACCGCATGGCTCGGAGAAGGTCCCGGTGCTCCTGCACAACGACAGGCCGGTGGCCGATTCCTGGGCGATCGCGACCTATCTCGAAGACAATTTTGCGGACCGGCCGTCGCTGTTCGGCGGCGAGGGCGGCCGCGCCATGGCGCGCATGATCAATGCCTTCGGCGACATCGCGATCGTCGGCGGCATCTTCCCGCTGATCGTCGCCGACATTCCGAACAATCTCGCCGAGGTCGATGCCGCCTATTTCCGCCAGTCGCGCGAGGCGCGCTTCGGCGGCAAGACGCTCGAGGAGCTGATGGCGAGCCGCGACACCGGCGTCGTCGCGTTCCGCAAGTCGCTGGAGGTGATGCGGCAGACGTTGAAGAGACAGCCCTTCATCGGCGGCGCTGCGCCGAACTATGCCGACTACATCGTGTTCGGCGGCTTTCAGTGGGCGCGCGTGACGAGCCCGTTCAGGCTGCTGGAAAGCGATGATCCCGTTTATGCGTGGCGCGAAAAACTGCTCGACGCGTTCGACGGCATGGCGCGCAAGTCGCCGGGTCATGCGGTGTAGGGCACGATCTTGCCCCACTGTCGTCCCTGCGAACGCAGGGACCCATACCGCGTGATCTATCGGTTGCGGATGGTCGAAGTACCGATCGGCGAGTCTTCGCCAAACCGCTCCCTGTGGTTATGGGTCCCCGCGTTCGCGGGAACGACAGTGAGAATGTAGCTACGCTCTCCCGCTTAACGGGCAGCAGCGCTGGCCGCTTCCGCCGCCTTGCGCAGACACTCCCGGCACAAGCAATCCTCACCTTTGACCGGCATCGGCAGGCGCGCTGTTTCCTCAGCGCACCAGCACTTGCCCGAGAGGTCGCAGCCGAACTCGGTGCCGCAGCGGGAACAGGCGAGGCGGCGCGCTTCCTGCAATGGAAACTCTTTCGAATTTGTCATGATCTTTGCCGAAGCTTCGCCGTCATTTTAATGTCGGGTTCATGTCCCGCCGCCGTATATTATGCGGCATGCGTGAGATCGGAAAGCGCTTCAGGACGGCGCGAAGGACAAATCGATGGCCCGCGATTCGCAAGCCGCCCTCGTCGCACTCAACCGTTTTGGCTTCGGCGCCCGCGGCGGCGCGTCCGGCGATCTCGTCAACGCCGCCTCCGATCCGCGCGGTTTTGTGAAGGCGGAACTGGCGCGCCCCAACGGCGTGCTGCTTGAGGCGCCCGGCCTGCAGTCGACGCCGCAGCTCGGTCAGGCCGTGTTCGCCTATCAGGACCAGGTCAAGCAGGCGCGCGAGGCCGCGAAGGCGGCTGCGCCCACGGAGCCGCCGCAACAGGCGCCAACCGATCAGAAGCCGGGCTTGCGCCGCAATCTTTCGCTGAATGCGGTCGCCACCGGGATCGCCGGCCAGATGAGCGATGCGAAGCCGGCGGACAACGCGGCCAAGCCGGATACGATGCAGCCGGGCGCATCCGCGCCGCCTGCCGCGAAGCCCGCGCCGCAACCACTCAACGTGATCCAGAAAACGTTTCGCGCCGAGGCGCTGGCGCGGCTGCAGCGCGCGACGCTGGTCGAGTGCGGCTTCACCGAGCGGCTGGTCGTGTTCTGGTCCAACCATTTCTGCATCTCCGCCAGCAAGGGCGAGCTGGCGCGGATCTGGGCCGGCGCATTCGAGCGCGAGGCGATCAGGCCGCATGTGCTCGGGCGCTTCGCCGACATGCTGAAAGCGGTCGAGCAGCATCCGGCGATGCTGTTCTTCCTCGACAACCAGCAATCGCTCGGACCGGATTCGCGCGCGGGCCAGAACCGCAAGCGCGGGCTCAACGAAAATCTCGCGCGCGAGATCATGGAGCTGCACACGCTCGGCGTCGGCGGCGGTTACACGCAGGAGGACGTCACTTCGCTCGCGCGCATCATCACGGGCTGGACCTTTGCCGGCCGGCAAGGCCAGCTCGGCACGCCCGGCTCCTTCGCGTTCAACGCCAACGCGCACCAGCCCGGGCCGCAAACGCTGCTCGGCAAGACCTATGAGGCGACCGGCCTTGCGCAGGGCGAGGCCGCGCTCGCCGACATCGCGCGCCATCCGTCGACCGCGAATTTCGTCGCCGCCAAATTCGCCCGCCATTTCGTCGCCGACGATCCGCCGCCGGCGCTGGTGGCGCGGTTGCGCGATGTCTTCGTCAAGACCGACGGGGACCTCAAGGCCATGGCGATGGCGCTCGTCGATTCCGACGAAGCGTGGAAGGCGCCGCTGACCAAGATGCGCTCGCCCTACGACTTCCTGGTCGCGAGCGGCCGGCTGCTCGCGCGCGTGCCGGAGGATCCCGGCGCCTACATCAACAATCTCAATCTGCTCGGCCAGCCGCTGTGGACGCCGGCCGGCCCCAATGGTTTTCCCGACACCAGCGCCGCCTGGGCTGCGCCTGAAGGTATGAAACTGAGGCTCGACATCGCCGCGCAGATGGGCGCGCGGCTCGGGCCCAACATCGATCCGCTCGACTTGCTGGAGTTTGCCGCTGCGGATGCGGCCTCGATCGAAACGCGCAGAACCATCGAGCGCGCGGAGTCGCGGCAGCAGGCGCTGGCGCTGCTGCTGATGTCGCCGGAAATGCAGAGGAGATGATCATGATCGACTGCGTCGAGAGCCGGCTCCTCACCTCGCGCCGCAGCCTGCTGCTCGGCGGCGCCGTCTTTGCGGCCTGGGCCTATTTGCCGAAATTCGCGCACGCGGCCGATGGGCGCGACCCGCGCCTGATCGTGGTGATTCTGCGCGGCGCGCTCGACGGGCTTTCAACGGTCGCCCCGGTCGGCGATCCCGACTATGCCGGCCTGCATGGCTCGATCGCGCTCGCCGCCGACGGCGCTCATCCCGCGATCATGCTCGACAGTTTCTTCGCGCTGCATCCTTCGATGCCGGAGTTCGCGCGCATGTACCGCGATCAGCATGCCGCGGTGATCCATGCGGTGGCGACGCCCTATCGCGACCGTTCGCATTTCGACGGCCAGGACGTGCTCGAAAGCGGCTATGCCGGCCCCGGCCGCGTGCAGTCCGGCTGGCTCAACCGCGCGCTGGAGGCGCTGCCGCGCGGCGAGCGCGTATCGAGCGGGCTTGCGGTCGGCCCGACCACGCCACTGGTGCTGCGCGGCAATGCGCCGACCGTCGGCTGGGCGCCGGTCGCGCTGCCGCAGGCCGATGACGACACCGCGATGCGTCTGGTCGATCTCTACCGTCACCGCGATCCGGTGCTGGCATCCGTGCTGTCGCAGGGCCTTCAGTTAGAGAAGGCCGCGAGCGGCGACGACATGAAGCCGAAGCCCGGCAATCAGGTCGCACAGATGCGCCAGGTCGCGCGCGGCGCGGCAAAGCTGATGGCGGCCGATGACGGCCCGCGCATTGCCGCGCTCGCCTTCGACGGCTGGGACACGCACGCCAATGAAGGCGGCCCGGTCGGGCGTCTCGCCTTCCTGCTCGGCGGCCTCGACGGCGCGCTCGCCGAATTCGAAAGCGGCTTGGGGGATCGCTGGCGCGATACCGTGGTCGTCGTCGCGACCGAGTTCGGCCGCACCGCGCGCATCAACGGCACCGACGGCACCGATCACGGCACCGGCACGATCGCGCTGCTCGCCGGCGGCGCCGTGAAGGGCGGCCGCGTCATCTCGGACTGGCCGGGCCTCAAGCTCGCCAACCTCCATGAGGCCCGCGACCTCAAGCCGACAACGGATCTGCGTTCGGTGATCAAGGGCGTGCTGCAAGGCCAGTTCGGCTTGTCCGATCGCGTGCTCGCGGAGACGGTGTTCCCGGACAGCGCAGCAGCGCGGCCGATGAAGGGGCTGGTGGCTTAACCCAAAAAACTCCGTCATTCCCGGGCGCGCGTAGCGCGAGCTAGGATGCGCAATTGCGCATCCGAGAATCCATACTCCCGATCGTGGCTATGGATTCCGGGCCCGCGCCTTGCGGCGCGTCCCGGAATGACGACATGATGGGCCAAGCATCAGGAGACCACCCGCATGTACATCGCCATGAACCGCTTCCGCGTCACCAAGGGCTCTGAAGCCGCTTTCGAACAGGTCTGGCTCACGCGCGACACGTTTCTCGACGGGGTGCCGGGCTTCGTCGAATTCCACTTGCTGAAGGGCCCCGAGCTCGAGGATCACACGCTGTACGCCTCGCACACGGTCTGGGCGAACCACGCCGCGTTCGAGGCGTGGACCAAGTCGGATGCGTTCCGCGCCGCGCATCAGCGCGCCGGCGACAACAAGCCGCTCTATCTCGGCCATCCGCAGTTCGAGGGTTTCGAGGTGATGCAGACGGTCGGACGCGGCGCGAAGTAGCCGCGCCGTAGATCAGCCCAGCGTAATCTTGTCGATCTCGGCGAGATCCTCCGCGCTGAGCTTCCACGCGATCGCCTTGACGTTCTCCTCGATCTGCTCGACGCGGGTCGCGCCTGCGATCACGCTCGACACTTGCGGGCGTGCGGCGAGCCAGGAGAAGGCGAGCTCGAGCATCGAGTGCCCGCGCGCCGTCGCAAACGCCATGAGCTTCTCGACGATGTCCTCGTTGCGCGGCGTGACATAGCGGTCGCGTAGCCGCGGCGTTTGGCCGAAGCGGGTGTCGCCGGGCGCGGTCTCGCCCTTCCGGTACTTGCCGGTCAGAAGCCCGCTGGCGAGCGGGAAGAACGGCAACAGGCCGAGCTTGTATTCCTGTGCTGCCGGCAACAGATCCTTCTCGATGTCGCGCACGACGAGCGAATATTCATCCTGGCAGGAGACGAAGCGGCCGACATTCATCGCGCGTGCGACGTACTCCGCTTCGGCGATCCGCCAGGCCGGAAAGTTCGAATTGCCGATGTAGCGGACCTTGCCCTGGCGGACGAGATCGTCGAGCGCGCGCAGGCTCTCCTCGATCGGCGTCAGCGGGTCATAATCGTGCTGCTGGTAGAGATCGATGTAGTCGGTCTTCAGCCGCTTCAGGCTCGCTTCCACGGCGGCCATGATGTAGCGGCGCGAGGCGCCCTGCCTGGTGCCGTCCTCCGCCATCGGCTTGGAATATTTCGTCGCCAGCACGATGTCCTTGCGGCGGTCGCCGAGGACAGTGCCGAGCACATTTTCCGAGCCGCCCATGTTGGAATAGATGTCGGCGGTGTCGAACAGCGTGATGCCGAGATCGAGCGCGCGATGGATCACCTTGCGCGAGGCCTCGAGGTCGATGCGCTGGCCGAAATTGTTGCAGCCGAGCCCGACCGCGGACACGCGAAGGCCGGAGGCGCCGAGATTACGAACTTCCATGGGAGATCCTGTCAGAGATGAGCAGCGGTGCATTGTGAGCGCCGCCCGCCACGGCAGCAAGGCGCTGCCTGCGTTGCTGCCATGCCGACAAGGAACCGCGGGCAAAAAAATGCGGCCCCTGTCAGACGCGGCGACTGACGGGGACCGCTTTGGGGCGCTTGATCGGTGACGGGGGGCCTGATCAGACGCAACTGCAACCTAGTCCCGGTGTGTTACGCGCCGGTGACAGCCAGAGTTATCCACAGGCGCCGATCAGAAGATCTTGCGATAGACGATGAAGCCGGAGCGCTCGGCGACCTTGTCGTACAGGCGCTGCGCGGTGACGTTGGTCTCATGCGTCTGCCAGTAGACGCGGGGCGATCCCGCCAGCTTCGCCCGTTCATAGACGCCGTAGATCAATGCCGAGGCGACGCCCTTGCCGCGCGCGGCCTCCAGCGTGAACAGATCCTGCAGATAGCAGGACGGCTCGATCGCGGTGGTGCTGCGATGAAACAGATAGTTCGTCATGCCGAGCAGCTTGCCGTCGTTCTCGGCGACCAGCCCATGCACCGGCTCATAGGCGTCGAAGAACCGCTGCCACGTCACCCGCGTGATTTCGGGCGCCAGCGCCGTCGGACCCGAGCGGCCGTAGAAGGCGTTGTAGCCGTCCCACAGCGGCAGCCATTGATCGTAGTCCTGCCGCGTGACGGGGCGAATGGTGAGTGACATGTGAAGATCCCGCGAACGATGAAGCGTCCTTCATACGGGATGATGGGTGAGTGGATCAATCGCGCAAGTGCCGCCTCACTCCGCGACGCGCAGATACCGGATCAGCTTGCGGTTCGCGGGATCCCGCAGCGAGCGGTAGTAGTCGGCGCGTGCGGGCGCGTCGGTGTGGCGCACGAGGTCGGTCACCGGCGTGTAGCTCAGCATGCGCCCGCCGTCGGGCAGCGCGGCACAGACGAAGCGCAGCACCTCGCCGTTGCGTAAGGCGATGTTGATCGGCGTGGCATCGCCGGTCCGCACCATCTCCATGCGCTGGGCGATGAAGGTGCCGAGCTCGTCCTCGGGCAGCTCGAACGCGCCGGTGTCGCGGCCGTGGTACATCAGTGCGATGAAGGGCGGCTTGCCGTCGGCCACTTCGTCCGGCAGCGCAAAATAGTCGCGGAACGCACGGTTGATGAATTCGGCGCGCGTCTCGGCATCGAGCAGCACGATGCCGATATCGACCTGGTCGAGCGCCGCCGACAGCCGCGCGGCGGTGGCGTGGCTCTGGCGCTCGGCGGCAAAGGAGCCGAGCAGCCGCTCGCGCATCAGGCCGGTGATGCCTGCGGTGCCGATCGCCGTCGCAGCCAGGAGGCCGAGCTGGACAAGATCGCCCGGCGCATGGAAGGGAACGCCGCTGCGGTTGAGGACGATCAGCGCCGCTCCGATCACCGCGAGCGCTGCACTGGTGATGGCGGAGGCGAAACCCGACAGCGCGCCGGCGAGCGCTACGATGCAGACGAACAGCGGCGCAAGTGACGGAGCTAGTGACGGCGTGGGGATAAAGCGATCGAAAAGCATCGCCAGCAGCGGGGTCGCTGCCGTCAGCACGGGACCGGAGATCGCACGCCATCCGAACCGCATGGGCCTGTCTCGTTCCTCCCCGAACGAGGTAAGGCGGCAACACTGACTGATCGTTGCGCTGGTGGCGTGCGAATTCGTGCGGAAGACTTAAGCGGCGGCTGCGACGACCTGCAAAGCTTTCAGATGATTTTAGACCAAATGCACGTGCCTGACGCGCTGCTGAAGCGTTGGTGCATTCAACGTCGATGTTCCCGAGGTCTTGCGCATGCCGGTGAAGATCAGCAGCGATGCCGCGACCAGGATGGCCGCAGTCAGGGTGATTGCAACGACGACCACAGGTGATTTCATCGATGTCCCATCGCGATGCCGTCAGGCGCGGGGCCGCGCGGCACCTTGAAGGTTATTCAGGATGAAACGGGGATCAGACCGGCAGACCCATCGCCATGGTCGCCTTGGTCGACAGCACCGTCAGGGTGACGATTAGGCACAGCGAGAGTGCAGCGACGGCGAGCGAGGCCGCGACCGCATTGGTCAGCCGGGAAGACGCGACGGTAGCGGGGTGGCCTTGAAAGCCTGCCGTGCCGGACGCCCGAATCATGGTCTAAATCCTTCAACGTGCGAGCGAATCACCCGCGACATTGAACAATTTCACCGTTTCAACCGGCAATATTGCGGCGGCCATTCCGCTGAAAGTGGCGGGATTGCGGCGAAAGGGAACGTTATGCCCGTTATTAACCAGAACGGGATTGCCGGTCAGGCGCTTGCTGCGATACTGGCGGGGTCGTCGATGTCGGCCGGGCGCCAGTCCATCGAGACGAAGCCGGGCGCGGCTTCGACCCGCTTCAGCCAGTCCCGGATCGCCGGGAACGGCGCCAAGTCGAAGTCGCAGCGGTCGGCGAGGTGGGTGTAGCCGTACAGCGCGATGTCGGCGACCGTCAGCTGGCGGGCGGCGAAATAGGCGTTGGTCTTGAGGTGGTTCTCCATCACCTGAAGCGCGCCGTAGCCGCGCTCCATCCAGTCTTCCAGCGAGTGGGTCTGGAGATCGCGGCCGCCCCTGACCAGCGACAGCCAGAAATAGGCCGCGCCGATGTTCGGCTCGAGCGCGTGCTGCTCGAAGAACATCCATTGCAGCGCGTCAGCGCGGTCGATGCGGTTCTCCGGCGCGAGCGGCGTGCCGACGGCGACGTACCAGAGGATGGCGTTGGACTCGGCGAGATAGCGGTCGTCGCCGACCTCGAGCAGCGGCACCTGGCCCGACGGGTTCTTGGTCAGGAAATCAGGCGTGCGGCTCTCGCCGCGCAGAATGTCCACCTCGACCGCTTCGTAGGGCACGTTCAAAAGCGCCAGCGCAAGGCGGACCTTGTAGCTGTTGCCGGAGCGTTGCATCGAATAGAGCTTGTACATTCTGGGAGTCGATTCCGGGTGCGGGAAGGCGCGGCGCATCCTGCCCACGCGCCGCGGCTAAACAATGATGCCGATGCGAATCCGCCGCAAGGGCCGGCCAATAGAAAAACTCGAAAACCCTACCGCACTGCAATGCCGAGGAAGATCATTTCCGTGCGACCATGCAACTCAGTTCACGCTTGCGTCAACGCGCGGACGCGTTGCGCCGTGCATTGATGCGAGACCGGTTGAGCGGCGCTGATCGCGCCGGGCGCCGACGATCTGGTCACGGCTCTGAAGCACCCCTCGCAAGCGTCAGCCTGCCGTCAGTCTCGTGGTCGGTTCTTGGCGCTCGAACGGCTTAAAATTGCTCCGAGGACAAGCCTTGCCGGATATGAGGGGTTTGCGAGGCAAAGTTGCGGAAAATTGCGAGGAATCCTGCCTTGAACCGCTCCAGATCCCTAAACTTTTGCGCGATCGGGCCGAAGTTTCTTGCGATGCAGGGACACACGTTTTAGGGTGTCTGCATTCCCACAATCAGAGTCGTGAGGCCCAGGGCTTCACGACGCTTGTCAGGAGATGACGATGTCCTTCCTTGCCGCTGCGCTCGACCGTGTGAAGCCGTCCGCAACCATCGCGGTCACGGATAAAGCACGTGCGCTGAAAGCGGCGGGCCGCAACGTCATCGGCCTCGGTGCCGGCGAGCCCGACTTCGACACGCCTGCCAACATCAAGCTGGCCGCGATCCACGCCATCGAAGCCGGCAAGACCAAGTACACCGCGGTCGACGGCATCCCCGAGCTGAAGGAAGCCATCATCGGCAAGTTTCAGCGCGAGAACGGCGTCGTCTACAAGCCGAACCAGATCATCGTCGGCACCGGCGGCAAGCAGGTGCTCTACAACGCGTTGATGGCGACCATCAATCCGGGCGACGAGGTGATCATCCCGGCGCCGTACTGGGTCAGCTATCCCGAGATGGTGGCGCTCGCCGGCGGCGAGCCTGTGTCGGTGGTCTGCACCGCCGCGACCGGCTTCAAGCTCCAGGCCGATGCGCTCGAGCGCGCGATCACGCCGAAGACCAAATGGGTGATCCTGTGCTCGCCGTCGAATCCGACCGGCGCTGCCTATACCAAGTCCGAGCTGAAGGCGCTCACCGACGTGCTGGTCAGGCACCCCCACGTCTGGGTGATGACCGACGACATGTACGAGCACCTCGTCTATGACGACTTCCAGTTCACCACCGTCGCGCAGGTCGAGCCGAAACTCTACGACCGCACGCTCACCGTGAACGGCGTGTCGAAAGCCTATTGCATGACCGGCTGGCGTATCGGCTATGCCGGCGGCCCGGCGCAACTGATCAAGGCGATGGCGACGATCCAGTCGCAGTCGACCTCGAACCCGTCGTCGATCGCGCAATGGGCCGCGGTCGAAGCGCTGAACGGTCCGCAGGACTTCATCCCCGCCAACAACAAGGTGTTCAAGGAGCGCCGCGACCTCGTCGTCTCCATGCTCAACCAGGCCAAGGGCATCGAGTGCCCGCGTCCCGAAGGCGCGTTCTACGTCTATCCGTCCTGCGCCGGCACCATCGGCAAGACCGCGCCGTCGGGCAAGGTGATCGATAATGACGAGACCTTCGTCACCGAACTGCTCGAGACCGAAGGCGTCGCGGTGGTGCAGGGTTCGGCCTTCGGCCTTGGACCTGCGTTCCGCATCTCCTATGCGACCAAGACCTCGGACCTCGAAGACGCCTGCAAGCGCATCCAGCGCTTCTGCGGCAATCTGCGGTAAGCCTGTCGCGACCGACGTTGAAAAGGCCCGCTTCGGCGGGCCTTTTTTGTGTCGGAGTCGGATGGACTTTTGACGGAGGCGGCATCGTGCCTTGCCCCTCACCCGGATCGCGCCGAACGATTGCTGCGCATCGCCGCGACGATCCGACCTCTCCCCGCAAAGGACGGGGAGAGGTTGAGAAGCTCGGCGACGCTGCTCGCATGTAAGGGACGCACCGCTCGCGCACTCCCTCGCTTCGTTCTTACGGAGAGGGTGGGGTGAGGGGCTTCTCTCCGCGAATTCCATATGTCCGATCTGGTCCCCACAACACTCTTGTGGCATAGACCATCGCGCGGCGTGTGCCGCGCCCGCTCTGCCCGCATTCCATTCATCGCCGGAGATCTTTCATGCGCCGCTCACTCCTCCTCGCCGGACTCACAGTCGCGAGCCTCGTGGCCTCCGTCGCGAACAGCGGCGCGCAGCAGCAGCGGATGGCGCGGGTCGGCGTGCTCGAATGCCGCGGCGGCGCCAGCGTCGGCTTCATCGTGGGATCGGTGACCCATCTCGGCTGCGTGTTGCGCGCCGACGGCTTGCCGGACGACCGCTATGTCGCGACCATCCGCAAAGTCGGTCTCGACATCGGCATCACCCAGGAGACGGCTCTGGCGTGGGGCGTGTTCGCACCGGTCGACCGGCTCGGCCCCGGCGACCTCTCGGGCAATTATGCGGGCGCGCAGGGCAGCGCCTCGGTCGGCGTCGGTCTCGGCGGCAACGTGCTGGTCGGCGGCTCCAACAATTCGATCGCGCTCCAGCCGCTCAGCGTGCAGGGCCAGGTCGGCCTCAACGTCGCCGCTGGTCTGGAGAGCCTGGAACTCCGTCCGGGCCGTTAACAAGTTCGCCTGTGCGGATCGCGTCGCTCCGACGCGATTCCGACAACGACGCACCGCAGCGACGTTTGATGCTTGCCAAATCTCGGGGACGGGCAGAGCATCTGCGGTTGCCGACCCAATCATGGGCCGAGCTCCACACCAAGGAGGCGGCGAATGGGACAAGACGTCAGAAGTCCCCGAGGTCCACGGTGCATCGCGCTGGTGGGCCCATTCCAAAGCGGTAAAACCACACTTCTCGAAGCAATATTGGCGCGAACCGGCGCCATCCCGCGCGCCGGCAGCGTCGACGCCGGAACTTCCGTCGGCGACGCCACGCCGGAGGCCCGTCATCACAAGATGACCGTCGGCCTCACTGCTGCCACCACGAGTTTCATGGGCGACAGCTATACCTTCCTCGATTGTCCCGGTTCCGTCGAATTCGCCCACGACATGCGCGCCGCGCTGCCCGCGGTCGACGCCGCGATCGTGGTCTGCGAGGCCGACGAGAAGAAGCTGCCGCAGCTTCAGATCATCCTGCGCGAGCTGGAGGAGCTGAAGATCCCGCGTTTCCTGTTCCTCAACAAGATCGATCGCGCCAACAACCGCATCCGCGAAACGCTCGCCATGCTCCAGCCCGCCTCGCGCGTGCCGCTGGTGCTGCGCCAGATCCCGATCTGGAAGGACGAGCTGATCGAGGGCTTCGTCGATCTCGCGCTGGAGCGCGCATTCGTCTACCGCGAGCACAAGGCCTCCGAAGTGGTCGCGCTCGAAGGCGGCAATCTCGATCGCGAGAAGGAAGCTCGCTTCTCGATGCTGGAGAAGCTCGCCGACCACGACGACGCGCTGATGGAGCAGTTGCTCGAAGACATCCAGCCGCCGCGCGATGCGGTGTTCGACGATCTCGCCCGCGAATTGCGCGAGGGGCTGATCTGCCCCGTGCTGCTGGGCGCTGCCGCGCGCGAGAACGGCGTGCTGCGTTTGATGAAGGCGCTGCGTCACGAGGCGCCGGGCGTTGCGGAGACGGCAAAACGTCTCGGCGTTCCCGAGACCAGGGACGCGCTCGGTTTCGTCTTCAAGACGCTGCATTCGCAGCACGGCGGCAAGCTGTCGCTGACGCGGCTGCTCGCCGGCCGTCTCGACGACGGTGCGACCGTGCAATCCTCCTCCGGCGGAGCGGGCCGCATCTCCGGCATCCTTGCCGTCAACGGCGCCTACGACACCAAGCGCGCGGCGGCGGAAGCCGGCGACACGGTGGCGCTCGCCAAAGTCGATCCGATCAAGACCGGTGACACGGTCTCGAACGGCAAGACCCCGCCGGCGGCGCTCGCAGCCAGCGAGCCGACGCCGCCTGTGCTCGCGATCTCGGTTGCGGCCACCGATCGCAAGGACGACGTCAAGCTCGGCCAGGCGCTGACGCGGCTGCACGAGGAGGATCCCTCGCTCGTCATCGTGATGAACGCCCAGACCCACGACACCGTGCTGTGGGGGCAGGGCGAGATGCACTTACGCGTCGCCAGCGAGCGGCTGCGCGACCGCTTCGGCGTCAAGATCGCCTCGCATCCGCCTGCGATCGGCTACCAGGAGACCATTCGCAAGCCGATCGTCCAGCGCGGCCGCCACAAGAAGCAGTCCGGCGGCCACGGTCAGTTCGGCGACGTCGTTCTCGACATCAGGCCGCTGCCGCGCGGCGAGGGGTTCAAGTTCGCCGAGAAGGTCGTCGGCGGTGCCGTGCCGCGCAATTACATCGGCGCGGTGGAAGAAGGCGTCGTCGACGGATTGACGCGCGGTCCGCTCGGTTTCCCCGTCACCGATGTGCAGGTGACGCTGACCGACGGCTCCTATCACAGCGTCGATTCCTCCGACCTCGCCTTCCGCACGGCGGCGCGGGTCGGGCTCAACGAAGGTCTGCCGCACTGCCAGTCGGTGCTGCTGGAGCCGATCCACGTGGTCGAGATCGTCTGCCCGACCGACGCCACCGCCAAGATCAACGCGATCCTGTCGGCGCGGCGCGGCCAGATCCTCGGCTTCGACACCCGCGACGGCTGGAGCGGATGGGACTGCGTCCGCGCCATGATGCCGGAAGCGGAGATCGGCGAGCTCATCGTCGAGCTGCGCTCGGCCACCGCCGGTGCTGGCAGCTTCACCCGTCAGTTCGACCACATGGCCGAAGTCACGGGACGCGCCGCCGACCAGATCATCGCCGCGCACCAGCACGCGGCGTAACCGGCGTCGCATAGTAAGGGAGGCACCACTCTCTCTCTCCCTCTCCCCGTTCTTGCGGGGAGAGGGTGGGGTGAGGGGGTATCTCCGCGCGTGCGGTGGTTTCCATGGGCTGAGCCTCTCTCCACGCGGCAATGACGGGGAAACAATTGGGGCCTCGTGAAGCCCTTGCGCTCAGCCCTAGATGATGTATTTTACATCATTGTATATGGGTGAAATATCACTTATAAGCTTTAATACGTGAGGCCAAGGTGATCACGTCATTCCAGATGCGGGCAGCCCGCGCGCTGCTCGGCATTGACCAGAGGACCTTGGCGGAACTTGCAGGCGTGTCGCTGCCGACCATCCAGCGGATGGAGGCGAGCACCGGCAACGTTCGTGGCGTGGTCGAGACCTTGATGAGGGTGGTCGATGCGTTCGAGCGGGCCGGCGTCGAGCTGATCGGCGAACAGGCGCGCAGCGACAGCGGCGGACGCGGCGTTCGGCTGAAAGAGCCGGGGCCGCCACGCCGGGGTGGGGCGTGATCCCGCGATGATCATGCCCGGAAGCAGGTTGAACTAACGCACCGTCGCGCCGAAGCACGCGGCCGCACGATGCATCGGAGCGTTGTGGGCAGCGGAGCACTTTGCTGAAATGAGCATCACGGGCGAACACGCAGGCAAGCTGCACCAGCTTCGTCAGCCGACCTTTGCCGAACTGTATTTGCCAAAGCTCGTCACCGTCTGGCGCGAGGGCTACGGCGTCGCGGATTTCCGCGCCGACGTCTTCGCCGGCCTCACGGTTGCGATCGTCGCGCTGCCGCTGTCGATGGCGATCGCGATCGCTTCTGGCGTGACGCCGGATCGCGGTCTCTATACTGCGGTCGTCGGCGGCTTCATCGCCTCGCTGCTCGGCGGCAGCCGGTTCCAGATCGGCGGGCCTGCCGGCGCGTTCATCGTATTGGTCGCAGCGACCGCGGAGCGGCACGGCGTCGATGGCGTCATCCTCGCCACCCTGATGGCGGGCCTGTTCCTGATCGCCGCGGGCCTGTTGCGGGTCGGCACCTACATCAAGTTCATTCCCTATCCCGTCACGGTCGGATTCACCGCCGGCATCGCCGTGATCATTTTTGCGAGCCAGCTTCATGATCTCGGCGGGATCACGCTGGTCGGGAAGGAGCCCAGCGAGTTTGTTCCGAAACTCGTCGCGCTCGCCGGGGGTCTGCACACCATCAATCCGTCCGCCGTCGTCGTGGCCATCGTCAGCATCGCCATCATTGCCGTCTTGCGGCGCTGGCGGCCGTCCTGGCCCGGCATCCTGATCGCGGTCGTGCTGGCGGCGGTCGCGTGTGCTGCATTGTCGCTGCCGGTCGAGACCATCGGATCGCGCTTCGGCGGCATTCCGCGCGAATTGCCGTCGCCGGCCTTGCCGGCGTTCTCGCTTGCGAAGGTGCGGGCGGTGCTGCCCGACGCGATCTCGTTCGCACTGCTGGCGGCCATCGAATCGCTGCTGTCGGCGGTGGTGGCCGATGGCATGACCGGACGCCGCCACCGTTCCAATTGCGAACTGGTGGCACAGGGCGTCGCCAATATCGGCTCGGCGCTGTTCGGCGGCATCTGCGTCACCGGCCTGATCGCGCGCACCGCCACCAACATCCGCGCCGGCGGGCGCGGGCCGCTGGCGGGCATGCTACATTCGGTCTTCCTGCTGCTGTTCATGCTGATCGCAGCGCCCCTCGCCAGCTACATCCCGCTCGCCGCGCTCGCTTCCGTGCTCGTGGTGGTGGCCTGGACCATGGCGGAGAAGCACGAATTCGCGACGCTGCTGCGCTCGTCATGGGGCGACGCAATCGTGCTGCTCGCGACCTTCCTGCTCACCATCTTCCGCGACCTGACCGAAGGCATCCTGGTCGGTTTCGCGCTCGGCGCGGTGCTGTTCATCCATCGCATGGCGGAGATGACGGGCATCGAGGAGCGCTCGCCGCTGGTGGCGGACGACCGTCCCGACGACGGCAATGGCGAGCGCGTACCTTACGATCCCGCGCTCGCGGTCGACCGCGACGTGCTGGTCTATCGCATCACCGGCGCGTTCTTCTTCGGCGCCGCGTCCGCGATCGGAAACGTGCTCGACGGCATTGCCGGCCAGCGCAAGGGTCTCGTGGTCGACTTCGCCGCGGTGCCGTTCCTGGATTCGACCGCGGCCAACGTGCTCGGCCGCGTCGCCGCCAAGGCCCACCGCCAGGGCATCCGGCTGTTCATCACGGGGGCGTCGCCCGCGGTTCGCCGTGCGCTGCTCACCCACGGCGTGACGCCGCCGCGTGCCCGCTACCGCGAGACGATCGAGCGCGCCGTCGCCGACATCAAGGGCGGCGCGGCGCGGCCCGCAGCCGACGATCCAGCCAGGACCTGACCGCCGCCGCGACGCGACGCTCCGCGCGCTTGACAGAGCCGGCCGGACGCGAAATGGATCGCCTTCGACGCGCCCCGAAGGAAGGATCACCGTGACCAAGACTCCCGCAGCCTGTCTGATCGGATGGCCGGCCGCGCATTCGCGCTCGCCGCTGATCCATCATTACTGGCTGCGCACGCTCGGGATCGAGGGCGGCTATGTCATCGAGGCGGTGCCGCCCGAGGATCTCAGAGATTTCGTGCTGCGGCTGTCGCTGCGCGGCTTCGTCGGCGCCAACGTCACCATCCCGCACAAGGAGGACGTGCTGGCGCTGTCGACGCCCGACGCGCGCGCCAAGGCCGTGGGCGCTGCCAACACGCTGTGGTTCGCGGACGGCGAGCTGCGCTCGACCAATACCGACGTCGAGGGTTTCATCGGCAATCTCGATGCCGCCGCGCCCGGCTGGGACGAAGCGGAAGAGGCGCTCGTGCTCGGTGCGGGCGGCTCCTCGCGCGCGGTCGTGTTCGGCCTGCTCGAACGCGGAATCAAGCGCATCCATCTCGTCAATCGCACCATCGCGCGGGCCGAGACGCTTGCAGGACAGTTCGGATCGAACGTGCATCCCATGACGTGGGACGCCGTCAACGACGTCCTGCCACGGGCAAAAATTCTCGCGAACACGACCTCGCTCGGCATGCACGGCCAGCCGGCACTCGATATCGACGTGGCGCGACTGCCGGAGGCCGCCGTCGTCGCCGATCTCGTCTACGTTCCCCTGGTGACGCCGCTGCTGGCGGCCGCAAAGGCGCGCGGCCTGAAGACCGCCGACGGGCTCGGCATGCTGCTGTACCAGGCGGTGCGCGGCTTCGAGCTGTGGTTCGGCCAGCGGCCGCAGGTCACGGCCGAATTGCGCGCGCTGGTCGAAGCCGATCTCACAAAGACTTGAGAGAATAGTGCGCGATCTCCGGCGTTCTCTCTTCGTGGGGACAATCGGAGACTGTCATGACCATCCAACGCGCAACTTTCACACGTCCGCTCATCGCCGTCGCGATGGTGGCCACTTCCACTCTTTGTGCCTTCGCGCAGAAGGCGCCGGTGCCGACGCGCGTGCGCGGCACGATCGAGAGCGTCAACGGCGACACGATGCAGGTCAAGTCGCGCAGCGGCGAGGACGTCAAGCTGCATATCGCCCCTGACGTGAACGTGTCGGGGATTACAAAAATTTCACTCGCCGACATCAAGGTCGGCTCCTTCGTCGGCGCGACGACGGTGCCGGGACCGGACGGCGGCCAGAACGCCGTCGAGGTGCATGTGTTTCCGGAAAGCATGCGCGGCACCGGCGAGGGCTCGCGGCCCTATGACCTGAAGCCGAATTCGAGCATGACCAACGCCACCGTGTCGGACAGCGTGGTCGGCAATGACGGCCATACGCTGCTGGTCAAGTACAAGGACGGCGAGAAGAAGGTGTTCGTCGCCGACAGCACGCCGGTGGTGACCTTCGTGCCCGGCGACAAATCCGATCTGAAGGCCGGCGCAAAGGTGATTGCGTTCCTGAAGCCGTTGCCGGACGGCTCGTTCGAGACCAACCGCGTCAGCGTCGGCCGTGATGGTCTGACCCCGCCGATGTGATCGGCGGGACGGGGAATAGCGGCGATCGCACGGGGTTGCCGTGTTTGATCGCCGCAACGCCCTGGAGGGGACCGTCATGTTGAAGCTGAATAATCTAGCGCCACGCCTTGCCGTCGCCGCATTCGTCGCCTGCATCGTGACGTCTTCCGTCCAGGCGCAACAGGCGCCGACGGTCCGCATCCGCGGCACCATCGAGAGCGTCGACGGCAACATGCTCGGCATCAAGACGCGCGAAGGCAGCGACGTGAAGGTGAAGATGACCGACAACGTCGCGGTCTTCGCCGTGGTGAAGACGCAGTTGTCGGAGATCAAGGACGGCTCCTATATCGGCGTCACCGGCATGCCCGAGCCCGACGGCACCCAGAAGGCGATCGCGGTGCATATCTTCCCGGAGAACCAGCGCGGCGCCGCCGAAGGCTTCCGGCCCTGGGACGCCCGCACAAATTCGACCATGACCAACGCCACCGTGGCGCAGACGGTCAAGGGCACCGACGGCCAGAACATCACGGTCAAGTACAAGGACGGTGAGAAGAAGGTGGTGGTGCCGCCGGACACGCCGATCGTCACCTTCATCGCCAGCGACAAGTCGGAAGTGAAGCCCGGCGCCAAGCTGATCATCTTCGGTGCGGCGAAGAAGGAGGATGGCTCGCTTGAGGCCAACCGGGTGAATGTGGGGCGGGACGGGATCACGCCGCCGATGTGAGCGATCGAGCGCTGAACTCATAGGGTGGGCAAAGGCGCACTTGCGCCGTGCCCACCACTTTCCTGCGTTTCGCGAAATTGGTGGGCACGCTCCGCTTTGCCCACCCTGCGGCACCGCTGCTGCGGCTACATCGCAATGATGTGGTCGTCGATCTCGTCGATCGTGTTGACGCCGCACAGGCCCATGGTGGTGAGCAGCTCTTTCTGGATGATGTCGATCGCCTTGGCGACGCCGGCCTGGCCGCCGGCGCCGAGGCCGTAGGCGTAGGCGCGGCCGATCATGCAGGACTTTGCGCCGAGCGCGAGCGCGCGCATCACGTCCTGGCCGGAGCGGATGCCGCCGTCGAACATGACCTCCATCTTGTCGCCGACCGCGTCCGCAATCTCGGGCAGCACCTCGATCGAGGACGGCGCGCCGTCGAGCTGACGGCCGCCATGGTTGGAGACGACCAGCGCCTGCGCGCCGGTCTTGGCGGCTTCCTCGGCGTCCTCGACGTCCAGAATGCCCTTGATGATGAGCTTGCCCGGCCAGATGCTGCGGACCCATTCGACGTCCTTCCAGCTCAAGGACGTGTCGAACTGCGAGGCGGTCCACTCGGCGAGGCGGTTGAGGTCCTCGGTGTTCTTCACGTGGCCGGCGATGTTACCGAAGGTGCGGCGCTTGCCTTGCAGCACGCCGGAGACCCAGGCGGGCTTGCTGGCGAAATCCAAGAGTTTCGACAGCGACCATTCCGGCGGCACCGTCATGCCGTTCTTGATGTCGGCATGGCGCTGGCCGATCACCTGGAGGTCGACGGTGAGCACTAGCGCGCTGCACTTCGCCGCCATCGCGCGCTGAATCAATTCCTTGATGAAGCCGCGGTCCTTCATCACGTAGAGCTGGAACCAGAACGGCTTCTCGACATTGGCGGCGATGTCCTCGATCGAGCAGATCGACATCGTCGATTGCGTGAACGGGATGCCGGCGGCCTGCGCGGCGCGGCAGGCGTGGATCTCGCCGTCGCCATGCTGCATGCCGAGCAGGCCGACCGGCGCGAGCATCAGCGGCATGGTCGAGCGCTCGCCGAGAATCGTGGTCGAGGTGTCGCGCCTGGAGACGTCGACCAGGATGCGCTGGCGGAATTTTATTGCCTGCATGTCCTCGCGGTTGGCGCGCAGCGTTTCCTCGGCATAGGAGCCGCGGTCGCAATAGTCGAAGAACGCTTTCGGCACGCGCCGCTGATGCAGCGTGCGAAGGTCGTCGATACAGGTGATATGCTTCATGAACGTTCCCCCGGCCCGTCTTGTCTCAAGAGTCTTGCATCAGAAGATTGAGTGGTCATCTAGCATGGTTGGATGCACAGCCAAATCGTTTGAGAGGAGGGCGTCATGACCAGGCGGCACAGCGAGCCGACGCCGGAAGAGATCAAGGAGAAGCAGGACCTCGAGGACGCCCTCGAAGAGGGCCTGGAAGAGACCTTCCCGGGCTCCGATCCCGTCAACGTCACCCAGCCGCCGCCGAGCCGCGCAGACGGCCATGTGAAGCGCTCCGGTTAGGTCGGGTTCCGCACCGTTCCCCGGCATCAGGTGGAAATATAACGTTAACAATGAGTTAGCGGCGCGCGCTGTCCCCGGTTCCGTAATGATTCATCATATTTTTTGAAGCCAAGTTAGCCGCGATGGCTTTATAACAACTCAGCAAATCAGGGATGCGGGGCCCGCCCGGGCACCCGGAGGTTGTCGTGGGGATTCCTGGTTGTTGCTCGGGGGACGATATGAGCCGCAAATATTTCGGGACGGACGGGATTCGGGGCCGCGCCAACGGACTGATCACGCCGGAGCTCGCGCTCAAGGTCGGCCAGGCCGCAGGCCTTGCGTTTCAGCGTGGTGACCACCGCCACCGGGTCGTGATCGGCAAGGACACGCGCCTGTCCGGCTACATGATCGAATACGCGATGGTCGCGGGCTTCACCTCCGTCGGCATGGACGTGCTGCTGGTCGGCCCGATGCCCACGCCGGCGGTCGCGATGCTGACCAAGTCGATGCGCGCCGATCTCGGCGTGATGATCTCGGCCTCGCACAATCTGTTCGAGGACAACGGCATCAAGCTGTTCGGCCCGCAAGGCTTCAAGCTGTCCGACGACGTCGAGAAGCAGATCGAGCAGTTGCTCGACGAGCCGATCGACAAGCGTCTCGCACAAAGTGCGAGTCTCGGCCGCGCCCGCCGTATCGACGGCGTGCACGACCGCTACATCGAATTCGCCAAGCGCACGCTGCCGCGCGACCTCTCGCTCGACGGCCTGCGCGTCGTGATCGATTGCGCCAATGGCGCCGCCTACAAGGTGGTGCCGGAAGCGCTGTGGGAGCTGGGCGCCGACGTCGTACCGATCGGCGTCGAGCCCGACGGCTTCAACATCAACAAGGATTGCGGTTCGACCTCGCCGGAGGCGCTGTCGCGGAAGGTGCGCGAGATGCGCGCCGACATCGGCATTGCGCTCGATGGTGACGCCGACCGCGTCATCCTGGTCGACGAGCGCGGCCATGTCGTCGACGGCGACCAGCTGCTGGCGGTGATCGCGCAGAGCTGGAAGGAAGACGGCCGCCTCTCGCGTCCCGGCATCGTCGCCACCGTGATGTCCAATCTCGGCCTCGAGCGTTTCCTCAAGGGGCAGGGGCTTGATCTCGTGCGCACGCCGGTCGGCGATCGCTACGTGCTCGAGCAGATGCTGAGCGGCGGCTACAATCTCGGCGGCGAGCAGTCCGGTCACATCATCCTCTCCGACTACGCCACCACCGGCGACGGCTTCGTCGCCGCACTTCAGGTGCTGGCCGTGGTGCAGAAGTCGCGCCGGCCGGTGTCGGAAGTCTGCCACCGCTTCGACCCGCTGCCGCAGATCCTCAAGAACGTCCGCCACAAGGGCGGCAAGCCGCTCGACGATTCCGACGTCAAGTCGGCGATCTCGGACGGCGAGAAGCGCCTCAACGGCCACGGCCGCTTGCTGATCCGCTCGTCGGGCACCGAGCCGGTGATCCGCGTCATGGGCGAGGGCGAGGACCGCATCCTGGTCGAGGACGTCGTCGACACCATCGTCTCCGCGCTCGGGCACGCGGCGGCTTGAGGTTTTCAAGCGCGAGCGGCGTGGGGTGATCTCACCCCACGTGCAGTATCGTAGGGTGGGCAAAGCGCAGCGTGCCCACGCGTCCGTCGCCATATCGGAAAGATGGTGGGCACGGCGCAAGGGCGCCTTTGCCCACCCTACGATTCCGGACTCGCTGAGCTGCGCATCCCAGCCATAAGCGATTGGCGGTGGTTCCGTCGCCGCTGGCATCGTAATCAGCAGGTCGCGGCAATCTGCCGCGCCGGGATGCTGCATTGAACAAGCCTGTCGTCGTCTCAGAGGAAACGCTGACCGAGCCCGTCGTCGTCGCCGAGGTTGCACCCGCCGCCAAGGCTGCGGGCCCCGCTTATATCGTGCTCGCCGGCATCAGCGTCTCGCACTTCCTCAACGACACCATGCAGTCGCTGATCGCCTCGGTGTATCCGATCCTGAAGGACACCTACGCGCTCGACTTCGCGCAGATCGGCATGATCACGCTGGCCTTCCAGTTCACGGCCTCGCTGCTTCAGCCGGTGGTCGGGCACTACACCGACAAGAAGGCGCAGCCTTATTCGCTGGCGATCGGCATGGCCTCGACCTTCTTCGGCCTGCTGCTGCTCAGCGTCGCCCACCAATATCTGATCATCCTCGTTGCGGCGGCCTTCGTCGGCCTCGGCTCGGCGGTGTTTCACCCGGAGTCGGCGCGCATCGCGCGGCTCGCCTCCGGCGGCCGCTACGGTTTTGCCCAATCGGTGTTCCAGCTCGGCGGCAGTTTCGGCACCTCGATGGGACCGGTGCTCGCGGCGCTGATCGTGGTGCCGTTCGGGCAGGGCAGCATCGCCTGGTTCTCCTCGATCGCGTTCCTCGCGATTGTCATCCTCTGGCGCATCGGCCGCTGGTACGCGCCGCAGATCAAGGCGAAGAAGACGGTCGCGGTTCAGGCCCATCCTGATGCGCCGAGCTCGCGCCGCGTGACGGTCGCGCTGCTCGTGCTCATCGCGCTCCTGTTCTCCAAGCAGCTCTACGTCTCCAGCCTGTCGAGCTACTACATCTTCTATCTGATCGACCGCTTCGGCGTGTCGACGCAGGCGGCGCAGATCTATCTCTTCATCTTCCTTGCGGCGAACGCGGTCGGCGCGTTCCTCGGCGGACCGCTGGGTGATCGCTTCGGCCGCAAGATCGTGATCTGGATCTCGATCCTGGGCGCGCTGCCGTTCACCCTGGCGCTGCCCTATGCCGGGCTCTATGCGAGCGCTGTCCTGTCCGTGATCATCGGCCTGATCATCTCCTCGACGACGTCGTCGATCATCGTGTTCGCGCAGGAGCTGGTGCCGCACCGCTTCGGCATGATCTCCGGCGTTTTCTTCGGCGTCGCCTTCGGCATCGGCGGCCTGGGCGCCGCCGTGCTCGGCAAGCTCGCCGACCACACCTCGATCGCGTTCGTCTATCAGGTCTGCGCTTACCTGCCGGCGATCGGGCTGCTCGCGGTGTTCCTGCCCAAGCTGCCGCGGCACGCGCGTTAACACTTCCTCATTTGTTGCGCTGCAGCTTCATACATCGTTAGCAATTGCGGCGGCAAAGCGTTTTCCAGCGAAGTGGACGCCGGTTCGCGTCGAGAAAACGCGTCAAATCGAAAATCACCGACGCATTTTTGCAACGCTTCGGCCGCATCCGCGTGTGCTGTCAGAAAAAATCAACCTTAAAAATTAGGGTTAAGTGGCGCTTAAACATTTGGTGCGATCGTCCCCCGTGAGTTTCCAGAACGTGAGGCCTGCGTATTTGCCTCACCGGCCAAAAGGACGAAGCCAATGCGTAGCGTTAAGTCTCTCCTTGCCGCGGGTGCGGCATCCCTGATCTCGTCGATGGCGTTCGCCGCCGATATGCCGATCGCGGTTCCCCCTCCCATGTACGCGCCGCCGGCTCCGCCCGCCGATTTCGGCGGCTGGTATCTCCGTGGCGACGTCGGCATGACCAACCAGAGTGCCAAGCGCATCGACAGCGCCCTGCCGGCTGGCTACTCGAAGACGACGGAAGGCCTCGGCTTCGACTCGGCCGGGCTGTTCGATCTCGGCGTCGGCTATCGCTTCAACAACTGGTTCCGCGCGGACGTGATCGGCCAGTACCGTGGCAAATCCAATCTGCACGGCAGCGACAACGTCGTTGGACCGGGCTTCGTCGGCGTCAACAATTACAGCGGCAGCAAGTCCGAGTGGGTCGTGATGGCCAACGCCTATGTCGATCTCGGCACCTGGTGGTGCATCACCCCGTTCATCGGCGCCGGTGTCGGCGGCTCCTACAACAAGATCAGCGGCTTCCGCGACGACGGCGTGTCGTACAGCCCCGGTCTCAACAACAGCGTCGCCTACTTCGCCGACAACGGAAAGTGGAACTTCGCCTGGGCCGCACATGCCGGTCTCGCCTACAAGGTCAACCCCGGCTTCACCGTCGAACTGGCCTACAGCTACATGAACCTCGGCGACGGCGCGCCCGGCAACTACCGCCTGTTCGACAACAGCGCTTCGGGCCCGACCTCGATCAAGGTCAAGGAAATCACCTCGCACGACATCAAGCTCGGCGTGCGCTGGGATCTCAACAGCCCGCCGGCCTACATGCCGCCGCCGCTCGTCACCAAGGGCTGATAGCAAGCCTCATCGCTTAAGATGTCTTAACGGCGCGGGATCATCCCGCGCCGTTTTGCTTTGCGTATTTTTCATGCCGAGTGGCGATGAAAGGCCCTCACGCAACCATTGGTTAAGGTTAACGAGCCATGATCAGCATCGAAAGTTCGAGTTCGATGGAGCGTTGCGATGCGTGGGCTTTTGTTGGCGGCGGTGATGTTGGGGACGGTGTCTGCCGCGCACGCGGCCGATATGCCGGACCTGCCCGTGCTGCGCGGGGGCTTCACCGACGGCTTGTCGAAGACATCCCACAACTGGGACGGCTTCTACGCCGGCGGCAACTTCGGCTACACCACAGACTCGAGCGATTTCGGCCAGAGCGTGGTCGGCCTGACCAACTACATCTTCCGCGACTCTGTGCTGCAAGGGCCGACGTCGACGTGGTCGCTCCTCAAGACGAACACCACGCAAGGCACGAATTTCGGCGGCTTCGTCGGCCGCAATTGGCAATGGTATGATGCCGTTCTCGGCCTCGAAGGCACCTACACCTATTTCAACAATCTCAAGACGTCGTCGTCCGGCTACAACTCGCTCGATATCGTCAATCCGCCCGGTGACGTCCAGCCCACCGGCGTGACCAACCACTATCTCACGACATTGACCGGCACCGCTTCGGCGCAGGTGAAGGACATGGTCACACTCCGCGGGCGCGTGGGCTGGGATGGCGGCGATTTCATGCCGTACATGTTCGCCGGCGCCGCCGTCGGCCGGATGGACGTCTCCCGCACCGTGACCAGCGATGTGAAGCTGCGCCAGGATGCAACCGTTACGGACGGGTTCGGCAACGTCATCACCGTCACCGGCACGCCGATGCAGGTCGACGCGCAGTCGCAGACGCAAAGCCAGCACAAGACCAACGCTTTCGTGGCCGGTTGGGTCGCCGGCCTCGGGTTCGAATACTGCCTGTGGAACGGGCTGTTCGCGCGGGTGGAATACGAATACGTGAAATTCTCGCCCGTTATGAACACCTCGGTGACGCTGAACAATGCGCGCGTCGGGCTCGGCTACAAGTTCTGACGCCGTTCATCCGCTGCGCGATGGTTGACAGGCCGGCGCCGTCCTGATGCTCTGTCGCTCCAAAAAATGGGCGGCGGCGATGAAGATCTACGGCGATAGCAATTCCGGCAATTGTCTCAAGGTGAAGTGGGTCTGCGACAAGCTCGCGGTGCCCTATCACTGGATCGAGATCGACACCCGCAAGGGCGAGACGCGCACGCCGCAATTCCTGAAGATGAACGGTGCCGGCCAGGTGCCGACCGTCGCCTTCGACGACGGCCGCACGCTGGCGCAGTCCAATGCCATCATCCGTTATCTCGCCCGCGACAGCGCGCTCATTCCGCGCGATGCCTTCACGGCGGCCAAGATGGACGAGTGGCTGTTCTGGGAGCAGTACAGCCACGAGCCCTATATCGCGGTGTGCCGCTTCGTCCTCGTCTATCTCGGCAAGGACGCATCCGAGCTCGATCCCGACAAGGTCAAGCGCGGCTATGCGGCGCTCGACCACATGGAGCAGCATCTCGCCGCCAGCCGCTTCTTCGCGGGCGAAGAGGTTTCGCTCGCCGACATCTCGCTGCTCGCCTATACGCGCGTGGCGCATGAAGGCGGCTTCGATCTCGGCCGCCATGCGTCCATCCGTCGCTGGATCGGCGAAGCCGAGGCGTTTCTCGGCCTGCCGCCGGCGCGCTGAGGCCGGAGTTTCCAATATGAACGACAAGTCCGTGTCCATTCGTCCCGCACGCCGCGAGGACGTCGCGGCGATTGTCGCGATGCTCGCCGACGATCATCTCGGGCGCGCCCGCGAGCGTGTGGAGGATCCGCTGCCTGCGTCCTATTACGCGGCGTTCGAGCGGGTCGAGCGCGATTCCAATCTGACGCTAGTGGTCGCCGAGAGCGAGGGCAGGGTGGTTGGCTGTTTGCAGCTCGCGGTGCTGCCGGGCCTCAGCTCGCAAGGCGGCATGCGTGGTCTGCTCGAAGACGTCCGCGTTGCCACCGATTGTCGCAGCCGCGGCATCGGCGAGCAATTGGTGCAATGGGCGATCGCGGAAGCGAAAGCGCGCGGTTGCAATCTGGTCGAATTGTTGACGCATCAGACGCGAACAGATGCGCAGCGCTTCTACAAGCGGCTGGGATTCGCTGCGAGCCATGTCGGCATGACTGTCCGCTTTTGAGGCGGCGCGTTTTGAGGCAGCTCATTGCGAGCGTTGCGCGATCAGCGGAATCGGATCGCGCATTCGTTCATCTTAAGAGCTGATAAACTACCCGTTCGTCGTTCACGTTGATTGGGGAACGAACGGTGCTACGCAGCGTCAGGACACCGGGCTCGGTCGGTTCGGGGATTTCGATGACAAATTATTCGATGATCAAGGTCGGCAACGACTACGTTGTGCAGGCCAACGACAAATGCATTTTGAAGGTCGGCAGCCGCCGCCGTGCGGCGCAATTGATCAGCGATGCCACGGGCTTGCTGAATGCGCTCGCTAACGTGGAATCCCCCGATGTCGCGCCGGAATTACCTTCACGCCGCCGTGAGCCGCCGGAAGTTTCTTGACTGGTCTACCCGATTCCCGTATCAGCCGCGGCGGGACACCTCCCCCCAACGGGAGGCTTACTATCTGGAAGGGTAGATCATGACTGTAGCGAAGCCCGCTTCGCGGCCGAACGTGCCGCATTTCTCCTCCGGCCCCTGCGCCAAGCGCCCCGGCTGGAACGCCCAAAATCTCAAGGACGCAGCGCTCGGCCGTTCGCATCGCGCGAAGGTCGGCAAGACCAAGCTCAAGCTCGCGATCGATCTGACGCGCGAAGTGCTTGAAGTGCCGGCCGATTATCGCATCGGCATCGTGCCGGCGTCCGATACCGGCGCGGTCGAGATGGCGCTGTGGTCGCTGCTCGGCGCACGGCCCGTCACCACGCTCGCCTGGGAATCCTTCGGCGAAGGCTGGGTCAGCGATATCGTCAAGGAATTGAAGCTCAAGGACGTCACCAAGCTCAACGCTCCTTACGGTGAAATCCCCGACCTCTCCAAGGTCGATCCCAAGAGCGATGTCATCTTCACCTGGAACGGCACGACTTCAGGCGTGCGCGTGCCGAACGCCGATTGGATCAAGGCAGACCGCGAAGGTCTCACGATCTGCGACGCTACGTCTGCCGCCTTCGCGCAGCCGCTCGATTTTTCAAAACTCGATGTCGTCACCTTCTCCTGGCAGAAGGCGCTGGGCGGCGAAGCCGCGCACGGCATGCTGATCTTGTCGCCGCGCGCTGTGGAGCGGCTCGAGACCTACAAGCCGGCCTGGCCGCTGCCGAAGATTTTCCGCATGACCAAGGGCGGCAAGATCAACGAAGGCATCTTCGTCGGCGAGACCATCAACACGCCGTCGATGCTCTGCGTCGAGGACTATCTCGACGCGCTGAACTGGGCCAAGTCGATCGGCGGCCTCAAGGCGCTGATCGCACGCGCCGACGCCAACACCAAGGTGCTCGCCGACTGGAAGGCGAAGACGCCCTGGATCGACTTCCTGGCCAAGGACGCGGCGATCCGCTCCAACACCTCGGTGTGCCTGAAGTTCACCGATCCCGCGATCACCTCGCTCTCGGACGACGCGCAGGCGGAGTTCTCCAAGAAGCTGGTCGCGCTGATCGAGAAGGAAGGCGCCGGTTACGACTTCGCGTACTATCGCGATGCGCCGGCCGGCCTGCGCATCTGGTGCGGCGCCACCGTCGAGGCCAAGGACGTCGAGATCCTGACGCAGTGGATCGACTGGGCCTTCGCCGAGACCAAGGCCGCGCTCGCCAAGGCCGCGTAAGTTCTTACCCTCCCCTGGAGGGGGAGGGTCGACGCACCGCCAGGTGCGGCGGGGTGGGGTGATCTCTCCACACGGCGCACCGGCGATTATCTTTTTGCAGCTTCACCCCACCCCGGCGCTTCGCGCCGACCCTCCCCCTCCAGGGGAGGGTGTGAAGGACAGATCCCATGACCAAACCCAAAGTTCTCATCTCCGACGCACTTTCTCCCGCTGCCGTGCAGATCTTCAAGGATCGCGGCGTCGAGGTCGACTTCCAGCCCAACCTCGGCAAGGACAAGGACAAGCTCGCCGAGATCATCGGCAATTACGACGGCCTCGCCATCCGCTCGGCGACCAAGGCGACCGCGAAGATCCTCGAGAAGGCGACCAACCTCAAGGTGATCGGCCGCGCCGGCATCGGCGTCGACAATGTCGAGATCCCCGCCGCCACGGCCAAGGGCATCATCGTGATGAACACGCCGTTCGGCAATTCGATCACGACCGCCGAGCACGCCATCACCCTGATGCTGGCGCTCGCCCGCGAGATCCCGCAGGCCGACGCCTCGACCCAGGCCGGCAAGTGGGAGAAGAACCGCTTCATGGGTGTCGAGATCACCGGCAAGGTGCTCGGCGTCGTCGGCTGCGGCAATATCGGCTCGATCGTCGCCGACCGCGCGCTCGGCCTGCGCATGAAGGTCGTCGCGTTCGATCCGTTCCTGTCGCCCGAGCGCGCCAAGGACATCGGCGTCGAGAAGGTCGATCTCGACGATCTCTTGAAGCGCGCCGACTTCATCACCCTCCATACCCCGCTGACCGAGAAGACCAAGAACATCATCGATGCGGCCGCGATCGCCAAGATGAAGAAGGGCGTACGCCTGATCAACTGCGCGCGTGGCGGCCTCGTCGACGAGCAGGCGGTGGTCGATGCGCTCAATTCCAAGCACATCGCCGGTGCCGCCTTCGACGTCTTCGTCGAGGAGCCTGCCAATGCGAACGTGCTGTTCGGCCATCCCAACGTGATCTGCACGCCGCATCTCGGCGCCTCCACGACCGAAGCGCAAGAGAACGTCGCGCTCCAGGTCGCCGAGCAGATGTCGGACTATCTTCTCACGGGTGCGATCTCGAATGCCGTGAACTTCCCCTCGATCACGGCGGAAGAGGCGCCGAAGCTGAAGCCGTTCATTGCGCTCGCCGAGAAGCTCGGCTCGTTCGCCGGCCAGCTCACCGAGAGCGGCATCCTCAAGGTCGAGATCACCTATGAAGGCCACGTCGCCGAGATGAAGATCAAGGCGATCACCTCGGCCGTGCTGTCGGGCCTGCTGCGGCCGATGCTGGGCGAGGTGAACGTCGTCTCTGCGCCCGTCGTCGCCAAGGAGCGCGGCATGGTGGTGGACGAGATCGTCCGCGCCGCGCAGAGCGATTATGAAAGCCTGATTACCGTCACGGTGGCGACGGAGCGCCAGGAGCGCTCGGTCTCCGGCACCGTGTACCATGACGGCAAGCCGCGATTGGTCGACGTCAAGGGCATCCGCGTGGACGCCGAGTTCGGCAAGTCGATGATCTACATCACGAACGAGGACAAGCCGGGCTTCATCGGCCAGTTCGCAAGCCTGCTCGGCGACGCCAAGATCAACATCGCCACCTTCCATCTCGGTCGCGTCGCGCCCGGCAGCGATGCCATCGCGCTGGTCGAGGTCGACGGCGCGGTGCCGGCCGACCTGCTCGCCAAGGTGCAGGCCCTGCCGCAGGTCAAGCAGGCCAAGGCGCTGACGTTCTGAGACGCGATCAATCCGCGGCGCGCACCACGGAATGACGGGCATCATATATTCCGACCTGCGGAACAACGCCGCCCTTCTCGCGAGGGCGGCGTTTTTGTTGATGCAGCGCCGCGCGTTATTTTCCCCGCTCCCGCCAAACTTTGTGTACCAATGGCGCCCAGAACGCTTCGTATCAACGCTCCGTTCAAAATCGTTCGACAAGGGAGAAAACAATGCGTGAAGCCGTCATCGTTTCCTATGCGCGCACGGGCCTCGCGAAATCCGGCCGCGGCGGGTTCAACATCACGCCGCCGATGTCGCTCGCGGCCCATGCCATCCACCATGCGGTCGATCGCGCCGGTGTCGAGAAGGACTATGTCGAGGATTGCTATCTCGGCAATTGCGCCCATGGCGCGCCGAACATCGGTCGCCAGGCCGCGCTGCTGGCCGGCCTGCCGACGACCACCGCCGGCGTCTCGGTGAACCGCTTCTGCTCCTCGGGCCTCCAGACCATCGCGATGGCCGCCAACTCGATCCGCTCGGACGGTGCCGATTGCATCGTCGCCGGCGGCGTCGAGAGCATCTCGATCCCCGGCGGCGGGACGCCGAAGGAATCGATCGATCCCGAATTGCTCAAGGTCGCGCCCGATATCTTCATGGCGATGATCGACACCGCCGACATCGTCGCCGAGCGCTACAAGCTCAGCCGCGAATACCAGGACGAGTTCTCGCTGGAATCACAGCGCCGCATGGCGGCGTCGCAGCAGGCCGGCAAGTACAAGGACGAGATCGTCCCGATGAAGACGAAGATGAAGGTCGTCGACAAGCAGACCAAGGCGGAGTCGATCGTCGATTACGTCGTCGATCGCGACGAGTGCAACCGCCCCGAGACCACGCTGGAGGGCCTTGCCAAGCTCGAGCCGGTGAAGGGCCCCGGCAAGTTCGTCACCGCCGGCAATGCCAGCCAGCTCTCCGACGGCGCCGCCGCCGTGGTGCTGATGGAAGCCAAGGACGCCGAGAAGCGCGGCCTCAAGCCGCTCGGCCGCTTCGTCGCCTGGGCGACCGCGGGCTGCGAGCCGGACGAGATGGGCATCGGTCCCGTGTTCGCGATCCCGAAGCTGCTCAAGCGCACCGGCCTGAAGATCGACGACATCGATCTGTGGGAGCTCAACGAGGCCTTCGCCAGCCAGTGCCTCTATTCGCGCGACAAGCTCGGCATCGATCCCGCCAAGTACAACGTCAACGGCGGCTCGATCGCGATCGGCCATCCCTTCGGCATGACCGGCGCCCGCCTCACCGGCCACCTGCTCCAGGAAGGTGCGCGCCGCAAGGCCAAATGGGGCGTCGTGACCATGTGCATCGGCGGTGGCCAGGGCGGCGCCGGCCTGTTCGAGATCTACAGCTGATCAAAGAGCTGATCTGAGCCCACGTGAAAGTGAAAGGCACGGCGCCGCAAGCGCCGTGCCTTTTTCGTTGCGCATCGAACACCGCAAACCTATAAGCCTTCCGTCGGAAAAGGCAGATTTGGTCTGGTAAGCCCAAATCCTTTCGGTAACGAAAGCTCTGGTCTTTGGCCTTGTGCACGAGATCCCCGCGACGAACATCGGACGCCACGCAGGCGTCCCATCGTTCGTCCGTGTGATTCTCGAAGTCCTGGGAACGCTCCGGTCGAACATCGACCACAGGAGCGTCTCGTGCAAAATCAATCCCCTGATATCTACGACGTCGTCATTGCCGGTGCCGGTCCTGTCGGCCTGTTTCTGGCCTGCGAGCTGCGGCTCGCAGATCTCTCGGTTCTGGTGCTGGAGCAGGCACAGGACCCGTACTCGGCCCTGAAGCAACTCCCGTTCGGCCTGCGCGGCCTGTCGATCCCCACGACCGAAGCCTTTCACCGGCGCGGCCTGCTGGACGAGATCGTCGCCGCGCAGCGCGAGCGTTCCGGCGCGATCAAGAGTGCGGCTCACTGGATGCAGCAGACGCGGCGGCCCGCAGGTCATTTCGCCGGCATCCAGTTTTATCAGGACAACATCGATGTCGCGAAGTGGCCCTGGCGCCTGCCAACGCCGGCTGATGCCGGCTTCGCGATCGACATGGAGACTCTCGAATCCATCCTGACCGCGCGCGCATGCAGCATGGGCGTCGAGATCCGGCATGGCTTCGGCGTCGATGCCATTATCGTTTCAGACGAAGACGTGACAGTGCAGGCGGCCGGTGAGATTTTTCGGGGACGCTGGCTCGGCGGCTGTGACGGCGGCCGCAGCACGGTGCGCAAGCTGAGCGGATTCGATTTCGTCGGCACCGACCCCGAATTCACGGGCTATTCCGTCGACGTCGAGCTGGCCGATCCGGACAAGCTTGGTCCGGGCCGCAACGACACGCCGACCGGCATGTACACCTATACACAGCCCGGGACGATCGCGATGGTCGATTTCGACGGAGGTGCTTTCCACCGGACCGAGCCGATCACGCGCGAGCATGTGCAGAGGGTCTTGCGCCGCGTCTCCTGCACGGACGTCACCATCACGGCGCTTCGCCTTGCCGCCACCTGGACGGATCGGGCTCATCAGGCAACGACCTATCGCAAAGGGCGCGTGTTTCTCGCGGGCGATGCCGCCCACATCCATTCGCCGCTCGGCGGCCAGGGCCTCAATCTCGGCCTCGGCGATGCGATGAATCTGGGTTGGAAGCTGGCTGCTGCGATCCGCGGCCATGCGCCGGCTGACCTGCTGGATACCTATTCGCGCGAGCGGCATCCGGTGGGCGCGCAGGTCCTCGATTGGTCGCGTGCGCAGGTCGCGATCATGCGGCCGACGCCGAGCAGCCGCGCGCTCCAAGTCATCATTCGCGATCTCATCGAGACCTCGGATGGCGCGACTTACTTCGCCGAGCGTGTCCGCGGCGTGTCGCTCCGTTACGATCTCGGTGGCAGCCATCCGCTTGTCGGGCGAAGTGCTCCCGATTTCCAGTTGCTTGACGGGACGACGGTGGGAGCTCTGCTGAGAGCTGGGAAGGGACTATTGCTGGACTTCGACGCGCGCGCACCGCTTCGCGCGCTTGCGAGCGGCTGGGCTGACCGGATCGATTATGTCGCTGATGAGCCCAGGGACCGGCTGGGCGTGAGCGCGTTGCTGCTGCGCCCCGATGGTTGTGTCGGGTGGGCCAGTGACGGTGTCCCTGACCAAGGTGAGGCCGCCCAGGCTGCGTCTCGATGGTTCGGCGGCTAGGCGCAGCGCTCTCTCACCACTCGCAATGACGGCGGAGACTAAGCCCCTGCCACCACCGGTGCGAACACCACTTCGATCAGCGTGCCTGAATTCGCTGCGCTCTTGATGTTGAACCGGGCGCGGTTGGCTTCGACCAGCGCCTTGGTCAACGACAGGCTCAGCGCCGAATTGTCCGCGGCATCGCCGGGCGGCGGGGTGCGGAACGGCTCCATTGCGGCCGCGACCTCGCGCTCGCTGAGGCCATGGCCGGTGTCGCGGATGCGAAGCGCGATCTCGCCGCGGTCGGACAGCGCGGTCGAGACGATGACCTGGCCGCCGGCGCTGGCGAGCCGGATCGAGTTCGAGATCAGGTTCACGGTGATCTGCCGCATCGCGCGCGCGTCGACCGTGACCTGCGGCAGCGCGTGCGCGAGCGAGGTGCGGATGATGATGCGCTCGCGATTGGCCTGCGGCTGCATCACCACGACGCAGGCTTCGACCAGATCGTTGAGGTTGAGATTGGCGAAGTTGAGGTCGAGCTGGCCGGTCTCGATCCGCGACAGCTCGAGCAGATCGTCGATGATGGCGATGACGCGCTCGCCGGAGGCGCGGATGTCCTTCATGTACTCGCCGTAGCGCTCGTTGCCGAGCGTGCCGAAGCGCTCCGAGATCATCACCTCGGCAAAGCCGATGATGGCGTTGAGCGGCGTGCGGATCTCGTGGCTGATCCGCGCCAGCATGTCGGCCTTGGCATTGGCGGCGCCGCTGGCGAGATGGCGCGCGTGCTTCAGCTCGCTCTCGCCCTTCTTGCTCTGCGACAGGTCGCGGAACACGGCGAAGAAGTTCGGGCCGTCGGGCCGCGTGCGGCCCATGATCATGGCGAGCGGAAGCACGCCGCCCTTCTTCTCGCGGCCCAGCACCTCGCGGCCGTGGTCGAGCAGGCTCGCGATGTCCTGGCTCTTGAGGTTTTCGAGATAGTCGACGACGATCTGCTGGCTCTCCGGCGCGAACAGCGTCATCAGATTCTGCTGCATCAGCGCTTCGCCGTCATAGCCGAACAGCGCCTCCGCGCTGCGGTTGCAGGCGTGGATGTTGCCTTCGGCGTCGAACATGACGATGCCCTCGGCGGTGGTGTCGAGGATTGCGGCGAGATCTTCCGCATCGGCGTCGCCGGCCTCGGGCTCGAGCTCGGGCGCGGAGGGGAAGGACTCTGCAACGACAGTCTCGGTGACCACGGGCGGCGCGGCAGCGGCAGGCGCAACGGCGACAGCTTGCGGCAGTGCGCAGATCAGCGCATGCGCGCTCTCGCCGTCCCAGTCGATCGTGTGCAGATGCGCTTCGGTGGTCGGCAGCGGCTCTTCGCCATTGGCAACGGTCGCGCTGATCGTCACCGGCGTGCCGGCTTGCGAGGTGCTGCTGGCCGAGGACACGCCCGGCTCGACATAGAGCGCATCGAGCCCGCCGGCATCCTCCAGTGCATTGATGCTGGCATAGCCCATGCGCGCGAGGAAGGCGGGGTTGGCGTAGAGCAGGCGATCGAGGCGATAGATCAACATGCCCGTCGGCACCAGGTCGAGCAGCGCGCGATCGCGCACGCTGTGGCCGTGCGCGGGCGGTGCGGGTTCGCTCAGCCATTCGACTGCGGCTTGCGGCGCCTCAGGCTCCGGCTGCAGTGGTTCGGGCGCATGCTCCGCGTCCGGCGGCTCTGCCGCGCCGGATGCGATCGTCTCGCGCTCGCGTTCGAGCCGCTCGGACAATTGCCGGGCCAGCTCGTTGAACGCGCTGTTCTCGACCGGCGTCAGCGTCGGCGATCTCTGATCACCGAGTGATCTGACATCGCCGGCGGGGCGGAACGGTACGACATTGGGAGGCGTTTCCACGGGCGTTTCCGGATCGGTTGGGTGTGAATTCTCGAAGGTTGCGGGTTCGGACAGTTCAGCGACAGGCTCGGGCACGGCCTCGGGCGGCTCGATCGGCGGAGGCGGCGCCTCTGCCACGGGCTCTCTCTCAGATTTGGCTTCCGGCTCCGGCTCGATCACGTCGGCGGACGGGCCGTGCTGTGCGGGCGCTTCGACAAACAGCTCAAAGCGCCTGAGCGCATCGAGCCGGTTGAGGCTGTCGAGATCGCGGCAGACGCCAAAGCCCCTGAAGCCCGCAAAATTGCGCGCGTGGTCGTAGACGGGCAGGCCCGCCAGCTCGACCGGTAGATGCTCGCCGCCATCGGCCGGCCAGTTCACGGTGACGCCGGCCCAGGTGTCGTGGCTTTCCAGCGCCTGCGCGACGCGCCCCCCGGGATCGAGCGAAAATTCGGCGGCGATCGCGCCCCAGGGCCGGCCGAAGCCTGAGGCCGTGTGCCTGCCGATCAGGCCAATGAATTCGTCGGAGAGAAGCACAAAGCGGCCCTCCGCATCCATCTGCCACAGGAAGCGCAGCGGATGCTGACGCGGTGCGGGCGGCTCCGCTGACGGCGGTTCGACCATGTGTGAGGTGATCGGCGCGGCCTGCGGCGACACGATGGCCGCGGCCAGGTTTTCAACCGGAGATTCGACGGTTTGCGCGGCCGGTGCGACCTCGGGCGTCGCCTCGCGCGCAGGCGGTGCGGGCATCTCGACCGGCTCGGCAAAGGCGTCGAACAGCGAGAATTCGGACAGCGCCTCGCTCGCCAGCGCAGGCTGCACATCGTCCGGCTCCGCGGCCGGCACAGCCTCAGGCTGAGCGGCCTGTTCGCGCGCGATGTCGTCAACGGCTTCCGGCGCAACATCGCTCGTGGCGGGCGCGGCCTGCTGCACGGCCGGTTCGATCAGCGCGACCAGGCCGACATCGGCACCGAGGCCAACCCGTTGCAGCACCATGTGGCCGATGCCGATCGGCATCTCGGCGCGCCCCTGGCGAAGCGCATCGCTGCGCGCCCGGTCGAGGCCAGCCTCAGTGAGGTCGCGAAAGCCGAGCAGGGAACGGGCGGCTTCGCTGGCGCCGGCGAACAGGCCGTCGGGCGCGAACGCCGCCATCGGTACCTTGGCGCCGTCGACGAGACGATGCAGCCGCTCGACCAGCGGCATGCTGCGCAAGGCCGGATCCATCGCGGTGACGAGCACGCCGGTACCGCCATCGGCAAAGTCCAGCCGCGCGCAGGCGCAGGTCATCAGCGTGCCGAGCCGGGCGCCGAAGCCGCGGAGACGTTCGAGCCGGATGGCGCCGCCTGCGGGCAGAAGGCGCGCGAGCCGTACGATCTGGCGGCGATGGCTGTCGGCGGGGCCGAAGGTCTTCTCCGCAAGGGCCGTCGCGTTGGCCGCGCCGAACAGCTTTGCGCCGACCGGATTGGCCCACAGCACGCGCGTGCCGTCGGGCGACCAGAGCCAGGCGGGCAGGGGCGAGGTCGCATGCACGGCCAGCCGCGGATCGCCGACACCTCGCAACTGGAAATCCGAATGGCTCATCCGACCGGCTGTGTCTCACGCATCAAGTTGGCGGCTGCCGGAATGGCAGCCTTAAGAAAGGGTTAGTATCGCCCGAGAGGCGCGGGCAGGTCCACGGCCACAGCCCGAAAGAGATGGCTCAAGCCGCGATAACCTTAATGGTGCCAAACCCGCAAGCCGCAGCCGGGGTCATCCAAGGGATTCGAACAAGGGATTCGAAGGGGGCGGCGGGCAGGCCAGGCGGCATCACCGGTGCCCATCCTCCCCTGGAGGGGGAGGATCGGTTCGCATGGAGCGAAGCGACATGCGAACCGAGGTGGGGTGCCAGCCCCTCCACGCGGGCAGTGCCGGTGCGGAGAGATCACTCCACCCCGCTCGCGCTGCGCGCGATCGACCCTCCCCCTCCAGGGGAGGGTAAGCGCCGCCGCCGCCAGGCACGCAAATACCCTCAACCACCGGTTCCCCCGCCGGGGAACATCACCCTGGCCGGGATTAAATTTTACCGCCCACCCCGGGATCGCATTGCGCTGCACAATGTTGACATGTTAGGCGCGGATAATGCTGGGCGCTGGGCGAGCCAACTCATTCGTTTCGCGTTTCCAGTCTTCGTACCCGCTGAATTGAAGGCCCAGACCGGGGGCCGGCGGGCGCGCCAGAAGGCTCACTCCATTTTTCATTATCGTGAGGGACCAACCATGACAGGTGCGACTGACCCGTTTTCTGCCTCGATCATCCCGTTCGAGGTTCCCGAGCAGATGCGTGCGTTCGCCGAAAAGGGCGTGTCGCAGGCCCGCGAGAGCTACGCCAAGTTCAAGGACGCGGCCGAGAGCCACAATGGCGCGGTCGAAGCCGTGTTCACCACCGCCAGCAAGGGCGCGAGCGAATACACCGCCAAGCTGATGGAGTTCATGAAGGCCAACACCACGGCGCATCTGGACTTCGCCCAGGAGCTGCTCGGCGTGAAGTCGCCGTCGGAGGCGCTGGAGCTGTGGACCGGCCACACCCGCACCCAGCTCGAGACCTTCCAGACCCAGGCCAAGGAGCTGGTCGAGCTCGGCCAGCGCGTCGCCAACGAGACCGCCGAGCCGATCAAGGCCAACGCCTCGAAGTTCTACAAGCCCGCCGCCTGATCAAACCGGCGGATCGATCCAGTTGAGAAACCCGGGCCCCCAAAGGGTCCGGGTTTTTCTTCACCTCTCCCATAGGGAGAGGTCGGATCGCCCCGGCGATGCGCAGCATCGTCCGGACCGATCCGGGTGAGGGGCTCAGGTCCCACGAGGTAAACCGCGGACAGCCCGATCAAATCTCCGGATTTATCGCGCTGAAGAGGGGCAAATAACGGGTTTTGCGGCCTTGCCAAAAGCGGCCGTTGCACCTAGTTTCCGGCCCGTCCAGCCCCCTTTGGAAACGGCCCGTTCAGGGCGCCCGTAAGGCGCGGCTCGCAAGGATGCAGTTGTAGCTCAGTTGGTTAGAGCGCCTGTCTGTGGAACAGGAGGTCGGTGGTTCGAGCCCACCCAACTGTACCAAAGCTGGCTACATTCAGCAGACATCATCGGGTGACAGCCAGACGGCTTAGCCGAGGCTCAAGACCTATCTCGCCTAGCTCGTCCAGTCTTCTTTCTCGATCAAATCGGCAACGCCGCAATAGTCGATATTCTGGGCATTGCACACGTCAGGAATGCGCTCTTTCCCGGGATGCTCCTCAGTGACGACCCACATCTGCGGATTGGTGCTTGCGGCGAGAGCGATCACGAAAGGGTCGGCGCCTGACCGGCCCTTCACAGTATCGACCAACTTGGGATGTGCACCCATGATCTTCGCGACGATCGCCTGTGTCGGATCGTCGATCTCGACGAACATAGTCCCCTTGCGATCCTTGCACCACTCGAAGAGTTCATCGTCTTTCTTCTGAAGCTCGTTATAGACCTCGATCGACGACTTGAATCGGCCTTCGGCAATGAGCTTGTCGAAGCCATCCCAGACAAATCCAAAATTCTTCGGTCGATAAATCCGGTGCCAAGCGTGGATCAGCGCGCTGCTGTCGATGCTGTACACCAAGCCGGCCATTCGACTACCTGAGCCCCGCCGCCTTCGCCAGCTTCGGGATGTGCTTCACCTTCAGCCCGAGGTAACCAGACACTGCACTGAGCGTCATGCGATCTTGCCAGTAGTTGCTCAAAAGCATCCGGACCAACGGCTTGCCGAAATGGCTCACCGTCTCTTGCGGCATGTTCCGCTTGATGTCTGTAGTTTGCTCTCGCTGCCGCGCGCGCTGAGCTTGGTACTCAGCGATGTATTGGCCGCGTTTGCGAGCATAAAATGCTTGTGTGGTGCGATCGAACGTCAACAGCCTGCGAAGGAGGGCTTCGCGGCTCACATTGAAGCGCCGTGCCATTTCGCTGATTTGCCCATCGGTCCAGCCTTCAGAGCGCGCGCCCTGTTCTGCGACGCCCGAATAGGCGAGCACTGCATCCTTTGGCATCAACGCGGCAGCCGCGACCTGATTGCAAAAGACTTCGATGGCTTGATCTTCCGGCGGTCGCTTCTCGTCCGTTTCAAGATCGGACACGCCACTAACGTGCAACATAAGATGCGCGAATTCGTGGAGCAAGCTGAAGGTTCGCCGTGTCAGTGCATCCTTCCGATTGACGGAGATGACTGGTGACACATCGTTGAAGATCGCAAAGCCGGATGCTTCCTCGCTGCCGATAGCTGCTGACTGAAACACGAGCGTGCCGGTGTCTTCGATCCTCCCGCGCCAAGCATTGAAGCCGGTGCGCCCGTCAGCGTCCCGCCACTCCCTTTGCAGATCGTCAGTCACGCCGAGTGCTTTACGTATCCGCTGCCCGACCACTTCGGGGTCTTCCTTCAGGTCGGCCTTCAGGCTGAATTTCGGTAGCTCTTCGTCAAGGTCGTCTGCGAGATCGAGCGCGAGTTCACGCCGTTCGGCCGCTGCGCGAATTTCTAATTGCAAAGCCGGCGAGTAGTGACGCAGCCCGGTCCCGGGAAGCCGGCGGAGGTCGCGCATTACTTCAAACTTGGTCGGGGGACTAGGCAGATAAAAGACCGCCAGAGGTCGCTTAAACAGCGTTGCTAGCTTGCGCAATTGGGGGATCGACGGCGATGCGTCGCTGTCGGAGTTTTCCCAATCTGCGAGCACATCGGCATCAATGTCGAGTTTGTCGGCGGCTTCGGCAATCGAAAAGCCAGCCGTCTCCCGCGCCCAAGTAACGAGGGCCGGGGTGATCAGGGCTTTTACGCGAACTGCCATTGGTCTGCCTTTGTCAGAGCAGGTATCATATAATGGTAAACAGCCGACCGACCTAGACTAGGGTCTCAGGCCCGGACGCTTGGATATCTTATAGTCCAGCGGGAAAACGTACCACGAGTTTCTACGGAAGGTAGAAGAACTCGCCTATGGTGGTCTTGGTAGAGACTTGTAGTGAGTCGCGACCAACCTAAAGGTGCTCCAATGGGAAAGAACGAGAAGACCGGCTCTCGCGTCGGTCACATTGCGTGTCAGGGTCTTCGGGATCCCGGTTCGCTGAACAACAAGCAGATCAGGGCGCTGGCAGCGTCAGCTCTTGCTCAACGGCCTGACCATAAGCGGCCTCCATCGAAGCTGACGAAGAAGTAAGCCGCTCAATACGAGCGATCGAGACACTCGGGATCGTAAACAGTCCCGCCGCTTGATCCCATTCGTGGTCACCGCCGCTTGATCCTAAGTTCGGCGCGAGAACTTTCGTTTGTTCGTCATCTTGAACAAGAAAACCGACCGAGACGCACTTGTGCGCCCGACGCTTGTCCAGCTCTGATAGCCATCGCCAGCCTGGTGTCGGCTGACCGCTACAACCCATTCGATGAGAACCAAATCAGGAGTCATGGCGAATCTTCACTGGCCCACGTTAACGAGGCTTTAAAGGCGTAGTTCCGAAGGGATTCAAATTCGCCTTCGGAGGAGCGCGCACGCCGCTCTCGTCGCTCCTACCTCACCCGCATCACTACCACCGGTAACGTTACCGCCGCCGGCAGCGTCCCCAGCGCCACCGCGCCCGACACCGGGTTCACCAGCCGCTTGTACTGCGCCGCGAAGATGTAGGTGTTGGCGCCGGTCGACATCGCCGCGAACGGCTCAATCACGCCGGCCGCGACCGGCGGCAGGCCGAGCAGCTTCGCGAGAACGAAGGCGACGGCCGGCATTGCCACAAGCACGAGTCGCGCACATCACGAGGATGCTGAGCTTGTCGCTCTTCACCTCGAACCGAACGGGTTGATGCCGAGTGCGATCAGCGCGGGCGGCGAGCCCGCCTGCGCCAGCAGCTAGATGGTGCGAATGACGGTGCCAGTGCAGCAACTTTCGACACGGGGGGCCCTATTCGCAACGCTGCTCACAGTCAATTTTACGCCCCGTCACCGTAGCTCCCCCGTTCGCAATGCGATATCGGTAGCGAACCAAAGACGAAAAACCAGCCAGGCGGAAACATCGTGAGTTTCTTCGAGCGTCTCAAGACAGCAGCATCCGCCGAGTGGCGGGCCTATACCGAGCATCCCTTCACGAACGGATTGGCGGACGGCTCGCTCCCTGAAGCTGCGTTTCGTCACTACCTCGTTCAGGACTATTTGTTCCTGATCGAGTTTGCGCGCGCCTACGCGCTCGCGGTCTACAAATCGCCCAAGCTTGCCGACATGCGTGAGGCCGCGGCCGGCCTGTCGGCCATCCTCGATGTCGAGATGAACCTGCATGTGAATCTCTGTGCCGATTGGGGCCTATCCCCGGCCGATCTCGAGCAGGCCCCTCCGGCGGCCGAGATGCTGGCCTATACGCGCTACGTGCTCGACGCGGGAATGCGCGGCGATCTGCTGGCACTCAAGGTGGCGCTTGCCCCCTGCGTGATCGGGTACGCGGAGATCGCAACGCGGCTCGCCTCGCGCCCCGATGCGGACGCTGCGACGAACGCCTATCGCGTCTGGATCGCCGAGTACGCCGGCGTGCCGTACCAGGAGGTCGCTGCCAAAGCGCGGACGCATCTGGAGCATCTCGCCGATCTCTACGCGACGCCGGCCCGCGAGGCCGAGCTGCTTGCGATCTTCAAGGAAGCCACCCGGCTCGAGGCGGACTTCTGGGAGATGGCCTGGCGCGCGGGCTAGCGTGTTGCCGTGCACGAAACTCCCACGGAGCTGCGTCCCCCTCACGCAATCATTGCCTTGATCTGCGCCGTATCCGCAAACTCGATCAGCTCGGCGATCTTGCCGTCCTGAAACCTGAACAGGTCCAGGATCTCGGTGCTGACCGCTTTCCCCGTTGGGTGGTACCGAACGACGACGCGGGAATGGACGGCGACACGATCTCCGTCGACCAGCTCGGCCAGGATTTCGCGGCCTTCGAAGCCGAAGTCGGCGATCAATTGACCGAACGCGCCGCGCAGGGTCGCGTGGCCCTGCATGCTTCCTGTCAGCTCCAGCGCGCTCTTGTCGCCCATCAAGGTGAACGCGCCCTCGGGATGGAAAGCCGTCACCAGGCCCTCGACATCACCGTCGCCGCGCGCGGCGTAGGCGGTTCTGATCAATGCGAGCATCTCTTCGCGCTGTGTCATGTACCCCTCCCTGCATCATGTATCAGGGCAGACTAGCCACCTTTGCGTGCAAAGGCAAAATCATCCAGGCCATGGTCCGAGTGCTCGTCCCGCCATCGTCACCGCCATCGCCGGCAGCCCGAGCGCGCCGGCGGGACGCCGGAGTGTCCGCGCAATCGTTTTGCTGCCACCAATCGCGAGCGCCTCGTCCGAACGAATGACCTGATCGGTCAGAAATAGCTGAAGCCCGAACGCGATCTGCTGCTCGGCGAGAGCAGCCGTGTCAATTCTGCAACGCGACCGAAGATTGCTGCGACCTCCTGCGTTCGCACGACGCGCGTGGCGCGATTTTTCGGCTTCTTCTCCGCGCATTGGACGAGAGGGTTTTGAAGTCCGCGCGTCCGCCACCAGAGCCAAACACATGTCCATTTGGAGACTGACGATGAGAAATACATTTGCGGCTGCGGTCGCGCTGTTGCTGGCTGCTACGGCCGCGAGCTCCGCGGCCGATATCGGCGCGATGCGGTTCAAGGCTGCGCCTGCGGCCACCGTGTACAGCTGGACCGGCTTCTACATCGGCGGCAATGTCGGCGGCGGCATGGCTTCATCGCATTTCGACGATCCCTGCTTCTACTGCTCATCTGCGACACCCACGGGCGGCTTTTTCACCGGCGGCGCCCAGGTCGGTTACAACTACCAGTTCGGTCACGGCCTGGTCGGCATCGAAGCAGACGTCAACGGCAACAGCGGCTTCAAGGGCTCCCTGCTTGGCGGTGATGATAGCAGAGCCATGAATGTCGGTCTCAAGGCGGATCTCAGCGGCACGATCCGGGCCCGCGCAGGCCTCGTCGTCGACAACGTTCTGGCTTATGTGACGGGCGGCGCAGCCTGGGCCGATGTCAGGCAGACCGGGGTAGAGTTCAACAATCTCACCCAATTCGCGGCCTTTGGAAGCCCGACCGGAGTTACGGCCAATGGCAGCGGCGTTCTCTGGGGTGGCGTGGTCGGCATAGGCGTCGAGTACGCGCTCGATTCGAACTGGATTGTCGGCGGCGAATTCCTGCATACGATGTATCAGGATCGCGATGCGACCATCCGCCTTGCTGACGGCAGAGGGGCCTGCCAGGGCAGACCCGATTCCGGTTGCGTCATCCGCGGCCAGCTCACCACCGACGTTGCGCGCGTCAGGTTCAGCTACAAATTTCAGTAGTTTCGAGATCGCTTTTGCCGTCAGGAAGCCTCGGCCCGGGCCGGGGCTTCTTCAGCTTGTTCACCTCTCCCGCAAGCGGGAGAGGTCGGCGCGTCCCGGGCGATGTGAAGCATCGTCCCGCGCGCCGGGTGAGGGCTTTCTCCTCTTGGCGATTGTCCCATTGCGGAAACACCCCCGACCCTCTCCCGCAAGCGGGAGAGGGAGCCCACCTCCGCCGTTGCAGCAATCAAATCTCATCTCATGACGCTTTCGTTCAATCCGGCCACGATCACCACCACCACCGGCAACGTCACCGCCGCCAGCAGCGTCCCCAGCGCCACCGCGCCCGACACCGGGTTCACCAGCCGCTGGTACTGCGCCGCGAAAATGTAGGCGTTGGCGCCGGTCGGCATCGCCGCAAACAGCACGATGACGCCGGCAGCGATCGGCGGCAGGCCCATCAGCTTGGCGAGCAGATACGCAGCGGCCGGCATCGCGGCGAGCTTGAGCGCGCACATCACGAGGATGCCGAGCTTCTCGCCCTTCACCTCGAAGCGGAACAGGTTGATGCCGAGCGCGATCAGCGCGGCCGGCGATCCCGCTTGCGCGAGCAGCTCGATCGTGCGGTCGACGACGGGGGTGAGGCCGAGGCCGGTGAAACGCCAGACCACGCCAAAACCGATCGCGAGCATCAGCGGATTGCGCGCGAGATCTGCGAGCACGGGGCGGATCACCGACAGGGGCGAGCCGCTCCGCTTGCGGCTGACCAGCTCCATTTGCAGGATGCCGCAGAGCCAGAGCAGCGGCGTGTTCACCGACAGGATCAGCGCCATCGGCCCCGCGGCCTCGTTGCCCAGCGCCGAGAGGGTGAGGGGAATGCCGAGCATCACGATGTTGCCGTAGACCGAGCCGATCGCGAACACGACGCCGTCTTCGTGATCCTCGCGCCGTTCCCGCAGCAGGGCGGAGAGCGCCAGCGCCGCGATCCAAATGAGGGCCAGCGCGCCGTAATAGGCGCCCCACATCCTGTAGGGGCTGACGTCGGGGAATTCCGACACCACGATGGTGCGAAACAGCAGGGCCGGAATCGCGATGCTGAAGGCGAATTCGGAGATGCCCTTGTGCGCGCTCTCGGTGACGAAGCGAAACAGCACCGCGGCGTAGCCGGCCGCGATCAGCGCAAACACCGGCGCGACGATCAACATTGTGGCCATGCGACCCTCACCTCACGGGGAGACAGCCGACCACCCCTCGCAATTCCGAATGATGCCATTATGCCCCTGTTTTGCCCGACGAGTCAAAGCGGTTTCGTAAAATCCGTAGGAGCCCCCTGGAATTCCCGAGTGTTTGCCTGGACATGGCTACTGTGCATGGGGTTGTTTTCGCGGTTTTGGTTTTGAGCGGGCGGCGACCGGCCCCGATCCATCCCGCCCACAACCGTCAGCCCCCGCGGAGGCGGGGGATCCAGTACGCTGCGGCTTCTCGGGGGACGTTCGGCGCTGGTGGAATACTGGGCGGATTCAACCGCTCGTCGCAACACCCTGTGTATCGTTCACTTGTAGCAATTGGTCGAGAGTTTCGGCCGGTGTTTTCCAGCCGAGGGTTTTCCTGGGCCTGGTGTTGAGTGCGAGAGCCACGGCCTCGAGATCACCAGAGTTGTGCAGGCTAAGATCGGTCCCTTTTGGAAAGTACTGGCGCAGCAACCCATTTGTGTTCTCGTTGGTGCCGCGCTGCCATGGGCTATGAGGGTCACAGAAGTAGACCTGCAGGCCTGCATCGATCCTCAGGCGTGCATGCTGAGCCAGTTCAGCTCCTTGATCCCAGGTCAGCGATCGACGCAGCTGTTCGGGCATGCTGACGATTGCGCGGGTGATGGCGTCGCGCACTGCCTCAGCGCCATGTCCGGCGAGTGCAGGTCCGTTCTTCACGCGAGCTTCCTGTTCATGGCCTGTGATACGCGGCAGATGCAGCAGAATGGTAAAGCGGGTCGTGCGCTCCACCAAGGTGCCGATCGCGGAACTTCCAAGACCCATAATGAGATCACCTTCCCAGTGGCCCGGCACAGCTCGATCGGCGGCTTCCGCCGGACGTTGACTGATCATGATCTCGGAAGGAATGAAGCTTCTGCCTTTGCGGACGCGCGCCCTCGGCATCCGCAACACCCGCCCGGTGCGCAAGCAGGCCGTCAGTTCGCGGCGCAAAGCTCCTCGACCCTGCACATAAAGTGCCTGATAGATCGCCTCGTGACTGATGCGCATCGTCTCATCCTCGGGAAAGTCCAGCCGAAGTCGCCGAGAAATCTGTTCCGGGCTCCATGCCCTGGCCCAGCGCCGGTTTTGCCGATGCACAGCCCGGCGTCCCTTCCACACGACCTTCGGGCCAGCCAGGAGCTCCCCGTCCGGCTTGGCGATCATACCGGCAAGCCTGTCCTGCACGTAATCCCGCAGGGGCGGATTGATCGCCAACTTCGCCGGCTTGGGCCGTCGGGCGGACCGATCAGCGTGCCATTGTGCCGTGGTTGCTCGGTACTGTGGGGCGCCGTGGCGGCGCGCCACATTACGACGGAGTTCACGAGAGATCGTGCAGGGAGCTCGATCAAGCTGACGAGCGATGGCTCGCACCCCATGACCCTGCACACGCAAGATGGCGATCTCCTCGCGCTCGGCGAACGAGAGATAGCGCTCCGATGGAAGCCTTGACGACGGTGACAAATGTGTTGGCGGCATGCCGCCCGCCCTCCGGAACCAGCGCACTCCAACCGAAGGCGATACCCCGGCCTCAACCGCAGCATCTTCGCTCGATCGCCCCGAGGCAATCGCAGCCCAGAACCGTCTACAATCCTCTCGTCGGGCCTCTTGAGGACGACTTGCTCGCGCACGGCTCTCCATCGCAACCTCCTTGTTCAGGGTGTTGCGACGAGCGGTTGAATCCGCCCTGGGGCGCCCGGTCAAGCGGGGCGACGACAGCGGAGAACGTGGCAGGCCGCCCTCCCTGTTGCCGAGACCGCACAGCGCGCCGTATTCGCCTTGGCCCTCGTTGCCAATGAACCTGGGTTCACCCACTATTCGCTTTCAATCGTCACCCTGGGGGGAATCGATGCCGGCGTTCCGCTTTCCAAGATCCTTGGCTGCTGCAGGCCTCGCGCTTGCCATGGCCGTTCTGGTCCAGCCCGGTGCTGGCTTTGCCTACACGCAGGAGGAGCAGCAGGCCTGCACGCCCGACGCGATGCGGCTGTGCGGCGAGTTCGTGCCGAATGTCGACGCCATCACCGCCTGCATGATCCAGAAGAAGTCGCAGCTCTCGCCGCAGTGCCGGGCGTTCTTCCGCCCCGGTCCGGAGCCCGGCGAGGCCCGCGCCGGCAAGCCGACCAGCATCGCGCCCAAAGCCGCGAAGAAGAGCAGCAAGCCGGCGCCGAAGGCGGCCAAGAAGAAAAAGACCGAGCCAAGCTGAGCGCGTACCGTTTCCGAAACTCCGTCATGCCCGGGCTCGTCCCGGGCATTTGCGTTTCCATGCGCGAGCGCGTGCGAACGGATCTGGGCGCGACCGGGCATCAGCCACGCAACAGCCGCCGGACTCCTTTTGTTCGCCTGATGGTGCGGACGCCTGCGACAATGACGAAGGCGCGCGATGGCGAAGCGTTGCAAGATGGTTTGCGCGGCGAAGTTGCATTCCGTCTGGTCCTGCGTGTTGCCCGGAAAACGCACGATTGCCCCCGTGAAGGGCGGTTCATTGCAGTTTGTATCTTCGTCGCATGAGACAGTGTGACTCAAAAGCCAACACGCCTTGTTATTTCGTGACTGTGACGCAACTCCCGATAAATTTTTCTTTCACGAATCAGCGCGGTGATTCATTTTCGCGCCACGGGGTCAATCTGGAGGCGGAAGGTATGAACGTTATTGTTTTCGCATCACGTAAAGGTGGCTCGGGCAAGAGTACCCTGGCCGCGCATCTCGCCGCGCAGATCAAGGCGAGCAAGCAGGTCATGCTGGTGGACGCGGATCCGCAGGGCTCGCTCACGCTGTGGCACAAGCTGCGCGGCACCAACGAGCCGCCGATCAAGGCTGCCGTGAATTCCGTCAGCGGCATCGTCTCCGCTGCCAAGCGCGACGGTTATGAATGGGTGTTGATCGACACGCCGCCGAATCTGTCGGCCGTCGTCGACGACGCGATCCGCAACGCGACGATGGTGGTCATTCCCGCCCGTCCCGGCGTGTTCGACGTCAACGCGGTGCAGGAGACGATCCAGATGTGCCGCGCGGCGCGCAAGCCCTACGCGGTCGTGCTCAACGGTGCGCCGGCGCGCCGCGACGAGTCCGAAAGCCCGATCGTCACCATCGCCCGCGAGGCGCTGGCGAAATTCCGCGCCCCGGTGTGGGGCGGCCAGATCACCAACCGTTCGGATTTGCTGATGGCGCTGAGCCACGGCGAAGGCGCGCGCGAGTATCAGGCCGAGAGCCGTGCAGCCCAGGAAATTGCAAGGCTGTGGGCGGCGATCGAGCGTTCAGTGAAGGCTATTCGCGGCACGGCGTCGGCATCCGGCGCAATGCACAAGCAGGCGGCATAATTTTCATTATTCATTCCCCCGGACGAAAAACGCGCGGACAAGCCGCGCGTTTTGCGTTTCCAGGGATGGCTGCGGACGTTACGCGACCATCAGCATGTAGAACACGATGACCGGCGACAGCGTCAGGATCACCGACCAGATGCCGGCGGCCCAGAGAATGTCCTCGGTGGTAAAGCTCTGCTGTCGGGCGTCGTAATGCGACGCCACTTCGTTCCGGCTATTCATAAAACGCCCCCGCGATTTCTTCGCTTATGGACGTCGAGGATAGGCGGGATGTTTTAAAATTCCGGGTCGCAGTCTCGTGCGCATTCGAACACAAGTGCTACGACGGATTAACCATCCGCCCTGTCAGCTGAGCCAGACGCGAAACACCAGCACCGGCATCAGGCCGAGCATCACCGCCCAGAACCCGAATGACGATACGACCAGAATTCCCTGTAAGAGATCGGCGGGCGCGAACTGGCTCGCGGCCGTCGGCCGGGTGCGATGCCCCATGGATATTCCCCCTCTGGAAGACCTTTGAGAAAACGATAGGGGTGGATGCGTAAACGAGACGTGGATGCGCCATGCGGCAGCTGCGAAGGGAGTTGGGGCGCGGTTAACCACGGTGACGCTCTCACGCTCCCTCGCCCCGTTCTTACGGGGAGAGGGTGGGGTGGGCTGTCTGGCCAAACCGAGCGCGTCGGCCTCTCCCGCAAGCGGGGCGAGGCGAAGAACGCGACTACGCCGCGACTTTCATCCGCCGCTCGATCTCGCGATCGATCGTGGCCGCCAGCTCGCTGCCGATCTCGACCATCGGCAGGCGCACTTCGGGGCTGTCGATCAGGCCGCATCGCCACAGCCAGTACTTCGCCGGTGCCGGGCTCGGCTCGGTGAACAGCAGGCGCGTCAGCTCGGCGACCTCGTGCCAGCGCGCCAGCGCCGCATCGTGGTTGCCGCGCTTGTGCTCGGCATGGATCGCCGCAAAGGTCGCGGTCTCGACATGGGCCGACAGCACGATGCCGCCGTCGGCGCCGTCGGTGAGTGCCTCAAGGTAGTTCGCATCCTCGCCGGTCAGCACGCGAAAGCCCTTCGGCCGGTCGCGCAGGAGCGCGATGGATTGCTCGCGGCTCGCGCCGCAATCCTTCAGCCCGACGATGTTCCTGTGCTCGGCGAGCCGCAGCATGGTCTGGTTGGTGATGTTCACCGAGGTGCGATAGGGGATGTTGTAGAGTGCCAGCGGCCAGGCGGCGTGATCGGCAAGCGCCTCGAAATGCGCCAGCAGCCCGCGCTGCGAGGGGCGCACGTAATAGGGGCTCGCGATCAGATAGCCTTCGATCGGCCAGTCCGCCGTCTCGTCGAGACGATCCTTCAGCCGCGACGTATCCGCGCCCGACAGTCCGAGGCAGATCGGGATGCTGCGGCGGCCCGCCGCAATCTCGTCGCGGACGACGGCAACGAGTCGTTCGAGCTCGTTCTCGCGCAACGTCATGCCTTCGCCGGAGGTCGCCCCCAGGATGAAGCCGTCGATGTCTTGCGTGCAGTAGTGCCGCGTCAGCCGCCGCAGCGACGTCTCGTCGAGACGGCCGTTCCGAAACGGCGTCACCAGCGGCAGCCACAGCCCATGCAAATGATCTTCAAGACCGGTCATGTTCGTATCTCCTTCTCTTCAAGAACCTGAGACGGAGGGCACATGAAAAAACCCCGTCCAGGCGGCGGGGTTTTCGGGATTTGTCGCGATGACGAAGCCAGCTAATGCGCGCAAAAATCCGAGGCCCCGGAATGGGGGCCTTTTTTCGAGACAATTGCGCACGACTTCGTGATCATTCGCAAATGATGCGTGGTAGGCCTGGAACTGTCAATACACGCGGAACGCGAAAGCCGAATGGGACAGAAAAAAAGCCGGGCTCGAACGAGCCCGGCTTAAGGTATTGGCCACGTGAGGCCGACACAATCACCTTCCAAGAGGGATTACTGAACTCCCGCGCCACTGGAGGAGGGGGACAAATGCGCAACGCGAAGGCTCAGCGTGCAAGCAGTATGGGCTTGACGAGCGCCATGCAGCAAGCGTCGAGGCCGCATGTCAGTCATGCGGAAATCAGGACGGCCAGCGCTGCGCCTTGCTCACCACGAAGTCGCGGAACACCTGCACGCGCGCGACCGTCTTCAGCTCCTCCGGGTAGACGAAATAGGTGTCGAGCTGGATCGAGTCGGACTCACCGAACAGTTGGACGAGGCGGCTCTGTTCCTCGATCAGGTAATCCGGCAGCGCCGCGATGCCGAGGCCCTGCTGGCAGGCGCGCACGAGGCCGAGGATGTTGTTGACCCTGAAATAGGCTTCGCGCGGACCCGAGCCGTTGCGGCCGGCTTCGACCAGCCAGTTGCGGTTCTGAAGATGCGGCGCGAAGTTGCCGTCGGAGAGCGTGATGATGCGGTGGGAGTCGAGCTCCTCCAGCGTGCGCGGCGTGCCGAAGCGCTTGATGTAGTCAGGCGAGCAATAGGCGTGGAAGCCCATCGCGAACAGCTTGCGCTGGATGAGATCCGGCTGGGTCGGCTTGCGGGTGCGGATCGCAACGTCCGCTTCGCGCATCGACAGGTCGAGCTCCTCGTCGGTGACGATCAGCGAGATGCGGATCTCCGGATAGAGCGCGGTGAACTCGCCGAGCCGGGGGATCAGCCAGTTGATGCCGACGCCGGGCGTGGTGGTGATCTTGAGGTCGCCGCTCGGCCGCTCGCGGCTGTCGGTCAGCTTGGCGCGCGCCGCCTGGAGCTGCATGAACACGTCATGCGCCGTGCGGAACAGAAGGTCGCCCTGCTCGGTGAGGATCAGGCCGCGGGCGTGGCGGTGGAACAGCGAGACCGAAAGCTCCTGCTCCAGCGCCGAGACCTGACGTGACACCGCCGATTGCGACAGGCCGAGTTGCTCGCCCGCATGCGTGAAGCTGCCCGCTTCCGCCGCCGCGTGAAACACCTTCAGCTTGTCCCAGTCCATATCCGTAAATCCGTCGCGTGTTCGAGGCATGATCTTTATTCCGCTGCGGCGCGTTCGCTGGCGCGCAAGGCCAGGAAACGTTCGGCTTCGAGTGCTGCCATGCAGCCGAGGCCGGCGGCCGTGACGGCCTGGCGATAGGTTTCGTCGGCGACGTCGCCGGCGGCGAACAGGCCGGGCACCGAGGTGGCGGTCGAGTTCGGGGCGACCTCGACATAGCCCGACGGTTTCAGCTTGATCTGGTCTTTCACCAGCTCGGTTGCCGGTGCGTGTCCGATCGCGATGAAGACGCCGTCGGTCTTCAAATCCGTGAGCGCGCCGGTCCTGACGTTCTTCAGGCGCACATGGGTGACCTTGTTCGGGTTCTCAGTGCCGCAAATCTCGTCGACGGCTGAGTCCCAGACCACCTTGATCTTCGGATGCTTGAACAGGCGCTCCTGGAGGATGCGCTCGGCGCGGAAGTGATCGCGACGATGCACGATGGTGACCTGCGAGGCATGGTTGGTGAGGTACAGGGCTTCCTCGACCGCGGTATTGCCGCCGCCGACCACCACGACCTCCTTGTTGCGGTAGAAGAAGCCGTCGCAGGTGGCGCAGGCCGACACGCCGCCGCCCTGGAATTTCGCCTCAGAGGGCAGCCCGAGCCAGCGCGCTTGCGCGCCGGTGGCGAGGACGACGGCGTCGGCGAGATAGACATCGCCGCTGTCGCAGGTGAGGCGGAACGGCCGCTGCGAGCTGTCGAGCTTGATCACGAGGTCGGAGACGATCTTGGTGCCGACATGGACCGCCTGCTTCTCCATCTGCTCCATCAGCCAGGGGCCCTGGATCACGTCGGCGAAGCCCGGATAGTTCTCGACGTCGGTGGTGATGGTGAGCTGGCCGCCCGCCTGGATCCCCTGGATCAGGATCGGCTCGAGCATGGCGCGCGCGGCATAGATCGCCGCGGTGTAGCCGGCGGGGCCGGAGCCAATAATCACGACCTTTGCATGAACAGGAGCGGACATTTCGATGGACGCCTTTCACGGGGGATTTGCAGCGCGGGCGCGGAACGTGCCGGGAGGCCTCGCGGAGGCGCTGAAATATCAGAGCTAATCTAAGCCTTCTGGTGAGCTATGCAAGAATTGCATTCCCTATCGGCGGATTTTTCCAACAAGGAACAAAAGTCGATTGCGCTGCACGCGCAATAAAATTGCGCATCCGGCCGAGATTGGGCTATGAGAATTGCGAACAGACCCCACCCGATACCGCCTTAAGGCCAGGAGTTCCAATCACGTGTCGCGGAACCTAGACGAGATCGACCTGAAAATTCTCACGGAGATCCAGGCCGACGGTCGAATCACCAATGTCGAGCTGGCCAAGCGCGTCGGCATCTCGCCGCCGCCCTGCCTGCGCCGGGTCCGGGCGCTGGAGGAGGAGGGATATATCCACGGCTATCGTGGGCTGCTGGATGCCCGCAAGCTCGGCTTCGACGTCACCGTGTTCGCCGCCGTGCACCTGTCCAGCCAGGCCGAGGCCGATTTGCGCGCCTTCGAGGAATTCGTCCGCGCCGAGCCGCTGGTGCGGGAGTGCTGGATGCTATCCGGCGAGGTGGACTTTATTCTCAAATGCGTCGCCCCCGACATGGCGACGTTCCAGGATTTCGTCACCCACCTCACCGCCGCGCCCCATGTGCGCAACGTGCGGACCTCGCTGGTGCTGCATAATTCCAAATACGAAGCTGCCGTGCCGCTAGACGTGAAGGGGCGGAGGTAGGGCGCGCTGAACGTCCTGCCAATCCCGTCATCCTGAGGCGCGAGCATCGGGCGCAAAGCGCCCGATGGGGAGCCTCGAAGGATGCACGGCCCGCATGCAGCAACGCGCGGCGACAGTTGGGCCGTCGCCCTTCGAGGGCGGCCGAAGAAGCGGCCGCCTCAGGGTGACGGTGATGGAGTGGGGCGCTGCGCTCTCAATGACGAGTGGTGAGTGCGTGCTTCCCCCACACAACCAGCAGGCAGCAACAAAAAGGCCGCGCTATGCGCGGCCTTTTTCAATTCGTCAGTGGGTGCAGCGGCAAATCCCTACCGCCACTCCACCTTGGTGATCTCATACGCCTTGGCGCCGCCGGGCGCGTTGACCTCGACGGTCGAACCTTTCTTCTTGCCGATCAGCGCGCGCGCGAGCGGCGAGGTGATGGAGATGCGGCCCTTCTTGGCGTCGGCCTCGACCTCGCCGACGATCTGCCACACCGTCTTCTTCTCGGTGTCCTCGTCGACCAGCGTCACGGTGGCGCCGAACTTGATGGTGTCGCCGGAGAGCTTCGAGATATCGATGATGTCGGCGCGCGCGAGCTTGTCCTCGAGCTCGGCGATGCGGCCTTCATTGTGGGACTGCTCTTCCTTCGCGGCGTGATATTCCGCGTTCTCCGACAGGTCGCCGTGCGAGCGCGCTTCCGCAATATGCTCGATGATGCGCGGACGGTCCTCCGACTGGCGCTTCTTCAATTCTTCCCCGAGCGCGGCAAAGCCGCCCGCTGTCATCGGAACCTTTTCCATCTCTTCTCTCGTCCTTCGGTCGTGCGCGCCCCGAAATGTCAGCGCGCACGCAACTTGATTCGTCAGTCTATCCGGGGCTCAACTCGCCCGCCGCCGGACGTTCATATGGGCTTGGCGCCGGAACAGAACAACCATATGGCCGGAACAGTTCCTCCGGCCATTGTGGCTTCATCGCCAATCACTTAGCGGAAGGCTGACCCCTGAAGGCCTGGCCCGCCGCGCGCGATCAGGTTTCCGAAAAGTAGCTCTGCAGGGTACGAACCTCAAGGTCCCCGCCGAGATAGGCGCGGATGCCCTGCGCGGCCGCCACGGCGCCAGAAAGAGTGGTGTAATACGGCACTTTATGCAAGAGGGCCGCGCGCCGCAGCGAACGGCTGTCGGCGAGCGCCTGCGGGCCTTCGGTGGTGTTGAGGACGAGCTGGACGTCGCCATTGGTGATGGCGTCGACGATGTGCGGCCGCCCCTCCAGCACCTTGTTCACCTTTTCGGTGGGGATGCCCTGGTCGGTCAGGAAACGCTGCGTGCCCGATGTCGCCAGCACTTTGAAGCCGAGCGAGTGCAGCTCGCGAACGGCCTCGGCGATCCGCGTCTTGTCGCTCTCGCGCACCGAGACGAACACCGTACCCTTGCGCGGCACCCGCGTGCCGCCGCCGAGCTGGCTCTTGGCGAATGCCACCGCGAAGGAGCGGTCGATGCCCATGACCTCGCCGGTCGAGCGCATCTCGGGGCCGAGCACGGTGTCGACGCCGGGGAAGCGGGCGAACGGAAACACCGATTCCTTGACGCCGACATGCTTGAGGTCCGCCTTCTTCAGCCCGAAGTCGGCGAGCTTCTCGCCGGCCATGACGCGCGCCGCGATCTTCGCAACCGGCGTGCCGACCACCTTGGCGACGAACGGCACCGTGCGCGAGGCGCGCGGATTGACCTCGAGCACGTAGATGTCGCCGTCCTTGATGGCGTATTGCACGTTCATCAGGCCGACGACGTCGAGGCCGAGCGCGAGCTCGCGCGTCTGCCGCTCCAGCTCCCCGATCATCTTCGCATCGAGCGAGTGCGGCGGCAGCGAGCAGGCGCTATCGCCGGAATGAATGCCGGCTTCCTCGATGTGCTCCATGATGCCGACGATGAAGGTGTCCTTGCCGTCGCAGAGGCAGTCGACGTCGATCTCGGTTGCGTCCGACAGATAGCGGTCGAACAGCAGCGGGTTCTTGCCGAGCACGGTGTTGATCTGCCCGGTCTTGTCATTCGGGTAGCGCGCCTTGACGTCGGCGGGCACCAGCTCCGGCAGCGTGCCGAGCAGGTAGTCGCTGAGCTGGTTCTCCTCGCGGATGATCTGCATGGCGCGGCCGCCGAGCACGTAGGACGGGCGCACCACCAGCGGCAAACCGAGATCGGTTGCGACCAGGCGGGCCTGCTCGACCGAATAGGCAATGCCGTTCTTCGGCTGCTTGAGACGGAGCTTGTCGAGCACGCGCTTGAAGCGGTCGCGGTCTTCGGCAAGGTCGATGGCGTCGGGCGAGGTGCCGAGGATCGGCACTTCGGCGGCTTCCAGCGCGCGCGCCAGCTTGAGCGGCGTCTGGCCGCCGAACTGCACGATCACGCCATGAAGCGTGCCGTTGGTGCGCTCTTTGGCGATGATCTCCAGCACGTCCTCGGCGGTGAGCGGCTCGAAATAGAGCCGGTCGGCGGTGTCGTAGTCGGTCGACACCGTTTCCGGGTTGCAATTGACCATGATGGATTCGTAGCCCGCGTCATGCAGCGCGAAGCAGGCGTGACAGCAGCAATAGTCGAACTCGATGCCCTGGCCGATGCGGTTCGGCCCGCCGCCGAGGATGATGACCTTCTTCTTGTCCGACGGCGCGCTCTCGTCGGCCGGCGCACCCGCGAACGGCGCCTCATAGGTCGAATACATGTAGGCGGTCGGCGAGGCGAATTCGGCCGCGCAGGTGTCGATGCGCTTGTAGACCGGGCGAACGTCGAGCGCGTGGCGCTTCGCCGTCACCTCGGCTTCCGTCGTCTGGACAAGCACGGCGAGCCGCGCATCGGAGAAGCCCATGGCCTTGAGCGTCCGCATGCCGAAGGCGTTGCCCGGCAGGCCGTTCTTCCTGACCTTCTCCTCCATGTCGACGATGCCGCGCATCTCGCTGAGGAACCACGGGTCGATCTTGCAGGAGTTGAAGATGTCCTCGTTCGACCAGCCGAGCCGCATCGCCTGGGCGACCTGAAGCAGCCGGTTCGGCGTCGGCGTGCCGAGCGCAGCGCGGATCGCGTTCTTGTCGTCGTCGCGCCCCAAACCCTCGATCTCGATCTCGTCGAGGCCGGTGAGGCCGGTCTCGAGCCCGCGCAAGGCCTTCTGAAGGCTTTCCTGGAAGGTGCGGCCGATCGCCATGACCTCGCCGACGGACTTCATCGATGTGGTCAGCGTGGTGGACGCGCCGGGGAATTTCTCGAAGGCGAAGCGCGGCACCTTGGTGACGACGTAGTCGATGGTCGGCTCGAACGAGGCCGGCGTCGCGCCGCCGGTGATGTCGTTGGCGATCTCGTCGAGGGTGTAGCCGACCGCAAGCTTGGCTGCGACCTTGGCGATCGGGAAGCCCGTCGCCTTCGAGGCCAGCGCGGAGGAGCGCGACACGCGCGGATTCATCTCGATCACGACCATGCGGCCGTCTTCGGGATTGACGCCGAACTGCACGTTGGAGCCGCCGGTCTCGACGCCGATCTCGCGCAGCACCGCCAGCGAGGCGTCGCGCATGATCTGGTATTCCTTGTCGGTCAGCGTCAGCGCCGGCGCGACCGTGATGGAGTCGCCGGTGTGCACGCCCATCGGATCGAGGTTCTCGATCGAGCAGACGATGATGCAATTGTCTTTCTTGTCGCGCACCACCTCCATCTCGTACTCTTTCCAGCCGAGCACGGATTCCTCGATCAGCACCTCGTTGGTCGGAGACGCGTCCAGGCCGCGCTCGATGATGTCGAGGAACTCTTCCTTGTTGTAGGCGATGCCGCCGCCGGTGCCGCCCATGGTGAAGGAGGGGCGGATGATCGCGGGCAGGCCGATCTCGGACAGCGCCATCAGCGCCTGTCCCAGCGCATATTCCTGATAGCGCTTGCGGCGGTCGCCTTCGCCGAGCGTCCACTGCCGCTCGAGCTCGGCGAGCGCAGCACCGGACGCCTTCTCGCGCTCCGCCTGGTACTTGTCGCGGAACGACTTCTTCAGGTCGGAGGCGTTGGCGAGCCGCGACTTCGGCGTCTCGAGCCCGATCTTGGTCATGGCCTCGCGGAACAGCTGGCGGTCCTCGGCCTTGTCGATCGCGTCGGCGGTGGCGCCGATCATCTCGACGTCGAACTTTTCCAGCGTGCCCTGCCGGCGCAGCGACAGCGCGCAGTTCAGCGCGGTCTGGCCGCCCATGGTCGGCAGCAGCGCGAAGCCGCCGGGAATGACGTGACGTTCCTTCTCGATGATCTTGGCGACGATCTCGGGCGTGATCGGCTCGATATAGGTCGCATCGGCCAATTCCGGGTCGGTCATGATAGTGGCCGGATTGGAATTGACGAGGACGATGCGATAGCCCTCTTCCTTCAGCGTCTTCACCGCCTGCGTGCCCGAATAGTCGAACTCGCAGGCCTGGCCGATCACGATGGGACCGGCGCCGATGATCAGGATGGTGGTGATGTCTGTACGTTTGGGCATCAACTCTCGCCGGACTGGAATTTGGGCACAAAAAAAGGGCGCGCTGCTGCGCGTCCCTTTGGCCGAGAGCGCGGTGGTCTCCCTCGCGCGCGGGGTGGGTCTTAGACCAGATTCCGGGGCGGCGAAACCCCGAAAAATGCCCATCAACCGGCAATTTTGACGGGTTTTGGCCGGGCCTGCCAGCCACGGGCGAGATGCACCAGCAACGAGGCCGCGACGCTCGTTCCGCCGATCCAGCCGAGGTCGGTCGGCGAGAAGGTGGCCAGCACGGCACCGCCCAGGGCACCGCCAATGGCGAAGCCGAGATACATCGCGGAGGCGTTGAGCGAGAGCGCGATCATCGAGGCCTGCGGCTCGATCCGGATGATGCTGGCGATCTGGGCCGGATAGAATGCCCAGCCCGAGATGCCCCAGAGGAAGATCGCGCCCAGCACCGCATAATGGGCTTGGCCCGACATCAGCTTCAGGACCAGCGAATGCAGGATCAGCGCAGATGCCATGCCGGCGAGCCCGAGGGCTGCGGTGGTGAGCGTTCCGAGCCGGTCCGCCAGAACGCCGCCGAGCATGTTCCCGATCGCCGCCGCACCGCCAAACACCAGCAGCGCAAGGCTGATTTGCGACGCATCGAAGCCGAGGCCGCGCAGCGGCACGGCGAAATAGGTGAACACGGTGAAGCCGCCGAGCGCCCATAAAATCGTGATCAGAAGCGCGGTCAGGACATTGCTGTGACGCGCCACCGCCAGACGGTCGCCGAGTGAGGCGGTGTTGCGCGGCAGGCCGCGTGGCAGGCCCAGCAGTAGGCCGGCGAGCGCGACAGCGCCGATCAGGGCTACCATGGCAAAAGTCGCGCGCCAGCCGAACAGGCTGCCGATGAGATTGCCGACGGGAACGCCGATGACGGTCGCGACCGTGAGGCCTGAGGTGACCAGTGCCACGGCGCGGCCGCGCCGCTCCGGCGAGGCGACCGCCACGGACACCGCGAGCGCCGTCGGCATGCACAGCCCGGAGCCCAACGCCATCAGCATGCGCGAGGCCAGCAGCAGCGCGTAGTTGGAGGCCACCATGGCCGCGAGATTTCCGGCGATGAAAGTGGACAGCGCCAAAGCCAGCACGGTGCGGCGGTCGATGTTGTTCAGCGTCACCGCTAGGATCGGCGAGCCCACCGCATAGGTGAGGGCGTAGGCGGTGACCAATTGGCCCGCGGCTGAGACCGAAATCGACAGGTCGGAGGCAATCGACGGCAAAAGCCCTGCAATCACAAAGCCTTCGGTGCCAATCGCAAAGGCCGCCAAGGCCAGCCAGAACACGCTCATTGGATATGATCCCTATGTTCAACGTTTATTGAACTATTGAATGCCGGAGCTGTGGTGTCAATTGGTTCAAGAACTATTGAACATTGCGGCCGCTTCGCTATGATTCCGCCTGTCATGAGCCGCACACCTCTCCACCCCACCCGCGAGCAGATCGAGCTGCCGATGGTTCTGGATTGCCTGAGCGATCCGATCCGGTTGGCGATCGTCTACCAGCTCGCCCAGCTGGAACGCGTCAGCAGCGAGCTGTGCTGCGGCGACTTCAACGCGCTCAGCGGCAAGTCGAATCTCGCCTATCACTTCGCCAAGCTGCGCGAATGCGGCCTGATGCAAACGCGCGTTGCCGGAACCAACCGCTTCATGCGGCTGCGCCGCGAGGATCTGGACGCGCGCTTTCCGGGCTTGCTCGACGCCGTCATCAGCTCCGCAGCCAAGGACGCCGACCGGCTCCAGCTCTTGCCTGAATGTGAAGTGGCTGACGTGGATTGAGGTTTTGGGCGGATAGCCCGTCTTCGCTTTCGCTTTGCTCCGGCTACGCCGGACACGCTTGGCGCCTGTGGGCCTTTGCGTGGCTGCGCCACGCGTAGCCCCGAGAGGGGGCGAAGCGTGGAGACCCGGCCTGGATTTGAACCAGGATAAAGAGCGATGCACCGCCCTCGCGTAGACGCTTCCGCCACCGGGCCGCGCCGATCATTACCGATCGAGGTGCGCGGGGCTACCTCAGGTGGTCTTTATGCTTAACGCACCAGAGGCGGCCGCGCGATGAATGTCATGCGCCAGCGATTATGGCCGATATTGGTGTGCGCACGCTGGACCGCAAAGCCGGCCGCGGTGAGCTTGGCGGTGATCTCGTCCTCGCTGTAGCGCTGGAGCCCGATGCGTGTGCGCAGATGACGGTAATCTGACAGCGCGGTGCTGATCAGCCCGACCAGCGCGTCTTTCAGGAAGCCGTGACGCAGGCCGAAGCTGAGCAGCGCCATCACGTCCCTGAACATGCCGACGTCAGGCCGCAAAATATCTCCGAGCACCAGCTTGCCTGATGGCGTCAGCAATCGCCGGACGTTGACAAGCGCGGCGTCGAGCTCGTCCGGTGCCATGTATTGCGCGACCGAGTTCATCACGACGAGGTCGATGGACTGGTCCTGCATCTTGCGGACGTCGTCGAGCGAGCGGACGCGGATCTTGGTGTTTGGCGCAAACCGCGCGATCAGCCGGCCGCGCACGCCGGGGGCGGGCTCGGCAAGGATCAGCTTGCCACAAGCCGCTGCGACCTGGCTCGCCGACAGCGCCTCGCCGCAGGCATAGTCCAGCACCGTCGCCTCGGGCGAGGAGATGTAGCCGATGATGTCCCGCGCAATGATCTGGAAATGCAAGTCGCGATGCAGCTTGCTGACATAGATCGTATGCGTCGAGTCGTAATAATCGATCCAATCGTCCATGGTATCCCGCCCGGCGGTTCCTATCTAGGAACCGCGCTGCCCACCTTGCGTTAGGGGTGCGACGGCGCGCCGTCAATGTCCGCGTCCTAACAGGAAGGTCTCCCGTGAGCAAAACCAACAACAAGGTCTCGCCCGATCTCGACACCCCCACCGATCTGCCGCCCGATGGGGTCAAGAAGGTCTCCGAGGCGCTCAACGTGCTTCTGGCCGATGCGTTCGCGCTGTACCTGAAGACCAAGAATTTCCACTGGCACATCAGTGGCCGGCATTTCCGCGACTATCATCTGCTGCTCGACGAGCAGTCGGATCAGATCTTCGCCACCACCGACCAGCTTGCGGAGCGCGTCCGCAAGATCGGCGGCACCACGCTGAAGTCGATCGGCCAGGTCGCAAAGCTCCAGACCATCAAGGACAACAACGAGGACTACGTCCCGCCGCGCGAGATGCTGCGCGAGCTGATGCAGGACAACAAGCAGGTCGCAGCCGCGATGCGCAAGGCGCACGAGGTCTGCGACGAGGCCGGCGACGTCGCCAGCGCCAGCATTTTGGAAAACTTCATCGACGAGACCGAGCGGAGGACGTGGTTCCTGTTCGAGGCCACAAGGCAGGAGGGCAGCAACGCGGCGTAAGGGCACGGCTGCCGTAGTTGCGTAGGGTGGGCAAAGGAGCACTCTTGCGCGCCGTGCCCACCATCTCTCCTTGCGGCACAAATCAATTGGTGGGCACGCTTCGCTTTGCCCACCCTACGGCACCGCCTTTATGGCTGGCTCCATAACCGCATCAACGCCCCGTCCTTCCCCGTCACCGGATCGGCCGGCGGCAACGCGACCTTCGGAATCGTCTTCAACGCCCTGGCGTGATTCTCCGCCGTCGCCCGCGTGATCTCCATCTTGCTGCCCGGCGGATAGGCGCCGATCACGCAGAAATCGCCGCTCGCCTTGATGCATTGATGCCCGGTGCCGGCGGGGAGGATCGCGACATCGCCCGCCCTGATCTCAAGCTCCTGGCCGTGGTCGCCGCCGAAGCGGACCCGCGCATTGCCGCGTGCGACGCCGAGCACCTCATGCACCGTCGCGTGATAGTGCAGATAGTCGTAGACGCCGTTGCGCCACGTGCCGCCCCAGCCGTTCGCTTCGAACAGGTTTTCGACGGTCTCTTCCGGATGCTCGGGATCGAGCTTCACAGCAACCTGGTAGACCAGGAAGGGAAGAATGTTGTTCGGCACGAGCCCGTCATCCTCGAACACGATGGCGAGCGGCTCGGCCTTGTCGCGGACGACGGACATAGCGGGGCTCCTGCACGAATGTAGCAGGGATCAACGAGGGGTGTGAGACGACGTTCCTTCGACGAAAAAGCCCGGGACGAGCCCGGGCTTTTCTGAATGCGTCGCGATAGTTCGCCTTACGCGCTCTTCTTCTGCCGCATCAGGTCGGCGAAACGCTGGAACAGATAGTGCGAGTCGCGCGGGCCGGGTGAGGCCTCGGGGTGGTACTGCACCGAGAACACCGGCTTGCCGTCGAGCTGGATGCCGCAATTGGAGCCGTCGAACAGCGAGATGTGGGTCTGCGTCGCGCCCTTCGGCAGCGTGCTCTCGTCCACGGCAAAGCCGTGGTTCATCGAAGTGATCTCGACCTTGCCGGTGGTCTCGTCCTTGACGGGATGATTGGCGCCGTGATGGCCCTGATGCATCTTCTTGGTCTTCGCGCCGACGGCGAGGCCGAGCATCTGGTGACCGAGACAGATTCCGAAGGTCGGCGTACCCGACTTGATCACGTCCTTGATGACGGGCACGGCATATTTGCCGGTCGCGGCCGGATCGCCCGGACCGTTGGACAGGAACACGCCGTCCGGCTTCATCGCCAGAATGTCTTCTGACGAGGTCGTCGCCGGCACCACCGTCACGTTGCAGCCGACACCGGCGAGCAGGCGCAGGATGTTGCGCTTGATGCCGTAGTCGATGGCGACGACGTTGAACTCAGGCTTCTCCTGCCGGCCAAAACCCTTGTCCCACAGCCAGGGCGTCTCGTCCCAGGTGAAGCGCTGGCCGGAGGTGACCATCGGCACGAGGTCCATGCCCTCGAGGCCGGGCCATTCGCGCGCTTCTTCCTTCAGGCCATGCAGGTCGAACTCGCCGTCCTTGGCGTGCGCGATCACGGCGTTGGGCATGCCCTTGCTGCGGATCAGCGCGGTCAGCGCCCTTGTGTCGATGCCGGACAGGCCGATGATGCCGCGCGCCTTCAGCCACTGGTCGAGATGCCTGGTGGCGCGGTAGTTCGAGGGATCGGTGATCGCGGTGCGCAGGATCACGCCGCGCGCGCCGGGCGTCGCGGCCATGTTCACCGTCTCGATGTCTTCGTCGTTGGTGCCGACGTTGCCGATATGCGGGAAGGTGAAGGTGATGAGCTGGCCGGCATAGGAGGGATCGGTGAGGATCTCCTCGTAGCCGGTCATCGCGGTGTTGAAGCAGACTTCACCGACGGCTTGGCCTTCGGCGCCGAGACCAAAGCCTTCGAGCACCGTGCCATCGGCAAGCACGAGGAGCGCGGTCGGTTTATGGTCCGGCCAGGCGGGATCGTTGTCATGTTGTGTCATGAGCGCGTTTCATAAGCCTCGCGCGGGCTGCCGTCAAAGCGCAGAATCGCCGATTCACATGCGTTTTTGCATATTTGACAGCCCATCCCGGGCACTTAAGCTCGGCCGCACAATTTCCGGCAATTCTTGGGGCTTGCGAGGCAATAATGGACCAGACCACCCCCATCGTGCTGGTTCCGGGGCTGGCCTCCTCGGCCCGGATCTATGCCCCGGTCATCCCGGCGCTCTGGCGGTTCGGCCCGGTGATGGTTGCCAACCATATCCGTGACGACAGCATGGCGGCGATCGCCGCCCGCGTGCTGCGCGAGGCCCCGCCGCGTTTCGCGCTCGCCGGCCATTCCATGGGCGGCTACGTCGCGCTCGAGATCATGCGCCAGGCGCCCGAGCGGGTTTTGAAGCTCGCTCTGATCAACACCCAGGCCCGGCCCGATACGGTGGAGGCAACCGAACGCCGCCGCGGGCTGATGGAACGGGCAAAGCGCGGTGAGTTGCGTGCCGCGCGCGAAGAAATGTTTCCCGAGCTGGTGCACACCTCGCGCCGCGACGACGCCCGCCTTCGCCAGCTCGTACATGAGCAGGGCGAGGACGTCGGCATCGAAGGCTATCTGCGGCAGCAGACCGCGATCATCGCGCGGGTGGATTCACGGCCGACGCTGGCCACGATCAAATGTCCGACGCTGGTGCTGACCGGCGATCAGGACAACACCATTCCCAACGCGTTCTCGAAGGAGATGGCGGCGGGCATTCCCGGCGCGAAGCTGGTCGTCCTGGCCAATTGCGGGCATCTGCCGCAGCCGGAGCAGCCCGAGGCAACGGCGCGGGCGCTGGTCGAATGGCTGGGAACCCCGGTTGTCTCGGGGCCGCGAACGGCCTAGATCAGGCACCGGATATTCCAGAGGATCACGATCATGCTGCGCGACGACATCAACAATGCGGTCAAGGAGGCCATGAAGGCCAAGGACGAGCGCAAGCTGTCCACGCTGCGCATGGTCAACTCGACCATCAAGAACGCCGACATCGACGCCCGCGGGCAGGGCAAGCCGCCGCTGAGCGATGCCGATTTGCTCGGTGTCTTTCAGAAGATGATCAAGCAGCGCCAGGAATCGGTCGAACTCTACGACAAGGGCGGCCGCGCCGAGCTCGCCGCGCAGGAGCGCGAGGAGATCGCGGTGATCTCGGCCTATCTGCCGAAGCAGATGTCTGAGGACGAGGTGAAGACGGCGATCGCGGACGCCATCGCCGAAACCGGCGCCGCCGGCATGAAGGACATGGGCAAGGTGATCGCGGTGCTGCGCGCGAAATACGCGGGACAGATGGATTTCGGCAAGGCGTCTGGCCTCGTGAAGGCCGCGCTGTCGGGCTAGCGCTTTCTAAGCCTCCCCCTTCAGGGGAGGATGGGCACCTTTGATGTGGCAGCCGTTCGGTCTACTGTCTCCCGACAGAAACAATCGGGAGCCAACCGATGACCGGCGCCATCAAGCCGTTCCGCATCGCCATCAGCGACGACATCCTCTCCGATCTCAAGTCGCGCCTGGCCCGCACGCGCTGGCCGGAGGCGGAGCTGGTGGACGACTGGAGCCAGGGCGCGCCGCTGAAATGGATTCAGGAGATCTGCACCTACTGGGCTGATGGCTATGACTGGCGCGTCCGCGAGGCCAAGCTCAACCGCTTCGCGCAGTTCACCACCGAGATCGACGGGCTCGACATCCACTTCATCCACGTGCGTTCGAAAGAAGCAAGCGCGCTGCCGCTGATCATCACCCATGGCTGGCCCGGTTCGATCGTCGAATTCCAGAAGGTGATCGCGCCGCTCACCGATCCCGCCGCGCATGGCGGCAATCCCGCCGATGCGTTTCACGTGATCTGTCCCTCGCTGCCGGGCTTCGGCTTCTCGTCAAAACCTGGGAACACCGGCTGGGGCGTCGACCGCATCGCTGCGACCTGGGCCAAGCTGATGGACCGGCTGGGCTATGCGCGCTACGGCGCGCAGGGCGGCGACTGGGGCTCGGCGGTGACGACCTCGCTCGGCGCGCAGGACCGGGAGCATTGCGCCGGCATCCACATCACGCTCGCCTTCAACGCAGCACCGAAGGTCGAGGGCGAGCCGACAGCAGAGGAGAAGCGGGCGCTCGCTGGCCTCAAACATTACGTCGACCTCGACTCCGGCTATTCCAAGCAGCAATCGACGCGGCCGCAGACGCTCGGCTACGGCCTGACGGATTCGCCGAGCGGGCAGGCGGCCTGGATTCTGGAAAAATTCTGGGCCTGGACCGATTGCAACGGCCATCCCGAGACCATTTTCAGCAAGGACGAGCTGCTCGACAACGTCATGCTGTACTGGGCGACCGAGACGGCGACCTCTTCGGCGCGGCTTTATTGGGAGAGTTTTGGCAAGCGCCGCACGACGCCCAAGGTCAACGTGCCCACAGGTGTCGCCGCGTTCCCCAAGGAGATCATCACGCCGGTGCGGCGCTGGATGGAGCCGAACTTCCACAATATCACGCATTGGAGCGAGATGGAGAAGGGCGGGCATTTCGCCGCCTTCGAGCAGCCGGAGCTGTTCGTGCGCGATGTCCGCAAGTTCTTCGCGACCGTGCGGTAGGATCAAATCCATGCTGACCGAGGCCAAGACCTACGACGAGCTCAACCGCAAGTTCCGCTGGGACATCCCCGCGCGCTTCAACATGGCGGAGGCGTGCTGCGACCGCCATGCCGATGGCACGGGCCGTCTCGCGCTTGTTTATGTCGACGAGAACGGCGCCACCACGCGCACCTCCTTCGACGAGGTCGCGGAGATGTCGCGCCGCTTCGCCAACGTGCTCAAGGCCGATGGCCTTGCGCGCGGCGACCGCGTCGCGGTGTTCCTGTCGCAGTCGCTCGAATTGCCGATTGCGCATATGGCGGCGTTCCGCTCAGGCCTGATCTCGATCCCGCTGTTCGCGCTGTTCGGCGAGGACGCGCTGGAATTCCGCCTGTCGAACTCGCAGGCCAAGGCGATCGTCACCGATGAGGGCGGCTGGGAGAAGCTCGCGAAGATTCGCGACCGCCTGCCGGATCTGAAGAACGTCTATGTGGTCGGCGAGCGCGCGCCCGCGGGCACGACATCGTTCTGGGATGCGGTCAAGGCGGCCTCGCCCGATTTCGCCTGCGTCGATACCTCGGCCGACGATCCCGCGCTGATCATCTACACCTCGGGCACGACGGGCAATCCGAAGGGCGCGCTGCATGCGCACCGTGTCGTGCTCGGCCATCTCCCCAATGTCGAGATGTGCCACAATTTCCTGCCGCGCCCCGGCGATCTGATGTGGACGCCGGCGGACTGGGCGTGGATCGGCGGCCTCGTCAACGCCCTGTTCGCATTCTGGTACCACGGCATTCCGCTGGTCGGTCACCGCGCGCGTAAATTCGAGCCGCATGCGGCGATGCAGATGATGGCCGATCTCGGTGTCCGCAATGTCTTCCTGCCGCCGACCGCGCTGAAGCTGATGCGGCAGGCCGGCGTGAAGCATCCGGGCGTCAAGCTGCGCAGCATCTTCACCGGTGGTGAATCGCTCGGCGGCGAGTTGCTCGGCTGGGTGCGCGAGACCTTCGGTATCGATGCGCATGAGGTGTTCGGCCAGACCGAGTGCAATCTCGTGATCGGCAGCAACTCCAACCTGTTTCCGATCCGCCCCGGCGCGATGGGCAAGGCGACGCCGGGCTTCGACGTCCGTATCGTCAACGACAAGGGCGAGGAGCTGCCCACGGGCCAGCGCGGCATCATCGGCGTGCGCCAGCCGTGCCCCGTCACCATGCTCGAATATTGGCGCAATCCGGAGGCGACGGCGAAGAAATATGCCGGCGAGTTCTTGCTGACCGGCGATCTCGGCGTGCAGGATGAGGACGGTTATTTCTGGTATGTCAGCCGCGAGGACGATGTCATCACCACCGCGGGCTACCGCGTCGGCCCTTCCGAGATCGAGCACACGCTGATGAAGCATCCCTCGGTGGCGATGGCGGCCGTGGTCGGCATCCCCGATCCGATCCGCACCGAATCGATCAAGGCGTGGATCGTGCTGCGCCCGGGTTTTGCGCCGGGCGATGCGCTCGCGCGCGAGATCCAGGAGTTCGTCAAGGTGCAACTCGCCGCCCACGAATATCCGCGCTTCGTCGAATTCGCGGAGGCGCTGCCGATGACCGCGACCGGCAAGGTGCTGCGGCGCGAGCTACGGGCGAGGGGCTAGCTTCTTCCGATGCCAAAGATGTCTCAAGCCGCCGGGCTTCACCGCGCCTCGCTCGACAAGCTGCACGATCTCGATGCGGCGCTGGAGCTCATGTATTACGGCTGGCGCGGGATGACGCTCCAGGCCGACGCATATCTTGCGAAGCAGGGCCTGTCGCGTCCGCACCATCGTATCCTCTACGTGGTGGCGCGCCGGCCCGACATCGCGATCGGCGCGCTGATCGAGATCCTCGGCATTTCCAAGCAGGCCCTGAACCGGCCGCTCAATTTGCTGCTGGAGCGCAAGCTCCTGACGGCGAAGCGCTCACCCGAGCAGCATCGCTCCAAGCTGCTGCGCCTGACGGCTGCGGGGCAAAAGGTCGAGCAAACGGCTTCGGGGCACGAGCGCAAGGTGATGCGTGAGGCGTTCGACCTCGTCGGGGCGCCGGGTGCAGCGGCGTGGATGGCCGTCATGGGAACAATCGCCGACAACACCTGACGCGGCTTCAAGTCAACATAGTTGACATTAGGCGCGGGCTTTGCCACTTTCCTAGCTAATGAGCCGGGGAGGGCCGCGTCATGGGCAGGCATAAAATGGACCGCGCCGCCGCCGAACGCTTTGTCGCGGCATGGTGCGCGAGCTGGTGCCGGGTCGACATCGACACGGTCGTCGCGCATTTCGCCGACAACGCCCAGATGCGCAGTCCTCTGGCGCTCACGCTGACGGGGTCTCCCACAGTCACTGGGGCCGAGAACATCCGCGCCTACTGGCGGAAGGCCTATGGCCACATCGAAAGCGCCGACCTGAAGATCCTGAGCTGGAGCTGGGACGAGACGATCGCGCGGCTGACGGTGTGGTGGCAGCTCGGCGACACCCGCGCCAGCGAATTCATGGATTTCGACGATGCGGGCCGTGTGGTGCGCAGCGAAGCCTTCTACGGAAAATGATCATGCACCTTTCTGATTTCGTCCTGCTCCTCAATACGCTCTGGTTCGGCGGCGCCTTCATCCAGTTCAGCATCGCGCAAGCCAACACGCTGAAGATCCTCTTGCCGCGAGAAGAGCGCAGCAATCCGATCGCGCCGACGCTTGCGGCCAGCGTCGCGTTCCTGGGCGGGATGAATCTGCCGATCGGGCTCTTGTCGTTCTATCTGCTGGCGGCGCGTCCGCACTTCTTCCAGCCGGTCGAGGCCCAGCTTGCGCTGTTCCTGTTCTTCGCCGCCTGCCACTTCAGCCAGTTCGCCTATAACCTGCCGGTCCTGATGCGCGGAGGGCGTGTCGGGGTGGCTTACTGGCCCGTGCTGAAAGGCCCGATGCTCAGGATCTTCGTGATCGACGCGGCCCTGTTCGCCGCCAATCTCGGCGTCGCGCTGCTGCTCGTGTCTCGTCCCTGATCAGCGCGTTGCCGACAGGGCGGACCGCAGCATCGCGGCGAGATCCTGCCGCTTGAACGGCTTTGTCAGAATGCGCGCGTCGACCCCGTCGGGCGTCTTGACGGGATCCTGGGTGTAGCCCGAGGTGAAGAGCACCTTGAGCCCGGGCCGTAATTGGGTCGCTTGCCTCGCAAGCTCCGGGCCGAACATGCCGCCGGGCATCACGACGTCGGTGAACAGCAGGTCGATGTCCCCTCGCTGGCGCAACAGATCGAGCGCCGCGGGACCGTTTGATGCCGCGATGACGCGATAGCCGAGGATCTTCAGCTCGTTCTCGACATAGGCGCGAACCATATCGTCGTCCTCGACGACGAGAATGGTCTCGCTTCCCTCGTGCGTGACGATCCGTTCCGCAGGTGCCGGATGCTCGTTTTGCGGTGTTGCAAGGCGGGGAAAGAACAGCCTGACGACGCTGCCCTGTCCCGGCTCGGACTGCATCTGCACGAGGCCGCCGGACTGTCGCACGAACCCGTAGACCATGCTGAGGCCGAGCCCGGTCCCCTTGCCGACTTCCTTGGTGGTGAAGAACGGCTCGAACGCCCGGCTCGCCACCTCGGCGGTCATGCCGCTGCCGGTGTCCGTCACCGCCACCATGACGTAGTCGCCCGGCCGCGGCTCGCCGTTGACGTCGAGGTCGGATTCCCCGAGCGAAATGTTGCGCACCTCGATCGTCAGCTTGCCGCCGAGCGGCATGACGTCGCGCGCGTTGAGCACAAGATTGAGCAGCGCCGTCGCCAGTTGGCCGGGATCGATGCTGGTCAGCCACACGTCCGGCTCGAGCGTGACGGCGCACTCGATCTGCCCGCCCAGCGTTCGGCGCAGCAATTGCTCCATCTCGTGAATCTTGCCGGCGATGTCGATGTCGCGTGGCCGCAGCGGCTGCTTGCGCGCGAAGGCGAGCAGACTCCGCGTCAGATCGGAGCCGCGCTCGGCCGCGGTCGCGATGTCGTTGGCGATCCGGTGCAGCTCCTTGTTGCCCGCCAGCCTGTCGGCAAGATGCTCCGAATTGCCGAGAATGACGGTCAGGAGATTGTTGAAATCGTGCGCCACGCCGCCGGTGAGCTGGCCCATGGCCTCCATCTTCTGGGATTGACTGAGCTTCTGGTTGAGGTCTGCGATGGCGGCGCGTTGTTGCTGGAGCGACTCGGCGGTGTCGTTGAGCAACCTCATCAGCCCGCCCAGCTCGCCGCCCGGATGGGGAGGTGGAATTCGTGCGCCGAGGTCGCCGCGTCCGAGCGTCTTCGCCATCGCGGCGAGCCGGCCGACCTGGCGTCCGACGCTCACAGTCGCAAGGATCCAGACGGCCGCCAGCAACAGCAGCGAGGCCACCGCGAGCATTGCCACGTCCTCGTAGAGCCGGCGATTCGCCGCCGCGACCAGCCCGTCCTTGGACCGTCCGACCAGGATGGTGAGGCCGGCATCACGGGTCGAAGGCGAGCGGGCCGCGGCCCAGACCTGCGTGCGGCCCTCGCGATCGGTCACCTCCTGAAACATCTTCCGATCGGGAGCGGTGGCGAAGCGGAACAGGTCGGATCCCGCGATCGACGCGCCGACGGGCCCGGTCCAGCCTCCGCCCAAGGGCGCGACGAGAACCGTGCCATTGCCGTCGATGAGCAGGATGTCCTTCTCGCCGAGCAGCCGCTTGTGGTGATGCTCGGCGAATTTGCGCAGGTTGAACGACGCCAGCAGGATCAATTTCAGTGCGCCCGCGTCCGATCGTACCGGATAGGCGATCTGGAGCACCGATAGTCCGGTCAGCCGGCCGAACACCGGCTCGAGCACGACGTTGCGCGAGACCAGGGCCTGCTTGAAATAGGCGCGATCCCTCAGATCGAGCTTGCGGTCGGTCCGCAGCGAGTCGCAGAACAGGCTGCCGTCCGGATCGATGGTCAGGATCCCGGTGAACTGCGGGTACTCCTCGCGCACATCCGACAGAAACGCCGAGCATGCCGCCTTGTCGCGCGTGTCGAGATCTCGGGCGCGGGCGAGACCATAGTGAAGCTGGGCGGTGCCTTGGATCTTCTCGTCCAGATCGCTCGCGATGTTGTCCGCCGACGCCGCCAGGTTGGCCAGGGCCGCGTCGACCTCGCTGCTCCGGTTCTGCATGAAACGCAAGCCGACCAGGATCGCCGGCACCAGCATGGCGGCGATGACGAGTATCAGTAGCCGGGTACGCAAGCTCATCGGTCGGGCGGTCCAAACTGGTCATCGCGTGTGCTGCTTCGAAGGTACAATTTGCGGCACCATCCTCCGCTCAGTCCATAGGCATCGTGCGGAAAAGGCATCGATGGGGAAAGATTTCTGAAGTTGCGCGCATCATGGATGAGCCCCGAAAGGGCTTCTGCGGTACCGACGTCCGGCGATCAACTCGCGCGTGCATGCCGGCCGCGAGGGCGCTACTATCGACGTCAATCCGCGTGCGACGAAGATCGCGCCGGCAGATCAGGGAGGGAGCCGAATGTCGATTTCGGGCAAAGTCGATCCAGTGGTGCGGCCCGTGGCGGCGACCGACATCGCTGAAGCGCTGGTCGAGGGATTGCGCGATTTCCAGGCGCTGCCGTTCTACGGGCTCTGCTTCGGCGCGCTCTACGCCGGCGGCGGCATCGCCATCATGCTGTGTCTCACCGCCTTCGGTATGGTCTATCTCGTCTATCCCCTCGCGGCCGGCTTCGCGCTGATCGGGCCGTTCGTGGCGATCGGCCTCTACGAGGTCAGCCGCCGCCGCGAGCGCGGCGAGCCCGTCTCCTTCGGCGCCATCTGGTCGGCGATACGCTCGCGCAGCGAGATCGGCTGGATGGCGTTCGTCACATTGTTCGTGTTCGTGATCTGGATGTACCAGGTGCGGCTCCTGATCGCGCTGCTGCTCGGCCTGCACGCCTCGTTCTCGAGCCTCCAGGAATTCATGACGGTGGTGCTGACGACGAACGAGGGCCTGCTGTTCCTGGCCATCGGCAACGCGGTCGGTGCCGTGCTGTCGCTGATCTTGTTCTCGCTGACCGTGGTGTCGTTTCCGCTGCTGCTCGACCGCGAGGTCGATTTCGTCACGGCCATGGTGACGAGCGTGCGCGCGGTCGTGACCAGTCCGCTGCCGATGATCTCGTGGGCCGCAGTCATCGTGATGCTGCTGATCGTGTCGGCGCTGCCGTATTTTCTCGGACTGATCGTGACGCTGCCGGTGCTCGGGCACGCGACGTGGCATCTTTACCGGCGGCTGGTGGTGCGGGTGTGACTCGTCGCTGTTTCTCTTTCTCCCTTGCGCGGTGCCGTAGGGTGAGCAAAGCGAAGCGTGCCCACGCGTCTGTTGCAGTGTTGGCTTGGTGGTGGGCACGGCGCAAATGCGCCTTTGCCCACCCTACGATTTTGTGGTTGTGGCCGGATCGGCGTTTCGCTGGTCCGGGACGACGGCATTGGTGGCCGCTGTTTACGGCGTCTTGATTCCCATCGCCTTCAGCGCATCCAGCATCCGCTGCGGCGGGCCCAGCTTGACGACCAGCGGCTTGCCGGTCTCGAGCATGCTCTTGAGGCTGGAGAGGATCGCCGGCCAGCCCGAACGTCCGCCGGCAAGGATGTCGTCGCTGAGCGGGCGATCATGGCCTTCGCTCATGGTGAGCCGGACCGCATCGCCGACCGGCTCCATCTCGTAGGTGACGAGGGTCGGCCCCAGCTTCTCGATCAGCTCGGGCCAGTTGACGTTGAAGGTGACGGCGAGCTTTCGCGGCGGATCGTAGGCGAGCACCTCGCCGCTGATGTGCAACGCGCCGTCGGGCGTGCGCACGGTGAATGCGCCGCCAAGTCGCGGCTCGACCTCGACGGCATTGCCGAAGAAGTACTGCCTGCTGAACTCGGCCGAGGTCAGCGCCTCCCACACGTTCTCCGGTGTCGAGGCGATGTAGATGGTGTAGACGGTCAGCGGCTTGAACTGGTCGAGGGTCATCATTTAAATCCTTCGAAGTCGAGCGCGGCGGGCGGGATCGCCGGTGCCTTGCCGGTTTCGAGCAGGCTCTTGAGCCCGGACAGAATGGCGGGCCAGCCCTTGGAGATGCCGTCAAGCAACTTGCTGCCTGTGGTGAAGCCCTCATGCGTCACCGTCAGCTTCACGAGATTGCCCCAGGGCTCGATGCGGAAAACGACCTTTGTCGCCGGCTCCTTGCGCATTTCGGCATCCGCTTCGTGCTTGAACGTGTAGGACAGCCGTCGCGGCCGGTCGGCCTCGAGGATCTCGCCGGTGTCCGTGACCTTGCCGCCCATCACGAGGGCGAAGGGCGAGCCGACCTTCCAGTCGGACCTGACTTCGGTGTCGAACCAGTAGGCCTTCGTGAACGCGCTGTCGGTCAGCGCCTCCCACAGTTTTTCCGGCGTGGTCTCGATATAGGTTACGTAGACGAATTCCGGTTTACTCATCACGCTTCTCCAACTGGCGTTTCAACTCGCTGAGCGCGGCGAGTTTCCCGCGCTCGAATTTTCTGATCCAGCGCTCGCCGATCTGATGGATCGGCACCGGGTTGAGATAGTGCAGCTTCTCGCGGCCATGCCTGATGGTCGTGACCAGATTGGCCTCTTCGAGAATGACAAGGTGCTTGGTCACGGCCTGCCGCGTCATCGAAAGGCCCTCGCAGAGCTCGTTCAGCGTCTGGCCGTTCCTGGCGTGAAGCCTGTCCAGCAGCGACCGTCGTGACGCGTCGGCGAGCGCTTTGAAGACCTCATCCATGGCAGGGATAATATGCAACCAAATGGTTGCATGTCAAGATGATGTCTTTGGCGCACGCAAATGGCTGTGCTAGCCTTGAAGCTCAGCCAACGAAGATTGGTTCCGGGAGGACTTCGATGTTCCGCTGCGTCTTGACTGCTGCAGGCCTCGTCCTTTTTGCCTGCGGCACCGCGGCCTACGCGCAAAAGCAGACCATCGGCGCGCCGCCCGAAGCCTCCAACATGAAGCTGGTCGGCACCAACGACCTCCAGGCGCGCAGTGCCTATCAGCCGACGATTCATCGCCAAGGCGACCGCTGGATTGCCTATATCGGCCATCACGGCGGCACCGACGACGTGCCCGCTCCCCTCAATCCAATGACGGCGCAGGCCGAGCCGAACGGAACATCGATCGTTGACGTCACCGATCCCGCGCGTCCAAAATACCTGCGACACCTGCCGGGGCAGGAGGGCAAGTACGAATCCGGCGGCGCGCAGATGGTGCGGGTATGCGACGGCAAGTCGTTGCCGAAGGGCGATCCGAACGCCGTCTACATGCTGCGCACCTTCGGCAGCGCGGCGCACGAGATCTGGAACGTCGCTGATCCCGCCAATCCCGTACTCGTCACCCGCCTCGGCGGCTTGAAGGACACGCACAAGAGCTGGTGGGAATGCGACACCGGCATCGCCTTTCTCGTCTCGGGCGCACCGGACTGGCGCACGCGACGCATGACGCAGGTGTACGATCTCTCCGATCCCGCGCATCCGCAGAAGATCCGCGACTTCGGCCTGCCCGGCCAGGAGCCGGGCTCGACCGGCGCGGTGCCGACCGAGCTGCACGGGCCGATCTCGAGCGGCCCCGATGGCAACCGCGTCTATTTCGGCTACGGCACCAACAAGGGCGGCATCCTTCAGATCGTCGATCGCGACAAGCTCTTGAACGGACCGAAGGAGCCGACGCCGGACAATCTGCGCTATCCCGAGATTTCGCGTATGCCGATGTCCGCCTTCAACGGCGCGCACACGACGTTCCCGATGCTCGATATGCCCGTTGCCGAATTCGCCGAGGACAAGGATGGCAAGACCCGCGACATCGTCATGATCGTCGACGAGGCGATTTTGAACGAATGCGGCGAGGCGCGGCAGATGGTCTGGTTCGCCGACGTCACCACCGAGATGCGGCCGATGATGATCTCGAGCTACACGGTGCCGGAGGCGAGCGGACAGTTCTGCCAGCGCGGCGGCCGCTTCGGCTCGCATTCGTCGAACGAGAGCATGGCGCCGGTCTATTACAAGAAGATGGCCTTCATCGCCTTCTTCAATGCCGGGGTGCGCGCGCTCGACATCCGCGATCCCTATCATCCGAAGGAGGTCGGCTATTTCATCCCGGCGATCACGAGCGCGACGGACAAGCGCTGCATTCCGATCGAAGGCGGCGAGCGCTGCAAGGTCGCGATCCAGACCAACAATGTCGAGACCGACGATCGCGGCTACATCTACATCGTCGACCGCGCCAATACCGGGCTGCACATTCTCGAGCTGACCGGACCTGCGCGCGCCGTCGCCGGCCTGCCGAGGAACTGACGGTGCGGCGCGGGGTGGCGATCGCGGCGATGGTGATCGCGCTCGGTGTATCCGGCGTCGGGGCCTATCAGCTTGCGCCGTCGCCGGCGGAACAGACAGTGCATTGGCGCGAGATTGCCTGGCCGTTCCCGCGCGACGGCTGGCCCGCCGGGCGCGCCTTTCGTTGCGACGGTGCCTGCGCGGGCGCAGAGCTCTACATTCGTGCCAAGCGCGGCTTCTGCAATTGCAATCGCGGCGTCGCCGATGACGATGAGGTCGATCGGGTCGCGGATATCGATCTGATCAGCCCGCGCTTTGCAGCGGTCGCACCGGGTGAGGAAGTGGGCGTTGGCGAGCTGCGTGGTCGCGCCAGGCGCTATGATCTCGACATGCCGGACGTCCGTCACGTGGCAATCGGCATCGCCGTCTCACGCCGCTGCGATCTCTTCGTTGCGGCAGCGCAGGGTCGTGCGGAAGCAGACGTGGTGCAGCGCACGGCGCTTGCGTTTCTGGAGACGGAGGGGATGAGGACATGGGTGGCGGCGGCGCTGGATGGACGGTGAGCAAACCTCGGCCACGCCGCGCGCTCCGCTGTCATCACCCGCGAAGGCGGGTGATCCAGTATTCCAGAGACACTGGTGGGATACGGAGAAGCCGCGGCGTACTGGATACCCCGCCTTCGCGGGGTATGACGCCGATCGGGCGTACACCCCGCGCTCATCAGTCTTCCGTTCCCGCTCCTCCCATGCATTAATGCCCCGAAACCTCAGCCGAGTCCTCCCCATGATGTCCATGCAAGCCTATCTCGCCTTTGTCGCCGCCTGCATTGCGCTGGCGCTGCTGCCGGGGCCGATCGTCACCCTCGTCATCGCCAACGGCCTGCGCCACGGCACCCGCGCGGCGCTGACCAATGTCGCGGGCGCGCAGGCCGGGCTCGCCATCGTCATCGGCATCGTCGCGGTCGGCCTGACCTCGCTGATGTCGACCATGGGTTACTGGTTCGACTGGGTGCGCTTTGCCGGCGCCGCTTATCTCGTCTGGCTCGGCATCAGGCTGATCTGGGCACCGGTCGAGGGCGTCAATGTCGACGAGCCGCCGGCGCCGCCGCGCGGCGGGTTCTTCCTGCAAGGCTTTCTGGTGCTCCTGTCGAACCCGAAGGTGCTGGTGTTCTTCGGCGCCTTCATTCCGCAGTTCATGGACATGAACCAGCCGCACTTTCCGCAAGTCGCGCTGCTGGGCGCCACCTTCATGGTCACGGCGGTCATGACGGATGCGCTCTATGCCATCGCAGCCGGGCGCGCGCGAAAGTTCTTCTCGGCCCGCCGCACCCGGCTGATGTCGCGCATCTCCGGCGGCTTCATGATCGGCGGCGGCATCTGGCTGGCGCTGACAAGGGCGAAATAACCGCCCAAAATAACTTCCGACCGGCCGGTTGGCCTCGAACCCTTCGCGGCGGCGATGCGTCCAATCAGGCATTGCCGCTGACGAAGGAATTTGGCCGTGCCCGATCTGCCCTGGTTCGTCTATGCGATGCTGCTCGCACCGCTCGGGCTGTTATTGGTCGCGGCCGTTGTGAAGACCTGGCAGGTGCGCGAGGCGCGCAACTGGCCGCAGGCACCGGGCAAGGTCGTCACCTCGGTTGCAGAGGTGCGCGAGGTCAGGGTCTCCGACAGCGACCGCGAGGAAGGCTATCGCCTCGACAAACGCAATTTCGCGAACGTGACTTACGAATATGCGGTCGGCGGCCGCAAGCTGCGTTGCAACTGCATCTCGATCGGCGAGGATCTCGGCAATTTCGAGGTCGCCGAGAAGCTTGCAAAGTATCCCGCCGGCAGCATCGTCACCGTCTACTACAATCCGCGCCATCCCGATCAGGCCGTGCTGGAGCGCGACCTGCCCAAGGGGCTTTGGGGCTGCCTCGGCATCGGCACGGCGATCGTGCTTGGCATCGTGTTCGGCTCGGCGTTCGGTCTCAACCAGACTTATGCATACCTCGCGCACCAGATCGCCCGGCCCGATCTCGCGGGCCTCGTCGTCGGACTCGGCGCGTTCGGCATCGTCATTGCGCTGATGGGGTATGGGGTGCGACGGCAGGCGTCGATGGCGGCACGCTGGCCGGTGGTGCGGGGCACGATCAAGCTGTCGGGAATCGAGCAATATTACGAGGCCAGCGAGCCCGGCGAGCGCCGCGGTACCGAGATGTTCGGCAAGCGCGTGACCTACACCTATCGCTATCAGAACGTCAGCTACACCAATGAATGCGCGCGCATTGCGGCCGGGACGTCCGAAGCGATGTTGAAGAAGCTCATGTCGCGCTACCGGGACGGCGCGACCGTCGAGGTGCGCGTCAATCCCGACAACCCGGCCGAGGCCACGCTCGATACAAGCGGCCCCGTCCGCATCGCCTGGCTGCTGTGGGGCATCGCCGCGATCTTCGCCGCGCTCGCATTGTTCGTCGCGACGCGGGGCTAATCGACCAGTCTCTCCGCCTGCAGTTCCACCTCGATCTTCGCAAAGATCCTTGCCAGCCGCTCGGCCCATTCCTGCTGGCCGGATTGATCCGCGATCAGATCCTGACGGATTTCGATGCCGGTGTTGACGAGGCCGCGCGCTTCGCCGTGGACGGGGATGGTGTAGTCGCCGAGGTCGCTGACCGCATAGGGCTCGTTGTCGCCGACGACGAGATCGCCCTCGCTGCGCAAATGCTTCAGCAGAAGCTGCGGCAGCACGGTGTCGCGATTGTAGAGCGCGGCGATGTGCCAGGGCCGCGCGACGCCGGCATAGACGGGCGTGAAGCTGTGCAGCGACACCAGCACCGTCGGCCGCTCGTCGTGCAGGCGGCGGTCGATCGCCGCATTGATGCGGCAATGATAGGGCTCGAATATCTCGCGCCGCCGTGCTGCGCGCTCGCCCTCGGAGATGGCCTCGTTGCGCGGGATTGTGGTTGCCTCCGAGATCACGGGGATCGAGCTCGCGACGCCCGGTGAGCGGTTGCAGTCGATCACGAGCCGCGAATAGCGCTGCGCGATCAGATGTGCATCGAGCATCCTGGCCATCCGCTCGGCGACGCCGGCGATGCCGATGTCCCAGGCGATGTGCCGCGTCAGCTCGCTCTTGGCAACGCCGAGATCGCCGAGCGCGCGCGGCAGGATGCGCCCGTAATGATCCGAGGTGAGCAGGAAGGGCGATGTCCCTCCTGCATTCACCTCATGCACTGGCGGAATGTCTCCCTCGCCGAGGAGTTGATCCGTCGCCTCCGCTGTGTCTAAAGCCATCCTGATTGCCTATGGAAAAAGCAGTCGCCCCGAAAAATTGGGCAAAGAATCGCTATAAATTGGTTCGCCCAAAATCGCCATGATTGCCTGACGATGCCGCTGCTGACGATTCACCACAAGACCGAATATCGCTACAACCGCCCCGTGGCGTTCGGTGCGCACAGGATCATGCTGCGTCCGCGCGACGGGCACGATCTGCGCGTGCTCGACAGTCAGCTCGAGATCTCGCCGGAGCCGATGTCGCTGCGCTGGATCCACGACGTGTTCGGCAATTCGGTCGCGATCGCCGATTTCGACGAGCGCGCTGATCGTCTGACCTTCGACTGGCACGTCACCGTCGCGCACAATCCGGTGGAAGAGTTCGCGCTGACGCCTGATGATCCCGCCTATTTCTATCCGTTCGTCTACGACGACGAGGAATTCCCCGATCTCGTCCAGTACACCACGCCGCAATATGCCGATCCCGACGGCAAGCTCGGCGAATGGGCGCGCGGCTTCCTCGACGAGGAGGCGCCGTCGCCGACCTTCAGGATCCTGAGCCGCATCACCCACGCCATCCGCAAGCAGTTCAAATACCGCAGGCGGCACGAGCCCGGCACGCAGCATCCGCTTCACACCATGCAGTCGGGCAGCGGCACCTGCCGCGACTACGCGCTGTTCATGATCGAGGCGCTGCGCCATCTCGGCATCGCCGCGCGGTTCGTCTCCGGCTACATCTTCGTGCCTGAGGACATCGCCCAGCACCATGTCGGCGGCGGCTCGACGCATGCCTGGGTGCAGGTCTATCTGCCGAGTGCGGGCTGGATCGAGTTCGATCCGACCAACGGGATCGTCGGCACGCGCGATCTCATCCGCGTCGCGGTCGCGCGCGACCCGCGCCAGGCGATCCCGCTGCACGGCGTCTATATCGGCACCCAGGACGCCTTCGATGTCATGGAGGTGAGCATCAGGGTGGTCTCGGACGAAGAGCGCAGCGGCGAGGAGCTGGAAGCAGAGGTTTTGTAGATGGAGCTGCTATCCTTCGTCATTGCGAGCGAAGCGAAGCAATCCAGGGTCTTTCCATGGCGGCAGTCTGGATTGCTTCGTCGCAAGAGCTCCTCGCAATGACGGCTTTGAGCGTCTATAGAGCCCCCATGACCTCCGACCGTCTGTTCGTCTACGGCACCCTGATGCGCGGCTTCGACCATCCGATGGCGCGGCTGCTCGCGAGCCATGCGGATTTTCTGGGTGACGCCACCTGCCGCGGCCGGCTCGTCCTGGTGAAGCATTACCCGGGATTGCTGATGTCGGAGGCGGCCTCCGACATCGTCCACGGCGAGCTGTTTCACCTGCGCGTGCCCGACGAGCTGCTGGGCGAGCTCGACATGTACGAGGCCTGCGGCGAAGGCTTTCCGGAGCCGACCGAATATCTGCGCCAGCTGATCGATGTGACGCTGCCTGACGGCGCCACGGACAAGGCGTGGACCTACGTCTACAACTGGCCCGTGACCGATCTGCCGCGCATCGAGTCAGGTCGCTTTCTCGACCACTAAGCCGACAGCACTTCCTTCACGACACGCACGTCGACCTCGCGCTCGACATAGGTCCACTCCTCGGTTCGCCTGAGCATCGCGACCAGCTCCTCGAACAGCGCGGCGTCCGCGGGTGCGTATTCGAACCAGGTCAGGAAGTCGAAGGGGCCGCCGAGGTCGCGGCAATGATAGAGCTGCCGGGCGATGGCGGGCAGAAAACGAAGACTGCTGGCGATGTGGTGCGACCTGTCTTCGAAGATCCTGCGCCGCTCCTCCTGCGTCAGCTTCCACCAGGCCTGCGACTTGCGGATCGGGATCAGCGCCGCGGACGTCGCTTCGATCCGGCCGAGCCCGGCCTGCACGGCAACGAGCTGCTGCTTCTCGGGCCGCTCGGTGTAGCGGAGGCTGCTGGCGACGCCGACCAGCCGCCACGCATTGCGTGAGGGGACCAGCGGCAACGAGACGGCCTCGCTGTCGGTGACCGACAGCGCCGGCATGAAGGGCAGGGGCTCGCCCGTCACCGGTGAAATCGAGGTGACGCGCCAACCCCCGCTATGGCCGCCTCGAAAGGTCCTGAACATGGCCCATGGAAGCGTGGAACCGGGCCGGGTTCAAGCTTTCTGTCGAATCTTTCGGCCTGTGAATAGCCGGGAGAAGCCCCAAGTGCTTCGTATTTTGCGGGGCCATCCTTATATGCCTATCCGATTGGCCCAACGCCCGACTCACCCAGAAATTAACCTGATGCGCTTCACGCCCCAATTCCTCGACGAGCTTCGCGCCCGGCTTTCGGTCTCCGAAGTCGTGGGCAAGCGCGTCAAGCTGAAGAAGGCGGGGCGGGAGTGGAAGGGGCTGTCGCCGTTCCAGCAGGAGAAGACGCCGTCCTTCTACGTCAACGACCAGAAGGGCTTTTACCACGACTTCTCCTCCGGCAAGCACGGCGACATCATCAGCTTCGTGATGGAGACCGACGGCCTGCCGTTCGCGGAGGCCGTGGAGCGGCTCGCCAGCATGGCGGGGCTGGCGCTGCCGGCGGTGACGCCCGATGCGGCGCGGCAGGAGCAGCGTCGCCGCACGCTGCACGACGTCATGGATATTGCCGCGACATATTTCGCGGAGACGCTGGCCTCGCGGGTCGGTGCCAAGGCGCGCGGCTATCTCGCCGATCGCGCGATCTCGCCGGCGACGCAATTGCAGTTCCGCCTCGGCTATGCCTCGCCCGATCGCTTCGCGCTGAAGGAGCATCTCGGCAAGCTCGGAATCTCCGTCGACGACATGGTCGAGACCGGCTTGCTCGTGGCCGGCAACGACATCCCCGTGCCCTACGACCGCTTCCGCGACCGCGTGATGTTTCCGATCACGGATATTCGGGGGCGCGTCATCGCCTTCGGGGGCCGCGCGCTGGAGAAGGACGTTCCGGCCAAATATCTGAACTCGCCGGAGACGCCGCTCTTCCACAAGGGCGACAATCTCTACAACCACCAGACTGCGCGCAAGGCCACCCATGACGGCAGCGCGCTGATCGTGGTCGAGGGCTATGTCGACGTCATCGCGATGGTGACGACTGGTTTTCCCGGCGCCGTCGCGCCGCTCGGCACCGCGCTCACCGAAAGCCAGCTCGCGCTGCTGTGGAAGATGGCGGACGAGCCGATCCTCTGCTTCGACGGGGACCGCGCCGGCCAGAAGGCGGCTTATCGTGCCGCGGACCTTGCCATGCCGTTCCTCGCACCCGGCAAGAGTCTTCGTTTCGCGCTGCTGCCGGAAGGGCAGGACCCCGACGATCTCGCGCGTTCCGGCGGCCGCGGTGCGATTGAGGAAGTGATCGCGGCGGCGAAGCCGCTTGCCGAGATGATCTGGTCGCGCGAGCTCGAAGGCGGCAATTTTTCAACACCCGAGCGCCGCGCCGCGCTGGAAGCCCGCATCAAGGAACTGTCCAACGGCATCCGCGACGAAGTGGTTCGGCGCTATTATCGCGACGATTTTGCCGAGCGGCTTCGACGCACCTTCGCGCCTGAGGGCGGCCGCGGCGGCTTTGCCGGCCGGGGCAATTTCCAAGGTAACTCCGGGCGCTCCTTCCAGCCCCGCAGCGGGGGACAGGCGAATCGATTCGGGGGCCAGGGATTCGGCAGCCAAGGGCGGCGCGGGGCCCCCGGCCCTGCCTTTATTCCCTCCGGCCCCTACCAGGCCGCGAGCCCGCAGCTCGCGACGAGCCCGATCATGAAGGGCCAGCGCAGCGCCATCTCCCGCCGGGAGGCGCTGATCCTGCAATGCCTGATCAACCACCCCTGGCTGCTGCATGACCATCTGGAGGAGGTCGCCGCCCTGGAGCTGGCCCATCCCGAGGCCCATAAGCTGCGGGCCGGTATCATCGCCGCCTTCGCCAACGACCATCACCACTCCCCAGACCCGGGCGAGCTGGCCGATAAGATGCGCTCCGACATCGAAAAGAGCGGATTTTCTCAGCTTCTTCAAAGAGTTGAGAATGGCATCACGAACGCGGCGGTGTGGGGCGCCCGTGAGGGAGCGGCGCGGGACGATGTTCTCGCCACCTGGCACCAGCTCGTTACCTTGCATCGCCAATACCATTCACTACTTAGAGAGTTGAAGGACGCCGAGCTGGCCTTGGGGGAGGACCCCAGCGAGGCCAATTTGGCGTGGCTGCGTGACGTCAAGGCTCGGATAGGAGAAGTCGACGGTACCGAGGCCCTGATCGAGGGTTTTGGCGAGCTGTCGGGCCGGTTCCAGAAGAGCGTGTGATGAAAGAATCATGCGGACGGCCGGGGCCGGAACCGCTAAAAGACTCGCCAAATCCAAGGTTTGGCGGCAAAAACAGGGTTAATCGAGGCTTAACGGTCTTGTAGCACTTTGGCCACCAGGCGGCCGCAGGCAGAACAGACGCGTCAGGAATGAATCCGCGCAATCGCTGTTGGCACTACACCTGCATCCGCTGCGACAAAGAGGCTCACGAAGCGTTAGGCAAATCCGGCGAGAGAAAGGTCGGGGTGGCGGGAGACAGGCGCGCCGCCCTTTCCGTGTCGAGATCTGACGAAGCGAGAGCGTCGAACAACAGGTTCAAGTGATTTCACGCGGGCGCGGCGAGCCGTCTCGCATGAAGCGCGTTTAGGAGCAATGGATGGCCACCAAGGCAAAGACGCTGCAGGCGAAGGACAAGGAAAAAGACGACAAGGCAGCGGACGCGCCGGAGAAGGACTCCCAGGACGCGCCGTCGCCCTTGCTCGATCTGTCCGACGCGGCAGTGAAGAAGATGATCAAGCAGGCCAAGAAGCGCGGCTTCGTGACCTTCGATCAGCTCAATGAAGTTTTGCCGTCCGACCAGACCTCGCCCGAGCAGATCGAGGACATCATGTCCATGCTCTCGGACATGGGCATCAACGTCACCGAAGCCGACGATAGCGAAGGCGAGGAGGACAAGGACGAGGGCGGCGAGGACGAGACCGACAACGAGCTCGTCGAGGTCACCCAGAAGGCCGTCACCGAGGTCAAGAAGAGCGAGCCGGGCGAGCGCACCGACGACCCCGTGCGCATGTATCTGCGCGAGATGGGCACGGTCGAGCTGCTGTCCCGCGAAGGCGAAATCGCGATTGCGAAGCGCATCGAGGCCGGCCGCGAGGCGATGATCGCAGGGCTGTGCGAAAGCCCGCTGACCTTCCAGGCCATCATCATCTGGCGCGACGAGCTCAACGAAGGCAAGATCTTCCTTCGCGACATCATCGATCTCGAAGCGACCTATGCCGGTCCCGACGCCAAGGGCGGCATGAACAATGCCATGATCGGCGGTCCCACCGGCGAGAACGGCGAAGCATCCGCCGAAGGTGGCGAAGCCGCCGCGACGAACGGCGCCGCGCCGGCGCATGTGGCGCCGCCCGCAGCTCCTCCGTCGCCGACCCCGTTCCGCGCCGCGCAGGCCGCCCCCGGCGGCAGCCAGGCCGGCGGCGAGGACAAGGATCCGGGCGAAGCCGCCGCCGAATCCGACATGGACGAGGACGACGAGTTCGAGAACCAGATGTCCCTCGCGGCCATCGAGGCCGAGCTCAAGCCGAAGGTCGTCGAGATCTTCGACAAGATCGCCGACAGCTACAAGAAGCTGCGCAAGCTTCAGGAGCAGGACATCCAGAACCAGCTCGAGAGCACCTCGCACGGGCCCTCGCTGTCGCCGCACCAGGAGCGCAAGTACCGCAAGCTCAAGGACGAGATCATCGTCGAGGTGAAGTCGCTGCGCCTCAACCAGGCGCGTATCGATTCACTCGTCGAGCAGCTCTACGACATCAACAAGCGCCTCGTTTCGTACGAGGGCCGCCTGATGCGCCTTGCCGACAGCCACGGCGTCGCGCGCGAGGATTTCCTGCGCAACTACACCGGCTCGGAGCTCGATCCGCGCTGGCTCAACCGCGTCTCGAAACTCTCGGCCAAGGGCTGGAAGAACTTCGTCCATATCGAGAAGGACCGCATCAAGGACCTCCGTCACGAGGTGCATCAGCTCGCGGCGCTCACCGGCCTCGAGATCGTCGAGTTCCGCAAGATCGTGCACTCCGTGCAGAAGGGCGAGCGCGAGGCACGCCAGGCCAAGAAGGAGATGGTGGAAGCCAATCTCCGTCTCGTGATCTCGATCGCGAAGAAGTACACCAACCGCGGCCTGCAATTCCTCGACCTGATCCAGGAAGGCAACATCGGCCTGATGAAGGCCGTTGATAAATTCGAGTATCGCCGCGGCTACAAGTTCTCGACCTACGCCACGTGGTGGATCCGGCAGGCGATCACCCGCAGCATTGCGGACCAGGCCCGCACCATCCGCATCCCCGTGCACATGATCGAGACGATCAACAAGATCGTGCGCACCTCGCGCCAGATGCTCAACGAGATCGGCCGCGAGCCGACTCCCGAGGAATTGGCCGAAAAGCTCGGCATGCCGCTGGAGAAAGTGCGAAAAGTCCTCAAGATCGCCAAGGAGCCCTTGTCGCTCGAAACCCCCGTCGGTGACGAAGAGGATTCGCATCTCGGCGATTTCATCGAGGACAAGAACGCGATCCTCCCCATCGACGCCGCGATCCAGTCGAACCTGCGCGAGACCACCACGCGCGTGCTCGCCTCGCTCACCCCGCGCGAAGAGCGCGTCCTGCGCATGCGCTTCGGCATCGGCATGAACACCGACCACACGCTGGAAGAAGTGGGACAGCAGTTCTCGGTGACGAGAGAGCGTATTCGCCAGATCGAGGCGAAGGCGCTGCGGAAGTTGAAGCATCCGTCGCGGAGCCGGAAGCTGCGAAGCTTCCTCGACAACTGAGCGCGGACATCGATCCAAAGCAAAACGGCGGGCCAAGGCCCGCCGTTTTTGTTTTGGTCTTCGCTCTCGCCCCGCTCGCAATGACGTGGATAGGGCTGAAGTCTACTTCTTCTTCACCCCGACCCGCTCGATCCGCTTGATCTCCAGCGCCGGCCGACCGCTCTTTTCGGCGATCTCGCGGTCCTGCTCCATGATGAAGCCGCGCGCGGGTTCGTCGCCGTCGAGGCCGCCGAGCAGTTCGCTAGGCACGCGGCGGTTGGAGCGCTGGGTATCGTCCTCATAGAAGACGTTGAAGAAGGCGAATTCGCCTTTGGGATTGGTTCCGGGTTTCTTGGCCATGGCGGGCTTGTCGTCGATCAGGGGCCCGCAGTCAAATGACTTCGGCGATTTGTCGACATCTGCGCAGGCCGGAGCGCCCGTCCAGCCAGCCGCGGGCCGTTTTGATTGCAATTCTCTGCCGGGGAGGGGGCCGGGCGCCGGCAGCGCCCCTTCGATCAGGCCCTTGCCTCAATAAACGGCGGGCCGAAAAGCCCGCCGTTTATCTTTGGTCTTCAGTGTCGCCCGGGGCTGGCGGGGCGACAACCTAAAATAGAAGATTATCGCCTGCGCCATGTGATGGCAAGGCAAAACGTGACGGCTTGATGTCGCAGCGTGCGGATCAGATATGCGTCGATCGCGCGTGTTGCTGCCCGGGCGTTGTTACGGAAGATGATTTGAGGATTGAAGCAATTTGTTCATCTTGCCTGCTTTCGCGATGCAATTTGAGTTCCACGCGGTGTGGCGAAATGCGCGGAGCTGCATCTTTTGCAAAACGCATTGTGCGGGCGCTCAATCACTGCACGCAACATGAATTCCACGCCGCGCTGCGTGCGCCCGGAATGAGCGTGGCGCAAGCGTTCATCTCACGTCGCTGGCAGCACGATGGTGACGCGGATCAAAGCCTCACGGCGCCACCAGCTCGACGCGCCGGTTCAGCGCGCGGCCGGCGTCCGTCGCATTCGAGCCGACCGGGGCCAGCAAGCCGACGCCGGCTGTGCGCAGCCGCGTCTGCGCGATCCGGAAACTCTTCACCAGCTCGGCCGCGACCGCGTCGGCGCGGCGCTTGGAGAGATCGAGATTGTATTCATAGGTGCCCTGGCTGTCGGTGTGGCCGACGATGAAGACGTTGAGCTGCGGCTGGCCCGTCAAGAGCTTGGCGATCTGCTCCAGCGTCGGGCGGCTCTCAGGCTTGAGCACGGCCTTGTCGGTGTCGAAATAGATGCCGTAGAGCGCGATGTGGCCGGTCTCGCCAAGACCCTTCGCCATTGCAGCCGCGTCGACCATCTTGTTTGCGATCGCGCCGAGCTCGGCGACGGTGACCTGCGTAGTGATCTCCTGGTTGTTCTGGCTGACGATGACGCTGGCAAAAGTCTCGCGTCCGCCCTCGGCCTTGCGGCCGGCGAAGTAGCGGTAGTTGAAGCCGTCGACCCACATCTGCGGCACCGGCAGCGTGTCGATGCTTTCCGTGAAAGGAATCGCGCCGCAGGCGTCGGTGTCGCAGGCGAGCAGGGTCTCGAAGCCGGCCTTTGCCAGCTGCGTCTCGAAATTGCGCGACACTTCCAGGATCGAGGGGCCGGGATTGGTGCGGTAGGCGATGCGGACAACACGGCCCTCGAGCCGCCGCGCATCGGTCGGCTGCCCGTCCTTGAACGCCGCCGCCTGCATCCGCGTGGCGTCGAAATCCTTCACGACATAGCCGGTGATGACGCTGCCGGCGAAGCGGCCGATGCCGGGATAGTCGCGGGAGCCTTGGACGTCGCGCGTCTGCGCGGTGGCCGTGACGGTGGGGAGCGAGAGCAAAACGAGGACAGCAAGCATCCGGCAGGGATTGGGCATGGTCATCTCGAGCGGTTGGGGGACGGAATCAGCGCTGCCTTTTAGTCGCGCCCAGGCGGCAATCGGTTCTGGCGAGGTTTTGCCGCTTTGACGCGAATCCGGTTCCCGGGCATGATCTTGCGCCGCTTTCCGCGCTCATTCTTCAGAGGAATTTTCGATATGTTGAGACACGCTTTGGCCGCCGCCTTCTTCGTTTGTCTGGCTGGTGGCTCGGCGCAGGCCGCGCGCTGCGGCGGCGACTTCAACAGCTTCGTCGCCAGCATGACCTCGGAAGCGCAAGCGGCCGGCGTCTCGGCAGGCGTGACCAGCGCGGCCTTCAGCGGCATCACCCAGGACGGCGCGGTGCTCGCCTTCGATCGGCGCCAGCGCTACACCTTCAACAAGAGCTTTGAGCAGTATGTCTCGACCCGCGTCGGCCCCGGCCGCATCAATGGCGGCAAGGCGCTGCTGCAGCGTCATGCCGCGCTGCTCTCGCGCATCGAGCAGCAGTTCGGCGTGCCGCGTTATATCCTGGTCGCGATCTGGGGCCTGGAGAGCGATTTCGGCAAGGGCGACATCGGCAAGCTGCCGGTGATCCGCACGCTGGCGACGCTCGCGCATGATTGCCGCCGCACCGATCTGTTCCAGGGCGAGCTGCTCGCCGCGCTCAAGATCGTGCAGCGCGGCGACCTGCCGCTGCGCGACCTCATCGGCGCCTATGCCGGCGAGATCGGCCAGACCCAGTTCCTGCCGTCCTCCTACATCAAATACGGCGTCGATTTCGACGGCGACGGCCATGTCGACCTCCGCCACAGCGTCCCCGACGTGCTCGCCTCGACCGCCAACCTGCTCCACACCAGCGGCTTCAAGATGGGCCAGCCCTATGGCGAAGGCACCGCCAATTTCGAGGCGATGCGCGAGTGGAACAGGGCGGTGGTGTATCGCAAGACGATCGGCTATTTCGCGGACCGGCTGGCGGGGCAGTGACCACATAACCGGTGTCATCACCCGCGAAAGCGGGTGATCCAGTACTCCGAGGCGGCAGTGATTGAACCGAGAAGCCGCGGCGTACTGGATTCCCCGCTTTCGCGGGGAATGACAGCGCGAGGTGTGGCGCAATAGGTGCGCCACTGACGTCCCCACCTACGTCGCCGTCCCCTTCGCCATCTTCTCCAGCTTCCGCTGCAGCGGCGCCCAATACGTCCCCGGGCGAAAGCGCTGGAGCAGATCCATGAAGCGGGCGTCGTTGCCGATCAGGATGCGCGGCTCGTTCCGCTCGATGCCCCTGATGATGCGCAGCGCAGCGTCCTTCGGCGTGGTCTTCGCCGCGTTCTCGAACCGCTCGATCGATTGCGCGCGGCGGGCGTTGTCGGTGACGCCGACCCCGGTGCGCGAGTTGCGCGCAATGGCGGTGGCGACGCCGCCGGGATGGACGACCGATAGTTTCACCGAGCTGCCCGCAACCGCAAGCTCGTGGCGCATGCTCTCGGAAAAACCGCGCACCGCGAATTTGGCGGCCGCATAGGCCGACTGGCCCGGCGGCGCGATGATGCCGAAGATCGAGGAGAGGTTGACGATATGCGCCTCTGCCAGCGTCTTCAGATGCGGCAGGAAGGCGCGCGTGCCGTGCACCACGCCCCAGAAATTGATGTCGAACAGCCAGTCCATCTGGGTCTGGTCGATCTCCTCGAACGAGCCCATCAGCGCCACGCCCGCATTGTTGACGACGATGCCGAGCGCGGGATGCGCCGCGATCGCATCACGCGCGAATGCCGCGATATCGCCGGGTTCGCTGACGTCGACGCGGTGCACGCTGACCTTGCGTGCGGCTCCGATCTCGGCGGCGAGCGCCTTCAGTCCGGCCTCGTCACGATCAGCGAGCGCGAGGTCGCAGCCACGGCTGCCGAGCTCGATCGCCAGCGCGCGGCCGATGCCGCTCGCCGCTCCCGTGATGGCGGCGGCACCGCGAATCATCGTCATATCTTCCCCCGTCAAGCCCCCGGGCCGGGCGCCCGGATGACATTTTTTCAGAATGGAACCGAACCGTATCCGACTTGCGTCCTTAACGTAAGTTACTTGAACGGAGGCAAGCAGCATTGGGAGCCAGCGATGGGTCAATCGAAGCCATTTCCTGCAACAGCACTCATCGTCGAAGACGACGCCATGCAGCGAGAGATGCTCAGCCTTCTTCTTGAGGAGAGCGGCTACCAGGTCATTCAGTGCGAAAGCGCTGAGGCGGCCGAGCGCGTCCTCGAGAAGAACGCCGGAGCCTTGTGTCTGTTGCTCACCGACGTGCAGCTCGCCGGCCGGATGACCGGCGTCGAGCTTGCCCACGTCGCCAAGGACCGCAATCCCAAGCTGGATGTCGTCGTCACCTCCGGCCGTCCCCTGATGCAGGCCTTGCCCGACGGTGCGAAATTCTGGGCCAAGCCATGGGCGCCGCTCGACGTGCTGCGCGAGGCCGAGATCGCGCAACTCTCCTGACGGCGGCGGGCGACGGTCTGGCTTTCTTGCCGTGAGGCGGACTGATAAGGTCTGCTTATGTCCTGGTCGTTCCTGCTCACCTCGCTCATCGTCGTCGCCTCGCCCGGCACCGGCGTGCTCTACACGCTGGCCGCGGCGCTGACCCGCGGCTCGCGCGCCAGTGTCGCCGCCGCCTTCGGCTGCACGCTCGGGATCGTGCCGCACATGGTCGCAGCGATGCTGGGGCTCGCCGCCGTGCTCTACACCAGCGCGCTCGCCTTTGCCGCGCTGAAATGGGGCGGCGTGCTCTATCTGCTCTACATGTCCTGGCAGGCGTTGCGTGAAACCGGCGCGCTCGCGGTCGAGGGCGACATCAAGGAGCGTTCGAGCGGCCGTGTCGTCGTGACAGGCTTCCTGATCAACATCCTCAACCCGAAACTGTCGATCTTCTTCCTCGCCTTCCTGCCGCAGTTCATCGCGGTGGACGAAGTTCATGTGCTGGCGCGGATGCTGGAATTGAGCGGCGCCTTCATGGCGATGACGTTTGCGGTGTTCGTTGTCTACGGCCTCTGTGCGGCGTCGGTGCGCGAGCGCGTCATCTCCCGTCCCCGCGTCATGGCCTGGCTGCGCCGCAGCTTTGCCGCCGGTTTTGCCGCGCTCGGCGCCAAGCTCGCGTTCGTGGAGCGGTAGCTTCTCCACCCAATAAAAAAAAGCGGGCTTCGCGCCCGCCACCATCAAACTCTCTCGACCCTACCCGAAGCCCGGGCGGAGCGAGGCTCCACCCGAGCAAAGAAAAAGAAGCCTCGTTACTTCTTCTTCGCCTTCTTGGCCTTTTTCGCCTTCTTCTTCGTCGCCTTCTTCGCTTTCTTAGCCATAGGATCCTCTTAAGGGTTAATGGTGAAACGCGACACGAGGAACGCTCGGCGGAGGGCCAGCCTCGCAACATCCTCGGTGACAAACTCAGCAGATTCGCAGGGTTCTGCCCCGTGCCGTCACATCCGTGTCATCACGTTATCCACAGCTCAGATGCATTTTCGGGTGATTTTGGTGCGCGAATCCGCATCGCGAGACGTGCCGACGCGACCGTGCAGGGACGCCGCGACATGCCTAACGATCCGACAATCGCCGCGCGCCGTTCATGAATCCAAAACCAACGGCGCGCTTTCGAGGATCGCAGTGAGACTCCGTTAAGCGCAACCCGTGCATTGTCCTCCGCAAGAACACGGGGACGGGTCATGGACGAACGGCTGCCAGGGACGGGAGGCGCGAGGTTGCACGCGCTGCACGCGCCATGCTGAACGTGCCGACACTCTGGACCGTCTTCGTCGTCAACTTCCTGGCGCTCGGCCTGATCTGGGCCTACGTGACGCGCTCCTATCCGAAATTCGCGGCCGCGCGGTTCTGGATGGCGTCATGCTTCGTCGGCGCCGCCGGCGCGATGGCGGCGCTGGTCCGCCTGTTCGTCGCCTCTCCACTGCCGCTCCTGTCAGGGGCAGTCGGTATCATCGCGGCAAGCTGCCTTGCTGCGATGGGCATCCAGCGCTTCTACGACCAGCCGGTATCCTGGCGCATCATGATCGCGACGGGCGCCTTGAGCCTCGGCGGCGTCGTGTTCTTCATGCTCGGCTTCGAGCATATGCAGCTGCGTATGCTCAGCTACTCGCTCGGGCAGGCCCTGCCGCTGGCGCTGGCGCTGCGTCTGCTCTTGTCGCCGCCGGAAGGCCGCGTCAGCCCGGGTGCCCGGCTGTCCGGCATCGTCATCGTCAGCATCATCGCGATCTTCTTCGCCCGTGCGGTGGGCAACCTGCTTGGCGGTGACTTCTCCTCGGTTGCCGGCGGCCAGGCCCATGCCGTCATGGTGCTGGGACTGCTGTTCCTGTCGATGACGCTCAATTTCGGCTTCCTGCTGATGGCGATGGATCGCCTGCGGGGCGAGGTCGCCGACCTCGCATTGCTCGACGATCTCACCGGCGTCGCCAACCGGCGGCATCTGTTGCAGCGCCTGTCCGAGGAATGCACTCGCTCGGAGCGCAGCGGCGAGGCGTTCTCGCTGCTGGTGATCGACCTCGACGGCTTCAAGACCATCAACGACACCCACGGCCATGCCGCGGGCGATGCGTGTCTGCGGCACTTCACCCTGATGGCGCAGACACGCCTGCGGCCGGGCGACATGCTGGCCCGCACCGGCGGCGACGAGTTCTGCGTCGTGCTGCCGTCCTCCTCCTTGCGCGAGGGGGCCGCGATCGCCCGCCGCGTGCTCGAGGTCTGCCGCCAGGATGCAGCAAGTTGCACGGCCAAGGACATCCCGATCGCGATCTCGATCGGCGTCGCCGAATGGGACCGCGGCATCGGCCAATTCCCGGACCGCCTGATCGCGCACGCCGACCACGCCCTCTACGCCGCCAAGAAGAACGGCAAGAACGATTTTGCGGTCTACAATCCAGCCCCGCCGCTCTCGCCCGAGCCGGCAGGGCTCAGTGAGGCAAAGCTCTGTGAGGCAAGTCTCAGTGAGGCAAGGCTCAGTGAGGCCGCGCGCAAATTCGCCTGAAGCCTGCTACGCTGGGATCCGTTATTGGATCCTGATGATGATATCCCGCCTGTTCGCGGCTGCTCTCGCCGCTCTCTTCCTGATCACACCCGCCGCTGCCGAAGATGCCGACCTCGCAAAGCTGGCGCGCAGCTCCGGCACGCCCGACATTCCCGGCCTGAAGATCGTCTGGCTCGCGCCATGGGGCGACGTCGCCAAGGCTCGTGCCTGGCGCAACATCATCGTGCACCAGACCGAGGGGCCGACGGGCTCGGCGCGCGGCGGCGCCGAGGCGCAGGCGAAGAACCCGACACGCCGCGGCGTCACGGTGTGGGTCGAGACCGACGGCACGGTCTATTGGGCGGCGGCGGAGAACCTGGTGCCGACCCATGGCGACGGCGCCAACCGCAACGACAACAAGTACATCGACAACAGATCTACCTATCGCCAGGTGGTGCGCGACAATTCGATCGGCGTCGAGTTCGCCGGCAATTATCCCGATGTCGCCACCGGCCCCACAGAGGCGCAGGTTGCGGCGTGGAAGATCCTCGTGCAGGTGCTGCGCGCGCGCTACGGCATCCCGGCTGACCACGTCTACGCGCACAACTGGATCGACTACAAGGACGCCCGCTATTGCGAAGGCTGCTGGCTCGCGACGCTGGCAAGGGTTTGGGGGGAATGACGAGCTAGACCGGTTGCGCCATCCACCCGAAGAACCGCTCGATCAATCCCGGCCGCCGCGGCAATTCCGGCGGATCGTCGACGGCCAGCACGCGTTTGAAGAAGTAATCCAGAAACACCATGTCGTTCGGCTCGGTGACGGTGAAGTTCTCCTCGCCGAAGAACACGCTGTAGCTGAAGAAGAACGGACCCATGATCGGGATCGTCGCGGTCGAGGCATAGTCCTTGGAGATGATGAACTCGGCGGGATCGAGCCCGTGCTCGCGCATCGCCTGCTCGACCAGCGGCAGCTTGCGCATGAACTGGGCGGAAAAGCCGCCGACGGTGGATTGCAGGATGATCGACACGGTGGCGTCCATTCGATGCTGTCGGTCCGATATTTTTGGGTCGGTTGGCCGGCAGCGCCGGTTCAAGGCGAGCCTGGTTGTAGATCAGACGAGCGGAGGGGGATGTGATGGTCGTCTCACTCGTCCACACTCTCCACCGACTGCAGCCAAAACCACCGCTGTCGTTGCCCGGTTTAACCGGGCGATCCAGGTATTCCAGAGGCCTGCGTTGGATATCTCGCTGCTGCGATTGGTGCCGCGGCGAACTGGATGCCCCGCCCCCGTGCGCAATTGCGCACTAGGCGGGCGTGACACTGAATGTGGCGCCGCGCTTCGCATCACTCGAACAAGGCATCGCCCCAAACAAAAAAGCCGGCGTTGCCGCCGGCTTTTCCGTCTCTCATCGATCCGCCAATCTCTGGCGCTGAAGCTGCGCTTAGAGCGCGGCTTCCAGCGCGGCCTGTTCGGCCTTTGCAATCGTGCCCTTGACCGCGGCCTGCACCTTTTCAAAGGCGCGGACTTCGATCTGGCGGACGCGCTCGCGCGACACGCCGAACTCGGCGGCAAGGTCTTCCAGCGTCATCGGCTCATCGGCGAGGCGGCGGGCCTCGAAGATGCGGCGTTCGCGCGGGTTGAGCACGCCCATGGCGCCATTCAGCGCGTCACGGCGGTGATCATACTCCTCGTGCTCCGCCATCATGGCTTCCTGGTTGGGCGTATTGTCGACCAGCCAGTCCTGCCATTCGCCGGCTTCGCCGTCGTCGCGGATCGGTGCGTTGAGCGACGCGTCGCCACCGAGGCGGCGGTTCATGTCGATCACGTCCTGATCGGTGACGCCGAGGCGCTTGGCAATGATCTTCACCTGGTCGGGGCGAAGGTCGCCCTCGTCCAGCGCGTTGATCTTGCTCTTCGCCTTGCGCAGGTTGAAGAACAGCTTCTTCTGGTTCGCGGTCGTGCCCATCTTCACGAGCGACCAGGAACGCAGGATGTACTCTTGAATCGACGCCTTGATCCACCACATCGCGTAGGTGGCGAGACGGAACCCCTTCTCGGGTTCGAAACGCTTCACCGCCTGCATCAGGCCGACATTGCCTTCCGAGACGACCTCGGAGATCGGCAGGCCGTAGCCGCGATAGCCCATGGCGATCTTGGCCACGAGGCGGAGATGGCTGGTGACGAGTTGATGCGCCGCGTCGCGATCGTCATGCTCGCGCCAACGCTTGGCGAGCATGTATTCCTGCTGGGGTTCCAGCATCGGGAACTTGCGGATCTCGGCGAGGTAGCGAGAAAGGCCGGATTCTCCATTGAGGATCGGCAGAGCAGCGGTACGGGCCATACTGAAGCCCTCCAAAGGTTCAGGCCCCCGATAGCGGCGGGCCAGGCAGACGACCGCTTTGTTAAAGCCGGCCGTAGCTGCGATGTTCCGCGTTGGTCATTTCCAACGCACGCGCAATATACCCCATGGGGGGTCAAAAAGGGAAGGATTGCTGACGTCACGTCCCCGTGTGGCAGCTATAACTTTTTGTAATGTAACGCCTTTCTTAAAAGGCCTGCGTCATAGCGCCGCTTTCAGGGCCGCCTCCAAGAGAAGCAAATCCTCCGGCAGAGGCGCCTCCCAGTGGAGTAATTCTCCCGTCCTCGGGTGCTCCAGTACCAGCAAATAAGCATGCAGGGCCTGCCGCCCCAGCGCCGCCAAGGCGGCTTGCGACTCGGGGCCGAGCTGGTTTGCCTTGGTCTTGAAATGCGGGCCATAGACGGCGTCCCCCATCAGGGGATGGCCGATATGGGCGAGGTGGACGCGGATCTGGTGGGTGCGTCCGGTCTCGAGCTCGCAGGCGAGCAGGGCGGCGATCGGCTTGCCGTCACGCCCTGCAAAACTCTCCAGAAGCTCCCAATGGGTCACTGCCTCGCGGCCGCCCTGGCGCACCGCCATCTTCTCGCGCGCATGCGGATGGCGGTCGATCGGCGCATCGACGGTGCCGCGATGGCGGCCGGGCAGCCCCCAGGCGAAGGCCATGTAGCCGCGGCGCATCGCGCCGGTGCGGCCGTGGTCGGCGAATTGCGCGGTCAGCGAGGCATGGGCGAGGTCGTTCTTGGCCACCACCATCAGCCCGGTCGTGTCCTTGTCGAGCCGGTGCACGATGCCGGGCCGGCGCACCCCGCCGATGCCGGACAGCGAGCCGCCGCAATGGGCGATCAGCGCGTTCACCAGCGTGCCAGTCTCGTGCCCGGCCGCGGGGTGCACCACGAGGCCCTTCGGCTTGTTGAGGACGACGATGTCGTCGTCCTCGAACACGATATCCAGCGCAATGTCCTCGCCCTTGGGCTCCGGCGGAGCCGCCTCCGGCACGTCGATTATGATCGTATCGCCGGATGCGACGTGATAAGCGGGGTCGCGGACCGCGGTGGCCTTCAGGTGCACTGCGCCCGCCAGGATCAGAGCTTTCAGCCGCGATCGCGACAGGTCCGGCAAACGCGCCGCCAGCACGCGGTCGAGCCGGGCCGAGCCCTCGTCGCCGGCGACGACAACCTCCAACCTTTGCGCAGAGCCAGAATTTTCCATGACGACGTCTGATACCGCTGTTCCCGAACCGACCCCCGAGCAGGCCGCGCTGTTCGCGCGGGTGCGGCGGATGATGCTGATCGCGGGGTTGACCACGGCGCTGGCGATCTGCGCCGTTCTGATCGCGGTGGGCTACCGCCTTTTCAAGTCGGAGGGAAGGGCAGCGGAGCCGGTGGGTGACGTCACCGCCACCCTGCCGAAGGGCGCCAGGATCGTCTCGACCGGCGTGGCCGGCGACCGTCTCGTGGTTACGCTGGATATCGGCGGGGTCATCGAGATCCGCACCTTCGACGCCCACACCCTCAAGCCCGCCGGAAAGCTGAAATTTGCCAATGAGCCGTAAAAGGGCCATCCGGGTCCTTGCGGCGGACAAATTTCGAGGTTATTGGCTAGCCCTCACGCTCCCTTCGTCTAGCGGTTAGGACGCGGCCCTCTCAAGGCTGAAACAGGGGTTCGATTCCCCTAGGGAGCGCCATTGTCTTGAAGCCAGCTTTGTCTTGAAGCCAGCTTTTCCCCCGATCTCGATTTGATTGTTCCACCCCTTGGGTGAGCCTGTGGCATTGGCGATCAATATCCGGGCCGATAACGATTCAGCAGGCGAGATCGAGCGGCTGTGGGATCAGGTTGCCGTGTTCGAGGCCGAGCCCTCGATGCGCGCCCTCGGCTACCGGCCTCATTTGACGTTTGCCATCTACGACTCGCCAGCGGCTGACGAGAAGGCTGCGTGGGATGTGATGCTGGCAGCTACGTCTGGCCAGACGCAACTGCGGATCAGGTTCAAACGAATTCGCTGGTTCGAAGGTTCTCCGCTCGTCCTCTGGGCGGAGCCGGAGGTCGACGAAACCCTGGCTCGAATCCACGCCGCCATCAGCGCGGCAATCGATCCAGCACATTGTCGTCCTCACTACCGGCCCGGCGCGTGGACGCCCCATTGCACGCTCGGCACTGCCGTTGCCGACGAACGGCGCGATGATGCGATGGCTTTCGCGCAGGCGTTTGACCGCAACATTGAAGTGTTGTTCGACGTGGTCGACTGCGTCGCCTTTCCGCCTGTGCGGATTATTGCCGAACGCAGATTGTCGTCGTAGTCAATTGTTGCTCCGCGACGATGCGTCAAGCCAATGCCGCGCAGCCCTTCTCTCACGCCGTCGTGCCGTCGATCGAGCGGCGGATTACCTGCTGCACTTCCGCATTCGACAGGAACAGATCGTGGTTGATGATGCCCCAGCCTTCCGCTGACGCATCGACGACGCGCACGCCGAGCCGCGCGATCGCGGCCTTTTCGGCCGCGCCGACCCTGGTCATTCCACCTGCAATCTGTCCCGATAGCGCGAGGGCGCGATCGTTCGTCGAAGCGATCACGGTGATCTTGCCGGCCAGCGGGCCGATGCGCTGGACCGCCGACGAGAACACGTCCATGTCGATGTCGGGCGCGGCAAACACGACCGCGCCGATCTTGCTCGTGACCGTGTCGCCGTATCGCGCATAGAGCTGACGCAGGCTTTCCAGCGTCAGCATGGTTCCCATGCTGTGCGCAACGATGTGCACGCGGCCACCGCCCGGCGCCGACACCAGCGCAGAGAGCGCGCGTTCGAAATCGTCGCGCGACCACATCGCGCTGTCGCGATCATAGGCGTAGTCGAACAGTCCGGCCTTGGAGGGCCAGGCGAACACCATGGTCCGGCCGCGGAACTTGATCGCATCGGAGAGATAGGCGCCGTCCAGCACCGCCGTCTCGAACGTCTGCTTGAAGCCGTGCACATAGATCAGCACGTCGCCTCCGCCGGCCTGCGTCGCGAGATCGCCGGCGTCGGCTGGCACGGGTTCGATCCGATCAAGACGCCAACTGCCAAGTCCAACCGAGGCGAGAGACAGGCGGCTCTCGTCGGGGGCCACTAGCTTGGCCCGCGCGACCGTCATGCTCGTCGCGCGCTCCGGACCGAACCAGGGTTTGGCGCGAGCACCGTTCACGGCCTTGCGCGTGGTGGCGACAAGTAATGTGGAGTCAACGGAGAGGGACGAGGCGTCGAAGCGCGCGCCGGTCGCACCCAGGCCGGCGCATCCGCCGAGCGCGAGCGCACTTCCCGCCGACATAAGTCCGCCGAGGAAAGCGCGGCGCGAAACGGAATGACCGGAGTCGCGTTGCAGGAGACGTTGAATGATCACACGGAACCTTCGGGAACTTTGCCCCGTAGCGCCGCCCCGCCCAACTCCCTGAATGACAATGGGGGCGAGAAGACGGCGAAGCCGCTTCGCGGTCGGTTGCATGATCATGCGTTCGAAGGAGCGCCAACAGTCGTTGGAACTACAGTGCACTAGTTCAACGGGCGTTTGGCAAAACAGCCAGATCCGTTGTCAATCCGCTTGTCGAAAATATTCCACTTTACCGAAATTCCGATTTATCGTATTTGTCGGCCATCCCAGCCCAGCAAAAGGGGCAGTCGTACGTCACGCGCGTCAACCGGCGCGGTGCCGTGCATTTCGCCGGGGCGAGGGAGGCCAGAACGAACTCGGCTCCCGGGAGAGCACGGCATAGGCTGTCAAACCATCGCGCAGGGAAGGCCTGGTCTCGGCTGCCCTGTGTCTCCCCTGTGCATTGCGTGTGCATTCGTTCAGCATGGGGGTTTTGTGGGGGCCAGCCGGCGCCCGGTCTTCCCTGCGCCCTTTCTTGACGAGAGAAGCATAGCTCGGGCAAATCATGCCGCGAGATTGCGGCTACGTGTCTGCGATGACGTATGAGCTGACCTCTCGCGCAAGCATGCTGCATCGGCATCGACGGAGGTGGTCGTTCCCCCAAAAATCTGCATCTATGCGCGCCGAGACGGCGCGGGATGCGGCCGGTCTCCACCTCCGAAGCTGCTGCCGGGCCTTTGGAGGTTTGGCATTAGCTTTTTGGAGTGACGATATGAGCGGCTTGGTGATTTCTGGCGGCCGGGTGGTGGATCCCGCGAGCGGGATGGACGCTATCGGCGACGTGGCGGTGGTGGACGGCAGGATCGCCGCCGTCGGCACGGGCCTCGGCAGCGCCGAGCGGGTGATCGACGCCACCGGGCTCGTGGTCGCGCCCGGCTTCATCGATCTGCACGCGCATGGCCAGTCCATCCCGGCGGACCGCATGCAGGCCTTCGATGGCGTGACGACGACGCTCGATCTCGAGGCCGGCGTGCTGCCGGTCGGGTCCTGGTATGAGCGCCAGGCGCGGAAGGGCCGCGTGCTGAACTACGGCGCCGCCACCAACTGGGCCTTTGCGCGCATCGGCGCGATGACGGGCTCCAACGCCGAGAGCTCGCTGGAGGCATTCGGCAACGCGATGCGCGACCGTCGCTGGATGGACAACGTCGCGACCGACACGGAGGTCTCAGGCATCCTCGATCGCCTTTCGCGCGGCTTGAACGAAGGCGGCATCGGCATCGGCATCCTGAACGCCTATGCGCCCGGCGCCGGCGTGCAGGAATTGACCGCGGTCTGCCAGCTTGCGGCCAAGCAGGACGTGCCGACCTTCACCCACGTCGCCTACATGTCGCGCATCGACCCCGAAAGCGCGGCGGAAGCCTATATCCGCCTGATCGGCTATGCCGGCGCCACCGGCGCGCACATGCACATCTGCCATTTCAACTCGTCGAGCAAGACCGACATCGAGCGTTGCCGCGTGCTGGTCGAGAAGGCGCAGGCGCAGGGCCTGCCCATCACGGTCGAGGCCTACCCTTACGGCACCGGCTCGACCGTGCTGGCCGCCGCCTTCTTCAGCGACCCCGAGTTCGTCGAACGCAACGGCACCGGCTACGACTCGGTGCAGCGCGTGACCGACGGCCACCGCTTCAGCGATCGCGAGGAGCTGTTGAAGGCGCAAGCCGAGGAGCCGTCCTCGCTGGTGCTGTGGCACATCCTCGACACCGAGAACAATGCGCATCACCGCGACCTGCTCGACATGTCGGTGCTGTATCCCGGCGGCGCGATCGCCTCCGACGCGATGCCGTGGACGACGTCGGACGGCAAGACCTACACCGGCGATGCCTGGCCGCTGCCTGACGATGCCACCTCGCATCCGCGCTCTGCCGGCTGCTTCACGAAATTCATCCGCGAATGGGTGCGCGAGCGCAAGACCGTGTCGCTGCTGGAAGGCGTACGCAAATGCGCGCTGATCCCGGCAGAGATCCTGTCGCAGAGCACACCCGCGATGCGCGCCAAGGGCCGGCTCGATAGGGGCGCCGATGCCGACATCGTGGTGTTCGACTACGAGAAGCTGTCCGACCGCGCGACCTTCACTGCAATGAACCGTCCTTCGGAAGGCGTGCGGCATCTGGTCGTCAGCGGCGAGGTGCTGATCAGCGACGGCGTGCTGGATGTCGCTGCGCGGCCCGGCAAGCCCGTCCGCCGTCCCGTCGTCGAGAGCTGATCCATGCCGGTCCCCATTCTCCTGGTGACGGGCTTTCTGGGGGCGGGCAAGACCACTGTCGTCAACCATCTGCTGGCGAACGCGGAGGGGCGGCGGATCGCCGCCATTGTCAACGACTTCGGCGCCATCAACATCGATGCGGAGCTGATCGCGGGCGCCAGCGACGGCGTCGTCAGCCTCGCCAATGGCTGCATCTGCTGCTCGCTGGAAGGCGATCTGCTCCGCACGCTCTCGACCCTGCTGCGGCGCGATCCGAGGCCGGAGTACATCGTCATCGAGACCAGCGGCGTCGCAGATCCCGCCGACATCGTCCGCAATCTGATGGACCCTGTGATCCTGCGCGAGGCGCCGCTGGAGACGGTGCTCTGCGTGATGGATGCGGCAACGCCGCCGGCCGCCCTCGAGGATGCGCTCCATCGCTCGCAGCTCCGCGTCGCCGACATCGTGGCGCTGAGCAAGCTGGATCTCGCCGACGAGGGCGCAGGCGGGCGGATGCGCGAAGCCATCCGCGCCCAGCGCGTCCCGGCCGTGGTGGTCGATGCGCAGCACGGCGAAATTCCATCCGTGCTGCTGTTTCCCGCGAATGTCGATCGCACGCCCGCACCGCGGCAGCCCGGGCCGCGGCGACCGGCAGAACAGCGCTTCGAAACGCTGAGCTGGACCTCGAACCAGCCACTCTCGCTGCCGCGCTTGCAGCAGGCCATCGGCAAGCTGGCGCCAAAACTCGCGCGCGCCAAAGGCCTGTTCGAGACCGTCGAGCAGCCCGGCCGCCAGATGGTATTTCAATTCGCCGCCGGCCGCGCCACGATGGCGCCGGGCGATGCGCCGGCTCCCGGTGTGCCGCGGGCACGCATCGTCTTCATCGCCGAGCTCGGCGTGCTGTCCAAGGCCGAGCTGGACGGGATCATGGAGGCGTGCGTTGCTTCGGCGTGAAGCCCGCGCGTCGCCTCAATCCTCCACCGGCAGTCCGTCGCCGTGCACATACCAGTCCGCGCGCGATGCCCACTGCACGTGCCGGTCGGGTACCGCACCCAGCGGCTCGTCGAACGCGCCGGCATGGATGATCGCCTCGCGCCCGCTACGCGTGAGGTGCGGCATCGGGCTGCCGCAGATCTTGCAGAACGCGGTCGCAAAGCTTCGCGCATTCGGCAGATTGAAGCGCGCGACGGATGCTTCGCCGCGCAGCCAGCGCAGCGCGCCCGCCTGCACGATCACCTCGCAGGCATGCGCCGTGCCGGTCGCCTTGCGGCAGCGCGAGCAATGGCAGTTGAGGAAGCGGTCGAACGGACCCTCGACCTCGAACGCGACCTCGCCACACAGGCAGCTTCCCCGGAATGCGGCCATCTCACTCCCCGTCCGGCTCGGCCGGCTTGTCGATCACACTCAGCGCACTATCAGACCCTTGCGGCAGAGGATTCTCAAGAGCGGCGCGGCAAACTCATGCGAATTGCGCGATGCCGTGGCCGACGGACCAGTTCTCCGCGGGCGCGTCGAGCACATTCACGAAGACGTCCCCGGGGCGGATGCCCGGGTTGTCGCCGAGCAGGTCGGTGATCCGACGGTACAGCGCCTTCTTCTGTTCCGCCGTGCGCGAGGCGAACACGGTGATCTGGATCAGCACGGCGTCGTCGCTGCGCGCGACGCCGTAGGCGTTGCCGCAGCGGAAATTTGCTGGCGCAATCTCGCTGATGGTCATGAACTCGTCGCCTTCAGGGACGTTCAGCGCCTCGCGCATGGCGCGGTAGAGGCCGTCGAGGATCGCCCGGCGGTAGGCGTCCGGTTTCCCGGCGCGCATCGAGATATGGAGCAGAGGCATAGCTGGTCCCTTTGCATGCGGGTCCGGCCGGCCAGGGCGCATGCAGGCGCCGGCCGTTCGGCCCATTGACGAAATGGGCTATCAATCCCGATTAGTTTTTGACACGATGTCTAGAATCCATATTCTTGACATCGTGTCAATACTTTGCCGGACGGAGGAGTAAGAATTTGAGGCCGCGCGAGTTTGACCACGACGACGTGCTGCGCATCGCGTTCGACCAGTTCTGGCGCAAGGGCGTGCGCGGCACCTCGCTGTCGGACATTGCGCGAGACGCCGGCGTCCAGCGCGGCAGCCTCTACAACGCCTTCGGCAGCAAGGAGGCGCTGTTCCTGCAGGCCTATGAACGCTACGCGGGCGACTATCTCCTCGTCCTGCAAAAGGCGCTCGGCACAGGTACTTTACGAAAGCGCCTCACTGCGTTCTTCGACCTGACCATCACCAATTTCCGCTCCGGGACGCCGCCGCGGGGATGCCCGACCACGCGGGGACTGATGGAGCTCGGCGCGGCCGAAGGCGAGGGGCTCGACGAGGAGGCGCGCCAGGCGTTTGCCGGTCTCGTCTCGCGCATCACGGCTCTGGTTCAGGAAACGTTGTCGGCGGGCGCAGAGCGCGGCGAATTCAGCGGCAATCCCGCGGCCGCAGCGCTGCACATCATCACGGTGACGCGCGGACTTGCGGTGCTCGAGCGCGCCTTCGGCGACGAGCCGCAGCTGCGCAAGATCGCGGCCCACACCGTCGATCTCGTGCTCGAGGAGAAGGGTCGCCAGCGGGTGACACGAGAATGACGATCCCGGCGGTGGTCGCGCCGGGATCGTCTGGAGGTTTCATGGAGGGCATCGAGCACTGCGTCTCCATGACGATGTCGATACCGCAAGACGGCTCTATGTGCGAGTAGAACCCGTCAAAGCGTCAGCACAGGGCAAGCGCGTTGATCGCGCGCGTTGCCGCATCCTCTTTCCCGAAGGTCACGAACTGACACACGATGGCCTCGAGTTCACCTGGCTGCCTGCTTCGCGCGACCGCCAGCAGCCGCATCAGATCCGCCTCGTCCTTCGACAGGCGCCGGCACGACGGCGGCATGAAGCACAGCTCGCAAGGGCGGCCGCTGCGCAGAATTCTGACGAGCGCGGCCGCGCGCGCCACCAGTAGCGGACTGTCGGCGATATCAGGCGCCTCGTCGGCGAAGCGATAGGCCGCCTCCCAGCAGTCGGAGGCACCGGTCGCATAGGCCGCTCCGATGAAGCGAAACAGCGACAGCGCGATGCGGCAAAAATTATCGTAGCTGTCGACGCACGGACGGCTCGCAAGCGCGGCCCGGAACGGGCAGCGCTGCGACTGGCCGGCTTCCGTAACGGGCACAGAGCCACACGCATCCTGCATCATGAGCGGTCTCGTCAGTGCAATGTGGGACTTCCGACGAACCAGCTCTTCATCGCCATCGTCCGATCATGGTCGAGCGATCGAACCTGTCGGTCGGGCAGGATGAGACCGGCCATGCGGAAGATCGTCGCAAGCCCCCGGACCGGCGCCAGCGCCCAATCGGCACCGACCGGCGGGAGCCAGCACTCGAACTGCTCGCGCGCGACGTCGACGCGCTCCTGCTGTGCCGCGGCGATGGCGTGCAACATTCCGTGCTCGCTGTCCGACATCCTCGGACAGGTGGGGCAATGCACCTCGATCGCCGTATGCGCCGTGCACGCAAAGATCTCGATGATGGATTCCAGCGACGGCACGGCATCGCCCACGCGAAAGTGGTCGTACACCTGCTGGATGTCGGCGGCGGTCGGAACGGCGGTTCCGCTGCGCGCCTTGGCCCGAAATCCCCAGATGAACAGCCGCTCCGCCGCGCACAGCGCGGGAAGGTCGAGGGACCCTGTCGATGTCGATTGATGCATTGAGCCTCTGGCCTTTGGCTGCGCTCACGCCACTTCCGGCGCTGATGATCTGCGCCGATCGTTCGGCCAGGGCCGGCTGCAAGTCAACGCTCGGAGGGGCGATATCGAGGTCTTCTAGTTTTGAAGAACTTTCATCTCGGATGCGGCCAACCTCGCAAGCGAGCGAAGCCCTATGCAGCGTGCCGGCCGCCTTCCACGCAGTTTTGCGGGCTTTTGGGGGACCCAATGCTTAAGGCTTTGCTAAGGGGAGCAGGATAAACTGGCATATCAGCCCCGCTAATTCATGCGAGCATCAATGATTTTCTCCCGTATCAGTTTCAAGCTGGTCCTGATCGTTGCCATCAGCCTTCTTGGCATGATCGCTCTGGCGCCGATCGCGCTCTCGACCGTGCGCGCCCAGATGGTCGCCGACCGTCAGGCCAAGACGCAGCACATGGTCGATGTCGGCTACGGCATCCTGGCGCATCATCAGAAGCTCGAAAGCGAGGGGAAGCTGACGCGCGAGCAGGCGCAGGCCGCCGCGATCGCGGAGATCAAGAGCCTGCGCTACGACAAGGTCGAGTATTTCTGGATCAACGACATGGCCCCCAAGATGGTCATGCACCCGATCAAGCCCGAACTCGACGGCAAGGATCTCTCCGGCATGAAGGATCCCGCCGGCAACGCGCTGTTCATGGGTTTCGTTGACGTCGTCAAGAAACAGGGCGCGGGCTTCTACGGCTACCTCTGGCCGAAGCCCGGCTTCGATCAGCCGGTCGGGAAGATTTCCTATGTGAAGGGCTTTGCGCCCTGGGGCTGGATCATCGGCACCGGCATCTATCTCGACGACGTCGACGCGGTCTTTCGCCAGAACGCGATGACGTTCGCCTATATCTGCCTGGCCGTCCTGGTCGTGGTGCTCGGCGCCTCGTTCCTGATCGGCCGCAGCGTCACTAAGCCGCTCGCAAAGATCACCGCGCTGACTGAGCGTCTCGCCGGCGGCGACAGCACGTTCGAGGTGCCCTACACCGACCGCAGCAACGAGGTCGGCGCGCTCGCCAAGGCGCTTGCCGTGTTCAAGGACAATGCGGCTGCGGTGGGCCGGATGCATGCCGAGCAGCAGGAGGCCAAGCAGACGGCCGACGACGAGAAGCGCAGGACGATGGCCGATCTCGCCGACAAGTTCGAGGCGAGCGTTCAGGCCGTCGTCCGCGACGTCTTCAACGAGGCGCGCGCGATGCAGCAGGCCGCGCAAGGCATGTCGGAGACCGCGAACAAGGCGACCGACCGCGCCAGCTTCGTCGCCACCGCCTGCCAGCAGGCTTCGAGCAATGTGCAGACCGTGGCTTCTGCCGCCGGCCAGCTGTCGGCTTCGATCACCGAGATCAGCCAGCGCGTCGCGCAGGCGGCTTCCGTGGCCGACAAGGCCGCCGCCGACGGCCAGCGCACCAACGACACGGTGCAGGGATTGGCTGCGGCGGCCCACAAGATCGGCGAGGTCATCGACCTCATCAACCAGATCGCTTCGCAGACCAATCTGCTCGCGCTCAACGCCACCATCGAAGCCGCGCGCGCCGGCGAGGCCGGCAAGGGATTTGCCGTGGTCGCGAGCGAAGTCAAATCGCTGGCCAGCCAGACCGCGAAGGCGACCGACGAGATTGGCGCGCAGATCACCGCGATCCAGGCCGAGACCAACCAGGTCGTCGGCAACATCGACAGCATCCGCAAGACCATCATGGAGGTCAATGAGATCTCCTCGTCGATCGCAGCCGCAGTCGAGGAGCAGGGCGCCGCGACCCAGGCGATCGCGCACAGCGTGCAGGAGGCGGCCTCCGGCACCGACCAGGTCTCGCAGAACATCTCCGGCGTCACCGATGCGACGGCCGAGACCGGCCAGGCCGCCGGCCTCGTGCTGCAATCGAGCGGCCGGCTGACGCAGAAGCTGCAATCGCTCGAGGACGAGGTCAGCACCTTCGTTGCGGGCGTGCGGGCAGCCTAGTACAGCAGGGGGATGGGCCAAAATTCCGCGCGCATCCTCCTGATCAATCCGAACGGCTCTGAGACGACCACCGCAATGATGGTCGCCATCGCGACGTCTGCCGCTGGGGATGGCTTCGACATTGTCGGCGCGACCGCGACGCGCGCGCCGCAAATGATCGTGACGCCGGATGCGCTGGATGCAGCTTCCGCCGAAGTTCTGGAGATTGCGCGGGCACGTCGGCATGGATGCGACGGGATCATCGTCGCGGCGTTCGGCGATCCCGGCCTTGCCAGGATCAAGGCTGTAATGAAGTTGCCTGCGGTCGGCATCGGAGAATCCTCGATGCTGGAGGCTGCGCAGCACGGCCGCCGTTTCGGCGTGGCGACCACGACGCCGATGCTGGAGGCGAAGATCGACGCGCTGCCGCATGCGCTGGGATTGCAATCCCGCTACACCGGGACGCGCTTCGCCGAGGCCGATCCGCAGGAACTGATGCGCGATCCGGCGCGGCTGCGTGCAGCGCTGGCTGGTGCCGTCGAAGCCTGCATCGCGCAGGACGGAGCCGAGGCCGTCATCATCGGCGGCGGGCCGCTGGGCGAAGCCGCGCGCGAGCTTCAGCCGATGTTCACCGTGCCGGTCATCGCGCCGATCCCGTCTGCCGTGGCGCGGATTATTCGTCTCGTCACGGCGCGCGCCGGGAGTTGATATTCCGGCCGGCGGGACCGGTCACGGCCACAGGCTTCCCCACCCTTGACGGCTGCGGCTAAAGTCAGGAAGCAGGACCATTGAACCTGCCGACCCGCGCCTCCGCTCGCGGGCATGGAGACGCTGCATGTCGTTCAAGAAGCTTCTGATCGCCAACCGCGGTGAAATTGCCATCCGCATCGCGCGTGCCGCGGCCGACGCTGGCATTGCGACGGTTGCGATCCATCCGGCGGATGATGCGCTGTCGCTGCACGTGCGTGTGGCCGACGAGACGGTCGAAATTCCCGGCCGTGGCGCGCGGGCCTATCTCGATATCGAGGCCGTGGTGAAGGCGGCGAAGAGCGCTGGCTGCGATGCCGTGCATCCCGGCTACGGCTTCCTCAGCGAGAATGCCGCGTTCGCCAAGGCCTGCGCCGATGCGGGCATCGCCTTCATCGGGCCGAAGCCGGCCGCGCTCGAGCTGTTCGGCGACAAGGTTGCGGCACGGCAATTGGCAAAGCGCTGCGGCGTGCCGATCATCGCCGGCACCAGCGGCCCGTCCTCGCTGGACGACATCGCGGCGTTCTTCTCCTCGCTCGGCAGCAACGCGGCGATCGTGATCAAGGCAATGGCCGGCGGCGGCGGCCGCGGCATGCGCGTCGTGGAGAATGCCGGCGATCTTGCGGAGGCCTATGCGCGCTGCCAATCCGAGGCCAAGGCGGCGTTCGGCTTCGACGGCGTCTATGCCGAGCGGCTGATCCGGCAGGCCCGCCATATCGAGGTGCAGATCATCGGCGACCGCCATGGAGCGATCTCCCATCTCTGGGAGCGCGAATGCACCATCCAGCGCCGCCATCAGAAGCTGATCGAGGTGGCGCCGAGCCCCTCGCTCGGCGAGGCCCTGCGCGGCCGCATCATCGAGGCGGCCAAGCAACTGGCGGCTGCGGCGTTCTACGACAATCTCGGGACGTTCGAGTTCCTGGTCGACGGCACCGCCGAGGACAGCTTTGCCTTCATCGAGGCCAATCCCCGGCTCCAGGTCGAGCACACCGTCACCGAGGCGGTTCTCGGTCTCGACCTCGTCCGCGCCCAGCTCGCGGTCGCCGCTGGCAGCTCACTTGCTTCCCTCGGCCTCGCGCAGGGGGCGATCCCGAAGCCGCGCGGCCATGCCATGCAGCTCCGCGTCAATATGGAGACGCTGGACGAGACGGGCGCCACGCATCCGACGGGCGGCGTGCTTGCCGTGTTCGAGCCGCCGTCGGGCCCCGGCGTTCGCGTCGATAGTTTTGGTTACGCCGGTTACAAGACCAGCGCGGCCTTCGACTCGCTGCTTGCCAAGGTGATCGTGCACACGCCGGGCGAGGCCTGGCATGACGTGGTCGCCAAGGCCTCGCGCGCCTTGCGAGAGTTCCGGATCGACGGCGTCGTCACCAACATCGCCTTCCTCCAGGCGGTGCTCGCGCATCCCGATTTCAGGACCAACCGCATCGCGACCGATTTCATCGACCGCAATATCGCAAAGCTCGTGGAAGCGGCCGATGGCGCCGCCAAGCCGCTCTATTTTGCGGCGACCGAGCGAAGCGATGGTCACGGCGCGGAAACTCACGTCGCGCAAGCCGTGCCCGAGGGCGCGGTAATGGTCGCGGCGCCCTTGCAGGGCACCATCGTCGCCATCCAGGTCAGGGAAGGCGAGATCGTACGCCCCGGCCAGCAGCTCGCCGTGATCGAGTCCATGAAGATGGAGCACCTCGTCATGGCTGAGCAGGGCGGCCGCGTCATGAAGCTCATCGCCGGCGATGGCGTCACGCTGATGCATGGCGATCCCATCCTGTATCTGGAGCCGCTCGACGTTGCGGCTGATAGCGCGGCGGCAGAGACCGATATCGATCTCGACCACATCCGCCCTGATCTGGCCGAGCTGATCGCGCGCCAGGCCAATACGCTCGATGCGAACCGGCCGGCCTCGGTCGAGCGCCGCCGCAACACCAACCAGCGCACCGCGCGCGAAAACGTCGCGCAGCTCGTCGATGACGGCTCGTTCATGGAATACGGCAGCCTCGCGATCGCGGCACAGCGCCGTCGTCGCAAGCTCGACGATCTCATCAAGAACACGCCGGCCGATGGCCTCGTCATGGGCGTCGCCACCGTCAACGCGGAGAAGTTCGGGCCTGAAGGCGCACGCTGCATCGTCGTCGCCTATGATTACACCGTGCTCGCGGGCACGCAGGGCCATATGAACCACAAGAAGATCGACCGCATGCTGACCCTGGCGGAAGACTGGCGCGTCCCGCTGGTGTTTTATGCCGAAGGCGGCGGCGGGCGGCCCGGCGACACCGACCGGCTCGGGATGACCGGCCTCGACGGTCCCTCCTTCGTGCAGTTCGCAAGGCTCTCCGGCCTCGTGCCGGTGATTGGTGTCGTCTCAGGCTATTGCTTCGCCGGCAACGCCGCGATGCTCGGCTGCTGCGACGTAATCATCGCCACCAAAAATGCCTCGATCGGCATGGGCGGCCCGGCGATGATCGAAGGCGGCGGGCTCGGCGTCTACCATCCGGCTGAGGTCGGCCCGGTCTCGTTCCAGTCCCCCAATGGCGTCATCGACATCCTGGTCGAGGACGAGGAGGAGGCCACAAAGGTTGCGCAGAAATACCTGTCGTATTTCCAGGGCGCCGTGTCGGACTGGCAGGCCGCCGACCAGCGCCTGCTCCGGCGCGCCATCCCGGAAAACCGCCTGCGTGTCTACGACATTCGCAGCGTGATCGATCTCGTCGCGGACGAGGACAGCGTGCTGGAGCTGCGACGCGAGTACGGCGTCGGCATGATTACCGCGCTGATCCGCATCGAAGGAAAACCGTTCGGGCTGATCGCCAACAATCCGCGCCATCTCGGCGGCGCGATCGATGCCGACGCCGGCGACAAGGCCGCGCGCTTCCTCCAGCTCTGCGACGCCTTCGACCTGCCTGTCGTCTCGCTCTGCGACACGCCCGGCTTCATGGTTGGCCCGGAAGCCGAGAAGACCGCGATTGTCCGCCACGTCTCGCGCATGTTCGTAACAGGCGCGAGCCTCACCGTGCCGCTGTTCGGCATCGTGCTGCGCAAGGGCTACGGGCTGGGTGCGCAGTCGATGATCGGCGGTGGCTTCCACGCTTCCTTCTTCACCGCGGCCTGGCCGACCGGTGAGTTCGGCGGCATGGGTCTCGAGGGCTATGTTCGCCTCGGCTTCCGCAAGGAGATGGAGGCGATCGCCGATCCCGAGGAGCGCGAGACCTATTATCGCAACAAGGTCGCCGAGCTATACGCCAACGGCAAGGCAGTCTCGATCGCCTCGGTGTTCGAGATCGACAACGTCATCGACCCCGCCGAGACGCGGCGGTGGATCATGGCGGGCCTGCGCTCGGCGCCCAAGCCGCCGGCGCGGACAGGGAAGAAGCGGCCGTGCATCGACACGTGGTGAGGGCGGTGCAGCAAGCTTGCGTCCCGGTTCCCGATTGACATCCCCGCCTGTGGTGCCAGACTTTGCACAATAATACAGGGTGGAGACGTCTGCGATGGCCAGCCTGTCGGCCTCGAACCATGTCGCCCGTGTCTTGTCCGTCGCCAATGATGTGGCCGACGTCGATGCGGAGTCGCGGATCGCGACCTCCTGGCGGCGCTGCCTGATCAGCCACAAGCTCGATCCCGCCCGCCAGGGCCCGCCGCAGACGCTGACCGAGGCCGAGATCCGTCACGTCGCCGAGCCGCTGGAGCAGACGATCCGGCTCCTCACGCCCGAGCTCGACGATCTCGCCCGCGTGCTGCGTGATGCCGGCTATTGCGTCAATTTGGCTGACGCCAACGCGACCATGCTGTTCAGCCGGCTGCCGGGCGAAGCCGATAACGAGATCTTCCTGCGCTGGAAGGTCTACACCGGCTCGAATTTTTCGGAAGCGTTTGAAGGTACCAACGGACTCGGCACGTGCCTTGCGGAACGAAAGCCGATCCTGGTCCATCGCGATGAGCATTTTCGCGCGCAATGGGGCATCTTCTCCTGCGCGGTGACGCCTCTGTTTGACCAGGCCGGACGTCTCGCCGGCGCCGTCAACATCACGTCCTGCCGCGAGGACCTCGAACGGACCGCGCATCAGCTTGCGCTCGCTGTGGCAATGGAGGCGACGCGGCGGATGGAAGGCGCGATCTTCCGCGATCATTTCCGCGATGCCTGGATCGCGACCGTGCCGGGCGATGCCGGCCGCGGCCTGCTTGCCTATGATGACGATCGCCGCATCGTCGGCGCATGCCGCTCGGCGCGTGCGCTGCTGGGCCTCACCGACGGCCTGATCGCATCCGGCATCGATCTGTCGCGCTACATCAAGCTCGATCATCTGCGCCATGGGGACGACATTGTCGAGCTGCGCCGCGCCGATGGACGTCCGCTCGGCCAGAGCCACATTGCCCCGCCATTGCGCGCAAGATCCCCCTCGCACCGCCGTGATGCGTCCGTCGATCGCTTCGACGCGCTGCATCGGCTCGCCGGTAGCGATCCCGGCCTGGTCAAGAGCGTGAAACGGCTGAGGAGCATCGGCGATCACAATCTGCCGGTGCTGCTGCATGGCGAGACCGGCGTCGGCAAGGACGTGTTCGCGCGCGCGATCCACGCTGCGAGCAGCCGCGCCCGCAACAACTATGTCGCGCTGAACTGCGCGGCGATGCCGGAGAGCCTGATCGACGCCGAGCTGTTCGGCTACGAGGCCGGCGCCTTCACCGGTGCGCGGCGCGAAGGCTCCAGGGGCCTGATCGTGCAGGCCGATGGCGGCACGCTGTTTTTGGACGAGATCGGCGACATGCCGATCGCGCTGCAGACGCGCCTCTTGCGCGTGCTGGAAAATCGTGAGGTCTGGCCGCTCGGTGCGCTCAAGCCGGTGCCGGTGGATATTCGATTGATCAGCGCCACCCATCGCGATCTCGGCCGCATGGCCGAGGAGGGCGCCTTTCGCGCCGACCTCTATTTCCGCCTGCGCGGCCTGGAGGTGCGGCTGCCGGCGCTCCGCGAGCGCGCCGATCGGGATGATGTCATCCGCCAGATCGCGCGCGAGGAAGCACCAAATTGCAGCCTGTCGGATGAGGCCTGGGCGCTGCTCTCGGCGTATCCGTATCCGGGCAACATGCGCCAGCTCCGCCACGTGCTGCGGCTCGCCGGTTGCACGGCGGAGAACGCCGTCATCACCGATGCGGATCTCGATCTGCCGCCGTTCGGTAGGCGGGTGATGGAGCCTGATCTCGAAGCGGCAGAGCGTGCCACGATCGTGGAAGCGCTCCGCAAGCATGGCGGTCGCGTCACCGAAGCAGCCGGCGTGCTAAAACTCAGCCGCGCGACGCTGTATCGCAAGATCAAGCTGCTGAAGATCGAGACCGCGCAGTAGTGCCGAGCAGCGAGGCTTTTCGCCTTCCCCGCAAGCGGGGCGAGGGAACGCACTGGCGATGCCGCGGCCCCTACGAAAAATCGCTCCAGCTCAGATGTCGCGAATCGAGGTCGCCGACTGAAACGGTGCCGCGGATTTCCTGCGGTACGTGGAAGCTGCTGCGCAGATAGACCAGCGGCGAGGCCGCATCCGAATGTGACACGCCACGCACCTCGCCGACGAAGATCGAATGCGTCTTGGTCTCGAACTCCTGTGCCAGCACGCAGTCGAACGCGGCGACCGCATCGGTCAGCACCGGTGCGCCCGTCTCGCCGCGCGTCCACTGTCCGAACGCAAAGCGGTCGTCGCCGTTGACGCCCTTCTGGCCGCTGAAGGTCAGCGCCAGCAGCGCGTGATCCTCGTGCAGGAAGTTGATCGCGAAGGCGCCTTCCTCGCGGATGCGCGTGTGCGCGCTGGCGTTGCGGTTGACGCAGACGATCAGCGAGGGCGGACTGTCCGACAGCGAACAGGCCGACGTCACCGTCAGTCCGGTGCGCTTGCCGTGCTCGGCGCCGACCGTGACCAGCGCGACCGCGCCGGCGCATTGGCGCATCGCCTGCTTGAAGTCCTTGGCGTCGACCGTCACGCGGAAATCTCCGAAAATCGATGCGGGTGCGGCACGATCGCGCCGCACCCGCTGACGGTCAAGCCGCCTTCTGCGCGGAGCCGAGATGCTTCAGGCGCGGCATCACCTCGTTCCTGAGCAGCGACAGCGAATGGTGCCAGGCTTCGGCCTTGTGCTTGTAGTCGAAGCCGAACACCAGCAGCACGCCGAAGCCGCCGACCTCGTCGTAGATCTTCTCGATCTTCTCGGCGACGGTCGCGGGCGAGCCGACGATCCAGTTCCGCTTGGCGCAATATTCGACGGTGACATCGCTGTCGGGCACGTCGGGCGCGTGCTTCAGATAGTCCTTGAAGCCGAAATGGCCGAGCAGCGGCAGGAAGTACTCGTGCATCATCCGGCCCATCATGTCGCCGGTCGAGAGCTTCCACGCCTCCTCGTCGGTGTCGGCGACGAACACCTCGCGCACCAGCCGCCAGTCCGCGCGGTTCGGCTTGCGCCCGGTCTTGGCTGCGCCGATTTCCACGGAATCCCAATGGCTGCCGACATAGGCCGGATTGAGGTTGAGGCTCATCGGGATGAAGCCGCGCTCGCCGGCGAGCTTGAGCGTGTCCGAGTTCTTCGACAGCCCGGCAACGCCGATCGGCGGATGCGGCGCCTGCAGCGGCTTGATGTGCGGCTTGAGGAAGTCGAACATCGTGTCCGGCTTGGTCACCGTCCAGAACTTGCCCTTGTAGGTGAAGGGTGCGGGGTCGGACCAGAGCTTCAGGATGATCTCCAGCGCCTCACGGGTCATGTCGCGGTTCTGCCCGCTCATGCCGTCGACGTTGAACATCGCCCAGTCGCTCGGCAGGCCACTGGCCGCAACGCCGAAATTGAGCCGGCCCTCGGAGAGATGGTCGAGCATCGCGACGCGGTTGGCGAGCTCGGCCGGGTGGTGGTAGGGCAGCAGGAAGCCACCGGGGCCGATGCGCAAGCGCTTGGTCTGCATCAAGGCCTGCGCGATCAGAAGGTCCGGCGTGGGATTGGGTTCCCAGGGCGCGGTGTGGTGCTCGCCGACCCAGGCCTCCTGATAGCCGAGCTCGTCGAGCCAGCGCATGACTTGCAGGTCCCAGTCGTGTCCTTCCTTCAGGCCGCACTCCGGCGGATGCGAAGGCATCGTGAAATAGCCGATCTCCATGGGTTTCCTCATCTGATGTTGACGCGTCTTGTCGCGCGTTCCGGGACTTGAACAGGACAGCTTCAGCAAGCGGTGTGCCAGCGTCGTAGCGCCTCAGACCTGCGAGAAAAGGCTGGTTTGCGGCGGCAATTGCCGATATCCCGGGGCAGATTTGCGCAGCGCCGTCTCATTGTCGCGAGACGGTGTCTTGGCGGTGAGACGAGGATACCCGTTGCGATGACCGAACCCGCTTTTGTCGCCGTGGACTGGGGCACCAGCAGCTTCCGGCTGTGGCTGCTCGACCGTGCGGGCCAGGTGCTGACCGAGCGCCGCAGCGACGAGGGCATGATGGCGGCGGCCAAGGCCGGTTTCCCCGCCGTGCTGCAATCGCATCTCGCGGCCGTGGAGGCACCGGATCATCTGCCGGTCCTCGTCTGCGGCATGGCCGGCGCCAAGACCGGCTGGGTCGAAGCCGGCTATGTCGATACGCCGGCGCCGCTCTCTGCCGTCCTGAAGCAGGCCGCGCGCGTGCCGGGCGAGGCGCGCGACATCCGCATCCTGCCGGGTATCGCGCAGCGCGATACCCGGGCGCCGGACGTGATGCGCGGCGAGGAGACCCAGCTGCTTGGCGCGCTTGGGCTCGATGCCGCCGGCGAAGCGCTGGTCTGCATGCCCGGCACCCATTCGAAATGGGTGCGGGCGACGGACGGCATTGTCGCGCATTTCTCCACCTTCATGACCGGCGAGCTCTTCAGCGTGGTCTCGCGCGAGACGATCTTGTCGCTCGCGGTCGCCGGCGCGAATGACGCCGAAGACGTCGCGAGCTTCAAGGCTGCGGTGAAGACCGCGTATGACGCACCGGCCTTCGCCGCCAATCTCCTGTTCGGCGCGCGGTCGCGGCAGCTCCTGTTCGGCAGCACGCCGGCTGCGGCGCGCGAGACTCTGTCCGGCACGTTGATCGGCGTCGAGCTGGCTGCGGGGCTCTCCGGAATTGTGCCGAAAGCCGGCATCACGCTGATTGCATCGGGGCGGCTCGCGACGCTGTACCGCCTGGCCTTCGACGCGCTGTCGGTGACCGTGCAGCCGATCGATGCAGACGAAGCCGTCCGCCGCGGCCTGTCGATGGCCGCAGCCGCCATCTGGACGAAGTAGAAGGATGTTTGAGATGAGCGTTCCCTTTCCGCCGATGCAGCGTCCGCTGGTCGCCATCCTGCGCGGCGTCAAGCCGGAGGAGACCGAGGCCATCGTCGGCGTCCTGATCGAGGCCGGAATGACCGCGATCGAGATTCCCCTGAACTCGCCCGATCCGTTCCGCTCGATCGGCACTGCCGTGAAGCTCGCGCCCGCCGGTGTTCTGATCGGCGCCGGCACGGTGCTGGCCACCGCAGATGTCGATCGTCTCAATGATGTGGGCGGCAAGCTGATGGTCTCACCGAATGTGGACGCGCAGGTGCTCACGCGTGCACATCAGTACGCCATGGTGACGCTGCCGGGCGTGTTCTCGCCGACCGAGGCGCTGCTCGCCGCGCGCTCGGGCGCATCGGGCCTGAAATTCTTCCCGGCGAGCGTGTTAGGTGCCGCGGGCATTGCCGCGATCCGCGCCGTGCTGCCGGCCGGCGTAATGATCGCCGCGGTCGGCGGCGTCTCCGACCAGAATTTCGCGGAGTACATCAAGGGCGGCGTCACCGCGTTCGGGCTCGGCTCCAGCCTCTACAAGCCCGGCATGACGGCCGCCGATGTCGCCGTTCGTGCGAAGGCGACGATCGCGGCTTACGATCGGGCGATTGCGAAAGACTGAGCCGGCAATAAACAAGCCGTGATGGCGTCACGGTCGCGCGTTATCCTATCTTGCTCTACTAGCGAGATCAGGAGACCGACATGGCGATCAACAACGTGGCCGATCTGTTCGTGGCAACGCTCGAACAGGCCGGCGTCAAGCGCATCTACGGCATCGTCGGCGACAGCCTGAACGCGATCACCGAGGCGCTGCGCCGTCGCGGCACCATCGAATGGATCCATGTCCGGCACGAGGAAGTGGCGGCGTTCGCCGCTGCCGGCGAAGCCGAGATGACGGGTAGCCTTGCGGTCTGCGCGGGTTCCTGCGGTCCGGGCAATCTGCACCTGATCAACGGCCTGTTCGACGCGCATCGCAGCCGCGTTCCCGTGCTGGCGATCGCGGCGCAGATCCCGTCGGCCGAAATCGGCGGCGGCTATTTCCAGGAAACCCATCCACAAAACCTGTTTCGCGAGTGCAGCCATTATTGCGAGCTGGTCTCCGACCCGAGCCAGCTTCCGTTCGTGCTGGAGAACGCGATCCGCGCGGCCGTGGGCCTGCGCGGCGTTGCGGTCGTTGCCATGCCCGGCGATGTCGCCTTCCGCAGCCCGCCGAAGCGCGCGCTGTCGACCACGCGCGGGCTCGCGCTGTCGGCGCCGAAAGTAGTCCCGCAGGCCGATGAGCTGGAGGCGCTCGCGGATCTCCTCAACGGCGCCGAACGCATCACGCTGTTCTGTGGCCGCGGCTGCGCAGGTGCGCATGCGCCGCTGATGCAGCTCGCAGAAAGCCTCAAGAGCCCGATCGTGCATGCGCTGGGCGGCAAGGAGCATGTCGAGTACGACAACCCCTATGACGTCGGCATGACCGGCTTCATCGGCTTTTCCTCGGGCTACGCCGCCATGCACGCCTGCGACGCGCTGGTGATGCTTGGTACCGATTTTCCCTACAAGCAGTTCTTCCCGACTGATGCGAAGGTTGCCCAGATCGACATCCGCCCGGAAAATCTGGGGCGGCGGTGCAGGATCGATCTCGGCCTCGTCGGCGACGTCAAGCTCACCATCGAGGCGCTGCTGCCGTTGCTGAAGACCAAGACGCAGCGCAAGCATCTCGACGATGCCATCGCGCATTACAGGAAGGCGCGCGAAGGGCTCGACTCGCTCGCCAAGGGCACGCCCGGCAGCAAACCGATCCATCCGCAATATCTGGCAAAAGTCATCAGCGATCACGCCTCCGACGACGCCGTGTTCACCGCCGATGTCGGCACGCCCACGGTGTGGGCCGCGCGCTATCTCGACATGAACGGCCGCCGCCGGCTGATCGGCTCCTTCGTGCACGGCTCGATGGCCAACGCGATGCCGCAGGCGATCGGTGCGCAGGCTGCGCAGCCCGGGCGCCAGGTGATCTCGCTCTCGGGCGACGGCGGCTTCACCATGCTGATGGGCGACCTCATCACGCTGACGCAGATGAAGCTGCCGGTGAAGGTGGTCGTCTTCAACAATGGCGTGCTCGGCTTCGTTGCGCTGGAGATGAAGGCGGCGGGCTTCGTCGACACCAATGTCGATCTGGAAAACCCCGATTTCGCGGCGATGGCGCGCGTGATGGGCATCTTCGCCAAACGCGTCGAGGATCCCGGCGAGCTCCCCGGCGCCATGGAGGAGATGCTGGCGCATAACGGACCGGCGCTGCTCGACGTCGTCACCGCCAAACAGGAGCTGTCGATGCCGCCGACCATTACGCCCGAGCAGATCAAGGGCTTCAGCCTCTGGGTCCTGCGTGCCGTGATGAACGGCCGGGGCGACGAGGTGCTCGATCTCGCCAAGACGAACCTGCTGCCGCGTTAACCCCGCTTCACCGACGGCACAGGCAGCCGTTCGTGGCGGCGCTGGAAGCGTTGCCAGTGCAGCACGATGCCGATCAGCAGGGCCGGGACGAAGCCGAGCGCGATCAGGAAATGCGGCAGCTGCGCCGGCGAGATGAAGGCGATGGCGATGTCGGAGATCAGCCAGAGCGCCGCGAACATCACCACGAAATCCAGGCGCGGGCAGCGCAGATAATAGAACACGGCGGTGATGACGATGGCGGGCCCGATCGCAATGCCGATCATCACCGCCGTCAGCTCCTTCGGCGTCAACGCGTCGAGCACCATCGATGCCAGCAGCCAGAGCGCGGCGAACATGGCGACGATGTCGAGCGGATGCCGCAACAGAGTACCTCTCGCAGGGAACGTGCTATCGTTGTGCCCGGCCCCCTGGCCGTCAAGTAAAATACGCCTATTCCTCGTCACTTCCAGGCGTCGGCCGCAGCATGAAATGGCCGAAGGCGGTGGCGATCGGCTTGTTCGCATTGTCCTGCCAGGCGCGTGCCTCGAAGGCGACGATGCGCCGGCCCTGCTTCACGATCGAGACGTTGGCGAAGGTGTCGAGCGCGCGGCCGGAGCGCAGATAATTGACGGTCAGTCCGATCGGCTTCGGCAACGCGGCGATGCCGAGCTCGCGCCTGACGCCGATGATCGCGGTGGTCTCGAGGAAGGCGCCGGTCATGCCGCCATGGATCGCGGGCAGGATCGGATTGCCGATGATCTTTGGCGAGAACGGCATCGTCAGCGTGCCGTCGTCGTTGATGCGGATGCCGAGGCAGCGCGCGAACGGGCTGTTCGCGAACGGGCCGTCCGGATCGTCAGGCGCCTCCAGCGTCGGGATGCTGCGCGAATCCATCCTGCGGTCGGCGAGCATGTTGGTGCGGTTGGCGCCGATCATGAAACAGGCGGTCGCGGTCGCGACCGGATCGTCCTCGGAGTCCTGATAGGCGGTCGAGCGCACGAACGCGATCGATCGCGTGGTGCGATAGCACACCGAATGCGCCTTGATGTCGAGGCCCGGCGTTGCCGGCTTCTGATAGTCGATCCGCAGATCGAGGGTTGCGATCGCGCGCGTGCCGTCGAGCGCGAGTTGCACCGCCATGCCGCAGCTCTCGTCCAGCATCGCGGTGACGACGCCGCCATGCAGCACGCCGGTCTCGGTGTCACCGACGAAGACGGGCCGGTAGGGCAGGCTGGACCAGGCCTCGCAGGGCGCAAAGCGGTCGAGCTGGAGCCCGCTGATATGGCCGTAATCGGAGCGACGGTCCTTGATCGCCTCGGCGAGTTCCTCGAACGGGAGCGTGGTCGGAGAGTTGGACATGGCAACGTTCTAGACCAGTGTCGGGCGTCGCGCAAAACCTCGAATACGGCCTGTTTGGCCTCGACAGGGCCGGCCGAAGCAACGATGGTGTGCGCTTCGTCCGTCGACTAGCCGTAAGGAGTGCCCATGGCCGACCCCGAAACGCCCGCCACCAATCAGGGGCCCGTCACCATTTCGAGCTCGAGCTCGGAGCGGGCGCCGATCATCTATTTCGACGGCGCATCCTGCTTCGGCCATCACAACGGTGCGATCCAGATCGAGCTCGCCGCCAACCTGTTGATGCCGGTCGGCGCCGCCGTCAGGGTCGACGTGGTCCAGACCGCGCATTTACGTTGCAGCGTAGCCGCGGCGCTGGCGCTGCGCGAAGCGCTCGACAAGGCGCTGGCGATGTACAAGCAGGGCCAGCAGCAGCCGGCGACGGAGGAGATTCCGGCGGTGAAGAATTGAGGCCGGGGGTGCGATCGCGTCGGCCTTCATGGTTCGAGACGCGCCGCGAGGCGGCGCTCCTCACCATGAGGGTCTAAGGTCTCGCCGCGAAACAAGATCTCATCCTGAGGGCCCGCCAACGGCGGGCGCCTCGAAGGATGGCCGCAAGCGCGGGCCCCTCCAAACGAATATTTCCGACTCAGCTCACATGCACCTTCGGCTTCTTGCCGCCGTTCCACTTGCCGTCCAGCGCGCGCTCGATCTGGGCGGCGAGTTGCAGCAGGAGGCCGTCATTGGCCTGCTTGGCGATCGCCTGGATGCCGAGCGGCAGGCCGTGCTCCTGCGCGGCCATCGGCATCGAGATCGCGGGCATGCCGCAGAGATTGGCGAGCGGGGTGAAGGCGAAGAAGCGCCAGAGATTGCCGAACCAGTCGAGCACATCGGGATTGTCGGAGATGGTGAGATATTCTCTTGTGCCGACCTTCGGCGTCGGCAGCGCGGTGATCGGCGTCAGGATCACGTCCCACTGCTCGAAGAACGCGCCGAAGCCGCGCGAGGTCGTATTGAATACGCCCTGCATCTTGGCGCGCTCGGCGAAGCTGGTATGCCGTCCGGCCTCCCAGATCCGGATGTTCATCGGCTCGATCAGATCTTCCGGCGGCTTGTCCAGTCCGCGCGCGGCGAGCATGTTGGAGATCACCACCGCAAAATTGCTGATGTAGCAGGTGGTCTGCGCCTCGAACGCAGCGCGGAAGTCGAGCTCGGGCAGCGCGTAATCGACGTGATGGCCGAGGCCTTCGAGGAAGCGGCCGGTCTTCTCCAGCTCGGCCGCGATCTCAGGCGTCGCGGTGTAGTCGCCCCATGTGTGCGACAGCGCGATGCGAAGTTTTGACGGATCGCGCTTGATCATCTCGGAATAGGGCTGCGCCGTGGTCCAGAACGGCATGAACTCGCCGGGCGCAGGACCGCGGGCGTGGTCGACGAAGGCGGCAGTGTCGCGCACCGAGCGCGACTGGCAGCCCTGGATCGAGACGAGACCGGTGAGGTCGGACATGTGCGGCGCCAGCGAGAACACGCCGCGCGAGACCTTCAGCCCGATATTGCCGTTGACCCCGGCGGGAATGCGGATCGAGCCGCCGCCGTCGGTGGCATGCGCGATCGGCACCACGCCGGCGGCGACCATGGCCGCGCTGCCGGCAGATGAACCGCAGGTGGTGTAGTCGGTATTCCACGGATTGCGCGTCACATAGACGGCGGGATTGTCGGCCGAGCTGCACACGCCGAATTCCGGCGTCGTGGTGCGGCCGATCAGATTCAGTCCCGCCTGGCGGAGCTTACCGGTCAGGAACGTGTCGGCGCCGGCGCGATTGCCGCGCATCAGCAGCGAGCCCATCTCCTGGAGCCGGCCCTTCATGGTCGGCCCGAGGTCCTTCATCAGGAAGGGCAGGCCGGCGAACGGGCCGGCGAGATTGGCGCCGTCCTTGGCGGGATCGGCGATCACGTCCTCGAACAGCTCGACCACGCCCGACAGCGCCGGATCGACCTTGGCGACGCCGGCGGCGGCCTGGCGCGCCAATTCCTTCGCCGTCAGATCGCCGTTACGGACGCGTGCCGCGAGGCCAACGCCATCGTGTTGCGCCCATTCATTCCAGCTCATCGGCAAAGTCATGAAATCCAAATCCCCTTAAGGTGCGGCGTCACCTTTTTCGCAAGGGCCCGCGTTTATCAACTGAGCCGGTGCGAGGGGCAGGGTTGCGCCGGGCGGAGAGGTCGCGAGGCGCAGAAATTCCGGCCGTATCAATCCGACAGTCGTGCGATGACTGCAACCGGCCCACCGCCGGCTGGCCCCTGGTGCTCGGCGCCACCGGAGACGTAGACCGCCCCGGTGCCGGCAAGGCCTGCGATCAGGCCGCCGACGGCGGCGCGGGCGTGGCGTGTCGAGCTGATGTCGGTATCTTCGAGCATGGTGTGACGGAAGCCGCGCACGCTGCCATCAGGCGAGGCCTCGGCCTTGGCGAAGATGTTGACGAGCTCCCGGCCCGCGGCGGTGTGTGGCGCAACACCTAGCCCAACACTCTTCAGCGCCGACACCACCGCCGGGGCATCGATCGCGTCGTCCATCACGGCGTGTCCGATCTCGAACCTGCTTGCCGATGAAGCGGAGTTGCCGAGCACGATGACGACGTTGTGCATCAGCTCGATGCCGGACGAGGTCGAGGCGACCTTCGAGAACAGGTCGTAGCGGTGCAGCACGTCTTGATCGCGGATGTCAGAGGCGATCTCGCCGAGCGGGACCGCAACGCCGAGCGCGGAGGCGCCGCGCGAATAGGCCATCGAGCTGTAGGCGCTGGTCGTGGCCGTCTTGTTGCCGCGCGCGCCCGCCGCCGCGACGCGATCGCTGGTGAGCAGCGGGCATTTGATCTGCGCGAAATGAACATCAGTGGGATCGGTGATGCCGGCGTCATCCATCGCGGTCTTGACGGCCTTCGCCGTCTCCGTGATCTGAGCGGAGCGGCCGAGCTCTTCAGGCAGGAAATCGCGCGTGTGCGCCATGCCGATGCTCAGCCGCTTGCCGGACAGGCCTGCCGGCCGCTCGGCCTCGCCGCGCGTGAACACCGTGATATGCGGGCTGAGCACGCCCTCGGTGCCGCCCGACATCACGAAGGCGATGCGCTGCTCGACTGCTTCCGCGGACAGATCAAGCCGCGGCGCCAGCGCCGTGCACAACGCCGCGACGGCATATTCCCGGGTGAAATCGTTGACGCCGCCATTGCCCTCGGTCTTGCCGAGGATGGCCAGGATCGATGTGGGATCGATCGCGCCGGAGTTGATCATGGCCATCAGGCCGGAGACGTCGCCAGGGCCGTTGGTGGCGACCTTGAAGACGCCGACCGATGTGGTGCGCATGACTGGTCCTCATATGCAGTTCGGTGGTCCGGCGGGTCCACCAGCCGTGGAACAGCGGCCTCTGTCAAGCCACAAGCGGTGCGTTGGCACCCGCAAGATTGTGGCGAGATCGCATCGGTTCAACAAAAAATCCTCTGTCGACGGTTGCGCGCCGCACCTTGATGAATCAACCTCGGTTGGTCCATAAGCGGCGTCCCGCTGCCGGTGGTTCGCCCCCGCGTCGCGTGCTTGGATAGAGGGATTCTCGCGTGGCAAATATCAACCAGAAAATTGCGCAGGAGCTTGGGGTCCGGGCGGAGCAGGTCGAGGCGACGGTGACGCTGCTCGACGGCGGCGCCACGGTTCCCTTCATCGCGCGCTACCGCAAGGAAGCGACCGGTGCGCTCGACGACGCGCAATTGCGCACCCTGGAGGAGCGCCTGGGTTACCTGCGCGAGCTCGAAGACCGCCGCAAGGCCATCCTCGAATCGGTTCGCGAGCAGGGCAAGCTCGATGCCGCGCTGGAAGCCTCGATTCTCGCCGCCGACAGCAAGGCGCGCCTCGAAGACATCTATCTGCCGTTCAAGCCGAAGCGCCGCACCAAGGCCGAGATTGCCAAGGAAGCCGGCCTCGAGCCGCTCGCCAACCAGCTGTTGGCGGAGCCCGGCAACGACCCGAAGGTCGTCGCCGAAGGTTTCATCAATGCCGAGAAGGGCGTTGCGGATGCCGCAGCCGCGCTCGACGGCGCCCGCGCCATCCTGGTCGAGCGCTTCGACGAGGACGCCGATTTGATCGGCGCGTTGCGCGAGGAGATGTGGACCAATGCGCGCATGGCTTCCAAGGTGCGCGACGGCAAGAAGACCGAGGGCGAGAAGTTCGCCGACTATTTCGAGTTCTCGGAGCCGCTGACCAAGCTGCCCTCGCACCGCATCCTCGCGATGTTCCGCGGCGAGAAGGAAGAGATCCTCGATCTCCAGATCCAGGCGGAGGCCGAAGCGCCGCCGCCGGGCGTGCCGAGCGCGTATGAATTGAAGATCATGAAGCGGTTCGGCATCGCCGACCTCAAGCGCGCCGGCGATCGCTGGCTGATCGACACCGTGCGCTGGGCCTGGCGCACCAAGATCCAGGTGCATCTGAACATCGACCTGCGCATGCGGCTGTGGAACGCGGCCGAGACCGAAGCTGTGCGCGTGTTCGCCTCCAATCTGCGCGACCTCCTGCTCGCCGCACCTGCCGGCACCCGCGTCACCATGGGTCTCGATCCCGGCTACCGCACCGGCGTCAAGGTCGCCGTCACTGACGCGACCGGCAAGGTCGTCGATACCGCCGTGATCTATCCGCACGAGCCGCAGCGGCAGTGGAACGAGTCGCTTGCGATCCTGGGCAAGCTGGCATTGAAGCATCGCGTCGAGCTGATTGCGATCGGCAACGGCACCGCCTCGCGCGAGACCGACAAGCTCGCCGGCGATCTCGTCAAGGGCCTCGCCGAGCTGAAGATGACCAAGATCGTGGTCTCGGAAGCCGGCGCGTCGGTCTATTCGGCCTCCGCCTTCGCCTCGGAGGAATTGCCGGGCCTCGACGTCACGCTGCGCGGCGCGGTCTCGATCGCGCGGCGGCTCCAGGATCCGCTCGCCGAGCTGGTCAAGATCGAACCCAAGGCGATCGGCGTCGGCCAGTATCAGCATGATCTCGGCCAGGCCAAGCTCGCCAAGTCGCTTGATGCCGTGGTCGAAGACTGCGTGAACGCGGTCGGCGTCGACGTCAACACCGCCTCGGCACCGCTGCTCGCCCGCGTGTCGGGCGTCGGCTCCGGCCTTGCCTCGAGCATCGTGGCGCACCGCGACGCCAACGGCCCGTTCAAGTCGCGCAAGGCGCTCAAGGAGGTGCCGCGGCTCGGGCCGAAAGCGTTCGAGCAATGCGCGGGCTTCCTGCGCATCCTCGGCGGCGAAGACCCGCTCGATGCCTCCGGCGTGCATCCGGAAGCCTATCCCGTGGTGCGCCGGATTCTCGCGGCCACCAAGAGCGACATCAAGGCGCTGATCGGCAGCAGCGAGATCGTGCGTACGCTGAAGCCGAAAGATTTCGTCGACGAGACGTTCGGTCTGCCGACCGTCACCGACATTCTGCGCGAGCTGGAAAAGCCCGGCCGCGATCCCCGCCCGGCGTTCAAGGCCGCCGTGTTCATGGAAGGCGTCGAGGAGATCAAGCACCTCAAGAAGGGCATGATCCTCGAGGGCACGGTGACCAACGTCGCCGCGTTCGGCGCCTTCGTCGACATCGGCGTGCACCAGGACGGCCTCGTGCACATTTCGGCGATGTCCAGGACCTACATCAAGGATCCGCGCGAGGTGGTGAAGCCCGGCGACATCGTCAAGGTGAAGGTGCTGGACTTCGAGGTCGCCCGCAAGCGCATCTCGCTGACGCTGCGCCTCGATGACGAGGTCGGTGCCAAGAAGGACGCCCCCGGCATGCAGCGCGACAACAGCGCGCGCAACCCCGCCCGCATGACCTCCTCGGCACCGCGCAAGGAGGAATCGTCCGGCGGCGGAGCGCTTGCCGAAGCGCTGCGCCGTGCCGCCGAAAAGAACAACGGCAAGCGGGCGTGAGGTCTTAACCTCTCCCCGCCCTTCTGCGGGGAGAGGTCGGATCGCGTCAGCGATCCGGGTGAGGGGCAGGGCACTACGTTGCTGAGATGGAAGTCTATCCGGCGCGTAGGATGATTGCGCGCTGGACATCCGCCTCCAATTCAAATCGTCTTCGCGGACACAGCCCCTCACCCCACCCTCTCCCCGTAAGAACGGGGCGAGGGAGCGATAGAGCTCCGCCTCCCTAACTTCCGCGTCAGAATCTGGCGCATTTGTAAGTTGAAGGAAAAAGCCCGTTCTCCTCATCTGGTCGTCCTCGTGCGGCGCGGAGACCGTCGCACGGCAAGGAGGATGCTTCGATGAACAACAGGCTTCTCAAGGGCCTCACCGCGGCGACGATCGCCGCTGTGATGGCGGTCGCTTCACCGGTGCTCGCCCGTGGCGGCGGCGGCGGCGGTGGCGGTCACGGCGGCGGCGGACATTTCGGCGGTGGCGGGCATTTCGGTGGCGGCGGCATGCATGCAGGCGGCTTCGGTGGCGGGATGCGCGGAGGCGGAATGCATGTCGGTGGCATGGGCGGCGCGCGCTTCGCCCATGTCGGTGGACCTGCCTTCGGCGGGGCGCGCTTCGCGCATGCGGCGATCGGGCCGCGCTTCGCCGGCGCAGGCTGGCACGGCCACCACGGCTTCCACCACCATCATTTCCGTCGTTTCGCCGTCTTCGGCGCGCCTTACTACGCCAATTATTACAACAATTACGACGACGGTTGCTGGCGCAGGAGCTTGACGCCCTATGGATGGCAATGGGTCAATGTGTGCGGAGACTACTGGTAGTCGCATCGCCGTACCGCACCATTGTCGCGATCGCCATCGGGCTGTTCCGCCTCGCCCCGGAACGGGATAGTCTGGTGGCGATTGTCGCGCGGAGTTTTGCATGACCGGAGGTCACCGCCGCATCCTGGTCGTCGAGGACGATCCGGAAACCGCAGGCCAGCTCGTCGAGGAACTGACTACCTCAGGCTATGAGGTCGACCTCGCCGCGACGGGGCGCGAGGCCCTGAGCCACGGCGCCGCCCGCGACTATGCCGTCATCACCATCGACCGCATGCTGCCCGACATCGACGGCATCACCGTGATGCGTCAGTTGCGCGACGACGGCATCGCGGCGCCGTTCCTGATCATCTCGGCGCTCGGCGAAGTCGATGACCGCGTACGCGGCCTGCGCGCCGGAGGCGACGATTATCTCGTCAAGCCGTTCTCCTTCGTCGAACTGCTGGCACGCCTGGAGGCACTTGGCCGCCGCAGCGAGACCGTCGCCAAGGAAACGATCCTGCGGGTCGGCGATCTCGCCATCGACCTGATCGCGCGCAATGCGAGCCGGCGTGGCCGGAAAATTCCCTTGCTGCCGCGCGAGTTTCAACTGCTCGAATATCTCGCCCGCAACGAGGGACGGGTCATCTCCCGTGCGATGCTGCTCCAGCATGTCTGGGACCTGCATTTCGATCCCTCCACCAACATCATCGACGTCTATGTCGGGCGCGTCCGCCGCAAGGTCGACGACGCCCAGGCCTATCCGCTGATCCACACCATCCGCGGCATCGGATATTGCCTCCGTGCTCCTGGCTAAGACGCTTCGCTCCTCGACCTTCCGCCTGGCGCTGATCGCGATCGCGGCGTTCGGTCTGATCGTCGTGGCGATCATGGCCTATGTCTATTTCGGCACGATCGCCTATGTGGAGAGCCGGGTCGGCGATGCCGGCGATCACAGCGGTTTTACCGCGATGATCGAGCTCGCGATGGCCGCGATTGCCGTCCTGATGCTGGTGCTGGCCGGGCTTGCGGCGGTGCTGGTGACGCGGCGAACGGTCGGGCGGATCGAGGAGATCAACGCCACCAGCCGCGCCATCATGCTCTCCGGCCTCGACCGGCGCATTCCCCTGCGCGGCAGCCATGACGAATGGGACCGCGTGGCCGAGAACCTCAACCAGATGCTCGACCGCATCGAGACGCTGATGGGCGAGGTCAAGCAGGTCAGCGACAATGTCGCCCATGATCTGCGCACCCCGCTGACGCGCATGCGCGGCCGGCTGGAGAAGGCCTATCACCACGAGCGCAACGGCGAGGCCGATGCCGGGCTGATCGGCGACACCATCGCCGATCTCGACGCCGTGCTCGGCATGTTCGCCTCCATCACGCGGATCTCGGAGATCGAGACCCGCGCCCGGCGGAGCGCGTTTCGCGTGCTCGACCTCGCCGAGATCGCGGAGGAAGTCGTCGAGCTCTACGACGCTGCGGCTGAGCAAGTTGCGACGCGGCTCAGTCTTGCCGGCGACCGCGAGGTGGCGATCACGGGGGATCGCGACCTGCTGTTCGATGCCATCGCCAATCTCGTCGACAACGCAATCAAGCACGGCCGCGCCGGCGGGCAGGTGACGGTGACCTGCCGCAGCACCGATAGCGGCCCGGTGATCGAGATCGCCGACGACGGCGCCGGCATTCCAGCCGACCAGCGCGACCACGTTTTCAAACGATTCTACCGGCTCGAACAGAGCCGCTATACCCCGGGCAACGGCCTGGGCTTGAGTCTGGTCGCGGCCGTTGCCGGCCTCCATGGCGCCGGGATCGCGCTGCACGACAATGCGCCGGGCCTTACGGTCCGGCTCAGTTTTCCGGCGACCTCATAGCTCGATGACGCCGCGGCGCGCGGCATGCGCGACCGCATCGGTGCGGCCGGTGGCATCCAGCTTGTCGAGCAGCGAGCCGACGTGGAATTTCACGGTGTGCACGGAGATGCCGAGCTGGCGCGCGATCATCTTGTTGGAGGCGCCCTCGGCCATCAGCGCCAGCACGTCGAGCTCGCGCTGCGTCAGCGCGATGTCTTCAGGTCTGGCGCGCGGATCGCGGGCGATGATCGTCGCCGTGGCGGTCTCGCCGGGTGTGGCGAGGCGAAGCCCCGCGACACTGCCGAGCAGCGTCGCGAGGCGGTCGGCCAGCGCGGGATCGTCGATCTCCAGGGCGAGCACGACCTCGGGCGCGTTGTCCTCGCTCACGCCTCCGGCCTCTCGCCGACCGTGACCTTGAAGCTGACAGGCTCGCCGCCACGGCGCGCCGCGACCTCGACCACCGCGCCGACGCTCGCCGGCCCCAGCGTCCGCGACAGCGCGCGTACGCCTGACAGTTTCTGGTCGTTGACCGCCACGATCACGTCGCCCTGGCGGATGCCGGCCGCGGCCGAGGGGCCGGCCTTGTCGACATTCATCACCATCGCGCCGACGCCGTCGTCGAGCCGCACCGGCTGGAGCCCGAGGCCGAGATAGCCGCGGGCGATGCGGCCGCGCGTCTCCAGCTGCGCCGCGACGCGCTCGATCGTCGCCGTCGGGATCACCAGCACGCGCCGCGGGCCGAGCACGGCCATGCCGAAGGCGTCGCCCGATGCATCGAGCGCGAGGCCGCCCTGCTGGCTGAAGCGCAGCCGAACGTCGAGCTCGATCCGCGCGTCGATGTCGCCGCCGCGCAAGGAACGCCAGCTGTTGCCTGATACCGACACCATGCCGAGCGCCGCGCTCGGCACGTCGCGATCGGTGGCGACGACGACCGACAAGGTGCCGAGGGCGGGGACGGTCGCGGCCAGCTTGACCGGCGCGAGACCGGCATCCGTGCGCAGCAGCGCGATGTCGGTCGTATGGTCGCGGCCGGCGATGGTGGCGGTCGCTCGGCTGCCGTCGGGCAGGCTGATCTCGACGTCACCCTCGTCGGCCAGCGCCTCGTCGGCGGTGACGATCAGGCCGGGTTTCCAGACGAAGCCGGTGGCACGGGAGCGATGCGAGTGCACGGAGACGACGGACGGCGCGATGCGCGCCACGACATCCGCGAGCGCGGACGACAATGAGGTGAGAGGAGTGAAGTCGGTCATGGAAGGCTCCTTAAGCTATCCACAATCTGGGATGTCCCGGACAATTGTGAAACTGGCCGGGTGGCCAGTCCGCCGGAGGACCACGGCCCGACGAACATGTGATTGGGAGCCCCTCACGGGAACGTGTAGCAATCCCCAAATTGCGCCTTACGGTCCCAAACGTTTCTAGCGAGCCCCGACCGATGACCATCGACCTCACCCGCCGGACCCTGCTCCAACTCGCCGGAGCGACCTCGCTCGCCATGGCCGCCGCCGCTGCCGCGCGTGCCGAGGGCACGCCGCAAGGCGGCGGGCCGACCTATGCCAGCCGCACGCCGATGCGGGTCGGCATGGTGACGCTGCGGGTGAAGAATCTCGACAAGGTGTCCGACTACTACCGCGACGTGATCGGCCTCACCGTGATGGAGCGCTCGCCGACGGCCGCCAGGCTCGGCACCTCAGGCATCGCGCTGCTGGTGCTGGAAGCCCGTCCCGATGCCGCCATCGAGCCGCGCAACGCTGCCGGGCTCTACCACACCGCCTTCCTGATGCCGACGCGCAAGGACCTCGCGCGCTGGCTGGTGCACGCGGCCTCGCATCGCGTGAAGCTGTCGGGCTTCGCCGATCATCTCGTCAGCGAATCCGTCTATCTCGACGACCCCGAAGACAACGGCATCGAGGTCTATGCCGACCGCGATCCCTCGCAATGGCAGTGGAGCGAGGGCAGCGTGAAGATGGCGACCGACGAGCTCAACATCCCCGACCTGCTGTCGCTGACCAACACGCGCGTGGCCGATTATGCCAAGGCGCCGGACGGTCTGCGCGTCGGCCACATGCATCTGCGCGTCGGCGATCTCGCGCAGGCGCAGAGTTTTTACCACGGCACGATCGGCCTCGACCCGACCCGCAGCCGCAATGGCGCTGCGTTCCTGTCGTCGGGGCGCTATCACCATCACCTCGGCATGAACGTCTGGCAGAGCCAGGGCGCCGGCCAGCGCGACGATCAGACGACAGGCCTCGCCTGGTTCTCGCTGGTCATGGCGAAGCCGGAACTGCTCGCCGCGCAGGAAGAGCGCCTGCGCAAGGGCGGCGCGAAAGTCACGGTGATCGACAACGGCGTGGAGGCCCTGGATCCCTGGGGCACGCGGGTGCGGCTGCTCAAGGTTTGATCGCCGGCGCAGGCATTGCTAAGACCTGTCAGGCGCTCGCCAGTTTTCCGGGGCACACCTGACATGACCGACTTCCACGGCGTCTTCCCCTATCTCGTCTCGCCCGTCGATGCCGACGGCGCGGTGCGCACGAACGTGCTTGCAAAGCTTTGTGACGATCTGATCGGCGCCGGCGTGCACGGCCTGACGCCGCTGGGTTCGACCGGCGAGTTCGCCTATCTCAATGCTGCGCAGCGCGCCGCGGTCGTGCAGGCCACGATCGAGGCCGCGAAGGGTCGCGTGCCGGTCGTGGCCGGCGTTGCCTCCACCTCGACGGCGGACGCGGTGGCGCAGGCGAGGGCCTATCAGAAGTGTGGTGCCGACGGCATTCTGGCGATCTTGGAGGCTTATTTCCCGCTCGCTGACGCCCAGGTCGAATCCTACTTCCGCAGCATCGCCGACGCCGTGGACATTCCCGTCGTCATCTACACCAATCCGCAATTCCAGCGTTCCGATCTGACCCTCGACACCATCGCACGCCTCGCCGAGCATCCGCGCATCGGTTACATCAAGGACGCCTCGACCAATACCGGCCGGCTGCTCTCGATCATGAACCGCTGCGGCGACGCTCTGCGCGTGTTCTCGGCCTCCGCCCATATCCCGGCGGCGGTGATGCTGATCGGCGGGCTCGGCTGGATGGCGGGACCTGCCTGCATCATCCCGCGCCAGAGCGTCGCGCTCTACGATCTCTGCAAAGCCGGCCGCTGGGACGAGGCCATAGTGCTCCAGCGCCGGCTGTGGCGGATCAACGAGGCCTTCGCTCGCTTCAACCTCGCCGCCTGCATCAAGGCGGGGCTGGCGATCCAGGGCTACGATGTCGGCGACCCCGTCCCGCCGCAGGCCCCGCTGACGGCCGATGCGCGCAAGGTCGTGGAAGCGGCGCTGCGGGAGCTGGATTAGCGAGCGATCATCCTCGACACGATCAGTGCCGTAGGGTGGGCAAAGCGAGAGCGTGCCCACCATCCTGATCGCGTCCGTTGAGCGATGGTGGGCACGGCGCAAGCGCGCCTTTGCCCACCCTACGGAATCGCGGATTAACGGGACGGCATGCCGAAATCGTGGATATACCGCCCAAATCCGCGGCTGGCCTCGCATGCCTCGATCCGCTAAAAGGCGGCCGCACTTTGAGGCTTAGAGGACCCCACGGAATGAACATTCTTCCCGGCAATTTGCGTTTCGGAGCGGGCCAGCCCGTCAAGCGTTTGGAAGACCAGCGGCTGCTCACCGGGAAGGGGCAGTTCATCGACGACAAGCCGGAGGAGGGCGCGCTGTGGTTGCATGTGCTGCGCTCGCCGCACGCCCACGCCAAGATCGTTTCGATCGACACCAGCGCTGCGGCGTCGATGCCCGGTGTCACCGCGATCTACACCGGCGCGGACCTCGTCAAGGACGATATCGGCAGCATCCCGACCTTGAGCATCTTCAAGCGCCCCGACGGCAAGCCGATGACGGTGCCGCCGCGCCGCCTGCTCGCCCATGACATCGTGCGCTATGCCGGCGAAGCGGTCGCCGCCGTGGTCGCCGCCTCGCGCAGCGAGGCGCAGAGCGCGGCCGAGGCCATCGTGGTCGAATACGACGTGCAGCCGGCGGTGGTCGATCCGGTCGAAGCCGTCAAGCCGGGCGCGCCCGTGGTGTGGCCCGAGGCGCCCGACAACATCGTCGGTGCGATGGCTTACGGCGATGCCGCCAAGGTGGACGAGGCGTTTGCCAGGGCCGCGCACACGGTCGATCTCGACATCGTCAGCCAGCGCCTCGTGCCCTCTGCGATGGAGCCGCGCTCGACCATTGCCGAGATCGACAAGAAGACCGGTCGTCTTCTCCTGCACGTGCAGTCGCAGACCCCGGCCTCGACCCGCGACGTGCTCGCGGAAGCCGTGCTCAAGCGTCCGAAGGACAGTGTGCGTGTGCTGGTCGGTGACATCGGCGGCGGCTTCGGCCAGAAGACCAATCTCTATCCGGAAGACGGCATCGTCGCTTACGCGGCAACCAAGCTGAACAAGAAGATCCGCTGGCGCGGCGACCGCACCGACGAATTCGTCGGCGGCACCCACGGCCGCGATCTCACCTCGACCGCGTCTTTCGCGCTGGACGAGAAGGGCAAGGTGCTGGCCTATCGCGTCAAGTCGATCGGCTGCACCGGCGCCTATTCCTCGGGCGCGGCCAATATCATCCCGCTGGTGCTGGGACCGTTCGTGCAGACCGGCGTCTACGATCTGCCGCTGGTGCATTTCGAGGTGCAGTCGGTGATGACGCACACCGCGCCGGTCGGCGCCTATCGCGGCGCGGGCCGCCCCGAGGCCGTCTTCATCGTCGAGCGCCTGTTCGACGCTGCCGCGCGAAAGATCGGCATGGATCCGCGTGCGATCCGCAAAGCCAATTACATCAAGCCGGCGCAGCTGCCCTACACCAACGCCGCCGGACAGGTTTACGATTCCGGCGCCTTCGCCCACATGCTCGACCGCGCGGTGAAGTTGGCGGACTGGGACGGCTTTGCCGCGCGCAAGAAGGCCGCGAAGAAGAAGGGCCTGCTCTACGGCCGCGGTCTCACATCCTACATCGAATGGACCGGCGGCCGCGCCCACACCGAGAAGGTCAGCCTGCACGCGACGTCGCAGGGCCGCGTCGTGCTGCATTCCGGCACCATGGCGATGGGGCAGGGCTTGCAGACCACCTACACCCAGATGATCTCCGACACGCTCGGCATCGCCATGGACAAGATCGACGTCGTGCAGGGCGACACCGATCTCGCCATGGGCTTCGGCAGCGTCGGCTCGCGCTCGCTGTTCGTCGGCGGCACGGCGGTCGCGGTCTCCTCCAACGATCTGATCCAGAAGGCGCGCGAGAAGGCCGCGAACGTGCTGGAGACCTCGGTCGAGGACATCGAATATCAGGGCGGCATGCTCACCGTGGTCGGCACCGACCGCCGCATCAGCCTGTTCGATCTCGCCGAGAAGGAGAGCGGCGCCAAGCTCAGTGTCGATTCCGAAGGCGAGGTCGATGGTCCGAGCTGGCCGAACGGCACCCATATCTGCGAGGTCGAGATCGACCCGGAGACCGGTGTCTCCAAGGTCGTGCGCTACACCACCGTCGATGACGTCGGCGTTGCCGTGAACCCGATGCTGGTCACCGGCCAGATCCATGGCGGGGTCGCGCAGGGTATCGGCCAGGCGCTGTACGAAGGCGTCTCGTACGATGCCGATGGCCAGCTCCTCACCGCCAGCTACCAGGACTACTGCATCCCGCGCGCCGACGACGTGCCGCCGATCGTGGTGACGCTGGACGATTCCGCGCCATGCCGCACCAATCCGCTCGGCGCCAAGGGTTGCGGCGAGTCCGGCGCGATCGGCGGCCCGCCCTGCGTCACCAACGGCGTGATGGACGCGCTCGCCGAGCTCGGCATCACCCAGCTCAACACGCCCCTGACGCCGCAGAAGATCTGGCAGGCGATCAGGGAGGCGAAGGTGGCGGGCTGAGCTTCAGAGACACCGTCATTGCGAGTGCAGCGAAGCAATCCAGATTCTCTCCGCGGAAAGATACTGGATTGCTTCGTCGCAAGGGCTCCTCGCAATGACGGATGAGAGAGCTAAATCCCCAGCATCATCTTCGCGATGATATCGCGCTGGATCTCCGACGTGCCGCCGAAGATCGTGTAGGCGCGCCCGTTGAGATATTCCGGCACCACCGTCAGCATGTCCTCAGGCAACGCTGGCTCGTGGTTGAGCTTGTAGAGCGGACGCATCGGTTCGACCGCGAGAGCATCGTGGCCGATCACGTCGACACCCAGCCGCGTCACGGCCTGCCGGATCTCGCTGTTGCGCAGCTTCAGGATCGACGACACCGCGCCGGGATTCTGCCCGGTCTGCAGCGCCGAGAGCACGCGCAGCTCGGTCATCTCCAGCGCGTCGATATCGACCTCGACCTCGGAGATGCGCGTCGCGATGTCGGGGCTGTCGATCGCGCGCCCCGTCAGGTCCGACTCGGCGAGTTCCGCGATCGCCTTCAATCCCTCGCGCAGCTTTGCGGACGCAATGCCGGAGCCGCGCTCGAACTCGAGCAGATATTTGCCGTAGGTCCAGCCCTTGCCTTCCTCGCCGACGCGGTTGGCGACGGGCACGCGGACGTCGTCGAAGAACACCTGGTTGACCTCGTGGTCGCCGCCGATGGTGAGGATGGGGCGCGTGGTGATCCCCGGCGTCTTCATGTCGATCAGGATGAAGCTGATGCCGTCCTGCTGCCGCGGCCCGTCGCTGGTGCGCACCAGCGCGAACATGCGGTTGGCGTGGTGGGCATGCGTGGTCCAGATCTTGGTGCCATTGATGACGTAGTCGTCACCGTCGCGCACGGCGCGCGTCTTGAGTGATGAAAGGTCGGAGCCGGAGCCCGGTTCGGAATAACCCTGGCACCAATAGTCCTCGCCGGAGAGAATCCGCGGCAAATAAAAATTCTTCTGCTCGGGCGAGCCGAAGCCGATGATGACGGGCCCGACCATCTTGACGCCCATCACGTTGACGTTGGGCACGCCGGCCCGCGCGCTTTCGGTCTCGAAGATCCAGCGCTGCGCCGGCGTCCAGTCCGGGCCGCCATGCTCGACCGGCCAGCCCGGCGCGCCCCAACCCTGCCGGTGCAGCGCGCGCTGCCAGGCCATGCCGATGTCGGGGTCGGAGAAAACGGACGGCGTCAGCGCGGTCGCGCGCTTCATCTCCTCGGTGAGATTTTTCGCAATGAAGCCGCGCACCTCATCCTGGAAGGCGCGCTCCTCAGTGTTGAACGACAGGTCCATGATGCGCTCCCCTCAGGCTGAAACGGCGGTGCGGCCAAGCCGGGCGTGGCGGCCATAATGATGCGCGCTGCCGCCGAACAGCGTGTCGAAGGCAACGAGGCGCTTGAAATAGGCGCCGACCTCGAGCTCCTCGGTGACGCCCATGCCGCCATGAAGCTGGATCGACTGCTCGCCGACGAAGCGCGCGCATTTGCCGATCTTCGCCTTGGCGCCCGACGCGGCCCGTGCGCGCTCGACAGGGGCGGCATCCGCCTTCAGCGCGGCGCGCAGCGCCATCGAGCGTGATTCATCCACCTGCATCGCCATGTCGGCAAGGCGGTGGCGGATCACCTGGTTCGCCGAGAGCGGTCGGCCGAATTGCTTTCGGATCTTGGTGTAGTCCAGCGTGGTGTCGAGCAGCGTCTGCATGATGCCGACGGCTTCCGCACCGAGCGCAGCCATGGCGCGATCGACGGCCCATTCGATCGCGGGCAGCGCGTCGCTGCCATCACCGAGCAGGGCATCCTCCGGCAGCTCTACGCCTGATAGTTCAATATTGCAGGCCCGTCCGCCGCCGAGGCGTTCATAGTCGCTGATGGCAACGCTCGGCGTCTTCGCTGCGACCAGGAACAGGCCGATCCGCCCCGAGGGTCCCTGGTGGTCATGGACATGCGCGGAGACGATGATCTCGTCGGCGGCATGGCCGTCGAGCACCGCGATCTTGCTGCCGGAAAGACGCCAGCCCTGCGCCGTCTTGTGGGCGGTGGTCGCGACCTCGGCGAGATCGAACCGCGCCGCGCGCTCGGAATGCGCGAACGCGAGTTTCAAAGATCCGTCAGTGACCTTCGGCAGGATCGCCTCTTTCTGCGCCGCGCCGCCGCACTTCTCGATCAGGGCAGCGCCGAGCACGACCGTCGCGACATAGGGCTCCGACACCAGCCCGCGGCCGAAGGCTTCCATCAAAATGCCGACCTCGACCGCGCCGCCGCCGAGCCCGCCGAACTCTTCCGCAACCGGCAGCGCCAGCCAGCCGAGCTCGGCGAACTGCTTCCATACCGCAGGGCTGAAGCCGAGCGGATCGTTCGCCATCTTGCGGCGATGATCGGCATCATAGCTTCCGGCCACGAAGCGTTCCACGCTCTCGCGCAGCAGGCGTTGCTCGTCGCTGAGATTGAGGTCCATGCTTTTACTCCGCGGCCGCCGGTGGCTTCCGCACGGAGGGATGCAGTCCGGATGGATCGACGATCATGCCGAACTCCTGAAGATTGTGGGCGTGACAGAGCTGATGCAGCGCAAAGGCCTGGTCGATCGCGGCGGGCTGCCCCATCACATCGATCGAGCGGTTCACCGCCTCCTTAGTCAGCTTCAACGCGAAGGACGGCTTTGCCGCGATCCTGCGCGCCAGCTCCATCACCGAGGACGAGAGTTCCGCGCGCGGCACGACCCGGTTGACCATGCCGAGCTGATGCGCCTCCTGCGCGCTCCAGCTGTCGGCGGTGAACAGGAACTCCTTGGCCTTGCGTGGGCCGAGCTCCCAGGGATGCACGAACCATTCGACGCCGCAGACGCCCATCGTCACCACGGGATCGCAGAACTGCGCATCGTCGCTGGCAATGATGAGGTCGCAGGCCCAGGCCAGCATCAGCCCGCCGGCGATGCATTTGCCGTGCACCTCGGCGATGGTGGGCTTGGCGAGGTTGCGCCAGCGCCGCGTGATCTGGAGATAAATTTCCTGCTCGCGCGCGAAGCGGCCGTGGGCGTTGGGCTCGGCAAAGCCGCCCCAATTTCCGATCGGCGGAAAATCGACGCCTGCGGCATTCTTAGCGCCGGGGCGAAGATCGTGGCCGGAGGAGAAGTGCGGCCCGTTGCCGGCGAGGATGATGACCTTGACCGCATCGTCCAGCACGGCCGCATCGAACGCGGCATTGAGGTCGTAGGTCATTTGCAGGTTCTGCGCATTGCGCGCGTCGGGCCGGTTCATCACGATCCTCGTAATCGCCGGCTCCGGCCGCTCCACCAGGATGGTTTCGAACGAGGACATCGCGTTCCCCTTGGCGTTCCAGTTTGATCTTATTGTTTCGCAGAGTTGACTATGTCGGCCGGGGATAGGCAAGAGGCTTGCGTCAGTCGGCTGCTTTTCGCGCCCCCGCGTAAGACGTCTGGCGTCTTGCGCACTCAATCTGGTAGTTTGCGCCAGATTCCACCGGGAGAAATTTGATGCGCAAGATCCTCACCGTGCTGGCCGCGCTGGCCTCGCTGAGCCTCACCAATTGCGGCTACAACGCGATCCAGAGCGAGGACGAGCAGATCAAGGCCAACTGGTCCGAGGTCGTGAACCAGTATCAGCGCCGCGCCGATCTCGTGCCCAACCTCGTCAACTCGGTGAAGGGCTTTGCGCAGCAGGAGAAGGACGTCCTGCTCGGCGTCACCAACGCCCGCGCCAAGGTCGGCAGCATCCAGGCGACGCCGGAGGTGCTGAACGATCCCGCCGCCTTCCAGAAATTCCAGGCGGCCCAGGGCGAGCTCTCCAGCGCGCTGTCGCGGCTTCTTGTGGTCACCGAAAACTATCCGCAGCTCAAGTCCGATGCCTTGTTCAAGGATCTGATGTCGCAGCTTGAAGGCACCGAGAACCGCATCACGGTGGCGCGCAACCGCTACATCAAGGCCGTGCAGGAGTACAACGTCACCATCCGCTCGTTCCCGAGCAATCTCACCGCGATGATGTTCGGTTACAAGGAGAAGCCGAATTTCTCGGTCGAGAACGAGAAGGAGATTTCGACAGCGCCGAAGGTCGATTTCAATCCGGCCCCTGCGCCGTCGAAGTAAGCGCGTTCGGCTCCGATGCGCACCCCACACTCCGCTGTCATTCCCCGCGAAGGCGGGGAATCCAGTACGCTGCGGCTTCTCGGTAGCCCGCTGGCGTCTCTGGAATACTGGGTCGCCCGGTCAAGCCGGGCGATGACAGCGAGGTTGTGGCGGGCATATTCGGTCGTCGCTTCCAGCGTCCTCGCTGTCGCGCTCTTCCTCGCCTTTGCAGTCCCCGCCGCAGCCGACGTCGCAGTCCCCCAGCTCACCGGCCGCGTGGTCGACCAGACCGGCACGCTGTCCAGCGGCGACATCGCCACGCTGTCGCAAAAACTGCGTGACTTCGAAGCGCGCAAGGGCAGCCAGGTCGCCGTCCTGATCGTGCCGACGACACAGCCGGAGACGATCGAGCAGTTCTCGATCCGCGTCGCGGAGGCCTGGAAGATCGGCCGCAAGAAGATCGACGACGGCGCGATCCTCGTCGTCGCCAAGAACGACCGGCATTTGCGCATCGAGGTCGGTTACGGCCTCGAAGGCGTGCTCACCGACGTCACGTCGCGGCGGATCATCGACGAGATCATCACGCCCAAATTCCGGACCGGCGATTTCGCCGGCGGCATTTCCGACGGCGTCGATCGCATGATCCGCGTGATCGACGGCGAGCCGCTGCCGTCACCCTCGCGCAGCGTCAACTTCGCCCATAATTTGGACGATCTCGCCCCGTTGTTCATCGTGACGCTGTTCGCCTCGATCGGGGTCGGCGGATTCTTCCGGGCCATGCTGGGGCGGCTGGTCGGATCAATGGCGACCGGCGGCATCATCGCGGCGCTGACCTGGCTCATTCTCGGCTCTTTCGCGCTCGCCATGGCGCTCGGTGTCGTCGGCTTCATCATCGGATTTATCGCCGATCTGTTTTCGGCGATGGGGCCAGGCACGGGCCGCTCACGCGGCGGCTCGTGGTCGAGCGGCTCTTCCGGCGGCTGGAGCAGCGGATCGTCGAGCAGCGACAGCGGCGGCTTCAGCGGCGGGGGCGGCAGTTTTGGCGGCGGCGGCGCCTCGGGGAGCTGGTAGCGGTCATGAGCATCAAGCGCATTGCCAGACATCTGGTGCAGCATCATTGGCGGGCGAAGCAGATCTTTCCGCAAGCCGTGCTCGCCCGTATCGAGCAGGCCATCAAGCAGGGTGAGACCACCCATTCCGGCCAGGTCCGCTTCGTCGTCGAAGGCGCGCTCGACGGCCGTCCCCTGTTTCGCAACCAGCCTGCGCGTGAGCGCGCGCTCGACGTGTTTTCGCACCTGCGGATCTGGGACACCGCGCACAACAACGGCGTCCTGATCTATCTGCTGCTCGCCGATCGCGACGTCGAAATCGTCGCCGATCGCGGCATCCACGCGAAGGTGAACGACGAGGGCTGGGAAAGCATCTGCCGCGCGATGGAGGCCGAGTTCGCTTCTAGCCAGTTCGAGCGCGGCGTGATCGGCGGCATCGCCGCGGTGTCGCGGGAGCTGGCAAAGCACTTTCCGCCGCAGGGCCCGCAGAGCAACGAGCTGCCGGACGCGCCGGTCGTGATGTGATGGACTGTGATGTGCGCGGCGAGTGCCGCGCACTCCGCTCTCTCAGGATGACGGGTTGGGACTTGCGCCTTGTGTCGTCCGTTGCGCGGCCGTTCATCTTCGCCCGGTTACAAATTGTTTCACACCCGCCACACCGGTTCCACCTTCCCGGCCAAATTCGGCCCCGGATGACTCCCTAAAATTTCGGTAAGCGGGTCCCGAAGTAAGGATTTCGCAAGCAATGAAAGTTACCAAAAGGTCAATCCAGAGTGGAGTATTTGAACTGTGAGCGAACCAATGGCTGAGCAGGCTGCCCAAGTGACCGGTGAACAGACGAGCGTCGTCGAAGCCGCAGCGACCGCGCCGCAGGCCGTCGAGGCTGCCGGGATCGAAGCCCCCTCGATTGCCCCCGACCACGAGGCGCCGCCCAAGCCCGATCCGGTCAAGGCGGAAGCCCCCAAGGTTGAGCCGCCAAAAATCGAGGCATCGAGGATCGAGGCGCCGAAGGCCGAGGCCAAGTCCGAGCCGAAGCCCGGCAAGCTCATCGTCATGGCACCGTCAGAGCGCTCCTGGGACCGTGAAGAGTTTGCCCCGCATGTGAAGGCGGACGAGCCGCGCGAGACCGGCGGCAAGCGCCGCCTGTCGGCGATGGCTGCGGTGGTGGCGATTGCGGCGAGCGTCGGCGCCATCAGCGGCGCGCTTGCGACCGCCGGCATGATGCATTTCGCAACCCCCGCGCCGGCACAGGTCGCCGATACCAGCGCACTGGAATCCTCGGTTGCCCGGATCGATGCCGACGTCGTCGCGCTCAAGGCCAACGTCGAGCACACCTCCAAGACCGGCCTCGGTCAGTTCAACCGGACCAACGACCGCCTCGACAAGCTCGAGAAGGCGCAGGCCGAGCCGATGGCCAAGATCGCAAAGCTGTCCGAGACCGTGGACAAGCTCCGCGCCACACCGCCCGCCGCCCCCGCGCAGGCGGCCGCCGCGCCCTCCAAGGAGACCACCGGCTCGATCGCGCCGACCCTGGTTGCGACCGCTGCGGCCGCGCCGGCACCGGTGCCCGCCGCGCCCAAGACGGACGTCGGCCGCCTGCCGACGATCGAAGGCTGGCGGCTGCGCAATGCCGCCAATGGCGGCGCACTGATCGAGGGCCGCGACGGCCTCTACGAGGTCTATCCCGGCGATCCCATCCCCGGCGTCGGCCGCGTCGATGCGATCCGCCGCCAGGACGGCCGCTGGGTGGTCGTCACCAGCAAGGGCTTGATCGTCGCGCGCTAAGCGGCTCGTATACGACTTTCGAAGAGGCGCTTCACCACCGTGTGAAGCGCCTTTTTGCTTGAATAGGCGTCCCCGTGCGGTGTTACCTGAGACATGAGCCGCGTGTTGCGAATTCTCGTTGCTGCCGTCGTCTTGTTGGGGGGCGCCGTTTCGCTCGTCGCAGCGGAGACCACGCCGCTGACGCGCGGTACGGCGATCACCGATCCCGATCTGCTGCGCAAGCTCGATCAGAGCGATGTCCTCACGATTTCGCGCCTGTTGCGGCCGGAACGGACCGCGGACCTTCCGCTGACGACCGACCTGCTGTTCTCGTCGCTGCCGCAGCTTGCGCCCATTCCGCCTGCGATCGACGCGGAGTTCGATCGCTACATCTCCCAGTACAGGGCGACATATCCGACCGAGACCATAGGCGTCGGTGAAGGCTTCGACGCGCAATTGTTCGATCGGGCCAATCTGAAATCCCGCGACACCCGTTTCGTGCTGGCCGGCATCGTCAACCGCATGGACCGTGCCTATGTCTCCGAGGAGTCCTGCGGCGAGATCCGGCTGATCTACCGTCTCGCGCGGTTCGAGACCAGGCCCGACGGCGGCACATCCGCGACGCGCCTGCCGATGACGTTCAATCTGGTGATGAAGGCGCGGGATGCGCGTCAGGTGGACGCGAACGGCAAGCCGGTCACCTGCGCCGAAATCGCGCGGCGCTGGCTCGAGAATGGCGACTGGCAGGGACTGATCGGCGGCTTCTCCCCATACGACGCGATGCTCGATCGCATCGAGACCAACATCCAGCTCTCCGTCGCGCCGAAATCGGCGCTGCACGATTTCCGCTCCGACTATCTCCTCAAGGTGTTCAAGTACGACGCCGCGACGAAGACCTTCGAGGAAGCGCCGCTGGAGAACCAGATCGATCGCGACCGCATCTTTGCCGACGGAGCGCTCCGGCACGAGTTCAAAGACTGGCTGCTTGCGCCGGACAATCTTCGCGAATTCGATCGCGGCACGGTGCTGATCCCGGAGAAATTTTTGGCCAGGGCCGCGGTGGTGCCGACACCGGCCGGCCTCGATGCCTCCGAGCTGCAGCCGGAGTTCGGCATGATGCAAGGAGAAGGAAGAGGGGAGGGCAAGAGCGATCCCGTCTTCACCGGCAACGACGTGGTCGGCGCGCTGAAGCAGGCGGCGGCGCGTGGCATCGACCTGCAGAACATCCGCTCGGTCGCGGGCTTCCAGCGCCGTCTCAACGACGTCACCTGCGCCGGCTGCCACCAGACCCGCGGCATTGGCGGCTTCCATTTCCCGGGTGTCGACTGGCTCGCGGACAAGCCGTCGAATTCCAGCATCGTGCCGGCCTCGCCGCATTTTCTCGGCGACCAGCTTCGCCGCCGCGACATCCTGACCGCGTTTGCCGCGGGCAAACGCCCTGATTTCTCACGCGGATTTGCCAGCCGACCGCAAACCCGCGGCGCCCAAGAGCTGGCCGGCACCGAGTATCAGGATGGCTGGGGCGCGCATTGTTCCCTGCAAAATGCGGGATCGGGAACGCGGGATGAGAGTTTTACGTCATGGACCTGTGCTAAAGGTCTCACCTGTCAGGCTGCTTCGGCATCGAGCCGCATCGGCATGTGCTTCATCAAGACGCGTTAGGCCACCTCCAGCCGATTTTGGATGACCAATGACGGACACGAGCGAAGCCAACAAGGAGCGCAATCGCGAGATCGCGCGCAATGAGGAAGCCAAGCAGGTCACCGGCAGCATCCGTGTCAGCACCTGGGCTATCGCGGTGGCGGTCATCATCGGCGGCATCCTGTTCACGCTCGGCTGGCTGTCGCTGAAGTAGCCGGCGCGCTCACTTCGCGTAGTTCGTCATCCGCTGCCCGGGCAGCAGCTCATAGGCCGACTTCCAGCCGGGCAGCGCGGCCATGCGGCCGAGCCAGGCGTGGATGGCGTGATGGCTTGCCCTGAAATCGAAGCCGTGCTCGTCGCTCGGATAGTGCAGATAGGCCATCATCGAGATGTCGGCGACCGTCGGCCGGGTGCCGATCGCAAAAGCGTTGTGCTGCAGGTGTCCGTCGAGAATGCCGAGGAAGTCCTCCAGCCGCCGGCGAAAATGCTTCAGCACCTGCGGATCGTTGTTTTGCGTGAAGGCCCGCATGAAGCGATAGGTCGCCATGTAGCCGGTGAGCTTGTGGTTGTCCCAGAACAGCCAGCGCAGCAGCTCGAACTTTTCTTCCTCTGTCTCGGCGCCGAAACGGCCATATTGCTCGGCGAGCTTGAGCAGGAGGGGCGCAGTCTGCGTCATCTTCACGCCGTCGACCTCGAGCACGGGAATTTCGCCCATCTCGTTGACGGCCTTGCGCCACTCCGCCGTGCGCGTGACGCCGCCGCCGAAATCGGTCCACACCGGCTCGAACCTCTCGCCGCAAAGCGTCAGCATCAGCGCCAGTTTGTAGCTGTTGCCGGATTCCGGGAAGTAGTGCAGGCGGTAGCTGGGCATGGGACCTCACGGCGTGGCTTTGTTGTGAGCTTTATAGCGAGATCGCCCGGCATCGTCATTGCGAGCGTAGCGAAGCAATCCAGCAATGCATCCGTGGAGACACTCTGGATTGCTTTGCTATGCGCGCAATGACGGAGCGTGAGGAACGCGGGGCTACCCCACAGCTCCCGACGACCTTAGCTGCTTGATCGCCGCCTCGTTGTATCCCGCGCCACGCAAAATCTCGTCACTGTGCTCGCCGACGCCGGGCGGCTTGCGCGGCTGGACCTTTTTGGCGCCGTCGATCCAGATCGGGCTGGAGATGGTGAGCATGGTGTCATTCTCGAACGGGACCAGTACCTCGTTGTCGAGCATCTGCTTGTCGTTCGGGATGTCGTCGAGAATGGCGACGACGCCGAACACGAGGCCGTTGCCGTCGAGAATCTTGCGCCAGTCGGCGAGGTCCCTGGTCGCGAACGTGTCGTCCAGAATCCTGATCAGCTCGACCGAGCGGGCGTGACGGTCGGCCTTGGTGGCGAAGCGGGGATCGTCGATCAAATCCTCGCAGCCCAGGCAGCGTGCCAGCGTCGGCCACTGCCGCTCCTCATTCAGCAGCGACAGGATCAGCCAGCGCCCATCCTTGCACTGATAGTGGTTGGCGACCGCGTTCAGCGCCCGCTCGCGCGGCCGCCGTTCGCCGAACTTGGCGCCACACAGTTTTGCCTGCGCCAGCACGCTCGCCGCCCACACCCCGTTCGCCATCAGATTGGAGGCGACATGCGAGCCCTTGCCGGTCTTTTCGCGCTGATAGAGCGCGGTGACGATCGCGCCGTAGAACGCCATCGCACAGGGGTGGTCGCCCATGCCGGCGACCGAGCGGGCCGGCGTCGTGTCGGTGTCGGCGCGGACGAGGTCCATCAGGCCGGAGCGCGCCCAATAGGCGTTGCTGTCGAAGCCGGGCTTGTTGGCCTCCTCGCCCTTCTCGCCATAGCCGGTGAAGGAGGCGTAGATCAGCCGGTCGTTGAGATGGGCGAGGTGGTCATAGGTGATGCCGAGCTTGGCGCGCACCGGCGGCGGCATGTTGGTGATGAAGACGTCGGCCTCTTCCACCAGCTTGTAGAGAACGGCCTGCGCTTCGGGCCTGGACAGGTCCAGCGCGATGCTCTTCTTGTTGCGGGCCTCCAACAGCCACGCGAAATTGTGTTCGCCGGTCGGATAGCCGGGCAGGTTCGGCAGATTGCGATAGGGGTCCCCCGTGCCGGGCGGCTCGATCTTGACGACCTCGGCGCCGAAATCCGACAGCACGGTCGCGGCCGCGGGCGCTGCGATGAAGCTCGCGCAATCCAGAACCTTCAGGCCCGCAAAAATGCCTTTTTCCATCGCGGCGTTGCTCCCTCGCTCTTGTTGTTTCCCGCGCGCTGGAATTGGCGCGAGGCATATCATCGGAGCATTAGACCGATGTTTCGGCGGGATGCAACGGCACCAGGTGCAGGGCTCGTTCATGTGATCCGTCACCCTGAGGTGGCCGCGATGCGGCCCTCGAAGGGCGACGGCCCCGATGCATGTGGGTCGTACATCCTTCGAGGCCTCCGCTACGCTCCGGCACCTCAGGATGACGGGGATGGCATTACGCGCGCTTGCGGCTTTGCAGCGGCCCTCACTCCTCCCCCGCAAGCAGGGCAGCGTTGCCGCCGGCGGCTGCGGTGTTGATCGTCACGGTCTGCTCGGTCGCAAAGCGCGCGAGGTAATGCGGACCGCCGGCCTTGGGGCCGGTTCCGGACAGGCCGTTGCCGCCGAACGGCTGCACGCCGACCACGGCGCCGATCATGTTGCGGTTGACGTAGATGTTGCCGATTTGGACACGGTCGATGATGGCTTCGACCGTGTCGTCGATGCGGGAATGAACCCCGAGCGTGAGCCCGTAGCCGGTGCGCGCGATTGCAGCCAGCACACGTTCGAGGTTTTCGGCGCGAAAGCGCACGACGTGGAGGATCGGACCGAACACCTCCTCGGTGAGCTGGCCGGCATCCCTGAGCTCAAAGATATGCGGCGCGACGAAGCAGCCGTCGGGCGCATGGCCTGCAAAGTGCAGCCGCGCTTCGGTCTTCATCCGCGCGATGTGCGCATCGAGCCGCTGCTTGGCCTCGAGATCGATCACCGGCCCGACATGGGTTGCAACGTCGGCGGGATCGCCGATCTTCAGCTCGCGCGCCGCGCCCGCAATCATCTCGATCATGCGGTCGGCGACGTCCTCCTGCACGAACAACAGCCGCAGCGCCGAGCAGCGCTGGCCGGCGGAACGAAATGCCGAGGTCACAACGTCGTCGGCGACCTGCTCGGGCAACGCAGTCGCATCCGCGATCATGGCGTTGATGCCGCCGGTCTCCGCGATCAGCGGCACGATCGGCCCGCCCTTGGCGGCGAGCGTCCGGTTGATCAGCCGCGCCACGTCGGTCGAGCCGGTGAAGACGACGCCCGCGATATCCGCATGCGCGGTCAGCGTGGCGCCGATCTGGCCGTCGCCGGGGACGAGATGCAGCGCGCTCGTGGGGATGCCGGCCTCGTGCAGCAGGGCTACGGCCTCACGCGCGATACGCGGCGTCTGCTCGGCAGGCTTGGCCACCACGCTGTTGCCGGCCATCAGCGCCGCCGTGACCTGGCCCAGGAAGATCGCCAGCGGAAAATTCCACGGGGAGATCGCGACGAAGACGCCGCGGCCGCGCATGGCGAGCACGTTGCTTTCGCCGGTCGGGCCCGGCATGAGGCTATCGGTGCCGAACAGCTTGCGGCCCTGCGCGGCATAATAGCGGCAGAAGTCGGCGGCCTCGCGCAGCTCCGACAGCGCATCGTCGAGCGTCCTGCCGCCCTCGGCTTGCAGCAGCGCGATGAAATGCGCGCTCCGGCTCTCCAGCAGATGCGCGGCCTGCTCAAGCGCCGCCGCGCGCACCGCTGCCGGCGTCCGGCTCCAGGCCGTAAAGCCGGCGCGCGCTGCGGCGATCGCCGCATTGGCCCGATCCGCCGTTGCTTCAGTGATGGGCTTGAGATCGGCTGCCCCGGTCTTGACGTCGGCCAGCAACCGGTCAAGCGCAGCACGCGCGCCGAATTCGACGCCGCGCGAATTGCGCCGCTCCGGCGCGAACAGATCGCCCGGCAGCGGAATTTTGGGATGGGCCGCCTGTTGCGGGCGGACGATGGCATCGGCCGGTCGCTGCAACAGCGCCTGGACCGGCACGCGATAATCGGCCGCCTGCGCCACGAAGGAGGAATTGGCGCCGTTCTCCAAAAGCCGCCGAACCAGATAAGCGAGCAAATCGCGGTGGCTGCCGACCGGCGCATAGGTGCGGTAGGCGATATCTGGGTGATCCTTGGCGAGCTGCTCGTAGAGCGCTTCGCCCATGCCGTGCAGGCGCTGGAATTCGAAACCGCCGCCGCTCCCGGCCATCTCCAGCACGGTCGCGACCGTCAGCGCGTTGTGGGTGGCGAATTGCGGGAAGATGCGCGGCCGCAAGGCCAACAGTTGTGACGCGCAGGCGACGTAATTCAGATCCGTCATCGCCTTGCGCGTGAACACGGGATAGCCGTCGAGCCCACGCTCCTGCGCACGCTTGATCTCGGTGTCCCAATAGGCGCCCTTGACCAGCCGCACCATCAGCTTGCGGTCATGCGCGCGGGCGAGCGCGTCGACATAGTCGATCACGGCGCTGGCGCGCTTCTGATAGGCTTGGATCGCGAGGCCAAATCCGTCCCAGCCTTTGAGCGAGGCATCGGCGAGTGTCGCCGCGATCACGTCGAGCGACAGCTCCAGCCGGTCGGCCTCCTCGGCATCGACGGTAAAATTCAGATCATGCGCCTTGGCGCGCCGCGCGAGGTCCAGCAGCAGCTGCACCAGCTCGGCCATCACGCGGTCGCGGCTGATCGCCTCGAAGCGCGGATGCAGCGCCGAGAGTTTCACGGAGATGCCGGGCCGGTCGGGCAGGGGATGGGCGCCGGCCGCCTTGCCGATGGTGTCGATCGCACTGGCATACGCATCGAAATAGCGCTTGGCGTCGGCCGCCGTGCGCGCGCCTTCGCCGAGCATGTCGAAGGAGTAGCGCGGCTTCTGGCCGGAGCGCGGTTTGCCCCGCTCCAGCGCTTGCTCGATGGTCTCGCCCAACACGAAATGATTGCCCATCAGCCGCATCGCCTGGCGCGTGGCGGTGCGCACCGCCGGCGCGCCGAGCCGCTTCACCAGCCGGCCGATGGTGCCGTCGGGCGTCTCACCGGGCTGGATCACCCGCGCCGACAGGCCGAGCGCCCAGGCTGAGGCGTTGACCAGGAACGCCGTGGACTTGGTCTCGTGATGGATGAAATCGCCCTCGCCGAGCTTGTCCTCGATGAACTGGTCGGCGGTGCGGGCGTCCGGCACGCGCAGCAGCGCCTCGGCCAGCACCATCAGCGCCAGCCCTTCCTTGGTCGAGAGCGCGAACTCCCGCAGCATGTCCTCGACCCCGCCGAGCCGGTCGTCGCGCTTGCGGATCGCCTCGATCAGCCGCGTCGCGGTGCGGTCGATCCGCGCCGCCTGCGGCGGGGGCAGATGTGAGGCCGGCAAAAGGCGCGCGGCAATCTCGGCGTCATCGGGCGCGTAGGGGGCGGAGAAGGGAGGCGGGATGTCTGGCATGGCGTGTCCTGTGGCTGAAATCCAGGATAAGGCCCGCATGACCGTGGTTCGATAGACAAATTAGCAAATTTGCCTTAGAAAGTGAAGGTAGGTGGTAGATTAGCCGTAGAAAATATGGAACTTGATCGAATCGACCGGAAGATCCTCGCGATCCTGCAGCAGGATGGGCGAATCGCCAATGTCGAACTCGCCGAGCGCATCGGGCTGTCGCCGACCTCGGTCGGTGAGCGGCTAAAGCGGTTGCAGCGGGAGGGCTTTGTCGAGGGCTATGGTGCACGGCTCAATCCGCACCGGCTCGGCCTCGGGCTTCTGGTGTTCGTCGAAGTGCTGCTCGACAAGACCACGCCCGACAATTTCGAGCGCTTCGCGCGCGCGGTAAAACTCGCGCCCGAGGTGCTGGAGTGTCACATGGTTGCAGGCGGCTTCGACTATCTTGTGAAGGCGCGGCTTGCGGACATGACCGCCTATCGGCGCTTCCTCGGCGAGACCCTGCTGTCGATGCCGGGTGTGCGCGAGACGCGAACCTATGCGGTGATGGAGGAGATCAAGCGCGACGCACCGTTGCCGGTGGACTAACGAAATGCCGTCGCGATTGTCATTGCTGTGGCGTTGAACAAGCGGTCTTCGCGGAAAAATAGCTCTCCTTGTGCAATCGCAACGCCTGTCGTCGAATGCACTGGCCGTCTTCTAAAATTTTCTTGGCCCGCTCCCGGATCAATCCGGGAGGCAGCAAAAAGCTGGCGGGCTTATACTTTGAGGTTCTCTGCGGAGGTCTTGCCCCGGTTTGCGATCTCTTCGTATTCCACCGTCTGTCCTTCGTTCAGGGACGACAGACCGGCTTTCTGCACTGCCGAGATATGCACGAACACATCCTTACCGCCCGACGCAGGCTGGATAAATCCATAACCCTTCGTCGGGTTGAACCACTTGACCGTACCTTTAGCCATCACGACTTCTCCGCGGGTCTTCCTCCGAGATCTCGAACCGCCAGTCCCCGCCAACCGGCCGGTTCGGTCCTAACAGGATACGCGGAATGTGGCCGGCTTGGTAGCTCAAACCACATCGGCCTTTCGCCGAATTCCGCTCAACTTCGCGGCGTTTTTACCGGTTTTGCCCGTTTCGCGGTCAATTGGTCCGCGCGCCGTCAATAAGTCGCGGCCAGATAATCGACGATCTTGCCGACATCGGCATCGTCGATCGGTGCGCCATAGACCTTGATCATCTTGGTCACCTCGGCTTGCCAGAAGCCCTTCCTGTCCTTCATCGGCGGCTGCGTGGCGACGTAGTCGGACGAGTGGCAGGCGGTGCAATTGCCTTGCACCACCTCGAGATTTGGCCCTGGCTTGAACGCCGCGACCTCATCGGGGGTCTTGTAATTGACCGACGCTGCAAGTGCCGAACCCGCCACGGCGGCGAAGGCGAGCGAGACGGCGAGGAGAACGGTGCGCTGCATGATCATTCTCCCTCAGGCCACGCTGACGCGAACGGTTTCGACGACGTTGCGTAAGTAACCCGCGGGGTTCCAGCGCGGCGTATCCGGCTGTGTCTCGCCGCCATTGCCGGTGGCGCGGACCTTCAGCTCGACGGTGCCTGCCGCGAGCTTCACCGGCAGCATCCATTCGCGGAACGAATATTTGCCGAGATCCTTGCCGAGCTTGGCATTGGTCCAGGTCTTGCCGCCGTCGGTAGAGACTGCGACCTCCTTGATGCCCTTGCCGCCGTCGAAGGCGATGCCGCGCAGCGTCGTGCGTCCCGCCTTCAGCTTCGCGCCGTCGGCAACGTTGGTGATGAAGGAGCGGATGGTGAAGCGGTTGATCGGGATCGTCGCCTTCGGCGCGGTGCCCGGCTCGATCGCATTGTTCGGCGTATCGGGAATGCGATAGGCGGACTTCATCCAGAAGCCGTCATAGACATTGTCGATGACGGTGATCTCGTTGAGGTGCTTGACCCAGTAGGTGCCGTAATAGCCGGGCACGATCAGGCGCAGCGGAAAGCCGTTGAGGAACGGCAGATCCTCGCCGTTCATGCCAAAGGCCAGCATCACCTCGCCGTCGGTGGCGTGGTCGAGATCGAGCGCCTTGACGAAATCGGGCGTCTTGTCGCTGACCGGACCGTCCATGCCGTTGAAGGTTACCTGCTTGGCGCCGCTCTGCACGCCCGCCATCTCGAGCACGGCCTTCAGCGGGACGCCGCGCCAGCGCGCATTGCCCATCGCGCCGTTGGCGAGCTGGCCGCCGGCAACGCGCGGCTCGACGAGGCCGCGGCTGTTGCCCGAGCACTGGTTGACGGCGACGATCTCGCTCGCCTTCATCTTCCTGATGTCCTTGAGCGACAGCGTGAGCGGCTTGTCGACCTTGCCCTTGACTTGAAGCGTGAATTTGTCGGGGTCGAGATTGTAGGGCAGGTCGGAGAGGTGATAGCGCACGAAGAATGCGTTATTCGGCGTGATCGGGCCGTCGTTGAATATCGCGAACGGCGTCTCGAGCTGCGGCGGCCGGCTGGTCAGGCCGATCATCGCCCGCTTCTGCGGATATTTCACCAGCGGCCGTTCGCCATTGGCGAAGGGGAGCGTGACGGTGTCGAGCGCCAGCGCCCTGGTGGAATTCAGTGTGGCCGCAACAGCGGCAAGGCCCGCTCCTTTGAGCAGGTCGCGTCGATCAAACATTCTGGTCTCCTCCCGGAGCTTTTCGTTGGACCTGCGGTCATCACCGCGATCCTGCGTCCATCTGTCTCAACCATTTGGTTGAAGTCAATTCGTGCTTTCGCAGCAGGCCCATGCCGCTGCGTTGCAGCAGAGCGGTGTTACGCGGTGACCGAATTTGGTTGGTTGACTCGATCTCGCCGCGGGCTCGCTTAACCTCTCCCGCTTGGGGGAGAGGTCGCGCCGAAGGCGCGGGTGAGGGGTCTTTCCTCCTGGGGACTGTCCCGTCGTGGAGGCACCCTCTCCCCAACCCACTCCCGCAAGCGGGAGAGGGAGCGCACTTCCCGTGTAGCTTGCGCGTTAGGCGGCGACGCGCTCGCTGCGATCAACCAGCGCCGTCAGCCCCCTCGCATCCGCAACAACGCGCACGGCCATCGGCTCGTCGCGGCCGCGGATCGCGACCTCCTGCTGGGGCAGCGCGTCGTCGGCAAGGCCGGCAGTGCGGCGGACCTCTTCCGAGACGATGGCTTCGCAGGCCAGTGTCTTGGTCATGTCCTGGAGCCGGGCGGCGACGTTGACGGCATCGCCGAGCGCCGTGAAGACGATGTGATCGCGATAGCCGATGTCGCCGATGATGACTTCGCCGCCGTGGATGCCGATGCCGAAGCGGATCGGTTGGCGCAGATCGTGGCTCAAGAGCTCGTTGAGCTCGTCGATATGCCTGGCGATGCTGCTAGCGGCCTTCAGCGCCTGCCGGCAGGCCTCGTGCGGATCGGTTGACAGGCCGAACAGCGCCAGCATGCCGTCGCCGACGAACTGGTTCGGCTGCCCGCCATTCTCGATCACGGCCTGCGACACCGCGCCGAGGAAACGGTTGACGATGAAGACGGTGTCGAACGGCAACCGCTTCTCGGCGAGCTGCGTCGAGCCGCGCATGTCCACGAACAGGCTGACGAGATAGCGCTCCTGGCCGATTCGCGCCGGCGCCGACGCGTGCGCACTCCCCGGCAGCGTGTGCGGCATGAAGAGCTGGAAGAAGGAGAGGTCGGAGTCGGGCCGAAGCTGGCAGGCGAGCCGGATCGAGGGATCGGCGGTGCCGACACGTGCGAGCACGAAGGCCTCGCGCTGCGAAGGTCCGGGGAGGGCGGCATGATCGCCGATGATGCGGATGCGGCAGGTCGAGCAGCGGGCGCGGCCGCCGCAGACGCTCGCATGCGGCACATTGTGGCGCAGGCTCGCTTCCAGCACGGAGAGGCCCTTGGGCACGCGCACCGTCTTGCCGTTGCCATAGGACAGCGCGATCATGCCGCCGCGCCGTTCGCGCAAGGCGCGCACGCCTCTTGCGAGCAGCACCACGCCGAGCAGGCCGAAATAGCCCATGACGAGGCCGCTGCTGATGCGCTCGAGCACCTTGTTTTCCGCAACCGTGCCGACCTGTTGCCTCGTATAATTCGTCTTGCGCCAGTCCGCGTCGTCGCTGTCGGCGGCAACGCTGCGCCCGCTCTGGTAGATGCCGAGCATCGCAAGCGTCGGGATCAGGACGGCGGCGGCGAGCAGATAGGGCGCGGCGCGCGTGAAGAAGGTCTTCATGCGCAGCCAGAAGTATATGCCGACGCAGCCGTGCACCCAGGCGACCACGAGCAAGATCGTCATCTGCCAGAGCCGGGCGGGCGCCAGGACGAAGAACAAATAAAGCTCCTGCGGATAAAGCTTCTCGTGCCCGTAGAGCGTCAGGCCGAGCCGTATCCCGATCACATGCGCCATGACCAGCAGGGGGATGCTGAGGCCCAGCACGAGCTGAAGCGGCTCGACGGTCTTCCAGCGAAACTCGCGACGCTGATACAGCGCGAATACACCGAGCCCCGCGTGGATCAGCGCGGCTGCGTAGAACACGATCGTCACGGGCAGGAACTGCCAGAACAGGACGTGGTAATAGACCCCGGCCTCCATGGCATCGACCGAGATGTTGCCGAGCGCATGGTTGAGGAAATGGCTGACCACGTAAGCGAACAGGATGATGCCGCAGACCAGCCGCACCTGCCGCGCGCTGGTGGCGCGGACGAGCTCGGACAATCGTGAGGATGCGGTGGCGGCCATGATTCGGTTCTATCAGCTCATGAAGGAGAACAGCCAGCGTAGCGTTTAATTCCTGGTGTGGACAGGTTGTGAAGTCACATGCCGGACAAGGTTACAGAACCGTAGGGTGGGCAAAGGCGCGCCCTTGCACGCCATGCCCACCATCTGCACCCGTCCTGTCCGCTGTCGTCCCGGGTCGCGCTTCGCTTGCCCGGGACGACAGCGGAGAATGGACCGCCACCCCGACATTGACTCCCCCTCCCAGGTTGGCGAAAAGCCCGGTCGTGACGACAGCCCTTGACAAGACCGCCCCCTCCAGCGCCGCGCGCCGGCCCCTCGTCATCGCCGCGCTGGTGATCGCCGCAATGACGCTGCTGCGCATCGTCTACGCCTCGGGAATCGAGCTGCGCACCGACGAGGCCTATTACTGGACCTGGTCGAAGGAGGCTTCGCTCAGCTTCCTCGATCATCCCCCGATGATTGCCTGGCTGATCCGCTTCGGCACCGCGATCTTCGGCGACACCGTGCTTGGCGTCCGCTTTGGTGGCATCGTCGCGATGCTGGTGACGCAGCTCCTGCTCGCCGACATCGTCCGCCGTCTCACCCATGATGCCCGCGCGATCATGTTCGCGGTGCTGATGCCGGAGGCCGCGCTCTATTACGGCCTGCTGATGGCCAAAGTCGCCCCCGACGTCGCCATGATCCCGTTCGCGGTGGCGATGATGTGGTCGCTGGTTCGGCTGGTGCAAAGCGGCAACGGCCGCTGGTGGCTCGCGGCCGGGCTGTTCGCGGGATTGTCGATGCTGTCGAAATTCACCGCGATCATGTTCGCGCCGGCGGTTGCCGCGTTCCTGTTGGTGCCGGATTGGCGCTGGCGATGGCTGCGCAGCCCGTATCCGTATCTCGCGGTCCTGATCGCGATCGCGGCATTTTCGCCGGTGCTGATCTGGAACGCGCAGTACGATTGGGCCTCGTTCCGTTTCCAGGGCGTGCGCGCCACCGCCAATTACGGCATCTCGCTGCGCACCATCGGCGACTACATCGGCCTGCAATTCGGCCTCGTCGGCTTCGTGATGCTGCCGGTGGTGCTGACCGGGCTGGTGCTGACGGCGTGGCGCGGCTATCGGACGCGCGAGCCTGTCGCGATTTTGCTGTCGACCGCGGTGCTGGTGCCGTTCCTGTATTTCTTCTTCAAGTCGCTGACGCTGCGGGTCGGCGACACCTGGCCGATGTTCATGTGGCCGGTCGGCTTCGCGGCGGCCGCCATCAATCTCGTCATGCTGTCACGCGAAAACCGGTCGGCGCGGTTGATCCGGTCGAGCCTGTTCTGGGTGAAGACCGCGGTCGCCTCAGGCATTGCCTTCGTCGTCATCGTGTTCCTCTATTACGTCGCCGCGCCCTGGAATCTCCTCGGCAAGATCGATCCGATCGGCGCGGAAGCCGGCTACGAGCAGGTCGCCGCGCGCGCGCAGGCCGCACTCGATGAGACCGGCGCGACCTGGATCGCCACCACGGACTACCGCACCTACGCCATGATGCGCTGGCTGTTCAGGGGCCGCGTGCCCGTGATCGAGCTTAACGAGCGCGGTCGCTTCCAGGATTTTGCCGACCCCGGCATGGACCGGATCAAGGGCCACGCGGGCATCTATGTCGGCCGCGAGCCGGACAATCGTTCGTCGCTATGGGAGAACATCCCGGCCAAGCGAGAGCAACTTGGCCAGGTCGAGCGGCGCTGGCGCGGCCTCGTGATGGACACCTACGTGCTGGAAAAACTCACCGGATGGACGCCGGAGCTCTCACCGCCAAAGGACTCGCCGCTGTTTCACTGGAAGGTGCTGGCGGGGGAATTCGGCGCGAAACTCGCTCGTCTTCTCTTACCCACCCCTGGAGGGGGAGGGTCGATCGCGCGCAGCGCGAGCGGGGTGGGGTGATCTCTCCACATGGGCACTGTCCGATGCGGAGAGACCGTCACCCCACCCCGCTACGCATTGCGCTACGCTTCATGCGTAGCGACCCTCCCCCTCCAGGGGAGGGTAAGGAAGAGCGCTACGCCTCGTCCTCCTTCTTCCGCAGCAGATCCGTCGCGAGGTCCGACAGCTTCGGCGCCGGCAGCGCCGCGAACGGCAGCGGCCGTGTCACGTCGATTGCCGCCAACCCCAGCCGCGCCGTCAAAAGACCATTCAGCACGCCTTCGCCGAGCCGTTGCGACAGCTTCGCCGCGATCCCATGCCCCAGCATCTGCTGCACCAGGCTGTCGCTGGCGGCCATGCCGCCGGTGATGGCGAGATGGGCAATGACGTGGCGGAGCAGGCGGATCATGCCGAGCGCGCCGGGGCGGCCGCCGTAGAGGTAGGCGAGCTGCCGGATCAAGCGGAGCGCTGCGACGAACACGAACATCACGTCGATCGCGGCACGCGGGCTCACCGCCGTCACGATCGAGACTTTTTGCGCGGCCGATGACACCAGCCGCCGCGCCTCGGCATCGAGCGGCGACATCAATTCGCGCTCGGCGAGCCGGATCATGTCGGCGCCGTCGATGATCTCGCCGGTGTGGCTCTCCAGCGTGGCGCGGGCGCGCGCGAGCTGCGGATTCTGATGCGCGATCTTGAGGAGATCCTGCACGATGATGCGGCTCTCCTTGCGGTCGTCGCTGGCAAGAACGGCAGCCGCGCGCTGATGCAGCTTCTCGATGGTTGCGAGGCGCGCCAGCCCGAACGCCTCGCGTCCGATCACCACCGCGAGCGCCAGCGCGGTGACGGATGCGAATGCGAGCCCAACGAAGCCGAACGTCTCGCTGCGTGCGAACAGGTCCTCGATCAGATGCACCACGCCGAGCCCGGTGCCGAGCAGCGTCAGCCCGGCGAGGCCGGACCAGAACAGCGTGCCCCAGGGAAAACCGCGCCGTGCCGGCAGCGCGGGATCGATAGGCACCGGCAGCGCCTGAGGATCGTGCTCCGGCGTGATCTGGATGGTGGTGCGGCCGAGCCGCGCCGCCTCGTCGGCTTCGGTCACGACGACGCCGGGGTCGTCGAGCCGGAACGTCGCCGGCCGCCGCGGCTGGGATCGGTCGTTCATGACAGCTTGTCTCCGATCAGGAACTGCAAGGCACGGTCGAGGCGGATGTGTGGCAGGGTCGGCTCGTCGGAGCCCTCGCGTTCGAGCTTTGGCGGGCGGAAGCGCAGGAAGCGAAAGTCGCTCCTTTCGGCGGCAAGCGTGGAGAGTCCGCGGAATGCATCGGTGCCGTTGAACAACGGCTCGGGATCGAGCGGCAAGTCGCCCGGAAAAGTCGCGACCTCCGTATTGCCGTCAAAGAATTCGCCGCCGGCGCTTTCGCCCGCGGCCGGCGTTCCCAGGATCGACGGCAGTTTGTCGCGGCCATGCGCGACCTGGGCCTCGCGGGTGGCGCGCACAGCGGCGAGCGCGACGACATCGATCTCCGCGCCGGTCGTTTCTGCGCGCGCCACCGCGCGGGAGACCGCGCGGCGCAGCACGGCCTCGAGCCGGTCGTGGCTGGAATGATGCAGATGGTCCGCCTTGGTCGCCGCGAACAGGATGCGGTCGATGCGCGGCCGGAACAGGCTGGAGAGGATCGTGCTGCGGCCAATATTGAAGCAGTCGAGAATACCGGCGAGCGCGGCTTCGAGATCGTGCAGCGCTTCGGGCCCGGAGTTGAACGCGGCGAGCGCATCGGCAAGCACGATCTGGCGATCGAGCCGGGCAAAATGATCGCGGAAGAACGGCCGCACCACGACGTCCTTGTAGGCCTCATAGCGGCGCACCATCATTGCCCACAGCGATCCATCGGGCGCTTGCCCGCCGGCGGGCAGGTCGAGCGGCGCAAAGGTCAGCGCCGGGGTATCGGCGAGATTGCCGGGCATCAGGAAGCGGCCGGGCGGCAGCAGGCTCATCGCAAACCGCTCGTCGCGGCAAGCTTGCAAATAACCCCTGAACAGCTTCGCGGCTGTCAGCGTCGCCTGCTCGTCCTCGCGCGCGTCGGGCTTGAGCGTGGCGAGATGCGCGTGCCAGTCCGCGGCCAGATGCGCGCGCGGCGCCTCGCGCGACAGCGCGAGGCTCTCGGCGGACCATTGCTCAAAGCTCTTTTGCAGCAGCGGCAGGTCGAGCAGCCACTCGCCGGGATAGTCGACGATATCGAGAGTGAGGGTGCGGTCGGCGCCGTTTGGGCGCTGATAGTCGATGACGAGGCGCAACTCGCTGATGTCGACGGTCGAGCTTGGCCAGCGCCGCTCCCCGATCAGCGCGCGCAGATGGTTCTCGTAGGCAAAGCGCGGCACGGCATCATCGGGCTGCGGCGCCAGATGCGCCCGCGCGATCCGGCCTGAGGCATAGGCCTCGAACACCGGAAACCGGCCGCCGCGGGTGAGGCCGTGGATCAGCGCGGTGATGAACACCGTCTTGCCGGCCCGGGACAGGCCGGTGACCCCTAACCGCACGGTCGGGTTGAAGAAATGTTCGCCATAATCGATCAGCGCCCGGGCCGACAGGCGCGCCTCCTCGACCATATCCTGAAAACTGAATGCCATATGAACGGGGATCTCGGGCGGGCGAATACGCAAAAAGGACTAGTCACAAAAGTGGCAACTGCCTGAGGAAAATCAAGCTTTCATACTTCCACCGCCTTTGTCGGCAAATCAGCCGTTTGAACGACGCGCCGATCTCGAAACACCCATAGAAGAGTGCTTTGCCTCATCTTGCGGATTGCCAATGACCGTCTTCCAACTGAAACAATTTGCGTCCTCTTCCGTCCATGCTGCGGCCGACGTGATCGGCTGGAACTACGATCGCGCCGAGCTGATCGCCGACGGAATCATCCACGCGATCGGCGTGCTCTCCGGCATCATTGCCGCGACCGTGCTGGTGGTGCTGACCGCGATCTATGCCGATGCCACCAACATCGTCGGGGTCTCGATCTATGTCGCCGGCCTGCTCTCGATGCTGGTGCTGTCGGCGACCTATAATCTCTGGCCGATCTCGCCGGCCAAATGGCTGCTGCGACGGTTCGACCATTCCGCGATCTATCTGCTGATCGCGGCGACCTACACGCCGTTCATTCTCGAGGTGAAGGACAGCGTGTTCGCGCTGGTGTTGCTCGCCGGCGTCTGGTGCGTGGCGATCCTGGGCATCGTGCTGAAACTTCTCTACCCCGGCCGTTTCGACCGCGTCGCGGTCGGCATCTACCTCGCGATGGGCTGGAGTGGCGTGATGCTCTACGACGCCGTGGTCAGGGCGTTGCCAGCGCTGGTGCTCGGCTTCATCCTTGCGGGCGGCCTGCTCTACAGCTTCGGCGTGATCTTTCACGCCTGGCGGCGGCTGCGCTTCCAGAATGCGATCTGGCACGGCTTTGTCTTGGCCGGCGCGGCGTGCCATTATACCGCGGTGCTCGACCTCGTGTTGAGCTGAGCAAGCCGCGGAGCGGAATAAGCGACGCGGAAGACAAGAGGAGACGTCGCATGCAGGTGACCGGCAAGGTCGTGGTCGTCACGGGCGGCGCCAACGGCATCGGCAAGGCGCTGTGCGAGGCCTTTCACAAGGCGGGCGCTGCCAAGGTCGTCGTCGCCGACATGGACGCCGCCAATGCGAGGGCAGTCGCCGCCATGGTCGATGGCGCAGCCTTCAAATGCGACGTCGCGCAGGAGAAAGATATTTCGCACGTCATCGAGGAGACCGAGCGGCAGTTCGGCCCGATCGCATTGTTCTGCTCCAATGCCGGCATCGGCGGCGGCTTCGATCCGATGTCGGTCAATGCCGGCGGCGCCTCGGACGAGCCGTGGCAGCGCAGCTGGGCGATCCACGTCATGGCGCATGTCTATGCGGCGCGGCATCTGATCCCGCGCATGAAGGCGCGCGGCGGCGGCTATTTCCTCAACACCATCTCGGCCGCGGGCCTGCTGTCGCAGGTCGGCAGCCCGGCTTATTCGACGACGAAGCACGCTGCGGTCGGCTTTGCCGAAAACCTCGCGATCTCGCACAAGGCCGACAATATCAAGGTCTCGATCCTCTGCCCGCAGGGCGTCGACACCAACATGCTGCGCTCGATCCCCAAGGGCCCGCAATCCGGCGACGGCGATCTCACACCCGAGCAGGTGGCGCAAGACGTGCTCGCCGGCCTCGACCAGGAGACGTTCCTGATCCTGCCGCACCCCCAGGTGCTCGGCTACATGCGCAAGAAGACCGAGAATTACGACCGCTGGATCGGCGGCATGGCCAAGATCCAGGCCAGGATGCGGGACGAGTTCGGGAAGTAGCCGGCGCTGTTGCCGCAGTGACGCTGTCATGCCCCGCGGAAGCGGGGCATCCAGTACGCCGCGGCCTATCGATTGAATCACGACCTTCTCGGAGTACTGGATCGCCCGGTCAAGCCGCACGATAACACCGAGGGTGTGGTTAAGCCGCCGACTCCGCCTCATCCCCCATCCGGCTCTGCCTGAGCGCCCGCGCATAGATCATCATCCCCTCGCGCACCGTGCGCTGCTCCGCGACCGTCAGCGCCGCCAGCGCGCCGCTCACCTGTTGCCGGCCGAACGCATGCAGCGCCTCCAGCGTGCGACGTCCCTTTGCCGTCAGCGACAGCCTCTTGCTGCGGGCGTCAACCTCGTCCGGCGTCTCCCTGAGCTCGCCGCAATCGATCAGCTTGCGCACCAGGCGGCTGACGCTGGATTTTTCCAGCCGCAGGAAATCGCCGAGCTCGCCCGACGTTATGGGGCCGCGGATGCCGATCTCCAGGATGGTGTGCACGGCCGAGGGCGGATAGTCCGACGCCGCCACCGTCGCATCCATGAAGCCGAGCTCCCGCACCATCAACCGCGAGGCGGCGCGGATGTCGTCGATCAGCGAAAGCTCGGCCATCTTGACTCCCGGCATATAGTTGTATCATACAACTATATGCGCGCAGCGGCGCGTGCAAGCGGTTTGGAGTGAGCCATGAGCGGAACTTTGCCTTCTGGCCAGCGGATGAGGGGCAAGGTCTGCCTCGTCACGGGCGGCGGCAGCGGCATTGGCCGCGCCACGGCCTTGCGGATGGCGTCCGAAGGCGCGGAGGCGATCATCGTTGCGGGTCGTCGTGAAGCGGAGATCGAAGCGACAGCCTCAGCGTGTCGCGAGCTCGGTGCCGAGGCCATTCCGATCAAGACCGACATCACACGGGAGGACGAGGTGTCGCGCCTGGTCCGCACGGCCGTCGATCGCTGCGGCCGGCTCGACGTCGCCTTCAACAATGCGGGCTTCCAGGAGCGCCGCGCGCCGCTGGAAGAGCAGGGCATGGACATCTACGACAGCGTGTTCGACACCAATGTCCGCGCGCTGTTCCTGTGCCTGCGCCACCAATTGCCGGCGATGCTGGCGAAAGGTGGCGGCAGCATCGTCGTCAACGCCTCCGTCAGCGGCGTGCGCAATCCCAATCCCGGCTTCTCGCTCTATTCGGCCTCGAAGGCTGCTGCGATCTCGCTGACGCGCTCGGCCGCGATGGAGAACGCGCCGCGCGGCATCCGCATCAACGCGATCGCGCCGGGCCGCGTCGTCACCGACATGATGCTGCGCGCAGGCGTCGGCGATGTCGCAACCGTCAGCGCCGGCCTGCCGTTGCGGCGGATGGGGAGCCCGGAGGAGGTGGCGGAAGCGGTGGTATGGTTGTCGTCCGACGCGTCATCCTATGTCGTCGGGCATGTTCTCGCAGCCGATGGGGGATTTCTGGCGTCGTGATTCTGCGGCTGTCCGGCAAAACTCAGTGTCGTCCCCGCGAACGCGGGGACCCATAGCCACAGGGAGCAGTTTGGCGAAGACCGGTAGTTGTTTTGTCTCGCGGTACTAACACCGCGCTTTATCTAGAGATCACGCGGTATGGGTCCCTGCGTTCGCAGGGACGACAATCAATGCTTCTGCCCGTAAAGTACCGGCACCGCCGAATCCACGACCACCTCGATGAGGCTGGTGCCCTCGTACGCCATGCCGCGCTTCAGCGCCTCGCGGAGCTCCGCGGCCTTCGTCACCCGCACCGCATGGCAGCCCATGCCTTCGGCGAGCCGCACGAAATCGATTCCCGGCAGCTCCAGCCCCGGTACGTTCCGCACCTGCATCACCTGGCTGAACGAGCGCATCGCGCCGTAGCCGGAATTATTGAGGACGACGATCGTCAGCGGCAGCTTGCGTTGCGCGGCGGTCCACAGCGCCTGGAGCGAGTACATCGCCGAGCCGTCGCCGATCAGGCACACGGTGCGCTGCTTCGGCTTGCCCAGCGCCATGCCGACCGCGGCGGGCAGGGAATAGCCGAGGCCGCCGCTCGACATGGTGTAGAAACTGTCCTGGCCGCGCATCGGCATGAACTTTTGCATCGCCGGCCGGTGCGAGGGGACCTCCTCGACGAGCGAGGTGCCCTCGGGCATCGCCTGCGACAGCGAGTGCAGCAGGAATTCCACCGGCAGCGGATCGGCGGCCTGCGGCGCCGGCGGCAGCGTACGGCCTTTTGGCGCCGCGCGTTTGCTCTCGGGCAGGAGGTCGAGCAGCAGGCTCAGTGCCGGCTTCATCGTCGCGATGATGCTGGTGCCGACAGGCGTCACCGCGGCGGCATCCGGATCATCCGTGATCTGGAAGATCGCCGCGCCGCCGTCGAAGATCGCGGCATGGCCCTCGACATGGAAGGTGAACACGGGCGCGCCGATCACGACGACGAGGTCATGCTCGCGTAGCGCATCGGAGAGTTGCGCTGGCGAGGCATGCAGGAAGCCTGCAAATTGCGGATGCCGCTCGGGAAACGAGCAGCGCGCCGAGAACGGGCTGACCCAGACGCTGGCCTTCGCCCTCTCGGCGACCTGCACCATCAGCCCGACCGCGCCGGCGCGGTCGACGACGGGACCGACGACGAGGGCTGGATTCTTGGCCGAGCCGAGGGCTGCAACCAGCGCTTTCATCGGCTCCTGCTCGGGACCGATCTCGCGGCTGACCTTGCGCGCCTCGACCGGCGCGCAGGCATGGGCCCAATCGTCGATCGGGATCGACACGAAGGTCGGCCCGCACGGCGGCTGCATCGCGGTGTAATAGGCCCGCGCGATCGCGGCCGGCACGTCCTCGGGTCGCGCCGGCTCGACGCTGTACTTCACATAAGGCCGCGGAAACTCCGACGCACGCTCGGCGTAGAGGAACGCCTGCAAGGGAAGGATCGAACGCGCCTGCTGGCCGGCGGTGATCACCAGCGGCGTCTGGTTGCGGTGGGCGGTGTAGATGTTGCCGAGCGCGTTGCCGACGCCGGCCGCCGAATGCAGATTGACGAAGCCGGCATTGCGCGTCGCTTGCGCGTAACCATCGGCCATGCCGACGGCGCTCGCTTCCTGCAGCGCCAGCACGTAGTCGATGTCGTCCGGCCAGTCGCTGAGGAACGGCAGCTCGGTCGAGCCGGGATTGCCGAACACCCTGTCGATGCCTAGGGAGCGCAGCAGGTCGAGCGTTGCCTGCTTCACGGTGACGGACTTGCTGCCGGTCTTGCCGTTCTTGGCCATTGGTTTCCGTCCCCTGTTGTTGATCGACGCTAGCAGCCTCACCCCGTCATTGCGAGGAGCCCTTGCGACGAAGCAATCCAGACTATCACCGCGGAGGGATTCTGGATTGCTTCGCTGCGCTCGCAATGACGAGGAGGAGACAGCGGCGGTCTACCACACCGCCGTGCCCTTCATCGTCGGCTGTCCCTCCGCATTCGCGGTCCACAGCTCCATGCCATCAGCGGTCTCGTTGGCGTTGATGGAGAACTCGGTGCCCTCGAACAGCGGCTGCACGCCGCGATAGGTAAACTTCTTCGGCGCCTTGCCGCCGCGCAGCTTCGCCGCCAGCTCGATGATGAGCGCCGCCTGCAGCGGCCCATGGAAGATCAGGCCCGGATAGCCCTCGACCTTGGTGACGTAGTCGCGGTCGTAATGAATGCGGTGGCCGTTGAAGGTCAGCGCGGAATAACGAAACAGCAGCACGGGATCGGAGACATGGCTCTCACGGTGCTGCGCCTTCGGCGGCGGAGGCAGGGCCTTGGTGCCAGCCGGCGCGCCGGTCGTCATCTCGCGATAGACGATGTCCTGCCGCTCGCGGATGGCGATGCCGCGCGGCGAGGAGATGCTGTGCTCGACCGAGACGAAGCACAGCGTGCCGGTCGATCCCGTCTTCACCTGCACGTCGGCGATCCGCGAGGTCCGCGTCGATTCATCGCCAACCTGCAACGGCTGCAAAAACTCGATCTCGCCGCCGGCCCACATCCGGCGCGGCAGCGGCACCGGCGGCAGGAAGCCGCCGCGGGTCGGATGACCGTCGGGCCCGAGCATCGACATTGGAAATACCGGCTGCGCCAGGCACCAGTGCACCGTGAACGGCGCGGCGTCACCATTCTTGGGTTCGCCGACGTCCTGGAACAGCGTCGCGCGCAGACCCATGACGAGCTGCGCGGTGACGGTGTCGGTGGCCTCCGTGCTGCGGCCGATCCATTGCCGCAAATGATCGATGTCGAGCTTCTCGGTCATGACGCCTTGCTCTTGTTACTTCTGGGGCTTTTCGCCGATCGCGGGCACAGCGCCGTAAGCGCGGGTCTCGCCGACGATGATCGGCGCCGGCGCGGGATAGCTGACGCGGCCGTTGGGCGTGTCCACCTCGATCCGTCTGAGATGCGGGTGGTTGGTGAGGTCGGCCATGGTGTTGACCTCGGCGAAGGCGATGTCGGCGTCCGACAGCCGCTTGAGCAACTCGTCGCGCGTCATCTTGCCGAAGGCCTCCGCGACCGTTGTGTCGGTGAAATCGCGGTTGCGCACGCGCTCGACCATGTTGGCGACGCGGGGATCGGCGGGCAGGTCCGGCTGGTCCAGCACCTTGACGCACAGCGTCTTCCATTCGCGCTCGCTCTGGATCGAGATCAGGATGTCCTTGCCGTCCTTCGAGGTGAACACGCCATAGGGTGCGATCGAGGGATGGCGCAGCCCCATGCGCTTGGGCGGATTGCCGGCTTCGGAGTTGAGCAGCGGCACGGTGCACCAGTCCGCCATCACGTCGAACATGGAGATGCGGATATCCGCGCCCTTGCCGGTGCGGCCGCGCCCGATCAGCGCTTCCAGGATCGCCGCATGCGCAGTGGCGCCGGTCGCGACATCGACAATCGACATGCCGACGCGCGAGGCGCCATCAGGATTGCCGGTGATCGAGGCGAGGCCGCTCTCGGCCTGGATCAGGAGGTCGTAGGCCTTGCGGTGCGCGTAGGGGCCCTCGTCGCCATAACCGGTGATCGTGCAGGAGATCAGCTTCGGATAGTCCTTCAGCAGCCGCTCGCGTGAGAAGCCGAGCTTGTCCATCGAGCCCGGCTTGAGGTTCTGGATCAGCACGTCGGCGCTCGCGATCAGCTTTTCCAGCTCGGCGCAGCCTTCCTTCGTCGCGAGATCGACCACGGCGGATTGCTTGCCGCGGTTGAGCCACACAAAATAGCTGCTCTGGCCCTTGGCCGCCGCGTCATAGCCGCGGGCGAAATCGCCTTCGGGCCGCTCGATCTTGATCACCTCCGCGCCGGCATCCGCCAGCCGCGACGAGCAGAACGGCGCGGCGACCGCCTGCTCGACCGCAATCACCCTGATCCCGTCCAATGCTCCCATGATCCGGCCTCAGTACGAGCGGGGCATGCCGAGCACATGCTCGGCGACAAAGGACAGCACGAGGTTGGTCGAGATCGGCGCTACCTGATAGAGCCGTGTCTCGCGGAATTTGCGCTCGACGTCGTATTCTTCGGCAAAGCCGAAGCCGCCATGGGTCTGGATGCAGGCATTCGCCGCTTCCCAGGACGCATCCGCCGCCAGCATCTTGGCCATGTTGGCCTCCGCGCCGCAGTCGAGCCCGGCCTCGTATTTGCGCGTCGCTTCCTTCACCATCAACTCGGCCGCGCGCATCGAGGCGTAGGCCTTGGCGATCGGGAACTGAATGCCCTGGTTCTGGCCGATCGGCCGGCCAAACACGCTGCGCTCCTTCGCATAGTTCGTCGCCTTCGCGATGAACCACTTCGCGTCGCCGACGCACTCGGCCGCGATCAAAATGCGCTCGGCATTCATGCCGGAGAGGATGTAGCGAAAGCCCTTACCTTCCTCGCCGATCAGATTCTCCGCCGGCACCTTCATGTCGGTAAAAAACACTTCGGTGGTGGCGTGGTTCATCATGGTGCGGATCGGGCGGATCTCGAGGCCGTTGTTCTTGGCTTCGCGCATGTCGACGATGAAGACCGACAGACCGTCGGTGCGCTTCTTGGCCTGCTCCTTCGGCGTGGTGCGCGCAAGCAGCACCATCAGGTCGGAATGCTCGGCGCGGCTGGTCCAGATCTTCTGACCGTTGACGATGTAGCTGTCGTTGCCGTCCTCGCGCGCAAAAGTCTTCAGCGAAGAAGTGTCGGTGCCGCTGGTCGGCTCGGTGACGCCGAAGGCCTGAAGCCGCAATTCGCCGCTGGCGATCTTCGGCAGATACTTCGCCTTCTGCTCGGCATTGCCGTGCCGCAGCACCGTGCCCATCGTGTACATCTGGGCGTGGCAGCCGCCGCCGTTGCAGCCTGCGCGCTGGATCTCCTCGAGGATCGCCGCCGCGGCGGACAGCTTCAGGCCCGCGCCGCCATATTCCTCGGGGATCAGCACCGAGAGATAGCCGGCCTGCGTCAGTGCATCGACGAAGGTCTTGGGATAGGCCATCTCGCGATCGAGCTTGCGCCAGTATTCGCCGGGAAACTGCGCGCAGAGTTTTGCGACGGCTTCGCGGATGTCGGCGTAGTCTTCGGTGTGGTGGTCTTCACTCATGGCGTTTCCTGTTCGGTGCAGCAGTCAAGATAACGCCGGCCGATCCTCTGGCGTTGTGAAAACAATGCCAGCCCCCTATGCTCATTTGCTATAGCGTATGAAGTAGCCTTCGAGGATTGGCAAGCATGGATTTCCGGCAGCTCAGGACCTTCAGTTGCGTGGCCGAGCTCGGCAGTCTGAGCAAGGCCTCCGACACGTTGCGCGTGGCGCAGCCGGCGCTCTCCAGGCAGATCAAGCTGCTGGAACACGAGCTGCGCACCGAGTTGTTCACTCGCAACGGCCGCGGCATGGTGCTGACCGAGGCCGGGCGCCTCCTGCTGGCGCGCACCTCCGGCATCGTGCGGCAGATCGACCAGATCCGCGACGACATCCAGTCGGCCAAGGGGCCGCCGTCCGGGCAGGTCGTGCTTGGTCTCGTTCCAACCGTGAGCTGCGTGCTGTCGGCGCGCTTCGCGCGGCGCTGCGTCGAAAAATTCCCCGGCATCTCGCTGCGCATCGTCGAGAGCTACAGCGGCCATCTGGTCGAATGGCTGCATCGCGGCGAGATGGACCTTGCCATCCTCTATGGCCGCTCCGCCGATCTGCATCTCAACGTCGAGAGCCTCGGCCGCGACAATATCGTCGCGGTCGGCCCGCGCGACTGCGGCCTTGCGCGCAGGAAGAGCGTCGAGATCGGCTGGCTGCTGCGGCAGCGGCTGGTGCTGCCCAGTCATTCGCACGGTCTCCGCGCGCTGATCGAGCACGCCGCCGCCCAGCGCAAGATCAAGCTCAACGTCCAGCTGGAAGCGGATTCGTTCCGTGTGCTGACGAGTCTGGTCGAGGAGGGCCTCGGCTTTGCGCTGCTGCCGCCCTCGTCGGTCCACGGCGAGGTCGCGGACGGGCGGCTGGAAACCACGGCCGTCTCGAAGCCGATGACGCGCGAGCTCATTTTCGCTTCTCCGATCGACCGCCCGGTCTCGACGGCCTCGCTCGCCGTCACCGCGCTCCTGCGCGAGGAGGTCGCCGCCTGCCGCAAGGAAGGCGTGTGGGACATCAAGTTGAGTTAGATGCCGTGTCGTAGAACAGTCAGGCGCCGACTTGCCTTCGCATCTGGCGCGAGCTGTCATGCCGAAATTTTATAGCTGGGGTGTCCCGGCGTTCGCCACCCTCGGCGTCATCGCCCGAAGGCGGGCGATCCAGTATTCCAGAGGCCGTGCGGTTAGAAGCGAGAGGCCGCGGCGTCCTGGATGCCCCGCCTTCGCGGGGCATGACAGCGGTGGTCGGAGGGGCGGCCTGCCTCCAGGTACTCCGTAGCGTGAGGCCTACCCCGGTATCCGCACCGGCAGCGACTCATACCCCTTGATGAAGCTCGAATAGATCCGCTTGGGCTCGCCGACGACCTCGATGCGGTCGAACCGCTTCAGCATCTCCTCCCAGACGATCTTGAGCTGCAGCTCGGCGAGGCGCATGCCGACACAGCGGTGGATGCCGAAGCCGAAGGAGAGGTGGGTGCGCGGGCGGGGACGGTCAATGATGAACTCGTTCGGCTTCTCGAACATCTCCTCGTCGCGGTTGCCGGAGACGTACCACATCACGACGCGGTCGCCCTTCTTGATCTGCTTGCCGCCGATCTCGGTATCCTGGAGCGCGGTGCGCCGCATATGCGCCAGCGGCGTCTGCCAGCGGATCACTTCCGGCACCATCGAGTCGATCAGTTCCGGATTTGCACGCAGCCTGTCGTACTGGTCGGGGTTTTCGTTCAGTGCCAGCACCGAGCCGGTCATGGTGTTGCGCGTGGTGTCGTTGCCGCCGACGATGAGCAGGATGATGTTGCCCATGAGGTTGTCGGGGTCCATGAAGCGCGTGGCGTCGTTATGGGCCATCAGCGACAACAGGTCGTTGCGCGGCGCGGAGTTGACGCGCTCGTTCCACAGCTTCGACATGTAGGCGTAGCACTCGTCCATCTCGCGGCGGCGCTCTTCGGCGGAGGCGACGATGCCGCTCTTGGGCAGTGCGGTCGAAACGTCGGACCAGCGCGTCAGCTTGCGCCGCTCCTCCCAGGGGAAATCGAACAGGGTCGCCAGCATCTGCGTCGTCAGCTCGATCGAGACGCGCTCGACGAAGTTGAAGGTCTCGTTGCGCGGCAGATTGTCGAGCACGGTCTGCGAGCGCTGGCGGATCAGCTTGGCGAGCTCGTCCAGATGGGTCGGCGTGAACATCGGCGACACCGTCTTGCGCTGCGACGAATGACGCGGTTGGTCCATCGCGATGAAGCTCGGCCAGTCGTAGCCTTGCGGGACGTCGCGGATCGAGATGCCGCCGAGCGTCGAGTCCGACGAGAAGATGCCGTGATTGGTGTCGACATGCATGATGTCGTTGTACTTCACCACTGACCAATACGGCTCGATCGGCGCGTTGGTGCAGTAGTGCACCGGCTCTTCCTTGCGCAGCCGCTCGAACCACGGCCACAGCGTGTCGTCCTGGAACAGCCTGGGCGCGCCGGGGTGGAATTGCGAGAGCGGCGTCGCATAAGCCTCCTCGCGGGCCCTGCGCATGCGTTCGGCCTTGTCCACCTTAACCGGCGCTTGGATGTTCATGGTCGTGGCTCCAGTTGGTTTTCTAACCTCTCCCGCTTGCGGGAGAGGTCGGCGCGTAGCGCCGGGTGAGGGCTCTGTCCTCTTGGGGGTCCTCGCCCGTGGAGATACCCTCTCCCCGACCCTCCCCCGCAAGCGGGGGGAGGGAGCGCAGCTTCCGTGTGGATGTCGTTCGAACTCATCGTACTGCAAACTCACGCCGCAATCTTGACCGGCAAGGTTTCGAGACCCTTCACGAAACTCGAATAGACCCGCTTGGGTTCGCCGACCACATCAATATGGTCGAAACGCTTGAGAATCTCTTCCCAAATAATCTTGAGCTGGAGTTCGGCAAGCCGCAAGCCGACGCAGCGGTGGATGCCGAAACCGAAGGAGAGATGCTTGCGCGGTCGGGCGCGGTCGATGATGAAATCGTAGGGCTTTTCGATCGCCTCCTCGTCACGGTTGCCCGAGACGTACCACATCACGACCTTGTCACCTTTCTTGATCTGCCTGCCGCGGAACTCGAAGTCGGCGAGTGCAGTGCGGCGCATATGCGCCAGCGGCGTCTGCCAGCGGATCACCTCCGGCACGAAGCTATCGAGCAGCGCGGGGTTCTCGCGCAGCTTGCGATACTGCTCCGGATGCTGGCTCAGCGCGAGAAGCGAGCCCGACATGGTGTTGCGGGTGGTGTCGTTGCCGCCGACGATCAAAAGGACGAGATTGCCGAGGAAGTTCTTCGCGTCCATGTCGCGGGTGGCAGTGCCATGCGCCATCATCGAGAGCAGGTCGCTCTTCGGCGGCTGCGCGATGCGCTCCTTCCACAGCCGCGCGAAATAGCCGGCGCATTCCGTCAGCTCGGCCTGCCGATCGTCCTCGGTGGCGACGAGGCCGTCGGGGCCGGGAATGGTGGTGGCGATATCAGACCAGCGCGTCAGTTTGCGGCGGTCCTCCCAGGGGAAATCGAACAGCACCGCCAGCATCTGCGTGGTGAGCTCGATCGAGACCTGATCGACCCAGTCGAACACCTCGCCGCGCGGCAGATTGTCGAGGCACTCGGCCGAGCGCTTGCGGATGTTGAGGGCAAGATTGTCCAGATGTGTCGGCGTGAACATCGGCGCCACGGTCTTGCGCTGCGCCGCATGCCGCGGCGGATCCATCGAGATGAAACTCTCGCGGCGGAGGTCCGGATCGATGTCGCGAATGGTGATGCCGCCGAGCGAGGAGGCCGAGGAGAACACCGAATGGTTGGTCTCGATCTCCATGATGTCGTTGTAGCGCGTCACCGACCAGTACGGGCCGAACATCGAGTCCTTGCAATAGTGCACGGGATCTTCGCGGCGCAGGCGGTCGAAATAGGGCCAGAACGTATCGGTCCTGAACAGTTCAGGATCGCCCGGATCGAACTGCTCCAGCGGCAGTGATGTGGCGCGTGCGCGCAGCACGTCGAGCTGTGCCGCGCTCTCCATGGTCCCATGCATGACCGCTCTCCCTGTTGAACCGCGCGTTCTCGTTGAATTCTGCGCTGCGGTATTTGGGTTGCAATTACAGCCGGTTGTCTGCGCCGGAGCAAGGGAGAGTTTTGCCACATCCAGCCGTTGCGGGAGGGTCACGCGGATGTGTCAACGTGATCTCCCGCACGCCTTTGCCGGCGAAAGCGTGCGAAAAACGGGCTGGAATCGAGGTAAATCGAACCCGCTCATCTTGGGGATCGACCAATCTCTGAATTATAGTTTGACCGTAACAGGATCGCACTCCGAGGTTGCCGCCGTGAATGACATGCAATGGGCCCCGACCGGGTCCGAACCCGTCCCGCCGCCGCTGCCGCCGACGCGGGTCGATTTCACCGGCAACCGTCCAGAGTTCCGCAGAATGGTCACCAAGGGTGCCATGCTGGAGCTCGTCACCTTCGGCTTCTACCGGTTCTGGCTGGTCACCGATATCCGCCGACATCTGTGGACCAACACCGCGATCGACGGCGATGCCGCCGAATATACCGGCCGCGGCAAGGAGCTGCTGATCGGGTTCCTGTTCGCGCTCGCGATCCTGGTGCCGATCTATCTCGCTTATTTCCTCATCGGCATCGAGTTCGAGCGCTGGCAGGGCTTTGCCTCGACGCCGCTGTTCATCGCCTTCTACGCCTTCGGCCAGTTCGCGATCTTTCGCGCGCGGCGCTACCGGTTGACGCGCACGGTCTGGCGCGGTGTCCGGTTCTGGATGGACGGCTCGGGCTGGGCCTATTCGTTCCGCGCCATGCTGTGGGGCCTCCTGGTGTTCCTGACCCTCGGCCTGGCGTTGCCTTGGCGCGAGGCTTCGCTGGAACGCTACAAGATGCGGCACACCCATTACGGCGACCTCTCCGGCGATTTCGAAGCCGACGGCTGGGCCTTCTTCAAGCGCGCCTGGTGGCTGTGGCTGTTCAGCCCGATCGCGCTCCTCATCTTCCCGCTCGCCCCGTTCTTCTATGCCGAATTCAAGGCGCGCGAATGGCGCTGGTGGCTCGACGGCATCCGCATCGGCGGCGTCAGCCTGTCCTCGGAATTGCCGCACGACGCTTTCTACGGCCTGTACTGGAAAGTGATCGGCTGGTGGATGCTGCTGTCGACTGTCTTCGCCGCCTATATGGGCGGTGCCGCCTTGCTCGCCGTCCAGCTGAGTGGCGTTCCGGCCGATGCGCTATTCGGCGCCGGGAATGCCGGCAAGAGCATTCCGATGCTGGTCATGATGGTCATCGGCTATTTCGCCGTGGCGCTCGCGGTCAATATCGTCATGAGGGTCTATCTTCAGCGCGATCTCTGGGCCAAGGTGCTGGACACCGTCAAGGTGCACAACATCGGAGCCGCAGCGGATGTGCGCGGCAGCGGCGAGCTGGCCAGTGCGCTGGGCGAAGGTTTTGCCGATGGGCTCGATGTCGCGGGATTCTGAGTTGTGAGTGAGTTGTCCACCGAGGCGTCTGCGCAGTCCGCCAAGCCGACGATCTTCTTCGACGGCGTGTCGAGCCGCAGGCGGCAGGTGACGCTGACGTGTGGTGACGCGCTCGAGATCGTCGAGGAGGATGGCGCGCCGGTGCGCTGGGCTTACGCCGACATTCGCCGTGCCGACGGTCCGCCCGGAATCCTGCGTCTTGCCTGCTCAGCCGCGCCGCCTCTGGCCCGGCTCGAAATCCGCGACGCCGCGCTGGCCGCTGACTTGACCGCGCGCTGCATGCGTCTGGACGAGCACCAGACCTCGCGCCGCGGTGTCGCCAAAATCGTCGGCTGGTCGGTGGCTGCGGCCGTCTCCATCGTCTGTGTCGTGCTGTTCGGCGTGCCGCTTGCCGCGGATCGACTTGCGCCACTGGTGCCGAAGCCGATCGAGCGGCGCATCGGCGATGCGTCGGAGGTCCAGGTGAAGACCATCTTCGGCCGCAGCGCGTGCGAAGATCCCGCGGGCAAGGCCGCGTTCACGAAGCTCGTCAACCGCCTGCGCGACGCCGCGGGCCTCGACGACGATTCCATGACGGCGGGCGTGCTGCCGACCCCGGTGCCGAACGCCTTCGCGCTGCCCGGCGGCAAGGTCTATGTGCTGAGGGGCCTGCTCGACAAAGCCGAAAACCCCGACGAGATCGCCGGCATCCTCGCCCACGAGCTCGGCCATCTCAAGCATCACGACAACATGCGCGGGCTGATCTACAACGGCGGCACCTCGTTCCTGATCGGCCTGTTGTTCGGCGACGTCACCGGCTCGAGTGCGATGATCTTCGCCTCGCGCAGCGTGGTCGAAGCGTCCTATTCGCGCGAGGCCGAGACCGCTGCGGATACGTTCGCGATCGAGATCATGCACAAGCTCGGCCGCTCGCCCAAGCCCGCGGCCGAGCTGATGTTCCGCATCACCGGCAAGGAAGGCGGCGGGCTCACCTCGATCCTGGCAAGCCATCCGCTCACCGAAGACCGCCTCGAGCGCATGACGAAGGAAGACCGCCCCGCCAGCGGCCCGCCGCTGCTGACGGACAAGGAGTGGCAGTCGCTGAAGCTGATCTGCGGCAGCGGGAAGATCTAAAGCGGGCTGAGTATTGGTTGTACTGGTGCGAGCCCAGAACTCGAAACACCTCTCCCGTAGGGAGAGGTCGGATCGCATCGACAGATGCGATCCGGGTGAGGGGCTACAGTCTCACTGAACGCCGCGGCCCCTCACCCGGATTGCTTTGCAATCCGACCTCTCCCCGCCGGGGAGAGGTGAGCCACGGACAGCCGACCGAACCTAACATCATCATTCTCTGAACTACCGCGTCCCGTAAGCGCGGTCGCCGGCGTCGCCAAGGCCCGGCACGATAAATCCGTTCTCGTCGAGACCTTCATCGACCGCAGCCGTCCAGATCGGCACGTCCGGATGTAGCCCGCGCAGCCGTTCCAGGCCTTCCGGCGCTGCGATCAGGCAGGCGAGGCGGATGTCCTTGGCGCCGCGCTCCTTCAGCCGGTCGATTGCCGCGACCGCCGTGTTGGCGGTGGCAACCACCGGCGTCACCACGATGGCGAGGCGCTCGCTGAGATCGGACGGCGATTTGAAGAAATACTCGACCGCCGCAAAGCTGTGCGGCTCGCGGTAGAGTCCGATATGGGCGACGCGCGCGGTCGGCACCAGGTCCATCATGCCGTCGACGAAGGTCGTGCCGGCGCGCAGCATCGGCACGAACACCAGCTTCTTGCCGGCGATCTTGGCCGAGTGCATCGTCGCCAGCGGCGTCTCGATCACGGTGTCCGTGAGCGGCAGATCGCGCGTCACCTCGTAGCACAGGAGCATGCCGATCTCCTTGATCAGCTCGCGGAAGGATTTTGTCGAGATGGACTTGTCCCGCACCAGGGTCAGCTTGTGCTGCACCAGCGGATGATCGACGATCGTGACGCCTTCCATGATCGGATGCCTTTCTTCCTTCTCCTCTTGCGGGAGAAGGTGGCGCGAAGCGCCGGATGAGGGGTCGTTTCCGCGAACTCAAACGAGAGGTTAGAAAACCGTGCCGTCGCTGATCACCTTGAGCGGCGGCGAACCGTCGGGCCGGCGCGCAAAGGCAATGGCGCGGCCGGCCGCCCAGGTGCCGCCTTCCAGAATGCTGGCGAGCGGCAAGGACTCCGGCGTACGGCCAAGCTTTGCGCGAACGCGTTCGGCGAGCCGGTCCAGCAGCGCGACGGTGAGTGCGCGCCACTCCACGACCAGCAGCGAATCCACCGCATGCGCACGGTCGGCATCCGCGGCATCGCGCAGGCGCAGCACCTCGTGATCGACGAACAGGCCGCCATTGCGGTATTCGGCAAGCCCGGTCAGGCCGTCGATGTCGGTGACGGCAATGCCCGCGCGCTGGAGCGGCTCGATCAGCGAATAGCTCAGCCATTGCGACAGCTTGTGCAGGGGCACGAGGCCGGCGGTCGCGTCATTGGTTTTGATCGCGGGATGGCGCCAGCAATCGCCGAGCGGAATCCCGGCAAGATCGAGCCGCGACGGCCAGATCGATCCGAGCTGGTTCAGCACCGCGGACAGGATCGCAGGCGCGGCGATGCCGCCGCCGACGGCTTGCGCCGCGATGTGATCGAACAGTCCGCCCGGCCGCGGCGTATCGTGCAGGCCGAACACGTCCGCACGCTCCGCCACCAGTTTGCCGAGGCGCCGCAGCAGATCCGCACGCCCTTCGAGGCCGAGCAGAGGGTTGGCCTCGTTGACCTGAAACGCAGCGGTGAGGGAGGCTAGGGGCAGTTGCGCGAGCACCTCCGCATCGGCCCGGAACGGCGCACGCGCATCGCCGGAAAAGAGTCCGCTGGCGAACATGTCGAGGCTTGCGATCGCAAGTCCCTCGGATCGGCCGATACTTCCGCCGGTCACCGCGTCCCGATATCGCCAGGCAGCACCTGCGCCGGCATCGAGCAGCACGCTGACGATCGCAAGGTCGAATTCAGCGCGAGCCCGCGCGGCACGATCCGGCCACGATGCAGCGTCGGCAAGCCGCGCCCAGCGATCGACGCCACCAAGTACAAAATGCCGCCAGCGCGCATGGAAGGGAACGTCCAGCGTCGGATAGGTTTTTCGCGTGACCGCGAGCACGGCCTCGGCCAAGCCATCGATGCGGTCGAGATCGATCGTGAAGTGGCTCAAGCCGCCGGCAAGGCCGATCTGAAGCATCTCACCGGCGCGCGCGCGAACCGCTGCTGCGGAGAGCAGCGAGCGGGCCTCCTGTTGCAAAGCCTCCGCCATCGCGCGATCAGTATTTTTCCAGCGAGCGTCCGACCACGCCATCCACGTCCTTCTCGGGCGCGATGTCGGTCGAGTAATAGCCGGCGGCCTTCTTCGCGGCGATCTCGACATAGGCGTCGGCCGGGATCAGCTCCGGCGGGATCGGCACGCGCTCGACGATGTCGATGCCCTGCGAGGTCAGCGCGTCGTATTTCATGTCGCTCATCGACAGGAAGCGATCGATGCGTTTGAGGCCGAGCCAGTGGATCGTATCCGGCATCAATTGCTGGAAGCGCGCATCCTGCACGCCGGCGACGCATTCGGTGCGCTCGAAATAGGCCGCGGCCGCATCGCCGTCCTCCTGGCGCTTGCGGGCGTTGTAGACCAGGAATTTCGTGACCTCGCCGAGCGCGCGGCCTTCCTTGCGGTTGTAGACGACGAGCCCGAGCCCGCCCTCCTGCGCGCCGCGTGCGGATTCCTCGATGCCATGGATCAGGTAGGGCCGGCAGGTGCAGATGTCGGAGCCGAACACGTCCGAGCCGTTGCACTCGTCATGCACGCGGCAGGTGATCTTGGTGCGATGGTCCGGCAGTTTTGTCACATCGCCGAACATGTAGATTGTGGTGCCGCCGATCGGGGGCAGGAACACTTTCATGTCCGGGCGGGTGACGAGTTCGGGGAACATGCCTGCGGTCTGCTCGAACAGCGTGCGGCGCAGCTCGGTCTCGCTTGTACCGAACCGCGTCGCAAGGCCCGGCAGATACCAGACCGGATCGATCGCGATCTTCACCACCGAGACGCTGCCATTGGCATGCACGACGTCGCCGTCGGCGCGCAGCCGCTTTGCGGCGAGGGCCTCGCGGATCTCGGGCAGGTCCAGCCGCGCCCGCGTCACCGCGATGCTCGGCCGGATGTCCGACCCTTCGGCGATCTCCTTGCCGAAATTCTCCGCGACGAGATGACCCCACGGATCGAGCGCGACGATTTTGGCGGGATCGCGCCATTGCTCGAACGGCCCGATGGTCGCGGCCGGAAACGTGTTGGTGAGATCGGGACGCCGGATCGGATCGAGCGCGCCGGCGGAGACCGCGAGCGCGCGGTACATCGCGTAGGAGCCGCCATGGCTGCCGATCACGTTGCGATCTCCGGCGCGCGACACCGTGCCGATGATCGGTCCGCGGGCGCGCGCATCGGCTGCGCCCCAGTGGATCGGAAAGGCGGCCTTCCGGCCCGGCTCCGGATGGGAGGTCAGGCGGATGTGGTCGGTACGGTTCGCGCGGCTCATGACCAAACTCCTAAAAAGCCAACGGCCCGCCGCTTGGACGGGCCTGGCTCGGTCGCGTTACCGGCTGACGAACACCGGCGACGCAAGCTCAATCCAACATATTGTAGCGGCGAGGCACGACAGACAAGTTAATCGTGCTGCGGGCAGGGCTCGCCTGGACGCAACGCAGTCTCGCGCCGCCAACCTCGCCGGCCTGCATGCAGACTCGATTTAAGAGATTGAAATAATTATACTTTTCTTATTTTCAAGGGGCGGTGCATCGTTTTGCGCGGCGGAGAGCGCGTCCCGGACAAAACGTGTAATCAGACCAACCGTACCGATCGCCCTTGCCTTGGAGACCGCCATGCCCGCCGCCAGCTACATCGATCCCCGCAACGGACAGCTCTATTCCCTCGACCAGCCGCGCTGGTGCTCGGACGAGCGCACGCCGCTGCTGGTGACGCCGGGCGCAGGGATCTCGCGCGATGACGTCGATGGCCGCACGCGCTCGCTCTGGCGCTACCGGGCGGCGCTGCCGGTGGAGATCGCAAAGCCGATCACGCTCGGCGAAGGCTGCACGCCGCTGGTTCAGCAGGATTGGAGCGATTTGCGCCCGCTGTTCAAGCTCGAATGGTTCAACCCGACCGGCAGCTTCAAGGATCGTGGCTCGGCGGTGATGCTGTCGTTCCTGCGGCAGATCGGCGTCGGCGCGATTCTGGAAGACAGCTCCGGCAATGGCGGCTCGTCGATGGCGGGGCTGGGCGCTGCCGGCGGCCTACGCGTGAAGATTTTGGCGCCGGCCTCGACGTCGCCGGCGAAGATCGCGCAGGTGCGCGCTTACGGCGCCGAGGTGCAGCTCGTGGAAGGACCGCGCGAGGAATCGGAAGCCGAGGCCATCCGCCAGTCTAGCCAGACGTTTTACGCCAGCCACAATTGGCAGCCGTTCTTCCTCGAAGGCACCAAGTCGCTCGCCTATGAGATCTGGGAAGATCTCGGTTTTCGCGCGCCCGACAATGTCATCGTCCCCGTCGGCGCCGGCAGCAGCCTCTTGGGTTGCGCCTTCGGTTTCCGCGAGCTGCGGAAGGCCGGCCAGATCGCAAAGCTGCCGCGGCTGTTCGCGGCGCAGCCGCAAAACTGCTCGCCGATCGATGCGAGCTTTCAGGCCGGTGTCGATACGCCCGTCGTCCGCGAGGTGACCAAGACCATCGCCGAAGGCACCGCCATCAAAGCTCCCCTCCGTCTGCGCGAGATCATCGGCGCGCTGCGCGAAAGCGGCGGCGGCACCGTTGCGCTCACCGAGGACGAGATCGTCGCCGCCTTGCGGCGCCTTGCTCGGCAGGGCCTGTTCGCCGAGCCGACCAGCGCCAGCGCGGCCGCGGCGCTGGAGAAGCTTGCCGCCACCGGTGCCATCAAGGCGACCGACACCACGGTCGCCGTTCTCACCGGCACCGGCCTGAAGGCCGCGACCACCGTCGCCGATCTCGTGCAGTAGAGCCCGATCCGTTGAGCCTGTGTCGCGGAGCCATGCGAGTGCGTTGAACCTTCTGCCTTCCTCGCCAGCCTCATGAAGATCGACCTCGGGCAAAGGGAGAGTTCCATGACCGCGCAGGATCCGTTTGCAGGTTTCAAGGCCGTCCAGAAGGAGGCCTGGTCGCTGTTCACCCCGATGGAGGTCTTCACCACACCGACCGCCGCCAAGCTCGTCGGCTTTGCCGGCGTCGCCGCCGGCCAAAGGCTGCTCGACGTCGGATGCGGCACGGGCGTGGTCGCGATCACGGCGGCGCGCCGCGGTGCCAAGGTCAGGGGCCTCGACCTGTCACCGGTCCTGATCGAGCGCGCCCGCGAGCACGCGCAGCTGGCGAACCTCGATATCGCCTTCGCCGACGGCGACGCCGAAGCTCTGCCCTATGGCGACAATGAGTTCGACGTGGTGCTCAGCCAGTTCGGCCACATGTTCGCACCGCGTCCGGACGTGACCATCGGCGAGATGCTGCGGGTGCTGAAGCCCGGCGGCACCATCGCTTTCTCTACCTGGCCGCCGCATCTCTATGTCGGGCGGATGTTCGCGCTGATCGGCCGCCATCTGCCGCCGCCCGAGGGCGTGGCGTCGCCGGTGCTGTGGGGCGATCCGAAAATCGCCGCCGAGCGTCTCGCCGGGAAGGCGAAGGATATCTCCTTCGAGATGGACATGATGACGCCGTCCGCACTCAGCCCGCAGCATTTCCGCCGCACCATGGAAACGACGATCGGGCCTTTGATCAAGCTCGTCGCCCAGTACAAGGACGAGCCGGACAAGCTCCGGAGCTTCCGCGCCGAGTTCGAGGCGTTGATCTCGGAATATTTCGATGCCGGCAACAACGTGATGCGCCAGCAGTTTCTGATGACGAAGGCAAGGAAGGTGTGACGAAGGCGCGATGAAGAGCCGCGATCGCAAATGCTTTCCTTCTCCCACAACGGGAGAAGGAAGAGAACCTCACTCCTTCAGATCATTCACCCGCTTCACCCACGCCCGCACGTCCGTGAGCACGGCGGGCAGCACCGCCTTGACCTCGGCCACCGTCATGCCGGCCTTGATGCGGGGATCGTAGAGCAGATTGAGGATGTACTGGTCGTAGACGTCGAAATAGCCCATCGAGACGTTGTCGTTGAACATGGTCCACGGCACGCTCGCGGTGTCGTTGATCGGCCCGAGCGATTGCAGCAGTTCCTCATAGGCGCAGTCGAGGAAGGTGAAATCGCCATTGTCGACGGTGAGGATGACGTCGGAATGCTCGATCTCGAAATTGTCGTTCTTGCGGAAACCGGACAGGCATTGCGGATCGAGCGAGGTGCGGATCTCGCGCGCCTTCTCCGCGCCGTAGAAGCTGGTGATGGTGCGATAGAGATCGCGGTCGCGCACCAGCTTCACCCGCACATTGGCCGCCTCGCTGGTGCCGGTCATGGCGATGTCGAGATGCTGCACGCGGGCGCCGATATCGGCCACGACTTTCACGAGCTGCATCTTGCGGTCGGCGCGGTCGCTCTCGGCGAACACGCGCACGGGCCCGTCGAACTTGCGGATGCGGTCGACGCGGCCGGCGAGGTGATATTCGGCGCCGAATGCGGTCTTGAGAAAACCATCGACGATCTCGCCGTCGGTGAAGCTCTTCTTTTCGGTACGCTGGCGCGCGGCGATCGCGGGCAGTTCACCTGCGACGGCCATGGTAGCGGTATCAGCCACAATCGTGAGCGCGGCGAACGCCAGCAGGGCGATGCGAAGGGCAGGCGAGGGCGGGTTCAATGCACTCATCGTCACGTGACGCTGCCGCATTCGCGCCCCGCGCACAAGGCCGCATATTCACGCTTCCTGCGGGTTCCTGCTGTGTTCAGGCACGATGCCGTAGGGTGGGCAGAGGCGCCAAGCGCTGTGCCCACCATCTCTCGACAGTCGCCAAGGAATTGGTAGGCACGCCTTCGGCTTTGCCCACCCTACGGCAGTTCGCTCGGATCTAGTTGTTCAGCACGACCACGGGGGTGCCGACGCCGACGCGGCCGTAGAGGTCGGTCACGTCGTCATTGGTCATGCGGAAGCAGCCCGACGACACCGCCTGGCCGATCGTCTCCGGCTCGTTCGAGCCGTGGATGCGGTACAGTGTCGAGCCCAGATACATCGCCCGCGCGCCGAGCGGATTCTCGACGCCGCCCTTCATGTGGCGCGGCAGGTCGGGCCGGCGGGCCAGCATCTGCGACGGCGGCGTCCAATCCGGCCATTCCTTCTTGGCGGTGATCCTGTGCACCCCGCCCCAGCGGAAGCCGTCGCGGCCGACGCCGATGCCGTAGCGCAGCGCCTGGCCGTTCTCGAGCACCAGATAGAGCCGGCGCTCGGCGGTATTCACCACGATCGTGCCGGGGGCGTAATTACCGTTATACATGACGGTGGACCGGGGAATCGGGCTTGCGCCGCCGCCGAGATAGCCGGTGGAGCTGGTGCCCGTGAAGTCGATCATCCCCGCCGCGGATGCGTCGGCCGCGCCCGCCAGCAACAGCCCCATTGCGGCGATCGGCGCGGCAAAAAACCGGATCATTTGTTTCCCCCAGCAAAAAACGATTCAATGACAGCCAGAGGCCATATTTGCAGCGATTTCGCAAGCCACGGCCCCGTGAGGGGCTTCATCGTTAACGACTGGCGTTACCAAATCGGCAATCGCGACATTTTGCCGAAAAGCATTAGCCAAACCGTCGCGGCGCGGGGCAGGGCCGCGATGCCGGCTATTGCTTTGACGAGGGCTCCCGAACAATGATTGAACCGACGGACGATTGGACATTGCCGGTTGCGGGAGCAAAAAGAATGAACGGTGCGGAAAGCCTGGTGCGGACGATGGTCAAGGGTGGGGTGGACGTCTGCTTCACCAATCCAGGCACCTCCGAGATGCATTTTGTCGCAGCGCTCGATCGCGTGCCGGGCATGCGCTGCGTGCTCGGCCTGTTCGAGGGCGTGGTGACGGGCGCTGCCGACGGCTATTTCCGCATGAAGGGCCTGCCTGCCTCGACGCTGCTGCATCTCGGTCCGGGCCTCGCCAACGGCCTTGCCAATCTGCACAACGCCAAGAAGGCGAATTCCGGCATCGTCAACATCGTCGGCCAGCACGCGATCTACCACATCGGCTATAACGCGCCGCTGACCTCCGACATCGAGGGCCTGGCCCGGCCGATGTCGTCCTGGGTCCGCACCTCGCCGGATTCCAAATCGATCGCCGCCGACGGCGCCGCGGCGATTGCCGCCGCGAAAAGCGCACCGCCGCAGATCGCGACCCTGATCCTGCCGGCCGACACCGCCTGGAACGAGGCCGACGGCATTGCCGAGGTTCCGGCCGAGCAGCAGCGGGCGAGCTATTCGCCGCAGGCGGTCGAGCAGGCCGCAAAGATCCTGCACGGTGACGGCGAGGGCACGCTCCTGCTGATGACCGGCAGCGCCTTGAGCGAGCAGGGCCTGGCGCTGGCCGAGCGCATCGCCGCGAAGACCGGCTGCACGGTGATGGGCCCGACCTTCCGCCCGAAGATGGCGCGCGGCCGCGGCCGCTATTCGATCGACCGCATCCACTACGTGATCGAGCAGGCGCTGCCAATGCTGGCGAAGTTCCGGCACATCGTGCTGGTCGAGTCCGACGATCCCGTGGCGTTCTTCGCCTATCCGAACAAGCCGAGCGTGCTCAAGCCCGAGGGCTGCGACGTCCATCGCATGACCTCCTGGGGCGAGAACTCTGTCGCAGCGCTGGAAGCGCTCGCCGGCGCCGTGAAGGCCAGCGCCAGGGACGTCAAGCCGCAGGCGTTGCAGGAACTGCTCAAGCCGACCGGCGCACTGACCCATGCCTCGATCGCACAGGCGATCGCCTATGCGATCCCGGAGAACGCGATCCTGGTCGACGAGTCCCTCACCACCGGCCGCGCCTTCTTCCCGCCGACAGCGGCCGCCGCCCCGCATGACTGGCTCCAGAACATGGGCGGCTCGATCGGCTTCTCAACGCCGCTCTCGATCGGCGCCGCGATCGCCTGTCCGGACCGCAAGGTGATCACCATGGTCGGCGACGGCAGCGCGATGTACACGATCCAGTCGCTGTGGACCCAGGCGCGCGAGAACCTCAACATCGTCACCATCGTGTTCGCCAACCGCATCTACCAGATCCTGCGTGGCGAGTTCGACAATGTCGGCGCCGGCGAGCCCGGTCAGCGCGCCAACGACATGCTCCGGCTCGACCGGCCGACGCTGGATTTCGTCGCGCTGGCCAAGGGCATGGGCGTGCCCGGCCGTGCCGTCACCAATGCCGACGAGTTCAACAAGGCGCTGGCCGAGGCCGTCGCCGAGCCCGGTCCGCGGCTGATCGAAGTCCAGATGTAAGGCACTTCATGCAGGGCGCCGGAGGTCGGGAGGCACGATGCAGACCGAACTGAACAAGGTGATCGCGGCGCTCCGGGAGTTCTACGCCCACGAGGGATTTTTGTTCGAGAAGGACGTCGGCGAGCGGGCGGTGACGCACCGCTTCGCCGTCTATCTCGAGCGGCAATTCTCCGGCTGGTCGGTCGACTGCAACTACGACCGTCTCGGCGAGCGCACGCTGCATCTGCCGCACGGCACCATCATCTCGACCGACGACCATCTCGGCAAGTCGATCTACCCCGACGTCGTCGTGCATCAGCGCGAGATCCCGAACAATCTGCTCACTGTGGAGATCCGCAAGGCCAGCAATCACACGCCGCTGGAGCACGACCAGCACAAGCTGCGGGCGATGACCGACGTGCACGTCTGGTTTCCCTACTGGATCGGCGCGCTGCTGGTGCTGGACCGGCACCATGTGACGGTCTCGGAAGTCTATGTCAGCGGCCTCGTCGACGAGGCGCTGTCGCGCTGGTTCGCGACACGGCTGGATGAGATCGGCCTCGGCGCTGCGCATTAGGCGTGTGCTTTTAAACGTCAGACTTCGAGGACAAAGCGGAAGGCGGTTCGCTTGGCCAGCATCGGCTGCTTATGACCCATCGCAGGCTTCGATCGCACCGCGAGCCTGGTGCGAGGGATTGCAGTCCAGCTCCTTGATCCTCCCGTCGGCATCAAACGCAAAAAGCGCACACATGACGCCGGCACCGGTGACGTAAGAGATAATGGGGCCGTCTTCCGAAGGATGGAGATCGTGCAACGTTCCCGCCGGATATTTTCGGAGGCGATCGACCCAATAGGTACGAAGTGCCTCGCGACTGGTAATGGTTTTGACGTCGCAGCCGCAGCCGCAATGGACCACGGCATCTTCGGCATACATGTCCAGGATCGCTCCGATATCGCCCGCGCGGTAGGCATCGAGCCAGTCAATCGCAACGGCCATCGGGTCAAATGACATATTTCTCGGCTGGATACGGTCAAAACTTGCCATTCTAGGTCCGGGTACCCCCGCTAAGCCTCTTTCTTCAATCGATTAATTGTATTTTAATAGTCTCCCCCGGTCCGGCCATATGCCGAAGTACATAGACGGCCGGGCCGAGGCAGCGTCCATGTTAGACGTGACTGCGAAGCAGGAGATTTCCGCGCGCATCCGGCTCGTCATCGGAGATCGACAACCGGTCGTTCTACAGGGGCTGACGTCGATACTCGCGGCACAGCATGACTTCGACCTTGTCGCATCGTCCAGAGATGGGGCGAGCTGCCTCGAGGCAATCCGGAATTTGACACCCGACGTCGCGCTCCTTGCCGACACGCTGCCAGATCTGACGGCAACCGAGATTCTCGCGATTGCGAAAGCCGAGAGTCTTCCCACGCGCCTGGTGTTCTTTACTCAGTTCGAATCCAACCCCGATCTGGCCGCTGCGATTGCTGCTGGCGCCTGCAGCGCAATTTCGAAGTATGCCTCCCCCGACACCATGCTGCGATCACTGCGACTGACGACGAAGCGCGGTGTATTTCCGGAGCAGTCCTATCTCTGGCCCACCGGCAAGCACGCAGACGGCGGCGTCAAAATTGAAAAGATGCTGGAGCTATTGACGCATCGGGAACGTCAAATTGCACGGCTGGTGTCAGTAGGAATGTCGAACAAGGAGATCGCGCGCCAGCTAAACGTCTCCCCGGGGACAGTCAAAGTACACCTATTCAACATATTTCAGAAGCTTGGGATCACCAACCGAACCGTGCTCGCTGCACGCGCGTTGCTACAACGCCCCTCCGGCTTCGGCACGCTCGCGCTGGCCTTTCTGGCCATCGCTATTGCGGACGAACTCAAGGCGTCGGAAGCGAGCGACACGCTTCCGAATGACGATAGCGTCGGCCACGCGGGAGAGTACGCCGAATATGAGCCCTGGAAAAAAGCTATTCTCCGGCACCTCATCGTCTGGGAATCCGCCGAGACGCCCCCGCTCACCCAGAGAGACGTTTTTGCCAAACTAAGCCAACTCACGAGCCCGGCGGCGGCAATGGAAGCACTGCGCGCGGCTGAGCAATCTGCAGGCTCGAAATCGTGGAAAGATCACGGTCCTGTTGGATCGAGCACGCCCAATCTTCCTGCGCCTCTACTGCGAGGAACCATCGACACACAGATGAGCGGCGAACCGACCGCGGATCATCTATTCCCGCGGCTTACGTCCAATCCGATGTCGCTTCACGGAGGATATGGCACCTTCGCCACTCTCGCAGGCGCGCTGATCTACGCACTGCACGATCCCCATCTCGCTCTGCAGCCGCATGAGCGGGGTCATGCGTCGATCGACAGCTTCGTCGTCGCCGGAGAGAATGCGACCATAAAAGTGGCCGCGACCCATGCCGACGCCAATCATGCGAACAACTCGGTCCCGAGTTTCCTTTCGCACGATTTCCACCTGCCTTCCGCCGTTGGGACGACTGGGAATGATAATGTCGCTCTAGAAGGCGGTCGGGGCCAAATGGGCCCAAGCGCCGCGGGTGACGACCTCCAGAAACCTCTCGGCGTATTGGACTCTGGTGACGATGCCGGTGTTGGCGGATATAGCCGCGATCAACAGATGGGTGGCAACGTCGAAAACGTTGTTTATCGCTCCCCGATCGATTCCAAGTCGACATCTTCCGACTCTGTCTTCGATTTCGCATCTGGGCCGAGCAGGATCAATCTTGCAGCCTTCGGAGGTCTTGCTTGGCTGCATATGACAGCAGCAAGCAAGTCTATACCGCCGCACACCCTCGCCTGGATCTACAACTCCGCAAGCAATGAAACGATCGTTTACGTGAATCCGACCGATCATGTTCTTGATGTCGGGGATCGCGGCCTGCTGGAAATCCATTTGCGGGGGATCGTAGCCATCGCGGAGGCGGATGTCGTCTCCCAGCCAGATGGCGCGGCTATCACGACCACCTTGGAGCAGCTGGAAGCAGCGCTGATATCGGCGACCGCAACCGATGAGACTGTTCTGAGTACGGCCAATGGCCATCCCAGCATCGGGGCGAGCGAGAGCACGCTCGGGACCGCTGGAGTTTGGGCCGGCGACGGCTTGGGGTTCCAATTCGGGCAGACTCGAGCCGGCTTGGGCGGGACGACGAGGTTCAGAACCTCCGGCAGCGAATCGACGGATGCACCAAAAGAGAGCGATGGTGCGTCTGCGGTGTCGGCGCACATATCATCGATCGGGCTTGCTCCGAGCGCGACGATTCCGGCAGTCGAAAATCTCACATCGAAGAGTGAGCCGGTCAATGCAGGCACCGGCGCTTTGTCGACCAAACAGGACGAGATCGTCCAACCGAGCGTCGCAATGGCCGACAGCGCGGACCGCGGTAACTCGCAGCACGCTTCGGAGCCAGAGTCTGCAAACGGGGCCCCAGAGAGTGCCCAAGCGAAGTCCATACCGGGCAACGGCGTAGGCAACGACGATGAGCATCATTCCGAGGCTTCAGACGATTCGCCAGGGTCAGCGAAGACCGCGGAGCCAAGCGGCGTGGAACACAGCAACTCGGGGCACTCACCCTCCGTAAAGGACGTAGCCGACAGCGTTGCAGCGGCGGGCAGCGCGGACCGCGGTAACTCGCAGCACGCTTCGGAGCCAGAGTCTGCAAACGGGGCCCCAGAGAGTGCCCAACCCAAGGCCATACCGGGCAACGGCGTGGGCAATGACGATGACCATCATTCCGAGGCTTCGCACGGGTCGCCAGGGTCAGCGAAGACGGCGGAGCCAAGCGGTGTGGAACACAGCAACTCGGAGCACTCAACCTCTGCAAAGGAAGCAGCCGACAGCGTTGCAGCGGCTGGTAGCGCGGACCGCGGTAACTCGCAGCACGCTTCGGAGCCGGGGTCTGAAGAGGACCCCCCTGAGGGGGCCCAAGCGAAGGCCATGCCGGGCAACGGCGTGGGTAAGGACGATGAGCATCATTCCCAGGCTTCAGACGATTCGCCAGGGTCAGCGAAGACCGCGGAGCCAAGCGGTGTGGAACACAGCAACTCGGAGCACTCAACCTCTGCAAAGGAAGCAGCCGACAGCGTTGCAGCGGCTGGTAGCGCGGACCGCGGTAACTCGCAGCACGCTTCGGAGCCGGGGTCTGAAGAGGACCCCCCTGAGGGGGCCCAAGCGAAGGCCATGCCGGGCAACGGCGTGGGTAAGGACGATGAGCATCATTCCCAGGCTTCAGACGGTTCGCCAGGGTCAGTGAAGACCGCGGAGCCAAGCGGTGTGGAACACAGCAACTCGGAGCACTCAACCTCTGCAAAGGAAGCAGCCGAAAGCGCCGCAATGGCGGGCAGCGCAGACCACGGTAACTCGCAGCACGCTTCGGAGCCAGGGTCAGCAGCTCAATCTGCTACAATCGCATTAGAAGCCGCACAGCCGGCTAAAGCTGCGTCCGAGACCGCCGCCGCGGACCAAGAACTTGTATTCCGCTTCGATAGCGAGGCAACTCCTTCCACTCTCGTCGCGATAATTGAACCTAAAGAGCTCAATAATTCGCTCGATCCGCACGTTCCGCCCGGTCTGGGAGCGGACCTCGATATTATCGTGAAAACTTTCCCCAATACACCGGACGAACACGCGGTGCACCACGGCAATAATGGTACGCATCTTGCCATTGGACCTGCGTCTCATGACTTGTTGATTTGAAGTGTCGCACTGTCATTAATTGACATGAGAAGGCGCGCGCCAGCGAGCGCCAGATGTCGAGCCGGCTGCCGGCCGCCTATATGGCCGCCCGAGACGGTGACGCACCGCTTCGCTGTCTATCTCGAGCGGCAATTCTCCGGCTGGTCGGCCGACTGCAACTACGACCGGCTCGGCAAACGCACGCTGCATCTGCCGCACGGCACCATCATCTCCACCGATCATCTCGGCAAGTCGATCTACCCCGACGTCGTCGAGCATCAGCGCGAGATCGCGAACAATCTGCTCACCGTGGAGATCCGCAAGGCGGGTAATCACACGCCGCTGGAGCACGACCGCGCAAGCTGATGGCGATGACCGATGTACGACCCGTAGCGGAAGTTACCTCCACGCGGCAGGTGATTGACGCCGGTCCGTCTTTGGTCCATTTTTATCCTTGGTAGATGCGACCTGCCGCTTGCGCCCTCCGGGGACGGTAAACGTATCGCAGGCTTTTGAGCCCTTTGCCCGAACGAGCCGGGCCAGCAACGCAAGCCCTGGCACTTCTGTCTCGTTCAAGAGCAAAGGATGAAGACATGCGCGATTTCCGCAACGCCAAAGCTATGGCCCAAACCCTGCGTGCGGCCCTTGCTGCCAAGGGCATAAAGATCACCGTGGGCCAAAGCCTCGAACTCACTGCCGAGATGTTCGGTCTAGCCGATTGGAATACGCTAGTTGCCGCAATCAACGCGGAGAGGGCCATTCCTCGCGAGAAAATCTCGCCGCTGCCGGCTATGCAAAGCGATTCGTTTCCGCCGCTTTCCGCCGAGCTTGCTGCGACGGTCCATCGGGCTATCGGCTTCGCTGGCCAGCGAAATCACGAATACGCCACACTGGAGCATCTTCTGCTCGCCCTATTAGAAGACCCAGATGCTTCGGCATTCATTCGCGCCTGTGCCAATCCTAATGGACTGACGGAGAGGCTCGTTGACTACCTCGATTATGGACTGACGAAATTAGTCATGGAGAGCCGCGCCGAAGCCAAACCGACCGCCGCATTTCAACGCGTCGTACAGCGTGCGGAGGTCCAGCAGAAGTGGATGGGTGGCTCCAAAGTAACCGGCGCAGCTGTCCTTAAAGCAATTTTCTACGAAACGCAGAGCCCGGCTGCGCGCTTTCTCGATGAGCAGGGAATTACCTATCAGGAACTATTCGGAAGCGTTGGCAGAGGCGGTAGATAAAGCTCGCGTAGTCGCATGTCTGAAGTTGGGCCGTGGCCGACCTAAGCCCAGAGCGCCGCGGCGTCTGCTGTCAGGAGGTGAGCCGACCACGGTCATGCCCCACGAATAGGGCAGCCTTTGACCCAAGGCAGACGTGCCCTGCTCGCTAGGCCGCATTGCGCTGAATGTATTAGCGGCGCTAAAGATACCTGATGATGGCTCGCTCGATACCCACGCCTCTCTGGTTCGCGGCGGCCCTTTTCCCAATGGTTGTGTCGCAAATTGTAAGACTGCAACAATCCGATCCGGCAGCATGGATCGTCTGGGATTACGCAGGCCGCCTCGGGGCCTTGGCAGTTCTGTGCGCCATACCTGCTGCGCGGAAGATAGCCTTCCGATTTGAACCACTTCGAATGGCGCGATGGGAAGTGACCATCTGGATTGTCGGCATTGTCCTCGCGGACCACTATTGGGGCGGTTGGATCCAACGAACCATTAATGGAGACCTACCTGCGACAGTGCTCGGGGCATATCCTGAAGTGCAAGGCTGGCTACATGTCGTCGATATCATTTTTGGTCTTGGGCTAGTCGCCTTAAGTGAGGAGATCGTATTCCGCCGCTGTGCGCGTCATCTGCTGCAGAGCTATTTGGATGACGGCTATGCCTTGGTTCTCGCAACCTCATTTTTGTTTGGAGCCTATCACTGGTGGACGGGTTTCGGGAATATTGGCGCGGCTATGGTGATAGGTGGCTTGTTGATGATGTTGTACCGCCGATCCGGGGCACTTTGGCCTGCAGTTCTTGGACACTACCTGGCTGACATAGTGAACTTCGCGTTTTGAAAGGTCGCCTATTGGCCCAACGCCGGCATCATGCACGTCATTTTCAACGTCACCTTCTGAGGGCAAACCAGACGCGACAAGTCTGTCAGTGCACGCCTTGGAGGTTTACCTCTCCCCATCAGCGCGAGGTAAACCACAGGCCGCCCGCACAATGCGAGCGGCCCTTGCGTCATCGATCGTCGCCGCTCAGTGCAGAGGATCACCTTGGCCGAGCGCATAGGCGACGAGATCCCTGAGCGCGAAGCCGGAGCCCGTCACCGGCGTCCATTGCGGGTCGAGCGACAGCACGGAGGAATTGTCGCCGAACATCATGCCGAGGAAGACTTCGGCGACGATGCGACCGCCGACGGGGCCGAGCTGCGGTGTGTTGATCGGGCCGGGCGCGCCGGTGGCCGGGATCGTGACGGGGATCTGGAACTGCCGCGCCTCGGCCAGGATGTAGGCCCAGAGCGGACAGTTGCCGGCGAACACGCCGTTCGCGATGGTCGCAATCTTGGTCTGGGGGTCGCCGGTGCCGGGCTCGTCGACGGCTTTGCCGATGATGATCTCGTCGTCGCTCAGCGGCGTCAGGTTCATCGCCCTGGCGACGGCCTGGCCCGAGGGAAGACCGAGCCGCCAGCTGCGCTCGAGATTGCGCAGCGCAAGCGAGGCCGGATTGGACGCGACCTCCGGCGGCAGCTTGCGCAGCGGATCGACCAGCGAGGCATCGATGCGATAGGCGAACTGAAGCCGCCGCTTGTTGTCGGGATTGGTGTCGTCGTCCTCGACGCCGTAAGCGCGCGTGTCGAGATCGATGAAGCGGCCCCAGTCCATGGCGCGTCCCGGGCCCATAGCGCGGAAGCCGGTCAATGCGTTGTGGTCCGGATTGTGCGGATCGGGGAAGATCTGGAGCAGCATGTTGTCCGCATCGTTCAGCCGGTAGCCGGGACGGATCATGGAGTGTCCGAGCCGGTAGGCCGCGACCGAGAATTCGACCGGCATGAACGGATAAGTCTTCCAGTGGTAGTGAGCGAGCTTGCTGCGGTCGTAGTGACCTGCGGTCTTCAGCGCGTCCAGCACGCTGGCGTGGACGATGCGCGGCAGGAAGTCGTTCAGCACGACGTATTGGTAGTGGAATCGGACGCGCTGCTGCACGTCCTCGAACGACAGGCTGTCGTTGTCGTCGACCATGCGGTTGTGAAAGCGCAGCATCAGGGCCTGGAATTGCGAGACGATGCTGTTCTCGTCGTTGCGGGGATCGCCGATCAGCGCGCGGCCCTTGAAGCGCGGAAGGTCGCTGGCATCGGGCACGCCGGTGCCGGTCAGCTTCTCGCCGAGGCGGAACTTGATGCCGTCATACATATAGGGCTGGTCGTTCGGGCCGCGGCCGTAGAGATTGTCGAGGTCAAACGACGGCGTGCGGAAGTCGACGAGCCCGTCGGGATCCTGCTGCTTGGTCAGCGAGCTTACCGGATCGAACGTGACGTCGTGGTCGATGAACTGGCCGAAATAGGTGTAGAGCGCGGGAATGCCGCTCTCTTCCGCGTCCGGCCCGTCCTTCGGCCCATCGAAGCCGGCGACCATCTTGTCGGCCAGCGCCGACAGGCTCGCGACATTGTCGGCGTCATTCGTGCCGAACGTCGCGGGCTTGATCTTGCGGAACATGCGGCCGAAGCGGCCTTGCGAAAGCGGCGAACGCGTTGCGTTCAGACCGCGCGGAACAATTGCGTGGCGGCTGCTCATGAAGAACCTCTCTGAAAAGTCGAGATGAAACAAATCGAGCTAAAGTTGTTCGCGCTGGGATATGCAGGCTAGGCGAGATCACGCCCGCCGCGAGCGATATGGATCACAATTGCCCGGCCGCAACGATATTTCGAAAGGAGGCGCTTGCGCGCAAGCTGCGGCCGCGCCTTGCAAATTTTTCCCGAAATGATGACGGATAACATTCTCGTCATCGCCAGGACGAACGCGGCTTCGCGCGAGTCCATTTCCGGGACATGTCCGACACTTTGTCGTGCTTGTCTTGGTGTCCGCAGTGGGCGCTGCGTTCGACATGGGGCTATGATGACGCAAGCCGCGATGAACTATGTGATCTCGGCCACAGTTCGCGACGGGCTCCCAGCCTATCGTGAGCAGACTTGCCCGCGTCGGTCCCTGAGGCCTACGCTTTGCCTCATTCGGATCAGGTCATTTTGGAGGTTCTGATGCAAAAATCATATGTGCTGGCCGCGACGACCGCGCTGGCGATTCTCATGCAAACGCCGCTCGCGCTGGCGCAGACGGCGCCCGCGGCCGGCGGAACCGCAGCGCCTGCGGCGACGACCAGCGCGCCGGCCGCAACGACAGCGCCGGCCGCAACCGAATCCAGCCAGCCATCCGACTCCAAGAAGAGTGCATCGAAGAAGCAGCCGAAGAAGAAGATGACCCGGCAGCAGGAGATCGATCACTCGGTCGACAGCGGTACCGTTCCCGCGCGCTATCGCAGTTCGGTGCCCAAGCAGTACCAGCAATATATTCCGTTCGATAAGCAGTAGCGGATTGCATCGGCGGCGCGACGTGACCGGACGTCGCGCCGCCGGTGCCTTCGAACGACGGACGGCCTTGGCCAGGCGGGATCCGAGCCACATATGTTGTGGTGGTCTGCCGGCGCGGTGCTAGAGTAGGCCAACGCCGGGGGGAGTAATGAGCGACGACGTAAAGGATGCTGGCCTCATGGCCATGATCAGCAGCATCCTGGGAGGCAATAAGCGCGCAGACATCGTTGCTCCGCCGCCACTCACCGAGGGTCCCCCGACTGCGCCGACGAACGGATTTGAGCTGGTCGAGGCATCCACGTCCGATGCAGCACCGGCCAATGCTGAGAACAAGTCTGAGAACGAGCCCGAGACGGCGTCCAGTGCCGCGCCGGCCGCGACCAAGCCGGTCGAGCCGCCGGCGAAAATCGCCACGACACCGGATGGCAAGCAGCTGCTGCCTGCGGAAGCGATTGCCGATCTCGTGCTCGGCGAGCTGCGCAAGATGGAGAATTTTCCGGCGACCGGCGCTTCCGTCACGGTCTACGGCTACAGGCACTGGAACGCGATGATCACCTTCGCGCCGTTCTCGACCAGATTCCAGGACGCGACGCGGTTCCGCCAGGCCTTGCCGGACCTCGTCTTCAAGCTGCGCCGCTTCGTCGAACTTGAGATATAGTCCGGGGCAATCCGCGGCGGTGGGAACGCGCCGCAGGCAACCAGGACAGTTCGACAGGATTTCAATTGAGCGTCGCCTTTACCAAAGAAGAGAGTGCCGAGACTGCGTCCGAGACGCTGTTGCCGGATCGCCCGATCTCGCCGCATCCAAATCTCGTGACGGAAGCGGGCCTGCAGGCCTTGCAGGCGCAGCTTGCCGACGCGCGCGCGGCCTATGAAGCCGCGCAAGCCATCGAGGACGTCAACGAGAAGCGCCGGCAGTCGGCGGTGCCGTTGCGCGACGCCCGCTATCTGACCGAACGCCTGCGTACCGCGCAGGTCGTGCCGAAGCCCGAGTCGACCGATATCGTCGCCTTCGGCAGCACGGTCACCTTCAGCCGCACTGACGGCCGGGTGCAGACCTATCGCATCGTCGGCGAGGACGAAGCCGATCCGAAGGCCGGATCGATCTCGTTCGTCGCGCCGGTCGCGAAGTCGCTGATGGGAAAGGCGGTCGGGGACGTCGTGGGATCAGGCGCGCAAGAGATCGAGATTCTGTCGATTGCGTAGGATGGTCTCCGCCGTGTCCGCACAACAAAGCCCGATGGTCGGATGAGACGGTTTCTGTCGGGAGCGTTGCCGTTTTACGCGCTGGCGGGACTTGCCATGTGCATGTACCTCGTCCTGTACAAGACGGATCTGTTCGACCTGAACGCCATCGTCCAGGGCGCGACCGGTTCGGCGTGGTTTCCGGTCTTCATGTTCGTCTGCGTGCTGCTGGAGGCGGTCTTCCCGTATTTCGGCTATTTTCCCGGAACCGCTCTCATCCTGATGTCCGTGGCGCTCAGTCCGAAGAGCGTGGATGTCTCCGTTTTCATCATGGCGTGGCTGGCCATCATCGTGGGTGCCGTCGTGAGCTACGGACAGGCTCGCTTCTTCAGGCCGTTCCTGCAGCGGGTTGCCTCGAAGGCGGCCCTGAGCCGATGCGAGTCCCTGTTCGATGCCTACGGTCCTTACGCACGCATTGCCTTGTTCATTCATCCCAACGCCTGCGCGATGTATTTCACGGCGCTCGGACTTCTCGGCCGGAACCTGACGCGAGAGCTCGCCTATCTCAGCGTGGGTGCAGCAGTCGCTGTCGGCATTCTGTTCGTCATCGTGACCAGGCTGGTGTCGTCCGTCGGCCCCACCGATGACGGCGAATTGCAGGTGCTGCTGGCCGCCGCGCTGGTCGCCATCGGGACGCTCGTCGGGCTCTACGCGGCCTGGCGGCCCGCTCGGGCCGTCTAGAGGTTGCTCCGTCATTGCACGCAGCTTGTCCGCCACAGGCGTCGATGATCTCCACAATCGGGCATGGTTCAGGAGGAAGGATGGGGGCGCAAGGGGCCAAACCTTGAGCTCCCGAGATCCAGCGCGATCAAGACCATCGTCGGGATGAAGCCGAGGTATTCCCGGGCACGGGCTGACGCGTAGTTGATGAAAAATCAACTCACGATACGTCTGGTCGGAAGGACCCGAGAGTGGAATAATTCCTGACGCTTTCCTTGTTCAGATTTTAAGTCGGCCCGAACCGGCCGGCGACGTGGATTTTCATCATGGCCGCACTTCCTCAGGACGTGGTGGCGGATTTGCAGCAAGAGAACGCGCGGCTCCTGGCCGAATTGCGCGCCGCACAAGATCGCGAGAGCGCTACCGCGGACATTCTCAAGATCATCGCCAGTTCGCCAGCAGAGGTGAACCCGGTATTCGATGCAATCGCGAAGCGGGCCAATGCCTTGCTCGGTGGCTTTTCGACGACCGTATTCCGTTTCATCGACGGCAATGCCCATTTGGTTGCATTCACGCCGACGAATTTTGCCGCCGATGCGGCTCTGAAGAATATGTTTCCGAGGCCGATTGCCGCTTTTGAGAGTTTCGGACAAGTCCAGGCGGGTCAGGTGGTGCCGACCCCCGACACTGAAATGCTGACGAACGAAATCAAAATGATCGCGCGCGCCCGCGGCTTTCGCAGCATGCTGTTCGTTCCGCTCACGACCACCGGCGTGGTGATCGGCATGATCAGCGTAACGCGAGTCGAGCCCGGTACCTTCGCTCCACATCATGTTCAACTTTTGCAGACCTTCGCCGATCAGGCCGTTATCGCCATCGAGAATGCGCGGCTGTTCAATGAGGTGCAGGCGCGCACGGAAGACTTGCGGGAATCGCTGCAGCAGCAGACGGCGACCGCCGATGTGTTGAAGGTCATCAGCCGCTCCGCGTTTGATTTGCAAACGGTTCTCGACACGCTCACGGAATCGGCGGCGTGGCTGTGTGGTGCCGACATGGCGGCAATCGTCCGGCAGGACACCGATGGCGCCTACTATCATGCAACTCGGTACAATTTCTCGCCCCAGTGGGCCGAGGTCTCGGCGGGCATTCGACTCAATGCTGGACGCGGCAGCGTCGTTGGGCGCGTCCTGCTGTCCAGCAAGGCTGTTCAGATCCAGGATGTCCTGGTCGATCCCGAATACGCTTTTCCCGAGCAGCAGAGGGCCGGCGGTTACCGGACCCTCCTGGGCGTACCTTTGCTTCGATCAGGAGAAACGATCGGCGTGCTGTTCCTCGGTCGCAAGGCCGTGAACTCGTTCACGGACAAGCAGATCGACTTGGTCTCCACTTTCGCCGATCAGGCGGTGATCGCGATTGAGAATGTCCGGCTGTTCGATGAGGTCGAAGCGAAGACGCGCGATCTCGCCGAATCCCTCCAGCAGCAAACCGCGACTGCCGATGTGCTGAAGGTGATCAGCCGCTCGACCTTCGACCTGCAGACCGTGCTCAACACGCTGGTCGAATCTGCGGCACGGCTGTGCGAAGCGGAGATGGCTTTCATCATGCGTCGCGAAGGCGATGAATATCAGGCCGGAGCAGCGGTGGGGTTTTCCGAGGAATACATCGCGTTCCTCCAGGGTAACCCGATTACGCCCGGCCGGAGCACGGTTACAGGCCGGGCCGTACTCGAGCGCCGCCCGGTGCAAGTCCTCGACGTCGCTGCCGACCCCGAATACGGCCTGCGCGAGTCGACTACCATGGCTGGTCAGCGCACGGCGCTCGGTGTTCCCCTCCTGCGCGAGAATGAGCCCATCGGAGCGATCGTGATCGCCCGCAGGCGTGTGCAGCCCTTCACGGAAAAGCAGATCGAGCTCGTCGCGACGTTTGCCGACCAGGCCGTGATAGCCATCGAGAATGTACGGCTCTTCGAACAATTACAGACCAGGACGCGAGACCTGTCCGAGGCGCTGACGTACCAGACCGGCAGCGCCAACATCTTGCGGGTTATCGCTTCCTCGCCGACCGAGGTCGGTCCGGTGCTCAAGGCGATCGTGGAAAGCGCATGCGGGCTTTGCGAGGCATACGATGCATTGGTGGTTCTAAGGGACGGCGACGACATCGTCATCCAAGCCCATCATGGACAAGTGCCCGTGGTGTGGAGCCGGCGGGTAATCAGTGTCAAATCGCCCACTGGCCGGGCGATTATCGACCGTCGCACCGTTCATGTGCACGACCTGCTCGGGCCCGAAGGCGAGGAGTTTCCGACCGGACGCGAATATGCGCTTCGCTCAAACGTTCGGACCGTTCTGAGCGTGCCGTTGTTGCGCGATGGCGAGAGCATGGGTGCAATCGTGCTGCGTCGTACGGAGGTTCGTCCATTTGGCGAGAAGCAGATCACCCTGCTTCAGACTTTCGCAGATCAAGCTGTCATCGCCATCGGCAACGTGCGTCTGTTCGAACAATTGAATGAATCGTTGGAGCGACAGACGGCAACGTCGGAGGTGCTGGAGATCATAAGCGCTTCATCGGGCGCCTTGACTCCGGTGTTCGACAAGATGCTGGAGAATGCGACGCGAATTTGTGGCGCCGGCTTCGGCACCATGAATCTCTATGAGGACGGCGGCTTTCGTACGGTCGCACTGCACAACGCGCCGCAAGCTTATGTTGATACCCGGCTATACCAGAGCATCCGCCCACATCCGGCAAGTGGGCTAGGCACTGTCGAGAAAACTCATCAGACGGTTCATATCGACGATATCAGGACTCAACCGCCCTACGTCGAAGGGAATCCGAACGTTCGCGCGCTTGCCGACCTTGCCGGCGCACGGACCCTCGTCATCGTGCCCATGCTCAAGGAAGATGAGCTGATTGGCACCATCACGATCTTCCGCCAGGAAGTTAAGTCCTTCACTGACAAGCAGATCGAGCTCGTATCCAACTTCGCACATCAGGGCGTGATTGCGATCGAGAATGCACGCCTCTTGAATGAGCTGCGAGAGCGCACAATGGAATTGTCGCAGTCTTTGGAGGAGCTGCGGAATGCGCAGGATCGGTTGATCCAGACCGAAAAGCTTGCCTCGCTGGGGCAACTCACCGCCGGCATAGCGCATGAGATCAAGAATCCGCTCAATTTCGTCAACAATTTTGCTGCGCTTTCGTCTGAACTGATTGATGAGCTCGGAGACGGACTGCGCTCAGCCGCACTCGGAGAGGCAGCAAGGCAGGACGTCGACGCGCTCATACACATGCTGCAAAGTAATCTGGAAAAGATCGTGCAGCACGGCAAGCGCGCCGATTCCATCGTCAAGAATATGCTTCTGCACTCGCGCGAAGGTTCTGGCGAGCGCCGTACGGCCGATATCAACGCCATCGTCGAGGAAAGTCTCAATCTTGCTTATCACGGCGCGCGCGCTGAAAAAGCGGGCTTCAATATCACGCTTGAAAGGAATCTCGATCAGTCTGCAGGGGCGCTCGATGTGTATCCGCAGGAGATCACGCGAGTGTTCCTCAATCTCATTTCAAATGGATTCTACGCGGCGAGCAAACAAAAGGACGCCCTTGGCGACGGCTTCGAGCCGAGACTGCGCGCGACGACCACAAGTCTCGGCGGCGCCGTCGAAATCCGGATTCGCGACAATGGCGCCGGCATCCCAGCCGACGTGAGAGAGAAGATATTCAACCCATTCTTCACGACCAAGCCCGCCGGTGAAGGAACCGGACTAGGCCTTTCAATCTGCCACGACATCGTTGTGAAGCAGCACGGCGGACGCATCGAGGTCGATACCGAGCCTGGCGATTATACCGAGTTCATCATTACGCTGCCGCGAACGCTGGCGGCACCATTGCAGACCGGAGGCAGAAGTTGAGCGTCTATATATTGATCGTCGACGACGAGCCGGACGTCGAGGCGTTGTTCCGCCAGCAGTTTCGGCGCGATTTGCGCGCCGGCCGCTTCCTCATGGAGTTCGCATCGTCCGCGCCCGCGGCCCTGGCGCGTGCGGTCGAGATCGAGGATGCCAACCTGATTCTGATCCTGTCCGACATCCACATGCCCGGAATGAGCGGGCTGGAGATGCTGCCGATCGTGCGCTCGGCCCGTCCCGATGTACCAGTCATCATGATCACGGCCTACGGTGACGCCGAGACCAAACGTAAAGCGCTGGCGAGCGGCGCAGCCGACCTGTTGACCAAACCAATCGACTTCGCGGCGCTGCGACAGGAGATCGATACGAGGCTCGAGCAGGCCGCGTGACCGGAAGCCTTGTCGTGGTCGATGACAAGCCGGAACGGGAGGTCGTAGCCCCTAACCAGGTGAGATCAGGCGTCCTGCGTCAATGTTCACTTAAAACACCGGGAGTTGAAAAATGAAGACGCTCTTGGTTCCGCTTCAGAATATTTCGATGATGACATCGACGCTCGATGTCGCCATAGGTCTCGCCCAACGTTCCGGCGCCTATATCGAAGGCTTTCCACTCCGGTTCGGCGTCCCTCAATACGTAGCGGCAGAATTGGCCACCGGCATTCTCTTGGATTCGTATCAGGTGAAAAGCGAAGCCGAACTGAACGATATGCGCGACTCCTTCGAAGCGTACATGCTGAAGCACGGTATTCCCCGAGCCACTGCGGCATCGAGTCGGCCATGCTTCGGCTGGCTCGAGACCGCGCCCGAAGGCGAAGACTTTGTCGGAAGTCATGGGCGCGCTTTCGATCTGATCGTGATGGCACGATCTGACGTTGATGCTGCGGGCCCTCACCGCCGCGCGATCGAATCCGCTCTGTTTGAGAGCGGCAGGCCCGTTCTACTGGCGCCACAGAGGGCACCAAGAAGCATCGCGACAAATATTATGATCCACTGGAATGGTAGTACCGAGCAAGCTCGGGCAAACGCATTTGCCATGCCGTTGCTTCGTTCGGCCGAAAGGGTATCGGTCCTAACCGTTATTGGCGGCCAAGGGGTACCAGGACCATCTGCCGATCAGATCGTCCAACAACTGCGGTACAATGACGTTGCAGCCCATGTGACAAGGGTTGAACTGGAGAATCGCGACACCGGACAGGCGGTCCTCGATGCCGCCAGAGCTCAAGGCTGCGATCTCTTGATCAAGGGAGCCTTCACCCGCACTCGGCTGCGGCAAATGATCTTCGGCGGGGCGACCAGCTACATCTTGGAACACGCGGCTTTGCCCGTCCTGATGGCTCATTAGAGCACGTCGGCCTCTCGCGGTATCATTGCCATCATGCCCCTGTTTTGCCCGACGGAGCAAACCGGAATTCGGAAAAGGCGCAACCCATTGATCCGACTGGTGTCGGCTACTGTGCATGGGGTTGTTTTCGACGTTTTTGTTTTGGACGGTCGACGGACAGCCGCCGGCGTCGGTCATCGTCCGCAACAAATATGGTTCAGGAGGATGGATGGTGGGCGCACAAGGGATCGAACCTTGGACCTCTCCCGTGTGAAGGGAACGCTCTCCCGCTGAGCTATGCGCCCGGGACCATCATGCAGACGGCCGGACCTTGTCGGCCGGCCGGCGCATCGGAGCCCGCGATTTAGAAGTGCGGGCCGAAGGTGTCAAGTTTTCAGGCGGCTTGAGGCCCGAAAACCTTCCGCGGATCGGCAGTTTGCAGGCGAAACCGCTGTTTGGGCCGCTTACGCGCCCTGCTGGCGGGCGCGGGAGGCGTGGGCCTGGAGCGCGCGGATGCGCTCGGCGAGCGTTCCGCCGCCTTCGGGCAGGCCGGGCGCGGTCGCGGCGTCGTTGGCCGGACGCGGGGCCGGCTTCGGCGGCTGGCCCGCCTCGGCCGCAAGCAGCGCCTCGATCGGCGAGTTCGGGCCTTCGAGCTGCATCGCCAGTTTTGCGACTTCGGCGGCGATGTCGTTGATGCGCTCGCGCAGCAGCGCGTTCTCCATGCGCTCGGTCGCCCAGGAGCTTTCCGCCTGCTGCTGGATCGCGTTGATGTCGCGCTGGAGCTTTGCACGCTCGTCGCGGGCGGTGCGAAGCTGCTCCTCCAGCGCGGTCTTTTCCGCGCGGAGCGTTTCGAACGCGGCCGAGGACTTGCCGCCGCTGAGGCCTGCGATCTCGACACGCAGCTCCTTGACGGTGCGCTCGCTGGCCTCGTGGGCCTGGCGCAGCTGGTTGTTCTCGTAGTCGCGCTCGGCCAGCAGCTTGCCCTGCGTGGCGAGGCGTCCCTCGAGGTCGGCGACCCGGCCCGACAGCATCTCGGCCTCTTTCACCTGCACGATGAGCTGGCGATCGAGCTCGGTGACGCGCTGGCTCAGATTCTCGACGCGGCCGCGGGCGTCGCCGAGCTCGCGCGAGGCGGTCTCGGATTCGGTACGCTCCTGCGCAAGCCGCGCCTGCGTTGCCGCAAATTCCTTCTCGGCGTCGCCGACGCGGTTCTTCAATTCCTCGATCTGCGCGCGCACCGCGACCAGCTCGACCTGGCGGCTCTCCGCCATCATCGAGCGGTCGGAGAGTTCGGAATTGATCTTGGCGAGTTCGTTCTGCTTGTCGGTCAGCGCGTTCTCGGCGGCGCGCAGGGCTTCGGTCTTGGCGTTGAATTCCTCCTCGGTGGCGCGGAGCTGCTCCTTCACCGCCTTCTCGCGCGCCTCCAGCGCGAAGATGGTGGCGTTCTTCTCGCCGAGCTCGATCTTCATGCGGTTGATGGCGTCGCTCTTCTTGCCGAGCTCGGCGAGCTGGCTCGTGGTCTTGTTCTTGAGCTGGTCGACGCTCATCTCGAGCCGTCGCGCCGACATGGCGAATTCGGCGCGGAGCTGGTCCTTGTCGGCCTGGATCTCCGCCATCGACAGCGGCGTGGCGGCCTCGAGCCGGCGCGTGGTCAGGCGCACCGCGCGGTTATGCACCAGCGGCACGATCGCAAGCCCGCACAGCATCGAGAGCAGGAAACCGATCGCCAGGTACATGATCGGTTCGACCATGGGCCAGAACTCCCAGAGCTAAGGAAAAATTTACCAAGGACAATGCATGGCGGGCCGGCAAAAAGCCAGCCCCGCCCTGTTGTTAACCTTGATCCCTACCCGGATGGGAGAAGCAGCCCTAGAACGGGTTCCAGGTCGCGCGCGGCGTGAATTTCAGATAGCCGATATTGGCTCCCAGCCGCAGGCCGAGGCCCGAGCGGATCGGCACCAGCACGATGTTGTTGGCGGTGAGCGCGGTCATGCCGAAGCCGCCGATGATATAGGCCGAGCCGTCGATGCCGCCGAAGCGCTGGTAGATCGCGTTGGTGGCGGGCAGGTTATAGACCAGCGTCATGGTGCGCGCGCCGTCGCCGCCCCAGTCGAAGCCGAGCGAGGGACCCTGCCAGTAGACGCGCAGATCGCCGGCGTTCTTGGTGTAGAGCGTGCCTTCGCCGTAGCGCAGGCCGGCGACGAAGGCGCCGGAGCCTTCCTCACCCAGGATATAGCCGTTCGGCAGGCCCCATTGGCTGACCGCCTTCTCGATGATCGAGGCGAGCCCGCGCGAGACGTTGCCGAAGAAACGGTGGCCGGCGGTGACGAGCTCGTCCGGCCCATAGGTCTGGGGCGTCGGGGTCCGCTGCGGCGGCGGCAAATTGGGCGGCGGCGCCTGCTGGGCGGAGGCCGGGGCGATCCAGCCGACCAGTGCGGCAAGCGCGACCGCAGCAAGGCGTGATGCGAAAGTCATAAAAGAACCCCTGGTATCGAATCCCGTTGCTTCCTTAACCTGACGCCAACAGGCACGGTCCTAGGTTGCGCCGGATGTCCCCTCGACTCGGATGTTATCCGCAGCAACTATGACGGCACAACGGCAGGAAGCCAGTCCTTTGCGCCCCGGAATTGCCTTGATCGGCCTCCTGATGTGCCTGCTGGCGGGCATTTGGATCAGCTGCTCGGGGTTGCCGGCGGAGGCAGCCACCACCGAGCGGGTCGTCGTCAATCGCTTCAGCGGCGTGGCGATCGAAGGCTTCGATCCCGTCGCCTATTTCGTCGATGGCGCGGCCGTGCAGGGATCGACGGAGTTCGAGGCGAACCTCTGGGGCGCGGTCTGGCGCTTCCGCAACGAGGGCAACCGGGCTTCCTTCCTGGCCCATCCCGAAATCTACGGGCCGCAATTCGGCGGCTACGATCCGGCCGACATCGCCCGGGGCGTGGCCATCGCCGCCAACCCCCGCTTCTACGTGATCTCGGCGCAGCGGCTCTATCTGTTCAGCCGGGAGGCCAATCGCGACGCCTTCGCCGCCGACCCGGAGCGCTTCCTCTATGAGGTGCGCAAGCGCTGGCCGGCGCTGCAGGACCAGCTTAGCCAATAACAGCTCGGTCAGTAGCGGCCTGGCGCCTGCGGATCGCCCCAGGCGACGAACTCCGGGATGATGAAGCCGGTGTCGCCGCGCTGACCGAATCGGAGCTCGCCACCCTTGCCGTCGGTGACTTTGCCCCCGGCCGCTGTCACGACGGCGCAGCCCGCCCCGACATCCCATTCGCACGTAGGCCCGAAGCGGGGATAGATGTCGGCGCTGCCCTCCGCGATCCGGCCGAATTTCACCGCCGAGCCGACGGTCTTCCTGACGGCATTGGGCCGGCCATTGATGAAGGCATCGCTCCTGGGATCGCCATGCGAGCGGCTCACCGCCGCGATCCACGGCGCGCCTTGCGCCGGCAGGGGGCGGGTGCGGACCGGCTCGGCAGCGCCGATGGTCGCACCGTCGAACCTGACGCGCTCGGCGCCGCGGCCGACGATGCCGCGCCAGAGCAGACCGAGGGCGGGGGCGCTGACGATGCCCAGCAGCGGCACGCCCTCGGTCACGAGGGCGAGGTTGACGGTGAACTCGTCACGGCCGGCGACGAACTCCTTGGTGCCGTCGAGCGGGTCGATCAGGAAGAAGCTGCCCTGAAACGGCGGGGCGGCGAGCTGGGTCCGCTCTTCCGACAGCGTCGGCACGTCGCCCGCAAGCTGCGCCAGGCCGTCCGCGATGACGCGGTCGGCGGCAAGGTCGGCCTCGGTCACGGGCGAGCCATCCTGCTTGCCGTCGACCCGCATTGCCGCGCGGTTGACCGCCAGGATTGCTTCACCCGCCTTCACCACCAGGGCGGTGAGCGGCTCCATCAGGCTGATAGCGGCGGCGCCGTCGATGATCCGTTTCACCAGCATGCCTCATTCATCGGCAATTCCATCCCACGCGGCTGATTCGCCCACGGCTTTATGGCCGCTTTCGAACCGATCGCAAGCTAGCTGCCACGGGCTTGCGAATGTTAGAACCCGCGGCACTCGCCAAGCATGCGTGATTCGCCGCGTCCGTGCCGTGCAATACCAGGAAACCTTTATGTCTGACGCTTCGTCACCCGGTACCGCTACTGCTCCCGATATGCTCGAACTCGCAGCACTCCTGTGCTCGCGGGTCTGCCACGATCTCATCAGCCCTGTCGGCGCCATCGTCAATGGGCTCGAAGTGCTCGACGACGATCCCAAGCCCGAGGATCGCGAGTTCGCGCTCGACCTGATTCGCAAGAGCGCGAAGACTGCCTCCGCCCGCCTCCAGTTCTGCCGGCTCGCCTTCGGCGCGGCCGGCTCGTCCGGCGCGCAGATCGATCTCGGCGATGCCCAGACCATGGCGCGCGGCCACATCGAGGACGGCAAGTGCTCGATCACGTGGAATCTGCCGCGGCTGCTGCTGCCGAAGAATCGCGTCAAGCTGCTGCTCAACATGCTGGTCGTTTCCCAGCACACGATCCCGCGCGGCGGCATGCTGACGATCGATCCGATCGGCGAGGGCGAGACCATGAGCTTCCGCATCACTGCGACCGGACATAATGCGCGCCTGCCGCAGAACATCTCCGAGCTGCTGAGCGGCGAGCGGGGACCTGCCGCGGACGCGCACGCGATCCAGCCTTATTATACGCGGCTGCTGGCGCAGGCCTGCGGACTCACGGTGACGCTCAAGCTGGAGGGCGAAGCCATCATCATTACCGCTTCGTAAACGAAGCGCGTCGCGCTCAATCGTTAATCCATTCTTCACGAGGCGCTTCGGCTTGTCCGGAGCGCCTTATCTCTTTGTTGGTTCCGTTCTTTTGCACATACTCAACCAATATTAAACGCTTTGCGGTGAAGCTGGCCCCATTCCGAAATGGCGCTCACAATTCGTGTGCGCCCTCCCTGTATGAAGGCCTGTTTTCATGGATGATCTGTTGCGGGAGTTTTTGACGGAGACCAGCGAGAGCCTGGACACCGTCGACAATCAGCTGGTGAAGTTCGAGCAGGAGCCGAACAACGCCAAGATCCTGGATAACATCTTCCGCCTGGTCCACACCATCAAGGGTACGTGCGGCTTCCTCGGGTTGCCGCGGCTCGAAGCGCTGGCGCATGCCGGCGAGACCCTGATGGGCAAATTCCGTGACGGCATGCCGGTGACCGGGCAGGCGGTGACGGTGATCCTGTCCTCGATCGACCGCATCAAGGAGATCCTGGCGGGTCTCGAAGCCACCGAAGCCGAGCCCGAGGGTACCGACCGCGATCTCATCGACAAGCTGGAAGCGATGGTCGAGCAGGGCATGGCCGCGATGGCTGCCGGCGCTGCTGCCGCGACCGCTCCCGTTGCCGAAGCCCCGCCGCTGGTGCCGGAAGCGCCTGTTGCTGCGGCGCCTGCACCGGCAAAAGAAATGACCGCCGGCACGCTGATCGACCAGACCCTGGAGCGCCCGTTGCGTCCGGGCGAAGTCTCGCTCGACGAACTCGAGCGCGCCTTCCGCGAGACCGCGATCGAAGCGCCGGCACCTGTTGCCAAGGCCGAGCCCGCGCCGGCTGCTGAAGCTCCTGCGCCCGTGGCCAAGGAAACGGCGAAGGAAGCCAAGGCGCCCAAGGAAAAGCCCGCACCGAGGAAGTCGGCCGCCGACGAGGGCGCTGGCGAGGGCGCCAGCATCGCCAACCAGTCGATCCGCGTCAACGTGGATACGCTGGAGCATCTGATGACCATGGTCTCCGAGCTGGTGCTGACCCGCAACCAGCTTTTGGAGATCTCCCGCCGCAACGAGGACACCGAGTTCAAGGTGCCGCTGCAGCGGCTGTCCAACGTCACCGCCGAGCTGCAGGAAGGCGTCATGAAGACGCGCATGCAGCCGATCGGCAATGCCTGGCAGAAGCTGCCCCGCATCGTCCGCGACCTGTCGAGCGAACTCGGCAAGCAGATCGAGCTGGAGATGCACGGCGCCGACACCGAGCTCGATCGCCAGGTGCTCGATCTGATCAAGGACCCGCTCACCCACATGGTGCGCAACTCCGCCGATCATGGCCTCGAGACCCCCGCCGAGCGGCTCGCGTCCGGCAAGGGCGAGCAGGGCACCATTCGCCTGTCCGCCTATCACGAGGGCGGCCACATCATCATCTGCATCGCCGACAACGGAAGAGGCCTCAACACCGAGAAGATCAAGGCCAAGGCGATCTCTAGCGGTCTCGTCACCGAGGCCGAGCTGGAGAAGATGTCGGAAGCCCAGATCCACAAGTTCATCTTCGCGCCGGGCTTCTCGACCGCGGCCGCCATCACCTCGGTCTCCGGCCGCGGTGTCGGCATGGACGTGGTGCGCACCAATATCGACCAGATCGGCGGCACCATCGACATCAAGTCGGTCGCCGGTGAAGGCTCGAGCGTCACCATCAAGATCCCGCTGACCCTGGCGATCGTCTCGGCGCTGATCGTCGAAGCCGCCGGCGATCGCTTTGCGATCCCGCAGCTCTCGGTGGTCGAGCTGGTCCGTGCCCGCGCCAACTCGGAGCACCGCATCGAGCGCATCAAGGACACCGCGGTGCTGCGCCTGCGCAACAAGCTGCTGCCGCTGATCCATCTGAAGAAGCTCTTGAAGATCGACGACGGCGCGGCCTCCGATCCCGAGAACGGCTTCATCGTGGTCACGCAAGTCGGCAGCCAGACCTTCGGCATCGTGGTCGACGGCGTGTTCCACACCGAAGAAATCGTGGTCAAGCCGATGTCGACGAAACTCCGTCACATCGACATGTTCTCCGGCAACACCATTCTGGGCGATGGCGCGGTCATCATGATCATCGACCCCAACGGCATTGCCAAGGCGCTCGGCGCCGCCGGCTCCTCGGCCCATGACATGGGCGACGAGAACGGCGCGCACCACATCGGCTCGGGCGAGCAGACCACCTCGCTCTTGGTGTTCCGCGCCGGCTCGTCGCAGCCCAAGGCGGTCCCGCTCGGGCTCGTCACCCGTCTCGAAGAGCTGCCGGCCGACAAGATCGAGTTCTCCAACGGCCGCTACATGGTGCAGTACCGCGAGCAGCTGATGCCGCTGGTCGCCATGGAGAGCGTCACCATTGCGAGCCAGGGCGCCCAGCCGATCCTGGTGTTCGCCGATGACGGCCGCTCCATGGGCCTCGTCGTCGACGAGATCATCGACATCGTCGAGGAACGGCTCAACATCGAGGTCGGCGGCTCCTCCAGCGGCATTCTCGGCTCGGCCGTGATCAAGGGCCAGGCCACCGAGGTGATCGACGTCGGCCACTTCCTGCCGATGGCGTTCTCGGACTGGTTCACCCGCAAGGAGATGAAGCCGTCGATGCATTCGCAGTCGGTGCTGCTGGTCGACGACAGCGCGTTCTTCCGCAACATGCTGGCGCCCGTGCTGAAAGCCGCCGGCTACCGCGTCCGCACCGCGCCGACCGCGCAGGAGGGCCTCGCGGCGCTCCGTGCCCAGACCTTCGACGTGGTCCTGACCGACATCGAGATGCCCGACATGAACGGGTTCGAGTTCGCCGAGACCATCCGTTCCGACAACAATCTCGGCTCGATGCCGATCATCGGCCTCTCGGCGCTGGTGTCGCCGGCGGCGATCGAGCGCGGCCGCCAGGCCGGCTTCCACGACTATGTCGCCAAGTTCGACCGTCCCGGTCTGATCGCGGCGCTGAAGGAACAGACCGCGGGTGCCGCCGGCGCCTCCGAGCTGAACCGGGCAGCGGCGTAAGAGCAGGACAGGGATCAGGAGTACGCACATGACCAAGAAGACCCAGATCGGCGAAGGCGCCATGGTCGAATACGTCACGGCGATGATCGGCGGCCAGCTGTTCGGCCTGCCGATCTCCCGCGTCCAGGACGTGTTCATGCCCGAGCGCGTCACCCGCGTTCCCCTGTCCTCGCGCGAGATCGCGGGCGTCCTGAACCTGCGCGGCCGCATCGTCACCGTGGTCGACATGCGCGCCCGCCTCGGCCTGCCCAAGCCCGAGGACGGCCAGACACCGATGGCGGTCGGCGTCGATTTGCGCGGTGAATCCTACGGCCTCCTGATCGACCAGATCGGCGAGGTGCTGCGGCTGGCCGAAGACGGCAAGGAAGAAAACCCCGTCAACCTCGATCCCCGCATGGCCAAGCTCGCCGGCGGTGTCCACCGCCTCGACGGACAGCTCATGGTCGTTCTCGACGTCGACCGCGTCCTCGAGCTCGCGCCCGAGATGATGGCGGCCTGATCCGGCGGCATCGCCGGCGGACTTGCAATTGGAAGTGCCCCGCAAAGGGGAGGAAGCAGAGGTTCACATGAGAACTTGTCTCGTCGTTGATGATTCCAGCGTGATCCGCAAGGTTGCGCGCCGGATCCTGGAGGGCCTCGACTTCCAGATCCTCGAAGCCGAGGACGGTGAGAAGGCGCTGGAAGCCTGCAAGCGCGGCTTGCCCGATGCGGTGCTGCTCGACTGGAACATGCCGGTCATGGACGGCTACGAATTCCTCGGCCATCTCAGGCGCATGCCCGGCGGCGACCAGCCCAAGGTGGTGTTCTGCACCACTGAGAACGACGTTGCGCATATCGCCCGTGCGCTGCATGCCGGCGCCAACGAATACATCATGAAGCCCTTCGACAAGGACATCGTGACCGCGAAGTTCCAGGAAGTCGGCCTTATCTGAGCGACCGCCCGGAGGCTGAACGGCTCCTTCGGCGCTTGTTTTTCCACTGTTCCGTTTCAGTCTGAGTTGGTGAGTAATGAGTGTTGCGTTCGCAGGTAATTCGACCACGAGCCCGTCGCGCGAAGCGGGACCTCTGCGCGTGATGATCGTCGACGACTCCGTCGTCATTCGCGGTCTGATCTCGCGCTGGGTCGGCGCCGAGCACGACATGGAGGTCGCAGCCTCGCTGCGCACCGGGCTCGAGGCGGTCAACCAGCTCGAACGCATCAATCCCGACGTGGCCGTGCTCGACATCGAAATGCCCGAGCTCGACGGCATCTCGGCGCTGCCGCAGCTGCTGGCGAAGAAGCGCGACCTCGTCATCATCATGGCCTCGACGCTGACCCGCCGCAATGCGGAGATCAGCTTCAAGGCGCTGTCGCTCGGCGCGGCCGACTACATTCCGAAGCCGGAATCGACGCGCGAGGCATCGGCCGCCGACATCTTTCATCACGACCTGATCCAGAAGATCCGCCACCTCGGTGCCCGGCTGCGCCGCAAGCCCGCGGTCGCGAGCCCGCCGCTGTCGCCTGCGAGCCCCGCACCGGCAGTACGTACACCGGCTGTCGCACGGCCGGCGGCGCCCGCACCGACGACGGCTCCGCATGCTCCGTCATCAGGAGCGCTGTCCACGCGCCCGTTCTCGACCCAGGCGCCGAAGGTGCTGCTGATCGGCTCCTCGACCGGCGGCCCGCAGGCGCTGATGGCGCTCGTCACCGAACTCGGCCCGGTGATCGACCGCTTCCCGGTGCTGATCACCCAGCACATGCCGCCGACCTTCACCACCATTCTCGCCGAGCATCTGGCACGCTCGAGCCGCAAGCCGGCAGCCGAGGCGGTCGACGGCGAGCCGGTGAAGCCGGGACGCATCTACCTCGCACCCGGCGGCAAGCACATGCGCGTCGTGCGCAGCGGCGCTGACGTTGCGATCGCGCTCGACGACGGCCCCGCCGTCAATTTCTGCAAGCCCGCGGTCGATCCGCTGTTTACCTCGGCCATCGACATCTGGCACGGCAGCATCCTCTCGGTGATCCTGACGGGCATGGGCTCGGACGGCATGCGCGGCGGCAAGGACATCGTCGCCGCCGGCGGCAGTGTGATCGCGCAGGACGAAGCCTCCAGCGTGGTGTGGGGCATGCCGGGCGCGGCGGCCAATGCCGGCATCTGTGCGGCGATCCTGCCGCTCAACCAGATCGGCGCCAAGGTCAACCGCCTGTTCGCGGGAGACCGCTCGTGACGCCGACGGACTACGACTATCTGCGCAAGTTTCTGAAAGAGCGCTCCGGCCTCGATCTCTCGCCCGACAAGCAGTATCTGGTCGAGAGCCGGCTGCTGCCGCTCGCGCGCAAGGCAAGCCTTCCCGGCATTCCCGATCTCGTGCTGAAGATCAGGAACGGTGACGGCCGCCTTGCAACCGACGTGGTCGAGGCGATGACCACCAACGAGACCTTCTTCTACCGCGACAAGATTCCGTTCGATCATCTGCGCGAAACCATCCTGCCGGGTCTGCTCCGGGCGCGCGCGGCGCGCAAGAGCTTGCGCATCTGGTCGGCGGCATCCTCGACGGGACAGGAGCCCTATTCGATCGCGATGTGCGTGAAGGAGATGGGCGCGGCCTTCGCCGGCTGGCGCATCGAGATCGTCGCCACCGATCTGTCGCAGGAGGTGCTGGAGAAATCCAAGGCCGGAATCTACAGCCAGTTCGAGGTGCAGCGCGGCCTGCCCATCCAGCACCTGATGAAATACTTCACGCAATCCGGCGAAGTCTGGCAGCTCAATGCCGACATTCGCGCGATGGTGCAGTTCCGCCAGCTCAATCTGTTGCAGGATTTCTCCCATCTCGGCACGTTCGACGTGATTTTCTGCCGCAACGTGCTGATCTATTTCGACCAGGACACCAAGGCGGTGATCTTCGAGCGGATGGCGAAGGGCATGGAAGCCGATGGCACGTTGCTGCTCGGTGCTGCCGAGTCCGTCGTCGGCATCACCGACGTGTTCCGCCCCATCACCGAGCGCCGCGGTCTCTATCAGCTCAACCCCGCGCGCTCCGGCCGTCCGATGGGCGGGCTGATGCCGCCGTCGCTGAAGATCGCCGCGGCGAGGTGAGATGCTTCTTCACTTTCTCCCACAAGAGGAGAAGGAAGAAGCCACTTCTCACAAAATCGCATGCGGCAAGAAGCGCGAGCGGTTGCCCGTGATCGGGCCTTCGTCTTCGCGGATCGACAGGCCGCAGGGCTCGTGGTTCACCAGCCAACTTCCAATCACCGGATAGAAGCCCGAAAAATTCGGCAGCGGCGACATCGCCTGCCGGATAAAGCCTTCGGCGCCGTAGGGGCCTGCCTGCGCGTCCAGCGATACGCCGCCAGACACCAGCGTGACATTGGCGCCTTCGCGTGACAGCAGCGGCTTGCGCACATAGGACGTTCCGAGCTCCGCTGCTCGCGCGTCATCCTCGAAGAAAGCCGGCAGCAGATTGGGATGGTTCGGAAACATCTCCCACAGCAGTGGCAGGATGCCCTTGTTGGAGAGCACCGCCTTCCACGGCGGCTCGACCCAACGTGTGCCTGCGTCCTTGAGCTTGGCGCCGAAGGCGTCGTGGAACATCCACTCCCAGGGATAGAGCTTGAAGGCCAGCGCGATGTCGTGGTCGTCGAGATCGACGAAGCCGCCGGGCTCGTCGCGCCAGCCGACCTCTTCGATGTCGAGCAGCCTGGTCGAGAGCCCGGCCTGGCGCGCGGTGTCCTCGAGATAAGCGAGCGTGCCGGCATCCTCCTCGTTGCCGGTGGCACCGGTGAGGTGGACGTGGCGGCCGGCTGCGATTTCCTTCCACGCCGCGATCAATCGCTCATGGATGGAGTTGAACTGATCGGCGCGCGCCGGAATGACGCGGCGTTCGATCGCCTGTTCGAGCCAGGTCCATTGAAACACCGCGGCCTCGAAGATCGAGGTCGGCGTATCCGCGTTGTATTCGAGCAGCTTTGCCGATCCTTTGCCGTCGAACTTCAGGTCGAGGCGGCCATAGAGGCTGCGGTCGTCGCGCTCCCAGCTCTCGGCGATGAAGCTCCAGAACGCTTCTGGAATTCTCAGGCGCCGCAGATGCCGCTCGTCGCCGATCACGCGGTCGGCAAGCTCCAGGCACATCGCGTCGATCTCGCCGGTCGGGCTCTCGATGCCGCGCTCGATCTCGTCGAGCGTGAAAGCGTAATAGGCGCGCTCGTCCCAATAGCGCTCGCCGTCGATGGTGTGGAAGGCGAAGCCGCATTGTGCTGCGGTTTCTCGCCAGTCGTTGCGTTCGAGACAGGTGATGCGCTGCATGGATCAGCCGCCGCCCGAGAAGCCGTGGCCGAACGAGCCGAAGCCGCCGCGGCTCACGCTGCTGTGGCCGGAATCGGACGACGTTCCCGAGGAAGAATGGCTCGAGGAATCGCTGCTGAAGAAGCTCGATCGCGACGACCAGCGCGAGCTGCCGCTCGAGGAGCTGCTTCTGCTGCTGCACGTGGTGCTCGCCTGCACCGGCGGATCCGTTCCGGGCGGAGGCGGCTCGCAATTCTGCCGCGGCATCATCGTGTAGGCGGTGGTGCCGACCGCGAGCGTGCCCATCACCAGCAGCGCGACATGGCCGGAGCGCTTCGCCAGCGGCCGCGCAGGCGGCGGCGCGGCTGGCGGCCGGCGCTTGCCGAACTGCTTGCTGGAGGGTTTGTCCGCCATGTCAGTAGATCATGCAGGCGGCGTTGAGCAGGCCTGCGGCGAGCGAGGACAGCCCGAGCCAGATCGCCGGGGCAAGCTCGCCTGCGGCAATCCGTCCCGACAGGTTGGGCACCGGCACCCTCACCAGAAAGAACACGATGATCTGCACGATCAGCGCGATGATCGCCCAGATCAGGCAGTCCAGCACATTGGCCGAATGCGCGATGGCGCTGACCAGCGGCGCCACGAAGCCGAGCAGGCTGAGGCCGAGCGCGATGGCCGCGGCCGGCTCGTTGTCGCGGATGAGCTGGAACTCGTTATGCGCGGTGATGCGGGTGTAGACGAACAGATACGCCACGATCGCGATCAGACCGGTGCAGAAATAGACCAGGAAGGCGGGCAGGCCGGCTAGTGATTGCAGGATCATCGTTCCCCCATCATGCAGCGACCATTCGTCGGCGAGGGGAGGATAGCGGTTCAAACATTAAGCTTCGGATGAAGCGATCCCCCAAAAAACAAAACCCCGCCATTTGCGGCGGGGTCCAGGCTGGGAGGAGCGAGCCCGACGGGGCTCGCGACGTAAACTGATCAGGCGGGAATGCGCTCTTCGTGCTCGTGCGGCTCGCGCAGCACGTAGCCGCGGCCCCACACGGTCTCGATGAAGTTGCGGCCCTCGGAGGCGTTGGCCAGCTTCTTGCGGAGCTTGCAGATGAAGACGTCGATGATCTTCAGCTCGGGCTCGTCCATGCCGCCATAGAGATGGTTGAGGAACATTTCCTTGGTGAGGGTCGTACCCTTGCGGAGCGAGAGCAGCTCCAGCATCTGGTATTCCTTGCCGGTCAGATGCACGCGCTGGCCGCCGACTTCCACCGTCTTGGTGTCGAGGTTGACGACGAGGTCGCCGGTCTGGATGACCGACTGGGCGTGACCCTTGGAGCGGCGCACGATCGCGTGGATGCGGGCAACCAGCTCGTCCTTGTGGAAGGGCTTGGTCATGTAGTCGTCGGCACCGACGCCGAGACCCTTGACCTTGTCCTCGATGCCGGCGAGGCCGGAGAGGATCAGAATCGGTGTCTTGATCTTGGAGACCCGGAGCTGCTTGAGCACGTCGTAGCCGGACATGTCGGGCAGGTTGAGGTCGAGGAGAATGATGTCGTAGTCGTATAATTTACCGAGATCGACGCCTTCTTCCCCCAAATCGGTCGTGTAGACGTTGAAGCTCTCAGACTTCAACATCAGCTCGATCGACTGCGCGACGGCGCTGTCATCTTCAATCAGCAAAACGCGCATGCCAGTTCCCCATAGTCGCCGCTCCTGGGCGTCAGGTCGGCCGCATTCGCGGCACTCAACAAAACGCCTTTGAACAACTGATTCGGATCCTGACAACAGATGGTTAACAAATCCTGATTCTGGAACGCAAGTCCCCTGGGTGCAATTTTTCTCGAATCGCCCTAAGGTCTTGCGCGCGAAGCAGCTTTCGTTATCCGACTCCGTTCAAGTTCCACTTTAAGAGACGGGCCTAACCGACTCCCGCGACTCAGCCTTCTTCTGAAGGGGAGCCACGCTCAGTCACAAAGACAGTGACGCAATGATTAACGATGCGGGTAAACACGAAGTTAAGCGCCGTTCAGAAATATGGCGAAACTTAAGAGTTTCACCGTGAAGGCCCGGATATCCAAGGCGAGTACCTTAATGAAGGCCCTCTCATGAAGGCTCTTGCCGAACAGATCGGCGATATCGACGGCGTCAACATCTATGGCCGCGTGGTCGGCGTTCGTGGCTTGATGGTCGAAGTGGCTGGACCCATTCACGCGATGTCGGTCGGTGCGCGTCTCGTGATCGAGACCGGCGCCAACCGTTCCATTCCCTGCGAGGTGATCGGCTTCTCCGGCAACAATGCTGTCGTGATGCCGTTCGCCGGCCTCGACGGCGTGCGGCGTGGCTGCAAGGCGGTCATCGCCAATGCCGCCAATCAGGTGCGGCCGTCGGTGGCCTGGCTCGGCCGCGTCATCAACGCGCTGGGCGAGCCGATCGACGGCAAGGGGCCGTTGCCGCAAGGCCCGGCGCCGATGCCGTACCGCAATTCGCCGCCGCCGGCGCATTCGCGCAAGCGGGTCGGCGCGCCGCTCGATCTCGGCGTGCGCGCGATGAACACGTTCCTCACCTGCTGCCGCGGCCAGCGCATGGGCATTTTCGCAGGGTCCGGCGTCGGCAAATCGGTGCTGCTCTCGATGCTCGCGCGCAACGTCGATGCCGCGGTCAGCGTCATCGGGCTGATCGGCGAACGCGGCCGCGAGGTGCAGGAGTTTTTGCAGGACGACCTCGGCGAGGAGGGTCTGGCGCGCTCCGTCGTGGTGGTCGCGACCTCGGACGAGCCGGCGCTGATGCGCCGCCAGGCGGCGTATCTGACGCTCGCGGTCGCCGAATATTTTCGCGACGAAGAGAAGGACGTGCTCTGCCTGATGGACTCGGTGACGCGCTTTGCCATGGCCCAGCGCGAGATCGGCCTGTCCGCCGGCGAGCCGCCGACCGCCAAGGGCTATACGCCGACCGTGTTCACTGAGCTGCCAAAGCTGCTGGAGCGTGCCGGGCCGGGCCTCGGGGAGGGCGCCATCACCGCGATCTTCACGGTGCTGGTCGACGGCGATGATCATAACGAGCCGATCGCCGACGCCGTCCGCGGCATCCTCGACGGCCATATCGTGATGCAGCGCTCGATCGCCGAACGCGGCCGCTATCCCGCCATCAACATCCTCAAATCGGTCTCCCGCACCATGCCGAAATCGGCCGACCCGCAATTCTGGCCGACCATCCAGAAGGCGCGGGCGGTGATGGCAACCTATGCCGACATGGAGGAATTGATCCGGTTAGGGGCCTACCGGGCCGGCTCCAGCCCCGAGGTCGACGAGGCGATCCGGCTGCACGAGCCGCTGGAAGCGTTCCTGCGCCAGCGCAAGGACGAAAATGCATCGCTGGCGGACGGCTACCGCCAATTGGCTCATATCCTCGGTAATTTGGAAACGGAACGCTAACTTTGTCCCGTCATCATCCCATCCCACAGAGTAGCAGAGCCGGTCTTGGCCCCTGTTGGGCCTGTGGGGAGACCGGTGACGTCCCAATGTGTGTCTGTCTTGCAGCCAAGGGACTTCTGGGGAGTACGAGTCGATGAAGTCACGTGATACCCTCATCCGCCTGAAGAAGTTTCAGGTCGACGAGAAGCGCCGCCGGGTCACCCAGATCGAGACCATGATCGCCGACTTCCAGCGGATGTCGACCGATCTTGAACGCGAGATCACGACCGAGCAGGAGCGCGCCGGGATCAACGATCCCTCGCATTTCGCTTATCCGACCTATGCCAAGGCCGCGATCCAGCGCCGCGAGAACCTGACCCGCTCGGCCGACGAGCTGAAGGGCCAGCTCGACGAAGCCAAGGCCGCTTTGGCCGAGGCCTTCGAGGAGCTGAAGAAGGTCGAGCTGCTTGATGAGCGCGACCAGGCCCGCGAACGCGCCGAGGAAAACGCCCGCGAGCAGGCCGACCTCGACAGCATCGGCCTGATGCGCGCCCGGATCGGCGCCGTCGCCTGAAGACGCGGCCGGCCGCCTCGCCGCCGAGAATTTCAAAACCCGGACCCGCAAGGTCCGGGTTTTCGCATTTGCTATCCACAGTGTGGCGCCCCGCCCCTTGGTGATGGGCTTTGCCGCGCGCTATGGTAACGGAGTGCCAGGGCCTGCGCGGAACGCGATGGGCCCGCGTGTGGGGGGCTGAATGCTGACGCCAGCAGAGCTGGTCGGGCTGATTGGGGCGGTCGCCAAGGGCGATCAGGCCGCGTTCGAGCGCCTCTATGCCGCCACGCGCGCGAAACTCTATGGCGTCGTGCTCCGTATCTTGCGCCGACAGGATCTCGCAGAGGAGGTCATTCAGGAGACCTACGTCAAGATCTGGAACAGCGCCGGCCAGTTCAATCCGGCCCTGTCGTCGCCGATCACGTGGATGGCGTCGATCGCGCGCAACCGCGCCATCGACATCGTGCGCAAGAAGACGGAAGTCTCCATCGAGGAAGAGCCGCAGGCGATGGATGTCGCAGCCGACAGCCCCGATCCGCTGGCGCGGCGGGAGATGACCGAGGAATTGAAGCGGCTGCTCGAATGTATCGGCCGGCTCGAGCCGGATCGTCAGAGGCTCGTGCTTCTCGCCTATTACAACGGCTGGAGCCGCGAGCAATTGGCGGAGAAATTCTCAGCGCCCGTCAACACGGTGAAGACGTGGCTCCGGCGCAGCATGTTGGATATCCGCGAGTGCCTCGGCCTGTGAGGACTCGTCCTGTGAAGGTGGTTTTGGACTGCATGTGATGGCCTACACGGAGGACCATATCGCGCTCGCCGCGGAATACGCGCTCGGTACGCTCGACGCCGACGAGCGCGCGCAGGTCGAGACCATGATGGCGGTGGACAAGGCGTTCGCCGATGTCGTGCAGGCCTGGGCCTACCGGCTCGGCGTCCTCAACCAGATGGTCGGCTCGATCGAGCCGCGTCCGATCGTGTGGGAGAACATCCGGTCCGAGCTTGCGCGGATGGATTTTGCGCAGGAAGCGCCTGCGATGTCCGACGTTGCGCCGCCACCGCCTCCGCCTGCGCCCGAGGTCACTGTGCCGCCGGAATTGCCGTCGGAAGATACGAAGCAGCCGGCGCCACAGCCTCCCGAAGCAGAGCAGTCCGGCACAGTGCAGCCGGCGTCCGATGCAATTCCGGACATTGCGCCGATCTTCATGCCGCAGGTCCATGCGCCCGATCCCGAGGTCGTGCGCACGCCACCGCCGCCGGTCGCCGACAACGGCAACGTGATCCGGCTCGAGAGCCGCGTGAAGCGGTGGCGCAACATCGCATCCGCCGTGGGCGCGCTCGCGGCCGCGCTGCTGGTGACGCTGTCGCTCCAGATCCTCCAGCCCGACGCGCTGCCGGGCGCATTGCGTCCGGCGCCGCGCATCCAGACGGTCGAGGTCAAGACGCCGCTCACGGCGTCGTCGCAATATGTCGCGCTGTTGCAGGGCCAGGGCGGCGGCCCCGCCTTCATTCTCACGGTCGACGGCACGACCAGGAATTTCACCGTGCGCAAGGTCGGCGCGACGCCGGAGCCCGGCAAGAGCTTCGAGCTCTGGCTGATCTCCGACAAGCTGCAGCGTCCGCGCTCGCTCGGCGTGATCGGCGCGGGCGATTTCACCGCGCGTCCATTGCTCGGCTCCTACGATGCCGACGTCGTCAATGGCGCGACCTACGCCGTCACGGTCGAGCAGGCCGGCGGCTCGCCGAACGGCCAGCCGACCTCGGCGCCGGTGTTCTCCGGCAAGCTGATCGAGACCGTGCCACCGTCTCAGCCGCAGGCGCCCGCGAAGAAATAGGTGCCGTAGCCCATGCGGGCTACGAGACCGCGTTCCTGTCGCCCCGGTCCATCCCGCCGTCGCATCCCGACAAGTCCCGCCGAATCCGCCCCTGATTTGAACCTCCATCCATTTCGCGGCGTCAAATGCCCGGAATTTGCAGTCGGCGCCGCCGATCGCGGAGCCGGAGAGGGGCTAGAAATCAGATGGATGCAGCGAAAACGCCGGGCATCTTCGTTCACCAATATGCGGGCCTGCCGCATGGTCCGGCTTTCGAGCATTGGCGCGAGCGGGCCCTAGGTGCCTGTGGCCTCGACATCGGGCCGAGCCATGGCGACAGCATCGATTGCCGGCTCCAGATCAGCGTGGTCGACAATATCGCGCTCGCCATTCCCGAAGGCGCCTCCGCGCAATATTCGCGCACGCAAAGCGGGCTTGCCGACGGCAGCGATGATCTCGTCCTGATTGCGGGACACGCGGGCCTCGTCTGCGTCAGGCAGAACGGCCACACGGTGGAGCTCGCGCCCGCGCAGATGGTGCTCGTCGACATGAGCGTCACCGGTAGCGTCGGCCATACCGAGGACAACCGCTTCACCACCATTCGCATGCCGCGCCGCGCGCTGCTCGACATCAATCCGCGCGCCGAGGACAAGCTGTCGCAAGTGCTCGCTGACGGGGCGGTCGCCGAGACGATCTTCCGCTACCACGCCCTCGCCGCCAATCACGCGCCGCATCTCGATGCCGTCGGCCAGCGTCTCACCGCGCAGCACATGGTCGATCTCGTCGGCCTCCTGCTCGGCACCGATGCCGAGCATGCGGGCCTCGCGCGCGGCCGCGGACATGCGGCGGCCCGTCTCGATCTGATGCGCGCCGACGTGATGGCTGCGCTCGGTCGCAACGATCTCTGCCTGTCGGAGGTTGCGACGCGGTCAGGCTTGAGCCCGCGCCAGGCCCAGCGTCTGTTCGAGCAGGCCGGAACGACCTTCACCGAATTCGTGCTCGAGCAACGCCTGCTGCTGGCGCGAAAACTGCTCGGCGATCCCCGTGCGCGAGCCCGCAAGATCAGCGACATCGCACATTCCTCGGGCTTCTCCGATCTGTCCTATTTCAACCGCGCCTTCCGCAAGCGCTTTGGCGCGACGCCGTCGGACCTGCGCGAGGCGTGAGGCCCGATTTTGTGCAGCGGAGCCCCGCCGCCGCAGTTGGTCGATCCGGGTGAATGAGCTATATCTGCTCGCGCGGGCAGATCGCCGGATTTCTTGGAACAGCGAAGTCAACGGACGAAGTCAACGATCATGGCGCGTATTGTCGTGCTCGGCGCCGGGTTTGCAGGTCTGTGGGCGGCCATCGGCGCCGCGCGCAAGCGCGACGAGATCGGCGCGAGCGGCGACATCGAGATCCGGCTCATTGACCGCAATCCCTATCACAACATCCGGGTGCGCAACTACGAAGTCGATCTCAGCGAGGTCGCGCTTCCGCTGCCGCAACTGCTCGATCCGATCGGCGTCGTCCACGGCATCGGCGAGGTCGAAGCCATCGATCCGGGACGGCGCGAGATTTCGCTTGTCACGAGCCGCGGCGACGAGACGCTGAGCTACGACCGTCTGGTGCTGGCGCTCGGCAGCGAAGTGATGCGTCCCGACATTCCCGGCCTTGCCGAGCATGCTTTCGATGTCGATACCTATGCCGCAGCGCTCCGGCTCGAAAATCATCTCACCTCGCTCGGACGCAGCGCACCCTCGCCGGGGCGTTCGACGGTCGTGGTGGTCGGCGCCGGCTTCACCGGCATCGAGGTCGCGGCCGAGATGCCGGACAGGCTGGCGCGTGCAGGCATCACCGGCAGCCGCCGCGTCATCCTGGTCGACCCCAATCCAGCGGTCGGCGCCACCATCGGCGCGCAGGCGCGTCCCGTCATCGAGACGGCGTTGGCCTCGCTCGACGTCGAAACGCGGCTTGGCGTGCGGGTCGTATCCGTCGAGGCTGCCGGCGTGCATCTGAGCTCGGGCGAGTTCGTTGCGACGCAGACGGTGATCTGGTGCGCCGGGATGCGCGCGAGCCGGCTGGCCGGGAGCTTTGCAGGCGGGCGCGATCGCCTCGGGCGGCTGCTGGTCGATCCCTTCATGCGGGTTGCGGATGTGCCCGGCGTGTTTGCCGCCGGCGACGTCGCGTCCAGCGTGGTCGATGGCTTGCATCCGACCGTGATGTCCTGCCAGTTCGCCCGGCCCATGGGCCGCTTCGCCGGCCACAACGTGGTGGCCGATCTCGCAGGGATGCCGATGCTGCCGCTGCGGATCGACTGGTACGTCACCGTGCTCGATCTCGGGGGCTGGGGCGCGCTCTATACGGAAGGGTGGGACCGCGAGGTCCGCACCACCGGCGCGGCCGCGAAAGCGACCAAGCAGACCATCAATTGCAAGCGCATCTATCCGCCGCTGACGGGCAGCAAGGAAGAGCTGTTCGCTGCGGCCGCTCCGACCGTGCAGGCACCGCCGCCGACCTACGGGGCGCGGTAGAGCCAAACATTCGGTGTCATCGTCCGCGAAGGCGGACGATCCAGTATTCCAGAGACAGTGGTGTGGGGTACGAAGAAGCCGCGGCGTACTGGATTCCCCGCCTTCGCGGGGAATGACAACGGTGGTCGTGTCGGACATCCCGTTACCCCACCTACAATCCCTTGCGTTGCCCGGCGGGCAGAACACCCAAATTGTCGGTCAATGCGCATCATCGAAAATATTCGCCTTTACAGAAATTCGGAATAGACGGATATTGCGCGCACTCCGGCCCAAGGAAGAGGGGCGTATCGCGATCGTCACGAACGCGGGCTGGACGGCGGTGGACGTGGGTCACATCGGCGCGAAAGGGTTTCGCAGGGCGGGCAACCGTGAGCAAAGCCGTCGCGCACACGACCGGTGTGATCCGCGTACGGCAAAATCGTGTGGTCCTGACGCCCGGGGTCTGTGCGTCAAGTGTTGCGGTGGTGTGGCGGCCCGACCGGGTTCGCGCATCAGCCATCCGCAAGGCGACGGGGGCAATAGTGCATCGCTCCCCGGGGAGAGCACGACATAAGCCGTCAAACCACTGCGCAGGGAAGGCCGGATGTTTGGCTTCACCTGTATGCCGCTGTGCAAATTCTTGTTGCCATCTTTCGCACAGTGGACCGTGGGTGCCCGGCCGGCACCCGGTCTTCCCTGCGCCCTCTTTCATTCGAGGGTGAGGCGATCAAGCAAAGCTCGGGCACGATGCGCCGCGAGAGCGCGAGGGTGTGTCTATTGCTGAAAACAGAATACCAATGTCACTACACGCACAAATCTTTGACCGTCGCCCTGAGGTGCTCTTCGTGGGCGCAGTGCGCCCATGAAGAGCCTCGAAGGGCGACGCCCGGCTGCATCCCGGCCGTTCATCCTTCGAGGCTCGGCCTGCGATGCATTTGCATCGCAAGCCTCGCGCCTCAGGATGACGGAATGGGCATTGTGGCCGCGGCGAGATTCCGGATCGTTTCGCTTCCGCCTTCGCTCTCCGAGTTTCGGCGGACAAGTCGCGGCGCCCGCAACGACGAAGTGGAGGGGCGGTGTGATGCGGCAAGCCGCACCATCGCCGATGACACCAGCGCGACCATATCCACACGCTCCACGTGCCTTCGATCCCGTCATCAATTTTCTGCTTGCGGGTTCCAGATTGTGTCGATTAGTTTCCCGCGCAGGGGTTGGGAATGGCGGGCTTTCGATAGATCGGGAGCACTATCAGGGCGAGCTTCGCCGCTGACGCTCCTATTCATTCCACAACGACAGGACTGATCGACGCATCTCGGCCGCGAACGGGCCGTGCTGTGCATGAGGCGACGCGTGCTCTAGTATTCGGCTGATCTCGCAAGAGGAGAAGCCGATGCCGGGCACCGGAAAGAAAGCGCGTGGAGAGAAGCGGATGATGAAGACCGGAGCCGCGATGAAGATTGACGAGCCGGCGCCGGGCACGGCAGGGCAGGCAAATGCCGGCCTTGGCGGCAGTTCCGGCAGCGCTCCGCACGCCAACGGCGCGAAGGCCTCGAGCCAGTCCGATGCCTCCGCCGCGGGCGCGCAAGCCGCGCCGCCGACCAAGACCGTGTCGCAAGTGCTCGGCGAGATCACCTAGCTGATGACGCAGAGCTCGCGCCACAAGGCGATCCCGCTCGGCGATCTCGAATGGCTGGTGGTGCCGGCGATCCTGCTCCGGCAGTTCCGGATTTTCTACAAGGGCGAGCAGCCGGTCGGCGTCGCGTTCTGGGCGCTCGTGGACGAGATCGTCGCGAAGCGGATCGATGCGGGAGGGGTGCGGCTGACGCCGGCGGAGTGGAAGAGTGGGACGAGCAGGAAGATCGTCGATGTCGTTGCGCCGTTTGGCGGCGAGGGGGAGATGCGTGGCCAGCTAATTGGGCAGCATTGAGCCTCTTGATTGGACCGTCAATGACGCACTCGGTGGGAGCAATTTGAGTTATCGATGAAAACGGTTTGGACAAAGGACGACGTCGATCATCTTGTCGAGACCCTCAAAGCGGAGCCGGGCTTCTGGAATGCTTATGTGGATGGTGAGGTCCAATTCAAGCGAATTGAGCCGCAAATATCTCAGTGGATCGGAATGGTGATGCATCGGCTTTTCCCGGCTGCGTCCTATGACGAACTCACGGACCTTCTGCTGCTATTTCGTAAGGAAGTCCGTACGCAACTCGGCTTGGAGTGGTAGCTGAGAATGAGCAAGATAGTGGCTGATGAACGGCACGCAGGTCTCGGGAAGCGGCGTGATCGGGACCATCAACGCAGCGGCCGGCTGGCACTTTGCCGATACCGGTGACTTCAATGGCGACGGCAAGGCCGATCTGCTGATGCTCAACGATACCACCCATGATGCAGCGGTGTGGCTGATGAACGGCACGCAAATCGCAGGGAGCGGCGTCGTCGGCTCGATCAATGCCGCCGGCGGCTGGCATTTTGCGGATACCGGTGACTTCAACGGTGACGGCAAGTCGGACCTGCTTTTCCTCAACGACACGACCCATGGCGTTGCCGTGTGGCAGATGAACGGCGCACAGGTCACCGCCAATCCGCAAGTCGGCATCGCTGCAGCGGGCGATGTCTTCGCCGGTCTGAAGGACGTCAATGGCGATCACAAGTCGGACATCCTGTTCGAGAACAGCACGACGCACGTTCTGACTGCGTGGGAGATGGATGGCATCCAGATTGCCCTGAACCAGCAGATCGGCCCGATCAACGCGGCGGGGGGGGCTGGCATCTGGCTTGAGGGCACCGGCGGAGGAGTTTGAGGCTCGCGCGCTTGGAAACAGGACGAAGCCCAGACATGAGAAAGCGCCCGTGGGGGGCGGGCGCTTTCTGTAGTCGACTTGGGGTTGGGGTCGTCTACATATCCACGTGGCGACTTTGGGGGGCTGGTAAAGAGCCGCGTGAATTCCTGAAACTCAAAAATCTCCTTAGCGAACGAGCGACGCGTTCGAGCTGGTGACAACGACCGGCTTGCCGGCCTTGATGACGCGGGCGGTCTGGGTCAGGCCTTCATCCGAACCCGTGCGTGCCGTGATGCCGAAGCCCGCCACCGCGATCCCTGCGACGAGGGCCACGACCACGATTTTCAAGTGGGTCGAGCGATCTGCGCTGTAAATCGAGTGGTTCATGGAAGGCTCCTGCCGCCATCTACCCGAAGTAGTCGCCTGCGTGTTTGAGCAGGTTCATGCTTCCGGTGCCCACCAACCTAGTATTGGGGGGATTCGTTCCCAAGAGGCCATCACAAGAGCGTGAAATGACGTGAAAGATCGCGATCAAAAACGATCCTTGATCGTGCAATTATGTAATTATTTCAAAGCTGTAATGTGCCTGCACGGCGCCTTGTCGGCAGTTGGTCGACAAGGCGCCAGGAACTCAAAAAGCATTTGCCTGTGGCCGAAAAACACACGGCTTCTTAAGACAAATCAGACGCTTCCGACCGTTTTCAGCCTCGCCCTGGGGTGGATTTCAGCCTGCGACAGCACCGTCGTCTGGGCGCGGAACCGCTCCACCAGGGAACGGACAAAGGGACGAATTGCCGCGGATGTGACCAGCACCGGGGCCTCGCCCTCGCGGGCGGCGCGCTCGAACGCCTCGCGGACGGCCGTCATGAATTCCGACAGCTTCGAGGGTTGCATCGCGAGGCTGCGCTCCTCGCCCTGGCCGATGATGGATTCGGCAAAGGCCTGCTCCCACCGCGCCGACAGCGCGATCAGCGGCAGGTAGCCGTTGTAGGAGGTGTTCTGCGCGCAGATCTGCCGCGCGAGGCGGGCACGGACATGCTCCACCATGGTGGCGGGATTGCGCGAGAAAGCGAGCGAGTCGGCGATGCCTTCGAGGATGGTCGAGAGGTCGCGGATCGAGATGCGTTCGGCGAGCAGCAATTGCAGCACGCGCTGGATGCCGGAGACCGTGACCTGTCCCGGCACGATGTCCTTGACCAGCTCGCCCTGCTCCTTCGGCAGCTCCTTGAGCAGCTTCTGCACCTCGCCATAGGAGAGCAGGTCCGACATGTTGGCCTTGAGCAGCTCGGTGAGATGGGTCGAGAGCACGGTCGCGGCGTCGACGACGGTGTAGCCCTTGAGCGATGCTTCCTCCTTGAGGCTGGCGTCGACCCAGGTCGCGGGCAGGCCGAAGGTTGGCTCGGTGGTGTGGATGCCGGGCACCTGCACCTGACTGCCGCCGGGGTCCATGACCATGAACTGGTTCGGCCAGATCTTGCCGGTGCCGGCGTCGACCTCCTTGATCTTGATGATGTAAGTGTTGGCCTCCAGCTGGACGTTGTCGAGGATCCGCACCGACGGCATCACGAAGCCCATCTCGATCGCGAGCGAACGGCGCAACGCCTTGATCTGCTCGGTGAGGCGGTCGGTGCCGTCGGGGCCGTTGACGAGCGGCAGCAGCGCGTAGCCGAGCTCGATCTTGAGGTCGTCGATCTTCAGCGCCGCCGAGATCGGCTCCTCGGCCGCAGCGGCCCCCGGTGCACCCGGCGTTCCCGGAGCGGGAGCAGCCTTGGCGGCTTCCTCGGCCTTGGCCGTCACCCGGTTGCGGTTGCGGGCGTTCCAGGCGAGCGCGGCGGCGCCGGCGCCGAGCGCGAAAAAGGGGATCGTCGGAATGCCCGGCAGGGCGGCCAGCACCAGCATGACCGCCGCGGACATCGCGAGCGCCTGCGGATAGCCGGAGAATTGCTTCATCAGCGCCTTGTCGGCGGCGCCGGAGACGCCCGCCTTGGAGACGAGCAGGCCGGCCGCGGTCGAGACGATCAGCGCCGGCACCTGGGTGACGAGGCCGTCACCGACGGTCAGCAGCGTGTAGCTGCGCCCGGCGTCGGCGAAGGACATGCCCTGCTGCGCCACGCCGATGATCATGCCGCCGACGACGTTGATGAAGACGATCAGGAGGCCGGCGATGGCGTCGCCGCGGACGAACTTCGAGGCACCGTCCATGGCGCCGAAGAAGCCGCTTTCGTCCTCCAGCTCCTTGCGCCGGTGCTTGGCGACCGCCTCGTCGATCAGGCCGGCGGAGAGGTCGGCGTCGATCGCCATCTGCTTGCCGGGCATGGCGTCGAGGTGGAAGCGGGCGGCGACTTCGGCGATACGGCCCGAACCCTTGGTGATGACGATGAAGTTGACGATGATCAGGATGGCGAAGACGATGATGCCGATGACGAAATTGCCGCCCATCACGAAGCTGCCGAAGGCTTCGATGACGTGACCGGCGGCCGCCGTGCCCTCGTGCCCATGCGACAGGATCAAACGAGTCGAGGCCATGTTGAGCGACAGGCGCAGCATGGTCGAGATCAGCAGGACGGTCGGGAAGGCGGAGAATTCCAGCGGCGCCTGAATGAACAGCGAGGTCATCAGGATCAGGATCGAGAGAGTGATCGAGATCGCCAGGAACAGGTCCAGCACGATCGCGGGCAGCGGCAGGATCAGCACCACCAGGATGGTGAGGACGCCGAGCGCCAGCGCGATGTCGCCGCGCTTGAGGATGTTGACGATCTCGGAGAGGGAGGGGATGCCGGGCCTTGCTGCGCCTACGCCCTGTCCCGCGGTGACATCGACCATCGTAGCTGCCTCCCCGCGCGACTGCCGTCCGCGCGCCCCAAATGTCTGCGCGGCGGCCGAGGGGCCGCCGTTTCGAAAGTGAGGCACCGCACTGGCGTCCACAGGGGATCCCCCGTTCTACGCGGCTGACGACACTCGACTTCACCCGGCAATTCTTGCCGGGTGTATGGTTAGCAAAGGGTTAACGGAGGGGTGGGAAGCGGGGTAGGCCGGGGCGTTTCGGCATTCAGGCAGGGAAGAAGTCGTCATGGCCGGGACAAGTCCGCCCATGACGCTGTGGAGGCATGGATGTGCCGGAAGACTGGCTGAGGAAAAGGCCGCCCTATTTCGCCTTCTCGATCTTCGTCACCGTGTACCCCGACGCCGCCTCCTCGGCCTCGAAGGTCACCTTGTCGCCGACCTTCACCTGCTTGAGCAGAGCGGGGTCCTTGACGCGGTAGACCATGGTCATGGGCTCCTCCATGCCGAGGCTCTTGGCGGGGCCGTGCTTGAGCGTGATCTTGCCGGCGCCCTCGTCGATCTTCTTGACCTCGCCGCTGATCGAGGCCGCCAGGGCTCCGGTGGCAACGCTCATGGCCAGCGCCAGGATCGATGCGATACGGACGATGCGGTTCATGGAAATCTCCATCATTTCACGGTGACGTGGCCGACCATGCCGTTGTCGCGGTGGTCGGGAATGAGGCACGAATATTCGAACGTGCCGGGCTTGCTGAATTTCCAGAGGATCTCGGCCGTCTTTTGCGGCGCGAGCCTGACCCCGTTGGGATCGTCGTGCTCCATATGCGGATGCTTCTTCATCTCCACCGCATGCGCGAGATTCTCCTTGGTGGTGGCGAGCAGGAATTCGTGGTCCTCCTTGCCGACATTGCGCAGCACGAAGCGGATCTGCTCGCCGCGCTTGACCTCGATCCTGGCGGGTGCGTAGTCCATCTCGTTCAACAGGACCTCGATGGTGCGCGCGGGCTTCTTGGGATCGCCGGGCTCGCCGGCCGAGAAGGTCGCGTGACCGTGCTGGTCGTGAGCGACGGCCGGCGCGATTGAAAGCGCAGCCAGCGCCAGAGCGAGTTTGATCGTCTTCATCATGGTCTCCAGTTGGTGGTTCATCGAAACGCTCACATCTTCATCTTGTGCGGGGGCGAGCCGGGCTGCCGCATTGGTGCCGCATCGGGCGCTCCGACCTCGTAGGCGACGGTGCCTTTGGGGAATTGGTAGGGACCGGGATCGCGATAATCGTCGCGGGCGAGGTCCTCGCGGATCTTCATCACCGTGAACATGCCGCCCATCTCGATCGGGCCGAATTGGCCGGTGCCGCTCATCATCGGCAGCGTGTTGTCGGGCGCGGGCATCTCCATGTTGCCCATCGCCATGCCGGCCTGGCCCATCACCATCGCATCCGGCGCGAGCTTGCCGACGGCCTTGGCGAGATCCTTGCGTGACACCCCGATCAGATTGCGCATGTCGTGGCCCATCGCGTTCATGGTGTGATGCGACTTGTGGCAGTGGAACGCCCAGTCGCCGGGATTGTCGGCGAGCACGTCGAACACACGCACAGCGCCGACGGGAACGTCTGTCGTCGTCTCCGGATATTGCGCGCTCTCTGGGATCCAGCCGCCGTCCGTGCAGGTCACCGCAAAACTGTGGCCGTGCAGATGGATCGGATGGTTGGTCATGCTGAGATTGCCGATGCGCACGCGCACCTTGTCGCCGAGCCTGACCGGCAGCGGATCGATGCCGGGAAATACCCGTGCGTTCCAGGTCCACATGTTGAAGTCGGTCATCTCGTTGACCTTCGGCAGATAGGTGCCGGGGTCGACGCGGTAGGTGCTCATCACGAAGACGAAGTCGCGGTCGACCGGCCGGAAATTCGGATCGCGCGGGTGCACGACGACCATGCCCATCATGCCCATCGCCATCTGCACCATCTCGTCGGAATGCGGGTGGTACATGAAGGTTCCGCTCTTCCTCATCTCGAACTCGTAGACGAAGGTCTTGCCGGGATCGATGTGCGGCTGGTTCAGGCCGCCGACGCCGTCCATGCCGCTCGGAATGATCATGCCGTGCCAGTGCACGGTGGTGTATTCGGGCAGGCGGTTGGTGACGAAGATGCGGACCTTGTCGCCTTCGACGGCCTCGATGGTCGGGCCCGGCGACTGCCCGTTATAGCCCCACAGATTCACCTTCATGCCTTCGGCGAATTCACGCACCACGGGCTCGGCGACGAGATGGAATTCCTTCCAGTCGCCGTTCATGCGAAACGGCAACGACCAGCCGTTCAGCGTGACGACGGGGCGATAGTCCGGGCCGCTGATCGGATGCAGCGGCGGCTGCATCACCACCTTGTCCATGTGTGGCGCTTCCGGAATCGAGGCGGCCTGGACGCGGCCGCTGACGACGGACGCGCTGGCAAGCGCGGCGGTGCCCAAAAATCCTCGGCGGGAAAACATGTTGGCCTCCATGTCAGTGGCCGCCATCGGCAGGCGCTGCCGCGGCGATGGTGGTTGAATTGTCGCTGCCGGAAGCAGGCGCGCCGCCGCCATTGACGGCGGTCTGCAAGTCGGACTGGGCGAGGAAGAATCTCTGCCTGGCGTCGATCGCGCCGCGCAGCGAGGCGAGCCGCTGACGCGCTTCGGTCAGCAGCGCGAAGATGTCGACCTGCATGCTGGAGAAGCGCAGCTGCATCTCCTCGGTGATGATTTTTCGCAAGGGGATGATCTCGCGCTGGTAGTGTCTGGCGATGTCGTAGCTGGAGCGATAGACACGATAAGCGTCGCGCGCTTCCGAGCGCACATTCACGGCGCGCTCGGTCAGGCGGTTGAAGGCGAAATTGTAGGTCTCCGCCGCCTGGCGCGCTCGCACCTCGCCGCCGTCGAAGATCGGGATCTGGAACTGCACGTCGAAGCCGCGCTCGCGGAACGGTGCGCCTTCGGGGTCCTGGGTGCGGCGGGAGATGCCGGTGAGATCGAGCAATGTCACGAAGCGCGTCGCCTCGGTGAGGCTGAGCGATTTCGCCAGCGCCGTCAGCTCGAGCCGTGCGATCTGCAAGTCGATGCGATGCGCCACCGCGTCGGCCTCGATCGACGGCAGCGCCTGCGGCCGGCGCGGCAGCGGCGGCAATTGATTGGGCAGACGGAAATCGAGGCCGCCGTCCCACAGTCCCATCAGCCGCGCCAGTTTTTCGCGTGCGCTCGCTGCGGTCTGCCGCGCGGTGGCGAGGTCGGCGGTGGTTTCGGCGTAGAACACCTGCTCGCGGGCCTGGTCGAGCTTGTTGATCGAGCCGGTCTCGCCGAGCTTGACGGCAAGCTGCGCCGTCGATTCCGCCGTCGCCTTTGCGTCCGTCAGCAGCGCGACCATCTCGTTGCCGGCAACGCTGCGGACATAGGCGCGGCGGACGTCGGCGGCGAGCCGCAGCGTCGCCAGCGCCGCGCGCAACTGCGCCTGACGAAACCGCTCGCGCGCGATGTCGGAGCGGAACGGCAGGGTGGCGAGTGCGAGGATGTCACCGACCACCTGGCGCTCGATCTCGCTGGCGCCATTGCCCGAGATTCGCGACACCGAGAACACGGGATTGGGTGGCAGGCTCTGCTCGACGAGATCGGTCTCGGCCAGCGCCAGCTCGTTATAGGCGGCCTGCAGCCCCTTGTTGTTGAGCAGCGCGATCTGCACGGCGGTGTCTGCGCTCAGTGTTCGAGACAGCAGTTGGCGAACGCGCGCATCGACCGCGCCGGCGCCATCGGCTGTTCGCACGAAGGCGACATCCTTTTTGATGGTCTGGCTCGTCAGCTCCGAGACGGTCGTCATACCGCCGTCGGGCGAGAACGCGGCACAGCCAGACAGGCCAAGCGCAGCGAGAACGAGCAGGCTTCGCGCCAGATAATGTGTCATGGCGCGCTCCTACCGGTCTTGCTTCGGCTGTGGCGTGACGGCGTCGTTGCGCGCGCGCCAGGGCGCCGGCGTCGCTGGCCGCAGGCTGGTGTAGGGCGCGATGGCCGACCGATAGCCGACGGGCGCGACCCTCGCTGCCGGATCGGCAGGATCGGCGGCAGCGACTTGCGTGGTCGCCGGCATGCAGCCGGACAGCGCCAGCGCAATCACGGCCAGCAGCGGCCAATGACCTGGAAAATGTCGTCCGCGCGCCGCGGATGCGGCGAATTTCGCCCGGGAAAGCGTAAGCATGATTCATCCCTGATCTGTCGTGGAGACCACAGGTTCGCGCGCGCAAATGCGCGCTCGGCCTGACGTCGTCGGGTCAGATCAGGCGATGGGGGGACGGTAGTGCAGGGGCGGCGCCTCGCTGTGCAGGCTCGCCACGATCTCGGGTGCGCAAGCGGAGACCGGCTGAAGCGGCTTGGCGACGCTGGGCAGATCGGCCGGCAGGGCGCTGACGCACATCATCGCGCAGCACGGACCCACTGTGCCCTTGCCGTCATGATGATGCGGAGCGGGCGTGTCCTGCGCGGTGGTCTGGTGATGCGCGCGCATTCCCGCGTGGTCATGCGGCACGTCGCCATGCATGTGGCCGGCCTGCATCTGGTGATGCGCCGGCGCGAGGTCAGCCAGCGCGGTCTCATCGAGGCAGGGGGCCGGGCCACTGCCCCAGGCGAGGCTTGCTGCCGGCGCGAGCACGCAGAACAGATAGGCAAGGGCAATGAAACGCCCCACCTTGATCCGCATCGATCGTGTCAATCGCAGCAACATTGCGCCGATAGGTTCCCCGCGCAGCAATGACGCCCACGCTGATCGCAAACTAATCGCAAAAGGCGCGGTCGCCAAGCACCTTCTTACCGCAGCGCACCGCGCATGCCCAATATCGCGCCACGATGCTTGACCTTATGGCGGTCCACAACCATGGTCCGCCCGTGCTCGCGCCAAATCATTCAGAACAAACGCCTGCTTCATTCAGCCCTGATTCGCGTCAGGCCTGGATGCGGCTCGTCATTGCGCTTGCGATCGGCTCGATCGGTGCCGTGGGGATGTGGGCCGTCGTGGTCGTGATCCCGGTGGTGCAGGCGGAATTCGGCGCCACACGCGGTGCGGTGTCGCTGGCCTTCACGCTGATGATGTTCGGCTTCGGGCTCGGCGGCGTGATCGCCGGCAAGATCACGGACCGATTCGGCATCGTGCCTGCGATGGCGATCAGCATCGCCTTCCTCGGCGTCGCCAACGTGCTCGCGGGGCTGTCGAGCCAGCTCTGGCAATTCGTGGCGGCCTATTTCCTCATCGGCCTCGGGACATCGGCGACCTTCGCGCCCCTGATGGCGGAAGCCTCACACTGGTTCGAGCGCTATCGCGGGCTTGCCGTGACCATCGTCGCGAGCGGCAATTACGTCGCCGGCACGATGTGGCCGCCGATCGTGAACTGGGGCACGCAGACCGCCGGCTGGCGCTATACCCATATCGGCATCGGCATTGTCTGCGCGAGCACGATGGCGCTTCTGGTGCTCATGCTGCGCGCGCAGATGGGCGACGACAAAGTCCGCAATCATGCCAATGCGCCGCCGCCGCGGGTCGATCTCAAGCTGTCGACCAACACGCTGACGGTGCTGCTCTCGATCGCCAGCATCTCCTGCTGCGTCGCCATGGCGATGCCGCAGGTGCATATCGTCGCCTATTGCGGCGATCTCGGCTATGGCGTGGCGCGCGGCGCCGAGATGCTGTCCCTGATGATGGCCTGCGGCATCGTCAGCCGGATCGGCTCGGGCTATCTCGCCGACAAGATCGGCGGCATCCGCACGCTGCTGCTCGGCTCGCTGGCGCAGGGCTTTGCGCTGGTGTTCTATCTGTTCTTCGACAGCCTCGCCTCGCTCTATCTGATCTCGGCGATGTTCGGCCTGTTCCAGGGCGGCATCGTGCCGAGCTACGCCATCATCGTGCGCGAGGCGATGCCGGCCAGCGAAGCCGCAACCCGTGTCGGCATCGTGATCTTCGCCTCCGTGTTCGGCATGTCCTTCGGCGGCTGGGTGTCGGGCGTGATCTTCGACGCCACCGGGTCCTACGCCGCAGCCTTCGCCAATGGCGTCGCCTGGAACGCGCTCAATATCGGCATCGTCGTGTTGCTGTTGATCCGCTCGCGGATGAACGCGGTGAAGGCCGGTCCGGGGTTTGCGACCTAAAGCATGATCCGGAAAAGTGCGAAGCGGTTTTCCGAAAAGATCATGCTCAAACAATAGCCTAAAGCGCGATGATGATTCATTCCAATCTCATCGCGCTTGAGGCCTCGTCAATGCGAAAGCGGGTCGAGAAAGGGCGTATCGGCCGTGCTGACGTAGAAGATGACGACCTTGGTCTCGCCGTCGGTCCGGTTGTAGCCGGTCATGGCCACGCCCGGGGGTTCCACCAGCCCCTCGCCGGCCTTGACCGTGAGGGGCGGCTTGCCGGCCAGCTCCAGTGTGAAGGCACCTTCGAGCACGTACACAGTCACTGGGTAACGGTGGGTGTGATAGACGGTCTTGTCGCCTGGCTTGAATGATGCCGTCATCACTCGGACCCATTGCTTGTCGACCTTCGGCAGCCCCTCAACCATTTGCTGCAGCACCAGATTCGGTTTGGCGATGCCGTGCGCATCGTGGCTTTGAGCGATGGCTGCGGCAGTCCAGCCCAGCACGACTGCCGTGCCGAGGACGAGGTGAGGGCGCATCTTCAGGTCTCCATGGCCAATTTGCGGAAAGGCATCAGCCTAAAAGCGGTCGTTCAGGCCCGGGAGCCGCAACATTGCGGGTGGCGGCCCCAGAAGTGCATAATCCCTCCATGTTCGACTGGAACGACCTCAAATATTTCCTCGCGGTCGCGCGCCACGGCAGCACCATTGCCGCCGGCAAGGCGCTCGGCGTCAGCCAGTCGACCGTGCATCGCCGGCTCGATGAACTCGAACGGCGGCTCGGCCGCACGCTGGTGACGCGTCAGCCGAGCGGTTACTGCCTGACCGAATTCGGCCAGGCGATGTTGCCATATGCCGAGCGCGTCGAAGCCACCATCGGAGACTTCACGCGGCGGGCCAGCGATATCGAGCAGGACATGAAGGGTGTGATCCGCGTGACCTGCCCGGAGCCGATCGTTGCCCGGCTGATCCAATCCGGCCTGGTCGACGTTTTTCACGCGCAGCATCCCTCGCTCCGGGTCGAGTTCGTGATGAGCGACCGCTATCTCGACCTGTCCAAGGGCGAGGTCGACGTCGCCTTCCGCTCAGGTGATACCGATGATGAGCTTGTCGGGCGCAAGATCGCCGAGTCGATCTGGGCGGTGTACGCCAGCCGCGACTATCTCGAACGGCATGGCGAGCCGCAGCGCATCGAGGACCTCGCGCGGCATCTGCTGGTCGGCCTGGACGATTCGCTAGCCAATCACCGCGCCGTCATTTGGTTGAAGGAGGTCGCGCCGGATGCCCGGATGTCAGCACGCATCAACAGCGTGCTCGGCCTCGTTTCTGCGATCAGGTCGGGAATTGGCATCGGGCCGCTTCCGATCGCGCTTGGGGATGCTGAGCCCGACCTCGTACGCGTGCTCGGCCCGATCCCGGAATTGACGCGGAGCTGGCGCATCCTGACGCATCCCGATCTCAGGCGCATACCGCGGATCGCTGCGTTCTTCGATTTCATCGTGCTGCGGCGCGACGCGCTGAAGCCAATCCTGACGGGATGATCCCTAGCGCTTCCGTTTTGCGATGGGGGTCGTCCGCTTGGCGGGACGCATGCCGGGCTTGGGCTGCATCCGCAGGCCGTCGACGAACACATCGAGCAGGCGCAGCACCGACGCTTGCCAGCCGGGCTGGTCGTGCATGTAGCACATCCCAAAAAATGCCCGCAGCAAATCCTCCGGGCTGACATCGCCGCGCATCTCGCCCGCCACGACCGCGCGATCGAGCAGCGAGCCGATCGCCTTGGTCAGCCGATCCATCGAGAACGCCGCGAGCTCCGATGAACTCTGCACCGCAAGCGCCAGGGCAGCCATCATCCCCTTCTTGGTGGCAACGAATTCGACACCTGAGCGCAGCCAGCGCCTGAGCGCATCGACCGGGTCCTTCGCATTCTTCAACTGCTCGGCAAGCTCGCTGAGCTGGTCGACCTCGCGCCGGTACACCGCTTCGAACAGATCTTCGCGCGTCGGGAAATGCCGATAAAGCGTGCCGATGCCCACCCCGGCGCGTTTGGCGACGGCCTCCAGGCTCGCTTCGGGGCCGCCGGCGCTGAACACGATCTTCGCGGCTTCGAGCACGCGCTCGCGATTGCGCACGGCATCGGCGCGGGGCTTGCGGGTCTGGTCGGTGTGGTCGTCCATGTCGCCAATGTAGATCACGAATTGGTTAGATTGAACCCCAGGCCTGCTGCATCGCGTTGTCTGCGCACGGGCTTTTGACGAATTCCAAATATTTTTCGGCAGGCCTTGTTAAGCGGAGGGTGCCTCCGTATCTTCGCTCATGTGCCGGTCCGGATTGGGTCCGGGCGGCGCGATATCGACGGCGGCCACGGCGGTGGCGCGCTGCACGATGACTCATGTCAAAAATCTGATCGGAGCCTTGTATGAACCACTCCATCAGCCTCACCGTGAACGGTGCGCGGCGCGACTTCGTCCTCGACGATCCGCGCGTCACGCTGCTCGATCTCCTGCGTGAGCGCCTCCATCTCACCGGAACCAAGAAGGGATGCGACCGCGGCCAATGCGGGGCCTGCACCATTCTCGTCGACGGCAAGCGCATCAACTCCTGCCTCGCGCTCGCCATCAGCCATGACGGCGCCGACATCCTCACCATCGAAGGCGTCGCGCGTGGCGACCAGCTTCACCCCGTGCAGGCCGCTTTCATCGCGCATGACGGCTTTCAATGCGGCTTCTGCACGCCAGGCCAGATCATGAGCGCGATCGGCATGATGCAGGAGGCCCAGGCCGGCAACGATCCCGAGCGCATCCGTGAATGCATGAGCGGCAATCTCTGCCGCTGCGGCGCCTATGCCGGCATCGTCGATGCCGTGCGGGAAGCGCAGGCCGGCATGGACGAAACCAATCAGAGGCGCTCCGCATGAAACCGTTCGATTACGTCAGGCCGGCCACGGTCACTGAAGCCGTCGCTGCGGCCGCGCAGCCGGGTGCGACCTATCTCGCTGCCGGCACCAATCTGCTCGATCTGATGAAGGGCGGCGTCAGCCGGCCGGATCGCCTGGTCGATATCACGCATATCGAGGGGCTCGATGAGATCGAGCGTCTCGCCGATGGGTCGTTGCGGATCGGTGCGCTCGTCAACAACGCCGACCTCGCGCATGACCTGGGTTTTGCAAAGTCCTACCCGGCCGTCGCCGAAGCACTGCTCTCCGGTGCATCCGCACAATTGCGCAATGCCGCGACCGTCGGCGGCAACCTGCTGCAACGGACGCGCTGTGCGTATTTCTACGACACCGCGAGCCGTTGCAACAAGCGCGAGGCCGGCAGCGGCTGCGACGCCCGTGACGGCGAGAACCGCGGCCATGCCGTGCTCGGCTGGAGCGAGAGCTGCATCGCAACGCATCCGTCCGACTTCTGCGTGCCTCTCGTCGCGCTCGACGCCGTCGTCGAGATCGAAGGCAAGAACGGCCGCCGCGAGATCGCGCTCGACGAATTGCATCGCTTGCCCGGCAATACCCCAGAGAGTGAATCCGCACTGGAGCCGGGCGATCTGATCGTCGCCTTGCGCCTGCCGCCCGCGGCGCGCCACTTTGCCGCGCATGCGCGCTACCTCAAGGTCCGCGAGCGGACGTCCTATGCTTTCGCCGTCGTCTCGGCCGCTTCTGCGTTGCGGATCGAGAACGGCAAGATCGCGGAAGCGCGGCTTGCGCTCGGCGGCGTCGCCGCAAAACCCTGGCGTGCCCGCGCTGCGGAAGACGTACTCAGGGGCGTCGCGCCAACGGCCGATGCCTTCCAGGAAGCCGCCTGGCGCGCGCTCACGGACGCAAAGCCGTCCGGCGACAACGCCTTCAAGATCGAGCTCGCGCGCCGCATCGTCGTGCGCGCGCTGACCCTCGCTGCTGCCGGTACGCCCGCGCGCATCCCCGCGCTGCCGGCCTCTCCCTTTGCTTCGACGTCTGGAGCCATTCATGCCTGAGCTCAACCTGACCAGCACACCCGCTCATCTGCGCCACGGCTCGAATATCGGCCAGCCGCTGACGCGCCGCGACGGCGTCCTCAAGGTGAAGGGGCAGGCGACCTACGCCGCCGACAATCACCCACCGGGCATGCTGTTTGCGGTGATGGCCGTCGCCGGCATCGCGCGCGGCCGCGTGACCTCGCTCGATGTCGCCGCCGCAAAACGCCATCCCGGCGTCGTCGAAATCATGACGCCGGACCACAAGCCACAGCTCGCGATCGATCCGGAGATCAAGACCAATCCGTTCGTGTTCCGAATGGAGGTGCTGCAGAGCAACGAGGTCCGCTACGCCAACCAGCCGATCGCCGTGGTGATCGCGGAAACGCTGGAGGCGGCGACGGAAGGTGCGGTGCTGCTGGCGCCGCGTTACGAGACGCTGCCGGCACTTGTCGGCCTCGATGCCGGCGAAAGCTTCGTGCCGCCGGTCGTTGGCGTCGGCAACCCGACCGAAAATCACCGCGGCGACGTCGAGGCCGGCCTTGCCGCAGCCGAGAAGCAGATCGACTCGATCTACGAGACGCCGCCGCAATATCACAACGCGATGGAGCCGCATGCGATCGTTGCGTCCTGGGACGGCGACAAATTGTCGGTCGACATGCCGACCCAGGGGCTGATGATGTCACTCGCGCGCATCGCTGAATTGTTCGGCATCGCGCACGACAAGATTCACATCCGCAGTCCCTTCCTCGGCGGCGGCTTCGGATCCAAGGGCCTGATGGCCGGGCCGCAGACGCTCGGCATCATGGCTGCCAAGCTGGTCGGCAAGCCGGTCAAGCTCGTGCTGCGCCGCGAGCAGATGTATGGCCCGGTCGGCCATCGTGCCCCGACGCGTCAGCGCTTGCGCATCGGCGCCGATGGTGAGGGGCGCCTGACGGCGCTCGATCATCACGCGAGGACCGTGTCGAGCACGTTCGACGATTTCTACGAGCCAGCCGCCGACGCCTCGCACACGCTCTATGCGGCACCTGCGATCCGCACCTCGCACGATGCGGTGCGCGTCAACACCGGCACGCCGCTCTTCATGCGCGCGCCCGGCGAGGCAACTGGTTCGATCGCGCTGGAAAGCGCGATCGACGAGATCGCCTGGGCCTGTGGCATGGATCCGCTGGCTTTCCGCCTGAAGAACTATGCCGAGGTCGAGCCGATCACGGGAAAGCCGTTCTCCTCAAAAGCACTGCGTGCCTGCTACGAGCAGGGCGCGGCGCGCTTCGGCTGGTCGAAGCGCTCGCTCCAGCCGCGGCAGATGCGCGACGATGCCGGTCTGCTCGTGGGCTGGGGCATGGGCACCGCGACGTTCCCGGCGCTGATGTTCCAGGCCGAGGCACGCGCGGTGCTCCGCCGTGACGGCTCCGGCGCGATGGAGATCGGCGCGCATGACATGGGGCAGGGCGCCTGGACGGCGCTCGCCCAGATCGCGGCCGACGAACTCGGGCTCGATATCGATCGCGTCGAGTTCAAGGCCGGTTCTTCCGACCTGCCCGACGCCGGCATTGCCGGCGGCTCGGCGCACACCGCGACCGCGGGTGCTGCGATCCACAGCGCCGGCGCGGCCGTGATCGCAAAGCTCGCCGATCTCGCGACGGGTGATGAGCGCTCGCCGCTGTTCGGCGCCGGCAATGCCGGTGTGATCGCGCGCGATGGCAGGTTGATCCGGCGCGACGATGAGAGCCGCAGCGAAAGCTACGCCGAGATCCTCGCGCGCGCCGGCGTTGCCGAGGTCGAAGCCCGCGGCACCGGCGCGCCGAACCCGGCCGCAATGGAAGAGTATGCAATGCATGCCCACGGCGCGGTATTCGCCGAGGTGAAGGTCGATCCCGAGCTCGGCCAGGTCCGTGTCAGCCGGATGGTCGGCGCTTTCGCGGCGGGGCGGATCGTCAATCCGCATCTGGTGAAGAGCCAGCTGTTCGGCGGCATGATCTGGGGCATGTCGTTCGCGCTGCACGAGGAAGCCATCACCGATCGGCGCAGCGGGCGGATCATGAATGCCAATCTCGGCGAGTACCACATCCCCGTGAATGCCGACGTGCCGCCGCTCGACGTCATCACGGTCGAGGAGCACGACCCGCATGTGAATGCACTCGGCATCAAGGGCGTCGGCGAGATCGGCATCACCGGCAGCGCCGGCGCGGTCGCCAATGCGGTCTGGCATGCGACCGGCAAGCGTGTGCGTCGCTTCCCGATCCGGATCGAGGAGTTGATCACGCAGCTCTGAGGCAAAAGACGGAGCGAGATCGTCTCGCTCCGCCGGTCCGTCAGTTCATCTTCCTGCGGAGCGCCTTGATCGCTTCGCGCTGCATCTCGATGTAGTCGGCGATCGCCTTGCGCAGCTCGCGCGAGTGGAGCTTGTCGGTGTCGCGCTGAACGTCGTCGAGCGCGGCTTCGGCATTGGCGAGCGTGATCTTCATCTGCGAGCCCTGTTACGAAGCGGCCCCGGAGTGCCTAGGAGTCCGGGGCCATAACCTCAACACCTTTGCGCGAGGCTGCTCGGCTACGGTTCGCAATATATAGCGGTTGGGGCCACTGAAATTGAGGTGGCTCAAGCTCCGCAAGATAACGGTGCTCCGTATGATTGCGGATGGGATCGATCGCGCTTCAGAACGTCGGCGGCGTACAGGCCGAGATCACCTCGCACGGCTTGCCGCCGACGCAGCGGAAGCGATGCGGCCGGCGGCTTTCGAAATAATAGGCATCGCCCGGATTGAGGATGCGGCGCTCGTCCTCGACGGTGACCTCGAGCTTGCCCGAGATCACGATGCCGCCTTCCTCGCCGTCATGGACGAGGTGGACGCGTCCGGTGTCGCTGCCGGGCTCGTAGCGCTCCTTCAAAATCTGCAGGCTGCGGCCGAACAGATTGTCGCCGATCTGGCGATACGAGATCGGCTTCTTGCCGACCTCCGTCAGCTCTTCGGAGCGGTAGAAGATCTTGCGCCGGCTCTCCGGCTCCAGCGCGAAGAACTCGGCGAGCCCCATCGGGATGCCGTCGAGGATGCGCTTGAGCGCGCCGACCGAGGGGTTCATCTGGTTGGATTCGATCAGCGAGATCGTCGAATTGGTGACCCCGGCGCGCTTGGCGAGCTCGCGCTGCGACAGCTTGTGACGTGCCCGGATGAATCGCAGCCGTCCACCGATGTCGACGCTCATACTTGGTCCTTGCCCTGGTCCGGTGTTGCAGGTGTTGCGGATTGCGCAAATATGGACCGGCAGCCCCTGTAAAATCAATGGCTTGCGGGTCGTCAGAAAAGGACTTGTTGCGCCATTGAAGCCGTGGCTCTGCTGTCCGGTCAGCAAAGGAGCGTGGCCCGTGACCCTTCATCAGATTCCGAACACTATCAAGACCGACTCGTTCTGGATGCCGTTCACGGCCAACCGGCAGTTCAAGAAGGCGCCGCGCCTGTTCTCCTCGGCCGAGGGCATGCACTACACCACGGTCGACGGCCGCAAGGTGATCGACGGCTCCGCCGGCCTCTGGTGCGTCAATGCCGGCCATGGCCGCAAGCAGATTGCGGCTGCGGTCGAGCGGCAGCTGATGACGCTGGACTTCGCGCCGTCGTTCCAGATGGGCCACCCGCTGGCATTCGACTTCGCCGAGCGTCTTGCCGAGATCGCGCCCAAGGGCCTCGACCGCATCTTCTTCACCAATTCCGGCTCCGAATCGGTCGACACCGCGCTGAAGATCGCGCTCGCCTATCACCGTGCCAACGGCCAGGCGAGCCGCACCCGCCTGATCGGCCGCGAGCGCGGCTATCACGGCGTCGGCTTCGGCGGCACGTCGGTCGGCGGCATGGTCGCCAACCGCCGCGCCTTCGCCACCCTGCTGCCGGGCGTCGACCACATCCGACACACGCATGATCTGACCCGCAACGCCTTCGCCAAGGATCAGCCCGAGCACGGCGCCGAGCTTGCCGACGACCTCGAGCGCCTGGTGGCCCTGCACGGCGCCGAGACCATCGCCGCCGTCATCGTCGAGCCGGTGCCCGGCTCGACCGCGGTGCTGCCGCCGCCGAAGGGCTACCTCCAGCGCCTGCGCGAGATCTGCGACAAGCACGGCATCCTCCTGATCTTCGACGAGGTCATCACCGGCTTCGGCCGCCTCGGCACGCCGTTCGCCGCCAACTTCTTCGGCGTCACGCCCGACCTGATGACGACGGCCAAGGGCATCACCAACGGCACCATTCCCTGCGGCGCGGTGTTCGCGAGCCGGAAGATTCACGACGGCATGATGGTCGGCCCGGAGAACGCGATGGAGCTGTTCCACGGCTACACTTATTCCGCGCATCCGACCGCCTGCGCCGCCGGCATCGCGACGCTCGACATCTACAAGGACGAAGGCCTGCTCACGCGCGGTGCGGAGATCGCCGAATACTGGCGCGATGCGCTGCACTCGCTGAAGGGGCTGCCCAACGTCATCGACATCCGCAATTGCGGCCTGATGGGTGCGGTCGAGCTATCGCCGCGTGACGGCACGGTCGGTGCACGCGGCTACGACGTCATGGTCGACTGCTTCAATCGCGGGCTGTACTTCCGCATGAGCGGCGACTCCTTCGCGCTGTCGCCGCCGCTGATCGTCGAAAAGAGCCACATCGACGACATCGTCTCGATCCTGGGCGACGCCATCAAGCGGGTGGCCTGATAATTGCTCTCGCCGTTGTGAGTAGTTTCCTTGCAGCGGCGAGCGTGATGCCGCGGGAGTTTGACCAAGCGTGAAAGTTCTGATCCTCGGCAGCGGTGTCATCGGTGTCACCTCTGCCTACTACCTCGCACGTGCCGGCCATGAGGTGACGGTCGTTGACCGCCAGCCGGAGCCGGCACTGGAGACCTCGTTCGCCAATGCCGGCGAGGTGTCGCCCGGCTATTCCTCGCCCTGGGCCGGCCCCGGCGTGCCGGTGAAGGCGGTCAAATGGCTGCTGATGAAGCACGGCCCGCTGGTGATCCGGCCGAAGCTCGATCCCGTGATGTGGGTCTGGCTGCTCAAGATGCTGCGCAACTGCACCAGCGCGCGCTACGCGGTCAACAAGAGCCGGATGATTCCGATCGCGGAATACAGCCGCGATTGTTTGCGCGATCTGCGCCGCGACATCGGCATTCAATATGACGAGCGCGCGCAGGGCACGCTGCAACTGTTCCGTTACCAGCAACAACTCGACGGCACGGCCGAGGATATCGCCGTGCTCAAGCAATATGGCGTGCCTTTCGAGGTGCTGAGCCGCGAGGGCTGTATCGCGGTCGAGCCGGCGCTCGCCGGCGTGAAAGAGAAGTTCGCCGGCGGGCTTCGCCTGCCGCAGGACGAGACCGGTGACTGCCACATGTTCACGCAGGCGCTGGCCAGGCATGCCGAAGCGCTCGGCGTCCGCTTCATGTTCAACACCGGCATCGATCGCATCGTCACCGACGGTGCGCGCGTCAGCGGTGTCGCGACCAGTGCCGGGATGTTGCAGGCCGACAGCTACGTCCTCGCGCTCGGAAGCTATTCGTCACGAATGGCCGCGCCGCTCGGTATCTCGCTGCCGGTCTATCCGGTGAAGGGCTATTCGATCACGGTGCCGATCAAGGACGCCTCCGGCGCGCCGGAATCGACCGTGATGGACGAAAGCTACAAGGTCGCGATCACCCGCCTCGGCAATCGCATCCGTGTTGGCGGCACCGCCGAAATCTCGGGCTTCTCGACCAAGCTTTACGACGCGCGCCGCGCCACGCTCGATCACTCCCTGACCGACCTGTTCCCGCGCGGCGGCGACCTTTCCAAGGCGACGTTTTGGAGCGGCCTGCGTCCGATGACGCCGGATGGCCCGCCCGTGATCGGCCCGACGCCATACGCCAATCTCCACCTCAACACCGGCCACGGCACGCTCGGCTGGACCATGTCCTGCGGTTCGGGGCGCGTGCTCGCGGACATGCTGTCGGGCAAGAAGCCGGAGGTCGATGTGAGTGCGCTGAATGTGGACCGCTACGCGCATCGGTTTGGGTGAGACTCCATCCCCTCGTCATTGCAATGACGACGTGTAAAGATCGCAATCCCAATCCATCACCGTCACCCTGAGGTGGCCGCTTCTTCAGCGGCCCTCGAAGGGCGACGGCCCGGCTCCATCGGGCCCGTGCATCCTTCGAGGCTCGCTACGCTCGCACCTCAGGATGACGGGGTGAAGCCCACAGCGTGCAGCTCAATCCCGCTTGCGACGGGTGGAGATAATCCGGGCGATGTGGCCATCATCGCCGTACATGGCGTCCCACAGGTTGACGCCGGATGCCCACGATCTGATCCAGTCTTCGAAACTTGAATCGCCCTCGAAGAAGGCGTCGGTCCAGTCGTCGCCATCAAGGACGTTGGGATCGAAAATCCGCATCCGGAAAGCCGGGTCGCGACAATCGACGCAAGAGTAGATGGCGCATCCCCAATGGCAGATCGGCAGCAACCCATCGGACCATCCCAACTCCGGAGCGCTCCGAAACACATCGTAGATCGCAACAGCGGTCTTGCCGGTATCGTCGGGAACGCCGTTCGTTAATCCGATGAGTCCGTATCCGGGGCCAAAACCTCCATTCCCGATCTCCGCATAAATTTGCTTCAGGAGGGATGGTAGCCGGAAACGAAGATGTTCTTCGTCGGCGGCGATATCGGCGGCATTGCCGGGGACCAGGCCTGCGCGCGGAGGTCGGCCCAGGTCGGTGACTTTCGTCTTCAGTTGCCTTCGGATCGCAGCGATGATGAGATCTCCCATCGGCGGATTTCCTTCGCCCCATGGAACGCCCTCACATCATGCCCGCAGATGGGGGCGGCGGCAAACTACCCCGCCGCCGTCACGCAATTCACCCACAGCACCACGGTCTTTGCATCCTGCGCCGGATTGGAAAACCGGTGCGGCCTTCGGCTTGCAAATCGAAAGCTGTCGCCCGTCTTCAGCGACCACGTCTCGCTGTCCACCGTCAGCATCATCTCGCCCTCGAGCACGAGGCCGGCTTCCTCGCCGTCGTGGGTGTAGAGCTCGTCGCCGGTGGAGCCGCCGGGCTCCAGATGCACCAGGAACAGATTGAGCTTGTTGTCGGCGCTCGCCGGGCTCAGCAATTGTTTTGAGACGCCGGTGCGCCAGAGTTTGAGCTCGGGCCGCTGAAGGGAGCGCGTCACCACCTGGTCGGAGGCGCCATCGGCGCTCGGGCTTGCGCCGAACAGGGCGGCGATGCCGACGCCGAGCACGTCGGCCAATGTTGCGAGCACGCGCAGGGACGGCGACGACAGGCCACGCTCGATCTGGCTCAGGAAGCCGATCGACAAATCGGTGCGCGCCGCGACCGTCTCCAGCGAGAATTGCCTGACGCGCCGGAGATCCCGGATGCGGCGGCCGACCGCGACATCCATGGCGGGCTCGGCTGATTTGGTGACGGCCCCGGGCTTGACCTTGGTATTGGCCTTGGCCCTCTTCACCGGCTTTGCGATGGCCGGTTTGCGCATTCTTTTGCCACCGCTCACGTCAAACCGCTTCCTTCATGTGCATGAAAACCGCTTGCGTCGTTCGCGAAAGTGTGACCAAATTTTCATATTGGTGAAAATAGGCCGAAACGGCTTGGCCCGCAACGTCTGATCACGACATGCGCGGGCGCCGCCACCGGCCGGACCCAAAGGGGGATGCAATGAAGCGTTTTGGTCTGGCCGCGGTCGCGGCGCTCGCACTGTATGCCGTGACGCCGGTTTCGGCGCAGCAGGTGCTGAAGGTCGGCTCGACGCCGACAGGCATTCCCTTCACCTTCCTCGACACCAAGACCAACAGCATCCAGGGCATCATGGTCGATCTCATCACCGAGGTTGGCAAGGATGCCGGCTTCAACGTGCAGATCGAGCCGATGCAGTTCTCGGCGCTGATCCCGTCCCTGACCTCGAGCAAGATCGACATCATCGCGGCCGCGATGTTCATCACGGCGCCGAGGAAAGAGGTCGTCGACTTCTCCGACCCGATCTACTCTTATGGCGAGGGCCTGGTGGTGCCGAAGAGCGACACCAAGGCCTATGCCACGCAGGACGATCTGAAGGGCGAAACGGTCGGCGCCCAGGTCGGGACCGCCTTCGTCGACGCGCTGAAGAAGACCGGCCTGTTCGCCGATGTGAAGGCCTACGACACCATTCCCGACATCCTGCGCGACGTGAACACCGGCCGTCTCAAGGCCGGTTACGCCGACTATCCGATCCTCGCCTACAATCTGAAGCAAGGCGGTTTTCCCGAGGTGCGCCTCGTCGACGGCTACAAGCCCGTCACTGTCGGCTCGGTCGGCATCGGCGTGCGCAAGGGCGAGGCCGCGTTGCTCGGCAAGATCAACGCCTCGCTCGCGAAGCTGAAGGCCAACGGCACCATCGACAAGATCCTCGATAAATGGGGCCTCAAGGCGCAGGGCTGATAGCGGCTGATCGAAGAAGGTTTCCGATGAAGGCTTGCCGATGAAAGGCTTCTGGCACGACGCCGCCGAGTTCTTCCCGATCCTGATGAGCGGCGTCGCGTTGACGATCGTCGTCACCATCGGCTCGCTGCTGCTCTCGACGGTGCTTGGCCTCGTCTGGGCAATGATGCGGGTCTCCGGCATCAAGGCGCTGTCGATGCTCAGCGCCAGCCTGATCAATGTGATCCGCGGCATCCCGATCATCGTGCTGCTGTTCTATCTCTACTTCGTGATGCCGGATCTCGGCGTCACGCTGTCCGCCTTGCAGGCCGCGATCCTCGGGCTCGGCATCGCCTATTCGGCCTACCAGGCGGAAAATTTCCGCGCCGGCATCGAGGCGATCGACAAGGGCCAGATCGAGGCGGCGCAGTCGATCGGGATGGGCTGGTGGCTGACCATGCGCCGCGTGGTGCTGCCGCAGGCGGTCCGCATCGTGCTGCCGCCTTACGGCAACGTCATGATCATGATGCTGAAGGATTCCTCGCAGGCCTCGACCATCACGGTCGCCGAGCTGGCGCTGCAAGGCAAGCTGATCGCGTCTTCGACCTTCAAGAACACCAACGTGTTCACGCTGGTCGCGCTGATGTACCTCACCATGAGCATCCCCCTGATCCTGCTGGTCCGTCATTTCGAGAAGCGGGCCGGCAAGCGATGATCGAGCTCAGCGACGTCCACAAGAGCTTTGGCAAGGTCGAGGTGCTCAAGGGCATCACAGCCTCCGTCCAAAAGGGCGAGGTGGTCTGCATCATCGGGCCATCCGGCTCCGGCAAGTCCACTATCCTGCGCTGCATCAACGGTCTCGAAAGCTACGACCGCGGCGAGATCAGCGTCGAAGGGCTGAAGGTCGATCGCGATGCGCCGTCGATCGTGAGCATCCGTACCCAGGTGTCGATGGTGTTCCAGCGCTTCAACCTGTTCCCGCACCGAACCGCGCTGGAAAATGTCATCGAAGGACCGCTTTACGTAAAGAAAGAGTCCCGCGCCCAGGCGTTCGAACGCGGCCGTGCACTGCTGGCGCGGGTCGGGCTCGCCGAGAAGGCCGACGTGCATCCGCCGCAGCTGTCCGGCGGCCAGCAGCAACGCGTTGCGATCGCGCGGGCGCTGGCGATGCAACCCAAGGCGATCCTGTTCGACGAGCCGACCTCGGCGCTCGATCCCGAACTCGTCGGCGACGTGCTCGGCGTCATGCGCAAGCTTGCTGATGAGGGCATGACCATGGTCGTCGTCACCCACGAGATGGGCTTTGCCCGCGATGTCGCCGACCGCGTGCTGTTCATCGACGGCGGCGTCATCGTCGAGCAGGGGCCGGCCAAGGCGCTGCTCAATCAACCCCAGCATCCGCGCACGCAGGATTTTTTGCGGCGCGTGCTGCATCCGCTCTGACCGGATCTCACCATGTCGCGCATGCCTCTGCCGCCCTCGCTCTATGCCGACACCGCCGTCGCGCCGGTGGCAACGCCGCCGCTCGACACCGATAAGAGCGTTTCCATCGCGATCGTCGGCGGCGGCTATACGGGGCTTTCCACGGCGCTGCATCTGGCGGAGCAGGGCGTCGAGGCCTTGGTGCTGGAGGCGCAGGAGCCCGGCTGGGGCGCGTCGGGTAACAATGGTGGACACACCAATCCCGGCCTGAAGCACGACCCTGACAAGATCGAGGCCGATTTCGGTGCTGAGCTCGGCCGCCGCATGATAGAGTTCTCCTATGGCACCACCAACTTCACGCACGACCTGATCCGCCGCTATCAGATCCCCTGCGAGGCGCGGCAGAACGGCACGTTGCGCGCGGCTTATCACGAGGCCAGCGCCGCCGCGATCGAGACAACCGCGCAGCAATGCATCCGCCGCAGCATGCCGGTAAAATATCTGAATCGCGAGCAGTTGCGCGAGATGACCGGCACCGACCGCTACATCGGCGCCATGCTGGATACCCGCGGCGGCGATCTGCATCCGCTCAGCTATGCCCGCGGTCTCGCGCGCGCCGCGATCTCCGCTGGCGCGAAAGTGCACGGTGAGACGCCGGCGCTGTCGCTCCGGCGCGACGGCAGAAGCTGGCGCATCGAGACACCGCGCGCGGTGGTGCACGCCGACAAGGTACTGCTCGCCACCAACGGTTTTACCGATGATCTCTGGCCGGCGCTCCGCCGCACCATCGTGCCGGTGTTTTCGTCGATCGCCGCGACCGCGCCGCTCTCCGACGCGGTCGCAAGTTCGATCATGCCGACGCGGCCCGTGCTCTACGAGAGCGGCCACATCACCGTCTATTACCGCATCGACCAGCAGAACCGTCTCTTGATGGGCGGCCGCGGCCCGATGCGCTGGATCAAGTCGCCCAACGACGTCGCCTATCTCATGCGCTACGCCGAACGGCTATGGCCGCAGCTCAAAGGCGTTTCCTGGACCCACGGCTGGAACAGCCGGCTTGCGATCACCGGAGATCATTATCCCCACGTGCATGAGCCTGCCGAAAACATCCTGATCTCGCTCGGCTGCAACGGCCGCGGCGTCGCGCTCTCGACCGCGATGGGTGCCCAGCTCGCCCGCCGGCTGATCGGTGGTGCCAGGGCCGAGATCGACATGCCCGTCACCGGCATCAAGCCGATCCCGATGCACGCGTTCTGGCCGGTCGGCGTGACGACAGCGGTGATCGCCGGCCGGGTGAGAGATCGGTTGGGCGTTTGAAGAAGAAGGCGCCGCCCGGTCAGGGACGGCGCCTCGCATGAATCGCGGAAAGGGCGTCAGCAGCGGCCCTGTTTCCACAGGCCGGGCGGGCAGCCCTTGCCGCGCCAGCCGACCTTGCGCCCGTGGTGCCATCCGGGCGGAGTGGCATGGCGATGTGCATGGTATCCGCCGTGATGGCCATAGCCGTGACCATGGCCGTGACCATGTCCGTGGCCGCCCCTGGCCAATGCGGCGTGTGGCATGGTGAAGCCGGCCGCGATGATCAATGTTGCGGCGAGCGCAAGTTTCTTCATTCGAAATCTCTCCTGTTAGGCACGCATCTGTCCGTTCGACGAACGAACATCGATTGCGGTGTCGCGTGCAAATGCGGAGGAGTCGTGACGCTCAGGATTCGGCGACAGCGTCGGCCCAGGGCTGGAAGATCTCGACCGCGCCGGAATTCGTCTCGCCCTCGCGCATGACCACGCTGGGGCAGGCGAACTTCTGCGGCAACGTCTGCACCTGGCTCTCTTCATAGTCGAAGCGCGCCGCCAGGGCTTTGCGCACGTCTGCCGGCAGTCTGGCATCGCCGATCACCACCGCGCCTTCGCTGGCGTCGATGCGCGGCTGGTGGATCGCAGCCTCGAGGTCCATGCCGAAGTCCATCGCAAAGGACACGAGCTGCATCACCGACGGCAGGATGCGGCGGCCGCCGGAGGCGCCGACCGCGAGGCGCTTGCCGTCCGCGGTCTCCGTGATGACGGGCGTGTAGTTGCACAGGCAGCGCTTGCCGGGCGCAAGCGAGTTGGTGGTACCTGGTGTCGGGTCGAACCACATGATGCCGTTGTTCATCGCGATGCCGGTGTGCGGCGTCACATATTTCGAGCCGAACGACGAGAGCAGCGTCTGCGTCACCGCGGCCATGTTGCCGTGGCGGTCGACCACGGAGAAATGCGTGGTGCAGGCGGGCGCCAGATATTCGGCGCCGAGCGAGCGCTTGCCGTCGGCATCGCCCATGTCCTTGAGCCGCTCGCGGAAGGCTGCTTGCAGAGCGAGGGCATATTCGGTGTAGGCGGCCGCATCCGGCGCGCCTCCCGGCTTCAGGCTCTGCTGCAACAGGCGTAGCGCATGCGCCATAGTCGGCCCGGCGGTGAGCTCCGGCGTCGCAAACACCTTGCCGCCGCGATAGGGGATCGCGAGCGGCTCGCGCAAATGGCTGCGGAACGCCGCCAGATCCTCCACCGACAGCGAGCCTCCATCGGCCTTGATGTCGGACGCGATGCTCCTGGCGAGATCGCCCTGATAGAAATCACGCGGACCGGCTTCGGCGAGATGCGACAGCGTCGCCTTCAGCGTGTCCTGCGGCAGCCGCGTCTCGGCCTTGATACCCCAAGGTGCGCTCGGCGGCAGGCCGTCCTTCAGGAATGCTGCTGCGCTTGCGGGATAGCGCCTGAGATCGGCGGCCGAGCCCGAGATCGTCACCGTGGTCCACCAATCGACCAGCAGGCCCTCGCCGGCGAGCGTGGCGGCCGGCGCGACCAGATCTTTCCACGGCATTTTGGCGTAGCGGCGATGCGCCTCCTCCATGCCGGCAACGACGCCGGGCACGGCGACCGAGCCGGGGCCGTGGATGTTGCGATCGTCCTTCACCCGCGGCCAGGGAAACAGATCGGAGGCCGCGCCTTCGCCGCTGAGTGGATAGTCGGACGCGCGCAGGCTCTGCGGCGCGCACATGCCGTAGTCGATCACCTCAGTGCGATTGTCCTTGGCGCGGTAGAGCACCATCGCGCCGCCGCCGCCGATGCCGCTGTTCCAGGGCTCCAGCACGTTCAGCGCAAAAGTGGTCGCGACGATCGCGTCCACGCAGTCGCCGCCGGCTGCCAGCACCTGTGCCCCGACTTCAGCCGCCCGCCGCGATTGCGAAGCGACGATGCCGCCCTTGGATGTGACGGCGGGTTTGCGGACGGTTTGGTTGAGGCTGAACTGATGAGGCATGATGTCGCTGAACTCTGTCGTCACTTCGTTGCGCGGATGTTGGGGCGCCGCAATTGGCGGCGCGCGCGAAGAATGGCACATTGCCGCCAACGAGAACATCCAAAGGGAGACGCGACATGGCAGGTGTGAAACAGGCGCGGGATGGCGCTGTCGGGATCTTGACGCTCGACGAGCCGGCGAGCTTGAACGCGATGACGCCGGATCTGCTCGGCGCGCTCGCTGCCGCAGTTGCCGAGATGACGCAGGACGATAGAGTGCGCGCCCTGGTCCTCACCGGCGCAGGGCGCGGTTTTTGCTCAGGGCAGAATTTGAAGGCGTCCGAAGCGCTGGGCGAGGACATCGCCGCCGGCGTCATGCGATTCTACTGGCCGGCTTTCAAGGCGCTGCGCGAATGCCGCGTGCCTGTCGTCGTTGCCGTCAACGGCGTCGCAGCCGGCGGCGGCTTCAGCCTCGCGATGGCCGGCGACATCATTGTCGCGGCGCGGTCGGCGAGCTTCATCCAGGTGTTCAGCCGCATTGCGCTGGTGCCCGATCTCGGCTCGACCTGGCTGCTGCCGCGGCTGGTCGGCCGCCAGCGCGCGCTCGAGCTGATGCTGCTGAACGAGCCGCTGACGGCCGAACGCGCCCGTGAGATCGGCCTGGTGCGAGAGGTCGTCGACGATGCCGAGCTGATGGATGAGGCGTTGATTCTGGCGCGCCGTCTCGCCGACGGCCCGACGCGCGCTTTGGTCGCAACCCGCGGGTTGCTCGAGGAGAGCGAGCACACCACCTACGAGGCGCAGTTCCGTCGTGAGATCGAGCTTCAGGCCACGATCCGCAAGAGCGCCGACGCCGTCGAAGGCCGCACCGCCTTCGTCGAGAAGCGCAAGGCGAAATTTACGGGGAAGTGAAGGGGGGCTCCCAAACGCATCATGCCCGGGACAGGCCCGGGCATGATGTGTGGCGAAATCGTTCGTAGGAAGCCCTCAGAGCCTGCGATCCAGCCGGCTGGCCTGATACTTGGCGCGCCATTTCGGGCCGGGCCCGCGCATGTAGTGGAGCTCGGGGCGGTAGGGGTCGCCTGCGACCCGGATCAGCGTCTGCCATTTGGTGGCGACGAAGCTCAGGGGCTGGCGGAGCAGGGTCAGTGAAGCGAGCAGCATGGCATCACCTCAATGCGGCCTGCCGAGCATGGCGGTGAAGGGGAGATCGAAAAGATCCTCGCCGTCGGAGCCACTGACATGGATCACCCAGTCGCGCCAGTCTTCGGCACCGGGCGTCTGGATCATCGAGTTCATGATCTGGGCAGCACGGTCACGCGCCTCGGTCAGGCTGGCCACCGCGGTGCCGCTGCGATCGATCAGCGTGCCGTCGGTGTTGGAGCAGTGAAAGTACACCTGGACCATATGCGTCTCCTATTGGGAGCGATTGGGATGGCAAACTGATACCACCCGAGGCCTTCGCGAAACATTCGGGGCGAGCCCGGTAAGGGAATCTACGGAGATTGGTCGGTGCGAAGGTCGTTACAGGTTTAATCACAGGCGGGTGATGATCAACTGGACGGCGTTTCCATGGCATGGAACAACTTTGGACGGAAAGTCCGGGAGACCGCCGTGCATCACCTCACATTCCGGCGCGAGCGCCGACGCCTGCGTGCGTTCGCGGCTGTTGTCGCCGGGGCGCTGCTCGGCCTTGCTGCGGCAGCCTCCTCCGAACCGGTGAGACAAAGCGGCTATGCGATCGGCACGGAGACCTGCGGCAGCGGCGATCTCGCCTTTCCGAAAATCCAGATCGACATGAAGGCGGGGTTCTGCGCCGGTCTCGTCGCCAGCGAGGAGGATCGTCTCAAATTCCCGCGCTCGATTATCCAGGTGCCGGGCCGCGACCTGTTCGTGGTCGCCGACATGGGCGGCTGGGGCCATACCGACGGACGGCTGCTGCTGCTCGATCCGCATGCGCCCCAGGGGCAGCGGTTCAAGGAACTGCTCACCGGCGTCGAGTATCCGTTCGGCCTCGCGATCGGCCCGGACAAGAAGCTCTATGCCTCGACCGCCGAGACGATCTTCCGGTTCGATCCGCTCGCCGACGATCCGCGGAGCACGGTCGAGACCATCATCCGTCACATGCCCGGACGCCGGATCAGGCTGCCTGACGGCACCAGGCTCGACGAGAGCGCGCATCCGCTCAAGCAGTTCGTGTTCGACAGGAACGGACGGCTGTTCGTCAATGTCGGCTCGCACAGCGACGACTGCATCACGCCGGCGCCGATCACAAAACCTTGCGTGGCCGCCGAGGGCACGTCCGCGATGGCGTCGATCTGGCTGTTCACGCCGCCCTCGGGCGGTGTCTTCCCGGCATTGGGACCGAAAGACCCGGATCCGCCGCACACCGTCTATGCGCGCGGCCTGCGCAATTCGATGGCGCTGGCGCTGCATCCGAATTTTCCCGATGCCGGCTACGCGTTCCTGCAAGGCGAGAACGGCCGCGACCTGCCCGACATCTTCAAGCCGAACGAGGAGATCAATGCGATCGAGCAGGGCAGGCACTACGGCTGGCCTTATTGCTACGACCTGTCGACGCCGAGCCCCGAATTCAGGAGTGTGCTGCAGTCCGGGGTCTACAAATCGCTCTGCACGGCCAACGCGCTCTACAAGGCGCCGTTCTCGTTGATGCCGCCGCATGGGGCGCCGCTCGCGATGCTCTATTATCACGGCGCGAAATTCTTGGAGCTGGAAGGCAAGCTCCTGGTCGGCCTGCACGGCTATCGCCCGACCGGCAGCCGCGTCATCGTCTACGACGTCGACGATCACGGCTTCCCGAAGCCCGTCCCGGCGCCGGTGAACTATCACGTCAGTTGCGCGGCCGATCCGACCCACAGCTTTGAGACCGAGGCCGGCGACGTCGCCGCCGCGCCATTCGACGAGCTGATCGCAGGCTGGCATCGCGTCAACGGTGCACGGCCGCAGGGTGCCCCGGTCGGCATGACGGTCGCCGAGGACGGCGCGATCTGGCTGGTCGAGGACAAGAACCAGACCGTGATCCGGATCGATCGCGCCGCTGGCGATGCGCCGGCGCCGCTCCCCTGCGACATGCGCAGCCAGGCGATGATCGACCAGCTCGCGGCATTCGTTGCGAGAGACGCGCAGAACAGCATCCGCCTCACCGCGCTGCGCAAGGGCCTCGTCGAGAAGCACTGTCTCGGCTGTCACTCGGACTTTGGCCTGAAGCCAGGGCAATCGGACGCGGAGAAGGACAAGACGGTGCTCCGATTCATGCTGTCGCAGGACGGCTGGATCTATCCTGGCGACCCTGATGCCGGCAGGCTGCGCACGCGGCTGCGCGGCATCGGTGCGGAGAAGCTGATGCCGCCGGGCGGCGAGAGCCTGCCGAAGTCCGAGCCCGGCTACACGCGCCTGCTCGATACCGCCGATCTGCTCGTCGCGAAAATGGTTCCGGGCACGCGGATGCGGATCAAATCCGGCCCGCCGCAGCGCAAGTTTTTCAGCAAGGCGAACAAGGAATGCGGCGAAATACCGGCCAGTAAGGTCGTCGTCGTGACACAAAGGAGCGCTGTAGACAAACCCGGTTTTAGCCGGTTCTTCCGGCCGGCCGATCCCTATTTGAATGGCGAGTGCAGCGACGACGATGGCTATTACATCCGGCAGGAATTTCTGGTGCCTGTGCAGTAGCGTTCTTCTCGTCATCTCGACGTCCGCCCAGGCGGAAACGAAGCTGTTCGAAAGCGTGCAGGTGACACCGCCGGGCGAATACACCTTCGGCATCGAAGGGCCGGCTGCCGATCTCGATGGCAACCTCTTTGTGGTCAATCTCGGCAAGCCCGGCACGATCGGCAGATTGCCCGCGGGCGGTGCGGCGTCCGAGCCATTCACCGCACTCCCCGAAGGCAGCGTCGGCAACGCGATCCGCTTCGCGCGCGACGGCACCATGTTCATTGCCGACTACAAGAAGCACAATATCTTCGCGATCCCGAAGGGCGCGACCGAGCCTGCCGTCTGGTTTCACTCCGACGAGATGAACCAGCCAAACGACATCACCATCGCCCGCGACGGTACGATCTATGCGAGCGATCCGAACTGGAAGGGCCGGGAAGGCCACATCTGGCGGATTACGAAATCTGCCGACGGTACGGTGCAGGGCCAGGTGATGTCGGCGCCACGCGCGATGGGGACCACCAACGGCATCGATCTCAGCCCCGACGGCAAGACGCTCTATGTCGGGGAATCCAGCAGCGGCCAGATCTGGTCCTATGCGATCAACGGCAACGAGCTCGCGGCTGCAAAACTCGTCAAGGCGTTTCAGCCCGACACGGTCGACGGCTTGCGCACCGATGTGGCCGGCCGCCTCTATGTCGCGCGCATTCTCAAGGGTACGGTCGCGCTGATGAAGCCCAACGGCGCGGTCGAGCGGGAGATCGCGCTGAAGGGCAAGGAGCCGACCAACCTCGCCTTCGGCGGCAGCGACGGCAAGACCGTCTTCGTCACCCAGCGCCAGGGCGGCTTCATCGAGTCATTCCGCACCGATCAGCAGGGCCGTGAGCACTGCCTTCAGCGCGGCCGCTGCTGAACTTCACGGGCGTTCTGCTCCGAGCGCAGGGCAGCGCGAAAAGAGCGGCATTCTTCTTGCTTGCATCCGTCGGCCGCAGCGATCAAGACGTTTGTGGCACCTTCAAAGCGACCACGGAGTGTTTGAGTGAAAGCCGTCCATACCGAACTGCATCGCAGCCACGATCCGCAATTCTTCCTGGTTCGCGGCGTCGTCAAGCGCACCACCGAGCAGCCCGAGCGCGCCGACCGCCTGCTCAAGGGATTGAAGGACGGCAAGCACCAACTGGTCGAGCCGACCACATTCGGGCAGGGCCCCCGCGCGCGCATCCACAGCCCGGAATATCTGTCGTTCCTGAGCGAAGCCTGGGACGCCTGGACCGCGCTCGGCGATTCCGGTCCGGAGATGATCGGCAACATCCATCCCGTGCGCCACGCCGCGACCTATCCGACCCATATCGTCGGCAAGCTCGGCTGGCACACCGCCGACACTGCGGCGCCGATCGGCCCCGGCACCTGGGCCGCGGCCTGCGCGGCGACGGACGTTGCAGTCATGGCAGCGCAGATGGTGATGGACGGCGAGGATGCGACCTACGCGCTCTGCCGTCCGCCCGGCCATCACGCCTATCGCGACATGGCCGGCGGCTTCTGCTTCCTCAACAACAGCGCGATCGCGGCAGCGCATCTGCGAACCAAGCACGAGCGCGTCGTGATCCTCGATGTCGACGTCCATCACGGCAATGGCACGCAAGGCATCTTTTACGCGCGGCCGGATGTGTACACGATCTCGATCCATGCCGACCCGACTGCGTACTATCCGTTCGTGTGGGGCTATGCCCACGAGCGCGGCGAGGGCCCCGGCCTCGGCACCAATCTCAACATCCCGCTCGCCATCGGCACCGGCGACGACGGTTACATCCAGGCGCTGGATCTCGCGCGCAAGGCGATCGAATCCTTCGCGCCCGGTGCCCTCGTCATCGCGCTCGGCCTCGATGCCTCCGAGCACGATCCGCTGAGAGGATTGGCCGTCACCACACCCGGCTTCCGCCGCATCGGCCAGGCCATCGCGAAGATGGGCCTGCCGACCGTGTTCGTGCAGGAGGGCGGTTATCTCTCGGATATTCTGGGCGCGAATTTGACCTCGGTGCTGGCGGGATTCGAAGAGGCAAGGTGAGGTCTTTCTTTACCTCTCCCCGCTTGCGGTAGAATAATCGCATTGAAGACTGTTCGTTTGCGGCCATCCTTCGAGACGCCCGCTCTTGGCGGGCCCTCAGGATGAGGGCGGAGCGTGCGGTAGCAGTTTCAGCGAGCACCGATGCCGCTTAGCCTCATCCCGAGGAGACCGCGGAGCGGTCGTCTCGAAGGACGAGGCGCGCGCTCAGGCGCTGCCAAAAGGCACATGCGATTGCCCTGCCGCTTGCGGAGAGGGGTCGGAATTTGCGTGAGCGGCTTCGTCCGCGACCATGTCGAGCATGACCGTGGTCATTCAGCCGCTTCCTGGAGCGGCCAGGCATTGCGCGCGATGGGAAGACCCCCGGTCGCACGGGAGCCGTCGGCGATCGCGAGGCGGTGCGAGGGCGACGGCGAGCACAACGAGAACCGCCATCCATGAGGGTCGTCGGCGATATCGGGCTTGAAGCTGATTTCGATGGCTTCCCGCGACACCTGCATCGCGAAGGCGTCGAGCGGCAGATTGAGCCCAAAGCCCCTGGCCTTCAGATAGGCCTCCTTGAGCGTCCAGTAGTCGAAGAAGCGCTCGATTGCGGCCGGTTCCGGCAGTCCGCGCAAGGTTTCGACCTCCTCCGGCGCAAAGAAGCGAAGCGCGGTGGACAGCGGCGCGACACGGCGCGACACGGTCTCGACGTCGACGCCGACTGTTTCATGCGCTGACACGACGCAGGCAACGCAGCCGTCGGCATGGGACAGGCTGAAATGCAGCGCGGTCGAGGTCGCGGGCGCTGCAACAAACGGCCGCCCGTAGCGGCCGGCTGCAAAGGACCAGTCGGACGGCGCGACATTGGGCGCGACCCGCGACAGCGCGAGGCGCAACATGGCGTGCGCAAAAACATATTGCCGCCGATGCCGCTCGAACATGAAGCGGTCGGCGCGGATCCGCTCGTCGACCGAGAGCAATCGTCGGCACGCATCGACCGCGCCCGGCGCGTCGATGCTCTCGATCAGTCCGACAAACAGTTCAATTCTGTCGTCTGCCATCAATTGGGCCCATGGCGTCAGGCGGGCTAGGTCCCCGGTCCCGACGGAAGAAAAAGCTGAGCAAGAATCAACTGCGCGGACCGCTTTAACGGTCCACCCGGGCAAATTCTTGTCGATTTGCAGGCCGGTTTACAGGCGCAAGCTTGTGCGAGACCCCAGCCCGACGAGCGAGCGGCCATATCCGAAAAGTGAAGCCTGAAGATTCGTGCGGCGTCCCGGCCGACGAATCTTACTTCTTCTTCTTGGCTTTCTTCGATCCGCCCAGCACCGAAAGGCTGGCGTCGACGTCCTTGAGCGCGGCCTGGAGCTTCTTCTTCTCGGCAGCCAGCAGCTTTTGCAGGGCCTTGCGGTCCTTGTCGCTCAATGAGGTGCCCTTGGTAAATTTGATGAAACCCATAACAAACTCCCCCGGTTGAAAATAATCGTCCAAATCAAAACACGGGAATAATCTTGCGCGGTGGCGCCAAATAATCAAGATACAACTTGCTCATTCACAGCTTTGACGAGTGAACCTGCATTCGTTCGCGCTTTACAGCCGGTCATGCCGCACGGCGCGCGATTAATCGGCCGAGCGGCGTGTTGGGTTGAGCGACGGCGGTCTGAAGCAGCGCGACGAGATCTGCCATCCACTCCGCGACCATAGGGCCATCGAGCAGCTCGCGCTTGTAATTGCACGAACCGGTGATTCCTGTCGGCCGCTCCTTGAGCATCAGCGACAGCCAGGTCTGGTCGATCGGCAGCACCGGCTGGCCCTCGCGCGCGATGTTGCCGATCGACTGCGCCGTAATCTCCGGTAGATCGAGCGGCTGGCGCAGCGGGTTCTGCAAGGTGAAATAGACCTGGAGCAGCGAGGCCGGATCGATCCCCTCCTGCTCCAGATGGTCGGCCAGGATGTTGAACGGCAGCTCCTGCCGCGCATGCGCGTCGAGCACGCTCTGGCGCACGCGGGCCAGGGCCTGCGCGAACGACAGCTCCGGCGTGATTCGGGTGCGGACGATCACCGTGTTCTCGAACGGACCGACGATCCGGTCGGTGTCCGGCTGGGCGCGATTGGCCATGGCGGTGGCAATCGAGATGTCGGTGCGGCCGGTCCGCGCCAGCAGCAGGGCCTTCAGCCCGGTGAGAAGGCACATGAACAGCGTGCCGTTATGCTGGCCGGCGAACGCCGTGAGCCGGCTGATCAGCTCGCGCTCGAGGCTGACGGGGTGATGTCCGGCGGAGGCGTGGGGGCTCGCTTCCCCGTCGAAGAGGGGATTCGCACCGCGCAGATTCGCGGTCCAGTCGGCGGCCTGGCGGCGGGCGGCGTCGGTGCCGCACCACCAGCGCTGCCACCGGGCGACGTCCGAAAAGGCGAGCGGCAGTTTCGGCAGCGGGACGGACGGACGTCCGGCCAGCGCCGCATAGCGGCTGGACAATTCCTCGAACAGCACGCCGATCGACCAGCCGTCGGCGACGGCATGATGGAGCGTCAGCAGCAGCACGTGCTCCTCGGCATGGAGCCGCAACAGCCGCGCCCGCAACAGCGGCGGCCGCGCGGCGTCGAACGGGGCGTAGGTCTCCTGCTGGATCAGGAGATCGATCTTCCGGAGTTCGAGGGCCTTGCGCCGCTTGTTGTTGTGCGGGCGCCCGTCGCCGATGATTTCGACGGTGAGGACGGGTCCAAGTTCGCCGGGTGTGACGATGCGGCTGACGGGCTCTTCGCCGCTCCAGCCGAACCCGGTCCGCAGCGATTCGTGGCGCCGCACGATGTCGCCGAACGCCTGCGCGAGGATGGCCGGAGCGAGCGGGCCATGCAGACGGAAGGCAAAGGGCAGGTTGAACAGCGGCAGGCCCGGCAGGTTCTGCTCGATGCGGATCATCTGGTCCTGCGCGATCGAGAGCGCGAGAGGCCCGCCCTCGGCCAGGGGCGGTACGTTTGCGGCCGGCTCGTGCGGCTTCGCCGCCACGGCCTCGTCGACCCGCCGGGCGAGCGCCTCGATCGTCGGTGCCTCGAAGATGGTCTTGAGCGGCAGCGATACGCCGAGCGCACGGGCGATACGCGCCATCGTCCGGCCCGCCAGCAGCGAGTGGCCGCCGAGATCGAAGAAATTGTCGGTGACGCCCAGGCTCTCGACCTTCAGCAGGTCGATCCAGATGTCCGAGAGCACTTTTTCGGTGAAGTGCCGCGCCGGCACGGCGGCCTCCGGGCTAGAGACGTCCTGCTGCGCGGGCGCGCGCAGCGCCGACCGGTCGATCTTGCCATGGGCGTTGAGCGGCATCTGATCCATGAACAGGAAGACGGACGGAATGGCATGACCCGGCAGCCGGCTCTTCAGGAATTGACGCAGCTCGCTGGCGCTGCTCTGGCTGCCGGGCTTTGCGACGATGTGGGCGATCAGCCTGACGTCGCCGCTCGCCTCGCGACGCGGCTCGACGATGCCAGCGCGCACCGCCGGATGATCGGCAAGCGCGTTCTCGATCTCCTTGAGCTCGATACGATAGCCGCGGACCTTGACCTGATGGTCGGCGCGGCCCAGGCATTCGATCGTGCCATCGGTGCGGCGGCGGGCGAGGTCGCCGGCCCGGTACAGCCTCCTGCCTGCCTGGCGCGAGAACGGATCGGGGATGAAGCGCTGCCGGCTTTGCGCGGGATCGTTGATATAGCCGCGTCCAACGCCGGCGCCGGCGATGCAGAGCTCACCGGTCACGCCGACCGGCTGCGGCTGGAGGTGCGCATCGAGCACGTAAAGCTGGGTGTTGGGCAGCGGCGCGCCGACCGGAACGTTGCTCGCCGCCGCCGCCGGCGCCTTGGTCAGACGGTGCAGCGAGACGTCGTCGGAGCATTCCGACGCACCATAGGCGTTGATCAGGGGCACCTTCGGGCAACGGGCGAACCAGGCACGGCAGAGATCGACCGGCAGCGGCTCGCCGGTCGAGATCAGCAGCCGCAATTTCGCAAAGGCGCGCCGGACCTGTGCCTCGTCCATGCGATCGAGTATCACGCGCAACAGCGACGGCACGATCTCGATCACCGTGATGCCCTCGCGCTCGATCTCGCGCGCGAACAGGATCGGGTCCTGCACGATCGCGTTGGTGCAGACATGGACGCGCGCGCCGACCATCGGCCCGGCGAGGAACTGCCAGACCGAGATCACGAAGCTCTGCGGCGCGGTCTGCGCGATGACGTCCCTGGCCGAGAGGCCGAGCTCGGAGATCAGCGAGGCCAGATGGTTCGAGAGCCCACGCTGCTCGATCATGACGCCCTTCGGCGCGCCGGAGGAGCCGGATGTATAGATGAGATAGGCAAGGCTGGAAGCCGCGCGCCGCGCGGCGCGGGCCGGCTTGACCGATCCGGGCGTGAGCGCGTCTTCGAGCTTGGCCACATGGATGCGCTCGACCAGCGGTTCGAGCAGCGCCTCGGCCATGGATGACTGCGCGCGCCCGGTCAGCAGCATGCGGGCGCAGCTCGATCCCAAAATGGTCGCAAGCCGCGCCGGCGGCTGGTCGGGCTCGAGATTGAGGAAGGCCGCGCCCACGCGCTGCACGGCGATCATTGCGGCGAGCAAATCGGGCCCGCGCTCCGCGAGCAGGGCGACCACGCTCTCGGCGCCGACGCCTTCGCGCGCCAGCCAGCGCGCGGCGGCTTCGCTGCGGCGGGCCAGCTCGCGATAGGTCATGGATGTGCGTCCGTCCGATACTGCGATCGCGTTCGGCGTCTTCTTCGCCTGGCGGTCGTAACGTTCGCTCGGATTGCCGAGTGTCTTGAAATCGGCCGCCTCGCCCTGGCTCTTCGCCAGCATTTGCCGGCGCTCGGCCTCGGTCAGGAGCGGCAGGCGCGAGATGCGCTGCTCCGGATTGGCGATGACGGCCTTGAGCAGTGTCTTGAACTGCGCGGCCATGGCTTCGATCGTACCTTCGTCGAACAGATCGGTGGCGTATTCGAAGAAGCCGGTGAAGCGGCCGTCGGCCTCCACCAGTTCGAGCGTGATGTCGAAGCGTGCCACCTTGGGGTCGACCTCCAGCCGCCGCGTCGACAGGCCGGGGAAACGCGCCGCCTCGATCGAGGCGTTCTGGAGGATGAACATGATCCGGAACAGCGGATTGCCGTCGGTCCTTCGTGCGACCTGGAGCGCGCGCAGCACCTCCTCGATCGGAAGATCCTGGTTGCGGTATGCATCCAGTGTGACTTGCCGCACCCGCCGCAACACGTCGCCAAAACCCGGATCGCCGCCGAAATCGTTGCGCAGGATCAGGGTATTGGCGAACAGGCCGATCAGGCGTTCGCTCTCGATCTGGTTGCGATTGGCGATCAGCGATCCTGTCGCGACATCTTCGTGGCCGGTGTGGCGGAATAGCAGGCACTGGAACGCCGCGAGCAGCGTCATAAAGGGCGTGACGCCCTGGTTCTGGCTCAGTGCGCGCAGATCAGCCGACAGCGTTTTGGAGAATTCGAGATAGTGACGGGCGCCGTGACCGCTCCAGACCTCCGGCCGTGGCCGGTCGGTCCGCAGCGGCAGCGTGGTGATGCCGTCGAGCTGCGTCTTCCAGTAGTCGAGTTGCTCCTTTGCGGCCGGCATCTCGGCCCAGCTCTGCTGCCACAGCGCAAAGTCGCGGTACTGGAAGGTGAGCGAAGGCAGCGTCGCCGCCCTCGCCTTGCGTGCGGCGGCATAATGGGCGGCGAGCTCTTCCCAGAACAATCGCTGTGACCAGCCGTCGGTGACGAGGTGGTGGACGTTGACCACCAGCGCATGGCTGGATCTGTCGAACGACAGCAGCGTGACCTTCAGCGGTGGCTCCCGCGAAAGATCGAACGGATATTGCGCGAGCCTGGCCGCCTCGCGATAGATGACCGCGGTCCGTTTGTCCGCGGGGCAGGGCTTGAGCTTGATCCACTCGAACCGCGGCGGCGATTGCAGCACGCGCTGCACCGGCTCGCCCCGTCGCTCGATGAAGACCGAGCGCAGCGCCTCATGGCGCGCGCAGATCGTGGTGAGGCTCGCAGACAGCGCGGAGACATCGACCAGGCCCTTGAGAAGGGCGACCTCGACGACGTTGTAATTGTAGCGGGTCGGATCGAGCCGCGAGAGCACATACATCCGCTGCTGCTGGAACGACAGCGGCGCATCCGCCGCCGCGGCCGGACGCCAGGCCGGCAGCATCGTTTCGCGATGCGCCGCGGCGGTCTCGATCCGGGCCGCAAGCGCCGAGACCGTCGCGCAATCGAAGATGTCCTCGAACGAGAAGTCGACATTGAAGCGCTCGCGCAGGCGCGAGCGCATCTGCGTCGCCGCGAGCGAGTCCGCGCCGAGCGCAAAGACGTCCTGGTCGACGCCGACCTGCGGCAGCTCCAGCAGGCCGGCCCAGATCTCCGCAAGCTGGGTCTCCAGCGCGTTGCGCGGCAGTTGCGCCTCATCGCCGTGCTCTGCCCTGGCGACCAGGTCCGCCAGCGCATTGCGCTTGACCTTGCCGCTGGCACCCTTCGGCAGCGTGGCCACGCTGCGGATCAGGCTCGGCACCTTGTAGGCCGCAAGTCGTTTGCGCGCGAATTGCCGTAGCTGATCCGAGGTCGCCTCGGAATTCGGCCGCAGCACCACGACGGCGGCGACGTTCTCGCCGAGCTTTGGGTGCGGGACGGCGAACACGCCGGCCTCCAGCACCGCCGGATGGCTGAGCAGGACCTCCTCCACCTCCAGCGGCGAGATCTTCTGGCCGCCACGATTGATCACGTCCTTGATGCGGCCGACGATGAAGAGATAGCCGTCGGCATCGAGATAGCCGAGGTCGCCGGTCCGGAACCAGCCGTTGCGGAATGCGGCCCGGGTCGCCGCCTCGTCATTGTAATAGCCGCGGCTCATGTTGGGGCCGCGCAGCATGATCTCGCCATGCTCGCCGCTCGCAAGCGTGCGGCCGGTTTCGTCCATGATCGCGATTTCCGGGCCTGCGGCGCGGCCGACCGATCCGACCTTGCGCAGCTCGAACGGATTGGCCGCGATCTGCGAAGCCGCTTCCGTCATGCCGTAGGTTTCGAGCACGGGAACGCCGAACATCGTCTCCAGCCCGCTCAGGATCGCAGGCGCGAGCGAGGACGAGGCCGAACGGATCACGCGCAGCGAAGACGAGCGGGCGCGATCCGGATTGGCTTCGGCTGCCGTCAGCAGCGCGCGATGAATGGTCGGCACCGCCGTGTACCAGGTCGGTCGCAGCTCCCGCATCCAGCCGAAAAACGACGATGCATCGAAACCGTCGGTGCAGATCACGCTGGAGCCCGCGGCCAGCGCCGTCAGCAGGCCGGAGATCAGCCCATGGGCGTGAAACAGCGGCAGGGCATTGAGCAGGCGGTCGTGGGGCCCAAGCGACAATACGCGGCCGGCATTGTAGGCGGAGAGACACACATTGCGCTGCGTCAGCGGCACCATCTTCGGCCGCGCTGCGGTGCCTGACGTCAACAGGATGAAGGCGTCGTCGTCGCCGCGCGAGGCGCCGCTGCCATTGGCCGGACCGACCGTCGGGCCGATGAATGCGCAGCCGCCGAGATTGTCGTCCGGTCCCGGCACGAAATCGATCACTGCGATATCGAGCGCCTTGGCGACGTCACGACTTGGTGAGTTCATGTCGGCGCGGGTGAGGAGCGCCGTCAGCTTCAATTCGCTGAAATAACGTTGCAGCTCGTCGGCCGTCAGGTCGGGATTGATGGGGACGCAGGCGCAGCTCGAGGCGACCGCGATCAGCGCCAGCGCACTGTCGGCGCCGCGTGGCAGCGCAACGGCAATCCGGTCCGCAGGGCCAATGCCGAGCCCGCGCAGGGTGCGGACCAGGTGCTGGATCAAGTCACCCAGCTTGCCGTAGGTGAGGGGTGGCCGGCCAGGGGCGAGGAGAGCCGGTGCCGCCGGCGTCTTCCGGGCATAAAAGTCGAGAAGGCCGCCGATATGGGCAAAGGTCCTGGTTTCGGCGCCTGCGCTGTCCGATCCCTCTTCCGTTCCGGATGCAGTGTCCGACAATGCCATTCCTTTTTGATCTGATTGGTCTATTCTTCCCAAGACTTAGGGAACGCGTCCAGTCTGAGGTGAAGTTCGGGCCCCAAAATCTGTGGTTGAGGGGCCTAAAGCCCTTCGACGGAGTGAGGGTCGGGCAGAATCACCATGCTGGAGAATGAGCCGGACACGGGGACGGAAGGCGGGCTGAAGCGCTGGCTCGAAGGCATCGGTCTTGGTCATTACACCGATCTCTTCGCGCAGCACCGCCTCGACCTCGATGTGATGGGGGATTTGACTGAATCCGATCTGGTCGAGCTCGGATTGCCGTTGGGCGATCGCAAGCGCCTCCAGCGGGCCATGACAGCCTTGTTCCAGGCCGAGACCGTACAGAAGCCAGAGGCGGCGCCCCGCCCGCAAGACCGGGCGGAAGTTGGCGCCGAGCGGCGTCAGCTCACCACCATGTTCTGCGACATGGTGGATTCCACCTCGCTCTCGGTGCAGTTCGATCCGGAAGACGTACGCGACATGATCGCGAGTTTTCGCGAAACCTGCGTCCGGGTGGTGAAGCATTATGAAGGCTTTGCCGCACGTTTCGTCGGCGACGGTATCCTGGTCTATTTCGGCTATCCGACCGCGCATGAGGACGATGCCGAGCGCGCGGTGCGCGCCGGGCTCGAGATCGTGCGGGTGTTGTCGACGGCGCGCGCAATCGAGCCGCGCGGCGCGCTCAGCCACGCGCCCGCCGTCCGCATCGGCATCGCAACCGGTCTCGTCGTGGTCGGCGACCTCGTCGGACAGGGCACCGAGGAGCGCGACTCCGCGGTCGGAGAAACCGTCAATCTCGCCGCACGCCTGCAAGGCCTCGCGCCGCCCAACGGCGTCGTGATCTCGGCATCGACGCAGTCGCTGTTGAAGGGAAAGTTTGATTACCGCAATCTCGGCGTCCATGCGCTGAAGGGCATCTCGGACAAGGCGCAGGCCTGGCACGTGATGCGGGCCTCCCGGGTGGAGACCCGCTTCGCCGCCGCGATGGGCACGCGGCTGACGCCGCTCGTCAATCGCGAGGAGGAGATCGCGCTGCTGATGGGGCGCTGGCAGCAGGCCAAGGACGGCGACGGCCAGGTCGTGGTCAAGTTCGGCGAACCCGGCATCGGCAAGTCGCGCATCATCCAGGAGATTTTCGAGCGGATTTCCGGCGACCGGCACGGGCAGATCTCGTTCCAGTGTTCGCCCTATTACACCTCCACGGCGTTCTACCCGTTCTCCGAGCAGCTCAAATTCTCGCTCGGTCTCGACCGCGAGGATCCGTCCGCGATGTCATTGGCCGGCCTGGAGGCCGCGATTGCCGCAGCCCATGGCGACATCGAGCAGGTTGCGCCGCTGTTTGCCGCGCTGCTGTCGATCCCGACCGGAGATCGCTATCCGCCGCTCGACCTGTCGCCGCAGCAGCAGAAGGATGCGACCGTCGCGGCGCTGGTCAATCACCTGCTCGGCCTCGCGCGCGAAATGCCGCTGGTGATCGCGCTCGAGGATCTGCACTGGATCGATCCGACCTCCCGCGAGGTGATCGACCTCCTGGTCGACCGGGTGCAGAACCGGCCGATCCTGACCATCATCACCGCGCGCTCCGAATTCCAGCCGAGCTGGGATGCGCATTCGCACATCACGACGCTGGTGCTGAACCGCCTGAGCCGCCAATTGCGCGCGACGCTGGTCGAGCGCGTTGCGGGCCGCGAGCTTCCCAAGGAGGTGGTCGAGGAGATCATCGTCAAGACCGATGGTGTGCCGCTGTTCCTCGAGGAGCTGACCAAGACGGTTCTGGAATCCAACCTCCTCACCGAGCGGCACGGCCGCTACGTGCTTTCCGGCCCGTGGCGGCAACTCGCGATCCCGGCGACCCTGACGGATTCGCTGATGGCGCGGCTGGACCGGATGGGGCCGTTCAAGCGGATCGCGCAGATCGGCGCCACAATAGGCCGCGAGTTTTCCTACGAGACGCTGCGCGCGGTCGCCAACACGCCGGCAGAGCAGATCGAGGCCGCGCTCAATCATCTGGAGGAGGCGGGACTGATCATGCGCCGCGGCCATCCGCCCGACGCGCTCTATTCCTTCAAGCACGTGATGATCCAGAATGCCGCGCATGCGAGCCTCTTGCACAGCGAGCGGCGCAAGCTGCATTCCCGGATCGCCCAGGTGCTCGCCGAGATGTATCCGGAGAAGACCGAGCGCGAGCCGGAGCTGCTCGCCCATCATCTGACTGAATCCGGTCAGAGCGAGGGTGCCGCCAGCTTCTGGCTCAAGGCCGGCAAGCAGGCGGCCAAGAGCGGCGCCAATCTGGAGGCGATCGGCCATCTGCGTCGCGGCCTCAGCGTCGTGCAGGCCAATGCGCGCATGCAAGGAGCGGACGAGATGGAGCTCGAGCTGCGCATCGCGCTCGGCAACGCACTGATCGCCGCCAGAGGCTATGCGGTGCAGGAGGTCGAGGAGAACTACATTCGCGCGCTCGAACTCGGCCAGCAGCTCGACGACGACGAAAAGATCTTTGCCGCCACCCGCGGGCTCTGGGTCTGCCATTTCATCCGCGCCGATCTCACCCGCGCTCACGATCTCAGCGTCGAGCTGCTCAAGTTCGCCAAGCGCGAGCGGCTGAACGAGCGGACGCAGCCGGCGCAGCAGACCGGCTATCTGATCGAGGCGCACCGCGCGATCGCGATGACCATGCTCTATCGCGGCCGTTTTGCGGCGTCCCACCATCACCTGCATCGCTGCATCAATCTCTACAGTCCGGATCTGCATTTTGAACTGATGGAGCGGCACGGCATCGAGCCCGGCGTCGTCTCGCTGTCCTATCTCGGCTACCTCCTGTGGTTCCTTGGCCGGCCCGACGCGGCGCGACAGCACAGCGAGCAGGCGATCGCTAACGCGGAGAAGGTCCGCCATCCCTTCACGCTCGCCTTTGCGCTGGTGTTCGGCGCCTATCTCTGCCAGCACCTGCGCGACGTCGAGGGTACGCGTGACTACGCCAACCGCGCCATGATCATCGCCACCGAGCACAATTTCCTGCATTGGAAGCAGCAGGCGGCGATCCTGCGCGGCTGGGCGCTGGCTCAGCTCGGCGAGGCGGACGAGGGCCTCAGCCAGATGCGCTTCGGCCTCGACGAATACGAGGCGATGGATTCCTGGCTTGCCGGCTGCTGGTTCCGCTGCCTGCTGGCGGAGGCCTACACCAAGGTCGGGATGCGCGATGCCGCGTTGCGCGCGCTGGACGGCGCGCTCGCGACTGCGAGACGCACAGGCGACCACTCTTACCTCGCAGAGGTCTATCGCCTGCAAGGCGAAATCACGCTGTTGGACGGCGAACCTGCGTCGGTGCAGGAGGCCGAGGACTTGTTCGCGCTGTCGTTGGAGACTGCGCGCAAGCAGGGCGCGCTGTCCTGGGAGCTTCGCACCGCGGTCAGCCTCGCGCGTCTGTCGCAGCAAGCCGGCAAGCGCGAGCATGCCAGTCTCCTGCTCGTGCCGATCGTCGGCAAGTTCAGCGAAGGTTTTTACACGCCGGACCTGAAACAGGCGATGCAGCTCGTCAACGAGCTCGGTGCGGACGCACTCGTTCGCGAACCGGCCGATCCCGTGCGATGAGCGATCTCGCCGCCGCGCGCGCGCGTTATGTCGAATTGATTGCGAAGCGCGAGCGGATTTCCTCGCCGCGCCTGCTCGCGGCGCTGGCCGCCGTCCCACGCGAGGATTTTCTGGTGAAGGGACCCTGGCGCATCAAGAGCGAAGCGGCGCGCAGCTATCGTCTGACGCCAGATGCCGATCCCGTTCACCTCTATGACAACGTGCTGGTCGCGATCGATGCACGCCGCAAGCTCGACACCGGGCTGCCGAGCCTGTGGGCGCATTTCATCGATCGGATCGGTATCGGGGAGAAGGACCGCGTGGTCCAGATCGGCTGCGGGCTCGGCTATTTCTCGGCGGTGTTGTCGAAGATCGTGGGCCCCAAGGGCAGGGTGCACGCCATCGAATGCGACGAGCGGCTTGCTGCTCGCGCCGCGACCTGTCTTCGCCCCTATCGCAATGTCGAGGTGGTCCATTGCGATGGATGCGAGAAGATCGGCGAGCCCGCCGACGTGATCATCGTGCATGCCGGGTTCTCGCATCCGCACCCGCTCTGGCTTCAGTCGCTCCGCCCGCGCGGCCGCCTGCTGGTGCCGCTGACCCAGCGGGACCGCGAAGGCGCCGCTCTCAAGATCACGCGCAGGGGCAAGGGGTTCGAGGCCGAGGCGGTGCAGCAGATCCGGATCTTCCCCGGCCACGGCCGCGGCGTGACCGCGCTCGACGACCGCGTCGCCGACTGGTGGCAGCGCGCCTCGGCGCTGGCGCCGCTGCGCTTTCGCAGCATCGAGCAGGGCCTGCCGTCGGATGGCTAATGATTCGTTTCGTTTTACCTTGATTCCGTTTGTGAGTTTCCAGCATCTCGCGGTGCGGCTATGAGTGCGGCTTGATGGCCATTTGAGCGCGCTCCATGCATTCCGTTGCCCTGCTGACCGCCAGCTATGCCAAGGATATCGAGCGCTTTTCGCTGCTCAGCGAGAGCATCGACACTTGGCTCACGGGATACACGCGGCATTATGTTCTCGTTAACGATGAGGACGTGCCGCTGTTCGCGCGGTTCGCGTCCGACAAGCGCGTCATCGTTCCCGCCTCGCGCTATTTGCCGAAATGGCTCTGGGCGCTGCCGCCAGCGCTCCAGTTCCTCAGCAAGCGCCGGGTCTGGCTGTCGCTGCTGTCGTCGCCTGTGCACGGCTGGCACATCCAGCAGATCCTGAAGATCGCCGGCGTGCTCAACGCGCCCGAGCAGCGGGTCTGCATCCTGGATTCGGACAACCTGTTCTTCCGTGAATTCGACGTCGGCCAATATGCCGGCGCCGAGAAGACGCCGCTGTTCGTCACCCCGAAGGACATCGGCGCTGACCACCCGCTGCATGGGCTGTGGCTGCGCACCGTCGATCAGCTTCTCGGCATCAAGCAGCGCTCGTTCCCCGCCGACGATTATGTCGGCAACGCGCTGGTCTGGGACAAGGACACCGCGCGCGCGATGACCGCCCAGATCAAATCGGCGACGGGGTTGAACTGGGTTCTGGCGCTGTGCCGGAAGAAGAAGTTCTCGGAATATTTGATGTATGGCCACTTTGTCGCGAACTCGCCCGCGCATCTGGCCACCCATCGCGTGACGGAAGACAGCATCGCCGTCTCGCACTGGGACGACACGCCGCTCGACCGCCCGGCCATCGAAGCCATGATGCGCGCCGCTTCGCCCGAACAGGTCGCGCTCTGCATCCAGTCCTATTCGTCGACTTCGGTCGACGACATCCGCGACGTGTTCCGCCTCAGCTCGCGCGACCGCCGCGCTCCGAGCCTGTCTCCCGACCACATGGGGGAAGAAGCTCAGTTCGAGATGCCCAAGGCACGCTAGGCCTCACGCGTCCCTCGTAAACTTGCTGATCACGTCCATGAACGGCTTCGGCTTGAACTCGCCGTCGAGCGGCAGGGGACGGTTCGGCTGCTTGTCGGCGCGGGCGAAGACGCCGTTGATCCAGCTGTAGCGATCCGAAAGGCCCCAGGTCAGAATCGAGCGCACCGGGCCGCTGGTCGAGATCGCCGTCAGCAGATCATTGACGCGCCTGGCGACGATGGCGTCGCGCTCGGCCGCATTGCCCGTCAGCTTCTGATCGTCGACGTCGAGCTCGGTGACGAGTACCTCGAGCCCCCACGAGCGCAGCTCCGTGACGAATTCGGCCAGCCCATGCGTGTCGATCTCGAGCTCGGCATGCAGATGCGATTGCAGCCCCACGGCGTGCAGCGGCACGCCCTGGTCGAGCAAATCCATGATGAGATGGCGGTAGGCCGCGCGCTTGGCAATGAACGTATCCTTCGCCGACTCGATGTCATATTCGTTGATCGCGAGCTTGACGAAGGGATCGGCCGCGGCGGCGGTGCGGAACGCCAGCGGAATCCAGTTATTGCCGAGATGCTGTGTCCAGAACGTGTCGCGCCGGTCGGTGACCTTCTTGGGATTGTCCGGGATCGGCTCGTTGACGACGTCCCACGAGGTCAGCTTGTCCTTGTAATAGGATACGACGGTGCCGATGTGGTCGACATAGGCGCGCTCGACGCCCTTGGTGTCCTTGATCTGCTTGGTCCAGTCCGGAATGTCGTGATACCAGGCGAGCGCATGGCCGCGCATCGTCAGATCGTTGTCCCGCGCGTAATCCAGGATCGCATCCGCGCGTTCGAAGTTGAACGTGTGCGCGTTCGGCCGCAGCATCGGCCATTTCAACTCGAGCACCGGTACCACCTGCGTGCAATAGGTGCTGATGGCTTCGCCGAGCCTGGGATCGGCTTGCAGGTCCCAGAGCGTCGCCGCCGCGCCAAAGCCCGGACGGCGCTGCGCGAGTTTGGACGCAGGTGCCGCCGACGCCGTTGCGCCCGCTGCGAGCGTTGCGGCGCCGCAGAGAAGAAATTCGCGTCTGTCGAGCCTGGTCACGTCGGGGTGTTCCTTTTGGAACCAACGCGCCATCGTACCAAGCGTCGCCCCGTGACGCCGGGGTTTCCTGTTGTTGGGTTAACCCTTGCCGGATGTTCGGGGCACCTGCGCGCGTGGTGTCGCATCGCTGTTCCAGTCTGGACCAAGGTTTCGTCCGGGATCGCGGAAATCGCTTCAACGAAAGGGCAAATTTAACGCTAACGCGCAAAAGCGGCCTCAAAGCCTCATTCGGCGCCCGATCTGCAGACTTATGTGACACTGTTGCGAGATGCTGCGGCGCAGTTCGTTCGCCCGCCAAGATCCCGTTAAGGCCCATTGATTAACGGCCGTCATCATCGCAACGGTCCCGCATGCTGAACCGCCATTTCTCGATTTATCTCGTCGCCTACATCCTGCCCGCGGCGGTGGGCTTCTTCGCGATCACGGCCTACACGCGGCTGCTGACGCCTGCGGAGTATGGTGTCTATGTCGTCGGCATCAGCCTTGCCGGAATCCTGGGCGCGATCTTCTTCGCCTGGATCAAGCTGTCGGTGTCGCGCTATCAGGCGATGTCGGCGGAGGTGGATTTTCGCGGCACGGCGATGGTCGCCTTCGGGCTGACGGTCGCGGTGCTCTGCGCCACCACGCCGCTGGTGTTTCTGTTTCGCAGCGATGTCAGTATCGAGTTGCTGCTCGCCAGCATGTTCGTCGCCATCATGGCCAATGCGGTCGACGTCGGGCAGGAGTTCGAGCGCGCCAAATTGCGGCCCTATCGTTTCGCCGCGATCTCGATCGTGCGCAGCGTGTCGAGCGTCGGCTTCGGTCTGCTCGGCATCTGGCTGGGCTGGGGTGGATTGGGGCTGCTCGCGGCATTCGGCCTCGGTTCGCTCAGCGGCATCATCCTCAATCTCGTCGGCGATCGCACCAAGATCGCGCGCTTCCAGCGCAGCCAGTTCATGCAGTTGGCGCGCTACGGCCTGCCGCTGACGCTGGCTGGACTCTCCGTCGCCGTCTATTCGGCCTGCGACCGGCTCATCGTCGCCTATCTGCTCGGCAAGGACGCCGCCGGTATCTTTGGCGTCGCCGCCGATCTGCCGCGCCAGTTCATGGTGATGATCGCCTCCAGCGTCGCAGCTGCGACCGTGCCGCTGGTGTTCCGGTCGTTGTCCGAGAAGAATGATGAGATCACGCGGGAACGGCTGACGGAGAGCCTCGAATTGCTGCTCGTCGTCGTCGCGCCCGTTGCCGTCTGGCTCGCGCTCGCGGCCGACGAGGTCGCGGGCACGCTGGTTGGCGTCGACTTCCGCGCCGGTGTGTCGGCGTTGCTGCCGACACTCGTGCTTGCCCGCTTCTTCGGCATCGCCAATCAGTTCTACGTGCAGATCAGCTTCCAGCTCGCCGAGCGGCCCTTCATGCTGGCGACGCAGTCGTTCCTCACGCTGGTCGTCAGCGTCGTGCTGATGTTTGCGCTGGTGGCCGGCTACGATCTCTACGGCGCGGCGCTGGCGACGCTTGCGACCGAGGCGATCGGCTTCGTCGTCGCCGTCGCGCTGATGCACCGCGCCCATCCCGTGCCGTTCGATTTCAACCGCCTCGCTGGTGTTGCGGTTTCAGCCGCGGCAATGGCGGCTGCGATCCTGCTTGCGCGGTCGCAGGTTAACGGCACCGGAATCGTGGCGCTGATCGTCGTGAGCCTTGCCGGCGGCTTTGCTTATGTCGCCGTGGCCTGGCTGCTGAACGTCGCGAACGTGCGGACGCTGTCGCTGCGCTTCCTGCGGACGTTCAACCGGAAAGCGGTCGGCGTGTAGCGCTACCCCGCGAGAAACCCGCCGTCCACGGCCACGACGGTGCCGGTCGCATATCGCGAGGCCGGCATGCAGAGGAATGCCACGGCTCCCGCGATGTCCTCCGGCTGGCCCCATCGCTTGAACGCGGTGCGGTCGGCGATGCGCTGATAATGCGCAAGATCAGTGCGGCCGGCGGCGTTGATCGCGGTTTCGATATAGCCGGGCGCAACGGCATTGACCCGGATGCCGTCCTCGGCCCACTTCAAGGCCAGTGCCTTGGTCAGCATCACGACGCCGCCCTTGCTGGCGCAATAGGCGGGAATCCGCGGCAACGCCAGCGTGGCATTCATCGAGGCGATGTTGACGATCGAGCCCTTCCTCTCCGCCAGCAGCGGCTGGAACGCCATGCAGGTCCGGAACGTCCCGGTGAGATTGACGTCGAGCACCTTCATGAAGGTCTCGATCTCGAATTCCTTGTCGCGCGCGAGAATTCCGGCGCAGTTGACCAGCGCGTCCACGCGCTTGTGCGTCCGGGCGAAGGACGCCACCGCCGCATCATCGGTCACATCAAGCGTCGCAAGCGTAAGACCCGCGCGCGGCTTGAGCAGTGTGCGCGCAAGATCCGCCTCATTGGCGCCGGTTGCCGTCACCGTCGCGCCGAGATCGCAGAATTGATTGCTGATCGCGGCGCCAATGTCGCCGGCACCGCCGATCACGACGGCATGAAAGCCGGGCGCGAGGGAGAAATTCGAAGTCATCAAGGTTGTCTCACTTCAGGGATTTCGGCGGCGGGGCCGTGGATTCGCGAACCACCAGCGAGAAGTCGATCTCGCGATGCATGATGGTCTGCTCGCCGGCAAGGCTCCGCACCAGATATTCGCCGGCGCGCTGCCAAGTCTCTCCGGTCGGAACGTGGATCGTGGTCAGGCTCGGCCGCAAGTGCCGGCTCCAGTCGAGGTCGTCGAAGCCGACAACCGATAGATCGCGCGGGACCGAGAATCCGTCGCGCTCCGCCTCGAGCAGCACGCCATAGGCGATGACGTCGTTGCCGCACACCACGGCTGTCGGGCGGTCTTTGAGGCTCAGGAGATAGCGCGCCGCCTCGCGCGCGTCGTCCAGCGTATAGGGCACCTCGACATGCCACTGCGCCGGAAGCTCGAGGCCATTCTCGGTCAGCGCGCGGCGGAAGCCGGCGACGCGGGCGCTGGCGCGGTCGTTGTTGCGCTGGAGCGCCGAGACGATCCCGATGCGGCGATGGCCGAGCTCGATGACATGTGCGGCGGCGCGATGGGCGGCGGCCTCGTTGTCGGTGCCGACGCAAGGGTAGGGCCGGTCGGGCTGGTAGATGCCGACATTGATGAACGGCACCGCATTGTCCGCAAGCAGTTTTCGCAAGCCGTCGTGATGGCAATCGCCGCGCAGCACGAGGCCGTCGACGCCGCGGCTGATCAGATTGCGCGCCTGCTGCAATTCGACGTCGAGATCGTAGCCGCTGGTGGTGAGAAACAGCATGTATCCGACCGAGGACAGATATTGTTGCAGCGAGGCGATGCCGCGCGCGAACATCGTGTTGTCGATCGTCGGCACGATTGCGCCAAGCGTGCGCGAGCGGCGCGACGACAGGATGCGAGCCGGCGCATGCGGGATGTAACCGAGCGCGTCGATGGCCTGCTCGATGCGCGCGCGCAAGGACGGGCTCACCGCATCGGGATTGTTGAGGGCGCGCGAGACCGATGCCGTCGACACGCCGGCGCGGGCCGCCACGGCGCGGATGCCCTGTTTCACGGACTTGGCGTTGGTCAGTCTCATTGATGTAACGTTACATATCGCGTGACAAGCCGCATAGTAGCGGAAATGACGCAAATTTGCCGCAGATTGTGCAGCTTGTCCACCGCTTGACACGATCGATGCGAGGTCTATTTTGTAACCGTTTTCAGATGGTGTTCAAACCTGTTCAAAATGGTCCGCCAGCTTAAGGCGGCCAGCCGGGAGGAGAGTTCAATGAAGGCCAGGATGCTCGCGACGCATGTCGCGTTGCCCGTTCTCGCGCTAGCCGCGATCAGCGCGCAGGCGAACGCGGCCGATTTCGACTGGACGAAGTTCAAGGGCAAGACCGTCACCTTTCTCGCCAATAACAACCCGGTCGCGCAGGCGCTGCTGACCTACAAGGCCGATTTCGAGAAGCTGACCGGCATGACCCTGAAGGTCGACGGCTATCAGGAGCAACAGATGCGCCAGCGTCTGGTCACCGTCATGAATGCGAACAGCGACGAGGTCGACGTGTTCATGACGCTGCCCTCGCGCGAGGGCGAGCAGTTCGCCGTGGCCGGCTGGTACGGCGATCTCACCGCGATGGCCAAGAATGAGGTTGCCAAGGACTACGATCCGGCGGGGCTGAGCCAGGCCCTGCTGAAGGCCGCGACCTTCGGCGGCAAGCTGACCAGCATGCCGATGAACCTCGAAGGGCCGATCTTCTATTACCGCACCGACATCTTCAAGAAGTGCGGCCTCGAGGCGCCGAAGACCATCAAGGAGGTCGAGGCCGCGGCCGAGAAGATCAAGGCTTGCGACAGCGCGGTAACGCCGTTCGTCTCGCGCGGCCTCAAGCCCGCGGTCGCCTACACCTTCAGCAACATGCTGCACAACATCGGCGGCGCGTATATCGCGAGCGGCAAGTCGAACCTCTGCTCGGCCAAGGGCAAGGAGGCGCTCGACACCTATAGCCGGCTGCTGCGCGATTTCGGGCCGCCCGGCGTCGTCAACTACAGCTTCCAGCAGATTTCCGCGCTGTACCGCAGCGGCCGCGCCGCGATGGCGTTCGAGTCGTCCAATGAGCTGCGTACCGTGATGGAAGGTGGCGCGCGGTTGAAGGACACCGGCCTGCTGCCGTTCCCGGCGGGCGAAGCCGGCCAGGTGCCGACCACGATCGGCTGGGGCATGGCGGTCTCCTCGCACAGCAAGCAGCCGGATGCGGCCTGGTATTTCGTGCAGTGGGCGACCAGCCCCGAAGTGCAGAAGAAGATGGCGCTCCAGGGCATCGCCCCGCCGCGTCCGTCCGTTGCCAACGATCCTGAATATCGCAAGTGGATCGACGAGGAGCCGGTGCGGAAGGAATGGCAGGCCGCCCTCGACGTGCTCGCCACCAAAGGCTCGTCCGAAGTCGGCTATCCCATCGTCGCCAATCCGCAATCGCGCGAGTTCATCGGCCAGGCGGTGCAGGATCTGATCCTGAAGCAGAAGACCGTCGATCAGGCTTGCGCGGATGCGGACAAGGCGCTGGACGCGCTGATCGCGCTGAACTGACCGCCCGATGCCGGCTGGCTTCGCGCCTGCCGGCATCTCACTCGATCAAGGAAACGGACGGATGTCTGAGGCGGCTGCGACACTCACGCAGGACCGGCAGAAGCTGGAGATGGCGGCGCTCTCGGCGCCGGCCGTGATCTTCACGGTTGCGATGATCGCGTTTCCGGTCGTCTATACGATCTGGCTCGGCTTCCAGACGTTCTCCTCGACGGGCAAGCAGTCGTTCGCGGGCCTCGCCAATTATTCGAAGCTGATCTCGGACTACGAGTTCTGGCACGGGCTGTGGATCACCATCGCGCTGTTCGTGCTGTCGTTGGTGTTGCAGCTCGTCTTCGGCGTCTGGCTGGCGCTGGTGCTGTTCCACGCCAAACGGCTGCCGGGGATCGTGCGCTCGCTGTTCATCTCACCCTTCATGATGCCGCCGGTCGTGGCCGGGATGATGTGGCTGGTCATCCTCGATCCTTCGCTGGGCGCCGCCAACTACATCCTGCAGTCGTTCGGCCTGCCGCCGTCGGACTGGCTGGCCTCGCCGTCCCTGGTCATTCCGACCGTGGCGCTGATCGACAGCTGGCAGTGGACGCCTTACGTCGCGCTGATCGTGCTGGGCGGCCTGCAATCGTTGCCGCCGAGCGTCTACGAAGCCGCGCAGATCGACGGTGCATCCCCGTTCAAGACGTTCCAGCGCATCACGCTGCCCCTGCTGCTGCCGACCATCGTCACCGCAGCGATCCTGCGCAGCGTTGATCTCCTGCGCTTCTTCGACATCATCTACATCACCACTCAGGGCGGCCCGGGCAACGCCTCGAACACGCTCAACATCTACGGCTTCCGGGTCGGCTTCGAATTCTTCAACATCGGCTATGCCAGCGCCCTGATGCTGACACTGACGGCGATCGTGTTCGGCGCCGTGCTCGCCTTCAACCGCCTGCGCGGCGCAGTGGCGTGGTGATGTCATGAACGACGCCGTCAACACCGACCGCTGGATCCGCTGGCTCAACACGGCGCAGCTCGTGCTCGCCGGTGTGCTGATCATGGCGCCGACAGTCTGGATGGTGCTGTCCTCGTTCAAGCCGTCCTTCGAGGTCACGGCCTATCCGCCGACGCTGGTGTTCTCGCCGACACTCGACAATTATGTCGAGCTGACCAGGACCACGCCGTTCCTGAGCTATGCGCTCAACAGTCTCATCGTCACCGTCGGCTCGACCGCGCTCGGGCTGCTGTTTGGAATCCCTGCCGCATTCGCCGTCTCCTGGACGCGGATTTCGTGGCCGGCGATCCTGACGCTGGCGGCGCGCATGGCGCCCGGCACGCTGTTCCTGCTGCCATGGTACGTCATGTTCCGGCAAATCGGCATGATCGGCTCCTACACCGCGCTGATCCTCAGCCACGCCGTCATCACGCTGCCGATCGTGATCTGGGTTCTGCTGCCGTCGTTCGACGGCATTCCGCGTAGCGTCTTCGAAGCCGCACAGGTCGACGGGTGCAGCGTCACGCGCATCCTCTGGCGCATCGCGCTGCCGCTGGTGGCGTCCGGCGTCGCGGTGTCGGCGATCCTCGCCTTCGTCTTCTCGTGGAACTATTTCCTGTTTGCGCTGGTGCTCTCCAATGGCGACACCAAGACGCTGATCGCGGCGGCCTTCAACTTCATCGGCGAAGGCTCGACGCAATGGGGCGCCCTCATGGCCGCGGCGACGCTGATCGCATTGCCGCCGCTGGTGCTGGCGGCCCTGGTTCAGCGCTGGCTGGTGTCCGGACTGACGCTCGGCGCGGTGAAAGGTTAAATCCGATGAATGTATCGCCCCGCCCGAATTCGATCATGCAGGCTGCGGTGTTCCACGGCGACGACCGCATCACCATCGAGCGCGTGGCGATGCCTGATGTCGGCACCGGCGAAGTGCTGGTCCGCGTCTCGCGCACCGCGCTGTGCGGCTCGGACTTCAAGCTCTGGCACAAGGGCGCCGAGTTCACCGCAGGCCACGAGATCTTCGGCGTCGTGGAGCAACCCGGCCACCGCCTGCACGGCCGCCGCTGCGCCGTCTACATTCCGTTGCACTGCGACCATTGCGCGGCGTGCAAGCGCGGCGACACCCAGATGTGCCTGGAAGTCTCGAGCCTGATCGGCTGGAACAGGCCGGGCGGCTATGCCGAATATGTGCCGGTGCCGGAGAACTGCCTGCTGCCGGTCCCCGATGATATCGAGGACAGCCTCGCGCCGCTGCTGCTCGACACCATCGGTACCTCGGGCCATGCCGTGCGCTTCGTCAGCCGCGTGGTGCCGGCGAGTGAGGCCGGCCCGGTCCTCGTGATGGGCGCAGGACCTGTCGGCCTCGGCGTCGTGCTGGCGCTCCGCGCGGTCGGCTACAACGACATCCATGTCGCCGATCCCAACGCGGCGCGCCTCAGAATCGCGCAATCCTTCGGCGCGAAGGCGCATCCCGTCGGCGAGACCTCCAAGCGTTTCGCCCTGATCATGGAATGCTCCGGCGCCCATGCGGCGCGCAATCTCGGCATCGAACTGGTGCTGCCGCGCGGTGCGCTGGTGCTGGTCGGCGAGAACGCCGCGCCCTGGACCATCGAGGAAGGCAAGGTTTTCCGCCGCAAGGATTTCTACATGATCCGGACCTTTTACTTTCCGGTGTCCGATTTCGAGCCGAATGTCGAGCTGCTGCGCAAGTACAAGGACGAATACCGCGTCCTCGTCGACGGCGAGTTCGGCCTACAGGCCTTGCCCGAAAATTTCGCCCGCTTCGCCAAGGGCGAGCTGATCAAGCCTGTGCTGGCGCTGGACTGAGCGATCATGGCCTCGATCTCGATCCGCAACCTCACCAAACGCTACGGCAATTTCACCGTGATCCCCGATCTCAATCTGGAGATCGCGGACCATGAGTTCGTCGTGTTCGTCGGCCCGTCCGGCTGCGGCAAGTCGACCTTGCTGCGCATCATCGCCGGCCTCGAGCCGATTTCGGGCGGAGACCTCTATATCGGCGACAAGCGCGTCAACGGCGTGCAGGCCGCGCAACGCGATATCGCCATGGTGTTCCAGGATTATGCGCTCTATCCGCACATGCGGGTCTACGACAACATGTCGTTTGCGCTGGAGCTGCGGGGCACGCCGAAGGCGGAGATCGACGCGCGAGTAAAGCGCGCCGCTGCGCTGCTGCACATCGAACCCTATCTGGACCGCAAGCCCAAGGAGCTGTCCGGCGGCCAGCGCCAGCGCGTCGCCATGGGCCGCGCCATCGTGCGCAATCCCAAGGCGTTTTTGTTCGACGAGCCGTTGTCCAATCTCGACGCAAAGCTGCGTGGGCAGGTCCGTGCGGAAATCAAGGCACTGTCGCAGCAGCTGAAGACCACCATGGTCTTCGTGACCCACGACCAGATCGAGGCCATGACCATGGCCGACCGGATCGTGGTGCTCCAGAGCGGCACGATCCAGCAATACGACACGCCGGAGACGGTTTACGAACGGCCCGCCAACCAGTTCGTTGCCGGCTTCATCGGCTCGCCTGCGATGAATTTCTTCCCGGTCGAGTGGCGTCAGGAGCGCGCGATCCTTTCGCAAGGTGGAACGGTGGTGCCGCTGGACGGCCAGACTGCGGTCAGCCTGAGCAAGGCCGGCAATGCCGTGCTCGGCATCCGGCCCGAACATTTCGCCGTCGCGACCGATGCCGCCGATGGCATTGCCATCAACGTCAAGCTGGTCGAGCCGCTCGGCTCGGACACCCTGATCCATTTCGACCTCGCCGGCGCATCCTCGATCGCGCGGGTCGATCCGGCGCTGCGGCCGAAGGTCGGCGATCGCCTCACGCTGCGTCCGCAGCCGGGCAAGACGCATCTGTTCGATGCCGCCAACGGACGGGTTTTGCGGTGAGTTCGGTAACCGATATCGGCGATCTCTCAGCACTGGCGGACGTCGCGTCCAGGGTAAGGCCCGTGCATGTGATCTGCCTCGGACTATCGGCGCTCGATCAGGTTTGGCGCGTCGATCGGCCGTTCGCGGGCGGAAGCGAAAAGATCAAGGCCGTCGAATACGGCACGCTCGGCGGCGGCATGGCCGCCAATGCGAGCGTCGCCGTGGCAAAGCTCGGTGCGTCCGTCGCGTTCTGGGGGCGGGCAGGGAATGATGCCGCGGGCCACGAGATGCGATCGGCCTTCGCCGCCGAAGGCGTCGATGTCGAGAATTTTCGACTGTTTCCCGATGGCCGCTCGTCCGTTTCCGGAATCATCGTCGACAGTTTTGGTGAGCGGCAGATCGTGAACTTCCGGGGCTCCTATCCCGAGAGCGCGGATTGGCTTCCGCTCAAAACCGTCGCGCGTGCATCGTCCGTGCTGGCTGACCCGCGCTGGGTCGAGGGTGCCGCAACGCTGTTCCGTGAGGCGCGGGCGCGCGGCATTGCGACGGTGCTTGACGGCGACGTGGCCGATGCCGAGGTGTTCGAGCAGCTGCTGCCGCTGACCGACCACGCGATCTTCTCCGAGCCCGCGCTCACGGCCTTTGCCGGCGCGGCCGAGGATCAATCTCTGGCCGGTCTCGCGCGCTTCGGCTGCCGCGTCATCGCCGTCACGCGCGGCGAGGGTGGCGTGAGCTGGTACGAGAGCGGCCGCCTGCACCGGCAGGCCGCCTATGCCGTCGACGTCGTCGACACCACGGGCGCGGGCGACGTCTTCCACGGTGCCTATGCTCTCGCGATCGGCGCCGGCCTGGAGGTGCGCGCCGCCATGGCGTTTTCGGCGGCGACCGCCGCCATGAAATGCCGCCACGCCGGCGGACGCAACGGAATCCCCGATATCAACGAGTGTCTTGTATTCATGAGGACGAAGCCATGAGAACGATTGGAAAGAACCGCGGGCTGGCACGGCTTGCTGACGCGGACGGCCACTTTCGCATGGTCGCACTGGACCAGCGGCCGCCACTGTTCGATGCCATCGCGAAAGCGAAAGGCATCACGCGGGAGCAGGTCGAATATTCCGACGTCACGGCGGCTAAGCGCCTCCTCGTCGAAAATCTTGCGCCGCATTGCAGCTCGATGCTGTTCGACCCGAATTTCGCCGTGCCTGCCGCGATCGATCTGCTGCCGCCGCGCTGCGGTCTGATCATGACGCTGGAAGAGCATCGCGTCGAGGAAACCGCGGGCGGCCGCAAGTCGCGCGCGATCACCAACTGGAGCGTGGAGAAGATCCGCGCGATGGGCGGCGACGCCGTCAAGGTGCTGGCCTGGTACCGGCCGGACGCGGATGCCGCAGTGAACGAGCATCAGAAGAAGTTCGTGCGCGAGATCGGCGAGGACTGCGCCCGTCACGACATTCCCTATGTCCTGGAATTGCTGGTCTATCCGTTCCTCGGCAGCGCCAATCACACCGCCGACTACGTGGAATCGCCGGGCAAGCTTCCCGGCCTCGTCATCGACAGCGTGCGCGAGTTTGCCAAGCCCGAATATGGCGTCGACCTCTTGAAGCTGGAGAGCCCGCTTGCAGCCAACAGCCTGCCGGCGCGTGATGGCAGTGCGGAAGCGAAAGCCGCGCAGAAGGAGTTCGATGCCATCGGCGATATCTGCCGCGCGCGGAATATCCCCTGGGTGCTGCTGTCGGGCGGCGCCGCGCCCGAAAAATTCGAGCGTGTGCTCGACTATTCCTATGCCGCGGGCGCGAGCGGCTTCCTCGCGGGTCGCACGATCTGGCTCGATGCCGTCCTGAGGAACTTTCCGGACCGCGCGGCGGTGTCGGCCAGCCTGCGCAAGGATGGCCTCAACGTGCTCGAACGGCTCAGCGAACTGACCACGGCCAAGGGCACGCCGTGGAAGGCGCGCTATCCTGTCTTCACTGATATCAAGCAGGAAGGTGACTTCGCGCGCGCCTACTGAAATGGTAGAGGCTGCAACATGACTGACAGCTTTACCATCCGCTCGATCGAGGCGCTCTGCTATCGCTATCCGCTGGCGACACCGGTGGTGACGTCGTTCGGCAAGATGCTCAACCGTCCCGCCGTGTTCGTTCGCGTTGTCGACGAGGACGGCGTCGCGGGATGGGGTGAGGCCTGGTGCAACTTTCCGGCACCGGGTGCGGAGCATCGCGCCCGGCTCGTCAACGAGGTGCTTGCGCCCGGCCTCGTCGGACGCAAGTTCGACAGTCCCGCTGAGGCTTTCGAGGCGCTGACCAAAGGCACCGAGGTCCTCGCGCTTCAATGCGGCGAGCCCGGTCCGTTCGCGCAGGCCATTTCCGGCATCGATCTGGCGCTATGGGATCTCGCCGCGCGCCGCCGGAAGTTGCCGCTGTGGCGGCTGCTCGGCGGGCAGTCGGGCAGGATCAAGGTCTATGCCAGCGGCATCAACCCCGGCGGCGCGGCACAGACAGCCGAAGCCGCGCTCGCGCGGGGCCATCGCGCGTTGAAGCTGAAGGTTGGCTTCGGCGCCGAGACCGATCTCGCCAATCTCGCCGCGCTGCGCGCCATCGTCGGCGCCGGCATGCTCGCCATCGATGCCAATCAGGGCTGGTCGGTGGATCAGGCATTGGAGATGCTGCTGCGGCTGGCCGCGTTCGATCTGCGCTGGCTGGAGGAGCCGATCCGCGCCGACCGGCCGCGCGAGGAATGGCGCAGGCTGCGGGCAGCCGCAAAGATGCCGATTGCCGCGGGCGAGAACATTTCGAGCGTCGAGGGATTCAAGGACGTCCTCGCCGAGGACGTGCTCGGCGTGGTCCAGCCCGACATCGCGAAATGGGGCGGGCTCAGCGCCTGCGCTGGCCTCGCGCGCGACATCCTGAAATCAAGCAAGACATTCTGCCCGCATTACCTCGGCGGCGGCATCGGACTGCTTGCCTCGGCGCATCTCCTGGCCGGCATCGGAGGCGACGGCTGGCTGGAGGTCGACGCCAACGACAACCCGCTGCGCGACCTGTTCTGCGGTCCCGTGGCCAGCGTGACGGACGGCACGATCGTTTTGAACGAGGAGCCGGGACTCGGGTTCGCGCCCGACCTGTCGGGGATCGCGGACTACCGCAGCCTGTAGGCGGCTCCGACACCGGCGGTCGCCGCGCAAGCGAGTTTCCCGTTGCGTTCTATTCCTTGTGGCGGAAAGCCGCGGAGGAGCCGGGCAGCCGCATCACTTTTCATGGCGGCGGCCAGAGCCATGTCCTGTTGCGCTTGAAAATCAAGGTTCGTTCTGCTCATTAGGAGGCTGAAACTGCGCTGCAACATGCGCAGAAAAGTCCATCGACTAAAGTCGATAGCCAGCGAGGAAACGAAAATAATGCGCAAGCTCACTTTGGCCATTGCCGTGATCGCCCCGATGCTCGGTCATGCCGCGTCGGCCGAGGACACCATCAAGATCGGCTACATCGATCCGCTCTCGGGCGGCGGCGCCAGCGTCGGCGAAGGTGGTTTGAAGACATTCCAGTATCTGGCCGACGAGCTCAACGCCAAGGGCGGCATCCTCGGCAAGAAGATCGAGATCGTTCCGCTCGACAACAAGACCAATCCGCAGGAGAGCCTGGTGCAGGCCCAGAAGGCGATCGACGCCGGGGTCCACTACATCACGCAGGGCAACGGCTCGTCCGTCGCCGCGGCGCTGTCCGACTTCGTCACCAAGAACAACACGCGCAATCCCGGCAAGGAAGTCCTGTACTTCAACTACGCCGCCGTCGATCCGAGCCTGACCAACGAGAAGTGCAGCTTCTGGCACTTCCGCTGGGATGCGAGCTCCGACATCAAGATGGAGGCGCTCACCAGCTACATGAAGGACATCGCCTCGATCAAGAAGGTGTACCTGATCAACCAGGACTATTCCTTCGGCCAGTCTGTCCGCTCCGACGCGCGCAAGATGCTCGGCGCCAAGCGGCCCGACATCCAGATCGTCGGCGACGAGCTGCATCCGCTGCTGAAGGTCACGGACTTCTCGCCCTACATCGCCAAGATCAAGGCCTCCGGCGCCGACAGCGTCGTTACCGGCAATTGGGGCCAGGACATCGCGCTGCTGCTCAAGGCCGCTGCCGATGCCGGTCTGAAGGTCAACTGGTACACCTACTATGCCGGCGGCGCCGGCGGTCCGACCGCGATCAAGCAGACCGGTCTCGATCACCAGGTCTTCCAGATCACCGAGGGTTTTGCCAATTCGGGCCACCAGGCCGCGATGGACTTCGAGAAGTCCTTCCGCGCCAAGGCCGGCCTGTCGCTGTGGTATCCGCGTGCGGTCAACGAGATGCGCATGTTCAAGGCCGCGGCCGAGAAGGCCAACTCCATCGAGCCGGTGAAGGTGGCGGCGGCGCTCGAGGACCTGAAGTTCGAGGTTCTCGACGGCGGCCAGGGCCTCATGCGCAAGGACGACCACCAGTTCTTCCAGCCGATCTACATCTCTTCCTTCGGCAAGCTCGCCGCCAACGAGCCGTTCGACGAGGAGAGCACCGGCTGGGGCTGGCACCTCGTCTCCAAGATCGACACGCCGCAGGCCATGGTCTCCACGACCTGCAAGATGGTGCGGCCGTAATCACGACATCCGTCGTTGTCCCGCGGCCGTCATCGGTCGCGGGAAGGCGGCGGCCGGAATGCATTTGATTGGGCGATGTTCACCGGGACCATCGGGCCCCGGATGGAGACGAGTGCGCTGTGCTTGAACTGATTGTCATTTCGACCCTCAACGGCGTGCTGTTCGGCATGCTGCTCTTCCTGCTGTCGAGCGGGCTCACCGTCATCTTCAGCATGATGGGCGTGCTCAACTTCGCCCATGCCAGCTTCTACATGCTCGGCGCCTTCTTCGGCTTCCAGCTCACCAAGTGGATCGGCTTCTGGCCGGCGCTGGTGCTGGCGCCGCTGCTGGTCGGCGCCATCGGCATGGCGGTGGAGCGCTACGGCCTGCGCAACACCCACAAGCACGGCCATGTCGCGGAATTGCTGCTGACCTTCGGTCTGGCGTTTGCGATCGAAGAGATCGTGTCGATGATCTGGGGCAAGAGCCCGGTCGATTACCGCGTGCCGGCGCTGCTCGACTTCCCGGCCTTCACGATCTTCTCGACCAACTATCCCGCCTACAAGATCTTCATGCTGGCCGTGTCGGTCGTGATCTTCGTGGCGCTGCTGATCGTGCTCAAGCGCACCCGCGTCGGCCTGATCGTGCAGGCGGCGCTGACCCATCCGCACATGGTCGGGCATCTCGGCCACAATGTCGGGCGCGTCTTCATGGTGGTGTTCGGCGTCGGCAGCGCGCTGGCCGGCCTTGCCGGCGTCATCGCGGGACCTGCGCTGGTGACGCAGTCCGACATGGCCGCGGCGCTCGGGCCCATCCTGTTCGTCGTCATCGTGTTCGGCGGCCTCGGCTCCTTGCCCGGCGCCTTCGTCGCCTCGCTGGTGATCGGCCTGGTACAGACCTTTGCGGTGGCGCTGAACGGCTCGCTGGCGAGTGCGTTCGGGCCGCTCGATCCGTCGACCGGACCGTCCGTCCTCACCGACATCTGGAACGTCACCATCGCGCAGGTCGCGCCGATCGTTCCCTATATGCTGCTGGTGCTCATTCTGATCGTTCGCCCCATGGGCCTGATGGGGACGCGCGAGTCATGACGAGTGCAACGACTTCGACATCGAAGGCGACGGCCAAGCCCGCCGGCGGCAGCCTGCGCTTCTACGGCGTCTGGCTGATCGGCATCGCCGCGCTGATCGTCCTACCCATGATCTTCTCCTCCGGCGGCTCGCTGACGTCGTTCAGCCTGATCGGCATCGCGATCGTCTTCGCGCTCTCCTACAACATCCTGCTCGGCCAGACCGGCCTGCTGTCGTTCGGCCACGCCGTTCACTACGGTCTCGGCGGCTTCGCCGCCACCCACATGATGAACGCGGTGGTCTCGCACGGCTGGCCGATCCCGCTGCCGTTCATCCCGCTGTTCGGCGGCATCGGCGGTCTCGTGTTTGCGATCATCATCGGCTGGGTCATGACCAAGCGCGCCGGCACCGTGTTCGCGATGATCTCGCTCGGCATCGGCGAATTGGTGGCGTCGTCCTCGCTGATCCTGCGCTCGGTGTTCGGCGGCGAAGCGGGCATCACGACGGATCGCACCGCCTTGCCGAAGATGCTCGGCTGGTCGTTCGGGCCGCAGCTTCAGGTCTATTACCTCATCGCGTTCTGGCTGGTGCTGTCGGCGATCGCGATGTACGCGCTGACCCGGACGCCGCTGGGACGGATCAGCAACGCCGTCCGCGACAATCCCGAACGCGTCCAGTTCATCGGCTACGATCCTCACGTGGTTCGCTATCTTGCCTTCTGCTTTGCCGGGTTCTTCGCCGGCGTTGCCGGCGGGCTTGCCGCGATCAATTTCGAGATCGCCAATTCCGCCTATCTCGGCGCGATCCAGTCCGGCCTCGTGCTGTTCTCGACCTTCATCGGTGGCGTCGCTTATTTCTTCGGCCCGATCCTCGGCGCGATCCTGGTGACCTATCTCCAGCTCGGGCTGACCAGTGTGACCAGCGTCTGGCAGCTCTATTTCGGCATCATCTTCATCGGCATCGTGATGTTCTCGCCGGGCGGCATCGCCGGCCTGTTGATGATGCACCGGCCGCTGGTTCGCGCCGGAACGCTGTGGACGGTGATCCCGTCCTATCTCGTCGCTGTCGTGCCGACCCTGGCGCTCGCCTGCGGAATCATCCTCACCATCGAGACGGTCGCGCGCTATGCGGGCGGCGAGTCCATCAACCTGTTCGGCATCGGATTCAACCCGAAATCGCCGGTGACATGGATAGCCGCGGCGGTTCTCGTTGTCGGCGGCGCGTTCGTTGCAAAGCTGACCTGGCGGCGGATCGCGGACGCGTGGGACAGGGCTGCGACGGTCGCCCGTGACCGGGGGTATCTGGCATGACCGCAGCAGCCATCGAAGTCCGCGCCGTCGAAAAGCGTTTTGGCAATGTCGGCATCATCCGCGACCTCAACTTAAGCGTCGCGCAAGGCGAACGTCACGCCATCATCGGTCCGAACGGCGCCGGCAAGTCCACGACGTTCAACCTCATCAGCGGCCACATCAAGCCGACCGCGGGCGAGGTGAAGCTGAACGGCGACGTGATCTCCGGCCTGCGGCCGTTCGAGATCAACCGGCGCGGCCTGTCGCGCTCGTTCCAGGTGACCAACGTGTTCGCGCGCATGTCGGTCTGGGAGAACGTGCGCTGCGCCGTGCTGTGGGCGACGGGACATCGCTATGCCTTCTGGAAGAACGTCGACAGCCTTCCCGAGGTGCGCGAGCGCACCGCGCAAATCCTCGACGACATCCATCTGACGCATCGGCGGGATGTTCCGGCGGGACTTCTGACTTACGCCGAGCAGCGCGAACTCGAGATCGGCATCACCATCGCAAGCGGTGCCACCGTCGTGATGCTGGACGAGCCGACCGCCGGCATGAGCCACGCCGAAACCGACCGCGCGGTGGCGCTGATCCGCCGGCTGACCGAGGGCAAGACGCTCGTGATCGTCGAGCACGACATGAGCGTCGTGTTCGGCCTTGCCGACCGCATCTCGGTTCTCGTTTACGGCCACATCATCGCCTCGGGCACGCCGGAACAGATCCGAAGTGATCCGAAGGTCAAGGAAGCCTATCTCGGCGAGGAAGCGCACTGATGCTCGAGGTCAGGGATCTCCACGCCTATTACGGCAAGAGCCACATCCTTCAGGGCGTCGACCTCGACGTCGCCGCAGGCGAGGTGGTGAGCCTGCTCGGCCGCAACGGCGTCGGCCGCTCCACCACGGTCAAGGCGATCATGGGCGAGGTCGCGCCGCAGGGCACGATCCGCTTCAAGGGCAAGGACATCGCGGGCCTTCCCAGCTACAAGATCGCGCGCCTCGGCCTCGGCTATGTTCCTGAACATCGCGACATCTTCCCGAGCCTGACCGTGCGCCAGAACCTCCTGCTCGGCGTCAAGGACACGCGCCGTCCCGGCAAGTGGCGGCTGCAGGACATGCTCGACATGTTCCCCAATCTCGCCGCGCGCGCCGATACGGCCGCGGGCGTGCTGTCCGGCGGCGAGAAGCAGATGCTCACCACTTGTCGCACGCTGATGGGCGATCCTGATTTGATCATGATCGACGAGCCGACCGAAGGTCTGGCACCGCTGATCGTGCAGCAGGTCGGCGATCTCATCGCGCGCATCGCACAGGCCGGCGTCGCGATCCTGCTCGTCGAGCAGAAGCTGTCGATCGCGATGCGTATCTCCAAGCGCGTCTACATCATGGGCCATGGCCGCGTCGTGTTCGAGGGCACGCCGGACGCGCTCAAGGCCAATGCCGCCGTGCGCCAGGAGTGGCTCGAGGTCTGACGTCGCCTCGAGGTGATGCACCCATCAAACAGAACGGCTGCAGGCTGCGTATACGCATTTGAATTAATCACGACATCTCACGCGTCGCAATCGAGGTATTGTCGTGCTCGTCGGGCCCGCACTTGTTTCCTCCAACGATAGTGAAGCGACGATGACAGCGACAGGTCCCCTCAGCGGCATCCGCGTTCTCGACCTGACCAGCGTGCTGTTCGGTCCCTATGCCGCGCAGATGCTCGGCGATTGGGGCGCCGATGTCATCAAGATCGAGCCGCCCGCGGGCGATACCTGGCGTTACACCGGGGTGTTCCGGAACCGCGGCATGAGCGGCCAGTTCATGGCGGTCAACCGCAACAAGCGCAGCCTCGCGCTCGACCTGAAGCATCCGGACGGCAAGGCCGCATTGGCGAAACTGATCCCGACCGTCGATGCGCTCGTCACCAATGTGCGCCCCGCCGCGATGGCGCGGCTCGGCTTCGGTTACGAGGCCTGTGCCAAGCTCAATCCGCGGCTGATCTATGCTGCCGCCACCGGCTTCGGCCAGGATGGCCCGTGGGCGGCGCGGCCCGCCTTCGACGAGATCATCCAGGCCGCGTCAGGCCTTGCGTCCGCGATCGGATCTGACGAGGAGCCGGCATTCGTCCCGAGCCTGATCGGCGACAAGATCTGCGCCATGGCAATGGTCGGCGCGGTGTCTGCGGCCTTGTTCCGGCGCGAGCGCACCCGGCAGGGCCAGATGGTCGAGGTGCCGATGCTGGAAACCATTGCCGGCTTCAACAGCATCGAGATGCTGGGCGGCCACGCCTTCGATCCGCCGATCGGTCCGGCCGGCTACAAGCGGATGAAGAACAGGCGCCCGGTAAAGACGAAAGACGGCTGGCTGACCATGCTGCCGTACTCCGGGGACAATTGGTGCGCCTTCTTCGAGGCGGTCGGCCGCCCCGAGCTGATCGAGGAACTGGGGGTGCGCGATCCCGTGCTGCGCTCGCAGAACATCGACAAGGTCTACGATCGCATGAGCGAGATCGGGCCGACCCGCACCACCGCGGAGTGGGAGGAGTTGCTGCTGCGGCTCGACGTGCCGCACACCGCCTTCGCCCGGCTCACGGAGATCGGCGAGCAGCCGCATCTCGCCGCCGTCGGATTGTTCGCCGATATCGATCATCCCACGGAAGGGCGTATTCGGCAGGCGCGCCCGGCGACAAAATTCTCCGAAAGCCCGGCCGGCATTCATCGCATGGCGCCGCGCCTCGGCGAGCATTCACGCGAGGTGCTGCGCGAAGCCGGCCTCAGTGAAGCGGAGATCCAGGCGGCGATCGACAGCAAGGCGGTTGGCGTTGCGTCGTAGCCTGTTCATGAATCGATCGCGTGACACAATTCTCTGTGATTATGGTCACATCCTGCTGCCCTGATTGGGCTTAGGATGGGGTCCGTTCATCAACGCCATGATACGACCATGACCACCACCGACCTTGCCTTCGTTTTGCGCAAGCTGGGTTTTGCAGCAGCCCTCATCTGCGTCCTTCTCGGCCTTACGGTCTTTGTCGTGTTGCTGGTGAGGGAGCATGAACCGGCCGGGCAAGCCGCCTTGCGTGCTCTGCCCCTCCTGGTCTTTGCGCTGTTCGGCATGTTCGGCGCTGCAATGACGCGGCTGATCGGGCGCCGAACCCATTAACCGGACATTCTGCCGCAGCGATTCGCCGCCAGCTCCCGGCCAGCCTCGGCCTTGGGGCACCTTCCGCCTGTGCAAGCCGTCGTATATGAGAGATTTGCCGCCGGACCGGACCGAATATCGCCGGATACGGAACGCAAGGTGGCTGCGATTTCTTAATCTAGAGACCGCAATTTAATCGACTGAAGGCGCGGACTGGTACTGGACCGGGGAATGGCATGAAAGACCTGATGACGACGGCGCAATCCACCACGGCGATGCGGCGTTGGCGGCCTCCCGGACTCGTTGCGCTGGCTACGGCCCTGGCCCTGACGGCGCTGACCGGCAGCGCCGAGGCGGCCAAGCAGGCCCGCCAGCCGGTCGAGGCCGTGGCGCCGCGCGAAGCCGGTGAGCCGATCATGGCGATCGTGTCGATCAAGAGCCAGCAGGTCACTTTCTACGATGCCGAGGGCTGGATCCTGCGCGCACCGGTCTCGACCGGCACCACCGGCCGCGAGACGCCGGCCGGCGTCTTCGCCATCGTCGAGAAGGACAAGGACCACCGCTCGACCATGTACGACGATGCCTGGATGCCGAACATGCAGCGCATCACCTGGAACGGCATCGCGCTCCACGGCGGGCCGCTGCCCGGCTATGCCGCCTCGCACGGCTGCGTGCGCATGCCCTTCGGCTTTGCCGAGGGCCTGTTCGACAAGACGAACATCGGGATGCGCGTGATCATCTCGCCGAACGATGCCGCGCCCATCGATTTCTCCCATCCTTCGTTGTTCGTCCCGAAGCGCGAGGCCATCGCGACCGCGCCCGGCCGGATCGACAAGCTCTCCGGCGAGGCCGAGGAGGCCATCCTCGCCGCTGACGAGGCCAAGAAGGCCGCTGCAGTGGCCGCGAAAGAAGCCGCCTCGCTCCCCACCTCGTTGCGCAAGCTGGAACAGCAGAAGGCCAAGGCCGATGCCGAGCTTGCTTTCGCCGACAAGAAGCTCGCGTCCGCCAAGACCGATCAAGCGCGGGCGCAGGCCGAGGACGTGAAGCAGAAGGCCGCAGGGAAAGCTGCCGATGCAGCAACGCAGCTCGATGCCGCCAGGGCCGCCGCACAGCCCAAGCGCGACGCCGTCGCCGCCACGAAGGAAGCAGCCAAGCTCGCGGCGACCAAAAAGGCCGACGCCGTGAAGGCAGCGACCGACGCCAAGCTCGCACTCGAGCCGGTCTCGGTCTATATCAGCCGCGCGACGCAGAAGCTCTATGTGCGGCGGAACACGCACAAGCCGGCGCCGGATGGTGGCGGAGAGGTGTTCGACACCAGTATCGAGGTGCCTGTCACCATCCGCAATCCCGACCAGCCGCTCGGCACGCATATCTTCACGGCGATGGCGAAGACCGATACCGGCCTGCGCTGGAGCGTCGTCACGATCGACAACGGCGACGATGCCAAGAACGCGCTCGACCGCATCGCCATCCCGCAGGAGGTGTGGGACCGCATCGGGCCGACCGCGCTGCCGCGCTCCTCGATCGTCATCTCGGACGAGCCGCTGAGTGCCGAAACCAACTACCGCACCGAGTTCGTCGCTGTGCTGAGCAACCAGCCGCAGGGCGGCTTCATCACCCGCAAGCCGACCGCGCCTCCGATGGACGTTGCCAGCGATGACGGCTGGGACAATGGCGGCAATGGCTTCGGCTTCTTCTTCCAGCAGCGCGATCCGTACCAGCAGCAGGCCAATCCGCGCCGGCGCGGCCAGTATCAGTACTATCAGCCGGCGCAGCCGATGCAGCGAAGCTTCTGGTAAGGCGCGGGCCTCGAAGCCCGCCCCTACGGTCGCGCTTCGATCACGATCGCCTGGATCTTGCCCTCGACCGCACCGGATCCGTGGCGCGTTCGCAGCGCTTCGGCGACGAAGTCGGTTGCAGCCTGAAGCTTGCTGGCATCCCTGGCTTCGATCTCGCTGCGCAGCGGCGTGCCCTGGCAGAGCGCGATCGCGACATACTCGGCCGACGGCGCGCGGCTGATCTCGGATCGTGTTTCGATCGAGATGTCGCGGAAGCCCGCGCGTTCGAGGTCGGATTTGATGACGGCCTTGTCGTGATAGCCGTGCGGCGTCCGGATCATGAAACGGGGCGGATCATCGGGAAACATCCTGCCGAGCGTGACCGTCGCCTCATGCGTGAGCACATTGTCCTCGATGCGATCCCAGACGTTGAACACGAACGCGCCGTCGCCCTTCAGGACGCGCTTCACTTCGCCGTATGCCTTGACGCGGTCCGGAAAGAACATCGCGCCGAACTGGCAGCAGACCAGGTCGAACTCGGCGTCGCCGAACGGCAGCGCCATTGCGTCCGCCTGCCGCCAAACGATGCGATCATCCTCCGCCTGACGCTGCGCCGCGACCGCAAGCATCGGCTCGTTGAGGTCGGTCGCGACATAGCGGACGCCGCGCGGCAGCGCCGCCGCCACTGCGCGCGTCACCGCGCCGGTGCCGGCTGCGATCTCGAGCAGCACGGAAGGCGAACGCGCCGCGACATGTCTTGCGATGTCGTCGGCATAAGCGGAGAAGATCATCGGGACGAGATACTCGTCGTAGATCTTCGGAATCGAGCCGGCAAAAACCTTGTCAGTGTTGGACATGCTTGCCTCGCTGAAGGTTCGGACGCGAAGCCCATTTTACCACAGATCGGCGGCTACCGCGCCAGCAGCAAGCTGAACCCCGCCGGTTCCTGCATCGCCTTGCGGGCCTCCAGCGACATCGGCTCAAAACGGCTACCGCTGGAGATGCTGAGCCGGCTTTCGACGCCGTTCGATCCGGCGTAGCAGCCTTCGGGCGTGTAGCTGACAAAACCGTCGTCGCCGAAGCCGATGGCGGTGAGGAGCAGGCGGCGTTCGGCGATGTCCCAGACCTTGATAGTCTTGTCCTCGCTCGCGGAGATCAACCGCGTGCCGCCCGGAAAGAACGCGACCGCCTCGATATCTTCCTGATGGCCGGCAAAGCTTGCGAGCAGCCGGCCGCTCTCGGCGTCCCACAGGTTCACCGACTTGTCGCGTCCGCCGCCGCCGGTGACGATGCGCTTGCCGTCCGCGGACCAATTGGCCGAGACGACATAGTCGCGATGGCCGGTGAGGAGCCGCGTCGCGCCGCTCTTGACGTCGAACAGTTTCACGTCGAACACCTTCGAACCGAGCTCCGCATCGGAGCCGGCGGTGACCACGCGCGTGCCGTCGGGCGAATAGGCCACCCGCAGCGCCTTGCGGCCGTAGGCGTCCTTGGCCTCGATCGCGCCGCTGGTGCGATAGAACCTGATCCTGCCGTCGTAACCGGCCGAGACGAATTCGCCCGAGCCGGATGGCGCGTAGCTCAGCGAGCGCACCGCCGCGCGCGCGGGATCTGAGCTCTGGTGGTCGAGCCTGCTCCTGGCGAGCTCGCGGGTGCCGAGATTCCAGATGCGCACGACACCGTCCTCGCCGGCCGAGGCGAGGTATTTGAGCGACGGCTCCGGCGCGAAGGCGACCGCGAATTGTTTGGCGCCGGCATCGAACGTCAGGCTCTCGCCGTCGCTCCTGAGGTCCCACATCTTCACCTTGCCGTCCCATCCGGCGGAGGCGAGCAGCGTGCCGTCGGTCCAATAGTCGAGCGCGTAGACGGCGCCGGCATGTCCCCTCAGCACGCGTGTCTGCCGGAACGAGGATGCATCCCAAAGCCGGATCAAGCCGTCGTCGCCGGCGGTGGCGATCTCGCGGCCGTTGGGAGAGACGGCGATGGTGCGGACGCTCGCACCCTCGACGTTCGGCCTGATCGAGACCGGAATGAAGGGGCCGCCGACGGCACCGTTGCCGCGCCGCGCGATCCGCGTGGTGCAGCTCGCGGCCACGACGGCCGCGACACTCTTCGTCTCGGTCATGGGCGGACTCACGAGCGTGAGCGGTGTGACGATCGGCGGAGCAGCCGCGAGTTTTGGTGCGGCGACGGGCTTTGGCGCCTCCGGTTGCGGCGGCAGCACGGGTGAGGTCTGCACCTTCTTCGTTTCAATCGCGACGGTCGCCGGCGCTGGCGCGGCGGCTGCCGCGAGCTTGTTGCGCTGAACCTTGGCAAGATCGGTGTAGAACCCGCTCGGATGCGATGCGATGTAGAGATCCCAGGCCTCCACCGTCCCGACGCGCTCTGAAAACTCGTAGTCGCGCGATGCGCTCGTGTCGGTGGCGGCGACCGGCGCCGGTGGTGGCGGAGGAGGCGCTGCCGCCGGCGCCAGCACGACATCGTCGCCGCCGAGCGAGCCGTAGATGAAGGGCTCCTGCCTGTTGGTCGTGGCCTGCAGCACCTCGTCGCGGACATAGCCGAACGCCTTGCGCAGGTCGAGGCCCGGCGTCGCGAGGTGATGCGCCAGCGCGGTGGCGAAGGGGCTGTTCCTGCCGTCGCCGTCGAGCGCGGTGAGGCCGGCCTTGGCGGCGAACGCCACCAGCGTGTTCGGGCTCGTCGGCTCCACCTTCGCCAATCCCCGCGCGACCGCGCGCGACGCCATCGTGCGCTTCATGTTCTTGGCGAACGGATTGTCGCGGCAGGCATCGAGGATGACGAGGCGAAGCTTTTTCGCGGGCTCGATGGCGACGAGAATGCGATCGAGCCCGATGGTCTCGTCATAGACGTCGGTGTCGTTCTCGAGCTGGGCATCGACCGGCACGAGATAGTTGTTGCCGTCGATCTCGATGCCGTGGCCGGCATAGTAGATCACGGCGATATCGGCGCTGCGCGCCTTGGCACCGAAATCGCGCAAGGTCCGCCGCATGTCCTGGGCGGACAGATCGTTGCGGGCATCGACGACCGTGAAGCCGGCCTTCTTGAAGGTCTCGACCAGCAGGCTGGCGTCGTTGGTGGCATTGGCGAGCTTGGGAGCGCGCTGATAGGCCGAATTGCCCATGACAAGCGCCATGCGCTGGTCGGCAAAGGCGGCGGTCGGCTGGAAGGCGAGCGCCAGTGCGCTGAAAACAAAGAGACAAATGAATTTCATCACGGCCCCCAAGCCGGGATCAGGAAATGCCGGAAAGAATATCCGACCGGGGCCGCAATACAATTTCTATTTGGTTTCGTCCGGCGCTTCCCGCCGGCGAAAGCACTTACGATTTCGTGACGACCTCGCGGATCGGCCGCGAGCCGTCCCAGCTCAAGGCTGCCTGCCGCACTTTTTCGAAGAACGGCCCCTTGGTGCCGCTGATGTCGGAGATCTCGATGATGGTGCCCGGATGCGCCTGGGTGTCGAAATAGGCAAAGCGGCCCCTGTCACCGCCGATCTGGCCCTCATGGCCGATCCGGTAGCCGAGCCCGAGCGCCCTGTCGTAGAGCGCCTGGTAGTCGTGGCTCCAATAGGACATGTGCTGGAGACCTTCGTGGCCGGCGTCCAGATACTCCTTGTACAGCGAGGGCGCGTCGTTGCGCTGCTGGATCAGCTCGATCTGGAGATCGCCGGAATTGGCCAGCGCGATGCTCATCTCGACGGCGGAGTCCTGGCCGCGATGGCGAAACCAGTCGGTCTTGACGCGGTCCATGTAGTACCAGGGACCGACACCCATCACTTCGATCCAATGTTTCATCGCGGCCTGGATATCCCGCACCACATATCCGTTCTGGCGCACCGCGCCGAAGATGCGGCTCATGCCCGCGCTCCTTGTCTCATGAGGGTCTGATACCTTGCCGCAAAACGGAACCTGATCCTGAGGGCGGCCTCAGGCGGGCGTCTCGAAAGATGGCCGCACGCAAGCTTTTCGCCACGTCTTGCTCACTTCACCTCAATGCCTGCGTCCTTGGCAACCTGCTTCCAGGCCGCGATGTCGCGGGCGTTGATGTCGCGCTGCTCGTCGCCGGGGACGAATTGCGGGGTGATGCCGAGGCCCAATAGCTTCTGCTTCACCTCGGCATCGCCCAGCGCGTCCTTCAGCGCCGCTGACAGCTTTTGCGCGATCGGCGGCGCGAGGCCGGCAGGCGCATACATCGCCCAGGACAGGCTGCGGTCGAACGCCACGCCCTGCTCCTTGTAGGTCGCCACATCCGGCAGGCTCGGCGAGCGCTCGCCGCAGGCCGCCAGCGCCTTGATCGAGCCGTCCTTCACCAGTGGCGTCGCGGTCGCCATGTCGAGCGTCGCCAACGAAATGTGGCCGCCGAGCAGGTCGCCGGCCAGTTTCGCAATGCCGTTGAACGGCACGTGGTCCATCTTGATGCCGGTCTGCTGCATCAGGATTTCCGCGCAGAATTGCCCGGTCGAGCCGATGCCCCAGCTTCCGTACTGGATCGGCTCGCCCTTGCTGGCGAGCGCGATCAGCCCCTTGATGTCATTGGCGGCAAAATCCTTGGTCGCCACCAGCAGGATCGAGGACGTCCCGACGCGGCCGATGGTCGTGAAATCCTTGATCGGGTCGTAGGCGAGCTTGGGATAGATGGCGGGCGCCAGCACATGAGTTGTCATGCCACCGACGGTGATGGTGTAGCCGTCATTCGCAGATGTCGCGACCATCTGCGTGCCGAGTGTGCCGGCTGCTCCCGTGTGGTTCTCGATATAGATGCTTTGCCCGAGCGTCTTGCCCATCTTGTCCGCAAGCAGCCGCCCGACCACGTCGCCGCCGCCGCCCGCCGCGTAAGGCAGCAGCATGCGGATCTTGCGCGTGGGGTAGGCGGCGGGATCCTCGGCGTGCGACGGCAGCGCCGCCGATAGCAACGCGAGAAGTGACAGCGTGACGGTGCGCAGCATCATGATGTTCCCCTAATCCTCGAAACGAAATCTGTAGGCGCCGCCGTGCCGGATCACGCGACCAGCAGTGGGCGCCGGAAAATGGCCGGTGAGCAGATAGCTTGGCGTGTCCGCAAGCTGTTCAAGCAGCGCCATGCGCGTGGCGACCGCAGCGGCCGGATCGACGTCGGCGGCGTTCGAGAGCCACGGCGCGGCGCACTGGATCGGATGATGGATCACGTCGCCCGACATCACCGCATGATCCTGGCCGCCATCGAGATGGATCTGCATGTTGCCGGCCGTGTGGCCGGGCGCCGGCGCAAAGCGCAAGGCGGCCTCACGGTCGTCAAACAGGCGATGGTCGGTCTCGACCAGTTCAGCGAGGCCGGCCGCGACCACCGGCAGCACGGAATCCTCGAACGAGCCGTGGTTCACCGGGCTCTTCGGCGCGGCATTGTGCGCGGCCTCGAAGTGGCGGTACTCCTCACGCCCCATCAGATAGCGCGCGTTGGAGAAGGTGGGTACCCAGCGGCCGTCGAGCAGGCGCGTATTCCAGCCGACATGATCGACATGCAGATGCGTGCACATCACGAAGTCGACCTCTTGGGGCGCAACGCCCAGCGCTTGCATGTTGTCGAGGTAGGGCTGGTTGAGATCGTTCCACATGGGCACGCGCGGCCGCTTCTTGTGATTGCCGCAGCAGGTGTCGACGATGGCGGTCCAGCGCGGCGTGCGCACCAGATAGGAGTGGTGGCTGAGGATGAAGCGGCCGGTCTCCGGCTCGATATAGCGGTGATCGAGCCAGCTGCGGTTCTCCGCGATCACCGCGTCGGTGACATTGGCGAACAGCCAGCTCTTGTCGAACGCGAGCGCCGGGATCTCGCTAACGAGATCGATCCGCATGCTGCCGATCTTCACCTGCCGCATGCTTTAGTTCTTCAGGAGGTCGCCGAACGGCACCCAGCGCGTGCCGTCGAAACGAATGAGCTGAAGGCTCGTCATCGGCGTATACCGCTCCGGCGAATTGTTCACCGCGGTGCCGTTGATCAGCATCGGCAGGCGTACGTCCTTCATCGTTGTCGCCTGCTTCATCACATTGGCGCGGGTGAGGTCGTTGCCGGAGGCCTTCAGCACCGTCACCAGCGTCTGCGCGATGGTGTAGCCATAGACGTTGAGCCAGTCGCTCTTGTTGGCGTCGGGCATGTACTTGTCCATGAACGCCAGCCATTCCCTGTACCCGGGATCGTCCTTGGACGCCGGGTCGGTCGCATCCTTCAGGTACTGGCTGGAGATCACGCCGGTGGAATTGTGCTTGCCGGCCGGCTCCAGCACGCCGCTGATCGAAGCCGAGACGTTGGAGATGATGATGACAGGCTTCCAGCCGATCTCGCCGATCTTGCGGATCGCCTGCGCCGCGAATTTCGGCGTCGCCGCGACCAGCACAATGTCTGCCCCGGCCGTCTTCAGTTGCAGGATCTGGGTGTCGACGGTCGGCGCCGAGGTCTCATAGGCGGCGCGCGCGACGATGGCTTCGCCGCTGCCGAGCCCTTCCTCCAGCGCCTTCAGATAATCCTTGCCGAGATCGTCGTTCTGGTAGAGCACGCCGATCTTCGCATTGGCGTGGCTCGCCCTGATGTATTTGGCGTAGGCGATCGCCTCGTCGCGATAGGTCGGCTGCCAGCCGACGGTCCACGGGAAATTCTTCGGATCGTCCCACTTCGCCGCGCCCGAGCCGAGGAAGAGCTGCGGCACCTTGCGGTCGTTGAGATATTTGTGCACGGCGCTGTTGGTCGGCGTGCCGACGCAGCCGAAGATCAGCAGCACTTCCTCGCTCTCGACCAGCCGCCGCGTCTGCTCGACCGTCTTCGGCGGGCTGTAGGCATCATCCGCGATGATCATCTGGATGCGGCGGCCGTTGATGCCGCCGTCGTCGTTCACCTTGCGGAAATAGGCTTCAGCGGATTTCGCGATCTGGGCGAAGGCCGACACCGGGCCGCTCAGCGGCGCGGTAGTGCCGATCCTGATGGTCCTGTCGTCGGCGCCGGGATCGTATTTCGCGGTTTGGGCAGAGGCGGTGCTGGCTGCAAGCAGCGGCAGCAGGATGCAGGCCGCAACCATGCGAAGGCGGGCAAAGCGCGCCATGAGGTCGTCTCCCCGAAATTGCTCTCCGCCTCTCGATGGTGCGGAGTTGAAACGCGAGACCGGCGCCCGCCTCGTAGCTTGCGGGCCGCGACCGTTGCCGCCAGGTTGGCGAAACGAACGATCGTTCGTGCGGTTGACTAGCGAACGATCGTTCGTTAGTCAAGTCACCATGGCTGTCCACACCTCCAGCGCGGCGGAAGCGGCTGCGCCCACGACCCGCGAGCGCATCCTCACCGAGGCGCTCGATCTGTTCGCGCAGAGCGGCTATGGCGGCGCCTCGATGCGCGAGCTCGCGCGCCGCGTCGGCATTCGCGAAAGCAGCCTCTACAATCATTTTCCCGGCAAGGCCGCGATCCTGGAAGCGATCGTCAGCGAGCACGGCCCGGCCAGTTCGGCGAGCCGGCTGGAAGAGCCGCGCTACAGGCAGCTGTCGCGCCAGCCCGCCGCGTTCTGCCGCCAGTTTGCGCTCGACCTCGTCGAGCAATGGTCCGACCCGCGCGAGCACCAATTCCAGAAGGTCATCACCGCCGAACGTAACCGCGTGCCCGGCATCCGCGCCAAGTTCGCCGACCATTTCTATGCGCGCGAGCAGAGCATGATGACGGACTATTTTCGCGGCTTTGCGCTCGCCGGCCTCGTCACGACGCCGGATCCGCGCGAGACGGCGCGGCTGTTCGCCGCCGGGCTGATCTATATCCGCCTCGAGCACTACGTGATGGGTGCGGCGCCTTCGCCGCGGCCGAAGGTGATCGAGGCAATCGACCGCTATCTTTCCTTCTTCCTGTCGCTGATCGCGGCGGGCACTGACGACCACAACAAGAAACGAAAAACCAAGGGAGAGAATCGTGGCAAGGCTGCCCCTGATTGATCCGGAGACCACGAGCGGCGACATCCGCGCCTCGTTCGACCGCATGCCGGTCAAGCTCAACATCTTCCGCATGATGGCCCACGCCGAGGCCAACATGATCCCGGCGATGCGGCTCGGCAATTCGATCCTGCACAAGCAGAAGCTCTCGGCCGTCAACCGCGAGCTTTTGATCTTGCAGGCGGCCCAGCTCGAAGGCGGCGCCTATGAATGGCGCCAGCACGTGCCGATCGCGCTCGGGGTCGGCTGCACGCAGGGACAAGTCGATGCGGTGGAGCGTTCGGACTACGACGCAGCCGCATTGAGCGAGTCCGAGCGCGCGCTGTTGAAGTTCGGTCGCGAGGTCGTCGAGAACGTCCGCGTGCCCGAAGCGATTTTCGCCGCTGCCCGCGCGCATTTCAGCGACCAGGAGATCGTCGAATCCATCGTCGCGCTGGGCTTCTACATGATGATGGCGCGCGTTACCGAGGCAACCGAAACCGATCTCGATCCCGCGGCCGGCATGAAGGTCTATGACGGCGGCAAGAAATAGGCGGACGCGATGACGGATACCGAGAGCAAGCCGGAACGTTACGTCCGCCCGCCGAGTGCGGAGACGATGGGCGAGGCGCCGGGCAGGGGCCGCCTGAAGGGGCGCCGCATCCTGATCGTCGGCGGCGGCCAACGCGTGTTCGACGCCGCCACCGATCCGATCGGCAATGGCCGCGCCATGAGCATCCTGTGCGCACGTGAGGGTGCGAAAGTCGCGGTCGCCGATCTCAACCACACCTCCGCACGGCAGACCGCCAGGCACATCACCGACGAGGGTGGCGAGGGCTTTGCCATCACCGCCGACGTCACGTCGGAGGCCGAGGTCCAGCGCATGATCGAGGAAGCCCACCGTGCGATGGGCGGGCTCGACGGCATGGTGCTGAACATCGGCACCTTCGGCAAGACCGGGCTCGACAATGTCAGCCCCGAGGAGTGGAACAGGATCTACGACGTCAATGTCCGCGGCCCGATGCTGTGCTGCCGCGCGGCGATGCCGAAATTCGACGATGGCGGTGCCATCGTCTTCATCTCCTCGATCGCCGCGCTGAAGGCGGGATCGCAGATGGCGGTGTATGATTCCTCGAAAGCCGCGCTCGGCGGTCTCATGCGCAACATCGCCCATCTCGGCGCGCGCCGCGGCATCCGCGCCAACCTCGTCTATCCCGGCCTCGTCGACACCCCCAACGGCCGCGAAGCCGGCGCCGGCCGCCCCAACCGCGGCAAGGGCCACGTTCCGTTCGGCCGCCAGGCCACGGCATGGGAGATCGCCTATGCCGTCCTGTTCTTCCTCTCGGACGAAAGCGTCTACGTCACCGCGCAGACGCTCGCGGTCGATAGCGGTTTGAGCGGGATGTAAAGCGCCTATCGCGCGTGCGATCGGGCGCGGCAGAGCAGATGGTCGAGCGAGATGGTCCCGGGTCCGTAAGCCATGATGCCGAGCGCCATCGCCGCCCAGGTGAGGTGGATCGGCCAGCCGTCCGGCACGGTGAGCTCGACGATCAGCGTCATGAACAACAATCCGAGCCCTGCGAACCGTGTGCCGAGGCCCAGCACCAGCAGGATCGGAAACATGATCTCGCCGCAGCCCGACAGGAACGCCATCACCATCGGCGCCGGAAAGTGATAGGGCCCGCCCGGCAAATGCAGCATGAACTCGTCGCTGAACAGCGTCACCGCGGTGTCGTTGAGCCGCAGGAAGCCGCCCCATTTCAGCATGCCCGAGCGCCAGAACGGCACGGCCAGCGCGACGCGCAGCACGAGCTGGACGAGCGATGGAGCCGCGATCGTCTGCACCAGCTGATTGGCCCTGTCGACGAGCCGCCAGAGAGACGGCAGGCCGCCGTCCGTCGCCATGCGTTGGTCCGTGATCATCATGCGTCTCCAGGAGCAAGCGAGGTGAATGCGCCGGCCTCGATCAGGCCGGCGATGTTCGAGGCGATGTCGAATTCGGGCGATGCCTCCAGGGCGGCACTGGCAGCCTCGCCAAGCGACTGGCCGGACGCGAGGCTGGCGGCAAAGACGGCGCCGCCGGGTGGAAGGTGCCGGACCGCAACGTCGAATTCGGGTCGCGTGATCAGCGCATCCTCCGGCGTGGATGCGTCGATGCGCGCCGCGGGTGCGTTGTCGCGGTTGGCGGCGAAGATCATCACGGCCGCAAACGACGAGCGCACGATCCGCATCGCCGGGTGCGGGATGAAGACGGTGTCCGCCAGTCGATCAGGGGCAATTGCGGACAGCCGGGCCGTGGACAGCGGCACGGCGTCGCGCGCGTGATAGGCGTCGAGCCAGGCCCGCTCGATGCGGGCGACGTCGGCGAGCCAGGGCATGGTCTGCGCGTGCTCGTACCCGGCGATGAAATCCGGAAAGGCGCGGCCATACTCGAATAGCAGCGGCGAGGTCGGCGGGCTGCTGCGCACGTGGAAACGCGCCATGGCGCGGAAGAAGTCGGGCCCGGTGATGCGCTGCACCGCCGGATAGATTGCGGCGAGCGCCTCGATCAGGCTCACGGTGACATTGTTGCGGTAGACGGCGTAGCGCTTACCGGCCGCCTTGCCGTTCGGACCGGTTACGATTGCGGGGGCCGTCTGCGCCGGGTCGAGCAGTGCCGGCGCGAAGACTGCGGCAAAGGACAGGTCCTGCTCAGGCAGCATGACGACCTCCCGTCAGCGTCGCCTGGCCGTAACGATCAAGGATCGCTTGCGCGGCTGAAGCTTCCGCTTGCAGGATTGGCCAGTCCGGAATCTTGCTGTCCCATTCGATCAGCGTCGGCACGCCGCCACGGCGCTGGATGACGATCTCGTAGAGTTTCCATACGGCGTCCGCGACCGGTCCGTCATGGCTGTCGATCAGCAGCGGGGCGCCTTCGTCGTCAGTCTGCTCGGCATGGCCGGCGAGGTGGATTTCCCCGACGCGGGCGAGCGGAAAGTCGGCGAGATAGTCGAGGGCCGAGAACCCGTGATTGGCTGCCGACACGAACACATTGTTGACGTCGAGCAGAAGCCCGCAGCCGGTGCGCTCGGCAACAGCGCGGATGAAGTCGGTCTCGCTCATCGAGGACTCGCGAAACGCGACATAGGTCGATGGATTTTCCAGCAGCAGCGGTCGGCGGATCGCCTCCTGCACCTGGTCGATGTGATCGCAGACAGAGGCCAGGGTCGCTTCCGTATAGGGCAGCGGCAGCAGATCGTTGAAGAAGCTGGTCTCGTGCGTCGACCAGGCGAGATGCTCGGAGACCAGCGCCGGCTGGTAGCGTGCGACGAGGCCGCGAAATCGGGCCAGATGCGCCTTGTCGAGTGGCTGCGGGCCGCCGATCGACATGCACACGCCGTGCAGCGACAGCGGATGATCGCGGCGGATTGCCTCCAGCGCCCGATGCGGCGGCCCGCCCGCGCCCATGTAGTTCTCGGCGTGGACCTCGAAGAAGCCGCGTTGCCGGCCCGCGCTCAGGATCGCCTGAAGGTGCTCCGGCTTGAAGCTCGTCCCGGCAACGCCGCCGATCGGGGTGGAATAGCGGAGCGGTACCGCAGACATGTCGGGCGCGATTGCCGTCGTCATGGTGTCTCTCCGCTGTTCCCTGTTGTCGTGGTTGCGACGCCGCGCGTCAGACCGGCTTGAGCGAGCCCTTCTTGCCGCCCGGCAGGTCGATGCTGGTGCAGGTGCCGCCCTGGACGAATTTCCAGGCGTTGCCCTGGAAGTCCGTGGTCGAGGTGCCCTGGCAGGTCGTGCCCGGTCCCGCCGCGCAATCGTTCTGGCCCTTCAGCGCGACGCCGAAGCATTTTTCCTTCTTGGCGGCGACGGCGGCCTCGGCCTCGGCCTTGGTCAGCGGGCCGGCGGCGGCAAGCGTAGCGAGCGCGGTCGACATCGCGCCGGCGAGAACGATCGAAGTGACGACATGCTTGGCAGACATCAGGTTTCTCCTCTTGAGATGGCATCGCTTGGCAAGCGAGCAGTGCATTGTCCCGTTCGTCCCGCTCACAACCCGCGTTACCGTCGAGCCGCTCACGAGTCCGTGAGACCGTGGGTGAGTGCGCACATTCTGTGCGCCCGGGCCGGGATTAGCGGGCAAGCGGCCGGTCAAATCCAATGCCTTGAGGCTATCGAGGCGTTAGCGGGAGGGCATTGGCGGCGGCCGATCCGGCCTGCCAGAGGTAACGAACGGCAGAAGCGCGCGTAAATGTCAGGACCGGTGCCTGGCGCGGAGGGCGGAAACAGCGATGAACGTCGATCCCGGACGGCAGTTTCGCGAGCTTGCCAGGCTGACGGTCAGCATCCGCCTCGCCGTTTCGGCGCTGGTCCTGACCGCGATCCTGCTGACCGCGGCGCTCTCCAGCCTGTTGTGGTGGCGCACGGCGGAGGCGACCAGCCGGCAGCTGGCCTCGACCATCAACGAGCAGATCGTGGCGGCGGTGCGCAAGGAGGTCTCGGCCATCGTCGACGAGGCCCGCGCCGCGCACACCGCGATCCGCACACTGTTCCTTCAGAACGTGCTCGACACCCGCGAGGCCGACAAGCGGGAGTTCGTGTTCCTGTCGCAATTGCAGTCGCAGGCCACGATCTCATGGGTCGCTTTCGGTTGGCCCGACGGCTCCTTCTTCGCCGCCCACAAGCTCGGCGACCGCCGCATGGAGATGATGGAGATCTCGCTGACCGATCATGTCGGCCAGCGCCGCGTCGATGAATATGACGTGGTGCCCGGCGATATCGAATTCGCCAATCGCCGCTTCGAGCCGACCGATTTTCGCGTCGCCGACCGCATTTGGTTCAAGACCGGCCTGGCGGCCGAAGAGGCGCAATGGTTCAGGGTCGTGGACCACCCGACCGGGGATCGGCCGTCGATCGCCTTTGCCGGCCCGATCGACGTCTATCAGGAGCGCCAGGGCGTGCTGGCGATCATGATCGAATATACGCGGCTTGCCCGGTTCCTGTCTCAGCTCGAGGTCGGTCGCACGGGCACGGCTTTCATCATTGACGACAGCGGCGAGCTGGTCGCCGCGCCCGACAAGGATGCCGACGAGCTGCATGTGGCGAAGGGCGATACCACGCTGTTGCCGCTGGCGCGGGTGGCGCTGGCGAAGGCGGGTAACGACGGCCGCAAGGAAGCGTCGCGAAGCCGGCTGACATCGGGCGGTGCCGCCTATGAGGTCGCGCTCACACCATTGCCATTTCCCGGCTGGTCGCTTGCCACGGTGATCCCCGAAGCCGAGTTCCTCGGTCCGGTCGAGACGACGCTGCATCGTCTGATCCTCGGCCTTGCCCTCGGCGCCGTGCTCGCGGCATTGGCCTCGGCGATGCTGGCGCGTTCCGTCATCGCCGCGCCGCTGTCGCGCGTCGTCGGCGAGCTCCGCCACGTCGAAGCCTTCGCGCTGGAGCAGGTGCGCCGCCATCCGTCGCGCCTCAAGGAGATCGCGAGCCTGTCCGGCGCGATCGCCGAGATGGCGGCCGGCCTTTCCGCATTCCGCAAATTCATCCCGGCCGATCTCGTCCGCGGCCTGCTGCGCCAGGGCGTCGAGGCGAAGCCGGGCGGCAGCATCCAGGAGCTGAGCGTAATGTTCATCGACATCGCCGGCTTCACCGGATTGTCCGAACGGCTCGGCGACCGCGTGGTGCCGCTGCTGTCGCGCTATCTCGACCTCGCCTCGGAGGCCGTCGTTGCCAGTGGCGGCACCATCGACAAGTTCATCGGCGATGCCGTGATGGCGTTCTGGGGCGCCCCGCAGCCGCAAGCCGATCACGCGCTGCGCTGCTGCCGTGCGGCGCTCGGTTGCCGCCGGGCGATCGCGCAATCCGGTCTCGCCGACGATCTCGGCCAGCCGCTCCAGATCCGGATCGGCATCAATTCCGGCCGCATGCTGGTCGGCAATATCGGCTCGGAGCTGCGGCTCAACTACACCGTGATCGGCGACGCCGTGAACGTCGCAAGCCGCCTGGAGGGCGCCAACAAGTCCTACGGCACGCAGATCCTGATCGGCGAGGCGACCGAACGGCTGGCGCGCGGCACCATCGTCACGCGCGAGATCGACAGCATCGCCGTGTACGGGCGCGAGGAGGGCTTTCCGGTCTTTGAGCTGATTGCGCTTGCCGGAGAGGCCGAGGCTGCGGCTGGTTGGATCGCGCGCTACGAGCAGGGGCTCGCCAACTATCGCGCGCGCCGGTTTGCCGCCGCGCTCACCGATTTCGAAGCCGTGCTGATCGAGCGCGGTCAGGATCGTCCGGCCGAGCTCATGCGCGATCGCTGCCGGCAATTTTGCACAGCCCCGCCCGACGCGGAATGGCGACCGATCGTGGCGCTGACGTCGAAATAGGCTCGAGGCGGATGGAGGTAGCCGCAGCGCAAGCATCAAATCCTGCCGCGCGGGCTCAGAGATTCACATTGCGCGCGCTAGCCATTCCCCCTAATAGAATTGTACAAATGACCAAATAGCATGGTCGCGCGCCGAATCGCGCAGGCCGGGGACGGGAAGCGCAGCATGCCGCAGGCGGATGGTTTTGGTTTGGCGGGTGTCATCGGCCTGCCGGTCGCGCATTCGCGCTCGCCGGTTATTCACAATTACTGGCTGAAGGCGCACGGCATCCGCGGCACTTATGTGCCGCTCGCGGTGAAGCCGGAGAGGCTGGAGGATGCGCTTGGTGGCCTCGTCGCGCTGGGCTTTCGCGGCTGCAACGTCACCATGCCGCACAAGCAGACGGCAATGCCGTTGCTGACCCGCGTCAATGAAACGGCAAAACGCATCGGCGCCGTCAACACCATCGTCGTCGAGGAAGACGGCACGCTCTCCGGCTTCAACAACGACGGCAACGGCTTTGTGCAGAGCCTGCGCGATGCGAAGCCCGATTGGCGCGGCGACGCCGGCCCGATCCTGCTGCTGGGCGCGGGCGGCGCCTCGCGCGCCGTGGTCGTGGCGCTGCTGGAGAACGGCGCGCGCGAGATCCGCATCGCCAACCGCACGCCCGAGAAGGCGCAGGCGCTTGCAAAGGACTTCGGCTCCGCCATCAGCACCGTTGCGTGGGATGATCGTGGCGCTGCGCTCGGTGATGTCGCGCTTCTCGTCAACTGTACCGATCGCGGAATGGTCGGCAAGGATGCGCTTCAGATCGATCTGTCGCGGCTGAGCCCCGCGACGCTCACCGCCGATCTCATCTATACGCCGCTGGAGACGCCGTTCCTGGCCGAAGCCCGCGCGCGCGGCTGCACCACCGTGACCGGTCTCGGCCTGTTGCTCAATCAGGCCCGGCTCGCCTTCAAGGCCTGGTTCGGTGTCATGCCCGACGTGACGCCCGAGTTGATCAAGGCCATCGAGGCGACGTTCTGATTCACGCCGGGGAGTTTTGCGCCATGACATTGCCGGCGTCCCCCAGGATCGATTGCCACATCCACGCCATCGATCCCGTCCGCTTTCCTTATCGAGCTGACACGCCGTACCGGCCGAGCGGGCAGGAGATTGCGCCGGCGGCGCAGTTGATCCGCGTGTTCGATGCCTTCGACGTCAGGCACGCGCTCGTCGTCGCCACCAACACCGGTTACGGCAGCGATAGCCGCATCCTGCTCGACACCCTGAGTCAGGGCGGCGGCCGCTTCAAGGGCGTCGCCGTGGTCGAGAACGACGTCGACATCAACGAGCTGGAACGATTGAAAGCTGCCGGCATCATCGGCGTCGCCTTCAACGTGCCCTTCCACGGCGCCGATTATTATCGCCACACCGCGCCGCTGCTGGAGAAGCTGACGAGCCTCGGCCTGTTTCTCCAGATCCAGGTCGAGCAGGACCAGTTGCTCGACCTGCTGCCGCTGATCGAAAAGTCGAATGTGCGCCTTGTTTTCGACCATTGCGGCCGGCCGTCGGTTGCGCAGGGGCTGAATGGCAAGGCGTTCCAGGCGCTGCTCGCCATCGGGCGTGAGCGCGACGCGCATGTCAAGCTCTCCGGCTATTACAAATTCTCGCAAGCGCCGCATCCCTACGAAGACACCTGGCCGTTCATCGCCGCGCTGGTCGAAGCCTTCACGCTGGATCGCTGCGTCTGGGGCTCGGACTATCCGTTCCTGCGCGCAGCCGAACGGCTCGATTACGGGCCGTTGCTCGCGGTGCTGACAAAACTGTTTCCGGACACGAGCGACCAGCACCGCCTGCTCTGGCGAACGCCCGCAAGGCTGCTCGGCTTCGACGATTCGACAGACCGATCATAAAAAGAAAGCAAAGGGGAGGAGGACATCATGAGGCATCTTGCAGGGGTACTCGGCATGGCCGTCGCGGCATCGCTGTTATCAGGTGCAGCCGGCGCGCAGAGCACGGTCTACATTCCCGACGTCATCGAGCTCTCCGGCCCCGGTGCGGTCTCGGGCACCAATTGGCGCGACGGCGTTGCGCTCGCGGTCGACGAGATCAACAATGCCGGCGGCATTCTCGGTCGCAAGATCCAGACCGAGCATCTGGACACCCAGAGCAATCCCGGCATCTCGCGCGCGCAGGTCCAGAAGGTTTTGGACAAGGATCCCTATGTGGTGCTCGGTCCGATCTATTCCGGCTCGGTCAAGGTCAACATGGCGCTGACGCAACAAGCCGAGATCCCGCAGATCGTCGGCGCCGAGGCCGCCGACATCACCACGCAAGGCAATCCCTTTGTGTTCCGCACCGCCTTCGGCCAGCAATTCTCGATGCCGAAGATCGCCAACTATCTGCACGACAAGCTCAAGGTGAAGAACGTTGCGGTTCTCTGGGTCAACAATGATTTCGGCAAGGGCGGCCACGACAATTTCGTCAAGGAGATGAAAACTCGCAGCATCGATGTCGCGGCCGATATCTCCACCGAGCAGGGCCAGGTCGATTTCGGCTCCGACGTGATCAAGCTCAAGGGCGCCAAGGCCGACGCCGTCTTCGTCTACACCAACGAGGAGGAGAGTGCCCGCTTCCTGATCGAGGCCAAGCGGCAGGGCCTGTCGACGCCGCTGTTCGGCGAGACCACGCTGCTCAGCCAGAAGGTGGTCGAGCTCGCCGGTCCCGCCGCCAACGGCGTGCGCGGCCATGTCGGCCTGTCCGCCGATGCGCCGGTGCCAGCAATCGAGGAGTTCGCCAAAAAGTTCAGCGAGCGCTTCAAATACCGCCCCGACCATAACGGCATCAAGGGCTATACCGCGGTTTATCTCGTCAAATACGTCACCGAGAAGATCGGAAAGTTCGACAGCAAGGCGTTTGGTGCGGCCATGAAGGGCCTGACCCTGACGCCTGACAAGGCCCCTGGCATGCTGATGGAGGCAAGCTGGGACCAGAACGGCGACATCGACCGCGCCAGCTTTCTGGCCGAGATCATCGATGGCAAGCAGAAGATCGTCGAGACGCTGCCGAAGCTGAAGGGCGGCAAGGAGTGAGGGCTGCGTAGCCCGGATGGAGCGAAAGCGTCATCCGGGATTCGCGCCTATGGAAACACCGTCCCGATTTGCGCTATGTGCTACGAGTTGCACACATGCACTTCCGGACGGCTCCAGGCATGAAAACCACGCTGCTCAAATCCGAGGACTACACCCGCTCGCCCTGGAAGAACGGCGGCGGCATTTTCACCGATATCGCGGATGCGCATCGGGCAGGCAGCCCGGCGAAGGATTGGGATAGCCTGCTCTGGCGCTTCGCCGCGACGCCGATCGTGGCGCCCGGTCCGTTCTCCTTCATGCCGGGTATCGACCGCTTGCAGATGGTCGTCGGCGGACGCGGCCTGGTGCTGAAAGCCCCGGGACAGGACTTCGACGAACGTGAACCTTTTACGACGGTGCGCTTCACCGGCGAGCTCGAGATCGTGACCGCGCTCGAGGCGGGTCCCGTCGAGGTCGTGAACCTGATGGCGCGGCGCGGTGCGGCGGAGATCGAGCTTCTGGCGCTCCGGGAGCCCGGCGAGCGGGAGCTGTCCGCAGGCACGCATCTGGTCTACGCGGCGTGCGGCGAATGCCGCATCCGCGTCGACGACGAGGATTTTGCGATCCCCGGCGAGGGCACGCTGAAAGTCGAGCTCACCGCGGCCTCGAAGCTCGCGCTGGTGTCGGGTCTGGCGGTGCTGGGATCGATTCGGCTCACGGGCTAGCCCCCGCTCATCCTGCGCACAATCCGGGCAACTGGCCAGGTTGACGTCGCGCGGCCGGGGCACGATATCTGCCCTGATGCAGACCGCAGCTCCAAGGGGCAGGATATGACCGCGCCGGACAACAACGCCCCCACGCAAGCCGACAGCGTCGTCGACTGGTTGACCAACGGCACGCGCGACGAGCGCTTCGTCGACAATATCTTCGCGCAGATGTGCATCCGGCTCCAGCAGGCGGGGATTCCGCTGAAGCGCTCGACGCTTCACATCCTGATCCATCACCCGCAATGGCTGGGGGCCCGCATGATGTGGTCCGACGGGATGCGGGATGCGGAGATTGCACTGGTCGAATACGACGTTCGCGAGCGGTCGGAATATATCGGCAGCGCCGCCAACGAAATCCATGACGGCGCCGCCGAGGTGCGCGAGCGGCTCGAGCAGGATGCCTCGCTCGGCCGCAAGCACGCTCTCTATGACGAGATGCGGGCGCGAGGCCTGACCGACTATGTGGCCTGGCCGCTCTACCACACGCTCGGCAAGCGCCACCTCGTCACCTTCGCCACCGATCGTCCCGGCGGGTTCGATGATGCGCATATCGACGGCCTGAAGAAGCTGCTGCCGGTGCTGGCGCTGGTCAGCGAGATCCGCGTCAAGAACCGGCTGGCGCGCACGCTGCTCGAGACCTATGTCGGCGCCCATGCCGGCGAGCTCATCCTGGCCGGCGCTACGCGGCGCGGCACCGGCACGACGGTGCGCGCGGCGATCATGATCTGTGACTTGCGCGATTTCACCAAGATCTCCGACAACTGGCCGCGCGACGACGTCATCGATCTGCTCAACGATTATTTCGACGCGATGTCGGAGCCGATCGCACGGCACGGCGGCGAAATCCTGAAATTCATCGGCGACGGCCTGCTTGCCATCTTCCCGCTCAGCGCGCCCGATGCCTGCGCCAACCTGCTGCACGCCGTGACCGAGGCCCGCCAGGCCATGGCCGCGCTGAACGAGCGGAACAGTGCGACCGGCCGCGTGCCGCTGAACTACGGCATCGGCGTCCATGTCGGCGACGTCATGTACGGCAATATCGGATCAGCCAGCCGGCTCGACTTCACCGTGATCGGCCCGGCCGTCAACATGGCCTCCCGCCTCGAGGCTCTCACCAAGCAGCTGGGACGAACGGTGCTGCTGTCGCGCGCCTTCGCTGAACTGGTGGAGAAGCAGTTCGAGCTGGAGCACGTCGGCAAGCACGAGGTGCGCGGCTTCAGCGATCCGATCGAGCTGTTTGCGTATCACGGGTGAGGACACGCGCGGCCGTGCAGTCTGCCCGGTCGCGGCTATTGTTTTGCTCCGGTCCAGGTTCCGACGCATCCGTCGGATCGCTGGAATGTCCCGGAGCCGCCGCGGCCCGAAAACCGTCCGGACATGGTCCAGCTCAGGCCGCCTGCGGCTCCGGTTCCGGACGTGGCGCCGTTCGGGCTGACTTGACCGGTGCCGTATTGTCCCACCATCTTGCCGCTGGTGATGACGACAGCGTCGGTGGAGCCTGCGCAGGTCTTGCCGACGCTGGTCAGAACCCAGGCGCCGTCGAAATTGCCGCCGCCGCCGCCGCTCCTTTGCGGCGCGCGGCTCGGCTCTTCGGCCGCGGGCTTGCGTCGCGCCGGTCTGGAAGGCTCGGCGGCGGGAGGCGCCGCGCGCGTGCCGGACAGCGACTTCTCGTCATTGCCGATGCTGCCGCCGGCGCTCCCTGATTGCGCACGCGCCATATCGGGCGAGGCGACGATGACGAGCGTGGCTGACAGCAGCGCGGCTTCACAAAAATATCGAATATGGTTTTGCATATGGCTTCTGGGTTTCAAATGAACTGGTTCTGACGGTGGATCGTATTGCCAATGCGTGAGTGTATCACTACGCTTGAGCTTGAGCAGCCCAAAGCTTCCTTCGGTCGGCCCCGCGTTCATGCCTAAGTTTCTTCGCATCGGAATCCATTGGTCGAACGTATCAGGATACACGTCGAAGGCGTGGTGTGTCAGGCGCGTCGGCTCCGTGGTTTTCCTGAAATGGGGCGCCGTCGAGGTCCAGGGCGCAGGCGCCGGGCGCAAGGTTTACTGGACGCATCCTCCGCAGGAGAAGACCGTACGTTGCGGCACCGCGCAGCGCGCCCAGGACTACATGAAAGCCGCGATCGCGCGGCGTCGCAACCATCGTTATGAGCCGCTGGCCGGAGCCATCGCGCTCCAGCGCCGATCCGCCGTCGCCGGCGCCGAGCTCAAGCAGGCCCTCGCCACGATCCTGATCGTCGACATCGTCGGCTCCACGGCCAAAGCCGCAAAGCTCGGCGATGCGCGCTGGACCAAGGTGATGGGCCATTATTACGCCGCGGTCCGCAAGGAGCTGAAGAGTTCGCGCGGCAAGGAGGTCGTGACGACCGGCGACGGCGTGCTGGCGACGTTCAAGGCGCCGGTTGCCGGCATCAATTGCGCGGCCGCGATCCAGAAGGCCGTGCGCACGCTGGGGCTCGAGATCAGGGTGGGGCTGCATGCGGGCGAATACACGATGAGCGGCGGCGAAATGGTCGGCCTCGCCTTTCACATCTGCACGCGTGTCGCCGCGAAGGCGCGCGCCGGCGAAGTGCTGGTCTCGAGCGCGGTCAAGGACCTCCTGAAGGCGCAGTCCCAGATCCGCTTCGCCGACCACGGCAACCATCAGCTCAAGGGCGTGCCGGAGCGGTGGCGGCTGTACCGCGTCGAGGGGTGAGGGGCCTCAAAGCTCCCTTCCGATCAAACGGTCCAGCGAGAGCTGCCCGCCGCCCCGAAACGAGATGTGCAGCGCGACGAGGCCCATCAGGAACGGGTACTCCATGCCGCGATCGATCCAGGCCCATTTGGGATAATGGATCAGGCAGATCATCGCCATCTGCACCGCGACCATCGGTGCGATCAGCCGGGTGAACAGTCCCGCGGCGAGCATGACGGCGCCGAACGTTTCCAGCAGCATTACGACATAGCCGAACAGCACCGGCGCCGGAAAATGCAGCGTGTTCGTGATGAAATTCACCGAACTCGCGAATGGATTGGCCATGGCGCCGTGGGATTCGCCGAGCAGCTTCGGCAGGCCGTGCGTGAGCAGGATCAACCCGAAGGTGACGCGCAGGAGCGCATAGGACGCCGGATTTGCGATCTCGTAGAACTGGCGCAGGCCCGGCAATAGCAGCGGTGTTGGGGCGCGTCGCTGAGCCAGGCCGGTCATCGCATCGCTCCTCATGTCGTTCTCCCTCTGATGATGGGGATACTAGACGGCGCCGCCCGCCGGATAATCTCGGCTGACTTGGCTTCACTATTCGATCGGGGCGAACAATGCGGTCGATTGCGCCAGCTGGATACGGGGTCAGCTTCGCACAAGCGGGCCTTGGGATAGTCGCGCCCAGTTTAGGTTCAGGGAGATTCTGCAATGCCTATCGCGGGGCAAAAGCTGGCCTTTGTCTTGGCCGCGTCCAGTCATGGAACGATGATCGTCAATCGATTCGACTATCGCATGGTCAGTTCCGACCGCGGCTACGGCGTGGGGTTTCAGATCCTCGAAACGGCCGCTTTCGACCCGGGCGAAGTCAAGGCAGCGCTCGAATTGCTGGCATTGCGTCGGCGGCACCACGGTGACGGCGTGATCGCCATCGACTGTGGCGCGAATATCGGCGTGCACGCGATCGAATGGGCCTCGTCGATGACGGGCTGGGGGTCGGTGATTGCGATCGAAGCCCAGGAACGGATCTACTATGCGCTGGCGGGCAACATTGCCATCAACAACTGCTTCAATGCGTTGGCGGTGCATGCGGCCGTTTCCTCCGAACCCGGCACGATGCAAATTCCAAATCCGAACTATCTGACGCCTTCCAGCTTCGGCAGCCTGGAATTGCGGCACCGCGCGGGCAACGAATTCATCGGTCAGTCGATCAACTATACCGACAACACCGTCCCCATCCAGAAGATGACGCTGGATGAGCTCAACCTGCCACGAGTCGATTTCATCAAGATCGATATCGAGGGAATGGAAATGGAGGCTCTTGCGGGCGCGCGGGAGACGATCAAGACGTATCGCCCGATCCTGTTGATCGAAAAGATCAAGACGGATAGCCGGCAGCTCGAGCAGTGGCTGCGGGACAACGGCTACCAGTGCCTGGCTCTCGGCATCAACATCCTCGCAGTCCATCAAAGCGATGCGAGCTTGAACGATATCAACGGACTTCAAGGCGCCGGCCAGCATGCTGAAGCACGCGGCCTTGCGGTGGCAAACGTCTAGGCCATCCCGGCAGTTCGCAACGTCTCGCAGCATCCTCCTCGGCGAACTTCGGGTTCGCCAGGTGCTGCGAATTTGCGTTTCCAATACCGATCTTGGTTCAGATGTCTGCTTGAAGGACGCCTCTGAACCCCACGCCAGAGCATGATCCGGAAAAGTGCGGAGCGGTTTTCCGGATCACCTCATCGCGCCTTAGTCCGCGCCGATCATCCTTTTCGCAGGACTCCAGCCAGCAACGAATTTGCGCAGTTCGGTGTGCACCTGCGCGATGACGCCCGACCATTCGCGCGTCGTGTCTTGCCTGAACAGCTTCATGGACGAATACCACGGGCTGTCGTCGCGGTTGAGCATCCAGCGCCAATCCGGGCTGAATGGCAGCATCGTCCAGACCGGAACGCCCAGCGCACCGGCGAGGTGAACGACGCTGGTGTCGACCGAGATCACCACATCGAGACAGGACACCAGCGCCGCCGTGTCGGTGAAATCCGTCAGCTGCTCCGTCAGGTCGACGATATCAGGACGTTCGCCGAGGAAAGCGCGATCCTGGTCGCGGACGCCCTTCTGCAGGCTGACGAACTGGACGTCGCAATCCAGCAGTGGCGCCAGCGTGCGCAGGGCCATCGACCGGTTGTGATCGTTCTTGTGATCCGGATTTCCCGACCAGACGAGACCGACGCGCAAGCGATTGCGCCGGCCGGTCCGGTCTTCAAGCCGGACATCAAGCTGGTCTTGCCACGCCTTCACGCGCTCAGCCGGGGGCGCAGGAAGGTACGCCTGCGCGAACGGGATCGTACCGAGCCGCGTCCCGAACACGCGTGGCAAAGTTCCAAGAGGACAGTGCAGGTCGAACGCCAGCGACGTCGCAGACGGTCGGCCAATGCAATTTGCGACGCCGGACACCCCGGCCAGTAGCCGCTGAATCGGAGGCTGGACCTCCAGGATCACGCGAGCTCCGAGCGCGGCCACCATGGGCACGTAGCGCGCGAACTGGATTGCGTCGCCCAATCCCTCATCGGCGTGAAGCAATATGGTTTTGCCTTCGATCGGCAGGTCACCAAGCCAAAGCGGCTTAGAAAAACCGCGATCGAGCAAACCGACAGGAAGCTTCCAGCGCTGTTCGCGCCCAGGCCAGCCTCGCTCGAAGTCTCCGGTCAGCAACTGAAGCGTCGCCAGATTATAGGTCGTCGGCGTGTGGTTTGGATCGACCACCAGGGATCTGTGAAAGGTCGCGAAAGCTTCATCGAGCAATTGCAGCTTCACCAATGCCAACGCCTTGTTGTTGAGCACTGCAGTGAAATCCGGTCGAAGTTCAAGCGCCCGATCGAAACGCGCCAGGGCCTGATCCATCCGGCCAAGCCTGGAATGAAGCAGGCCAAGGTTGTTGTGCGTTTCCGGCAGGCCGGGGTCCAGCGCAATCGACTTCGTGTAGTCCGCCTCCGCTTCCTCGAACCGGTTCGCCTCCTGGAGGCAAACGCCGCGCATTTGATACAGAAGTGCGGAATTCGGGTTCAGTTTCTCGGCTGCGTTGAAGCGTTCCAGGGCTTCCGCATACCGGCCGAGATTGAACAGCTGTTCGCCGCTTCTGTTCGCTGCGGCCAGGATTTGCGGATCGAGTTTCGGCGCCTGCTGGACGTGCGGCTCCGCCTCTCCCGTGCGCTTGAGCTGCTGGAGCAGGCTGCCGAGGGAATTCGAGCGGACTGCATCCAGTGATATCGGCGGCAAGGCCCTGTTCTGGTGTTGCCGCGCTCCCGACCGCCAGCTGGAAACCTGGCCGTCCAGCTCGCGGCGAACGCTGTCCACGACGCCGGCCCAGTCGCCTCGCGTCGATTGCCTGAATAGCCTCATGGACTGATACCACGGGCTGTCGTCGCGGTTGAGCATCCAGCGCCAATCCGGGCTGAATGGCACCATCGTCCAGACCGGAATGCCCAGCGCGCCGGTGAGGTGAACGACGCTGGTGTCGACCGAGATCACCAGATCGAGACAGGACACCAGCGCCGCCGTGTCGGTGAAATCCTTCAGCTGTTCCGTCAGGTCGAGGATATCGGGGCATTCGCGGAGGAAGGCCCGGTCCTGGTCCCGGATGCCTTTTTGCAGGCTGACGAACTGGACGTCGCAATCCAGCAGAGGCGCCAGCGTGCGCAGCGCCATCGATCGGTTGCTGTCGTTCTTGTGATCCGGATTTCCCGACCAGACGAGACCGACGCGCAGGCGATTGCGGGGCCCGAGCCGGTCTTCCCAGGCCTTCACGCGCTCCGCCGGGGGCGCGGGAAGGTAGGCTTGCGCGAACGGAATCGTATCGAGCCGCGTCCTGAACGCCAGCGGCAGGCTTCCAAGCGCACAGTGCAGGTCGAACGCCAGCGCCGTTCCGGAGACGTCGCCGATACAGGTCGCAACGCCGGGGATGCCGCTCAGAAGCTGCTGGATCGGAGGCTGCACCGCCAGGATGACGCGCGCCCCGAGCGCGGCCACCATGGGCACATAGCGCGCGAACTGGATGGAGTCGCCCAATCCCTCGTCGCAATAAAGCAATATGCTCTTGCCTTCGATCGGCTGGTCACCGAGCCAGGAGGGGCTGGAAAAGCCGCGCGTGATGGTGCTGAGCGACGGCCGGGCCTCGCGTCCCGGCCAGCCCCGCTCGAGATCCCCGGTCAAGAGCTGAAGCAGCGCGAAATTGAAGATCGTCGGCGCGCGGTTCGGTTCGATCGCGAGCGATCTGTCGAGGGTCGCGAAGGCTTCATCCAGCCTTTGCAGCTCCAGCAATATCCAGGCCTTGTTGGACAGTGCTGCGGTGAAATCCGGACGAAGTTCGAGCGCGCGATCGAGGCTCGCCAGAGCCTGCTCCATCCGGCCCAATTTCGAATGCAGCGTGCCGAGGTTGCTGTGCGTTTCCGCAAGATCCGGGTCCAGCGCAATCGACCTGTTGTAGTCGGCCTCCGCTTCCTCGAGCCGGTTCGCCTCCTGGAGGCACATGCCGCGTATCTGATACAGGGCTGCGGAGTTCGGATTCAGTTTCACGGCTGCGTTGAAGCAGTCCAGCGCTTCCGCATGCCGGCCGAGTTCGAGCAGCAGCCTGCCGCAGCTGGTCGCCGCCTCCAGATATTGCGGACGGAGTTTCAGCGCCTGCTGGAAATGCAGCACGGCCTCGTCCGTGCGCCCGAGCTGCCAGTGCTGATCGCCGAGGTAATGCGCGAGCAGCGCATCCTGTGGCGCGGGCGAGGACGCCCTGCTCTGGTGGTGCCGTGTGTCCGGCCGCCCTGCGGCAACCAGCCCCTCGAGCTCGCGGCGAACGCAGTCCACGACGCCGGCCCAGTCGCCCCTTTCTGGCTGCCGGAACAGCATCATGGACGAATACCACGGGCTGTCGTCGCGGCTCAGCAACCAGCGCCAATCCGGGTTGAAAGGCAACATGGTCCAGACCGGAACGCCCAGCGCGCCGGCGAGGTGAACGACGCTGGTGTCGGCCGAGATCACCAGATCGAGGCAGGACATCAGCGCCGCGGTTTCGCTGAAATCCGTGAGCTGTTCGGTCAGGTCGACGATGTCCGGACGTTCGCCGAGGAAGGCGCGATCCTGCTCGCGGACGCCCTTTTGCAGGCTGACGAACTGGACGTCGCAATCCAGCAGCGGGGCGAGCGTTCGCAGCGCCATCGACCGGTTGTGATCGTTGTTGTGATCCGGATTTCCCGACCAGACGAGACCAACGCGCAAGCGATCGCGCCGGCCGCTCCCGTCTTCAAGCCGGACATCAAGCTGGTCTTGCCAGGCCTTCACACGCGCCGCCGGCGGCGCCGGAAGGTACCCTTGCGCGAACGGGATCGTGTCGAGCCGCGTCCCGAATGCCAGCGGCAGGCTGCCGAGCGGACAATGCAGGTCGAACGACAGCGCGCCCGTGGACGCGCGGTCGACGCACCTTGCGACACCAGCGATACCGCTCAGAAGCTGCTGGACCGGAAGCGGGACCTCCAGGATGACCTGAGCCCCGAGCGCGGCGACGATGGGGATATAGCGCGCGAACTGGATTGCATCGCCCAATCCCTCGTCGGCATGAAGCAGGATGGTCTTGCCTTCGAGCGGCTGGTCGCGAAGCCAGAGCGGGCAGGCAAAGCCGCGCTCGACGAGGCCGAGACCCGCCTTCCAGCGAGCCTCGCGTCCCTGCCAGCCCCGCTCGAAATCGCCGGTCAGCATCTGAAGCAGCGCGAGATTCCACACCGTGTGCGCATTGCTCGGATCGAGCGCCAGCGACTTGCGAAAGGCCGCGAAAGCGTCGTCGAGCAATTGGAGGCTCCACAACGCCCGTGCCTTCTCGTTGAGCGCTGCGGGAAAATTCGGACGAAGGGCGAGGGCGCGATCGATGCTCGCCAGGGCCTGCTCCATCCGGCCAAATCTCGAATGAAGCGTGCCGAGGTTCTTGTGCGTCTCGGCCTCGCCGGGGTTCAGCGCAATGGATCTCTCGAAGTCGGCCTGCGCCTCCCCGAACCGGCCGAGCCGCTGCAAGCAAAGGCCGCGCGTCTGATACAGGGCCGCGACGCCGGGATTGTGCTTCGCGAACAGGTTGAAGCAGTCCAGGGCTTCGGCATACCGGCCGAGATCAAACAGCGATTTGCCCTGTTTTGCGGCCTCCAGGCTTTGCCTCGTGGCCTCCAGGTTCTGCGGTGCGATCTTGTGGGATTGTTTGGCCGCGGCCCGGCGCTCTTGACGATTCATCAGCTGACCAAAAAAGAGGAGACAATGTCAGATTGCTCGCTGATTTTCAGTCACGCGAGAGGGAGGCGTCCGTCGCACTTGCCTTCTCGTTCCGTCAGTTCGCGTTCAGCTGTGCTTGCGGGGTCCACCGAGCGCGGCCGTAGCATCCCATTGAGGACGTTTAGGGCGAGAAGCTGGTGCGAAGCTGGCGCGGCGCGAGGCGTTCATGTCCTCATCCGCCCTTGCCGGGGAATTGACGTCAGGCGTGCTCTTTTTCGTCGGCTGTCCCGTGCGCCATCGCGCGTCTCGAGCAGTGTGGGATTCACTGAGCTTGGAGATAGTTGGGCTCCTCTGTTTGACCAGGCGCTCGTTCCGCCGCCAATATCACGCGAGCCAGCTTCGATGGATTCTCGACAGCCGAGACGTGGCCGGTGTTCTCGAGCGTCACCATCTGCGCGGCGGGGATCAGCGACCGCGTGCGTTCGCACTCACCTGGCCGAGACCAATCGCTGTCGCCATAGATGAGCGTCACCGGTGCCGTTGATTTTCCGGATACCTTCGGCATAGGCTTCTGCTTGAAAGTGCACGACGCTGCCTCGTTCCGCTTGCCTGAGCCTTAGTCGATCTCCTCGTCGATCTCGTTCGCTTTCATAAAGTCGCGTCCGCACACGAAAAAGATCACCAGGACAAATGCAAGCTGGGCAACGACGAGGCAACCCAGGATCACGGAGATGCCTGGGAGAAGCTGAAGTCCGTGGGCGCGAGCCGCGATGGCAGAAGCGACCGCTATCGACAATGAGACAGGGATCATCGCGACGACTCTAAACGTCAGAGCGGTCGCAGCTCCCATCAATGCACTCAGCAGCAGCAGGACGAGAACAAGGGTCAAGCGAAACTCCTTCAGGAAAATCACTCACGCGGCAAAAAATGGTAGCCTCATTTAGCAATTCAGGAGCCTAAAAAAAGACCGTAAAATTACCCGCAGCAATTAGCGAGCGGAACTTTCAACTGTAGTTACCGGCCGGTCTAACTCTTTCACTCGATCTCATAAGCCCGCCGTCGTCTGAGCACACAAACCCTTTCGCGGCGTAGCAGGGCATCGAGGAGCGGCCAATGCCAAGGAGCTGACCCCAATCGACGGGATAAGCCCCCTCACCATTGTATTGATCCTTCTTGGGTTCGGTTTCGCATGGACGGCCCGCCAATAAGGTCGGTCGACAGGTCCGTTCCGGGTCATAAGCAGCGGTCAAAGTGAGCTCGGCGGCGCGTCCGGTCTGCCACTGATTGCCGACACCACAATGGCCGCATTGATTCCGGACCAATGCCGGGTAGGCGGCACTCAGGGGCACCGAATTCGTTTTTGAAGCACTTTGTAGCATCATGAATTGCTACCTGTTTTGCGATAAATTCTTTGGACCAGTCGCGCATGTCGGCCTTCTGGATTGCTTCCAACATTATCCCGCGCTGCGGATCGTCTCGAAGCGTTCCGAGAACGATTCCCCGCCCGACGCCAACGTGGGCGCAGCTATTCATGTACACGAATATCTTGAGGTACTTCGTATCGATTGATCCCTTGATAACTCGATCTACTCGCGCTTTCATTAGTGTGGCGGGTACGAAAGTTCTGTCATATGCGAAGCTCACATTATCCGTCGCGTCATAGATGGTCGCTTCGATGACAACCGGTGCGTAGATATCGGTCGGGACGTGCTCGAAGAGGATGCCTCTTAACGAGGCTGGTGTACCCGGCAACGCACAGGCCATTGCGCTAGCGCAAGCAGCGCAATAAGCAATCATACAGACAGCCCATGCACGAATATCGGCAAGCCAGTTATTAATCATCGCGCGACGATGCCAACTATCTGCAATGTCCGCAATGGGTCCACAAGCAGACGAAGCGGGGCACGGCGCGGCAGTTCACCCATGGGCCCAATAGGCGACATTCCCGGATGGCCCGGCTCAAATTGCAACTTCAGATTCCTAGCCACCGACCGGGCCGCATGCGAAGCTGAAGCAATATTCCGCGTCTCGGAGGGAGAGCCCGATGCGCATTGTTTTGCCCTACATGGGAATTTGTGTCTGCGCCTGTCTCGCAGCGTGGTTGTCGTTGACGCTGATCTATTGAGCGAGCGGGCCGGAGCCGGCTATCAGCAGTCGCACAAGAGGGGATATCGGTTCGGCCTGTTGTCTTGCACGGTCGCGCGACCTTCGCCCTGGCAACGGAGAGGCCATCGACTCGACATCACCGCACTCCCGTGCCTTTGCAGCGCTGGCACTTCACCACCTTGTCGCCCTTCTTGAGCAAGCCCTTGCCTTCACAGTTTTTGCATTTCTGCTTCTTCTTGATGTTCGGGCCTTTTTCACTGACCATGAAGGTCTCCTGCGGCTAGAGGGCGGTCTTGTGCGGGTGTTCGGCAGGGCAGCCGGACGGTGCCCGGGGTAAGGCCTACACCTATGCCGGCTTCGGCACCACCAGCACCATTGCGCCGTCCTCTTCGGAGAGCGCAACGGGTCTTTACCCGGGCGACGCCCTGGTGTGTGCCGCAACAAGCTTGATCAAGTCAGCCTGACGGCGCACGCCGGTCTTTCCAAAGATATTCTGGAGGTGCGTTTTCACCGTGGCCTCGCTGATGCCAAGCGCCTCCGCGATCTCGGATACTCCGCTGACTTTCATCACGGCATCCAGGACCCGCACTTCGCCCGGCGTGAGGTGGAATTGTCGCGCCGTCGCTTCGATCGGATAAGGCGCCGCCATTGATGTTTTTCGGACGAAGACGGCCGCGACCGCGGAGTGAAGGCCTCCCGCTTGGCGACGCGTTCCCGACGTCAGCGGCAGGATATCGGCGACCCAATTCTCGTCCAGCTTGCTGGAGAGCGGAATGGCAACACCGTCCGCACCAACCGCGCCATCGCCACCGCTCGCGGCGGCGACAACATTGCGCAAGACCCGCGCCGCATGCGGGTCCACGGCAATCAAGTTGTTGTTGGCGATTCGCAGGGTCGTCGCATCATCGAGCAGCCTTTGCGCGGCCAGGTTGGAGAATGCAATATGACAATGTTCATTCACCAGAAAAACGCCGGCGTCGAGCCGGTTGAGCGCATCTGACAGACTTTCAGCCTTTTTCCTGTGAAGGTCGATAACGTTGCCGATCAACACCGCGCGGCGCACGTGGGGAACCAGCAGATGCATGCGCTGCCGCATATCGTCGTCTGCAAGCCCCTGCCGCTCGCTTCGGAACACTCCGAACTGAGCGAAGCTCGTTGCGGTTTTGTCGAGCGTAGCAGCCAGATGATCGGCCCACCCGTTCGGCTTGACCCACTCCTTGTAGAAAGTCGTCTCGACGAACTCATCATAGGGCAGAACGTTGGTCGTGTTGTAGATCTCCCCGATCTTGAAGAAGAACTGAGCCGTCAAACTCGGATCGAAGCGGATATAATGATTGAAATACGCGTCCACGCTGGACGGTTCGACGTTGTAAACGTAGTGAAGCTCACCCTGAACAGTGATGTCCTTCCAGTAGATTCCAGCCGCAGTTCCGCCGATGAATTGCGTCGCCTGCTCGAGAACGCCGATCCACAAGCTGGAGTCGAGTGCTGCGTCGTAGATATCGCCGATCAGCTGCGACAAAAGTTCCGGATCGACCATTCCAACACCGCTCATTCCACTGACCGCGACCTTGATGCGGACAATCGCATCAGCCGACCTGTGGGCTACCAATACGCTCTGAGACCTGATGGCCTTCAGCGCGTAGGGCGCGAGTCGACTTGCCTCCCGCCTTGGTCGAGCGTTGTACAGGCGTGGAATATCGCAGGCCAGCCCAGATTTAGCGCGCCAGTCTCGCGGCAACCGCCAGACGGCATAGCGAACAGGCACTTGTCGGGTGGAACGGGTGTTGCGGTGACGGGGCTGCTCAATTCATGAGCCTTTGAACCCGGGCATTTGGTGTATTGGACTGCACCCCTGTCACTGTAATTATCGTGTCTCACTTCAGGGGTGCAGTCCAGCACTGTCACCCAAAATCCCGATGGTCTCTACCAAACGGCTGTCTGGCGCTTATTGGAGCGGGCAATTGTAAGTCGTGACGACATAGATTCCACGACGCATCCGTTTCGAAGTAACGATTTCGCAATTTGATCCGACGTGACGGAGCCACTCCGAAGCTCCACCGTCCTCAGCGAGGTTATCGCTTGGGTTCGAGACGAGGTAAGCGTCATTTTCCATACCTGCCATTCCCCAGCTTTCCCAAGCCAGCATGACCGAGTCTTTGTCCGCGAACCCTCTTAGTGCGTCGTTGTGCGCGTAAGACCAAGCTAGAAACCGAAATTTATCCTTGACTCGCGGCAGTGCCCAGAAGGTCCCGCCGATCAGCGTGAGCATCACCACGAGCGAGATGACTATCGAACGAGCGCGGGGTGATTTCCTCTCGTCTCCGGCCCAGATGCAGAGTCCGACGCAAACTAATGCCACCGCGGGCAAGTAGAGTGAGATGAGAAACAGAAACGTGCCAAGGCTTTTATCCCATGCAAAGGGCGTTGCAGTCGTGACCGCGGCAATTGCGGCAATGAAGGGCAGCCACCGCAGCGTCTGTGCCTCTTTCTCAGGACTTGAGCAAACGAGGTCATGGTTCTCAGATTTATCAAGAAGGTTCCGGCAGTTTACAAGCCCGAAGGCCAAACGGCCATTCGAGGGGGGAGCAAATATCGCCGCATTGGATCACAGGCCGAGATTTCGTGAGAGCGGCACGGTAGCCCTCCAGCGCCTATTTTGCGCTCGCGAAACCATCCGCCGTGTAAACGACCTTGCCGCCCACCACCGTCAGCAGAGACGCCGTGGCGCCAATTTGCTCGACGGGGACCGACATGAAATCCCGATCGAGAATCGCGAAGTCGGCGAGCTTGCCGGTCTCTAACGTGCCGCGCCGCGTCTCGTCGAAGCAGAACCAGGCGCTTCCCACCGTGTAGAGGCGCAAGGCATCTTCGCGGCTGGGTGTTTCGTCCGGGCCGCGCGTCGAGTGTCCGCCGACGGTCTTGCCGTCGAGCATCCATTGCAGCGCGACGAACGGATTGTAGGATGCGACCCGATGCGCATCGGTGCCGGCCCCGACATGGACGCCCGTGCGCAACGCCGTGACGATGGGCGGCATCTGGCGCGTGGCTTCGCCGGCCTGCGCCACGATACGGTCGCCGCCGAGATACATCGCGTCCTGCATGGTCCAGCCGACACCAAGGGCCTTCATCCGCAGAAGCGTCTCAGATGAGGCGTTGTCGAGATGGGCGATGGACCAGCGCAGCGGCGCGATCGGTGTTTCCTTGTTGACCTCCTCGTAGAGGTCGAGCAGGTGGTGGACGGATTTGTCTTCCTGCCAGTGGATGGTGACCGTCAGCCCTTGCTTGGCCGCCCAGCGAATGATCTCGCGAAACTTGTCCTTGGCGGCCGCGTCGGGCGCGTTGTTGTTGTACATGGCGCCGGTGATCCGCTCGCCGATGCCGTTGAATCGCAGCATGTCGTCACCGAATCCCATCGGCAGGAACGGCGTGAGAGTCTTGTACTCCTCGAATTCCGCGCCGACATTCTGGGCGAACAGGCTGAAGGCGACCCGCACCGAAAGTGATTTTTCACGCCAGAGCTTTTGCAGGGCGGCGTAGTGGCTGGGATAAATGCTGAAGCCGCCGGGATCCACGATCCCGGTCACCCCAAGACGATTGAGCTCCGTGAAGAACTGCCGGGTCCCGGCGACATTGTCTTCGAAAGTCGGCCTCGGCAGGCGATCGAACAGCGCGGAGACGCTGACGATGGAGCCATTGAACCAGCCCGTGGTGTCGCCCGATGCGGCGCGCTCAGTCGTGATTCCGGCCGGTAACTGATCCGCGGACATTCCGAGAGCTTGCTGCGCTTTCGGCGTCATCAGCACCGCCGAATAGAACAGCTGGATGTAAGCCGGATTGTCGGGAACGACCGACATCACCTCGGCCAGGGTTGGCCGCCGCTTCTCCGCAAATTGCAATTCGCTCCAGCCACCGGCCACGATGATCCAGGACCCCAGGCTCGCTTTTGCCGCCTGGCGCAAGCGCTCCATGGCCTCGGCTATTGTCTTTGCGCCGATCCAGTTGACCTCGGTCGCGTAGGTGAGGCCGGCGCGCACGGCGTGAATATGGGAATCGATCAATCCCGGAATGATCGTGCGTCCGCCGGCTTCGATACGGCGCGTCGCCGGACCGATCAGGCCTTCCATGGCATCGTTGCCGCCGACGGCGACGATCTTGCCTTCGCGGACTGCGAGTGCCTGCGCGATCGTCGATGCGGGATCCAGCGTCACGATTTTTGCGTTCGTGACAATGAGGTCGGCCTTTTGTGCGTAGGCCAAAGTGGCCCAGCACGAGATCACCAAAATCGCGAGATGCTTGCGCATGTTCAGTCCTGAAATGAGAGAGGCAGGAGCGAGAGGGGCAGGAGCGGCGCCACGCATTCGCCGTTGGATGCGCGCGCGGACATCGCGTGTCGCAACGGGGAGTGTGATGGTCCTGATCATGTCTCCAATGAGATCAGCCAGTCCACCGGAAAATTTGGTGATGGCTGCGCCGGGCGTCGCTTCGTCCGTCTTCGCTTCCGCTGCGCTCCAGCTACGCCGGACACCACGCTTCACGCTACGTTCTCCGCGCGGCTGCGCCCGCGTAGCCCGCAGGGCGAAGCGTGGTGGGCCCGGCAGGACTCGAACCTGCAACCAGACCGTTATGAGCGGCCGGCTCTAACCATTGAGCTACAGGCCCCGCCGCGAGTCGGCTCGCGGAAGGCGCGGCCGGCAACGGTGCGCGGTTCGTTTACAGGGATGGAGGCGGGGGTGCAATGCTGGCCCAGGCGGCGGGGAACGCCAGCGCGGCATCGCGGGCTATTTTCGAATACCCGAAATTTGTGAGGGTGCCGTTATAATCCTGTTTTGCCCGACGGGTCAAATCGGCGCTCGCGGAGGCTCGTCGAGATGTCTCCGTAACCCCTTGAAATCACTGGCCCCGTCTACTGTGCATGGGGTTGTTTTCGCGGTTTTTGGTGTGAGGGGACCTTGGGTCCCCTCAAATGCCTTACCGGCGGGCCGCCAAGGCCAGTGACGGGCGGCCCTAGTCCACCGACACCCCGGCGAACTCCACGACCTTCTTCCACTTCTCGGTCTCGTCCGTGACCAGCTTGCCGAACTCGGCCGGCGACATCGGCTTGGGGATGCCGCCGACTTCAGTGAGACGGGCGATCAGCTTCGGATCCTTCAGCGCTTCGCCGACGGCCTTGTTGAGGATCTCGATCACCTCGCTTGGGGTGCCCTTCGGCGCGGAGATGCCGTAGAAGCCGACCGATTCGAATCCGGGCACGGTCTCGGCGATCGCGGGCACGTCGGGCACGCTCGGCCAGCGCTGCGGCGAGGTCACGCCCAGCGCGCGGACATTGCCGCCCTTCGCCTGCTCCAGCGCGGAGGGCAGATTGTCGAAGATCAGCTGCACCTTGTTGGAGATGATGTCGGGGAAGGCGATCGCAGATCCGCGATAGGGCACGTGCACCATGTCGCACTTGGTCATCACCTTGAACAGCTCGGCCGACATGTGCACCGAGGTGCCGTTGCCGGACGAGGCGAAGGAGACCTTTCCGGGATTGGCCTTGCAATAGTCGATGAACTCCTGAACCGTCTTGGCCGGGAACGCGTTGGAGACGACCAGCATGTTGGTGAGCTGCATGATGCTCGCGACCGGCACGGTGTCGCGCAAGAAGTCGAACGGCAGCTTCTTGTAGAGCGAGGTCGAGATCGCGTTGTTGGGCGCGACGAACAGCAGCGTATAGCCGTCGGCCGGCGAGTTGATCGCGGCGGCGGCCGCGATGTTGCCGCCGGAGCCGGTGCGGTTCTCGACGATGAATTGCTGGCCGAGACGGTCCGACAGCCACTGCGCCATGATCCGCGCCACGATGTCGACGGGGCCGCCGGCGGCGAAGCCGATCAGCCAGTGCACGGGGCGGTTGGGATAGTCGGCGGCGGAGGCGGGAGGGGAGGCGCTGAAAAGACCTGAAATGATCGCGAGCCCAAACACAGTGTTACGCAAAATTCGCAACATGATGCCTCCCATTGTTCTATTGTCGTTGGGTCGCATGCTTTCACAAAATCGGGCCGCTGCCTACATCGCCGCAAGTCGGTGTTGACGCAGGTCCCTCGGGGACGACCATGAGATTCGCATTCACCTTGATCAGTGCGGCGCTGCTTGCGGGCCCCGCCGAAGCTCAAACCGGAGGCACGGCCATTCCGACCACGACGATCAGCCTTACGCTCAGTCTCGGCACCGCGACGCCAGGCGGCGGCTTTCCGCTCTATGGCAATGCCTTCGCGGAGGTGATGAACGCGGCCGATCCGCAACTCACCATCGCACCCCGCAACACCAAGGGCAGCAACGAGAACATTCCGCTGCTGGAGAAGGGCGAGCTCGATCTCGCTCTGGTCGCGGGCGAGCCGGCCTATGAAGCCTTTGCCGGCATCGGCCGCGCGCCTGTGCGGCTGAAGATCTTGACGGCGATCTATTCCAACCCCGGCATGTTCGTGGTGCGGGCGGACAGTCCCTACAAGACCATCCGCGATCTCGTCGGACAGCCGGTGGCGTTCGGCGCCAAGGGCTCCGGCCTGCCGATCCTGGCGCGCTACGTGCTCGATGGCCTCGGCTTGAAGCAGGACGAGGATTTCAAGGCGATCTATCTCGACCGCGCCGGCGACGGTCCCGCGATGGTCGAGGACGGCCGCGTCGCCGCGCTGTGGGGTGCCGGCATCGGCTGGCCCGGCTTTGCCGCGGTGGCCTCCAGCGCATCAGGCGCGCGCTTCATCGCCCCGAGCGTGGATGAGATGACGCGCATCCGTGCCAAGCATGCGTTCCTCAAGCCGCTGCTCGTGCCGGCCAATAGCTATCCGAAACAGACCGCGCCGATCGCCTCGCTCGGCTCCTGGAGCTTTGTCCTCACGCGCGAGGACCTGCCTGATGACGTCGCCTATCGCCTCGCGAAGACGCTGCACGGTCTCGAGGCGACGTTCTGCAAAAAGCTCGCGCAGGCCTGCGAGACGACGGCGTCGAACACGGTCGCGGCCGCGCCGAAGCCGGAGCTGATCCATCCGGGCGTGATGAAGTACTTTCGCGAGATCGGGGTGGTGAAGTAGCGAATAGCGAGTTGCGAGTGGCGAATGGGTTCTTCCCATTCGCCACATCCTATTCGCCAGTCGCCAATCTCACTTCTTCACCAGCGCACACGCGGGGTCCGGCGGACCGAACGCCTTGTCGCCGGAGATGGTCGTGAGGATCTTGTAATAGTCCCACGGATATTTGCTTTCCTCCGGCGTCTTCACCTGCACCAGCCAGAGGTCGTGCACCATCAGATTGTCATCGCGTAAGCGACCGTTGCGGGCGAAGAAATCCTCGACCGGTTTTTCGCGCATCTTCGCCGCCACTTTCAGCGGATCGTCGGTGCCGGCGTCCTTGATGGCGTTGAGATAGTGCATCACGCTGGAATAGACGCCGGCCTGCCACATCGACGGCATCTTGTTCATCTTGGCGAAATAGCGCTTCGACCATTCGCGCGTCTTGTCGTCCATGTCCCAGTAGAACGAGGTCGTCAGCAACAGGCCTTGGGCGGCCTGCAGACCAAGGCCGTGGATGTCGGTGATCAGCGCCAGCAGCGCCGCCATCTGCTGGCCGCCCTTGAACACGCCGAACTCCGAGCCGGTCTTGATCTCGTTCATGTTGTTGGGCGGGCCTGCCGCAATGCCGATGATCTTGGCTTTGGAGGCCTGTGCCTGCAGCACGAAGGAGGAGAGGTCGGGCGTTGCTAAGGGCGGCTTCACCGATCCCAGCACCTTGCCGCCATTGGCGGTGACGACGCTGGAGGCGTCACGTTCGAGGGAGTGGCCGAAGGCATAGTCGTCGGTGATGAAGAACCAGCTGTCGCCGCCGCGCTTGACCACCGCATCCGCCGTGCCGACCGCGAGCGCGCGGGTGTCGAACACCCATTGCATCGCGTAAGGCGAGCAGAACTTGCCGTGGAAATCCGCCGTGCCGGTGGAGTGGGTGATGAACAGCCGCTTCTTCTCGTTGGCGATGTTCTGCACCGCGAGGCCAACGGCGGAGACCGGCACGTCGACGATCAGATCGACTTTGTCGACGTCGAACCAGCGCCGCGCGATCGCGCCGCCGACGTCGGCCTTGAGCTGGTGGTCGCCGATCACGATGCTGATCGGCTTGCCGAGCACGGTGCCGCCGAAATCGTCGATCGCCATCTGCGCCGCCGTCACCGAGCCCTGGCCGGTCGGCGCGGAGGCCGGGCCGTTCATGTCGGTGAGCACGCCGATCTTGACGATGTCGTCGGACACCTGCGCCATGGCGGCGCCCGGCAGCAGTGCTGCCGCCAAGGCTGTCGCGACAAAGCCAGCCGCGACCGGCAGTCCAAATCTCGTTGGATTCACGCTTGTCCTCCCCTGATCCGGCTCGTTGGCCGGTGTTGCTTTTTCCCGGGTACGGCCCGGCTGAATTGGTTTCTTTTGCAACTATTTTGGGGTGGGCGTCAATCTCAGGCCGCGAAGCGGATCTGCCCCGCCGGCGAGGGATCGTAGCCGGTCAGCTCCTCCGCGCGCTGCCGCAGCCGTCTTTCGCCGAGGAGCCGGATCAGGGCCTGCATGGCGGGGCGGAAATAGCTGCGCTGCCGCATCGCGAGGTCGAGATTCTCCCAGACCAGCGGCACGAAATCGAGACCGGCCGAGCGCGCCGCCGCACGCGTCGCGATGCCGCAATCGGCTTGTCCGGCGCGGACGATCTCGGCGAGATCCGGGCTCGTGAGGGCCGGCGTCTCGACCCGGCGCAGATCGCGCGTCGAGGCACCCGCGCGCGCCAGCAGCACGTCGAGCAGCATCTGCGCGCCCGTACCCTGCTGCCGCATCGCCATCCTGGCGCCGAGCGCCAGCACGTCCGAGAGGCCGTGCAGCCGTTTCGGATTGCCCGGCGGCAGCACGAGACCCTGCTCGCGGCGCACGAACGCGACCAGCACTGCATCATGCAGGTCGGGGGCGTCACGCAGCGCCGTCGCACTGGCGTCGGAGGCGAGATTGCCCTCGGCGTCGAGGCTGTGGAAGTGCACCGCGACCGCCATCACCTCGTCGCGCTGCAAGCGCTCGAGCCCGCGCGCGCTGCCTTCGCTCATCAATCCCAGGCCCGAGCCGGATTCACGCAGGCTCCAGGCCAGCAGCTCATCCTGGCTGCCGCCCACCACCGGCGGCGGCTCCGCCGTCAACATGCCGGCCGGACGCGCCATTCCCGACAGCACCCAGAGATCGAGCTCATGGCGCGGGAAGAGCCATTTGCCGGTCACCTTGGTGCAGGGGATCGCTCCGTTGGTGACGAGTTCGTACAGCTTGCGTTCGCCGAGTCGGAGATAGTCAGCGGCTTCGCTGGTCGTCAGGAATTCCATCCTGCATTCCTATGCAAATTCTTGCTTCTTTTTGGACTTTCGTCGCAGGTGGAATTCTGCATTTCAATTTGTGTCCGCCGGAACCATGCCCGATCATCTCGTTGCTTTGCAACACATCCTCTCACGCGATTTCTGCTTTGGTGAACAATCCTAAAGCGCTCGTCTGATGCGGGCCTTGCGATCGTCGATCGCCGCTCAGCGCATTGCCGAAATGTCCCGAATAAGGGAGCGCAACGGGCAAACGCGTCACGAGTGCGGCGCAATCGATCATCATCATGATCGCGTCGCATCAATGGGGAACCCGATCATGGCCGTCCGCCGCCTGTCCGTTGCATTCGCGCTTCTCTGCGGCCTTGCCGCGGGCGTTGCGACGTCATCCGCGGAGGACCGCGCGATCGTTCTGGCCTCGACGACGTCGACGCAGGATTCCGGCGTGCTGGATTATCTGCTGCCGATCTTCCGCGAGAAGACCGGCATCGACGTGACGGTGATCGCGCGGCGCGCCGACGAAGTGCTCGACGGGGCGCGCAGGGGCGAAGTCGACGTCGTGCTGATGCACGCCCGCCCGCAGGAGGAAAAGTTCGTCGCCGACGGTTTTGCCGTGAAGCGCTTCGACGTGATGTACAACGACTACGTGCTGGTCGGGCCGAAGAGCGACCCCGCCGGGGTGAAGGGCAAGGATATCGTGACCGCGCTGAAGGCGATCGAGGCCAAAGGCGCGCCGTTCGTGACGCGCGGCGATCGCTCGGGCACCCACGCGGCAGAGCTCGCGCTCTGGATCGTCGCCGGCATCGACATTGCGGCTGCCAAGGGCGCCTGGTATCGCGAGGTCAAGCAAGGCATGGACGCAGCCCTCGAGACCGCGCGCGCCGCGAATGCCTATGTGCTGACCGACCGCGGCAGCTGGATCGCTCTTAGGGAACGCGGCGATCTCGACATCGTCGTCGAGGGCGACAAGCGGCTGCTCAATCAGTACGGCGTGATGCTGGTGAACCCTGCGAAGTTTCCGAACGTGAAGCAGGAGTTGGGGCAGACCTTCGTCGATTGGTTGATCTCCTCGGAGGGGCAGGCGGCGATCGCCGGCTACAAGGTCGACGGACAGCAGCTGTTCTTTCCCAATGCGGAGAAGTCAGGCGGCTGATCCCTGCATCGTCGGCGGTTGCCAAACCGGGCGATGCATGATCCATCATGGCGCATGACCCAGCGCCTGCCGCCATCGCTCACGCCGCTCGACACCGCGCTTGCTGCGTTGCTGCGAGATGTTGGGCCGACCGCGCCGGTGGAGTTGCCGCTGGCGGAGGCGATCGGGTGTATCGCGGCGGGGACGCTGGCGATCGCGGCCTATCCTCCTCATGACCTTGCGGCCGCAGACGGCTGGGCGTTGCACGCCAATGATCTCGTCGGTGCGTCCGCCTATTCACCGCTGCCGCTGACGGCGGCGCCGACCTGGGTCGAGGCCGGGGACGCGATGCCGGAGGGATGCGACTGCGTGCTCGATGCCGATGCGGTCGACGCATCGGGGGCGCTCGTGCAGGTGCTGGCAGAGGGCGTACCCGGAGAGGGCGTCAGGCGCGCCGGAAGCGACATCGGAGACGATACGCCAGTTGCGGCAGAGGGGCATCCGGTCAGTCCCGCCGTCCTGCTGCTCGCGCGCGCGGCGGGGCTGGACAGGCTGAGCGTACGCCGTCCGCGGCTGTGCATCGTCAATGTATCGGGCGCAACGGCGACGTTGCACATGATTGCGGAGATCGCGCGCGCCGCGGGGCTGGAGATGCAAACGCGCCAAGCTGCTGCCCGGGATGCGGCATCGATCGCGCAAGCACTCGGAGAGCTCGCCTGCGATCTCGTCGTGACGATTGGCGGCAGCGGCGTCGGTCACCACGATGCAGCCGTGACGGCGCTGGCTGAGCGCGGCGACGTGCTCGCCCATGGCCTTGCGCTCCGGCCCGGACGCACCGCCGCCGTGGCGCGGCTCGGAAAAGTTCCCGCCGTGGCTTTACCGGGCTCGCCGGATCATGCGCTCGCGACCTGGTTCGCGCTCGTGCTTCCACTCGTCGATCACCTGTCGGCGCGGTTGCCGCGCCGGCAGGTGACCTTGCCGCTCGCGCGAAAGGTCGCATCCGGTGTCGGCATCGCCGAGATCGCGCTGCTGGCCGAGGAACATAAGACGTGGATGCTGCTTGCCGTCGGCGAATGGCCGCTCCAGGCCATCGCCCGTGCGGATGCATGGCTGCTCATTCCCGCCAGCCATGAGGGATTTGCGGCGGGCGAACCGGTCGATGCTTATCTGATGCAGGAATGATAGGGATTCCGGCATGACCATCGTCCCGCAGCCACCCGACCGCAGCGCGCTCGAACAGGAGCAGTTTCTCAAGATCCTGTCACGTGAGGATGCGATCGCGCGTTTCGAAGCCGCGCTGTTCCCGCGCGCGATCCCGAGCGAGCTGCGCAAGCTTGCCGATGCGCTCGGCACGGCGCTCGCCGAAGACATCACTGCGCCGATCGACGTGCCTCCGTTCGACCGTTCCAATGTCGACGGCTTTGCCGTACGCGCGACGGACCTTGCGGCGGCAGGCGAAGGCGCACCTCGGCGCCTCGTCCTGAACGGCGAGACCATTCATTGTGGCACCGCGCCAACGCTGCCGGTCGCAGCGGGAACTGCAACGCCGATAGCCACCGGCGGTCCGCTGCCGCGCGGTGCCGACGCCGTCGTCATGGTCGAGCACACCCAGCCGGCCGGCTCGGACGCGATCGACGTCCGCCGCGCCGCGTTTCCCGGACAATTCGTCTCCTATGCGGGGTCCGACATCGCGCGCGGCGAGGCGCTGCTGCGCGCCGGCACGATCATCGGCTCGCGCGAGATCGGCATGCTCGCGGCCTGCGGCATTGCCGAGGTGACTGTCGCGCGAAAACCGCTTGTTGCGGTGATCTCCACCGGTGACGAACTGGTGCAGCCCGGCGAAGCGCTCGCGCCCGCTGCGATCTACGATACCAACGGCGCGATCGTCGCGGCTGCGATCGCCGAGAACGGCGGGGAGGCGGTCTTCCTCGGCGCCATTCCCGACGATGAAGCCAAGCTCGAAGCAGCCATGCGCCGCGCTCTGGCGGATGCCGACATGCTGGTGCTCTCGGGCGGTACCTCGAAAGGCGCGGGCGACCTGTCCCATCGCATCATCGCCCGGCTGGGCCAGCCCGGCATCATCGCGCACGGCGTTGCGCTCAAGCCCGGCAAGCCGCTGTGCCTTGCGGTGTGTGACGGCAAGCCGGTGGTGATCCTGCCGGGCTTTCCGACCTCGGCAATGTTCACCTTCCACGACATGATCGTACCCGTGCTGCGCAGGATGGCCGGACTGCCGCCGCGCTCCGACGCCAAGGTGAGCGCGGCCGTGCCGGTGCGCATCGCCTCCGAACTCGGCCGTACCGAATTCGTCATGGTCTCGCTGGTCGAGGGCAAGAACGGGCTGATCGCCTATCCCACCGGGAAGGGCTCCGGTGCGATCACGTCGTTCGCGCAGGCGGACGGCTTCCTGCGCATCGACGCGCTCGCCGACCAGATGCCGGCCGGGACCGAAGCAGAGGTAACGCTGTTCACGCCGCATGTGCGGGTGCCCGATCTCGTCATCGTCGGCAGCCATTGCACCGGCCTCGATCTCGTCACCGCACAGCTCGCGCATGCCGGCCTCACCGTGCGCTCGATTGCGGTCGGTAGCCTCGGGGGACTCGCGGCGGCCAAGCGCGGCGAATGCGATCTGGCGCCGATCCATCTGTTCGACGACAAGAGCGAGACCTACAACACGCCTTATCTCGTCGAGGGACTCGAGCTCGTCCCGGGCTGGCGGCGGATGCAGGGCATCGTGTTCCGCAAGGGCGACAAGCGTTTCGAAGGGCTTGGTGCGAAGGAGGCCGTCACCGCCGCGCTCACGGATCCCGCCTGCATCATGGTCAACCGCAACCAGGGCGCCGGCACGCGCATCCTGATCGACCGGCTGCTCGGCGGCGCGCGCCCGGAAGGCTATTGGAACCAGCCGCGCTCGCACAATGCGGTCGCCGCGGCCGTCGCGCAGCACCGCGCCGACTGGGGCATGACCATTGCGCCGGTCGCCCATGCGGTCGGCCTCGGTTTCATTCCACTTGCGGAAGAGCATTATGACTTCGCGCTGGTGACGGCGCGGAAGCAGCGGGCGGCCGTGCAGGCCTTTCTTGATGCACTTGGCTCGAGCGAGGCGCGCGCCGCACTGGAGCGAGCGGGCTTCCGGCCTGCGTAGAGGTGACGACGACGCGGCGTTCAAGCCGCGCGGAAAACAGGGTTGGGGGGACGCGATGGCAAGACCGCTTTCGGTTGCGATCGTCGGTGCCGGGATGGGTGGGCTCGCGACGGCCGCGGCGCTCAGGCGCGTCGGCGTCGATGTGACCGTCTACGAGCAGGCCTCCCAGTTCGCCCGCATCGGCGCCGGCATCCAGATCGGCTGCAACGCCATGAAAGTGCTGCGCGCGCTGGGGCTGGAGGCGCGGATGCGCGGCCAGTCGTTCTATCCGCGCTCCTGGAACAACCGCGACTGGAAGAGCGGCGACATCAAGTTCGACATGATTTTTGGCGAGAGCGCCGAAGAGAAGTTCGGCGCGCCCTACCTGCTCGCCCACCGCGGCGATTTGCACGCGGCTCTTGCGAGCGTTGTCCCGGACGAATGCGTGAAGCTCAACCACAAGCTGGTCCGCCTCGACGAGATCGGCGAGGGTGTCCGGCTGAGCTTTGCCGATGGCAGCAGCGCGATCGCCGATGCCGTGGTCGGCGCGGATGGCGTTCATTCGGCGGTGCGCGATATCCTGTTCGACACCGCGCCGGTCAAATTCACCGGCCGCATCGCCTATCGCACCACCTATCCCGCTGCGCTGCTCGGCGGCGCGGAAATCGACGACTGCACCAAATGGTGGGGCGAGGACCGCCACATCGTGATCTATTACGTCAAGCCTGACCGCAGCGAGGTCTATCTCGTCACCAGCCAGCCTGAGCCGGATTTCCGTATCGAGTCATGGTCGGCGAAGGGCGACGTCCGCGACCTGCGCGCATCGTTCGAGGGCTTTCATCCGCAGGTCGGGCAGGTGCTGGCCGCGTGTCCCGACGTGCATAAATGGGCGATCATGGACCGCGACGCGCTGGAGCGATGGTCCGACGGCAAAGTGACGCTGCTCGGCGATGCCTGCCATCCCATGACACCCTATATGGCGCAAGGCGCGGCGATGGCGATCGAGGACGCCGCGGTGCTGTCGCGCTGCCTCGACGGCATCGACCGCGACGGCGTCGCAGATGCATTCCGCCGCTTCGAGGCGACGCGCAAAGAGCGGACGACGCGCGTGCAGGAGACTTCGCGCGCCAACATATGGCTGAAGGAGCGGACCGATACGGGGTGGGTCTATGGCTATGACGCCTGGACCGTGCCGCTGGCGGGCTGATCTCGATTAAGACGCGTCGTCCAGCGCCGCCAGCCGTTCGGCTTCGGCGATGTCCTCGACCGTGTTGGCGTTGAAGAACGGATCGAGCGGCTCGGCCGGCCATGTCACCGTGGCGAGCGGGTAGCGCGCTGTCCAGCGGTCGATCTTGCGGAGGTCCTCGACGACCAACGCGTGGCGTAGCTCATCGCGCAAGGCGACGCGCCACAGGCCGATCACCGGATGCACCTGGTCGCCCGATGCGGCGACTGCGAGCTGCGCATTCTCCCGTTCCCGCGCGTCGTGCAGGCGCGCGACGAGATCGCGCGGCAGGAACGGGCAGTCGCCGGCGGCGCTGAGCACCCATTCGCTCTCGGGCCGGTTCGCCGCGGTCCAGTCGAGCGCGGCGAGGATGCCGGCGAGCGGGCCGGGAAAGCCGGGGACATCGTCGGGGATGACGGTCAGGCCGAACCCCGCAAAACGTGCGGGATCGCCGTTGGCGTTCAGGATCAACCCGCTGCTTTGGGGCGACAGACGCGCGATCACGCGCTCCAGAATGGTGCGGCCGCCGATGGTGCGCATCGGCTTGTCGCCGCCGCCCATGCGGCGCGCCAGGCCGCCAGCGAGCAGGACGCCAAGGGTCGACGGAATACGCGTCGATGGAATCCTAGTCGTCACCACCTTCACCCTTGCGCTTGTGCCTCGCCGATTCCTCCTCGACGTAAGCGAGGTTCTGGTCGTAGACGATCCGTTCTTCGCCCGCGAGTACGATGAAGCGTTTTCCGCGGGTGCGGCCGACCAGCGTCAGGCCCACTTGCCGGGCGAGATCGACGCCCCAGGCGGTGAAACCGGAGCGTGACACCAGGATCGGAATGCCCATGCGGACCGTCTTGATCACCATCTCCGAGGTAAGGCGTCCGGTGGTGTAGAGGATCTTGTCGGATGGATCGACGCCGTGGCGGTACATCCAGCCCGCGATCTTGTCGACGGCGTTGTGGCGGCCGACATCCTCGGTGTAGCAAAGCGGCTCTCCCTCTTTGCACAGCACGCAGCCATGGATTGCGCCGGCTTCGAGATAGAGCGAGGGCATGGTGTTGATGGTCTGCGTCATCTGGTACAGCCAGGAGGTGCGCAGCTCCGCCTTCGGCAGTGCGACACTCTCGACCGCCTCCAGCAGATCGCCGAAGGCCGTGCCCTGCGCGCAGCCCGAAGTCTGCGTGCGCTTCTTCAGCTTGGCTTCGAAATTGGTGTGGTGTGAGGTGCGCACGACGACGACCTGGAGGTCGTCGTCGTATTCGACCTCGGTGACCGCGTCATTATATTTCAGCATGTTCTGGTTCAGCAGGTAGCCGAGTGCCAGATATTCGGGATAGTCGCCGATCGTCATCATGGTGACGATCTCCTGCGAATTCAAATAGAGCGTCAGTGGCCGCTCCATCGGTACCTTGATCTCGACCCTGGCGCCGGTCTGGTCGGTGCCGGTCACGCTCTGGGTGAGGCGCGGGTCGTCCGGATTGGGGACGATCAGGGGCACCGGGGCTTTGTCGATCTTCATCATGGCCGCGACGTTAGCATGACATTCGGGTCAAGCCGATATAAGCATGCTCACGACGATGGAGAAGGCGGTTCCGGCCGCGGAGATCGAAACGGTTATGAAAGTCATTGGCCTTGCAGGCTGGAGCGGTGCGGGCAAGACCACGCTGTTGACGCGGCTGATCCCGCATTTCAACGCGCAAGGCCTGCGCGTCTCCGTCATCAAGCATGCGCATCACCAGTTCGACGTCGACGTGCCCGGCAAGGATTCCTGGCGCCATCGCGAGGCGGGCGCGGCCGAGGTGCTGGTGGCGTCGTCAAACCGCTGGGCCCTGATGCATGAGTTGCGCGGCGCCGCGGAGCCACGGTTGCCGGAACTCCTGGGCAAGCTGTCGGCCGTCGATCTCGTCGTGGTCGAGGGCTTCAAGCGCGAGCCGCATCGCAAGATCGAGGTGCATCGCGCCGCCAACGCCAAGCCGCTGCTGTTTCCCGATGATCCCGGGATAGCCGGCATCGCGACCGACGCCGCCATTGAAACACGGCTGCCGACCGTCCATCTCGATGACATCGAGGCTGCTGCGGCGCTGCTGCTGCGCGCAGCGATGCCGGTCGAGGAAGCCGTGGCAAAAAGCGCGGCGATGCGCTGACGAGGCACCATGGCGCAACTGTCGGACGATTGTTTTGCCTTCGGCGGACCGATGATGTCGGTCGACGAGGCCGTTGGCCTGATCACGGCGCGCGTGAGTGCGATTGCCGATCTCGAGACCGTGGGGCTCGTCGATGCGGACGGCCGCGTGCTGGCGGGCGACATTGCTGCGCCGCTTCCGCTGCCGCCTTTCACCAACTCGGCTGTTGACGGTTATGCGGTGCGCAATGCCGACCTTCCGGACAGCGCGGAACAAGCGTTGCCGCTCGACGGCCGTATCCAGGCCGGCGGACTTGCCCGGACCGCGATCAAGCCCGGTCACACCGCGCGCATCTTCACGGGGGCGCCGATGCCGCCGGAGGCCGAGACCGTCTTCATGCAGGAAGATGTCCGCCTCAATGAAGCCGGCGAAATCGTGCTGCCGCCCGGCCTGAAGCCAGGCGCGAATGTCCGCCCTGCGGGCGAGGACATTCCCCAAGGACACGTTGCGCTACGTGCTGGCCAGCGCTTGCAGCCGCAGCATGTCGCGCTTGCTGCAGCGTTCGGCCTTGTCAGGCTCGACGTCGTCAGGCGCATTCGCGTCGCGGTGTTCTCGACGGGTGACGAGCTTGCATCGCCCGGCGGGCCGCGGGCGGCCTCGCAGCTCTTCGACTCCAACCGCTTCATGCTGATGGCAATGCTGCGCCGGCTCGGCTGCGAGGTCAGCGATCTCGGCATCCTGCGCGACGAGCGCAGCTCGCTCGCGGATGGCTTGAAGCAGGTCGCAGGCGGCCACGATCTGATCCTCACGACCGGCGGCGTCTCGACCGGCGAGGAGGATCACGTCAAGGCCGCGGTCGAAAGCATCGGCTCGCTGGTGCTGTGGCGAATGGCGATCAAGCCGGGCCGTCCCGTGGCGATGGGCATCATCGATGGCACGCCGCTGATTGGATTGCCCGGCAATCCCGTCGCGAGTTTCGTCACCTTCGTCCATGTGGTGCGGCCAACGGTGCTGGCGTTGGCCGGCGGTCTGCCCGAACCGCTGTTGCCGATCCCGGTGCGCGCGGCGTTCACCTACAAGAAGAAGGCCGGCCGCCGCGAATATGTTCGCACCTCGTTGCGGCGCGCCGAGGACGGCACATTGGAGGCGGTCAAGTTCCCGCGCGAAGGCGCCGGGCTGTTGTCGTCGCTGGTGGAGACTGACGGTCTCGTCGAACTCGCCGAAGGCATCACGAATGTCGAGCCGGGGCAAAGTGTAGGTTTCTTGTCCTATGCGAATTTGCTCTGACGCCCGCGCGTTGACGCCATTGATCCCTCCCGCCATGTTGCGCCCATGACCAGAACGACGCTCGATCTCACCGGGCTGAAATGCCCGTTGCCCGCCCTGAAGACGCGCAAGGCGCTAAAACCATTGCAGCCCGGCGATCAGCTTGAAGTGCACTGTACGGATCCGTTGTCCGTGATTGACATTCCGAACCTGATCCGCGAGACGGGCGACACGGTGGAGATCACCGAGCGCAACGGGGCGCGCATCGTGTTCTTGATAGAAAAGATCGATGGTTCGATAGAGAAAACCAATGGTGCGCTGCGCACGTAGCACGCGGTCACTCGGCTGATACCTACCTTTTATCTATCGACATCCATCAAGGCTTCTGCCCCAATTGACTTTCTCCGTGCAGGCGCGGAGGTTCAGTCGTGTCTGCGATACGCGAATGAACGGGCCACACTCACGAAGCCTGCGCGATGTATCGGCATGAGACCCCGCTTCAGGGGTTAACGACTCGGATGCGCGTGACGATCCTGGCGCGCGTCGAATGATTGTGCGGAGCAGCAGGGACCGTTGGCTGCACTGCAACGGGCTGAGGAACAGGATCGTAGCGGCAGGCTGCTCAGAAGGGCGGCTGCAGGGGAGGACTGAATGACGACAGTTGAAAGCGCTGGGAAACTTTCGGGCGCAGGCGCGGGAATTTTTGATCGCGAGCACACGATCGCCAAGGCTGGCTTCAACCGCTGGCTGGTGCCGCCGGCGGCACTCTGCATCCATCTGTGCATCGGCATGGCCTACGGTTTCTCGGTGTTCTGGCTGCCGCTGTCGCGCGCGATCGGGATCACCCAAACCAAGGCATGTCCGGACATGTCGCTGTGGCAGGAGCTCTTCACCACGACCTGCGACTGGAAGGTCGCCAGCCTCGGCTGGATGTACACGCTGTTCTTTGTCTTGCTCGGCGTCTCCGCCGCGATCTGGGGCGGCTGGCTCGAGCGCGCCGGTCCGCGCAAGGCGGGCGCTGTCGCCGCCTGCTGCTGGGGCGGCGGTCTTCTGATCGGCGCTTTCGGCGTCTACGTCCACCAGCTCTGGATCATGTGGCTCGGCGCCGGCGTGATCGGTGGCGTGGGACTTGGACTCGGCTACATCTCCCCGGTGTCGACCTTGATCAAATGGTTTCCGGATCGCCGCGGCATGGCGACCGGCATGGCCATCATGGGATTTGGCGGCGGTGCCATGATTGGCGCGCCGCTGGCTAATCTCCTGATGAACTACTTCAAGACGCCAACGTCGGTCGGCGTCTGGGAGACTTTCGTCACGATGGGGGTGATCTACTTCGTCTTCATGATGATCGGCGCTTTCGCCTATCGCGTGACCCCGGCCGGTTGGCAGCCCGAAGGCTGGACCCCACCGAGCGAGAAGAAGTCGATGATCACCGAGCACCATGTGCACCTCAACAACGCGCACAAGACGCCGCAGTTCTGGCTGATCTGGTGGGTGCTCTGCTTGAACGTCTCTGCGGGTATCGGCGTGATTGGTATGGCCTCGCCGATGCTCCAGGAGATCTTCGCGGGCAAGTTGATCGGGCATCCGGAACTGACCTTCAGCCAGCTTTCGGTTGAGCAGAAGGCGGCGATCGCTGCGATCGCTGCGGGCTTCGCCGGCCTGCTGTCATTGTTCAACATCGGCGGCCGGTTCTTCTGGGCGTCGATGTCGGACCTCATGGGTCGCAAGAACACCTACTACACGTTCTTCATCCTCGGTATTGCGCTCTATGCGCTGGCGCCGACCTTCGCGGCGATGGGCTCGAAGCTGCTGTTCGTGCTCGGCTTCGGTATCATCCTGTCGATGTATGGCGGCGGCTTCGCGACCGTGCCTGCCTATCTCGCTGACATGTTTGGCACGCAGTTCGTCGGCGCCATTCACGGCCGGCTGCTGACGGCGTGGTCCACGGCCGGCATCATCGGCCCGGTCGTGGTGAACTACATTCGCGAGTTCCAGCTCGCGGCCGGCGTTCCGCGCGACCAGCTCTACAACACCACCATGTACATTCTCTGCGCCATGCTGATCGCGGGCCTGATCTGCAACTACCTGATCAAGCCGGTCGATCCGAAGTGGAACATGAGCAATGAGGAGGTCGCCAAGCTCCAGGCGGCGAGTGCCAAGACCGAAGCGGGCATCCAGCACGGTTCCTTCGGCATCGGCAAGGGCGGCCTGGATGTGTGGGCCGCGCTGTTCTGGGCCTTCGTCGGTGTTCCGTTGGCATGGGGTGTGTACAAGACGCTCGAGAGCGCGGTGAAGATCTTCTGATCGCAAATCCACATCGTCGCGGGATGCTCGGCATCCCGCGACGCTCGTCTTTCAAGAATGGGATCTAGGGGATTCTTATGCTTCGCACCCGTATCTGCCTTGCCGTCATGCTGCTGGCCGCAAGCGTTCATATCGCGTCGGCTCAAACCGCGGCGGCACCTGCCACCACCACACCTGCCACGACGACCGAAACCAAGCCGGGCAAGATCAAGCTCACCATGCAGAAGCTGAAGGACATGAAGGCCAAGTGGGCGGCCAACAAGCCCAAGCTGAAGGCGTGCCGCAGCGAGGTGAAGTCCAAGGGCCTCGCCGGTGACGACCGCTGGTTCTACATCGAAGAATGCATGAACAAGAGCTGAGGCGAGGTTCCGCCCGGCGTTTGCGTGAGGGGCGTGGCAGGGCGGCTGCCTGCCCCCTAAATCATTATAGAGACGTTCTAAATTTGCTTGCCCCTCTGGTATACCAGAGACTAGAGTTGAGCGGAATGAGGCTCGATTCACGGGACGCGGAAGCACGCGGTTCCACCGATTGAGCCTGGAAATGAGGGCGGATCGCGATGGCGATCCCGCCTGAGATCATCGCGGGTTTAAGGAGAACGCGACGTTTCCATGAGCAGCAACGACGACGTTCACAAGGTCAGAGAATTCGAGCATCCGGGCGAGGGGCGCAGGCGCGCCAAGGCCACGCCCAAGGGGCGGCAGGTCGATCCGACCGCCGCGCACGAGATCGAGCAATTGCTCGGCGACAGGCCGCGGCGGCGCGATCTGCTGATCGAATATCTCCACCTGATCCAGGACAAATATCACCAGATCTCGGCTGCGCATCTGGCTGCGCTTGCCGACGAGATGAAGCTTGCCTTCGCCGAGGTGTTCGAGACCGCGACCTTCTACGCGCATTTCGACGTGGTGAAGGAAGGCGAGCCTGATATCGCGCCGCTGACGATCCGCGTCTGCGATTCGCTGACCTGCGCGATGCTCGGCGGCGAGAAGCTGCTCGCGGATCTGCAAGACGCCGCGGGTCCCGGCATCCGCGTCGTACGGGCGCCCTGCGTCGGCCGCTGCGACACCGCGCCGGCCGCCGAAGTCGGACATAATTTCGTCGACCACGCGACGATCGCCAATGTGATGGCGGCCGCGAAGGCCGGCGACACCCACGCGCATCTGCCCAAATATGTCGACTACGACGCTTATGTCGCCGGTGGCGGCTACAAGCTGCTGGGTCGCCTGCGCTCCGGCGAATTGTCAAAAGACGATCTGCTGAAGGGGCTCGACGACGCCGCGCTGCGCGGCCTCGGCGGTGCGGGCTTTCCGACGGGGCGCAAATGGTGCGCGGTGTTGGGCGAGCCCGGCCCGAGGCTGATGGCGATCAACGGCGACGAGGGCGAGCCCGGCACCTTCAAGGACCGCGTCTATCTCGAAAGCGATCCGCATCGCTTCATCGAGGGCATGCTGATCGGCGCGCATGTGGTGCAGGCTTCCGACATCTATATCTATCTGCGCGACGAATATCCGGCCTCGCGCGAGATCCTCGAACGCGAGATCGCCAAGCTTCCACCGGGCGGGCCGACGCTGCACATGCGCCGCGGCGCCGGCGCCTATATCTGCGGTGAGGAGTCCTCGCTGCTCGAAAGCATCGAAGGCAAGCGCGGCCTGCCCCGGCACAAGCCGCCTTATCCGTTCCAGGTCGGCCTGTTCGGCCTGCCGACACTGATCAACAACATCGAGACGCTGTGGTGGGTGCGCGACATCGTCGAGAAGGGCGCCGACTGGTGGAAGAGCCATGGCCGCCACGAGCGGCACGGCCTGCGCAGTTTCTCGGTCTCGGGCCGCGTGAAAAATCCCGGCATGAAGCTCGCGCCTGCGGGCATCACCGTGCGCGAGTTGATCGACGAATATTGCGGCGGCATGGCCGACGGTCATCAATTCTACGCTTACCTGCCCGGCGGTGCGTCGGGCGGCATCCTGCCGGCGTCGATGGACGACATCCCGCTCGATTTCGGCACGCTGGAGAAATACGGCTGCTTCATCGGCTCGGCCGCGATCGTGATCCTGTCGCAGAAGGACAGCGTGCGCGCGGCGGCGTTGAACCTGATGAAGTTCTTCGAGGATGAGAGCTGCGGCCAGTGTACGCCCTGCCGCGTCGGAACCCAGAAGGCGGCGCTGCTGATGCAGAAGCCGGTCTGGAACCGCGCGCTGCTGGAAGAATTGAGCCAAGCGATGCGCGATGCCTCGATCTGCGGGCTCGGACAGGCGGCATCGAATCCGCTGGCCACCGTGATCAAATATTTCCCTGACGAGTTCAAGGAAGCGGCCGAATGACCAAGATTACGTTCGAGCTCGACGGCAAGCAGGTCGAAGCCAATGCCGGCGAGACGATCTGGCAAGTCGCAAAACGCCAGGGCCGCGAGATCCCGCATCTGTGCTATTCGCCCGCGCCCGACTATCGCCCCGACGGCAATTGCCGCGCCTGCATGGTCGAGATCGAGGGCGAGCGCGTGCTGGCCGCGTCCTGCAAGCGCACGCCGTCGGTCGGCATGAAGGTGAAGACCGAGTCCGCGCGCGCGGTGTCGGCACAGAAGATGGTGATGGAGCTGCTGGTCGCCGACCAGCCGGCGCGTGAGACCAGCCACGATCCGGATTCGAAATTCTGGCACTGGGCGGAGACCACGGGAGTCACCGAGAGCCGTTTCCCCGCCGCCGAGCGCTGGGCGACCGACGCCAGCCATCCGGCGATGCGCGTCAATCTCGATGCCTGCATCCAGTGCGGCCTCTGCGTGCGCGCCTGCCGCGAAGTTCAGGTCAACGACGTCATCGGCATGGCCTATCGCAGCCATGGCTCGAAGATCGTGTTCGACTTCGACGATCCCATGGGCGAGTCCACTTGCGTCGCCTGCGGCGAATGCGTGCAGGCCTGCCCGACCGGCGCCCTGATGCCGGCCGTGATGCTCGACGAGAAGCAGACCCGGGTCACCTATGCCGACAAGAAGGTGGATTCGCTCTGCCCGTTCTGCGGCGTCGGCTGCCAGGTCACCTACGAGGTCAAGGATGAGAAGGTGATCTACGCGGAAGGCCGCGATGGTCCCGCCAATCACAACCGTCTCTGCGTCAAGGGCCGCTTCGGCTTCGACTACATCCACCATCCGCATCGCCTCACCAAGCCGCTGGTGCGGCTGCCGAATGCGAAGAAGGATTCCAACGACCAGGTCGATCCGGCCAATCCCTTCACGCATTTCCGTGAAGCGAGCTGGGAAGAGGCGCTCGACATCGCCGCCAAGGGCCTGGTCAAGATCCGCGACGAGAAGGGTGTGAAGGCGTTGGCCGGCTTCGGTTCGGCCAAGGGCTCGAACGAAGAAGCCTATCTGTTCCAGAAGCTGGTGCGCACCGGCTTCGGCTCCAACAATGTCGACCATTGCACCCGTCTGTGCCACGCCTCGTCGGTGGCGGCGCTGTTCGAAGGCCTGAGCTCGGGCGCGGTGTCGGCGCCGTTCTCGGCCGCGATGGATGCCGAGGTCATCATCGTGATCGGCGCCAATCCGACCGTGAACCATCCGGTCGCCGCGACCTTCATCAAGAACGCGGTCAAGCAGAATGGCGCAAAGCTGTTCGTGATGGATCCGCGCCGGCAGTCGCTGTCGCGCCATGCGACCAAGCATCTGCAATTCAAGCCGGGCTCGGACGTCGCCATGCTGAACGCGATGATCAACACGATCATCACCGAAGGCCTGACCGATGATCAGTACATCGCCGGTTACACCGAGGGGTTCGAGGACCTCAAGGAGAAGATCAAGGAATTCACGCCGGAGAAGATGGAAGCGATCTGCGGCATCCCGGCGCAGACGCTGCGCGAGGTCGCGCGCACCTATGCGCGGGCGAAGTCTTCGATCATCTTCTGGGGCATGGGCATCAGCCAGCACGTCCACGGCACCGACAATGCGCGCTGCCTGATTGCGCTGGCGCTGATCACCGGCCAGGTCGGCCGTCCCGGCACCGGTCTGCATCCGCTGCGCGGCCAGAACAACGTGCAAGGAGCGTCCGACGCAGGACTGATCCCGATGTTCCTGCCGGATTACCAGCCGGTCGGCCGTGACGATCTGCGCGGCGCGTTCGAGAAGCTGTGGCAGCAGGATCTCGATCCTGTCCGCGGCCTGACCGTCGTCGAGATCATGAATGCGATCCACGCCGGCGAAATCAAGGGCATGTATATCGAGGGTGAGAATCCCGCGATGTCCGATCCCGACCTGCAGCATGCGCGCCAGGCGCTCGCGATGCTCGATCATCTCGTGGTGCAGGATCTCTTCGTCACCGAGACCGCGTTCCACGCCGACGTCATCCTGCCGGCCTCGGCCTTCGCCGAGAAGGACGGCTCCTTCACCAACACCGATCGGCGCGTGCAGCTCGCGCGCCAGGTGATCAAGCCGCCGGGCGATGCCCGGCAGGATCTCTGGATCATCCAGGAGATCGGCAAGCGCATGGGCCTGCCGTGGAATTATGCCGGTCCCGGCGACGTCTTCACCGAGATGGCGCAGCTGATGCCGTCGCTGAAGAACATCACCTGGGAACGGCTGGTGCGCGAAGGCGCGGTGACCTATCCGGTCGACGACCCGAACAAGCCGGGCAACGAGATCATCTTCACCACGGGCTTTCCGACCGCGAGCGGCCGCGGCAAGATCGTGCCGGCCCACGTCATCCCGCCGGACGAGATCCCCGACGACGAATACCCGATGGTGCTGTCGACCGGCCGCGTGTTGGAGCATTGGCACACCGGCTCGATGACCCGGCGCGCCCAGGTGCTCGACCAGATCGAGCCGGAGGCGGTCGCGTTCATGTCGCCGAAGGACATGCGCAGGATGAAGCTCGCACCCGGTGATTTCATCCGGCTCGAGACCCGCCGCGGCGCCGTCGAGGTCAAGGTCCGCTCCGACCGCGACGTGCCGGAGAACATGGTGTTCATGCCGTTCTGCTACGCGGAGGCGGCGGCGAACCTGTTGACCAATCCAGCGCTCGATCCGTTCGGCAAGATCCCGGAATTCAAGTTCTGCGCGGCGAGAGCCGAGCGCGCGGAGATGCGGGACGCGGCGGAGTAGTTTGGCGGGTATCTGTACCCGCACCGTCATTGCGAGCGAAGCGAAGCAATCCAGTCTGCCTCTCCGGCAAGATTCTGGATTGCTTCGTCGCTTCGCTCCTCGCAATGACGGTGGTAGATATCGCCCATGTCCAAAGTCACCCCAGCCACCCGCGCGCTTGAAGCCGCCGGTGTTGCCTTCACCGTCCATACCTACGACTACGATCCCGACGCCGAGAGCATCGGCCTCCAGGCGGCGGCCGCGCTCGGCGTAGACCCGGCGCGCGTCTTGAAGACGCTGATGGCGCAGGTCGACGGCAAGCCGGTCTGCGTGATCGTCCCGTCCGACCAGGAAGTCTCGATGAAGAAGCTTGCCGCAGCCTTGAGCGGCAAGTCGGCGCAGATGATGAAGCCGCCGGAAGCCGAGCGCGTCACCGGCTACAAGGTCGGCGGCATCAGCCCGTTCGGGCAGCGCAAGCCCGTGCGCACCGTGATCGAGCAGAGCGCGCTCGCGCATGACGAGGTCTACATCAATGGCGGCCAGCGCGGCTTGCAGGTGCGCCTCAAGCCGGACGATGCGCGAGACGTGCTGAAGGCGGTCGTTGCCGAATTGGTCGCCTGAGCGACACGCGCCTACTGCTTCTGCAACAGTTTCAGCCGGCAGCGCAGCGCCTCGCGGATATGCGCGCGCGCAAGCTGTTCGGCCCTGTCGCCGTTGCGTGTGGCGATGGCCTCGATGATGGCCTGGTGCTCGCCGTGGCTGGTTGACGGTCGTCCCGACACCGTGAAGGTGGTCGGACCCAGCAGCGCGATCCAGTCCTGCAATTCGCCTGACGCATTGTCGAGATAGCGGTTGCGCGCGGCGCGGCAGATCGCTTCGTGGAAGGCACGGTTGAACCTTGCCATGTCCTTTGCCATCTCGGCGGCATCGGTCGCGGACGCCTCGACAAAAGCCTGCTCGATATCCCTGAGCGCGTCAATCTCGGTCGCCGAGGCGTGCTCGGCGGCAAGACGCGCGGCGGCGCCTTCCATGATCTCGCGCATCGCGTAGAGCTCGAGCACCTCCGATATGTCGAGGTTGCGCACGATCAGCCCGCGGCCGCCGGCGGGCTCGACGAAGCCGCGCGCGGCGAGGCGGCCGAGGGCCTCGCGAACCGGCGTGCGGCTGACCTTCAGCCGCTGGGCGACCTCTTCCTCCCGCAGGCGATCACCGGCGCGGTAGCTGCCGGCCTGGAGCGCCTCGCAGAGCGAGCGGAACACGGCTTCGCCGAGCGCGACGCCCGAGCTGCGTGCGATCGATCCGCCTGCCTTTGCCGCGCGTCTGGCCATGGTCCCTCGAGGCGCATTCTGCCCATGCAGAGATGCGACTTGATGTCTGTATATCTTTGTATACAAAAGTACGCAATGACGGATCGGGTTGACCGAGCTGCCGGCTGGCAGAATGTCTCTAACTTCGTTGCATCAGGCAGACGGCATGAGCAGCAAATACGACGTGCTGGTGATTGGCGGCGGCAATGCGGCGCTGTGCGCGGCGATCGCGGCACGGCGTGGCGGTGCCTCGGTGCTCGTGCTGGAGGGCGCGCCAAAGTTCTATCGTGGCGGCAACACCCGCCACACCCGCAACATGCGCTGCGCCCATGATGCGGCGACCGAGATCCTGACAGGTCCCTACACTGAGGAGGAGTTCTGGGAGGATCTGCTGCGCGTCACCGGCGGAAGGACCGATGAGGTGCTCGCGCGCCACATGATCCGCGAGTCCAAGGACATCCTGAACTGGATCGTGGAGCAGGGCGTGCGCTGGCAACCCTCGCTCGGTGGCACGCTGAGTCTCGGCCGCACCAACTCCTTCTTCCTCGGTGGCGGGCGGGCCATGCTGAATGCGCTCTATCTCACCGCCGAGCGGCTCGGCGTCGAAGTCGAATACGACGCCGAAGTGACCGACCTCGTGATCGAGGACGGCATGTTCCTCGCGGCCCGCCTCAAGCGGCCGGTCAGGGGCGAGACCGAGATCCGCGCGACCTCGCTGGTTGCCGCGGCCGGCGGCTTTGAGGCCAACATCGAATGGCTGAAGCAATATTGGGGCGAGGCCGCCGACAATTTCCTGATCCGCGGCACGCCCTATAATCGGGGCTCGATCCTGAAGATGCTGCTCGACAAGGGCGTGCAGGAGGTCGGCGATCCCACCCAGTGTCACGCAGTCGCGATCGACGCCCGGGCGCCGAAATTCGACGGTGGCATCATCACGCGTCATGACTCGGTGGTGTTCGGGATCGTCGTCAACAAGCATTCGCAGCGTTTCTATGACGAAGGCGAGGACATCTGGCCGAAGCGCTACGCGATCTGGGGTCGGCTCGTTGCCGCGCAACCCGACCAGATCGCCTACATCATCTTCGATTCCACCGTCGTCACCAGCTTCATGCCGACGCTGTTCCCGCCGATCGCCGGGCAGACAATTGCCGAACTCGCCAGTAAGCTCGAGCTCGATCCGGCCGCGCTGGAAAAGACCATCACTGAATTCAACGCGGCCGTGCGGCCCGGCACGTTCGACCACACCATCCTGGACGATTGTCGCACCGAAGGCATCACGCCGCAAAAGACGCACTGGGCGCGCAAAATCGAGACGCCGCCCTATCTCGCCTATCCGGTGCGGCCCGGCATCACCTTCACCTATCTCGGCACGCGGGTAACCAAGGAGGCGCGGATGCTGATGGCGGACGGCAAGCCGTCGGCCAACATGTTCGCGGCCGGCGAGATCATGGCCGGCAACGTGCTGGGCAAGGGGTATGCCGCCGGCATGGGCATGACCATCGGCAGTGTGTTCGGCCGGATCGCAGGGCGGGAAGCGGCGCGCCATGCGAAGAACTAGAATGAAGAAAAGACGTAAGGAGGAGCCATGTCACGCATTGCCATTGTCTCGATCATCGCGCTGCTGATGGTCGGCAACGCCCGCGCCGCCGAGCCGATCACCCTGCGCGACATGGGCTCGTTCCATGTCGGCGGGCGTCTCGTCGAAATCTCCGGCAAGCCGGTGAAGGAGGTCGTGTTCACGCCAGGCGGCGTGCCGGCCAAGGTCGATCCCAACGGCACCTATCAGGTCGAGCAGATGTATGTGCAGTATTTCCTGCCGACGAATGAGAAGGGCGCCTATCCGCTGTTGATGTGGCATGGCGGCGGGCTGACCGGCGTCACCTACGAGACCACGCCCGACGGGCGCGAAGGCTGGCTGAATTATTTCCTGCGCAAGGGCTGGGCGGTCTACAATTCCGACGCGGTGGAGCGTGGACGCGCAGGCTGGGCGCAATACCCCGATATCTTCAAGAGCGAGCCGGTCTTCCTCACCACGGCCAATCCGTTCGAGCGCTTTCGCATTGGCGATGGGCCGAACTCCTACGATCCCGATCCCGCCAAGCGAAAATTGTTGCCGGGCAACCAGTTTCCGGTCGAGGGCTACGAGAATTTCGTCAAGCAGAACGTCCCGCGCTGGACCACGACGGATGATGCGACCGTCGCCGCCTATATCGCCGAGATCGACCGCGTCGGCCCCTCGGTGATCCTGTTCCACAGCCAGGCCGGCAGCTTCGGCTTCAAGGTCGCGCAGGCCCGGCCCGACAAGGTCAAGGCGCTGATCGCGATCGAGCCGGCCGGCCTCGGCGATCCCGCCAAGGCGGATGTGCTGAAGAACATCCCGACCCTCATCATCTACGGCGACTATATCGAGCGCGATGCGCGCTGGCCGAAGATCCGCGCCAACGGCATCGCCTTTGCCGACGCCATCAGGGCGGCCGGCGGCAGCGTCGACGTTGTCGATCTCCCGCAGGCCGGCATCAAGGGCAATTCGCACATGGTGATGATGGACAAGAACAACCTCGAGGTCGCAGCCCTGATCCAGAAATGGCTCGAGGGCAAAGGCTTGACGAAGTAGAGCCATGCACGGGACCCGAATCCTGGACGAAGCCGACCGCCTGATGACGGTGTGCAATTCCTGCCGCTACTGCGAGGGGCTGTGCGCGGTGTTTCCGGCGATGGAGATGCGGCGCGCCTTCTCCGACGGCGATCTCAATTATCTCGCCAATCTCTGCCATTCCTGCGGTGCCTGCTACGTCGACTGCCAATTCTCGCCGCCGCACGAATTCAACGTCAATGTCCCCAAGACGCTGGCGGTTGCGCGCGCCGAGTCCTACGCGGCCTATGCCTGGCCGCAGGCGTTGTCGGGCGCCTTCGCACGCAACGGGCTCGTCATCAGCATCGTCGCCGCACTCAGCATGGCCGCCTTCATTCTCGGCTTTGCGGCCTTGAACGACCGCAATGTGCTGTTCGGCGTGCATACCGGGCCCGGCGCGTTCTACAAGCTGATGCCGCACAACGCGATGGCCGCATTGTTCAGCGCCGCGTTTCTCTATGCGATCTTCGCGCTCGTCATGAGCGTACGCGCGTTCTGGCGCGACATCGGCGCGCCGATCGGTGGGCGCGCTGACGGCGGCTCGATCTTTCAGGCGATCCGCGATGCCGGCGAGTTGCGCTATCTCCATGGCGGCGGCGTCGGCTGCTACAATGAGGACGACAAGCCGACCGACCGGCGCAAACTGTTCCACCACCTGACCTTCTACGGCTTCCTGCTGTGCTTCGCGGCGACCTCCGTCGCTACGCTGTATCACTATCTCCTCGGACGCGAGGCGCCGTATCCGTGGTGGGATCTGCCGGTGGTGCTCGGCACGCTCGGCGGCATCGGCCTGATCGTCGGTCCCATCGGGCTGTTCGCCGCGAAGATGCGCCGTGATCCGGCGCTGCTCGACGAGAGCCGCTACGGCATGGACGTCGGCTTCATCGCCATGCTGTTTCTGACCGGGCTCACCGGCATGCTGCTTCTCATCCTGCGCGAGACCGCTGCAATGGGGCCGCTGCTGGCGCTGCATCTCGGCGCGGTGTTCGCGCTGTTCATCACCATGCCCTACGGCAAGTTCGTGCACGGCATCTTTCGCTTCGCGGCGCTGGTGCGTTACGCGCAGGAGCGGCGCAGCGAAGCCGGCTCTTGAGGAGCATGCAGGGCTGACGTATTTCTTGGGCCGTTCGCGCGGTGCGCGAATCGCCCGGGGAGCCCGCGCTCATGTACATGTTTCTGCCTTTTCTGCTGGCGCTCGCAGGCTGCGCTTGCGTCTGGTTTTCGCGCGCGGGACTGAGCTATGCGCTCTGGAGCGCAACGATCGTCGTCACCGTCGCCTGGTTCTTCCACCACGCGACCGATCCGCTGAAATTCTCGTTCTGACGGTGTCGCGATGAGCATTGCAGGGATGAACCAGCAGCGACCGGTCGGGGCGATCCTGAACATGCTGGGGTTGCTCGGGATTTCCTCGGTCCTGACGGTCGCATTCTTCTATCAACTCGTAATCGGCGAGCTCCCTTGTCCGCTTTGCCTGTTGCAGCGTGTCGGGTTCATTGCCGTCGGCATGGGGTTCCTGTTTAACATGCGTTTCGGCGAGCGTCCCTCGCACTATGCGATGATCCTGGTGGCCAGCCTCGTCACCGGCTTCATCTCGCTCCGGCAGGTGTCGCTGCATCTTGCGCCCGGTGATCCCGGATACGGCTCGGCGCTGTTCGGCTTGCATTTCTACACCTGGGCGCTGATCGCGGCGGTCGGCATCGTCTGCTATGTCGCACTCGTCTTCGTCCTGAAGGATGTGGCTGGCAAGCGAGACGGGGATATGCCCATGAGCGGGCCGGCGCCGAACGCGGTGTTCGCGATCTTCGCGTTCTTGATCGCTGCAAATCTCCTGTCCACCGTGCTGGAGTGCGGAGCGGGTCAGTACGACGATAATCCGGTCCGCTATCTCCTGCTCAAGTGACAGGCGCGGTGCGGAAGCAGCCGTTGCGCAGGAAGGCGATGGTCTGTTCGATCGCGACGGCGTGACGCGGAAGTCCGGTATGGGACGTCTTCACGACGATATGGTCGGCCATGCCGGCCAGCATCGCGCTCTGCAGCGACACCCGCCCGTCGTTCGGTTTCGGCAGAACGAGGAGACCGGCGACGGGATCGATGAATCGGTTTCCCGCGATGACGCCAACGGGATAATCCACGGCGGGAAGGGCATGCGGCCGGGCTTCAGTCGTGAGCTCGAGTCCGGCCGGTCCGTAGAATGCGCGGTAGAGACGAGATCCGCTGAGGAGATCGGCGACCTCGCTGCCGCTGTTCGGCGTGCCCAGCATCACGACACCGGCAAGCCGGGCCGGCCGGTATTTTGCGATATAGGTCCGCGTCACGAGACCGCCCATCGAATGCGCGACGAAGTACAACGGCGCCTCGCGTTCGGCGAAGCGGGCGACCTCTGGATGGATGTCGTCCGCAAGCGCTGCGATCGGCTTCTTGCGGCTCGCATAGTCGATGTTGAGCGTCGCGAACCCAGTCGCCTGGAGCGCCCGCTCAAGGCGTTTCAGGGATGCCGAGGTGCGCGCGATGCCATGGAGCAGAACCACTCCGGGGCATCGCGCGCCGCCCATATCAGGCGCCTCGGACATCTCTCTTACGCAACCTCGCGCTCCGGCGAGGACGCCTGTTCGCGGGCCATCGTCGTTGCGGTGACGTAGTCGGTCTTGCCAGTGCCGAGCAGCGGCACCTTGTCGACCACCATGATGGCCGCGGGCACGGTGAGTTCGGACGCGCCGATTGCCTTGGCCTGGGCCTGCATCGCGCTGCGCTCGGCGGTCTTTTCCGTCGTCAGCAGTACGATGCGCTCGCCCTTGCGCTGGTCCGGGATCGACACAGCGACCGATGCGGCCTGCGGCCACAGCGTCGTCGCGATGCTCTCGACCGCCGACAGCGAGACCATTTCGCCCGCGATCTTGGCAAAGCGCTTGGCGCGGCCCTTGATGGTGATGAAGCCGGCCGGGTCGATCGCCACGATGTCGCCGGTGTCGTGCCAGCCCTCGGCAAGCGGTTCGAGCACGCCGGGATTTTCGGCCCGCAAGTAACCAAGCATCACGTTGGGTCCGCGCACCGAGAGGCGTCCACCTTCCTCGATGCCGGGGACCGGATCGAGCCGGCTTTCCATCAGCGGCGAGAGGCGGCCGACGGTGCCGGGGCGGTTGGCCATCGGCGTGTTCATCGCCAGCACCGGCGCGGTCTCGGTGACGCCATAGCCCTCGAGGATGCGGATGCCGTAGCGCTCCATGAACACCTGCCTGGTGCGGTCCTTGACCGCCTCGGCGCCGGCGATCACCAGGCGCAGGGTGCGGAAGTCGTAGGCATGCGCGGAGCGCGCATAGCCGGTGAGGAACGTGTCGGTGCCGAACAGGATCGTGGCGCCGGTCTGGTAGATCAGCTCCGGCACGATCCGATAGTGCAGCGGCGAGGGGTACATGTAGATCGGAATGCCCGCGAGCATCGGCATCATCATTCCGCCGGTCAGGCCAAACGAGTGGAACACCGGCAGGACGTTGAACACCTTGTCGTTGGCGTTGGCGTCGACCCGCGCCAGCGCCTGCGCCGCGTTGGCGAGGATATTGCGATGGGACAGCACCACGCCCTTGGGCGTGCCTTCCGAGCCGGAGGTGAACAGCACCACGGCCGGATCGTTGGCCTGGCGGGACACGCGCGGCGCGGTGCCGGCGAGCAGACCCTTGATCTTGTCGGCCGTGCCGATCGAGGCGCGGACGTCTTCCAGGTAGACGACACGCGCCTCCGCGGAGATCGCGGCCATCAGCTTGTCGAGCTTGCCCTTCTCGATGAAGGCTTTCGAGGTCAGCACGGTCTTGACCTGTGCAGCCTTCATGGCGGCGAGGACGTTGACCGGACCGGCGGAGAAGTTGAGCATCGCCGGCACCCGGCCGATGCTTTGCAGCGCCATGAAGACGACGGCGACGCCCGCAGAGTTCGGCAGCAGCACGCCGACATTCTCGCCGACGGAGGTTCCGGTCTCGAGCTTGCGGCTCAAGACCTGCGAGCCCAAGATCAGCTTGCGATAGGTCAGCTTGGTGCCGAGCGCGTCCTCGATGATGACCTTGCCGGTGTCGCGGTCGCGATAGGCGTGTCCGAGCGCTTCGAACAGCGAGTGATCGAGCATGGCGTTCTTCACCAGAGCGTCGATCATGACGTCCTGGAGCGCGGCGCCGGCGGCATTGCGGCGCGCCTTGCCCTTCAGGGCCGGATCGATCGGTAGCTTGACCGGCGGCAGGATCGTGACCGTTACCCTGGGAAACCACGTGCGCTTGATCTGGCTAGAGTTGAGGTAACTGAGATGCGAGCGTTGCGCGCCTTCGATGCGGACCGGCACGACCACGGCGTCGGCCTTGTCTGCGATCATCGCGGTGCCGTCATAGACCTTCATCAATGAGCCCGAGACGGTGATGCGTCCTTCCGGGAAGATGACGACAGGTTCGCCGGCGGCGACGAGCTTGATCAGGTCGCGCGCGGCCAGCGGCTTGGTCGGGTCCATGGTGTAGTGCTTGACCACGCGCAGGAACGGCTTGGCCCACCAGGCCTTGGCGATGCCGGTATCCACCGCGAAGCTCGCGTCGATCGGCAGCACGGCGTGCAGCAGCGGGCCGTCGATCAGGCTGACATGGTTGGGGGCGATCAGCATGCGCGTGCCCGGAGGCGGCAGATTCTCGAGCCCGCGCACCTCGGTGCGGAACATTGCGCGGAACAGCAGCGCGCCGAAATCGCGCACGCCTTCCTTGCCCCATTTGGTCAGCACGAACCAGACCGCGCCGAAGCTGGCGAGACCGAGGCCGAAGAAGATCCAGCCGACATGAAGGCCAGCCGCCTGCAACAGCGCGACGAACAGCGAGCCGACCACCATGAAGGCGGCCTGCAGCACGTTGCCGGCGGCGATGATGCGGGCGCGTTCGGACGCTGCCGACCAGGCCTGGACGGCGGCGAAAGAGGGAACGACGAACAGGCCGCCGCCGAAGGCGAAGGCGACGAAGTCGACCAGCATGCGCAGGCCGGCGAACGACGTTGCGAAGTCGACCGCGGCGATGTCCTGGCCCTTGCTGGTCACAGCAATGGCCCAGGCGAGGTCGAGGCCGGCAAAGCCCATGATGATGGCGCCGATCGGCACCAGTGCGAGGTTCGGGCGAACGTGGCTCAGGCTGGCGGCGAACAGCGAACCGATGGCAATGCCGATCGCGAAGGTCGCAAGACACAGCGTCACCACGCCCTCGGTGCCCCCGACGACGTCCTTGACCAGCGCCGGCAGCAACGACAGCACGATGGCGCCGACCAGCCAGAACCAGGAGACGATCACGGTGCCGTCCCACAGACGGTGGTCGGCGTGCAACGTCTTGAGCAGGCCGAGCGTCGAGGTCCAGGGATTGGCATCGACGGGCAATTCGGGTGCGGAAGGCGTTGTTTGCGGGATGCGGGAGGCAAAGGCCCAGGACAGCAGGGCCAGCACGACCACGGCCGATGCGACCCAGCCCATATGCGCGGAGCCGGCCACGAACTGGCCGCCGGCGACGGTGCCGAGCAGGATGGCCATGAAGGTCGCGCCTTCGACCAGCGCGTTGCCGGTCGCGAGCTCACCGAGCTCGAGCTGGTCCGGCAGCATGGAATATTTCACGGGTCCGAACAGAGCGGCGATGATGCCGAACAGCGCCAGCGCTGCGAACAGCAGCGGCACCGAGTGCAGGAAGAAGCCGGCGGCTGCAAACGCCGCGGCGAAGATCTCGGCGAATTTGAGCCGCCTTGCGACGACGGATTTGACGTATTTGTCGGCGAGCTGGCCGCCGAGCCCGGACAGGATGAAATAGGGGAATATGAAGACGGCGCCTGCCACCGTCACCAGGGCATCGCCATGGCCGGTCGCGGCGCTGTAAAGCAGGATGATGACGAGTGCGTTCTTGAGCACGTTGTCATTGAGCGCCGAGAAGAACTGCGCCCAGAACAGCGGCGCAAAGCGGCGTGACGACATCAAATCCTTGATCATGACGAGTCCTGTTTTGGAAAGGCAGTCTGAGGTTGTTAAACTGTCGGTGAAACGTCACGACCGGAAGGGTATGGGGCGAACGATTGCACGATGACGACGGTCGCCGGCCTGCTCTGTCCCCTCGGTCCTTCCGATCTTGTTGGTCTCCAAGTGGTCTCGTTAGGTTCGCAAATATCTGGTCGTGGCCGCGGTTCGGGCGGAAGTGCCGCGCCTATCGGGATATCGCCCCGGGCGGTGAGGAAAAGCTGAACCGCATTACCGAAGGTCGCGGGATCGGCTGCGTATGTCGGGACATGGTAATTCCTTCCTTGCAACCGGATCTTGCATTCGAGCCGACCGGAACGTGCCGGCTGCGCCCGCCTCAGGTGAGATGGGCCAGGTGGCGAAAGGGCGAGAGGCGGCGGAGCAGGCTGAACCGGCGGCCTTCGTGACGGCTACGGGCACGGTTGGCCCGCCACATCCGGAAGGTCGCGCGGCGTTCGGCGAGCACGCCGGCAATGTCGCAGGCATTTGCGATGCGATCGACCGGGCGCATGACGAACCGCAGCAGGGCGCGGCCAAATCCACTCACGAGGGCTGTAGCGTCGTCGACGAAAGTGGTGGCGATATCAACAGCAAGGGTTTGCATTTTGCAGGTCTCCGGGTTAAGTTGAACAATGTTCACGTTGGTAGCTTTAAAATGAACAATGTTCAAGAAGAATCGTTGCGGGACCAGAAAAAAAATCGGCGGCGCCTCCAGATCCTGGAGATCGCGCGCGGCATTATCGCAACTAAGGGTTTGAGATCGTTGAAGGTTCGAGATGTCGCGGAGGCTGCCGGCTGCTCGGTCGGCAGTGTCTATAATGAGTTCGGCGACTTCGACGGGGTGATCCTGACGGTCAATCGGGAGACGGTTCAGGCACTGACGGTGCAGCTTGGTCGGGTTCCGGCCGAGGATCCCGTTCGCCAGCTCTATGGGCTGGCTGCGACCTATCTCGACTTCTTCGCCGCGAACGCCAATCTGCTGCGCTCGCTGTTCGAGCACCGGATGGAGGACGACCGTCCTTATCCCGACGACATCCTTCAGATGGTGATGAACGCCTTCGCGCTGATGCATCCACCCCTGGTACGGCTGCTCCCGGACGCGGATGACGTGAAGATCGCGCTGCTGTCACGTACCCTGTTTTCTGCCGTGCATGGGATCATCTCGCTCGGCCTCGAGGAGCGCATGGTCGCCGTGCCACCCCAGATGCTGCGCCAGCAGGTGGAGCAGTTCGTCGACGTGCATCTCGCGGGTCTTGGGATCGTGCCGGTGCGGTAAAGCGCGGGCGCTCCTATGCGCGCGCGGCTTCGCGCGGCCTGGCCGCGACGACGACGACGTCCGGTCTGCCGTTGTCGACCTGAACGCGGTTGCGTCCCTTGTCCTTGGCGCGATAGCAGGCTGCGTCCGCACGCCGCATCGCGTCCTCGAGCGTGGTCCTGCCGTCTGCGATGCAGGCAACGCCGATGCTGGCGGTCACCGCAAAGCAACGATCGTCCCAGACGAAGTTGAACAGTTCGAGCGACCGTCGCAACCGTTCGGCGATATCGACGGCTTTCGAGGGCGGGCACTGCGGCAGGATCAGGCAGAATTCGTCGCCGCCGAGCCGGGTGACGAGGTCATGCGGTCGCCGGTCCTGCTGCAACAGCTGCGCGATCTGACAGAGCAGGCGGTCGCCTGCGAGATGGCCGCACGTGTCGTTGACGCTCTTGAACTGGTCGAGGTCGAGCAAGATCAGGCTCACTGCACCGCCTGCGGCGCTGTCCAACTCGCGTTGCAGGCGCGCTTCGAAGGCACGCCGGTTTGCAAGGCCAGTCAACCAGTCGTGCGACGCCTGGTACGCCAGGCGCTCCTTCTCGGCATGCAGCGCATCCTCGAACGCCTGTCGTTGCAGCACCAGTCGTCGCGTGTGCCAGATCAGGAGCAGGATCAGTGTCACGGCGGTGACGATGTTGATGCTGGTCAGCGTCAGCTTGATGGCGCGAGAGCCCTCGCCGAGGACGGTCGAGAACCGCTCGGCATGTCCCGTGAACTGCCCGTTCAGCTCCGACAGTCGCGTCGACAGGAATTGCAGGCGAGCGCTGTCCCGAATAGGACCGCTCTTCAGCTCATCGCGAATGACTTCGCCGAAGACGCTGAGCTCGAGCAGCATGGGATCGGTGGCTGCCCACTCCCGGATCGCCTCGCGGAGGAAGCTGACCTGGTTGAAGTGGCGGAACAGCCAGATCAATCCCGGGACGTCATCGGGATGGTTGCCGCCTTGCAGGAAGCCGATGCGAGCGGTCTCGATGTCGATCGGATCGCGTTCGAGCGCCCATCTCGCATATTCGTCGCCGATGGGGACGGCGAGCGAGGTCTGGTATTGCGCGAACTGGCTCGCTTCGCCCGAATGCAGATGGAGATTGAGGAAATAAACGGCATTCTTCTGCGAGCGCGACCACATCGCCTCGCCCGCGACATAGGCTCGGACCGAGGACATCACTTCGAGGCTGAATCCCGCGATCGCCGCTTGCAGCAGGACGACCATCACGAAAGGCGAGACGAGCTTGATGACGTGAAGGAAGTTGCGTCCCTTCGTCAACGTTGCGGTTCTGCGAAACACTTTGCGTTCCCCAAGTCGCTCAACGACCCCCAGCGGAGCGTTCCGCTCATAACTCGGATTGAGCGTGAACGCTGCTTAACTCGACCTCAAAATGCAGGGAGACTGCGTCGCAGGGTGAAAGCGTTGTGAAGCGGATGCCCGCAGATCGTTGCAAATGCCGTCGAATCGGAACTGACGCGCTATCCGCGAATCGATGTCTCGAATTCGTGCTGCGCGGTTTACCCGATTAAGAGAAATCGGCTGCCCGCTAGACCAGCACCGGCTTGCGGACGCGGCCGGCGTCGCCGAACACGCGCAAATAACGCTCGATCTCCGAGGCAAGACCGGTCGCTTTCTCCGGATTGTCGGAGAGCTTGACGGCCGGATGTCCGTCGACCGACGACACCTTGCAGACCAGCGAGATCGGATCGAGATTGAGCGAGCCGTCCGGCGTACAGCCGACGAAATCATTGGTGAGGTTGGTGCCCCAGCCGAAGGAGAGTCGCACCCGGCCGGTGAAGTGGTGATACGTCTCCTCGATCGAGCCGACGTCCATCGCGTCGGAGAACACGAGCAGCTTGTCCTTGGGGTTGCGCCCCTTCTTCTGCCACCAGGCGACGATCTCCTCGCCGGCCTGCACCGGCGGCGCGCTGTCGGGGCGGAAGCCCGTCCAGTCGGCGACCCATTCCGGCGCATCGCGCAGGAATGCCTTGGTACCGAAGGCGTCGGGTAGCGCGATCAGGAGGTTACCGCCATAGGTCTGGCGCCACTGGTCGAGGATGCGATAGGGCGCCCAGCGCAATTCCTCGTCGTCCCTGGCGAGCGCAGCCGCGACCATCGGCAGCTCATGCGCATTGGTGCCGATGGCTTCGAGGTCGTTGTCCATCGCGAGCAGCACGTTGGAGGTGCCGATGAAGGACGGGCCCAGGCCTTCCTTCACGGCCTCGACGCACCAGCGCTGCCACAGGAAGCCGTGGCGGCGGCGCGTGCCGAAGTCGGAGAGCCGTAAATTCTCGAGCTGGCGCAGCCGCTCCACCTTGGTCCACAGCTTGGCCTTGGCGCGGGCATAGAGCACGTCGAGCTCGAAGCGGCCGCGGCCCTTCATCGCGGCGCGCGAGCGCAATTCGTTGAGAATGGCGAGCGCCGGAATCTCCCACATCGTGGTGTGCGTCCAGGGACCGTGGAAATGCAGCTCGTATTGGCCTTCGACCTTGCGCAGCTCGTATTCGGGCAGGCGGAATTCGGCCAGCCAGCGGATGAAATCCGCCGAGAACATATGCGTCTTGCCGTAGAAGGTGTTACCGGCCAGCCAGATCAGCTCCTTCTTGCCGAAGCGGATGGTGCGAGCGTGGTCGAGCTGGGCGCGCAGCTCGCCCTCGTCGATGATCTCGGCGAGCCGCACATGGCGCGAGCGGTTGATGACCGAGAAGGTCACCTGTTGATTCGGGTAATCCTCCCGAATCATCTGCAACATCAATAGCTTGTAGAAGTCGGTATCCAGCAGGCTGCGGATGATGGGATCCAGCCGCCAGCTGTGATTGTAGGTCCGGCTCGCAATATCGGTCACTGTCATGCAGGGATTTTAGCGTGATGGCCCTCGCGCAACCAGTGGGTTTCGGGAGGGGCAGGCCACCGCCGGGCACCGGGCATGGGGCGGGTCACGTCAGGGGCGGTAAAACAATTCCTTGGTCCGGCGCAGCGGCGCCGTCAGTCTCCAGGAGGTGGAGCTTCGGACCGCTGCCAGTTGCGCCCGCGCGTCGTCCCTTTCCACCAAAAATCCCTGCCGTTCGGCGGCAACGGACTGAAGCGCCGTCAGAGCCGAATCGCGCTCCGCCGTGACCCAGTCGCGCATCACCGCGTCTTCCCGCCACAGGCTGAACTGGCGGGCGAACGCCTGGCGCAAAGGCGCGTCCAGCCGTTCGCGCAAAGGCGCGGTCATGGCATCCGCCTCGACCATCTTGAGCCGTGTCGATGGATTGCCGATCCCGGCATAGTGATGAACGATCGGGTCGGGGACGGTGGCGAGGCCGGGTATCGAATTCCAGGCAGTGTCGAGACGCGCGATACCGGATCGGTTCGGCTCGTCGGGACGATCGGGTCCGAGCCCCACGCATTCATCGTGACCGAGAAGGTGGAGAATGGTGGCTTGGTCGAACCAGGGATGCGGGAATTCGTCGGCCTCCCAGACTCGCCTGAAAAATTCGCGCGACCAGTCGCGCACGCGGATCAGCATGACGCCCGAATTGTAATGCGGAACGAAATCCGCGGCCAGGATCTGGGCTGTATCCGGACCGTGCCAGGCCATATGCAGATGAGCGTCGTCGACTGCCACTGTCCTGACATCGACGTCGTTGCGAAGCACGATGGCGTCGACGTCCATCCAGAGCACGAAGTCGAAATTGTCTTCAAGCGCGGCCCGGATCACTTCGATCTTCAGCCATCCGCGCGGACGTTTCCAATTGTCTCCATGAATGACGCGCTTTTCATAGCCATGCGCCTCGGCGAATGCCAGCATGCGGGGAACGGTGAGGGCGGCGAGCGGCTGCTGAACGGAGTCGTAGGCAGTCAGAAGGCACACGCTTGGCCGCATGAAAATTCTCCGGACGCCCGTCCTGGCGTTCTATCGATCGTGTGATCAGAGCCCGCTCGCAGGAGCGGCTCAAGGATCGCGTGATCTGGCGACTTCGTGCCCCTACATCGCGTCGAACGGCCTAGTGAGCGGAATCTTGGCGCGAAATCGCGGGCCTCGCATCAACCGTTCGGTTGAGCTCGGTCGGCCACCGCGTTTGATCATCATTTCCGGATTCGGATGTGGCCGATCGGACGCAACCGGTTGGTCATCCTCCCGCGGCCGTCGCCGCCACGGTTTCGAGCTGGTTTCTGAGCCAGCGATGAGCCGGGTCTTTCTGGTAGCGCTGGTGCCAGACCATGAACATCGGCAGCTCGGCCAGTGCGCGCGTGCGCGAGGCCAGCGGTATTCGCGTTTGCGCGAAACTGCGCATCACGCCGGACGCAAGCAGGCTCGGCATGCTCGCCAGCATTTGCGAGCCGCGCAGGAAGGACGGCACGCCGGAAAAGCTCGGCACCGAGATGGCGATGTCACGATGGAAGCCGTTGGCTGCCAACCGGCGGTCGAAGTCGAGCCGCTCATTGTCGGTGTAGACCACGGTGATGTGGCGCGCCGCGAGATAGGCGCTGCGGCCGGCGGGAGCGGTGCGCGCCTTGGGATCGTAGTAGCAGACGTAGTGATCGCTCAGCAGGCGCTTCTGCACGATGTCGACGCCGGACGGCGGTAGCGGCGTGATCAGGAGATCGCAGCGGTTCTCGCGCAGCATCGCGGGCGAGGGCGACTGTGAGGGGATCACCCGCAGGTTCAGGCTCCTCACTTGCCCTGTGACGTGATCGAAGAACCGCGGCAGCAGCAAATCGCGCTGGAAATCATTGGCGGCAATCGTCAGCGACAGCTGGGCCTGCGTCGGCTCGAAGGTGACGCCGCCGGCAAAGCTGCGCATCTCGTCGATCAGCGCGCGCGCCTTCGCCGCCAGTGCCTGGGCATGCGCGGTGGCGACGATGCCGCGGCCGGATTTGGCAAACAGCGGATCGCCCGCGATCCGCCGCAGCTTGTTCAATCCGTGGCTGACCGCCGATTGCGTCAGGCCGAGCCGCGTCGCCGCCGCGGTGACGGAGCCTTCCTCCAGCACGGCGAGGAACAGCTCGAGGGCGTGGCCGTCGAGGGCCAAATGATCGATTTCCTTCATGCAATTGATTATAATCCATCTATTTATCTTGAGGATAGATAGTTCCATGATCTCCCGATAAGCCGCGCGCCCGGACCCCGGGCGCCTCAGGGAGAGACACGATGAATGCCCAGGCGCCAGCCTTGCGGGATCCCCGCCTCAACCGCCCCGAGCCCTTCGCGTCGCCGCTCGGCGATGGCGGCTTCTTCCAGCGCGACCGCGCGATGCATCCGCCGGCGCATGCGCCGGGCTACAAATCATCGGTGCTGCGCTCGCCGCGCCAGGCGCTGCTGTCGCTGGAGAATTCGGTCTCGGAGATCACGGGACCGGTGTTCGGCCACAACGATCTCGGCCCGCTCGACAACGATTTGATCCGCAACTACGCCAAGGACGGCGATCCCGTCGGCGAGCGCATCATCGTCCACGGCCGCGTGCTCGACGAGACCGGCCGCGGCGTGCCGAATACGCTGGTCGAGTTCTGGCAGGCCAATGCCGGCGGCCGCTACCGGCACAAGAAGGATACTTATCTCGCGCCGATCGATCCGAATTTCGGCGGCTGCGGCCGCGCGCTGACCGACGACACCGGCTATTACTACTTCCGCACCGTGAAGCCCGGACCCTATCCCTGGCGCAACTACGTCAATAGCTGGCGTCCCGCTCACATCCACTTCTCGGTGTTTGGCTCGGGCTTTGCGCAGCGCTTGATCACGCAGATGTATTTCGAGGGCGATCCCCTGATCCCGGTTTGCCCGATCCTGACGACGATCCCGGACAAGGACGCGCTCGACCGTCTCGTCGCGCCGCTCGACCTCAACGCCTCGACGCCGTTCGACTCGCTCGCCTACCGCTTCGACATCGTGTTGCGCGGCCAGCGCTCCACCTATTTTGAAAATCGCACCGCGGGAAACTGAGCAATGCCGCAGCCGCTCAACTATCTCAAGGAAACCGCCTCGCAGACCGCCGGTCCCTACGTTCATATCGGCTTGATCCCGGCCATGGCCGGCTTCGACATCTTCGAGAAGAATTTTTCCAACGTGCTGGTGACGCCGAACACGCAAGGCGAACGCATCGTGCTGGAAGGCAAGGTGCTCGACGGCAGCGGCTCGCCGCTGCGCGACGTGCTGCTCGAGATCTGGCAGGCCAATGCGGCCGGCCGCTACAACCATCCGGCCGACCGCTCGGCTGGCGCGCCGGACCAGGATTTCCGCGGCTGGGGCCGTGGGGGTTCGGATTTCGACAGCGGCCTCGTCACCTTCGAGACCATCAAGCCAGGCGCCATCATCGACAAGATGGGGCGCAAATGCGCGCCGCACGTCAATGTCTGGATCGTCGCGCGCGGCATCAATATCGGCCTCAACACGCGGCTTTACTTTTCTGATGAAGAGGCTGCGAACGCCGCCGACCCGGTGCTCAACCTGATTGAACAGTCGGCCCGGCGCGCAACGCTGATCGCAAAGCGCACCGAGCGCGCCGGCAAGGTCGTTTACTCCTTCACGATCAATTTGCAGGGGCCGGAAGAGACGGTGTTCTTCGATGTGTGAGGGGTCGGCGGCCGTCCCGCTGGATTACTCCACCTGGTCGCCGCGATTGATCGCTCCTCGCGAGAGGAATTGTGGTAACTGACGCATCTCGCGCGATCCCGGCCGGTCGGTCGGGTCGCGCCCCACTTTTGGTTTCAGCTCTAACAAATCAATGAACACATCCGCCTGTCGGCGCAGGTCGTCGGCGACCATGGGGGGCTGAGTGGAGAGTGTGGAGACGACCGTCACGCGGACACCGCGGCGTTGCACGGCTTCCACCAGCGAACGAAAATCCCCATCGCCCGAGAACAACACGATCTGATCGACGTGCCCGGCGAGCTCCATCGCTTTTACAGCGAGGTCGACATCCATTCTGCCCTTCACCTTGCGGCGTCCGGTGGTAGCGTCGGTGAACTCCCTGGCGAGCTTGGTGACGACGGTGTATCCGTTATAGTCGAGCCAATCGATCAAGGGGCGGATTGACGAATACTCCTGATCCTCGATGAGGGTCGTGTAGTAGAAGGCGCGCAACAGCGCACCCCGGCTTTGGAATTCGCCGAGCAGACGCCTGTAATCGATGTCGAAACCGAGCGCCTTGGCGGTGGCATAGAGATTGGAGCCATCGATAAAGAGTGCGATCTTCTCGATCGAAGGCATTATGCACAAATCTCCAGTTCCGCGCGAAAGTGGGCCGGTCCAGCATGCCGGCCGGAAAACACCGAAGACGCCGATGGCTTGCTGAAAAAGCGGCGCAGACGACCGGACAGGGGGGGCCGTCTTGCGCCAAGGCTAGGGAGGTTCCATGCCACCAGCGCCAGGGCGCCGAATGCAGCCACGCTAAGGCGCGCGCACTCCCTGCTCAATTGTACGGAGGTAAAGGGCTTCTATCCAAAGGATAGGATTCCATATACGAAGGTAAGTGGCTGTAGCCTTCGACCATAGGCACGCCTGGTCTTTGGTCCGATGCGTCAGCCTTCATCGCCATGGAGTTGCGCACGGAAGGTGCGCGGCGACACGCCCGTGGCGGCGGCGTAGACGCGGCTGAAATAGGCCGGGTCCTCGAAGCCGAGCGCATAGGCGATCGTCGAGACCGGCAGATTGGTGTAGACGAGATTGCGCCGCGCCTCGCGGATCAGGCGGTTGAGGATCAGGTGCGAAGCGGTGTCGCCGGTCGCCGCCCGCGTCACGCGATTGAGATGCGTCGGCGTGATCGACAGCGCGTCGGCATAGTCCGCAACGCTCCAGCGTTCCAGATGATGCTGTTCCAGCAGCGCCTCGAAGCGGCGGAACAGTCCGCTTTCCGCCGTCCCGCTGCCGCCACTCTCGCCGGTGAGCGCGCGGGCCACCAGCCCGATCATCGCCGCCGACAAGGCGCGCAGCACATGCGCGCGGCCGAAATCGCGCGCGGCATGCTCGGCGAAGATCTGCTTCATGGTGGTGCGGATCTGCGGCGTGCCGCGCACCACGGCCGATCGTGACAGCGCGCCGCGCACTCCTTCCGAAGCCAGCAGCACCTCGTCCAGGATTTCCGCGGCGATGGTCAGCACCCAGCCTTGGGTATCGGGCACGAAGCGGAAGCCGTGGACATGGCCGACCGGCACGTTGACGATCTGCATCGGCCGGAGCGGCACCACGCGGCCGTCGAGCGTCGCCTCGCCGCCGCCGCGCTCGATCAGCAGTACCTGGTGCAGCCGGGCATGACGGTGCACGGCCAGAGTCCAGTCGTGCAGCACCGAGCGGGACGCAATCGTCTCGCAATGCACGACGTCGGGCAGGTCGCCGGACTCGCCGAAGAGGTTGTAGACGCGGATTGCGGGAACTGCGGTTCTCATGTTCGAATAGTACAAGACAAAGACGAAACCCTCCATCGGTTTGCAGCGTTGGATCTGCAAAAAAGTGCTGACGGGAGGACGCAAAAATGAAAGTTCAGGTCTGCATCATCGGCGGTGGACCGTCCGGGCTGCTGCTGTCCCAGCTCCTGCATCTGAAGGGCATCGATACGGTCGTGCTGGAGAAATACAGCCGCGACCATGTGCTCGCCCGCATCCGCGCCGGTGTGCTCGAGCACGGCTTCGCCAGGCTGATGCGCGAGGCGCAATGCGGCGAGCGGATGGACCGCGAGGGCGAGATCCACAACGGATTCGAGATCGCGCATGACGGCATGCTGTCCCATATCGATCTCCACAAGCATTCCGGCGGCAATTCGGTGCTGGTCTACGGCCAGACCGAGCTGACGCGCGACCTCTACGAGGCGCGTGACCGGCTCGGTGGCAAGGTCGTGCACAATGCGGAAGACGTGACGCCGCACGACCTGACGTCAGACCGGCCGTACGTGACGTATCGCGCGAACGACGAGATCGTCCGCATCGATTGCGATTACGTCGTCGGCGCCGACGGCTTTCACGGCGTCAGCCGCAGATCGATTCCGAAGGACGTGCTGCGCGAATACGAGAAGGTCTATCCGTTCGGCTGGTTGGGAGTACTGTCGCGCACCAAGCCGGTGTCGCCCGAGCTGATCTATGTGAAGCATGAACGCGGCTTTGCGCTCTGTTCGCTGCGCTCACAAGTGCTGAGCCGTTACTACATCCAGGTGCCGTTGACCGACAAGGTGGAGGACTGGAGCGACGATGCGTTCTGGACCGAGCTGAAGCGCCGCCTGCCGGACGAAGTCGCCGGCCGGCTGATCTCGGGACCGTCGATCGAGAAGAGCATCGCGCCGCTGCGCAGCTTCGTCGCCGAACCGATGAGCTACGGCCGCCTGTTCCTCGCCGGCGACGCCGCCCACATCGTGCCGCCGACCGGCGCGCGCGGCCTGAACAGCGCCGCCTCCGACATCTACTATCTCTACCACGCCATGCTCGCGCATTATCAGAACGGCGATGATTCCGGGCTCAAGGGCTATTCCGCCAAGGCGCTCGCGCGGATCTGGAAGGCGCAGCGGTTCTCCTGGTGGATGACGATGCTGCTGCACCGTTTCCCGGACCGGCTCGACTACGAGGATCGGCTCCAGCAGACGGAGCTGGAATATCTGCTCTCGTCCGAGACCGCGCAGCGCCTGCTCGCGGAGAATTATGTGGGACTGCCGTTCTAGCGGAAGCTACTTCCCTTCCAGCGTATTGACTGGTGTCCAGTCCGGTGGTGGCGGATTTGCGCTGAGTGCCCTCGCGCGCTTCGCGAACAGCGCCGACGCCGGATCGATCTTTGCTACGCCATCGAACGCATCAGCGGCCTTGGCAAAATCCCGCGCCCGCCAATAGGCCAGTCCTTCCGCATACACCGTGGCCACTTTCGCCTGCTCCGCGCTCTCGGCGCCTGTCCCGGCCAGCGGCTCGAACACCTTGATTGCTTCGCCGCGGCCCATCACCCTGATCGCGTCGAGCTCGCGCCAGGCGTAGCTGTTGCCGGTCTGCGCCATCGTCGTTTCCGACGCCATGATCGCGGTGCCGTAGTATTTGTTGGCGCCTTCGAGGCGGGAAGCGACGTTCACGGTGTCGCTCATCACGGTGTAATTGAAGCGGCGATGGGAGCCGATATTGCCGACCACGGCCTCGCCGCTGTTGAGCCCGATGCGGTGTGACAGGCCACGGCCGGCGAAGGCGGCGCTGTTGGCGTTCAATTCCGCGAGCTTCTCGTGGCACTTCAGCGCAGCGTGGACGGCGTTGCGTGCGTGGGCGGGATCGTCGGCCGGCGCCCCGAACATGGCGACGATGGAATCGCCGATATATTTGTCGACATAGCCGCCATGGCTCTCGATGATGTCGGTCATCGCGGAGAGATATTCGTTCATCAGGGTCACCAGCTCGCCCGGCGTCATCGTCTCCGCGATCGAGGAGAAGCCGGCGAGGTCGGAGAAGAACATGGTGACGTTGCGCATTTCGCCGCCGAGCGCGGGCATCTTGCCGGAGGCGACCATGGTGTTGATCACTTCGGGCGCGAGATAGAAGGCGAAGCTCTTGCGCAAAAAGCGCTCGTCGCGATCGGCCAGCACGAAGCGGTAGCCGATCATCATCGCGAGCGCGGCAAGGCTCGCGAGTGCAGGCTCGGTCAACGGCAGCGCCAGTGCGTGAACGAACGCGCCGACGGCGAGGGCGGCGTACATGACGGTGAGGACGAACCAGACGGTCAGTGCTCCGCTCGGCGCAAGCATGCAGGCCGCGCAGGCGATGACCGCAGCGAATGCGATCGTGAGAATGGTCCGCGCGGGAAAGCCCAGTTCTGTCACCGTATCGCGCTCGATCAGGTTTCGGACGACGGTGGCGTGCACGAAGACACCGGCGACCTCGCTGCGGGCCTTCTGCGCGGCGTTTGCCGGGGCGGGCAGGGCGCACCGAGGCCCCGGCGTCCCGTCATATCCGCCAGCTAGTCGCATCGAGGTCAGTTTGCGATCATCGAAGGTGAGGATGCTGCCGAGCAGCACGACCTTGCCGTCGAAAGCGCGGCGGAAGAAGTCGCGGTCGCCTTTTTCGACGCAGGCCCGCAGATCCGCGAAGGAGAAGGTCGGAACGTCACGGCCCATTCCGCGGAAGTTGAGCGTCAGCGTATTCGGCACCGCGCTTGGGATCGAATAGCCGGACAACTCGCTCGCACCGGACGGCGTCATCTCGGGTTTTCCGCCGAGTGCGCGCGCGGCGAGCTCGACGGCCATCGTGGGCACCGGCTTGCCGTCGATGGCAAAGCTCAGCGGCATCCGCCGGATCACATCGTCGGGGTCGGTGTGAACGTTGAGGGCGCGCACGCTATTTTTCACCGCAAATCGTTGTGCGGGGTAGGGGGCGTCCGGATGGTCGTTGCTCAGAATCTCGCCGAGCAGCAGCTTGCCATTGTCGGAGAGCTGCCGCAGGGCGATCAGATAGTCCCGGTCAAATCCCTTCAGGCGGGCGCCGAACGACGTATCGCCGAAAGGAATCTCCGATTGCTCGATCGAGTTCTTGAAGATGACGTCGAAGCCGATCACCTTGGCGCCGCCGTCGGTGATGCTGCCGAGCACCCGGCCGATCTCGCGCGTCCAGGTCTGTGTCGGCGAGCCCTTGAAGGGCGGTGTGTCGTAGGTCTCGCCATCGATCGCGACGACGACGACGGGCGACGTCGCGGGATCGCGGCGGTCGCCGATGAGCCTGCCGCGCAGTGCCGTGAGGATGTCGAGCGAGAGACCTTGCAGCGTCTGAAGCGGCGGCGACGTGACGACGGCGCCCGCAACGAGCGCAATCAGGATCGCCGCAACGATGTCCCGCCTGCCGATCCGCCGCATCGCCCCGTCGCTAGGCCGTCTATTCGAGCCGCAGCAGGCGGCCGACGATCGGCGTCGGCGAGGAGGTTGCGCCGGCATCGACCTGAAACGCGTAGCGCTTGGCGCCGAGGATGGCGAGATAGCTGCCGCCCGGGGTCAGCGACTTGCCGGCCTTGGCAAAGTCGTAGAACTTGCCGCCGACCATGATCTCGCTCTTGAGCGGCACACTGATCGCGGGCTCCTTGCCGTCGGTGCGCTCGATCACCAGCGTGCTGCCGCTCTTGGCCTGCACCAGCGGCGAGACGCCGTAGAGCGTCGGCAGCTTGGCCGGCGCGGCGCCCCTGGCGTCCGATCGCATGGTGCGGAAGGTCGTTGCTGCGCTCTGGTTCGCCTCGCGCTCCGAGAGCTTTGCCGCGTTGGTATCGCAGGGTACTTTTTCCCGCTTGACCTCGCCGAGCTGCACGGTGCTCTGCTCGGCGCCGACCAGGACGACGCCTTCGCTGATGGTCTCGCGCTGGCAGGATTTGAGGTAGCTGAGCGTGATGCTGGCCTTGGGCCCGAGCTTGATGATCTTGCCTGGCGCCACATAGTCCATGAACGCGATGCCGTCGACCTTGCCCTGCACATCCTCGACGATCGCGGCCGGGGTCTCCGCCAAAGCGGGGGCCGCAAGACAGAACGCGCCGACAGCGGCGCCGATCAGGCGTTTCATGGGAGCTCTCATCCAATTCGACCGATATATGACCGGTCCCCGTCCTGGTTCGATGCTTAGCAGCGGAACGCCCAGGCAAGTGTGACCAGAATCACGCTTTATTATTGGTGACACTCTAGCAGGAACAGGTTCAACCGGGCGACCGGAGAAAACGAAGCCGCGGCAAGCTCTTGGCCGAATGGATAATGTCAGGTGGCCGGGATGGCCTCGGGTAAACGGTCCTCGGCCGGGCAGCTCTGCTCCGCAGTCTCCAAACCAGGAACGAGCGTGGCTCCGGTCTTCTGATAGGGCGTCGCCTGCCCGCCGGCGGCGATCTCCACGACCTCGTCCCAGCGCGACAGGAAGGCCTCGACGCAGGCCGGATCGAATTGCCGCCCCTGGTTCTCGACCAGATAGTTGCGGGCGACGTCCAGCGGCATCGGCTCCTTATATGGCCGCCGCGTCGTCAGGGCGTCGAAGACGTCGGCGACCGCGACCACGCGCGCGGCGACCGGGATTGCATCTGCCCTGAGGCCGTTCGGATAGCCGGCGCCGTCCCAGCGCTCGTGATGGCCTGCGGCAATTTGCGCACCGAGCTGGATCAGCTCGCAGCTCGAGTCCGCCAGGATCTTCTCGCCGATCGTCGCATGGGTGCGGATCACCGCCATCTCGTCGTCGGTCAGCTTGCCGGGTTTGAGCAGGATGCTGTCGGGGATGGCGACCTTACCGACGTCGTGCAGCGGCGCGGCGAGATAGATGTCACGGCAGAGCCGGGCCGGCAGGCCGAGCTGCTCGGCGATGATGCGGCTGTAGCGGGCGACCCGCAGCGTGTGCTCACCGGTGTCGTTGTCGCGATACTCGACCGCGAGCGCGAGCCGCAGGATGATCTCTTCCTCGCGCTCGCCGAGTTTTCGGGTCGCGGCCGCGACTGCGCTCGCGGGATCGGCGGCGCGGTCGTTCTGCTTGCGTACGGCTGCACCAAGCCGCACCAAATTCCGCAAGCGCACCGTCATCTCGACGCTCTGGGGCGCCTTGGGCAGGAAATCGGTTGCACCGGCCTGCAGCGCTTCCATCTTGACGTCATCGGTCTGTCGCGAAGTGATCATCGCGATCGGGATGTCGGCGAAGCCGGGCAGGGTGCGGAAGGCGCGGATGAAGCTGATGCCGTCCATATGCGGCATCTCGTAGTCGACCAGCACGAGATCGAAGACGCGTTCGCGCGCACAAGCCAGTGCCTCGACGGGATCGAGGAAGGTCGTGGCCTCGACCATGCCTTCGGCTTCGATATGACGTTTCAGGAAATTGAGGACGGAGCGACTGTCATCAACCAGAAGCGCTTGGGTCAGCATCGGCGGCCGGTCTCGTTCGGATGGCGAGGCATGATCGCAACGAATAGCCTTTGCGATTTAACGCGGAGCAAACGTCCAACCCGTCGCAAACTGCCGCGAGACTGCGCGCAGCGCATGAGATTTGTGCTGGCCATGCACGTCTGCATGCATACGCGAAGTTCTAGGGATTGTGACCCGTAGTTGTACGGAGGGTCTCATTAGGGGTTTGCACACTCTCCAAAGCGAATAGTCGTCGCGCGGGATTCACGCAATGCGTGCAGCGAATCCCGAGGAAATTTGGGGGACGAATGTCGTCTGATGCTACGGAGCCGAAGTGGTCCCTACGGCTGCCCGCGGATTGCAGCATCGCTGCGATCCGCAATGTCTATGACCTGATCCGAGAGGCATTCGGCCGGCAGGACCGGCTCGAGATCGATTGTTCGAGCGTCGACAAGGCCGACGTGACCTCAATCCAGCTTCTGCTGTCGACCGCCAGGACGGGCGAGGCCCAGGGCCGCCCGGTGGTGCTCACATCATTCTCCCAATCTCTGCGTAACACCCTTCGCCGCGCCGGCTTTGCCAGCGATGCGATGATCGATCAGCATTTCCCGCAAAAGAAAGATGGCACCTGATGGCCACGATTCTCACGGTCGACGACTCCCCCAGCATCCGCCAGATGATCAAGGTCGTGCTCGAGCCGGCCGGTCACAACGTGATCGAGGCCGGTGACGGCGCGCAAGGGCTCGCCAAGGCGCAGGCCGGCAAGCTCGACCTCGTCATCACCGACCTCAATATGCCCGTCATGAACGGGCTCGAGCTGATCCGCGCGCTGCGCAAGCTGCCGAGCGCGGTCGGCATGCCCATCGTGTTCCTGACGACCGAGTCCAATGACACGGTGAAGCAGGAAGCCAAGAGCGCAGGCGCCACCGGCTGGATCACAAAGCCCTTCAAGCCCGAGCAGCTGCTCGCCGTCGTCGGCAAGCTGGTGCGCGCATGAACGCGATGGACCCGACCGAGGTCTTTCGCCAGGAAGCCAGCGAGCTGTTCGAGGTCCTTGAAGGGGCCCTGCTCGACCTCGGCCAGCGTCCCGACGACCGCGAGCTGGTCGATTCCGCCTTCCGCGCCCTGCATACGATCAAGGGGTCGGGCGCCATGTTCGGCTTCGACAAGGTCGCCTCCTTCACCCATGAATTCGAGACCGCGTTCGATCGTGTCCGCAAGGGCGAGATCAAGCCGACGCAGGAGCTGATCTCGGTCGCGCTTGCGGCGAAGGACTACATCCGAGCGCTGATCGAGGATCCGCAGTCGACCGACGACGTCATCGGCGAAGCCATCCTCGCCGACCTCAAGCGCTTCGTGTTTCCCGACCAGGCTGCCGCTCCGGTCGCCGCGATCGCAGAGGCGCCGCCGCTCGCGCCCGCCGCGAGCAAGCAGGCCGGCTGGCACCTCTTTCTGGAATTCGAATCCCATATCCTGCGCAACGGCTCGAACCCGCTCGACCTGCTGGAAGACCTCTGCAAGCTCGGCCCCTGCTTCGTCGTGCCCGTGACCGACGGCATCCCGTTCCTCGACGAGATGGAGCCGGAAGACTGCTATCTGAAATGGGACGTCAAGCTGCACGCGGCCTGCGACAAGAATGCGATCGACGACGTCTTCATGTTCGTCTCGGACGAGATGAAGCTGACGCTGTCGCCGCTCGCGCATGTCGAGACGCCCGCGCCGCTACCGCTGTTCCAGCTGCTCGACGAGGAGCCGGCCCCGCCCGCCGACATGACCGCGCCGGCGGTCGAGGCGGTTGTTGAGCCCGTCGCCGAGCAGCTCGTCGCCAGGGCGGAGCCCAAGCCTGAAGTCAAGCCTGAAGCAAAGCCTGAGACAAGACCGGAAGCGAAGCTCGAGGCCAAGCAGGATCGCGGTATCGCCACCGTCCGTGTCCAGGCCGAGCGTCTCGACGAGTTGATGGACCGGGTTGGTGAGCTCGTCATCGCCCAGGCGCGGCTGACCCAGCTCGCCTCGTCCGGCTCGGACCTCTCGATCAAGATGATCGCCGAGGAGATCGAGCGCCTTGCCTCCTCCTTGCGCGACACCACGATGGGCGCGCGCATGGTGCCGATCGGCTCGCTGTTCGGCCGCTTCCGCCGCCTGGTGCATGATCTGTCGCGCGACCTGTCGAAGCCGGTCGAGTTCGTCACCACGGGCGAGGATACCGAGCTCGACAAGACCATGATCGAGTGCCTCGCTGATCCGCTGGTGCACTTGATCCGCAATGCCATCGACCACGGCATCGAGGACACCGCGACCCGCTCCGCCAATGGCAAGACCGAGCAGGGCCGCATCGAGCTCGCGGCCGTGCATTCCGGCGCGCAGGTGCTCGTCACCGTGAAGGACAATGGCGGCGGCCTCAACACCGCGCGCGTTCGCGCGAAAGCGGAAGAGCAGGGGCTGATCGCCGCGGGCGCCGTGCTGACCGATCACGAAATCCACCAGTTCCTGTTCCACCCGGGCTTCTCGACCGCGCAGACCATCTCGGCACTGTCGGGCCGCGGCGTCGGCATGGACGTGGTCAAACGCACCATCGAGAACATGCGCGGTACGATCGACCTGTCGACCCGGCCGGGCCAGGGCACCACGGTGACGCTGCGCCTGCCGCTGACGCTGGCGATCATCGAAGGTCTTCTGATCCGCGTCGGCGAAGGCCGCTACATCATCCCGCTGTCGGCGGTGGAAGAATGCATCGAGCTGACGGCCGAGGACGAGCGTTCGCGCGGCCGCAACTTCCTCAACGTGCGCGGCAACCTCGTCCCGTTCCTGCGCCTGCGCGAGATCATGTCGTCGCAGGGTACGCCCGACCGGCATCAGAAGACGATCATCATCTCGACGGGCGAGACGCACGTCGGTCTCGTCGCCGACCAGATCATCGGCAACCACCAGACCGTGATCAAGTCGCTCTCCAAGCTGCACTCCGACGTCACGATCTTCTCCGGCGCGACGATTTTGGGTGACGGCACGGCGGCGCTGATCCTCGACGTGACGCAGCTCGTTGCGCTGGCGCAGTCGAAGGTCGAGAAGCAGCACATCAGCGAGGCGGCGTGATGAACGATGGTTTGGAGGGCGGGCATCAGACGGGCGCGATGCAGGTCGTGATGATCGGGCTCGGCGAGGAGAAGTTCGCGCTCGACGCGGGCCTCGTGCGCGAGATCATCGATCCCGTTCCGGTGACCAGGGTGGCGGGCGCGCGGGCCTTCGTTCCGAGCGTCATCAACGTGCGCGGCAACGTCATTCCGCTTGCCGACTTGCGCATCCGCTTCGGCATGCCGCAGCCCGACGACTCCGCCGACACGCGCATCGTCGTCATCGAGCTCCAGCTCGACGGCGAGCCGGTGCTGGTCGGCGTCACCGCCGACAAGGTCTATGAGGTCACGGAGATCTCGCAGACCGACGTGCGGCAGACGCCGCGGGTCGGCATGCACTGGAAGCCGGAGTTCATCCGTTTCATCGCCAAATGGCGTGAAGAGTTCGTCATCGTTCCGAACATGGAACGCATCCTGAATTGAAGCGAGGTCTCGGGGCGAGATCGGGTAGGGGCTGAAGATGAGATTTACGGTCAAGGCAAAGCTTGCCAGCGCATTCGGCCTGGTCATTGTCCTGTCGATGGTCGCCGGCGGCGTGGCATACGTGAAGCTCGGCGACATGATGGCCACGGCTGACAGCATGGTCCTGCGCGCCAAGCGCATGGAAAAGGCGACCGAGGTCGAGAAAGACATCCTCCTCCAGCTTCGTGCGGAAAAGAACGCCATCATAGGCAACGAGAGCGAGGTTGAGCAGGCCGCTGCCGACGCCACCAAGCGTCGCGAGGCGGCGCTCAAGACCCGGGACGAAGTCTACGCATTGGCGAGCGAAGCCGGCAAGAAACTGCTCGACGGTTTCGCCGTGACCTACGCCAAGATGAATATCTATCAGGAAGAGACGATCCGGCTCGCCAAGACCGACAAGGCCAAGGCGACAGAACGTTCGACCAATGAAGGCCGCAAGGTCGTCAACGAAGCCCTTGAGTCGATGGGGGCCTATGTCGAGAACACCAAGAGACAGATGGCCGAGCAGGCGGTCCAGTCGAAGGAAGCAGGACACCAGGCGCAATTCCTGCTGATGACGCTCCTCGGTGTTTCGCTGCTGGTTGCGATCGTTGCAGCGTTGTGGATTTCGATCTCGATCAGCCGTTCGCTGGGCCGCGCAGTCAGCCTTGCCGGCGCGGTGGCTGACGGCGATCTCAACCAGACTATTCCCTCGGCCAGCAACGACGAGATCGGGGATCTCATCAAGTCGCTGAACGTGATGGTTGAAAAGCTCCGCCAGATCGTCGCCGAGGCGCTCACAGCCGCGCAGAACGTCTCCGCCGGCAGCCAGGAGCTCTCCGCCAGCGCCGAGCAGCTCTCGCAGGGTGCGACCGAGCAGGCCTCATCCGCCGAGGAAGCCTCGTCCTCGATGGAGGAGATGGCCTCGAACGTGAAGCAGAATGCCGACAATGCCAACCAGACCGAGAAGATCGCCGCGCGATCGGCCCAGGATGCCGAAGCCAGCGGGGTCGCTGTCGGCCGTGCCGTCCAGGCGATGCAGACCATCGCCGAGAAGATCACGATCGTGCAGGAGATCGCGCGCCAGACCGACTTGCTCGCCCTCAACGCCGCGGTCGAGGCCGCGCGTGCCGGGGAGCACGGCAAGGGTTTTGCAGTGGTCGCCTCCGAAGTACGCAAGCTCGCCGAACGCAGCCAGGCGGCGGCGGCCGACATCGGCACCCTGTCGACGGAAACGGTGAAGGTCGCGCAGGAAGCCGGCGACATGCTGTCCAAGCTCGTCCCCGACATCAAGAAGACCGCCGAGCTGGTTCAGGAGATCACCGCGGCCTGCCGCGAGCAGGACGTCGGCTCGGCCCAGATCAACCAGGCGATCCAGCAGCTCGACAAGGTCGGCCAGCAGAACGCCAGCGCCTCCGAGCAGGTGTCCTCGACCTCCGAAGAGCTCGCCTCGCAGGCCGAGCAGCTCCAGTCGACCATCTCGTTCTTCCGCATCGAGCCGGCTGGTCGCGACGAGCGCGTTGCGCCCGCGCCGATCGACCGTGCCGTCACCCAGCTCCGGGCCAAGGCGGCGCACATGGCGGCCGCGGATCGCGGTGCGAAAAAGCCTGTGCCTGTTCGTAAGCCAGCGCGCGCGATGAAGGTCGCAAACGGCGGCGGCTTCGCCTTCGACATGCATGACGGCGAAGACGACCGAGACGCCGAGTTCCAACGCTGACCGCAATCTGAAAATCACCTGACCCTGGACTGCATCATGGCCGCAACCTCGCAATATCTGACGCTCGGGCTCGCCGGCGAGACGTTCGGCATCAGCATCCGTAACGTCCGCGAAATTCTCGACATGCGGCCGATCTCGCGACTGCCGCATGCGCCGAACTTCCTGCTCGGCATGATCGACGTGCGCGGCAGCGGTTATCCGATCGTCGACCTCCGGATCAAGCTCGGCCTGCCCAGCGTCCCGACGACCGAGGCCACGCGCATCATCATCCTCGACGTCCCGATGAAGGATCGTCTGGTCGGCGTCGGTTTCGTCGCCGATTGCGTGTTCGAGGTCACCGATATCGACGAGCAGGCGATCGAGCCCATCCCCGAGGTCGGCGGGACATGGCAATCCGACTATGCCGCGGGCATCGGCCGCAAGGGCGAGAAGTTTGTCGTCATTTTCGACCTCGCCAAGCTGATGGCCAACGACAAGATTCCCGAGGGACGCGATGTCGGCGCCGATGCGCCCCGCGCCGCCTGAGTTTCTGTGAAGCGTGATCGAGCGTAAGCAACCCCATTCGAACCAACGAGACTGACATGAGATTCACCGTCAAAGCAAAGCTCGCGAGCGCCTTTGGAGCCGTCATCCTTCTGTTCATGGTAGCGGGCGCCGTAAGCTACATGAAATTGTCCGACATGGCCGCGACCGCAGACTCCATGGTGCTTCGCGCCAAGCGGATGGAGAAGGCATCCGAAGTCGAAAAAATCATCTGGCAGCAGCTCCGGGCGGAAAAAAACGCAATCCTGGGAACGCCGGCTGAAGCCGACGAATTCGCCGCGAACGCAGCCAAGCTCCGCGAGGAGGCGACGAAGATCAAGGATGAGGTCTACGCGCTCGCCAGCGAAGGCGGCAAGAAGCTGCTCGACAACTTCGCGGGTGCCTATGCCAGGATGAACGCCTATCAGGAAGAGACGATCAGGCTGGCGAAGACCGACAAGATCAAGGCAACGGAGCGCACGATGGGGGACGGGCGCAAGGTAGTCGCCGACGCGACAGAGGCGATGGGAGCCTATGTCGCGAATACGAAGAGGCAGATGGCCGAGCAGGCCGCGCAGTCCAATGAAGACAGCCGTCGTGCCCAGTTGATCCTCATCGTCCTGGTCGTCGTCTCGCTGATCGTTGCCGCGATTGGTGCAGTCTGGATCTCGATCAATATCAGCCGGTCCCTCGCCAAGGCTGTCGATCTGGCGGATGCTGTCGCAATCGGTGATCTCAGCCACAAGATCGATACCTTCAGCAACGACGAGATCGGCGATCTGGTCAAATCCCTGAACGCGATGACCGCCAATCTCAATGCGACCGCGGCCGTGGCCAACGAGATCGCACATGGCAATCTGATGGTGGAAGCCAAGCCGCTGTCGGACAAGGATACGCTCGGCCTCGCGCTGGAACGCATGGTGGAGAAGCTCCGGCAGATCGTGTCGGAGGCGCTGACCGCGGCGCAGAACGTCTCGGCCGGCAGCCAGGAGCTCTCCGCGAGCGCCGAGCAGCTGTCGCAGGGCGCGACCGAGCAGGCCTCGTCCGCCGAGGAGGCCTCTTCTTCGATGGAGGAGATGGCCTCGAACGTGAAGCAGAACGCCGACAACGCCAACCAGACCGAGAAGATCGCCGCGCAGTCGGCCAAGGACGCCGAGGCCAGCGGCGCTGCTGTGGGGCGCGCCGTCAACGCGATGCAGACCATCGCCGAGAAGATCACGATCGTGCAGGAGATCGCGCGCCAGACCGACCTGCTCGCGCTCAACGCCGCGGTCGAGGCCGCGCGCGCCGGCGAGCACGGCAAGGGCTTTGCAGTGGTCGCTTCCGAAGTGCGCAAGCTCGCCGAACGCAGCCAGGCTGCCGCGGCCGAGATCGGCACGCTCTCTGCCGACACCGTCAAGGTGGCGCAGGAAGCCGGCTCCATGCTTTCCAAGCTCGTCCCCGATATCAAGAGGACGGCAGAATTGGTCGAAGAGATCACCGCCGCCTGCCGCGAGCAGGACGTCGGATCGGCCCAGATCAACCAGGCGATCCAGCAGCTCGACAAGGTCGGCCAGCAGAACGCCAGCGCGTCCGAACAGGTGTCCTCGACCTCCGAGGAACTGGCTTCGCAGGCAGAGCAGCTCCAGTCCACCATCGCCTATTTCCGCATCGAGCAGGGACGGAGCGAGGCGGCTGCCCCGATCGATCGCGCGGTCAATCAGCTCCGTGCCAAGGCGGCGACCATGGCCGCCGTCGAGCGTCCGGCGAAGAAGCCGCAGGCCAAGCCGGCGCGCGTCATGAAGGTGGCCGGCGGCGGCGGCTTCGCTTTCGACATGAACGATGGCGGGGACGATCGCGACGCCGATTTCCAGCGCTGAGCTTCTTTGAGGGATCGGCCCCCCTTTGGGGACCGATCTGTCTTCAGCAATTGCGTAAACGCGTAGGACTCAAGATGGCCCGTTCGGCCCGACATTCAGTGCAGGCGGCGGCCATCCCGGACGGGGGCGCGCAGCGATGATGCCCGCCGTGCAGGATACGGCCGTCCATCTGTCGGACCGTCACTTCCGGACCATCGCCGAATTGATCGAGGGCCAGGTCGGCATCAAGCTGCCGCAGGGCAAGCGGCTGATGCTGGAGGGGCGGCTGCACAAGCGTGTACGCGCGCTGAACTTCTCCGACCTCAACGAATATGTCGACAACCTGTTCGAGGTCGACCATTTCGACACCGAGCTCACCCATCTGATCGATGTGGTGACGACCAACAAGACCGACTTCTTCCGCGAGCCCCAGCACTTCACCTTCATGCGCGAGGTCGCGATTCCGGCCCTGCTCAAGCTGCACGGACGCCAGAGCGCGAATCTGAAGATCTGGAGCTCGGCGAGCTCCACCGGCATGGAAGCCTACACCACCGCGATGGTGCTCGACGACATGACGCGGAACGGCTCGCGGTTTCAGTACCGCATTCTCGGGACCGACATCTCGACCGCGGTTCTCCGCCTCGCCAAGACCGCGATCTACACCCGCGACGTGCTTGCGCCGGTGCCAGAGTACTTCGTGAAACGATATTTCCTGTCGTCGCGGGACAAGTCGCGCGGCGAGGTCCGGGTGGTGCCGGAGTTGCGGCGTATGACGCATTTCATGCGGATGAACCTCATGGATGCGTCCTATCCGGTGGATCGGGACGTCGACATCATCTTCTGCCGCAACGTGTTGATCTATTTCGACAAGCCGACCCAGCGCAAGGTCGTCCAGCAGCTTTGCAGCCATTTGCGGCCGGGAGGGTATCTGCTGGTCGGACATTCGGAATCCATGATTCACAGTTCCGTCCCGGATTTGAAGCAAGTTCAGCCAACCATTTTCCAGGTCTGATTGGAGCCACACCAGATGCCGAGGGAGAAAGTTCGCGTACTGATCGTGGACGATTCGGCGTCGGTGCGCCAAATCCTTCAGACGATTCTTTCCGAAGATCCCGACATCGAGGTGATGGCGACTGCCTCCGATCCCTTCGTCGCCGCCCGCCGCCTCGAGAAGGAGCTGCCCGACGTCATCATTCTCGATCTCGAGATGCCGCGGATGGACGGCATGACGTTCCTGCGCAAGATCATGGCGCAGCGTCCGATCCCGGTGATCATCTGCTCCTCGCTCACCGAGGAAGGCTCGAACGTGATGTTCGAGGCGTTCGAGGCGGGCGCCGTGGACATCGTGCCGAAGCCGAGGATCGACACGCGGCAGGCGCTGCTCGAATGCTCGACCCGGCTGCGCGAAGCCGTGAAGTCGGCCGCGCGCGCGCGGGTGCGCCCGCGCGCCGAACGCCGCGCCATCGAGAAGAAGCTGACCGCCGATGCGATCATCCCGCCGCCGGTGCAGGGCAGGGTCCGGCCGACGACGGAACGCATCGTGTGCATCGGCGCATCGACCGGCGGGACCGAGGCGCTCAACGACGTCCTCGAGATGCTGCCGCCGCATTGTCCGCCCATCGTCATCGTCCAGCACATGCCGGCGGGCTTTACCGCGGCCTTTGCCAGGCGTCTCGACAGTATCTGCCAGATCCGGGTCAAGGAGGCCGAGGACGGCGAGCCGGTGCTGCCGGGCTGCGCCTACATCGCGCCGGGCGCCCGTCACATGCTGCTGCAACGCATCGGCCTGCGCTACCAGATCGCCATCAAGGACGGCCCGCCGGTGTCGCGGCATCGTCCCTCCGTCGACGTGCTGTTCCGTTCGGCAGCCCAGCATGCCGGCGCCAATGCGCTCGGCGTGATCATGACCGGTATGGGTGACGACGGCGCGCGCGGCATGCTGGAGATGCGCAAGCTCGGCGCCTCGACCCGCGCGCAGGACGAGGAAAGCTGCGTCGTGTTCGGGATGCCGAAGGAAGCCATCGCCCATGGCGGTGTCGAGAAAGTCGTCTCGCTGCACCATATCCCGCGCGAGATCATGCTCTGGTACCAGGCCGGGCATGTTGCGGTGGCAGGTTGATTGCGATGTTCGTCATTCCCGCCAACACGCTGACTGAGGCGACTGCCGCGATCGAGGATGTCTCGTCGCGGATCGAGGACGTCTTCGCGCAGGTCGGTCACGAACTCGGTCGCGGCCATCTCATCTTCAAGGAGTTGAACCAGGGCCTCGCGACGTTGTCGGAGGAGCTCTCCGGCGCCGAGATCGAGGGCGCCGCTACCGCGCTCCAGGAGATCTCCGCGCGGCTCAGCGAGCTGGCAGAGGCGCTGCCGGCCGAGAGCGCGCTGCTTGCGACCATCGGCACTAGCACGGCGGAAGCGTCCTCGCTGCTGAAGCCGCTGTTCAAGCATATCGGGATGATCACCATCATCGCGCGTAGCGCGCGGATCGAGGCGGCTTCGCTCGACGGCGACCGCGAGGGCTTCCTCGCCTTCACGCAGGAGGCCTACGATCTCGGCAAGGCCGTGCAAGGTTCGATCGAGGGCTGCGCACGAGACCAGCAGCGCCTGTCGGAAGCTGTCGTCACGGCTGCCGGCCGGCAGAAGGAGTTCGAGAGCCGTTACCGCAATCAGCTGGTGGCGGAGAGCGCTGAACTCGGCCAAGCCTATGGTGGATTGCGCGACCAGCGCCGCAGCAGCAGCCAGCTTGCCGTTCTTGCCAGCACCAGCACCAAGAAGATCGCCGAGGCGGTCGGCAGTGCGATCATCTCGCTGCAGGCCGGCGACAGCACGCGCCAGCGCCTCGAGCACGTTTCTCACGGGCTCGGCCTTGCGTCGGAAGCTTCGCCAAGTCTCGTTCCCGAACCTGATACCAGCGACGACGGCGCGCGCGCGATCTGCCAGTTGCAGGCGGCCCTGCTCAGGGACGCCCAGCGCGAGTTCGGCGGCGATATCGGCCAGATCGTCCGCGCGCTGACCGCGATCCTGCACGATGCTGGCAGCGTTGTCGGCCATGGCCGCACGCTGTTCGGCAGCGCGGATGGCGGCTCGTCGTCGTTCCTCGCACGCATCAAGCAGACGCTGGCGCATGCCTCGACCCTGATTGCCACCTGCGAGAGCGCCGGACGTTCCGTCGACGAGGCGCTCGGCATCGTCGAGGACACACTGGCAAAATTCCGCCAGGCAATCGCGGGGCTTGCCGAGGCGACCGTCGACATCACGCTGATCGGAATGAATGCCGGCCTCAAGGCAAGCCATCTCGGCAGCCGCGGCAGCGCCTTCGTCGTGATCGCCAACGAGCTCAAGGCGACGGCCGACCAGGTCTCAGTGGGCGCGGGGCGCCTGAGGCCCGTGCTGGACGGCATCGAGCGGTCGGCCAACGAGCTGAAGGAGCTCCGCGTGCAGGGCAATGCCACCCAGCTCGCCAACCTCGAACCGCAGATCCTCCAGGCGCTGCGCGAGATCGAGACCGGCAACGAACGGCTCGGCAAGCTGATGAGCCGGCTCGTCGATGAAGGCGCGGAATTCGAAGGCCTGATGAATTCGGCCCAAGGCCTGATGAGCTCGCTGGGCGAGGGCTCCGCGGCCCTGCCTGCGGTTGCCGCGCGCCTCGAGACCGCGAGCGCGGGCGCGCAGCGGCCGCAGCCAGAGGCGCAGGATCAGGCGATGCTCGACGATCTCTTCGCGCGCTACACCATGGAGCGCGAGCGCGACGTCCATCGCGAATTCTTGCAATCGCTGGGCCTTGCGTCGATCGCCGCCGCGCGCCGCGTCGAAGCGGTCGAGGCCGCGGACGACGGCATAGAATTGTTTTGACGTTCGCCGCCGGCTGGATGCGTCGGCGGCAATTCGATGGATTGGATTTTCGCGGCATTAACCCTGCCCAAAGGGCTGGCCGTTCTGTCATTGCCGCGCCCGAGAGTTGGTCGCAAATACAGATCAATTCTCACGTCGGGACATTTCCATGCTGAGAGACGGCAAATACGCTGCCTGGTTCAGGACCCCCCGCGGTCAGGGCACCGGCCTCGTGGATCTGGCCCAGGGCCGGATCTCGGGCCGCGACAGCTTCTTCACCTATGGCGGTTCGTACCGCGTCGATGAGAAGTATTTCTCGGCCGTCCTGACCGTGAACCGGCATGCCGATGGCCCGCAGAGCGTGTTCGGGCCTGATGAGGTCGAGGTCGATCTCGCGGGTGTGTGCAATGGCCTGATGGCGACCTGCTCGGGAAGGGCCAAGGAGGCGCCCGACGTGAAGTTCGAGGCAACGCTGATCTACAGCCAGGAAGATGCACCGGCAGCCGATGCCAAATGCGAGGTCGTGAAGCTCAATGCCGACAAGCTGCCCAAGGGGCTCGACAGCCGCTCCCGGTCGCGCCATCCGTTCGCACCCACCAAGACGCCGGTGTCTTAGCTTTGCGTTGACGCTATTGCCGCGAAAACGCGGCGAGACCGCACCGCATCAATACTGCTTTTAGAGGTGAAATCTAGGTTGAGGCCCACAACAAAAGGCGGACAGGGACATGCCTCAGATCTGGATGACATATGACGAACTCGCGACGCTCAGCGGCTGTAGTGCTGCCGAGGCCAGGATGCAGGCGATGCATCTGTCGCTCGATCGCCGCAAGAGCCGCGACGGGAGTACCCGCGTCAAGCTGAACCTTGCCTTGATGGTCCGGTTCTTCGAGATCGTCCGCGAAGCCGAATACGGCCTCGATGACGGGATCGCGGCGCTGCGCGATGCCCATCGCCAGATGTCCGGGGGTCTTTCGATCGCTCAGCCGGGCTTGCGGCGCGGCGTGGCGTAAACCGGCGGCGGCCGGCCCTCTTCGAATCGGGCGTTGCCCCGCCGGAATCCCGGCGGTGAGTTGCGTGGGCAGATGGCGAAGTAAGGACTTCGCCTCGCCCAGGCGTTGCGTGGTGGTGTTCGAAACAGTTTTAGGAGGGCGGTCTGGGCAAGAACGCCAAGATCGTCTGGGCAAGCAGGACGCCGACGGTGCCGCCGGCGGTCTTTTGCAGCACATCGATGAATTGGGGATCGCGGTCCGGTACCAGCGACTGCAACAATTCAAGGCCGACCGCGACGGCGATCACAAAGGTGCAAGCCAGCTTGACGCGCCCGGGCAGAAGGAACGACATCAGGAAGCCCAACAAGCCGTACGCGCTGAACCGCTCGATGACGACGACCCAATAGGCTTCGGCATGGCCCATGAGGGCAGGCCTGCCCGACAGCCTGGAAAGCGTGGCGTAGACGATGAGCGCGAGGCAGATTGCCGCGGCTGCGATGAAATGGTTACGACGCATTGCAGCATGATAGCCGCTCGATCGACGCGACGCTTCCGAAAGCCGAGAACATCGTTAAAGTCCGCAGATCGCCGTGCGATTTATGACCGGTGGTTCGCACGGGACATGTTTTGCGCCGCGTTTCTCGAAAATCCCTGGCGCGATGTTCGCCAGGACGACCTCAAAGACGACATCAAACGTGGCGGCGCAGACGGGGCTTTGCGTAGAAAGCGCTCAGTGGGCTCAAGGCCATACCAGCCCGCCAGTACGCCGGTCGGGTGACCCACAACCTCATGGCCACAAACAGGACGTTAATGCCGAGCCAGATCGACATCACAATCAGGAAAGAGCTTGCCATGGCAGCTTCCGCCTCCCGCATTTTCTTTCGACAACAATGCGGAGCGCAGGCGAGAGTTCCATCGTTGAGAGGCCGTTCAGCCATCCCTCATAGTCCTCGCGCGCAGAATATTCCAAGCCGGCTCAGCCCCTGGGGCACGCTAGCTCTTCTTGGAGCCCTTGGATTTCAGCGACAGGCCGAGGCGCACGGCCATGCGCTTGATCGCATCGGGCGAGCGCCCGAGAAGTTTCGCTGCTTCCTCCAGCGAAGTCGAAGACTTGGCCAACTCCATCAGCCGGCGGTCTTCCTTGAATGACCAGGGCCTGCGCGCCATAACCGAATTCATCCTCTCGTCGACACAACGACAAAGCCGTCAAGCGGACCCACGTTCGCTCGACGGCTTTGGGTGGGGCCGGGCTTGGGGGAGCCCGGTGAGAGATGGATATGCGATCCGGCCGCGTTCGCAACAAACAACGCGGATTAAGCTAACTGCTCAACCTTACCGCGATAAAAGCGGTGCGCGACGCTCCGTAGTACCACGGGGTTTTACTAACCAAGACCGATGCGCGTGCTCCGATAGCCGCGATCGAGGATGTTCTGCCACCATGTCCGGTTGTTGCAGAACCAGCGCACGGTCTTCGCAAGTCCGCTCTCGAAATCTTCGCGGGGGCGCCAGCCGAGCTCACGTTCGATCTTGCCGGGATCCATGGCGTAGCGGAGATCGTGACCGGGCCGGTCGGCCACGAAATTGATCAAGCCGCGGCGCTCAGGGGCGCCGGGCGAGATCTCGTCGAGCAGGTCGCAGATGCGCCCGACCACGTCGAGATTGGTCCGCTCGCAGCGCGCACCGATGTTGTAGGTCTCGCCGACCTTGCCGTGCTCAAGCACGAGCGTCAGCGCTTCCGCGTGGTCGGCGACATAGAGCCAGTCGCGCACGTTGCCGCCGTCGCCGTAGACCGGCAGCGGTTCGCCCGCCAATCCACGAATGATCATGTGCGGAATGAGCTTCTCGGGAAAATGATAGGGCCCGTAATTGTTCGAGCAGTTCGTCACCATGGTGGGAAGGTCGTAAGTCTCCCGCCAGGCGCGAACGAGATGATCGGACGAGGCCTTGCTCGCCGAATAGGGCGAGTTCGGCGCATAGGCGGTGTCTTCGCTGAATGAGCCGCTGGTGCCGAGCGATCCGAACACCTCGTCGGTCGAGACGTGGAGAAAGCGGAAGCGCGCGCGGCTCGCGGGCGTCAGCGCCCGCCAGTGGCGCAACGCCTCCTGAAGCAGGGTGAACGTGCCGACCACATTGGTCTGGATGAACTCGGCCGGCCCGTCGATCGAACGGTCGACATGGCTTTCCGCCGCGAGGTTCATCACGGCGTCGGGCTGGTACGTCTCGAACAGCGCCCGCAGGCCGGCGCCCTCGCCGATGCATTGCTGCGCGAAGACATAGCGCGGATGGCTGGACACCCCTGGCAGCGAGTCGAGATTGGCGGCGTAAGTCAGCTTGTCGATATTGACGACGCGCGCGCCGGTGTCGGCCAGCAGATGCCGGATCACGGCCGAGCCGATGAAGCCCGCGCCACCAGTCACGAAAATGGTGATGCCGTCAAAGCGCATTCGGTCTCTGCTTCAGGAGCCGCCGGCCTCGCGCCCGAACGAGCGGTAGACCGACAGCAGATATTGGCCGTAGCTGCTCTTGGCGTTCTTTTGCGCCAGTCTCTCGAAGGCTTCAAGGGAGATGTAGCCCTGCCGCAATGCAATCTCCTCGGGGCAGGCGATGCGCAGCCCCTGGCGCTGCTCGAGGATCTGGACGAAATGGCTGGCTTCGACCAGCGACGAATGCGTGCCGGTGTCGAGCCAGGCCATGCCGCGGCCCATGAGCCGCACGAACAGCTCTCCGCGCTCGAGATAAGCTCTGTTGACGTCGGAGATCTCCAGCTCGCCGCGCGCGGACGGTGAAATCCCGGCGGCGATGTCGAGAACGTCGTTGTCGTAAAAATAGAGCCCGGTCACCGCGATGTTGGAACGCGGCTGCGGCGGCTTCTCCTCGATGGACAACGCGCGCCCGCCCGCATCGAGCTCGACCACGCCATATTGCTCGGGCGTGTTGACGGGATATCCGAAGACCGTGGCTCCGCGCCTCGGTGCTGCGGCCACGCTCAGCATTTCCGGCAGCCGGCTGCCGTAGAAGATGTTGTCGCCGAGCACGAGGGCGACGGAATCCGTGCCGACGAAGTCGCGGCCGACGATGAAGGCGTCCGCTACCCCGCGCGGGCTGTCCTGATGGGCATAGCAGAAGGAGAGGCCGATCTCGGAGCCGTCGCCGAGCAGCCGCTGGAACAGCGGCTGGTCCTGCGGCGTGGTGATGATGAGGATGTCCCTGATGCCGGCGAACATCAGGGTGGATAGCGGGTAATAGATCATCGGCTTGTCGAAGACAGGCAGGAGCTGCTTCGACACCACGGCGGTCACGGGGTAGAGCCGGGAACCGGTCCCCCCTGCCAGGATGATGCCCTTCATATGTCCTCGAAGCCTAAGGAAGCCCAGGTCGGCAGCTCAAGTCGGCAACCTCCACTTGATAATGGATGGCGCGGCGGGCGCAAGCCGGTTCTGGAGCGTCGATCGCACCGGTCGAGGCAGACACGATCGCGGGAGGTCACTATATTGCGGCAGCATGTTCCGGATGATCGCGATGATCCGTGCATTGACATACTATGGCGCGATTGTTGTGGCGGTTGCGGCTGCTCAGATCTGGTCGGGTCAAGGTCAGGCTGCGGATGAGGTGGATCCAGCGACAACCTCTGCCGCCGTCGATCCGCCGCCTTCGCCCGACAGCCTGATCTCGCGGGAAGATTGGAAGCGTAGAATAGAGGATGCGCGCATCCGCGCCGAACAGGCGCGACGGGAATGGCAGCAGCATCCTCCCGCGCCCGAGCTGCCCGAGAGGATCGCCACGCAACGCGTCCTGACCGATGACACGCTTCGACCCGGAGATATCGTGTCTACGGACAAGGGCCTTTTCCTCTATCGTGGCAAATCTGGTACGGACAGGCGGGTCACCGACTTCGTGGCGATTCGGCCACGCTAAATTTGTCGCGCACTTTTTGTGTCGCTGGTTCGTGCGCCCTTGACGCGATCGATGCGACCAGATCGACACAATACGCATCGTCACAATGCGCAATGGCTCTCACAGAGACTCGCGACAATTTTGAGTCATGCGTTCCACGACGATCTCAACGAGTGACTTTGCGCATCTACTACGATGAGTCGTCACGAGTTCGTCGAATTCATGCGACTATGATCGCGCCAATGCAAACGAACAAAAAGAATGTCGAGATGCTTCAGAAAGCGCGAGTGGCACTTCCTTTTACGAAGATCAGGGAACGGGCATTCGAAGGCGCGTTCTTCGGCGTTGCCCTGGTTGCCATGGCCGGCTGGGTGTATTTCGTCACATTACTACTTGTGAGATGTTTGCTGTGGTTTCTCGGCTGACCCGGGCAATCGATGACTTGCTTGCGTACTTTGCGTGCAAGGTGCTGCCCAAAGAATCCCGGATCTGACTCGAAAATCAGCGGTGCTCATCACGATCTCGACACAACTCGAAGATGAGATGTCGTATCGCCCATGAGGCGCCTGACCACGGAAGAATTCCAAATGATCGTCGTTGTAATTCTGATCTCGATTCTCGCCGGCTTTGGTGCAGGCTATGCGATGCGAGCGAGGAGATCGCGCATGCGCAAAATGCGCCGCCCGCTCTATCAGAATGACCGGTCGATCGAATCGCAGCTAAATCCATCAATGGCGAGACTGCGGCGAGCATTCTGAGGATTTATGATCGCCGCGCCCGGTATGCCCATTCCTTCAATCTTGCTGGACGACGGAAGTGACCAAGTATCATGGAGACATGAGAACAATTTCCGGCGCGGGCGGCCGCGTAACCATGTTTGCTTAGGTTAAATCGACGTCGTGCTGGTTCGTTGCCGCAGGATCGCGCATGGACCCTGCGAGCCGCTTTTGTTTGGTCCTACGGCTGCGATGTTGATGCGTTGAGCGATTCGTGGATGACGGAAGAGGGAGGGCGTCTTGACTGGCCTGATGAACAATGCGCCGCGGCGATATTTCGTTGACGCGGTGGGACGACGCGTTCTGATCGGCCTCACGCCCGAGGAGACCTTCGAGTTCGAGCGGCTCGACAGCAAACGGGCTCTCGATCAAGAGGGCATGCAGGCTGCGGCCGATGACCGTCGCTCGTGGTCGGGAATGGGCGAGCAGCGTTGGCTGGAGCTTTACGAGAAGCACGAGGGCGCCTGGAGGGTCTGGATGGCGCAAAGCCGCACCAAGCGGCGTGAAGCATTTAGCCTTTCTTAACCATCCCGGGCCCATTTTCCGGTCTGGCGCCTCGAACCGGAAAATGCGCGCATGTTTCAGCTCTTCCTGCGAGCCCGCACCCATAACTTCCTGAAAGACCGTTTCCGGGGAGAACAGACCTTCCGCGCCCGCTCGCCCGAGCGCGATGCCGAAACGGATCGCACGCGCGTCGAAGCCATCATGATTGCGATCGACGATGCCCTGCATGCGGCAGAGCGCGAACAGTCGGGTCTCAATCGCCGGGTGGAAGACGTGCTTGCGCGTGCCGCGGTGACGATCGGCAATGGCGACGATGAATATCTCGAGCGCGAGGCGCTCGACAATCATCACCAGGATCTGTTCGACACGGAGATCCTGAACGGCCAGCGCCGGCTCAAGGAGCTCGGCGCCTCGATCGCCCATTTCAAGTTTCTAAGGGCGGCCATGCTGAGCCGGTTTCCGGAATATCGGCCTGTAGACAAGACCAATTGATCAGCCAGCGGGCTCGGTAGGCGTTTCCGACCAGAATATCCTGCGTCAAGACATCCCGCATTCGGAAAGCCGCGATCGGTTGCTGAGCAGGGCTCACGGCTGATTTGCCGCGAGCTTGCTGCACCAAGACAGCGTCGATTCCGTCAGTAAGCCGAGACCCGATCGGGATAAAGCGGATCGACAAACCGCACATAGGTGCGGGTCGGCCCGTAAAAATATGTTGGCTCGCCCCTGGTGCGGGGGTCGAAGCCGGACGGATAGCCCATGCCAAGGCTGCGATGCCGGACCCGGTCCGTGATCGGGCAAGGCTGGCCGATGCGGCCAGCCGGATACGATGACAACCACATTGCGCATCGCCTGCAACAGCGAGAGCGTGCTCTGGACGTTGTTGGTGTAATAATTCTGCGATTCGGTCATGGATGCGTCCACCAGGCTGGCGGCCGCGATACATCACTGCCGTGACCTTATGAACGGCGAAGGCACCGCGCCGTCGAGCCGGATCGCAGGTAATCAGCGGGCCGGCGACGAAGCTGCGATGACCTGCTAAAGATTGTCATAGAGAGGGTATGGTCAGGGCGCGGCAGGCATGCGAGCCAATGTAGCCCGCCCCTCCTGTGACGAGGTCGGTCATGCCCAGTTACCTCAGGGTGAAATCAACGACCATCCATGCGCCCGCGGCCAGCAATAAATCCGCACAAAGCAAGAGGACCGCAATCCCGAGCCATTCCGGGCCTTTGCGGCGAAACCTACCCATACGTTGGCGAGGTGCCGTGGAGACGGTCAGAAAATGACGCGCGCTTGTCCCGGAGATAATATGACCTAACGGCAGGGCTTTCGACGTGACCTGTCTCAATGTGATTTTTCCCCCGCTCAACATTGGATTGAACAGATGAACATAGAGCGATCTTCGCTGGTATGCAACCCGCCGGCGGCCTTGGCACGCTTGCCGTTATTCGTCTTAGCTCGGCGTCGACTTTATCGTTGCGAAAACGCTCTGCAACCATACCGCGGCAACCGAGACGAAAAATAGCTTGATGCTCGTGTAAAAGGACGGACTGAAACATGCCGCAGATCTGGATGACTCGACGAATGGCGACACTTAAGTGGGCTACAGTCCAATGGAAGCCAGAATGCGGGCCATTCATTTGTCGCTCGACCGTCGCAAAAGTCACAACGGCGCAACTCGCGTCAAACTCGATCTGGCGCTGACGGCTAAATTTCTTCGCGTCTGTCCGCGAGGCGGGCTTCGATCTTGACGGCGCCATCGAGGCGCTTCAGGCAACACATCGACAGATGGCAGAGCTTCTGACGCCCAACGAGCTAGTTAGCAGGCGCGGGACGGGTTAAGCAGCCGCACGTTCTGATCAGGGGGGAATTGCCGCTCACCAACCGCCTAGTGGTGGCCGCTTGGGGCACACCTTCATCGTGCCGACCAGTCCGCTTGATGTCGCGGGTGAGCTTAGGGTCACAGAAGCTGGACGCACAAGATGCGTTGACTTGGCCTTACCGCCAATGTCCCTATTGTTGACGACCAATTCCCATCTCTCGTTGCAACTGCGGTGAGAGGCCCATCGCGCCTTCGGTTCGTCCTTGGCCAGTTCCCAAGTTCCGAGAGGTTGGTGTCGGAGAGGTGGCCGATCCTGCGGGCGTTGCCGTCGAGGTAGGCGAACTGGAAGTCGCCCCGGTGTAGCCACTACGCACACCGTTCGAGGAAGTGCCTTGGGCTGCAGCTGACAGAGATGTGCCAATGAGCAAAGCTCCAGCTAGGAGCACATGACGTTTGCCGGTCATAATTGTAAATCCCTTAAAGCCGGGCGTGATTGTGAATCGGACGCAGTCATTTGCCAACTGTGTCTTGCGTACGTTGCGATAGTGGCCGTGCCGAGACAACCTAGGACGGTGGTCTGGGCAAGAAGGCCAGGATTGACTGAGCCAAAAGGACGCCGACGGTGCCGCCTGCCGCTTTTTGCAGCACATCCAACAGAGCTGGATCTCGATCGGGTGTCAACGCTTGCAAGACTTCAAGCCCGATTGCGACGGACACCACAAGTCCGCAAGCTAAACCAAACCGTCCAGGCAGCAGAAAAGAAAAGAGAAAGCCCAGCAATCCGTATGCGCTGAACCGTTCGACGACCACGATCCAGTAGGCTTCGTGGTGACCCGCGAGCACCGGTCTGCCCGCTACCTTCGCCAGCGTGGCATAGGCTATCAGGGCGAGGCAGACGCCTGTGGCGGCTACAAGCGGATTTCGAAGCATGCCCGCACTATACCCCAGTCCTTAGGTGGAATACCGAGAACCTTTGCTATCGTTAACGAGCTGGGGGGCCTTGGACCGACAAGAGCGTAGATCTACGCCTTATGGAATCAGCCGCTGCGACGGCTGTTTGATGTAGCCCTTGGCATTTGAGTGACATTTCCGCCGCCGGATCGCATCAGGAACTGCGGGGGCTGAGACGGTCTGGAAGACCGGACGTATGGCTCCCATTTGAGATATTTTGTACGCCGTCGACGCGATACAGCTGAGCGGGTCCAGTAGCCAGCGGCGAACGAAATCGCAATGATGAGAGCTATGAGTAGGAGACCAAGCATATCAAACTACCAGCAAGGAGCCGCTTAGCAATGCGATATGGCGGATGATTACTATTGATAAGGCAGTATTGTGGACTTCCAATGGCTCGCGATCACATCAATTTGCTTGCAGCACTCGGAACTTTGCCAAAAGTCGGTCGCGCCTGTCCGACGTCTCAGTCATATGCGCGAGCCGATGCCAAGATCCGCACGAACAGTTCGTATCAGCCTATTCAGAAGGCAAGTTGCTTCCAGCTGGGTCATCGACGCCGTGAACGCAGCTCGCGAATGCCGTAACCTGCAGCAACCCAGCGTACGGACCTGCTCGTCGGTCTCGACACCCTCCGCAATCACTATCAGGTGGAAATCCTTGCAGCCAAATCGATATCGCGAGGTGACGTCATGCGCCACGACGGGAATTCGTCTTCTCTGAGCCGACGTCAATGGAGCTGACGAATCCAGCTGATCGCCGACCGTTATCCTTCAATTTAAGGTATTCGCACCGACGGCTGCCTGTGATCCAGTTTATGCCTTGACTCGCTCGAAAGATTCGGGCTTGGCCGACACCCAACTACCAGAGAGGTTCGAATGGCCGACGTCTTCCCGAAAATCCTCGCGACCTCGCGGATTCCAGTGTCGCCATGGCTCGAGGTCATTGCGCGGGACGTACAGTTTCGCGGTGGCTCCTCCGCCGAAACTTATTACGCCATCGCACAACCTGACTACGCCGTTGCGCTTGCGATTGCGCCTGACTCGCGCATGTTGTTAGTCAGGCAATACCGTCCCGCGATCGAACGGTTTTCCCTTGAGCTGCCGTCGGGAATGCTGGATCCAAACGAAGATCCGCATACTGCTGCGGCACGCGAGCTCTTAGAGGAAACCGGCTACCCCACAGAGGCCATCGAGCTAATCGGTAAGGGGGCAACTTGCTCAAGTCGCATCAGCAACACAACCCACTCCTTTTTCATTAGGACCGGCGAGCGACTGTCTAATTTTATTGAGGAACCGGGCGTTTCTGTTAGTTTAGTGCCGCCCCGCGAGTTAGGCGCGCTCATGCTTTCTGGTGCCTTTGCCGAGCAAGGGCATCTCGGTGCAGTGGCCTTGGCAGTCGCTAGAGGCCTGATTGAGCTTTAGCTATCGCGCTCTTCACACCGCCGACCGCGGATAGAGCAACACTCAGTCTTTCTTGCCTACTCTCGACTTGAGCGACAGGCCGAGACGCAAGGCCGTGCGCTTGATCGCGCCAGGCGAGCGCCCGAGCTGTTTCGCAGCGTCTTCCAGCGACGTTGAAGATTTGGCCAGCTCCATGAGCCGGCGGTCTTCCTTAAACGACCAGGGCTTCCGCGCATAACCGAAATGATCCTCTCGCATCGACACAACGACAAAGCCGCCAAGCGAACCCATGTCGCTCGACGGCTTTGCTTGGGTGGGGCCGGGCCTTGGCGAAGCCCGGTGCAGAGATGGTTATGCGATCGGTGAGACTTCGCAACAAACAACGCGGATTAAGCTAACCGCTCAACCTTACCGGGATAAAATCGGTGCGTCGCGCTCCGTATAACCACGGATCTCGTCGGCCGAGGCCGATCCGTGTGTGGCGGTAGCCGCGTTCGAGGATGTCTTGCCACCACTCGCGTTGTCGCAGGTCTTCGCCAGTCCGCTCTCGAAATTCTCGCGCGGCCGCCACCCGAGCTCGCGTTCGGCCTTGCCGGGGTCCATTGCGTAGCGAAGGGCGGGGCCGGGCAGATCGGCCACGAAGCTGATCAGGTCGCGGCGCGGGCCGGGCTCGGCGAGACCTTTATCGGGCAGATCGCAGATGCGCTTCACCACGTCGACATTAGTACGTGCGCAGCGCGTGCCGATGTTGTCGTCCCCCGGACGATAGCTCGCTATCGCCCTTCGGGACGCTCCGCTCGATATCAAGTCACTATCTTCCGCGTCGCCGACTCTGCCGTGCTCGAGCACCCGTGTCAGCGCATTCGCGTGGTCGGTGACATAGAGCCCGTCGCGAACGTTGCCGCCGTCGCCATAGACCGGCAGCGGTTCTTTGGCCAGTCCACGGATGATCATGAGTGGGATCAGCTTCTCGGGAAAATGATACGGCCCGTAATTGTTTGAGCAATTAATTACCATCGCGGGAAAGTGCAGATCTCCGCCAATCGCGAACGAGGTGATCGGACGCGGTCTTGCTCGCCGAACAGGGCGAGTTCGGCGCATGGGCCGTCTCTTCGCTGGACAGCCCGCTCGTGCCGAGCGATCCAAACACCTCGTCGGTTGAGATGTGCAGGATGTGGAATCGTTGGCGCCTTTCCGGCGTCGGCGTCCGCCAGGGGCGCAGCGCGTCCTGAAGGGATGCCCCCACATTGTCTGGATGAACTCCGCCGGGCCGCTGCTCTCGCCGATGGAATGCCTGCCACGTGATATAAGCATGACTCAGCGCGTGGAAGCCGGTTCTGGCCCCGGCAGTCATAGTCATTATGAAAGACTATGTAGACGGCACGATCGTAATGACCCGGACGAACGCCCATTTCATCGCAATCGTCGCGCTGGTCGTGGCGGTCCATACATGGCCGGCGCCAGGCCGCGCCGGCGACGAGATGTCGACCGCGGAGGAGCCGGCGAACGACATCGCTCTTTCTCCCGACAGTCTAATTCCTCGCGAGGATTGGAAGCGTAGGGTCGACGATGCACGCAATCGCGCCGAGCAGGTGCGACGGTTCAACGCCCCGCGGCGCATGGTCCAGCCAGATCCGCCAGAGAAAATAGCCACCCAGCGCGCGCTGAGCGACGACACGTTGCAGCCAGAGGATATCGTCTCGACCGACAAGGGGTTCTTGCTGTTTCGCGGTAGGGCCGGCGCCGATGGACAGAATGCGGATTTTGTGCCGATAGCTCCGCGCTAGCTTACTTGCACGACATTTCTTTCTCCGTCGCGCTCACGCCTTAAAAAATCAACCGCGGTCGATACGAATTGAGTCGTCGCACGCGAAATTTTCATCGTCGCAACGATCTTGATCGAGAATTGTTCCAACCATGACGCGTGCAGCAGCATCGCTGCGGTGAACTGTTTCTCGATGATCGCCCTTCGCTTCTCTTACGATGATGCGCGTCACGAGATCGTCGAATTCATTCGGCTATGATCGCGCAAACGAACAACGCGAATTCGCAGATGCTTCAAAAAGCCTGGGCGGCAGCGCCTTTCACCAAAATTCGAGAACGGGCGTTCGAAGGCGCGTTCTTCAGCGTGGCGTTGATCGCGATGGCAGGCTGGGTCTATTTCATAACGCTGTTGCTGGTGAGATTGGCCCTATGGTTCCTTGGTTGACCGCAGGCGAATGATCGATCCTCTAGCAGATTGCTGCCCAAGAGTTCTCGCGCCTGACAACGAAATCAGCAGCTTTCATCATCATGTCGACACAACTGCACGATGAGACTGCTGCGTCTGGGAGAAGGAAGCGTTCCGCAAATGGAAAGATCTCCCAATGATGCCAGTCGTGATCGTGATCTTGGCTACGCCGCGCGCGTGGCGATCGCGCAAGCGCAAGCACATGCGCCAACTCTGCGCACCCTATGGTTCCTCCACATCTCGCTCAGTCGCGCGGCGCGCATTCTGAAGGTATACAACCAAAAGGAGGTTAAGTTGTGGAAGATGCTGGATGTCTATGGAGCGAGTGGATGGTGGGTATCTTGAGCATGACCCAGGTAACCATGTCCGGTTAGGTTAAATCGCAGCCGCCGTTGTCTGCCGGGTTGGTGGTGGTTAGGTTGCGCACGGTTTTTGCAGGCCATTGATTGCCACCGTGTGCTGTTTAGTTGGGATTTGAGTTGATGATCTGGCTCGTTGGGTTGCTCGTACCGGTTACGGGTCGTACCGCTGTTCGTCTGGATCTATGGCCGCTGCCTCGGCGCGTTCAGCGGTCCCGAGATCTCAGGAGAGGCAGCGCGCCATGACTGACCTCAAAAATAACGCTCCGCGGCGATATTTCGTTGATGCGGGCGGGCAGCGCGTTTTGATAGGGCTGTCGCTTGAAGAGACCTTCGAATTCGAACGGCTGGATAGCCAATCGGTCGCCAATCTGGAAGAGGTCGTACGCGACGGAGGCGTCCTGTGGCCCGTTACGGGTGTGCAGCGTTGGCAAGAACTATACGCCAAGCACGAAGGCGCCTGGAAGACGTGGATAGCCCAAAACCGCGGTGAGCGGCCCGCAGGCTTTAGCCTTTATTGACCATCCCTGACCCATTTTCTGTCTGGCGCTTCAACCAGAAAATGCACGTATGTTCCAGCTGTTCCTGCGGGCCCGGACCAACAATTTCCTCAGAGACTGCATCAGGGGGGAGTCGGGGTTCCGCGCCCGAGCGCGACGCCCAAACCGATCAGTCCCGGATTGAAGCCATCATGATCGCGATTGAAGATGCCCTGCGCGCGGCCGAGCGGGAGCAATCGGGCCTGAACCGGCGGGTCGAGGACGTGCTGGCACGGGCGGCCGTGACGCTTGGCAATGGCGATGACGAATATCTGGAGCGTGAGGCCCTAGATAATCATCATCAGGACCTGTTTGATACGGAAATCCAAAATGGCCAGCGCCGTCTGAAGGAGCTGGATTCTTCCATTGCTCACTACAAATTCATGAAAGCGGCTGTGTTGTCCCGGTTTCCCGATTGCAGGCCTGAGCCGGGGGAAAGCCGCCAAGCTTGACGGTCATAGGACGCGACCTAGGACTCGTCGCTCCACTGCATCAGGCAGTGTCGCAGCAAAATGTAACTGCTGAATGTAACGGTCGTGCATACCACAAACGCGCACGACAGCACTTGGACCGCATACATCAAAAATCACCTCGTTCGACGAACGAGATTACGCGATGACGTTTAAGTGGACCCTAACGGCGGTTGCTAAGTCGGCGACCAGACTAGTAAGCTAGGACCGGTTGGGGGTCCAACGGGTTTACATAACGCACATACGTTCGCGCCGACCCGTAATAGTAACTAGGCTCATCCCTCGTACGGGGATCGAATGTATAGGGATAGGCCTGTTGAAGCGACTTGTGCCGAACCTGGACTACGGTCGGACATCCGCAGCGTGGGCCGCAATACGGATTTGGGCCCCGGTCTATGTAAGGGACACGCGTTGCATGCTTTACCACCGGGATCGCGTAGTCAGCAGCATATGACGGGGTCACCCACGTCGATAAGCACCAGATGAGCGCAACGAATCCGAAAATTGATCGCATTGTAGGGTCCCCCAACTGGAGTCAATCTTAGACGTTCCGCGAGGAACGGGCAATATCCCCAAGAGCCAGCTGTGGCGTGACCCGCTCCGAGACAGCCGCAGGGCTTGCCGGACCCAACTAGCCGCTTAACGTCCTGAGACGTGCGGGATCGATGGTCCGGATTGCACCCTCCAAGAACTCTTTGCCCCGGCCTGAGGCTTGACGGTAGGCTGACACTAGGGCCGGCGCCTGATCCGGCTGTCGCGTCAACATGAGACGGACATCACCCTGGGCCAAGTCCCTCAGATCTGGGCTGGCAAGGGCATCAAATTGGGTGACGGTAGCAAGTCTTAGAGGCATCAGTCGTGCGTCGTTCGGCGCAGTGAGGTAGCTCATTTTCAATGATTCGATCGCTGCAGGGCCGTCAGGGTCCTGCCGGGCCTCCAGCACTGCCGATGCTAGCCACAATTCGGCATCATAGGGTGCCAAGGAAAGAGCGTGCTTAAGATGCGAACGGGCAAGTTCGCTATTTGCTCGGATCCCGTGATCGACTCGAGCCTGCTGGATCGCCTTTAGCGCCAGAACCAGCGCCTGGCTGCCTTCAAGATCGGAGCGCAACGGTGAGATCGTTCCGATCCATTCGACTGGTGCGTTCGAGTTGAGATTGGCCTTAGTTGGATCCTTTGGGAAATCCGGCCGATTCAAGGCCGTCATTTCCGCGGCTCCTGATGCGATCCCGAAACAGCCGACCGCTGCCGCAAGGCCTAACATTAGCACGCGAACTCTGGTTTTTGAACTCATCAAACCTCCAACGAGAAAACGGTATGCCACGCGTCAACTAGAGTGCGAGCATACTGTCGTCCTGAAGCGTTAAAAGCGTTAGATTGCCCGTCGCATATGCACCAGTATCGATGTTTACCCGGTTGCGTCGTATGTCTGGCTGCTGGACGGGGGTGTGGCCATGGACGATGTATTTTCCGAAGTTCATATTGCTCTCGAGAAATTCTTCGCGGATCCAGAGCATGTCCTGCTCTTGTTGTCTTGCCAAGGGGATGCCAGGCCTGACACCCGCATGCACGAAAAAGAAATCGCCGCATACGAAGCGCGCGCGCAGGCTGCTCAAAAAATACAGCTGACGGGACGGAATTGCTTGCGACAATTGCCGAATGAGTTCGTCTTGTTCAGCCCGATCGGGATTGAGAGAGGGTCTAAGTCCATACGACGTCAAGGTTTGGAGCCCGCCATATTGTTTCCAGTTCTGCAGCTGCGAGGGGGCGTTCAGGACGTCCAAAAGAAAGGCCTCATGATTGCCCTTCAAGAAGACTGATTCATGCTTCATGCCCCGTTCCATTAGCAGTTCGATGGTTCGATTCGAGTCAGGCCCTCGATCGATGTAATCTCCAAGGAAAACGTGGATTGCGCGCCTCGAACCTATCGTGGTGAGATCGCGGTCGATTACGGTGAACATTTGCTGAAGAAGATCGGCGCATCCATGAATGTCGCTTATCGCATAGATGCGAATGCCCTCCGGCAGAATCGGCTTTCGCGTCTTATTTCTCGATCTCGACAATCTCATCATCTGCCGAACTTGGCGGCCTTTTCGGTCTTCCGGCGTCAATCGCTTGAATAATTGAGTTCAGCGCTCATGGTAAACAGAATCGCAAATTCCTGCTTGGCTTTTGAGTCCATTTAGCGGGCGAAATGCCGCAGAATTTCAAACTCTTGAGGGTAGCTTCCTAGCCAATAAGCATGCCGGGAGCAACCAATGCGTAAAATCACAACTTTGGCCCTGGGGGTTATCGCCGCCGGTCTCATTTGGTTCGAGCCGGTCCATGCGGGACTTCTGGGAATGCCGATGGGGCTTCAATCCGCAATCCAGCGAATTAAGCTCGAGACCCCTACCCTTCCGCCAATGGCATATACGCAATTCTGCCTGCGGTATCGGGACGAGTGCCGCACACGGCCGATGTTTCGGGGCGGGCCCGTTCGGCTGACCGAGGAGCGATGGGGGGATCTGAAGCAAGTCAATCAGATGGTTAACCGGGAGATCGCCCCGGAGCGAAATGAGCTCGGCTTGGCCGGCGAGCAATGGGTGATCAATCCTGCGCATGGCGATTGCAACGACTATGCGGTCAGCAAGCGGCATGAATTGCTGGCGCGTGGCTGGCCGGCGCGGGCCCTACTGTTGAGCGAGGTTGTCGTCAATTCCGGCGAGCATCACCTCATTCTCGTTGTCCGCACCACGAGTGGAGATTTGGTGCTCGATAATATGTCCTCGCAGATCAAGCCGTGGTCACGCGTCCCGTATCGTTGGGTACGCATGCAGATGCCCAACTCAAAGCTTTGGACGACGATCGTAAGCAGCAGGGTCTAGGTTGCCTCAGATTGAGCTGGTTCGTCCTGTGCTTTGCGCAAGGCCTAGGCCGATCGCCGCGGCAAGCATGATTTGGGCCGTCGGGTTCAGCAGGCTTCCGTCGACAAAGCTGCCGCAAAGGACGACAACCACGATGGCGGCCGTTGCGGACGCGAAGAACGAGTCTCGTCCGCGTCCGACGGCGCCACGCAAGGCGAATAAGAAAAGCTGAAGCGTAAACCCTGCAAGAACTGGGATGGCCACGCGTCCCCATTCGATGGCAACCAAAGCTGCCGTCGAAGGAGCGGCAAGCGCGCTACCAACACCATAATCTTGATAAATCCGCGCGAGCCGCGCGAACGTACCGACGCCGCTTCCAGTCCAGGAGCTGTCGGACAAGGCGCGCCGCGCCACGGCGAGAGATGCTTGATCGTCGGATATAACAAAGCTCAGGAGATCGACGAGAGGAGTGGATCGTGCCAGGGATAGAGTTGCCACGGCCGTCATTGCGATCAGGACTGCTGCCAAGATTGCCGATGGCCAGGGCCGGAATCCGAGGCGGCGGGCGGTTGCAACGAAAAGCATGATTGCAAACCCAAATCCGGTCAGCCCAAGCAGCACCCGCTGTCCCAGCGCGGCTAAGGAAGCAAGGGAAACAACGATTCCCGTGACGCCGAGAGCAATGCGAAACAGCAGCGGAGTGCTCAGAGGGCGGATGGCGCCGGCGCGGCTTGAATGTCGCTCCATTGCCATGGCAATCGTTGCACTGTTTCCGAGTGCCGCAATGACGGCAGCCACAGCAAAGGAATGGCTATTTGATCTGCCGATGTCCGGCAGGGCTGTCGCGAGGAACTCGATTTGACCAGCCAAGCTCTCAAGCGCAATGAAAGTCGCCGCGCCCGTCAGTGTAAGCAGAAGGACTTCTGCCCTGTTTCGATCTCTGGCGAGCAGGATCGTCGAGATGATCAGTGATAACACGGCCAAATACCACGTCAGGCTGCGCAAGGTACTTCCCGGATCGATGCTGATTCGGCTGGCCAAAGAAGGGTCATTTAGTGCGACCGCGGCGGTGGGCCAGATTGGACTGGTGAGCGATTCAATCGGCAGCGGAACAATCTGAATCATCATCCAGGCAATGGGGAAGAGCGCTGCCCAAGCAAATCTGCGGAACGTCGCAGCGGCAATGATATCCGCCGGGCTCGCCGCGGTGGCGACGGATGCCAGCATGATCGCGGTGAGCAAATACAGGGCATGCTGGGCGAAGATATAACTAATGAATAGTGCGGCTGGAGTTGCGACTAACAGCGCGATCAGAAGGGAAAAGGCGATCGACAATTGAAGACTTCAAATGGTGAGGGGGCGAGCGGCGACGATCCGCAGATTGATTTACTATCGCATGTGTCGTCAGCACCGCCAAATACCTTTTGCCGGCTTTTTGAGCCCGTCGGTTGCATCTGAAAACGCAAAACCTGCAGGTCGTTTACCCTCTGGAGTGGTCGCCTGACGTTCGCCTATAGAGCGCGGCAACGGCCGCCTTGCGGGAAAACGTTTGCTTCCCCGAATTACGGGCCAGCAATGTGGTCTGTGCCAACAGGCCGAAGGCATAACCGGTTTGCGGGACGAATCCCATCAGAAACCCATATCCGCACGCGACAACCAGTCCTGCACCCGCCGATAGTTGGGTCAGGAACGTGACAACGACCACGATCAGGCTGAAAGGCACCAGAATCCACACGCGAAAGCGCCAAGCCAGCACCGCGCCGGCGAGAAATAGGAAGATGGCAACCGGGGTCATTATCTGTCTCCGGCGCCACCTTTCCACCTACTTTCCTAAGGAACCGTCAACTGGTTCCCGAGCAAGTCGGCTCCTCATCGTGCAGCACAACTCTCGGTTAGCAATTGGTAAGCGGTAGCAAGCCCTCCGATCGGGACCGTTCCACGGATCAAAGTGGGCTTGCTCTCAATTTGGACAGAGAGTTCATCAGTCTGTTGCCAATCACCGGTCGCAAGCACTACCGCATTGCGGGGCAATAACAGAGCTTCGCCAGCCTGCACGACGGATGCATCAAACTCAGCAACTCGACCGCTTCCGGAAGTCAGGGTGACCCTCGGCCGATCGCTGCGCGAGATCCGCTCCAAGGTTATCAGAAGGACTTCGATGCCTTGTCGGCCACATTGGAGGCTGAGTCCGGCAAGGCTAATGTCTGACCTCTTTGTATCAGCAACGTGCATAACGGAGACCGCGTCCGGTCCGCCTGACGGGTTCTTGGTTTTGACCAACTGCCATCCCCCGCTGAGTGGGATAATGTTGCTGCCGCTGCCCACCTGTTTCGAGACTTCGCTGTCGCATTCTTGCTGACGAGCGACTCCGACCCCGGTGACGCATCCCCGTGTTCCGGAGTTGGTCTGTTCTGATCGCGCGTTGGGAATTGAAGCCAGCGCGAGGATGGCGAGGACGCAATGGAGGCGCTTCATCGAAACTCGAACTGACATTGCAAACCGTGACTTGACTCCCTGCCTACCTTTTTGGCACTAGCAGGCTTCTCAGTTCAATATGAATTAATTACCGCCATTATTTTATTGCAATGCAATATTACTGATGATCTGCTGGTGGGCGCCAGGTTCAATTAAGCGTTGGCATTGTCAAGGAGGCGATTTTGTTCCCTCAGAGTTCAATCACGGACGGTCACCGGGCGCCGGACCAGGCTGCGTCATTGAAGGGGCCAATCGACAATGCTCGGTTGGTCGAAGATCTGCAGGATCGTCCCGTCGGCATTAAAATCCCTTACTCCGCTCTTGCTCATCTGGTCGCGTCGTTTGACGCCGCTGTGATCCTGTTTGCGAGCGTGGTTGGGACCGGACTTTACCAAATTGTTGCCAATAGCTTCCTTGATCACCTTGAGCCAGTGCTCGGAATTGGTCCTGTTGCAGCGTTGCTCTATGTGCTGATTGGCTACGCGACCGGGCTGTACGATCTTCGTGCTGCGCTTGCGAAGAAGCGAAGGGATTCGGGCCGGATCTTCGCGCAATGGACCCTTGTTATCCTTCTGCTCACATCGTTGGCCTTCCTGATGAAGAGCGGTGCCGTCTACTCTCGCGGTTCTGTCATCTGCTTCAGTCTGCTTGCGCCTCTTCTGCTGGTGGGGTGCCGGCGATTCGCAAAACGCATTGTGGCCGGTGTGGTGGCCGACGGGCAGGTAAAGGGCCTGCGTGCTGTTTTGCTAGGCACAGGCGAGGAACTGGCCGCGCTTGGTTTCGAAGAATTGCTGGAAAAATTTGGCTTTACGGAAGTCGAGCGTGTGGCGTTCCCGACCGGACGAGGAGGCGGGTTTGCGATGAGTGCAGGCGAGGCTGCCACGCTTGAGCACGCGATCGGGGTTGCGCGCATTCGAGGGGCCGAAGCAATCGTTTTGGCATTTCCTTGGAGCGATACCCGCAAAGTCGAACTCGTCCGCGATGGGCTTAGGATCTCGCCGCTTCCGGTTCGATTGCTGCCGGACCGACGAATCCGCTCGCTGGCGGGAAATCCCTCGTTCAGATTGCAGAATTCACTTTCGGTTGAAATTCAGCGGGGACCGCTGTCGCGGGCGGAGCAGGCATCCAAGCGCCTGCTCGACATCGTCGGAGCTCTGGTCGGGTTGGTCGTGTTCGCCCCCTTGATGATTCTGAGCGCGATCGTCGTCAAGTTGGACTCGCCTGGACCGGTGTTCTTTCGACAGAAGCGCAACGGCTTCAACGCGAAGGAGTTTTCCATCTTCAAGTTCAGGACGATGACCGTCATGGAGGATGGTGCCACGGTCGTCCAGGCCAAGCGGTTTGATCCGCGGGTCACCAGGTTTGGACGGCTCCTTCGTCGAAGCAGCATCGATGAGGTTCCCCAACTCATTAATGTCCTGATGGGGGACATGTCGCTGGTAGGACCGAGGCCGCATGCGCTGGCGCATGATAGCCATTATGGCCGATTATTGTCGGACTATGCCTTCCGGCACCACGTCAAACCGGGCATTACCGGCTGGGCTCAAGTCAAGGGCTATCGGGGCGAGACTGCCCTGGTGGAGCAAATGAAGGGACGGATCGATTGCGATCTCTGGTACATCAACAACTGGAGCCTCACCCTCGACCTCAAAATCCTCTCGCTCACCTGTCTGGAACTGACAAGCCGCCGGAATGCGTATTGAGCGCGTTTGGAGGCGGGCGCTCGCCCCTGTAACCGCGATGCAACAACTTCGGGTTATCGTCGCCACCCCGGCCTTTTCCATCCCTCCGCTCGTTGACTCACCTGAGGAATTCGCTGAGTTTGCGGGCTGATAAATTTGGGGAACTCGGTTGGTGTTGAAACGGGGCGTCGTCCTGGTGAGTGTTCTTTCCGCTGTCCTGCTCAGTTCCGCGGGATGCGCGATTATGCCGATGTCGGGTCCTGAGGACCACGTCATCAAGAGCGAACACACGGTCAACGGCCCTGAATATGGGCTGGTGAAGCTCACTCCCACGGTCGTCGATATCGTCAGGGAATACGGTCCTGGAGCCATTGCGGGGTCGTTCCCGGACAATCGTCCACCACCCTCCATCAAATTCGGCATTGGCGACGTCGTGGCAGTGTCTATCTTCGAAGCGGCCGCAGGCGGTCTGTTCATTCCCGCCGAGGCTGGCGTTCGCCCGGGTAACTTCGTTTCCCTGCCAAACCAAAATGTCGATTCGGCCGGATTCATTTCGGTTCCCTATGCCGGTGCGGTCAAGGCTAATGGCCGCACCCCGAGCGAGATTCAGCAGGATATCGTCAAGGCGATCGGTAACCGTGCCATCGAACCGCAGGTGGTGGTGTCGCTGATCACCCAGAATACCTCGCTGATCAGCGTCTTGGGCGAGGTCAACGCGCCCACGCGGCTAACGGCAAATGCGGCCGGTGAACGGATCCTAGACGTTATTGCCCGTGCCGGGGGTCCAAAAGGACAGGGCTGGGAGACTTGGGTCACCCTGGAGCGTCACGGAAAGCGGGCAACGGTTCCCTTTGGTGCCTTGGTTTACACGCCGGCGAACAACGTCTGGGTGCATCCTGGCGATACGATCTATGTCTATCGTGAGCCGCAGATTTTCCTAGCCTTCGGTGCCTCAGGCGCACAGGGCCAGTTCCCCTTCGACATGTGGAAGATCAACATGGCGCAAGCGATGGCCAAAGCCGGTGGTCTGCTCGACGCCCAAGCCGAGCCCAGCGGTGTCTACGTCTATAGGCGCGAGCCGCGCGAGCTGGCTGAGCGGCTGGGGGTAGACTGCTCCAAATTCGTCGGTCCGACAGTACCGGTAGTCTACAACGCCGATTTTAGGGATCCGGCCGCATACTTCCTCGCAACCAAGTTCGACATGCGGGACAAGGACGTCCTGTTCGCTGCCAACGCGGCCACGGTCGATACCACCAAATTCTTGCAGTTCGCTCGCGTCGTCATCGCAACAGCCAACGATACGATCGTTACTGCGAACAACGCCCAGATCCTGCGGATCAACTTGCGGCAGTGATCTTAGATTTACCTTTTGGGGAACCTAAACTAGCCAAAAGGGGCCAATTGCCCGGGCTTTGAACTTGCGCGATAGAGTTACATTGATAGGCTTTAGGCGAGGCGGTAGCGGGTGCACACCGCGGCAAGAACAAATGCCGCTGCGTCCTCCGAATATCGCGTTTCGTCAGCTTCACGGGCTAGGCTAGGTGGCCGCTAAGCACCAGTCGCTCTGATGCGAAACCGGCCTCGAGATGATGCTTCGTCAAGAAGGTTGGAAGAACTGATCCGGGCCCATTAGGTCGGGATTGCCGCAATCATTGAGGACGTCACTTCGTCCGTCATTCTGGATCAGTACCTCCAAGGTCTGAACTCTTGTGGCTCGATCCCTGGAATCTGGACCGTCAGACCTTCAGCCCGGAGTGCGCGGTCCAATTGGAGGCGAAAATCCAACCTTACCGTTCCAAGCCCGGCCAAGAGCGCTTCACGATGCCTCCAGCCTGCCCCTTTGAGAATCTTTAGGGCATCACGTATCCAGCCCGTTCGAACAATAGATACAAATTCCCTGCGGGCGCTTTCCTGAAGCTCAGGCGGAAGGACGTCATAGATCGCCAGCACATACGGGCTGCGAAGCGCAATCCAGCCCTCGTAGGGAGCTAGTCTATAGGACATTCGCAATTCGTCGAGATGATCGCTAACTTGATCGCCCCGATTGATGGCGCTCCAGTACTGGATGAACCATAAGAGGCCGTCGGTCGGGATGCAGCCCAGCGCTTTCCTTACGGACGAGCGGAGGGAAGTAAGACGTTCATTCGCAAGCTGGGAATCAAGAGAGTCAACGGCCATCTCGTAGAGGCGAAGACGGATGATAGCTGCTGCCCTGATTTCTCGTGGGTTACAGATTGCCCGATTCTCCGCTGCAGCCAACCCGGCTTCGGCAATCGGATTACGCTTAAACGAGGTGCCGGACAGAACCGCATTGGCTATGTTACTCAACCGGGACTCTTGGGTTTGGCTAAGAAAAAAGAGCATAGCCCAGCCCGCTGAAAAGATGGCGATTACTACTAGGATCGATCTGCCAATGGCATTGGCCATTCGCCGCTCGATCAGTCCACGTACCCGTATCGCGAGTAATATCGGTTGCGGTAGTAGCCTCCGCTATGCGTATCGTAGCGGCCCATGGCTGCCAAGTTTACCTTGTTTAGAACTGCGCCCATGAGACGTTCGCGAACAATCGGCGTTTCCCTGATAACTCGTTCGACGACGTCGACCTTCGATCTCGCCCACTCAATAACCAAAACGTATGAGTCGGCTAATGTGCCCGTCGCGCGCACGTCAATGACCGGCGCCAATGGGCTGAGATCCAAGATGATCCGGTCATACTGCTCGCGAAGTCCCTGAAAGAACTTCTCCATCTGTTGGGAGGCGAGCAGATCGCTTGAGTTTGAGAATCGCGAGGTTACAACGCAGGGAAGAAAATGCAGATTGGTCTCCGGGTCGATCCAGAGCGCCTCGGCCAGATCGGTCTTCCCGAACACGACCTCAATCAGTCCTGTCTCTGCTGAGCGGCTTAGGCGATGGGTAAGACTCGGATTACGCAGGTCGCCATCGATGAGAAGGGTGCGCAGTCCGCTCAGTGCCGTTGTTTGAGCCAAAGCCTCGCTGACCGTGGATTTCCCTTCATTGGGGAGGGCCGAGGTGATCGCGACCACTTTGTGCGGCGCCCCGTAATTGTTGAGGTCGGTTGCCAATTTGATCGAACGAAGTGCTTCGGCAAAACGCGAAAACGGTGAGTTGATTGCGAAACGCCCGATGCTGTTGTCGACCGTGAGTTGCCGACCATGGCGGTGCAAGTGAGCTGGTTCCGTAAGGCGACCCTGCTTGCCTGTTCCATTAGGAGGAGAAGCCGCAGCTGAACTCGGCCTTCTACTTTTAGGGAATGGTAACCAATCCTTGAATTGGCTCAGCGGCCGGCTTGCGCCCTCGTCTGCACCTAGGCCAACGATCGGGACAGAGGCGAGACAATTGGTCTGGAGCAGCCTTTCGACCTGATGGACGGTCCGGAAGACGCGGTCGAGCATTTCAAGGAAGATAGCAACCAGACCTGCAAGGATGCTGCCGCCGACGATACCTGCCAGGAGGACAAGAGCCATCTTCGGTGAGGTCTTTGGTGTCGACAGTTCGGAGGCCTGGGTGATGACCCTAGCCTCGGTCATCGGGAAGGATTGCTGCTGCACCGAGACCATGTAGAGCTGCAAGAAATTATCCGACAAGGCTCGCGCACTCTGCGCGTTGCTTTCAAGGTCCCGCAGCACAATCTGCGCTTGGCTCGTACCGTTCGAGACAGCGATTGTTTCGTTCAGACTTTTCTGGCTGGCATCCTCGCGAGCCTTGGCGATCGCTAGATCGCTCTTATAGGCCTCGGCAGTCCGGCGAAGCTCATCCAGGATGGAGCGCCGGATCTCACGCATCTGGTTGTGCAGGTTCACAACCGCCAAATGCGTTGGGCCATATCGATTAGACCAGTCTGATGCTTTACCTGCGTAATCAAGGTAGGTTTGGCGCAGCTTGGTAATGACCGGATTGGCCATTGAATCATTGACGGTCGCCAAATCATTCAAAATGACCTGAGGGTCGCTCTCGTCAGCATTGAGAATTGCGGTAATGCGCTGCAGCTTGGCTTCGGCCTCCGCGCGCTTTCCGCGAGCTTCAGTCAAACCGCTATTAATCTCAGCGAGTTGTTGCTCGGTCAACAGGCGTCCGCCGGCATCTACGATATTGTTCTTTGCCTTATAGTCGGCGACAGCTCTCTCGGCCGCGGAGGCCTGGGCACGGAGCTCCTTTAGGCGGTCCTGTAGCCAGACCGCGGCACGGCGCGATGCTTGATATTTCGATTCAAGCGAGTCGGTAATATAACTTTCGGCAATCGCGTTTGCGATTCGCGCAGCCAGATCACGGGACAAGGATTGATAAGAAATCTCGATGACGTAGCTAAGCCCAATGCGCTTAATTGATGTGCCAGCCTGGATGCGCGCTATTGCGCCTCGCATTAGTTCCGCGTCAGAGGGTCTGGACTCTGGAAAAAAACTCGAAAAGAGGTTTGTCAGTCCGCTCAGCAGGCCCTCGTCACCATTCATGAATTCCGGTGAATCGAGAAGATGGAGATCTTTAATTACCGCTGTGGCAATGGTCTCGGATTTTAGGACTTCGACTTGACTGTCCACCATAGCGGATTCGATCGGACTGTCTCCCGACGTTCCTCCGACCTGTGTTTGAAGGCCCTGCATCTTGCGACTGTCGATCATCAACACCGCTGTGCCGGTGAAGCGCTTTGGGGCGGTGAGCAAATAAGTGCCCGCAACCCCGAGACACAGCAACACTGTGATGATCATCACCGGATATTGCCGGCTGATGAGGCCGATCGCAGACGAAACTGTCTCGTTCAGGTTGGGCTGATCGTTACCTTGGAGTTGTGCCGAGGCAGGAGAGGGAATTCGTGTTTGCAGCATCCGGACTCCGTCTACCTACCCTGAATGATATGCGTCACGGCTATTGAAAAATGGAAATGCACGCATCCGAACGCCGAAATGCGGTTGGCTCGTTAGCCGTCGATGCTCAAGGGCACAAGGCCTTTAGCACGACCCCGATACGGTACAGATAATCGTTGTCGTCGTGGTTGTTCCGCCTGCCGAGCCCGCACTGCCTACGCTCGAGCTAAAGTAGTTGGTTGGATTGTTGGACACGCTGTTCGCGACGAACGTCTGAACGGATGCGCCAGAGAATGTATTCCCCGTGGGGGTGGTCTGACCACCAACCCCGCCGGAGGAACCGGTCGCTGCGCCTGAGAGAGCCACGCTGCGAGTCGGATCATTTCCGGTCAGGGCTGCGTATTGAGCATTGGCATCCGGTGAACCGATGGCGCCGAGATCACCTTGGATTTCCAAAGAGAACGTCAGGTCAGTGGTTTTGCAGACGTTAGCCGCTTTGCCAAGGCCGGTGCCGATCGCCTTCTGAAGCGCGGAGGTGGAAGGTCCCTTGCTCGAGAGATCCTTCAAGATATTCAGCACCGCAGGAAGGGCCTGAGGATAGGACGCAACGAAGGTTTGTACATCTGCGGCTACATCGTCGGGGCTGCGAGGTCCGTTCGGTCCTTCGAGCAGGGACGACGGATTGGTGGTGAAGGCGGCTGCCTTCTGAGCCGTGTCAGGATCGTTGACGCAAGCCGCAAATCCGATTGTGGGCGCGAGAAGAACGAAGGCGCAGAACGCGGCCGAAAGGAGCAGCTTCGACGAAAAGCGTCCTGGAGTCCTCATGATCGTAACCTGTTCCAACTTTTCAATTCACGCATTTTTAAAAGAAAATTAGATAAATGTACAGCCAAGCTCTGGCTGTTGATGGTCTAGGTTAACAGTTTGGATCTGCTGGAGAAAGATTGGGCCATCCCCATGCCCAGAATAGGACAGACGGCCAGAGAAAACCCTGGAATTTGCAGGGGAAAATCCACCTGCGAGTGAACGATCGCCAACAGGCCGATCCAGAAGGCCGCGGTCGGCAACGCTGCATCGCGGTCGCGACGGAGCATGCCCAACCCCAGCACTAGGAGAACCGAAGCCCAACCGATCGCCACCACAACCGCGAAGGGGATGCCCATTTCGGCGGCAATTTCCAGGGTCGTGTTGTGAGCCTGCTCCCAAATTCCGTACGATGGAATGTTGCCGCTTCTGTAGGCCGGGAAGATCCATTTGAAAGTTCCAAGACCGGAACCAAGCCATGGAAAATCTTTGATTATCCCGATCGTCGAATCGTAAGCGTACCATCGTCCCAAGTCGAAGAAGCCCTGCACGCCGAACCGCTGGCTGGCGCGTGGTGCAAGCAGTGAGACGGTCGCTACGACCAGCAGCGCGATCGCGGTGGGAAGGGCCCAGAGCAACCGAAGCCTGCGTAATTCCCGACGGAAGCTGATTGTGAGAGCGCCGGCGAGAGCGAGCAACGATAGCACGGATCCCGCGCGCGATCCGGTCAGCATGGTAGCGGTGAGCATCACAAAGCACGCCAAGAGATAGAATATTTTTCGTGGAGAGGTGGCGTGCAAGTGAGACCTGATCAGTTCGCGCCATGGTAGGGGCGGCTCCCCAGCGCGCTCCTGCCTGAGGCTTGCGGCGACGAGAATCCATCCGACCGTTGCGGCTCCAAAATAAGTCGCGGCCACGTTCGGGTTGATGAAGGTTGCCGTGACCGAATTCAGATAATTGTACTTCTGCTGCCAGAGCAGAAAGTTTGGCCAGAAGGCAAACGCGATAATGCCCTCGATTGCGTAGATCAGCGCAGAGCCTAGAAAGAAGTTCAACAGAAGATAGGCGTCGCGGCGGTTTCGGCCAATGAGATAACCACACAGCATCGACAGCAAGCACGCGATCTGCGATCCAGCCGAGAAGAAGGGCTGATTTCGAGCCGTTGAGACCGAGCCGTTTATTCGGTCTCCGAGTAGCGCGGAAGCCTGATCCCAGATCGGAGCCGTCAACTGGCTGGACAGGAGTAATGTTTGGCTCAATTGTTCGCTGACAACAAACGCCCAGGTCAGGGAAACCGCTGCAAACCCGGACAAGAAAGCTAAGTCTCGCGAGTTTATCCCCGGCAAGCTCGCCAGCAAGAGCACCGCAGAAAGCAATACCACCCACAGTCCGACGACGCGCGCATCCGTGGAGCCGAACGGAAGTGGCGCCAGCGCGATCACCGCACATAGGCCGAACGTCGCGACAAAGTCGGTATAACGGGCTGCCGCTCCTCCCACGCAATTGCTGCTATCACTGTAGGATGGATCGGTGTTGCCATTGATCGAACGAGAGTGTGCCCGATCCGGGAGAGACATCAATCGAAGTCCTTCAGACACGATTCTCGCTTCCATTCCGCGAGTGAGCTCTCTAGATCATAGGAAAATTTGAAGCCGCACTCGACCAGACGTTTGGGCAAGATGTTGGTTGAAAACCACAGCTTCCGAACACGATCGCGGTTGATTCCCGTATTGATACCGATCGCATGCAGGGCCTCGAACGGAAGTACTGCGAGATTCATGAACCAGATCGGAATGGTCAGTCGCGGCCGGCGATAACCCGCGACCCGCGAAAATGCCGTGCAGATTTCGCTGATCGTATATCTGTGCTCAAAGCAAAAATTGTAAATTGAGACGCCGTGATTGCGGGCGGACATGTGGATCATCGAGGAAACAAGATCCTTGACGTAACCGCACGATTTGATCGTATCGCTGCGCCCTGGATAGATGAAGGCTTTCCTCTCCATGACCCGCGAAAGACGTGTGAAGTTTCCTCGCTCGTAAAGACCAAAGATCACCGCGGGGCGAACGATGGTCAGCTTCCGATCCGATGCCTCGGATTGCCAGAGCAGCTTTATTTTCTCCGCTGAGAGTTTCGAGCGCCCGTAGGCACTCACCGGCGCCGGAGTTGCGTCCTCATCGAGCTCGTTTTCGTTTGGTCCGTAGATCGAAATGGAGCTGGTGAAGACTATGTTTCTAGAGGCGGTTGCGTTGGCGAATTTGCAGACATTGACGGCTCCCAGGATGTTCGTGTTGTAGTAATCGCCCTCCGGGTGTCCTGGGGTAACATGGATTGCGGCGAGATTGAAAATGTCCGCGGGTTTTCCGTTGGCGATGCGCGCATCGATCGTCTCTCGCACGTCGTGGTGCAAATACTCGACGCCCGGCACGGTCGCCCTGGGTTGGCCGATGTCGATCGAGACGATCCGGCTGTACGCCTGGGAGGCGACCAACCGCTCCGCGAGATGAGTACCGACAAAGCCGGCGCCGCCGAAAATAATAGCTTGAGAGGACATTTCTGATCAGGGCTCAACGCGGCTTAGGGCTTTCGCTTCTTTGCGGTAGGCCTCTTTCACCACGTCATCGTTGATGGCTCGCTTCAGATCGACGGGATTTTGTATAACACGGCGCCGCAAGAGTTGTTCCTCTAGAACGCGGATGCGTCTTGTATCCAGCTCTCCAAATCTCACGCCGAACGGGCGCAAAAAGCGGCGTTGCGCGTCCAGGAGACGAGAGATAAGGGGCGCTGGGAGGGAGGGGGCAATGGACTTGGCGATAATCGGAACAGTCCTGCCGTAGTCGGCGTAGACAGCATTCCAGCCCCCGGCGGTTGCAGCCAGATATTTCTCGAGGTTGCGCCGTTTGGCGAAGGCGCGCTCATTGGCGACGTAAAGCGCGCCCGGAGCGTGGATGCCATAAGAGTCGGGGCTCAGCACCTTGTAGTCGATATTCCGCCTCTCCAGCTCCTGGCCATCAACGTCGCGGCGACCAAGGAGTACGTCTGTTTTTCGGTCTAGCAGGTCTTGCAACGGAGTGCCGCTTTCGACGAGACGAAGCCGGCTTTGCGCCAGGGAGTTCTTGCTGGCGAACTGGTAGAGAATATTAAAGAAATCGGGTTCGGGGCTGAAGCCAATCCGCTTTCCTTCCAGATCCGATGGCCCAAACAGTGTCGTGTCGGGCAGCGCAAAAAATTCAAACGGGCTGATTGCAAAGGATGTCGCGAACGCGACGATTGGGAGCCCATCGGCCCGGGCCTTCAGAAAACCGGCGGCTGACACGATGCTGATGGTGTTTTCGTCGGCCGCGACAGCCGATAGGGCATCACCATCGCCGGAGCCGGCGACCAAGCGCACGCGCAGGCCATTGTTCTGAAAGAGGCCGTCCGCCATCGCCATGATCGTCCCGGCTGCGGCAGGCGAAATCTGGCCGCTCAATTTCAGCGTGTACTCGGCTGCGACGATATTGGTCCCGAGCACCTCGCTTCGGATCGGTTTTTGCCAAACAAAAATTAGCGCGACTAGCGCGCCGGCAGTGACAGCCCCGGCGAAGAGAGGCACGCTCAATCGAACCTTGCGGACTCTTCTTCGAACTCTCTTCATCGGTATGGCTTTGTTTGTCGAAATGCCCATCGATAATATGCGGTGCGCAATGAAAAATGACCTAGTGGGCACGAAAGTAAAGAGCTCAGGAAGAGCTCAGTTCAGTTCGTGATACTCATATCTGAAGGTGGCCGAACCCGAGGCAACCCCTAAAATCTTCTGCACTTTTTGATACCCCGCCATAGCGACAATAATGCAATCGGTGCTGCCGGCAAAGCAAATTTCAACCTTGATGGACTGGCCGCAGACATTGCTGACGATGACGACCTGATCAATGATTTTTGGGTTGACCATTTGCGGACGGGTAGTTGGGTGGACGGAAATGCACGCCCGGCCGTCCGGCGTCTTGTGAGCCTGTGCAAAGGTCCCACTCATGCCTTGAAAGGGGTTTGCAGCTTGTGTCGCAATTCCGGTTCCGCCGTAGATCGGAGCTGTCTTTTTCCCGAAGCCCGGGTTTTGCTGCGCCTGTGCCGACCGATTGGACGTCGACAAGGCGGCAAGCAGCAGGCTGACCAAAAGGCTGGTCCGGGAGAGCATATTTCGGAGAGGAGGGGTTTTCATATGCCCGCTTCTATCGCTCGCGATCCTGTATGTAAAATCTCGATCAGCCCAAAACCCGAGACATGGTAAAATGAAACGAACTGCCCATCGAACAGGACGGCGGGGGTTGGTGGGCTGACCGGCAGGATCGCGATATCCGCGGCCGATAATGTTGCAAGCGCCGCGTCGGCGTCGGCGCATGTATAGCACAGATGGTAAATCATTGTGCCCGAGCTCTTGACGAACTTGTCGATCGGGGATGGACCGTCCCCCGGCCAGATCACTTCGACGTCGGGCATGATCGGGTGGTGGCGCATGGCAAGGTTAACGCGCTGCAACGGATCAAACACACAATTCCCTTCGCTGTAACCGAGCAACGCCAGATAGCGAAATGCCTCATCCGGTGAGGCGACAGCTAGGCCCAAATGATGGAAGGCGAGGGCCGCCAAGGCAGGTGCGATCTGGTTTTCAGCGAGGGACACCCTGGGTTCTCACGCCTTCTTCTGAATGAGCTCGACGAACTCTCCGACGTTCTTTAGTCCGCCGATCTCAGATGCGGAAAATTTGACGCCAAACGATTTCGAGACCGCTAGAACGAGACGAATGTGAGACAGGCTATCCCAGCCGTCAACATCATCGGCCGTGGTCGCCGCGGTCAGAGCGAGGTCGTCCTCATCGAACACGTCGCGGAAGACTGATGTGAGCTTGGTGTAGATGTGAGCTTGATCCATAAGTGATATTCTTCCTTCGACTCTCAAGCATCGACGGTCGTGGTAACTCAATGATCGGACGATGCTGCCGTCGCTGGTTCGGTTGCGCGGGATGAAATATGTGGCTTGGCAGTCGCTTCATGACAAGCAAAAGAGCTCAAGACGTCAGCTAATCTGTCCGACCACACGTTGGCCAGATGTCGCTTTGCATGCACTTCATCAGAGTAATCCAAATCTCCGTCAAGGTCGCTCATTGACATTGAAATGAAGTTTGATCGTTCCTTGAATTGGCCCGACAATTCCTGCAACTTTTGCTCGTAGCCAAGCTGATACGGGCTTGCATCGCGGTGCCACGCGGGAATCGGAAGGTCGACGAGCACAACGCGCTCTCCCGAATCCAGCAATGACGCAATCGTGTTCTTGAGCAGACTGAGCTGAGTTTCGGAAATTGCGCTGTTGAACCCCATGTTCTCCTGCCAATACTCCAGGGCCTTCTTTTTGTCCTGTTCCGACATCACCGCGACTTCGCGTTCAGTCTCGGTCCGCTGTGCGGACCGGCGCCCGGTCAGGAGCAGATTGACGCCGGTTCTGGCTTCCCGCGCGGCCTTTTCGACGAGAAGGAGCGGCCGAAGCGCCATGACGCCGACGTCGAGCCATTTGGAGGGTAGAACCGCAACAGGACCATTGGCGGTCCGCCGATAGAAGCCGTATCGATACTTCTCGATATCAAGGTCAGTATCTCCACGATTGCGATCGGGGTCGGCAAACCTGAGGTCGGAATCCGCGAACATCCCGTACCAGACGCCGATCACGAACGTATTGGGTGCAGGATTGGGGCTGCTCTGCGTCTCGTGCACCAAATTAATGATCTGGGCTACTTCCGAAATATTCGCACCACCCATCGCCAGATTGCTAACTTTCGCGCAGGCCAATTTCGGTTGGATCACCCTCTGGAAGAAGCCAACAGCCGCATTGGACGCTCCTATGATCAGCACCTTGCTGTCCGAATTGTCGAGGGCGCTGCGTCCGAGAAAGACGTATTTTGGCACGGTCATGAACAGCGTGCGCTCTGCTGCCTGAAAGTCGCGAGGCCCTCCCTGCGAGGGATCCGGGAACACCAGGAAGGAGAGACCACCAATCAGGACATAAAGACACGCGAATGATGCCAACGTTAGCGCGGTCTGGCGAAGGATGTATCTCAACTTAAAACGCCTTGTAGACGAAGTCGGGAGACTTGTGGAGCAGCGTGGTGACCGCGACGATAGCCATCATTTGGCTCGCCAGCGTCAGGTTCCGGCCGATGAGACTATCGCGGATGGTTGCCAGAAAAGATGGTGCAGTCAGGTGGGGGGCAACCTGATCGGCGATAAACCAGAACAGCCCAAACGCAACCGTCATGCCGGCAATTGCTGCCGATATCCCGGCGGGGCCAAGACGGGTGAGCAAGCCTGCGAAGTCCGACAGTTCCGGCATCCAAAGGCACGTCAGGGCCAACACGAAATAGCTGATGGTAATGCCGCGAGCGAAATAGATATAACCCAAGGTTTCGCTCATCGCCCTGTAGCGCTTCTTCCCGAGCCATTGCGCGCAGGCGACCTGCCAGAGCTTGTTGATGCTGGCCCCGGCACCCATGAGAAGTCCGTAGACGACGAAAACGGCCGTGGTGCCATGCCAGATACCCATCACGAGAAACGTGACGAAAAATGCGAAAACGCCGAGATAGGCCGTCAGCGCGGGCGCAGGAAACCAGGACATCAGGAGCATGACAAGCGGGTTGAACAGATAGAACTTGAACCACTGCGACAACGTCATGTGCCAACGCTGCCAAAACTCTAGGAAGCTGCGGGCCGAGAAGGGTCTATCAAAGTTTTCCGGCAGGGACTGACCGAGCAGCACTCCGCTACCGATGACGATGTCCATGTACCCGGAAAAATTATAGTACAGGTATATGGTGTAGAGTGAAGCAGTCACACCATAGAGAATGCAGAGCTTTACGAAGGACGGATCGCCCGGCAGAAAGAGCTGCGGCTTTAGAAACGAGAACGCGTAATCCGCCAAGGCGGCGATGATCACAAATTTCGCGTAGCCGGCGATCACCCTGGCAAAGGCATGGAATACCTTGTCCGCATCGAGCTTGATGACCGCTATGCCGTCTGCGGCGCGAAAATCCTGATAGCGCTGGATCGGTCCGGACACAAAGCACAGAAAATTGCACGTGTAGCGGAAGAATGCGGTCGGCCCGATTCGCTCGTCGAGATCCCCCGAATGGACATCGACCATTAGATGCAGGATTCGGAACAGGATATAGGACAGCCCGATCGTCAAATACGGAAACGGGAGACGACCGAGATCATCGAAGAATGAGAACCGCTTCAGGAAGACATAGCACGCCAGGACGCCAAGGACCCCGAAGCCCAGCGCAAGCGAAGACTTCCAAACGGAAAGAATCGAGATGCATGCATAGCCCAAGAGCAGAAAAGCGAGCAAGGGCAGGATCTGGGTGTAGTCGGTGACGTAACTGGCGATAAAGATGCCATTGCCCAATCCGAGCACCAGCTTCCGATACGAAACGGAGTCACTGATGTGATAGGCGAGAATGACTCCGGCCAGGAAAGCGAAAAACAGAGGAGATGTGAGGCTCATCGACGATCAGCTCGAGCGTAAAGGCTTGCGGGAAGAAGATTGGCTTAAGCAGGCTGCAGCTGCAGTTGTTCACGCTCCACCGTCATCGGCAGGTCGCCGAGTTCTGCGTCGGTTTTCAGCTCCCATCGACTGCTGCCGTCGGAAGCAGTTTCTATCCGCGTAAATCCAAGCTTTCCATAGTGTTCGGCGACCATCTCGTTTCGCTCGGTTGGAAGGTAAAGGCCTTCCAGGGTCGAGATGCCTGCAGCGCGCGCACGGAACAAGATCTCAGCAAGCACCGCCTGTTCGACGCACCGCCCCAGCACCCGACAGCTCATTAACCAGGTGTCGATGGTCCAGGTGCCCGGGCGGGACGGGCGGCATATGACGACACAAATGATTCCGTTGTCGCCGAACTTGTCAAGCAGCCGGACGTGCAGCGTCATCGCATCACCGTCGTGCTCGAACTGTTCGATCTGGGGCTCGGTATAACGGCGAGTAGTCAGATTGAACTGGTTGCTCTTGTTGATCAGCTGGGTAACGCGCGACCTCGTCGTGCGATCGAAGGAGCCGAACACGATGCGCATCTCCAGCGACCGCAGATAGGACTGAATGTCCGAAGTCTGTCCCTGCAAACTCAACCGGCGGGCGTTTGCCTGATACATGTCGGCCCGCGCGCGATCTTCATCGGAAAAGGCGATCGCCTCAAAATAGCCTGCTGCCGCCAGGGTGCGCGCATAGCCGGCGGGATCGCTGTCGAGTTCGGGAACCGCCACTTCAGGGATTTCGCGCCGGATCAGGCCGCGTTCGACCGGATTGTCGTCGAGGAAAACGAAGGAATCCAGACCAAGCGCCAATTCCTTTGCGATCGCACGTATGTTGGTAGCCTTGTCATCCCAGTTTGCTTGGAACACGGCGATGTGATCCTCCTTCAGGAGCATGTCCGGATGCTCCTTGAAGGGGCGCCGTGCGATCGCATCCGTATTTTTCGAACTTACGGCCAGAACGACGCCACGTGCACGCAAGGCGAGGGCAAGCTGTTGGACCGACAAGAACGCTTCGCCCGTGGCGTCGCCTTGCGCGATCTGAATTCCTTCAAGTCCATCGTCGCCGATGATGCCGCCCCAAACCGTGTTGTCGAGGTCGAGCACGAGGCATCGGCGGCTCTTGCCGCGCATCGCCCCAATGATCCGGCAGACGTGATCCGCGTAGAGCGGAACGTAATCATCGGAAAATGGCAGTTTCGCCAAATTCCATTGCGCGGGGGAATGCCAGTCTGCAAGGCCAGCCGTTTCAGCAACGCCCGCGACGTCGAGGAGCAGATCGTTTGACTGGAGGACCGTCTCGCATACCCTTTGGTTGAAGCGATCAACGAGGTTTCTGCTCGTTCCGCTTAGTGCGCGATCGAAGGATCCGAACAACCCTTCCGGAGGAGCCGCAAGTGTCTGGACGATGCACACGGCGCCGCTGTTGTGCGCAATCGCCGCACGGATGGTGTCGAGGAGGCCGATAGCGGCGTCGATGGTCTGAGCGGCAACCTGTTCGTTGCCAGGGCTCGGTTGAAGCGCAAGGCCTCTGTGATCGAGCGCAACCAGGACCGCATCTGGTCGCGATGTGTTGAGACGTGAGTCCGGCTGCAAGGCGTCCTGGAGGAATTGATCATACGCACCGGTGACGCATTCGAGGGCAAAGCCGTGGCGCGCGGCCGTGGCAATCAGGACTGGGACGATGAGATCCAGGGTGCCGTTTCCGATCAGGCCAAGCCGAAATGGAGCCAAAGGTTGCAGGGACCGTCCCTGCTCACGGGCCGAGACAATCGCGCGTCCCAATCGCGAAAGCTGCCGCTCATCCAGCGCGTGGGTCGCGAGAAACCGGATTTGGCGTCCCAGATCGGCTCCGGTAGTCAAAAGTTCTTTGCAGCCAGAAGAGAAATCCTCGGGCGGTCTTGGAAGCCAAGACAGTTCCCGATACAGTTCAGCGGACATCGTGACTTCCAAGTCTACGTCGTAGAATTGTGATTATACTAGCAAATCGCGTACCATGCCAGTTAGGTCAGATCCGTGAACACAATTAGACAGTTTCGTGGCGCGGCTCTTCACCACACGCCCCTCTTCATCCGCCTCGTTTGGTTCGCCTCATCACAAGACCGAATGAGGGAGGCCGCTGGCGCGGGAAAAGGACCAACCAGAATGTTCGTCAGTCAGGATCGAAATGCCCCGGGACCCGAGTGAATTGGCTCTTTCCGTCGTCATCCCGAACTACAACTATGCAAAGTTTGTCGGCGCGGCGATAAGGAGTGCCTTGGGAATTCGATGGCCTAAGGTGGAAGTGATCGTTGTCGACGATGGATCGACAGACAATTCGCTTGAGGTGATTGGAACGTTTGCGGACAGAATTACGCTTGTCGAACAGGCAAATGCCGGCCAAATGCCCTCGTGCGTAAATGGATTCCGCCGTTCTTCGGGCGACGTCGTCATCTTTCTAGATTCTGATGATGCGTTACATCCCGACGTAATGACCGAAATTGCGGCGGTTTGGACTGAAAAAGCCAGCAAATTCCAGTTTCAAATGCGAACTATTGATGCAGATGGAAACGCAACGGGCAGCATTCTGCCACAGTATTTTGTGACCCCTACACCACAACAAATCCGCGAGTGGGCAATGACTGCGGGCGTCTACCCAACCCCGCCGGGTTCTGGCAATGCTTATCCACGCGGGGTCGTTGATCAAATTTTCAGTATCAAGACCGACTTCGTGGACAGGGCGCCCGACAGCTATTTGGTGACGGCTGCCCCCGCGCTTGGTGATGTTATCACAATCGCCAAACCGCTCGTAGATTACCGCGTCCACGGCGCAAATCATGGTGCATTTTTGGAATTGGAAGACGACCGCTTCGCCCGCGAAGTCGATGTCACCCGACGACGGGTTGGTTATTTTCGGGAAATTGCCGCCAGCGTCGGGTTGTCCGTCGCGCCTGAGACGTTGAACAGAAACATGCTGTTTCTTTGCCTACGCGCTGCGTCATACGCATTGCGGCCCGATCGTCATCCGCTCGCGAAAGACAGCGCAGGACGCATCATCGCTGACTTTCTCCGAGCCCTGTCCTATCCGCAGGGTTTTTCATACTCCCAGCGAATGTCATTGTTTTTCTGGACTATAGCAGTGGTGGCTGGCCCCAGGCGGCTTTCCCGCTCCCTGGTAAGTTGGCGTTACGCACCAACAAGCCGTCCCAGATTGATGAGGGTCGCCCTCAACGTTCTTAGGGTGGTGAGGTAGTGCGTTGCACGCTGAGAGATCAGCACAACGGGCGTCACGGCCTGGACGGCCGATGCATGTTCGGCACGAGGGTCAGAAGCCAGATCAAGAGACAGTAATTAGGCTTGAGCAGAAACGAAAAGCCGATCCAACTCACCAGAAAAAAATGGCAGGCCTCGACCCTCAGGGAACTTGAATACAGTCGGATCGTCACCAGCGTCAGCAGGAGAACAAATCCAAGCAGGCCGTATTCGTATGTTACTTTCGCCCAAGTCGGATCGGCCACTTCATAGGTAAATCGGGCCACCGCGAGGTCCCGGAAGAAGCTACCGGCGCCCTTGCCGAGCCACGTATTTAATATCCCGCCGTCGAAGCTGTTTTGTACCATTTCCATTGGTGCCACAAATCGGGCATAGGCGCTCGTCCCGGAATTTCCAAACTCGGATAAGCGGTCAAACCACGGGGCGAGAAACGGGAGCTCCAGATTGTAGAGAACGACGAATAATAGCAGCGCGCCGACTGCGGAGGCGATGAAGGCAGGAATGCGACTCGCCGTCCTGGGTAGCAGCAAACCGGCGAACACAGCGATCAATCCGGAGCCCGAGAACGAGCAGAGCAAGCCCGCCGTAAGCAGACCCAATACGATCAATCTCTTTCTGGTCCGATATTCGATAAGGAGGGCGAGTCCTGTTACAAGGGACAGATCGGCCGCTTCGCGAAGAAAGAACCCGTTTGCTTTTACGATGCCTCCTTCTTCACGAAAGAAAGTGTAGAAACCGGCGCCGCGCAATGATTGGGGTAGTACAAAGTAAATGTTGGCAAGCGCCTTGAGCTTGAGGCCATTGACCAGCGCGATTTGTACAACGGCCGTTGCTGCGATCGCGGACGCGGCCAAGACATAGGCGTTCAGCGTGTAATCCTGAACGGGTTCAAGTCCGGGGCGCCGTCTGAAACGGAAGCACAATGGTAGGTAAAGGACGGCCAGAAGTAGAAGTGAACTCCAGGACGTACCGGAGGTTGCGAAAGGAACGCGAAACGCGGCGAGCGCGATCACGCTGATGAACACAAACAGGGAAGGAACGCTCAGCGCGGCATATCCGGAGCCTAACAGGTAGGCTGTCGTCAGAGCGTAGCAGACCAGATCGCACGCGAGCGGAAATTCTCCGATGTTGTAAGCGATTTGGCCAAGGAAGAGCACGGAGAAAATCGAGATCGAGACCAAGCGCTTTCCGGTCGAGCTCAATTCGAAATCCGACTGAAGCCCCGAGGTCGGGCCTGACGCCGCGTCGATGGTGCTGGCGGTGGTCGAACTCATCTAGCGTCCGTTGGTGGTCTGCAGGCCTTGAAACCGGTCCATTTGGAGCCGCCCGGCTGCGACTTTCCGACCTAAATACACTGCCGTTCCCCTTACAGAAAAACCTTCGAAAGATAACGCGTTCCGGCTTCCAGGCCGAACCGGGCGGAAAGCAACTCGAACAGTGAATCCTGGTTTCGATTGAGCGCTGCAAGATCATCGATGTTACGGGTGATGGTCTCTGCGAGGCTGTCCAAGTCGTCGGCAGGGAACATTGCCGATTGTTCTGTGACCGTGGTGCCGGCCAGCGCATTGCGCAAACCGAATATCGGCAGGCGCTGGAACGCATAGTCTAGAACTTTGAGTTTGAACCCGCCCCCAAGCAAATCCGGCACCAGCCCCCCCCGGGAGGACGCGACAAATGGCGAAACATCGTCGACACGTCCATGGAAAGACAAAAACGGGCTGAAGCGGCTGAAACGATCGCGAAAATGCGGCGGGACTGTGCCGACGACGTTGAGAGTGACTCCATTCCGCTGGAGAGCCGGCAGCAGGCTTTCCACGATTAGTTCAAGGTTCCTTTGCTTGGCGCCCCACTCAAAAGAGCCTAGGAGTAGCAATGAGCGAGGGCAGTCGGATTGGATCTGACGGGCAGGGCGGACAGAGCCAAGATAGATCGGTGGAGCAATGTGGACGTGCTTCGAGAACCGCTCGAAGTAGGAGGCGTCCTCGGCAGAGATACACGTGACTGCATCTGCGCTCTGCAGAATCCAGTTCTCCAATCTGCGATATTTTTCGGCATCCAGCCGCATGAGCGTCCGGCGCAGCGGGTTGTTGAAGCTGCTAGCGATCCGCGGCCGGATGGCGCCTTCGGCATTATGCGAGATATAGCAGATCGAGGCGCGTTTGCGGTTTTGTAAGATTGCGGAGAGCGGCCCTGCGGAATAGGCGTGATCGATCACAATCCAATCCCAATTTTGCTGCAGCAGTTGTGCCAAAGACCGGAGGAGTTCGGGCGTACTCAGATTGAAAGCATCTCGCGGAAGGGGCGAAAGCAGACTCCGGAGGCCTGATGAGCGGGCGGGGGGAACGTCGACACAAATGGTGTTTGGCAGGCTCAGGATATCGCCTACCGGCTCGTCCGTCCTGCGGGTGCCAACCAGAGTGATCGCTGCTTCATTGGTCTGCGCCAGCGCTTTCAACAGGCCCGCAGAGTAGAGCGCGTCGCCCGTGAATAGCGGCGTAGGCAATCGTCCGCAGATCCAAAGGATGTTCTTCATTGCTCAACCGTAAGGATTTGCCGTCGATGCTCAGTTGTCCAATGCAGATTAGGACATGGTGATGTCAGCAGCAAGATTTCAAAATTGGAGAGCCTGCTCGAATTGGCATTTTGGCTGCTTGACCTCTAACTAGCACTTGCAGCATGCATGGTCTACAGTTCGGCCGTTGCCCACGATTTAGACCCATGCCTGTTCGGAAGCACGATGGCAAACGAGACCAATATTCCGATCTTCATCATTAACCTGAGGCGCGACAGGGAGCGTTGGGAGACCATCCGGAACTTTATGGTTGGGGCTGGGCTACCCTATTGCCGATTTTCGGCAATCGACGGAAAACGCAAATTGTCCTTGATCCGCTCCACGATCAGAAGGGATTTCATTAATACGAAGATCGGGCGCCCGCTTACTACTGGCGAGATCTGCTGCACGCTGTCCCATATGGTTATTTTGCGTCGAATGGTGCGACAAAATATCCATCGGGCGGTCATCCTGGAAGATGATGCCGAGTTTTCGGACAGCTTTGTGGAATTTTATCGCACTGAGCTGCCACATTATCTGGCGCGTTGCGACGTAGTTAAGCTGGAAGGCATTTTCTATGATCACACCTCCCGCACTGGCCCGGTCATATCCAGTGGGAAGTTTACAAAACTCATCGTGCCTTTGAATCCTACGCTTGGGTCGGCCGGATATGCGGTCAACCTGCGTGGCGCGAAAGCATTGTTGAGCCGCCTTTCCATCCTCGATTGGCCTACCGATCACCTTTTGGTTGGCTATGAACGATACAACGCTACGTTCGGGGAGATCCGGCCCTTGTTGGTTCAGCAAGCGCCCGTCGTCAGCAACATCGAGATTGATCGGCGAAAAGAATGGAACCAATCCAAGGCTGACACGTCGACGATCAATCGGTTGCGTCGACGGGCAGGCTGGCTGGGGCGTGCGTTGCACAGGCCAATCGTCATGGTGCGCAATGTCCTGATTGCCAAAGTTGGTCGAGGCTTTCGGCGTAGGCCCGCGCAAGCTTTGTGATTGTCAGGCGAGGGACTCTCGCCTCGGTGTGCGCAGCCGGCGCTTGATCAGGAACTTTGCAATGTAGACAAACCGCAGCGCGGCTCGGCTCGGTGCCCTAAGTTTATTCTGCAGTCGCCGAAGCCGCCGGGAGGCATCGACGTCCAGATCGAATACCTTGCGTTCGTGCTCGAGATTGCTGGTGTAGTCGGCCTGCCGTGCCAGAAAGGGTTCCGTCTCCGCGTAATCGACCCAATGGCGATCATAATATGCGAGCTTATGATCAAAGGGTCGGTCAGCGACAGAGACTGCCTTGAGCAGGGCGATGGCGCCCTCTTTGGTTACAGCATAGGCGGCTGCGCCGAGGGTTGGTTTCACGCGGATAACGAGCTCGCTCGTAATGCCTTGCTCAATCAGGAATCCGGATTTCGATGTGTGGGGGTAGTGAATGCCTTCGAATTTCACGATATCGCTTACCGCCAGGAACCTCGGCAGATCATTCTGGTAGAATTGTTGGAACTGATTGTCGAAAACGACATCATCCTCGAAGATCATCGCGGCGGGAAGATTCTGCCGCACGATGCGCTTCAACGCGGAGATGTGAGAGAGGTAGCAACCGATCTCGGCATCGGTGAGATTACGATTTTCGGACGGATAGACGAACTCGCGATGAACGATGCGGCGAATGAGGTTGATCTTTTTGCGAGCGTCGACGGCACGGACTTTCTGATAGGCGATACCGAGCCCGCCGAGGGCGCCCGAGAGGCTTCGCCATCGAACAATGTCGCGATCAAGATTGATAATGAGCGCGGGTGGGGCAAATCCGGCCGTCACGGGTTTCCTCGCCAATTTGCAGCAAGCCTAGCGGGTAGCTGATGGAACGAGCGATAGCAACTGCATTCGGCCTTTGCCGGTCTCGCTTCGTCAACACGGACGGGAAGCATCATTTGGGTAGTCGTTATCGTTTTGGGATTGTTGACGACCGCAGTCATGGAAGGACCCGCAAAATGTGGGATATTCGCCTTACTGACGTCGACATGCCGGGCAACCTGAACGCCCGTTCGGAGGCTGTCAATGCGGAGCATTGATCTGGACATCGATGGCGTCGTGATCGTAGATGACGTCGGATTTGAGAAAGGGATCTCAGGGATGATGACTTCCCGAATTCATAAATCAGCGCTGCTGGCGCTGCTGTTTGTTGGTGCGCTATTGCCCACAAAGCCGGCATGGTCTGCCGGTTGGGAGCTGGTGTTTTCGGACGACTTCAACGGCGACAAGCTTGACCGGACGAAATGGGCCACCCGCTATATCTATAACAACGAAACGATGGACCATTTCAAGGACGAGAACCAGCGCTATCGCGACAATCACGTCGTCTCCAGCGGAGTGCTCAGCCTGGTGGCCAAAAAGACGGAGGGAACGAGCCTCTTCGAGTCCGCGATGATCCGAAGCCATCGAACCTTTTATTATGGTTACTATGAGGCACGGGTGTTTCTGCCGAACGCGAAGGGCGTGTTTCCAGCCTTCTGGCTCGAGGCCGACTACGATCTCGACGGCAAGACCTGGCATCCGCCCGAGGCGGACATTTTCGAGTTCGTGATCAACGGGGTCGAGGATAAGGCAAACTCGCTGCATTCCAACGTAATCGGCCCGTTCAACGAAAAACAGTACACTTACGTCGACAAGAATTTCCTGGCCAAGTTTCAGAACCTGTATGCGAGCGAGGATCTCAATCTCGGCTGGCACACCGCAGGCTATGTCTGGGCTCCCGACAAGGTCTCGTTTTTCTGGGACGGCAAGCTGATTTACACCCGCAATTACCAATGGCTGCGCAAGGATGGACAGCTCGGGCCGCCCGCGCATGTTGACCTCAATTTCGCCGTCGGCGGCAGCGAATGGGCCGGCCGGCATGGGATCGATGAGGCTGCATTTCCGCAGGCCTTCAAGATCGACTATGTCCGCGTCTGCCAGTTCACCGAGTCCGACAAAGGGGCGCGCCAATGCGGGCCCAGCGAAGTCACGCCCGATCCCAAGGCCTTCGGCTATTCGACGACGGTCAACGACATGCCGAAGCCGGCGTTCTTGAATGGCGGCAAGGTCGCGGGCAAGCAGGTCGGTGCGGGGGCAGCCGCGCTGAGCGCCTCTCAACCGGTGACAGTTGAGATCCCGATCAGGTTGCCGGATGGATATCCATCGAACCGGACTCTTCAGGCGTCCGTTATGGATCCTGCGACGGGCGCGACCGTGGCAACAGCGAACGCGACGCTGGATCCGGGAGCCCTGAAGAAGCGGTCTGACGGCGCCAGTGTCCTGGAGCTCTCGCTACCACCGATGACGCGCGCCGGATCCTTCGTTCTGGCTGCCAAGTTGACATCCGAGGTGACCGGCGACAAGGGGGCCAGACAGGTGCTACCGAGCCCAGTGACGTGCAGCACCGAGATCGTGCAGCCCGCGAAAGCACTGTCCTGCCGGCTGCTGTCGTTTCAGGTGAAATGATCTGGGCAGCGCGGCACTTGCGATAGTCGGGCACGAACGGATCACGCCCGACCCGTTGTGTCGCAACATCTGCGAATTGCAGGCGACATCGGGGACCGCGCTTGAGCCCGCGTCTGTCGGCGCAACCACTACGACCAAGTTCGGAGGCTGTCGTGTAACCGCCTTGCGCATTGCTGGAGCACCGGAAATATGCTCTTTAAAGCTATATGTTTCGGAATGTGTCGCGGTGTGAATGACGCAGAGAATTGCCGGTTTTGATGGCCTTCGCGCCATTGCCGTATTGATGGTGCTCGCCGAGCATAAGCTTCCGTTCGCCAATAAGTTCGCGCTGGGTGGTTATGGCGTGCACCTATTTTTTGTGCTAAGTGGCTTTCTCGTCATCGGAATCTTGCATCGAGCTCGAGGCGCGATCGAGAGTGGCGCGAGCACCTTCAGGCGGGAGATCGTCCGTTTCTACGAAAATCGCGCCTTCAGGATCTGGCCAATCTATTACCTGACAGTCGCGCTGATCGCGGCATATGGATTTATCGGAGGAAGGCCCCAGCTTAGGGGCGACGAGATATTCTCTCTTCTGACCATGACGAGCAATATCTTTCAAAGCTACGTCTGGCCGAACTATCCCACTCACTTTGGCGCGTTCTGGAGCGTTGCTATCGAGGAGCAGTTCTATCTTTGGGCCGCGATCGCCTTTTTACTGACGCCGCAGATCCACGCTTGGAAGATCTGTGTCTTTGTGATTGCCATTGGCGTGCTTTTCGGAGTCGTCAGCTTTGTACTTGGATTGCCCGGTCGATCGATCTACACCGGCTCGCTGACGAATTTCGGTCTCATGGCGCTAGGTGGGCTGGCAAGGATGAGATGGAAGAGACGTGGAAGGCTCGCAGCCCCCGCTCTGCTGCTCTATTTGCTATGCCCGATCATTGAGTGGTGGTGGGCACCGCCGCAGGGCGCCGGACTCCTGCTGTTCTTTGGATCAGGAATTCTTGTAGCAATTCTGCTCTCGGAAATCATTGCTAATCAGTCGTCGCTGTTGGTGCGGTTACTGGAGTTACCGCCCCTCAAATATGTCGGCCGGATCAGCTACGGCCTTTACATCTTCCATGGCTTCTTCGGCTTGGCGCTGCTTGGTAACTATGCTCCGGTTCTGAGGCAGTCCTATTCAGGCATCATCGACATCGCGATCTCGATTGGCATTGCAAGTCTGTCTTGGCAGTATATCGAGGCGCCACTATTGGCGCTGCGCGATCGGATACGGACCAGACGAGTTCGTGCAACAGTTACTCCGCGAGCAGTTGCCGCCGAATAGTCGCCACCTCCTCAGAGGGACTTGGTGTCCCGACGGTTAGTGGTTGCTTCTGTAAAACGGCGTGTTGCCCACAAAAAAGATGCCGCTCACAACCAGAACATTCTTTTGGATAAAGTCGCCCAGCCACGCGGCCAAAATCCCAGGGCCGCAAAGCGAACGAAGTCCTTCGGCGTGGGCCTGATCCCATAGAATGTCGAAAAAACCTGCAACATCAGTTGCTGCCGCGCCTTGGCATTGTCTTGGAAGTGAAGGTTTGAAACCAGGTCATATGCCGTTCTCACCTTGTCCTGCTTCGTCGAGATTCGATTCCGGCTGGGCGTCACATCGAAGCGGTAGAGGGGCATGTCCAGCAAGTGGGCCGGTCCGAATTGTTTGACGATTCTAATGAAGAACTCGAGGTCCTGCCAGGCGGGCAGCTTCTCGTTGAATAGTCCCGCCGCCCGGAAAACGGCGGTCGGGGCAAAGACCTGGTTCCCGATATGGTTCGCCTCAACGAGGTCGGCGAGCTCTACGGTTCCTTGCTTCTTCGTGACGAATAGCTCGCTGCCACTACTGACGATGACATCCTGCGTATAGAGGCAGGAAACGGGCACCTTGTGCCGGGCAAACGAGGTCCAGCAATCGTGCAGCGCCCCCAGCCTTTGCGGTTCAAAGCTGTCGTCGTCGTCCAAGCCCGTGATAAACTCCCCCGTTGCTTCCAGAATGGCACGGTTTCTCGCTCCCGGCGCACCGCGAGGGCTGTCGTTGCGCAAGGAGCGGACCCTCTTGTCGTCGCGAGCAATCGACTCCAGGAAAGAGGCCGTACCATCCGTCGAAGCATCGTCAACGACGATGAGTTCGAGATCAGTAAATTGCTGCTCAAGAACCGATTTGACTGCTGACGCCAGCAGATCAACTCGATTGTGGGTCGGAATGTAAACGGAAATGGTCAATGTTGTCACCGAGCGGAATTGGCGTGCACACCGGGTTTCGCCAACGCCATTCTTATCACTCGGCGAGGCGCTTGTTAAATCGAGCATGCCAAATCTGACTTGTCCGGTAGCCGAGGTCTTTTCGTCGTCATATTCGCTTGGACTTCAGCATACGCAATCCACGCCGGAGGAGTTCACGCTTCGTCTCGAACAGCAGAATGAAGCAGAGATACACAAGATACGAAACGGCAAAGAGAGCGAGCATCTGAAGAGAGGTGATCGCCTCTACGGTGCGGCGAATGACTTCCAGCACGCCGGCGGCTCCGAGGGTGGCAAGGACGTGCGGAAAGGCGAGGTTGACCAAATCCTTGCAACTGACCGGGCCGCTGCGTCCGGCTGCGATCCATATCAGTGGGATCAGGGCAACGTAGTTCGCAACAGTATACGAGGCAGCTACGCCAACGACACCCCAACGAAGGCCGATGACGAACGAGGCGACGGTAATCACCGCGCCATAAGTGCCTAGCCTGAAGAGATCAGCGCCACGCCCCTGGCTGAGGAAGAGCCAACCTGTCGTAGACGACATCACCTGGTGCAGGCCCGCTATGCCCAGCCACTGGAAAATCGGAGCCGCAGGCTTCCACTGCGGACCAAACAAAATTTCGAGCAGCTCGGGTGCGCATATTACGGCACAAAGAATGCCGGGCTGGGCCGCGAGCATCATCAATGAGACCGCTTCGGTGTAGGTGCTGCGGTATCTGGCGGCGTCGGTTCGGATGCGTGACATCAGCGGCACAAGTACCTGGCCAATGGGGCCATTGAGCTGCCCGATCGGAAACAGCAGCAGCCGATATGCGCGGTCGTAGAGTCCGAGTTGATCGCTGCCGAGGAAATGCCCGATCAGGATATTGTCCGAATTACGCGAAAAATAGTTTACCAGATTGAATCCAGAGACATGCCAGCCGAAGCGGAGCATGTGCACGGTGCTCGAATCGAAATGAGGCAACCCCGGTCGGTACCTCGCCGACAACCAGATGCCAGCCGCAGAGACGATGGTACCGCCTGCGGCCGATGCAAAGAGAACCCAATAGCTTGGCCACAGCAGCGCGCCGACCACGCCAATGCCGAATGTAATCGTGGCACTCACGATGTCGACTATGGCCAGCTGGTTGAAATGCGAGTCCCTATTGAGGATAGCCGTCGGAACAGCCTGCGGTCCGCTGATCAGGACCAGCAGCGCGAATGCGAACGTCACCAGCGTAACTCGAGGTTCATCGTAAAAGCCGGCCAGTAAGGGGGCGCTACCCCCTAGCACGAGAGCAAACCCGACCGAGGCCAGAACGGAGACCCAGAACAAGGAGTTGAGCTGGCTAGGACTGGTGGTGCTCCGCTGGATGATCGCCTGACTGATCCCCAGATCCTTGACGACACTGATCAGGGCGGTGGCCGTCGCGACCATGGCGAGGATGCCGAAATCCGATGGCTTCAAAAGGCGGGTTGTGGCAACCGTGAGAAGGAAGCCGGTAACAAACCGCCAAGCCTGAGCGATACCTGTAACGGCAATGTTTTTGGCGGCGCGCGATTTGCTGTTGGAGTCCACGTGCTCGAACCGTTCCTGGCTTCGTACCGCGAGTTCAAATCCAACGCCCCATGCAGAGAACGAGCCAGTTGAGACGATCGGTTGTTGAGACCACCAATTAGAATGAAGACCCGATCAGGTCAAACCTGGATGCTGTTCCTGCGAGGCCCATCGCTTCGGGCGCGGATAGCAGGATCAAGATCGCGACAGCTGGACCGCATGGCTATGAAGCGGTAGACTTTAATGGTATCGTACTATCGACACGATCGTAATGTTGGTCGGATGCTGAATAATCTCCGGGGACGAATTGCGTAACGCCGAGACTTGGACAGAGACAAAGTACGTCCTGCGAAACGGGCAACTCTCAAGCTCCGACGATCCTGCTGAAGTGGGTGTTGGCTCGAGACTTATCTCAAATCTTGTAGCAGCAAAGTATTTCGAGGGCCTGAAATTGCACGCGTCAGGTCGATTGCTCGATCTTGGCTGTGGCAAAGCCCCACTCTACGGCGTGTACAAGACTCTCGCTACCGAAGTCACCTGCGTAGACTGGGGCAACAGCCTACATCAGACAACCCATCTGGATCGCGAAGCGGACCTCACGCAGCCTATCGACCTTCCGGGTCAAGCCTTTGACACCATCATATTGTCTGATGTTCTTGAGCATATCCCGGTTCCGCTCGATCTTTGTCGCGAGATTGCTCGGCTGTTGGCGCCGGGCGGTAAGCTTATCATGAACGTTCCGTTCTATTACCCGTTGCATGAGACCCCACATGATTTTTATCGGTACACCGAATTTGCTCTGCGTCGGTTTATGGAAACCGTAGGCATGCGCGTAATTCATCTTGAGCCAATCGGTGGTGCGGTGGAGATCGTCTCCGACATCGTATCGAAGAACATGGTCAAGCTACCTATCGGCGGGTTCTTCGCCGCACGTGCGATGCAAGCTGTGGCATGGTGGTTTGCAAGAACTAGGCTTGGGGCGAGGGTATCAAAAAAGACGTCCGCCCAATTCCCGTTGGGATATTTCATGGTCGCTGAGCGGCCCAGATGATGGACCTGCTAGCTTCGCGAACGCGAGGACGTCTAGTCAATCAGTGCTGGTGCCTCTCGAAGAAATAGAAATCCGCCCATGATGTGCCCTGAGGATCTCTTGGATCTTCCGGAAAGGGATTATCCACTTTTGAAATTAGCCTCCAGGAAGGCGCATTCTTCGCCATCCAGTCAGTGAAAATCCGATGCCGAACATGCAGTGCAGGGGCGGTTTTGATGACGTTGCTGCTGTAGATACAAACGTACTTTTCTGCTGCAGCGATGAGACAGGTCATATACTCGTCATACACTGCGTCTTCGATGAGGTGATAAATGACGTCTAGTGAGAGGGCCAATTCGGCGCGTGCGTCTTGGGCTTCGCGAGTGGAGGCCAATAGAAAGCGCTTTGACGAATCCTGTTTGAATTTCGTTCGACACGCCTCAATTGCGCTGCCCGAAATATCGATCCCTGTGTAGGCCGGGTACTGAGCCAACTCCAACTGCGCACCATCACCCGAGCCGAATTCGATCACGGTTTGAACGCCGCGGTTCGCCACAAACTCATTGATCGTTTGAGCCTTGAATTGTGCGAGGCGTCCATAGGAGCCCGCCCCGGAATTTCCGCCAAGCGCGTAGCGCTGCTCCCAGTATCCCTGTGAAGAGAAATTCCTCGCCACAACCGCCCGATAGACATGCTTTGCAAAGGACCCAAGAACCGGCAATCGCCCGATCGTCTGGCGGAGTGTGGATGGCACGTTAGTCCTCCATTTATAGCGCTGGGCCGCAGCAGATTGCATCGTACTGCAGTTCGAGCCGAGTCGTACAGCGGACAACATCGAATTCCGTCGCGACGTAGGCAGCGCCGCACTCAGCCATTTGAGCGAGGATATTGTCATCATTAAGAAGCCCAATCAAAATTCGGGCCAGTGCCTCGACGTTCTTTTCCGCAAACGAAAATCCAGTAACGCCCTCGCGAATTCCCTCGGTTGCCCCGCCCAGCGCGGACGTAACGACCGGAACACCCGATGCCTGGGCTTCAAGCAGCACCAGTCCGAATCCTTCGGCATCACCATTACTTGCCGTAATGCTGGGCAGACAGAAGATGCGCGAGCCGTCCAATTCACGTTTGACCTCAGTGCTCGACAGCGCTCCGCGAAAAGTTGCGCGGACGCCGCTTGTCCATGCGAGTGTGTTAAGTTCCTGACGCAGAGGACCGTCGCCAACCACAACCAGTTCGGCGGTTGGTATTTCTCGTTGAACTTTCGCCATTGCGTCGATGAGATAGCGGCACCCCTTCTTTTCAACGAGGCGACCAACGAACAGCACCCTCGGTGGACGTTGTGCCATAGGAAGTCCGCCTGGCACGAACCTGCTGGTGTCGATGCCGATATGGCTGACGTCGATCTTGTTAGCGGGGATACCGAATTCGATTGCGCGTTGACGCAATGCTTCTGAAACGGCAAGGAACCGAACCTGAGGCTGAATAGCCAGTCGCAGGAGGCGTCGCGGATAGAGCCGCATGCGCGCTCCGCCGTTTCCCGCCTCCCACCACTCCCGGTGCGTGTTAACGTCATAGCCGTGCAGGGTCACGAGCAATGGGAGTCCGAGCGCACGAGCGATCGGCCATGCATCGAGCGCATCTGTCGCAAAGTGCGCATGTACCAACCGCGCCCCTTCGGATCTCAACGCGCGCGCCGCTGCAGGCGGCATAATCCCGACCAGCTTCCCGACCTTCCAGAACAGCCGGTCGGCGATAGTACGCTGGGGATCAACAACGCGAACGTCTAGATCATCGAGCGTCAATTGGTGGAGAAGCCGCCGTCCGACGAGAACGGCCCGCCAGTCCTTGAGGGCAAGGATCTGCTCCTTGATGAAAGTCTCCGAGATCGGCAAGAGCTCGTTCCGATACACGAGGACGGTCTTGTTGGCGGGCGTCACTCTTCAATGCCTCTCGGACGCGGGTAAAGGCGCTGCGCTATTGTCGTCGTCGATCGACCCATCGCAAACGGCATCATCAAAATTGCACGACCTTCACTCCCGCGACATGCATTCGCGCAGGGAAGGATTTTGGATCGCTTGGTTCGCCAAGGACGCCTCCAACAGTCACGTCAAGCAACATGTACCACGGACCAGCTCCTACGAGATTCGGCATCGCACAGAACGGTTTGCCATTGAAATAGTAGGTGATCTGGTTCTCGCCTATAAGACACCCAAGGCGATTGAATTTGGAGAAGAGGTCGGCGCCTGGTTCGAGATGGGCGAGAGGGACGGATGCTCCATACGTCCGGTGCCCCTGTTGGCCGGTCCAATGGATGCTGGACGTGAGCGCATCGGCTGGATAGCTCGTCGATGTGATGAAGGCTTCAAAGATGTCGATCTCCGGTGGCCATTGGTCGTTTGCTGTCTTGAGCCACAATGCCGGCCAGCTTCCCGCAATTTTCGTGAGCTTCACCTCACACTCGACATAGCTTCCGGTCGTGATGCGGTTGAACAGAGTTCGCGAGGTGACTATCGCGGCGGTATACTGGAAAGGCGTGTGCTCCTTCCAGCCGAGCAATAGCTTTCCGCCCTTTCCATCGGAAAGGCCGTTCTGCACATATTCGGCCTGGATGAACCGATGTCCGGTCGAGGCGATTCCCCAAACCTTCGCTTCCGGATTGATTGCCGGATCCGCATAGTAGGCCAATTCCCGGTTACTGTCGTGCCGACGCCCATGCGAGTGCCGGCTTTGCCAGCATGGTTTTCCGTCCGCACGGAATCCGCTGTCGCTGGCGAAATCGGGATCGCGGAGGTCGTCCGAGAATACGACGGTGCCGCCCGCCGGCAGCGAGGGGAGTTCGATGCTGTCGTTGCGGGGCGCGGCAGCGCCAGCGCCGGACATGATCGTGCCGATCCTGCTCGCGTAGGCGTGTTGCGGATAGATGAAGTAGTCGGTCAGTTTGACTTCGATCGATTCTCCCGACTGCAGCGGGTGTTGGAGCGGAACCTCGATGGTCTTCTGCTGTTCGCCGGGCTGAAAAACCAAGTATCCGCGGGCAACAGTAGACGTGGCGTTTGCTCGAGCCTCGTTGGGGTTACCTGCGGCATTCTCTGTCTTACCGCGTGCAAAATACTCGACCGCAATCGTGCGGTTGGTCGCCACGCTCAACGCGACGGGGACACGTGCCACGCGGTCTCCGCTTCCGACAACGGCATCATTGATCGTGATGATGATTTCGGACTCGGAAGTCTGCACCACGTTGGCTGGAGTATCGGCCCACGCGCTCGCGGCACGAAGTTCGCCGGCGAGGCATACAACACCGGCCGTGCCGGCAAGCACCTGTCGTCGCGTGGCTTGCATGGGGGCTATTCCGCATCGATGGGCGGGTGATGCCGTCGCCTGCGGTACACACACGCGTCGTGTCCAGGATCAGGCCCGATCACATCGTTTCTCCTTGTGAGGCGCGCCATTCGTTGGTGAGGGGCAAGGTGGCCGAAGCGAGTTGCGGTTGAACCTCAGCTTTGCCGAGCAGGAACAGCGCCTTCCAGTCGCGCCGATGCCCGAACTCGATATACCGGTAGCTCAGTGCGCTCAGCGCTAGGATCAGTACCGTAAACGGCGCCAGCAGCCGCATCGTATCCGCTAGCATTGAAGTGTCAGGCGGTATCATGTTGTTCATCACGATCCCGTGCCAAGCGTAGATGCTGTAGCACATGCAGCCGAGGAGCTGGAGCGGCCGATTATCGAGAAGCGATCGAAGCAGGCCGCCAGCGAACAGGCTGCCAAACAGGAAGAGAGAAAAGGCGATTGAAAACAGCATGCCGCCCAGAACTCGCACCGCGAGCCAGGATGCATGGTGCGAGAGATACAGCCCGAGCACGCCCAGCACGAGGCCTGCGAGCAGCGAAGGGAGACTCGACGTCGGCCGTTTTAGTTTTTCCAACTGTCGCACGTAGAGATCACAAACCAACATGCCCAAGACGAATTGATAGCAGCTTCCGAATATGCCGCTGGTGAACGGGCGGAAGGAGCCGACGTTTGCGATCGGAATCGAGCCGCCGATGAAGATGAAGATTGAACTTGCCGCCAACGTCGCAACGACGATCGTCCCGATACCCCATCGACGGATCGCCAGAATCAAAACCGGAAACAGCAGGCTGAACCAGATCTCGACGCCCACGGACCAGAGCACCACGTTGGACGGCGGCATGAAGCCGTGAGGCGAAAATACGAACAGCGTCGAAAAAAGCCCGCCAGCCTCCAGATACCAGCGGAGGGAGCCGACGCCGGTCTGGGCGTGCAGCGTCAGGGATACGAGCACGACGAGATAATATAGGGGCAAGAGCCGGTGTGCGCGATGCAGATAGAACAACCGGACATCGGCGAGGGACTCTACCTTGCGACGTCCGAGGCGGTAGGGGAGATACAGAACAAAGCCGGATAGGACAAAGAAGAGCGGGACGCCGAGCCACGCATTTGCAATGAAGGCTGCGAAGATGCCATCCGGATCGAGTTGCCCCGTGTGTAGTGGGTCCTTTGCCGCATAGGGGACAAAAAGATGGTGGAGAACCACCATGAGAATGGCGATGCCGCGGAAGCCATTCACGACTCCGATCTTCGCGTCTGTGCCGGGCCGGTGCTGCATCACGAGATCTCTCCTGCCCGCAGAACCACAAGTCTGGGCGAATGTTTGCATGGTCGCAGGCGTCTTCTCAGAATTTCACCAGCCCCATTGCAGCGACGACAATTCGCCATCAACAATGAAGCGCTGCCAGCGGGCTGGCTGCGCTTCACACCCCTTTCAAATGATCAGATCCGAAGGCGTCCTAGGCCGCCTTCGCCCGCTCCTTGTTCCCGCGCACCTGTCGCTCGATCCATTCATAGGTTTTCTCAAGGCCAGAGCGAAGTGTAGCGGTGGGTTTCCAGCTGAGCTTTTGCCCAATCAGCCGGTTGTCTGAATTTCGGCCACGCACACCGAGCGGGCCCGGGATATGCTTTTTGTGGAGCTTCTTGCCCGCAATATCGGCGGCGATGTCCACGAGCTGATTGATCGTGACCATCTCCTCGGAACCGACATTGACCGGACCTTCAAAATCGGACCGCGTCAGGCGGATCGTGCCTTCGAGGCATTCGTCGATATAAAGGAAGGAGCGTGTCTGGGTGCCGTCGCCCCAGATCTCGACCTCGCCACCGTTGGTAGCCTGGGCAACCTTGCGGCAGACCGCAGCGGGCGCCTTCTCCTTACCGCCGTCCCAGGTACCTTCCGGCCCGAAGATGTTGTGATAACGCGCGACGCGATTGCGCATGCCGTAGTTGCGGTTGTAGGCGAGGTAAAGGCGCTCCGAGAACAATTTCTCCCAGCCATATTCGCTGTCCGGGTTTGCCGGATAGGCGGAATCCTCGGCGCAGTTCGGATTGTTGGGGTCCATCTGGTTGTGTTCGGGATACATGCAGGCCGAAGAAGAGTAAAACATGCCGCGCACGTTCCTCTTCTGGCAGGCATCCAGCATGTTCAGATTGATCGTGGCCGAGTTATGCATAACGTCAGCGTCATGCTCGCCGGTGAAAATATAGCCAGCACCGCCCATATCCGCGGCGAGCTGGTACACCTCGTCGAACCGCCGATCTGCAATCTGGCGACAGAAATATTGATCGCGGAGATCGCCAACGGCGAAATCATCGGCTTCGGTTTCGACAAAGGGCGGAAATTTCAGGTCGACGCCGCGGACCCAAAAACCTTCGCGCTTTAGGCGTTTCACAAGGTGCCCGCCGATAAACCCACCCGCGCCGCACACCAAGGCAGTCTTAGTCATGAAGTTCCCCTTCTCGCATCTCTCGCATCGATAGCATATTGAAATACTGTTTCAAAACGATCGGTCACCAGTTTGATGTCGTAATTGTTCAAAGCAAATTTCCTACCACTTTCGGCCGCTCCGATGCGCAGGGCATCATCCTTCATCAATTGGATTGCGGAACGTAAGAAACCTCCCTTGTCGGTCGGATCGACGACGAGGCCCGCTCCGTTCTTGCGGACCACTTGGGAAGCAAGATTCTCGGCTGGTGCCGCCAGCAGTACCGGGCGTTGGGCGCAGAAATATGACTGCACCTTGGAGGGAACAGAAAACATACCGGCATCCGGTTCGATCGTTGCAACTGTCACGTCCGAGGTTGCAAGAACTTTGGGCAGATCAGCGAATGGTTGCAGCGGCAATAGGATCAAATTGTCGATCGATTGCTCGTTCTTTGCCCGCTCGAGCTCGGAGACGCCCACGCCCTGGCTGACGACAACAACATTTGCCTGCCCCTTTACCTGCTTTGCAAGTTCGACCAGCAGCTGCGGATTATGTTTCAGGGCGAGCGTGCCCGAATAGAGGAAATTGAATGTGCCGGCGAGCCCGTGACGTTGTGCCCAGTCATTGTCCTTTGGGAGGGGGGAAATCTCGTTCAGCGCGCCCCAGTTCTCGATGGTGAAGACGCTGTCTTTGGCGCTGCCCCATTTCTTGGCAATGTCTGCGAAGGAGTCGGTGATCACAACGATGGCGTCGGAATTGGCAAACTGCCCGCGCTCGAGAAACGAATAATACCCGCCGATCGCGGCGCCGACGGCGCCCATCTTTTTTCGCAACAACTTTGACGCGGCGATGCTGTAGAAATCCTGAACCCAGAATACGAAGGATGCGCCGCTCGTGCGGGTTGCCTTCACGATTGCCGATTGGGCTTCGGTAGGCGTATTTCCTGAGATGACGAGGTCGGGCTTGAGCGACAGAACCAGTTGTGCAACGGCCTTGCCATAGGCGACGTCGTCAAACCGGCGTTTCACAAAGGAGGTCTTGTCATACGGACGCGGTAGACTTACGCCTTTGAAGGATAGGCCGACCGGATCAGAGGAGGTGCGGTGAAGGCGCCCCTTGGGGCCATGGTCGCCGTGGAAATAGGCGTGGGTAACCTGGTGTCCTCGCGAGGCAAGCTCGCGGCTCAGATCGACCTGGAAGGGGTGCCCGGCATAGTCATGAACCAGAATCTTCAATGGACACCTACCTGACGCGCGAATTCGTTTGCAAATTGGGGGTACATGACCCGTCACCCTTTGATTGTCTATGACAGACTCACTTAACCGTTAATAGCGGCAGAAATTTTGCATGCTCGTGGCACTCGGGATCTCATTGCTCCGGTCCCACGAGGGGAGTGCTCGATCATAGCGTTAGGCAAAGCCGCTTTCATGAGCTCTTTCAGTGCATTTGATGCTTGATCTCTTGTCATGCTTGCGACTACCGTCGCTTGATTGCGACTGACGTCGCCCAATTTCTGGCCGAAACGGGGTATTAGCCAGCATCTCTCTATCAATGGTTCGACTGGGATTTTTCTGCGTATGCTACAGCTATTGAAGAACTAGAGGCCATCATGCTTTTCAGGGTCTTGCTTTGTGTAGTCGCAGCATGGGTCTCCGCGTTCGGTGAAGCTTTGGCCGAACCAATGACCATTGATTTTTCCTGGCAGGGCGCGAGAGGCTGTATCACACTTTTTCCGAATCCAGAGATCCGCTTCAAAAACGTGCCCCCAGACGCCAAATTGCTTCTGCTTACGCTGTCGCAAGGGACTAGGGAAATGGGCGGTCAGGAAATCGCCATACCGGCAGACGGCGTTCTTCCATATGGAAGCATCCGAACATTTGGTCCGTGCAGGCCAGACGTGTACCAATGGACTGCGGTGGCAAGATCCTCGAAGGGCGAGGTCTTGGCCGAAGCTCGCCGAGCTCGTGTCTATCCGACTGATGAGCTCGCATCCGAAAAAGCGATACGAAGTGATAGCAGAGTGAGGTAGCCGGCATAGGTCTACCCAGATGTGCGAAATGCCCCTAGTTGCTCGATCGGCAGAACCGTTTTTAGTCGTTCCCATGCGGAGATGCCGGAAGGAATTTGCTAGATGGAGTTCGAGCACCCGTCTGGACCCACCTTAGCGCGCGTCGAGTTAGGCCGGCCAATAGCCAAATCAAGGACGCGATGCCCGTCTGAAGGCTGCTGCGCGACAGCTTGGTGATTAGCTCCAGTGCATCACGAAATTGCCTTTGTTCGATTGCTCGCAGGGCTAGAGAGCAGGCGAGTATCGCCTCACCACGCGCAAACTGCCCAGCAAGCTCCGGATGCGTTTGGTTGAACTCAATTTCGACCATCCGACGCGATCTCATCATCTGCCGAAAATCATCTGACATTGAGCCAGGGGAGATGCGGTAACCTATCAAATATTCCGGCACCACGGCTATCTCGTGTCGCTCTGCAATCTGAAGATACAGCTTCCAGTCTTCGCACCCCTGGCCTCCGCGGGAGCGCAGTGTCTCATCGAAGCCGCCTGCGCCGACCAAGGCCTCTCGCCTTATCAGCGCATTGCTGCCGCTGATGACGACGTTGCCCAGACACATTTGCGCAAGGACACTGCCTTCCTGCCGGATTGGCGGAGCAGAACCGGTAACGTTGCCGTCATCATCGATCCAGCAGCACCACGCGTACACGAGCGCGGTTTCCGGGCCGCTTGCCTCAAACCGCTCGAGCTGTCGTTCAAGCTTTGTCGGGTACCAGAGATCATCGGCATCAAGCGTCGCGATAAAGTCGCCCCGCGCATCTGCAATTCCCCGATTGCGCGCCGACGCCACGCCGCCGTTCTGCTTGTAGATATACCGGACTCTCGAATCACAGCACATTAGAGCGGCCGCAACTGACCTCGTCCAATCCGAGGAGCCATCATCGACTATGATGATTTCTATATTCTGGTAAGTTTGATTTAGCGCGCTGACTACGGTCTCGTGGATCGTGTCCGCAGCATTGAAAGCTGGCACGACGATCGAGACAAGTCTGTCGGTCAACACACTCTGAGAACGCGCCATACTGTTTTAATGCTTAATTGCAATTGAACTGTACTCTTGAAAGCAATCCAATAAGACATTATCGCGAAGCCGATTAAATTGCGACGACTGTACGACATTAGAGTAAATGACGAATAATTACAAAGGGTTGTTCCATTGTCGCGTCGAACGAAGCGGATATTGGTTACCGGTGGTGTGGGGTTCCTAGGTTCGCACTTGTGCGAGCGACTCGTGAACGCCAAACACGAAGTTCTATGTGTCGACAACTTCTACACGGGCTCTAAGGAGAACGTGAGTGGCCTGTTGAAGTGTCCTCACTTTGAGCTCATGAGACATGACATAACGTTTCCCTTATATGTCGAGGTGGACGAGATCTACAACTTAGCCTGTCCAGCCAGTCCGATTCACTATCAATACGATCCCGTGCAGACGACGAAGACTAGCGTGCATGGGGCAATCAACATGCTGGGTTTGGCGAAGCGAGTTAAGGCGAAAATCCTGCAAGCCTCAACCTCGGAAGTCTACGGTGATCCGGAGGTGCACCCGCAGAGCGAGGCCTATTGGGGGAGGGTAAATCCAATTGGTCCGCGCTCTTGCTATGACGAGGGCAAGCGTTGCGCCGAGACGCTATTTTTCGATTACAGGCGGCAGCACAATCTCTCGATCAAGGTTGCGCGCATCTTCAACACTTATGGTCCGCGGATGCAGCTCAACGACGGACGGGTGGTTTCAAACTTCATCGTGCAAGCTCTCACTGGCCGGCCAATTACGATCTACGGCAGCGGCAACCAGACCCGTTCTTTCTGCTATGTTGACGATCTGATTGATGGCCTCGTGCGGCTGATGGACACGGGCGACGAGGTAACCGGACCGATCAATCTCGGGAATCCCGTCGAGTTTACGATGATGGGACTGGCCGAGACTGTCATTGAGCTGACTGCGTCGAAGTCTTCGATCGATTTCAAACCACTTCCGATCGACGATCCAAAGCAGCGGCAGCCCGACATCGGTCAGGCTCGCGATGCGCTTGGCTGGGTTCCCTCCGTACCGTTGCGCGAAGGCCTCAAGAAGACGATAGCCTATTTTGACAATTTGCTGCGCACAGAAGCAACTGGTGCGACATGACAAGAACCGTTCTTATAACGGGTGGCGCAGGTTATGTGGGCTCGCATTGTTGCAAAGCGTTCGCCAATGCCGGTTGGAATGTCGTAACGCTCGACAATCTTTCACGAGGATGGCGAGAGGCCGTGCGGTGGGGACCCTTGATCGAATGCGATATCCGAAATGAGGAGCGGGTGCGCAGCACGTTGGATATGTATAAGCCGGACTTGGTCGCGCATTTTGCTGCTCTTGCCTATGTCGGTGAGTCGGTAGCTGACCCCGCACGCTACTACACCAACAACACTGCGGGTACGCTCGCCCTGCTAGAAGCGATGCGCGCAACGGGATGCCGCCACCTTCTGTTCTCCAGCACTTGCGCAAGCTACGGTATTCCGCGCACCCTGCCGATCGACGAGACGCATAAGCAATCGCCGATCAATCCTTACGGTTGGTCGAAAATGATCATCGAGCGCATGCTGGAAGATTATGGCAGAGCCTACGGCATGGCATCAGTCTCATTGCGGTATTTCAATGCAGCCGGATGCGATCCAGATGGCGAGATCGGGGAACACCACGAGCCCGAGACGCACGCCATTCCGCTCGCGATCGAAGCCGCTCGCAACCCGGGCCGGGCTTTTACGGTGTTCGGAACAGACTTCCCGACACCCGATGGTAGCGCGATCAGGGACTACGTTCATGTTAGCGACCTCGCTCGGGCGCATTTGCTTGCAGGCGAGATGCTTGTTGCTGGTCCGGGCACCCATGTATTCAATCTAGGCACTGGCGTGGGAACGAGTGTGTTTAAAGTGATCGAGGCGGTAAGGCGTGCCGCGAGCAACGAGCCTGTCATCCGGCTTGGCGAGCGGCGCGTAGGAGACCCGCCCGTGCTCGTCGCGTCCTATGCCAAGGCTGAGCGGGAGCTTGGCTGGACGCCCCAGCACTCTGACATCGATTTCATCGTCGAAACTGCGCTAAGGTGGCGGGACCGCCAAGCCTCGATTTAAGACTTGGAATGATTGACTGAAATGCTCGGAACCAGAGCGACTGGACCTTGATGGAACTCGTATCCGTCGTCGTGCCCGCCTTCAACGCGGAGCGTTTTGTCGCCAGAACGCTCGCGTCGGCGCTGGCTCAGACCTATGAGAATCTAGAAGTCATTGTCGTTGACGATGGTTCCACTGACAATACGCGCTCCGTCGTGGAGGCCTGCGCGGCCGGCGACAGACGCCTTCAAATATTCAGTACTCCCAATCGCGGCGTGGCTCGTGCTCGGAATCTCGGAATAGAGAATGCGCGAGGGGTCTACGTCGCATTTTTGGATGCGGACGACCTCTGGCATCCGACAAAGATAGAGCGGCAGGTTGAGGCTTTAAATATCCATCGTTCCGATCCCGCTTGGGGTGGTGTCTACACTTTTCACCGAACCATCAATGCGGATGATCAAGTCACAGGCAGTGGGCAGACGTTAGCCGGTTGTCGCGGCTATGTGTTGGCTCGAGATCTTGTGCTCAAGTTCATAGGAAACGGAAGCAATCTATTGGTCCATCGCGAAGCTGCGCTTGCGGTTGGCGGATTCGACCCGTCATACGCCGACATTGGGATCGGTGGTTGCGAGGATCTCGATTTTGAACTCCGGCTCGCTGCGCGCTATCGCATTGAAGCTGTAAGATCGTTTCTCGTTGGCTACCGTATCTACAACGGAAACATGTCGAGCGATGGATCGCGCATGGCTAGAAGCATGATCGAGGCAGTTTCGCGACATGCGGAGCTTAACCCTTCGATCGCCCCGCGGGTGAAGCGCTGGGCATTGGGAAATGGGTATAGGTATGCATTTCAGGTTCTATTGCGCGAAAGACAATTGCTTTCGGCTGTGGCGGCGTATGCAAAATTGGTTCTGAGCGACCCTGTGCTGTCAATGATTGCCGCCATGGAAGTATTGCAGGCGATCATTGAAAGGTTGGGACGAGACCGACCTGTTGGATCGCCTCGACCGTTCTTGGCCGTAGATCCGGAAGAGGGTAAAGACGATCCTGTCGACGCAATAGCGTGGCTGAAACAGGGGCGATTGACGGACGAAGATCGGTCGCTTGAAGAAGGGGAATTTTTTGAGCCCGATGCCGGGCACTTGGCAGAAGGACAGGAAGGCTCGACGTGTCTTACCGGCGATGCCTACAGGCGATGAGTTCGGTACATTCGAGATCTAGTGAAGATCCTCAGGCCGGCAGAGTCGTTGCCATATTTCCGTGGGGAAATTGTATCGAAGACTTTTTGGACGGCATCGGTATTTCGCTAGACAAGTTTTGTGATGAGATGACGGGTGGGTGGTTGTTTGGTTACGTTTCCGCGCTGCAATCCGTACGACTTGTGCCAGTACTGTATTGCTATTCGCGCGCGATCGACGCGCCCGAGCAGCGTGTTCACTTGCCCAGTGGATGTGCAATACGACTTGTTCCGTTGCCGCGCCTCTATCGTTTACTTACACGCGGGATGATCAATCCATACGCTTGGCGCGCAAGGGATGCGTTCCACGGCAGGAGCAGATTATACGATCCGATCGCTGAGTTCGCTTTTCAGCTCAGCCCGTATTTTGCAATCGCGCGATCGAATCTTACTCGCTCACTTCGCGCAGATGGATGCGCTGCTGTTCTGGTCCAGGAATATGAGGATCCGAGGTTCGACAGAATTGTTGGTATCGGGCAGCGCGCCAGAATACCTGTCTTTGCTACTTTCCAGGGGGGCGACCGCCACTTCAGATACCTGGAAGATTACACCCGGCCAAAAGCAATTGCGCAGTCGGCGGGTCTCATTATTGCGAGTGCGACAGAAGCAGAACGTGTCAAGGAGCGGTATCGCCCGTGCTGTCCGATTGTGGACATTCCTAACCCAATAGACCTCAGTATTTGGTTTCGAGAACCGCGAGACGAGGCGCGCCGTGTGCTAGGCTGGAATCGCGGAGAACGCGTCGCAATCTATCACGGCCGCATCGATATCCACCGTAAAGGCCTCGATGTTCTCCTCTCTGCCTGGAACCGCGTGCGGGTCTCCATGCCCGAAGCGCCGGTCAGGTTGGTCGTGATCGGCGATGGTCCAGACAGAGACAAATTTCGTGAGTTGGTAGGAAGGGTCGACGCTGCCACCCTAACGTGGATTCCCAACTATATCCTTGACCGCCCTACTATGCGTCGCATGTTGAGCGCTGCTGACGTCGGAGTGACGGCTTCGCGTCACGAAGGCTTTGCAGTAGCCCCGTTGGAAGCCATGGCGTGCGGACTGCCGATTGTGGCGACTGATGCCCCTGGGATTCCCGAGATTCTACGAGGCGGTCGCAAGGTAGGAGGAATATTGTGTTCGCGCAATGATATAACTGCGCTGGCGCTAGGTCTCGCGGAGTTGCTTTCAGATTCCGGAAAGGCCGAAGAATACGGGCACTTGGCGAGGCTAAGCGTAGAGAAGCGTTTTGGGCTTCGGCAGGTCGGCCGCAGACTCGCCGAATTGATTGGCAAATCACGTAGGAGCCCTTCGTAAGTTGCTGCTGGTTTCTCCGACTAGGGCATGTACTCAATTAAGGCGCAGATGTCAGCTTCTGACGGCCAAACGGAAATCTTTTGATCAATCGGAGCACTGGTGCTCGTGGCCAGAGCGGACGCAGCCTCATGCCAGCGGATCGCGTGCGAGAACTAGCGCATGTCGGTGATCGGTCTTGTCAGATTGAGTCTTGTGCCCATAGTGGCGCGATTCGACCCAACTGCCACGATTTGACCAGGATCGACTCGACCGGCGTTGCCCCGATGATGTCAAGCCTCGCCAGCGAACGTCGCGCCGCCGAGCTCATGCTTCGGTCCGTGGTCAACGCCTGGCCGCCACATCCTGCTGTCAGAGGGAGCGGCGAGCCTATCTAGGTACGCGTGGTTCGTCAGATGACGGCCACTCGGCGTGTAACGGCTTCACCGAATCCGTCGTCCCGGCGACGGGACTTCGCCTATGGCGGCTATGGCAGGCTTTACGAACCGGGCCGCAACGCAGGTCCGATCCTGGAGCCGCTTGCTGGGGTCCATGCGCGAAGGCCGCTCTTCGTGATGGCTGATCTGGCGGAGAATGCGCGCCGCAAGGTGCAGGGCAAAAAGCCGTGGTGATCTCGCACATGGCGCTGGAGGCAGTCCGCCGGATCGACGCTTCGAGATTGAGCGAGGTATCAACGTCAGAGTCCCGAACGGCGCCGGGCCGTTCGCCAGGAGCTGCGCGCGCCGCTGGTCGTCGATTTGGAAACCTGGATGTGTGAGCAAGGCGTCAATAAAACGTCAATTCCGGCATAGTTCTCCACGGCTGTCCTCCGTCTCCAGATGCTTTGGGCCGACTTAAGTCGCGACCCTGTTTCATCATCTATCGGGGGACAGCCACCTTGATCACCCCTTGCTCGGAGAGGGCCCATTACGGCATCTAGTCAACTCGCCATGCAGCGACGTGCTCGGATCCTTGCGAATGACCCCGGTCCAACCCGTATCCGAGATATGTCAGAGGACTGGTTGCTATCCAAAGCGCCAGTTTGGAACGGCGATTGAGATTGGAAAAGGCGATATCGTGACCGATCGCGGTCGAAGGGCTGCAAAAGCTTGCCAATTTGTTTGGCTGCCGTTCGAATAGTTGCGTCAGGTCAGTCTCACTATAGCCCCGGCGTACATGCCCCCATTCAGCGAACAATTTCTCTTCCGGCGGGCATAGCGGCTTCATGATTCGAAAGTGGGGATAACACCAGGTGTTCTTGGGTGTACTTAGAAGGATCCAGCCTCCACTGCGGACAACACGCCTCACTTCCCGCGCAGCGGCGAAATCATCAACAACATGCTCGAGTAAGTCGAACAGGACAACCGCATCAAAAGATTGGTCAGGAAACGGCAATTTCACCGCGTCGCCGCAAACGAAGCTAACGCCCGGCCAGGAGTTACATGGAGCGCTCGCGTAATTCGGATCGACATCGAGATTGACAACCTCGGCCTCCGGATAAAGCAATGCGGAAATGCCACTTCGGCCTCCTCCAATATCGAGAATTCTTGAAAGAGGTTCGGCTGGAGCTATCCGATGAATCGCGCGCATTTTCTCCCGGTAAAAGAAGCCTAGGGTTAGCGGATCGGGAAAGGGATTTCGCGAAAGAAATGCCCCGAGTGCGGCCTTCGTATCGCATGCAGGATCTCGTTCGATCGAGCGCGGCGAGATAATCATGTGCGGTCCCCGGATGGCCACGGGCGAGATGACGGGTCTATTTTCCAAAACCATCGAAGGGCCTCCAGCCCGCAAATGTAGCCCGTCAATTGAGGAGCGAGCAGGCGCCAGCGATTCCAGCAAGATGGCCTCAGCGCGGCCAAGATCGCGACAACATAGTGACGAGGCAACGTTAAGAATAACCGCCTCAGATTGCCCGCGTGGCCGTGGCGGACCCATTGCACCAGCAGCGCAGACACGTGACCCTTCATATAGGCCCGCATTTGGTTCTCAAGCTGCGCTTCCGTATGTCGATGCTCGTGATGCACAACGATTGAAGGATCGTATCGGCAGTCATAGCCGGCTGCGAGAATACGATACCAGAACTCGCTATCCTCGCTACATCCCGACGCTCCTGCCCCCAATCTCTCGTCGAAACCCCCGACTATTTGGAGAGCTGAACGTCGGACGGCCATATTGGCCCCGGCTCCGACGTGCCAGACGGGGGAGCCGAACGGGATCATTGGCCGGAATACCTGATCTCGGAAACGATGGCTTTGTACGCCGCGTCCGAAGCCTCCCAATTCCATTTCAAAAGAAAGTTGGCTCGAAGTACGCAGTTCCAAGGGTAGCACAAGCCCGGTGACGCAAAGTACGTCCGGATGCGAGAATGCTGCGCCTATCCGTCTTGCCCATCTGGGGTGAACAACAGCGTCGTCATCCGTGAAAGCAATTATTGAACCGGAGGTAGCTCGCATACCGGTATTGCGGGCAACGCTCAGACCGGGGCGAGGTTCGGCCACATAGCGCACCTTTTCGCGTCCACGGGTAATCTCGGCCGTCTCGGGAGAGCTGGGCGCATTATCTACAACAATGATTTCGTGGATGTCCTTGGCAATGCGCGCGAGGCTATCGAGGCATCGTTTCAGCATCTCTCCGCGATCTCTTGTGCAAACGACGACCGAAATAGTTGCAGGAGATGAAGTAGTCTCAATCTCGCTGCAGGCCCTCGCGAATGCCTCCGAGAGGGGGGCTGATAACAAATGTTCAAGCGAACCGGTTGCTGAGGGTTGCGGCAAGGAACGATGTAGTCTCAGAGTACCTGGGAAGCTATCAGGGAGGATACGGCTGCCCACACCCAATGCAACGATGGATGGTATCATTGCCGAGAAGGTCTCTGACAGGATCGGTAGTTGCGCGGCCATGAAGCTCGTTATCCCCACGGGTATCTCGTTGGACCATAAAATGACGTAGACGCCTCCCTCCCCCATGTGGACAGAAATAGGAGGAATCGGCTGCGCCAAGTCAACATGCTCCACCCGCCACGGGGCCTGTAGCATCATTGGTAGTGCTCTCTTATTTTGGCGACCCGCCTAACCGATCGATCGTATTCACCCAGCAGACCAATGACGCCGCCCCAAAGCTCGACCGCAATCATATTCGGAGGAAGTACGTGCCTGCCTCTCAGGCTCAGCCAAAATTGGCTGAACTGGTCGAGAAACCACCATCTCACTAGTTTTCGAAGTAAACGCCGATAGGCTGGATCGGTACGATGTGACTTCACGATGAAGGCCATGTGTGCGAGGCCCCAAGTCCAATATTGGCGCCGGAGCTGAGCGATCTCACGTCTATGATCGTGCAATACTGCAAACTGCGGCTCGTAAACGAATGGCGCGCCGGTCCGTGCCATTCTATAAAACATATCCAGATCGCCACCGCCGGGGAGCGGGGCGCCAGTATCGAGGGCCTCGTCGAAGCCGCCTATCTTGAGGACGCTCTCCCTCTCGAAGGCCATGTTGGCGCCCGCTCCGAAGGAGCCTGCGCCGCACGGAGCGAGGGGATTGCTGGGATCGACGCTACAGAATCGCTTCTTTCGAAAACCTCGTCGGAATCCCCCTCGGCGTTCAAAAAGGACCTGGGCTTCGGTGTCGAGACTGAAAGGCAAAACAAGGCCTGTGAACGCCTTTGCATCAGGATTTTCGCTCCAAGCCTCTCTAAACCCGGCAAGCCATCCGGGGCTAACGACGACATCGTCGTCGATATACGCGAGAAAGTGACCTTTGGCCTCATTGAGCGCCCGATTCCGACCAAAGTTGAGTCCGGCTCTCGGCTCAACGACATATTTAACACCGGAGTGGCGTGCGACCACGGCAGCGGTTCGTTCATCGGGAGGTGCGTTATCCACTACCAGTACTTCAAAGTCCTCCGCCACGTCCGAGGCTGCTGGATTGAGCGATCCTAGAGCCAGTAAGCAACGATCCACCCACTCCGGTCGGTTGCGCGTACAGATCGCAACTGTGACGCTCGGCATGCGGCTTGAGAGATGGTTCTGTTGTTCATGCCGGATTTGGTCCGCGAGAATCGCTTCGCTCGCTTTGCGCACAATCAGCTGAGCCAATTCGGAGGCATCTACTACCTCGCGGCCTCGGGCCTCCTCCAGAATAAATTCAATCAACCTACCACGACGAACAAGGATAAGTGCGAGACCCTGATAACCTTTAAGTGCGAGCGAAGGTAATTGTTCGTCGAGGTCAATTCTGGCAATCAAATAGCGCATCTCAATCCTCAAAGCCGTTGTTGGTAAGGCCTGCCGTTTGAAAATGGACCATAGAAGCAAAAAGACCTTGATTCGCCATGAGCGTTGAATAGTTGCCCTGCTCAACGACCTGACCGCTCCTGATCACCACGATCTGATCAGCGTTGCTTATCGTGTAAAGCCGATGGGCGATGATGATGATTGTTACTTCGTCCTTTAGGTTGGCAAGTGTCTGCTGGATCAACCTTTCTGTATTGGTATCTAGGGCGTTGGTCGCTTCGTCCAAAATCAAGATGCTTGGATTGCGGATCAAGGCACGCGCCAAGGCTATCCGCTGTCGCTGTCCGCCGGAGAGTCGAATGCCACGGTCACCGATTTCTGTATCGTATCCCTTCGGTAGCTCATCTATGAACTCGTCCGCATGGGCAAGTTTTGCTGCGGCAATAATTTCTTCGGTCGTCGCATCGAGCCGACCATACGCGATGTTTTCGGCTACGCTGCAACTAAATAGATGAACGTCTTGCGAGACGATCGCTAGGCGGCCCCGCCAATCCTCTAGCCGAATCTCCGGAAGCGGAATCCCGTCAACCAGGACTGCTCCAGCTACTGGGTCGACATTCCGACAAAAAAGATTGATGAGGGTCGTCTTCCCCGCGCCGGAGGGACCAACTATCGCAGTGGTGCGGTTTCTCGGGACGAACAAGTCGACATTTCTTAGAGCCGGGACTCCCACTTCCTCGTACTGCGCCGTCACGTTCTTCATGGCAATGCCGGTTCGGAGAGCGGCGAAGGGACGTTCTCCAGACCGAAATTTGGAATGCGCGCAGCCTCGTTGCACTGAATCAATTTCCATGACGGCGCTTCCCAGCTCCAACAGGCCGGCTCTTGCGGCAATCAGTGCTCGGACTCGTGGCTGTAGGCGGTAAAGAATGAGAAGAAACGCGGCGAGAGTCGGGACTCCTGTGCCAGACCAGAATAATACGACTATCCAAAGCCCAATCGACAACGCTATTAGGACCTCGAACGTCGGCGACGTAAGATTCGACAAAAGTTCGAGGTTTAGAAATTGGCGACGAACATCGTCTGAAGCGTCAGCGAACCGCTCCTCTTCGTAACGGACGCGACCAAAAATCTGGATGGTCTTTAGACCCGTCAAGCCTTCCCACGTGCGCTTAGTGAAAGTCTCGTTGGCTGCAAGCGCGGCTTCGCCGAACGGTCTGGTCTTTCGTGTAAGCAGATAAAGCACAAGGACGATCACGCCAACAAAGGGTGTGACGAGTAGGGTTGCCTTCCAGGAGATGAATAGAAGCGCGCCGATCAAGACGATTGCCGCCGCGGCATCGACAAGAAGCCCGAACAGCACTTTTAGTGCTCGTGCACAGCGCCATGTCTCGGAGAAAATCGAGTTTGGAATCCGCCCGGACGGTTGGGCATCCAAATAGCCTGCACTGGCAGACAGAATGGATGCGTAAAGCTGCTGCCTCATCCTGTGTCCCGCTGCGGCGTCCACCGAGGCAAAATGGGCTGCGTTCCAGTAACCAACCAGGGCCTTCAGTAGAACGCTTAGGAGAACCAAGGCGACAAGACCCGGTACCTGCCAGCCCGCGGGGATCATACTCACGATCTTAGTCAGATAGGCCGGTAGCTCGCTCGCGTTTCCTTCGCCGTGCAGAACCGCGAGGAGCGGCAGGAAAAGATAGAGGCCAATTCCCTCGAAGGCGGCCGACAGCAAACCTAGCAAAATGATCGTGGGCAGCGTGCCGCGAGTTAGGTTGAGATTGGGCAGCAACCGTCTTACTATGGACAATTCGTACTGCATTTCGTCGATCTTCTTGCCTGATTCCAGATGATTCCCGGACAGCCTCGGAACCTCGGCCTGACCAAGCTCGGCGGCCTTAGGACGACTTGCCTATCTAACCGGCAGTGAGAGTGTTCTGACATATCTCAACCTTGTTGCCAGCAATATATAGTTAATCCTAGGTCCTCGAAGGCCGCACGTTAAAGATTGGGCGATTGAAAAGCTTGCCCGGCGATTCGTTATCGCTCCGTGTTATCCGAACTCGCGGCTCTGAGAATCTTTTCTCTGGGTAGTCCGTTAGTCCGTGTGGACTTAGTACTGTTGATATTCACCTCGTTCAATCAAGTCGGCTCATTAGGTTTAACTAGCAAGCGCATTTCCGAAGTCGATCGGCTGTTCGGGTGAGTAAGGTTCGTATCCAGCCGTGCCCAGCGGACCAGGCACAGGAGCAAACACGACGCCTGCTTTGGCTATGCGTCACCGCGAGGGGTTGCAACAGGATCAATCTGCCTTAGGAGGTTCCAGCGATTTATCAACTGTTGCCCCCAACGCATCACCGGCCGCTCCAGAAGATGCCAAGAGATTGACGCAAGGACGATCGTTATGCCTAGTGAGATCAACTTAACCAGCCAATGCGGCAGAAAGTGACTAACGCCGAGAGATTCGAAATAGTACGGTACGAAGGCATGAAGGACATAGATTCCGTAACTGGTCGCGCCAATGTATTGAAGGGCCGTGCTAGTCAGCATTTTGCCTGCTAGGCCACCAAAACCGCTAGCTGCCCGCGCAATGGTCCAGGCGAACACCATAGCTGCCGCTGTGTCTCTAGCCCCAGCTTCCATTAAGAACGACAACTTGCCAGATGGTGACAAAGCCAGGGCCCACCAGAGGCATATACCTGCCAAGCCGATCAGCCGGATGACTTCCTTTCTCTCTCGGTAGAGAGCCAGCAGGGCGCCCATAGCCAAAGAATCAAAGCACGCTGGAGGTAAAACCCATGCGCCGAAGTCTCCAAATCCTGCAGAGCGCCAGGCCAGACGAAATATCGGAGCTGCTGCGACGAGACCGAGGAAGAGTGTTGGCAGTAAGCGGCGTGGCACAAGGTAGATGACAAATGGCCAAAACAAATAGAACTGTTCTTCAACGGCCAGACTCCACAACGGACCAACTGGATCACCCCAGGCGCCGTTTCGCACAACGTAAAAGTTGGTGAGGTACGTGACGTGCCATAGAAACCCGTCCCGCACTGCATCGATCCCCAAGAGCGCGCCGGCGATCAAGGCGACGAGCAGGATAGGATAAAGTCGAAATGCTCTGCGTGAGATGAAGATCACGTACATCGACTTGAAAGAGGCTGCCTCGTCGCTCTCCCGTATCAGAATTGATGTGATGAGAAATCCACTCAGCACGAAGAAGCATCGTACGCCCAAGCCGCCCCAGTAGATGTCGAAGAGCCAGTATTTCTCGGTGAGATAGTGCGTGTAGATCACAGCCAATATGCAAAGTGCGCGCAGGCCGTGAAGTTGGGGCATGAACGCCAAAGAATGGGGGATGGCAGCTCGCATGCTAGGCGGCGGTTCGGTTCCGGCAATGCAGACTGATCGGCTCAAATCACTATTTGCAGATAGTGACACCATTCTGGTGTCTTTCCTAGTAATTGCTGGTTCGAATTGAGAACTCAAAGGGATGTGGCGTGTGAGCGCAATTGGTATGAAAATTAGGTTGGTGGAGCGCTATCGAAACGAGGCAGCAAGTTCAAGTACGAAGCGATGATGCGATGGTGTGAGAGATCATGTCACGTTGTTCGGCTTAAAAAGGCTGCTCGCGCAATCGGATTAAGACCGCCGCGCACTAGCTGGAGAAACGCCATCCGCACAATTGACGCCGTCAATGCTTTCGTTGCGAAGCAAGCAAGATGTGATACGTCGCGTTTACCCTAGAGGTAGCGAGTTCCTTGACAGGAACGGTCGCTGGGCGCACGACATGAGTGCCTGGACCCCCGGGAGTGTACGGGTTATCGATAAAGGTGATCGCTAGTGCGTCACTTATTGTAAGCCGTCCTTAAGCGATCCCACAGGGGGCCGGGCTCCTGTCTCAATTTGTCCTGAAATTTGTAAGTCGCCATTGAGGCCTGTCTTCAATGGTCGTTGTGCAAGGAGAGCACGCGACCATCATGACTTACACGCTGACAATCAACGGAACTTCGGGCGCCGACATTCTGTTGGGTGGCACGGGAAACGACCTTCTGACGGGGGGCGCCGGCAGCGACCTCTTCGTGATTTCGAGAGGTTTTGGCTCCGACACCATCAGCGACTTTCAAGGGGGCGCCGGCGGGGACGTGCTGCGCGTTCAGAACTACGGTTTTGCAACGTTCGCAAGCTTCATGTCCGCTGCAAAGCAGACAGGCGCAGACGTTGTCGTCACGCTCTCGTCGAGCGAGGCGCTCACCTTGCAGAACGTCTCGCTTTCATCGCTCGCGGCCGCAAACGTCGTCCTCGACAATCCGCTCCCAGTAAGTGCAGCGCCGAACACGGCGTGGACCACGGTCGGAGCCGGGGGAACGCTCACCGGCAGCGCGATAAACGATTCGCTGCAAGCGATGGGGGACGGCGTTACGCTGATCGGCGGCGCGGGCGACGACTCTTACTTCATGTACAATCACGAAACGAAGGTGGTTGAGCTCATCGGTCAAGGCATCGATACCATCTACGATGGCATGATCGACGGCTATAGCCTCGTCAATGCGCCGAATGTCGAGAACCTGACACTGGGCGGAAGCTACAACTCTCCCGCGACCGGCAACGATCTAGACAACATCATCGTCGGCAACGCCGGCAATAACATGATCGATGGCGGCAAGGGCAATGACGTCCTCACCGGCGGAGCTAGCCGCGACACGTTTGTTATCAAGACTGGGAATGGGACCGACATCATCACCGATTTTCAGACAGGCGCCGGTGGGGACATTCTTCAAATCAACGGCACGAACTTCAAGACGCTCGCCGACGTCACGGCCGCCATGCAGCAGGTCGGTACGGATGTCGTTCTGTCGCTCGGTAACGGCGAGAAGCTAGCGCTCGAAAATACGCAGGTTCAGAATTTCACGACCTCCAACATCAATATCGTCACAGCGCCAACAGGACTGATTCAGACCTTCAGCGACGATTTCAACTCACTTTCGGCCGGCCAAGACCCGCATCTGACCTGGAAAACGAGTTACGCCTGGAGCGGAACAGCGAGTTATACGCTGTCTGGCGAGCAAGAGGTCTACGTTGATCCGAGTTTTGCCGGCCTGCCGGGAACCAGGGCGTCGAGCCCTCTGGGCCTCAATCCGTTCTCCATACAAGACGGCCATCTCGTCATCACGGCAGCGCCCATTCCATCGAGTGATGCTGCCTACGTCGGCAACCATCAATTCTCGTCGGGCGTGATCACCACCGAGAACAGCTTCGTCCAGACCTACGGTTACTTTGAGATGAAGGCCACGCTGCCTGACACCAAGGGCGCTTGGCCTGCTTTCTGGATGCTGCCGATCAACACGCACGGCCAGGCGACGGAACTCGACGCGTTGGAAGCGCTGGGTAGGGACCCTGACCAGGCCCATTGGGGCTTCGTGTCTTCCTCCACGTCAGGTCAGGGCTATTGGGCGAATACCCCCGATCTCACAGCCGGCGATCACACCTTCGGCGTGGAATGGACGCCGTACACGCTGACCTATTTTGTCGATGGTGTGGAGGTCGGACAGGTTGCAACCCCATCCGACATGAACACCGCGATGTACATGATCGCCAATTTGGCGATGGGCGGCAGCTGGGCTGGCAACGCGGATCCGAGCGCGACGGCGCAGATGAGCATTGACTACATCAAGGCCTATCAGCTGCCGGAGTATACGCTCGCCAACTACACTCTTCTGGCCAGCGGAGCTCCGACGACCACCATCGCAGGTACGGCAAGTGCCGAGACGTTAACTGGAACCACCGGCAACGATCTGCTCGGTGGCGCGGGCGGCGCCGATGCGATGACCGGTGGCCTTGGCGACGATACCTATATTGTCACGGATCCGGGCGCCAAGGTCATCGAAGGTTACGGCGGCGGCGTCGATACGGTCATGTCCTCCGTCTCGTACGCGCTGTCTGACTATGTCGAAAACCTGACGCTGACCGGGTCGGCGGCGATCAACGGCACCGGCAATTCCGAAGCCAATAGCATCATCGGCAACGATGCGGCCAACATTATCACCGGTGGTCTTGGCAACGACATCCTGACTGGCGGCGGGGGGGCCGACACGTTCGTGATCAACTCGGGCGACGGCTCGGACATTATCACCGACTTCACGCCGGGATCGGCCGCGGGACATGATATTGTTCAACTGAATGGCTTTGCGTTCACGTCCTTTAACGACATCAAGGCGGCGACGACGCAGGTCGGCAACGACGTGTATCTCACGCTGACGAGCCAGGATACGCTGGTGTTTCGCAACACCGCGATTTCAGCGTTCACCAGTGATGACTTCCAGCTGCCGGGGACCTTGCCGGTCGGAGGCACCATCACATCTTGGATCGACGGATCAACCAGCAGCCATATTGTTTACGGCACTGCTGCGAACGACAAGATTACGGCGGTAAACTACGACGATACGCTGGTCGGGTGGGCTGGCGATGACACATACGTCGTAAACAATGTGAATCAGAAGATCACTGAGAATCCGGGCGGTGGCATCGACAGCGTCGAAGCCTGGACATCTTATACGCTGGCCGCAAATGTCGAAAATCTGACCCTTATGATGGGAGGCCTTACCGGCACTGGAAACGAACTGGCCAACCGGATGGTTGGCTCCAGTGGAATTGACATCCTGAATGGCGCTGGTGGCGATGATTGGCTCTTCGGGGGGGCGGGTAATGACACGTTCGTCTATGGCGTCGGAAGTGGCCACGACACGATGGCCGATTTCCACGTGTTCACGAGTGCGACCGCAGAGCACGACAAGCTGGTGCTGAAGGGTTACGACGCCAGTGCTTATCTGACAAATGTCGGGGACGAGTGGACCGTTCACCGTGCGGATGGAACCGACAGTTTCCGTATAGCCGGGGTGACACAGCTGTCATCGTCCGACTACGCGTTTGTCTCCGCCACTGGCTTATCCATGACCATGGCGGGATTGACCGCACCGACAATTTCTCTTGCGGCCTCGACCTCGTCAGCCGCCGGCGGATTTAGGAACGCAAACCAGCTGACTTTGACTGGAACGGCCCAGGCCGGAGTAACGATCAAGGTATTCGATCAGACGGCTCAGATCGGGGTCGCGACAGTCGATGGTAACGGCATCTGGAGCTTTGCAACGTCGGCCCTGGCGGACGGAAGCCATTCCTTTACGGCCGTCGCGACAAACGGCGCCGGCGATGTCAGTGGCGTTTCATCTTCTTCTACGATCACCATCGACGCAACTGCACCAAATGCACCCTCAATCGTAACCTTCTCGCCGGATAGCAGTATCGTCGGCGATGGCATCACGAAGGCCAATCAGCTGACGCTGGCTGGGACGGCGGAGGCCGGCAGCAAGGTCCTGGTGTTCGATGGAGCGACCCAGGTCGGCACCGCCACGGTCGATGCCAGTGGCAACTGGTCGTTTGCGACCGGCACGCTGGTCGATGGCGCCCATGTCTTCACCGGCCAGGCGGTGGACGCGGCCGGCAATGTCAGCGCGACGTCTGGCGCCTTGAGCGTCGCGGTCGATACCGTTGCGCCCAATGCTCCGACGATCGTCTCGGACACAATCGGCTCATCTAACACGATAGGTGTTGCTGGAACGGCGGAAGCGGGTAGTACGATCAAGTTGTATGAAGGAAGCAGCCTGCTGGGCACCGCGGTGACGGCGTCTAATGGTGTATGGAGTATCACGACCGGATCTCTTGCGCAGGGGGCGCATGTATTCACGGCGACCGCAACAGATGCAGCTGGCAATTCGAGCGGCCTTTCAGCTGCGTTTGACCCGCTCGTTGGGACATTGATCGAGGCAGCTGGAACGACCAGTCTGATAAGCGCTGGAAACAACTTCTATCTGTCTAATGCCGGTACAGATGTGCTGCTGAAATTCGGTGGCACAGCGTACGTGGCCGGACAGTTCAGCGGCTGGGCGCCGATTGGTGCGGAGGCGACATCGACCGGCTTTGAGGTTGCCTGGAAGAATTCGATGACCGGCCTGTACACGGTGTGGAATACCGACAGCAACGGCAATTTCACGTCCAATCTCCTCAGCAAGGTGTCCGGAACGAGCGCGTCTTTTGAGTCGATCGAGACTTTATTCAATCAGGATCTCAACCGCGACGGCGTGATTGGTATTCCCAACAAGACAATCGAGGCGGTCGGCTCCACCAGCCTGGTTCAGCTTGGCGGCAATTTCTTGCTCAATCCGATCGCCGGCGGAGCCGGCCCGACCTTGAAGTACGGTGGCGTGGCGTACGTGGCCGGACAGTTCAGCGGTTGGGTGCCGCTTGGTGCGGAGGCGACATCGAGTGGTTATGACGTTGCTTGGAAGAACACCTCGACCGGGCTGTACACGGTGTGGACCACCGACAGCAACGGCAACTTCGCCTCGAACCTGCTCAGCAACGTGTCGGGGACGAACGCGTCTCTTGCATCGGTCGAGACGGTGTTTCAGCAGGACCTTAACGGCGACGGGGTGATCGGCTTGCACACGACGACCATTGAGGCCTCGGGCGCAACCAGCCTGCTGCAGGTTGGCAGCAATTATTTCCTCGGAGGAAGTGGACCCACCTTGAAATATGGTGGCGTGGCGTACGTGGCCGGACAGTTCAGCGGCTGGGTGCCTCTTGGCGCTGAGGCGACCTCGAACGGCTATGATGTTGCCTGGAAGAACACCTCGACAGGACTATACACGGTGTGGACCACCGACAGCAACGGCAACTTCACTTCGAACTTGTTTAGCAATGTGTCGGCGACGAGCGCATCCTTGAAATCGGTCGAGACGGTGTTTCATCAGGATCTCAACGGCGATGGGCCGATCAATACGTCTTCGACCGTGCTCGACATCTCCGGAAAGATCGCGCTGACATTGCCCAATATGAGCCAACCGGTGATGCTCGAACCGGGAGCTGTGCTCGAACTGGCTGGAGCGGCTTCTGGATCGGTCACGTTCAAAGGCATCACCGGTATCCTCATTCTCGATCATTCCACGCAATTCACCGGTACCATCAGCGGTCTCTCCGGCAACGGAGACCCGTCTGCCTCGGACATTCTCGATCTCAAGGACATCTCGTTCGGGGCGGGAACGAAAGCCTCGTACGCGGGCAACGCATCGGGTGGGGTGTTGAGCGTTTCGGACGCGCAGAACCACGTCGCGCACCTCACGCTGGTCGGCGACTACACCCATTCAACATTCAATCTTTCGAGTGACGCAAACGGCGGCACCCTCGTCATCGATCCGCCAGCCGACGGGTTCAACTTCGCGCAATTCCCGACGCCACAATCGACTGCCCCTCTGGCGATTGCCCGGATTGGGAGCGTTGGCGACGGGTTTGCGTTTAGCCAGTCTGGGACGCCCGCCAGCTACTCGGAAATCGAAACCAACAACTCAGACGCATACCACGCCTCCGCTGAAGCGATACATCAGCACGGACTCGATCCCGACTCCAGCGCACGACTCGGCGCCGAGAATGCACATTTTATTGCGCTCCATGCACTTTCGGCAGACGTATATCTGTTGCATGCCTAGAGAGCCTAGCATGCGACCGATCTCCACGCCTCGCCGCCGACCGGATTTCTCCCGCTTTGGAAATTGCGTCTCGTTGGCGCGCTTCGGCCAAAGGGAAGGCCACGGATCGCGTGTTGTCCCTGGTCTAGCGCCCACCGACAGATGCGGTCATGTCAACGTGGCTCTCAGAATTTATGCATCCGCGGCAGATGACCAGTTTCCTGGCGATCTTTGCCTCCCGGTCAGCCTCGATTTTGTCGTGGACTACCCACCACGCAGCTGAATAGGGGGGCAACTTAGCCAGTACGGCTACTCGTTGCAGGTTGGAATCCTGCTCCGGTGTGCCCAGCCGTCTCGAAACTCGATGAGATCGAAGCCGATTAGGATCCTGCCCCAGACCGTCCCACGCGTACTGGTGCGGCCATAGGGAGGCGCCGATGCCCCGCTTGGCCGAACTTTGAGCCGACGTCCAGGTTGGCTGCGATGCGCAGCTCCCAAGCGCGATGGGCAAGAGCAGGAGGAGCAATGTGCGAATGGCCATGACCGCGTACCGAAATCAGCGCGGTACGCATCACGAGATCCGCGTCCGTGGTTTTTACGCGATATAATTAACAATTGATTAAAATTGTCTTCGCTCGCCGGTGAGATACTCCTTGATCAAGCGAAGCAGGTTCATCGTCAAAGGTACAACGGCCGGCTCGGTAATACGCAGCGCACTTTCGGGATGTGACAGTTCCCCCGAGCCGAGATGTTCGTGCTTACGAAGATGTGTGATGCCTCGAGCGGATCGTGGGTACCCGCTTCGGCGGCCACTACCCGAGCAAGAGCAGCCACCCGTCCAGGCTGAATTTATCTTGCGGCACGCATATCATGACAGCCTGTGAAGTAGGCATAAGCCGCCCAGAATTGGTTCTGGTCTCTAGCTTTGAAGTTGTGGCAAGGCTTTTTTCGCTTTGAATTTGGTAAATAAAATCAGTAGATTGGCGCTCGATAGGGCGATCGCCAAAGGCGGGTTCACCACGCTGCAATTTGAATATCAATCGACATTGTTCCGACCGGTCAATGACCCTATTCTTGGGACCGACGGATAGGGGTTGCAATGACCAGTCTCGAACGACCGGACTATCGTGTAATTCTTCGACCGCAAGTTGATGATCACCGGGCGGCTGAAAAGGAGATCGAGCAATCCGATAGTCTGGAGTTATTCGTCCTTCGTGCTCTTCGCCGATACTGGTTAATCTCCGCGGCGGTCTTCGTTTTAGGCATCCTTTTTGCCGTGTTGCTCCACGCCCTGCTCGATACCAAATACGAGGCGACCGCGTCACTGCTTATCGACAACGGGAAACAAAGCGAAGCCAATCAGGGCTCTGATTCGGTCTTCGTAAACTCGCAGATTGAGCTGCTAAACAGCGAACTTGTCCTTAGGTCGGCTATCCAGAATGTCAGCGATAGCAAACTGTATCCAAGGAGCCCGGACAGTGAGTTTTCCCAGTTGCTAGCTTATCTGGGCATGCCTCAGAAAAAGATGAACAACGAGGACCGCGCATACAAGTTGGCGGCTCGCGCATTGAAAGTGCAGCTCGAACCGCGGACCAGCATGATCCGGGTTTCTTTTCGGCATCAAGATCCACGCCTGGCTGCTTCGTTTGTGAACGGGCTCACAGAGAGCTATCTGAGCAAATACAGGGCACTCTACACCCAAGCCGGGGCGGCTGATTTCCTCCGTGGGGAGGTGGACCAGCTTCAGCGCAAGGTGGGTACTGCGGCCAGTGTCCTGGGGGCCTTCGTGACCGCAAATCGCACCTATTCGATCGATGAACAGAAAAAGCTCTTGCTGACCCGCCAGAGTGACCTCGCCAAGTCGATGGCAACAGTTCGAACCGAACTGGCGCAGAAGCAAGAGGAGCTCAGAGTTGTCGAGGAGCAGATCAGCCAATTGAAGCCGAACGCCGCTCGTGCTTCGCAGGCCCGCGATCCGTCGAAGCCGGCGCCCGAGACGGCTGTTCCCTTGCCATACAATAGAAACCTGTTTGGCGACGATCCTCCGCTGCTGCTTGTGAAGCTCTATCAGGAGACAACGCAGCAGTTTCTAACCCTGAAGATGACGATCGCGGGGCTGCGCGCCGCAGAGTCGGCGCATGCGGCCGAGCTGGATAACGTGGCAAAGGATCTTGCGACGCTAGCCGGACTTGAATCCGAAACGAATCGCCTCAAGAGGCAGCTCGGCACCGCAGAGCAGGAGCTAGCGGAAATCACCTCTCGCGCCGGTGAAAAGCGGATTGCTACGGCAATGACGGAGAACAATCTTTCGGCCATTAAGATCGCGCAGCCCGCGTCAGTTCCGTTCGAGACGGCGGGGCGTAGCGTGTGGCTGTTCCTGGCGATTGGTTCCTTCCTGTCCGCTCTGATTGCAGTGGGAGTGGCCTGCGCATTGCAACTGATCTCGGCCTATCGAAATCCGCCCACATACGTTGCTGCGAATTTTTTCCGCACCGTCCGTTTCTACATGTTCTTCCCAAGTTAGGCGCATACGCGCATCTCCGACGACAATCGGTTGGCTGGACGGCGCTGCCTGGTTCTATCGGTTCAGTGCGCGGCGTTGCTACCCAAAACAGATAGGGATTTCCGGATGGTTTTTGGACTGAGCCAACCCAGAGGTCTGATCTCGGGGACGTAGATCGACAATCCGCGCCAGGACAGGAGGAAGAGGACGAGCTCCGCCAGTACGGTCGCGTAGGCGGCGCCCAACGCGCCAAGAGCGGGAACGAAAATGCAGGACGCGACGATCGAGGTAAGCGCCGCGAGGCCAAGGTAGACGACACGCGGTCTCGTCTGCGGTCCGGTCACGAGCAGCGAGCTGTAGGCGCTCTGTAGGAACCTTGTCGGAATTCCAATGCTCATCACCAGCAGCAGGTCGACAGACGCAACGTATCTCGATCCGAACAACCAGGGAATCAGCCAGCTAGCGGCGGCAACGAGGATCGCCATTGTGAACACGCCGACCGTAGCCATCAGCGCCGCGGACAGATAGAACGCGGCTGCGAATTTTGTGCGGTCATGATGACCCCAGTGAAAGACCCTTTCAGCGATGAATTTGGAGTAGAAGACTGACGGAAACATCATCGCCGCAGAGACGATGAGAAGGGCGACATTGTATTGAGCAGTCTCGGTCCCGCCCCGGACGTATTCCAGAATCACAATCGGTCCCTGGAAGAATACGAGATAGATGGCGCCGAACAACAGAAACGGGCCAGCCGAGCTGGCCGTTTCCAGCACCGAGGGGCGGGGGTGCCGATAGCTCTTCAAAAGCCGATCCCAGGATCGCGCCGGAATCGCAAACAGACTCCAGACGATCGCGATCGCTCCCATCAATCCAAATCCCACGAGCACCGCCCGCAGGTTCAAGATGGCGAATGCCGTGAGACAAAGAGCGACCACCGCGCGTCCGAGTTGGGTGACGACCTGCCAAAAGGCGACTTGGCCTGCGCTCCGCTCGATTTGATAGCGAAGTGACGATAGTTCTACAGCCAATTGTCCCAGCAGGATCGGAACCGAGGCCACCAGCAGCAGTAACCGCTCGGAAGGGGGAAACTTTGCGATGGTCAGCGTATACGCCACGAGGGCGACCATACCAAGGCCGGTGAGAAGTGCCACCAGTTGCGCGGCAGGAAAGTACCAGCGAAAAGCCTCTTCCTTTTCCCTGCCAACCACTTGCAGTAAAAACCAGTTCATTCCTCCCATGCCGATTAGTGCTAAAAGGTTTATGACCGACGACAGGGCGGCAATCGTGCCGAGAGCTTCCAGATCCATGGATCGGGCCAATGTCAGTTGCGCAATAAAGTTGAACAAGGCTGCAAGAAATGTCCCGGAATACAACAGCGTTAACGCGCCTATCGCCCGCTTGATGAATGCGTTGCGGATCATCCCACCTGTCCCTTTCGTGCCACTGCTCGTCGCCGGCACATAGTCTGATATCGAATCTATGGGGCGAATGCCCAGCATATTGCCATGAGAGGTCAATTAATGACGAGGCGGTCGATACTCTTCGTAACTGACGAGCTCTTCCTTCCCTTGCCGTCCAAGAATGCGTCCGGTTGGCTATATTACACGGTGGCCGAGGCCTACAAAAAGCGAGGCTGGAAGGTTTATTGCGTTTCGTTCTTCCGGGACCCGAAGCTGGCAGGATCGAGCGAAGTCAACTCTGCCTATAAGGAGCTTTTCTCGGATTTTCTTCTATTGCCGGGTTGGAATCGCGGAGGGCATCCGCTTGGGGCTGTGGGGCAGGTCTGGAGGGAGGTGCAGCGGGCGCTGACCGGCAATGTTCTGTCGTCCCACCCATTTCTGTTCACCAACAGCGTCGAAAACTCGCGTAGAGTTGCTAGAAAACTGAACCAGTGGCAGACCGACGCCATTTACCTCGCCAAGCCGCAATCGGTTCAACTACTCGGTCGAGTCCTACCTCAACTGTCCAATGGCCGAAAACCGCTCGTCGTGATGAGTGCTCACGATGATTTTGTTAACCGCGCGATCGCCTACCGGAGGACATATCAGAGACTGTTTGATGTGTTGAGTTTGCCGGAGATCCTGCGCGATCATGCTAATGCCTGGATACGGCATCATCTTGAGCGAATTGACGTTGCAGGTTCGCGGCAGGCTGAAGCGGAAATATTCGACGCGTGCCATTTGGTTCGCGTGGAGTCTGCGGATGAATTTGCCAATTACTCAGCCATTAACCGATCAAAAGCGAAGCTCTCTCACAAGCCGTTTTCCTATGTGGCCCCCGTTCAACAGTCTCGAGAGACAACGACTCAAGCGTTCGATGCCGGATTCATTGGCTCGAATGACGTGATGAATCTCGATGCAGTCTTGTACTTGCGAGACGTGATACTGCCGATCATCCGGAAAGCGGCGCCAGAGTTTCGCGTGCTGGTTGCCGGAGGGATATCGAGCAAGGTAGGACCGCTCATCGAGGGTGTCGCAAATATCACTGTCTGGGACCGTTTGGACGATGTATCGAAATTCTACCGCGCTATTCACGTTGCCGCGGTGCCCCTTCGCGCCGGCACCGGCGTCAGTATCAAGGTGCTGGAGGCGCTGTCGTTCGGCAAGCGGATCGTGAGCACTCCCGTCGGCGTTCGCGGGCTGCCGAACAAGCTGCTCGCCGATGCAATCGTAACCGGCGATCCGAATGAGTTTGCGCATGCCTTGTTAAGGGAGCGAACCGGGTCCGCATGCACTAGAGCGAGCTAGCCGCCGATGGTCGATTTCGAAACCGCGGGACCGCGCGCGTTCATGGCGAGCGCTGGTCTGGGCGAGGGGCTGCTTGCTTCGGTCCTGATCTGCTATCTCTTGATCGCCGCAGATATCGTGCCCGGCGTGACCGACCTTCAGGCTGTGTACGAACCCGGTTATCTCGATGTTGTCAACATAGACAAGGCCGGGGATGTCATACGGCAAGCTCTGCTCGCCCCGTTCTTTCTCGGTTCGGCCTATCTCCTGGTACGAGCCAGGCCGAAGGAGAATTTGAGACGGCTAGGCTGGCCGATCGCAGTTGTGATTGCAATCTGCTTCTTATCCGTCACTTGGTCGTCAGATCCCGCGGCGTCTCTCAGAAAGGCGCTTGGGCTATTCGGGACGACTTCTGTGGGTACGTACGTCGCCGGTCGATTAAGTTCATACCGCTTTGCAAGACTGGTGCAGATTGCAGTAATCGTGGCGCTTGCTGGTTCGTATGTATGGTTGTTCATCGCCCCCGACAAGGCTCTGGACACCAACGGTCAACTACGCGGGCTCTTTAGTCACAAGAATATTCTGGGGCAATTTGCCGGCATTGGTTATCTTGCATTTCTTTCGTTAGGCCTAAGGGAAACAGGTCGTCGCAGGCTTGTGCAGCTTGGCGGCGCCGGAGCCTGCGTTCTGTCTCTGCTGCTGGCGAGTTCCGCGACGCCGTTGATCGCTATTGGATTCGTGACGGCTTGGGTCTACGCGAGATCCCGATTAGGATTGCGACCTCGCGAATTGGCCGTGCTCACCATGGTGGTCTGCGTTGGGGCCGTTCTGTTCCTGATCGCGGCGCCTGACGCATTTACTTCCCTTATCGGTCGGGACGTGACCCTGTCCGGGCGGACCAATATCTGGCAGTTCGCGTTGGAGATGGCTGCGGCGAAGCCCTTGCTGGGATATGGGTATGGCGTATTCTGGTTGGGGCCAAATTCGCCCGGATCACTGTTCTGGGACACGACTCTGCAGTTTGAATTGAGTGCCCACAACGGCTATTTGCAATGTCTTCTCGATATCGGGATGGTGGGGCTTTTGACCACCCTCGTCGCGGTGCTAAAACCTCTTCATAGGGTGCAGTCGTCGTCCGGCGTTAAGCGACCCTACATCGGTCGCCCCGAAAATTTCTCGGAATGGTTCCTGATTTTCTTTCTGATTCTCAACGTGGCAGAGATCCGCTTCTTCGATCCAACATCCGTCGTGACGTTCGTATTCGCCTATACCTCCGCTCACAGGGGAGGGAAGACTGGGGCAGCTAGCCAAGTTCGGGAAGGTCCGTCGCTTGCCCTTTAGCGGCGTCGCCCAAACGATGCAGCCGGCGTCGAGAGCTCTCGGCGCAAGCGCGCCGCCGCTCATCAGGAAGCCGGTTGTTGCTTTTCCCAAAGAATGAGATTGCACACATTTTCGCCATTCACTGAATCGCCATGATATGATAAAAAACAATCACAAGTTGGACGATTTCGCCGTATGTTGGACTTACATGTGACGCTTGCAACGGATCGTTCCGCGATTGGAACTAATTTTTTTCGGTCTGGAGTGTATTGAAAGGCGGTACGGCGTGCGAATTGGAATTTTCGTTGAATTGTTCGCGCCCAGTGTAGGCGGACAGGAATTGTTTTTTGAGGGGCTCTCGCGCCAATTCGTCAAGAATGGACACACCGTCGACATCCATTGCATCGGACACGCGTCCGGGTTGACCCCCGTGGAGTATGTGGACGGGATCACGATTTATCGATACCCCACGGATGCATCTTACAATGCACCGCGGTTCAAAATGATGAAGCGGGCTTGGCCGACGATCATTAAATATGCGCTGCACGTTCGGCGGGTCGTCAAGGTGACAAGCTACGACGTGCTCTTCTTGAATCAGTGGCCGCTCCTGCATGCGGTCACGATTCCGAAATCGCAGCGCGCCAAAGCGGTGATGCACTGGTGCGAAATTCGCACCGGGCTGTTCTACAGAACGATTCAAGCTCTCCTGCCGCGGTTCGTGGCCAAGAATGTGGCGGTGAGTGAGGCGGTCGGCCGTTCGATCCAGCGCTACACCGCCAGACCGGTGCATACGCTTCCAAGCGGGATTGATGTCGAACTCTATCGCTCGCTTCCGCGGAATCGACGCTCAGGAATCTGCCATCTCGGCCGGATGGCGGCCCACAAGAATATTCCATTGTTGATCGATGCCTTTGAATTGTTGAAGGATCGGGGGTACGTCGGCTCGCTTACCCTTGCCGGAGATGGGCCTGCTCTTGACGAGATCAGAGAGCGCGCTCGAATTTCCCGGCACGCATCTGATATTATCTTGCCTGGTTTGGTCTCGGACGCCGACAAGATCGAGCTGTTGTCGAGGTCTGAGGCTCTCGTCATCTCCAGTTTGCGGGAAGGATTTCCGAGAGTTGTCGCCGAGGCGATGGCCAGCGGTTTGCCTGTTGTTACATGCGACTTTGAAATGAATGGGACAAAGGAAGTCGTAAGCTCGTATGATTGCGGGCTGGTGACGCTCCCGACTCCGGACTGCCTTGCTCAGGGCGTGCTTGGTGCGATTGCCCGCTGGGATCACTACTCCGCGACGGGCCGTTCAGCGGCGAAGACGCTCGCCTGGACCTTGATAGCGGAAAGATTTGAGGAGCTAGTTGTTCCGGGTCTCGTCGATCGGGCTCCGTCTCCCCGTGGCCGTTTCAGTGAAGCTCGTGTCGCATGAAGCGAAAGATCTTAATTGTAGGCGGCGCCGGCTTTGTCGGCCGACAACTCGTTCGAAAGTTGCAAGATCGGCACGACATTTGCGTAATTGACACGTTGAAGTTCGGAAACCGCTTCGGCGAGGGTGGTAGTTCCAGAATTGTGCTGGAGAAGGTTGACATTCGGGATTGGCGCGCGGTCTCGAATGTCATGGAACGATTTCGCCCGGAAATCCTGATCCATCTCGCGGCAATACACTTTATCCCCGAATGCGAGCGTGATCCGGCGCAGGCCGAGGAGGTCAATGTCCTCGGAACGATGAACCTGCTTCGCGCGTGTCCTGTCGGCACCCGCTTCGTTTTTGCCAGCAGTGGTGCGGTCTATCGTCCAGGCGATGGGCCTCACGACGAGTCGAGCTCGGTGGAGCCCGCCGATGTCTACGGCCTGACGAAGTTGCATGCCGAAAACTATGTGCGCTACTTCGTCAAGCAGAGAGGGTTGTGCGGTGCCGTCGTCAGGCTTTTCAACGTGGTCGGGCCGGGAGAAACCAGCCCGCATATCCTGCCCGAAATCATCTATCAGCTGAAGTCGGGGAGTACGAAGATCAAATTGGGGAATATTTGGCCTCAACGCGATTACATCCATGTCGAGGACGCGGCCGAAGGATTTGGACGGGTCGCGCTGTACGGCGAGGTTCCGACGGGTGTAACGAAACTGATCAATCTGGGCACCGGAACGCAATATTCGGTGTCGATGATCTTGGATCAATTGCGATCGCTCACAGGCCTTCCGATAGAGGTCGAGCACGACGCATCGCGTGCTCGCACGGTTGATCGGCCATTTCTGCAAGCGAGCATCGCCAGGATTAAAGCCGATTTTGGGTGGTCGCCCCGGTTGGATCTCGCTGCGGCATTGGCTGATCTTTGGAAAAATCCGGATCTCGCCCCCAGTCTGGTTAACCAGTTGCGCAATGGCTAACAAATTTGCTTCTGGCGTTCTCAACGCGGCCGGCGCGCGCGGCTTTGCGATATAGCGCTCTCGTAGATGCGAAGATGCGCTGTGACCTGATTGTCTATCGAGAACGTTGTTGATGCAAACGACGCCGCGCGCGTGGCGAGTGATTGCGCCAATTGAGGATAGTCAAGCAGTGACGAGAGGTGCTCAGCGAACTCTGTGGGGGCAAGCGGGTCGGCGAGAAGACCGGTTTCGCCGTGGCGTATGAGCTCTTGATTGCCGGCGATTCTTGATGCGACGACCGGCAACCCCATCTTCATCGCCTCAACGACTGAAACCGGGACGCCCTCCCACAGCGAGGGCAGTACGAAGATTCGCGCCCTGGACATCAACTCGAGCGCGTCGGCCCGCGACTTGGTGCCGGTCATGGTGACTTGAGATTCGACCCCAAAGCTCCTGCAGTTCTCGCGCAGTGACGTCTCCAGCTCTCCGCCGCCGACGATCAGCATTCTCGCGCTTGGTCGCTTCATCGCCGCCAGAATCTCTGGCAGCACGAGCGGGTTCTTCTGGGGATGCAGGCGCCCAACAAAGGCGACGTCAAACTCGGGCCGCTGGGAGATGATGCAGCCCGGGGGCAGCTCTACCCCGTTGTAGACCTGGCTCCATCGTCGTGGATCGTCGATCAGGCCTTCTCTATAAGCGAAAGCCTCGTCCGCCCTGCCAACCACGATTATCTGGTCCGCTCGGCCGATGCACAGTTTCTCCACCAACTTGAAGAACTGCCTGCTGCCGGGACCCTTCTGATCAAAGTGGAAGCCATGAACCGTATAAGCAAAGGCAGGACGCTTAGCCCGGGGCAGGAGCGACACTGGGAGCGCCGACCTCGCGCCATGGGCGTGAACGAGGTCAGGCGTCTCGCGCTCGAGCAGCTCCGAAATCCCGCGCGATATCCTGAGCACGTTTTTTCGGCGGCTGAAGTCGAAGCCAAATGTCTTCCACCCTTTTGCATTGGAGAGCTCGAAAAAATAACTTCCAGTCTGGGTAACGACGGTTGTTTCGATGCCACGTGCTGCCATGCCGGCGCACAATGTCTCTACGACGACCGGACCTCCTCCGGGATTTCCGTCGCCCATAATATGAACTACGCGCATTTCTTTCAGACCGGTCTTCGTCGTCTAATTGGGTTCGAAAAAGTCGACCTATTGGGTATATGGTAGACATAGAGCAATGGGATGTTCGATGGAAGCGGCAATGAATTTCAGAATCTGCACGCGAGTCCTGCGATCGATGAAGCGCATGACGAGGGTTTTGGCTTTCCTGGTGACGCTCGGCCCTCCTTCGGTTTGCTGGTGCGCCCCTGCGCAGAAGGGGATAAACGCCGGCGACCTACTTTTCATGCCATCGTGGGAGCTCCGGTCCCGATTTGTGGAGTTCAGGGATATCGGTGTTAAATGGCTAAGACTGGAGTTCGACTGGAATCGAATCCAGCCCGACAATCCCGACAGCTACATTATCCAGCAGCACGACAGGATTGTCGCGCTCGCCCGCGAGTTCAATATTTCCGTCCTGGGCCTGATCTATTTCTGCCCGGCGTGGGCGAACGGTGGTCAGAAGCCGCCGGCATTTCCTCCGGCAGACCCAACTGCTTTCGGCCGATTCGCGGCGTACCTTGCGACGAGATACGCATCTGCCGGTGTCCGGCATTGGGAGATATGGAATGAGCCGAATCTTGGCAGCAGCTGGGAGCCCGCTCCATCGCCCCCGCAATATGTTGCGCTCTTAAAGGTGGCCTACGAAGCCATCAAGAGGGTCGACAGCGGAGCGACCATCATATCGGGCGGCTTGGCGCAGCCAAACAACACCGGCACTACCATGCGCGCTGCAGAATTCCTGGATGCGCTGTACAGGAACGGAGCGCGTCCGTTCTTCGATGCGGTCAGCAACCATCCATATACGTCTCCGAGTCCTCCGGATCGGCCGGACGGAAATTCGTGGCAGCAAATGGAAAGCTCGGATGGTTTGCGAGGGATCATGGACAAGTACCACGATCAGGACAAGCTCATCTGGGTGACCGAGTATGGCGCTCCGACAGACGGAGAAGCAAACACAGTTATTTCCGAGACGGCTCAGGTCCAGCTTCTCAAGTCCGCCTTCGGACTTGCCTCGCGCAGGCCAGGTCTCGGACCAGTTTTTTGGTACAACTTCAGAGATTGGTGTTCAAAAGGTAAGACTGACCCCGATTGCTATTATGGACTCGTGAGATTCGATAAGTCTCGAAAACCTTCCTACGCAGCATTCATCGATTTGCACTGACGGACTGAGACTACGGTTGTCCGCACAACGTGCACGGAGTATCGGTAAATACTGTGCTGCGCTACAGGCTGCGTCGTCCTGCTCCGGTCAGGATCTCCGGTCGCATCAGCGAGGTGCGGAGCTGGCCGCTTCGACCGAAAAATTGATTATCCGTAGTTGCACGGGAAGCAGCTGGCCTCGCCTCGCTCGCAACATGCCGCTAAGCTTTAGCCCTTGTTGCAACTGCACTTTCTCAGAGATTAAGGCATCATTATCGCTACCAGATCGACCTTGATCTTCTTTCACAGATAAAAACGACAAAAGCCCATTTAATTGATTGCAATGCCTGTCGCGTACGCTGTGACTAATACGACCGGTCATCCTGGTCGTCGTTGCAGGGCCATTTTATGACGACCGCCATTTCAAATGTGACAGCAATCGACGCCTCCAAGCTCGTGCAGTCCGTAGGTGTAAATACTCACCTTGGTAACTGGACGGTTTACGAGAATATTTGCTTGGTCGAGAGTTCGCTCGCGTATCTCGGAGTGGACACTGTCCGCGATGGCAGCATGTTCTCGACGGCGCACGCTCAGGCAGCCTATTCACAACTGGCAACTGACGGGATCAAGTTTGACTTTTTCACACCGCCCGGCACTAACCTTTCGACCTTCATCAAGCAGCTTGATGCATTCGTCGTGGCCCACCCTAGCGGCTTGTTCGCGATTGAGGGTCCGAATGAGGTGGACATCCAGGCCTTCACCTACAACGGCAGTTCGTCCTTATCGAGCGCGGCCGCGTTCCAGCAGGCACTGTATGCTGCGGTCCAGGCCGATGCAAAAATCGCGAACGTGCCGGTTTACAACCTCACGCTATCTCAGCCGAATGGCGCCAACTATAGCCAAGTGGGAAATCTCTCGTCGTCGGCCGACTACGCCAATATTCACGCCTACGTCTGGTCCGGGACGACGCCGAACCAGGTTTTGCTGAATGACATAAAGATTGCGCAATCGGACGCAGCCGGATTGCCCGTCATCTTCACCGAAACGGGCTACGACACGATGACGAGCGATTCCATGAGCGGAGTCGATCAGACCGTCCAAGCGAAGTACACGCTTGACACGCTGATGGACGCGTTCAAAGCGGGCGTCGCGCAGACGTTCCTTTATGAACTCTTCGATGAGGCATCTGACCCGAACTATACGAACAAGGAAGCTCATTTCGGTCTGTTTAACAACGATGGCAGTCCGAAGCTCGTCGCAACCGCAATACACAACCTTACGACAATTCTGAGCGACCCGAATGCGTCGCAACCATTCACGCCCGGTAGCCTCGCCTATAGCTTAGACAACATGCCGTCCAGCGCCAACCAGTTGCTGCTGCAGCAGCACAATGGAGCATTTGATCTGGTGCTGTGGGATGAGCATGTTATCTGGGACCCGACTAAGCAGAAAGAGGTCGCGTCACCGACCAGCGACGTAATGCTCAATCTCGGCAAATCGTACGGGGTTGTCTACGTCTACGACCCTCTGGTTGGGACTAGCCCGATCGCGACCTATACCAACGTCTCGCAGATTCACGTTTCCCTCACAGATCATCCACTTGTCATTCAGATCGGCGCCGGCAGTGCGGAGTCAGGTTCATCTTCCTCGGCAGGCGCGATCACGGATACAACCGCGCCGGCTGCACCAAGCATTGCGACGTTCTCGCCTGACAGTAACGTTGCGGGCGATGGCATCACGAAGGCCAATCAGCTGACGCTGGCTGGGACGGCGGAGGCCGGCAGCAAGGTCCTGGTGTTCGATGGAGCGACCCAGGTCGGCACCGCCACGGTCGATGCCAGTGGCAACTGGTCGTTTGCGACCGGCACGCTGGTCGATGGCACCCATGTCTTCACCGGCCAGGCGGTGGACGCGGCCGGCAATGTCAGCGCGACGTCTGGCGCCTTGAGCGTCGCGGTCGATACCGTCGCGCCCAATGCTCCGAAGATCGTCTCGGACACAATCGGCTCATCTAGCACGATAGGTGTTGCTGGAACGGCGGAAGCGGGTAGTACGATCAAGTTGTATGAAGGAAGCAGCCTGCTGGGCACCGCGGTGACGGCGTCTAATGGTGTATGGAGTATCACGACCGGATCTCTTGCGCAGGGGGCGCATGTATTCACGGCGACCGCAACAGATGCAGCTGGCAATTCGAGCGGCCTTTCAGCTGCGTTTGACCCGCTCGTTGGGACATTGATCGAGGCAGCTGGAACGACCAGTCTGATAAGCGCTGGAAACAACTTCTATCTGTCTAATGCCGGTACAGATGTGCTGCTGAAATTCGGTGGCACAGCGTACGTGGCCGGACAGTTCAGCGGCTGGGCGCCGATTGGTGCGGAGGCGACATCGACCGGCTTTGAGGTTGCCTGGAAGAATTCGATGACCGGCCTGTACACGGTGTGGAATACCGACAGCAACGGCAATTTCACGTCCAATCTCCTCAGCAAGGTGTCCGGAACGAGCGCGTCTTTTGAGTCGATCGAGACTTTATTCAATCAGGATCTCAACCGCGACGGCGTGATTGGTATTCCCAACAAGACAATCGAGGCGGTCGGCTCCACCAGCCTGGTTCAGCTTGGCGGCAATTTCTTGCTCAATCCGATCGCCGGCGGAGCCGGCCCGACCTTGAAGTACGGTGGCGTGGCGTACGTGGCCGGACAGTTCAGCGGTTGGGTGCCGCTTGGTGCGGAGGCGACATCGAGTGGTTATGACGTTGCTTGGAAGAACACCTCGACCGGGCTGTACACGGTGTGGACCACCGACAGCAACGGCAACTTCGCCTCGAACCTGCTCAGCAACGTGTCGGGGACGAACGCGTCTCTTGCATCGGTCGAGACGGTGTTTCAGCAGGACCTTAACGGCGACGGGGTGATCGGCTTGCACACGACGACCATTGAGGCCTCGGGCGCAACCAGCCTGCTGCAGGTTGGCAGCAATTATTTCCTCGGAGGAAGTGGACCCACCTTGAAATATGGTGGCGTGGCGTACGTGGCCGGACAGTTCAGCGGCTGGGTGCCTCTTGGCGCTGAGGCGACCTCGAACGGCTATGATGTTGCCTGGAAGAACACCTCGACAGGACTATACACGGTGTGGACCACCGACAGCAACGGCAACTTCACTTCGAACTTGTTTAGCAATGTGTCGGCGACGAGCGCATCCTTGAAATCGGTCGAGACGGTGTTTCATCAGGATCTCAACGGCGATGGGCCGATCAATACGTCTTCGACCGTGCTCGACATCTCCGGAAAGATCGCGCTGACATTGCCCAATATGAGCCAACCGGTGATGCTCGAACCGGGAGCTGTGCTCGAACTGGCTGGAGCGGCTTCTGGATCGGTCACGTTCAAAGGCATCACCGGTATCCTCATTCTCGATCATTCCACGCAATTCACCGGTACCATCAGCGGTCTCTCCGGCAACGGAGACCCGTCTGCCTCGGACATTCTCGATCTCAAGGACATCTCGTTCGGGGCGGGAACGAAAGCCTCGTACGCGGGCAACGCATCGGGTGGGGTGTTGAGCGTTTCGGACGCGCAGAACCACGTCGCGCACCTCACGCTGGTCGGCGACTACACCCATTCAACATTCAATCTTTCGAGCGACGCAAACGGCGGCACCCTCGTCATCGATCCGCCAGCCGACGGGTTCAACTTCTCCGCTGCCACCTCGCAGCCCGGATCCACATCTGCCGCGATCCCCTTAGGGGACGGACCTGTGCCTCACTCGCAGGTGCTCGCGCCGATACTGCACGACCTCATCGTTGACAGCAACGTTCAGCACGGCATGGAGAGCGCACATTTCGTCTTGTCCCACGCCTCACCGGCCGATCTTTTTCTGTTGCACGCTTAAGCGATGATTGCTCTTGGGCTATAATAGCTTGGTCGTCCGCGCATGGCGCCGGCGTCGAGATGGCGGCCAACGGAGACGCTGGCGAGCGCGTAGGGGATCGAAGCAGTTATGGCAAGCGTGGTTTCACGGCTACCAAGCGGTTAAATTAGTTTGGTGCTCACAAAGAGCGATTCGGTTGCCGTTGCCTGTAAGCAAGCAGGACGTTGGGGCCAGAAGCTTATGCGAAATCTTATAATCGCTGTGTTGTTTGTTCAAATTCTTGCTTGCTATCCGGTGCCAGTGTCAGCCGGGGGCACCTGCATCCTGCATCCGCAACCCTTCAAGTTGCAATCGGACACCGTTCGGTGGTTGATCAAAATCAAGCCCGGCGCTGAATGTATTCAGGGACTGCGCTGGTCAACAATCATGATTGACGCGCTCGCGGTTGTAGACCCGCCGAAATCAGGCCGCCTTGTCCTGCAAGGCCCGTCATTCCGCTATTTTTCGGACCCGGCCGCACAAGGGGTCGACCATTTCGAAATTGCGATCAAAGGAACCTCGCTGCATATCGGCGGAACCTCGTCGATTGAGGTAGACGTCGTCTTGCAGTAAATTGTGGTCGTTCGCGACGCTAGGCCGTTCACAAATCCTAGCGAGGCGCAAACGTCCGATTGCTGTTGAGAGCAGGGTTGGCTGAGGCAGCCGGAGGCACGCCTTGCCCGATGGGATTCTGAAATGGATTATTGCTGGGTTGAGTCGCTACGGGAGAACGCGAACCCCGCGCGTAACTTTGGGATGTATAACCCTGCTGGCGGCCATTCGCATTTTGCTGCGTGCCTTGAGCAAATGCTGGAACGGTCAGAAGCGAAATCAGAGCAGAGGTTAGCAACAGTTTTGCGCCACTCATAGAAGCCTCCATACGGGGCCGTATCGATCCAACGCCACAATTGGAGCTAGGTTCTAACCATCGTTGGGCAAGAGGTCACGGTTTCTTACAGGCTGAATAAAAGGTGCCGTTGGTGGTGACGACCCGCTCGATGCACTGCCTGGGAACTACAATGTCGCCTCGACGGCTGAAGTAATAGGACTGATTCTTGAGGATCAGGGCATAGTGGTCGGGCGGAAGATGCAATGCGGGGTCTTCGTTGTGCAGCTTGTACATCTCTGGATTGTCTGGCAGGGGAGACGCCCGGTATGGGTAAGAGACGTTTCTGATGACCCAAGCTTCACGGTCGTCCAGCCGCTTGCCCGCCGACTCGGCCGAAAATTCGCGGGCAATCCTGGCGATTACGTTGGCAGCGGCATCCCGCCGAAAGACAATGAACTTAGGGCGTCCGTTCGGCAGTGTCACTTTGCCAGGAAGTCTGAACGCGGCGGAGATTGCGACCCTGACATCCGGCGCTCGGCCAGGCAACAGCTGGAGTTCGGTCAAGGCGTTGTCCCCGAGCGCATAGACGCCGTAGTCGGTCGGCCGCGGAGAGGAGGGAGGCTGAGGCCGCCTCAACGCCGCATCGATGGAGGCGAGGGACGCTCCTGCTGTCTTGGGAGCCACCGTTCCCCCCGAAGGAACTGTCCCCACGTCATCAGGCGTTCGCGTTGCAGCACGGCGGTTGTGGCGGTGCCAACGACCTGCAGGACTAAGGCGGTCCATGACATAACCGCGCAAAAGGGCCGCCGATCGGCTCCGATTTCCGATGGATCGGCCCCGCCTTTAATTCTGATGGGACGGAACCGCCGTTTCGTGGCAACAGGTAACTCGGCAAAGCCGATCGCTGCGGTACCGGGGATGCCGCGGGTAGGCCGATCTGCTGCCGCGAGAATTCCTCAACGCCGCGGATCGCGGTTTCGAGCGCGCGTTTGGCATGTCGGCTATCAGTCGGATTTGAATCGACAAGTTGTTCCTGATTTGGCGCCAAATCGTAGACCGCACGGCGCATAAGCTCGGGATCGGACTTCACCGTTTCGATCATGCGAGCGATCACGAGCGCGAATTGAACCTCGTTAGAGACCTGATTGGCACCTTCTCCATCGCGCTCTTGCAGCTCCCGCGAACTCTCGCCGATCTGGACACTCCATTGTCAGCTGACCGCAATCCTATTTCAGTGTTCAAAATATCTCAAAAGAAACTAAAGTATTGGTGGGTGGCTTCAAAGAGGGCATGTCAGGCTTCGCAGCGGCCGCCCACTCGGCAAGGAGAAATTCGGTGATCTTCGTACCAAGACGCAAAATCGTCCTGCTGGGCTGGGCTTACCTTGTCCTCGCTCCGCCTGGAACTCCAGCATCAGCCGTTACTGCCGAGGTGGCTCGAAAGTGCAGTGCACTCATGGCCAAGCAGTTTCCGCCCCGCGAACCCGGCAACCCCGCAGCTGGAAGCACAAAGGGAAGCGGCCGCGATCAGCAAACCTTTTTTAACAAGTGCGTTGCGAACGAGGGCAAGGTCGACGATAGCAACCCGAAGTAGGGTATCCGTTGGAAGCTGTTCATTGGCCCTGGGAAAACGCGGCGCTCACCCCTTTTGCGGTGGCGGCTCCGGGACGTCACCATCCTTCGCCATGCATGCCCTGAAATATGCTTGACGATCATCGCTTCCGCGGACTGATCCCGGCCGCTTGTATGGATACACAAGATAGGAATAGCGCATACATTTCCTAGCCGTCTCGGCACTTGGGGCTGCAACCGCATACTGACCCGTCAGGTCGAGAGTCACAGCGAGGCCTATCCCCCCTAGGAGCCAAATCAGTTTCAGGGAATTCATGTTGCCATTCCGCAGCGGAGGAGTATCGGTCAACTTGAGGACTACGCGCTGATGCGGAATCTGACACATTTCTGGTCAAATGGGTGTGCTCCGACGTGATATCGGAGCCAATGGGCCGTCAGGAATCGCAATGAGCAGGAAGCACAGTGACACTAGGATATTTAAGTCAGAAAATGTCGTCGCGCAACGACGAGTTAGGTGGGCACGATACCTGCGGTACTGCCCAAAAGGATTTTTGAGAGACGGACTCTCGCCCGGATAACCGCGATCACCTGAAACATCAATCTGGATCAACGAAACGCAAAACCAGCAAGACGGCCGCGCCGCCTGCAACAGCGGCCAGTACGACCAGCGGCAGAAATCTTTGTAGTCTTCGGAAGCTCGCGCGGCCACCGACCCCCGGACTACCGTATGTCAAGCGGAGCGCCAAGGTGCCTAGCCCTAACGCCAAGCGGTGGAGCATTGATCTGGAAGGCATTGCACGTCGCTCTTAAGGAGCGCTAAGATTTCGATTCGCTCAACCACAAGCTACGCAGGCTTCGACGATCTTCAATCCCAAATCTAACCCAATCTGCACATTTTTTATCCATGCAAGAGCCACGCAAATGGTTGCGACCGGTCGTGTGGCCGAGCTCCTCAGTCTAGCGCATTGTTTGTGGCTTGAATCGCGCACTGTGTGGAGGCTGACCACCGTCCCCCCGGGACGAGCGATCGTCGGAATTGTTTGAGGGCTCAGAGGCAGAGAGTGTGTTGCCGCGGATGAGAAAAGCTGGTGGCCGCGTGATTCGCGGAGCGCCGAGATAGGGCTCATACTTGAGGTACTCAGTGTGCCGCTTTCGCGAGACTGCTGCACGCGTGGCATAGCCCGCTCCGAAAAACAATGCGGCCACCACAAACAGTATCAAGAGACCGAGCACAGCGCACTCCAATCGGATGTTGGCAATCCGTCAAATTCAGCGACAGCAAGTTTCACGCCACCAACCGGAAAAAAGTTCAAGCGACGCCGCTCCAGTGTCACCCGGTCACCTCGGTTGGGCCATAGCCAATTGTTATGTGCCTTGTATGTCAAAGCTGCGAACTGATTGAAGCGGCGCTGCGAAGGTGCCAAGCTGCGTGTCAAACACGGCGAATTAGCGCCTGGGCTTGTCTTGGCGTTCGGTGCTTTCCTAGAATGTCGATGCTGGAAGTCTAAGATCGTAGCTTGTGGCAGAGCTAAATTCCGGGCGCTTCCGGACGGCGATCCGCCACCCCTTAATGCGAGATTCACCAACGGGCAAGCCGACCCTTGCTCCCTTACTTATCGTTTAGCGGCATCGTCCATAGTGGCGCCTCACGTGCGGGGGCGAACCATGTCACGACTTTCATTTAGCACATCTATCGCTGCGATGCTGATGTTGCTCGCGTCAGCGTCTGAAACCAAAGCAACGCCTAATTGCTTGCGCGATAATAAGGCATACAAGCTTGCGGGCGACACTATGGAATGGTCGATGACGATCGCCGCCGGGGCGGATTGTATTCAGGGCCTGCGCTGGTCTACGATGCAAATCTACAATGTCTCGGTTGTAGAAAAGCCCAAGAGCGGCGAGCTTGTCATGGTCGGGCCCGGGTTCCGCTATTTCGCCAAGCCTGATTTCTCCGGGACGGACAAATTCACCCTGGTTGTGGTCGGAAAGAATCGCCACGACGCGGGCACATCCACCATTCAAATCACCGTTTCGCGACCAAATGTCTCTCTGGTGGTGAGCGCCGTTAGCCATACCGACTGAGCAAGTGGTGGCTTTGTTTCGGCCTACGACTCTCACTTGATTGCTTTGAAAATGGGCAGCGATCAAGATCAAAGTATGGTTACTCTAGGTTTTGTTTAAAAGCCTTCGACTTTTGAGAAGCACCTGTTACAGCAGCATGCTTTGCAATTTCGACAGTTGAGTTGACTATGGAAATGCCCATTATTCCCCTGATCATGTGCGGCGGCGCGGGGACGCGATTGTGGCCAGCTTCGCGCGAGGTGCGACCGAAGCAGTTCCTGCCGCTATTCGGAACGCGCTCCACCTTCCAGGACACGCTGCGCCGCGTCTCCGGTGGGCTGTTCGATCGTCCGATCGTCATCACCAATGCGTCCTATCGCTTCATGGTGCTGGAGCAACTCGCAGAGATCGGCATCGAGGCCGATGTGTTGCTGGAGCCGATGCGGCGTGACTCCGGGCCTGCGATTGCGGCCGGCGCAGCTTTTGCGCAGAACCGCGACAACGATGCGATCGTGCTGGCGCTAGCGGCCGATCACGTCGTGCCCAACGACGCTGCGTTTGTCGCGGCGTGCCGGCAGGGGCTGGTCGCCGCGGGCGAAGGGCGCATCGTCACCTTCGGCGTCAAGCCGGAACGGCCGGCGACCGAATATGGTTACATCAACCCCGGTGAAGCGGTCGCGGGCGAGGTGCGCGCGGTCGCGAAATTCGTTGAGAAGCCGGACGCAATGAAGGCGGCCGACTACGTCAATTCAGGCTATCTCTGGAACAGCGGTAACTTCATGTTTCCTGCAGCCCTGCTGCTCGATGAATATCGCAAGGTCGACGCGGCGAGCGTGGAGGCAGTTTCCAACGCGGTCGCTAACGCCGGCCGCGATCTCGGCTTCGTCACGCTGGAGCCGAAGGCGTTCGCTTCCGCCAATGCGATCTCGATCGACTATGCGGTGATGGAAAAGACCTCGCGCGCCGCAGTCGTTCCGGTGTCCTGCGGCTGGTCCGATGTCGGCTCCTGGCGTGCGGTGTGGGAATTGTCGGAGAAGGATGCGCAAGGCAATGCCGCGCACGGCACCGCTGTGTTCGAAGACTCGCGCAACTGCAACGTCACCACCGACCAGGCGCTGGTCGCGCTCGAAGGCGTCGACGATCTGGTCGTGGTGGCGACTGTGGACGCGGTCCTCGTCTCGCGCCAGAAGGATGCCAACGGCCTGAAGCGCCTGGTGACCAAGCTCAAGACGGTCGCGCCGAAGGTCACCGAGGAGCATCTCAAGGTGCATCGCCCGTGGGGCAGCTATCAGTCGATCGATAACGGGGTGCGCCACCAGGTCAAGCGCATCGTGGTCAAGCCGGGAGGGCGGCTGTCGCTGCAGAAGCACCATCATCGCGCCGAGCACTGGATCGTGGTTCGTGGTGCCGCCCGCGTCACTGTCAACGAGACCGTCAAGACGGTGCACGAGAACGAGTCGATCTACATCCCGATGGGCGCGGTGCACCGGATGGAGAATCCCGGCAAGATCATGCTGGAACTGATCGAGGTCCAGACTGGCAGCTATCTCGGGGAAGATGACATCATCCGGATTGAAGACGACTATCTTCGCTCGTGAGGGGCGCTTGCATGCCAGACTATCCGTCGCGGTATTTGCCGAGGTGTATAGATCGCGTGGGCATTGCTGTCGTTGGTCGCGACAGAGATCTGATCTCAGCGCCGGGCACGCATCGGTCCACCCGCGAGGCCGTAATTCCCGATGTCCCGGACAAAGCAACAATCCGTTTGATTGTGTGGATTGAGCTCTCGAACGAGACGAAGATCTCGCGTGCCTGCACATAGACTTCAGCGATGCGCATCGAAGCCATAGGCCGCAAGGCGGGCATCGATTTCGGTTGCAGCGACAGGTTTCAAAAGCCCTGTGGCGCAACAATCCGTATCGCTCGATCTCCTAGGAAAGTTCAGCGACAGAGTTGGCTGCAGCGCGACGTCGATGTCCGCAGCGCTGCCGGAGCGGCGCGCTTGGTTTGTGCGGCACCGAGCAGGCCTTCGAACAGGACCAAGATCTCGCGCGCCTTGACGTAGACTTCGGTGGTGATGGCGTGTTGATAGAAGCCATAGGCAGCAGGGCGCGCGTCGATTTCACTCGTGCAACTGGATCAATCCGCCAGCTGAGAGTATTTTGCAGCGAGTGGTACTCGGGTCGATCCCGACCATGTCGGTGCGCCGTAGGGCCTCTCAATCGCCTTTTGGCGATAGGTCTCAAGAAGCTTGTGGCGCAACACGCGGTAGCGCTGAATTTCCCGAGACAGTTCGGCGACGTCGATGGTGAGCAGCCTTTCGATCGCCGATCGCGGGGCGAGGTCGGCAAAGGTCGCCGCACCTTGTATTGCTTGAGGCTCGCGCCCGGCGGCAGCAAAGGCGGCGGTGCTAATGCCTCAAAGTCGACCAGCAGCGCGGTTGCGGTGAGCTGGCGCGAGGTAGGGAATGGCCTGTTCATCACGGTGAGGCCTCCGAACTAGGGCGTGTGGGCAGTGCCGCGCTGGCGATACCGGCGTTGGTTGGATCGTGGACGGGACTTGCCGTCCACAGCTCCTGCGCGATGGGCAGGGGCGAGATCTGCAGATTGGCCCACCAAGCGCGCTCGTTGCCTTGCCGGTGAAGCTCGTGGTGATGAGTGCGGCACAGTGGGACCGTGAACTCGTCGCTGACCTTGCGGCCGAGGGCCCTGGGTTGAGCGAATTTCAGATGGTGGGCATCGCACGGGGTTCGCTGGCAGACGAGGCAGGGCTGTTCGCGGACAAACAACAGATGAGCCTTGCTGCGCTTGCGGGGCGGCTCCTTGGGATGGGCGAGCCCCGCCTCGGGTGCGGCTGGCAGAGAGGGCTGCAGCGCGGCCTCGGGGCCCTCGGCTGCTAGCGGAAGCGGTTCTGGCGACACGCCTTGCGGTTGGTCCAAGGTGGGTGCTTGATCGGCCAGATGGGCCGCAGGACCGGCAGCATCCTCGAGCTTGGTCTGATAGACGGCCTCGACGATCCGGGCATCTGGCTCCAGAAGGGTGTTCTTGAGCGGGAGGCTGGCCTTGGCCCAAACCAGTAGATCGTTGCTGGTATCAAGGGCTGCGAGCTGGCGCAACAGCTGCTCCCGAAGCTCAGCGGATTGCGGCGGCTTCAGCACTGGCGCTCGGTTGAGAACGCCCTTGCCGGGCTTGGGTTTGGTATTCAGCGGCGCTTGTGGCTCCGTGTTCGGCGGACCGGCGACCATATCCGGCGCGTCGAGATCGTCCTCGCCGGCAATCCCGACCAGGGCGAACAAGGCATAGCGGCGGGCATAGGTCAGCGCCGCCCCCATGCGGTGCGGCGCCTCGACGTCCTTGGCGGCGCAGACCGGCCAGTCTGAGGAGATCCATTCTCCGGAGGCATGGGCCAGCAAGGTGGTGAGGTGAACGATGCTGGTGGCCGCCTCGATCCGGGTGGTCTGGATGGTGGCGATCTCCTGCTGGCTTAACGTCTTGCGCACGATATCGAGGCCCGCGGCCAGTGAGGCATAGCGGAAGGTCCGATCGTCATCGCGCAGAAACGGCGAGCGGATCATCGCGGTCTGGGTCTTCTCCGGGTTGGTCAGTTCGGCCTGCGCGCGGGCCAATGCGGCCGCGAGGGCGCCGATACGCTCACTGGCTTGGTGCATGGACGCTCTCCATCTCAATCGGACCAAAGCTGATCGCGCCGGATTTCGCGCGTTTGGCGCGAAGGCCGTGGCCGATCGCTTCCTTGGCGTCCTCGGGCATCAGCTTTTTGAGCTCGGCCTTGACGAGTTCGTGCTCGCCATGGGCCACGCGGGTGCGCAAGTAGGTCGCTGCGCAGTCAGCCCATAGATTGGACGAGGTCATGTCGACAACCTTGACGGCGGCCAATCGTGGGCGCGGTGGCTCGATCCCGAACAGGACCGGCGGCTCGCCGTTTTGCACGCAGCGCCAGAATTTCTTTTCTGCCGTGAGCAGCAAGTGCTGATACAGCGGATCGGCATGCACGGTGATCTCGACCCATTTGCCGCCACCGGTGATAATCGACAGCACCGCCGCGCGCGCCGCGATTACCCACATGTTGTGCTGTAGCTGCGCCATATGCTTCTCGGCCGCGGCTTCCTCGGTAAAGGCCCAGGGCAGCATGAACTTGGCCTCGAAGACCGCACCGGTCAGTTCGACGACACCATCGAGGGTTGCCGCCATCCAGCGATGGACGGGATGCCGAACCCGCTTCTGAATGTCGGTGATGGCCTGTCCGGTGCAGTGCTGGTACCAGGTCCGGTTGAGGTCTTCGGTGACGGTGCCGAGCTGCACGATCAGGTTGTGCGCAAAATCTTGCGGGGCGAGCTCGCCGCGTTTTTCGCGCCACAGGCGAATGAGCTCGTCCTGGTCATCGCCCATGATGACGCGCGCGTCCGAGCCGCCGATAAAGGCGCGGCGGTCGTGGGGGTTGAAGGTGAGGATGGGAGGGGGCGCCCCGGCGCCATGGGCTGAAATCGTGGTCATGGGTATCTCCTTGGCTTGGCAACGCGGCTTGCCGCCGCACCACCAAAAGCCCCGCACCTGCGAGGAGAGAGACCGGGGCCAACAGCCAAGGCCCGGTCGACTCAGTAGCGCTCCTTTTGGGTGGGAATGCCAGTCCTTTCTGCGGCAAGATTATTGCTCGTTTCGCCCCGAAAAACCTTAATGTTTCAGGACGTTGGAGCGAGCTTTCCAGGCGCCGCGACGAGCGATAGCCGAGGACCTCGGCCACGGCGTCAATTCGACAAATCGAAGCCAATCGCAGCAACGGCAAGCGCAGTCCGGTGGCACGGCAAAGCCCAGGTCCAGTCGAAACGCTTTGCGCACGGCGCGGCACCGGACGTCTCCAGGGGGGAGCGAATGTGGTTGCAGCGATTGGGACTTGCCTGGGGTGTCAGATCGCGCAGGAATCCGTGACGCACCTCGCGGGTGGTGCCCCGTCTCGGCCCGCGTGCGGCGCCTTGCAGGGCTTGAGCGTTATGAGCGAGCCGCCCCCGGGAAACAGAAGCGGGCGCTTCGATCCTTCCGACGCGAGGGCGGGTGAAGCAGAGAAACCAGACTGGGCTTCATTCGGGAATTTCCGGCTGATGACGGTCATGACGGCAGCGCGCCGCGACCGTCTCGGTGATGCTGTCGGTCTTCATCAACTCGACAAACTGTCGAGATCACCTAGCGCTGACGGTTCTGGACGTTGCTGCCGCACTCAGCTGATCGCACATGGGGTGTCTGGGTGCGGCAGTGGATCAATGCTGCGGTCTGGTCAGAATTGAATCCTGTGCCCAAGTGGCGCTATTCGACCCAACTGACACGATCTGACCGGGATCGACGCGACCAGTGTTACCAGCCAGATGCTGGTTCAGGAGCGCAAAGCCCTGGCTTGCCAGGAGCGCTGCGGTCGAGCCATCTGCATGTGAGGCATCTGCCGCGGTGATCGGTGCTGGTACGGCGTTCGAACCGCCTCTGTCGGCGATCAGCTTCCCGATCTGGCTCAACAAAGCTGAACTCTGGCCTGCCAGCTCCATGCTTGTGTGGGGCCTAAGCGTAGGCATCCCACTATTGGCGATCGAGTCGCCAAACTGGCTCCGCCATTCATGGTCTCGACCTGCGCCGGTCGAAGGATCGGCCACACTAGTCTGCGGCGGTAACGTTGGAATCGGCGTGGCCGCCGGAAGAGTGTTCGCGACGGCAACGACCGGTGCGTGCCACGAATCGGTAGTCACCGGTGCGGATGTGGCCTGGGATGTGGGCGCCGGCGTGGATGTGGGCGGGTCGCCGAAATACTTCGCCCACGCCGCGGCCTCTAGCGGCTTGCGGTCGGCAGAACTGGTGAAACGATATTGTCCACCGGAGTTCGAATCCCAGATGTTCACAAAGCTGACGCGGGCCCCCGATTGATGCAGCGTGTCCGCCAGCCACTTCACGAATGTCGGATTGTCGGTGAGACGCGCGCCATCATGCGTGTTGCCCGCACCGGTTTCGGCAATCGCGAACGGCTTGCCCGTCGATTTGGCGAAATCGATCAACTGCTGAAGCGTGGTCGCATGGCCCACGCTGCCATCGAGCGACCATTGGTTGGCGGCCGGGTAGGTGTAGTAATGTTGAAGGTTGACTGGATCCGACGCCCATTGCTGAACGCTCGAATCGTACACCGGGTGGGACGAGTTGAGGACTTGCCCGCTCTTGTCCCAGTCATAGAGGTGTGTCGGCGAGCCGTAGGGAAAGACATCGCCATAGACGTCGGCGGCGATGATATCGACATACTGGTTCCCAGGGTAAGCAGTCTGGATGACATTGCCGGCGTGGCTGTAGTTGACCACGGTCGGATTCCACGCCACTTGGACGTTCACGCCCTCGGCCTTGCCGGCGGCGTGCAAGACTGTGGAGATGTGCTGGAAGGCCTTGACCCAATCGCCCCGTGTCGCGGCGTCGTTGCCGGCATAGGACGGCATGGTGTCAATATTCATCTCCCAGCCGGGCCGCCAGATCTGTGTCGTGAAGCCATTGTCGGCCCAGGCCTTCACCATGCCTTTCAGAACGAAATCATATTTTCCGGCCGCGAAATCCTTGTAGAACTGATCGGGAGTTCCCGAGCCTGACGCCGTCGAGGTCATCGGCAACCCGATTACCGGGGTAACACTGTTAAGCACAGGCGATTGTGCCATTGAGGCCGCATTCCAGCTCGCCTGACCAACCCAACCCGAGATGGGCAGGCGCTGATCGCCATATTGGTCGAGAAATTGTGGCCTAGTTTTCATTAGGTCCGAAAAGGCGTTGAAGTTTATTTCGAAACTCGCCCCCTCACTCGGATCATAGTAGTTTGGGTTACCGACAAAGACGCCGAGCGGAAACGGCGTTGCACCAGTTGCATTCTGAACCATATTTTTCTGCTGCTCCCCTGCTTAATGTTTTGTCTAAGCGGCGAATGCGGGTTTCTGATGTCGTAGTCGACGTATCTTGGCCGCGACTCCGACACGCATCTGTCACCCCTAATCATCCAACACGATCGCGGCTCCGGCGAAGACGACTTTGCCGATAGTCACCATCGAAACCGGCAGCCTTGAGGCATCCAGCTCGGCGCAGGATCGCAGGCCACGATGACGAGCGCCTGTGAAAAACCCTCTTTGGTTTTTCCCACTCCGGCACTGGATCAGACCAGCGGTCCGATGACCAGTACGATTTGGCTGAGACTATCGACTTGATCGTCGTGCCGGCTGTTGGAGTAGGCAAGAATCTCGCTGCAAACGGGATGAGCCGAAGCTTGCGAAGTTGATGGCAATTAGCTCCAGCCCCGAACGTGAGATCGGATCAGAAACGGCACCCGGCATTGCGCGCGCGAAGTGCGACCTCTGGCGCGTGCGACTGGTCCCAGACGATGTTGGCGCTCTAGGGGATGGCCCGCTCATAGACCTCGCGCTGCGGCTCGCCGGGCTTGATCCCTACGAGCATAGCCTGCTGGCCGCGCAGAAGCGCGCGTTTCGGTCGCTGAAGTCGCGAGGGTAAGATTGCGAAAGCGCACTTGGCCTCGTTCTGGAGAAAAACTCGCCCACATGTCTACCCGTCTGTCTCGGGCTCGATCGTGGTGGCCTGAACCGCAGCGATCTCATGCTTGGTCAGGCATTTACGTACGATCTCAAATCCCCTGGCCAGCGAGGCATAGCGCAGGTGCGTGGCTCCGCACGGAGTGAAGGCGAGGCGATAATGGCTGGCTGTCAGGCCCTCTCGGGGGTCGGCCTGCGCCTTGGCCCGTGCGGCGAACGATGTGCTTACGAATCGAGCTCCCTGGTCTTGGTGCGGATGACATCGGCCAAGCCGCGCGTGCTATCTCAACCAACCAAGGATCTCGGTTGCGGAAGGTGCCCCGAGCCTGGCCTGCGATCCGCTCGATCCATTCGGCGCATTGCCCCAGTCTGCCTCAAAGGTGGTGCGTTGCTCAGCTTGCGTGCGCCAGGTCAGAAATTGAGATAACGCGTCCATCATGTCATCGGTCTTGCCGAACGGAAACGAGACATATTCCAAGAGGAAATCATCCAGCCAGGGCGCCGTTCGGGGCACGACGAGGGAGCCCGCCTGCAGCTTTGCGGTCTCGCCGCTCATGCGCGAGCGCTTGTCTTGGGTCGGCTTGATCCCCAGCAAGCCCTGCAATCCGCGCCGGTCGAGCTCGTGGATCAACGGAGATCCCATGGCGGTATCCTCGATGAGCACGGCACCAGGCCTATGTTTGGACCACTGCTCCAGCATGATTTGGCAAAGCGCGGGGAACTCCACCTTTCCTCGCCAAAGATCGATTAGATAATATTGGTTCCGGTTGCGGACCAGAAATGCCAAGCAGGTCGAGTAGTTGCTGTTCGCCCCTGCCTTCGCGGCCGTGTCACAGGAGAGCACGATTTCGTCCCCAGGCTGACGGCTCGGAAGGATGTCGTACGATCGAAGCCATTCGCGTTTGAGGTCGTTACCTTCATCGGGCGCGGGGTCTTGAAGATATTGTGTTTGGAACACCGCTGACCCCACCTGGCTCCTGGTGTCGTCCAGGGTCTTGAGGGATTCGCGTTTCTGCAGAGGCTGTCCTTCGGCCCAAACGTAGGATCTGTTTTTCAGTTGGATCGTCCTGATCTCTGGCGCAATCGCCGGCAGCGCCAGATGATCCCAGCCGTCCCTTTCGATGAGGTGACCGGTTAGGTCTTGCAGGTGCAGGCGCTGCATCAGAACGATGATGCTACCTTTAGCCTTGTCGTCCAGGCGCGACACCAGCGAGCGATCGAACCACTCGTTGCAGCTCTGGCGCAGCCCATCGGACGCCGCGCCATTTGCATTCAACGGGTCATCAACGATGATTGTGTCGGCGCCAAATCCGGTGAGCGTGCCGCCCACGGACATTGCAAGGCGAGAACCGCCCTCCATTGTTACGAGCTGATCTTCGGTGCTCTTCGCGAGGCGCGTCGGAAATAGGTTACGGTACCAGGACGATTCCATAATTCGTCGGCAGTTGGCCGAGTGTTCGTTCGCCAAAACTTGGGAATAGCTGACGCATATGAACTTGTGAGTGGGATCTTGGCCTAGCCTGAAGGCGGGCCACGCCGCCGAAACGATAAATGATTTCAGTGAGCGGGGCGGCGCGTTGATGATCTGTCTCGTTGCGTGCTCTAAGCTCGTCATCAATTTAAGGGCGATCAATTCGTGAAACCATTCCTGCGAATACGTCTTACTCGGAAACGATTTAGAAAACGCCTTCATAGCGAAGGCAAGAGGGTCCGAGCGGAAGATCGCATCGCGTTCGGGTCTGGTGTAAGTTGGCATTGATTCAATCCTCATGTTCATGTTTGACGTTGCGGCGGAGAAAATCGGCGATGATCTCATGGTCATGGTCGGTCACGATTGCGCTCTCGCCATCGGCACCAGCCTTTGGCTCGAATTTCATGATCATGTTGAAGAGCTGCGTGCAGGCCTTGGTCTCGCCTTTTGCAGCCTGCTCGAACAGCCTCAGGAGCACGAGTTCCTGTCGACTCACAAAGCGCTGCTCGCCGTCCTCGCGAATTTGAACCCGCTTTCGCATCATGCTGGTAAGGTCGGTCTTGAGGTTGCGCGAGCCTTTGGGCCGGCCTTTGGGATTGCCGGATTGCCCCGGCCGAAATCGCCGCGAAACTGGCGGGCGCTTGTATCCCGCATTCTGATCGTCAGTCATGGCTGCTATCCCTTGCGCGTAGGGCCGGGCAGCAAGCGTGGTGCGGCGTAAGACAAGGCGAGTGGTACCGTCTCCCGATCGGCGAAGCTGTGACCCGTCTTGCCGCAGATCGCCGGTTTGCCGGTATAGCCTTGCCAACGGCGTATGATGGCGTCGCAATACAATGGGTCGACCTCCAGAAGAGCGGCGCGGCGGCCGGTCCTTTCTGCGGCAATCACCGTAGTTCCGGATCCCGCAAAAGGGTCCAAAACAAGATCGCCGCGCGAGGTACAGTCCTTGATCACGTCGACAATCAAGGCGACGGGCTTAACCGTCGGGTGCACGGCCAGCAGCTCGTCGCGGTGCCGGCCAAAGCTGTTGATGCCCTGATAGGCCCACAGGTTGCTTCGATTGCGCCCGTGGGCGCCGAGCCCAACGTTGTTGATATGCGGCGCCAGGCCGTTCTTGAATACGTGCACGAATTCGTGCTGGGAACGGTAGAACGAGCCCATGCCGGCATTGGTCTTGGCCCAGACACAGGTGTTCTTGTGCTCGGTGTAAACACCGCGTGCGGCCGTCAGCAGCTCGAACGTGTGCCGCCAATCCATGAAAAAGTAGTGCAGCGAGCCCTCGACGCTGTGTCTAGCGACGAGCGCGGATGCCGTGGTCAGGAACTCAATGAACTGTTGTGGCGCCATTTCGCCGGAGGCCATGGCAAATTCGCGGTGTTTGACGCTGCCGCGGCCCCCAACGTGGCCGATGATAGGGACGTTGTAGGGTGGATCCGCGATCACCGCGCGCGCCTGCTGATCGCCCAACACGGCCTTGTAGGCCTGTTCGTCCAAGGCATCGCCGCAAATGAGTCGATGCCTGCCAAGCCGCCAGACATCGCCTCGCCTGCTAACGGCTGGCCCGGCAAACCCAGGCTCGGGCAAAGTGTCATCCTGTACTGCGACCGGCTGATCCAGAATCGAATCGACCTCTGCTGTGTGAAATCCGATGGCGGCAAAATCAAAATCGAAATTCAGGCCGGTCAGAACCCGCAGATCCTCTCCGAGAACCTCCATGTCCCAGGTGGCATTTTCGGCGATTTTGTTGTCGGCAATGGCGAGCGCCCGCTTTTCGGCTCGCGACAAATGTCCGAGGACGACTGCCGGTATTTCCCTGAACCCGTGCTGTTCGGCCGCGGTGAGAACGGCGTTGCCGAGGAGTACGTTGAGATTTTCGTCGACGACGATAGGTTTAGTGAGTCCAAATGTAACGATGCTCTTGGCAAGCTGACCGATCTGCTCCTGCGAATGCCGGCGGGAATTGCGCGCATTTTTCGTCAGCATCTGCACAGGGAAATATTGGATGCACAGTTTGGGGAAATTTGACCTTTCAGGCATGACTGCTCCGGCTCAAAAACTGGGCTCTCTAAGTACCGGAATATTGGCTCTGTAACAGAAGGCCCTGAGCTCTAGTCGCGGCGACGAGCCCAGACAGGGAACACGTCGCGCAAAGCCGAAAGGCATCGCCTGTCGGGCCTGTGATCAGAGGACCGATCCAGCCACCGAGAGATCACCTTATCAATATCGGGTCGGAAAGCCGGTTGGTTTTCCAACCGACCCGGCGTGCGAGCCCGGAAGCCTGATACAGAACTAGCTTGGATCGGCTCGGGAATTTCAGTCTTGACGTCGAACTCGCCGATGAACTTGCCGTCGTGCCAGCCTCCCATCTGCGCGAAGACCAAGCCAAACCATTCTGCTGGGCGAAATGGCTGACGATCGGTTCAGATCGGTTAGGGCCGCTCCGATGTTGAAATCGACAATGTGTGAGCCAATTTGACGCGAACGGTGTTCCCTCGACGCCGGACTCGCTCCTGATGCCGCGAGTAACCAGGGCGGGTCGAGGTCACTTTCGAGGTGCCCAAGCGAGCGGCTGGTGATGCTGGGCGGCGGCCACAATGTTTCCGGCCGTTCTTGCGCTTCGCCCTTGTCGTCGCTCGAAGCGTGCGTCTGCACCTCAGCCGGCGTCGGTCCAAATTCCAATGCCTCCCGTGCCCAAACGTTGTCACAATGGGTTTCCGAGGCGCCTTGGCGTGTCCTGTTTCGGACCGGCACAGTCCCTGTTTACACCGGGAATTTCCCTGTTCCGGTCTTGACGCTTCGCCGTCGAAATGCTTCGGGATTTCAAGGCCGTTTGGGCATTTTTTCCGTGCGGCCGCGGCACCGCTGTTGGCGTTTCCCGGTAGAAATCCCTGTTAGCAGGCAATTTGGGTCGGAGCCCATTTGAAGCCTGGTCCGTCTGGGCCTGCTCTCACCGTACTTCCTGTCCGGGGTTGACCCAAACAGCCGATATGTCTCAGAAAGGCTGCCTGCACACGGCTGTGTCGCCGCCGTGCTTCCCCGAACCGGTAAATCCAGGCCGTGTGTTCGCCGGATCTCTCATTGGAATGTGAGGCTAGGCCATGGCTGAGCGGATCGCTCTCATCACCGGCGTGACCGGCCAGGACGGCGCCTATCTCGCCGAACACCTGCTGTCGCTGGGCTATGTCGTGCACGGCATCAAGCGGCGCTCGTCCTCGTTCAACACCGCGCGGGTCGATCATCTCTACCAGGACCCGCATGTCGGCAACGTGCCGTTCCTGATGCATTACGGCGACATGACGGATTCGACCAATCTGATCCGCCTGGTGCAGCAGATCCGGCCGACCGAGATCTACAATCTCGCCGCCCAGAGCCACGTCGCCGTCAGCTTCGAGAGCCCGGAATACACCGCCAATGCCGACGCGATCGGCGTGCTGCGTCTTTTGGAGGCGATCCGCATCCTCGGCATGGAGAAGCGGACGCGATTCTACCAGGCCTCGACCTCCGAGCTGTATGGGCTCGTGCAGGAGATCCCGCAGAAGGAGACGACGCCGTTCTATCCGCGCTCGCCCTACGGCGTCGCCAAGCTCTACGGCTACTGGATCACGGTGAACTACCGCGAAGCCTACGGCATGTTCGCGGCCAACGGCATCCTGTTCAACCACGAGAGCCCGATCCGCGGCGAGACTTTTGTGACCCGCAAGATCACCCGCAGCGTGTCGCGGATCGAGGTCGGGCTCGAGGAGACGCTCTATCTCGGCAATCTCGAAGCCAAGCGCGACTGGGGCCATGCGCGCGACTATGTCGAGGGCATGCACCTGATCCTCCAGGCCGACAAGCCCGACGACTTCGTGCTCGCCACCGGCGAGACGCGCTCGGTGCGCGAGATGGTCGAGCTGTCGTTCGCACATGTCGGCCGCCGCATCGCTTGGCGCGGCAAGGGCGTCGAGGAGACCGGCATCGACGAGGCGAGCGGCAAGACATTGGTGAAGATCGATCCGACTTATTTTCGCCCGACCGAGGTCGATCTCCTCATAGGCGACGCCGGCAAGGCGCGCGAAGTGCTCGGCTGGAAGCCGAAGCGGAGCTTTGCGGAGCTGGTCGCGGAGATGATGGCGAGTGATCTCGCCGAGGCAAAGCGGGACGCTGGCCGTGGCCAACGCAGCGTTTGAGCTGAAGGGCAGAAGCGTCTACGTCGCCGGCCATCGTGGCATGGTCGGCAGCGCGCTCGTGCGCCGGCTCGAACGGGAGGAGGTCAGGCTCGTCACCGTCGACCGGCGCGAGGTCGATCTCTGCAACCAGGCCGCCGTGTTCGACTGGTTCGCGAGAACGCGGCCGCAGGTGATCTTCCTCGCTGCCGCCAAGGTCGGCGGCATCGTCGCCAACGACACGCTGCGCGCCGAGTTCATCTACGACAACATCGCGATCGCCGCGAACGTGATCCAGGCCGCGCATCAGAACGGTGCCGAGAAGCTGATGTTCCTGGGCTCGTCCTGCATCTATCCGAAACTGGCGCCGCAGCCGCTGCGCGAGGACTCGGTCTTGACCGGCCCGCTGGAGCCGACCAACGAGCCTTATGCCATTGCAAAAATCGCCGGCATCAAGATGGCGGAAGCCTATCGCAGCCAGTATGGCAGCGACTTCATCAGCGTGATGCCGACCAATCTCTACGGCCCCGGCGACAATTATCACCCTGAATTGAGCCACGTCGTCGCCGCGCTGATCCGGCGCTTCCACGAGGCGAAGGTCGCGGGCGCGAAGAGCGTCGTCGTATGGGGCACCGGCACGCCGCGGCGCGAGTTCCTTTATGTCGACGACATGGCGGATGCCTGCGTGCACCTGATGAAGACCTATTCCGGTTCGGATCTGATCAACATCGGCACCGGCGAAGACATCACCATCGCCGGGTTCGCGCACATTGTCGCCGAGATCGTCGGCTACAGCGGCGAGATCAGCTTCGACGCCTCGCGGCCCGACGGCACGCCGCGCAAGCTGCTCGATGTCAGCCGTCTCGCCAAGCTCGGCTGGCGCGCGACGACGTCGCTTCACGATGGCTTGAGGCGCGCATACGCGGCGTATCTGTCGCATATGTAGAATGCAACGAATGCATGTCGCGTATTTCAGGCGTTGTCCGCAACGCCTGTCACGCGGAGCGGCTAAGGTTTATTCAGTTCGCGCAGCAACCTGCCCTAATGTTGGGCGCGCGGCCGGATAGAGAAATGGTCTAGGGTGTTCAGTGGAACATCCGTCTTCAACGGAAAGAGTTTTTCATGCGAATCGCGATGATCGGAACGGGCTATGTGGGACTGGTGTCCGGAGCCTGTTTCGCGGATTTCGGCCACGACGTCACCTGCGTCGACAAGGACGAGAGGAAGATCGCAGCGCTCCATCGCGGCGAGATCCCGATCTACGAGCCGGGCCTCGACGAGCTGGTGGCGGCCAATGTGAAGGCCAGGCGGCTCGGCTTCACCACCGATTTGTCGAAGCCGGTCGCTGACGCCGATGCCGTGTTCATCGCGGTCGGCACGCCGTCGCGCCGCGGTGATGGCCACGCCGATCTCTCCTATGTCTACGCCGCCGCGAAAGAGATCGCGCAGTCGCTGTCCGGCTTCACCGTCGTGGTGACCAAGTCGACCGTTCCGGTCGGCACCGGCGACGAGGTCGAGCGCATCATCCGCGAGACCAATCCCAAGGCCGACGTCGTCGTCGCCTCGAACCCGGAATTCCTGCGCGAGGGCGCGGCGATCCGCGACTTCAAATTCCCCGACCGCGTCGTGGTCGGCACCTCCGACGAGCGCGGCCGCAAGGTGATGGGCGACATCTATCGCCCGCTGTCGCTGAACCAGGCGCCGCTGATGTTCACCGCGCGCCGTACCGCCGAGATGATCAAATACGCCGCGAACGCGTTCCTCGCGACCAAGATCACCTTCATCAACGAGATCGCCGACCTGTCCGAGAAGGCCGGCGCCAACGTGCAGGAGGTCGCACGCGGCATTGGCCTCGACAACCGCATCGGCACCAAGTTCCTGCATGCCGGTCCCGGCTTCGGCGGCTCGTGCTTTCCGAAGGACACCAAGGCGCTGATCAAGATCGCGCAGGACTATGACGTCTCCTTGCGCATCGTCGAGTCGGTGCTGGCGGTCAACGAGAACCGCAAGCGCGCGATGGCGCGGAAAGTGAGCCATGTGCTCGGCGGCAATCTGCGCGGCAAGACCATCGCCGTGCTCGGTCTCACCTTCAAGCCCGACACCGACGACATGCGCGATGCGCCGTCGATCCCGCTCGTTACCGGCCTGATCGACATGGGCGCGAAGGTCAAGGCCTTCGACCCCGTCGGCATGGAGCAGGCGAAGAGTGAGCTGCCGAACATCACCTATTGCGAGGACGCCTATTCCTGCGCTGACGGAGCCGATGCGCTCGTCGTCGTGACCGAATGGGCGCAGTTCCGTGGGCTCGATCTCGACCGGCTGAAGGCGACCATGGCCCAGCCCGTCGTGGTCGATCTCCGCAACATCTTCAGTCCGCAGGACATGGCTGCCGCCGGCTTCACCTACGAGAGCGTCGGTCGCCCGCCTGCGCAGGGCTGATAGATCCAGCCGAGTTGGTTTTCGCCCGCCTCATCCCGAGGCGGGCGAAATATTTTCTGATGCGATATGATCCGGTCGCACGAGGTGGCCGAGCCTTGGCCCGGCTGCCGCTATGGAGACGGTCATGACCGACGACACGCACACGATCCGCAGCAGCACGCTCACCGCGACCATCAAGGCGCAAGGCGCCGAGCTGTGCTCTCTGAAGGACGGCGACGGCACCGAGTTCATCTGGCAGGCGGGCCCGGCCTGGCCGCGCCATGCGCCGCTGCTGTTTCCAATCGTCGGGCGTCTCGCCAATGACGAATTGCGGCACCGGGGCAAGACGTGCCGGATGACCCAGCACGGCTTTGCGCGCGACAGCCGCTTTGCATGGGGGACGCGTGAAGAGAGCCGCTGCACCCTGGTGCTCGATGACAGCGAGACGACGCGCGCGCTCTATCCGTTCGCGTTCCGGCTGACGGCCGGCTATGCGCTCGATGAATCCGGTCTCGATCTGACGCTCACCATCGCCAACACCGGCACGGAGACGTTGCCGGCTTCGCTCGGCGGCCATCCCGCCTTCAACTGGCCGCTTCAGCCGGGCAAGGTGAAAGAGAGCTACGCGCTGACTTTCGCGAGCCCGGAATCATCTCCCGTGCGCCGTCTCGACGGCGGCCTGCTCCGCGCGGAAACGGAGCCAAATCCCGTCGAGGGCACAGTGTTGCCCCTGTCCGAATCCCTCTTCGCCGACGACGCCATCATCTTCGACCGCATCGAAAGCAAGTCGGTCCGCTATGCCGCCAGGCAGGGCGCCGGACCTTGGCTAAAGATGTCATGGCGTGGCTTTCGTGAGCTCGGTGTCTGGTCGAAACCGTCGGGCGCGCCTTTCCTCTGCATCGAGCCGTGGCGCGGCTATGCCAGTCCCGCCGGCTTCGACGGCGAGTTCAGCGACAAGCCGGGCCTGATGCACATCGCGCCGGGTGCGGAAGAGCAGTTGTCGTACCGGGTCGAGGTCGGATCGTCCTGAGCCCCGCCGCCCCTCGCGGACCCATGGCTGTCAGACCTCGATCCGCGTGAGGTCCTCGCCGAGCACGACAGGACCTGAATAGTCCCGGCGGACGTCCGCGAGCAGCGCGTTCAGCATGGTATCATCGGTGCGGGGACGGTGATGGGTCAGCGCGAGCTTCTTGACGCCGGCCTTGGCCGCGACCTTGCCGACGGTGTCGCCGCAGGCGATCGTGAACTTCGCAAGCCGCCGCAAGTGCTCGTTGTTGATTTCCGGCGTCGCGAGGAAGCAGCATTGGACCAGCAGGTCGGCCCCCTCGGCCAGCCGCTCGAGACCGGGGCAGGGGACCGTGTCGCCGGAAATCGCAATGACCTTGCCCTCGGCCTCGAAGCGGTAGCCGAGGCACATCCAGCGCGCGAGGAATGCCGGCGACATGTCGAGGCCGTCGCCATGCGAGACGAGCTCGGCGCTGATCTTCCAGCGGCCGGTGTCGAGAACGGGCCCGGGCACGATGTCGGTGGCGACCACCGGTTTCCAGCCGCCGAAGGTCGGCTCGCCCTGATCGCGCCAGGCGATGTCCTTGTCGTAGACCTGCGTGACCAGCGTGTTGACGAGCCGTTCGGTGTCGGGCGGCCCGTAGATGCGTAAGTCGTCCTTGCGCCCGGACATCCATGAATTCAGCATCACATCGTAGAGGTCGCCGATGTGGTCGAAATGATGATGGGTGAGAAAGACCGTGTTGATGGCGCCGAGTGGCACGCCGGCCTTGCTGAGCTGCACCATGACGCCGCGGCCTGCGTCGAACAGGATATTCTCCTCGCCGAGCCTGATCAGCGTGGTCGTTGCCATGCGGCGCGGGTCCGGGCGCGGGCCGCCGGTGCCGAGCAGTATGACCTCCATTGCCTACTCCAGCGTGCTGATTCCGGCACGTAGAGTAGATTCGAAGGCGGAAGCGGGGCAAGCCGTATCGGGCCGAGGGACGGAGCAGGGCGTTCAGTGCATGCCGGCCGCAGTGGCGGCGATGGCCGGCCGGATGGTTGAGCGGTCCGATCCCGCCGATGTCAGGCGATGCGCGAGGTCCTGCGCTTGCCGCTCGACCAGGTGCCAGGTCGCGCGCGCGACGAGATAGCTGAGCGCGGCGGTGACGACATAGGCGATCAGCAGCGAGACCAGTCCGTCCGCTAGTGGCCAGATCTGGCGCAGACCAAAGATCACCGCGAAGTGCGACAGATACATCGAATAGGAGTTGCGGCCGAGCGCCTCGATCGGCTGCGCGCGGATCGCAAGCCGAATGCAGCCGGCCACGCCCGCGCCGAGCACGAGGTTGATCATCAGATAGTTGAATTCATGCGAGCCGGTCGCGCGGTCGGCGACGAAGGACAGCGCGATGAAGACGGCGAAGATCGCGGCGTCGGACTTGGCAAAGCCGTCGCGCAGCGAGAAGAACAGCGCGCATCCGACGAGGAAGACCGGCAGCTGGTTCAGGAAGCTGATGTGCAGCGCATTCCAGACGAAGGCCTCGTGGCCGGGCCCGTAATAGGCGGAGAACGCCGCGAAAGCCCACGGCTTGAACAGGCAGGCATTGGCGAGATGCAGCACGATCGCGAGCGCGAGGTAGAGATGGCGGCGCGATCCGAACGCGGTGATCAGAAGTGGGAAGACAAGATAGAAGGTCACCTCCGCGGCGATCGACCAGTCGCCGGGCACGACGCTGTTGACGCTGTCGGGCCAGAAGCCGTGCAGGAACGTCGCCGTCAGGATCACCTGGAGCGGCCCGATGCCGTTGGGCGCGTTGTAGCTGGGACCGGTGCCGTTGATGACGAGATAGACCGGGATTGCGACCCAGAACAGCGGCGCGATGCGCAGGAAGCGGCGGGTGTAGAATTTGCGCGTCGGATTGGTCTCGGTGCGCTGTGTCCACATCAGGCACATCGTCATGGCGCTGACGAAGTAGAACACGTTGACGCCGGTCCAGCCGCACATGAAGGCGTAGTCGACGGCGTGGATAGTCGATGGAAAGGATTGTGAGACGTGGATCGCCATCACGCCGACGATGGCGAGACCGCGCAGCAAGTCGAGCGTGTGCGAGCGGCCGAACGGCCTCGTACCCTGCTCGGATCCTCCGGCAGCCAGCCGGGCCTGCCCCTGCATCACGCCTGCTCCTGATGTCGTAGCTGCGGGGACCATAGAGGCCCGGCCGGCCTTTCCGAAGCCGAACGCATTCTTTACGTTAACCAGTAGTTGAGTCCGGCGCCGAATGTGCGGGATCGGGCGGTGCTGAGGCGGCCCCCGGCGCTGGCGCGAGCCATGGCGGAATGATGATGCGCGCGATGAGAATTGTGGGCCAATTCATACTTAATACGTCAAGACCATGACCAATATTGTTTGGGAAGCACAACACGCCTAGTATTCCGGCAGGCGATTTCGGGGGCTCGAATAAGTCGTGAATGCTCGTTCACAGGACGGCGCGCTGTGCCACGACTTGAATTTTCAAGCCGGCGCGCAAGCACACAGGATATCCAACAACGTGGCTGACTCCGCACGTCAGGAATTGCGTCCCGCCGGCCGCGAGCGGCTGATCGTCGTCGAGGACGATCCGGTGACGCGGACCATGCTGGTCGGCTATTTCAGCGAGAACAATTTTGACGTGGTCGGCGCCGGCTCCTGCGCGGAATGCCGCCAGGCGCTGCGCGCGCGTACCGATCTCGCCTTCCTCGACGTCCAGTTGCCGGATGGCGACGGCTTCGAGCTCGCCAAGGAGATCCAGGCGACCAGCAATGTGGGCATCATCTTCGTGACCCGCCGCGATACCGACGTCGATCGCATCCTCGGCCTCGAGATCGCCGGCGACCATTACGTCACCAAGCCGATCAATTTGCGCGACCTGCTCGCGCGCGCGCGCAGCGTGCTGCGGCGCCGCTCGCTCGACCGCAAGGCGGCGCGCAACCACAATTCGATCGCGTTCGGCGACTGGATCATCGACCTGACGCGGCGCGAGCTGCTCGGCAGCGACGGCAAGCCGGTGGCACTGACGCGCGCCGAGTTCGACCTGCTCGCGGCGCTGGTCGGCGCCGACGGCCGGCCGCTCAGCCGCGACTATCTGATCGAGGTCGTCAGCAACCGCCAGGCCGAGGTCGACATCCGCACCGTCGATGCGCTGGTGGCGCGGCTGCGCCGCAAGCTCGTCGGCAGCGGCACGCCCGTGATCGCGACCGTCACCGGCGTCGGCTACAAGCTCGCGCTCAGCGAGCGGCTCTAAAGCCTGATCCGGACCCGAAGGGCCGCGTTAGCGCAAAGCGCGAAGCGGTTTTCCGAAAGGATCATGCTCAAACAATGGCCTAAAGCGCGATGATGATTCATTCCAATCTCGTCGCGCTTTAGTGGCGCACGCCGGCTGCATCGCCGTCAGCGCGATGCGACGCGTTTCCATCGCGCTTCGATGCGAGCTTTGATAGCGCCGATCTTGGCTTCGTGAGCGGCCCAATAAGCGCGGCTCGCCGCCGTTGTTCCCTGACGATAGCGGGCATAGACGGTTTTGGGCTGCAGCGGCGTTTTGGCGACACGCGCCGTTCTTGCCGGCACGGCTGCAGCGGCGGGCGTTGCCGCCAGGTCTGGCTCTGGCGCTGGAGGCGACGCCGCTTCGACGGCTGGCGGCGACGATCCCATGGCGAGCAGGCGATTGCGGGCTCGATTGCAATAGATCTGGGACCGCGGCGTCATGATGTCCTCGCCATGGCCTGCCCGATACTTCATCAATGCACGGCAGAGATCGCGCCCCGCCAAATGCCATGCACGGCTGAGATAGATGACGCCGTAGTGGATATTGGTCTCCGACACGGCGAGCTCTGCGTCGCTCCCCCGGAAGCCCAGCATCTTCGCGGTTTCGGGGCGCACCTGCATGAGGCCGACCTCGCCGGCGCTGCCGATGACAGCCGGGTTGTATCCGCTTTCAACGAAGACGACGGCTTCGGCGATGTCGGCAGGCAGATTGGTGCCCTTCGTTTCCTGCTCGATGATGGCCCGGATCGCCGCGCGCGACGTCGGGGTCTCGCCGGCACCGGAGTCTCGGACGTTGCGGGCAATTGCCGCAGTCGTGCTGATATCCGGTGAAACATCGTCGCTGGCGCGACCGCTGGTCGCAGCCAGTGAAAGCATGATGACGGCAGCGCGTCCCCACGCTGCGGAGGAATGTAGATGTGCCCGGCGCCTTGGCATGAGGCAGGCAGTACACCTCCAGTGTTAATAAACTGAGGCATTCCGGTCGCTCCATGTCTTTGCGGCCCGAAGGTGAGCTCTGGCGTCAGTCCCGGAACGGCCAACCAGCTGCGTGGTTATCTCTGCAATCACCAGGGAGAGCCGACATGCGTCCGTTGAAATTTGCCGTCATACTACTTGCGTCGTTGACGACTTCCGCCGGCGTCTATGCGCAAGGCGCGGGAGGTGGAGGAGGCGCTGGAGGCGCCGGTGCCGGGAGCAGTGGAGCCGCCGCAGGTGCTGGCGCTGCCTCGGGTAGCGCGGGCTCGTCGGCCGGAACCGGGGCCGGGCCGGCGGGAACGAGCGCGACCGGTCACACGGCGACCGGCACGAACGGGACCGGCACGAGCGGGACCAGCACGAACGCAACGCCACCTTCGGCGACCCCCAATCAGACGCAGAACTATTTCAATCCCAGTGGCGGTGCCTCCGGTCGCAACGCGACCAGCACGACGAACAAGACCGGCACGACGAACAATCAGGCAGCGCCTAATTCCGCGGGGACGACCACCGGCCAGGCTCAACAGAACTCGGGAGCAGGTCACGCTGCGAATGGCCTTCCTGTCGGTTCGCCCGGGTCGGGGCTCGGCTCGCCTGAACAGCCAATCGGTTCCGGGCGGTAGAAGACACCTCGGAGAAGCGTCCATCGGCCGGAGCATCGTATCGCCCCGCGTGGAGCATACCGATGCAGGGAAACAGATCGCGTTTATGGAGCGAGGAGGAGGATGAGCGCCTCCTCGCGCTGGATGAGAAAAACGAGCCCCCGAAGCGCATTTCGATTCTTCTGGGGCGAAGCGAACGCGCGGTCGCGTTGCGATTGAAGGAGTTGGACCGAAGGCGCCGGAGAGGCTCTGGTCGCCCATAGCCGCGCCTATCGCGCGCGGGAGCTCTGGTCGGTCGAGGTTTGCCGCAGCGTCCCGGCCAGCCGGTCATCGACCGCATAGAGCGTGCAGGTCGGCGACCATTTCATGCAGGCGCTGAGCGAATCGCGTTGGGCGTCGTCGGCCGTGGTCCGCCCCGAACGCCAGCCGTAACCGCCGCTGGGCGACACCGCAAACGCCTTGTGCGGCATCGTGCTGGCGAGATAGCGCGAGAATTCGGCGCGCGCGGTCGCGTTGAGCTGGCCCGGCGGCGGCAGCGGATCGGGCGGGCTCAGGATGTCGTGGCCGAGCCCGCGCTCGCGCAGGAAGGCGTCGAGATACGGCGTCCATTGCGGGCGGCCGACCACCGAATAGAGATAGTGGCCGTCATCGCCGTAAGGCGGCGCTGCGATGAATTTCGCGTTGCCGCCATTGCCGCGAAACCCGTCGTAGAGACGTCGGGCGAGATCGGGGCCAAAGAACGAGTCATTGGTCGCGTAGACCCACAGCATCGGTACGCGCGAGGTCTTGCCGAATGTCGCAAAGGCCTGCGCCAGCCCATCCTCATTGCAGACGTCGTCGTCATCGCGCGAACCGCGGCCGCCGGCAAAGCTGATCGCGGCGACGAGACCGGACGGCGCCTGCGCCGTCAGCGCGACGGTGGCGAGCCCGCCGGCGGAATGGCCGGCCGCGATCATGCCCGACGTCGTGACGTCGGCCCTGCGCCCCATCGCGTCGATCGCCGCGCGCAAATCCGCCACCGCGATCGCCGCGGCCGGCAAATAAGCGGCATTCGCGCAAGCCCCGACGCTGTCGACGCGCCCGCCGGGCGAGGTGCCGTAGCCGCGCCGCATCACGATCAGCGCAGCAAAGCCGCGCCGGGCATATTCCAGGGCGATGCCGTAATATTTGTGCGCCGACATGGTCGCGCGATCGTCGAACTTGCGCGGCGAGCCGTGACTGAGCAGCGCGAGCGGATAGCGCTTCGTCCCCGCCGGGCGAACCAGGAATGCCTCCAGCCCCTCCGGCCCGGCCTCCGCCATCGGGATGCGCAGGTCTTCGGTGTAGAATTCGGCGGCCATCGCATGGGGTACGATGCCAACCGTCGCAAGCCAGGCAATCAAAAGAACCAAGAGCCTGTGAAACAGCGTCATGCCCCGACTCGAAAAGCCCCGATTTGAAAGACCATAGCATGATCTCCGGAACGGCCAGCGGGTTGCGCGTGTTGTGCCCTTGGCGGGAGCCCGGCCGATGCTATGCTGCTCTGCAATCTCTGGACGACAGAACGAGGATATTTCAGTGGCTGATGTTCATCCCGCGGCGGGCAAGCAGGCTTCGCCGGACGCGCTCACCAACATTCCGCGGCTGGTCACGGCCTATTTCGCCGGCAAGCCCGATGTCGGCGATCCCGCGCAGCGGGTGGCGTTCGGCACCTCGGGCCATCGCGGCACCTCGTTCAAGAACAGCTTCAACGAGGGCCATATCCTGGCGACCACGCAGGCCATTTGCGACTACCGGCAAGAAAAGGGCCTGACCGGTCCGCTCTTCATCGGCATCGACACCCATGCGCTGGCCGAGCCGGCGCTGGTCAGCGCGGTCGAGGTGTTCGCGGCCAACGGCGTCGACATCATGATCGACAAGGACGGCGGCTACACGCCGACGCCTGTCATCTCGCACGCGATCCTCACCTACAACAAGGGACGCACATCGGGTCTGGCCGACGGCGTCGTCGTCACGCCCTCGCACAATCCCCCCGAGGACGGCGGCTACAAATACAATCCGCCGCATGGCGGGCCCGCCGACACTGATGCGACCTCCGTCGTCGAGAAGCGCGCCAACGCCTATCTTGCCGAGGGCCTCAAGGGCGTGAAGCGCATCGACTACGCCAGGGCGCTGAAATCATCGACCGTCCACGCTTACGACTACATCACGCCCTACGTCGCCGATCTCGGCAACGTCGTCGATCTCGACCTCGTCAAATCCGCCGGCATCAATATCGGCATCGATCCGCTCGGCGGCGCGGCCGTGCATTACTGGCATCCGATCATCGCGCGTTACGGCCTCAAGGCCACGGTCGTGAACGAGGCGATCGATCCGACCTTCCGCTTCATGACGGTCGACTGGGACGGCAAGATCCGCATGGATTGCTCCTCGCCCTATGCAATGGCGAGCCTGATCGCGATGCGCGACCGTTTCGACGTTGCGTTTGCCAACGACACCGACGCCGACCGCCACGGCATCGTCACGCGTACCGGCGGCCTGATGAATCCGAACCATTATCTGGCGACCGCGATCTCCTATCTGTTCGCGCACCGTCCGAACTGGGGCAAGGATGCCGCGATCGGCAAGACCGTGGTGTCGAGCTCGATCATCGACCGCGTCGCCAAGAAGCTCGGCCGCAGGCTGGTGGAGACGCCGGTCGGCTTCAAATGGTTCGTCGACGGCCTCGTGAGTGGCGGCTTTGGCTTCGGCGGCGAGGAGAGTGCAGGGGCCTCGTTCCTGCGCCGCGACGGCACGGTGTGGACCACCGACAAGGACGGCATCATCCTCGGCCTGCTCGCCGCCGAGATCATGGCCAGGACCGGCCGCGACCCGAGCCAGCTGTTCAATGACCTCACGGCCGAGTTCGGCGTGCCCCATTACGCGCGCATCGACGTCGCCGCCACCGGGCCGCAGAAGAACATCCTCAAATCCGTCACGCCCGAGCAGCTCGGCCTGAAGGACCTCGCCGGTGATCCCGTTCGCTCAACCCTGAGCAAGGCGCCCGGCAACGGCCAGCCCTTTGGCGGCATCAAGGTCGAGACCGATCTCGGCTGGTTCGCCGCGCGGCCCTCGGGCACCGAGGACGTCTACAAGATCTACGCAGAAAGCTTCCGCAGCACAGAGCACCTGAAGCGGATTCAGGAAGAGGCCCAGGCCGGGCTGGCGAAGGTGTTTGGGGCGTAACTCTCGCTCCGGCGGCAGTGCTCTCCCTCTCCCGCTTGCGGGGGACGGCAGGGGTGGGGGTCTCTCCGCGGTGGGACTGTTCGAGGCCTACTGAGAGAATCTCTGGGCGGAGAAAGCCCCCACCCGGCGCTATGCGCCGACCTCCCCCGCAAGCGGGAGAGGTGACCGAGTTCGCGAAAGCGTCCGATTTCTGCGATGTCTGTATACAGCATGTTGGATAGAGGTATTATAATACACAACTTTCGCTCTTGAACGATTCTATCTCTCAGCTATTGTATACATAACGCATACATAAGCCTTGGGAGATCGCCGGTGACAAAACCCTTCCCGATGAATGCCTGGTACGCCGCCGCCTGGGACGCTGACGTCAAGCCCGCGCTGTTGCCGCGGACAATCTGCGGCAAGCATGTCGTGATGTACCGCAAGGCCGACGGCTCGGTGGCCGCGCTGGAGGATGCCTGCTGGCACCGGCTGGTGCCGCTGTCCAAGGGCCGGCTCGAAGGCGACACCGTCGTCTGCGGCTATCACGGCCTGAAATACAACGCGCAGGGGCGCTGCACCTTCATGCCCTCGCAGGAGACCATCAACCCGTCGGCCTGCATCCGCGCCTATCCCGTGGTCGAACGCCACCGCTACATCTGGCTCTGGATGGGCGATCCCGCGCTGGCCGATCCCGCGCTCGTCCCTGACATGCACTGGAATCACGATCCGGCCTGGGCGGGTGACGGCAAGACCATCCACGTCAATTGCGACTACCGCCTCGTGCTCGACAACCTCATGGACCTCACCCACGAGACCTTCGTGCACGGCTCCTCCATCGGCAACGAGGCGGTCGCGGAAGCGCCGTTCGACGTCACCCATGGCGAGAAGACGGTCACGGTGACGCGCTGGATGCGCGGCATCGAGCCGCCGCCGTTCTGGGCGAAACAGCTCGGCAAGCCCGGCCTCGTCGACCGCTGGCAGATCATCCGCTTCGAGGCCCCGTGCACCATCGCGATCGACGTCGGCGTCGCGCCAACCGGCACCGGCGCGCCGGAAGGCGACCGCTCGCAGGGCGTCAACGGTTTCGTCCTCAACACGATCACGCCCGAGACCGAGAAGACCTGCCATTATTTCTGGGCCTTCGTGCGCAACTATCAGATCGGCGAGCAGCGCATCACCACGGAGATCCGCGACGGCGTCTCCGGCATCTTCCACGAGGACGAGCTGATCCTCGAAGCGCAGCAGCGCGCGATGGACGAGAACCCCGATCGCATCTTCTACAACCTCAACATCGACGCCGGCGCGATGTGGACGCGCAAGCTGATCGACAGGATGGTGGCGAAGGAAAACCCGCCGCCGCAGCATCTCCAGGCCGCGGAGTAGGGCAAGTGAAAGCAGCGCCCGAGCGTGAGGTCGATCGCTCCGTCTCGCAGACCGTGAAGGCGCAGCTCGCGCTACGCGACCAGATCCTGTCGGGCGCCTTGCGTCCCGGCGAGCGCATCTCCGAGCTGCAGGCGGTGGAGACCACCGGCGCCTCACGCACCCCGGTGCGTATGGCGCTGGTGCGGCTGGAGGAGGAGGGCCTCTTGGAGGCGATCCCCTCCGGCGGCTTCATGGTGAAGGCGTTTTCCGAGCGCGACATCTCCGATTCCATCGAGCTGCGCGGCACGCTGGAAGGGCTCGCCGCACGCTTCGCGGCCGAGCGCGGCGTTTCCGCGCGCGAGCTCGAGCCACTGAAGGAGTGCTTGGCTGCGATCGACGAATTGCTGCGGCAGGTGCCGATCTCGATCGAGGCGTTCTCGTCCTATGTCGCGCTGAACGCGCGCTTCCACGCGCTGCTGACGGAATTGTCGCGCAGCCCGCCGCTGATCCGGCAGATCGACCGCGCCTCGGCGCTGCCGTTTGCGTCCCCAAGCGGCTTCGTGATGGCGCAATCGGCGCTGCCCGAGGCGCAGCAAATCCTGATCATCGGCCAGGAGCATCATCGCGTCGTCATCGACGCGATCGAGAACCGCGAAGGCGCGCGCGCCGAAGCCGTGATGCGCGAGCATGCGCGGCTCGCGGTGCGAAACCTGCGGCTCGCGCTGCGCAACCGGACCCATCTCGACCTCTTGCCGGCGCTCGCGCTGATCAAGACCGCAACCGACTAGGGGAGTGCCATGCGCTTCATCGAAACCTGGATCCCGGCGACGCTGGTGTCGACGCGGGATCTCGCTCCCGGCATCCGCGAATTCCTGATCCGCCCCGATCGGTTCGACGGCGCGGCCTATCCGGTCGGCAGCCATATCAATGTCAGCGTGACCATCGACGGGCAGCCGGAGACGCGGTCCTATTCGCTGGTCGGCGAAGCCACCTCGGCTGGCTTGAAGATCGCGGTGCGCCGTGCCGAGGATTCCCGCGGCGGCTCGCGCTACATGTGGTCATTGCAGCCGGGCGCGCGGCTCGACATCACCCAGCCCGCCTCGCTGCTCGCGGTCGATTGGGCCCGACAAAATTATTGCCTGATCGCCGGCGGCATCGGCATCACGCCGATCCTCGGCGCCGCGCAGGCGCTGGCGCGACGCGGTGCCAATGTCGCGCTGCATTACGCCGTGCGCTCGCGTGGCGAAGCCGCCTATCTCGATGACCTCGCCGGGATGCTCGGTGATCGCCTGATCGTCCATGCCAGTGACGAAGGCCGGCGGCTCGATCTCGACGCGGTGTTTGCCTCATTGCCGCAAGGCGCGCTGGCGCTGTTCTGCGGCCCGATGCGGATGCTGGACGCCGCGCGCCACGCCTGGATCGGCGCCGGCCATCCGCTCCCCGATCTGCGCTACGAGACTTTCGGCTCCAGCGGCACACTCCCGACCGAGACGTTCCGGGTGCGGCTGAAGGATTCGAATGTCGAGCTCGAAGTTCCGCGCGAGCGGTCGATGCTCGACGTGCTCAATGCCAGCGGCCACGACGTGATGTACGATTGCAAGCGCGGCGAATGCGGCCTCTGCGCCATCGACGTGGTCGAGGTCGACGGCGAGATCGACCATCGCGACGTCTTCTTCAGTGATCATCAGAAGCAGAGCAACCAGAAGATCTGCGCCTGCGTCTCCCGTGCGAGGGGGACGATCACGGTGGATACGTTGCTGCGGGCGGATGCGGTTTGAGGCGGCTATTCGGCCTTCATGGTTCGAGACGCGCCTTCGGCGCTCCTCACCATGAGGGTCTAACATTCGGGCCGAAAAACAAGTCCTCATCCTGAGGAGCCCGCGAAAGGCGGGCGTCTCGAAGGATGGCCGCACCAAAAGAATTACGCCGCGAAGGTCGCTCGAATCTTCTTCGCGTCCAGCAGCGCCAGCACGCCATCGGCCGATACCGGCCGGCTGATCAGATAGCCCTGCGCTTCGTCGCAACTGAACTGGCGCAGATATTCGAGCTGGTCGGCGGTCTCAACGCCTTCGGCGACCACGCCGATATCGAGGTCGCGCGCCAGCGAGATCACCGACTTCACGATCGCGGCGCAGTCGGGCTGCACCAGCATGTCGCGGATGAAGGACTGGTCGATCTTGATGCGGCTGAACGGCAGCTTGCGCAAGTAAGTGAGCGAAGAGAAGCCGGTGCCGAAATCGTCCAGCGCCACCGTGACGCCGAGCTCAAGCAGCGCGTTCAGGATCGAGGCGGCGGAGCCGTATTTCGACAGCAGCATCGATTCCGTGATCTCGATCTCGAGCCGGTGCGGGGCGACCTTGGCGTCGCTGAGCGCCTGCACGATGGTCTGGAGGATGCCGGTGTTGTGAAACTGCGCCGCGGAGAAATTCACGGCGACCCTGATGTCCTCGGGCCAGTCCGAAAGCGTGGCGCAGGCGCGCCGGATCACCCATTCGCCGATCTCGTGGATCAGCCCGGTTTCCTCGGCGATCGGGATGAACTCGCTCGGCGGCACCAGTCCGCGCGTGGGGTGCTGCCAGCGCAGCAGGGCCTCGAAGCCGGTGATGCGGCTCTCGCCGAGATCGAGGAACGGCTGGAAGACGAGGAACAGCTCGTCGCGCGCGATGGCGCCTTCGAGGTCGGCTTGCAGCGTCTTGCGATCGCGTGAGATCCTGTCGTCGCTGGCCTCGAAGAAGCAAACCGTGCCCGGACCTGTCTTCTTGGCGCGATAGAGCGCGGCGTCGGCGTTCTTCATGATGTCGAGTTGCGTGGTGCCGTCGCGCGGCGCCAATACAATGCCGACACTGGTCGCGCCGACGATCTGGCGGCTCTCGATCTGGAACGGCTCGGCGAAGGCCGCGACGAAGCGCTCGGCGATATCGAGCGCATCCTCGGGACGCGCGAGATTGGCCATCACCAGCGCGAACTCGTCGCCGCCGATGCGCGCGACATGCTCGGCCGCGCGCGTGCAGCGTTGCAGGCGGTTCGCGACCTGGACCAGGAATTCGTCGCCGGCGGGATGTCCGAACTTGTCGTTGACCTCCTTGAAGCGGTCGAGGTCGAGCAGCAGCACGGCGAATTCCTCGCCCGATAGCGTCAGCCGCTTCAGCGCGGCATCGAGCGTCTCGTTGAAGGCGAAGCGGTTGGGCAACAGCGTGAGCGGATCCTGCCGGACCGTGCGCTCCGCTTCGATCTGCCGGATCACGCGCCGCGCAAACGTGAACGAATTGACGAACACCGCGCGCAACAGCACGCTGCCGTAGACCACCACCAGGATGGCCATCAGCACATAGGCGGGATCGCCGTCGCGGCCGAGGCAGATGGCGATGCCGACGAAGATGGGAGCGGTAAAGGCAATCGCTGCAATCGGGATCGTGGCGAAAGCCAGTGCGCCGCCCGCCAGCATACCCGAGCAGAGGCAGGTGATGACGAGCTGGCCGCCGGTCGCTGCGTTGGCGAAGAAGGCGACAGGAACGATGCCCCAGGCGGCGCCGAGGATGAAGGCGTTGCGCACCAGCCGGTGCATGGCCCGTCGCGAGACGAATTGCGGCTTGGTGATGCGGCGCGAGGCGTGGGATTGCAGGCCGAACGCGATCGCGGCGGCGGCCACGATCACGGCCCAGGCCAGTGCAAGTTTCCAGTCCGGCGAGTGCCACAGCGCGACGGCGAGCACGGCGGCGTTGCAGGCATTGGCCAGCATGATGCCGACCGAATAGCCGAGCACCTGTGACATCTGATCGGCACGGATATGGCCGGCGACGGCTTCGTCGGTTGCGGGACCGCCAAAGGCCGACAGATCGCCGGCGAACAGCCGCGCGACATAGCTGGTCAGTTGAGTCCGCATTCGAGAGCCTGCAGCAGCATGGGCCGTTTGTCCGGCTCGATCCGGAGAATTCGCCGCAAACCTTTGACGAACTATGAATTATCCCTGTTTGCGGCGGTCGGCGTGACCACTTCTGCGTGTTCAAATCGCGATATCGATAACAAATCGATACAAATGCGCGGTGTGGCGTTCTTCATGATCCGCACTTCGCTCGGTGCGTGAGCCCACGACATTGTTTGTTGGGCCGGATCGGCGGGAGCCGGCGCCGGCCCGCCGTGTTGCGGCGCAGCTACGGAACAACGTTACATCTGCGAAATTCACGGAACGAAGTCTGTCGGCAATCTTTCTCGGCCTCTAGGAGGTGCCCATGACTTCTCACACCATCGACACTTCTCACACCATCGACGGCGCATGTGCATTCGCTTGGCGGAACTACCTGCTGCTCCACAGCGGCATCAGCGAGAACGACAACAGGCGTTCCGCGCTCTATCGCTACGTCACCGACCTCCGCCATACCGGCGAGGACAGTTTCGATGTCTTGCAGATAGCGGCGGTCGCCTACTTGAAGAAACTGGACGAACTGCATGACGACCGATGTGCGAGACTCGCGGCAGATCAGGTTTTGGCCGAGCGTTTGGAATCACGCGGTGCGCAGCCGACACTTAGGTCATGACACCAGACCAAAGGAGCGAACGACATGGCAGACAGGAACATGGCAGACCAGGCCGGTAACGCAGATCGTTTCGCGCGCAATCCCCAAGGGAGCATCACCGCTGCGACGGCAATCGGCATGAACGCCTTGAAGCCCATCATGAGCTTCCAGATCTCAATGCTGAGGATGTGGGCGGATAGTATCGAGAGGTTCGCGGGCAAATACGACAAGGGATTGGAGGAAACCACGATCTCTGGAGACGAACGGCCAGATGAGCGGTCAGGCAAGGAACGCGCTGCGTAACTTGCTTCAGCGTCCCAGTTGCTTCGGGTCGTAGTAGAAGCGCTCCTCGATCAACTGGTCGCCCCGCCAGGTCTGCCACGCGATCTCATCGAGCGTCCGCGTGGCGCCTTCCGCATTGGTGAAGCTGAACTTCCAGCGCGTCGTGACATGATCGCCCTCGATCAGGCTCGGCCCGATGCGGACGGCCTTGACCTCCCTGGAGGCTGCGAGTACGCCGCGCTCCTTGGCGACGAGCTTGTCGCGCCCCACCGTCGGGGCAGCGTTGTTCTCATAGGTCGCGGCGTCGGGCGTGTAGAATTGTTCGATCGCCCCGACGAAATCTCCGTCCTCCAGCCGCTTGGCAAAAGCTTCGACGACATCACGGCTCGGCATGGCGCACCTCATTAAAACCGACTGATAGTCGGTAAATACCGACCGATGGTCGAAAAGTCAACTGGCCGTGCGGGCTCGCTTGGATTAGACGAGACACATGGCGAAGCAGGCGGAACGGCGGGCGGCAACGACGGAAGCGATCCTGACTGCGGCGCGCCGCCTGTTCGGCACGCAAGGCTTCGCCGCCACCACGATGGACGGGATCGCGGAAAGTGCCGGCATCGCCAAAGGCGCGGTCTATCATCACTTCAAGACCAAGGAGGCGGTGTTCGAAGCCGTGTTCGACCAGGTCTCCCGCGACCTGGTCGCCGAGATCGACAGCACCGCGCGCGCCGAGAAGGACGTGCTCGCCGCGATGGTCGCCGGCACGCAGCATTACTTTGCCGCGACCGCCAAGGGCCCGACCGGCCAGATCATTCTGCGTGACGGCCCCGCCGTGCTCGGCTGGGAGCGCTGGCGCGAGATCGACGCGCAGCATTTCGGCGGTAAGCTGCCGCGTGCGATTGCGGCGGCGATGGAAGCCGGCCTGATCGCGCGGCAGCCGGTCGAGCCGCTGGCGCGGCTGCTGCTCGGCGCGGTGACGGAGGCCGCGGTCGCCTGCGCCGGCCGCGCCGATATCGCAAGGGCAGGCGGGGAATATGCCCGTGCGTTCAGGTCACTGGTCGAGGCGCTGCGCCTCAAGCCATGATTGTGCTAGTGACGAACCGGAAACGCCCACACCAACAAGAAGAACAATAGCGCATGAACGCAAACTCCTCCCTCACGCCGTCAGATCCCGAGTTCGACTACATCATCGTCGGCGCCGGCTCCGCCGGCTGCGTGCTCGCCAACAGGCTGTCGGCGAACGGCAAGCACAGCGTGCTGCTGCTCGAGGCCGGGCCGAAGGATTCCAACATCTGGATCCACGTGCCGCTCGGTTACGGAAAGCTGTTCAAGGAGAGGACCGTCAACTGGATGTACCAGACCGAGCCGGAGCCCGAGCTGAAGGGGCGGCAGGTGTTCCAGCCGCGCGGCAAGACGCTGGGCGGATCGAGCTCGATCAACGGCCTGCTCTACGTGCGCGGCCAGCACGAGGACTACGATCGCTGGCGTCAGCACGGCAACGCCGGCTGGGGCTATGACGACGTGCTGCCCTATTTCAAGAAGGCCGAGAACCAGTCGCGCGGCGCCGATCAATATCACGGCAGCGGTGGGCCACTGCCGGTCTCCAACATGGTGGTGACCGATCCGCTGTCGAAGGCCTTCATCGATGCCGCCGTCGAGACCGGGCTGCCCTACAATCCCGATTTCAACGGCGCGACGCAGGAAGGCGTCGGCCTGTTCCAGACCACGACACGCAACGGCCGCCGCGCCTCGACCTCGGTGGCTTATCTCGGTCCCGCGAAGACCCGCAGCAATCTCAAGGTCGAGACCGAGGCGCTCGGCCAGCGCGTGCTGTTCGAGGGCCGCCGCGCCGTCGGCGTCGAATACCGGCAAGGCGCAACCGTGCGCCGCGCCCGGGCGCGCAGGGAGATCGTGCTGTCGAGCGGCGCCTACAACTCGCCGCAGCTCTTGCAGCTCTCCGGTGTCGGTCCCGCCGATCTCCTGCGCAAGCATGGCATCGACGTCGTGCTCGATGCGCAGGGTGTCGGCCACGATCTGCAGGACCATATGCAGGTCCGCATCGTGATGCGTTGCTCGCAGAAGATCACGCTCAACGACACTGTCAATCATCCGCTCCGCCGCACGCTCGCCGGCGCGCGCTATGCGCTGTTCCGGAAGGGCTGGCTGACGATCGCGGCCGGCACGGCGGGCGCGTTCTTCAAGACCAATCCGCGGCTGGCTTCGCCCGACATCCAGGTCCATTTTCTGCCGTTCTCGACCGACAAGATGGGCGAGAAGCTGCATGATTTCTCCGGCTTCACGGTGTCGGTGTGCCAGCTTCGTCCCGAAAGCCGCGGGACCTTGCGCATCCGGAGTGCGGACCCGACCGTGCCGCCGGAGATTCGCATCAACTACATGTCGACCGAGACCGACCGCACCACCAACGTCGAGGGCCTCAAGATCCTGCGCGGGATCTTGAATGCGCCGGCGCTGAAGCCGTTTGTGGTCAGCGAGTACGATCCCGGGGCGAAGGTATCCACGGATGCGGAGCTACTGGATTATTGCCGCGAGCGGGGCAGCACCATCTACCATCCGACCTCGACCTGTCGTATGGGCAATGACGCACTCGCGGTGGTGGACCAGCGGCTGAAGGTGAGGGGGCTCGAAGGCCTTCGTGTCGTCGACGGTTCGATCATGCCGGACCTCATGTCGGGGAACACGAATGCGCCGATCATCATGATCGCCGAAAAGGCCTCCGACATGATATTGGATGATGCGCGGTAGGCCGCGCGTATCGAAAGGACAAGAGCTTGGCTACGCGACTGAAGATCGGCACCCGCAAGAGCGCGATGGCGCTGGCACAGACGGAAGAGATCGCGCGCCGCCTGACCGCCGCCGTGCCCGGTCTCGACGTCGAGATCGTCAAGTTCGACACCACGGGCGATCTCGACCAGACCAGCAAGCTGTTGCCGCATGGCGGCAAGGGTGGCGCCTTCGTGGTGCAGATCCGTGCCGCCGTGCTGTCGGGTGAATTGCAGGCGGCGATGCATTCGCTGAAGGACATGCCGGGCAACGAGGACACCCCCGGCCTCGTCATCGGCGCCACGCTGTCGCGCGATCCGGCCAATGATGCGCTGGTGCTGCGCGAGGGCGTCACGCTGGAAGCACTGCGCCAGTCGTGCGGCAAGGGTTTCAAGATCGGCACCAACGCGGTCCGCCGCGCCGCTTATGCGCGGCGGCTATTTCCAGAGGTGGAGGTGATCCACTTTCGCGGCGCGGCCGATACGCGCGTGCGAAAACTCGACAATGGCGAGAAACAGCGCTTGCCGGATGGCGGTGCGGTGGGGCCAGCCGACGCGCTGATCATGGCGCGCTCGGGTCTCGACCGCGTCGGCCTGTCCCATCGCATTGGCTACGAGTTCACCGCGGCGGAGATGCTGCCCGCGGCCGGGCAGGGCATCGTCGCCGTCGAATGCGCGGCGCAGGACTGGCAGACGCGGCAAATCCTGTCATCGATCGACGATCCCGCCGCGCACGCCTCTGCCGATGCCGAGCGCGAGGTGCTGTGGGTGCTGAATGGCCACTGCAATTCGCCTGTCGCCGGCTTCTCGACCATCGCCGGCGATCAGATGTCGCTCACCGCGTCCGTGCTCGACCTCTCCGGCAACACCATCATCGAAGCCTCACGCGAAGGGCCAGCTAACCGTCCGCGCGAACTTGGCCGTGCAGTGGGACTGGATCTGCTGACGAAGGGGGCCGCCGAGATCATCGAGCGCAGCCGGCCGCGCTAAGCCTGCCCGCGAGATCACATCCGGCCATTCTACAATTCTGCGCCTGTTTTGCCCGACGTGTCAAAGCGCGTGGGTCGCACCATGCCGGCCCAGATGTTTCAATGACTTGGCTACTGTGCATGGGGTTGTTTTCGCGGTTTTGTTTTTCCGCTCCGCCAGGAGCGAAAAAAATCACCCCCGCACGCGCTTGATCATCTGCTCGACATGCGCGATCGGCGTTTCCGGCTGGATGCCGTGGCCGAGATTGAAGATGAACCGCCCTTGCGAAAAATTCGCCAGCACGTTGTCGACCGCGCGATCGAGCGCAGCACCGCCCGTGATCAGCGCCAGCGGATCGAGATTGCCCTGCACGGCGACCTTGCTCTGCACGCGCTCACGGATGAAGGCCGGCTCCGCGGTCCAGTCGATGCTGACGGCATTGACGCCGGTCGCCTCGACGTAACCGGGCAGCTGTGCACCGGCGCCGCGGGGAAAGCCGATGATCTTCGCATCCGGCACAATGGCACGCACGCCTTCGACGATGCGCCGCGTCGGCTCGGTTGACCAGCGCGCGAATTCGACAGGCGGCAGCACGCCCGCCCAGGTGTCGAATATCTGCAAGACATTGGCGCCGGCCGCGAGCTGCAGCAGGAGATACTGAATCGAGTTCTCGACCAGTACATCGATGATCTCTGCGAACGCCTCCGGATGCCGGTACGCCATCATCCGCGCCGGCGCCTGGTCGGGTGTGCCGTGGCCGGCGACCATGTAGGTCGCAACCGTCCACGGTGCGCCACAGAAGCCGATCAGCGCGGTCTTGGGATCGAGCGCATTGCGCACGAGCTTGAGGGCCTCGAACACCGGCAAGAGCTTGCCGAAATCGGCGCGAGGGGCGAGCGTCGCGACCTTGGCGGGATCATCCAGCGGCTCCAGCCGCGGACCTTCGCCGACCTCGAAGCGCACCGAGCGGCCGAGCGCGTAGGGGATTACCAGGATGTCGGAGAAGATGATCGCCGCATCGAAGCCGAACCTTCGGATCGGCTGCAGCGTCACCTCGGCGGCGAGCTCCGGATTGAAGCACAGATCGAGGAAGCCGCCGGCCTTGGCGCGCACCTCGCGATATTCCGGCAGATAGCGGCCGGCCTGCCGCATCATCCACATGGGCGGGACGGATTGTCGCTGGCCGGAGAGCACGTCGATGAAGGGCTTTGTCGCAGATTGGGGCACGAACGATCCTGATGCAGGTTTGAGGTTCCTGATACACCGCCGAGGGCCGAAGCGGAACAGGGGAACCAGGGCAAATGCGCCGCGTTGACCAGCCAATGGAGGAGGAATTCCATGGCCCAGACATTCAATCCCGCGCCGCATGACAAGCACGCCGACGATCTGCGCGACGCGCTGGCGGCCGATCGCCACACCAAGCTCGATACCGGGCTGGAAGATAGCTTTCCCGCCTCCGATCCCGTGAGCGCCGCGCAGCCGACGCCGTCGAAGGCCGATGCTGACGCTGACAATCCCTCGCTCTGGGAGAAGGTCAAGGCGATCTTCAGCTAGGGCACCGCCGGTTTCCGATAGGATCGCTAACGCATTGTTAGCGATCCGGTGACGCGTCAGTCCGTAGGAGTACGGGAAAACCCGCACATCCCTGCGAATGTCGACAAGCGTTTCAGGGTTCAATAACAGAAGCGGTGGAACTTCCGGATAACGGAGAGTTCTGCCGCATGAACGTCACCTCACAACGAGCTGGATGGAGCCGCCTGCCGCTGCGCGCGGCGGCGTTCGTCGTGCTCACTTGCGCGACCATCCTCGGCGTCAGCGGCTGGCGTGAATGGGCCGCGCGCGATGCGGTGCTCAAGGGCGCCGAGACCGAGATGGCGAACGTCGCCCGCTCGCTGACGCAGCATGCCGAGGACAGCCTCGATCTGCTCGATTCCGGCGTCATCGGCGTCGTCACCCGGCTGGAGATGGACGGCACCGAGCCCGCCACGATCGCCAAGCTGCGCAACCTCCTGGAGGCGCGCAAGAAGGCGATGGAGCGCGTGCACAGCCTCGCCATCATCGACGACCGCGGCAACTGGCTGACCTCGCCCGGCACGATCGCCTCGACGCTCAGCGACGACGCGTTCTTCCGCCATCACCAGCTTTCCCCCAAGCGCGAGCCCTTTGTCGGCCATCCCGTGAAGAGCCTGCTCGACGGCGAATGGGTCGTCACGCTGTCGCGCCGCTTCAACAAGCCCGATGGCAGCTTCGGGGGCGTGGTGCTTGCGACCATCAGCTCCAACTATCTCTCGCATTTCTACGAGCAGTTCGAGATCGGCCGCAACAGCTCGGTGTCGCTCACGCATGGCGACGGCCTGATGATCGCGCGCAACCCCAGCAACGAAACATTCGTCGGACGCAGCGTTTCCGACAAGCCGTTGTTCCGCGACGCTAGCCTGCAACGGCCGAGTGGGGTCTACTATTTCAAGTCTCCGCTGGACGGCGCCGAGCGCGTCAGCTTCTTCAAGCGCTCGGGCCGTTTCCCGCTTCTTCTGCTTGCCACCGTCGACAAGGACGAGTTGCTCGCGCCCTGGCGCACTGCTGCGATTTCCCGGATGCTCTACGTGCTCGCGCTGGTCATGCTGATCGCGGTGATCGGCGCGGTGCTGGTGCGGCAGTTGCAACGCGGCCAGCGCATGGCTGCCGCGCTAATCGAGAAGGAAGCGCATTTCCGCCTGCTCGCGGAAGGCTCCAGCGACATGGTGACGCGTATCGGGCTCGACGAGCGGCTGCGCTACGTCTCGCCCTCGGCGGCCCGCGTCGTCGGCTGGCGCGCCAATCAACTGATCGGAACGCCCGCGCTCGCCGGCATTCATGCGGAAGACCGGCCGCACGTCCAGGCCATCGTGGATGCCATGAAGCGCGGCGACGCGGAGGAGGCGCGCGTCACCTACCGTAACACGCACCGGACCAACACCGAGGTCTGGCTCGAATCGACCATGCGCGTCACGCGCAAGGACAACGGCAAGGTCGACGGCGTGGTCGCGATCTCGCGCGACATCACCGAGCAGAAGAAGCTGGAGACCCGGCTCGAAACGCTCGCGATCGAGGACGGCCTCACCGGGCTTGCCAACCGCCGCCGCTTCGACGAGCGGCTCAGCGAGGAATGGGCGCGCGCCTATCGCGACCGCTCGAGCCTTGCCTTGCTGATGATCGACGTTGATCATTTCAAGGCCTATAACGACGAATACGGCCATCCCGCGGGCGATGCCTGCCTGCGGGTGGTGGCCCAGGTCATCGCCGCCGAGATGAAGCGTCCGGGCGATTTGGCTGCGCGCTATGGCGGCGAGGAATTCGCCATGCTGCTGCCGAACACCGACGCCGCCGGCTGCGCCCGGATCGGCGAGCGGATCCGCAAGGCCATCCGCGAGGCAGGCCTCGTCCACACCTCCAATCATGCGTCAGGCTACGTCACCGCTTCGCTCGGTGGCGCCGCCTGCCGGCCGGCGCTGGAGCGCACCGCCGGTGTCGGCACGCTGATCGAGGCCGCCGATCAGGCGCTCTATGCGGCGAAGGAAGCCGGCCGCGACCAGCTGATGATGTCGGTCGAGGTGGTGCACCTGCCCAAGGCGTCGGGCGAGTAATATCGCTCAATAATGCGGCGGGCGCTCGTTGGCAGGGCCCGGCGCATTCGTTTCGGCTTCCTGAAGCCGCTCACCGAGCTCTGCGATCTTCCGCGTCAGCATATCGATCTGCTTCCACTGCGCGGTGATGGTCTGGTTCAGCGTCTCGATGGTGTCGTCCTGATAGGCGATGCGCATCTCCAGCGCGTCGACGCGCTCGCCAAGAATCTCGCCGGGCGTCTTGATCTCATTTGTCACGGCCGTGTCCCTTGTCTTTTTCGCGCAAACCGTGACCGAGCGCGACGCGCTCGTCGAACACAAAACATTCGCCGCGCCAGCGGCTCTGCGCCTCCGGCACCTCTTCCAGATATTTCAAAATGCCGCCCCTGAGGTGATAGACCTCGGCAAAGCCGCGCGCGAGCAGATGCGCGCTCGCCTTCTCGCAGCGGATGCCGCCGGTGCAGAACATCGCGATCCTGCGATGCCTGGCCGGATCGAGTTGCTCGGCGGCAAAGTCCTTGAACTGGCCGAAGCTTCTGATGCCGGGATCGACCGCGCCCTCGAACGTCCCCATCGCGACCTCGAAGGCGTTGCGGGTGTCGAGGACGAGCGTGTCGGGCGCCGCGATCAGCGTGTTCCATTCGGCCGCATCGACATAAGTGCCGACCTGCCGGGTCGGGTCGGCGGCCTCGTCGCCGAGCGTGACGATCTCCTTCTTCAGCCGCACCTTGAGCCGGCCGAACGGAATTGCCTCCGCAGTCGAGAACTTCAATTCGAGATTGTTCAGCCGGCCGCCGAACAGGCCGCCATGCGCGAGCTCGTGGATGAAGGCGTCGACCGCCTCCGGCGCGCCGGCAATCGTGCCGTTGATGCCCTCGCGAGCCAGCAGCACGCTGCCCTTCAGCGCGAGGCCGGCGGAGAACGCGCGCAGCGGCTCGCGCAGCTCGCGATATTCGGGCAGGGCGGCGAATTGATAGAAGGCGGCGACCTTGTAAGTCATGCCGGCTCGTTTAGCAGGCGGCCACCGCTCAGAAAACCCGCATGGCCCCGGACGGCAAAAGGTCTATACGCCCAGCGGATGGCAGCCATTTCCCTGGTATGCCAGCATTGCCCCGCCGGGCCGGAATGTGTCATGTAAGCCCGGTTTTTCCGAGATGGCGTGCGATCCGCGCCCACCCCCCAGGGGCCCTAACGAGAGCAAGAATTCGATGAGAAATTTCCACTTCCCCGGCAGGTCCACGGTCCATGCCACCAACGCGATGGTGGCGACCTCGCATCCGCAGGCCTCGCTCGCGGCGATCGAGGTACTGCGCGAGGGCGGCACGGCGGTGGACGCGGCGGTGGCGGGCTCTGCGCTGCTCGGCGTGATCGAGCCGCAGTCGACCGGCATCGGCGGCGACTGCTTCGCGCTGATCCAGCCGCGCGGCGAAGGCAAGATCATCGCCTATAACGGCTCCGGCCGGGCGCCGAAGGCGGCCAACGCCGACTGGTATCTCGAGCGCAAGATCAATTCCGTGCCGCTGACCTCGGCGCATGCGGTTTCGATTCCCGGCGTGATCGACGCGTTCGCGACCGTGCTGCGCGACCACGGCAAGTTCGGCTTCGACCGGCTGCTCCAGCCCGCGATCAAGGCGGCGGAGGAAGGCTATGTTGTCGCGCCCCGCATCGCTTTCGACTGGAAGAACCAATTCGAGAAGCTGAAGGGTGGCACCAACACGGTGCGCTACCTGCTGCCGGGCGGCAAGCCGCCGGTGGCCGGCGACGTCATCCGCCAGGCCGAGCTCGGCAAGACGCTGCGTGCGATCGCCAAGGACGGCCGCGACGCCTTCTACAAGGGCGCGATCGCCGAAGACATGGTCGAGACCCTGCGCGGCATCGGCGGTCTGCACACGCTCGACGATTTCGCCGCCCACACCACCGAGACGACGACGCCGATCGGCACCATGTACAAGGGCCATGACGTCTGGCAGTGCCCGCCGAACGGCCCCGGCGTCACCGCGCTGTTGATGCTCAACATCCTGTCGCGCTTCGACCTCACCAAATACGCGCCCGTCAGCGTCGAGCGCTTCCATCTGGAGGCGGAAGCCGCGCGCATCGCCTATATGAACCGCGAGATGCATGTCGCCTCTCCCGAGCACATGAAGATCAACGTCGCCGAGATGCTCGAAAAGGGCTTTGCCGATGAGCACATCGCAAAAATCCGCATGGACGGCATGCTCGACCTGCCGAACGTCGCGCCGCCGATGAATCCCTCGACCATCTACATCACGGTCGTGGACAAGGATCGCAACGTCTGCTCGTTCATCAACTCGGTCGCGCATTCCTTCGGCTCGGCCATCGTCTCCAACAAGACCGGCGTCCTGTTGCAGAACCGCGCCGGCGGTTTCCGCATCCAGCCGGGCCATCCCAACTGCATCGAGGGCGGCAAGCGCCCATTGCACACGATCATGCCGAGCCTCATGACCAAGGGCGGCCGCTCCGTGATGCCGTTCGCGGTGATGGGTGGACAGTATCAGCCGGTCGGACAGACCCACGTCGTGACCAACATCCTCGACTATGGTTGCGACGTGCAGGAGGCGATCGACATGCCGCGCGGCCTGCACTACGAGGGCCAGTACCAGCTCGAGAACAGCGTGCCGGCCGACATCGTCGAGGGCCTCAAGAAGCTCGGCCACAAGACCACCAGCGTGGTTGGCCCGCTCGGCGGCGCGCAGGCGATCTGGATCGACTGGGACAAGGGCACGCTCACCGGTGGCTCGGATCCGCGCAAGGACGGCTGCGCGCTGGGCTATTGATCGGCGCGCGGGACAAGGTTCCTGGCGCAAGATCAGAAAAAATTGACGAAGGGCGGCGCGGCATTGGCTGCGCCGCCCTTTTCCGTTCGGAACGGAGCTCATGGCCCCAAGTTGACGGGCGGGGAGCGCAGGCGTGCGCTGCCTTGTCTTGAAGCGGCGGAGGTCGTCCATGTCCGACAATTCAAGTTCCAGACCATCCGGATTCGATCGGCGCGCCTTCATGACGGGCGTCGCCGGCGGCGTGCTTGTTCCGCTGACCGCGCGCGCGGCCGCGCAGGATGCGAGACCGCCAGCTGCGCAGGATCCGGCGCTTCCCGTCGAGGTCACGCTACGGGTGAACGGCCAGGATAAGCGCCTCCAACTCGACGCGCGCACCACGGTGCTCGATGCGCTGCGCGATCATATGGGCCTCACCGGCAGCAAGAAGGGCTGTGACCACGGCCAGTGCGGCGCCTGCACGGTGCTGATCGGCGACCGCCGGGTCGTCTCCTGCCTGACGCTCGCGCTCGCCGCCGAAGGTGAGGAGATCACGACCATCGAAGGCCTCGCCACCAATGAGCGCCTGCATCCGATGCAGCAGGCCTTCGTCGACAACGACGCCTTCCAATGCGGCTATTGCACGCCCGGCCAGATCATGTCGGCGATCGCCTGCGTCAAGGAGGGGCACGCGGGAAGCGAGGCCGACATCCGCGAATATATGAGCGGCAACATCTGCCGTTGCGCCGCCTATCCCAACATCGTCGCCGCCGTGAAGCAGGCCGCGCCCGAGATCATGAAGGGTTAGGCCATGCGACCTTTTTCATATCAGAGGGCGACAGACCCCAATATGGCCGTGCAGGCATTGAGCGCCGCCGCAGCCGCCAACGATCCGCTGACCCAGGCGACGGCGCAGCCGCTTGCCGGGGGCACCACGCTGATCGATTTGATGAAGCTCGATGTGATGCGACCCGTCGCGATCGTCGATATCAATCCGCTCGCACCCGGCTGGTCGGCAATCGAGCCGGGCGGCGACAAATTGCGGCTTGGCGCGCTTGCGAAAATGTCCGATGTAGCGGCGCATGACGAGATCCAGCGCAACTACCCCGTCATCGCCAATTCCCTGAAGCTTGCGGCCAGCGCCCAGTTGCGCAACATGGCGACGCTCGGCGGCAACGTGATGCAGAGGACGCGCTGCAGCTATTTCCGCGATGTTTCGTACCAGAGCTGCAACAAACGCAATCCCGGCTCCGGCTGTGCCGCGATTGACGGTGTCAACCGCATGCATGCGGTGCTCGGCATCTCCGACCAGTGCATCGCGACCTATCCCGGCGACTTTGCGCAAGCGCTGATCGCGCTTGACGCCACCGTCGAAATCGTCGGCAAGTCCGGCGCGCGCAACATGCCGTTTGCCCAGCTGCACAAGGCGCCGGGCAATACGCCCGACATCGAGACCTCGCTCCAGCCCGGTGAGCTGATCTCGGCCTTCGTCATTCCCGGCCGCTGGCCACGCTCGGTCTATCTCAAGGCGCGCGACCGGCAATCCTTTGAGTTCGCGCTGTCGTCGGCTGCCATCGCGCTCGACCTACCGGACGGCACGATCCGGGACGCGCGCGTTGCGCTCGGCGGCGTCGCCACCGTGCCCTGGCGGGCACGCGAGGCGGAAGCCCTGCTGAAGGGGCAGAAGTTCGACGAAGGGCTGGCGCAGCGCGTCGCCGATGCCGCTTTTGCAGACGCGAGGGGCCGACAGCACAACAGCTTCAAGATCGCGCTCGGCAAGCGCGTGGTGGCACGCGCGCTCCAGCAGGCCGTAACGATGGAGATCTGACCATGACCGCTGCTGCCCCCGAGCCGAAGGCGAATATGGGCCGGTCCGTGCCGCGCTATGACGCGGTCTCGAAGGTCACGGGGCGGGCGACCTATGCGTCCGACATGCCGCTGCCCAATCCGGCCTATGCGTTCCTCGTCACCAGCGCCATCGCCAAGGGTCGCGTCGACGGTTTCGATCTCGACGATGCCAGGCGTGTCCGCGGTATGATCGAGATCGTCACGCATGAGAACGCGCCGAAGCTGAAGGAGTCGAAACTGTTCAGCAATGGTGGTTACGCCGGGACCACGATCCAGCCGCTGAAATCGGCCGAGATTGCCCATGACGGCCAGATCATCGCGGTCGTCATCGCCGAAAGCTATGAGGCTGCGCGCGAAGCCGCCAATCGGGTCAAGGTCAGCTATACGGCCACGACGCCGACTGCGACTTTCGACTCGCCGGGAACGACGACGGCGGCGGCGAAGGGACAGAACGCGCTGTTCAAGGAAGATCCGAAGGTCGGCGATTTCGCCAAGGCGTTCGATGCGGCCGAGGTGAAGCTCACAGCGTCCTATGACACGCCGACGCAGCACCACAATCCGATGGAGCTGTTCACGACGAGCTGCGTCTGGATGGGCGACGATCTCGTCATCTACGAACCCAGCCAATATGTCTATGGATTGAAGAATGGCGTGGCCGAGCAACTCGGCATCGACGCCGACAAGGTCCGGGTCGTCAATCCCTATGTCGGCGGCGGATTTGGCTCGCGTGGCTCGATGACGCCGCGCACCGCCATCATTGCCGGCATCGCCAGGCGCCTGAACCGGCCGGTCAAGCTCGTGCCGACCCGCGACCAGGGCTTTACTATCACGACCCACCGCGCCGAGACTCGGCATGAGATCAAGCTGGGCGCCAGCCGTGACGGCAAGCTCGTCGCGCTCAGGCACGAGGGTGCAGAGGTCTCCTCGCGCCCCGATGCCTATTGCGTCGGCGGCACCAAGACCACGACGCGGCTGTATGCCTGCCCGAATGTCGACAGCCTGGTGTCGATCGTGCGCGCCGACCGCAACACGCCGGGCTTCATGCGTTCTCCGCCGGAGGTGCCGTATCTGTTCGCGCTGGAGAGCGCGATGGACGAGCTCGCGGTGAAGCTCAATATGGATCCGGTCGAGCTCCGCCGCATCAACGACACCACCAATGAGCCGATCGGCGGCAAGCCCTATACGTCGCGGTCACTGATGGCGTGCTTCGATGAAGCCGCGAAAGCGTTCGGCTGGGCGCAGCGCTCGCCCGAGCCGAAATCGATGTCGGAGGGCGACTGGTTGATCGGCTATGGCTGCGCCGCCACCTGCTATCCGACGCAGATGGCGCCGTCCGCGGCGCGCGTGCGGCTCCAGCGCGACGGCCGCACCCGGGTCGAGATCGCCGGCCATGAAATCGGCACCGGCGCCTATACGGTCATCGCGCAGACCGCGGCCGAGCGGCTCGGCGTGCCCCTGGAAAAGGTCTCCGTTTTCATGGGCGACAGCGACCTGCCGCCGGCGCCGGTCGCGGGCGGTTCGAATTCGACCGCCAGCACCTGCTCGGCGGTGATGATGGTGTGCGATCAGATTCGTCAAAGGCTGTTCAAGGCCGTGATGCCGGGCGACAGCCTCACCGACAAGGCGAGGGAAACGATCGGCATGGGCCAGGCGCCGACAACCCAGGCGGCCAAGAGTGATCGGCCGCTCGATATCGAGAAGGCATTTGATGCACTCGGTGTCGGCCTGGTCGAGGAATATGGCGAGTGGAAGCCGGACGGCGCGCCGCTGGATTCGTTCAAGGCGATGCACAGCGGGCATGTGCGGCTGGTCGGCGGTCCCGAGATGAAGGACAAGATCGCTTATGCGTTCGGCGCCGAGTTCGTCGAGGTCCGGGTCAACCGCTTCACCCACGAGATCCGTGCGCCGCGGCTGGTGGGCGCCTTTGCGGCAGGCCGCATCATGAACCCGCGCACGGCGCGCAGCCAGCTCATGGGCGGGCTGATCTGGGGCATGTCCTCGGCGCTGCTCGAGGCCACCGAGATCGACGAGCGCACCGCGCGCTACGTCAATCACAATCTCGCCGACTATCTTGTGCCGGTGAATGCGGACGTGGCAGGCGTCGAGGTGATCCTGCTCTCCGAGCAGGACGATCACATCAACCCCGCAGGTGCGAAGGGGCTCGGCGAGCTCGCCAATGTCGGCACCAATGCCGCGATCTGCAACGCGATCCATCACGCCACGGGCCAGCGCATCCGCAAGCTGCCGGTGCGGCTGGAAAATATCGAGGTTTGAGGGGTGGAAACCCTACGCACGTTGCGCTAGACACCTCCCGCCTCAAACGGAAGGTGTCTAATGCAGCGTTTTCAGCGCGTGCTCCTCGCCATCATGTCGGCACTCGCGATCACCGTGATCGGCGGCGTCTCGACATTCGTTTCCACCACGGCCTCGGCCCAGACCGCAGGAAAGACCATGACCACAGCTTCAGGCTTGCAGATCATCGACACCGTCGCCGGCGACGGCGCCTCGCCAAAACCCGGCCAGATCTGCGTGATGCATTACACCGGCTGGCTCTATGAGAATGGCCAGAAGGGCAAGAAATTCGACTCGTCGGTCGATCGCAAGGAGCCGTTCGAGTTTCCGATCGGCAAGGGGCGCGTCATCGCCGGCTGGGACGAGGGCGTCGCCTCGATGAAGGTCGGCGGCAAGCGCACGCTGATCATTCCGCCGCAGCTCGGCTACGGCGCCCGCGGCGCCGGCGGTGTGATCCCGCCGAACGCGACGCTGATGTTCGACGTGGAATTGCTCGCGGTGAAGTGACCGCACAAACAAAAAGACCGGCCTTTCGGCCGGTCTTTTCATTTCCAATTTACGCGCGCTACTCTGTCGCGCGACGTGCCGCTGCGGCGGCGCGATCGATCGCTTCCTTCGCCGCGTCCTTGGCATCGCCCATGGCCTGCTGGCCCTTGCCCTTCACTTCCTGGACCGCGCCTTCGCCCTTCATGCGATCGGAGCCGGTGGCCTCGCCGATGCCCTGCTTGGCCTTGCCGATTGCCTCGTTGGCGGTGCCCTTGATCTTGTCGCTCGTGCTACCCATGAAACTCTCCTTCCAGATGGCTCGGGGAGACAACATCTGGCGGCTATGAGGGTTCCGATTTTGGGTATGGCTTGACGTCGCGGCTTTGGTTAGGTTCGCCCGCACGGAACCAACAGAAAGCAAGTCCCATGACCGGCCATGACCATTCGCATACCCACCATGACCACGATCATGACGATCGCTGGAAACATGACGGCGTGCGCGTCATTCCCGGCAACCAGCTCGATACCAACGTGCCGTCAACGGCAGGCATGGATCGCGCGGCCGCGATCAATTTCGCACGCGTCGGCGCGCAGAAATTGTGGGCGGGCACGGTCAGCATCAGGCCCGACGCCAAGACCGGCGCGCATCACCACGGCCATCTCGAAAGCGTCATCTATGTGGTGAAGGGCAAGGCGCGGATGCGCTGGGGCGAGAGCCTGCAATTCACCGCGGAAGCCGGCCCCGGCGATTTCATTTTCGTCCCGCCTTACGTGCCGCATCAGGAGATCAACGCCAGTCCCGATGAGGTGCTGGAATGCGTGCTGGTGCGCAGCGACGGCGAGGCGGTCGCGATCAATCTCGACATCGAGCCGGTCGAGAAGCCCGAGACCGTGCTGTGGGTCGACCCGATCCATCGGGACCCGAACGAGAAGAAGTAACGCCGCCCAAGGGGACGTGGGGTTCGGTGCGACAGAACCCCGCAGACCTGGGCCGGAAAAAATTCCGGAAGCCGTGTCGGATGGCCGTGGGGCCGTCCGTCCTTGGGCAGAACCCGCCCAAGGAGCTTCCGATGCCCAGGATGATCTTCCTCAATCTGCCAGTGACCGACCTCAAGCGCGCGACCGCCTTTTACGAGGCGATCGGCGCGACCAGGAACCCGCAATTTAGCGACGATACGGCGAGCTGCATGGTCTTTTCCGAGACCATCTACGCGATGCTGACGACCCATGACAAATTCCGTCAGTTCACGCCGAAGCCGATCGCGGATGCAAAGACCTCGAACCAGGCGCTGTTCTGCCTGTCCGCCGACAGCCGGAACGAGGTCGATGATATCGTCGACCGTGCCGAGGCCGCAGGCGGGGTGGCAGATCCCAGCCCGAAGGACGAGTACAGCTTCATGTACGGCCGCAGCTTCGAGGACCCGGATGGTCACATGTGGGGGGTGAACTGGCTGGACATGGCAGCGGCCCCCAAGCAGCCCGACATGGCGAACGCCTGATCGAAGCCCCGAACATCGAGAATCTGAAGAGGAGCATTGACGATGTCCAAGCTCGTGCCCTGCATGTGGTTCAACGGCGACGCCGAGGAAGCCGCGAAGTTCTACGTCTCGCTCGTGCCGAATTCGGCGATCACGCACGTCCAGCGCAACGTCTCGGATGGCCCGTCCGGCAAGGAAGGCTCCGTGCTCGTCGTCGAGTTCACGGTGGCCGGCCAGCCTCTGGTCGCGCTCAACGGCGGCATGAAGATGGAATACACCCACGCGCTCTCGCTGATGATCCATTGCGATGATCAGGCCCAGGTCGACAGCGTCTGGAATGCCTTCCTCGCGCATGGCGGCAGGGAAGAGCAGTGTGGCTGGCTCAGGGACGGCTGGGGCGTGGCCTGGCAGGTGGTGCCGAAAGTCATGTTCGAATTCCTGACGAGCCCGGACAAGGCCGCCGCCGCGCGCGCGATGCAGGCGATGATGAAGATGGTGAAGCTCGACGTGGATGTCTTGCGCCGCGCGTTCGAGGGCAAGTCGGCGGCGTGAGGGGCGTAGTCTCTCCACACACGCGGCGTCATCGCCCGCGAAGGCGGGCGATCCAGTATTCCAGAGGCGGGTGTGATTGAGTCGAGAGGCTGCGGCGTACTGGATGCCCCGCCTTCGCGGGGCATGACGGCGGAATTTGCGGCTGGGCTCGAACCAAGCTTCAATAATTAATCCGCAGCCCCACACCGCCATGAATCGTGTTGCCCACCGGCTGCCGGCCGAGCGTGCCGTTGGCGAAGAGATCCACCACCCAGCCCTTCTGCACGCGGAAGCCCAAGCGGCCGCCATATTCGAACCAGCCCTGGTTGCCCATGGTCGGTACCACCACGCCGTCGCCGGTCACGGTGGCGACGATGCCGCTGTGGCTGGCGAAGGACTGCACCCAGCCGCCGTTGATATTGGTCTCGATGTTGCTGCCGAAGAGATGGGTCCACTGTCCCCCGATCTTGACCAGGCTAGTGCGGTCGGTGCCGGTCGCGATCGTGGCGTCGAACGGATTGAACGCGACCGCGCCGTCGCCGTAGCCCGAGACACGTTGCCAGAGTTGCCAGACCTCGATCGAAGCGGCGACCTCGTCGCGCGGCGACACGCGGCTGATCCAGCCGGCGCGGCCGTACACGGCGTAGTTCGAAGCGTTGGTCGAGCCCGTGACGGTGACCGGACCGAGGCTGGTGTTGTAGCTGCGCGTATAGCGCGCCTTTTCCCACGGCGTCAGGATGGTGCCGACGTCGAAGAACGGGCGCGAAGCGCCCCAATCGGTGAAGTCATAGCGTAGTGCAAAGGCGCCGATCGGAGCGCTGGTGATGTGATAGCCGCCCTCATTGTATTGCGTGTAGGCGATGCCGGCGAGCAGCGACAGATTGTTGGTGAGCTCCTTGCGGCCGTGGATGCCGGCCGAGAACGAGCCGGCCGAGCCGAACGCGCTGATGCAGTCGCTGCAATTGATCTGCTCGTTCACGCCGAGCAGCACCGTGCCGAGCACCCGGTTGGTGATCATCTGGTTGAAGCGCTGGCCCGCGAGGCCGCCGATCGAGTTGCCGCTGGAATCGGCGCCGGTCGGGCCCGGCGTGGGCGACGGATAGGGGCTCGGCGAAGGCGAGGGGGTCGGCGTGGGTGTCGGCGTCGGGGACGGTGAATAGGTCGGCGAGGGGTAGGGCGTCGGCTCGCCGCACTCGGATTCGCAAGCGGCCGCCTGGGCAGCCGCCGGTCGCGCAACGAACGCGACAAGTGCAAGCGCAGCCACTGCGATGAGCGCGCTGGCGAGGATGAAGCGCTTCAAGCGAAACGTTGCCATCATCACTGCCCGCACAGCATGCCGTCGTCCTGGACGGCGGGCGTGATGGTCGGCGAGGCGCCGGCATATTGGTTGACCGAGCACAGCCCGGCGCTCGCGGCGCAGTTGGCGGCGAAGGTCCAGGGCGGCGTGTTGGTCTTGGTGATGCTGACCCTGCCGCCCGCCGAGACAATCACGGCGGTATCGCCGGGCTGGGTGAGCTGCACGCATTGGAGGCTCGTCGTGCAGACGCTGGCCGCACCATCCTGGAGCACGACGACGGAGCGACCGCGCTGGGAGAGGATGTCGAGCGTGGTGCCGCGCACGCCGATGGTCGCGAGCGGCGTCGTGATCTTGTAGGCGGTCTTCTCCGAATGGCCGGTGACGAAACGGAATGCGCCGGTGGTCATGCGGATCGCGACGTCGCGATAGCTGTGCTCGTCGTTGAAGACGGTGCGGTCGAGCTTCAGCGTCGCGCCCGGCCCCAGCGAGAGGTTGGTGCTGTCGGCCATGACGAAGCGCGCCGCGCTGCCGGCGCCGGTGCGCACGGTCTCGTCGCGCAGCATGCTGTCGCCGACATTGATCGGCGTCGTGGTCGCGGTCACGCGCACCACTTCGTTCTGGATCAATACGGCCTCGCCGACGCGCGTCTGCGCCTGCGCGCAAGGGCTTGCGCACAATGCGGCCGATAGCAGTGTAGGGAAAAGCCAGAAACGCAAATTCATTTCGCAACCGATCGATGTGTCCCTGACCGTACCGGATCGCGCATGCTTCTGATGTGGCGAAATTATCACAAGCGGCGCGGGACGTGCGTTATGCTTAGTGACAGTTGCGGCGGAATGCGTTCAATGAAAACTGCCGTCTTTGTTTTTCTCCGCGGTGAAGCAGATTTGCCACGCAAAACACCCCCACAACAGTCGCTCGAATTGCCTGCGGTTCCGAAGGTGTCGCGGAGCGCAGTGATTGCTGTCGCAATCTTCCTGTTTGCGCATCTGACGCTGCTGATCGGTCTCACCACGCCGGAGAAGTTCGTCTTCGACGAGGTGCATTACGTGCCCGCGGCGCGGCAGATGCTGGCACCCACGATGTCGCAGCCAATGCTCAATCCGATGCATCCGCCGCTGGCCAAGGAGCTGATCGCGGCGTCGATCGCGGCCTTTGGCGACAATGCGTTGGGCTGGCGCTATCCGGCGACATTGTTCGGCGCGCTCGCAATCGTCGCGATCTATCTGTGCGGGCTTGCGCTGTTCTCCGCGCAAGGGCCCGCGATCGCCGCCGCGCTGATCGCAGGCTTGAACCAGATGCTCTACGTGCAGGCGCGCATCGCCATGCTCGACATCTTTGCGCTCGGCCTCAGTCTGCTCGCGATGGCCGCCTTCATGCACGGTTTTCGAAGGGATCGCCCGCATGCGCTGTTCGCGCTCGCGGGCAGCTTGTTCGGTTGTGCTGCGGCCTGCAAATGGAGTGGCCTGTTTCCGCTCGGCATCTGCATCGCCATCGTTGCGGTGATCCGCCTGATGCAGGGCTGGCGCACGCTGTTTGCGGACGCGAAGCCCGGCGACTGGTATCGGCCCGATCTCTGGCCCGACTTTCGCGTGCATCACGCGACGCTCTGCTTCGCCGTCTTGCCGGCGCTGACCTATCTTGCCGCCTTCGTTCCGCTCTACGGATTGTCGCTCCCGGATCTGATCGAGGCGCAGCGCCGGATCTTCGCCGACAACACCACCACCGCGATCGCCGGCCACACCTATATGAGCGCGTGGCCGTCCTGGCCGCTGCTGGCGCGCCCGGTGTGGTTCCTGTTCGACAAGACTGCGGATGACAGCGTCTCCGCGATCGTCTTCCTCGGCAATCCGCTGGTGCTGTGGCCGGCGCTGCCCGCACTCGCCGTGGTGCTGCGCGATTTCATCGTCGCGCGCCGTTGGGATGCATTCCTCATTGCAGCGTTCTATTTCGGCTCCTGGCTCGCCTGGGCCTTGCTGCCGCGCACCCTGGGCTTCATCTACTACTATCTGCCGGCCGCAACCGTAGCCTCGCTTGCGCTGGTCTATGTCCTGCGAAAGGAAGGGCTGCCGCGCTGGCTGCTGTGGGCCTATGTCGGCATCGCCGCGGTCGGCTTTGCGGTGATGCTGCCGATCTCGGCGGCCTTCGTCGGCACCTCGATGCCGACCTTCAACCGGCTGATGTTGTTCCAGAGCTGGATCTAGTGCCCGCCTGCATGCATATGCGCGGGTAGAATTGACTTGCCTGAATCAATCGGCGCGTGTGGACTGGCCGCCATTCCCGGAACCGGAGAATCTCGGGTGAGCACGGAGGACCGCATCGCCAGACCGGACCATTCCAACGCCGACTGGCTGCGCGCCGTCGTCGATACCGCGGTCGACGGGGTGATCCTGATCGACGCGCGCGGCGGCGTCCTGATGTTCAATCCGGCCTGCGAGAAGCTGTTTGGCTATCCCGCGGAGGAGATCATCGGCCAGAACGTCAAGGTCCTGATGCCGTCGTCCTATCGCGACGCCCACGACGGATATCTTCACAATTACCACGCCAGCGGCGAACGCAAGATCATCGGCATCGGCCGCGAGGTGATGGGGCAGCGCAAGGACGGCTCGACCTTCCTGATGCATCTGTCGGTCGGCGAGACCAAGCAGGCCACGGGCGAATCGATCTTCGTCGGCATCGTTCATGACCTCACCGAGCGCGAGCGGGTCGAGCGCGAGCTGCGTGAGAGCGCTGCACGGCTGCGGGCGGTGGTCGACACCGCGGTCGACGGCGTGATCCTGATCGATTCCGACGGCACGATTTTGAAATTCAATCCGGCCTGCGAGAAACTGTTCAAATACGAAGCCGACGAGGTTCTCGGAGAGAACGTCAAGATCCTGATGCCGGAGCCTTACCGGTCCGGGCACGACGGCTACATCCGCAATTTCATCACGACCGGCGAGAAGAAGGTCATCGGTGTCGGCCGCGAGGTGCTGGGCCGGCGCAAGGACGGCACGACCTTTCCGATGGATCTTTCGGTCGGCGAGGCCAAGCAGGAGGGCTCGTCCATCTTCGTCGGCATGATCCACGATCTGACCGACCGCAAGCGCACCGAGGCGCAACTCATGCAAGCGCAGAAGATGGAGGCGGTCGGGCAGCTCTCAGGCGGCATCGCCCACGATTTCAACAATCTCCTCACCGTGATCGTTGGCAATGCCGAATACCTGGCCGAGCAATTGCTGTCGCGCGGGGATCTGAAGCGCCTCGCCGACGACATCTGCAGCGCCGGCGAACGCGGCGCCGAGCTGACGCAGCGCCTGCTCGCCTTCAGCCGCAAGCAGCTGCTGCGGCCGGTCGAGACCGAATGCAACAAGCTGCTCGAGTCCATGCACAAGCTGCTGCGGCGGACGCTGCGCGAGGATATCGAGATCTCGACGCTCTCCGACCCGGAGCTCCGACACGCCTTCGCCGATCCGGTGCAGCTCGAAGCGGCGATTCTCAACCTCGCACTGAACGCCCAGGATGCGATGGCATCAGGCGGGCGCCTGACCATTTCGGCGGCGAATGCATCGCTCGATGCGGGCGATCACAACGCGCATCCCGATGTCGGACCGGGCGAATATGTCGTGATCGCCGTGACCGACACCGGTTGCGGCATGCCGAAGCGGGTGCTGGAACACGCGTTCGAACCCTTCTTCACCACCAAGGAGGTCGGCAAGGGCAGCGGGCTCGGGCTCAGCATGGTCTACGGCTTCGCCAAGCAATCAAACGGCCACGTCACGCTCTATAGCGAGCCGGGCTTGGGGACGACCGTGCGGATCTATCTTCCGGCCGTGCTGGCGAAGGCGCAGAGTGTGCCGCTGGCGGTCGAGAAAGAGGCGGTGCAGAGCGGCTCGGAAATCGTGCTGGTCGTCGAGGACGATCCGTTCGTCCGGTCCTACGCGGTCATGAGCCTGGAGAGCCTGGGTTACAAGGTCATGTCCGCGGTCGATGGCAAGGAGGCCTTGCGGCGGCTGGCCGCGACGCCGCATGTCGACCTGCTCTTCACAGACGTGGTCATGCCCGGGGGCGTCAACGGCTGGGAGCTCGCGGGTCTCGCCCGCAAAGAAAGGCCCGAGCTGCACGTGTTGCTGACGTCGGGCTATGCCCTCGAAACGCTGGCGGCGAACGGTCACGTCCGGCAGGGCGCCCCGATTCTGGAAAAGCCTTACCGCAAGGCCGAACTTGCACGGCTGGTCCGGGAGGCGCTGACCGCACGGGGGCCTGTCTAGAGCCGTATTGGTTCTGATTGAATCAGAACCGAAGCTCTAGATTCTGTTTTTGACGCGTTTTCTTCATGCGAACCGGTATCCACTTCACTCGAAAACGCGCTGGCACTGCGGTCCGCCTGCCGCATCGCGGCAGGCGGTGGTCGTCGTCAGATCACTTCGACGCCGTCGTCTTGGCTTCCATGTTCACGACCTGGACGCGGCGGTTGATCGGGTCGGCGCCGTTGGCGGCGTCCTTCAGCTTGGTCTTGCCATAGCCGACGGTGACGAGATCGGTGCCATTGAGGCCGTAGTTCTGCACCAGGTACTTCTTGATGGTGTCGGCGCGGCGTTCGGAAAGCCCCTGATTGTACTCTTCGCCGCCGGTCGCGTCGGTGTGGCCCGCGACCACGAAGGTGGAGCCCTTGAGCGCCGGGTCGGACAGCGCCTTGCCGAGCGCCTGCACCGAGGCCACCGAGGTCCTGGCGATGTCGGCCGAGTTGTAGTCGAACTGGATTTCCAGATCGATCTTCGGCTTGGTCGCAGCTAACTCGGCGATCTGCTCACGCTCGCCGGTCGAGAGCGAACGGGTCGAGCGGTTGCGCACGGTGTTCAGGAACGTCGATTCCTTGGCCTGCACTGCCGGATCGGCCTGCGGACCGGCGGAAAGGCCGCGGGTCGCCGGTTTCGGCTTCAAGGCATCCAGGATCTGGCTTGAGGAGACGTTGTTGTCGCCGGCCAGAGCCAGGCCCGCCGTCATCGACAGCGCGGCGGAAAGGGTGATCGCCTTCAGTCCAAAAAACTTATCAAAACGGGTCATTGTCGTATCCTCGTTGCTACGCCTGATGGCGATTTGATGCTGCGAGCCTAGGGCAGGTTCAAAGGCGCTAATGTAATCTTGGTCACGGTGGCTGCAGCAGCTCCCGGGTTGATCCTAGCGCATTTCGCGGTGTTCCCGACGCGCGGCCCGCGGCCTGCCGCTTCCGCTCCCCGGACAGGCGCAATCGCGCCAATAGCGGTGGTCGCGCGCTTCGCAGCGCGGGTTCAAGCCGCTGGGACGCCTGATGTGATTCAAATCACGTCGAGATGCGCAGGCTGCTCATTCATCTGCCCGCGCCGGCGCGGCCAGCCCTGAGTTCCGGCATTGGCATGACTGGCCGGCTTGGCGGAAACCTGGGCTCATCGATCGTCGCAAAGCCGTCGCGGCATGGCCCGCCCGCGGACAAGAAATCGGCCAGATGAGCGCCTAGCAGACCTTCAACCGCCACTCACGAGCGAAGGGAGCCGAGTCCGATCCTGTGCCGAGGCCAAGTGAAAACCAGTTCTATCGCAGCGGCCCACCGGATCGCACAGTGCCCCTGAGCTCCATGCCCATCTATATCGGCGCGGCGATGATCGCGGTGGCGATCCTGCTGTCGACGCTGATCACGGGGGTGACCAGCCGCTATGTCGGCCTCGACGGGCCGAACGACGAGAACATCTGGCTGGTCGACCGCCTCACCGGCAACGTCTACCGTTGCCAGGCGGAGGGGCGCGGCAAAGCGTCCTGCGAGCCCGATGTCGCCACAGGCAGCGTCGGGGAGCGGCCCAAAGCGCAGAAGGATGGCCATTGAGGCCCTTCGCTTTCGCAGCGCAGCAAGAAAATTGTCTTCTCCACGAAACGTCTGCGCCGGAAAATGCGTAATTGCGGAGCCGGCATCACGCCGGTTTCGTTTTACGGAGGAGACTTTTCGATGAAGACCTTGCTGATGGCTGCAGCCTTTGTCGCGTTCACTCTTTCACCCGCATCCGCCGCCATGATGGCGTGCACCAAGGACAACATGATGAAGAGCGCCGCCATGATGGGCGGTACGCCCGACACGCCGGGCAAGATGGCGGCGAACAAGGAAATGGCGATGGCCAACACCGACATGAGCAACGGCAAGATGAAGAGCGCCTGCATGCACTACATGAAGTCGCAGAAGGCCATGTCGGCGAAGTAGCGCGCGCGCACCGTTCGGCCGCGCTGTCAGCAGTTGGCAGCGCGGCTTTTCCTTGCACGGCTTCTTTGCCGTCTCCCTTTTTCTCTCCGCGAATCCCGCTACATTGCCTCCTGCAATGTCACGCGCGCCCAAACCGCTCCCGCTCAGCACGACACAGGCCCGGCAGATCTGGCTGCACGCCCAGCGGCTGGACGCACGCGCGCCGTTCGGGGAGGGGGCGCATGCGGTGGCGGATGCGATCGCGCATCTCGGTTACGTGCAGATCGACACCATCAACGTCATCGAGCGCAGCCACCACCACATCCTGTTCAGCCGCATCCCGTCCTACCGCCGCGCCGATCTGCGCCACGCCCAGAGCGTCGACAGGAGCGTGTTCGAATACTGGACCCATGCGCTGTCCTACGTGCCGGCGAACGATTTCCGCTTCTTCCTGCCGGCGATGCGCGAGCACAAGCGCGAGGGGCACAAATGGTATGCCTCGGTGACGCCGGCCGACATGCGCAAGGTGATGCGGCTGCTTCGCGCCGGCCCGCTGACGATCCGCGACATCGAGGACGACGTGCTCACCGAGAAGGAGCATCTGTGGCAGAGCCGCAAGCCCTCGAAGCGCGCGTTGCAGCTCGCCTTCTATACCGGCGTCGCGACCGTCAGCGCGCGCCAGGGCATGCTCAAGACCTATGAGCTGATGACGCGGCACTTCGGCTGGGACAAGCTGCCGAAGCCGGCATCGTCAAGAGACATCACGGCCTATCTGCTCGAGCGTGCGCTGCGGTCGCAGGGCGTGGTCAGTCTCGATTCGATCTGCCATCTCGATGCGCCGAGCAAGAAGGCGGTGGCCGGCCTGATCGCCTCGTGCGTTCGTCGCGGTGAGCTCATGCCCGTCGCGATCGACGGCGCGGGCAAGCAGGAGCATTGGGCCACGCCTGCGGCGCTTGAAGCGAGCGGCGAGGTAGCGCCGGATCTCGTCCACATCCTGTCGCCGTTCGATCCGCTGATCATCCAGCGCAAGCGCACCAATCTCATCTTCGGCTACAATCATCTGTTCGAGGCCTACGTGCCGAAGGCCAAGCGCAAGCTCGGCTATTTCGCACTCCCCGTGCTGGTCGGCGACCAGATCGTCGCCGCGCTCGATCTCAAGACCGACCGGCAGGGCAAGAAGCTCCTGATGCAGAAATGGACCTGGGTCGGGCAGGGGAAGAAGACGGCGGGACGCAAGGAGCTCAAGCGCGTGATCGAGGAAGAGCTCGATCGGTTCGAGCGGTTTCAGTTGGAAGATTGAGATTGGTTGCCGTCGGCACCGGTCTCGTAGGGTGGGCAAAGCGAAGCGTGCCCACCATCTGCACATGAAGAGTAAAGGTGGCACGGCGCTACGGCGCCTTTGCCCACCCTACGAGACCGCGCATTGTAGCCAGCCGATCGATCCAAACGCCAAACGCAATCCCCACCGCATAAGCCACCAGATTCCACAGCGAGAAGATGCGCCCGAGCAGCAATGCGCCGGCCGTCGTGAGCCGGAACGCATCGAGCCAGGGCATATGCACCAGGCGGGAGAACTCGACCACGATCGCGATCGCCACCGCGATGGCTGCAATCTGTGCCCGCGTCAGCCGCGGCAGCAAAACCCCGACCAGCAGAAACACCATCGTGGCCCACAGCAGCGAGCCGCCATACTTCACGACGAAGGCGGGAAGCCCGAGCGGAAAGCCGTACCAGCGCAAGGACAGCCCGCAGGCCATCACGACCAGCGCCAGCGCGGCGCGGATCAGCAATGTCCGTAACGGCGCAACAGGTTGATCCGGCTGCGTCCCGTGCATTGCTCGCTCCATTGACTCTTTGCTCGCGATGCTGAAAACCGAAAACAGAGCGTTTTCGAGCGAAGTGGATACCGGTTCGCGTAAAGAAAACGCGTCACAAACAAATCTAAAGCCGTTCCGATTCGGAACGGCTTTGGCCATAAAAGCAACAACCCGGGGGAAGCCATGAGCCAGACCACCACCTATGCCGGTTCCGCCGGCGCCGCCAAGTCCGAGGTCGAGACCTCGACCATCCGCGCCATCTCCTGGCGCCTGATTCCGTTCCTGGTGCTGGCCTACTTCTTCTCCTATCTCGACCGCGTCAATCTCGGCTTCGCCGCGCTGACCATGAATGCCGAGCTGAAGTTCACGCCGCTGATCTTCTCCTGGGGCGCCGGGATCTTCTTCATCGGCTATTTCATCTTCGAGGTGCCGAGCAATCTGGCACTGGAGAAGTTCGGCGCCAGCCGCTGGATCGCCCGCATCATGGTGACCTGGGGCATCATCTCCGCGCTGATGGCGATGGTGAGCGGCGTCACGAGCTTCTACATCCTGCGCTTCCTGCTCGGCGTCGCCGAGGCCGGCTTCTTTCCCGGCATCATCCTCTATCTCACCTACTGGTATCCGGCTGAATATCGTGCCCGCTTCCTCGCGGCCTTCGCCATCGCCGTCCCGGTCTCGACCGTGATTGGGGCGCCGGTCTCGGGCCTGCTGCTGGGGCTCGACGGCGCGATGGGGCTGAAGGGCTGGCAGTGGCTGTTCATCATCGAGGGCATTCCTTCCGTGCTGCTCGGCATCGTCACCTGGTTCTACCTCACCGATAGGCCGGAGAAGGCGGACTGGCTCTCGGCCGAGCAGAAGGCCTGGCTCAAGGCCAAGCTCGATTCCGAGATCGCAATCAAGCAGGCGGTGAAGCATCCCTCGCTCGGCCAGGCGCTGTCGTCGCCGAAGGTGATCGCGCTCAGCCTGATCTATTTCGGCTTCGTCGGTGCGCTATATGGCATGCAGTTCTGGCTGCCGCAGATCGTCAAGGCGTTCGGACTCACCAACGCGCAGACCGGCTTCGTCACCGCGATCCCCTATCTGTTCGGCACCATCGCGATGATCCTGTGGGCGCGGCATTCTGATGCCACGCGTGAGCGCGTGATGCATGTCGGCGCGCCGCTGCTGCTCACCGCCGTCGCGCTCGCCGTCTCCAGCTATCTGACCGACCCGACCATGACGATGGTCGTTCTGACCGTTGCCGCGATCGGCGTGTTCTGCTGCTTCGGCGTGTTCTGGACCCTGCCGACCGCCTGGCTCTCCGGCACGGCGGCAGCCGGCGCCATCGCGCTGATCAACTCGATCGGCAACCTCGCCGGCTTCGGCGGGCCCTATCTGATCGGCTGGGTCAAGGAAGCGACGGGGCAGACCTCGATGGGCCTGCTGGTGCTCGCGGTGCTGCCCCTGATCGCCGGCATTTTGGTTTTCGTCGGCGGCCACGACAGCGAGCACGAGTTCGCCGAGCGGGGGCGGTAAGGGAAGTTCGTAGGGGGGGCAAAGGCGCGCACTTCGCGCGCCGTGCCCACCATCTTTCGTCGCTGCATTAGGCGTGGTGGGCACGCTTCGCTTGCTAGCCCTACAATAGTACCGCCTCAGCGTCTTCCCACTGCTTACAGACCCTTAACGATCACGCTTTCCTGATGACTGACGATTATTGACTTTTATCAGTGATTAGTCGACATTCCTCTCATTCGAGATGCAGGAGTGTCCTCCGATGTTCGTCCGGTCCGTTTTATCCAGCTATTCCAGGCTCTTGGCGGGGGTATCCTTGGCGCTGATGGCCGCGACCCTGGCCGGGTGCAATGATACCGTCGCTGAAAAGGCCGAGCCGCCGCGGCCGGTTCTGGTTGCGACCGCGCATTATGATGCCGAGACCCCGGAGCGCAGCTTCGTCGGCACCGTCCGGCCCCGGATCGAGAGCGATCTCGGCTTTCGCGTTGCCGGCAAGGTTGCCAAGCGCCTCGTCGAAGTCGGCCAGACCGTCGAGATCGGCCAGCCGCTCGCGACGCTCGACGAGGTCGATTTGAAGCTCCAGGCCGAGCAATCCGTCGCCGAACTGACCGCTGCGACCGGCGTGCTGGCCCAGGCTGCCGCTGCCGAGCAGCGCGCCAAGGATCTGAAGGCCAAGGGCTGGACCACGGACGCGCAGATGGACTCGAGCCGTGCTGCCGCCGATGAGGCGAGGGCGCGCCTGAACCGGGCCGAGCGCTCGGTGGAGCTGACCAAGAATTCCCTTTCCTACGCGACGCTCAACGCCGACGCCCGTGGCGTCGTCACCGCAACGCTGATCGAGCCCGGCCAGGTGGTTGCCGCGGGCCAGGCTTCGATCCGTGTCGCCCGCTTTGCCGAAAAGGAAGCGGTCGTCGCGATCCCTGAGACGCTGGTCGGACGCGCCAAGTCGGGCGCCGCCAGCGTCACTCTTTGGTCCGAGCCGAACAAGAAATACACGGCGAAGCTGCGCGAGATCGCGCCGGCAGCCGACCCGGCCACGCGGACTTATCTTGCAAAATTCTCGCTGCCCGAAGCCGACGACAAGGTCGCGCTCGGTATGACCGCAACGCTGACGCTGTCGGACGCCGCCACCGAGCGTGTCGCCCGGCTGCCGCTGTCGGCGCTGTTCAACGAAGGCGGCAAGCCCTCTTTCTACGTCGTCGACGACAATGGCGGCGTCACGCTCAAGCCGGTGGCGGTGAAGTCTTACGAGAGCAACGACGTCGTCATCACCGGCGGTGTCGAAGAGGGCGCCAAGATCGTCGCCCTCGGTGTGCAGAAGCTTGATCCGGGCCAGCGGGTGCGGATCGTCTCGTCACTGTCTTTCTGAGTTTCTTACGAGTTACGTCGCGTGAGGTGAGTTTCGGCCCGAGCGCAAATGCTGGGGCTGAAGCGGCGAAGCGATCCAGAACCTGCCCAGCCCCCTGGATTGCTTCGCTGCCTCGCGATGACGCCTTGAACAGAGCGGCTGTCGTTTTTTGCAACTGGATCGTCTTTCGGAGAGAGCGATGAAGCGCTTCAACCTTTCGGCCTGGGCCGTCAGCCATCCGACGCTGGTTCTGTTCCTGATGCTCATGCTCGGCGTCGCCGGCTTCTTCTCCTACCAGAAGCTCGGCCGCGCCGAGGATCCGTTCTTCACGGTGAAGGTGGTCAACGTCTCTGTGCTCTGGCCCGGCGCGACCGCGCAGGAGATGCAGGCGCAGGTCGCCGATCCCATCGAGAAGAAGATCCAGGAGCTGCCCTATTTCGAGAAGGTGCAGACCTATTCGAAGCCCGGTTTCACCGCGCTCCAGGTCACCTTCCGCGACTCCACGCCGCCGAAGGACGTGCCGTATCTCTTCTATCTCCTGCGCAAGAAGCTCGCCGACGTGCAGGGCCAGCTGCCCTCCGGCATCCTCGGACCCGTCGTCAACGACGAGTTCTCCGACGTCGATTCCATCCTCTACATGATGACCGGCGACGGCGCCGATTATGCCCAGCTCAAGAAGGTCTCGGAAGGATTCCGCCAGCGCCTGCTGAAGGTCCCCGGCGTCACCAAGGTCGACGTCTACGGCAATCAGGACGAGCGCATCTTCGTCGAGTTCAGCCACGCCAAGCTCGCCACCCTCGGCATCACGCCGCAGGCGCTGTTCGACTCGCTCGCCAAGCAGAACAACGTGACGCCCGCCGGCACGGTCGAGACCTCGTCGCAGCGCGTGCCGCTGCGCGTCACCGGCGCGCTCGACGGCGCCAAGGCCGTGGCCGAGACGCCGGTCGAAAGCAACGGCCGCGTGTTCCGCCTCGGCGACATCGCCACAGTCACCCATGGCTATGTCGATCCGCCGAGCTTCGTCGTCCGTCAGGAAGGCAAGGCCGCGATCGGCATCGGCGTCGTCACCGCCAAGGGCGCCAACATCCTCGATCTCGGCAAGGAGGTCGAGAAGGCGACGGCTGAGTTCATGAAGGCGGTGCCGCAGGGCGTCGACGTCAAGCTGATCGCCGACCAGCCCAAGGTGGTCGAGCACGCCGTCGGCGAGTTCGTGCATTCCTTCATGGAAGCGCTCGTCATCGTGCTGTTCGTGTCGTTCCTGGCGCTCGGCTGGCGCACCGGCATCGTGGTCGCGCTGTCGGTGCCCTTGGTGCTCGGCATCGTCTTCGTCGTCATGAACACGATGTCGCTCGACCTGCATCGTATTACGCTGGGTGCGCTGATCATCGCGCTCGGCCTGCTCGTCGACGACGCCATCATCGCGGTCGAGATGATGGTGGTGAAGATGGAGCAGGGTTGGGATCGCTTCCGGGCGGCGTCCTTTGCCTGGGAGTCCACTGCGTTTCCGATGCTCACGGGAACGCTGGTCACGGCCGCTGGCTTCCTCCCCATCGGCTTTGCCAATTCCGCGGTCGGCGAATATGCCGGCAGCATCTTCTGGATCGTGGCGATCGCGCTGGTCGCCTCCTGGTTCGTGGCGGTGATCTTCACGCCGTATATCGGCGTCATGCTGCTGCCCAACATCAAGGTGCACCACAATCACGATCCGCACGCCGTCTACGAGACCCGCATGTACCGCGGCCTGCGCGCCATCGTGCAATGGTGCGTCAACCACCGCATCACCGTGGTGGCCGCGACCGTCGGAGTCTTCGTCGCCTCGATCGTCGGCTTCGGTCATGTCCAGCAGCAGTTCTTCCCGCTGTCGGAGCGGCCCGAGCTGTTCCTCCAGCTCCGCCTGCCGGAAGGCACTGCCTTCAACGTCACCGAGAAGGCGGTGAAGACGGCCGAGACGCTGCTCAAGGACGACAAGGACATCGAGACCTATACATCCTATGTCGGCCAGGGCTCGCCGCGCTTCTGGCTCGGCCTCAACCCGCAGCTTCCGAACGAGGCCTTTGCCGAGATCGTCATCGTCGCCAAGGGCGTCGAGGCGCGCGAGCGCATCAAGGCCAAGATCGAGAACGCGGCGGCCGAGGGCATGCTGAGCGAAGCACGCGTGCGCGTCGATCGCTTCAACTTCGGTCCGCCGGTCGGCTTCCCCGTGCAGTTCCGCGTGATCGGCCCCGATGCCAACAAGGTGCGCGAGATCGCCTACCAGGTCCGCGACGTCATGCGGGAGAACAAGAGCGTCAAGGACGTCCAGCTCGACTGGAACGAGCAGTCGCCTTACCTCAAGCTCGTCGTCGACCAGGATCGCGCCCGCGCCATGGGCCTGACCCCGCAAGACGTCTCGCAGGCGCTGGCGATGCTGATCTCGGGCGCGCAGGTCACGACCATCCGCGACGGCATCGAGAAGGTGGCCGTGGTCGCCCGCGCGATCCCGTCCGAACGTCTCGATCTCGGCGGCGTCGGTGATCTCACCATCACCTCGCGCAATGGCGTTGCCGTGCCGCTCCAGCAGATCGCCAAGATCGAGTATGCCCATGAGGAGCCGATCATGTGGCGGCGCAACCGCGACATGGCGATCACCGTGCGCTCGGACGTCGTCGACGGCGTGCAGGCGCCCGACGTCACCAATCAGATCACGCCGAAGCTGAAGGCGATCAAGGACCATCTCGAGCCGGCCTACCGGATCGAGCCGGGCGGGGCCTTCGAGGAATCCGCCAAGGGCAATGCGTCGATCTTCATCCTCTTCCCGCTGATGGTCATGGTGATGCTGACGCTGCTGATGATCCAGCTTCAGAGCTTCTCGCGCCTGATCCTGGTGTTCCTGACCGCGCCGCTCGGCATCGTCGGCGCCTCCTTCGGCCTCAACGTCGCCAACGCCCCGTTCGGCTTCGTGGCGCTGCTCGGCCTGATCGCGCTCGCCGGCATGATCATGCGCAACACGGTCATCCTGGTCGACCAGATCGAGACCGACGTTTCGCACGGCCTGACGCGCCGGGAGGCGATCGTGGAAGCGACCGTCCGCCGCGCCCGTCCGGTGGTTCTGACGGCGCTCGCCGCCATCCTCGCCATGATCCCGCTGTCGCGCTCGGCCTTCTGGGGCCCGATGGCGATCACGATCATGGGCGGCCTGTTCGTTGCGACCTTCCTGACGCTCTTGTACCTGCCGGGCCTGTACGCCCTGTGGTTCAGGAAGAGCCTGGACGAGGCCGGCACCCCCGAGCAGCCTGCCGCGCCGCAGCATGGGAGCGATGACCATCCCGCAATTCCGCTTGCTGAAGCAGCTGAATAAATGAGAAGACTACCGACGAACGAGTCCTGACTGATGGCCCTGATTTCGGAACATATCGAAGGCGACACCCGGGACCGTATCCTCGAGGTGGCCGAGCGGCTGTTCCGCCAGATCGGCTACCAGAAGACCACGGTCGGCGACATCGCCAAGGAGCTCAGGATGAGCCCCGCCAACGTGTATCGCTTCTTCGAATCGAAGAAGGCGATCCACCAGTCGGTGGCCCGGGGCTTGATGGGCGAGGTCGAGCTCGAAGCGCAGCGTATCGTGGCGAGGCCCGGTCCGGTGCTTCCGCGTTTCCGCGAGCTGCTCACCACCATCCATCGCATGAACACCGAGCGCTATGTCGGCGACAACAAGCTGCACGAGATGGTCGAGATCGCGATGCAGGAGGACTGGGAGGTCTGCGTCGCCCATATGGAGCTGATCACCACGGCGATCGGCCAGATGATCGGGCAAGGCGTCGCCTCCGGCGAGTTCGAAGCGGGCGACCTGCAACTGGCCTCGATGTGCGCCTGCACCGCGATGATGCGCTTCTTCCACCCCCAGATGATCGCCCAGTGCGCCACCAAGCCGGGCCCGACCATCGATCAGATGATCGATTTCGTCATCGCGGGATTGTCCCCGCACCACTGACGGGCCGGGGGATCTGCTCTTATAAGCAGTCCGACCGGCCCTGGTGGCGGGTACGGACGGATCATCACACTCCGTCATGACGAGCGTAGCGCAACAATCCAGGCTGGGAGACCCTCCCCCTGAGGAGTGCGCCAAGGGCGCGCGTCTCGAAGGGCGAGGCGCGTTCCGCGCTCCTCAGGATGAGGAACGCAGAGCCTGGATTGTTTCGCTGCGCTCGCAATTGACGGGAAGGAAACAGCGCGTGACCGACAAAGACCTTTATTTCTACGAGCCCTCCAAGGGCCACGGCCTCAAGCACGATCCCTTCAACGCCATCATCGCGCCGCGGCCGATCGGCTGGATCTCCTCCCGCGACGCCAAGGGCCACGTTAACCTCGCGCCCTACAGCTTCTTCAACGCGTTCTGCTACGTGCCGCCGATCATCGGCTTCTCCTCCACCAACTGGAAGGACACGGTCTCGAACATGGAGCAGACCAGGGAGTTCGTCTGGAATCTCACCACGATGGACTTGGCCAAGCGCATGAATGCGACTGCCGCGCATGTCGGCCCCGAGGTCGATGAGTTCGAGATCGCCGGTCTCACCGCCGTGCCCGGCAGGCTCGTCAACGTGCCGCGCGTCGCCGAGAGCCCGGTCGCCTTCGAATGCAAGGTCTCCGACATCGTCCGCCTCAAGGGCGCCGACGGCAAGGAGGCCGACGCCTGGCTGACGCTCGGCGAGGTCGTCGCCGTCCACATCGACAAGGCCATGATCAAGGACGGCGTCTACCAGACCGCTGCCGCCCGCCCGATTGTCCGCGCCGGCCGGCGCGGCGACTATTTCGAGATCAAGCCGGAAAACATGTTCGAGATGGTGCGGCCGGATTAGGCCAAACCGCCGATCTCTCCACGTCATTCCGGGGCGACGCGTAGCGTCGAGCCCGGAATCCATGCTCCCGATCGTGGTTCTGGATAGCTCACACTTCGCGTGCCCGGAATGACGGCGTGGCATTCAGCCCCTCACCCTCTCCCGGAACTGCCCCCACGCCCCGGCCGTTATGGTCCCGGGGGCGGCCGCCCGGCCGCGTCAATTTTGCTGGCGAAGTGTTCGCCTCCGCCAGCCAGTTTCCGCTAAAATGCCCGACAACCGCGCCGATGCATGAGGTCAGCCATGAGCTTCCGCCGCGACACCCTGACAAAGCCGATCTTCTCCTGGGCGCGCGGCGTGCTGCCGGCGATGTCCGACACCGAGCGCGAGGCGCTGGAGGCGGGTGACGTCTGGTGGGACGCCGATCTCTTCACGGGCAATCCCGACTGGTCGAAGCTGCTCAAAATCGCGCCGGCCAAATTGACCGCCGAGGAGCAAGCCTTCCTCGACGGCCCCGTCGACGAGCTCTGCGCCATGCTCGACGAGTGGAAGATCTTCTGGGAATGGCGCGACCTGCCGCCGGACGTCTGGCATTTCGTCAAGCGCGAAAAATTCTTCGGCATGATCGTTCCGAAGGAATTTGGCGGCCTCGGCTTCTCGCCCTACGCGCATTCGGAAGTCGTGCGGAAGATCTCGACCCGCTCCATCGCCGCCGCCGTCACCGTGATGGTGCCGAACTCGCTCGGCCCCGGGGAGCTCCTGATGCGGTTCGGCACCAAAGAACAACAAGGGCGCTGGCTGCCGCGCCTCGCCGATGGCCGCGACATTCCCTGCTTCGGTCTCACCAGTCCCGAGGCCGGCTCCGACGCCGCCTCGATGATCGACACCGGGATCATCTGCAAGGGCGAGTTCGAGGGCAGCGAGGTCATTGGACTGAGGCTCAACTGGCACAAGCGATACATCACGCTCGGTCCCGTCGCGACGCTCCTGGGCCTCGCCTTCAAGGCCTATGACCCCGATCATCTCGTCGGCAGCCAGGAGGAGCTCGGCATCACCGTGGCGCTGATCCCGACCAATCTGCCGGGCGTCGAGATCGGCCATCGCCATCTGCCGTCGATGCAGGTGTTCCAGAACGGCCCGAACCGGGGCCGCGACGTCTTCATCCCGCTCGACTATGTCATCGGGGGCCAAGAGCGCCTCGGTCAGGGCTGGAAGATGCTGATGACGGCGCTCGCCGCCGGCCGCGGCATCTCGCTGCCGTCGCTCTCGGCAGCCGGCGCCGCCTATGCCGCGCGCACGACCGGCGCCTATGCCCGCATCCGCGAGCAGTTCGGCATCTCCATCTCGAAATTCGAGGGCGTCGAGGAGCCGCTCGCGCGCATCGTCGCGACCGCCTATCAGCTCGATGCGGCGCGCCGGCTCACCTGCGCAGCGCTGAATGCGGGCGTCCACCCCGCCGTCATCTCCGGCATCATGAAGCTGCACGCGACCGAGCGGATGCGTGTCTCGGTCGACGACGCCATGGACATTCATGGCGGCAAGGCCGTGATCGACGGTCCGCAAAACTATCTCGGCAATCTGCACCGCGCCGTGCCGGTCGGCATCACGGTCGAGGGCGCCAACATCCTCACCCGCAATCTCATCGTGTTCGGGCAGGGCGCCATCCGCGCGCATCCCTATCTGCTCGACGAGATGAATGCGCTCGCCGACACCGATCGCGAGCGCGGGCTCACTGCGTTCGACAAGGCGTTCTGGAAGCATGTCAGCCACAGCTTCAATACGTTGCTACGTGCCTTCGGCCGGAGCTGGACCTTTGGCGCGTTTGCACTCGCGCCGGACGCGGGCGATGCCACGCCTTTCTATCGCCAGCTCTCGCGCTACTCCGCGGCGTTCGCGCTCTGCGCCGACATGGCGCTGCTGACACTCGGCGGCGCGCTCAAGCGCAAGGAGATGCTGTCGGCGCGCTTCGGCGACATCCTCTCCGAACTGTATCTGCTGTCGGCCGCGCTGAAACGCTGGCAGGACGAGGGCCGGCAGAAGGAGGATTTTGCAGCGCTCGAATGGTGCATGGCGACGGGCTTTCGGACCATCGAAAACCGGCTTGCCGAAATCCTCGCCAACCTGCCCAACCGCTTTGTCGCTGTCATCCTCAAGCTCGTCGTCCAGCCGTTCGGTGCGCGCGTGCTCGGTCCCTCCGACCGCGTCGTGCACCAATGCGCAAGCCTGGTGCTGGAGCCGTCAGCGGCGCGCGAGCGCCTGACGCCGGATCTGGCCCATGTCGACGATGATGGCGGCTTTGCCCGGCTGGAGCGCGCGTTCAAGCTGGTTGCAGAAGCCGATGCGATCGCCAAGCGCATGCGTGCTGCACATTTAAGCGACTGGAAGGACGGCGTTGCCAAAGGCGTGATCACGCAGGCCGAGGGCGAGCAGCTATCCACCGCTCACGAAGCCGTCACAAAAGTGATCGAGGTCGACGATTTTGCGCCGGAGGCGCTGTCGCCGATTTACAAGAAAACCGGCGATGTGCATCAGTTCTTCCAGGAACTCGGAGAGCAGAGGGCGGCGAGCTGATGGCACGACCGGTTTTCATCGTCGACGGCAGCCGGACGCCGTTTCTGAAGGCGCGCTCCGGACCGGGGCCGTTCACGCCGGTCGATCTCGCCGTGCAGTGCGGACGTCCGCTGCTGGCGCGCCAGCCGTTTTCACCTGCCGATTTCGACCAGGTCATCCTCGGCTGTGTCAACGTGATCGCCGACGAGATGAACCCGGCCCGCGTCGCGGCGCTCCGGCTCGGCATGGGCGAGGACATGGTCGCCTTCACCGTGCAGATCAATTGCGGCTCAGGCATGCAGTCGATCGACACCGCCTATCGCTACATCCGCGAGGGGCACGCCGACTTGATCCTGGCCGGCGGCACCGAGGCGCTGAGCCACGCCCCGCTGGTCTGGCCGAATTCCGGTGTGCGCTGGTTCGCCGGCCTCGCCACCGCCAAGGGCGTGGCGGCGAAGCTTGCGGCTGCGTTCAAGCTACGGCCGCGTTATCTCAAGCCGATCATCGGCCTCGAGCGCGGCCTGACCGATCCCATCACCGAGTTGAACATGGGCCAGACCGCCGAGGTCGTCGGCCACCTCTTCGGCATTACGCGCGCACAGGCCGATGCCTACGCGGCCGAGAGCCATCGCCGGCTCGCGCATGCGCAGACGTCGGGTTTTCTGAAGGGTGAGGTTGAGACCGCATTCTCCCGCGACGGCAAGTTCTTCGACCACGACGACGGCGTTCGGCCGGATTCCACGGCCGAGACCCTCGCAAAGCTCCGGCCGGTATTCGAGCGCCCCTGGGGCCAGGTCACCGCCGGCAATTCCTCGCAGATCACCGATGGCGCCTCCTGGGTGATCCTCGCTTCTGATGCGGCGGTGGCCAAGCACAGACTGACGCCGAAGGCCGCCATCGTCGACAGCAACTGGGCCGCGCTCGATCCTGGCATCATGGGGCTCGGTCCCGTGATGTCGGCAACGCCGCTGCTCCAGCGCAACGACCTCACCATCAAGGACGTCGACACCTGGGAGCTGAACGAGGCCTTCGCCACGCAAGTGCTCGGCTGCCTCGCTGCCTGGAACGACGACAAGTTCTGCCGCGAGATTCTTGGGCTCGACGGCGCCGCCGGCGAGATCGACCGTGACAAGCTCAACGTCGACGGCGGCGCGATCTCGCTCGGCCATCCCGTCGGCACCTCCGGCAACCGCATCGTGCTGCATCTCGTCAACGCGATGAAGCGGCTCGGCACGCGGCGCGGAATTGCCACCGAATGCATCGGCGGCGGGCTCGGCGGCGCCATGCTGATCGAGGCGGTGTGACCATGGATTCGAAGATCATGACCGTGCTCGGCGATCGCGTGCTCGAGCTGGGACCAAAGCCTGCGACCGACAGCCCGTACAAGCACTTCAAGCTGACGCGCGATGCCGATGGTGTCGCCTGGCTGCTGTTCGACCGCGCCGACGCCAGCGCCAACACGCTGTCCTCGGACGTGATGGAGGAGTTCGACGCCGTGCTTGCGGCGATCGAGACCGAGCGCCCCGCCGGCCTCGTGATCCGCTCGGCAAAACCGTCCGGCTTCATCGCGGGCGCTGACGTCAATGAGTTCCGCGGCGCGTCCGACTCCGAGATCGTGGAGACGCGTATCCGCGCTGCGCATGCGGTGGTCGATCATCTGGAAGCCTTGAAGCTGCCGACGGTTGCGGTCATCCACGGCTTCTGCCTCGGCGGCGGGCTGGAGGTCGCGCTGGCCTGCCAGTCGCGCATTGCCATCGACGGCGCGCGCTTCGGCTTTCCGGAGGTGATGCTCGGCCTGCATCCGGGCCTCGGCGGCACCGCGCGGTTTACGTCGCTGGTCAATCCGCCCCAGTCGATGGCGCTGATGCTGACCGGCCGCACCATCGATGCGCGCCGCGCCAGATCGCTCGGCCTTGTCGACACCGTGACGCAGGAGCGTCATGTCCGTAACGCGGTCAAGGATGCGCTGTTCGGCCGCCTGAAGCGGGCGCGTCCGGGCGTTCTGACGCGTGCAGCGAACTTCGGTCCCGTACGCGGGCTCTTGGCGAAACGCATGCGCTCGGAAGCCGTAAAGGCTGCGTCCCGCGAGCACTATCCGGCGCCTTACGCGCTGATCGATCTCTGGGAGACGCATGGCGGCAGCAAGGCCGCGATGCTGAAGGCCGAGCAGGCCTCGTTCGCCAAATTGATGGTGACGCCGACCGCGCAGAATTTGATCCGGGTGTTCTTCTTGCGCGAGCAGATGAAGAAAACGGCCGGCAGCGGGAATGCGATCAAGCACGTCCACGTCATCGGCGCCGGCGCCATGGGCGGCGACATCGCGGCTTGGGTAGCGGGGCAGGGGCTGCGCGTCTCGCTGGCCGACATGAAGGCGGAGCCGATCGCAGGCGCGGTGAAGCGTGCGGCCGAGCTCTACGGCAAGATCATCCGCAAGCCGACCGAGGTGCGGGACGCACTCGATCGGCTCATCCCCGACATGGACGGCGAAGGCGTCCGCAACGCCGATCTCATCATCGAGGCGGTGCCGGAAAAGCTGGAGCTGAAGCAGAAGGTCTATGCCGGCCTCGAGCCCAGGATGAAGCCGGGCGCGATCCTTGCGACCAACACGTCGAGCATTCCGCTCCAGGATCTCCGCACCACGCTGGCGCGGCCGGAGCGGCTGGTCGGCCTGCATTTCTTCAATCCGGTGTCGCGGCTGCAACTGGTGGAGGTCGTTAGCCATGATGGCAACGATGCGCAGGTCCTGAAAGAAGCGCTCGCCTTCGTCGGCGCGATCGACCGCCTGCCGCTCTCCGTGAAAAGCTCCCCCGGCTTCCTCGTCAACCGCGCGCTGACGCCCTACATGCTGGAAGCGATGGTGATGCTGGACGAGAAGATCGACCAGCGCCTGATCGACGCGGCCGCCGAGCAGTTCGGCATGCCGATGGGGCCGATCGAGCTTGCCGACCAGGTCGGGCTCGATATCTGCCTCGACGTTGGCGACATGCTGCGCACCAAATTCGGCGATCTGCTGCCGCCGACGCCGGCCTGGCTGCGCGAGAAGGTCGCCAAGGGCGAGCTCGGCCGCAAGTCCGGCAAGGGATTTTACACCTGGAAGGACGGCAAGGCGGAGAAGGCACCGCTGCCCGAGACCGGCCCGCGCGTCACCGACCAGATGATCGATCGCCTGGTGCTGCCGATGTCGAACGTCTGCGTCGCGGCGCTGCGCGAGGGCATCGTCGATGACCCTGACACCGTCGACGGCGCCATGATCTTCGGCACGGGTTACGCGCCGTTCCGCGGCGGCCCGCTGAACTATGCGCGCACGCGCGGCGTGGAAAATGTTGTATCGACGCTGCGCGCGCTGGCCGAGCGATTCGGCGATCGCTTTGCGCCCGATCCCGGCTGGGACAATTTCAAGTGAGAGGCACATGACCGAAACGTCCGACACCGAGCCGAGCGGCGATCTCTGCATCCGCACGCTGGCGATGCCCGCCGACACCAACGCCAATGGCGACATTTTCGGTGGCTGGCTGCTCAGCCAGATGGACGTCGGCGGCGGCGTGTTCGCATCGAAGGTTGCGCGATCGCGCACGGTCACGGTCGCGATCGAGGCGATGAATTTTCGCAAAGCGGTCTATGTCGGCGATCTCGTCTCGGTCTACGCCAATCTCGTCCGCGTGGGCCGGACCTCGATGACCGTGCATCTCGAAGCCTGGGCGTTGCGGCGCAGGGAGCTCCAGCCGATCCTGGTGACCGACGGCAATTTCACCTATGTCTCGATCGACGACGACGGGCGCCCGCAAGCGATCCAGCGCAACGATCCGCCGATCGCGACGTAATCGCGCGCGGCTTTGCGCCTCATCTCACGAAGATGTGCAGCAACGCAAAACGCGGCGCCGATGAGTCAACGCGTCGCGGCTTCGCCAACAACCAGTCATAAAACGGATGAGGTCTCGGCGTACTCAGTTGCCTGTCGATTCGGGGTGGAAACGGCCTCAAGATGCCCAGGAACCTTTGGGCAGGCATGCCGTTATTTGCCCGCACTGAGGGAATCCACGGACCATGTCGGATAGCTACATCATCGAAGTCGATTCGCAGACCGCAGGTATCGTCGTTCGTTCTCAAGGAGGCTACTGCTTCTTCGCCTCATCCCACCCGTTCAACCGTCTCGAAGGCCAGCTCTTCCGCAACGCCCGCGAAGCGGAGCGCGCGGCGCGCAAGCTGATTAACGGTGATGTGAAGGAGGCGGCGTAAGCGCCGCGCTTGTCATTCCGGGGCGCGCGAAAAGCGCGAGCCCGGAATCTATCTCGCTGCAGAAATTGCCGACCTATGGATCCCGGGCCTGCGCCTTTCGGCGCGTCCCCGGAATGACGTGGTTGGTTACAGCTTTGTCGCGGAGCGCGACAACAGCTTCCATTCGTCGCCCTGCTTCAGCCAGTTCATCAGGATATGAAGGCTGTTTGCCACTTTCTGTCCGCCGGTTATCATTTCGGCCAGCCAATGGAAGCGCACGATCGCGGCAGGGCCAACGATCTTGATGGTCGGGTCCTTGTACGTAATCGACAGGAACTCCGTCTTGCCGTCGGTGGCGTTGGCGACGAAGGCCGCCTTGTCCTCGAGGAAGCCGTTGGAGTGGCTGTAGCTCAGATCATCCGCGCACAGCGCGCTGAGTGCCGTCGGGTCGGCCGCGATCTGGGCGTGACGAAATGCCTCGACGTTTCTTGCCACCGCCTCGTGGTCCGTGATGGCGGCATGATCGCGATTCAGTGTCATCGTATCCTCCGTTCTTGATCTTGCACCCACTGTTGCAGCCGCACTCGATCTTATCGAGCATCAGGTCGCAATACGCTGCATCGCGCCAGGTAGCGCGATTCCTCACGTGCGAAGCGTGGTCGGAATTTTTTGCAGCCCTTGATACAGCTGCCTTTTCCTTCTCCCCTTGCGGGAGAAGGCGGCGCGAAGCGCCGGATGAGGGGTATCTGTCCGCAAATTGAATTTCGAAAGATGTGCTCGCTGAGGCAACCCCTCACCCGGCTCGCCGCTACGCGGTGAGCCACCCTCTCCCGCAGGGGGAGAGGGTAAGAACGTCATCACAACTTCGTCGCGGCGCGCGAGAGCAGCTTCCAGTCGTCGCCCTGCTTCTGCCAGTTCATCAGGATGTGAAGGTTGGTCGGCACTTTTTTCCCATCGGCCGCCATCTCCTGTTCCGCCACCCAGTGGAAGCGCACGATCGCGGCGGGGCCGACGACCTTGATGGTCGGGTCCTTGTACTCGATCGACAGGAATTTGGACTTGCCGTCGGTGGCGTTGGTGACGAAGGTCGCCTTGTCCTCGACCTTGCCGCTGGAATGGCTGTAGCTGAGATCGTCCCAGCAGAGCGCGCCGAGCGCCTTGGGATCGGCCGCGATCTGGGCGAGGCGGAAGGCCTCGACCTTTTTCGCCACGGCTTCCTCGTCGGCCGAGGCCGCCAGCGCCGGCGTCGTGAGCGCAAGCGCGGAGAGGGCGAGAGTCGAGAGAGCCAGATCGCGTCGGTTGATCGTCATCGTTTCCTCCTTTTTGATCTTGCGCCGAGTGTTGCAGCCGGGCGCGACTTTGTCGAGTGTCGCGTGGCGGTCATGCAGGTGCGTCATTGCGTGATTGAGGCTGTATTGATACGTGTTTCGCATTGATGCGTCGTGCATTCGGGAAAGTACGGAAATGATCAAGGCCAAAGGGCAAGCAATGGGCAGGGCGCTGCTGTTCGACATCGATGGCACGCTCGCCAACACCGACCCGCTGCACCTCAAGGCGTTCAACCATGTGCTCGGGCCGCGGGGCCATGTCTTCGATCACGCGCGCTTCTCCAGGGAGTTGCAGGGCTTCGCCAATGCGTCGATCGGCGAACGCTTTCTGCCCGACGAAACGGTGGCGCGGCGCGCCGCGATCCTGGACGAGAAGGAAGAGGTCTTCCGCACGCTGGTGGCCGGACAGATCGAGCCGCTGCCGGGCCTGATGGCGCTGCTCGACCGCGCCGATGGCGCCGGCATTCCCATGGTCGCCGTGACCAACGCGCCGCGTCTCAATGCGGAGCTGCTGCTTTCGGGCCTCGGCATTACGCATCGCTTCAAGGCGATCGTGATCGGCGACGAACTGCCGCACGGCAAGCCGCATCCGCTGCCCTACCAGGAAGGGCTGCGCTTCGTCGGCGGCAGCGCGGCGGCTTCGATCGCGTTCGAGGATTCCCGCACCGGCGTGCAATCGGCGACCGCCGCCGGCATTCCAACCATCGGCATCCGCACGAGCCTCGGCCACACCGACCTCGTCGGCGCCGGCGCGGCCACCTCCGCCAGCGCGTTCGACGATCCGGAGCTGCTCGCGCATCTGGCCGTCGCAATGGCGTGGTGAGAGGCTTTGTCCGTTAACCGTGATCGGCGCGCGCATTGACCGTAGGCGCGAACCGCCGCACCATGCAGCTTCCTGATTTGAGGCCATCGCCGTGACCGGATTGACCCATCGCCAAGCCGAAATCCTCAACATCGCGCGCGCCTCGGGCCGCGTCATGGTCGAGGAACTGGCGCGCCGCTTCGAGGTCTCGGCGCAGACCATCCGCAAGGATCTCAACGATCTCTGCGAGCGGAGATCGCTGACCCGCATCCATGGCGGCGCCATCATCGCCTCAGGCGTCGAGAATCTCGCCTACGAGGCGCGCCGCTTCGTCGCCGCCGACGAGAAGAAGGCGATTGGCGCGGCGGCCGCTTCCCTGATCCCGAACGGCTGCTCGCTCTTCATCAACATCGGCACCACGACGGAGGAGGTCGCGAGCGCGCTGACCTCGCACGAAGACCTCCTCGTCATCACCAACAATCTCAACGTCGCCATGCTGCTCTACCGCCATCCCCGCATCGAGGTGGTGGTCGCCGGCGGCACGGTGCGGCGTGCCGACGGCGCCGTGGTCGGCTCGACTGCAACGCAGCTGATCGGCCAGTTCAAGGTCGATTACGCCATCATCGGTGCGTCCGCGATCGACGAGGAGGGCGCGCTGCTCGACTTCGACTATCGCGAGGTGCAGGTGGCGCAGGCCATCATCGCCAACGCCCGCAGCGTCATGCTGGTCGCCGATTCCACCAAGCTCCGCCGCAGCGCACCGGTGCGCATCGCCCACATCACCCAGATCCAGACCTTCGTGACCGACCAGGAACTGCCCGAGCGCCTCGCCACCATCTGCCACAGCAAGGGGATCGAAGTGATGGCGGCGATGCCGAAGGGGGATGGGGACGACGAGGCTCAAGGCGAAGCGCAGGACGCCGCGCCCGAGGCAGCACCGGTGGTGCGGCTGCGGTAGCGGCTTAGACGTTGCCCCACGGATTGAGCAGGGGAACGCCAGTAGGTTCGAAATCCCCCACATTGCGCGTCACGATCGTCAAGCCGTGAACAAGCGCGGTCGCTGCAAGGAGAGCATCGCGTTCGGCCCGCGGGTTGGGAACATGAAGTTGCGCACAACGCTGCGCCACGGTCGTATCGATGGGCAGGATTCGGCCTTCAAAGCGCGTCAGAATATGATTGTCGATCCAGTTGCGCAGGACGACGCCTTGCGCTGCGTCTTTGCGCTCAATCAGGCGTGCGCCAAGTTCGATCTCGAGGATCGAGATTGCGGATATGAAGAAACTCGCCGCGGGAATTGCATTGGCCCAGGTAACGACGTTGCGGTGAGCCTTATCAGGTCGCCTCAGCTCGGAAATGACGTTGGTGTCCAACAGAAACATCAGTCGAGATCGGTAGCCTTGAAGATTCCGTCGGCCATTCGCGGCGGATCAAAATCAAAGTCCGCGTCCGCCTGCGCCAGAGCTTCGGCAAGGCTCATGTGCCCGCCGGTCAGGCGCAGATAATCTTCGATCGTCAGCAGCACATGGGCCGGGCGGCCACGATCCGTAATAAAGACGGGTCCCTGCGCCGCCGCTTTCTTTGCGCCGCCGGTATCCTGATTGAATTCTCGGCTGGTGAGAGTGGTCACCATGGTTTTGCGCCTCCTGGCCGTCCGGCGGTAAATTATATGTAGGCATGTTGCTACATTCAAGTCCGCGGAGCCATTTGCCGATGCCGTGCGTGGCTCAATCGAGCCCTAGCTCCTAAGCCTGCCCCCACCCTCACTGCCGTTTTTTCAATCGTATTGCCTGCGGAAAAAGTTCCTCTTTCACTTCCTTTCGCCTCTCTTTCATCTTGCTTTCGTTTTTCGGTGTGATCTAATCAAAAACGAAAGTCGTCGCTCGAAGGAACGAGCGAGTCGCCGGGGGATGCGTCTGTTGGAGCGTATTTTCGACCTCGCCATCATTGGAGGCGGTGTTAACGGCTGCGGCATCGCGCGCGACGCGGTGGGCCGCGGCAACACGGTTTTCCTGTGCGAAATGAACGATCTGGCGAGCGGGACGTCGTCCTGGTCGACCAAGCTGGTGCATGGCGGCCTGCGCTATCTCGAATATTACGAGTTTCGCCTGGTGCGCGAGGCGCTGATCGAGCGTGAGATCCTCTGGGGTATCGCGCCCCACATCATCCGTCCCTTGCGTTTCGTTTTGCCGCATCACGCCGGCCTGCGCCCGGCCTGGCTGCTGCGCCTCGGCCTCTTCCTTTATGATCACATCGGCGGCCGTCATCTGCTGCCGGCGACCCGCTCGGTCGATCTTGGGCGTGACGAGGTCGGCAAGCCGCTGATCCCGAACCGCTATGCCCGCGCGTTCGAATATTCCGACTGCTTCGTCGATGACGCCCGCCTCGTCGTGCTCAATGCGCGCGATGCCGCCGACAAGGGCGCCGAGATCCGCACCCGCACCCGGGCAACCGATATCAAGCAGTCCGATGGCATCTGGACCGTCAGCATGCTCAACACGCTGACCGGCGAGCGTTCGCAGATCCAGGCGAAGGCGCTGGTCAATGCCGGCGGGCCCTGGGTCGAGGACGTGCTTGGCCGCGGCGCCGGCGTCAACGCGAAAGCCAAGGTGCGCCTGGTGCAGGGCTCGCACATCGTGGTCAGGAAGCTGTACGATCACGACCGCGCCTACATGTTCCAGAACGCCGACGGCCGCATCATCTTCGTGATCCCGTACCAGGACGATTTCACGCTGATCGGCACCACCGATCGCGACTATGACGGCGATCCCGCCAAGGTGAAGGCGACGGCCGAGGAGATCCAGTATCTCTGCACGGCTGCGAGCGAGTATCTGGCCAAGCCGGTGACGCCGAAGGACGTGGTCTGGACCTATTCCGGGGTGCGACCGCTGTATGACGACGGTGCCAGCGAAGCCAAGGCTGCGACCCGCGACTACGTGTTCGAGCTCGACACACCCGGCGGCGTGCCACTGCTGTCGATCTATGGCGGCAAGATCACGACCTATCGCCGGCTCGCCGAAGAGGCGCTGGAACGGCTCGCGCCCTATCTTCGCAGTGCGAAAGCACGCGAAGGCTGGACCGGCAAATGGCCGCTGCCGGGCGGCGACATGGGGGTGTCCGACGTCGACGGCCTGATCGCCGAGCTCCAGCGCGGCTATCCCTTCCTCAGCCATGAGCACGCCCGGCGTCTCGCGCGCGCCTACGGCACCCGCGCTTCGAAACTGCTCGGCGATGCGAAATCGGCCGCTGACATGGGCCAAGCCTTCGGCGCGACGCTAACCGAGCGCGAGGTCCGCTATCTCATGGCCCATGAATGGGCCGTCACCGCCGAGGACGTCGTCTGGCGCCGTTCCAAGCTCGGCCTGCGACTATCTGCCGATGAGATCTCTGCATTGAACGACTGGATTGCAACCCACGCTGTGCCGCAAAGTCCCCTGCTGGAAGCGGGAGGACGCTCATGAGCGTGACACTCGACCACGTAACCCGGACCGTCGAAGGTATCGAGCATATCCGCGACGTCTCGCTGACGCTCGAGAGCGGTACGCTCAACGTGCTGCTCGGGCCGACGCTGTCAGGCAAGACTTCGATCATGCGGTTGCTCGCCGGCCTCGATAAGCCGACCACGGGCAAGGTGCTGGTCAATGGCAAGGACGTCACTGGCGCCGACGTGCGCCAGCGTTCGGTCGCCATGGTCTATCAGCAGTTCATCAATTACCCCTCGCTCACGGTCTTCGAGAACATCGCCTCGCCCCTGCGCGTGCAGGGCAAGCCGCGCGATGAGATCGAGGCGCGCGTGGCGGAGGCGGCAAAGCTGCTCAGGCTCGAGCCGTTCCTCAAGCGCACGCCGCTCCAACTCTCCGGCGGCCAGCAGCAGCGCACCGCGATCGCGCGCGCGCTGGTCAAGGGCGCCGACCTGGTGCTGCTCGACGAGCCGCTCGCCAATCTCGACTACAAGCTCCGCGAGGAGCTGCGCGCCGAATTGCCGCGCATCTTCGAGGCCTCCGGCGCGATCTTCGTCTATGCCACCACCGAGCCGACCGAGGCGCTTTTGCTCGGCGGCAACACGGTCTGCATGTGGGAAGGGCAGGCGCTCCAGATCGGCGAGACCGCCAACGTCTATCGTCGTCCGCAGACGCTGCGCGTCGCGCAAGTTTTCTCCGATCCGCCGCTCAATCTCGTCGGTATCGAGAAGAAGAACGGTTCCGTGCAATATGCCGGCGGCGCGGCATCGCCGGCCTCGGGCCTCTATTCGTCGCTCGCCGACGGCGCCTATCGCGTCGGCTTTCGCGCGCATCAGCTCGGGCTCGCCAATGGCGAGGCCGACCGCCATGCCTTTCATGCCACAGTGACGGTGACCGAGATCACCGGTTCGGAGAGTTTCGTGCACCTGACCCGCGACGGTTCGAACTGGGTGGCGGTGCTGCACGGCGTGCACGAGTTCGAGCCCGGCCAGACGCTCGATGCCGTGCTCGATCCCAATGATGTCTTTGTCTTCGATGCGGCCGACCGTCTGGTCGCCGCGCCGAGTTCTTGAGGGAGATGCGCCATGGCCCGCATTGACCTCGTCGACCTCGCCCATTCCTACGGCGGCAATGACGCGCCGCAGGACAGCTTTGCGCTGAAGCCCGTCACCATGACCTGGCGGCAGGGCGGCGCCTATGCGCTGCTCGGCCCGTCCGGCTGCGGCAAGACCACGCTGCTCAACGTGATCTCCGGTATCATCACGCCGTCGCGGGGGAAAATCCAGTTCGACGGGGTCGACATCACGCCGCTGTCAACCCAGAAGCGCAACATCGCCCAGGTGTTCCAGTTTCCGGTGATCTACGACACCATGACGGTGGGGGAAAATCTGGCGTTTCCGCTGAAGAACCGCGGCGTGCCGAAGGCCGAGATCGACAAGCGTGTCGCCGAGATCGGCCGCCTGCTCGATCTCGAACCCTATCTGAATCGCAAGGCGACGCGGCTCACGGCGGACGCCAAGCAGAAGATCTCGCTCGGCCGCGGCCTGGTCCGCTCCGACGTTGCCGCCGTGCTGTTCGACGAGCCGCTCACCGTGATCGATCCCGAGCTGAAATGGCAGCTCCGCTCGAAGCTGAAGGCGCTGCATCGCGAGCTCGACCTCACGATGATCTACGTCACCCACGACCAGACCGAGGCGCTGACCTTCGCCGACACCGTCGTGGTCATGCATGACGGCCGCGTGGTGCAGAGCGGCACGCCGGCCGAGCTGTTCGACAAGCCCGCGCACACCTTCGTCGGTTACTTCATCGGCTCGCCCGGCATGAACATCCTGCCGGCGGAGGTGAGGGGACGCGAGGCCAGGGTCGACGGCCACGTCATCGCGCTCGACCGCGGTTACGACAATCTGCCGGCGAACGCGAAGATCGAGATCGGCGTGCGTCCGGAATTCGTCGAGGCGGTCGCGCCCGCGCCCGGCCTGCTCACCGCCAAGATCGAGCGCATCGACGATCTCGGCCGCATCCGCTTCGCGCGCGTGCGCATCGGTGAGGCCAAGATCGCGGCGCGTGCACCGGCGGGCTTCACCAGCTCCGACGGGACCGCCGGGCTGAAATTCGATCCGTCGCACGTCCACGTCTATGCCGACAGCCTTCTGGTGGAGGGAGCCGCCTGATGGACAAGACCGTCAACCAAAAAGCCTGGTTCCTGGTGCTGCCGGTGTTCCTGGTCGTCGCCTTCTCGGCGGTGCTGCCGCTGATGACGGTGGTGAACTATTCGATGCAGGACACCTTCGGCAACAACCAGTTCTTCTGGAACGGCGTCGGCTGGTTCAAGGAGCTGCTCGATCCCTCGACCGATCTCGGCGGCCGCTTCCTGGCTTCGCTCGGCCGCAATCTGTTCTTCTCGATGGTGATCCTCGCGATCGAGGTGCCGCTCGGCATCGTCGTCGCGCTGTCGATGCCGCGCCAGGGCTGGACGGTGGCGGCCTGCCTCGTCATCCTCGCGCTGCCGCTGCTGATCCCGTGGAACGTGGTCGGCACGATCTGGCAGATCTTTGGCCGGCCCGACATCGGCCTGCTCGGCTATGTCCTCAACCACATCGGCTTCGATTACAATTACGTCTCCAACGACATCGATGCCTGGGTCACCGTCATCGTGATGGACGTCTGGCACTGGACCAGCCTCGTCGCGCTGCTCTGTTATGCCGGCCTGAAGTCGATTCCGGAGGCCTATTATCAGGCCGCCCAGATCGACGGCGCCTCGCGCTGGGCCGTGTTCAAGGCGATCCAGCTGCCGAAGATGAACCGCGTGCTGCTGATCGCCGTGCTGCTGCGTTTCATGGACTCGTTCATGATCTACACCGAGCCGTTCGTGGTCACCGGCGGCGGACCCGGCAACTCCACGACCTTCGTGTCGATCGAGCTGGTCAAGATCGCGCTCGGCCAGTTCGACCTCGGCAAGGCCGCGGCGCTGTCGCTGGTCTACAACCTCATCATCCTGATCGTCTGCTGGATCTTCTACACCGTCATGACCAATGCCGGCGCCGAACGGAAGCCGCAGGAAGGAGCCGCGTGATGCACTCGATCCCCGGCCGCCGCGTCATCATGGCGCTGTTCCTGATCTTCCTGCTGCTGCCGATCTACTGGCTCGTCAACATGAGCTTCAAGACCAACGCCGAGATCGTCTCGACGATGACCTTGTGGCCGCATGCCCCGACGCTGCAGCACTACAAGCGCATCTTCACCGACGAGAGCTGGTATTCCGGCTACATCAACTCGCTGGAATACGTCGTCCTCAACACCATCATCTCGATCTCGGTGGCCTTGCCTGCGGCCTACGCCTTCTCGCGCTACCGCTTCCTCGGCGACAAGCATCTGTTCTTCTGGCTGCTGTCGAACCGGATGGCGCCGGCGGCGGTCTACGCGCTGCCGTTCTTCAACCTCTATTCGGCGATCGGGCTGTTCGATACGCCCTGGGCGGTGGCGCTGGCGCATTGCATCTTCAACGTGCCCTTGGCGGTGTGGATCCTCGAAGGTTTCGTCTCCGGCGTGCCGCGCGAGATCGACGAGACCGCCTTCCTCGACGGCTACTCGTTCCCGCGTTTCTTCATCAAGATCCTGGTCCCGCTGATCGCGAGCGGCATCGGCGTCGCCGCCTTCTTCTGCTTCATGTTCTCCTGGGTCGAGCTGTTGCTTGCGCGCACCTTGACCTCGGTGTCCGCCAAGCCGATCGCGGCGATCATGACGCGAACGGTGTCGGCCGCCGGCATGGACTGGGGGCTTCTGGCCGCGGCCGGCGTGCTCACCATCATTCCGGGCGCGCTCGTGATCTGGTTCGTCCGCAATTACATCGCGAGCGGTTTCGCGCTCGGCCGAGTGTAGGGAGGCATCAATGGAATCCATCGCATGGATGGCCTGGACGCTGCCGACGGCGATCTTCTTCGCCGCGCTCACCTGCACGCTGGCCGTCATGACCTGGCTTGCGGCGGTCTATCCTGAGGCCGAACGCGTCGGCGTGCTCAGGATACCGACCACCCGCGGCGACCGCCTGTTCGTCTCGCTGATCGCGACCGCTGTCATTCATCTCTTGTGGATTGCTTTCTTCGGCACCGATGCGATCGCAACGCTGCCGATCGGCGAGGAGGGCGTCGAGATCTCGCGCCTGTGGCTCGCATCAGGAATTTCGCTGGCCACGGCCGTGCTCATTTTTCGCACGGTCTGACGCTCGCGAAGGAACGGCCAGATCCGGGGGCAATCCGGGTCTGTATAAAAGTTTGTCGCTGCAACGGAGGAACAACATGCGACAGTTTAGGAGAAGGGAACGTCCATTGACCAAGAATAGCTTTCTGACCATGTCGAGCGCCGCCGCCATCATCGCGGTGTCGTTCGCCGTCTCGGCGCCGGTCCGCGCCGCCGACGATGCCGCGATCCAGAAGTGGATTGCGGAATTCCAGCCCTCGACGCTGTCGAAGGACGACCAGAAGAAGGAGCTGGAATGGTTCGCCAAGGCCGCCGAACCGTTCAAGGGTATGGAGATCAACGTCGTCTCCGAGACCATCACGACCCACGAGTACGAATCGCAGACGCTGGCCAAGGCGTTCTCCGAGCTCACCGGCATCAAGCTCAAGCACGACATCATCCAGGAAGGTGACGTCGTCGAGAAGCTGCAGACCCAGATGCAGTCCGGCAAGAACGTCTACGACGGCTGGATCAACGACTCCGATCTGATCGGTACGCATTTCCGCTACGGTCAGACCATCGCGCTGTCGGACTACATGACCGGCGAGGGCAAGGACGTCACCGATCCGATGCTCGACGTCAACGACTTCATCGGCAAGTCGTTCGGCACCGCGCCGGACGGCAAGCTCTATCAGCTGCCCGACCAGCAGTTCGCCAACCTCTACTGGTTCCGCTACGACTGGTTCACCAACGCCGACTACAAGGCCAAGTTCAAGGCCAAGTATGGCTACGAGCTCGGCGTTCCCGTGAACTGGTCGGCCTATGAGGACATCGCCGAGTTCTTCACCAACGACATCAAGGAGATCAACGGCGTCAAGGTCTACGGCCATATGGACTATGGCAAGAAGGATCCCTCGCTCGGCTGGCGTTTCACCGACGCCTGGCTGTCGATGGCCGGCAACGGCGACAAGGGCATCCCGAACGGTCTGCCGGTCGACGAATGGGGCATCCGCATGGAAGGCTGCCGTCCGGTCGGCTCGTCGGTCGAACGCGGCGGCGACACCAACGGTCCGGCTGCGGTCTACTCGATCACCAAGTACCTCGAGTGGATGAAGAAGTATGCTCCGCCGCAGGCCCAGGGCATGACCTTCTCCGAGTCGGGTCCGGTGCCGGCGCAGGGCAATATCGCCCAGCAGATGTTCTGGTACACCGCCTTCACCGCCGACATGGTGAAGCCCGGCATCGCCGTGATGAACGCGGACGGTACGCCGAAATGGCGTATGGCTCCCTCGCCGCACGGCTCGTACTGGAAGGAAGGCATGAAGCTCGGCTATCAGGACGCCGGCTCCGTGACGCTGCTGAAGTCGACCCCGGCGGATCGCCGCAAGGCGGCCTGGCTCTATCTCCAGTTCATCGTCTCCAAGACGGTGTCGCTGAAGAAGAGCCATGTCGGTCTCACCTTCATCCGTGAATCCGACATCTGGGACAAGTCGTTCACCGAGCGCGCGCCGAAGCTCGGCGGCCTGATCGAGTTCTACCGCTCGCCCGCGCGCGTGCAGTGGACCCCGACCGGCAACAACGTGCCCGACTATCCGAAGCTCGCGCAGCTGTGGTGGCAGAACATCGGCGATGCGTCGTCCGGTGCGAAGACGCCGCAAGCCGCAATGGACTCGCTCGCCGCGGCCCAGGACTCCGTGATGGAGCGCCTGGAGAAGTCGGGCGTGCAGGGTGCCTGCGGTCCGAAGCTGCACAAGAAGGAGACGGCCGAGTACTGGTACGCCAAGGCCCAGAAGGACGGCACCATCGCCCCGCAGCGCAAGCTCGCCAACGAGAAGCCGAAGGGCGAGACGGTCGACTACGACACCCTGATCAAGTCGTGGCCGGCACAGCCCCCGAAGCGCGCGGAAGCGAAGTAAGCGGCGCGTAGCGTCATCAAACACGAAAGGCCGGGAGCGATCCCGGCCTTTTTTGTTTTGCAGTTGTGTCGGAGGTTTGTGACACGCGCGTCTCACACACTCACCGTCATTGCCCGCGAAGGCGGGCAATCCAGTACTCCGAGACGGTTGTGATTGAACCGAGAGGCCGCGGCGTACTGGATGCCCCGCTTTCGCGGGGCATGACAGTTGTGCGCTTGTCTCACTCCGCCGGCTCGGCCGCCAGCGTCGGGTAATCCGTGTAGCCCTTGGCGCCGCCGCCGTAGAACGTGGCCTTGTCCCAGTCGTTCAGCGCCGCGCCCTGCTTCAGCCGCTCGACGAGGTCGGGGTTGGAGATGAACGGCTTGCCGAAGGCGATGAGATCGGCTGCGTTCGCGTCCAGCACCTTGGTCGCGAGTTCGAAGTCATAGCCGTTGTTGGCGACGTAGGCGCCGGAGAAACGCTTGCGCAAGGACGCATAGTCGAACGGGGCGATGTCGCGCGGGCCGCCGGTGGCGCCTTCGACCACATGCAGATAGACGAGCTTGAGCGCGCTGAGGCCGTCGACGATATGGTCGTACAAGGCTTGTGGGCTCGAGTCCGAGATATCGTTGGCCGGCGTCACCGGCGAGATGCGGATGCCGGTGCGGTCAGCGCCTGCCTCGGCGACGACGGCCTTCGAGACCTCAAGCATCAGCCGGGCGCGGTTCTCGATGGAGCCGCCATAGGCATCCGTGCGCTTGTTGGCGCCGTCCTTGGCGAACTGCTCGAGCAAATAGCCGTTGGCACCGTGAATCTCGACGCCGTCGAATCCGGCTTCCAGCGCATTCTTCGTGGCGCGCTTGAAGTCGTCGATAATCCCGGGAATTTCGGAGAGTTCGAGCGCGCGCGGCTCGGAGACGTCGGCGAAGCCACCGTTCACGAAGGTCTTTCCCTTGGCGCGGATCGCGCTCGGCGCCACCGGGGCTGCCCCATTGGCCTGAAGGTCGACATGCGAGATGCGGCCGACATGCCAGAGCTGAATGAAGATCTTGCCGCCGCGCTCATGCACGCGATCGGTGACCCCACGCCAGCCGGCGACCTGCTCCTTGGAGTAAATGCCGGGCGTATCCTGATAACCCTGGCCCTGCTGCGAGACCTGGCTCGCTTCGGTGATCAGAAGTCCTGCGGACGCGCGCTGGCCGTAATAGTCGGCGGCAAGCTTACCGGGCACGAAGGTGCCCGGCGCGGCGCGGTTGCGCGTCAGGGGCGCCATCACGAAGCGATTGGCCAGCGTGATCGGGCCAAGCTTATAGGTCTCAAACAATTTGGTCGAACGGCTCATAGGGAATGCTTCCAGGCGGTGAGAGGTCACGAACACTTGTGCATCGCGACATCGGGCGCAAGGGACGAGCCATACGGAAAGTGCAGGCGAGCTACGCGGCAGGGCCCGCGTAGCATAATTCATGTGCAATTTCGGCCGCGACAGCAGGATCCCGCTATCGCAGCCGTGCGATCTGACAAGTCAGTTCACGCCGAGGAAATCGCGCTTGCCGATCTCGACGCCGTTGTGACGCAAGATGCCGTGGGCGGTCGTGACGTGGAAATAGAAGTTCGGCAGCGAGACTGAGCTGAAGAACTGCTGCCCCTTCAACGTCATCGACCGGTCGGGCCCGGCCGGGAAGGTGACATCCTTGGCGTCGGCGCCTTCGAACTGCTCGGGCTTGAACGATTTGACATAGTCGATCGTCTTCGCGAGCCGCTGCTTCAACTCCGCAAAACTGGTCTCGGTGTCGGGCATCGAAGGCACCTCGCTATGGGTCAGCCGCGCGCAGCCCTTGGCGGCGAAATCGCTGACGAGCTGGACCTGCTTCGACAGCGGCAGCATGTCCGGGAAGAGACGGGAGCCGAGCAGCACGCTCGGGTCGATCTTCTTCGCCGCGCAATGTGCCTCGGCTTTGGTGAGCAGGCCAATGAGGCTGTTCAGCATTTGCAGATAGGCGGGGACGACGGCGTCGTGGAAGGACATGTGATGCTCGCTTCAATGAGGGGGTAATCTCAGGAAAAAACCTGAGCTACTCACATGGGAGGCTCATGGAAAAATGCAATCGCGAGAGTGGCCTTGTGCGGTGCGAAAATTCTATCCCGTCGGCTTGTGGTGCTATCGGCACCACACCCTCGCTGTCATCGCCGCCACAACCTCCGGCGTCATCGCTCGGCTTGTCCGGCGATCCAGTGCGCCAGGCGGCTGTGATTGGACCCGAGACGCCGCGGAGTACTGGATTCCCCGCTTTCGCGAGGAATGACTACGGATAGACTATTATCGGATCGTCCCCGCCGGTTGCGCCTGTGCCGTGCCGCCGCCGCGCATGCGCGCGAGCAGCTCCGCGGTCGGCCAGGAATCCGCCGGCAAACCATATTTGATCTGCATCGCCTTCACGGCGGCGCGGCTCTGCTGGCCCAGCACGCCGTCGACCTTGCCGACATTGAAGCCGGCCTGGACCAGAAGCTGCTGCAATTGCTTGAGCTCGTTGAACGGCAGCTGCGCGACCGGCTGGGCCGGCTTGCGCATGGGCGCTGCGCCCGCGATGCGGGTGGCGAGATAGCCCGCGGTGGTCGAATAGATCAGCGAGTTATTCCACTCGGTGTAAGCCGCGAAATTCGGATAGGCCATGAAGGCCGGCCCAGAGCGTCCCATCGGCAGCAGCACTGACGCCGCGAGATTGTCGTTCGGCAGCGGCCGGCCGTCGGGATAGGTGACCCCCAGCTGCGCCCATTTCGCGCGCGGCAGCTGCACCGTGAGGTCGGTCTGATCCCATGGCAGGTTTTGCGGCACCTTGATCTCTTCGAGCCACGGCTCGCCGCGCCGCCATTTCAATCCGTTGGCGATGTAATTCGCGGTCGAGCCGATCACGTCGTCCTCGCTGCGCAGGAGATCGCGCCGTCCGTCGCCGTCATAGTCGACGGCGTAGTTGACGTAATGCACCGGCAAGAACTGCGTCTGGCCGAGCTCGCCGGCCCAGGAGCCGACCATCTCGTCCGGGTGCAGGTCGCCGCGGTCGATGATCTTCAGCGCGGCGATGGTCTCCTTCACGAACATCTCCGAGCGCCGGCAGTCATAGGCAAGCGACACCAGCGATTTCAGCGTCGGCAGATTGCCCATGTTGACGCCGAAATCGCTCTCGAGGCCCCAGAACGCGGCGATCACCGCGGGCGGCACGCCATATTCCTTTTCAGCGCGTGCGAACGCAGCCGCGTGGTTCTTGATGTGCTGCTGGCCGTTCTGCATGCGATACGGCGCGGCCATGCGGCCGGCGAACTCGGTGAAGAGCTGGCCGAACACGCGCTGGCCGCGGTCGCGGTTGACGATGCCCTGGTCGTAGACGAGGTAGGGCGAGGCCTCCGCGATGGTCCGTTGCGAGACGCCGTCCGCGACGGCCTGTTGCTTCACCTCAGCGAGGAAGCGGTCGAAGCTAGCCCCGTTGTGGCACGACGCCGCGCGCGGCGAGGGGGCGGTGGACTTCGGGGCTGCTGGCTTGGCGGGTGGCATGAGCTGGGCGGAGGCAGTCGAGCAGAGCGTAAGCAGAGCGGCGGCCGCGATCGCACATCGGGTCTGGAGCATGAGGTTTCCGCAAGGGGAGGAGACGCTGGGATTCTTGATGAAGTTTAATGGAACGATCGAGCTCAAACCAGTGCCGCGGCTCCGCGACGCACCTTGAAACCTTGCGCCCGGGGCGGGGTCATTCCTACCTGATGTCTGCCGGCCAGAGGCTTGCCCGCGGCCGCCCCAGGAGACGGCCATGAACTATCTTCGTACCGCAATGCTGCTCGCAGGCCTCACCGCCCTGTTCATGGGCGTGGGCTATCTGATCGGCGGTGCCTCCGGCGCCATGATCGCGCTTCTCATTGCCGCCGCGACCAATCTCTTCACCTACTGGAACTCCGACCGCGCGGTCCTCTCGATGTACGGCGCCCATGAGGTCGACCGCGCCAGCGCGCCGGAGCTGGTCGGGCTGGTGGCCGAGCTGGCAGGCCGCGCGGGCCTGCCGATGCCGCGCGTGTTCGTGATGGACGAGGCGCAGCCGAACGCGTTCGCGACCGGACGCAATCCCGAGAATGCCGCGGTCGCCGTGACCACCGGCCTGATGCACCAGCTCAGCCGCGAGGAGCTCGCGGGCGTCATCGCGCACGAGCTCGCGCATATCAAGAATCACGATACGTTGCTGATGACCATCACCGCGACCCTCGCCGGTGCGATCTCCATGCTGGCGCAGTTCGGCATGTTCTTCGGCGGCAATCGCGACAACAACGGACCCGGCATCGTCGGCTCGATCCTGATGATGATCCTGGCGCCGCTCGGCGCCATGCTGGTGCAGATGGCGATCAGCCGCACGCGCGAATATGCCGCGGACGATCTCGGCGGGCGCATCGTCGGTCAGCCGATGTGGCTGGCGTCGGCGCTGGTGAAGATCGAAGGCGCCGCGCATCAGGTCCCGAATTTCGAGGCGGAGCGGAATCCCGCGACCGCGCACATGTTCATCATCAATCCGCTGTCGGGCCACGGCGTGGACAATCTGTTCACCACCCATCCCTCGACGCAGAATCGCATCGCCGCGCTCCAGCAGCTCGCGGCCGAGCTCGGCGCGCAGGCGGCGCCGTCGGTCGGGGCCAATGAAAACTATCCGCCGCAGGGTCCGTGGGGCCGCTCGTCCTCGCGCGGTCCTGCTCGCGGTCCTTCACGTGGTCCTTGGGGCTGATGGAACCCACCGGAAATTGCGCCCGGCTTTGTGACCTGGCGCACACAGGATGGTCCCGGCCGGTGTTAACACCTCGGCGTGACAGTTCCTTCGAAAGGGGATGCGTGGCCGGCCCTCCGCCTGCCACCGTCGAAGATGACCAAAGCTGCGGTACCATTGCTGATCGTTCTGGGCGTGCTCATTGGCCTGTCCACGCATACGGTCGTCAATTGCGGGGACGAGGACGAGCCCGACATCTGCTCGGCCGTCATCGGCTTCTCGCCGCTGCGGGGATCGCTGATCGCTTTCGCCTATGAGGGGCGCGGCCGGATCGCGCTCCGCCATGGCGACTTCAGGCGGGCGATCGCCGATTTCGACGAGGCCATCCACCTCAACCCGAACCGCGCCTCGCTCTATCGCGACCGGGCGCTGGCACGCCGGCAGAACGGCGACCTCGCGCTCGCGATCGAGGATTACGACGAGGCGATCGCGCATGATCCCAGGCGCGCCGCGCCCTATCACCAGCGCGGTCTGGCGCTCGCCGCCACCGGCGATCTCGATCGTGCCATCCTGAGCTACAACACGGCGGTCCGGCTCGACCCGTCGGATGCGCAGGCCCGGCTCGACCGTGGCCTCGCATTCCTCGCCCGCGGCCAGGCCGACGATGCGCGCGCCGATTTCGAAGCCGCGCTGGTGCTGCCGGCCGGCAAGGACGCCCGCACCCGCGATGCAGCGCGCGCCAAGCTCGCCGAGCTCGCAAGTGCGGAGCCGACACAGGTCGCAGCGCCGAGACGGTGAGGGTTGGGGCCGGCGACTGCTGCCCATCACTCCGGAAGCCTTGCCGAGCAAAACTGCCGCGGCCACTCACGGCAGGCGCGTGAACAATTCCGCGAGTCTTGATTTGGATCAAATACTGATTGAGTCCAGAGTGGACCCCGTGTCGTGCGGACTTGGAAGGAGGTTCCAATGCGCAAATGGGCTTTGACGATCCTGACAGCGAGTATCGCCTTAACAGCGGGGCACGCCCGGGCCCAAAGATATGATCCGGCTTATCCCGTTTGCCTGAACGTCGTCTCTCGCGGAGCCACCCCTTACTATAGATGCAGCTACACGACGATGGACCAATGCCGGGCGTCGGCCAACGGTCAGATGTGCGTCCGCAACCCGTATTACGCTGGTGCGGCGGCCAGAGGGAGCAATCGGCATCATCATCGCCAAACGTACGCGCCACCTAGGCCGCCGATCCACTATCGGGCTGCACCGTACAATCAATTCAATGAACCATATTATGGAGCTTCCCAAGGTTACGCGCCGGGCGAGAAACAGCGTTTTCTCGATAGCGTGAGACGGTACATGTGACGGGATGGCGGGCCGGCCGAGCTCGCGCACGTCCGCCGCCAAGGGCTGGAGGTCTCGTTTCAAAACGTGGCGACCGACCCTATTGCCGCGGGCTCATCACGCCAGACGATAAGGAAGACAAGCCGACGAGGATCTCCCGATCCGAGAAGCCGGCGACGGGGAGCAGGGAAGAGCAACGACTATTTCGTCTTCTTCCCTTTGGCTTTCCTCGCGGCCTTCTCGGGCTTTTGCTTCGTCTTTTTCTCGACCTTCACCTCGATTGGCGTGCTGGCGGCGATTCGCATCGACCGTGCGTAGCTGTCGGCGACGTTGTCGGCGGACATCTGGAGGCGCTTGGCAGCCGCAGCGGCCTGCTCCATGGTGGCCTTGGCCATCATCTTGAAGCGATCGCCGGTCTCCTTGCCCTTGGCCTTGGCCGCAAGGCCGTTGAAGCGATCCCGCCGCTCCTTGGCGCGGGTCATCAGGCCCGTATGCAGCTGTCTGGCCAGTTGCCGGATCACGACATCCAGGTCGGCGTCCGCCATGTTGTTCTATCCTCTTGAAAACAGGTATCGATGCGGGCGGGACTATGCAGATCAGGCCCCCCCTTGGCAATTCCCGGCGCCCCGTCATCCGCAGCTTCCGGTTTACAAAAACGAAAAAGCCGCGCTGTTCGCGCGGCTTTTGGAGTGGTTGTCGCAAGACGCCTTATTTCAGCGAGGCAACCGGGCCGCTGGCCGCTGGCGGATCGGGGTCGAAGCCGAACACGCCGACCAGATATTTGTAATAGTCCGGCATCTTCTCCTTGAGCGCCTCGCGCGACTTCGGGTCGTGGAATTCGCTTTTTCCCGCCAGGAAGATGCTGGCGGTCACGGCGAAGAATTCCATGGGATTCTTCATCGCGTAGGAGTCCTTGGGCAAGAGGTCCTTGGACTTGGCCAGGGCGTAGTAGACGATCACGCCCTTGTTGGCATAGCCGTCCGGCAGGAGGCGCGCGTGATAGGCGTGCAGCATCTCGTGCAGCAGCACGGCTTCCTTCTCGTACCGCATCATGTCCGGCCGCAGCATGATGACGCCGAGCCCCGAATCGACCGCGAGGTCGACCGCATTGGGGTTGGTCCAGCGCTGCGTGGCATGATCCCAGACCGTCAGCGTCCGCGGAGCGGTGCGTTGCATGTCCGGCGTCACCCGGCCGTAGCAGGCGGTGGCGGCGCCTTCGTCGAGGCAGGCCAGCTCGCTCGCGACGATCGGAACGGTGTGGAAGAAGCGCAGCACGCGCGGTGACAGGCCGGAAGCCTCGACCACGTCGATCTGGCTCTTCAGATTCTCGGTGAGCTTGTCGACATCCTTGCGGTCGGAATTCTCCGACAGGTCGAACATGTAGCCGCGATAGCTCTGGAAGCCCGGCGGCAATTTCTGCGCTGCGTCGGCGTCGAGCGATCCGGCATTGGATGGACTGGCGAAAAGCGCGCCGACAATGGTTGCGGTCAGCAGCAACGCAATGCGCATGATGAACCCCCTGATGTCACTTCGCCCGGCAGGATAGGCCACCGTTGTTTGCGAAAAGTGAGTGGGGCGAGACTAAGGCAGCGATGTTGAGGCGTGCTTAATCGTTGGTTGCAGATCGCCTTGATGGATTAGGGACGGGTTAACCAAGCGTGGATTGGCGGCGCGCTTCGGCGTAACATCCGCTCCGGGCACCAGGCCCCACATCACGAGTCGGAAGGGAGGATGCCATGTATGCCGCCATCCGTCAGGCCAAGGCGAAAAGCGGGAGCGCGGAAGAGCTGGCGCGGCGCATCAAGGACGGCGCCGTTCCGATCATCAGCGACGTCGACGGCTTCCGCGCTTATTACGTCGTCTATGCCGGCGACGACACGGTGACCGCGATCTCGATCTTCGACAAGTTCGAGCAGGCCGAGGAGGCGAACCGGCGCGCGATCGCCTGGATCGAGAAGGATCTGGGCCCGCTGCTCGCCGGGCATGCGAGCGCGGCGGCGGGGCCGGTGATCGTGCATACGCTGGCGTGAGCTTCAGCTGCCGCCACAGATTCAACTGTCATCGCCCGGCTTGACCGGGCGATCCAGTACTCCGTGACGGTTGTGATTGAACTGTTGGGCCGCGGCGTACTGGATGCCCCGCTTTCGCGGGGCATGACAGCTGTGAGCGTGGTGTGCGCCTTTCGCCAAACGAGCGCCGCCCCTCACAACTCCCGCGCATTCGAGAACGCGAAACTCGACACCCTTCTCGTCGTCTCGTCCAAAATCAGCGTGCGGGTGATCGGCGGCTCGGCGCGCTGGGCGCAGTTTTCGCGCTCGCAGAGGCGGCAGTTGACGCCGATCGGTGTGCCCTCGGTTTTCTCGAGGTCCAGGCCGGCGGCGTAGGTCAGGCGTGCGGCGTGGCGGATCTCGCAGCCGAGGCCGATGGCGAAGCGCGGCTGCGGCAGCGGATGCGGCGCGACCGGCCGGCGCACCATCTGCGCGATCGAGAAATAGCGCGTGCCGTCGGAGAGCTCGATCACCTGCTTGAGCAGACGGTCTGGCGTGTCGAAGGTCGAGTGCACGTTCCACAACGGACAGGTGCCGCCGAATTTCGAGAATGGGAAGGTGCCGGAGGAGAAGCGCTTGGAGACGTTGCCGGCATTGTCGACGCGGAGCAGGAAGAACGGAATGCCGCGCGCGTTCGGCCGCTGCAGCGTGGTGAGGCGATGGCAGACCTGCTCGAAGCCGGAATTGAAGCGCTGCGCCAGCACGTGGATGTCGTAGTTGAGCGCCTCGGCGGCGGCCAGGAACGCCGGGTAGGGCATCATCACGGCTGCTGCAAAGTAATTGCCGAGCGTGATGCGGAACAGCCGCCGCGGCGCATCGTCGAGCGGGCCGGCGCGGCCGATGATGGTCTCCAGGGCTTGCGCGCATTCACCTAAGCCCAGCTGGAAGGCGAGCTGGAACGCGCGGCCGGGCGGATCGACCAGCTCGGAGATCAGGAGCTGGCGGCGGTGGCGGTCGAACCGCCGCAGCGTCTCGCGCATCACGTCGACCGGCATGATGCGGGTCTGGATCGAATGCTTTTCGCGCAGCCGCGCGGCGAGCGCCGCGTAAAGCCCTTCGGCGGGCACGTTCAGCTCGTCGCGCAGTGTCTCCGCGGCCTGCTCGAGCTCTGGAAAATAGTTGCGATTGGCCTCGATCAGCTCACGCACGCGCTCGACCGGATTGGCCTCATAGCGCGTGCCGACGTCGCGGTCGGCCATTTGTGCTGCGGCCAGGGTCTCGCCCTGGCGCGCCTCGGCGTAGGCCGCGTAGAGCCGCTGCAGGGCGTGGGTGACGCCGGGGCAGAGCTCGGCAAGGTCGCGCAGTTCCTGCTTGGGAACGTCGATCTGGCGGAACAGGGGGTCGGAGAAGATCTCGTTCAGCTCGGCGAAGAAGCGGTCCTCGTCGGCGGTGGCGAGGTCACGCAAATCGAGGTCATAGGTCTCGGCCAGCCGCAGCAGGATCTGCGCGGTCACCGGGCGCTGGTTCCGTTCGATCAGGTTGACGTAGCTCGGCGAGATCCCGAGCCCCTCGGCGATCTGGGTCTGCGACAGCCCCAATTGCTGCCGGATCCGCCGGAAGCGCGGGCCGACGAACAGTTTCTTCCCGGACTCGGCGGCCATTTCTCAGATCTCCGTGGGCATCAATGACAGTCTTATTGACCTATATATATTACAAAATTTACAAAATTACATCTATTACATGTTCCGATGTTACATGACATCACCATTCAAATACAAGCCCTCTGTACGAACTTCCCTTTCTCGCGTTTATCTCATGACACGCATTTCGCAATGCACTGTCAAAAATGTCGATGACAAGGCCTAGGCTTTGCCATCCGCGAAAGGATCGAGCACATGAACTATCAGCCCCGCGGCATCAGCACCCTCCAGGGTCCGGCCTCGTATCAGGACGAGATCAAGGCGGCCCAGGCGCTTCTCGAGACCCAGCCGACCTGGAATGGCGTGTCGGCCGAGGCTGTCGCACGCATGCGCCTCCAGAACCGCTTCAAGACCGGTCTCGACGTCGCCCGCTACACCGCGGCGCTGATGCGGGCCGACATGGCGGCCTATGACAACGACCCGACCAAGTACACCCAGTCGCTGGGCTGCTGGCACGGCTTCATCGCCCAGCAGAAGCTGATCTCGGTCAAGAAGCACTTCGGCGGCAAGACCGACCGGACCTACCTGTATCTCTCGGGCTGGATGATCGCGGCGCTGCGCTCCGAGTTCGGCCCGCTGCCCGACCAGTCGATGCACGAGAAGACCTCAGTGCCGGCCCTGATCGAGGAGCTCTACACCTTCCTGCGTCAGGCCGATTCGCGCGAACTGAACGACATCTTCCGCGCCCTCGATAAGGCGCGCAAGGAAGGCGACAAGACCCGTGAGAAGGAGCTGATCGAGAAGATCGACAACTTCCAGACCCATGTCGTCCCCGTCATCGCCGACATCGACGCGGGCTTCGGCAACGCCGAGGCGACCTATCTGCTCGCCAAGAAGATGATCGAGGCGGGCGCCTGCGCGCTCCAGATCGAGAACCAGGTCTCGGACGAGAAGCAGTGCGGCCACCAGGACGGCAAGGTCACCGTGCCGCACGAGGTCTTCCTGGCGAAGATCCGTGCCTGCCGCCACGCCTTCCTCGAGCTCGGCATCGAAGACGGAATCATCGTGACCCGCACCGACTCGCTCGGTGCCGGCCTGACGCAGCAGATCGCCGTGAGCCACAAGCCCGGCGACCTCGGCGACCAGTACAACAGCTTCCTGGATTGCGAGGAAATCACGGCGGAGAACGCCCGCAACGGTGACGTCATCATCAACCGCAACGGCAAGATGATGCGCCCGAAGCGGCTGCCCTCCAACCTCTACCAGTTCCGTCCCGGCACCGGCGAAGACCGCTGCGTGCTCGACAGCATCACCTCGCTGCAGAACGGCGCGGACCTGCTCTGGATCGAGACCGAGAAGCCGCATATCGAGCAGATCGCCAAGATGGTCGACCGCATCCGCAAGGTGGTTCCGAACGCGAAGCTGGCCTACAACAACTCGCCGTCGTTCAACTGGACCCTCAACTTCCGTTGGCAGGTCTACGACGCGATGAAGGAAGCCGGCAAGGACGTCAGCAAGTACAACCGTGCCGAGCTGATGAAGCCGGAATACGACGATACGCCGCTGGCTCTCGAAGCCGACGAGCGCATCCGTACCTTCCAGGCCGATTCGGCCAAGCGCGCCGGCATCTTCCACCACCTGATCACGCTGCCGACCTATCACACGGCCGCTCTGTCCACCGACAATCTCGCACGCGAATATTTCGGCGAGCAGGGCATGCTCGGCTACGTGAAGAACGTCCAGCGCGCCGAGATCCGTCAGGGCATCGCCTGCGCCAAGCACCAGAACATGGCCGGCTCCGACATCGGCGACGACCACAAGGAGTACTTCGCCGGCGAGGCCGCCCTCAAGGCGGGCGGCGCCCACAACACGATGAACCAGTTCGGCTAACGCAGAACGCTTGAGAGGAGAGCGACAATGACCAACAGCAATTTCTGGGTGATCGGCGGCGAGTTCGGTTCGATGAACTTCCACAAGCTGGTGGAAGGCTCGGCCCAGGTTCGAGGCCCCTTCAAGTCCCGCAAGGAAGCCGAGGACTGCTGGAAGGAAGTGTCGGAAGAGAGCCGCCACAAGGCCGGCGTCCGCTTCTCGATCGTCGAGGAGCCCTCGCGGGTCTCGGCCTGACGGCTAGCCTCCTTTAATCAAGAAACGTCCAAGGACGGATGGTCCCATCCGGCGCAAGCCGGGTGGGACCGTCTGTTTTTGGCACAGGCGAGCCGGCTGTGGGCAGGTTAAGTCTCTGGAATTGTGGTCCCTTTGCGGGAGGATTGGTTGCTGATAGGTTAATGGCGGATAGTCGAGGACAAGGCCGACAATGTCAGAGCCCGAGACCAGCGGGACCCATCCCAGCCAGCCGCGCCCGGTGCGGCTGCGCGACGCGCTGTTGCGCGCACGGATCGAGGCCGCGGACCGTACCGGCGTGGTGGTCGACCTCAGGGATGCCGAGGTGGCGCGGCTGGAGATCCTCAACGACGCGCTCGATCCCCTGTTCGCGCAGGTGCCCGACAAGATCGACCTGTTCGACCGCGGCGTCAGCCAGGGCGATACGCCGCGACTCTGGATCGATGTCGTCGCCCACATCATGATGGGACGCGACAAGCGGATGTATCGCTTCGTCCAGGACACCCGCTTCGGCCGCATCGTGCTCGCCGAATCGCACGACACCGCCGCGATCGTCGAGGCCGTCACCGACTATGTCGCGCGCCGCATGATCGAGCGCGAGCATGCGATGGTGGTCCTGCCCGAGCCGAAGCCCGAGGCCGCGCCGCCGCCGCGCCGCTCGCGCGTCTGGCCGTTCGTGTTCGGATTTGTGCTCGGCGCCGCCGCGCTGTTCGGCGTTGCCGTGCTGGCGGCGCTGCAGAGCTGGTGACGGTTTTTCCATCGTCATTGCGTTGAACTAGCCCGTGTACTCATAAAAGCATGTCGGCTCCTGAGGGCCGAGCGGAAATCTTCTGATAGGCAAGAGCATTCCTGCTTGTAACCCTGAGCGGACATCCGGTGAAAGCGACGGCCGCGATCAGTGGCTTAAAGCTGCGTCAGGGTCTTTGTCGGTACGGCCCGGAGGCTCATGTAGGGCAACTTCCCAGCTTTCAAATGGCGGATCGACTACGTATGTCGGATCGACGTAGGTGCGAATCCACTGGGCGGCCCGTCTCTCTGCGGCTCTGGCGTTCAGCTCCTGACCGGATTCATCCATGCGAAGGACGTTGGCGTAAATAGCCATGGCTGCTTCGAGCGCCGATGGTTCTCGGAATATGCAGGAATAATCGAAACCCTCTAGAAGCGGATAACCAACACTTCCGTTTGCCAGCCAGAAGCCGAGTGTACGGAGCGCGCCGCTAACCGAATCTCCAAGTCTGGCCATTCACGCCCCTCACAATAAAGTCGCCTCTCATATCAGGCTAAGCCTCCGATGTCGTCTGTTGGCCCTCGGCTGAACAACAAACGGGCCGCCCCCATGTCGGCTGTCTGCGGGAGACCGGGCGTTATAGATGGTTGCGTTGAAGGGCGCTCCTGACCCAACGCAGACATTCCATTGATTTGATGCAGTTGAAAATATAGTCCCTTGACGATGCTCCCAGCCGGCCCGATCTTTCCGTGCTTGCTCAACGATAGTAGATCGGAGCGGCTCATGGCCAACTTGGCAGCCAACAAGCAGAACGTGGTCGAATTTTATGATCTGATGTTCAACAAATGTCAGCCACGCGAAGCGGTAGAGCGCTACGTCGGGGCCGAATATGTTCAGCACAACCCTCACGTCGCCACGGGCAAGCAGGGCTTCATTGATTATTTCGAGCGGATGGCTCGCGAATATCCCGGCAAAACCGTTGAATTTAAGCGTGTGATCGCCGAAGGCGCATACGTCGTCCTCCATTGCTTCCAGCATTGGCCCGGCGACAAAGACTACGCCGGAATGGACATTTTCCGACTTGATGACGATGGCAGGATCGTCGAGCACTGGGATGTGCTGCAAACCCTTCCCGAGCACTCCGCAAACGCAAACGGGATATTCTGACGCCAACTGAAGATCATCGTGCCGCGCTCTTTGGATTCTACAACGGCGCCGTTCCAAAGTCCGTTGTTGGCCCATCGGCGACCTTCAACGATGTCCGTACGCGCCCTAAATCAACCTCGCATGCTTGATCTGCCGGATCTGAAACCCGGATCCGAGTCCCCGCACCGTCTGCTCGCAGCGCCAGCCGGCATTGTCCTTTTCGATCGTGAACAGATTATACGCCGCCGCCGGGTAGCGGCCGTGCGCGAGCGCGGAGGCCGACGGCACGCCGAGCGCGGGAATGTTGCCGTTGGGGCCCTCGAACCACATCGTCGAATGAATGTGGTCGTGCCCGTGCAGGATCAGCTCGACGCCGTGGCGCTTGAGCAGCGCCAGCAGATCGGCGGAGTCAGTCATCCGCTTCTGGCGCGCATCGGACTTCAAGGGATGATGCACCAGCAGCACGCGGAAGACGTCCTCGGCAGCGAGACGGTCGAGGACCTGCGCGAGGGCTGCGAGCTGATCGCGGCCGAGCGTGCCCGTCGCCATCAGCGGCAGGGTCGGCACCGCCGTGGACAGGCTGATCAGCGCCAGCGGCCCGCGCCGGCGCAGGGACGGAAAGCCGATGCGGCCGTCGTCGCCCGCAAGATAGGGCGCAAAGCTCTCGCCGAAGCGGTGAGAGGTGGCCTGGACATAGGCGTCGTGATTGCCGGGAATCGTGGTGACGCGGTCGGGCGGGCCGACGCCGTCGAGCCAGGCGCGGGCAGGCGCGAACTCGGCCTCCAGCGCCAGATTGACGAGATCGCCTGTGACCGCGATATGGTCGGGCGCCTGCGCCTTCATGTCGGCGACGAGCGCGTCGAGCACCTCGCGGCGTTGGTATTTGTGGCGGTTGCGCGTCCAGTTGACGTAGCCGAGCGCGCGCTTGCCGGCGAGCTCGATCAGCCGCGGCTTCGGCAACGGCGGCAGATGCGGGTCGGACAGATGGGCGAGCGTGAAGGGGGCCAGCGTGTTGTGAGTCATGGCGCGCGATTGCCTCGCTATTCGTCCGCTGTAATGGCAAGGTCGCGAGGACTGTGCAAGCGGGGCCCGGACAGGGCCTCTTGGGAGGGGCTTGGAAGTTCTCTTGGGAGCCTGATGGGGAATCGTCTGAACAGCGTCCGACGGAGATTCGAGCCGCTGCTGCGGCGGATCTTCCACGCCTGGTTCCTGCTCGTCCGCGGCATGACGCTCGGCGTCCGCGCCGTGGTTCTGGACTCCGAGAACAGGGTATTCTTGGTCAGGCACAGCTACGTCGCCGGCTGGTATCTGCCCGGCGGCGGCGTCGATCTCGGCGAGACCATGGAGCAGGCGATGCGGCGCGAGCTCAAGGAGGAGGGGGACATCGATCTCACCGCCGAGGCGGTGCTGCACGGCATCTTCCTCAACAGCCACGTCTCCCGCCGCGACCATGTCGCGGTCTACGTGGTCAGGCAGTTCAGGCAGGATCGCCCGCCCGAGCCCAATTACGAGATCGTCGAATGCGGGTTCTTCGCGGTCACGGCGCTGCCCGAGGGGACGACGCCCGGCACGCGGCTGCGGATCGCGGAAGTGCTGGACGGCAAGCCGCCGATCGCGACGTGGCGGTGAGGGCGATCTGTGCTAGTAGGTTGCGCTCACGCCCCGGCCGGACGCCACGGAGACCGGATGAAGATCCTCAAATTTGCCTTTTGCCTGATTTGCCTGCTGATTCTTGCCAGCAACATTTTGATGATGTCCCGGTGGACCGAGGCGCGCGGCGTCAATGATGACCTCTGCTATCTGCGTCAGGCCCATCTGTTCCAGCGTTTCGGCCTGGGTGGACTGGACACCGATATTTCGCGGAATGACGACCACTTCATGGAACGCAAGTTGAAGGAGATCAACTACCCCGACGTGAATGCGCCGCCGTGCCATACCTCGCAGCCAAGCGGCAAGCTCGTGCTGCAATATCCGCCGGGCACCGGCTTTCTGCTCGCGCTGTTTCCGGAGGGACATCAGGTGGCACCCCTCTATGTCATCGCCAACCTGATCGTGTGCAGCCTCGCACTGTTCGGCATCTTCCTTGCTGAATCACTTCCCGCGGCATTGTGCGCAGGCCTCTTCGGCGCGCTCGTGAACTACCTCATGATCAATCCGGCAAAGGCCAGCTATTCAATCGCGCCGACCATGGTGATCTGCGCGATGACGGGCTATCTGACCGCGCTGTGGCTGACCAGGCGTGAGCGTGATCTGCGGCCGGTCATTCTGATCGGCCTCCTGCTCGGATTGTCGGTCAATCTCAGGTTGCCAAACCTGTTCCTCGTTGCGGGCTACGTCCTGTACCTCGGCATCACGTTCCTGCAGTTGCGCAACGGCGCGACATTTGTCCGAGGCCTCGTGTTTGGCGTTGCGTTCGTCGCGGGCATGGCGCCGACGCTGATCGCCAATGCGATCAATGCCGGCAGCCCTGTCGCGACCACCTATGGCGCCGGCGATGTCGCCCCGCCCGAATTCAACATTGAGGTGCTCGGCCAGTACCTTGGAGACACGCAGTTGGTCCTGATCGTGCTGGCGATCGGCTCGACCGCGTGGCTGTTGCGGATGGGAAAGGGCGGCGCGCGCCACGTCGCCCTTGTCGTCGCCGGCAATCTGCTGGTCAATCTGATCTTCTTCCTGAGCCACCCCGTCTTCACGCCCTACTACGTCGTGCCGATCGCGATGCTCTCCTTGTGGAGCGTGTCGTTTGGTCTGCTGATGCAGTCGGAGGAAGCCGCGAAGCGTGTTCCGCCCGCGCAGATGGCGAGGGCGGGGCGTGCAGCGTGAATGGGCAGGCGACGGGGGCTGGGCAATGACGCGGTCGCAGCTTCGCATTGCGGTGCTGGTGCCTTGCTACAATGAGGAGGCGGCGGTTGCGACCGTCGTTGCCGATTTCCGCAAGGCGTTGCCCACGGCCGAACTCTACGTCTATGACAACAATTCGACGGATCGCACGGTGGTTGTTGCGCGTGAGGCGGGGGCCATCGTGCGCAGCGAGCGCCGGCAGGGCAAAGGCCATGTGGTGCGCCGCATGTTTGCCGATGTCGAGGCGGACATCTACGTGCTCGTCGACGGCGATGCGACCTATGATGCGCCAAGCGCGCCGCGCATGATCGATGCGCTGCTCGACGACCATTTGGACATGGTCGTCGGCCTTCGCGTCGATCAATCGCAGGCGGCTTACCGCCGTGGTCACCGCGCCGGAAACCGGATGCTGACGCAATTCCTGGCGTGGACCTTCGGACACGAGTTCGAGGACATCCTGTCCGGCTATCGCGTGTTCTCGCGCCGTTTCGTCAAATCCTTTCCGGTGCTGTCCGATGGCTTCGAGATCGAGACCGAGCTCGCGGTCTATGCGCTCGAACTTTCGCTTCCGGTCGCCGAAGTCAAGACGCCCTACTACGAGCGCCCCCAGGGCTCCTTCTCCAAGCTCAACACATGGCGCGACGGCTTCTGCATCCTGGGTACCATGTTGAAGCTCTATCGCTCGGAAAAGCCGTTGCGCTTCTTCCTGGCGATCGGGGGCCTCCTTGCAGCGGTGTCGGTTATCCTTGCCGTCCCAATCGTGATCACCTTCATCGAGACCGGTCTGGTGCCGCGCCTGCCCACTGCCGTCCTGTCCATGGGGCTGATGATCACGGCCCTGCTCGCGGCCTCCTCGGGCTTGGTGCTCGACACCGTGACACGTGGCCGGCGTGAGACGAAGATGCTCGCCTACCTGTCCCAGCCGTCGCTCAGAAGGGACTGAACCTGCCGTGCCCGGACGCGCCGCGGCAGTGGACCGCGCCTGGACTTGAGATGGAAGTGACGGCCCGTGCACTTTATTTGATTTGTTTCGATGAGAATTTCACGCATGAACATTCGTATGTCAGCGCTTCTGGACCGGCTTCTCGTTCCGAAGAATCGCGCGGTCGACCTATTCGTTATCCTTGGTTTCTCTTTCCTGTTTTCATACCTGCTGATCGGCAGGCAAGTTCAGTCGGCCAATTGGGGGATCGTCGACGACTCCGAGGTGTTTCTGTTCCTCGGGCAGAACCTGCACCTATCCGCGTCCGATATCTGGAGCACGCTCATCAACAAGACCGAGGTTGGTCAGCACGTCGGACGGTTTCGTCCCACTTTCTATTTTCTCAAGGTTGTCGAGGCGTGGCTGTTTGGTGCCAACGTTCATCTTTGGTATTTCGTCAACACGGTTTGCTTCGCGCTGTTTCTGGGCGCCCTCTGGCGAATAACCTCGCGCTTCGTCGACTTGTGGTTGGGAGGCGCGCTGGTCGCGTACGTCGCCTTGCAACCATTATGGGCCCATATCTTTGCCCGACTCGGACCGTCGGAGATATTCGGTGCGGCTTCGGTCGGACTCATGGTCCTTGCCGCGGATGCGGTCTTATTCGGAGAGCGATCCTGGGTCAGGAACGGCGGTGCCATCTCGATGACGGCTGCGGCAATGGTGCTCGCCGGCCTGAAGGAGACGTTCTTGCCGCTCGCGCTGGCCGGCCCTGCGCTTGTGTTCGCCCTCGCGGCCGTGAAGAAAAAACTCCCTGTTTACCTGATGGCCGTGCTGGCGCTGTTGACTGTCGCCTGGGTAGGGGCAATTGGCTGGGTCGTATCAAAGGAGCTGAGAGCGGCCGGCGGCGTCGATTACAATGCGAAATCCGTCGGCCCTGGTGCGACGCTGATCTTTGGGGTCGTCGGGCTGTTCGATGCCTTCGCGCGTACGTGGTGGATATGGATCCTCCCTCTCGCTTCCATGCAGCTCCTGAAGTTGGTTCCCACGAAGACTTTGAGGGAGTGGATCGCGAGCTCGTGGACCGGATTTTCCGTCTACGCATTTCTGATCGTGATGTACGCCGCACAATGTGCGCTCTACCGCATGTCGTTCCCGCACAATTCGCGATACGACTTTCCCGCGATGCTGCTGGTTCCGCTGACGGGATGCCTGCTCATCTGTGAAGTCTTTCGCCGGCTTCGCGATCGCCATCCGGAAAGTGTCGTTCGTCTCGTTCAGTTTTACGTCGCTATCTTCATTGTGTTTGCAATGATGACGTCGACTGTAGGTACGCGCTTGCCGATCGCGACGGCGGTCAGGAAGAACATCGAAGTCACCAGCGCCTTCTTCGACGAGGTTCGTCGCGCAGCACTTGCCGCAAGAAATGCGCCGGATCACCCGATCATCCTCGATGCCTACGGGCCGGCGGCTTACGAGGGTGTCTTTGCATTGCCGAGTTACCTGAGAGCTCTGGGGGTGACCAACACCCTCTCATTGCATTTCCATCCCGACCCGAATGCCCGCGGTGCGCTCTATGATGGCCTTCAGAAGAGCCTGTCCGAGCTGGAGACGACCGGAGATGGTCAGCTCGTTCCTTTGCGGACGATTTCATCGGGTTTGTCCAAGGGATGCCTGAGCATCGGCTTGTATGGCCCCCCGGATTCGGGTTGTGCAACATTCAAGATCGATGGCAATTAACGATCGTCTGGGGTTGAAAGCGATGCAGGTCTCACGCGAGTCCAAGTCCGACGAGTTCGTCTCGATCGTGGTTCCGTGTTTCAACGAAGAGGCCGGCATTCGTGAGTTGCTCGCCCGGTGTCGCAGCGCCGCGAGCGACGCGGTGGGTGAACGATACGAAATCGTTCTCGTCGACGACGGATCGGCGGACGGTACCTGGCGAGCCATTCTCAACGAGATGGACGCGCATAGCGACGTGATCGGGATCAGGTTGTCTCGCAACTTCGGGCATCAGATTGCTCTTACGGCCGGGTTGTCAGCGGTCAACGGCACCGTGGTCTTCGTGCTGGACGCCGATCTGCAGGATCCGCCTGAATTGTTGAAGCCGATGCTTCGACACATGAAGGAGACCGATGCCGACGTTGTCTACGGCAAGCGAAAAAGCCGGGTTGGTGAAGGGCGGTTCAAGCGCGCGACAGCCTCGATCTTCTACCGTCTCCTGAGGGAGGCCACGGATGTCACCATTCCGGTCGACACCGGAGATTTCCGTCTCATTTCGAGGCGTGTTGCGGACATTATTGCGCGTATGCCCGAACGCGATCGTTTCATCAGGGGAATGGTCGCGTCTGTCGGCTTCAGGCAGGCGCCCTTCGAATACGATCGTCAGGAACGATTTGCCGGAGATTCCAAGTATCCATTGGCGAAGATGATATCATTTGCGATCGATGCGTTCCTTGGCTATTCGATGATATTATTGCGTTTCGCTTCGCTTGCGGCGCTCGCAATGCTCGTCGTTCTCTGCGTCGTTATTCTCTATTCGCTTTATGAGTGGCTCTACGGACGCGTGATACCGGGCTGGACGAGCCTCATGATCATCATCGCCACCGCGTCGTTCTTTCAGCTGGTCGCGCTCAGTATCATCGGAGAATATGTCGGGCGAACGTATTTGGCGACAAAGGAGAGGCCGCTCTTTATCATCGACGAAATCAGGCGAAGTGCCGGGGAGCGTGATCTGCCCGGCGATTCCACGTCGCCGTCGAGTTAGTCTCATGGCTGTCGTGGCTCGCGCCGAGGCCGGCACCGTTCGCGGCAATTCTGAGCGACAAGGCGCGGGGGCCGCTCACCGATAGACCGCGGCCTTCCGAGATGCTATCCCGTTTTGCAACATGACCGATCTCTCGCTCACCATCCTTCCCGAAGCTGCCGGCGACGCCCAGGCGATCGAACGGCTGCACGAACGTACCTTCGGCCCCGGCCGCTTCGTGCTCAGCGCCTACCGCATCCGCGAGCACGTCGACCACCTGCTCGAATTGTCCTTTACGGCCCGCATCGGCACGCTGCTGGTCGGCTCGGTCAGGCAATTGCCAATCCTGGTCGGGGAGACGCCGGCCCTGCTGCTCGGGCCGCTCACGGTCGAGCCGCCGTTCCGTGATCGCGGGATCGGCCGTCTCCTGATGGAGCGCGCGCTGAAAGACGCCAAGGCAAAGGGCCATGCCATCGTGCTGCTGGTCGGCGACGAGCCCTATTACAGCCGCGTCGGATTCAAGCAGGTCGCCAAGGGCCGCGTCACCATGCCGGGCCCGGTCGATGCCGCGCGCATCCTGGTGTTCGAGCTCGTCGACGGCGCCTTCGAGGGCGTGTCGGGGCAGGTCGGCCCGGACTGGAGCAAGGCGCGGGCAGGGTAGGCTACCACGCTCTCATACGGAGTCTCGACAATGCAGGTGCGGCCCGCTGATGCCGGTGAGATCGATCATCTCGCGCAGCTGTGGCACGGTGCCTGGCATGGCTCGCATGCCTCGCTGGCGCCGCCCGAACTGGTCCGTCTCCGCACGCTCCCGAGCTTTCGCGACCGGCTCGCGGTCATGCTTCCCAATATCAGCGTCGTCGGCCCCGGTGCGCCGCTCGGCTTCTGCGCCATCAGGAGTGACGAATTGTACCAGCTCTTCGTGGCGTCCCAGGCGCACGGCGCGGGCGTAGCTGCGGCGCTGATCGCCGATGCGGAAGCACGGCTCGCCGCATGCGGCGTCGAGCTGGCGTGGCTCGCATGCGCGGTCGGCAACATGCGCGCCGCGCGGTTCTACGAGAAGAGCGGTTGGCACAACGCCGGCACCTTCGTGATGCTGTCGGAGACCTCGAACGGGCCTTTCCCCGTCGATCAATGGCGCTTCGAGAAGCGGCTGACGCGCTCAACGTGAGCGCTTGCCGCTTCACCTCGCAATGACGGTGTGGAGCTGGCCATCCAGGCCACGACGCGCCCCTTCTTTTTCCAATCCCTTTTGTCTCTTCGCACGAAAATGCTTCGCGCTTGGCTTGCATCGGCTTGCCGATGAAGCTCAAACGATATTGCCTCGCAGGCAACAATCGTTGCTTCACTGATGGAGATGACGGCGGCGCAACAGGACCTGACGATGAGCGCGGCCGGGTGACTCGGCGAGAGACGCCCAGTCCGGCCCATTCAACGCGAACAAACAAGGAGGCCTATCATGGCAATCAAAACCGTCGTGCTCGTGCACGGAGCTTTTGCGGATGGCTCGTGCTGGGCCAAGGTCATTCCTCTTCTCACCAAGCGGGGCTTAAAGGCTGTCGCGGTTCAGAACCCCCTCAGCTCCCTTGCCGACGACGTCGTCGCCGTTCACCGCGTCGTCGACATGCAGGACGGCCCGGTGCTGATGGCCGGGCACTCCTGGGGCGGCGCCGTCATCACCGAGGCCGGCAATCATCCCAAGGTCAAAGGTCTCGTCTATATCGCGGCCGGCGCGCCGGACAGCGGTCAGTCGTTCGACGCCTGGTGGAAGCCCTACAAGCCGGCCCCCGGCGCAGCCGAGATCAGGCCCTACGGCGAAGGCTATGTGGCGTTGACGCAGGAAGGCGTACGCAAGCACTTCGTGCAGGACATTCCGACCGACGAAGCCGACATCGTCTACGCAACGCAGGGCCCGCTGGCGGTCAGGTGCTTCGGCGACAAGATCTCGACGGCGGCGTGGCGCTCGAAGAAGTCGTGGTACATCGTCGCAGCCCGCGATGAGACCATTCCGCCTGATGTAGAGCGCGACTCGGCGAGCCGCATGGGCGCCGAGACGCTCGTGCTCCAGAGCTCGCACGTGCCGATGCTGTCCCAGCCCGAGGTCGTGTCCGAATTCATCGCAAACGCCGCCGGCTCCATCAAAGACTAGTGGCGGCGCTGGTCCGCCCATGCAGCTCGTCGCGCTCAAATATTTCGTCGCGGTGGCGGATCACGGCAGCTTCAACGCCGCGGCCGAGCGGCTGGGCGTGACGCCGTCGACCCTGACGCGCAGCGTCGACACGCTGGAGGACGATCTCGGACTGACCCTGTTCGAGCGGAGCCGGCGCGGCGCCGTGCTGGCTCCGGGCGCCGCATCGGTCCTTGCCGAAACCCGGCGTATGCTCGCCAGCCTCGAGGCGCTGACTCAGGCTGCCGAGGGCGCGGCGCGCGGAACGACCGGAGAGCTCAGGCTTGGCGTGCGCTCTCCGCCGCTCGGCGAGCCCTTGCGCAGCATGCTGGCGCGCTGGCGGGCGGATCATCCGGGCGTGCGGCTCATCATCCACGAATTGTCCGACCACGACATCTACGCCGAGCTCAACGCGCGCCGGATCGATGTGGCGCTGGTGCCGAGTTTTGCGCCATGGCCAAGAATCGTGATGGAGCCGCTCTATCGCGAGCGGATGGTGGCGGCGGTGCCGCAGGATCACGCGCTCGCCGGGCGCGATAGCTTGCGATGGTCCGATCTGCGCAACGAGACGATCTACGTGCAGGAATGGCCGCAAAGCCACGCCATGCGCGAGTTCTACGCCTCGATGATCGGGATCGGCGTGCCGTTCCAGGCCCAGCCGGCCGGCAAGCAGACGGTGTTCAGCCTCGTCGCCGCGGGTTTTGGTGTCACGCTGGCGCAGCAGAGCCAGGCCGAGATCTCTTTTCCTGGCGTGGCATTCAGGATTGTCGACGAGGCCAACGCGCAGGTCGAATTCAGCCTGGCCTGGCCGCGCGAGGCCGCGGGCGCGTTGATCGGGCGGTTTCTGACGTCGATGCGAGCCGGCGCCCTGGATGCCGGCTCGGCTGCAAGATGAGTTCGTTGCAAGGGCTCCTCGCAATGACCCTCGTCGGCCCGATGACGCCAGGTGCTCCGCTTCAGACTGCCGGAGCAATCTTGTCCCTGCTCGGCTGCACAGCTATCTTCACAATGTCGACCGCTGCTCCCCGCATGGTTTTCCTGTACCAGTGCGGAATCGTGGCACCAAACAGCGCGCCGATCGATGCGCTGAGCAGGCACGGAATCAACAGCAAGTGCTGCTGTACCGTAGGCTGGTGCGACGTAGGCTGATTCAACCAGGACATGACGAGAAAGCCCGAAAGTCCCATGAGAGCAGCCAGCCCGGCGCTCTCCGCCCATCTGAGCCACCACGGTTCGTGATCCGCTTCGATCGCATCGTCGCACGCGAAGGCCAATGCGATCGAAAGCACAGTGGGTAGCAGCAGCCATTTGGCTTGAGCCGTGAACGGCAGGGTCGGATGAACCTCATCCAATGGAAAATGTGTTCTGATCAGATAGAAGCCGAATGATATCGGCAGGGTTATCGTCAGGGTACATGCACCGGAGATCAGATAGGAAAGAATGGGCCTTTCCTTCGCGGAGCGATAGTCTGCAAAGTTCCAGAGCTGCTTCGGCGCAAGTGCGCACACTGCCGCGATCGACTGATTGATGGCCACGAGCATTCCAATGGCCAGGGCCTTGCCAAGATCGCCTACGGCCAATGAAACAGTCACTATGACGAACAGCACGACAACGCCCGCGAAATCAAAGCTCAGCAGGTTGAGCGGCAGGCGGATCAGCGACGGCCGCTGAATGGAAAAGCCAATCTCTGCAAAGTGGTGCGCGACTTCGCCGTCGCTATTGCAACTGTACAGAAGCACTCTGGCAAGCATCAACCGGATGTCCTCGTAGGCGTCGAGCGCATACGACCGAAACTGGTCAACCGGATCTGTCGCGGGCTCGAGCTGGCGCTGAGCGAGCTGAGTTGTGAGAGTGAAGAACGCCACTGATTGAGCGAAGAAGCTGCTCATTTTTTTCTCGAAAGCGGCTTTCTCCTCGGGAAAGTCCGCGGAATATCCGGTCCAGCCAGGCAGATTGCTCAAGGCAACATAGAGCGCGAGACATCGCGTGAACCGAAAGCGCACGCTGTCCAGGGTGAAGTCGGGCTGGAGTTGCGCGGCCAGGGAGTCTGGCAGAAGCGTGCTGTTGGCGATGTAGAATTTGGTATCCGAAACCAGCCTGTCCGAGATCGTAAGCTGCGTCATGTTGATCCGTTGCGCCCAGCGAACAGCCCCAAGCGGGATCGCGCCCATTCGATGAAAGAACCGCAGCATGGCACCGTCGATGTCGCGCAGAATGGGAACCGATGGCAGCAAAGTCGTCAGGATAAGGGCGGCCACCAGTGGCGCATCAAGACTCTTCAGTTCTTCCGGAATGGGACCTGGCGCGTACAGAATGTTCAGCAACGCCGGTTTGTGAGCAAGCACCCAGCTCAAGAACATCAGAAGCCCGATGCAGGACACGACATAGGTCACGTAGCTGCTGTAATATTGGACGCGGGTTGTCTCCGACCTGAGCGTTCGAGGCGTGGCAAAACGATTTCCGGCATAAAACGCCGTTAGCACGCCGGCCACGAGATGCGCGGCATCGAGGTGAATTGCTGTAAAGAACTGATCTAACATGTCATGCCTCCAGGAGCGCAAGACATTGCAGGCGGCCGGATTTATTCGCGGAGCCGAACCGCTCACCACATTGCCATAAGCGTCTGCCGACGGCTGTGAACCAGCTCACAAAACGCGGCGCATGCTCCGGGCAGGCTTCTGCGCGAGGCGGGTCGGGGCCCCTTCGGGCCCCGACCGGATCTCCGTCAGAACTTGAAGTTCGCGAACGCCCGGACACCGATCCCCGGCATCAACACCTCGTCCTTGGTGTAGGACACCGAGTTGCGGATGTTCTCGTTGAGGAGATTGTTGCCGACGATGCCGGCCATCATCTCGCGCGCACCGAACCAGTTGCGGTCGAGCTTGGTCTTGTAGCTGACTTCGGCCTTCAGCAAATTGTAGCCCGCCGTCGGCGTCTCCGCGATCAATGCGACGTTGTTCTGCGCGAAGGCGTGCAGCAAATTGACCCGCATCAGCCAGTTGTCGTCGCGCCAGAACACGCCACCGCCCATTCGCAAGGGCGGAATGCGCGGCACGTTGGTGCCGTCGGAGAAGGTGGCGCGGACCACGTCGAGCTGGTTCTCGATGCCCCAGATGCCGCCCTGAAACGCACCGACATCGAGCTGCGACTGGAATTCACCGCCGCGGAAATTGGCGTTGCGCTGCGAGTAGACGGCCTGGTTCAGCTCCGCGCCCGGCGCACCGCAGGACGCAAAGTCGTCGTCGCAGGACACGCCGGTGAGGCGGCGATAGATGAAATTGTCGAAATGCGTGTAGTAGACGGTCGCCTCGAAGCGGAACGGCCCCGTCGCCTTGCGCACGCCGAGCTCGACCGACTTCGCGGTCTCGATGGTGAGGTTCGGGTTGCCGATGTCGAACGTAGCAGTCGCGTCATGACCGCCGCGGGAAAACAGCTCGGCCGCCTTCGGCGCGCGCTCGACATATTGCGCGGTGATGCTGCCGACCATGCCGCCCGGCAAGTCCTGCAACAGGCCGATGCTGCCGCTCTTCGGCGTGAAGGACGGGTTGCGCGAGATTCCCGCCTGCGGCGTGCCGTCAGGCAAATAATCCGCCGGGAAGTCCGGCGTCGTGCCGTGCAGTTCGACATGCTCGATGCGGCCCGCGATCTGCGCCCGCGTCGCCTCCGTGAACTTGAACTCGTTGAAGGCGTAGCCGGCAACGCGGGTGCTGTTGTTCGGGTCCCACAGGCCGTTGAACAGCGTGCCGGGATTGTCCGGGCTCGGCGCGCTGAGCTCCTGATGGCCGACCTGGAAGCCCAGCGCCGTCGTCACCTCGGCGAAGCGCGCGTTGAACGGCATCAACTGCACCTCGGTGCGGATCTCCTGCTCCTTGTTGGTGAAGGTCTGCCGGATGCCGTCGCTGTTGAGATCGGCGGGATCGGCAAGGCCGATCTCGTTGTGCCGGTAGTCGGTTGCGCCGGCCCAGAAGCGGACGGCGTCGATCGCGGTGGCGTCGGGGTGGTACTCGCCCTTGACGTTGATCTTGGTCTGGTGGCCGTCGATCCGCGTCTGGTGGTCGGCGCCGTCGATGCCGGGGATGTGGTAGAGCGAGTCGTTCTGCGTGATCGACGCGCCGATATAGCCGCCCTGGAAGAAGTAGGAGCCGCCGATAGAGGCGCCGTCCGAACGCGTCGCCGAGTTCGGCTGGCGACCGTTCACGGGCCGCGACTGGTCGTTCAGATAGGGGTAGCTCGGGATGCTGTAGTCGGATGTGGTGCGGCCATAGGCGTCGGCATGGAAGGCAAAATTGCCGCCGCCGGTGTCGAGCAGCACGCCGCTCTCGACGCCACGATCGACCGAGCTGAACGCGGTGCGTGTCTCGGCCGTGACGCAAGGCGACGTCGCGGCCGTTGCGAGCGGGGCCTTGGTCGGCAGGCCGTAAGGCTGGAACGACGGAGCGCAAGCAGGCAGCGCATCCGGAATCCGGTTGTTGGTGGCGCTGACGACGCCGCCGATCGAGGTCGAGCCGTAGCGCAAGGCGGCCGGCCCGCGCACCACCTCGATCTGGTTGGTCGCGAGCGGATCGATCGGGACGAAATGATCCTCGCCGAGATCGGAGGCGCCGTTCGAGTTGGTGCCGTTCTCGACGATGCCGACGCGGTTGACATCGAGGCCGCGGATGATGGGCCGGCTGGAGGCGCCGGGCGCGAAGCTCGATCCGGTGATGCCGGGTTTCGAGAACAGGACATCGCCGAGTTGGCCGCCGCCCTCGCGGCGGATCTCCTCGTTCGGCACGACGGTGACGGTGGCGAACTGGTTGGTCACAACAGGCAGTACGCCCTGCTGAGGTGCGGCCGGTGCCGCCGGCGCGGCTTCAGCCGTGCGTTCGCGGCTGCGCGCGGGCGCGGTGCGGGCTGCGCGGACTGGTTTGCGCGTCGGCACGATCGCTGCTCTGCGCACGATCGGGCTGGGCGCCGTAACCGTGACGGACGGAAGCTCGGTGGTCGCCGACTGGGCCAGCGCCGGGGTGGCGGCGGCGCCGAGCAGGAGCAGGCTTGCTCCCCCCAGGCGCTGCGCGCGTCGCAATTCAAATGACATGGTCCTGATTCCAGTCAGGCGCCGTCCGGACGATTCTTTGCTGATCGGAGGCGGCCTGCCGTCGCGGCGCGACGGAATTCGACTTCAACTGCTCCCGGGCCTTCGCCGACGTGCGGCCAGCCCGGGCGTGATCAAGCGATGGAGGTCAGGACGCAGGAGGGGCGCGGGGCTGGAACGCCGTGCCGGCCGATTTCAGATGGATGAATTCGGCATCGGTGGTGCGATGGAGCAGGTCGATCGCCTGCGGCAGCAGCAACAGAGGCGGCGCCGCTGATATGACGGTGCCCGCCATCGCGACGACGGCGCAGATCGCGCAATTGTCCTCGCCCGGCTGCTCCCGGTCGGAGCCGGCGGGCGACTGTTTCTGGACCGCGGCGCGGTCGATCGGGGCGATGCCCTTGCTGCCGTCCGTCTGCTGCAGCGCGGACTGGGCGAGCGGCGCGGCCTGGGCGAACCAATGGCTATGGCCGAACGTCAGCGCGAACTGCACCAGCATCGCGAAGAGCGCGAGCCGGGCGCCGTGCCTGATATTCGACCGGAACCACTTCATCTGGAAAAGCCATACCCCACATCGCGAGACATCAATCCCCTGATGTCGCGACGTTATAATGTAACATCGCGCGGTTGGTGAGTGGATGTCAACGGTGGGAAGACCTGCGGCAGCAGGCCGCCGGTCCGATGTGTCGTTCGGGCAACTAGAGCGGTGGGCAAGACGTCGAATGGCGTGGCGGGGAGCTCGCCTGCAGCCATCCTTCGAGACGCCCGCCTGCGGCGGGCCCTCAGGATGAGGTCGGAGTGTGAGGCAGCGACGTCAACAAGCCGAGCTGCCCGCTCAGCCTCATCCTGAGGAGACCGCGAAGCGGTCGTCTCGAAGGACGAGGCGCTTGCTCAGGCCCCGCCGCCAAGAGAGCCCATCACGGTTCAGCAGATCACCGCCCCTCGCGCACCCACGTCGCCGCAAACGCGCCGAGCAGCAGCAGCAGGCCGATCAGGCCGGCGAAGATCGGCAGCACGCCGACGCCCTTCACCACGCTGGCGTCGCGCATCCGCACGCCCATCCAGCCGTCGCCGGCGAACACGCTGGTCGAGCGCACCGGCACGATGCGCGGCAGCTCGACGTTTGTGCCGTCGACGACGCGCACGGCATTGCCGCCGGTCGCCTGGGTCAGCGGCTTCAACGTGTCGGTGGTGGAGGTGACTTCCGAAAACTCCTTCGGATTGGTCGGGCCGACATTGATCAGCGCCTTCAGCGTGCCGTCGGTGGCCTGCCACAGGCCGAGTTCGCTCGCCGGCAACTTGGCGCGCCACTCGCCGGGATCGCCGGGACTGAGCGTCAGGTCCTGCGACACGCCGGACGGCGAGGTCACGCTTACCGGCTGGACGCTGTCCGCCATGGTCTGGCGCACCACCACGAGGTCCTTGCCCTGCACTTGCAGGCGCAGCGCTTCTTCATCCAGATCAGGCTGCTTCATCAGCCAGTGCGACATCCGCCGCAGCAGGTCGAGATGCGGGCCGCCGCCTTCATAGCCGCGCGCCCACAGCCAGATGTGGTCGGACAGCAGCAGCGCGACGCGGCCCTCGCCGAAGCGCGACAGGAACAGCAGCGGCTTGCCGTCGACGCCGGTCATGACAGGCGGGTTGACGGCGTTGCGGGTGTCGACGGTGCGGAAGAAGCGGCTCCAGCGCGGCGGCTCGCTTGCCGAGCCTTCGAGGCCGCGCGTGACCGGATGGCGTTTGCCGACGTCCGACAAATGCGCATAGAACGGCTTCTCGGTTACGCCGACGGGTTCGGCCGGCAGCACCGAATCCAGCGGCGTGCGCCAGATGCTGGTGTTGGAGGCGTAGTCGGGACCGGCCGAGACCAGCACCGCGCCGCCGCCGCGCACATAGCGCGCGATGTTGTCGAAATAGGCGATCGGCAGCACGCCCTGGCGGGCGTAGCGGTCGAAGATGATCAGCTGGAATTCGTTGATCTTCTGCTGGAACAGCTCGCGGGTCGGAAACGCGATCAGCGACAATTCGTTGATCGGCGTGCCGTCCTGCTTCTCCGGCGGCCGCAGAATGGTGAAGTGCACGAGGTCGACGCTGGCGTCGGACTTCAGGAGGTTGCGCCAGGTGCGCTCGCCCGAATGCGGCTCGCCCGAGACCAGCAGCACGCGCAGCTTGTCGCGCACGCCGTCGATGGCGACGACGGCGCGGTTGTTCACCGGCGTCAGCTCGCGCTCGAGCGGCGAAGCCTCGATCTCGACGATGTTCGGGCCGGCATGCTTGATGTCGACGTCGACGCTCGCGCTCTGGCCGCTCGACAGCGTGCGCTCGCTCAGGACCTCGCCGTCCCGGCGGATCGTGACCTTGGCGCGCTCGCCGGTAACGCCCTGGTCGTCGAGGCGGTAGCTGATGGTCTGGTTCTGCCCGACGATGCCGAAGCGCGGCGCCGCCGTGATCGCGATGCGGCGGTCGCGCTCGTCCTTCTGCCCGGTGATCAGCGCGTGCACCGGCGCCTGGAAACCGAGCCCGGCGGAATTGGCGGGAATGTCGTGGACGCGGCCGTCGGTGATCATGAACGCGCCCGCGACGCGATCGACCGGGACGTCCGACAGCGCCGAGGCAAGCGCGCCGAACAGCTTGGTGCCGTCGGTTTCGCCGTCGGCCTGTCCGGCGTCGACGACGCGGACCTCGAGGCCCTTGATCTTCTTCAGGCTGTCGACCAGCGCTTCCTGCGCCTGCGCGGCCTCGCGGTTGCGGTTGCCGAAATTCTGGCTCGGGCTCTTGTCGACGACGATGGCGGCGACCGAGGTGAGAGGATCGCGGTCCTCGCGCGTGAAGGAGGGATTGGCGAGCGCCAGCAGGAACAGCGCCAGCGCGGCGACCCGCACGGCAGCACCCCGCGCGCGCGAAACCAGCAGCACGATCGCGATGACGACGATCGCCGCCAGCGCGAGCCAGAGGACGATCGAAGGAACGAGCGGCGTGAAGGCGATGCCGTAATTCATCTCTATCCTATTGCCCCAACCGTTCGATCAGGGCCGGTGCGTGCACCTGGTCGGCCTTGTAATTGCCGGTGAGCGTGTACATCACGATGTTGGCGCCGGCGCGGTAGGCGAATTCGCGCTGGCGGGCGTCGCCGCCGGACATCGGCAGCATGAACTGGCCGTCGAGCCGCTGCGCCCAGGCGCCGGCCAGATCGTTCGAGGTGATGATGATCGGCGAGACGCCGTCGCCGCCGCGGGCCGGCCGCTGCGCGCTGTCGTCGTCCTCATCGCGCGGCAAGGCTTCGACCCAGGTCTGGCCACTGCTGAAACGGCCCGGGAAGTCGCGCAGCAGATAAAATGTCTTGGTCAGCACGTGCTCGCGCGGCACCGGCTCGAGCTCGGGCACGTCGAGCGAGGACAGGATCTCGCGCAGCGTCTGCATGCCCGCCGTCTGTGCCGCGCCGTTCTCGCCGGGCGGCGCTTCGATCGCGTCGCGGGTGTCGAACAGCACGGTGCCGCCCTGCTTCATATAGGCGTCGATCTTGTTGATGGCATCCTGCGGCGGCTTGGGCGCGCCGGGCACGATCGGCCAGTAGATCAGCGGGAAGAAGGCGAGTTCGTCGCGGCCGGGATCGATGCCGACGGGATCGCCGGCCTCCAGCGCGGTGCGCTGCGCCAGGAATTGCGTCAGTCCGGACATGCCGGCCTTGACGATGGAATCGACGTCGGCATTGCCTGTCACGACATAGGCGAGGCGGGTCTGCGACACCGATTTCATCGCGAACTCGTCGGACGCGCTGTCGGCGTGTGACGGCGTGGGCGAAAGCGAGACGAGGCCCGCAAGCATCAGTCCGAGAATGATCGTGGCCGTCGCGGCGCGCCGGCGCAGCAGGGCTGCAATCCCGCCGCCGAGCACCGCGACGATGACGGCATCGATCAGGAACAGCGCAAGCGCCGTCGACAGCAGCCAGCCGCGCAGGTCCTGCGGCTCGGCATTGGTGTAGGTGGCGTGCCGGGCGCGCAGGCTCGCGGTGTTCAGCGCGGCGATGCGGTCGGAAGCGGCGAGCGTGTTCACGGCAAGCGGTCCTTCTGCCGGACCGTAGAAGCCGGGCGGGTGATCGGGCGTGGCGCGGTCGCGGTAATCCGCCGGCAGCGGCTTTGCGGTCGCCGGCGGCGGCCCGAACGCGCCGAACCCGTCGAGGATGTGCAGCGGCGCCACTGTCTCGGCGGTCGCTTCGCCCGCGACGCCGGGGCCGGGCTTGGCGGTGTAGCCGGACATGTCGACGACCCGGCGCAGCATTTCGACGAAGGTGCCGGACATCGGTAAGTCAGACCAGCGCATGTCGGCGCTGACGTGGAACAGGCTGACCATGCCCTTGCCGCGATGCTCGCCGGTGACAAGCGGCGTGCCGTCTTCCAGCGAGGCCCAGCTCCTGGTGGCGAGCACCGCATCGGGCTCGGCCAGCACCTGCCGGCTCACGGTGACGTCCTTGGGGACCGCGACGCCGGCAAACGGACCGTCGGCGGTGAAGGCGGCGAGGTGCTGCGGCTTCTCCCAGGTCAGGCTGCCGCCGAGCGTGCGGCCGCCCTTGCGTAGCTTGACCGGGACGAGATCGTCCTCGGCCTGCGCGAGGCGAGGGCCTGCAAACCGCACCAGCACGCCGCCCTGGTCGATCCAGGCGTTGAGGCGCTCGCGGATTTCAGGCGCGACGGTGCCGACATCGGCGAGGATGATCATCGGCAGCTTCTGGTCGAGGAATTGCGTGATGCCCTGCTGCGGCGAGCCCCGGTCGGCGAGCCGCACGTCGGCGAACGGCGCCAGCGCGCGGGTGAGGTAGAACGTCGGCGCCAGCAGCGGCTGCGCGGTCTCGCTGGTCGTACCGGTGACGATGCCGATGGCGCGGCGGCGCCAGCGCTTGTCGAGCAGCTGCACCGCGCCGGCGGAGCGTTCGCCCGCGATATCGAGCCGCGTGATGTCGTTGCGCAGCTCGACCGGCAGGTCGAACGCGGCCTCGGTCTCCTTGTCCTGCGGGCCGAACGAATAGCGCGCCTCGCCGATCGGCGAGGCCTTCTGGTCAAGCGCGCGCACGGTGCCGACGGCGATGCCGCTGTCGGTACGCAGCACCTTCACCGTCATCTTCGCAGCCGCGTTCTCGGCGGCGACCAGCGCCAGCGGGGAGGAGGTGCCGCCTTCGAAGATGGTCAGGTTGCGATCCCCGATGGTCTTGCCGAGGCCCTGGACGAAGTCCTCGCCGCGGCCGGTGTCGACGCCGTCCGAGAGCCAGGCGATCTCGCAGTCGCCGGTCGCTTTGAGGAAACGGTCGATGGCGGTCAGGGCTTCCACACGATCGATCGAATAGGGCTTTGGCGCGAGCTGTCGCAGCGCGACGCGCGCCGCACCCGCCGGCATCAGGGTGATGTCGCGGTTCGGCTCGGACAGCGGCACCAGCGCGATGGCGCGGCGGTCGTTGTCGGCATTGGCGATCAGCTCGTCGGCAGCCCTGATCCTGACGTCCCAGTGCGAGGCGGCGCTCCAGCCGTCGTCGAACATGATCATCAGCGGCGCCTTGCCGCCCGCGACTCCCGTCTGCGGATTCCAGATCGGGCCGGCGGCGGCAAAAATGACGAGCGCCGCAGCCAAAAGCCGCAATGCGGTCAGCCACCACGGCGTTCGCGACGGCGTCTCTTCTCTTGGTGCGATGTCGAACAGCAGGCGCGTCGGCGGAAACTCGATGCGGCGCGGCCTCGGCGGCATCACCCGCAGCAGCCACCACAGCACGGGCAGGCTGACGAGGCCGATCAGGAGCAGCGGTTCGGTGAAGGCGAGCGGCAATCCCATCATGCGGCCGGCCCCGCCTTGATCGTCGTGGTGCGGGCGCCCGATTTGCTCACCTGCATGCCGGCGTGCAGGAACAGCAGCAGCTCGGCGGCGGAGCGGTCGGTCGTATGCGTCGTGAACAGCCAGTCGAGCCTGCTCGTCTCGGCCCGGATCTGGTCGCGGTGCAGCGCGAGCCGCGCGGTGTAATCCTGCGCCCAGCTCTCGGCGCGGCCGGCGGTGATCACGCCAAAGCCTTCCGGCTCGACGAACTCGACCCGGCCCGAATAGGGGAATGTCTCTTCGGCGGGATCGACCACCTGCACCAGCGTGCCATGCGCGCCGGAGCCGGACAGGCCTGCGAGCGTGGTCCTGATCTCGGCGATCGGCGACCAGAAATCCGACAGCACGATCGTCTCGGCGAGTGCCGAGGGCACGAAGGAAGGCGGCAGGCTCAGCCGGTCGGCATCGTCATGCAGCATCGCCTGCGCCATCTTGTCGATGACGCTGCGGCTCGCGGTCGGTGCCATCAGTCCGGGAATGCCGACGCGTTCGCCGCCCGAGACCAGCAACTCGGCCAGCGCGAAGGCGACGATCAGCGTGCGCTCGAGCTTGGATTCGCGCGCGGGCTTGGAGGCGAAGGCCATCGACGGCGAGCGGTCGGGCCAGATCCAGACCGTGTGCGAGGCTTCCCATTCGAGCTCGCGGACATAGAGATGGTCGTCGCGCGCCGAGCGCCGCCAGTCGACGTTCTGCGACGGCTCGCCGGAAACGAAGCGGCGGTATTGCCAGAAGTTTTCGCCGGAGCCGGCGCGGCGGCGGCCATGCAGGCCGTGGATGACGTTGGCGGCGATGCGGCGGGCCTCGAGCACCAGGCGCGGCAAGGAGGCGGCGAGCGTGCGGCTTTCGCCATCGGCACGTCGGATCGCGATGATCTCCTTTGCCGTGTGCCCGTTCTCTGCGGCCATCAACCGATCCGTGTCTTCAACTGTTTGATCACGTCCGGAATGGTGCGGCCTTCGGCGCGCGCCTGGAACGTCAGCGCCATGCGGTGCTTCAGCACGGGCTCGGCGAGGTCGAGCACGTCGTCGATCGAGGGCGCGAGGCGTCCGTCGATCAGCGCGCGGGCGCGTACGGCGAGCATCAAGGATTGGCTGGCGCGCGGGCCGGGGCCCCAGGCGATGAACTTGCCGGTCTCGCCGCTCTCGGCGCCCGGACGGGCCGAGCGCACCAGCGACAGGATCGCCTCCACCACGGAATCGCCGACCGGCAGGCGGCGGATCAGTCGCTGCGCGGTGATCAGCGCGTCCGCCGTCATCGATCCCTTCGCCAGCGTCTCTTCGGCGCCGGTGGTCTCGAACAGGATGCGGCGCTCGGCGTCGCGATCGGGATAGTCGACGTCGATCTCCATCAGGAAGCGGTCGAGCTGGGCTTCGGGCAGCGGATAGGTGCCTTCCTGCTCCAGCGGGTTTTGCGTGGCGAGCACGTGGAACGGCTTCGGCAGATCGTGCCGCGCGCCGGCCACCGTGATGTGTTGCTCCTGCATCGCCTGGAGCAGCGCCGACTGCGTGCGCGGGCTGGCGCGGTTGATCTCGTCCGCCATCAGCAGCTGCGCGAACACGGGACCCGCAATGAAGCGGAAGGCGCGCCTGCCGGCGGTGCTCTCGTCGAGCACTTCGGCGCCGAGAATGTCCGAAGGCATCAGATCGGGCGTGAACTGGATGCGCTTGGCGTCGAGACCGAGCGTGACGCCGAGGGTCTCGACCAGCTTGGTCTTGGCGAGGCCCGGCACGCCGATCAGCAGCGCATGGCCGCCGGAGAGGATGGTGACGAGCGTGTTCTCGATCACGCGGTCCTGGCCGAAGATGACGGAGCCGATCGCCTCTTTCGCCGCGCGAATCTGGCTCGATACCTGCTCGGCCGAACGGACGATTCCGTCTTCCAGCTTCTCGACACTTTCCACCATCCGTCAGCTCCTCAAGAGTCCGCCACGCGGCTCGCTTGCGTCGTCGGGTGATCACACGTCGCGACATGAGCCCTATGCTAGACTTGCAGGAAGGCCATGTATTCGTTGAATTAACCTATCCCCACCTTATCGGCTTAAGGGTATGTAGGGCATCACGAAGTGGCGACCTCCACACCGGATGAATCCGGAGTGGAACCGTGCACCAGAGTACGACGTAAACCTGCACCAATCGTGCCAAATGACAAAGTCAGGGCAAACCATGGCGAACCAAGGGCAGAGCGCCGATCGCGGTCTTGAGGGGCTGACTGCCGCCGCCAAAAGTGCTGCCGGTGCCGAAGGCGCCAAAAAGGGCCTGCCTCCGGTGCATCTGTGGAATCCGCCGTTTTGCGGCGATCTCGACATCCGAATCGCCTCGGATGGTACTTGGTTCTACATGGGCACGCCAATCGGCCGTCACGCGCTGGTCCGCCTGTTTTCGACGATTCTGAAGCGCGAGGGCGACAAGCATTTCCTGGTCACGCCGGTGGAGAAGGTCGGCATCCGCGTCGACGATGCGCCGTTCATGGCGGTCGAGATGTTGAAGGCCGGCGAGGACAACCATCGCGTGCTGAGCTTCCGCACCAATGTCGACGACTGGGTCACCTGCGACGCCGCGCACCGGCTGCGTTTCGAGCAGGCCAGGGACGGCGGGCTGACGCCGTATTTGCATGTCCGGGCTGATCTCTGGGCCAAGGTTACCCGTGCGCTCTATTACGATCTGGTTGACATGGGTGAGGAGCGGATGGTCGATGGCCAGCCGATGTTCGGCGTCGAATCATCAGGCGAATTCTTCGCCATGGCCGATGCGGAGCAGGTGAGGGCCGCGCTTTGAACAAGCCTATCCTGAGGGACGAGCCCGTCGCGTTGGGCGCTGCGGATTTCTTCGCCCGCTCGAAGGCGACGCTCGGCTTCGACGTCCCGCCCGGCCTCTACGATCCGAACATCATTCCGGCTTCCGGCGATCCCGGCACCGACAAGATGCTGGAGATCGTCGCGCGCGAGCAGCCGGTGCGGCCCGCAGCGGTGCTGATCGCCGTGGTCGACCGTCCCGAGCCGACCATCCTCTTGACGCAGCGCTCCGCGCATCTCAACGACCACGCCGGCCAGATCGCTTTCCCCGGCGGCAAGATCGACGCAACCGATTCCTCGCCGCTCGATGCGGCGCTGCGCGAGGCCGAGGAGGAGGTCGGGCTGTCGCGAGACTTCGTCGAGCCGATCGGCTATCTCGATCTCTACGGCACCGCCTTCGGCTTCCGCATCCTGCCGACGGTTGCCAAGGTGCGGCCCGGCTTTCAGCTCACCATCAACCATTCCGAGGTTGATGATGCCTTCGAGGTGCCGCTATCCTTCCTGATGAACCCGGTGAACCACCAGGTGCACAGCAAGGAATTCCGCGGCATGGAGCGCTTTTATTACGCGATGCCGTTCGCGGAACGCTACATCTGGGGAGCGACGGCTGGAATGCTGCGTGTGCTGTATGAGCGGATCTATTCATCATGATCCGGACGGTTCTGACCGAGATCGGAATCTTCCTCATCCCGTTTGCCGTCTATGCGCTGTTCCTGGCCGCGACCCGGTCCGGCCTGTTCGCGCGATCGTCCTGGCCTGTCACGGTCGTCGCGCGCCTTGCGCTGGTTGCGATCGTGCTCGTCATCGCGGGGCTGATCGGGCTGGCGCATTTCTCCGGTGCATCACCGGATTCGACCTACGTTCCCGCCCATATCGAGAACGGCAGGCTCGTGCCGGGCGTGGAAAGATAGGGCAAGACAAATAGGGACAATACGATGAGCGCGGAGCCGTACCTCGCCGATGCGCCCTGGCTGACCGCAGGCGGGACCGCGCGCGTTCTCGAACTGCTCAACGCCAATGGCGAAGAGGCACGCGTGGTCGGCGGCGCCGTCCGCAACGCGCTGCTCGGTCTTTTGCCCGGCGATATCGACATCGCCACCACCGCGCTGCCCGACGAGGTGGTGCGGCGCGCCAGGGCAGCCGGCATCAAGAGCGTGCCGACCGGCATCGACCACGGCACCATCACGCTGGTGATCGACAGCCAGCCATATGAAGTCACTACGCTGCGCGAGGACACTGAAACCTTCGGCCGCAAGGCCAAGGTCGTGTTCGGCCGCGACTGGGTCAAGGACGCCGAACGGCGTGACTTCACCATGAACGGCCTGTCGGTCGATGCGAACGGTGTCGTCTACGACTATGTCGGCGGCATTGCGGACGCCGCCGTGCGGCGCGTGCGCTTCATCGGGGATCCCGACCAGCGCATCGCCGAGGATTACTTACGCATCCTGCGTTTCTTCCGCATCCACGCCGCCTTCGGGGCCGGCGAGCCCGACCGCGACGGTTATCTCGCCTGCATCCGGGGACGTGCGGGCCTGGCCAGCCTGTCGGCCGAGCGGGTGCGCATGGAGACGCTGAAGCTGCTGCTCGCGCACGGTGCATCCGCCGCCGCAGTCGCGATGGCGGATGGCGGGTTGCTGCAGGCGCTGAGCGGGGGCGTCGTCTATACTGGACCGCTGTCGGCGATGATCGCGATCGAGCGCGAGCTCGGTCTGCCGGCAAGCAGCACGCGGCGGCTTGCCGCGCTGACGGTCGCCGTGACCGAAGATGCGAGGCGCGTCGCGACGCGTTTGCGGCTCTCCAACGCGGAGGCCAAGGCGCTGGATTCGATGGGGCATCGCTGGTGGCGGTTTGCGGCCAAGGACGAGGCCAATGCGCGACGGCTGCTCTACCGGCTTGGCCCCGAACGCTATCACGATCGCGTGTTGCTCGGCTGGGCGCGCGCGGCGAGCGACGTGCATTCGTCGTACTGGCGCGCGCTCGCCGAGTTGCCGCAGCGCTGGACCGCGCCGAAATTTCCGCTGAAAGCCGCCGACTTCATCGCGCGCGGAATGGCGGAAGGACCTGCACTTGGACACGTGTTGACACTCGCCGAGGACGCTTGGCTTGCGGCGGATTTTCCCCTAGAGGAAGCCGCACTCGCTGCCATCGCCGATCAAGCTGCGGCCCGCATCAGCCGCGACGGGAGAACGTGACCATCGTTTCAGGCTTCGCCGACATCTCGATCTTCCAGCTCCTGCTGGTGGCAACGATGGCGTTGTTTGCTTCGATCATCGGTGGTCTCGCCGGCTACGGCACCGGCGCCCTGATGCCGCTGGTGCTGGTGCCTCTGGTCGGCGCCGAGCCCGTGGTGCCGATCATCGCGATCTCGGCGATGTTCACCAATTGCAGCCGCGTCATCGCTTATCTGCGTCATGTCGACCGCCGCCGTGCGCTGATCGTGCTGGCCTGCGCAGGCTTGACGACCGTGCTCGGCGCCTACGGCTACACGCGCCTCACCAATGCCGGCGCCGCGCTCGTGATCGGCTCCATGCTGATCCTGAGCGTGCCGCTGCGCCGCGTGCTTCGCCGCCGCGAGGTCAGGATCGGCGACTCTGGTCTCGCTGCCGGCTCGGTCGGCTACGGCGTGCTGGTCGGCGGCACCTCCGGCTCGGGCGTGATCCTGCTGTCGCTGCTGATGGCCGCGGGCCTCGAAGGTGCCGCCGTGATCGCGACCGACGCGATGATCTCGCTCGGCACCGGCCTGATCAAGATCTCCGTGTTCGGCCTTGCCGGCGCGGTGAATGCGCAAGTGCTCGCCTTCGCGCTGCTGATTGGCGCGATCGCGATCCCCGGCGCGTTCCTGGCAAAGGCTTTCGTCGAGCGGATGCCGGTGCACATCCACACTGCGATCCTCGACGCCGCGGTGATCACCGGCGGGCTGGTGATGATCTCGGCGGCGGGGAGGCAGCTGCTCACTTAGGACGTGGGCAGAGGCAAGCGCGTCTATGATGCGGCTCCAGACCACCGCTTGCCGCCAGCGGACGAACCGGTTGTAGCAAGTGGTGTATGGACCAAACGCCTTCGGCAGATCACGCCAGGGTGCTCCGGATCGCACGACCCAGAAGATGCCATTGAGGACACGACGGTCGTTCACCCGAGGAACGTCACGCGGCTTGTTCGGAAGCATCGGCTTGATGACAACCCATTCATAATCGGTGAGTTCGTAGCGCATGATTCGAGCCCCGAGTTCGAACGTTTGAGTCACAGGGGTCGAGCGCAACGCGCTACGGGCAGAAGCGGACATCAACCTGCTCCCGTTGAGTCGCCCCGAAGCGGACCTATGAAGGCTGTCGAGTGTTCGTTGAACCGCCTGCAGGCGTTTTCTTTGCGATCCGCGGCCGATAAGGGTTTGAACCACTTCTCAGAAGCGAGCTCTTATGAAGACAGATGCGATCTTAGAGACCGCGCGCTTTGGTCCTGTTCCTGTCGCTTTCCAGATGTATCTGAGGTTGCCAAATCGCGATCGCGCCACGAAGCCCTAACGGCGTAGCAACACAGAAGCGCTACCGAGGAGTGTCATTGTTGAAATTCGCCAGAATCGCGGCTCTCATGTCATTGATTGCGAGTACAAATTCGCTCCTGATTTCGTCGGAAGCGTTGGCCCAGTCACGGCCAGACGATGAGATGTTCGATCCAGCTAAAGTCATCAGCGGAATGCAGATTTCGCCCGCAGCCTGCAAAGAGATGGAGGCGCGTGAAACGGCGGTCTGGGTCAGCGTCGGGAGCAACGGATATTGCCTGAGATACTACGCAGCAGGATTGAAGGCAGACGGACAAAATCCACTGGCCGTCATCTGGATGCCGGGTGATGTGATGGGTGGGCCTAACGGCGTACGCCACCAAGCAGGGCTTGGCGTTGCGGCGATGATCGAACAATCGCAAGCGCAGTTCGGACGGTACGGTGTGCCGTTCATCTTCCTGGCTAGGCCCGGCACCTACGGAAGTGCAGGAAAACATTTCGACGTCAGGCACACGCCACTGGAAGCGAAGCTGATGATCGCTGCAATCGATACGTTGAAGTCGCGTTATCGCATTAGCCGCTGGGTGCTGGGAGGGCACAGTGGAGGCGGGACTCTTGCGGCAGAGTTCCTCGCTCAGCGCAATGACCTTCAGTGCGTCATTCTTTCTTCACCGGCTGCGGCGTATCGCGCGCGATTGAGGGCAAGGGGATGGGTCAGCCGTTTGAAGACCGAAGTCTTTTTTGATCCTTACGATTCCTTGAACGAAATACCGGATCAACCTGCACGAAGGATATTCCTGATCTCTGATCCGCGTGACTCCAACATCCCGTTTTCAACGCAGGAATTGTATTTCAATGGGCTGAAATCGCATGGACATTCTGCTTGGCTTGTCCCACTCACGAAGGCACGAGGCCCGACGTATCATAGCCTGGTTGATTTTGGCCAAGCGGCGGAAGGGATGTGTGCAAATGGGGTGGCGACCGACGTCATGCTGCAAACGTTGCGTGCGATGCCAATGCAATCAGATCGCATATCAAATTAACCTGATGCTGCGGCCCAAAGCGTTGCCGGTATTCAAAGTTGCTTCCTGAACCATCCCAGCGTCTGAGCCGAAAGCTGGTCCAACGTTTTGCTGCCCTCGAACACTCCGTTGCCGTAGTAAAACAGAGGACGCATCATGCTCTCGACACTGGACACGCAATCACGCTGGAGGATAAACAGGTCGCACGGGAGTGGTTTGCCAAGACAGTGCGGACATAGGAGTGATCTGCCGGACTTGGCGTAAGCGCGTCGCGACGCGCAACGGCTCAGACGCATTTGCGGTTGTCAATGGCCGGGGTACTCACCGGATGGGTACTTTACTTCCGCTTTCGGAGGCATAGCTGACAAGGCCGGACCTGCTGCTGGCTCGACCCGGTCGCGAATTTCGCTACGCTGCGGAATTTATTCGCTATCGGGCAGAGCTGACTGTGGCGAGCCGTCCGCACGGCGAATTTATGGGTTCTCGGCTTAGGCGGCCACGACCCAATTGGTATAGCGGCTTGCACGGATCGAGCCTCCGGCCCATAGACGTCGGCTTCAGGGCGCATGTCGAAGATGCGCGGCGTCAGCGAGGCCGGCCCAAGGCGGCACGTGCCTTCATGGGCCGAACAAACTGCCCAGAAACCGCTCCTTTTCGCCGGGCGCGTAACCCTGAGAAGCGCCAAAATACGGTTCATTGTCGCCAGGGTAGGGTGCGGCCCCGGCGTGTGCCGGCGGCCGAGATGGCGCGTAGGCAAAACTTGAAGCGGGACCTGATGCGAACATGCCCTGATCGGAATGAACAATGGCATGCCGCCGGTGTGCGTGATGCACCTGCGCCGCGTTCGCAACGCCGCCCAGGGCGATCAAAAGGCTCAAGGCCAAGACAGAACGCATCGTTTTTTCTCCAAATGCCCCCGCCCGCTTAGGTAGCGCTCCGCCGCGGCGTCCCAACACACGGCGGCCTCACGATTGGTCACATCCCTGGCATCTCGGAACGGGGCGCCCCGGCTGCGGCGAGGCAGCTGATCGCTCAGATGCGGATCGAAGCTCGGCAGGACGTGTCGCCCCGCTGGGCCGTCATCGGCGGTTCAAGACCTAATGCAGTCTTAGGACGGTTCGCATTGAAGATGCCGAGCATTCCGGAATGGCGATGGCGCCCGATGGCCGCACTCGTCATTGCCCCGCGTCCAAGCTTTGAGTTAATCTGAAAGTAACCGGTAAACCGCCGCGCAAATTAGGCAAGAGGGGAGCAGAGCAAGTGGCCCGGGGAGCGCTTCGACGAAAGCTGGCTGCTATCGTCGCGGCTGACATCGCAGGTTATTCCCGGCTGGTTAGTCACAATGAGACGGCCACCCTTCAAACACTTTCTGCGTATCGTCAAATTGTGGATGGACTAATTGCTGAATACGGTGGTCGAATAGCAAATACGGCCGGCGACAGTGTTTTAGCTGAGTTTCCCAGTGCAATGGATGCCGTTGAATGCTGTGTGGCCATTCAACTTCGGCTTGTTGAAGCTGAGGGCGATCGGCCGGAAGACTTGGCGCTTCGGTTTCGGATCGGCATTCATTTGGGCGATGTCGTTGTTCAGGGCAATGACCTCCTCGGCGACGGAGTTAACGTCGCAGCGCGATTGGAGAGCATAGCTGATCCTGGTGGCATTTGCATATCTGGCGCCGTTTTCGATCAAGTCGATGGCAAGTTGGAATACCCTATCGAACCTCTTGGGCTTCAGAGCTTGAAGAACATCGCGCGCCCGATCGAAGTTTACACAGTAAGGATACGGAACCAGTCGCGCTCTCCGGAGGCAGCGAATCCCTCTTCGACAAAATTCCAGCAAGAAATTCGATATTGCCGATCCTCGGATGGTGTTCGCCTGGCCTATTCCACCGTTGGGAATGGCCCATTCTTGTTGAAGTCAGCCAATTGGATTAATCACCTGGAGCTCGACTGGGAGCTGCCTCTGTATCGTCACCTATTTGTAGGATTGGCAAAGCGACATAAGCTCATCCGCTATGACGCACGTGGCAACGGACTGTCTGATTGGGATCAAAGCGAGCTATCGTTAGATGCCTGGATAAACGATATGGAGGCCGTCGTAGATGCGGTTGGCCTCGACCGCTTTCCAATATTCGGGTTTTCTCAGGGTTGCGCAGTGTCAGTCGCGTATGCAGTCCGTCATCCTGAGAAGGTATCCAAGCTCATTCTATTCGGTGGATTTGTAACAGGCCGATTCAAAAGGCCTTCTACCACCGCAGGAGACTTGGAACGATACAAAGCTACGGCCACTCTTATCAGACTGGGATGGAGCTCTGAAGATCCTACTTTTCGGCAGATGCTGGCCTCGCAGCTGATACCAGGCGCTACCAAAGAGCAGGCGCTCGCTTTCAACGAAATGCAACGACGGAGCTTATCGGCGGAAAGTGCCGCTCGATACTACGAGACGGTGAGCAATTTTGACGTGCGTAATCTGCTCCCGCAGGTAAGTGTTCCGACGCTGGTCCTGCATTTTCGGGACGATGCAATGGTGCCGATTGAAGAAGGCCGCCTGATGGCGGCAGGCATACAAGGTGCGAAATTTGTTTCGCTACCGGGCAAGAACCATCTACCCTTGGAAAACGACCCTGGTATGCCGCAGTTCTTTGAGGAGCTCGAATCATTCCTTAGGACAGAGTGACCGGGCTTCGACCGCTATTGGCCCACAGCCGAAGGTCCCAGTGGTAATCGGCCTGTCCGTTGCTGGGGTGAAGAGCGGACGCCGCAAAGATCGGTCATCATGGGCAGTTCATGACTCATAGCGAACAATAGCGCCCTTCTGTGTGATGTCTGCACCCAGCGGCATGGGGAGTCGATCTCACGCGGCTTGCAGTATCAACTCGCTCACGCGGTCTGGTGCATCGAGCATGGCCATGTGCCCAACGTCGGGCAGTTCGAATGTCGCCCAGGACTTGTCGCTCTTGCAGTCTGCCAGTGCCTTATCGAAGGGCGGCTGTGGAAATTTCGGGAGCCGGATGTATGTCTTCTTCGCCACCCTTTGGAGTGCTCCGGAAACCTTGATCTGCTGGAGATAGGTGCCGACTGGATGCGGGGTCACTTTAGACTCAGCGAATGCCCGATCGCGTTCGGCAACAACTGCGGCCGGGTACCTCGCCGATCCACGAACACCCGCCTCGCCCTTGTCAACGGCCACTTGTATGCCTTTGCGCACCACCTCGAGCGCGATGTCCGCTACCCTTTGTCCGTCGTCCGGAATGTACGCATCAAGCCATACAATCGATGAGACGCGATCGCCGATGCTTTCGAGTGCGCCCGAGCCTACAAAGCCTGCATAGGACCACGCCACTAGGCAAACGTTATCGAGACTTTCCCATTTGATCAGGTTGACGATGTCGGCGATGTGGGTGTCCAGATTGACGTCCTTGCTCAGCAAATGCGAGCGATCGGCCAAACCCGTGAGTGACGGAGCGAACACGTTGTGGCCGCCCTGTTCGAGCCGGTCAGTGACCCGGCGCCAAATCCAGCCGCCGCAAAAGGCCCCGCTGACGAGGACGAAGGTCTTCCGCGCCGATTGCGCGCGGGCGACACCGGGCGTGCCGGAGGCCGCTGCTGCCACGAGACCGCCGGCTGCAGCACTGCGAAGCATGCGGCGGCGAGTAATTCCACTATTCGCCATGACAAAATTCCTGTTGTTCAAGGAGGATCTGACCATCAGCGGATCGCGATCCGGAGGATATCCGGGTATCGGCTCGCAGCCAAGGTGCGCATGTGGCCCTTCTGCGACATCCAGCGATGTCCGCCATTGCACCGCCGTTGGCAGGGAAGCGGACATCGAACTACGGTGACAGTGCACTGTCACCGTAACCGCGCCCGAGTTGCCATTTTTTCGCATCAACTCTCGTGACCGGGGGGCGGATGTCCTCGGTGGGACCACAGTATCAAGGGCTTGCATTGAGCGACCGCGTCTGGCTGGCTCTTGGTCTCGAACAGCCAGATCGGAACTTGCCATGATCCATTTCGACACCTTGCTGACCTACATTGCGGTGGTTCTCGGTCTCTTCCTCATTCCGGGTCCCGCCGTCCTCCTGGTGCTCGCGCGGTCCTCCGCAGGCGGGCATCGTGTCGGAATAGCCACCGGTCTGGGAATCGCCGCTGGTGACATGCTTCACACCGCGATGGCCACGTTCGGATTGTCGGCGGTGCTGATGACGTCGGCTCTCGCCTTCAGCTTGGTGAAGTATGCCGGTGCTGCCTACCTCATCTATCTCGGCATCCGCGCGTTGATCGAACGAGGCGAGGATCTTCGGTTGGCGAAGTCGCGTTTGATCGACGCGCCGCTTGCCTTCCGGCAGGCCGTGCTGGCCGAAGTGCTCAATCCGAAGACGGCGCTCTTCTTCCTGGCCTTTCTGCCGCAATTCGTGCATCCCGAGCGGGGCTCCGTCGTTGCCCAGCTTGCGGTTCTCGGCCTTGTCTTCGTGATCATGAGCGCGATCTATACCGCGCTGATCGCTCTTGCCGCCGGGCAAGTTGCCGGCTGGCTCACCCGTCATCGCAGCATCGGCCGCTGGCAGGGCCGCGTCATCGGGGTGATTTACCTCGGTCTCGGCGTCCGCATGGCTATGCAGCAAAGATAGGCCCGATCGATCGCGCGCGAAGGCGACATACCGAAGGTGCGCCGCGCGACATCCTGCGCTTCACGGCAGAAGAGTCGTGAGCTCATAGACGGCGACAGCCGCTCCGAGACAGCGCCGCCAGGGATTGACGCCGCGGACGATCTCGTCGGCGGCCCAGATCAGAAGTCCGCCCTTGACGACAACCGCAAGGGCGACGCTGACTTGATCTGACGAGGGCCAGATCCAGAGCAGAACGGCCGCCACGATGACGATCCACAGCACGAGATTGGGCCACTGCACGATCGTGATGGCGCCTGTTTCGCGATTGCGGAAAAACCAGTTCAGGATCTTGCGCACGATTCTCGTAGGGGTTTGAACCATCTGCCGCGTGTTAACAACCAAGCGTTGGGATCGTTGCCATAAAGCCGACCGGGCGGAGATCATGTTCGACGTTCTGATGAACCTCCTGGTTGTTCTGTCTTTCGGCTTTCCCGCCATCCCGTGGCTTTTTGGTGCGCGATGGGGGGCGATAGGCGTTTGGCTCAGTACAGGATTGGCCGTCGTCATCCTGCTATGTCTTTTTCCGATATTGTTTTGGGTTGGATGCAGTGCCTGTGGACAGGGCGCGATCGCCATCTTTGTGCTGGGGCCGATCTGGATTGCTTCGGCGGTGCTGACGGCCACTTCGGCGGCGTTGGCGCACTACAAATTTGCGCACTGAGTTTCGCAAGACCGCGAAGGCGCCGGGGTAACATGCGGCCCACATTGGGCATCGCAGATGATGTGATTGAGCAAAGCATCAGCGATGCTACGTGTGGCGACCGCATCTCGTTGGTGCGTGCGTTTGGTGGCCAAGTTGCAAACAAGCGGCCGGCACAATATCGTCGATCGTCCTTCTCTTCTCTGACGACCAATCTTCTCGGGAGCCAACACCATGAATGTGGCCGCAGTATCCGGCGGGATCAATCGTCCCGCGGGGAAGATCGACATCCCGTCGGCTTGGCTCGGCGCCGAGATGAAGGTCAATCCTGATCGATGGTTGATCTCGCTTGCGGCCAGCGATATTGCGGAGCTCGAGAACGCGGCTGAATCCTATCTTGGCAGGACCAGGCAAATCGCCGACATCACGAAGGAAAGCTTTCCGCTCCCTCATTTCGGCGCGCACCTGCAAGATCTCAAGACAAAGCTTCTGGCAGGCCTGGGCTTCGAAGTCATCCGCGGCCTCCCGGTGGCTAAATACAGCCAGGAGTTTGCCGCCACGATATTTTGCGGGGTGGGCGCGCATCTCGGATCGGCGCGGTCGCAGAATGCGGCGGGTCACATTCTCGGTCACGTCCGTGATATCGGCGCCGATGCGAAGGATCCGAACACGCGAATTTATCAGACGTCGGAACGACAAACATTCCATACGGATTCGTCCGACGTGGTTGGCTTGCTATGCATTCGCGAGGCGATGGAGGGAGGCGATTCTCTCCTGGTCAGTACGGCGACGATCTATAACGAGATCTTCGACAGGCGTCCCGACCTTGCCGCGCTCTTGTTCGATCCCATCGCGACAGACCGGCGCGGCGAGGTGCCGGAGGGCGAAAAGCCATACCTCGAAATCCCGGTGCTGAATTGGCATGCGGGCTTCCTGACCGGGTTCTATCAGCGCCAGTATATCGACAGCGCGCAGCGCTTTCCCGACGCGCTCAGACTGACGCCGGCGCACATCGAGGCCCTCGACCTGTTCGACGCGCTCGCCAACGACCCGACGCTGCATTTTGGCATGCGGCTTCAGCCGGGTGACATGCAGTTCGTCTACAATCATGCCTTGCTGCACGATCGGACTGGATTCCGCGATTGGCCCGATGAAGGCCAAAAGCGTCATTTGTTGCGCCTTTGGCTCAGCATGGAAGGCGACCGGCCGCTGCCCGATTGCTTCAGGCAGTGCTATGGTTCGATTGAGATTGGCAACCGCGGCGGCATCATCACCAAGGGGACCAGGCTGAACGTTCCGCTGGATTGACCCTCAAGGCTTCCCGTGTGCCGCGCCCCTGCGCGGCAATTGTTGCGAAGGAATTCCGACGTTGTCGTCGCCCTTGACTTTCGCGTCGGTCAGCGGCTGGCCGACGGATTTCAGCATCACGACATCGCCGACTTTCAATTCCATGGATTGTCGCTATGAATTACGGTGGCAGTGCTGGACTGCACCCCTGAAGTGAGACACGGTAATTGCAGTGACAGACAGCTTGAAGACGACTTGGGTCGGTGCTGAATTTCGATCGTTCGATCTCGATGGGATACCCAACTGCGTCGGGGTGCACATGCGCGTCTTGTTTCTCGTGCTCACACTACTGGGCGCCGGCACATCCGCAGAAGCAGATCCTCGGCCATTTCGTGCAGGCGTCACGCGCATCGCGGTGCAGGACCTTGTCCCGTTTGACGCACTGGTCGCGTATCCCACAGACGTGACCGAAGTTCACTTTCAGGATGGACCACATACTATTGCCGCCAGCCGCGATGCGCCGATCGCGTCCGGGGCGCATTTTCCGGTTGTTCTTTTCTCGCATGGCGGAGGAGGAACAATCAAAGCGGGGGGCACCCCGGCCCCATATGCCGATCTTCTGACGTCGTTGGCACGCGAAGGTTTCATCGTGGTGGCGCCTTTTCACCCAGGATCCAGGCTCCCTCGCGAAGCTCTCGAAGATCGACCCCGCCAGATCCACAAGGCGCTCGATGCCATTTTGGCCGATCCACGCTTCGCAACGCATGCCGATCCTAACCGCCTTGGCATGATGGGATTTTCTTACGGCGGGGCTGTCACGCTGATCATCGCGGGCGCAGTTCCTAGCCTGGCTCACTTGGCGGTCTACTGCCGAAACCGCACAGACGACCCGATGGCCTGCGACGGCGTCCCAACCGACGGCTCCTTGGCCAACGCGGTCGGCAGGAAATCGCCGTATACGCTCGCCGTGAAAGCGCTCGTCCTGTTGGAGCCATGGGGCTCCTTGTTCGATCGGACCGGGTTAACGTCGCTCGACATGCCAACGCTGCTCTATCGCGCAGAAGGCAGCGCTCTCCAGGCCGATGGCAACATCCTCGCTCTTGCGGCGGCGTTACCCCATCCGCCGCGGCAGGAAACCGTACCGGGCGGCCATTTCATATTTTTCGGTCCATGCCTTCCCGCGCTAGAAACGGATGCGCCCGCTGTCTGCAAGGATGCTCCCGGCATCGACCGGGCCGCGGTCCACCGACGGATCAACGTCGAAATTGGAGACTTCTTGCGCCGGAATTTATAGCCCACATGTCTGACCTGGACGCTATGCGACGCCAATTGGAGAAAGCGCGATGATCCGTCGGGCTCAAGCGTCGGATATCTCTCGGGTGGCTGCTCTCTATCACGCGGTCTGGCACGAGACCCACGCTCCCTTCATGCCCCACGCAGAAATCATCCATCGGTCCATGGAATTTTTCATGGGAAGGATAACGGCACTCTCACATTCGACTTTGGTCACAGAGCTGAACGAAGAGGTCGTGGCGTTTTCGGCGTGGAGAGGTCAGCTATTGGGCCAACTTTTCGTGGCGATGCAGCATCGAGGGACGTGCGTCGCGTCAAGTCTGCTGACAGCCGCTGAAACTGAGATGGCCAGGGAAGGCATTGCCGATGCAGAACTACATTGTGTCGTTGGCAATGAACGTGCGCGCCGCTTCTACGAGCGCATGGGCTGGCATCACAAGGCGGACATCATGGAGCAGGTTGCCGGTGAGCACGAGCAGATCGGCGTCCCGTTCTGGTGCATGACCAAGACTCTCACCATCTAGCACACGTCCATCAACCACTTCCGCGGTTGGCCCTTCTGCGGTATCCAGCGATGTCCGCTAATTCGCTGCCGTCGGCAGAGAAGCGGACATCGGGATCGCCGGAGCGAATGCTCCGATCCAGCCAGGATGCGATCGTAGGCGTGCCTACTCCTCGTCGTCGTCCTCTTCCTCGTCCTCTTCTTCTTCCACCTGCACGAGGGTGGCGAGCGGCAGCGTCTCGCGGAACAGGTCGCCTTCCATGCCCATCCACAGGCACAGCACCTCGTCTTCCTTGATCTCCGCGACGGTCAGCGGCTGGCCGCCGGATTTCAGCATCACGACATCGCCGGCTTTCAAGTCCATGAATTGTCCTTTCGGGTTGATCGATCCGAAGGAGGCTAGCAGGCGGTCATGACACGCCGATCACGCGCGCGGCGCGCCGGTGAACTCCGCCAGTGTTGCGCGGGCCGGGTTCAGCTGCGCTCGTTCCTGACCGGCTGGATCGGCAGGCATTCGTTGCTGAAATAGCCGATGGCGTCGCGCACCACGGGAACGTGACAGACGAAGCCGGTCGGGCGGTACCGCACCCTGATGCGATCAAGCTGCGCCATGGTCAGGGTCATGAACGCATCGAGCCGGCGGGCCTGAGACTGCAGCCTTTGCTCGTTGCTGACCGGCGGCTTCATGGCGTCCGGCCGGCGATCGCCGGGGACCTCGCTGCTCGATGCCACTGCGCTCGATTGGCCGCGCAGCGCCTCGAAGCAATGGTTCATCACCAGGACGTGGTGCTTGGCGCTCCACCAGTTCAGGACGACGACCTTCTGCAGGGGATCGGCTGCGCCGCCCGGCAACCTGGCGCAGAGGGCGACATAGGCCTTCGGCCCGTTGGCGTTCGGATCGTTGCAGAGTTCTTCGCTGGGGCGCCCCGGATCGCTTCCATTGTAGGCGGCACCCTTGAACTGGGGAAGATTGGCTTCGGACTCGCAATCGAAATTATACTTCGTGAGCAACGTGGCCGTCAGCGGATCCTGGTCGAGCGTGTGCTCGGCTGCGGCATCGCGATCCATGTCGCTTGGCCAGTCGATGTAGATCTCGGCCTTGCGCGCGAAGATGGCGCCGTTTCGCCGCAAGGCAGTTCGAGCCTTCCAATAGTCCGCGAACGGTTCGAGCGTCTTTGTGTCCACGGGAATGAAGGCGGGACTTGCTTGCGCCTTTGTCGGGCCGAGCCACTCGGGCAGAATGCTCTCCTGCAGCATCTGCACTTCGGCGAATGCGTTTGAAATCTCGATGAAGGTCTCCGTCGCCTTCTGCATGTCGGCCTTGGCCTGCTCGCCGACCTTCTGCTCGTAGGAATTCAGATACTGGAAGTATCCGCCCAGGAAGCCGGTCAGCAAGGTGACGGCCGTCAATCCTTTGGTGACCGACAGGCGGCTGTCCCAGGATTGAATCCGCTGCCATACGCCGGGGGCGTCGGGTGGCGATTGCGTACGCGCTGTGTCCTTTGGAAGGTCCTGCTCCATTGTCGCCTCCAGCCTACTCCACGCCCCATGACGCGAGAGTAGCGCAATCCCGGATTGCGGATTGTGAAGCATTTCACTTCAAGTGAGGCAGGCGGGCTGTCGGAAATCGCGCGGCACAGTTCGCCGAGCGGGGTATGCAGCTCACGCAAGAGCGCCTTCATCGCGAGCCCCGCGACGATGACAAGATACCCCTGTTTTGCCCGACGGAGCAAACCGATTTCGCCAAATCCGTAAGTCATTGATTCTGCAGCAGTCGGCTACTGTGCATGGGGTTGTTTTTCGAGTTTTTGTTTTTGGCGCCCTGATTACGACTGGTGCGGCACCAGCTCGGTCAGCGAGCGGATGATGCGGTCGGGCTTGACGGTCGAGCCTTCGGGCAGGCCGTCGCCGTGCACGTCGATCCAGATCGAATAGATGCCGAGGCGCTGCGGTGTCACGACTTCCCATTCCAGATTGTCGCCGATCATCCAGGTGTCCGAAGGCGTGACGCCGAGCGCCTCCATCGCGTGCAGATAGGCGCGCTCCTCGGGCTTGCCGAAACCGTGCTCGCCCTCGATCTGGATGTGGTGGAAGCGGTGCGCGAGCTCGAAGCGCTCGACCTTGGCGCGCTGGGTGTCGCCCGCGCCGTTGGTCACCAGCGCGAGCTTGATGCCGAGCGCCTTCAATTGGTCGATCGCCTCATGCGCGCCGGGGAAGACGAACATCTCCTCCTCGCGATAGGCGGTGAAGCGGTCGGCGAGGCGAATGGCGAGATCGTCGGGCAGGGCGCGGTGGCCGGCAGCGGCCAGCGCGGCGAAGCCGCCCTTGACCGTCAGATGGCGGGCTTCGGCGAGCTTGAGCCGCCACGAGGCGTCCGCATTGGCCCAGAAGTTCTTTGCGAAGGCGAGGACGGTGGTCGCGACCTGCTCCGGCGGCAGGGGCGCAAGCTCCTCGGCGAACTCTGCTGCAATCGTGTTCCAGGCGATCTCGGGCCGGCCATAGGCCGACAGGATGGTGTCGTCCATGTCGATCAGCATGGCGCGCGGCAGCGGCCTCGAATTGGGCTTCATCGCGGTCATGGCCATTTCACCTCCGGCGGCAGCGACGACAGGATGGAGTCCACATTGCCGCCGGTCTTGAGCCCGAAGATGGTGCCGCGGTCGTAGAGCAGGTTGAATTCGACGTAGCGGCCGCGCCGGATCAATTGCTCCTCGCGATCCTCGGCCGTCCAGCTCGTCGCGAAATTGCGCCTGACGATGTCGGGGTAGATCTTCAGGAACGCGCGGCCGACATCCTGGGTGAAGGCGAGGTCGGCGTCCCAGTCGCCGCTGTCGTGCCAGTCGTAGAAGATGCCGCCGATGCCACGGGCCTCTTTCCGGTGCGGCAAATAGAAATACTCGTCGCACCACTTCTTGTACTTGTCGTAGTCGGCAATGCCGTTGTGCTGCGCGCAGGCCTGTTTCATCGCGGCGTGGAAGGCGATGCTGTCGGCATCGTCCTGCGTGCGCCGGCGGTCGAGCACCGGCGTGAGATCGGCGCCGCCGCCGAACCAGGCTTTGGTGGTGACGACGAAGCGCGTGTTCATGTGCACCGCGGGCACGTGCGGATTGCGGTGATGCGCGATCAGCGAGATGCCGGAGGCCCAGAACTTCGGATCCTCCGCCGCGCCCGGGATCTGCGCGCGAAACTCGGGTGCGAATTCGCCGTGCACGGTCGAGCAATGTACGCCGACCTTCTCGAACAGCCGGCCCGACATCACCGACATCACGCCACCGCCGCCGGCGGCACCGGTATGATCGGTGCGCTGCCACGGCGTGCGTTTGAAGCGGCCGGCCTCGCCGGGATAGAGGCTTTCCGGCGCGTCGTCCTCCAGCCGTTCGAAGCTCGCGCAGATGTCGTCGCGCAAGGCCTCGAACCAGGTTCGGGCGCGCGTCTTGCGGTCGTCGATGATTGAGGCGTCCATATTCTATTCCCGAGCGAAACTGCCGTAGGGTGGGCAAGGGCGCGTTCGCGCCGTGCCCACGATCTTTCACCATTGTCTTGGGTGGTGGGCACGCTACGCTTTGCCCACCCTACGAGACCGAGATCGTAACTAGCCTTGCGGACCGTAATAGGTGCAGCTCTCGTTGCAACTGTCACGGTGGACGCTGACGCGGGTGAGCTTGCCGATATGGGCCAGCCGCTCCCAGACGAAGCGCGACAGGTTTTCCAGCGTCGGTGTCCCCAGCGCCTCGATCTTGTTGAGGTATTTGTGGTCGAGCGTGAGCCGCACCTCTTCGATGGCGCGCTGGAGCAGGCCGAGATCGACCACCATGCCGGTCTTGGGGTCCGGCGTGCCGCGCACCGTCACCTCGGCGCGAAAGGAGTGGCCGTGGATCTCTTCGCTGGCCGCGCCAAACGTCGTTCCCGACAATGAGTGCGCCGCCTCGAAGCGGAACGATTTCGTCAATTCCCACATCTGTTCGAAAACCAATCCTATCTGATGCCGAGCGATTTATGCGTCTGCACGCTCAGCCGCCATTGCGGATGATTCAGGCAATAGTCGATCGCACGCGCGGTATTCTGGACGACCTCGGGTCCGTCCATCGGCTGGAGCGAGAAGCGCTCGAAGGCGAGGTGCTCGAAAGTCTCGGGTGCGGCAAGCGCCTGCGGATAGACCAGCTTCAGCTCGTGGCCGCGGCGCAGGACGAGCTCGCTGCCGCCCTTGGGGCTGACGCAGATCCAGTCGAGCCCCGCGGGCGCTTCGATTGTTCCGTTGGTCTCGACGCCGATCTCGAAGCCACGCGCATGCAGGGCGTCAATCAGGTCGGTGTCGACCTGGAGCAGCGGCTCGCCGCCGGTCAGCACCACGTAGCGGTTGTCGGAGGAGGCGGTCCATTGCGCGGCGATGGTGTCGGCGAGTTCCGCAGCCGAGGCGTAGCGGCCGCCGAGTGTGCCGTCGGTGCCGACGAAATCCGTGTCGCAGAATTTGCAGGTCGCCGACGGCCGGTCGGCCTCGCGGCCGCTCCAGAGGTTGCAGCCGGCAAAACGGCAAAACACGGACGCGCGCCCGGCATGGGCGCCTTCGCCTTGCAGGGTCAGGAAGATTTCCTTGACCGCGTAACTCAACCGTCTCTCCTCAAACTATGGGCCCTTGGGGTTCCGAAGCTGCCGCAGCGCCTCGCCTGCGGCCATCGCCGCGGTCATGGCGACATTGAGCGACCGCAGCCCCGGATGGATCGGGATCACCAGCCGTGCATCGGCGGCCTCGACCACCGCGTCGGTGACGCCGGCGCTCTCGCGCCCGAATAGCAGGATGTCGGACGTCTGGTAATGAAAATCGCGGTAGTCAGCGGCGGCCTTGGTGGTGAACAGCAGCAGCCGGTAGCCCTGTGCCGCGCGCCACTCCTCGAATTTCGACCAGGAGTCGTGCCTGGTAAGGCTGACATGGTCGAGGTAATCCATTCCCGCCCGGCGGAACAAGCGGTCGGAGACCGGGAAGCCCGCCGGTTCGATGATATGGGCGGCCATGCCCAGACAGGCGCACAGCCTGAGAATCGTGCCGGTGTTCTGGGCGATGTCGGGTTGGAAAAGCGCGATCTGCATGGGCTGTATCGGGGTCGGTGCGGGCCGGAAATGTCTCAATAAAACATCGCTGGCTGCGGAATTCGTGCATTGCACGCTCCCACGCCGTTAGCGGGCTTGCGCTCGCCCGGCAAGGGTGCCAATAGAACGATTCTGGACTGCTGTTTTCGCCTTGTTTTGGCGGGGACGAGTGAAGTTCTGCCGCCGCGGGGGGCCGCGGGCGCCGGCAGGCTGTTCCGGGGACCTTGGGGGCTCCTGGAGCGGTTCCACCGGCAGCATAAGAAGAAAGGGTTGGAATCGTGACGACAGCGTCTTCGGCGGACCATCCGACACGCCGTGATTTCTTATTCGTTGCAACGGGGGCAGCTGCAGCAGTAGGGGGCGCAGCTGCGCTCTGGCCCTTCATCTCCCAAATGAATCCTGATGCGTCGACCATCGCGGCCGGTGCGCCGATCGAGGTCGATCTCAGCCCGGTCGCCGAGGGCCAGGACATCAAGGTGTTCTGGCGCGGCAAGCCGATCTACATCAGCCACCGCACCAAGAAGCAGATCGACGAGGCGCGCGCCGTCAACGTGGCGAGCCTGCCCGATCCGCAGAGCGACGAGGCCCGGGTCAAGTCCGGCCACGAGCAATGGCTGGTCGTGATCGGCATCTGCACCCATCTCGGCTGCATCCCGATCGCCCATGAAGGCAATTACGACGGGTTCTTCTGCCCCTGCCATGGTTCGCAGTACGATTCGTCCGGCCGCATCCGCCAGGGGCCCGCGCCCGCGAACCTGCCGGTGCCGCCGTACCAGTTCGTTTCCGACACCAAAATCCAGATCGGCTGAGCTTCGGACCTGCGTCCGAAGCCTCGCGTCGTCTCGTCGTTTTATTTCCTCAGGATCGCATCATGAGCGGACCATCCGACTACCAGCCGAGCAATCCGGCCCTGCAATGGATCGAGCGACGTCTGCCGATCCTCGGTCTCGTCCATTCCTCCTTCGTCGTCTATCCCACCCCGCGCAATCTGAACTACTGGTGGACCTTCGGCGCCATCCTCTCCTTCATGCTGGGGATGCAGATCCTGACCGGCGTGATCCTGGCGATGCACTACACGCCGCATGCCGATCTCGCCTTCAAGTCGGTCGAGCTGCTGGTCCGTGACGTCAATTACGGCTGGCTGCTGCGCAACATGCACGCCTGCGGCGCGTCGATGTTCTTCTTCGCGGTCTACGTCCACATGCTGCGCGGCCTCTATTACGGCTCCTACAAGGAGCCGCGCGAGGTCCTGTGGATCCTCGGCGTCATCATCTACCTCCTGATGATGGCGACGGGCTTCATGGGCTACGTGCTGCCGTGGGGCCAGATGAGCTTCTGGGGCGCCACCGTCATCACCAATCTGTTCTCCGCCATCCCCTATGTCGGCGAGAGCATCGTGACGCTGCTGTGGGGCGGCTATTCGGTCGGCAACCCGACGCTGAACCGCTTCTTCTCGCTGCACTATCTGCTGCCGTTCCTGATCGCGGGCGTCGTCGTGCTCCACGTCTGGGCGCTGCATGTCGCCGGCCAGAACAATCCCGACGGCGTCGAACCGAAGACGGAAAAGGACACGGTGCCGTTCACGCCGCATGCGACCATCAAGGATGGCTTCGGCGTCGCCTGCTTCATGCTGCTGTACGCCTGGTTCATCTTCTACATGCCGAACTATCTCGGCGATGCCGACAACTACATCCCGGCGAACCCGGGCGTGACGCCGCCGCACATCGTGCCGGAATGGTATTACCTGCCATTCTACGCGATCCTGCGCTCGATCCCGAACAAGCTCGCGGGCGTCATCGGGATGTTCTCGGCGATCATCATCCTGTGCTTCCTGCCCTGGCTCGACGCAGCGAAGACGAGGTCGTCGAAGTACCGTCCGCTCGCCAAGCAGTTCTTCTGGATCTTCGTCGCGGTCTGCATCCTGCTCGGCTATCTCGGTGCGCAGCCGCCGGAAGGCATCTACGTGATCGCCGGCCGCATCCTGACGGTCTGCTATTTCGCCTACTTCCTGATCGTGCTGCCGCTGCTCTCGCGCATCGAGACGCCGCGGCCGGTGCCGAACTCGATCTCGGAAGCGATCCTGACCAAGAGCGGGAAGGCCGTGGCCTCCGTCGCGGTCATGCTCGTCGCGGCCGGCGCGCTGTTCCTCGGCAGCATGCAGGACGCACGCGCCTCCGAAGGCAGCGACAAGCCGCCGGGCAACAAATGGTCGTTCGCGGGCCCTTTCGGCAAGTATGACCGTGGCGCGCTCCAGCGCGGCCTCAAGGTCTACAAGGAAGTCTGCGCCAGCTGTCACGGCCTGTCGTACATTGCCTTCCGCAACCTCGCGGAAGCCGGCGGCCCGGGCTATTCGGTGGCGCAGGCGGCGGCGTTTGCCTCGGACTACAAGATCAAGGACGGTCCGAACGATTCCGGTGACATGTTCGAGCGTTCCGGCCGGCCGGCGGACTACTTCCCCTCGCCATTCCCGAACGAGCAGGCAGCCCGTGCGGCGAACGGCGGCGCGGCGCCGCCCGACCTGTCGCTGATCACCAAGGCGCGCTCCTACGGCCGCGGCTTCCCAATGTTCATCGTCGACTTCTTCACCCAGTACCAGGAGCAGGGCCCGGATTACGTCTCGGCGGTGCTGCAGGGCTTTGAGGAGAAGGTGCCCGAGGGTGTGACCATCCCGGAGGGCTCCTACTACAACAAGTACTTCCCGGGTCATGCTATCAAGATGCCGAAGCCGCTCAGCGACGGCCAGGTGACCTATGACGACGGCTCGCCGACCACGGTCGCGCAATACGCCAAGGACGTCACCACGTTCCTGATGTGGACCGCCGAGCCGCACATGGAAGCGCGCAAGCGCCTCGGCTTCCAGGTGTTCATCTTCCTGATCATCTTCGCCGGCCTGATGTACTTCACCAAGAAGAAGGTCTGGGCCGACTCCCATTGAGCGGCGCGAGACGAGAATGAAGAAGCCCCCGCAAGGGGGCTTTTTTGTTGGGCACGAGAGTGTGTTGTTCGGCGCGATTGCCTATCGCGCGCGCAGCCGCCAAGATACCGCAACCGCTCCCCCAAAACTCATCGGAGGACACCATGGGAACCGCCATCACCTTCAAACGCCCGGACGGCAAGGATGCCTCGGGCTATCTCGCCAATGCCGCGCGCGGCAACGCGCCGGGTGTGGTCGTGATCCAGGAATGGTGGGGCCTGTCGGACCAGATCAAGGGCCTCTGCGACCGCTTCGCGCTGGCCGGTTTCGATGCGCTGGCGCCCGATCTCTACAAGGGCAAGGTGGTGCCGTATCACGACACGGATTCCGCCAACAAGGAGATGAACTCGCTCGACTTCATGGATGCGACGACGCAGACCGTGCGCGGCGCCACGCAATATCTGTCGCGCAACGGCGCCAAGGTCGGGCTGACAGGCTTCTGCCTCGGCGGCGCCGTCGCCATCATCGGTGCGACGAAGATCCCGGAGCTCGCTGCCGGCGTCGTGTTCTACGGCATCCCGCCGGAGCAGGCGGCCAAGCCCGCCGACGTCAAGATCCCGCTCCAGGCTCATTTCGCCAACAAGGACGATTGGTGCACGCCGGAGCTGGTCAATGGCTTCGAAACGGCCATGAAGGCTGCCGGCAAGTCGCTGGAGTTGTTCCGCTATGACGCGGAGCACGCCTTCGTCAACGAACAGCGCCAGGCCGTGCACGACCGCGAAGCCGCCGAACTCGCTTGGGGACGGGCGACGGAGTTTTTTAGGAAGCATCTGGGGTAGGGACCGCGTCAGATCGATCCGAAGACGAAAGCCGTCGAGAACACGAGGCCTTCGTGATCCCGGAGGAGCATAAAGCGGCCGTTCGCGAGGGTCTCGATCAAGCCGAGCGCGGCGAGTTTGCCAGCGATGCCGAGATGGCAGCCCTTTGGAAGCGGTGTGGCCTTTGACTTTGTAGCCCGGATGGAGCGCAGCGCAATCCGGGGCCTGTTTCCTTGTGGCACGAACCCCGGATTGCGCTGCGTTCCATCCGAGCTACGCCAGGCCGGCCCACCCTTGACGCCGCCCCCTCGCCATGATGATAGTTCCCCCATGAGCACCGTCGTCCGCCCAGCCCGTCTTTGGTGGCGCACCTCCTAACGAGGTGGCCGGTGCGATTTCATTTCTCAAAATCGCTAGAGGTCGCCACGCAGTGCGGCGGCCTGATCGTTTGTCCTGTGTGGCGTTCCCTCGGCAAGTTTCGTAAGAGGACCACATGAACAGGACAGTCTTTGCCCTCCCGGCCAGAAGCGACTATGTGACCCGCGCAGGTCTTGCGATCACGCGCGTGGCCGAGCAGTTTACCGGCGGTGCGAGCCGGCTCGACGATCTCATCAACCTGCTCGACCGCCGCCGCGGCGTGATGCTGTCCTCGGGGACGACCGTGCCCGGCCGCTACGAGAGTTTTGACCTCGGCTTCTCTGATCCGCCGCTCAAGCTCGAGACCACTGGCGTCAATTTCAAGCTTGAAGCGCTGAACGGGCGCGGCCAGGTGCTGATCGCCTTCCTCGCTGATGTCCTGCGCGAACCGTGCGTCGTGATCTCCGAGAAGACGGCTTCGCGGCTGTCAGGCCACATCATCCGCGGCGATGCGCCGATCGAAGAGGACCAGCGCACCCGGCGTGCAAGCGTGATGTCGCTGGTGCGCGATCTCGTCGCCGCTTTCTCCGCCAATGACGACGGGCTGCTCGGCCTGTTCGGCGCCTTCGCCTACGACCTCGTGTTCCAGATCGAGGACCTCGTGCAGAAGCGTCCGCGCGAGAACGACCAGCGCGATATCGTGCTCTATGTGCCCGATCGTCTGCTGGCCTATGACCGCGCCACCGGCCGCGGCGTGGTGCTCGCTTACGACTTCGCCTGGAAGGGCAAATCCACCGCCGGCCTGCCGCACGAGACGGCCGAGAGCCCGTATCTGAAGACGCCGCGCCAGGGCTTTGCCGACCATGCGCCCGGCGAATATCAGGCCACCGTCGAGACCGCGCGCGCGGCCTTCGCGCGCGGCGATTTGTTCGAGGCCGTGCCGGGGCAACTCTTCGCCGAGCCTTGTGACCGCTCGCCGGCCGAAGTGTTCCAGCGGCTCTGCGTCATCAATCCGTCGCCCTATGGCGCACTGATGAATCTCGGCGAGGGCGAATTCCTCGTCTCGGCTTCGCCGGAGATGTTCGTGCGCTCCGACGGCCGCCGCGTCGAGACCTGCCCGATCTCTGGCACGATCGCGCGCGGCACAGACGCGATCGGCGATGCCGAGCAGATCCGTCAGCTCCTGAACTCGGAGAAGGACGAGTTCGAGCTCAACATGTGCACCGACGTCGACCGCAACGACAAGGCGCGCGTCTGCGTGCCCGGAACGATCAAGGTCTTGGCGCGTCGCCAGATCGAGACCTACTCAAAACTGTTCCACACCGTCGACCATGTCGAGGGCATGCTGCGCCCCGGTTTCGATGCGCTGGACGCCTTCCTCACCCACGCCTGGGCGGTGACCGTGACGGGCGCGCCAAAGCTCTGGGCAATGCAGTTCGTCGAGGATCACGAGCGTTCGCCGCGGCGCTGGTATGCCGGCGCGATCGGCGCGGTGAATTTCGACGGCAGCATCAACACCGGTCTCACCATCCGCACCATCCGCATGAAGGATGGTCTTGCCGAAGTGCGCGTCGGCGCCACCTGCCTGTTCGATTCCGATCCGGCCGCGGAAGACCGCGAGTGCCAGGTCAAGGCCGCAGCCCTGTTCCAGGCGCTGCGCGGCGATCCGCCGAAGCCGCTCTCGACCTTTGCGCCTGATGCGACCGGCTCGGGCAAGCAGGTGCTGCTGATCGACCACGACGACAGTTTCGTGCACATGCTCGCCGACTATTTTCGCCAGGTCGGCGCCGACGTCACCGTGGTCCGCCATGTCCATGCGCTCGACATGCTCAAGCAGAGGAAGTGGGATTTGCTGGTGCTGTCGCCCGGCCCCGGCCGGCCCGAGGATTTCGGAATCAAGAAGACGATCGATGCAGCGCTGGAGAAGAAGCTGCCGGTGTTCGGCGTCTGCTTGGGCGTGCAGGCGATCGGCGAATACTTTGGCGGCGAGCTCGGGCAACTGACGCATCCCGCCCACGGCCGGCCCTCACGGGTGCATGTGCGCGGCGGACGCTTGATGCGCAATTTGCCGAACGAGATCGTCATCGGCCGCTATCACTCGCTATTCGTCGAGCGCGACAGCATGCCGGAGGTATTGTCCGTCACCGCCAGCACCGAGGACGGCGTCGCCATGGCGCTGGAGCACAAGACCCTGCCGGTCGCCGGCGTGCAATTCCACCCGGAATCGCTGATGTCGCTCAGTGGCGAGGTGGGCTTGAAGATTGTCGAGAATGCGTTCCGGCTGGACGCGCGCGTTGATTGAGAGGCACCGATGACCTTTGACCACGATTTGAAGGCGAGCGTCCGCACCATCGTCGACTATCCCAAACCGGGGATCATGTTCCGCGACATCACGACCCTGCTCGCGGACGCGCGTGCGTTTCGCCGTGCGGTCGACGAGCTCGTCAATCCCTGGGCCGGCAACAAGATCGACAAGGTCGCCGGCATGGAAGCGCGCGGCTTCATCATCGGCGGCGCGGTGGCGCATCAGCTCTCCGCCGGCTTCGTGCCGATCCGCAAGAAGGGCAAGCTGCCGCACACCACCGTTCGCATTGCCTATTCGCTCGAATACGGCATCGACGAGATGGAGATGCATGTCGATGCGATCCAGCCCGGCGAGCGCGTGATCCTGGTCGACGACCTCATCGCCACCGGCGGCACCGCGGAAGGCGCGGTGAAGCTGCTGCGCCAGATCGGCGCCAACGTGGTCGCCGCCTGCTTCATCATCGACCTGCCCGAGCTCGGCGGCGCCGCCAAGCTGCGCGCGATGGACGTGCCCGTGCGCACGCTGATGACGTTCGAGGGGCATTGAAGACCGCCGAGCTCTAGATCGCCTCGGCCTTCAGCTCGGCGCGCCAGTGCAGCATACGCTCCTTCAGGAGCGCATTCCTGACATAGGCGGTCTCCTCATCCTCCAGACGTTCGCACTCGGCAAACGCCAGGCCTGCTTCGCCGTGCGTGTTCCAGGCGGCCTGGAGGCTGCGGCAGGTGTGGTTGCCTTGGCGGAGCGAGAACCAGATGCGGTTCTGGATCGTCTCGAGGTTCGGCGCCTGGCCGACCCAGGCCTCGCCTGAGGCCGCGCAGCGGACCACATAGATGCCCGCAATGGTCTTCCGCTCCTTGTAGGCGGCGATCGCTGCTTTTCGGTCGATGCTCACGGTGAGGCCTTGCTGAGGGACGCTGGGACGCAAGCTCAATAGCTGGCGGTCCGCCGGCCGTCAATATTATCCGGGTAAAATATTCAGGACCGTTGCAGGATCAGGCTGAGCTCGAGCTCCCGGAAGGCGAGGTAATTGCGCCGGGTCCATTGGTGCAGCTCAGTCGAGGCGTCCTTCTCCTGGCGCAGATAGCCGGTGAAGGAGAAGTTCAGCCGGTCGATATAGGTCTTGAGGAAGCCGGGCAGTGCGGGCAGGTGGAACAGCCGGCCGGCAGCCATCGCGGCCGGGAGCTCGCCGCGCACGACGTGCTCATTGTCCACGGTGATCAAATTCATCCGCGGGATCTGCCCGCGCAGCATCTCATGGGCGCGGGTCGAGACGCGGTCGGTGTCGGCGACGAACAGGATCTGTGGTGCGACGTGGCGGCGCGCGGCTTCCTTCAGCAGGCCGATCTCGTCGGCCATCTTGAAGAACTCGTCGAAGGCGTGGAAGCCGAGGTCGATCACCTTGGCAAGGCCGTCATCGACAATGACGCGGTCCATCAGCTGCATCTTGCCGTAGGTGTCGATCACGTCGGCGGTTTCCGTGATCTTCGGCAGATAGTCGAGCAGCGACGGCTCCTTCAGATTGACGTCGAAGGCCGCGACATTGCCGTTCTTGAGCAGGAGAAATTCGCTCAAAAGCCGCGCCAGCAGGGTCTTGCCGACCTGCGGGCGGGGCGAGCAGATGATGTAGACGGGTGTCGCGGGCATCGCCAGCTATATCAGTCGAACTTGGCGACCAATCCAGCCGTATCAGCCCGGCTTGCGCAACTATTTTTCGCTGTTGCGGGTCACGGGTTTCGAACCGACGATGTCGGTCAGCCGGATCCGGTCGAATTCGCTCCAGACGTTTGCCAGCCAATGCCGGACATAGCCGCGCAGCACGAACGAATAGTTCGCAGCGTCGTCGTTCATGCCCTTGTTGGCGACGAATTTCAGGAACGGAACGGAGGACACCTCGACCTGCTCATAGGCCATTTCGTTGAGCTTGGGGATGGTCAGCTCGGTCGCGTCCTTGATGCGGTGGAAGTAGGAATTATAGGTGGCCTGGTCCCACTGGAAGAACTGGGTGTCGTTGATGAAGTTCTTCACCAGGAAATATTTCGCGCCGGTCATGAAGCCGGCGGTCTCCGCGATCTCGTCGAGTGAGGCGATCGAGGGGCCGAGGATGTGGAAAACCGCGAAGGTGATCTGGCCGGCCTTGGCGGCGTCGAGGAAACCGATGTCGCGCAAGGAGGCGAGCGCTGGCGAGAGCAGGCCGGCGCGGACGTCGATCACGGTCACCGACGGGCTCGTCGCATTGAGCGTGTCGAAGATCTTCATCTGATCGGCCGTGGTCGTCATGTCGACGATCTCGGTGATGTCAGGGTGGAAGCGCTTCAGGGTTCCGCGCGGGGACTCCGTGTCGAAGGCGCGCGTCGGCACGTTGTTGGCGGAAAAATAATCGAGCAAGGTGCGCGACACCGTGGTCTTGCCGACCCCGCCCTTGTCCGCGCCCACCACAACCACTGCCGGCTTTGCCATTGCTGTCCCCTAACGCGCGCCCCCGATCGCGAGGTCGCAATCGGCCGGGCCCCAAATCGATGTCCCAAGGATGTCCCAAGTCTGCTGTTGGGCGCGAACATGGCAGAAACAAGGGAGAATTCAATTCCTCGGCATGTAGTTACGGCAATTCCCGAGGTTTTTCCCGATCGCTGTGAAACCGGTCGCGGCTCGCGTCATTCGCGCCCTGAGTGGCGGCCCCAGGGACCGATCGGATTGATCGGGTTTCCGGCTGCGGTTCCGGCAGGACTGGGGACAGGCACGGGCGGTGGGCTGACCGATCCGCCTGCATCGTTCCACGGCCCCTGAGGCACCGGCGGGGTGTCCTGCTGCTTGGCTTGCGTCTCCGATTCTTCGGTCTCGTCATCGGGCGGGGGCAGCGGGCCGGGATCATGGCCGCCGGCAAACTTGACCAGTGCGTCGACCCGGGACTGCACCGAGGGATGGGTCGCGAACAAATCGGCAAAGCCCTCGCGCGGATTGTCGACGCAGAGCTCCATCACCGCCGAGGTCGCACCCGGCAGCTCACCGCGGTTCTCGATCTTGCGCAGCGCCGAGATCATGGCATCGGGGTCTTTCGTCAGCTCGACCGAGCCGGCGTCGGCGAGAAATTCGCGCGAGCGGGACAGCGCGAGCTTGACCACCTGCGACAACAGCCAGGCCACCACGATCAGCACGACCGCGATGATGATCACGATCACCGCGCCGCCGCCGGAGCTCTTGCTGTCGCTCGATGACGAGGACGAGCGCGAGGACGAGGAGGAGCCCGACGACCATGAGCCGCCACCGGAGCTCCAGTTGAAATTGGTGAACAGGCGGAAGAACAACTCGCCGAAGAAGCCGACCACGCCGGCGATGATGACGGCGACCACCATCAACTGCACGTCGCCGTTCTTGATGTGGGTCAGCTCGTGGCCCAGCACCGCCTCGATCTCCTTGTCGTTCAGCGCGCTGAGGAGGCCGGTGGTGACGGTGATCGAATATTGCCGTGGATTGAGGCCGGTCGCGAACGCGTTCAGCGCCGGTGAGTCCATGATCTTCAGCTTCGGCATCGTGATGCCGCGCGAGATGCAGAGGTTTTCGAGCAGATTGTAGAGCCGCGGCTCCTCCTGCCGGGTGACGTCGTGGCCGCCGGTCACCGCGTCGATCATCGACTGGTGGAAGAAATAGGCGATCACGACCCAGGCCGCCGCCACCACCGTCGCGATCGGCGCGGCGACGATGAGGTCGTGGAAGGCGCGGCTCAAATAATAGGCGACCGTGCCGTTGCTGTTGATAACGACCTCGGCGACCAGCGCGCCGGCATAGACCAGCACATAGACCAGCGCGAACAGGCCGGCGAGCAGCACCATCGAACGAAACTTGTTCGAGGCGATGTGCGTGTAGAGACCATACGCGGCCATGACGCGCTGCCCTGCCGGCCTATCGGCTCGACTTTAGAACTTCACCTGTGGCGCAGCCTCGACCTCAGTGCGGCTGGCGCCGAGATCGAAGAAGTCCTTCCTGGTGAAGCCGAACATGCCGGCGAACAGAGCGGCCGGCATCTGCTGGATGCCGGTGTTGTATTCCTGGACCGCGCTGTTGAAGAAACGACGGCTCGCCGCGATCTTGTTCTCGAGGTCGGAGAGCTCGGATGCGAGCTGCTGGAAGTTGGCGTTGGCCTTGAGGTCGGGATAGGCCTCCGACAGCGCGATCAGCCGGCCGAGCGCGCCGGAGAGCTGGTTCTCGGCGGCGGACACCTGCGCCGGCCCCTGCGCCGACATCGCCGAATTGCGCGCCTTGATGACGTCGTCGAGCGTGCCGCGCTCATGAGAGGCGTAGCCCTTCACCGTCTCGACCAGGTTCGGGATCAGGTCGTGGCGCTGCTTGAGCTGCACGTCGATGTCGGCAAAGGCCTGGCCGACCCGCTGGCTCAGCGCCACCAGGCGGTTGTAGGCGCTGAAGGCGAACAGCACGAGGACGACGATGACGCCGAGAACGATCCAGCCGGTCGACATGGAGAACTCCTGATGGGGGAAGAAGCTGGGCGCAGCCTAGACCAAATTGGCGCGAAGCGAGAGCCCGGCGCAGAAGGGAGGTAAGACTTGGTCGAATGAGGAACCATCCACGTTCAAGGCGAATGCCCTGAACGAGGTTAACTTTCGGCAATGACCGCATCGCCCCAACGCCAGCGCCGGGCGTTTGCATAGGCGGCCTTGTCGCGCCGCGGGACCTTGGTGACGGTGACGCCGCCCTCGGTGCAGAGCTTTGCCGCGATCTCGGCCTTGCCGATATCCGGCGGGGCCAGCACGCGCGCGGCGCGGCTTTCCGGCGGCGTGCGGGTCAGGGCGACGTAGATGAAGCGCTCGTCCTCGAACGGCACCTCGGCGCCCTTGATCTGGCGGTGCGCCTGCGAGCGCGGCAGGCGCTGCGAGAAATGGCACCAATCGGGCGCTGCGAGCGGGCACGGCTTTTCGTGCGGGCAGGGCGCCGCGACGAAGGCGCCGGCTGCGATCAACTGCTGACGCAGCGCGAGGATGCGCGCGGTGCCGGCGGGCGTGCCGGGCTCGATCACGACCAGCGCGTGGCGCGCCTTCGCCCACATGGCCGCGGTGAGCTTGCGTTGATCGGCCTCACCGAGCTCGCCGATGACGTAGCTGGCGACGACGAGATCTGCTTGCGAGACCTCTTTGAGGTTGCCGCCGGCATCGCCCGGCAGATAGCGGCACTCCGCCAGCCGCGAGCTGTCGCGCGCCAGCTCGAGCGCCAGCCGGCTCAGGGTGGCATTGGCGTCGAGCAGCGTGAAATCCTGCAGCGACGGGAACGCTTCTGCTGCGGCCCAGCTCGCGGTGCCCGGGCCGGCGCCGACGTCGAGCAGCGTTTCCGGGGCTAGGTTCGGCGCGATTTCGGTCAGCGCATTCAGGCTTGCAGCCACTGCCGCGTAGGTCGCCGGCATGCGCGCCAGCGCATAGGCAAGCGCATCGGCGTCCGACTTGATCGTGCCGGAGCCGCCGCCGGCGCGATAGGTGGTCGAGATTTTCTGCGAGCGCTGTGCCGCGTCGGTGCGCGAGAAGCCCTGCAGCTTGCCGTCGAGGGCGGCCTTGAGTTCAGCGGGGAGGGTGGGCGAGATCATATCCGCCCACCGTCATTCCTGGGCCAGCCGTATCACGCCACGTTCTGGTCGAGAATGTCCACCGCCTCTGCCAGGCTCACCGACACCAGTTGCGAGACGCCGCGCTCGGCCATGGTGACGCCGAACAGGCGGTTCATCCGCGCCATCGTGATCGGATTGTGCGTGATGATGATGAAGCGCGTGTCGGTCGAGCCGGTCATTTCGTGCAGCAGGTTGCAGTACCGTTCGACGTTGTGGTCGTCGAGCGGTGCGTCGACTTCGTCCAGCACGCAGATCGGCGAGGGGTTGGTGAGGAACACCGCGAAGATCAGCGCCATCGCGGTCAGCGCCTGTTCACCACCCGAGAGCAGCGACAGCGTCTGCGGCTTCTTGCCCGGCGGCTTGGCGATGATTTCGAGGCCGGCTTCGAGCGGGTCGTCGCTCTCGATCAGATGCAGCGCGGCCTCGCCGCCGCCGAACAGCTCGACGAACAGACGCTTGAAGTGGTTGTTGACGACCTCGAACGAGGTCAGGAGCCGCTCGCGCGCCTCCTTGTTGAGGCTCTGGATGCCCTGGCGCAGCCGCTTGATGGCCTCAACCAGGTCGTCGCGCTCGGTGACCAGACCGGTGTGCTGGGTCTCGACCTCGCGCAGCTCTTCCTCGGCGCGCAAATTGACTGCACCCAGACGCTCGCGGTCGCGGCGCATCTTTTCGAGGTCTTCCTCGATGTCGTGCAGCGGCGGCAGCTCTGCGCCCGGCTCGATCTCGGCGAGGCCGGCGACGGCCTGCGGCTCGACTTCCAGCATGTCGCGGATCTCGCGCTCGATGTCCTCGAGCCGGCGCCGCGCGCCTTCCATGCGCTCCTCGGCGCGGGCGGTGGCCTCGCGGGAGCTGGAGAGCGCCTCGAGGGTTAATTTCGCGACGCGATCGGTCTCCGCCATTGCGCTTTCCGCCGTGGCGAGCGCGTCGGCGGCCATGCGGCGGTCGTTTTCCGCATATTCGATCTCGGTGATCAGCGCGCTGCGCTTCTCCGCGAACACGGCCGGCGCGTTCTCGAGTTCGCTGCGCTCGATCGTGAGTTCGGCGATGCGGGCCTGGATGGTGTCGATGTGGGAGGCCGCGCTCTCCTTGCGGTTCTGCCACTCGGTGCGCTCGGCGAGGATCGCCTGCACGCGGCGGTCGGCAAGCTCGGCCTCGCGCGCCAGCGCCTGCGCCTCGGCGCGGACCTGGGCGGCCATGCGGCGATGGCCTTCGATGTCGCTGCGGACGGCGGCGAGACGGGTCTCGGTGTCCTCGCTCGACGGCAGCTCGCTGATGCCGGCCTCGGCGTATTCGTAGGCGGCTTCGGCCTCGGCGCGGTCGGCGGCGAGACGGCTGTGCGCTTCCGACAGCGTCGCCTTGCGCGCGGCATGGCGGCTGATCTCGCGCTCGGCGGTGGCATGGCGCTCACGCGCGACGTTGAGCTCGCGCTGCGCGGCGCGCCAGGCTTCGCGGCTGGCGCCTTCGGTGCTGGCGGCCATCTGCAGCTCGGACTCGGCATTCTCCAGCGCCTGACGCTTGATCTGTGCATCGATGCGGGCCTGCTCCAGCTCGTTCTCGATGTCGACGAGGCGGGCGCGTTCGGCCAGGCGCCGTGCGGCGCCGGTCGGGGCGTGGGCTGCGGCGACAAAGCCGTCCCAGCGCCAGACGTCGCCTTCGGGCGACACCAGCCGCTGGCCGGTCTTGAGCTGCGAGACCAGCTCGGCGCCGCGCTCGCGCGGCACCACGCCGATCTGAGCCAGGCGGCGGCTCAGCTCGGCCGGCGCCTGCACGTGGTTGGCGAGCGGCACGGCACCTTCGGGCAGTTCCGGATCGCCGTCAGTGACGCCGGCATTGGTCCAGCGCATCGGTGCCGACGGATCGACCGGCGCGTCGAGATCGTCGCCGAGCGCGGCACCAATTGCCTTTTCAAAGCCCTTGTCGACGGTGATGCCGTCGATGATCGGCGGCCACAGATTCTTGGTCTCGCCGTTGACGATCTTGGAGATCGTGCGAGCCTCGGTGTCGAGCCGCTGCACGCGCTTGTCGGCCTCGACCAGCGGCGAGCGCGAGGATTCCAGCGTCTGGCGGGCGGCGACGTGTGCGGTTTCGCTCGCCTGCGCGGCGGCTTCGGAAGCCGCCAGTGTCTGCTCGGCGGTCTCGACCGTCGCGGTCAGCTCGTCGAGGTCGCCGAAGCCGCCGGTCTCCGCGGCGAGCTTCTGCTCTTCCGCGGTGACGTTCGCGATCTCCTGGTCGAGACGGGCGAGCTTGTCGCGGTGGGTGCGGACGTTGGCCTCTAACTGGTTGCGCTTGGCGGTGAGGTCGGCGAGCGCGGTGGTGAGCTCGGCGAACTGCTGCTCGGTTTCGGTCAGCACCGCCTCGGCTTCGCCGACGCGCTCGTCGACACCGGAGCGTTTCTCGACGCGCGACTTGATCTCTTCCTTCAGCTCGGCATCTTCGGTGTCGAGCCGCTGCAGCGCGACGTCGGCGTCCATGGTTTGTTGCTGAGCACGGGAAATGTCGCCTTCGAATTGCGCAAGACGGCGCTCGAGCTCGGCGACGCGCTCCTTGGCGCGCTCTTCCTCGCGATCGAGCAATTCGCGGGCATTGGTCAGGCGCTGGAGCCCGGCCGCGGCGCGCGCTTCGGCATCGCGCAGCGCCGGCATTTCGGCGGCGCGGATGGCCTGAATGCGGGCGGCTTCGGCCTGGTGCTGGGTGCGCTCGGCCATCTCGCGGACGGCGAGATCATGGGTCTGGCCGGATTCGTTGACGTCGGCATGGGCGCCGATCCAGCGCAGGTGGAACAGCGTGGCTTCGGCCTTGCGGACCTTGGCCGCGACCTCGCGATAGCGCACGGCCTGACGGGCCTGCTTCTTCAGGCCTTCCATCTGCCCTGCAAGCTGGCCGATCACGTCCTCGACGCGGGTGAGGTTGGTTTCGGCCGCCTTCAGCCGCAGCTCGGCCTCGTGGCGGCGGGCATGCAGGCCGGCGACGCCGGCAGCATCTTCCAGCACGCGGCGGCGCTGCTCGGGCTTGGCCTGGATGATCTCGCCGATCTTGCCCTGGTGGACGAGCGCAGGCGAACGCGCGCCGGTGGCGGCGTCGGCGAACAGGATCTGCACGTCGCGGGCGCGCACGTCGCGGCCGTTGATGCGGTAGACCGAGCCGGCCTCGCGCTCGATGCGGCGCGAGATTTCGAGCAGCTGGCTGTCGTTCATCGCCGCCGGCGCGGTGCGATCGGCATTGTCGATCGTCATCGTCACTTCGGCGTGGTTGCGCGCGGGGCGGTTGCCGGAGCCGGCGAAGATCACCGCGTCCATGTCGGCGGCGCGCAAGCTCTTGTACGAGGTCTCGCCCATCGCCCAGCGCAGCGCCTCGACGAGATTCGACTTGCCGCAGCCGTTGGGTCCGACCACGCCGGTCAGGCCGGGCTCGATGACGAAGTCCGTGGCTTCAACGAAGGACTTGAAGCCGTGAAGGCGCAGGCGGGTGATTTTCATAGGCACGCATCTCTGTTGGCAGGCGCGAATCCCCCTGCCGGGACAATACCATGGAAGGCAATGTCGCTATCCGGGCGAGTCGCGCGAGGCGCCTCATGCGGCTGGACAATGGCCGCGGTGCGCCGCGAGGGCAACCGGCCAAAGCCGCTTTTCCCAAGGGATTTATGCCGGGAAAGATACGGCTTTCGAGATGCGAATCAGGATCTTGACGAGCGAATCAGCTCTTCAGCAGCGGATTGATCTTCTTGGCGAAATCCTCGAACGAGGTCTCGCCCTTGATCTTCTCGCCGTTGATGAAGAAGGTCGGCGTCGAATCCACCTTCAGAACGTCGCTGGCATATTTCTGGTCAGCGGCGATCTTGTCGAGCAGCGCCTGGTCCTTCAGGCAGGCCTCGACCTGCTGCTGGGTGAGGCCGGCCTGCTTGCCGATCCGCGTCAGGGTCTCGGTGGTGTTCTTCACCACCCAGTCGTTCTGCTGGCGGAACAGCATGTCGGTGACGGCGAAGTATTTCGGCCCGTCGTCCTTGGCGATGCAGCGCGACAGCATCGAGCCGGCGGCGGCTTTGATGTCGAGCGGGAACTCGCGGAAGACGTAACGGATCTTGCCGGTGTCGATGTATTCCGTCTTGATCTTCGGGAACACTTGCTCGTTGAACGCCGCGCAGTGCGGGCAGGTCATCGAGGCGTATTCAGTGATGGTGACGGCGGCGTCCTTCGGGCCGAGCGCCATGTCGGGCAGCGACACCGGCTTGGCGACATCCGCGGCGGCCTGCGCCATCGCCTCGGAGATGAACCGCAACGGCGAGAGCCCCGCGATCGCGGCAAGCCCGGTCAGCGACAGCATCGTGGTGAAGGCGCGGCGGGTGATGATCAAGGTCGGCTCCCGAATTGGCGTGGTCTCGCCCGAGTATCATGGGTTCCCGGGTGGCCTGTCGCTAGCTTGAAACGTCGTTTGAGGCAATGGCGAGCGGCAAGCACGGGTCCAGATTAGCCCCTGAATGAGGCTCAATTTCGCTTGATGGCGGCCCCGAGCCGCGCCAGCGCCGTCTTCAATTCTTCGTCTTCGATGTCGCCCAGGCTCTCTGCCACCTTGGCAACGCTCTTGGGATCCGGCGGGCCGGGCCGGGCCGGCCGGCGAGCCCGCGACAGGGGGGCTTGGCGGAAGGCCAGCTTGCCGACCGCGCTCCAGCCGAAGAAGCGGTTGACCCGCTCCAGGATCACATCCGCCGAATGCTGGATCTCCAGCGCCATCGGCCCCTCGACCCGCAGCACCAGGGTCGCCGGCTCCTGCGGCTGGCCCTCGACCGGCCGCGGCCATTGCATCTTCAGTGGCTCGGCATGGGCCGCGATCTCCGGCCCGGCGATCTGCGCCCATCGCGTCACCAGCTCACGTGCCGCAAAACCCTGCTTGGCATAGGCCTCGGCAAAGACGTGGTCGAGCAGGAGTGACAGCGGCTTGGCGCTGATGGGACCGGGTTTCATGGGGCGGAGCTTGGACATGAGCCCTTATAGCACGAAGAAAGACGTGGATGCCCGCGACGAGCGCGGGCATGACGTGGAGAGATCGGCGTGAGGTCGCTACAGTGGGTGCATGAGCCCCAAATCCGCGCTGAAGGCGAAATCGGAACCCGGTCCGGCGGAGACCTCGTCGCGCCCGATCGCTCTTCTGCAATGGTACGACCGTCACCGCCGTCGCTTGCCCTGGCGGGCGGCGCCCGGCGAGACGTCGGACCCTTACCGCGTCTGGCTGTCGGAGATCATGCTCCAGCAGACCACGGTGAAGGCGGTCGGGCCTTACTTCGAGAAGTTCGTGGCGCGCTGGCCTGATGTCACGGCGCTCGGGCGTGCCGCGCAGGATGACGTGCTGCGGATGTGGGCCGGGCTTGGATACTATTCGCGTGCGCGCAATCTCTACGCCTGTGCGGTCGCGGTGACGCGCGAGTATAGTGGCGTGTTTCCCGACACGGAGGAGGGCCTGCGCGCGTTGCCGGGCATCGGCCCCTATACGGCGGCGGCGATCGCAGCGATCGCGTTCGATCGCCGCACCATGCCGGTCGACGGCAATATCGAGCGCGTGGTGTCGCGGCTCTTCGCTGTTGAAGAAGAACTGCCGCAGGCAAAGCCGCGGATCCAGCAATTGGCGGCGACGCTGCTCGCGGACGCGCGTGCGGGCGATAGTGCGCAGGCGCTGATGGATCTCGGTGCCACGATCTGCACGCCGAAGAAGCCGGCCTGCTCGCTATGCCCCTTCACTGAGGATTGCACTGCGCGCTTGCAGGGCACGCAGGAAACGTTCCCGCGCAAGGCGCCGAAGAAGAGTGGAATGTTGCGCCGTGGCGCGGCCTTCGTCGTCACGCGCGGCGAGGAGCTGCTCGTCCGCTCGCGGCCTGAAAAGGGCCTGCTCGGCGGCATGACCGAGGTGCCGGGCTCCGACTGGCTCGCCGGCCAGGATGACGCGACGGCAAGGCAGCAGGCGCCGGAATTGAAGGGGCTGTCGCGTTGGCAGCGCAGGGTGGGCGTCGTCACCCACGTCTTCACGCATTTCCCGCTGGAGGTGGTCGTTTACACGGCGAAGGCTGTAGCCCGCACTCGCGCGCCCGAGGGCATGCGCTGGGTGCCGATCGCGACGCTTGCCGGCGAAGCGCTGCCCAACGTCATGCGCAAGGTGATCGCGCATGGATTGGACCTCTAGCCGTCCATCCTGCTGACAGCATGCTGGCAGCAGGCCTGCGTTATCCGTGGGTGCAACGGAGGTTCGCATGATCAAGACCGCGCTCGACAACTTTCCAAGGCCGCCTTGCGCCGAGCTGCTGGGATGGCGCCTGCTTGATGCGCGTCCGGAGGAGGGCTGGATCAGGCTCGGCTTCGAGGGCAAGCCCGAGTTCTGCAATCCGGCGGGCTTCATCCAGGGCGGCATGCTCTCGGCCATGCTCGACGACACCATGGGGCCCGCGGTGCTGGTGATGAGCGAGGGCCGGCTCTACACCACCACGATCAGCATGACCGTGAACTTTCTGGCGCCCGCCAAACCCGGCCCGATCATCGGCGAGGCGACGGTAAGGCAGCTCGGCAAGACCATTGCGTTCGTCGAAGCGAAGCTGATGGCGGAGGACGGCACGGTGCTGGCGACGGCGAGCGCGAGCGAGCGGCTGCTGGAGGCGGCGAGGGTGGTGCGGTAGTCGTTACCGTCGGGGCCGTGTCGCGGAGTGCTGCGCGCAAGGCTTATACAGCGCCTGTAGTGCTTTGCCGCGCAGCAAGATGAGTTGCGGCCTCAACCCGCCGCGCGCCGCGATCCAACGCTGCACCGGCCCAGGATACATGGAGTACAGGTAATTGGTGGCGTCGGGGTCGGTAATCGTCCTTCCCTTCCGACCGAAATCCCAAGCAGCGTGGAAGCCGAGAGCGGCCTTCGAGGTCACACAGATCTTGTCAGCGGCAACTGCACCGAGAACGATGGTGCACGATGAGGCACAAAGTCCATCGATGATGACGGTCTCTCCGGAAGTGCGCAGGCGCTCATATCGGTCAACGTAGGTGTCGATTAACCCGCCCCGATCGCCGGCGATCCGTATCGTCGCATGACTTGCGTGCATTTCGGCCAGCAAGATGGCGGCCGCAAGCAATCCCGCCCGGAACTTCATGATGCCTGCCTCGGTTATTCGCGCCTATCGAGGAGCATCCCGGGTCATTGAAACCGACAGGCATTGATCTAGGTCAATTGGACATGCAGGGCGCGCCAAATGATGGCGCAAGTGCCTGTCCCGTGGACGGCATCACCCTGCGGATAGAACCGGCACTCCAATGACGGGAGGACGCCCATGTTTCGATATGCTCTGGTTGGCTTGGCCGCAGCCGCTCTTGTCGGCGCAAGCCTTGTTCCCGATGACGCACTCGCCCGCGGCGGCCGCGGAGGAGGTGGCGGCTATCGGGGAGGGGGATTTCACGGAGGAGGCGCGCACTACAGAGGCGGTGCCGTTCACGCGGGTCGCTACGGCGGCCGCGCTCACGTCTCCCGGCCGATAGCAGGCTACCCCGTAGCACGTACTGCGGCGCGTAGAGGCGTCTACCGGGGAGCCGCATACGGAGCCGCGGCAGTAGGAGTCGGAGCGGCGGCGGCAGGTGCATACGGCTACTACAACAACCGTTGCTACGATGCCTACGGCAATTGGGTGTGTTCCGGACAGTATGGATATTGATGGGCCGTGACGGACGCGGGGCGGTTGGACAACTCTTACCGCCCCGCCTTCAGGCGCTCGCGCGCTTCGCATCCCTGCTGACAATCGGCGGCTTCGCATTCAGCGCCTCGACCTGGAATCCCGCCACCCGCTTGTAGTTCGCGGCGATATCCTCCAGCTCCTTTTGCGACAGCACGTCGGTGACGACCTCAAAGCCGTCGGGGGCGCGCTCCTCGACGAGCTGCATCACCTGCTCGGGGCCGTTCTTGCGGTTGAGCAGGACGAGGTCGGTGGTCGCCGGCCTTCGTTCGGCTTCATAGGCCAGCAGCGCCGCACTCGTCGGGCCGTGCGCCAGGATCTCGCGGGTGATGGTGCGGGCATCGAGGATCGCCTGCGAGGCGCCGTTCGAGCCGATCGGGTACATCGGATGGGCGGCATCGCCCATCAGCGTGACCTTGCCGAAGGTCCATTGCGACACCGGATCGCGGTCGACCAGCGGATATTCATAGGCGTGCGGGCAGTTCCTGATCAGGCCCGGCACGTCGAGCCAGTCGAACTGCCAGCTCTCGAACCAGGGCAGAAACTCTTCCAGCCGCGCGGTGCGGTTATAGTCCTCGCGCCGCCACTGATAGGTCGGCGGCATGTGCCGCTCGGCCACCCAGTTGATCAGATGATTGCCCGCGGCGTCCGGCTCTTTCGAAATCGGATAGCAGACGAATTTCAGGATCTCGTGCCCCGCCATGATCATGGTGCGGCCGCTGAGGAAGGCCTTTGCAGGCGTGACGCCGCGCCAGAGGATGCGGCCGTTCCAGATCGGCGGGCCCTCATTGGGGTAGAGCTTTTCTCGCGCGGCGGAATGGATGCCGTCGGCGGCGATCATGATCGCGCCGTCGTAGGTCCCGGCGGCCTTGCCGGTCGCCCTGTCGATGAAATCGGCGCGCACGCCACCTGCCGTCTCGGTCCAGCCGGTCAGATGGTGGCTGGTCAAGATATTCTCGCGGCCGAGCCGCTCGATCGCGGTGTCGAGCAGCAGCTGCTGCAGCGTGCCGCGATGGATCGAGAATTGCGGCCATTTGTAGCCGGCCTCGAGCCCGCGCGGCTCGCTCCAGATCGGCTTGCCGTGCTTGGAGAAATAGGCGAGCTCGGCCGTCCGCACGCCGCTGGCATCCAGCTTGTCCATCAGTCCGAGCTCGATCAGCTCGCGCACCGCATGCGGCAGCACGTTGATGCCGACGCCGAGCGGCTTCAACGCGGCCACGCTCTCGAACACTTTTACGGGAACGCCGATTCCGTGCAGGCTGAGCGCAAGCGTCAGCCCGCCGATGCCGCCACCGGCGATGAGTACGGTCATGACAAAACCCCTCCGATTGCAGGCGTCTTGGCACAGGCGGGCGGCGGTGGGCAACTGCGAAGGAGAAAGTCGTGCTATAGACCGGAAGGCCGACAACCGTTAATTTCCGGCTTTCCCATGAGGTCCGACATGCTCAAGCTCTACTACGCCACCGGCACCTGCGCGCTCGCCACCTACATCACGCTGGAAGAGGCCGGCGCCGACTACACGGCCGAACGGCTGAGCTTCAAGGACAACCAGCAGAACAGCCAGGATTATCTCGCTATCAACCCGAAGGGCCGCGTGCCCGCGCTGGTGACCGATCGCGGCGTGCTGACCGAGACGCCGGCGATGCTGGCCTATCTCGCGCAGACCTTCCCCAAGGCGAAGCTCGCGCCGCTCGACGATCCCTTCGACTTCGCCCAGGTGCAGTCGTTCAACTCGTACCTCTGCTCGACCGTGCACATCAACCACGCCCACAAGATGCGCGGCGCGCGCTGGGCGACGCAGGAGAGCTCGTTCGCCGATATGAAGGCGAAGGTCCCGCAGACCATGGGCGCCTGCTTCTCGCTGATGGAGCAGAAGATGTTCAAAGGGCCTTGGGTGATGGGCGATCAGTTCACGATCTGCGACCCCTATCTTTACACGCTCTCGACCTGGCTCGAAGGCGACAGCGTCGACATCAGCGCCACGCCGAAGATCGCCGACCATTTTAAGCGCATGTCCGATCGGCCCGCCGTGCGCAAGGTGATGGACGCGCAGAAGGCGTGAGGCTCTTGCAGCTCTCGTAGGGTGGGCAAAGGCGCAAAGCGCCGTGCCCACCATCTCTCCAGACGACGACGGGATGGTGGGCACGCTCCGCTTTGCCCACCCTACGGCAGTTTGCGCTTGGCTTGCTCCAGCTCCCGTCCCGTCTCCAGCATCAGCCTTCTCAGCCAGATCGAGCCGGGGTCCATCTGCGCCCGCGTCGGGTAGAACATGAACTGCTCGTCGATCCCGGGATCGAGCGGTGGCGCCACCGCGACCAGGCCGAGCTGCTTCGACAGCGCCGCGATCAGGCGGCGCGGCACGAAGGCGACGAGATCGGTGCGGGCGGCGACGTGCAGCGCTTCGAGATAGCCTGACACGACCAGCGAAATATGCCGCTCGATGCCCTTGGTGAGCAGCCAGGTGTCGATCAGGTCCTCAGCGTTGCCGCGGATGATCACGCCGACATGGCGTGCGGCGAGAAACGCCTCGCGCCGCTTCAGTTTCGCTCCCATGGGATGGCCGCGCCGCACCGCCAGCGCATCGCTGTCGGTATAGAGCAACTGGCGGTGAAAGCCTTTGAAGGCGTTGCCGATCGAGATCACGAGATCGATGGTGCGGGCGAATTCGGCGTGGAAGATCGCGGGTCCCCGCCACGGCACGATGTCGATGCGGACATTGGGCGCGGCCCGCGTCACCTTTTCCATCAAGGGCGGCATCAACAGCTCGACGGCGAGATCCGGCATCATCAGGCGGAATGGCCGCTCGCTGCGCGCGGCGTCGAAATCGTCGGGCACGAACAGCCCGCGCACCTGGTCCAGTGCCTGCGCAAGCGGCGCGCGCAGCGCCTGTGCCCGCGGCGTCAGCTCCATCCGCGCGCCGGTGCGCACCAGCAGCGGATCGCCAAAAATGTCGCGCAGGCGCTGGAGCGCGTGGCTCGCGGCCGGCTGCGACAGCCCGATCCGCATTGCGGCGCGGCTGACATTGGCCTCGCGCAGCAGTGCGTCGAGCGCGGTCAATAGATTGAGATCGAGCGAATTCAAATTCATGGGGTGAATAGATATCATACCGGCTATCGATTTGAAGAATTCTCTTCGTGGCGCGATGGTCTGCGTGTTGCCACCAAAAGGAGATGCCGCCATGAGCGCGAGCGCCAACAAGAAACTGATGCAGGATATCTTCGCCGCCGCCGCCAATCCCGATCCGGCCGTGCGCGATCGTTCCCTGTTCGCCGCAAGCCTTGCCGAAGATGCCAGATGGGTCGTGACCGGGCAATATTCCTGGTCGCGCACCTTTTCGGGCAAGGAATCGATCCTCAACGATCTGCACGGCTATGTGCGGAGCCGCCTTCGTGACCGGACGCGCACCGTCGCCCACCGCTTCATCGCCGACGGCGACATCGTCGTGGTCGAAGCCAAGGGCGACAACGTCACGCCCGAGGGCGTGCGCTACGACAACGATTATTGCCTGGTCTTCCGGATCGAGGACGGGAAGATCAAGGAGATCCGGGAATATTGCGACTCGATCCTGACCGAGAAAGCGCTTGGGCCGTTTCCGCAGACGCCGGTGAGGGCCGCGAGCTGACCGGAACGAGTATGATCGCGCCCGCCGACCGGTGCCGTACGCCCCGGCCGGCGATGGTGGTGTCGATCTGGCGCAGGTTGGCTGAGATCGTCCATATCAGGCGCGAACGATCCCGCGCCCGGTGTCAGCTCGCCGCCATGAGCGATCGGGAGCTTCAAGACTGCGGCATGACACGGTCGGAGATCGCGTACGAACTGAGGAAGCCCATCCGGTGAAAATAGTGCGGGGGTGCAGGGCGGCAAATTGCAGCAGGCCAACACCTGAAGCATGCATCCGGGCACCCCTGCAGCGCTGTGCATGCGGCTGCACGCCTTGCGCCGAAACCCTGCGGAGCTGCCGATAAAATCAGCAGGTCATGTGCTGGCCTGCGCACACATGCGCGAAGAATCGGAAGGTTCAATTAACGAGTGTCCCTCATTGTGTCGCAGTGCAGCGTGAGTGTCGAAAGGCGACTCGCGGCTGCCGGGGTGGCCGTGACGATCGCCGGAGTCGTTCGTCTGCCCGAATTCACATACATCTGGGTGGACAGTGGGAATGCCGAGTTTTCGTTTGCGGATCAGGGGACGCCTGTACGCAGGTTTCATGGCCTTGGTGGCGGTTGGTCTCGTGATGGCGGTGGTCGCCGTCTGGAATTTGCGGGCCGTGCAGGATCAGGTCGGAAGACAATCCGCACTTTCGGACAGCACCGCGCGGGTGCTGGAGATATCGACCCATCTTCAGGCGATCCAGCGGGCCAATCTGCGATACATCTACGACGCCAACGAGCCCGCAATGAAGGAGGCCGCAGAGCGGGAGACCGCGGCGACCGAGCTGTTGAAGGTCGGGGCGCAGGGGACGCTCTCCGAAGAGCGGCGGAAGCTCTACAATGATCTGATCGCCGACATCGCCAAGATGCGAAGCCTGCGTGACAATCTCGGCGACGCCGTCAACGAGGCGAGAACCGGCAAGGCGACGCTGCTGCCGAGCGGCGACGAGCTGACCGTCAAGATGGGCAAGCTGACCGACGTGGCGCGCGCGGCTGTCGACGAAGACACCGCGGCCCTGGTCGCGGACCTCGAATCCAGGCTGCTTCTCGTTCAAATCGCGAATTGGCGTTTCCTGGCCCTGCGCGACACCAAGGGGCCCGCCAACTTCAGGACCAATGTGGACAGGGCGTCGCAGCGGCTTTCGGCGCTGGAAAAGAGCCCGCAGGCAACCGAATTGCGCGCCACGCTCGCGCCGGTGAAGACCTCGCTCGGAATCTACAAATCCGCGTTCGAGACGACGTCGGCGGCGATGCTCCAGGCCGACGAGATCTACCACAAGAACCTCGCGCCCCTCATCGTCGAGAGCATCGCCAAGCTCAAGGCCGCGGAAGGTACCCTGAAGCAGGACTATAAGGAGTCGCGCAGCCGGGCCGAAGCCGTGATTGACGGCACGACGACCGTGCAGGAGGTCGCGGGCGGCCTTGCCACCTTGTTCGGGCTGATCGTGGCCTTCCTGATCGCCCGCAGCATCGTCGGTCCCCTGACCTCGATGACGCGTGCGATGGGGCTGCTGGCCGGCGGCAATCTCGCGGTCGAGATCCCCGGGCGCGGCAAGACCGATGAGATCGGCGACATGGCCAAGGCGATCGAGGTGTTCAAGACCAACATGCTCGACACCGAGCGCCTGCGCCATGAGCAGAGCGAGACCGAAGCGCGGCAGGCCGAGAGCCGCAAGGCGGATATGGTCAGGCTTGCCGACCAGTTCGAGCAGGCGGTCGGCGAGATCGTCGATACCGTGTCGTCGGCATCGAGCGAGCTGGAGGCTTCCGCCGGCACGCTGACGGCGACCGCGACGCGCGCGCAGGATCTGTCGACCGAGGTGGCGTCGGCGTCACAGGAGGCCTCGGCCAACGTGCAAGCCGTTGCCTCGGCGACCGAAGAGCTATCCTCCTCGGTGACGGAGATCGCCCGCCAGGTGCAGGAATCCGCCCGCATCGCCAGCGAAGCGGTCGGCCAGGCGAGCAGGACCAACGAGCGCGTCGGCGAGCTGTCCAAGGCGGCGGCTCGGATCGGCGACGTGGTCGAGCTGATCAGCACGATCGCCGGCCAGACCAACCTCCTGGCGCTCAACGCCACCATCGAGGCCGCGCGCGCGGGCGAGGCCGGTCGCGGCTTCGCCGTCGTCGCCTCCGAAGTCAAGGCGCTGGCCGAGCAGACCGCGAAGGCCACGGGCGAGATCGCCCAGCAAGTCTCCGGCATCCAGGCCGCGACGGAGGAGTCGGTCGGCTCCATCAGGGAGATCAGCGGCACCATCGAACGGTTGTCGGAAATCTCGTCGGCGGTTGCGGCGGCCGTGGAACAGCAGGGCGCGGCGACGCAGGACATCTCCCGCAACGTCCAGCAGGCGGCCCATGGCACGCAGCGCGTCTCGACCAATATCGGCGACGTCCAGCGGGGCGCCTCCGAGACCGGCTCGGCCTCCTCGCAAGTGCTCTCGGCGGCGCGCTCGCTGTCGTCGGACAGCAATCGCTTGAAGCAGGAAGTCGCCAAATTCCTGAACTCGGTCCACGCCGCATAAAAGCAAAAGGCCACGCGCATGCGCGTGGCCTTTAAATCGCGGCAGGTGCGATCAGGCGACCTTGGTCGTCATGTGCTTGAACATGTTGGCACGCGCTTCGTCGTCCATCTCGGCCTTGAAGGTGAACTTGTCTTTCAGAGCGATCGCGCGGCTAGCTGCAGGCCGCGCCGAGATCTCGTCCACCAGCCGCTTCACGTTCGGGTATCGCGCAAAGGCGTCGTCGCCGAGCTTGAACGGCACCATCCGCGCCCAGCCCCACAGCGCCATGTCGACGATCGAATAGCTGTCGCCAACCATGTATTTGCGATCTTGGAGGTGCGCGTCGAGAATCTTGTAGTGGCGATCGGTCTCGTACTGATAGCGGTTATGGGCGTAATCGTGGCTCTGGTCCTTCGGCGCAAAATGCTTGAAGTGCACGGCCTGGCCCGAATACGGCCCGACGCCGGTGGCAATGAACATCAGCCATGACAGCGTCTCGCCGCGCACATTGGCGGCGGGCAGGAACTTGCCGGTCTTCTCGGCGAGGTAGAGCAGGATGGCGTTCGAGTCGAACACGATCGTGCCGCCATCGTCGATCGCCGGCACCTTGGCGTTCGGATTGATCTTCAGATAGTCCGGCGTGAACTGCTCGCCCTTGCGGGTGTCGATCTTGACCGGCTCGAAGGGCAGGCCGGCCTCTTCCAGGTAAAGAGCGACCTTGGTCGGGTTCGGCGATCCGTTGAAATAGAATTTGAGCATCACACATCTCCCCAGGTTTCTTGCCGAAAGCGAACGCAGCGTCATTGCCGCCTGCGGCCTTGTCTTGCCTGAACCTCGTCGGAGAGAGCAACCAGCGAGTTTGCCGGGCGGTATCTGCGCAGCGCGCAGATCAGCCGGCGTAACAAAGGCCGATCGCCGCCGTAATGGCGGATCAGGTCCGGCTGAGCCGTTCCCGCAGGAATTCGATGAAGCGCTGCGTCTTGGCTGGCAGCAGGCGCGTCTCGGTCACCGCGTAGACGGTTACGGGCGAGCCCTGCCATTGCGGCATGATGCGGCGCAGCCGTCCGTCCGCCAGTTCGTCGGCCACGATTTCCTGCGGTACAAAGGCGATGCCCATGTCGAGCGTTGCGAGGCGGCGGATCATCCCGACATTGTTGAGCCGGAAACGGCCGCCGACCTCGGTCTCCATCGTTTGCGTCCCGCTATGCAACGTCCAGACACTCAGCTTCATCATCGAAAGGCATTGATGGCGGACGAGGTCCGCTGGTTCATTCGGTTCGCCGTTGACGTCGAGATAGCGTGGAGAGGCGTAGAGATGGGCTGAAAAACGCGCAAGCGACCGCGCGATCATGTGGGACGGCTCGGATTCGCCGACGCGGATTGCCAGATCGAAAGGCTCGGATATCAGATCGACGCGCCGCGGCCCGAGGTCGAATTCGAAATCGATGTCGGGATACCGCCGCGCGAATTCGGCGATCAGCGGTGCCAGATAGGTGTTGGCGAAGTCGACCGGCAGCGAGACGCGCAGCAGTCCGCTCGGCTGCGCCAGCATCTCGCCCAGTTGCTCGTGCGCGAGGCGTGCTTCGTCGACGATGCGTTTGCAGCGCCCGAAGTAGATCTCGCCTGCTTCGGTCAATTCGATCCGGCGGGTCGTCCGGTTCAACAGGCGCAGCCCGATCTCCTTCTCGAGAAGCGCAATCCGGCGGGACAGGGTCGAATTGGGGATGTCGAGGGTCTTGGCGGCCGTACGGAAGCTGCGGGCCTTCGCCACTTCCACGAAGAGCGCCATATCGTTCAGCAACGCCATGGTATTATCCCGCCTGCGGATCAATCAGTTCCATTTTACGGCATTTATTCCACTCAATGGAAGGTCCATCTGTTCTTCGTCAAACATCGAAGAGCAATCCGCCGTGAAACGCATCGAATTGGACAAGAAGCTGAACTTAAGTCTTCCGGCGCTCGAAAACCTCGAGCTCGCCGGACTGAATGTGACGGTGATCGGCGGCACCGGCGGGATCGGCCGGGCGCTCAGCCATCAACTCGCCGCCAAAGGGGCGCGTGTCCTCGTCGTCGGTCAGACTTTCCGCGACCAGAACGTGCCGCGCATCGCGTTCATGAAGGCCGATTTGAGCCTGATGCGGGAAGCCCGGCGGATCGGCCGCGAACTGCCTGCCGCGACACTCGACATCGTCGTCTTCACCACCGGCATCATGGCGGGGCCCAGGCGCGAGGTGACTCTGGAGGGCATCGAACGTGATCTCGCCGTCAGCTATTTGAGCCGCTTTGTCATTCTGAACGAGATCGCTCCTCGTCTCGGACAGGACCGGGTCTCGGCCACTTGCAGGCCCCGGATCTTCGTCATGGGCTTCCCGGGCACGGAGCAGAAGGCGGACGTGGACGACCTGAATTCCGAATTGAGCTACAAACGGTTCGCTGCACACTCGAATACGGTGGCCGGAAACGAAGTGCTGGTTCTGCAGGCGGCCAAGCGCTTCGCCGACGTCGATGTCTTCGGCCTCAATCCCGGCTTCGTGAAGACCGGCATTCGCGCCAATCTCCTGGGGTCGCGCACGCTTGTCGCTGTGATCGAATGGCTGACCAGCTTCATGATGGTCGCGCCGGACGCGTATGCCGCGCGGTTGGTGCCGTTATTGGTGACGCCCGATCTCGACGGCCGCAGCGGCGCCATGTTCGACAACAAGGCCCGCGCGATCTTGCCCAGCCCGTCGTCAACGGACCCATCCTATGCGGCCGCGCTGATGGATGCGTCCGACAGATTGGCCGGTCGAGCGCTCAACTGAAAAAGAGCAAGCCAAGAAGGGCGATGACGATCATCGCCGCACCGACCGCTTCCAGCCGCAGCCCGAGTCGCGTGGCGAGATGCATGTCGGAGGCGCGCGCCTTGCGCTCCGATCCGCGCGCATAGCCGTGCACGATGACGTCGTGATTGAAATTGTCGTGCGCCTCGTTGCTGCTGGCGAGCCCGACGCAGATCACGAGCACGCCGAACAGGGCGAGGCCGAAGAAGCCCAAGAGCGCGATCAGGAACATCGGAAACATGCCGAGCAGGAAGATCGGCAGCAGCGGCACCAGCAGCAAGGTCTCGGACTGTCGTCGCATGGGAGCCACCCGGTCAGGACGGGCTGATCGGCGAAATCTAGTCCTGCCTCTGGCCTCATTCAAGGTGCGTAGGGTGGGCAAAGGCACTCTTACGCCGTGCCCACGTCTTCGCATCGATTGGGCAGGACGTGGGCACGCTTCGCTTTGCCCACCCTACGAGGTTCGAGCGCTGGGGCTATTCCGCCGCCATGCCGGCGCGGATCTCCGCACGCAGCTCGTCGATCAGCTTGAGACCCTTCTTGGTCTCGACATGCCAGAAGGTCCAGCCGTTGCAGGCTTGCGCGCCTTGCGCCACGGCGCCCATGCGGTGGATCGAGCCGACCTTGTCGCCCAGCATGATCGCGCCGTCGGCGCGCACCAGGGCGCCGAGCTTCTTTTTGGCGTCGAACAGTTTGGTGCCGGGCATGATCATGCCGCGTTCGATCAGCTCGGAGAACGCGACGCGAGGCGCTTCGCGCGCGGTCATGAACGGAGCGAGGCTCGCTTCCGGCAGCGGCTCGACCGCGGCGATGCGCGCTTCCGCCGCCTTGGCATAGGTCTTGTCGCGCTCGAAGCCGATATAGGAGCGGCCGAGGCGCTTTGCGACCGCGCCGGTGGTGCCGGTGCCGTTAAAGGGATCGATCACGAGATCGCCGGGCTTGGACGAGGACAGCAGCACGCGTGCGAGCAGGCCTTCCGGCTTCTGCGTCGGATGCACTTTCTTGCCGTCGGCACCCTTGAGGCGCTCCTCGCCGGTGCACAGCGGGATCAGCCAGTCGGAGCGTGCCTGCACGTCCTCGTTGGCGGCTTTCAGCGCCTCGTAGTTGAACGTGTAGCCCTTGGCTTTTTCGTCGCGCGCAGCCCAGATCATCGTTTCGTGCGCGTTGGTGAAGCGGCGGCCGCGGAAATTCGGCATCGGGTTGGTCTTGCGCCAGACGATGTCGTTCAGGAGCCAGAAGCCGAGATCCTGCATGATCGCGCCGACGCGGAAGATGTTGTGATAGGAGCCGATCACCCAGATCGTCGCCGACGGCTTCATCGCGCGGCGGGCGGCAAGCAGCCAGGCGCGGGTGAAATCGTCATAGGCGGAAAACGAATCGAACTTGTCCCAGTCGTCGTCGACGGCATCGACATGGGATTCGTCGGGGCGCTTGAGATCGCCCTTGAGCTGGAGATTGTAGGGCGGATCGGCGAACACGAGGTCGACCGAACCAGCCTGAAGCTTCGACATCTCGGCGACGCAATCGCCAAGGACGATGCTGTGCGAGGGAGACTCAAAGTTTGTGCGGGGCGCCCTTGCAGACGCCCCGCGACGCGACACTACCATGACTCAAGAACTCTGACTCAGGCGACGCTGTCGGCGACGCGGGACCAAACAACCGACTGACCGTTACAATGAAGCGGCAAAGTAAAAATCGACTTAACCCGCCGCTTTCGTGAGCAGCCATCGCATCGCGTGCTGCGCGCGCAGCGTCGTGCGCATTCGCCGTGTTTTACAGTGTATTTCGCGTCTCCCTTGCCGACGGGAGCAATCATGGCTTCAAAAAGGCGCCGGATTTCTCTCGGAAAAAATTGCTCGACCCTCGGAAAATATTGCTGGGCCCGGCATGCCGTCGCACTAGGCAATAATTGCCGAGCGGGATATTGATTAACGCAATGGAAATTTTACGTGTGTGGCGCGTTGAGCTTTCGCGCTCTTGCGCGCCGACCACGCTGACGAAACTGACGAAGCTGAATCAGGGACCCCGAGGGGAAAGCCGCCATGCGCTACGATGATTTCCGCCGCAGCGACGACATCGAGGATCGTCGCGACGATGGTGGCGGTGGCGGCGGAGGCGGCGGGTTCGGCCTGCCGATGGGCGGCGGCGGGCTTGGCATCGGCACCATCATCGTGCTCGGCCTGGTCGGCTATGCCTTCGGCATCGATCCGCGCATCCTGATCGGCGGCGCGGAGATCCTCACCGGCGGCGGCCAGGCGCCGTCCTACCAGACCGATCGCCAGTCCTCCAACGCCAAGCGCGGCGCGCCGACCGACGAGATGGGCAGCATGATCTCTGGCATCCTCGGCGAGATCGACGATCGCTGGAGCGAGATCTTCCAGGCCTCGGGCCAATCCTACACCGGTCCGAAGGTCGTGCTGTTCCGCAACGTCACCAATGGCGGCCGCTGCGGCCGCGCAGAGTCGGCGATGGGGCCGTTCTATTGTCCGCCCGACAGGACCATCTTCCTCGACACGGCGTTCTTCCGCGAGGTCGAGACGCGCTTTCGCGGCTGTTCCGGCAAGTCCGCCTGTAACTTCACCACCGCCTACATCATCGCGCACGAGGCCGGTCATCATATCCAGAATCTGCTCGGCATCATTCCGCGCGTGACGCGGCTGCAGCAGCAGGCCGGCAGCAAGGCCGAAGCCAACGCGCTCCAGGTCAAGGTCGAGTTGCAGGCCGACTGCCTGTCCGGCGTCTGGGTCAATCGAGAGGCGAAGAAGCGTCCGAACTTCCTCGAGCCCGGCGACATCGACGCCGCGCTGACCACGGCGAGCGCGATCGGCGACGACACGCTGCAGCGCCAGGCCACGGGCCGTGTGGTACCCGACTCCTTCACGCACGGCTCCGCGGCGCAACGCAAGCAATGGTTCATGACCGGCTACCAGCAGGGCACGGTCCAGGCCTGCAACACGTTCGGCGGCGGGCAGATGTAGTCTTTCTCTCCGGAATGCGCGTAGCGTGAACTATGATGCGCAATTGCGCATCGGGTCATCCAGGAGTAGTGGCGTCATCCTGAGGTGCTCGCCTCTTGGCGAGCCTCGAAGGATGGCGGAGCCCGCGGCCCATCCTTCGAGGCGCGTAAGGACGCGCACCTCAAGATGACGGCGGCGGGTGCGAAGCAGGAGTGAAGTCGTGGCCTCGACCGACGAAGCAAAACAGTTCATCCCGCTCAACATCGCGGTGCTCACCGTCTCCGACACGCGTGTGCTTGCGGATGACAAATCCGGTCAGACGCTCGTCGACCGTCTCGCCGAGGCGGGCCATCATCTCGCCGCGCGCGAGATCGTCGCCGACGACGTCGAGGCGATCCGCGCCGTGATCCGCCGCTGGATTGAAGATGCCGGTATTGACGTCGTCATCACCACCGGCGGCACCGGTTTTACCGGACGCGACGTCACGCCGGAGGCGATCGAGCCGCTGTTCGAGAAGCGCATGGACGGTTTCTCGATCGCCTTCCACATGCTGAGCCACGCCAAGATCGGCACGTCGACGATCCAGAGCCGCGCCACCGCGGGCGTCACCGGTGCGACCTACATCTTCTGCCTGCCCGGCTCGCCCGGCGCCTGCCGCGACGGCTGGGACGGCATCCTCAAAGCCCAGCTCGATTACCGCACGCGGCCGTGCAATTTCGTCGAGATCATGCCAAGGCTGGACGAGCATCTGCGCAGGCCAAAGGCGCAGGGCGCGACGGTGTAAAGCGCGGATAGCTCTACAACGTCTTTGCACACATCAGTCTCGTAGGGTGGGCAAAGCGAAGCGTACCCACGACTTCTGTCGCAATTCTGGATCGGTGGGCACGGCGCTAACGCGCCTTTGCCCACCCTACGATTCCAGACTCGCGAAGAGATATCCCTCACCCAAGTGAGCCCGTGTCTGCCAGCAGTGCTGCCCTCTCCCACAAGGGGCGAGGGCACATTCACGCGCATCTCGCTCGTTGCGTGATTGTTACAGATCGCGCTCCCACGTCTCACCCACCAGATCGGCACCGAAGCTGTGGTGCTTCTCTTCCTTTACGAGCTTGAAGCCCGCGCTCTGATAGATGCCGCGGGCGGCGACCAGGATGCTCTGGGTCCACAGCGTCATCCTGCTGTAGCCCCGCTCGCGTGCGCCCTGGATGCATTGCTCGACCAGCGCGCGGCCGACGCCGAGTCCCCGTGCTTGCTTCTCCACCTGCAACAGGCGGAGTTTCGCGATCTCGTCCGTGGCCTTGACCAGAAAGATCGAGCCGACCGGCTCGCCGCCGACTTCCGCGATCCAGCAGTGCTCGCGCGCGGCGTCGTAATTCCTGATGAACTGCGCGCAGATCTCGGCGACCAACGCCTCGTAGCTGATGTCCCAGTTGTAGTCGGCGGCATAGGCGCCAGCTTGCTTGGAGATGACCCAGCCCATGTCACCGACGCGATGGCTGCGCAGCATGAAAGAAGCGGGCTTGCTTCGAGGCGGCTCCAGCACGGCCTCGATGGTCGCCATGGCCTGCGTGAGCCGCGTTGCATCGCCGGCCGAAAGCCGAGCCAGCATTGCCGCGACCTCGCTTTGCGAGCCGAGGTTCAGCTTGGCGAAGGCCTGGCGGCCCTTGGCGGTGAGGCTGAGTTGGTATTGCCTGCGATCTGAGGGCAGGGGCGTTCGCGTGATCAGCCCTTTTTCGTCGAAGTTTTGGACGATGCGGCTGAGATAGCCGGCGTCGAGGCCAAGCTCGTTTCCGATCTCTTTTGCCGCTAGGTCGTCGCGATGCGCGAGTTCATAGAGCACGCGGGCCTCGCTGAGCGAGAACGGGCTCTGTCCAAGATGCTGGTCGAGCACACCGAGCTTGCGGGTATAGAAGCGGTTGAAGGCGCGAACGGCTGCGATCTGGTCGTCGGGACTGTCGATTGGCATGGCTCACCTCGATACTTGCCATTGTCAAATAATTATTTGACTTTGGCAAGTATTGGGGGTTCAGCCGACCATGACGATCCGGCTGCGCATCATGGTCCGCGACGAGCGGCCGAGCCGTCGCAGCAGCCGCGCCTCGGAACGGCGGGCCTCGGGCGGGTAGCCGCCGATCCGGTCGTAATGATCACGCGCGATCAAAAGTCCCTGATCGCCGAAGGGGCCGACGAGCTTGCGCGTCACAGCGCGGAGGAGATCGCGGAATCCGGTATCGGCGTAAGGTGAGCGGGCATAGCGGAAGACCGCCGCACGATCCCGGCCGCTGGTGGCGACGGTGTGGATGAACTGGGTGGTTTCGTCGATCCAGCCGGTTTCCAGCACGGCGCCGGCGGGGAGGAACATGAGCCAGGGCGAACGGGCCTGGAGCGCGCCGGCGGCGAGCGCCGCGCCCTGCGAGGATCCCTCGAAGCCAATGAAGCGGCAGCCGGCGACGTCGGCAACGCGCTCGATGACGCCGTTGCGGGTGCCGTCGACCAGGAGCACTTCCTTGATGACGCCCGCGGCGGCACCGGGTACCAGCGCGGCGAGAGTTGCGACCGCGGTCTGCTCGACGCCTTCGGTCGGAATGATGACGCTCAGCATGATTGAGGCTTCAGTGTCGGCGCTTCGGGAGAAGCGTAGCTTGTTATGATGTTGTCATAAACACGCGGCGCCGCCGAGTGCAACTTTTCGGCGGCGCCCCGGCATGCGATGGTGAACTGCTGGAGCCGTCGCATCCAAATATGTCCCGCATGGGGTGGCGATATTGCCGAATATTTCGGCGCAGGCGCGCCTTGCCGGTACTAATCCGGGGTCCGGCCGCGATATTGCGTGGAGCGCGGGCCGTCCGCAATCCTGCATCCGGAGGATGCGACAGCGGGCGGGCGCGGAAACAGGAAAAACGCGCAGTCCACGATGCTGACGAGGGTCTTGCATGAACGCCGATCAACTTGCCGTTAACGCGCCGGCAGCGTCTCCCAGGCCGGACGCTGCGCCGACCTTGCGGATTCGCGCCGTGATGCTGGGCGAACGCATCAATCCCTCCGGGCTCGAATTGGGTGCGCCGGTCTCATCGACGCCGGCGGCCTTCCGCGTCCACGCCGGCCTTGCCGTGATCTTCCGCTATGGCGTCGTGGTGCTGATCGGCCTGCTTCCTTCGGAGGAGAAGGTGCTGATCGACAGCCTGAAGTCCCGCGTCACCGGCGAGTTCAGCCCCTTCGAGGAGGAGATCGCGCAGGCGCAGCTCTGCAAGGATGAAAGCGCCGAAGCGATCCAGCCGGGCGGGCCGATCTGCCTCGCCAAATTCTCCGACGACCGGCTGCTGCTGATCGCGGACGCGCTCGCCAAGAGCACCTCACTCGCCCGCGACGAGCGCCGAGTCGCCGCGGTCTTCGACGTGATCGAGCCCTTTGCGCGCAAGCTCGCCGAGCAGGGCCGCACGCCGCCGAGGCGCAGGAGCATTCTGCAACTGATCGGCAATGCGCTTCTCGTGCAGCAACGCGTGGCTGGCCGTGTCGCGGTCGCCGAGAAGCCCGACGTGCTCTGGGAGAAGCCCGAGCTCGACCGGCTCTATGCGCGTCTCGAGGACGAGTACGAATTGAAGGAGCGCCTCGACACGCTCGAGCGCAAGCTCACCGCCGTGTCGGAGACCGCCAATGCGCTGACCGACATCATCGACACCCAGCGCTCGCTCCGCCTCGAAATCGCGGTGGTGGTGCTGATCGTGATCGAGGTCGCGATCGGCTGTTTTCAGATATGGTCGGGGACGCATTGAGCGGTGGCGGCGCACCGGTCGTGCCGGCCGGTCTGCGATTGCCATGCGGCGATCTCGGCAAGCTCGGCTTCAGGCCGCGTCCGTATCGTCTCGCCGCGCCCGAGATAAAGCTCTCCCGCGTCGCCCTCGATCGTGATCCATTCGCCTTCGGAGAGTACGGCATCGGCGAGCTCGGCTCGCCCCGCGACCGGATCGATCTTCAGCGCGTGGCAGCCGACCACGCAGGGCTTGCCCATTTGCCGCGCCACCAGGGCCGCGTGCGAAGTGCGCGCGCCGATCGACGTGACGATGCCGGCGGCTAGCGCGAAGCCGGCGATATCGGCCGTGCTGGTATCGGGGCGCAGCAGGATGACCGGCTCGCCCGCCGCCGAAAGCCGTTGGGCGCTTTCGGAAGAGAAGGCTGCACGTCCGATGCCGATGCCGCCGGAGGCGCCGATGCCGGTCGTTGCAGGCCTGCCGGGAGAGGCCAGCCTGGTTTCGGTGAGCGAGTCGAGATCGATCTCGGCAATCCGCGCCAGGGCCTCGTCCTTCGGGATCACGCCTTCATGGACGAGATCGATCGCGATCCGGGCCGCGGCGCGCGGCGTGCGCTTGGCGGTGCGGGTCTGGAGGACCCAGAGCTTGCCGTCCTCGACCGTGAATTCGACGTCCTGGACGTCGGTGAATTCGCGTTCGAGCCGTTTCAGGACCTCGCCGAGCTCCGCTTCGATCCTCGGCAGCTCGCGCGCGATCGCCTCGGCGGAGTCGGGCGTGCGGCGTCCCGAAACGACGTCTTCGCCCTGCGCATCGAGCACGAGATCGATCATCGGGCGGGGCGCACCCGTCGAAGGGTCGCGCGAGAAGGCCACGCCGGCACCGGAGGCAAGCCCGCCATTGCCGAAGACCATCGTCTGCACGGTCACGGCAGTGCCTTCGAGCGCTTCGAGATCCTGGAGCGCCCGATAGGTCTGTGCGCGCTCGCTCGTCCAGGAGCGGTAAACTGCCTCGGCTGCGGCTTCCAACTGCGCGAAGGCGTCCTCGAGCCGGCCGTCGGCGCGGTCCTCGATCAGCGCCTGCTCATCGCCGGCAAGCCGCTCCAGCGCTTCGCTGTCGAGCTCGCGGTCGTTGCCGGCGCATTCGGCGCCGACGAGCTCGGAGATGCGGGCGGCGAATGAGGCGGGCGCGAGCTCGAGCACGGTCTCGCCGAAGCTTTCGAGGAAACGGCGCCGGCAATCCCACGCGAGCCGCGACCGCCCGGTGGCCCGGATCAGGCCGTGCACGGCATCGGGAGTGCAGCCGACATTGAGAACGGTTTCCAGCATGCCGGGCATCGAGCGCGCCGCGCCGGACCGCACGGACACCAGGAGCGGCTGCCTGCGGTCGCCGAAGCGTTTTCCGCTTGCGCTCTCCAGGAAGGCAATTCCTTCCCTCAACCCGTCACGCAAATGCTGCGCGGCGTGGGCGTGGCCGGCGATGATGGCGGCGCAGAGCTTGACTGGCAGCACGAAGGCGGGCGGCACCGGCAGGCCGAGCGCCGCCATCCGGGCGAGGTTGGCCGCCTTGGCGCCGATCTCTTCGGCAGGCCGCAATTCGGTCGCCTCAGCGCCGATACGCACGATATGCATGGAGGCCTCCCTAGGCTGCGAGATCGATCATGATGTGACGGCGGAGCAGATGGCCGAAGGCGGCGAAGCGGTCGGTGGCGCGTTCGATGGCGCGGGCAAGCTCGATCACCGACAGCGCAGTCGCGACGTCGAGGCCGCTGCGAAAGACCAGCGCGGTCGTGGCACGCTCGCAGGTGTCGCCGGCGTGTTCGGCATCGATCAGGCGGGTCACGGCGGCCAGCGCGTCCTCGGAATCGGCGCGCCGTCCTTCCGGCACGTCCATCGCCGCGGCGACGCCGCTTGCGGCGGCTTCGGTCGCAGTCGCAGCCACCGCGCAAAGCTCGGTCAATGATGCCAGCAACGACGGATCGGTTCGCTCCGGCATCAGCGAGGCGATGAATGCGGCCTGCTCCAGTTCGTCGACGGCTTCCTCGGCGCGATCGATCAACTGCCCGATCAGCGGGCGGGCATTGAGGCGGTCGACCTCCTTGCGGCTCTCGAGCGCGATGCGGTCGGCCTTCTGCTCGATCGCGCCACAGCGTTGCGCCAGCCGCTTGCCGTCGCCGGGCTGGCCGGCGCGGAGCACGGCGATATGGCGCGCGATCGCGGCGACGAGATCATGGGCAAGGCCGATCTGACGCAGCACGGCCGCGAGCAGAGCCCCATCGACACGGTCGAGGTGCCGCATCAGATCGGCTTCGATCTGGTCGCGGACCGTCCGGACCGAGCGGCCTGCGAGCAGCGCTTCGGTGGAGGCGCGGAGCGCCGTCTTGAGGAAATCGGCGGCGGCGGCGCGGCCCAGCGCCTGGTCGAGGCGCTCGCCGAAGCCGATCCGCGAGGGCGCGGCGTTGCGGACGGCGGATCCCAGCAGATCGTTGCCGCCGAGCTCGAGGAAGCCGCGATGGCCGATCCGCTGACGCGCCGCCCATTCCAGGATGCGGGCCGCATCGTCCTTGGCGACCCAGGTCCGGAGCAGCTTGCGGGCCTTGTTCCAGTCGATCAGAAAAACCAGCGCGGCGCCGAGGGCCGCGAGGAAGTCGTTGCGATCGGCGGCGTGCCCGGCCTGGTACTGCCCGGTGACGAGATAGAAGGAGTTGTCTTCGCCGAGGCCAGCGGCGGTGTGACGATCGAGCCCGCTCCATGTCGCGTTGAACTCGTCAAACAGCGAGATGAAGAATTTCGCGCGCGCCAGATGCACGTCGGTGTAGGTGACGGTGACGGCATTCTTCTTCACCGCGATCACGACGACGTGGGCGTCCGTTGTGCCGATGTCGTTCTGGATCAGCAGCCGGCCGCCGGCGCGTGTCGCCAGGGTGTCGAGACCGGGATGATTGAACTTGAGGCCGCGTGTCGTATTCAGCCCCTTCATGAAGGCCGTGACTGCGCCGCGGTCTTCGTGGTGCAGGCCGAAGGCATGGGCGCCGTCGAGCGCTTCCTCCGAACAGCTTGCCGCGAGCCTGTTGAGTTGCTTGTGCAGGTCCATGACCAGCCGATGCAGGCTGTCACCGGCCGCCTCGGCCACTCCGGTGAGGCGCACGATGCGCGAGATCTCGATCTCGCTGGTCTCGTCGAGCAGGCCAGCCGCGCGGATCGCGCCGAGCCGCCCGTTCGCCTTTTCGCCGTCACTCGGCGCGCCGGAGCCGACGGCGCGGATCATGGTCGCCGCGTCGTCCGCGATCTCCTGCATCAGCTTCGCAAGATTGGGGGCCGCCAGCCGCCCCTGTCCGGTCAGACGGGCGCCGCCGATCAGCGTTGCGATTCCGGCAGGCGCGATGCCGGCAGTCTGACTTTCGACGGCAAGGTCGCTGGTGGATCGATTGGGATCCTGCGCGTGCTGGGCTGCTGCCTGGAGCGCGCTCATCCGCACCTTGATGCGGTCATTGGCGGCGAGCCCTTCCGCCACCAGCGTCGGCAACAGGATGTCGCCTTGTCCGAGCTCTTCGATGATCTGGGTTTTCATGGTCTGTCCGCACAAGGATTGACGACGTCTCTATGCCGCGAAGTCGCAGCGGCGTCCTTGCGCCAGATCATTCATAAAAATGTCACGCGATATGCGGCGCGCGAAGCAGCGCGGCGCAATGGCGAGCGATCGTGATCTCTTCATTGGTGGGGATGACGAAGGTCTCGACGGCGCCGCCGCCGATCCGCTCGCGTCCCTCATCATTCGCCGCCGCATCGATGCGCAGGCCGAGCCACGCGAGCCGCTCACCGATCGCGCCACGGATCTTCTTCGCATGCTCGCCGATGCCGCCGGTGAAGACCAGACAGTCCAGCCCGCCAAGCGAGTTCGCCATCATCGCGACCTGCTGTGCCGCGCGGAAGGTGAAGAGATCGACTGCGTCGCGCGCCGCAGTCTCGTGGCTCGCGAGCAGTGTGCGCATGTCGGCGGAGAGGCCGGAAACACCGAGCAGGCCCGACTGGTGGTAGAGCAGGTGCTGGACGTCCTCGACCGGCATCTTCTCGTGCTGCTGCAGATAGAGCAGCACGCCGGGATCGATCATGCCGCAGCGCGTGCCCATCACGAGGCCGTCGAGCGGCGTCAGGCCCATCGTGGTGTCGATGCTGCGGCCATCACGCAATGCGCACAGGCTCGCGCCGTTGCCGAGATGGGCGATCACGGTGCGCTTGGCCGCAAGCTCGGGTGCGATCCCGGCGAGGCGGCCCGCGACATATTCGAACGAGAGCCCGTGGAAGCCGTAGCGGCGGATGCCGCGCGCCTCGAAGCGCCTCGGAATGGCGAAGCGGTTCGCCGGCGGCGCCATGCTGTGATGGAAGGCGGTGTCGAAGCAGGCGATCTGCATCAGGTCGGGCTTGATCGTCCTGATGGTGCGGACAGGCACCAGGCAACGCGGCTGGTGCAGCGGTGCCAGCGGTGCGAGTGCTTCCAGCTTTGCAGTGACGTCATCCGTCAATTCGACCGGACCTGAATAGTCCGGACCGCCGTGGACGATGCGGTGGCCGATCACGCGCTGGCGATGGTCGCCAAAACGGTTCTCGATGAAGCCGAGCACCTCAGTGAAGAGATGAACGCTGTCCGCATCCGCCGCCTCCCTCTGCGTCTCGAACAAATGCTCGCCCGCGGGACTCTTCACGACGAGCCGCGGCTTGGCCTCGTGCTCGTCGAGCAGGCCCGTGCAGAGCAGGGCAGGCTCGGCCGCGGAAATATCGAACAGGCCGAACTTGATGCTCGACGATCCCGAATTGAGAACGAGGACCGACGCCGCCATGACGTCAATCCGTCTTGCCCGGCCAGACCCAGTCACGGATCTCCGGCATGTCCTCGCCGTGCTCGCGCACGTAACGCGAATGTTCGATGAGCTTGTCGCGGAACTGCTGCTTCACTTGCGCCGCCTTGATCGCGAGCCCCGGCACGCGCTCGATCGCCTCGATGGCGAGGTGATAGCGATCGAGCCCGTTGAGCACGACCATGTCGAACGGCGTCGTCGTGGTGCCTTCCTCGGCGAAGCCGCGCACATGCAGGCCGGCATGGTTGGTGCGGTTATAGGTGAGACGGTGGATCAGATAGGGATAGCCGTGATAGGCGAAGATGACGGGCTTGCCCGATGTGAACAGGCTGTCGAAGTCGCGATCCGAAAGCCCGTGAGGGTGCTGCTCATTCGGTTGCAGCGTCATCAGGTCGACGACGTTGACGACGCGGATCTTCAGATCCGGCAGCGCCTTGCGCAAGAGATCGACGGCGGCGAGCGTCTCCAGTGTCGGCACGTCGCCGGCGCAGGCCATCACCACATCGGGCTCGCCATCGGTGTCCTCGTTGCCGGCCCAGGTCCAGATCCCGATGCCGGCATCGCAATGCGTGGCCGCGTCCTGCATCGACAGCCATTGCGGCGCCGGCTGCTTGCCGGCGACGATGACGTTGATCCTGTTGTAGGTGCGCAGGCAATGATCGGCGATCCACAGCAGCGTGTTGGCATCCGGCGGGAAGTAGATGCGGACGATGTCGGCCTTCTTGTTGGCGACGAGATCGACGAAGCCGGGATCCTGATGGCTGAAGCCGTTATGGTCCTGGCGCCAGACATGCGAGGTCAGGAGATAATTGAGCGAGGCGATCGGCCGCCGCCACGGCAGATGCCGCGTCACCTTCAGCCATTTGGCATGCTGGTTGAACATGGAATCCACGATGTGGATGAAGGCCTCGTAGCAGGAGAAGAATCCGTGGCGTCCCGTGAGCAGATAGCCTTCGAGCCAGCCCTGGCAGAGATGCTCACTCAGCACCTCCATGACGCGGCCATCCTGCGCGAGATGCACGTCGTAAGGCTCCGTCGGCTCCATCCAGACCCGTTCGGTCGCCTCGAACACGGCGTCCAGCCGGTTTGACGCGGTCTCGTCCGGGCCCATGATGCGGAAATTGCGCTCTTGCGCGTTGAGGCGGATGACGTCGCGCAGGAATTTGCCGAGCTCGCGGGTCGCCTCGCCGGTGACGCTGCCGGGCTCTCGCACGTCCACGGCGAAGCTGCGGAAGTCCGGCAGCTTCAGCTCCTTCTTCAACAGACCGCCATTGGCATGCGGATTGGCGCCCATGCGCCTGACGCCATCGGGCGCCAGCGCCTGAAGCTCGGGGATGAGTGCGCCGCTCCTGTCGAACAGCTTTTCCGGCTCGTAGCTGCGCATCCAGTCTTCGAGAATCTTTAAGTGAGCCGGATTCTCGCGGCAGCCCGCGACGGGCACCTGATGCGCGCGCCAAAAACCTTCGACTTTCTTGCCGTCCACGTCCTTCGGGCCGGTCCAACCCTTCGGGCTGCGCAGCACGATCATCGGCCAGCGCGGCCGCTCGACCATCTTTTGTCCGCCGCGGGCGTGCTGCTGGATCGAGCGGATGCTGGCGAACGCGACGTCGAACGCGTCCGCCATGGTCTGGTGCATCAATTTGGGATCGTCGCCGGCGACGAACAGCGGCTCGTGGCCGAAGCCGCGGAAGAGATCGCGGATCTCGCTGTCAGGCATCCGCCCGAGCACGGTCGGGTTGGCGATCTTGTAGCCATTGAGATGCAGGATCGGCAGCACCGCGCCGTCATGCGCGGGATTGAGGAACTTGTTCGAGTGCCAGGACGCGGCAAGCGGGCCGGTTTCCGCCTCGCCGTCGCCGACGACGCAGGCGACGATCAGGTCGGGGTTGTCGAATGCCGCGCCATAGGCGTGCACCAGCGCGTAGCCGAGCTCGCCGCCTTCGTGGATCGAGCCAGGCGTTTCCGGCGCCGCATGGCTCGGAATGCCGCCGGGAAAGGAGAACTGCCTGAACAGCTTGCGCAATCCGTCCGCATTGCGCGCGATATCGGGATAGATCTCGCTGTAGCTGCCTTCAAGATAGGTGTTGGCCACCATGCCCGGCCCGCCATGGCCGGGTCCGCAAACATAAAGCACGCTGACATCAAGCGCGCGGATGACGCGGTTGAGATGGGCATAGATGAAGTTCAGCCCAGGCGTCGTGCCCCAATGTCCGAGCAGGCGCGGCTTGATGTGCTCGGGCCGCAAGGGCTCGCGCAGCAGCGGATTGTCGAGCAGGTAGATCTGCCCGACGGAGAGGTAGTTCGCGGCGCGCCAGTAGCGGTCGAGGAGGTCGAGGTCGCTGTTCCCCAGAGCCGATTGTTGTTGATTTGTCATGTTGTGCCGACCCTTCACGCAACGATCGTCACCAACCCTGCTCTGGCGGGATCGATCCTTCGGCGCCACCAAACGAAATCGCGAAGTCGGTGATGTTGCGTGAGGTCAAGAACGCCCGCGCAAAGTTTGGGCAGCTCTACTGTGCATGGGGTTGTTTTCACGTTTTTTGTTTGCGTTCTTGATTTGTTCCTATCTCATGCTATCTTGGCTTCATGAGTCCAGCAGCATCCTCTCATGCTCTCAAGCACCCGCCGGTCAAGGCGCCCTCCGAGCCGGCGGGTGCGGACTCTGATTTTCCAGAACTTGGCGTCGCCATCGACCGCGCGCGCAGGCGAGGGCGCGGCGCGCAGTCCAATGCCAGCGGCCGCTATGAGGCGGAGGCACGAATCGCCTTCGACGACGGCTGGCAGAGCCTGGAAGAGCTGCCGCCGTTCAAGACCAGTGTGGCGGTCGACACCTCCCGCAAGGTGATCACCCGGAACGATTCCCCCGATATCGGCTTCGATCGCTCGATCAATCCCTATCGCGGCTGCGAGCACGGCTGCGTCTACTGCTTCGCGCGGCCGACGCACGCCTATCTCGGGCTGTCGCCGGGGCTCGACTTCGAGTCGAAGCTGTTCGTGAAGCCCGAGGCGCCGTCGCTGCTCGAGAAGGAGCTCGCCGCGACCGGCTACGAGCCGCGGATGATCGCGATCGGCACCAACACCGATCCCTATCAGCCGATCGAGCGCGAGCGGAAGATCATGCGCGGCATTCTCGAAGTGCTGGAGCGCGCTGGCCATCCCGTCGGCATCGTTACCAAGTCGGCGCTGGTGGTGCGCGACATCGACATTCTTTCGCGGATGGCCAAGCGCAACCTCGCCAAGGTCGCGATCTCGGTCACCTCGCTCGATCCGAAGCTGGCACGCACCATGGAGCCTAGGGCCTCGACGCCGCCGAAGCGGCTGGAGGCGCTGAAGCAGCTTTCGGAGGTCGGCATTCCCACAACCGTGATGGTCGCGCCCGTCATTCCCGCGCTGAACGATTCCGAGATCGAGCGCATCCTCGATGCCGCCGCCCATGCCGGCGTCAAGGAAGCCTCCTACGTGCTGCTGCGGCTGCCGCTGGAGGTCCGCGATCTCTTCCGCGAATGGCTGATGGCCAACTATCCGGACCGCTATCGCCACGTCTTCACGCTGATCCGCGACATGCGCGGCGGCCGCGACTACGATGCCAAATGGGGCGAGCGGATGAAGGGCACCGGCCCGATGGCCTGGACCATCGGCCGCCGCTTCGAGATCGCCTGCGACAGGCTCGGGCTGAACAAGCGGCGCTCCAAGCTGACCACGGATCATTTTGCCAGGCCGAAGCGGAACGGCGAGCAGCTCGACCTGTTCTGATCGTGAATGGAAGAGGCGCAACATGAGTCAGGAACTCACCGTGCCGGTGCCGCGGCTCACCGTCATCACGCTGGGCGTCAGCGACATCCGCGCCAGCATCGCCTTCTACGACGCGCTCGGCTTTTCGCGCCGGCTGAAGGTCACAGGCGAGGCCGTCGCGTTCTACGATACCGGCGGTCCGGTGCTCGCGCTGTATCCCTGGGACCAGCTCGCGGCTGACGCTGCCTTGCCTGACCAGCCGAGGCCGACGACCTTCCGCGGCGTCACGCTCGCCTGGAACTGTCGCGCGCGTGAGGAGGTCGACGCGGTGCTCGCTTTCGCTGTCGACAAGGGTGCAGCGCTGCTGAAAGCGCCGCACAAGACCCATTACGGCGGCTATTCCGGTTATTTCACTGATCCCGACGGCCATCCCTGGGAAGTCGTGGTTGCACCCGGCATCGAGGTCGGCGAGGACCGGCGGGTGCATCTGGCGGAGTAGGGCGGCGGGCCTGAATAACGGGAATTGTGCGAGGTTCCCGGTTGCGCAGGCGAGGCCTCTTGCGCACGATCCCGGCCATGATTCGGGACAAGTCCGCCAAGAAACCGGCCAAAGACGCGTCGAAAAGCGACGCTGCGGAGAAGCGGGCGCCTGCGAGCGTGGCTAAAGCGTCTGTGGCCAAGGTTGCGAAGGCTCCGGCCGGCAAGAAGGGCGTCATCGCCATCGCTCCACCGAGCTTCCGCCGCGAGCGCGCGCTGATCAAGCGCGGCATCTGGCCGATCGCGGGCTGCGACGAGGCCGGCCGTGGGCCGCTGGCGGGGCCCGTGGTGGCGGCTGCGGTGATCCTCGACCCCGACCGCATTCCGCGCGGCATCGACGATTCCAAGCGCCTGACGGCCGAGGAGCGCGAAAGACTGTTCGACAAGATCTGCGCTACCGCGCAGGTCTCGGTCGCCGTCGCCTCGCGCTCTCGCATCGACCGCGACAATATCCTGCGTGCCTCGCTCTGGGCGCTGAAGCGCGCCGTGGTGGCACTGCCCGAGCAGCCCAGGCATGTCTTCGTCGACGGCCGCGACCGGCTCGACACGGCTTGCGACTGCGAGGCCGTGATCGGCGGCGACGGCATCGTGCTGTCGATCGCCGCGGCCTCGATCGTCGCCAAAGTGACGCGCGACCGCCTGATGTGCGCGCTGGCGCAGGACTGCCCCGGCTACGGCTTCGAGCAGCACAAGGGCTATGCCGTCCCCGAGCATCTCGATGCGCTGAACCGCCTCGGCCCCACAATCCACCACCGCAGCTTCTTCGCCCCCGTCGCCGCCGCCCGCGCCAAGCACATGCCCTGGACCGTCGAGCCGGTGCAGGACCTGTTTGCGGTCACCGAGGTCGAGGTGCAGGTGGAAGCCAGCGTGGAAGCCGGCGCCGCCACCGGTCTCTAGGACTCCGTTCTCGCTGTGGCCTCTTCTCCCGTTCCCCGCAAGCGGCGAGAGGGAGAAGAGAAGTGGACGGGGAGAGAGGGCAGACCGAAGTTGCCACAACGCGCAGCGCGCTTTATCAAAACAAGTGTGAGCGAATAGGGCCGGCTGGACGGGTTGGCTGCATCTTTCGGACGTTGCATGCGGTTTACCTCCCTGGTCATCGAGCTAATTCGCGCCCGGCCGCGGCTGATCGTGTGGATCGCCGTGCTGCTCCAGGCCGCGATGTGGCTGTTCGTGGCGCTGGCGTTCTACCGCAGCCCGCCCGGCACGCTGGCGACGCTGCTGGCGTTCGGCCGCGAATACCAGGTCGGCACTGATCTGGGCCCGCCTTTGCCGGTCTGGCTCGCCGACATCGCCTATCGCGCCGCCGGCGGCCACGTGTTCGGCGTCTATGTGCTCGCCGAGCTCTGCGAGATCGCGACCTTCGTCGCGCTCTATCATCTCTCTCGCGCCGTGGTCGGCTCGCAGCAGGCGGTGCTCGCCGTGCTCCTGACCATGACCGTGCTGGCGTTCTCCTCGTCCGCACTCGACTTCGGCCCGCTGGTGTTGGCGCGGCCGCTCTGGGCGCTACTGCTGCTGCATTCCTGGCAGATCATCGGCCAACGCCGCGGCAATGCCTGGTTCGCCTGGTCGATCGAGGCAGGCCTGCTGCTCCTGACCACGCCCGCAGCGATCTTCCTCCTCCTGCTGCTCGTGGTCTTCGCGATCGCGACCGCCGGCGGCCGCCGCACGCTGCGCGCGCTCGATCCGCTGTTCGCGCTGATCGTCGTTGCCGTGCTGGCGCTGCCCTATGCGGTCTGGCTGATGCGCGCCGAGACGCTGGTCCTGCCGACCTTGCCGCAAGTCGCAGAGCTGAACGCCCGCGCGCTGCACGCGGCCTGGCTGCTCGGCGGGCTCGTGCTCGGGGCGGCGGCGATCCCGGCGCTGAGCTTCCTGAATGCGGGCCTGTTCGTCGCCAAGGGCGAGGATGCGCCGATCATCTACCGTCCGCCGGTCGAGCCGCTCGGGCGCAATTTCGTCTACTTCTTTGCGCTGGCGCCGCCGCTCGGCGCGGTGCTGATCTCGGGCCTGCTCGGGCTCGATGCCGTCGCCGGCGGCGCCGGCGTCGTGCTGGTCATGTCCGGGCTTGCCGTGGTCGTCGTGGCCGGCGATCTCATCGCGATGCGCCGTGCGCGCATGCTGCGCATGGTGTGGGCCGCTGCGGTCGTCGCGCCCGCGATCGGTGTTGTGCTCGCAGTGCTGTTTCTGCCCTGGACGGGCACGGCCGAGATCGCGACCTCGATGCCGGCGCGCGCGATCTCGGATTTCTTCGACGAGAGCTTTGCCCGCCGCACCAATCATCGCCTGCGCGCGGTGGCGGGCGAGACCCAGATTGCGAGCCTGATCACGCTGCATTCGGGACGGCCGCATCTGTTCATCGACGCCCAGCCTGCACGCACGCCGTGGATGAGCCAGGCCAAATTCAGCGAGACCGGCGGCGTCGTGGTCTGGCGCGCCTCCGATACCGCCGGCACCCCGCCGCCGGAAATCCTCGCGCGCTTCCCCGGCATCGTTCCGGAAGTGCCGCGCGCCTTCGAATGGCTGGTGACCGGACGCCAGCAACTGCTGCGCATCGGCTGGGCCATCGTGCGGCCGAAAGGGACGTGAGTTAGGGACGGACTCTTTCCGTCGTCATTGCGAGCGCAGCGAAGCAATCCAGACTTCTGCCGCGGAAAGACTCTGGATTGCTTCGCTGCGCTCGCAATGACGGGGAGGGAGTGTTCCGTCCCTCGCTACCCCGCCAGCACCTTCGCGATCGTGCGCAGGTCCTGCCAGGCCAGCCGCTTGTACGACGGCGAGCGAAGCAGGTACGCCGGATGGAAGGTCGGCAGCGCGCGGATGGTGCGCGCGCCCGTCTCATACTCGAACCAGCGCCCGCGGGTGCGCATGATGCCTTCGCGCGTTCCAAGCAGCGTCTGTGTCGAGGGATTGCCGAGCGTCACTAGCAAGTCGGGATTCACCAGCTCGATCTGGCGCTGAATGAAGGGCAGGCAGATTTGCGTTTCCTGCGGCGTCGGCGTGCGGTTGCCGGGCGGCCGCCAGGGAATGACGTTGGCGATGTAGGCCGTGGTGCGGTTGAGGCCGATCGCGCCGATCATGAGATCCAGCAGCTTGCCGCTGCGCCCGACAAACGGCAGTCCCTCGATGTCCTCGTCGCGGCCCGGCGCCTCGCCGACGAACATGATGCGCGCCTGCGGATTGCCGTCGGCGAACACCAGCCGCGTCGCGGTGTGCTTGAGCGCGCAGCCCTCGAAACCCTGCATCAGCTCGCGCAGCGCCTCGAGCGTCGGCGCGGTGCGCGCGGCGTCCCGGGCCGACGCGATTGCGACGTCGGGCGCAGGCGCGGCCTCGCCACGCATCACCGCCGGCGCGGAGACGGGCCGCGGTGCCTCGACCGGAGGTGCCGCACGCGGGGCCGGCGGCGGAGCATCCAATTCCGCCAGGCGGTCGATCGGTTCCTCCGTGAGCGCGCAATCAACCCCGGCCTCCAGATAGAAGGCGAGAAGCTCTCGGACGGTGGGTGCGGGCTCGGGGATCATTTGGAAAGTCAGGCTTTATATCAGTTTCGGCCGCCTTGCATCCCAGCGGAACGCATTTCCGTGGTTGTCCTGCCCGGAAAAATCGGAAACAAGGGAGCGCAAATGACGAGGAACCGCCTCAAGGGCTGAGATCAGATGAGCACCGAAGAACTTCCCCCGCGCGAATCCATGGAATTCGACGTCGTCATCGTCGGCGCCGGCCCCTCGGGCCTGGCCGCGGCGATCCGGCTGAAGCAGCTCAACGCCGATCTCAACGTTGTCGTGGTGGAGAAGGGCTCCGAGGTCGGTGCGCACATTCTTTCCGGCGCCGTGATCGACCCGGCCGGGCTCGACAAGCTCGTTCCGGACTGGCGCGAGGATGCCGACTGCCCGCTGAAGACGCAGGTCAAGGATGACCGCTTCTACTGGATGACGGCCGGCGGCGCGATCAAGCTGCCGAACTTCATGATGCCGCCGCTGATGCACAACCATCATTGCTATATCGGCTCGCTCGGCAATGTCTGCCGCTGGCTGGCGCGCAAGGCCGAGGCGCTCGGCGTCGAGATCTATCCGGGCTTTGCCGCAGCCGAAGTGCTCTATGACGAACAGGGCGCGGTGAAGGGCATCGCCACCGGCGACATGGGAATCGGCCGCGACGGCAAGCCGAAGGACTCCTTCACCCGCGGCATGGAATTGCTCGGCAAGTACACGCTGTTCGCCGAAGGCGCGCGCGGCAGTCTGACCAAGCAGCTCATCGCCAAGTTCGCGCTGGATTCCAACAGCGAACCCGCGAAGTTCGGCATCGGCCTCAAGGAAGTCTGGCAGATCAATCCGGCCAAGCATCAGAAGGGTTTGATCCAGCATTCGTTCGGCTGGCCGCTCGACCTGCAGACCGGCGGCGGCTCGTTCCTCTATCACTACGACGACAACCTCGTCGCCGTCGGCTTCGTCGTGCATCTCAACTACGACGATCCGTATCTGTCGCCGTTCGACGAGTTCCAACGCTTCAAGACGCATCCCTCGATCCGCGGCACTTTTGAAGGCGCCAAGCGGCTCGCCTATGGCGCGCGCGCCATCACGGAAGGCGGCTATCAGTCGGTGCCGAAGCTCACCTTCCCCGGCGGCGCGCTGGTCGGCTGCGCCGCGGGCTTCGTCAACGTGCCCCGCATCAAGGGTGTGCACAACGCGATGGGTACCGGCATGCTCGCCGCCGAGCATGTCGCGGCCGCGCTCGCCGCCGACCGCGCCAATGACGAGATCGTCGAGTACGAGAACGCGTGGCGGTCCTCGCCGGTCGGCAAGGATCTGTTCCTAGTCCGCAACGTCAAGCCGCTGTGGTCGAAGTTCGGCACCGTGCTCGGTGTCGCGCTCGGCGGCTTCGACATGTGGTGCAACACGCTGTTCGGCACTTCGCTGTTCGGCACGCAGTCGCACGCCAAGCCCGATCGCGCCACGCTCGATCCGGCGAAGCAGCACACCCCGAAGAACTATCCGAAGCCGGACGGCAAGATTTCCTTCGACAAGCTGTCCTCGGTGTTCCTGTCCAACACCAACCATGAGGAGGACCAGCCGGTCCATCTCAAGGTCACGGACATGAATCTCCAAAAGACCTCGGAGCACGATGTGTTCGCCGGTCCCTCGAATCGCTATTGCCCGGCCGGTGTCTACGAATGGGTCGAGGAAGGTTCGAGCCCGCGCTTCCAGATCAACGCCCAGAATTGCGTCCACTGCAAAACCTGCGACGTGAAGGACCCCAACGGTAACATCACCTGGGTTCCCCCCGAGGGCGGCGGCGGCCCGAACTACGAGGCGATGTAAGGGCCCTGAGTCGCAAAGCGTGATCTGGCGCACGTTCACGTGAGAACCGGGCCATGATGGCGGTCCCCGGCCACGATAAGGCCATACTGGCAGCGTCTTGGGGCGCTGGTGGCCGGTCTGGGGCGTGCGGAGGGGATCGCATGCCCGAATCCTTGCGGTGAAGCGCCAAAAGCGGCATTGTCGGCCCGACGGTTCCGGGTCCCGATGCCACCGGCCGCGTTCGCGTGCGATACGGCCTTCTGCTGCAAACCCAGGCACTACCAACTCAAGGCGAGCCCTGATGTTCTCAAATCGTTTCAACCGCTGGACTGTTGCCGCCATCGCCTTCATGGGCACAGCGATCGCGACGGTCCCCGGCGCGGTCCTGGCGCAGACGCCGGACCATCCGTCCGACACGGCGGCGCAATTTCCGACCCGAAACGATCTGAAGTCGCTGACGACCTCCGGCAGCTATCTCGCCGCCCGCCACGCCAGCGTCGAGCGCGACGCGGCCTCGGCCGCCGCATTCTACCGCTCGGCTCTGCGCACTGACCCGAAGAACAACGAGCTGCTCGACCGCGCCTTCATCTCGTCGGTCGCCGACGGCGACATCGACGAGGCGGTCAAGCTCGCCGAACGCATCCTCACCATCGACAAGACCAACCGCGTCGCGCGTCTCGTCGTCGGCGTGCACGATCTCAAGACGAAGAAATACGCGACCGCGCAGACCAACATCAATCAGTCGATCCGCGGGCCGATCACCGATCTCGTCGCCACGCTGCTGTCGGGCTGGGCTGCCTATGGCGCCGGCGATGCCAAGGGCGGTGTCGCCACCATCGACAAGCTGGCAGGTCCGGAATGGTATCCGCTGTTCAAGGATCTCCATGCCGGCATGATCCTCGAGCTCTCCGGCAAGGAGAAGGACGCCGGCACCCGCTTCGAGCGCGCCTACAAGCTCGACGATTCCATGCTGCGCGTCACCGAAGCCTATGCGCGCTGGCTGTCGCGCAACAAGGATTCGGCCGCCGCGACCAATGTCTACCAGGCGTTCGACAAGAAGCTCGCCCGTCATCCGCTGATCCTGGAAGGCCTGCGCGACACCAAGGCGGGCAAGAAGATGCCGCCGCTGGCCGATTCCGCGCAAGCGGGCGCTGCCGAAGCGCTCTACGGCATCGGCGCCACGCTGACCCGCCGCGGCGGCGAGGATCTGGCGCTGGTCTATCTCCAGCTCGCGCTCTATCTCCAGCCGACCCATCCGCTGGCGCTGCTCTCGCTCGCCGATCTCTATGAATCGGTGAAGCGGCCGCAGATGGCGATCAAGGTCTACGAGCGCGTGCCGGCGACCTCGCCGCTCAAGCGCAACGCGCAAATCCAGCTCGCGATCGATCTCGACTCCGCCGACCGCACCGAGGAGGCGATCAAGATCCTCAAGGGCGTCACCACCGACGATGCCAAGGATCTCGAAGCCATCATGGCGCTCGGCAACATCGAGCGCGGCCGCAAGAAGTTCGGCGATTGCGGCGCGACCTATTCGCGGGGCATCGACGTGCTGCCGCCCGGCAACGACAAGGCCAACAGCGTCTGGTATTATTATCGCGGCATTTGCGAGGAGCGCTCCAAGGAGTGGGCCAAGGCCGAAGCCGACATGAAGAAGGCGCTTGAGCTGCAGCCCGACCAGCCGCACGTCCTCAACTATCTCGGCTATTCCTGGATCGACCAGGGTGTGAATCTCGACGAAGGCATGAAGATGATCAAGCGCGCCGTCGAGCAGCGCCCCGACGACGGCTACATCGTCGACTCCCTCGGCTGGGCCTATTACCGCATCGGCAATTACGAAGAGGCGGTGAAGAACCTCGAGCGCGCGATCGACCTCAAGCCCGAGGATCCCACCATCAACGATCACCTCGGCGATGCCTATTGGCGCGTCGGCCGCACGCTGGAAGCCAAGTTCCAGTGGGCGCATGCGCGCGATCTCAAGCCCGAGGCGGAGGAGCTGCCGAAGATCGAGGCCAAGATCGCCAACGGCATGACCGACGACAATTCGAACTCCTCGGCTGCGCAGGCGGAGAAGAAGAAGGACGACGGCAGGGGCGGCTAAGAGTGCGTTTGGGGGCTGATCGCCAATGTCGGCGTTGATTGAAGAGGGGCGCGCGAAGGTCAATTTGAGCCTTCGCGTCGTCGGCCGTCGTGCCGACGGCTATCATGATCTCGAAAGCGTGGTCGCGTTTGCCGACTGCGCCGACCGGCTGACGCTGGAGCCGGGCGGCGAGCTGAAGCTCGCCACCACGGGACCGTTGGCTGCGGCCTGCGGCGATATGGCCGACAATCTCGTGTTCAAGGCGGCCAAGCTTCTGGCCGAAGCCGTGCCGAACCTGAAGCTGGGCGCCTTCGCGCTCGACAAGGTGCTCCCCGTTGCGGCCGGCATCGGTGGCGGCTCGGCCGATGCCGCGGCGGCGCTGCGGCTGCTGGCACGTCTCAACAATCTGTCGCTCGACGATCCGCGCCTTCAGAAGGTCGCGCTCGCGACCGGCGCCGACGTGCCGGTGTGCCTGTTCTCGCGCGCCTGCGACATGACCGGCGTCGGCGAGCAACTGTTGCCGCTGGCGCTGCCGAGCATGCCCTGCGTCATGGTCAATCCGCGCGTGCCTGTTGCGACCAAGGACGTGTTTAAGGAGTTGGGTCTGCGCAACGGCGAGTTGCTGGTCGGTGCCACCTCCGTGCTTGACGCCCCTGCCTGGCCGGACGAGGGCGGATCGATTGCCGATTGGGTCGAAGTGCTCGAAAGCGTCCCCAACGATCTCGAGGCGCCTGCGCTACGTATCGAGCCGGTGATCGGTGAGGTGCTGGAAGCCCTGCGCGACTCCGCCGGCGTCAAGCTCGCCCGCATGTCCGGCTCCGGCGCGACCTGCTTTGCGATCTACGGCGCGCCCGCTGACGCGCATGCCGCCGCCGAAAGGATCCGCAGGGATCACTCCGGCTGGTGGGTGCACGCGGGGACGTTGAGCTAGGCGCTTCTCGGAAGACGGTGCTGTAGTGCCGTAGGGTGGGCAAAGCGAAGCGTGCCCACCATTTCTATCCAACGCAGACAGATGGTGGGCACGGCGCTGTCGCGCCTTTGCCCACCCTGCGGCAGCTAAGCTAGCCGCTGCCGTCCTCGGTCAGCCCCAGAAACCGCCGGATCTCCCCCAGCACCTCGTGCGGCTTGTCATGCTGCAGCCAGTGTCCGGCCCCGGCGATGGTCTCGACGCGCGCGTTCGGAAAATAGCGCTCCAGGCCCGCAGCCCTCGCGCCGGCCAGAAAGCTCTCGCCGGCATTGAGCAGCAGTGTCGGGCAGGCGATGCGCGACCACAGCGCGACGTGATCGTCCGGCCAGAGCCGGTGCGGCGCGCTGGCACGCTGATAGGGATCGAACTTCCAGCTATAGGTGCCGTCCTCGTTTCGCCGCGCGCCGTGGGTGGCAAGATGCAGCGCAAGGTCGCGCGACAGGCGCTTGTTGTGCAGCACCATTTGCGCGGCGGCGTCATCGAGGGTCGCATAGCGGCGCGGCGTGCGGTCGTGCAGCCTGTCGAGCTGGCCGACCCATTTGCCGATGCGCTCATGCGTCGGTGCCTTCGGCGTATCCGGCAACATCGTCACGCCGTCGAGCACGACGAGCTTCGAGACCAGCTCGGGGAATGATCCCGTGAAGATCAGGCTGACCATGCCGCCCATGGAATGGCCGATGAGCGTCACTTGAGGCGCTGCGATGGTGCGGACGAGCTGGGCAAGATCGTAGACATACTCCGTCAGCGCGTAGCTGCCGCCTCTGGTCCAGTCGGAATCGCCGTGACCGCGCAAATCGGGCGCGATCACGTGGAAATGCGGCTGCAGCGACCGGGCGATGACGTCCCAGCTCCGGCAGTGATCGCGGCCGCCATGGACGAGGATGGCGATCGGCGCGTTCCCATTGCCCCAATCGGCATAATGCAGCCGCAGGCCGTGCGATTCATAGAAGCGGCTTTGCGGTGCGCTATCCATTTGCCGGTCGCCGCATCAGTGCGAGGGAGAGACCGAGGCCCGCGATGAAGACGCCGGAGCCCTGGGTCAAACGCCGCACCAGATGCGGCCGTCCGATCAATTGCGTGCGTGTCGCGGAGGCCATCAACACCACGACGACGTCGGCGAGCGTGTTCAACGCCACCGAGATCGCACCGAGCGCGATGAATTGCAGCGTGGGGTTCGATCCCGCGGGATCGAGGAACTGCGGAATGAAGGCGAGGAAGAACGCGGCGGTCTTCGGATTCAGCGCCTCGACCAGCACGCCGTCACGAAACGCGCGCCTGTCGCCGACAGGCTCGCTCTCCAGCGACAACGCGCGGCCCGCGCTGCGGAACGTCTTGATGCCGAGCCAGACCAGATAGAGCGCACCGACAAATTTGACCGCAGCAAACAGCTCGGCGCTGGCAAGGATGATCGCGGAGATGCCGAGGCTGCCCGCCACCACATGAACCATCCCGCCCAGCGCCGTGCCCGCGGTCGACGCAAAGCCGCTGGCGCGCCCCTCCGACAAGGTTCGTGCCGCGACGTAGAAGATGCCAGGGCCGGGAACGGCGGCGATGAGGCAGGCAGCAGTCAGGAACAGCCAGAAATTCGTTTCGATCATGCTGTTTTCGTAACGAAGCCCGTCGCGATTGCAAGGCCTCTGGTTTAGCCCGTCCGGCGGAAGATCACGCTGGCATTGACCCCGCCGAAGCCGAATCCGTTGGAGATGGCATGCTGCATCGGCATCGGCCGCGCGCTGCCGGCGATGATGTCGATGCCGTCTGCGCCCGCATCTGGGTTTTCGAGATTGAGCGTCGGCGGCGCGACCTGGTCGCGCAGGGCGAGGATTGTGAAGATCGCTTCCAGCCCGCCGGCCGCGCCGAGCAGATGGCCGGTGGCCGATTTGGTTGCGCTCACGGCGATGTTCCGGTTGCGGCCGAACAGCGCGGCGATCGCGCCAAGCTCGCTCTCGTCGCCGGCCGGCGTCGAGGTCGCGTGCGCGTTGAGATGCTGCAAATCGGCGGGCGCAAGCTTGGCCTGCCGCAGCGCGATCTCCATGGCGCGGCGGGCGCCGTCGCCATCGGGCGGTCCCGACGTCATGTGGTAGGCATCCGCCGTGGTGCCGTAGCCGACGATCTCGGCGATCGGCGTCGCGCCGCGCGCCAACGCATGCTCGAGATCTTCGATCACCAGGATGCCGGCGCCTTCGCCCATGACAAAGCCGTCGCGGTCGCGATCGAACGGGCGCGAGGCGCGTGCGGGCTCGTCGTTGAAGGAGCTCGACAGCGCGCGGGCCGCGGCGAAGCCGCCGAGGCTGACGATATCGATGCAGGCCTCCGCGCCGCCGCAGATCGCGACGTCGATCTCGCCTGCGCGGATCATGCGGGCGGCATCGCCGATCGCCTGCACGCCGGCGGCGCACGCCGTAACCGGCGTGCCCAGCGCGCCCTTGTAGCCGTATTTGATCGAGACGTGGCCGGCGGCGAGATTGGCGAGAAACGAGGGGATGGTGAATGGCGAGAGCCGCCGTGCGCCGCGATGCTCGGTGATGCGCACCGCCTCCGCCATGGCCGGAAAACCGCCGACGCCGGAGGCAATGATCGTTGCGGTTCTCTCCTGTGCGACTGCGTCCTGCGGCGTCCATTTGGCCTGCGCGACCGCCTCCGCGGTGGCGAGCAGCGCGAACAGGATGAAGCGGTCCATCTTGCGCTGGTCTTTTGGCGCGGCGGCCTGCGCCGGGTCGAAACCGCCCTCGGCGTCATTGGCCTTGTCGGGCACGCGCCCGGCGATGCGCGCCGGCAGCGCCTGCGCCCACTCGGGCAGCGGACGCAGCCCGCTTTGACCGGCCAGCAGCCGGCGCCATGAGAGTTCGACCCCGCAGCCGAGCGGCGACACCGCGCCCATTCCCGTCACGACGATACGACGCATGTCAGTCTCCCACCGGCGCGACGGCCGGGTTCATGGCCTTGAGCGAGGCGAGCCGCGCGCGCATCCCGCGGCTGGCGCGGGGACCCGCGATGACGACCGCATTGGCGAGCGTGATCGGTTGCATATCGGCGGCGTCGACCACGACCGGATCGAACGGGCGAACGTCGCTCCGGTTCGCCAGTAAAATGGCTTCGCCTTTTGGTGCGAGATGCTTGTTGCCCCAGGTGAGCAGCGTAGCGATCACGGGGAAGAAATCCCGCGCCTTCTCCGTCAGCACATATTCGTCGCGCGGCGGCCGTTCCTGATAGCGGCGGCGTACGAACATGCCGCTCGCGGTGAGATGGGCCAGCCGCCGCGACAGGATGTTCGGCGCGATGCCGAGGCTCTGCGAAAACTCGTCGAACTTCGTCGCGCCCTGGAACGCATCGCGCAGGATCAGGATGCTCCACCATTCGCCGACCGTCTCCACGGCGCGGCCGACTGGGCATTCCAGGACGGAAGGGGATTTGGGCTGCATGGCGGGAAGGTAGGTGAGTGACTTGCAAAAAGCAAGTGACTGAGCAACGGCTTCGGTACGAGGGCAGCGGCGGGCCACGTTATGGTAAGGGTGGTGACTACGAGCGTGAATGCGCGTTGGAGAGCGGTGCTCGCGCAGCTTGCTCCGTCATTGCGAGCGCAGCGAAGCAATCCAGATTGTTGGCGCGGAGGGACTCTGGATTGCTTCGCTACGCTCGCAATGACGAGGTGGGAGCCGCGCGCGCAAATCTATCGCCGTCACCCTGAGGTGCTCGCCGCTTCGGCGAGTCTCGAAGGGCGACGGCCGGCTGCAGCTCGGCCGTACATCCTTCGAGGCTCCCCATGGGACGCGTTTGCGTCCCATGCCTCGTGCCTCAGGATGACGGAGCCAGTAACGGTGCGAAAATCAGGAAGAACGTCAGGCGCTCTCGCTCAATGCGACCTTGCCAGGCAGAATGCCACCACCTGCTCCAGCGCGCTCTTCATCGGCGAGGACGGGAACAGCGCGAGTGCGTCGACGGCCATGGCGCCGTAGTGGTGGGCGCGGCTGATCGTGTCCTCCAGCGCGCGGTGCTTGTTCATCAGGCCAATGGCGTGGTCGAGGTCGGAATCGCCGATCTCGCCGCGCTCGAGTGCGCGGATCCAGAAGGCGCGCTCAGTGTCGTTGCCGCGGCGGAAGGCGAGCACGACGGGCAGGGTGATCTTGCCCTCGCGAAAGTCGTCGCCGGTGTTCTTGCCGAGCTTTGCACTTTTGCCGCCATAGTCGAGCACGTCGTCGACGAGCTGGAAGGCGATGCCGAGATTCATGCCGACCGAGCGGCAGGCGGTCTGCTCCGCCTTCGGGCGGTTGGCGATCACGGGGCCGACCTCGCAGGCCGCCGCGAACAGCTCGGCGGTCTTGCCGCGGATCACGGCGAGATATTCGTCCTCGGTGGTCGCGGTGTTCTTGGCGGCGGCGAGCTGCATCACCTCGCCCTCGGCGATGGTGGCGGCGGCGGCGGAGAGGATGTCTAGCGCGCGGAGCGAGCCGACCTCGACCATCATGCGGAAGGCCTGGCCGAGCAGGAAGTCGCCGACCAAGACGCTCGCTTCATTGCCCCAGAGCATGCGCGCCGACAGCTTGCCGCGCCGCATCTCGCTCTCGTCGACGACGTCGTCGTGGAGCAGCGTGGCGGTGTGCATGAACTCGACGGACGCAGCGAGCTTGATGTGGCCGTCGCCGGTGTAGCCGGCGAGGTTGGCCATGGCCAGCGTCAGCATCGGGCGCAGCCGCTTGCCGCCGGAGGAGATGAGGTGGTTGGCGACCTCCGGGATCATGGTGACGTCCGACCCGGTCCTCGACAGGATCGTGGCGTTGACGCGCTCCATATCAGGGGCGACAAGGGCAACCAGCTCTTCGATCGACGCGCCGGGAGTTTCGAAAGGTACGATGACGGCCACGCCGGTCTCCAATATTTGCCCCGGAAGGGCTATTCTGACGGAAAGACAATAGAAACTGGCGGCGGATGCGGCAAGTGCTGCGGAACCATTGACATTTGCCGCTTTTGGCCCCCTTCGGGCAGGAGACCTGCGTTTTGCGTGAACTGGTTCGAACCAACGATATGGTGCTGGTGTCGGCGATCGGCGCGCTGCTCGACGGCGCCAACATCCATCATCTGGTGCTGGACCAGAACATGAGCATCATCGAGGGCTCGCTCGGCATCCTGCCGCGGCGGATCCTGGTCCACGAGGACGATGCCCAGGAGGCCAGGGAACTCCTCACCGAGGCCGGCCTCAGCCACGAACTGCGCGGCGATGATTGAGGTTTTAACAGACATCACCGAGGACGCCTTTCTCGGCGGGCGGCTGCGCTTGATGCAGAAGCGGTCCGGCCATCGCGCCGGCCACGATGCCATCCTGCTCGCGGCGGCGACGGAGGCGCGGGCGGGCAACCGCGTGGTCGATCTCGGCGCCGGCATCGGCGCGGCCGGGCTCGCGCTCGCCCGGCGCGTGCCCGGCATCGGGCTGAGCCTGGTCGAGATCGATCCGGAGCTGGCCGAGCTTGCGCGCGCCAATGCGGCGGCGAATGCGATTGTCGCCGAGACGGTCGTGCTCGACGTCACGGCCGATGCGCAGGCGTTTGCGGCCCATGGCCTCGGGCCCGACAGCGTCGACGTGGTGTTGATGAACCCGCCCTTCAACGATCCGGCGCGACATCGCGGCTCGCCCGATCAGGCGCGCCACACCGCGCATGTCGCAACCGACGAGACTCTGAATGCATGGATACATGCAGCGCGGCGCATCCTCCGATCGAATGGCGCGCTGACCTTGATCTGGCGTGCAGATGGGATCGGCGAGGTTCTGGCAGCGCTGTCACGCGGCTTCGGGAGCCTCGCGATCCTGCCGGTTCACGGTGAAGCGGGCAGGCCCGCGATCCGCGTGCTGGTGCGCGCGGTCAAAGGCGGGCGGGCGCCGACGCGATTGCTGCCGGGCCTCATGCTCAACGACGAGACGAGCGTGCCGAAAAACGGAGTGAAGGATATTCTGGAGGGGCGGGCGGTGTTGCCGCTGGCGGAGTCGTGAAAGCTTACTGGGGAAGCGATTCCGACTGCTGTTCCTGTGGCGTGGTCAGGCGGATCGCCATGAACAGCGCACCGATCAGCAGCATCAGCAGGTAGATTTTCATGGTGTTCTCCGCTGCCCCATTGCAGCCTCTCAACGGAGTTTCTGCAAAACACGTTCCGGGCACTTCCAATGACAGTCGCGTGATAAGAAATGGTTAATCAGAGGTAATGGCATGGCCGAACAATTGAACGATCGTGAGGGTTCCGGCCTGGCCGACAAGCTCATGAAATTTTTGCCGGCCCGCTTCCGGCCCGGCACGGCCGTGGTGCCGGTGGTGCGGCTCTCGGGTGTGATTGGCGCGGTGACACCGCTGCGCCCGGGCATGTCGCTCGCGGGCGTCGCGCGGGTGCTGGAGCGGGCGTTTTCGTACCGGAACGCCAAGGCGGTGGCGCTGGTGATCAATTCGCCCGGCGGCTCGCCGGTGCAGTCGCGCCAGATCTATCTGCGCATCAAGCAGCTCGCGGCGGAGAAGAAACTGCCGGTGCTTGTATTCGTCGAGGACGTCGCGGCCTCAGGCGGCTACATGATCGCCTGCGCCGGCGACGAGATCATCTGCGATCCGTCCTCGATCCTCGGCTCGATCGGTGTGGTCGGCGGCAGCTTCGGCTTCCAGGAGGCGATCAAGCGGCTCGGCATCGAGCGGCGGCTCTACACCGCCGGCGCGCACAAGGCGATGCTTGACCCGTTCCTGCCGGAGAACCCTGACGACGTCGCCAAGCTCAAAGCGCTCCAGCGCGAGATCCACCAGATCTTCATTTCGCTGGTGAAGGAGAGTCGCGGCACGCGGCTGAAGGGCAGCGACGACACGCTGTTCACGGGCGAATACTGGGCCGGCGAGAGTTCGATCGCGCTGGGGCTCGCAGACAGCATCGGCGATCTCCGCTCAACTCTTCGTGCCCGCTATGGCGAGAAGGTTCTCACCCCCGTGATTGCCCAGCCGACCGGGCTGCTGTCCGGCCTTCTCGGGCGGAAATCGCCCGGTGCGGGGCAGCTTTCGGCCATGGAATCAATGGCCGGCCTGCCGGATGAGCTGATCTCGGCGGTCGAAACCCGCGCGATTTGGGCGAAATTCGGGTTCTAGGCGGCACCCTCCCGCGCCATTTCGTCCGGGCGACGCCAATTGCGGCGCAGCCCGGTCTGCGCAAGAATGTGCGTGGGGGCTGAGCACTAGACAAGGATCGACAGATGCCGCCGTTCGTCGCTTTCGCGGGCGTCCTGGGCGGGCTTGCCGTGGTCCGCTGGGCCTACAAGACCGCACTCCGCGTCAATCAGGAGCTGGAGGAGATGCGCCTGTCGCGCGTCGCTGAAGGCGCCCATATGGGGGATATCCAGACGCTGAAACGTGACCCCGTGACCGGAGCTTACCGGCCGGGTTAACTCTCGCCGCGCGCAAGGTGCCGTAGGGTGGGCAAAGCGAAGCGTGCCCACGCATCCTCGCTGTATCGGAAAGATGGTGGGCACGGCGCCAGTACGCCTTTGCCCACCCTACGCCAGTCCCCCAAGCCCCCGAACCCGCCCCCTTTGCCTTGATTCCCACTCCCGCCGTCGATACGGTCCCGCGCGATTCAAAACCCCCGCGAGAGCCTGATCTGACGATGGACGCCTCATTGCCCGCCCATATGCGCCCGGAACGCTCGTTCCAGGGCTTCATCCTCGCGCTCCAGCGGTTCTGGGCCGAGCAGGGCTGCGTGATCCTGCAGCCCTACGACATGGAGATGGGCGCAGGCACCTTCCATCCGGCGACCACGCTGCGCGCGCTCGGGCCCAAGCCGTGGAACGCGGCCTATGTGCAGCCCTCGCGCCGGCCGAAGGATGGCCGCTACGGCGAGAACCCGAACCGGATGCAGCACTACTACCAGTTCCAGGTCATCATGAAGCCGTCGCCGCCGAACCTTCAGGAGCTGTACCTGAAGTCGCTCGCCGCGATCGGCATCGATTCCGCCGTGCACGACATCCGCTTCGTCGAGGACGATTGGGAGAGCCCGACGCTCGGCGCCTGGGGCCTGGGGTGGGAGTGCTGGTGCGACGGCATGGAAGTCAGCCAGTTCACCTATTTCCAGCAGGTCGCGGGCGTTGAATGCGCGCCGGTCGCGGGCGAGCTCACCTACGGGCTCGAGCGCCTCGCGATGTATGTGCAGGGCGTCGATCGCGTCTACGACCTCAATTTTAATGGCCGCGACGGCGATGCCAAGGTCACCTATGGCGACGTCTTCCTGCAGGCCGAGCGGGAATATTCGAAGCACAATTTCGAAGTCGCCGACACCGCGATGCTGTTCGAGCAGTTCAAGATGGCGGAAGCGGCCTGCAAGAAATATCTCGACGCCGGATGGCGCGAAGGCGGCAACCGGAGGCAGCACCTGATGGCGCTGCCGGCCTATGACCAGTGCATCAAGGCGAGCCACGTCTTCAACCTGCTCGATGCGCGCGGCGTGATCTCGGTGACGGAGCGCCAGAGCTACATTTTGCGCGTCCGCGAATTGGCAAAAGCCTGCGGCGAGGCCTGGATCCATACTGAAGCGGGCGGAGCGGCCTGATGCCCGATCTTTTGCTTGAACTGTTCTCGGAAGAAATTCCCGCGCGCATGCAGGCCAAGGCGGCCGACGATCTGCGCCGTCTGGTCACCGACAAGCTCGTCGCCGAAGGCCTCGTCTACGAAGGCGCGAAGGCCTTCGCGACGCCGCGCCGCCTCGCGCTCACCGTGCACGGCATCCCCGCGCGCCAGCCTGACCTCAAGACCGAACGCCGCGGCCCGAAAGTCGGCGCGCCCGATGCGGCCGTACAGGGCTTTCTGAAGGCGACGGGTCTGAAGACGCTGGACGAGGCCAAGATCCAGCGCGACCCCAAGGGTGATTTCTACATCGGCTTGATCGAGAAGCCCGGCCGTGACGCGATCGACGTGCTCGCGGAAATCCTGCCCGTCATCATCCGCACCTTCCCCTGGCCGAAATCGATGCGCTGGGGCGCGCGCTCCGGCAAGCCGGGCTCGCTGAGCTGGGTGCGCCCGCTGCACGCGATCACCGCGACCTTCGGGCTCGAGACGGAAGCGCCCGATGTCGTGAAATTCGAGGTCGACGGCATCGCGACCGGCCAGACCACCTACGGCCATCGCTTCATGGCACCGGATGCGATCAACGTGCGCCGCTTCGAGGACTACGAAGCGAAGCTGAAGGCTGCAAAAGTCATCCTCGATCCGCAGGCGCGCAAGGACATCATCTTCGCCGACGCCAAGGAGCTGACCTTCGCGCAAGGCTTCGAGCTGGTCGAGGATCAGGTGCTGCTCGACGAGGTCTCGGGCCTGGTCGAATGGCCCGTCGTCATGATGGGTTCGTTCGAGCCGGAGTATCTCGCGATCCCCGAAGAGGTGATCCGCGCCACCATCCGCAACAACCAGAAGTGCTTCGTCGTTAGGGATGCCAAGACGGGCAAGCTGACCAACAAGTTCGTCCTCACCGCCAATATCGAGGCACCGGACGGCGGCAAGACCATCGTCGCCGGCAACGAGCGCGTGATCCGTCCGCGTCTGTCGGACGCGAAGTTCTTCTACGAGACGGATCTGAAGACGAAGCTTGAGGATCGTCTGCCGAAGTTCGAGCAGATCGTGTTTCACGAGAAGCTCGGCACGCAGGCTGAGCGCATCGCGCGTATCGAACGTCTCGCTGCCGAGATCGCGCCGCTGGTTGGCGCTGACGTCGCGAAAGCCAAGCGCGCCGCGCAACTTGCAAAGGCGGATCTGCTGACTGAAGTCGTCGGCGAATTCCCCGAGGTTCAGGGTTTGATGGGGAAATACTACGCACTGGCCCAAGGCGAGGATGCTTCCGTCGCTGCCGCCTGCGAGGAACACTATAAGCCTCAGGGACCGAACGATCGAGTGCCGACCGATCCGGTGAGCATTGCGGTGGCGCTCGCCGACAAGATCGATATGCTCGTCGGCTTCTGGGCCATCGACGAGAAGCCGACGGGCAGCAAAGATCCTTATGCCCTTCGTCGGGCAGCGCTGGGTGTGATCCGCATTATCGTGGAGAACGGACTGCGGTTAGAATTGCATGACCTTTTTACGTTGGCTGATATCGAGGTCCTGCTGGATGTCAAAGGGGTGAAGGTCGGTCGGCAACAGGTATCTCTGGACGAACTGGAAAAGGAGGGTTTCCTCTCTCATGAAAGTGCTGTCCGCATGCGTATGAAGTTGGTCGACAAGCTATTTTCTGATGAAGCTTCAGAAAAGGAGGCCGATGAGGCAGTCGGCCGACTGTTCAACCTTCTCGATTTCCACGTGGATCGATTGGAAGCGCAATTCCGCACCACCGTTCGCTCTGACCTAGTGCGAGCCGCTTTGGCGATCCAACTTGAAGATGATTTGGTCCGGATGTCGCGTCGCGTCGAGGCACTCGGAAAATTCCTCGAGTCCGATGACGGCAAGAACCTGCTGGCCGGCACTAAGCGCGCCAGCAACATCCTCTCGATCGAAGAGAAGAAGGACAAGCGCACATTCGACGGCGCGCCGGATGCTGCGCTCTACAGCCTCATTGAGGAGAAGGCGCTGGCCAAGGCAATCGGCGAGGTGAAGGCGGAAGCCAGCGCCGCCGTTGCCAAGGAAGATTTTGCCGCCGCGATGAGCGCGATGGCAAAGCTGCGTCCGCCGGTCGATGCGTTCTTCGACAAGGTTCGCGTCAATGACGACGATGCGAAGGTGCGCGAGAACCGCCTGAAGCTGCTGGGCGAGATCCGCAGTGCCACGCGTGCGGTGGCGGATTTCTCGAAGATCCAGGATTGAGGCGGGATAAAAATGCCCCGCCCGGCGGGGGGAGACCGGGCGGGGCCTGATGTCCGACTACGCGATGCGCGTCAGCCTGATTGATGTGACGCGCCGGACATCGAGTTGAACTCGTATTGAACTAGTCCATCACCTCGACGATCCGCCGCGAGCGCGGCTCGACCAGCACGGTCTCGCCGTTCACGACGGTGTAGCGGTAGGTGGTGGCGCCGAAACGCTGCGGCACGTCATAATAGGTGACGCCGCTTTCGGGTAAGGTGGCGCCGACCACCACGCGATCCGGAATACGGAAGGCCGGCACACGTTGTTCGACGACATAGTCGCGGAAGGCCGGCCGCTGCTCGACCGTGATGGTCGGGCCGCTGTCGACCACGGCGGGTGCGCGTCCCACCGTGACATCGCTTTGCGCCTGCGCCGCAAGGGGCGAGCCGATCGCAACGCAGAGCGCGGCTAGGGCAAGAATCCTGTTCCGCATGGGCAACTCCTTCGAGACGTTTTTCGGGAAGCGCCAGTGGCGCGACCCGTTGCCAATGCTGCGACGCGTGCGATGTTCCGGAAAACAGCCGCCGCATTCGCGGCATTTTCGGGCAGTTTTCGCGAAGCCGGGAACTCGCTCGCCTCTTGGACGTCTCTACCCGCGGAACCCCCTCCGCTATGATCCGCCAGCGATTCGCCTCACCTCCACGGAAAGATAGTTCATGCACATCACCGTCGCCCACATCTCGCCGCTTCTGTCGCTGCTTGCGGGCGTGCTCATTCTGATCATGCCGCGCCTGCTCAACCTGATCGTCGCGATCTTTCTCATCATAAATGGTGCGATCGGACTCGGTTTGTTGAAGTGGCTCCATCTCTAGGCCTTCATTTTCCGGAACTCTTCGACTTGCGCGGGCCTGCTCAAAGTGGTGTAAGGCGCGCGATTTCCCATTCCTCTCGCAGGTTGTGTGCAAGCTATGGCCAAAGCCGCCTCGAAGCCTTCTAAAACTGCAGCGAAATCAAAGCCCTCCGCAAAGGCGAAGGCCGCGCCGGCGGCCCGCAAGGCACTCGCCAAGAGCGCTCCCAAGCCGGTCGTCAAGGCCCCGGCGAAGGCCGCTGCCAAGCCGGTCTCAAAGCCGGCTGCCAAGCCCGCCGCGAAGGCTGCGACCAAGCCGGCTGCGCCGAAGGTTGCCGCCAAGGTCGCTGTGAAGGCTGCACCGGCCAAAGCGGCGCCAGCCGCGGCCAAGGCCGGCAAGTGGGTCTACACATTCGGTGACGGCAAGGCCGAGGGCCGCTCGGAAATGCGCGACCTGCTTGGCGGCAAGGGCGCCAACCTCGCCGAGATGGCCAATCTCGGCCTGCCGGTGCCTCCGGGCTTCACCATCCCGACCTCGGTCTGCACCTATTTCTACGCGCACGACAAGTCCTACCCCAAGGAATTGCAGTCGCAGGTTGAGAAAGCGCTCGACTATGTCGGCAAGTTGACCGGCAAGGTGTTCGGCGATTCGAAGAACCCGCTGCTCGTCTCGGTGCGCTCCGGCGCGCGGGCCTCGATGCCGGGCATGATGGACACCGTGCTCAACCTCGGCCTCAACGACGAGACCGTGGAAGCGCTGTCGGAACTGTCGGGCGACCGCCGCTTCGCCTATGACAGCTATCGCCGCTTCATCACCATGTATTCGGATGTCGTGCTCGGCTTCGAGCATCACCACTTCGAGGAAATCCTCGACACCTTCAAGGACAGCCAGGGCTACACGCTCGACACCGACCTCACCGCCGAGGACTGGGTCGAACTGGTCGGCAAGTACAAGGACGCGGTTGCACGCGAGACCGGCAAGGACTTTCCGCAGGATCCGCACGACCAGCTCTGGGGCGCGATCGGCGCGGTGTTCTCATCCTGGATGAACGCGCGCGCGGTGACCTACCGCAAGCTGCACGACATTCCGGCCGACTGGGGCACCGCGGTCAACGTGCAGGCCATGGTGTTCGGCAACATGGGCGAGACGTCGGCGACCGGCGTTGCGTTCACCCGCAATCCCTCGACCGGGGAGAGCAAGCTCTACGGCGAATTCCTGATCAACGCGCAGGGCGAGGACGTGGTGGCGGGCATCCGCACGCCGCAGGACATCACCGAGGAAGCGCGCAAGGAGTCGGGCTCCGACAAGGCGTCGATGGAATCGGCGATGCCGGAGGCCTTCAAGGAGCTGACGCGGATCTACACGCTGCTCGAGAAGCACTACCGCGACATGCAGGACATGGAGTTCACGGTCGAGCAGGGCAAGCTGTGGATGCTCCAGACCCGCGGCGGCAAGCGCACCGCGAAAGCGGCGCTGCGCATCGCGGTCGAGCTCGCCAATGAAGGCCTGATCACCAAGAAGGAAGCGGTGACGCGGATCGATCCCGCCTCGCTCGACCAGCTCCTGCATCCGACCATCGATCCCGAAGCCAAGCGCGACGTGATCGCGACCGGCCTGCCGGCCTCGCCGGGCGCTGCCTCCGGTGAGATCGTGTTCTCCTCGGACGAAGCGGCCAAGCTTCAGGCCGACGGACGCAAGGTCATCCTGGTCCGCATCGAGACCAGCCCGGAAGACATCCACGGCATGCACGCCGCCGAAGGCATCTTGACCACCCGCGGCGGCATGACCTCGCATGCTGCGGTGGTCGCGCGCGGCATGGGCAAGCCCTGCGTCTCCGGCTGCGGCACCATCCGCGTCGATTACGGCCGCGGCACCATGAGCATCGGCTCGCGCACCTTCAAGACCGGCGACGTCATCACCATCGACGGCTCGCTCGGCCAGGTGCTGGCCGGCCGCATGCCGATGATCGAGCCGGAGCTCTCCGGCGAGTTCGGCACGCTGATGAACTGGGCCGACCAGGTCCGCAAGATCGGCGTGCGCGTCAACGGTGATACGCCCGATGACGCGCGCACCGCGATCAAGTTCGGCGCGGAGGGCATCGGCCTCTGCCGCACCGAGCACATGTTCTTCGAGGAGACGCGCATCCGCACGGTGCGCGAGATGATCCTCTCCGAGGACGAGCAGTCGCGTCGCGCCGCACTCGCAAAATTGCTGCCGATGCAGCGCGCCGACTTCGTCGAGCTGTTCGAGATCATGAAGGGCCTGCCCGTCACGATCCGTCTGCTCGATCCGCCGCTGCACGAGTTCCTGCCGCACACCCATGCCGAGGTCGAGGAAGTGGCGCGTGCCATGAACACCGATCCGCGGCGCCTGGCTGACCGCGCGCGCGAGCTGTCGGAGTTCAATCCGATGCTCGGCTTCCGCGGCTGCCGTATCGCGATCGCCTATCCTGAAATCGCCGAGATGCAGGCGCGTGCGATCTTCGAGGCCGCCGTCGAGGCCGAGAAGCGCACCGGCAAGGCCGTCGGCCTCGAGGTGATGGTCCCGCTGATCGCCACCAAGATGGAGCTCGATCTCGTCAAGGCGCGCATCGATACCACCGCGAAAGCCGTGATGCGCGATACCAACACCAAGCTGACCTATCAGGTCGGCACCATGATCGAGCTGCCGCGCGCCTGCCTGCTCGCGGCCGAGATCGCGGAGAGCGCGGAGTTCTTCTCGTTCGGCACCAACGACCTCACGCAGACCACCTACGGCATCAGCCGCGACGACGCGGCGAGCTTCCTTGGTCCCTACGTGTCGAAGGGTATCCTGTCGGTCGATCCCTTCGTCGCGCTCGACCAGGAAGGCGTCGGCGAGCTGGTCAAGATCGGCGTCGCCCGCGGCCGCAAGACGCGCCCGAAGCTCAAGGTCGGTATCTGCGGCGAGCACGGCGGCGATCCCGCCTCCGTCGCCTTCTGCCACAACATCGGCCTCGACTATGTGTCGTGCTCGCCCTATCGCGTGCCGATCGCACGCCTGGCAGCGGCGCAAGCCGCGCTCGGCAAGGCGATCGCGAGCCAGGCGTAGGCCGAAGTGAAATGTTGAACGCGAAGAGGCGGGGCCAAACCCCGCCTCTTTTCATTTGCACACCGCTCGCGCCGCACCGTCATTGCGAGCGCCACACACTCGCTGTCATCGCCCGGCTTGACCGGGCGATCCAGTACTCCGAGGCGGGAGTGATTGAATCGAGAAGCCGCGGCGTACTGGATTCCCCGCCTTCGCGGGGAATGATAGCGATGATGGGGAAGCGCATCGTGCAGCACCGGGAACCAAACACGCGTCCCGTAGTGGTACGCGCCGTCAAGAGTTCCTTCACCATTCGCATTGACCGATTGTTTACCGCTTCAAATGAGGCGGTATTTACCAATGCGCATCATCGCCCCGTGAAAACACCTGCAATCGCTTGAGTGTGCCGCGCGCGCAACGCCGATTAACGCCCCGGCAACCTAAATTAGATACTTACGATAAAGATCGAATTGCACGGATGTACTGCGGCTCGATCCTTCGAGTGTAAGCGTAGCGTGAGCGTATCGATGTCTGTGTTGCGTAACCATCCGAAGGGCGCGCGGTTCGCGTCCTTCGGAATCGGTCTCTGCATCTTCGCATTGATGCCGAGAGAGACCGGCTATCAGGACATTTCGTCGTTGCTGGCGCGTCAGCCCGGCGTCGCCGAGCGTTGGCAGAAGCAGGTCTTCTCCGCAGCGTCCTCGATCCAGCTCGCCACCTACAGCTTTTCCCGGCCGATCGGCACCTCGGTTCCGCAGAGCGCGATGGTCCGCCTCGCGAGCCTCGACGGCCGCGACATCACCGGTGCGATCGGCCGCAATCCGGCGCTGCAGGCGCCGCCGCGTTACCAGGCCGCCGATTTTCCCAAGGTCGATCGCTCCATGAAGGGTGATCGCCTCGCAAGCGTCACACCCACGCAGGCTCCCGAAACGACCGCGCCATCCGTAGCACCGGAGAATCCCGCGACATCGAACAGCTCGGTGTTCGGCGCCAAGACTGCCGCGCTGCCACAAGCCATGTCGCCGGAGTCCGCGGCCGCGCTCGATCCCGAGCTTGCGGAAGCATTGCGCGCGCCGCCGCTGCCACAATATGCCAATCCGCCGCAAGCCAGTGACGCCGCGCGCGCGTTCGCGGTCGAGCCGCTTGAAGCGCTGAAGCAGGCGACCATTCCGGCCGCGCCGCCGCGCGATCCGTTCCGCGTCAAGACCTCGAGCCTGTTCTTCGGCAGCTCCTCGCTCGGCGGCAGCCTCGAGAGCATCGAAAGCTGGCAGCCCGGCGCCGAGCCGCTGATCGTGACGCCCGACCCTGATCTGAAGGTGACGGCCTCGCTGACGCCGCCGACGGAGGCGATCGCCAAGGACATCGAAAGCGGCGAGAGCGTCGCGCCGAAGGGCGAGGTCAACGCCGACAACCAGCGCGCCAGATCGCCGGCCGAGCGGCTCGCGCTCGACGACAAGTCGCGCGCGAAGTCCGAGAAGTGCCTCGCTGAAGCCGTCTATTTCGAATCGCGCGGCGAGGCCGTGCGCGGCCAGATGGCGGTCGCGCAGGTCGTGATGAACCGCGTGTTCTCCGGCAAATATCCCGACACCGTGTGCGGTGCGGTCTATCAGAACAAGCACCGCCATTTGGCCTGCCAGTTCACCTTCGCCTGCGACAACAATGCCGACGTCATCCGCGAGCCGGAGATGTGGGAGCGCGCCAAGAAGATTTCGAAGGCGATGCTCGACGGCCAGATCTGGTTGCCCGAGGTCGGCAAGTCCACGCACTATCACGCCTACTGGGTCCGCCCGTCCTGGGTCGCCGAGATGAAGAAGATGTACAAGACCGGCGTGCACACCTTCTATCGTCCGCGCGCCTGGGGCGACGGCAGCGAAGAACCGAGCTGGGGCACCCCGGCCCAGACCGCAGCCCTCTCCGCCGAGCTCGCGCAGGAAGCCAAGAGCTCCGCCGAGATGGGTGCGAGCGAGCGAAGGTAGGACTCTTGCCTCACCCCGCAAGAGCGGGGCGAGGGGGGCGACCGCCTCACGTCTCGATATCCAGCGCGCAGTCGAAATTCGGCGCCGAGTGCGTCAATGCGCCCGATGACGCATAGTCGACGCCGGTCGCTGCGATCGCGGCGATCGAGTCCAGCGCGACACCGCCCGACGCCTCCAGCGCAACGCGGCCCTCGTTGATCCTCACCGCCTCGCGCAGCGTTGCAAAGTCCATGTTGTCGAGCAGCACGGCATCGGCGAGCCCGGTGTCGAGCACCTCGCGCAACTGCGCCAGCGTATCGACCTCGATCTCGATCTTGACGAGATGACCGGCATGGGCGCGGGCGCGCTCCAGCACGGGGCGGATACCGCCGGCGACGGCGATGTGATTGTCTTTGATCAGGATCGCATCGTCGAGCCCGAAGCGGTGATTGAAGCCGCCGCCGCAGCGCACCGCGTATTTCTCCAGCGCCCGCAATCCCGGCGTGGTCTTTCGCGTGCAGCAGATCCGCATCTTGGTGCCTTCAGTCCGCGCGACATAGTCGGCCGTGAGCGTCGCGACGCCCGACAGGCGGCCGACGAAATTCAGCGAGGTCCGCTCCGCCGTCAGAATGCCGCGCGCAGGGCCGGAGATCGTCAGCACGTGCTGCCCACGGGCCACGCGCGCGGCGTCGCGGACATGTGCGCGCACCTCGATCTCGGGCGAGAGCTTTTGCAGCGTCGCCAGTGCCAGCGGCAGGCCGGCGATCACGCCGGACTGGCGCGCGACGAGGACGGCCTGCGCCCTGGTCGCTTCCGGGATCGTGGCCAGCGAGGTGATGTCGCCGGCGCGGCCGAGATCCTCGGCAAGCGCGCGCTGCACCGCCTCCTCGATCGCGAGCGGCGACAGGAATGCGTCGGGATGGAGCAGTGAGGTCGGGGTGATCATGGGGTTTCCTTCAGGCGATCATGGGTTGGGCGATGCGGGTGAGCGGACGCTCGCTCAGGCCTGCCGCGACCTCGCGCATTGCGGCGAGTGTGGTCATGGTTCTCTGCCTCAGCGCGGATACATCCGAGGGATGGTCGATGCGGAAATGTGCGCCGCGGCTCTCGCGCCGGCTCCACGCCGCGGCGGCGACGAGCAGGGCCGTCGTTGCCATGTTGCGAAGCGTGATGTTGTCGGCCTCGCGTTCGAGAGCGGCAAAGCTGCGCACGGCTTCCGCGAGCCCGTCGCCGTCGCGGATCACACCGACATGCGCGCTCATCATCGTGCGCAGCCGCTTCACCGCCGCAGCATCCGGTTCGCCGCCGCGCGAGGTCGCCGGCGCGTCGGCAAGCCGGGCAGGCGATGGCATTTCACGTCCGGCGATGTCGTCGGCGATGCGCGCGGCGTAGACCACGGCCTCCAGCAGCGAATTCGAGGCGAGGCGGTTGGCGCCGTGCGCCCCCGTCGACGACACCTCGCCGCCGGCCCAGAGCCCGTCGATCGAGCTGCGGCCGCGCCTGTCCACCGCGATGCCGCCCATGTGGTAATGCGCGGCCGGCGCGATCGGGATCGCCTGCGTTGCGGGATCGAGGCCGGCGGCGATGCAGCTCGCATGCACGGTCGGAAATTTCTCGGCAAAGCGCGCACCCACCGCCTGCCGTGCATCGAGGAAGGCGCCGCGGCCGGCCGCGATCTCGGCGAACACGCCGCGGGCCACGATGTCGCGCGGGGCGAGTTCGGCGAGCGGATGGCGTGCCGTCATGAAGCGCTCGCCATGGCCGTTGATCAGCGTCGCGCCTTCGCCGCGCAGGGCTTCGGTCGCGAGTGGCGCCGGATCGCGCCCGACCATGATGGCGGTCGGATGAAACTGCACGAATTCCGGGTCGGCGATGACGGCGCCGGCGCGCGCGGCGATCGCCAGGCCCGATCCGCTCGCCTCGTGCGGATTGGTCGTGACGGCGTAGAGATGGCCGATGCCGCCGGTCGCGAGCACCACCGCGCGCGCGGCGATCGTCACGGGCTTCGCTGCAAAGTTGCCGGCCTCGCGCAATTGAAGGCCGGTGACGGCGCCGTCCTCGGTGAGCAGCGCCTCGGCGACAAAACCTTCGAGCAGGCGGATCGACGGCGTCCGGCGCACGGCATCGCTCAACGCCGCGATGATCGCGGCACCCGCGCCGTCGCCGCGCACGTGCACGATGCGGCGCGCCGAATGCGCAGCTTCCCGCCCGACGGCGAGCCGGCCTTCGAGGTCGCGATCGAACGGCACGCCATAGGCGAGAAGGTCGTGGATGCGCGGCGCGGCCTCGCGTGCGATGCCAAGCGCAATGGCCTCGTCGACGATGCCGCCGCCGACCTCGATCGTATCCGCGGCATGCGCCTCCGGCGTATCGCCCTCGGCCACGGCGGCTGCGATGCCGCCCTGCGCCCAGGCGGATGAGGCGCCCTGTCCCAGCGGCGCGGCCGAGATCAGCGTCACCGGCCGCGGCGCAAGTTTCAGCGCACAAAACAGTCCGGCGAGACCGCCGCCGACGATGACGACATCGTTGGTCGCGCGGGCGAGGTTGTGGATGTTGTTTGCCATGGCTCGCTCTCAATTCTTCAGATTGATCATCCGCTCGACCGACCGCCTTGCACGTTCGGCCAGTGCAGGATCGATCGTCACTTCCTCGCGAAGCGTCAGCAGGCTCTCCAAGATGTTGGCGAGCGTGATGCGCTTCATGTGCGGGCAGAGATTGCAGGGGCGCAGCATCTCGACGTCGGGGAGTTCGGCCCGTACATTGTCGGCCATCGAGCATTCCGTGATCATCACCAGCCGTCGTGGCCTCCGCTCGCGCACCCAGTTGATCATGTGCGCGGTCGAGCCTGTGAAGTCGGCTTCCGCCAGCACGTCCGGCGGGCATTCGGGATGCGCGATGATCTGCACGGACGGATCCGCCTCGCGAAATTCGCGCAGCTCTGCGCCCGTAAAGCGCTCGTGCACCTCGCAGGCGCCTTTCCAGGCGATGATCTTCACGGCGGTCTTCGAGGCCACGTAGGTCGCCAGATAACGGTCGGGCAAGAAGATCACGCTTGGCGCGTTCAGGCTCTCGACCACCTGCACCGCGTTCGACGAGGTGCAGCAGATGTCGACCTCGGCCTTCACTTCGGCTGAGGTGTTGACGTAGGCGACCACGGGCACGCCGGGAAATTTTTCGCGGAGCAGCCGGACGTCCGCGCCGGTGATGCTGGCGGCGAGCGAGCAGCCGGCGCGCGAGTCGGGGATCAGCACCGTCTTGTCCGGGTTGAGCAGCTTGGAGGTCTCGGCCATGAAGTGCACGCCGCACTGGACGATGATGCCGGCCTTCACCTTGGTGGCCTCGACGGCGAGCTGGAGCGAGTCGCCGCCGATGTCGGCGACACAGTGGAAGATCTCCGGCGCCTGGTAATTGTGCGCGAGGATCACAGCGCCTCGCGCCTGCTTCAGCTCGTTGATCGCGTGAATCGTCGGCGCCATCAGCGGCCACTCGATCGCTGGGATCACGTGCTTGACGCGCTCGTAGAGCGGCGCAGTGGCCTTTGCGACGTCCTCCGTCCATTCCAGCGAGGGCATCGGCAGCGCGGCGGCCGTTAGCGCCGGCGCGGTGCGGGGAGAGGTGGTGATTGGGCCATGCGGCCGGTCCGTAAAGTCGTCGGGGCCGTAAATTCCAGAAATCGGCATCTAAGCCTCCCGTGAATGCTAATTATGCTCTATATGAGTATATATAGAGCCCGAGAAATCCGGCCGAGGAGGGCCGGTGGGTCTTCGCCAAGGCTTATATATACTCAATCTGAGTAAATCAAATATAACATGCCGCGCGGCAAGTCGCCAGCTCCAGTCGCACACATTCCCGTCAAGTCGCGTCTGGCGAGGCTGTGAAGCAATGCAATGCTCCCGTGCCAGCCCTTCGTGGAACGCAGTCATTTTCGGCTTGGGATTTTCATGCAATTGCATTAAACGGCTGGTCTGCGGCTGCCTATTCCGGATCCGCCAACGAGTGATGAGGAGCCCCATGTCGACTCAAGCGTGCGAGCTCGGTCCGGTTTCGCGTTCCTCCACCTGGCGGACGCCGGCGATCATCATTCTCTGCGGCTGCGCGATCGGCATGCTCGGCTTCGGCCCCCGTTCCGCGCTGGGCTTCTTCGTGCAGCCGATGAGCCACGAATTCGCCTGGGGCCGTGACGTGTTCGGTCTCGCCATCGCCGTGCAGAACCTGTTGTGGGGATTGGGCCAGCCGTTCGCCGGCGCGATTGCCGATCGCTTCGGCCTGTTCCGTGTGATGTGCGTCGGCGCTCTGCTCTATGCCGGCGGTCTCTTGCTGATGCGCTATTCCTCGACGCCGCTGTCGCTGAACTTAGGTGCGGGCGTCATGGTCGGCTTTGGTCTTGCCGGCTGCTCGTTCAATCTGGTGCTGTCGGCCTTCACCAAGCTCTTGCCGGCCGAGAAGCGCGGGCTAGCGCTCGGCGCCGGCACCGCGGCGGGCTCGTTCGGGCAATTCCTGTTCGCACCCATTGGGGTGGCGCTGATCGACAATTTCGGCTGGCAGCAAGCGCTCACCGTGTTCGGCTTCCTGATGTTGCTGATCATCCCGCTGTCGCTGGCGCTCTCGACGCCACGGGTCGCAAGCACGGCCGACGTTGCGCCTGCGGATGAGCAAACCATCACCAGGGCGCTCGCCGAAGCCTTCGGCCATCGCTCCTACGTGCTGCTGGTGCTCGGCTTCTTCACCTGCGGCTTCCAGCTCGCCTTCATCACCGTGCATCTGCCGGCGTTCCTGGTCGATCGCGGCATCTCGACGCAAACCGGCGGCTGGGTCATCGCGGCGATCGGCCTGTTCAACATCATCGGTTCCTTGAGCGTCGGCTATCTCCAGAACTCGCTGCCCAAGCGCTACATTCTCTCGACCATCTATTTCACACGCGCGCTTGCGACACTCGCCTTCATCTCGTTCCCGATCACGCCGTTCTCGGCGATCGCGTTCGGTGCGGTCTCCGGCCTGACCTGGCTGTCGACGGTGCCGCCGACCTCCGCGCTGGTGGCGCTGATGTTCGGCACGCGCTGGCTTGCGACGCTGTATGGCTTCGCCTTCGTCAGCCATCAGGTCGGCGGCTTCCTCGGCGTCTTTCTCGGCGGCATCGTGTTCGAAAAGTTCGGTTCCTATACGCCGATCTGGTGGCTCTCGATCCTGTTCGGCGTGCTTTCGGCGCTGATCAATCTTCCGATCGTGGAAAAGCCCGTGGCAAGGGCGGTTGCGCAGCCTGCCTGATCGGCTAAACATCCCCGTCAAACAAGTCAGGGAGTTCAGTCGTGGCCACATTCAAGGCGATCCGGATCGACAAGGCGGACAAGGGCACCACCGCGCAACTGGTGCAGTTCGACGACGCCGAGCTGATGGACGGCGACGTCACCGTCCGCGTGGAATGGTCGACGCTGAACTACAAGGACGGCCTTGCACTGACCGGCAAGGCGCCGGTGGTGCGCCGTTTCCCGATGATCGCCGGCATCGATTTCGCCGGAACCGTCGAATCCTCCGCGCATCCGCAATGGAAGGCGGGCGACAAGGTCGTCTGCACCGGCTGGGGCATGGGCGAGACCCATCTCGGCGCCTACGCGGAAAAGGCGCGGGTGAAGGGCGACTGGCTGGTCGCGCTGCCGCAGGGCCTGTCGGCGCGTGACGCGATGGCGATCGGCACTGCCGGCTTCACCGCAATGCTGTCGGTGCTGGCGCTGGAGAAGCACGGCATCTCACCGAAGAGCGGCCCCGTGGTGGTGACGGGCGCGGCCGGCGGCGTCGGCTCGGTCGCGACCGCCGTGCTGTCGAAGCTCGGCTACCACGTCATCGCCTCGACCGGCCGCGCCTCGGAAGCCGACTATCTGAAGGGGATCGGTGCCGCCGAGGTGATCGATCGCAACGAATTGTCGGCGGCGGCCAAGCCCATTGCCAAGGAGCGCTGGGCGGGCGGCGTCGACAGCGTCGGCTCGACCACGCTGGCGAATCTCCTGTCGATGACGAAGTACGGCGGTGCGATCGCGGCGTGCGGCCTGGCGGCCGGCTTGGACCTGCCGGCTTCTGTCGCACCCTTCATTTTGCGCGGGGTGTGCCTTCTCGGCATCGATTCCGTGATGTGCCCGATCGAGCCGCGGAAGGCTGCCTGGCAGCGCCTCACGTCGGATCTCGATCGGACAAAACTAACTGAAATCACTCATGAAATTTCGCTCGATCAGGTTTCGGAATGGGGCACGAAAATCCTGGCCGGCCAGGTCCGCGGTCGCATCGTGGTAAAAATTGTCTAACGGCGTTCAGACTTTACCAACCAAGCTGCTTCAATGTCGCCATGGTTAGTATGGTAAGCAGCGGGTAAAGAGATAAGGCATAGCCCGCTGCGGGGTTTGGTTCGGAGTAGAGCATGCTTGCGCGTATTGTGTTGGGGGCTGTCACGGCGGCAGTGACGTTTGCGCCGGCCATTGCTGGAAGCATGAACGCCGACGAGGCGCGCCGCTTCGTGGCCGGGAAGGTGTTCGCCTTCACCTGTTTCGACGGCACCCGCGGCGCAGGCCGCATCCTGGACGACCTCGGTGCCGCCGGTGCCGTGCAGTTCTCGGGCGCAGGCCCGGTGAAACATCTCCGCCTGCCCGGCAACACGCTCCAGATCCGCGGCCAGAACGTCTGCGCCTCGATCAAGGGCATTCCGTTCGAGCCCTGCTTCAACCTGGAAAAGACCGACGATCGCAGCTTCCGCGGCTCGGTCTCGGGCATGGGCTTCGCCTATTGCGACTTCCACCATCAGGGCGGCAATCAGATGCTGATGGCGCGCGCCGTCGCGCGTCCGCGTTCGCTGCGCTCCTCGGAGCACACCGGCTCGGTCGCTGCGCCCAACACCGAAGTCGCCGCGCGCGTCGAGACCCCGCGTGTCGAGAGCAGCCGGCTCGAGCCGGTGAAGTCGGAAGCGAAATCGGAACCTGCCAGGACCGAGGCTCCGCTGGAGCTGCGCCGCTCGACCCAGTGAGTTGGCTGCGCCGGACCGCCCGCGCACCTTGTCGTTGAAAGCCCCCGTCGAACGCGAAGCTGCTGTGCCGTAGTCATACGGACGGCGGCCTTCATGCGTTGGTAGCTGTTCGCCTCCAGTTTGCATGACGGCCGGGGGGCGCAAGGGTTTTACGATGTCGTTGTATTTCTTTCGCATCAGTACCGGTCGCTATTCCGGTGCCGCGGACCACCCCTACGAATTCGAGGATCGTGCCGCCGCCTGGACCGAGATGACCGAGGTCTGCGCCAATCTGCTCGGCGGCATCGCGCGCGGCCTGAAGCCGAATGCCGAGTGGCGCATGGAGCTGCTCGACGAAAACAAGAACCCGGTCTTCCGCGTCAGCCTCCTCGGCGAGAGCATTGCGCAACAGGGCGGGGCTCCTATCGCTGCGTGTGATTAACCTGTTAAGCGCGCATTCCGAGCTGGAATCCAAGGGATTTTCGAACGGATCCAGTATTTGCCCGGGAGCCGTGTTAACCAAATCGGAATGGCGAGCGCATATTTTTTGGGCAAGGGCGATCAACGCCGCGGGCGGCCGGCAATGACTCGGTTGCGCAATCCCCAGGGAAGACATGCCCATGTTGAGCCTCGTTCAGAATTTGCGGATCGGAACCAAGCTGGCGATCGCGTCGGCGTTCGGCATCGTCCTGGTCCTCGCCATGATTGCAAGTCAGCTGGTCGGAAACGGCACCGTGCGCCGGTCCAGCCAGGCGGCGTCCGAGCAGCAGGAATTGGCGCGCGACGCAATTGAATCCAAGCTCGCGGCGCGCGGCATGCAGCTTGCCGCGCGCGACATCCGCCTGGCCAACAACACAGCTGACTTGCAGAAAGCGGGCGACGCGCTGGTCGAACGCTCCGGTGACTTGGTGAAGATTGCCGACGCAATGCTCAAGGTCTCGCACGTGCCGGAAAATCGGACGAGGATAGAGAAACTCAAGAGTCTCGCGGCCGACTATCTCAAGGGCGCACAGCAGCTCGCATCCGTGCGCGGCGCAGCTCTGGCCGTCACGGGCGAGGATGCCGCTGCTCGTATCGCCAAGTTCACCGAAGAGGGAGCGCGTCTCGCCCGCGAGGTCACGCTGCCGGTCGCGCGTGAGATGGACCAGGTCGCCAATCAGGTTGCTGATGTGGCCAGGCACAGGAGCGAGGAAGAAATCGCCATCTCCGTTCAGGAGATGGCATCGAGCGAGCGTGTCGGAATGGTGGTCGGTGCGTTCGCCGCATTCGTCCTCGCCGGCTCCTGGCTGATGTCGTTCCTGACCATCGCGCGGCCGATCCGCGCGCTCACGGTGGCGATGGAAAAGCTCGCCGGCGGCGACTTTTCCGTGGTTCTGCCCGGGCTCGGCCGCAAGGACGAGGTCGGCGGCGTCGCTGCGGCGGTCGAGAAATTCAAGGTCGTGTCCGAGCAGAAGGCGCGCGAGGAGGCGGAGGTCAAGAACAGGCAGGATCAGCTTGCCGCTGCGCAGCGCAAGGCCGAGATGCGAAAGCTGGCCGACGGCTTCGAAGCCGCGATCGGTGAGATCGTCGATACCGTGTCATCGGCGGCGACCGAGCTGGAAGCTTCGGCGTCGACGCTTACATCGACTGCGGAGCGCGGGCAGGAGCTCACGACCATGGTTGCGGCCGCCTCCGAAGAGGCGTCCACCAATGTCCAGTCGGTGGCGTCCGCGACCGAGGAGCTATCCTCGTCGATCACCGAGATCAGCCGCCAGGTGCAGCAGTCGGCGCGTGTCGCCAACGAGGCGGTCGGCCAGGCGCGCGTCACGACCGAGCGCATGAGCGAACTCTCGGCAGCGGCAACGCGGATCGGCGACGTGGTCGAGCTGATCAACACCATCGCGGGCCAGACCAACCTTCTCGCACTCAACGCCACGATCGAGGCCGCGCGCGCCGGCGAGGCCGGTCGCGGCTTCGCCGTCGTCGCCTCCGAGGTCAAGGCGCTGGCCGAGCAGACGGCGAAGGCGACCGGCGAGATCGGCCAGCAGATCTCCGGCATTCAGGCGGCGACCAAGGAATCGGTGGGTGCCATTAGCACCATCAGCGATACCATCGAAAAGCTGTCGGAGATTTCTTCCACCATCGCCGCCGCCGTCGAGGAGCAGGGCGCAGCGACGCAGGAGATCTCCCGCAACGTGCAGCAGGCGGCGGAGGGCACCCATCAGGTGTCGTCCAACATCACCGACGTGCAGCGCGGCGCCAGCGAGACCGGCTCGGCGTCCTCGCAGGTGTTGGCCGCGGCGCAGTCGCTGTCCGGCGACAGCAACCGCCTCAAGCTCGAGGTTGGCAAATTCCTCGGTACCGTGCGCGCCGCCTGACGGCGGCCGATCTCACCGCACATCGACCGGCTGCAACCGCCGCGCGAGGACGCACGGCGGTTCGCATGCGTCCGCTGATATCGCGGTGCGAAGGGGTACACGGTTAACTTTCCGGAAAAGCGACGCAGTCATGATCTCCGCGATATTCCGGGTGTCCTGTCACCCTCCCTGTATTGCGTATCGATCCTGTTGGAGCACATTCAATGAGCGGCCCTTCCATTCGCCTCACTCACAAGGTCATGGCGATCGGACTGTTCGGACTGTTGGGTCTCGTCGCCTTCGGCGCGATCTACGAGATCGGCAGCCTTTCACAGGACGCCTCCCGCAGCGTAGCCAACCGGGCGCGTGCGATCGCCGACCTCAACAAGCAGCTGTCGATCGAGATGCTGGAGGCCCGGCGCAACGAGAAGAATTTCCAGCAGCGCCGCAACGAAAGCTACGCCAAGGCGCATGCCGAGCTGATCGGGCCGATCAACCGCGATTTCGACGAGGTGGAGCGGCTGATGGTGGCGGGCGGCATGAGCGCGCTGGCTGACAGGATGAAGCAGGCCCAGGAGGGCTTCAAGCGCTACGCGTCGGATTTCGGCGCATTGGTGGCGGCCGAAACCAGGCTCGGGTTGAATGAGAAGCTCGGGCTGTCCGGCTCGCTCCGCGGCGCCGTGCACGACATCGAATCCAAGCTGAAGGAGATCGACGATCCCAGATCGACGACCTGGATGCTGATGATGCGCCGGCACGAGAAGGACTTCATGCTGCGGCGCGATCCAAAATACATAGCCGAGGTGAAGAAGGCGGGGGTGGAATTCTCCAATGCGATCGAGGTCGTCGCAGTCCCGGAGGCGGTGATGAACGACATCACGGCCAAGCTCCGGAAATACCAGTCCGAGTTCGCGGCCTGGGCCGAGGCCGCACAGCAGATTGCGGCTCTCGACGCTGCCATGATGCGGACGTTCCGCGACATCGAGCCTGTGATGGTCGAGGTGCGGACCGCCGTCGACGCGATGTATGGGCAGGCCGACGCTGCGGAAGCTGCAACGCGCGACGCCGTCCGCTTCCGGATGATGGCTGCCTTCGGCATCACCGTCGTTGTGCTCTCGGTGGTCGGCTTTCTCCTCGGGCGTTCGATCTCGAAGGCGCTGTCCGGCATGGTGGGTGCGATGACGCGGCTCGCGCGCGGCGAGCTCTCGATCTCCATTCCCGGCGTCGGACGTAGGGACGAGATCGGCGAGATGGCCGGTGCGGTCGAGGTGTTCAGGGCCAACATGACCGAGGCCGAGCGGCTGCGCGCGGAGCAGGCTGAGGCGGACGCGCACGGGCGCGAACGGCGCAAGGCCGACATGCAGCGCCTCGCCGACGGCTTTGAAGGTGCGGTCGGCGAGATCATCGACACCGTCTCGTCGGCGGCAACCGAGCTCGAGGCGTCCTCCAACACGCTGACGCTGGCCGCCGAGCGCGGCAACGGGCTCGCCGGCGCGGTGGCGGCGGCCTCGGAGGAGGCGTCCGCGAACGTGCAGTCGGTGTCGTCCGCGAGCGAGGAGATGACGACGTCGATCTCCGAGATCAGCCGCCAGGTGCAGGAATCGGCGCGCGTCGCCGACGTCGCGGTGGAGCAGGCCCAGCGCACCAATGCGCGCGTTGCCGAACTGACCAAGGCGGCGGGCCGCATCGGCGACGTCGTCGAGCTGATCAACACCATCGCCAGCCAGACCAATCTGCTGGCGCTGAATGCCACGATCGAGGCGGCACGGGCGGGCGAGGCCGGCAAGGGCTTTGCGGTGGTTGCAACCGAAGTGAAGGCACTCGCCGAGCAGACCGCGAAGGCGACGGGAGAGATCAGCCAGCACATCGCCGCGATCCAGACGGCGACGCAGGACTCGGTCGGCGCGATCAAGGAGATCGGCGACACCATCGCGCGGATGTCGGAGATTTCATCGACCATCGCGGCGGCGGTGGAAGAGCAGGGCGCCGCGACCCAGGAAATCTCGCGCAACATCCAGCACGCCGCGCACGGTACCTCGGAGGTCTCCGCCAACATCGGCGACGTCCAGCGCGGCGCCGGCGAGACCGGGGCCGCCTCGGCGCAGGTGCATTCGGCCGCGCAATCGCTGTCGCGGGAAAGCACCCGGCTGAAGAGCGAGGTCGCGCGCTTTCTGGAGTCGGTGCGGGCGGCCTGAGGCCGTCAGGCGTCGGGTTCGGACCGCCGTATCGCGGTGCGCCGGTGTGGCGTTGCGCGATGTCTGGTGCATTGCAACGCGTGATTGCAAGGGGATGAGACGGCGGCGACGGCGCGTTCCGCAATTTCACGTAGGCTCCTGTTAACGCCTGTTTGCAATTATGCATCCAATCTTACGGGATAAGAACCAGCCAGCATTGTTGGAATGACTTCCGCCCTGTCGTCCGTCGTGACGATTGCGGCGCGGGTGACTTGTGCGTTGTTAGGTATCAGTGGGATCTGTTGTGATGTCGAAGTTGTCGATCGTCTTCAAGCTTCTGACCGTGTTGTCGATCCTCGTGCTGTCGCTCGCAGGCGTCGGCGTGACGGCAATCGGCACCATGCAGAACATCAATTCTCACACCGTCGAGATCGCGGAGAGCTGGCTGCCGAGCGTGCGTGCGCTCGGTTCGCTGCGTGCCGATATCAACGAGCTGCGCGTCGCGCTGCGCCTGCACCTGATGCAGGAAACCATCGAAGGCAAGGACGCGGCCGAGAAGCGCCTGGCATCGCTGCGCGACCGCATCGAGAAGACCCGCAAGGTCTACGAGCCGCTGATCACCGCTGCCGAGGAGCGGTCGCTCTACGAGCAATGGACCAAGGCGTGGGCCGAGTATCTGAACGGCGTGCAGGACGTGATGGCGCTGTCGCGCAAAAGCGTCGGCAAATTCCCGGCCGATGCCAACGAATTGTTGCAGACCAAGGTCGCGAAGATGGCCCAGGCGGCCGATCCGCTGCTCCAGAAGGGCATCGAGATGAACAATCGCGGCGCTGAAATCGAGACCAAGCAGGCGGCCGACAGCTATGCCATGATCTTCCGCGTGCTGGTCGGCATCATCGTGCTTTCGGTCGTGATCGCGATCGGCGCCGCCTACTATCTCGTGCGCGACGTTTCCCGCGGCATTGCCTCGATCATCCGCCCGATGCAGTCGCTCGGCGAGGGTGACCTTTCGGCCGAGGTGCCGCATCGCGGCGAGAAGACCGAGATCGGTTCGATGGCCGATGCGCTCCAGATCTTCAAGGAAGCGCTGATCGCCAAGAAGGCCGCCGACGAAGCCGCTGCGGCCGACGCCGAGGCCAAGATCGAGCGCGGTCGCCGCGTCGATGCCATCACCCGCAAGTTCGAAGCCATGATCGGCGAGGTCGTCGGGACCGTGTCGTCGGCCTCGACCGAGCTCGAAGCGTCGGCGTCGACGCTGACCAATACGGCGCAGCGCGGTCAGGAGCTCGCGACCGTCGTTGCCGCAGCCTCCGAGGAAGCCTCCACCAACGTGCAGGCGGTTGCGTCCGCCTCGGAGGAGCTGTCGTCCTCGATCACCGAGATCAGCCGTCGCGTGCAGGATTCCGCACGGATGGCCGCCGAGGCTGTCGAGCAGGCCACGCGGACCAATGACCGCGTCAACGCGCTGTCGCAGGCGGCGTCCCGCATCGGCGACGTCGTCGAGCTCATCAACACCATCGCCGGCCAGACCAATTTGCTGGCGCTGAACGCCACCATCGAGGCGGCGCGCGCCGGTGAAGCCGGCCGCGGCTTCGCGGTGGTCGCCTCCGAGGTCAAGGCGTTGGCCGAGCAGACTGCGAAAGCAACCGGCGAGATCGGGGCGCAGGTCGCGGGCATCCAGGCCGCGACGCAGGAATCCGTCAGCGCCATCCAGGAGATCGGCGGCACCATCGAGCGGCTGTCCGAAGTGTCGGCGGCGATCGCGGCTGCCGTCGAGGAACAGGGCGCGGCCACGCAGGAGATCTCGCGCAACGTGCAGCAGGCTTCGGTCGGCACGCAGGAGGTCTCGTCGAACATCACCGACGTGCAGCGCGGTGCGATCGAGACCGGCGAGGCCTCGACCGAGGTCCTGTCGGCGGCGAAATCGCTCGCGACCGACAGCACCCGCCTCAAGGTCGAGGTCGCGCAGTTCCTGGACTCGGTCCGCGCGGCCTGAGCTTTATCCGCCCGTCTGCGGAGCCGGCGGCGGCGTAACCTGCCGCCGGAACAGGATGCGCTGGTAGAGCCAGCCGATCGCGACCAGCACGATGCCGAGGCACATGAAGGACAGTGCGCGGTAGACGCCTGTCAGCGTCGACATGTCGATCACGAAGGCCTTCAGGATCGTCAGCGCGATCACCGCGGCCGACGCCAGCCGTGCCCGCTCGGAATTGACGAGGATGCCGACGCCGAGCAGCACGACGCCGAAGCCGAGCCAGCCGATCGAATAGGTGTATTGCTCCGCGCCCGTGGTGGCGCCGTAGAGCAGGACCGGGCCGTGATAGAAGTGGCGGATCTCCAGCGTCAAATAGGTGAGCGCGAACACCAGTGCACCGCCGGCGATCGTATTCGCGTAGGCGACGGGGCGATGTCCGGCCACCGCATAGGACAGCAGCAGCATCAGCACGGCCGGGAGAGCGTAGCCGAGCAGCAGCAGGTTGAACACGAGACCGCCGACATTGACGCTGGAGAGCAGCCACGGGTTCTCCAGGATCAGGAGGCCGAACACGCTGATCAGCCCGGCAATCGCGGTGAGCGCGACCGCGCCGACATTGTGCACGATGCTGCGGCTGCGCAGCCGCAGCCGCTCCAGCCCGATTGCCATCGCGAGCGTGACGCAGACTTGCAGGGCGAATTCGAGCAGCGAGGGCGGCGACGTCATGCGGCCGCCGGTCGCAAGGTGCCGGATTTCCATGAAGGCGAGCAACGCGGTGAACAGGATCGCGGCGGCCTCGACGACGCGCAGCGGCGGGTCGTCTGCGCGGCGGCGCAGGAAGATGCTCGCTCCCCAGAACGAGGCGGCCGGCAACCCGTAGCCCCACAGCAGCCAGTTGAAGATCGGCGTGGTGCCGACGGCCTCGCCGACGATGCGCGGATCATAGCCGATGCGCGCAGTGACGATTGCGGCGAAGATGGCCGAGAGACGGCGCAGGACCGGGATTGGCCGCTGCAACGAGATCCAGGCGGTGCCGAGTGACATCAGCGCGAGCGCAATGGTGAGCCAGCCTTTTTCGAGCGCAAAGGTCAGCGCCAGCGCCAGTGCGCCGAGCGTGCCGGTCGCGAACAGGGCGGTGGACGTCGCAACGCCCGGCCGGGTCTCGCGGCGCGTGAGCGCTTCGGTCGCAACACCAAAGGCGGCGGCGAGCAGCACGGCAAGGATCGCGAACGGGATCGAGCGGTCGAGATGGGCGATGCGCGCGTAGAGCGCAACGAGGATCGCGATCGGGGTCACGACCGCCGCCGCCGACCACACCACCGGAATGACCGTCGAATTCGAGCGGCCCTGCGCGAGGAAGCCCGCGATGCCGAAGCCCAGGGCGAAGATCGCGGCCAACACCAGATGCAGCGTGACTGAACTGTCGGTCGCGACCGGGCCGACGCCGGGCATCGGGCCGCCCGGCAACACCAGCATATCCGGATTGGCGCTCACGGCCCATTCGGCGAACACGATGAAGACGGTCGCAGCAGCCGCGCCCAGTGCGCCGGTTGCCGCCGGCGCACGCCATGCGACCAGCAGCGTCCCACCGACCAGAAGCGTGAAGGCGATCAGCGCCAGATCCGCATGCGCGCTCGACAGCACGATCAGCATGGCGCCGAACAGATAGGCGCCGAGCGCGCTCGACGACACCGGCTCGATCTCGCCGTCCTCGATGGTCGGGCCGAACATGAAGCCGCAGACGACGAGCAGCGCGGCCAGCACGAAGCCCGCGATGACGTGGAAGGCGTGCGGCGCGACCTGTATCGCCTCGGTATCGAGACCCGGGAAAACCCACAGCACGGCGAAGGCGATGGTGGTGACCGCAAGCCACCGCCACAGCCGGATGCGGGCGAGACCAAAACTCGCGGCCGTGACGATGGCAAGATAAATGTAGAGGGCCCAATAATCCGGCTTGCCGCTGGAGACGAGGATCGGCGTCACGAACGCGCCGACCACGCCGAGGCCGGCGAGTGCGGGGCCGTGCAGCAGTGCGGCGGCCAGCGTGCCCATCGCGACGATGCCGAGCAGCACGAAGGCGGTGGCAGGCACGAGGAAGCCGTAGAGCGCGTAGGCCGCGTAGATGGTCGCGAACGCCACGGCCGTGCCGGCCGCGGTGAGGATCGCGGGGATGTTGGCGATCGGCAGCGCCTGGATGTTGGAGATGCTTTCCTTGCGCCGCGACCATTCGCCGGCCCCCAGCAGCGCGGCTGCGAACAGGCCGCCGAGGAACACGCGCACGCCGGGGCCGACGAGGCCGGCCTCGATCGAATAGCGCACCATGAAGAAGCCGCCGAGCGCGAGCGCAAGGCCGCCGATCCACACCACCCAGCGGGTGCCGAGCCGCTCCTCGAAGCCGGGCTCTCTTAAATCAGCTGCCGGTGCGGGCAGCGGCGGCGGCGCATCGGCCGCGATGCTCGCTGCGAGCGGGGGCGGCGACGCTTCTTCGGTGACGAGCGGAGGCGGCACTGGCGTGGCCTCGGGCGCGAGCGGCGGCGGTTCTGCGGGAGCTGTTGCGGGCGCTTCAGCCTGCAGTTGCGCGGGCAGCAGCGGCGGCGGCTGCACCCGCCGCTGTGCGTGAAACATCTCTTCGAGCGTGTTCAGCTTGCGGCGCAGATCGGCCGCCTGGTTGGAAGCCTTGATCGCGATCAGGAAGGCGATGATCGCAATGATCAACGCAAAGACGTCAAACGGGCCGTCGAACATGAAGCCTCCAGGCAACCGGCGGGCAGGGGCCGGTCGCACAAATCTCAGGATCTAGCGCCGGGAGCGAACGCGCAAGCCCGGCGCGGGTCGTTCCTGGAGCACGTCGCGGCGGAAGCGGTAGAGCGCCGCCGGCCGTCCGCCCGTCTGTGTCGACATCACCCCGGTCGGTTCGACCAGGGCTTCGGTTTCGACCAGGCGGCGGAAATTCTGTTTGTGCAGGTGCCGGCCGGAGATCGCCTCCACCGTATACTGCAATTCGGTGAGTGTGAATTCGGCGGGCAAAAGTTCAAACACCACAGGACGATACTTCAGTTTCGCGCGTAGCCGCGCGATCGCGGTGGCAAGGATCCGCCGGTGGTCGAAGCGCATGGAGGTGCCGAGCGCGGGCAGCGCCTTGCGCGCCAATGCCGCAGGCCGGCCGTCGCGCCGGGCCTCCTCGATCAGCCCGGCCTCGTAGAGCAACTCGTAGCGGTCAAGCACGCGCTCCTCGTCCCAGGGCGCACCGTCGAGGCCGAAATAGAACCGCACGCGATCCTTTCGCGGCAATGCGCGCGTGGTCTCCGGCGTCTCCTGCTCGGCCCAATCGGCCAACGCGGGGATGATGTCGCGGGCGATGATCGCGGGCGGCTCCTCACGCCGATCTTCCCAGGGCAGGAAGCGATACCATGGCTCGAAGCTCGCACCGGTCGCTGCGAGTTCGCCATCGACGGCGCGCGTCAGTGCGAGATAGCCGATCGACACCATGTGCGCGCCGGTGTCGTCGGCCTCGGCATGTCGGCCGCGATCGCCAAAGGTGTAGAGCTGCTCGACATAGCCGAGCCGCAGGCCGGCCTGTTCCTCGACCCAGGCGCGCAGGCCGATCTCGAAGGTGCGATGGCTGAGCGCATCGAACGGGCCGAACGGCAGGCCGGCCAGCCCGTCGCTGCCGCGCGCGGTGAGGATCAGCGGCTCATGATCCTCGATCGCGACGATCGCCGCGGTCAGGCCGATCTCGATCGGCGTCAGCAGCTTGTCGCTCATGCGATGTGGCGCGCAGCGGTCATTCGAGCTCGATCACGAAAGGACGCCCCTCGACCATCATCGCACCCGGGCCCATCTCGTCGAGCGCGCGCAGCATGCGGCCGTTGCGCCCGAGCGCGCGGTCGGCGAGACCGACGATGCGCCGGTTCGGCGAAGCGATGGGAGAGGCGGCGCGGATCTTCCTGGCGATCTCGAACTCGTCGCGATCCGGATTGAGCGCGCATACGGCCGCGAACGCGCTTGCGGTCGAACGGCTGATGCCGGCATAGCAATGCACCACCAGCGGTGCGCTGCGGTCCCAGCCGCGCACGAAATTCAGCACCTGGTCGATATGCGTTTCGGAGGGCGCGACGAAACCGTCCATCTCTTCGGTGATGTCGTCCATCGACACCTTGAGATGGTTGGCCGGCAGCACGGACACCGGCCGCGCCACCTGCTCGACATTGGCCATCACGGTCAGCACATGGCTGGCCCCGGTGAGGCGGACGGTTTCGGGAAGGGCTGCGAGGGAACAGACGTGGATCATGGCGGACCTTTTTGCCGCTGAGTATAGCCGGTGCGATAGGGTGGGCAAAGCGAAGCGTGCCCACCACTTTTGTCGCAGACGCGAGAAGATGGTGGGTACGGCGCAAGAGCGCCTTTGCCCACCCTACGAGACCTACGCAAACACGGCGCCAAACCGTTCGAGAAACTGCTTCTCGGCCCGCGCCGCTGTCCAGGGCGTCAGATAATCGCGCCGGACGCTGTCGGAGAGGCCGGGGTCCTTGCCGAACAGGCGCTTCGCCTCGCTTTCGCTGAAGCCGGCGAGCTCGGTTGCCTCAAGGTAAGCCGCGCCGCGATCGGCGGCCTTGATGGCCTGCGTGATCTCGTCGGAGAGCACCGGCGGCAGGCCGAAGCGGATGTGGATGGCGCCGAGCAGGCGCTTCTCGACCGCCTTGTAGTGGCCGTCGAGCACCGCCTTGAACGGCGAGATCATGTCGCCGATCACATATTCGGGCGCATCGTGCAGCAGCGCGGCGAGCCGCATGCGCTGGTCGACGCGCGGCATCTCGTGCCGCATCACCGTTTCCACCAGCAGCGTGTGCTGCGCGACCGAGAAGATGTGCGCGCCAATGGTCTGTCCGTTCCAGCGCGCCACGCGCGCTAGCCCATGGGCGATGTCGGCGATCTCGATATCGAGCGGGGAGGGATCGAGCAGATCGAGCCGCCGGCCCGACAGCATGCGCTGCCAGGCGCGGGAGGCCGCATCGCGTGCCGTTTTCTTCGCAGTCATTTGGCCTTGAGACGCAGCTTGCGCTGCGTCTTGCCGCAGCTCGCGTGGCAATGGCAGTCGACGAGATGGTCGTTGACCATGCCGGTCGCCTCCATGAAGGCATAGACGATGGTCGGGCCGACGAACTTGAAGCCGCGTGACGACAGATCCTTGGAGATCTGCGCCGACAAGGGCGTCGAGGCGGGCACGCTCGCGGTGGTCTTGAAATGGTTGACCCTGGGCTTTCCGTCCATGAAGTCCCACAGCAGCTTCGAGAAGCCCGGGCCCTTCTCCATGATATCGAGATACGACTTCGCGCTCAGGATCGCGCCGTCGATCTTGGCCTTGTTGCGCACGATGCCGGCATCGTTCATCAGCGCGTGGACTTTCTTGTCGTTGTAGCGCGCGATCTTCTCCGGCTGGAAATCGTCGAAGGCTTTGCGGAAATTGTCGCGCTTGCGCAGGATCGTGATCCAGGACAGGCCGGCCTGGAAGCCGTCGAGGATCAGCTTTTCGTACAGCGCGCGGTCGTCATACTCAGGCACGCCCCATTCGGTGTCGTGATAGGCGACATAGAGCGGATCTTCGCCGGGCCAGGGGCAGCGGGTCTTTCCGTCGGGATGCAGGCGGGGAGCACGGCTCATGCGGTGGGCTGCTTCAAGGGAATGCGGACGACGTCAGGTTCGGCAAGCGTCACGGTGAGGCCGCCGGCGGTGAGCGGCTGGCCGGCATCGAGCGCATCGGCGACGCGGTCGATGCGCACCAGCGCGATGCCCTTGCCTTTCGCCGACGAGCCCATCGTGCCGACCGACTTGTCACCGGCCATGACGCTCACGCCGAGTTCCGGAGAGAGGTCATCGAGCAGCACCTTGACGCTGCGGGTGCGCGCAGTGCCGCGATGCTGCATCCGCGAGACGACCTCCTGGCCGACATAGCAGCCCTTGTCGAAATCGACGCCGGCAAGGCGGTCCATATTGGTCTCGTGCGGGAAGGCATCGCTGTACATGAAATCGAGCCCGCCACGCGGCACGCCGAGCGCGATGCGGTGCGCCTCGTAGTCGGTCACATCGACCAGCTCGGCGCCGATCAGGTCGGTCAGCTTCTGCTTGAGATCTTCGGGGATCAGGATGCGGGTGCCGAGCTCGCCATTGCGCGGGTCAGTGAAGGCGAGGTCCGGTTGCGCCGCAGGCTGGCCGTCCCAGGCCGCGAGCACGCCGAGATCGAGGTTTTCCACCGTGACCTTGGCGCGCAGCTTGTAGAATTTCAGCTTGGTGGCGAGGCCGTCGGCCAGCGCCTTCGGACAGTCGATCAGGAACCCGCCGCCATGGCCGGCGGGCGCTTCCGTGATCAGGAAATCCACGATGATCTTGCCCTGCGGCGTCAGCAGCGCGCCGAATCGCCCCAGGCCCGGCTTGAGCTTGTCGACATCGGTCGTGACGAGGCCGTTGAGGAAGTTGCGCGCATCCTCGCCCGCGACCTTGATCACGCCCCGGTCGGGAAGAAACGCTGATTTCATGCGAAAATCTCTTGCGACATGGTGCTCCGGAACGTAAGCCCGCGAGGCATAAACGACAAGACCTCGAGCCCTGCGCTTGGGGATGAGAGAGGCCTCTAGCCATGACCCAGCGTTTCGATGTGATCCTCAAGGGCGGCACCGTTGTCAACCAGGACGGCGAGGGTGTTCGCGATGTGGGCATCACCAACGGCCGGATCGCCGAGCTGGGCCCGCTGTCGCAAGCTAGCGCCGCGGAAGTGATCGACTGCAAGGGCCTGCACATCCTGCCCGGCGTGATGGACACGCAGGTGCATTTCCGTGAGCCCGGGCTGGAGCAGAAGGAAGACCTCGAGACCGGTTCGCGCAGCGCCGTAATGGGCGGCGTCACGGCGGTGTTCGAGATGCCGAACACCTCGCCGCTCACGGTGACGGAGGCCACTTTCACCGACAAGGTGAAGCGGGCCCATCACCGCATGCATTGCGATTTCGCCTTCTTCATCGGCGGCACCCGCGAGAACGTGCAGGACCTGCCGGTACTCGAACGCGCGCCGGGCTGCGCCGGCGTCAAGGTGTTCATCGGCTCCTCGACTGGCGCGCTCCTGGTGGAGGACGACGAAAGCCTGCGCCGCATTTTTCAAGTGATCCGCCGCCGCGCGGCCTTCCACGCTGAGGACGAGTACCGCCTCAACGAGCGCAAGCCGCTGCGCATCGAAGGTGACACGCGCTCGCATCCGGTCTGGCGCGACGAGACCGCGGCGCTGATGGCGACGCAGCGTCTGGTCAAGCTCGCGCACGAGACCGGCAAGCGCATCCACGTGCTGCACATCTCGACCAAGGAAGAGATCGAGTTCCTGCGCGACCACAAGGGCGTCGCCTCCTGCGAGGCGACGCCGCACCATCTCACGCTGGTCGCGCCCGAATGCTACGAGCGGCTCGGCACGCTCGCGCAGATGAACCCGCCAGTGCGCGGCGCCGATCACCGCGCCGGCATCTGGCGCGGCATCGAGCAAGGCATCATTGACGTGCTCGGCTCCGACCACGCTCCGCACACGCTGGAAGAGAAACAGAAGACCTATCCGGCCTCGCCCTCCGGCATGACCGGCGTGCAGACGCTGGTGCCGCTGATGCTCGACCACGTCAATGCCGGCCGCTTGTCGCTGGCAAGGTTCGTAGATCTCACCAGCGCTGGTCCCGCCCGCCTCTACAACATGGCCTGCAAGGGCCGCATCGCCGCCGGCTACGATGCCGACTTCACCATCGTCGATCTCAAGCGCAGCGAGACCATCACCAACAAATGGGTGGCGTCCAAGGCCGGCTGGACACCCTATGATGGTGTCCGCGTGACGGGCTGGCCCGTCGGTACCTTCATCCGCGGCCGCCGCGTGATGTGGCAGGGCGAGCTGGTGACGGCCTCGCAAGGCGAGCCGGTGCGGTTTCTGGAGACGCTGAAGCAGTAGGGCGGGCGAGTCCAGCTTCTCGCTCCGCTGTCATGCCCCCGCGCAGGCGGGCGCATCCAGTACGCCGCGGCTTCGCGGCTCTATCACCGCCGCTGGTGGAATACTGGATTGCCCGCCTTCGCGGGCAATGACAGTGTGCCACGGTGCGCGAGCTAAAATTGGGAGTGCAGTCAATGTCCCAACCATCACCCCTCATCACCACCGAGCAACTCGCCGCTATCCTCGGCGATCCCAACCTTCGCCTTTACGACTGCACGACCTATAACGAGCCGGTCCCACCCGGCAGCGACGTGCCCTATCGCGCCGTGCCCGGCGACAAGACCTTCGCCGCCGGCCACATCCCGGGCGCCGATTTCCTCGATCTGCAAGGCGAGTTCTCCGACACGTCCGCGCAACAGTTCTTCATGATGCCCGACGTGGCCCAGCTGGAAGCCGCGTTCGGCCGCCACGGCCTCGATGCGGACAAGACGATCGTGCTCTACAGCATCGGCACGATGATGTGGTCGACGCGGTTCTGGTGGATGCTGCGCTCGCTCGGCGTCGATGCACAGGTGCTCGACGGCGGCTTCGACAAATGGAAAGCCGAGGGGCGCTCGATTGAGACCGGAGCACCGAAAGGCTATCCGGCCACGGCCTTCAAGGCCGCGCCGCGCGCGGGCTTCTTCGTCGACAAGACCATCGTGAAGGCGCGGATCGGTGATCCCTCGGCGGTGATCGTCAACGCGCTCGGTCCGCAGTTTCACCAGGGCCTCGAGCCGAGCCGTTACGGCCGGCCCGGCCGCGTGCCCGGCAGCGTCAATGTTCCCGCGGCCACGCTCGCCAAGGCCGACAAGACGCTGACGACGCTTGCGGATGCCGAAGCGAAATTCGCCGCGGCAGGCGTCACGCGCGACAAGAGCGTGATTCTCTATTGCGGCGGCGGCATCTCGGCGACGATCGACCTGCTCATGCTGACGCAGCTCGGCTACGACAAGCTGACGCTGTACGATGCCTCCATGGGCGAGTGGGCGAGGGATCCGGCGCTGCCGATCGAGACGGATTAGGGCCTTTCTTACCTGCCCCTTTCCAGGGGAGAGTAAGAAAGTCGGGAACCTTTTCCCTTGGCCTGCATCCAATGTCCGAACGACGTGAAACGAGCAGGTAACCGCCATGCAACGGACCGCAGCCGGCCTGTCCCCCGGCGCCAAGACCTCTGAAATCCGGACATCGGAAGCCGAGTTGATCGACCGCGCGCGGGGCCGTGACGAGGCCGCGCTGCGCGAGATCATGCAGGCCAACAACCGCAGGCTCTACCGTCTTGCCCGCGGTATCCTGCGCAGCGACACTGAGGCCGAGGACGTGGTGCAGGAAACCTACGTCCGCGCCTTCACCCATCTCGATGGCTTCAGGGGCGAGTCGGGATTGTCGACCTGGCTATCGCGCATCGCCATCAACGAGGCTCTTGGCCGGGCGCGAGGCGCCAGGCCGCATGTCGAGCTCGGCTTGGTGTCCGAAGCGACGCTCGAGGCGCAGATCATTAAATTTCCCGCTTCTCCCGCAGGCGATCCGGAAAGGACCATGGCCCAACGTGAAATCCAGCGCGTCGTCGAGCGCGCCATCGACGAGTTGCCGGATGTCTTCCGCATGGTCTTCGTCGCACGCGTCATGGAGGGGATGAACATCGAGGAGACCGCCGATCTGCTCGGCGTCAAGCCGGAGACTGTGAAGACCCGGCTGCACCGGGCTCGTACCATGCTGCGTGAGAACGTCGAGAAGGAGATCGGCCCGGTGGTGATGGATGCGTTCCCGTTCGCCGGGTGGCGCTGCGAGCGGTTGACCGAAGCCGTGCTGAAACGGCTCGGCGTCGGCGGTTGAATCTTTTCGGGAACGTTTGCGCGAGGATTCCATCCAACACCTGTGAAAGCAACGCCGGCGAACCGTCCGGCAGCACAGGAGTGTCAAACATGTCCACCCGATGGAGCGCGGCGATCGCCGCAGCAATTCTTTTGTCAGGCCCCGCGGTGCTTGGGGGCGCCAGCGGAGCCGACAAGCCCACCGATCCGCAGATCGCGCACACCGCCTACACCGCTGGTGTGATCGACATCAACGCGGCCAAGCAGGCGCAGAAGAAGGCCAAGAGCAAGGACGTGAAGGCGTTTGCCGAGGATATGCTGCGCGACCACGAGGCGGTCAACAAGCAGGCGCTCGCGCTGGTCAAGAAGCTGAACGTCACGCCTGAAGACAACGACACCAGCCGCGCGCTGTCGAAGCAGGCGAGTGACAAGCTGGCCGAGCTCGACAAGCTGAGTGGCGCAGCGTTCGACAAGGCTTATGTCGCCAACGAGGTCGCCTATCACAAGGCGGTCAACGGCGCGCTGGAGACCCAGCTCATTCCGTCCGCCAGTAATGCCGAGCTGAAGAGCCTGCTGCAGACCGGCCTGAAGATTTTCCAGGGCCATCAGCAGCACGCCGAGCATGTCGCGGCCGAACTGAAATAGGGAGCATGCGATGAAGCCGGGACGCCTCGCTTCGATCGCGCCTGCGGTCGTCTTCCTGTCGGTGGTCGTCCCGGTGCGCGCGGCGACCATCGAGATCTCGATGGACAATCTCGTGGTGTCTCCGGCCGAACTATCGGCGAAGGTGGGCGATACCATCGAATGGATCAACAAGGACGTCTTCGCCCACACCGCCACGGCGAAGAACGGCGATTTCGACGTGACGCTGCCGCCGAAGAAGTCGGCCATTTTCGTTCTGAAGAAGGCGGGAACCGTCGATTATTACTGCCGCTTTCATCCCAACATGAGAGCGACGCTCAAGGTCGAACCGTGAGGGAGAAGGGTGTATTCCCGATCGCAACGGGAACATCTCCCGGCCATCGCGAGACTAATGCTTGTCAGCGGGATGCGGCTTCCGTGCGATAAACGCGGCAGACTTCGCGAATTGTTTTCGCCAAGTCATTCATCCGTCAACTGGCCCCGCCTGCGTGGCGGGGTCATTTTCGGAAAAGAGCTTACTGCCTCGAAATGTCGACCGAGAATTCGCCGTTGCGGATACGGCCGGGAAAACCCTCGACGAACTTCGCCACCGCGTCCTCGCCATAGGTGCCGACGAGCTCGGCGAACGCCGCGAACAGGCTCGCCTGCGCCAGGCAGTCGCCGTCGACGCCCTCATGGCGTGCTTCGGCCCAGGCCTCGTTGAGATAGCTCAGTGCGGCCTGTTTCTGCTCGTGATCGGGCAGCGGCGCGCGGTCGGGGGCATAGGAAATCGGCTGGCTCATGAAACTCGATCAGGGCTGGGGCGCGATCCACGGCGATGCGCTGTGCAAGAGGTGTAGCACGCGCATTAACGCCCGCTAGGCCACATCTTTAGGAACGGTTAACGGCTGTGAACAAAGTCGATGACAGAGTTCCAGCGAGCTCAGTTCGCGTAGCGCGCCGTGAGATCGCGCGAGATCTTCGAGCCTTCCTCGATATAGCGGCGGATCGCGACGGTGGCGGCCGGCGTGCAGCTCCGGTAGGTCTGCTGAAAGCCGTTATAGCCGCGGTTGAAGCCGGCGATCATGCGGGTGCGGCGTTCGCCGGAAGGGGTTTCGGCATCGATCAGCGCCTGCATCTCGCTGCGCCATTTGTTGCCCTCGTTGGCCCCGCAGATGCCGCGCAGATAGTGCAGGCCGCCCAAAATCTCCGCCAGCCGCTGCAAATCGGCGTCGAAAGGCGCCGCCACGTCCTGGGCCCTCGTGGGCACGGAGGCGCAGGCGAGAATCAGGGCAAAAATGGCCAGAAATCGCGTGGACATCGGCGGGGTGTATGCCCCGTCGAGGCTGATGACGCAAGGCGGGCGGGTCAGGGGCCAATCAGGCGCGCGGCGGACTGGATGACGTCCTCCAGCCCCCCGGTCAGCTTGAGGTCGCCGAGGCTGCCCAAGGCATCCGGGGCGATCCAGCGGTAATCGTCGAGTTCGTCGTTCAGAACGGGCTCCCTGGCCACCCAGCGAGCGGCAAAGGACATGATCAGATAGTGACCGGCGCCGGCCGTGGCCGGCAGCACCTCGCGCCAGCCGGCAAGGTCCACGATCTCGATGCTGAGGCCGGTTTCCTCGTCGACCTCACGGCTCAGGGCCTGATGCAGCGATTCGCCGAACTCGACCCGGCCGCCCGGCAGCGAATAGAAGCCCTTGGCGGGCGAGCGGGCGCGGCGGGTCAGCAGCACCTTGCCATCGCGAAAAATCGCCGCGCTGACCGCGATCTGGGGACGGGTGGGCTGGACGACCGCAGACATGGCTTCAACGACCCTGGCTCAGTTCGCCATGATGGTGTCGATGTCGGCTTCCGAGCCGCCATTGATGATGCCGCCGCATGCCGCGATCAGCGGCTTGACCCATGCCGTGGCCTGCTCGGCGAGGCGGACGCGGGTGGTGTCTTTCTCGACCTCGCGCATCGCCGATCCGACCGCTGTCAGGATCGAGGTCATGGTGTCGGTGATGTGGTCGAACTGGGCGCGCACATTGGGATCGGCCTTCTCATAGGCCTCGATTGCCAGATCCCGTGCCTTGAAATTCGACGCCGTGAAATGTTCGGCATAGGACAGCGGCGACCAGGTCAAAAAATCTTCCGCGCATTCGGGCATATCAGGAACCATTTCCAGCAGCATCACGGCTTCATTGAAATGGTTGAGATAGTCGGTGGCAAGCCCGGTTCGCGGGTTGATGTTGGCCACGCGCAGCCGTTCGGCCCAGGCTTGCGCCTCGGGGGCCGTCTGTACATGCGTCCGCGCGGATTGCGAGGCCATTGAGCTCATCCGCCGCAGTGTTAACGTTCGGGGTTAAAAGGACCTGAACGGACCCTATATAGACGCCCAAGGATGTGTGGACGCTTTGTCATAACTTCGGCCCCCGCGGCTTTACGGCAACTGTTCGGCTACATCGAGCAGCCGAATTTCCCGTCTCGGTACAATGTCGCCCCGACGCAACCGATTCCGGTCGTATGGAGCGAGAACGGTGCGCGCCATTTCCGCCTGATGCGTTGGGGCCTGCTGCCGGGCTGGGTCAAGGATCCCCGCGGATTTACGTTGTTGATCAACGCCCGCTCGGAGACGGTGCTGGAGAAGCCCGCTTTCAAAAACGCGATTCGCCGGCGCCGCGGCCTGATCCCGGCCGACGGGTATTACGAATGGAAGGCGGAGGGCGGCCGCAAGCAGCCGTTCTTCATCCACCGCGCCGACGGCGAGCCGCTCGGCTTTGCCGCTTTGTTCGAGACCTGGATCGGGCCGAACGGCGAGGAGCTCGATACCGTCGCGATCGTCACCGCGGCGGCTAGCGAGGATCTCGCCGCGCTGCATGACCGCGTGCCGGTCACCATCAGCCCGCGCGATTTCGAACGTTGGCTCGATTGCCGCGGCGACGATGTCGAGGGCGTGCTTTCGCTGATGGCCGCCCCGCGCATCGGCGAATTCGCCTGGCATCCGGTCTCCACCCGCGTCAACCGCGTCGCCAACGACGACGACCAATTGCTGCTGCCGATCAGCGCGGAGGAGATGGAGGCGGAGGCAGAAGCGGCGAAGCCGAAGAAGGTCGCGCGGAAGGTTGCGGCTGGCCCGGCGGATGACGGGCAGGGGTCGTTGTTCTGATCACCGGCGCCGTAGCTGCCGTAGGGTGGGCAAAGCGAAGCGTGCCCACCATTACGCGCCGAAGAAGCGGATGGGTGGTGGGCACGGCGCGTTGCGCCTTTGCCCACCCTACGGCAGCGGGAGTTCTACACAACCTCCCTTGCCCTCAGCGCCGCAATCTCCGCCGCATCGAAACCCAGCTCCCCCAGCACCGCGTCGGTATCTGCGCCCAGCTCCGGCGCCATGCGATCGAGCTTCCCCCCACCATGCGCGAGCTTGAAGCCGCTGCCGGCAAAGCGCAGGCGGCCGTATTGCGTATCCAGCTCCTGGATCGCACCACGTGCCTTCACTTGCGGATGGTCGATCACCTCCTCGACCTTCCAGATGCTGGCGCAGGGCGCGCCGGCGTCCTCCAGGATCGTCTCCCATTCGCGCGCGGGTTTTGCCGCGAGCGCCTCCTCGATGATGGCGCGCAGGGCCGGCTCGTTCTCGTTGCGCGCGAACCAGTCGGCAAAGCGCGGATCTGACAGCGTGTCCTCGCGGCCGAGCGCAGCCATCAGCGCGCGATACTGCTTCTCGTTGTTGACCGCGAGCAGGATGTGGCCGTCGCCGCATTTGAAAAGGTTTGCCGTGGTTCTGCGGCTGACGGCCTGGTTGCCCGAGAGCTGCTGGCGATGGCCGGCGACCGACCAGTCCGCGATCTGGCCGGAGAGAAACGCCATCGTCGCCTCCAGCATGGAGACGTCGATGAGCTGTCCCTTGCCGGTGCGGTCGCGCTGGTACAGTGCGCTCGACACGCCGAACGCAGCCGTCGCGCCGGAGAGCACGTCGCACACTGCAAAGCCCGCGCGTGTCGGTCCCGTTTCGGGATGGCCGGTGATCGCCATGATGCCTGACAGCGCCTGCATCTTGCCGTCATAGCCGGGCCGCAGGCGGTCCGGGCCGGTCTGGCCGAAGCCTGAGACCGCGCAATAGATCAGCTTGGGATTGATCGCGGACAGCACCTGGTAGCCGATGCCGAGCTTGTCCATCACGCCGGGGCGGAAATTCTCCATGACGACGTCGACTTGCGCCGCCAGCTTCTTCACGATCGCGATCGCCTCCGGCTTTTGCAGGTCCATCGTCAGGCTGCGCTTGTTGCCGTTGACGGCCTGGAAGGCCGGCGCGAGGCCACGCTCGGCCCATTCGCGGCTGAGCGGCGTGCGGCGCATGTCCTCGCCCTCGCGCCGCTCGACCTTGATGACGTCCGCGCCGAGCAGCGCGAGCTGGTAGCTCGCATAGGGCCCGGCCAGCACTTGCGTGAAGTCCAGGATCTTCACGCCCTCGAACGGTCGCGTCACGTCGCTCTCCCTCTTGATTATCGTTATTGGAGGACGTCAGGCGGCGCGGTTGCCGCGCGCGATCTCCTTCTGCTTGTCGAATTCGGCGCGGCGGCGCGCCAGCTCGTCCGGCGAGAGCTGCGCGACGTTGTTGTAGTCGAGCTTCCAGGAGGCGTCCTCGCTCCAGCGCAGCGGCGACTGCATCGTGGTCTGCGGCCCGCTAGCGCTCTCAAGCAACCGAAGCGCCAGTTCGAGCGTCTGCGCCTGCGAGGCGACGTCGTGCGGCTTGCCGGCGGAATTGCCGAGCGGGAAGTCGCTGAACAAAAAGCGCGGCACGGCGGCGTGCTCGATGATGTCCTTGGCGCAGCCCATCACCACGGTCGGAATGCCGTTGGCCTCGAGGTGCCGCGCCACCAGCGCGGTGGTCTGGTGGCAGACCGGGCAGTTCGGCACCAACACGGCGGCATCGACCATGTCAGCGACGGCCCGCGCCAGAATCTCCGGCGCGTCGGTGTCGAGCGTGACGCGATGGCTGCGGTTGGTCGGCGCGCCGAAGAAGCGCTGGCTCACCTCGCCGATGCGCCCGGCGGCGCTCGCTTGCAAAAGCTGCGGCAGCGGAAACCAGGTGCCGTTGTCGGTGGCCGTGGTGTGCTTGCGATCGTAGCCGATATGCGAGATGCGCAAATCGTGCGCTTTCGACGTGTCGCCGTCATAGACCTGGTAGAACTTCGCACTGCCGTTATACGCCGCGCCCGGCCCCTGGTCGCCCTTGGTGGGATCGTACGGCGCGGCCGTCGTGATGATCGTCACCCGCGACTGCGCCAGCGTTTTCTTCAGCGGCTGGAACGGCGCCGCGGTGTAGTGCGCCCAGCGATACGCCGTGGTGTAGCCGATCGCCGCGTAATAATCGCGCGTGCGCTGCATGTAGGGGACGGGGGCATCGTAGTCGGGCGCAAAGCCGAATTCGTCGTCGCGCGAAGCGGACATGGGCGCGTCTCCTGGTTCTTGGTTGGGACCAGACTAGAGGTAGTTTTCGCGTTGCTCAACGGGGGGTGGGAAGATGCAGGTCAGAATTGCAGTTGAAGATGGTGCCGCGCGCACGCTGCCACTTACCCTCCCCTGGAGGGCCCTGGAGGGGGAGGGTCGGCTCACATTGAGCGCAGCGAAATGTGAGACGGGGTGGGGTGATTGCTCCACTCGGGCACTGTTCGTTGCGGAGAGACCATCACCCCACCCCGCTCGCGCTTCGCGCGATCGACCCTCCCCCTCCAGGGCAGGGCTATCGCATGTGGCCGAGGAGTTCGAAGAAGAAGGCATCGTTCCAGCCGGCCCGCTTGAGCTTGAGACGCAAGGAGATGGTGCTGTCGGGGTGAGCTCTGGCGACGTTGAGGGCAAGTCGCCTGAGGACGGCAAGGTTGGCAGGACCGTTGTCCTTGCGGTTGCGGGCCAGATCCTCGTCGAGGATGACGTCGAGCGGCCAGTGCAGGCCGTTTTCGATGGTCCAATGGGTGCGAACGATGCGCAAAACCTGTGTGCGACTGTAGTTTTGGCTCATCAGGAAGTAGCGCTCGACAGCTTTGTCCTTGCCGCGCTTGCTGGTGATCCGGGCGACAGCTTTGAGGGCGGGAAAGTTATGTTTCTCGGCCATGTCTTTGACGGGCACGACAAGCGCGCTGCGTCTTTCCTTACGCCCATGGTCTGCATCGGCGGTAGCAACCGGCTTCTTCCCCTTGCGCGCCGCTGCGGCAATCGCGGCCTTGGCGTCAGCCAGCAGGGCGGGCTGGTTCTCCTTCACCGCCAGCACGTAGTCGCCGCCCTGCGTCACGATCTGCTTGGCCATCCCTCGGTGACAATGCAGTGCATCGGCCGTCACGACGCAGCCTTTGAGTTGCAAGAGTTCGAGCAGTTGCAAAGCGCCGGCGGCTTCGTTGTTGTTCGGCGCCAGAACGTTGGCCAGCGCCATGCGCGTCTGCGCTGCCCACGCCGTCACCATCACCGGCGGCATGTGGCTTTTGCCGCTCTCGTAGCCACGCCGCAGCGCCTTGCCGTCCAACGCGATCACGCCTTGCGGCCGTGCAATCTGCGCGCCTTGAGCGAAGGCTTCCATAAAGCGGCGGAATGCCGCCTCGAATGCTTTTGGATCGAGCATGCGGAACACTCGGCTGAACGTGTCATGGCTCGGCAAGCCATGCTTGAGCACCAGCACGTCCTGCCAAAGATAAGCCTTCAGCCGCGCAAACAGCGCCATGTCGGTGCAACTCGTCGCTCCGCACAACGTCGCCATCAGCGCGATGAACAAAAGCTCCGTCAGGTCGTGCAGCGCATTGTCCGCACGCGGGTCGGGCAGGTCTTCGAAGCACTCCGAAAATCGATCCATCGGTCGCCCTCTCCAACTCCGGGAGCCACCTTCAGAATCGATTTCTCTCCAAATCGCAATGCCTTAGAGCCACATGCGATTCCCCTGCCCTCCAGGGGAGGGTGAAGAGCGTCACCTACCTGAACACATGCAGCGCCGCGTATTGCAGCAGCATGATCGCCTTGGCGTCGATGATGCGGCCGTCGGCGATCATCGCCAGCGCCTCGTCGATGGACAGTTCCAGCACCTCGATGTCCTCGCCCTCGTGTTCGAGGCCGCCGCCGTCGCTGACCCGCATGGAAGGCTCGTACTCGGCGACGAAGAAATGCAGCTTCTCGGTCACGGCACCGGGGCTCATGAACGCCTCGAACACTTTCTCGACGTGGTGCAGGCGATAGCCGGTTTCCTCCTCGGCCTCGGCGCGGATGCGGACCTCGGGGGCAGCGTCGTCCAGCACGCCCGCGGCCGCTTCGATCAGCAGATCGTCGTAGCCGCGGATGAACGCCGGCAGGCGGAATTGCTTCACCAGGATCACGCTGCGCCGTGCGCGGTTGTACGGCAGCACGGCGGCGGCGTTGTCGCGCTCATAGGTTTCGCGGTGCTGCGTCTGCCACTCGCCATTGCCGCGCTTGTACTCGAACGTGGTGGTCTTCAGGGGCGTCCAGTTGTCCGAGAGCACGCGGACGTCCTTGATGCGGACGCGGTCGGAAATCGTCATTGCTGTCTTCCGTCGAGCCATTTCTGGAACATCACCGATGTCGATTCCTCGAAACCCAGCGACCCGTAGAACGCGTTGGCCTGCGCATTCCCGCGCCGGACCAGGAGCTGGAGCTTCAGAATGCCCGCCGCGCGCAGCCAGTCCTCGGCTGCCGCCATGACCATCCGGCCATAGCCTCGCTTCTGGCAGTTGGGATCGACGGCGACGTAATAGACCCAGCCGCGATGGCCGTCATGGCCGACCATGATGGTGGCGACGATGGCGCCGCCATCGCGGCCGATCAGGATGGTGGAATTGTCGCGCCGCCGCGCGAGCGCGATGTCGGCATGCGGATCGTTCCAGGGCCGCGTCAGGCCGCAGCGCTGCCACAGTGCGACGACGTTCTCGACGTCGGAATCATTGATCGCGTCGACCTCGAGAGTCTTCACAGCACCTTCCCCGGATTCATGATGCCCTGCGGATCGAGCATCGCCTTGATCGATCGCATCAGCTCGATCGCGGTCTTGTCCTTCACCTCGGGCAGCTCGTCGCGCTTGAGCACGCCGATGCCGTGCTCGGCCGAGATCGAGCCGCCCATGCGCAGCACGATCTCGAACACGACCGCGTTCATCTCGTGCCAGCGTGCCAGAAAGTCCGCGGTGTCGGCGCCGATCGGCTGGCTGACATTGTAGTGCAGATTGCCGTCGCCGAGATGGCCGAACGGCACCGGCCGCGCGCCCGGAATCAGCTTCACCACGGCGGCATCGGCCTCGGCGATGAAGGCGGGCACGGCTGCAACGGGTACGGAGATGTCGTGCTTGATCGAGCCGCCCTCCGGCTTCTGCGCCGCCGACATTTCTTCGCGCAACTTCCAGAAATTATTGCGCTGGGTGAGGTTGGCCGCGATCACGGCATCGTCGACGATCTCCTCTTCCATGGCGCGGGCCAGGATCGTCTCCAGCGGCGTGCGGGCGTCGTCGCTCGGAGAGGACAATTCCATCAGCACGTACCAGGGATGTTTCTGTTGAAGCGGATCGCGCACGTCGATGCCGTGGCGGACCGAGAAATCGACCGCCATCTCCGACAGCAGCTCGAAGCTCGTCAGCGCGTTCGCCGCCTCGCTCTGCGCGATCGTCAGCAGCTTGAGCGCAGCCGCCGGCGAGTTTAGTCCGACGAAGGCGGTCTCGACCGCCCGCGGCTTCGGAAACAGTTTTAGCGTCGCCGCCGTGATGATGCCGAGCGTGCCTTCTGCGCCGATGAAGAGGTTGTGCAGATTGTAGCCGGTGTTGTCCTTCTTCAGCTTCGAGAGAGAATTGAGCACGCGGCCGTCGGCCAGCACCACCTCCAAGCCCAGCGCCATCTCGCGCGCGACGCCATAGGCGAGCGCGGCGGTGCCGCCGGCATTGGTCGAGAGATTCCCCCCGATGGTGCAGCTTCCTTCGGCACCCAGCGAGAGCGGAAACAGCCTGTCCGCGTCGGATGCCTTCGCCTGCGCGATCTGCAGCACCACGCCGGCTTCGACCGTCATGGTGTTCGACGCCGTGTCGACCTCGCGGATCTTGTCCAGCCGCCGCAGCGACACCACGACTTCGCCATTATGCGGCGTCTGCCCGCCGACCAGCCCGGTATTGCCGCCCTGCGGCACCAGCGCGATGTTGTGTGCAGAGGCGAGCTTGCAGATCGCGGAAACTTCGGTCGTCGATCCCGGGCGCAGCACCAGCGGCGAGCGGCCGTGGAACAGGTTGCGCTCCTCGGTGACGTAGGCCTCGATGTCGGCCGCATCGGTGATCGCGTGGCGGTCGCCGACGATCTTGCGGAATTGGTCGAACAGCTCGGGCGCTAGCGGAGGGGTGGCAGGCTTGTCGATGTTCATTCTCGTCTCTACTTCGCTCTTATTCGCTTGCGCATGATCTTGTCGGAAAACCGCGACACACTTTTCGCTAGCGCGGCCTGCCGGGTCCGGATCATGCGCTATCTTGCCACGGCAGCCCGGCGCAGCCGGTCGTTGATCGCTTCGCCCAGGCCTTCCTCGGGAATTGTCATCACAGCAATCGTGCGCGGGCTCTTCGCATCGAGGGCGCGAAGATAGCCGAACAGATTGGCGGCGGCTTCATCGAGATCAGCGGCGAGCGACAAATTCATGACAGCGGCGGCGGCATCCACGCCGGGCAGGCGCGCGGGGCCGAACGCCAGCAGCGCTTCGTCCGGCGCCACCTCGCGCGCGTTGAGCCGCACATGAGCGCGCGGCGCGTAATGCGAGGCCAGCATGCCCGGCGCCAGCGGCTGGCTGTCGTCGCTCTCGGCCTCCACCGGCGGCCGCGCCAGGGGCGCGCCGAGCACGGCCTCGATCCGCTCCCGCGACAGCCCGCCGGGGCGGAGCAGCATCGGCGCGTCGAAGCAGCCGACGATGGTCGATTCGACGCCGACCGTAACAGGCCCGCCGTCGACGATCAGGTCGATCCGCCCGGCAAGGTCGCTTGCGACATGGGCGGCCAGCGTCGGCGAGACATGGCCGGAAATGTTGGCGGACGGCGCCACCACGGCCCCGCCGAAGGCGCGCAGGATGTCTTGCGCCACCGGATGGGCGGGAATGCGGATCGCGACCGTGTCGAGGCCCGCGGTGGCGAGATCGGCCACCGGGCAGCCCTCCGTCTTCGGCACCACCAGCGTCAGCGGCCCCGGCCAGAACGCCTCCGCAAGCCTCTTGGCGCGCGCATCGAACCGGCCGATCGCCTGGGCGGCCGCGAGGCCGGCGACATGGGCGATCAGCGGATTGAAGGCCGGCCGCCCCTTGGCGGCATAGAGATGGGCGATCGCGGCGGCATTGGCGGCGTCCGCGCCGAGCCCGTAGACCGTCTCGGTCGGAAACGCGACCAGCCCCCCGACGGCCAAGGTCCGGGCGGCGGCGTCCGCGCCGGCCTCGCCGGCCGGTAAAATCAGCGTTTCAAGTCCCGTTTTCACAGGGATAAAATTCCTCATGCCGGCCGCTTGCAGTGCGCCGAACCCGCCGCTATAAGCCGCCTTCTTGTCGGAGTGTGGCTCAGCCCGGTAGAGCACTGCGTTCGGGACGCAGGGGTCGCAGGTTCGAATCCTGCCACTCCGACCAATCTTCCAAAAGTCGACGTTTTCCAGAGGCTTGGCGGACCGGCCGCCGGGGCCTCGGGAGCCCTTTCTGCAACGATTTTCGGGGCGGGTCCACGGCCGATTTGGCCGGGCAGGGGCGCTTGCTGCGGCGGCATGGCTGCGATTTCCGGGGGGCTGTCAGTTCAGGCCCTCGATAGAAGAGACCCCTGTTTGGCTCCGGATCCTGCAACCTGTAGCCGACCGGAGTAAGCGGTTAATGCAGGCGGCCATTCAACGCCTTGTTCAAATCGGTTCATTGCCCAGCTCAAATGTCGCCACCACGCCGGCGCTGCGGGAACTGGAAGCTTTGCTCGCCGAGGTGCAGACACCCATTACGGATGATGAGGCAAGGGCACTGGTACGATTGTTTGGGCCAGACGACTGCTTCGGGCTCGCGTGGGCGCTGCTTCATCTAATTGAGACATCTCCCGACTGGCCAATCGAAGATGCACTCGATGGTCTAAACGGAGAATGGATCGACAGGCTAAGAGAGCGCGGCACGAAGTCGCCGCAGTAGAGACACTGGCCGCATTCCAGGCCTTGACGACTACGTCGCCTATCTTCGCGCCACCAGCACGCCCACCAGAAACGCCACCATCAGCGACGGCAGCGGCGCCTCGCGGACCATGTCGCGAACGATGTCCTGCCAGTGCTGTTCCGGGACGAGCTTTGGCGACCTGACCTCCGCCATCGGCGTCATGCCCCACTCCGAGGCGAGCTCGGCAACCTCGCTCGAGGCAAGCCGTACACCATCGCGGACGCGGAAGATGGCGGCGTCGGATCGCTCGCGCGGCGCGAGCGCCATCAGGGTCGCGACGGCCGTGCGCAGCGTCATCTCGCCGTAGCCTTGCAGCCTCACCGATTCCTCGGGGTCGGACGTCATGTGAAATTCCTCACAGCGCCAAATTCTTCAAAGCGCCAAATCCTTCAAAGTGCAAAGTGGCGCGCGATGGTGAAGGCCGCCGTCGCGCACAGGACCAGCGTGGACACCGCGCCGGCCACACCGCGTGCGAGATCGGCTCGCGTCAGGTGCCTGGTCATGATTTTGCTCCATGCTTCCATGGAAATGGCGGTGCGCGGCGTTGGTTCCTCCGCGCGAAGTCGAATCGCTAGGTTCGTAGGATGGGTAGAGCCCTTGCGAAACCCATCACCTTCGTCCCGAATTTGATGGGTTTCGCTTCGCTCTACCCATCCTACAGGCTGTCGAATTGCCAGGACCGGACTACTTCCGCAGCAGTTCGCTCAATGCCGCCGTCGCCTCGGCGCAGCGGATGTCGTCGATCTCGCGTGACAGGCTGAGCGCGCTCGATCTCAGTTCTTCGACCTTCCAGCTCTCCGGATGTTGGCTTTCGAGCTGACCGAGCCGCTTGTTCAGATCGTCCAGTCTCGACTGGAGCTGCGAGACGCTGGCGGTCCCATTCACTTTCCAAACGCGCTGTGCACGCATCGTAGTTCCCTTGGCTTATCTCACGGCGTTGTGAGAGCGGTTCGTGGCCGGAATGGGAGTTTGTTTTGTCCGTCTTCAGTCCGTGGGGAACCGTTGCAGATTGGCAACGAAAGTTCCCGGACATTTGGCGCGCGGTCGGGCGAAAAGGCTTCGGCGAGATCATCGCGTTGCCCGACGGGCAAAACACCTGCAAGGCTGTCAATCCGCACGCGTGAAAATATTCCGCTTTACCGAAATTCGGTTTTGTCGTATGTGTCGCCCATCCCGGCTCATCCTTGAGGGGCGATCTTGTGGTCGTCATTTTCGCGAGCCGGGCTTGCGGTGGACGCGGCAGCGTCGGCACGAGATGGAGCGGGCAGGGCGGGTAGTCCCTGTGAGCCCGAAACCGTGTGCGGACGAACGGCGCTGTCAGGCTTCGTCTCGTCTGTAAGTTTCCGGCTCCGTCGACAGGGCCGGGAAAACTGCGGCGAAATGGCGGGCCGTGCGTACGGCAAAACCGTGTGGTCCTGGCCGTCGTTGCTACGGTCAAGCTTTCGCGGAGGTGTGTGCGAGCCCAACCGGGCGGACAGCATCATCCAATTCGCGAAGGCGAGGGAGGCCAGAGGGAAAGTTCGGCTCCCGGGAGAGCACGGCATAAGCCGTCCGACCATCGCGCAGGGAAGGCCGAGTGATTGGCACCACCTGTATGCTGCTGTGCGGTTTCCTGCGCTACATCTTCGCGCAGCGGACCGCGGGTGCGAGGTCAGCACCCGGCCTTCCCTGCGCCCTCTTGGCTCAAGAGGGGAGAGATGAAGCAAAGCTCGGGCGGAATGCGTCGCGAGGATGCGAAAGCATGTCTGCAAATTCAAATGCGAGCTGGAAGAGCGACGCTGCTGCCTCATACGCCGTCATTGCGAGCGAAGCGAAGCAATCCAGAGTCTTTCTGCAGAGGGATTCTGGATTGCTTCGTCGCAAGGGCTCCTCGCAATGACGATGTGGAGAGGGCGTGGCCCACACGCCGCTCTCGTGCCCCGGACGCAGCGCCGCACCACTACATGCCGCAGCGCGTCCGGGACACGAGACCTGATGACGCCGCTGCCGAACCTTATCCCCATTCACAACTCCGTGTCTTTATTCGGAAACGATCATTCCCTATTATCCCGCAATGCAAAAAACCGCCCGCCGCTCCCCGCCTGCTGCCCAGCCACCCGGCCGTCCCCGGGAGTTCGACATGGACACCGCCCTCGACGGGGCGGTGCGGGTGTTCTGCGAGCGCGGCTATCATGCCACCTCGATCGGAGATCTCACCGCGGCGATGCGGCTTGCCACCGGCAGCGTCTACAAGGCGTTTCGCGACAAGCACGCCGTGTTCGTCGCCGCCTTCGAGCGCTATGCCATGGTGCGCGGGGAGCAGACCCGCAGCGCGGCCGCGCGCGGTGCCAATGGCCGCGAACGCTTGCGTCTGGTGCTCGAGTCCTATGTCGAGCACTCGCAGGGCAACGAAGGGCGCCGCGGCTGCATCGTGGTCGGCAGCGCCGTCGAGCTGTCGGCGGTCGATCCGGTGATCCGCGCCCGCGTCAGCGCCCAGCTCAAGAGCAACGAGAGCTTCATCGCCGGCCTCATCCGCGAAGGCCAGGCCGACGGTTCGATTCCGGACCATGTCGCGGCCGACGACACGGCGCGTCTGATGATCTGCATCACGCAGGGCCTGCGCGTCGTCGGCAAGGCGCGCCTGCCGCTCGACGGGATGCGCCTGGTCGGTGTCGCGATGAAACTGCTCACCTGATTTCTTGCCATATTAGGGAATGATCGTTCCCGATCTTCCAGGAGGCCGCACGTCATGACGATGAATGCCACGATCGAGACCGCGCCCGGGCCGGATGCGGTGTCGCAGCGACTGACCTTCGTGCTGGCCGCGGCCTGTGGCATGGTCGCCGCCAACATCTACTATGCCCAGCCGCTGATCGCCCCGATCAGCGCCGCGCTCGGCCTGTCGCACGCAGCCAGCGGGCTGATCGTCACCATGACGCAGATCGGCTACGGCGTGGGGCTTCTGTTCATCGTGCCGCTCGGCGACCTCGTCGAGAACCGCGCGCTGATCTGCTCCGTCATCATGCTCGGCGCGGCAGCCCTGCTCGCCGCCGCGTTCGCGACGCACGCGCTGCCGTTCCTGATCGCCGCGCTGTTCATCGGGCTCGGCTCGGTCGCGGTGCAGATCATCATTCCCTACGCCGCGCATCTCGCACCTGACGCCATCCGCGGCCGCGTGGTCGGCAACGTCTCGACCGGGTTGATGCTCGGCATCATGCTGGCGCGGCCGGTGTCGAGCTTCGTCACCGCAGCGCTGTCTTGGCACGCGGTGTTCTTCGTCTCGGCCGCGCTGATGATCGTGCTCGCCGCCGTGCTGTGGATGACGCTGCCGAAGCGCAAGCCGGTCGCGCGCATGCATTACGGCACGCTGCTGCTGTCGATGCCGCATCTGGCCCGGACCACGCCGCTGCTGCGGCGCCGTGCGCTCTATCAGGCGAGCCTGTTCGGCGCCTTCACCCTGTTCTGGACGGTGGCGCCGCTTCAGCTCGCGGGCGAATTCGGCTTCTCCCAGCGCGGCATCGCGCTGTTCGCACTGGCCGGTGTCGCCGGCGTGTTCGCAGCCCCGATCGCGGGACGGCTCGCGGACAGTGGCCATAGCCGAATCACGACGCTGGTCGCGATGCTGCTCACCGCCGGCGGATTCCTCGTGACCTATGTCGGCGCGCCCGGCACGATGCTGAACCTCGCTTGCCTGGTCGTCGCCGCGATCGCGATCGATATCGGCGTGCATGGCAATGTCGTGCTCGGCTTCCGCGCCATCTTCGTGCTCGGGCACGAGCACCGCAGCCGCCTCAACGGCCTCTATATGGCGACGTTCTTCGCGGCCGGCGCGGCCGGCTCCGCAATCGGCGCCTTCGCCTTCGCGCTGGGCGGCTGGATGCTGGCATCGGCCATTGGCCTTGCGCTGCCCGTTGCGGGCCTGATCTATGCGGCAACAGAGTAGTGGTACGATTGTGTGCTCTCGCCCGTTTACCAAGCCCTGGATACGAGGCCCCGGACCGTAAGATTTCCGTCTCGCGGTTTCGCGGCGGCTGTAGTACTTTGGTCGCAAGCGGGCCCGGTTAACGGGCGGCAGGGGGAGGCTGATGAGGCGTGCGGGACTGGTTGGCGTACCGCGAGTACGGCCATGGTCGTGGCAGGCATTTCTGCTGGGATTTGTCGTCATCGCGGCGTCGGCCGCGCTTGAAGGCGTCTGCGTCGCGTTCGGCGCAAAGCTCTATTTCGCGGCGTTCCTGCCCGGCCTGTTCGTGCTCGGCCTCGTCGCGGGCGCACCGGCGGCGGCGTTCGCCGCGTTGCTCACCATTCCGCTGGTGTGGTGGGCTTTCATCCCGCCTTTCTTCGAGTTCAATTCCCTGACCAGCGCCAACACGGATTCCATCAACCTGTTCTGCCTGCTCGCCGTGCTGCTGATCGGCCTCGCCGATCTCTGCCGCGAGACGATGGCCATGATCAGCCGCGGCGGGCTGAAGCGGTCGGGCGAGAGCGCGGCAACGAATTCGCAATAAACCGGCCGCGCGCGGGAAGCTGCGTTGCGCCCGCGCAACAGTCCGGCAACCATTCGACAGCTTGCCGCGCGGCGCTAACTTTTCGAAAAAGATTTGGCCGCAGTTTCTCCCCCGGGAATACGAGGGAGTTTTCGACATGAACGGCCAAATCAACGGTCATGCCATCTTTGAGAACGTGCGCCGCTATCGCGGCATCGCATCGCTCTATCGCCAGACCGCTGCATTCCGCCCCGGCCAGCGCTGGTCGCTGCTGGAGCAGGCGAGCGAGTGGGAAGCGCGGGCGCTGTCGGAGCTGGAAGCCTATTTCGCGACGCGCGCGGATTACGCCGGCCCGCTCGCGGCCTGATCGTTAACCATCACGGCACGATGGTGAGATCGGGCGCAGGCACCACGAACTGCCCGCCCCACGTGCGGACCTCCGCCAGCTGGGCGATGACCTCGTCCCTCAGATTCCAGGGCAGGATGAAGACGTAATCGGGCCTCGCCGCGACCAGCGCTGCGGGATCGCGGACCGGCAGATGCGTCCCCGGCAGCAGCAGGCCCTGCTTGTGCGGATTGCGATCCACGGTGAACGGAATCATCTCGCGCGTGACGCCGCAATAATTGAGCAGCGTGTTGCCCTTCGCGGGCGCGCCATAGGCCAGCACCGACTTGCCCGCGCGCCGCGCCGCGCGAAGAAAGTCGCGGATCATCGCGCGCTTCGTCGCAACGCGCTGCTGAAAATCAAGATAGGTCTCGGGCTCGCCAAGCCGCGCCATCGCCTCGCGCCGGCGCAACGTATCGAGCGCGGATGAAGACTTGCGATGCGCAGCGTCCGTGCAGACGTGCAGGCGCAGCGAGCCGCCATGCGTCGGCAACTCCTCCGCATCGAAGACGTGCAGGCCATGCGCGCGAAAAACCGTCTCGAGGGTCGCGAGCGAGAAGTACGACAGATGCTCGTGATAGATCGTGTCGAACTGCACCTGCTCGATCAGCTGTAGCAGATGCGGGAGCTCCAGCGTGATGCGCCCGGTGTCGGGCAGGAGAATGCGCAGGCCCGCGACGAAGTCGTTGATGTCAGGGACGTGCGGCAGCACGTTGTTGGCGACGATCAGGTCGGGGCTGTGGCCTTCGGCGCGGAGGGCTGCGGCGGTATCGCGGCCGAAATAGCAGGTTTGGGTCGTAATGCCCCGGGCGCGTGCAGCGGCCGCAGGTCCGCCGGCTGGCTCGACGCCGAGCACGCGGAGGCCGGCGCGCAGAAAATATTGCAGGAGATAGCCGTCGTTGCTGGCGATCTCGATCACCTCCGATGCCGCGTTGAGGTTGGTACGAACGATCATCTCATTGGCGTAGGCCTCCGCGTGCCGCAGCCAGCTCTCGGAATAGGAGGAGTAGTAGAGATACCGGTCGAAGATGTTCGCCGCCGGCTCGAACTGCGGGAGCTGGACCAGTCCGCAGCCGCGGCAGGCATAGGCGTGCAGCGGATAGGCGGGCTCGAGGGCGTCCGCGCGCTCGGGCGGCACGAAGGAATTCGCCAAAGGCGACAGGCCGAGATCGACGAAGGTTTCGTCGAGCCTCTCGACGCAGAAGCGGCATCGATGCCTGGCCATGGGGGGCGCCTTGTTGTGCCGCTCTGCGTCGGCTGCTAGTGATTCCTCCGGAACCACAGACGTTCCGACATCGCCGTGCGCGATGCAACGAAAAAGCAAATTGCGTTCGGGGAAGGATGGGCGCGAACGGCGCCGCAACGAGGGGGCGCCTGACATGAAGTTCACCCCGTTGAAACTGCCGGGGGTGTTGGAAATCGGGATCGAACCGGAGATCGATGCGCGCGGATTCTTCGCGCGGCTGTTCGACCTTGAGGCCTTCGCGGCGCACGGCCTGCCGACGCATTTCGCGCAGCACAGCCTGTCTCACAACGAACGCGCCGGCACCTTGCGCGGCCTGCACTACCAGGCGGGAGGGCTGGAGGCCAAGCTGGTGCGCTGCGTTGCCGGCCGCGCCTTCGACGTGATCGTCGACCTGCGCCGATCGGGGCCGACCTATGGACAATGGTGTTCGGTCGAGCTCGCTGCCATCAGCCACAATGCCGTGTTCATTCCCGCCGGATGCGCGCACGGCTTCCAGACGCTCGTCGACGGCACCGAGCTGATGTACCAGATCGACGTGGCTTACGACGCGCAAGCCGCGGCCGGCATTCGCTGGGACGATCCGTCGCTGGCGATCGCCTGGCCGCTTGCCGATCCCATTCTGTCCGCGCGCGACCGTGCGCTGCCCTATCTCACATGAAGCGGGTGCTGGTCACAGGCGCGTCCGGATTCATTGGCCGTGCGCTGGTGCCTGTGCTGCTCGATTACGGCTACGAGGTCCACGGCGTTGCGCGCGCGCCGCAGCCGCAGACGGCCGGTGTTGACATGGCACGCGGCCGACCTGCTGACCGATGACGGCCGTGCTCACGTGCTGTCCGCCGCGACGCCGACGCATCTGGTTCATCTCGCCTGGGAAGCGCGGCCAGGGCGTTATCGCGACGACCCCGTCAACCGGCTCTGGGCGGAGGCGAGCATCGACCTGCTTGCACATACGCAAGCAGGCGGTGTCGTCCGGATCCTCGGGATCGGAAGCTGCCTCGAATACGGGCCGCAAACCGGCTTGTGCGATGAAGGCACCAGCGTATGCCGGCCCACGACCCTGTACGGACAAGCCAAGTTCGCTACCGCCGAAGCCTACATCGCGGCCCGGGCGGCCTGGGGCCGCGTGTTTTTCCCGTTCGGCCCGCACGAGCCGGACGCGCGTCTCATCCCATCGCTGATCCGGAGCCTCCGCGCAGGACAGGACTTCGCCTGCTCGCATGGCGCGCAGCTTCGCGACGTCGTCTATGTCGAGGACCTCGCGCAGATGATCGCCGCCGTCCTCGACAGCGAGCTGATCGGCGCAGTCAATCTCGCCAGCGGGGAGCCGCGCAGCCTGCGCAGCGTGGTCGAGCATTTCGCCGATCGCGTGGGTGCACAGCACCTGGTCAGGTTCGGCACCGTCGATGCAACGGGCGTCGACGCCGCGCCGATCATTGCCGCCGATGTTGGCCGCCTCCGCAGCGTGACTGCGGGCGTGCCGGTCATTGGATTTGCGGAGGGCGCTGACCGCGCTCTCGCATGGTGGCTCGATCGCCTGCCGGGGAGGGGGTGACGTGCCGTTGCCTCGCCGTGAGCGCACGGCAAAACAGCACCCGTGGCAATTACGGTGTTGTCTCGCTGCCCGCGTGTGCTAGCAACGCGCCCAGATTTCCTTCAATTGGGCCGGGGCAAGCGATGATCACCTTCAACCGCATCTTCACGACGGAGCGTCTGCTCCAGATCATCGTGATCCTTGCCGCGACCATCGCCATGAAGCTGATGGGGTGAGTATTAGCGGGCTATAGCCCGCTGAACTCGGGCACTTCGGGCAGATAGTTCGAGCCCTCGGAGCCCAGGAAATCGAACATCGCCTGCGCCGGCGGCAGCAGCACCTTGTCGCTGCGGCGGATCACGTACCATTGCCGGACGATCGGCAGGCCGGCAACGTCGAGCACGATGAGGCGGCCCTCTGCGAGCTCATGCGCGACGGTGTGGGCCGAGATGAAGGCGATGCCGAGCCCTGCGATGACCGCCTGCTTGATCGTCTCGTTGCTGCTCATCTCCATGCCGATGATCGGCTCCAGATCCGACTTCTGGAACATGCCCTCCATCAGCGTCCGCGTGCCCGATCCCGGCTCGCGGGTGAGGAAGGTCTCGTGGACGAGGTCGGTGAGGCTGAGGCCTGAATCCTTCTCCAGCCAGTGGCCCTTGCGGGCGACGATGATGTGCGGATTGCGCCCGAGCTGACGGACGTCGACGCTGACGTCGGCCGGTGGCCGACCCATCACCGCGAAATCGAGGTCGTAGCCGTGCATGGCCTCGCGGATGTCCTCGCGGTTGCCGACGGTGAGCTTGATCTCGATCTTCGGATAGCGCTTGGAGAACGCCGCGATCGCATGCGGCACGAAGTACTTCGCGGTCGAGACCGCGCCGAGATGCACCGTGCCGCCGGTCCGCCCTGCGAGCAGGTCGAGCGCGCCCTGGCAGTCCATGATCGCGGCCTCGACGCGCTCGGCCAGGGCCAGAACTTCCCGGCCGGCCTCCGTCAGCAGCATGCCGTCGCCGGTCCGCTGCACCAGCGGCAAGCCTGCAAGGTCCTGAAGTTGGCGGAGCTGCTGGGTCACGGCCGGCTGGGTCAGGCCGAGCTGGCTCGAGGCCGCCGTGACGCTGCCCTTGGCCGAGAGTGCCGCGAGCGAACGAAGCTGCCGGATCGTCAGATGCCGGAGCTGGGCTGCCGCATGGCCGGGGCCATTATAAGAAAATTCTTTGGCGACCATTATGAATAGAAATTTTCCTTATTAAGCCGCCGCTGTCAATCTCCTCGTGCCGGGACCGACCGCACCGACCTCCAGAGGGGAGGGAACTGGATGCGGCGACCGCAAGGGGATGGACGCAGATGACCGGGCAACTCAGGCTGGACGACCACCTTCAACGGTATTCCGAGACGGCGCCGCATGCGCTGGCCGTGGCGGCGGCAGTCGACGCGATTGCGGCAGCGGCGATCGAGATCGCCGACCTCGTCGCCACCGGCGATCTCGCGGACGCCTCCGGCCTGACCACCGGCCGCAACAGCGACGGCGATATCCAGCGCGATCTCGACGTGCAGGCCGACGCCATCCTGCGCCGCTGCCTCGGCAAGCTGCCGATCGCGGCGCTGGCGTCAGAGGAGATGCGCGAGCCGCAGATCGGCGACCGTGCGGCGAAGATCTGCGTTGCGATCGACCCGCTCGACGGCTCGTCCAACATCGACATCAACATGACCGTCGGCACGATCTTCTCGATCCTGCCCGCGCCTGATGATCTCGCTCTCGCCTTCCATCAGCGCGGATCGGTGCAGCTTGCGGCGGGGTTCGTCACCTACGGCCCGCAGACCTCGCTGGTGCTGACGCTCGGCGACGGCGTCGACATCTTCACGCTCGACCGCAAGTCCGGCTGCTTCCGTCTCGCGCGCAGCGGTGCGCAGATCGCCGAGGCGTGCGAGGAATTCGCGATCAATGCGTCGAACCGCCGGCACTGGGAATCCCCGGTGCGTGCCTTCGTCGACGAATGTCTTGCCGGCGTCGAAGGACCGGCCAACCACAATTTCAACATGCGCTGGGTTGGTTCGCTGGTTGCGGAAGCCTATCGCATCCTCACCCGCGGCGGCGTGTTCCTCTATCCCTCGGACGCGCGTCCCGGCTATGGCGACGGCCGCCTGCGCCTCGTCTACGAGGCGCACCCGATGGCTTACATCATCGAGCAGGCCGGCGGCTCCGCCACGACCGGGCGCGACCGCATCCTCGACCTGTCGGCGCAAAGCCTGCATCAGCGCGTGCCGCTCATCATGGGATCGAGCAACGAGGTGCGGCGGGTCGAGGAACTGCACTGCGATCCGCTGCTGGTCGCCAGCGTCTCTGCGCCGCTGTTCGCGCGGCGCGGCTTCTTCCGGTTGTGAGCGAGGCATCCCATGTCCAGGAAGCATCCGATCATCTCCATCACCGGCTCCTCCGGCGCCGGCACCACGTCGGTGAAGAAGACGTTCGAGCAGATATTCTTCCGCGAGAAGGTCAACGCCGCCTATATCGAGGGTGACGCCTTCCATCGCTACGACCGCGCGGAGATGCGCACGCAGATGGCAAAGGAGGCCGAGCGCGGCAACAGGCATTTCAGCCATTTCAGCCCTGAAACGAACCTGTTCGAGGAACTGGAGCGCGCTTTCCGCGACTATGGCGAGACTGGTACCGCGACGACGCGTCATTACGTGCACGACGCCGAGGAATCGGCGCTCCACGGCGTCGCCCCCGGCACCTTTACCGAATGGCAGCGGCTGCCGGAGAATTCGGACCTGCTGTTCTACGAAGGCCTGCACGGCGCCGTCGTCACGGACAAGGTGAATGTCGCGCGCTACGCCGACCTCAAGATCGGTGTCGTGCCCGTCATCAATCTCGAATGGATCCAGAAGCTGCACCGCGACCGCAGCGCGCGGGGCTATTCGACCGAGGCCGTGACCGACACCATCCTGCGGCGAATGCCTGACTACATCCACTACATCTGTCCGCAATTCACCGAGACCGACATCAACTTCCAGCGCGTGCCGACGGTGGACACCTCCAATCCGTTCATCGCGCGCTGGATCCCGACGCCGGACGAATCGATGGTCGTGATCCGCTTCAAGAACCCGCGCGGCATCGATTTTCCCTATCTGCTCTCGATGCTGCCGCACAGCTGGATGTCGCGCGCCAATTCGATCGTGTGTCCCGGTGCGAAGCTCGACCTCGCGATGCAGCTGATCCTGACGCCGCTGATCATGCAGCTCATCGAGCGCAAGCGAAATCTGAAGTGAACAAGGGGAGAAGCCGATGAACATCTCCGTCCACGCCGAAGCCGACCTTACCGCGGTCGCGCACAGCGATCTCGCCAACGCCGTCCGCTTCCTCGCGGTCGATGCCATCGAGACCTCGCAGTCCGGTCATCCCGGCCTGCCCATGGGCATGGCCGACGTCGCGACGGTGCTGTTCTCGCGCTTTCTGAAATTCGACTCGGCTCATCCCAATTGGCCGGACCGCGACCGCTTCGTGCTGTCGGCGGGCCACGGCTCGATGCTGCTCTATGCGCTGCTCCACCTCACCGGCGGTGACGTCAGCCTCGACGACATCAAGGCGTTCCGGCAGTGGGGTTCGAAGACGCCGGGCCACCCCGAATATGGCCACACGCCGGGTGTCGAGACCACGACGGGACCGCTGGGGCAGGGAATTGCGACGGCCGTCGGCATGGCGCTCGCCGAGCGCATGGCCAATGCGCGGCACGGCGACGGCCTCGTCGATCACTTCACCTATGTGATCGCAGGCGACGGCTGCCTGATGGAGGGCATCAGCCAGGAGGCGATCTCGCTCGCCGGCCATCTCGGGCTCGGCCGCCTAATCGTGCTGTTCGACGACAACGGCATCTCGATCGACGGGCCGACGTCGCTTGCGACCTCTGATGACCAGCTCGCGCGATTCGCCGCATCCGGCTGGTCGGTGCGCCGTGTCGACGGACACGATCCCGAAGCAGTCGCGCAGGCGATTGCTGAAGAGCGGGCGAGTACAAAGCCCTCGCTGATTGCCTGTCGCACCATCATCGGCTACGGCGCGCCGGACCGGCAGGGCACCGAGAAGGCGCATGGTGCACCGCTCGGCACTGAGCAGACGGCGGCGGCGCGCCGGACGCTCGGCTGGGACTATCAACCCTTCGTGGTGCCTGTCACGGTCCTGAAGGCGTGGCGGATGATCGGACAGCGCGGACAGGTCGCCCGTCTCGCCTGGCTCGATCGCTACGAATGCGCGACGGCCGCGCAACGCGAGCTGTTCATCGAGGGCAAGGCCGTTGCCCTGCCGGAGGCCTATGCCCAGGCCTCGGCGAAATTGCGCGAGCGCTTTGCCACGGAGCGTCCGAAGCTCGCGACGCGGCAGGCCTCGCAACAGGTGCTCGACGGAATCGCGGGCGCGATTCCTGGATTGATCGGCGGCTCGGCCGACTTGACGCATTCGAACCTGACACACGCCAAGGCGCAGGCTCCGGTCTCACGCGATGCGTTCGCCGGTGACTACATCCACTACGGCATCCGCGAGCACGGCATGGCCGCCGCGATGAATGGCCTCGCGCTGCATGGCGGCTTCATTCCCTATGGCGGCACCTTCCTCGCCTTCTCCGACTACAGCCGGCCGGCGATCCGCCTTGCCGCCTTGATGCGGTTGCGGGTCATCCATGTGATGACGCACGACTCCATCGGTCTCGGCGAGGACGGCCCGACGCACCAGCCGGTCGAGCATCTTGCGGCGCTGCGTGTGATTCCGAATCTGCTCGTGTTCCGCCCCGCAGATGCAGTGGAGACGCTGGAAGCCTGGGACTGCGCGCTGGAGGCCGGAGATCGTCCTTCCGTGCTCTGCCTGTCGCGTCAGGCGCTCCCGACCTTCCGCAGCGACGTGCGCGGCAGGAACCGCGTTGCGCGCGGCGCCTATCTGATCGTCTCGCCCGACGGCGGCCGCGACGTCACGCTGATGGCGACCGGCTCGGAAGTGTCGATTGCGCTGGAAGCGGCCCGGCTGCTTGCGACCGAGCACGTCCGCGCCGCCGTGGTGTCGGCGCCATGCTTCGAACTGTTCGAAGAGCAGCCGGAAGACTATCGCACGGCCGTGCTCGGCACCGCGCCCCGCGTGGGTGTTGAGGCCGCAGTCGCCGGCGATTGGCATCGCTGGATCGGGACCGAGGGCGAGTTCGTCGGCATGCGCGGCTTCGGCGCCTCGGCGCCGGCCCCCGTGCTCTACCGCGAATTCGGCATCACGCCGCAAAGCATTGCGGAAGCCGCCCGCCGGGCGATTGCCCGCGCCGGCAAGCAATAACAGGAGGATTTGTCGTGGCCCGTATCACCCTTCGTCAGCTGCTCGATCACGCCGCCAGTCACGGCTACGCGGTGCCGGCGTTCAACATCAACAACATGGAGCAGGGCATCGCCATCATGCAGGCGGCGGCCGAGGTCGACGCGCCCGTCATCATCCAGGCCTCGCGCGGTGCGCGCAGCTATGCCGGCGATGTCATGCTCTCGCACATGATCGATGCGCTGGAGCGAACCTATCCGGACATTCCGCTCTGCATGCACCAGGACCACGGCAATGACGAGGCGACTTGCGCCTCCGCCATCGCCCATGGCTTCACCTCGGTGATGATGGACGGCTCGCTCAAGGCCGACGCCAAGACCGCGGCCGATTACGATTACAACGTCGCGATCACCCGCCGTGTCGTCGATCTCGCCCATTGGGTCGGTGCTTCCGTGGAAGGCGAGCTCGGCGTGCTCGGCTCGCTCGAACATGGCGGCGGCGAGCAGGAGGACGGCCACGGCGTCGAGGGCAAGGTCAGTCACGACCAGCTCCTCACCGATCCCGACCAGGCGGTCGACTTCGTCCGGGCCACCCAGGTGGACGCACTCGCGATCGCGATGGGGACCTCGCACGGCGCCTACAAGTTCAGCCGCAAGCCGGATGGCGACATCCTGGCGATGCGGGTGGTCGAGGAGATCCATCGCCGGCTGCCGAACACGCATCTGGTCATGCACGGTTCCTCCTCGGTGCCGCAGCCGCTCCAGGATATGTTCAATCAGTTCGGCGGCGAGATGCCGCAGACCTGGGGCGTTCCGGTCGAGGAGATCGTGCGCGGCATCAAGAGCGGCGTGCGCAAGGTCAATATCGACACCGACTGCCGGCTCGCGATGACGGCGGTGTTCCGCAAGGTCGCCGCGCAAACACGCTCCGAGTTCGATCCGCGCAAATTCCTCAAGCCCGCGATGGACGCGATGCGCGACCTCTGCCGCGATCGTTTCGAGCAGTTCGGCACCGCAGGCCACGCCAGCAAGATCAAGGTCGTTCCCTTGAGCGAGATGGCGCGGCGCTACCGCGCCGGCGATCTCGATCCGCGCATCGACGCCCGCGAGCCGGTCGCCGCCTAGTCATTCAGAGAGAGAAGAGCAGGAGAGAGCCATGAATGCACATGCAGGAACCGTCCGCGGCAAGGAACGCTATCGCTCGGGTGTGATGGAATACAAGCGCATGGGCTATTGGGAGCCCGACTACACGCCGAAGGACACCGACGTGATCGCGCTGTTCCGCGTCACGCCACAGGAGGGCGTCGACCCGATCGAGGCTTCGGCCGCGGTCGCCGGCGAATCCTCGACCGCGACCTGGACGGTGGTGTGGACCGATCGTCTGACGGCGGCCGAAAAATATCGCGCCAAGTGCTATCGTGTCGATCCGGTGCCGGGCACGCCAGGCTCGTACTTCGCCTATATCGCCTATGACTTGGACCTGTTCGAGCCGGGCTCGATCGCCAATTTGTCGGCTTCGATCATCGGCAACGTGTTCGGCTTCAAGCCACTGAAGGCGCTCCGTCTGGAGGACATGCGCTTCCCGGTCGCCTATGTGAAGACGTTCCAGGGCCCGGCGACCGGCATCGTGGTCGAGCGCGAGCGCCTCGACAAGTTCGGCCGGCCGCTGCTGGGCGCGACCGTGAAGCCGAAGCTCGGACTTTCGGGGCGTAACTACGGCCGCGTGGTCTACGAGGCGCTGAAGGGCGGACTCGATTTCACCAAGGACGATGAGAACATCAACTCGCAGCCCTTCATGCACTGGCGCGACCGCTTCCTCTACTGCATGGAGGCGGTGAACCGCGCGCAGGCGGCTTCCGGTGAGGTGAAGGGCACATACCTGAACATCACCGCGGGCACGATGGAGGACATGTACGAGCGCGCGGAGTTCGCGAAAGAGCTCGGGTCGTGCATCGTCATGATCGACCTCGTGATCGGCTACACCGCGATCCAGTCCATGGCGAAATGGGCGCGGCGCAACGACATGATCCTGCATCTGCATCGCGCCGGCCACTCGACCTATACGCGGCAGAAGAGCCACGGTGTCTCGTTCCGCGTCATCGCCAAATGGATGCGGCTCGCCGGCGTCGACCACATCCATGCCGGCACCGTGGTCGGCAAGCTCGAGGGCGATCCCAACACCACGCGCGGCTACTACGATGTCTGCCGCGAAGACTTCAACCCCACCAAGCTCGAGCACGGCCTGTTCTTCGACCAGAACTGGGCGAGCCTGAACAAGATGATGCCGGTCGCCTCAGGCGGCATCCATGCCGGCCAGATGCACCAGCTGCTCGATCTGCTCGGCGAGGACGTCGTGTTGCAATTCGGCGGCGGCACCATCGGCCATCCCATGGGGATCGCAGCCGGTGCAATCGCCAACCGCGTCGCGCTGGAGGCGATGATCCTGGCCCGCAACGAGGGCCGCGATTACGTCCATGAAGGCCCGGAGATCCTGGCCAGGGCCGCCGAGACCTGCACGCCGCTGAAGGCAGCGCTCGAGGTCTGGAAGGACGTCACCTTCAACTATGAGTCCACCGACACGCCGGACTTCGTGCCGACCGCGCTGGAAACCGTTTGAGGAGACATGAGATGAAACTGACCCAGGGCTGCTTCTCGTTCCTGCCGGATCTGACCGACGACCAGATCACGAAACAGGTGCAGTATTGCCTCACCAATGGCTGGGCGGTGAACATCGAGTTCACCGACGATCCGCATCCCCGCAACACCTATTGGGAGATGTGGGGCCTGCCGATGTTCGACCTCCAGGACGCCGCCGGCGTCATGATGGAGCTCGCCGAATGCCGCAGGGTGTACGGCGACCGCTACATCCGCATCAGCGGTTTCGATTCCAGCCATGGCTGGGAGTCGGTGCGGATCTCCTTCATCGTCAACCGTCCGCCGCAGGAGGCCGAGTTCGAGTTGGTGCGCCAGGAGGTCGGTGGCCGTGCCATCCGCTACACCACTATGCGCAAGCCGGTCGCGCACGCATCGACCTAAGCCATTCTCCTCCGCGCGGAGCACTCCCTGCTCCGTTTCCTTGGCGGACCACTGCTTCGCCGCATCCCCCCGCGGCGAAGCTCTTTTCTTCGAGGTGCCCATGCTGGATGTTCCCCACGCGATGACCTCTGAAAGCAGCGAGCCCCATTTCGACCTCCGCAAGGAGGCCGAGGCGGCCGGGATCACCGATACGCTGCAACAGCTCGAGCAGGAGCTGATTGGCCTGAAGCCGGTCAAGAACCGCGTGCGCCAGATCGCCTCGCTGCTGCTGATCGAGCGCATCCGGCAGCGTGCGGGACTGGCATCGGCGCCGCCGACGCTGCACATGTCGTTCACCGGCAACCCCGGCACCGGCAAGACCACGGTGGCGTTGCGCATGGCAAAAATCCTGCACGGGCTCGGCTTCGTTCGGCGCGGGCAGGTGATCTCGGTGACGCGCGACGATCTCGTCGGCCAGTATATCGGCCACACTGCGCCGAAGACCAAAGAGATATTGAAGAAGGCAATGGGCGGCGTGCTGTTCATCGATGAGGCCTATTACCTGCACCGGCCCGACAACGAGCGCGACTACGGCCAGGAGGCGATCGAGATCCTGCTCCAGGTGATGGAGAACCAGCGCGAGGACCTCGTCGTGATCCTCGCCGGCTACGGCGAGCGGATGACGAGCTTCTTCGCCTCCAATCCCGGCTTCCGCTCGCGCATCGCCCACCACATTGAATTTCCCGATTATGCGGAAGCCGAGTTGCTCGTCATCGCCGAGCTGATGCTGAAGGAGCGGGGCTATCGCTTCTCGGCGACGGCGCGGGAGGCCTTCGAGAAATACATCGCGCTACGCCGGACCCAGCCGTTCTTCTCCAATGCGCGCTCGATCCGCAACGCCGTCGACCGCATCCGTTTGCGGCAGGCCGATCGTCTGGTGTCGGATCTCAACCGCATGCTCGATGTCGCCGACCTCGAAACCATTGATCCAGCAGACGTACTCGCCAGCCGCGTCTTCAGCGGCGGGGCCGATGCGCGGAGTGCAAAGCCATGAGCAGAGAGATCATCATTGCCCCGTCGATCCTGGCGGCGGATTTTTCGCGGCTCGGCGAGGAGATCGCGGGGATCGATGCGGCCGGCGCCGACTGGATCCATTGTGACGTCATGGACGGGCATTTCGTGCCGAACATCAGCTTCGGCGCCGACGTCATCAAGGCGATCCGGCCGGTGACGTCGAAGATATTTGACGTGCATCTGATGATCGCGCCTGTTGATCCCTACCTGGAGGCGTTCGCGAAGGCGGGCGCCGACGTCATCACCGTCCATGCCGAAGCAGGCCCGCATCTCGATCGTTCGCTCCAGGCCATCCGCGCGCTCGGCAAGAAGGCCGGCGTCAGCCTGTGCCCGGCGACTCCGGAAGCCGCCATCGAATACGTGCTCGATCGTCTCGATCTCGTTCTGGTAATGACCGTCAACCCCGGGTTCGGCGGCCAGTCGTTCCTCGAGTCCCAGATCGAGAAGATCAGGAGCATTCGAAAAATGATCGGCGACCGGCCGATCCGGCTCGAGGTCGATGGCGGTGTCACGCGCGACAATGCCGCCGCCGTGGCCGCCGCGGGCGCCGATACGCTCGTTGCGGGGTCTGCCGTGTTCCGCGGCAAGAGCACCGCCGACTATGCAGACAACATCGCGGCCATTCGCGCCGCTGCGGCGGTCGGCCGGGTTCCAGAGTTGCAGCACGGTTCCGCACAGGCGATGCGGAGCAGCGGAACCGCGCGTCTCCGGTAGATTACGGCATGCGGGCGAGGAAGAGCCGGGCGTCAGGCCCCTGGTGCCAAGGCATGCCACTTTTCTCCGGGGTACTACGGAGGATGCTTCACAAGCCGATCAGCTCCTTCAGGCCGGGGTAACCAACGTGCTTGAGTCGAAAGTCCGATTAACGCCCGTGCAATGCTATGCGTCTCAATCTGCGGTTTAGGAACGCTGAGAGAGCGTGGGATGCGGATCGAAGATATCTGCGGGCATGAGGCCCGCACGCGGCGTAAAGCGATGGCGTGAGCATGCATCGCTTGTTCGCCGAGCAGCTTCGCTGCGCCACCAATGCGACCGGACAGATCGACGTCGTCAGGCTGGGCGAACTCGTCAGCGCGGCCTATGATGCGAGCGACCGCGACCGCCAGCGGATGATCGACGCACGCGCTCATACGCACGATGAGGTCGAGCAGGATTTGCTGCGGACCCAGGAATTCCTCGACACTATCGTCGAAAACATCCCGATCGCCGTCTTCGCGAAATGCGCGAAGGATTCGCGCTACATCCTGCTCAACCGGGCCGGCGAGGACTATTACGGCATTCCGCGCGACCAGATGCTGGGCCGAACACCCGAGGAGATATTCCCGGACCACGTCGCTCGTGTGGTCAACGACCAGGACCGTCGCGTCGTGGCCAGCGGCATGCCGATGTTCCTCGAGGAGCACCTGCTCGAAGTCGGCGTCAAGGGCAACGACCGGGTGGTCAACTCGCGCAAGATGCTGATCACCGACGATGCCGGCAATCCGCAATATCTGGTCGGTGTGATCGAGGACGTCACTGAGCGCGTCGCGACCCAGGAGCGGATCAGCCACCTTGCCCATCATGATGCGCTGACCGACCTGCCGAACCGCAGCGCGTTCAATGCGGCGCTGGGCGAGCGGCTGGAACGGGCGCAGGAGGCGTCGACCAGCTTTGCGGTGCTCAGCCTCGATCTCGACCGCTTCAAGGAGGTCAACGACGTCTTCGGCCATCCCGTCGGCGACATGCTGATGCGGGCGGCGGCCGAGCGGCTTGCCGCGGAGGCTGACGGTGCCTTCGTCGCCCGGATCGGCGGCGACGAGTTCATGATCCTGATGCCGGACGGTGTCTGTCGCGACGAGGTGCTGGTGCTCGGCGAACGCCTTGTCGAGGCGATCGGTCGCGAGCTCGAGGTCGACGATTATCTCTCTCATGTCGGCCTCAGCATCGGCATCGCCCTCTACCCGGATGACGGCGTCGACGCTGCCACGCTGCTCGCGAATGCGGATTCCGCGCTCTACCGCGCCAAGCGCGAGGGCCGCGGCAGGGTGTGCTTCTTCGAATCCGAGATGGACCGCGAGCTGCGCGATCGCCGGTTGCTCTTGCACGATCTGCGGCAGGCGGTGGAGCAGAACCAGCTCCTGGTCTATTTCCAGCCGCAGGCGCGGATGGACGGCGAGGTCATCGGTTTCGAGGCGCTGGTGCGCTGGGATCATCCGACGCGCGGTTTCGTGCCGCCCGACCAGTTCATTCCGCTGGCCGAGGAGAACGGGCTGATCATCCAGATCGGCGAATGGGTCTTGCGCGAAACCTGCCGCGAAGCCGCGTCCTGGCCGCGGCCGTTGCAGGTCGCGGTCAATTTGTCGCCGGTCCAGTTCCAGGCCGGCGACCTCGAACGGTCCATCCACCAGATCTTGCTGGAGACGGGGCTGGCGCCAACCCGGCTCGAGGTCGAGATCACCGAGGGCGTGCTGATCGGCGATTTCGCCCGCGCGCTCACTTTGCTGCGGCGGCTGAAGGCGCTCGGCATCCGCATCGCGATGGACGATTTCGGTACCGGCTATTCTTCGCTGTCCTATCTCCAGTCGTTCCCGTTCGACAAGATCAAGATCGACCGCAGCTTCATCTCCAATCTCGAAGCGACGCCGCAATCGGCCGAGATCGTGCGGGCAGTCCTGAGCCTTGCCCACGCCCTGAACATCCCGGTTGTCGCGGAAGGGGTGGAGACGGAGGCCCAGCGTGCCTTCCTGGCGTGCGAGGCCTGCGAGGAGATACAGGGCTATCTCATCGGCCGGCCCGAACCGATCGAACGGTATCTGGATCTGATCGGCATCAGCGTCGAATGCCGCCGCTACGCCTAGTCAGCCATCAGAAATGAAATGAGCCGCCGGTTCCATACCCGCGCGGCTCCGAAGTCGCGGGCTGCGCTGACCGCGGAGCCCCAGTGTACCGCCGTTACCTTGTTTGCGGCCATACGCCCAAATTAATATAGGCGCTCGCGGGATCCGGCTGTGCTTTGCCTCACACATGCCGCAACTTTGTGGCATGGTCGGCATTGTGCTGTTGGCTGCCGAGAACAACCGCCAAACAATTGTAAAGTTTGCGCCGAAACAAAGCGGCCGCGTTGCAACACATTTTAACGTTCCCAAAAGTTATCGGCTTGCGCAGCAAATGTTTCGCACCAGTGCAATGTCGCTGACGCAAACCGGAGGAATAAGCCGGACGTGAGCGAGAGGGAGATTCTCATGGAGAACGTACGTCGCTACCGGGCACTGGCGTCCCTCTGTCGTCAGCAGGCGGCCTACCGGCCGTTGCAGAACTGGCAGCTCCTTGGCCAGGCCGAACATTTCGAATATCTCGCCGAGATCGCGCTGAAGGCGCATTTCGACGCGTGCAACGCGCAACGCGAGGAGGACGCCATCGCCGCCGCGGCCTGGGAGGCCCCCGTCGCGGCGTGAGGGCGAGCGTTGGTCTCGCTAAAGCATGATCCGGAAAAGCGCGAAGCGGTTTTCCGAAAACATCATGCGCAAACAAGAACCTAAAGCGCGATGACGATTCTTCCAAATCTCATCGCGCTTTAGTGCGACATCAGCGTCGGAACCGTCATGGCCTCCAGCATGGCGCGGGTGACGCCGCCGAGGAAACGTTCCTGCAAGCGGGAATGGCCATAGCCGCCCATCACCAGCAAATCGAGGTTCTCGTCCGCCGTAAGCGACAGGATGGTCGGCTGAATGTCGGCGCGCGCGGCCGACAGGCTGACCGCGCGGGTCGAAAGCCCGCGGCGGCCGAGATGTCTGGCCAGATTGCTCGCGGATGCTTCGTCGGGAACGGCGTCGGCCTCGTTGATCGTGATGATCACGATCTCCTCGGCGCGGGCCAGGAAGGGAGCTGCGTCGCGCATGGCGCGGGCGGCGAGGCGGCTGCCGTCCCAGCAGATGCCGATCCGGCTCGCCTTGAACGCCCCACGGAAGGTGTAGGGCAGGAACAGCACCGGGCCGCCTGCCTGGAACAGGACTTCGCCGGGCACGTCGTTGTCGAATGAGGCTTGTGCCGGATCCGGCTGGAGCACGATGCTGAGGTCGTGGAGCCGCGCCATCTCGCCGAGCGCGCCGGCTGCATCAGCCGGGATCGTACCGAGCGCATGGCACGCGCAGGAAATGCCGGCATTCGCCGCCCCGCTCCTGAACACCGCGAGCGCCGCCTCGGCCCGCTCCATCGCGCGCTCGCGCTCCATTTCGAACACGGCCGCGACGGCGGCGCCGCCCTCCATGATGTAGACCGCACTGCTGGCGACATAGCCGACCGCGACTGCGTCGACATGGGCGTTGAGCCTGGCCGCGAGCGAGATCGAGCCGTCGATCACGGCGCGCATCGGGCGCTCGGTCGGGATGTGGACGAGAATGTCTTTGTACATGGCGCGCCTCCGATGGACAGCCTCCGATGGCGGCAGTCTTTCACTGCGCGAGCGGCTCGCGTTGAGCTGCATCAAACGTGCAGCCGCGATGTCCGGCCGTGCCGCAGCGACTTTGCCAAGATTTAATCGAACGGACGGGACGCCGTAAGGTGACGATGTCCATGTTGGGTGCAAGGCGACTTACCCAACATGGACATTTCGACATGAACGATCGCGTCAATTCCGACACCACGACGTCCCGCACGATCTTGAAGCCGCGCCGGCTGGCGCTGCTCGGCACCGTGGCCGCGCTTGGCTTGGCCGTGCTGGCTGCGTCTCCCGGCTCCTCGCCGCTCGGCATGACTTCCTTCATCGCCCCGGCGCAGGCTGCGGAGGCGACCGCCACGCCGCCGGGCTTCGGCGATCTCGTCAGCAAGGTCAAACCCGCCGTCATTTCGGTGCGGGTCAAGATCGACCAGGACAACGACAAGAGTGCGATGCTGCAACAGAACCGGATGGATCAGGACGAGGATTCGCCGTTCGACCAGTTCTCGCGGCAGTTCGGCTTCCGTGGTCCGGGCGGCATGAACGGCATGCCGCGCCAGCGCCACCAGATGATCACCGGCGAGGGCTCCGGCTTCTTCATCTCCGCCGACGGCTATGCCGTGACCAACAATCACGTCGTCGACCACGCCGAGTCGGTTCAGGTGACGATGGATGACGGTTCGGTCTACACGGCCAAGGTGGTCGGCACCGATCCGAAGACCGATCTTGCGCTGATCAAGGTCGACGGCAAGAAGGATTTTCCGTTCGTCAAATTCGCCGACCAGAAACCGCGCATCGGTGACTGGGTGGTCGCGGTCGGAAATCCCTTCGGCCTCGGCGGCACCGTGACCGCCGGCATCGTCTCCGCCAGCGGCCGCGATATCGGCAATGGTCCCTATGACGACTTCATCCAGATCGATGCGCCGATCAACAAGGGCAATTCCGGCGGTCCGGCCTTCGATATGAGCGGCAACGTGATCGGTGTGAACACCGCGATTTACTCACCTTCCGGCGGCTCGGTCGGTATCGGCTTCGACATTCCGGCCTCGACGGCAAAGCTTGTCGTCGCGCAATTGAAGGACAAGGGTGCGGTCACCCGCGGCTGGCTCGGCGTGCAGGTGCAGCCGGTCACCGCCGAGATCGCCGACAGCCTCGGCCTGAAGGAGCCGCGCGGCGCGATCGTCGACAATCCGCAAGGTGGCAGCCCGGCCGCGAAGGCCGGCATCGAGGCCGGCGACGTCATTACCGCCGTCAACGGCACGGCGGTCAAGGACTCCCGCGATCTCGCCCGCACCATTGCCACCCTGGCGCCGGGCACGTCCGTGAAGCTCGATGTCATTCACAAGGGCGACAGCAAGACGATCACGATGGCGCTCGGCGAGGTGCCGAGCGAGCGGCAGGCTAGGGCCGATGTCGGCAAGGCACAGCCCGGTCCCGGCACGCCGCGGCTCGGCCTCAGCCTCGCACCGGCCGGCGACGTCCAGGGCGCGGGCCGGAAGGGCGTCGTCGTCACCGAGGTCGATCCGCAGGGACCGGCCGCGCAGCGCGGCATCCAGACCGGCGACGTCATCCTCAATGTCGCCGGCAAGGCCGTCGCCAATGTCGACGACGTCCGCTCGGAGCTGGCGCAGGCGAAGTCGTCCGGCAAGAACAGCGTGCTGTTGCAGGTCAGAGGCGCGGAAGCGACCCGGTTCGTCGCGGTGCCGCTGGCATAAGGCACGCGTTCAACGACGAATTCGGAAGGCGGCCGGGCAGGCCGCCTTTTTCGTGCGCGTCTGGAAGATACCCACAGGCCGCCGATAACATTCTCGTTAACGGCAGTCATGGTGACGGGTTCGTCCGAAAAAGCCGCGTTCGCTGGTCACAGTTCGGACTCGCGTGTTGCGCCTGGGCGGCAATGAAGCCACCGGGACGAATTGCAGGCGTGGAACTTCGAGCGTCCGGCCGTCTTGTGGAACCGGTCGTTCGCATTTGATCGGTGCCGACATGGATCGATTGAAGCTCTCGCTGAGATGTGCGCTGCTGGTAGCGCCAATCGTGCTGACGACCGGAAGTGCGCTGGGGCGCGACGATGGCCGTTATGCCAACTCGCCCCTGAAACCCTGGTTCGACAGTTTGCGCAGCCATCTCGGGCCGTGCTGTTCGGATGCGGATGGCTTTGCCGTATCCGATCCCGATTGGGAATCCCACGACGGACACTATCGCGTGCGGCTCGACGGGCAGTGGGTCGAGGTGCCGGACGAAGCCGTCATCACCGAGCCCAATCGCGCCGGCCGCACCATGGTGTGGCCGGTCAAAACCGCGTTCGGGATTTCCATTCGCTGCTTCATGCCGGGCAGCATGATCTGACGCAGGTCAGCGTCACCGCTTGCTGGATTTGCGCTTCGCGCTCTTTCTCGTTTTTTTGGTTGTCTTCTTGGTTGTCTTCTTCTTGGCTGTCTTCCGCTTCGACGCCTTCTTCGGGACCTTCTTGCCCTTCTTGCGGGCCTCGGACAGGCCGATCGCGATCGCCTGCTTGCGGCTCTTCACGCGACCGCCGCGACCGCCGGGCCCCTTCTTCGCAGTGCCCTTCTTGTAACGGCGCATCTCGCGCTCGACGTCACTGCCGGAGCTGCGTGAGTAGCGGCGCTTCTTTGCCTTGCGTGCCATCGACTCTCTCCCTTGGCCCGGGGAAAGAACCGTATTGCTGACGCAGCGTTCCAAACGCGCGGCGCGCGTCTCAGAACGAGTTCGCCAGCTCGATCTCCGCCTCGAGCACCTGGATGCGCCGCGCGGCCTCGGCGAACGACAGGTCCCGATCGTATTGTGCGGGCTGATACGCCTCGTCACTCAGCCGCTTCAGCTTGAGCCCCTGCGTCCGCGTCATCTGCTCGCTGAGAAAAGCCCTGGCGTCGTATTTACCCTGAACCTGCATCTGTCCTCTCCATTCTGAAATCGTGACTTGACTATATGTTCTTATTTTGTTCTAACAAGCCATGGACAACAGAATTAATGAAATTCGACGTAAAATCAGCGCCTTGAGGCTGGAAATGGCCGATATCGAGGTGTCCGTGCGCGACCTCGTCAATCGCGATCGTGACTGCACAGAAAAGGCCCTGGCGCAGATGGATCTGCGCCGGAAGATCAACCTGCTGATCGGCGAATGGAAGGCAGCTGGCGGCGGCGACGTCCTGCCAAATGTCCGCGACCGGGTGCACCTTCGCACGGCGAAGACATCAGGCATTCCGCTGCGCCTGAGCGCGCGCCGCTAAGAGTCTTGGGAGCGCGCGGTGGAGGAAGACCCGGACGCGTACCGGATTCTAAAACTGCGCGCCGAGATTCTCGAACTTGGCTCCGCCATCCGGCAGTTGCAGCGCGAAGGCCTCGACCATGCTGCGGCCCAGCTCCTGATCGCACGCAAGCGCGCGCAGCTCGAGCATCTCGTGAAAGCGAATGCCGTGGGGCGACAACAAGATGGCCCCGCCTTGTCGCGGGGCCATTAATTGTCTCGTCGGCCGAGCTTACTTGGGGCCGCGCTTACTTGGGCCGAGCTTACTTGCTGTTGCTCATGCCCTTGCTGTTGTTGTTCGTCATGGTGCCGCCCTGATCGGAGCCGGGACCGGACCCCCCTTGGCTGGAGGGATCAGCACTCTTGGATTTCGTGTTCGCGCCAGTCGTCTGCGAGGACGAGGTCGAGGATTCGTGTTTCGCCTTGTGCGATTTGGCCTGCGCGGCGAACGGGGCGGCGGCAAGGCCGGTTGCCAACATCATGGCGAGAGCGAGCTTGGTGGTTTTCATGCGCGGGAACTCCCTGAGTTAAATTGACGCAGGCAGCCAACCGTCATTCGCGGCAGGAGTTCCGAATGAAATCGCGCCGTGTGTTCACGCGCGCTTCAAAATTCCTTGTCTTCGGTAATGATGAACACGACGCCCGTGAGTGTCGCGCCGATCGCGAACGTCGTCACCAGCGTGACGACGAAGACGGCAGCGATCGAATCTCCGCCATGGTTCAGTAGATTGGCGACCGCCGGATTCGACAGGACGAGCGCGAGTCCGAAGACAAGGCCGAGGGCTGCGCCCATCATCGCATGCGTCATCAACTTGATGACGCCGGTCGGAGAGATGAGGCTCGGCGATTTTTTCGCGCGCATGGAACCACCTCACGGTGCGGCATGCAAACGCGCCCGACGACCGCGAGTTCCCTTCCCATGAAGGATTTGTCATCCCCGGCTTCATCCGGCGTTCATGCCGGTCTTGCGAGGATGAGCGCCATCAACACGGGAACATTCGATATGGGTAAGGTGGTCTTTCTCTATCGCTCACTGGCCTATCGCAACGCGGCCGCGGACATGCTGCGCAAGGCGCGCAAGTTGCCGCGCGGCGCCGAACGCAGCGCGGCCCGCCGCTATGCCAGGGCGCTACGCGATCTCTCGCAGACGGAAGCCTGGCTGGAAGGACGCGTCGCTGACGAACTGCAGCCGATGCCGCGCATCAGGGTCGCCGCGTCGCGCTAGGTTCTGATTGAATCAGAACCGAAGCTCCAGATTCTTGTTTCGACGCGTTTTCTTTCCGCGAACCGGAGACCACTTCGCTCGAAAACGCTTCTAACCTGAAGCCCGCTGAAGGGCTTCAGAGGGAGCCGCGTCGAATTTGCTTGCGGCCGCCGGCGCTGCTGCGGTCTTCCGGGTCAGCGGCACCTCGAGGCGGCACAACAGGCCTTCGGCGCGCCAATCGAACAGCGCCTGCCCGCCAAGCTGGGACTCGACGCTCGCCAGCAGGCTCCTTGTGCCGAAGCCGCGAGATTTCGGTATCCCGACGAGCGGGCCGCCGGATTCCTCCCAGATCAGTGTGAGGAGATCGTCCTCGGCCTGCCAACCGATCGTGAGCCTTCCCGACCGCGTCGAGAGCGCACCATACTTTGCCGAGTTGGTGAAAAGCTCGTGCAGCGCCAGCGCCAGCGTTTGAGCAGTCGCCGGCAGCAATTGAACTTCGGGACCGGCCAGCCTGATCTGGCCTCCGAGCGAATAGGGCGCAAGCTCCTCGTCGATCAGCTTGGAGAGCTCCGCGCCCTGCCAGCTCGACAGCGACAGGATGGTGTGCACGCGCGCCAGCGCATTGATGCGCCCCTCGACCGCGTTGACATAGGCCTTGACCTCGTCGGCACGGGTGAGGCGCACGATCGACTGCGCCAGCGCCAGCGCGTTCTTGGCGCGATGATCGACTTCCCGCGCCAGCAGATTCTGCCGCTCCTCGGCGCGCTTGCGCTCCGTGATGTCGACGGTGACCCCGCTGACACGCACGACGCGGCCGTTTTCGTCCACTGTTGCGGCCGCGGTGCCAACGCACCAGCGCACCTCGCCGTCAGGCCGCACCGTGCGGAACTCCGTCTCGTAGGCGCGGGTGCCCTTGTTGAATTCGGCGATGGCCTTGCGCAGCTGATCGACGTCATCGGGGTGCAACAGCGCCTGCACGTTCGCCGGGTTGACCTCGAAGCGCTCCGGGGTCACGCCGAAGATACGATATTGTCCCTCGTCCCACATCCAGTCGCCGCTGATCCAGTCCCAGTCCCAGGATCCCATCTTGCCGGCGGCGATCGCAAGGCTGCGCCGCTCTTCGCTCTCGCGCAGCTTCGCGGTGGAGTTCTCCAGTTCCGCTGTTCGTGCACGAACGCGGTCCTCGAGCTCCTGGTTCAGCCGTTCCAGCTCGCGGGTCTTGCGGTAGAGCTCGGAAAACACCCTGATCTTGGCGCGCAGCACCTCCGGCACGACCGGCACCGGCACGTAGTCGACCGCACCCATCTCGTAGCCGCGCAGGCGGTCGATGTCGCTGACCTGGATGGCCGAGATGAAGATCATCGCGGTCTTCTGGAAGCGCGGATGCTCGCGGATCATCGCGGCAAGCTCGAAGCCGTCGAGCTCGGGCATGCAGACGTCGACCAGGATCACCGCGATCTCGGTCTTGAGCAGCACCTCCAGCGCCTCGCGGCCGGACGAGGCGATCACGAGGTTCTCGCCGAGATCCTTCAGGATCACCTCGTAAGCGAGCAGCTTGGCCGGCTGATCGTCGACGAGCAGGATGTTGACCTTTTCGTGGTCCATTCGAGGATCCAACTCAGCGGTGCAGCCACATGCGGATCGCAAGCAGCAATTGATCGGTGTTGACGGGTTTGGCGAGGTAGTCGGACGCGCCGGCCTCCAGGCATTTCTCGCGGTCGCCCTTCATCGCCTTGGCGGTCAGCGCGATGATCGGAAGGCGGGCGAAGGCCGGGTTTTCGCGAATGACGCCGATGGTCTGATAGCCATCCATCTGCGGCATCATGATGTCCATCAGCACGATGGCGATCTCCGGATTGGATTCGACCAGGGTCACCGCCTCGCGGCCGGTCGTCGCCGTCAGCACCTTCATGCCGCGTCGTTCCAGCACGCTCGACAATGCGAAGATGTTACGGGCGTCGTCGTCGACGAGCAGGGCGGTCTTGCCGATCAGGTCCTCGTCGGAACTGTTCAGCTTCTCCAGCATGCGCTGCTTCTCGACCGGCAGTTCCGTGATCACGCGATGCAGGAACAGCGCGGTCTCGTCGAGCAGGCGCTCCGGCGATTCCACGCCCTTGACCACGATGCTGCGCGCCATGGTGTGGAGTTCCGCGTCTTCCTCCGCCGACAGCTCACGGCCGGTGAAGACCACGACCGGAATGTTCGACAGCGTCTCGTCGTTGCGGATCTGGTCCAGCACCTCGAAGCCGCTCATGTCGGGCAGCCGCAGGTCGAGCACCACGCAATCGCAAGGCGCCTCGCGCAGTGTCGAGAGCGCGCCCGCGCCGGTATCGGTCGTCACGATCTCGATGTCGTCGTGATGCAGCAGCTCGCGGATCGAGAGCTGCTCGGCCTCGTTGTCCTCGACGATCAGGAGCCGCTTGCGCCGCGGCCGCGCATATTCCTTGATCTGCGTCAGCGCGGCCGCCACCCCTTCGGTCGTGGTCGGCTTGTTGACGAATGAGAACGCGCCGCGCGCCAGCGCATGCTGGCGGTCCTCGTCGAGCGTGATGATCTGCACGGGGATGTGGCGCGTCAGCGGATTGTGCTTGAGCTGGCTCAGCACCGTCCAGCCGAGCATGTCAGGCAGGAACACGTCGAGCGAGACGGCCCGCGGCTGGTACTGCTTCGCAAGCTCCAGCGCCTCCGCGCCGCGCGCAGCGACCAGAACCTTGAAGCCCTTGTCGCGGGCGAGATCGACCAGCACGCGCGCATAATGCGGATCGTCCTCGACGATGAGCAGGATGGTGTCGCCGGGCTCGAGACTGAGCCTGTCGTCGGGAATCTGCTCGATGACACGTGGCTGCTCGGGCGCGGTCGGCTGCAGCGCCGGCGGCTGGCCGTGTTGCTGCGGCGCAGGCGCAGGGCGCGGCGCGAGCGTCGGGCCGGAATATTTCAGAGGCAGATAGAGCGTGAAGGACGAACCCTTGCCGGGCGCGCTCCGCAGATGGATTTCACCGCCGAGCAGGCTCGCGAGTTCGCGGCTGATGGCAAGGCCGAGGCCGGTGCCGCCATATTTGCGGCTGGTGCCGGCATCCGCCTGCTGGAACGCCTCGAAGATCAGCTTCTGCTTCTCCAGGGGAATGCCGATGCCGGTGTCGGACACTTCGAACGCGATCACCGCCGGCGCGGAGTTCAGCACCGGGTGATCCGTTCCCCAGCCGCCGACCACTGCGGCAACCTTCAGGCGCACTTCGCCTTCGGCGGTGAACTTGAAGGCGTTGGAAAGCAGGTTCTTGAGGACCTGCTGCAGACGCTTGGAGTCAGTGACGATGCTGCGCGCGAGGTTCGGGTCGACGTCGATCTTGAACGACAGGCCGCGGTTCTCGGCCTCGTGCCGGAATGGCCGTCCGACGGTCTCGAGCAGGTTCGCGGTCAGAATCTCCTCGGCATCGACCGTCACCGTGCCGGATTCGATCTTGGAGAGATCGAGGATGTCGCTGATGAGGTTGAGCAGGTCGGTGCCGGCGCCGTGGATGGTGCGGGCGAATTCGACCTGCTTGCCCGTGAGGTTGCCGTCCGGATTGTCGGTGAGCTGCTGTCCGAGGATCAGGATCGAGTTCAGCGGCGTGCGCAGCTCGTGGCTCATATTGGCGAGGAACTCGGACTTGTACTTCGAGGTCAGCGCGAGCTCGGTCGCCTTTTCCTCCAGCGCGCGGCGGGCCTGCTCGATTTCCTGGTTCTTGCGCTCGACCTCGACGTTGCGCTCGGCGAGCTGCTGCGCCTTCTGCTCGAGCTGGTCGTTGGTCTGCTGCAGTTCGCGCTGCTGGGTCTGGAGCTCGCCGGCGAGCTGCTGCGACTGCTTGAGCAGGCCTTCGGTCTGCATCGTCGCCTCGATCGAGTTGAGCACGATGCCGATGGAATCGGTGAGCTGCTCCAGGAACGTCATTTGCGAGGTCGTGAACGAGGTGAGTGAGGCAAGCTCGATCACCGCCTTGACCTGGCCTTCGAACAGCACCGGCAGCACGACGAGATTCTTCGGCGCGACGCGGAACAGCGCGGAGTTGATCGGCACCACGTCGGGCGGAATGTCGGCGATGACGCGCGGCCGTCTGTCGAGGGCGCACTGGCCGATCAGGCCGTCGCCGAGCGGCAGCACGCGCTGGTAGGGATAGACGCCGTCGCCGGCATAGGAGGCGAGCAGCAGGAGCTGCGGACTGTCCTCGTTGTCGACCTGGTAGATCACGCCGGTATGCGCGTTCACCAGCGGCGACAATTCGGTCAGCAGCAGCCGGCCGACCGTGGCGAGGTCGCGCTGGCCCTGGAGCATGTTGGTGAATTTGGCGAGGTTGGTCTTCAGCCAGTCCTGCTCGGTGTTCACGTCCGTCGTCAGACGGAGGTTCGTGATCATCGTGTTGATGTTGTCTTTCAGCTCGGCGACTTCGCCGCGGGCATCGACCTGGATCGACCGCGTCAAATCGCCCTTGGTCACCGCGGTCGCGACTTCCGCGATCGCGCGCACCTGCGAGGTGAGGTTGGCCGCCAGCAGGTTGACGTTGCCGGTGAGGTCCTTCCAGGTGCCGGCCGCGCCGGGCACGTCGGCCTGGCCGCCCAGCCGTCCCTCGACGCCGACCTCGCGCGCCACCGACGTCACCTGCTCGGCGAAGGTCGCGAGCGTCGCGGTCATGTTGTTGATGGTGTCGGCGAGGGCTGCGACCTCGCCCTTCGATTTCACGGTGAGGTTCTGCTTGAGGTCGCCGTTGGCGACCGCGGTCACCACCTTGACGATGCCGCGCACCTGCTCGGTCAGGTTCACCGCCATGACGTTCACGGTGTCGGTGAGGTCCTTCCAGGTGCCGGCGACACCGGGCACCTGGGCCTGGCCGCCGAGCTCGCCTTCGGTGCCGACCTCGCGGGCCACGCGCGTGACTTCGCCGGCGAAGGCGTTGAGCTGGTCCACCATGGTGTTGATGGTGTTCTTGAGCTCGAGGATTTCGCCCTTCACGTCGACGGTGATCTTGCGGGACAAGTCGCCGCGCGCCACGGCGGTGGTGACTTCGGCGATGTTGCGGACCTGCGTGGTGAGGTTCGCGGCCAGCAGGTTGACGTTGTCGGTGAGATCCTTCCAGGTGCCGCCGACGCCGGGCACGACGGCCTGACCGCCGAGCCGGCCTTCGGTGCCGACCTCGCGGGCCACGCGCGTCACTTCGGCGGCGAAGGAGCGGAGCTGCTCCACCATCGTGTTCAGGGTGTCCTTGAGCAGCAGGATCTCGCCGCGCACGTCCACCGTGATCTTCTTCGACAGGTCGCCGCCGGCGATCGCGGTTGCGACCTCGGCGATGTTGCGGACCTGCGCGGTCAGGTTCGAGGCCATGAAGTTGACGTTGTCGGTGAGGTCCTTCCAGGTGCCGGCGACGCCGGACACCTCGGCCTGTCCGCCCAGCTTGCCTTCGGTGCCAACCTCGCGCGCGACGCGCGTGACTTCGCCGGCAAAGGCGTTGAGCTGGTCCACCATGGTGTTGATGGTGTTCTTGAGCTCGAGGATTTCGCCCTTCACGTCCACGGTGATCTTGCGCGACAGGTCGCCGCGCGCCACCGCGGTGGTGACTTCGGCGATGTTGCGGACCTGGGCGGTGAGGTTGCCCGCCATCGAGTTCACGCTGTCGGTGAGGTCCTTCCAGGTGCCGGCAACGCCGGGCACGTTGGCCTGGCCGCCGAGGCGGCCTTCGGTGCCGACCTCGCGCGCCACGCGCGTCACCTCGCCCGCGAAGCGGTTGAGCTGGTCGACCATCGTGTTCAGCGTGTCCTTGAGCTGAAGGATCTCGCCGCGCACGTCCACCGTGATCTTGCGCGACAGGTCGCCGCCGGCGATGGCGGTCGCCACCTCGGCGATGTTGCGGACCTGGGCGGTGAGGTTGCCCGCCATCGAGTTCACGCTGTCGGTCAAGTCCTTCCAGGTGCCGGCGACGCCGGGCACGTCGGCCTGGCCGCCGAGCTTGCCGTCGGTGCCGACTTCGCGCGCGACGCGCGTCACTTCGCCGGCGAAGGCGTTGAGCTGGTCGACCATGGTGTTGAGCGTCTCCTTCAGCTGAAGGATTTCGCCGGACACGTTGACGGTGATCTTCTTCGACAAGTCGCCCTTGGCGACCGCGGTCGCGACTTCGGCGATGTTACGGACCTGGCCGGTCAGGTTCGAGGCCATCGAGTTGACGGAGTCCGTCAGGTCCTTCCAGGTGCCGCCGACGCCGCGCACGACGGCCTGACCGCCGAGCTTGCCTTCGGTGCCGACCTCGCGGGCCACGCGCGTGACCTCGCCGGCGAAGGCGTTGAGCTGGTCCACCATGGTGTTGATGGTGTCCTTCAGCTCCAGGATTTCGCCGCGCACGTCCACCGTGATCTTCTTCGACAAGTCGCCGCCGGCGACCGCCGTCGTCACCTCGGCGATGTTGCGGACCTGCGCCGTCAGGTTCGACGCCATCGAGTTGACGCTTTCCGTCAAATCCTTCCAGGTGCCGGCGACGCCGAGCACGTTGGCCTGGCCGCCGAGCCGGCCCTCGGTGCCGACCTCGCGGGCGACGCGCGTCACTTCGCCGGCGAAGGCGTTGAGCTGGTCCACGCAGGTGTTCAGCGTTTCCTTCAGCTGAAGGATCTCGCCCGACACGTTGACCGTGATCTTCTTGGAAAGGTCGCCGCCGGCGATCGCGGTTGCGACGTCGGCGATGTTGCGGACCTGCGCGGTCAGGTTCGACGCCATGAAGTTGACGTTGTCGGTGAGGTCTTTCCAGGTGCCGGCGACACCGGGCACCTGGGCCTGGCCGCCGAGCTTGCCCTCGGTGCCGACCTCGCGCGCCACGCGCGTCACTTCGGAAGCGAAGGCGTTGAGCTGGTCCACCATGGTGTTGATGGTGTCCTTCAGCTCCAGAATTTCGCCGCGCACGTCCACGGTGATCTTGCGCGAGAGGTCGCCGCGCGCCACGGCGGTCGTCACGTTGGCGATGTTGCGGACCTGGGCGGTGAGGTTGCCACACATCGCGTTGACGGAGTCGGTCAGGTCCTTCCAGGTGCCGGCGACGCCGGGCACGATGGCCTGGCCGCCCAGCTTGCCGTCGGTACCGACCTCGCGCGCGACGCGCGTCACTTCGGAGGCGAAGGAGCGGAGCTGGTCCACCATCGTGTTGATGGCTTCCTTGAGCTGAAGGATCTCGCCGCGGACGTCGACGGTGATCTTCTTGGACAAATCGCCGTTGGCGACCGCGATGGTCACCTCGGCGATGTTGCGAACCTGGTTGGTCAGGTTGTTCGCCATCGAGTTGACGCTCTCGGTCAAATCCTTCCAGACGCCGGTCACTTCCGGCACCTGGGCCTGGCCGCCGAGCTTGCCTTCGGTGCCGACCTCGCGCGCGACGCGCGTCACCTCGGAGGTGAACACGCCGAGCTGCTTGATCATGGTGTTGACGATGGTCGCCGATTGCAGGAATTCGCCGCGGAGCGGGCGGCCCTCGACGTCGAGCTTGACGGTCTGGAGCAGGTCGCCTTGCGCCACCGCCGCGACCGCGCGAGTGACTTCGCGTGTGGGCCAGAGCAGGTCGTCGATCAGCGTGTTGACGGAGCCTTCCATCTCGGCCCAGGAGCCGGAGGCGAGGCCGAACTTCACGCGCTGGCGGGTCTTGCCTTCGCGTCCCACCACCTGGCCGACCAGCTCGAGCTGCTGCGCCATGCGCTGGTTGGCAGCGATGATTTCGTTAAAAGTGTCGGCAATCTTGCCGTCGATGCCGAGATAGTCGCCGCTCATCCGCACCGAGAAATCGCCGCTGCGCATCGCCTGGAGCGCCAGCAGCAATTCCTGCCGGGAATCCGGCTCCGACGTACCATTGGGTTGTGGCTTTGGGACGCGACGACCGGAGCGTGATGCCGTTCCGGAATCGAGGTCGCTCATACTAATTCCCCCGCAGGCGCCGGCCCGAATCCCAGGCGTGACGCGACTATCAAAATAGAGCGTCAGCCAAATTCGAAATCAAGCGCCAAGGTTGCGGCGCGAGGAATTGGAACCTGCTTTGCTCAGCCCGATGCAGATAACGACGAAGATCTCTAATGGTTCCATCCGGGTCCGGGGGAAATCTGCGGCTCTGGGCAGGGCCAGTCCGGCCCGCGGCCCTAGGAACGGAGGATAGGCCCTGCGGTTAGCCCAGCGGAGACCCTGGGAGATTGCCTATGAGAGCCGGATGTGCCGTCTTTGTCCTGACGTTGCTTGCTGCCGGATCGGCCTTCGCACAGGCCGGTGCGCCTAGCGGACGTGGAGCCGTGACAGGCGATCCGGCCGCAAGCTCGGCCACCCCGCATGCGGATTCGCCGACCACGGGCGCCGCGTCCAGGTCGAACCCGAGCGGCAGCGGCACCTCGACCTCGGGCGGCAAGGATGACAATGGCGATGCCGGCCGAGACAGGATGCCCGAGAGCAATCGCACGGTGCGCCCGGAGAGCCAGCAGCATCATCCAGAAGACAAAAAATAACGCGGCTACTTGTCCGCCATGGTGCGCTCCGCTTCCTTCACCTGCGAGCGCAGCATCGGGAGCTGTTCACGCGCGAAGGCGGCGAGCGCGGCATTGTCAGGCGCCTTCAGATAATGCTCGAGCAGACTGATGGCCGCTTCATATTCGGGAATCTGAGCAGCATAGAAACTCTTCACGTAAATCGGCCCGTCCGAGTTTTCAGGTTCGACGAGACCTGCACTCGCAGACGTTGTCTTGGCCGCGCGTGGCTCCGTCCCGATCGCGACCTGGATCTGCTTCAAAGCCTTGTCGCGCTTGGTGGCCTCTTCGGCGCGCAGGGCCGCGAGGTTCTTCACTTCCGCATTGCCCTTCAGGTCGGTGCTCTCCAGCAGGCCCTGCTGGAAGCGGCTGAAGGCGTAGAGGCCGGTCACGACATCGGCTGCCGTCGGCGCGCGAGCGCCGGCCGTTCGCTCGCCAACGCTGTCCGCGAATGCCGCGGTGCTGATGAACGCCAGGACGATCGCGACAAGAATCCTCATGGCTCTTCAATGACCGATGGCGTGCGAAGTTCCCTGAGCGTTACGATCCGGTAAGGGCGGTTGCGGGGCGTGAGTTCCGTCCCCAAATCATGGGGATGAAACAGTCTGACATTTTCAGGGACAACGCCGACAACTGCCTTCAGCTCGCCGAGCGCGCGGAAGGGCAACCGGCTCATAAGCGCTATTCGCGTATGGCAAATGCCTGGATGGCCTTGGCGAACGAGCAGGACTGGCTGGACGGTGAGATTCCGCCCGTGAAGGTCGGCGTCCTCCAAACGCAGGATGCATGAGCGTTCTCGTTTTCGTGAATCTGCGTGTGAGACGGCTCACGGAATGCAGGCGACCAATTCAGGATTATCCACGAACAGTCGATCGCGTTGATTTTGCCGCTTTCCAGAAGGAGGTTTTGCGATGGCTCCACGTCTGGTTCTTCTTTCACTCATTCTCGCCTTTGGCGTCTCGGTTGCGTTCGCGACAGTGACGACGGTGCGGCAGGTGCATCTCGAGAATGCATCGGCTGCAACCCACGCCGTGCATAGCTAGCGCTGCGGGCCTCTCGCGCTGGAACATTCGTTGTGCCAGCGCGTAGCCGCTTCGAGACATCACGAGAGGCGAGAGGTCATCATGGCGCATTCCGACCACGGCATCGTCAAGGACAAGCGCGCTGAGGAGCAGCCGCGCGACAAGCAGCGCGCGCAGACCGTGCACAAGACGGATCCAAAGGATTCTGCGTCGCGAGAGGCGACGCGCGATCCGAAGCTGAACGACAACGGCAAGACGCCAGGCTCCGGCACGACGCCGGATGATTCCGGCGCTGCCCCCAGCGGATAGTCACGCGAGGAACGAATCCCTGCGCGAAGAGTCGACAGGTTGCTTCCGGCTGTCATGCCCCCGGTGCGCCGGACGCAATCTTCAAGGACGGCCCTGGCACCCACCGTGCCGGGGCCGTTTGCTTATCGACGGCTTCTACAGGTTATCTTCGGAATCGCCCTGGGTATGTCCATCGGGACCGCGGCCGAACACGCCGAAGCTGCTCGACTTCACGCCGGCTTTTGCGTCCACGCCTGCGGCCGCCAATCCGAGCTTGAGAAGCTCGCGGACCGCTGCCGCCCGCGTCGGCATACGATGTCTGAACCGGAAATCGTCAATAGCGGCCAGCTCTTCCGGCGAAAGCATGACTTGAAGGCGCTCGGCGCGAAGGTCGTTCATGGTTGATCACGCAGATTGAGCAAGTTGAGTAGTTTACTCAATGAACGAATCTGGCTTGAGTTCCCCAAGAGTCCGCAAAATCGCCAATTGAGTAAAAATATATAGCAAAATCAATAAGTTAATATGAAACCATTCGCGCAATGGCGCATTCATTTGGGGAGGGAGACAGGCCATGACGGACGAAGTCAGGTTACCCCGCAAGCTTTCCGAGGAGTCCGGAGCGCCGAGGCCGGTGCGTCCGAGCCACCAGAAGATCATCGAGCAGGTCGAGCGCTGGGCCAACAGCCCGGGCCTGCAACCACCGAGGGCGGAAGATGCGAAGACGATCTGAACCACATACGTTCGAACAGCGTCTCGATGCGCAGAAGCTGCGGCTCGAGCACGCGATGGCGAATCTGCCGCGCGGCATCGAGCGCGATGCCCTCGCGACCCGTATCGAGCAGCTTCAGACTGCCGCGGAGATGTACGGATTCCTGATGCTACGGGAAGAGGCTACGGCTCCTCGCTGATCGCGCCCAGCCTTCGGTCCTCTTGTGACCGGAGGTCATACGAAGCTTCCGCCTGAGCCACCACGCGGCGACGGAAACCATCGCCCAAGCGATAATCGCGGTGGCGAACGCGCCGACGATGCTGGTCGTAACCACGAGATAGAACGTGGCCGCGAACGCTGCGAGCCCGATGCTTCCAAGCCCGGCGCCCGCGGCGTCCAGCGCCGCTGCCTGCCGCCCGCGTTTCCGTCCACTGAAGCCGACCTTCTCCTTGGCGCGGCGCTGATGGCTCTCGATCAGGGTTGCGCTGGCGCAGAAGATGGCGGGCAGGGCAAGGAAGAGCCCGCCGGTGGCGACGCCGAAGCGCGCGCCCACGAATCCCGCGAAGACTGTCGCGAGGCCCCCGAGCAGGAAGCGAACGCCGTATTCGTACCAGCGCGTTTGCGTGAGCACTGACGATGACAGTTTGACCAGCATCAGGCCGCACCTCCAAGACCCGCGAGCAGGCCGAAGGCGACTGCAAGCCATACGGCAAAAGCGATGATGGTGGCGGGCAGCGCGGCGAGCCGAAACCTCATCAGGAGATGGCAGACAGCGAGGCTGTAGCAGGCGAGGGCGATCGCGCCGTAGATCATGGTCCAGCTTTCGGCCGCGGCATATTGCGGGCCGTGCCGAAAGATGGCGATGCCGAGCGTGGCGAGCGCGACCGACGGCGCGGCGCCGAGGAGGCCGCCAAAACTCTTGGGCCGCAGCATGTCGCCCAGAATTGCGAAGGCCGATACGATCACGCCGCCGGCGATGAAGCGCAGGATGTATTCGGTCATGGCGGCGCCCTCCTGTCCGAGGGCTTGCACACCAGGGTCCACGGCCTCAGCATCCGCTCGACAGCCACGCCGAGAACGAAGCCTGCGACGACGTCGCTGGCCCAGTGGGCGAGCAACACCACGCGCGTCAGCGACAGCGCCGCCGCGATGGAGCGCACGAGGCGGCGCTGCGATCGCGGCAGCAGGCCGGCAGCGGATGCCAGCGCGCCCATGTGCACGGCATGTCCGGACGGGAAGGCGTCGCGCGGCCGCCCGGAGAAGGGAATGCCGCGGCGATGCCCTCGCACCGTCAGCCGGTCCGGCCTGATCTGGTCAAAGGCTGATTTCAGGATATGCGGCAGCACGGCCGTTGCCAGCGAAACGGCCAGGAGGTGATTGCCCGTGCGGCGTTCTGCGTCAGGGCGAAGCCGGGTGTAGAGCCAGCCCGCCGCGGCGAGGGCGAGCAACACATGCTCGTCCGCGCCCCAGGTCAGCGCCTCGGCCGTGTGCTCGAGCTTCGAGTTGGTATGATCCGCGATCTCGTCCGCGATCGCGATGTCGATCCGGGTGGGTTTGACTGTTACGAACGCCATCGGTCTGCAGTCAGCGAAACGAGCTTTATGACGGTTTTGTAAAGCTCAGCCGCCGATGATTGTTCCTGCGCCGAAGCCTTACGGCTGCCTCGATCCGCCGGCGGCGCCGTACACCTGTCCGGTCGCATAGCTGGCGTCGGCCGCCGGAGACCTGGAGCGATGCGCCACGATGGGCTCCGCAACTTCGAGGTTTCAGCGAGCGGAGAGGAGCGTCGTTGCTGAAGAGGGGACGCCGGCTTGGCCGGCGCCCCCGGAAGATGTCTACTTGGACTGCCCGACGCTCGGTGCCTTGCCGAGCTCCTTGGCCATGTCGAGATGGTGCTTCAGCGCCGGCAGCGTCTTGCCGGCCCAGTCCTTCAGCGCGGAATTGTCGCCGCCCTTGGCGTAGCGTTCGAACAGTGACACGGCGTCCTCATGGGCGCTGACCTGGTAGGAATTGTAGTCCGATGTGAAATCCTTGCCCGAGGCGTTCTTGAGCTTGTCGAGCTTGCTCTGGTGCGAGCTGTCGAGCGCGGTCGGCAGCGTGGCTTCGACCTTTCCGTCGCCGACGAGGGCCTTGAGCTCGCCGCTGGTCTTGGTGTGGTCGGTCACCATCCGCTGCGCGAAGGTCTTTTCCTGCGCATTGCCCTTCTGCTCGGCGAGCTTGCTCGATTCGATCTCGAACAGGTCGCTGATGGCGACCTCCTTGACGAAATCGGCGGTCGCAGGCGCAACGCCAAGCACAGAATTGACGCCGGTCTTTTCGCCGAGCGACTGGGCGAGCGCGGGGCCCGCGAAAAGCACGCAGGCAAGAGCAACAACGGTACGTTTCATGATTCGGTCCTCTGGATTGGCGGCGCGGCGCTTGCCGCGTGGATCTTTGCGCCGACTAACACGGCGGCGGGACCTGTGTTCCTAATTCGTGGGGTTGCGACCGGTGCGCGGATTGATCGGATCGGTTGGCTTGCGCCGCAGCCTCTCAGGCAGGAATGGCTCTGCCGGCGAGGCCGACGGATCAGCCCGCACGTCGGCGTGTCGCTGCGCCCGCTCATGCGGGGTCTGATTGGTATTGATCTGTCGCTTGACGTCGACCCCGTCGACGGGATCGTTGACGCCGTGCTGGATATCGCGGAAATCGCCCATGGTTCACCTCACGCCTGGTTTGCTGATGTGAACATTGAGAACGGCGCGTTTTCAGTGATGTTCCTGTTTGGTCGCGAGATGCCGCACCTGCACGCAGGAACGATCACCCCGTTACGCAAGTTGATTCACACATTGGCTGAGTGGAGAATTGAGATGTTGAATCAAGGCGAAATGGATCGCGCCGAGATGGGCCGCCTGATCGGCAGCGACAAGGTCGAGGGAACATCGGTCTATGGCGCCGATCGCAGCAAGATCGGCTCGATCGAACGCGTGATGATCGACAAGGTCAGCGGCAAGGTGTCCTACGCCGTACTGGGTTTCGGCGGATTTCTGGGGCTCGGCAATGATCACTATCCGTTGCCGTGGCAGTCACTGAAATATGACACGGAGCTCGGCGGCTATGTCACCGGGATCACCGCCAAGGCACTCGAAGGTGCGCCGAGATACAGCGAACGCAGCGACTGGAACTGGGGCGATGACGCCGCGGTTCGCGGCATCAATTCCTATTACGGCGTTCCCTTCGCCTAGGCGGCTGAGAGAAAGGGAGATCGATGAGCAAGGAACGGCCGACCGACGATCCCCGGCGTCAGAACGATTGGGGATCGCATGCCCAGACGGGCAAGCCCTGGAAGGGCAATCCGGAGAAGGAGCAAAAGTCGGGCGAGGCAAAGCCCGACCTCGAGAAGTGGCAAGAGACCAAGACGCACTAAACCAAGTGCGCCGATAGTGGCATTCGAGACCAGCGCGGCACACACGGTGCCGCGCTTCCTTTTTGCGCGGCACGGTCACGAACGGCAGTGATGCTTCGCAGGTCCGGAACCATGCTCCAGCGACGTTGTTGGGCCCGCGACGCGCGAGTTGGCCTCGGCGGCTGCCGCCCGTTTCGTCTCGAGAAAGGTGTTCACCGTGGATGCTCAGACACGGGAGCGTGATCCGTCCGCGGAGCAACCGCAAAGGGCGAAGGAAGCTCCAAAGACCTCTCCTGATCAGACCCGCGACGCCAGCGACCAGAAGGCGACGACGCCATCGCTGCGCGAACGGCTTCGCGAGCATTGGCTGCTCGCAACGGTCGGCGCCGTCGTGTTGATTGCGGCGCTCGTTGGCGGGCTGCTCTACTGGCTCGACGTGCGTCACTATGAATCCACCGACGATGCCTTCGTCGCCGCGCGCAGCTTTTCGGTGGCGTCGAAGGTCGGCGGCTACGTGACCGACATCCCAGTCACCGACAACCAGCACGTCAAGGCCGGCGATCTCCTCGCCAGGATCGACGAACGCGACTATCGCATTGCCATCGATCAGGCGGACGCGCAGGTCGCTGTTGCCAAGGCGAACATCGCCAATGTCGAGGCGCAGATCGACTCGCAGCAGGAGCAGATCAAGCAGGCCCAGGCCCAGCTCGAACAGGCGCAAGCGCAGCTCCAGTTCTCGCAGGAGGAGTTCAAGCGCGCGGAAGATCTCGTCGAGAAGGGGGCTGGCACCGTGCAGCGCCAGCAGCAGACCCGTTCTGATCTTCAGGCGCAGCAGGCCAACACCGAGCGTGCCAAGACCGCGGTGGCAGCCGCGGAAGTCGGCATCAAGACGCTGCAAGCGCAGCTCGAAGGCGCCAGGGCGCAGCTCCAGCAATCTCAGGCGCAGCTCGACCAGGCCAGGCTGAATTTGCAATACACCAGCGTCGTCGCCGCGCAAGCCGGCCGCGTCGTCAAGCTCTCGGGCGCCAGGGGCACCTTCGTCACGGCAGGGCAGAGCCTCATGATGTTCGTGCCTGACGAGGTCTGGATCGTCGCCAATTACAAGGAGACGCAGCTCAACGACATGCGACCGGGCCAGCCGGTCGAAATCCGCATCGATGCCTATCCCGGCCGCAAGCTCACCGGACACATCGATTCCGTGCAGCCGGGTTCGGGCACTGCCTTCAGCCTGCTGCCGGCGGAGAACGCCACCGGCAATTACGTCAAGGTGGTGCAGCGCGTGCCGGTCAAGATCGTGGTCGACAACTGGCCGGCCGATCTGCCGGTCGGACCCGGCATGTCGGTCGTGCCCTGGGCCAGGGTGCGATGACGGATGCGACGCAAGGCGGCGCGTCCGCGGGAGGCTGGTCGCCGGAGCGCTCGGCGGCCGGCGGGCATAATCCCTATCTGATCGCCTTCGTGGTCTCGATCGCGACCTTCATGGAGGTGCTCGACACCACAATCGCCAACGTCGCGCTGCGCCACATCGCCGGCGGGCTCGCGGTCGGCATCGACGAGAGCACCTACGTCATCACCAGCTATCTCGTCGCCAACGCCATCGTGCTGTCGATTTCGGGTTGGCTGGCGACCATGATCGGCCGCAAGCGCTTCTACATGATGTGTGTGGCGACGTTCTCGGTCGCCTCGCTGCTGTGCGGCTTCGCCTGGAATCTGGAGTCGCTGGTGCTGTTCCGCATTCTTCAGGGGCTCGGCGGCGGCGGCATGGCCACCAGCGAGCAGGCGATCCTCGCCGACTCCTTCCCGCCGCACAAGCGCGGCCAGGCCTTCGCGATCTATGGCGTTGCGGTGGTGGTCGCGCCGGTGGTCGGTCCGACGCTCGGTGGCTGGATCACCGACACCTATTCCTGGCACTGGGTGTTCCTGATCAACGTGCCGATGGGGCTGCTCTCGCTGTTCCTGGTCGGCACGCTGGTCAGGGAGCCGTCGGGTGCGGAGGAGGAGAGGGCGAAGCTGCTGCGCAAGGGCCTGCGCGTCGACTATGTCGGCTTTGCGCTGGTCGCGATCGGGCTCGGCTCGCTGGAATACGTGCTCGACGAAGGCCAGCGCAATGACTGGTTCGGCTCGAACATGATCGTGGTCTTCGCGGTGCTCGCGGCGGTCTCGCTGCTCGCACTGATCCCCTGGGAGCTGACGCGCGAGGATCCCATCGTCGACCTCCGGCTGCTTGGCCGCCGCCAGTTCGCTGCCTGCTTCCTAGTCATGCTCGGCACCGGCGCGGTGCTGATCTCGACCACGCAGATTTTGCCGCAACTGCTCCAGACCGAGCTGAACTACACGGCGATGTTGGCCGGGCTCGCGCTGTCGCCCGGCGGCATCGCGACGCTGGTGCTCATGCCCGTCGTCGGCCGCCTCGTCAGCACGGTGCAGCCGAAATATCTGATCATGTTCGGTGCCGCCATCGTCGCGTTCTCGATGTGGCATCTCACCGGGCTCACCGGCGACATCACCTACGGCTATGCCGCGCTATCGCGCATCTTCCTCGCGATGGGCCTGCCGTTCCTGTTTCTGCCGGTGACGACCGCATCCTATGACGGCGTGCCGCCCGACAAGACCAACCAGGCGTCCGCGCTGATCAACGTCGCCCGCAACATCGGGGGATCCATGGGCGTGGCGCTGGCCCAGACGATTCTGGCACAGCGCCAGCAATTCCATCAGAGCCGCCTGATCGAGCACGCCGCGCCGTCCGACCTCGGCTACCAGCAGACCATCGAGACGATGACGCGCTATTTCCAGGCGCAGGGCTCGAATGCGAGCGATGCGGCCTCGCAGGCAGTCGCATGGGTCGGAAAGACCTTGCAGCAGCAGGTCGATTTTCTCGCCTATATCGACGTGTTCTGGACGCTCGCGATCGTCGCGGTGCTGATGATCCCGACGGCGGCGGCGCTGCGGCCGATCAAGCTGGGTGCGCCGGCGCGGGGGCATTGAGGAGGCAGCACACTCGGTGTCATCGCCCGCGAAGGCGGGAGATCCAGTATTCCAGAGGCGCCTGAGAGATACGGAGAAGCTGCGGCGCACACTGGATGCCCCGGTCAAGCCGGGGCATGACAGCTGTGTCCGGGATTGCTTATGCGATCATCTTTGGCCGCCCCGGCCCCGCATGCACATGCACCTGCTTGGCATGCAGCACCTCGCCGCATTCCGAGCACACCATCACGGGGTCGAATTGCTTGCCGCAGATCTTGTGCTCGTGCAGCAGCGGGCGGCCGCGCTCGTCGCCCATGTGGGTGTCGCCCCAATGCACCATCGCCATGATGATCGGGTAGAGGTCGAGGCCCTTCTGCGTCAGGATGTATTCGTAGCGCTTGGGCGCCTCGGAATAGGGGACGCGGCGCAGGATGCCGAAGCGGACCAGCTTCTTCAGCCGCTCCGAGAGCAGATGTCGCGTGATCTGGAGCGAGGACTGAAACGCCTCGAACCGGCGCACCCGCAAGAAGCAGTCGCGCAGGATCAGCAGCGTCCAGCGGTCGCCGACCACGGCGACGGTGCGGGACAGCGAGCAGGGCTCCTCGTCCAGCGTGTCCCATTTCATGCTGCGGTCTCCGAGTCCTCGATTTGTCAGTCAGAAAAAGGAACTGACTTGAATGATCAGGGCTATTTGCAGTGAAATGTAGCATTTCGCCGCGCGGTTTGACAGTTCTATTTTAGAACTATAGCTTCTCCATCCAATGATGCGCTCTCACCGGAGGAGGCGACCTTGCCCAAGCGAAACGCGACAGCCGCTGTGATCGGGGCCGGCGATTTCATCGGCTCCGAGATCGCCAGGAAATTCGCCGCGGAAGGCTTCACGGTCTTCGCCGGCCGCCGCAACGGCGACAAGCTCGCGCCGCTGGTGAAGGACATCGAGGCCGCCGGCGGCGAGATCCATGCGCGCTCGCTGGATGCGCGCAAGGAGGAAGAGGTTATCTCCTTCCTCAATGACGCCGACAAGCACGCGCCGCTGGAGGTCTGCATCTTCAACGTCGGCGCCAACGTCAATTTCCCTGTTCTCGACACCACCGAGCGTGTCTTCCGCAAAGTCTGGGAGATGGCCTGCTATTCCGGCTTCCTCGCGGGGCGCGAAGCGGCGCGGCTGATGCTGCCGCGCGGCGGCGGCAACATCTTCTTCACCGGCGCGACTGCCTCCTTGCGCGGCGGCAGCGGCTTTGCCGCTTTCGCCAGCGCCAAGTTCGGACTGCGCGCCGTCGCACAGGCGATGGCGCGCGAGCTCGGGCCGAAGAACATCCACGTCGCCCATCTCATCATCGATTCCGGCGTCGATACCGAATGGGTGCGGCAGCGCCGGCTCGAAGCTCTCGGCCCCAACGCACTCGACAATCCCGATCTGCTGATGCCGCCGTCGGCCGTGGCTGACTCCTATTGGCAGCTCTACCAGCAGCCGAAGAGCGCCTGGACCTTCGAGATGGAGATCCGCCCCTTCGGAGAGAAATGGTGACCGCGGCGCAAAAGTCCGGCTAGACTGAACCCAACCCAAGCAAAATTCCGGGAGGTACTTTAAGTGAAGACCGCGATCACCGAACTGTTCGGCATCGAGCACCCGATCATCCAGGGCGGCATGCATTTCGTCGGCTTTGCCGAGCTGGCCGCGGCCGTCTCCAATGCCGGCGGGCTCGGCATCATCACGGGCCTCACGCAGAAGACGCCGGAATTGCTCGCCAAGGAGATCGCGCGCTGCCGCGACATGACCGACAAGCCGTTCGGTGTGAACCTCACCTTCCTGCCGACATTCGCGGCGCCGCCCTATCCGGAATACATCGCGGCCATCGTCGAAGGCGGCATCAAGGCGGTGGAGACCGCGGGCCGCAGCCCGGAAGTCTACATGCCCGCGCTGAAAGCCGCCGGCATCAAGGTCATCCATAAGTGCACCTCGGTGCGTCATTCGCTGAAGGCCGAGCGTATCGGCTGCGACGCCGTCAGCGTCGATGGCTTCGAGTGCGGCGGCCATCCCGGCGAAGACGACATTCCCAACATGATCCTGCTGCCGCGCGCCGCGGAGGAGTTGAAGATCCCGTTCGTCGCCTCCGGCGGCATGGCTGATGGGCGCAGCCTCGTCGCGGCGCTGTCGTTGGGCGCGGCCGGCATGAACATGGGCACGCGCTTCATCGCCACCAAGGAAGCGCCCGTCCATCAGAATGTGAAGAACGCACTGGTCGCGGCGACCGAGCTCGACACCCGCCTGATCATGCGCAGCCTGCGCAACACCGAGCGCGTGCTGAAGAACGCCAATGTCGATCGCCTCATCGAGATCGAACGCGAGAAGGGCGACAAGCTGAAGATCGACGACATCCACGACCAGGTCGCAGGCGTCTATCCCAGGATCATGCTGGAGGGGCAGATGGACGCGGGCGCCTGGAGCTGCGGCATGGTCGCCGGCCTCATCCACGATATCCCCTCCTGCAAGGAACTCGTCGATCGCATCATGTCCGAGGCGGACCAGATCATCCGAAGCCGGTTGATGGGGTTCCTGGATGGAACGGCGATGGCGAAAAAGGTCGCCTGACACCGCCAAACTTCTTAACCAATGCGGCACTTGACCGCTGGAATTGCGCCCGACGCCTCCTAAATAGGGATAAATTACTCCTTAAATAATCAATTTCAGGAGGCGTCCGTGGTCCTGAAGAGCGTTCATTTTGCTGTTGCTGCCGTCCTCGTTCTCGCATGGGGCGGCATCGCGCGCGCCGACGACTACAAGCCTGACGAATATCTCAGTCTCGATCTGTCCAAGGCGGTGCTGTCGCCGAAGCGGCTCGGGCCCGAGACGCAATTCGCGCCGGTGGCTTTGGAGGCGAAGGGCGGCAACGAGGCGCAGGCCCGCGCCGAGCCGGTCGACGTGCCGAAGAAGGTCGCCGCCGAACGCGTCCACGCGGCCGAGCCGAAGGTTGCGCGTGCGAAGAGCACGCAGCCGCGCGGTGCAGCGCGCACCAAGCTCACCCATCGCCATGGCAATCCGCTCGACGCGCAGGCGAGAGATACCCGCATCCAGACCTGGCCCTGCCGCTCCGGCGGCATCTGCAACTGGCAGCGCTAGAGGCGCAGCACTCTCTTCGCCTCTCCCCGCAAGCGGGGCGAGGTGGTGCACCGTTCGCATCCGCTGCAGCCGCGCACGTCATCCGCACGTCGTAAAACCGTAGACCCGGGGTCAAGAAACCGTAAGCCGGGAGTCAAACGACGCAGGCACCTTCCGTCGCGATTCGACGAAGGTTTCCTGAATGGCATCGCCCCGCGCCTCGCGCGCATGGACCCGGCGGCAGTTCCTGGTCCGCTCGACCTCCAGCCTCGCTGTTGCCGCGCTAGCAAAGCCATCGCTCAGCCGTGCCGCCGATCGTCCGCAGATCGCGGGCGGCATCCAGTCCGGTGACGTCTCAGACGGCTCTGCCGTGATCTGGGCCCGCGCCGACCGGCCCGCACGGATGCAGGTGGAGTATTCGACCGTCGAGAGCTTCAAGACCATCGTTGCGTCGGCTTCGCGCGACGCCTTGCCCGATGCCGACTTCACCGCAAAACTGCTGCTGAACGATCTGCCGGCTGGGCAGGACATCTTCTATCGCGTGCGCTTCGACGACATCGCCACGGGCATTGCCGGCGAAAGCCGCACCGGTCATTTCCGCACCCCACCGGCCGCGGGCCGATCGATCTCGTTCGTGTGGTCCGGCGACGTCGCAGGGCAGGGCTGGGGCATCGACATCGCGCGCGGTGGCTATCGCAGCTATCGCACCATGCTCGACAATCGCCCGGATTTCTTCATCCACTCCGGCGATCACATCTACGCCGACTGCACCATCCCTTCCGAACAGAAGCTGCCGAACGGCGAGACCTGGCGCAATCTGGTGACCGAGGAAAAAGCCGAGGTCGCGCACACGCTGGCGCAATTCCGCGGCAACTACAAATACAATCATCTCGACGAGCATTTTCGCGCCTTCCACGCCGAGGTGCCGATGCTCGCGCAGTGGGACGACCACGAGGTCACCAACGATTGGTCGCCGACCGGCAGCTATGACGCGGCCGGTTATGAGGACGACGGCACCCCGCGCCTGGTCGCGCGCGCCCGCCGCGCCTTCTTCGACTTCATGCCGATCCGCGATCTCGGCGCGCGCCAGGGCCGGGTCTATCGCAAGATCGCCTACGGTCCGCTGCTCGACGTCTTCATGATCGACATGCGCAGTTTTCGCGATGACAGTTGGAACAAGGGCGACGATCACCGCGGCTGGATTCTCGGCGCCGAGCAGCTCGCCTGGCTAAAGCGCGAGCTTGCAGCGTCGCGCGCGACCTGGAAGGTGATCGCGGCCGACCTGCCGATCGGCCTCGTCAGTCTCGATGCCGTCGCGCTCGGCAATGGCGCGCCCGACCGGCGCGAGCATGAGATCGCCGATCTCCTGGCCTCCATCAAGCGCGCCGGCATCCGCAACATCGTCTGGCTCACCGCAGATATGCACTACACCGCCGCGCACTATTATGATCCGAGCAAGGCGCAGTTTCAGGATTTCGAGCCGTTCTGGGAGTTCGTCTCCGGCCCGCTGCATGCCGGCAGCTGGGGGCCGGGCGAGCTCGACAATACCTTTGGCCCGGTCGCGATGTACCAGAGCGGCTGCAGTGAGGCGCAGGGCGAGAATCTGGCGCCGTGCTTCGGCCTTCAGTTCTTCGGCCGCGTCGACATCGACGGCGCCAGCGGTGTGATGACCGTGACCCTGAAAGACGTCGACAACCGGGACCTCTGGTCGGTCGATATCGTGCCGCAGCCGCAAGTGCGTCCGGCCGTGGTGGCGCAGCATTCATAGGATGCTAACCCGATCTTGATTGGCCGGACTGCGGGTTCCCGCGCTATAATGGCCATCCTCGTCACCTTTTCCCATCACCGAAGAGTCTGCTTGCGCGGCATCGCCGCGCATCCGGCGGGCTGAAATATCCTGGGAGCCAGTTTCATGGATCATCTGAAGACACAGGGCATCAGCATGCCCAAGCTCGGCCTCGGCACCTTCCGCATGCAAGGCGATGCCTGCCGCGCCGCGGTCGAGAGTGCGCTGTCGATCGGCTATCGCCACATCGATACCGCTGAGATGTACGGCAACGAAGAACCCATCGGCGCGGCGCTCGCCGCCGCCCGTCTGCCGCGCGCCGAGCTGCATGTCACGACCAAAGTCTGGCATGAGAACCTCAGTCCCGATGCGATCCGCCGTGCCTTCGATGCGAGCCTGAACAAGCTGCGGCTCGACCATGTCGACCTCTATCTCGTGCATTGGCCGTCGAAAGCCGCGAACTGGGGCGCTGTGTTCGAGACCCTGATGAAGCTGAAGGAGGAGGGGCGCACGCGGGCAATTGGCGTTGCCAATTTCACCACGGCGCTGCTCAAGGTCGCGGTCGAGGACGTCAAGGCGCCGATCGCCTGCAACCAGATCGAATATCATGCGATGCTCGATCAATCGAAGGTGCTGGCCTATCTCAACGCCAAATCGATCCCGCTGGTCGCCTATTGCCCGCTCGCGCAGGGGCGTATCGCCTCGGATCCGGTGCTGGCCGAGATCGGCGCCAGGCACAATGCGACCGCAGCGCAGGTCGCCTTGAAATGGCTGCTCGATCAGGACGGCGTTGCCGCGATCCCGAAGGCCTCACGCCGCGAGAGCCAGCAGGCCAATCTCGACGCGCTGAAGATCACGCTCGACGATGCCGACCGCAACAAGATCGCCGCGCTGCCGAAGGACAGGCGCTGCGTCAATCCTGGCTTCGCGCCTGCGTGGGATTAGCCTGACGCGCTTTCAATACACAAAAGAAATGGCCCCGCGAGGGGCCATTTCCATTCCACGTTGCGTTGCGCATTAGTCCCAATGGTGACGGTGGCTGCGCTTGATCACCACGACCCTGTCGCCGCGATGGTGCCAGCCCCGATGCCAGCCGTGGTCGCGATGCTCGCGGAATTCGGCGCGGGCGCCGTACGGGCCGTGATCATGACCACGCTTGATCACCACCGTCTCCGCACTGGCCAGCGTCGGCGCCGCGATCGCGAGCGCACCGAGAGCCGCAACCACATAACCAAGCTTCTTCATGATGTCCTCCTCCAATCCAATGCAAATCTAAACCGCGCATTCGATCGAACGTTCCGGAGGAACGGGAAGAGAATTCTGAATGGATGTTCAGGATCGAAACCAGCGTTAGTCGCAGCGTTGCTGCGCTGGTGTCGGCGCGCCGGTCACGACGTATTTGCCGTCCCTGATCGTGTACTCGCCGCGCTCGCTGCGATTGTAGATCGCGCGCAAGCTGCCCTGCCTCGACAGCAGCAGGCCGAACTCGCGTGTCTGCCGTAGCGAGGGGAAGTAGACCATCACATTGAGCAGGCCCTCGGCGTTGGCGGTCGCGGACACCACCTCGTTCTCGTCCCTGGCCTCCCCGAAATTGCGCCGGTACATGACCCTTCCGTCCTTCCGGATCTCGTACGTCAGGAGCGCGCCCTTGTCGCGGTCGGGCCGGGCGGTGCAATCGACCGCCCATGAGCCGAGCAGCCCCCATTGCTCGACCGTCGCCGCGAGCGTCTCGGCTCGCGCCAGGGACGTGAATGCAAGCCAAAGCACCGCCGCAATGGTCCAGCGGCTCAAACAACGCGTCATGTCCTGAAAAGCCCCGCTTCGAACAATTCCAGATTTTAGCATCCCGCGCACGACCGTCCACGGGAGCTGCCATTCGCGCGCGAATTTGATCCGCGTCAATGAGACCGTGCGTTTCGGGGGTAGGATGGCGCTCCCGAAGGCGATGCGTGGATAAACCGATGCTGAATCAAGTCATGGATTTCGCGGGCGAGGTACTGCCGGGGAGCTGTGCCGTGCCGCCTTATTCCGAGACCGCGTTTCTGGCCGAGCTGGGCGAGCGCTTGAGATCCTCGCGCGCGCGATGCGAACTGTCGCGCCGGGAGCTGGCCCGCAGGTCCGGGATTTCCGAGCGCTACATCGCCCAGATCGAGGCCGGCAAGGGCAACGTGTCGATCGTGCTGCTGCTGCGGCTGGCCTCCGCGATCCACAGCAGCCAGCCTCAGGCGGCGTAGTCGATCACTGGCCTCGCTTATCCACATTGGCGCTGCGGGCCGGCACGCCGAACTCCTTGCGGCAGACTTCGGCCAGCACGGCGACGCCCTCGCGGATCTGCTGATGCGAAGGGCTCGCAAAGCACAGCCGAAGGCGCGAGCTGGAATGACCCTTGTTGGTCGACCATTCCGGCCCTGGGTTGATCGAGACGCCGGCGGCGAGCGCGGCCTGATACAGCTTTAGCGTATCGACCTGGTCGGGCAGCTTGACCCAGAGGAAGATGCCGCCTTTGGGCTCCTCGAACTCGGCCGCGGTGCCGAATTGCTCGTTGAGGGACTCCATCAGCGTGTCGAGCTTGGTGCGCAGCGCCTTCGTCAGTGCCGGCACGTGTGTCGAGAAATGCGGCTTGCAATAGGTGGCGAGCACCATCTGCTCCAGCGCGCCGGAGCCCGCATCCGTCTTCAGCGCCAGCATCCGCGACATCACATCCCAGGGCGCCACGATGAAGCCGACGCGCAGCGCCGGCGCGATCGACTTGGAGAATGAGCCGATATGGATCACGCCGCCGTTCGGGCTCATCGCGTAGATCGCCGGCGGCCGCTGTCCCGACCAGACGAGGTCGGCATAGCAATCATCCTCGAAGATGGGCACGCCGTATTCGGTTGCGAGCCGAACCAGTTCAGCGCGGCGGCTCTCCGGCATGATGCTGCCGGTCGGGTTCTGAACGGTCGGGATGGTGTAGATGTATTTGGGACGGATGCCGCGGCTCTTGAGGTCGGCGAGCGTCGCGGCCAGCGCATCCATGCGCATGCCGTCCTTGTCCAGCGGGATGCCGACGACGTTGACGCCGAGGCGTGCCAGGCGGGTCAGCGAGCCCTGGTAGCTGTCCTGCTCGAAAATCACGGTGTCGCCGCGCGCCAGCAGCGTCGCGTTGACGAGGTCGAGCGCCTGCAGCGAGCCCGAGACGATCAGGAGATCGTCGACCGTGCAATTGATGCCCGCATCGCGCTTCAGCTTTGTCACCAGGAATTCGCGCAAGGGCAAATAGCCCTGGGGACCATGGGCCAGCCCGTAAGTGGCGAGCGAGCGGCCTTCGCGTTGCAGGGCGAGGTTGGCCGCCTCGATCAGCTCATCGAGCGGCAGCTGCTCGGAGTCGTTATTGCCGCCGACAAAACTGTATTTGGCAAGGCCCGTCCAGCGCGCGGAAGGAGCCGGCAGCCCTGCCGGAAACAGGGGCGCGAAATCGAAGCTGGACGTCATGGGGGCGTTCCTCGTTTCTGTTCTTGTTGAGCCAGCCGGCGTTGCGCCGGCCAGCCTTATTTTTCTTGCCTGCCGTCCGGGCGGACGGGTCTTACTTTTTGCCGGCCGTCCGGGTCGGACGGCCCTGGCTGATGAAAGCGTAATGCGCATTGGCGACGCCGCCAACCATCAAGGCCTCGACCACCGGCTCGGCGATCTCGCTTGTTGCGGCCCAGTCGACGAGGAAATTGGCCCCGGTCCCGCCGCGCACGTCGTCGGTCGGGACGAAGATCGAGACGGTGGCCAGCGGCTTCAGGGCTACCTGACCCTTCAGGTAGGTCTCGACCTGCTTGCCTGCGGTGTCGAAATAGGCGATGCGTTTGACCACCAGTGCTTGCGTCTCGGAGGCGTTGTGCACGCTCAGTGTCACCGAGAAGTCGACACGCAGCTTGCCCTGGCTCATCGCGACGCTGGAATAGGCAGGCACGTAGAACCCGCCGGAGACGGCAAGTTCCTCCTTCGGCAGTGCGGTGAGCGAATCGGCGTAGTTTTGTTCGATATTGACCTTGGATTGAGCAGCTGCGGGCGCGGCGCAGGCGAGGGGGCCTAGCAGCATGGCTGCGAACAGCCCGTTTCGCATGTGACGAATTGCTCGCTTGCCGCGCCGCAACCCGTCTCTAGGGTGCGGCAAAACGGACCCATTTGGTATGCACGAGCTCATTCGCGACATCACTCTCTGTATTCTGTTTGCCTGGATGCTGGGCCTTCTCGCCCATTTCTCTCGGCAGCCGCTGATCCTGGCCTACCTTATCGCCGGCTTCTGCATAGGTCCATTCGGCGCCGGCTGGGTCAAGTCGCAGGAATCGATCAGCGTCATCTCCGAGCTCGGCCTGATCTTCATGCTGTTCATGATCGGGCTCGAGATCGACCTGAAGAAGATCGTGCGGGCGGGCAAGGTGATCCTGTTCGCGGCGGGCGGCCAGCTCCTCGGTGGCTGCCTGCTCGGGGTGCTGTTCTTCGTCGGCATCGGGCTATCGCTCGGCGGCGGGAAGTTCGATGCGGTCTATCTCTGTGTCGCCTGCGCGCTGTCGAGCACCGTCATCATCGTCAAGGTGCTCTACGAGAAGCGCGAACTCGACACGCTACCGGGCCGCATCACCCTCGGCGTGCTGGTGCTCCAGGACATCTTTGCCATCCTGTTCCTGGCGGTGCAGCCGAGCCTTGCCAATCTGGAAGTCAGCGTCATCCTGCTCTCGATCGGCCGCGTCGCCGTGCTGGTCGCAGCGGCCCTGCTGGTCAGCCGTTACGTGCTGCCGCGCCTGTTCCACCAGATCGCCCGCCGCCCCGAGCTGATCCTGCTCGGCGCGCTGGCCTGGTGCTTCCTCGTCGCCGAGACCGCCGAGCGGTTGTCGCTGTCGCGCGAGATGGGTGCCCTGATCGCCGGCGTCTCGCTTTCGACCTTTCCCTACGCGCTCGACGTCACCGCCAAGGTCACCACGCTGCGGGATTTCTTCATCACGCTGTTCTTCGTCGCCCTCGGCATGACCATTCCCGTGCCGGGCCTGTCCGTGATCGGGCTGGCCCTGATGATCGCGGCGTTCACCGTGGTGAGCCGCCTCGTCACCACCTTCACGCCGCTCTACCTGATGAAGCAGGGCCTGCGCGCCAGCCTGTTGCCGGCCCTCAATCTCGCGCAGATCTCGGAGTTCTCGCTGGTGGTGATCCAGACCGGCGTCGCCGACCACCACATCGCAGCCGAGACGGCGAACGCGGCCTCCTTCGCCTTCGTGGTGCTCGCCGTGCTCTCGACCTTCGCGATGAGCCGCAGCGACGAGATCACCCGCTGGGCGATCGGCCCCCTGAAGCGGATCGGCTTGAAGGACCTCGATCACGGCAACGGCCATGGTGAGGAGGGGCACGAGGGCGGCCATGGCGAGGCCCGCCGTATCGTCATCCTCGGCTTTTTCCGTGCGGCGAGCGCGCTGCTGGCGGAGATCGAGCGGCAGGCCCCGGTTCTGCTCGAGCAGATCACCGTGGTCGACTTCAACCCCAATGTGTACCAGACCCTGCTGTCACGCGGTCTGCACGTGATCTATGGCGACATCAGCAGCGCCGATACGCTGCTCCACGCCGGCGTCGGCAAGTCCGAGATGATCATTCTCAGCGTGCCGGATGCGCTGCTGAAGGGGGCCAGCAACGAGAAGCTGGTCCGTCACGTCCGTACCCTCAACCCGACCGCCCTGATCGTGGCCACTGCCGATCTTTTGTCGGACGTGGACGAACTCTATGCGGCCGGCGCCAGCTACGTCACGGTGACCCGGCTCAGCGATGCTCATGAGCTGTTTACCGTGATCGAGGCCGCCCAGGCCGGACTTCTGGCCGACAAGCGCGCCGAGCTCGATCAGCGGCTCGGCGAGCGGCGCGAAGTGCTGCCCTGAGACGGTGCGGCCCGCCTTCCTCCCCGGCGATCTGCGCCTATATCCCTGGTATCTTCGGTGCAAGCCTGCCGCCGCCAGGTCCGCCGCCCGGAATATGTGGTTGCGTCCAGGACACTAGCGCCCCGGCCCAAGTCGGGCTAAGGCGTCCGGCTAAGCCTCCGGCTCATCATCGACAGAGATTGGGAAATGCCCGATAGCATCCAGGAAGTCTTGCAGGCCTTTGCCCGGGGTGAGCTCGTGGTCGTCACCGACGACGAGGACCGCGAGGGCGAGGGCGATCTGATCGTCGCCGCCTCGCTCTGCACCGCCGAGAAGATGGCGTTCATCATCCGTCACACCTCCGGTATCGTCTGCGCGCCTGTGACGACCGAGGACGCGCGCCGGCTGCGGCTCGATCCGATGGTGGCCCACAATGATTCCGCGCACACCACGGCGTTCACGGTCTCGATCGACTACAAGCCCGATGGCGGCACCGGCATCTCGGCCGAAGAGCGCGCCTCGTGTTGCCGCGCGCTGTCCAATCCCAATGCCGGCGCCAACGATTTTGCCCGCCCCGGCCACATCTTCCCGCTGATCGCCAAGGACGGCGGCGTGCTCTTGCGCTCCGGCCATACCGAGGCTGCCGTGGACCTGTGCAAGCTCTCCGGCCTGCCGCCGGTCGGCGTCATCAGCGAGCTGATGAACGACGACGGCAGCGTGATGAAGGGCGAGCAGGTCGCGCAGTTCGCGGCAAAGCATAAGCTGAAGCACGTCACCATCGCCGACATGATCGCCTACCGCCAGGCGCGCGAAAAACTGATCGAGCGGGTCTCGACCTTCACGACCGAAAGCCCGATCGGGCCCTTGCAGGGCTATGCCTACCGCTCGCCGTTCGATTCCATCGCCCACGTCGCCTTCGTCTATAACGGCGTCGGTGACGGCAAGAACGTGCTGACGCGCTTCCACAAGCCGAATATCGTCAAGGACATCTTCACCGGCCACAAGCGCATGGCGGCCGTGCTCGAGCATTTCAAGAAATCCGGCCGTGGCGTGCTGGTCTATCTGCGCGATGGTGCGGCCGGCGTCCCGGTGTCGGCACTCCCGGACGAGACGGCGACGGAAGCCGACCGCAACCGCCAGTGGCGCGAGGTCGGCGTCGGCGCGCAGATCCTGCGCGATCTCGGCGTCACCTCGATCCGCCATCTCACCTCCTCGGTGCACGACTACAAGGGCCTGTCCGGCTTCGGCATCGAGATCGTCGCCAACGAGCAGCTCGAGAGTTAGCGCTGTCATCTCCGGGTGCGCGAGCATCCCCGCGCCACCTGCGTCCCCGGGATTCACGCAGACCCATCCATCTGCAATGCAATTGCACTTGTTGCCGCGGCGCTTTACCTTGTCGGGCAAATTTTGACGGAACCAGACGAAAGGACGTTTCATGAGCGTGCGCCCTCAGGCCAAGGACAAGCCGGCTGCGGCTTCTTTCCAGTGGGACGATCCGTTCCTGCTCGATGAGCAGCTCACCGAAGACGAGCGCATGGTGCGCGACACCGCGCGCGCTTACGCCCAGGACAAGCTGCTGCCGCGCGTCACCAAGGCCTATCTCGAAGAGAAGACCGATCGCGAGATCTTCAACGAGATGGGCGAGCTCGGCCTGATCGGCATCACGCTGCCTGAGGAATATGGCTGCGCCAACGCCAGCTACGTCGCCTACGGCCTCGTCGCGCGCGAGATCGAGCGGGTGGACTCAGGGTACCGCTCGATGAACTCGGTCCAGTCCTCGCTGGTGATGTATCCGATCTACGCCTATGGCGACGAGAACCAGCGCAAGAAATACCTGCCGAAGCTCGCCAGCGGCGAGTGGGTCGGCTGCTTCGGGCTCACCGAGCCCGACGCCGGCTCCGATCCGGCCGGCATGAAGACCCGCGCGGAAAAGGTCTCGGACGGCTATCGCCTCACCGGCAGCAAGATGTGGATCTCGAACGCGCCGATCGCCGACGTGTTCGTGGTCTGGGCCAAGTCGGCCGCGCATGACAACCAGATCCGCGGCTTCGTGCTGGAAAAGGGCATGAAGGGCCTGTCCGCGCCGAAGATCGGCGGCAAGCTGTCGCTCCGCGCCTCGATCACCGGCGAGGTCGTGATGGACGGCGTCGTGGTCCCCGAAGACGCGCTGCTGCCCAACGTCTCCGGCCTCAAGGGCCCGTTCGGCTGCCTCAACCGCGCCCGCTACGGCATCTCCTGGGGCGCGCTTGGCGCCGCCGAGGACTGCATGCATCGCGCCCGCCAGTACACGCTCGACCGCAAGCAGTTCGGCAAGCCGCTCGCCGCGACCCAGCTGGTGCAGAAGAAGCTCGCCGACATGGAGACCGAGATCGCGCTCGGCCTCCAGGGCTCGCTTCGCGTCGGCCGCCTGATGGACGAGGGCAAGTTCGCGCCCGAGATGATCTCGATCATGAAGCGCAACAATTGCGGCAAGGCTCTCGACATCGCCCGCGTCGCGCGCGACATGCACGGCGGCAACGGCATCTCGGCCGAGTATCACGTGATGCGCCACGTCCATAACCTCGAGACGGTCAACACCTACGAGGGCACCCACGACGTCCACGCGCTCATTCTCGGCCGCGCGATCACGGGCATTCAGGCGTTTTTCTGAACTGGCGTGGAATGCGGCGAGAACTCTCCAATTGCGTCATGGCCGGGCTTGTCCCGGCCATCCACGTTCTAGTCGGAGAGAAGAACGTGGATGCCCGGCACAAGGCCGGGCATGACGAAGTCAGTAAGGTATGAGCAAGCCATGTCCGACAACGACGACGTCCCGTTCAACCGCAACTTTCCGCTTAAAGCTGGTGTCGTCGAGGAAGTCCGTCCCGGCGTGCGGCGCGTGCTCTGCAACAATCCGAGTCCGTTCACCTTCACCGGCACGGTCAGCTACATCGTAGGCACCGGCAACGTCGCGATCATCGATCCGGGCCCGGACGATGAGGCGCATGCGAAGGCGCTGCTCGATGCTGTCAGCGGCGAGACGGTGAGCCATATCTTCGTCACCCACACCCACCGCGACCATTCGCCGAACACCGCGCGGATCAAGCAGGCGACCGGCGCGCCTGTGTATGCCGAAGGCTCGCACCGTGCCTCGCGTCCGCGCTTCGAGAGCGAGAAGTACAATCCGGAGTCGGGCGCCGATCGCGACTTCGTTCCCGACATCAGGATCGCCCATGGCGACGTCGTCGAGGGCGATGGCTGGCGGCTCGAGGCCGTGGCGACGCCCGGCCACACCGCCAATCATCTCGCCTTCGCCTGGCCTGAGCGGAAATTCAACTTCGTCGGCGACCACGTGATGGGCTGGTCGACCTCGATCGTGGCCCCGCCCGACGGCTCGATGATCGACTACATGGACTCGCTCGATCGTCTCGCTGCGCGCGAGGAGGATCTGTATTTCTCCGGCCACGGCCCGGAGATTCCGGACGGCCCGCGCTTCGTGCGCTTCCTGATCCGCCACCGCAAGGCGCGCGAGGCCTCGATCCTGCACCGTCTCGCCAAGGGCGAGACCGACATCCCGACCATGGTCCGCGCGATCTATATCGGCATCGACCCGCGCCTGACGACGGCCGCCGGCTATTCCGTGCTGGCGCATCTGGAAGACCTGGTCGCGCGCGGCGTGGTGGCGACGGATGGCGATCCCGTGATCACGGGATCGTACAGGATGGCTTGAGGCGAATGGCGAATGGGGAGTAGCGAATAGGCGGTCTTCCACGCGCTATTCGCCACTCTCCATTCGCCATCTCATTTCTTCACCGTCTTCGCCGGCGCCTTGGGCGGCGCGACCGGCGTTTTCTTTACCGGCTTCAGCGCGTCTGCATCCGCGGCGGTGTTGAGATCGTCGATGAATTTTTTTACGCGCGCGGCGTTGCTGCCGAGATCGCTCTCGAAATAGCGCGAGGCGGAGCGGATATCGACGCGGGAATCCTCGCCGTCGGGCACGACCCGGATCGAGATGTCCTCGCGGAAACCCATGATCGGCGAGCGCGCCACCGCCTCGATGCGGCCGACGCGGCGCGGCGGCTGCGGCGCGCGCTCGTCGATGACGAGCCATTTGCGCTTGTTGACGAGCTGGAGCGCGATCGCATAGGCGCGGTCGACCGAAATCTCGAGCTCGATCGGCTCGATATCGGGATAGAATTGCCGCTGCTGCTCGGCCGAATAGAGGCCGGCGTAAACGGCCGGATTGGTGCCGTCACCGGTGCGCAGGCGCGCCAGCGCGTCGAAGCGCGGCGGGTCGATCGGATCGGTGGTGATGTCGTGGATCGCCGGCAGCTTGCCGTATTGCAGGCCGAGATAGGCGGGGTAGGCGAGGATCGCCCCGTCGATCAGGAAGGCGAGCAGGATGCGCGCCATGCCGCGCGAGCCGTTCTGCCAGATCGCGGCAAAGCCGGCGAGCCCGAACAGGATCGAGAGCGCGGCGATCGCAAGCCCGCCAAAGAAGGTCGCGAGCGCCGGCTTCATCTCTAGGAAGCCGAACCGGAGGATGAGGATCGACACCACAACCGCCACCACCGCGAACACGGCCAGATTGCGTGCCCAGTTCGCGAGGCTGGATACGGGTTCCGTCTGATAGGGAGCGGAAAACCTGCGGGCCATCGGGTGAGCTCTGCCGGGGGTTGGGAGGCCGGCCGATTTGGCGCGACGATGGGCCGTTGAGACCACGGCCCGGGGGCAAATTCAAGGGACTTACCCTGCCCTTATCCTCCCCTGGAGGGCGAGGGTCGATCGCGCGAAGCGCGAGCGGGGTGGGGTGACAGTCTTCCATTGAGGCGCTGCCCGTGTGGAGAGATCACCCCACCCCGTCTCACATTTTCGCTGCGCTCAAATGCGAGCCGACCCTCCCCTTCCAGGGGAGGGTGGCACCGAGCCTTACGCCGCCGCGTTCGGGAATCGGTAATCCTTGAATTGATCGCGCAGCGCGGTCTTCAGGATCTTGCCCGTGGCCGTGTGCGGAATGCCGTCGACGAAGGCGACGTCGTCGGGCATCCACCATTTGGCGATCTTGCCGTCCATGAACTTCAGGATGTCCTCGCGGCTGGCCTGCTGGCCCTGCTTGAGCTGCACGATCAGCAGCGGCCGCTCGTCCCATTTGGGGTGGAATACGCCGATCACGGCGGCTTCCGCCACGGCCGGGTGGCCGACCGCGAGATTTTCGAGGTCGATCGAGGAGATCCATTCGCCGCCGGACTTGATCACGTCCTTGGAGCGGTCGGTGATCCGCATGTAGCCGGCCTCGTCGATGGTCGCGACGTCACCGGTGTCGAAGAAGCCCTCCTCGTCGAGGATGTTGCTGTCGATCCGGAAATAGGCCTTGGCGACGGCGGGGCCCGAGACTTTCAGGCGGCCGAAGGTCGTGCCGTCCCATGGCAGCTCCTTGCCGGCATCGTCGGTAATCTTCATCTCCACCGCGAACGGCGCATAGCCCTGCATCTGGAGCACGTCGAGCTTGGCTTCGCCGGTCGCGTTCTGGAACGGCGGCTTCAGTGCCGCGACGCTGCCGATCGGGCTCATCTCGGTCATGCCCCAGGCGTGGCGCACGTTCGAGCCCATGTCGAGGAAGGCCTTGATCATCGAGCGCGGCATCGCCGAGCCGCCGCAGATCACCATCTTCAGATCCGGCAGCTTCAGATTGTTGGCGGCCATGTGCTGGAGCAGCATCAGCCACACCGTGGGCACGCCCGCGGTATGCGTCACCTTCTCGGTCGAGAGCAGCTCGTAGACCGAGGCGCCGTCGAGCTTGGCGCCGGGCATCACCAGCTTGGTGCCCTGCGAGGGCGCGGAGAAGGCGATGCCCCAGCTGTTGGCATGGAACAGCGGAACCACCGGCAGCATTGTCTCGGAGGCACTGGTGCCGAGCGCGTCGACATTGTTGGCCATCAGCGCGTGCAGCACGTTGGAGCGATGCGAATACAACACACCCTTCGGATCGCCGGTGGTGCCGGACGTGTAGCACATCGCGGCCGCCGTGTTCTCGTCAAAGTCCTTCCATTTGAATTTGCCGTCGGCCTCCGCGATCCAGTCCTCGTAGGCGACGACGTTCTTGAGCGTGGTCTCAGGCATGTGCGCCTTGTCGGTGAGCACGACGTAGCGTTCCACGCTTGGCAGCTTGTCGGCGATCTTCTCCAGGACCGGAACGAAGGTGATGTCGGTCATCACGATGCGGTCCTGCGCATGGTTGATGATCCAGGCGATCTGCTCCGGGAAAAGGCGGGGATTGACGGTATGGCAGATGGCGCCGATCCCCATGATGCCGTACCAGACTTCGAGGTGGCGCCAGGTGTTCCAGGCGATCGTTGCGACACGGTCGCCGAGCTTGATGCCGTCGCGCTCCAGCACTTGCGAGACCTTGAGCGCGCGCTTGTGGATTTCGCCATAGGTGGTGCGGTGGATCGGTCCCTCGACCGATCGCGTAACGACCTCCTGCTTGCCATGAATCCTGGCGGCGTGTTCGATGATCCGGTGGCAGAGCAGGGGCCAGTCTTGCATCAAACCAAGCATTCCGTCGTTCCTCCGAGAATTCGCTGGGCGGGTTGTCGCTCTCAGCGTTGGGCCAAAGAATTGTCATGAGTTTTAGCCTGCCGGACTTTCGCCGCAAATGGTCTTGTCGCGGCTATATGTCCGCCGGCGCGGCAATGGTTACCGTTGCGCTGGGGCTATCGCTCGTGCTCCCCGGCAGGGCGGAGGCGCGAAAATTTGCTGCGCCGCTCGATATCTTCGGCCTTGGTACACCACGGCCGCGCGCCGCGGTTCATTCCGCCAAGACCCCTCCCAAGAACCCCGCCAACAACCCGGCCAAGATCCCGCTTCCGAAACCCCGCCCGGAAGGGGCCCCCAAAGCCTCGGACGAGGCTGCTCTGGAGACCGAAGGAAAACCCGGCAAGCCTGATGGCACCAAGCCCGCCGAGGCCGCGCCGCCGCCCGAGAAGCAGCTCTCGGCCTGCCGGCTCGCGCTGACCGAGGAGATCGCAGTCGCACCGTCCATTCCGGATATCCGCGGCCCCGGCGCCTGCGGCGGCGAGGATCTGGTGCGGCTCGAAGCCATCGTATTGCCGGACAAGCGCAAGGTGGCGGTCAAGCCGGCGGCAATTCTCCGCTGCACCATGGCCTCCGCGATCGCCGAGTGGATTCGGAAGGACATGGTGCCGCTGGCCGCCAGCCTCGGCTCGACCATCAGCGACCTCGACAATTTCGACAGCTTCGAATGCCGCGGTCGCAACCGCGTCGTGGGAGCGATGCTGTCCGAGCACGGCAAGGCCAACGCGCTCGACGTCCGTGCGATCAAGCTCGCCAACGGGCAGTCGATCGGCCTGACCGACCGCAGCATGCCGCGCGACGTCCGCGAGCGCGTGCTGCATTCGGTCTGCGGGCGCTTTTCCACCGTGCTCGGCCCGGGCTCGGACTGGTACCACGAAGACCATATCCATCTCGACCTGGCGCAGCGGCGCAACGATTACCGGATCTGCCAGTGGAACGTCTGGGATCCCCTGCCGCAGGTCGCGCCGCTGCTGCCGGCCGAACGTCCCGAGGAGGCGCCGCCGCGCGAGGTCGCGGCCAAGCCTGAAGCCAGGCCGGAAGCCAAGCCTGAGGCAAAGGATGGAGCCGATGACGAGGCGGAGAAATCCCCTGCGCCTGCGGACAAGTCGGCCGGCGATGGCAACAAGGCCCCGCCGCACAAGCCGGCAACAAAAAAGCGCCGGTAAACCGGCGCTTTTGCAATGTCCTCGGGGAAGACCCGTTCGCTTAGAAGGACGAGCCCGAGCCGCCGCCCTGGAGCGCGAGGCGCGAATTGTAGGGCGAGTCGCCGTGCTTCGGCTCGAGCACCACGACAATGGTGCCGACCTTGACGCGGTTGTAGAGGTCGATGGCGTCCTCGTTGGTCAGGCGGATGCAGCCCGACGAGATCGAGGCGCCGATATATTCCGGCTGATTGGTGCCGTGGATGCGGAACAGCGTGTCCTTGCCGCCCGAGTAGAGATACATCGCACGGGAGCCCATCGGATTGTCCGGACCTGGCGCAACGAAGGTCGGCACGCCCAGGCGGGAAATCTCGCCGGGGGTCGGATGCCAGGCCGGCCACTCGGTCATGCTGCCAACCTTGGCGATGCCGGACCAGGCCATGGCTTCTTCGCCGACAGTGATGCCGTAGCGGATCGCCTTGCCGCCATCCATCACCCAGTAGAGGTAATGGTTGTCGGAATCGACCACGATCGAGCCCGGCGCTTCCTTGCGGTGGTAGTCGACGATAGCGCGGCGGAACGGCTCGGCGACCGGGGTGTTCTCGTACCGGACCTTCGCGAGAAGTTCCTTGTCCTTCGGCTTGAAGGCCTTGGTGTCGGTCGCTTCAAAACGCGTGGCCTGCATACAGCCCGACAGCGCCAGGCCAGCGGCCAAAACACCCAGCATAACTTTCAGCGACGACATGATTTGGTTCCAATCGACAATAACAAGCTTTCGCGGAGCTTGAGCCAGGCTCAAAATCTCGACTCCGTTGAGCGCATTATCGTTGAAATCTGCCACAATTCCAGCTTTTCGGAGCTTTTCCCGCGCTGCAAGACCCAAGCTGTGGCTTTTTTGCCGCAAGTTTTGCGGCTTTGCGCTGGTTTCTGGGCGTGGGACGCCGAACTGTCGATTCCGTGCCACGGTTGGGCCGCGGCGTCGCCACAAATGCAAACGCCCCGTTAATATGCTTGTCATCTTCAACTTGTCAGAATCGCGCTAAGGGCTGTCAGTCTGTCGCAGGCCCCTGCTGGAGTTGTGCATGTTTTCTGTGTTCGTTCCCTCCGACTCCTCCCTCAAGAAGGCCATCGTCGAGGACCTCTCAGCGGTTCCGGAGCATGCGGTGTGGATCGACCTGGTCAACCCGACCGCGGCCGAGGACAAGGCGGTGGAGCGGCTCTCGGGCATCGCGATCCCGACCCGGGAGGACATGCAGGAGATCGAAATCTCCAGCCGGCTCTATATCGAGAACAGCGCGCGCTACATGACGGCGACGCTGATGTGCCAGTCCGACACCGACATGCCCCGGACCACGGCCGTCACCTTCATTCTCGGCGACCACCGCCTGGTGACGGTGCGCTATGACCAGCCCAAGCCGTTCGCGCTGGTCGAGGCCAAGCTGGCCCGTTCCTGCGCGCCCGGGATCACCGGCGAGATGGTGCTGATGGAGCTTCTGGACGCCGTGATCGACCGCTGCGCCGACATTCTGGAGCGCTGCGGCGCCGAGATCGACCAGGTCAGCCACGACATCTTCGAGCCCGAGAGCGAGCGCCACGGCCACGCCAAGCAATATTCCCAGATACTGATCTCGATCGGCCGCAAGGGTGACCTGACCTCGAAGGTCCGCGAGAGCCTGGTCTCGATCGGCCGCGTCGTGACGTTCCTGTCCGCGGTGGTGGAAGGCGTGAAATGGTCGAAGGACATGCGCGAGCAGCTCAAGACCATGCAGCGCGACGTCGCCTCGCTGACCGACCACGCCTCCTATCTCTCCAGCAAGATCACCTTCGTGCTCGACGCCATGCTCGGCGTCGTCAATCTGGAGCAGAACAACATCATCAAGCTGTTTTCGGTCATGGCCGTTGTCCTGATGCCGCCGACGCTGATCGCCTCGATCTACGGCATGAACTTCAAGGCGATGCCGGAACTCGAATGGGCGCACGGCTATCCGATGGCACTGGTGATGATGCTGATCGCCGCGATCCTTCCGTATTGGCTCTTCAAGTGGAAGAAGTGGCTGTAATACCTACCGAGATATTACGCCGTTCGTAGAGACACCGTGGTTGGTGTCGCAGAATAGAGCGGGATTGCGGCCGCGCGGTGATGTGTGCGCTATGCCCCAATTCCTCCGGTAAAATTTGAGCGGTGGGCTGAACGTTTGCGCGAAACTTGTCTGCGATAAGCAGCATGTTAGCCGCGAGGAACAGCCATGGTTGAAAAACACATAACGTCGCTCCGCAACGTCATCGATCTGGCGAACTATCGTCTGGCGATGACGAGCGGCAAGGCGGCGGCGATGTCGGCACGCCTGTGCCGGCACTGTGGTGCTCCGATGCTCGACGGCGAGAACGACGACGACTGCTCCACTGCAATCGACGCGGCCCCTCTACGGCTGCGCGACCGGTCGCGTCGGATTCGAGTCGATTGAGGCACGGAAGGAAGGGCGGGCGATCCAGGTCTTGCGGCGGCGTTGTCTGGATCGCCTTGCTTCCTTGAACAGCTACCAGTTCAGTCATTGCTAGGAGCAAAGCGACGAAGCAATCCAGACTGTCTCGGTGCAGGCAGTCTGGATTTCTTCGCTTCGCTCGCAATGACGAAGGTCGCCTACACGTGCTGGCCGCCGCCGTTGATGTGGATCGAGGACCTGGTGTCTGTGCACAGCACGCACATGATCTTTGCTGACCTCGTCGGGCGTGCGGAGTTTTACGGCGACAATTTACTTAATCCACGGCGAGGAAAGCGGCGATCGGCTGGATCAGCCGCTCGCCAGGCCTCTCGATCGAGCCAGGATGGTTCTCGGGCGGCGTCTATACCAAGTCATTCTAGTCGACACGGAGCGACGATGAGATGCGCTCCAGGGCTTCGGCCGCTTTCTTGCGCCAGCCGTCGCTAAGCATGTCGTAGGTCGTGCCATGTTCAGGTCCAAAGCCGGCATGCTCAAGCCGGAGATCGGCGCCGCCGGTCGATGATGGCTGGAGCGTCCAAGTCACGGTCGTGTCGAGAGGCCCTCCGCGCCAGGAATATACAAATCGCGAGTTCGGCTCGACCTTCAAGACTTCACACTGGACAATGCCGTTAAATCCCGGTGCTGGCGTCGTTCGGAACGTGAAGCGGTGGCCCACCTCGGGTTTGATGTCGTTGGGCATCAGCCAAGTTGCGAGCAACTGCGGCTCCGTCAAGGCGCGCCAAACCTTGCGCGGCGGCGCGGACAGTCGATAGTCGACAATGATCGCGCGCATGTCTTCGCGCTTGTCCTCATCACGCATCATAAGGCTCCTTCAGGGGGCTATCGAGCCGTGCAAGCGCCAGCCGGCGACCTTGATCGCTGCGCTGTACGCCGACCCCACGGCACGGAAACAACTCTGGATCATTGGCCGGGTTTGAGCTGGACGTTCGACCGGTCGGATCGCTCGTGAGGGCTTGAAGGGGGCGGCGCCCGCTTGCGTCCAGGCCAGGTCTGAACGCCCGGCAGAAACCGTTCGAAAGTAATGAAATGAAGCACCAGCCACACGAGTATGCTTCGCAACACGCGAGCAGCGCGTCCGCCCATCACAAACAAGATCTGGTGATCGTTGGCGTCGAGAGGGAAGAGTGCTGCGAACCGACCGACGGCGATCGCTTGCGCAAAGGTCGAGAAGCTAAACGGCCGGATGGGACGGCCCTCGTGCTGGGCGATGACCTGCTCCGCTGCGTAGACACCGGAAACGGCCGCCGCCAGCGCAGATGCGCGAAACGGCGCCCCCGTCGGCCCATTGGGATGAGCGCTGTCGCCGACGGCGAGGATCGCGGGATGAGAGACCGACCTCAAGTCGGTCCCGACGACCACGCGATGCTGAGCATCGACCGCGAGCCCCGCCTGCTTGGCAAGCGCGGGAGCGCGCATGCCGGCCGACCAGATGCATACATCGAAAGGAAAGTGCCGCCCGCTGCTGCTGATCACCTCATCGTTCTTGACCTCCGTTATGCGTTCGTTGTCGACGAGCTCGACGCCTAATCTCGTCAGGTCGCGTCTGAGAACGGATTGAACCTTCGCGCTGCTGAAATCTCCGGCGCGTGTGGCGCTTATCAGCGTCACGGTCATGTCCGGCCATCTCGATTTGGCTTCACCCGCTGCTTCGACGGAAAGTGGTCCGCCGCCGACGGCAACCACGCGAGCGGGCCGTCCAGCAACTTGGTGAAGGGCGGATCGTAGCGCGGCGGCGGAACGCGGGCCTTCGCCAGGGTCGAGCCGGAAGGCGTGCTGCAATGCGCCAGGTACATGATCGGTGTCGACGTGCGAACCCAGCGCGTAAATGAGCTGTGTGAAGGCGATGACGCGCGGTGAACCATCCTCCTCGACTGTGACCTGGTTCTGTGCGGGATCGAGCGACAGCACGCGAGCACGTATGAACTTGACGTTCGTGCGGCGCAGGTATCCCGAAAGAGACGCGATGCGCGGTTTGACTGGTGCGACCATCGACTCCTGCAGCCGCACCCGCTCGACGAACTGCTCATCACGGTTCACCAAGAGGACGCGAAGTCCAAGTCGGCGTCGCCCCACTCGAAGAGCCGCCATCATTCCCGCGTAGCCGGCACCCAGGACGACGACGTCGTAGCTTTCCTGACTTGAACCGAGCGATGGCGTCATAGATTGCTTCCTTTGCGATCACTCGTGTTCGAACGTCAGGCCAGTGGGATGCCGCCATGGCGGGCACTGCGGCCGTGAGCAGAATGGCTGCGCCGCGATAGCCCATGGCCATCCGCGATCGACCTCTCCATACGATCTAATTAACTATACATATTGTATATTGAAATTCAAGAGGTGGAGCATGGCGACGTGGAGGGGTGGATGCCGATCACATGCCTATCGCCCCTGGATCGCTTTGCTTCCGCTTTTCGTGGCAAATGCTCTAGTGCTTCACGATCTGCGCTGTCGAGATGATGGTCTCGGGGATCGCGCCGTCGCGGCTGAACGACACGAGATGATTTCCGACATCGCGCAGCATGGCCTCGACATTTTCGCCCAAGGCATCCGGTGATGATGACGAATAGGTCAGCGTGCGTTTCGCCAAGTCGTGCAGGCCGACCAGATGGCTGGTCTCGACTGTGACGAGCTTGGTGAGCTGAAACGAGCTTCCGCGAAAGAATGCGGGAAGGTCCCGATGAGTCCGCGTGCCCCGGCCGGCCTCCTCCCAGAGCTGCGCTGGCGACCAGCGGCGGCGGATTTCGTTGTAGCCATCAAGCCAGGGGTTGCGGCCGTCGGTGGCAGAAAATGAGGCGCAAATCGCGAGCGCCCCGTCTGGCGCGACCAACCGTTCGAGTAGTGCAAGCGTTAGGTCACGATCCATCCAATGCAACGCGCGGCCGATTGTCACGACATCGAAGCTGCCGATGTCAGCGGCAAGTGTTTCGGCCTTGCCTTCGATCAGCGTGAGATATCGCCCTGCGCCCGCTGCGGCGTGTCGCGCCGCATCGAGCATCGCGGGCTCGGGATCGACACCGACGACGCGGCCGACATAGGGGCCGAAGCCGAGCGCCAAGAGCCCAGGTCCGGTGCCGAGGTCTATCAAGCTGCTCTGTTTGTTGAGACCGAGCTTGTGCGCGACGCAGCGAAAGAATTCGCTCGGGTAGGGCGGCCGCAAATGCTCGTAGAGTGACGCCGTGCTCGCGAACCGGCCCATGCTTCGCCTACACGTGCTGGCCGCCGTTGATGTGGATCTCGGCGCCGTTGACGTAAGAGCTGGTGTCCGTGCACAGCACGTAGATGATTTTTGCCACCTCGTCGGGCGTGCCGAGGCGGTGCATCGGGATCTGCTGGTCGACGATCTTCTCGGTGCCCGGCGACAGGATCGAGGTGTCGATCTCGCCCGGCGCGATGGCGTTGACGCGCACGCCGACGCGGCCGAAGTCGGAGGCCATTTCGCGTGTGAGCGAAGCCAACGCGGCCTTGGAGGTGGCGTAGGCGGCGCCCGCAAAGGGATGCACGCGCGAGCCCGCGATCGAGGTGACGTTGACGACCGAGCCCTTGGCCGCCTTCAACTCCTCGATCAGTCCGCGCGCGATCATGATTGGCGCGAAGAAGTTGACGTGGAAGACATGCGTCCAGGTGTCGAGGTCGGTCTCGATCGAGCCGAGCCTGGAGCCGCCCGGGCCTTTCGGCGAGATCGCGGCGTTGTTGACGAGCGCATGCAGCATGCCGCCTTCGAGGCGGTTGCGGATGTCGGAGATCGCGCGCGTGGTATCCGCGGGATTGCCGAGATCGACCTGGATGTGATCCTCGGGGCCTGCGTCCCACGGACAGTCCTCGGGGAAGGGATGCCGCGAGCAGGTGATGACACGCCAGCCCGCCGACGAGAAGCGGATCACGGTGGCGTGGCCGATACCGCGGCTGGCTCCGGTCAGGAGCAGCGTGCGGCGCGGCGCATTGGACGAATGCGGCATGGACATCTTTCAGGTCGGCCCAAAGCTCGAGACGAGGTTCAAGGGGAGGCTCAGGGATACATTCGCGTCTTGGACCACTTCTGGCCGGCCGCGTCACGGCGAAATTCGATGCGGTCGTGCAGGCGGAATGGGCGGTCATGCCAGAACTCGATACGCGAGGGCGTGATGCGCCAGCCGCTCCAGCCCGGTGGGCGCGGCACCTCGCCGATGATGTGCTTGGCCGCGACTTTTGCGATCGCCTGCTCGAAGGCAAAGCGGCTTTCCAGCTCCTGCGACTGCTTGCTCGCCCAGGCGCCGATCTGCGCCTGCTTGGGCCGGGTGGCGAAATAGGCATCGGCTTCAGTGTCGGTCACCGGCGTCACGTTGCCGCGGATGCGGACCTGACGGCGCAGCGACTTCCAGTGAAAAAGTAACGCTGCCTTAGGATTTGCGGCGAGTTCGCGGCCCTTCTGGCTGGCGATGTGGCTGTAGAAGACAAAACCTTCGGTATCGAAGCCCTTCATCAGCACCATGCGCACGTCCGGCAGCCCGTCGGGATCGACGGTTGCGAGCGCCATGGCGTTCGGATCGTTCGGTTCGCTCTTGATCGCCTCGTTCAGCCAGGCCTCGAACAACGCAAAAGGCTCGTCGGCGGCGGTGAAATCACCGGATGTTAAGGGTGTCTGGTGTTTCATCGAGGTCGTGTCGGTCATGTCTGGAGTCCGAGTTGCGTCCCGCGGCCCAAAACGCGTTGTTGTCCGCTACCGCCCTATATAGGGCATGGGGGCGCGTTGGCCTATCGGCGATCGGGCCGTCCGGCTTCGTCATGACGATGATTCTGATCGGGCTCGGCAGCGGCGGCTGCAGCTTTTCCCGCAACGACACCAGCGCCTATGCCAGGGCCGACGACAGCGACCTGACCGGCTCGATCGCGCGGCCGGCCAAGGAGGCCCCGCCCACCGAGACGGATCTTGCCTTCGCCCGTAACGCCGCCTCCGACGTCCTCAGCAAGGGCGACAAGGATTCCAGCCAGCACTGGGAGAATCCGGAAACCGGCGCGCGCGGCTCGGTGACGCCGATCGCGCAGTCCTATGCCGCCGAGGACGGCCGCAAGTGCCGCGATTTCCTGGCGAGCTACGTCAACGGGGCGACCGAAAGCTGGCTCCAGGGCGCCGGTTGCCAAAGCAGCCGTGGCCGTTGGGAGATTCATACGCTAAAGCCGTGGCGGAGCTGAGCATGATCCGGAGAAGTGGAAACCGGTTTTCCGATCAGATCATGCTCCAAACTTAGAGATTCGGCGCGCGCCGCTAGTTGCAAAAATGCCACTCTCTTCCCACATGACGTGCAGACGGGGCGGGGAGCCCTTTGGACAATTCAATTTCTTGAAGGAGACGTGACGGATGCGCGACCCCTATGAGGTCTTGGGGGTGCCGCGGAGCGCCAACGCTGCCGCGATCAAGAGCGCCTATCGCAAGCTTGCCAAGAAGCATCATCCCGACAGCAACAAGGACGACCCGAAGGCCGCCGAGCGCTTCTCCGAGATCAATTCGGCGAACGAGATCATCGGTGACGAGGACAAGCGCAAGCAGTTCGACCGCGGCGAGATCGACGCCGACGGCAAGCCGCGCTTCCAGGGCTTTCCGGGCGGCGGCGGGCCGCGCGGTCGCGCCGGTCCCGGCGGGTTCGAGAGCTATACGTTCCGGAGCGGCGGTGCGGGTGGTGGCGGCCCGGGCGGCGGCGCGTTCGAGGACATCCTCAACAGCATGTTCGGCGGCGGGATGCGCGGTGCGCGGCCCGGGGCCGGCGGCGGCGCCCAGTTCGAGTTCGACACTGGCGGGATCGGGCTCGATCTCGACGTCAACGTCGCCATGTCCGTCTCGCTGGAAGAGTCGGTCAAGGGCGGCGACAAGCGCGTCCGGCTGCCGAACGGCAAGGAGCTCAACGTCAAGGTTCCGCCCGGCGTCGTCGAAGGCCAGCAGATCCGGCTGCGGGGGCAGGGCGAGAGCGCCCAGGGCCATCCGCCGGGCGATCTGCTGATCACCATTGGCATCGCGCCGCACCCGTTCTTCAAAATCGAGGGCGCCGACCTCAGGATCGACCTGCCGGTGACGCTCTACGAGGCGGTGCTCGGGGCTAAGGTCCGCGTGCCGACCCTCGGCAATGCCGTGGAGCTGTCGGTCCCGAAAAACACCTCCAGCGGGCGGACCTTCCGCCTCAAAGGCAAGGGATTACCAAAAGCCGGCGGAACCGGGGATCTCTTCGTCACCATCAGGATTATGCTACCGGACGGGAACGACGCCGAGCTTGAAGCATTGATGGAGAAGTGGCGGGACCAACACCCCTACAATCCACGTAGCGGGCTTGGTTAGGGCGAGATCGGTAGCTGAAGGGGTTTCTCCTAAAGGCCTAGAGCATCTCTCGACGGATGATGCTCATCATATGCCTGAGGCGTGGTAGCGCTTCATGTACTCGACGTGTCGGCTGTCCGGCGGGGCAGGCGATAAAAAGGTGCGGCCTCGAGAGGGGGACCAGCGCGGTACCAAAAACCCCAATCGAGGCCGCCCGCGTCGATCGGCGGATCGAACGCTGCTCAGTTTCGCGTCATCATCCGGTGCGATAATGAGACGCGCCCATGTCTTGATTCCAAATTTTCAATGTCGGAATCGAGGCACCGCATTCAAGCGGTTGCTCAAGTGCCGTTTTTCTCTGCCTGGTCGTAGACAGCCTGCGCCACCTTGGTCAGGCGATCGCGGTCGCCGCCGCCGGTGACGACGTAGCCGACGCCGCGCTCGGCCCAGAACAGCGCCCCGTCCTTGTCCGTTCTGGCGTAGCGCATCTGCGTCGCTCCGTTCTCGGTCTTGGCGGTGTAGATCGTGTACCGCTCGCCCGAGGCGCCCTCATACATCAGGAACGAGGCCGGGCCGTTCGGTCCCGGCAGGAGCCGGCCGCCGACGAGCTTCAGCCCGCTCGCCTCCAGGTTCGGCGCGAACACGGTCCAGCCGCAGCGCCGAGTCAGCCAGGCCTGGAGGTGGTCGCGCTCGTTGCCGCCGACCTCGACGGGGTGGCGGACCTCGACGACATAGAGGCGGTGGGCGTCGAGCGCGTCTGCCGTGAAGCTCTGGAAGGTCGAGGGGGCGTTGGCGGCGCCATGCGCGAGCCAGCCGGCGGTGCCGCCGGCGACGAAGGCGATCAGCACGGCCGCCGCGGCGCCATAGAACCATTGCCGCGGGCGGCGCTCCAGCCGCTCGAGCTCCAGCCGGGCCGGCACCGGCTCCTGGGCGACCGAATCGTAGCGGGCGTGCAGCATCTCGGCCATGGTCCGCCAGGATTGCACGCGCCCGGCATCCTCGGGGTTTGCGGCAAGCCAGGCCTCGACGTCGGCGCGGCGCTCGGCAGGCAACTCGCCGTCGACATAGGCGTGCAGTTCGTCCTCGGTCACTGAGATCCTGTGGTCGTTCATGTCGATCGTCTCTGGCTCTGCGGCCCAAAATGTTCTTCGTGGCTCAACTGCGCTGCTTCCCGCGTCGTGCAGGGGAGGCGACATGCGCGATGCATCAACCCTGCCATCATTTCACCCGCTTGAGCGCCGGGCGCTCACCTTCCAGCGACGCTTTAACGTGGGCACGGGCGCGCGCCAGGCGGGACATGACGGTGCCGATCGGCACGCCCTGGATGTCCGCGACCTCGCGGTAGCTCATGCCCTCCAGCATCACCAAAAGAAGCACCGAGCGCTGCTCCTCGACCAGCATCGCCAGCGCCTTCTCGATGTCGCGCCCTTCGGCTTCGGTCCCGCTGGCATCCGGGTTGTTCTCCGTCAGTTGCGTGAATTGCGGACGCCTTGCCAGCGAACGCCGCCGGTTCTTGTTGAGGTTGGTCAGGATCGTATAGAGCCAGCTCCTGACGTCGCCTCCGAGAAACAGGCGCTCAGAGCGCAGCGCCCGCACCAGCGTGTCCTGCACCAGATCGTCGGCCGCATCCGCATCGCGCGTGAGCGCGCGGGCGTAGCGGCGCAACGCCGGGATCATGGCTTCCACACTCTGGCGAAACGCACTCATGCCGTCTTTGATGTCCTGCCGTTCGGCGCAAGCGCCACAATGATCATAACACCCGAACGGAACAGCTATTCCGGCGCTCGAAACAGCGTTAACGCCGCGTATTAGGACTGTACCGCAAGAGAGGGCTGGTGTACCTCCAAACCCTGAATCCGCTCGATGGGACGTTGAGAAAATGGCGCAAAATTCAGGTCTGATGCAGGGTAAGCGCGGGGTGATCCTCGGCGTTGCCAACAACCGCTCGATCGCCTGGGGCATCGCCAAGGCATGCCACGCGGCCGGCGCCGAGCTTGCCTTCACCTATCAGGGCGACGCACTGAAAAAGCGCGTCGAGCCGCTCGCCGCCGAGATCGGCGGGCTCGTGCTCGGCCATTGCGACGTCACCGATGCCGCGAGCATCGATGCCGCGTTCGCAGTGCTGCAGGAGAAGTGGGGCAAGATCGACTTCCTGGTGCACGCGATCGCCTATGGCGAGCAGCTCGACGGCCGCTACGTCGACACCACGCAGGAGAATTTTTCCAAGTCGATGCTGATCTCCTGCTACTCGTTCACGGCCGTGGCGCAGCGCGCCGAGAAGCTGATGACGGACGGCGGCTCGCTCATCACGCTCTCCTATTACGGCGCCGAGAAGTGGATGCCGCATTACAACGTGATGGGTGTCGCCAAGGCGGCGCTCGAAGCGAGCGTGCGCTACCTCGCCGCCGACCTCGGCGAGAAGAACATCCGCGTCAACGCGATCTCCGCGGGGCCGATCAAGACGCTCGCGGCGTCCGGCATCGGCGACTTCCGCTATATCCTGAAGTGGAACGAGGCCAACGCGCCGATGCGGCGCAACGTCACGACTGAAGACGTCGGCGGCAGCGCGCTGTATCTTCTCTCCGACCTGTCGCGCGGCGTCACCGGCGAAGTGCACCACGTCGATTCCGGGTATCACGTGCTGGGCATGAAGCGCCCGGATGCGCCGGATATCTCGTTCGGTGGCAAGGACTAGCTTTCAAGCCGGAATGCCCGTGCCCACGATCTATTACCTTCGCCACGGCGAGACCGAGTGGAATGCGCTCGGCAGGCTTCAGGGCACCAAGGATATCGCGCTGAACGCGCGCGGGTGCGGACAGGCCGTGCAAGCCGGTGGTGTGCTGGCGGACCTCTTCAAGCGGGACGGCAAGGACAAGACTGCGCTGCCTTACGTGTCGAGCCCGCTGGGCCGCGCGCGCCAGACGATGGAGCTCGCGCGCGGCAAGCTCGAATTGCCGCCGGCCGATTATGCGCTCGACGATCGCCTGCGCGAAATCGGCTACGGCAGCTGGGAAGGGCTGACGCTGGCCGAAAGCGAGGCGGCCGATCCCGACATCTATGCAAGGCGCCTCGCCGACAAATGGACGGTCGGCCCGGCGGGCGGGGAGACCTATGCCGATGTGCAGGTCCGCGTGCGGGCCTGGTACGACCAGCTCCGGACCGACACCGTCGCGGTCGCCCATGGCGGGACCTGCCGGGCCCTGATGGTCTCGCTCGGCCTGGAGACGCCGGCCAGTGCCGCCGAGCTCTATATCGAGCAGGGCGCCGTCTACGTGTTCCGCGACGGCCGGCTGGAGAAGTTCAGTTAACCCGTTGGGCCGCTATTCCGGGCTGCCGCGGGTTTGACCCCCGGGCCCCCGCGCGTTACCACACGCCGGAACCGAGCCAGCGAGCAGCAATGTCCTTCAACACCTTCGGCCACATGTTCCGCGTCACCACCTTCGGCGAGAGCCACGGAGTGGCGATCGGCTGCGTGGTCGACGGCTGTCCGCCCATGATCCCGCTCACCGAGGCCGACATCCAGACCGACCTCGACCGCCGGCGGCCGGGCCAGTCGCGCTTCACCACCCAGCGCCAGGAGCCGGACCAGGTGAAAATCCTCTCCGGCGTGATGGCGCATCCGGAGACCGGGGTGCAGGTGACGACGGGCACGCCGATCGGGCTCCTGATCGAGAACACCGACCAGCGCTCGAAGGACTATTCCGAGATCAAGGACAAGTTTCGGCCCGGCCACGCCGACTTCACCTATGAGGCCAAATACGGCCTGCGCGACTATCGCGGCGGCGGCCGCTCCTCGGCGCGCGAGACCGCGATGCGCGTCGCCGCCGGCGCGATCGCGCGAAAAGTGTTGCCGGACGTGAAGGTGCGCGGCGCGCTGGTGCAGATCGGCCCGCACAAGATCGATCGCGCGAAGTGGGACTGGGACGAGATTGCGAAAAATCCGTTCTTCTGTCCCGACAAGGACAAGGCGGCGTTCTTCGAGACCTACCTCGACGGCATCCGCAAGAGCGGCTCCTCGATCGGCGCTGTCATTGAGGTCGTCGCCGAAGGCGTGCCGGCAGGCCTCGGCGCGCCGATCTACGCAAAACTCGATTCTGATCTGGCGGGCGCGATGATGACCATCAACGCGGTGAAGGGTGTCGAGATCGGCGCCGGCTTCGGCGCGGCGGAGCTCACCGGCGAGGAGAACGCCGACGAGATGCGTACCGGCAATGACGGCACGCGCTTTCTGTCCAACCATGCCGGCGGCGTGCTGGGCGGCATCTCCACCGGACAGCCTGTGGTGGTGCGCTTCGCCGTGAAGCCGACCTCGTCGATCCTCCAGCCGCGTCTCACCGTCGATCGCAAGGGCGCTGATACCGAGATCTTCACCAAGGGCCGCCATGACCCCTGCGTCGGCATCCGCGCCGTTCCCGTCGGCGAGGCCATGATGGCCTGCGTGCTGGCCGATCATTTCCTGCGCGATCGCGGGCAGGTCGGACGCTAGGGCAGGGCGAGCGTTCGTGCCGCGGTACTAGCCCACCGCGCAGCTTGACGATCCCACAACTTCGTCCGCAAATGCGGACATGGAAAGATCCGGGCTCCAGCGTGTCATTAACTGGCTGATCGACGGCGCGAGGTCGTCGGGGAGCCCGGCTGAAATGATTGCCGAGGTCTGCGAGCATCTGGTCGAGGCCGGCTTGCCGCTGTGGCGGTTCGGCATCTTCATCCGCACGCTGCATCCGGAAATCTTCGGCCGCAACTTCATCTGGCGGCAGGGGCAGGAGGTCGAGATCGGCAGCGTCGATTTCGAGGTCCTGGACTCGCCCGAATTCGCCCAGAGCCCGCTTCGCATCGTGTTCGAGCAGGGCGTGGAGGTCCGCGGGCGCACCGACGATCCCGACAGCGCGCGGTTTCCGATCGTCAACGACATGCGCGCCGAAGGCGTGACCGACTATATCGCGGTGCCGATGCCGTATCTCGACGGCTCGATCCATGCGACGAGCTGGATGACGCGGCGTCCCGGCGGATTCAGCGACGACGACATCGCGGCGATCCGGATCATCATGGCGCCGCTCGCGCGCGTCAGCGAGATCATCAGCCTGCGCCGTACCGCCGAGATGCTGCTCGACACCTATGTCGGCAACCGCGCCGGTGCGCGTATCCTCGGCGGCCAGATCCGCCGCGGCCACAACGACACCATGCAGGCCGCGATCTGGCTTTCGGACCTGCGCGGCTTCACCGCGCTGTCGGACCGGCTGCCGGCCGAAACGGTGGTCGAGATCCTCAACCGATATTTCGATTGCCAGGTCACCGCGATCCGCGGTCATGGCGGCGAGGTGCTGAAATTCATGGGCGATGGCCTGCTCGCGGTGTTTCCGATCGACGAATATGTCGGCGATGCCGCCCATGTCTGCACGCGCGTGCTGGAAGCCGCGCGCGAATCCCGCGCCAGCGTCGAGGCGCTCGCCTTTCCGGTCGGCGAAATCGTCGAGCGCTTCCGCTTCGGCGTCGCGCTCCATGTCGGCAACATCCTCTACGGCAATATCGGCGGCGGCAACCGGCTCGACTTCACCTGCATCGGCCCCGCCGTCAATCTCGCCGCAAGGCTGGAGAAGATCACGGGGCGCCTGGGGCGGACTGTCGTCGCCTCGGAAAGCTTTGCCAATGTCTGCCGCGAAGGCTGGCACGAGCTCGGCGAATTCCCGATCGCTGGATTTTCCAAGGCGCAGCGTGTGTACGGGCTGGCGGAGGAGACGCCGGTGGTGATGGCGTGATGCGCGATGAATTGAAATGATTCATCGTCGCGCGGACGCAGCGCCGCTATTCCTCCGGCTCGGTCGTGAACAGCAGCGGATAGCCCTTGGCGCGGCCGGCGTCGGTGGCGCGGGTGGCCTTGGTTTCGGCGACGTCCCTGGTGAACACGGCGACCACGCAGGCGCCCAGCTTGTGCGCGGTGATCATCACCTTGTAGGCCTGATCCTCGGTCATTCGGAACTCGGCCTTGAGGATCATCGTGACGAATTCACGCGGCGTGTAGTCGTCGTTGATCAGGATGACCTTGTGCAGCTTCGGCCGCTCGACCTTGGTTCTGGTCCGCGTTTTCGGCGTGGTGACGGTGTCGTTCATTCCGCCTCCTGGATACGGCGGGCTCGGGTTCCCGCCGGGGCGATCAGCTCGTGGCCTTCGCACCATATTGCAGGACCTGCACCTTCTCCAAGGTGATCAGGCCGCTCGACATCATGCCGTCCAGGATGGGCAGGAATGCGTTGATGTTGTCCTCGCTGTCGACGATCTCGATCAGCAGCGGCAAGTCCTCCGACAGCCGCAGAATCTTCGAGGTGTGCAGCCGGCTCGACTTGCCGAAGCCCATGGGTCCGCGCAGCACGGTGGCGCCCGCAAGGTGCCTTTCGCGCGCGGTCATCACGATCGCTTCATAGAGCGGCTTGCCGTCGAAATGGTCGCTCTCGCCGATGAAGATCCGGAGCGAAACTGCCTGATCGGGGACTTGCATGGTCAGCTCCTTGTCAAACGGTTGGTGCGACTTGCCATCATATGACCGAGCCAGACCGACGCCAGCCAGCAGACGACGGATGCCGCAATATAGGCGAGCGCGGTGTATTTCATGCCGCTGTGGAACAGGCGGAAAGTCTCCAGGCTGAAGGTCGAGAAGGTGGTGTAGCCGCCGCAAAACCCGGTCATGATGAACTGCCGATGTTCGGGCCGCGCCAGTATGCGGCCGTCGGGGCCGGTCAGTGTCGCGTAGAAGCCGATGATCAGCGAGCCCGTGGCGTTGATGAACAGCGTCGCGACGGGAAAGCCCGGCCCGGTGTCGAGCGCGAGGCCGACCAGATAGCGCGTCAGCCCGCCGACGACGCTGCCGGCGGCAACCCAGGCATAGAGCATCGCGCTGCGCCAGCGATCGGCAGAAGAAGAGTTCATTTGGCTCTAGCCCCCAAGACTGTCGGCGAGGAGGAAGCCGCAACTGACGCTGGCAAGGCACAGCCCGACCGAGCCCACGACATTGCCGAGCGCGTGCATCGGCTCACCGCTCCGCGCCAGGGTCAGCGTTTGTAGGCTGAACGAGGATACCGTGGTGTAGCAGCCGAGGAAGCCGGTCACTGCGAACAGCCAGGGATTGGGCGCGGCGAACATCGAGCCGGGATGGGTCGCGAGCGCGCCAAAAATGCCGATCAGGAAGGCCCCGGTGACGTTGATGGTCATGGTGCCCCAGGGAAAGGTCTCGCCCAGCCGCCGCGCGACCGCGCCGGAGACGAAATAGCGCGCGCAGCCGCCGAGCATGCTGCCGACCACGATTGCGATGACTCCGCTCAGCACGGCGAACGCTCCTCCATCATCCTTTATCCTCCGCGGCCAGGCCATTGCCGACGGCGAGCAGCCCGGCGAGCGCGACCAGCGCAAAGCCGAGCCCGGCGAGGAACGTTACTGCCGGGCCATAGGCGTCCCACAATGCGCCCGCGATCACGCTCGCGGCGAGCAAGGCAAGCCCCGTGAACAGGTTGAAATAGCCGAATGCGGTGCCGCGCAGGCTCGGCGGTGCGGCATCGGCGACGAGGGCCGAGAGCAGGCCCTGGGTCAATCCCATGTGCAGCCCCCACAACACGACGCCGAGTGCAAGGCCCGCGAGATTCGGCAGCAAAGCGAGCGCGAGATCGGCACCGGCGAGGAAGACGAGGCCGAGCGCGAGCAGGCCGGTGCGGTTGATCCGGTCCGACAGCACGCCGGCCGGATAGGCCGACAGGGCATAGACGACGTTCATCAGCACCAGCACCGCCGGCACCCACATCGCATTGAGCCCGATGTTCTGTGCGCGCAGGATCAGGAAGGCCTCGCTGAAGCGCGCTAGCGTGAAGACGATTCCGACCGCGACGACACGCCAGTACACGGCTCCGAGTTGCCGCATCGCGGCCGTGTTCAGCGGATTCTTCGACGGCTCCCGGCCAGGGTCGGGCTCCGGCTCGTTCACCGCGAACGCGATCAGGCCGAACGACAGGAATGCCGGCAGCACCGCCACCCAGAACACCGCGGTAAAATTGTCTGCCGTCCAGCACATCAGGCCGATTGCCACCAGCGGTCCGACGAAGGCGCCGATGGTGTCGAGCGATTGCCGCAGGCCGAAGCTCGCGCCACGCAGGCCCGCAGGCGCGATATCGGCGATCAGCGCGTCGCGCGGCGCGCCGCGAATACCCTTGCCGACGCGGTCGATGAAGCGCGCCGCGACCAGCCATCCGACGCTCGGGGCGAGCGGGAATAGCGGCTTTGTCAGCGCGGCGAGCCCGTAGCCGAGCGCGGCGAGCAGCTTGCGCCGTCCGAGCCAGTCCGACAGCGCGCCGGAGAAGATCTTCGTGATCGAGGCCGTCGCCTCCGCGATGCCCTCGATGAAGCCGACGGTGAGCGTGGAGGCGCCGAGCACGGTGACGAGATAGACGGGCAGCAGCGCATGGATCATCTCGGAGGAGATGTCCATCAGCATCGAGACGAAGCCGAGCACCCAGATTCCCCTGGGCAGCTTGGCGCGCGCGGCATTCGGTGTCGTCGTCGTCACGTCCAGGACTTCTCCTTGGTCTTCGTTTCCAGACAACAAAAAACCCGCCATCGGCGGGTTTGTCCATGCTCCCGCCAAAGGCAGAGGCTCATCGATTGCCCCACCTCGAGCAGGAGTCATCAGCCCACTACGGTTACAGTCCGACGGGCGGTTGTCGGGGGACTCCATCCCCATCTGTGCGTTCAGCCTAGCATGGAAATGGCGCGGAACAAGTGGGCGGGCCAGTTCTGTCCCGTGGTCGTCATTTCGGGTTCTCGCGTCGCGAGCCCCGGAATGACGGCGAGCGGGATGGCGTCTGTTCCAGCGGCGCAAGCGCGGCAACACGGCGGCAGCTTTGCGCAAAGCGCGCAAACGCCCCAATGCGTAGCTGCTTGGCTCGCAGATTCCTAACTCGAATGTGAAGCGCAAGCGATCTTCGTCCTTTGCGGCAAGGCGATTGCATGTCACCATCGCGTCATACGACGGGAGACTGCGATGCGCTTGCTGTTCTCGATCGGGGCTGTGCTTGTGGCCGGCATGTTTGCCGGAGGGGACGTCGCGGGCATCGCGGCACCAGGACCAAAATTCGAGCCGCCCAAAAATCAGCCGCAGCGGCTGGCGGCCGACAAGGATCAGACCGTCGATGTCGAGCTGATCCTCGCGGTGGATGTCTCCTACTCCATGGACATGGACGAGCTCGCGATCCAGCGCGAAGGCTATGCGCAGGCGATCCAGTCGAAGGAATTTCTGCAGGCGCTGAAGCTCGGTCCGAACGGCCGGATCGCTGTGACCTATTTCGAATGGGCCGCTTCGACCGACCAGAAGATCATCATTCCCTGGCGCCTGGTCGACGGACCCGAGACCGCGGACGCCGTCGCCGCCGAGATCATGAAGACACCGATCCGGCGCGCCTCGCGCACCTCGATTTCCGGCGCGATCAATTTCGCGATGCCGCTGTTCGACGAGGATCCCTATCGCGGCCTGCGCCGCGTCATCGACATCTCCGGCGATGGTCCCAACAACAATGGCGGCCCGGTCACTGCGGCGCGCGACGCCGCGCTCGAGAAGGGCATCGTCATCAACGGCCTGCCGATCATGGTCAAGGAGCCGTCCTATTCGACGATGGATATCGACAATCTCGATTACTATTACGAGGACTGCGTCATCGGCGGTCCCGGCTCCTTCGTCATCTCGATCAAGGATCGCGACAAGTTCAAGGAAGCGATCCGGACAAAACTTCTGATGGAGGTTGCGAGCCGCGTGCCGGAGCGGCCCGTGATGCGCACTGCGGACAAGGAGCCGCGCGTCAATTGCATGATCGGGGAGAAGATCTGGTCCGACCGCTGGGGGCGCTAGGAGCGCCCCGGACGGCTGGGCGGGCTCACCAGTTCGGCGCCCGCTTCTCGACGAACGCCCTCAAACCCTCCTGCGCCTCGTCCGATGTCGCGACGTTGCAGAAGTCGTCCACGGCGCTTGCGATGCTGCGCCGATAGTCGAGATCGATCTGGCGCATGAAGGCGGCGCGGCCCATCCGCAGCACGGCGGCCGATTTGCCGGCGAATTGCGTCGCAAGCCTCCCGACCTCGGCGTCGAGCTCGGCATCGCCGACCACACGGTTCACCACACCGAGCTCGCGCGCCTCCGCGGCGCTGAAGACGCGGCCGGTGAACAGCAGCTCGAAAGCGCGGTGACGTCCCACGATGCGCGGCAGATGCGCATAGTGGATCGCGGGGATGACGCCGACGTCGATCTCGGGATAGCCGAACGTCGCGCTCTCGGCCGCCAGCACCACGTCGCAGGACACCGCCATGGTCATGCCGCCACCGCGCGCCGCACCGCCGACCGCGGCGATCGACGGTTTTCCGAGCCCGTATTGGGCATCGTAAAGGTCGATATAGAGCGCCTGGAGGAATTCGCGGATCTGGGCGCCGGATTTGCCGAGCAGGATGTCGAGGTCGAGCCCCGCCGAAAAGCGTTTGGGAATCGCACTCGCCAGCACGACCACGCGCGCGTCCGCATCATCCGCGGCGCGGCGGAGCGCCGCGACCACCGCGCGGATGACATCGAGGCTCAGCGCGTTGACCGGCGGGCGGCGCAGCGTGATGCGGGCGATGTTGTCGGCGCATTCGTAAGCGACGGGATCGTCAGATGTCACCGGGGTCTCCATGTTTTCAAGGCGTCAGCGTCTTCAACTGACGGTCGATCTGTCGCAAGACGTCGCAGGCTGGCGCGAAGGCGCCGTCGCCGATCAGCCGCCAAATGTCGTTGGTCTGCTCCGTCAGATGCGGAATTGTCAACGGGAGCCAGGGAGCGCCAGGCCAAGATTCGGGCCAGGATATTTCATCGTCATCCTCCCATTCCGATGGACGCCCGCCGCCTTGCTCGGTCGCTAGCTTACGTTGCGACGCAAGCCGTGCAAGACCTCGGGCGCGCATGCCAGGCTGGGCGCTGGCATGCGCGACTTCGACGCGGTCGATGCCGACGGCAATCAGGTCACGTTCGGGATGGGTATCCCTGGAACCGAATGAGGCCGCGCCCGGCACCGGCTGGCATTCGCGATATCGGTCGCGTATAATTTGCGCGTTTCTTGACGGTCACCCGAATGTCCAGCCTCGCGCGTCCTTGCGGTCTTGCAACTCTCCTCGCGGTGCTCTGCGTTGGCGGAGCGCCGGCGCATGCGCAAGTCGCGCCCGTGCAATACTGGATCCCGGGCGGACCATTCGGCTTTGGCGGCAGTGCCGTCCAGAGCGCTGACGGTTACGGCAATTTTCCGAGCTTCAATGCCGGCGATGCCAACGGAGGCTACGGTTTTCGTCCCGGTTTCTTCGTCGGAAGCCAACGCGGCAATTTGAATTGGAGCGGTCTCGGCCAGACGGGACCGACCGGTAATTTCAGCGCGCTCTCCTATGACAGCACGCAGTTCGGCTACAACACCAAGACCGCGGGCGGCATGCCGGTCACATTCTTTGCCGGTTTCAACTCGCAGAAATACGGCGACGGCATCGGCAGCTCGCTCGCCCCGCTCACCTCCGGCGCCTCGCCCGGCTACGGCGCATTCGCGGGTGTCGAGTTCAAGCCGACGTCCAATCTCAGCCTGTCATTCGGCGCCGGCGTGATCCAGCCGCAATCGGGGCGCATGGACAGCGACATCAACTCGTCGATGCTGCCCGGCGAGTCGCCGGCGCTGGGCGGTCTCCGGCGTTAGGATTGCATCACCAGTTCCGGAGGACGCCGCAGCGATTTCGGCAGATCCGGCCCGGCTCCGAAGCGCATCACGACATCGGGACGCCGATCGCCGAGGCCGAGCAAGGTCGCGAATTGCGGCCGCAATGCCGCCACCTCGACCGGCTGGTTGACGAAGGAATATTTGAGTCCCAGCGCGGTCGCCTGCAGACCGAAGCGCTGGCAGGCGCGGCCAACCGCGACCCAGTGCGATCTGTCGCTGCGATCGGCGGCGAGCACCACGACGCCCGAGGAGCTGACGAGCTCATCGCGGTATTTTCTGTTTTCTCCGCCTTCGGTGAAGAAGAATCTCAGGAGCGGCCGCGCGACCCAGGCGGGCAGGGACGGGTTTCCCGAGGCGGGCGCGAACAGCCCGTCCATGGTCGCGAGCGCGTCCCGCTCGTTGAAGCGCATCCAGCTCACGAGCTCGCGCATGAAGGCCTTGTCGCGCATTTGCGCCGAATTGCCTTCGAGCACATAGTCGGTGACGCCAGCGATCGCGGCGCGTTCGGTCATCAGGATCGCCGTGACGTTCGGTTCGCGACAGGCGTTCTCGAGCTGGCGCAAGATTTCGGGCGTGGCAGGCCTGCCGTCGAAGATCGAGCGGGTGCATTGCCTGACGGGAATCGCGCCGGCCAGCGCCGACGTTGCCGGGCGGGCTTCCTCGAGTGCGATCACGATCCGGTCGCCGTCGACGACCGGGTTGGCGCGCCAGCCCAACGCGGCGGCTGCGAGGATAAGATTTTCGGCGGCACAGCCGAGACTGACGAAGAGGTGATGATCGTCCGGATCGACGGCCGGACAGCGGCGCGTGAAGTCGGGCGCAATCGCGATTTCGTTGTCGTGGGCGGAGAAAATCCACGGCTGTGTGTTGTGGCTGTTGGCCGCAAGCGTCGCAAAGCGCACGAGTTCGCGATTCCGCGGCGCAGCTTGCAGAGGGCCCCGCGACGTGCTCACGGCTTCGCCGTAGGTCATCGTCGCTGCTTCGGCCGGGAGGCCGCTGACGGCAGCCGCGGAAAACCCAAGCGCGGCCGCGATGAACTGTCGTCGGTCAACCACAAATATCCGCTCCTGCCCACGGCACAGGACGCTTTTAGTGCCGACGGACACCGGAGCGATTGACCGGAATCAAGGCTGGATCAATTCAGGACTCGCGGTCGAGGCGGCCCTGGGGACGCCGAGAGCCTATCGGGTAAACCGCGCCACCAATTCCACATGCGGCGTGTGGCGGAACTGGTCGACCGGCACGACGCTGTCGATCTTGTAGCCGCCATCGATCAGCAGGCGCGCATCGCGCGCAAACGTCGCGACGTTGCAGGACACCGCGATCACCACGGGCACTTTGCTCGCGGCGAGCTTCAGCGCCTGCGCCTGTGCGCCTTGGCGTGGGGGATCGAACACGACGGCGTCGAAATCGCGCAGCTCCGGCGGCACCAGGGGACGGCGGAACAGATCGCGCGGCTCGGCCTTGATTGGTTTGAGTCCCGGCGTGCGCGCAGCTTTCGCAAGCGCCGCGACCGCGCCAGAATCGTTGTCATAAGCAGTGACGCGAGCCTTCTCCGCAAGCCGTAGCGCAAACGGGCCGACGCCGCAGAAGAGGTCGAGCACCTCCTTGGCCTTGCCGACGCGTTCGGCGACGAGCGCGGCAAGCGTCTCTTCGCCCGCCACCGTCGCCTGCAGGAACGAGCCCGGCGGCAGCGTCACTTCGGTGCGGCCCATCTTCACCGTCGGCGACAGGCGTTGCAGCACCAGCTCGCCATGCCGCGTCAGCCGTGCGAGGCGATGCTGCTCGGCGACGCGCGACAGCGCCGTGACCAGCGGCGTCGGCAGCGGGCCGGAGCCGCGCACGTCGACGTCGAGGCCGTTGGCGGTGGCGGTGACCTGAATGTCGAGCGGCTTCGTCACCGGCATCTTGGACGTCAGCGGCTCGGCCAGCGCCCAGGCGGCATCGAGCGCGCCCTCGAGCGCGGGATCGAGGATCGGGCAGCGATGGATCGGGATCACGTCGTGCGAGCTCGCCGCCGAGAAGCCGACCTTGAGGATGTCATGCGTGCCGAACCGGCCGTGCAGCGTGACGCGCCTTCGGCCGGCGCCATGGGCGTCGACCAGCGGCGCCACCTCGCACTCGATGCCGGCCTGCGCCAGCGTCTCGACCACGATGCCGCGCTTCCAGGCATGATACGGCTCCGCCGCCCAGTGCTGGATCGCGCAGCCGCCACAGACGCCGAAATGCGGACAGAACGGTTCGACGCGCTCCGGGCTGGCGACATCGACCGCGAGCAGCTTGCGCCGATCGGGATGATGGCCGGCGACGTGATCGACCTCGACGGTCTCGCCGCCAAGCGTGTAGGGCACGTAGATCGCCTCGCCTGTCGTGAGCGAGACGCCGTCGCCGCGATGGCCGACGTGATCGATGGTCACGCGCTCAACCACGATGCGCGCCCAGGAAGAATTCGATATTGCCGTCGCCGCCGGCAATCGAGGAGGGAAACACCGCGATATCGGTGCAGCCGAGTGACGTCGCGAAGGCTGCGATGTCGTCGCAGATCTCCTTGTGCACGGCGGCGTCGCGGATGATGCCCTTCTTGTTGTGCTTCCGATCCGCCTCGAATTGCGGCTTGATCAGCGCCAGCAGGCTCATCGGCGCCGCGGCCAGCGACAGCGCCACGGGCAGCACTGTCTTGAGCGAGATGAAGCTGACGTCGATGACGACGACGTCGGGCCGCGCCGGCAGCCGCTTGCCGTCGTAGCTGCGGATATCTGTCTCCTCCATCGACACGATCCTGGCATGCCCGCGCAGCGAGGGATGCAGCTGGCTGGTGCCGACATCGATCGCGAACACCAGGCTCGCGCCGTTCGCCAGCAGCACCTCGGTGAAGCCGCCGGTGGAGGCGCCGACGTCGAGGCAGACATGGTCCTCGATCTCGATCGGGTAGCGTTCCAGCGCGCCGGCGAGCTTGACGCCGCCGCGCGAGACGTAGGGGTGCGCGGGCTCAGCCTGGATCACCGCGTCCTCGGCGATCGTCTCCGACGGTTTGGCGACCTGCTTGTCGTCGGCCGTGACGAGGCCGGCCTCGATGGCCGCGCGCGCCCGCGCCCGGCTCTCGAACAGGCCGCGCTCGACCAGCAGAACATCCGCGCGCTTGCGGGCAGGGGGCATCATCTCTCCGGAAGCTACCGATCGCGCTTATGTAGCGATCAATCGCGCGGCTGCCATCCGGACGCAAGCCTCGAACGCAGCCAGATCGTGCCAGACGTCGATCGGCATCGTGGCCGGCGTCACCAGCGGGCAGCCGTGCAGCTCCAGCGCATGGATCATCATGAGGTTGTCGACGAGGCCGAAATCCTCGACCGTCAGCCCCTGCGCATCGACCAGCCGTCCGCCTTCGGACGTCACGTCCATGAAGCGACCGAGGCGGTCGGCATAGGCGGCGCCGTCGTTGGAATAAGCGAGGCAGAACTTGCGTCGCCCGGCCATGTAGCCGAGTTCGTAGACCGTGCCGGGATCGGCGCCGGCGCCGCGGAACGGGGTGAGGTTCGCGATGATCGCGTCGGCCGCATCCATCATCGCCTCGTTGCCGCAGAAGATCTGCCGCGAGGCATCGGGCGCGGTGAGGTCGATCGCGTTGTCGAGGGGATAGAGGCCGGTGAGTCCGTGCGCGGTGCAGATATCGACCTTGCGCCGGCCGATCTCAACCGCATCCGGCAGGAACACGTCGGGACCTGCCAGATAGATTTTCATGGATGACCACTTCGGAGATCTTGGGCGAGCTGCGAGCCGCGGCGAGAGCTGCTCTCCCTCCCCGCTTGCGGGGGAGGGTTGGGAAGAGGGTATCCCGGCGACGAAGAGCCCCCCAGAGAGGAGAGAGCCCTCACCCGCGCCTTCGGCGCGACCTCTCCCGCAAGCGGGAGAGGTGAACAGCTCAGGCGAGCTTGACCGTCTCGGCCTTCACGTCCTTGCCGAGGGCCTCGAACACCTTGGCGACGATGCCCTTGGCGTCGAGACCGGCGCGGGCGTACATCGCGGCCGGGGTGTCGTGGTCCTGGAACACGTCGGGCAGCACCATGGTGCGGAACTTGAGCATGCCGGTGTCGAGCGCGCCCTGATCGGTCAGGAACTGCGCGACATGCGAGCCGAAACCGCCGACCGAGCCTTCCTCGACCGTGATCAGGACGTCGTGGTCACGGGCGAGCTTGAGCACCAGCTCGGTGTCGAGCGGCTTCATGAAGCGCGCGTCCGCGATCGAGGTCGAGAGGCCGTGGGCGGCGAGCTCGTCGGCCGCCTTCTCGCATTCGGCGAGGCGGGTGCCGAAGGAGAGCAGGGCGATCTTGCTGCCCTGGCGGATCATGCGGCCCTTGCCGACCTCGAGCGGAATGCCGACCTCGGGCATCTCGATGCCGCGGCCTTCGCCGCGCGGATAGCGCAGCGAGCTCGGACGGTCGTTGATCGCGACCTGGGTTGCCACCATGTGCACGAGCTCGGCCTCATCCGCCGCCGCCATGATCACCATGTTCGGCAGACAGCCGAGATAGGCGTTGTCGAACGAGCCGGCGTGGGTCGCACCGTCTGCGCCGACGAGGCCGGCGCGGTCGATGGCGAAGCGCACGGGCAGGTTCTGGATCGCGACGTCATGGACGATCTGGTCGTAGCCGCGCTGCAGGAAGGTCGAGTAGATCGCGCAGAACGGCTTGTAGCCTTCGGTCGCAAGACCGGCGGCGAAGGTCACCGCGTGCTGCTCGGCGATGCCGACGTCGAAGGTGCGGTCCGGGAAGGCCTTGTTGAAGATGTCGACGCCGGTGCCCGACGGCATCGCCGCGGTGATGGCGACGATCTTGTCGTCCTTCTCGGCTTCCTTGACGAGGCTCTGGCCGAACACGTTCTGGTAGGCCGGCGCGTTCGGCTTTGCCTTCGCCTGGGTGCCGGTGGCGACGTCGAACTTGACGACGGCGTGGTACTTGTCGGCGGAAGCTTCCGCCGGGCCGTAGCCTTTGCCCTTCTGCGTCACGACGTGGACCAGGATCGGGCCGGTCTCCATGTCACGGACGTTCTTCAGCACGGGCAGCAGATGGTCGAGATTGTGGCCGTCGATCGGGCCGACGTAATAGAAGCCGAGCTCCTCGAACAGCGTGCCGCCGTCCATCATGAAGCCGCGGGAATATTCCTCGACGCGGTTGGCGCGGTTGGCGATGATCTTGGGCAGGCGCTTGTTGATCTGCTTGGCCGCATCGCGCAGCGTACGATAGGTCTTGCCGGAGTAGAGGCGCGACAGATAGGCGCTCATGGCGCCGACGGGCGGCGCGATCGACATGTCGTTGTCGTTGAGGATGACGATCAGGCGCGAGTTCATCGCGCCGGCGTTGTTCATGGCTTCATAGGCCATGCCCGCCGACATCGCGCCGTCACCGATCACGGCGATAACGTTGTTCTTGCCGCCGGAGAGGTCGCGCGCGACGGCCATGCCGAGGCCGGCGGAGATCGAGGTCGAGGAATGCGCCGCGCCGAACGGATCGTAATCGCTCTCGCTGCGCTTGGTGAAGCCGGACAGGCCGCCGCCGGTGCGCAGCGTGCGGATGCGGTCGCGCCGGCCGGTGAGGATCTTGTGCGGATAGGCCTGATGGCCGACGTCCCAGATCAGCCGGTCGCGCGGCGTGTCGAAGACGTAATGGATCGCGGTGGTGAGCTCGACCACGCCGAGACCCGCGCCGAAGTGACCGCCGGTCACCGAGACGGCATCGATGGTCTCCTGCCGCAGCTCGTCGGCGACCTGGCGAACTTGCTCGATCTTGAGCTTGCGTAGGTCATCCGGTGTCCGAATGGTGTCGAGAAGCGGCGTTTTACTGTATGCGTTCACGGCGATTTCCAATTTGTCAGCGCCGGAAGGTCGTTCCGGTGCGCGATGGGTTTGCACAATATCGGCGCAGCGCGAGTCCTTAAACCGTCGGAGCCACCTGCATGGGGCAAAGCCCCGTCTTCAAGCTTAGGTGAGCTTAAGTGCGCTCCGGTTCAGTCTCTGTGATCCCTGTCACGTAGATCGGCTTCGTCCGTCCCAGCCAATTTCATTAGCAGTTTGAAGCGCTTGCCGTCGGCAATCGGTGCCCACGCAAGGCTTACAAAAAGCCACACTCCGCGCAGCTTTACACCAAAGCTTGGGCCAAAGCCAACCCGCCGGGCCGATGACGGCCATGCACATGCACCCCGCGGGCCAGAGTGGTTAACCGTGGCGCCGGGGTGCGGGTTCCACCCTTGCCCGGTTCCTCGGCGGGATTTTGGGCGAGAGGAGGGCCATTTCGCACGGATTCGGAGGGGTGAGATCCGCGCGAGCCGAGTTCCGCGCTCTTGACCGCGGGCCATCTGGTCCCATCAGTGGGAAGCGCGGCGTGCGATCATGAAAAAATGCAGGCGCCTGAAGCTTGAGGCGGGGGCTTTGCCGGCCGGCCTACTGCACGTCGAGCGGGGCGGTGCCGGTGGGCTGCCCGCTGGCATCGGTGGTGATCTTGTCGACGCGCGCCTCGGCCTGGCGCAGCAGTTCCTCGCAGCGGCGCTTCAACGCCTCGCCGCGCTCGTAGATCGTCACGGATTCCTCGAGCGGCACCTTGCCGTCCTCGAGCCGCTTCACGATCGTTTCGAGCTCCTCGATCGCGCGTTCGAAGGTGAGCCTGGTGACGTCGACTTGGGTATTTTCGGCCATATCCGTTTCCGATTGCCCGATTCGCATTCCCTGGAGAGAAGGCGCGTTTTGCGGGCTTAATGTGGCGAGATCCTCAGGCGCCCATCAGGGCGCCGACATGCGCCGTAACAGATTCTTTCAGTCCTTGCAGGTCATAGCCGCCCTCGAGCACAGAAACAACGCGGCCTCCGGCGGTCTTGTCGGCGAGGTCCATCAGCTTGCGCGTCACCCAGGTATAATCCTCCGCGCGCAAATTCAGCGAGGCCAGCGGATCGCGGTAATGTGCATCGAAGCCCGCGGAGATGATGAGCAGCTCGGGGCTGAATTTTTCGAGCTGCGGCAGGATCAGATTCTCGAACGCGGAGCGGAATTCCGGGCCGCCGTCTTCGGAGGCGAGCGGCGCGTTGACGATGGTGTCGTGGTCGCCGCGCTCGCCCTTCGCGCCGGTGCCCGGAAACAGCGGCATCTGGTGTGTCGAGCAGTACATCACGGTCGGGTCCGACCAGAAGATGTCCTGCGTGCCGTTGCCGTGATGGACGTCGAAATCGACGATGGCCGCACGATTGATGCCGTATTTGCGCTGCGCGTGGCGCGCGGCGATCGCGACATTGTCGAAGAAGCAGAAGCCCATCGGCTTGCCGATCTCGGCGTGATGGCCGGGCGGGCGCACCGCGACGAAGGCGTTGCGGTGCTCGCCGTTCATCACCGCTTCGGCCGCTGCCACCGCGCCGCCGACGCCGCGCATCACCGCTTCCCACGTGCCCGGAGACATCGAGGTGTCGCCGTCGATATAAACCTGACCGCTGGCCGGCGCGATGTGGCGCAGCTCGGTGACGTAATGCTCGTTGTGGCACAGCGTGACGAGATCGAGGTCGCCCTCCGGCGCCAGGTCGCGCGCCAGGAACTGGAAGCGCTCATGCGACAGCGCTTCTTCCACCGCGCGCAGGCGGTCCGGTCGTTCAGGGTGTCCCGGCGGCGTGACGTGGTCGAGGCAGGCCTTGTGGGAGAGGAGAAGCGTGCTCATCAGGTCGGCCTCACAGGATACGGGCTCTCGACGTCGTTGGCGCATCCGGCGTCAAAACGCAATGCAAAACCCAATCTATGCGTTCCCACGGGAATGGCAAAGGGTGGCCCGGCGCGGCCCGTTTGATCCAGATCAATTCACGCGCAGGATGCGGGTCAGCGGTAGCGGACCGATCGGCCCGTGCGCCCGGAAGAACGCGAACAGTGCATCCGCGTCGTAGCCGCCATATTGCGGCGCCGTGCCCTGCTTGGCGACCGTGAAGCCGTCGCCGCCGACGGCGAGGTAATCGTTGACGGTGATGCGGTAGCCGCTTCCAGGCTCGATCGGCCTGCCGTTGAGCGTCATCTTGTCGGGCATGACGCGCTCGCCGAATGGCTTCGTCGCATCCCAGGTGTAGCTGAATCCATTCGAGACCTGGAGAATCCGCGGGCGCTTCGGATCGAGCCATTGCTGCTCCAGCATGTCCTTGAGCTGGCGGCCCGTCAGCGTCATCGTGACGAGGCGGTTGCGGAACGGCTGGCTCGCGAACAACTCGCCGAACGACACCGCGCCGTTCTCCTTCGGGATGACGTCGGTGCGGATGCCGCCTGGATTGGTGAGCGCGATGACAGCGCTGCCATCCTTGGCGTCCCTGGTCGCGGCGAGCTGCGCGTCGGCGATGACGTCGCCGAGCGCGCTTTCGCCGGCCTCGTTCGGCACGCGCGACAGCGTCTGCGTCACCGATCCGGCCGGGCGATTGGCGATCGGCGCCGACAGCTTGTCATAGGCGTCGATCAATGCCGTCTGCTCGGGGTCTTTCGCCAGCGAGGCATTGGCGACGATGACGTTCTCGGCCCTGGCGCCGACGATGTCGCGTGTCACAGGATCGAGCTTGAGGTCGATCGCGGTGACCAGCGTGCCGTATTTGTCGCCGCTGGTGACGAGCCGCCCGTCGATATCGCAGACATAGGCGCGGTGGGTGTGGCCGCTGACGACGACGTCGACGGCGCGGTCGAATTTTTTGACGATATCGACGATCGGCCCGGTAATGGCCGGGCAGTCGTTGTAGTCGCCGGCGGGTTCGCCGCCCTGGTGGATCAGCACGACGATCGCCTCGACGCCGCGCGCCTTCAGCTGCGGCACCAGCGCGTTCACCGTTTCGGCTTCGTCGCGGAATTCGAGCCCGGCGATACCAGCGGGTGAGACGATGCCCGCGGTCTCTTTCAAGGTCAGCCCGATGAAGGCGACGGGAATGCCCTCGAACTCCCTGATCTCGTAGGGCGGCAGCACGCTCTTGCCCGTCGCGGTCTCCACGGTGGAGGCTGCGAGATAGCGGAATTTCGCGCCCGTGAAAGGATGCGGCCCCTGGCAGCCGTCGACCGGGTGGCAGCCGCCGTTCTGCATCCGCAGGAGCTCGGTCTTGCCCTCGTCGAACTCGTGATTGCCGACCGAGGTGATCGCGAGCCCCATCATCGAGAGCGCCTCGACCGACGGCTCGTCGTGAAACATCGCCGACAAAAACGGGCTCGCGCCGATCAGGTCGCCGGCGGCGACGAAGATCGTGTTCTTGTGCCCCTCGCGCAGCTGCTTCACCAGCGTCGCCATGTATTCGGCGCCGCCCGCCGCCACCATCACCTTCTTGGTCTTGTCCTCGGGGTCGTTGATCCGGATGCCGCCCGGCGGCGGTCGCAGATTGCCGTGGAAATCGTTGATCGCCAGAATGCGCAGCTCGACCGGCGCTGTGGTCTGGGCTGAGGCGGGGAGGGTGCAGGTCAGCGCGAGTGCGGCAAGGATGGATCGGTATCGCATGGAACAACATTAGTCGTTCCGCGCGAAGATTTCACGAAGCATTGTCGTGAACCTGCCGCGGTAGGACGAGGATTCTATCCCCGACCACAGTATCGTAGGGTGGGCAAAGCGAAGCGTGCCCACGCAGTTTTTGCGGTCGAGAGAGATCGTGGGCACGGCGCAAGTGCGCCTTTGCCCACCCTACGATACCGGGCTCGCAGACAGAGCTTGCTACCGCTTCTTCCGGTTCGCGAACGCGTTGAACGCCGCAATCGCTTCGTCCGATTTCAGACGCTCGCCGAACAGATGGCCTTCCTGGTCGATGCGGCGGGTGAGCTCTTCGGGCGGGGCGCGCAGCAGCTTGCGCGAGGCCGCGACCGCATCGGCCGGAAGCCGGCAGATGTCGCGCGCCACCTTGCGCGCCTCGACCTCGGTATGTCCCGGCGAGACCACGGTGTTGACGAAGCCGGCCGCGTGGGCCTCCGCGGCGGTAAAGGTCCGCCCCATCACCAGCATCGCGAAGGCGCGCTGATACCCCATCGTGTTCGGCATCAGCAGGCTGGCTGCGCCGACCGGAACGAGCCCGAGGTGGATATAGGGCGCCGAGAATGTCGCAGCGTTCGAGGCGAGCACATAGTCGCAGTGGAACAGCATCACGGTGCCCATGCCGATCGATGCGCCGTCCACGGCCGCGATGATCGGCTTGACGTTGAGGGCGAGCGAGTAGAGGAATCTTGCGCCGTCCGACAGCGTCTCGGAATTCGAATCGGCCTGCATGAAGTCGTCGATGTCGTCGCCGGCGGTGAACACGCCGGAGCCGCCGGTGATGATCATGCAGCGGATATCGGGATTGTTCTGCGCGGTGTCGATCGCGCGGCTCATCTCGCGATACATGTCCTGCGTGATCGCGTTCTTCTTGCTCGGGCGGCGCAGGGTGATGACGCGCGTTCCGCGCTCCTCGGTCACGACGATATTGCCATTCGGCATGAAAACCCCCTGCGCTCGCCGCGGCGCTGCTGGCGAGTCCTTGAAACTTCAGCCTACATCATCTTTCAGGCATGCCAATCCGTCCGACCGGTCTTTTCGAGAGCCCGTCGCATGGCGTCACAGTCTCTTCCGTTCGGGAATCGTGCCGCGCCGGATCATTCCGGTTGTATCGCTTCGCACATGCAGTTGCGCATTGCAACAAATGGCTACAATGTTTCATTTGAAAAACCGGTGGTTGTGGGGCACGATTGCCGCATGCCGTTTCCCTTGGCCGATTGCTTCATTGATGATTGCCGCAGCGGGCGTTGACGAATCCTCGCTGCATTATCGCGGCTGGCGCGTCGTGCTGGCCTGTTTCCTGATGGCCTTCTTCATGTTCGGCTTCGGCCTTTACGGCCAGGGCGTCTATCTCGCCGAGCTGCAGCGCGTCCATGGCTGGCCGGGCACGCTGGTCTCCGCGGCCAGCACCTGCTCGTTTCTCCTGACCTCCGTGCTCGTCATCTTCACCGACGATCTGCTCGCCCGCATCGGGCTGCGGTCGCTGATCCTGTGCGGCCTGTCGGCGCTCGGCGCGTCGACGGTGCTGTTGGCGCTGATGCAGACGCCCTGGCAGCTCTATCTCGCCTATGCGCTGATGTCGGTCGGCTGGACCGGCATGGGCACCGTGGTGATCGCAACCGTGCTGAACTCCTGGTTCGACCGGCGCCGCGGGCTCGCGCTCAGCCTCGCCTATAACGGCGCGACCTGCGGCGGCATCGTCCTCGTCCCGCTGTTGTTGTCGCTGACCGGCAGCATCGGCTTCCGGTCCGCCATGCTAGCCGCCACCATGGCGATGGTGGTGCTGGTATTGCCGGTGGTTGTCTTCTTCATCGGCTGGCCGACGCAAATGTCGGCTGCAGCGGGTGGCCGTTCCTCCTCCGGCGTCGCCCGCAAGACGCTGCTCGCCAATGCGGCATTCTGGACCATGGTGCTGCCGATCGCGATCGCGCTGCTGGCGCAGATGGGATTCATCATCCATCAGGTGACGTTTCTCGAACCGCTGATCGGGCGTGCCAGCGCCGGTCTCGCCGTCACCATCATGGCGGCGATGGCGGTGGCCGGCCGCCTGTCGCTCGGCCTGTTCGTCGACCGGCTCGATCCGCGGCTCGCCTGTGCGGCGTCGATGACGAGCCAGGCCGCGGCTCTCTTCGTGCTTCTCCAAAGCACGAGCCCGACGGTGCTGCTCGCATCCTGCGCCGTCTACGGCTTCTCGATCGGCAACATGATCACGTTCCCGCCCTTGATCATCCAGCGCGAGATCGGGGCCGCCGCCTTCGCCGCCGCGATGGGATTGGGCACGTCGATCAGCGGCATCGTCAGCGCCTTCGGCCCCGGCATCGTCGGCCTGGCGCGCAGTTTCACCGGCAACTACACGAGCGCGTTTGCGATGTGCGTGGTGCTCGATCTCGTCGCGGCGGGAATCGTGCTGTGGCGGCCGGGGCGAAGCGGACAGACGACGCGCGAAGGCGTGTCGGCGGGCTGAGAGTCGGGAGGAGCGTGCCCCGGATTCGGTGTCATCGTCCGCGAAGGCGGACGATCCAGTAATCCGAGACGTCAGTGATTTATCGAGAAGCCGCAGCGTACTGGATTCCCCGCCTTCGCGGGGAATGACAGTGATGGGGAGGGGAGACCTCCCGTTACAACGCAGCAGTGCGCAGTCTACAACAGCACCGCATCCGCCGCCGCGACCGACTCCGCGCTCTCCGTCACGGTGCGCTCCAGCGCGCCGGCCTGTACAGCGATGTTCTCGGCGAAGAAGCGCACCAGCGAGACGTAGCGCGCGGCGTCCGTGTTGCCGTCGGCCTTGGCGGCGAGCGCTTCGGAGGCCAGCATGCAGCCGCCGAGCGTCGCGCCGAACTGCTGGAGGTACGGCGTCGCGCCGGCCAGCGCCTCGTTCGGCGCGGACGCGACGCGCTCCAGCAGCCATTTGCTGGTACGGGTCAGCGCCTGCAGCGCCTCGCGCAGTTTCACGCCCGTGGTGCCGAAAGCGGGGTCGTTGGAGGCTTCGACCTGGCTGACGGTCGCGGCGAGCTCGTCGAGCAGCGTCCACACCGCAGCGCCGCCGTTGGCCGCGAGCTTGCGCGTGACGAGGTCGATCGCCTGGATGCCGTTGGTGCCTTCGTAGATCGCGGTGATGCGCGCATCACGATAATGCTGCGCGGCGCCGGTCTCCTCGATGAAGCCCATGCCGCCATGGATCTGAACGCCGAGATAGGCGACCTCGTTGCCGATGTCGGTGGAATAGCCCTTGGCCATCGGCGTCAACAGCGCTGCGCGCGAGGCCGCATCGGCGCGAACTTTGGGATCCTTGGCGCGCGTCGAGACGTCGATCGCGACCGCGGTCGCATAGCAGATGGTGCGCGCGGCCGCGGTCTGCGCCCGCATCCGCATCAGCATGCGCTTGACGTCGGGATGCACGAAGATCGCGTCCGAGCCGTCGCCGGTCTTGCCGACCGCGCGGCCCTGCTTGCGTTCCTGCGCATAGGCGAGGGCCTGCTGATAAGCGCGATCGGCGACGCCGACGCCTTCGAGGCCGACGCCGAGGCGGGCCTGGTTCATCATCGTGAACATGCAGCGCATGCCCTGGTTCTCTTCGCCGACCAGGAAGCCGATCGCGCCGCCATGGTCGCCCATGGTCATGGTGCAGGTCGGCGAGGCGTGCATGCCGAGCTTGTGCTCGACGCCGCTGGCAAAAATGTCGTTACGCGCGCCAAGCGAGCCGTCTTCATTGACCATGAATTTCGGCACGAGGAACAGCGAGATTCCCTTGGTGCCGGCGGGCGCGTCGGGCAGGCGTGCCAGCACGAAATGCACGATGTTGTCGGTCATGTCGTGCTCGCCATAGGTGATGAAGATCTTCGTCCCCTTGATGCGATAGGTGCCGTCGGCCTGCTTCTCGGCGCGGGTGCGCAGCGCGCCGACGTCGGAGCCGGCCTGCGGCTCGGTGAGCTGCATCGTACCGGTCCATTCGCCGGAGACGAGCTTTTCGAGATAGATCTTTTTCAGCTCGTCACTGCCATGCGCGTCCAGCGCCTCCATCGCCGACGCCGTCAACAGCGGGCAGAGCCCGAAGGCGACATTGGAGGCGCTCCATATCTCGGTGCAGGCCGCGTTGATCGCGACCGGCAGGCCCTGGCCGCCGAAACCTTCCGGGCCCGACACTGCATTCCAGCCGCCCTCGGTCCAGCGCTTGTAGGCATCCGGCCAGCCCGGTGCGGTCGTGACCTTGCCGTCATCGAGCTTGATGCCGTGCTCGTCGCCGACCTTGTTGAGCGGTGCCAGCACGTCCGAAGCGAACTTGCCGGCTTCCTCCAGCACGGCGGCCACGATGTCGCCGTCGAAATCGCCGTAATGACCGGCTTCCACGGCGGCCTTGAGGCCCGCACCATGGTTGAGCGACAGCAGCATGTCAGAGATCGGCGCGCGGTAGGTCATGGCTCACTCCCGTGGACAATATTGGCGCCGTATTCCCATGAAACGGGGGAGGTCTCAATGGCCGCGATACGGGACCGCACCGGCCCCCTGCCGGGGCCTATAATAAGGAGTGGCGCGTCCCGGGCCGGCGCCCGTGGTATTTTGGCCCTCCAGGCGGTTGAAATGCCGCTGCTCTCCCTATAGACCGGCTGCGACCTGAGGGAATCTGCGGTAGCCAGTTCTTCCGCCCCGTTCCCTGGTCGCCTGTTGGGGCGTAGCCAAGCGGTAAGGCAGCGGATTTTGATTCCGCCATTCGGAGGTTCGATCCCTCCCGCCCCAGCCAGACCCGACGCGCTGATTTTGTTGCGAAAGCAGCTTTGCTCAAGGCGGAATTTCCAGCGCATTTGGAAATTCTTGTTTGCCTCGCATTTGGAGATTCTGTGCTGGTTTCGCTTTTGGTCGGAGGAAGACGAAAGTCGTTGCGCGTTGAACGTCGCTCGACTTATCAAAATGCGAATTGAGCGGATGAACGCTGTCTGCGTTGCAAGCTTTCGACCATGCCGTTGACGTTGCGGGCGGGATCGACTTTCCGTGGAATTCGACCACGTTCGTTACGCTTCGTGCGCGTTGTCCCGGCCACCGATGGCAAGCGAATTGGGTCATCGTGCAACGCGCTATCGGTAGCGAGCCAACGGCGTTCACGGGAAAGCAAGCCAGGCGAAAAAGATCGTGAGTTTCTTCGAGCGTCTAAAGACAGAAGCATCCGCTGAGTGGCGGGCCTACACCGAGCATCCCTTCACGGACGGGTAGATGGTTCGCTCCCGAAGCGGCGTTTCGTCATTACCTTGCTAGGACTACCTGTTCCTCATCGAGTTTGCTGGCGCCTACGCGCTCTCGGTCTACAAATCGCCGAAGCTTGCCGACATGCGTGAAGGGGCGGCCGTCCTCGCGGCCATCCTCGACGTCGAGCTGAACCATCGCCCCCACCTACACCATTCCGACAAAGCGAAAACCTATTGCGGGTTCAATCCAGGTTGAACGGGTACGTTTGTTGGAATGACCTTTGATTTTCCCGCGAAATCACACGCCTTGGGCAAGGCCATCGTCGCAAAGGACTCATGGAATTGGCGCTGTCGGTATGATGTTCCCTGCAATGTTCCTGTGCTACAACTTGGGTTGGCATAGGGGATTGAGCGATGCCGATCAGACGCTTGCTGCAAGACACCAAGCTGGAGACGGACGAAATAGAGATCTTGACCCGCGCATTCGACCACGCACTGCATTCGCTGAGCTTGATTGATCGCCGGGATGATCCCCTTGCTGACCTGGTCGCAAGAAAGGTAATTGAGATTGGCGCCAAGGGTGTTCGCGATCCGGCAGAGATATCCAGGATGGCCGTCAAGCAACTTGGACTAACTGCTGAATAGGCTCGCGCGCGCCTGATGTCCGACCCCGATTTCTGTCGAGGCCGATATCAGGCCGATCAATCGACAGATCCGCTTGACTCGTGCCGCCAGTGTTCTCATTATGTTCTGGGTCCTCGAACGTCATGGGCGAATGGTCGGATGGCAGCGACAGCCACCATTCTTCATGCTGACCTTGATGCCTTCTATGCTTCGGTAGAGCAGCTGCTTGATCCGTCGTTGCGCGGCAAACCCATCGCCGTCGGTGGTGGCGTCGTGCTTGCGGCTTCCTACGAAGCGAGGGCCTTCGGAGTCCGCGGAGGGATGCCGGGACGGCGAGCGCGCGAGCTCTGTCCGCAACTCACTTTTGTGAGCGGGCATTACAAGGAGTACCAACGATTGGGCGATGCCGCCATCAAGGTGATCGGCGATTTCACACCACTCGTGGAGCGTATTTCCATCGACGAGGCCTTCGCCGACGTTGCCGGCTGTACCCATCTCTTCGGCCCACCTGATGAAATTGCGAGGACAATCCGTCAACGCGTGCGGGCCGAGATCGGCCTTCCGATTTCGGTCGGCGTGGCTCGCACCAAGCATCTTGCAAAGATTGCGTCGCAAGTGGCCAAGCCCGATGGGCTGGTGATTGTCGATCCTGACACCGAGCTGCAATTCCTTCACCATCTGCCCGTCGAACTGATGTGGGGAGTGGGACCCGTCACGAAGGCACGGCTGGCCGAGATGCAGGTGCTGACGATCGGGCAGTTGGCGACGACGCCGGGGCGGTCGCTCGAGCGGTTACTCGGTCCCGCCGCGGGGGAGAAACTTGCAGCGCTGGCGTGGAATCGTGATCCACGGCAAATCAAAGCTCACCGCCGAGCCCAATCGGCAGGAGCGCAATCGGCGCTCGGCAGGAAGCCTGCCCAAGAGCAATTTTTTCGCCCGACCCTGCTTCATCTTGCGGATCGGATCAGCACCCGGCTGCGGGCCAAGGCGAGGCCGGGCCGAACCGTGACGGTCCGTGTTCGCTTCGCCAATCTGAAGTCCGCTACGCGCTCGGTAACACTCGACGCACCAATCTCGGCGACTGTGACCCTTGCCGCGCTTGCCGAGGACCTGGTGCGTGCCGTCCTCGCAGATCACCCTGATGAGAAGACCATTTCGCTCCTCGCCATCTCCGTCTCGCACCTCGAGGAGGACTGGGATCTGGAGCTGGAACTTCCGCTTGGGCTTCCCGACGAACCCTGTCGCCCCGGCAGCAGGATAGGCTTGGCGCGTTGGGCGGCCGACCGTGCCGTTGACAAGATCCGTGATCGCTTTGGATGGGACGCCATTGGGTATGGCTCGGTGGCGCTCGGTATCTTTCGTTCGGTTCCTGACGAGTTTCGCGAACTCGCCGAAAAGGACCTGTGACCGTCATCGGTCCATGCCCACGAAGCCGCCGCCACGCATTGTCAGTCATAGCAGGAGCGCTCAGTAAGCGAGTTTTGGATACCAGTCAGTGCCGCGCCCTTCTGGCGTGGTGTCGAGAATGGTCCAGAGCGGATCCATGTCGGGCGCGCCGCGCGGATCCTGGTGGGGGTCGGCCATCGTGCCGCTCATCTCGCCGGACCAAAAATGCCGGATCGAGCCGTCGCGCTGCGTGAACACGCTGTAGCCGGGCACGTCGGCATCCTCCGCGCTGACGTAGTCGCGCGTGTAGTCGCCGGAGACGTCAGAGAAGACCTTGTGCCGTGTCCAGCCGCGCGCTTTCTTTGCCTCGATCAATCGCGCGATCGGCGACCGCGCGATGAAGACGAATCCGATGCGCTGCTCGATGTCAGGCAATTTGTGCTCCCATGTGCTCATGAAGGAGGTGCACATTGGACATGGCGTCTGCCGCTGCGGCCCGAACATGTAGCTGTAGATCGCGAGCGTCTGCTTGCCGTCGAACAAATCAGCGAAATTGGCTTTGCCGTTCTCGCCTTCGAACACGTAGTTTTTCTTCACCTCGCCGCCGAGCGGCAGCGCCCGGCGCTGCTCAGCGACACGCTCAATGTGACGACGCAGCTCGATTTCCTCCGTCAGGAGGTCTTGCCGCGCGCGGCGATAATCGGCGGTTTCGTTGGGAAAATGCGCCTTGTTCGTACGAGCAAGTTCGGATGCAGCCTTCAGGATGGAACTATCCATGGGGTGACCTCTGGTTAGAGCCGATATCCGTGAAGACGTCCGGCGCCGCCTCGTTCCGACACCTCAAAAGATTAACTTCGCCGAGACCGTCCTCTCGTTCGCGCAAACTGCGGAAAGGTTGAGGACTGGCTCAAGTCGCGCAGGCCGCCCTTCATTTGGAAACAACTGCCAAGCTATTGATCTTGCTGGGGCGCAATTGCGCGCATTTTCCAACGCGCCGTGAAATCATAGAATAATCAAGCTGATTTGATTCCGCCATTCGGAGGTTCGATCCCTCCCGCCCCAGCCAGCGCCTATCCCTCGTATTGATCCGGACCCATCGCCCACAGCGACTGGTCGTGGCCGGCCGCGTAATTGCGGTTGTTGACCGCCGGGTTGCGATTGACCATCGGGCGCATGAACATCGGGTGGGTGGCGCTGCGGACCTCGTGCTCGACGGTGAAGAGCGGCCTGCCGCTGTCGAGGTCGACGATGTCGCAGAACCGGTACTGGTATTGATTGTCCTCGCGGGAGATCAGGTTGCGCGCCAGGAGCTTTTTGTACGGGCCGGAGAAATCGGTGATGTACATCTGCACATGGTGGCCGTCGTAGTCGCCCTGGGGCCGGTCGGTCTCGCGGAACAGCAGAACCTGGTCGCGGCCCGTCTTCACGGCGGCAACAGTGCCGTCGCCGTTCCGCAGGCTCGCGGGCATGTTCATGATTTCAGGATAGAAGGCGCAGATGGCCTTGGCAGTGCCGATGGGCACGTCGAACTCGACATAGGGAATGCCGAGTGCGATCCGCCCGAAGCGCGCGGCATCCGGTTCAAAGCAGCGCAGGCGGTTGCCCCACGGACAAATCGCCTCGACATGGTCATTGTGCTCGGTGAACGCGAACGCCGTGCCCTCGAGCTTTTTCGCCACTGACGCGAGCCGCGCCAGCAGCGCCTCGCGCCCCTCGATCACCAATCCGGTATGGCCGCGCAGCACCTGCGGCTTGCCATCAGGCAGATGAAACTGGCTCCGTCCGGCGTTGATCCACATGTTGGTGTCGGACACCATCAGGTAGGGATCGCGCGTGAGCCCGAGCCCGGTGACGTAGAACAGCGTGGCGAGGCGCTGGTCCGGGACCTGGATGTTGACGTGCTCGAAATGGATGGCGTTGCCGAGATCTTCTGCGGATCGGTCGAATTGTTGCGGCATGGATGAGCCCTGGCTTGAGGACGGACGGGTGCATACTAGAGCGTTTTCAAGCGAAGTGGACACCGGTTCGCGTAAAGAAAACGCGTCAAAATAAGACTCTAGAGCACAATTTCCGCCCGCCGAAACTGCTCGCCGATCACATCTTGAGAGCAGGGCAGCATGCCCGCCCCCGCCTTGCCGTGGCAGCCAGTCCCTGTAATCTGGCAGAAACGAGAAGGGAAGGGATCGATGGGAGGAGTCTTGGAGGGCGTGCGCGTCCTCGATTTCGGGCGCTATATCGCGGGGCCCTATTGCGCGACCCTGCTAGCCGAATTCGGCGCCGAGGTGATCCGCGTGGAAAAGCGCGACGGCAGCGAGGACCGCTTCGTGGCGCCGGTCGGCGAGGGCGGCGAAGGCGCGCTGTTCCTCCAGGTCAACCGCAACAAGAAGTGCATCACGCTCGATCCGATGAAGCCGGAGGGGCAGGAGGTGATGCGCCGGCTGATCGCGACCGCGGATGTCGTCGTCGCCAATCTGCCGCCGCAGACCCTGCGCGCGATGAAGCTCGATTACGACTCTCTGAAGGTGATCAAGCCCGACATCATCCTGACGACGGCGACCGCATTCGGCGGACCGGGTCCCTGGTCCGACCGCGTCGGCTTCGACGGTGTCGGCCAGGTCATGTCGGGCTCGGTCTACATGACCGGCACCGGCGATCCGCCATACCGTGCCGCGGTGAACTGGGTCGATTTCGGCACCGCGCTGCATTGCGCGTTCGGCACGCTCGCAGCCCTGATCGAGCGCGGCAAGTCCGGACGCGGGCAAATCGTCGAAGGCGCACTGCTCGCCACCGCCTTGTCCTTCACCAACGCCACGCTGATCGAGCAGGCCGTCATCAACGTCAATCGTGTGCCGACGGGCAATCTCGGCCAGACCGCGGCGCCCGCCGACATCTACCGCACCAGGGACGGCTGGGTGCTGTGCCAGGTCACGGGGCATCCGCTGTTCAAGCGCTGGGCGAGGCTGATGGGCGAGGAGGAGCAGTGGCTGAACGATCCGCGTTTTGCCGACGACATCAGCCGCGGTAACAACGGCCCCATCATCAGCGAACGGATGGCGCGCTGGTGCGCCGAGCGCACCACGCAGGAAGCCGTCGATACGCTGGGGAGTGCGATGATTCCGACCGGGCCTGTGCTGAGCCCGCAACAGGCGCTCGATCATCCGCACATCCGTGCCGCTGGCTTCATGCAGGACATCGACTATCCGGGCTTGCCGAAGCCCGCCCCGGTGACGCGCGCCGCCGTCCGGCTGTCGGAAACGCCGGGCGAGATCGCGAGCCGCCCGCCGATGCTCGGCGAGCACACCGACCTCGTGCTGGGCGAGCTCGGCTATGACGCGACCGCGATCGCGGCGCTCCGGCAGAGCGGGGTGATTTAACGGAGATGTCTCGCAGGCCCGGCGGCCCCGCCGCTTTGCGGAGCCGCGCGGTGTCGCATCCGTCTAGGCGGCGTTGGACGCCTTGGCGTTGACGCCCTTGCGCAAGGCCACCGTGTTCAGCTTGGTGTTGGCGGCCTTCTCTTCGTTGAGGTTCGTCGTCAGGAAGCGCACGATTTCGTCGTGCCCGAGCTCCTCGGCCCATGCGATCAGCGTGCCGTAGCGGCACATCTCGTAGTGTTCGACGGCCTGCGCATTCGCAACGATGGCGGCGTCCAGCACGGCCTTGTGCTCGATCTCGCCGGCGGTCTCGTCCGCTTCCTTGATGATGCCGTCGATGGCCGGACATTGCGTCCCGCTCGGCTCCTTGCCGAGCTTCGCGAAGGCCTTCTGGAGCCGCTCGACCTGCTTGTTGGTTTCTTCGAGGTGATTCTTGAGGCCGGTCACTAGGTCCCGATTGGTCGCCTTGTCGATCATCTTCGGCAGAGCTTTCAGGATCTGCTGCTCCGCGTAATAGATGTCCTGGAGGCCGTGGATCAGCAAATCGTCCATCGATTTTATGTCCTTGGTGAAAAGACCCATCTTCATTGTCTCCCTTTTTGAAATGGCGACCTTGGAACGCTGGCACGCGTACGTTGTTCCTACCCCGGGCTCGCTGGTGGGCCGGACAGGGAGCATCGACATGGTCGACGAACGCTTTGCCAGATTGCTGGGCCAAGCCGCCATGGACGTATGGGGCGACATGCCGCGTGACATCCAGGAGGCGCTGTTCGAGACGGCGATGAAGGACCACGCCGGCGACCGCGAAGCTCTGGCGCGGCTGCTGCACGACCGCCATCCGCGCACGGCGCATCCTGCCAAGCCCAACTGACAGGCAAGTCCAACTGACAGGAGAGAGTTCAGATGGCGAAGCCGATGGAAGAGGAGATCCGGAGCCGGGCGCATGCGCTCTGGGAATTGGCCGGCAAGCCCGAAGGGCGGCAGGACGAGTTTTGGCGCGAGGCCGAGCGAGAGCTTTCGTCCGATCCAGCCAACAATGCCGAAGAAGCATCCGACACGTTCACGGAATAGCCGATCGGTTCCGCGGCGGCGGCTTACCGGCCCGCGCCATTCCTCATCGAAGCCATATCCTCGAAGCCAGACCGGGCCTTCAAGTTCCTATCGCTGGAGGAACGGCCGATGCCCTGCGCGATTAGGCCAACGAGCCCGCGACACATCGCAAAGTGGCGGAACCCGGCTCCGTCAAGCATTAGCCGGCAGTTCAGGAAGGAGATTGTCATGCTTAGGAGATCAATGCTGGTCGGCGCCATGCTGGCCGTCAGCTCGACCATCGCTCTGGCGGGTCCCTGCAACACCGCCAACCGCGACGCCGGCTCGGGACCGGCCACCACCGGTCAGGCGACGGGAACGACAGGCATCGCCTCGCCAAATGCCAAGGAGCACCCGCCGACGTCAGCCATGAACAAGGCGAGCGAGAGCACGGCGACCTCCTCGCAGGACGCCCAGCGTCAGATGCAGGGACAGCCGACGGCTGCCGAACAGCCGAAGACGGCGACGGCTCCCAGCGACAAGGATTGCTGAGTCATCGGGTTTCCTGACGGGGCGCGGGAAGGAGCTCTGCTGTTTCTCGCGCCCGGCCGTTTGCGGTTGCCGAAGTTCGGGCGCGCCTTGTGATGGGAGACACGAGCCGATGATCCACCACGTCTCCGTCGGAACGAACGACGTGCATCGGGCGCGCGCGTTCTACGATCCGCTGATGGCGTTGATCGGCTTTCGCGTTCTCAAATCCTCGGACCGCGCCGTCCACTACGGCGCATCCGATATCGTCTTCAGCCTCGAGACGCCGGTGGATGGCGAACCCGCCAGCGCAGGCAACGGCGTGCATATCGCCTTCCAAGCCCCCGACCGGGAGACTGTGAGGCGCTTCCACAGCGCGGCCATGGCGAATGGCGGCCGTGACGAGGGGGCGCCGGGCATCCGCGCACAATACAACGCCAATTACTACGGCGCCTTCGTGCGCGATCCCGACGGCAACAAGATCGAGGCCGTGACTTACACGGCGCGGGACAGTTTCGGTCTCTGGACGGAACGCTGATGAGCGAGGCGAAGTCGCCGGACGGCGAAATCCGGCACGCCGTTCATCTCTGCATCGACATGCAGAACATCTTTGCGCCCGGAGGTCTCTGGGAAACACCATGGATGGAGAAGGTGTTGCCGGCGATCGCGTCGATCGTCTCGCGCCACCAGGACAGAACCATCTTCACGCGCTTCATCACGCCGCAGAAGCCGGAAGATCGCCCCGGACGGTGGCGGGCTTATTTCCAGCACTGGCGCCAGGCAACCCGCGATCATCTTCCGCCGTCCGCGCTCGATCTCGTGCCGGCGCTGGCGCGCTATGTTCCGCCGGCCCGCATCGTCGACAAGCCGGCCTACTCCGCCTTCAGCAATCCGCGCCTGGCGGCCCTGCTGGTTGAAAAGGACATCGGTTCGGTGGTGATCACGGGCGCGGAGACCGATGTCTGCGTTCTCTCGACGGTGCTGAGCGCCGTCGATCTCGGCTTCAGGGTCGTGATCGTCGAGGACGCGCTGTGCAGCTCGTCCGACATCGGCCACGACGCGCTGATGACGATGTATCGCACCCGCTTTCACGGTCAGGTCGATCTCGTGACCGCGGAAGAGCTCGCGGAGTTCTGGCGAGAATAGGGATTTCCTCGATCGGCCCGCGCCTGCTTTGGGAACCGCGCACAGCGCCTCGGGGTTGGTCGATTGCACAGATCGATCGAGGAGCCAGCATGACGGACGTGGACGTTCGCAAGGGGATGCCGCCCGTCAGGCTGTCGCGCGAGGCGTTCGAACGGCGCTACAAGAGTCAGTTCGTCGATCCGGTCTTTGCGCCGCTCCAGCGCGAGCTCGACACCATCGTCGGCGCCGCCTGGGATGCCTATAGCCATTCGCGCAAGGCGCCGGTGACGCGGAAGGGGGCGGGCTTCGCCGATCCCGATTACGATCTGGCCGTGGACTGGCTCGCCGCGCGCGCCGCAATTCTGGAGGCGCAGCGGCAGCATGACGACGCCGACGTGACGCCGCGCATCCTCATCATCAACGGCTCGGCGCGCAGCGAGCACACCTGTCCCGGCGAGATGTCCAAGACCTGGCGCATGGTCAAGCTGGCCGAGCCGGTTTTCGCGGAGATGGGCTATGAAGTCGACATCCTCGATCTCTCCCGCCTGACGTCTGAATTCGGCAGGACCATCCATCCCTGCAAGTCGTGCGTGTCGACCGCCATGCCGCTCTGCCATTGGCCGTGCAGCTGCTATCCGAACTATTCGCTGGGCCAGACCGGCGACTGGATGAACGAGATCTACCCGCTCTGGGTCGTGGCCCACGGCATCCTGATCGTGACGCCGGTGAACTGGTATCACGTCCCGGGCGGTCTCAAGGCGATGATGGATCGTCTGGTCTGTGCCGACGGCGGCAATCCCGATCCGACATCGACGCACGGCAAGAAGGCGGACGAAGCCAAGGCGATGGAGCTGAAGGGATGGCCCTATCCGCGTCATCTCGCCGGCCGGCATTTCGGCCTCGTCGTTCACGGCGACAGTGTCGGTGCGGAGAGCGTGCGGCGAACCTTGTCCGACTGGCTGACCGACATGCACCTGATCTCCGCGGGCCGCTTCGGCGAGCTCGACGGTTACGTCGGCTACATGGAGCAATATGCGAATTCGCACCGCGACCTGGACGAGGACCGGGCGTTTCAGCAGGAGGTGCTGAATGTGGCGCGCGCGCTCGGCAATGCGGTCCGGCTGGCACGAAGCGGCCGGTTCGACGAGCCCGGCGACGGCCTCGAAGACCAAAATCCCAAATGACTGCGAGCGCGGGGCCGCTTGATTGCCTGATCGTCGGCGGCGGCCCGGCCGGGCTGATGGCCGCGATCTATCTTGCGCGATTTCGCCGCCGCGTCTGCGTCGTGGACACAGGTGCGAGCCGGGCGGCTCTGATCCCGCGCAGTCACAACGTCCCGGGCTTCGTCCATGGTCTGTCCGGCGTCGAGCTGATCGCGCGAATGTCGGCCCAACTGGACGAGCTCGCCGTTGCACGGGTGGAAGCCGAGGTGACGACGCTGCAGCGGCACGGAGATGGTTTTCGGGCGGCATGGAACGGGGGCGCGCTCGAGGCGGCCACCGTCGTCCTTGCCTGCGGCATCGTCGATGTCCATCCCCCGTTCGACCGATGGCGCGCCGCGGTCGCCGACGGATTGTTGCGCTATTGCCCGGTCTGCGATGCCTTCGAGGCGATCGGCCGTCGCATCGGCGTCATTGGCCCGCTCGATCGCGCCGCAGGCAAGGCCATGTTCCTGCGCGGCTACGCGCGGGATGTGACGCTGCTCGCAACCGAAGGTGAGGATGATCAGGCCGCCATGTCGCGGCTGGCCGAGGCGGGGGTCGAGGTCGTGTTCGCGCCCGGTCTGCATCTGCGGCGCCGGGACGACCGTATCGAAGCGGCCTTCGCCACGGACCGGACCGCGCTGTTCGATGTGGTTTATCCTGCGATGGGCGCGGAGGTGCGTTCGGGCCTCGCGGTGTCGCTGGGCGCGGAGCATACGGGCGAAGGCTATCTGAGGGTCGATGACCACCAGCGCACGTCGGTCGCTGGGCTCTACGGCATCGGCGACCTCGTCACCGATCTGCATCAGATTTCGGTCGCCTTTGGTCACGCGGCAGTTGCGGCCTGCTCGATCCACAGCAGCCTGCCGCGGTGCCTGGCCTGAACCGGCACCCGCGGCCGATCGCACCGGGGGAACGAAGGGCATCGCCCGGCTTTGGTTCGGCTTGAAGAAAAATAGCCGCTAACGGAGAAGCACATGCTCGAAGAGAAACTCAAGGAAGCCATCGTCGGCGAGCTCAAGCGTCAGGCCGCCAACCGGCCGCAATCGCTGAAGGTCGAAGGCTCCTCCGAAGAGTTGGTCGTCAACGGAAAGATCGATCTTGCCGATCTGGCCATGGTGATCGCCGGTTCGGTTGCGGGCGGACCGTAGCCCTCCCGTCACAGCAGGGCCTTGAGCTTCAACGCATCGGCCGGTGCCGCACTCTTCTGGTCGTTGTCGAAATAGACGTAGACGTCGCAACCCTGACGCTTCCACGATTTGATCCGCCGTGCCTATTGCGCCAGCGCCGCCGCCGAATAGTGGCCGTGATAGCGGCCGCCGGGGCCATGTCCGCGCACATAGACGAAGTCCGCGGTGCGCTTCCATGGCGCCGGTGCATCGTGATGGTCCGACAGGCAGAGCGAGATGTTCTCATCTGAGAGCATCCGGAGAATGCGCGGCTGATACCAGCTCGGATGACGGAATTCGAAACTGTAGCGCCGCTTGCGCGACAGAAGTTTGAGGAAGGAAGCCAGCCGGTCGGCGTCTGCCGCGAATTGCGGCGGGAGCTGGAACAGGACCGGTCCGACCTTGCCGCGCAGCAGGGAAATACGATCCTCCAGCAGCTCGAGGCTGTTGACCGAGCGTTCGGACAGGCGCTTCCAATGCGTGATGAATTTTGACGCCTTCCATGCGAAGACGAAGTCTCGGCCGGTCTGCTCGCGCCACGCTTTCACCGCTTCCGGCGTCGGCGTGCGGTAGAACACGCCGTTCAGCTCCGTCGTCTCGAACTGCCCGGCGTAGTAGCGAAGCTGCTGCTTCAGCGGCAGGCCTTCGGGAAAGAACGGGCCTCGCCAGGAGTCGTAGTGCCAGCCGGAGGTTCCGATCAGAACGCGCGCCATGTGTCTTCCGCCACTGCGTGCGCGGAGAGAAGGGCCGCGCCGGTCGGGAGGAACGTCCGTGCAGGGGATACGTTGCTGTCGCATGACGGAGGTTCGATCTCCGTATCGTCCAGCAGGACCGGAACTCATGTACGCGCTGTTCGAAGGCAACAAGCAGATCGGCGATCCCTTTCCGACCGAGAAAGAGGTGTGGGAAGCCGCGTTGATCGAGGGACTGGTGACCGATGTTCCGGTCGCGGACGGGGAGGGCGGCCAGCTTCTGCCGGCCGGATATCACGTCGCGCGGGTGGAAGAGACCTGCGAGCCGCGACCGGACTGGAAGCTGCCGCGCGAGATCTCCTGAGCGGGCTTGTGTTGCCGGGACGCGGCGGCCGATGGCCGCCGCAATCGCATCGCGGTGCCGCCGCGGGGCGGCGGGTCGTCGTCGTCGAGTTTGCGCAGGGCGGCGAGAATGTCCACGAGCCTGATCGGGTGATCCATGCCGGGGATTTCGCGTAGCGCAGGCTGGGATTCGACGGCGTACATGTCCGAAGCCCAGGAGGACAATATGATCCGCTTCTCCGGTGTCGAAAGGCTGCGATCGTCGAGAACGGCGCTCGGAGATGCATGATGTGCTGCGGGACGAAACAGCGGGTTGAGACCTCTTACGGTCGCGTTGACATTGCTCATCGGTCGTCTCCCTCTACACTCCTTTCATGGCTTTGATTGGCGGACGGCGATCCGGTCGCCATCCGCCATGTTTGTCAGGCAGGCTCGAAGCGTCCGACGCTCACGCTGCCTTCTTCTGCTCGATCTGCGGTGTTGGGGCGCTCGCGATCTGGATGCGGCGCGGCTTCATGGCTTCCGGAATCTCGCGCAGTAGATCGATGATCAGGAGACCGTCCTGGAAGGCGGCCTGCTTGACCTGGACGTAGTCGGCGAGATTGAAGACACGGCGGAAGGGGCGCGCCGCGATGCCCTGGTACAGATATTCGCGCGAGGCGGTTTCGGGTTTCCTGCCCTCGACGGTCAGCGCGTTCTGTTCGGCGGTCACCGTGACGTCGTTGATGCCGAAGCCCGCCACGGCGAGCGTGATCCGGTACTGGTCTTCGCCCGAGCGCTCGATGTTGTAGGGCGGATAATTGTCTTCGCTCGCCTGACGGGTCGTGCTGTCGACGAGGTCGGCCAGATGGTCGAAGCCGATGGTGGAGCGCCAGAGGGGCGCGAAGTCAAAGGTGGTCCTCATACCAAGTCCTCCAAAGAGCAAGATGGTTACGAAGGAGCGCAAAGCAGGGATCGGAACGCGTCCGAAGACCCGGCCCGGCGCCCGCACCGGACCCGAACGGGCATCCGGCACACCGCTCTCGCGGCGAAAAACGACTTAGAGCGGCGGAAGGACCTTGCAAGAGGGGGATGAGAAAAATTTTTGCCGGCGTCCAAAAGGGCGTGACCCCGGCATCCGAGGCCTCGAAGACGCGGCGAGAGAACGTCTTGACAGCGCAACAAGCTTGAATATTTTTTGCGCCGGAAGATTGTTCTTCCGATCTCTGAATAACCGAAAAGGACTCTGAAGGCCGTCAGGAGTGACGACGATGCTCGATGCATATCAGGCCCGCATTCGCGCCCACCGAAACAACCTCTCCCGCTACCGACGCTTGCTGAAGACCAGGCTGTCCGACCTCGAGCGCCAGTTCATCGAACGACGCCTCGCCGAGGAGCAGGCCGCCCTCGAGGCGCTTGCCGCCGATGCTCTTCCCGCGTTTACGCTTCCAGGACAGCCACCGGCCCTCGCGACGCTGGGAGCCGAGCGATGAGCGACGTCCGCAACCTCCTGATCCGCGGCAGCGAGAAGGTGATCGGGCACTATCGCCTGTTGCTGGCCAGCGCCAGGACCGATCGCGAGCGCGAGCTCTATCGGACCCGGATCGAGCGCGAGCAGCGTCTGCTCGATACGTTGCGAGGCGCCCTCCCGGATCGATCGGCAGCATGGAACGCAGCGCGAGCCGTCCAGCTCGGCGCGGCCGCGCAATGCGCCGTTGCTGAGCCAGACGACGGTGCCGAAGCTCACGCGCCGAGATTTCCGTTGAGGACTGCGGCGGTCGTCAATACCATGAAGGCATTGATCGAACGAACATTCGACCGAAATGGCGGGGATGGTGGCAGGTTCAAAGAGGGCGCGCGGAGGCAGCGGCCGCGTCAAGCTCGAGGAGGTTGCCCGCAAGGCCAACGTCTCGACCGCGACCGTATCGCGCGCCTTCAACGAGCCCGACAAGGTCTCCGAAGAGGTCAGGCAGCGGGTCAAGGACGCCGCCCGCGCGCTGAACTGGATTCCGAACGCCGCCGGACGAGCGCTCGCCTCGCGCAGGACGCATATCGCCGGCGCCATCATTCCGACCCTGGACGACGAGATCTTTGCCCACCAGATCGGCGGTATGCAGACCGTGTTCAGCGAACGCGGCTTCACGCTGTTCCTGGGCTGCTCGAACTATGATCCGGACGAGGGCTTGAGGCAGGCCGAAGCGATGCTGGCGCGCGGCGTGGAAGCGCTGGCCGTGGTCGGCGAAAATCATCCTCCCGAACTGTTCGACGCGCTCAATTCGCGCGGCATTCCCTATGTCGTGACATACTCCTACAGCAAGCTGTCGCCGCATCCGTGCATCGGCTTCGACAATCGCGCCGCCTTCAGCCGCATGACGGAGCATCTGCTCGCGCTGGGTCATCGCCGGTTTGCCGCCATCTTCCAGCCGGACACCAACAACGACCGCGTCAAGGAAAGACTTCGCGGCATCGGCGAAGCGCTCACGGCCGCGGGTTTGGAAATTGCAGCGCAGGATCTGATGATGGGCCCTTCGACCCTGGAATTCGGCGCGTCCAGTCTTGCAAGATTGATGACGCAAGCAATCGACGCCCGGCCGACCGCGATCGTTTGCGGCAATGACAATCTCGCGCTCGGCGCGTTGATGGCCGCGCGGGAGCTTGGCCTGGATGCGCCCGGGGATTTTTCGATCACCGGCTTCGATGATCTTGCAATTTCGTCGCGCCTGTCTCCGCGGCTCACGACGATGAAGGTCGACAATCAGCAGATCGGCGTGTTGGCGGCCAACGAGCTTCTCGCTGTGATCGCGGGGCGGCAAGAGCGGGCGCAGTCTCGGGAAGTCGTACCCGATCTGAAAATCCGCGAGAGCGCCGGCGCGGCCAGGAGCCGCTGATCCCTCACTGCAGATCGGTCGTTTCGACAGCGCGCATAGCCTGAAAGAGGGCTGCTTGACTCCAGTTATGTAAGCGCTTACATGAACCCGTTTTAGATGCCATGAGAGCAACCGGCGGACCCCATCGCCGGGATGGGACGGAGAGGAAACAACGATGCGCGATCAAATTTTGCGATGGGCGAGAAGCTGCTCGATGGCGGCTTCGCTGCTCCTGCCGCTGATGGCAACGGCGAGCCCCGCTGCCGCCGAGGAGAAGCTCGTCGTCTGGTGGAACAAGGGCTACTACAAGGCCGAGGAAGACGCGCTGCTCGACGTCATCAAGAAGTTCGAGGCCAAGACCGGGGTCAAGGTCGAGCTGTCGCAGTATGCGACGCAAGACATGATGCCGAAGCTGGTGGCGGCGCTCGATGCCGGCAGTCCGCCCGACGTCAGCTATGCGGACACCTATCATTTCCAGGGCGCCGGCAAGTGGGCCTCCGAAGGCAAGCTGGTCGATCTCGGCTCGGTCCTCGCGCCGATCAAGGGCGAATTCTCCCCGCAGTCGCTCGACACGGTCATGCTGTACAACGACAAGACCAAGGCGAAGGCCTACTACGCCTTCCCGCTCAAGCAGGCGACGCTGCATCTGCATTATTGGAAGGACATGCTGGAGGAGGGCGGTCTCAAGGAGACCGACATCCCGAAGGACTGGAAGGGTTTCTGGTCGTTCTGGTGCGACAAGGCGCAGCCGGCCGTGCGCAAGGCGAGCGGCAAGCGCATTTACGGCATCGGCCATCCGATGGGCGTCGACGCCACCGACAGCTTCATCTCGTTCCTGGTGTTCATGGACGCCTATAACGTCGTGCTGGTCGACGACAACGGCAAGCTGCTGGTCGACGATCCCAAGGTGAAGGCGGGTCTCGTCGCCGCCATGAAGGACTATGTCGAGATCGCCGCGAAGGGCTGCACGCCGCAATCGGCGACGAGCTGGAAGGATCCCGACAACAACGTCGCCTTCCACAACAAGACGACCATCATGACGCACAATTCGACGATCTCCGTGCCCGGCAAATGGCTCGACGACGCCGGCAACGAGACGCTCACCGCCGAGCAGCGCGAGGAAGCGAAGAAGAACTATTACGACCGCATCCGCACCGTGGTCTGGCCCAACAAGCCGGATGGCACGCCGGTCCACACCCGCGCCTCCGTGGTGGTCGGCTTGATCTTCGAGCAGGCCAAGAACAAGGAGCGCGCCAAGGAGTTCGTCTCGTTCCTGCTGCGCGATGAGAACCTTCAGCCCTACGTCGAAGGCGCGCTCGGCCGCTGGTTCCCGGTCAAGACATCGGCCCAGAAGTCCGCCTTCTGGGATGGCGACGTTCATCGCCGCGCCGAGCGTGACCAGTTCTTCGCCGGCGTCGGCGGCTACGAGATGAGCAGGAACTACAAGTTCACCACGCTCAACAACGAGAACGTCTGGATGAAGGCCGTCAACGCCATCGTCACCAACAAGGTGCCGGTCGAAAAGGCCGTCGACGACATGATCGCGCGGATCAAGGACGTGGCCGGCAACTGATCGCCAGCTGAACCCGTTACGCTCACGCGTTGAAAGACGCGTGAGCGGCAGGCTCCTGCCTGTCAATGATTTCAACGCCTGGGAGCCGAATTGTGACTGCAACCATCAAGGGCATCATTCCGGTGATGCTGACGCCGTTCACCGAAGCCGACGCGATCGACTATGCCGGCCTCGAAAAACTGATCGAGTGGTACATTGCCAATGGTGCGGATGCGCTGTTCGCCGTGGCCCAGTCGAGCGAGATGCAATTCCTCAGTCTGGAGGAGCGCGTCGCGCTGGCGCGCTTCGTCGTGCGGCAGGCGGCAGGCCGGGTGCCTGTCATCGCATCGGGCCATGTCAGCGAATCCCGCGAGGATCAGGTGACCGAGCTGACCGCCATCGCCGCAACCGGCGTCGACGGATTGGTGCTGGTGACGAACCGGTTCGATCCGAAGGGGCAGGGCGGCCCCGTCTTCATGGACAATCTGCGCGGCATGCTCGCTGCACTGCCCGCCGGGCTTCCGCTCGGTCTCTACGAATGCCCCGCGCCGTTCCGCCGGCTCCTGTCCGACGACGAGCTTCGGTTTTGCGCCGACAGCGGACGCTTCGCGATCCTCAAGGACGTGTCCTGCGACCTCGACACCGTGAAGCGCCGTGTGGCGCTGACGAAAGGCACCTCGCTTGCGATCGTCAACGCCAATGCGGCGATCGCCTTCGACGCCATGAGGTGCGGATCGGCCGGCTTCACCGGCGTGTTCACCAACTTCCATCCCGACCTCTACAAATGGCTGCTCACCGAGAGCTCCAGGCATCCGGCGCTGGCGGACGAGCTCTCCGTCTATCTCGCGCTCGCCGCGATGGCCGAGCCGATGGGATATCCCAAGCTGGCGAAGCTGTACCATCAGAGGCTCGGCACGTTCGCGTCCATCCGCAGCCGTGCCGTCGACTTCGACATCGTCGAGCGCTTCTGGGCGCTCGACGCGCTGCTCGACAAGATCATGCAGGGGCAGGCGAGCTTCCGCGCCAGGATCGCGACCGCGCGCTGATCGCCGCAATTACCAAATCTCGATGATGTGAGGGCAGCCGCCGCGCGAGGGCTGTCTCTCAAGCAATTGCGGGCCAACCGTGATTGCGGCCATGCGCCTAGAGCGAGCTGCCGCCGCAGATGACGAGCTGCTGTCCGGTGATGGCCGCAGCCTCTGGCGAAAGCAGGAACGCCGCTGCGTGCGCGACCTCCTCCGGGCGAATGAAGCGGCCGATCGGTGGCAGTTTTGGCGCGACATTGGCGCGCGCCGGGTCATTCAGCATCGGTGTCTCGGTTGCGGCGGGCGCAACGACGTTGACCGTGACGCCGCGCGGGGCGAGCTCGATCGCCCAGGATCTCGCGAGCGCCACCAGCGCCGCTTTGGTCGCGGCATATTGACCGCGGCCGGCCGCGCCTGAGGCGGTTCGGCTGCCGATGAGGACGATGCGTCCTCCTTTCGGCAAGCGCGGCGCCAGCGCGTTGGCGAGACGCGCGGCGACATCGACATGCAGTCGCCACATCGCGGTGCCGTCGTCATGGTCGAGCGATCCGAGCTCGCCGACCTTGAGCATGCCGGCCGCGTGAACGAGTGCGGTCGGCGCGATGCCTGCGACCGCCTTCGCGATGCCATCGACCTCGCCGAGATCGAGCGAGAGGTGATCGAAGGCCGGATGGTTGAACGACGCGGGACGGCGGCTGATGCCGGTGACGCGCCAGCCATCGCGCAGCAGACGCTCGACGATCGCAGCGCCGATCCCTGAGCTGGCGCCCGTGACGAGCGCATGCGGCCTCTTGTCCATGCTCTCAGTCCCGGATGGCGCGCTTCACCCATGGCTCGGTCACGCGCACATATTTGATCGCGCGGCGATGGAAGGTGAAGGCCATGTGGATCGCTCCGTCGGCGGTCTCCTTGACCGAAGGATAGGACAATTCGCGATTGGTCTGATCGCGGGAATTGTTGGTCATGCAATATCCGTCGCCGGTCTCGACATTGCGCTTGCTCCATGTCCGTCCACCGTCGGCGGAGACGGCCAGCGTCATCGGCGCCCGCGGTGCGCCCCAGAACGCGGTGCGTTCATCCGTTCTTTTGCCGTCGTCGGCGAGCACGGGCGGCAAATCGTCCTCGATCTCGTCATAGAGCGAGAGGCGGCGCCCGGTCGCATCCTTGGCGCTGGAATCGTTGAAGACCAGAGCGAGATGACCGTTGCCAAGTCGCGTGACCTGGATCGAGGAGTTGTTGTTGGGCAGCACGGTCTGGACCGGCGCCGACCAGATGCGGCCGTGATCGGTGGATCGGCTCTGATAGATGTTGTCCGCCCAGCGGCTGCGGTAGAGGGCGATCAGCGAACCGTCGTCGAGGCCCGCGATGCACATATGCACGCAGCCGCGGCTGCCAGGGACGTCGATGTTGCGCCATGTCTCGCCCGAATCGGACGAGATCTTCACCGCGCTGGTGTCCTCGTCGCCGTTCCATTTCCGACCCGGGGTGCTGTGGCAATAGAACACGGGCAGCAGCCAGTCACCATTGTCGAGCACGACGATCGGCTGGCGAATGAAGGTGCCGCGGCCGCGCTGCTCGGGAAACAGCGTCTCGATCGGGCCCCAGCTCTTGCCGTTGTCGCGGGAGAGGCGACGGCGGATCAGCGCGGTGTCCTGGTTTCCCGCCAGCTGCGCCGTCCACATCAGCCATAGCGTGCCGTCAGGTGCGGGAAACAGCACCGGGTTCTGCTCCGAACGTCCCTTGTCGTCGGACAGCTTTTCGGCCGGAGACCACTGCGTCGCGCCGCGGGCGAGGCGCGAAAAATAGACCGAGATGTCCGACATGCCCTCCTGCGTGCCGCCGAACCAGACGCAAGCCAGATCGCCGTTCGCGAGCGGCATCAGATTGGCGGCGTGGTTCTGCACGCAAGGCGAGGGAATGAAAGCGTCGAACCGGTCGGGATCGCCGGCGGCCGGGCGAACGACGCCATCGGCGGCGATCCCGATGTCGGTGGTCACGATCTCGGTATCGATGATCACGTCGAAGTCCTTTCCATCAATGCATTCGGCTGCGGCGTCGTGGCGGCGGCCGGAGCGCGGCCCATCACCAGGCGCTCGACCGCCATCACCACCAGCGGTGTCGCGGCCGCGACATACATGTTGTCGATGCCGAAGGGGTTTCCGAGCATGTACCAGGCCGTCGTCGAGATCGCGGCGCCGATCAGGCCCGCGGTGGCGCCGCGGTTGCTGGCAAACAGCGGCAGATAGAAGCCCATCATCGCGATGATGGTGATCGACAGGCGCAGCGCGCGCGTGAAGAACGACAGCTTGAGGATTTCCGGGATGAAGAAGACGAAGACCAGCGGTGCAATACCGATCGCCACCGAGAACAGGCGGGTCATCTTCAGCTCCCGCTCCGGCGTCGGCTTCCAGTAAGGGACGTAGAAGTCGCGGACCACCAGCGAGGCGATCGCGAGCGCAACCGTGCAGACGCTGACGAAGATCGAGGCGACGAGCGAGGTGGTCACGAAAGCCGAGGCCAGCGGGGGCATCTTCTCCAAAAACACCGGCAGCGCGTAGAGGCTGTTCATGTCGGGATAGAGGAATTTCGCCGCGACGCCGATCAAGGCGAGCAGGAATCCGAGCGGCAGGCAGAACGCCGCCGCATAGAAGGTGGCCTTGCGCGCGTCATCGGCGCTCGGCGTCGAGGAGATCGCCTGCACGATGAACTGGGTCGAGAAGATCGCGCCGACGGTGCCAAAGGTCCAGGCGAAGATGGTCGCAAAGCCGATCTTGCCGTCCCAGCTGAAGTAATAGGCGGGCAGCTTGGCCTGGATCGGCGCGATGCCGCCGGTCAGCGACATCGCAACCGAAAATATGACGACGATACCGACGACCTTGATGGCGCTGTGCAGGATCGTCACCCAGGCGACGCCCTTCAGTCCGCCGAACACGTAGTAGAAGGTGCTGACCACGGCGATGATGCACATCGCAACGGGCATGCTGACATGCAGTGCGGTGGCGATTGCGGCCGCGCCGCTCACATAGTTGCCGACGTTCACGAGCAGCAGCGCGTAGATCATGATTACCGACACCGTGAGCATGGTCGACTTGCCGTATTTCTGCGCGATCGCCGCCGAGATGGTGTATTCGCCGGAACTGTAGAGCTTCTTCACCATCAGGAACCCGAACAGCAGGAAGCCGATCGAGGCGCCGAGCACGGCCCACCCCGCCGCCATGCCCGACTGGAACGCTTCCTGCGCCGTGCCGACGGTCGATTTGGCGCCGACGAATTCGGACATCATCAGCACGCCGACGACCACCGCCGGCATCGCGCGTGCGCCCGTCATGAACTGATCGCTGGTCCTGCTGCGCAGTTTGAGGGTGAGCCAGGACGTGAAGGCGATGTAGGCGACGATCATCGCGACGATGAGCGTGCTGTCGCCATTGAGGATGGCTTGCATCGATGACGTTTCCTCTGGTGATGCGGATGCGGTGTTTTGAGCCCGCTTGGTCCCGCTGCAGATTGTTCGGAATGCGAACAATTGTTCTTTCGTTTCATTAGACCTGCCCGCACGTCCCGCGTCAAGCACGCGCGACGGTGCGGTGCTGCAACGCGCCCGATCGGGCAGTCATCGCCGCTGCATGTTCAAAGGGTTGCAGGCCAAAGAAAAAGTGTCGGTGGGACAGCGCGGCGGGACGGTCGGCTCACGGCCGATGTCATGCGCAGGGAGTCCGAGGCCCTGTCGTTCCGGGGTCAGTTCGACGCCAGCGCCGCCTTGGCGACCTCGGCCATCCAGGTCGAGGCGACCGGCAGGATCGCGTCGTTGAAATCGTAGCGCGGGCCGTGCAGCTCGGCGCCGTCGCGCAATTCACCGTTGCCGATCCACACGAAGGCGCCGGGGCGCTGCTTGAGATAGTGGGCGAAATCCTCACCGGCCATGCTGGGCGCGAGATCGCGCCGCACCTCGGCCCGCACCTTTTCCGCGGCGAGGCGCGCGAGGCCCGCCTCCTCGGGCGTATTGATCACCACGCCGACGCCCATCACGATCTCGGGCGTGACCTTCACGCCGAAGCTCGTCGCGATGCCGGCGCAGACTCGCTCGATGCCGTCGAGAATGACGTCCTTGATCCCTTCGCGATGAAACCGCAGCGTGCCGCGGATCGTCACGCGCCCGGCGATCTGGTTCGGTGCCGTGCCGCCCTCGATCGTGCACAACGAGAGAACGGCGGTGTCGAGCGGATCGACGCTGCGCGACACGATCGATTGCATCGCCACGATGAGGTGGCCGGCCGCCATCACCGGATCGCGCGTCAGATGCGGCATGCCGGCATGCCCCGCATGGCCGTCGATGGTGATGGTCACGCGGGCGCCGGAGGCCATGACGACGCCGTCATGGACCGCGATCGTGCCGGCTTGCAGTCCCGGCCAGTTGTGGAAACCGAACACCCGATCCATCGGGAAGCGCTCGAACAATCCGGCCGCGACCATCGCGCGCGAGCCGCCATAGCCTTCTTCGGCGGGCTGGAAGATGAAATCGACGGTGCCGCTCCAGTCGGTGTCGGCGACCAGCAGCGCGGCGGCGCCGAGCAGCGAGGTCGTGTGCCCGTCGTGGCCGCAGGCGTGCATCACGCCGGGATTTTTCGACGTGTAGGCAAGACCCGTATCCTCGGTGATCGGCAGCGCATCCATGTCGGCGCGCAGGCCGACGCGCCCTTGCGCGGATCCGCGCGTGAGCGTCGCGACGATGCCATGGCCGCCGATGCCCGCCTTGAAGGGAATGCCGAGCTCGGTGAGCTTGTCCTGCACGAAGGCGGCGGTGGCCTTCTCCTGGAGGGAGAGCTCGGGATGCGCATGCAGATGCCGGCGCCACTGGGTCAGTTTCTGGTGCAGCTCGGGTGTCAAGGCGGGGGGACTCTCGGATGGTGGCGGCTGCCGCCACCATAGCCGATTATTCGTCCGCTGCACCCAGGCCCTCGGAATGCCTCGCGTGCAGCAAAGCTACGTCGACAGCTTCGCCAGCCCGGTCCAGTCGAAGCTGATGCCGTGGCCCGGGCGGTCCGGCGCCAGCGCCTTGCCGTCCTCGAGCACCAGCGGATGCTCGATATACTTGTCCAGCCCGAAGCCGTGCGCCTCCAGATACGAGCGGTTCGGGCAGGCCGCGAGCAGATGCACGGTGATGTCGTGCGCGCCGTGGCTGGTGACGGGAAGGTTGAACGCTTCCGCCAGCCGCGCGATCTTCATGAACGCACTCACGCCGCCGCAATTGGTCACGTCCGGCTCGGGATAGGACACCGCGCCACTGGCGATGTAGTTCTTGAACTCCCACAGCGAGCGCAAATTCTCGCCCGCCGCGATCGGCACGCCGCCGGCCTGCATGATGCGGGCGTGACCGGCGACGTCGTCGGGGATGATCGGCTCCTCGAGCCAGGTGAGGTCGTAGGGAACAAACGCGCGGGCGGCGCGGATCGCGTCCTCGACCGTCCACTTCATGTTGGCGTCCGCCATCAGCGGAAAGCCGTCGCCGAGATGCTTCCGCATCGCGGAGACCTTCGCGACGTCGGATTTCAGGTCGGGCCGGCCGACCTTCATCTTGATGGCGCGAAAGCCCTTGGCGAGATTGCCGTCGGTCTGCTTGAGCAGCGCCTCGACGGAGAGATCGAGGTCGATGCCGCCGGCATAGCACGGCACGCGCGCGTCGAAGCCGCCGAGCAGGCGGAACAGTGGCAGCTTGGCGCGCCGCGCTTTCAAATCCCACAACGCAATGTCGAGCGCGGACAGCGCCAGCACCGCCGGCCCGCCGCGGCCGCCATAATGCAGGCCCCACCAGACGTGATGCCAGATCGCCTCGGTGTCGTCGGCCTCGCGTCCCTCGACCAGCGGCGGGATCTCGCGCTTGAGGATGTCGGCGACAGCGCCGCCATTGCGGCCCACCGTGTAGGTGTAGCCGACGCCCTCGGCGCCATCGACATCGCGGATGCGGCAGGTGATCAGCTCGAACGCCGCGATCTCGCCATGGGTGGAGTCGGAGAGCGTGACGGGGAGGGGGATGCGGTAGAGGCCGGTCTCGATCGTCGAAATGTGCGGCATGTTTCCCACCCGAATTTTTCTTTTTGTTCGTAGGATGGGTAGAGCGCAGCGAAACCCATCATCTTCATCTTCGCAAGTAGCGATGGGTTTCGCTAACGCTCGACCCATCCTACAAGCTGCATCTATCTCACCGCATCGTCGCGATCTGCACGGCGAGCGCGCACGCGCGGTCGTATTCGTCGAGATTGATCCACTCGTCGATCGTGTGCGCCTCGTTCTGGCCGGCACCGAAGGTCACGGTCGGGACGCCGTGGCGGACCATCCAGTTGGCGTCGAGACCGCCATTGGCGGTGCGGACGTTCGGCGTGCCGCCGACCGCGGACACGGCTTCGACCGCGCGCTTCACGACGGGCAGATTGTCCTTCATGCGGAACGGGAAATAGTCGGTCTCGGCCTTGAACTTGACCTTGCCGGACTTGCCTTGCGCGTTCGTGACCTTCTTGGCCGCCTTCTCGAATGCCGCCTTGTAGGCCTTGGTGATCTCCTTGAAGAATTTTCCGTCATGGCTGCGGCTTTCGCCGCGCACATGCACGTAGTCGGTGACGACGTTGGTGGCATCGCCCGCGGGGCGGCCTTCGCCGCCGGTGACGGGGCCGACATTGCTGGTGCCCGTCCGCGCGCTCGCGCCCTTGCCCTTCACCACCTTGCCGAACCAGCCGCCGGCCTTCACCTCTGCGAGCGCCAGCGCCATGATCATGGTCGAGGAGATGCCGCGCTCCGGCGCGACGCCGGCATGCGAGGCGCGGCCGAAGATCTCGACGGTCCAGCGGTCCGCACCGACGGCGCCGATGATGACGTTGGAGGCGGAGCCGCCGTCATAATTGAAAGCCATCACCGGCGAGCCGAGTTCGTCCAGCTTGACGTGGCGCGCGCCATAGAGCCCGCTCTCCTCGCGCACGCAGAACAGCAGCGTGATCGGCGGATGATCGAGCTTCTGCTTTTCGAGCTCGGCGGCCAGCGTCACCAGCACGCCGCAGCCGCAGCGGTTGTCGCCGCCGAGCGCGGTCCTGGCCTCGTTGACGATCTTGCGGCCCGACTTCTTCGGCTTGGCGCCGGCGCACAGCGGCACGGTGTCCATGTGGGTCATGAACATGATGCGCGGCTGGTTGTGCAGCGCGCCGCGGCCGGGCAGGTCGACGATGAGGTTGCCGGTCTCGGTCGGCACGGGAATGCGGGTGTTGGCATCGTCGAGCCGGATCGCCTTGGCCGGCACGCCGCTCTCCTTCAGCGCGGCGGTGAGCTCACGCCCGATCGCCGCCTCCTGTCCGGTGACGCCTTCCACTGAAAGGAAGCGCATGAGGCGGTCGGTGGCGGCTTTGGTGTCGACAGGCATGGAGTTCATTCCCTTGATGCACGATGCTCGTCAGCATCTCCTGCGGTATCCCGTTGTGCAAGGCGGCCTCGACGCATGAACGGCGGCGCTGCATTGCCGAGCGCGCATGGTCATGCCGGATCACGAGATCGCGGCCGGGGTCGCCGGGAAAGGCTGCTTCGCGCCAACATAATGTGTCCGGATGTTGCTGTCCGGTGACAGCCCTGGCTGCGATTCGCCCCTAACCTGAGGTTGTTTCTGGCGGGGCGGCACGCCGAAAGATGCCGCAAGATATTGGGGACGACGATGCGGATCGCGGCCATTGCGGGAAGTGCCTTGCTCTTCGGTGTCGTGGCGGCGAATGCCGCCGATATTGCGGTCAAGGCGAGACCGATGCCGGTCGCCGCCCAGGTCTTCAGCTGGACCGGCTTCTATGTCGGCGCGAATGTCGGCGGCGCCTGGAGTCCCAGCAGTGGCAGCAGCGATTTTGGACCCGTGATTCCCGCTTTCCTTGTGTTGCCCCCGGTCGCAGCCATACCGACGCTCGTTCCGGGAGGGCTTGGCACCCTTGCCGGTGACGGCGGCCGCAGCGGTGTCATCGGCGGCGGCCAGATCGGCTACAATTGGCAGGTCAATCAGTTCGTGCTCGGCGTGGAAGCCGACGCCGTCGGCAGCGGATTGAAAGGCGGCAGCGCCAGCGCTTCGCGCACCTCCGGCGCCCCGCTGTTTGCCCCGGCGGTGACGCAGACGGTGACGGTCGATTTCGGTCAGATCGACTGGATGGCCACCTTCCGCGGCCGTGCCGGCGTCACGGTGGACCGGGCGTTGTTCTACGTCACCGGCGGCGCCGCCGTCGCCGAGATCGGTGGTTCCACGACCACTGTCGTCCATAGCCCGGGCATCGCCGTCCCGGCGGGAACATTCACGGCAACGAACGGTGGCTCGACGACGCGCTGGGGCTGGACCGTCGGTGGCGGCATCGAATGGGCGTTCAACCCGAACTGGAGCCTGGCCGGCGAATATCGCTACACCGATTTCGGCAGCCGCAGCGTCGCCTTCACCATTCCCGACGGGCTCGGCGGCGTGTTCGCGACGGGGACCTCGAGCTCCCATCTGACCGTCCAGCAGGCGACCGTCAGGGTCAATTATCGCTTCGGCGGACCGGTGGTCGCGAAGTACTGATCTGCTTTCCTGACTTGGAGACGGGTTTCGCAGAACGGCTCAACCTGTCTCACGAAGTGGGCCGCGTATAGGCCAGGAAGGTCAGCACGCCGATCGCCAGCATGGCCGCCATGAACAGCAGCACCGCCGGCAATCCCGCGAAGGCCGCCACCGCGCCGGTCACCGACTGCATCAGCGCCGCGCCGAGGAAGAAGGCGAGGTTGATCGCGGCGAGCGCCTTGCCGGCGGTGTGCGCATCGACGAGCTGGCGCGACATGCCGAACAGCAGCGGCTGGGCGGAGGTGGCAAGGCCGATCAGTACGAACAGCACGAGATCGTAGTGCGGCGGCATCACGGGCACCCCGCACAGCAGCGAGACCGCATAATGCGGCGCCCCTAGCGCCATCATCGCCAGCAGCAGCGCCCCGACCATATGCGTGCTCGCCACCAGCGCGCGGCGGCGACCGAGCCTGCGGTCGATCATGCCGATGCACAGGGGCCCCGCGATCATCGCCAGCGTGAACGCGCCGAGCTGGTTGCCGGCCTCGACCCGCGACAATCCCTTGATCTCCATCAGCCACGGCCCGCCCCAGAGGCCGCGCAGCACCAGCGTGGTCGCGAGCGACACCAGCGCCAGCGCGATCAGGCCGCGCAGCGGGCGCGAGAAGCCGAGCCTGAGCACCTCGATCATCTGCGACAGCGGCGAAGACTCGTCCTTGTGCTCCGCCGCCTGGTTCGGCACCAGCAGGAACACGGCAAGCGCGACAACAACACCGCCGAGTGCGGCGATCCAGAAGCCGGCGCGCCAGCCGTAAGTGTCGACCACGAAGGCGAGCGGGCTCGACGACAGCAGCATGCCGATATTGCCGATCGAGAGGATCGCGCCCGACCACAGGCCGAACCGCGCCGCCGACAATTGCTTGGCCGCCAGCGTCATCGGGCACATCAGCATGCCTGACGTCGCGACGCCGAGCATGACCTGCCCGACCGCAAAGCTCGAAGGTCCCGTGGCAAAGCCCGACGCGATGGCGCCGATCACGGTTCCCGCAAGCAGGCTGAGCGACACCGGCCGCACGCCGAAGCGATCCATCGCAGCTCCAACCGGAATTTGCGCGGCGGCAAAGGCGAACGGATAGACCGAGGTGAGGCTCGCCAGCGCCTGCGGCTCCATGTGGAAATCGGCGGCCATCAGGTCGAGACTGACGGCGGGAATGGTGCGCAGCAAGGTCGAGAGCATGTGCCCGCAGGCCAGCGCAAACAGCGCAAAGATCAGCGCGCGGGTGCCATCGCCCGCTTCTTCCGTTGCAACCGCAGTCATCAGCGTCCCGTCCCGGCAAGGGTTTTCGTGCCGTTACACGATTGAACGGCCTGTGCCAACAGCTTGAGGGGAGAGGTTGGCGCAGGGCGGATCAGATCCGAGGACAGATCACTCCCGGCAAAGGCCCGAGCCTCGCTCCACGACGGCGGCACCCCGGGGCGGTCCGTTTCAGGCGTCAGGCCGATGAACCGGGTCGGCCGTCAAGACGTTGTTCCCGGGAAACTGTGGTATGCGGGAAGCAGGCGCTCCTGATCCGCGGTTGGTGGTTGCGATGTCTTTGTCCGAGAGTACGAACCAGACGACCAGTGACGCGGCCCGCCGAGAGCGGAGAAGAAGCAATTCCTTGTTGTTGGCTCTCGGGATCGGATTTCTCGTTTTCGGTGCCGCATCGGGTGCTCTCTATTACGCGCTGCGGCCGGACACGCTCCGGATCGCCGTTGGACCCTCGGGCAGCGACGATGACAAGGTTATTCAGGCGATGGCCGATGCTTTCGCCGCCGAGAGCCGAACGATCAGGCTGGCGCCGGTCAAGACCGCGGGGGCGGCGGAGTCCCTCAGCCTCCTTGGAGCTGGCAAGGCCGACCTGGCCGTTGGTCGCGGCGACCTGGACATGCCGGCCGAGGCGCAGACCGTTGCGGTGGTGCGCAAGAACTTCGTCGTGCTGTGGACGCCCTCCGGTCCTGCAACCAAGAGCTCGAAAAGAAAGCAGACGCCGAAGATCAAGGAGGTTGCCGATCTCGCGGGGCGTCATGTCGGTATCATCGGGAGGACCCCGGCGAATGCCGCCCTGCTGCGCGTCATCCTGAGCGCCGTCGGGGTGGAGGCGGACAAGGTCGCGGTGAAGCACTTTGGCACGGACCAGATCGAGGAGCTGGCGAGCGATCCGCGCCTCGATGCCTTCATGGCGGTCGGGCCGCTCGACAGCAAAATCACATCGGAGGCGATTGCTGCGACGGCGCGCACACGAGGCGCGCCGAAATTTCTCGCCGTCGAGACGTCGGAAGCGATCGCCTTGAAGCACCCCCGGTATGAATCCGAGGAAATTCCGCCCAGCGTCTTCAATGCGGATCCGGCTTGGCCGGAAGATAAAGTCGAGACCGTAAGCGTCAGCCACCTCATCGTGGCGAGGAAGACGCTGGCCGAGACCACGGTGGCCGCGTTCTTTCGGCAGCTCTTTGCCGTTCGCCAGGCGATCGCGAGGCAGGTCCCCGGCGCCGCTCACATCACCAAGCCGGACCTCGAGAAGGACACCGAGCTCCCGGTCCATCGGGGAGCGGCAGCCGTCATTGACGGCAACGAACGTACGTTTCTCGACCGCTACGGCGATTACTTCTGGTTCGGCCTCCTGCTGCTCTCCGGCATCGGCTCGGCCGCAGCCTGGCTGCGTCGCTATTTGAACCGCGACGAAAGGGAGGAAAACACCAGCCATCGCAAGAGAATCCTGGACATGGTTTCCAGTGCGCGGAGCGCAGAGTCCAACCAGCAGCTTCTCTGTCTCCAGCGCGAGGCCGATGCGATCATCCGTGAAACACTCGAGTGCTACGACGACGGTGTCATCGAGCAGGAGGAGCTCGCGGCATTCGGACTGGTGCTCGAGCTGTTGAGCAACGCCATCGCCGAGAGGCGGACCGCGTTGCAACGTGCCAATGTCGAACCCGTTCGGGGAGCAGCCACAATAGCGCGCGGATCGGGCGGCACGTAAAGCTGCCTTTTGGAGCGCGTCGTCGGCGCCAGGCAAGTTGTCGGTGAGGGCATGTACGGGCGGACGGAGGCCGAGTGCTACGTCCGCTCGAAGGTGTCGACGTTGGTCGTCACGGCGCGCCACCAGTTCAGCGGCTGGAGCTTGGCCGGATCACCTTCGCTGGCGGCACTCAGCGCCTGGTCGGCGACCACGAACCAGGTGGTCTCCATCTTGCCGTGACGCAACAATCCCGCATATGTCACGACGCGGTCGCCGCTCGCCGACGAGCCCACTGCGGTAAAGCCGATGCAATTGCCCCGATGAAACCCGGTGACCTGCACTGTCTGCCCGTAAAAGCCGCTGTCTTCGAGCGCGGTCTCGAACGTGCCTTCGATGCGCCCCTCGACTTCGCTGATGATGCGCAAGACGGAGCCGAACTGGTTTCGCCAACTGCCGACCCATGACATGCCGGTTCTCCACGGTCACTTCTATTCCAACGTCATTTGCCCGGCGCGACGCGCAGCCGCCGCAATCGATGCAGTTCCTTCGAGGCATCGCTCATCAGCTCGCGAGCCGCCTCGCGTTCCTGGCCGACGATGACCCCGGATGCGAAAGCCTGGGCGCGGCGGTTCGCAGGAGGCGCCGCCAATGCAGCCTCCGTTGCCATCTCGCGGTGCGTCATGAAGTCGTTGAGCGATCCCAGAGCGGATTGAATCTGCTTCAGCCGGTCGGCAAGTCCTGCGAGCTCCTTCTGGTTGCGATCGCTGTAGAGGCTCTTGAAGAAGTCGACGGCATAGCGAATCTTCTTGATCCTGATCCGCAGCTTGTGGCGCTGCATCGGATCGAGATCGTTCAGGCGCTTGCCCTGCTTTCGCGCTTTCCGGATGCGCCGGTCGAGCATATCAGCGGCGTAGGCGGCGATCGCGCGGTCATCGTCGGCGTGAGGCCGCGCGGCTTCGATCCATTCGATCACGTCGATCAGCAGGCGGCGGTAACGCGCCGACGCAACGGCGTCGCGAGCACGCCGGAATGCCGCCTGCCGTTCCGCGGAGAATTTCGCGCGGATCGCGCGCGCGCCGCGTCGCGGAACGTCCCGTTCGGTGATCGGCTGAATGCTCTCCTTCAGAAACACGTCGATTTCACGCGCCGGCGCCAGCTCGCCCGTGAGCCATTTCAGCTCGGTCTTGATCCGTGCCGTGCTCGCCTGCGGCAGGATGTCGGCGAACAGCGAGATCGCCGCGCGCAGGCGCCGCAGGCCGACCCGCATCTGGTGAACGCCCTCGGCGTCCATGTCACGCACCGGATCGGCATTCGCCGTGACGTGACGCAGCGTCGAGTGAGCGATGACGCGGAACGCCTCGCGCGGCGCGAGCTCGGGCTTCAGTTCGATCGGCTCGGCGCGTTGCGCACCGCCGCCGCTTCCCGCGACAAGCTGGTAGCCTCGCTCGGCCTTCGAGCGCAGATCAAGCTCCGCACCCGTTTTGCGTTCGATGTCGCGGGCCAGGCGGAACAGGTCTGCGACACGCCCGGACTTCAATTCCAGCTCCAGCTCGGCAACAGGTCGTGAACGGCGGCCGGCGCTGATGCGGCCGCGGTCGACCGCAAGTTCGATCTTGCTGTTCCGGACCCGTCGCTCCAGCGCGGTGCGATGAACGTCGGTCTCGAAGACGCGCTTCAGCTTACGAGGAAGTTTCCGGCTGGCGAGGTCCTCGAGAGGCGTATTCCTTGTCTTCTTGAGATCGGGATTTGCACCCGAGACCTCGTGCTCCCATTCGCCGCGTGTCACGCCTCCCGTGCCGCCCGCCTTGACGGTTTGCACGTAGCGGCCCTCGACCTTGCGGACCCGCAGCGTCACGCCGTGACGCCTGAGTTTGTGCTTGCTCGTATCAAAATAAGTCGACACGAGCGTCTGCTCGGACCGCTCGCGGCGGCGCCCGCTCGAGCCGTTGTCTCGCAGGATTGAGGATAATCTTCGCGGCGCAATCCGGAATTTCAGTTCCGTCTCTGCGTTCATGGGAAGCTCTTTCCGTTACCGAACCAAAGTGGCGCGGGCGCGGGAAGTTCCCTCCTGCGAGCATTTCAATCCGGGCAAGAGGAGATTGCCGACCGTCTCAACGAGCAGGCCTATCGCGAGGAGCACGACAAATGGTCGCCATGAGGCCGGCGGGCCGGCCTCGTTCCATATGGACCCAGCGCTGTCCTGGCTACGCGAGATCACCACCGACGTTGCTGCCGAGGTCGAGCGGACACCAGCGGCGCAGATGAGGGTTGGATAGAGAGCCTGCTGACGCCGTGATCTAATGCGTTCCCAACACCGCCGCGACGGGCTTGCCTTCCGGCGGGATCTCGCTCTTGAGCTTCTTCACGATCGAGAGGAACGTCGGGGCTGCTCCCGTCGCCGCGTCGACCGCAAGCCCTCCGCCGGTTTTGAATGCGCGTTCCGCGATCTCGTATCCGAGCGCGCGGTAGCTCTCGAATTGCGATTCCGAGAAGAACTGGTTCAGCGTCGTCTCGTGCGGAAAGGTCGCGTGGGCGATCGCATAGCTCAGGACGCCCATGGGCTCGGTGCCGTGCAGGCCCGACTTGAAATACAGCAGCAGTCCGTCCTGCGATTGGCCGCCATCGGCCTCGCTATATCTGATATCGCCGATTGCCCAGTAGGGCCCGTCCTGCGCCGGGCTCGGTCGCTCGGTGAAGCGCTTCTTCAGCAGGTCGAGGCCCCGCAGGTCGATACGCACGCCGAGATCGATCCAGATCTTGCGAAGCGCGTTGCCGAGGTCCTCGAAGGTGTAATCGGGATCGCAGCCGGCGTCGCTGACCACGATCACCCGGCAGCGCCGGCGAACCATCTCGTAGAGGCCGAGATTTTCGAAGTGCCCGCCGTCCGTGAGGTAGACCCAGCGTTCGGTCTCGCTGGTCAGGCCGAACATCTCCATGAAGAACGGCCGGAGCGCAAAGGGAGGCTTGGCCTTCGCGTAATCGGGATTGTCGCCGCGCGGGTTGGCCAGCCACCAGCCAAGGCGAACGTTGAACAGCGCCATCAGGAAGGCGACCCCCGGCGATGAATTGTAGCCCATGCTCGGGCTCACGGCCGCGCCGGAAATTGCCATGGCGGTCCCGAGCGTAAGGCCAAGCGGCGGCCCGCCGTAGGGATGCGGCTGCTTGGTCGTGGCGTAGGTCGTGCGGTAGGCCCCATCCGAGAACGCCGCGCTGCCGCTGCCGCAATGCAGCGGCGAGAACGTGAACGGCGCCGCCATCCGTTCCTGCCACGCCAGGTTCTTGGACGACACGAGATTGAGCGCTCCGCTGATGACGTGGAACGGCTTCCAGTTGGTCCCGCGTGGTTGAACGCCGTGTTCCCAGAGCTCGTGCAGATACGGGCTATCGCTGCTGTCGAAATCCGTGAAGGCATTCTTCGTCTTGTCGCGATCCTTCTCGTGGCGTGACGCGCCGAGAAAGGCACGCACCAGGCGGTTCCGATAGATGCTGTGGAGCGAGTAGCGGTTGATGCTGAGGACACGGGAGGCTGCGGTGATCAACAGCACAAGCAAGAGACCTGCAACGATCACGACCATCCAGGGCAGATGATCGGCGCCGGCCTCGAAAGACTTGAAGGCGGCGTCCCAACCGATCGACAGCAGGGCGACCAGCGCTGCCGCGAAAATTGCGGCCGCAATCGCCGCGATCGTGTTGAGCCCGAGATATTGGCGAAAGCCCGATACCTGCTCGGCGGCGGCCCTGGTCTTCGAGCTCGCGCCCAGGATGACCGAAACCAGGCCCGAAATACCTCCCCCTGTTGCAAGCGAGGGGACGGTCGCGATGCCCAGCATGCCCTCGATCCATGTTGCGGCCGGTGGCGCGCCAAGCACGAGTCCGAACCAGAGCAGCCAGCCAATATAGGCCAGCGTAAAGAGCCCGCTCGACCGGGCCTGAAATTCGAGGCCTACGTCCACCTCGGACAGGGATTCGGCAAACGAGATATAGATCACGTCGGCGACGATGCGCGCCATCACGATCCAGGGCAGCCCGAGCACGCAGGCAAAGCGCGCTGCCGCGGTATCGGCCCCCGGGGGGCTGTAATACCAAAGCAGAGCGAGTCCTGCGGCGCTCAGCAGGCCGAAAGCCGCGCCGGCGACGCACCACGCGAAAAGGTCGATCCAGGGATGCTTGGGACGTTTCGCGAGCGATTGCTGGGCTGACCTTCCGAAAACCAATGGCCATGCACGCGCCAGCACCCAGGACAAGAAGAAAAACAAAACGCCGAGGATGGCGCCGCGCATGATCACGTTGAAGTAGAATCGAGCTCCTTTGACCTGCGCGTCGAATTTGAATCCAAGGGTATCGGTCACCTTCGTGAGCGTCGACAGGCCGTATTGGCTTTGCAATACGAAAACCAGCAACGCGGCTCCGATGAGGAAGGGTGCGAGATCGCACAGGAGAAACCGCGGTTGCGGGACATTGATGCATCCGCGCGCGGGACGGTTCGCGGCGGAGAATGACAAGGACATCAGGAAACAGATCGTCGGTACGATCATCAGACCCAGAAACCACCCCGATGTATTGTCGGTCGTGATCTTGTGGGCGTCGATGACGGCAAAGGAGAGAGCCTTGGTGATGAGCACCGCGAGGATCATCGGCGGGACGAGCAGAATCCAGTTCAGGAACAGATTGCGCAGGACGCCGGCGACGTCGCTCCACAGGTCGGGAGAGATCGACGAAAAGCTCGGAGCGAGAAAGTGGGAATTGCGTCGGAGATTGGAAACCGGCTCTGCTTCCTCGTGATCCCTGGTTTGATCGACGGTGTATCGCTGATTGAGTGCGGAAACCACCGGATTGGGAGCACCGAGCTTGCGCTCCCGACAGAGCCAGGCCGACAGCCAACTGCCGATATAGCCGCCTCCCGACACGGTCGACAGATACTCGAACTGCGTCAGGGCCGGGCCGGCCTCCTTCTCGTCTTTGCGTTTCGACGTGACCTCCAGCGCCGCCATCCTTTGCAGGATGCCGAGCGCGAACGCCGCGCTGCGAATCCCGCCGCCGGAAAGGCACAGCGCCCATCGGTCGTCCGTGTTGAGCTGTCGGTAGATGTCGAGAAGTTTCTCGGGGACCGGGTCCATCGGCGGCGGCAACGACCCTGGCGAGGCTTCGGATCCTGGCCGATTTGAAATCGACAAGTCGTAGGTTGGTATTGGCGAGACCTCGGTCCCCGGCTGTGTCGGTACCGACGCAGGACCGGGTTCCGGATCTTTCTCGTCTTTTGGCCGGAATGCCAGAGGAGCGCCCGCGAGCGCCCGTCGCTCTTCCCAAAGGACTTGCGAAAGGTTCAATGCCCCCATGACACCAGCCCCGTTTCATCGCGATGGCCCAGGCGGTTCATTCAGCGCTGCCGTCAGGATTCCTCCTGGTCGGCGGGCAAGCGTGGCCTCGGCGGGTACAGGCTAGCGATATGGGCGGCGGCAAGCGTGTGAAGTACTTCACAATGGTGGGTATATTATCAACGTTGGGTTGTCGCAGGGGCAGAGCAAAGAGACGTCGCCCAAGTCGAGAGAGCGACGGCGGCGTCTTAGGGGAAATCACTCCAGCTGGCGCAGCAGCTCTTGCGCTTCGTCAAGCAGTCGCCGCACTTGTCCCCGCTCGGCCGCGGCTTCCCGCGAAAACAGTCCGTGTTTCCGCGCATTCCCGTTTCCTTTCGGTGCGCCGCATCGTCGGCCGCCGCCATGCATGCGGCAGCGCATCTTGCCCCGCGCCGCCGGCGCGCAGCAGGGAGCGCCGTGGCGCGTCGTGGCGCCGCAGCGCGGGCTCGCCCGCATCGGGCCGGTGTCGCGGGCATGATCGCTGGTCACAGGTTGGCGCCTTTTGCGTCCCTCGGCTCCGCCTCCGCGGCAAGCACGTTCGCATGCTGGGTGACGTTGCCGACGATCGCCCGTCCGCCGTCCTGCACCGACAGGTTCTGCACCGTGATCGCGCGTTCGTCGCTGTTGCGGTGGCGGCCCAGCGCCTCGACCTGAGCGGCGAAGGTGCGGCAGAGCCGGGTCATTGCGCGGGTGACGCTTTCCTGTTGCGGAAGATCGTCGGTGCAGGCGAGCCGGCATGCGCAGCGCATCGCGGCCACGTGAACCGAGACCATCTGGGGCACCAGCATGGCTTCGATGGAATCCTTCGGTGCAATGCTCTTGATCGTCGAGATCATGAAGGCGAGATTGGCCTCGTCGGGCTTCTGTCCGGTCGCGCTGGCCTTGACCAACTGCCTCAGCATGCCGTGCAGCGCGTCACGGTCGACGGCGCCGAGCGCCTCGGCCAGCAACCGCTCGCCGGCTTGCGGGTCCGGATGGTGGATCGCAATGCGCCGCTTGTAGAGTTTGACGCGCGGGCTCGCGGTGGGGCCGCTGCGATGGTCCGCCGCAAGCGGCGAGGTGATGTGGCGTTCGAGAGCTGTCGTCATGTGCGATGTCCTTTGCTGACGCAGGCACGCGCGAGCGAGCATTCGCTCGCTGCGCGCGGATGCGAATTTCGGGATGTTGATGAAGGGCTTACGCGCAACAGCATCGGCGTGGCCTCGGCCATTCCGGTGGGGACGCAGACGATGGTTGCGATGATGGCATTCTGCCAGTGTTTTGCCCGACGAGTCAAAACCGCGTTGCGAGGCCAGTAAGTCCTTGTTCTCGCTGGCGCCGCCTACTGTGCATGGGGTTGTTTTCGCATTTTTTGTTTGGAAGCCGGCCTCTCGTGCCGCGCGGCGGAATGCCGGCGCGCAAACGCGATTGCGAAAACCGGTGCGACCGCTAATCATGAACCAGGATGCGCCGCGTCATGCAAAAGCGGCAGCGAGCGTCCGGGGAGAGAACGAATGCAACGAACGCTTCGCCTGCTGGCGATCGTCGCCGGATTGTGCGTGACGACCGAGGCTCTCGCGCAAAAATATCCGGTGCGGCCGGTCAAGATCGTGGTCGGCTTCAGCGCCGGCGGCCCGGTCGACGTGGTCGCGCGCATCGTCGCCGACCGCTTGAGCAACAAGCTCGGACAGCCCTTCGTGGTCGAGAACCGCGCCGGCGCCAACGGCATGATCGCGGCCGAAGGCGTCGCGCGTGCGGAGGCGGACGGCTACACCATCCTCGCCTGCAACTCGTCCACGATCACGCTCAACAGGACGCTGTTCAGGGATATCCGCTACGATCCGGAAAAGGACTTCGCGCCGCTCACCACCGTCGTATCGGCGCCGCTCGTCCTCGTCGTCAATCCCGAGAATCCCAGGACGGCTGATATCAACACCGTGGCCGATCTCGTCGCAGCCGCAAAGGCGGCGCCCGGCGCGCTCGCTTACGGCTCGGGCGGCAACGGCAATCTCGCCCATCTCGCCATGGAGCTGCTCAGCCAGAAGGCCGGCGTCAAGCTGATCCACGTGCCCTATCGCGGCGGCGCGGCGTCCGAGGTCGGCATCCTCGCGCAGGAGGTCCTGGCGGTGTTCGATCCGCTCTCCGCCGTGCCGCTGGTGAAGGCCGGAAAGCTGCGCGCGCTCGCGGTGTCGTCGGCCGCGCGGCTGCCGGCGCTGCCGGATGTTCCGACAGTCGCGGAAGCAGGCTATCCCGGCTTCGACATCTCGTTCTGGGTCGGCTTCTTCATGCCGAAGACGACGCCCGCGCCGATCCTGGAGACGCTGCACCGGGAGATCGTCACGGCGGCCAAGGATCCAGCGGCCGCAGAGAAGCTCGGCTCACAAGGCGTCGTCAGCCTGCTCAGCCCGGCTGAGTACGCGGCAAAGATCGCGAAGGAGACGAAGGAGCTTGCCGAGGTCGTGGTCGCCGCGAACATCAAGGCGGAGTAGGGCGCGTCACAGCCACAAGATCTGCTTGCGATAGCCGAGATCGTTCAGCAGCGGCGCTGCCGGTCCCTGGTGGAACACGGCGCCGCGCTCCAGCGCGAAGACGCGGTCGGCCAGCGCCAGCACGAGGTCGAGATTGTGCTCGACGATCACGATCGACATGTGCCGGCGGAGCTGGTCGAACACCCCAAACAGCTCCAGCGTCACGGCCGGCGCGAGTCCTTCGAAGGGCTCGTCGAGCAGCAGCAGGCGGACATTGCCGGACATCGCGCGGGCGACCGCCACCATCTGCTGCTCGCCGCCGGAGAGATAGTCGGCGGCGATGTTCATGCGCTCCTTCAGGCGGGGGAAATAGCTGAGGATCTGCTCCTCGTTCCAGACCACGCCATCGCTGCCGTCGGTCTTGCGGGCAAGGCGGCCGAGCGCGAGGTTTTCGCGCACGGTCATGCCGGCGAACAGCCCGCGCCCCTGCGGCACATATCCGACGCCGCGGCGTGCGATGTCGGCGGCGGGCAGGTGCGCAATATCGGTGCCGCGATAGTCGATGCTGCCTGACGCCGCCGGCACGAGGCCGGCGATGGATTTGAGCAGCGTCGACTTGCCGGCGCCGTTGCGCCCGAGCAGGGCGACGATTTCGCCTTCGCGCACGTCGAGCGCGGCGTCGTTGAGGATGTGGCTCTTGCCGTAGAACGTGTTGACGCGGTCGAGCCGCAGCACGGTCTCGCGCTCGCCGGCTTCCTCGAGGCTGCGCCGATGCTCGATCGGAGGAATGCCCTTGCCGGTATAGATCTCCTGGACCCGCAGATCGGCCCGCACCGCGCTGGGGCAGTCGGACATCAGCACCTCGCCCTGGTTCATCACGGTCACGACCTGCGAGAAGCCGAGCACGCGGTCGATGTCGTGCTCGACGATCAGCACGGGGATGTTGGCCGCGATGTTCCTGACGAGGTTGGAGACGCGCTCGCGCTCGGCGGCGGCGAGGCCCGCGAGCGGCTCGTCGAGCAGCAGCACCTGCGGCTTCGAGCCGAGCGCGATGCCGAGATCGACCAGCCGCTGCCCGCCATAGGAGAGTTCGCCGCCCTCGATCTCCTCGATGCCTTCGAGCCCGAGGAATTTTGTCAGTGCGGCCGTCTCGGCGTGGATCTCGTCGTACGCGTCGATGTCGTTCCAGATGTTGAAGCGCATCGGCCGCTGCGCCTGCAGCGACAGGCGCAAATTCTCGTAGATCGTCAGCCCGCGAAACAGATTGGTGATCTGGAACGAGCGCGCCAGCCCCTGATGGCAGATCAGGTTCGCCGGCACGCCGGCGATGTCGCGGCCCTGAAGGCGGATGATGCCATGGTCGGGCGTGTAGAGCCCGGAAACCAGATTGAACAGCGTGGTCTTGCCCGCGCCGTTCGGACCGATCAGCGCGTGGATCTCGCCGGCGGCAACCTTGATGCTGGCGTTCTCGACCGCGCGGATGCCGCCGAATTTCTTGGAGACGCCGCTGACTTCCAGCACGGTGCCCTTCAGTGCCTCCGGCCGCAGGAAGTCCGGGAGCGGCAGGCCGTCATAGATCTTGCGCCGGCTCATGGCCGCCGTTTCTTCCGCCGGCGGACGGAGCCGCCGCATGATCAGCGAACCGATGCCGACGAGGCCGCCGGGCGAATACATCACGAAGGCCACGAAGGTCAGGCCGAACCAGAACAGCCAGTCCGACGTCCAGATCGAGAACAGCTCGCGGAACAGGATGAAGAACAGCGCGCCGAGTGCGGGGCCCAGGAGGCTGCGCATGCCGCCGATCACCACCATCGCCAGCAGCTCGCCGGCGAACGGCACCGAGACGGCTTCGGCCGAGACCAGATAGTTCAGGAACGCGATCAGCGCGCCGGCGAGCCCGGTGACGACGGCGGAGATCACGAACACCGCAAGCTTGTAGCGCTCGACCGGATAGCCCTGGAAGCTCGCCCGCAACTGGTTCTCGCGGATCGCGACCAGCACATGTCCGAATGGCGAGCGCACGAGGCGCATCAGCACGTAGAGCACGACGAGGCCGATCGCCGCGACCACGATGTAATAGGTGAGCGCATTGTCGAAGCTGACGGGGCCGATGCCGCCGCGCTTGAGCCCGCCAAGCCCGTCCTCGCCGCCGGTGAGGCTCGTCCAGCGGAAGGCGGTGGTGTAGACGAGCGCGGCGAGGGCCAAGGTCAACAGCGAGAAATAGACGCCCCGCCGGCGCAGGATCAGCATGCCGATCAGGCTCGAGGCGACTCCGACGACGACCATTGATCCGAGCAGCGGCAGCCAGATCTCGCCGGGGAAGTAGCGAAGCTGGATCAGGCCGGCGGCATAGGCGCCGATGCCGAACCAGGCGCTGTGGCCGAACGAGACGAGGCCGGTATAGCCGATGCAAAGATTGAGGCCCATGGTCGCGATCGCGAGTCCGGCGATCCAGGTGCCGGTGTTGAGCGACAGGCCGAATGCCTTCAGCAGGAACGGAAGCGCGATGACCGCGACAGCCGCGATCATCAGCGGCCGAAGTCTCTCGATGGCGGAGGCGCTTCTCATTCGAACTTCTCGATGCGTTCGCCGAGCAGGCCGCGCGGGCGCACCAGCAGCACCAGGAACATCAGGATGTAGATCGAGGCCTCGCCGGCGGCAGGCTCGAAATGAATGGCAATGCCGCGCACCACGCCGACGAGGAGGGCGGCGATGACGACGCCCCAGAAGCTGCCGAGCCCGCCGATCACGACAACGACAAAGGCCACCGTCATGATCTCGGCGCCCATCGCCGGATGCACGGTGGTGATCGGCGCGAAGAAAGCACCGCCGAGCGCGGCCATGCCGACGCCGAGCATCACGATCCCTGTCATGTAGGGCTGCAGGCGGATGCCGAGGGCGGCGACCATGTCGGGCCGCTGGATGCCGGCGCGTACCACGCGGCCAAACGAGGTCTTTTGCAGCAGGAGCCAGATGCCGAGCAGGATGGCGGCGACCACGGCCAGGATCAGCAGGCGATAGCGCGAGAACAGGAAATCGCCGACGATCACCGAGCCGCGAAAGCTCTGCGGGATCTCGGTGGAGACAGGCGCGGCGCCCCAGATCATGCGGATCGCCTGCTCGGCGACCATCGCAAGCCCGAAGGTCACGAGCAGGCTGAGAATGGGATCGGCGGTGTAGAAGCGGCACAGGATGAAGCGCTCGAACAGGATGCCGAGCAGGGCGACCGCGAACGGCGAGATCACCACGGAGGCGCCGAAGCCGAGGCGCCTGGTCAGCTCGACGCAGACATAGGCGCCGAGCGCATAGAAGGCGCCATGCGCGAGATTGACGATGCCTCCGACCGAGAAGATCAGCGACAGCCCGAGCGCGATGAGCAGGTAATAGCCTCCGAGCACGAGACCATTGACCACCTGTTCCAGCAAGAACTCGAACTGCATGTTGCGTCCTTGCCGCGTGGTCGCCTCAGGCCTTCATCTCGCAGGGGTTCTGTTCTTTGGTCGGATAGATCGTCTCCAGCGGATCGTTCGCCGCCGGCACCACGTCGCCGAGCACCAGCATGTCCCACTGGTCCTTCATCTGGTCCTTCGGCCTGACGGTGAACGGATAGGCCTCCTGCACCAGCTGGTGATCCCAGCTGCGGAAGTAAGCCTTGCGCGCTTTGCCGATGTCGAACTGGGCCTGCTTCTCGAAATAGGCGATCAGCTCGCCGCTATCGGTCGACTTCGTCGTGTTGATCGCCTCCGCGAGCAGCTTCAGCGTGATGTAGTCGATCCAGGCGTGGTTCTCCGGCGGCTTGCCGTACTTCTTGGTGAAGGACGCGACGAAAGCCTGTGACGTCGGATTGTTCAGCGTATGATACCAGACCGTCGGCCAGGTGCCGCTGAGATTGCCCGCGCCGGCGGCCCAGGCATCGCCGGTGTTGAGGTTGAAGCCCACCAGCGGATAAGGGAAGCCGAACTCGGCATATTGCTTGACGAGATTGGTCACCTGGTTGCCGGCGAGGTTGCAGCAGACCACATCGGGCTTGGCCTGCCGCACCTTCAGCAGATACGGGCTGAAATCGGTGACGTCGGTGGCGATCAGCTCGTCGCCGATCAGGTTGGCCTCATGCGCACCGAAGAAGGTCTTGGCCGCTTTCAGCAGGTCGTGGCCGAAAATGTAGTCGGCGGTGAGCGTGAAGAACTTCTTGCCCTTCACCATGCCCTTCTGTGACAGCGCGGTGCCGACGGCGTTGACCATCACGGTGTTCGGGATGTCGCAGTGGAACGAGTACTTGTTGCAGTTCTTGCCGCGCAGCGCATCCGAGCGCGCGCCGGTCGAGAAGAACACCTTCTTGTTGCGCTCGGCGACCTGCATGAGGGTGAGCGAGGACGCGGACGAGATTTCGCCGAGCAGCACCACCGCGCCGTCCTGCTCCAGCATGCGCTGCGCCTTGGTGGCGGCGGTGGCCGGATTGATCGAGTCTTCCGAGAGCAGGTCGATTGGCTTGCCGAGCACGCCGCCGGACTGGTTGATCTCCTCGGCCGCGAGCTTCACCCCGAGCTGCGCGTAGCTGCCGATCACGCCGAGAAAGCCGGTGAGCGGCGTCAGGTGCCCGATCCGGATCTTCTCGGCCTGGGCCCTCACGATTGCGGGAAACCCAAGTGCGGACGCGCCGACGAAGGCTGCGCCCGCCCGTAACACCGTCCGTCGCGGGTAGCGGATCATGTCTGTCTCCTCCCGGTGCATCGCGTGCCTCCCTTCAAGATCGGGTATCCGATATTGTGAGAGACCTTGTTTTAATGCTGGAGGATAATCACGAACGCCATTGCCGGTGTCAACCGGCAAAATCGACGCCTGCCTGCAGGTCTCAGGCTTTTTGCGAGAGCGCCTTGTGCGCCCGGTCCTTGGCGCCGAACTCGGCCGACAGCCGGTCGGCGGCGGCCTGCACCACCTGCGCGCCAGCGTGCAGCGCCTGGTTGGAGAGCCGCCAGATCGGCCCGGAAATGCCGAGCGCGCCGATCACCTGCCCCGTGAAATCGGTCACCGGCACGGCGACGCAGCGCACTTCCGGATTGAACTCGCCGTCGTCGAAGGCGACGCCGGTGCGCTGCACCTCGGCGATCTCGCGCATCAGCGCGGCGGCATTGCTGATGGATTTGGGCGTCGAGGGTTTGAGCTCCACGCGATCGATGAACCGCGCGAGCTGCTCGGGGCGGAGCGAGGCCAGGATGATCTTGCCGAGCGCGGTGCAATGGGCGGGCCGCACCACGCCGACACGGTCGGTGAGCTGAAACGCGCCGGGGCCGCTGGTGCGGGCGATGACGATCACCGCATCGCCCATTCGCACGGCAAAATGGCCGCTTTCGCCGGTCTGGCGCGACAGCTCCTCCAGCACCGGCGTTGCGACATTCACCATCTCGATCTCGTCGAGCGCGCTTGCGGCGAGCGCAAACAAGGGACGGCCGATGCGGTAGCGCTTGTTGTCCTTTTCCTGGCGGAGGTAGCCGAGCGAGACCAGCGTCTTTGCGAGATGAAAGGTGGTCGAGTTGTGCAGGCCGACCAGCTTGCTCAGTTCCGCAAGCCCGATGCCCTCGCGATGGCGTGCGACTTCTTCGAGGATCGAGAAGGCGCGGCCGAGCGACTGAACGCCGCCGCCGCGCTGCTTGTCCTCGGCGTCGTCGTCGCTCTCGGGTTTGGGGCCAGGGACCAGTTTCGCAACCGCAGCCTTGCGCGGGCTTGCGGGCTTGTCGCCGGTCGTCGGCTTGGTGCGCGATCTCAAGGACAAGGCCCCCTTCTTGCAAATCCGTCGTGACTCGATGCTGCGACAGTAGCACGCAACCACGCAGCCGTCGGAGTCGAGCCCGCGTTTCCTCAGGTCAATAGACTATCACAATATAAATTGACGTACAGCATTATGAGAAATAGGGTGCCCGCGGCTCAGCGACGACCGCCATGTTCTCTGCATCGGTCCATAAGAAGTCGTGGGCCGAGAGGAGGCTGGTTGATGTCGAAAAACATGCTCAATGGCGCCCAGGTCATTGTCGACTATCTGATCCAGGAAAAGGTGCCGCAGGTGTTCGGGCTCTGCGGCCACGGCAACATCCAGTTCATCGACGCGCTGTACGAACGCTCCCAGGAGATCAAGACGATCTCCGTGCACCATGAGAGCGTCGCGGGCTTCATGGCCGACGTCTATTACCGCGTCTCGGGCCGGCCGACGGCGACCTTCACCTCGTGCGGGCCGGGCTCGGCGAATTTGCCGATCTCGCTCGCCAACGCCTTCCTCGACTCTGTGCCGTTCATGGCGATCACCGGCAACGTGCCGACCAGTCAGTTCAATCGCGGCGCGTTCCAGGAGATGTACCGGCACTATCAGGCGGACTTCCCGTCCACCGTGCGCACGATGTGCAAGAAGGTGTTTCAGCCGACACGCGGCGAAATGGTGCCGCTCGCAGTGCGGCAGGCCTGGAAGACCATGATCACGGGGCGGCCGGGCCCTGTCGTGGTCGACGTGCCTTTCGACGTCTTCATGGAATCGGCCGCGGAAGAAGCGCCGAAGGCGATCGAGTGGAGTGCCAACATCTCCAGCCGCTGCGGCGCCGATCCTGAAGGCGTCGAGAAGGCGGTCGACATGCTGCTCTCGGCGGAGCGGCCGGTGATGCTGGTCGGGCAGGGCGTGCGCTATGGCGGCGCGGCGGATGAATTGCGCAAGCTGGCCGAGCGGCTTCAGATTCCGGTTGCGGCATCCGCTAGCGGTCTCGGCGCGATCGATGTCAATCACCCGCTCGCGCTCGGCCTCGTCGCGCGCGCCGGGCATTACCAGGCCAACCACGCGGCTCGCCAGGCCGACGTGCTGCTCGCGCTAGGGGTCCGCTTCGACGACCGCACCTCGAGCTCATGGATTCCCGGCTATTCCTTCACGATCCCGCCGACGCGGCTGATCCACGTCGACATCGACCCTGAGGAGATCGGCCGCAACTACCCTGTCGCGCTCGGGCTGATGGCCGACGTGCGCACCTTCCTGCGCCAGGTCCATGCCGAGCTCGATCGCCGCGACAACCTCTTCAAGAAATCCGACGCGCGCAAGAGGTGGCTGGCGCAGATCGACGGCTATCGCAAGGAGTGGGACAAGTTCGTCGCGCCCGGCTTCTCCGACGACACCACGCCGATCAATCCGCAGCGCGCCGCCGCCGAGATCGACAAGGCTCTGCCCGAAGACGCGATCCTCGTCTCCGACATCGGCGTGCACCACAATTGGCTGCTCGGCTTCTGCAAGCCGAAGCGGCCGGATTCGCTCATCGGCTCGATGGGGTTCGGCCCGATGGGCTTTGGCGTCGCCGGCGTGATGGGCGCGAAATTCGCCGCGCCTGACCGCCCCTGCGTGTCCGTGTGCGGCGACGGCGCGTTCTTCATGCACGCCAACGTGCTCGGCACGGCGGTCGAGTACAATCTGCCCGTGGTTTGGGTGGTCTGGAACAACTACGCCTATGCCTCGATCCGCGGGCTTCAGCGCGGCTATCTCGGTGGGCGTGAGCTTGCGACCGACTTCAAGCACCCTGAAACGGGCGAGCGCTACAATCCGGATTTCGCGGCGATGGCGCGTGCTTGCGGCGTCGAGGGCGTGCGTGTCGATCGCGCCGGCGATCTCGGCGAAGCGATCCGCAAGGGCATCGCCGCCAACAGGCCCTATCTGATCGACGTGGACATTGCTGCCGACGTCAATCCGTCCGGCGCCGGTGTCTGGGAATTGCCGGGCCTCGGCCAGAGCAAGGCCGGTATCGGCACGCGCTTTCAGCCGGGCTGATCGCAGTCCGCAAATCACCAATCAGAAACATACCGGGAGATGGCAATGACGCTCGCAGGCAAGAAGATCGTCGTGATCGGCGGCTCCTCAGGCATCGGCCTTGCCACCGCGGAACTTGCGAAGGGGCAGGGCGCGGAGGTCATCATCGCCTCGCGTAGCGCAGCAAAGCTCGATCCCGTCGCGGAGCGGTTGAAAGTGACGGCAATCCCTGCGGACGTCACCAGCGACCAGAGCGTTGCCGAGCTGTTTCGCCGCACCGGCCCCGTCGATCATGTCGTGCTCACGGCAGCGCAGCTTCGCACCGGGCCGTTCAAGACGGTGCCGATGGACGACGTGCGCACCACAATGGAAGGAAAATTCTGGGGCGCCTGGCGTGTCGCGCGCGTAGCCGAGATCCGGCCGGGTGGTTCGCTGACGCTCGTGACCGGTTTCCTCAGCGTCCGGCCGCGGCCGAACTCGGCGATCATCAGCGCGGCCAACGGCGCGCTGGAATCGCTCGCCCGTGCGCTCGCGCTGGAGCTTGCGCCGGTGCGGGTCAACGCGGTGTCGCCCGGCGTGATCGACACGCCGATCCGGGCCGCGATGCCGGAAGCGGCACGGAAGGAAATGCTAGCGAAGGCGGCGGCTGCGCTGCCGGTCGGCCGCGTCGGCATGGCCGAAGACATCGCCCGGCAGATCGCGAGCTTCATGGCGAACGGTTTTGCCACGGGCTCGATCGTTTATATCGACGGCGGAGCGTTGGTGAATTAGGGAGAACGACCATGGCCGAGGAGACTGGCGGCGCCTTCATTCGCAACATTGCCGAGGTGCCCTGGCGCGAATTCCCCAACCATTTCGGCGGTGCGCTGTCGAAGCCGCTGGTGATGCCGGAGACCGCGGGCTCGCGCCGCATCGACTACCGCATCTCGATGTACCAGCCGATGGCCTACGTCGCGCGGCATCACCACAAGGTGCAGGAGCAGGTCTATCACGTGCTCGACGGCGAGGGACTGATGGAGATCGCGGGCAAGAACCATGTCGTGCGCAAGCACGACGTGATCTTCCTGCCGCCCGGCGTCGAGCACGCGATCTCGAATTCCGGCCTCACCGATCTCGTCTTCCTGGTGGTGACGTCGCCGGTGACGGACGACGACAAGCCGGTGTGAGCTAACCGGCGGAACGTTCGCGCGCTGCGATGCGGATGGCGCGCATCTTCGCGCTCTTCCCGGCCGCGCGCGCCGCGATCATGCTGCGCGCCTTGCCGTGGGCTGAAGCGTTCTTCCGCAGCAGGGACGCGAACCGTTTGCGCGCGCGGTTGGCCGAGAGTCGTGTGGCCAGTTGCTCGGCCTTGCGCATGATGGTGGTGACCGAGGACGTCAGGTTCACCGGAACCCAGGCGACGTCTTTCGTCTTGGACAGGCTGCCGATGCCTTCGCATGGGGCTTCGCGCGGCAGGTCGATCCGGATCGCGAGGGCCTCCGCGCGCTCGGTCCAGTCTTCCGCCTTGGTGCCGGTGATGATGCGGACATAGTCGCGCGTCTCGCGCGGCAGTTCGCTCTCCCTGGCGAGCCATTTCTGGATGCGGCCGGGGCCGGCGTTATAGGCGGCTGCGGCAAGGCCGAGATTTCCGAAATCGTCGCGCAGCTTACGCAGGAATTTGGCCGATGCCGGCAGCGCCTTCATCGGATCGAACGGATCATCGAGCCCGACCTCGGCGGCCGTCTCCGGCATGAACTGCGCAACGCCTTGCGCGCCGGCCTGGCTCACCTCGTTGGACTTGAAGCGGCTCTCCTGCCAGATCAGGCGCGCAAAGAACGGCACCGGAATGCCGCTCGTCTCGGCAGCTTCCCGAAGCGCGTGACAGAATTGCTCGGTCGGCGATCTCTGCACCTGCGCGACCGGCTGAGGCTCTTGCGGCGGTTCGATCACCGGTTCATAGGCGGCGCGCGCATTGGCGAGCTCGATGGCCTGAACGCTTGCGAGGAAGAGTTCGACCAGGGGAACCAGTGGCGAGGCTTGCGTGTTTTGAAGAGTGGCACGATCGAAATTTGATGTTTGCCGGGACGCCGACAGATCGAGGTCGCACATCAGAATCAAGAACGCGGCGCAAGCCGCGACGACAAATCGCATTGCGTGGACAACCTCGAACTGTGGGATGAACGGCCGGCGTTGCGCCGGTGACAAGAAGCTCTTAACCGTCCGATTGCGGCAAAGCTGCGGTCTCGCCGGTTCCGTCGGTGTTACTACGGTGTTCCCGAAGAGGAGGTTCCGCAATCCTGCGGATCATCTACGGATTGGGACGAAGCGATCATGATGCGATGGATACTTGGCGCGGTAATGTCGCTGTGGTTCATCTGCCCGGCGCCCGCAGCAAACCTCGATGCGGCAGTGGTGAATGATGCAGTGCGTCCCGCAAAGCAACCTTCGTCCGACAAGCTCAACGCATCGGTGGTGAAGCTTCAAATTCTGCTCGACCGTGCGCAGTTCTCACCCGGCGAGATCGACGGCAAGCTCGGTGAGAACGCGCAGAAGGCGCTGAAGGCATTTGCCGGGCAGAACAGCATTTCATCCGACAAGACAATAGCGCCCGAGCTCTGGGACAAGCTGACGGCAGCGAGCGAGGGTCCCGTCATCGTCGACTACAAGATCGCCGACGCCGACGTGAAGGGACCATTCCTGAAGGAGCTGCCGGCCAGGCTCGACGACATGAAATCGCTGAAGGCGCTGAGCTACACCAGTCCTCTCGAGGGGCTCGCCGAGAAATTCCACATGAGTGCGGATCTGCTCAGGACGCTCAACCCGGGCAGGGCGTTCGACAAGGCCGGCGAGACGATCGTCGTGGCAAACGTGCCGGCCCGGCGAGAGCTGCCGCGCATTGCGCGGCTCGAGATCGACAAGAAGAATGGCGCACTGAAGGCTTTCGACGGGAGTGGTGCTCTGCTCGCGTTCTATCCGGCATCGATCGGCAGTCCGGATCGTCCGACGCCGAGCGGCACGCTCAAGGTCACCAGCACGAACGAGAAGCCGACCTATCACTACAATCCCGATTACAAGTTCAGCAGCGTCAAATCGAAACAGGCGTTCGATATCCAGCCGGGCCCGAACAATCCTGTCGGAGCGTACTGGATCGGCCTGTCCGCGCCGGGCTACGGCATTCATGGAACGGCGGAGCCCGACAGGGTCAGCAAATCCGCCTCTCACGGCTGCGTCAGGCTCACCAATTGGGACGCTCGTACGCTCGGGGACAACGTCAAGCGCGGCACGCCTGTCGTCTTCCTCGATGCGCCGACGGAGTCCTCGTCGAAACAGGTGAAGCCGGCCGCGACGCGCGCCGCGAACTAAGTTCTGAATTAGTCTTTGGGAAAGTCCTTGCGCATCGCGATCTCGGCGGCATCGCCGGGCGACAGCACGGTCTGGTCGAACGCCGCTTGCGGCCTCGTCATGATGTCGTAGAGCGAGATGCCCTTGATGGGTTTGCCCATGAGCTCGCGGACGCAGTCGGCGAGCGTGCCGTTGTAGACGAGATAGGGCGGACCTCTGTGCTTCTGCCTCTCGCCCTTCAGCGACGGCCACTTCTTCAGTTCGGCCGGCGCGTCATAGGCGATCGGCGATCCCTCTTTGAACATGCGCATGGCCTCAGGCAGCGTGAAATGCCTGAAAATCCTAAGCCTGCCGGGTAAACGCTTGTTAAAGAATTAGTTCAAATCAGGCGGCAACGAAGACGAGCAGGGTGCCGTTGGCCTTGGCCGGCGGCACGCAGATCGCAGCACCGCTGCGCGCCGCTGCCGAACCCAGCGCCTTCTCGGTCGCCGCAAGATCGCCGCTGACGAGAACCAGCGCCGCGCCGCCACGCTCGGAGAGACCTGCAAGCGAGACGCCGGGATAGCGTTTGCCGAGCTGGTCCAGCGTCAGATAGACGAAGTCGGCACGATCGCCGCCGGAGGGCACGGTCACCGCGCCGTCGTTCTCAGTCTTCGGTTCGCGGTCGATCAGCCGGCCCAGATGCGCAGCTTCCTTCGCGGGCTCGGGCGTTGCGATCAATGTCTGCTTGATGCGCTTCGCCGCATTGGCATGCGTCATCAGCTCGGGGATCCACACGGTCTCGCGGGTCTTGTGCTGGCAGGCGAAGATGCGCACGCCGCCGGGCGCTTCCGCGGTCGGCCACATGAAGGTGCGGAATTTTGCGGCCGAGACCGTGCCATCGGGCAGCGTCACCGGCCGCTCGAAATCGGTCGGACCGATCGGTATCAAGCCCCGTGCGCGGATCTCCTCCGCGCCCGCGGCGGAATCGACTGCGGTGAAGGCGATACGCTCGATGCCTTCGCCACGCTTGTCGAGGAAGGCGCGCGCCGGTGCATTGGCCTCGGTTGGGGCGAGCACGCCGAGCAGCTCCATATAGTCGGGGTCGAACATGATGGTGTAGTTGCCGGTGCCCATATGCGCGCTGTGGGTGCCGCGCGGGGAGATGGTGAAGCCGAGCTGCCGGTAATTCTCGGCGGCCTTGTCGAGATCCTGAACCATGACCACGGCGTGGTCGATACCGATGACGTTCTTGAGGGCCACTTTTCTTCCCCGCAACAATTGCAAACTGACTTCAGGCCGCATGAGCGGCCGCCGGTCCTGTCTACGCCGGATAGGCGATCAAGTCATTTTCAAATCAGCGGGAGAGGCGGAATTTCGTTCCGCGAAACGCGGCATCGACGCATGAGAGGCGATGGCTCAGCGCGCCTGCTCGATATAGGCGGCGAGGATGGCGCGCTCTTCGCTGGTCATGTCGGTGATGTTGCCGGGCGGCATCGCATTGGACCAGGCCGCGACGCGGCCGATCAGGCGGATGTTGCGATGGATGTGCTCGGGCGCATCGAGGAGGATGCCTTTCGGTGCGGTCACGATGCCGGCCCAGACCGGTTCAGTCGCGTGGCACATGCTGCAGCGGGACATCACGATCTCCTCGACGTTGGCGAGCGTCGGCTGCGCCGACAGGGCGCTGGTCCTGGCCTCGCGCGGGCCTGCTGCGGAGAGAAAGAGGATCGCGATCACGCCGACCGCTGCCACGCCCCACACCCACCACGGCGATTTGCGCCCGGCATGGCGCGCATTGAAGAAGTGGCGAATCACGGGGCCGAGCGCCAGAATGATCGCGACGATGATCCAGTTGAAGCGCGTGGCGTAGAGCAGGGGGTAGTGGTTGCTGATCATCAGCACGACGACCGGCAAGGTCAGGTAGTTGTTGTGGACCGAGCGCTCCTTGCTGGCTTTGCCGAGTTTGGGATCGGGCGCTTGGCCCGCGATCAGGGCGGCCACGATTGTCTTCTGGTTCGGGATGATCAGCGCGAACACGTTGGCCACCATGATGGTGCCGATGATCGCGCCGATCTGGTTGAAGGCGCCGCGGCCGCTCAGCACATGGGTGAAGGCGTAGGTCAGCGCGACCAGGAACAGATAGCCGCCGATGGCAAAGGGCAGCTCGCGTTGCGCGAGCCCGGTGCGGCAGGCGGCCTCATAGAGCAACCACGCCAGCGCAAGGCTGAAGAAGCTGAACAGTCCGGCCTGGAATGGCGTGAGGTCGAGGATCGACTTGTCGACCAGGAACAAATCGGCCTCGAGATAATACACCACCACCATCAGCGCGAAGCCGGACAGCCAGGTGGTGTAGGCCTCCCATTTGAACCAGGTCAGCTCATCCGGCATCTGGCTGGGGGCGACCAAATATTTCATGATCCGGTAGAAGCCGCCGCCATGGACCTGCCAGGCCTCGCCCTGCACGCCATCGGGCAGGTCACGCCGCGGCTTCAGGCTGAGGTCGAGGGCGATGAAATAAAACGAGCTACCGATCCAGGCGATCGCGGCGACCACATGCAGCCAGCGCAGCAGCAGGCTCGCCCATTCCGATATGATGGATCCCCACATGATCACCCCATCATTGCGACAGAAATGCCGCAGCTTTGATGACCGCAACCGGCGGCCCAGCCCTTACAATGTGTCGCACCGATCTGCCCCATTTTCCAGTACGATGGGCTGCGGCTGATGCACATCGTGCGGGCATGAGCTGACGTGGGATTCGGCAGGCGATTTGCCTTTTGCAGAACGTCTGTGGTCAATCGGCGTTGCCGCCTGAGACGTGCAGGCCGGGAGGAAGACGACGTGAAAAACAGGATATCGACCGCGGCGTTGGCTGCGGGGATGCTGGCCGCGGCTGCGACATTGGTGCAGGCCGAGCCCGTGCTGCAGGGCAAGGACGCCTACGGCGATTGGCAGTCCGACAAGCCCGGCACGGTCAGGCTGATCCGGCCGCAGGATCTGGTCAGGCCCGGCGCCTCGCGGTCGGTTGCGAGTTCCGCACGCGTGGTGCCGCGTCCGTCGGAAGCTGCACCCCAGGTGCCGGCCGGCTTCAAGATCGAGCTGTTCGCGGAAGGCCTGCGCGCGCCGCGCATCATTAGGGTTGCGCCGAACGGCGATGTCTTCGTCGCGGAAACGCGGGGTGGTACCATCCGCGTGCTGCGCACGGGGGAGGGCGGCAAGATCGCGACCAACGAGGTCTTTGCCAGCGGGCTGAGGCAGCCGTTCGGCATCGCCTTCTTCCCGAACGGCGACAATCCGCAATGGGTCTATGTCGCCAACACCGACAGCGTCGTCCGCTTTCCCTATCAGGCCGGCGATCTCAAGGCGCGCGGCAAGGCGGAGACGATCGTGGCAAGCCTGCCGCATGACGGCGGCCATTCCACCCGCGACATCGTCTTCACGCCGGACAACAAGCGCATGCTGATCTCGGTCGGCTCGCTCAGCAACGTCGCCGAGGGCATGGGCACGCCGCCGGGCGGGTTGGAGGCGTGGGCGAAAGCGCAGCCGCTCGGCGCGGCCTGGGCCAGTGAGACCGAGCGCGCCGCTGTGTTGGCGTTCAATCCTGACGGCAAGGAGCGGAAGATCTATGCCACCGGCATCCGCAACTGCGTCGGTCTCGCGATCCAGCCGCAGACGGGCTTGCCCTGGTGCTCGACCAACGAGCGCGATGGCCTCGGCGACGACCTCGTGCCCGACTATGTGACCAGCGTGAAGGAAGGCGCGTTCTACGGCTGGCCATGGTTCTATATCGGCGGCAATGAAGACCCGCGCCACGCCGGCGCGCGGCCTGATTTGAAGGACAAGGTGACGGTGCCTGATGTGCTCATACAGCCGCATTCGGCCTCGCTCGGCATGACCTTCTATCAGGGTGCGCAGTTTCCATCCGGCTATCAGGGCGATGCCTTCGCCGCCGAGCACGGCTCGTGGAATAGGTCGAAGCGCACCGGCTACAAGGTGATCCGCATCCGGATGAAGGACGGCAAGCCGACCGGGGAGTACGAGGATTTCGTCACGGGGTTCGTGGTGAGCGACACGGAGGTGTGGGGGCGGCCGGTCGGTGTTGCCGCGGCGAAGGATGGCGCGCTGCTGGTGTCGGAGGATGGCAACGGCACGATCTGGCGGGTGACGCATTAGACTCGCGCCGCGGTGAAGGCGCACCCTCGCCCCTTGTGGGAGAGGGTGGCTCGCCGCGTAGCGCCGGGACGGGTGAGGGGTCTCTCTCCGCGAATGACCTGTGAGTTCGTAGATACAACCCCTCATCCAGCGCTTCGCGTCACCTTCTCCCACAAGGGAGAAGGAAGAACGTGTGCTCGCTTTCTCCTACCCCCGTCTCACACTCGCGCCACCGTCCACCGGCAGCGTCACGCCCGTGATGAAATTCGCCTCGTCCGACGCCAAAAACAGCGCGGCGTTCGCGACGTCCCAGCCCGTGCCCATCTTCTTGCGCAGCGGCACCTTGCTGTCGCGTTCGGCTTCGACTTCGGCTCGGGTCTTGGACCATTCGCGGGCGCGGGTGTCGACCGCCATCGGCGTGTTCATCAGGCCGGGCAGGATGACGTTGGCGCGGATGCCGTATTCGGCGTTCTGGTAGGCGAGCTGCTCGGTGAAGGCGATCATCGCCGACTTCGTCGCCTTGTAGGCGACGTAAGGATAGGTCGTGATCGCGGCCATCGAGGAGATGTTGATGATGGCGCCGCTGTTCTGCGCGCGCATGATCGGGATGACTTCCTTCGCCGCCAGGATGCAGCTTTTCAGGTTGATGGCGACGACGCGGTCGAACGCCTCCTCGGTCAACTGAAGCAGCTCGGCATCGCCGCCGGACAGGCTGACGCCGACATTATTGTGCAGCACGTCGATGCGGCCCCATCGCGTCTGCGCGTCCGCCACCATCGCTTTGATGTCCGCGGCTTTGGTCACGTCGGCCTTGAAGGCTGCGGCGGTGCCTTGCTTCGCGGCGATCATCGCCACCGTCTCTTGCGCCGACTCCAGGTGATGGTCCACGCACAGCACTTTCGCGCCCTCGCGCGCGAAGGTGAGCGCGGTGGCGCGGCCATTGCCCATGCCTTCTCCGGGGCTCTGGCCCGCGCCGACGACGATCGCAACCTTGTCCTTCAAGCGCATCTCGGTTCACTCCCGGGGGCTGTTCAGCCAATATTTTCGTGCAGATTAGCAATCGCCTCAATCGGAGAGAAGAGCGTGCTCCTGCGTTCATGTCATTGACATCGCATGGAATTGCATGTTGCGCCCGACCCATTGCGCATGGCTGGCCCTTGCGGTTCAGGAACCGTTCTCGGGCGACCGCGTTTGTTGCGGAGCCTTCCCGCGCTATGCTCTCTCTTGGGGCTTCCAACCGCCAGTGGCTTGCCGATGAATCTGCTTGATCCACAAGGGCCCGTGGCTGCGGCCAACAGAACTATTTTAGTCGATTCTGTCTTCATCATGCTCGTGATCGTGGTGCCGACCATTTTCGCGATTCTGGCTTTTGCGTTCTGGTTTCGCGCGTCCAATCCGAAGGCGCGGTACCAGCCTGACTTCGTCTATTCCGGCCGCGTCGAGATGGTGGTGTGGGCGATCCCCGCGCTCACGGTCATCCTGCTCGGCGGCGTCGCCTGGATTGGCTCGCACCAGCTCGATCCCGCGGCACCGGTGCCGGGGACCGGCAGCCCGGTGCGGATTCAGGCCGTCTCGCTCGACTGGAAATGGCTCTTCATCTATCCGGACCAGCGCATCGCCACCGTCAACACGCTGACGGTGCCGGCCGGCGCCGAGCTGAATTTCCAGCTCACGTCGTCGAGCGTGATGAACACCTTCTTCATCCCGCAGCTCGGCAGCATGATCTACACCATGAACGGCATGGTGACGAAGCTGAACCTGCGCGCCGACAATGAGGGGAAATTGCAAGGCCTGTCGGCGCATTTCTCCGGCGACGGTTTTCCCGACATGATGTTCGACGTCAACGTGATCTCGCCGCTCGCCTTCCCGGACTGGGTCGCGACAACCGCGAAGACCGATGCCGTGCTTAACGAGGAGAGCTACAAGAAGCTGATGCAGCAGGGCATCGAGAAGGGCAGGCCGACGTACCGGCTCGATGATCCGCGTCTGTTCGACCTGATCGCAACCCAGCACATTCCGTCCGGGCCGGGCCCGGAGCTGATCTCCGATGCCGGCCGTCCCCACAGTGGAGGCCATGATGCTCGGTAAGCTCGACTGGTCGGCCATTCCGTTCGATCAGCCGATACCCCTCATCGCGGGTGCCGTGGTGCTGGTCGCGATCCTTGGCGTGCTGATCTGGGTCGTGGTGAAGGGGCATCTGCCCTATCTCTGGCACGAATGGATCACCAGCGTCGATCACAAGCGGATCGGCGTCATGTACATCCTGCTGGCCTCGGTGATGCTGCTGCGCGGCGGCAGCGACGCCATCATGATGCGGATCCAGCAGGCGGTGGCCTACCAGTCGCAAGGCTATCTGCCGCCGGAGCACTACAACCAGATCTTCTCGGCCCACGGCACCATCATGATCTTCTTCGTGGCGATGCCGTTCGTGATCGGGCTGATGAACCTCGTCGTGCCGCTGCAGCTCGGCGTACGCGATGTCGCTTTCCCGACGCTCAATTCCGTCGGGTTCTGGTTGACCGCGACCGGCGCGCTGCTGGTCAATCTCTCGCTCGTGATCGGTGAGTTCGCCCGCACCGGCTGGCTCGCCTTTCCACCACTGTCGGAGCTGTCCTATTCGCCGGGCGTCGGCGTCGACTATTACGCCTGGTCGTTGCAGATATCAGGCGTCGGCACGCTGGTGGCCGGCATCAACCTCGTCACCACGGTGCTGAAGCTGCGTACCAGGGGCATGAACTATTTGCGCATGCCGATGTTCTGCTGGACCACGCTGGCTTCCAATCTCCTGATCGTGGCGGCCTTCCCTATCCTCACCGCCACGCTCGCGATGCTGCTGCTCGATCGCTATCTCGGCTTCCACTTCTTCACCAACGAGGCCGGCGGCAACGTCATGATGTTCATGAATTTGATCTGGGCCTGGGGACACCCGGAGGTCTACATCCTCGTGCTGCCGGCGTTCGGCATCTTCTCCGAGGTGGTCTCGACCTTCTCCGGCAAGGCGCTGTTCGGCTACCGCTCCATGGTGCTCGCCACCATGGCGATCTGCGTCATCTCCTTCATGGTGTGGCTGCACCATTTCTTCACGATGGGGGCAGGCCCCGACGTCAACGCCATCTTCGGCATCGCCAGCATGATCATCGCGGTGCCAACGGGGGTGAAGATCTACAATTGGCTGTTCACGATGTATGGCGGCCGCATCCGCTTCGCGACGCCGATGCTGTGGGCGGTCGGCTTCATGGTGACCTTCATCGTCGGCGGATTGACGGGTGTCCTGCTCGCAGTGCCGCCGGCCGACTTCATGCTTCACAACAGCATGTTCCTGGTGGCGCACTTCCACAACGTCATCATCGGCGGCGTGCTGTTCGGCGCCTTCGCCGGCTTCGAATATTGGTTTCCGAAGGCGTTCGGCTTCCGCCTCGACGAACGCTGGGGCAAGGCTGCGTTCTGGTTCACCTTCCTCGGCTTCTTCATCACCTTCATCCCGCTTTATGTCGCTGGCATGCTCGGCATGACCCGGCGCATGCAGCATTATGACGTCGCGGCCTGGCGGCCCTGGATGATCGTCGCGGCGATTGGCATGGCCGTGCTGACCATCGGGGTGATCTGCCAGATCATGCAGCTCGTCGTCAGCATCCGCAACCGCGAGGCGTTGCGCGACCGCACCGGCGATCCCTGGGACGGCCGTTCGCTGGAATGGGCGACCGCGTCGCCGCCGCCGGTGTTCAATTTCGCTTTCAATCCCGACGTGCGCGGCGAGGACGCCTATTGGGACATGAAGATCCATGCCCGCCAGCAATCGCTCGGGCATGACGTTCCCGAGTATCAGGACATCGAGATGCCCAGGAACTCGCCGACCGGTTTCGTCTGCGCGTTCTTCGCCACCATCATGGGCTTCGCGCTGATCTGGCACATCTGGTGGATGGTGATTTTGGGCGGCATCGGCGCGTTCGCGACCTTCGTCGTGTTCGCCTGGCGCGACCATGACGAATACGTCATTCCAGCCGACGAGGTCGCAGCGATAGACCGTGTCAATCTCGAGGAGCGTCGCAGCCTCGTCAGCATGGCGGGGACGATCTGATGGCTATGACTGCGACCGCAGGCCATGCCCATGCCGATCCCCATCACATCGGTGTCGTCATCGAGCATCCCGGCCCCGCGTCCAAGCGCATCGTGACGGCCTACGGCTTCTGGGTCTTCCTGCTCTCCGACATCGTGATGTTCTCCTGCTTTTTTGCGGCCTATGCGGTGCTGTCCGGCCAGACCGCCGGCGGCCCGAGAGGCTCGGAGATTTTCGAGCAGAGGAACGTCGCGATCGAGACGGTATGCCTGCTGCTATCGAGCTTCACCTGCGGCATGGCCAGCATTGCCGCCGACGTACGCAACCGATTCTGGTTCTATCTCGGCATGACGGTGACGTGCCTGCTGGGCGTCATATTCCTCGTCATCGAGTTCCGGGAGTTCGCGGACCTTGTCGCGCGCGGCTATGGTCCCTCGCGCAGCGCCTTCCTGACCGCGTTCTTCTCGCTGGTCGGCTGCCACGGCCTGCATGTCTCTGCCGGCGTACTCTGGCTTCTGACCATGATGGCCCAGGTCTTCGCCAAGGGATTCCGCGCCGACATCCTGCGCCGGATGATGTGCTTTGCGCTGTTCTGGCATGCGCTCGACATCATCTGGGTCGCGGTGTTCTCCGTCGTCTATTTGCTGGGGAGTGGCGCATGAGCGATCAGACCCACATTCGGACCGAACATGACATCGCGCCGGGCGACGAAGAGCAACACAGCGTCGGCGAGCGCGTGCTCGGCTACGTCGTTGGTCTTGGCCTGGCACTGCTGTTGACGGCAACCTCATTCTTCATCGCCGGCACCGACCTGGTCTGGCAGCCCTCTATCCCCGTTGCGCTGATCGTGCTCGCGATCGCACAGATGGGCGTGCATCTCGTGTTCTTCCTGCACATCACCACGGGCCCGGACAATACCAACAATGTGCTGGCGCTCGCCTTCGGGCTGCTGGTCGTCTTCCTGGTGGTCGGCGGGACGGTCTGGATTATGGCGCATCTGAACGCAAACATGCCGCCGATGGACCAGATCATGAAGACGCGGATGTAGGGGCGCCTGAAAAAGAAGAGCCGCTTGTTGTGACAAGCGGCCCAAGTCTAGGGAGGAAACGCCCGAGCAAAGACAATCCGATGAGGATCGTCCGCCAAGGAAACGCTCGCGCAAAGCGCTTGCGTACACATATAAGTGCCGCAACTCCCGTTAGAGTTCAATTCCGGATCAATACGGTCTCGGACTACCACTCACGCGTGCGTGAACCAATTGTTCACTTCGGCCGGCGGCAGTTGTAGGCCTTGCGGAAGCCGGCGGCCTGCGCGTCGTCCTCGGAGCAGAACCAGCGGTCCGGCCTGGTGGTCGCGGGATAGCTCGGGCAGCCCCGCAGATGGTAGATGCCGATATTGCCGGTGACGCGTGCGCGCACCGCGAGCTTGCCTTTGATGCCGCAGCTTGGCGGCATCGTCAGGTCCTCCGGAAACAACACGGCGCGGATCTCCTTGTCGCGGTCGGGCCGGCACGCGGCGCCCAGCAATGCCCCGTCCTTCCTGCCGGTGCGAAATTCTTGCGGTGCAACAAAGCAGCCCTTCCAGATGCCGGCTGAGGCGGTCTTGGCCTCGGCCGCGCCCGGCTTGACGTTGGCCTTGATCGGCTCGCGCGCGATGGCATAGCCGAGCTTGACCAACTGCTCGTTCAGGCTGGTCTTGTCGCCCTCGGCCGTGCAGATCGCGCGGTGCCGTTTGCCAAAACTCTTTTCCGGCCCGACATCGTCGCAGCGCACTGAGCGCTTGTTGATCAGCTTCGCCAGTTGGTCGCGGGCCTCGATGCCGCAGGTCCAGGGATCGGCGTGATCGTCGATGCAGACCTGATCCAGCTCGGGCGCATCGACGCCGTCGAGGCGGTAGGTGACGTCGCCGAGCTGGATCGAATTGGCGTCCCGGACTGTCGCGGTGGCGGTCAGCGCGGAAGCCGGGCCGGAGGCCCCCAGGAATCCGGACAAAGCGAGACAAAAAACGAGCGCGAAAGCGCGGGCGGCGGCAAATGAATTCCTGAAGGACATACGGTCTCGCTATCGATTGCTCTTTCGCCTTGTTCCTAGCATCCGGATGGGGCGATACCAATGGTCTGCGCCCCGCGAAGTGCGACATTCCGGCCTCGCAGCTTTACTCGCGGGTCGCTCTACCCCTATCGTTTGCGCAAGCCTGCGAGCCGTGATGGCCGAATCGCCCGGGAAGCGGCGAGGGCGGGAGGGCGATGTTTCGATGAAAGACCCCGTGGACGTCCTGATCATCGGCGCCGGCGCTTCGGGCGCCGCCATCGCGTGGTCGCTGGCCGAGACCAAGATGCACATTCTCTGCCTGGAGCAGGGCGGCTGGATGAACCCGGCGGAATATCCCAGCACGGGCCGCGACTGGGAGGCCAAGTTCTACGGCGAGTGGTCGTCGAGCCCCAACGTGCGCGGTCGGCCCGAGGACTATCCGATCAACGACGACAATTCGCCGATCAAGGTCGTCAACTACAACGCGGTCGGCGGCTCGACGGTGATGTACACCGCGCATTGGCCGCGGCTGCATCCCTCCGATTTCAAGGTGAGGACGCTCGATGGCGTCGCCGACGACTGGCCGATCGATTACGACGCGCTGACGCCGTTCTTCGAAGAGAACGACCGCATGATGGGCACGTCAGGTCTGTCAGGCGATCCGCGCTCGCCGCTGACGCATCCGCCGATGCCGCAGCAGCCGATGGGATTGACGGGTGCGATCATCGGCAAGGCGATGAACAAGCTCGGCTGGCACTGGTGGCCGTCGGACACGACCGTCGCCACCATGGACTACGAGGGCCGGGCGCGCTGCATCAATCTCGGCCATTGCACGCCGGCCTGCGCGCAAGGCGCAAAATCCTCGACCGACATCACCTATTGGCCGCACGCGATCCGCGCCGGCGTCGAGCTGCGCACCCATTGCCGGGTGCGCGAGATCACCACCGACGAGAGCGGCATGGCCTCGGGCGTGGTGTATTACGACAAGGACGGCGTCGAGCAGTTCCAGCCGGCGCATGTCGTGATCATCGCCTGCAACGGCGTCGGCACGCCGCGGCTGCTGCTGAACTCGGCATCCAATCGCTTTCCGAACGGGCTTGCCAATTCGTCCGGCCTCGTCGGCAAGAATTTGATGTTCCACCCCTATGCGCAGATCTACGGCTATGTGAAGGAGCCGACCGACTCCAATCGCGCGCCGCCGACCTGCCTGTGGAGCAAGGAATGGTATGACACGGATTTGTCGCGCGGCTTCGTGCGTGGTTACGGCGTCCAGTTCGTGCGCGGCGCAGGGCCGGTGTTCGAGGCGGTCGTCAGCGAGCAAAAGGGCATTCTGCCGTGGGGCGAGGATCATCATCGAGTGTTCCGCAAGCTCAACGGCCATCGGCTCGGTTTCTCCGCGATCTGCGAGGATCTGCCGGAGGAGCACAATCAGGTCACGCTCGACCCCGTCCTGAAGGACAGTCACGGCATCCCCGCGCCGAAGATCGACTACACGATCAGCGAGAACAGCCGGAAGATGATGGAGCATGCGCTCGCCCGCGGCCGCGAGGTTCTGGAGACGGCGGGGGCGACCGACATCTGCGTCAACTCGCCGATCCCGTGGGGCGGCTGGCATTTGCTCGGTACCGCACGGATGGGCACCGACCCCTCTCGTTCCGTCGTCAACGAATGGGGCCGCACGCACGATGTGAAGAACCTCTTCATCGTCGATGGCAGCATCTTCGTCACCTCGGGCGGCGTGAACCCGACCTCCACCATCCAGGCCCTCGCGCTCTACATCGCCGACCAGATGAAGCAGCGCCTTGCCAATCTGTTCGACTGAGGCCGTCATGTCCGCAAGTCTTCAACTCACGCCCGCCCAGCGCGACGACCTCCGCACCGTCGCCGCGATGATCGTGCCCGCCAGCGACGCATACAAGGTGCCCGGCGCCGACGATCCCGCGATCCAGGCCGACATGCTTGCGACGCTCGGCCGCGACACCAAATTGGTGGCGGCGGCGCTGGATCATCTGGCGCGGCTGGCAGGGCAGCCGCTCGCCGAACTCGATGCCGCCAGGCGCAATGCGGTGGCGCAGGAGTTTCGCAAGCACGGCGGCGCGACAGCGGCAACGCTCGTTCGCGTCGTCCTGCAATGCTACTACCGCGACGACCGCGTGCTGCGCTCGCTCGGGCTCGAGCTGCGTGCGCCGTTCCCCAAGGGCTATGTGCTGCCGGATGGCGACTGGTCGCTGCTCGACCCGGTCAAGGCGAGGGCAGGCAAGCTGCGGCGGGCGCCCTAGCCACCTGGGTAGCCCAGCCCTGCGCCCCAAGGCGGGCCACTTGCGATGGAGGGACCAGGCCACCATCTGTGTGAGCCTCAAGGACTCCTACCATGCTGGATTTCACCTCAGATATCGTCGATGACGCCTCGTCATCGCGAACGACAGCGTCTGTCCCGGTCGATGACCGGGCCCTGCTGGACGCCTATTCCAATGCCGTGATCGACGTGACCGATCGCGTCGGCCCTGCCGTCGTGCGGGTCGAGACCGGGCCAAAGGTGCCGAACGGCCGCGAGCGCGGCGGGCTCGGCTCCGGCATCGTGATCTCGCCTGATGGTCTCGTGCTCACCAACAGCCATGTGGTCGGCTCGTCGAAGGAGATCCGGCTGCGGGATGTCGAAGGGAACGTCGGCGACGCAAGGGTACTCGGCGTCGACCCCGACACCGATCTTGCGCTGCTGCGTGCCAACGGCGTCCGCGACTTGCCTTATGCTGCGCTCGGCAATTCCAAGAGCCTCAAGCGCGGCCAGCTCGTAATCGCGATCGGCAATCCGCTCGGCTTCGAATCGACCGTGACCGCCGGCGTGGTCTCGGCGCTGGGGCGCTCGATCCGCTCGGTGAGCGGACGGACCATCGAGGACGTGATCCAGACCGACGCTGCGCTCAATCCCGGCAATTCCGGCGGACCGCTGGTGTCGTCGAACGCCGAGGTGATCGGCGTCAACACCGCGATCATCAATGGCGCGCAGGGCATCTGCTTCGCGGTCGCCAGCAACACCGCGCAGTTCGTGCTCTCCGAGATCATCCGCCACGGCTATGTTCGCCGCGCCTATATCGGCGTCGCCGGACAGACCGCGCCGGTTCCGCGGCGGCACGCGGTGCTGGCGGGCGTCGAGAATAAGATGGGCGCGCTCTTGATGCAGATCGAGCCGGATGGGCCGGCGGCGAAGGCGGGCCTGTTGCCCGGCGACGTCGCGATCAGGCTCGATGGCGTCGAGATCAACGGCGTCGACGATCTGATCCGCGTGCTCGACCGGGACCGGATCGGCCGGCGGCTCGCCATGGACGTGCTGCGGCTCGGTCGCCTGCGGGCGATCGATATCGACCCCATCGAGCGGAAGCCGGCCCGCTAGCTGCGAACCCGCAGGCGGGGTATGACGGTGTCATGCCTCGCCTTCGGACCCTTGCCGCATGATGCCGGCACACGAGACTTACGACGTCATTGTGATCGGCGCTGGCGCCGGCGGCATGACCGCTGCGGCCGTCGCGGCGGCCGAAGGCCTGCGCGTGCTGGTGATTGAGAAGACCGCTTTTGTCGGCGGCACCACGGCGTGGTCCGGCGGCATGGTCTGGATCCCCGCCAATGCCAAGATGAAAGAGGCGGGGCTTTCGGACAGCATCACGGATGCCGTCCGCTATCTGTCGAGCACGGTGCCGGAGCCTGCCAATGCCGGCTTGCGCGCCGCCTTCCTCGCCCGCGGGCCCGAGGCGATCGCCTGGCTCGAAGCCAACACGGAGGTGCGCCTTCAGCCCGTGAAGGCCTATCCCGACTATTATCCGGAGCGGCTGGGCGCGACATCGGGCGGGCGCGTGCTGGAGCCGGTCGCATTCGACGGCACGCGGCTGGGCAAGGGCTTTGCGCGCTTGCGGTCGCCGCTGCCGGAGTTCACGCTGTTCGGCGGGATGATGGTCAACCGTCTCGACATCCCGCACCTGAGGCGGGTTGGAAAATCGCTGCGCTCCACCTTGCGCGCGGCGCGACTCGTTTCCGAATACGCGTTGCAGCGGCTGCGCAGCCCGCGGGGCACGACCCTTCATCTCGGCAACGCGCTCGCGGCGCGGCTGTACGCGTCGCTGCTGGCGCGGCAGGTCGAGATCCTCTTCAGCGCCGACGTCGAAGATTTGTCGATGCAGGGCGATCGCGTCAGCGGTGTGGTCATCCGTCACGGCTCGCGCGATCGCTCGATCGTCGCACGCCGCGGTGTGGTGCTCGCGACGGGCGGCTTCTCGCACGATGCGACTTTGCGCAAACGCTTCTTCCCGCCTGCCGCGGGATTCGTCTCGGCGACCAACACGGCAGGTACGGGCGACGGGCTCCGGCTTGCAGCGACGGCCGGCGCCGCGCTCAACACGGAGGCGACCAGCCCGGCCTATTGGGTGCCGGCCTCGCTGTTCCAGCGGGCTGACGGCAGCCGCGGCGTGTTCCCTCATACGGTGACGGACCGCGCCAAGCCCGGCGTGATCGCCGTCAATGCTGCGGGCCAGCGTTTCGTGAATGAGGCGCTGTCCTACCACGAGTTCGTGCTCGCCATGCTGCGTGACGGCAATGGTGAGCCGGATCGGCCGTTCTATCTGATCTGCGATCGTCCGTTCCTGTGGGCCTACGGCCTTGGCCGCATCAAGCCGTTCACGCGTAGTGTCCGGCGCTATGTGACGAGTGGCGAGCTGCTCGAGGGCACGGGTATCGCAGAACTGGCGGCGAAGATCGGCATCAACCCGTCTGTGCTCACGTCGACGATCGCGAACTACAATTCCGATGCGAAGGAGGGGCGCGATCCCGAATTCGGACGCGGCAGCACCATCTACCAGCGCCACCTCGGCGACGCCGCCCACAAGCCCAATCCCTGCGTCGCGCCGATCGTCGGTGCGCCGTTCTTCGCCATGCGCATCTATCCGGCCGATCTCGGCACGGCGATCGGCATGAAGGTGGATGCGCAAGGACGCGTGCTGCGCGAGGACGGCACGCCGGTCGCGGGGCTCTATGCCTGCGGCAACGACATGGGCTCGATCATGAACGGCAATTATCCGGGGCCGGGCATTACGCTGGGGCCGGCGCTGACGTTCGGGTATATCGCGGGGCGGCATCTCGCGGACGGGGCGGTGGCGGCGTCGGTGGTGCCAAGCGTAGCCGCGACGTCGGTGTAGCCGCCTCCCACCGCTGTCATGCTCCGCGAAGGCGGGGCATCCAGTACGCCGCGGCCCATCGATTCAACCACGACCGTCTCGGAGTACTGGATCGCCCGCTTTCCGGGCGATGACACTGAGTGTGTGGCGCCAGCCTTCTCGTTACTCCGCCGCAGCCGCAAAACGGCTGTTTTCCAGCTCCGCTTCCAGCCGCGCCGTCTGGGCTGCTGCGAGCTTGATGTTGGCTTCCTTGATATGCCCGAAGCCGCGGATCGTCTCGGGCACGCGTGCGAGCCGCGCCAGCAACGGAAGCTGCTCCGCGGTCAGTCCGGCGATGCGCTGGTCGATCATGCCGAGATAATCCGCGACCAGCTTGCGTTCGGTCCGTCGCTCCTCGGTGCGGCCGAAGGGGTCGAACGTGCCGCCGCGCAGGAACTTGAGTCTTGCCAGCAGGCGGAAGCCGTGGATCATCCAGCCGCCGAACTCCTTCTTTTGGAGATGTCCGGTCGTCTTGTCGCGCTTTGCGAAAATCGGCGGCGCGAGGTGGTACTTCAGCGTGAAATCGCCGTCGAATTTCTCGGATACCTTCTTGGCAAAGCTGCCGTCGGTGTAGAGCCGGGCGACCTCGTACTCGTCCTTGTAGGACATCAGCTTGAACAGGTTTTTCGCGACCGCCTCGGTCAGCTCCGTGGACGCGGGCGAGGCGGCCGCCTCCGCCCTGCGCGCCTTGGCGACGGCCGCGAGGTAGCGGTCGGCGTAGGCCTTGTCCTGATAGCTGGTCAAGAACTCCGCGCGGGTCGCGATGATATCTTCGAGCGATTTCGTCGGCGCGGAGGCCCGGCTCCTGAACTGGAGCACGCTGCGCACCCTAGACATGTCGTGGGCGGCGAGGCGGCCCCAGCTGAAGGCGAGCTTGTTCATCTCGATCGCGGCGCCGTTGATCTCGATGGCGCGCAGCAGCGCCTCCAGCGACAGCGGGATCGCGCCCTTCTGGAAGGCGAAGCCGAGCATGAAGGGATTGGTCGCGATGCTGTCGCCCATCAGTGCCGAGGCGATGCCCGTCGCGTCGATGATGTCGAGGTTCTTGTCGCCGACGGCGTCGCGCAGCACGGTCTGCATCGTGCCCATCTCGAAATCGAGGTCGGGGTTCTGCACGAAGCTCGCGGTCGGCTGCAGGTCAGCGTTGATATAGGCTTTTGTTACCCCGCGCTCGGCGCGGCTCAGCGCGGCGGGGCCGGCCGAGACGATCATGTCGCAGCCGAGAATGACGTCGGCGCCACCGGTGGTGATCCGGACCGCCGCGATGTCTTCCGGTCTCTGCGCGATGCGGACATGGCTCATCACCGCGCCGTTCTTCTGCGACAGGCCGGTGAAGTCGAGCGCCGAGCAGCCGCGACCGTCGACATGGGCGGCCATGCCGAGCAGGGCGCCGATGGTGATGACGCCGGTGCCGCCGATGCCGGTGACGAGGATGTTGTACGGCGCCTCCAGCTCGCGGGTCGGCGGCAGCGGCAGGTCGGCGAACAATTGACCGGAATCGACCGCCGAGGTCTTCATGCGCTTCAGGCTGCCGCCATGCACGGTGACAAAACTCGGGCAAAAGCCCTCGACGCAGGAAAAGTCCTTGTTGCAGTTCGACTGGTCGATCTGCCGCTTGCGGCCGAACTCGGTCTCCAGCGGCTGCACAGAGACGCAGTTGGAGGCCTGAGAGCAATCGCCGCAGCCTTCGCAGACGAGCTCGTTGATGAACGCGCGCTTGGCCGGATCGGGATAGAGCCCGCGCTTGCGGCGGCGGCGCTTCTCCGCGGCGCAGGTCTGGTCGTAGATGACGACGGTCAGGCCCTTGATGTCGCGCAGCTCGCGCTGCACGGCATCGAGCTCGCGGCGGTGATGGATGGTCGCGCCTTGCGGGAAGTAATTGCCTTCAGGGTATTTACCGGGATCGTCGGAGACGATCGCGAGCCGCTTGACGCCTTCGGCCCAGACCTGGTGTGCGATCTGCGCGACGTTGAAGGCGCCTTCGGCCGGCTGGCCGCCGGTCATGGCGACGGCGTCGTTGTAGAGGATCTTGTAGGTGATGTTGATGCCGGCGGCAGATGCCGCGCGAAGGGCAAGAAGCCCGGAATGGGTGTAGGTGCCGTCACCGAGATTCTGGAAGATGTGCTGCTCGGTGGTGAACGGCGACTGGCCGATCCAGTTCACGCCCTCGGCGCCCATATGCGAGATCAGATCGGTGCGGCGGGTCGTCATGCTCAGGGCCATGCCGTGGCAGCCGATGCCGGCCATGGCGCGGCTGCCCTCCGGCACGCGCGTCGAGGTGTTGTGCGGGCAGCCCGAGCAGAAGAACGGCGTGCGCGCGAGCTTGATCTGCGTGGTGGCGGTGACGGGATTGTCGAACGCTTCGAGCCGGGCGAGGCGCTGCTCCAGCACCGGGCTGTGATGGCCGAGCTTGCGCAGCCTCGCCACCAGCGCGCCGGCAACGATGGTCGGCGTCAGCTCGCCTTCGCTCGGCAAGAGCGGAGCGCCGCGCTCGTCACGCTTGCCGGTGACGGTCGGGCGCCTGGACGCATCGATATTGTAGAGGATGCGCATGAGCTGGTCTTCGATGAAGCCGCGCTTCTCCTCGACCACCAGAACGTCCTGAAGCCCTTCGGCGAACCGCTTCGCGCCGCTTTCCTCCAGTGGCCAGGTCAGTGCGACCTTGTAGATGCGCAAGCCCAGATCCTGCGCATCCTTGTCGGTGATCCCGAGATCGGCGAGCGCCTGGCGCAGGTCGAGATAGGCCTTGCCGGTCGCGACGATGCCGAGTCGGGCCGGCTTGGAATCGAGCACGATGCGGTCGAGCTGGTTGGCGCGGGCGAAGGCCTGCACGGCTTGCATCTTCGGGCCGAACAGACGCTTCTCGGCGTCCAGCGGCGGATCCGGCCAGCGGATGTTGAGGCCGCCGGGCGGCATCTCGAAATCGTCGGGGACCACGATCTTGATACGTTCAGGGTCGCTGTCGATCGAGGCCGAACTCTCCACCGTCTCGCTGATCGCCTTGAAGCCGACCCAGCAGCCGGAGAAGCGCGAGAGTGCGAAGCCATAGAGGCCGAGGTCGAGATAGTCTTGCAGCGTGGCCGGATTGATCACGGGGATCAGCGCCGCCGCGAACACCTGCTCGCTCTGGTGCGCCAGGGTCGAGGACTGGCAGCCATGGTCGTCGCCGGCAAGCGCCAGCACGCCACCGTTGAGCGAGGTGCCGGCCGCGTTGGCATGCTTGAGCGCATCGACCGAGCGGTCGACGCCAGGGCCCTTGCCATACCAGATGCCGAACACACCATCGACCTTGGCGCCGGGAAACAGGCCGACCTGCTGGCTGCCCCAGACGGCAGTCGCGGCCAGATCCTCGTTCAGGCCGGGGACGAAGGCGATGTCGTGCTGCTGGAGGTGCGACTTCGCCCGCCACAGCGCGTGGTCGTACATGCCGAGCGGGGAACCGCGATAGCCGGAGATGAAGCCGCCGGTGTTGAGCCCCTGGAGCCGGTCGCGTTCGCGCTGCAACATGGGCAAGCGGACCAGAGCCTGCGTGCCGGACAGGAAGATCCGCTTCGATTCGAGCCGGTATTTATCATCCAGCTCGACCTGCAACAGCGTCATTTCGGGAGTCCTCGTCTCTAGTTCGGCTGGGTTTGCGCTGCGGGAGGGATTTGCGGCTGCGCGACGCGAATTGTGACAGTCAAGAGCATGGGCCCGCGAAGTCAATATCGCTGGCCGCATCCGTGGCGCTCCTGCTAGTCATGGCTTGTTGTGGAGAACATCATGACTGCAAAGGCATTCGACACCGAGATCACAGCGACAGCCGAGGCGCTGAGCGGGCCGTGGCGCCAGCCGCGCCAGATGCTCCAGGCGCAAACCTACGACGCGCACGCTTCCATCCACGACGACGCCACCGCGCAGAAGCTCGGCTTCAAGGGCGGCACCATCGAGGGCCCCACGCATTTCAGCCAGTTTGCGCCGCTCGGTGCGCGGTTATGGGGCCATGCCTGGTTTGAGAGCGGATGCCTCTCCGCGCATTACCGCAGCGTCTGTTACGAAGGCGAGGAGGTCCAGGCGAACCTGTCGAAGCCGCTGCCGGGGACGAGCCGGTGCCAGATCCAGATGGTCAAGCGCGACGGCACCGAGGTGCTACGGGGCACGGCCTCGGTCGGCGATGCGCAGGCCGCGACCGCGCTCGAGGCGCGCCTTGGCGAGCTCAAGCCGCTCGCCGATCCCGTGATCCTGTGCGACGTGAAGGTGGCGCAGACCAGCCGGCGGCAGACGGTGCGGATGGCGTTCGATCAGATCATGGGCGACCTCTATCCATTTTCGCTGCGGCAGAAGCTCGCGGTCATCACCGAGAGTTCGCCATTCTATTCTTCCTCGGAGAACCCGTGGGGCAGACCTATTATCCCGATGGAGATGCTGAGCGTGCTGTTTCAGTATCGCTCCAAGGACGATCCGCTGCCGGCCAAGGGGCCGGCCGTCGGCCTGTTCGCCGATCAGGAGATCAGGCTGGTGAAAGGCCCGCTCTTCGTCGACGAAGAGTACGAAGTCGAGCGCGAGGTGGTCGCACTCTCCGGTAGCCGCCGTACCGAGAGTGCCTGGGTGAAGACGCGCGTGTTCGACAAGGCAGGCTCGATGGTCGCGACCATGTTGCTCAACATGGCGACGTTGAAGGACTCTTATGCACCGTATGAAGAGGAGTATCAGCGGCTGTATGGAGCGGGGCAGTAGTGCCGCGGTCCGCTCATCCTTTAAGCAGATGCACCTCGCCAAGCCGTCGCACACGGAATAAGCAGCCGGCAGTCGGTGGCGTAACCTTCTGACTGAGCTGCAAATTCTTCCGCCGCCCACGCCCTTCCGCAATTGTACACAATGGCACGGCGCTTGCAGAACTCGAGGCAAAGCGAGTTCTCGCGAGGGCGGGCGTCATGTTGAACTCAAGCAAGCCGACATTGGGCGTCATCAGCGCCGAGCCCGAGCCGATCAAGCTCGACTGGCCCGTCACGGCGCTTCTGATCATCGATATGCAGCGCGATTTCATGGAGCCGGGCGGCTTCGGTGAGACGCTCGGTAACGACGTCAGCCAGCTCGCGCGCGCGGTGAAGCCGATTGGCGCAGTGCTGAAGGCCGCGCGCGATACCGGCATGCTGGTGATCCACACGCGCGAGGGCCATCTGCCCGACCTTTCCGATGCGCCGCCGGCGAAAGTCGAGCGCGGTGCGCCGAGCCTTCGCATCGGCGATCCCGGCCCTATGGGGCGCATTCTCATTCGCGGCGAGGCCGGCCACGACATCATTCCCGAGCTCTATCCGCTGGACAGCGAGATCGTGATCGACAAGCCCGGCAAGGGCGCGTTCTACGCCACCGAGCTGACCGATGTGCTGGAGAACTACGGCATCGAAAATCTTCTGGTGTGCGGCGTCACCACCGAGGTGTGCGTCAACACCACCGTGCGCGAGGCCAATGACCGCGGCTATCGCTGCGTCGTCATTTCCGACGGCTGCGCATCCTACTTTCCGGAGTTTCACGAAATGGGCCTGAAGATGATCAAGGCCCAGGGCGGCATCTTCGGCTGGGTCGCGGACTCGGCCGCAGTCCTGGAGGCGATGAAGGTTTCGACCACATAGGGGGAATATCATGAGCACATTGACGGGGACGGCTGGCAAATCCGGGAGCAATACCTCCGAGTTCAAGCCGGCACTATGGACACCGGGCGACTGGAACGCGTTTTTCGGTTTCGGCACCAACATCCTCGTCAACATGCTGGTGCTCACGGGCCTGCTTCGCTTCGTGCTGAAGATGCCGGAAAGTCTCGTGTTCGGCCGCATCCTGCCCGCACTCGGGCTGATGATGTGCCTGTCGACCTTCTACTACGCGTATCTCGCCTATCGTCTCGCGCAGAAGACCGGCCGCAACGACGTCTGCGCGCTGCCGTCGGGCGTCAGCGTGCCTCACATGTTCATCGTTACCTTCGTGATCATGCTGCCGATCACGATCAAGACCGGCGATCCGCTGAAGGGCTGGTCGGCCGGCCTCGTCTGGGTGTTCTTCCAGAGCTTCATCCTGATGATCGGCGGCTTCATCGCGCCGTTCATCCGCAAGATCACGCCGCGCGCGGCGCTGCTCGGCACGCTCGCGGGCGTCTCCGTCACCTTCATCTCGATGCGCCCCGCACTCGAGATGTACATGACGCCGCAGATTGGTCTCGTCTGCTTCGCCATCATCCTGGTGAGCTGGTTCGGCGGGGTGAAATACTGGCGCGGCATGCCCGCAGGTCTCGTCGCCATCGCCGTCGGCATGGTCATCGCATGGGGCTCGAACCTGTTCGGGCTCGGCCTCGGGGGGTTGAGCATCGCGGGCGTTGGCGCCGCCTTCGCCAATTTCGGCTTCTCGGTGCCGCTTCCGGCCGTCGGCCACGTGTTCTCCGGCTTCGAATTCCTCGGCATCATCCTGGTCACCGCCATCCCGTTCGGCATCTACGACCTCGTCGAGGCCATGGACAATGTCGAGAGTGCGGAAGCGGCCGGCGATGAATATCCGACCACACGGGTGCTCACGGCCGACGGCGTCGTCAGCCTGATCGGCTGCCTGATGGGCAATCCCTTCATCAACGCGGTCTATATCGGCCATCCCGGCTGGAAGGCGATGGGCGGCCGCATCGGCTATTCGGCGGCGACCGGCATCATGGTGGTGGTGCTGGCCTGGTTCGGAATCATCTCGGTGCTGCTGGCGCTGGTGCCCGTCGTCGCGATCTCGCCGATCCTGCTCTATATCGGCATGCTGATCGGCGCGCAGGCGTTCCAGACCACGCCGGTCAAGCACGCGCCCGCGATCGTGCTGGCACTGACGCCGCATCTGGCGGCGTGGGCGAAGCTCCAGATCGACACCATGCTGGGCTCGACCATGATGGCGGCGACTTCGGTCGGTGGGCTCGCTGCCGACAAGGCCGACGCGGTCAAGGCCGCGGCGATCGCGGCGCTGCCGCAGCAGGGCGTGTTCTATCACGGCCTCGAAGTCATGGGCGGTGGCTCCATCCTCGGCGGCCTGATCCTCGGCGCGATCGGCGTCTTCATCATCGAGCGCGATTTCGAGAAGGCCTCGGCCTTTGCATTGGTCGGTGCGGTGCTGACCTATTTCGGCTTCATGCACGGTGAAGCCGTCGGCATCGGCGGCGGTTTTGGCGTCACGCCCGCGGTGGCGTTCGCCTACGCGGTGATGGCCGCCGGCCTGTTCGCGGTCGGCAAGCTTGGCGCGAGTAAGCACTATGCTGCGCATCCGGAGATGCACGCCGCGCCGGCGGAGTAGGTTGGGCCAGCAAGCATTGTGGCCGGGGACGTCGTGTCACCCGGCCACATCTTTGCCTTCGTCCAGCCAGCTGCCCGATTGCCTCCACCCCATCAAACAATGGCGGGCTGAACTCCGCGCTGCGATGCGCGATCAAACGCCCAGCCGGTTCCTGGTCGCGCGAAGAATGTCGTCCGACAGCTTGGGATCGTTCACGGCCCGGGCGAGCACCAGTGCCCCGACCAGGGACGCAGTCATCGCGAGCGCCTCCTCCTCGCGCTGCCGCGGCTTCAGCATCGAGGCCATTCGACCGCTCAAGAGCCGGATCATGCCCCGCACTCCGGCTGTGAAACGTTCCCTCACGCCGCCGCTGTGGCGCCATATCTCGCAAGACAGGGCTGCGAAAGGGCAACCGGTTCCGGGCTCGTCGCGATGCTTCTCCGAGAGGTATTCGGACACGTAGTCGCCGAGCGCAAACCCGTCGGGCACTTCGCGCCCTTTGGCGACGATGGCGTGAGCCACGGCTTCTTCGACAAGCCGCTCCTTGGAACCGAACTGACTGTACAGGCTGCCATGGGTCATCCCGGCGGCCTCGGCCAGCGCGTCCACGCCCATGCCGGAGATTCCACGCTCGCGCATGAGGCGGGAGGCGGCGTCGAGAATGCGCTCGCGATTTTTGGCCGCCTGTTCTTTCGAAACGCGCATCTCACGAATCCTCGATCACGGGTCTTGACAATTATAATGACGATCGTCATCTATATCAATAGTTACGATCGTAATCAAAACTGTTTGGGGCTGGCCCCCTCACCGGAGAAGCTCGTGAATACCATCACCACGAAGATCGCACTCGTTACCGGCGCCTCATCAGGCATCGGCGAGGCGACGGCGGAGAGGCTCGCGAAGGCCGGCTACAAGGTGTACGGCACCAGCCGACGAGGAGCCCAAGGCAAGCGATCGTTCGAGATGCTTGGCCTCGATGTAACCAGCGATGAATCCGTTGAAGCCGCCGTCAGCAAAGTGATCCGGCACGATGGCCGCATCGATCTGCTCGTGAACAATGCCGGTTTCGGCGTTGCCCCGGCAGGAGCGGAAGAGAGCTCGATCGAACAGGCTCGATCGATCTTCGAGACGAATTTCTTCGGACTGGTCCGGATGACGCGTGCCGTCGTGCCTCACATGCGGCGCCAGGCGCATGGTCGCATCATCAACATCGGCTCCGTGCTCGGTTTTCTGCCGATGCCTTACGGGGCGCTCTACGCCGCCACCAAGCACGCAGTGGAAGGCTATTCGGAATCGCTCGACCACGAGCTGCGCACCAGGGGCATCCGGGTCTCGGTCATCGAGCCTGCGTACACGAAGACCCCGTTCGACGCCAACTTCGTGGAGCCGGATGCCAAGCTCGACGAATATCGCGAGGCTCGCGCGCACGTCAGCAAGCGGGTGAACGAGATAATGGCTACGGCCGAGGAACCCGGCGTCGTGGCTGACATCGTCCTGAAGGCGGCCAGCGCCACGCAACCGAAAGTCCGGTATGCGGCCGGCAAGCTTGCCAACCGTCTGCGGTTGCTTCGCAGATTTGCGCCGGCTGGCCTGGTCGACGCCGGGATTCGAAAGGACCTGAGGCTTGATGCAGCACTCGCACCGCAGGCTCGCCATGCGGCCCGAGCCTTCTGACAGCATAACCGGACAGAGGCGACATGAGAGCACTCGTTTTCAAGCGTTATGGCAGACCGGACCAGGTCGGGTTCGTTGATACCCCTCGGCCAGTGCCGAAGCCGAACGAGATTCTCGTCCAGGTCCACGCGGCTGGCTTGAATCCCATCGACAACATGATTCCGAAGGGAACCTTCAAGCCGATCCTTAGCTTTCAGCTTCCCGCCACGCTGGGCAGCGATTTGGCCGGTGTCGTGGTGGAGGTTGGCAGTCGCGTCACCCGCTTCAAGCTGGGCGACGCCGTTTTCGCCAGCATCTTCGACCTCAGCGGCACGGGGGCTCTCGCTGAGTTCGCGACGGTGCCTGAGACTGCCGCTGCGCTCAAACCGGCAAATCTGGACTTCGTGCAGGCGGCCTCGATACCGATGGTTGGACTGACATCGTGGCAAGCGCTCAAGGAGCGCGCACGGCTCCAGCCCGGTCAAAAGGTATTCATCCCGGCAGGTGCAGGTGGCATCGGTACTTTCGCGATCCAGCTCGCGAAATACCTCGGAGCGAAAGTGGGGACGACGACGAGCACCGGAAACCTGGATCTGGTCCGGAGCCTCGGAGCCGATGAGGTGATCGACTACAAGAAGCAGCAATTTGAGGATGTCCTGCGCGGCTACGATGCCGTACTGGGGACAGTCAGGGGCGACGCAATCGAGAAGTCCCTTCGGATATTGAAGCCCGGCAGCGCAGTCGTTTCGCTCGTCGGGCCACCTGACGCTGCATTCGCTCGCGCCCGCGGCATGAATGTCTTCATGGTGTTCCTGTTCGGGTTGCTGAGCCGCAAGATATTTCGGCGCGCGAAGGCAAGCGGCGCGGCGTATTCGTTCCTGTTCGTACACGCCGACGGCAGTCAACTCACAGAACTCGGTCAGCTCCTCGGAGCCGGGCAAATCCGGCCGGTGATCGACAAGGTGTTTCCGTTCGAGCAGGCAAAAGACGCACTTGCATATCTGGAGACGGGGCGAGCCAGGGGGAAGGTCGTCGTCCAGATCCGCTAGGCGCCTTCACGGGGGGGGCTGGATTGCGCCGTTGTGGAATGGAGCCATCACCCGCCCTTGACGGCTCCCGCCGTGAGCCCGGCTACGATCTGCCGCTGCGCAAACACCGTCAGCAGCAGCACCGGCAGCGTGACGATCAGCGCGGCGGCGGCCAGAGGGCCCCAGCTCAGCTGGTCGAACGAGATCATGTTGTAGACGGCGACGGGCAAGGTGCGCGTCTCGCGTCCCGCCAGCACGATGCCGAACACGAAGTTGTTCCAGGAGAAGATCACGGCGAGGATGAAGGCGACCGCGATGCCCGGCCGCGCGATCGGCAAGGCTACGTGTCGAAAGACCTGCCAGCGCGTGGCGCCGTCGATGAGGGCGGCTTCCTCCAGCTCCATCGGTGTGGTCTCGAAATAGCCGATCATGATCCAGATCACGATCGGCACCGTCACCACGAGATGGATGATGATCTGCGGCACCAGCGTGCCCAGCAGTCCCAGCCACTGGAACAGCAGAAACAGCGGGATCAGGTAGGAGAGGCCGGGCGTGATGCGGGCGATCAGGATCACGATCGCGGATTTGTGCGCGGCCATCCGCGCGATGCCGTAGCCGGCGGGGACGCCGACCAGCAGCGCAAGCAACGTCGCGCTGCCGGTGACGATCAGGCTGTTGATGAAATAGGTCAGGAAGCGGTTGGACGCGAGCACGTCGGCATAGTTCTTCCAGGCGAAATGCTCGGGGATGAGGACGGGCGGGTAGGCGGCGTTATCGACCTCGAACTTGAGCGACAGCGACGCCATCCAGAGGAAGAACAGGACCGCGGGCGACACGATGACGAGCACCGAAAGCCACAGGCCGATCTTGCCGATGATCTGACGTGCGTTCATGCGCCCCTCGCGATCTCGGTCCACAGCATGCGCTGGCGGGCATAGAGCATCACCGCCGCAAGGGCGACGATGAGGAGGAAGAACACCACGGCGATCGCCGAGCCGTAGCCGAGATCGTAATAGGTGAAGGCGACGCTGTAGAGATAGATGTTGATCGTCTCCGACGCCGAGCCCGGCCCTCCCTGCGTGATCGCGAAGATGATGTCGAAACTCTTGACCGCGTCGATCATGCGGATCATGCCCGCGATGAACAGGAACGGCATGATCAGCGGCAACGTGATGAAGCGAAACACCTGCCAGAAGCTGGCGCCGTCGATCTGCGCGCTTTCATAGGGCTCGGTCGGGATCGCGGCGAGCCCGCCGAGCACGATCAGCATGACCAGCGGCGTCCATTGCCAGGTCTCGACCAGCACCAGCGACGGAATGACGGTTGCGGGATGAAACACCCAGAGCTGCGCGGGGATTCCGACCAGCGACAGCAGATAGTTCAGCACGCCGAGCTGCGGGTGGAACATCATGGTCCAGACCAGCGCGATCGCGACGGGCGTTGCCATCATCGGCATGATGAAGATGCCGCGCAGGAAGCCGCGGCCTGCGAATTTCTGGTGAAACACCACGGCTGCGAGCGTGCCGAGGATCAGCGGCAGCAGCACCGACAGCACGGTGTAGACCAGCGTGTGCCCGACCGCCTCGAGGAAGCGAGGATCGCTCGTCAGCCGCAGATAGTTGGAAAACCCGACGAAGGTGGTCGCCGAGCCGACCTTCCATTCGTTCAGGCTCATCCAGATGGTGAAGACCCACGGGAAGATGATGATGGCGAGCACGACGACCAGCGCCGGCACCACGAACGGCCAGTAGGACGGCGGCCGCAATTCCTTCTCCGGCGCGGCATCGGACCGTGCCGCGGCCGGACTCGATTGTGTCAACGCACTCACGCCTTTTCGCTGCGCTCCAGGATCGGCCGGTATTGATCGTGGGCCTTCTTCAACTCGGTTGCGGGATCGGCGCCTGATAGTGTCGAGGTGAGCGCCGCGCCGACGAGATCGCGGAATTCGGCGACCGGGATCACGACGGGAAGGCCGAGCTTGCTGATCTTGGCGGAGTCGATCACCGACTGCAGCCACTCCTTGGGCATCTTCACGCCGCTCTGGACCTCGGCGTCGCCAAGGATCGAGTTGCGGAATGGCACGCCGCCGCCGGCCTGCAGCAGCCGCGCGCCCTGCTTCTTCGAGATTGCCCACTGGCAGAGCAGATAGGCGGCTTCCTTGTTCTTGCTCGCTGCGGCAATGCCGATGCCATCGCCGTAGGTGGCCGAATATTGCCCCTTCGGTCCGGCGGGGACGACGGTGTAGCCGACCTTGCCGACGACGCGCGATGCGGCTGGATCCTCCAGCGGCGGCGCCCAGCCGACGCCGTCGATCCACATCGCCGAACGTCCTTGGGTGAACGAGGCCATCGACTCCATCCAGTTGAAGCCGGCGACGCCGGGCGGGGCGACCTTGGTCAGCAGCGTCTGATAGAGCTTCGTCGCCGCGACGGCTTCCGGACCGTCGGTCAGGATGTTGCCTTTGGCGTCGAGGAATTCGCCGCCATAATCGAGGAAGAAGTTGGTCCACAACGTCATGTTGGCGTTGCGGAGGCCCCGCCCGACGAAGCCGTAGGTGCCGTCCTTGGTGTCGGTGAGCTTCTCGGCGGCCGCGACCATCTCGTCGAGCGTCTTGGGGATGGCGACGCCCTTCTTCTGGAACAGCTCCTTGTTGTAATAGAGGATGAAATAGTCGACCGACCAGGGCAGCGACAGCATCTGGCCCTTGTCGTTCTTGGCGTATTGCAGGCCGGCGGCGGAGAAGTCGCTCTCGACGAGATCTGGCGCGGTCAGCGCCGGATCCTTCATGAACGGCGTCATGTCGGCGAGCCAGCCGGCTTTCTCGAACTGCCGCTTCTGCACGTGATAGCTGAGATGGACGACGTCGAAGCTCGGCCGGCCCGAGGTCAGCTCGATCACGACCTTCTGGCGCTGCTGCTGCTCGGGGATCTGCTCGGATTCCACCTGGATGCCGGTGAGCTCGGTGAACTCCTTGATGTTCTTTTGCAGGTTGTCGCCGCGCGGACCTTTGGCGAGGATCACCTCCAGCTTGGTCCCGGCATATTTCTTCCAGTTGACTTCGGCGCGCGCCGGCAGTCCCGTCAGGCTCAGCGCGCCGGCCGCGGCGGTCCCCGTCAACAGCGTGCGGCGCGAGATGTTGTGGTTGGCCACTTCAAGTCCCTCCCTTGATTCATTCTCTTTGGGAGAGATACTAGCGGCCGCGCCGCGTCTGCCTAGTCCTAATCTGCCATCAGGGGCGAACCGCCGGCGTTTCCATCGGCAGGCCGCGGGCCCGCGACATCAGATAGAGCTCGAGCGCGACCAGCTCGGGCGAGCCGTAATCATAGGCTTGGGCGCGGATGCCGGTCATGCAGCTACGCAACCGACGCTCGATCGACCCCAGCGTCTGCCACTCCAGGCGGTAGAGCGGATAGCCGGTCGGCTGTCCCTGCGTGATGGGCGCGCCCGCAAGGCGCTTGTCGAAATTGTCGTCGTGGCAATTGGTGCAGGCGAGGTTGAGCTGGCCCTCGCGCTGCATGAAGAGGTTGCGGCCCCGCGCGACGAAGGGCTTTAGTTGCGGATCATCGCCGGCGAAGATCGGCGCGCCGCGGGATTGGTGGGCGACAAAGGCGGACAGCGCGAGGAGGTCGCGGCTCTCATAGGGCAGCGCCGTCGCCTGCTGATGATCGGCGCGGCAGAGATTGATGCGCTGGTCGAGCGTGACCGGGCGCGCCAGCGTCTTGTCGAAGGCGGGATAGCGGGCCGCGACGCCCTTCATGCTGCTCCGTGCATCGTCATGGCAATCCGCGCAGGCTTTGTCGGCACTGCCGGTCTTCTTGCCCCACAACGTCTCGCCGTCGAGCACGAACAGCATGCCCGGGTTGGACGTATCGTCATCCTGCATGGCGCGGGTGTCCGGACCCATGAAGGCAAGGCCGGAGCGGCGTGCATCGGGCGGGATTTCACCGGCGAGCAGGGCAGGGGCTGCGGCAACGAGGGCTGCCGCCGCTATCGCGCGCCAGAACTTCATTCGATGATGATCGATGCCGATGCGGTGGACGAATAGCCGTTGTCGCCGATCCATTCGAATTCGAACTTGCCGCTCTCCTTCGCAATCGTGAAGAAGGACAAATAGGGGTTGGCGGCAATCGCCGGGAAGAGATCGGCGCGAAAAATCTCGGTGCCGTTGTAGCGGCAAGTCAAACTCGTGATGATGTCGCGCGGCACCAGCTTCCCGTCCGCGGTGTGGCGGAAGCCGGTCTCCATGATGTGCGAGGTCAGCGTGCGGATCTCGATGATGTCGCCGCGCCTGGCCTTGGCGGGGACGTTGATGAGCGCGGCCATCAGTTCATCTCCTCGGTGCAGGCGGCCAGCGTCACGACGATGTCGGCGGCAACCTGCCAGAACGTGTCGTCGGAGAGACGCGCGATTGCGACCACTTTCTGGGTGTCGGCGAGCCGGATCCGGGTTGAGACCTGGGCGCGTCCGGAGGACGAAGTGAGATAGAAATTGCCGATGTTCGGCTGCGGGTTCTTCTCGTTGAAGACGTGGATGCTCTTGACGTAGTCGTCCGCCGTCATCGGGCTCGCCACGCTCACCGTCATCGGCACGGTGTTGCCGTTCTCGACCAGCGGCGGAATGTCGAGCTTGACCTTGCCGCTGCGTATCGATGCTTCGCCGACGACGTTGCGGATCGCGGCGGTGAGCATCGCCGGTGTCGCACGGAGCGGCCGCAGGGTGACGATCGGGAGCGTCCCGGCGACCGTGACGCCTCCGGCGAGGCTCAAGAAGTGTCGTCGCGTGGTTGGCATGAACCTAGTCCCGAAGCGTTGCAAGAAAAGCCACGATGTCCTCGATCTCCGCGGCCGACAAGATCGGCTTGCCGGCGAAATTGCGCCCGACGCGGACGAGGCCGTCATTGCGGTAATAGGACGGCATGATGGTCTCAGGGTTGAAGCGGGCCGCATCGACCAGTCGAAGCCGCAACTGGCTCACGGACCATCGGTTCCCGGCACCTGTGAGGTCCGGCGCGAGGTCGCCCTGGAATCGTGTTTCCGGGAAGGGGCCGGAATGGCAGAGGATGCAGGTCGTGGTGCGCGTAAGCACCAGCGCGCGTCCGCGCGCCGCATCGCCGGGAGTGGCGGTGAGCGGCTCGGCAATGCCATCGCCGGTGATCTTGTACGGCGCAAGCTCGTCCGCGTTCGCAGCGCAAGCGAGACTGGCGGCGATCAGCGCCGCGATATGGACGGATGCACTAGCCAAAGGTGTCTGCCGTGATGGTTTGAAACCAGCGCTCGGCCTCGGCGGCCTCGCGGGCGCGCAGTTCGCGCGGCGCATCGACCGGGCTCGTCGCGCCGCCTTCGACCTCGGCAAAGATGTCGCCCCTGGGCTGGTAGTTGCCGGCGAGCGAAAAGCCGTAACCCGGTGCGACGGTGTTGTAGCAGACGCCCGTCAGCCGCGGCGCCTCTGGCGCTCGGCCCGCGAACAGGTTGACGATGGCGGCGGCGCAGGCCTTGCCCTGCGCGCTCGCGGCCGACGCCGATTTGGGGATGCCGCCTCCGAGGCAGGCATCGCCGATGACATGGATGTTCGGGGCGAGTTTCGACTCGAAGGTCACAGGGTCGATCGGGCACCAGCCGGTCGCATCCGCCGCGCCGGCGATCCCGGCAATGCGCCCCGCACGCTGCGGGGGGATGACGTTGGCGACATCAGGGGTGTAGTTACCGAACTCGGTGACGATGGTTCTGGTCGTGGGATCAATCGAGGTGACGCGGCCGCCTTGCGAGAGCGCCACGCGCTCGATCATGTCGCCGTAGAGCTCCTTCCACGCCTTCTCGAACAGCCGCTGCTGCGAGAAGCCGTCCTTGGCATCGAGGATCAGCACTTTCGAGCGCGGCTTGTTCGCCTTCAGGTAATGCGCGATCAGGCTGGCGCGCTCGTAAAGTGCCGGCGGGCAGCGCGAGGGATTGGCGGGAACTGCGATCGCGACGGTGCCGCCGTCCGTCATGGCCTCCAGTTGCCGGCGCAGCAAGAGCGTCTGCGCGCCGGCCTTCCAGGCGTGCGGCATTTTTTCCGATGCGGCATCGTCATAGCCGGGCAGGGCTTCGAAATGGAAGTCGATGCCGGGCGAGAGCACGAGGCGGTCATACCCAAAGGCGGTGCCATCAGTCGCCGTCACGCTACGCTTTTGCGCGTCGATCGCCGTCGCAGCCTGAGCGACGACGGTGATGCCCTCGGCGGCAAGCTTGTCATAGCCAAACTGCTGCGCCTCGATCTCGCGCAGGCCGGCGATCACCTCGTTGCTGAAGGGGCAGGAGGTGAAGGTCTTGTTCGGCTCGATCAGCGTGACCTGCAATTTCGCGTCGATTCGCTTGAGTGCGCGCGCACAGGCCGCGCCGCCAAAGCCGCCGCCGACCACGACGACGCGGCCCGCGGTTTGCGCACGCAGGATCGAGGAGGCGGCGAGCGATGTGGCCGCGACGGTGATGCCGAGGACGGCATTCCGCCGCGTCACCGGCGCATTCATGAGTACTTGTCCGAAAAAATGCGGCGGCGGCCGTCGTGGCCGCCGCCGTCTTCTCAAGCGAAGGTGATGTTCTGGTCGCGCAGCGGCACGGAGCGGATGCGCTTGCCCGTCGCCGCGAAATAGGCGTTGAGCACCGCCGGCGCCGCAACGCCGATGGTCGGCTCACCGACGCCGCCCCAGAACCCGCCGCTCGGCACCATCACCGCTTCCACCTTCGGCATCTCGTTGATGCGCATCGAGTTGTAGGTGTCGAAGTTGGTCTGCTCGATCTTGCCGTCCTTGACGGTGCAGCCGCCATAGAACAGCGCGCTAAGGCCATAGACGAAGGAGCCCGCGATCTGCCGCTCCACCTGCGCCGGATTGACGACGTAGCCGGGATCGGTGGAGGCGACGATACGATGCACCTTGATCTTGCTGCCGTCGGTCACCGAGATCTCGGCGGCGCCGGCGACATAGCTGCCATAGCCCATCACCTGCGCGATGCCGCGATAAACGCCCTGCGGCGCCGGCTTGCTCCAGCCGATCTTCTCGGCCACGGCGTTGAGCACCGCCAGATGCTTGGGGTGATTGCCCATCAGCTTGCGGCGGAATTCGAGCGGGTCCTGACCTGCGGCCTGGGCCAGCTCGTCCATGAAGCATTCCATGTAGATCGCATTGTGATTGACGTTCACGCCGCGCCAGAAGCCGGGCGGAACGTGCGGGTTGCGCATCGCATGCTCGACCAGGAGGTTGGGCACCGAATAGCCGAACGCGGCCTCGCCGGACTGGGCGACGCCCTGGAACGCAGCCGGATCCATGCCATTCTGCAACGCCTCGGGCCGTAGCGAGAACAGGATCGACTGCCCGGACAGGCGGTAGTGCAACGCGACCAGATTGTTGTTGGCATCGAACGCGCCGGTCATCTTGCACTGGGTGATCGGGTGATACCTGCCGTGCGCCATGTCCTCTTCGCGCGACCACAACAGCTTGATCGGCGTGCCCGGCATCTGCTTGGCGATGACAACCGCCTGGCGGACATAGTCGGTCTGGCCGCGACGGCCGAAGCCGCCCCCTGGCATCACCTTGTGCACGTCGCACTTCTCCGCCGGCAGGCCCGACGCCTCGAGCACGGCCGCAAACGCCGCTTCGCCGTTCTGCGTGCCGCACCAGACCTCGCATTTGTCCGCCGTGTAGAGCGCGGTGGCGTTCATCGGCTCCATCGTGGCGTGGTTCTGGTAGGGATAGGAGTAGACGGCTTCGACCTTCTTGGCGGCGCTGGCAATCGCGGCCTTGGCGTCACCGTTCTTGTTGCCGACATAGGCCGGTTGCGCGTCGTCGAGGCCCTCGGCCAGCCACTTCGCAATCGACTCGCTCGAGACCTTGGCGTTCTCGCCCTCGTCCCAGACGATCGGCAATGCTTCCAGCGCAGTCTTGGCGTGCCACCAGGTGTCGGCCACGACCGCGACCGCGGTATCGCCGACCTTGACGACCTTCTTGACGCCTTTCATGTTCGCGATCTTGGCGTCGTCATAGCTCTTCAGCTTGCCGCCGAACACCGGACAGTCCTTGATCGCGGCGTTCATCATGCCCGGCAGCTTGACGTCGACGCCATAGACCATAGCGCCGGTGGTCTTGTCGGCGGTATCGAGCCGCAGCAGGCCCTTGCCGGCGATGGTCCAGTCCTTCGGGTCCTTGAGCTTGACGTCGGCCGGCGGCGTCAGCTTCGCCGCGGCTTCGGCGACTTTGCCGTAGGTCGTCGTCTTTGCCGATGCCTTGTGGGTGATGACGCCCTTGGCAACCGTGCATTCGGAGGCCGGCACCTTCCACTCATTGGCGGCGGCCTCGATCAGCATCACGCGCGCGGTGGCGCCGCCCTTGCGGACATAGTCCTGCGAGGAGCGGATGCCGCGGCTGCCGCCGGTCGAGAAATCGCCCCAGACGCGCTTGCGGGCGACGCTCTGGCCAGGGGTCGGATATTCGGTCGTGACCTTCGACCAGTCGCATTCGAGCTCCTCGGCCACGAGCTGGGCGAGGCCGGTGAGCGAGCCCTGGCCCATCTCGGAGCGGGCAATGCGGATCACCACGGTGTCGTCGGGCCTGACCACGACCCAGGCATTGACCTCGGGCGAGCCGTCGGCGGCGCGGACTATTGCGGGGCCGCCGAAGGGCAGGTCGAGGCCAATCGCGAGGCCGGCGCCAACGGCAGCGGTGCCGATGACGAAGGCGCGACGGTTCATCTTGGGAGAAACATGCTTGTTCATGGGGCGGCTCCTTACGCGCTTGCGATCGTGTGGATCGCTTCGCGCACCTGCTGGAAGGTGCCGCAGCGGCAGATATTGGTGATGGCCTCGTCGATGTCGGCGTCGGTCGGCTTCGGCTTTTCGTTCAGCAGCGCTGCCACGGCCATGATCATGCCGCTCTGGCAATAGCCGCATTGCGGCACGTCCCGGGCGATCCAGGCCGTCTGCACCTTGTGCAGCGTGTCGCCGGGAGCGAGCCCCTCGATCGTGGTGATCTTCTTGCCAACGGCCTCGCTGACCATAACGCCGCAGGAGCGCATCGCCACGCCGTCGATGTGGACGGTGCAGGCGCCGCATTGTGCAATGCCGCAGCCGTATTTCGTGCCGGTCAGGCCGGCATTCTCGCGGATCGCCCAGAGCAGCGGCGTATCCGGCTCGACGTCGAGTGTGAGGGTTTTTCCGTTTATTGTTAGGTTTGCCATCGCAGTCCCCTGATTGGCCCAATCCACCGATTGGACTCCGGGCGCAATGTGTCCGGCAAAATGGAACTGTTCAAATCACTAGTCCGAGGGGCGGCCGCTCAAGACTTTTGCGGGCGAGGGAAGATTTTGGAGCAAGCGGTGTTGCCGCCCCATCTGCCACGGCGCTTGCGGCAGGAAGGCCCCTCCAGCCGCCAATATGCGGCTTGGGACGACCTCTGGCGCACTCCGGGGTTCCGATGAGCGACAGTTTGTCCCTTTTGCTGGGATGCAAGACGCGAATGCTTTGGTACACTGCGCCGGATCAAAAGGAGTTCCATGAACGTGCCGAGTCCCTGCAACGTGCTGATGCTCTATCCACTGTTCTCGGCGGAGTCCTTCTGGAGCTTTGGCGAATCCTGCAAAGTGCTGGGTGTGAAGCGCCCTGCCGCCCCCCTCGGCCTGATCACGGTGGCGGCGATGCTGCCCGAGAGCTGGACGGTCCGGTTGATCGATTGCAACACGGCGCCCTTCAGTGACGACGATCTCGCCTGGGCCGACGTCGTGTTCACGGGCGGCATGCTGCCGCAGCAGGCCGACACCCTGCGCCTGATCGAGCTCTGCCGCGCGGCTGGCAAGCCCGTGGTCGTCGGCGGTCCCGATCCCACCTCGAGCCCCCACATCTACGAGCGGGCCGACTTCCGGGTGCTCGGCGAGGCCGAGAGCGTCATCGACGAGTTCGTTGCGGCCTGGGACAGCGGCGTGCGGTCCGGCGTCTTCACTGCGCCGAAATTTCAGGCCGACGTCACCAAGACGCCGGTGCCGCGTTTCGATCTGCTGAAGTTCGAAGACTACCTCTATCTCGGTGTGCAGTATTCCCGCGGATGTCCGTTCACCTGCGAGTTCTGCGACATCATCGAGCTCTACGGACGCGTGCCGCGGACCAAAACCAACGAGCAGATCCTGCGCGAGCTCGATACGCTCTACCGAATGGGTTATCGGGGCCATCTCGACTTCGTCGACGACAATTTCATCGGCAACAAGAAGTCGCTGCGGCTGTTCCTGCCCCAGCTCGCCGAATGGCAGCGCGCCCACGGCTATCCCTTCGAATTGTCGACCGAGGCGTCGGTCAATCTGGCCGACGATCCCGAGCTTCTGGACCTGATGGGTGCGGCGAATTTCTTCGCCATCTTCGTCGGCATCGAAAGTCCGGATCCGGCGACGCTGGTCGCGATGCGCAAGAAGCAGAACACGCGGCGCAACATCGCCGAGAGCATCCACAAGATCTACGCCGCCGGCATGCTCGTCACCGCGGGTTTCATCGTCGGCTTCGACAATGAGAAGGCCTCGATGGCGGAGGCCATGATCGATTTCATCGAGGAGGCGGCGATCCCCGTCAGCATGGTCGGCCTGCTCTATGCCTTGCCGAACACGCAGCTGACGCGCCGCCTCGAGCGCGAAGGCCGGCTGCACCCGGGCCACGATGTGGCACCGACCATCGGCGCCGATCAGTGCACTGCCGGGATCAACTTCGATCCGGTGCGCCCCTTGCGCGACATCCTGATGGACTACAAGCGGGTGCTCGAGCACATCTACAGCCCGGCTGCCTACGCAAGACGCGTCGACCGGCTGATGACGCTGCTCGACCGTTCCAGGCAGCGCCACGAGCTCGCCGAGGGCGATATCCGCGCCGGGCTCGGTGCGATGGAGACCGTGCACCGCGTGGTGACCGCGCTCCCCGAGGCGCGGGCGCCGCTGTGGCAGACTTTCATGAACTGCGCCAAGCGCGACACGTCATCAGCGCGGATCGCGGTGCAGATGATCGCGGCCTATGCGCATCTCGGGCCGTTCTCGCGCAAGGTCATCGATGCCATCGACGCGCGTCTTGCAGCGCTCGACGACGAGGCGGTCATCCCGGCGGCGACCGTCGACGTGACAGTGGCTCGACACCTCGCTTGACCGCCTTACTTCACCGCCAGCCGCAAGAAGCTCATCACGCTGCCGAGCGCGGCAAAGCCCGCGCCGAGCGCTAGGGCCACCGTCGCGCCATCGTGACCGGCCAGCGCGAAGCAGAGCGCGGCGAGTGCGGCGCCGGTCGTCTGTCCCGTCAGCCGCGCGGTCGCGACGATGCCGGAGGCGCTGCCGCTGCGGTGGGGCGGCGCGCTCGACATCACCGCCTTCATGTTCGGCGCCTGGAAGAATCCAAAACCCATGCCGCAGATCACCATCCGCCAGATGATGTCGGGGATGGCCGGGTTGGCCGGCAGCATCGCGAGCAGCGCCATGCCGAGGCCGAGCAGCACGAGGCCGATGCCGCCCAATAGTCCGACGGCGTGGCGGTCGGACAGGCGCCCGGCAATCGGCGCCATGATGCCGACCACCAGCGGCCAGGGCGTCATGAAGAAGCCGGTCTCGACCTGCGAGCGCCCCAGCACGTCCTCGAAATAGAACGGCAGCGAGACGAAGGCGAGGCCCTGCACCGCGAAGGAGCATACGGCCGTCGCCGCCGACAGCGCGAACATGGGGCGGCTGAACAGGTCGATCGGCAGCATCGGCGCCGGATGGTCGGCGTGGCGGCGCGTCAGGATGAAGCCGAGCGCGAGGGCTGAGACCAGTTCGATGCCGACAACAACCGGCGACAGGTTATGTGCAGCGCTGCCGATGCCCGTGATGAACAGGCCGAGGCAGGCGGAAGCCAGCATCGCGCCGAGAAAATCAAAGCCGTGATCGGCGCGCGGGGTCTTCGGAAGCATCGCAACGCCGATGCCGATCGCGAGAAGGCCGAACGGGATGTTGACGGCGAACAACCAGGGCCAGGGGCCGAATGCCAGGATGGCAGAGGCAATCGACGGGCCGAAGGTGAAGGCCGTCGCCACCACCATCGCGTTATGGCCAAAGCCGCGGCCGAGCATCCTCCCGGGATAGACGAAGCGCACCAGCGCCGTGTTGACGCTCATGATGCCGCTGGCGCCCAGGCCTTGCAGCGTGCGCGCGACCAGCAGGCTGTCGAGCGACCACGCCACCGCGCAGAACAGCGAGGCGATGGTGAACAGGATCAGGCCGCCGAGATAGATGCGCTGGTGCCCGACGATCTCGCCGAGGGCGCCAAGCGGCAGCAGCGTCGCCACCAGCGCGATCTGGTAGACATTGACGACCCAGACCGACTGCTCCGGCGTGACATGCAGGTCGGCGGCAATGGCCGGCAACGCGATGTTGGCGATCGCGGTGTCGAGCGAGGCCATCGCCAGCGCAGTGAAGATGGCGACGATCGCCCAGCGCCGCTGCGCGGCCGGAAGGCCGTCGGATGTGGTGTGGTCAGGCTCGCGCGCGGCGGCAGGTAACGTGATTGTCATTGCCTGCGCGTTTCTCCGGCGGCGTGGCTGAGGCGAACTTTGGCATGTACTACGCCGAAGCCACCTTCCACAGGCATATGCGTGCATGCTGTGTATGCGCGAAGGTGAGGCGATGCGGCGAGATGCTAGGCAGCGGTGGCAAAGGCGCTTCGCGAGGGGCAGGCGACGCGCGACGTCGGCGGAAGGCTCGGCACGATCGTGGCGGTTGCGGAGATGCTGCAGGCGGGTGAACTGCTGCTCCGTTTTTTCTTGGCCTCAAAACAAAAACTCGAAAAACAACCCCATGCACAGTAGAGCGCCCCTTGATTGATAAGGGATTTTCGAGCCGCATTGCGATGACATTCGCGGCCGCGATCAAGTTGACCCGTCGGGCAAAACACTGGCAGGATGTCATTCTGGCGCGTGGCCAAGACCGGGGTGTGCGCATGTCCGCTTTTGGAGGCGGGCTGGCATCTGCGGGCAACTCAGGTATTTCACCTTTTGACCACACCGGGCTTTTGCCGAGCGATGAAACGCGCAGCGCAGCACAGATTTGCATCTCGACAGGCCAATTTGAAGCTGCGAAGGAAGAAGGATTGATCTGTTAAATTAATGGCTGGCGAGCGATGATCAGGATCATTCTTTCAGGCGTTGCCTCCGTTTTGTTCGCACAAGCAGCTGCTGCTCAGCAGTACGGTAGCGCAAGTGAAGCGCGTGCGATGCTTGAGAGAGTGGTCGCGGGAATCAAGGCCGATCCGGCCGCCACGATCGAACAAATCAACAAAAGCGATCCGAAGTTCAGCGACAGGGACCTGTATCCGACGTGCGCGGGTCCGGACGGCAAGATGGTCGCCAATCCAAACCCCGCGCGCCTCGGCATCGTTCAGAAAGACAGTAAAGACGCGTCAGGCAAGCCGTATGGAGAAGAGCTAGCCCGAGCCCAGGAGGGAGTTGTTTCAGAAGTCAGCTATCTATCGCCACGTCCTGGCGCTGACAAAACACCCGTTTCGAAGATCGCTTTCGTTACGAAAGTCGCGGGATACATTTGCCTCGTCGGCTACTCGCCGTGATTCCCGCCTTGCAGGATACAACCCGCTTTCCGTCACCCGGTGATCCAATGGCCGGAGCGATCCTCGAAAAAGGGCCTGAAATAGCTCGTAGGATGGGTTGAGCACTTGCGAAACCCATCCTGTTTCACGCTGGATGCTGTCGATGGGTTTCATTGCGCTCAACCCATCCTCGAGCTGATGAAATCATAGAATAGGCAATCGCGCCCCGTTTGTTGGATCCGAGCCGGCCGATAGCTCCAGCCGACCTCACGTCGGCTGTCGAAGGGAAACCGGACGCCGGACCGCGCTTTGCCGCAACCGCCCATCGTGTGACCCCGGTGTCCTACTCCTGCCTGCCGCGAGGCATCTCCAGGAGTCTCTGGAGCAGCGTGGGATGGCTGAGAACCGCGCGCAATTCAGGCTTGTCGAGCCAGGCTGCAGCATCCTCGAAGCTTTCGCATTCTTCGATCTTGGCCCGTGCCGTCGCAAGAGGGACATGGACAGGGCCAAACTTGCGCGGGCTTGCAAGCGAGAGCGAGCCCAGATGCTCGCCCAGCAACTCCTGATCCCGGCTGAGCCGGTGCAGAGCTGCAGCCGTCTCGATGGGCTCCGACGCGACCAGTTCGTTCGCGCGAAGCACCACGGCAGGCGGGCTGTTGGTTTCCGGCGTTGCAAAGACGCCCGGCGCCTGCAGCCGCGAAGACGTTATCATTCCCAGCGGGATTGCAAGCAGGAGACCCACCACGACGGGCGACATCCAGAGCAGCAGCGGCAAAGAGACGGCATAGGCGCTGAGCGCAAGGACCAGGCCGCAAAGGGTCGGTCCGGCGAACTTGCGATAGATCTCGCCGCGGGCAAGTTCTCCGTCGCTCCGGCGCTGCACTTGCCAGCCTGCGTCCCGCCCGACGAGAATTTCCACGACCGCCTTGCTCTGGAAGATCATCATGCAGGGAGCGATCAATGCCGCGATAAGTGTTTCGCAAACCACACCCAGCAGCGCGCGAAGGCCGCCGGCGAAACCGATGCGCCCCTCGCGATGGCTGATCACCACGACATAGGCCAGCAGCTTGGGCACGATCAGAAGTCCCATCGTCGCGGCAAAGACCCAGGCCGCGAGCACCGGGTCCTGTTGCGGCCAGGTGGGAAACAAGCTGTATCCCTTCGGAAAGTATTCGGGCCGGATGAAATGCGCCTGCAATGAGATGAGCAGCCCGAGCACCAGGAACAGAAGCCACAGCGGCGCGGTGAGATAAGAGCCGATGCCCGTCAGCAGATGCAGCCGCGACACCCAGTACAGCCCGCGCGCCGGCAGGACCGCGAGGTGCTGCAGGTTGCCCTGGCACCAGCGACGATCTCTCCCTGCAAAGTCCAGCACCGACGGAGGGACCTCTTCGAAGCTGCCCCCGATATTCGGGGCCATATAAATCCTCCAGCCCGCGCGGCGCATCAACGCGGCCTCGACAAAATCATGGCTCAGGATGTGGCCGCCGAAAGGCTTGCGACCCCGCAGCTCGGGCAAGCCAGCCTCCGCAGCGAAGGCCCGCACGCGGATGATGGCGTTGTGGCCCCAGTAATTGCTGTCGCCACCGTGCCACCAGGCATTGCCGGCCGCGATGATAGGACCGTAAAGACGACCCGAGAACTGCTGCAGCCTGCTGAACAGCGTGCGCGCGTTGACGATGACCGGCTGCGTCTGGATCAGCGCGGCAGCGGGATCGGATTCCATCGCATGGACAAGGCGGACGATGGTGTCGCCCTCCATCAGGCTGTCTGCGTCGAGAACGATCATGTGATCGTAAGCCGCGCCGAACCTGCTGACCCAATCGGCGATGTTGCCGGATTTTCGTGCGGTGTTGTCGGAACGATGCCGGTAGTACAGCCGATCCGCACCACAGGCGCGGCGCAGCTGAACGAAGGTCATCTCCTCACAAATCCAGATATCCGGGTCGGTCGTATCGCTCAGCAAGAACCAGTCGAATTTTTCCCCATAGCCCGTCGCTTCGACCGATTCATACATCGCGCGCAGCCGTGCCATCACGTGATGCGGGTCCTCGTTATAGGTCGGCATCAGCATGGCAGTGCGCGACGTCACCGCAGGCAATGGGCCGGTGGTGTCGAGCGGCAGGCCCGCAGGCCTGCGCGTCAGCAGCGCGTAAAACCCGGCAAGCGCGGACATGAAGGAGAACGCGACCCAGGCGAGCAGCACGAGGAAGAGACCGAGCAGCACCGCTTCGAGAAAGGTCACGCCACCAACTTCGACCACGTCGTACATGCCGTAGCCGCCGGCAGCCGTCAGCAAGGCCGTACCGAGGAAGATGAAGAGGCGGCGGACGATCAGGCCGGCCCCGGGACGAACCGGATCCCGGCCGGATTCTGCCGCGTGGTCCAACTGGCACGGCAGCATCGGGAGCGGACTTTCCGGGGGCAGGAACGGGCGGCCGATGGCGCTCCGCGGCAGCGCGGGGGACTGCTTCACGGCGTCCATCGATAGATCCACACTTCGGAGACCGGCGCTTCGCCCTGCGCCAGGAAAGCGCGCAGTTCGATCGCCGTCTGCCCCTTGACCGCACATTGAAAGCTCAGGCGCCATCCGCCTGTTATCGGATTGGGTTGCGTGACGATGTTGCTGATCTCCGCCTTTTCAGCGGTCACCACGCCTTTAATGGTCTTGGGATCGACGCCTTTGAGCTGGTCGCCGATCAATTCCAGGACGAACAGCTTACTGTCATCGCCCCGGCTGCCGATCCCGGTTCGCGTGAACCGCGCCAGCGCTTCGGGTTTCGGCGCGTCGGGCCCCCAGTGGAGCCGGTAGGTGAAGATGTGCTCGCTCTTGGCCGCCAGCGGCTGCTTGGGTTGCCAGAGCGCGGCGATGTTGTCGTGAACTTCCTCCTTGGTCGGAATTTCGAATAACTTCACCGCCCCATCGCCCCAATCGCCGATCGGTTCGAACCAGAGGCTTGGGCGCTTTTCGAAGGTGGATTCGAGATCCTGATAGGCGGCGAAATTCCGTTCCCGCTGCATCAGGCCGAAGCCGCTTGGATTGCGATCGGCAAAAGTGCTGACCTGCAGATCCCTGGGGTTGTTGAGCGGGCGCCAGAGTTGCTCACCTCTGCCGTTGAAGATCGCAAGTCCGTCCGAGTCGTGGACCGCCGGGCGGAAATCGTCAAAATCCTTGCGGTCGTTTGGCCCGAAGAAGAACATGCTGGTCATCGGCGCGAGTCCGGCATGCTCGACATCGACCCGCGGATAGAGGGCCATCTCGACGTCAAAAACCGTGGTCTGGCCAGGGCGTATGGTGAACCGGTAGCTTGCCGCCGCGCTCTTGCTGTCCAGCAGCGCATGCACCACGAGAGAGGAGGCATTGGGCGCCGGCTTTTCCAGCCAGAACGCCTTGAACACCGGAAACTCTTCGCCCTTGCTTTCGCCGGTATCGATCGCGAGCCCGCGTGCGGACAGACCGTATGTCTGCCCCTTCGCGACGGCCCGGAAGTAGCTTGCGCCCAGGAATACGCAAACCTCGTCGTAGTAATCCGGCTTGTTGATGGGAGCGTGGATGCGGAATCCGGCGAACCCGATATCGACATCCGGCCATTGTCCGAGCCCCTCGCCGAACGAAAAGTCATCGCGCCGATAGGAGACCGGCATGACGTTTTTGTTTGCCACCTGAAAGATCTCGACCCTGTTCTTGTAGAAGAACCCGCGGTGGAAAAACTGTACCTCGTACGGCAGCTTCTCATCACGCCACAGCGCCTTCTCGGGCGCGAAACGAATGGATCGGTATTGGTCATAGTCGAGATTCTTCAGCGCATCCGGCAGCTTCTCGTCGGCAGGCGCGAACGGCTTGGCGGCAAGCGCGCGGGCAAGCTCGCGGACGTAGGATGGACTGAAGGACGGGGCGGAGCCCGTCTCGGCCGCCGTTGCACGCGGCAGTATAGCGACAGCTGAAACAGCAGCCGACGCGTGAAGAAGTTGACGGCGGTTCACGCTTGCGTCTCCCCGGTTCGAGCCAGGAGAGGAAACGACCTATGTTCCCCAGAGTTCCGTTTGCGCAAAGCGGGTGCGAGGCTCGTCATTTCAGCCCAATGTTTGGGCGAACTCAGGGATACGTTCTTGAGTCTGGACGCAGTGGCGGCCTTATCCGCGGCTCCGCGATGTCGAAAAAATGGTCTCAAGCCGAACAACGCTGAAGCTGCCTTGATGCCGGCTGTCGCGGGCAACCGGACGCGGGGGTGCGCTTGCCTCGACCGCCGCTCGTGACCCATTGCGGAAGTTCAACATCAACCGCGAGCAATCGGCCTAGGTGTTCTCCATTGTATGGCCTAGACTCGCCGCATGGGACTATTGACCTTCAGCATCAACGTTACCCTGGATGGCTGCGTCGACCACCAGGAGGGTATTGCCGACGACGAGACGCACACCTTCTTCACCCGCCTTATGGACGAGGCCGGGGCGATGCTGTGGGGTCGCGTCACCTACGAGATGATGGAGAGCTACTGGCCGGCAGTCGCCCGTGGCGACGAAGAGGCGGCGCCGGCGATGCGCGAGTGGGCGATCAAGCTGGAGGCCAAGCCGAAGTACGTAGTGTCGTTGACGCGAAAGGCTTTCCCGTGGACCAACAGCCACCACATCGCCGGCGACCTCCGCAGGGGCGTGCAGGGGCTCAAGGACGCGACCCCGGCCGGCGTGCTCCTCGGTAGCGGCAAGCTCGCGACCGAGCTGGACCGGCTGGATCTAATCGACGAGTACAAGCTCCTCGTCCACCCGAGGATCGCCGGCCACGGTCCGACCCTCTACCAGAGCGGGCTGCCCAGCACACGATGGCTCGAACTGATCTCGGCCAAGCCGCTCCGCAGCGGCGCGGTCGCCATGCATTACCGGCGCGCGCGCTGACTCATAGCAGCTTCTTCTCGCCCAGCTCGCGGGCCTGCGCGTCCTAGGAAGCCTTCTCGCCGCGCAACACGGCATACCCCCTGCGGCTGCCATGGGAGCTCGGTTGATTAGGCCGGAGACTGGCAATGGCGGCTTTCCACCCCAAGCCCAACAAACGAACGAGTCGCCGCCGCGTCGGCTGTCCGAGGGAGAACGGACCTCGCACGATAGACGTGCTGACCGCAGCTTTTGACCCAAAGCGGATCTAAACGAACGAATGTATTCGAATTTACTCGTTAAGCTCCATGAAACGAAGCCAATCTACTGGTCGAGCGGGACATCTCGGAAATCAACATGAAATCCCTCGAATTGAAATTCCGCATACGCGACAGGGCTTCTGATCGAGCCTTAGACATTCACAAAGTTAGAAATTTCGCTGAGGACCTGAGCCTGCATTTGAAGGACCTTGGCAGGCTGCCGATGGACGAGGCTGATCGGGCTACCGATACGATCGTAGTGCATGACATTCACTCCCGACAACTCCGTCGCTGCCGAGTTCACGTAGATAGATTTCTGGAAAAACACTTCCTCTCGGACGATTGTGACATCATTGAGCATCATTGAGCATCATTGAACCGGAGATCTGCTTTTCCGGTTCTGGCCCATAAGCGACTTGCCGTGCCGTCCGCCGCTTCGTCAGCTCGTGACCCTGGCTGTGTAAAAACGCGAGGAGACGAAAGACGGCTAGAATCATGTTCTTCAATTCGTCGTCTAACTTGAAATCGCTCGCGAGCATGAGCGTTAGATCGGCCTCGGACGAATAACTTGTTCTATCGCTCTCAACCGTCTTGCCGTTTTCACACAGCCAAGACCCGAAGGCGACATCGCGCTTTACCTGAGGCGGGTCTTCCTGGAGCGTTCTGAGCCGCGGGACTAGCGTGGCGCCCACTTGTTAAGGATCCACTTGCCGTTGACCAATGTTACTTCGGCGGGGTGGGTCAACATCGCCCGACTGCCATCCTCATGAAGCGTCACATTCAGCAAGAGGCGTTCATCGCTATCCCAGCGGACAAACTCCCAATTTTCATATTCTGTCGGCCTATAGTGTATGCTCGGTCCATTCACATTCATATCCGCCGGGAGAATGTCGAAGCCATTGTTGGCGTCGCTCGGGCCGTCAATTGCCTTGACTGAGGCCAACCATCGCTTGCTAGGTGAATAGCCCGGAGGGGCGACAATCCTCTGCTTACGACCATCTCGTTGACTGACTAAAAACCAAGCGTCGCTTTCATAACCCTGATCGTGGACCAAGAACAATCTGCCCTTCGGGAAGTAGTCATACAGAGAATAGATTTCGCACGTATCAGGATTTCGCTCGCAATTGCTCTTATCTTTGAACAATCTGACCTTGCCATTATCGAGCTTGAGTTGAAGACTTGCACTGCCTCGAACGACGGCTCCGGCGGCTTGATTGATACAAGCGCGTTCGCTTTCTGGTGAAAATGGATCGCCGTCGATCCGTGTTACCTTCAATTTGTCATCCAAGATCACGTCGGGATGCTTGCACACTCCATCGCGCGGTTCCGGTGAGAAGCATGTGTAACCTTCAGGGCAAGGAGTGCCAGGTCGAAATTCTGCGGATGCTTCAGACATGCCCCACAGCAGGGCCACAGCTGAAAGAAGCGTAGATATGGAAGAGACCGAACCCATTCGCCACCTACTTCGTGGGGAGCGCGGCACCTTACACGGGCCGAAATCAACTTGCCCAGGCGTCTCGCCGGCTTCGTTAATGGACGGTGCGTGTCGTCGCTGGCCTTACGCCCCGCCAATGTCGCCTTGTGGCCCTGAGCCGAACAACGGGCGAGCTGTCGCCACGTCGGCTGTCCGAGGGAGACCAGACCTCACACGATGGGGGCTGACCGCAGCTTTTGACCCGAAGCGGATATCCGGGCGCCCAATTTGCTGTTACGCACAACGCAGTCACAGCGCCCGCGAAGATGCAAAGGAGATGCCCCCATGCCGCTTCTTTCGAGAAGGCAATTCAGCACACTTGCGGGCGGCATTGTATTGGCGGGAGGGGCTAGAGGCCCTGAGCTCGGTGGCGGCATAGCCTTCGCTCAAACCGTCCCTGCCCAAAAGGATCCGACCGGCGGGCAGCCTGCGCCCGGCTCGCGACCGTCTGTTGCTGACCTCGACTATCAAGTCATCTACCAGCGCGCGTTTGAGACGGTGCTTTGGTCAATTTCCGCCGTTTCGATCTACCGCTTGCGGGCAGGAGCCCTCGACAATTTCGACATGACCGACAATGACATCCTCGCCAACTCCGGGGTGTGCAAGCCGAATAACGAACTGCTGACGGCGAATAGCTCGACGCCTTACATCGCATCTTACACTGATCTGCGTAAGGGTCCTGTGGTGCTCGAAGTGCCGGAGTCCGGCGCGAGCGGCACTCTCTACGGCCAGGTGGTGGACGCCTGGCAAATCACCATCGCCGATGTCGGTCCATCCGGCCTCGACCGGGGCAAGGCGTCAAAATACCTTTTCACGCCACCCCGTTACGCCGGCCCCATCCCCGACGGCTACATCCACGTCGCCTCGCCGAGTTTCCGCATCGCCTTCGGTTTCCGTTCGATCCGTGCGCCGGGCAAGACCGATGCTGACGCCTACGCCTATTCCAAGAAGCTGCGGATGTACTACCTGTCGCAGGTGGACAACCCGCCCCAACAGAAGTTTCTTGATCTCGTCAACTTGGTCTACCCGACGCTCCCGTTCTACGACGAGCGATATTTTGCGGATGTCCACGCGATCTTCTCGGTTGAGCCGATCGCGGAGAAGGACAAGATCATGGTGGGCAACCTGCGCTCGCTCGGTATTGTACGCGGCAAGCCCTTCGCCCCGACAGAGAAGCAGCGAAGAGCGATGGGCGCCGCGGTCGTCGACGCCTACTTCTACATGGATAAGATGTGGGAGAAAGTCGATCCAGGCTACTACTTTTGGGAAGACCGGAATTATGTCAAGGCGCAGTTCACCGACCGCAATCGCCGCTTCACGTACGAATACGAGGACAGCATCGACATCGATGGTCGAGCGGCCGCCTTCTTCCCTTGCACCTATATGCCAAAGGAGATCAGCGATACGCCGGCCAACGAGTACATGGTCGCGATGGGGACGGGTGACCGAAATCCGTTCGAAGCGGGAAAAACCTACCGCGTCAGGGTGCCAGCTGACATGCCGGTCAGGCAGTTCTGGGCGTTGACAATCTATGATCGCGCCACTTTTGCCTTCATCTACACCGACAGCAGCCGTACGACTCTTTCCATGTACGATCTTGCTTCCATGACCAAGCAACCCGACGACTCGGTTTATCTCTATATCGGGCCGAAGGCACCCAAGGGGCTGGAAGCGAACTGGATTCCAACCGGCGGTAAGCGCCCGTACCCGTTGTTCCGTTTTTACGGAGCGACCGAGGCCCTGAACAGCCGCAGCTTCAAGATGCCCGACTTCGAACTCGTAGCGTGAAGGCTGCGCCGCGAGTTGCTTGCTGCAAGCGCTCACGGCTGCTTTTGGCCCTTAGCCGAACCATGATGATCCCGTGGTGATGTCGGTTATCGTCGGTAGAGCAGACGTGGGGCCGCGCTCGCTGCGACAGCCGCTTGTGGACCCAAAGCGGACAAGCACTCGCACCGTGGCAAGGAGAGCGCCAAAACTTGAGCGACCTCGGTGATGCGTGCATCGACGCCCCGGGGATCTGCCGGCGTGGCACTACTTCTCAGGGAAATCCATTGCCTACCTGACCGGACTGCGCCATCATGATTCCAGTTTAATTTATTAGGAATGATGATGACACGAATGTTTTCGGGCGCCTTGATCGCCGCTGTTTTGTCCCTTGCCGTTACTGTCTTTAGTGCAATATTCCCTGATGCGGCCCGCGCCGCGGGCCTCCAAAATAAGACCTTCTCCGTGACATGGAGCCAGTTCGTGCCCGCTGACTGCGCCGACGGCACCACCAACAAGTACCCGCGTGCTGTCTCTCAGCAGATCTATGTCAGCTCCCTGGGCCGGGTGTTTTCCAAGACTTCGAACCAGGCCGGCAATGCCTCAAATCAGAAGCTGGGCGTATCCGGCGCAGGCACCGCGTTCCATGCCTCCGGCAATCAGATCGTCGGCACCTTCCCTCAACTCAGCGGTGCTTCACGGGAGACGGTGACGCTCGATGCCTCGGGGCAGAGCTGCACGGCCTCTGTGGTGGTGGGAACCGAATCGAAAAAGCCCTTTTCCTGGCGCAACCTGGTGGGCGTGACGTGCACGGCGACCGGAGCAACGACCATTTCCAATGTCAGTTGCTCGGTGCGTGAAGGCAACGCGTTCGCTAACTGATCGCTTTGCACTATCACCCATATCGGCATTCCCTAGGTTCTTGAAGCGAAACATCCAGGTCAGCTTGGAATCACGCCCGCAAATAGGACCGCTGGGGATCGAATACATTCGGCAGCCGACTTCCACACATGGCCCTCAGCCGACTGGTTAGCGCGGGCCGATGCAGTCCGCTCGCGAGAGCAGAGCGGACTTGGCGGGCTAATTGGCGGGCTAACCGGAGTGAGCGGCCCGCCCTAAAACTGATACCGCCGCAGCCCCCCGTCCACCGGGATCACCGTGCCCGTGATGTACCTTGCCACTGGCGAGGCCAGGAACACCGCGAGCGCGGCGAGGTCCTCCGGCTCGCCCCAATAGCCGACCGGGATCTCTTCCTCCGCAAAGCGCTCGCGATAATCCGGCGCGTAGTTGCGGCGGATCTGTTCGCTCATGATGCGGCCGGGCGGGATGCAGTTGATGGTGATGCCGTGCTCGCCGATCTCGCGCGACAGGCCCTTGGCCCAGGCGTGCACCGCGGCCTTGGCCGCGAAGGCGGCGTTGAGGCCTTCCGGCTCGGACTTGCCGGTGATGTTGACGATGCGGCCCCATTTTCGCGCGATCATCTGCGGCAGCAGCGCATGCGCGATGCGGCGGTAGCTGGTGAAGTTCAGCGCAATCGCCTCGTCCCATTTGCTGTCGGGCGCATCGACGGGAAGGGGACGGCTGCCGCCGGCATTGTTGATGAGGATGTCGACATGGCCGAGCTCCTTCAGCGCGAAGGCCGCGATCTTCTCGGCCGCATCCTTTTCCATCACGTCCTGCTCGAACGGCGTGATCAGGCCGGAGCCGACTTCCTTCGCGAGCTCTGCGAGCAGGTCGGAGCGCCGTGCCACGCCGACGACGCGCACGCCTTCCGCAGCCAGGCCGTTGGCGATGGCGCGGCCGATTCCGATGCTCGCTCCTGTCACGATCGCGGTTTTCGATTTGAGCCCGAGGTCCATGGTCACACGCTCTCTTGTTTGCTTTTTTGCTTTTGCCGTTCGTTTCCTGCCCGTCCCGCAGGCCCTGCGAATTGCCTGAGCGGGACGAGCAGTGGTAACCAAGAGCCATCGCGAAGGAAATGAAAAAGAAAAGGCGCCGAACGATGGTCTGGGACCCGCAGCAATATCTGAAATTCTCCGGCCATCGGCTCCGGCCCGCCATCGACCTGTTGATGCGGATTCCGGATGTTGGCCCGCGAACGGTCGCCGATCTCGGCGCTGGCGCCGGCAACGTCACCAAGCTGATCAAAGAGCGCTGGCCGGACGCGGCCGTGACTGGTGTCGAGGGCTCGGCCGAGATGGTTGCCGCCGGTCGCAAGGCGGCGCCCGACGTGGAATGGTCGCATGAAGACCTCGGCCATTGGCGTCCCGCGAAGCAATATGACGTGGTCTATTCCAATGCCGCACTGCACTGGCTGCCCAATCATGCGGCGCTGTTTCCGTCGGTGATGGAGAAGGTGACGCCAGGTGGCATGCTCGCAGTGCAGATGCCGCGCAACTTTCTGGCCCCCTCGCACGTGCTGATCGGCGAGACCGCGCTGAACGGTCCCTGGCGATCGAAGGTCGAGCATCTCGTCACCCCGCCGCCGGTCGAGGGGCCGGCCTTCTATCACGATCTTCTCGCGCCGTTCTCAGAGAATATCGATATCTGGGAGACCGAGTATCTTCAGGTGCTCGAAGGCGACAATCCCGTGAAGGAATGGACCAAGGGGACCTGGCTGACGCGCTACCTCGACGTGTTGCAGGGAGGGGAGAAGGCTGCCTTCGAGGCGGCCTATGGTGAGCGCGTCGCGAAAGCGTACCCGAAGAATGCGGCGGGGCAGACGCTGTTCCCGTTCCGGCGTCTGTTCATGGTCGCCCAGCGCAAGGGCTGATTGCGCTGCAATGCGACATAACCGCTCGCACCCGAGAATGGGAGCGGGTGCCGGGTTGCGCGGACAACGGCCATCAAGATAGCCTGCGGCAAATTGGGCTTAGGTCTAGTTGTTCGGGTGGCGGATTGCTGCCACTACTGAAGGCGCAAAACAAAGCAAAACAAAAAAGACCCGGTATTCCGAGGGTTATTGGGAGGTCCTTCATGCGCAAACTGCTTCTCGCGGTCGTCGCGGCCGCGTTCGCTCTCGCTCCTGATTTGGCCCAGGCCCAGAGCCCTGTTGTCATCAAGTTCAGCCACGTCGTCGCCAACGACACCCCGAAAGGGAAGGGCGCGCTGAAGTTCAAGGAACTCGCCGAGAAGTACACTGACGGCAAGGTCAAGGTCGAGATCTATCCGAACTCCACGCTCTACAAGGACAAGGAAGAGATCGAGGCGCTCCAGCTCGGCTCGGTGCAGATGCTGGCGCCCTCGACGGCGAAATTCGCACCGCTCGGCATCAAGGAGTTCGAGGCGCTCGATCTGCCCTGGCTGTTCAAGGACGATCAAACCTATTCCAACGCGATGAAGGGCACGGTCGGCAAGTGGCTGTTCCAGAAGCTCGAGACCAAAGGGATCACCGGGCTCGCTTATTGGGACAACGGCTTCCACATGCTGTCCGCCAATCGCCCTCTGATGAAGCCGACCGATTTCCAGGGGCTGAAATTCCGCATCTCAGGCTCGAAGATCGCCGACCAGTATCTTCGCATCATGGGCTCGATCCCGCAGATCATGGCGTTCTCTGAAGTGTACCAGGCGCTTCAGACCGGCGTGGTCGACGGCTGCGAGAACACCGCGTCCAACTATCTGACGCAGAAGTTCTACGAGGTGCAGAAGGACATCACCGTGTCCTATCACGCGCATCTGCAATATGCCGTGATCGTCAATTCGAAATTCTGGAACGGCCTGCCGCCCGATATCCGCACCCAGCTCGACAAGGCGATGGCGGAGGCGTCCGACTACACCAACTCGATCGCGCGCCAGGAGAACGAGGACGCGCTGGCCGAGATCAAGAAAACCGGCAAGACCACGCTGCATTATCTGACCGACGCCGACCGCAAGGCATGGCAGGAAGCGATGCAACCGACTTATAAATGGGCAAAGGGCAGGGTCGGGCAGGAAGTGCTCGATCTCGTCGCCAAGGAACTCGACGTCAAGATGAACTGACGGCCGTTCCACACGACAACGCGAACGGTCGGGGGTGATCGCACTCCCGGCCGTTTCGCTCTTGAAGACAGATCAATTCCGGGGGGCCCAGTTGCTGCGCGTGTTGAATCGTTTCCTCGATCATCTCGAGGAGTGGCTGATCGCGACGATGATCGCGGCCGCAACGTCGCTCATCTTCGTTGCCGTGCTGCACCGCTACGGCGCCGGGCTGTCGATCGACATCGCCAAATGGGCGGAGGCCCGCAGCCTTTCCTTCATTGCCGTTCCCGCACGCGCGACGTTCGTGTGGCTTGCCGCGCTCGACCTGTCCTGGGCGCAAGAGCTCTGCATCTACATGTTCATCTGGATGGCGAAGTTCGGCGCGGCCTATGGCGTGCGCACCGGCATCCATGTCGGCGTCGACGTGCTGGTCAACATCCTTCCCGGCGGGTCGCGCCGCCGCGTCATCACCTTCGGCCTTCTGTGCGGCGCGCTGTTCACCGCCATCGTCGCCTATTTCGGGGCCGCGTTCGTCGGCCAGATGTGGCAGACCGGCCAGCAATCCAACGACCTCGAAGCCCCGATGTGGATGGTGTATCTCACCATCCCGCTCGGCTCCGGCTTGATGTGCTTCCGCTTCCTGCAGGTCGCGTGGTCGTTCTACCGCACCGGCGAGCTGCCGCATCACGACATGGCGGGCGTCGAAGGCGTCGAGCCGGACCCTGTGCATCCCGCGCCGGTGACCCCCAGTCAGGTCGCCCGCGACGAGCGCAGCCCGCTCGGCTGGATCCTGATGCTGCTGCCGGTGCTGATCATCGCCATCTGCTTCGCGCATGCGGGTCACGTCATCACGCTGCCGCAGGGCATCCGCGTCGCCATCGTATTCGGGCTCCTGCTCTCGTTGATGCTCACGGGCATGCCGATCTCGATCGCGCTTGGTCTCACCGTGCTGAGCTTCATGTTCACGCTGACCGACGTGCGAACGGAATCGGTGGCGTTGAAGCTGTTCACCGGGATCGAGAATTTCGAGATCATGGCGATCCCGTTCTTCATCCTCGCCGGAAACTTCCTGACCCATGGCGGCGTCGCGCGCCGGATGATCAATTTCGCGACCGCGCTGGTCGGCCATTGGTATGGCGGCCTTGCCCTGTCGGGCGTGGTCGCCTGCGCGCTGTTCGCCGCGATTTCCGGCTCGTCGCCGGCGACCGTGGTGGCGATCGGCTCGGTGATCCTGCCCGCCATGGTCGCGCAGGGATTTCCGAAGCGGTTCGGCGCGGGCGTGATCACGACCTCCGGCTCGCTCGGCATTCTCATTCCGCCGTCGATCCCGATGGTGCTCTATGCCGTTTCCACCAACAGTTCGGTCGGCAAGCTCTTCATTGCGGGCATCGTGCCGGGCTTCGTGCTGGCCTCGCTGCTCGGCGCGACGACCTTCTATCGGGCGTGGCGCAACGACTATCCGCGGATGCGGAAGGCCACCTTCCTCGAGCGTCTCGACGCCTTCCGCAAGTCGATCTGGGGCATCCTGCTGATCGTGATCGTGATCGGCGGAATCTACAGCGGCCTGTTCACGCCGACGGAAGCGGCCGCCGTCAGCGCGGTCTACGCCTTCATCGTCGCCGTGTTCATCTACAAGGATCTGAAGCTGCGGGACGTGCCGCGGGTGCTGCTGTCATCGGCCAATCTCTCGGCGATGCTGCTCTACATCATCACCAACGCCGTGCTGTTCTCGTTCCTGATGACCTACGAGAACGTGCCGCAGGCGCTGGCGCAGTGGATGATCGACCAGGGCTTGGGGTGGATCGGCTTCCTGCTCCTCGTCAACCTGCTGCTGCTGGTTGCCGGCAACGTGATGGAGCCGTCCTCGATCATCCTGATCATGGCGCCGATCCTGTTTCCGGTCGCGATCAAGCTCGGCATCGACCCCATCCATTTCGGCATCCTGATGACGGTCAACATGGAGGTCGGCCTGTGCCATCCGCCTGTCGGCCTCAATCTCTACGTCGCCTCAGGCATCGCCAAGATGGGCATCACCGAGCTCACGGTCGCGGTGTGGCCGTGGCTGCTCACGATGCTCGGATTCCTGGTGGTGGTGACGTATTGGCCCGGTCTGTCGCTGTGGCTGCCGAGATTGCTTGGCATGTAGCGGCGCGAACTGCACGAGCGGTGGCCGACTCTTACCCTCCCCTGGGGGGCAGGGGAATCGCATGTGGCTCTAAGGCATTGCGATTTGGAGAGAAATCGATTCTGAAGGTGGCTCCCGGAGTTGGAGAGGGCGACCGATGGATCGATTTTCGGAGTGCTTCGAAGACCTGCCCGACCCGCGTGCGGACAATGCGCTGCACGACCTGACGGAGCTTTTGTTCATCGCGCTGATGGCGACGTTGTGCGGAGCGACGAGTTGCACCGACATGGCGCTGTTTGCGCGGCTGAAGGCTTATCTTTGGCAGGACGTGCTGGTGCTCAAGCATGGCTTGCCGAGCCATGACACGTTCAGCCGAGTGTTCCGCATGCTCGATCCAAAAGCATTCGAGGCGGCATTCCGCCGCTTTATGGAAGCCTTCGCTCAAGGCGCGCAGATTGCACGGCCGCAAGGCGTGATCGCGTTGGACGGCAAGGCGCTGCGGCGTGGCTACGAGAGCGGCAAAAGCCACATGCCGCCGGTGATGGTGACGGCGTGGGCAGCGCAGACGCGCATGGCGCTGGCCAACGTTCTGGCGCCGAACAACAACGAAGCCGCCGGCGCTTTGCAACTGCTCGAACTCTTGCAACTCAAAGGCTGCGTCGTGACGGCCGATGCACTGCATTGTCACCGAGGGATGGCCAAGCAGATCGTGACGCAGGGCGGCGACTACGTGCTGGCGGTGAAGGAGAACCAGCCCGCCCTGCTGGCTGACGCCAAGGCCGCGATTGCCGCAGCGGCGCGCAAGGGGAAGAAGCCGGTTGCTACCGCCGATGCAGACCATGGGCGTAAGGAAAGACGCAGCGCGCTTGTCGTGCCCGTCAAAGACATGGCCGAGAAACATAACTTTCCCGCCCTCAAAGCTGTCGCCCGGATCACCAGCAAGCGCGGCAAGGACAAAGCTGTCGAGCGCTACTTCCTGATGAGCCAAAACTACAGTCGCACACAGGTTTTGCGCATCGTTCGCACCCATTGGACCATCGAAAACGGCCTGCACTGGCCGCTCGACGTCATCCTCGACGAGGATCTGGCCCGCAACCGCAAGGACAACGGTCCTGCCAACCTTGCCGTCCTCAGGCGACTTGCCCTCAACGTCGCCAGAGCTCACCCCGACAGCACCATCTCCTTGCGTCTCAAGCTCAAGCGGGCCGGCTGGAACGATGCCTTCTTCTTCGAACTCCTCGGCCACATGCGATAGCCCTGCCCTGGGGGGGAGGGTAAGAGCGGCCGCATCGCACGCGCTGCATGACGCCCACAATGGCAATTGCCCGCGCGATGCGGTTAGATACCGCGCGACAGGTGGGAGGAAACAGAATGACAGAACCCAGCAACGAGCCGAAAGACGCCTCTCCCTCCGTCATCGCGCAGCAAGCGACGATGCTGAATGCGCTGCCGTTTTCAGATACGCGGGATTTCGACGATGCCACGCGCGGCTTCCTCGGCACCATCGAGAACGCGAAGATTACTAATCCGCAAGGCAGGACGGTCTGGAGTCTCGAGCCCTACGGCTTTCTCTCCACGGCGCAGGCGCCGGCCACGGTCAATCCGAGCCTGTGGCGGCAGGCGCGGCTCAACATGCATCATGGCCTGTTCGAGGTGGTGCCCGGAATCTACCAGGTGCGCGGGCTCGACATCGCCAACATGACGCTGATCGAGGGCGACAGCGGCGTCATCGTCGTCGACACCCTGACCTCGATCGAAGGCGCGCGCGCCGCGCTCGATCTCTACTACAGGCATCGCGGCCAGCGGCCGGTCGCGGCCGTCATCTTCACGCACACCCACACTGACCACTGGGGCGGTGCGCGCGGCGTGCTGGAGGAGGATGCGCTGGCGAGTGGCCGCGTGCCCATCATCGCGCCGAACCTGTTCATGGAGCATGCCGTCTCCGAGAATATCATCGCGGGGCCTGCGATGCTTCGGCGCGCGCAATATCAGTTCGGTCCGTTCCTCGCCAAGGGTGTGCGCGGGCAGGTCGACAACGGGCTCGGCAAGTCAATGGCCGCCGGGGGCGTCGCACTGCTGCGGCCGACGGATCTGATCATGGCGACCGGCGACAGGCGCGTGATCGACGGCGTCGCATTCGAATTCCAGATGGCGCCGAACAGCGAAGCGCCGGCGGAGATGCATTTCTTCATCCCGCGCTACAAGCTCTTGAACCTCGCCGAGAACTGCACCCACAATTTCCACAATCTGCTGCCGTTCCGCGGCGCCGACGTGCGCGACGCGCTGGCCTGGTCGAAGTACCTCAATGAGGCCTTGCAGCTCTGGGACGGCAAGGCGGAGGCGATGTGCGGCCAGCATCACTGGCCGGTGTGGGGAGCCGAGCGCATCGGCACCATGATCCGGCAGCAGCGCGATCTCTACAAGTTCGCGCATGACCAGACCATCCGCCTGATGAACCACGGCCTCACCGCGGCCGAAATCGCCGAGACGATCCAGCTGCCGAAGAGCCTGGAGGGCGCCTGGCACGGCCGCGGCTATTACGGCCACATCAGGCACAATGTGAAGGCGATCTACCAGAAATATCTCGGCTGGTACGACGCCAACCCGGTCAATCTCGATCCGCTGCCACCGGTGGAATCCGGGAAGAAGTATGTCGAATACATGGGCGGCGCCGATGCGATCCTGACGCGGGCGCGGACGGATTTCGACAAGGGCGAGTTTCGCTTTGTCGCGCAGGCGCTCGGCCATCTCGTCTTCGCCGAGCCTGATAACGGGGCCGCGCGGGCGCTGCTGGCGGATACGCTGGAGCAGCTCGGCTACGCCGCCGAGAGCGCGACCTGGCGCAACGCCTATCTGTTCGGTGCGCAGGAATTGCGACAGGGCATGCCGAAGACGCCGCCGCGCCCGCCGATGCCGCGCGAGACGCTGGCCGCATTGCGTACCTCGCAGCTCTGGGACGTGCTCGGCATCCGCCTCAACGGGCCGAAGGCCGAAGGCAAGCACATCGTCGTGAACTGGAGCTTTTCCGACACCGGCGAGACGTTCGTGCTCAACCTGGAAAATTGCGCGCTGACCTATACCGAGGGCGTGCAGGCGGAAGATGCAGATGCCAGCTTCACCCTCGCGCGCGCGACGCTGGACGAGGTGATCGCCAAGCTGACGAGCTTTCCGGAAGCCGTCGCTGCCGGAAAGGTCAAGCTCTCAGGCAACCCGATGCGGCTCGCCGAGCTGATGGGCCTGATGGACGAATTCCCGAGGATGTTCGAGATCGCGGAGCCGAAGCGGGCGGTGGTGGTGTAGGGCCACCGTAATTTTACCCACACTCGCTGTCGTCGCCCGGCTTGACCGGGCGATCCAGTACGCCGTGGCGAGAGTTGTGTGAACCAACTCCTGCCGCGGCGTACTGGATGCCCCGCCTTCGCGGGGCATGACGGCTCGTATTGAGGCGACCAGCTACTCTGCGCTGCTCACCAGCTTGATCCGCGGCGTCTGGGCCTCGGTCAGGCTGCGATAGGCCGCGAGATAGTCCAGCGCCATTCGGCGTGCGGTGAAACGCTTCTCGAACTGCTTGCGGATGGCAGTGCGGTCGAGCTGGGCAAGACGGCCCACGACGCCGGCCGCGCTGAGGATGTCCTCGACGATGAAGCCGGTGAGCCCCTCGTCGATGATCTCCGGCACCGAGCCGCGGTTGAACGCGACGACCGGCGTTCCGCAGGCCATGGCTTCTATCATCACAAGGCCGAACGGCTCCGGCCAGTCGATCGGCAACAACAGGCCGAGCGCGCCGCTCAGGAAGTCCGACTTCTCATGGTCGCTGATCTCGCCGATGAAATCCACGAGTGGATTGTTCTGGATCATCGGCTTGATCAGCTCATCGTAATAATCCTGGTCGGCACGATCGACCTTGGCCGCGATCTTCAGCGGGATGCCGCAATGAGTCGCAATCTTGATGGCGCGATCGACGCCTTTTTCCGGCGCGATGCGGCCGAGCACGGCGAGATATTCCTGCTTGGCCGGCTTGGGCGTCAGCAAATTCTCCGGCAGGCCGTGGTGGATCGTGGTCACCCAGTTCGCCTGCGGCACCGGTCGCCGCTGGGCGTTCGAGATCGAGATCACGGGCATCTTGGAGAAAGTATTGAACACTGGCTGATGCTCCGGCAGGTCGAGCCGGCCGTGCAGCGTGGTCAGGAACGGTGTCGGCTGCCGGTAGAACAGCGACCACGGATAGTAATCGAGATGGAAATGGAGGAAATCGAACTCCTCGTCGTCACATTTTTGCCGCACGCGCTCCAGGAGCACCATGTGCAGCGCATTGGGATCTCGTACGGAACCGTCGAGGCGAAGCGCCCGCGGCCACAGCGCGTCGAGCTTGGCCGACGTCTGGGAGTCGCCACTGGCGAATAGGGTCACGTCATGTCCAAGGGCAACCAACTCTTCCGTCAACCAGTGCACCACCCGCTCGGTGCCGCCATACAGCTTGGGTGGAACAGCCTCCGTCAACGGAGCTACCTGCGCGATGCGCATCTCACCATCTCCTCTGTGCGATCATGAAAGTTAAGAAACCCCCGCCGTGTGTCGGCACCGGCATGCCAGTCGAGGGAACGTTCTCGCAGTTGCGAGGTTCCTTCAACGAACGTTACTTCTTCGACACACTTCAGCGCGGCCGCGATGATGCCATCTCCTCTTCTCACATCGTCCGCATCCGCATGTCGTGATGACTTGCCCGGGAACCGAGGCGAAGCGGTCGATGTTCAGTCGGCTAAGACAAAAATTGAAATCATCACGACGGGGTCGGTAGTCACATGGATCATCTTTCTGGATACGCGCGCAGGCCATTTGCCTTTGTCTTGCGCTATCTTCGGCGGCGTTTGGCGTCGCACCTGGTGATCCTGACTGCTGTCGTTGCAGCCGTTGCCTGCTCCGTAGGCACGCAGTACGGCGTCAAATCGCTGGTCGACAGCCTCTCCGCGGGACCTTCGCATGGCGGTAGCGTATGGCTGGCATTCATTTTGCTCATGTCGCTGATCGCCGCCGACAACTTCCTTTGGCGCATCGCGAGCTGGACCGCGAGCTTCACCTTCGTCCGGGTCACGGGAGATTTGCGCCGTGACATATTTCGTCATCTGACCGGACACGCGCCGAGCTATTTCTCCGATCGCATGCCGGGCATGCTGACGAGCCGTATCACCGCGACCTCGAACGCGGTGTTCACCGTCGAGAACATGTTCGTTTGGAATGTGTTGCCGCCGTGCATCGCCACAATTGCGGCAATCGCGCTCATTGGAACCGTGAGCCCCTATATGGCGCTCGGCCTGATGGTGATCGCCGGCGGGATGGTGATTGCGATGTTCCATCTGGCGGCGGCCGGAAAGCCCCTCCACGACGACTTTGCCGACAAGGCGGCGGCCGTCGACGGGGAGATGATCGACGTCATCAGCAACATGCCGCTGGTCCGCGCCTTCTGCGGCATCGGCCACGAGCACGAGCGGTTCGACGCCACAGTGAACCGGGAACTGACTGCGCGCAGCCGCAGCCTGCGCTATCTGGAAAAGCTGCGGCTGTTTCATGCCGCCGTGACCGTGCTGCTGACGGTCGCGCTGATGGCCTGGGCGGTCACGCTCTGGCAGCAGGGCGAAGCGACCACCGGCGACGTCGTGCTGGTCTGTACGCTCGGCATCTCGATCCTGAGCGCGACGCGCGACCTGGCTGTTGCGCTGGTTGATGTCACCCAGCATGTGGCTCGCCTGACCGAGGCGATCGCCACGCTCCTGATACCGCACGAACTCCGCGATCACCCCGAGGCCGAGCCGCTGGTCAAGAGCGGCGCCGCGATCGCGTACAACAACGTCGCCTTCGGCTATCCCGGCGGCGAGAAGATCTTCGAGCGGTTCAGCCTGCGCTTGCAGCCCGGCCAGCGCGTCGGTCTGGTCGGCCAGTCCGGCGGCGGCAAGTCGACCCTGTTCACGCTGCTTCAGCGCTTCTACGATGTGGATGAAGGCAGCATCACGATCGACGGCCAGGACATCTCGAAGGTGACGCAGCAGAGCCTGCGTGAGGCGATCTCGGTGGTGCCGCAGGATATCTCGCTGTTCCACCGCTCGATTCGCGAGAACATCCGTTATGGCCGGCCGAACGCGACCGACGACGAGGTGCTGCGCGCGGCGATTGCGGCGCGCTGCGATTTCATCGACAGCTTGCCGGAAGGCCTCGACACCATGGTCGGCGACCGCGGCGTGAAAATGTCCGGCGGCCAGCGCCAGCGCATCGCGATTGCGCGCGCGTTCCTGAAGGACGCGCCGATCCTGCTGCTGGACGAGGCCACCGCCGCGCTCGACAGCGAATCGGAGGAAGCGATCCGCGAGGCACTGTCGCGCCTGATGCGCGGCCGCACCGTGGTCGCGATCGCCCATCGCCTCGCGACGCTGCGCAATTTCGACCGCGTGGTCGTGCTGAAGGGTGGTAAGATCATCGAGGACGGCTCGCCCGAGCGTCTGATGCAGGGTCACGGGCCCTATCGTGAGCTGGTCACGCAGGAAATGAGCCGGCTCGCGCAAGCAGCCGCGTAAAGCCAGAAGTTGCGTCTGCGTTGGTCGCGTTCGAGAAATAAGCCGCAGGGGAGCAGCTCATGGCAGCCGAAGCCGTAACCCAGATCATCTCGGTATCTCAGACGGTGGAGGCCGTCGCGGAGCAGGCGTTCTACATTCCGATGACGGGGCCCGCCGCGCGGCCCCGTCGCTCGCTCAAGCACGACGACACTTTCATCGTGCTTGACAGCCATGGCGACATCGGCGCTTCCGCCGGCGGGCCGGACGGGCTGTTCAACCATGACACGCGTTATCTGGCGCGGCTGGAGCTGGTGCTCGACGACCTTCAGCCGCTCTTGCTTGGCTCGAATTTGCGCGACGACAATTCGGCGCTCACGATCGATCTCACCAATCCCGACATCTACCGCCAGGGCCGCATCGTCCTTCAGAAGGACCTGCTGCACATCGTGCGCACGATCTTCCTCTGGCACGGCGCCGCCTATCAGCGCATCGGCGTCCAGAACCACGGCGACCGCCGCGCCGGCTTCGAGCTGACGCTGCTGTTCGACAATGATTTTGCCGATCTGTTCGAGGTGCGCGGCGAGCGGCGCCCGCGCCGCGGGACCGGCACCAGCAGGCTGCTGGGACCGACCGACGTGCTGTTCGAATATCACGGTCTCGACGAGGCCGAGCGCACGACGGGGCTGCATTTCGATCCGCGGCCGACGCGGCTGTCGGTGAATGCCGCGACCTGGCAGATTGAGCTCGATCCGCACGAGGCGAAATCGCTGTTCGTGGCCGTGTCGTGCAACCGGCCGATCGCGGAGAAGCCGGCCCGCTTTTTCCGGGGCCTGCTCGCCCATCGCCGCGAGATGCGGCAATCGACGATGGGGGCCGCCAGCATCGAGACCTCCAACAACATCTTCAACGAGGTGCTGTGCCAGGCCATGGCCGACCTCAACATGTTGATGACGGAGACGCCGCAGGGGCGTTATCCCTATGCCGGCATTCCCTGGTATTCGACGACGTTCGGCCGCGACGGCCTGATCACCGCGCTTCAGATGCTCTGGGTCGACCCGCGGATCGCCAAGGGCGTGCTGCGGCGGCTCGCGCATTTCCAGGCGGAGGCCGTCGATCCGCTCAACGATGCGGCGCCCGGAAAGATCCTGCACGAGATGCGCGGCGGCGAGATGGCGGCGCTGCGCGAGGTGCCGTTCGCGCAATATTACGGCAGCGTCGATTCGACCGCCTTGTTCGTCCTGCTCGCCGGGCGCTATTTCGAACGTACCGGCGACGAGAAGACGCTGATGGAGCTGTGGCCGGCGATCGAGGCGGGGCTGGCCTGGATGGACGGGCCCGGCGACCCCGACAATGACGGCTTCGTCGAATATCAGCGCGCCACCGAAAAGGGGCTCGCCAACCAGGGCTGGAAGGACTCCTATGATGCGATCTTCCATGCCGACGGCCAGCTCGCGGAGGGCAATCTCGCGCTCGCGGAAGTGCAGGGTTACGTGTTCGTCGCCAAGCAGATCGCCGCACGCTGTGCGCTGAAGCTCGGCAAGCCTGATCTCGCCAAGAAGCTCGAGACCGAAGCGAAGACGCTGGCCGAGCGTTTCGAAAAGGCATTCTGGTGCGATGAGCTCGGGACTTATGCGCTTGCGCTCGACGGCAAGAAGAGGCCCTGCAAGGTGCGGACCTCCAATGCCGGGCAGGTGCTGTTCAGCGGCATGATCCGTGAGGATCGTGCGCGCCTCGTCGCCGCCGACCTGATGCGGCCGCATTTCTTCTCAGGCTGGGGCATCCGCACCGTCGCCGTCGGCGAGGTGCGCTACAACCCGATGTCCTATCATGACGGCTCGATCTGGCCGCATGACAATGCGCTGATCGCGCTCGGGCTCGCGCGCTATGGGCTCAAGCATTCGGTCGCGCATGTCTTCAAGGGCCTGTTCGATGCCGCGACCTACATGGATCTGCGGCGGCTGCCTGAATTGTTCTGCGGCTTCCGGCGCGAGAAGCGGCGCGGCCCGACGCTCTATCCGGTTGCCTGCGCGCCGCAGGCCTGGGCCAGCGCCACGCCGTTCACGCTGCTGGAGGCGGCGCTCGGCATCGAGTTCGACGTCGCGCGCGGCGAGATTCGCCTGCGCAATCCGCATCTGCCGGCGTTCCTGAACGAGGTGATCATGCGCGATCTGCGCCTCGGCGAATCCAGCGTGGATCTGCGCGTCAGCCGCCACGGCGACGACGTGGCGCTGGAGGTGTTGCGGACGCGCGGCCAGATTCAGGTGTCGATCGTGCTGGCGCGCTGACGGCGCCCAGCGAGGAGGGTATATGCGTACGATCGGAGCGTTGATGCTGAGCGTGGCGGTCGTCGCGGGATTGTCGGTCGCCATGTCCCGCGCCGCGGAGCCGCCGACGGTGGCCCCAACGACGCCCCCAAGCGAAGCGAACGCGCCGGCGACGGTGCCGCCGCCGGCCTCCGCCGTGCCCGTGACGCCGAAGGACGCCGCGCCGCCGCCCTCGGTGACCATCATCGGCGCGAGCGACGCACACGGCGTGCTCGGCCGCGACGTGCGCAGCGCCGCCGACGAGGACATGGGCCGCATCGTCGACATCATCGTCGACCGCACCGGCCATGTGCGCGCGGCCGTGATCGATTTCGGCGGCTTCCTCGGCGTCGGCAGCCGCAAGATCGTGGTGGACTGGAATGCGATGCGGTTCGGCAAGATCGCCAACAAGAAGGACAGTATCACGCTGGAATTGACCAAGGCGCAGGTCGCCGCCGCGCCGGAATACAAGGAAGACACGCCGATGGTCGTGCTCGGCGCGTCCGGTAGCCTGCAACCGCTGCAAGCGATTCAGTGAGGCGCGGGGAGGGATGGCCGCCGGTGCTATTGTCGAGGAAGCCGAACCACGCAGATCGCGATCGACGCGTTGAACAGGACAACGTTACGGCGCCGCCGCCTGCAGGCCTTCCGGCGCCGTCGCGCCAGAGCCTGCGCGGCCTCGACTGGTTCATCTTCTTCCTCGCCGACGTGCAGACCGGGTTCGGTCCCTTCATCGCGGTCTATTTGACGACGCAGAAATGGACCCAGGTCGAGATCGGCCTCGTGCTGTCGATCGGTGGCATCGTCGCCCTGATCGGCCAGATGCCGGGCGGCGCCATCATCGACGCCGCGAAATCCGAGCGCCTGGTGGCTGCGCTTGCGATCGCGACCATCGGCTGCTGTGCGCTCGCCTATGCGGCGATGCCGATCTTCCCCGTGGTGGTGGCCGCCGCCACCCTGCATGCGGCGGCGAGCTGCGTGCTGGGCCCGGCCATCGCGGCGATCAGCCTCGGTCTTGTCGGCCCGCTCGCGATCGGCGAGCGGCTCGGCCGCAATGCGCGCTTCGCATCCCTCGGCAACGGCGTTGCCGCCGCGGTGATGGGCACGGCAGGTTACCTGCTGTCGAGCCGTTCGGTATTCCTCGTCACCTTCCTGCTCGCGATTCCGACCTTGATTGCGCTGTCGCGCATCCGTGAGGAGGAGGTCGACATCGCGCGTTGCCACGGCGAGATGCCGCGCGAGGCGAAGGATCGCGGCGATACCAATATCTGGCATTTGATCCGGCAAAAGCCGCTGATCGTCTTCGCGCTGAGCGTGCTGCTGCTGCAACTGGCGAATGCCGCGATGATGCCGCTGATGGCAAGCGCGGTGACGGCGCGGTCTAGCCAATGGGCGACGGTGCTCGTCGCCTTCTGCATCGTCGTGCCGCAGGCGATCGTGGCGCTGCTGTCGCCGACCGTGGGGCGCAAGGCGCAGGCGTGGGGCCGGCGGCCGCTGCTGCTGATCGGTTTCGCGGCACTGACGATTCGCGGCCTGCTGTTCGCGACCGTGCGGGATCCGTATCTGCTGGTCGCGGTGCAGGTGTTCGACGGTATCACGGCGGCGGTGTTCGCGGTGATGATCCCGCTGATCGTGGCCGACGTCGCCTTCGGCAGCGGGCACTTTAACCTCGCGCAGGGCATCGTCGGCACTGCGATCGGCATCGGCGCCTCGCTGAGCACGGCGCTTGGCGGCTATGTCAGCGACAAGTTCGGCAATGCCACCGCCTTCATCGGGCTGTCCGGCGTCGCCGCGACGGGACTGTTGCTGATTCTGTTCGTGATGCCGGAAACCCGGCGCACGGGAATGATCGCGGCAAAAGAAATGGCCGGCTGAACGAAGTCAGCCGGCCATAAGTCGGTAGGGAGGACGAAAGATCAGGCGTCGAGACTGTGCAGGCGCTGGCGGTTGCGCAGCACGATCTGGCGGGCGCCGGAGAAGCCCAAGATGCCCTGGGCGTGAAGCTGCGACAGCGCGCGCGACACGGTTTCCAGCGTGAGGCCGAGATAGTCGCCGATATCGCGGCGGCACATCGGCAGCGCCATCATGCCGGCGACGGCGAGGCGGCGATCCATTTCGAGCAGGAAGGTCGCGACACGCTCCATCGCGGTCTTGCGGCCCAACAGCAGCATGTGGTCTTCAGCGTGACGAAGCTCGCCGGCGGTCATGGTCCAGAGCTTGCGGGCGACCTGCACGTCGATGCCGGCGGCCTTTTCGAGGCTCGCGCGCTTCACGAGGCGTACATTGGTGTCGATGATGGCTTCGGCGGCGAGGCGGTGGCTCGGGCCGGATTCGAGGCCGAACACGTCGCCGGGAAGATGGAAGGCGCCGATCTGGCGGCGGCCGTCGGAGAGAAGCTTGTAGCTGCGCACGGCGCCTGACACGACCTGGTAGACATATTCGGCCGGCTCATCCTCGCCGTAGATCTCCTCGTCCTTGCGGTAGGAAAACTCGGTGGCGACGAGGCCGACATGGCCGGTGATCGCGCCGAACTGGTCGGAGACGGGCCGGGCCGGGGCAATCTTGCCGCGAACTTGCGTGTTGATCGCCTGGGTGTTGAGCGTCTCGGTGAGCATCTGCGCCATCTCCGTTGTGATGACGCAGTCGTACGCGGTATCGGGGGCCTCGAAAATTTCGAGCGATATCTTAAGGGGGTCTACCTACGTAGAATCCCGTAGGCAAAGCGTGATCCGGAAAAGCGTGCCGCGGTTTTCCGAAAAGCTATGTTGAACCAGCGAGTTATCGAGCGCGATCCTGGATGGCGCGGCGGATGCGCTTGACCAGGTTTTCGTCGAGAAGCGGCTTCAAGATCACGTCCTTGACGCCGGCAGCGGCGGCCCGGGTCGAGATGTTCTCGTCCGGGTAGCCCGTGATCAGGATCACGGGGGTCTCGCCGTCGGACTGGCGCAGCTGGCCTGCGAGCTCGATGCCGTTGATGCCGGGCATCTTGTAGTCGATCACGTAGCAGTCGGCTGCAGGCGCGCCGCCGGCATTGAGCAGCGCCGTGCCGTTCCTGAAGGTCCGCACGGCGAAGCCGTCGGTTTCCAGCAGGAACCGCAGGGAGCCCAAGACGGCGGCATCGTCGTCGACCACAAAGACGGTGGGTTTCGTGGGGGACGGCAGCCGCTCATGGTGCGAGCCGATCTCGATCATGCCACCTCGCTAGCACAGCGCCGGGGAGGGGCCTTGACTTGGCTCAAGGCACTTTGGCTCAAAGCATTTTGGCTCAGAAGCGATTGCCTCAATCCTTGAGCATGCCGGCGCGCATGGCCAGCCGCACCAGCTCCGACAGGCTGCCTGCCTGCATCTTGGTCATGACGTTGGCGCGGTAGACTTCGATCGTGCGCGGGCTGATGTCGTATTCCCTGGCGATCAGCTTGTTGGAGAGGCCCGCGATCAGCCCCTCCATGACCTGGCGCTCCCTGGGACTCAGGGAAGCGACGCGTGCGGCGACATCCTGCGAGACCGCCTCGTTCCTGGCGGCAGGCTCGGCCTGGCGGATCGCCGTCTCGATCATGGTGACGAGGCGATCGTCCTCAAATGGCTTCTCGAGAAAATCGACTGCCCCGAGCTTCATCGCCTCGACCGCGAGCGGCACGTCGCCATGACCGGTCATGATCAGGATCGGAAACGCGCTTTGCTGCGCCTTCATCCGTTTCAGCAGCTCGATCCCGTCGAGGCCGGGCATGCGCACGTCCGAGACGATGCAGCCAAAGGCGAGGCCGGGCAGGGCGTCGAGGAAGGCCCGGGCGTCGTCGAACAGCGTGACGCCGAAGCCGGAGGAATCCAGCAGGAAGTTCAGCGAATCACGCATCGCCGCGTCGTCGTCGATGACGTAGACATGTGCTTTGGTCGTCATTTTGATCAGTTCTCGTCGGCTGCCGGCAGGGTGAAGCGGAATGTCGCGCCGCCCGATGCGTTGCTCTCGGCCCACATGCGGCCGCCGTGAGCCTCGATGATCGAGCGGCTGATGGACAGTCCCACGCCCATGCCGGTGTCTTTGGTGGTGAAGAAGGTCTGGAACAGGTTTGGAATCACATCGTCCTGGAAACCGGAGCCGGTGTCGGAGACTTCGACCTCGATCATGTCCTCACTGACGCGGGCGTTGGCGACGACGAGCTCGCGCCGCTCGGACTGCGCCATCGCTTCAAGCGCGTTGCGGAACAAATTGACCAGCACCTGCTGGATCTGCACGCGGTCGGCGAGGACGAGATCGGCGGCGGGATCGAGGCTGAAGCGGAGCTGCACGTTCTGCTCGCGCGCACCGGCCAGCCCGAGCGCACCGGCCTCCTCGATCAGCTTGGAGAGGCTCTCGACACGCTTCTCGGATTCACCGCGGGAGACGAAGTCGCGCAGGCCCCGGATGATCTGGCCGGCGCGCAAGGCCTGCTCCGATGCGCGATCCAGCGCGTTTTCGATCTTCGGCGTGTTGGGATCAGTGCTGCCGGCGAGCAGCCGCCGGGAGCCCTTCATGTAATTGCTGATCGCCGCCAGCGGCTGGTTGATCTCGTGGGCGAGCGCGGAAGCCATCTCGCCCATCGCGGTCAGCCGCGAGACGTGGACGAGCTCGGACTGCAACTCCTGGAGTCGCGCCTGGGTCTGCTGGTGCTCGGTGAGGTCGCGGACGAAGCCGGTGAAATAAGGCTCACCGCCGGACTGCATCTCGCCGATCGACAGGTGCATCGGAAAGGTCGTGCCGTCACGGCGCTTGCCGGTCACGATGCGGCCGATGCCGATGATGTGCGGATCGCTCGTCGTACGGTAGCGGGCGATGTAACCGTCATGGCGGGAGCGGTCGGGCTCCGGCATCAGGATGCTGACGTTCTTGCCGATCGCTTCGTGCTCGGACCAGCCGAACAGGCGCTCTGCGGCCGTACTGAAGAGCTGCATCATGCCTTGGCCGTCGATGACGATCATGGCATCGGGAATGGTCTGGAGGATGGAGCGGAGGTGGGTCTCGCGGGTGCGCAGCGCTTCTTCGACCTGCTTCTCCTCGTCGATATCGAGAAAGATGCCGCTGAGATGACGGACGACGCCGGCGTCGTCGCGAATGACTCCCGCCCGGGCGCGAATCCACTGTCCTCTGCCGGAGGCGTTCGAGACCTGGAAAGACACGTCGAAGCCGCCGCCGCGTTCGGAGACGCGCTTGATCGCGGTCTCCACGCGTTCGCGGTCCTTGGTCTCGAGGCGCGACAGGAAGAGGTCGTAGCTCGCCGGTTGATCCGGCTCGATGCCGAGCAGGCTCCTGGCGGTATCGGACCAGTCCAATTCCCGCGTCGCGAGGTCGAGATCCCAGGTGCCGACGCCGAATCCCTCGATCCGGACCCGGAAATGCTCGCCCCTGCCGTCATCTGGCGGATGGGTTACGCGGGTCGGGGACAAGCAGCAGCTCCAATTGTCTCGCGGCGGGCTGATTTGCCGCCACCATCACGGCAATTTCGCTCAGGGCTCCGCCGGAGGCAAGGTCGGATGTCTGATTCGGTTGGTGGATTTCCCGCAGGCCCGGCGCCCGGCGATTTGATCTAGCTCATCTTGCCTTGCAGCGGCGAGGCTAGATTTCGTGCCAGTTCTTGGCTTCCGGAGACTCCCGATGACATACGCGACCGTGATGGTCAGCCTGGCGCTCGACCAGTCCAACGAGGCGCGCCTTCAGGTCGCGGGCGAGCTCGCCGAGCGATTCGAGGCGACCATCGTCGGGGTTGCCGCGGCGCAGTTCGCGCCGCCGCTCTATTTCACCGACGGTGCCGCGGCCCAGAGCCTGATCGATCGGGAGGAAGCGTCCATCAAGAAGCGCCTTGCCGATCTGGAGGTCCAGTTCCGCGCCGCGACGAGCGCGCGCGGCGGACGCATGGAGTGGCGCAGCGCGATGGATTTTCCGGCGCGATTCGTGCTGGCGCAGGCGCGCTGTGCCGACATCATCGTCAGCGGCGGGCAGAGCCCGGCCTTCTCCGACGCGTTCGCGCTGGCGAGCCCCAAGGATCTGGTGATGCAGGCCGGCCGGCCGCTTCTCGTCGTCCCCGACAAGGTCAACTGGCTCGATCTGCGCAGCGTGCTGGTGGCCTGGAAAGACACGCCGGAATCCCGGCGTGCACTGGCCGACGCGCTGCCGATGCTGCGCAAGGCGAGGGACGTCACCATCGTCGAAGTGCCGGAGCGCGACGACGATCGCTCGGTCGTGATGGCCGGCGTCACGGATGTTGCCGCCTGGCTCGCCCGTCACGGCATCGCCGCGACGGCGCGGGTCTCGGAGGCCGGGGGAGGCGAAACTGCCGCCGCGCAATTGGAGAAGGTCGCCGGCGACGTCGGCGCCGGCCTGATCGTCGCGGGTGCCTATGGTCATTCGCGCTTTCGCGAGCTGATCCTCGGCGGCGTCACCGAATATCTGGTCACTCAATCCATCCGCAGCGTGCTGCTGTCGCACTGACCGCCGGCCGGCCGAAAAGCCATTCGAGGAGGACGCGCCGTGTACAAATTTCTTGAAGAGACCGTCGACGGTTACATGACGCGCAACGTCAAGGCGGTGCAGCGTGACCACGACCTGCTCGCACTCAGCGAGATGTTCGAAACCGACGATTTCAACTCCTATCCGGTCGAGGACGACGGGCAGGTGGTCGGCATCGTCACCAAATTCGACATCCTGAAATGCTTCGCCTTCACGCCGAGCCAGATGCTGCCGCGCTATCACGACCTGATGAGCCGCAAGATCGGCGACGTCATGACGCCCGAGTTCATCTATGTCAGCCCCGACACGCGGCTGACGCGCGTGCTCCAGATCATGGTCGAACACCGCATCAGGAGCATCATCGTCCTCGACGGCGCGCAGAAGCTGGTCGGAATCATCGCCCGCGAAGACGTCATCGCCGCGCTCAAGGCGACGGCAAGGGACTAGGGCGGTGCGCCGGTTCCCGCAGTTCCGGGCTCCGTGATTCCACGGAGCCCACCGGCTGCCGTGCGCGTGATGTCCGGCTCAGGCGACCGAGATCGCTTTCAGATCAGCGCCCCCACATTAACAGAAATCCACCTATCTTGATTTCAATCAATTCCCTGCGAGGGTGAATGTGGTTTCTGGCTCCGTGTTCTTTCGAAAGAGAATCCGCATGAGCCAGCCCTCCATCTCCAAATCCATGACCATCGGTGAAAGCGGCCTGGCTGTCATGTTCGCAGCCACTGCCTTCCTCTGCGTGATCGCAACGGCCAAGGCGCTCGATGCGCCTTTCGCCTTCCATGCCGCGCTCGGCGCGGCGGCGAGCCTCGCCGCAGTGTTCTGCATCGTCAACCGCTACTTCGACCGCCCGGCGGCGCTGCCGCCCGAGGAGATCAACGGTCGCCCCAATTACAACATGGGGCCGATCAAGTTCACCGCCGTCATGGCGATGTTCTGGGGCATCGCAGGCTTCCTCGTCGGCCTGCTCATTGCCTCGCAGCTCGCCTGGCCGGCGCTGAACTTCGATCTGCCCTGGACCAGCTTCGGCCGTCTCCGGCCGCTGCACACCTCCGCGGTGATCTTCGCTTTCGGCGGCAACGTGCTGATCGGCACGTCCTTCTATGTGGTGCAGAAGTCCTGCCGCGCGCGCCTCGCCGGCGATCTCGCGCCCTGGTTCGTCGTGATCGGCTACAACTTCTTCATCCTGATCGCCGGCACCGGCTATCTGCTCGGCGTCACCCAGTCGAAGGAATATGCCGAGCCGGAATGGTATGCCGACCTCTGGCTCACCATCGTCTGGGTCGCTTACCTCCTCGTCTTCCTTGCCACCATCTTCAAGCGCAAGGAGCCGCATATCTTCGTCGCGAACTGGTTCTATCTCGCCTTCATCGTGACGATCGCCGTGCTGCATCTCGGCAACAATCCCGCGCTGCCCGTCTCGATGTTCGGCTCGAAGTCGTATGTTGCCTGGGGCGGCATCCAGGACGCCATGTTCCAGTGGTGGTACGGCCACAACGCGGTCGGCTTCTTCCTGACCGCCGGCTTCCTCGCCATCATGTACTACTTCATCCCGAAGCGCGCCGAGCGGCCGGTCTATTCCTACCGTCTCTCGATCATCCACTTCTGGGCGCTGATCTTCCTCTACATCTGGGCCGGGCCCCATCATCTGCACTACACGGCGCTGCCGGACTGGACGCAGACGCTCGGCATGACCTTCTCGATCATGCTGTGGATGCCCTCCTGGGGCGGCATGATCAACGGCCTGATGACGCTGTCGGGGGCCTGGGACAAGCTGCGCACCGATCCCGTGCTGCGCATGCTCGTGGTCTCCGTCGCCTTCTACGGCATGTCGACCTTCGAAGGCCCGATGATGTCGATCAAGGTGGTGAACTCGCTCAGCCACTACACCGACTGGACCATCGGCCACGTGCATTCCGGCGCGCTCGGCTGGGTCGGCTTCGTCTCCTTCGGCGCGCTCTACTGCCTGGTGCCGTGGATCTGGAACCGCAAGGGCCTCTACAGCCTCAAGCTCGTCAACTGGCACTTCTGGATCGCGACGCTCGGCATCGTTCTCTACATCTCCGCGATGTGGGTGTCCGGCATCCTCCAGGGCTTGATGTGGCGCGCCTACACCTCGCTCGGCTTCCTCGAATATTCCTTCATCGAGAGCGTCGAGGCCATGCACCCCTTCTACATCATCCGCGCCGCCGGCGGCGGGCTGTTCCTGATCGGCGCGCTGATCATGGCCTACAATCTCTGGATGACCGTTCGCGTCGGCGAACAGGAAGTCCAGATGCCCGTCGCGCTTCAGCCGGCGGAATGAGGAGCTTTCCATGTCGTTCTGGACACGCCACCAAATCTTCGAAAAGAACTCGATCATCCTGATCGTCGGCATCTTGCTGGTGATCGCGATCGGCGGTCTCGTCGAGATCACCCCGCTGTTCTACCTCAAGAGCACGATCGAGGCGGTCGACGGTGTCAGGCCCTACACGCCGCTGGAGCTCGCCGGCCGCAACGTCTATGTCCGCGAAGGCTGCTATCTCTGCCATTCGCAGATGATCCGCCCCCTGCGCGACGAGGTCGAGCGCTACGGCCACTTCTCGCTCGCCGCGGAGAGCATGTACGACCACCCGTTCCAGTGGGGCTCGAAGCGCACCGGTCCCGATCTCGCCCGCGTCGGCGCCAAATATTCCGACGACTGGCACGTCACCCATCTGACCAACCCGCGCGCGATCGTGCCGCAGTCGGTGATGCCGGGCTATCCGTTCCTCAGTTCGACCGAGGTCGATCCTAACACGATCGCCGATCACATGAAGACGCTCAAGACCGTGGGCGTGCCCTACACCGACGACCAGATCGCCAGCGCAGGCGCCGACCTGAAGGCCCAGGCCGATCCCGACAATGCCGGCTCCGATGCCTTCACCAAGCGCTACGCCAAGGCCGTCGTGCGCAATTTCGACGGCAAGGCCGGCACGCCGACCGAGATGGACGCGCTGATCGCCTATTTGCAGATGCTCGGCACGCTGGTCGATTTCAAGATCTACAACGAGAAAGCCAATCTTCGCTGAGAAGGCATCAACGATGAAAGCCATCCTGACACTCGACAATCTCGCGTCTGGTCTCGTGACCACGATCTGGACGCCGGTGTTCGTCGCGATCTTCTTCGCGATCATCGCCTATGCATTCTGGCCTCGCAACAAGGCTGCTTTCGACGAAGCGGCACAGCTGCCGTTGCGGGAGGAGTAAGAGATCATGACCGACCATCACAGCGACATCGATTCCGTCACCGGCAAGTCCACGACCGGGCATGAGTGGGACGGCATCAAGGAGCTCAACACGCCGCTGCCGCGCTGGTGGGTAATCAGCTTCTACCTCACCATCGTCTGGGCGGTCGCTTACTGGATCGTCTATCCGGCCTGGCCACTGATCCAGAGCAACACCACCGGCCTGTTCGGCTATTCCTCGCGCGCCGACGTCGCCGTCGAGCTCGCCAATCTCGAGAAGATCCGGGGTGACAAGATGACGGTGCTGGGCGCGGCCTCGCTCGCCGACATCGAAAAGGACCCGGCCCTGCTGGCGCTCGCCCGCGCCAAGGGCAAGACCGTATTCGGCGACAATTGCGCGCCGTGCCACGGCTCGGGCGGCGCCGGTGCCAAGGGATTCCCGAACCTGAACGACGACGACTGGCTGTGGGGCGGCACGCTCGACCAGATCATGCAGACCATCCAGTTCGGCGCGCGCTCCGGCCATGCCAAGACGCATGAGGGCCAGATGCTCGCCTTCGGCAAGGACGGCATGCTGAAGGTCGACGAGATCGTCACGGTCGCCAATTACGTGCGATCGCTGTCGGGCCTGTCGACCCGCAAAGGCTATGATGCCGCCAAGGGCGAGAAGATCTTTGCGGAGAATTGCGTGGCGTGCCACGGCGACGGCGGCAAGGGCAATCCGGAGATGGGCGCCCCGAACCTGACCGACAAGATCTGGCTCTACGGCTCGGACGAGGCGAGCCTGATCGAGACCATCAGCCTTGGCCGCGCCGGCGTCATGCCGGCCTGGGAAGGGCGGCTCGATCCCGCCACCATCAAGGCAATGGCGGTCTACGTCCATTCGCTGGGCGGCGGCAAATAGCGGATCCGCGGCCGGGCGGGAGCCAACAAAACTGCTCCCGCTTGAGCTGGATCAACTGACGCGGCGGCGTCGGGTCTAGGTTTAATCGCACCTTCTCGAGACAAACCTTCGCGATGAACAAGACCGTGAACCCGAACGACCTCACATTGGATGACGACAACGGGCCGCTCTACGTCGCCCGCAAGAAGGTCTATCCGCAGAGCGTCTCCGGCACCTTCCGCCGGATCAAATGGGGCCTGATGGCATTCTGCCTCGGCGTCTACTACTTCCTGCCCTTCGTGCGCTGGAACCGCGGCCTCGGCGCCCCCAGCCAGGCGGTGCTGATCGATCTTCCCAACAGCCGCTTCTACTTCTTCTTCATCGAGCTGTGGCCGCAGGAGGTCTACTACTTCACCGGCCTGTTGATCGTCGCCGCGGTGGCGCTGTTCCTGATGAACTCGGTCGGCGGCCGCGTCTGGTGCGGCTATCTCTGCCCGCAGACGGTGTGGACCGATTTGTTCTACGCGGTCGAGCGCCTGATCGAGGGCGACCGGCGCGAACGGATGAAGAAGGACAAGTCCTCCGACCCGATGAAGCTGGAGCGCATCTCCGAGATCGTGCTCAAGCATTCGATCTGGCTCCTGATCGCCTGGTGGACCGGCGGCGCCTGGGTGCTCTATTTCAACGACGCGCCGACGCTGGTGAAGGAGCTCGTCACCTTCCAGGCGCCGATGATCGCCTATATCTGGATCGCGATCCTCACGGCGACGACCTACGTGCTCGCCGGCTTCATGCGCGAGCAGGTCTGCACCTATATGTGCCCGTGGCCGCGGATCCAGGCCGCGCTCACCGACGAATGGGCGCTCAACGTCACCTACCGCTACGACCGCGGCGAGAAGCGCACCTCGGTGAAGAAGGCGGCCGAGCTGCGCGCGCTCGGCGAGCATGTCGGGGATTGCGTCGACTGCTATCAATGCGTCGCGGTCTGCCCGACCGGCATCGACATCCGCAACGGGCCGCAGCTCGAATGCATCCAGTGCGGGCTCTGCATCGACGCCTGCGACAACGTGATGACCAAGATCGGCCGCCCGAAGCGGCTGATCGGCTATGACAACGACATCAACATCCATCGCCGCGAGGAAGGCAAGGCGCCGATTTATAAGATCGTGCGCGCTCGAACCGTGGTGTACAGCGCGATCATCGCGGCGATCGGCGGTTTCATGATCTACACGCTGGCGACCCGCAGCCTGCTGGACGTCAACGTGCTGCACGACCGCAATCCGGTCGCGGTCAAGCTCAGCGACGGCTCGATCCGCAACGCCTATACGGTGCGGCTGCTCAACAAGAGCGGCTATGACCGCGTCATCGCGATCGACGCGAACGGTCCGGCAAATCTCGCCATCCATGTGATCGGGGTCGATTCGGTGACGCCGGACCGGCCGATGATCGTGATCCCGCGCGACTCCACCAGCGAGCTGCGGCTGCTGGTCACCGCGCCGGCGGACAATAATCCCGAGAAGTCGGTCCCGGTCCGCTTCCACGTCACCGACATCGGGCTCGGCGAGGTCGCGTCCGCCACCGACAATTTCGTCTCGCCCTAGGGATCAGGAGACCGCCATGGCAACCAAGCCGCTGACCGGCACAAAGGTCTTCCTGATGCTGGTCGCCTTCTTCGGGCTCGTCATCGGTGTCAACGTGACCATGATGAAGCTCGCGATCGCGACGCTGCCCGGCACCGACGTCGACAGCCCCTATGCCGCGGGTCTCGCCTATGACCGCGAGATCTCGGCAGCACAGGACCAGGCCGCGCGAAACTGGCAGGTCAGCGCGCATATCGAGCGCCGCGCCGATGGCGCGGCCACGCTTCAGGTCGACGCGCGCGACGCCAATGGCCGGCCGATGAGCGGCTTGAAGTTCGGCGGTCGTCTCGAACGGCCGACCGACAAGCGCGCCGATCTCCAGATCGAGCTCTCCGAGGCCGGCATCGGCGTGTATCGCGGTAATGCCGCGACTGTCGCGCCGGGCCAGTGGGATCTGGTGATCGAAGGTGACGCGCGGGGGATGCGCGTCTTCCTGTCGCGTAACCGCGTGATCCTGAACTGAAGGACATCGTCATGCAGGTCACGCGGGATTTTTCGCACTATGTCCGGGCCGCGGGCCAGGGCGTCCAGCATATCGACCTTGCGGTCGAAGGCGTTCACTGCGCCGGCTGCATGGCCAAGATCGAGCGCGGGCTCTCGGCCATCCCTGACGTCACGCTGGCGCGCGTGAACCTCACCGACCGGCGCGTCGCGCTGGAATGGAAGCAGGGCACGCTCGATCCCGCCCGCTTCATCGACCGGCTCGAGGAGCTCGGCTACAAGGCCTATCCTTACGAGACCGAGAGCGCGGAAGCGACGGAAGTTGCCGAATCCCGCTTCCTGCTGCGCTGCCTCGGCGTCGCCGCCTTCGCCACCATGAATGTGATGATGCTGTCGATCCCGGTGTGGTCCGGCAACGTCTCGGACATGCTGCCCGAGCAGCGCGACTTCTTCCACTGGCTCTCGGCGCTGATCGCGCTGCCGGCGGCCGCCTATGCCGGCCAGCCGTTCTTTCGCTCGGCCTGGCGCGCGCTGTCGAACAAGACCACCAACATGGACGTGCCGATCTCGATCGGCGTATGCCTTGCGCTCGGCATGTCCGTGGTCGAGACCCTCCACCACGCCGAGCACGCCTATTTCGACGCGGCGATCATGCTGCTCACCTTCCTGCTGGTCGGCCGCTTCCTCGACCAGAACATGCGGCGGCGGACGCGCGCGGTCGCCGGCAATCTCGCCGCACTCAAAGCGGAGACCGCGGCCAAGTTCGTCGGTCCCGACGAGATATCCCAGGTGCCGGTGGCGGCGATCCACCCCGGCGACATCGTTCTGCTGCGGCCCGGTGAGCGCTGTGCGGTCGACGGTGCCGTGATCGAGGGACGTTCCGAGATCGACCAGAGCCTGATCACCGGCGAGACGCTCTATGTCACGGCCGAGCAGGGCACGCCGGTCTATGCGGGCTCGATGAACATCTCCGGCACGTTGCGGGTGCGGGTCTCGGCGGCGTCAGAGGCGACGCTGCTCGCCGAGATCACGCGGCTGCTCGACAATGCGCTCCAGGCCCGCTCGCGCTACATGCGACTCGCCGACCGCGCCTCGCGGCTCTACGCGCCAGTGGTGCATGCAACGGCGCTGATCACCATTTTGGGCTGGGTCGTTGCGGGTGCCGGCTGGCACGATGCAATCGTCACCGGCGTTGCCGTGCTGATCATCACCTGTCCCTGCGCGCTGGGCCTTGCCATTCCGACGGTGCAGACGGTCGCCTCGGGCGCAATGTTCAAGGCGGGCGTGCTGCTCAATTCCGGCGACGCCATCGAGCGTCTTGCCGAGGCCGACCATGTCATTTTCGACAAGACCGGCACGCTGACACTGCCCGATCTCGAAGTGACGAATGCGGCCGACATCCCCGCCGACATCTTCGAGCTTGCCGGGCGGCTGGCGCTGTCGAGCCATCATCCGGTCGCCGCCGCGGTCGCGCAGGCCGCCGGCGCCAGGTCGCCGATCGTCGGTGCGGTCGAGGAGGCCGGGCAGGGCGTGCGTGCGATCGTGGACGGCGTCGAGATACGCCTGGGCCGCCCGTCCTTCTGCGGCGCCGAGGCGCTGGTCGGCAACGCCACGCTCGATCCCGAAGCCTCCATCGTGGCTTTCAGGATGGGGAGCGAAAAGTTCATCCTCTCGGTGCGTCAGGGCCTGCGTCCCGACGCGCAGGCGGTGATCGCGGCGCTGAAGGCGCGCAATGTCGGCATCGAGATCCTGTCCGGCGACCGCGAGCCGGCGGTGATTGCGGCCGCGCACGCGCTCGGCATCGCCGAATGGCGCGCCGGCGTGACGCCGGCCGACAAGATCGCGCGGATCGAGGAGTTGAAGCAGCGCGGCGCAAGGGTGCTGATGGTCGGCGACGGCATGAACGATGCGCCCTCACTGGCGGCGGCGCATGTCTCGATGTCGCCGATCTCGGCCGCGCATCTCAGCCAGGCCACCGCCGATCTGGTCTTCCTCGGCCGGCCGCTCGCGCCCGTCGTCGCCGCGATCGATGCGTCGCGCAAGGCACTGCATGTGATGCGGCAGAACCTCTGGCTTGCGATCCTCTATAACGTCCTGGCGGTGCCGGTGGCGATCAGTGGGGTGGTGACGCCTCTGATTGCCGCGGCGGCCATGAGCGGATCGTCGATCCTGGTCATGCTGAATTCGCTGCGCGCGCGTAGCGCCTCGCGGGAGATCGTGTGATGGAAATTCTGGTCATCCTGGTCCCGCTGGCGCTGATGCTCGGTCTTGCCGGCCTCGCCGGCTTCCTCTGGTCGCTCCGCAGCGGCCAGTACGACGATCTCGACGGCGCCGCCTGGCGCGCCATCGCCGACGACGAGCCGCCGCAGGAAGCGCCGGCGAAGCGCTAGCGCTTCAGGCTGGATGTGAGCAAGGCTGCCGCCGCGAGAGCCACGCCGACTCCGGCGACGCAGGCGTGCCAGCCGAACGTGTCAAACAATCGGCCGAGCACGGCCGTCCCGACCAGCCCGCCGCAGAAGTAACAGGCGAGATAGGTGCCGCTGGCTACGCCACGGTTGTCGGCCGCGGTCTGTCCGACGAAGCCCGTCGCGGCGGCCTGCGCGAAAAAGGTCCCGACCCCGACCAGAATCATGCCGGCGAGTACCTCGCCCAGATGCGGCGCGAGCATCAACGGCAGGCCCAGCCCGGCGACGGCCAGTGCTGCCCATATCGTCGCACGTGTTCCCAGGCGTGATGCGACCCGGCCGGCCAGCAACGTTGTGACGACCGACGGCAGGAAGACGAAATAGACGAGGCCAAGATCCATCATGCCAAGCGACAACGGCGGCCGGACCAGGACGAAATTGACGAAGGTGAAGGTGCCGATGAAGGCGAACAGGATGCAGAAGCCGATGCCGAAGGCCGCGCGCAGCCGCGGATCGCGCCAATGCGCGACCATCGCGGCGAACGGCGAGCCCGCCGGCATTGTCGCGGGCGTGGGCTGTACGCGTTTGATCGTGAACCAGACCAGCACGGCGCCAGCGAGATTGAGGGTCGCGAAGAAACAGAAATTCCATTGCAACCCGAGGCCATCGGCGACTGCGGCCGAGATCAGCCGGCCGACGAGATTGCTGGCGACGTTTCCGGTGATGTAGGCGGCAAAAGCGCCGCCGGCGTCCATGGCGCTGCATTGCTCGCCGAGATAAGCGAGCGTCAGTGCGAATGCTGATGCCATGCAGAGGCCCTGTACGACCCGCAGCGCGGTGAATACGGCAATGTTCGGCGCGACCGCAAGCAGGCTGGTCGGGATCGCGAGAAGCGTCAGGCTGAGCAGGATGCCGGTCCGCCGATTGATGCGCGGGCTGAGGAGGCCGACGACGAGGCCTGCGACCGCCATGCCGAAGGTGCTGGCATTGACGGCAAAGCCCATTGCCGCGGGCGTGACGCCGTAGTGGCGCGTCAGTGACGGCAAGATCGCTTGCGTGGCGAAGAGGTCAACGACGGTCAGGAACGCGGTCAGCCCAATGACGAGCGAGCGGAGGATGAGTCCGGGGGAATGCTCGCCCATCGCCATCGCGCTCGGCTTGATGGGTGCGGAGAGATCGGTCATGGCGGGGCGTCTTCCGAACGGTTGTCGTCATTCCGGGCGCGCTTCGCGGCCCGGAACGACGGGGCACCAGGGCTCGTTACATGTGGTGGTCGTTGGGATCTCTGCGGACGTCGCCGACATAGAGAACGACCGTCTCCTTGCCGAGATTCTTCCACCAATGCGAGGTGCCGAAGACTTCGGGGCGGATGTCGCCGGCCTTGTGCACGATCGGATCGACGCAGTTCGAGGCGTATTCGACGATCTCGCCCTGCTGGACGAAAATGAGGGCAGGGCGGTCGTCATGGCTGTGCCAGGGCACGATACCGCCGGGCTCGATGGTCAGCTTGCGGAAGCGCAGCTCGCGGCCTTCGATATGTGCCGGCTGCTTGCCGAGATCGATCGCGCCGAGCGTGACGTCGGTCACGCCGACGGGTTTGTGGTCGACCATCTGCTGCGCGTTCGGCCTGGTCTTGTCGGCCGGGCATTCGCCGGCGAGAAGCGGCGTTGCGAATGTCAGCGCGCCGAGAACGGCAACGCCCGACCAGATCACGCGCGACAGCTTGTGATGCCTGGACATGGGGAAGTCTCCTCTGTTGGCCGCAACCTCGCTGGTCGCCGGCTATGGCAGGAGCTTCGCCGAGACTGCGTCCATCTTGAAATGCCGGCTCGCTTTCGATCCGATAGCGCTGCGCTATGTTGATGCGCGCCGGCTATCGAACCGATTGGGCATCGGCATTTCCGCTTCAGAGCGTTTCGGCGTGCGATGGCATCACGGTCGCCCCTTGCGGGCGGCCGAACCGGGAAACTAATATCCGCCCCAGGAACGCCGGAGCATAAGATGATCTCTCTCTCGCCAGCCGACGCCGAACGGCTCAGGCTCGCTTTCCAGCGCTGCCGTGACATGGACGGCACGCTGAACGAGCAGCTCCGCGCCTATGCCGATGCCAGCCGCGAGGTCTTTCCGGCCTATGGCGAGGCGGTCGATCGTCTGGTGGCGAGATTGAACGGGAACGGCGGCGGCGAGACCGCGCCGCGGCCGGGCGATGCGATGCCCCCGTTCATGCTGCCCGACGAGAGCGGACGTCTCGTCGCGCTGGCTGCGCTGATGGAGCGTGGCCCGGTCGCGGTGATGTTCTTCCGCGGTCATTGGTGCCCCTATTGCCGGCTCAATGTCCGCGCCGTGGTCCAGGCGCTGGACCGCATCGAGGCCATGGGTGCGCGGATCGTCGCGATCATGCCGGAGACGCAGGAATATACGAGGCAGCTCAAGGCCGACTCCGGCGCCCCATTTCCGATCCTGACCGATCTCGACAATGGCTACGCATTGTCACTCAATCTCGCGATCTGGCTCGGCGCCGAGATCCAGAGCCTGTTGTCCTATCAGGACATGGCGAAATTCCACGGCAATGACGGCTGGATGCTGCCGATCCCCGCCGTGTTCGTGGTCGGACGCGACGGGATCGTGAAGGCCCGCTTTGTCGATCCGGACTTCCGCAAGCGCATGGAAGTCGACGATCTGCTTGCGGCGTTGGAGAGCGCGAGCAGGGAGTCCTAAGAGGGTAGGCAGCGCGCCTACCCCGCGATCTCCCGCCAATCCGCACCGCGGAGCATGCGCATCACGGCATTGGCCACGGCCGTGCGCTGCCGGCCGGCCACGCCGTAGAGGCTGACCGTGCGACGGGCGTCCAGCCCGGCGACCGCAGCGCGCGTCAGCCTCTCCGGCACGGGCGAGGTGTGCGGCACCATGGCGACGCCGATGTCGGCTTCGACCAGTTCGATCAGGTCGCGTTCGTTCGAAATCTCGTGCCCATGCTCGATGCCGTGCTCGCGCAGGCTCGCGGAGATGCGGCCGGAGTGCTCGCAGAAAGTCCGGCTCAGCAATTGCTCCGGGCGCAAATCGTCCAGTTCGATGCTGCTACGGCCGGCCAGCCGGTGTCCGTCGCCGACGACGAGCTCGAAGCTCTCGGTGAACAGCGGCCAGACGTCGAGCCGGTCCCAGGCCTCGTCGATCTCGGCAGCGATGCCGAGCTCGGCCTCGCCCTTCTTCAGGAATTCGCCGACCTCGCGGCTCGTCCCGCGCAGGAAGCGGAATTCGAGCCGGTTGAACTGCCGCCTGATCTCGTTGAGATGGGGAATGAGCAGCGACAGGTCGATCGAATGCGTCAGGGCGATGCGGAGCGCTCCGATCTCACCGCTCTTGAACGAGGAGGCGAGCGAGCGTGCGCCGGTGGCCGCGTCAAAGCACTGCTTCAGCAGCGGATGCATGCGCTGGCCGAGCTCGGTCAGTTGGGCCGCCGGACGCTCGCGGCGAAACAGGTCGCCGCCGAGCTCGGCCTCGAGCTGCTTGATCGCGCGCGTCAGCGAGGGCTGCGTCACGTTGCATTCCTCGGCGGCGCGCGTGAAATTGAGCAGCTGCGCGACCGCGAGGAAGTAGCGGACCTGGTGCATTTCCATGGATCGGCTCCCAGCAGGATCGGCCCGGAATCTAGCCGATCGGGGCGCGGAATGACATCCCGGGTGCAATAGCCCGCATGTATGGATTCGGAAGCCAGGCGGCATTTCCGCCCGGGCCGATGATGCACCAAAGTCCAGCGAAGGGCCGGCCTTGATCATGAGCCAGCCATCGCCAGAGGATATTGCCATGAACATTCCGATCAAGATGCAGACCGCGGACACCGAGCGCGCGCTCACCGGCAAGGTGGCGCTGGTCACCGGTTCGACCAGTGGCATCGGCCTCGGCATTGCACGGGCGCTGGCCGCGGCCGGTGCCGATGTCGTTCTGAACGGCCTCGGTGTCGCCAGCGAGATCGGCCGGACGCGCGAGCAGATCGCGGCCGAGTTCGGCATCAAGGCGAGCTACTCGCCTGCCGACATGACCAAGCCGAAATCCATCGCCGAGATGATCGCGGCAACCATCGCCGAATCCGGCCGGCTCGATATCCTCGTCAACAATGCCGGCATCCAGCATGTCGCGCCTCTCGACCAGTTTCCGGTCGAGAAGTGGGACCAGATTCTCGCTATCAACCTGACCTCGGCTTTCCACACCACGCGCCTCGCGCTACCGGCGATGCGCCAGAACGGCTTTGGCCGGATCATCAACATCGCCTCTGCGCATGGCCTCGTCGGATCGCCGTTCAAGGCGGCCTATGTCACGGCCAAGCACGGCATCCTCGGCCTTACCAAGGTCACTGCGCTTGAGACCGCCGAGCAAGGCATCACCTGCAACGCAATCTGTCCCGGTTACGTCTACACACCGCTGGTCGAGGCGCAGATCGACGGGCAGGCGAAGGCGCATGGCATCTCCCGCGACGAGGTGATCCGCGACGTGCTGCTGGCGCAGCAACCGAACAAGCGTTTTGCAACGGTCGAGGAAATCGGCGCCCTTACGGTCTTCCTGTCGACGGCCGCGGCCGCGTCGATCACCGGCATTGCGCTTCCGGTCGACGGCGGCTGGACTGCGCATTAATATGGGTGGCCGTAACAAGCTGCAATCGACAGCGAACATCCAGGCAGGGCAGGCTGATCAGGAGCGAACCATGAATGGAACGCAGAACAACATACAGCGCAAGGACCTGCCGGGGCAGGTCGTCCTCGTGCTGCAAGGCGGTGGCGCGCTCGGCTCTTACCAGGTCGGTGTCTACCAGGCGCTGCACGAGGCCGGCATCGAGCCGGACTGGATCATCGGCACCTCGATCGGCGCGATCAATGCAAGCCTCATTGCGGGTAATGCTCCCGAGCACAGGCTCGCGCGCTTGAGGGAGTTCTGGAAGCGGATGGAGCAGACGCCGGTCTGGGACTGGCGCTCCGCGTTTCCCGGCTTCAACGAGAAGCTGGCCTATTGGTCGACCGTCACCCACGGCATTCCGGGTTTCTTCAGGCCCAATCCGCTGGCGCATGCAGGCGATTCCTTTCCGCTCGGCGCCGACCACGCCGGCTACTACTCGACCACGCCGCTCGAGACGACGTTGCGCGAGCTCGTCGATTTCGATCTGGCCAATCGCTGCGCGCCGCGCCTGACGGTCGGTGCGGCTCATGTCGGCACCAGCCAGATGCGCTATTTCGACAGCCGCGACGGCGAACTGACGGTGAAGCATGTGATGGCCTCGGGCGCGTTGCCGCCGGCCTTCCCGGCGGTGCGCATCGACGGCGAGCTCTATTGGGACGGCGGCATCCTGTCGAACACGCCGACGGAAGCCGTGTTCGACGACAATCCGCGCAGGGACTCGCTGATTTTCTCGGTGCATCTGTGGAATCCCGTCGGCGCCGAGCCGACCACGATGGCGGAGGTGCTGAACCGGCACAAGGACGTACAATATTCCAGCCGCATCGCGAGCCAGATCGCCCGCCAGCAGCAGGCCCATCGCCTGCGCCATGTCATCAACCAGCTCGCGGCGCGGCTTCCGGAGAGCGAGCGCAATGATCCGGCCGTGCGTGAGCTGACGAGCTATGGCTGCGCGACCCGGATGCATGTCGTGCGGCTGCTGGCACCGCAGCTCGACCGCGAAACCCACACCAAGGATATCGACTTCAGCCCGTCCGGCATCATGCGGCGCTGGGACGCGGGCTATGCTCACACCAGGTCCGTGCTGGAGCGAAGGCCATGGGTTGGCGAGTTCGATCCGCTCGCGGGCGTGGTCTTGCACGAGCATATGGACGAGCTGCCGATTGCGGCGGAGTGAGGGCCTCGTCCGTCATTGTTTTTGCGCGGTGACGATTTCACCACGGCGTGGTCCGGGTTATCGTCGCCTCGTCTTCGTCGCGAGGCATGCAATTGGTTACCGAGAAGGATCTGGAGGCCGCGCTCGACCTCGTCCGCGCTGACGCCGCAGGACCGGTTGCCGGCGTGTTCGGCCCAGCTTCGGTAACCTGGCAGATCGACCGCGAGGCCGTGAACTTTCTCGGCGCCGGCCGCGCGCTGCTGCTTCAACTCGCCCATCCCTGGGTCGCTGCCGCGATCGCCGAGCACTCCAAAACCCTTGCCGATCCGATCGGCCGCTTTCATCGCACCTTCGACATCGTCTTCGCGATGGTGTTCGGCTCGCTCGACCGTGCGTTGCTGTCGTCGTGGCAGCTCCACCGGCGTCACTCCATGATCGTCGGGGAGATGCCCGAGACGGTCGGTCCGTTCGCGGTGGGCTCGCGCTACTGCGCCAACGACATCCCGTCGCTGCGCTGGGTCCACGCGACGCTGGTCGAGACCGCGCTGATGGCGCACGATCTGGTGCTGCCACAGCTCTCGGTGGACGAGCGCGAACGCTACTGGAGCGAGAGCCGGATGTATGGCGCGCTGTTCGGGTTGACGGGGGATGATCTGCCGTCGGACTGGAGCGGTTTTGCGGCCTACACGGCAGCGATGGCGCAGTCGGAGACGCTGACCGTCAGTCCGGCCGCGCGCGAGATTGCCGCGCAGATTTTTGGCGGTGCGCGTCCCTGGTTACGGCCGCCGCGCTGGTATCGGGCACTCACCGCGCGCCTGCTGCCGGAGCGCTTGCGCGCCGGCTTCGGCTTTGAGCTCGACGAGCGGGACAAGAGGGCCGCTGAGAATGCGCTGATATGGATCAGGCGCGTCTATCCGAAACTGCCCGACAGGCTGCGCTATGTCGGTCCGTACCAGGAGGCGCAGGCGCGGCTCCGCGGCGAGCTGGAGCCCGACTGGATGACCCGCTGCCTCAACAGGGTGTGGATCGGCCGGCCGCAGATGGACGTGCGCGGAAAGGGGTGAGGGCTGCGCTCGTGTCCCGGGCGCGCTCGCCATCACGGAGTTTGAGGAGGCACGTCGGTCTCACACCGACGCCAGCTTCCGGTACAGCGCGCTGTAACTTCCTGCCGAGATGCTCCAGGAGAACGACCGGCCCATGGCGCTGCGGCGCATGGCATCGAGCTGGTCTTGCGCCATGAAGGCGGAGAAGGCGCGGCGGACGCCGCCGAGGAAGGATTCATGCGACGGTCTCGAGAACAGGAAGCCGGTCTCGCCATCGGTGATGGTCTCCGCGAGGCCGCCGGTCTGGTGGCCGATCGGGAGCGAGCCGAAGCGCTGGGCGTACATCTGGCTGAGGCCGCAGGGCTCGAAGCGCGACGGCATCAAGGTGAAGTCGCTGCCGGCGAAGATACGCCGCGCCTGGGCGTCGTTGAAGCCGATCACCACCCCGATGGCATCGGGGCGGCGGCGATGGGCGTCGATCAGCGCCTGCTCGAGCGCCGGCTCGCCGGAGCCGGTGACCACGATCTGCCCGCCGGCATCGACGATCTCGTCGGCGGCTGCCAGCACGAGATCGATGCCCTTCTGGTGCACGAGGCGCGCGACGATGCCGAACATCGGCCCGCGCGACACCGCAAGCCCGAACTGCTTGCGCACGTAATCGGCATTGGCCTTCTTGCCGACCCAGTCGCCGGCGCCGAATTGCTGGGCGAGCTGGGCGCAGGAGCGCGGATCCCAACTCTCGTCGATGCCGTTGAGGATGCCGGTGAGCTCGGCGGCATCCGAGCGGACGCGCAGCAGGCCTTCGAGGCCGCAGCCGAATTCCTCCGTCGTGATCTCGCGCGCATAGGTGCCGCTGACCGTCGTGAGGTGCGAGGCATAGACGAGGCCAGCCTTGAGGAAGGAGAGCTGGTCGTAGAACTCGACGCCGTCGATGTGGAAGGAGCTTTCGGGGACGCCGATCCGCCGCAGCGAGTCCTTCGGGAAGAGGCCCTGATAGGCGAGGTTGTGGATGGTCAGGATCGACGGCAGCTTGGCCCCGCGCCAGGCGAGGTAGGCCGGCACGAGCGAGGCCTGCCAGTCGTTGGCATGGATCAGGTCTGCTGCCCAATTCTTGTCCAGCTTGCCCATGGCCAGCTCGGCGGCTGCCGAGGCAAAGCGCGCAAAGCGGATGTCGTTGTCCGGCCAGTCGCGTCCGGTTTCGTCGCCATAGGGATTGCCGGGCCGGTCGTAGAGTTGTGAGCACAACAGCACATAGACCGGCAGCCCGTCCTTGGTCGCGGCCCGGCCGAGCGAGCAGGCCGGCATCTCCGCGAACGGCGGGCAGCGGCCAACGATCTGAATATGCGTGAGTTGTTCGATGATGTCGCGATAGCCGGGCAGCATCACCCGGATATCGGCGAAGGGGCGGAGCGCCCTGGGGAGGGCAGCGGAAACGGCCCCAAGTCCGCCGACGCGGACGAAGTCGTCCATCTCTGTCGTGACGAATAAGACCCTCAAGAACGATTGCCCTCTTCCGATCCCGATTGCTGCTATGCAAGATCAGGTCCACTTGCTCCTGGAAATCTCAAGCCCCCCACGAGACGCATCGGTTCGGTAAAGACTTTCCTACTCAGCCGCCGCCCTCTAGGGTCGGCGCCCAACAAGAGAGAACTTCGATAGTTCCTAAGAGATCGAGGGGGCGTAAGCAGGCATGCAACTAGCAGATAAGCATGAGGGGACGACGACAAAGGCCTTCGCGGGCCTCAGGGTCCTGGATTTTTCGACCACCATCGCCGGCCCCCATTGCGCCCGCATGCTCGCCGACATGGGCGCCGAGGTCATCAAGATCGAGACCGACGGCGGCGAGACGATGCGGACCCGGCCGCCGCTGCGCAAGGGCTGCAGCACCGCGTTCGGCCAGCTCAATGTCGGCAAGAAGAGCGTGGTGCTCGACCTCAAATCCGAGGACGGCAAGGAGGCGGTGCGACGGCTGGTCGCGACATCGGACATCCTGGTCGAGAACTTCCGCCCGGGTGTGATGCGCCGCCTGCGGCTCGACTACGACAGCCTGCGCCCGGTCAACCCGAAGCTGATCTACTGCTCCATCTCGGGCTATGGCCAGAGCGGCCCCTCGGCCGAACTGCCGGCCTACGCGCCGGTGATCCATGCGGCCTCCGGCTACGACATGGCGCATCTCGCCTACCAGCCCGGGCGCAGCCGCCCCGATTATTGCGGCATCTACCATGCCGACGTCGTCACCGGTACCTACGGCTTCGGCGCGATCGCGTCCGCGCTCTATCAGCGCACCGTGACCGGGCTCGGCCAGCACATCGACGTCTCCATGCTGGAATCGATGCTGTCGCTGACGCTGACCGAATTGCAGAGCGCGCAATTCGCCGTAAAGCCGCCGCCGCGCCCGATGTTCGGCCCGACCGAGACGGCAAGCGGCTATGTCATGATCACGGTCGCCAGCGAGAAGACGTTTCAGGGATTGATGGGGGTGATCGGCCGCCCCGAATGGATCTCCGATCCGCGGTTCTCGACCTACGCCGCGCGCCGCGAGAACTGGGCGGAGGTGATGGACGGCGTCGAAGCCTGGTCGCGGCAGCTCACGACCGATGCCTGTCTTGCCGCGCTCGGCGCTGCCGGCGTGCCGGCCTCGGCCTATCGCACCGTGTCCGAGGCGCTGGCCGATCCGCAGCTCGCGCACCGGCAGGCGCTCTCGTCTGTGGAGGACGGCGGCGGCTCGTTCCAGGTGCTCAACCTGCCGTTCCGGATGTCTGGCGCCGACACCGCGCCCGCCAAGGCGATGGCCGTGCTCGGCGAGCACACGGATGCACTGCGCGATGAGATCGGCCTCGCCGATCACGCGCCAATTCCGACAGGCAAAACGGCCGCGACGCGCTAAGCACCGTTGTGCCGCACCTGCGGCGTGCAATCTCTCGTGTGTTCCTCTTGCCGCGGCGAGCATTTGTCGCCAAGCTCGCCCCCGAGTCATTCAACGATCCGAAACATCGGACGAGGGATCCCGGGAGGAACCATGACCAACATTGCTGCCGCGGCGCGCAAGCACGCACCGATTTTCCTTGTTGCGGCATTTGCGCTTGTTTCGCCCGCGCAGGCGCAGAAGCCAGGCGGCAGCATCACCGTCGGCCAGGAGCTGGAGATTTCGGGCTTCGATCCGCTCAAGGTCGGCGTCTTCGACTCCTCGGGCTTCACCGCTGCGGCTGCGATCTTCGACACCCTCACCACGCTCGACGACAAGGGCGGGGCGGCGCCGAAGCTCGCGGAATCCTGGACGCATTCCGATGACTACAAGACCTGGACCTTCAAGCTGCGCAAGGGCGTGAAATTCCATGACGGCACGCCGTTCAATGCGCAGGCCTTCAAGGAAAACTTCGACCGGCAGAAGGACCCGGCCAACAAGTGCCGCTGCGCCTTCTACATCACCAACGTCAAGGAGGTGCTGGCGCCCGACGAATACACCGTCGTCTATAATCTCACCGACCCTTCGGTAAATTGGCCCGCCGTGATCAGCATCCAGAGCACCAACAACGTGGTGCAGTCGCCGACGGCGTGGAAGACCAAGGGCGACGACTATAATCGTAATCCCGTCGGCACCGGCCCCTACATCCTGAAATCATGGACTGCGGGCGACCGGATGGTGCTGGAGAAGAACCCGGACTACTGGAACAAGGGCCATCCCTATCTCGACCGCATCGTCCTGAAGCCACTGCCCGACGCGCAGTCGCGCTTTGCATCGCTGCAGTCGGGCGAGGCCGATATCATCTGGGACGACGAGAACGACGCCGACAACATCATGAAGGCGCAGAAGGACTCCAAGCTCACCGTGCACACCTACAAGGGCTCGGGCGCGCAGGTCTATGCCTTCAACACCAAGGTGGCGCCGTTCGACGACGTCCGTGTGCGCCAGGCGCTGGTGATGGCGATCGACCGTCCCAAGATGTCGCAGGCGATCAGCAACGGCCTGAGCCGGCCTGCGTCCAACCCTTACGGCGACGGCTCCTGGGTCAAGTGCAAGGACGACGGCGCGCTGCCGTTCGACGTCGAGAAGGCCAAGGCGCTGATCAAGGATTACGGCAAGCCGGTCGAGTTCAAGATGCTGGTGACCGCGACGCCGCGCGGCCGCATGATCGGCCAGGTGCTCCAGCAATTCTGGAAGCGGGCCGGCGCCAACATGGAGATCGAGCAGGTCGATCAGGCCACGATCCCGTCGCGCGCCTTCACCCGCCAGTTCCAGATGACGCCGTGGCGCATCGTCGATCTCGCCGACCCCGATCCGCAGATGTACGCGAACTTCCGCACCGGCAGCCCGCTCGCGCTCGCCGGCCTCGCAGATCCGGAGCTCGACAGGCTGCTCGACCATGCGCGCGTCACCGCCGATATCGGCCAGCGCACCGACGATTATTGCGCGATCAGCCGCCTGATCAACAAGGAGGCGATCTGGTTCTGGACCTTTCAGAATACCTATTACGCGCTGTCGAGCGCCAAGCTGAAAGGCTTTCCAAAGATCTACAACAGCGTGATCGACGTCTCGAATACCTGGCTGGAATGACCGCGCGATGCTGAACTTCGTCGTTCGGCGGCTGCTTGCCATCCTGCCGGTGTTGCTTGCCGTCTCGCTGCTCACGTTCCTGATCGCTTCGCTGCTGCCGGGCGATCTCGCTCTCGTCATCCTCGGCGACCAGGCGACGCCGGAGAATGTCGCGGCGTTGCGGCGTGACATGGGGCTGGATCAGCCGCTGTGGTGGCGTTACCTGAGCTGGCTCGGGCACGTGCTGCAAGGCGATCTCGGCCGTTCGTTCCGCACCGGGCAGACGGTGCTCCAGGCGGTTTCCGAGCGTATACCGGTTTCGCTCGAGCTGATGCTGATGGCCGAGTTCATCGGGCTCCTGATCGGCGTTCCCGTTGCGATCGCCTGCGCCGCGCGCGCCGGCGGCGCGTTCGACCGCTTCATGACCGGCAGCGCCTTCGCCATGCTGTCGATGCCGTCCTTCCTGGTCGCGATCCTGCTGATCTATCTGTTCGCCGTCGAGCTGCACTGGCTGCCGGCGACGGGCTATGTGCCGTTCACCGAGGCGCCGCTTTCCAATTTGCGCTTCTTCGTGCTGCCGGCGCTGACGCTGGCGCTGGCGGAATGGCCGGGCATCATGCGGGTGCTGCGCTCCGACATGATCGCGACCTTGCAGGAGGACTACATCGCGCTCGCGAAAGCAAAAGGCCTCAAGCCTTCCCGCATCCTGTTCGTGCACGCGCTGAAGCCATCGTCGCTGACCCTGGTGACGGTGACAGGCATCAATATCGGCCGCCTGCTCGGCGGCACGCTGATCGTGGAATCGATCTTCGCGCTGCCCGGCATCGGCCGGCTCTTGGTCGGGGCGATCTACACCCGCGACCTCGTCATCCTTCAGGGCGTGGTGCTGCTGGTCGCCTGCGGCTTCGTCATCGTCAATTTCATCGTCGACATGCTCTACGCCGTGCTCGATCCGAGGATCCGTCATGGCCACGCTTGAGCTGTCAATCCAGGACGAGGCGACGGCCGCGCCGGTTCGCCGCACGCGCAAGCTCGGCCTGTTGTTCTGGTTCGCGAGCGCCTGGCTCGCGATCATCCTTGCGCTTGCGATCCTCGCGCCGGTGCTGCCGCTGCAGAACCCTGTCGACATGGACATGCTGGAGCGCCGTGCCGCGTTCTCCACCGAGCACTGGCTCGGCACCGACGGGCTCGGCCGCGACGAATTCGCCCGGCTGATCTTTGGCGCACGGGTCTCGCTGACGGTGGGTCTGCTCGCGCCGATGATCGGGCTGGTTTTCGGCGGTGCGATCGGCCTGCTTGCCGGCTATTTCCGGGGCCGGTTCGAGACGCTGGTGGTCGGCAGCATGGACGTGCTGCTGGCCTTTCCGCCGCTGATCTTCGCGCTCGCCGTGGTCGCCTATCTCGGCCAATCGATTCCCAATCTCACCATCATTCTCGGCGTGCTCGGCATTCCCGCCTTCATGCGCGTGGCGCGCGCGGCGACGCTGAGCCTGGCGCGACGCGAGTTCGTGATCGCGGCCGAAGCGCTAGGGGCCAGCCATGCGCGCATCCTGCTGCGCGAGCTGCTGCCGAACGTGATCCTGCCGCTGCTCGCCTTCTTCCTGCTCGGCGTCGCCGTCACCATCGTGGTCGAGGGCGCGCTGTCGTTCCTCGGTCTCGGCGTGCCGCCGCCGATGGCGAGCTGGGGCAGCATGATCGGGGAAGGGCGCGACAGCCTCGACGTCGCGCCGCGGCTGGCCTTCCTGCCGGCGGCAGGGCTGTTCCTGACCGTGCTGGCGTTCAACCTGGTCGGCGATACCATGCGGGCCCTCACCGACCCGCGTCAGGGGGCGCTGTGAGCGTGCCGCTGCTGACCATCGAGGACGTCGCGGTCGAGCTGCCGACCCCGCGCGGCAATTTGCGCGCTGTCGACCATGTCGACCTGTCGCTGGAGGCGGGCCGTACGCTCGGCATCGTCGGCGAATCCGGCTGCGGCAAGACCATGCTGTCGCGTGCGGTGCTTCAGCTGCTGCCGAAGAAGGCGAAGCTGACGGGACGCGTGATGTTCGGCGGTCAGGATCTGGTGCGGCTCGATGCGGAACGCCTGCGGCGCCTGCGGGGGCGCGACCTCGCGGTCGTGTTCCAGGATCCCATGACCTCCCTCAACCCGGTGCTCACCATCGGCACCCAGCTGATGGAGACGATCCAGGAGCACCTCGAGCTCGATGCGCCGGCGGCGCGCAAGCGGGGCATCGACCTGCTCGCCGCCGTCGGCATCCCCGCGCCGGAGCAGCGGCTTGCGCAATATCCGCATCAATGTTCCGGCGGCATGCGCCAGCGCATCGCGATTGCGATCGCGCTGTCCTGCGAGCCGAAACTGCTGATCGCGGACGAGCCCACCACGGCGCTCGACGTCACCATCCAGGCGCAGATCCTCGATCTGCTCGCGCGCGAGCAGCGCCGCCGCCACATGGCGATGATCATCATCACCCACGATCTCGGCGTGGTCGCCGGCCGCGCCGACGAGGTCGCCGTGATGTATGCGGGCAGGGTGGTCGAGCGCGCGCCGACGCAGGCATTGTTCAAGCGCATGCACATGCCCTACACCGAGGCGCTGCTGGCGGCGATCCCGAAGCTCGAGACCGCGCCGCACACGCCGCTGCCCGCCATCTCCGGCCGTTCGCCCGATCCGACCCGGCCGCTGAAGGGCTGCTCCTTCGCGCCGCGCTGCCGCTATGCCACCGGGCGCTGCCATGGGGCGAAGCCCGAATTGAAGGGCGCGGAGTTGCCGGGTCATCTCTACGCCTGTTTCCACCCGATCCAGATGACGGAAGGGATCGGCGCATGATGCAGTTGGCCGTGCGCGATGCGCCGCTCTTGAACGTCGACAATCTCGTCGTCGAATATGGCCTCGGCAACAAGACGGTGCACGCGGTCTCCGGCGTCAGCCTCCAGGTCGCGCGTGGCGAGACGCTGGGACTGGTGGGCGAATCCGGCTGCGGCAAGTCGACGCTGGGACGCGCAGTGCTGCAATTGCGCCGCGCCAGATCAGGCCGCGTGCTGTTCGACGGCGAGGATCTCACCGCAATGGAGGGCGAGGCGCTGCGAAAGATGCGCCGCCGCGTCCAGCTCATTTTCCAGGATCCGATTGCCTCGCTCAACCCGCGCCGGCGCATCGGCGACATCGTGGCCGAGCCGCTGATCATCGCCGGTGTCAGGGATGCCACTGAGCGCAAGCGGCGCGTTCATGAGGTGCTTTCTGCGGTCGGGCTCGACCCTGACCTCGTGGCAGGCCGTCTGCCGCACGAATTCTCCGGCGGCCAGTGCCAGCGCATCTGCATTGCGCGGTCGCTGGTGCTCAATCCTGAATTCATCGTCTGCGACGAGCCGGTCTCGGCGCTCGACGTCTCCATCCGCGCGCAGATCCTCAATCTGCTGGAGGAGATGAAAGCGCGCTTCGGCCTGACGCTGCTGTTCATCGCGCATGATCTCGCGGTGGTCAAAGCCGTCAGCGACCGCGTCGCGGTGATGTATCTCGGCCGGCTCTGCGAGGTCGGACTGTCCGAGCAATTGTTTGCGAGACCTGTCCATCCCTACACAAATCTCCTGCTGCAGGCGATCCCGGTGCCCGATCCGGACGTTCGTCCCGCCGAGAGTGTGGCAACCGGCGAGCCGCCATCGCCGATTGCACCGCCGTCCGGCTGCCGCTTCCGGACCCGTTGCCCGCGCGCCGATCAGCGTTGCAGCGCGGAGATACCCGAGTTGCGCGAGGTCGCGCCCGGCCAGTTCGCGGCTTGCCACCATCCGCTGGCGTAAACTAAGACGGGCGCGGATTTGTCTCGCCCCGCCGGCCATGGCATGGTGGCGCGACAACGAGAAGCATGCGGGAGGACGTCGATGAAGAGTTTCAAGGTTGCCGATTTCAAGGCGCCGCTGAAGGAATTCGACGAGGTGACGCCGCAGCCGTCGGGCACACAGGTGCTGATCAAGGTGAAGGCCGCCGGCGTCTGCCACAGCGATCTCCACATCTGGGAAGGCGGTTACGATCTCGGCCATGGCCGCAAGCCGCTCTCCCTGAAAGACCGCGGCATCAATCTGCCGCTGACGATGGGTCATGAGACCGTTGGCGAAATCGCAGCCTTCGGCCCCGACGTGAAGCCAACCGACCAGGGCGATCTCAAGCTCGGCGATGTCGGCCTGGTCTATCCCTGGATCGGCTGCGGCAAATGCGCGACGTGCCTCGCCGGTGACGAGAACATGTGCCTGACGCCGCGCTCGCTCGGCGTTTATTGCGACGGCGGCTATTCCGACCACATGCTGGTGCCGCATCCGCGCTATCTGCTCAATTTGAAAGGTCTCGACCCCGCGACGACCGCGCCCTATGCCTGCTCGGGCGTCACCACCTACAGCGCGCTGAAGAAGATCGAGCAGCACTTCGACACGCCGATCGTAATGTTCGGCGCCGGCGGCCTCGGCCTGATGGCGCTGTCGCTCCTCAAGGCGATGGGCGGCAAGGGCGCGATCATGGTCGACATCGACGCCAGGAAGCGCGAGGCCGCCGAGAAGGCTGGTGCGCTTGCGACCGTCGATCCCAAGGCCCCGGATGCGCTGGAGCAACTCGCCAAGAAAGCAGGCGGACCGATCCGCGCCGTGATTGACCTCGTCGGCAACGCCGCGACGACGCAGCTCGGCTTCGACTGCCTAACCAAGGGCGGCAAGCTCGTCATCGTCGGCCTGTTCGGCGGCGGCGCGACCTGGGCACTGCCGCTGATCCCGATCAAGGCGGTGACGATCCAGGGCAGCTATGTCGGCAATCTGCGCGAGACGCAGGAACTGCTCGATCTCGTCCGCACGAAGAAGGTGCCGCCGATCCCGGTGACGACGGCGCCGCTCAACAGGGCCAACGACGCGCTGGTGCAATTGCAGCAGGGCGCGGTGGTCGGGCGCACGGTGCTGACGCCGTAAATCGCCGCTCTCTCCTTCGTCATTGCGAGTGTAGCGAAGCAATCCAGAGTCTTTCCGCGGAGACAGTCTGGATTGCTTCGTCGCAAGGGCTCCTCGCAATGACGAGATCACTCTGACCTTCCTCTCAGGAACCCCCCATGTCTGCAAACAACGCCTTCCACATTGCCGTGCTCGCCGGTGACGGCATCGGCCCTGAGGTCATGGCGCCGGCCATCGAGGTCCTGCGCAAGATCGAGCAGAAATCCGGCTTGAGCTTCCGCTTCACCGAGGCGCCCGCGGGCGCGACCAATTATCTGGCCACCGGCAAGTCGATGCCCGACTCGACGATCAAGCTCTGCGAGGAGGCCGACGCGATCCTGCTCGGCGCCTGCGGGCTGCCATCGGTGCGCTATCCCGACAATACTGAGATCGCGCCGCAGATCGAGCTGCGCTTCATCTTCGATCTCTATGCCGGCGTGCGTCCGGCGCGGCTCATTCCGGGCGTGCCGAGCCCGATAGTCGGCGCCGACCAGCGCGGCATCGACCTCGTCGTCATCAGGGAGTCCACCGAAGGCCTGTTCGCATCGATGGGCAAGGGCGTCGTCACCCATGAGGACGCGCGCGAGACCATGGTGATCACGCGCAGGACCTCCGAGCGGCTGTTCGAATTCTCGTTTCGCCTGGCCGAACGGCGCAAGGCGCGCGGCAAGCCGGGGATGCTCACCTGCGTCGACAAGGCCAACGTGTTCAAGGCGTTTGCCTTCTTCCGCAGCATCTTCGACGAGATCGAGAAGAGGCATCCCGAGGTGAAGACCGACCGGCTCTATGTCGACGCCTGTTCGGCGATGCTGGTGAAGCGTCCCTGGGATTTCGACGTGATGGTGATGGAGAACATGTTCGGCGACATCGTCTCCGACATCACCGCCAGCCTGATCGGTGGCCTCGGCATGGCGCCGTCGGCCGACATCGGCGACAAATACGCGGTGTTCCAGCCGTGCCACGGCACCGCGCCTGATATCATGGGGCAGGGCAAGGCCAATCCCACCGGCATGATCCTGTCGGCGGCGATGATGCTGGACTGGCTCGCCGACAAGCACGGCGTCGAGAGCGCGGCGGAAGCCGGCGAGACGATCGAGCGTGCGGTGGATCAGGTCTATGCCGGCGGCATCAAGCCGATGGAGTTCGGCGGCAGCAACGGGACGGCCGACATCACGAAGGCGGTGCTGGCCGCACTGTAGTCAATCAAAGAGAAGGGGCCTTGCGGCCCCTTCGTCGTTCACCAGCGGCGCCAGTGGTGATGGCCGTAGCCCCACGGACGCGGGCCGTAAAAGCGTCGCGGGCCGCCGTAGTAGCCGTAGGCACCGTAATAGTTGGGGCGCCAGAAGCAGCGGCCCCAGGGGTTACAGACCCAGCGCACCTGATCGACGTCGGCGGCGGGGCCGCTCGCGATCTTGTCCGCCTGCGGAATGCCGTTCGGCATCGCCGCGAGCGCCGGACCCGAGGCGAGCGCCGCACCGCCCAAGGCAGCCAGACCGAGCACAGCAAATTTGAGTTTCATCGTGATCTCCCTCGTTGCTGGCGAGAGAACTTTCGACGGATCAACTGGTTGCTACAGCGGTGAGCTGCGCAAGGAATTTAATCTTCCTGAATAAAGGTTCAGCTTACTTCCCCTGGAACTGCGGTCTGCGCTTCTCCATGAAGGCCTGCCGGCCCTCGCGAAAATCCGCGCTGTCCATGCAGGCAATGCCGATCGCCCTGATCGCGTCCATGTCGCGCTGGCTCTCGTCCTTCAGCACCTGGGCGATGGTGATCCTGGCCGCCTTGATCGCGAGCGGTGCGTTCTGCGAGATCGTCTCGGCAATCGTCATGGTCTCGCCCCAGAGTTGATCGGCGGGGAACACGCGCTCGACCAATCCGATGCGCAGCGCCTCGGCGGAATCGATCCGCATGCCCGTGTACATCAACAGCCGTGCCCAGGACGGGCCGACCAGCGACACCAGGTGCTTGAGCCCGTCATAGCCATAGGCGATGCCGAGCCTGGCGGCGGGAATGCCGAACTGGCTGCCATGTGCGGCAAGGCGGATGTCTGCGAGCATCGCGACCTGCATGCCGCCGCCGAGGCAAAAGCCCTGGATGCAGGCGATGGTCGGCTTGGGATAGTCGGCGAGCAGCGCGCGCTGGGCCGCGCTGCGCCTGGCATATTCCTCGGACGCGGCCGCGTTGTGCCTGACCTTCTCAAACTGGCTGATGTCGGCGCCCGACACGAAGGCCTGGCCGCCGGCGCCGCGCAGGATCACGACGCGCACCGTGTCGTCGTCGCGCAAGGCCGTCAGCGCCTCGCCAAATCCCTCCCACATCTCCAGCGACATCGCGTTGCGCTTGCCGGGATTGTTGAAGGTGATCACGCCGACGCCGCCTGCGGCATGCTTGAGGATCTTGCCGTCGGCGTAAGGTGTTTCGGTCGTGCTGGAAATCTCGGGCATCGCGCGCTCGCTTGTCGTTGGCGAGGCGCAATGTGCGGCCGCGGCGAGACCCGGGTCAACCGTGGCAGGGGATCCGGCTTTGCATCCGCCTGTGCCGCGATTGCATTGCTCTAGCGCGTCATGTGCGCTGTCAGGGGATGGCTGCCGGCATTGCTGAAGAACGCTGCTTCTTCGGCGGTCGCCTCCAGGAGCTGCTCGTCCTGGTTATAGACGTCGTTGCGGAACTGGACGGTCTGGTCCCTGGTCATCCAGGCCGTGAGATAGATCCAGGCCACCGGCACTTTCTTCGCCATCGCGACGTCGAGGTGCTGGCCGCTCGCGATCTCCGCATCGATCGCGGCGCGGCTCCATTTCGGCTGGTCCTTGAGCAGCCAGGCGGCGAGATCGCGCACATTGTCGACGCGCGAGCAGCCGTGGGAATCGAAGCGATAGTCGTCGCTGAACAGATTGCGCTGGTTGGTGTCGTGCATGTAGACCGAGTAGGCGTTCGGCATGTCGATCTTCACCGCGCCGAGCGCGTTGAAGGTGCCGTTGTGCTGGCGCACCGTGAAGTTCGGCGTGCGCGTGCCCGACCAGTCGACCGAATGCGGATCGATCGGATTGTCGTGGGCGTCGAGCACCTCCATGTGCATGCGCGACAGATAGGTCGGATCCTTGCGCATATGTGCCGAGATCTCGGTCTTGGCGATTGAGGAGGGCACCGTCCAGGTCGGGTTGAGCACGACGCTGGTGATCTGGGCCGTCAGCGTCGGCGAGGGCTTTTCGGTCTTGCCGACGATGACGCGATAGCGCCGCACCACGACGTCGTTCTCGACGGCTTCGGCGAAGGCGGCGGGGATGTTGACCACGACATAGCGCTGGCCGAAGCCGAAATTCATGTTCTCGAGCCGCTGCAGCGAAGCCTCGAGCTGCCGGATGCGCTTCTGCACGGAGACGTTCATCGCCGCAATCGTGCGCGGCGTCATGATGCCGGTCGGCGCCAGCCCATGGCGGGCCTGGAAGCGCTTCACTGCATCCGCAAGGTCCTGGTCGAAGGCACCGCTGGTCTTGTCGGCGGCGAGATCGCCGGAGAGGATCAGCCGCTTGCGCAAGAGATCGTCATTGGCGCCCTGGACGCCGGGCGCGAATTTGGCGTCCGCCGGGAGCGTCGGCCAGCCGCCGCGCACGGCAATGTCGGAATAGCTCAGCGCGGCGTCCCTGATTCGTTGCGCGCTGCCCTCGTCGTAGGTCGGCTCGTGCGTCATCGCGAGGGCTGCGGCCGAGCGGCCCTCCGGCGTAGAGGCCGAAGCCGACGCGGCGGCTTTTGGCGCGGGCGCATGGGCCGGGTTCGCGGCCGCCGGCACCGTGCCGGCCGTCGCCGGCCTTTGCCCCGCCTGTCCGATGGTTTCGGTCTGCGCCAGCGCGGAGGCGCTCGCGAGCACGCCGGCGGCAATGATCATCGCATGGCGTTTCGACATGTGGTCCCCATCTTCCCCATGAGAACGAGGCCCGGACGGGCACTCGCATTGGCAATTCCCGGTCGCCGCGCCGCGTGCGCCGATTGGTGAAATCGGCGGGACGTTAGAGTCCCGGAGTTGAGGTCCCATTAAGCACGGCCGTCGAAAGCCCTGCGCGTCCGATGCGGGGCTTCTCGATTGGGTCGCAGAAGGGGCGGGATGGGTTCGCGAATCCGCGACGAATGGTGGGGCAGGCGGACAAGAAAAAAGGGCGGCCAAGCCGCCCTGATCAGGCAAAGGCTGCGCGCGAATGGCACGCAAGCCCGGATTCGTTCAATCCGGCCGCGCCCCCGTGACGCGGCGGATTGAACATCGGCCGAAAAGGCGCGAACGCCGGTCGGCTCAGGCCTCGTTCGCCGCGATCGATTCCATCAGCGAGACGAGCTGACGCTGCACCGTCTGGTCCTTGATCTTGCTGTAGGCGCGCAGCAGCCGGAGGCTGAAGGCGCTGTCGAGGAAGAGCAGGCTCTCCACTTCGCGCGCCTTGTTGTCGCCGTCATAGAAGAAGGTCACGGGCACATCGAGGGCGGAGGCGATCTGCTGAAGCCGAGCCGCGCCGACGCGATTGACGCCCTTCTCGTATTTCTGGACCTGCTGGAAGCTGACGCCGAGCTTTTCGCCGAGCTCAGCCTGCGAGATCTTCATCTCGACGCGGCGCAGACGGATCCGCTTGCCGAGCTCGATGTCCGGCTTGCCGGCACTGCGCTGCTTCATTCTCTTCGCCGCTGCTTTCATCTTCGTTTTCACCTTTGTTCTTCGGTTGAAAATCCCCCGAAGAGCTGGGTCAGGGGTTCGCCCATATACGAGTCCTTGAATTCATGCGGATGCACGAACTCTTCCTTAAACCACGGGAAGCGAGCCGGATTGAAAGCTTCGATCAGCCAGTCAATCATGTGCCGCACGCGTGGAATCCTGCCGCTACCGGGATGGTAGGACAACCAGATATCCAGCGATCGGTTCAACTCGACCTCCAGTGGAATCAACTTCCCGCCAAGCGCAATGGCGTAGCTCGGGAATACGCCGATGCCGGCGCCATTCGCGACCGCCCAGTAGTTGGCGCTCGAGACGTTGGTCTTCATGACCAGAAGGTCACGCTCCGGAACGCCAGGGAAGAAGCTCTCGAAAGTTTCCTTGGCAGCGAGCTGGTCGGCGAATTGCAGCACCAGGCGGTGCTTGATCAATTCGAGGGCCGAGCGCGGCGTGCCGTGTTTCTCGAGGTATTTTTCCGAAGCCCAGAACATCAGATGCATGCGGCCGAGCCGCACCAGCTTGACGTCGAGCGCCGAGGGACGCGACAGATGGATGGCGACGTCGGCCTCGTGACGGGAGACGTCGGCCGAGCGCATCGCGCAATGCAGATCCACCAGGATCTTCGGATAGGTCTGCTGGAATTCGACCAGCCGCGGGGCGAGCCAGAACGTACCCAGGCCCTCGGTCACGGCGACGCGGACCTCGCCGGACAGGGCGTTGGCCGTCGAATCGCTGGTGCGCAGCACGTCGAAGGCAGCCGCCTCCATGCGCTCGACAGCGGAGACCACCAGCGCGCCTTCGTCGGTCAGATGCGTACCATGGACGTCGCGGGTGAAAAGGGTGGTGCCGGTCTGGCGTTCGAAATCATCGATCCGGCGGCGGACGGCGTTGATCGACAGCGAGAGGCGTTCGGCCGCCGAACGGAAACTGCCGCGTCGAACGACTTCCAGGAATATGCGGGCCGCATCCCAATCGGAGAGGCCGCTGATATTGATCTTTGGGCGTTCTTCCAGTGGAACGCCCCTTTCCGCCAAGGAGTGCATACAAGTCCCTTCAGATTGCTAAACTGGCAGAATCTGGCGCAAACCACAACCACGGCGGGTTGCGGGGTGACGGGTTTTGAACGTCATCCTTACTGTGCCGTGGGCGGTATTGGAGTGCTGCCAAGGGCTGGGAATCGGGCGGATTTATCGCTCGTATGAGGGGTGTGGCGTGAGTTCCGTTGCGAGCCCTAAAATGGCTACGGGATTGTCGGCGCTGTCCGCAGTGGACGTTCTGGCGCGAACGCCAGTGCAGCCTTTCGCGATGGATCAATCACGACACGCAATGCGTTTGACCTCGGACCGCTCCGGCAATCGCCAATGGCGCGGCGGAACGATGCGTGCGGGAATCGCGATTTCAAGGCAGAAACATACCGAAATCATGTGCAGAGGCGCAGTGGCCTCGTGCTATCTTCGGCGCCCCAGGGGGGCCGAAGGGGTCGTTGCAATAATCACGTCTCGCAGGCCGAATTAACGGAAAGAACGCCGGTGTCGCATTCAGACGAACAGTTGCAGTCGGTGCTGGAAACGCTCGAGGAGTGCCGCAAGGTTCTCAATGAGATAAACAGCCGTGAATCGGCCGAGCTGCTGTCCATCGTCATCCTCGACGTGCGGATGAAGCTCAAAGGAATTGACAGTGCCGATCTCAAGGCGCTGTGCGACGAAATGCTGCGGAGCGCTGGTAACGAACCGCAGCCCCCCTTCAAGCAGACGCAGGACCAGCCCCGGCGTCCGCTGCTCCGCGTGGTGAAGTAGCCGCGCCGCCGAATCTCGCTTTTTGGCGAGATTCGTGCGCGTCCCGATGCCGCATCTGTGATTGCAGGCGGCATCGGGCGGAGCCCTGGTTTTGTGCGCCTCTGTTGCGCATTCTCAGGCATCGGCTACACCAGAGCCGGTTTGCTCCGGGCCGCGCGCGTTCCCCGCGTGCCGTACCGGTGCCTGAGATGGCTCCGACTGCATCATGCAAAATGTTTCGATCCCGGCGGCGCTGATTGCCGGCCTCGTCAGCTTCCTCTCTCCCTGCGTCCTGCCTCTGGTCCCGCCCTATCTGATCTATCTGACGGGCGCCACGATCGAGCATGTCGAGAGCGACGAGGAGGCCTCCGCCTCCAAGCGTGCGATCATGATGGCCGCGGTGCTGTTCGTGCTCGGCTTCTCCACGGTGTTCGTGGCGCTCGGTGCCAGTGCCTCGCTGGTCGGCGGACTGATCCGCGCCTGGTCGGCCGAGCTCTCGATCCTCGCCGGCATCGTCATCATCATCATGGGTCTGCACTTCCTGGGGCTGACGCGGATCGGCCTGTTGATGCGCGAGGGGCGGCTGCCGATCCCCAAGCCGGTCGGTCTCTGGGGCGCCTACATCATGGGCCTCGCCTTCGCTTTCGGCTGGACCCCCTGCATCGGCCCGATCCTCGCCGCGATCCTCTCGATCGCCGCGGCGGAGGCCACGGTGACGAAGGGCGCGGGCCTGCTCGCGGTCTATTCCGCGGGCCTCGGCATTCCCTTCCTGATCGCCGCGCTGATGATCGAGCAGTTCTCAAAGCTGTTCGCGCGCATGAAGGGGCATCTCGTCAATGTCGAGCGCGCCATGGGCGTGCTGATGGTCATCACCGGCATCGGCTTCCTCACCGGCGCGGTGTCGAATGTGAGCATCTGGCTGCTGGAGACGTTCCCGGCGTTGCAGTCGATCGGGTAGGGCGGATGCGATTGGACGGGCTTATCGGGCTCAAGCGTTTGTCACGGATTGAGTGGCGGCGCATTTTGCGCGCCTCTTAATTCACCGCGAACCGCGCCAGCGCCTCGCGATCGATCTCGATCCCGAGACCTGGCCCATCAGGCACCCGCACGACGCCGTTCTTGTGCTCGATCGGCTGTTTGAGGATCGTCTGCCGGATCGGATGCTCGGTGCGGTCGAATTCGAGCACGGGCTCGAGCGGCGCCAGCGAGGTCGGCGTGTGCGAGGGCAGTACGGCGAGGAGTTGGAGCGAGGCTGCGATCGCAATCCCGGTGCCCCAGACATGCGGATTGTAGCGGATGCCGAACGCCTCGCTCATGTCGGCGATCTTCTTGCATTCGGAGAGGCCGCCGGCCGCGCAGGTGTCGGGCTGGGCGATGTCGAGGGCATGCGAGGCGAACAGGTCGCGGAAGCCGAAGCGGGTGAATTCGCATTCGCCGCCGGCGATCGGAATCGTCAGCGCCGATTTCACCGCGCGATATCCGGCAACGTCCTCCGGCGGCACCGGCTCCTCGAACCATCCGATGTCGTAACGCTCGATCATGCGGCCGAGCCGAATCGCCGCGACGGCGTCGTAGGCGTGGTTCGCATCGACCATCAGCGCGACGTCGGGGCCGATCGCCTCGCGCACCGCGCGTGTGACCGCGGCATCCTCCGCGATGCCGAAGCCGACCTTCAGCTTCACGGCGCGGAATCCCTCCGCGACGTATCCGGCCGCTTCCTCCGGCAAATATTTGAGCGGATCTCCGGACCTGCGCCGGTAGAGGCCGGTTGCGTAGGCCGGCACTTCTCTACGCGCCGCGCCGCCGAGAAGCTGATGCGCGGGCACGCCGAAATGCTTGCCCTTGATGTCCCACAGCGCGATGTCGATGCCGCTCAGTCCCTGGATCACGACGCCCTTCTGGCCGTGATCGCGCAAGCGCGCGTAGACCATCTGCCACAGCACGTCGGTGCGCAGCGGATCCTCGCCGATCAGCCATGGCGCGATGCTCTGCACCACCGCCGCCGTCATCCGCGCCGGCCCGTAGCATTCGCCCCATCCGGTCAGGCCGTCATCGGTCTCGATCTCGACCAGCATCGCGGTGCGCGTGTCGTACCAGGCGCGCGAGTAGGCGAAGGGCTGCGAGAGCTTTGCCTCGAGGATATGTGTGCGAACCTTGGTAATCTTCATCGCCGATGTCCCTCGTTCAGCGCGCCTCGTCCAGCGCGCACACCACCGTGCAGACGACGCCGCGCGGCAGGAAGTCGACGGTTGCCTCACCGCCGAGCTGATCGCGCGCGCTGCGCTCGATCAGGCGCGAGCCGAAACCGCGTTGCACGGGCGCCGTCACCGGCGGGCCGCCGATTTCGGTCCAGATCAGGCGCAGCCGCGGCTTCGGCGTATCGGCGATGACCGCCCAGTCCAGCGTCACCCGGCCGGTCTCGTTGGACAGCGCGCCGTATTTGGCCGCGTTGGTGGCGATCTCGTGCACGATCATCGACAGCACCACGGCGAGTCGCGGCGACAGCGGCACCGCGGGGCCGGCCATCCGGATGCGATCGGGATTGCTCAGCAGGAACGGCTGGAGCGCGCGGGCGATCACGTCCCGGAGCTCGGAGCCCGCCCATTTCTCCTGGCTCAGCAGATTATGCGCCTCGGCGAGCGCGCCCAGGCGCCCTTCGAACTTGGCCCGCTCCTCCCGGCTCGAAGTCCGGAAAGTCTGCACCGCGATCGCCTGCATCAGGGCCAGCGTGTTCTTGACGCGATGGTTGAGCTCATCGATCAGCAGATTGTGCAGCATCTCGCCGCGCGCGATCGTGGTCGCCATCCTGACCGCGAAGGTGAGGCCGACCAGCAGCAGGATGCCGCCGATCAGGCTGGTGATCGCGATGTTGCGCCAGAGCGGCGCGATCAGCGAGCTCTCGGCGACACCGGCCACGACCGTCCAGCCGGTCAGATGCGACCTGGTATAGGCGGAGGCCAGCGCGACGCTGTCGAGCGAGACGGTGGAGAGGGTCGCCTCCGGGGTCCGAGCCATCGCATCGCTCAGCGCGCCGGAGGCCTGCTTGCCGAACGTCTCGGCCGGGTTGGGCGCGCGCGCGAACACGCGACCCTTGGTATCCAGCAGCGACACCGTCCATTGATCGTTCGGTCGCTGCTGCTCGACCAGTTTCTGGAATGTCGCGATCGGCGGGCTGAAGGAGAGCGCGTAGACGACCTCGTCGTTGCGCAGCACGGGAACTTCGACGGTCACGATCGGCCGTTTCTTGGTCGAGCCGGTGAACAGGTCGGAATATTGCGGCGCCTTGCTCGCGAATACCCGCTCGACGATCTCGCGATTGTTGCGAGGCGGCAGGTTCGTCGTTTCTGTCGTGACGGTCGAAAATAGCTGATGTCCCGACCTGTCGGCCAGCAGCAGGACGCTGTCCTCGCCATACTGGCTGATGAAGCCGGCCGCCAGCCGCCGGAAGCCGTCGAAGTCACCGCTTTGCAAGGCGCTGCTGAGCGCGAGTACCTGCAAGCCGCCCGTCATCCGCTGCACTTCGGAATCGAGCACGAGGCGCATGCTGCGCACCGTCTCCAGCACCCGGCGCGTGGCATCGCTGCGGTCCTGGCGATAATTGGAATACGCAAGCCCAACCGCAAAGACGATCAGCGGCAACATCGTTCCCGATACCAGGAGAGCGAGCCGGACCGGCAGGGTGAGCTTTGACAAACGCGGGCGTCCCGGTTCCAGCGCAACGGCGCCGGATTATGATTTTGACGAGACCATACGGGCAGGACTTGCGCCGCGCCACGATTTTCGCATCCGGTGCGCAGCGCGGAGACAGGATTTTGCGGTCGGTCGCGAGCGTCCGCGCTTCAAATCATGCTGAACGCGGTCAGCAGCAGACACGTGGCGTAAACGGCCGCCAAACCGAGCCCGGCGATCGGGCTTCCCGATGCGATGTCATGGAATCAACTCCAGGAGGACGGCCGCCATCGAGGAGGCCGTCCGTGACGTCTCGATCAATCGATTTCCTGGACGACGGTCCGCGTGCCGGGATCGACCAGCATCACGCGCTCGCCGGAATAGACATAGCGATATTTCGTGAGCGACGGACCCCAGTCCGACGGCACGGCTTCAAGCTCGACCTCGCTCGGAACCGTCGCGCCGACGATGATCTTCTCCTTCGTCGTCACCGGACGCAGGTGATGCTCGGTGACGTAGGATTTGATCCTGGTGCGATATTGCGGCTCGATCTGAACGGTCGCCGCATGACCGGTTCCGGTGGTGGTGACCACGGTGGACTGCGCGAACGCGCCGGTCGAAATCAGTACCATCGCTGCGGAAAGCAAAAACAGCTTTTTCATCCTGTGCTCCTCAATCGGAATAAGCGCCGCACCAACATCTCACCGCGGACAGCGTTCCTGACGGTTAGGAACATATTGCCGGTTTTTCCCGTTTGTGAGTCGACCGGGCGCGGAACGCCCGGCAATTGGAGGAGACCAAGATGAAGCTGAGGATTGTCACCGCAGCATTGATGGTTGCTGCCTTTTCCCTGCCAGCTTTCGCGGCCGACGAGTTCTACGTCGTGCAGGACGTCAAGACGAAGAAGTGCACGATCGTGGACAAGAAGCCGATGGACACGACCATGACCGTCGTCAGCCCCTCGGGCACGATCTACAAGTCGCGCACCGAAGCCGAGAGCGGCATGAAGACCGTCAAGGTCTGCACGTCGAACTGAGGAGGATGACGGATGCCAGTCCTGATTTTATGGGTCGTGCCCGCCGTGCTGGTGATCGGCGGCGGCATCTACTTGATTGGCCATTTCCATTGAGCTTGTAGTCGAAGGCGCGCGGATCTGTGCGTGCGTTGCACAGGTCCGCAAGTCTTCCGTCGTCCTTGTGAGCCGGGGGGCCGATCCTGCGGCCTGCAGTGCGCCGGCAAGGGCGCAAGTTGCAGTGCAGCAGGCCCTACATTCGCAGCCCTGCGACGAAGAGGATCTCCGGCGCACGCGAAATGACTTCCGTCCCGCCGACGTTTTTCATACGCTGGCCTCTCGCAAGCCGCATACCGGCTCGCGCTCACGGCCCGGCGACAGGGCCGGAGCATCAAAGGGAGGGGAGACGATGAAGCGAAGGTCATTTCTCGCTGGTATCGGTGCGACCACTGCGGCGGCTGCGATCGGCATGCCGTCGATTCTCAGGGCGCAAGCGCCGATCACGCTGAACGGCGCGGTTCAGTTCAACGACGACCACGCCTTCAACCGGGCGCTGATCCGGTTCGAGGAGCTGGTCAAGAAGTATTACGGCAAGCCCGTCAACTTCACGCTGCACAAGAACTCCTCGCTCGGCCTCGAGAAGCAGTATTTCGAGTACATGTCGCAGGGCAAGGCGGTCGACTACGGCATCGTCTCGCCGGCCCACATGTCGACCTTCGCCAAGGCGGCCCCGTTCATCGATGCGCCCTTCGTCTTCAAGGGCATCGAGCACATGAACAAGGTCGTCGAAGCCAATATCCTGGCGCCGATCGCCGACGAGGTCGCGGCCAAGGCCGAGGTCGTTCTGATCGGTTATTCCGGCGGCGGTATCCGCAACATTTTCGCCAACAAGCCGCTCAAGAATCTCGCCGATCTCAAGGGCCTCAAGGTGCGCGTGCAGGGCGCGCCGATCTGGTCGAAGACCTTTGCGGCGGTCGGCATGAGCCCGACGGTGATCGCCTATAACGAAATCTACAACGCGATCCAGAACGGCGTGATAGCGGCCGGCGAGAACGAGGCGGCCGGCGTCGAGGCGATGAAGTTCTACGAGGTCGCCCCGCATCTCAGCCTGACCCAGCACGCGGTGTCGATCCGGCCGATCTGCTTCTCGGTGAAGACGCTGAAGACCTTGCCCAAGGATTTGCAGGACGCGATCATGAAGGCCGGCAAGGAAGCGGGCGACTACGGCCGACAACTGGAGTCGAGCGAGGAGGTTGTCAAGCTCGACGCGCTCGAGAAGGCCGGCAAGCTCAAACGGGTCCCATTCGAAGAGCGGGACGCGATGAAGAAGCTCGCCGACCCCGTGATGGCCACCTACGCCAAGGAGATCGGCGCGGAAGGCATCTTCGAGAAGATCAACGTCGTCTGAGGTCGTTCTGTCCGCCGACAACATTCCGGGCAAGCCCCGCTTCTTGCCCGGACATGGCGGATGAGTGCCGCACGGAGCCTCCATGTCTGAAATGCCTGTCCCGTCCACACCGTCGCTGTGGCGTCGCGTCACGGCGGCCTATGCGAAACTGCTGGAATTCCTGCTGGCCGCCTGCGTCGGCATCCTCGTCATTCCGGTCACGCTGCAAATCATCTCACGCTACACACCCTTCATCCCGTCCTACATCTGGACGGAGGAAATGGCCCGCTTCCTGTTCATCTGGACGATCATGATCGGTGCCATGGTCGGCGTGCGCGAAGCGCAGCATTTCGAGGTTGATGTGTGGCCTGAGATGTCGCGACGGCCGGAGGCGGCGGTACGGATCCTCGCACGTCTCGGCGTGCTGGCGCTGGCGCTGGTGTTCGTCTCGGCCGGTCTCGAGTTCACCCGCTTTGCCTGGAACAGAACGTCTGAGTTGGCCGATCTGCCGCTTTGGCTGATCCACGTCGCCTGGCCGGTGACAGGCGTCACGTGGATCGTCTTCGCGGGTGAACAGATCATCGATGAAATGCGCGTTCTGGTTGGGGCGGGGCGATGAGCGGCAATGTACTCTCTGCCGGACAGGCCGCGATGGTGCTGTTCGGGGTTTTCGTCGGCCTGCTGGTCGTCCGCGTCCCGGTCGCCTTCGCGCTCGGCCTTGCCTGTGTGCCGATCCTGCTGATCGAGCCGCGCCTGTCGCTGATGATGCTCGCGCAGGAAACCTTCAATGCCTACAATTCATTCATCCTGCTGGCGGTGCCGTTCTTCCTGCTCACCGCCAATCTGATGAGCATCGGCGGCATCACCGACCGGCTGGTGGCGTTGTCGCGCTCGATGGTCGGGCACTGGCCTGGATCGCTGGCGCAGATCAACGTCGTGCTGTCGGTGTTCTTTGCGGGCATCTCGGGCTCCTCCACCGCCGATGCGGCGAGCCAGTCCAAGATCTTCATCGATGCGCAGACCAAGGAGGGCTACGACCTCTCGTTCTCCATCGCCATCACCGCGGTTTCTGCGGTGCTTGCCGTCGTCATCCCGCCGTCGATCCTGATGATCGTGTGGGGCGGGCTGATCTCGACCTCGATCGCCGCGATGTATCTGGCCGGCATCGTGCCGGGCCTGCTGATCGCGGGCGCGCAGATGGCGACGGTGCACATCTATGCGGTGCGCCGCGGCTACCCGACCTATCCGAAAGCGTCCTGGATCGAGATGCGATGCGCCATCTGGCGGTCGATACCGGCGCTGATGACGCCGTTCATCATCGTTGGCGGCATTCTGCTCGGGTGGTTCACCGCGACCGAATCCGCCTGCGTGGCAGTGCTCTATTCCGTCGCGCTCTCGGCGTTCTTCTACCGTGAGACGGGTCTACGCGAATTGTACAAGGCCCTGCTCGACACCGGGCGTCTCGCCGGCGTGGCGCTGTTCTGCGTCGGCACCGCAAGCGCGTTCGGCTGGCTGCTGGCCTACTACAAGATTCCGCAGGAGCTGCTGGCCAACGTCTCGACATGGGGCATGGGCGCCGTCGCGGCCGGCTTCTTCATTTCGTTCTGCTTTCTGGTGGTGGGCTGCTTTCTCGACGCCATCCCGGCGATCATCATCGTCGGCACCGTGCTGGAGCCGCTGGCCAAGTCCGTCGATCTCCATCCGGTGCAGTTTGCGATCATCTCGATCGTCTCGCTGGCGTTCGGGCTGGTGACGCCACCCTACGGCTTATGCCTGATGATCGCCTGCTCGATTGCCGGCGTGCGGCTGCGTTATGCCCTGAAGGACACGGTGATCATGCTGATTCCGATGCTGCTCGTGCTGGCGGCGGTCATCGTCTGGCCCAGCGTGTCGCTGTTCTTGCCGCGTCTGATCGTGCCGGAGATGCTCAAATAAGGCATCTGGTATCGATTCCGCGGCCGATGACCGCGGAATCGGTTCGATTGTTCAGAGATTGCTCTCGGCGATCGCGGCGTAGACCATGCTGCGCAGCTCGCGGCGGAGCGGATAGGCGCTCGACGGCAGCACCTGCGTCATGAAGATGGTGATCAGCTCCTCGGCCGGATCGATCCAGAACGAGGTCGTGGCGGCGCCGCCCCAATTATATTCGCCGGGGCTGCCGGCGATCAGCGTCTCCGCCGGGCGCATGGTCACCGCGAAGCCGAGGCCGAAGCCGATGCCGTTGTAGGTGGCTTCGGAGAACAGCGAGCGCGACACCTCCGGAAGCGAACGTCCGCCCGGAATGTGGTTGCTCGTCATCAGCGCCAGCGTCTTCGGCCCGATCAGCCTGACGCCGCCGAGCTCGCCGCCGTTGAGCAGCGCGCGGCAGAAGGTGAGATAGTCGGCCATCGTCGAGCACAGCCCGCCGCCGCCGGAGATGAAGGAGGGCGGGGTGAGGAACGAGCTCGTTGCCGGATCGTCCTGGAGCGTCAGGCCTTCGCGGCGCTGGCCGGCATGGAAGGTCATGCCGCCGCCGGGATCGGCGGAATAGCAGGCGGCGAAGCGGTGTGCCTTCGAGGCCGGCACGTGGAAGTCGGTGTCGGTCATGCCGAGCGGATCGAGAACGCGCTGCTTCAAGAATTGCTCGAACGGCATCCCCGAGATCTTGCCGACGAGGTAGCCGAGCACGTCGGTTGCCACCGAATAATTCCAGGCTTCGCCCGGCGAGAATTCCAGCGGGATCTTTGCCAGCGCCTCGATCATGGTCTGGAGCGTGCCCGATTTCTCGACTTCGCCGATCTTGTCCGCGCGATAGGCGGCATCGACATTGGAGCGCTGCTGGAAGCCGTAGGTGAGGCCGGCGGTGTGGCGTAAGAGGTCGACGATCAGCATCGGCCGGGACGGCGGCCGGGTCAGGAATGCGGGATAGGTGCCGGCGACGAACACGCCGAGATCCTTCCACTCCGGAATGTATTTGGCGACGGGCTCGTCGATCGCGACGAGACCTTCCTCGACCAGCATCATGAAGGCGACGCTGGTGAGCGGCTTGGTCATCGAATAGATGCGGTAGATGGTGTCGTCCTTGACCGGCACCTTGCGCTCGATATCGGCAAAGCCCTGCACCGAGCTGTGGGCGATCTTGCCGCGGCGGTAGACCAGGAGCTGCGTGCCCGGGAACCGGCCGGCATCGATGTACCGGTTCTTCAGATGGGCATCGACGCGGTCGAGCGCGGCCTTGGACATGCCGACGGATTCGGGCGAGGCGGGGGTGGGGGCGAGCATCAGTTCCTCCGGGCAGTTTTGTCAGGCGTTGATAGCCGAAATGACGGCCTCATTCCAAGCCGGTCGCGCTTAACGCCGATAGGCCGGCTGGTGTAGGCTCCCTGGAACGCCTCCAAGGAGCGCCCTGGGGCCAACGAGAAAAATTGAGGGCAAACGCCATGACCCAGTTCAACGAAACCGAACTCACCGAAGCCGTCGTCAAGAGCTTTGACCAGGCACCGAACCCGCGTGCAAAGTTCCTGCTCCAGGAATTGGTGAAGTCGCTGCACGATTACGTGAGCAGGACCGGTCTGACCTTCCCGGAGTGGGAATATGCCATCGATTTCCTGACCCGCACCGGCCACAAATGCACCGATACGCGCCAGGAGTTCATCCTCCTGTCCGACGTGCTCGGCGTCTCAATGCTGGTCGACGCGGTCAATCATCGCGACCGCGAGGGCGCCACCCAGACCACCGTGCTCGGCCCGTTCTATGTCGGCGAGCACAAGGTGACCGCGCACGGCACCGATATCTCGCCGAACAACCAGACCGGCGAGCGGATGTTCGTGCAGAGCCGCGTCACCGATCTCAACGGCAAGCCGCTCGCGAATGTCCCCGTCGACGTCTGGCATGCCGACGACGACGGCTTCTACGATTCCCAGAAGCCGAACTACGACGAGGTCGGCGCCTCGGCGCGGGCGCGTTTCATCACGGACAGCGATGGCCGCTTCTTCTTCCGCACCATCCTGCCATGCAGCTACCCGATCCCGACCGATGGTCCGGTCGGCGAGATGATCGTGCAGACCGGGCGCCATCCGATGCGTCCGGCTCATGTGCACTTCCTGGTCAATGCCAAGGGCTACGAGCCGCTGATCACCCACGTCTTCATGGACGGCGACAAATATCTCGATTCCGACGTGGTGTTCGGGGTCAAGGACGACCTCGTCGCCAAGGTCGTGCCGCGCAATGATCCCGAGATGCCCGACGGCAGCAAGGCGAGCGGGCAGTGGCACCTGATGACCTATGAATTCCACCTCAAGCCGGGCGGCGGCATGGCGCCGAAGCCGCTGGGGGTGAAAGCCGTGGAGCCGGCGTGAGGGCTCGTTATCTCGGGATGTACGGTCATCCCGCGATGTAGGCCGCGAGCTCGTCGGGCGTTCCCTTCGGGAAGGCTTCCTTCAGATAATCGAGAAAGGCGGACACGCGCGCACTCAGCAATCGCCGCGATGGGTAGAGCGTCCATAGTGCGATGTCGGATCCCTCGACATCGCCCCAGCGTACCAGCGCACCGGCGGCCAGATCGTGACTGACGAGCGACAGAGGCAGCCGTGCAGCGCCGACGCCGGCTCGAACCGCGTCGCGAACCATCATGAGCGATGACAGACGAAGCACCGGATCGACCGCGATACGCGATGTGCCGCTTGGTCGCCTGATGTCCCAGGCTGCAGCCTCGTCGCCCGTTCCGCGCACGACGGCCGGAACGGCGAGGTGGCCCTTCGGTCGTTTCAGTGCGGGGCTGGCCGCGACCACCAGCCGGTCACGCAAAAAGATGCGCCCGACAAGGCTTTCATCCGGATCGGGATTGACCCGGATCACGAGGTCAAAACCCTCCTCGATCATGTCGACGTAGCGATCGTCCGTCGTGACCTCGAGCCGGACTTGCGGATGCCTGAGCGCGAAGCCGGCCGCAAGCCGGCCCATCGCAGTTTGCGAAAAGAGCATTGGAGCGCTGATCCGCAACCTGCCTTTTGGCTTGTCGCCGCCCGAGGCGATCGCTGCCGCCGTCTCGTCGAGCTCGGTGAGGAGTGCTCCCGTCCGCTCGTAGAGTGTTCGTCCTTCCTGGGTGAGCTTGAGCGTGCGTCCGCCGCGCTCGAAGAGACGCAAATCGAGGCTGCTCTCGAGCTCGGACACGCGCCGGGACAAGGTCGCCTTGGGACGTCCCGTTGCGCGGGCGGCCTTTCCGAACCCTCCGTGGCGGGCGACGAGGTTGAAGTCGGCGAGGGCAAGCAAATCCATCTGTTCCACCAATGAGACGGTCTGTCCAAATATACCGTCTATCGGCTCGTATGTGGATCATTAATTTCCGGGGTGTCTTCTGACCCCAACCTGGAGTGATCCCCATGACCATCCTCGTTACCGGTGCCACCGGCACCATCGGCCGCAACGTCGTTGAACAGCTCGTCAAGCGCGGCGCCGATGTGCGCGCGCTCGTCCGCGATCCTGCCAAGGCCAACCTCCCGGCTGAGGTCACCGTCGTGCAGGGCGACCTGCTCGACGTCGACGCGCTCCGCGGCGCCTTTCGTGGAGTCTCGACCCTGTTCCTGCTCAACGCCGTCGTCCCGGATGAATTCACGCAGGCGCTGATCGCGCTCAATCTGGCCCGCGAGGCGGGCGTCGAGCGGGTCGTCTACCTCTCGGTGATCCACAGCGATCGCTATGTGAATGTGCCGCACTTCGCGGGCAAGTTTGGCGTCGAGCGGATGATCGAGCAGATGGGCTTCAACGCCACCATCCTGCGTCCCGCCTACTTCATGAACAATGATCTCACGATCAAGGACGTGGTGACCGGCTACGGCGTCTACCCGATGCCGATCGGCAGCAAGGGCCTAGCCATGATCGACGCACGCGATATCGGCGAGATCGCGGCCATCGAGCTCATCCGCCGCGAGCGGGCCGCAGCGCCGCTTCCGCTCGCACGCATCAATCTCGTCGGTCCCGAAACGCTGACCGGCGCGAAAGCCGCCGCAATCTGGTCCGACGTGCTCGGTCGCACGATCGCCTATCCCGGCGACGATACCGCCGGCTTCGAGAAGAACCTCAGGCAGTTCATGCCGAGCTGGATGGCCTTCGACATGCGGCTGATGAGCGAGCGCTTCCTCACCGAGGGAATGATCCCGGAGGCCGGCGACGTCGAGCGTCTGACCGCGCTCCTGGGCCGTCCGCTGCGCACCTATCGCGACTTCGTTTCCGGGATCGCGGCTTCGGCCTGATCACAATCCACAATCCGGCAATAAGGAATTCCGTCATGACCTATTCGACTGCCCCTGATCCGCCGAAGCTCCTGGTCCTTGGTGCGACAGGAGCCACCGGTCGCCTGATCGTCAGCCAGGCCGCCGCACGAGGCTACGACGTCACTGTGCTCGTGCGGTCCGCCGAGAAGGCGGGTGATCTGAAGGGGGCGAACCTCGTCGTCGGCGATGCCCGCGACGAGTCCGCCCTGCGCGAGGCGCTCAAAGGCCGCGACGCGGTCGTCAGCGCACTCGGCACGCCAGCGAGTCCGTTTCGCGAAGTGACGCTCTTGTCGACCGCGACGCGTTCGCTCGTGAACGCGATGAAGGCCGAGCAGGTCTCGCGTCTGATCTGCATCACGGGCATCGGCGCCGGCGACAGTGCGGGACACGGCGGCTTTCTGTTCGACAAGCTGATCTTCCCGCTGCTTTTGCGCAAGGTGTATGTCGACAAGAACCGGCAGGAGGCGATCGTCAGAGACAGCGGGCTCGATTGGGTTCTCGTTCGGCCTTCCATCCTGAATAACAAGTCCGGCAACAGCGCCGTCAGAGCGCTCACCGATCTGTCCGACTTCCATGGCGGATCCATATCGCGGGAGGACGTTGCGAGATTTGTCCTGGACCAGGTGCGCGCCGATGCGTGGCTGCATCGCTCTCCGCTGATCACGTGGTGACCGCCGGGCCCGCGCGACGCTCCCGATCAGCGGGCGTGCAGCAGCGCCAGCAGCACGACGACGGCGCAGGCGAGCGCCGCCGAGGTCAGCTTCCAGAACATCAACGGGCTGCGCTCCAGGAGGGGCGTGATCCGCGTGTCGAGATAGGCCGGATTGGGCGAGCGCAGCTCGAACACGAATTCGGACAGGTCTTCGTGCCGTTTGTAGGGATCCGGATGGAGCGCGCGCCTGAGTGCGCCATCGACCCAGGCGGGCACATTGCGATCGTCGTCAGCCGGGCGGTATTTGAGCCTGCGGACATCCGACTTTCGCCGGATCCGGGCGACCTGCGTGCCATAGGGCAGTTTTCCGGTGAGCATCTGGTAGCAGATCACGGCGAGCGAAAACATGTCGGAGCGCGGCGTGCCGCCCTGCCCAAGAAAATACTCCGGCGCCGTATACTGGACCGTTCCCAGGATTTCGTCGCCCTCGTCCTGCGGCGCGGCCTCCGCGACGCCCGCGACCCTGACCGACCCGAAATCGATGATCTTCGCAGTGCCCGTCTTGTCGATCAGGATGTTGTCGGGCCTGAGGTCCTGATGCAGCATCTCCATGCGGTGGAAGGCGCGCAGGCCCGCGGCGATCTGCTCGATGAGGCCACGGACGGTTTCGAGATCGGGGCGCGGATTGTCGATCATCCACTGCCGCAGGGTTTGCCCTTCGACGAATTCGGTCGCGACGTAGAGGTAGCTGCGCCGCCTGGACTTTGACAGCGGCTTCAGCACGTGCGGGCTGTCGATCCGCCGCGCGATCCATTCCTCCATCAGGAAGCGCTTGAGATAAGCGGCGTTGTCGCGCAGATCGATCGACGGCAGCTTGAGCGCGACCGGCTCCTCGGTCTCGGCATCGACGGCAAGGTAGATATGACTGCGGCTGCTGCCGTGGATCTCCCTGACGATCCGGTAGCCGTCGAACATCGTCCGCGGCTCCGGCAGCGGAGGCAGCGGCAGCTCGGAGGTCTGATTGAAGATGCCGGCCGGTTCGCGCTGCGGCACCGCATCGATGCGCAGGATCTGCACGGTGATGTTGTCGTCGCTGCCGCGCCGGTAGGCTTCCTCGACGATCGCCTTCGCGGCCCCGTCGAGCTCGCCTGCATGCTCGCTGAGCACGCCGGTGATGAAACGCGCGTCGACGAATTCGTAGGCGCCGTCGGTTGCGAGCAGGAAGGTGTCGCCGGCCTCGATCTCGAAATTCTGGTAGTCGATCTCGAGCTGCGGATTGATGCCGAGCGCGCGGCCGAGATAGGTCTGTTCCGACGACACGATGATGCGGTGATCGTCGGTGAGCTGCTCGAGCGCCTTGCCGGCGACGCGGTAGACGCGACAGTCGCCGACATGGAAGATGTGCGCGGTGGTCGCCTTGATGACCATGGCACTGAGGGTGCAGACATAGCCCTTGTCGCGGTCATAGGCGTATTGGCTCTTGCGCGTCTGCGCGTGCAGCCAGGAATTGGTGGCATTCAGCACGCGGCGGGCGGAGGTCTTCACCGTCCAGGATTCCGACGTGCAGTAATAGTCCATCAGGAAGCTCTTGACCGCCGACTCGCTGGCGATCTGGCTCACCGTGCTGGAGGAGATGCCGTCGGCGAGAACGGCCGCAATCCCCTTCAGGCTGAGCAGCGGCTCTTCCGGAACGAGGACGCCGTGAAAATCCTGGTTGACGGGCTTGCGGCCCTTGTCGGAGTGCTGGCCGACCGAGATCAGGAGTCCGCGGGTCATCGTCATCACCAGGAGAGGGGAGCCTCACCCTGCTCGGGCGAAGCTCCCCTGTCGAGACGTATTCGATCAGGCAACGACGCGGGGCTTGGCAGCCTTGTCGGCCTGGCGCTTCGGCAGGGTCATGACGTGCGTGGCGTAGAGGGTCATGCCAGTGAAGGCAAGGCCGCCGACGAGGTTGCCGAGCACGGTCGGGATCTCGTTCCAGATCAGATAGTCCATGATCGAGAACTTTGCGTGCAGCATCAGGCCCGACGGGAACAGGAACATGTTCACCACCGAGTGTTCGAACACCATGTAGAAGAACACCAGGATCGGCATCCACATCGCGATGACCTTGCCCGGGACCGAGGTCGAGATCATGGCGCCGACGACGCCGGTCGAGACCATCCAGTTGCAGAGCATGCCGCGCAGGAACAGCGTCGCCATGCCGGCTGCACCGTGCGCGGCATAGCCGAGCGTTCGGCCTTCGCCGATATTGCCGATGGCGGCGCCGACCTTATCGGGGTCCTGAGTGAAGCCGAACGTCGTGACGAAAGCCATCATGAAGGCGACGGTGAAAGCGCCGGCGAAATTGCCGACGAAGACGAGGCCCCAGTTGCGCAGCACGCCGCCAAAGGTGACGCCCGGCCGCTTGTCGATCAGGGCGAGCGGCGAGAGCACGAACACGCCGGTCAGAAGATCGAAGCCAAGCAGATAGAGCATGACGAAGCCGACCGGGAACAGCAGCGCGCCGATCAGCGGCTGGCCGGTGTTGACGTTGATCGTCACGGCGAACCAGGCTGCCAGCGCCAGGATGGCGCCGGCCATGTAGGCCCGGATGATGGTATCCCGGGTGGACATGAAGATCTTGGACTCGCCCGCATCCACCATCTTGGTGACGAATTCCGAAGGCGCGAGATACGACATCAATGGTTCCTTTTGCTTCGTAAGTGAGATCGACACACCCTCTGGGAGAGCGCGGCTGAACGTCGTTGGCCGTGCGGGCTGGCCGGCCGCACGAGGGCTATGGAAAGTTGGAAGCCTTGAGATTCGCGTCACGAGGATTGAGCCGGGGAGGGCCGCGAAGCAGTTGAGCTTCCGGATGCAGCCGCCAGAGGCCGCAACTATGCGGCAAGCCGCAGTCTTCGTTGACTGTTATGGAAATGCAAGTTGCGTGCCGGCCGGCTGGGTTAGAAAGATGAAGTAATATCAACGGGATGGGTCTCTGCCCGCTCTGCCTTCGTGGCAATTGTCGACCTCTTGCTTGATCTGTTGCCCAAGGTTTGTGCGCCGCACAAGGATTGGGCAGGTCGCAAATTTCAGGTGCGCAGCGCTCCTGCGGCAGCCTGCCGCAATCTCCATAACATGTTGATTATTAGTTCGTTTTCAGTCCGTCGGGCTTGGCACGAAGCTTGAATAGTTCCATGTCGACGCCATTGAAGCCGTCCCGCGAGACTTCTCATCCGAATTTGCTGACGCCACCAGACGGGGGTCTCCCCGTCGTGCGTTCGCATGCGCCAATGACGGCGCCGCCGGACGGACGGGCTGCTCGTGTGCACTGACGCCACTCAATTCTGCAACGACGCAAAGGACGACACATGACCAAGCGCACCCGCCGGCCCCCGGACAATGGGCTCAGCCGCCGCCACTTGTTGAAGGCGGCAGGCTCTACCGCCGCACTTCTTGCCGCCGCCAAGCTCAATTTCCCTGCCGGCGCCTTCGCGCAGGATTCAGGCCCCGAGGTCAAGGGCGCCAAGCTCGGCTTCATCGCACTCTCCGATGCCGGCCCGCTCTTCGTCGCCAAGGACAAGGGTCTGTTCGCCAAATACGGCGTGCCCGACACCGACGTGCAGAAGCAGGCCTCCTGGGGCACCACGCGCGACAACCTCGTGCTCGGCTCGGAAGGCAACGGCATCGACGGCGCGCACATCCTGACCCCGATGCCTTACCTCATCTCCGCCGGCAAGGTGACGCAGAACAACCAGCCGACGCCGATGTACATCCTGGCGCGGCTCAATCTCGACAGCCAGTGCATCTCCGTCGCCAATGAATACGCCGACCTCAAGCTCGGCGTCGATGCTTCGGCTTTCAAGGCGGCGCTGGAGAAGAAGAAGGCCTCCGGCAAGGCCGTGAAGGCCGCCATGACCTTCCCCGGCGGCACCCACGACCTCTGGCTCCGCTACTGGCTCGCCGCCGGCGGCATCGATCCCGACAAGGACATCGAGACCATTGTGGTGCCGCCGCCGCAGATGGTGGCCAACATGAAGGTCGGCACCATGGACTGCTTCTGCGTCGGCGAGCCCTGGAACCTGCAACTGATCCACCAGAACATCGGCTACACCGCGGTCACGACCGGCGAGCTCTGGAACAAGCATCCGGAGAAGTCGTTCGGCATGCGCGCGGCCTTCGTCGACAAATATCCAAAGGCGGCCAAGGCGCTGCTGATGGCGGTGATGGAGGCCCAGCAATGGTCCGACAAGGCCGAGAACAAGGCCGAGCTCGCCGCCATCATGGGCAAGCGGCAGTGGATGAACTGCCCGGTCGACGACGTGCTCGACCGCACCTCGGGCAAGTTCGACTACGGCATCCCCGGCAAGGTGGTCGAGAACTCGCCGCACATCATGAAGTACTGGCGCGACTTCGCTTCCTATCCGTTCCAGAGCCACGATCTCTGGTTCCTCACGGAGGATATTCGCTGGGGCAAGTACGAGGCGAATTTCGACACCAAGGCGCTGATCGCCAAGGTCAATCGCGAGGACATGTGGCGCGATGCGGCCAAGACGCTCGGCGTGGCGGCTTCCGAGATCCCGACCTCCACCTCGCGCGGCAAGGAGACCTTCTTCGACGGCAAGGTGTTCGATCCCGAAAATCCGGCGGCCTATCTGAAATCGCTCGCGATCAAGCGCGTCGAAGTCTGATGGAGCCAGCGGCCGCCCTCGGGCGGCCGCATCGTCCTCGCGAAGCCGGAGAGATCACGATGAACATGACTGCCACCAAGATCGAGGTTGAGACCGCGACGCCTGCGGCCGTTGCCGCACCGGTCGTCGCAATGACACCAAAACGCCCGCCGCGCAGCGAGACCTACGCGCGCATGGCGCGGGAGACTGCCGTGCGCGTCATCCCGCCGTTGGTCGTGATCGCGCTATTGACGCTGATATGGGAGCTGGTCTGCCGCCGCGCCGGCTCGGCGCTGCCGCCGCCGTCGAAAGTGTTCAAGGATACCAAGGAGCTGATCCTCGATCCGTTCTTCGATCATGGCGGCATCGACAAGGGCCTGTTCTGGCATCTGTCCGCCAGTCTCCAGCGCGTCGCCTTCGGCTATTCGCTGTCCGCGATCGCCGGCATCGGCCTCGGCGTCCTGGTGGGGCAGTCGGTCTGGGCCATGCGGGGGCTCGATCCGCTGTTCCAGGTGCTGCGCACCATTCCGCCGCTGGCCTGGCTGCCGCTGTCGCTCGCCGCGTTCCGCGACGGCCAGCCCTCGGCGATCTTCGTCATCTTCATCACCTCGATCTGGCCGATCATCATCAACACCGCGGTCGGCATCCGCAACATCCCGCAGGACTACCGCAACGTCGCCGCGGTGGTGCAGCTCAACCCGCTCGAATTCTTCGCCAAGATCATGATCCCGGCGGCGGCGCCGTACATTTTCACGGGTCTTCGCATCGGTATCGGCCTGTCCTGGCTCGCCATCATCGCGGCCGAAATGCTGATCGGCGGCGTCGGCATCGGCTTCTTCATCTGGGACGCCTGGAACTCGTCGCATATCAGCGAGATCATCCTGGCACTGTTCTATGTCGGCATCGTCGGCTTCGTGCTCGACCGCCTGATCGCGGGCCTCGGCAAGATCGTCACCCGCGGCACGGCGCAGAACTGAGGGAGAAGAGCACATGACCGCCTATCTGAAGCTCGACCACATCGACAAGATCTTTACGCGCGGCGCCGCCTCGACGGAGGTGCTCAAGGACATCAACCTGACGATCGAGAAGGGCGAATACGTCTCGATCATCGGCCATTCCGGCTGCGGCAAGTCGACCCTGCTCAACATCATCGCAGGATTGACCACGGCCACGACCGGCGGCGTGCTGCTGGAGAACCGCGAGGTCAACTCGCCCGGCCCCGATCGCGCCGTGGTGTTCCAGAACCACAGCCTGCTGCCGTGGCTGACCGTCTACGAGAACGTCAAGCTCGGCGTCGACAAGGTCTTTGCCAGGACCAAATCCCGTGCCGAGCGCGATGCCTGGGTGATGCACAATCTCAACCTCGTGCAGATGGCCCATGCCAGGGACAAGCGCCCGTCCGAAATCTCCGGCGGCATGAAGCAGCGCGTCGGCATTGCGCGGGCGCTGGCGATGGAGCCGAAGGTGCTGCTGCTCGACGAGCCGTTCGGCGCGCTCGACGCGCTGACCCGCGCCCATTTGCAGGACTCGGTGATGGCGCTGCATCAGAAGCTCGGCAACACCATTCTGATGATCACCCACGACGTCGACGAGGCCGTGCTGCTGTCCGACCGCATCGTGATGATGACGAACGGTCCGTCCGCGCGCATCGGCGAGGTGCTCGAGGTGCCGCTGGCGCGCCCGCGCAAGCGGCTCGATCTCGCCACCAACGCGACCTATCTGAAGTGCCGTCAGCGCGTGCTCGAATTCCTCTATGAGCGGCATCGCTTCGTCGAGGCCGCGTAAACGAACGGTTAACGCGAAAGAGGCGCGCGCCTAATTAATCGACATCCCGCTCAATCCTTGTGCGCCGCACAAGGATTGAGCGAATCGCAAATTTAGCGTGCGGAAAAGCCCTGCAAGAAATTCGGGCGATGCGAATAACATCCTGAAATCTCTGTATTTCCAGCGTGCGCGCAACTGGCACGGAAATTGAAGTGCCTTTGCGCGACGCCAACGACGACGTCCCTCAACATCATCCATCAGCATCGTGATCTCGCCACCGGGGTGAAGCCTCGGAGCGTGCCTCCGTGGCCGGAGGCAGAGCCTGCAACGACGCAGCGGTGAGCCTAGAAGGGATACTCAATGACGAAGAATCCAACCTGGATTTCAGACTGGCGCCCCGAAGATGAGGCGTTCTGGAATGCGACTGGCAAGACTATCGCGCGACGCAACCTGATCTGGTCGATCGTGGCCGAGCATATCGGCTTCTCGGTCTGGCTGATCTGGAGCATCGTCACCACCAAGCTGCCGCAGGCGGGCTTCCACTACACCACCGACCAGCTGTTCCAGCTCGTCGCGGTGCCCGGGCTGATCGGCGCGTTGATGCGCTTTCCCTACACCTTCGCGGTGACGACCTTCGGCGGCCGCAACTGGACCATCTTCAGTGCGGCGATCCTGTTCATTCCGACGCTCTCGCTCGCCTGCTTCGTGAGCCAGCCCGACACGCCGTTCTGGCTGATGCTGCTGATCGCCTCGACCGCCGGTCTCGGCGGCGGCAATTTTGCATCGAGCATGACCAACATCTCCTTCTTCTTTCCTGACCGGATGAAGGGATGGGCGCTGGGGCTGAATGCAGCCGGCGGCAATATCGGCGTCTCCAGCGTGCAACTGCTGACCCCGATCCTGATGACGCTCGCCGTCATCAACCTGTTCCAGGCGAGCCCCGTCGACGGCATCTTCCTCCAGAATGCCGGCCTGATGTGGGTGCTGCCGATCGCGATCGCGGTGTTCGGCGCGGTGTTCTTCATGAACAACCTCACCACGGCGAAATCGTCGGTGAAGAACCAGCTCGCGATCGTCAAGCGCAAGCACACCTGGATCATGGCCTATCTCTATATCGGCACGTTCGGGTCCTTCATCGGCTATTCGGCTGCGTTTCCGCTGCTGATCAAGACCCAATTCCCGCAAATCACGATCGCGATCGCGTTCCTGGGGCCGCTGGTCGGCTCGCTGTCGCGGCCGCTCGGCGGCTGGCTTGCCGACAGGATCGGCGGCTCCATCATCACGTTCTGGAATTTCATCCCGATGGCGGGTGCCACGGTCGGCGTGCTCTACTTTGTCGGGCAGAAGGATTTCATCGGCTTCCTGTCGATGTTCCTGATCCTGTTCGTGACGACGGGCATCGGCAACGGCTCGACCTACCGCATGATCCCGTCGATCTTCCGCGAGCAGAACCTGTTCAGGGTGCGCGGCAAGGGTGATGCGGAGCGCGCGGTCGCCTTGAAGACGGCGAGCATCGAGAGCGGCGCCGCGGTCGGCTTTATCGGTGCCATCGGCGCCGTCGGCGGCTATCTGATCCCGACCGGTTTCGGCAAGTCCATCGCGCTGACGGGAGGACCGCAGCTCGCGCTCGCGATCTATCTCGCCTTCTACGCCTCCTGCCTCGGACTGACCTGGTGGTTCTACCTGCGTCGCAGCCCGCAGGGCGAAGGCGCAGGAAGCCTTGCCGAAGCAAGGGTCTAATACTTGGTACGAATCTCGCTTCTCCCCGTACGCGGGGAGAAGTCTCTCTGATGACGTTTGACCCATGAACTTTTTCCGCAACGGCGCGGACGAAGGCAGACCGAAACAGACAGGAGAACATCATGACGCCAGAACAGATCACCCTCATCCAGCAGAGCTTCGCCAAGGTCGCGCCGATTTCCGCGCAGGCCGCCGTGCTGTTCTACGATCGCCTGTTCGAGGTGGCGCCGTCCGTGCGCGCGATGTTTCCCGAAGACATGACCGAGCAGCGCAAGAAGCTGATGGGCATGCTTGCCGCCGTCGTCGGCGGCCTGTCGAACCTGGACTCGATTCTTCCTGCGGCCTCCGCGCTCGCCAAGCGTCACGTCGCCTATGGCGCCAAGGCCGAGCACTATCCCGTGGTCGGCGCGACCTTGCTGTGGACCCTGGAGAAGGGCCTTGGCGAAGCCTGGACGCCCGAACTCGCCACGGCCTGGACCGACGCCTACGGCGTGCTGTCCGGCTACATGATGTCCGAGGCCTATGGCGCGCAGGCGCAGGCCGCCGAATAGGAGATGCCTCGTGAGTGAACCGCTGGTCATCGTCGGTAACGGTATGGCGGCCGCGCGTCTGGTCGACGAGCTCGCCAAGACCTCGCTCGGCCGCTACGCGGTCGCTGTGATCGGCGAAGAGCCGCGGCTCGCTTACAACCGCGTGCTGCTCTCCTCCGTGCTGGCCGGCGAGACCGGCTCGCACGAGATCGAGCTCCGGCCGGCGGACTGGTGGCGCCATCGCGGCGTCACCGTGCGCTACGGCTATCGCGTCACCGAGATCGACACCGGCCGCCGCGAGCTCAAGATCGAAGGCGAGGAGAGCATGGAATATTCCAAGCTCGTGCTCGCGACCGGCTCGACGCCGCTGCGGCTCAACGTGCCGGGCGCCGATCTTGCCGGCGTCCACACCTTTCGCGACACCCGCGACGTCGATCTGCTGCTCACCCTTGCGGCGGCGAAGAAGCGCGTCGTCGTGGTCGGCGGCGGCCTGCTTGGGCTCGAGGCGGCCTATGGCCTCGCCAAGGCCGGCGCGCCGGTGACGCTGCTACATCTGATGGACCGGCTGATGGAGCGGCAGCTCGATGGACCGGCCGCCGATCTGCTCAAGACCCTGGTCGAACGCAAGGGCATCCGCATCCTGCTCAACGCTTCGACGGCGCGCATCCATGGCGAGGGCCATGTCGAAGCGGTCGAGCTCGCCGACGGCAGCCGCATCGCGGCCGATGCCGTGATCTTCGCGGCGGGCATCAAGCCCAACATTGCGCTCGCCAGGGACGCCGGCATCGCGGTCAACCGCGGCATCGTGGTCAACGACGAGATGCAGACGGCGTCGCCCGACATCTATGCACTCGGCGAATGCGCCGAGCATCGCGGCACCTGCTATGGCCTGGTCGAGCCGGCCTATGAGCAGGCGCGGGTGCTGGCGCGGCATCTCGCCGGCCGTCCTGCCGCCTATCAGGGCAGCGTGGTCTCGACCAATCTGAAGGTGTCCGGCGTCAGCGTATTCTCGGCCGGCGACTTCATGGGCGGGGAGGGCAGCGAGAGCCTCGTGCTCACCGATGTCAGGCGCGGCTCCTACAAGAAGCTCGTCATCGCCGACGGCCGCCTCACCGGCGCGGTGCTGATCGGCGATACCGTCGATGCGCTCTGGTATCTCGAGCTGATCCGCAATCGCGACAAGGTCGCGGCGATCCGCACCGACATGATGTTCGGCCGCGCGCTCGCGCGTCCTTCCAAGGCGGCTTGACCAGCCAGCTTGATAAGGCAGTTCGATATGACGGCAATCGATCCCACGCTCCGCGCCACCAAGACGACATGTCCCTACTGCGGCGTCGGCTGCGGCGTGCTGGCAACGCCCGACGGCAAGGGCGGCGCGGCGATCGCGGGCGATCCCGACCATCCCGCCAATTTCGGCCGGCTATGCTCCAAGGGCTCCGCGCTCGGCGAGACTGTCGGGCTGGAAAGCCGGCTGCTCTATCCGATGATCCGCTGCAAGGGCGTGCTGGAACGCGTCGCCTGGAGCGATGCGCTGGATCACGTCGCCCATCGCATGCAGCACATCGTGGCGCGCGACGGTGCCGACGCGGTGGCGTTCTATCTCTCCGGCCAGCTGCTCACCGAGGACTATTACGTCGCCAACAAGCTGATGAAGGGCTTTGTCGGCACCGCCAATGTCGACACCAACTCGCGGCTCTGCATGTCGTCCTCGGTCGCCGGCCATCGCCGCGCCTTCGGTGCCGACACCGTGCCGGGCTGCTATGAGGATCTCGACCAGGCCGATCTGCTCGTGTTCGTCGGCTCGAATGCGGCCTGGTGCCATCCGGTGCTGTTCCAGCGGATGCTGAAGAACCGGCAGGACCGCGGCGCGCGGATGATCGTGATCGATCCGCGCCGCACCGACACCGCGAGCGACGTCGACCTGTTCCTCGGCTTGAAGCCCGGAACGGACACGGCGCTGTTCTCCGGCTTGTTCGTCCACCTCGCCGACAATGGTGCGCTCGACCAGGGTTACATCGCGAGCAACACGTCGGGATTCGACGATGCGCTGGCGCGCGCGCGCAGCATCGCCGGCAGCGTCGCTGCGACCGCGCTGGCGACGGGCCTGTCCGAGCAGGACGTCGCCATCTTCTTCAGGATGTTCCGCGAGACGCCGCGCGTCGTCACGCTCTATTCGCAGGGCGTCAACCAGTCGGCGCAGGGCACCGACAAGGTCAACGCCATCCTGAACTGCCATCTCGCCACCGGGCGCATCGGCAAGCCGGGCGCCTCGCCGTTCTCGCTCACCGGCCAGCCCAACGCGATGGGCGGCCGTGAGGTCGGCGGCCTCGCCAATATGCTCGCCGCCCACATGGGCTTCACGCCGCCCGACATCGACCGCGTGCGCCGGTTTTGGAATGCGCCGCGCATCGCCACCCATGAGGGGCTGAAGGCGGTGCAGTTGTTCGAAGCGATCAATCGCGGCGAGGTCAAGGCGCTCTGGGTGATGGGCACCAACCCCGCGGTGTCGCTGCCCGACGCGGACTTGGTGCGCGAAGCGCTGAAGAAGCTCGAGCTGTTCGTGGTGTCCGAGAACGTGCTCTCCAACGACACCGTCGAGGCCGGCCCGCACGTGCTGCTGCCGGCGCTGGCCTGGGGCGAGAAATCGGGCACCGTGACCAATTCCGAGCGCCGCATCTCGCGCCAGCGCTCGTTCCTGCCAGCGCCGGGCGAGGCGCGCCCCGACTGGTGGATCCTGAGCGAGACCGCAAAGCGTCTCGGTTTCGGCGACAGTTTTAACTACAAATCCGCCGCCGACATTTTTCGCGAGCACGCCGCGCTCTCGGCGTTCGAGAACAATGGCAGCCGCGATTTCGACATCGGCGCGCTGACGTCGCTGTCTGACGACGCCTTTGACGCCTTGAAGCCCGTGCAATGGCCGGCGCGCGAAGGACAGACTCCGGGCGAACGCTTCTTCGCGACCGGCGGCTTCTTCACCAACGACGGCAAGGGCCGCTTCGTCGCGCCGGAGGTGCCGGCGCTGCGCGGCGAAACCGGGCCGTCGCGTCCGCTGCGGCTCAACACCGGGCGCATCCGCGACCAGTGGCACACCATGACCCGCACGGGCCTCAGCCAGCGGCTCGGCGCGCATCTGCCCGAGCCGTTCGTCGAGATCCATCCTGATGACGCCAGCAAATTCGGCATCGTCCATGACGGCTATGCCCGCATCACCACCGACTACGGTCAGTGCATCCTCAAGGTCGTCGTCAGCGACCGCCAGCAGCGCGGCACGCTGTTCGCGCCGATCCACTGGAGCGCGATGAACGCCTCGCATGGCCGCGTCGGGGCGCTCGTGCAGTCTTACACCGACCCGTTCTCTGGCCAGCCAGAATCGAAAGCCACGCCGGCGGCGATCTCGCCTTATGAATACGTCTTCCGCGGCTTTGCGCTGTCGCGCAAACAGCTCGATCTGCCGCCGAACCTGCTGTGGACCCGCGTCACGGTCGCCGGCGGCTTCGGCTATCTCTTCGCCGACAACGCCGATCTGTCGCGCTGGCCGGCCTGGCTCGATGGCGTCGCCGGTGAGGACGTTGCCGACTATCGTGATTTCGGCGGCGGCGTTTATCGCGCGGCATCGTTCGCCGGCGACCGCATCGAGACCTGCCTGTTCGTCGGCCCCGCGCACGACGCCGGCGACTGGGAGGTGGTGAAGAGCCTGTTCGTCGCCGACCACGTCACCGACGACCAGCGCCGCATGCTGCTGTCGGGCAAGTCGACTGAGGGCGCCGCCTCGACCGGCCCCATCGTCTGCGCCTGCTTCGGCGTCGGCCGCGGCACCATCTGCGACACCATCGCCGGCGGTGCGCGCACCGCCGCCGAGATCGGCGCCAGGCTCAAGGCCGGCACCAATTGCGGCTCGTGCATCCCGGAGCTGAAGCGCCTGATCGCGACAACGGACGTGGCACCCGCGAAGCAAGCCAAGCTCGCGGGCGCGGCGGGGTAGAGACGACGTTCTCGGTCGCCGCTGTATACTCCGCTCATCGCCCGGCTTGACCGGGCGATCAAGTACGCCGAGACACCTGTGATTAAGCGGCGAGGCTGCAGCGTACTGGATTCCCCGCTTTCGCGGGGAATGACAGTGAGGGTGGAGCGCCATCCCTTGCGCCCAATCGACGTGCCGGCGATTGTGCCCTATGGTGCCGCGCTTCCCCAATCAACACCCATAAAAACAATGATGTACCTGGAAACGCCGCCGCGCCTGATCGAGACCGCGATCTTCTCCGCCATGCCTGACAAGTTCCGCCGCAAGGGCGAGCGGACGGATTGGGCCGATGCCAACCGGCCGGGTGTGCCGACCGACAGCTTCATCGAAGGACCGTCGTTCGACAAAGACGGCCATCTCTACATCGTCGACATTCCCTTCGGTCGCATCTTTCGTATCGCGCCAGACGGCGAGTGGTCATTGGTCGCCGAATACGAGGGCTGGCCGAACGGGCTGAAGATTGCCGCGGACGGCCGCATCCTAGTGGCCGACTACATGCACGGCATCATGGAGCTCGACGCCAATGCCGGGCGCATCAAGCCGATCCTGACTTCGCGCAACTCGGAATCCTTTCGCGGCTGCAACGATCTGCATCTCGCCTCCAATGGCGACATCTATTTCACCGATCAGGGCCAGACCGGCCTGCACGATCCCAGCGGCCGCGTCTATCGGCTCGCAGCGAACGGTCGGCTCGATTGCCTGATCGATACCGGCATCAGCCCGAACGGCCTGGTGCTCGACCCCAGCGAGACGGTGCTGTTCGTCGCGATGACGCGGGACAACGCGGTGTGGCGGCTGCCGTTCATGAAGGATGGCAGCGTGTCCAAGGTCGGCCGCTTCTGCTCGCTGTTCGGCACCAGCGGTCCTGACGGCATGACCATGGACGCCAAGGGCCGCCTGTTCGTCGGCCACGCCTCGCTTGGCCATGTCTTCGTGTTCGCGCCGAACGGCGAGTTGGTCGCGCGGATCAAGTCGTGCGCGGGGCCGAATTGCACCAACGTTGCCATCGGTGGTGCGAAGAAAGATCGTCTCTATATCACGGAGTCCTCGACCGGCAGCGTGCTGGTCGCGGACATCGGCGGATTGAACTCTTGAGCTTGATGGTGGTTGCCTGAGCGAAAGAGCGGCATCGGAGCGAACATGAACGCAAAACCCTTCGGCAAAACCGGCGCCAACGTCTCCGTCATCGGGCAGGGCACCTGGTATCTCGACCATGGCGACCGCAAGCGCGCGATCGCGGCGCTTCAGCGCGGGCTCGATCTCGGCATGACCCACATCGACACCGCGGAGATGTATGGCGACGCCGAGCTCGTCATTGCCGATGCGATCGCGGGACGACGCGACGAGGTGTTTCTCGTGTCAAAAGTGCTGCCGAGCAACGCCTCGCGGCGCGGCACCGTCACGGCGTGCGAGCGCTCGCTGAAGCGGCTCAAGACCGATCGTCTCGATTGTTATCTCCTGCACTGGCGCGGGTCCTATCCGCTGGAAGACACCGTCGCCGCGTTCGAGGAGCTGGTGACGGCGGGCAAGATCAAATCCTGGGGCGTCTCCAATTTCGACGCCGACGATCTCGACGAGATTCTCGACGTTGCCGGCGAGGGTAACATCGCCTGCAATCAGGTGCTTTATCATCTGAAGGAGCGCGCAATCGAGCATGCGGTGATTCCGTGGTGCGAGCAGCACGGCGTCGCGGTGGTCGCCTATTCGCCGTTCGGGCACGACGATTTTCCGGATGCGCGCAGCAAGGGCGGCGCCGTGCTCGCGCGCATTGCGGACGCGCGTCGTGCGACACCGCGTCAGGTCGCGCTGAGCTTCCTCACCCGTGCGACTACGGTGTTCGCGATCCCGAAGGCGTCGTCCGCGGAACATGCGGGCGAGAATGCGGCCGCTGGCGATCTCGCGCTGACGAAAGACGAGATTTCCGCGCTCGATGCGGCGTTTCCGCGCGGTCCGAAGCCGCGCAGCCTGCCCATGCTGTAATGCACAAGCGCCTATTATTAATGGAGTCTTGACGCGCGCGGACGTCTGCGCATATCGGCATCCTGTTTTCGGAAGTTGTGAAAGCGGCGCATTTGTCGTTTTTTACATCCGTTCCCGAATCGTATTTCCCAGGTTCCAGCCGTGACACCGCCGCCCGCCGCAGCCGCAAGGCTCGACAGTATTCCAATGCCCGTGCCGGAGAAGAAGCAGAAGGCTCGCCGCGCGCCTGCGCGCGTCGATCATCCCTTCAAGGGCATTGCGCTGGTGCTGCTGTCGACGATCTTCCTCGGTTGCTCGGACGTCACCGCGAAATATCTCTCGACCAGTCTGCCGTCGATCGAGATCACCTGGATCCGCTTCGTCACCTTCGCGCTGATGTTCACGCCGGTGATGCTGCCGGGCTCGCCGTTGCAGGCGATGCGCACCGAGCGCCTCGGCCTGCAACTGATGCGCGGCGCGGCGCTGCTCGGCTCCTCGCTGTTCTTCATCACCGGTCTCCGGTTTCTTCCCATCGCGGAAGCCTCCGCCACCGGCTTCGTCTCGCCGCTGTTCGTCACCGCGCTGTCGATCGTCTTCCTGAGCGAGAAGGTCGGGATGCGCCGCTGGATCGCGACAGCGATCGGCCTGACCGGCGTGTTGATCATCCTGCGGCCGGGCTCGAGCGCGTTTCATGCCGCGGCCTTCTTCCCGATCGTCTCGGCGTTCTGCTGGGCCGCGGCGCTGATCCTGACGCGCATGATGAGCGGGCGCGAAGCGGTGCTCACCACGATGGCGTATTCGGCGCTCACGGGCGTTGCGATCCTCAGCGTCATGGTGCCGTTCGTCTGGGAGACGCCGAGCTGGAGCGCGATCGGGTTCGGCATCGTGATCGGCGTCGCGTCCACCGTCGGCCAGTGGATCATCGTGCTGGCCTATCGCTACGGCGATGCCTCGGTGCTGGCGCCGTTCTCCTATACGCAGCTGCTGTGGGTCAGCATTTTGGGCTTCTTCCTGTTCGGCGAAGTGCCCGACGTCTGGACCGTGACCGGCGCCGCCTTCATCGTCGCCAGCGGCCTCTACATCGCCCATCGCGAGCGTATCCGCCGCGCCCAGCTCCTGGTGCTGGAAGAGCGTTCCCCGAACCCCTGACGCAAGTTCGCGCGCCCTGTTACGTGCTATCAACGGCTCCAACAAAAATGGGAGGAGCCGGATGCGTGCTGCGATTTTCAGGAACGGTGAGATTGTCGTTGGCCAGATGGCCGAGCCGAAGCCGGGCAACGGCCAGGTTCTGGTCAGGACGCTCGCCTGCGGCATCTGCGGCTCCGACCTGCACGCGCGCCAGCACGCACCCCGCATGGTGGAGATGGCCAGGAAGACCGGGCGACCGCCGATGGATCTGTCGCGCGACGTCGTGTTCGGTCACGAATTCTGTTGCGAGATCGTCGACTACGGCCCCGGCACTGAACGCAGGCTCAAGCCGGGGACGCATGTCTGCTCGCTGCCCGCGCTGCTGACGCCGGAGGGCATCAAGGGCATCGGCTATTCCAACGACTTCGTCGGCGGCTACGCGGAGCAGATGATCTTGAGCGAGCCGCTCCTGCTCGAAGTACCGAACGGTCTTGCGCCGGAACATGCCGCGCTGACCGAGCCGCTCGCGGTCGGCGTTCATGCTGTGGCAAAAGCCAATATCCAGGGCGGCGAGGTGCCGCTCGTGATCGGCTGCGGCCCGGTCGGGCTCGCGGTGATCGCGGCGTTGAAGCTCAAGGGCCTGCACCCGATCATTGCGGCCGATTATTCGCCGGCGCGGCGCGCGCTCGCGGCCAAGCTCGGTGCCGATATCGTGGTCGATCCCAGGGTGTCGCAGCCCTATGCGACCTGGGCCGAGCATGCGCAGATGTCGGACGCAGAGAAGGCGGCGCGGCCACCGTTCCAGGCCATGCTGCCGGCGCTGAAGCCTGCCATCATCTTCGAATGCGTCGGCGTGCCCGGCCTGCTCCAGCAGGTGTTCGAGGGCGCGCCGCGAGACGCCCGGATCGTCGTGGTCGGCGTCTGCATGGAGAGCGACAGGAACGAGCCGATGCTCGGCATCATGAAGGAGCTCAACGTCCAGTACGTGCTCGGCTATACGCCGGACGAATTCGCGGCCTCGCTGCGTCTGATCGCGGAGGGGCAGGTGGACGCCGCCGCGATGGTGACGGCGGAAGTCGGCATCGACGGGGTCGCAAAAGCCTTTGCTGACCTCGCCAACCCCGAGGCGCACACCAAGATCATCGTGCAGCCGTGGCGGTGACGGTGCGGCCGCGACGGCGGTGCGCTCCCTCTCCCGCTTGCGGGAGAGGGTTGGGGAGAGGGTGTCTCCCCAGTGGGATTCTCCAAGAGGAGAAAGCCCTCACCCGCGCCTGCGGCGCGACCTCTCCCGCAAGCGGGAGAGGTTAACGGCGGGCAGCTACCCTCAATATTTCGACGGCACGTACATCTCCGGCGGGATCGGGCCGCGGTGATAGTCGGGATTGCGCACGCGCGGTGGCAGCACGACCGGCACGCGCGCGACTTCCTGGTACGGCATCTGGCTGAGGAGATGCGCGATGCAGTTGAGGCGGGCGCGCTTCTTGTCGACGGCATCGACGATCCACCACGGAGAGTCGGGCAGATGCGTGTGCTCCAGCATCGTCTCCTTGGCCTTGGTGTAGGCTTCCCAGCGGCTGCGCGCCTCGACGTCCATCGGGCTCAGCTTCCACTGCTTCAGCGGATCCTTGATGCGCATGGTGAAGCGGAATTGCTGCTCGTCGTCGGTGATCGAGAACCAGTATTTGACCAGGATGATGCCGGAGCGGATCAGCATCCGCTCGAACTCCGGCACGGTCTGGAAGAATTCCTGGTATTGCGCGTCGGTGCAGAAGCCCATCACGCGCTCGACACCGGCGCGGTTGTACCAGCTGCGGTCGAACAGCACGATCTCGCCGCCGGCCGGCAAATGCGACACATAGCGCTGGAAATACCATTGCGTGCGCTCGCGCTCGCTCGGGGCGGGGAGCGCTGCGACGCGGCAGATGCGGGGATTGAGACGCTGGGTGATGCGCTTGATCACGCCGCCCTTGCCGGCGGAATCGCGGCCCTCGAACAGCACCACGACCTTCTTCTTCTCGCTCTGCACCCAATCCTGGAGCTTGACCAGCTCGCCCTGGAGCCGGAGCAGCTCCCGGAAATAGAGCTTGCGATCGACGGTCGCACCGGGCGTATCGGTCTCGTCCAACAGCTCGTCGAGACGGGCATCGTCAAGCTCCATCTCCAGCTCTTCGTCGAGGTCGTCGGTCATTTCCCGGATGATGCGCTCGCGTTTGGCCATTTCAGGGGTGCGGTCGGATGCGGTCATGGGTCCTTCTTTCGGCAGGGTGCCTGTCGCCCGTGACCATCGGCGGGGTTTATTGCGGCAATGTGACAGCCGCCCCCATCACACCGGCAGCGCGATCGAATACTTCACCTGGCTCAGCGCGAAGCTGGACTCGATCGAGGCGATGCCGTCGAGCCGGGTCAGCTTGGTCTTCAGGAAGGTCTCATAGGAGGCGAGGTCGGCAGCGACGACGCGCAGCAGATAGTCGCGGTTGCCGGTCATCAGATAGCATTCCAGGACCTCGTCCCATTTCGAGATCGCCCGCGCAAAGCGGTTGAGATCCTCCTCCTTCTGCCGCGCCAGCTTGATCGAGATGAAGACGCTGACATGCAGCCCCAGCGCCTTCTGATCGACGGTCGCGATATAGCGCGAGATGACCCCGCGCTCCTCCAGGAGCTTGACCCGGCGATGGCAGGGCGAAACCGACAGCCCGACCTTGTCGGCGATCTCCTGCATGGTCAGCCGGCTGTCGTTTTGAAGCAGGGCGAGGATCTTGCGGTCGATGGCGTCGAGCTCGGGCATTGGGATGGAACCTGTATGGAATGGCATTCAATTGGTAAAATATCCCAATATTTGAGGGTATGGCGCGAAAAATTGAGAAGTTTGGCCCTGTCCTCAGGCGTATCATCGAGGCCTCGTTTCCGGGAGCTTTGCCATGCCCGTCGATACCGCCCGTCTCGACACATTGACCGCGCTGGCCCGCAAGGCGCTGTGGCTGTCGTCATGGACCATCCATCACGCCAACCACATCCGCCCCAATTCGGACGGGCTGAAGGTCGGGGGACATCAGGCCTCGTCGGCCTCGCTCGCGACCATCATGTCGGCGCTGTACTTCCACGTGCTGAGACCTGAGGATCGTGTTGCGGTGAAGCCGCATGCGAGCCCGGTATTCCATGCCATCCAGTATCTGTTCGGGCGGCAGAGCCGCGAGAAGTTGGAGAATTTTCGCGGCTTCAAGGGCGCGCAGTCCTATCCCTCGCGCACCAAGGACGTCGACGACGTCGATTTCTCGACCGGCTCGGTCGGCCTCGGCGTCGCGCAGACGCTGTTCTCCTCGCTGGTGCAGGACTACGTCAAGGCGCATGGCTGGATGAAGGATCGCCGCGAAGGCCGGATGATTGCCCTCGTCGGCGACGCCGAGATGGACGAGGGCAACATCTGGGAGGCGCTCGCCGAGGGCTGGAAGCACGGCCTGCGCAACACCTGGTGGGTGGTCGACTACAACAGGCAGTCACTCGACGCCGTCGTCCGCGAAGGGCTCTGGGAAAAGTTCGAGACCATGTTCCGCAATTTCGGCTGGGACGTCGTCATCGTGAAATACGGCCGCCTGATGCGCGAGGCGTTTGCGGAAGCAGGCGGCGAGGCGTTGAAGCGCTGGATCGACAATTGCCCGAACGCGCTCTACGCCGCGCTGTGCTTCCAGGGCGGCGCCGCCTTCCGCAAGCATCTGCACGACGAGATCGGCGATCAGGGCCCGATCACGAGGCTGATCGACAAGCGCAGCGACGAGGAGCTGTTGGCGCTGATGTCGAACCTCGGCGGTCACGACATGGCGAGCATGCTGGAGGCGTTCGAACAGATCGACCACGATCGCCCGGTCTGCTTCATCGCCTACACCATCAAGGGCGTCGGCCTGCCGTTCCAGGGCCACAAGGACAACCATGCCGGCCTGATGACGGTCGCGCAGATGGAGACATATCGCGAGAGCCAGAACATCCGGCCCGGGCACGAATGGGACAGATACGAGGGCCTCGCGCTAGCTCCCGCCGAGCTCGATGCCTTCCTCGCGCGCGTGCCGTTCAACCAGGACGGCCGCCGGCTGACCGCGCCTGTGGTCGAGGTGCCCCAGCAGCTCGCGTTCAAGCCCGCGCCGCAGATGTCGACCCAGCAGGGCTTTGGTCTCGTGCTGAACGAGATCGCGCGCGGCGACAGCGAGCTGGCCAGGCGCATCGTCACCACCTCGCCGGACGTTACCGTCTCGACCAATCTCGGCCCCTGGGTGAACCGCCGCGGCCTGTTCGCCCGCGCGGAGAAGGCCGACTTATTCCGCAGCGAGAAAATTCCCTCCACCTTCAACTGGGATTTCTCGCCGAAGGGCCAGCATCTCGAGCTCGGCATTGCCGAGATGAACCTGTTCATCATGCTCTCGGCGCTCGGCCTGTCGCACCAGATCAACGGCGAGCGGCTGCTGCCGGTCGGCACGCTCTACGATCCCTTCATCGAGCGCGGGCTCGATGCGCTGAACTATGCCTGCTACCAGGATGCGCGCTTCATGGTGGCGGCAACGCCCTCAGGCATCACGCTCGCGCCCGAAGGCGGCGCGCATCAATCGATCGCAACGCCCTTGATCGGCATGGCGCAGGACGGGCTCGCCTCGTTCGAGCCGGCCTTCGTCGACGAGCTCGCCGTGATCATGGCCTTCGGCTTCGAGCACATGCAGCGCGATCCGGGCGAGGGCGGCTCCCTGTACTTGCGGCTCTCGACGCGCAGCATCGAGCAGGCGCAGCGGATCATGACGCCGGAACTTCAGCAGGGCATCACCGACGGCGCCTATTGGCTGCGGAAGCCGGGTCCGAATGCCGAAGTCGTGATCGCCTATACCGGCGCGGTGGCGCCAGAGGCGATCGAGGCCACCGGCTTCATCGGCGAGAGCCGGCGCGACATCGGTCTGCTCGCGATCACGTCGGCCGATCGCCTCCATGCGGGCTGGACCGCCGGACGAAAATTGCGGCGCGATCGGCGCGGTGTGCAGCATCTCAGCCACATCGAGAAGCTGCTCGCGCCGCTGCCGCGCGACTGCGGCATCGTGACCGTGATCGACGGGCATCCGTCGGCGCTCGGCTGGCTCGGCAGCGTCCGCGGCCATCGTGTCGAGGCGCTCGGCGTCGAGCAGTTCGGCCAGACCGGCACGATTGCTGACCTGTATCGGCACCACGGCATCGATGCCAACGCCATCATCGATGCGGCGGAAAGCCTCACCACCGGCGCGCCGGTGTTGCATCGGAAGATGGCGGTGTAGCGAAAGTAACCGGGGCGATAATGCGCGCCCCGGAATGACGGCTGCTCCGCCTTGCCGTGTTCCCGCCATCGGCTCATATAAGCTCTGTCCGCCGCAACGCTGGCCCCGCATATGGCGGGTTCAACTGCCGGCGCTTTCGTGCAAGGATGCCTGCCGAAACGCCCCCACCATGCCCCCAAGAAGAGGTTAACGATGGTCAATCGCATGCAATTCTACATCGACGGCGCCTGGGTCGATCCCGCCGTCAAGAAGTCGACCGCCGTGGTCAATCCGGCGACGGAAGAGGCGATGTACGAGGTTGCGCTGGGCTCCAAGGCCGACGTCGACAAGGCGGTCGCCGCTGCCAAGCGCGCCTTTGCGACCTTCTCGCAGACCAGCCGCGACGAGCGTGTCGCGCTGCTCACCAAGGTCATCGAGATCTACAAGGGCCGTCTGAAGGAGATCGGAGCCGCCGTCTCCGACGAGATGGGCGCGCCGCTGCCGATGGCGGAGAAGCTCCAGGCCGGCGCCGGCCTCGGCCATCTCATGACCACGCTCGACGTGCTCAAGAACTATCATTTCGAGGAGCCGGTCGGCACCGCCATGGTGCTGCGCGAGCCGATCGGCGTGGTCGGCATGATCACGCCCTGGAACTGGCCGCTCAACCAGATCGCCTGCAAGGTCGCGCCCGCGCTCGCCGCCGGCTGCACCATGATCCTGAAGCCCAGCGAGTTCACCCCGACCTCGGCTTTGATCTTTGCGGAAATCCTCCATGAAGCCGGCGTGCCGAAGGGCGTGTTCAACCTCGTCAACGGCCTCGGCCCCGAGGTCGGTGCTGCCATGAGCGAGCACCCCGACATCGACATGATCTCCTTCACCGGCTCGACCCGCGCCGGCATCGACGTGGCCAAGCGCGCGGCACCGACCGTGAAGCGCGTCAGCCAGGAGCTGGGCGGCAAGTCGCCGAACGTCATCCTCGAAGGCGCCGACCTCACCAAGGCGGTGACCGGCGGCGTGATGCACATGTTCAACAACTCCGGCCAGTCCTGCAACGCGCCCTCGCGCATGATCGTGCCGCTGTCGAAGATGAAGGACGTCGCCGCGATCGCGAAGGCCGTCGCCGACAAGACCAAGGCCGGTGATCCCCGCGCCGAAGGCACCACCATCGGCCCGGTCGTCAACCGCGGCCAGTGGGACAAGATCCAGGGCCTGATCAAGAAGGGCATCGACGAGGGCGCAACGCTCGTCGCCGGCGGCCCGGGCCTGCCCGAAGGCGTCAACAAGGGCTTCTATGTCCGTCCGACCATCTTCGCCGACGTCACCCCCGACATGACGATCGCGCGCGAAGAGATCTTCGGACCGGTGCTGACCATCATCGGTGCCAAGGACGAAGCCGATGCCGTGCAGATCGCCAACGACACGCCATACGGTCTTGCCGGTTACGTCACGGGCGCTTCGGTCGAGGACGCCAAGCGCGTCGGCCGCCAGATCCGCGCCGGCAACGTCAACCTCCAGGGCATGCCCAACGACCGCACCGCGCCGTTCGGCGGCTACAAGCAGTCCGGCAACGGCCGCGAATGGGGCAAGTACGGCCTCGAGGACTTCCTCGAAGTGAAGGCCGTCGCCGGCTTCAACGCGGCGTAAGGTTTCGCGGCTGAACAAATGAAACGCCGGAGCGGACAGCCGCTCCGGCGTTTTTTGTTTTGTCGACGTGCCTCGGCAATGCGAGGTGCCGTAGGGTGGGCAAAGCGAAGCGTGCCCACGTCTTCGTCCGCGACGGCACGATGGTGGGCACGTCGCTTGCGCTCCTTTGCCCACCTTACGGCACCGTCGCTGCGGCGAGCCTATCCCCCCACCGCGCCCTGCGTGTTCACATACAACGCGTAGATCGACTGGCTCGCCGCCATGAACAGGCGGTTGCGTTTGACGCCGCCGAAGCAGAGATTGGCGCAGCGTTCGGGCAGCGCGATGCGGCCGATCATGACGCCGTCGGGCGCGAACACGACGACGCCGTCGAGCTCGGGATCGCCCATGCCCCAGCCGCACCAGAGATTGCCGTCGATGTCGCAGCGCACGCCATCAGGCGTGCCGGGACCGGCATCGATGTGGACGCGCTTGTTGGAAATCTTGGTTCCGTCAGCCGAAACGTCATAAGCGAGGATCTTGCGGTTCGGCACGCCGCGCGATTCCACGACGTAGAGGATTGTCTCGTCCGGCGAGAAGCACAGCCCGTTCGGCCCGAGCACGCCTTCGGCGACGATGGTCGCCTCACGCGTCACGGGATCAAGCCGGTAGACGTTCGGCTCGATCTCGGGCTCGGCCTTGCAGCCCTCGTAATTGCCGAGCAGGCCGAAGGTCGGATCGGTGAACCAGATCGCGCCGTCCGATTTAACAACGACATCGTTCGGCGAGTTCAACCGCTTGCCGTTGAATTGATCCATCAGCACGCTGATGCTGCCGTCATATTCGGTGCGGGTCACGCGGCGGCCGCCATGCTCGCAGCTGACGAGTCGGCCCTGGCGGTCGCGCGTGTTGCCATTGGCGAAATTCGAGGGCTTGCGAAACACGGAGACCGCGCCGGTCTCTTCCTCCCATTTGATGATGCGCTGGTTCGGGATGTCGCTGCACAGCAGATAACGCCCGTCGCCGAACCAGACCGGCCCCTCCGCCCAGCGCAGGCCCGTCGTCAGCCGCTCCACCGCCGAGAGCTTCAGCCAGTATTTTTCGAAGCGGGGATCGAGGGCGTGAATGGCCGGATCGGGGTAATAGGTCGCCGGCCGCCAGCCTAGCCGCTCCTGGGTGTGGGACGATGCCTCATTCATGTCGGTTCTCTCGTTTCGTTCCCTCTGGACAATCCAGCTATCATTAGAGACACGTGATCGCAAATCGGTCACCAACGACGAGGAAAGACATGCCGCGCATCTTGATGACGGGAGCTTCGGGTGGAATCGGAACGCGGCTGCGGAAGTTGCTCCCGCCGATCTATCCGGACCTGCTGCTCTCGGACATTCGCCCGCCAAAGGACCTTGGGCCGAACGAGCAGTTCAAGGCGGCGGACCTGTCCGATCTCGCGCAATGCGAGGCGATCTGCGAAGGCGTCGACGGCATCATCCATTTCGGCGGCTATTCGGTCGAAGGCCCCTGGGACGACATCCTCCAGGCCAACATCATCGGCGGCTACAATCTGTTCGAGGCGGCCTACCGCAAGGGCGTCAAGCGCGTGGTGTTTGCGTCGTCGAACCACGTCGTCGGCTTCTACCCGCGCCACCACAAGATCGGCACCGACGTCACCGTGCGCCCCGACGGGCGCTACGGCGTCAGCAAGGTGTTCGGCGAAGCGGTCGGCGCCCTCTATGCCGACAAACACGGGCTGAAGGTGACCTGCATCCGCATCGGCAATTGCGACGAGCGGCCGCTCGACCATCGCCGCATCTCGATGTGGCTGAAGCCGGAAGACCTGGTGCAGCTCTGCCAGATCGGGCTCGAGCATCCCGACATCCATTTCGAAGTGTTCTACGGCGTCTCCCTGAACGAGCGCGCCTGGTGGGACAACCACCGCGCCTACGAATTCGGCTACCGCCCCACGGGGCGTTCCGAGGATCACGTCGCGCACGCGATGGCCGAGCAGGCCAAGCTGAAGCCCGACCCGATCGGCGACCATTTCCAGGGCGGCTCCTTCGCCAGCCTCGAGTTCGACGGCGATGCGAGCCGGATCATCGATTGGAATAAGCGGTAACGTTTGACGCTATAGCTCAAGCTGCTGCCATAGCGGCGGTGCGCTCTCTCCGCGCTTGCGGCAGAGCAATCGCCTATGGGAGCGATTCCCTGTGGCCATCCTTCGAGACGCCCGCCGTTGGCGGGCCCTCAGGATGAGGACCGATTGCGCGGCCGTCGTTTCGACCGGCACCAATGCCGCTTAGCCTCATCCTGAGGAGACCGCGAAGCGGTCGTCTCGAAGGACGAGGCGCGCGCTCAGCTCGCACGAAATGCCATATGCGATTGCCCTGCCGCTTGCGGGGAGAGGGTTGGGGTGAGGGGGATCTCCGCGCGGACGGTGACAGCCGGACCCGCAACTACACCACAAGTCATTGCGAGCAGAGCGAAGCAATCCAGAATCCCTCTGCAGAAAGACTCTGGATTGCTTCGCTGCGCTCGCAATGACGTGTTGGGGAAGCATTGCTCGCCAGCGAGCAGATGGCTCGCGGGGACCATTGACGTAGATCAACGTCACTCCTGACATCTCTGCCTCTCGATTTGTGCGATCGCAGTTCGAGAATCACCACAATGAAAATCAAGTTGTCAGTCGTCGCGATGCTCGCGCTGATCGCGCCAGCACCAGCGCGGGCCGCAGCGCTCAGCGACGCCGAGGCAGCGTTCCTCGACCAGCTCGTCACCGCATCCGTGGTGCTGGAGCAACGATGCGTCGGCTACGAGGTCGATGGTGCCGGCGGCGTTCAACTCGGCGCCCGGATTCTCGGTAGCCCTGAGGCCGCAATGGCAATGATCGATGCCTATTCTGCGGCCATCAAGGCCCGCAATGGCGAGACCTACGATACCGGTAAATTCCGCCCTGAAGTGTCTGAGGTGGCCGGCAAAACGTTCAGGCGCGTCCGGGCGGACTTGATCAGGAATCCAAAAAGGGCCTGCGCCGCCTTCGGCGATGCCGGCGTGGATCGCGGCCTATTGAGACGGTACTGAACGTGCCGTCACACGCATGCGCTAGCGCAAGATCCCGCTGCCAATCCTTGCCAGATAATCCGACTTGCTGAATTGCATGTGATCCACGCACAGCTGCGCCAGCGCCCAGCTGTCGCGGCCTTTCAACAGCTCGATCATCAGCTCGTGCTGGCGCCGCGACTGCGCGAGGCCGTCGCGGTCGGCAAGGTTTTTTGCGCGCATCGGCAGGGTGAGGTTCATGTAGTCCTGGAGCGAGCTGACCAGATACGGGTTGCCGCAGGCTGAGAACAGCGCGAGGTGGAAGGCGTCGTTGGCCTCGTGAATGCCGCGCAAATCCTGCGCATCGGCCTTGGCGCAATATTGCTGCTGCAATGCGGAGAGCTCGTCAATCAGGCCTTGCGGTGCGGGCAGGGGGATCATCAGCGCCGCCTGCCGGGTCAGCATCTCCCGGACCTCGTAGATCTGCCGGACTTCGTCGGCCGAATAGAACCGCACGGTGGCGCCGACATTCTTTTCGCGGCGGACGATGCCGCGACGCTCCGCATCCACCAGCGCCTGGCGGACGAAGTGGCGGGAGGTGCCGTAGCGCGACATCAGCGCGTCTTCGGTGAGGCGCGCGCCGGGCGGCAGGCGGCCGAAGATGATGTCCTCCTCCAGCCGCGCGACGACGCCATCAGGATCGTCGCGCCGGACCGGCATTTCCTCAGCGGTGCGGATCTCGGACATGCCCTCAGCCTCCGGCATCGGCCGGTCCGCCTTGTGGAGCAGGGGAGGCAAGGATTGTCAATAATTTGTGCCGAAAACCGACCTTAAAGCCGGAAGCCGCGACAATATGGACCAATCTTATTGACAATCGAGGGGTAGGCTGTACCACAATGGCAAGGTGAATGGAGTGGCATGATGACGAGTGGTTTGCGCAAAGGGCTGACGAGCTATGGCGATGCCGGCTTCTCGCTGTTCCTGCGCAAGGCGTTCATCAAGGCCATGGGCTATTCCGACGACGCGCTGGAGCGCCCGATCGTCGGCATCACCAACACCTACAGCGACTACAATCCCTGCCACGGCAACGTCCCGCAGATCATCGAGGCCGCCAAGCGCGGCGTGATGCTGTCGGGCGCGATGCCCTTCGTATTCCCGACCATCTCGATTGCCGAGAGTTTTGCGCATCCGACCTCGATGTATCTGCGCAACCTGATGGCGATGGACACCGAGGAGATGATCCGGGCACAGCCGATGGATTCGGTGATCGTGATCGGCGGCTGCGACAAGACGCTTCCGGCGCAGGTGATGGCCGCGATCAGCGCCGATCTGCCGACCGTTGTGATTCCCGTCGGCCCCATGGTGGTCGGCCATCACAAGGGCGAGGTGCTGGGGGCCTGCACCGACTGCCGTCGTCTCTGGGGCAAGTACCGCGCCGGCGAAATGGACGACGCGGAGATCGAGGCGGTGAACGGCCGCCTCGCGCCGTCGGTCGGCACCTGCATGGTGATGGGCACCGCCTCGACCATGGCCTGCATGATCGAAGCCATGGGCCTGTCGCTGCCGATGAGCGCGACGATCCCGGCGCCGCATGCCGAACGCTTCCGCCTCGCAGAGGCCAGCGGCAAGGTTGCCGCCGAGATGGCCAAGACCAAGGGGCCGAAGCCGAGCGAGCTGCTGACACCGGCCTCCTTCAAGAATGCGCAGGTCGTGCTCCAGGCGATCGGCGGCTCGACCAACGGCCTGATCCATCTGACCGCGATGGCGCATCGCTCACCGCACCGGCTCGATCTCGAAGCGTTCGACCAGATTGGTCGCGAGGTGCCGGTACTGGTCGATCTCAAGCCGTCCGGCGAGCACTATATGGAGCATTTCCATCACGCCGGCGGCGTGCCGAAACTGCTGGCGCAGCTCGGCGACCTCGTCGATCTCGACGCCAAGACCATCTCCGGCCAGACGCTGCGCGATGTCGTCGCCAATGCGGAAGACGTGCCCGGCCAGGACGCGATCCGTCCGCGCGATAATCCGATCAAGGCAGAAGGCGGCCTTGCCGTCCTGCACGGCAATCTCGCGCCGCGCGGCGCCGTGATCAAGCAGTCGGCTGCGAGTCCGAAGCTGTTGCAGCACACCGGGCGCGCGGTGGTGTTCGAATCCGTCGAGGACATGACCTTGCGGGTCGATCATCCCGATCTCGACGTGAACTCCGATGACGTGTTGGTGCTGCGCAATGCAGGCCCGAAGGGGGCGCCCGGCATGCCCGAAGCGGGCTATCTGCCGATCCCGAAGAAGCTCGCGCGCGGCGGCACCAAGGACATGGTGCGCATTTCCGATGCGCGCATGAGCGGCACGGCGTTCGGCACCATCGTGCTGCACATCACGCCGGAATCCGCCGTCGGCGGGCCGCTCGCGCTGGTGAAGAACGGCGACATGATCAGCCTCGATGTGGCCAGGCGCAGCATCGAGCTTTTGGTCGATGCCGCCGAGCTGGAGCGGCGGCGTGCCGCGTTGAAGCCCGCCGCTGCGCCCGACGAGGCGCGGCGCGGCTACGCCTGGCTGTTCAACGAGACCATCATGCAGGCCGATGAGGGCTGCGATTTCGATTTCATGCAGAGGACTGGCAAGACGACTGAGCAGAAGACCGAGAAGGGGTGATCAACCACCCGAACGAACGCCCAGACCGCCGAAGCGGCGGGCGATAAAACAGGGGGAAACGATGATTGCACGATCCATGCGTGGGTTGGTGGCTATTGCCGCCGTCCTTTTCGTCACGGAAGCCGGGGCGCAGGAGGTGAAGCATTATCGCTTCGCCTATGACCAGCCACGCAACACCGGCTATTCCATCGCGGGCGACCTCTTTGCCGAAAAGCTCAAGGAATTGAGCAAGGGCACCATGATCATCGACCAGTATCCCGGCGCCCAGCTCGGGCAGGAGCCGCAGGTGCTCCAGCTCGTGAAAGCCGGGGACGTCGAGTTCGCGATCATCTCGTCAGCCAACACCGCGACGATCTCGCCGCAGGCGGGCGTGATGTCGCTGCACTATCTGTTCCGCGACGAGAACCACGTGATCAAGGGATTGGCCGATCCCCGCGTGTTCGAAGCGCTCAGGACCATGATCGACGAGACCACGCAGGGCCTGCATGTGATCGCGACGGGCTCTCAGGGCGTACGCCACATGTACTCCAAGAAGGAGATCCACAATGTCGGCGACGTCAAGGGCCTGAAGGTCCGCGTCCAGGCGACCGCGACCGAGGACACCATGTTCCCGGCCTACGGCGCCCAGACCGTGCACATGCCGTTCGGCAGCGTCTACACCAGCTTGCAAACCGGCGTCGTCGACGTCGCCGAGAACAGCATCAACGTCTACCTCGTCAACAAGCACTATGAGGTGGCGCCCGTCCTCAACATCACCGAGCACGAAGCCAACAACGCGCTGGTGTTCATCTCCGACAAGCTCTGGCAGAGCCTGTCGGCTGAGCAGAAGCAGTGGGTGCAGGCTGCGGCGAATGAGGTCAGCACCAAGGAGCCGGCGAAGGCGTTCGAGCTGGAACGCACGGCGGCGGAGAAGCTGAAGAAGATGGGCGTCAAGGTCGTACAGGACGTCGACAAGAAGACCTTCGCGGCGATCGCCGACCCCAATCTCGACAAGCTCGCCAAGGAACTCGGCCCGCACGCCGAGAAGATCAAGGATCTGATCCGGTCGATCAATTAGGCGACGGAAGATGGTGCGCTCCCTCTCCCGCTTGCGGAAGAGGGTCGGGGAGAGGGTGTCTCCGCGGAGAGATTCCCAATGAGGAGAGAACCCTCACCCCGCGCTCCGCGCCGACCTCTCCCGCAAGCGGGAGAGGTCCAACCATCAGCAGCCGCCGTTCAGGTGACATCCTTTCTCCTAGGTCGCGACGACGAGGATATTGAATGCCCATCGCCGACAAACTGCTCGTGCACCGCCAACGCCACCTGAAATGGCGCTCCCTCGACTGGCTCGAGCTTGCGCTGATGATCCTGTGCGGCGTGCTCTGCTTCGGCTTCTCGCTGTCGGTCACGGCCGACATCGTCACCCGCACCATCGGCCATCCCTGGCTGTGGCTTCAGGAAGTGACGTCGACGCTGTTCATCTACGCGATCTTCATCGGCACGGCGGCCGCGACGCGTCGCAATGATCACCTCTATCTCACCGCGATCTCCGAGGCGATGCACGGCACGCCGCGGCTGGTCGTGGAGGTGATCATTCGGGTCGTGGTGCTGGGGGTTGCGTTCTGCCTGATCTGGTACGGCTACCAGAACTATCTGCGTGGGTTCGGCAGCTTCCGTTTGCCCTCGGGCACGCCGATCGCCTCGCTCTATGCGATCATCCCGTTGTCGGGCGTGTTGATCGGCCTGTTCACCATCGAGCAGCTCGTCAATGGCCTGCGCAACGGCTTCGACCATCCCGAGCCGCCCGAGGAGGATGGCGCGCCCGTTGTCACCGAGGCGCAGATGAGGGCGCAGCCGTGAGCGCACCCATCGTTCTCGCACTGATGACCGTCTGCTTCCTGTCGTTCGGCTATCTCGGCGTGCCCGTGCCGTTCTCGCTGATGGCGGGCGTGTTCATCGGTGCGCTCCTGTCCGACGTCTCGCTCGCCGCGATCATCCAGAAGATCTTCGACGGCGTCGATTCCGAGGCGCTGCTGGCGATCCCGTTCTTCCTCCTGGTCGGCGAGCTCATGAGCTCGGCCAATGTGGTGGTCCGAATAGCCAATCTTTCAGTGTCTCTGGTCGGGCATATCAGGGGCGGGCTGTCGCAGGTCGTGGTCGTCTTCAGCATGTTCTTCTCGGAAATGTCGGGCTCGACCACCGCCGACGTCGCCGTGATGAGCCGCGCGCTGGGCGGCCCGATGAAACGCGAAGGCTACGAGCCCGCCTTCATCGCCGCGATCATCGCCTCCGCCTCGACCATTGCCGCACTGGTGCCGCCCAGCATCACCGCCGTGGTCTATGGCGCGGTCGGCAACGTCTCGATTGCCGGCCTGTTCATGGCGGGCGTCGTGCCGGGTCTGATGATCGGTTTCGGGTTGATGATCTACTGCTATTTCTTCGGCCCCTCCGGCCTGCGCAAGCCGCGCGCGCCGCTGCGGCAGGTGGTGTTCGCGGCCGGCGATGCCGCCTTGCCGCTGATGATCCCCGTCATCCTGTTGGGCGGCATCCTGACCGGCTGGTTCACGCCGACCGAAGCCGGCGTCGTCGCCGTGGTCTGGATCATTCTCGTCGTGATTCCCGCGCTCAACCGCGGGCACATCAAAAAGATCCCTTACGATTTCTGCCTCGCCGGCCTGATTTTCTCGCTGCCGCTGATCACCATCGGCGCCGCCAACGCCTTCGGCTGGATGCTCGCCTATTTGCGCGGTGCGACCTACATCGCCGAAATGATCACCTCGATCGCCGGCAACGATCCGCATTTGATCATGCTGCTGATGGTGCTGCTCTTCACTATCGTCGGCGATTTCATCGAGCCGGTGCCGACCATCATCATCTTCATGCCGCTGGTCAACGCGCTGACGGAAGCTGGCGAGATCAACGCGGTGCATATGGGCGTGGTGCTGATCGCCACGCTCGCCTTCGGCCTGATCACGCCGCCTTACGGCCTGGTACTGCTGATGGCCTCGAAATTCGTCGGCATCAGTTTCGCAAAAGCGTTGCGCGCCGCACTGCCGATCTATCTGGTGTTCCTGGCCACGATCGCGTTCGCGATCTACTTCCCGAGCGTGGTGCTGTGGCTGCCGCGGCACGTGCTGCCGGAGTCGGTCGGCTGCTTCAAGTCGCCGGCGGGCGTCGGCTACATCTGTCCTCAATGACGATTTGCTCGACGCGCCATTGCGCGGCTTCCCGCACATAGCGGAAAGGCGTGCCGTGGCTGTTCTTGAAGTAGCTGCCGGACAGCGACTTCGCCATCGCCTGCATCACCGCGTCATGGCAGACGAACAGGAGGTCGTTATCGGGATGACGGTCGAGCCACGCGGAGACGCAAGCCAGCGACCGTTCGGTCATGGCGTCCCAGCTCTCGCCGTCGGCGGGCAGGATCGAGACGAGGCCCGTCGCCGAGTTGACGCCGTGCCTGACCATGAGGTCGCGGACGGGCAGGCCTTCAAAGCTGCCGAAATCGAACTCGATGATGCCGTCGTCGATGGTGAGCGGCACCGAGATCGCATCCGCGATGATCTCGGCCGTTCGCGCCGCGCGCACCAGCGGGCTTGCGACGATGCGGCTGATGCCGACGCCGCGCAGCGTTTCCGCAGCCTCGTGCGCTTGCTTGAGACCGTCCTCGTTCAGCGGGTTGTCGGTGCGGCCCTGGAACAAGCCCTGACGATTCCAGTCGGTCGCGCCGTGGCGGAGGCCGTAGAAATTGCGCGTGGGCCTCACTTCGACTTGCTCGTAAATTTCTTCACGGCCACACGAAACTCCTCCGTGTTCATCGCCATGATGATCTTGTGCTCCTCGGCATCGAGCTGCTGTTTTACGGGCGTGGTCGTGGCCTGGTACACGAGGGACTTGGTGCCGGCGATCGCGGCGGGCGCGTTCTGCGCGAGGCGCTCGGCGAGGTGTCGCGTCGCCGCCTTCAGCTCGGTCGCGGGAACGGTCTTGACGACGAGACCCCATTCGTAGGCCTGCTGCGCCGTAAAATTATCCTCGGCAAGAAAGATCTGCAGCGCACGGCGGGAGCCGATCGTGCCGACGATGCCGACCGTCGAGCCGCCGTCCGGCGACACGCCGATCTTGGCGTAAGCGGGCGTGAATTTGGCATCGTCGGCGGCGATGCAGAGATCGGTGACGAAGGCGAGGCCCATGCCGGCGCCGGCCGCCGAGCCGTGCACGCTCGACAGCGAGATCTTCGGCATGCGCCGGATGATCTCGATGAAGGCGTGATAGTGCTTGAGCAGCTCGCCGACGACCGGCGTCACGGTATTGGCTTCGGCCGCAGCGCCGATGGTCTGAAGATCGCCGCCAGCCGAGAAGGCGCGGCCTTCGCCTTCGAGCACCACGACGCGGATGGCGTCGTCGCCTTCGATGATGGCCGCGAGCTGCTCGAGCTTCTGCGCGATCGCAAGGTTGATCGAATTGAACGCGGTGGGGCGGTTGAGGGTGATGGTCGCGATCGGGCCGTCGATCCGCAGCAAAGCGGGATCATCGGGTTTTGAGACGGGAGCTGGCATCCTGGAAATCCCCGGCATGAGGTCGTTGCTGCAACTAAATCGCAGAAGGCGAGGGGTGACAATCCCCGGCCGCCGCCCTTGCGCCGGGCGGAACGATAGGCTCAAATAGAGCTGCCTTTGCCAAGGGACGGACACGAGCGCCGGCTCCTCCTGGGCGAGCCAAGCCAGATTTAGCGGGAGAGGAGACGACATGGGTAACGCTCGTGTCTTGCGGAAATGGGCTGTCCAATGACGGACGGTCCGGTGGTCATTGTCGGTGCCGGCCATGGCGGCTACCAGGTCGCGGCATCCCTGCGCCAGGCGGGCTTTTCCGATCGCATCTGCCTGATCAACGACGAGGCGCATCTGCCCTATCAACGCCCGCCGCTGTCCAAGGCCTACATCAAGGGTTCGGCCGGGCCGGAGAGCCTGATGTTCCGGCCCGAAAAATTCTACCAGGACCAGAAGATCGAGCTGATCGCGGGCCGCGCGGTGTCGATCGACCGCTCGGAGGGCAAGGTGCACCTCGCATCCGGCGAGGCGCTGGCTTACGGCCACCTCGTGCTGGCGACCGGCGCGCGCAACCGCCTGCTTGATCTGCCCAATGCAAATCTGCCCGACGTGAAATATTTGCGGATCCTCGACGACAGCGAGGCGCTACGAAAAATCATGCCGTCGAAGACGCGGGTCGTGGTGATCGGCGCCGGTTTCATCGGCCTCGAATTTGCGGCCACCGCGCGCATCAAGGGCCTCGAGGTCGACGTGCTCGAGCTCGCTCCGCGCGTGATGGCGCGCGCGGTGACGGCGGAGGTCTCGGAGTATTTTCAAGAACGCCATCGCGAGGCCGGCATCCGCATTCACCTCGGTGTGCAGGCAACTGCAATCGAGGCCGAGGGCGGCAAGGTCACCGGCATCTCCTTGAGCGACGGCCGGCATCTGCCCGCCGACCTCGTCGTGGTCGGCGTCGGCGTGCTGCCGAACATCGAGCTCGCGGCCGAGGCCGGGCTGCCGGTCGCCGCCGGCATCATCGTCGACGAATATCTGTCGACGGCTGACCCCCATATCTCCGCGATCGGCGATTGTGCGCTGTTCGCCAGTCCGCGCTTCGGTGGATCGCTGCGGCTGGAATCGGTGCAGAACGCCACTGATCACGCCCGCTGCCTCGCGGCGCGGTTGACCGGCGACAGGAAGGCCTATGACGGCCATCCCTGGTTCTGGAGCGACCAGGGCGACGACAAGCTCCAGATGGCGGGTCTCACCACCGGCTATGACCGCGTCGTGCTGCGCGGCAGCCCTGCGAACAAGGCGTTCTCGGCATTCTGCTACAAGGGCGAGAAGCTGCTCGGCATCGAGTCGGTCAACCGCGCCGGCGATCACATGTTCGGCCGCAGATTGCAGGGCATGGATCGCTCGATCACGCCGGAGCAGGCGGCGGATGAAAGTTTTGATCTGAAAAGCGCGCTGGCTTGATCAGCTCGCGCTGACGACAGCCGCAACTTCCGTCGCGGTCGGCATCGAGGGCCCTGCGCCCATGCGCTGCACGCTGATCGATGCGGCCGCGTTGGCGAAGGCGAGCGCGGCACGCAAGGGCATGCCCTCCGCCAGCTGCGATGCCAGTGCGCCGACGAAGCAATCGCCGGCGCCTGTGGTGTCGACCGCCTTCACGACGCGCCCCTGCACGGCAAATTCCTCGCTGGCAGCCAGGGCCAGCACGCCGCGCTTGCCGAGCGTGATGCAGATGGTCTGATCCCCGCGCGCCTGAAGTTTTCTCGCGACATCAATGATCTTTGCGGCTTCGTCGCTCTCGGACAGCTCCACGCCTGCGAGGAATCCAAGCTCGGTCTCGTTGAGCACGAGAATGTCGACGAGCGCCAGCAGCTCGCCGGACATCTTTTGCGCCGGTGCGGGGTTGAGCAGTGTCGTCGCGCCGGCCGAACGCGCGCGCTGGAAGAAGGCGGCAATCGTCGGCAGCGGGATCTCGAACTGGCTGACGGCGACATCGCCCTTCGCCAGCGGGACGTCTGCGACGTCGTCGGCGCTGACCAGCGCATTGCTGCCGGGAATGACGACGATGGTGTTGTCGGACGCCGCGACCGTGATGATGGCCGTGCCGCTATGCGTGTCGGCGTCGCGGACGGAGCCGAGATCGATGCCCTGGGCGCCGAGGAACGTTCGCAGCTCAGCCCCGAACGCATCCTTGCCGAGCCGCCCGATCAGCGTGGTCTTCATGCCGAGCCTGGACGACGCCACCGCCTGGTTCGCGCCCTTGCCGCCCGGAAAATACAGCACCTGACGGCCGGCGACGGTCTCGCCGACCCTGGGATGGCGATCGGCGGTCGCCACCACATCCATGTTGATGCTGCCGGCGATGAAGACGCGCCCCATAACGAACCTCTTCGAAGTCTACACTCTGACTTCGAACTCGTGCCTGACTTTGGCGATGTCCACAAGGGTCGGCAGGCCGGCCTCGTTGCCGAGGCGCTGGATCTTGAAGGTCGAGGCGGCGCGGGCGAAATCAAAGTGCTCGCGCCAGCTTTTGCCGGGATGGGCGAGGTAGGAATACACATAGGCGCCGTGGAAGACGTCGCCGGCGCCGTTGGTGTCGATCACGCGCTCGCGCGGGATCGGCATCGCCGGCATGACCTGGACCGTCCCGGTCTCGTCGTACCAAAGTAGACCCTTCTCGCCCATGGTGACGCCGCCGATCTTGCAGCCGCGGCCTTTGAGGTAATCGAGCATCTTCTCCGGCGTCAGATCCATCTGCTCACACAGGCGCTCGGCGACGATCGCGACGTCGATGAATTCCAGCAGCTCATGCGTGTTGGTACGCAGGCCGCCGCCGTCGAGCGAGGTCAGGATGCCGGCCTCGCGGCACACCTTGGCGTAGTGGATCGCGGCATCGGGCTGATGGCCATCGATGTGCAGCGCGCGGCAGCCGCCGAGATTGAGCATCGGGAACGGATGGATGTGCTCGTCGTCGCGGCAGCGGACGATGGCGCGCTTGCCGTCCTTGGGCATGATGAAGGAGAGCGAGGACTGGTTGACCTTCCGCCCGTGCAGCGAGATCGCGTATTTCGCGCACATGTCCTGGAACATGCGCCCCAGCCAGTCATTGGCCGCGGTGGCGATGAGATCGGGCACGATGCCGAGCTTGGCGCAGCAGAACGCCGCCGTGACCGCATTGCCGCCGAAGGAGACCGCGTAGTCGGTTGCCACGTGCTTCTCGTCGCCGGTCGGCATGTGGTCGGTGATGAAGACGACGTCGATATAGGTCTGTCCGATGAAGAGAGCCTGCATTGCTTGTCCGTGATGCGCTGGGTGGTCCCGGCCGGCGGGCTTACTCTAACACCGGTTCCGCCCTCGGGACGCTGAAATTATTCGCAAAACTGCCGCCCGAGCGCTTGAGGTCGGCATAGTGCCGGAATACGACCATCGCCGGTCCATGCCAAGCCCGGACAAACGCCATCTTTCGGACTATGGTTCCGGGTCGATCGCAAGGGGGGAATATGATCACCGGCCTCGATCACGTCGTCGCTCTGGTCAGGGATATCGGTGCAGCCAAGGCGGCCTATCAGACGCTGCTGGGGCGCACGCCGGCCTGGCAGAATTCCGGCGAGGGCGCCGACCGCGTGCTGTTCACGCTCCAGAACATGACGATCGAGCTGATGGCGCCGAGCGGTTTCAACGTTGCGGCAGACCGGATCCGCGCGCTGCTCGACGACCGCGAGGGCGTGCTCGCCAGCCTGTGCTTTCGTGTCGCAGACATGGGCAAGATGCATCGGCGGCTCGAGCGGGTGGCCCTGAGGCCGGATCCGGTCGCCGAGGTCGAAAGCAACGACGTCGAGAGCGGCGCGGTCCTGCACTGGAAACGCACGCGCGCCGCCACCGAATGGACGCGCGGCGTGCGCATGTTTTTCCTCGAGCTCGCCGAGGAGCGCCCGCTGTCTGCTGCGACCGACGCCGCGCCGATCGACGGGCTCGACCACGTCGTGATCACCACCGAGGATTCCGACCGCGCCGCTGCGCTCTATGGCGCGCGGCTCGGCCTCGATCTCGCGCTCGACCGCTCGCACCAGGATTGGGGGCAGCTGATGTTCTTCCGCTGCGGCGATCTCGTCGTCGAGGTGGTGCGCCGTCCCGTGGCGGGTGGCGATTCCCAGCACGACCGTCTCTGGGGCCTGAGCTGGCGGGTGGCCGATATCGACGCCACGCGCGCCCGCCTGATCGCTGCCGGCCTCGACGTCACCGAGGTGCGCAACGGCCGCAAGCCGGGTACGCGGATCATGACGGTGCGGACCGGCACCTGCGGCATCCAGACCGTGCTGCTGGAGCGTTCGCCGAAGCCGGTGGATTGAGCGGCGCCGGTCTAGGGTGGGCAAAGCGGAGCGTGCCCACGTCTTGCTGACTTGGTTGGAAGACATGGGCACGGCGCAAGTGCGCCTTTGCCCACCCTACGAAGCTTGCGTCCGGGGCACGAGATCGTTCTCAAACGCTTGTGCGCATGTTACATGCGTCTTGTGACCACCCAGCGAGCACCCGGTTTGGCGGCAGCAAAGGCAAAGCGAACCCTGAAATGGCAGCGCGACCCCGAGGGGATGCGGCTGCGCATTCTCGAAGCCGCCAAGCAGGAGTTTTCGGCCCACGGGCTCGCCGGCGCCCGCGTCGACCGCATTGCGGCCAAGGCCGGCGCCAACAAGCGCATGCTGTACTACCACGTCGGCAACAAGGACGAACTCTATCTCGCGGTGCTCGAAGGCGCCTATGACAAGATCCGCAGCGAGGAGCGGGGGCTCGATCTCGAGCATCTCGATCCGCCCGAAGCGATCCGTCGCCTGATCGAGTTCACCTGGAATTACTTCCTGCGCAATCCCGAATTCCTGTCGCTGCTCCAGACCGAGAACCTCGCGCGCGCAAAACACCTGAAGAAATCGACCAAGGTCAAGTCGATGCACTCGCCCTTCGTCGAGATGATCCGCACCGTGGTGCGGCGCGGCGTCGACAGCGGCGACTTCCAGGTCGCGGTGGATCCGGTGCAGCTCTACATCTCGATCGCAGGGCTCTGCTTCTTCTATCTCTCGAACTCGGCAACGCTCAGCGTGATCTTCGGCCGCGATCTCCTGGACAAGAAAGCCAAGGACGAGCGGCTGTCGCACATGGTCGGCCTGGTGCTGGCCGCGCTCACGGGACAGTCGGTGGCGCTGTTCGAGATTGCCAAGGCGCCGAAGTCGCGCACCGCGGTGGCGCAGACGGTTTAGCGTTCATTGGTCGTTGCCGACTGCTGTTTCCAAACTTTCCGCAGTCATTGCCCGCGAAGGCGGGCAATCCAGTATTCCAGAGCCGCTGGTGGGTACGGAGAAGCCGCGCCGTTCCGGATTCCCCGCCTTCGCGGGGAATGACACCGTGGGTGTGGCGATCGCTCATGCCCCAACTCCCCGGAACCGCCGCAAAACGTCACAGGGAAAGCTCTGGACAGTATTTATCCAACGGGTTAATTTCTCCCCCGACGAACAAGAATGCCGGGAGTGAGACGTGGCTGAATTGAAGCCGCAAGGCGCGGTGTCCAAGATGCTGAACGCGGCCTGGGTGCGGCCGTTTCTGTTCCTCGTCTTCATCGTCGTCGCCTGGGATCTTGCGATCCGGCTGTTCAAGATCCCCGCCTACCAGATCCCGTCGCCCCTCGACGTCGTCGCCGTGCTGCGCACCGAATGGCCGGAACTGCTGAGGCAGTCCTGGCCGACCACCTATGCGACCGTCTGCGGCTTCCTGCTGTCCGCACTGTTCGGCATCCCCGTCGCGATGCTGATCGCGGGCTCGAAGACGGTGGAGAGCTACGTCTATCCGCTGCTGGTGTTCTCGCAGTCGGTGCCGAAGATCGCGATCGCGCCGCTGTTCGTGGTGTGGTTCGGTTTCGGCATCATTCCGAAAGTGATCTCGGCGTTCCTGCTGGGCTTCTTTCCCGTCGTGGTCTCGGCGGTGCAGGGCTTCAAATCCGTCGACCCCGACATGGTCGATCTCGCCCGCGCCATGCAGGGCAGCCGCTTCCAGGTGTTTTGCGCGGTCAACCTGCCGCATGCGCTGCCCGCGATCTTCTCCGGCCTGAAAGTGTCGGTGACGCTGGCCGTGGTCGGCGCCGTCGTCGGCGAGTTCGTCGGCTCCAATTCCGGCATCGGCTACGTGATGCAGCGCTCGATCGGCACCTTCGACCTGCCGACGATGTTTGCGGCCCTCGTGATCCTCGCGCTGCTCGGCGTGGTCCTGTTCTGGATCGTCGACCGGATCGAGAAGCTGGTCATTCCCTGGCATGTCAGCCAGCGCGAAGACGTGATTTTCGCCTCTTAACTCGAACAACGAACGGCCACCAACGGCCGACGCAACAAAACGGCAAGGGAGAGTGACGATGAAGCGGTTGATTGGAGCTGCATCAGTAGCGCTGATGATGTTCGCGGCCATGCCGGCGCAGGCGGCCGACAAGGTCGTGTTGATGCTCAACTGGTACGTCTATGGCGAGCACGCGCCGTTCTATTACGGCAAGGCCAAGGGCATTTATGCGGCCGAAGGCATCGAGCTCGAGATTCAGGAAGGCCGCGGCTCCGCTGCAACCACGCAGGCCGTCGCCGCCAAGACCGCCGACTTCGGCTATGTCGACGTTCCCACCATGATGCGCGCGGCGATCAAGGGCGCGCCCGTGATCGCGACCGGCGTGCTGCTCCAGACCTCGCCGATGTCCGCCATGGGTTTTGCCGACAAGAACATCAGGAAGCCCGAGGACATCAAGGGCAAGACGGTGGCGATCACGCCGGCCGACTCCATGACCCAGATCTGGCCGCTGTTCCTGAAGAAGACCGGCCTGAAGGAGAGCGATTTCCAGACCGTTGCGGGCGACGGCCAGACCAAGCTCAACGCTGTCATCAACGGCCAGGCTGATCTCCTGCTCGGCTACGTCATGGACCAGTCGATGAAGATCAAGGACGCGACGGGTAAGGACGTGTTCCCGATCAAGTTCGCCGACTACGGCATCAACATGGTCTCCTCCGGCATCATCGCCAACGCCGATTATGTGAAGGCCAATGCCGACCTCGTCCGCCGTTTCATGTCGGCGACGACCAAGGCGGTCGAAGCCGCCGAGAAGGAGCCGAAGGCGGCGGCGCAGTCGATCCTCGATGCCAACCCCAAGGGCGGCAAGATCGACACGCTGACGCAGGGCTTCGAGCTGACCATTCCGCTGTACCGGACCGCCGAGACCAAGAGCAAGCGGCCGTTCCAGGTCACCGACCAGAACATGACGGACTCGGTCAATCTGATGGTCGAGTATGGCGGCCTCGACGCCAAGGCCAAGGAGAACCCGAAGGCCTTCTACACCAACGACTACCTGCCGAAGAGCGGCTCGTGAGCGCCTCCGTCATTGCGAGCGAAGCGAAGCAATCCAGGCTGCCTCTGCGGAAAGACTCTGGATTGCTTCGTCGCTTCGCTCCTCGCAATGACGGTACGCGCATCTGTGTTCGATTGGATGTGACTGAATGATTCCGAACAAGGCCAGTCCAGAGGACCAGCCGGCCGCTCACCTCCGACTGGTGAGCGACCGCGCCGGCAGCGGCACGTCGGGCATCAAGCTGTCCGGCGTGTCCAAGACCTACCGGACGCGCGACGGCGATGTGCCGTCGCTGCGGCCGCTCGACTTCCACATCAATGCCGGCGAGTTCTTCGTTGTGGTCGGACCAAGCGGCTGCGGCAAGTCCACGCTGCTCAAGCTGATCTCGGGACTGTTGCCGCCGACATCGGGCGAGGTTCTGGTCGAGGGCGAGAAGGTGACGAAGCCGCACGGCAATGTCGGCATCGTCTTCCAGAACGCGTTGCTGCTGCCATGGCGCAATATCCTGTCCAACGTGATGCTGCCGATCGACATGAAGCGGCTGCCGCGGCAAACCTATCTCGATCGCGCCAAGGCGCTGTTGAAGCTGGTCGGGCTCGAAGGTTTCGAGAAGAAGCTGCCCTGGCAGCTCTCCGGCGGCATGCAGCAGCGCGCCTCGATCTGCCGTGCGCTGGTGCATGATCCCAAAATCATGCTGATGGACGAGCCGTTCGGCGCGCTCGATGCGCTGACGCGCGAGCGCATGAATGTCGAGCTGATGCGGATCCAGCGCGAGACGAAGAAGACGGTGCTGCTGATCACGCATTCGATTCCGGAAGCGGTGTTCCTCGCCGATCGGGTGCTGGTCATGACCGAACGGCCCGGCGCGGTCGCCGCCATCTACGACGTGCCGCTGCCGCGCCCGCGCTCGCTCGATGTGATGGCCGACCCGGTGTTTACCGAGCTCGTTCAACGCATCCGCAAGCATTTCTTCTCGCAAGGGGCATTGGATTAGGTCTGATGAGATTTTCCTGTGTCCGCAACCGCACGAACGGTGAGCTCCCTCCCCCGCTTGCGGGGGAGGGTTGGGGAGAGGGTGCCGCCGCTGGCGAGACTCACCAAGAGGAAAAAGCCCTCACCCGGCGCTACGCGCCGACCTCTCCCGCAAGTGGGAGAGGCGAGTCGCCCGCGGCCATACCGGTCGCATCAAATTCACCTCGCGTCGTTGTAGCACCATGGCACAGCGCCTGAAGCTGCGAGACATCGCCTTCTTCGAACGTCCCGTGCAGTTCGCACGGCCGTTCCGCTTTGGCGCGATTACCATCAACGCGACGCCGCAGCTGTTCGTGCGCGTGGAGATCGAGGTCGAGGGCCGGGGCGTTGCAGTCGGCGCCAGCGCCGAGCTGCTGGTGCCGAAATGGTTCGACAAGCGGCCGGAGCTGTCGCCGGCGCAGACGGTCGATGGGCTGCGCCGTTCGCTGGAGATTGCGCGCGGTCTTTATCTGGCGCGGACAGGGTTTCTGACCGCGTTCGATCTGCATGCCTCGTGCATCGGTGCTCAGGTCGCGACGTGCGCGACAAAGAACATTCCGGCGCTTGCGGCGGCCTACGGACCAGCCGAAATCGACAAGGCGATCCTCGACGCGCTGCTGCGCGGCGTCGAGACCAACTTCTTCAATGGCATGGCCGGCAACGTCGCGGGCATCGACGCGCGGCTGTCGCCCGATTTGAGTGACGGCGATATCACGCGATTTCTCGATCTCGCCAATCAGCACCGATCGGAACGCATTGCGATCCGTCACACCGTCGGCCTCGACGACAAGGTCGAGGGAGAGGGCGGCGTGGCCGATCCGAAGGAGAATGCCGGCGCGCGCTATTTCAAGCTGAAGCTTGGTGGCGATCCCGATGCCGACGCCGCCCGGCTGATCCGCATCGGCAAGGAGCTGGGGGCGCTCCCTTACGACTACAAGGTCACGCTTGATGGCAATGAGCAGTACTCGGACTTGACGGCTCTTGGTGCATTGGTCGATCGGCTGGAGCACGACGACGCTCTCAAGTCGATCTTTCGCAAGCTGATCTATATCGAACAGCCGATGCCGCGCGACGTCACGCGCCAATCGCCGCTCGGTGAGACTCTGCGTCGTCGTCATTTTATCATCGACGAGGCGGACGATTCCTATGATGCCTGGCCGACCGCGCACAAGCTCGGTTACGGCGGGGTTTCGTCAAAGTCCTGCAAGGGCATCTACAAATCGATCGTAAACTTCACCCGCATCGCCAAGCTGGACGAACACGGAGCGGAGTGTTTCGTCACAGGCGAAGATCTAACCTGCCAGCCCGGTCTTGCTCTGCAACAGGATCTGGCGCTCGGTGCGCTGCTTTGCCTCGAACACGCCGAACGCAACGGCCATCACTATGTCGACGGCTTTGGCGATGCGCCTCTCGCGGAAGCGCAAGCCTTCGCCGCCGTGCATCCCGATCTCTATGCAGATGCCGGGCAGGGCATCCGGCTCTCCATTCACGACGGCGATCTCCTGACGGGATCGCTTCACACAACGGGCTTTGCGACGTCGGTCCATCCGGACTGGTCGGCGCTCGCTCGGCTCGAACAGCCAAAATCACTTCAGGAGTATCTGGCATGACCACCCAACGCCTTGGCCTCATCATGAACGGCGTCACCGGCCGCATGGGGCTCAACCAGCATCTGATCCGCTCGATCGTCGCGATCCGCGAGCAGGGCGGCGTGCGTTTGAAGAATGGCGACCGCGTCATGCCCGATCCGATCCTGGTCGGCCGTAGCGCCGAGAAGGTCGAGGCGCTCGCCAAGCGCTACAACATCACGCGCTGGACTACCGATCTCGACGCGGCGCTCGCCGACAAGAACGACACCATGTTTTTCGACGCCGCGACCACGCAGGCGCGCCCCGGCCTGCTGACCCAGGCCATCAATGCCGGCAAGCACGTCTATTGCGAGAAGCCGATCGCGACGAATTTTGAAGAGGCGCTCGAAGTCGTCAAGCTCGCCAACGCCAAGGGCGTCAAGCACGGCACGGTGCAGGACAAGCTGTTCCTGCCCGGCCTGAAGAAGTTCGCGTTCCTGCGCGACTCCGGCTTCTTCGGCCGCATCCTCTCGGTGCGCGGCGAGTTCGGCTATTGGGTGTTCGAAGGCGGCTGGCAGGAGGCGCAGCGGCCGTCCTGGAATTACCGCGACGAGGACGGCGGCGGCATCATCCTCGACATGGTCTGTCACTGGCGCTACGTGCTCGACAATCTCTTCGGCAACGTCCAGAGCGTGGTCTGCATCGGCAACACCGACATCCCCGAGCGTTTTGACGAGCAGGGCAAGAAGTACAAGGCGACCGCGGACGATTCCGCCTATGCGACGTTCCAGCTCGAAGGCGGCGTCATCGCGCATATCAACATGTCCTGGGTGACGCGCGTCTATCGCGACGACCTCGTCACCTTCCAGGTTGATGGCACGCACGGCTCGGCGGTCGCAGGCCTCACCGACTGCATGATCCAGGCGCGGCAGGCAACGCCGCGTCCGGTGTGGAATCCCGACGAGAAGCGGCTGCACGATTTCTACGGCGACTGGCAGAAGCTGCCCGACAATGTCAGCTACGACAACGGCTTCAAGGAGCAGTGGGAGATGTTCATCCGCCACGTCTACGAGGATGCGCCCTACAAGTTCACGCTGCTCGAAGGCGTCAAGGGCGTGCAACTCGCCGAATGCGCGCTGAAGAGCTGGAAGGAGCGGCGCTGGATCGACGTCGCCCCGATCAAGGCGTGAGGTCTGTCAGATAAGCCCCCGATGTCTACCAAGCCGTCATTGCGAGCGGAGCGAAGCAATCCAGAGTCTTTCCGCAGAGGCAGTCTGGATTGCTTCGTCGCTTCGCGCCTCGCAATGACGGGGAGAGGTCCGAAATCATGAACAAGCCCGTCCAACCGATGTCGTCATTGTCGCTGAAGCTGCCGAAGGCCGACCGGTCGATAGAGACCTACCGGCTCGCGGCCTCGCGCACGTTTCCCGCAAAGCTCGAGGGTCCGCTAAACCGGATCGCGTTTTCGGCCGTGCACACGGTCGCCGATCCCTTCGCGGACAACGATCCCTGGCTCTCGGTTGTGGTCGATTGGGACAAGACCATCGCCTTCCGCGAGCACGTCTGGGACCTCGGCCTCGGCGTCGCAGAAGCCATGGACACCGCGCAGCGCGGCATGGGGCTGGACTGGCCGACCTCGCTGGAGCTGATCACGCGTTCGGTCGGCGCCGCCAAGCGCCGCAACGCGCTGGTGTTCTCGGGTGCGGGCACGGACCATCTCGCGGTGGAGGATGCCAGGAACCTCGACGACGTGATCCGCGCCTATGAGGAGCAGGTCTCGGCGGTCGAGAAGGTCGGTGGGCGCATCATTTTGATGGCCTCGCGCGCGCTGGCAAAACTCGGCCGCAATGCTGACGACTACGCCAAGGTCTATGACCGCGTGCTGTCGCAGGTCCGCGAGCCCGTGATCATACACTGGCTCGGCGACATGTTCGATCCGGCCCTGACGGGCTATTGGGGCACCAAGGATCTCGACAAGGCGATGGACACGGCCGTCGCCATCATCAACGCCAACGCCGCCAAGGTCGATGGCGTCAAGGTTTCGCTGCTCGACAAGCAGCGCGAGATCGACATGCGCAGGCGGCTGGACAAGCGCATCAGGATGTATACCGGCGACGACTTCAATTATGCGGAGCTGATCGCCGGCGACGGCGAAGGCTTTTCGCACGCGCTGCTCGGCATTTTCGACGCGATCGCACCGGCGGCGTCCTATGCGCTGTCGCGGCTGGCGGCCGGCGATGAGGCCGGCTTCCACGACGTGCTGGGGCCGACGGTGCCGCTGTCGCGCCACATCTTCAAGGCACCGACCCGCTTCTACAAGACGGGCGTCGTGTTCATGGCCTATCTCAACGGCCATCAGGACCATTTCACCATGGTCGGCGGCCAGGAGAGCACGCGCTCCACGCTGCATCTGGCCGAGCTGTTCCGTCTGGCCGACAAGGCCGGCCTGCTCGCCAACCCCGAACTCGCGACGCAGCGGATGAAGACCGTGCTCGCCACCCACGGTATCGAATCCTGATGCGCGATTTTTCGTCCGACCACCGCTGGCTGTCGCTCAACACGGCAACCGTCCGCAAGCAGGGTGACCTCGTCGAGATCATCGACGCCTGTGCGAAGCACGGCATCCGCGCCATCGATCCCTGGCGTGACCAGGTTGCCGCCGTCGGTCTCGATCGCGCCGCGCGCGCGGCGCGCGATGCCGGCCTCGATCTCTCAGGCTATTGCCGCGGCGGCATGTTCACCTCGGACGCATCGCGCCGGGGCGAGGTGCGCGACGACAACCGGCGCTGTGTCGATGAAGCCAAGGCGCTGGGCGCGCCCTGCATCGTCCTCGTCGTCGGCGGCCTGCCGCAATATTCGCGGCCGGGCAGTGAGGCATCGAAAGATATCGTCGCGGCGCGAGGGCAGGTCGAGGAGGCGCTGGCCGACATGCTCGACTATGCCAGGCAGGCGAAGCTGCCGCTGGCGATCGAGCCGCTGCATCCGGTCTATGCGGCCGACCGCGCGTGCGTGAACACGACAAAGCAGGCGCTCGACATCTGCGACCGGCTCGACCCTGATCGTAGCGGCATGCTCGGTGTCGCGCTCGACGTCTATCACATCTGGTGGGACCCGGAGCTGATGAGCCAGATCGCGCGGGCCGGCCAGGATCGCCTGCTCGCGTTCCATGTCTGCGACTGGCTGGTGCCGACGAAGGACATCCTCAACGACCGCGGCATGATGGGCGACGGCGTCATCGACATCAAATCGGTGCGGAAAGCGGTCGAAGTGCAGGGCTTTGCCGGCTATTCGGAGATCGAGATATTCTCCAACGACTGGTGGGGCAAGCCGATGGACGAGGTGCTGCGCACCTGCATCGCGCGGCATAAGACGGCGGTTTAGGTCACGCGCGCGCAGCCCTCACGGGCTTGCGACCTGCTGCATCGTGTTGAAGCGTGCCTTTTTGCTCGCTGCCTGGACTAGCGTAGAACTCGTCCAGCGCAGGTTCGACCGGCTTGGTGGCCGTCAGCATGGTCCCTTCAGGAGGCCGACGGAGTACCTCCAATGACGAGGTGGACGGCCATCAGCTTTCGGGCATTATGTTATCATTCCGATGCCGCAGCCTCACCTGTGCCAGATCGGATGAGGTGATCAGCGGCATCAACGACCAGCAGGCACGGCGGATGTACCCAGGCCTGCTGATCTTGAATGGCCCCGACGGGCGTCGTCGGGGCCATTGTTGTGATCGGCGCAACAAAGACTGGCGACCGTTGCCGAAGGTTTGGGTGGTTGTTGCGGCGCGAGACCGCGGGGGACGATCTGACATTCAATACGCCGCCAGAATAGTTTCGAGATCAAGTTTTGTCGGGCCGACCATTCGGTGAAAAGTCAGACGATTGCGCTATCATCGATGACCGGAAAATTCCGGACTATCGCTCGTCAATTCGATCTGAAAAACTGTGAAAACAACAAACACGCTTGCAAACAAGCCAGCGTGAAGGGAGGTTCGCGGTGGAGAAAGTGCGACGTTTGCGTGCGATGAGCTCACTGTGCCGTCAACAGGCCGCCTACAACAGCATGAACAAATGGAAGCTGCTCGCAGAAGCAGAATACTGGGATCATCTGGCCGATCTTGAGCTGTCTGCTCACTTCCAACGATGCAATGCCACTGGCTCGAATGAGATAGAGCAGCCTCAACCGATCACAAACACGAATGATGCTGGGGAGAAGACGATTTCCGCGTGAGGTCGGAATGAAGTTGTCGTTTGCGTTTTCGGCCGCTGCGCTCTCACAGAGAGCCGCGGGATAGACATGGTGTCCGTCGAGCTTTGAAGCGGGACGATTGCGTCACACGGCGTCGTTCGGCTGCGGCGCAATCGCAACGAACGCGACGCTGCCGCTACGGGCCTGCGACCTGTTGCAGCGTGTTGAAGCGCGCCTTCTGCTCGCTGCTCAGCGTGGCATAGAACTCGTCCAGCGCGGGCTCGACCAGCTTGGCGGCCGTCAGCATGGCCTCGAGCCGGTGCTGCATCGCCTCCAGCCGTCCGACCGGTGTCAACGGCACATCGTTCGGGCACGCCGCCTGCAGGCCTTCAACGCCCTTGGCTGTCGCTTCACCGAGGCGGTCGAGAGCCTCCTTCTGCCTTCCGGCGGGGTGGAGCACAGCCTCGATCCTTTGAATCGGCAACTGTGTCAGGCCGGATTTCGGATCACCACAGCCCGCGGCGTCGGCTTGCTGCTGCGGCGGCGAGCGCTCGCCGACATTGGGACCGAGCGCGTTGAAGTTGGCCTGCTGCTCGTCGCTGAGCGAGTTGTAGAAATTCTCCAGTGCCGGTCGCACGATCTTGACCGCCTCGAGCGTCGCGTTGACGCGGTTCATCATCGCCCGCAACCGACCAGGCGGGGTCAATGCATAGGTCTCCGAACAGGAATCCTTGAATACATCGGCAGCCTTTGCTGCCGCAGCCTTCAACTCGTCGAGCAGCGCGCGTTGCTCCGGCGTCGGCCGTACCGCCCGCGCGATATCGGCAAGCGGCCAGGCGGTGACGCCCTTATCCGGTGTGCCGCACAATTGCTGTAGCGCCTGCGGGCTCACGCTGGCGCGCGCACGCGCGCGGCCGCCGCCGGCTTGCGGATAGTCATAAGGATTGGTGCTGGCATAGGCCGAATACGGGCTGTCACCTCCCCAGAACACGGTGTCGACGAAGTCATCATACGCGTACGCCCAATAGCCGGGCTCGTAGGCATAGGACCAGAACGTGTAGTCGAAGATGTCGGAATAGGCGTATGGCCAGAACACGGGGCCGAGCCATGCCACGAACACCGCGGGATGGCGGTGACGCCAGGCCTGCCGGGGCGCCCAGCCGCTCTGGCGGGCGACGAGGGCTGCTTGGGTCTGCGAGGTGGCCTGCTCGCGGAAGCGCGCCGCAAACCGCCCGCGCTGGGCAGCCTGCGCAGCTGCCGCAGTCGCCCGCTCGGCAGGAGCTTGTAGTCCAAGCCGCTGCTGACGCGCCAGGTCGCTTTGCTGCGCGCGCTGCTCGCGCTGAATCAAGCGGTTCTGCGCCTGGAGCGTCCGTTGCTGCTCACGCAACGCTCGGGCGCCTTCCGGTTTCTGCGACTGGAGTTGCTGCACGCGCTGCTGCAAGCGATCGATGCGGCTCTGGCGCTCCGTCGTCTGGCGCGACAGCATCTCGTGCTGCCGCTGCTGCACCATCTGCTGGCGCTGCTGGATCTGCTCCTGATGCTGCTGCGCACGCTGTTCGATCTGCTGCCGTCGCGACAGCCGCTCGCTTGCGGCCGGCGTTGCGCTTGGATGCGAGGGGGCGGCGATGTGCGGCGTCGGCCGCGGTGCCATTGCCGGACGTTGCGGCGCAGCCGGCGCCCGGTGGATTTCAGGCCGCGGCGCCGCCACGTGCGGGGCGGCTCGCGGCGGAGGTGTAGCGAAATGCGGAGTCGGACGCGGTGGCGGTGAGCCGATATGCGGCGCCGGATGTGGCGCCATGGCCGGTCGCTGCGGCATGGAAGGCGGATGGAATGCCGGTGCGGCGGGCCGCGCCATGGCTGGCGGGGCCGCCGGACGGGCCATGGCGGGTGGTGCTGCTGGCCGCGCTGCCGGCGCTGCGGCTGGACCTGGTGGTCCGCCCCTTCCGTGTCCCGGAGGTCCCTGAGCGAACGCGCCGACGCTCGCCGCCAGCATCGAGACACCAACTAAAACAGTCGTAAGGCAAACGCCACGCGGAAGCATGATCCTCGCTCCCAGCTCGTAATCGCCCTCGACTTTTCAACGCTCAGGTGACGGAATGGTTCGTTGTCGGCCCGGTCCCGGCATTGCGATCTTCCGACGCAGGCAAGCTCAAGAAAAATCCTGCGTCAGCGTCGCGGCGAGCCGCTCCAGCGCCCAGTCGACCTGGTCGCTGGTGATCACCAGCGGCGGGGCGATGCGGATCGTGTGCTCATGGGTATCCTTGGCGAGGATGCCTTTGCCCTGGAGCGCCTCGCAGTAGCGGCGTGCGCGCCCGGCCTCGGGATGCAGCTCGACCGCCAGCATCAGGCCGCGTCCGCGCACCTCGCGGATCGTGTTGGCGCGGATGTCCTTCAGGCCTTCCAGAAAGCGCGCGCCCTGCCTGGCCGCGTTCTCGATCATGCCTTCCTCGACCAGCACCCGCATCGCCGCGCGCGCCACCGCACAGGCTAGCGGGTTGCCGCCGAAGGTCGAACCATGCTGCCCGGGTCTCAATGTTCCGAGTACGTCGTTGTTCGAGAGCACGGCCGACACCGGATAGAAGCCGCCGGACAGGGCTTTTCCGAGCAGCGTCACGTCCGCCTCGATTCCCTCGTGCTGTTCGGCGAGCAGCTTGCCGGTGCGACCGAGTCCGGTCTGGATCTCGTCGAGCACCAGCATCACGTTGTTGGCGGTGCAGAGCTTGCGCACCTCAGTGAAATAGCCGGCTGGAGGAATGATGACACCGGCTTCGCCCTGGATCGGCTCGACCAGAAAGGCGACGGTGTCCGGCGTGATCGCGTCTTTCAGTGCCGCGGCGTCGCCGAACGGGATGATCTTGAAGCCCGGCGCGAACGGTCCGAAATGCGTGCGTGTCTCGGGATCGGTTGAAAAACCGACGATGCCAAGCGTGCGTCCGTGGAAATTGTCGGCGCAGACGATGATTTCGGCCTGGCCATTCGGCACGCCCTTCACCTCATAGCCCCATTTGCGCACCGACTTGATCGCGCTCTCGACCGCCTCGGCGCCGCTGTTCATCGGCAGCACCTTGTGGGAGCCGGTCAGCGCCGCGATCTCTTCGTAGAAGAGGGCGAGCTGGTCATTGTGGAAGGCGCGCGAGGTGAGTGTCAGCCGGTGCGCCTGTTCGACCATCGCGGCCAGGATCTTGGGGTGGCAGTGGCCCTGGCTGACCGCCGAATAGGCCGAGAGGCAGTCGAGATAGCGGTTGCCTTCGGTATCCCACACCCAGACACCTTCGCCGCGCGACAGGACGACCCCGATCGGCTCGTAGTTTTGGGCCCCAAAGCGTGCTTCTGTTGCGATGAAATCAATGACGGACGAGCTCATCTGTCGTCACTCCATTGCCGCGCATGGCGGCGACAACCGACTGCACCAGCGGTCTTCAGCTTGATTTGGGCATCAGCCGGCCGCCCTGGAAGCCTTGATGCGTCCGATGGCTTAGCCCGACCTGATTTTGCCAGAAGTGTCAGAGGGTTCCCTACTGTGCATGGGGTTGTTTTCGCGATTTTGTTCAGCCGATCGCGCAGGGCACGCTCAGAAAGCCACGGAACCGCACCCGTCCGCCGCGTACCGGCTGGCCGCTGACAGCGTAGTTCGGGAAGCGCGCCAGGAAGCGCGATATCGCAATGGCGCCCTCCAGCCGCGCCAACGCCATGCCGGCGCATTGATGCGCGCCGGTGGCGAAAGCGAGGTGCCGGTTCGGCGTGCGTGCGACGTCGAAACGTTCGGGGTCCGGAAACTGCGCGGGGTCGCGGTTGGCCGCCCCGATGCACAGCGTCACCGACGTGCCCGCGTCGAGCATGACGCCGCCGAGCTCGACCTTCTCCGTGGTCATGCGATTGCCGAGCTGGTTGGAGCTCTCGTAGCGCAGCATCTCCTCGACGGCCGTCTTGATCAGGTCGGGATTGCCGATCAGCCGCTGCTTCTGATCCGGATTCCGGTGCAGCGCGACGAGGCCATTGCCGATCAGATTGGTGGTGGTCTCATGGCCGGCGTTGAGCAGGAAGATGCAATTGTGCAGCAGCTCCTTCTCAGTCAGCCGCTCGCCGTTCTCTTCTCCCTGGATCAGACGCGTCAGCACGTCGCGCTCGGGATTGCCCGGCTTCTCGCGCCGGCGTGCAACCAGCGTTTCCAGGTAAGCGAGGAAGTCCTTCACCGCCTTGTTGCCGCGCGTGGCGACTTCGGGTGATACCACGGGCTCGAGCGCGCCGAGGATCGCCAGCGACCAGTCGCGCAGCGGCGCGCGCTCGTCGTGGGGAACGTCGAGGAGGTTGCCTATGACCTCGATGGGGATGGAAGCAGCAAAGTCCTCGATCAGCTCGCATTGGCCCTTGGCGGCGATGGCGTCGAGCAGGCCCTCGACCAGCTTGACGATATCGCCCTCCATTCCCGCGATCGCACGCGGCGACAGCGCGCCCATGATCAGGCGGCGGACGCGGGTGTGGGCGGGCGGATCGTTGAAGACGAGGCTGGTGGTGTGGTGCTCGTAGAGGGGGGTGTCGCCATATTTTGGCGCAAACTCGCGCTTCTTGTCCGAGCTGAACGATCTCGTGTTCTTGTAGGTGGCGACGAGATCGTCATAGCGGGTCAGGAACACGGTGCCGTTCGGCAGGCGCTTGACCGGCGCGTTTTCCCGCAGTGCACGATAGGTCGGGTACGGATCGTCGTAGAACTCTGGCGTCAGCTTCTCCAGATCGAAACTCGCCGCCAGCTCTTTCGCACTTGCGTTCATCCGCCATACTCGCCGGTTGAGACCGATATGCTGTTTTCGCTCTTTCGAGCGGCTCTGATCACCGTCTACAGTCGGGCCGTAATTTGCAAGCCGACCGGACAGGAAAATGCACGCCCGCGCTGACGACACGACGGCGCCGAACTGGCCCGACGATATTTTCGCGACCTTGCAACGCTTCGACGTCCGGCAGGTGCCTTACGTGCCCGATGCCGGCCATTCAAAACTCATCCAGCGCGTGCTCGCCTCCTCCACGATGCGCGGCATTGCGCTGACGACGGAGGAGGAGGGCGTGGCGTTGCTGGCCGGCGCCTGGGCGGGCGGACAGCGCGGCGTGCTGCTGATGCAGTCGAGCGGCGTCGGCAATTGCATCAACATGCTGTCGCTGATCCCGATCCTGCGCTTTCCGTTCCTCACGCTCGTGACCATGCGCGGCGAGTGGGGCGAGTTCAATCCGTGGCAGGTGCCGATGGGATCGACCACGCAGGGCGTGTTCGAGCTCTCTGGCGTCCAGGTGCTGCGTGCGTCCGACGCGGCCGAGGTGCCGGCCGTGCTGGAGGCGGCGGCTGCCCAGGCCTACAACGCACTGACGCCCACCGCCGTCCTGCTGTCGCAGCGCCTGATCGGCGCCAAGGTCTTCACCAAATGAGCAAGGCCAATCTCCTCGACCGCCGTCAGGTGGTGTCCACCCTGCTTGCGAACCGCAAGGACGTCGTCGCGATCGGTGGCCTCGGTGCCTCCACCAACGACATGTGCGCGGCCGGCGACCACGTCCGCAATTTCTATCTCTGGGGCGGCATGGGCGGCGCCGCGATGATCGGGCTGGGCCTTGCCCTGGCGCAACCAGGACTGCCGGTGCTGGTCATCACCGGCGACGGCGAGATGCTGATGGGGATGGGCAGCCTTGCCACCATCGGGCTGCAGAAGCCGTCCAACCTCTCGATCGTCGTCCTCGACAACGAGGCCTATGGCGAGACCGGCGGCCAGACCAGCCACACCTCCGCAGCCGCCGACCTCGTCGGCGTCGCCAGGGCCTGCGGCATCGGGGACAGCCGGGCTGTGACGACCATGGCCGAGGTCGAGGCCTTCGCCAAAGCCATTCACGACGTCTCGGCGGGGCCGCGCTTTGCCAATGTGAAGATCGACAGCGCCAGCCTGGAGCGGATTTTGCCAAGCCGGGACGGGACTTACATCGTCAACCGGATCCGCGGCGACCTCGGCTTCCAGCCGATCTAGCCGCGCGTCGGTCTTCGACGGGACGCTCATTCTGCTCGCGGGCCGTGTACCCGAGTCCATTTTCTAGTGAATCTACAAGTTGCGATGCAGCATAGTGCTTGACTTTTGCGTGGGTGAGTGCTTACTCACTAGCATGAGCTCATTGCGAATGACGAGCGACCTGAGGCGTCAATTGATCCTCGGTGCCGCGAAACGTTGCTTTGCCCGACACGGCTATACCGGCACCACGACGAAGAGCGTGGCGGCCGCCGCTGCCATTTCCGAAGCGCTGCTGTTCAAGCATTTCCCGTCCAAGGCGGCGCTGTACGCCGAAATCCTCAGCGACGAATGCGAGGCGGACCCGGCCTTCATGGAGCTGCTCGAGCGGGAGCCGTCGACGGCTGCCATGGTCGAGATGATCCGCGGCATGGTCCAGCACTTCCTCCACATCGCTGACGGCCCCGACCAGGAAGAGGCCCAGCGCCTGCGACTGATGGCCACGAGCCATTTGGATGATGGCGAATTCGCCCGTTTGCTGTATGCCAAGATCGAGACGCTGATCGGGGCGGTCTTCGTCGCCTCGCTCGAGCGTGCGGTGGCCGCCGGGGACGCGCGGCCGTTCAGCGGCGATCCGCTCAATCTGTTCTGGTTTGCGCACCACACGCTGATGACGGCTGCGCTGACCAGGCTGTCGGCTACACCTTGCCTCGCTTACGGCAGGGCGGGTGACCTCGAGCGGCAGCTCTGTGAGTTTCTCCTGAGAGGTATCGGACTTAACGACGCCGCAATTGCTTCGCATTTGGGCCGCGATCAGGCCGCGGGTGCGGACAAGACGGCGATTGCAGAGAGTGCATGACATGAACATCGTAACCGAACACAAGATTTCGGGCGAACCGATCGACAACAAGGCTCCCAAGCGCCCGGTCCGGCCGGTGCTCTGGTTCATCATCGTCGGCACGCTTCTGGGCGCGCTCGTCGGTGGGCTCGTCTGGTTCAATTCTTTCCGCGGCCAGATGATCAAGCAGTTCTTCGCCAACAACAAGCCGCCGCCGACCGCGGTCAGCGCGGCCGAAGCGAAGTCGGAGGTGGTGCCGAACCTGCTGACCGCGGTCGGCGGGCTGTTCGCCGTGCATCAGGTCGACGTCAGTGCCGACGTCAACGGCCGTATCACCGAGATCAAGTTCGAGCCGGGCGCGCATGTCGAGGCCGGGACGCCGCTGGCGCAGCTGTTCGACGCCCCGGAGCGGGGCGACCTCGCCAATTACAAGGCGCAGGCAACCGTCGCGCAGCTGTCGCTCGATCGCGCCAAGCAGCTGGCCTCGCGCCAGTTCGGCCCGCAGGCGACCGTCGATACCGCGCAGGCTGCCTACGACCAGGCGCAGGCGGGCATCGCCAAGACCGAAGCGCTGATCTCGCAGAAGCTGGTCCGCGCGCCGTTCTCCGGCGATCTCGGCATGCGCAAGGTCGAGGTCGGCCAGTATCTGACGGCCGGCACGGCGATCGTCTCGCTGACTGATCTGTCCGAGCTGTGGGCCAACTTCACGGTGACCGAAAAGGATTCCGGCAGCCTCAAGGTCGGCCAGACCGTTCGGCTGAAGGTCGACGCCTATCCGGGCCGCACCTTCGACGGCAAGATCACGACGATCGAGCCGCAGATCGCGACTGACACCCGCAACATCCGCGTGCAGGCGACGATCGCCAATCCGGAGAAGATCCTGAAGCCCGGCATGTTCGTGACCACCACGGTGGTGTTGCCGGACAAGCCGGCGGTGATCACCGTTCCTGAGACGGCGGTCGACTACACGCTGTACGGCGACTCGGTGTTCGTGATCACCGAGAAGAAGGGCGAGGACGGCAAGACCAGCCTCTCCGCGGTGCGCACCTTCGTGCAGACCGGCAGCCGGGTCGAAGGTCGCGTCGAAATCATCAAGGGCCTGAAGGCGGGTGACAAGGTCGTCGCGGTCGGCCAGCTCAAGCTGCAATCGGGTGCGGCAGTGTCGATTTCGACCGACCCGCCCCCGCAGATTCCGGCGCAGCCGCCGCGCTACTGACACATACATCTACGTGATCCGGCCTGGCCGGATCACGTTTCTTGAGACATAGAAAATCGAGATCGCCGCGATGGCCCTAACCGATATTTTCATCAAGCGCCCGGTTCTGTCGGTCGTCGTCAGCCTGCTGATCCTTCTGATCGGCCTGCGCGCCGCGATGGTGCTGCCGATCCGGCAGTATCCGAAGCTGTCGAACACGGTCATCAACATCACGACCGTCTATCCAGGCGCGTCCGCGGATTTGATCCAGGGCTTCATCACGACGCCAATCGAGCAGGCGGTCGCTTCGGCCGAAGGCGTCGACTACATCACCTCGTCCTCGGTGCTCGGCACCTCGACGATCCAGGTCTACATCAAGCTGAACTTCGATCCGAACCAGGCGCTGACCGAGGTTCTGGCGAAGACCAATTCGGTCAAGTACCTGATCCCGAAGGAATCCAACGACCCGATCGTCACCAAGACCACCGGCCAGACCACGGCCGTGATGTATCTCGGCTTCTCCTCCGAGGAGCTGTCGGGCTCGGCGATCTCCGACTATCTGACGCGCGTGGTGCAGCCGGTGCTGTCGACCGTCGACGGCGTCGCCTCCGCCGACATCCTGGGTGGCCAGACCTTCGCGATGCGGCTCTGGCTTGATCCCGTCAAGATGGCCGGCCGCAACGTCTCGCCGGCGGATGTCGCCGCCGCGATCACCGCCAACAACTTCCAGTCCGCGGCGGGCCAGGCCAAGGGCTATCTGATCGTCTCGACCATCTCGACGAATACGGGCCTGACCGACGTCAACCAGTTCAAGAAGATGATCGTCAAGGCCAAGGACGGCGGCTTCGTACGGATGGAGGACGTCGCCACCGTCGAGCTTGCGGCCCAGAGCACCGACGCGAGCGTCGCCTTCAACGGCGAGCACGCGATCTTCATCGGCGTGCAGGCAACGCCGCAGGGCAACCCTCTGACGCTGGTCAAGGGCGTGCGGGCGCTGTTCCCCGAGCTCGAACGCAATCTGCCGCCGTCGATGAAGATGAAGGTCGCCTACGATTCGACCAAGTTCATTCAGTCCTCGATCGACGAGGTGGAGAAGACGCTGGGCGAAGCCGTGATCATCGTGATCGTGGTGATCTTCCTGTTCCTGGCCTCGTTCCGCTCGGTCATCATTCCCGTCGTGACGATTCCCTTGTCGATGATCGGCGTCTGCACCTTGATGCTGGCACTGGGCTTCAGCTTCAACCTGCTGACGCTGCTCGCCATGGTGCTCGCGATCGGCCTCGTGGTCGACGACGCCATCGTCGTGGTGGAGAACATCCACCGCCATCTGGAGGAAGGGAAAACGCCGGTCCAGGCGTCGCTGCAAGGCGCGCGGGAGATCGTCGGTCCCGTCATTTCCATGACCATCACGCTCGCCGCGGTATACGCGCCGATCGGTTTCCTCGGCGGCCTCACCGGTTCGCTGTTCCGCGAATTCGCCTTCACGCTCGCGGGATCGGTGATCGTGTCGGGCGTCATCGCGCTGACGCTGTCGCCGATGATGTGCTCGGTGTTGCTGAAGAACACCGAAGAGGGCCGCTTCGCCAAGCTCATCAACAAGGTTTTCGGCGCGCTGACGCGGTGGTACGGCCGCAGGCTCGACCGCTCGCTCGACTACAAGGCCATCACCGGTCTGTTCGCGATCACGATCCTCGGGCTCGTCGGCTTCCTCTACATGCACACTTCGAAAGAGCTGGCGCCTGAGGAAGACCAGGGCATCGTGTTCGCGGTGACCAAGGCGCCGAAATACGCCAACATCGACTATGTCGATTTCTACGGTGAGAAGCTCGACAAGGAATTCCAGAAATTCCCCGAGACCGACCTGCGCTTCGTGCTCAACGGCATCAACGGCCCGCAGGGCGGTATCGCCGGCATGCTGCTCAAGCCCTGGGAGGAGCGCAAGCGCTCGTCGATCGCACTGAAGCCGCTGGTGCAGGCCGAGCTCTCGAAGATCGAGGGCGTGCAGGCCTTCGCGTTCAACCTGCCGCCCCTTCCGGGCGGACCGGGCGGTCTGCCGGTGCAGATGGTGATCAACTCGACCGCTGGATTCCAAACGGTCTATGAGCAGATGGAGAAACTGAAGGACTCCGCGCGCAAGAGCGGCATGTTCATCGTCTCCGACAGCGATCTCGCCTTCAACCAGCCCAACGTGAAGGTGACGATCGATCGCTCCAAGGCCCAGGATCTCGGCGTCAACATGCAGAACCTCGGCTCTACGCTCGCGGTGCTGCTCGGCGGCAACTACATCAACCGCTTCAATCTCGAGGGCCGCTCCTACCAGGTGATCCCGCAGGTGCCGCGCGCCAAGCGGCTCTCGCCGGAATCGCTTGGCGGCTACTATGTGACCACCAACACCGGCCAGCAGCTCCCATTGTCGACGGTGGTATCGATCGAAACCACGACCAATCCGAACTCGCTGACGCACTACAATCAGCTCAATTCGGCGACGTTCTCGGCCGTGCCGATGCCCGGCGTGACCGTCGGCGCGGCGGTCGACTTCCTCGAGGGCGAGGCCAAGAAGCTGCCGCAGGGCTTCAGCCACGACTACCTCGCCGACTCCAGGCAATACGTGCAGGAAGGCAACCAGCTCGCGATCACCTTCGGCTTCGCGCTGATCATCATCTTCCTGGTACTGGCGGCGCAGTTCGAGAGCTTGCGCGACCCGCTGGTGATCATGATCTCGGTGCCGATGGCGATCGTCGGCGCGCTGATTCCGCTGTTCTTCGGCGTGGCGACCATGAATATCTACACCCAGGTCGGCCTGCTGACGCTCGTCGGCCTGATCACCAAGCACGGCATCCTGATGGTGGAGTTCGCCAACGAGCTCCAGGTCAACGAGCGGCTCGACCGCCGCTCGGCCATCGAAATGTCGGCCCGCATCCGTCTGCGTCCGATCCTGATGACCACGGCCGCGATGGTGACCGGCCTGATCCCGCTCTTGACCGCGACCGGCGCGGGCGCGGCCAGCCGCTTCTCGATCGGTCTCGTGGTCGTCGCCGGCATGTCGATCGGCACGCTGTTCACACTGTTCGTGCTGCCGGCGGTCTATGTGGTGCTGGCGACCGACCATCGTGCGGCGGCGGATTCCGAGCGGAACAAGCAGGTCAACGATCTCGACCTCAACGCCAAGGCGCTGCGGCCGACCTGAGGCCCCAAGCAAGCGCATCAGAGGGCGGCAATGGTTAACCCCATTGCCGCTCTTTTTCGTTGTGGGCTTCGGTTAAACCCCGGTCCCGCGCTGGCGAGAGACAACGTCCGGCCTTCTTGCTAGGTTCGACGGAATGAGTATCTCCCTCCACCCCGACACCCCGCAAGCGAGGACGCTGCCGAGCGCGGCTGCGGATGTCGTCGTGCCCGGCCACGCGGCGGGGCGCGGGATCAGGACCCGGCTGTTCACCAAATATGTCGCGCTGTTCGTGGCCGTCGTCGCCATCGCGCTGCTGGCCAACGGGCTGTTCGAGGTCTTCTTCTATTATCGCGAGCACAAGGCCGCGCTGATCCGGGTCCAGCACGAGCAGGCCGAGGCGGCAGCAGCCAAGATCGGCCAGTTCGTCAAGGAGATCGAGAACCAGCTCGGCTGGACCACGCAGCTGCCCTGGTCGGCGGGCGCGATCGAGCAGCGCCGGTTCGACGCGCAGCGGCTGCTGCGCCAGGTGCCGGCGATCACCGAGCTCGCCCAGGTCGATGCGACCGGCAAGGAGCGCCTGCGGGTGTCGCGGCTCGCCATGGACGCGATCGACAGCGGGATCGACCTGTCGGGCGATCCAAAGTTCACCGAGGCGGTCGCACACAAGGTCTATTACGGGCCGGTCTATTTCCGCAGGGAGTCCGAGCCCTACATGACGCTGGCGCAAGCCGGCGCGCGCAAGGACGCCGGTGTCAGCATCGCGGAGGTCAATCTGAAGCTGATCTGGGACGTCGTGTCCCAGATCAAGGTGGGTGAGCGCGGGCACGCCTATGTGGTCGGTCCGGAGGGGCGCCTGATCGCGCACCCCGATATCAGCCTGGTCCTGCGCAACACCGACATGTCTGCTCTCGCGCAGGTGCGCTCGGCACAGGCCGCGGGTGGCACCCTCTCAGGCGCGCTCCCCGAAGCGCGCAACATCCAGGGGCAGAAGGTGCTGACCGCGTCGGCCCCGATCGAGCCGCTGCACTGGACCATGTTCGTCGAGCTGCCGGTCGAGGAGGCCTATGCCGCGCTCTATGCCTCGTTGCAGCGGCTTGCGATCGTGCTGCTGGCGGCATCGATCTTCGCGGTGCTCGCGGGGGTTTTCCTGGCCCGCCGCATGGTCGGGCCGATCCAGGCACTGCGCAGCGGCGCCGAGCGCATCGGCGGCGGCGATTTCTCGCAGCGCATCTCGATCAAGACGGGAGACGAGCTCGAAGGCCTCGCCGACCAGTTCAACGACATGGGCGCGCGCCTGCAGGAATCCTATGCCGACCTCGAGAACAAGGTCGAGCTGCGGACCGCAGAGCTCCGGCAATCCCTGAACGATCTGCACGCCGCGCAGGATCGCCTGATCCAGACCGAGAAGCTTGCTTCCCTCGGCCAGCTCACCGCCGGCATCGCCCACGAGATCAAGAACCCGCTCAATTTCGTCAATAATTTCTCGGCGGTGTCGACGGAGCTGATCGACGAGCTCAACGAGGCGCTGCAATCGGCCGCGCTCGACGGCAAGACCAGGGAAGAGGTCGACGAGCTGACGTGCATGCTCAAGAGCAATCTCGAGAAGGTGGTGCAGCACGGCAAACGCGCCGATTCGATCGTCAGGAACATGCTGCTGCATTCGCGCGAGGGCTCCGGCGAGCACCGCCCCAGCGACATCAACGCGGTCGTCGAGGAGAGCCTCAATCTCGCCTATCACGGCGCACGCGCCGAAAGGCCTGCCTTCAACGTCACGCTCGAACGCGACTTCGACCCGGCCGCCGGCATGGCCGATATCTATCCGCAGGAGATCGCGCGCGTTCTGCTCAACCTGATCTCGAACGGCTTCTATGCCGCCGCCAAGCGCAAGGAGAGCGCCATCGGCGGGTTCGAACCCATCCTGAGCGCGACAACCAAAGATCTCGGTGGCAGGGTCGAGATCCGGATCCGCGACAACGGCACGGGAATTCCAGATGAGGTGAAGGAGAAGATGTTCAATCCCTTCTTCACCACCAAGCCGGCCGGGGAGGGCACCGGGCTCGGCCTGTCCATGAGCCATGACATCGTCGTGAAGCAGCACGGCGGCACGATCGACGTGAACACCACACAGGGTGTATTCACCGATTTCATCATCACCTTGCCGCGCTCGATGGCGGCGGGCGGCACTCCCGGAGGCAAGAGTTGAACGTTTACATCCTGGTCGTCGATGACGAGCCCGACGTCGAGGCGCTGTTCCGACAGCAGTTCCGGCGTGACCTTCGCGCTGGCCGCTTCCAGATGGAATTCGCGCCGTCCGCGGCCGACGCACTGAAGCTCGCCGCTGAAGTGCGCGATCCCTCGTTGATCCTGATCCTCTCCGACATCAACATGCCCGGCATGAGCGGGCTCGACATGCTGCCCAAGGTGCGCGCCGAGCATCCGGACGTTCCCGTGATCATGATCACGGCCTATGGCGATGCCGAGACGCGCCGCAAGGCGATCGAGCGCGGCGCCATCGGGCTCCTCACCAAGCCAATCGATTTTGCGCTGCTGCGGAAGCAGATCGACACGAGGCTCGAGCAAGCCGCATGACTTCGACCATCCTCTTCGTCGACGACGAGCCTGATCTCGAGGCGCTGATCCTGCAAAAGTTCCGCAGGCAGATTCGCAACGGGGATGTCGCCATCATATTCGCGCGCGATGGGCTCGAGGCGCTGCAGTCGCTCGAGCTGAACCCTCATGTCGATATGGTGGTGTCCGACATCAACATGCCGCGGATGGACGGGTTGTCGCTGCTGGCAAAGCTTCAGGAGGCCGAAGACAAGAAGTCGACCATCATCGTCTCGGCCTATGGCGACATGAGCAACATCCGCACCGCCATGAACCGCGGCGCCTTCGACTTCCTGACCAAGCCGATCGACTTCGCCGATCTGGAAGCCACGATCGAGAAGACCATTCGCCATATCGAGATGCTGCGCGAGGTCAGGCGCCGGCAGCTCGAGGCCGAGCGCGCCCATGCCGCGCTGTCGCGTCATTTCTCGCCTCAGCTTGCCAAGCGTCTGGCGGCGGGCGGCGAGGGTGAGGGGATCGAGGTGCAATGGCGCGATGTCGCGACCATCTTCACCGACATCACCGGCTTCACGTCGCTGGTCGAGAGTGCGCCGCCAGAGACGCTGGGCGAGCTGCTCAACGAATATGTCGGCGGGATGACCGAGGTCGTCTTCGCGCATGAGGGGACGGTCGCAAAAATCATCGGCGATGCGATCCAGGTGCTGTTCAACGCGCCCGGCGATCAGCCGGATTATGCGACGCGTGCGGTCGCCTGCGCGCATGATCTCGATGCCTGGGCGCAGGATTTTTGCGCGCGCCAGAGCGCCAGGGGTGTGAATTTCGGTGTCACTCGCATCGGCATTCACGCCGGGCCGGCGCTGGTCGGCAATTTCGGCGGCAACCGCTTCTTCGACTACACCGCGTATGGCGACTCCATCAACATCGCGGCGCGGCTGGAAGCCGCCAACAAGCATCTGGGAACGCGCATTTGCGTCAGTGCCAGTGTTGCAAAGGCGGCCGAGAATTTTCAAGGCCGCCCAGTGGGCGAGCTGATGCTGCGCGGACGCAGCGAACCACTGCCTGCCTTCGAGCCGTTGCGGCAAGAAAGATTTGAAGCGCCGGAAACGGCGCTCTATTCCGAGGCGTATGCCAAGATGGAGGCCGGTGATGCCACCGCCATGCCGGCTTTTGCCGCGCTGATCGGCATGCACGCCGATGACTCGTTGGCTGGCTTTCACCTGAAGCGTCTGCTCAACGGCGCCAAGGGTATCCGTATGCAACTGGAATAGGGGTTTGATATGGTCAGTGACTTCTCTGCCGGCAATTATCGTTTCATTCCGTCCGTGTTTCAGTATTCGGCCGGCGCGGCCGCGAATGACGGCTATGAGGTCGAGCGCGTCCGGTTCGACCGCCTGGTGCCGCTCGCGGAAGGGTTTGCGCTGGCGGCGAAGTATATCCAGGAAGCAGGCCGGCCATTGACGGCGTTCTGCGCCTGCGAGCTGCGCTCGCCGGCGGCCTTCAGCGAAGAAGGCTTTCGCGCGTTCAACCTGCATTATGTGAAGACGCTGTCCGAATGGGGCATCTTCGACGGCACCACCAATCCGGTCGCGCGCAGCAATGTCTGTCCCGAGATCGATCCGCCGTCGGAGCCATCGTTCTATGCGTTCTCGTTCACGCGGCCGACGACGTCGAAGGCGCCGAGCTTCGTGATCGCCGGTGGCGCCGAGGCGCGTGAAGGTGGCGGGACCTATGTCGAGCGCACCGTGCGCTACCGCGATCTCAGCCCGGAAGGTCTGCGCGAGAAGGTGCGTTTCACCACGACGTCCCAGATGGAAAGCCGGATGACGGCGTTCGGCTTCGGCTGGAAGGACACGACCGGCGTGCAGGCCTATTCCGTGCACGATTTCCACCACGCGCTGGTCGATGAATTGGTCCGTCGCGGCGCGCTGCGCTCCGGCCTGACCTGGCACTTTGCCAGGCCGCCGGTGGTCGATCTCGAATATGAGATGGACTGCCGCCGCGTGATGCGCGAGACGGTGATTTGACGCCCATCGACGGTCGTTCTTCACCTCTCCCGTAGGAGAGGTGAAGGGAGCGGCCCTGAACTGATCTCAACGCTGGCGCGGGTCGAGCGCGTCGCGCAGGCCGTCGCCGAGCAGGTTCAGCGACAGCACCACGAGGAAGATCGCAAGGCCCGGCCAGATCGCCATCCACGGCGCCTGGGTCAGGAAGCGTTGTGCCGCGTTGAGCATGCTGCCCCAGGACGGCGCCGGAGGCTGTTGGCCGAGGCCGAGGAAGGACAGCGCAGCTTCCGCGATGATGGCCGCCGCGATCGACAGCGTCGCCTGCACCAGCAGCGCCGGCAAAATGTTCGGCAGGATATGCGAGAACGCGATCCGCCATGGCGGATTGCCGAGCGCGCGCGCCGCCCCGACATAGTCTTCGGCCTTGACGTTCAGCACCTGCCCGCGCGTTAGCCGAATGAAGATCGGCGTTGCGGAGATGCCGATCGCGATCATGGCGTTGCCGAGACTCGGGCCCAGGAACGCCGCGAGCGCGATCGCCAGGATCAGGAACGGGCAGGCCAGCATCGCATCGGTGATCCGGCTGATCAGCGCATCGGTGAAGCCGCCGCGATAGCCGGCGAGCAGGCCAAGGGGCACCCCGATGCCGAGCGCGATCGCAACCGAGATCAGTCCGGCCAGCAGCGAGGCGCGCGCGCCATAAACGACGCGGCTCAGAATATCGCGGCCAAGCTCGTCGGTGCCGAACCAGTGTGCGGCGGTGGGCGGCTTGCGCACCAGGCTCCAGCTCGTGGCGATGGGATCATAGGGCACGATCAGAGGCGCCAGCAACGCGAGCAGGATGAAGATCGTGAGGATTACAAGGCCCGCGACCGCCGCCTTGCGCTTGAACAGGCGGCGCCGCGCCCGGCGCGCCGGGCTGTCCAGCTCGCCGGCGTCGGAGACAGGATTGGCCGCGAGCACGGCGTCGGTCATCGCCTAGCCCCTCAGCCTGGGATTGACGAGGATGTAGGCGATGTCGGCGATCAGGTTGAGCGTGATGTAGATCGTCGCCGTCACCAGCACCACGCCCTGCACGACGGCGTAGTCGCGATTGAACACGGCATCGACGATCAGCTTGCCGAAGCCGGGGATGGAGAAGATCTGCTCGGTCAGCACGGCACCCGACAGCAACGTCCCGAGCTCGAGCGCGCCCAGCGTGATGATCGGCGTCAGCGCGTTGCGCATGGCGTGCTTGAGGATCACCGAGCGCTCGGAGAGACCCTTGGCGCGCGCGGTGCGGACATAATCGCTCTCCAGCACCTGCAGCATGGCGCTGCGGGTATGCCGCATCAGGACCGCGGCAATGGCGTTGCCGAGCACAAAGGCCGGCATGATGGTGACAGCGAGGCTCGCGCGCCAGTTCTCGGTGAGCGGCACATAGCCCGAGGCCGGCAGCCAGCCGAGCTCGATCGAGAACAGGAAGATCAGCATGATGCCGAGCCAGAAGTTCGGCGTCGAAATGCCCCACAGCGCGAACAGATTGGCACCATAGTCCCAGGCCGTGCCCTTCTTGACGGCTGCGACGATGCCGGCGGGAATGCCGATCAGGAACGCGATGACGATCGCCATCGAGCCGAGCTGCAGCGTCACCGGCAGCTTCTGCGCGATCAGCTCGCGGACCGGCATCTTGTTGCGCAGGGACTCGCCGAAATCGCCCGAAAGCACGCCCTTGATCCAGTAGGCGTACTGCACGGGGACGGGCTGATCGAGCCGGTACTGGTGCCGGATCTGTTCGATCACGGCCGGATCGCGCTCTTCGCCCGCCATCACCAGCGCAGGATCGCCCGGCAGCAATTGCTGCAGCGAGAAAATCAATACCGAGACGAAGAAGAGTGTCGGCACGATCTGCGCAAGGCGGCGGGCGAGGAAGTTCAGCATCCTGTCAGCGTCACTTCAGCTTGAGGCCGATGACGCGCACGAGGCCGTCGGGCATCTGCTTGTAGCCTTCGAGCTTCGTCGTATGCGCGATGATGATGCGGCGATGATAGAGGTACAGGAGCGGTTCTTCGTCCTGGACCAGCTTGGCCAGGGCTTCATAGCTGGCCTTGCGCTTGACGGGATCGGTGACGAGACGCGCGTCTTCCAGCGCCTTGTCGGCCTGCGGATTATTCCATGCGCCGTAGTTCTGCGGCGCGCCGTTGTGCAGGAAGACGAAGGTGTTGCCATCGGGATCGACGCGGCCGCTCCAGGCGAGCATGAAGGCCTGGTAGTCGCCGGCTTCGGCCTGCTTGAGCCCGGTCGCAAATTCGGTGACGCGGAGCTTCATGTCGAATCCGGCTTCGGCCGCCATCGACTGGATCACCTGCGCCGGCGTCTCGGTCTCCGCGCCCTTCGGTACCAGGAAATCGACGCTGACCGGCGGCGTCACGCCGGCCTCCTTCAGCAGCGCCTTGGCCTTCTCGACGTTGCGGGGGCGGATAGGAAGGGATTTCTGATAGTAGGGGTGATCAGGATTGACCCACTGATTGCCGGGCTGGAACTCGCCGTTGAACACGACCTGGTTGATCGCCTCGCGGTCGATCGCAAGGTCGAGCGCCTGCCGCACCTTGGCGGATTGGCTGAGCGGCCCCTTGGCCTTGTCCTTGCCGATGTTGAGCGTGACGCCCTGATAGCCGAGCTCGATTGCGGTCGCGACTTTCAGCCGCGAATCCGCGCGCACCTCTTTAAGGTCGGTAGCGAGCACGCGCTCGATCAGATCGAGGCCGCCGGATTTCAGGTTCGCCAATCGCACGGTGGCGTCGACGATCGGCTGGAACACGATCTTGTCGATGAAGACGTTGTCCTTGTTCCAGTAGTCGGCGAATTTCTCGAATACGATGCGGTCCTGCTGCACGCGCTCGACGAACTTGTACGGACCGGCGCAGACCGGACGCAGGCCGAACTTGTCTCCGGCTTCCTTGGCTGCCTTCGGCGACATCATCATGCCGGCGCGATCGGTGAGCTGGGCGAGCAGCGGCGAGAACGGCGATTTCAGCACCAGCTTGACGGTGAGGGGATCGACGATTTCGATGTGGTCGACCGAGGCGAGCTCGGGCTTGCGGAATGAGCCGGGGAACGTCAGATGACGCTCCAGCGAGAATTTGGCGGCGTCCGCATCGAACGGTTCGCCGTCGTGGAATTTCACGCCGGGCCGCAGCTTGATGACGAGCGCCTTGCCGTCGTCGGCCGTCTCGCTGGACAGCGCGAGCTGCGGCACGATGTTGAGCTTCTCGTCGATGTCGAACAGCTTGTCGCAGAACGCGGAGAACACGATGCGGCCGACATAGGTGCGCGCCATGGTCGGATCGAGGATGTCGGGGTCCTCGGCAAGGCCGATGCGCAGCGTGGACTGGGCCTGCGCGGCGCCAAGCGACAGCAGGAAAGCGGTGGCCGTTGCGGCCAGGCGAAACATCTTCATCGGACAGTCCCCATTGCTGTGGCTTACGTCGTTGTAGGCCTTGCGCTCTGTATACCAACCCCGGCGGGCCCAGCGCCTTCCGTCTTTCGGCTGAAGGCGGCGACCAATTTTGCCAGTGCCGGGGAAAATCCGGCCGCTGCCGGCAGGATGGCGTCGGCGGATGGCAGCTCGCTGACGCGGTGACAGGCGGCGGCGTGGCCGGTGGCGTCGGCCACAAGCTCCGGCGCCTCGCTGCGGCAGCGCTCGATCACAAACGGGCAGCGGGTGTGGAAGCGACAGCCGGCCGGTGGATTGAGCGCGCTCGGAATTTCGCCTTGCAGCACGACCTTCGCTCGCTTGGCGAGAGGTTGCGGCAGGGGGATCGCGGACAACAGCGCGCGGCTATAGGGGTGGCGTGGCCGGGCGAACAGTGCGTCCGCATCGGCCGTCTCGACGATCTGGCCGAGATTCATAACGGCGACGCGGTCGGCGATGTGCTTGACCACCGCGAGGTCGTGCGAGACGAAGATGTAGGCGAGGCCGAGGCGGTCCTGGAGCTCGCGCAGGAGATTGAGGATCTGCGAACGGATCGAAACGTCAAGCGCCGAGACCGGTTCGTCGCAGATGATCAGTTTCGGTTCGACCGCGAGCGCACGGGCAATCGCAATGCGCTGGCGCTGGCCGCCGGAGAATTCGTGTGGGTAACGCCGCGCCAGCCGCGGCTCCAGCCCGACCAGCCGCAAGATCTCTGCGACGCGCTCGCGCCGCTGCGCCGGCGGCACAAGATTATGCAGCGCCAGCGGCTCGGTCAGGATCTGGCCGACGGTCATGCGCGGATTGAGCGAGGCGTAGGGGTCCTGGAAGATGATCTGCGCCTCGCGGCGGAATTTTCGGAGCGCCTCGGGATCGAGCGAGAGCAGATCGCGGCCGTCGAAACGTACCGTGCCCGCATCGGGCTCGATCAGCCGCAGCACCAGGCGGCTGACGGTGGATTTGCCGCAGCCGGATTCGCCGACCAGGGCCAGCGTCTTGCCGGCTTCGAGCGTGAAGGATACGCCATCGACCGCTTTGACATGCGCCAGCGCCCGGCCGAACAGCGAGCGCTGGGCGACGAAATGCTTGACCAGCCCTTTGACCTCGAGCAGTGCCATCACGACACCAACAGTTCGAGCGGCGCGCGGATGCAGCGCGAAAGGTGGCCGGCGCTGATCTCGACGAGCGGCGGCGGCGCTTTGGTGCAGGCGTCCAGCACGAAGGGACAGCGCGCGGCGAAGCGGCAGCCGGCGGGGGGCTGCGCCATGTTTGGCACCATGCCTTCGATCGTCGCGAGCTGCTCGGCGCGATGGTCGAGCCGCGGGATCGAGCCAAGCAGGCCGACCGTGTAGGGATGTTGTGGTGCGGAGAACAGCTCATCGACCGGTGCCCGCTCGACGATCTCGCCGGCATACATCACCGCGACCTCGTCGCACACTTCGGCGACGACGCCGAGATCGTGGGTGATCAGGATGATGGCCGCGCCGCTCGCCGCCTTCAATTCGCGCATCAGCTCCAGGATCTGCGCCTGCAAGGTGACGTCGAGCGCGGTGGTCGGCTCGTCCGCGATCAGCAGGCGCGGATCGCAGGCCAGCGCCATCGCGATCATCACGCGCTGGCGCATGCCGCCGGAGAGCTTGTGCGGATATTCGTCGATCCGCCGCTCGGGCGAAGGGATGTGGACGCGGCGGAGCAGCTCGACCGCCCGCTGGCGTGCGCTCTTCCGCGAGCCGCCACGGTGACGCAAAATCGTCTCGATGATCTGGTCGCCGATCGTAAAACTCGGGTTGAGCGAGGTCATCGGCTCCTGAAAAATCATCGCCAGCCGGTTGCCGCGCAGGTCCCGCAGGGTCTGGTCCGGGGTTTGCAACAGGTCGAGGCCGTCGAAGCGGATCGCGCCGGATATCTCCGCGCTCTGTTTCGGTAGCAGGCCCATGATCGCCAGCGACGTTACGCTCTTGCCGCAGCCGGATTCGCCGACGAGGCCGAGCGTCGCGCCGTTGGCGACGCTGAGATCGACGCTGTCGACCGCGTGGGTGATGCGGCCGTCGTCGCCGTGGAAGCGGATGCGCAGGTCCGTGATCTCGATGAGCGGGCTCGCGCTCATGATGACCTTGCACGCGCCGCGGCGATGCTGGCGTCGATGACGCTGCGATCGGTGTTGCCGGCCGGATTTTGCCGCGTCGGCATCGAGTTGCGAAAATGCACCCAGAGCTCCTGGCTGACGCGCTCGAGCCGTTCGAGCTCGCCGAGCGGATCGGGATGATCGTCGGCGCGGATGTCCAGCGCCGGCCATTCCTCCTCGCCGTGGATCAGCAGCGCGGCCGACTGCTTGCCGCGCTTGTCGCCGCCGGCGGCCTCGCCCGCCCGCATGGCCGCGAGCAGGCGGCGCGGGAAGGGCAGGCTGTCATTGGCGATATAGGTCTTCGCGGTCTCGTCGAGCACGTCGGCACCGGCCAGCATATTGCCGGCAATGGAGAAGCCGCTGCCTGCGATATGCCCGCACCAGTCGACGCAATCGCGCCCGGTGTGCGCGGCGATTTCGCCGCTGGCATCCATGATGTGGATCTGCCGGCTCTCGCGGCCGTCATCGCTCGCGAGCAGGGCGGCGAGCACGTCATGCGCGTTCAGGCCCTGACGCAACAGTTTGAGGCCGTCGATGCCGTAATAGGGATTGACGAAGGCCTGTGTCGCAATGGCGCCGAGGCCTGCGGCGATGTACGGCACCCGCGCGCCGACGGCGAAAAAACGGGTCGCGACCGCGATGCCGAACTGGCCGGTGGCAGGATCTCGCGCGATGATCGACCAGGTCATGTGCTGCCTTCAGCGTCCTGCGGCGTAGCCCTGCATGCCGCGCGGATTGGCGGCGGCGCGCCGGCGCACACCGACGCGCGAGGCGGCGGTAAGGCGGCCTTCCGACCAGTCGGGGCCGACCTCGACGATGTGCCCGCGCTCGCGGAGATTCTCGATCGTCGCCTTCGGCACGCGGTTCTCGACCACGAGCACGCCGGGGCGCGCGGTGCGCGGCCAGAACGAGATCGGGAAGTGCTCGGAGTGCCAGGCCGGCGCGTCGATCGCCTCCTGGAGATTGAGATTGCAATGGACGTGGCGCAGGAAGAATTGCGTGATCCACTGGTCCTGCTGATCGCCGCCGGGCGAGCCCCAGGCGAGATACGGCTCGCCGTCGCGCAGCGCCATGGTCGGCGACAGCGTCGTGCGTGGGCGCTTGCCCGGCGCGAGCGAGCTCGGTTGGTTCTCCTCCAAATCGAACATTTGTGCGCGGCTGCCGAGGCAGAAACCCAGTTCGGGAATGACAGGCGAGGATTGCAGCCAGCCTCCCGACGGCGTCGAGGACACCATGTTGCCGGCCTTGTCGATGATGTCGAAATGCACGGTGTCGCCGCGCACCTCGCCGAAGCGCCCCACGGTTGGTTCGCCGGCGCCGAGCGCGCCGACGGCCTCGCGTTGGCCTTCAGCGCGGCGCAGCTTGACCACGCCGCCAAAGCCCTCGACCGCGCCGGGCCGGAGATCGAGCGAAGCTTTCTCGGTCACCAGCTTACGACGTTCGTCGTTATAGGCGTCCGACAGCAGCGTCGCGATCGGGATCTCGCTGAATTTGGGGTCGCCATAGAATTTTTCGCGATCGGCGAAGGCGAGTTTGGCGCATTCAATCTGGAGATGGATGAATTCCGGTCCGGTCGGATCGAGCCCGTCGAGCGCAAAGCCCTTCAACAGCGCGAGCTGCTGCAGCGTCACCGGACCCTGGCTCCAGACGCCGGCCTTGCAGACGGTGTAGCGGCCATAGTCGTAGGTGAGGGGCGCCTCGACCGTCGGCTGCCAGCGCGCCATGTCGTCGGCGGAGAGCACGCCGCGATGTGGCGAACCGCTGACGTCCATCACTTCCTGGGTCCGGCAGAACTTGTCGATGGCTTCGGCGACGAAACCCTGCGACCAGGACTTTCGCGCGCGCTCGATCTCGGCGTCGCGGCCACCGCCACCGCTCTCGGCCTCGTTCAAGATCCGGGTGTAAGTTGCCGCCAGCGTCTTGTTGGTGAAGAGCGTGCCTGGCCGCGGCACTTCACCATTGGGCAGGTAAACCGCGGCAGATGTCGGCCAGTGCTTGCGGAACAATTGCTCGACGGTCTGGATCGTGGCGCAGGCGCGCTCGACCAGCGGGTAGCCGTCGCGCGCATAGGAGATCGCGGGCTCCAGCACGTCGCGCACGCGCATCGTGCCGTAGTCGCGTAGCAGCATCATCCAGGATTCGAAGGTGCCGGGAACGCAGGCTGCGAGCAGGCCGGTGCCGGGCACCATATCGAGGCCTTCGCTCTTGTAATGGGCGATGGTGGCGCGCGCCGGCGCCGGGCCCTGGCCGCAGATCACCTCGGTGCGGTCGCGCTTCACGTCATGGACGATGACGGGAACGTCGCCGCCGGGGCCGTTCAGATGCGGCTCGACCACCTGGAGCGTGAACGCAGTGGCGACGCCGGCGTCGAAGGCGTTGCCGCCCTTCTCCAGGATGGCCATGCCGACGGCGGTCGCGATCCAGTGCGTGGTGGCGACGACGCCGAACGTGCCCTCGATCTCGGGGCGCGTCGTGAACGGGTCGGGATTGACGTTGCTGGCCATGGGCTACCTCATCTGCGGCGCGCAATTGATCACAGGGCCACCCCGTCGCCAAATGCGCAGGCTGCATGGCACGCGCGCGTCACGCCGGGACCGGCGCGGTGTTGACCGCGTGGCAGGCGACGCCCTCGATCAGTTCCGGGGCTTCCTTGCGGCAGAGATCGAATGCCAGCGGGCAGCGTGGATTGAAGGCGCAGCCGGGGGGCGGATTGATCGGGTTCGGGATCTCGCCCTTCACCGGAATGCGCTGGCGGCCGCTCATGGCGAGATCCGGCACGGCGCCCAGCAGCATCTTGGTGTAAGGCATGCGCGGCCGGGCGAACAGCTCGCGTCCCTCGGCGATCTCGACGATGCGGCCGAGATACATCACGCCGACCCGGCTCGCCATGTGGCGGACCACGGCGAGGTTGTGGCTGATGAACATGTAGGTCAGGCCGAACTTGTCCTGGAGGTCGCGCATCAAGTTCAGGATCTGGGCCTGCACGGAGACGTCGAGCGCCGAGGTCGGCTCGTCGCAGACGATGAACTCGGCATCCGAGGCGAGCGCCCTGGCGATCGCGATGCGCTGGCGCTGGCCGCCGGAGAATTCGTGCGGAAACTTCAGCCGGTCGTCGGGATGCAGGCCGACGAGGCTGAGCAGCTCGCCGACGCGCCCCTGGATGTCGCGCTCGCCCTGGATCAGGTCGAAGGCACGGATCGGCTCCGAGATGATGGCGTCGACCCGGAAGCGGGGATTCAGGCTCGCATAGGGATCCTGAAAGATCATCTGGATGCGGCGGCGCAGCTTTCGCCGCGCCTGGGCCTGCCGCGGATCGGTCATCGAGACGCCGTCGATCAGCACGTCACCGGAGCTCGGCGGCAACAGGCCGACGACCATCCGCGCCACCGTGGTCTTGCCCGAGCCGGATTCACCGACCAGCGCAAAGGTCTCGCCCTTCCTGATGTCGAAGGTGACGCCGTCGACGGCCTTGAGATATTCGAGATGCCCGCCTTCGAGCACGCGATTGAGCCAGGGTTTCGAGACGTCGAAGACGCGGCGCAGATTTGTGGCCTGGACGAAGGGCGCGCTCATGCCGCGCTCTCCGCCGGCACGTTGTCATAGAGGTGGCAGGCGACCGATTGCGCGCCGCGCGGCAACGGCTCCGGCCGCTCCACCCGGCAGCGATCGAAGGCGAAGGCGCAGCGCGGGTTGAACGAGCAGCCGGGTGGGATCGCCGACAGCCGCGGCATCGAGCCGGGGATCTGCACCAGGCGCTTGTCGTCGCCGGCAAGCGTGGGGATCGCGCCCATCAGGCCCTTGGCGTAGGGGTGCAGCGGATTCCTCACGACGTCCTGCACCGGGCCGATCTCGGCGATGCGGCCGGCATACATCACTGCGACGCGGTCGGAGGCTTCCGCGATCACGCCCATGTCGTGCGTCACCAGCATCACGGCGGTGCCGTGGTCCCGGCCGAGCCGCTTGATCAGCGAGATGATCTGCGCCTGCACGGAGACGTCGAGCGCCGTGGTCGGCTCGTCCGCGATGATCAGCTCCGGCTCGGCGCAGATCGCCAGTGCAATCACCACGCGCTGGCGCATGCCACCGGAGAATTCATGGGGATAGCCGTCGATGCGTTTCTCCGGCGCCGGGATGCCGACTTCGGCGAGCAGGTCGATGGCGCGGCGGCGCGCGGCCGTCTCGGACAGATTGAGATGGGTCCGGATCGTCTCCACGATCTGGTCGCCGACCTTGTACAGCGGATTGAGCGAGGTGAGGGGATCCTGGAAGATCATGCCGATCCGCTTGCCGCGGACGCGGCGCATCTCTTCCGGCGGCAGATTGTCGACGCGCAGGCCCGCGAGATGAATCTCGCCGCCGGCGATGCGGCCGGGCGGATCGATCAGGCCGATCACCGCGAGCCCCGTGACGGACTTGCCGGCGCCGGATTCGCCGACCACGCCCAGCACCTCCCCCTTGGCGATGTCGAAGGAGACGCCGTCGATCGCGCGCAGCGTGCCACGGCGGGCGGCGAACTCGACCTGAAGATTGCGCACGGAGAGAACGGGTTCGGTCATGGGCGGCGCTTGCTCATCGAAGTTTTGGATTGAGCGCATCGCGCAGCCAGTCGCCGAGCAGGTTGATCGACAGGATCAGTGCGGCGAGCGCAAGCCCGGGGAAGGCGACGATCCACCATTCGCCCGCGAACAGATAATTGTTGCCGATGCGGATCAGCGTGCCGAGCGACGGCATAGTGTCGGGCAGGCCGACGCCGAGGAAGGACAGCGTCGCTTCCGTGATGATCGCCAGCGCGAGGTTGATGGTGGCGATGACCAGGATCGGGCCCATCGTGTTCGGCAGCACGTGGCGGAACATGATCTTCGGTGCGGGCAGGCCGATCAGCTGCGCGGCGGCCACGTAGTCCTTGTTCTTCTCGACCATCACGGAGCTGCGCACCGTGCGGGCATACCCGACCCAGAAGCTCAGGCCGATCGAGACCACGAGCACCACCAGCATGCTGGTGGCGTCCAGCCGGTTGCCGAGGATCGATTTCGCGATGCCGTTGACCAGCAGTGCGATCAGGATGGCTGGGAAGGTGAGCTGCACATCGGCGACCCGCATGATCACGCCATCGACCGCGCCGCCGAAATAGCCGGCGATGAGGCCAAGTGCGATGCCGAGCGCGCCGGCGAAGATCACGCCGGCAACGCCGACGGCGAGCGAGATGCGCAAGCCGTAGAGGATGGCGGAGAACACGTCGCGGCCCTGCTCGTCGGTGCCGAGCAGGAACGGGCTCTGGCCGTCGGCGGTCCAGATCGGCGAGATCCGCGAGTTCAGCAACTGGAGCTGCGCCGGATCGAACGGGTTCTGGACCGCGAGCCAGGATGCAAAGATCGCGAGCAGGAAGAACAGCACGGTGATGGCCGCCGCCACCATGGTCAGCTTGGAGCGGCGGAACGAATAGAAGACGTCGCTATCGAGCGCACGACTGAGCCAGCTGCGGGCATGCGCCGACGGCGCGCTCTGCTTGCCGGAATTGGAGACGACTGCGTCGGACATGCAGGCTGCCTTAAGTGGCGCGGCCGACAGTCGCGCGCAGGCGCGGATCGACCACGGTGTAGAGGATGTCGACCACCAGATTGATGGTCACGAAGATCAGCGAGACCATCAGCAGGTAGGCGGCCATGATCGGGATATCGACGTTTTGCACGGCTTGCACGAACAGAATCCCCATGCCCGGCCACTGGAACACGGTTTCGGTGATGATCGAAAATGCAATAACCGAGCCAAACTGTAGTCCGGCCACCGTGATGACGGGGATGAGTGTGTTCTTCAGCGCGTGGCCGAAATGGATCGCACGGGTGGTCAGCCCCCGGGCGCGGGCGAAGCGGATATAGTCGGTGCGCATCACTTCCAGCATCTCGGCGCGGACCAGCCGCATGATCAGGGTCATCTGGAACAGGCCGAGCGTGATCGAGGGCATGATCAAGGCTTTCAGCCCCGATAGCGTAAGAAGGCCTGTCGTCCACCAGCCGAGCTTGACCACCTCGCCCCGGCCGAACGAAGGCAGCCAGCCCAAAGTCACCGCGAACAAATAGATCAGGAGGATGCCGATCAGGAAAGTCGGCAGCGAGATGCCGATCAGCGAGACCGCCTGGAATAATTTGGCGAGCAGGGTGTCGCGCCTGAGCGCCGAATAGACGCCCATCAGGATGCCGAGGACCATTGCAAACACGGTCGCGGAGATCGCGAGTTCGAGCGTCGCGGGCATCCGCTCCATCAACAGTGCCGAGACCGGTTGGCGGAACTGATAGGACACGCCAAACTTGAATTGCGCGGCATTGCCGAAATAGCGCACGAACTGCACCGGGACGGGATCGTCGAGGCCGAGCGATTTTCGCACGGCTTCGCGTTCGGCTGCGGGCGTGTCAATCGAGACGATCTGGTTGACGGGGTCGCCAGCGAAACGGAACATCGAGAACGCGATGATGCCGACGGCGAACATGACGCCGATAGCCTGAAGGGCGCGGCGAAGAGTGAAAGCGAGCATGCCTTCCACTATCCTTGGGTGTGCGTCTGGTCGACGTCGTTGTCAGCCGGAAAAGGAAAGGTCCCGGAAGCCTGACGCTGCCGGGACCTCGTGTTGAACAGGCGCTATTCCTTCTTGGTCGCCCAGTGGAACATGACCAGATTGTCGGCGCGCTGCGGAAGGTTCACCTTCTTCGATACGCCCCAGGCCAGCGCCTGCTGATGCAACGGGATGTAGGCCCAGTCTTTCATGCTGATCTCGTAGGCCTGCTTGATCATCTGATTGCGCTTGTTGGTGTCGGTTTCGACCAGCACCTTGTCGGTGAGAGCGTCGAACTCCTTGTTGCAATAGCCGCCGAGGTTGGCTTCGCCACGGGAGGATTTCGCATTGTCGCGGCAGCCCATGATGTCATTCATCACGTTGTGGGAATCCATCGTGCTCGGCGTCCAGCCCAGCATGAAGAACGAGGTCTGGTAGCCACCCTGCTTCAGCACCTTGGCGAAGTACTGCGCCTTGGGCTGCGCCAGCAGATTGATCTTGACGCCGATGCGGGCCAGCATGCCGACCACGGCCTGGCAGATCGCGGCGTCATTGACGTAGCGATCGTTCGGGCAGTCCATGGTTACCTCGAAGCCGTCGGGATAGCCGGCTTCGGTCAGGAGCTTCTTGGCGCCGTCAGGATCGAATTTGGGCCGTGTAAACTCCTTGGACAGTGCGAACAGCTCGGGAGCGATCATCAGTGCCGACGGCGTCGACAGACCGCGCATGACGCGCGTCTTGATCAACTCGATATCGATCGCCTTGTAGAAGGCCTCGCGGACCTTGACGTCCTTGAAAGGATTCTTGCCCTTGATGTTGGAGTAGAGCAGCTCGTCGCGAACCGTGTCGAAGCCAATGAAGATGGTGCGCAGCTCCGGCGCCTTCAGCACCTGGGCATTCGGGCTCGAATCGACGCGTGAGATGTCCTGGATCGGCACCGGCTCGATGACGTCGACCTCGCCCGAGAGCAGCGCGGCGACACGGGTCGCATCGGACGCGATCGGGGTGAAGACGATTTCCTTCAAATTGCCTTCCATCTTGCCCCAGTAATTGGGATTGGCCTTGAACACCGTCTTCACGCCGGGTTGATGGCTCTCGATGATGAAGGGACCGGTACCGTTCTCGTGCAGCGAGGCGTAGCTCGGCGATGTCGCGGACACCGGCGTCGGCTCGACGGCCTTGTTCTCCTCCGCCCATTTCTTGTCCATGATGTACCAGACGTCCCACGCCGAATGCAGGATCGGGTTGGGCGAGGGCAGGACGAAATCGACCGTGTAGTCGTCGACCTTGACGACCTTGACGTCCGGCGCGAGACGGGTCTGCATGTTGGAGTTTTTGTTGCGGACACGGTCGGCGGAAAACACGACGTCGTCGGCGGTGAAGGGATCGCCGTTGTGGAATTTCACGCCTTTGCGCAAATGGAAGCGCCAGCGGGTCGGCTCAGGCGTCTCCCAGCTCTCCGCCAGCGCCGGAATGATCTTGAGGTCCTTGTCGCGCGCGGTGAGGCCTTGATAGACGTGGCCGAGATGGGCGTGGGTGGTGGACTCGTTCAGCGAGTAGGGATCGAGCGACTTCAGATCACCCTGGTTGGCATAGCGCAGCGTCTGGCTCGACGCGGGCGAAACTGTAACCGCAAGCATACCGGCGAGCGTCGCCGCAAACAGACTTCGACCGACTGACATTCTTGACCCTCTCCACTCTGCCGCGCCGTGATTTTTGATTGTTCGGCGGGCGATCCAATCCATGTTGCCCAGAGTTCTCGACCCGTGCAAGCGCCATTCCAGCAAGGAACGCGCCAAGTTGCGCCGCTATGCAGCAATGCTGACCGGCAATCTTGGGGGCAGGGGTTCGCGGGCGATATTCGACTTTCGATCGGTGAAGTCCCCGGCCGCAGGGTGCCCCGCCGGGCGCCCGGGACGCGGGCTCACGGCGGGCGTGATTTCATTGACCATATCCGCCGATCGCGGAAGCAAGGCCGGCCACCCGCCTCAGGTCGCTTGCGTTGCACACCATCTCGCGGCGATACTGCGACAGGCCGCTCGAATCTCATCCGGAGGGGACATGAAAGTTAATATCGAAATCGACTGCACCCCCCTCGAGGCCCGCCAGTTCTTCGGTCTGCCGGACGTGATGCCGATGCAGACCGCTGTCATGGACAAGCTGCAGCAGCAGATGATGTCCAACATCGACAAGGTCTCGCCGGAATCGCTGATCCAGAGCTGGTTCACCTTCGATCCGAAGATCGCCGAGCGGTTTCAGGACATGTTCGTCACCATGGCCGGCCTCGGCGGCTCTCGCAGCAGCGACAAGAAAAAGTAATGTCGCCCGGGCCGGACGGGCGGCAGGCGCCGGACCGGCTTCGTCCGCCGAGCCTCGGCCTGTTGCTTGCCGAAGCTCGGGGCCTGTTCGAGTTCAATGCGAGTCTGCTGCTGTCGCCGCTGCTGATGCGTGCGCCCAGGGGCGACGGCCATCCGGTGCTGACGCTGCCGGGCTTTCTCGCCAGCGATCTCTCGATGGCGCCGATGCGGCGCTATCTCAGCGAGCTTGGCTACGAGGCACATGCCTGGCGGATGGGCCGCAATCTCGGCGGTCTCGGGCGGATGCGGGAGGCCCTGCGCGCGCGCCTTGCCGAAATCCATGCCGCCACAGGGCGCAAGGTCAGCCTCGTCGGCTGGAGTCTCGGCGGCGTCTATGCCCGCGATCTTGCGCTCCAGGCGCCCGAGATGGTCCGCTACGTCGTCACGCTCGGCAGCCCGTTTGCCAACGACGTGCGGGCGACCAACGCCACAAGGCTCTACGAGGCGCTGTCCGGCGAGCGCGTCGAGGATTTTGCCGAACTGCGCGAGGCGATCGCCGGCGATCTTCCCGTGCCGGCGACGTCGATCTATTCACGCGCCGACGGTGTCGTTAACTGGCGAACCTGTTTGTTGCGTCCCTCGGACCGGGCCGAGAATATCGAGGTGCACATGGCCAGCCATATCGGGCTCGGCGTGAACCCCGCGGCGCTGTGGGCCGTGGCGGATCGCCTGGCGCAACCGGAGGGGGAATTCTGGCCATTTGACCGGGCCGGGCCGTTTGCCATTGCATATGCCCCGCCGGAACAGGCAGTATCGGCCTGACGAGAAGCGCCGCAAAGGCGCCCGTCGAAACTAGCGGAGGGAACCATGGCTGACGGTAAGAAGCTGTCGTCGCTGGACGCATCGTTTTTGTATCTGGAAACGCCGGAGATGCCGATGCATGTCGGCAGCATGGCGATCTTTCGCCTGCCTGACGACTACAAGGGCGACTTCTTCGAAGACTTCAAGGCGATGATCGTCTCGCGCCTGCACATCGCGCCGATCCTGAAGGCGCGGCTGGAGAAGGCACCGCTCGATATCGATCATCCCTCCTGGGTCGAGGACGACCAGTTCGACATCGACCGCCACATTTTTCGCGCCAGCCTGCCGCAGCCGCGCGACCGCGCCACGCTCGAGCGCATCGTCGGCTGGATGCACGCCAAGCTCCTGAACCGCGCCCGCCCGCTCTGGGAGTTCTATGTGTTCGAGGGCATGAAGGACAACGAGGTCGGGCTCTATTCCAAGATGCACCATGCCGCGATCGACGGCGGTGCAGGCGCTGCCCTGACCAACATGATCTACGACATCTCGCCGATCCCGCGGCAGGTCGACCCGCCGGCGGCGGGAGCCAGGCCCGGACAGGAGCCGCGCGACATCGCCGCGAACCTGCTCGATTCCTATCAGCAGCTTTTCACCCAACCGCTCGACGCGTCGGCCGCGGCGAAGAATCTGCAATTGCCGCGTACGGGAAAAAGCGACATCGGCTCGATCCTGTTCGACAACGCGATGTACCAGATCGAGAGCGCGGTGCGCTTCGCCGGCAACATCCCGACCATGGTCAAGAGCGTCTCCGAGGTGCTCGGCAAGGTCTCCGATCCGAAATCGCGCGAGAGCCTCGCCAGCATGGTGTCGCCGCCGACCATGCTGAACAAGACCATCTCGTCGGAGCGGAGCTTCGCCGGGGTCTCGATCTCGCTGTCGCGATCCAAGGCGCTGGCGAAGCTCGCCGGCGGCAAGCTCAACGATGTGGTGCTGGCGCTCGCCTCCGGCGTGGTCCGGCGCTATCTCCAGCAATATGGCACGCTGCCGGCGAAATCGCTGACCGCCGCCGTGCCGATCTCGCTGCGCGAGGAGGGCAACACCGAGGCCAACAACCAGGTGTTCGGCATGATCTGCTCGATCGCGACCAATATCGACGATCCCAAGGCCCGGCTCGAGGCGATCATCGCGCAGTCGACCAAGTCCAAGGAGATGTCGCATCCGCTGCGGGCCCTGATGCCGCAGATTTCCAACATCTCGATGCTGGGTGCGCCGATGATGGTGCAGGTTCTGGCGCTGCTCTACAGCCGCTCGAATCTGTCGGACGTGCTGCCGCCGGCGGCCAACATCACGGTGTCCAACGTGCCGGGGCCGCGGCAGACGCTCTATGCCGCCGGCGCCGAGCTGCTGCACATCTTCCCGGTGTCGATCTCGACGCACGGGCAGGCGCTCAACATCACCGTGCAGAGCTATCGCGACCAGCTCGATTTCGGCTTCATCGTCGGCGCCAACATCATTCCGCATGTGCAGGTGATGTGCGACATGCTGCCGGAGGAGTTTGCCGCGCTGGAGGCTGCCTACGCGCCGCCCGCGGCCGACATCAAGGGCGCCGCCGAATAGGAATTTGACCATGATTGAAATGCCGCCGCTGAAGTTCGTGCAGACGAACGGAATTCGCATGGGCTATTACGACGCTGGCCCGGTCACCGACAAGCCGCCGATGGTACTGTGCCATGGCTGGCCCGAACTCGCCTTCTCCTGGCGTCACCAGATCAAGGCGCTGAGCGAAGCCGGCATCCGCGTGATTGCGCCGGACCAGCGCGGCTACGGCGCGACCGACCGGCCCGAGCAGGTCGAGGCCTACGACATCGAACATCTGACGGGCGACCTGGTCGGGCTCCTCGATCATCTCCAGATCGACAAGGCCATCTTCGTCGGTCACGACTGGGGCGGCTTCATCGTCTGGCAGATGCCGCTGCGACACATCGACCGGGTTGCGGGAGTGGTCGGCATCAACACGCCTCATACCAACCGCGCCTGGGCTGATCCGATCGAGCTCCTGCGCGCGCGCTTCGGCGACAAGATGTACATCGTGCAGTTCCAGGATCCGGCGCGTGAACCCGACAGGATCTTTGGCAGTCGCGTCGAGCAGACATTCGATGCGTTCATGCGCAAGCCGGCGCCGCGCCCGCCCGACGCGCCGGCAGAGGAAGTGGTCGCAGGCGTCGGCGCTTCGCCGCGGGTCAATCTGGCGTTTCCGCAAATGATTGCCGCCTATGACGCGAAGCACGATCCGCGTACGCCGATCCTGTCGCCGGAAGAGAAGAAGGTGTTCGTCGACAATTTCACCCGGACCGGCTTCACCGGCGGCATCAACTGGTACCGCAACATGTCGCGTAACTGGACGCGCGCCGAAGGACTCGATCATACGGTACGTGTGCCGTCGCTGATGATCATGGCCGAGAACGACGCAGTGTTGCCGCCATCTTCCGCCGATGGCATGGACAAGCTGATTCCCGATCTCGAAAAATATCTGGTCAAGGACAGCGGCCATTGGACGCAGCAGGAGAAGCCGGAGGAGGTCAGCGCCAAGCTGATCGAATGGCGTAGAAGGCGGTTCGGCTAGCTCGCAACGACGGCGTTGAATACCGAGGCAGGGGAAGCACATTTAATGTCATCGAAGAACCGTCTGGATCCGATCCCGCATCCGCCGACCAAACCTGTCGTTGGCAACATGCTGTCGCTGGATTCCGCTGCGCCCGTGCAGCATTTGACGCGGCTTGCCAAGGAGCTGGGGCCGATCTTCTGGCTCGACATGATGGGCTCGCCGATCGTCGTCGTCTCCGGCCACGATCTCGTCGACGAGCTCTCCGACGAGAAACGGTTCGACAAGACGGTGCGAGGCGCGCTGCGGCGCGTGCGCGCGGTCGGCGGCGACGGCCTGTTCACGGCCGACACCAGGGAGCCGAACTGGAGCAAGGCGCACAACATCCTGCTCCAGCCCTTCGGCAACCGCGCCATGCAGTCGTATCACCCGAGCATGGTCGACATCGCCGAGCAGCTCGTTCAAAAATGGGAGCGGCTCAACGCCGACGACGAGATCGACGTCGTCCACGACATGACGGCGCTGACGCTTGATACGATCGGCCTGTGCGGCTTCGACTACCGCTTCAATTCGTTCTACCGCCGCGACTACCATCCCTTCGTCGAGTCGCTGGTGCGCTCGCTCGAAACCATCATGATGACGCGCGGCCTGCCGTTCGAGCAGCTCTGGATGCAGAAGCGGCGCAAGACCTTGGCCGAAGACGTCGACTTCATGAACAAGATGGTTGACGAGATCATCGCCGAGCGCCGCAAGAACGCGGATGCAATCGACGACAAGAAGGACATGCTCGCGGCGATGATGACCGGGGTCGACCGTTCGACCGGCGAGCAGCTCGACGACGTCAACATCCGCTACCAGATCAACACCTTCCTGATCGCGGGCCACGAGACCACCAGCGGCCTGTTGTCCTACACGCTCTACGCGTTGCTCAAGCACCCGGACATTCTCAAGAAGGCCTATGACGAGGTCGACCGTGTCTTCGGCCCTGATGTCAATGCGAAGCCAACCTATCAGCAGGTGACGCAGCTCACCTACATCACGCAGATCCTGAAGGAGGCGCTGCGGCTGTGGCCGCCGGCGCCGGCCTATGGCATCTCGCCGCTCAACGACGAGACCATCGGCGGCGGCAAGTACAAGCTCCGCAAGGGCACGTTCACCACGATCCTGGTGACGGCGCTGCATCGCGATCCCTCGGTCTGGGGTCCAAATCCCGATGCCTTTGACCCCGAGAATTTCAGCCGTGAGGCCGAGGCGAAGCGGCCGGTCAATGCCTGGAAGCCGTTCGGCAACGGCCAGCGCGCCTGTATCGGCCGGGGCTTTGCCATGCACGAGGCGGCGCTTGCGCTCGGCATGATCCTGCAGCGCTTCAAGCTGATCGACCACCAGCGCTATCAGATGCACCTGAAGGAAACGCTGACGATGAAGCCGGAAGGCTTCAAGATCAAATTGCGCCCGCGCGCCGATCGCGAGCGCGGCGCCTATGGCGGGCCTGTCGCTGCGGCGGCTTCAGCGCCGAAAGCGCCGCGCCAGCCGACGACACGGCTCGGCCATAACACGCCGATGCTGGTGCTTTACGGCTCCAATCTCGGCACCGCCGAGGAGCTCGCCACCCGCATGGCCGACCTTGCCGAGATCAACGGCTTTGCCGTGCATCTCGGGCCGCTCGACGACTACGTCGGCAAGCTGCCGCACGAAGGCGGCGTCTTGATCATCTGCGCGTCCTATAACGGCGCGCCGCCCGACAACGCGACGCAGTTCGTCAAATGGCTCGGCGAGGACCTGCCGAAGGATGCCTTCGCCAATGTCCGCTACGCCGTGTTCGGCTGCGGCAACAGCGACTGGGCTGCGACCTACCAATCGGTGCCGCGCTTCATCGACGAGCAATTGTCGAAGCATGGTGCGCGGGCGGTCTATCCGCGCGGCGAGGGCGATGCGCGCAGCGATCTCGACGGCCAGTTCCAGAAATGGTTCCCCGCCGCCGCCCAGGTCGCGACCAAGGAATTCGGCATCGACTGGAATTTCACCCGCACCGCGGAGGACGATCCGCTCTACGCGATCGAGCCGGTGGCCGTGACCGCCGTCAACACCATCGTGGCCCAGGGCGGTGCGGTCGCGATGAAGGTGCTGGTCAATGACGAGCTCCAGAACAAGGCTGGGACCAATCCGTCGGAGCGCTCGACGCGCCACATCGAGGTGCAGCTGCCGTCCAACATCAGCTATCGCGTCGGCGACCATCTGAGCGTCGTCCCGCGCAACGATCCGACGCTGGTGGATTCCGTCGCCCGCCGCTTCGGCTTCCTGCCGGCCGACCAGATCAGGCTCCAGGTCGCTGAGGGACGCCGCGCGCAATTGCCGGTCGGCGATGCCGTGTCGGTCGGCCGCCTGCTCAGCGAGTTCGTCGAGCTGCAGCAGGTGGCGACGCGGAAGCAGATCCAGATCATGGCGGAGCACACCCGCTGCCCGGTCACCAAGCCGAAGCTGCTGGCTTTCGTCGGCGAGGAGCCTGAGCCGCTCGAGCGTTACCGGGCCGAAATTCTGGCCAGGCGCAAATCGGTGTTCGACCTGCTGCTCGAATATCCGGCCTGCGAATTGCCGTTCCACGTCTATCTCGAAATGCTGTCGCTGCTGGCGCCGCGCTATTACTCGATCTCGTCCTCGCCGTCGGTCGACCCTGCGCGTTGCAGCGTCACGGTCGGCGTGGTCGAGGGGCCGGCAGCCTCAGGGCGCGGCACCTACAAGGGCATCTGCTCGAACTACCTCGCCAACCGGCGCACGGGCGATGCGATCTACGCCACCGTGCGCGAGACCAAGGCCGGCTTCCGGCTGCCTGACGATTCATCCGTGCCGATCATCATGATCGGTCCCGGCACGGGACTGGCGCCGTTCCGCGGCTTCCTCCAGGAACGCGCCGCGCGCAAGGCCAAGGGGGCTGCGCTCGGTCCCGCCACGCTGTTCTTCGGCTGCCGCCATCCCGACCAGGATTTCCTCTATGCGGATGAGCTGAAGGCGCTGGCGACGAGCGGCGTCACCGAGCTTTTCACGGCGTTCTCGCGCGCGGACGGGCCGAAGACTTATGTGCAGCACGTGCTCGCCGCGCAGAAGGACAAGGTCTGGCCGCTGATCGAGCAGGGCGCGATCATCTATGTCTGCGGCGACGGCGGCAAGATGGAGCCCGACGTGAAGGCGGCGCTCGTCGCGATCCATCGCGAGAAGACCGGCAGCGATGCCGCTGCAGCTGCGCGCTGGATCGAGGAGATGGGCGCGAAGAACCGGTACGTGCTCGACGTCTGGGCGGGTGGGTGACCGCCGGCCGGATCATGCTAAACCTCCGGCATGATTCCCTGGGAAAAGATCGACACCGCCAAAATCCCCGGCTCCGACGAAGAGCTCCGCCTGATGCGGCGGGGCAAGGAGTTTTCCATCAAGCTCGGCACCAACGAGTTGATGAACAACCGCCTGTCGGGCTCCGAGGCCGCGCTCGCGACGCTCGCGGCGAAGCAGATCGAGAAGGTCGCAAAGCCCGTCGTGCTCATCGGCGGCCTCGGCATGGGCTTTACCTTGCGCGCTGCACTCGCCGTGCTTGGAAGCAAGGCGAAAATCGTGGTCGCCGAGTTGGTGCCGGCGGTGGTCGCCTGGGCACGGGGGCCCATGGCGGAGGTCTTCGGCGATAGTCTCGATGATGTCAGGGTGAGCATCCGCGAGACCGACGTCGGCGAAATCATCCGGGCGAAGAGCTCAGCCTACGACGCCATTCTCCTCGATGTCGATAACGGGCCGGAGGGGCTGACCCGGAAGGGCAATGATGCGCTCTACAGTGCGAGCGGATTGCAGGCGGCGAAGATGGCGCTGCGGCCGGGCGGCGTGCTCGCCGTCTGGTCCTCGGGACCCAACCCCGCATTCACCAAACGTCTTGGCCGTGCCGGTTTCGACGTCAATGAAGTCAACGTCCGCGCCACCGGAAGGGGCGGCGGCGCGCGCCACGTGATCTGGATGGCGAAGAAGCAGTAGGGTGGACAAGGCGCAGCGTGCCCACCACTTCCGGTGTCCTTGGATGATGGGCACGGCGCGCGAAGAGCGCGCCTTTGCCCACCCTACGCGTCAGAACATCGTGTTGCTGTTGGCCGGGTTTTCAGGGACCTCCTGAACGACGTCCCAATGTTCGACAATCTTGCCGTTCTCCAGCTTGAAGATGTCCACGATTGCGCGGCCCCTGGTGCCGGGCTCGCGAATGGAATGGACGTGCAGGATGACGAAGTCGCCATCGACGAATGAGCGCTTGATCTCGCTGTGGGAGTTCGGAAATTTTTCACGGAGGAAGCCGATGAATTTGCGAAAGCCCTCCGGACCGTCGGCCGCATTTGGATTGTGCTGGACGTAGCGGTTGCCGACATAGGCGAGGGCGGCGTCCGCGTCTTTCTGATTGAGGCCCTTCTCGTAGAAGGCAAGCACGGCGGTACGGTTGGCTTCTTCCTGAGTGCTGCCGGCCAAAGCGGCGCCGTTGCCGAGGGAGAGCATGAGAATGGAAGCGGCGACCATCGCGGCCGACCGGATGATGAGATGCATGTGAGCTCCGAGAGGCCGCAGCCCCTGTCTTGCGATTGAGGGAGGCCTGTATAGCTTTCGCGCCGTCTCGCGTTAAGAGAGTAACCGCAAGCTCACATGGTCACCGTGAGGAGACCGGCGTCGGTCTACGCCGCCTGTGCCGCTGCGCCACGCGCATGCTTGTCGATGGCGCGGATGATCTCTGCCCAGAACCGCATCGGCAGCGCGTGGCCCATGCCCTCGATCATCAACAGCTTTGCGCCCGGAATGGACTCCGCGGTGTCCTTGCCGCCCTCCGGCCGCACCAGGGGATCGACCGTGCCGTGGATCACCAGCGTCGGCGTCTTCACACCATGCAGCCGCTCCTTGCGGCTGCCGGAGGCGAGCACGGCGCGGAGCTGCCGGCCGACGCCGGCCGGATTGAGTCCGCGCGCGAATACCCGCTCGGCACGATCAGGATCGAGTGCTTCCTCTTCCGGAAAATGCCCGGCGCGCAACACCTTCCAGGTCTGGCCGTAGCGGACGATGAATTCCTCCTTGCTCTGCGGCGGTGGCGCCATCAGCATCGCGGCGGCCTCGCGGGTCGGCGGCGGCACGCGCGGATTGCCCGTGGTCGACATGATCGAGGTCAGCGAGCGCACACGCTCGGGAAATGACAGCGTCACCTCCTGCGCGATCATGCCGCCCATGGACGCCCCGACCAAATGCGCCGACTTGATGCCGAGCGCATCCATCAGGCCGACCGTGTCCTTTGCCATGTCGATCAGCTTGTAGGTGGCCGCAACGGGAATCCTGAGGAAGCGCAGCTTCAGCAGCTCGAGCGGCGTCAGCCGTTTGCCGCCCGTCAGATGGCTCGACTTGCCGATGTCGCGATTGTCGAAGCGGATCACGCGAAAGCCGTGCACGGCAAGCTGCTCGCAGAACGCATCGTCCCAGTGGATCATCTGCGCCCCGAGCCCCATGATCAGCAGCAGCGGCTCGGCATTGTCGTTGCCGAAGATCTCGTAGCAGATGTCGATGCCGTTGGCGCGGACGGTCTTGGGCGGCTGATGGGCGGTCACGGGCGCGTTCCCTCACTGCTGGTTAATGCTGTATCGCACGGTTTCACGCTGCAAAGAAGCCGTGTGCGCCGCACCGGGCGACCTGCCGGTTGACCGGCATCGCGCAACGGTGTGGTATGGCGAAAAAGAAGGGCATCGCAGCTCTCGATACCAGGAGGACGCCGATGACCGACAAGATCAACGACCCCGTTGCCATGTGGCAGAAGATGGTGGGCGACATGGAGAAGGGGTTCAACTCCTTCGCCAACCAGGCCATGTCGTCGCCCGAATTTTCGCAGGCCATGAACCGCGCGGGAGGAGTTGCTGCAGGTGCTCAGAAGCAACTCGGCGAGCTCATGGAGAAATACCTCGTCACGATGAACCTGCCGAGCCGGGAGCAGGTCACGGGTCTCGCTGAACGGCTTCAATCCATCGAAGCCCAGATCGGCGAGATCAAGTCGATGCTGAGCCAGATGGCGGCAAGTTCCGGCATCTCGCAAGGCTTTGACGGGACGCCGCGGCCGCCGCGAACGAAGCGTCCGCCCTCCGAAAACGGAGAGCAAACATGAACGCGCCGACGGGACTTGATCTCGCATCGATCCCGGAGCGCATCCAGTCCGAGGTCCAGCGCGCCATCCAGCGCAGCATCAAGGGCGTCGAATATTTCTCGACCTCCGGACCCACGCTCGGCTCGACGCCCAAGGACGTGCTGCATTCGCGCGGCACGATGAGCCTCTATCACTACCGGCCGATGTCGGACGAGATCTATCGCGTGCCGGTGCTGATCGTGATGGCGACCACCAACCGCGGCTACATTCTCGATCTCGTGCCCGGCCAGAGCTTCATCGAATTCCTGCTCAAGCGCGGCTACGACGTCTACATGCTCGACTGGAGCGCGCCGCGGCCGGAGGAGAAGAGCCTGCGGATGGAGGACTACGTCCTCGACTTCATCCCGGATTGCGTCCGGCGCGTGCAAGCGGATTCCGGCGAGCAGGACGTCTCCGTCATCGGCTATTGCTTCGGCGGCGTGCTGTCGCTGCTCTATGGCTCGATCCACAAGGATGGGCCGATGAAGAATTTGATCTGCTTCACCACGCCGATCGACTTCCGCGAGATGAAGCTGTTCTCGAACTTCTCCGACCGCCGTTATTTCGACGTCGACCGCCTCGTCGACAGCGTCGGCAACGTGCCGCCGGAGATGATCCTGTCCTCATTCGAGATGCTGCGTCCGGCCTCGCGCACGGTGAGCCAGATCCAGCTCTGGGAGAACATCTGGAACGACGAGTTCGTGAAGTCCTATCGGATGTTCGACCGCTGGGCGACCGACACGCTGCCGCTCGCGGGCGAATATTTCCGTACCATCACCAAGGACCTGATGTGGGACAACAAGCTGTTCAACGACACCATGTCGGTCGGCGGCCGTGCGGCCAAGCTCGAGAACATCAGGGTGCCGTTCCTGCATGCGGTCGCGGAGCACGACCACATCGTGCCCTATGATGCTGCAAAACATTTGATCGCCAAGATCGGCTCCGAGGACAAGGAAGAGGTGATGCTGAAGGGCGGTCACGTTTCCCTCGTCGCCGGTGCCAATGCGGTGAAGCGGCTGTGGCCGAAACTGGACTCCTGGCTGGGGAAGAGATCGACATGAGCGAGCAGCGTTCCTATCCGCGTCACGTCAAGACCGATGCCGGCGATATCGAGATCCGCATGATGTCGCCCGCGGACGAGGCGGCGGTGCTTGCCTTCGGCAAGGGCCTGCCGACCCACGATCTGTTGTTCCTGCCGCGCAATATCAGCGAGCCGAAGGTGCTCTCGGCCTGGGTCAAGGAGATCGAGCGCGGCGCGATCACGAGCCTGCTTGCGGTCAGGGAGGGCAAGGTCGTCGGCTGCGGCACGCTGGTGCGCGATCCGCATTCCTGGTCGCCCCATGTCGGCGAGATCCGCATGGTGGTGTCGCTCGACGTACGGGGGAAGGGGGTAGGACGGGCGCTGTCGCAGGAGACCTTTGCCCTCGCGCTCGGTGCTGGTCTGGAAAAGCTCTCGGTTCAGATGACGGTGGATCAGCAGGCCGCGATCGCGCTGTTCGAGGGCCTCGGCTTCAAGGCCGAGGCGCTGCTGCGCGACCATGTCCGGGACGTCGACGGCAAGACCCATGACATCGTCGTGCTCGGGCACAACATCGCGCAGGTCCAGGCCCAGATGGAGGCCTATGGGCTACCGGGCGCCGTTCAGCACTAGGAGTGGCGCGTCGTCCTCCTGGGAACCTGTTGGCTAGGGAGGCGCCAGATTGCCTCCTGTTAAGCCTGTTCACGAATTCGTGATATCGCACTGCAATACGAATATTGCATCGCACAATTAACTATGCCATATAAGCCGTGCCCCGGGCCATCGAGGACGGGGTGAGCCCATAGCTCAACGCAATGAGGATGGAGAGAACCCCCATGACCACCGAAACCAACACCGCTTTCGAGGGCTTCAAAGACGCTTTCAAGAACATCCAGAATTTGGAAGTTCCCGAGGCGGCCCGCGAGTTCGTCAAGAAGTCCGCCAACACCGCCAAGGACCGTGCTGCCGAAGTGTTCGCTGGCTCCGAGCGCGTGACCGCCGCCGTCGAGAACGCGGTGACCGAGTCCGTCACCGAGGCCGGCAAGATCAGCCGCAACATCCAGCAGGCGATCTATGACGACGCCCAGGCGTTCTTCGCCGGTATCGACAAGCTCGCGTCCGCGAAGTCGGTCAGCGAAGCCGTCGAGATCCAGTCGAGCCTGCTCCGCGCCCACGGCGAAGTGTTCGTCTCGCGCGCCAAGGCGACCGCCGACTATTTCGGCAAGCTCGCCGCCAACGGTGCGAAGTCCGCTCAGGACAACTTTGCCAAGGTCTACAACAAGACCGCCTGATCTGGCGCCCTGAGACAAAACTGAATTTGAGGCCCGCTTCGGCGGGCCTTTTGTTTTTGCGCCGCCGTCATTGCGAGGAGCGAAGCGGCGAAGCAATCCAGAGTCTTTCCACGGAAGGATTCTGGATTGCTTCGCTTCGCTCGCAATGACGAGTACTGTGATGCAGCCATGGACTCATCTGTCAGCTTCTCCTTCGAGACACCTGCCGACGCCGAACGCGCGGCCGAGCTGCGCCGCGTGAAGGCGCTGGCGACCTTGGTGCTGGCCTCGACGCTTCTGCTGTTCGTCATCGCGAAATGGCTGCTGCCCGTGCATCCATTGTTCGGCTTCGTCGCAGCCTTCGCGGAAGCCGCGACCATCGGCGGGCTCGCCGACTGGTATGCGGTGGTCGCGTTGTTCAAGCGGCCGCTCGGCCTGCCGATCCCGCACACCGCAATCATCCAGAGCAACCAGGCCCGCATCGCCGAGAAGCTCGGCGAGTTCATCCAGGTGCACTTCCTCGAGGCGGGCCCGGTCGAGGCCAAGCTGAGGGAGATCGATTTCGGCTCGTTCGTCGCCGACTGGCTGCGCGACCGCAAGCGCAGCGACGATCTTGCCCGCTTTGCGCTGCGTCTGCTGCCGGAGGCCGTCTCCGCGACCGAGACCTCCGGCCTGATGACCTTCATCATCCGCCGCATGTCCTCGCAGCTCCAGGCGATCGATCTCGCCCCGCTCGCTGCCGGCACGCTGCGTGGATTCGTATCGGAGGGGCGGCACCAGATCCTGTTCGACGATCTCCTGCGCGTGATGCACGAGACGCTGAATCAGAAAGAGACGATGGCGATGATCCGCGACAAGGTGCGCGCGGAGCTGCCGACGCTGCTCAGGCTCTATCGCGCCGACAAATTCCTGGTGAACAAGATCGTGTCGTCCGCCACCGCTTTCTTCAACGAGGTGCGCAGCGATCCCAAGCATCCGTTCCGCGGCGAGTTCGACCGCATGGTGCTGAGCTTCGTCGACCGGCTCGGTACCGACCAGGCCTATATCGACCGCATCGACGGCTTGAAGCGCGATCTGCTGGCGCGGCCGGAGCTTGCCGATCTCGCCCGCACCGTGTGGGCCAACACGCGCTCCTTCATCGAGCGCAGTGCGAGCGGCGAGACGCAGGTGTTGCAGCATCATCTCGCCGGCATGCTCGTCGCCGCCGGCGAGGCGCTCGCCGGCGATGCCGAGCTGCGCGGCGAGATCAACCAGGGTCTGGTGGCGGTGCTGCGCAGCTTCGTCGCCGACCAGAAGAGCGGCGTCTCGACCTTCATCTCCGACCAGGTCAAGGCGTGGGACATGGCGCAGCTGATTTCGCTGATCGAAATCAACATCGGCCGCGACCTGCAATACATCCGCTTCAACGGCTCGCTGATCGGCGGCCTCGCCGGGTTGGCCCTCTACTCCGTAGAATTCCTGCTCCGATTGTTGTGACTTTTGCGTCACGGCCGTTAGCATTAACGCGCGGGCCTATTGTGGCCCCGCGTCTCTCCCGCTTGAATGTCGGGAACCGGCCGCTTAGCTGATTCATGTTGCGCTGCGGAACGATCAAGAAGCCGGCGTATTGGAATTCATGCCCGTTTACCGGCATCGCGCCCGGCACCTTCCTCAGGGGAAACATTGATGACCGCTACTGCCCAGACGCTGCGTCCGCCGTCCCGTACTCTGATGTTCTTGGAAGGGCGCGCGATCCACGAGTTCGGCGCGTTTCTCGGCGCGCTTCCGCTGCTGAGCCTCGCGCCGCGCGGCGATGGGCATCCGGTGCTGGTGCTGCCGGGCCTCGTGGCCTCCGACACGTCCACGCGCGCGCTGCGCACGTTTCTGACTGGCAAGGGCTACGCGGTGAGCGGCTGGCGCCAGGGCCGCAATTACGGCCTGCGCGAGGGCGTGCAGCGCGCGATGGTGGATCTGGTCGAGGAGCTCAGCGACACGCATGGCCGAAAGATCAGCCTGGTCGGCTGGAGCTTGGGTGGCCTCTATGCGCGCCAGCTGGCCAAGATGATGCCCGAGCGCGTGCGCCAGGTCATCACGCTCGGCAGCCCGTTCGCGGGCGATCCCCGTTCGACCAATGCCTGGCGCGTCTATGAATGGGCGAGCGGCCGGAAGTCCGATGAGGTCGATCCGCAGTTCGGCGGCGACCTCACCGTTCCGCCGCCGGTGCCGACCACCGCGATCTTCAGCCGCACCGACGGTGTCTGCGCCTGGCAGGGCTGCATGGAGAAGTCGGGCGCGCAGACCGAGAGCATCGAGGTCGAAAGCAGCCATTGCGGCATGGGTCACCATCCCGCCGTCGTCTATGCGGTGGCCGACCGTCTCGCGCAGAAGGAAGGCGAGTGGCGAAGGTTCGACCGCAGCGGCTGGCGCAGCCTGGCGTATCCCGATCCGCATCGGTAGTTTCTTCGCCTCTCCCCGCGTGCGGGGAGAGGTCGACACGCGCCGAGCGATGCGAAGCATCGTCCGAGCGTGGCGGGTGAGGGGGACTCTCCGCGAGTCCGTCTGACATCTTATTTGCGGATACAGCCCCTCACCCCAACCCTCTCCCCGCAAGGACGGGGAGAGGGAGAACAACAGCGTCGCTCGCGTCCATTGTGGCGCCGGCACCAAACGCGCTATGCCTCGCGCATGGCGCATCCGCTCTCCCGCATCATCAATCAGCTCAAGCGCGAGCCGTCGCGCACCGGCTCCATCGTCATCACCGTGTTCGGCGACGCCATCGTGCCGCGCGGCGGCTCCGTGTGGCTCGGCACGCTGCTGGAATTTTTCGAAAGCCTGGATATCGATAGCGGCGTCGTCCGTACCGCGATGTCGCGACTCGCGGCCGATGGCTGGCTGACGCGCGAAAAGGTTGGCCGCAACAGCTTTTATCGTCTGGCTGACAAAGGTAGTCAGACCTTCGAGGCCGCGACGCGCCACATCTACGATCCGCCGCCATCGGGCTGGACCGGCCGCTTCGAACTGCTGCTGATCGGCAACGGCGAAGACCGCGACGTCTCGCGTGAAGCGCTCCGCAACGCCGGCTTCGGCAGTCCGCTGCCGGGCGTCTGGGTCGCGCCGTCGGGCGTGCCGGTGCCGGACGAGGCTGCGGGTGCGATCCGTCTCGAAGTCTCGGCCGAGGATGACAGCGGCCGCCGCCTGCTCAGCGCAAGCTGGCCGCTCGACCGCACCGCGGACGCCTACCTGAAATTCATGAAGACGTTCGAGCCGCTCCGCGCCGCGATCGCGCGTGGCGCGGGTCTGTCCGAGGCCGACGCCTTCACCGCCCGCATCCTCCTGATCCACCACTACCGCCGCGTCGTGCTGCGCGATCCGCTGTTGCCCGAGAGCCTGCTGCCGGCGGACTGGCCGGGCAGGGCAGCGCGTGAGCTTTGCGGCGAGATCTACCGCGCGCTGCTTGCTGCGTCCGAACAATGGCTTGATGGCCACGGAACCAATGAGAAGGGCCCGCTGCCGCCGGCCCGGAAGCTTCTGGAAAGGCGGTTTGAGGCTTGATCGACATGTTACAGAAATATCTTGCATAGAGTAATTCTTGTTATATATTGCCTCCCAATTAAACGGGAGGATGCGCATGTACACCCAGGCGCTGAACACGGCCGAGACCGACGATCGCGGTCTTGAGGACGCCGGCAGGGCTGCGCAGTTCCAGGCGCGCATCGATGCCGAGGAGCGCATCGAGCCGAACGACTGGATGCCGGCGGCCTATCGCAAAACGCTCACCCGCCAGATCTCGCAGCACGCCCATTCCGAAATCGTCGGCATGCTGCCCGAAGGCAATTGGATCACGCGCGCGCCGACCTTGCGCCGCAAGGCCGCGCTGCTCGCCAAGGTGCAGGACGAGTGCGGCCATGGGCTGTATCTCTACGCGGCCGCCGAGACGCTCGGCACCTCGCGCGAAGAGCTGGTCGATGCCATGCTCGCGGGCAAGGCCAAATATTCCTCGATCTTCAACTATCCGACGCTGACCTGGGCCGACATCGGCACCATCGGCTGGTTGGTCGACGGCGCTGCGATCATGAACCAGATCCCGCTGTGCCGCTGCTCCTACGGACCCTATGCACGGGCGATGATCCGCGTCTGCAAGGAGGAGTCGTTTCACCAGCGTCAGGGCTACGAGATCATGCTGACGCTGTGCCGCGGCTCGGACGAGCAGAAGGCGATGGCGCAGGATGCGTTGAACCGTTGGTGGTGGCCGGTGCTGATGATGTTCGGCCCGCCCGACGCGACGAGCCAGCACAGCGACACCTCGACCAAGTGGAAGATCAAGCGCTTCTCCAATGACGAGCTGCGGCAGAAGTTCGTCGATGCCACCGTGCCGCAGGCGCAATATCTCGGCCTCACCATTCCCGATCCCGGCATGACACAGGATGCCGAAGGGCATTGGCGCTACAGCGAGATCGACTGGACCGAGTTCAAGCAGGTGCTCGCAGGCAACGGCCCGTGCAACCGCGATCGGCTCGCCGCGCGCCGCAAGGCGCACGACGAGGGGGCCTGGGTGCGCGAGGCGGCCGCCGCCTACGCCGAAAAGCGCGCGCAGCGCCAGACCGCACAAGCCGCGGAATAGGGGGATCAATATGGCCACGCCGAACACGCCGCTGTGGGAAGTCTTCATTCGCAGCCGCAACGGTCTCGCCCACAAGCATGTCGGCTCGCTGCATGCGAGCGACGCGACCATGGCCCTTCAAGCGGCGCGTGACATCTACACCCGCCGCGGCGAGGGCCTGTCGATCTGGGTGGTGCCGTCGACCGCGATCACCGCAAGCGATCCCGCCGAGAAGGGCATGATGTTCGAGCCGGCGGAATCGAAGATCTACCGGCATCCGACGTTCTACGAGGTGCCCGAAGAAGTGGGGCACATGTGATGGCGAGCGCCAACATCCAGGTCGCCGAAACGCCGCTGGTGCTCTATGCGCTGCGCCGCGCCGACGATGCACTGATCCTCGGCCACCGGCTGTCGGAATGGTGCGGGCACGCGCCGATGCTGGAAGAGGACATGGCGCTGTCCAACATCGCGCTCGACCTCATCGGCCAGGCCCGCGAGCTCTACAGCTACGCCGCCAAGGCCGAAGGCAAGGACAATGACGAGGACAAGCTCGCCTATTTGCGTGACGTCAGGCAATACCGCAATCTGCTGATGGTCGAGCAGCCGAACGGCGATTTCGCCCAGACTTTGGTGCGGCAGTTCTTCTATTCCGCCTTCGCCGATCTCTACTGGCGCGCGATGATGGATTCGCGCGATACGATGCTGGCGGCGATTGCCGCGAAGTCGGAGAAAGAGAGCGCCTATCATCTGCGCCACGCCTCGGAATGGATCATCCGCCTTGGCGACGGTACCGACGAGAGCCATCGACGGGCGCAAGCCGCGATCGATCAGCTCTGGGCCTTCACCGGCGAGATGTTTGCCGTCGACGAGGGCGAACGCGCCCTGATCCATGCCGGTATCGCGGTCGATCCCGGGACCTTGCGCGGCCGCTGGCTGACAACGCTCGCCGATGTCGCCGGCGAAGCAACGCTGGTCCTGCCGCAGAACGACTGGATGCAGCAGGGCGGCCGCGCGGGTCGCCACAGCGAGCATCTCGGCCACCTCCTCAGCGAACTGCAATCGATGCAGCGGACATTCCCGGGGCAGACATGGTGACCGTGCTCGAACGCGACAACGAGTTGCGCCGGCGTGCCTGGGCCGCTGCAGCGAGCGTTGTCGACCCCGAGATCCCCGTGCTGACCATCGCCGATCTCGGTGTGCTCCGCGATGTTGTGCTCGACGGCGACCATGTCGAGGTCGCGATTACGCCGACCTATTCGGGCTGCCCGGCCATGAACATGATCGCGCTTGAAATCGAGCTTGCGCTGGAGCGCGCCGGCTTTCGCGGACCAAAGGTCCACACCGTGCTCTCGCCGGCCTGGACCACCGAGTGGATGAGCGAAGAGGGCCGCCGCAAGCTCCGCGCCTACGGCATCGCGCCGCCGCAGTTCGGAGGCTCGCGCCGCGCGCTGTTCGGCGAGCAGGCCGTCGTGTGCCCGCAATGCGGCTCCGAGGCGACCGAGCTGCTGTCCGAATTCGGCTCGACCTCCTGCAAGGCACTGTGGCGCTGCAAGGCCTGCCGCGAACCCTTCGACTACTTCAAGTGTCATTGACCATGTCCGCAGCCGCACCGCGCTTCCATCGTCTGGCCGTCAACGACCTCCGCCGCGAGGCGTCGGACGCCGTTTCGATGACCTTCGTTATCCCCGGCGAACTCGCCGGCGATTACGCTTTCACGCCCGGCCAGTACCTCACGCTTCGCACCACGCTCGACGGTGAGGAGGTGCGCCGCTCCTATTCCATCTGCTCCGGCCCTGACGACGGCGAGATCCGCATTGCCGTGAAGAAGATCGACGGCGGCGCCTTCTCCAACTGGGCGGCGGACGAGCTGAAATGTGGCGACGAGCTTGACGTGATGACGCCGACCGGACGTTTCGGCTTCGTTCCGCCGGATGATGCCGGGCGCATCCATGTCGGCTTTGCCGCGGGCTCCGGCATCACGCCGATCCTGTCGATCGTCAAGGGCATCCTCGCGCGCGAGCCGGCCAGCCGCTTCTTCCTGTTCTACGGCAACCGCGCGACCGACAACATCATGTTCCTCGAGGCGCTCGAGGAGCTGAAGGACCGCTTCATCGATCGCCTCTCGATCTTCCACGTCATCTCCGGCGAGGAGCAGGACATCCCGATCCTGCATGGCCGGCTCGACGGCGACAAGGTGAAGGTGCTGTTGCGCTCGCTGGTGCCGGCGGCAAGCGTCGATCATGTCTTCATCTGCGGTCCGTCCGGCATGAGCGAAGAGATCGAGGCGACCTGCCGCGATCTCGGCATCGCGGATGAACGTATCCACGTCGAGCGCTTCGTCTCCGAATTCGGCGGCAAGCCGCGGCCAAAGAAGGTCGTTGCGCCCGACGCGCCGCCGAAGGCGATCGCGTCGCTGATTATCGACGGCAAGCGCCGCGACGTGCCGGTCGCCGAGGACGAGGCGATCCTCGACGCCGCCTTGCGCGCCGGCGTCGATCTGCCCTTCGCCTGCAAGGGCGGCATGTGCTCGACCTGTCGCGCCAAGCTGGTCGAGGGCGAAGCGCCGATGGACATCAACTACTCGCTGGAACCCTGGGAGCTGAAGGCCGGTTTTGTACTCACCTGCCAGGCAAAGCCGTCGTCGGATCGGGTCGTGGTCGATTACGACCACGTTTGACAGTTGGCCAACCAGCAGAACATCATGAGTAAACAATTGGCCGGGAGAAGCGCGTGAACGTCAAAGCCGCCCTGTCGCCTGAGGATGTTGCCCGCGCCTGCGCCGAAGCGATGTGGGCGGAAGACGATGCCTCCAAAGGGCTCGGCATGGAGATCGTCGAGATCGGCCCGGGCTTTGCGACGCTGGCAATGAATGTGCGGCCGGACATGGTCAACGGCCAGCGCATCGCCCATGGCGGCTTCATCTTCACGCTCGCCGATTCCGCCTTCGCGTTTGCCTGCAATTCGCACAATGAACGTGTCGTGGCGGCACAGGGCCAGATCACCTTCATCAAACCGGGCAAGCTCGGCGATCGCCTCGTTGCGAAAGCGCGGGAGGTGACCCGCGGCGGTCGCTCCGGCATCTACGACGTTCGCGTCACCGCAGGCGACACGGTCATTGCAGAATTCCGCGGGCATTCGCGTGTCATTCCCGGCACGTGGCTGCCACAGCAGGACAAATAAAAAGAACGAACAAATGTGGGGAAACGAGGATGGCTCTGACGAGGCCCAAGGAAGGTGGCAACACCTATAGCGCCGAGATGGACGCGCATGAGCGTGCGTCACGCGACGAGATCATGGCGCTGCAGACGCGGCGGCTGGCCTGGTCGCTGAAGCACGCCTACGACAACGTCGCGCATTATCGCAAGGCCTTCGATGCGGCCGGCGTGCACCCGTCCGACTTTCGCGAGCTGTCCGATCTCGCGAAGTTTCCGTTCACCGTGAAGACAGATCTGCGCGACAATTATCCCTTCAACATGTTCGCGGTGCCGCGTGAAAAGCTGGTGCGCGTGCATGCCTCGTCCGGCACGACGGGCAAGCCGATCGTGGTGGGCTACACGCAAGCCGACATCGACACCTGGTCGGAGGTGATGGCGCGCTCGATCCGCGCCGCCGGCGGCCGGACAGGCATGATCATCCACAATGCCTATGGCTACGGCCTCTTCACCGGCGGCTTAGGCGTGCACTACGGAGCCGAAAAGCTCGGTTGCACCGTGGTGCCGATCTCGGGCGGCATGACCGAGCGGCAGGTGCAGCTCATCAACGACTTCCGCCCCGACATCATCACGGTGACGCCGAGCTACATGCTGGCGATCCTCGACGAGTTCAAGCGCCAGAAGCTCGATCCGCGCGAGTGCTCGCTCAAGGTCGGCATCTTCGGCGCCGAGCCCTGGACCAATGCGATGCGCGGCGAGATCGAGGAGGCCTTCGACATGGATGCGACCGACATCTATGGTCTGTCCGAAGTGATCGGGCCCGGCGTCGCGCAGGAGTGCATTGAGACCAAGGACGGTCTGCACATCTGGGAAGACCATTTCTACCCCGAAGTGATCGACCCCGAGACCGGCGCGGTGCTGCCCGATGGCGAGAAGGGCGAGCTGGTGTTCACCTCGCTCACCAAGGAGGCCTTTCCGGTGATCCGCTATCGCACCCGTGACCTGACGCGGCTGCTGCCGGGCACGGCGCGGCCGGGCATGCGGCGAATGGAGAAGGTCACGGGCCGTTCGGACGACATGATCATCCTGCGCGGTGTCAATCTGTTCCCGACCCAGATCGAGGAGGTGCTGCTCGCAACCGACTGGTGCGGCGGACATTTCATCCTCGAGCTGACCCGGGAAGGCCGCATGGACGAGCTGACAATCATCGCGGAGGCGCGGCCCGAAAGCTGGGACGGACGGGGTCTCGTCGACCACGCGGACCGGATCTCGACCCACATCAAGAATACGATAGGCATCAGCTCGAAGGTGCAGGTGGTTGCGCCTGCCACGCTGGAACGCTCGCTCGGCAAGGCCAAACGCCTCTACGACAAGCGGCCCAAGGACTAGGTCTCACACCCCTCATGGTGAGGAGGCGCGTGAGCGCCGTCTCGAACCATGGAGGCCCGCTCGCGCTGCGGGGCCTTCATCCTTCGAGACGCCTGCTTCGCAGGCTCCTCAGGATGAGGGGAGGCGGTTGACTTGACCCGCCCCAAGGGCGACAAGGCCCGCGAGAAATCGTGGGTCTTTCGATGTCGTCAGCCGATCCTAAAACCGTCGAAGCGCGCTGCGTGCGCCTCGATTCCAAGGCCGAGAACGCCGCTGCGGTCGCGCCGGTCGTCGAGCGTCAGACGCTCGCGCGCGGGCCGAACGATGTGCTGATCGAGGTGAAGGCCGCGGCCGTCAATCCGTCCGACGTGAAGGCTGCGACCGGTCTGATGCCCTACGCCGTATTCCCGCGTACGCCCGGCCGCGACTACGCCGGCGTGGTGATCGACGGGCCGGCGGGCACGATCGGCCGCGAAGTGTTCGGCTCGTCGGGTGATCTCGGCATCCGCCGCGACGGCACCCACGCCAGCCATCTCGTGGTCGATGCCGACGCCGTCGTGGAGAAGCCCACGACTGTGTCCTGGGAAGAGGCCGCCGGAATCGGCGTGCCCTTCGTCACCGCCATGGAAGGCTTTCGCCGCGCCGGCGTGCCGAAGAGCGGTGAGGCCGTTTTGGTGTTCGGCGTCAACGGCAAGGTCGGTCAGGCCGCGGTGCAGATCGCGACCTGGCAGGGCGCGCGCGTCATCGGCGTGGTGCGCAAGGCGGAAGCCTATGAAGGTCATGCCAACGCGCCGATCGAGGTGATCGACGCCTCCGCAACTGATGTCGCCGTGCGCGTGCGCGAAATGACCGGCGGCAAGGGCGCCGACATCGTCTTCAACACAGTCGGAGATCCCTATTTCCAGGCCGCGCACAAGTCGCTGGCACTGCGCGGCCGCCAGATCCTGATCGCCGCGATCGACCGCATCGTGCAGTTCAACATCCTCGAATTCTACCGCGGCCAGCACACCTATGTCGGCATCGACACGCTCGGCCTGTCGTCGGCCGCAACGGGCGCGGTGCTGCGCGACCTCGGTCCGGGCTTTGCGAGCGGCCATTTGAAGCCGTTTCCGATCAACGCGAATGCCGTCTATCCGCTCGAGCGGGCCAAGGAGGCGTACGTCGCAGTCGCCGGCTCCTCGCGGGACCGCGTGATCCTGAAGCCGTAATGATGGAATCCGCCCAATTCGTCATCTTCGCCGGCCTCGTCATCGGTCTCGTCTATGGCGCCGTTGGCCTGCTCAGCGGCTTCTGCCTGATGAGCAGCATGCGCGGCTTTCTTGCTGACGGAGACGGGCGGCTGGTGCGGACCTATGCGCTGGCAATCGCGGTTGCGATCGCCGCCAGCCAGTTCTTTGCCGGCAACGGCATGGTCGATCTCGGCAAGTCGATCTACCTGCAACCAACCTTTTCCGTGCCGGTGCTGTTCCTCGGCGGCCTGCTGTTCGGCTACGGTATGGTGCTGTCGAACGGCTGCGGCTCGCGTGCGCTGGTGCTGCTCGGTCGCGGCAATCTCCGCTCCTTCGTCGTCGTGATCGTGCTGGGCATTGCCGCGCAGATGACGCTCAAGGGGCTGATCGCCCCGGCGCGCATCGCGCTGGTTCAGGCCTCGCAAGCCACTGTCAGCGCCAATTCACTGCCGTCGTTACTCGCAACGCTCGGTCTCACTGAAACCATCTCACGCGCACTGGCCGCAATTGTCATCGTCGTTACGCTGGTCCTGTTTGCCTTTGCGCATCCGGCGTTCCGCCGTTCGCCGGGCCAGATTGCAGCCGGTGTCGTTGTCGGCCTCTTGGTGGCGAGCGGCTGGTTCGTCACTGGCTATCTCGGTGCCGACGACTTCAATCCCGTGCCCGTCACCTCGCTCACCTTCATCGCTCCGATCGCGGACTCCCTGCAATACGCCATGCTTTCGACCGGCCTGACGCTGAATTTCGGCATTGCGACGGTCGCCGGTGTCTTCGCCGGCAGCCTGGTCACTGCACTCGCCACGGGCCGCTTCCATCTCGAAGGCTATTCATCGCCACGTCACATGCTGCGCTCGGCGAGTGGCGCTGCGCTGATGGGCATCGGCGGCGTGATGGCGTTCGGCTGCTCGATCGGGCAGGGGCTCACCGGTGTATCGACGCTCGCGCTGGGGTCGTTCGTCGCGCTCGCCGGCATCCTGCTCGGCACGGCCGCCGGCCTGCGCGGTAGCCTGCGCGTTCAGCCGCTCGCGGTGGCCTGACGGCGCAGCAGCCGGTCGCCCAAGGTCGCAAGGCCGATGCCGGCGACGATCAGTCCGGCCGCAACGGCCAGACTTATGTCGATGGGCTCACCGAGCAGGATCGCAGCGCTGGCGATGCCGACGAGCGGCGTGCCAGTGGTGCCGAGCGACGTCGTCAGCGCCGAGATGCTCTTGTTGACCATCGACATCGCCCAATAGGCCAGCGCTGTCCCGATCAGGCCGGAATACAGGAACAGCAGGACGAGCCTCCACGACCACTCCGCGTGCGGCAGGCCCTCGATGACGAGTGCGCTGACCGTCAGCACGATCGTCGCCACCAGCACCTGCCAGATCAGAAGCTGGAGCGGCGAGGCGATCCAGCGGTGGGCGCGGATATAGATGATATTCGCCGCCCAGGAGATCGCGGCGAGGATGACCATGCCGGCGCCGAGTACGACGTTGGCGTTGGTCCAGTCGATCGAGGTAGGGTTCAAGATCACAGCAAGCCCGATCAAGCCCAGCAGCGCGCCAGCGAGCTTTGGTGCCGTCAGCGTGTCCTTCCCGAGCAGCGGCGCGGCGATCGCGACCCAGAGCGGCGTGGTGTAGCCGAGCACGATAGCCTTGCTCGCGGGCAGGAAGCGCACACCGGCCGCAACAAGAACCGAGAACACCGTCATGTGCAGCAGCGCTACGCTGAGGACCACAGGAATGTCGCGCCGTTCCGGGATCACCAGATTGTTGCTGAGCCCGAGGATCAGGAACAGTGCGGCCAACGCGATCCAGCTCCGGATCGCCGACGTCCACAACGGCGGAAGGAACTGGACGAGCTGCTTCGTCACCGACCAGTTGACGCCCCAGGCCAGCACGACGATCAGGAACAGGCCGACAGCCGCGCGGGATGAGAGGGAGTTCATCGCAGAATCCTTGAAGCAGTGCGGTCTGCGAGATAGCATCCCGGCTGGATCTTGAAAAAGTGCCAGATCGGAAAGGAATAAGGTGCCAGTTTCAGGAACGATGATCCCCGCGCTGATCGACCTGAAGCGGGCCGGCGACGACGGGTTGGCGGCGCAGCTAACGAGCCAGCTCCGAAGCCTGATCGCGACCGGCCGCCTGGGCAAAGGCATCGCGCTGCCGTCGAGCCGCTCGCTTGCGAGCGATCTCGGCGTCTCCCGCAACACAGTCACCTATGCATTCGAGCAGCTCGCCGCCGAGGGATACCTAGCGGCGTCACACGGGCGCCGCCCGGTGGTGATGGTCGACGGCGGTGAGCGCATCGAAGCGGCGGGTGTCGTCGCATCCCGGGGGCGCTCTGCCAAGCCGCAGCTCTCACCTTGGGCTTCGAGGATCAAGCAGACAGACTGGCCGATGTCCTATCAGGCACCACTAAAACCGTTGCGTCCGGGGCATGGTGATTTCAGGGAGTTTCCGAACGAGATCTGGGCGCGCTGCTTGCGCCGCCGCGCTGTGCGTGCGGCCAGACGCGAGCTTGGCTCAGTCAACCGGACGCGCCTGCGCGAGGCGCTGGCGCATTATCTGGCGACCAGCAGGGGCGTTCGCGCCACCGCGGACCAGATCCTGATCCTGCCAAGCGCGCAGGCTGCGCTGACCTTGATTGCGGCGGTGCTCGTCTCACCCGGCGATGACGTCTGGGTCGAGGATCCCGGCTATCCCGGCGCCGCGGCCGCCTTCCGTGCCTCCGGTGCGCGCGTGATGGGTATTAGGCTGGACGAGCAGGGCATGCAGCGGATGCCGGGACCGGCCGCGCCAAAGCTGATCTTCATGACGCCGTCGCATCAGCATCCGACCGGACGGCTGATGTCGCTGGCCCGCCGCACTGAATTTCTTGGCATGAGCAGGCCCGGCAAGACCTGGATTGTGGAGGACGATTACGACGGCGAATTCCACTATGACAGCCGGCCGGTGCCGGCCTTGCAGGGCATCGATGCCCATGGCCGCGTGTTCTATGTCGGCACCTTCTCGAAGGCGATGACCTCGGATATTCGGCTCGGCTATCTCGTCGTGCCGCCGGCGCTGGTCGACACTTTGGAGATTGCGCAGCGGCATATCGGGCTGATTGCTTCCAGCCACATCCAGGAAGCGCTGGCGGAGTTCATTGCCGATGGGCATTTCCTCGCGCATCTGCGCCGGATGCGCCGGCTCTATCACGTGCGCCGCGACCACCTGGTCGAAGGACTGGGGCGCCATCTCGGCGAAGTGCTTTCGGTCGAGGTGCCCTCGGGCGGCATCCAGCTCGTCGCCCGCCTCAAGCGCGGCCGGGCCGATCAGGCCGCGGTCAGGCGGCTGGTTGCCGCGGGGGTTGAGACGCGAGCCCTGTCCAGCCTGGCGCTCGGCCAGCCGCGCGATCACGGCCTGCTGCTCGGCTTTGCGGCCTGGCGTGAGAGCGAGATCAGCGCGGCGGTGCGGACGATGGCGTCGTGCTTCTAGAGCATGATCCGGATCCGAAGGGCCGCGTTCGCGCAAAGTGCGCAGCGGTTTTCCTAATCTCATCGCGCTTTAGCGCGTTAGTCCACCGCCTTCGTCACGATACGGATCTCCGAGGTCAGCGTCCGGTGCACCGGGCACTTGTCGGCGATTTCCATCAGCTTCTTGCGCTGCTCGGCATCGAGCGCGCCGTCGATTGCGATGTCGCGCTCGATCTGGTCGAGCATGCCATCCCGCGTCTCGCACTCGGCGCAGTCCTTGGCGTAGATTTTTGAGTGCCTCAGCGTGACGGTGACGCGATCGAGCGGCAGCGACTTGCGGTCGGCATAAAGGCGCATGGTCATGGAGGTGCAGGCGCCGAGGCCGGCCAGCAGGAAGTCGTAAGGGCCGGGGCCGGCATCCTCACCGCCGGCGGCGACCGGCTCGTCAGCCACCAGATGATGCGGGCCGACGGTGACGATCTGGTTGAACTTGCTCTTGCGGGTCTCCTGCACGACGACCTTGCGCGGCGCCTCAGGGAGATCCATCGCTTTCGCTGGTTTTGCCGTGTCGATGTAGCGGCTGGCCCAGGCTGCGATCATGTCCGCGGCATAGAGCGCGTCGGCGGGCTTGGCCAAGAGATGATCGGCATGGTCGAGCGAGACGAAGCTCTTGGGATGCTTGGCCGCAACAAAGATCTTCGTCGCATTGTCGATACCGACGGTGTCGTCGACCGGCGAGTGCATCACCAGCAGCGCCTTGTGCAGTCCCGTGATGTCCTCCATCAGTTCGTGCTCGGCGATGTCGTCGAGGAATTCGCGCTTGATCCGGAACGGGCGGCCCGCGAGCGAGACTTCGACCTCGCCCTGCGCGCGGATGTTGTCGAGATGCTCCCTGAAAAGGCCGGTGACATGCGCGGGATCGGAAGGTGCCGCGATGGTCGCGACCGCCTTGGCCTCGGGAATTTTGCCGGCTGCTGCCAGGATCGCCGCGCCGCCGAGGCTGTGGCCGATCAGGAGCGACGGCGCCTTGCGGGTCGTGCGCAAATGATCGGCGGCACGCACGAGATCGGCGACGTTGGAGGAGAAGGTCGAATTGGCAAAATCGCCTTCGCTGGAGCCGAGCCCGGTGAAGTCGAAGCGCAATACCGCGATGCCCCTGGCGGCGAGCGCGACCGAGATGCGCTTTGCCGCCAGTGTGTCCTTACCGCAGGTGAAGCAATGCGCGAACAGCGCGAACGCCGCGGGCTCGCCGTCCGGCAGCTCCAGCGCGGCTGCGAGCTGATGGCCGCCTTCGCCCGTGAATTGGAAGCGTTCCGTCGGCATGGGCTTCCCCCCTGTTGCTTGACCCTAATCGCCTGAATAGCGCTGCTCGGCCCAAGGATCGCCGCGGTTATGATAGCCGCGAACTTCCCAGAAGCCCGGCGCATCGTCGGTCAGGAACTCGATCGCCTGGAGCCACTTCGCGCTCTTCCAAAAATAGAGATGCGGCACGACCAGCCGCACCGGGCCGCCATGCTCGTCCGACAGCGGCTGGCCCGACCAGCTATGGGCGAGCAGCGCGTCCTCGGCCGCGAAGTCGTCCAGCGCGAGGTTGGTGGTGTAGCCGTCATAAGAATGCAGCACGACGAAGCGCGCATCCTCGCGCGGCTGGCACGCCGCAAGCAGCTCGCGCGTCGCAAGCCCTTCCCACAGATTGTCGTAGCGCGACCATGTCGTCACGCAATGGATGTCGGACGTGGATTGCGCCTGCTTCCGTGCGGCAAACTCGGCGAAGGTCCAGAACACCGGGTTCTCGATCGCGCCATAGACGTCGAGCCGCCAGCGCTCGCGCGAGACCGGGGGCACTACGCCGAGATCGAGCACCGGCCAGTCTTTTGTCAGGTGCTGTCCTGGCGGCAGGCGCTGGTCTTCCGGCCGCGTGACCTTTCCCGTGAGGAAGCGGCCTTCGCGCGCCCATTTCTCCTTGGTGCGCGTCAGCTTGCTGTCGGGCGGCTCGTTGTCGTCGGCCATGATCTACTCGTAAATGGGCTACTCGTGGCGGTGCATCGCGGAGGCGTGCTTGGTGTCGCGCATGGTGGAATAGATGATCAGCGACAGGCAGATGATTCCGGCGAGATAATAGTAGAACCATTCTTCGTGCCCAATGCTCTTGAAATAGAGCGCGATGGCCGGCGCCGTGCCGCCGAAGATCGAGACCGTGATGGCATAGGGCAGGCCGACGCCGAGCGCGCGGACGTTGGTCGGGAACAGCTCGGCCTTCACCACCGCGTTGATCGACGTGTAACCGGCGACGAAAAGCCAGGCGCAGCAGATCAGGATGAACGCCATGAACGGCGATTTGGTCTCCTTCAGCGTCATCAGCAGCGGCACGGTCGCGAGCGTGCCGGCGACACCGAAGAAGATCAGCAGCGGTTTGCGGCCGATCTTGTCGGAGATGGCGCCGTAGATCGGCTGAAGAATGGTCGCGAAGATCAGCGTGCCGAAGATCACGAAGGTGGTCTGGTCCTCGGTCAGCCCGACCGAGAGTTTGACGAAGGTCTGCATATAGGTGGTGAATGTGTAGAACGCCGCGGTGCCGCCGGCGGTCAGGCCGACGACCAGTAGCAGCTCGCGCGGATAGCGCAGCAGATTGGTGAGCGAGCCGGTCGGCTTCACCACCTTCTTCGCCTCCTCGAACGCCTCGGTCTCATGCAGGCCGCGCCGCATTACGGCGGCAAAGATCGCGAGTGCCGCGCCGATCGCGAACGGGATGCGCCAGCCCCAGGCCTTCAGCTCCTCCGGCGTGAGGAAGACTTTTTGCAGCAGCAGGAGCACGATGATGGCGGTGAGCTGGCCGCCGATCAGCGTGACGTATTGAAAGCTCGAATAAAAGCCGCGGTGCCTGGGGTCGGCGACCTCGCTCAAGTACGTGGCGCTGGCGCCATATTCGCCGCCGAGGCTCAGGCCTTCGATGACGCGGGCGAGCGCGAGGATCACCGGTGCCGCAAGGCCGATCGTCGCATAGGTCGGCGTCAGCGCGATGATCAGCGAGCCGAAGCACATGAAGACGACCGACAGCGTCAGCGAGATGCGACGGCCGAAATGGTCAGCGAGATAGCCGAAAAACCAGCCGCCCAGGGGCCGCATCAGAAAGGTCGCCGCGAACACGACGGCGACGTTCAATTGCTGCACGACAGGGTCGTTGCCGGGGAAAAAGGCTGGAGCGAAATAGAGCGCGAACGCCGTATAGGCGTAGAAATCGTACCACTCGACGAGATTGCCGATCGAGCCGATGAAGATCGCCTTGATCCGGCGCCTGGCGTCGGCGATGTCAATGTGGTCGGAGGCCGGTTGGGTTGCTTGCTCTGTCACGTCCGGCCTCTCCGCGCGTTTGGAAAGGCCTACATCGCCCTTCCGAGCAAAAATGGCAACTGGCGGGGGCCTCTGACCGTGCCTTGCGACCAGGTCACGGTGCCGGCCGGGTCGAGGGCGAAGTCCGGAATGCGCTTCAGCCATTCCTCCAGTGCAACCTGCATCTCCATGCGCGCAAGGTTGGAACCGACGCAGCGATGGATCCCGAGGCCGAAGGCGGCGTGGCGGTTCTCCCGGCGGTCGATCACGACTTTGTCAGCGTCCGGAAACATCTTGGGGTCGCGGTTCGCCGCCGGGAAGGACAGCAGCACCATGTTGCCCGCCTTGACCGGACAGCCGGAGACCGTGGTCTCCTTGACGACCTCGCGCGCCATCGTCACCGGCGAATAGGCACGCAGCAGCTCTTCCACCGCGGTCGGGATCAGCCCGGGCTCGGCGATGAGGCGCTCGCGGTCGGCCGGCGTCCTGGCGAGATGCCAGAGCGAGGAGCCGATCGCGCTCCAGGTCGTATCGATGCCGGCGATCAGCAGCAGTCGCAGCGAACCCAGCACGTGTGATTCTTCCAGCGGCTGGCCTTCCTTGTCCTTGGCGTTCATCAGATAGGAAATGAGATCGTCGGTCGGCCTCGACCTGCGTTCCTCGATCTGCGTCCTGAAATAGGCGCTCATCTCCTGCACGGCCTCAAGCAGCTTGCTCTCGTCCTTGATGCTGAGCTCCAGGATCATGTGAATCCAGTTGATGAAGAGATCGCTGTCGCTCTCGGGGATGCCGAGCATGTGCGCGATCGCTTGAACCGGGATGTATTTGCTGTAGCGCGCAGCGGCGTCGACCTTGCCGTCGGCGATGAAGCCGTCGATCAGCTCGTTGCAGATGGCGCGCATCCGCGGTTCCAGCTTCTTCATCGCATCCGGCGTGAAGGGCGGCAGCAGCAATTGCTTGGCCGGCTTGTGCACGGGCGGATCGGAGGTGATCGGCGGGGCCGCGTTCCTGGTGAGTTCGGGCCGGACGTCGCGGACGATGATCCGGCGCGAGGAGAAATGCTCGGGGTCGTTGGCGATCTCGCGCACCGCGTCATAGGTGGTCGGCATATAGCAGCCGAGGAAGCGCTCGGTATGCACGACGGGGCTCGCGGCCCGCAGCTCGTCCCAGATCGGGAAGGGATCGTCCGTCCATTGCGGATCGGTGTGGTCGAAATCGTTGACCCAGTCGGTCACGGGCGGATGGGCGGCGGGCTGGCTGACGTCGGACATCTCGGAATCCCTCGGGGTTCGTGTTCGCGGAAGGCACGCAGGGCGCGCGGACAGGGGTCGCGCTACTCCTCGATCACATCGATCGCGATTTCCGGACAGTTGGATTTGGCAAGCCAGGCCTTGTCTTCAAGGCCGGGCGGCACGATGCCGTTCCCGGCTTCATGGGCGTTGCCGTATTCGTCGAGCTCGAACAGCTCCGGCGCCAGCGCCTTGCAGCGCGCGTGGCCCTGGCATTTGTCGGGATCGACGTGAACCTTCAGTCGCTCGGTCATGGCGGCTTCCTCGGCGTGTGCGCGGGCCGAAAGGGCGGCGCGCATTCCTCATGTGAGTTTTATCCGCGGCATTTGCCGCGAGCTTTAAGTTATATACTATTACATTCGCGACAGGCTTCCCCTGTCAAGCGCAAACTTATAGGCTTCGCCGCAACATGCGTTCACAACTCGCCCGCAAGCCCGGGAACACCTACCACCATGGCGATCTCCGCGACGCCTTGATCAAGGCCGCGTTGCGCGAGGCGGAGCAGGGCGGGGCCGAGGCGATCAGCATCAAGGCGCTGGCGAAGCAGCTCGGCGTTTCGCAGCCGGCGCCCTACCGGCATTTCGCCGATCGCGAGGCGCTGCTTGCGGCAGTGACGGCGGAGGCGTTCCGGCAACTCTCGACAGTGCTGCGCGAGGCGATGGCCAAGTCGTCGAAGCAATCGAAATTGTCGCGGCTGGCACAGGCGACGCTCGACTTCGGTCTGCGCCGCAACGGCATCTATCGCCTGATGTTCGCATCGCGCACCGTGTCCTGCGCGGCCAAGGGCAGCGAGTTGCACGAGGCGACGCGCGAGACCTTTGCGCTCGTGATCGAGGCGCTGGAGGCCCCGGCCGTCGGCTATCTGCGCGAGCGGCAAGCGCTCAAGATCTGGGCGGCGCTGCACGGGGTCGTGATGCTGGCGGAGCAGGGCTTGTTCACCGGCGAGGCCGCGCATGCCACGCGCGAGGAACTGGTCGAGGATTTCGTGAACGAGACCAGGGCCGCGCTCGCGGTCGCGATCAAGGATGCGCGGCGCCAGAAGAAAGCCGGCGCTTAAGCTTTCGCCTTCAGTAGCTTCATCAGCTTATCGACTGCACTGTCTGGCGTTGTCACGACAAGCCGGCCGGTGGCCTCGGCGACCAGGGGCGCCGTTGCCGCGATGCTGAACTGGGTCAGCGCAATGACGTCGCAATCGCGCAGGTCCTTTGAAGCTTCCACAATCAGCCTGTCGTGCGCGGCGCGGTCGCCGCGGTCGAGCGCCGCCAGCGCGCCTTCGGCAAGCTTCGGCACGACCTGGACCGAGGCCGGAAACTCCGGCGGCATCGAGATCAGCGTCGGCGGGAAGGTCGAGAGCAGCCCGATTCGCTTGCCCATCTTGACCGCTCGCTCGATCATGGCCTCGTTCGGCTTGAGCACGGGCATCGGCGCATGGGCCTGCGCGACGGCCTCGATGCAGGGGCCGAACGCCGAGCAGGTGAACAGGATTCCGTTCGCTCCGGTCGCTGCCGCATAATCCCCGAGCGCGAGAAAACGTTCGGTCATGGCGTCGTTGAGCCGGCCGTCGCGCGCCAAATCCGCCGACAAACTATCATCGAGCAGGTTCATCAGCCGCGCCTCCGGCCACGCCTTCGCGAACGCCGCCTCGATCGGGGCGATGGAGTGCTTCAGGGCGTGGATCAGGGCGATGCGCATGGGAGTCGTCTTTTCTCCCTCTCCCCGTTCTGACGGGGAGAGGGCCGGGGTGAGGGGCTCTTTACTTGAACGGAATGGCGTACATCAAGCCGCCCTTGCTCCAGAGGCCGTTGAGGCCGCGGTCGAGCTTGAGCGGGCTCGCCTTGCCGACATTGCGCTCGTAGATCTCGCCGTAATTGCCGGTGGCCTTGATTGCCGTGACCAGCCATTTGTTGTCGAGCCCGAGCCGCGAGCCGAGGTCGCCGGAGGCACCGAGCAGGCGCTGGATCGCCGGCGTCTGCGACTTCGTCATCTCCTCGACATTGGCCTGCGTGACGCCGAGCTCCTCGGCCTCGATCAGGCCGGAATGCAGCCACGTGATGATATCGCTCCAGACCTCGTCGCCGTTGCGGGTGAACGGGCCGAGCGGCTCCTTGCTGATGGTCTGCGGCAGCACGACGTAGTCGGCCGGGTTCGGCGCCGCGGTCGTCACGGCGCCGGCGAGCGCGGAAGCGTCCTGGGTCATGGCGTCGCAGCGGCCGCCGAAGAAGGTCTGGTACATGGTGTCGACGCGGTCGAATACCAGCGGCTTCCAGTCGATGCCGTTGGCGCGGCCGTAATCGCCGAGCGTGACTTCATGCGTGGTGCCCTGCGCGACGCAGACGGTAGCGCCCTTGAGATCCTTGATGTCCTTTACGCCCAGGTCCTTCTTCACGACAAAACCCTGGCCGTCGTAGAAGTTGATCGGGCCTTGGCGCAGGCCGAGCGTCACGCCGCGCAAATAGGTCTGCGTCGAATTGCGGTAGAGCACGTCGATCTCGCCCGATTGCAGCGCCGTGAAGCGGTTTTGCGCCGTCAGCGAGACGTAACGCACCTTGCTGGCATCGCCGAGCACGCCGGCGGCGAGCGCACGGCAATAGTCGACGTCGAGCCCCTTGTAATTTCCTTGCGAGTCCGGCGCGGAGAATCCGGCAAAGCCGGCACTGACGCCGCACACCAGCGTGCCGCGGCTTTTCACCGTGTCCAGCGTCGCCGCCGGCGCCACAACCGTCGATGCCGCGAGCACGCCCGCTGCGATAACCACTTGCCTCATGCTACTCTCCCCTCAGTGATTGACACTACACAACACGTTGTCGACGGCCGTGCCGAGCTTGTCGACGATCAGGTCGATCTCCTCCGCGGAGGTGATATAGGGCGGCGCCAGCAACACATGGTCGCCGCGGACGCCGTCCACGGTGCCGCCGCCGGGATAGCAGCCAAGCCCGTTGGCGAAGGCCTCTGCCTTGATCTTCTGATGCAGCTTGAGCGCCGGATCGAACGAGGAGCGTGTCGTCCGATCGGCGACGAGCTCGATCGCCCAGAACAGGCCGCGACCCCTGATGTCGCCGACATGGCGGTGATTGCCGAAGCGCTCGGTCAGTCGCTGCTCGAGTTGTCGTCCGCGTTCCTTGACGCGGTCGAGCAGGCCGTCCTCGCGGATCACATCCTGCACCGCAAGCGCGGCGGCGCAAGCGAGGGGATGCGCCAGATAAGTGTGGCCGTGCAGGAACGCGCCCGAGCCTGAGCGGATGGTGTCGATGATCTTGCCGCTTGCGAGCATCGCGCCGATCGGTTGGTAGCCGCCGCCGAGCCCCTTTGCGATCGCCTGGATGTCCGGCGCGACGCCTTCCTGTTCCCATGCGTGCGTCGTGCCGGTGCGGCCCATGCCGCTCATGACCTCGTCGAGAATGAGTAGCGCGCCATGCCGGTCGCAGATCTCGCGCACGGCCTTGAAGTAGCCGTCCGGCGCGGTCACCGCGCCGGCGGTGGCGCCGACCACGGGCTCGGCGAGGAATGCCGCGACGGTGTCGGGGCCGAGCCGCTGAAATTCGGCTTCGAGTTCGGCGGCCAGCCGCGCCACGAATTGTGCGTCAGACTCGCTGTCGTGCTTCTCGCGATAGGCGAACGCGGGCGTCACATGGCTGAAAGCGCCGGAAAGCAACGGCGCATACGGCGCGCGCCGCCAGGCATTGCCGCCGGCAGCGAGCGCGCCGAGCGTGTTGCCGTGGTAGCTCTGCCGCCGCGCGATGAAGTGCTGCCGCTGCGTCTCGCCGCGCTCGATGAAATATTGCCGCGCGAGCTTGATGCTGGCCTCGATCGCCTCCGATCCGCCGCTGACGAAATAGGCATAGGCGAGACCGCCGGGCTCGTGCCCGACCAGCGTCTCGGCCAGCGCCTCGGCGGGCTCGGACGAGAAGAAGGCGGTGTGCGCATAGGCCAGCGTCGAGGCCTGCTTCGTCATCGCCGCGATCACGCGCGGATGCTGGTGGCCGAGGCACGAGACGGCCGCGCCGCCGGAAGCATCGATCACGCGCCGACCGTCCTCGGCGAAGAGATAGACGCCTTCGCCGCCGATCGCCCTGGGCGGCGTTTCGCGGAGCGAGCGGTGCAGCACGCGGCTGGTGCGAGCGGCCATGGGTCAACCTTTCTCTGAGACGTAGGTGGAGGCGGCGGCGAGCCGCGCCTCGGTATTTTCCAGGCGCTTCTTCGCGGCCGCACCGCCGAGCGAGAACGTCACCGCGGCGAGCGACTGCGCGATCGCGATGGCGCCGGTGAGGCTGGGGAAGAAGCCGGGCGAGGAGGCCGCCTCGAACAGCAGCACGTGGTCGGCGCCTTCGGCCATCGGCGCCGAGAGGCTGTCCGTGATCGCGATCAGTTTCGCGCCGGCATGATGGGCGGCTTGCGCAACGCGGACGCTCGCATGGGTGTAAGGCAGGAAGCCGACGACGATGACGGCCTCGCCGGGCCTGATAGCGCCGAGATCGAGATCATCGGGGCCGGACGTGCCGACGAGCTGCACCTGCTCGGGACGGAACAGGCGCAGCTCATAATTCAGCAGCTCCGCGACGCTCCGGCAGCTTCGGTAACCGGCGATCCAGATCCGCTTGGCGTCATGCAGCGCGCGGGCCGCGTCCGCAATCGGCTGGGCGGGAATGCGCGGAAGGCCGGCGGCCTCGGCCTCGAGCTTGTCGATGACGAGCGCAATATCCGCATTCGGACCGTGGCGGCGGCTCTTGGCGCGGCCGGAGAAAGGCGATGTCGGCGACGGCCGCCGTGCTTCCGTCAGCGCCGCGCGCAGCTCGTCCCAGCCGGAATAGCCGATCGCCTTGGCGAGCCGCGTGAACGCGGCGGGATCGGCACCGGCCTCCGCGGCGAGATCGCGCATCGAACGGGTGGTGGCGTCGTAATCATTGGCGGCGACGAAACGGCCGACCTCCTGCAGGCGCAGGGGGAGCGATGGCAATGCAATGCGCAGTTCGCTCAAGGGCGAGGATTTCGCGGGCTCGGCCATGAAACATTTGTTGCACGGTTTTCAGATCGGTGCAACAGTTGACGTGCGCCGCCGGAAATCGTGCTCTTCAGAAGGATTTTTGTGCTGTGACGTCAGACGCTCCAAGACCGCCGCCGCGCCGTCGCCTCTTCGGCGCATGGGGATCCCGCGAGCTGAAAGGCCTGTTCTGGCAGGTGCTGGTGGTCGGGATCGCCGTCGCGATCATCGCCTTCCTCTGGTCCAACACCGTCACCAATCTCACGGCCCGCCGCATCACCACCGGTTTCGCCTTTCTTGGCCGTGAAGCCGGCATGCCTATCGCCGACAGCCTACTCGCCTACAATCCGAGAGACGCCTACCTCTGGGCCTTCGTCGTCGGCGTCGCCAACACCTTGCGCGTCGCTGTGATCGGCATCGTGCTCGCGACCGTTTTGGGCACGCTGATCGGCATCTCGCGATTGTCGGCCAACTGGCTGCTGTCGCGGCTTGCTGCTGTCTATGTCGAGACGCTGCGCGACATCCCGCTGCTGCTTCAACTGCTGTTCTGGTACGTGCTGATGCAAGCGCTGCCGGCCGCGCGCGCGGCGTGGCGACCGGTCGAGGGCGTGTTCCTGTCCAATCGCGGCCTGATCCTGCCGGCAATCCCGGTGGGCCCGCCGCAGCTCTGGGTGCTTGGGATGGCGGTGCTCGGGCTTGTCGCGTTCTTTCTGATCCAGCGATGGCTCGTCGCGCAGCAGATGCGGGATGGCAAGCCGCGGCCGGCCTGGCCCTTTGCGGTTGGCCTCGTCCTCGCGCTGCCGGCGGCAGTGTCCGTGGCGCTCGGAGTATCCTGGACAATCGAGTGGCCGGCGCTGCGCGGCTTCAATTTCGTCGGTGGGCTGACGCTCGCGCCGGAATACTTTGCCTTGTTGATCGCGCTCGTCACCTACACCTCGGCCTTCATCGCCGAGATCGTGCGCAGCGGCATCCAGTCGGTGCCGCGCGGGCAGTGGGATGCTGCCAATGCGCTCGGCCTGCGGCGCAGCTTCATGCTGCGGCAGATCATCCTGCCGCAGGCGCTGCGCGTCATCGTGCCGCCGATGACGAGCCAGTATCTCAATCTGACCAAGAACTCCTCGCTCGCGGTCGCAATCGGCTACCAGGACGTGGTCTCGATCGCCAACACCACGCTGAACCAGACCGGGCAGGCGATCGAGGCGATCGCGCTGATCATGGCGGTGTTCCTGACCATCAGCCTCGGTATCAGCTTCTTCATGAACTGGTACAATGCGCGCATCGCGCTGGTGGAGCGCTGATCATGACGGTGATCACCGACATTCCAGACGTCCCGCGCGCTGCTCGCCGCCCGCAGATCGGCAACCCGGCGCTGCGCTGGCTGCGCACCAATTTGTTCTCGTCGATCCCGAACGGCATTCTTTCGGTCGTGCTGCTGGCGGTGCTCGCCAAGGGCATCTTCAGCTTCGTGCAGTGGGGCATCGCCAATGCGGTCTGGCTGACGCCGGCAAACGACTCCAGCGCCTGCCGTGCGGCACGCGGCCTCGGCGCCTGCTGGGCGATCATCCCCGAAAAATATCGCTTCATCCTGTTCGGCACCTATCCGTTCGACGAGCAGTGGCGGCCGGCGCTGTCAGTCGTGCTGTTCATCACGCTGTTCTATCTCTCGACCCGCCGCGCATTGTGGCGGCGCGAGCTGGCGCTTCTCTGGATCGGCGCGCTCGCGCTGATCAGCATTCTGATGTGGGGCGGGGTGTTCGGACTCTCCTTCGTGTCGCAGGACCGTTGGGGCGGATTGCCGGTGACGCTGATTTTGGCGACCTTTGGTCTGGCTTTCGGCTTCCCGCTCGGCATCCTCGTCGCACTCGGCCGGCGTTCAAAACTGCCGGCGATCCGCTCGCTCAGCGTGCTCTATGTCGAGCTGATCCGCGGCGTGCCGCTGGTGAGCCTGCTGTTCATGGCGAGCGTGATGTTTCCGCTGTTCATGCCGAGCGGATTCAACATCGACAAGCTCTTGCGCGCGCAGATCGCGATCATCCTGTTCGCAGGCGCCTATCTTGCCGAGGTCATCCGCGGCGGTCTACAGGCCGTGCCGCGCGGGCAGTATGAGGCCGCCGACGCGCTCGGCCTGTCCTACTGGCGCAAGCATCGCCTGATCGTCCTGCCGCAGGCGATCCGCCACGTCATCCCACCGCTGGTGAACACCTTCATCGCCTTCTTCAAGGACACCAGCCTCGTCCTGATCATCGGCATTTTCGACCTGCTGACGACGGCGAAGACCGCGATCATCGATCCCGCCTGGCAGCAATTCTCGGTCGAGGTCTACATCTTCGTTGCCGCGATCTATTTTGTCTTCTGCTTCGCGATGTCGCGGTATAGCCGGAGCCTTGAGGCGACGAGCGGAAGGTGACGCCCCGTGTCCCGGCTCTGCAGCGCACCGCTTAAGAGGCGCTGCGCTGCGTCCGGGGCACGAGAGTGGCCTTACTTCTTCACCCTCGGATCGATCGGCGTCGTGCCGCGCAGCCCCAGAATATCCTCCAGCACCTTGGCACCCGCGAGCACCTGCGCATCCGCGCGCGGCGCGCCGACCACCTGCACGCCGACCGGCAGGCCAGACGCCGTGAAGCCGCACGGCAACGACAGCGACGGGCAGCAGGCGAGCGTGATGGCGTAGACGATGCCGAGCCATTCGACGTAATTCTCGAACCGCTTGCCTGCGCATTCGGCGACATAGCGGTGCTCGACCGGGAAGGGCGGCACGATCGTGGTCGGCGTCAGCAGCAGGTCGTAGGTCTTGAAGAACTCGACCGCGCGCGCGGTCATGCCGACGCGCTGGGCCTCGGCGCGTTCGAGATGCTCGACCGTGAGCTTGAGGCCCTCCTCGATGTTCCAGATCACCTCGGGCTTGAGCAGGTCGCGCTTGGTGCGCAGCAGATTGGCCTTGGTGATCGCGAAATCGAACGCGCGCAGCACGTGGAAGCATTCATGCGCCTCGCGCCAGTCCGGATGCGCCTCCTCGACGATGGCGCCGGCTTCGGCAAAGCGTTCCGCGGCCTCGCGCGTGATCGCCTTGACCTCGGGATCGACAGGCGTGATGCCGAGATCGGGCGAATAGGCGATGCGCTTCGGCTTCCTGCCCGATTGTGCTGCCGAGAGGAATGAGGTCGTCGGCGCCGGCAGCGATAGCGGGTCGGCGGCATAGTCGCCGCTCATGGCATCCAGTAGCAGCGCGAGATCTTCGACGTTGCGCGCCATTGGGCCGACCAGGCCGAGGTTGCGATCGATCGCCGATTTGGGGGTATGGGCGACGCGGCCGATGCTGGGCCGCATGCCGACGACGCCGCAGAATGCCGCGGGGCTGCGCAAGGAGCCGCCCATGTCGGAGCCCTGCGCCAGCCAGGCCATGCCGGTGGCGAGCGCCACGGCGGCGCCACCCGAGGAGCCCGCGGCGGACTTGGTCGTGTCCCAGGGATTGAGCGTCGCGCCGAATACTTCGTTGAACGTGTTGGCGCCGGCGCCGAATTCCGGCGTGTTGGATTTGGCGTAGACGACCGCGCCGTTGGCTTCGAGATTTTCGACCATGAGGTCGGACGTCGCGGGGATGTTGTCTTTGAAGATCGGCGAGCCCTGCGTGTTCAGCACGCCCGCAACGTCGGTCAGGTCCTTGATCGGCACCGGTAGGCCCGCGAGCAGCCCGCGTGCGCCGGCCGGCTTCTGCATCAGCGTCTTGGCGTGATCCCGCGCGCGATCGAAGCACAGCGTCGGCAGCGCGTTGACTTGGCCGTCGACCTCACTGATGCGCTTCTCCACCACGTCCAGAAGCTCGAGCGGCGAGACGTCGCCGGACCGCAGCTTGTCGACGACGGTGCACGCGGTTTCGCGGATCAGACCTTGAGACAATTATTCTACTCCCGTGCTGTGTCGTCATTGCGAGCGAAGTGAAGCAATCCAGTCCGTCACCGCAGAGACATTCTTGGATTGCTTCGCTCGCAATGACGGAAAAAATTAACCCCATCCAGCGCTGATGCCGCCATCCACCGTATAGATGACGCCGGACGTATAGCCCGCGCGGTCGGACGCGAGGAACGCCATGAGATCGCCGATCTCGCGCGCGTGCGCGGGCCGGCCGAGCGGCAGGCCCTTCTGGAATTCCTTGTAGCGGGTCTCGTCGCCGATTTGATTTTTTGCCCGCGTCTTGAGCAGTGTGACGTGGCGGTCGGTGCCGACAGGCCCGGGATTGATCCCCACCACGCGGATGTTGTCGGCGAGGCTTTTTCCCCCGAGCGCGCGGGTGAACGCCATCAGCGCGGCGTTGCCGGCGCTGCCGCAGATGTAGTTCGCGTCGAATTTTTCGCCGGCCGCACCGATGTCGTTGACGATGACGCCGCCGCCCCTGGCCTTCATCTGCGCGTAGATCTGCCGCGTCAGGTTGATGTAGCCGAACACTTTCAATTCCCAGGCGTGCCGCCAGGTTGCCTCGTCGATCTTGTCGATGGAGCCGCCGGGGATGTCGCCGGCATTGTTGACGAGGATGTCGATGTCGGCGGCCTCCTTGGCGAGCCGCGCCAAATCCTCAGCCTTGCGCAGATCCACGATGCTGGTTGCGGCATCGATCTGGTGCGCGGAGCGCAAACGCTCTGCCAGCGCCTTGAGCTGCTCGTCATTGCGGGCGGCAAGCAGGAGGTGGGCGCCTTCCTCGGCAAATGCCTCGGCGGCAGCTGCGCCAATGCCCTTGGACGCGCCTGTGATCAGGACGCGCTTGCCACGCAGATGCAGATCCATGAGGGGTACTCGCAGAAGAGGAACATGGATCAAACCAGTAGGCGTTTGGCCGCGCCATGGTCAACATTGCAGTGCAGCGTTGCACTGCCGCCGAGTTTGGTTCATTGCAGTGCGGTCAAAAAAGCGGCGGCTGCCGGACCAAAAAGGGACGTTCTCGATGAGCAAGAAGCAATACCGGATTGCAGTCATTCCCGGCGACGGCATCGGCAAGGAAGTGATGCCGGAAGGCCTGCGCGTTCTGGAGGCCGCGGCGAAGAAGCACGGGGTGTCCCTGCATTTTGACCATTTCGACTTCTCGTCCTGGGATTATTACGAGAAGCACGGCCAGATGATGCCGGATGACTGGAAGGAGAAGATCGGCAAGCACGACGCCATCTATTTCGGCGCCGTCGGCTGGCCGGCCAAGATTCCGGACCACGTCTCGTTGTGGGGCTCGCTGATCAAGTTTCGCCGCGAGTTCGACCAGTATGTGAATTTGCGCCCGGTGCGGCTGATGCCCGGCGTGCCGTCGCCGCTGGCAAACCGCAAGCCCGGCGACATCGATTTCTGGGTGGTGCGCGAGAACACGGAAGGCGAGTATTCCTCCGTCGGCGGCCGCATGTTCCCGGATACCGACCGCGAATTCGTGACGCAGCAGACGGTGATGACCCGTGTGGGCGTCGACCGCATCCTGAAGTTCGCGTTCGAGCTGGCGCAGTCGCGGCCGAAGAAGCACCTGACCTCGGCGACCAAGTCCAACGGCATCTCCATCACCATGCCCTATTGGGACGAGCGCGTGGAGGCGATGGCGAAGAAGTATCCGGGCGTGAAGTGGGACAAGTACCACATCGACATTCTGACCGCGAACTTCGTGCTGCATCCGGACTGGTTCGACGTCGTGGTCGGCTCGAACCTGTTCGGCGACATCCTCTCCGATCTCGGCCCGGCCTGCACCGGCACCATCGGTATCGCGCCGTCGGGCAACATCAATCCCGAGGGCGACTTCCCTTCGGTGTTCGAGCCGGTACACGGCTCGGCGCCTGATATCGCGGGTCAGGGCATCGCCAACCCGATCGGTGCGATCTGGTCCGGCGCGATGATGCTCGAGCATCTCGGCGAGAAGGTCGCCGGCAAATCGATCGTCGAGGCGATCGAGCGCACGCTCGCCGAACGGACGCTCCGCACCAAGGACCTCGGCGGCAACGCCGACACCACGGCGTGCGGCAAGGCCGTCGCGGATATGGTGGATTGAGGCGGCGACTCTCACCCTCCCCCCCAAGGGGAGGGTGAGAAAAACGGCGCGATCAGCCCACGATCTTCTCGATCGCTGCCTGATCCAACCCGAACTTTTTCCCGGCCTCCAGGATCTCCTGCCAGGTGTTCGGATCGACCGGAATACCCTCCGCCAAGCGCTTCTTCTTGGTCTCGCGCTCGGGATCGCCCGCGATCTTCACCTTGGCGACGCCGGGAGCAGGCGGCGAGCCGGTGTGCCAGGCGACGAAACTCTCGACCTCGCGCGCGAGGTTCTCGCCGGTGCCGAGCTTGCCCGGATCGATGACGATCGAGAGCATGCCGTTGAGGACGTTGTACTTGCCGTCGGACGGGCCCTTGACCACCTGCCCGCCGGAGAGCGCGCCGCCGAGGATTTCGCACACCAGTGCGAGGCCCGAACCCTTGTGCTCGCCGAACGGCAGGATAGCGCCGTGCGGGGGAATCACGGTGTAGCGCGGATTGACGGTGGGCTTGCCTTCATTGTCGATGATGGTGCCGGGCTCGAGTTCGACGCCCTTGTTGTGGGCGACGCGGGTCTTGCCTTGCGCGATCCTGCTGGTGGCGAAATCGAGCACGATGGGGTCCTTGCCGCGGCGCGGGATGCCGACGCAGAACGGGTTGGTGCCGTGGCGCGCATCGCTGCCGCCCCAGGGTGCCACGATCGGGCGCGAGATCACGTTGACGAAGTGGATCGAGACCAGCCCGTGGTCGATGCACTGCTCGGCCCAGTGGCCGATGCGCCCGATGTGGTGGGAGTTGGAGAGGCCGACGAGACAGACGCCGTTGCGTTTGGCGCGCTCGGCCGCGAGTTCCATCGCTTCATGGCCGATCACCTGGCCGTAGCCGGTGAGGCCGTCGAGGGTGAGGAGCGGGCCGGTGTCGAGCACGATCTTGACGTGCTGGTTCACGGCGAGGCCGCCATTGGTGACGCTCTGGACATAGCGCGGGATCATGCCGACGCCGTGCGAGTCGTGTCCCCTGAGATTAGCCTCGACGAGGTTGGTGGAGACGAGCTCGGCTTCGCGGTCCGAGGAGCCGCCCGCTTTGACGATGGCGCGGATGGCGTTGGTGAGCGGCTCTGCCTTGATGGTGCGATAGTCGGCCATTGTTGTTGCTCTTATCCCTTCACGATCCGGCGGCAGTGGACCCATGCCGCTTCAATCAGGTTCTCACTCGCCTCCGGCGTGCGGAAGGCCGAATGCGCCGACAGCGTCACGTTCGGAAGTTTGGTCAGCGGGTGATCGCCGGGCAGCGGCTCGGTGTTGAAGACGTCGAGGCCCGCATGGCGGATATGGCCCGACTTCAGCGCATCGATCATGGCGGCCTCGTCGACGACCGCGGCGCGCGCGGTGTTGACGAGAATGACGCCAGGTTTCATCGCAAAGATCTTCTCGCGCGTGATCATGCCGCGCGTCTCGTCGTTGAGCAGCAGATGCAGCGACACGACGTCGCTCCTGGCCAGCAATGTATCGAGATCGACAAATTCCACGCCGGGATGGCTTTTCGGCGACCGGTTCCAGGCGATCACCTTCATGCCGCTGCCGGATGCAATGCGCGCCACTTCAGCTGCGATGCCGCCGAAGCCGATCAGGCCGAGCGTCTTGCCGGTGAGCTGCATGCCGTCCTCGCGCAGCCAGTTGCCGCTGCGCATCTCGCGATCCATCATCGCGATGACGCGGGCCGAGGCCCACATCAGCGCGATCGCGGATTCGGCGACGGCGGTGTCGCCATAGCCCTTGATGAGATGCACGGAGATGCCGAGCTCGGCCAGTTCCTCCGGGTTCATGTAGCTGCGCGCGCCGGTGCCGAGGAACACGACGTGCTTGAGGCCGGCGCACTTCTTCGCCACTTCGGTCGGCAGTGCAGTGTGGTCGACGATCGCGATCTCGGCGCCATCGAGGATTTCAGGGTATTGCTCGGGCTTGATATCGGGATCCCTGTGGATCCGCATCTTGGGATCGTCAGGCTTCTCCAGCCGCTCCATGATCGCGGCAAGGGCTTCGTTGGCGTCGACGAAAACTCCGCGCATGGCTCTCTCCGGTCAGGATGCGACGCCGGCGATCGCCAGCACGGTATGCATGAGGACGTTGGTGCCCGCAGCGCAGTCAGGCTGCGTGGCGTCCTCCAGCTCGTTGTGGCTGATGCCGTCCTTGCAGGGCACGAACACCATCGCAGCCGGCATGATGGTGTTGAGGTTGCAGGCATCGTGACCGGCACCGGAGGTGATACGGCGCGAGGAATAACCGAGCGTCTTTGCCGCGTTCTCGACGGCCGCGATCAGCTTGGGATCGAAATGTGTCGGCGGCTTGCGCCAGACGAGGTCGATCTTGACCTCGACCTTGCGGCGCGCGGCGATCTCGGCAATGGCGGCGCGCAGATCGCGGTCGAGCGCATCCATGATCGCGCCGTCCGCGCTGCGGCAATCCATGGTGAACGCGATCTCGCCGGGAATGACGTTGCGCGAGGGATTTGCGATCACGGCTTCGCCGATAGTGCCGACCGCGTTCGGCCCGTGCTTCTTCGCGATGGCTTCCATTGCCAGCACGATCTCCGACAGCGTCGCGAGCGCATCGCGCCGCAGCGGCATCGGCGTCGAGCCTGCGTGGCTCTCGAAGCCGGAAATCTTGCCGTCGTACCAGAGCACGCCCTGACCGGAATCGACCACGCCGATGGTCTTGCCTTCGGCTTCGAGGATCGGGCCCTGCTCGATGTGCAGCTCGACGAAGCAGCCGAGCTTCTGGAAGCCGACCGGCTTTTCGCCGCGATAGCCGATGCTGTCGAGCGCCTGGCCGACGGTCGTGCCCTCAATATCCTTGCGCGACAAAATGTCGTCGGTGGTGAAATCACCGACGTAAGCCGCGGACGCCATCATCGCCGGTGCGAAGCGCGAACCTTCCTCATTGGTCCAGTTGACCACGCAGATCGGCGCCTCGGTCTCGATGCCGGCATCGTTCAGGGTGCGGATGACTTCGAGCGCGCCGAGCGTGCCCAGAATGCCGTCATACTTGCCGCCGGTCGGCTGGGTGTCGAGATGCGAACCGATGCCGACGGCCAGCTTCGACATGTCGCGTCCCTTGCGCAGGCCGAACTGGGAGCCGAGCGCATCGGTATGCACCTCGAGGCCGGCCTCCTCGCAAGCCTTGCGAAACCAGTCGCGCACCTGCTTGTCTTCCGCGCTCAGCGTCAGCCGCCGCACGCCGCCCTTGGCCGTCGCGCCGAATTGCGCGGTCTCGTGGATGGAGCCCCAGAGGCGGGCGGAATCGATCTGCAGATTGGTGGCGGCTCGGCTCATGCGGTCAGTCTCTCGATTATCCGGCGCCTGTTTCAATGACCCGCCAGCGCGGGCGCGTCAACCGCGAGGCTGCTCTGCGCAATCTGCCGTGCAAGCTCGGCGACGCGCTCGATGGCCACGACGTCGGGCGAGGCGAGCCAGCTCGCGGTGAAGGTCAGCGGCGCGATCGCGAGATCGGTATCGAGCAGTTGCAGCCGTCCGTCGGCGAGCTCGTTCTCGACGATTGCGTCCGGGATCACGGCGACGCCGAGCCCTTCCACCGCCATATGGATGACGGTCGCCAGCGAAGCGGACGCATGCAGGCGGATCGGCGGCAGCTCCGGCCGGTCGAACACCTCGCGCACGACCTCGTAGGGTTTGGTCTTGCGCGGGAAGGTGATGATCGGAAACCGCGCGAGCTCCGCCGGCGTCACCGGACCCTTGCCGAGCCCGAGCGAGGGGCTTGCGAGAAAGCCGATCGGATAGTCGGCGAGCACGCGGTTGTGCACGCCGGAAGCCGACAGCGGTCCCACCACGAAGGCAAGCTCGATCTCCTGCGCGAGCAGGCGCGCGGTGAGGTTCGGCGTGATGTCGACCTCGATCTCCAGCGACAGATTCGGATAGACCTGGTTCACGCTCTTCACCAGCCGCGGCAGCCAAGTGTGCACGATGGTTTCGGCGACGCCGAGCCGCATCACGCCGCGCATGGCGGAGCGGTCGCCGATCTCCGCCATCATCTGAGCACGCAGGCCGATCAGCTTTTCCGCATAGACCATCATCTGCCGGCCGCTCGGCGTCGGCGAGGCCACGCGATGATCGCGATTGAGCAGCTTCACGCCCATCTCGCGCTCGAGCTGGGCGATGCGCTGGGAGATCGCCGGCTGGGTCGTATTGAGCCGTGCTGCGGCGCCGCGAAAGCTGCCGAGCTTCACGACCCAGAGGAAGGTTTCGATCGACCTGAAGTCCAGCATTGGAAGGATTTTCCTGATCGATAAATTGAATTTATCGAGATCGATTAGAAAGGACGATTAGACTTTATAGCACGCTTGGTGTTGGCTGTCTTTGTCGAGTTTATAGGCAGGTCGATCCCATGACTGTTTTGGTGGCAGCGCAGCAAACTGAAACGCCCGACACGCTCCCGAGCCGCCAGGCGCGGCTTGCCTATCGTGATGGGTTGGTCGCCTCCACCGCTGGCGTCGCCCCCGGCTTCGTCCAGGGCAATCTGGCGATCCTGCCGGCCGAATACGCCAGCGCCTTTCATCGCTTCTGCCAGCTCAACCCGAAACCGTGCCCGATCATCGGCATGTCCGACGTCGGCAGCCCGCATATTCCGGCGCTCGGCGCCGATCTCGACATCCGCACCGACGTGCCGCGCTATCGCATCTGGCGTGACGGTGAGGTGGTCGACGAGCCGACAGATGTGACGAAGCATTGGCGCGACGATCTCGTGACCTTCGTGCTTGGCTGCTCCTTCTCATTCGAAGAGGCGCTGCTCGACGAGGGCATGCCGATCCGCCACATCGAAGAGAACGTCCGCGTGCCGATGTATCGCACCAACATCGCCTGCGGCGAGGCCGGACCGTTCGCAGGCCCCATGGTGGTGTCGATGCGCCCGTTCAAGCCGGCCGATGCGATCCGCGCGGTGCAGATCACCTCGCGCTATCCGGCCGTGCACGGCGCGCCCGTGCATCTCGGCCATCCGCATCTGATCGGCATCAAGGACATCGCCAAGCCGGACTACGGCGATCCGGTGCCCGTCGCCGACGACGAGATCCCGGTGTTCTGGGCGTGCGGCGTCACGCCGCAATCGGTGATCAACGCCGCAAAGCTCCCGTTCGCGATCACGCATTCGCCCGGCCTGATGCTGGTGACGGATCTCAAGAACAGGACCATGGCCGTGATTTAAGTAGGCAGTATTTGCTGCTTCTTCGGGCTTTACCGCATCCATCAATCGCTTCATTCGATCAGCCGAAATTCAGTAACAGGGGACTTTGCCAATGACGATCTCTCGCCGCGACGTGCTGCTTGGAGCCACCGCCACTGCCGCGCTGGTGTCGCTCGCCGCACGGGCCCAGACCTCGGAAGTCGTGATCGGCGTCATCTATCCGTTCTCCGGCGGCAGCGCCCAGCAGGGCGTCGACGCGCAGAAGGCCTATGAGACCGCGCTCGAGGTCATCAACAAGGACACTGATTTCGATCTGCCGCTGGCCAAGGGCGAGGGCCTGCCGGGCCTTGGCGGCGCCAAGGTGCGTCTCGTGTTCGCCGACCACCAGGCCGATCCGCAGAAGGGCCGCGCCGAAGCCGAGCGCCTGATCACGCAGGAGAAGGTCGCCGCGATCATCGGCACCTACCAGAGCGCCGTCGCCGTCACCGTCAGCCAGATCTGCGAGCGCTACCAGATCCCGTTCGTCTCCGCCGACAACTCATCGCCGAGCCTGCATCGCCGCGGCCTCAAATATTACTTCCGCGCCGCCCCGCACGACGAGATGTACTCGGCCGCGATGTTCGACTTCTTCGATGCCATGAAGAAGAAGGGCACCAAGATCGAGACGCTGTCGCTATTCCACGAGGACACCATCTTCGGCACCGATTCCGGCAATGCCCAGGCGAAGATCGCCGGCGAGCGCGCCTACAAGATCGTCACCGACATCAAGTACCGCGCCAACTCGCCCTCGCTCTCGGCCGAGGTGCAGCAGCTCAAGAGCGCCAATGCCGACGTGCTGATGCCCTCGAGCTACACCACCGACGGCATCCTGCTGGTCAAGACCATGGCCGAGCTCGGCTACAAGCCGAATGCGATCGTGGCGCAGGACGCCGGCTTCTCCGAGAAGGCGCTCTACGACGCCGTCGGCGACAAGCTCGAAGGCGTGATCTCGCGCGGCACCTTCTCGCTCGACCTCGCGCAGAAGCGCCCCATGGTCGGCAAGATCAACGACATGTTCAAGGCGCGCTCGGGCAAGGACTTCAACGACCTCACCTCGCGCCAGTTCATGGGCCTGATCATCCTCGCCGACGCGATCAGCCGCGCCAAGTCGACCGACGGCGAGAAGATCCGCGACGCGCTGGCGGCGACGGACATCCCGGGCGAGCAGACCATCATGCCCTGGAAGCGCGTCAAGTTCGACGAAATGGGCCAGAACAACGACGCCGACCCGGTGCTGCTGCAATATGTCGGCGGCAAGTTCGTCACCATCTTCCCGCCGCAGGCCGCGATCGCCGAAGCGATCTGGCCGATGAAGTAGGCGTTTCGGAAAGCGGGAGCTCAGATGTAGCTCCCGCCCTCATCCTGAGGAGCGGGCGCAGCCCGCGTCTCGAAGGACGAGGGCTGGGCCATCCTTCGAGACGCGCGCTTGTGCGCGCTCCTCAGGATGAGGATCTATTTTTGGGGGACGACTTTTGACAGCCCAAGCCATTATCCAGAGTCTCGCGAGCGGCCTGCTCATGGGCCTGCTCTATGGACTGATCGCGGTCGGCCTCGCGCTGATCTTCGGCCTGATGGACGTCACGAACTTCGCCCATGGCGAGTTCCTGATGATCGCGATGTACCTGTCCTTCTTCCTGTTCGCGTTCTTCGCGATCGACCCCCTGCTGTCCGCGCCGCTGGTTGCTGCGGCGCTCTTTGTCTTCGGAGCGGTGGTCTACTTGCTGATTGTACGCTTCGCCATGCGGGCCAAGGCCAATGCCGGCATGGTGCAGATCTTCACCACCTTCGGCCTTGCCATCGTCATGCGCGGCCTCGCGCAGTTCTTCTTCACGCCTGACTATCGCAGCATTCCGCAGTCCTGGCTCGGCGGCAAAACCATCTCGATCGCCGGCCTCTTCCTGCCGGAGCCGCAGCTTGTCGGCGCGCTGGTCTCGATTTTCGCCTTCGCCGGCCTCTATTTCTTCATCCACCGCACCGATTTCGGTCGGGCGCTGGAAGCCACGCGCGAAGATCCCGGTGCGGTCGCACTGGTCGGCATCGACAAGAACCGCGTGTTCGCGTTCGGTTGGGGCCTCGGCGCTGCGCTGGTCGGTCTCGCCGGCGCGATCATGGCGAGCTTCTTCTACATCTACCCCGACGTCGGCGCCTCCTTTGCCCTGATCGCCTATGTCACGGTGGCGCTCGGCGGCTTCGGCAGCGTGTTCGGCGCCTTCGCCGGCGGCATCATCGTCGGCCTCGTCGAAGCCACGACGGCGCTGGTGCTGCCGCCCTCGCTGAAATCGGTCGGCATCTACGCCGTTTATCTGCTGGTCGTTTTCATTCGGCCGCGCGGCCTGTTCGGATCGATATGATGGACAAGGATTTTGCAGCGCGGCGCCGCCGCGACCTCATCATCGCCGCGGTGCTTGCCGTGATTGCCGCGCTCACGCCATTGTTCGTGAAGGACGTCGTCGTCCAGAACATCCTGATCCTGACGCTGATGTATGCGGGACTGTCGCAGAGCTGGAACATCCTGTCTGGCTATTGCGGGCAGATCTCGCTCGGGCACGCGCTGTATTTCGGCCTCGGTGCTTACACCACCGAGCTGCTGTTCACGAAGTTTGGCGTGCTGCCCTGGTTCGGCATGCTGGCGGGCGGCGCGGTGTCGGCGCTGATCGCGATGGGGCTCGGTTATCCCTTCTTCCGCCTGCGCGGCCATTACTTCGTGATCGCCACCATCGTCATTGCCGAAATCGGGCTGCTGCTGTTCCATAACTGGGAATGGGCCGGCGCCGCGATGGGCATCACCATTCCAATCCGCGGCGACAGCTGGCTGAAATTCCAGTTCCTGCGCACCAAGCTGCCGTACTTCTATTTCGCGCTGGCGCTGTGCTGCCTCGCCTGGTTCGTCACCTGGTGGCTGGAAGACTCCAAATGGGGCTTCTGGTGGCGCGCGGTGAAGGACAATCCGGAAGCGGCGGAAAGCCTCGGCGTCGTCGTGTTCAATTCCAAGATGGGCGCGGCTGCGGTTTCCGCCTTCCTGGTCGCGGTGGGTGGCAGCTTCTACGCCCAGTTCGTCTCCTACATCGATCCCGAAAGCGTCATGGGCTTCCAGTTTTCGCTGCTGATGGCGCTGCCCGCCGTGCTCGGTGGCATCGGCACCCTGTGGGGGCCGGTGCTCGGTGCCGCCATTCTGATCCCGCTGACCGAACTGACGCGCTTCAAGTTCGGCGGCTCGGGACGCGGTGTCGATCTCATTGTCTATGGCACGCTGATCGTCCTGATCTCGCTGGCCTTGCCGCGCGGGCTGTTGAGCCTGTTTTCACGCCCGAAGAAGACGGGGGCCACGCGATGACCGCGCTCCTTGAAACCCGCGGCGTCTGGCAGCGGTTCGGCGGCCTCGTCGCCAACAGCGATGTGTCGATCTCGGTCGGCCGTGGCGAGATCGTCGGCCTGATCGGCCCTAACGGCGCCGGCAAGTCGACGCTGTTCAATCTCATCGCCGGCGTGTTGCCGCCGACCCAAGGCTCGATCTGGTTCGACGGCGAGGATGTCACCCGCATGCCGGCGGCCCTGCGCTGCCAGCGCGGCGTCGGTCGCACCTTCCAGGTGGTCAAGAGCTTCGAGACCATGACCGTGATCGACAACGTCATCGTCGGGGCCTTGGTGCGCAACACCGTGATGCGGGAGGCCCGCCGCAAGGCGCACGAGGTGCTGGAGTTCACCGGCCTTGCCGCGCGCGCCGATGTGCTCGCGAGCGACCTCGTGCCGGCCGAGAAGCGCCGCCTCGAAGTTGCCCGTGCGCTCGCGACCGAACCGAAGCTGCTGTTGCTCGACGAAGTCCTCACCGGCCTGACGCCGACCGAGGCGCAGACCGGTGTCGCACTGGTGCGCAAGGTGCGCGATGCCGGCATCACCGTCTTGATGGTCGAGCATGTCATGGAGATCGTGATGCCGCTGGTCGATCGCGCCATCGTGCTCGATCTCGGCAAGGTGCTGGTCGAGGGCAAGCCTGCCGACGTCGTCCGCGATCCCAAGGTGATCAGCGCATATCTGGGAGATCGTCATGCTGTCGGTGCGTGAAGTCACGACCGCCTATCAGGGACTGGTCGCGATCTCCGCGGTCTCGATCGAGGTCCAGAAGGGCGAGATCGTCTGCGTCGCCGGCGCCAACGGTGCGGGCAAGTCGACGCTGCTGAAATCCATCGCCGGCGCCGAGCGCCCGCGCTCGGGCACGGTGACGTTCGACGGCAAGCGCCTCGACGGCATGGCGCAGCACCACATCACCGCCACCGGCATCGCCTATGTGCCGGAGAACCGCCGCCTGTTTCCGCGTCTGTCGGTGCGCGACAATCTGCGCCTCGGCAGCTATCTCTATCGCGGCGAGGCCGACCGCGAGGGGCCGCTCGATCTGGTGTTCAAGCTGTTTCCGCGCCTGTCCGAGCGCCTGGAGCAGCGCGCCGAGACGCTCTCCGGCGGCGAGCAGCAGATGCTCGCGATCGGCCGCGCGCTGATGACGCGCCCGCGGCTGTTGATGCTGGACGAGCCCTCGCAGGGCATCATGCCGAAACTCGTCGACGAGATTTTTCAGGCGGTGAAGCTGATCCGCGACACCGGCATGACCGTCCTGATCGTCGAGCAGCGCATGGCCGAGTGCCTCGAGATCGCCGATCGCGCCTACATCCTGCAAACCGGCCGCGTGCTGATGCAGGGCCCGGCCGCCGAGATCAGGGGCAATCCTGATGTACGCAAGGCGTATCTGGGGTTGTAGCTAGGAAGTGTTGGGCGCGCTCGCGCGACGCGCTCGGTGTCATCGCCCGCGAAGGCGGGCGATCCAGTACTCCGAGACGTCAGTGAGATACGGAGAAGCCGCGGCGTACTGGATTCCCCGCCTTCGCGGGGAATGACAGCGGTGGGAGGGCGCTAATGCTCGTGCCCATCCGGCAGCGCTACCCCGAACACCTTCACCAGATCGTTCACCTGCTCCGGCGAGAGGTAGCGCGGGTTCATCCCCCGCAGCAGCAGGTACAGCCTCGCCGTCTCCTCCAGCTCCTCGGTCGCGAACACCGCCGCTTCCAGCGTGTCGCCGGCGACCACCGGGCCGTGATTGGCGAGCAGCACGGATGAGTATTTCCCGGCCAGTCCCTTGATCGCATCCGCGACCGCGGGATCGCCGGGGCGGCAATAGGGCAAGAGCGCGGTGGCGCCGCACTTCATCAGATAATAGGCCGTCATCGGCGGCAGCGCGGCGCGCGGGTCGATCTCGGGGAGCATCGACAGCGCGACCGAATGTGTCGAATGCAGATGTACGATCGCGCGCGCACTGCCGCGCGTATCATAGAGCGCGGTGTGCAGCGGAACTTCCTTGGTCGGGGCATCGCCTGACACCAGCCGGCCCTGATCGTCCAGCCGCGACAACTTTGCCGGATCGAGGAAGCCGAGCGAGGCATTGGTCGGCGTCACCAGCCAGCCGCCGCCATCCAGCCTGATGCTGATATTGCCGGAGGAGCCCGGCGTCAGCCCGCGCTCGAACAGGGACCGTCCGAACCGGCAGATATCCTCTCGCAGCCGCGTCTCGTTGCTCGTTTCAGTTCTCATGGCCGTCATGCCTGCTTGTCTCACGCTTTGGCAGCGCGGCCAAGCCGTGTTATTCGAGATGACGAGCCGCCGCAAAGGGCGGCCGTCGGGAAACGTTCGCAAGCGTTAGTTGAAGGGTTAGTTGCATGTCCGCCTCCAATTCACAAAATCAGCGCATCGCCGTCATCGGGCTCGGCTCGATGGGATTCGGCATGGCGACCTCGCTGAAGCGCGCCGGCCATGCCGTCACCGGCTGCGACGTCTCGGCCGATGCCGTGGCGCGCTTCGTGAAGGATGGCGGTGCGGGCGCCAAGACGCCGGCCGAGGCGGCCAAGGACGCCGACGTCGTCGTCAGCGTCGTCGTCAATGCCGCGCAGACCGAGACCATCCTGTTCGGCAAGGACGGCGTCGCCGAGACCTTGCCGAAGGATAGCGTCTTCCTGTCTTCGGCCACCATGGACCCGGATGTGGCGCGGCGCCTCGCCAAACAGCTGGAGGCAACCGGCCGGCATTATCTGGATGCACCGATCTCCGGCGGCGCGCAGCGCGCAGCCCAAGGCGAGCTGACGATCCTTGCTTCCGGCAGTCCTGCCGCCTTTGCAAGAGCGCGTCCCGCGCTCGATGCCATGGCGGCAAAACTCTACGAGCTCGGCGATGCCGCAGGGCAGGGCGCCGCGTTCAAGATGATCAACCAGTTGCTGGCCGGCGTGCATATCGCCGCCGCAAGCGAAGCGATCGCGTTCGCCGCCAAGCAAGGCCTCGACATCCGCAAGGTCTATGAGGTGATCACGGCCTCCGCCGGTAATTCCTGGATGTTCGAGAACCGCATGCCGCACGTGCTCGACGGCGATTACACGCCGCGTAGCGCGGTCGAGATCTTCGTCAAGGACCTCGGCATCATCCAGGACATGGCGCGCAGCGCCCGATTCCCGGTGCCGGTCTCCGCCGCCGCCCTCCAGATGTTCCTGATGACGGCTGCCGCCGGCATGGGCCGCGATGACGACGCCTCGGTCGCGCGGATGTATGCGCAGGTCACCGGCGTGAAGCTGCCCGGCGACAAGTAGAACCAAGAGGATTCCAATGCCCCGTTTTGCCGCCAACCTCTCGATGATGTTCACCGAGGTGCCGTTCCTCGACCGCTTCGATGCCGCCGCGCAAGCGGGCTTCACTGCCGTCGAGTTCCTGTTTCCCTATGAGCATCCGGCCGAAGCCGTCGGCGAGCGGCTCGAGCGCAACGGCCTGACGCAGGCGCTGTTCAACCTGCCGCCGGGCGATTGGAACGCCGGCGAGAAAGGCTTTGCCGCGCTCCCCTCGCGCTTCGCCGATCTCAAGGCAAGCCTGGAGACCGCGCTGCCTTACACCAAGGCGACCGGCGTCAAGCGACTGCATTTGATGGCCGGCATCGCCAACCGCGGCGAGCGCGTCGCGATCGAGGCGTTCTACAAATCGGTGGCGTGGACCGCCGAATTCTTCGCCCCGCACGGCATCGACATCGTGATCGAGCCGATCAATGCGCGCAACGTGCCCGGCTACTTCCTCAATGATTTCGGCTTCGCGCGCGACCTGATCCAGGAGCTGCGGCTTGCGAACCTCAAGCTCCAGTTCGACATCTATCACTGCGGCATCATCCACGGTGACGTCACCATGCGCCTGCGCGAGATGATGCCGATCATCGGTCACATCCAGATCGCCAGCATCCCCTCGCGCAACGAGCCCGACGGCGAGGAGCTGAACTATCCGTTCCTGTTCACCGAGCTCGACCGGCTCGGCTACACCGGCTTCGTCGGCTGCGAGTACAATCCGCGCGGCAAGACCGTTGATGGCCTCGCCTGGTTCAAGCCTTACGCGGGAGTGAAGCCGTGACCCTCGCATTGGGCTGCATCGCCGACGACTACACCGGCGCCTCCGACCTCGCCAACACGCTGACGCGCGCGGGCCTGCGCACCGTGCAGACCATCGGCGTACCCGCGGACGATCTCGCGCTGCCCGAGGTCGACGCGGTCGTGGTGTCGCTGAAGAGCCGCTCGATCGAGGCCGGTCTTGCCGTGTCGCGCTCGCGCGCGGCGGAGGCATGGCTGCGCGGCCGCGGCGCGAGCCGCGTGCTGTTCAAGATCTGCTCGACCTTCGATTCCACCGACGCCGGCAATATCGGTCCGGTGATGGATGCGCTGCGCGCCGACAGCGGCGAGGGCACCGTGCTGGTGACGCCGGCCTTCCCGGAGACCGGCCGCACCGTCTACCAGGGCAACCTCTTCGTCGGCGCCGTGCCACTGAACGAGAGCCCGCTGAAGGATCATCCGCTCAACCCGATGCATGATTCCAGCCTGGTGCGCGTGCTGGCGCGCCAGAGCAAGACGCAAATCGGTTTGGTCGACCTCGCGACCGTCACTCGGGGCGCAGATGCGGTGCGGGCCCGGCTGGCCGAGCTCGCAGGCAAGGGCATCGGCGCCGCGATCATCGACGCGGTGTTCGACCGCGACCTCGAGACCATCGGCCTCGTTGCTGCCGAACATCGGCTGTCGGTCGGCGCCTCCGGCATCGGCCTCGGGCTGGCGCGGGCGCTGGTCTCGACGGGCAAGGTCAAGTCGGCTGCTGGCAGCAGTGAGACGGGCGCAGCCGTCGGCGGACCGGCGGCCTGCCTCGCCGGCAGCTGCTCACAGGCGACGCTTCAGCAGATCGCGAGCGCCGAAAAAGTCATGCCGGTGCTTCATCTCGATCCCGACCGTATTCTTACGGGAGCGGGCGAAGCGCAGCGTGCGCTGGACTGGGCAAAGCCGCGTTTGGCCGAAGGTCCGGTGCTGATTGCATCGAGCTCGACGCCGGATCAGGTCGCCGCGCTCCAGGCGCGTCACGGCCGCGACGCGGCCGGGCATGCGATCGAGCAGGCAATGGCCGACATCGCGGAAGGTCTTGTGAAATCAGGCGTTCGGCGATTGGTCATCGCCGGCGGCGAGACGTCCGGCGCCGTGGTCGATCGGTTGAGGATTCCCGGATTTCTCGTAGGAGTGGAAATTGCGGCGGGCGTTCCGGTGCTGCGCGCGGTCGGCATTGAAGGCGACATGCTGCTCGCGTTGAAGTCCGGCAATTTCGGTGGGCCGGAGTTTTTCTCGGACGCGCTTGGGCTCATGCGCTGAGCGCAGGGTATTCTTAGCTGCCTGTTCATTTGTTTCAGGCTTCCGTACTCGTACGGAGTCGTAGTTAACATCTGCTCAGGTGCCCTGGTGTTGGATGTCGGTGCTGCTCCCTTTGGTTGATTCGTAAAACGTCCGGACGCGCCGCCGCTCCAGCACAAAGAGACCCGATTATGCTCGCCACGATTTCCATCCGCGCCAAGATCATCAGTGTTATGGCATTCCTGCTGGTCGCGATGGCTGGCATGGGTCTCCTCGCCGTCATGAAGATGCGGTCGATGAACGCCAACACAGTCGACATCACCACGAACTGGATGCCCAGTGTGCGGGTGCTGGGCGAACTTCGGGCGAGCGTCATCACCTATCGCAATGTGGTCCGCCAGCACATGCTTTCCGAAACCCCGGACGAGAAGCTTGCCAACGAAAAGACGGCCGGGACCGTGATCGAGGCGCTGGCCAAGATCCGCAGCCGCTACGAGGCGATGATCACGTCGTCGGAGGAGCGGGCGCTCTACAACCAGTGGGCAAAGCTTTGGGACGATTACAAGAAGGGCACCGAGGACGTGATGGCGCTGTCACGCAAGGAGGCCGGCAAGGTCCCGCACGAGGCACAGGAGCTCAACACAAAGACGGTCAACAAGATCGGTCTCGCGTCGGATGAGGTCCTGATGAAGGACATCGAGCTCAACACCAAGGGTGGCGATCAGGCGGCTCAGGATGCGGCGGACAGCTATTCTTTTGCTTTCATGCTGGTTTCGGTCATCCTCGGCGCCGCCGTCATCGTGGGCATTGGCGTCGGCTTCTATCTCGTCCAGGACGTCTCGAAGGGCATTAAGTCGATCATCGAGCCGATGCAGGCGCTGGGCAAGGGCGACCTGTCCGCCGAAGTCCCGCATCGCGGCGAGAAGACCGAGATCGGCGCCATGGCCGACGTGCTCCAGATCTTCAAGGACGCGCTGATCGCCAAGAAGGCGGCCGATGAGGCCGCGGCCGCTGATGCCGAAGCCAAGATCGAGCGCGGCCGCCGCGTCGACAACATCACCCGCGACTTCGAGACGATGATCGGCGAGATCGTCCAGACCGTGTCCTCGGCCTCGACCCAGCTCGAAGCCTCGGCCTCGACGCTGACCTCGACCGCCGACCGCTCGCAGCGGCTGGCGACCACGGTTGCCGGTGCTTCTGAGGAAGCCTCGACCAACGTGCAGTCGGTCGCGTCGGCGACCGAGGAGATGGCGTCGTCGGTCGGCGAGATCAGCCGTCAGGTGCAGGAATCGGCCCGGATGGCGGGCGACGCCGTCGGCCAGGCCCGTGCCACCACCGAGCGCGTCAGCGAACTCTCCAAAGCCGCCTCGCGCATCGGCGACGTCGTCGAGCTGATCAACACCATTGCCGGCCAGACCAACCTGCTCGCGCTGAACGCCACCATCGAGGCGGCGCGCGCTGGCGAAGCCGGCCGCGGCTTCGCGGTGGTCGCCTCCGAGGTGAAGGCGCTCGCCGAGCAGACCGCGAAGGCGACCGGCGAGATCGGCCAGCAGATCTCCGGCATTCAGGCCGCGACCAACGATTCGGTCGGCGCCATCAAGGAGATCTCCTCGACCATCGAGCATCTGTCGGAGATTTCTTCGGCGATTGCCGCGGCGGTGGAAGAGCAGGGCGCGGCGACCCAGGAGATCGCCCGCAACGTGCAGCAGGCGGCGCAGGGCACCCAGCAGGTCTCCTCCAACATCACCGACGTGCAGCGCGGCGCGACCGAGACCGGCACGGCCTCCTCGCAGGTGCTGTCGGCGGCGCAGATGCTGTCCAATGACTCCAGCCGGCTGAAGACCGAGGTCAGCAAGTTCCTGACCAACGTCCGTGCGGCGTAGTCGTCTCCACAAGACCCATCGGTCGAAAACGAGCGGCGCCAAAAGCGCCGCTCATTTTCTTTTTCGTCTCCGGTACCAGGGTGTCGCTTGCAGGTAGCATCATGGGGAAACGCCCGTAGACCTGGCGGATCCCATTCATGGATAGTTAAATTCGCTTTATGAGAATTGCGCAAGACGACTCGAATAGCGGCCGTCCGAATTGGAATGAACAATAGTCAATTCATTTGGGGGCCCCAATGCGCGAGAATCTTCCTGTTACCCAGGCCGAGTATCCCGTTAGCGACGAGACGCTGATCGTTTCGCGCACCGATCTGAAGGGCAAGCTCACCTATTTCAACGAGGACTTCCTCGCCGCCGCCGGCTTCACCTCGGCCGAGTTGATGGGCCAGCCGCACAACATCGTCCGTCATCCGGACATGCCGCCGGAGGCCTTCGACAATCTCTGGGACACGCTGAAGGCCGGCAAGCCGTGGCTCGGCGCGGTGAAGAACCGCCGCAAGAACGGCGACTTCTACTGGGTGCTGGCGACGGCCTCGCCGATCCGGGAGAATGGCCAGGTCAAAGGTTACACCTCGATCCGGACCAAGCTGCCGGCCGACCAGCGCAAGCTCGCCGAAGAGGTCTACGCGGCGATCCGCGAAAAGAAGCCGCATGGCTATCGCGTCGACGCCGGCATCATCCGCCGCCGCTCGTGGCTCGACCGCTTCAGCGTCTTCACCGGGACGCTGAAAGCGCGCCTCGTCACGACGATGCTGCTCCAGGCCCTGTTCATGCTTGCGCTCGGCATCGGCGGGGCGCTGTCCACGTCCGGTTCGACCAGTTTTACGCTGGCCCTGCTGGCCGTCGTCGGCGCCGCCATCGCCGGCTTTGCCGGCCTCACGACCATGCGCGCGATCCAGGGGCCGATGCAGCATCTCAACGACACCTTGGTCAATCTCGTACAGGACAAGCTCGACAATCGCATCGTCATCGACCGCGATGACGAGATCGGGGAGGCGCTGCGCAACCTCCAGACCGTGCAGACCATCATCCGCTTCAGTCGCGACGAAGTGCAGGCCGTGCAACGCCGTGCCGAGACACAGCGCAAGGCCGACATGACCAAGCTCGCCGACGGCTTCGAGGCTGCGATCGGCGAGATCGTCGAGACCGTGTCGTCGGCCGCGACCGAGCTCGAAGCTTCGGCTTCGACCCTGTCCTCGACCGCGGGCCGGGCGCAGGAGCTGGCGACGGTGGTCGCATCCGGCTCGGAGGCGGCGTCCAGCAACGTGCATTCGGTGGCATCGGCCGCCGAAGAGATGTCGTCCTCGGTGCGTGAGATCGGTCGGCAGGTGCAGGATTCCACCCGTATCGCAGGCGAGGCGGTCAACCAGGCGCATGCCACCACCGAACGCGTCAGCGAATTGTCGCGGGCCGCATCGCGGATCGGCGACGTCGTCGAGCTCATCAATGCCATCGCCGGCCAGACCAACCTTCTGGCGCTCAATGCCACGATCGAGGCGGCGCGCGCGGGCGAGGCCGGCCGCGGTTTCGCGGTGGTCGCTTCCGAGGTCAAGGCGTTGGCGGAGCAGACGGCAAAGGCCACTGGCGAGATCGGCCAGCAGGTCGGCGGCATTCAGAGCGCGACGCAGGACTCGGTCAGCGCGATCGGCGAGATCAGCGGCACCATCGCCCGTCTGTCGGAGATCGCTGCGGCGATCGCGGCGGCCGTCGAGCAGCAGGGCGCGGCAACCCAGGAGATCGCCCGTAACGTGCAGCAGGCCGCCCACGGCACCCAGCAGGTCTCGTCCAATGTCGGCGACGTCCAGCGCGGCGCGTCCGAGACCGGCACGGCGTCCTCGCAGGTGCTGTCGGCGGCGCAGATGCTGTCGCGCGACTCCAATCGCCTCAAGCTCGAGGTCGGCAAGTTCCTGGATTCGGTCCGCGCTGCCTGATCTGGATGCGCTGCATGGCTGCGATGCTCGTTTCGCAGGTGCGATAGCAGGGAAGTGAAGGCGCCGCGATCGCCTCGCAATGGCGTTTCGGCCGGTGCTCGGGTAAAGGGGACCAGGATCCCCGTGGGGGCGGATTCCGTATCCCAGCCTGACCCGGAATTGCCTGACGCATGATTGCTCTGGTCCGTATTGCCCTGAGCCGACCCTACACGTTTGTCGTGCTCGCGCTCCTGCTTCTGATCATCGGCCCGCTCGCGGCGCTGCGGACGCCGACCGACATCTTCCCGGACATTCGCATTCCGGTGATCGGCGTGGTCTGGCAGTACACCGGACTGCCGCCCGACCAGATGTCCGGCCGCATCACCACGCCGTTCCAGCGCGCGCTGACCACGACGGTCAACGACATCGAGCACATCACCGCCAACTCCTATAACGGCTTTGGCATCATCAAGATCTTCTTCCAGCCGAACGTCGACATCCGCACCGCCAACGCGCAGGTCACCGCGATCTCGCAGACGCTGCTCAAGCAGATGCCGCCGGGCGCGACGCCGCCCCTGATCCTGAACTACTCGGCCTCGACCGTGCCGATCATCCAGGTGGCGCTGTCGGGCGATGGGCTCACCGAGCAGAACCTCGCCGACATCGGCATCAACCAGCTGCGCACCCCTCTGGTCACCGTGCCTGGTGCTGCGATCCCTTATCCGTTCGGCGGCAAGCAGCGCCAGGTCCAGATCGACCTCGATCCCACCGCGCTCCAGGCCCGCGGCCTGTCCGGCCAGGACGTCGCCAACGCGCTCGCCGCGCAGAACCTGATCACGCCGGTCGGCACCCAGAAGATCGGCCAGTTCGAGTACAACATCCAGCTCAACAACTCGCCGCTGCGGATCGACGAGCTCGGCAACCTGCCGATCAAGACCGTCAACGGCGCGATGGTCTATGTGCGCGACGTCGCGACCGTGCGCGACGGCAATCCGCCGCAGACCAACATCGTCCATGTCGACGGCAACCGCTCGGTGCTGATGATGGTGCTGAAGGCGGGCGCGACCTCGACGCTCGACATCATCGCCGGTATCAAGCAGAAGGTGATCGACGTCAAGGACCAGCTCCCCGACGCGCTCAAGATCGGCTTCATCGGTGACCAGTCGGTGTTCGTCCGCGGCGCGATCCAGGGCGTCGCCTTCGAGGGCGTGATCGCGGCGCTGCTGACCAGCGTCATGATCCTCTTGTTCCTCGGCAGCTGGCGCTCGACCATCATCATCGCGGTCTCGATTCCGCTCTCGGTGCTGGGCGCCATCATCATGCTGTCGGCGATCGGCGAGACGCTGAACATCATGACGCTCGGCGGCCTTGCGCTCGCGGTCGGCATCCTCGTCGACGACGCCACCGTGACCATCGAGAACATCAACTACCATCTGGAGCAGGGCAAGCCGGTCGAGCAGTCGATCCTCGACGGCGCCAACCAGATCGTGACGCCGGCCTTCGTCTCGCTGCTCTGCATCTGCATCGTGTTCGTTCCGATGTTCTTCCTCACCGGCGTTGCGCGCTTCCTGTTCGTGCCGATGGCCGAAGCCGTGATGTTCGCGATGATCTGGTCGTTCATCCTGTCGCGCACGCTGGTGCCGACCATGGCGAACTATCTGTTGCAGGCGCATGTTCACCACGACGGCGAGCCGCCGCCGTCGCGCAATCCGCTGGTCTGGTTCCAGCGCGGCTTCGAGAAGCGCTTCGAGCGAATTCGCGGCGGCTACCACGGCTTCCTCGGGCTCGCGCTGGCGCACCGCGGGATATTCGTGATCGGCTTCCTCTGCGTGGTCGGCGCGTCCTTTGCGCTGGTGCCGTTCCTCGGTCGCAACTTCTTCCCCGCGGTCGATGCCGGCAACATCCTGATGCATGTCCGCACCCAGGTCGGCACCCGCGTCGAGGAGACCGCGAACCAGCTCGCCGATGTGCAGAAGGCGGTCCGCAAGCTGATCCCGGGCGAGATCGAGACCATGACCGACAACATCGGCATGCCGATCTCCGGCATCAACATGACCTACAACAACACCGGCGTGATCGGCCCGCAGGACGGCGACATCCAGATCAAGCTGAAGGAGGGCCACAAGCCCACCGAAGAACACGTGCGCGTGCTGCGCGAACAGTTGCCCCGCCTGTTCCCCGGCGTCAGCTTCGCCTTCCTGCCGGCCGACATCGTCAGTCAGATCCTGAATTTTGGCGCACCGGCGCCGATCGACCTGCAGATCCGCGGCGCCAATCTCGGCGCCAACTTCGCCTATGCCAACAATCTGCTGGCCAAGGTCCGCAAGATCCCCGGTGTTGCCGATGCGCGCATCCAGCAGTCGCCGAACAACCCGACCTTCAACATCGACGTCGACCGCACCCGCGCACAATATGTCGGTCTGACCGAGCGCGACGTCACCAACAGCCTCGTGGTCAATCTCGCCGGCTCCTCGCAGGTGGCGCCGACCTACTATCTCAACCCCGACAACGGCGTGTCCTACTCGATCGTGATGCAGACGCCGCAATACCAGATCGACTCGCTCAGCGCGCTCCAGACGCTGCCGATCACCGCCGTCGGCAATACGCAGTCGCCGATCCTTGGCGGCATTGCCGACATCAAGCGTTCGACCTCGAGCGCGGTGGTGTCGCAATACGACATCCAGTCGATGGTGCAGATCTTCGCCACGACCTCGGGCCGCGATCTCGGCGCGGTGTCCAACGATATCCGGCAATTGATCGTCGACACCGCCAAGGACGTGCCGAAGGGCTCCTCCGTGGTGCTGCTGGGCCAGGTGCAGACCATGAACAGCGCCTTCACCGGCCTGCTGTTCGGCCTGCTCGGCGCCGTCGTGCTGATCTACTTCCTGATCGTCGTCAACTTCCAGTCCTGGTCCGATCCGTTCGTGATCATCACGGCGCTGCCGGCCGCGCTTGCCGGCATCGTCTGGATGCTGTTCATGACCGAGACCACGCTGTCGGTGCCGGCGCTGACCGGCGCCATCATGTGCATGGGCGTCGCCACGGCCAACAGCGTGCTCGTCATCTCGTTTGCCCGTGAGCGCTACGAGGAGCTCGGCGATCCCATCGCAGCTGCGCTCGAAGCCGGCTTCGTCCGGTTCCGTCCGGTGCTGATGACCGCGCTCGCCATGATCATTGGCATGGCGCCGATGGCGCTCGGGCTCGGTGAGGGCGGCGAGCAGAATGCGCCGCTTGGCCGCGCCGTCATCGGCGGCTTGATCTTTGCAACCTTCGCCACGCTGATGTTTGTTCCCGTGGTGTTCAGTATGGTACACAAGAAACAGGGCGCCAAAGCCGTCGCCCCATTGGAGACCGCGCATGTCGCCCACTGAACCCCGCTCCCCGGTCTCGCACCGGAAACTGGGCATCTTCGGCGTGGTGGCGCTGATCGCGGCAGGCCTCATCGTCGGCACCGGCATCCGCGCCCGCGAGGAGCAGGGCTCCAGGCTGAAGGAATGGACCGACGACCAGGCCGTTCCCAGCGTCGCGGTGACCCTGCCCAACGCCAAGACCCTCAACGCCACCCTCGATCTGCCGGGCCGGCTGGAAGCCTATTATCGCGCCCCGATCTTCGCCCGCGTGTCGGGCTACCTGAAGAGCTGGAGCGCCGACATCGGCGCGCGCGTCAAGGCCGGGCAGGTGATTGCCGAGATCGAGGCGCCCGACCTCGATCAGCAACTGCTTCAGGCCCGCGCCGACCTCGCCAGTCAGCAGGCCAGCGCCAGGCTGTCGGAAGCAACGCTGAACCGGCGCAAGACGCTGGTTGCCTCCAACTTCGTCTCCGCGCAGGAGATCGACGAGCGCACCGCCGATCTCTCCAACAAGAATGCGGCCGTCCATTCGGGGCAGGCCAATGTCGAGCGCCTGGAGGCGCTCGCCGGCTACAAGAAGATCACCGCGCCGTTCGAGGGCGTCGTGACCGCGCGCGACACCGATGTCGGCGCGCTGATCAATGCAGGCGGCGGCTCGGGCCCGGCGATGTTCGTGGTCTCCGACATCACCAAGCTGCGCGTCTACGTCAACGTGCCCCAGAATTACGTGCCGGCGATCAAGATCGGCGCCAAGGCGACCATCGCGCTGCCGGAGTATCCGAACCGGACCTTCCAGGCGACGGTGGAAGCCTCCTCGCAAGCCGTCGACGTCGCCTCAGGCACCACGCGCATGCAGCTTGGGCTCGACAATTCTTCAGGCGAGCTGATGCCCGGCGGCTACGCCAGCGTGAAGCTGAACCTCCAGCGCGACTCCGCGCCGCTCAGCATTCCCGCCAGCGCACTGATCTTCAACGGCAGCGGCCTGCGCGTCGCGACGGTCGGGCCCGACGACAAGGTGCTGTTCAAGCCCGTGACCATCGCCCGCGATCTCGGTCGCGAGATTGAGCTCGCATCGGGGATCGCCGCGGACGACCGTGTCATTACCGCGCCGCCGGACGGTCTCTCCGATGGCGATGCGGTGCGTGTGGTCGGCGCCAAGAGCAAGCCCGCGACGGCGTCGGAGAAGCAGGCGCCGAGGAGTTAGGGCGATCTCGTGCCCTGGAAGCAGGTCTCGTAGGGTGGGCAAAGGCGCTCTTGCGCCGTGCCGACGTCTTCTCATCAAATAGGCAAAACGTGGGCACGCTTCGCTTTGCCCACCCTACGAAAGCTACGCCACCCGCCACTCCGGGACACCGTCCACCGCCATCGTGATCTCGCCGAGCGAGCCGACCGGCGTGCGGTCCATGTCGAGCAGATGCGCCAGCGTCGCTGTGTCGCTCGCCGGAATCCGCGCCAGCGTCCGCCGGTCATCGCCGGTTCGCAGCATCACGACGCCATGCTCGACATCGCCGCTACGGCCGTAGAGCACCGTAAAGCTCTCGACCTTGCCCTTGCCGCGGGCCTCCGTGACGAACTCCGGCACCGCGCGCTTGTTGCGGTCGGCTTCGCCTTGCACGCTGGTCTCCTGCGCCAGCGCCTCGCGCGGCGACGTCTTCGCCACCACCAGCGCGTGGTGCTTGGTGACGAATCCGCCCTGGCCGTAGAGCAGGCCGAGCTTCGCGCCATCGCGCACGCGGCGGACCATCGCGCAGGCCGCATGCGTCATGTAGGTATTGAGCGGTGCGCCGAAGAAGGTGAGGCCGCCGGTCACGGTCGGCTGCACGTCAGGGCCCAAGCCGAGCGTCCGCCGCGCCATCTTGGGCACGCAGGGGAAGCAGCTGTAGAGCTCGATCGCGTCGAACGTTTTGCCGCCGGCGAGATCCATCACCGCCTTCAACACCGCGTTCTGCGGATGGCTTTCATAGAACTGGTCGCGCAAGAGATAGTCGCGTGGCTCTTCCGCCGAGGCGCCGCCGAGCGGATAGACGAGCTTGCTCTCGGAGATCCCGGCCGCGCGCGCCCTGGCGAGGCTGGTGAGCAGCAGCGCGCCGCCCATGTTGACGCTGGGGTTGGCGACCATGAGCTTGTTGTAGGGCCACGCGATCAGCCGGTTGTCCGCGGTCGGCGTCGTGATCTCCTCCGGCGCATAGCGCCGCTTCAGCCACGCGTTGGGGTTTTGCGCGGCGGCTTCCGAATAGCGCGACCACAGCGTGCCGGACTCTGCCATCGCCTCGCGCGGCGTCTGGCCCCAATGGGCGGAGGAGGCGGCCTCATAGAACGGATAGACGGTGACGGGCCGGAACACGCCGAGCTTCACCGCCAGCGGCTTCTGGAACGCAGCGCCACGCTTGGGCTCCTCGACGTCATGCGCGAACGGTGTCCAAGGCAGCTTGACGCCGGCGCGCTCCGCCTTGGTGGCGGTCGACTGCGCCTCCGCGCCGCAGATTGCCGCCACGTTGCATTCACCACGCGCGATGCGCTTCGCTGCCTCGTGGATGTAGCGGATCGGGCTCTCGCCGCCGACCGGGCCGTAATGGCAATGTGCGGGCGAGACGCCGAGGCGTTGCGCCAATAGCTTTTCCGGGTCGCGATAGCGCCAGCTCAGGAAATTGACGACGTCGAGCGACTGCACCTCGCCAAGCAATTTTGCGCCGGCGTCCTGCTCGGCGCGGCGTAGCGCCTGTTCGAGCAGATCGAGCGGCTCGAGGCCCGCGGTAATCTCCTTGGGGCGGTCGACGATCTCGCCGATGCCGACGATGACGGGGATGCGGTCTGGGGAAACAGTCATTGTTATCGCTTCTTCACTCTCGCAGATATCTCCGACCTCATCCTGAGGAGCCTGCGAAGCAGGCGTCTCGAAGGATGGGCCGCGGGCTCTCATGGTTCGAGACGGCGCTTGCGCGCCTCCTCACCATGAGGGTCTACAACTACTCCGTCACCAGCGCATTCATGTGCTCGACGGCTTCGGCAAACTCTTCCTTGAATTCCTGGACCACGGCGCCCGCCGACTTCACGCTGTCGATCAGGCCGACGCCCTGGCCGACGAAATAGCTGACGAGATCGCGCGCCTTGGCGTTGCCGGCGGCCGCGGCGCGGTCGATCGAGTTGAAGGCATCGCGGCTGATGATGCTCTGCAGCGGCATCGGCAGCGCGCCGGGGCTCTCCGGGGCGCGATCCCAGGCATCGGTCCAGACCGAGCGGAGCTGCCGCGCCGGCTTTCCCGTGCGCCCTTTCGAGCGGATCGCATCGCGTGAGGATGCTGCGATCATCTTCTCGCGAAAGATCTCCGTGGTCTCGGCCTCGACGGTTGCGAGCCAGACTGAGCCGGTCCAGGCACCGGCCGCGCCCATCGCCATGCAGGCGGCCATCTGCCGCCCCGTCATGATGCCGCCGGCCGCCAGCACCGGCACGTCGCGGACCTTTTTGATCGCCTTGATCACCTCCGGCACCAGCACCAGGGTCGAGACCTCGCCGCAATGGCCGCCGGCCTCGGTGCCCTGCACGACGAGAATGTCGACACCGGCAGCGACCTGGCGCAGCGCGTGCTCCTTGGCGCCGACGAGAGCGGCGACCGGCACGCCGTGCGTCTTGCCCATCTCGATCATCGCCTTCGGCGGCACGCCCAGCGCGTTGGCGATCAGCCGGATCGGATGGTTGAAAGACACCTCGAGCAGCTCCAGCGCCGTCTTGCCGTCGAACGGCTGCGGCCGGTCGTCGGCCACATCAGTCGTGGTCAGCTCGATATCGTATTTCTTCAGGAGGTCGCGCGTATAGGTGCGGTGCTGCTGCGGCACACGCGCCTCCAGGCTTTTCCAGGTGACGTCCTTCTCGCCCGCGGTCGAGATGTTTTCAGGGATCAGAACGTCGATGCCATAGGGCTTGCCGTCGACGTGATCGTCGATCCATGTCAGTTCGCGTTCGAGCGTCTCCGGCGTGTGCGCGGTCGCGCCCAGCACGCCAAAGCCGCCGGCGCGGCTGACGGCGGCGACGACGTCGCGGCAATGGCTGAAGGCGAGCAGCGGGAATTCGATGCCCAGCATGTCGCAGATCGGCGATTTCATGGTTCTCTCCCGGCGGCCGTCGCGTTCTCGTTGCTTTCGTGGCGAAGCAAAGCGACGCGAGCCGATCGTCGCCGGCGATGCCACGCCGGATTCGATGGCGCATCTTGCGTGTAGACGTCGCGTGGCGCGCGCGGCCGCGCAGGCTGACCGACAGGCTGGGCTGCATGACGCCGGCGTGAGGCCCGCGCCGGGCGCAGACCGGGCAGGCCTTGTCATTCGCCATTTGCGGGCTAATTAATGCAGGCGCATCTTTCCGCCGGAGCCCCCGCATGACCGACACCCCCGCCTACGTGCCGCCTAAGGTCTGGACCTGGAACAAGGAGAATGGCGGGCAGTTCGCCAGCATCAACCGGCCCATTGCCGGTGCGACCCATGACAAGGAACTGCCGGTCGGCAAGCATCCTTTCCAGCTCTATTCGCTGGCGACGCCGAACGGGGTGAAGGTCACCGTGATGCTGGAGGAGCTTTTGGCGCTCGGCCACAAGGGCGCCGAATACGACGCCTGGCTGATCAGGATCGGCAATGGCGACCAGTTCGGCAGCGGCTTTGTCGACATCAACCCGAACTCGAAGATTCCAGCGCTGGTGGATCGCTCCGGCCCCGAGCCGATCCGGGTGTTCGAGTCGGGCTCGATCCTGTTCTATCTCGCCGAAAAGTTCGGCGCCTTCCTGCCGAAGGACATCAGGACGCGAACTGAAGCGATGTCCTGGCTGTTCTGGCAGATGGGCAGCGCCCCCTATCTCGGCGGCGGCTTCGGCCACTTCTACGCCTATGCGCCGTTCAAGATCGAATACGCCATCGACCGCTTCGCGATGGAGGTCAAGCGCCAGCTCGACGTGCTCGACCGGCGCCTCGCGGACAACGAGTATCTCGCGGGCGACGAGTACACGATCGCCGACATGGCGGTGTGGCCCTGGTACGGCGCACTCGCCAAGGGGCTGGTCTATGGCGCCGGCGAATTCCTGTCGGTGCAGGACTACAAGAACGTGCAGCGCTGGACCGACCAGATCGCCAAGCGTCCGGCCGTGAAGCGCGGCCGCATGGTCAACCGCGTCTCCGGCGATCCCGCCAGCCAGCTCCACGAGCGGCATGACGCGGGCGACTTCGACACCAAGACGCAGGACAAGGTCGCGCCAGCGTCTTAGGGCGTTCTTCGCCTCTCCCCGCAAGCGGGGAGAGGGAAAAAAGAACGCACATCACGCCATGCTCAGCTCGTGGCGCCCGACCACCATCCAGTGCACCTCGTCGGGACCATCCGCAAAACGCAGATGGCGGACGTCCTGATACATCTCGGCAAGCGGGGTCCAGTGCGAGATGCCGGTGGCGCCGTGCATCTGGATCGACTGGTCGATGATCTTGCAGGCGCGTTCCGGCACCATGGCCTTGACCATGGAGACCCAGACGCGGGCCTCCTTGTTACCGAGCACGTCCATCGCCTTGGCGGCCTTCAGCACCATCAGCCGCATCGCCTCGATCTCGCAGCGCGCCTGCGCGATGATCTGCATGTTGCCGCCGAGATGGGCGATCTTCTTGCCGAAGGCTTCGCGGGTGAGGCCACGCTGCACCATCAGGTCGAGCGCCTTCTCGGCCTTGCCGATGGTGCGCATGCAGTGATGGATGCGTCCCGGGCCGAGGCGGAGCTGCGAGATCTCGAAGCCGCGGCCTTCGCCGAGCAGCATGTTCTCCTTGGGCACGCGGACATTGTTGAAGCGCATGTGCATGTGGCCGCGCGGCGCGTGGTCCTGCCCGAACACGTACATGGGGCCGAGCACCTCGACGCCGGGCGTGTCGCGCGGCACCAGGATCTGCGACTGCTGCTTGCTCGGCGCCGCATCCGGATTGGTCTTCACCATCACGATGAGGATCTTGCAGCGGGGATCGCCGACGCCGGAGATGTAGTACTTCTCGCCGTTGATGACCCATTCGTCGCCGACGAGCTTGGCCGTGGTCGAGATGTTCTTGGCGTCGGAGGAGGCGACGTTCGGCTCGGTCATGACATAGGCCGAGCGGATCTCGCCGTTCATCAGCGGCTTCAGCCACTTCTCCTTCTGCTCCTTGGTGCCGACGCGCTCTAGCACCTCCATGTTGCCGGTATCGGGCGCCGAGCAGTTCATGGTCTCGGAGGCCAGCGGGCTTTTGCCGAGCTCGGAGGCGATATAGGCGTAGTCGAGATTCTTCAGGCCCTGGCCGGTCTCGTCATCGGGCAGGAAGAAGTTCCAGAGGCCTTCCTGCTTGGCCTTGTTCTTGGCCTTTTCCAGCACCTCGAGCTGCTTCGGCGTGAAGCTCCAGCGATCCTCCTTGCCTTCGCCGGCCTTGGCGAACTCGATCGACATCGGCTCGACCGTCTCGCGGATGAACTTCCTGACGTGATCATAGAGCGGCCGGACCTGGTCCGACATGCGGAGATCGTTGAGCTCGTCGCCGGGATTCAGGGTGTAGTTGGTGGTGCGGGGAATGTAGGTGTGTTTTGTCATCGTTCCTCCCGTTTCGCTGAGATCGTGTTGGCCGCAAGAATAGTCGCAGCGCGACCAAAGTGCGAGCGCGCATTTTTCACGCGCACCATGCCACGTGATGGAATTTCGCGAGGTGTTTGAAATGTTGTTTGAACGGGGTGGGGAGTCCGCAGCGCCCGCGCCGCGTTCTCCGCCGTCATCGCCCGATTTATTCGGGCGATCCAGTATTCCGGAGACCGCAGTGATTGACTCGAGAGGCCGCGGTGTACTGGATTCCCCGCTTTCGCGGGGAATGACAGCGACGGGTGTGGCTCAGTTCGGCAGCCGGTGCATTGCACAGATCTTGTTGCCGTCGAGATCGCGCAGGTAAGCGAGATAGAGCTTGCCGCCGGGGCCCTGGCGGATGCCGGGCGGATCCTCAATCGATGTCGCGCCGGCCGCGACTCCGGCCGTGTGCCACGCATCGACCTGCTCCGGCGAATTGGCGGCAAAGCCGATCGTGCCGCCATTCGCGCAGGTCGCCGGCTCGCCGTTGATCGGCTTCGACACCGAGAACACCCCGGTCTTGGTGATGTAGAAGATGCGATGGCCGTCGACCCTGGCCGGGCGCACCTCGAGGGTGCTCAGCAGATTGTCATAGAAGGCCTTGGCCTTGTCGAGGTCGTTGGTGCCGATCATCACGTGTGAGAACATTTGCCCATTCCCTTCTGCGCTCACAAGACAAGAAACCGTAGGTGGGCAAAGCGCAGCGTGCCCACCACGGCAGTCGAGAATGTTTCCGGTCGGCACGGCGCAAGAGCGCCTTTGCCCACCCTACGATGTCTCAAAACGCCGTATAGCCGCCGTCGATCACGAACGTATCGGCTGTGTGATACGACGACGTCTTGCTCATCAGGTACACCGCGATGCCGCCGAAATCGGCTGCCTCGCCGAAGCGCCGCACCGGAATGCGCGGCATCACATTGGCGACGAACTTGTCGTTGGCCATCAGGCCCGAGGTCATGTCGCTCTTGATCCAGCCGGGCAGGATCGCATTCGCGGTGACGCCGTGGCGCGCCAGCTCGACGCCGAGCGCGCGCACCAGCGCGTTGATCGCCGCCTTGGTCGCCGCATAATGTTCGTTACGCGCGGTGCCGAAGATCGAAGCGAGGCTCGAGGTTGCCACCAGCCGGCCGAAGGGATCGCCGGCATTGGCGCGCTCGGTCATGTGCCTGGCGGCGGCCTGGAAGGCGTGAAACACGCCGTCGAGGTTGGTCGCGAACATCGTGCGCCATTCCTCCTCGGTGCGCTCGACGAAGGAGCGCCGGCCGCCGCCGCCGATGCCGGCATTGGCAAAGCAGCCATCGACCCGGCCAAAGGTGTCGAGCGTGGCCTTCATCGCGGCATCGACCGAGGCCGGATCGGTGACGTCACAGACGCGCGCGTCGGCCTTGCCGGGAAGGCCGGCAAGGCTCGCGGCAGCAGCCTTGTTCTTGTCAGCATTGCGGCCCCAGATCGCGACATTGCAGCCCTGCGCCGCAAGCGCCTGCGCGATGCCGAGCCCGATGCCGCCATTGCCGCCGGTGATCACGGCGACGCGGCCGGAGAGGTCGAAAAGGTTCATGGCGCGTTTCCTGTTTGCGGCAAGACAATTTGTTTTTGGCAAGACAATTTGGCATCGGGCGCATCAGCCGCTGCGCGCAAGATTGCTTGCTATGCTCCGAACACCATGGACAAGACCGCGCCAAAAATCAAATATGCGCCCCGGCAAAAACTAATTCCGGCCTGCGAAACTGACACGGGCCGCAACGCACGAGGAAACCATGCAGTTCAAACACGTCACGCTCGATTTTGATGGCTCGGTCGCGATCCTCAAGCTCGACCATCAAGAGGTGATGAACGCGGTCTCCATGGACATGCTCGGCGGCCTTGCCGAGGCGCTCGACACGATCGAGGAGAAAAAGGACGAGGTGCGCTGCGTCGTGCTGACCGGCGCGGGGCGGGCGTTCTGCACCGGTGCAAACCTCCAGGGCCGCAACAACCAGTCGAAGAAGACCAAGGCCGGCCTGACGCTCGAGACCGGCTTTCACCCGTTCCTGCGCCGCATCCGCAATCTGCATTGTCCCATCATCACCGCGGTCAACGGCCCGGCCGCCGGCGCCGGCATGAGCTTCGCGCTGCTCGGCGACATGATTTTATGCGCGCGTTCCTCCTACTTCCTTCAGGCCTTCCGTCGCATCGGCCTCGTGCCGGATTGCGGCTCGACCTGGCTGCTGCCGCGCCTCGTCGGCCGGGCGCGCTCGATCGAATTGTCGCTGATGGGCGAGCGGCTGCCGGCCGAGAAGGCGCTGGAATGGGGCCTCGTCAACCGTGTCTACGACGACGGCGTGCTGATGGAAGAGGCGATGAAGCTCGCGCGCGATCTTGCCAGCGGCCCGACAGTCGCGCTGTCGCTGATCCGCAAGCTCTATTGGGACAGTCCGGAAAACTCCTTCGAGGACCAGCTCAATCTCGAATTCCAGTGCCAGCTCCGTGCCGGCGACACGGAGGACTTCCGTGAAGGTGTCGGCGCCTTCCTGGAGAAGCGCCCGGCGAAATTCAACGGCAAATGATCGAGGCGGAGCTTTCTCGCAGCGTCCAGCGCTGGTGCAAGGGGGCGACCGGCGCGACCTCCGCGGCAAAACTGTCCGGCGGTGCCAGCCAGGAGACATGGCGGTTCGACATCGTGCATCCCGATGGGCCGATCGGCGCGATCCTGCGTCGCTCGCCGAAGGGTTATGGCGCCGCGCCGACGCGCGCGGCGGGCCTCGCGGCTGAAGCGCAGCTGATGCAACTCGCCTATGAGGCGGGCGTGCCGTCGCCACGCGTGATGCACGTGTTGGTGCCGGAAGACGATCTCGGCACCGGCTTCATCATGCAGCGGGTCGAAGGCGAGACCATCGCGCGCAAGATTCTGCGCGACGACGCGTTCGCCGCCGCGCGGCCGCATCTCGCGCGGCAGATCGGCGGCGTACTTGCCGGGCTGCACCGGCTGCCGCAGGACAAATTGCCAGAACTGCGCAGCCGGACCGCGACCCAGGAGATCGCCGAGTTCGAGCGTGATTATCGCAGCTTGAACTGGCCAAAGCCCGTGTTCGAGCTGGCGCTGCGCTGGCTGCGCGATCATGATCCCGGCCCGTCGACCGAGGTGACGCTGGTGCACGGGGATTTCCGCAACGGCAACCTCATCATCGGCTCTAACGGTGTGCGCGCCGTGCTGGACTGGGAGCTCGCGCATCTCGGCGATCCCATGGAGGATCTCGGCTGGGTCTGCGTCAATTCCTGGCGCTTCGGTGAGATCGACAAGCCCGTCGGCGGCTTCGGCTCGCGCGAGGAGCTGTTCGCGGGCTATGAGGCCGCTGGCCGCACATGCGATCCTGCGCGCGTCAAATTCTGGGAAGTGATGGGGACATTGCGCTGGGGCATCATGTGCGGCGGCATGATGCAGCGTTTTCGCGAGGGGCCTGATCATTCGATGGAGCGCGCCATGATCGGCCGTCGCGCCTCCGAGACCGAGATCGATCTGTTGCGGCTGCTCGTGCCGCGCGGGAGCTGAGACATGCAGGACGAACCGACCCCGATCGAGCTGACCAAATCGGTCGCCGATTTCCTCCGCAGCGACATCGCGCCGCTGGTCTCCGGCCACCAGGCTTTCAAGCTGCGCGTTGCCATCAACATCCTCGATCTCGTGACGCGGCAGCTGACGCAGGAGGAGGGAAGCGATGCGGCGGAAGTGGAGCGGTTGCGTGCTTTGCTCGGCATGGACGGCTCGGTCACTGAACTCAACCGCGCGCTCGCCGAGCGTATCGCGAAAGGCGAGGTTGATCTCGCAACGTCCGGTCTTGCCGAGCACCTGTGGGCGACCACGATGGACAAGCTCGCGGTCGATCAGCCGAACTACGCGTCGTACAAGCGGGAGCTGGGGCAGGGCGGGTAGGCAGGTCGCGCTCCATACTCGCTGTCATCGTCCGCGAAGGCGGGCGATCCAGTTCTCCGAGACATTTGTGGTTCAATCGATAGGCCGCGGCGTACTGGATGCCCCGCCTTCGCGGGGCATGACAGCGGTGACGTCTGCCCGTCCTTCGCTTTGACGTGCAGAGAAACGCCTACTTCCCCGCCCATTTCGGCGGCCGCTTCTCCGAGAACGCCTTCGGGCCCTCGATGTAATCCTGCGAGGCCACCATCGCCTTCACCGCGGGATATTCGCGCTGCTGCTCGATCGCCTGCTCCAGCGAGACGCCGAGCCCCTTCTGGATGGCCTGCTTCGAGGCACGGATCGACATCGGCGAGTTCTTGGTGATCATCTCGGCCCAGCGTAGCGCACCCGCCAGCGCCTCGCCCTGCGGCACCACCTCGTTGACGAAGCCGAGCTCAAGCCCTTCCTTGGCGCTGACGTGACGCGCGGTGAGGATCATGCCCATGGCGCGCTTCAGGCCGATCTGGCGCGGCAGGCGGTGCAGGCCGCCGGCAAGTGCGGCAAGGCCAACGCGCGGTTCGGGCAGGGCGAAGGTCGCGTTCTCCGCGGCGATGATCAGATCGCAGGCCAGCGCGATCTCGAAGCCGCCGCCCATCGCGACGCCGTTGACCGCAGCGATGATCGGCTTGTCGCAGTCGAAGCGTGCGGTGAGGCCGGCAAAGCCGCCCTTGTCCCAGCCGCGCTTTCCCCCGGCCGCCTGCCACTTCAGATCGTTGCCGGCGCAGAATGCCTTGTCGCCGCTCCCTGTGACGATCGCGACCCATTGCTCGGTATCGGCCGAGAAATCGTCAAACACCTTCTGGAGCTCGAAATGCGCGTCGGTGTGCAGCGCGTTGTAGACCTCAGGCCGCGACAGCGTGACGATCGTGATCGGCCCCTTGCGTTCCACCTTCGAAAATTTCAGCTCCATCGCGCGCTCCCGCATTTTCTCGTGAAGGAATATTGGCGTCATACTAGCGCGCGCGTGTGCTCGAGCACCATCGAATTGCGCGGGCGCGCCTTGCGCATCAGGCACGCCTCGCCTTGCTTGACTTGCGCGCGCGCTTCTCGGCTTAATCGTGCGAAGCGACAATGCGCGTAGCGCCTCAACGCAAAACGATAAAATCAATCCGGGAGAGAACCTGTGGATTTCTCATTGCCAGCCGATCTCGTCGCCTATCTCGGAGAGCTCGACCGTTTCATCGAGCGCGAGATCACGCCGCTGGAACAAGCCGACGACAACATCCGCTTCTTCGACCATCGCCGCGAATGGGCCCGCACCGATTTCGAGAATGGCGGCCTGCCGCGTCATGAATGGGAAGCGCTGCTGCGCAAGGCGAAGGATCTCGCCGACGCCGCCGGCCACCTCCGCTTTCCGGTGCCGAAGCAATATGGCGGCAAGGATGGCTCCAACCTCTGGATGGCCGTGATCCGCGAGCACTTTGCTGCAAAGGGCCTCGGCCTGCACAACGACCTTCAGAACGAGCATTCGATCGTCGGCAATTTCCCCGTCGTCACCATGCTCGACCGCTACGGCCGCGACGACCAGAAGGCGATGATCGACGGCTCGATCAAGGGCAAGTACCGCATCACCTTTGGTTTGACCGAGCCGCATCACGGCTCGGACGCCACCCACATGGAGACGCGCGCGGTGCCGGCGACCCGCGACAATGTCAAGGGCTGGATCATCAACGGCGAGAAGATGTGGACCACCGGCATGCACGTTGCCACGCATTGCGCGCTGTTCGCGCGCACCAGCGGCAAGGACGGCGACGCCCGCGGCATCACCTGCTTCCTGGTGCCGGCCAAGAGCCATGGCGTGAAGGTCGAGGAATACATGTGGACCTTCAACATGCCGACCGACCATCCCCGCGTCAGTTTTACCGACGTGTTCGTGCCTGAGGACGCGCAGTTCGGCGAGGTCGGCCGCGGCCTGTCGCTGGCGCAATGCTTCGTGCACCAGAACCGCATCCGTCAGGCCGCGAGCTCGCTGGGCGCGGCCGTCTACTGCATCAACGAGAGTGTCAAATACGCGCGCGAGCGAAAGCCGTTCGGCAGGGCGCTCGCCGAGAACCAGGCGATCCAGTTCCCGCTGGTCGAGCTCGCAACTCAAGCCGAGATGCTGCGCCTGTTGATCCGCAAGACCGCCTGGGAGATGGACCAGCTCACCGAGGAGCAGATCGAGCGGACGCTCTCCGACCGCGTCTCGATGTGCAACTACTGGGCAAACCGGCTCTGCTGCGAATCCGCCGACCGCGCCATGCAGGTTCACGGCGGCATGGGCTATTCACGCCACAAGCCGTTCGAGCACATCTACCGCCACCACCGCCGCTACCGCATCACCGAAGGCAGCGAGGAGATCCAGATGCGCAAGGTGGCGGGGTTTTTGTTCGGGTATATGGGACCGGGGAAGCACTAGCTGTTGTTGCTGAGCTTCGTAGGGTGGGCAAAGCGAAGCGTGCCCACCACCTCTCTCGTCATCGAAGAATGGTGGGCACGGCGCTTTGCGCCTTTGCCCACCTACGGCACCCCGGATCAATTCACCCTTCGATCCTTCCCCGCCCAATACGGCTCGCGCAACTGCCGCCGCAAAATCTTCCCTGATGGATTCCTCGGCAGCGCCGGCAAAAACTCCACGCTCTTCGGCGTCTTGTAGCCGGCGATGCGCGTCCGGGTGAAGTTGATGATGTCGGTGGCGGTTGCCTCTTTGCCCGGTTTCATCACCACCACGGCCTTCACCGCTTCGCCCCATTTGTCGTCGGGGATGCCGATCACGGCGGCTTCGGCGACGTCGGGGTGATCGCACAGCGCGCTCTCGACTTCGGCCGGGTAGATATTCTCGCCGCCGGAGATGATCATGTCCTTGATGCGGTCGTGGATGTAGAGATAGCCGTCCTCGTCCATGTAGCCGGCGTCGCCTGTGCGCAGCCAGCCGTCGCCGCGCAGCGTCGCAGCGGTCGCCTCGGGCAAATTCCAGTAGCCGGCCATGTTGGAGCCCGAGCGCGTTGCGATCTCGCCGACCTCGCGCGGCGGCAGCGGCTTGCCATCGGCGTCGAGAATCGCGATCTCGACGCCTGGCAGCGCCTTGCCGGCCGAGCGCATCCGCTCGAGGCCCTCGACGTGGTCCTCCGGCGGCAGCGCGACGATGGTGCCTGTCGTCTCGGTCATGCCGTACATCTGCACGAAGCCGCATTTGAACACTTCGATGCATTCCTTCAGCAGCGCCGCCGGAATCGGGGAGGCGCCGTACAGCATGTATTTCAATCGTGAAAAGTCGACCGTCCTCGCGCGCGGCTGTCGCACCACGAACTGCATCGCCGCCGGCACCATGAACAGTTTCGTGATGCCCGACTGCTCGAAGAAATCCAGCACCTTGGTCGGATCGAACTCGCGCGCGATCACGCCGCGGGCGCCGTGATAGAGCCCCATCACGCCCCAGCCGGAACCGCCGATGTGAAAGACCGGCATCGCGACCAGCGAGACGTCGTCGGTCGACCACCGGTTCCACTCCGGCTTATCCGCGGCGTTGCCTGTCTGCACGAGGTTGAGGAAGTTCGCGTGGCTGAGCATCGCGCCCTTCGGCTTGCCTGTGGTGCCGGAGGTGTAGAGCTGGATCGCGATGTCCTTGGTATCGATCGGAACTTTCGGATCGCCGCCGCTCTGCGCATCGCGCCACGCAGCAAAATCCTGCCATTCCGGCGCGCCGCCTTCGGTGGTGATGACGGTGCGCACACCCGGAAGCTGGCCCTTGATCTGACGGACCTGGGTGATGAACTCCGGCCCGACAAACAGCACCGGTGCCTTGCAATCGTCGACGATGACGGCGACCTCGGGTCCAGCCAGCCGCCAGTTCACCGGCGCCATCACCACGCCGGCCTTCATCGCGCCCATCAGCAGCTCGAAATAGATGTCGCTGTTCTTGCCGAGATAGGCGATCCGGTCGCCTTTCTTGACCCCCATCGCGATCAGCGCATTGGCGACCTTGTTGGTTTTGACGTCGAACTCCGCAAAGCTGGTGACACGGCCCTCGAACTCGTAGGCGGTCGCGTTGCCGCAGCTCGCCGCGCGCTCGCGCACCATATCGGCGAGGTTCGCCAATGGCTGTGTGGACATGTTTCTCCCGTGACGTCTGTTTTTTATGCCGCGGAGTGTGGCGTCATCCGCAGGCAAAGACAAGACGGGAGAGGGACATCACCCCCGCTTGGCCCGATCCTTCTCGTTCTGCGCCATGATGCTCTCGCGCGCGGTCTTCCAGTCGTCGTCGCTCCAGTCGCGGAGCTGGTAGAAATTGCCGCCCATCGCGAGCGCCTGCGCGCCGTCCATCGCGATGGTCTCGCCGGTGATCCAGTCGCAGCCGCCGGAGATCAGGAACACGGCGAGGTTCTGCAGCTCCTCCATGGTGCCGACGCGGCCCATCGGGTTCATCGCCTTGGTGCGCGCGCCGGCTTCGTCGCCCGGCTTGATGCGCTTGCTCATGCCCTCGGTCGGGATTTCGCCGGGCGCAATGGTGTTGAGGCGGATGCCGTGGCGGCCCCATTCGGTCGCGAGCGACATCGTCATGGCGTGGATCGCCGACTTGCTCATCGCCGACGGCACCACATAGGGCGAACCGTTGCGCACCCACGTCGTGGTGATCGAGACGACGTTGCCGGGTTGCTTCAAGGCGATCCAGCGCTTGCCGACCGCATGCGTCACGTAGAACGTGCCGTGCATGACAATGTTGGCGACGGCATCGAAGCCGCGCGGCGACAGTTCTTCTGAGCGCGAGATGAAATTGCCCGCGGCGTTGTTGATGAGATCGGTGAGCGGCGCATCGCGAAAGATGGTCTCGATCATCTCCTCGACCGCGAGCGCGTTGCGGATGTCGACGCCGTGGCTGGTGACGCGGCCGCCATAGTCGGCCATCAGCTCGGTTGCGGTCTCGTCGCAGACGATCTTGCGCCGGCCGCAGATGTGGACCTCGGCGCCGAGCTGGAGGAAGCGCGCCGCCATCGACTTGCCGAGCCCGGTGCCGCCGCCGGTCACGAGAATGCGCCGCCCGGCCAGAAGATTTTCCTTGAACATGGCTGTTTCTCCCGTACGGATTGTCAGTTAATTGGTCGATTGACTAAATCCGGCCGCCGTCTTCCTGTAAAGCGGCACCGAACAAGAACAGGCAAGAACTAGGGGAGAATTCATCCATGGAAGAGCGCGTCTCGATCTCGATCTCGGAAGGCGTCGCCGACGTGCGGCTGGTGCGCGCGGACAAGATGAATGCGCTCGATCAGGCCATGTTCGAGGCCCTCGTCGCCGCAACCGAGCGTCTCTCGAAGGAAAAAGGCGTGCGCGTCGTCGTGCTGTCGGGCGAAGGCCGCGCCTTCTGCGCCGGTCTCGATATGGGGCGTTTTGCCGCCATGAAGGAGAAGGGCGGCAACGGAATTCCGGGTGGCGAAAATCGCGATCTCACCAAGCGCACGCACGGCCAGGCGAATTTTGCGCAACAGGCGGTGTGGGGCTGGCGCCAGCTGCCGGTGCCGGTGATTGCAGCGGTGCACGGCGTCGCCTTCGGCGGCGGCTTCCAGCTCTCGCTGGGCGCCGACATGCGCTTCCTCTCAGCCGATGCGCGGATGTCGATCATGGAAATCAAATGGGGCCTGGTGCCCGATATGGCGGGCACGCCGATCCTGGCCTCGCTCGTGCGCGACGACATCCTGCGCGATCTCACCTATACGGGGCGCATCTTCTCGGCGCAGGAGGCGATGTCTTACGGTCTCGCCACGCGCATCTGCGACGACCCGCGTGCCGCGGCGCTCGAAGTCGCACGCGAGATCGCGGGAAAAAGCCCCGATGCGATCCGCGCGGCCAAGCGCCTGCTCAACAATCTTTCGGTCGATCCGGGCCCGGCGTTGCTGGCGGAATCCGTCGAGCAGCAGAAGCTGATCGGCAGCGCGAACCAGACCGAGGCGGTGCGCTCCAATCTGGAGAAGCGTGCGGCGAAGTTTGCGGACTAGTGCGGTCCTCATCCCGAGGAGCCGCGCAGCGGCGTCTCGAGGGATGGGCCACGGACTCTCATGGTTCGAGACGGCGCTTCGCGTCTCGTCACCATGAGGGTCGACTCTAACCAAAAGAAAAACAAAATGAGCGAAACGTCAAACTTCCTCGGCATCGTCTCCGGCGATCGCCGCCGTACCCACACCGAAGTCGCGGCCCGCGCCGACCGCATCGCGAGCGGTCTCGCCAGGATCGGCGTCCGGCAGGGCGATTGCGTCTGCATGCTGATGCGCAACGACATCGCCTTCCTCGAAGCCGCCTACGCCGCGATGCGGCTCGGAGCCTATGGCGTGCCGATCAACTGGCACTTCAAGCCGGAGGAGATCAACTACATCCTGAACGACACCGGCACCTCCGTGCTGATCGGACATGCCGACATGCTGCACGCCTTGCGCGATGCGATTCCGAAAGGCGTTACCGTGCTCAGCGTGCCGACGCCGCCGGAGATCCTGTCGAATTACAAGATTGATCCCGATCACCTGACGACGCCGGACTTCGCGATCGATTTCGAGCCCTGGCTCGCGCAACACCAGCGCTATGACGGCCCGGTCGTGCCGCAGCCCATGAACATGATCTACACCTCGGGCACGACAGGCCATCCCAAGGGCGTGCGGCGCAACGCGCCGACAGCGGAGCAGCAGGCCGCCGGCGAGCGCATGCGCGCGATGATCTATGGGCTCAAGGCCGGCGCCCGCGCGATCCTGCCGGGGCCGCTCTATCACTCCGCGCCGAATTCCTTTGGCATTCGCGCGGGAAAACTCGGCGGCGCGCTGGTGCTGATGCCGCGCTTCGAGGCGGAAGAATTCCTGGAGCTGATCGAGCGCTACAAGATCGACACCATCTTCATGGTGCCGACCATGTTCATCCGCCTGATGAAGCTGCCGGAGGAGGTGCGCAAGCGGTACGACGTCTCCTCGCTCCGCCACATCATCCATGCCGCAGCTCCCTGTCCGGCCGACGTCAAGCGCGCCATGATCGAGTGGTGGGGGCCGGTGATCTACGAGTTCTACGGCTCGACCGAATCCAGCGCCGTCACGTTTGCGACCTCCGAGGACGCGCTGAAGAAGCCCGGCACCGTCGGAAAAATCTCGCCCGGCGCCGAGCTGCGCTTTCTCGGTGAGGACGGCCGCGAACTGGGCGTGGGCGAGATCGGCGAGATCTATTCGCGCATGGCCGAACTCGCCGATTTCACCTACCACAACAGGCCGGAGAAGCGCGCCGAGATCGACCGCGACGGCTTCATCACCTCCGGCGACGTCGGCTATATCGACGCGGACGGGTATGTTTTCATCTGCGACCGCAAGCGCGACATGGTGATCTCGGGCGGCGTCAATATCTACCCGGCCGAGATCGAATCCGTGCTGCATGCCGTGCCCGGCGTGCATGATTGTGCCGTGTTCGGCATCCCCGATGCCGAATTCGGCGAGGCGCTGATGGCGGTGGTCGAGCCGCTGGCCGGCGTCACACTCGATGCCGCCGACGTCCGTGCGCGGCTGAAGACCTCGCTCGCCGACTACAAGGTGCCGAAGCACATCGAGATCCGCAGCGGCTTGCCGCGCGAAGACTCGGGAAAAATCTTCAAGCGCCGCCTGCGCGATCCCTATTGGGAGCAGGCGGGGCGGAAGATTTGACGGTGCCGGAACAAGGGCGCTGACCACGCCCCTAAACCAGCTCCCCGCCGACGAACAGCAGGAACGAACGGCCCGGCACCTTGTAGATACTGTCGAACTCGAACCGCGCCCCGGACCCGCCGTCGCCGACATTGGTGTCGAGCAGCAGCGACCAGCACGGGCCTGCCGTGGTGTGCGGCAGCTTGAAGTCGACCTCACCCTCGAAACTGTTGAGGATGATCAGCACGCTGTCGTCCTCGCCATGCCGCGGGATCGCGGTTTTTCGCGCGCGGCCGTCGAGGACGATGCCAAAACATTTCAGCCAGCCGCTTTCCCAGTCGGCGCTCGACATCTCGCCGCCATTGGCATTGACCCAGACAACGTCGCGGATGTCGAGCTGGGGGTCGTGCGCGCCGGTGAGGAAGCGGCTGCGGCGCAGGATCGGATAGTCGCGGCGGAGCTGGATCACCCGCCTGGTGAAGGCGAGCAGCTTTTGCGCATCCTCGCCCAGGCTCCAGTCGAGCCAGGAAATCTCGCTGTCCTGGCAATAGGCGTTGTTGTTGCCCTGCTGGGTGCGGCCGAACTCGTCGCCGCCGAGCAGCATCGGCGTGCCCTGCGAGAGCAGCAGCGTCGCCAGCATGTTGCGCTTCTGCCGTTCGCGCAGCGCGATAATTTCCTGGTTGTCGGTCGGGCCCTCGACCCCGCAATTCCAGGAGCGGTTGCTGGAATTGCCGTCGCGGTTGCCCTCGCCATTGGCCTCGTTGTGCTTGTCGTTGTAGCTCGCCCAGTCGTTCAGCGTGAAACCGTCATGGGCGGTGATGAAGTTGACGCTGGCCCATGAGCGGCGGCCGCCCCAGCCGCCAAAGATGTCGGCCGAGCCGAGAAGCCGCGTTGCGAGCGCGGACGGCGGCGCCTCACCGCGCCAATAGTCGCGCACGGTGTCGCGATATTTGTCGTTCCACTCCGCCCAGCCGGGCGGGAAGCCGCCGACCTGGTAGCCGCCGGGGCCGCAGTCCCAGGGTTCGGCGATCAGCTTGATGGTCGACAGTAGCGGATCCTGGTCCATCGCCTTCAAAAATCCGCTCTGCTCGTCGAAGCCGTAGACCTCGCGGGCGAGAATGGTGCCGAGATCGAAGCGGAAGCCGTCGATATGCATGTCGTCGGCCCAATAGCGCAAGCTATCCATCACCATCTGGATCACGCGCGGGTGGGACAGGTTCACCGTATTTCCGGTGCCGGTGTCGTTGATGTAGTGGCGCCGCCGGTCCGGCAGCAGGCGGTAATAGCTGGCATTGTCGATGCCCTTGAAGGACAGCGTCGGGCCGAGCTCGTTGCCTTCGGCGGTGTGGTTGTAGACGACGTCGAGGATCACCTCGAGGCCTGCGCCGTGCAGCTTCGACACCATCTCCTTGAACTCGCGCAGACTGTTCGGCACGTCGGAAGCGTAGCGCGGGTCCGGCGCGAAGAAGCCGATGGTGTTGTAGCCCCAGTAATTGACCAGGTTCTTCTTCAGGAGATTGTCGTCATTGACGAAGGAGTGGATCGGCAACAGCTCGATCGAGGTCACGCCGAGCGATGCCAGATAGTCGATCAGCTTCGGGGTGGCAAAGCCGGCATACGTGCCGCGCAGGTTCTCCGGCACATCGGGGTGTTTCCGGGTAAACCCCTTCACATGGGTTTCGTAGATGATGGTTTCGTCCCAATGAACATCATCCCGCGCGATCTCGGCATGCCAGTCGAAGTTGGGGTCGACGACGACGCATTTGGGTACGAAAGGCGCGCTGTCGCGGTCGTCGAAGGTGAGGTCGTCGCCTGTCTCCATCTTGTAGCCGAACACGGCCGGATTCCATGTCAGGGTCCCGGCGTGGGCGCGCGCATAGGGATCGAGCAAAAGCTTGTTGGGATTGAACCTGTGACCGGCGTCGGGATGGTATGGGCCGTAGACACGGTACCCGTAGAAGGTGCCGGGTCCGACGCCGGCGATGTAGCCGTGGAAGACCTCGTTGGTATATTCCGGCAGCTCGAAACGGTGCGTCTCGCGACCCCCTTCGAACAGGCAGACCTCCACCTTGGTGGCGTTGGCGGAGAAGACCGCGAAGTTCGTGCCCTGGCCGCTCCAATGGGCACCCAGCGGATAGGGCAGGCCTTCCTCGATGATGAAATCGGACATGTGAACCCCCCAAGCCCCGATGGCCGCGACGGCAACGTCAGGGCGTCCCGAATGTTTCAAACGCCGTGCCATTCTGGTCGTCGCATGCGTCAGTTCAATGAAGCGAGAGCGGGTGACGCCATTTCAGGCAATCGCACCAGCAGGAGCCGATGGCTGCCTTCGCAGCGACGATTTTCCCACCTATATAGGTGGGGTCATTGACCGCGGAAAAAACCATGACCCCCGTTTCCATCCTGCTCAACCTGCTCTGGATTCTCATCGGCGGCGCCTGGATGGCGTTCGGCTGGCTGATCGCTGCGGTCATCATGGCCGTCACCATCATCGGCCTGCCCTGGGCGCGGGCGGCGTTCAACATCGCCGTCTACACGCTGCTGCCGTTCGGCTCGAAGGCGGTCAACCGCTACGATGTCACCGGCATGAGCGATATCGGCACCGGCCCGCTCGGGGTGATCGGCAACATCATCTGGCTCGTGCTCGCCGGCTGGTGGCTGGCGCTCGGACATCTCCTGACCGCGCTGGTTCTCGCGATCACCATCATCGGCATCCCCTTCGCCTGGGCGCATCTCAAGCTCGCGGGCATCGCGCTCTGGCCCATCGGCAAGGTGATCGTGCCGGCGTGAGGATCCGCCAATGTCGGCCTTCTACGTGCTTAACGGCCTCGGAAGGAGAGAAGGATGTTAGGGAAAGCGAAGGTGGCCTCCCGTCTTCCCGCCAAGGATTTGGAGCGGGCGCGGGCGTTCTATTCCGAGAAGCTCGGGCTCGACCCGCTAGAACAGCGCGAAGGTGGACTGCGCTACGTCTGCGCAAGTGGCGAGTTTGCCATTTTCATCTCGGCCGGCGTGCAATCCGGCACGCACACGCAGATGGGCTGGGAAGTCGAGGACATCGAGGCAACGGTGCGGGAGCTTCGCGCGCGCGGAGTCAAGTTCGAGGAATACGACCTGCCCGGCCTGAAGACCGTGAACGGGATCGCCGACATAGCCGGGAACTACGCAAGCAAGGGCATCGGTGAGAGAGGCGCATGGTTCCGCGACAGCGAAGGCAACCTTCTTGGAATCGGGCAGCCTGTTCGAAGCTGATAGCTCGTGGGATGAGCAGAGCGTAAGCGAAACCCATCAATCCGTGCGTCGATGACGAAGCATGATGGGTTTCGCAACGGCTCAACCCATCCTACGCGCTACGCGCACGGGCTTAATCACCACGTGAGGCGGAAGCCGCCGGTGCCCTTGTAGCTGCGGTTAGCCGAGCTGTCGTTGAGGCTCGCATTGTAGGAGAGCTCGCCGAAGACGGCGTAGCGACCGTTGGCCCAGCTATAGACACCGCCGCCACCGATGCTGCCCCACAATCGGTCCTGCGCGTTGGCAAAGCTGGTGCCGGCGACGTCGACATTGGTGCCGTTGAGGAATTCGTAGCGCAGATTGGCGATGCCATAGATATCCGATCGCACGATGCCCGTGCCGTCGCTCCAGACATTCTGATGATTGAGCGAAAGCCCGACGCGTCCAAGCAGGCTGTCACCATCGCGCAGCGACACCGGCGCGCCGAACCGATCGGAAAAACCGTCGAAACCGACTTTCGCGTAGGAAAGTTGTGCCTGCGGCGTCAGCGAAAAGCCATTGCCGACGCCGAAGCGCTTGCCGGTTTCGGCGCTGAAGGCATAGCCGAAGCCTTCATTGCCGTGGGTCATGGTGCCGGCCAGCACGGAAGACAGGTCGCTGCGGTAGAACATCGATTGGGCCTGGCCATCGACGTAGAAGCCGTCGTCACCATACCAGGTCAGCGTCGCGCCGACGCCCGTTCCCTCGACGCGGATACGGCCATCACCGAAGAAGGACGCGACGTTGGCGGTTGTCAGGCCGTATTGCGCGGTGAGGCCGACGATCAGCCGGCCGCGCCCGGTCTCCAGCGCAAGGCCGTCGAGGCCCGTCTGCACCTTCAGTTGGTCGGCCTTGGTGGTCGAGCCCGTGGTGTTGGAAGGCTGCAGGTCGGAATGCCCGCCTTCAATGCGGCCCCAGAACGCCGTCGGCGTCGGCGAAGCCACGGCTGACACTGGCGCGGTGCCGGCGCGCGCCATGGCATCGCTGCCGCCCCAATAGCGGTTGCCGACGCGCTGCTGCAGGGTCGGCAACTCATTCATGCCGAGCAGGACCTGCGCGTAGTTCTCGTAAAGGGGAACGCCGGGCTGATAAAGCGGGCCGACAGGCGTCGTAGGCGGTGGATTGATCAGGGATGACCGCAGATACCAGTCGCCGTCGCCGGGCGTGCTGATGCCGTTTTGCTGAAGCGTGTAAGCATAGGCGCCGCCGACCACCGCCTGCTGGCCGTGAAACACATAATTGCCCAGCAGCGCGAACGTGCCGTTCGAGGCACCGGCGACGTCGACGACCTTGATGCCTTCGACGGTTTGCGCGCCAACTCCGCCGACATTGGTGACGCGCAGTGTTGAGCTGCCGGAGGTGCTGCCGCCCACGATCAATTTGTCGGTCGGCGAGCCGTCGCCGCCCAGCGCCGCGTTCATGTTCAGGAAACCGCCATTCCCGACATAGTTGCCGGCAATCGTGAGGGTGGTCCCGGGCGCGCTGCCGAAGTTGACGGTGCCTGCATTGCCGAGCGAGGGGAGAGTCTGATTGAAACCGTTGAGATCGAGCGTCCCGGCCCCCGCCACGGTGTAGGCCGATGCCGCGCTGAGCGCGCCGACCGTACCGGCACGCAAGGCGCCGCCGGATATTGTCGTCGCACCGGTGTAATTATTGGCGCCTGCGAGGGTCTGCATGCCGCCGTTGAGCGTCAGCCCGCCAGTGCCGCCGATGACGCCTGAAAAAAAATCGTTTGCATTCGTCAGGGTCAGGGTCTTGGTACCGAGGGTGACGGTGCCGCTGCCGGCCAGGCTTTTAATGCTGGCGCCGCCGGCCGTCACGCCGGAAATATCGAACGTCCCGTTCGTCACGACGCGGCTCGAACTGGCGACCGAGCCGGCGCCGGCCAGCGCGAGCGCGCCGGCCTGGATGAGCGTTTCGCCGGCATAGGTGTTGTTTGCCAGCAGGCTCAGTGTGCCGGTGCCGGTCTTGGTCAGCCCGCCGACACCGGTGAACGCGGACGTCGCATCGGTGTCGATATTGAACGCGCGGCTATCGATCGTGAGCCCGCCCGCGGCCAAATTGAGCTGTGTGCCTGAAAATCCGGCAATAAAGGGGGAATTGTTAACCCGCGCTTGCAGGATTGCATTGTCGAAATTGACCTGGGCGGCGCCGCTATTTTTTCGCAGAAAATTGGTTTCCAGCGTGCTGCCGCCACTGATGTTCAGTGTCCCGGAGGACGCGGCTGTGTTGCTCATCCTTATACCGATCGCCGCAACGACTTTCGCCCCGTTCAGAATGTTGAGCGTGCCGTTCCCTGAAAAGCCGACATAAAACGTGTTGTTGGCCAGCCATTGCGATCCGAGCCCGGTCACGGTCACGGTTCCGTTGCTTCCGGCGTTAAGTCCGATCCGCGAATTGCTGTTGCTTGTCAGCATGCTGCCATTCTGAATCGTCAGATTGGCCGACGATCCATTAGTGCCAACGACAACAGCCCCCGTTGAGCCGATCGCCGCGCCGCCGACGCCGAGCACGGTCGGATTGGGCGATGCCGTATCAATGTTGACGGTGCTGGCAGCGTTGGGAACGATCCCACCATTCCAGTTGCTGCCGACCGTCCAGTCGTTGCTTGTCGCTCCAGTCCAGATCGTTTGGGCGGAGGCCGAGCCGGCGGACAGCGCCGCCGCGCTTGCCAGCAGCAGGGACCGCATGAGCGTTCGAGTTGTACCGGGAAGAGATCGCGTGTTCCGATTCGGACGTCCGTGAGCTTGTTGTCGGATGACGACGTCGCCCATGCATTCACGCATGCTCATTCCACTTTTCGTTGGATCGCGCTGCTAGAGATGAAGATGGTGCTCAGCGCGGTCCATGAAGCCCATTCGCAATGGTTAGATGGGCAGAAACATTCAGACAAGAACCGGAACGCGTTCGTCGCAAACAATCCCGGCGTGTGCCATTCGCGCAACGAAAGACGCTTAACGAAGTCTTTCGGACTATCGTCCTGCGCGTGCTGAGTTGCATTTCACAATTCCTCGCGTTGCCCGACGGGCAAAACACGCCACATGAAGGTCAAGCGAGGAGTTCGAAAATATTCTGATTGACCGAATTCTTTGTTTCGGGTAAACCGCAGACCATCCTAGCCCGCAAAAGGGGCGTTTCGCGATCGTCACGATACGCAGGCCGGGATGCGATGGACGCGGCAGCGCCGGCGCGTGACGGGATGGCAGGGCGGGCAAGCCTCGTGAGCCATCGCGATCCGCGCAACGACACGGCGCGGTCACAGCGTTTCCTTTCGGCTTCGGGGGCGAGCACGCGCGAGCTTCCGAATGTTTGGGGGGACGTCCGCGGACGGCAAAAGCGTGTGGTCCTGACGCCCGGGGTCTGTGCGTCAAGGCTTGCGGTGATGGGCGGCCGACCGGCGCGCGCATCGATCATCCGCAAGGCGACGGGGGCAATAGTGCATCGCTCCCCGGGGAGAGCGCGCCATAAGCCGTAAAACCATTGCGCAGGGAAGGCCGGGATGTCCCGGCATCACCTGTGGTCACCCCGCGTGCGTTTTCCGCGTGCGGACCCTGGGTGCCAGCCGGCGCCCCGGCCTTTCCTGCGCCCTTTCTTCTCGATGAGGGCGAAACGGACAGCAAAGCTCGGGCGCCTGGCGCCGCGAGACCGAGGACGTGTGTCCGCGCTCGCGATGTTGCCGCGCCGCCCCCAAGTTCATCTTGCACTGCGGCAGAAAAATATCGCACACTCGCCTGTGCCGGGCATCCAAGCGAGCTCGAACCAAGGAGCGAGCCATGTCCCTCCAGACCGTATCATCCGACGCCGCCGATCTTCGCCCGAACCGCCCCGAGGACGCGTCTGCGCTGGAGGCGGATGCCCGCCTGCGCGACGACATCCGCCTGCTCGGGCGCATCCTCGGCGACACCGTGCGCGACCAGGAGGGCGCTGATGTCTTCGATCTGGTTGAGCGCATCCGGCAGACCTCGATCCGGTTCCACCGCGACGAGGACCGGCTCGCCCGCCGCGAGCTCGAGCAGATCCTCGACAGCATGTCGACCTCCGAGACGGTGCGGATCGTCCGCGCCTTCAGCTATTTCTCCCACCTCGCCAACATCGCCGAGGACCAGAACAACATCCGCCAGATGCGCGCCCGCAGCGCCGCCAACGGCGCTGGCGTGTTGGCCGAGACGCTGGCCCATGCCAGGGACGCCGGCATCGGCGCCGATGCGCTGCGCAGCTTCTTCAAGAGCGCGCTGGTCAGCCCGGTTCTGACCGCGCACCCGACCGAGGTTCGCCGCAAGAGCACGATGGACCGCGAGATGGAGGTCGCAAGCCTGCTCGACCGCCGCGAGCGTGTCGCGCTGACCGCGGACGAGGCCGCCGCCTCCGACGAGCAGCTTCGCCGCGAAGTGCTGACGCTGTGGCAGACCAATCTGCTCCGCCGCACCAAGCTCACCGTGCTTGACGAGGTCGCCAACGGCCTGGCGTTCTACGATTACACCTTCCTGCGCGAGGTGCCGCGACTGGTCAACGTGCTGGAAGACCGGCTGGAGGAGGGCGGCGGACAGGCCGCCAGCGAGCTCGCCTCGTTCCTGCGCATGGGAAGCTGGATCGGCGGCGATCGCGACGGCAATCCCTTCGTCACCGCCGACGTGATGCGCGGCACGCTGCGGCTGCAGTCGAGCCGCGTGATGCAGTTCTATCTGAACGAGCTCCACGTGCTCGGCTCCGAGCTGTCGATCGCCGCCCATCTCGCCGACGTCTCCGAGGAGCTGCGGACACTGGCGGAGCGCTCGCCGGACACCTCGCCGCATCGGAGCGGCGAGCCTTATCGTCTCGCGGTCTCCGGCATCTATGCGCGCCTGACGGCGACGGCGGAAATGCTCGAGGTCGAGATCACGCGCCGGCCGGTCGGCAAAGGCAAGCCTTACGAGAGCGTCAGGGAATTGCAGGCCGATCTCGACGTGCTGCACCGCTCGCTGATCTCCAACAACGCCCGCGTCATCGCCCGCGGCCGGCTGCGGCTGCTTCGTCGCGCGGTGGACTGCTTCGGCTTCCATCTGGCGCGGCTCGACATCCGCCAGAACTCGGCCGTGCATGAACGCACCATCGCCGAGCTGATGGACGCCGCCAATCCCGGCATGTCCTATCTCGCGCTCGGCGAGGACGCCCGCATCTCGCTGCTCACCAACGAGCTGCGCTCGACGCGTTCGCTGGTCTCGCCCTTCGTCAAATACAGCGACGAGACAATGGGCGAGCTCAACGTCTTCCATGCCGCAGCGGAAGCGCACGCAAAATTCGGCTCGGACGCCATTCCCCAATGCATCATCTCGATGTGCAAGGGCATGTCGGACATGCTCGAGGTCGCCGTGCTGCTCAAGGAGGTCGGCCTCGTCCATCCCTCCGGGCGCAGCGCCATCAACATCGTGCCGCTGTTCGAGACCATCGAGGATTTGCAGGCCTCATCCGGCATCATGGACCGGATGCTGTCGCTGCACGACTACCGCCGCCTCGTCGATAGCCGCGGCAGCGTGCAGGAGGTCATGCTCGGCTATTCCGACAGCAACAAGGACGGCGGCTTCGTCACCTCGGGCTGGGAGCTCTACAAGGCCGAGATCGGCCTCGTCGACGTGTTCGAGCGCCACGGCGTGCGCTTACGCCTCTTCCACGGCCGCGGCGGTTCGGTCGGCCGCGGCGGCGGCCCGAGCTATGATGCCATCATCGCGCAGCCCGGCGGCGCCGTGAACGGCCAGATCCGCATCACCGAGCAGGGCGAGATCATCTCGTCGAAATATTCCAACGCGGAAGTCGGCCGCAACAACCTTGAGATCCTGGCCGCCGCAACGCTGGAAGCAAGCCTGCTGCATCCGCGCCAGAGCGCGCCGCGCCGCGAATATCTGACCGCGATGGACGAATTGTCGAACCTCGCCTTCAAGGCCTATCGCGGCCTCGTCTACGAGACCGACGGCTTTGTCGATTATTTCTGGGCCTCGACCGTCATCAACGAGATCGCGACGCTGAACATCGGCAGCCGTCCGGCCTCGCGCAAGAAGACACGCGCGATCGAGGATCTGCGCGCCATTCCCTGGGTGTTCTCATGGGCGCAATGCCGCCTGATGCTGCCGGGCTGGTACGGCTTTGGCAGCGCGGTCGAGCAATGGATTGCGGAGCATCCCGACAAGGGCATGCCGTTCCTGAAAGAGCTCTACAAGGAGTGGCCGTTCTTCCGCATGCTGCTCTCGAACATGGACATGGTGCTGGCCAAAAGCTCGATCGCGATCGCCTCGCGCTATGCCGAGCTGGTGCCGGACGAGGCCTTGCGCGAAAAGATTTTCGGTCGCATCCGCCGCGAATGGCATTCCTGTATCGAGACGCTGCTCGACATCATGGGCCAGGACCGCTTGCTGCAAGGCAATCCGCTGCTGGAGCGCTCGGTGCGCCACCGCTTTCCTTATCTCGATCCGCTCAACCACGTGCAGGTCGAGCTCTTGAAGGCGCATCGCGCGCAGAACCCGGACGAGCAGGTGCTGCGCGGGATTCAGCTGACGATCAACGGGATCTCGGCGGGGTTGCGGAATACGGGGTAGGGAGCGAATGGCGAGTCGCGAATGAGCTCTATTCGCCACCCACCATTCGCTTATCTCAACAGAAATGCGCGCCTTGCGTCTCCACATAGACCGCATAGAGCGACTGGCTCGCGGTCATGAACAGGCGGTTGCGCTTCTTGCCGCCGAAGCAGACATTGGCGCAGGTCTCCGGCAACAGGATCTGCCCGATCCGCGCGCCGTCGTTTGGCGCGAACACCTGCACGCCGTCATAGCCCGGGCCGACCCAGCCGGCGCCGACCCAGATGTTGCCTTCGGTGTCGACGCGCAGGCCGTCGGGGAAACCTGACTTGCCGTCGAGCTTCATGTCGATCAGCTTCTTCGGGTTCGACAGCTTCGCCCCGTCGATGTCGTAGGACCACACCACGTTCTCCGCCTGCGGATAATGCGTGATGCCGGTGTCGCAGACATAGAGCTTCTTGTAGTCGTGGGAGAACGCGATGCCGTTCGGCTTGAACGGTTCGTCCGCCACCTTGGCAACCTGTCCGGTCTGGGTGTCGAGGCGATAGACCGCTTCCTTCTGATGGGGCTGGAGCGAGCCGGTATTGGCGAGCTTGCCTTCGTAGATGCTGATCGCGCCATAGCCGGGATCGGTGAACCAGATCGCCTTGTCGTTGGGATGCACCACCATGTCGTTCGGACCGTTGAGCGGCTTGCCGCCGGCCTGCTCGGCCAGCGTCGTGACCGAGCCGTCGTGCTCGTAGCGGACGAGACGGGTGCGCTCGGCGGTGAGCTGGCGTCCCTCGGTGTCGAACGAGTTGCCGTTGGCTTCGTTGGACGGCTTGTGGAACTGCTCGGAGATATGGCCGTCGTCGTTGAGATAGCGAAGCTGCCGGTTGGCCGGGATGTCGCTCCAGACGAGATATTGCCCCTGCGCATTCCACGCCGGCCCTTCCGCCCACAGGCAGCCGGTGTAAAGCCGCTTGATCGCGGTGTTGCCGACCTTGGCCTTGAAGCGCTTTGGGTCGATGGCGACGATGTCGGGGTCGGGATAGCGCTGCGGCTCGGCATTGGCGCCGAAGTCGCGGGCGTCGGCTCGCGAAGCGAGCAGGGCGGACGCCGCCACCGTTGCCGCGCCCTTGAGAAGCGTACGGCGGCCGAGACCGCCGCTTGCAGTCGTGTCGTCGGAGACGGTCAGTATTCTTGTCATGGTTTCCTCCCAAAATTATGTTGGGAAGACACCATCAGCCCGCATTCGGGCGTAAAGCGGGGCGATCTCCGGACAAGACAACCGGAGATCGCAGGGCAGGGATGCCGGAAATGCGGCTAGACGGGATCCCAGGGGAAGATGTCGGCGGAGCGATCGAGCTTGTAGAACGAGCCCTTCAGCGCCGGCATGCCGTGTTCGGCGATCGATTGCGGCGTCCAGCCTTCGCTCCGGTGCACCGAGCGCAGCGGACGGTTCTGGCTGAACAGGAACAGCTCGTTCATGCGCGCGCCGAAGATTTGCCCCGACACCTCCTTGGCGGCGTCGGAGAGCAGATAGGCGCAGATCGGCGCGATCTTCTCCGGGCCCATCTGCTTGATCTTCTCGACACGCGCCTTCTCGGCCTCGGTCTCGGTCGGGATGGTGCCGATCATGCGGGTCCAGGCGAACGGCGAGACGCAGTTCGAACGGACATTGAAGCGGCCCATGTCGAGCGCGATGGATTTGGACAGTCCAATGATGCCGAGCTTGGCCGCGGCGTAGTTGGCCTGGCCAAAGTTGCCGATCAGGCCCGAGGTCGAGGTGAAGTGCACGAACGAGCCGCTCTCCTGCTCGCGGAAGATGCGCGCGGCGGCGTGGCTGACGTAGAACGAGCCCATCAGATGAACCTTGATGACGGCCTCGAACGCTTCCACGCTCATCTTGTGGAAGATCATGTCGCGCAGGATGCCGGCATTGTTGACGACACCGTCGAGCCGGCCGAAATGATCGGTCGCGGTCTTCACGATCTTGCTGGCGGGGACGGCTTCGGCTACCGACTCGAAATTGGGGACTGCGATGCCGCCGCGCTTCTTGATCTCGTCCACCACCTCCTCGGCGGGGGATGCGCTCGAGCCAGCACCGTCGGCGGCAACACCGGGGTCGTTGACCACGACCTTGGCGCCTTCGGCCGCGCAGAGCAGTGCGATCTCGCGCCCGATGCCGCGGCCTGCGCCGGTGACGATGATGACCTTGTCTTGCAGTGATTTGCTCATGTGGCTTACCTCTCGTTCGTAAACACGATCGTGCCTGATGCCGCGAACATGCCGCCGACGCCGTGGCACACCGAAATCTTCGCATTGGGCACCTGCGCCGGCGCGATGCCGCGCATCTGGCGCACGCTCTCCTGGAGCGCGTACATGCCGTACATGCCCGAATGCATGTAGCTCAGGCCGCCGCCATTGGTGTTGAGCGGCAGCTTGCCCCCCGGCCGCGTGTTGCCGTCCGCAATGAACTTGCCGGTCTCCTCATAGGGCATGAAGCCGAGGTCGCCGAGCCCGAACAGCGGCAGATGCGCGAAGGCGTCGTAGATCATGAGATGGTCGACGTCCTTGTGCGCGATGCCGGCTTCCCTGAAGGCGAGAGGGCCTGCGGTCTTGAACGCGCGCGAGGAGTTGAACGTCTCCATCTGGCTGACCATCGGCGTCTCCACGCTCTCGCCGGTGCCCATGATGTAGACCGGCTTCCGCGGAAAATCCCTGGCGCGGTCGGCCGAGGTCAGGATCAGCGCGCCGCCGCCGTCGGTGACGAGGCAGCACTGGAGCAGCCGGAACGGATAGGCGATCATGCGCGAATTGAGGACGTCGGCGACCGTGATCGGGTCCTTCATCATCGCCCGCGGATTCTTCGCCGCCCATTCCCGCTGCACGACCGCCACCGAGGCGAGCTGCTCGTGGGTGATGCCGTAGGTCTTCATGAAGCGCAGCACGGGGATCGGGAACATGCTGGGCGGCCCATAGACGCCAAAGGGCGCCTCGAATTGGCCGTTGAGGCTGTCGGCCGGCGTCGAGCGTGGCGCCTTGCCGATCATCGACTTGCCGCTCTCGGCATGGGTGATCAGCACCGTCTTGCACAGGCCGGCCTCGATCGCCGCGGCGGCATGGCGGACGTGCAGCATGAAGGAGCAGCCGCCGACCGAGGTGCCGTCCACCCAGGTCGGCTTGATGCCGAGATAGTGGCAGACCTGCTGCGGCGTCTCGACCGCGGTGGCAAAGCCGTCGATGTCCGACAGCTTCAGCCCGGCATCGGCGATGGCATTGAGCGCCGCATCCGCGTGAAGCTGGAGCTGCGAGGCGTTGGGGATGACACCGAGCTCGGTGGTCTCGGCCGCGCCGACGACGGCAACCTGGTTGCTGCGCATGGCTTACCCCTTCGCCGGGCGGAAGACGGGAAGGGTGATCTTGTCGTCGAGCGCCTCAAAGGCGACCTCGAGCTGCATGTCGAGCTCCAGCGCCTCCGGCGTCTGCGGGCAGTCGATGATGTTGCTCATCATCCGCGGTCCCTCGGCAAGCTCGACCACGGCGATCGCGTAGGGCGGCGTGAAGCCGGGCGCGGCGGGGCGGTGGTTGATCACGTAGCTGTAGAGGAAACCCTTGCCGCTCGCCTTGAAGATGCTGACCTTGCGCGAGGCGCAGGAGGGGCAGAACGGGCGCGGCGGGAAGTAGACATGCGCGCAGGCGTCGCAGCGTTGCAGGCGCAGTTCGCCCGCTTTGGTGCCGTCCCAGAAATGCTGGGTCTCCGGCGTCGGTTTCGGTCGCGCGCGCTGCGGTTCGGCCATGTGGCAGCCCTCCCAAAGGCAAACCTTGATGAGGCGTGGGCTTGGCGCCCGCCTGTTTCGATCTTGATGCGACAATCGACCATGGTGCGTCAACGGTCCAGCAATACGCATGCATGCCATCATGCGCACAATGCTTGTGTCGAACAGAGCCGGCGCTATAGATTGCGCGCCAATATTCCGTGAGACAGACATGCCCGATTTTCCGACACTGGCGAAGCTCGCCGACGACCTCGAAAACGGCCGCACCACCTCCCGCAAGCTGGTCGAGGCGTGCATCGCCAGGATCGCCGATCCCGCCGGCGAGGGCCAGCGCGCCTTCCTCCATGTCGACAAGGACGCTGCGCTCGCGGCCGCAGACGCGATGGACGGCTTGCGCAAGGTGAAGGCGGCGCCGTCGCGCCATGCCGGCATCCCGATCTCGATCAAGGATCTGTTCGACATCAAGGGCCAGGTAACGCGCGCCGGCTCCCGCGCGCTCGACGATTCCTCGCCGGCCGAACAGGATGCCGCGACAGTGGCGCGGCTGCGCAAGGCCGGCTTCGTCGTGATCGGGCGCACCAACATGACCGAGTTCGCCTATTCCGGCATCGGCATCAATCCGCACTATGGTACGCCTAAAGGCGCCTGGAACCGGGCCGAGGGCCATGTGCCCGGCGGCTCCTCCTCGGGCGCCGCGGTCTCCGTGCTCGACGGCATGGCGCATGGCGCGCTCGGCACCGACACCGGCGGCTCCTGCCGCATTCCGGCGGCCTATAACGGCATCGTCGGCTACAAGCCGACGCAGCACCGCGTGCCGCTCGATGGCTCCGTGCCGCTGTCGTTCTCGCTCGACAGCATCGGTCCCCTGGCACGATCGGTCAGCTGCTGTGCCATTCTCGACGCGGTGCTCGCGAACGAGCCGATCGTTCCGCTGAGACCGCGCCCGGTCAAGGGCATGCGGCTGGCTGTGCCGACCACGATCGCGCTCGACGATCTCGACGCGGAGGTCTCCGGAACGTTCGAGCGCGCGCTGAAATCGCTGGCCGATCACGGCGCCATTATCGAGCGGATCGAGATGGCCGAATTCCACGACATCGGCCCGATGAACGCCAAGGGCGGCTTTGCAGCGTCCGAGAGCTACGCCTGGCATCGCTACCTCCTCACGTCCAAGGGCGACGTCTACGACCCCCGGGTCTCGGTGCGCATCATGCGCGGCGAGGCGCAGAGCGCGGCCGATTACATCGATCTTCTCAACGAGCGCCGCTCGCTGATCGCCCGCGTCAATGCGCGCATCGCGCCCTATGATGCCCTGGTGCTTCCGACCACCGCCAACACCCCGCCGAAGATCGCTGATCTCGCCGACGACAAGGCGTTCACCAAAGAGAACCTGCGGGCGCTGCGCAATTGCACCCTGATCAACATGATCGACGGCTGCGCCATCTCGCTGCCTGCGCATCGCGAGGGCGAAATTCCCGTCGGTCTGATGCTCGCGGGTGCGGGCGGGTCCGACCGCCGTATCTTTGAACTTGCTGCCGGCATGGAGGCCGTGATTCGTGTTTGACCTGACTTTCACCGTCGACGCCCAGGACACCACCACGCCGCTGACGCTGGCGATCGACCAGATGGTCATCGCCGGCTGGACCGGCCGCGATCCGGTCGCGCGCGACAAGCACATCGCCGAGCTGCAGGAGATGGGCATCACCCCGCCGGCCTCGACACCGATCTACTACCGCGCCTCGGCACGGCGGCTGACCCTGGAAGACAGCATCGAGTGCACCGGCGGCGATTCCTCCGGCGAGGTCGAATTCGTGCTGATCGGCTGGCAGGGCCGCATCTTCGTCGGCTGCGGCTCCGACCATACCGACCGCAAGGTCGAGGCCTACAACGTCACCGTGTCCAAGCAGATGTGCGACAAGCCGATCGCATCGACACTGTGGGAGCTCGAGGACGTCATCGGCCATTGGGACAGGATGGTCCTGCGCTCCTACGCTACCATCCAGGGCGAGCGGGTGCTCTACCAGGAGGGCATGCTGGACGCGATGCTGCCGGTGAACGACCTGATCGCGCGCGGCTTCGACGGCAAAAAGCTTCCCGACGGCTGCGCCATGTTCGGCGGCACGTTTGCGGCCAAGGGCGGCATCCGCCCGGCTGATCGTTTCGATTTCGAGCTGGAAGACCCCGTGCTGAAGCGGACGATCAAGCACGGTTACGATGTGGTGACGCTGCCGGTGCGGGGCTAGGTCGCTCCACACCCAGCGGCCGAGGGATAGTCGCTCCACCAGCGACGGTCTCGTAGGGTGGGCAAAGCGAAGCGTGCCCACCATTTTTTGTTCGGCTGGTGATGGTGGGCACGTCGCTTCGCGCCTTTGCCCACCCTACGAGATCTTTCCTCCGTCATTGCGAGGAGCTCGCGACAAAATTGCGAAGCAATTTTGCGCTGATGCGACGAACAATCCAGGCTGGTTCCGCGAAGGGATCCTGGATTGCTTCGCTTCGCTAGCAATGACGAGGATATAACCATCGGAAATCGGGTGGCAGGGTGAACGTCGGACTGCGAAGGTAATTGCTATGACAATGACCGCACGAAAACCATCCCAACCATCCGCCGACCTGGCCGCCCACGTCGAGACCCTCGACTGGCCGCAGATCACCAACGAGCTGGACACCCAAGGCTGCGCCGTCCTCAAGGGTCTGCTGACGCTGGACCAGTGCCGTGCCATCGCCGCGCTCTATCCCGATGACACGCATTTCCGCAGCCGCATCGTCATGGGCCGCCATGGCTTCGGTCGCGGCGAGTACAAATATTTCGCCTACCCGCTGCCCGATCTGATCGCGCAGCTGCGCCCGGCGCTCTACGCGCATCTTCAGGGCGTCGCCAATCGCTGGAACGACGCGATGGGGATCGACATCCGCTATCCCGCCGCGCACGCGGCATTCCTCAAGCGCTGTCACGAGGCAGGGCAGGCGCGGCCGACGCCGCTGCTGCTGCAATACGAGGCCGGCGACTTCAATTGCCTGCACCAGGACCTCTATGGCGAACATGTGTTCCCGCTCCAGGTCGCGATCCTTCTGTCCGAGCCGGGACGCGATTTCACCGGCGGCGAGTTCGTGCTGACCGAGCAGCGCCCGCGGATGCAGTCCCGCGCCGAGGTGGTGCCGCTGGTGCAGGGCGACGCTGTCGCCTTTGCTGTGCATCATCGTCCAGTGCAGGGGACGCGCGGGACATACCGCGTTAGTATGCGTCATGGCGTCAGTCGTATCAGATCCGGCCATCGCCACACGTTGGGTGTGATCTTTCATGATGCCAAATGAGCGCTGCGATTGACGGGTGACCTGTTCGATACTGTCGCTGAAGCACAGCCATCGCGCGAAAAAATCGCCGACGGCGCCGTGCTGCTGCGTGGATTCGTCAAGCCGATCGAAAGCGAGCTGATCGAAGCGGTGCGCGCGATCGTGGCGCAATCGCCGTTCCGCCGGATGACCACGCCCGGCGGCCACCTGATGTCGGTGGCGATGACCAATTGCGGCGAGCGCGGCTGGATCACCGATCACACCGGCTATCGCTATGATCCGATCGATCCGCGCACCGGCGCGCCATGGCCCGCGATGCCGCCGGTATTATGTGATCTCGCCCGCCGTGCGGCGGAGCAGGGCGGCTTTCAAAACTTCGCGCCCGATGCCTGCCTCGTCAACCGCTACGAGCCCGGGACACGGCTGTCGTTGCATCAGGACAAGGACGAGCTGGACTATTCGGCGCCGATCGTTTCGGTCTCGCTCGGATTGCCCGCGACCTTTCTGTTCGGCGGCCTGGCGCGCAATGACAAGCCGCAGCGTTTCCGGCTGGTGCATGGCGACGTCGTGGTCTGGGGCGGCCCGTCACGGCTCGCTTATCACGGCGTCGCGCCGCTCGCCGACGGCGAGCACGCGCTGCTCGGGCGGAAGCGGATCAATCTGACGTTTCGCAGGACGCGGTGATCCATCCCCTCATCCTGAGGAGCCCGCGAAGCGGGCGTCTCGAAGGATGAAGGCCGGGCCGCAGCAGCGGGGGCCTGCATGGTTCGAGACGGCGCTGGTGCGCCTCCTCACCATGAGGGTCAGGGTTTGGGCGGATGAATGAACGCCCACGGGCTCACTTCGGAATCCCGCGTCACCTCGACCGAAATCAGATACGGCCCGCCGTGGCTAAGCGCCTTCTCCATCGCCGCCTTGAACTGATCCGGCGCAGTCACGCGCGCCGCCGCAACGCCAAACGACTCCGCAAGCTTGACGAAATCCGGATTGACGAGATCGGACGCGACCACGCGGCCGTCGAAACGTTCGCGCTGGTCGCGGCGGACATTGCCATAGGCGTTGTTGTTGAACACCAGCGTCACCACGCCGATGTTGAACTGCACGGCGGTGGCAAGCTCCTGCACGCCGAACATGAAGCCGCCGTCGCCGGTGATCGCCACCACCGGCTTGCCGGGATTGGCGACCTTGGCCCCGAGCGCGGTCGGGAAGCCCGAGCCGAGCGTGCCCTGATAGCCCGAGGTGATGAAGGTGCGCGGCTCGTAGACCGGGAAGCCGTACCAGGAGGCGAAGCCGAACTGCGATAATTCATCGGTGACGATCGCGTTCGCCGGCAGCACCTCGCGCAGGATGTTGAGATAAGCCATCTGCGGCTGGATGCGCTGGATGTCCTCTTGCGCGGTCGCGGTGGCCTCGCGGATCGCGGCGCGACGACCGGCGGTCTTGCTGTAGCCGGTCTTGCTGATGGCAGCGGCGAGATCGGCCGTTGCAGCCCTGGCGTCGGCGACGATGGCGACATCGGCGGAGAGCCGGCGCATCTCGACCGGATCGATATCGATCCGAATGGATTTCAGCCCCTTCGGCTGATACGGCCAGCGGAAGCCCGAGGCCGGCAGTTCCGCGCGCGTGCCGATTGCGATCATCAGATCGGTCGTCGGCCACAGTTTGTAGGCGGCTGCCATCGTCAGCCCGAGCTCATGCGCGTTGGAGACGATGCCGCGGCCGCTGCGGAACGCAACGACGGGCGCATCGATCATCTCGGCGAGCTCGAGGATCTCCTCGCGCGCCTCGATCGCGCCGCTGCCGACGAAGATCATCGGCGCTTTGCTGGTCTTGATCAACGCGGCCGCCTGCTTGATGATGTCAGGATCAGGCTGCGGCGCGGGCAGCGGCTCAAGCACTTGTGCCGCAGCGGTGTCGGCGCGCTGCGTAAACACATCCCAGGGCATCTCGACCGAAGCGGGGCCGCGCCGGCCGGATGTCATCTCCTGGAAGGCGCGCGCGACGATCGTTGGCGCGTTGCCGGGATACTCGATCCGGTCGGCCCATTTCACATAGGTGCGCAGGGTCGCAAGCTGGTCGGGCATCTCGTGCAGATGGCCGCGGCCCTTGCCCAGAAACGGCGTCGGCACCTGTCCGGTGACGCACAGCACCGGCTCGTTGCAGCCGAAGGCGGTGAGCAGCGCCGCGCTGGCATTGAGCACGCCGGGGCCGGGCACCACGCTGAACACGCCGGGCTTGCCGCTGGAGCGCGCATAGCCGAACGCCATGTAGCCGCAGGCCTGCTCGTGCCGCGCGCCGATCACCTTGAGCTGGGCCTGGTGGAAGGCATCGAACAGGCCGTAGACCTGCGCGCCGGGCAGGCCGAACACGGTGTCGACGCCGTGGGCGACAAGGCCGCTGACGATCGCTTCGCCGCCGGTGAGAGTGGTCATTGCACTATTCCACTTCCATTGCTGTTCAGGCTTCGTCGACGACGCCGTTGCGCAGTTTGCCGATGCCCTCGGCCTCCACCTCAATCACGTCGCCCGGCTTCAGATACCGCGGCGGATCGAACCGCGCACCGGCGCCGGTCGGGGTGCCCGTCACGATGACGTCACCGGGAACGAGCGTTGCGAAGGTCGAGATATAGCTGATGAGATAGCGGAACGGAAACATCAGCCGGCTGGTGCGGTCGTCCTGCCGCAGTTCGCCGTTCACATGCGTGGTGAGCCTGATGTCCGCGATCTGAGCTTCCTTGGTGTAGGGCACGAGCCACGGGCCGAGGCTGCCGCTGGAATCGAAGTTCTTGCCTTGCGTCACGTTGAACTTGGCGTGGCGCAGCCAGTCGCGCACCGAGCCCTCGTTGCAGAGCGTGAGCGCGGCGATGTGATCGAGCGCGGCGCTTTCTGCAATGCGCCGGCCGGCCTTGCCGATCACCAGCACGATCTCGCCTTCATAGTCGAGCTGGCTTGATGCGCGCGGGCGCACCAGCGGCGTGTCGTGGCCGACGAAGGAGCGGGGCGAGCGCATGAACATGCTCGGATATTTCGGTGCGTCCTGGCCATCCTTGTACTCGGCGTTGCGATCAGGGTAGTTGACGCCGATGCAGATGATCTTTTCCGGCGCGGGCACCGGCGGCAGCCACGTGATGTCGCCGAGCGCATGATCCGGCGCGCGGCCGGCGGCTTCTTCCGCAAAGCTCACGAGCTTGCCGGCCGCAATGAGCTCACGCAGCGTCGGATAGTCCTTTGCGTAGCGCTTGGAGAGATCGACGATGCCGCCCTCCAGGACGGCGCCGTAGCTGACATCACCCTTGACGGAATAGGTGGCGAGGCGAGGGAGCTTCATCAGTCAGCCACCAGCACGTCGGCCACGAACTTCGGCTCACGCACGGCCTGCCCTGCGAAGGGCGAACCCTGCTCGAACCAGGAGCGCGGGGCGGGTGCGCCCCACAGCGTCTGGCGGCGCGGATCGCGCAGCGACCAGCGCAGCGGCTCGTGGTCGTGATCGCCTGTGAAGTAGTCGCTGGTGTAGAGTTCGAGCCGGTGTCCGTCGGGATCGCGCACATAGAGGAAGAACGCGTTCGAAATGCCGTGGCGGCCGGGGCCGCGCTCGATGTTCTTCACAAAACCCTGCGAGGCCATGACGTCGCAGAGATGGATGATGTTCATCGCCGTCGGCGTCCAATAGGCGAAGTGATGCAGCCGCGGGCCCTTGCCGTTGGTGATCGCAAAATCGTGGACGTTGCCCTTGCGATGCATCCAGGCCGCGGCAATGCGGCCGTTCGGCCCGTCCTCCTCGGCGTATTCAGTGAGACGGAAGCCGAGCCGGGCGTAGAACTCGACCGTGTCCTGCACCTCGGCGGCGAAGACGTTGAAATGATCCAGCCGCTGCGGGTGGCAGCCCCTGTAGAGATCGTAGCGGCGCAAGAGATGCGGCCGCCGGTCCATCGACGCATAGAGCTCGATCTGGAAGCCGAAGGGATCGGTGAACTGGAGCGTGCGGCCCTGGAACGGCTGGTCGACGAAGCCGTAGCCAAGGCCGTTCTCGGACAGGAACTTTGCGGCCTTGTCGAGATCCCCGTCATTGCCGACCTTGAAGCCGAGCCTGTTACAGGCAGGCGCGGCCGCCTTGCGCAGCACCAGCGAGTGGTGCTGATGCTCCTCGGCGGCGCGCAAATAGACGACGTTGTCGTCGGCATCCTCGACATGCAGACCGACGGTGGTTTCGTAGAATTCGCGGCTCAGCTTCAGATCGGTCACGTCGAGCACGACGTGGCTGGAGCGGATGATGTTGAACGGCGGCTCGAAGATGTGTTGCGGTACGGGCATGTGCGTTTCCCCTCGGAACAGCGAGCGTCAGATTCCCAGCTTCTGAATCTTGTGCGTGCCCCGCGCCAGCGAGACGTGCTTGGTTTCCATGTAGAAGTCGAACGAGTAATCGCCGCCGTCGCGGCCGATGCCGGAGGCCTTCATGCCGCCGAACGGCGTCGGCAGATGGCGGACGTTTTCCGAGTTCAGCCAGATCATGCCGGCCTCCAGCGCGTCGGCGACGCGGAGTGCGCGACCGACGTCGTTGGTCCAGACATAGCCGGTGAGGCCATAGCGGATGTCGTTGGCGATCTCGATCGCGTCCGCCTCGTCCTTGAACGGCAGCACGGTCAGGAAGGGGCCGAACACCTCCTCTTGCGCCACGCGCATCTTGCCGTGCGCGCCGGTCACCAGGGTCGGCTCGACATAATGTCCGCCGCCCGGACCATCATACGCCTTGCCGCCGACCGCGATGGTCGCGCCGTCCTGCCGCGCGACGTCGAAATAGGAGCACACCTTTGCCAGGTGCCGCTCGTGGATCAGCGGCCCGATCTCGGTCGCGGGATCGAGGGGATGGCCGACCTTCAGCGCCTTCACGCGCGCGGTCAGCTTCTCGATGAACTTTTCGGCGATGCTCTGCTGGATCAGCAGGCGGCTCGACGAGGTGCAGCGCTCGCCGTTGAGCGAGTAGATCATGAACACGACGGCATCGAGCGCGCGATCGAGATCGGCATCGTCGAACACGATCACGGGGTTCTTGCCGCCGAGCTCGAAATGCACGCGCTTCAGCGTCGGCGCGCCCTGAACCATGATCGCCGAGCCCGTCGCACTCTCGCCGACGAAGCCGATCGCCTTGATGGCGGGGTGTTCGGTCAGCGCCTTGCCGGCCTCTTCGCCAAAGCCGTGCACGGTGTTGAGCACGCCGTCGGGCACGCCGGCTTCCTTGACGAGCTTCGCCAGAATGGAAGCCGTCACCGGCGACCATTCGGCCGGCTTGTGCACGACGGTGCAGCCGGCCGCCAGCGCAGGGGCGATCTTCCAGGTCGAGAGCATGAACGGCGTATTCCACGGCGTGATCACGCCGACCGGGCCGATCGGCACGCGCGTCGAGACGTTCCAGTGCTCGTCGCTCGGCGTGTTCTGGCCGTCGCGCGCCTCGGCGCATTTGTCGGCGAAGAAGCGGAAATTCTCGGCGGCGCGGATCGCGGCCTTGGCCATGAAGCGATAGGCCTGGCCGGTGTCGATGCATTCGAGCACGGCGATGTCGTCGGCATTGTCCTCGATGGCGTCGGCAACGCGATGCAGCAGCTTGCGCCGCATCGCCGGCCCCATGTCGCGCCAGGATTTGAAGGCGAGGGCAGCGGACGTGGCCGCGGCGTCGATGTCCTCGGCATTGCCGCGGGCGACGCTCGCAAGCGTGGCGCCGTCGACCGGCGACTTCGTCTCGAAGGTCTCGCCGGAGATCGCGGCGACGGTCTTGCCGTCGATGAAATGGCCGATGCCGTCGGCACGGAGCGTCTTCAGCAGCGGCGCGGCGCGGTCGCGGTTGGCCTGGAAGACGTCGGTTTTCGGTGTGGGCTTATCCATGTGCGGCTTCCACTTTCAGGGCGTCGTGGATGTTGTTGCGTTTCCAACTGGTGTCCTTGTCGTTGATCTGCATGTCGAACGACAAAGCGAACTTGCTGGCGGCGAAGACGGGATCGAGATGTTTTGACAACGCCTGGAAGACGTGCTCGCCGGCTATCTGGCGCGTGGGAAGGTCGCGGCCTTCGCCGATGCGCAGCACTATGTCGAGGAAGCCGTAATCCTGCCGCGCATCGGCGATCGCGTAATGCTCGCACCTGATCGCGCGAACGCGGATGCCGCCGAGCGGGAAGATGCCGGTCTCGACCGCCGCCTTGCGCACGACCTCGCACAGCAGCTTCATGTCGAGACGGCTGTCGAGATTGGCCGAATATTCGATGGTGAAATGCGGCATCGCGGTTTCACTCCCTGTGTCGTCTTGTTGCTTTACGCGAAGTAGCAGCTCACCGAGCCGTAGGCGCCATAATCGGCCTGAATTGTGTCGCCCTTGCGGGTCTCGATCGGACGGATGAAGGACCCCGCGAGCACGACCTGTCCCGGTTCGAGCGCGAGACCGAGCGGCGCGATCTTGTTCGCAAGCCAGGCCACGGCTGTTGCGGGATGATTGAGCACGCCGGCGGCAAGGCCCGTCTCCTCGAGCTGACCGTTCCTGAAACACAGCGCGCCGATCCAGCGCAGGTCGGCGTCCAGCAGACGGATCGGCCGTCCGCCGAGCACGATGCCGGCATTCGCGGCGTTGTCCGCGATGGTGTCGAAGATCTTTCGCGTCGCTTTCGTCTTGGGATCGACGCGCTCGATCCGCGTGTCCAGGATTTCCAGCGCCGGCACGACGAAGTCGGTGGCGTTGAGCACATCGAACAGCGTGCAGTTCGGTCCCGAGAGCCGCTTGCTCATGACGAAGGCGAGCTCGGCCTCGACGCGCGTCGCGATGAAGCGCTCGGTCGGAACGAGCCCGCCATCGGCGAAGAACATGTCGTCGAGCAGCACGCCGGAATCGGGCTCGTCGATATTGAGCGCGCTCTGCATCGCCTTCGAGGTGAGGCCGATCTTGTGGCCCTTGACGATCCGCCCCTCGGCGATCTTGAGGTCGACCCACGCCTTCTGAATCGCGTAGGCGTCAGCGATGCTGATGTCAGGAAAATCCTGCGAGAGCTGCCGGATCTGCACGCGGGTCTTCTCCGCCTGATGCAGACGGCTCGCGCAAGCCTGGATATCGTGGTTGGAAAGCGCCATTGGTGGTCTATCGAAATCGTGGTGTCGGAGATACTTAACATGTTAAGTGAATGCGTCAAACACAATTCGGGCTTGCTGCACTGCAAACATTCTGTGGTCTGAAAGGGCGTCATGACGAAGAGACAGGCTGATCCCGCCAACGGAAGCGCGCCGGCTGCACGGCAGGTGCCGATGCGCGACTTCTCGCGCTCGCTGCCGATGTCGCTGCTGCGGGCGCGCGAGGCCGTGATGCGGCAGTTTCGCCCCTCGCTGCGCGAGCACGGGCTGACCGAGCAGCAATGGCGCATCCTCCGCGCGCTGGCGGCCATCGAAGCGGCCGAGGTCACGGAACTCGCGCGCACGGCATTCCTGCTCGGGCCGAGCCTGTCGCGCATCCTGCGCGACCTCGAGGCGCGCAATCTGATCGAGCGCAAGACCGCGAAGACCGACCAGCGCCGCAGCATGGTCTCGATCTCGAAAGAGGGCGTGAAGCTGATGGCCTCGGTCGCGCCGTCCTCGGAGGCGATTTATGCGGAGATCACGCGACGCTTTGGCGCGCGCAAGCTCGCCGAGTTGCAGGAGATGCTCGGCGAGCTCGAACAGAGTCTTGCGGGGCTCGGCGCCGGCGAGGAGGCAAGTGCCGAGGAATGAAAGCAGATATGCGCGCCCGTGTCCCGGGAGCCATGGACATGCGGGCGATTTTTCGCTCAAAGTGCGGCCCAGGCTCATCCAGAGGGCGAGCGCATAGGTCTTGCGCCATTGCGAGCGTAGCGCGGCGCCCCGGATCGCGGTAACAGCTGGATCGTACTGTCGCGGGCGCTCGTCAGGGTGACGATGGTCCAAATAACGACGACTCAAACAGTGGCGACCCAAACAACAAAGAAGGAAGGCAACGTGGCGAACAAGGTCAAGGAAATCTGGAAGTCGGGCAAGGCCGTGGTCAACGCGTGGCTGGCTATACCCTCCGGCTTCTCGGCCGAGATGATCGCGCAATGCGGCTTCGACAGCGTCACCGTCGACATGCAGCACGGCGTCCAGGATTATCTGTCGATGGTGCAGTGCTTCCAGGCGATGGACAAGCATCCGGTGACCCCGATGGTCCGCGTGCCCTGGAACGAGCCCGGCATCATCGGCAAGGTGCTCGACGGCGGCGCCTATGGCGTGATCTGCCCGATGGTCAACACGGCGCAGGAAGCCAGGAACCTTGTTTCCTATTCCAAATATCCGCCGCAGGGTGTCCGCTCCAACGGCCCGATCCGCGCCGGCATGTACGGCACCGCGGGTTCCTACCAGAAGACCGCGAATGCCGACACCATCCTGCTGCCGATGATGGAGACCAAGACCGCGGTCGAGAACATGGAAGCGATCCTCGACGTCGAGGGCATCGATGGCGTCTATATCGGCCCGTCCGACCTCGGCTTCTCCTACGGCCTCGAGCCGAAGCTCGACCGCAGCGAGCCCGAGATCCTCGCGATCTACGAGAAGATCATCAAGGAATGCGGCAAGCGCGGCCTCAACCCGGGCATCCATTGCAGCGGCGCCGAAGGTGCGGCGCGCGCCATCAACATGGGCTTCAAGCTGGTGACGCTCTCGAACGAGGTCGGCCTGATGACGACCTACGCCAAGATGCAGGTCAATGCGACCCGCAAGGATTCGGCCGGCAAGGCCTAAGACACTCGCGAATGGCGAATGGGGAGTAGCGAATGGTGCTGCTCCCCTTTTTCCATTCGCTACTCACTACTCGCTATTCGCCTCCGAAGGAGTTTCGCCATGACCATCAGCCCCGTCATCCGCCTGCATCCCGATGATGGCGTGCTGATCGCGCGCGCCAGCCTGCCGCCGGGGACGGTGGTCGCCGACGGCGTGAGCACGGTCGAGCGCATTCCCTCCGGCCACAAGGTCGCGATCAAGCCGATCGCGGTTGGGGAGCCAGTGATCCGCTACGGCCAGATCATCGGCTTTGCGACCATTCCGATCGCGCCGGGCCAGCATGTGCACGTGCAGAACTGCGGCATGGGCGATTTCGCCAAGGACTATGCCTATTGCGCCGACGTCAAGCCGACGCCGAACTTCGACCTGCCGGCGACCTTCGAAGGCATCCGCCGTCCGGACGGTCGTGTCGCCACGCGCAACTATATCGGCATCCTCACCTCGGTGAATTGCAGCGCGCATGTCGCAAGCCTCGTCGCCGACGTCTTCAAGAAGAATCCGTTCACCGGCGACAATCCGCTGGCCGATTTCCCCAATGTCGATGGCGTGGTCGCGCTGACCCACAAGACCGGCTGCGGCATGACGCAGAATGAACCGCTCGCGCTGCTCCGCCGCACGCTCGGCGGCTATGCACGGCACGTGAACTTCTCTCATGTGATCGTGCTCGGCCTCGGATGCGAGGTGAACCAGATCGGCGGCCTGATGGAAGAGCAGAAGCTCGCCGGACGCCTGCGCGCGATGGACATCCAGGAGGTCGGCGGCACGCGCAAGACGGTGGAGGCGGGCATTGCCTTCGTGCGCGAGGCGCTGGCTGACTCCAACAAGGTGACGCGCGAGTCCGTGCCGGTGAGCGAGCTCACCGTGGCGCTGCAATGCGGCGGCTCGGACGGCTATTCCGGCGTGTCCGCCAACCCCGCGCTGGGCGCCGCCAGCGATCTGATCGTGCGTCACGGCGGCACCGTGATCCTGTCGGAGACGCCCGAGACCTACGGCGCCGAGCATCTCTTGACGCGCCGCGCCGTCAGCCGCGAGGTAGGCGAGAAGCTGGTCGATCTGATGCGCTGGTGGGACGAATACACGACGCGCGAAGGCGCCGAGATGAACGCCAATCCGAGCCCCGGCAACAAGGCGGGCGGTCTCACCACCATTCTGGAAAAGTCGCTCGGCGCGATGGCGAAGGCCGGCACCACCAACCTCGTCGAGGTGCTGCGCTACGCCGAGCCCATCACCAAGAAGGGTTTCGTGTTCATGGACACGCCCGGCTACGACCCTGTCGCGGCGACGGGGCAGGTCGCGGGGGGAGCCAATCTGGTCTGCTTCACGACGGGGCGCGGCAGCGTGTTCGGCTGCAAGCCGGCGCCGTCGATCAAGCTCGCCACCAACACGCCCATGTACAAGCGCATGGAAGAGGACATGGACGTCAATTGCGGCACCATCCTCGAAGGCGAAGAGAGCGTCCAGCAGTGCGGCCAGCGCATCTTCGAGCTCATTTTGAAAACGGCTTCGGGCCAGCCCACCAAGAGCGAGAGTTTTGATTTCGGCGGTGCCGAGTTCGCGCCCTGGGTATTAGGGGCGACGATGTGATCGCCGGCGCGTCGTGCGTCTCGTTGCGGGAATATGCAGGACGAGCAGCGCCTCTACGTAGTCATACGTAGGTGTCATGCCACCGCACGGGTTCCTGTGCTCACGCATGATTAACAGTTCTTGCCGTAATCCTTAAGCGATGCGAGCTCGACTCCTTTCGGGGGCGTTCGCCCTTCGACAGGATTCGTCAACGATGACGCGTGCGATACGGCCGACCGGCGTGGAAAATCTCCTCGGTGAGGAGGAGTTGATCGTGTCGAAGACCGATCTCAAGGGCCGCATCACCTACGCCAACGACGTCTTCATCCGCATGGCGAAATACTCCTACGCCGAGCTGATGGGAGCGCCCCACAGCCTGATCCGCCATCCCGACATGCCGCGCGCCGTCTTCAAGCTGCTCTGGGACACGCTTCAGTCGAAGCAGGAGATTTTCGCCTACGTCGTCAACCTGGCGAAGGACGGCAGCCATTACTGGGTGTTCGCCCACGTCACGCCGACCTTCGACGAGCGCGGCAATGTCGTCGGCTATCACTCCAACCGGCGCAAGCCCGATCCGGCGCAGATCGAGCGCATCAAGCCGATCTACCGGACGCTGTGCGCGGAAGAGGCGCGGCACGCCAATGCCAAGGACGGCATGCATGCGAGCTTCGATGCGATGGTCGGACTCTTGAAGCAACAAGGTGTCGGTTACGATGAATTTGTGCTCTCTCTCTAAGGCGCAGGGAGCGACCGCGCTCGCGTGTGTTCTTGCTGTCGTTGCGTTCGTCCTCTCGCTTCTCGGCGTGACCGGAATCGCCAGTGCAGCGCTGCCCGGCGCGACGATCGCGCTGCTCGGCATCGCCGTCTGGTGCCAGCATCGCACGGCAGTGGCCGTCGATGAGGTCGCCGATGTCTGCCGCAAGGCGGCGCGCGGCGATCTCGAAGCGCGCATCCTGAGCAACCGTCAGGCCGGACGGATCGGGTCGATCCAGAAGTCGGTCAACGACATGCTCGACATCACCGACGCCTATTTGCGCGAGGCTTCGGCGTCGATGGACTATGCCAGCCGCGGCAAGTATTTCCGAAAGATCCTCGCGCGCGGACTGCCCGGCTCGTTCCGCCGTTCGGCCACCGTCATCAATTCCGGCACCGACAGCCTCGGCCGCCGCGTCGTCGAGATCGCGGATCTCGCCAAGCAGTTCGGCACGCATCTCGACGGCGTTGCTGGCACCCTGATGGGCGCTGCGACCGATCTCGAAGCCGACGCCGGCCAGATGGCGGCCGCGGCCGAGAAGACCAGCCGGCAGACCTCGGGCGTGCGCACCGCCTCCGACCAGGCCTCGCGCAATGTCGCGACCGTCGCCAGCGCCGCCGAGCAGCTCGCATCCTCGATCGCCGAGATCGGCCGCCAGGTGGCGGGCTCGAGCACGAGCACGGGCCGCGCAGTGACCGAAGCCAATCGCGCCGGCAACGAGATCCGCACGCTCGCGGACGCCGCGTTGCGGATCGGCGACGTCGTCAAGCTGATCAGCGAGATCGCCTCGCAGACCAATCTCCTGGCGCTCAATGCCACCATCGAGGCGGCGCGGGCAGGCGAGGCCGGCCGCGGCTTCGCGGTGGTAGCCTCCGAGGTCAAGAACCTCGCCAACCAGACCGCGAAGGCCACGGAAGAGATCGGCGCCAAGGTCGGCGAGATGCAGCAATCGACCACCAATTCGGTCGCGGCCGTCGAGGCGATCGCGCAGACCATCGCCGAGATCAACGGCATCACCGCCTCGATCGCGACCTCGATCGAGCAGCAGGGCCTTGCGACCCGCGAGATCGCCCGCAACGTCCAGGAGGCGTCGGCGGGCACCTCGCAGGTCTCCTCCAACGTCACCGGCATCAGCGAAGCCGCCGCCGACACCGGCCGCGTCGCCAGCCGCGTCAACAGTGCCTCCGAACGCGTCCACGGCGAAGTCGAGACGCTGCGGCGCGAGGTGACGCAGTTTTTGCAGCGGCTGACCTCGGCGGCTTAGGGGCCTCAACGAAAAGCGCGACGCGATGGCAGCGGGTGAGGGGGCTCGATCCGTTGGCTCGGAATCGTAGGGTGGGCAAAGGCGCACTTGCGCCGTGCCCACGCAACAGAAGCCGTGGGCACGCTTCGCTTTGCCCACCCTACTGTACTGACCTCGGCGGCGTAAGACCGTCGCCGTACCGGATAACGACATAAACGAGATCGGCCCGCACCTTGCATAGGCACGGTCTGCCCGTTGTTAGTGCTTGATCGCGCTGACATCAGGTGTTCTGCTCAAAAAAGCTGCTGGAGCACCGCACCCCGTGTCGATCTACGTCGCATTACACCACGTCACGCACTACAAATACGACCGCCCGATCGATCTTGGTCCGCAGACCATTCGGCTGCGGCCGGCGCCGCATACGCGCACGCCGGTCCTGAGCTATTCGCTCAAGGTCACGCCGGCCAATCATTTCGTGAACTGGCAGCAGGACCCGCAGGGCAATTGGCTCGCCCGCTACGTCTTCCCGGAGAAGACGACCGAGCTGAAATTCGAGGTCGACTTCACGGCGCAGATGACCGTGGTCAACCCGTTCGACTTCTTCGTCGAGCCCTACGCCGACAGCTTTCCGTTCGACTATCCGAAGGACCTGAAGACGGAGCTCGCGCCTTATCTCGAGACCGTCAAGCCCGATCGCCTGTTCGCGAAATTTCTCGACACCATCCCGCACGAAGCCCCGAACACCGTCAACTTCCTGGTCGACCTCAATCGCGAGCTCCAGAAGCACGTCCGTTACATCATCCGCATGGAGCCCGGCGTGCAGACGCCGGAGGAGACGCTCGCCTCCGGTGCCGGCTCGTGCCGCGACTCCGCCTGGCTCCTGATCCAGACGCTGCGTCATCTCGGTCTCGCGGCGCGCTTCGTCTCCGGTTACCTGATCCAGATCCGTCCCGACATCGATCCGATCGAGGGACCGCCGGAAGTCGAGAACGACTTTACCGATCTGCACGCCTGGGCCGAGGTCTATCTGCCGGGCGCAGGCTGGATCGGCTTCGACGCCACCTCCGGCATGCTCGCAGGCGAGGGGCACATCCCGGTTGCCGCGACGCCGCATTATCGCTCGGCCGCGCCGATCTCGGGCGGTGCCGGCTTTGCCGAGGTCGAGTTCGAATTCGACATGAGCGTGAAGCGCATCCGCGAGGCACCGCGCATCACCAAGCCGTTTTCCGACGAGTCCTGGACGCGGCTCAACGATCTCGGCGAACAGGTCGACGGCGATCTCGCCGCGCAGGACGTCCGGCTCACCATGGGCGGCGAGCCGACCTTCGTCTCGGTCGACGATCTCGAAGCGGCCGAGTGGAATACCGAGGCCGTCGGTCCGACCAAGCGCGCGCTCGGCGACGATCTGATCCGCCGCCTGCGGACGCGCTTCGCGCCCGGCGGCCTGCTGCATTACGGCCAGGGCAAATGGTATCCGGGCGAAAGCCTGCCGCGCTGGGCCTTCGGCCTGTACTGGCGCAAGGACGGCGTGCCGATCTGGAAGAACGCGGATCTGATCGCCAAGATCGAGAACCCGCGCCGCGCCGAGGTGAAGGACGCCGAGACCTTCGTGGAGGGCACGGCGGCGCGGCTTGGGCTCGATCCCGGCTACATCATGCCGGCCTATGAGGACACCGCCTACTGGCTCCAGAAGGAGGCCGAGCTTCCCGTCAACGTCGATCCGTCCGATTCCAAATTATCCGATCCGGAGGCCCGCGCGCGCATGGCGCGGGTGTTCGACGAGGGCCTCAACACGCCGCGCGGCTTCGTGCTGCCGGTGCAGCGCTGGAACGCGCCGCCGCGCTGGCGCAGCGAGCGCTGGCAGCTCCGGCGCAATCACCTGTTCCTGATGCCGGGCGATTCGCCGCTCGGCCTGCGCCTGCCACTCGACTCGCTCGGCTACGTCCCGCCCAACCAATACCCTTACATCGTCGAACAGGACCCGATGGAGGCGCGGGGCAAGTTGCCGGTGTTCACCCTCCCGGCGCGCCCTGAATCGCCGCCGCGGCTCGAGCCCGAGCATCTCAACACGTCCGTCCCGGTGCGTACTGCGCTGTCGATCGAGGCCCGCGACGGCGTGCTCTGCGCCTTCATGCCGCCGGTCGAGCGCATCGAGGATTATCTCGAGATGATCGCTGCGCTCGAAGCGACCGCCGAGGAAATGCAGCTCCAGGTCCATGTCGAGGGCTATCCGCCGCCGTTCGATCCGCGCATCGAGGTCATCAAGGTGACGCCTGACCCCGGCGTGATCGAGGTCAACGTCCAGCCGGCGAAGAACTGGCGCGAGGCGGTCGACATCACGGTCGGGCTTTATGAGGATGCCGCAAAGATTCGCCTCGGCGCCAACCGCTTCCTGGTCGACGGCCGCCACACCGGCACGGGCGGCGGCAACCATGTCGTGATCGGCGGCTCCTCGCCGCAGGACTCGCCGTTCCTGCGCCGGCCCGATCTGCTCAAGAGTCTCGTGCTATACTGGCAGCGGCATCCGTCACTGTCGTATTTTTTCTCCGGCCTGTTCATCGGCCCGACCAGCCAGGCGCCGCGCATCGACGAGGCCCGTCACGACAGCATCTACGAGCTCGAGATCGCGCTCTCGCACGTGCCGCCGCCGGGCACCCAGACGCCGCTGTGGCTGGTGGACCGGCTGTTCCGGCATCTGCTCGTCGACATCACCGGCAACACCCATCGCGCCGAGATCTGCATCGACAAGCTCTATTCACCCGATGGGACCACCGGGCGGCTCGGTCTCGTCGAATTCCGCGCGCTTGAAATGCCGCCAGATCCGCGCATGTCGCTGGCGCAGCAGCTCCTGATCCGCGCACTGATCGCAAAGTTATGGCGCGAGCCGCAGACCGGCAAGTTCGTGCGCTGGGGCACCGCGCTGCATGACCGCTTCATGCTGCCGCACTTCATCTGGGAAGATTTCCAGGACGTGCTCTCCGAGCTGAAGCACTCCGGCTATGCGTTCGATCCGGAATGGTATCTGGCCCAGCTCGAATTCCGCTTCCCCGCCTTCGGCCGCATCCATCATGGCGGCGTGACGCTGGAGCTGCGCCAGGCGCTGGAGCCCTGGCACGTGCTGGGCGAGGAGAGCTCGGGTGGCGGCACGGTGCGTTATGTCGACAGCTCGGTCGAGCGTCTTCAGGTCAAGGCGGAGGGGTTCGTCGAAGGCCGCCACATCATCACGTGCAACGGCCGCCGCCTGCCGATGACCGCGACCGGCCGCTCCGGCGAAGCCGTGGCCGCCGTCCGCTTCAAGGCCTGGCAGCCCGCCTCCGGCCTGCACCCGACCATTCCGGTCCACGCGCCCCTGACCTTCGACCTGATCGACACCTGGAACGGCCGCTCGCTCGGCGGCTGCGTCTATCACGTCGCCCATCCCGGCGGGCGCAGCTACGAAACCAAGCCTGTGAACACCTACGAGGCCGAGGCGCGGCGGCTGGCGCGCTTCCAGGACCACGGCCATACCCCGGGCCCGATGCAGCCGCCGCCCGAGGAACGCACAAATGAGTTTCCGCTGACCCTCGACTTGCGGACCCCGCTCCTGCAATGAGTATGATGGTGGGGCAGGGAGAGGCGCATGGGCGAGGGCGCAGCCGAAGAGAACGACCAGGCCGGTAAGGCCCAAGGCCCGCGTGAAGGCCAGCGCCGCCTCGCGCAATGGGTCCGCGACTATCGCCGCCTGCCCGGCATTCCCGACGAGTTCCTGGGACCCGACGGCGCCCCGCGCGCCGTCTGGAGCCGCTTTTTCGACGCCTTCGGCGCGCTGGCGCCCGACGAGGTCGAGCGTCGCTTCGGCATGGCCGACCGTCACCTCCGCGAAGCCGGCGTCACCTATCGTGCGCCCGGCGACAGCGCCGACCGGCCGTGGTCGATCAGCCATCTGCCGCTACTGATCGACGAGGCCGACTGGAAGCAATTGTCCGCCGGCATCACCCAGCGCGCCGAGTTGCTCGAGCTCGTGCTGCGCGACATCTATGGCGACGGTCGGCTGGTTGCGGAAGGCGCGCTGCCGGCGGCCGCGATCGCGGGCAGTCCCGAATATCTCCGCCCCGTCTGTGGCGTCGAGCCGCCGGGCGGGCGCTACCTCTCGCTCTATGCCGCCGATGTCGGGCGCGGGCCCGACGGCCGCTGGTGGGTGCTCGGCGACCGCACCCAGGCGCCGTCGGGCGCGGGCTATGCGCTGGAGAACCGCCTGGTGCTCTCGCGCGCCTTCTCCGATCTCTACAAATCGATGAACGTGCCGCGCGTCGCGCCCTTCTTCGAGGCGTTTCGCGACTCGCTTCGCGCACGCGCCGATCGCGACGAGCCGCGCATCGGCGTGCTCTCCCCCGGCAGTTTCAGCGAAACTTATTTCGAGCACGCGACGCTGGCACGCTATCTCGGCTTCCTCTTGGTCGAGGGCGATGATCTCGCCGTCAGCGACAACCGCATCCACATCCGCACGGTTGCGGGGCTGAAGCGGCTCGACGTGCTCTTGCGCCGCGTCGATTCCAATTCGCTCGACCCGCTCGAGCTCGATGCCTCCTCGCATCTCGGCGTACCCGGTCTGATCGACGTGCTGCGCAAGGACGGCGTCGTCGTCGCCAACATGCCGGGTTCCGGCGTGCTGGAGGCGCGCGCGCTGCTCGGCTTCCTGCCGGCGCTCAGCCGTCGCCTGCTCGGCGAAGAGTTGAAGATGCCGCACATCGCGACCTGGTGGTGCGGCCAGCGCACCGCGCGTGACGAGATATTGTCGCGGCTCGACGAGGTCGCGATCGAAGGCGCTTACCGCCGCGGCGTGCCCGGCTTCGACAGCAACGGTCCGGTGCTCGCCAGCGAGCTCGACGCCGGTGGGCGCCAGCGCCTGGTCGACGCCATCAATGCGCGCGGCATGGACTATGTCGGCCAGGAGGTGGTGCGGCTTTCGACCATGCCGGTGTGGGAGCAGGGGCAGCTCACGCCGCGTCCCTTCGTGCTGCGCGTGTTCGCGGCCGCCACGCCCGACGGCTGGGCCATCATGCCCGGCGGCTTCTGCCGCATCGCCGAGAAGGCGGATGCACGCGCGGTGTCGATGGGCGACGGCGCCCGCGCCGCCGACGTCTGGGTCGTCTCGGACAAGAAGGTCTCGACCGCGACGCTGCTGCCGGCGACCGACAAGGTGCGCATCCGCCGCATCGCCGGCGTGCTGCCGAGCCGTGCCGCCGACAATCTGTTCTGGCTCGGCCGCTATCTCGAACGCGCCGAGGCGACGCTGCGGCTGGTGCGCGCGCTGGGCTCGCCGAGCGGGCCCAACAAGGGCACCGCGGCCTCGCTGCAATCGGCCGAGCGCATCCAGCGCCTGCTGGTGGCCTGGGGCGCGATCTCGCAAGCCTCGCGCACGGCGCCCGGGCGCATCGTCGCCGAAGCGCTGCAGAGCGAGGCGCGTTTCGGCTCGGCGCTGTCGCTGGTGCGCGCGGCACAGCGCACCGCGACATCCTTGCGCGAGCGGCTGTCGCCCGATGCCTGGCAGGTCATCACCGAGATGGCCGAGCGCCTCGCTTACGAGGTCGAGGACGACGACAGCGTGGTGAGTGCGGCCGAGCTGACGTTGCAGGAGCTTGCAAGCTTCGCAGGCCTTGCGCAGGAGAACATGAACCGCGCCGCCGGCTGGCGCTTCCTCGATATCGGCCGCCGCACCGAGCGCGCCATCAACACCACGCGTTTCGCGCGCCAGTTTGCCTATGACGAAGCCGGCGATGAGGATCTCGACATCCTGCTGACGCTGGTGGATTCCCAGATCAGCTATCGCTCGCGCTATCTGCTGGCGCCGATCCTGGCACCGGTGCGCGACCTCGCCGTGCTCGATCCCTATAATCCGCGCTCGGTGGCGTTCCAGGTGACGACGCTGAACGAGCACATCGCGGCCTTGCCGAGCCTGAAGGAGCACGGCCTGATCGAGCAGCCGCAGCGGCTCGCGGTCGCGGTGCAGGCGATGCTGGCCACCGCCGAGGCCGAGAAGCTCGAGGTCAAGACGCTGTTCTCGCTGGAGCAGGACCTGCTCAGCCTCGCCGAGGCGATCGGGCTGCACTACTTCCCGCATGGTCCCAATGCCAGCCGGCCGGAAAAGCTGACGGGGTTGGCGTGATCTACGACATCCGGCACGTCACCACCTACGAATACGAGAGCCCGGTCAGCTTTGCCCGCTGCACGCTGCGGCTGGAGCCGAGAGGCGGCAATGGCCAGGAGCTGATCTCGCACCATGTCGAGATCCGTCCGCGCCCGGCCGAACGAAATATCCGGCGCGATTTCTTCGGCACGCTGACCGAGAGCGTGGTGATCGAAGCCGCGCATCGCAATCTGCGCATCGATTCACGTTCGCGTGTCTCGATCTCGCGCAAGCCGCCGGCGCGCGATGCTGCAAGTCCGCCGTGGGAGAACATCCGCGACATCGCGTTCGAGGCGACGAGCCTCGGGCCTGCCTCGCCGGTCGGCTATGTCTTTGCGAGCCCGCTGGTGCCGGTGCTGCGTCCGGTCAGTGCTTACGCGGCGACGAGCTTTGCGCCCGGTGTCGGTATCCTCAAAGGCGCGGTCGATCTCATGCATCGCATCCGCACCGAATTCCGCTATGATCCCAAGGCCACCGTAATCTCGACGCCGCTCGGCGAAGTCTTCGACAAGCGTCATGGCGTCTGCCAGGATTTTGCCCATGTGATGATCGCGGGGCTGCGCGGGCTCGGTCTGCCGGCGGCCTATGTCAGCGGATATCTGCGCACCATTCCGCCGGCGGGTCAGCCGCGTCTGCAAGGTGCCGACGCCACCCACGCCTGGGTATCGCTGTGGTGCGGGGCGGAGCTTGGCTGGGTCGATTTCGATCCGACCAACGATCTCCTCGTTGCCAACGACCATATCGTGCTCGCGGTTGCGCGCGACTTCTCCGACGTCTCGCCGGTCGACGGCATCATCGTCGGCTCGCCGAAGCAGAAGCTCGGCGTCGCCGTGGACGTGCTGCTGGTCGAATAAAGCGGCCTTGCCGAACCGTTGGCCGCCGTCAAGGGATACCGAGCTGCTGCCGCAACCGTGATGCCGCACAGCACAACCAGAAACATATTTCCGTAATCTCGTCCCGGGGTTTGGTCACTTGGCCCAAGATGGGCTATGCTGGCCATTGCGTCGAGGACACGAATGAGACGTCGGGAGTTGGCGTGGGACACCACCGACAAGCGGGGCCGCATCCATGATGACGTTACCGAGACTGGCGGCCGAAACCCTGGAGAAGATGCTGGGCTCGTTCATGCGCCGCAGGTACGATGAACCCTCCGCAAGGGTGATGGAGGGCGCGACGCGCACCGCGATGGAATGCATCGGCAACAGCGACGCGCTGTACCACAACATCGAGCATACGATGCTGGTGACGCTCGCCGCTCAGGCCATCCTGACGGGACGTAATCTCCATGCGCATCTTGAGGCGGAGGACTACCTCCATATCTTGATCGCCTGCCTTGCGCACGACATCGGCTATGTCCGCGGCCTGTTTCCCGAGGACGACGAAGACGGCTTCATCATCGATGAGGCCGGCACCAAGGTGTCGCTGCCGCGCGGCGCCTCGGATGCAAGCCTGATGATGTATCACGTTGACCGCTCGAAGCTTTTCGCGCGGCGGCGGCTGCCGTCAGTCAACGGCCTCGACCCCGAGCGGGTTGCCCGGGCCATCGAAGGGACCCGCTTCCCGGCCCGCGAGGGTCAGGAGTACGACGACGAAGCCTCGATCCTGCGCGCCGCCGACTTCATCGGCCAGCTCGGCGATCCCAACTATCTGCGCAAGGCCAATGCGCTCTATTACGAGTTCGAGGAGGTCGGCATCAATCGCCAGCTCGGCTACGACTCGCCGGCCGACATCGTGAATCGCTATCCACAATTCTACTGGAATAGCGTCGCACCGCACATCCAGACCGAGATCGGCTATCTCAACAAGACCGAGATCGGCCGGCAGTGGATCGCCAACCTCTACAGCAACGTCTTCCGTGCCGAGCGCGAAATCTCGCTGTCAGGGCCGCAGAAGTAGGGCGCCCTTGCAGCCCGGACGAGCGGAGCGATGTCCGGCGCCGATCGCGCAAAACTCCGTGAGCAAATCATGCAACAAAAAACCATCACCACGGACGTGCTCGACATTGCCTATCGCGAATACGGCGCGCCGGACGGCTGGCCCTGCATCATGGGCCACGGCTTTCCCTATGATGTGAACGCCTATGCCGAGACCGCGCCTCTGATCGCACAGGCCGGCGCACGGGTGCTGGTGCCCTGGCTGCGCGGCTACGGGCCGACGCGGTTTCGTTCTGCTGCAACGCTGCGCTCCGGCGAGCAGGCGGCGCTGGGCGCGGATCTGCTCGCCTTCATGGATGCGCTTCGTATCGAGCGCGCGGTCGTCGGCGGCTATGATTGGGGCGGGCGCGCCGCCTGTGTCGTCTCGGTGCTGCACCCCGAGCGCGTGATCGGCCTCGTCTCCGGCAATTCCTACAACATCCAGAACATCGCCCGTTCCATGGAGCCGGCCTCGCCGCCGGAGGAAGCGGCGCTCTGGTATCAATATCTCTTCCACAACGAGCGCGGCCGCCGCGCGCTCGAGCGCAACCGCAAGGGTTTTGCGCGCCAGCTGTGGTCGATGTGGTCGCCGACATGGGCCTTCGACGATGCGACGTTCGAGACAAGTGCGGCGTCGTTCGACAATCCTGATTTCGTCGACGTCGTGATCCACTCCTACCGCCACCGCTACGCGTTGGTCGAGGGCGATCCCGCCTATGCCGCGTTCGAGGCGAAGCTCGCCGCGCAGCCACAGGTCGGCGTTCCCACGATTGCGATCGACGGCGACAGTGACGGCGTCAATCCCGGCACCGCCCATCACGCGCCCAAGTTCGAGGCCTTCTTCGAGCGGCGCGTGTTCGCAGGCGCCGGTCATAACCTGCCGCAGGAGCGGCCGGCCGAATGGGCGCGGGCCGTGCTCGATGTTCGCGCGGCGGGGCAGGAATAGACTTTCGGCCCGCCCTGCACGTATAGATTGCGCGCGATGCAGAAAAAGGCGAAAAATTGCGGACCTTGATTCGCATCGTTCCGTTCTCTGAAACGATGCTTACCGCGGTGGCGATATGGGCCCGGCGACCAGGACCGCGAATTCGTCGTTCAGCGTCGCTGGCGTGCTGATCGCCTTCGGCGTCGGCAGTGCTACGCTGCTTGCGGCTGGACGACGGGACTATCCGGAACTTCACACCATTCTGGATACCAGCATGGCCCTCATCACGGGTCTGCTGACGCTGCTGCTCTGGGGCACCGGCGCCCGCATCGGGCAGCCGCTTTACAAGCGGCTCGCGATCGCCTTCGGCGCGACCTTCGTCCTGGAGTTCCTCCATGTCCTGGTGATCGTGGAATGGTCCGGATCGCTGGCGTTCGTCATGCAGTTGCGGGAATTCCTCCGGCCGGCGACATGGCCGCCGGCGGCCCACATCCTCGCGATCGGAATCCTGGCCGCCATCTGGTCGTCGCGGCGGAATCGAGGCGGGACGCCGGCGTTTGCGCTGTTCATGGCGGTCGTGGCCGTGCTGCTGGTCATGATCTTCCAGCGCCTTCCGCCATATCGTCCTCCGGGCCTTTTGGAGATCACCCGTCCGGTGTTGATCCTGGCGCCGCCATTGTGGGCGGTCACCTGCGTCCTGTGCTGGCGGCTACGTATGGCGGACCGTATTTTCCGGCCGCTGGCCCTGATGGGCGCTGTCGTTCTGCTCGGCCACGTCGCGATGTTGTATTCGCAGGCGCCGCACGACACCGAGGCGATGGTCGCTCATTTCGGCAAGGTGGCGGGGCGCATCGTCCTGCTGCTCACGATCATGCAGATGGCTTCATCCGACATGCTGGAGCGGATGCTGGCGGAAGCCCAGCTCGCGCGCTTGAACGAGGAGCTGGAACAACGCGTCGACGAACGGACTGCAGAGCTCGCCTCCGCCAACCACGCCCTGGAATCCGAGATCCTCGTGCGCCGGCAGGCGGAGCTGAAGGCCCAGGCCCAGCTCGCCCGGTTGAGCCTGTTGCACCAGATCACCCGCGCGATCGGCGAGCGGCAGGATCTCAAGAGCATTTTCCAGGTGGCGGTCCGCAGTATCGAGGACCAGCTGCCGGTGGATTTCGCCAGTCTGTGCCTTCACGATACCGTCGATCACGTGATGACGGTGGAATGCGTGGGGCTCAAGAGCGGCGCGCTGGCGCTGGAGCTTGCGATGCCCGAGCGCGCGCGGATCGACATCGACGAAAACGGCCTGTCGCGCTGCGTGCTGGGTCAGCTCGTCTACGAGCCGGACATCACGCAATCATCCTTCCCGTTTCCGACACGGCTTGCCCGTGGCGGATTGCGCGCGATGGTGCTGGCGCCGCTCCAGGTCGAGAGCCGGGTGTTCGGGGTCCTCGTCGCGGCGCGAAAGGAGAAGGAAAGCTTCAGCAGCGGCGAATGCGAGTTCCTGCGGCAGCTCAGCGAGCATGTCGCGCTCGCCGCCCACCAGGCGCAACTCCACGGCGCGCTCCAGCAGGCCTACGAGGATTTGCGGCAGACCCAGCAGGCCGTGATGCAGCAGGAACGGCTGCGCGCCCTCGGACAGATGGCCAGTGGCGTCGCGCACGACATCAACAACGCGCTCTCGCCGGTGTCGCTCTATACCCAATCCCTGCTCGAAGTGGAGCCGAACCTGAGCGCGCGCACGCGCGAATATCTGGAGACGATCCAGCGGGCGGTCGAAGATGTGGCCCACACCGTCACGCGCATGCGCGAGTTCTACCGGCAGCGCGAGCCGCAGTTGACGCTGAGGCCGGTGCAGCTCAACGAGCTCGTGCGCCAGGTCGTCGACCTGACGCGGGCGCGCTGGAGCGACATGCCGCAGCTCCGCGGAACCGTCATCACGTTGCGCAGCGAGCTCGCCGAGCAATTGCCCGCGGTCTCGGGCGTCGAGAGCGAGATCCGCGAAGCGCTGATCAATCTCATCTTCAACGCCGTCGACGCGCTGCCGGGCGGTGGCACGCTGACGCTGCGTACGATGCTGCTGCGCGGCGCGCACGGCCACGATCAGGTGCGGGTCGAGGTGGGCGACGACGGCGTCGGCATGAGCGAGGAGACCCGCCGACGCTGCCTCGAGCCGTTCTTCACCACGAAGGGCGAGCGCGGCACCGGACTGGGCCTCGCCATGGTCTATGGTGTCGCGAGGCGTCATAACGCCGAGGTCGACATCGACAGCGAAGTCGGTCGCGGCACGGTCGTCTCGCTGAACTTTGCCGTGCCTGAAGCGCCGTCTGCCACGCCGTCGCAGGACGGGTACGGGACCGCCAGACCGGCGCGACTGCGCCTGCTGCTGGTCGACGACGACCCGCTCCTGCTCAGGTCGTTGTGCAATACGCTCGAATCCGACGGGCATGTCATCGTGACGGCCAACGACGGCGCTGCGGGAATCGCCGCGTTCCGCTCCGCCTTCGAGCGCGGCGAGGCCTTCGCGGCCGTCATCACCGATCTCGGCATGCCCAACGTGGACGGCCGCAAGGTGGCGAGCGGGATCAAGAACGTCTCGCCCGCGACGCCCGTGATCATGTTGACCGGCTGGGGCAAGCGCCTCACGTCCGAAGACGACATTCCGCCGCATGTCGACCACGTCCTCAGCAAGCCGCCGAAGCTTCGCGAATTGCGGGAAGCGCTGGCCCGGTGCTGCGGGTCCGGCAGCGCGTGAGACCGGATGGGGGCAGGATGCAGAAGATGCCGACGACGGGTTTGAGGGCTCGCATCCTCGTGGTTGACGACGAAGCGGCGCAGATGAAGGCGCTGTGCGATACGCTGCCGGACGGCGACTACGATGCGGTCGGATTCACGAATGGCGAGGCCGCGCTGGCGGAGCTGCGGCACGCCAGATGCGACCTGCTGCTCGCCGATCTGATGATGCCTGATATGGACGGCATCGCTCTGCTGCGGGCGGCGCAGGAGACCGATCCGGGTCTCGTCGGCATCATCATGACCGGCGACGGAACCATCGCGACCGCCGTCGAGGCCATGAAGGCGGGCGCGCTCGATTACATTCTCAAGCCATTCAAGCTCAGCGCCGTCATTCCCGTGCTGGAGCGCGCGCTGGCGGTGCAGCGCCTGCGCCGCGAGAATGCGGAGCTCGCGGCCCGCGTGCGCGAGCGCACCAGCGAGCTCGAGGCGGCGAACCGGGAGCTCGAAGCATTCTCCTATTCCGTCGCGCACGATCTGCGCGGTCCGCTCTCCGTCATCGTCGGGTATGCGGAGACGCTGATCGAGGATCACGCCGCGCAATGGCCGGACGAGCCGCGAAAGCTGGCCGGCGCCATCATGGCGGGCGGCGAGCACATGCAGCGCCTGATCGAGGGATTGTTGCGTCTGTCGCAGCTTGGCCGCCAGCCCTTGTCGAAGGGGCCGGTCGATGCCGGAGCGCTGGTCCGCGAGATCGTGGACGAACTGCGCCGGCAGCACAGCAGCCGCGAGGTCGTGGTCCATGTGAGCGAAATTCCTGGCTGCGTCGGTGATCGAGCGCTGCTGCGGCAGGTGCTCGTCAATCTGCTCTCCAACGCCTTCAAGTTCACCCGTGCCCGGGAGAAACCGCTGGTCACCGTGACCGGCTGGACCGAAGGCGGCGAAAAAATCTACTGCGTGAGGGACAACGGAGCCGGCTTCGACGTGCAGCAGGCCGACAAGTTGTTTGCGGCGTTTCAGCGGTTTCACGACTCCGACCAGTACGAGGGCACGGGGATAGGCCTTTCGATCGCATCGCGCATCGTGCAGCGCCACGGCGGGCGCATCTGGGCCAGCGCCGAAATCGGCAAGGGGGCCGCGTTCTACTTTAGCATTCCGGATTGAGGCGGGCGCATTGGGTTCTTTCGAGCGGTGCATTTGCGCTGGTGCGCGGCACAATCTTCCGCAGGAGCGACCGGCCGATTTGCCCAACCTTCCGATTTTTCCTGATCTTGGGAACCTTTTCCAATCGCAGCCGTCCAAGCTGTGGGGCCGCTTCTGTCTGTGGCTCGTTGCAGGGGAGGTTTTCGATGACGTCACAAGCGCGCAGGCTGGAACGCGTCGCGGTCGCACAGGCGCCGAGCGCTCGGCCTGACCGGGCGGAGGTCGAGCAGGCGATCCGGACCATGATCCGCTGGGCCGGCGATGATCCCGCGCGCGATGGCCTGCGCGAGACGCCGGACCGCGTCGCGCGCGCCTTCGAGGAATATTTTTCCGGCTATGCGCTGGATCCGACCGAAATCCTGCAAAAGACCTTTGAGGAGATCGAAGGCTACGACGAGATGATCGTGCTGCGGGGCGTTCGCTTCGAGAGCCATTGCGAGCACCACATGGCGCCGATCGTCGGCCGCGCCTGGGTCGCCTATATCCCGCAAGGCCGTGTCGTCGGCATCTCCAAGCTCGCGCGTGTGGTCGACGTCTACGCCAAGCGTCTCCAGATCCAGGAAAAGATGACCGCGCAGATCGCCAACACCATCAACGACGTGCTGAGGCCCGAAGGCGTCGGCGTCATCATCAAGGCGACGCATCATTGCATGACCACGCGCGGTGCGCACAAGCCCGGGACCGATCTCGTCACCAGCCGCATGCTCGGCGTATTCCGCGACAATGCGCTGACGCGTCAGGAGCTGCTGGGGCTGGCCAATTCGGACGACTGATCCGCAAGGAGGCGACGCCATGACCGAGGACAAGAAGCCAAGCGGGCCCGACCTGACCAAGGGCGTAGCGCTGACCGAGTTCAAGGACGGCAAATTGCTCGGTCACGTCGGCGAGGAGGATGTCCTGCTGGTGCAGGCCGGCAACGAGATCTTTGCGATCGAGCCGTCTTGCAGCCACTACCATGGTCCGCTCGCCGAAGGCCTCGTGGTCGGCGACACCATCCGCTGCCCCTGGCATCATGCCTGCTTCTCCTTGCGATCAGGCGAGGCGACGCGACCGCCGGCGCTGAATGCGCTTGCGGTATGGAACGTCACGCGCGATCAGGACAAGATCACCGTCCAGCGCAAGCGCGAAGCGGCCAAGCCGTCGATGGCCCATCGCAGTGCGCCGACGCCGGACAAATTCGTCATTGTCGGCGGCGGCGCGGCCGGCTTTGCGGCAGCCGAAACGCTTCGCCGCGAGGGTTTTGCCGGCGCGATCACCATGCTCAGCAATGACGGCGCGATGCCGGTCGACCGACCCAACCTCTCCAAGGATTATCTGGCCGGCAACGCGCCGGAGGATTGGCTGCCGCTGCGGGGCGATGACTATTATCAGGACGCCGGCATCGATCTTCGGCTGAACACGAATGTCTCCGCCATCGATGCGAAGACGCGCAGCGTCACGCTGGGCAATGGCGACAAGCTCCCGTTCGACCGGCTGCTGCTGGCAACCGGCGCCGAGCCGGTCAAGCTGCAAATTCCGGGGGCGGACCAGCCCCACGTCCACACCTTGCGCTCCGTCGCCGACAGCCGCGCCATCATCAAGGCCGCAGGCAGCGCGAAGCGCGCGCTCGTGATTGGCGCCAGCTTCATCGGTCTTGAAGTTGCGGCCTCGTTGCGGGCGCGCAAGATCGAGGTCCACGTGGTCGCGCCGGACGAACGGCCGATGCAGAAGGTGCTCGGCCCCGGCATGGGCGACTTCGTGCGCGTGCTGCATGAAGAGAACGGCGTGATCTTCCATCTCAAGGACACCGTGGAGAAGCTCGACGGCACCCGCGCCACGCTGAAGAGCGGGGGCGTCATCGAGGCTGATCTCGTCGTGGTCGGCATCGGCGTCAAGCCGCGCCTCGCACTCGCCGAGCACGCCGGGCTTGCGGCCGACCGCGGCGTCAGCGTGAGCGAATATCTGGAGACCAGCATCGCCGGCATTTTCGCGGCCGGCGATATCGCGCGCTGGCCCGATCCGCATTCCCGGCAAACCATCCGCGTCGAGCACTGGGTGGTGGCGGAGCGGCAGGGCCAGACTGCGGCGCGCAACATGCTCGGCAAGCGCGAGCGTTTTGATGCCGTGCCCTTCTTCTGGTCTCAGCACTATGACGTGCCGATCAACTATGTCGGTCATGCCGAAAGCTTCGACGACATCGCGATCGACGGCAGCATCGAAGGCAAGGACTGTCTGTTGAAGTACCGCAAGGGCGGCCGCGTCTTCGCGGTTGCCTCGATTTATCGCGACCTCGATAATCTCAAGGCCGAGCTCGAGATGGAGCGGTCACGCGCCTGACGCACCGCTTGAGCGCCCGGCTGGGTTACCAGCAACTCGACGCAAGACCGCCTTGCGGAACTCCGCTGATCTGACGTGCTGACAAAAGCAGCACGCCGCACCTTCGCCTCGCGCGGCGATCATCACCGGGGAGAAACCATGAAAGCCGCTTTGGTCCTGGCCGCAGCGCTGGCTGCCGCCTGCCTGTCCACGCCAGTCTCCGCGCAAAAATCCTACGGTCCCGGCGTCAGCGACACCGAGATCAAGATCGGCAACACCATGCCCTATAGCGGCCCCGCATCGCCGCTCGGCATCACCGGCAGGGTCATCGCGGCTTATTTCGACGAGGTCAACGAGAAGGGCGGGGTCAACGGCCGCAAGCTCAATCTGATGTCACTCGACGACGCGTTCTCGCCGCCGAAGACGATGGAGGCCGCACGGCGGCTGGTCGAGGGCGACGGCGTCGCCTTCATCTTCGCGACCATGGGCACCGCGCCGAGCTCGGCGATCGCAAAATATCTCAACAGCAACAAGGTGCCGCAGCTGTTTTTGATCAGCTCGGCCTCGAAGTGGAACGATCCCGCCAACATGCCGTGGTCGATGGCGCTGCCCTGGGCGCCGAACTACACCAGCGAGGCGGCGATCGACGTCGCCTATGCCCGTGCCAAGAACCCGAACGCGCGCTTTGCGGTGCTCTACCAGAACGACGATGCCGGCAAGGAATATCTTCGCGGCGTCAAGGAGGCGCTTGGTGCGGACGCCGACAAGGCGATCGCGATGGCGTCGAGCTTCGAGGTCGCCGACCCCACCGTCGATTCCCAGGTGCTGACGCTCGCGAGCACCAAGGCTGACGTCTTCATGATCTATTCGGTGACGCCGCGCGCCTGCGCGCAGGCGATCCGCAAGGCCCACGAGGTCGGCTGGCAGCCGACGCGCTTTCTCGCGAGCGGCTGCGCCAACAAGGCGACGGTGATGGTGCCGGCCGGCCTCGATGCCGGCAAGGGCGTGCTGTCGCTCGGCTCGCTCAAGCCGTTCGTCGAAGCCCCCAAGGACGATCCGGCGATGACGGCCTATATCGAGTTCATGAAGAAGCGCCTGCCCAATGCCGACATCAACAACGTCGCCGGCCTCTACGGCTACACCGTCGCCGAGGCGCTGGTCGTCCTGCTCAAGCAGTGCAAGGACAATCTCACGCGCGAGAACATCATGGCGCAGGCGTCGAACCTGAAGAGCGTGCCGCTGTCGCTCTTGATGCCCGGCATCACGCTCAACACCACGCCGCAGGATTTCCGCCCGATCAAGGACGGCTACATGCTCCAGTTCGACGGTAACGACTGGGTGGTGGCGAGCGAGCTGCTGCGCGGGACGTGAGAAGTATCTCTCCGCGAGCTCGCTATCGTAGGGTGGGCAAAGGCGCACTCGCGCCGTGCCCACCACCTCTCTCGGTCGCAAAAAATGCGTGGGCACGCTTCGCTTTGCCCACCCTACGATACCGGCGCGCGGCGAAGCGAACAGGAGACCGCCATGGACTTTCAACACTCCGCCCGTTCGCTGGAGCTCCAGGATCGCGTCCGCCAGTTCATGCGTACCCATGTCGAGCCGGTCGAGGAGCTCTATTACGAGCAGGTCAAGCCGGAAGCCTCACGTTACAAGACGCCGCAGATCCTCCAGGACCTGAAGCGGCTGGCGCGCGAGCAGGGGCTCTGGAACCTGTTCCTGTCCGGTAAGCACGGCCAAGACCTCAACAACGCTGGCCTGACCAATCTCGAATACGCCCCCGTGAAGGAGATCATGGGCCGCATCCTCTGGGCACCGGAGGTCTTCAACTGTTCGGCGCCTGACGTCGGCAACATGGAGGTGCTCGCAAATTACGGCACCAAGGCGCAGCAGGAGCGCTGGCTGACGCCGCTCTTGGAGGGGCGCATCCGCTCCGGCTTCTCGATGACCGAGCCGCAGGTCGCCTCCAGCGACGCCACCAACATCCAGTGCGCGATCACGCGCGACGGCGGCGATTACGTCATCAACGGGCGAAAGTGGTTCACGTCAGGCGCGATGAACGAGGATTGCGAGATCCTGATCGTGATGGGCAAGACCGCGCCCGACGAGCCCGATCGCCATCGCCAGCAATCCATGATCCTGGTGCCGAGAAACACGCCCGGCGTGCGCATCGTCCGCGACATGCTCACTTACGGCTATGACGACGCGCCGGCCGGCCATCCCGAGATCGTCTACGAGAACGTCCGCGTGCCGGCCGAAAACATGCTGCTCGGCGAGGGGCGCGGCTTCGAGATCGCGCAGGGCCGGCTCGGTCCCGGCCGCATCCATCATTGCATGCGGCTGATCGGCTGCGCCCAGCACGCACTGGAATTGATGTGCCAGCGGTCGGTCTCCCGCACGGCCTTCGGCAAGCCGCTAGCCGAGCAAGGCTCGGTGCGCGAGGACATCGCAAACTCCTTCTGCGAGATCGCGCAGGCGCGGCTGCTCACACTGCAAGCCGCCGACAAGATGGACCGCGAGGGCAACAAGGCCGCGCGCGATCTGATCGCGGCGGCCAAGATCGTGGTGCCCGGCATGGCCGCCCGAATCATCGACCGCGCCATTCAGATCCATGGCGCCGCCGGCGTCTCGCAGGATACGTTCCTCGCGCGCGCCTACGTCTACGCCCGCTTCATCCGCATCGGCGACGGCCCGGACCAGGTGCACCTTGCCGCCGTCGGCAAGGAGCTGATCAAGCGGGGCGGGGTGATGACGGGGTAGGCGTCGCGCCGGTCCCTTGGATGCCCGGCAGGCCGTGGGTAGTCCGGCCCGGCGCCTCTGCCCTTAAGGCCATGAAACGGTATGGTTAACGGTATTGTTTCGGCCGATGACGGGATCGTTTCAGATCATTGTAGCGCAATAGTAACTACTCCCGATTGAAAGTAGCGCCTGGAGAGAGGGCCTTCCGGGCCTCGCAAGAGGCGGCCGCGCCATGGACATGCCGGGAAATACTGTCAGCATGAGCCAGCGTTGGATGATCGTGGCCGCGATCCTCCTGACGGCCTTGCTCGTCCAAATCCCCGTCGTCCTGAACGCGGATCTGGGTTGCCTGCTCACTGAAGGCGAGAGGGTTCTGGACGGCGGCAAGCTCGGCGTCGATGTCTTCGAGCTGAATCCGCCGCTGTCGGTCTATCTGTACATGCCGGCATCGATGCTGGCGCGCGTCACCGGTCTTTCGCCCGAGATCATCGTGATCATCCTGGTGATGATCGAGATCGTCGGTGCGCTTCTCGTGATCGATCGCGCCGCCGCGGTGGCAGGGCTGGGCGCGCGTGAGAGGCGCATTTCAACGAGCGTGCTCGCGCTCCTGTTCGCCATTCTTCCGACCGCGGTATTCGGACAGCGTGAACACATCGCCGTCATCGCGATGACCCCCTTTGTCGCCGTCACGGCGATCCGCTGGCGCGGCCTTGCGCCCGGGCGCGTTGCGATCCTGGCTGGCCTGGGGGCCGGGCTCGCCATGAGCATCAAGCCTCAGCTTGCGCTCGTCGTCGGTCTTCCGATCATCCTTGCCGCCTTCCGCCAACGCTCACTCCGGCCCTTGTTCGCCCCCGAGTCGTGGGCGGCCGCTGCCATCGTCGTCGGCTACGGAGCGATGCTCGCCATCGTCTTTCCGGATTATCTCTTCACCTATGCCCCGATGGTCACGGCCGTCTATGTGCCGTTGCGGATGGATCTGGCCGGTCTGCTTCCTTTCCCGCTCGTCGTGCTGATGGCCTCCGTTGCGTTTCTGCGCCTGGTGGCTCCGCAGGATCTGAAGATGGGAGGGCACGCAACACCGTGGCTGGCCGCGGCGGTCGGCGGCGCCGTGAGTTTCGTTCTTCAGGGCAAGGGCTGGACCTATACGGCGTTTGCGCTGTGCCTGTTCGCGGTCGCGGCACCGATGCTGCATGCTCGCGCAAGGACGCTGCGGGTGCCGGTCATGATCGGCGGCTTTGCGGCCGTTGCATTCATCGCGTTTTGCCTGTCGCTGCCGATCAGCGCGTTTCCGCCGCTGGAGGGGCGCATCCTCGCGCTGGCAAAGAATCCGCGGCTGATCACGATCGGCGACCACGTCGCTCTGGGGCATCCGCTCGTGCGTCAGATCAACGGGACCTGGGTCGGCAATACCTGTGTCCAACTGCTGGCGGCCGGCGCGATGGTGCGCCAGAACAGCGCGCAGCTGGCTGAGGGCGAGCAGGCAAAGCTGGACAACATCATCAATTTCGAGCGGCGGCAGTTGCTGGCGGATGTGCGCAGCGGCCGCCCGAACGTGATTCTCGTCGACAGCTATCTGCTGAGCACGGTCCCGTTCGATTGGCTGGCCTGGGCCAATTCCGATCCCGAGCTCCGGAAAGAGCTGAGCCGCTATCGCGAAGTCGCGGAAATCGGCCGCGTCCGGATCTTCTTCGATCAATCCAGCGCGGATCTTCGTTCGCACTAGCCGCGTTTTCGTTGCGTTTCGTGATGGCGGAGCGCATCGACGATCACCTTGAACGCCGCCGAGTTCTGCCGCGAGGTGGGAAAATAGATATAGTAGCCGTTGAATTTCGGCGACCAGTCGTCAAGCACGACAACGAGCTCACCCGACCGGACCTGCTGTGAGACCATGTCTTCAGGGACATAGGCGATGCCGAAGCCTTTCACGGCGGCATCGATCATCGCACGCGAGTCGTTGAAGGTCATTTGCCCCTCGACGCGCACCCGCAGGTCAGGGCCATTCTTGGCGAACTCCCATACGTAATGACCGCCAGCCGCCAGGCGCCGCTTGATGCAGATGTGCTTGACGAGATCTTGCGGGTGCTTCGGTCTGGGATGCTCCTTCAGATACGCGGGCGAGGCCACCGCGACGAGCCGCCAATCCGGGCCTATGCGCACCGCGATCATGTCCTTCTCGACGCTCTCGCCGAGTCGGATGCCCGCATCGAAGCCGTCTTCGACGATGTTGCGGAAACCCGTGTCGAGGCTGAACTCGACCTTGATGTCAGGGTATGTCTTCAGGACCGGCGCCAGCTTCGGCCAGACGGCTTTTTCCAGGGCGTGATCCGAGAGCGTGATCCGGATGGTGCCCGACGGCTTGTCGCGCAGCGACATCAGCGCCGCGATGTCGCGTTCGATCTCCTCGATGCGGGGCGCAACCGATTGCAAGAGCCGTTCGCCCGCCTGGGTCAGGCCGACGCTTCGGGTCGTGCGCGTGAGCAGCCGCAGGCCCATCTGCGATTCCAGCCGCTTGATCGTATGGCTGAGCGTCGACTGCACGACGCCGAGCTTCGCGGCGGCCTTGGTGAAGCTGCGCTCGCGGGCGACCGCCACGAAAGCCAGCAGATCGTTGAAATCCTGGGCCGCCATGGCCGGCACTATTCATGGCCTGCATCGATTAATGCAAGCAAATTATAGCGGCTAATCGAACGCCGCCAAGGGCTCTATGTGTTGCCGTGAACGGGCGCCGCTTTGGGCGCTACGTGACGTATGGATTCCCGATGGACGCCAGAGCCGATCAAGAAGCAATGCAACCGGCGGCATGGAGCGCGGTTTTCGCGGTGTCCCTTTGCGCCGCGATGCTCGTTGCATCCGAATGGATGCCCGTAAGCCTGCTCACGCCGATCGCGGACAGCCTCCAGCTGACGGAGGGACAGGCCGGGCAAGCCATCTCCGTGTCCGGCCTCTTCGCCATCCTCACCAGTCTTTTCATCTCGGCTGCGACGCGCGGAGTTGATCGCCGGACCGTCCTGCTGTGGCTGACCGGGGTCACGCTGGTCTCCGGCATCATCGTGGCCTTCGCGCCCAACTACCCGATTTTCATGGCCGGGCGTGCTCTCGTCGGCATGGCTGTCGGCGGTTTCTGGTCGATGTCGGCCGCGACGATGATCCGCATCGTGCCGGCGAGGGACTTGTCGCGCGCGCTGGCGGTTCTCAATGGCGGCAATGCCCTTGCAACGACAATTGCAGCGCCGCTCGGCAGCTTCCTCGGCCAGTACATCGGCTGGCGCGGTGCGTTCTTTTGCGTCGTGCCGATTGCCGCGCTGACCCTGCTTTGGCAATTCGTCACGCTGCCCGGGATGCCGAGCCAGGAGCGGGCAAGTGCGGCGGCGGCATTCAAGGTCCTGCGCCGGTCGGACGTGCCCTATGGCATGATCGCCGCGGCGTTGTTCTTCCTCGGCCAATTCGCACTCTTCACGTATCTGCGGCCCTTCTTCGAGACGGTGACGCGCGTCGACGTCACGACCATCTCGGTCCTGCTGCTCGTGATGGGTGTGGCCGGCCTTGTCGGCACGACCCTTATCGGGTTCGTCGTTCGCGATCGCCTCTATGCCTCTCTCGTTGTCATGCCGTTTGTGATGGCCGTCGTGGCGGTCGCATTGACGGCTTACGGTTCCTCGCTCGGTGCAACTGCGGCGCTGACGTTCCTGTGGGGCTTCGTCGGCACGGCGGCTCCGGTCGGCTGGTGGAAGTGGCTCAGCGTGGCATTGCCCGACGACGCGGAAGCAGGCGGCGGCCTGATGGTCGCGGTGATCCAGCTCGCGATCACGATCGGCGCGGCGGGCGGCGGCGTGCTGTTCGACCATAGCGGCTACCGGGCCACCTTCCTGTTCAGCGCCATCATCCTCGCGCTCTCGTCTTCAGTCATTTTCATCGCAGCTCTTCGTCGCAGGGCAAGAGCTGACGCGCAATGCGCAGCCTGTGTGCCGGCAAGCCCGGCCCCGTAGCGCAGCCTCGCTCGGGCAAAACCACATCAGGGACGCATGACATGCAAATCCGGCAGGCAGGCTCGCAACCGTCAGTCCAGGCTCCGGCAGAATATTTCACCGGCACGGTTCGTATCGATCCCTTGTTCCCTGCCATCGATCCGTCTCGCGTCGCCGGCAATCACGTCACCTTCGAGCCCGGCGCGCGCACGGCGTGGCACACGCATCCGTTTGGTCAGACACTCATCGTGACCTCAGGCTTCGGCCGCGTGCAGCGCTGGGGCGGACCGGTCGAAACCATCCGTCAGGGCGACGTGGTGTCGTTCGAACCCGGCGAGAAGCACTGGCATGGCGCGTCTGCGACGTCCGCCATGAGCCATATCGCGATTCAGGAATCGCTCGACGGCAACCCGGTCACATGGATGGAACGGGTGACGGATGAGCAGTACAGCGCACCGCCCTCAAAGGAGCATGACAATGAAAGCAACCGTCCTGCACGGACCCGGCGATATCCGTTACGAAGGCGTCAACGATCCGAAGATCATTCACCCGACTGACGCCATCATCAAGCTGTCGGCAACCTGCATTTGCGGCTCCGATCTCTGGCCTTATCGTGGGCTACAGCCGCAGGAAGGCCCCGCGCATATGGGCCACGAATATTGCGGCGTCGTGGTCGAAGTCGGCAGCGCGGTGCGGACCGTCAAGCCCGGCCAGTTCGTGGTCGGCTCGTTCTGCCTCTCGGACAACACCTGCCCGCATTGCAAGTTCGGCTTCCAGTCCTCGTGTGAGCAGCGCGAGTTCATGTCGGGCGCGCAGGCGCCTTACGCCCGTGTTCCTCTCGCGGACGGCACGCTGGTCGCGACCAGGGAGATGCCGCCGAGCGATCTCATCCCGCATCTGCTCGCCACCTCCGACGTGCTCGGAACCGGCTGGTACGCGGCCGATGCTGCGAACGTGAAGCAAGGCTCCGTGGTCGCGGTGGTCGGCGACGGCGCGGTCGGCCTCATGGGCGTGCTGGCGGCGAAGGAAATGGGCGCCTCCCGCATCATCGCCATGAGCCGCCACAAGACGCGGCAGGATCTGGCCAGAGAGTTCGGCGCGACCGACATCGTCGTCGAGCGCGGCGCAGAAGGCATCGCGCGCGTCAAGGATCTGACCCGCGGCGCCGGCGCGGACTCGGTGCTCGAATGCGTCGGCACGCAGGAAGCGATGTCGCAAGCGCTCGAATGCGCGCGCCCGGGCGGCAGCATCGGCTATGTCGGCGTCCCCCATGGCGTGAGCTTCGATGGCCAGGCCTTGTTCTTCGGACAGCGGCGCATGATGGGCGGTCCGGCGCCGGTGCGGCGGTTCCTGCCCGATCTGATGGACCGGGTGCTCAATGGACGGATACAGCCGGGCAAGGTGTTCGATCTCACGCTGCCGATCGACCAGGTCGCCGAAGGCTACAGGGCGATGGACCAGCGCCGCGCGATCAAGACGCTGCTGACGGTGTGACGGGGCAGGGTGCTGTTACTAAACGAGATCATGACATGAACATTTCATTCGAAGGCAAGGTCGCTCTGGTGACCGGCGCAGCGTCCGGTCTTGGTCTTGCAACCGCGAAAGCTTTCGCGGAATCGGGGGCGTCTGTCGCGCTCGCGGACTGGAGCGAGGATGCGGCGCGGGCGGCCGCCGACGAGCTCAGCTCTCGAGGTCACAAAGCGATCGGCATTCGTTGCGATGTGGCCGATGACGCCGAGGTCGAGGGCATGGTCTCAAGGACGCTCGAAACTTTCGGTCGTCTCGATGCCGCCTACAATAATGCCGGCGTCCAGAATGTGCTCGCAGAGACGGCTGACACCGCCCGCGAGGATTATGACCGTGTCATGGGGGTCAATCTGCGTGGCGTATGGAGCTGCATGAAGTTCGAATTGCAGCAGATGCGCAAGCAGGGCAGCGGCGCCATCGTCAATTGCTCGTCTCTCGGCGGTCTTGTCGGAGGTGCAGAACGCGGGATCTATCACGCCGCCAAGCACGGTGTTCTTGGCTTCACCAAAAGCGCAGCGCTCGAATATGGAGCGCGCGGCATCCGCGTCAATGCCATTTGCCCGGGATTGATATGGACCCCGATGGTGGACCGGATGGTGGCCGACGGGCAAGGCGATGCGCTCAAGGCCATGGAAGCAAGCATTCCGTTGCGGCGTGTCGGACGCCCCGAGGAAATCGCGAATGCGGTTCTGTGGCTATGCAGCGACGCTGCGAGCTATGTGACCGGCCAGTCCATCTCGGTGGACGGCGGCTTCGTCATGCGTTGACGGAGGCGCCCGAAGCGACATTTTGTCGACTCCGCCCCGTCATCATCCGTTCAAGATCGGTTGTTAATTTGCGACTCGACGATTGGTTCGCCGGATGTACGCGGGCTGTATCGCAAGCCTCGGCCCCCAAGCCGGGGCTTTTCGCGTGGCATCGCGGGACGAGCCGCGGGAATGCGGAAGCTGGCCCGAGCGGGGTTCAACCCGGCGGGATGTCGTCGAGCGGCCAGATGGGACGGCGGACTTTTCGATAGGACAGCTTGGTGTGATCGTTGGTGGCGAGGCCGCCGCTGTCGGCCAGGATCACCTCCTTGGCCATGGGCCCGAAGGCAGCCCGGAAATGGTGCGCAGACTTGACTGCGACGATCCGAAATTGAGCCGGCTCTGCTCCGAGAATTCGGAACATTTCCTGATCGTAGGTCTGCAGCGTGTTGGTCGAAATCGCGATGGAGATGCCGTTGACCTCGAGCAGGGCCGTGGGCCCGAGCGTCATGGGCTGACCGGCATTCATCGGCCCCTCGCATACGAAGGCGCCGTCCGACAGGCCGCTCACCCGCCCGGTCAGCGTGAGCGGAGGTCCGTAGCTGGCGGGATGGCGCTTGGCACCGACCACCACATCCAGGTTGGCCCCAAGGCCGGCGGCATGGCAGCGGGCCGCGGCTTCGGGGTCGCCGAGGACGCCGAAGAGCACGCCGCGGATTTCGGCCTGCAGCAGCGCCTCCAGCAGGCGGACACCATCGCCGTAGGCGCCCGAGCCCGGGTTGTCGCTGAAGTCGGCGATCACGAGAGGACGGGTATCGGCGACATCAGCTGCGGCTGCGGCGGCAAGCTTGGTTGCGGCCGGCAAGTCGAGCGGTGTGACGGTGACTTCGGCACGCCGGCGGACCATCTCGTCCTGGAGCGCGGCCGCGGCCTGCCGCGCGGCCGTCTCGGCGGCGTTGTGGGAGGCATCGTAGGTGACCTGGACGCTGGGGCCGACCTCGGCGATGTCCGAGCGGCTGAAGCCGGCGCAGACATCGACGGACAAAAGGCCGGGCGTTTGCGCCTGCATGTCCGCGGCGCGCGCCAGCAGGTCGCTCATCACCCCGCCCTGGGTCCGTCCGTGATTGCATCCGTCGAGCAAGGCTCCCTGCAAGCGGAAGACTTTTGGGCGGGTCGTGCCGTCCATCGCCGATTGCAGCAGCTCAGCGGCGCGGAACGCCGTCTCGTATTGGTCGATGTGCGGATAGGTGCGGTAGGGCAGCATGATGTTGGCCAGCCGGCCCATGCGTTCGGTGACGTTGGCATGCAGATCGAGCGTCACCGCAATCGGGATGGTTTCGCCCAGACGCTTGCGCAATCCTTCGAGCAGCGCCCCTTCGGCGTCGTCGTCGGTCTCGGTCACCATCGCGCCGTGCAACGCGAGGATGACGCCGTCGAACGGCCCCGTTTCGCAGGCCGCGTAGACCAGGCGCTGCAATTCGGCCCAGCACTCGGCGGTCACCTTCCCGGATGGGGTGGCCGCGGCGGCGACCGGCTGCACCAGGGTCCAGCCGTAACGTTTGGCTGCGGCCAGATGTGCGGCGATCTCCATTCTGGTCTCGGCCAGCGCCGCGGCGATCTCGCCATCAAGCAGAAATAGCCGCTTGCGATAGTCCTCGAGCGTCGTCGGAACGATCGAGAACGTGTTGGTCTCGTGGGCGACCTGCGCCGAGAGAACGCGCCGCATCTGGCTCATGTGATTCCTTCTTGGTCTTGCCTTATACAATCTGACGAACGGTCATATGCAATGGGCTTGCCGCTATCGGTCGCGGATCTGCAGGCTTCCGATCAGCCGCCTGACCAGCTCATCAATCTTGCCGAGCGCCGTCGGCGCATCGAGATATTCGATATCGTCCACGTCCCAATATTCGACCCGATGGGCGACGCCGGCAAAGCGATGCGCGATCATGGGGCGATGCTCGGCATCCTTCAGCGCGACCACGAGCGCCGCCGCCGCAAAGTCGTCGACGGTGCAGAGCACGGGATGTCGCGTAGCGCCTCCCGGCGCGATGCCTTGCGCTTGCAGGGCCTCCAGCGTGTAGGGCGAGATCGGCCCCACGTTTTGAGGCGGGAGCTGTTCGGCGACGGCGCGCGAGAACGCGTGCCAGCCGAGCCCTTCGAGCCCGACGCGATGGTTGAAGATCTCCTCGGCATAGCGGCTTCGGTAATAATTGCCGGTGCAGAGAAACAGCACGCGATTGGTCTTGCTCATTAGGCGGCGCTTCCGTGATCGATCTCAGGCCGGGTCGCTTTGCGCGGTCATCGCATCTGCGAGCTTGCGCATCAAGCGCACCAGATCCTCGATATCGCGATCGTCCCAGCTTGCGAACATTCCCCCGACGATCCGTTCGCGCGCCCGGTCGACCGCATCCGTCATGGCCTTGCCATCAGCGGTGATGGTGGCTTCGCTGACGCGGCGATCCGCTTCGCTGGCGCGGCGCTCGACGAGGCCCAGAGTTTCCAGCTTCGCGACCTGCCGGCTCACCGTCGTGTAGTCCCGTCCCATGCGGTCGGCGAGGTCGACGACGCCGATCGGACCCCGCCGCTCGATGCCGACGAGCAGCGGAAACAGCGCGCGGTCGAGCGAGATGCCGGCCTCGCGGATCATCATCTCGTCGCCCTGCCGGCGGTTCATGACGCTGATGATGTCGACCAACGCTTCGTGAAGCGATCGCACCCGTTTTTTAATATGTGTATTTTGCACTCTTCTTGACATCCCGTCGTCCTCTGCGCTATGCGTGCATAATACACATATTGAGGGTTCCATGACAAAGCAATTCACGGCGGACGTCCTGATCTGCGGCGCCGGCGCGGCCGGCCTCACGCTCGCCATCGATCTGGCGCGGCGCGGCGTGTCGTTCCGGCTGATCGAGAAGATGGACCGTCCGTTCCACGGGTCGCGCGGCAAGGGAATTCAGCCGCGCACGCAGGAGATTTTCGAGGATCTCGGCATCATCGACCGCATCGTCGCGGCCGGCGGTCTCTATCCGCCGCAGCGCGTCTACCGCGCCGACGGCAGCTTCACCGAGGCCGAGATCGCCGAGCACATCGCCCCGACACCCGCCGAGCCCTACCACATGGCTCTGATGATCCCGCAAGTCCTGACCGAGGGCGTGATGCGCGAGCGTCTGCTCGAGCTCGGCCATCGCGTGGAGTTCGGATGCGAACTGGTCGGCCTGGAGCAGGATCAGGACGGCGTGACGGCGCGTCTGTCCGGCGCGGCCGGCGAAGAGACAATGCAGGTGCGTTACCTCATCGGCGCCGATGGCGGCCGCAGCTTCGTGCGCCACGCACTCGATATCGGCTTTCCCGGCAAGACGCTCGGCGTGCGCGCCGTGGTGGCCGACGTTGTCCTGACGGGGCTCGACCGCAACGCATGGCACCGCTTCAACGATGGCGCGATGGACCGCCAACTCGCGCTGTGCCCGCTCGCCGGAACGGAGCTGTTCCAGTTGCAAGCGCCGGTCCCGCGCGAAGGTGAGGTCGATCTGTCGGCCGAGGGGCTTTCGGCGATGGTCGCGGAGCGCACCGGGCGCGACGATATCCGCATTCACGCCGTGCATTGGGCCTCGGCCTATCAGATGAACGCGCGCCTCGCCGATCGCTACCGGGATGGCCGCGTGTTTCTGGTCGGCGATGCCGCGCACATTCATCCGCCGACGGGCGGGCAGGGCCTCAATACCAGCGTGCAGGATGCCTACAATCTCGGCTGGAAGCTCGCCGCGGTGATCGAAGGGGCTGCCGCGGTTCTACTCGACAGCTATGAGAGCGAACGCCGCCCCGTCGCCGCCAGCATGCTCGGCCTAGCGACCGATCTGCTGGAAGCCGCCAAACGCGGTGAGATCAAGCGCGGCCGCGACGTGCAGCAACTCGACATCGGCTATCCCGGCTCGCCGCTGGCGCTGGAGAAGCCTGAGCGCTCCGCCGGCGTGTTCGCAGGCGACCGCGCCCCGGATGCGCCGCTGCGCGGTGCCGCCGGACAGCCCACGCGCCTGTTCGAGCTGTTCAAGGGGCCGCATTGGACGCTGCTCGGCTATGACGTGAAGCGCGGCGCCGTGCCGGCGCGTAGCGGATTGCACATCCACTGCATTGGCCCCGATGGCGAGCTGATCGACGAAGGCGGACACTTCCGGGGCGCGTACACCGTGTCGCCGGGCGATTGGGTGCTGGTGCGGCCGGACGGTTATGTTGGTGCTGTCGTGGGCGCGCGGCAGACGGATGTGTTGGCGCGCTTCATGGCGGAGCAGGGGGTGGTGTGATTGAGATGGTGCTTGGGCTCGTGATTGGATTGGCGGCAGCGAGCTGGCCTGTAAGCGGACGTCCGGACTGGCTCAGCCGGTATCGGCATTTGGACCCGAAGCGGACTTTGACTTCTGGCAATTTTAACCCTTATCGGTCATCTATGTATCCTAGACGTTGAATTTGAGAGAACTCTCGCGCGCCTATGCTGACGCGCTTGAGACTCTTTGTTGGGAGGCCGCTATGGCTCACGAAAGTTCGAGGCCGCGCATCGGCGAAGGGCGCATCGGCAGTTCTCTCTGCGCCGCGATCGGCGTGCTCAGCATCGCTGCGGTGCTATGCCTGCGCTACCCCGCCTTTCTCACGACGCCTGAGCTGCGCGTGCATTACGACGTCGAGCTGCTCCGCCTCACCCTCGCGATCGCCATGGTCGTCGGTGCCTGGCTCGGCGTCATCGGGATCGTGCTTGGCGGCCCGCGGGTGAGCGCTACGATCGGCCTCAGCGCGCTCTTCTTCGCCACGCTGCTTGGCGGGCCCTACGTGCCGACACCGGATTTTCTCCAGCCTCGCTTCTATCTCGGCCTCGACTGGCTGGTGCTCGATCTATTCTTCACCGGCGCAGCATTCGTGCTGCTCGAGTGGGTCTTCCCACGGGTGCGGCCGGAGCAAGGGCCGCTCAGCCCCGGCTGGAGGCTCGATCTCGCCTATTTCGGCGTCAATCACCTGCTGATCGGCATCTTCCTGGTGGTCTCGACACATTTTGCCCATGACTATTTCGCCTGGGCGATCAGCCCGTCACTGCAGGCGCATGTCGTGGCCCTGCCGGCGATCGTCCGCTTCGTGCTGGTGATCCTGGCGGCCGATGCAGTCGAATACATCTCCCACCGCGCCTATCACGAGGTGCCGTGGTTGTGGCGAATCCATGCGGTCCATCATTCGCCCGAACACATGGACTGGCTCTCGGGATCGCGCCTCCATTTCTTCGAGCCATTGGCAACGCGCGCCCTGGTGCTGGTGCCGATCGTCCTGCTCGGCTTCCCGCAAGACACGATCTTCGCCTATCTCATTTTCATCTCTGTGCAATCGGTGCTGATCCATTCAAACATCAAGATGGATGTCGGCTGGCTGCGGTACGTGATCGTCACGCCGCAATTCCATCACTGGCACCACGCGTCGGACGCCGAGGCCATCGACAAGAACTACGCGGCACACACGCCGCTGTTCGATATGCTGGGCAGAACCTGGCACCTGCCCAAAGACCGCTGGCCGGTCAAATACGGCACGGTGAAGCCGATCCCCGGCGGCATGCTCGGCCAGTTCGTGCACCCATTCGTCGGGCCGGTGAAGGAATTTCTCGAACATCGGAACCCAGAAGCGTGAGAGTCGCAGCACGGTAGGATGGGTTTCGCTTCGCTTTCCCCATCCTACGAACTGGTGCGTCCCGGAGGCTACATCAGTGCCTTAGTGGGCTCCCGGCAGACCGAGACGCTGACGCGTTTCATCGCTGAACAGAGCCTGGCTTGATCGAGGCAGGCATCTGGATTGACGGCAGCAAGCCCGCTTGTGCATCGTCCGCGGGCGTCCGGGTTGCCTCGGCCGATGTCGGCTGGTGACCCCGAAGCGGTCATCTGGCTGTCCAACTCCAACTCCCACCTTAAAGGTGACAAATTTTCAGACATTGAGAAGAGCGGACGAAAAAATTGCTGCATGACGTCGGAGTGTACGAATGAGCCCTTCCGGAGCTTTGATCGCGATCCTGCCGTGCAATGACCTTGATGCGTCGGAGCGGTTCTACAATCGGCTGGGCTTTGCGCGCCCGGACAGCGAAAGGCCTGCTCCCGGAGAGCCCGACACCTATCGCATGCTGTCGAACGGGAAGGGCGGATATCTGCATCTGACGGACGCGGTCGAGGGATGGCTAACGCCGGGAAGAAACCCTTTTGGGCTCTATCTTTACCTCGAGAGTGTTGATGCCGCGGCGCGCGAATTTCAGCAATCGCCCGAAGACAAGCCGTGGGGGATGTACGAATTTGCGATCTCTGACCCGGATGAAACGTTGGTCCGTGTCGGTTGGCCAACCCCTCTCCGCGCGGGAGCGCAATAGTAGGAAATCGTCTCCTATGGGACGCAGGCATTACGTCGGTTGTCGGTCTGCGCCTGGCTGAGAAGCCATATCTCCAATCGCCTTATCGTCTCGGCACGTGATGTTTGCCCGCCTTTTGTGACAAGGTAATAGCCCTCAGGAAGAGGGACTGTTGCGTCGAGAGCGCGGAGGCGACCGCTCGCAAGATGGGGCGCAGCATAGGCGAGGTCCATCGCTGCTATGCCCGCACCAGCCAGGGCAGCATCCATAGCCTGGGCTCGGGTCTCGACCACGACGCTCCGATCGGGTGGATCACCGACCTTACCTGACAAGCGCCACCAACGGTTCCAATCGCGAAAGCGAGAGCGCGCGCGGATGACGGTGCTATTGCTGGAAAGCTCAACGATATGCGGGCGAGCGACGGGAAGCAATGTTTCGTTGAACAGGCGCGTTGCCGCGAGGCCTTTCCAATGGCCGAGGCCATGTCGAATAGCGCAGTCGAAGTCTTCGTTCGTAAGATCGATCGTCCGGGTCGTCGTCGAGATCGCCAACTCCACACCGGGGTTCAGGTGTTGCCAATCCGGAAGGCGCGGGATCAACCAGTGTGAGGCGAAAGTTGCGACAGTGCTGATCCTCAATTGTCCGCGCCGGCGCCGAAGGGGCGTCACCGCTGCTTCGATGCGGTCGAGCGCGTTACCCATGACCATCAGAAGGGATTCGGCGTCTTCTGTCAGTTTGCCGCATCGACCGACTTGGCGGACGAGCGTGACGCCGAGCTGACGCTCCAATTCTGCAATCCTGTGCGACAATGCCGACCGCGTCACGCCAAGCGTTTCGGCCGCCTTGGATAGGCTTGGCGCCTTCTTTAGCGCCGCGAGTGCCTGCAAGCCCCTTGTCGAAGGTAGATCCATATCAATGTTCCCCGACACAATGCGTGAATATATCTCACACAATATCCCCTGCGAAGCCGCTACATTCCCGGGCGGAGGCTTGGATGATGACAGCCGTTTTCAGTCAGTTCGCTGCGTACAACCGATGGGCCAATGCTCGCCTTTACGCTGCTGCGCTAGCTCTGCCAGACGAAGCGTATCGGCGTCCGATCGGCGTTTTCTTCGGGAGCCTTCACGGGACGCTCAATCACCTGCTCGTCACGGATCGGCTCTGGCTCCGTCGTCTGACGGGTGAGGGTGAACACCCCGATCGGCTCAACGCCATCATCCATGACGATCGGAATGAACTGGCACGTGCCCGTTCCAGGGAAGACGAGCGCCTGATTTCCGTGGTCGAAGCCTATAGCGATAGCGACTTGGAGCGGGCGCATGGCTATCGGACGACCAGCGGTCAGCCACACGAGCAGCGGATCGCAGATATCCTCCAGCACCTTTTCAACCACCAGACGCATCATCGCGGTCAAGCACACGCTTGTTGCTCTATTCTAACTGGAAAGGAGCCGCCGTCCCTGGATCTCCTGGCGTTCCAACGAGGGGCCCCGGCGCCTTCAATATCGATCGACTAAGAAAGCTGTCGCTTCGGTTTAGCCCATCAGGGTCACGCGGGCGAGGAATCGCAAGGCTCATCTTCTCTACCTCCCGCGAGCCGACGTCGAGACGACCTGAGCGAGCGTCAGCTACGGGCCATAAGCGGAACTTGCGAAATACCGATGATCTACGGGAGCGGGTTCTTCGGGCCGCAGATAACAGGAGATCACATGGCGCACTACATTATCTACTTCAACCAGCAATGGGTCGGTGATCACTCCGAAGAGTGGTTTCAGTCCCGTGGGCCGTTGGCCAGGGCAGTCGTAGCGGAGATGAAGGAGGCGGGCGTGCTCATCTTCGCCGCGGGAGTAGATGAAGACCTGAGCAAGGCTTTCAGTGCTGACGAGACCAGCGGCGAACTGCACTTCGGCGAAGGTCGGTATTCCGATGTCCCCGAGTATCTCGGTGGCTTCACCGTCGTTGATGTCTCCAATCAGGAGTCCGCAAAGTTTTGGGCCGGCAAGCTCGCAACGGCTTGTGGCTGGCCACAAGAGGTCCGACCACTCCATGTATGACGACTGCTTGATGCGATTTGCGAGGCCGCTCGGTTGAGGCGGCGCCTTCGTGGACAGACCAACGCCCACCTCTGGCACGATGACATCATGCCAGCGTTTTGCCCGACGAGTCAAAGCGGTTTCGTAAAATCAGCATTCAACATGGCCGGTCAACCAAGCCATTGATATCGCTGGCCCCGGCTACTGTGCATGGGGTTGTTTTGCGAGTTTTTGTTTTGACAGGTCGTCCGCCGGCTTCGCAGGTCCGGCGGACGCGCAATCATCCCGCCTTGGCGATGCGGCTGTCCGAGCGCAGGTTCTGGAAAAACTTCTCCACCTCGCGTGACAGCGTGTCTGCGGTCTCCGTCAGGCTGCTTGCCGCCGTCAGCACCGAGGCTGCCGCCGTGTCGGTCTCGCCGATGGCATCGCGGAGCGAGGTGATGTTGGCGACCAGGGTCTCGTTGCCCTGCGCGGCGCTCTGCGCGTTGGAGGAGATTTCGCGCGTGGCCTGGTCCTGCTGGGCGACGGCGCCGGCGATTGCGGAGGTGACCTCGTTGATCTCGCGCACGGCGCCGCCGATCTCGCGGACGGCGTCGACCGCGTTGCGGGTGGAGGCCTGGATCATGCCGACGTTCTCGCCGATCTCGGCGGTGGCCTTGGCGGTCTGGCCCGCCAGCGCCTTCACCTCGTGGGCGACCACGGCAAAGCCGCGGCCGGCATCGCCGGCGCGGGCGGCCTCGATGGTGGCGTTGAGCGCGAGCAGGTTGGTCTGCTCGGCGATGGCCTGAATGAGATTGAGCACGCCGTCGATGCGCTGGGTGGCTGCGGCAAGGCTCTCGATCTCGGCGATCGACTTCTCGGTGCGCTGGCCGGTCTGTTCGACCGCGCCTGCGGACTGCTTCACCTGCCGGCCGATCTCGACCACCGACGCCGACAGTTCCTCGGCCGCACCCGCCACCGCCGTGACGTTGTGGGAGGCCTGCTCGGTGGCGTTCGCCGCCGTGCCGGCGCGGCTGTTCGCATCCGCGGTGACGCGCGTGATGGTCTGCGCGGTCTCGCGCATGACGCTGGCGTTGTCGCTGAGGCCGCGCATGATCGCGCCGATCGCCTCGCGAAACGCGTCGACCGATTGCTCGATGTGGCGGGCGCGCTCCTCGCGCGCGGCGGAATCCTGCGAGACCTGCGAGGCGAGGTTGCGGTTGCGGCCCATCGCGTCCTGGAAGATCTGGATGGCGCGGGCGAGCGCGCCGATCTCGTCAGCGCGGCCACCGTGCGGGACCACGACGCCTTCGGTGCCGTCGGCGACCTGCTTGATGGCCGCCGTGATGGCGGACAGCGGACGGGCGATCGAGCGGGCGATGATGACGATGCCGATCACGACCAGCACCAGCGCGATGCCGCCGAGGCAGGTCAGCACCAGCGACAGGATGCGGTTGGTCTCGGTCTCGAACGCGATCTGTTTGGCGCGCTCGGCATAGACCTTGGACAGCGCCTCGAGATCCTTGTTCAGCGCCGAGCGCACCGCGCGGTTGGCGTCGTTGTCGCCCCATTCGCGACCCGCGGCCGCATTGATCTCGACGCCGCGGCGCACCAGCTCCTTGCGGAACTCGACGAACTGCTCGATGCGCTTCTTGAAGGTGGAAAACTGCTCGGCATCGTCGGCCTTGACGATGGTCTGCCAGCGCTTCACGACGTCGAGGATATGCGCGTTGAACTTGAGCAGGCCTTCGCCGTATTTTTTCACCACGGCAGGCTCGGTCGACATGTAGACGCCGCGCGATTCCATCACGACCGCATAGACCAGCGAGTTGACCCGCTCGACGTTCAGCGCGGCGGCGTTCGCCGTCTCGATGGCGCTGGTGAGGTCGGCGCTGCGGCGGCTGTTGTAGTCGGACAGCATCGCGATCGCCGCCGTGAGCAGCGCGAACAGCGCGAAGATCGCGTAGAGCTTGGTCGCGAGGGTGAAGCGGCCGGCCAGATTGGCGGCATTCCCGGATCGGTCTGATGTCATGGTGTTCAGGGGCCCGAAAATGGCCTGAAGCGGCCGGTGAGCGCGGTCGTGCGAATTTGATGCAAAACTATGCAGAACGAAGATGGATGCGGCGTTAACGCCGGGGCCTGCCCCCTTCGCCCTTGGTCGAAAGAAAGGTAAGATATTTCAGCGTCTTGATCTGAAGGTATAGCCTTGGGGATCGCGACTGGAGTCGGTCACTGGCCGACGAACCCCGGAGGGGCCCTTGGTCTACCGCCACACCATCGACGCCACGAGCTACACATTCCCCGATTTGCGCGACCTACTCGCCAAGGCGACGCCGCCGCGCTCCGGCGACCGGCTGGCCGGAATTGCCGCGGCCAGTGCCGAGCAGATGATCGCAGCGCGGATGGCGCTGGCCGACGTCCCGCTCGGGCGGTTCTTGCAGGAAGCCGTCATCCCCTATGAGGTCGACGAAGTCACACGCCTCGTCATCGACAGCCATGACGCCAAGGCGTTCGCGCCGGTGGCATCCCTCACGGTCGGCGCCTTCCGCGACTGGCTGCTGTCGGACGCTGCGACGCCCGAGGTTCTGCGCAAGCTGGCGGGCGGCATCACCCCGGAAATGGCGGCCGCGGTGTCAAAACTGATGCGCAACCAGGATCTGATCCTGGCGGCGCGGAAATGCGAGGTCACCACCGCCTTCCGCAACACCATTGGCCTGAAGGGGCGGATGAGCACGCGGCTGCAGCCCAACCACCCCTTCGACGACGCCAGGGGTATCACCGCCTCGATCCTCGACGGCATCCTGCTAGGTGCCGGCGATGCCTGTATCGGCATCAATCCGGCGAGCGACGATCCGGCCGTGATCGGGCAATTGCTGCGGCTGCTCGACGAAATCATCGCGCGGCTGAAGATCCCGACGCAAGGATGCGTGCTGACCCATGTCACGACGACGGTCTCGCTGATCGGGCAGGGCGTGCCGGTCGACCTCGTCTTCCAGTCGGTCGCGGGCACCGAGGCCGCCAACCGCAGTTTTGGCATCGATCTCGCGCTGCTGAAGGAGGGGCACGAAGCCGGGCTGTCGCAGAAGCGCGGCACGGTCGGACAGAACGTGATGTATTTCGAGACCGGCCAGGGCTCGGCGCTGTCGGCCGATGCCCATCACGGCGTCGACCAGCAGACCTGCGAGGCGCGCGCCTATGCGGTCGCCCGCGCCTTTGCCCCGCTGCTGGTCAACAGCGTGGTCGGCTTCATCGGCCCGGAATATCTCTACGACGGCAAGGAAATCATCCGGGCGGGGCTGGAAGATCACTTTTGCGGCAAGCTGCTCGGCCTGCCGCTCGGCATCGACATCTGCTACACCAACCATGCCGAGGCGGACCAGGACGACATGGATAACCTCCTGACGCTGCTTGCGGCTGCCGGCGTCACCTTCATCATGGGCGTCCCGGGCGCCGACGACGTCATGCTGAATTATCAGTCGACGTCGTTTCACGACGCGCTCTATGTCCGTGACGTCTTCTCCTTGCGCCGCGCGCCGGAGTTTGAGGCCTGGCTGGCGCAGGCGGGCATTACAGGCACCGATTTCCGGCTTGCCGGCGATGCAGGCCTGCTGCCCGATTTTGCCTCGCGGCTGATTGCCTGACGCGGCGCAACCGCAATTCCCCTCGAGGAAACCATTGGTCCCTCTCGGAATTATGCTCATGCCACAATATTGAGAAATTCCGCCGACAGCATTACGCTATGTGTCGGGCTGGCAATTTCCGCAGCTATGTCGAGCGTGGCGGGGGACTTTTGATGCGAGCTGAAAGTAACGGGACGGTCCGACGGATTCTTTGCGTGTTTCCGCGGTACACGTCGTCATTCGGGACGTTCGAGCACTCCTATCCGCTGACTGACGGTGTCAGCGCCTTCATGCCGCCGCAGGGCCTTCTGCTGCTCGCGGCCTATCTTCCCGAAGAGTGGCAGGTCAAATTCGTCGACGAGAATCTCCGGCGCACGACCAGGGAAGAGTTCGCCTGGGCCGAGGCGGTCTTCGTCAGCGGCATGCACATCCAGCGGCAGCAAATGAACGACATCTGCCGCCGCGCCCATGAATTCGACCTGCCGGTCGCGCTCGGCGGTCCCTCGGTCAGCGCCTGTCCCAACTATTATCCGTCCTTCGACTATCTCCATGTCGGCGAGCTCGGCGACGCCACCAACCAGCTGATCGAGATTCTTTCGCGCGACACCGCGCGTCCTGACGAGCAGGTGGTCCTGACCACCAAGGACCGCGTGCCGATGACGGAGTTTCCGATCCCGGCCTATGAGCTCGCTGATGTGAAGAAATACTTCCTCGGCAGCATCCAGTATTCCAGCGGCTGTCCCTATCAGTGCGAGTTCTGCGACATCCCCGGCCTCTACGGCCGCAACCCGCGCATCAAGACGCCGGAGCAGATCATCGCCGAGCTCGACCGCCTGCGCGAATGCGGCATGACCGACACGGTCTATTTCGTCGACGACAATTTCATCGGCAACCGCAAGGCGGCGATGGATCTGCTGCCGCACCTGATCGAATGGCAGAAGAGGACCGGCTATGTGGTGCGGCTCGCCTGCGAGGCGACGCTCAACATCGCCAAGCGTCCCGAGATCCTCGAGAAGATGCGCGAGGCCTATTTCATCACCATCTTCTGCGGCATCGAGACGCCCGATCCCGACGCGCTGAAGGCGATGCACAAAGACCACAACATGATGGTCCCGATCCTGGAGGGCGTACGCACCATCAATTCCTACGGTATGGAGGTCGTGTCCGGCATCATCATGGGGCTCGACACCGACAAGCCGAACACCTCGGAGGCGCTGCTCTCGTTCGTCGAGGAGTCCCGGATTCCGCTGCTCACCATCAATCTGCTTCAGGCGCTGCCGAAGACGCCGCTATGGGACCGTCTGGAGCGCGAGGGGCGCCTGATCGACGACGACGGCCGCGATTCCAACGTCGACTTCCTGCTGCCTTATGACGAAGTCGTCGCGTCCTGGAAGCACGCCATGGGCGTCGCCTACGAGCCCGAGAAGGTCTATGCGCGTTTCCAGTATCAATGCGACCACGTTTATGTGCATCGCCTCAAGATGCCGACGCCTGACGAGATGAAGACCTGGCCCAACATCAGGCGCGGTCTCGTCATGCTGCGCAACATCTTCTGGAAGGTCGGCGTGCTCGGCGACTACAAGCGCGTGTTCTGGAAGTTCGCGCTGGGACGCATCAGGCGCGGCGATCTCGAAGGCCTGATTGGGTGCACTCTGATCGCGCACCATCTGATCACCTTTGCGCGTGCGGCCTCGAGCGGCAAGCAGAACGCCTCGAACTACTCGATCCGGCTGCGCGAGGCCGCCGTTCCCGCCGAATGATGCGACATGTCTGATCCGGCCGTTCCGCGCCGCCCGACCCTCGATCTCAGATCGCTCACGCCCGCGCGCGTCGCGCTCGGGCGGAGCGGTGCGAGCGTGCCGACGAGGGCGCTGCTCGATTTCACGCTGGACCATGCCCGCGCCCGTGATGCCGTGCATGCGGTGTTCGACGCGCCGCTTCTGGCCGCCGATCTCCGCGCGCTCGGCCTCGTCGTCACCGAGGTGCGGAGCCGGGCGGTCGACCGCCGCGACTATCTGAGGCGTCCCGATCTGGGACGACAGCTCGATGCCGGCTCTGCGGAGACCCTGGCACGATGCGCAAGTGAGCCGTGCCAGCTCGCCATCGTGATCGGCGACGGCCTGTCGGCGGCGGCGGTTCACGCCCATGCGACGGCGCTGCTGTCTCACCTGCTTTCGCGGCTCGCGGAAGGGGACGGCGTCGCGATCGGCCGCGTCGTCGTCGCCTCAGGCGCGCGCGTCGCGCTCGGCGACGAGATCGGCGCCATTCTCGGTGCGCGCATGGTCGTGACGCTGATCGGCGAGCGGCCGGGCCTGTCCGCACCGGACAGTCTCGGCGCCTATCTGACCTTCGCGCCGAAGCCTGGCCGCACCGATGCCGAGCGCAATTGCGTCTCGAATATCCACAAGGCGGGGTTGAGCTATGACGAGGCCGCCTTCAAGATCGCCTGGCTGGTCCGCGAGGGGCTGGCCCGGGAAGTCACCGGCGTGGTGCTGAAGGACGAGAGCGCAGACCGCGCGCCGCGTCGAATTAGCACGGCTTTGCCCGAATGACGGGCGTTCCCGCAAAATCGCCGCATCTTGATCGATTCGGCCACCTTTCGCCTGCTTGCGAAAAGACCTCTTGACCTGCTAAACCCCTCGCGGCGATTTTCCGCGCATTTTCAAAGGGCAAGCCTCCCATTGGTATGGCATTTTCAAGCCGTTCGCGGGACGCCATAAGCTCACAGCTTGAGCCGATTTAGGAACTGGACAAGGCATGCTCGAAAAGCACCGCGAGAATGAGGTTCATGTCGACAAGGTCGAGCAGGGACCTACGTCTTCGATCGCCTTCGGGCTCGAGCGCATCGGGCTGATCGCCGTCAAGGCGCCGATCGTCTCCTGCATCGTGCTGCTCGCGCTGATCGTCGGCGCCGTGTTCGGCATCTACCGGATCAAGATCGACGATTCGCTGTCGCAGCTGTTCCGCTCCGACACCCGCGAATTCAAGCAATATGAAGAGGTGACCAAGAAGTTCCCGGCCGAGGAGTTCGACGTCCTCGTCGTGGTCGAGGGCAAGACCCTGCTGGCCCGGAACAACCTCGAGAAGCTGCGCGACTTCGTCACCGACATGCAGTTGGTCGAAGGCACGCGCGGCCTGGTTTCGCTGTTCTCGGCGCGCCAGGCGCCGGCACCGGGCAAGCTGCCGGCGGCGCTATTCCCGCCCGAGCTGCCCGAGGGCGCGGCCTATGACAAGTTCATCGAGACCGTCAAGAACAACGAGATCATCCGCGGCAAGCTGTTGTCGGAGGACGGCACGCTGGCGCTGATCGTGCTGTCGCTCGATCCCGAGGTCGTGGCATCGAGCAAGCTGACCAAGACCGTCGCCGACATCCGCGCGCTGATGAAGGAAGACCTCGGCGAGACCGGGCTCAACGTGCAGCTCTCCGGCGTGCCGGTGATGCAGCTCGAGATCCGCAACGCGGTCGAGCGCGACGGGCTGACCTACAACATCCTCGGCATTCTCGCCGGCTGCATCATCGCCATCATCTTCTTCCGCAAGATCTCGTTCATGGTGGCGGCGGCATTCCCGCCGATGATCGCGATCCTGCTGGCGCTCGGCGCGCTCGGCTGGGCCAATTTCAATCTCAACATGTTCCTGAACGTGATGACGCCGCTCATCATGGTCATCAGCTTCTCGGACTCGATGCAGCTCACCTTCGCCGCACGCGACCGGCTGATCGCAGGCCAGGACAAGTTCACTGCGTTCAAGAACGCGGTGATGGTGGTCGGGCCGGCCTGCGTGCTGACGCACGGCACCGCCGGCATTTCCTTCATTGCGCTCCAGTTCTCCGACTCCGACCTGATCCGTAAATTCGGCGAGGCGGGTCTGGCCGCCACCATCATCGCGCTGGTCGCGGTGCTGTCGCTGGTGCCGGTGTTCGGCGTGCTGCTGGTGCGCAACGAGAAGACGTTCGCGGTCAAGTTCCAGAGCGCCGATGCCGGTGTGCAGGCGCTGCGCAATTTCTGCTACTGGATCGCGGTGCGCATGGTCGGCCGTCCCGGCCTGTTCAGCCTGATCGCGGTGCTGTTCGTCGGCGGCCTCGGCGTCATCTACGCCAATCTGGAGCCGCGCTACCGCCTCGCCGACCAGGTGCCGGACAAGCGTCAGGCCGTTGCCGCCAGCGACCGGCTCGATGCCAAGCTGACCGGCGCCAATCCGGTCAACGTGCTGATCCAGTTCCCCAAGGGTGAATCGCTTTATTCACCGGAGACGCTCCAGACGATTGCTGACGTGCATGCGACCGTCGAGAAGGCCGCTGGCGTCGGCAACGTCTGGTCGATCGAGACCCTGCGCCGCTGGCTTGCGGAAAAGGCCGGCAGCGCCGACGTCGCGACGCTGAAGGAATATGTCGGCGTCATCCCCGAGCATCTGGTGCGGCGCTTCATCGATGCCGAGCAGGATGCCGTGGTGGTCGCGGGCCGCGTGCCGGACAAGGATTCCAGCCAGCTGCTGCCGATCGTCGACAAGCTCGATTCCGAGCTCGATGCCGTCCGCAAGAAGCATCCCGGCTATGAAGTCGCTGTGACGGGTCTCGCGGCGATCGCCGCCCGCAACTCGGCCAGCATGATCGAGAAGCTGAATCGCGGCCTCACCGTCGAATTCGCGCTGGTCGCGATCTTCATCGGCCTTGCCTTCCGCTCATGGGTCGTGATGTTCGCCTGCATCCTGCCGGGCATCTTCCCCGTCGTGATGTCGGGAACGGTGCTGTGGGCGATGGGCGAGGGGCTGCAATTCGCCAGCGTCGTCGCGCTCACCGTCTCGTTCGGTCTGGGCCTCAGCGCCACCATTCACTTCCTCAACCGCCTGAGACTCGAGAGCAAGCCGGGCGTCGGCTCGGCGCTCGCGGTGGAGCGGGCGACCGTGCTGGTCGGACCGGCGCTGATCCTGACCACGGTGGTGCTGGCCTGCGGCCTCGTCGTCACCGTGTTCTCCGATCTGCCGTCGCTGCGGCTGTTCGGCTGGCTCAGCGCCTTCTCGATGGTGATGGCGCTCGTCGCCGACCTCTTCATCCTGCGGCCGACGGCGATGTGGCTGATCAATCTGCACGCCAAGCTTCAGGGCACCGACAAGCCGGCGATCTGAGCGGTGCCGTCTCGCATTGAGACGTCACACAAGCACTTGCGCATAACGTCGACCAGCAAAAGGCCCCCGGCTCGCGCGAACCGGGGGCCTTTTCTTTTCCGAACTTGAAAGGCTTCAGCTCTTCGTCATCGTGATGTTGACGCCGCGGATCTCGCCCTTGGAGTTGATCTGCACCGTCTGCTTGGTGCCGTTGGTGCGCAGTGACAGATTGGCGGCAAAGCCGTTGGCCTCGACGAACACTTCGATCTGGCCGCCGCCGGCTGTGCCTTGCAGATTTCCAAAGATGTTGCGGTTGGTCTCGCTCCAGTTACCGGAGATCCGCTCGCCCTGACTGGTCACGTCGCTGGTGAGGTCGAACTTGTAGCTGTCGGAGGCGCAATGCAGGGCCTGCTTGAGGCTGAGACCGGTGCCGGCGACCTTGTAGTCGGCCTTGCAGCGGATGCGCTCGGTGGTGCCATCGGACAGCGCCACCGTGCCGGTGCCGGTCCATGCGCCATCGAAACCTGCAAACGGTCCGGACGACTGAGCATGGCTTGCCGAGACTGAGAAGAGCAGCGCAGCGCCAATGCCGGCCGCCATGATTGCCTGTCCAGATCGCCCAAAGAACTGCATGTTGAATATCCCGTTTTCGAATGACGTCCACTTCCAATGTAGAACGTCTCGCCGCATCGAAAGTTTAGTGTTCCGAGCCTGTGTCAGGTTCAAAGCCTGGCGGCCAGAGACGGGCGTTCACGACGCCCCCGCACCCGGCTCAGATCCGCGATTCCCCCGGTTTCTGGCGGGAAAAGCCGGGCGGAGAGATGCAGCTCTGCAACAGGTGCGCAGCAAAACGCGGCGCGCCAGAATTATGACGTAGTATCAATCTCTTACATCTGCCAATGAAGGGCGCGGGAAGGCTTGATTTGGTGAGGGTGGCGCCAATTTGGCCGCATTTGCCAGTGCTTGTGCCTTCTCCGAGGCCGCACGTTCCGCGGCGACTTGCCATCAGACCAATCCGCTCCCGCCGTCCGCCCTGTGCAGTCCGGGACCGGTGCGATTCTGCCGTCAGAATGAAGGAATACAATGCGTAAGCTTCTCGTCGCTCTCACCCTGCTGTCGGCATCCCTTTCGACGGCGGCGTTTGCCCAGCAAGGGCGCGGCACGGACAGCGAGCAGAAGGCCTGCACGCGCGATGTGCAGAAGTTCTGCCGTCCGGTCATCGACCAGGGCGATTTCACCATCCTGGCCTGCCTCAAGGAGAACCGGGCCAAGATCTCGCAGGCCTGCGACCAGGTCCTGAAGAACCACAACCAGTAAGTTCGGCCACTGGCCTACAAAGGCGGCCCTGGGGCCGCCTTTTCCGGGCCAGATCCGCGAAGGGCAGCCATCGAGAGACAGGATTGGTTTTGCGGCCGTATTCCCCTATATGGGGGCCGCGGCGGCATCGCCGGCATGAGCCCGCGCGAGCGAAAAAGCCCTTCCTGTCCAAACGATTGTAAACCAGCCCTCGATGACCTCTGCGAGCGAATTGCGATCCGGCAAGGGTGACCGCGACGAGAATTTTCCCGTCGCGTCCTGGATCATTCATCCGCGTCATCGCGCCCTGATCCTGGCCTATTACAATTTCGTCCGCACCGCCGACGACATTGCTGATCACGCAACGCTGCCGCCTGAGGAGAAGTTACGCTTGCTCGACTTGTTCGAGGCGGAACTGCTCGGCAAGGGCGACACCCAGGCTGAAGCCGTCATCTTGCGGCGTGCGCTGGCCGAGCGCGGCATGGCGCCGCGCCACGCGCTCGACGTGCTCATTGCGTTCCGCATGGACGTGACCAAGCTGAGCTACGAGACCTGGGACGAGGTCATCCATTATTGCCGTTATTCGGCAATGCCGGTCGGCCGCTTCATGCTCGACGTCCATGGCGAGAGCACCTCGACCTGGGCGGCGTCGGATGCGCTGTGCGCGGCGCTCCAGATCAACAATCACCTCCAGGACTGCGGCAAGGATTTCCGCGAGCTCAACCGCGTCTATCTGCCGCGCGATGCGCTGGCCGCGAGCGGCGCTTCGGTCGAGCAGCTTGGGCTGGCGCAGTCGCCGCCGGCGATGCTGGCCTGTCTGCAGGGGCTCGCCGTGCGCAACGAAGCGCTGCTCGACGAGGGCAGGTCGCTCAGCGCAGAGATCCGGGATTTTCGCCTCGGCGTCGATGTGGCGGTGATCCAGGCCTATGCCGACCGCATCGTGCGCCTGTTGAAGGTGCGCGATCCCCTGCGCGAGCGCGTGCACCTGAACAAGTTCGAGCTCCTCACCTTCAGCCTCGCCGGAATGATCGGCGAAGTCGGCCGCCGCGCGATCGGACGCAAGGCCATTTCTAGACCGGGGACTGCACATGACGCTTGAGGCGACCTCGCCCAGCGCCAATTACGGCTCGACGGCATCGAACAGCTCCTTCTACGCTGCGATGCGCATCCTGCCGCATGACCAGCGCGAAGCGATGTTCCAGATCTACAGCTTCTGCCGCCAGGTCGACGACATTGCCGATTCCGACGGGCCGCGCGACGAGCGGCTCGCCGCGCTCCAGGAATGGCGCAACGACATCGATGCGCTCTACCAAGGCCATCCGCCGCCGCGCCTTGCCGATTACGTCGGCTCCGTGAAGACCTTCGGCCTCAAGCGGGAGGACTTCCTCGCGATCGTCGACGGCATGGAGATGGACGTGCCGCAGGACATCCGCGCCCCCGACATGGCGACGCTGGATCTCTACTGTGATCGTGTCGCCAGCGCCGTGGGACGTTTGTCGGTGCGGGTGTTCGGCCTGCCCGAGGAAGACGGCATCCTGCTCGCCTACCATCTCGGCCGCGCGCTGCAGCTCACCAACATCCTGCGCGACATCGACGAGGACGCCGGCCTCGGCCGGCTCTATCTGCCGCGCGAGGCGCTGCTGCATGCCGGCATCACCTCCGACGATCCGAACCGCGTGATCGCCGAGCGTGCGCTGCCGAAGGTCTGCCTGCCGCTGACGCAGCGCGCGAAGGCGCATTTCGAGAAGTCGGACGAGATCATGAACCGCAACAGGCGCCGCGCCGTGCGCGCGCCGCGGATCATGTCGAAATACTACCATTCCATTCTGGACCTCCTGATCGCGCGCGGCTTCAACGCGCCGCGCGAGCCGGTGCGTGTGTCGAAGGTCACACGCATCCTGATCCTGCTCCGTTACGCTTTCATCTGATGCAAAACACCGCTCACATCATCGGCGCGGGAATTTCCGGCCTCTCTGCCGCGGTGCGGCTCGCCAATGCCGGCTACAAGGTCGCCGTGCACGAGGCGACGCACCAGGCCGGCGGCCGCTGCCGTTCCTATTTCGATGGCGCCACCAATCTCACCATCGACAACGGCAATCATCTGCTGCTGTCGGGCAACAGCCATGCGCGGGCCTATGCGCGCTCGATCGGCACCGAGGCCGGCCTCGTCGGCCCTGACAGCGCACAGTTTCCCTTCGTCGATATCAAGACCGGGCAGCGCTGGCAGATCGATCTCGGCGATGGCCGGCTGCCGACCTGGGTGCTCGACGAAAGCCGCCGCGTCCCGGATACCGGGCTCACCGATTATCTCAAGCTGGCGCCGCTGATCTGGGCGTCGGAGGAGACGCTGGTCGGCAAGTCCATTCCTTGCGAGGGCGTGCTCTATCAGCGCCTGGTGCAGCCGCTGTTGCTTGCGGCGCTCAACGTCGATCCGCCCGAGGGCTCGGCCGGGCTTGCCGGCGCGATCGTGCGCGAGACGCTGCTCGCCGGCGGGCAGGCGTGTCGCCCGCTGATCGCGCGCGACGGCCTCAGCGCCGTGCTGATCGAGCCTGCGGTCAAGTTCTTGCAGGAGCGCGGCCACACCGTTCAGCTCGGCCACGAACTGCGTTCGTTCGTGACCAGCGATGGCAAGGCCAGCGCGCTGAACTTCGGCGGCGAGGATGTGATCCAGATCGGTGAGGGCGATGTCGTCGTGATGGCGGTGCCGCCGCGCGCTGCCGCGAGCCTCTTGCCCGGTCTGAAGACGCCGACCGAATTCCGCGCCATCGTGAACGCGCATTTCCGCATTGAGCCGCCGCCGGGTTCGGCGCCGATCCTGGGTGTGATCGGCGGCGTCGTGGAATGGCTGTTCGCGTTCCCGAACCGGCTGTCCGTCACCATCAGCAACGGCGACCGTCTGGTCGACATGCCGCGTGAGGAACTCGCGCAGGCAATCTGGAACGACGTCTGCAAGGCGGGCGGGGTTTCCGGCGAGCTGCCCCCTCAATTGCCCCCTTGGCAGATCGTGCGCGAGCGCCGTGCCACATTTGCGGCAACGCCCGCCCAGAACGCCCTGCGTCCGGGGCCGGTCACTGCGCTGAAAAACCTGTTCCTTGCCGGCGATTGGACTGCTACGGGATTGCCTGCAACGATCGAGGGATCGGTCCGATCAGGTGATCGCGCCGCCGATCTGGTTTTGGCCGCAAAGCGGCCCTGACGGGCAAAGTCCCGGTCAAATTCAATCGACTATCGGAGCAATCGAGCGACATGGATTCCGTGAACGCGACCCGCGAAGCTTTGGAATCGAAGGTACTGGAATCGAGCATTGCGTCGGCGACGCAAGGCGTCATCGGCTTCCAGCAATCCGACGGCCATTGGGTGTTCGAGCTCGAGGCCGACTGCACGATTCCGGCCGAATACGTCCTGCTGCGTCATTATCTCGCTGAGCCGGTCGACACCGTGCTCGAGGCCAAGATCGCCAACTATCTGCGCCGCGTTCAGGGCGCCCATGGCGGCTGGCCGCTGGTGCATGACGGCGAGTTCGACATGAGCGCCAGCGTGAAGGCCTATTTCGCGCTGAAGATGATCGGCGATTCCGTCGACGCGCCGCACATGGTGCGCGCGCGCGAGGCGATCCATGCCCGCGGCGGCGCCATCAACAGCAACGTCTTCACGCGCTTCCTGCTTGCGATGTACGGCGTGGTGACCTGGCGCGCGGTGCCGGTGCTGCCGATCGAGATCGTGCTGCTGCCGTTCTGGTCGCCGTTCCACCTCAACAAGATCTCCTATTGGGCACGCACCACCATGGTGCCGCTGATGGTTCTCGCCGCGCTGAAGCCGCGCGCGAAGAATCCGAAGGGCGTCGGCATCGACGAGCTGTTTCTCCAGGACCCGCGCTCGATCGGCATGACCGCGAAGGCACCGCACCAGAGCATGGCCTGGTTCGTGCTGTTTCGGGCCCTCGACGGCATCTTGCGCGTGATCGAGCCGATGTTCCCGAAGAGCCTGCGCAAGCGCGCGATCGACGCGGCGCTCGCCTTCACCGAGGAGCGGCTCAACGGCGAGGACGGCATGGGCGCGATCTATCCGCCCATGGCCAACATCGTCATGATGTATGACGCGCTCGGCAAGGACGAGAATTTCCCGCCGCGCGCGATCACGCGCCGGGGCATCGACAAGCTGCTCGTGATCAAGGACGACGAGGCTTATTGCCAGCCCTGCGTCTCGCCGGTGTGGGACACGACGCTGACCGCTCACGCGCTGCTCGAAGCGGGCGGCGACAAGGCGGTGCCTGCGGCCAAGCAGGGCCTCGACTGGCTGATCCCGAAGCAGGAGCTCGAGGTGAAGGGCGACTGGGCGGTGAAGCGGCCCGCCGTGCGCCCGGGCGGCTGGGCGTTCCAGTACAACAACGCCCATTATCCCGATCTCGACGACACCGCCGTGGTGGTGATGTCGATGGACCGCATGCGCCGCGAGCACGGTGCGATCGGCTATGATGCCGCGATCGCCCGCGGCCGGGAGTGGATCGAGGGTATGCAGAGCGACGACGGCGGCTGGGCTGCCTTCGACGTCAACAATCTCGAATACTACCTCAACAACATCCCGTTCTCGGACCATGGCGCGCTGCTCGATCCGCCGACCGAGGACGTCACCGCGCGCTGCATCTCGATGCTGGCCCAGCTCGGCGAGACCGAGACAACCAGCAAGCATGTGGCTGACGGCGTGGCCTACCTCAGGAAGACCCAGCACCCGGAAGGGTCCTGGTACGGCCGCTGGGGCATGAACTTCATCTATGGAACCTGGTCCGTCCTCTGCGCCCTGAACATGGCCGGCGTGGACCACAAGGACCCGATGATCCGCAAAGCCGCCGCCTGGCTGGCCTCGATCCAGAACGAGGACGGCGGCTGGGGCGAGGACGCCGTCAGCTACCGGCTCGACTACAAGGGCTGGGAGGCCGCCCCCTCGACCGCCTCGCAAACGGCATGGGCCTTGCTTGCCCTGATGGCTGCTGGCGAGGTTGATCACCCGGCCGTCGCCCGCGGGGTGGAGTACCTGATTGCAACACAGAACAAAAAAGGACTGTGGGACGAGCAGCGGTACACCGCCACAGGCTTTCCCCGTGTATTCTATCTACGGTATCATGGTTACCCAAAGTTCTTCCCGCTGTGGGCGTTGGCGCGGTATCGGAACTTGCGGAACACCAACAGCAGGGTGGTAGGGGTCGGAATGTGACTTTGGGGACGGGGGACTATCTTACCGTGGGTAATGCCATCGACCCGCGGCCGATACTGATCGTGACCGGATTGGTTCAGGAGGCCCGTATCGCGGCCGGGCCCGGAATGGCGGTCATTTGTTCGTCGAGCAGCCCGACCCAGTTGCGGGCGCTGCTGACGGTGGTGGACCCTGATACGATTCGCGGCGTGATCTCGTTCGGCGTGGCCGGCGGGCTCGACCCGACGCTGCGCTCCGGCGACGTCGTGCTGGCGACCGAGGTGCTGTCCGGCGATACCCGCTGGGCCGCCGGCCTGTCGCTCGGCGACGACCTGATCGACCGCCTGACGTCGGGCCGCCGCCGCGTGGTGCGCGGCAGCCTCGCGGGTGCCGAGGAAGTGGTCACCGGGCGCTCTTGCAAGGCGGCGCTGCATTCGGAGACCGGAGCTTCCGCCGTCGACATGGAAAGCCACATCGCGGCCGCCTACGCCACTGAAGCCGGGCTTCCTTTCGCCGCGGTCCGCGTCATCAGCGACCCCGCCCATCGCGCGCTGCCGGCGCTCGCCCGCGCCGCCATCAAGCCGAATGGCCAGATCGACCTCGCCGCCGTGCTGCGCGGCATCGTGCGCAATCCCGCGACGCTGCATGCGCTGGTCTCGACCGGCATCGACTTCAACCGCGCGCTGCGCAGCTTGCGCGGCTGCCGCGACTATCTGATCGGCACCGAGCTGGTCGAGAGGGAGGCCGTGGTCGCCGAGGCGGCCTGACCGGCTTTCCTAGATTTGACAAAACAAAAGGCCCGGTCGCGCGACCGGGCCTTTTCGTTTTGGTCTCCGTAGCCCGGAGTGCAGCGCACTGCGGGGGCCTTGCGACACAGAAAGACCGTCCCGGATTTCTCGGCGCTCCATCCGGGCTACAGGGCGTAGACAGAAGCGCTGGACGAAAGTTAGGTGGCGATGGATATTGATCAAATAGTTAGCTTTCAGGTCGTGGTAGCCACGATCATGAACCGCTCTCCCCGCGCGTGGGTGTATCTTCCGAGTGGCAGGAAATGGAGTTTAGCTTCCGAATCCGCGACGTTGGAAAGCGACGAGGTGCCACCAGAATTGGAAGATGAGCCTGATGCCTGGATTCCTCAATTCGCAAAACGACATGATCTAGTGCAGGTGATGCCCGTAACAACCCTGCAAGAAATTGTATCCAATGCGCGCCAGCAAAAGCCCAACGCTACCCTGGACGAACTATTCGCAGCTTTCATTTTTTACTACAAAAATGATGCTTTTATAGAGCTGTAATACCGCAGAGGTCTCAGCGGTTCGTAGGCCTTTTTGGTGCGCGCCGACTCGCGCTTAGGCGACAATCGAAGCCTTCTGCTGAGCGACGAGCGCTTCATCGCAGCGGATCTCCGAAGATACTTCTGGACCTGCTCTCACGAGCGATGCTGCAGCTGATTGGACGATTGTCGTGAATGAGGCCCGCAGTCCTGACTACGAACATTTTTCCTGTTGCCTGACGCAATTCATCGAAGGCGTGATCGAACGATCGATCCGCTGCCGGGTATTTCCGCTCTCCATTTTTCAAGCTCCTCCCGCATTTCGCAGCTTGTGATCCCGCCTGCGAACAAAAGAAAAAGGCCCGGTCGCGGTGGCGACCGGGCCTTTTCTGTTGTGGCGATTCGTGCGCTTACGCGGCAGTCGAAGCCTTCCGTGCGGCCTTCGCCTGCGCGGCCTCGGCTTCGTCCTTGCGAATCTCCGACAGGCGCTTCTGCACTTCCGCCGAGAAGATGTACTGCGCCGGCCGCTGCTTGCTCATGTCGATCTCCGGCGCCATCGGGCCCGTGGTCCTGATGCCGCGCAGCGACACCCACATCGCCTTAATCGGATTGTTCAACGCTGCGGTCGCCGCCGTCGGCTCGTAGCCGCAATGGGCCATACAGTCGGCGCACTTCTCGTACTTGCCGGTGCCGTAGGTTTCCCAGTCGGTGGTGTCCATCAGCTCCTTGAAGGTTTTTGCGTAGCCTTCACCGAGCAGGTAGCAGGGCTTCTGCCAGCCGAAGATGTTGCGCGCGGGCATGCCCCACGGCGTGCACTCGTATTCCTGGTTGCCGGCGAGGAAGTCGAGGAACAGGCCGGAATGCATGAAGTTCCACTTCTTGCCCTTGCCCATCGCGAAGACGTCGCGGAACAGCTTCTTGGTCTTGGTGCGGTTGAGGAAGTGCTCCTGGTCCGGCGCGCGCTCATAGGCGTAGCCCGGCGACATCGAGACGCCGACACCGAGCTCGACGGTGAGGTCGAGGAACTTCGCGATCTCCTCGGCCGGGTGGCCGTCGAAGATGGTGGCGTTGACATTGACGGTGAAGCCGCGCGCCTTGGCCGCCTTGATCGCGGAGACGGCGCGGTCGAACACGCCCTTCTGCGACACCGCCTTGTCGTGATGGTCCTTCAGGCCGTCGAGATGCACCGAGAAGAACAAATAGGGCGAGGGCTCGAACAGGTCGAGCTTCTTCTCGAGCAGCAGCGCGTTGGTGCAGAGCGAGACGAACTTCTTGCGCGCGACGAGGCCGCGCACGATCTCGCCGATCTCCTTGTGGATCAGCGGCTCGCCGCCGGGAATCGCGACCATCGGCGCGCCGCACTCGTCGGCCGCGTCCCAGCACTCCTGTGCGGTCATGCGGCGGTTGAGGATCGCATCCGGGTAGTCGATCTTGCCGCAGCCGACGCAGGCGAGGTTGCAACGAAACAGCGGCTCCAGCATCAGCACGAGCGGATAGCGTTTGCGGCCCAGCAGTTTCTGCTTGAGCAAATAGCCGCCGATACGCATTTCCTTGAAGAAGGGGATAGCCATTACAAAGTTTCTTTCTGGGCTTGGAATTCGGGTGGGTCAGCTCGCGGCCAATTGGGCCGGAAGCCGGAATTCGATGTTTTCCTCGCGGCCCGGCAGCACCGAGACCTTGACTGGTCCGATCCGCCGCATCGCTTCGATCACGTCATCCACGAGTACCTCGGGCGCCGAGGCGCCGGCCGTGACGCCGACGGTCCTGGCATCTTTCAACCACGCCGGATCGAGCTCGCTGCCGTCGGCAATCAAATAACTCGCGACGCCGGCCTCAGTGCCGATTTCGCGGAGCCGGTTCGAGTTCGAGCTATTGGCAGCGCCTACCACCAAGATCACGTCGACCAGCTTGCTCAAGTCCCTTACCGCAGATTGGCGGTTCTGTGTCGCATAGCAGATATCCCGGATATCCGGACCTTGAATATCTGTAAAGCGGGCCTGGAGGGCTGCAATGATGTCCTTGGTGTCGTCGACCGACAGGGTGGTCTGGGTGATGTAGGCCACTGGCGTATCCCCCGGCAGCGTCAGGGCGTTAACCTCTTGAACACTCTGGACAAGCAGGACGGGGGCGGGAACCTGGCCCATCGTGCCCTCGACCTCGGGATGGCCGGCATGGCCGATCAGGATCAGGGTGCGGCCCTTGGTGATGTAGCGCTTCCCCTGATTGTGAACTTTCGTGACCAGCGGGCAGGTGGCATTGAGCACCGGAAGGTCGCGCGCAGCGGCCTCTTCCTCGACGCTGCGGGCGACGCCATGGGCGCTGAACACCGTCACCGCCTTCGGCGGAACTTCGGACAATTCCTCGACGAAAATTGCCCCTTTGGCCTTCAGGCTCTCGACCACGTATTTGTTGTGCACGATCTCGTGGCGCACATAAACGGGCGGGCCGTACTTCTCCAGCGCCCGTTCCACGATCTCGATCGCACGCACCACGCCCGCGCAAAAGCCGCGCGGCTGCGCAAGATAAACTTCCATAGGACGCCCATCACGCAAGTTGCACCAATCCGTTTCGTTAGTCCCCGGCGGCACCTCGATACTGCCAATGAGTTGCAATAACCGCACCATTGGTTTCGCGCACGCGGTAACCACCCACCCCAACAGGGCCACGGCGCATGGAGGCACAGCACTTTGTGTCAAAAAATCGGCAAAAAGGAAAGGACGGATGAAACTTCGGCCCTGTGCCGGCTCAATTTCACGGTATCATGATGCAGTCAGAGCCGTGAGCAAAATGGCGACATTTCTGCTCATCTCTTCGTCACTTTCCCGCCTCAACTCCCCGGCTATACCGGCCGGCCCACATGATTTTGCCATGGCCTCCCGCCGTTTACCTCGAACCTTGTTCCGGCGAGTGCCACTCAAACAGCAATAGGTTTCGCCTGGGAACTCCGATAAACAGCGGGCGTTTCCGGCAAGCTGTTAACCGCAGAAAGAAAAGAAGTGCTGCAAAGCGTAGTCGTTGCCATCGTCAGGGCCTGCACCCGGTTTGCCCCCGTCGTCGTCGTTCTCGGGCTCCTGCTGGCGGTGGGCGCGGGCTATTACGCGTCCCAGCACTTCGCCATCAACACCGACATCAATTCGCTGATTGCCCAGAATCTGGACTGGCGCCAGCGCGACCAGCAGTTCGACCGCGCCTTCGACCGCGACGCGACCATCACGGCGGTCGTCGAGGCGAAGACGCCGGAGATGGCGACAGCTGCGGCCGACGCGCTCTTTGCCAAGCTGAAGGACGACAAGACCAACTTCCAGTCGATGCAGCAGCTCGGCACCGGCGAGTTCTTCGAGAAGAACGGCCTGTTGTTCCTGCCGACCGAGGAAGTCGGCAAGGTCACCGGCCAGTTCGAATCCGCAGCGCCCCTGATCGAGATCATGGCTGGCGATCCCTCGATCCGCGGCCTCACCGGCGCGCTCGAGACGGGGCTTGCCGGCGTCAAGCGCGGTCAGGTCAAGCTCGACAACACGGCACGGCCCTTCAACCAGATCGCCCAGACCGTCGAGACCGTGCTCAACAAGGGCAATGCGAGCTTCTCGTGGCGCGAGCTCGTCAGTGACGAGCCGCTGTCCGACTCGGACAAGCGCGCCTTCATCGAGTTCAAGCCGATCCTCGATTACAACGCGCTGGAGCCCGGTAAGGGCGCCACCGACGCGATCCGGAAAGCGGCGGTCGATCTCGATTTCGCGACCAAATACCAGGCGCGGGTGCGGCTGACCGGTCCGGTGCCGATCGCCAACGAGGAATACGCCACCGTCCAGGAAGGCGCCGTCGTCAACGGCGTCGGCACCGTCCTCGTCGTGCTGCTCATCCTGTGGCTGGCGCTGCATTCGGCGAAGATCATCTTCGCGGTGTTCATCAATCTCTTCGTCGGCCTTGCGCTCACGACGGCCGCCGGCCTGATGATGGTCGGCTCGTTCAATCTGCTGTCGATCGCGTTCGCGGTGCTGTTCGTCGGCCTCGGCGTCGATTTCGGCATCCAGTACAGCGTCCGCTACCGCTCGGAGCGTTACAAGCACAACGATCTCTCGGGCGCGCTGGTACTGGCCGCCAAGCGCTCGGCGGTGCCGCTCTCCCTCGCGGCGATGGCGACCGCGGCCGGCTTCCTCTGCTTCATGCCGACCGACTACAAGGGCATCGCGGAGCTCGGCCAGATCGCCGGTGTTGGCATGCTGGTGGCGTTCCTTTCCTCGATCACCGTCCTGCCGGCGCTGCTCAAGCTCCTGAACCCGCCCGGCGAGAAAGAGCCGGTCGGCTACGCCTTCCTGGCCCCGCTCGATCACTTCCTGGAGAAGCACCGCGTGCTGGTCGTCGGCGGCACGCTGCTGCTGGCGCTCGCCGGCCTGCCGCTGCTCTACTTCATGAAATTCGACTTCAACCCGATGAACCTGCGCAACCCGCATGCCGAGTCGATCGCGACCTTCCTCGACCTGCGCAAGGATCCGAACACCGGCGCCAATGCCATCAACGTGATGACGACGTCGGAGGAACAGGCGAGGGCGGTCGAGGCCAAGCTCGAGAAGGTGCCCGAGGTGCTGCGGGTGATGTCGCTCAACAGCTTCGTGCCGGAAGATCAGCCGCCGAAGCTGAAGTTGCTGGCGCAGGGCGCCAAGGTGCTGAATCCCGCACTCAACCCTGATCAGATCGACGCGGCGCCGACGGACAAGGAGAATGTCGATTCGCTGAAATCCTCGGTCGACAACCTGCGGCGGACCGCGGGCGATGCGAAGGGGCAGGGCGCGATCGCCTCGCGCCGCCTCGCAGACGCGCTCGAGAAGCTCGCCAATGGCGACGAGGCCACGCGAAACAAGGCGCAGGACCTGTTCGTCACGCCGCTGAAGATCGTGTTCGACCAGCTCAGGAACGCGATGCAGGCCGAGACGGTCACCCTGAAATCACTGCCGCCCGATCTCGTCAGCGCCTGGAAGAGCAAGGACGGCATCATCCGCGTCGAGGCGCTGCCCAAGGGCGATCCCAACGACAACGACACGCTGCGCAAATTTGCGGCGGCGGTGCTTAATGCTGAGCCGACCGCGATCGGCGGGCCGGTCTCGATCCTGAAATCCGGCGACACCGTGGTGAAGGCGTTCATCCACGCCGGCATCTATGCGCTGCTGGTGATCGGCCTTCTGCTGTGGATCACGCTGCGGCGGTTCGTCGACGTGCTGATGACGCTGGTGCCGCTGCTGGTGGCCGGTGCGGTGACGCTCGAGATCTGCGTGTTGATCGGCCTGCCGCTCAATTTCGCCAACATCGTCGCGTTCCCGCTGCTGCTCGGCGTCGGCGTCGCCTTCAAGATTTATTACGTCGTGGCATGGCGCTCGGGCAGGACGAACCTGCTCCAGACCAGCCTGACGCGTGCGATCTTTTTCAGCGCGCTGACGACGGCAACCGCGTTCGGCAGCCTGTGGCTGTCGAGCCATCCCGGAACGTCCAGCATGGGCAAGCTGCTCGCACTCTCGCTGGTGACGACGCTTGCCGCAGTGCTGCTGTTCCAGCCGGCCCTAATGGGCAAACCCCGCAATCTCAGGGAGTAGGCAGATGTCGCCAACAGGGTCGGCGGCACTCTTCTGACCAGGCTTGGCTGCGCCGGCGGCCTTCGGGGCTGCGGGCGCAGGCGCAGTGGCGCCGGTCGTGGCCTGCGGGGCCGTCCCCTGGGGTTTTGGCGCCGCGCCGGTGGACCTTGGCGCGCTCTTGGCCATGGCATTGGCGGTGCTCAAGGGAATCGGCGGGCCAACGCGGGTCCAGGTCTCGCCACCGCAGAGGAAGCCCATCACGCAGCCCTTGATCTCGAGCTGGTCGGTGCCGACAGGCGTGATGGTTGCGCTGTAGAGCTGGCCGTCCTTGGCGTTGTAGACCTGACCTTCCCACTGCTCGGCGCCGGGTTTCTTCTTCATGTCGATCAGGGTCGCCATGCCCAGCGTGGGCCTGCTCTTTTTCGACGCGTCCGGATTGTATTCATCGCGGCCGCCGGGCTGTTTTTCCCAGGAAACAGCGCCCCACATGCTGCCATTGCATTGAGCGACGCGGATATTGGCGACGCCGTCGGCGACCCGCCAGTCGCCGGTGGGATCGGCGGCGAGCGCGGGAGAAAGGCCGGCGTAACCGCCAGCCAGTATTATTCCGGTGTAAAGGGCCAAACGCATGATGGTTCCTTGGCAGTGCAACATGGTTTAAAGCTGTGCTTGCGAAGATGGTCCGAAAAAGGGCAAAAGGCCGCACAGACCGTTTTCAGTAACGGTCCGTTTTCAGTTGACGAGACGGCCCTCAACCGAAGTATGTAGCGGATGAACAGCCTAAATCCAGACATGTCTCAGCTTTTCGCGGACCGTCAGGCCCAGCGCAGCACCCTGCATAATCGGTATCTGAACGAGCAGTTCGTTCGGGTCCTCAAGACCATCGGCTACGATGTCGGCTTCCAGAAGGGGCAGGGGCAGTACCTCTACGATCGCGACGGCGCGCGCTATCTCGACCTGTTGTCCGGCTTTGGCGTGTTCGCGATCGGGCGCAATCATCCGGTCATGCGCGATGCGCTCAAGAGCGTGCTCGATGCCGACCTGCCCAATCTCGTCCAGTTCGACGTCTCGGTGCTCGCCGGCGTGCTCGCCGAGCGGCTGCTGAAATACGTTCCCTATCTCGACAAGGTGTTCTTCGCCAATTCCGGCGCCGAATGCGTCGAGGCCGCGATCAAATTCGCGCGCGGCGCCACGGGGCGCCCCGGTATCGTCTATTGCGCCCACGGCTATCACGGCCTGACCTATGGCGCGCTGTCGCTGACGGGCGATTCGAATTTCCGCACCGGTTTCGAGCCGCTGCTGCCCGGCTGCACCCCGGTCCCGTTCAACGATCTTGCCGCGCTCGAAAAGGCGCTGGCCTCCCGCGAGGTCGCGGCCTTCGTCGTCGAGCCGATCCAGGGCAAGGGCGTCAACATGCCCACCGACGAGTTCCTGCCCGGCGCCGCTGCGCTCTGCAAGAAATACGGGACGCTCTTCGTCGCCGACGAGATCCAGACCGGCATGGGCCGCACCGGCCGCTTCCTCGCGGTCGAGCACTGGAACGTCGAGCCCGACATGGTGCTGCTGTCGAAATCGCTGTCCGGCGGCCACGTGCCGGTCGGCGCGGTGCTGACGCGCAAGGCCATCTTCGACAAGATCTTCAACCAGATGGACCGTGCGGTGGTGCACGGCTCCACCTTCTCCAAGAACGACCTCGCCATGGCTGCGGGCATCGCCACGCTCGACGTCATGGAGTCCGAGAAGTTGATCGAGTCCGCCGCCAAGCGTGGCGCCGAGCTGCGCCTCGCGCTGACGCGCATGGTGCCCGGCTACGAGCTGATGAAAGAAGTGCGCGGCAAGGGCCTGATGATCGGCGTCGAGTTCGGTCCGCCGAAATCGCTGCGCCTGCGCGCGTCCTGGAACGTGCTGGAGACCGCCAACAAGGGCCTGTTCTGCCAGCTCATCACCGTGCCACTGTTCAAGGATCACAAGATCCTGACCCAGGTCGCCGGGCACGGCAGCCACACCATCAAGCTGCTGCCGCCGCTCACGATCACCGAAGAAGACTGTACCTGGATCGAAAAGGCGTTCGACGACGTCATCGCCGGCAGCCACAAGGTGCCCGGCGCGATCTGGTCGCTCGGCAAGACGCTGGTGGACAACGCGGTGCGGCGGTCGGCGTAAAGCAGCCGCCGCGGCCTGATGTCGCGACGTGCGATCTGCTGAAGCAGTCCACCTTCTGTAACTCGAAATCGGCACTTACTTTCCCGGTGTTGAACTGGCCGGGAGAGGAGTGGACGATGCCTGTGACTGGCGGCTGTCATTGCGGTGCGATCCGCTATGAAGTGAACGGCGAGACGATGGTGCACGCACTCTGCCATTGCGCGGATTGCCGTCGCCATTCCGGAGCACCGATGGTCGGCTGGGCGATGTATCCGCTCGACGCGGTCAAAGTGGTGTGCGGTCAGCCGAAGATCTATCGCTCCTCCGAGCATGGACGACGGCACTTTTGTGCCGCTTGCGGCACCGGGCTGTTCTACATCAACGAAAACCTGATGCCGGGCGTCATCGACGTCCAGAGCGGCACCTGTGACGACCCGATGCCGTTCCGGCGATCATGCACATCCAGGTCGCCGAGCGGATCGGGTGGATGGAGCGGGCGCATGAACTGCCCGTGTTCGAACGGTTTCCTCCGCTCGAGTAGCGGCGCGGAGGAGCCGGGCTGCTACCCCTCCACATTTGTCTTCATCGCCGCCTCGAACTTGTCGACGAACTCGGCGAGCTCGTCGGCGCCGATATCGCTCACGGCCCAGAAGTTCAGGCCGCGCTCGCCCCAGCGGCGACAGTTGAAGCCCTGCATGGTCTGGGTCTTCGGCGGCCGGTGCTCGGTACTCGACGTCTGCGACACGAACAGATTGACCACGTGCTGCCGGCGCTTGTAGACGACCGCGCCGATAGCGCGTGCGTCGATATAGTCGAGCCGGCCGCCGACCAGCGTAAAGCCCTGCGCTGTGAGATCGATCACGGGCGGGGCGACATCGAGCTTGCCGTTGAACCACGGCTTCACCGTGTGCTGGTCGGTCGAGACCACGTCGGTGAGGTGGCCGGCCTGGAGCGAGCGCAGATGCGCGGAGACGACCTCCGAGAGGATGCGCTGCTGATCGTCCTGGCGCAGCACCACTGCGACGACGCCGGAGGCGGCGAGCGCGGAGACCGCCGAGCCCATGGCAAAGCCGCGCAGCACGGCGCGACGGGTCGGTCGCTGTCGCTGCGGCTCGGGCAGCGACGCCTCGATCCGGCTACGCAGGCTCGCCGGCGCGGTGTAGCGCAAATTGGTATCAGTGAGCACGCGCTGCATCTCGCGTTGTGCGGCAAGCTCCGCGGCGCAGGCCGGGCAGCTTGCGATATGGGCTTCGACCTCGCGCGCGTGTCCGGCATCGAGCTCGCCATCGAGCAGCGCGTGAAGCAGGATCCTTGCTTCGTCGCAATTCATCTTGCTTGCTCCTCTTCCGCCGTCCAGGCCGCGCGCAGCATGGCGCGGGCGCGGGCGAGGCGGGACATCACGGTGCCGACGGGGGCGCCGACGGCCTCGGCGATTTCACGATAGGACAGGTTGTTGATCTCGCGCAGCACGAAGGTTTCCCTGAACGGCTCGGCGAGCGCGTCGATCAGTTTGCGGATCGCGCCCGCGTCGCGGCTGCGGAGCATCTCGGCCTCTGGGCTCGCCTCGGTCTCCTGCCAGATCGGCGTCTGCTCGGTGGCGCCGGGCGTATCCTCGATGGCGCTCGGCCTGTGCGCGCGCCTTGCATATTCGGCGTTGCAGACGTTACGCAGGATCGCGAACAGCCAGGGCTTCATCGCCGGCCCGCGATAGCTGTCGAAATGCTTCAGGGCGCGCAGATAGCACTCCTGCACTGCATCCTCGGCGTCAGAGGCATCGCGCAGCAGATAGCGCGCGAGCGTGTAGACGTCGTCGAGATAGGGCAGCGCCGCTTCGCGGAATCGCTGCGCTTTCTGCAAATCGCCGTTGGCGGGCATCGCTCCTCGCTTTGCCTCTTGCTTTGCTTCTTCCTTTGCCGTGATCGAAGACGCCCGAGCCCGGCCGGCGTGGGACCACCGGCCGGGCAAGACGTTGATGCCTTGGTTGCAGACGTTACTCAACCTTGATCATCCCCGCCATGTGCGGGTGCAACGAACAAAAATACTTGTAGTCGCCCGCATTGGTGAAGGTGAACGAGAACTTGTCGTCGGTGTCCAGGGTCTTGGACCTGAACTTGCCGGCCGACACCACGGTGTGGGGGATGTCGTCCCGGTTGGTCCAGGTCACGGTGGTGCCGACCTTGATCTTGAGCTCGGTCGGCTGGAAAACGAAGTTGTCGATATGCACGTCCATGTCGTCGGCACGGGCATTTGTTGCGGGCAGGAGGATGACCGCGGTCAAAGCGAGACCGAGGTCGACGCCGAAGTGGCGGCGATTGAGAGCCTTCATTGTCAGATTCCTGCATCAACCCTGGAGCGGCGTGTCGATGATCGCGAGCCGCTGCTCGTTCTGCTTGAAGTTGACGCTGGCAACGCCGAGCATGGAGCGGAGCCTGGCGTCCTCGACCTTCATCGGTCCGGGCGAGGGGGCGGCCCCCGGCGCCGGTTGCGGGAACGCGGTTGAGCGTGCGGTGTGGAAGGTGACGTTGCCCTCGACCTTCTGCATCACTTGGTGGATGTGGCCGTTCAGCACGGTGACCGAGCCGAAGCCTTTGACCTGTTCCAGCGCGCGGCCGCCGTCCTCGGTGCCCCAGCCCCATTCGGGATAGACGGTCCAGAGCGGGATGTGGGCGAACAGCACGATCGGCGTCGATTTCGACTTGCCGCGCAGATCGTCCTCGAGCCAGGCGAGCTGCTCGGCGCCGAGATTGCCGAGGCCGCCGGCCTTGAGGTCGACGACGTTGACGAGACCGATGAAGTGCACGCCGCCGGCGTCGAACGAATACCAGCCGGCACCCTTGGTCCCGCGGCCGTAGCGCTCGCGATAGAACTTCACCTCCTCATCGAGGAAGTCATGCTCGCCGGGCACATAGTGCACGTCGAGCTTGCTCTGCGAGATGATGCGGTCGGCATTGTCGAACTCGGCGGCCTTCGACAGATGCGTGATGTCGCCGGTGTGGATCATGAAGGACGGCTTGGTCGGCATCGCGTTGATCTTGCCCACGGCTTCCTCCAGCGTGCCGAGCGCGTTGGGATTGGCCGGCTTGTCGAAGCCGACATGGCTGTCGCTGATCTGGAGGAAGGTCATGCCGGGTGCGGCTGCGGTCGCAGCCTGCGCGGAATCGATGATGCCGAGCGAGCGCGGCACGCCGCCCGTGACGGTCCAGAGCACCCCGGTGCCCGCCCAGGTCATGCATTCCAGCACCTTGCGGCGGCTGACGCCGTCGTCCCCGTGATCGTGTCCGCTCATCGCACGTCTCCCTCGCCCGGAATTGGGCTTCGGGGAGGTGATTGGGTGGAGGCGGGGTTTATTCCCGTACGTCCAGCGTTGCCGGTCGAAATGGATGACGTTTTCGTGAGCGAACGAGCGAGGCTTGCTGTTCAGGCGCCCAAGGCTGGGTCACGCTAAGGCTGGGTCACACCAAGGCTGGGTCACGGTCAGGTTTACGCAGTGGTCTTCGGCTTGGGGACGAACTGCACAAAGCGTACTGAAGCGGCGGCGGGCTTTGCGTGTTCCTGGATGCGGTTGGCGAGGTCCAAGGCGTCCTCGCCGTGGCCAGAGACAGGCCGAAGCACCAGGCGGTCGGTTGTGTCCTCGGTCACTGAGACGTCGGAAGCATTCGGGGACAGAAATCTCATCACCTTGCGGCGCTGATCAGGGGTGTCGAACTCGACGCGTACCTCTGGCATTGCCACGATGACGGCTTTGTCACGCCTGTACACGGGTTGAAGGGCACCAGCCTCTTGAAGCAGCTGAATGATATCAGGGGTCAACGACGAGCGCGGCGTCACGAGGAAGCCGGCTCCTGCACGCACCGCCGTACCGGAGTCAGCGCTGACCTTGGCGTCCAGTCCCGCCTCTTTGGCGGCGGCTTGGTCGATCGCCACGTGCTCTTCGTCCGGCTCCAATTCCACCTTCTGGCCGGAGGCATAGTAGTACGTGCTCATATCGCAAGCATACAGCCTAATAGCGTTACAGGCCATAGGGTGGATCGGTGCCGCCCTGCACTGTGATTTCGGCCGCTACTTCCTTTCACGTGCCTTCTTTGCCTTTTTCTTTGTCGTTTTCTTTGTCGTCTTCTTGGGTGTTTTCTTGGCCTTTTTCCCGGCTGGCTTCACAGATGGAGGCCCTCCGGCGACCTTTGCGGCTGCCACCGCGCTTCCGACGTTGACCCTCCCCCAACCCAGCTCAGGCGTCCAAGTCGTTTGGCCCTGGATCTTCTTTGCGGTAGTGCCGAGCAAATTGCGGATGCTGGCAGCACTGAGCGCGGGGTTCGCGCTGATCATCAAGGCCGCTGCACCGGCAACCGCCGGCGTTGCGGAGGAGGTTCCGTTGAAGGTCTTCGTGAAATCGCCGGGGTCATAGCCCGCGGGCCCGGAGATATCTGTGGTCCAAATGAAGACACCCGGGGCTAGCAGATGCATGGTTGCGCCAAAGTTCGAGCCCCACCAATTTTCCCCGTCGGAGGAGGTTTTCGTCTTGCGCTCGTCGGCGGGATTGGAGGCGCCGACCGTGACATATCCAGGCAGGTTGCCGGGGAAGTCGATCGGGATCTGCGAATTACCTGCCGCGATGGCAACCACGGCACCCAGCCCATCGCGCCCTTGAGTTCGCGCACGTGCGAAGGCACGACTGATTGCGTCACTCGGAGCGCCGCCACCCCAGGAATTCGAGAGTACCGCAGCGCCTTGCCGCCAACACCAATCGATAGCATCGGCGGTCGCGAAGTCGTCGAAAATCCAGTGCCCACTGCCGTCATCCATGGCAATGCGCGCAGCGATGAGGGAGCAATTTGGGGCGATGCCCGGGAAAGTGTTGTCCCGTGACAACACAATGCCTGCGCATGCGGTGCCATGTGCATCGTTACCGGCGGGCATGGCCGAGTTGCCATTGCTTCCGATGAAGTCCTTTTCCGCGACCACCGCTGGTTTCAAAGAGGGATGGGCAGTGTCCACCCCCTCGTCAAGCACGGCGACTTTCACATCGGCGCTCCCACGGGTGATGGCCCATGCGGCCGCCACACCGATCTTGTTGTGAGACCAGGCTCCGGTCGGTGCCGATTTGTTGATGCGGGCAATGCGTCGAACAAAATTGGGCGTAGCAGATCCCACTTCCCGTTGTGTGAGAAGTTCAACGAGGCTGAACACTTGCTCGGTGGACTCGACACGCAGGAGCACCTTGCCATCAAGGCCTTCCTCGATCACCGTGGCTCCAAAGGCCTTCGCTGCCGCAAAATCAGCCTGCCTCAAACCTTCGGCGATCACAGTCTGTGTCAGGAGCGTTTGCGTGGATGAGGTCGAGATCGGTGACATAGCGCCGCGCCTCGTTCCATAGTTGGGACGCGCTGCTACGTCGGCTTGAACGACGGCAACATTTCCCAGATCGGGGATACGTGATCGCAGAACTGATGAAGCGCCGATGGCCTGTTCAATTGTTCGGGTATAGGCCGGCGCCGAGATATGAGCCGCTCGCCGGCCGACAGCAGGGAGCGGGACATCGCCCCCACCCAGATCGCCAAGATTAACGAGCGTCACCTCGTGCCACACTCCGAGCGCTTTATACCGAAGCATCTTGCCCCTCCGCGATTAGTCGGTTGGTTGACATCAAATCGGCGTTTAACTCGAACGATTGCCTAGCTCACATGCGAACAGAACTTCGCGAATCCGGCTTTACCCCTTGCGTTGAACAACAAGTCGCCCACCCGGCAAAGCCGACGTCTTTGCAGGCCTGCCGTAATCAAGAGCGGTCGCGATAACGCGACGTGCCACGTCCTTCTGCGAAGAGATTGCTGCCGACGTCCTTGCGGCCGACAACGCATCTAGAATTTCTCACATAGGTCGAGTGAATATACCAATTTTAGAATTATCGGGGGTGCAAGAAAAAATATTCAACTACTAGTATAGCACCTATGGTCGATCAGAACAGAGTTTTCTCGACCAGATTCAGAACGCGCTTCGGGTGCTACGCCGCGTCCCGGCACGAGACTTATTTTGCGAACTCTCTCACGGCCTCGACGACGGCGGTCGGCACTTCCTGCGCGACACAGTGCCCGGCGCCCTCAAAGAGCAGCGTGCTGGCGCGAGGAATCAGCGAGACGGCTCGCGTCGCCATCATCTTGTAGACCGCCGCCGACTTCGCGTTGGTCGCAACGCGCACCGGGCAGTCGATCTCGTCGAGCCCGGCAAACGGATTGCCGCGGCTATCGCCTGCATAGATCTGCTCCATCGCCTCGTAGATCGGGCCCAGCATCGCGAATTCGATTTCGGGCGTGCAGTGGAGCCGCACCCGGCCATTGCCGAGCGGCACGAAGCCGTGGCGCACATAGGCCCGAAGCGAGGTCTCTGTCCAATCCACGAACGTCGGTGTTGTGCGGTAGCGTTCGAATACGGCATCAGCACTATCAAATTCGGTGCGCCGGCGCAGGGTGCCCTGTAGTTGCGAAAGGGATTCCGCGGTCAATCCTCCGGAACGTGCCGCGCGCGGATCCATGATGGTCGGCTCCATCACAAACAGGCGCGTGAAAGATCCGGGCAGGAGCCTTGCCGCGAGCAGAAGATCGGTCGCGCCCGCGCTGTGGCCAATGCCGTAGACATTGTGCAGCTTCAACGCGTCGATCACCCGGCAGATATCGTTGGCAAAGTCCAGAAAATGATAGGCTCCGGGCTTGTGGCTCGCGCCATGGCCGCGACGGTCGAGCGCATAGACCGTGTAGGTCGAGGCGAGATCGCGCGCGACCTCGTCCCAGACGTCGGCGACGAAACCGGTGCCATGCACGAGCAGGGCGGGCGGCTTGCCGCTCTCGCCCCATTGCAGCATGGCGATCTCTGCGCCGGCGGGGCCGATCGAAAAGCGGTGTGGGTTGATCATGGTGACCGGGAGGCTACCTCGCATCCTCCAAAATCATCGCAGCACCCTTCTCGGCAATCATCGCGGTCGGGGTATTGGTGTTGCCCGAGGTGATGGTCGGCATGATCGAGGCGTCGATGATGCGCAAGCCTTCGAGGCCGTAGAATCGCAGCCGCTCGTCGACCACGGCCATTGGATCGCTCACCGCGCCCATCTTCGCCGTGCCGACGGGGTGGAAGATGGTGGTGCCGATGTCGCCGGCGGCTTTGGCGAGCGAGGCATCGTCGTCGCCGACGGTGGGGCCGGGCAGATATTCGCTCGGGCGATATTTTGCCAGCGCCTGCTGCTGCATCAGGCGGCGGGTGGTGCGGATGGCGTCGGCGCCGACCTGGCGATCGTCGTCGGTCGAGAGGTAATTCGGCGCGATGATCGGCTTCTCATCCGGGCTCGCCGAACGCAACCGCACGGTGCCGCGCGAGGTCGGCTGGAGATTGCAGGCGCTCACCGTGATCGCGGGGAAGCGGTGCAGGGGATCGCCGAACTTGTCGAGCGACAGCGGCTGCACGTGGAACTGGATGTTGGCCCGTGCGCGCGTCGCATCGGAGCGGGTGAAGATGCCGAGCTGCGACGGCGCCATGGTCAGCGGCCCGCGGCGGCGGAAGGCGTAGTCGAGCCCCATCAGGCCGCGGCGGAATAGGTTGTAATAGGTCTCGTTCAGCGTGCGCACACCCTCGACCTTGTAGATCGCGCGCTGCTGGAGATGGTCTTGCAGATTGCGGCCGATGCCGGGCTTGTCCATCACGATGTCGATGCCGAGCGGCGACAGCCAGTCGGCGGGGCCGATGCCGGAGCGATGCAGCACCTGCACCGAGCCGATCGAGCCGGCCGAGAGGACCACCTCGCGTTTCGCCCGCGCCTCGATGATCTCGCCGTTCTGGATGAAGCGCACGCCCACGGCACGGCCCTGCTCGATGATGAGACGGTCGACCAGCACGTGCTTCTCGAGCCGCAGATTGGGGCGGTTCAACGCCGGCTTGAGGAAGCCCCGCGCGGACGACCAGCGCCGGCCGCGCTTCTGGTTGACATGGAAGTAGCTGGTGCCTTCGTTGTCGCCGGTGTTGAAATCCTGGATGCGCTTGATGCCCATCTCCTCGGCGGCATCGCCGACGGCGTCGAGAACGTCCCATGATAGCCGCGGCGCCTCGATGCGCCAGCCGCCGCCGGCGCCGTGATGCTCGCTCGCGCCAAGGAAATGATCTTCCAGCCGCTTGAACAGCGGCAGCACATCGTCATAACCCCAGCCGGTCATGCCGAGCTGGCGCCAGTGATCGTAATCGCCCGCCTGGCCGCGCATCGAGATCATGGCGTTGATCGCCGAAGAGCCGCCGATCACCTTGCCGCGGGGATAGGCGAGCGCGCGACCGTTCAGGCCCGGCTCGGCCTCGGTCTTGAACATCCAGTCCGAGCGCGGATTGCCGATGGCGAAGAGGTAGCCGACCGGGATGTGGAACCAGATCCAGTTGTCGTCGCCGCCGGCTTCGAGGATGAGGACGCGGTTGTTGCGATCGGCCGACAGCCGGTTGGCGACGATGCAGCCCGCAGTGCCGGCTCCGACGACAATGTAGTCAAACTCACCTTCGAGCCGTCTTGGCATTCTGCTTCCACCCGGATGGTCACTTGACGTTCCGTCCTAATAGGCAGACGCGGCGGATCGGGACAAGCCCGGCCATGCCGGGCGGGCGGGGCTAGACCCCGGTCCCGGTGGTTGGGTGGACTGGCGCTTGCATGGTAGACAGTCCTGTATTTTCAACAAAGCTCGAGACCCTCCATGCCCATCGTGAACCGCGTCGCCGACCTTCAACCCGATATTCAGGCCTGGCGCCGGGACATCCATGAGCATCCGGAGCTGCTATACGACGTCCATCGCACTGCAGCATTCGTGGCTGACCGGCTGCGCGAGTTCGGCTGCGACGAGATCGTGACCGGCCTCGGCCAGACCGGCGTGGTCGGTGTGATCAAGGGCAGCAAGCCGCCCGGCGATGGGCTCAAGGTGATCGGCATGCGCGCCGATATGGATGCGCTGCCCGTCGACGAGCAGACCAACCTGCCTTACGCCTCCAAGACCCCGGGCAAGATGCACGCCTGCGGCCATGACGGCCACACCGCGATGCTGCTCGGCGCGGCCCGCTACCTCGCCGAGACCCGCAATTTCGCCGGCGATGCCGTGGTGATCTTCCAGCCGGCCGAGGAGGGCGGCGCCGGCGGCGCGGCCATGGTCAAGGACGGCCTGATGGAGCGCTTCGGCATCGAGCAGGTCTATGGCATGCACAACGGCCCCGGCATTCCGGTGGGCTCGTTCGCGATCCGGCCCGGTCCGATCATGGCGGCGACCGACGAGGTCGACATCAACATCGAAGGTCTCGGCGGCCATGCCGCGCGTCCGCATAAGTGCATCGATTCTGTCCTGGTCGGCGCGCAGGTGATCACCGCGTTGCAGTCGATCGTCGCGCGCAGCGTCGATCCCCTGGAATCGGCGGTGATCTCGATCTGCGAATTCCACGCCGGCAACGCCCGCAACGTCATCCCGCAGACCGCGACGCTGAAGGGCACCATCCGCACGCTGTCGCCTGACGTGCGCAAGCTGGTCGAGAAGCGCGTGCACGAGGTGGTCGCGGGCGTGGCGCAGATCACCGGCGCCAAGATCGACCTGCGCTACCAGCGCAATTATCCCGTCGTGAACAATCACGCCGCGGAGACCGAAGTGGCGCGGCGCATCGCGAAGCAAGTCGCGGGCGATGCCAATGTGCACGAGATGCCGCCGTTGATGGGCGGCGAGGATTTCGCCTATATGCTGGAAGCGCGCCCCGGCGCCTTCATCTTCTGCGGCAACGGCGACAGCGCCGGCCTGCATCACCCCGCCTATAATTTTGACGACGATGCGATCGTCTACGGCACGTCCTACTGGGTCAAGCTGGTTGAGGAGCAGCTCGCGGCGTCGTAAGGCCGAGCGCGAAGCAGAAATGAAAAGGGCCCGTGCATTGCACGGGCCCTTTGTCTTTGCGGGATCTGATCGGCCTTTAGAAGATGCGCGAGAAGATCACGTAGAGCGTGGCCGACAGCATGATCGCGCAGGGCAGCGTCAGCACCCAGGCCATCAGCAGGTTGCGGATGGTCGCCATTTGCAGGCCCGAACCGTTCGCGGCCATGGTGCCCGCGACGCCGGACGACAGCACGTGCGTGGTCGAGACCGGCAGGCCGAACACGTCGGCTGCGCCGATCGTGGCGGCGGCGACGAGCTCGGCGGACGCGCCTTGCGCATAGGTCAGATGGGTCTTGCCGATCTTCTCACCGACCGTGATCACGATGCGCTTCCAGCCGATCATGGTCCCGAGGCCGAGCGCGATGGCGACCGCGATCTTCACCCAGTTCGGGATGAACTTCGTGGCAGCGTCGAGCGAGCCCTTGTAGGTGTTGAGGACCGCGACCTCGTCCTTGCTGAGATCGTTTTCCTTGTCCTTCATCAGGAAGCGGATCGCTTCCGAAGTCAGGTACATGTCGTTGCGGGTGTTGCCGACGGCTTCCGCCGGCACCTTGTTCAGCGAACCATATTTGGCGACCTGATCGCCGACGTCCTTCACGAGCACGGCGAGCGAGGGGTAGGTGCCTTCGTTGAGCTTGTGCAGCGCGATGTACTGCGTCACCGCCGGACGGGGATCGCCGATGATGTTGTGGCCGGCGCCCTTGGCGGCGATCACCTTGGAGGCGGCTTCCGACGTCTTCTGGAACTGGGCGACCTGCGATTCCGGCAGCGCGCGGTTGAGCGCGTAGGCGGTCGGCACGGTACCGATCAGGATCAGCATGATCAGGCCCATGCCCTTCTGGCCGTCATTGGAGCCGTGCGCGAAGCTGACGCCGGTGCAGGTCGCGATCAGAAGGCCACGGATCCAGAGCGGCGGCGCCTTGTTGCCTTCGGGCGCCGAATACAGGGCCGGGTTGCGCACGATGAACTTGAGCAGCAGCAACAGCACGGCGGCGCAGATGAAGCCGAACAGCGGCGACAGCAGCAGCGCGTAGCCGATCTCGGTGGCCTTGCTCCAGTCCACGCCCGAGGTGCCGTCGCGGCCGCGCATGACGGCGTTGGCGATGCCGACGCCGATGATCGAGCCGATCAGCGTATGCGAGGAGGAGGCGGGCAGGCCGAAATACCAGGTGCCGAGGTTCCACAGGATCGCGGCGATCAGCAGCGCGAACACCATCGCGAAGCCGGCGCTGGAGCCGACCTGGAGGATCAGCTCGACCGGCAGCAGCGAGACGATGCCGAAGGCGACCGCGCCGGAGGACAGCAGCACGCCGAGGAAGTTGAAGAAGCCCGACCACATCACCGCGAATTCGGCCGGCAGCGAGTGGGTGTAGATCACGGTCGCCACCGCGTTGGCGGTGTCGTGGAAGCCGTTGACGAACTCGAAGCCGAGCGCGATCAGGAGCGCGACGAACAGCAGGATGTAGGGCAGGTAGCTCGTGACCCGCGTGCCTGTCGCGTTGATGTCTGCATAGATGCTGTAGGCGACGAACAGCAGGCCCGCGGCGAGGATGCCGAAGAACAGGATCATCGTCAGAGGATTGAAGCCCTTGTCGAGATTTGGCCTGGAAGCCGGCTGGACAGGCGTCGGATCGCCTACCGCACGGTCGAATGCAACATCTGTCATTTTTGGACGCCCCTTAACTGATTGGAAGGGCTATTGTCCGCGATGGATTTGAAGGCTGGATGACAACCAGCGCTTGAAAGCCGTTTTCCCACCTGTATTTAGGCGGCGCGCGCGGCTTTCCTCTGCAAGCTGGCGGCGATCTTCAAATCTTCGACAAAACGCTGATATTCCAACACTTTGGCCTCCGGATCAGGCAGCCGCAGCAGATAGGACGGGTGCACCGTCACGAGCGCCTTGCGTCCGTCGGGCAGGTCGATGAGCCGGCCGCGGGTCTTGCCGATGGGGGTGATCTTGCCGAACACGCTTTGCGCGGCGGTAGCGCCCATCGCCACGACGAGGTCGGGCTGAACGGCCGCCAGCTCCCGCTCATACCATTGCCGGCATGCCCGGATCTCCGGCGTGTTCGGCTTCTGGTGCAGACGGATTTTTCCGCGCGGCACGAATTTGAAGTGCTTCACCGCGTTGGTCACATAGACCTTCTTGCGGTCGACGCCGGCTTCCGCCAGCGCACGGTCGAGCATCTGGCCGGCGGGGCCGACGAAGGGATGGCCGGCGAGGTCTTCCTTGTCGCCGGGCTGCTCGCCGACCAGCATGATATTGGCGGACTTCGGGCCTTCGCCGAACACGGTCTGGGTCGCGTCCTTGTAGAGGTGACAGGCGCGACAATGCGCGGCTTCCTCGCGAAGCGCTTCGAGATCGTCGGCGGTGGTCTTGCGTGTCATCGGAGCCTCCGGCCGCTTCTGAGGCTTGTGCGGATCGGTTGCGGCGTTGGCGATCATGGCGCCGGTCATGCGCTCGGCATCCTCGATCAAAGGCTTAATGATCGAAGCCTCGGGCAGGTTCCTCCAGTATTTCTTCGGCATCTCGGCCTGCATCGCCTTCACCTTCAGGCGCGCCGGATTGAAGATGCTGGTGTAGTAGCGCCGCCATGTCTCCTCCAGCCGGTCTTCGCCCGGTGCCTCGCTCTTGCTGACGCCCGGTGTGAACGAGAGCGCGTGGCCGTCCCAATGGGCGCAGAGGTCGGGTGTCAGGATCGACCAGGGCATGTCGGCAAAGCGCTTGGCGAAGAACGGTGCGGCGAGTTCGACGATGTGATGCTCCGGCTCGAACCAGGCGACGTAGTGTGCTGCGCGCTCGCGGCCGATCTCGCGGAAGCGCACGAAGGCATGCATCTTGTGCTCGTCGCGACGGATCGCTCGTGCCATCGCAATGACCTGCGCGACATCAGGGTCGGTCGCGACCTCGATGAGATCGTGATTGTCTTTCAATCGCCAGAGCAGGCGATAGAGGATCGCAAATCGCTCGGGATCACGGTGCAGGATCGCAGCCTTGGCGAGCTCGACGAATTTTGTCGATACGTTGAAGGTGCCATCGTTCACCTCGAGGATCGGTGACGGCGAGGGCGATGCGAACAGATCGGTTTCGCCGCCCTGCACGGCCCAGGTGACATCGGTGGGCTGCACATGATGAAGCACGAGGCTGCGTGCGGCTTTGCGCCAGGCGTCGAAATCGGTCTCGGTGTCGAGGGTGATGTACTGCATCAGAAGCCAAGCCCCAGTTGCTTTGCCTTCGGCTTGAACCGCTCGATCAGCCCGACAGCATCGAGGCGATGCGGCGCGGGCCGGTGATCGCTGAGGACGATGAACGGCAGCGCCTTGTGCTTGGGCACGTGCAGCCGCGCCAGATCGGCGAGGCGGATCGTGGTGGTGCGCCGCGTCGCGATGATGCGCTCGACCGCCTTGGTGCCGAAGCCGGGCACGCGCAACAGCTCCTCGCGGCTGGCGCGGTTGACGTCGAGCGGAAAACGGTCGCGATGGCGCAGTGCCCAGGCCAGCTTTGGATCGATCTCGAGCGGCAGCATCGCGCTGTCGTCGACGATCTCGCCGACATCAAAGCCGTAGAACCGCATCAGCCAGTCGGCCTGGTAGAGCCGGTGCTCGCGCAGCAAGGGTGGCTGTACCAGAGGCAGTGCGCGGCTCGCATCAGGGATCGGGCTGAACGCGGAATAGTAGACGCGCCTCAGCCTGTACGAGCCATAGAGATTGGCACTGGTGTGGAGAATGGTGTGGTCGGAGGCGTTATCTGCACCGACGATCATCTGCGTACTTTGTCCGGCCGGCGCGAAGCGCTGAGGTTTTGTCTTTGTCTTCGCGCTGCGGCTGTCCTCGGCCTCGTCGAGCTTCAGCCGCAGCCGGCCCATGGTGCGGCGGATCGCGCGCACATCCTTCTCCGGCGCGAATTGCTGCAGGCTCGTTTCCTCAGGCATCTCGATGTTGATGGAGAGGCGGTCGGCATATTTGCCGGCTTCCGCAATCAGCGCGTCGTCGGCTTCCGGAATGGTCTTGAGATGAATGTAGCCGCGGAAGTGATGCTCCTCGCGCAGCTTGCGTGCGACGCTGACCACCTGCTCCATGGTGTAGTCGGGGTTGCGAATGATGCCGGACGAGAGAAACAGTCCCTCGATGTAATTGCGCCGGTAGAAGTCGAGCGTGAGCTTGACCACCTCGTCCACGGTGAAGCGGGCGCGAGGCACGTTGGAGGAGGCGCGGTTGACGCAATAGAGGCAGTCGTAATTGCAGGCGTTGGTCAGCAGCACCTTGAGCAGCGAGATGCAGCGTCCGTCCGGCGCGTAGGAATGGCAGATGCCCATGCCGGGCGCGGTCGAGCCCATGCCCTTGCCGTCGCTGGAATCCCGCTTCTCGGTGCCGCTGGAGGCGCAGGACGCGTCGTATTTGGCGGCGTCCGCGAGAATTTCCAGCTTGCGTTGTACGTCCATCCTGGAATCCCTTTGATTCAACTTACGAATCCGGATGAGCACCAATTCGATTGACTCACCCGATCCCGTTAGCTTTATATTAGAACATATCATGAACAAATGAGCCAGCCGCAGGTTCTTATTTTTGAGAGCCTCGGCAATCACCCCTGAAGGAGCGGCGAGCATGAGCGGCGCACGGATGAGCGCGCTTGCGATCTTGCGCGGCCAGATCGAGCGCATCGAGACGGCGGAGGTCGTGCATCAGCAGGATCGCGTCGCGCTCGGCCACAGCGAGGTTGATGGCGCGCTGAAGGGCGGGCTCGCGCGCGCGGCAATCCATGAGGTGTTTTGCGAGGGACGGCAGGGCACCGCCGCGACGGGTTTTGTCACCGGACTTGCGGGCCGTGTGACGGCACGCAAACCGCTGCTGTGGGTGCAACAGGATTTTTCGGAAATTGAAGCCGGCGCGCTGTCGATGAGCGGGCTCGCCGAGATCGGCCTCGATCCGCGCCGCGTGGTGATGGTGCGCGCCGCCGATGTCGAAAGCGCGCTGCGCACCTCGGCCGATGCACTCGCCTGCGATGCGCTGGGCGCGGTCGTGCTCGAGCTCTGGGGCGAGACCAGGCAGTTCGATCTCGTGGCGAGCCGCAAGCTGACGCTTGCCGCGCAATCGTCCGGCGTTACCGGACTTTTGTTGCGAATGGCCGCGCAGCCGCTGCCGTCGACTGCCGAGACACGATGGATGCTGCGCGCCGCGCATTCGCCGCCGGGGGCAGCATGGAGTGCCTGGGGCGCGCCGCGCTTCGATGCCGAGCTGTTGCGCAATCGTCATGGCCCATGTGGCCGGTGGATCATGGAATGGAAATGTGATGAGTGCCAGTTCAGTGAACCGTCGACGTATCCTCAGCCTGTGGCTGCCGCGCCTGCCCATCGACCGGATCCAGCGTTTCTTCAACAGCGCCGGGCTGGGTAAAGCCAATGAGCCGAACATTGTTGTCATCAAGGACAACAATGCACTGGTGATCCATGCGCTGGATGAGGCCGCCGAGCGCCTTGGCCTGCATATCGGCCAGCCGCTCGCCAATGCGCGGGCGATGTGTCCGGACTTGAAAGTGTTCGATGCCGATGTCGTGGCCGATGCCAAGACGCTTTGCGACATCGCCGACTGGTGCGACCGCTTCACGCCGCTGGTGGCGCTCGATCCGCCGCATGGGTTGTTCCTCGACATCACCGGCTGCGCGCATCTGTTCGGCGGCGAAGCCGCGCTGTTGCAGACCCTGGTCCGGGCGCTCGGCCGACAGGGATTTGCCGTCAGCGCGGCGATCGCCGGCACTTCGGTCTGCGCGCGCACGCTGACGCGGCAGGCCACGGGCACCATCGTTGCCGATGGCGGGGAGGCGGCGGCGATCGACCGGCTGCCGGTGTCCGCGCTTGGCGCCGGCGAGGCCATCACCACCGGTCTGCGCCGCGCCGGCCTGAAAACCATCGGCGATGTCGCATCGCGCAACGCCCACGAAATCACGGCACGCTTCGGCGCACGGTTCTCCACGCTGCTCGCGCATGCGCTGGGGCAGGGCGATGCGCCGATCAATCCACGAAAGCCGCTGCCTGATTACATCGTGGAGAAGCGTTTTGCCGAGCCGATCGCGACCGACACAATGATCGCGATGACGCTGTCGCGGCTGGCGGACACGTTGATCGCGTCGATGGAGAAGCAGGGCAAGGGCGCGCGGCGGCTGGAGGCCGCCTTCTTCCGCACCGACGGCGTGGTGCGCGCGATCATGGTCGAGACCGGACGTCCCGTGACGCGAAGCGCCGTGATCGACCGCCTGTTCCGCGAGCGCCTCGACGCGCTCGCCGATCCCCTCGATCCCGGCTTCGGCTTCGATATGGTGCGGCTGTCGGCAAGCCGCACGGAGGTCGTGGTGCAGGAGCAGCGCGATCTCGACGCCCATGTCCACGACAATGACGAGCTTGCCGCGCTGATCGACCGCATCGCCGCGCGCATCGGCGGAAAGCGCGTCGTCGTGCATCTGCCTGAGGATACCCATATTCCCGAATGCGCGGTGCTGGCTGCGCCGGCGCAGCATCATCTCGCAGCCGCCATGCAGGCCGAATGGCCGGCGCGCGCCGAGAGCGAGCCGCCGCTGCGTCCCTTGCGGCTGTTCGAGAAGCCCGAGCCGGTCACCGTCCCGTTCGCGACCGTGCCCGACGGTCCGCCGCATCAATTCACCTGGCGCCGCGCAAAACATGCGGTGGTGCGGGTGGAAGGGCCCGAGCGTATCGCCATGGAATGGTGGCAGGACGGCAAGCAGCTGACGCGGGATTACTTCCGCATCGAGGATGCCGAAGGCCTGCGCTTCTGGATCTTTCGCGACGGTCTTTACGAAGGGGAGGTGTTCGACGGCGACGGCAAGCCCGTTCCTCCCAACTGGTATGTGCACGGTCTCTTCGCATGAACACGCCTGCCTATGCCGAGCTCGGCATCACCACGAACTTCTCCTTCCTCCGCGGGGGATCTGATCCGCGCGCCTATGTGCACCAGGCGAGCAAGCTCGGCATCCCCGTGATCGGCATTGCCGATCACAACACGCTGGCCGGCGTGGTGCGCGCCTACAAGGAGCTCGACAATAAAGAGGTACTGCACAAGCCGAAGCTCTTGATCGGTGCGCGCATCGTCTTCAGCGACGGCACGCCTGATATTTTCGCCTATCCGAGTGATCGGGCCGCCTATGGCCGGCTCTGCCAACTCCTGACAAGAGGCAAGCGCGGCGACGACATCACGCGGATCGAGAAGGGTGAGTGCCATCTCAGCTTTTCTGATCTTCTTGAATTTTCCGAGGGCCAGCTCCTGATCCTGACGCTGCCGCATCGCTTCGAGCCCGCGCAGGCGCTGGATGTTCTCTCACAGTTGAAAGCAAGCCGCGCCGAAGGCGTGTGGCTGGCGGCGAGCCTGATCTATCGCGGCGACGACTGCCGCCGCCTGGCGCGGCTCGACGATCTCGCCGCCAAAGCAAAAGTGCCGCTGCTCGCAACGAACAAGGTGCTCTATCACCATCCCGGCCGCCGTCCGCTTCAGGACGTGCTGACCTGCATCCGGGAAAAGACCACGATCGAGGCGGTCGGACGGAAGCTGGAAGCCAATGCCGAGCGATTTCTGAAGTCGCCCCGCGAAATGGCGCGGCTGTTCAGGGATTTCCCCGAGGCGATCGCGGAGACGATGCGCTTTGCGGACAGGATCGATTTCTCGCTCGACCAGCTCAAATACCAGTATCCGGACGAGCCGGTGCCGCCGGGCAAAACCGCGCAGGGGCATCTGGAGGATCTGACCTGGGCGGGCGTCGATAAATATTTCGGCGGCATCACCAAGATCGACGAGAAGCTTTGCGCTACGCTCAACAAGGAGCTCGCGCTGATCGCCGAGCTGAAATACGCGCATTATTTCCTCACCGTGCACGACATCGTCCACTACGCACGCAGCCAGAACATCCTGTGCCAGGGACGGGGATCGGCGGCGAATTCGGCCGTCTGCTACGTGCTCGGCATCACCTCGGTCGATCCGACCAAGGTCGATCTCCTGTTCGAGCGCTTCATCTCCAAGGAGCGGTTGGAGCCGCCGGACATCGATGTCGATTTCGAGCACTCGCGGCGCGAGGAGGTAATGCAATATGTCTATCGCCGCTACGGCCGTCACCGCGCCGCGATCATCGCCACCGTCATTCACTATCGTCCGCGCAGCGCCATCCGCGACGTCGGCAAGGCGCTGGGTCTGACGGAAGACGTCACCGCCGCGCTTGCCGACACGGTGTGGGGCAGCTGGGGCAAGGGCCTCAACGACATGCAGGTCAGGCAGGCCGGGCTCGATCCAAAAAATCCCATGATCAATCTTGCGGTCGATCTCGCGACCGAGCTGATCGAATTCCCGCGCCATCTCTCCCAGCATGTCGGCGGCTATGTGCTGACGCAGGACCGGCTCGACACCTATGTGCCGATCGGCAATGCCGCGATGGACGACCGCACCTTCATCGAATGGGACAAGGACGACGTCGACGCACTCAACATGATGAAAGTCGACGTGTTGGCGCTGGGCATGCTGACCTGCATCAGGAAGTGCTTTGATCTGATCGCGGACCACAAGGGGCAGCGCTGGGTTCTGGCAAGCGTCCCGCAGGACGATCCCAAGGTCTACGACATGCTGTGTGACGGCGAGTCGCTCGGCGTGTTCCAGGTCGAGAGCCGCGCGCAGATGAACATGCTGCCGCGGCTGAAACCGCGGACCTTCTATGATCTCGTGATCGAAGTCGCGATCGTGCGGCCGGGGCCGATCCAGGGCGACATGGTGCACCCGTATTTGAGGCGGCGGAACGGCCTGGAGAAGGTGAGCTATCCCTCTCCGTCGCCGGACCACGGCGACAAGGCTGAGCTTTACAATGTGCTGCACAAGACGTTGGGCGTGCCGCTGTTTCAAGAACAGGCCATGCGCATCGCGATCGAGGCGGCAAAGTTCACCTCCGAGGAGGCCAATGGCCTGCGCCGCTCGATGGCGACCTTCCGCAATGTCGGCACCATCGGCCAATACGAGGAGAAGCTGATCGGCAACATGGTCGCGCGCGGCTACGATGCCAACTTCGCCCGAAGCTGCTTTGACCAGATCAAGGGCTTTGGCTCCTACGGCTTTCCAGAGAGTCATGCCGCGAGCTTCGCGCAGCTCGTCTACATCTCCTCATGGCTGAAGTACCATCACCCGGACGCCTTCTGCTGCGGCCTTCTTAACTCGCAGCCGATGGGCTTTTACGCGCCTGCACAGATCGTCAGTGATGCCCGCAAGAACGGCGTCGAGGTACGTGACATCGATGTCTCCTACAGCTTTGCGCAGAACACGCTGGAGAATACCGACAAGAAATATTGCGCCGTGCGCCTCGGCTTCCGCCAGGTCGACGGCTTTCACTGGCTCGATCCGGATGAGGAGTTCCTCAAAGAGGAGCAGGCGAAACGGCAAGGAAAGATATACGTCGCTCAGAAAGACTGGGCCGACCTCATCATCGATGCTCGCAACAGCGGTCCCTTCACTTCGCTCGAAGACTTCGCTCGTGACACGAAGCTGCCCAAACGCGCGCTGATCCTGCTGGCAGATGCCGATGCGTTCCGCTCGCTCGGGCTCGACCGCCGCGAGGCGCTGTGGCAGGTGCGGCGGCTGCCCGACGACGTGCCGCTGCCGCTGTTCGAGGCGGCGACCGCGCGCGAGCAGCCGGACGAGCATGCGAAGCCGCTGCCGGTGATGCCGCGCGCAGAGCAGGTCGTCGCCGACTACCAGACCATCCGGCTGTCGCTGAAGGGGCATCCGATGGAATTCCTGCGCGAGATGTTTTCGCGCGAGCGCATCGTCGCCTGCAAGGAGATCAGCCACGAGAATGAGCGGCGCCGCGTCCGCTGCGCCGGCGTGGTGCTGGTCCGGCAGCGGCCGGGCAGCGCGAGCGGCGTGGTGTTCATGACGCTGGAGGACGAAACCGGCATCGCCAATGTCGTGGTCTGGCCAAAAATCATGGAGCAGTACCGGAAAGAAGTGATGGGCGCGCGCCTCATCGAAGTCCAGGGCTATATCCAGAGCAGCCCCGAGAAGGTCACGCATCTCATTGCCCAGCGCATGATCGACCGCTCGCATGATCTGGTCGGCCTTGCCAACGATGCCCTGAGCCGCAAGCATCCGGTGCCGTCAGGCGCAACCGTGGTCGAGCCCCTCAACGACGACCCTCGCGCGCTCTCGGACATGCCCGCGCAGAAAATCCGCCACCCCCGCAACGTCCGCATCCTGCCGCCGTCGCGGGATTTCCATTGAGGGACACAGCACCGCTCTCGCACCGTCACCCTGAGGTAGCCGCTTCTTCAGCGGCCCTCGAAGGGCGACGGCCCGGCTGCATCGAGGCCGTGCATCCTTCGAGGCTCCCGGCGCGATGCGTTTGCATCGCGCCACTCGCACCTCAGGATGATGGGACTGGCAGCGAAGGACTGAAAGCACTTCGCCCTCACTCCGGCGAAGCCCCCACCGGCGGGCCGCCGGGCGGACGGTGCAGGAAGGTTAGCGACGCATAGGCGCCGACCCAGGAGCCGATTGCCGCGAAAGCGACATAGAACGCGTTTTCGGTGTAGCTGATCACGGCATAGGATGACAGCAGATACCAGATCGCGCTCCAGCTTGCGGCCGGCACGCGCTTGCGTGCGACCACGGCAGAGGTGAACATCACATAGACCGCGTCGGTGGCCGCTGTTGCGACGAACACGGCGCCGGCGGTGAGGGGATCGATGGCAGCCATTGCAATCCTTTCCGTACTCATGGGATGGTCGCAAAACTAAAGGGAGAGAAGGGTCATGCAAAGCCCCGCCGATATTCTCAGCGATATCTGGACCTCCGCCGGCGGCGATCAGACCGCGCTCGCACGCGTGCGGCTGACCGGGGAGGAGCCGCAGATTCCGTCCTCGTTTCGTGTCGCCATTGCCGGCCAAACCACAATCGCCGCCGCAGGCCTGGCCGCCGCCGAGATCTGGCGGCTGCGCAGCGGGCAGGTGCAGGACGTCTCCGTCGACATGCGCCACGCCGTCGCCGAATGCCGCTCCGAGCGCTATCTGCGCGTCGACGACAAGCCGCCTCCGCCGGCCTGGGACGCCATTGCCGGCGTTTACAAGACCGGCGACGGCCGCTTCGTCCGCTGCCACACCAACTTTCCGCATCATCGCGACGCCGTCTGCAAGGTGCTCGGCTGCGCGGCGGCGCGCGAGAAGGTGCAGGCCGCGTTGATGCAATGGAGGGGCGAGGATTTTGAAGCCGCGGCTTACGCGGCGGGCGGCGTCGTTGCGCTCATGCGAAGCTATGACGAATGGTCGGCGCTGCCGCAGGCGCGTGCGCCCGCCGAACTCCCGCTGATCTCGGTCGAGAAGATCGGCGACGCCCCGCCGAAGCCGTGGCCGCAAGGATCATCGAACAACGATCGTCCGCTCGCCGGCCTGCGCGTGCTGGATCTCTCCCGCGTCATCGCAGGCCCTGTCGCCGGCCGCACGCTCGCCGCGCATGGCGCCGATGTGCTGCTGGTGTCAGGACCGGAGCTGCCCGCCATTCCCTGGCTCACCATCGACACCGGCCGCGGCAAGCTCACCACCTTCCTCGAGCTGAAGAGCGAGGCGGGCAGGGCGCAGATGCGCGAACTGTTGAAAGACGCCGACATCTTCTCGCAAGGCTATCGTCCGCGCGCGCTTGCCGCGCTCGGCTTTTCGCCGGAGAATGCGGCCAACATCAATCCCGGCATCGTCTACGTCACGCTGTCGGCCTATGGCCATGCCGGCCCTTGGGCGGAGCGGCGCGGTTTCGATTCACTGGTGCAGACCACGACCGGATTCAACGATGCGGAAGGGAAGGCCGCCGGCATCGACGGTCCCAAGGAATTGCCGGCGCAGATGCTCGACCACGCCACCGGCTATCTGATGGCGTTCGGGGCAATGATGGCCAAGGCGCGCCAGGCCCGCGAAGGCGGCAGTTGGCACGTGCGCGTGTCGCTGGCGCAGACCGGGCGCTGGCTGTGGAATCTCGGCCGGCTCGACGGCGGCCTGAACACCCCGGATATTACGGGCGAGGCCGTACATGCTGCGTTCATCGAGAGCATGCCATCTGGCTTCGGCACGTTGAAAGCGGTGCGCCATTCGGCACTGCTGTCGACAACGCCGGCCCGCTGGAGCCGTCCGGCGATGCCGCTTGGCAGTCATCCGCCGCAATGGCCACAGCAAAGCTGACGTGAAGCTGACGCGTCGCAGAATTTTAACGCAAAGAGAAAGCGATCCGCACTTTTTAGGTTGTTTGAAATCCCAATTCGGCACTATTAGCGCGACCGATGAGGCAGGCGTCTGCCGAGATCGTCGCTGACACGACCGGGCCCCATGGCAGTTGAAAATACCAAACGATTGCAGATGCTTACAAAACGGCGGGTGATTTCATCCGTAGTTTTACTAGCTCTTGCCGGTGCCGGGGCCTACGGCTTCCTCTATGCGGGCCCTAAGGAAAAGAAGCACTCCGAGGTTTCCAGTCAGTCGCGCAGGAATGCGCAGAACTTCACGCCGACGCCGTCCGAATGGGCGACGCTGACGATCCAGCCGGTCCAGGCCAAGACCTTCCGGGCCGAATACGTCACCGAGGGCAAGGTCGCCGTCGACGAGGATCGCTCGACGCCGGTGTTCTCGCCCTATGCGGGGCGTGTGACCAAGCTGCTCGCCAAGCCGGGCGAGATGCTGAAGCAAGGTCAACCGCTGTTCACGATCGAGGCCGCCGACACCGTGCAGGCCCAGAACGATTTCATCGCGGCGATGACCGCGCAGAACAAGGCGAAGTCGGCGATCGATCTTGCCGACATCCAGTTCAAGCGCGCCAAGGACCTCTATGAGGGCCATGCCATCCCGCTGAAAGATTATCAGCAGGCGGAAGCGACCCAGGTCCAGGCGCAGAACGACATGCGCTCCTCGGCGACGGCGCTGGAGGCCGCGCGCAACAAGCTGCGGATTCTCGGCTTCACCGACGACACCATCAAGGCGTTCCAGGACAAGGGCACGATCAATCGGGAGGTCACGATCTATTCGCCGATCTCCGGCACTGTCGTGCAGCGCAAGATCGGCCCCGGCCAGTACGTCAATTCAGGCGCCAGCGATCCGGTCTTCGTGGTCGGCGATCTCTCCACGGTCTGGCTCACCGCCTTCGTGCGCGAGAGCGACGCGGCCGCGGTCTGCATCGGGCAGGACATCACCGTCAACGTGATGGCGCTGCCGGGCCATCCGCTCACTGCGAAAATCAACTACGTCGCCGCCGCGATCGACCCCAGCACCCGCCGCCTGCTGGTCCGCGCCACCATCGACAACAAGGACGGACTGCTCAAGCCCGAGATGTTCGCCAACGTCACGATCTATTCGGCCGGCGACCGTGCCGCGCCTGCGGTGCCGAAACAGTCGCTGATCTACGAAGGCGACCAGGTCCGCATCTGGGTCGCGCGCGAGGACAAGTCGGTCGAGCTGCGCCAGATCAAGATCGGCCTCATCAACGGCAATCTCGTCGAGGTCACCAACAACCTGAAGCCCGGCGAGCAGATCATTACCAAGGGCAGCTTGTTCATCGACCGCGCGGCGTCCGGTAGCTGATCGACGACCCAAGAAAATTGAAGACCTGAATGGATCGTCTCGTCGCCCTTGCCGTCAACCGGCGTTTCCTGATGGTGGGCATGTTCGTCGCCGTGCTGATCGGCGGCCTGATCGCCTTCAATCAGCTCAACATCGAAGCCTATCCCGATCCGACGCCGCCGATGGTCGACATCGTGACGCAGAGCCCGGGCCTGTCGGCGGAAGAGATCGAGCGCTACATCACGATCCCGATCGAGACCCAGGTCGCGGGTTTGAAGAACATCACGACCATCCGCACCATCTCGCTCTATGGTCTCTCCGACGTCAAAATCCAGTTCTCGTTCGCTTACACCTATGAAGAGGCGTTGCAGCAGGTGCTGAACCGCCTGGCGCAGCTCGCGCCGTTGCCCGGCAACGTGCAGCCGCAGATCTCGCCGCTCAGCCCGATCGGCGAAATCTTCCGCTACCGCCTGGTCGGCCCGCCGAACTACAGCGTGCTCGACCTCAAGACCATCCAGGACTGGATCCTGCAGCGCCGCTTCCGCGCCGTGCCCGGCGTGATCGACGTCACGGGGTGGGGCGGCAAGAGCAAGACCTACGAGCTCCAGGTCGATTTCAACAAGCTCGTCGCCAACGGCCTGACGCTGCCGCAACTGCTCCAGGCGGTCGGCAATGCGAACGTCAATGTCGGCGGCAACACCGTCAATATCGGCCAGCAATCGGCCGTGGTGCGCGGCGTCGGCCTGATCCGCTCGATCGACGACCTCGCCAACACCATGGTCTCGCAGACAGGCGGCAATCCGGTGCTGGTCAAGGACGTCGCCACCGTCACCGTCGGCCAGAAGCCCCGCCTCGGCATCGCCGGCCTCGACGAGGCCGACGACATCGTGCAGGGCATCGTGCTGATGCGGCGTGGCGAGCAGAGCTCGCCAACCATCAAGCGCGTCCACCAGCTCGTTCAAACCATCAACGACTCCAGCATCCTGCCGCCCGGCGTGCGCATCGAGCGCATCTACGACCGCGGCGACCTGATCGAGCTCACCACCCACACCGTGCTGCACAACATGGTGGTCGGCATTCTGCTGATCGTACTGCTGCAGTGGATCTTCCTCGGCGATCTGCGCAGCGCGCTGATCGTCGGCGCCACCATTCCGTTCGCGCTGTTCTTCGCCGTGATCATCCTGGTGCTGCGCGGGGAATCGGCCAACCTGCTGTCGGTCGGCGCCATCGATTTCGGCCTGATCGTCGATGCCACCGTCATCATGGTGGAGGCGATCTTCAGACGATTGACGCAGACGACGCCGATGTCGGAAACCGAGCAGATGTCGCATGAGACTCTGTTCGGCATGAAGAGCCATGCCATCCTCAGCGCCGCGGCCGACGTGTCGCGCTCGATCTTCTTTGCCGCGGCAATCATCATCGCGGCGTTCCTGCCGCTGTTCACGCTCTCCGGCGTCGAAGGCAATATTTTCGGGCCGATGGCGCGCACCTATGCCTATGCGCTGGCCGGCGGCCTCCTTGCGACGTTCACGGTCACCCCGGCGCTATCCGCGATCATCCTGCCCGCGCATGTCGAGGAAACCGAAACCCGGGTCATGCTGATCCTGCACCGGATCTACACGCCGATGCTGAATTGGGCGGTCGCCAATCGCAGCATCGTGCTCGGCGGCGCCGTCGGCCTCGTGCTGATGACGGTCGCACTCGCCCGGCTGCTCGGTCTCGAATTCCTGCCCAAGCTGGAAGAGGGCAATCTCTGGATCCGCGCCACGCTGCCGCCGACCATCTCGCTCCAGGAGGGGAACTCCTACGTCAACGAGATGCGCAAGGTGATCCGTGCCCGGCCGGAGGTGGAATCCGTGGTCTCCCAGCATGGCCGCCCCGACGACGGCACCGATGCTGCCGGCTTCTTCAACGCCGAGTTCTTCGCGCCGCTGAAGCCCGCGAGCCAATGGCCGGGCACGCGCGACAAGGAAGAGCTGACCGCGCAACTGCTGAAGCAGCTCGACGACCGTTTCCCCGGCGTCGAGTTCAACTTCTCGCAATACCTCCAGGACAACGTCTCCGAAGCCGTCTCCGGCGTGAAGGGCGAGAATTCGATCAAGCTGTTCGGCAGCGATCTCCAGGCGCTCACCGACACCGCCAACAAGATCAAGCAGGTGCTGTCGACCGTGCAGGGTGTGACAGATTTGGCGGTGTTCACTTCGCTGGGGCAGCCGACCGTCCAGATCGACATCAACCGTGCCAGGGCCGCGCGCTATGGACTCGCGCCCGGCGACATCAACGCCACCATCAAGGTCGCGATCGGCGGCGATACCGCGGGCGATCTCTACGAGCCGGGCTCCGACCGCCACTTCCCGATCATCGTCCGACTCGCGCCGGAATACCGCCGCAGCGCCGAGGCGATCCAGAATTTGCGTATCGGCGCGCCGGGGCCGAACGGCACTGTGACGCAAATTCCCCTGAGCGAGGTCGCGACCATCAGCCTCGTCTCCGGTGCGGCCTATATCTACCGCGAGCAGCAGGAACGCTATCTGCCGATCAAGTTCTCGGTGCGCGAGCGCGACCTCGGCAGCGCGATCCGCGAGGCGCAGCAGAAGATCGCGGCTCAGGTGCAATTGCCGCCCGGCTCGCACATGGAATGGGTCGGCGAGTTCGGCAACCTCCAGGACGCGATCCGGCGGCTGTCGATCGTGGTGCCGATCTCGCTGGCGTTGATCGGCGTGCTGCTCTGGTTCAATTTCGGCTCGATGACCGACACGCTGCTCGCCATGAGCGTGATCCCGATGGCGATCTTCGGCGGGGTGCTCGGTCTTCTGATCTCCGGCACCGCGTTCAGCGTCTCGGCGGCGATCGGCTTCATCGCGCTGTTCGGCATCGCCGTGATGGACGGCATCATCATCCTGTCGCAGTTCAACCAGCTCATCGAAGAAGGCATGGACCGCATGAGCGCGGTGATACGCACCGGCGAGCTGCAGCTTCGGCCCGTGCTGATGACCTGCGTCGTCGCAGGTGTCGGCCTCCTGCCGGCGGCGCTGTCGGAAGGCATCGGCTCGCAGGTGCAGAAGCCGCTCGCGGTCGTCGTCGTCACCGGCATGATGCTGGCGCCGGTCGTGATCCTCGTGACCTTGCCGGTGCTGATCTCTTTCTTCTCCCGCCGCGCGCGCTGACGGACCGCCTCTCACAACATCCGCTGTGCGATCCGCACCAGCATCATGGTGCCGAGCCCGAGCAGAATCAGGCTGGCGAAGCGGCTGCTCAAGGACAGCATCCGTGGCGTCAGCCGTGACCGTGCGGTTGCGACCATGGTGCTGAGCATCATCCACCAGATCGCAGAGCCCACGAAGACACCCGCGATCAGGGGAGCCGCTGCGGCCTGCGTGGAGAACGCATGGAGCGCCGCCAGAAACAGGATGACCGTCAGCGGATTGGTCAGTCCGAGCACGATGGCGCTGAGATAAGCGCGCGCCAGACGCACGCCGTCGATGTCGCCGGACTGTTGAAGCACGATGGAACCCCGATGCGTGCGGATCGCAAACCACAGCAGCGTCAAGGCCGAGACGATACCGAAACCGACGGCGTTCGCCTCGACCCAGGGCTGCGCAAGCGAGCCCAGTCCAAAAACCGCAAGGGCGCTGTAGGTGAGATGCACCGTCGCCGCACCAAAGCCCGTTGCGAGGCCCGTGGCCACGCCCGATGCCAAGGTGCGCTGAATGCACAGCATGCCCATTGGTCCGATCGGCGCGGCGACGGTGAAGCCAATTCCAACGCCGGAGAAGAGCGCAGCAAGATAATGCGACAAAGACATATGACCGCACGAACAAATGAAATCTGTGCGTGCGTACCGGCGAAACTGAATCGCCGCGTCAACCGAACGGGTGAAAATCGAACGCGACCACGAACACGTTCGTGTGAATCGAGGCCGCCTGTGCCCTCGCGACAACGGTTCCACTGCGCGGCGTGCAACCGCGTGATGTTCCATTGAACCTAATTGGATCTGCCGCGACTCAGAACCCGTAAAGCCGTGCCGGGTTGTCGACCAGGATTTTCTTGCGCACGCCTTCGTCCGGCGCCCATACCGGAAGCTGGTTGAGCAGACGCCCGTCGTCGATCTGGTAGAGCGGGGCGATGTCGGTGGCTTTCCGTCCCTCGACGCGGCTCGAATCCGGATGTGGCCAGTCCGTACCCCAGACGACGCGGTCCGCGTTCGCCGCGATCAGCGCCTTCGCAAACGGCACCATGTCCTGATAGTCGGGGGCGAGCTTTGACGAGCGATAGGCGCCCGAAATCTTGACATAGGCCTTGCCGGATTTCACCAGCGCGACGAGATCGGAGAAGCCCGGCTGCTCCAGGCCGCGCTCAGCTTCGAGGCCGCCGAAATGGTCGAACACGACAGGCACCGGCGCCGTCTCGACCAGGTCCTTGATCGCCGAGATCATCGCAAGCGTGGTGTAGAGCTGCACGTGCCAGCCGCGCGCCTTCATGCGCTCGACGGCCGCAGTGAAGCGCGGTCGGCCGACATTGGGGTCGTTGACGCCGCCGGTCGCGAGATTGAGGCGGACGCCGCGGAAGCCGTCCTGCTGCATCGTGTCGAGCTGCGCCTCCGTCGTCTTGTCGTCGATCACGGCGACGCCGCGCGCATTGGCACCGCGTGCCTTCATGCCGAACAGGGTCGACGAATTGTCGGTGCCGTAGACGCTGGGGGTGACGATCACCACGCGTTCCATATGCAGCGCCTTGTGCAGCGCGGCCATTTCCTCGGGGCTGGCCGGCTCCGGCGTATAGACGCGTCCGGCGAAGAACGGAAACTTTTCGACATCACCATGAATGTGCGTGTGGCAGTCGCAGGCATGCGGCGGGACGTCGAAATTCACCGGCGTCGCGGACTGCGCCGCGCGGGCATGGGCTTTGCTGGTCATGGCTACTCCGGCGGCAAAAGAGGCAAGCAGAGCGCTGCGTCGATTGAGCATGGTTTCTCCCCTGATTTTTTTATTTGGCAGTGGTGCCGGGAGATTATCACATCAGCCCGGCGGCCGCTCCGCTTCGCTGCATAGCTGCTCGACAAGCTCCGCAAGCGGGCGCGAGCCGTCGACGTACACCACCGGGCAGGGCAGGCCCGCGAGCCATGCTTCATGCTTGGCGAGACTGCGGCCTTCGCGATCGCCGGCTTCGTAATGGGAGGCCCATTCGACAAAAGATTCAGTCTCCTCGCGGCGCCAGCCGCCCGGTGCGACGGCGTCAGCGTCGAAATGGGCGGCCTCGCGGGCGCGCAATCGCTCCAGCCGGATTTCGCGCGGCGTGGCCACGAAGACGACGAGATCGAAGAACGGGACGAGTTCTTCGCCCCAGCCTGTGACTGACCCGCTCAGCACCCAATCCAGACGCGGCAGAAACATCTCGCGCATCCGGCGCAGGCGCTCGGCGGCGGTGCGCGTCGTCTGGTAGGGCGGCACGGTCGGCAGCCAGAAATAGTCGTCGCTGTCGTGATGCGGAAGCGCAAGCCGGTTCGCCGATGCGCGGCCGAGCGTCGTTGCGCCGGAGCCCGAAGCTCCCATCAGATGGATGCGGCGGCTCTTCATCGGCATCGGCCCAAGAGATATGAACTACTGCCCCGACGGTGTGCGCAGCCCGTGCCAGGCGTCGCGAACCTGCTGGTAATGCACCTCGGGCAGGTAGTCCGGCGTGTTCAGGCTCAAGGTCTTGACGTCGAGATGGCCGACGGCGCTGAGCAGGGTGTAGGAGGCGATCACGCGGTCGCGCAGTGCGCCGATCAGGCGGGCCTTGGCCTGGATCAGATCGGCCTGCGAGTTCAGCACGTCCACCGTCGTGCGCTGTCCCCCGGCGGCCTCGCGCTGCACGCCTCCAAGTGCCACGGTCGCCGCCTTCACCTCGGACTCCGAGGCCGAGACGGCGATCTTGGCGCCTTCATTGGCAACCCAGGCGCTGGTCGCCGCCGTGCGCGCCTGATTGCGCACCTGGTCGAGCACGAGCCGGCTCTGTGCCGTGATCTCCTTGGCCTGCCGGGTCTGTGCGGCGGCCTGGCCGCCGTCATAGATCGGCGCAGTGACGTTGGCGACGATCGAGGCCTGGTCTTCGGCGAAGGTGCCGAGCGTCGGGTCGTTGTTGCGGCTTTTGCTGGCGCTGCCCTGGAGGCTGGCGCTCGGCAGCAATGCGCCTTCGGCGATGCGGATGTTGGTGGAGGCGACATCGACGTCGAAGCCTGCCGCCATCACCGCCGGATGCTGGCGGATCGCCATCGAGAGCGCATCCTCGCGGCTCTTCGGCAGATAGCGGTCGACGACTTCGGCGGCCCGGAGCTGTGACGGCGCATTGCCGATCACCTGTGCGTAGACCGCCTGGCTCACCGCCAGCGCGACTTCCGCGGCGTTGAGATCGGCAAGTCCGCGGTTGAGACGCGCTTCGGCCTGGGCGCTGTCGGTCGGCGTGACGTCGCCGGCGTTGAGACGTCGCTGGGTCACGGACAGCGTCTCGCGCAGGAACGCGACGTTGGAGCGCTGCGCCTCGACCAGCGACTGGTTGGCCAGCACGTTGGTGTAGGCGGTGACGGCGTCGAGCAGCACGCCCTGGCCGACATTGCGCAGCGCTTCGCGGCCGGACTGCACCTGGAGTTCCGCGGCGCGCACGCTGTTGGCGGTGCGGAACCCGTTGAACAGGGTTTGCGTCACGGTGACGCCGATGACCCACGGCTTCAAATTGGCGGTCTGGACGGTGTTGTCGGGCAGAAGATTGCGCACCGATTGCAGGCCGGCGCTCAGGCTCGCCACGATCTGCGGGCGGTAGCCGGCGAGCGCCTGCGGCACGTTCTCGTCCGTGGCGCGTTGCCGCGCCCGCTCGGCATTGAGTTGCGGATTGGTCTGGTAGGCTTTGGCGAGCGCCTCCGGCAGGGCCTCGGCCCATACGGCGGAGGGTAGGGCGCACGCGAGCGCCAGCGTGGTCCATGTCGCAAGCACAGGAGCCACGCCCGATCGACGCCGCGTCATCTCGCGACCAGCTCTGGCGGTACGCCCAATCATGTAATCCCGCTAAACCCCGGCTGTCCGCCCCCGCCGACGGTGGCCTCTTAGCTGTTTAACCAGCCGAGGTCCCGCAGGCAAACTGCCGCGGGGAAAACCCCCATCTATTCCGTGCTTGTTGCAGGCGCGTCACAGCATTTTTGCGGGCAGACGCCGGAGCCTTACACCAGCCTGACCGTTCGCTGGCGTCAGCGGTTCTTGTTCACCGGCTTGCGCTTCTCGATGAACGCCGCCATGCCCTCGGAGCGGTCTTCCAGCGCGAAGGTGGAATGAAACAGGTTGCGCTCGACGCTCATGCCTTCGGCGAGCGTGGTCTCGAAGGCGCGGTTGACCGCCTCCTTGGCCATGGCGACGGCGGGGCGCGACATCGAGGCGATCTTCTCGGCCGCCGCCATCACCTCGTCCATGAGCTTGTCGGCGGGCACGATGCGGCTGACGAGGCCGCTGCGCTCGGCTTCCGCCGCATCCATCATGCGGCCGGTGAGGCAGAGGTCCATCGCCTTCGACTTGCCGATCGCACGGGTCAGGCGCTGGGTGCCGCCGATGCCGGGGATGGTGCCGAGGGTGATTTCGGGCTGACCGAACTTGGCGGTGTCGGCGGCGATGATGAAGTCGCACATCATGGCGAGCTCGCAGCCGCCGCCGAGGGCATAGCCCGCGACCGCGGCAATGGTCGGCTTGCGGCAGCGCGCGATGCGGTCGCCGCCGATCGCGGCGAAATCCTCGGAGAACATGTCGATGAAGCCTTTCGGCTGCATCTCCTTGATGTCGGCTCCGGCGGCAAAGGCCTTCTCGCTGCCGGTCACGACGATGCAGCCGATGGCGTCATCGGCCTCGAGATCGTCGACGGCCGCGGCGATCTCGCGGAAGACGCCGAAGGAGAGCGCGTTGAGCATCTTCGGCCGGTTCAGCTTGATGATGCCGACCGCGCCTGTGCTTTCGACGATGATGTGTTCGAACGTGCTCATGTTCCACCCACGCTTTTGATTGGGTGGGCAATGTGCCCGTTGGCGCGGATGCCTTCAAGGGGGCCGCCGGAACGCGCAGCGGGTGCGCATTCCGGACAAGGTCCGTCAGGCCAAGGATCCGGCCAAGGATTTTTAGGCCAAGGATCAAGCCATGAACATGCGCGCGGCGGAGACCAGCGTCAGCAGCGTGCCGACGCCGATGAAGATCTTGCCGATCAGCGAGCTCTGGTCCCAGGCCGAGTTCTGGCTGCTGGCCATCACCGGTGCCGGCCGGGGCTGCGCCTCGGTCGCGGCAATCACCGCCTTCTGCGGCGGCGGGTTGTCCGGTTGAGCGGCGCGATCGATGTCGTTGAGCTGGTCGGGCTCGACGACCTGGCTCTCGGCATTCTGGCTCTCGGCATTCGGGGCAGTGGTATTATCAGCGGCTGCCTGCAAATTGTCGTTGGCGCGGCCCGTCATCGCAGAGGCCGCGGCCGCCGTCGGCGTGTCGGCGGCGGCAAGCTGCGCATTGGCGTTGGCGACTTCCGGCGGCATCTGGCCGGACGCCGGCGCGTCGTTGTCGGCCTTCGCCTCGTCGGTCTTCGCCGCGGCGTCCTTCTCGGCCTTGTCGCCGGATTTCTGCACCGCCTTGTCGTCGTCACGGTGGCGCGAGGCGTGGCGCCGCTGCTTGCCGGGCTTGGCCGCCTCAGCCTGTTTGCCCGCGCTGTCCGGTTTGCCGGCTGAACTCGGCGCCGCCTGTGCAGCGCCTCCGAACAGCAGGAAAAGTCCGGCAAGAAGAATCAGTGCCGCGTGTCCGCTGGCTTTCAGCATGTTGAGGATCTCCCCAATTCCGCCCGTCCCGGGACGAAGCAGAGACCCTGGGGCGTGACCACAGCGGGGCAAAAAATGGGAATCTTCGGGCCCTACCGGGCAAAAGCGGGGCAAACCGTTTCCCGCTGCCGGTCGCCGGGTGCGGACGGGACCGATCGGTGTTATGAGCCCGTCGCGGGTTCTGCGGCCGCATCGGAGCGCGGGCTTCAGCGTCGATCACGAATTCGTGATCATGCAGGTGCCGACGTAACAAATTGAAAGAGCGGCCGAAATGCATGGTGAGGGCGCGCGTGCGCGGACGTGAGGACGAGTGGACCGGCCTGATGCGGTCGGCCATGGCAGGCGATGATGCGGCGTATCATCGCCTGTTGAAGGCGGTCACGCCTGTGCTGCGCGCGGCCGCGAGGCGGGGCCTGGCGCGGGCCGGGCAGCCCCCTGATCAGGCCGAGGATATCGTGCAGGAGATTTTGTTGGCGGTGCATCTGAAGCGGCACACCTGGGACAGCGAAGCCCCCTTCGCCCCGTGGCTGTTTGCGATCGCCCGCAACAAGCTGATCGATACGCTGCGGCGGCGTGGCAGGCGGATCTTCGTCAACATCGACGATTTCGCCGAGACGCTGCCGGGCGAGGCGCCGGAGGAGACGGCCTCGGCGGCCGAGGTCGCAACGCAGCTCAATACGCTGCCGCAGCGCCAGCGCGACGTGTTGCAGTCGATCGCGGTCGAGGCCGCCTCGATCAAGGACACGGCGTCGAAATACGCGATGAGCGAAGGTGCGGTGCGGGTCGCGCTGCACCGCGGACTTGCGGCACTGACTGCCAAACTGCGGGACCACTCGTGATGGACACCGATCAACTCATTCGCTCGCTCGCGGCCGACAACGCCCATCGCGCGCCGCGCGTCGGCGCCGTGCTGACGATGGCGCTGCTGGTGGCCGCGCCGCTGTCGATCCTGATCTTCGCGACCTTCCTTGGCGTGCGCGCCGACGTGATGAGCGCCATGCACAATCCGTTCTTCGACATGAAATTCGCGGTCACGCTGTCGCTCGCGATCCCCGCGATCATCGTCAGCCTGCATCTGTCGCGTCCCGAGGCCCTGATGCGCGGCTGGGGCTGGCTGCTGCTGCTTCCCGTCGGCCTGCTTGCGGTCGCGATCGGCGGTGAAACGATGATGGCCCCGGCAATGCCGATGACGATGCGGCTGGTCGGCAAGAACTCCAGGGTATGCCTGCTCGCGATCCCCGCGATGTCGCTGCCGCTGCTGGCAGGCGCGCTGTTCGGCCTGCGCCACGGCGCGCCGTCGCATCCGGCGCTCGCCGGTGCGCTCGCCGGCCTGCTGTCGGCCGGCCTTGCCGCGACGCTCTACGCCTCGCACTGCACCGACGACTCGCCGCTATTCGTCGCGACCTGGTACACGATTGCGACGGCACTCGTGACCGCGATCGGCGCTGCGGTCGGCTCGAGGGTCCTGCGTTTCTGAAGACGTTCCGCGCAAATCGACGCGATGTCGCGGATCCGCGATGGCCGGGCTTCGATCGCCCCATCGCGCCCGAATTCATGAACGACGCTAATAGGCTCATGCTGTTGTGAACGGCTAATCCCGGTCGCGTCTAGAAACTAACTTCGGTTGGACGACTTCTAACCAGAGCGTCGATGGACGCTGCTGTAGCAAGGGATATGCCCAACCGTGCGACAACCCAGCGCATTCGAAATGTCGCGGCGGAACCTTCTGATCGGAACCGCCACGACGGTTGCGATCGGAGCCGGCGCGCGAGCGGCCGACGCGCAGAACGCCGCGGCCGGGCTTCCGCTGCCTGCCGGGGAAGCCCCCGCGATGGCGACGGTTTCCTTCAGCGTCAACGGCGAGGCGAGGGCGTTGAAGCTGGACACGCGGACCACGCTGCTCGATGCCCTGCGCGAACATCTCCATCTCACCGGCACGAAGAAGGGGTGCGATCACGGCCAGTGCGGCGCCTGCACCGTGATCGTCGGCGGACAGCGCATCAATTCCTGCCTGACATTGGCCGTCATGCATGAGGGCGACAGCGTCACGACGATTGAAGGGCTTGGCACGCCGGAGCACATGCATCCGATGCAGGCGGCCTTCGTCAAGCACGACGGCTTTCAGTGCGGCTATTGCACGCCGGGACAGATCTGCTCGGCGGTGTCCGTGCTCCAGGAGATCAAGGCCGGAATTCCAAGCCACGTCACCGCCGACCTCAACGCTACTCCGCAATTGACGAATGCCGAACTTCGCGAGCGCATGAGCGGCAACATCTGCCGTTGCGGCGCCTACTCCAACATTGCCGAGGCGATCACCGAGGTTGCCGGGAGGCCCGCATGAAGTCCTTTACCTATGAGAAGGCGAATTCGCCCGCGGCGGCGGCATCTGCGGCCGTCAGCAACAGCAACGCGAAATTCATCGCCGGCGGCACCAACCTGCTTGATCTGATGAAGCTCGAGATCGAGACGCCGTCCCATCTGGTGGACGTCAACGGCCTGGGATTCGACAAGATCGAACCGACGCCCGACGGCGGACTTCGCATCGGCGCGCTCGTGCGCAACACGGCCCTTGCCGCCGACGAGCGGGTCCGGCGCGACTATGCCCTGCTGTCGCGCGCGCTGCTTGCCGGCGCGTCCGGGCAATTGCGCAACAAGGCGACCACCGCCGGCAATTTGCTGCAACGGACACGCTGCCCGTATTTCTATGACACCAACCAGAAGTGCAACAAACGCAGCCCGGGCAGCGGCTGCGCGGCCATCGGCGGCGTGACCCGCCAGCATGCGGTGATCGGCGCGAGCGAGGCCTGCATCGCGACGCATCCGAGCGACATGGCGATCGCCATGCGCGCGCTCGATGCGACCGTGCAGACGGTTCGTCCGGACGGCTCCATGCGAGATATTCCGATTGCCGATCTCCACCGTCTGCCGGGAGATACCCCGCACATCGAGACGACGCTGGCTTCGGGCGAGTTGATCACGTCCGTGACGCTGCCAAAGCCCGTTGGCGGAACGCAGATCTATCGGAAGGTCCGTGACCGCGCGTCCTATGCGTTCGCGCTGGTGTCGGTCGGAGCGATCGTCCAGCGCGACGGAACGGGACGCGTCGCCGTCGGCGGTGTTGCCCACAAGCCATGGCGGGTCGAGGCGGCCGAAGCCGAAATGCCGCACGGCGCCAAGGCCGTCGCCGCGCGCCTGCTCGAAGGCGCGAGGCCGACGAAGGAGAACGCATTCAAGCTTTCGCTGGTGGAGCGAACCCTTGGCGCAGTCCTGACCGAAGCGAAAGGTTGAGCCATGAAGTTCGACACGCCTGCGACCACCAACCCGATCGATCAGCTCAAGATCATCGGTCATGCGACCAGCCGGATCGACGGCCCGTTGAAGACCACCGGACGGGCCACCTATGCCTATGAGTGGCACGATGGCATCGTGCAGCCGGCCTATGGCTGCATCGTCGGCTCGGCCATTGCCAAGGGCCGGATCGCCTCGATCGACCTGTCGCTCGCCAAGGCCGCGCCGGGCGTCATCGCGATCGTCACGGCCGAGAATGCCGGCAAGCTCGGCAAGGGCAACTACAACACGGCCAAGCTGCTCGGCGGGCCTGACATCGACCACTATCATCAGGCCATCGCAGTCGTCGTCGCCGAGACGTTCGAGCAGGCCCGCGCCGCGGCCCAACTCGTCAAGGTCGATTACGCCACCGCGAAGGGATCGTTCGATCTGTCAGCCGGACGGGACGGCGCCGCAAAGCCTTCCAGTCGCGGTGACGCTCCGCCCGACACGGCGGTCGGTGATTTCAACGGCGCCTTCGCGTCCGCGCCGGTGCATCTCGATGCGAGCTACACCACGCCGGACCAGGCCCATGCGATGATGGAGCCGCATGCGTCGATGGCGGCGTGGGATGGCGACAAGCTCACGCTCTGGACCTCCAACCAGATGATTGCCTGGACCGCCGGCGACGTTGCGAAGACGCTCGGACTGCCCAAGGAGAACGTTCGGCTGATCTCGCCGTTCATCGGCGGCGGCTTTGGCGGAAAGCTGTTCCTTCGATCGGATGCGGTGCTCGCGGCGCTCGGCGCGCGCGCGGCCAACCGCCCGGTCAAGGTGGCATTGCAGCGCCCCTTAATGTTCAACAACACGACGCATCGTCCGGCGACGATCCAGCGCATTCGCATCGGTGCGAACAGGGACGGCAAGATCACTGCGATCGGGCACGAGAGCTGGTCGGGCAATTTGCCGGAGGGCCGGCCGGAGACGGCGGTCCAGCAGACCCGTCTGCTCTATGCCGGTGAGAACCGGATGACGGCGATGCGTCTTGCCATGCTGGATCTGCCCGAAGGCAACGCGATGCGCGCGCCCGGCGAGGCGCCGGGCATGATGGCGCTCGAGATCGCCATGGACGAGATGGCGGAACGGCTGGGGATCGATCCGATCGAATTCCGTGCGCGCAACGACACCCAGGTCGATCCTGAGCATCCGAACCGGCCATTCTCGCAGCGTCAGCTCGTCGAGTGCATGCGGGTCGGCGCGGAGCGCTTCCGCTGGGACAAGCGACATGCCGAGCCCCGCAAGCAGCGCGATGGCCGCTGGCTGGTCGGCATGGGCATGGCTGCCGCGTTCCGCAACAATCTTCTGATGAAGTCAGGGGCGCGCGTTCGCCTCGACGGCCAGGGGCGCGTGACCGTCGAGACCGACATGACCGATATCGGAACCGGCAGCTATACGATCATCGCCCAGACCGCCGCGGAGATGATGGGGGTGCCGCTGGAGAAGGTCGTCGTACGACTAGGCGACTCCAGCTTCCCGGTATCCGCCGGCTCCGGCGGGCAGTTCGGCGCGAACAATTCGACCTCGGGCGTCTATGCCGCCTGCGTCAAGCTGCGCGAGGCGGTGGCGCAGAAGCTCGGCTTCAACTCCGCGGACATTGCATTCGCGGATGGCCAGGTGTCGTCGGGTAACCGCAGCGTTCCGTTGGGGCAGGCGGCGTCGGACGGCGAACTCAAGGCAGAGGATTCGATCGAGTACGGCGATCTCGCCAAGACCCATCAGCAATCGACGTTCGGCGCGCATTTCGTCGAGCTCGGCGTTGACGTCGCGACCGCGGAGATCAGAGTTCGTCGCATGCTCGCCGTCTGTGCCGCAGGACGCATCCTCAACCCGAAGACGGCGCGCAGCCAGGTCATTGGCGCCATGACCATGGGCGTGGGGGCGGCACTCATGGAGGAGCTCGTGGTGGACAAGCGCGCCGGCTTTTTCGTCAATCACGACCTGGCCGGCTACGAGGTGCCCGTCCATGCGGACATTCCGCATCAGGACACGATCTTCCTGGACGAGACGGACCCGATGTCCTCGCCAATGAAGGCAAAGGGCATCGCTGAGCTCGGGATATGCGGCGTCGCCGCGGCGCTGGCCAACGCCATCTACAACGCGACCGGCATCAGGGTGCGGGATTACCCGATTACGCTGGACAAGCTGCTGGAGCACATGCCCGACGCTTGACGTGGCCTGCGGCGGCGTCACGCCGCCGGAATCGTGCCCTGCATGCGGTGGAAGCGCAGCACTTGCTGCGCGGTCGATGAGCGCAGGGCTTCATAGGTATCGCGCAGCGTCAGCATGTCGGTCTGCGAGTCGCCGGAGAGCTTTTCCCGCATGGCGATGATCGCGCGCACGCTCGACCATTGCATGCCCGCGACTTTGGCGAGGATCATCACGCCCTCGGTGCGGCTCTCGATCATCATGGTTTCGGCGGTCTCGACTGCGACGCCGGCGAGCGCCGCGAGCCCCGCATTGGTCTCGTCGAACTTGCCCTGCTCGGCGAAGGTCGTGACCTGGAACTCGTTGAGACGGCCGTCGTCGTGCAGTGACTTCACCAGCGCGCGGGCCATCTCGGTCTGCCTGGTCATGGCAGCGGCGCGGACCCGCTGGGCCGCTTCCTGGACCACGCTCGACACTTCGTCCGCGAGCTCGGGATGGGCGGCCTCCAGCTTCCTGCGCACGCTCAAGGAGGCCTTTGCGACCAGCTTCAAATAGTGATGGCGCGGCAGGTCGGGGCGCAGGCCGATGCAGGTCGCGAGGGCATCGTCGCGTTCGGCGCGCGTGACGAGGTCGGCGAGGCTTCCCTCGGAGAGCCGCGCGCCCGGATTGCTGACGGTCGATTGCACCACGTCTTCGTTGCCGCGCGTCACCAGCACCTCGGTCAGCGCTTCCGACAGCACCCGCCGCAGCGAGATCGCCTTGAGATGCGCCTGGCCCCGTGTGCGCGCGACCTCGATCAGGGTCGTCTCGTCGAGCCGTTCCGATTTCGACAGCACGGGACCGGCGATCTCGATGACCTCGTCCAGCGCGAGCGTGCGGATGATTTTCGGCGGCGCGGCCGCGATCGGCGCAAGGCGGGCGGCAAGCAGCGCCTTGGCCGAAATCTCGATCTGTTCGATCAGGCACTGGAATACGTCGTCGAACACCCTGACGTGCTCGTCGGAATAATCCACCGCGTTGCCCAGGAAGAGGTCGGTGACGCGGCGCAGCGTCTCGACCCGGCGCGCAACGGTGCCGTGCGAGAGTGCAGCCTGCAATTCCTCGAGCAGATTCTCGGATGACTTTGCGGATTTGGATCTCATTGCCCTGTCCTGGAGCGTTTGGCCCGGCGGCCGTTTCTCACGCGCCGGAGAAAAATGGATTGGTCAGCTCGTCACAATGCGGTTGCGCCCTAGCGCCTTGGCAGAATAGAGCGCGCTGTCGGCGCGCACGAGAAAAGTATCGGCAGTATCATTGTCGCGCAGCGTCACGACGCCCGCGGAAATGGTCACGCGCATGCCCGGGGAAAATGCGCTCCAGTCGAGATCGGCGACGATTCCACGCAGGCGGTCGAGCATGCGCGATGCCGCCTCGCCATCGGTGCCCGGCAGCAGCAGCAGGAATTCCTCGCCGCCGTAGCGGCCGAAGCAGTCGGCCGGGCGGATGTTGGCAAAAATGGTGATCGCGAAGGTGCGCAGCACCTCGTCGCCGACGGGGTGGCCGTGGGCATCGTTGATGCGCTTGAACCAGTCGAGGTCGATCAGCGCGATCGCGCAAGGTGCGGATGCCTGACGCGACTTTTCGATCTCTGCGTCGAGAAGCCGCATGATGCAGCGGCGGTTGTAGGAGCCGGTGAGCTCGTCGAGCTCGGCGAGCTCCTCGATGCGTTGATAGGCGGCCTTCAGCTCGATGCTGCGCCGGTACAGGATCTTGCGCAGGGTGGCGCCGAACAGGCCGAGGAAGGCGCACTGGCCGATCACCAGCACGAAGCACAGCATCGAGGCGGTCCGCTCCAGGCGGGTCGTGACCGGGAGGCCGATCGGCAGGTCCGAGCCCAGGAAGACGAATGCGAGCCCGGACGTGGCAAGCGCGAAGGTCAGCATCGCCTGGGCTGAGGTCATGCGCAGCGTGCCGAAGGCGAAGATCAGGAACAGCACGGCGATGAACGCGACCCCGACCGTCGGCACCGCGAGCAGGAACACCAGTTGCAGCGCCATATGCGCCGAGATCTGGAAGACGGTGAGGTAGTGATCCTCGAACCGGTCGCCGAAGCCGGCTTCCGACAGCACGGTGAACGTACCGATGATCAGCAATCCGCCGAGCCAGAACAGCGATGGAACGGCCATGGAGACCGCGCCGTCAAAGGCGTAGAGCAGCAGGACCGAGGCGCCGAGCGAGTAGCTCGCCACCTGGCCGATATACATCTGGCGGCGTTGCCGGATCCGGCGCGCCAAGACTTCGGGTGCCGCCGTCTCGGGCATGAGAACGAGATCCGCGACCTCAGCGGCATTCCTCTCCGGTAAGGTCGTCGCGGCCGTGTTCATTGTCCCGCCAATGGTGGATGTCAGCCCAAAAATCTACGTGCCAAGCCTTTAGGTTTGGTATCCTTTGAAACCGAATCCAAACGGCGCTCTGCAGAGCAGAGTGATGGCGGCCGGCGGGCGGAATTTGCCGGCGATTAGGCATCGTTGGCGATGCGGTCGAGCCAAAGCAGGGCTTGGTGAGACATACGTCGTGCAGGGCTGCTATGGTTCCGGGCATGTCGGGCCGTCTACGCCGGACGGCATTGCGCAGGAAAGTGCTTCACTACCATGTTACCGTTCTTGAGCGAAGCGGCCAACCGCCGCAGATGGCAAAAGGAAAATTCGCGTATGTGGGGTAGATCACACAGGCCCCCGTACGACTGCGGTAGATTGAAGAATTTCGCTCCCCTCGTCGAACCGTCCGCCGCATCGACCCGACCAACTTTGCGAGACGGCCTTTGAGCGTGACACAGGCGGCTTCGGACGAGGTCCTGATCGCCAGGATCGCTCAAGGTGACCGGCTCGCCATGCAGGTGCTGTACGGGCGGCATCATGTCAGGGTCTACAGGTTCGGGCTGAGGCTCGTGCGAGACGAGCAGGCGGCGGAAGACCTCATTAGCGAGGTATTTCTCGACGTCTGGCGTCAAGCCGGCAAGTTCGAGGGCCGATCGGCCGTTTCCACCTGGCTGCTGGCAATTACCCGATTCAAGGCCCTGTCTGCGCTCCGGCGCAGGAAGGACGTTGGATTGGACGACGAAGCTGCAAACGCGATCGAGGATTCGTCCGACGATCCGGAAATCGCGGTGCAGAAGAAGGATACCAGTGAAGCGTTGCGGGAGTGTCTGACGGGCCTCTCGCCGGATCACCGGGAGATCGTCGATCTCGTCTACTACCACGAGAAGTCCGTGGAAGAAGTGGCCGAAATCGTCGGCATTCCGGAGAACACTGTGAAGACGCGCTTGTTCTATGCGCGCAAGAAACTGGCCGAACTGCTGAAGGCAGCCGGCGTTGAGCGAGGCTGGCCATGATGGCTTTGAGCAAGAAGATGCTGGAGCAAGAGCCCAGTGAAATTGAACTGCTGCTGCCCTGGCACGCCGCCGGCACGCTCAACGCGCGCGATGCCCGCCGCGTCGAGGACGCGCTGGCACATGATCCGGAGCTCGCGAAGCAATATGCCGCGATCCGCGGCGAGTACGAAGAGACCATCCATCTGAACGAGAGCCTGGGTGCCCCGTCGGCGCGCGCCATGCAGAAACTGTTCGCCGCGATCGACGCCGAGCCGGCGCGGGCAATCACTTCGCTGCCGCTCTCGGCGCGCATCGCGACCTTCTTCGCTGGCCTGTCGCCGCGCACGCTGGCCTGGTCGGCGAGCCTCGGTGCCATCGCGCTGCTGCTGCAGGCCGGCATCATCGGCGCCGTGCTGATGAAGACCCAGACCGCGACCTTCGAGACCGCTTCCCTCTCCGTCGGCGCGCCGATCACACGCGAGCTTGGAGCTGTCTCTGCACCTGCGCGCGCGCTGGTGCGCTTCACGCCGGAGGCGCGTGTCGCCGACATCACCGCGCTGCTCGACAGCTATCAGGCTTCGATCATCGGCGATGCCAAGGGCGGCATGTTCCGTCTCCAGTTCGACAAGGCGATGAGCCAGGACGAACTCGCCTCGCTGCTCGGCAGGATGCAGCGCGAGAAGTTCGTCAATTTGGCCGTCGCGGCGCCCTAGACGCCCGCTGATCCGATGACGCGCAAGTCTGAGAGCAGGGTACGCGCCGGGGCCTACGGTTCGTCGGTCGGAGCCGCGCTACTGCTCGCCGCCTGTCTCGGCGTCGAGGTTGCGCAGGCGCAGGCGATCATGCGCACGCCGACGATCAGCGTCCCCTCGCGTACGCCGACCATTTCTCCCAGTATCGCCGCGCGCGTCAGCCCCGGTGTTGCCGCGCGGGCGGTCGGCGTCGCCCCTGGGCCGCGAGCTATCCCTGCCATCCCGCGCACGACCACCGCGCGGATGGGGCCAACGCCGGTGCTGCCCTATGCGCGTTACTCGCCGAACCTCTATCCGGCCTGCACCGGGCCCTACCGCGACGCCGGCGGCGAATGCCTGGCGCAGCCGAACGCAGGCGGCGATGGCGCGGGCAAATCGGGCAGGAAGAGCGCCGCCAAGGGGCGTGGCAACAGCCCGCTTGCCGTGGTGAATTTGCGCACCTTCGCCAATGAATTCGTGGCCGAGATTGACGGTGCATTGTCGGTGGCGGAGGCTGACGAGCTTGCCCGGCGGCACGGCTTGACGCGCGTCGCTTCCGAAAATTTTCCGCTGATCGGGGCCACGTTCGGCCTGTTTCGCATCACTGACGGCCGCGCTTACGAGACCGTGCGCCGGGAATTCGCCACTGATGCCAGCGTGCGCTCGGTGCAGGCGAACTTCCGTTACGTGCTCCAGGACCAGAAGGCGTCGACGCCGAGCGAGGGCGATCCCGCGCAATATGCACTGTCGAAGCTTCGCCTGCCGCAGGCACATACGCTGGCGCATGGCGCCAACGTGACGGTTGCCGTGATCGACTCCGGCATCGACGCCAGCCATCCCGAGCTCGCCAATTCCGTCGCCGACAATTTCGATGCGCTGGGCAGCTCCGAGGGCCCGCACGTCCACGGCACCGGCATTGCCGGCGCCATCGTGGCCCATGCCAGGCTGATGGGCAGTGCGCCCGAGGCGCGCATCATCGCCATCCGCGCCTTCGGCGGCGCCACGGGCGGTGCCCAGAGCTCGTCCTACATCATCCTGCGCTCTCTGAATTACGCCGCCGAGCACGGCGCGCAGATCGTCAATATGAGCTTTGCCGGTCCGAAGGACGCGGTGATCGAGCGCGCCATCGCGGCGACCGCCGCGCGCGGCCTCGTGCTGATCGCGGCCGCCGGCAATGCCGGCGAGAAATCACCGCCGCTCTATCCGGCTGCCAATCCCAACGTGATCGCAGTCAGCGCGACGGACCGGCAGGACAAGCTGTTCTCGGCGTCCAACCGCGGCAACTACATCGCGCTGGCGGCGCCCGGCGTCGACATCTTCCTGCCGGCGCCTGACGGCAAGTACCAGATGACGTCGGGAACCTCGTTCTCGGCTGCCTATGTCTCCGGCGTCGCGGCGCTGCTGCTCGAGCGTAATTACACATTGAAGCCGGAGGCGCTGCGTATGGCGCTGACGAAGACCGCGCGCGACCTCGGGTCACCCGGCCGTGATGATTTCTTCGGCGACGGCCAGGCCGATGCATTTGCCGCGGTGATGTCTGTTCCCGCCGACAGCGCGACGCCGGTCGCGGCGGCGTCCGGTACAACAAAACGTGAAGATGCCGGGAAGCGTCGCGAGGAGCCCGGCGTCCGCGCAATAGAACAACCTTCGCTCTCGAGTGCCGACGATAAATCCGCGATTTCTCAGGCGGATAAGCCCGCGACGCGATAGCGGCCGCGACAACTTTGCGCGCAGGCCAGGGATCAAAAAATCGAACGCCACTTTGAACGTTCAGCTCCCTGCCACGACCAAATTATGTGGGAGCGGTTATCCCTCCCCATCAGTCATATTAGGCGCGAGCGCCCATCCACCCCAAGCGCCCATATGGCTCGACCCGTCCGGTTGTCCCCCCGGACGGGTCTTTTCTTTTGGGCATCCGATTTCTCGAAGCGGCACACGAGATCAGCTTCCGGTTGAGGGAGCGCGCCCGCGTGCGTCCTCATGCGTCGGCCGGTGCAGCACACGTCGGCTATGCTTGTGCGAAGCTTGACTCGAAAACCCCTTCAAACTCCGCGCGACTACGGTGTTTTGTGACGAGACCCGTGTCGTTGCTGGACAAGTCAAAACTTTTCCACAAAATATTCATGTCGCGTCTAAATTGATTCGTGTGCGTTGCGTCGCGTCCGTATTTTTCTCCTGACGGGCTGGTTTATGACACATCGCCAAGAAGCTGTTCGCGACGCGGCTGGGGGCCGCGCCATTGCGGCACGCTGGTGCGCTCTCGCCGAGCAGCGGCTGGAACATCTCTCCGAAATGTTCGAGACCGGACGCTGGCGCCGCTATCACTCCGAGATCGCATTTCTCGAAAACATCCAGGAAGCCAAGCGCGCCGTCCAGACCTGGCGCGCGCTCGCGACCGGTGGCGACGTCGCCGCGGCGGCCGCGAGTGTCTCGCCCGCATTCGGCTGGTCCCCGGCGACCATGCCCCGCGTGTTTCCGCGCGAGGCGCAGACCATGCAGCCGAAGGCCGTCCATATCGCGCCCGAGACCGCCGTGCCGGTCAGGCTCGATCCCAAGCCGGACGTTCTCGCCGAAATCACCGAGGCCCCGCTCGCTCCGGCGGCACCGCTCGCGGCGCCTGCCGCGGTGGTATCGTTCATTGCTCCCGCTGCCGTCGCACCGCTCAAGGCTCCGGCTGCGAGGACGCCGCCAACCGCACCTGTTGTGAGGCCGCCGAACGTCGCGCCCGCTGCAATGGCACCGCTCACGGCGCCTGCCGTGAAGCCGCCGGTTGCCGCGCCTGCTGCAATGGCAGCGCTCCTGCCGCAATTCGCCCCGCCCGCCGCCGAAATCGTCGCCGCCCCCGAGCGCGTCGTCGAATTCACCTTCAGCCTCGACGGCCTGGAAGCGAAGTATCCGCTGCTGAGGAACGCGTTCTAGCGTTTGGGAGCTGGGCGAGGGGCGGCAACTACCGCCGCACAGCGTTCCCGCCGACCAGCACCTGCGCGAAGCGCTGCGCACCTTCCGCCGACAGATCCGACGTCACTGCACGGGCGTGATCGAGTCCGACCACGGCGCCGTGCGGGGTTTCCGAGATCATGTTGTTGTTGACGAGCGCTGTGCCGGCGCCCGGCATCACGGAGACGCCGACGCCGGCGAGGGCCTTGCGGATCACGTTGCCGGTGATTGCGACGTCGCGCAGATATTTGCCCCAGCCGGCGACGATGCCGTAGGACGGCGCATTCTCGATCACGTTGCCGGTCACCGAACTATCCGCCTCGATGTAGATGCCGACGCCAGCATCGTCGTCGGGCGCGGTGCCGATCGGCCGTTTCGGGATCAGGTTGCGGATGATGTTGCCCTGGACCACGGCGATGCGGCCGCCCTCGTTGAAATTGCAGACGGAGACGCCGACGGCGGCGCCGTCGACAATGTTGTTGGCGATCACGGCGGCCTCGAACGCGAACTCCGAATAGAGCGCGACCTCGCGCACGTCGCTGACGCTGTTGCCGGTGATGTGAATGTTGGATGCGGAGTTGCCGCGGACCGCGGAGTAATCGCAATTCCTGATGCGGTTGCCGCGCACGATCACGTTGCCGGCGCGGAAGGCGTTGATGGCGTTGCCGTACTGGCCGGAGCCGCCGGGGCCGGCCTTGATGTCCTCGATGCGGTTATCAGTGACCAGCGTGCCGTCGTCGCCGATCGCGGTGCGCAGGATCTCGATGCCGTTGTCGTTGGTGCCAATGATGGTATTGCGGGACACGCTGAGGCCCCTGGCGTCGAATGAGACCACCGCCGTGACCGCGATGTTGGTGAAGATATTGCCAGAGACATCACCGGACACCTGCTCGAGCCAGATGCCGCTGCCGCCGGAGCCGGTGATCTCGCAATCGGTGATGCGGACGTCACGCCCGCCGAGGGCGTGGATCAATCCGCGCCGGGTCGGCAGCGGAATGTCGCCGCCGTCGAAGGTGATGCCGGTGAGGCCGATTGCGTCGGAGCCGTCGCTCTGGATTGCCGAGGCGCCGCCGGTAAAGACAAGCTTGGTCGCGCCGCGCACGCCAATGAGTTGGGCGCCGTTCGGCAACCGCAACAATCCGCTGCGGTAGATGCCGGGCGGCAGTGCCAGCGGCATCTGCACCCGCGCGGCTTCGTCGATGGCGCGCTGGAGCGCACGGGTCTGATCCTCGCTGCTGCCGGGCCGCACGCCATATTGCGTGGCATCGCGGCCGAGCAGGGACGTCAGCGGCGCCGCGCGCGCGGCATCGGCCGGCATAGCCAGTGCGCCCGCGATGCCTGCGGTGGAAGCTCCGATGAGATGACGGCGATTGAGGTCCATGACGCGTCCTCCGGCGGACGCGGGGGTCCGCGGCGATTAGGTAGCGTAGGGCGGAGGCGGTCGTGAGGATTGTTGGCGGTAGGGTTAAATGTTTACGCAAAGCGAGCTGCCGTAGGGTGGGCAAAGCGTAGCGTGCCCACCATCGTCACAACAGATGCGGACGTATGGTGGGCACGGCGCAATGCGCCTTTGCCCACCCTACGAAGCCGGCGTGTTCCGCCCCTTCCGCGCCAACCCCGCCATCTCCATCAGCATTGCTTCCCCCGCGTCGACCAGCTCCTCCAGCGTGATCCGCGGCGCACCCCTGCGCCGCACGGCGCCGCTGCGCGCCAGCAGGGGGATATGGATGAAGGCCGCGAGCTGCGGCCCGCCGGCCCTGACGTTCTCGATCGCGCGCCAGCTCAAATAGTTGCAGAGATAGGCGCCGGCATCGCGCGAGGCGCGCGCATCGATGCCGGTGAGACGCGCGGCGCGCAGCAGCCTTGCCGTATGCGGACCGAAATTCATCGCGTCGGCGGTGCCTGTGATACCGCGCTTGCTCGAGCGGGTGTTGGCGGCATCGGGCCACAGCATGGTGACGGCGTTGCGTGCGCGGGTCTCGATGCGCAAATAAGGCGTGCGCGCAGCGAGGCCGAACATCAGCAGCGCATCCGGCTTTTGTGCTGCGAGCACCTCCGGCAATTGCCGGTCGACCGCGGCATAAGTCACCGGAAAGATGTGGCTCGACAGCACGACGTCGTCCAGTGCCGGCCGGCGCAGCTGCGCCAGCCGCGCCACCAGAGGCTGCGTCGGGTTATAGGGCGCGCCGGGGAACGGTCCGAAGCCGGTGAGGAGAATGCGGAGCTTTTCGCTCATTGCAGCAACTCCAGAATCTGCTCGGCGGCAAGCGCCGGCGTGAGATGGCCGTCGGCCACTTCCGTCTCGATTTTCCGGACCTTGGTCCGCACCGATGCCTCGCTGCGCAGCCGCGCCAGCATGCGCTGCTCCAGCATCGACCACATCCACTTCACCTGCTGCTCGCGCCGCCGCGAGGCGAAATCGCCGGACGCATTCATCGCCTTGCGGTGATCCAGAACTTTCTGCCAGAGTTTTGCGATGCCGTTTCCGGTCAGCGCCGAATAGGTCTCGACCGGCGGATGCCAGTGCTCGGACCGCGGCGTCAAAATGTGCAGCGCGCCGCGATAGTCGGCGGCGGTGATGTTGGCGCGCTTGAGATTGTCGCCGTCGGCCTTGTTGATCGCGATCATGTCGGCGAGCTCGACCAGGCCCTTCTTGATACCCTGCAATTCATCGCCGCCGCCCGGCAGCATCAGCGCAAGGAAGAAATCGGTCATGTCGCAGACCGCCGTCTCGGACTGGCCGATGCCGACGGTCTCCACCAGCACGACGTCGAATCCGGCGGCCTCGCACAGCAGCATCGCCTCGCGCGTCTTGGCCGCGACGCCGCCGAGCGTGCCCGAGGACGGCGAGGGGCGGATGAAGGCATGGTCAGAGGCCGCGAGCTGCGCCATCCGCGTCTTGTCGCCGAGGATCGAGCCGCCGCTGCGCGCCGAGGACGGATCGACCGCGAGCACCGCGACCTTGTTGCCCTGTTCGATCAGGTAGGTGCCGAGCGCGTCGATGGTGGTGGATTTGCCGACGCCGGGCGATCCCGTGATACCGACACGAAACGCCTTGCCGGTGTCGGGCAGCAGCATTTGCACCAGCTCGCGCGCCAACCCTTGATGGTCGCCGCGCCGGCTCTCCACAAGCGTGATGGCCCGCGCCAGCGCCGCGCGGCTGCCCGCGCGCAGGTCGCGGGCGAGGGATTTGATGTCCAGCGAGGCTTTCTTCTCAGTCATGCCCTGCTTTACAACGCCACGGCGGGGCAGGCGAGGGCCGCCCGCCCCATATCACCTGCCCGTTGCCGCCGCTGTCTGCGCCGGTTTCACCTTCCGCCACACCCACACCATCACCGGCCAGAGCAGCGCGCCGATCGCCATCGCCGCGAGGATGGCGGCAACCGGGCGCTCGAAGAAAGGCAGGATGCTGCCGTCGGACTTGATCAGCGAGGTGACGAAGGCCTGCTCGACCATGGTGCCCATGACGATGCCGAGCACCATGGCGGCGACGGGATAGCCGTTGGCTTCCATCACGTAGCCGATCACGCCGAAGGCGGCGACGGTGACGACGCCGAACATGTTGTTGCCGATCGCGAACGAGCCGACGGCGCAGCAGAGCATGATGATCGGCATGATGGCGGAGCGCGGTGCCAGCAGGATGTAGGCCGCGACGCGGATCATGGCGATGCCGAGCGGGATCATCAGGATGTTCGCGATGATGAACATCAGGTAGATCGCGTACATGCTCGACGCCTTCTCGGTGAACAGCGTCGGGCCCGGATTGAGCCCCTTCATGTAGAGCACGCCGATCGCGATCGCGGCGATGGTGTCGCCGGGAATGCCGAACAGCAGCGAGGGCACCCAGCCCGAGGCGATACTGGCATTGTTGCTGGCGCCGGCCTCGACCAGGCCCTCGACATGGCCGGTGCCAAATTTCTCCGGCTCCTTGGAGAAGCGCTTCGACATCGCGTAGGACACCCAGGCGGCCATGTCAGCGCCGGCGCCCGGCAGCACGCCGATGATGATGCCGACGATGTTCCCGCGCGTCATCTGCCAGTGATACAGTTTTGTGAGCTTCCACTGGCCGGCCATGATGCTTCCGAATTTTCGCCGCGGCAGGGGCGGCGGTTCCGGCGTCAGCATCGCGCGCATCACCTGCGCCACCGCGAACACGCCGACCAGCGCCGGGATCGGCTCGATGCCGCCGAACAGGTCGGTGATGCCGAAGGTGAAGCGCGGCACCCCGCCGGGATTCTCGATGCCGATGCAGGAGACCAGCAGTCCCAGGAACATGCCGGCGATCGCCTTCACCGGCGAGGAGCGCGCCACCAGGGTGGCGCACATCAGGCCGAGCAGCGCCAGCCAGAAATATTCGAAAGTCGAGAACGACAGCGCGATCTCGGCGAGCGGCGGCGCCAGGATCATCAACGACAAGACGCCGGCGATGCCGCCGACGGCGGAGAACCAGACGCCGGCACCTAACGCGAGCTCGGCCTGGCCCTTGCGCGTCATGGCATAGGCCTCGTCGGCATAGGCGGCCGACGCGGGGGTGCCGGGAATGCGCAGCAGCGCGCCGGGAATGTCGCCGGAGAAGATCGCCATCGAGGACGCCGCGACGATGGTCGCGATCGCCGCGATCGGCGAGAGATAGAAGGTGACGGGCACCAGCAGCGCTGTCGCCATCGTCGCCGACAGGCCCGGCAGCGAGCCGATCACGAGCCCGTACACGGACGCCGCGAACATCGCGATGATGACCTCCCAGGTGGAGATCAGGGCGAACGCTTCAATGAGGGTCTTGAGCATGGATCACCAGGGCGTCGGCAGCAGGCCGGCGGGAAGCGGCACGCGCAGCAGCTTGCCGAAGATGAGGTGGATGGCGAACGGCGACAGCGCCGCAAGCGGCAGCGCCAGCTTCCACTTCGCCCCGAGCGCGGTCGAGGTGACATAGACCATGATTGCCGCGGTGATGATGAAGCCGAGCCGGTCGGCGGCGGCCACGTAGAACAGCAGCAACGCCGGCGGCAGCAGGGCGCGCAGGCCGTAGAGCTTGCTCTGCGGCGGCGGCGCGGCCGCCACCTGGCCGTCCTCGAGCGGCACCAGCTCTTCCTCCTCCTCGAAGGAATGGCCGATGCCGAACACGATCGCGAGCCCGCAGAGCACGAGCCCGATGCCGATCACGAGCGGAAACACGTTGGGGCCGACCGGCTGCCCCGGCACCGGCGGCAGGATATAGCCGCCATAGGCGGCGGCTGCGCCGAGCACGACGAGAAACGATCCCGTGACGGAGTCGGGAAGACGCATGGGGAAGTCCTGTAAGTGTCCTTCTCCCTCTCCCCGCTTGCGGGGAGAGGGCTGGGGTGGGGGGAGTCTCCGCGAAGACGGTGAGAGTCGGACTCGCGGAGAGTCCCTCTCACCCGAATTCGAGCGGAGCTCGAATTCGACCTCTCCCCGCAAGCGGGGAGAGGTGAAAGATCACGCCTTGCTCAGGCCGGCCGCCTTCATCGCGGTGCCCATCTGGGCATCGCCCTTGTCCATGAAGCTGGCGAACTCGCCGGCATCGCCCCACACCGTGCCGAAGCCGCGATTGCTCATGAAGTCCTTGAACTCGGCGGAGTCGTAGACCTTCTTCAGCGCCGCGGTGAGCTTGGTTGCGATCTCCGGCGGCAGGTTCTTCGGCGCGCCGATGCCGCGCCAGGCGCCGGTTGCGTAGTCGATACCCATCGCCTCCTTCAGCGTCGGCACGTCCTTGAAGATCGGGTTGCGCGCCGGCGCCATGATGGCAAGGCTCTTCGCCTTGCCCGCCTCGATGATCGCGCGCGCCTCCGGCACCGAGCAGGTGGTGAGGTCGAGGCCGCCGGCGGCGAGATCCTGCATCGCGGGCGCCGCGCCGTTCGACGGCACCCAGGCGACCTGGTTGGCGGGCAGGCCCATCGCCTGCATCCAGCCGACCAGCGCCAGATGCCAGATGCCGCCCTGGCCGGTGCCCGAGGCCTTGAACTTGCCGGGAGGCGCCGCCTTGATCGCCTCGGCGAGCTCCTTCACCGTCTTGTAGGGCGAGGAGGAGGGGACCTGGATGCCCGGCGGATCTTCATTCATCAAAGCGAGGGGGGTGTAGCTCTTCGGCGTCAGCTCGGTCAGGCCCTGCCAGTGCATCATCGAGATTTCGACGGTGAGCATGCCGATGGTGTAGCCGTCCGGCTGCGCGGTCGCGATCGCGGTGTGACCGACCACGCCGGAGCCGCCGGTGCGGTTGACGACGTTGAAGGGCTGGCCGAGATCCTTTTCCAGCAGCGCTGCGACGATGCGTGCGGTCGCGTCGGTGCCGCCGCCCGCGCCCCAGGGCACGACCACGGTGACCGGCCGCGCCGGATAGGCCTGTGCGCGTGCAGGTGCGAGGCCGAATGCGGCGGATGCGGCGACCGCGGCGGATGAAGCCGCAAAGGTGCGGCGGGTAATCTTGGACATTGAATGCCTCCCAGCGGCGCCGTGACATCGGGCGCTCTTGTCAATGAAGGCATTCTAGTCGGCTTTGCGGCACCGCCGCAAGGTAGCGCTACCACGGCGTTGTGAGCAACGCGGCGCAGCTCGAATCATGGTCACTGCGGCTCGTCCGCGTCGCCCTTCGGCCGCGCGCCGCCGAAGATACGAGACCCTTCCGCGGTGAGATACGGCTTCAGCGTCTCCCACGGCACGAATGCGACATATTCGCCCTCGGCGTAGGAGCCGACCGCATAGGGCGGATAGTGGAAGGTGAGCCCGGAGCTCTTGCCCGCTTCGGTCGACGGCGCGAGCGTCACCGCACCGATTTTGAGCAGGTTCGGTTCGAGGCCCTTGAACCACTCGTCGGTCGCGGTCTCGCTGGCGTCGCGCTTCGTCTTCTCGGCTTTGAGAGAGGCGATCACGGCCTGCACCATCGCTTTCATGGTCGGGCCTTTGGCGGCGGTCTCGGTGAATAACGGCCGGATCGAGATGCGCTTGTTCGCGGCCTTGTCCCACAGGATCGTGTCCACCTCCGAATTGGGATGCGCGGCATGGGTGTCCATGTAGTCGTTGCGCAGGATGCTGACATAGCGGTCATCGACCACCGAGCGGAGCGTGTATTTGCGCTCGAAATCCCAGCCGCCGTCCTTGAAGAATTGCGGATCCGCCTTGCGCGAGGCGGCAGCTTCCGTCGCATTCTTGCCGAGCCATTTCCTGCCTTCGGCGAGGCAATTGGCCGCCAGTGCCGCATCCGCCTTGATCTTGTCGTCGAGGAAAACGCGCGCCTCGATGCTCTTGGTCTTGATGACGGCGTCGGGCTTGGGGTCGGCGGCATTTGCGGGGCCGAGCAGCGCGCCGCAAACTGCGACCGCAGCCAGTGCGCGCATGACCGTTGGCGCGAGAAACATCACGCAAAATCCTTCTTGTCGGAAGATCGTCGGCGACCGCTACTCTGCCGCCTCGCTATGCCCTAGCCGCGCGTTCAGCTTGCGGATCAGCTCTTCGGCCGCATCCGCGATCACGGTGCCCGGCGGGAAGATCGCCTCCGCGCCGGCGGCATAGAGCGCGTCGTAATCCTGCGGCGGCACCACGCCGCCGACGATGATCATGATGTCGTCGCGGCCCTGCTTCTTCAGCGCGGCCTTCAGCTCCGGCACGGCGGTGAGGTGCGCGGCGGCGAGGGAGGAGACGCCGAGGATGTGGACGTCGTTCTCGACCGCCTGGCGCGCGGCCTCGTCGGCGGTGGCGAACAGCGGTCCGATGTCGACGTCGAAGCCGATGTCGGCGAACGCGGACGCGATCACCTTCTGGCCGCGGTCGTGGCCGTCCTGGCCGATCTTGGCGACCAGGATGCGGGGGCGGCGGCCTTCGGCTTCCTCGAACGCATCGATCAGCGCCTGAACCTTCTCGACCTGGTTGCCCATGCTGGACGCCTCCCGCTTGTAGACGCCGGTGATGGATTTGATTTCGGCGCGGTGGCGGCCGAACACCTTCTCCATCGCGTCAGAGATTTCGCCGACGGTGGCCTTCGCGCGCGCCGCATCGATCGCGAGCGCGAGCAGATTGCCGTTGCCTTCGCCGGCCGAGCGCGTCAGCGCGGCAAGCGCGGCATCGACGTCCCTCTGGTTGCGCTCGGCCTTCAGCCGCGTCAGCTTGTCGATCTGCAAGCGCCGGACGTTGGTATTGTCGACCTTGAGGATGTCGATCGGCGCTTCGTCGGTCGGCTTGTATTTGTTGACGCCGATCACGGCCTGCTTGCCGGCATCGATGCGCGCCTGCGTCTTCGCCGAGGCTTCCTCGATGCGCAGCTTCGGCACGCCGGCCTCGATCGCCTTGGCCATGCCGCCAAGCTCCTCGACCTCCTGGATATGGCCCCAGGCTTTCGCGGCAAGGTCGCGCGTGAGCCGCTCGATATAATACGAGCCGCCCCAGGGATCGATGATGCGGGTGGTGCCGCTCTCCTGCTGGAGGAAGAGCTGGGTATTGCGGGCGATGCGCGCCGAGAAGTCGGTCGGCAGCGCCAGGGCCTCGTCGAGCGCGTTGGTGTGCAGCGATTGCGTGTGGCCTTGCGTCGCCGCCATCGCCTCGACCGTTGTGCGTATCACGTTGTTGAAGACGTCCTGCGCGGTCAGCGACCAGCCCGAGGTCTGGCTATGCGTGCGCAGCGACAGCGAGCGTGGGTCTTTCGGATTGAAGGGCTTGAGCAGCTTCGCCCAGAGCAGGCGCGCCGCGCGCAGCTTGGCGACTTCCATGAAGAAGTTCATGCCGATCGCCCAGAAGAACGACAGCCGCGGCGCGAAGCGGTCGACGTCGAGCCCGGCGGCAAGACCGGCACGCAGATATTCGACGCCGTCGGCGAGCGTATAGGCGAGCTCGAGGTCCTGCGTCGCGCCGGCCTCCTGCATGTGATAGCCGGAGATCGAGATCGAATTGTATTTAGGCATCTTCTGCGAGGTGTACGCAAAAATGTCCGAGATGATCCGCATCGAGGGCGCAGGCGGATAAATATAGGTGTTGCGCACCATGAACTCTTTCAGAATGTCGTTCTGAATGGTGCCCGACAGCTTCTCCGGCGCCACGCCCTGTTCGCCGGCGGCGGCGACGTAGAGCGCGAGGATCGGCAGCACCGCGCCGTTCATGGTCATGGACACGCTCATCTGGTCGAGCGGAATCCCTGCGAACAGCGTGCGCATGTCGTAGATGGAATCGATCGCAACACCGGCCATGCCGACGTCGCCGCCGACGCGCGGATGGTCTGAGTCATAGCCGCGATGGGTGGCGAGGTCGAAGGCGACCGAGAGGCCCTTCTGTCCGGCCGCCAGGTTGCGGCGGTAGAACGCGTTGGAATCCTCCGCCGTGGAGAAGCCGGCATATTGCCTGACCGTCCAGGGCTGGTTGACATACATGGTCGGGTAGGGGCCGCGCAGGAACGGCGCGATGCCCGGATAGGTCTCGAGGAAATCGAGCCGGGCGAGATCAGCCTCGCCATAGGCGGGCTTCACCAAAATGCCTTCGGGCGTCAGCCACGGCTCGGCGCTGCCGGCAGGGGCAGCGGTTGCGGCGCGCTCGAAGGCGACGTCAGCGAAATTGGGAATGCGGCTCATGGTTTCAACCATATCATAGGCGCTCAATCATGATCCGGATGCTGATGGCTGACGATGGTTGCCATCTTCTCCGGTCCGTAATTCTGTTGCGTCGTCTGGCTCGGCAGATTGGAGATGCCGACCACCCAGCCGAGACGCGATTCCGTTCCGTATTGCCGGGTCGGCACAACGTGGTCGGGGCGATCGAAGGCGCCGGTCATGATCTCGATGCGGTCGCCGTCGATGCGGGCAAAACTGAGAGGCGTGCCGCAGGCGGCGCAATAGCCGCGATCGGCGATCGAGGAGGAGCGGAAGAACGACGGCTGCCCCTTGGTCCAGGCAAAGTCGGTCTTGTTGATGTCGGCGAAGGAGGCGAACGGCGCGCCGCTGGCCTTTTGGCACATCCGGCAGTGGCAGATCGAAACCCGGTTCGGCGCAGTCGTCACGGCAAAGCGCACCGCCCCGCATTGGCAGCCGCCGGTGAGAACGGGTTTGCTGGCCTCGGTCATGGCTGCTCCATCCGAAGGTAGGCGTCTTGCAGAATGGCAAGCGCGTCGCCCCCGGCGAAAACAAAACCCGTGACGCCGGCCGCACGGAGTGCCGCCTCGGCCTCAGCCGGGCGACCCGCCAGATAGATATGTCGCGCGCCTGCGGTTTGCATGGCCCTGGCCGCAGCTTCTGCGTGTTCCGCATAGACCTTGTCGCTGGAACAAAGGCAGGCAAGCTGGGCGCCGGAGGCCTTGAAGGCGGCCGCACACTTGGCCGGGTCGGCAAAGCCCTCGCTGTCGAGGGCCTCGATGCCGCCGGCCTCGAAGAAGCTCTTGGCAAAGGTCGCGCGCGCCGTGAAATCGGCCGGCGTGCCGAGATTGGCCAGAAACATTTTTGGCCGCGCGCCGCGCGCCTTCAACGCCGCGTCCGATTTGTTGCGCAACGCCTCGAACGGTTCCGTCAGCCGGATCGGCGGCAGCGCGTCGAATTTGTACTTTTGCTCGCCATAGGGTGCGAGCGCGACCGGAATCGCCTTCAGCACCGTTGTCTCGCGCTCATGCAGATTCGGAAACTCGGTGGCGCCGGTCAGCACGTCGCGGCGCTTTGCGATATTGGCGTCGCGCGCTTTTCGCGCGGCCGCGACTTTGCTCTGGAATAGGCCTTGCTGAAGCGCAGCAAAAGCGCCGCCGGTTGTCTCGCTCTCCTGGAACAGTGCCCAGGCCGCCTCGCAAAGCTGCGCTGTCAGCGTCTCGATGCCGCCTGCGCCGGCGGCGGGATCGTTGACCTTGGCGAGGTTGCTCTCTTCCAGAAGCAGGAGCTGCGTGTTGCGCGCCACGCGCCGCGCGAATGGGTCGGGCAGCCCGAGCGCCAGCGTATGCGGCAGCACCGTGATCGCGTTGGCGCCGGCAAGGCCCGCCGCGAATGTCGCGATGGTCGCCCGCAGCATGTTCACGTAGGGGTCGCGCTGCGTCAGCATGCGCCAGGCCGTATCGGCGGCGATGAACAGCGGTTTCGGCGTCAGCCCGCACGCCGTCTCGACGCGCGCCCATAGCAGCCGCAGCGCGCGGAATTTGGCCATGGTCAGAAACTGGTCGGCATCCGCGCAGAGCCGCGCATAGACCATGTCCTGCGCCTGCTCCAGCGGAATGCCGGCGCCTTCGATCGCGCGCAGGTAAGCGACGCCGCAGGCCAGCACGAAGGCAAGCTCCTGCACCTCGGAGCCGCCGGCGTCGTGGATCACGCGCCCGTCGGCGGACGCAAACGGTCCCTTGAAGCCGAGCGCGGCAAGACCCTTGATGGCGCCGGTGACGGCGGGAGCGATCTCCTCCCAGGCATAGGGGCTGTGGCCCCACACCGCGCCGGCCGCGAGCGGATCGAGCCCGAAGCGGATGTTGCAGGCGGCGGGATCGAGGCCGTTGCTCTTCACATATTCCGCGACATGGATCGCCGCCATCCGCGACTGCGGACCGATCTGGAGCTCGATGCCGATGCCGGCGTCGAGATGAATGTCTTTCAAAACCTTCGCGACCGCTTCCGCCGTCGGTTCCAGGCCGAACCCGTGGGCGCCGCTGCCGCCGGCGAACACCAGCGCGAGACCCGTTGCGCCGTTCTCGAGATCGGTCAGCGCCTGCGCATTCGCCGCCGCCGCATCGGGATGGTCGATCCGCTGCATGATCTGCCACGGTGCAGATGCGGGCCGCCCCACCACGGGCGCAACACCGCTGGCGCGCGGATAGAGCGGCTCGATCTGGATGCCGTCATAGGTCTTGCCGACCAGCTTCTCGAACGGCGCACCCTTCAGCACGCCGTCGACCAGCTTGCGCCAGTCTTCGACAGTCGCCTTGGGAAAATCGGCCGCCAGCTTCAGGTCGTCAGTCAAGGAGGTCATACGGACAGGGGCTCCCGAAAATCTTGTTATTCGCAGGCGAAATTGCCACGGCGGACCGTCCCTGCAAACGGTTGTTTTTGGTTAACCGGTATCCGGAAGCCGCTCAATGCCTTGCGTCGAGACGCTGGCAAGCCCGTCACGCACACGAATGCCCGAGATCACGCGGTCGGGCGCGATCTCGGCGAGCGGCACCAGCACGAAGGCGCGCTCGAACAGGCGCGGATGCGGCAAGGTCAGGTCGGGCTTCTGCAAGCTGACATCGTCATAGGCGATCATGTCGAGATCGAGCGTGCGCGGTCCCCAGCGCCTTGCCTTCTCCCGCGTCCGGCCGAATTTCTGCTCGACCTTCTGCATCACGAACAGCAGCGCATGCGGATCGAGGTCGGTCTCGATCTCGACGCAGGCATTGATGAAGGGATTTTGGTCCTCGTCGCCCCAGGGTGGGGTGACGTAGTCCGAGGAACGCGCGACCACCGCGGCCTGCGCCATGCCGCAGATGTGGGCGATCGCCTTGCGGAATGTCGTGCGGACATCGCCGACATTGCCGCCGAGTGCGATCAGCACGCTCGCCATGGTCAGGGATGCCGCGAGCGCGTCAGCACGATGCCGACATCGTCGAAGATCGCGGCGATCGGCGCATGCGGCTTGTGCACGGTGATCTTCACGGCGCGAATGCGGGGGAAGTGCGACAGGATGGCATCGGCGACCGCGCCGGCGGCACGCTCCAGCAGCTTGTAATTGGTGTTCTTGAACGCCGCCGTCGTGGTCGCCACGACCTCGGCGTAGGAAACGGTGTCGGAGAGCCGGTCGCTGCGCGATGGCTCCGACAGGTCGGTATAGAGCTCGAGATCGATGACAAAGCGCTGGCCGACTTCGGTCTCGTGATCCATCACGCCGTGGCGGGCATGGATCGACAGTCCAGTGACGAAGATCGTATCGGTCATTGCTTGCTCTCGATTGCGTTTGCGACCCGCAGGGCCTGCAAGGTCTCGGCGACGTCATGGGTCCGGATGATCTTTGCGCCCTTCTGCGCGGCGATCAGATGCGCGGCGATCGAACCGGCGAGCCGGCCCGATGGCTCCGACGGCGACACCGAGGCGATGAAGCGTTTTCGCGAGGCGCCGACCAGGACGGGCAGGCCGAACATGTCGAGCTCGCGTAAGCGCGCCAGCGCGATCATGCTCTGCTCGGCCGTCTTGCCGAAGCCGATTCCGGGGTCGAGCACGATCTTGTCGCGGGCGATGCCGGCCGTTGCGGCGATATCCAGTGAGCGCAGGAAGAATGCTTTCATGTCTGCCACGATGTCGATGGCGGAATCGACGCTGTCGCGGTTGTGCATGACGATGACGGGAACGCCTTTCGCGGCGACCAGCGGCGCCATGCCGGCGTCGCGTTGCAGGCCCCAGACATCGTTGGCGATGACCGCGCCCTGGTCGAGCGCGAAGGCCACGACTTCGGCCTTCATGCTGTCGATCGACACGGGGACGCCCAGCGCCGCCACGCCTGCCAGCACCGGCTTCAGCCGGGCCAGCTCGTCCGCCGCCGTGACCGCTTTGGCGCCCGTATAGGGCCGGGTGGACTCGGCGCCGATATCGATGATGTCGACGCCATCAGCGATCATTCTCCGCGCCCGCTGAAGCGCCTGGTCGGGCGCGATGAACTCGCCGCCGTCGGAGAAGGAATCCGGGGTAACGTTGAGCACGCCCATCACCGCCGGAATCGGCCGTTCCAGCAGCGTCCGCAGCACTTCTAGCCCGGCCGAGCCGGCCGGCGGGACCGATGGGGAGGGCGAGGCGTTCATGGGCCCGCTTTAGCGGTCGGGGAGGATGAGTTCAAGGCGGGAGGGGGGCTGCTGCGAGCCTCCATCTCTCACCGTCACCCTGAAGCGCTCGCCCCTTCGGCGAGCCTCGAAGGATGACGGCCCGGTTCTCCCCGTGCAGCGGCAGCGGTGGCCGTGCATCCTTCGAGGCTCCGCGTGCGACGCTATGCGTCGCTCGCCTCGCACCTCCAGCGGCAACCGCTTCGCGGTTGCGCGGGATGACGGAGAGAGTAGGCGACCTAATACGAAATCTTCGGCGCGAGCTTCTTCGCCTTGGCAATGATGTCGCCGACCGATTTTTCCGACGGCAGGATGCGGACCAGCTTCTTCTTCTCGTTGGCTTCCCGCATGCTCTGGGCCAGCCTTGCCGGATTCCGATAGGCGAGCTCGCGCACGGTGGTGACGCCGGCGGCGCGGACAAGGTTGACCTTGGCGCGGCCCATGCCGGGGATGCGCATGTAGTCGGAGACGTTGGCCCATTCGAGCAATTGCTGCTCGCTGATGCCGGTCCTTGTGGAGAGCGCCTTGCGGCCCTTCACGGTCGAGGCCGCCTCGAGCAGCGCGTCGGTCGTGCGGATTCCTTGCGCCTTCAACTTGTTGGCGGCAAAGGCCGGCAGGCCCTCAATCTCGGAGATCGGATATGTCATGATACTCGATATGAAATGCGTCGCTCAGGCGAATTGGCTGAGGCCCCGCGTCCCCGCGATGATCTTGCCCATCTGATCCGCTCCGATTTTGTCTCGGCCGTAGTGGAAAAGTTCACGGGAAACGTTCTGAATCTCGGACATGCCGAGTCCCAGGCCCATCAGGCGCGTGCCGACGGCCATCAGGCCGCCACCCATCAGCCGCGACAGTCCGCCGCCGCTCCTCGACGCCTCGATCGCGGCTTCCGCACCGGGAATCCGATCGATCAGGGCTTCGACGTTCTCGGAAGGACCTTCGCTGCGGAGGAAGCCCAGGATGATGCCGACGGTCTTTTCAGCGACAGCACTATCTATGCTGGCGTTTGTCGCCAGCCGCCCGATCAGCTCGTCCATAAGGCCCGCCCCTCAGCCGGTTTGCATGCCGGAATATTGCTTTCGAAAATGATCTTGAGCCGGTGTGGTGTGAAATACAAGCGATGAACGCGGCCAACGTTCCGATTCATTCTCGAAGACGCAAAAAGTGTTGCAGCGATGCAAGAGCGGAGATGGAATCGGCAAAAAATTGCCGCGGTGCGAACGCGTCGTTCCTACTTTCGGCTGATGCAGTCCGCTCCTTTTCCGACAATGTCGCATGCCGGAAGCACGTTGAACGGTTTTAATCGGCGCGCGACATGCGTTAAACTACGGAACAGGCGCGGTCGAGTTCAATACGCGAAACACGGCAAAGAGATCAGAGAGAATAATGACGGCACAGGACAGCAAGCTCGGCGACACCGACGACAAGATATTCGTCGGCAAGGGAGACGCGCAGGCATGGCTGACGCTGGCGCTCGCCAACCGCCACGGCCTCGTCACCGGCGCGACCGGAACCGGTAAGACGGTATCGCTGCAAGTGATGGCGGAAGGATTTGCGCGTGCCGGTGTCCCGGTCTTTGCGGCCGACATCAAGGGCGACCTCTCCGGCATCTCCGAGGTCGGCGAGCCCAAGGACTTCATCGTCAAGCGCGCCACCGAGATGGGGCTGACATTCCAGCCCGACCAGTTCTCGACGGTATTTTGGGACGTGTTCGGCGAGCAGGGCCATCCGGTGCGGGCGACCGTCACCGAAATGGGACCGCTCCTGCTCGCGCGCATGCTCGATCTGAACGACGTGCAGGAAGGCGTGCTCAACGTCGCCTTCCGCGTCGCCGACGACGCCGGGCTGACCCTCATCGACATGAAGGATCTGCGCGCGCTGCTCGATGCCATCGTGCCGGATGCCGGCAAGAAGGGGGCGGATGCCGAGGAAAGTCCGCTCGCCGACATCAAGAAGGCGGCGCAGGGCTTCGGCAACGTCACCAAGGCGACCGTCGGCACCATTCAGCGCCAGCTTCTGGTGCTAGAGAACCAGGGCGCCAGCAAATTCTTCGGCGAGCCGGCGCTGACGCTGAAGGACTTCATGAAGACCGACCGCGACGGCCGCGGCATGGTCAACATCCTCGTCGCCGACAAGCTGCTCCAGAGTCCGCGACTCTACGCGACCTTCCTCTTGTGGATGCTGTCGGAGCTATTCGAGGAATTGCCTGAGGCCGGCGATCTGCCGAAGCCGAAGCTGGTGTTCTTCTTCGACGAGGCGCATCTCTTGTTCAACGACGCGCCGAAGGCGCTGATGGACAAGATCGAGCAGGTGGTCCGACTGATCCGCTCCAAGGGCGTCGGCGTCTATTTCGTGACGCAAAACCCGATCGACGTGCCCGACCGCGTGCTCGGGCAGCTCGGCAACCGGGTGCAGCACGCGCTGCGGGCCTTCACCCCGCGCGACCAGAAGGCGGTCGCCGCCGCTGCCCAGACCTTCCGGCCGAACCCGAAGCTCGACACCGTCAAGGTGATCATGGAGCTCGGCAAGGGCGAGGCGCTGGTGTCCTTCCTCGAAGGCAACGGCACGCCGACGATGGTCGAACGTGTCATGATCCGGCCGCCATCGGCCCGCATCGGACCGATCACGCCGGAAGAGCGCAAGGCGATCATGGATGCAAGCCCGGTGAAGGGCAAATACGACACCGCCGTGGATGACGAGTCCGCCTATGAGATGATCCAGAAGCGGATTGCCGGCACGGCTGCGACGGCCGATGCCGGCGCGGCCGGTGGAGGTGGTGGCGGCATCATCGGCCAGATCGGCTCGATCGTCGGCACCATCTTCGGCACCAACGTCAAGCGCGGCCGCCTGTCGACAGGGCAGGTCATCGCGCGCGACGTGACGCGCTCGGTCACCAACCAGGTGATCGGGGGAATGGCGGCCAATATCGGCAAGTCGGTTGCCGGCCAGCTCGGCGGCTCGATCGGCCGCACCTTGGTCCGCGGCGCGCTCGGCGGGCTGCTGCGCAGGTAGGCAGCGAGCCCTGTTTTGGGGCAGCCACGTTCTGCGTGCTTGATCCCCGCCTCCATGTTTCGCCCGGCGACGCGAAGCATCGTCCTGAGACGAGGAGCCCGCAAAGCGGGCGTCTCGAAGGATGGCCGCGGGAAAATTGCCGATCACTACCATCACAAATTCAGGTGAGGGGGCTCTCCAAGCCCGCGCCGGTCTGCTACGTGCTATTTGTTGCCGACTGGACATAAAGTGACCTCGACCGACCCTTTGCCCAAACCTGATGCGCCGAGACGCCTGTCGCTGCGCGCGCCGCTGGACCTGCTCTTCCTGCTTTGCTGCTTCATCTTGACCGCCGACGTCCTCGGTCCCGAGATCTTCGGCAACGGCAAGACCAAGGATTACGCACTGTGGTACTGGGCCGGGCAGCAGGTGCTCCATGGCGGATCGCTCTATCCCAGCGACATCCACGCCTATTTCGAGTTCATCTACCCGCCGCTGCCGGCGATCCTGCTCGCGATCCCGAGCTGGTTCGGCAAGCTCGCGCTCTACACCACGCTGTCGGTGCTGAACGTCGTGGCGTGGTGGTACACGGGGACGTTCTCCAATGCCATGACCGGATCGGGCCGCAGGCCCGGCCCCTGGCTCGAAGCGCTGCCGGCTCTCGTCACCGTGACCTTCGTGTTCGATCAGTTCGATCTCGGCCAGCCGAACCTCGTCCTGCTCGCGCTGATGCTCTGGGGCTTCTGGTTATTGCAGAACCAGCGGTCCTGGCTCGCGGGCTTCCTGTTCGCGCTCGCCACCGCCATCAAGGTGTTTCCGATCGCGGTGCTGCCCTATCTGATCTGGCGGCGGAAATGGTCGGCCGTCATGGCGACGGTCGCGTTCACCGGTATCCTTCTCTATGTCGTGCCGGCGCCGATCCGCGGCTTCGAGCGCAACGCGGTCGAGCTCAAGACCTGGTATCAGGGCATGGTCGGATCGAGCTCGGAAAAGGGCTTCGGCCAGCGCGACGAGCAGAACTGGTCGTGGGTCAACCAGTCCGTCATTGCCGTGACGCACCGCTTGGTCCGGCCGATCAACTACAATCAGGAAGATGCCAACAAGCCGCCGCGCACGATGAATGTCATCGACGTCGACTACACGACGGCGAACTGGATCGTGCTCGCGGTATCAGGGCTGCTCGGGCTCGGCTTCCTCGCGGTGATGCCGCCGCAAAAGCGGCGAACGGCGCGCTCGGATGCCGAGGAGCTCGGCATCCTGTTCTGCCTGATGACGGTGGCGTCGCCTTTGGCGAGGCAATATTACTTCATGTGGCTGTTCTTCCCGATGACGGTGCTGATGCATCGCGCCGCCTTCGACGCGCGGTCGAATGTGCGGCTGGGAACCTGGCTTGCGCTGGGTGCGGCCGGCATCCTCATGCTGCTGTCACTGCCGTGGTTTCCCAATGTCATCCAGGCTTGGGGCAATAACCTCATCGCCACGGCGGTGCTTGCAGGTCGCCTCGCATGGCACATCCGCCATCCGCTGGTTGCGGCTGGCTCCGGCGCGGCAGCAGGGTTAAAACCCGAGGCATCTTGAGGCCCAACAATCAGGAATACCATCATGGCCAATGCGCAGCTTCAATCCGTGCTCGACCACATCGACAAGGACTTCGACAACAGCCTGGAGCGTCTGTTCTCGCTGTTGCGGATCAAGTCGATCTCCGCGGATCCGGCCTTCGCTGCCGATTGCAAGGCGGCGGCTGAGCATCTGGCCAAGGACATCGCAAGCCTCGGCGTCGCGACCGAGGTGCGCCCCACCGCCGGCCATCCCGCCATCGTCGGCAAGACCAAGGTGGGCGGACGGCCGCATGTGATCTTTTACGGCCATTACGACGTGCAACCGGTCGATCCGCTCGATCTCTGGCATCGTCCGCCGTTCGAGCCCGTGGTGACCGACCATGCCGACGGCCGCAAGATCATCGTGGCGCGCGGCGCCGAGGACGACAAGGGCCAGGTCATGACCTTCGTCGAGGCCTGCCGCGCCTGGAAAAAGGTGACGGGCTCGCTGCCGATCGACGTCACCTTCCTGATCGAAGGCGAAGAGGAGGTCGGCTCGAAGAACTTCGTGCCCTTCATCGAAGCCAACAAGGACGAGTTCAAAGCGGACTACGTGCTGGTCTGCGACACCGGCATGTGGGACCAGAGCACGCCGGCGATCACGACGTCGCTGCGCGGCCTGCTCTATGAAGAGCTGAAGATCACCGCCGCCAATCGCGATCTGCACTCCGGCGTGTTCGGCGGCAGCGCGATGAACCCGATCCGGGTGCTGACGAAAATTCTCGGCGGCCTGTTCGACGACGACAATCGCATCACCATTCCCGGTTTCTATGACGGCGTGAAGGACCTGCCGCCCGACATCCTGGAGCAGTGGAAGAAGCTCAACCTCACGCCGGAGATGTTCTTGAAGCCGATCGGGCTGTCGATCCCCGCGGGTGAGAAAGGCCGGCTCTTGATCGAGCAGGCCTCCTCGCGCCCAACCTGCGATGTCAACGGTATCTGGGGCGGCTATATCGGCGAAGGCTCCAAGACAGTGATCCCGTCGCACGCTTCAGCCAAGGTCTCGTTCCGCCTGGTCGAGGGGCAGGATCCCCAGAAGATCCGCAAGGCCTTCCGCGACTATGTGACGGCGCGCATTCCCGGCGATTGCAAGGTCGAGTTCGGCGACCATTCCGCCGCGCCCGCGGTCGCGCTCGACTGGAACATGAAGCCGCTTGCGGCGGCCAGCACGGCGCTGACGGAGGAATGGGGCAAGCAGACCGTGCTGATGGGCTCGGGCGCCTCGATCCCGATCGTCGCCGACTTCAAGCGCACGCTGGGCCTGGACTCGCTGCTGGTCGGTTTTGGCCTGGATGACGACAACATCCACTCGCCGAACGAGAAGTACGACCTCCGCAGTTTCCAGAAGGGCATTCGCTCCTGGGCGCGGATCCTCGCGGCATTGGCAGAAGTGAAGTAGGGCGAGGTGCCGTAGGGTGGGCAAAGGCGCAAAGCGCCGTGCCCACCCTCTGTATCCGTTCGCGAGAGAAGACGTGGGCACGCTTCGCTTTGCCCACCCTTGAGAGACCTCTGCTCTGACAACGATCGAATTTGCCGCTCTCGTCGCCCTTCGAGGCTCGCCGAAGAGGCGAGCACCTCAAGGTAACGGTGATGGAGGCCGCCCAAAATAAAAACGCCGCCCGGAATTGGGCGGCGTTTCATTCCAAAAGGCGTAGAGGTTCGTTGGGGGCTACCCTACACCAAATCCGGAAAATCTCAAGACCGGTAGCCCGGCAGTTCGCGGTCGAGCTTGCGCAGCAGCGGCGGCCAGACGAGGTTGGTGGCGCGCAGCTCGGCGCGGTCGCGGTTGGCGAGCAACTCGGTGTTCTTGTCGATCGCGACGTCGTCCACCGGATAGACCGGCGTGCCGAGCGCGCGGGTGCGCACCTGCATCGAGCAGGCGCGCTCGAGGTGGTACATGCGCTCGAAGGCGGAGGCGACCGAGCGGCCGACCGTCAGCGTGCCGTGGTTCCGCAGCAGCATGTGGTTGTGGTCGCCGAGGTCCTTCTGCAGCCGCGGCCGCTCGTCGTGATCGAGCGCGATGCCTTCATAGTCGTGATAGGCGAGGTCGTGGGTGACGAGCTGGGCGGTCTGGTTCAGCGGCAGCAGGCCTTCGGCGCTGCTCGACACCGCGGTGCCGTCGAGGGTGTGGAGATGCAGCACGCAGATCGCGTCCTCGCGCACCTCGTGGATCGCCGAATGGATGGTGAAGCCGGCCGGATTGATGCTGTACTCGCTCTCGGAGAGCTGGTTGCCGTGCAGATCGACCTTGACGAGGCTCGAGGCCGTGATCTCGTCGAACATCAGCCCGTAGGGATTGATGAGGAAGTGATGGTCGGGGCCGGGCACGCGCGCGGAGATGTGGGTGTCGACCAGATCGTCCCAGCCGTACAGCGCGACGAGGCGATAGCAGGCGGCGAGATTGACACGTTGCTGCCACTCGGCCTCCGTCATATCAGACGGCACTTCCTTCAGGCGGGCTTCCGCTGGCGACATGGCTGGTCTCTCCGAAACATCGTTGTTGCGCGGAGGGAGCGTAGTCGCGGTCGGGGGCGGCGGCAAGGCGCGGGAAGCGCGCGGCAGTTCAGCGTAGCCCGCATGGTGTGCAGCGAAATGCGGTATGGAGGTTCCGGATTTCAGAACCATCCGACGCGACGTTTGGTCTACGCCGCCGTCCGATCGGATAACGATCTTACGGCGCCGGGATCGACAGCAGGCTGGAAATACTGCGGCCGCGGATGTCGTAGACGCGGGCGAACACCACGTCGTCGCGCTTGATCTCGACCATCACCGGCGCGGTGAGGCCCTTGCAATAGAACTCGCCGAGCGTCATCGCGAAATCGGCCGCGTTGGAATCCCAGCCGATGGTGAAGTCGGGTCCGAGCGCGACCTGGGCGGGGCGCTGCGGACCGCACACCGCGACCTTCCATTTGCGGTTGCCCGGCGCCACTTCCTGCCGCTCGACGATCTGCTCGCGCAGCTCGTCCGAGGCCTGCTTCAGCGCAAGGCCCCAATAGTCCAGCATGAAGCGGTCGTCGGCGCCGCGCACGGTGCCGGCGATGTGGTTGAAGTGGGTGTACTGATAGGGATGCAGCCGGATCATCTCGGCGAGCGAGAGCGCGAGGCCAAAGCAGAAGGTCGCGAGCACGACCGGCTGCCAGGTGCGATGACTGGCGCGCAGGCGCTCCATCGCCCAGGCAAAGGCGACGCCGCCGAGCACCGCCATCGGCGGGATCACGAACACGAAGTGGCGGATGCCGTTGTAGAGCGCCGGCCGCTTCACCATCGCGATCGCGAGCGGCAGGGTCGCCGCCAGCGTCAGCATCAAGAGAATGGTCTTGCGGCGCGCCGGAACCTCGCGTCGCGGCAGCATGGCGAAGGTGCTGACCACGGCGCCGCCCATCAGCACCAGCATCACTTCGGGGAGCTGGAGCGCAAACAGCGTCGGCAGATAGGACCAGGGCATGTCGGGTACGGACACGATCGCGCCGTCGAACATCTCCTTCCAAGGCTTCTCGAAGAAGTGCGAGAAGTAGGTCAGCGCCTCGAAGGGATTGCCGGGCTCCATGATCGACCACGGCCAGATCAGGCCCATCACGAGATAGCCGAACACGAGGCCGGGCAGCAGCACGTAGACGACATGCGCGAAGCGCCGGGCCGCTTCACGCAGGCCTTCGGTGCGCAGCTCCTCCAGCAACAGCGGCAGGAAGCCGATCAAGGCATAGACCAGCGCAAGTCCGCCGAGAACGCGGCAGCCCAGCGAAAGGCCCGCACCGAGGCCGACGATCAGGATCGTGCGCGGCGAGGGCTGCGGATATTCTTCGGCGAGCCGCACGAGGCCGAGCATCAGGATGATCATGGCCACCGCGAAGGGCGCGTCCTTCGGGTTCATGAACATGTGGCCGTAGAAGATCGGGCACAGCGCGAGCAGCAGGAGTGAGGCAAGGCCGGCAAGGGGGCCGCCGATGCGGCGGCCGAGCCGCCACGTCACCGCAAGTCCGATCACGCCGACGATGGCGCCGACCAGACGTCGCGTCTCGAACAGCTCGAGCGGAATGACCTTGTGCAGCAGCGCGGCGACCATGTCGAAGCCGCCGCCATACATGTAGAGATTCGCGAAGGAGAGCGCCGCGGTGTCCCTGAAGCCGGAACCGAACATGCGCAGCAACAGATCGGCATATTCAGCGTGCGTGTAATCGTCCCAGCCGAGCCCGTAGTCGCGGAAGGTCAAGCCTGCGATGACGGCGACCGCGGCCAGCACCAGCATGGCGAGATCGTCGCAAGTCCGTTCGACCGAGCGCCGCAGCGGCGTGTCGATCGCCGACGTCGTGATGGATGTCATGGCTATTGGTGACCCGGAATCCCCTCTTGGCCCTGCTGGCGCGCGCGGGCCTGTTCCCCGGAATCCCTATAGCGCAGTTCCATTACCAAGTAATTGGGCATTATGGCTAAATTCCTGATGCGGCGCAGCAAATCCGACCACTTGAGAGCACGTTAGCAGTAGCGAGCCGTAGCTGAAGGGAATGTGAATAAGTCCCTGATTTCCTTCCCTTTAGGAACGCGGCCCACAATTGGCCGTTGGCGTGGAACACCGTATGACGGTATCGTGGCGTAACGGGTGTCGCGTGTGGATGCGCGACCGGGGGTGAGTTCGATGACGTTGGCATTGTTGATCGCGGGGATTTTCGCCGTCGTGGCGGGCCTCCTTGCGATCGTGTTTGGCTACACGGTCAGGGATTTCAGTCTCGGCAGCACTCTCATAATCTCCGGTACCATTGGCGTCTGCTCCGGAATGTTACTGGCCGGCCTCCACGTCGTGGTCGTGGAACTGAAGGGCATCGGCCGACGGCTGGCCGGGGCTGCCGCCGCGTCGGAGGTTCGGGTCAGGCCGGTGTTGCCCGGTCTCGCGACATCAGGCCCGCCTGCGTCCGAGCCGGGCCCGGCGCCCGCGATGAAGCCGCCGCCGCTATCTGCCGCGGGTCCGCCGCCGTGGCAGAACGAAGCTGCCGCGCGCGAGCGTCCGCGCGTCGAAGCGCCGCCGCCCCCGCCGGAACCGGAAGCCCCAACGCCGCCCGGGGCGCCGGACGCGCCGCGCCGTCGCAACCTGCTGTTCGCCTCGACGTCCCGCAAGGAGCGCGAGCGCGCGGAGGCAAAGACGACCGACGGCGTGCCGCCGCACTCCCATGACGAACCCGCGGAGCCTGCCGCCCCGGATAGTTCGCCTGCGAGCTTCGACGACGCCTGGCCCAGGCCGGACCGTATGCGGCCACCGGAGCCGCCGGCCGCCGCGCGTCGTCCGCCGCCGCCACCGCGTTCGCCGTCGACCTTGACGGAGGCCTCTCCGCCGCCGCCCGCGCCGGCCGTCGAGCAGGCGCCCGTGACCGTGCTCAAATCCGGCATCGTCGACGGCATGGCCTATTCGCTCTATTCCGACGGCTCGATCGAAGCACAGATGCCGGAAGGCATGATGCGCTTCGCCTCGATCGACGAACTGCGCGCCCATCTCGACCAGCGCGGCTGAAGCCCGCTTCGTCCAAGTAGAGCGCCGTCGTTCTCGTCACGTCGCCAGTAACCGGCTCACATTCGTCAGTCGTCTTATTTCAGCCGAACGTATTGTTGACACGGAATACTTTGGCGTCGTCAATCCTGCGAGACGCAAGGCGAGAGAAAGGTCGGGCCCATGTCGGATGCCGGGGCTAAGAATTTCATTGAGCTGACGGCGAGCATCGTGTCGGCCTATGTCGGCAACAACCCGACGCCGGCCGCCGAGATTCCGAACCTGATCAGCCAGGTGCATGGCGCCCTGGTGCGGGTCTCGTCGGGCCGTACCGAGGCGGCGCCGCTCGAGCCCTCGAAGCCTGCGGTGTCGCTGAAGAAGTCGATCGCGCCGGACTATCTGGTGTGCCTCGAAGACGGCAAGCGCTTCAAGTCGCTGAAGCGCCATCTGCGCACCCAGTACAACATGACGCCGGAACAATATCGCGAGAAATGGGGCCTGCCGGCCGACTATCCCATGGTCGCGCCGAACTACGCGGTGGCGCGCTCGCAACTGGCGAAGCAGATGGGTTTGGGGCAGCAGCAGCGGAAGCGGAAATAGTCCGAGCCTCCGATCTCGTAGGGTGGGCAAAGGCGCGAAGCGCCGTGCCCACGAATTTCCGCTAATCACACGCAAATGGTGGGCACGCTCCGCTTTGCCCACCCTGCGAAACTTCTCACGACGCTTCCGCGAGCGCCTCTCTCGCGTCGGTCTTGATGCGCTCGACCATCGAGCGCAGGCCGTTGGAGCGCTGCGGCGTCAGATGATCGCGAAAGCCGAACTCGTTGAACACCGCGATCGCGTCGGTATCGAGGATCTCCTGCGGCGTGCGGCCCGAATAGAGCGCGAGCACGATCGCGACCAGCCCGCGCACGATATGGGCGTCGCTGTCGCCGCGATATTTCAGGATCGGCGCGCCGTCATCGCGGTCGACCAGCTTCTGGAGCCAGACCTGGCTGACACAACCATTCACCTTGTTCTCGGCCGAATGCTCAGCCTCGGGTAGCGGTTCCAGGGTGCGGCCGAGCTCGATGACGTACCGGTAGCGGTCGTCCCACTCGTCCAGAAGCTCGAAATTGTCCCTGATTTCGTCGATCGTCGTCATGTTGGCCCACAGTTCCCCGCTTCCCACCAATATAGGGACGCGAGCACGCGAAATCGATAGGGTTTGGGGGCTAATTCGAGGCCGTAGGCCCGCGCCATTCCAGCGCGAGGTCATCCTGGCTCAGGGTGTCGCGCGGCGCCTCGCTCGCGACGGCATCGCCTTCGCCCGCCAGCGCGATCGAGCCGGTGTGATCGGGCGCCTTCTTGTCGGTCTTGTCGGACTTCTCGAGCTGCTCTTTCTTGTCGTTGATGATCTGGTAGAGCTTCTTCGCGCCGTCCTGGGCGCGCTGGCCGATGATGGTCGCGGCCTGTCCGCCGACCTCGCAGGCCGCCGGCTGGCGCTTGCAGAACTGGGTCACGTCGGAGACGGCCGCGGTCGCAGCCTGCACCGCGTCGGCGGCACCGATCTGCGGCAGCTTGTCCGATTCGGACGTCTTGTCCCGCGGCAGGAGCACCAGCACCAGCCCGAGCCAGAATGTGATGCGGAGCAGAAAGCGCATCTTGTCGACCTGTATGTTAGATCCCGCCGCGGCGATCTCCGCGAGGTGTCGGACCTAGCAACTCTCGATAAATCGCAAGTGATTGCCTTCCGCTTAATTCGCGGAAAATTTACGCAAGAATCTTCGTAACGCGCCTTGTCGTAAATTTTCGATTGACGCCGGAGCCCGTGATTCCGCCGGGACCGCATATCCACCAATTCGAAACCATGCGGCGTATGGTTAAACCCTGTGTTCACCATCCCCGCCGATGACATCGCCAAATCGTCTAAAAATCTCCGCGATGACGCGGTGTCCGGCCGCACGCCGCATCGCCTTAGCACTCGTTTAAGGTCGCTCTGACACGGTGGCTCAACGATAAGGAGGCGTTCCGGCGCGTCTTCTAAAGACGATTGAGCCGAAGCGCGAGACCCGTGACAGTTTTGAGTATCATCCGCGATTGTCTCGATGCGCTGCTGCATCCCTCCGCGCGTTACGATGCGCTGATGCGAGCACGCCATCGTGCCTTCATGGCGCCGCGGCTGCTCGGCAGCCTGGCCGCCTTTGCCGCATTCCCGGTCTATCTCGCCATGCGCGGTGCGCCGAGCGCGATCGAGGTCGCCGCCTTCGCCTGGCTGATCGCCCCCATTCTCCTCTCCTGGTTCCTGTCGCGCACCGGCCGCTACGAAGGCGCGCATGTGCTGTCGTCGCTGGCACTCGCCGGCCTGATCATGGCGGTCGCGGGCACCACCGGCGGTATCGAATCATTCGCGGCAATCTGGCTGGTCGTGGTTCCGCTCGAAGCCGCGCTGTCGGCCTCGCGCCGCGTCGCGGCCTTCGCTTCCCTGCTTGCGCTGTCCTGCGCGGGAATCCTGATCCTCGTCAGCCAGCTCGGCTGGCTGCCGGCCGGAGACACCAGCGCCGCAGAACGCGGCGCGCTGATGGCGTTCGGCGTCGCGTCTGCGACGCTCTATGCCGCCGGTCTCGCCTTCGGTGCAGAGTCGCTGGCACGCACCAGCGTGACATTGCTGTCGCGCGAGGAAGAGCGCTATCGGCTGCTCGCGCGCAACATGAGCGACGTCATCTCGCGGCATCAGCGCAACGGCGCGGTGCAGTTCATCTCGCCGGCGGCGGAAGCCATGCTCGGTATGCCGGTGGCGCAACTGCTCGGCCACGGCCTGTTCGATCGCGTCCATGTCGCCGATCGCCCGGCCTATCTCACCGCGCTCTCCGATGCCGCGCGCGGCGACGTGCGCAGCGTCGAATTCCGGCTGCGGCGGGAGCCTGGCGGCTCCGAGCGCGGCCAGGTCGATTTCATCTGGATCGAGATGCGCTGCCGTCCGCTCGACCAGGATATGGGCCGCGATCCCACGCGCGAGGCCGAGGTCGTCGGCGTGATGCGCGACGTCACCGATCGCAAATTGTCCGAGCAGGCGCTCGACCAGGCGCGCAGCGCCGCGGAAGCCGCCGACGCCGCCAAGACGCGTTTCCTCGCCACCATGAGCCACGAGCTGCGCACGCCGCTCAATGCCATCATCGGCTTCTCCGAGATGATCGCGCAGGAGCAGACCCTGATGCTGGCAGCTAGCCAGCGCAGGGAATACGCCCAGCTCATCAACGATTCCGGCCAGCATCTGCTGTCGGTCGTCAACGGCATCCTCGACATGTCGAAGATGGAGTCCGGCAATTTCGAGATCGCCTCGGAGCCGTTCGCGCCGCGCGCCTCGCTGATGCATTGCTGCAATCTGCTGGCGCTGAAGGCGCGGGAGAACGGCATCGACCTCGTCACGGACGCGCCGCAGGACCTGCCGGTCATGACCGGCGATCCGCGCGCCTTCAAGCAGATCGTACTCAACCTCGTCGCCAACGCCATCAAGTTCACCGAGCGTGGCGGTCAGGTCTCGGTGACCGCCACGGTGACGGGCTCGCAGCTCACCCTGCGCATCGCCGACACCGGCATCGGCATCGCACCCGACGATCTCAAGCGCATCGGCGCGCCGTTCTTCCAGGCCGGCAAGACCTATCAGCGCCGCCACGAAGGCACGGGCCTTGGACTTTCGATCGTGAAGAGCCTGGTGGCGTTGCATCTCGGCGAATTGACGGTACAAAGCAGGTTAGGTGAGGGCACCGCCGTCACCGTCAAGCTGCCGCTCGTCTACACGCCGCCGCAGGCCAAGGCGCCCGAGAACAACATCGCGACCTTGACGCCGGTGCTGCGCCAGGAATCTCCCGTCGAACATCATGACCAACCCGCTCTGGTGAAGAAAAGTGCCTAAGAAGTCTGCCAAGGACCAAGCCGCTCCGCGCCGCCGTGGCGCCAAGGCCGCGGTCATCGATGTCGAGACCGAGCGCAATCTCGTGATGCGCGTGCTGCTGCACAGCCCCAAGGATACGCTTGCAGGTCTCGTCGCGGTCGCCGCGATCGGCGCCATCGTTGCCAATGCGCTGTTCCTCCAGACCGGCCGGCATCCGGCGCCGATGTTCGGCACCGTGATCAATCTTCCCGCGCCGTCCTCCGTGCCGCTGTCGAACCCGTTGCCGCGTCCGCGCCCCGTCGGCGCCGATACCTCGCCGCTCGAGCCGAAGGCGACCGAGTTTCGCGTCGAGCCCAAACCCGCCGAACGCGCCGCCGAGAGACCGGCGGAGAAGCCGGTCGAGGCCACCGCGTCGACGCTGCGCCCGGGCAGCGATCCCATGACCAATCTGGTCAAGGCCACGACCTCGACGTCGCCATCCGCGATGCGTCCGCCGGCGCCGATCCCGGTGCAGCAGAGCCCGGCCGCGAAGCGTATCGCCGGCGTGCAGCGCGCGCTGTCCGAATACGGCTACGGCAATTTGAAGATCACGGGCGCGATGGGCGCCGAGACCCAGTCCGCGATCCAGAAATTCGAGCGCGAGCACAAGATGCAGGTCACAGGGCAAGTGTCCGACCGCCTGCTGCGCGAGCTCGGCGCCGCGATCGGCCATCCCGTCGAATAGACGTCGTTGTTTCTCCAGGCCTGAAGGCTGGTGCTGATTGAAGCACTGGCCTATCGTGCGCCCATGCGTTTGAAATCAAATATCTGGGTCTCCGCTTACCTGCGCCGGTGCCAGACCGAGGGCGTGTTCGGCGCGGTGCGCCGCCGCGGCGCGGAGGAGGCGGGTGCGGTGTTCGTGAAAGTGTCGCTGCTCGACGGCAACGCGATGCTCTATGCGCCGGCGCCGCAGACCGTCTATGACGACGGTCGCCCCGTCGATCGCTTCTTCGTGCCGGTCGCATCGCAGCCGTTGCCGGAGCAAACGATCGAAGAGCGCCTGACGAAGGAGCTTCGTTTCGATCCGGACGCCTGGATCGTCGAGACCGAGGACCGCGCCGGGCGGCATTTTCTCGATCTGGCGAAGACCTAGCGGTCCGACGATCCGTCGGTGCCCGTCCGCACCGCAGGTGCGGAGCCGGGCTGCACGCCCGGGCGCGTCTGGCTTGCGCCGGCACGTGCGCGCTGCCGTTCGCTGTCATGCAGCGAGGGCTGGTATTTTGCGCGGGTGACCGCGAGGGTCGAGCCGCGCCATGCCGCCAGCATCACCAGCGCGGAGCGCTCGCCGAGGCGGTCGTAGAGCCGCGACAGCCGGTAGACCGCATCGACCGAGGTGCCGATCTCCGGCTTGAAGAACAACAGGATGCGCTGGAAGTTGGGGCTCGGCATGTCGAGCGCGCGCGCGGCGATTGCGAGCGCTTCGCCGCCGGCATCGTCGACGATCTGGGCTGCGACGCGCGAGGGCAGGATCAGGCTGTCACCGAGCTCGAAGATGAAATTCTCGATATCGCCCGCGATCGCCGCCATCTCCAGGATCTGGATCGCGCGCTTGGCCCGCACGGTCGGAATCCGCGGTGCGGCCTTCAGCGGCGTCTGCGCGAGATTGTGCAGGATCAGCGCGCGCTGGCCCGCATCGGCGCGGAAGAACATGTCGTGGATCTCGGCCGCTTCCTTCGGCTGCATCGCCATGCTGGCGGCCATGCGCTGCTCGGCCTCGGTCGGCTCACGGGCCTGGGGGGCTGCCTGCGGAGCGCTGCGAATTTCGCGCGCGAGCGGAACCCTGCGGCCTTCCTGCGCCGCGACCAGCCCGAGCTTCTGGAGCACCGGGACGGGCGTCTGCGGATAGATCGCAAGCTTCGCCTTGACGGAGGAACGCGTCGCATCGTCGACCTGGTCGATCAGCCGTGTGGCAAGCTCGATGAACTGGCGCTGCTCGTCGTCGCTGTGGGTGGGCGACTGGACATAGAGGTCCGTCAGCACGCGCAGCAGCGTCGGGCGAACATCGACACCTTCGCGACGGGAGAGGCTCATCAGCCCGTCGAATCCGGGAAACAGCGACTTGGTCATGGAGAGATACGCGACCTGGAAAAGATACTCACGGCCAGCCTATCGCAGGGTCCTTTAAAGGCTCGTTAAGGAAAACGAGCCGTGAAATTGATCGCTCGATTTTGGGCGCCGTCGTGCCGCAACGGGACGCGGGAGGCCGTGCGGCTACGGTCCGGAAGGCGCGTTTACACCCCGTTAACCATGAACTGATCTTAATGAATGCATGTTGCACGAGCGCGCCGGGCCGCGCGGCAATTGATAGAGAGCTGATTATGGGGACCATCATCGAATTTCCGGCCGGTCGCCGGGCAGGCTCGTCGGGGGATGCCACACCGCGCACGGAAACGGGAACGATTTTGATCCTCCCCGTGATCCGCATCGAGCGCGAGACGGACGAACCCAGCGGGGATCGCGGGCCGGAGCAGGGCACAGCGCCGGGGCGCCGTCGTCGCCGTCGTTAGTATCCGGCCTTTGCAATGCCGGAAGCCATCCGCCAGATCCGGCTCCTCTCGAGGGCCATTCTGCTCGCAGCTATCGGCGCGAGCCTAGCCGCCTGTAGCGGCGGCGATTTCGGCCGCACCCGCGCCGACATGCGTAGCGACGACATGCATCGCTGGCTCGGCACCGAGGCCACCGGCAGCCTCGGCCTGAAGGCCTCGCAATTCCAGCTCACCGACGCCGAGCGCCAGCTTCGCGATCTCGCCTATCCTATGATCGAGCCGCCGCTGTCGCGCCCCGCCTGGAAGAGCGTGTTCGGCGACTACAAGACCTTGCCGTCGCCCTGGCACCAGAAGATCGTGTTCGACCGCACCATGTACGGCCGCACGCTGATCGACGAGCCGCACCGCTCGCACTCCTCGCGCTATGCGCAGCTGATCGAGGACGTGCGCAACGACACCTCCCGCTTCGAGCCGTTCTTCGCCTCCGCGATCCGCGTCATCGATCTCGACAAGAAGCGCAATGCCAGCATGGCGCGCGTCTCCGAGCTCTCGCCGCGGGAGAGGGAGGATGCGGTCGCGCGCATGCAGGAGAATTCGCTGATCATCCAGTGGGTGCAGCAAAGCCTGGAGCAGCGCGTCGCGTCCTATCGTTGGGCGCTGGAGCGTCTGGTGATCCAGGCGCCCGACCCCATGGCCGCCGACGCCGATCGCCTGATCGGCGAGCTCGCCGCCCAGACCGCCAACCCCCCGGTCGCGGCACAGCCGCCTTACGGCCGCGCGGTGGTCTCGAAAGGCTGATCAAGCAAACCGGATTTAGGTGCGGCGCCGCGGTTCCACCGCCAGAGCTGCCGCGATCGCGACCGCCTGATGCGTCCGTTTTCCCAATGGCAGCGGGGCCCGGAATGCGCTCATATGGCGCCAACGATAACCGGAGGAAAACATGCGTTTCATCGCCATCGTGTCGGCTCTGCTTCTGTCGCTTGGATCTGCGGTCGCCCAGGACTATCCGACCCGGCCGATCACCATGCTGGTGCCGTTCGCCGCCGGCGGGCCCACCGACACCATCGCGCGGCTGACCGCAGCGGGCATGGGGAAATCGCTCGGCCAGCAGATCATCGTCGAGAACGCGACCGGCGCCGGCGGCACCATCGGCACGACCCGTGCCGCGCGGGCCCAGCCGGACGGCTATACGCTGCTGATCCATCATGTCGGCATCTCGACCGCGGCCACGCTGTATCGCAATCTGAGCTATGACACGAAGACGGCGTTTGCGCCGATCGGTCTCGTGACCAACGCGCCGATGACCATCATCGCGCGTCCGGATTTTCCGGCCGACACGCTCAAGGACCTCGTCGCCTACGCCCAGCAGCAGGGTGACAAGCTGACCTACGCCAATGCCGGGCTTGGCGCGGCATCGCATCTCTGCGGCATGCTGTTCATGACCGCGATCCAGAAGCAGCTCACCACGGTGCCCTACAAGGGCAACGGTCCCATCATGAACGATCTTCTCGGCAAGCAGATCGATCTCACCTGCGACCAGGCAACCAACACCACCGGCCCGATCACCGCAAAGCAGGTCAAGGCCTATGCGATCACGACCAAAGAGCGGCTGAAGAGCCTGCCTGATCTGCCGACGGCCGACGAGGCCGGCCTGAAGGGTTTCGAGCTCGGCGTCTGGCACGGCGTCTATGCCCCGAAGGGCACGCCGCCGGCCGTCGTTCAGAAATTGGTGACGGCGCTCCAGGCGGCCCTCAAGGATCCCACGCTGATCGCACGGTTCAACGACATCAACACCGAACCGGTCGCGCAGGACAAGGCGACGCCGGAAGCTCTGGCGGCGGTGCTGACGAGCGAGATCGATCGCTGGGCTCCGATCATCAAGGCGGCCGGCCAGTTCGCCGACTGAGCGGTCATGGCTTGCGAAGGGGACGTCGTCCCCTTCGATCCGGCTTGCGCCGCTGCTTCTGAAGCTTCCCGACAAGATCCTTCAGCGCATCCGCGAGCGGCACGGATGCGCGATAGGCCAGCCCGACCTCGCGCTTGACCTTGACCTCGATCTCGCGCACCGCGATGTCGGGATTACCGCGCGCCACGCCCTCGGGGACGATCGCGATGCCGACACCGGCGGCGACCAGCGCCATGGCCCAGTCTTCCGATTGCGCGATCGCCGCGGTCTGCCTTCGTTGTGACGAGCGGCCGAAGAATTCGCTCTGCTCGCAATGGCAGCGGTCGATCAGGGGGACGCCGGCGAGATCGGCGGCGCGCAGCTTCTCCTTCAGCGTCAGTGGATGCGACGGCGGCAGTGCGGCGACATAACGTTCGCTCCAGAGCGCGACGAAATGCTCGTCAGCGCGCAGCATGCTCCTGGAGATGATCCGCGCATCGGCACGCTCGTCGCTGCCGACGAGGCGCAGCGCGACGTCGCTGCGCGCCGTCAGCGGCTTCAAGAGCGCGATGGTCCGGGGCACGTCGAGCGTGCGCATCAGGCCGAGGGTCACACTGGTCTTCGTGCTCGGCTTCCTGAACAGGCTGCGCGCGGCATCGGCCTCGTCGATGATGCGGCGGGCCAGCGCATGAAACTGCTCGGCCGAAGCGGTCGGCGCGACGCCCTTCTTGTGGCGAATGAACAGCGTGGTGCCGAGTTCGGCCTCCAGATTTGTGATCGCGGTCGAGATCGACGGCTGCGACACGAAGCAGGCGCGCGCAGCCGCGGTCAGGTTACGCTCGCGGTAGACGGCGGTGAAATAGCGAAGCTCGCGGATGTCCATAGGGTAATCCTATAGAATATATCAATATACAGTATTTTACCTATGGATTGGCCGATGGCAAGAACGCCCTGCTCACAACAGGCAGGGACGCGCGATGAAGATTCACCACCTCAACACCGGCACGATGTGCCCGATGGGCCGTCGTCTGGTGAACGGCACCGGTAGCCTGTTCCAGCGTGCCCGCCTGGTCTGTCATTGCCTGCTGATCGAGACCAATGACGGGCTCGCGCTGGTCGACACCGGCATCGGACTCGGCGATATCGGGGCACCCGAGCGGCTGGGACGCCGATGGGTGCGCCAGACCGCGCCAAGGCTGGATCCCGCGGAGACCGCGGTCGAGCAGGTCAAGGCGCTCGGCTATTCACCCGCCGACGTGCGCCACGTGCTGCTGACGCATCTCGATCGCGACCACGCAGGCGGCGTGCCTGATTTCCCCCATGCCGCGATCCACGTCCATCGCGCCGAATACGACATGGCGGTGTTGCGCAAGCCGGCGCCGCCCGAGGGACGCTACGTCACGGGGCAGTGGGGCCACGGCCCGCGCTGGACATTCTATCGCGAGGCCGGCGAGGACTGGTTCGGCTTCAAGGGCGTGCGCGCGCTCGGCGACAAGGAACCAGACATCCTGATGATCCCGCTCGCCGGCCACACGCTCGGCCATTGCGGCATTGCGGTGCGATCAGGCGACACATGGCTGCTGCATGCCGGCGACAGCTATTTTCATCATGCGCAGCTCGACCCATCGCCGCGCATGCCGCTGATGCTCGGCTATTTCCAGCGCAAGGGCGACATGGACCGGGGCATGCGGATCGCCAACCAGGCGCGGCTGCGGGCGCTGAAGCTTGATCACGGCGACCGCGTGAAGATCGTCAACAGCCATGATCCCGTGGATTACGAGAGCTGCCGGTGTGGCGCGCATTGAGCGCGCTACATCCTCAGCGCTGCCCGTCGTGCACGGAGATCTCGGAGGCCTTGAGGCCGCCGATGCGCGCGTGAGGGCGGCCGCCGGTCGCCATGACGAGGCCGAAGGCGATCTCGTCACGCCTTGGCGCATCCCACAGCGTCATCTCCGCCGTGCCGAAATGGCTGCGGACATAGGCGGCGTGGATGTGACCGAGCGGCACCATCAGGCGCGTGCCAGGACCGCCGATGGTCTTCGCCGCCGGAACGATCGCCTTGGGCTGGTCGAGCACCTCGCGCATGCCATGGCCGCCGGCTTCGTGCCAGACGGCGCCGTGCTCGAGCTCGCCGTCCTCGCCGACGATGATGCCCTTGCCGTAGGCCTCGATATGCGCGGCGCCGCCGAGCTGTGCGATCAACTGTGTTGCGAGCTCGCGTCCGAGGTCGCGCAAGGCCGCCTGAAACGGCATCAGGTCAGGCTCATAGCGGCCCGCAAAGGGATTGCCGATCACCGCGACGGCCGTGCCGACCAGCAGCGGCTTCTCCAGCCTCGGGCCGCGCTCGTGCCAGATCGTCTCGACGCTGAGCGCGGTCTTGCGAATATCGTAGGACATTTACGGCTCTACGCCTCATCCACGACGGGATTACGGAGCACGCCGATGTTCTCGATCTCGACCTCGACGATGTCGCCGGGCTTGAGGAAGACCGGCGGCTTGCGGGTGAAGCCGACGCCGGCTGGCGTGCCGGTGGCGATGACGTCGCCGGGCACGAGGTCGAAGATGGTCGAGCAATATTCGATCAGCCGCGGAATCGAGAAGATCAGCATCGACGTGTCGGACGACTGCTCCACCACCCCGTTGACGCGCGTCTCGAGCTTCAGCTTGGTGGGGTCGCCGATCTCGTCCGGCGTCACCAGCCAGGGTCCGAACGGACCGGTGCCGACGAAGTTCTTGCCGGAGGCGATCTGCTGGGCGTGGCGCTGCCAGTCACGCACGCTGACGTCGTTGTAGATCGAGTAGCCCGCCACGTGGCTCCAGGCGTCGGCCTGGCTGATGTGGCGGCCGCCCTTGCCGATGACGACGGCAAGCTCGCCCTCCCAGTCGAAATTGTCCGAGACCTTCGGCCGGATCACCGGCGCGTTGTGCGCGACCTGGGAGCGCCAGACTCGCAGGAAGATCGGCGGAAACTCCGTGATCTCGCGCTTCATGCCGAACGCCACGGCTTCATTGTGGTGGTCGAGATAATTGCGCACGGCGCAGACGATCTTCTCGGGACGCGGGATCACCGGCAGGTATTTGACGTCGCTGAGCGCCATCGTGGGCTTGTGCGTGGCGACGATGGCCTCGCGCCGTGTGTAGTCGCCGCTGCCGAGGAAGTCCGCCAGCGTCGGGTACTGGGGGAGGGCGCGGCCGAGATCTACGACCCCGTTTTCGACAACGGCGCCCCAGCTCTCGCGATTTCCGTCCAAGAACGACAGCAACTTCATGGTTTCGCCCCAAGGGTTCCTATTTTCGATCCGATGCATTATTTTCGAAAATAAGGGCAAGCGCAAGCCCGCGGCGCGAAAATGCCGGCGGGGCCTATTCGGCGTCGAGCAGATGCCCGGCGTATTTGGCGACGTTGTCGGCGGTCGAGCGGATATGCGTCTCGATCAGCTGCACGGCCAGATCCGCATTACGCGAGATCGCGGCCTGCATGATGGCCTGGTGCTCGCCGGCCTTGTCGCGGGGGCGTGGCCGGAAATTGGCCGATAGATGCCGGTAGCGCTCGGCACGGTCGAACAGCTCGGCGCGAATCGCCAGCAGCGTCGCCGAGCCGCAGGCGGACACCAGCGCCTGGTGGAACTGGCGATGGGCGATCTTCCATTCGGGATCGCGCAAGGGATGCTCGGGATCGCGCTGCTCGATCCGCTTCAATCTGTGCAGCGTCGAAATCACTGCGATTTCCCAGTCGTCGTCGCCCCGCTCGATCGCGCGGCGGATCAATTCCACCTCGATCAGGACCCTTGCATCGGTGACCTCGACCAGATCCTGCCGGCTGACCGGCGCGACGCGAAATCCGCGCTGCTCCTGCGCATCGACCAGCCCTTCGGCGGCGAGCGCGGTCAGCGCTTCCCGCAGCGTCGTAAAGCTCGCGCCGAACCGTTCGCGCAACACGTCGAACCGCAGCGGCTCGCCGGGCGCGAGGGCGCAGGCAATGATCTCCTCGCGCAAACGGTGCGTGATGTCGGCGGCAATGGTCTTGCCGAATTCCTTGCGGGGGCGGATGGCGCTGTCAGGCATGGGTTCTGCCGCTGAATCGATGGCCCAAGATGCCGCGGCAACGACCATCTTGCAATAATTTTCGTAAACGGTATGATTTTCGAAAATATGGCTTTGGGAGGCAGTGAGATCATGAGGGCGGTGCTGGTGCGTCAGCCGGGTGGGCCGGATGCACTCGAATTGGTCGAGCTGCCGGTGCCTGTGCCCGGACCCGGCCAGGTGCAGATCCGAGCCGAGGCGTTCGGGGTCGGGCAGCCCGACGTGCTGATCCGGCGCGGCATCTACAAATGGATGCCGCCGCTGCCGGCCAATCCCGGCAATGACGTCGCCGGCCGCATTGCCGCGCTCGGGCCCGGCGTCGAGGGCTTTGCGATCGACCAGAAGGTGCTGCTGAGCGCGCGCGATCTGTCCCAGCGCGGCGGCTGTTATGCAGATTATGTGGTCGCGCCCGCGGATGCCGTTCATGCGCTGCCCGACGATGTCGATCTGCAAGCCGCCGTGTGCCTGTCGAACTACCAAGTGGCCTACGCTCTGCTGCACGAGTGCCGCCATCCGCGCGCGCCTGCGAGCGTGCTGGTGATCGGGGCTGCCGGCGGCGTCGGCACCGCGCTGGTGCAACTGGCGAAGCTCGCCGGGATGACCGTCATCGGCACGGTCTCGACCGAGGAGAAGGCCGCGTTCGCGAAGGCGAACGGCGCCGATCACATCATCTTCTACCGCCGCGAGGACGTGGTGGCGCGGACGCGGGAGTTGACCGGCGGCGAAGGCGTCGGTCTCGTGCTCGATCACGTCTGCGGGCCGGAATTCGCCGGTTATCTCGGCGCGCTCGGCAAATGGGGCACGCTGCTGTCGTACAACGCCTTCGCCGGATTGCCGGAAGAGAATCTGATGGCGGCGATGCGCAATCATCTCGACATCTGTCCGGCCGTGCGCTGCTTCTCCTTCCACATCTACGACCACGATCGCGACGGGCGCCGCGCACTCATGCGCAACGTGATCGAGGCACTGAGCCGCAATGCGATCAAGCCGGCGATCTCGGCGGTCCTGAAACTCGACGAGGTCCGGAAGGCCCATGCGCTGCTGGAGCAGGGCTCCGCGCTCGGCAAGATCATCATGACGCCATGAGGGGATGGAGAGGGGATGGACCGCACGATGACGACACAAGCTCCCATTGCACGCTTCACCCGCCTGAGGCACGCGACCTTTGCCTCGCCCGATCCCGAGCGGCTGCTCGACTATTACCGCGGCGTGATCGGTCTCGGTCTCGTCGGCCGTGACGGCGACCGCATCTGTCTCGCCAGCGATTCCGAGCAGCTCTCGCTCGTGATCGAGCGAGGGGCGGCGGCGCTGACCAGCATTGCCTTCGAGATATCTCCCGATGTCGAGATCGAGGCGCTGGGCGCCGCGCTGAAGCAGGCCGATCTGAAGCCCGAGTTGCGGAGCGATCCGCTGCCTGGCGTCTCTCGGCTGCTCTCCTTCAATGACCCCGAAGGCACGCGCTTCGAGCTGATCCAGGGCTGGACACCGACGCCCGCGCAGGAGCGGATCGGCGGGCTCGCCGTCGTCAAGCTCGGCCATGTCGCCCTTCGGACGCCCGATCCGCGCGCGGCATCGGAGTTTTACGCGAACGTCATGGGCCTTCGGGTCTCCGACTGGATCGAGGACCGCTTCGTCTTCATGCGCAGCGGCTATGAACATCACACGCTGAACTTCGCCCGCGCGCCCGATCGGGGCCTGCATCATTTTGCGTTCGAGCTGCGCGGGGCGACCCACATGCATCAGGCCTGCGATCATCTGGCGCGGCACAAGCTTCCCGTTCTCTGGGGCCCGGTGCGTCACGGCCCCGGGCACAACACGGCGATCTATCACCGCAATCCCGACGGGCATCTGGTCGAGCTGTTTTGCGATCTCGACCGAATGACCGACGAGGAGCTCGGCTATTTCGAGCCGCGTCCCTGGCACCGCGATCGCCCGCAGAGGCCAAAGGTCTGGGTCGGCCTGCCGCGCGACGTCTGGGGCATGCCGCCGTCACCGGAATGCACGGAGTTCGCCCGCTAGCCAGCTCGCATACGACTTGAAGAGCGCCGCACTCATTGCGGCCAACGACACAACAATCAAAGGGAGAAAGCATCCATGCGACGGATGAAGCGGCTTGCTGCGGCAATTTTTCTGCTGGGCGGTTTTCTTGGCGGTTGGCTTGTAGTCACACCGGCGGCGGCCGACAATTATCCGTCGCGTCCGATCCGGCTGCTGCACGGATTTGCCGCCGGCGGGGCGGCCGACGCACTGTCGCGCATCATCGCTGACGGACTCTCGAAGAAGCTCGGGCAGCCGATCATCGTCGAGGCCAAGCCCGGTGCCGGCGGCAACATCGCCGCGGATGCCGTCGCGAAGGCGGCGCCCGACGGCTACACGCTCGGGCTGGTCACCGGGGCGCACGCGATTTCCGCGGCGACCTACAAGAGCCTCGCGTACCAGCCAGCCGAGAGCTTCGAGATGATCTCGACGCTGGTCTACTACGCGCTCGTCATCGCCGTGCGCAACGACCACCCTGCGAAGTCGCTGGGCGAACTCATCGCCCTAGCCAAAGAGAAACCCGGCTCGCTCAGCTTCGGATCGGTCGGCTTCGGCAGTACGCATCACCTTGCCGGAGAGCTGCTGAACGCGACCGCCGGAATCGAGATCGTGCATGTGCCGTATCGCGGCGATTCTCAATCCGTCACAGCCTTGCTTGGCGGCGAGGTGCCGGTCATCGTCGGCACGCCCGTGCTGCTCGCCCCGCAGATCCAGGGCGGCGCGATCCGGGGCCTCGCCGTGACCTCGCCGACGCGCACCGCGTTGCTGCCCGACGTCCCCAGCGTTCAGGAAGCCGGCATCAAGGGCTATGACGTGCGCACCTGGGCCGGCCTCCTGGCCCCCAAGGGTACGCCGTCCGCCGTCATCGCCACGCTCAATTCAGCGACGCTCGACGTGCTCAGGGACACTGAAACCAGGCAGCGTCTGGAGACCGCCGTCGGCGGCGAGGTCCGCGGCAGCTCGCCCGAGGAGATGAAGAAGCTGATCGAGACCGAGATCGTCAAATGGACTGGCGTGGTGGAGCGCGCGAAGATCCCGAAGATCTGATCCAGGCGGCGTGCTGAAGCCCGACGACCGAGCCTCGGTCACGGATGCTTGACCGGGATCAAGGACTGCTTTCGGCGCTGGCGTATGGTACTGAGGCTGTGCTCCGGCCCGAAAGGTAAGTCGATCTTGATGCGGTTCGTTCGTACCATCCTGGCATTCGCGATCGCCATATCCCTGGCGATGCTGCCGGTTGGCGCGTCCGCGGCTGGCCTCGCGATGTCACCGAACGACATGCAGACGACCATGCATCTGAGCGGCGATGCCGATATGTCGATGGACGATTGTTGTCCCGACATGAAGGGAACGGGCTCTCCGACCGGCGGCTACAAATGCGGGATGGGCTTCTGCTGCGTCGGCGGCACCATCGCGCTTGGCGACGTCAGGCCCATTGCCTTCGCGTTTCTCGCCGTTGCCGCGAGCCAGATCGCCATTCCCGCGGATCAGGTCGTCTCCTTCCGCGACGCCAGTCCTCCCTTCCGGCCTCCCCGAATCTGATCTCGCAAGCCTGAGACGCGTGCGGCGCGCCTGCGCGCGATGACGACTGACGTGCGCATTTCATGTGCCACGGCCGGGATCAATTCATGAGGACTGGACAATGCTTGCCAAATTCAGCACCGCGGCTGTTGCCGCCACCCTTTCGCTTGCCGCTTCCGCCGCGATGGCGGGCGCCGATGACTACACCTTCGAGCCGGTCAATCCGCAGATGAAGAAGGGCGACGACGTCACACTCGCCGTGCGCCTGACCAACAAGCAGACCGGCAAGCCGGTGTCGGACGCAGTCATCTTCAAGACCCGCGTCGACATGGCCCCGGACGGCATGGCCGAGATGGAGTCGGCGGTCGCCGCGCTGCCGTCGAAGGAGCCGGGCGTGTACGCCTTCAAGACGGACCTGCCGATGGCCGGCCGCTACCAGGTGACGCTGTCGGCGAAGGTGCAGGGCGAACCGGAGACCGTCACGGCCAAGGTGATCGTCACGGCGATCAAGTGAGCGATACACCATGAAAACGCTGCGTCTCCTGACGATCTTCGCGCTGGGCGGCGGCCTGGCCCTGGGCTTCTATTGGTCCTCGAACGATGCGGGCTGGCTGGCTCACGCCGACATCAGCGCCGCTGCGGCAGCCGCCGACCGAACCCCGCTCTATTACCGCGATCCGGGCGGAGCGCCGCTGTGGTCGGCGGGTCCGAAGAAGGATGATCGCGGCCGCGATTACGTCCCCGTCTACGATGACGATCGTGCTGCCTCCGAACCTGCCAGGTCGAAACAGCAGGCGGATTCCTCGCGAAAAATTCTCTACTACCGCAATCCCATGGGCCTGCCGGACACATCGCCGGTGCCCAAGAAGGATCCGATGGGGATGAGCTACGTGCCCGTCTACGACGGCGACGACATCGAGGACGGCTTGGTGAAGCTCTCGCCCGGCAAGATCCAGCGCACCGGCGTGAGATCCGAGCTGGTCGCGCGGCGCCCGATCCGCGTGTCGGTCAAGGCGCCCGGCACGATCCAGCTGGACGAGCGCCGCGTGTCGGTGATCGCCATGCGGGCCGAAAGCTTCGTTCAGAAGGTCGCGGATGTGACCACTGGCACGCGCGTGAAGGCCGGCCAGCCGCTGATGGAGATCTACAGCTCCGCGGTCGCGTCCGCGGCGGCGGAATATCTCGCGACGATCAGCTCCAAATCGGTCGGCAGCGTCGAGATCTACGGCCGCGGCTCGCGGCAGCGGCTCATCAATCTCGACGTCCCGGAGCAGGCCATCGCGGAGATGGAGAAGACGCATGTCGCGCCCGTCACCGTCCGCTGGTCGGCGCCGCGCGACGGCATCGTGCTCGAGCGCAACGCGATCGAAGGCATGCGGGCCAATCCGGGCGACGTGCTGTTCAGGATTGCGGACACCTCGGTGGTCTGGGCCCTGGTGGACGTGGCCGAGCGCGACCTCGGCAACATCGCGGTCGGCCAGCCCGTGGCGGTGCGCGCGCGCAGCTTTGCCGGCAAGACTTTCGCAGGGACGATCGCGGTCGTCTATCCGCAGGTGAACCGCGACACCCGGACGGTTCGGGTCCGGATCGAGCTCGCCAATCCGGACGCGGCGCTGCTGCCGGACATGTACATCGATGCCGACATCGACACGGCCGATGCCGCGCCGGTCCTGGCGGTGCCCGACAGCTCGGTGCTCGACACCGGCAGCCGTCAGGCCGTCCTCGTCGACAAGGGAGACGGGCGGTTCGAGCCGAGAGAGATCAAGCTCGGCCGCCGCGGCGGCGGCTACATCGAGGTGCGGGACGGGCTTGCGGACGGCGAGGCGGTGGTGACCTCGGCCAACTTCCTGATCGATGCGGAAAGCAACCTGAAGGCGGCGCTGAAGGGGTTTGCGGACGCGGCTCCGCCGGCTTCCGACGCGGGCCACGCGATGGGAGAGCACAAATGATCGCCCGCATCATCGCCTGGTCGGCGCGCAATCTGCTGCTGGTGCTGTTCGGCACCGGCTTTGCCGCCGCCGCCGGTCTCTACGCGCTGGTTCATCTGCCGCTGGATGCGATCCCGGACCTCTCGGATGCGCAGGTCATCGTCTACACCGAGTATCCCGGCCAGGCGCCGCAGGTGATCGAGGATCAGGTCACCTATCCGCTGACGACGGCCATGCTGACCGTGCCGAAGTCCAAGGTGGTGCGCGGCTTCTCCTTCTTCGGCGTGTCGTTCGTCTACGTCATCTTCGAGGACGGCACGGACATCTACTGGGCGCGCTCGCGCGTCATGGAATTCCTCAACGGCGCGTCGTCCAGGCTTCCCGCCGGCGTCACGCCGACCATCGGGCCGGACGCGACCGGCGTCGGCTGGGTCTATCAATACGCGGTGATGTCCAGGGAGCTGAACCTCGCGGACACCCGCACGATCCAGGACTGGAATCTGAAATTCGCACTGGCCAGGGCCGAAGGCGTCGCCGAGGTCGCCGGCATCGGCGGCTTCGTCAAGCAGTACAACGTGGTGCTCGATCCGCAGCGGATGCGCGACCGCGGCATCAGCATGCAGAAGATCCGCGAGGCGATCCGCGCCAGCAATGCCGACGTCGGCGGCCGTACCGTCGAGCTGTCGGAGTTCGAATACGTCATTCGCGGCCGGGGCTACATCAAGAGCATCAACGATCTCGGCAATATCGTCCTGAAGACCTCCGGCGGCACGCCGGTGTTGCTGCGGGACGTCGCCAAGGTCGAGCTCGGTCCCGACGAGCGGCGGGGCATCGCCGAGCTGAACGGCGAAGGCGAGGTCGCAAGCGGCATCGTGCTCCAGCGGTTCGGCGTCAACGCCCTCGACGTCATCGAAAACGTCAAGAAGCGCTTCAAGGAGATCGCGAGCAGCCTGCCGAAATCGGTCGAGATCGTGCCGGTTTACGATCGCTCCAGCCTGATCTACGCGGCCATCGATACGCTCAAGCATACGCTGTTCGAGGAGAGCATCGTCGTCGCGCTGGTCTGCATCGTGTTCCTGCTGCACGTCCGCAGCGCGCTGGTCGCGATCCTGATGTTGCCGGTCGGCGTGCTGATGGCGTTCGGCGCCATGAAGCTGCTCGGGCTCGGATCGAACATCATGAGCTTAGGGGGCATCGCGATCGCGATCGGCGCCATGGTGGACGCCGCCATCGTCATGATCGAGAACGCCCACAAGCACCTCGAACGGGCCGGACCCGGCCAGTCGCGCGTGCAGATCCTGATCGATGCCGCGTCCGAGGTCGGGCCGGCGCTGTTCTTCAGCCTGCTGATCATCACCGTGTCGTTCATGCCGATCTTCACGCTGGAATCGCAGGAGGGGCGGCTGTTCAGCCCGCTGGCGTTCACGAAGACTTTTTCGATGGCCGCAGCAGCGCTCCTGTCCGTGACATTGGTGCCGGCGCTGATGGTGATCTTCGTCCGCGGCAGGATCGTTCCGGAACGCAGCAATGTCATCAACCGCTTCCTGATCTGGATCTACCGTCCGGTGATCAAGGGTGTGCTGCGCGCCAGGATGCTGGTGATCCTGGCATCGCTCCTCGTGCTGGCGGTGACGTTGTGGCCGGCGCGCCAGCTCGGCACCGAGTTCATGCCGACCCTGAACGAGGGAACGCTGCTCTACATGCCGACGACGCTGCCCGGCATCTCGGTCACCAAGGCGGCCGAGCTGATGCAGACGCAGGACCGCATCATCAAATCGTTCCCGGAGGTCGCCTCGGTCTACGGCAAGGCGGGACGTGCCGCGACCGCGACCGATCCGGCGCCCACCGAGATGTTCGAGACGATCGTCAACCTGAAGCCGAAGGAGCAGTGGCGTCCTGGCGTCACCGTCGACGGCCTCATCGCCGAGATGGACAAGGCGCTCCAGTTTCCCGGCGTCTCCAACGCCTGGACCATGCCGATCAAGGCGCGGATCGACATGCTGTCGACGGGCATCCGCACGCCGGTCGGCATCAAGGTCATGGGCACCGATCTCGTCGAGATCGACCGGCTCGCGAAGCAGATCGAGCGCGTCATCAAGGCCGTGCCCGGGACGTCGTCGGCCTACGCCGAGCGCGGCATCGGCGGCTATTATCTCGAGATCGTGCCGGACCGCGAAGCGCTCGCCCGCTACGGCATCCTGATCCAGGACGTTCAGGATACCATCGCGGCCGCTCTCGGCGGTCAGACCGTCACGACGACCGTGGAAGGCCGGCAGCGGTTCGCGGTGAACATGCGCTATCCGCGCGATCTTCGCGACAATCCCACCGCGATCGCCAGCGACGTCCTGGTGCCGATGCCGGCGGGCGGCGCGGTGCCGCTCGGCGAGGTGGCGAAGGTCGAGTCGGCGCGCGGGCCGACATCCATCCGCACCGAGAACGGGCAGCTGGCGACCTACATCTACGTCGACATCCGGGATCGCGACATCGGCAGCTACGTGGCCGATGCGCAGCGCGCCGTCACGGAGAGCATCCAGTTCCCGCCCGGATACTACGTGGTCTGGAGCGGCCAGTACGAATATCTGCAGCGCGCCGCGGCCCGTCTGAAGATCGTGGTGCCCGTGACGCTCACGATCATCTTCCTGCTGCTGTACCTGAACTTCAGGGCGATGACCGAGACCCTGATCGTCATGCTGTCGCTGCCGTTCGCGCTGGTCGGCGGCATCTGGATGATGTGGTGGCTCGGCTTCAACATGTCGGTCGCCGTCGTGGTCGGCTTCATCGCGTTGGCCGGCGTCGCCGCCGAGACCGGCGTCGTGATGCTGATCTATCTCGACCACGCGCTGGCGGAGATGACCGCGAGGCGCAGCGCCGAGGGCCGGCCCCTCGATCGTCACGACCTCCACGACGCCATCATGGAGGGCGCCGTCGAGCGCGTGCGGCCCAAGATGATGACCGTGGTCGCCATCATGGCGGGATTGCTGCCGATCATGTGGAGCACGGGTCCGGGATCGGAGATCATGCAGCGCATCGCGGTGCCGTTGATCGGCGGAATGACGTCATCGACGCTGCTGACGCTTGTTGTGATCCCCGCGATCTTTGGGTTGGTGAAGGGGCGGGGGCTGCCGCCGGGCGAACGGCAGGCACCTGCCGATGAACACGGCGTCGAAACGGTGAGCGGGCTGCGGGTGTCTCAAGCGGCCGAGTAGGATCGCAGAGATGCCGGCGCGGTTCCCTCCAGGAGGTGAACTCTTCGTGACGCGCGGCGGCGATTTGAGGGTAAAGCTCGGATTGACAGCTCCGCCGTCACGGTTTCTATTTGCGGCGACGGGGGCGTGCGATCCCCCCGCGAGGCGACATGCCGAAGCATCGCGTCCTGATCACCAAGGGCGCTGCATGTCATTTTCGACCTCCAAGCCATCCTACAACAAGCCATCCTGCAAATCCTCCCGACAGATCGGCGCGCGGCCACACCGACGCGTTATAGGCGTGCGCATCGGGTGCCGGCACCCTGTTGCGCCTCGTGGCGATTGTCCGGAGGTGCGGCGTCACAAAGCCGGCTTCACCTGGGGCGGGGATGACCACCGGGAGAACGATCATGCGTACACCAGCGATCTTTCACATCGTCCTGCTGCTGACGATCGGAGGCGGGCCGTCGAGCGCACACGCTCTGACACAAGAGGAGCTCGTCGCCAGGCTTCAGGCAGCCGGCTACTCCCAGGTCAGCGATATCAAGTCGACCGCAGAGGGTACGACCGCCAAGGCCGTGAAGAACGGCAAGGACGTGCGGCTCGTCGTCGACAGCAGCGGCCAGATCAAGGAACAGAAGTGAGACGCTGAGGCTTTCAGGACCTCGCAACTCAAGCTCAAGGGAGCAGATCAATGCCAAAGACAATCTCGGCGCTGATGGTCATCTGCGCCTGCTTCATCGCGACCGCCCACGCGCAGGGCGTCGACTGGCAGAAGGTCGATGACGCGCTGGGCCGGAAGCCCACCGTTGCGGACGATGTCCACCGCTACGGCTTTCCTCGCGCTGATCTCACAGTGACTTTGGATGGAGTCACGATCAAGCCGGCGCTGGCGCTTGGTGGCTGGATCGCGTTCAAGCCTGCGCATGGCGGCGCCATGGTGATGGGCGACCTTGTGCTGCTCGAGACCGAGATCAATCCCGTGATGGCCAAGATGATCGCGAGCGGTCTCGAGATCACCGCCGTGCACAATCATCTCCTGCGCGCAAGCCCGGCGACCTTCTACATGCACGTTGCCGGACATGGCGATCCCGCCAAGCTGGCCTCGGCCATCCACGATGCGCTGGCCGAAAGCAAAACCCCGTTGACGGTCGCGGCGCCGGCCAGCCCGCCGCCTTCCATCGACCTCGACACCGCGAAGCTCGATCAGATCATCGGCGTCAAGGGGCAGGGCAACGGCGGCGTCTACCAGTTCAACGTCAAGCGGCGCGATCCGATCAAGGAAGACGACATGCTGCTGACCCCCGTCGGAGCGATGGGCGTCGCGACCGCCATCAACTTCCAGCCGACCGGCGGCGGCAAGGCGGCCATCACCGGCGATTTCGTCCTGACCAGCGACGAGGTGAACCCGGTGATCGTGGCGCTGCGGACGCACGGCATCGAGGTGACGGCGCTGCACAGCCACATGCTGAACGAACAGCCGCGGCTGTTCTTCATGCATTTCTGGGCCAACGACGACGCGATCAAGCTCGCGGAAGGCCTGCGTGCGGCGCTCGACAAGACGGCCAGCACCAGGAGCTGAGTCGGGACTGGGCGGAGTGGCTTGAAGCGTGACGAGTTGTGTAGTGCGGCGATCGGAGGTGGCCGGAGACCATTTGACATAACAGCTGACGATTTCGGGGATACCGCGACCTCCCCGTGAGATGGACATCCATCCAAGCGCTCGCCACCTCTTCCGGGGGAACGATCGTATGGATGCACTTGTCTTCACTGTGTTTGCTCTTGCCGCCCTTGTCGGCGGCTTCGCCAGCGGCTTTTCGGGCTTCGCGATGACCGCCACCCTGATCGCAGGGTACGGACTGCTCACACAAGGCTATGGCACCATGAGGGCATCATGCCATTGAAGAGCTTGGGCTTCATCCCCATCCCGAACGGCCTGAACAGTGATTTCGATCACGCCGTTTTCGATCCGAAGACGCGCCGCGTCTTCATTGCGCATACGGCGCGCGACTGCCTGGACGTGATCGATCACGACCGTCAGACACATATTGCGACGCTACCGGGCTTTCCCGCGATTGCCGGTGCGGTTGCCGACGACGGCGAAGTCCTCACGACCAATCGGGGCGCGGCGACGATCACCTGGCTGGACGCCGCGACTTACGAACTCAAGGGCGTGTTCCCGTCCGGACCGCGGCCGAATGGAGCAGCCATCCTGAAGCAGAGGGGAATTGGCATTGTTGCCTGTATCGGCGATGCGCAGCAAGGCCCGACGTTGCAGGTCATCGACCTGAAGCGGGTCACCCAGTGCGCGATCGAACTGCCGGGCCGGCCACGCTGGTGCGTCACCGACGCCGGCGGGGAGAGGGTCTTCGTCTGCATTCGCGATCCCTCGATGATTCTGACAGCCCGACTGCCCGATCTCACAGCGGTCGTTCACTGGCCGCTGCCGTCAGGCGGTGCGCACGGACTGGACATTGATCACGCGGGCCATCGGCTTTACGCCGCCTGCGACGACGGCGACCTCGTCGAAGTCGACAGCACCTCCGGGAAGGTCACGAACGTCTGGCCGATCGCCGGTCCGCCCGACGTGACGTTCTTCAATCCCGCCACCGGCCGCGTTCACGTGGCGATCGGCGAACCCGGTGTGATCGATACGATCAATCCGCAGACGGGCGACTGCGTCCGGACGCCAACGGGTGCCGGCGCTCATACCAGCGCCATCGTCGTACCGGACCGGCTCTACGTGATTTCACCGGCCCATGGAGGCCTGCTGGTATTCTCCGATGAGTGATGACTGGCCGATGGAGCGGGGCAGGCGGTGCGCCGGCCCGATGAGTCGGGTGTCGATAATGCGAAAAGTGATGATCTGCACCGCTGCAACCTTTCCGTCCCGACCTTCTGCGCGGGCGAAGCTGGTCTCGGCGGCGATGCTGATTTTGTTAATGGGAGGGACCGCGATGGCCGAGACCTTGAATTTTGACGACGCTCGGATCGGAATGCCGCCGGAAGGGTGGACTTTGACCAAGACCGGCAAGGGAGAATCGAGATGGACCGTCGAGGCGGAGCCCACGGCGCCGAGCAAGCCGAACGTTCTCAAGCAATCCGGACGGGCAACTTTTCCGGTCGCCATCAAGCGCGATACCAACATCCGCGACGGCTTCGTCGAGGTCAAATTCAAGGCGGTCGCCGGGTCGGAGGATCGCGCCGCCGGCTTGATCTGGCGCGCGAAGGATGCCGACAATTACTACGTGGTCCGGGCCAACGCGCTGGAGGACAATGTCGTGCTCTACAAGACGGTGAACGGCGTTCGAACCTCGCTTGAGATCGTCGGTCGCAAGGGCGGATATGGCGTCAAGGCGCCGGTGCCGTCCGGGCAATGGCACGCGCTGCGCTGCGATTTCGCGGGACATCGGTTCAAGGTGACCTATGACGGACAGCTCTTGTTCGAGGTGGAGGACGCCACCATGACGAACGCAGGCATGATCGGCCTGTGGACCAAGGCGGATAGCGTGACGCTGTTCGATGATCTGGCATATGGTGAGGTCAAATAGGCGTTTGCCCACCTTTGCCGGAGATGGCCATGAATGTTCGATGCCTGTCGGTCGCGACCGGCCTGTTGATCGCGTCCATCAGCCCAATGCGGGCGGAAGAAGCCCTGGTCGCCTACAAATCGCTCGCTCCGGAGCTCGCGCTCGATCTCGCGCGCGCCGCGCTGGAGAGCTGCCGCACCCATGGCTATCAGGTTGCCGTCGCTGTCGTCGATCGCTCGGGCGTCACGCAGGTGATGCTGCGCGATCGCTTTGCCGGCCCCCACACGCCGTCGACGGCATCCGGCAAGGCATGGACCGCGGTGTCCTTCAAGACCAGCACGACCGACCTGAATGCGATCAGTCAGCCGGGCATGATGCAGGCGGGCATTCGCAATCTTCCCGGAGCAGTCGTCATAGGAGGAGGACTGATCGTCGAAGCAGGTGGCTCTCTGGTCGGAGCGGTCGGCGTATCCGGCGCACCGGGCGGCGACGCCGACGAAGCGTGCGCGAGAGCCGGAATCGAGGCCATACGCGACAAGCTCGAGTTTTGAGGCGAGGCGCCGCCCTCGCACGACGAAGGCGACGCCTGATCGACGGAATGACGAACGATTATCGATCGCCGAGCCAATCAGAGAAGGAAGACTTTCGGGCTTCCGCAACCATCGTTCTCGATACACCAATGTCTTCGAGCAACCGGTCGTCCAATTCGAGAAGCTCTCTGTATTGGCGGCGCCGCGCTATTGTGTCCAACAGCGCGAGCGGAAGTTTCGAGAACCATCTGAGATTTGGAGAAGGGCCGAAGGCTGTGGCGGATGGACCGGTTAAGCCGGCGGCGCTATTGCAAGACATGTTTCACCTCCAAAATGGAGCGAAACAACGCTTGGCTCGAAAGCTTGTCGGGCGGTTGTATGTGGCCCGAAACCTATGGCTATCATGCTCCTCTTTGGGGCACAAGCGATCCTGCCGGTGTGTTGATCAGGCCGGTCATCTGGGCGGCGAACAGACGGCGATTGATGCGCCTGGCGAGATTGGACAGGATGGCGTTACTCCGCGGCGCGGTCGCGCACGACGGACGGCATCGCGCCGTTTCGCCTGGGTGCAGACGCCGGAATGGCGAACCGCGCATACAGCGCCGGCAGCACGACCAGCGTGAGCAGCGTTGCCGTAAGCAGGCCGCCGATGACCACCGTGGCTAGCGGCTTCTGGACCTCGGCGCCGGTGCCGGTGGCGAGCGCCATCGGCACGAAGCCGAGTGAGGCGACCAGTGCCGTCATCGCGACGGGGCGGAAGCGCGTCAGTGCGCCCTCGCCAATGGCGCGCCTTGGGTCCACACCATCGGCGATCAGCCTGCGGATTTGGGTCAGCATCACGAGCCCGTTCAGAACGGCGACGCCCGACAATGCGATGAAGCCGACCGCGGCCGAAATCGAGAACGGCATGCCGCGGAGCCAGAGGGCTGCGATCCCGCCGGTGAGCGCGAGCGGCACGGCGCTGAAGACCAGCAGGGCATCGCGTGGCGAGCCCAACGCGCCGAACAGCAACAGGTAGATCAGGACGAAGACGCTGGGAACCACGAAGGTCAGCCGCTGCCGTGCGACGGCAAAGTTCTCGAACTGGCCGCCCCACGCGAGATAGCTGCCGGGCGGCAGCTTCACCCCATCGGCGACCTTCGCTTGTGCCTCGACGACCAGCGAACCGATGTCACGGCCGCGGACTTCGGCGGTGGCGACGACGCGCCGCTTGCCGTTCTCGCGACTGATCTGGTTGTAGCCGGTGGTCTGTTCGAACGACGCGATGGTACGTAGCGGGATCGAGGCGGAAGCAGCATCGGGATCGGCGCGGGGGAGCGGGACGGGAAGCTCCTCCAGGGTTGGAATGTCGTTGCGCAGGGCGTCGGCAAGGCGCACCACGATCTTGAAACGGCGGTCACCCTCGAAGACGAGGCCTGCGTCGGTACCGCCGATTGCGGTCTGGACGAGGTCTTGCACGGCCGCAAGGCTGAGCCCGCGCCGCGCGATCTCGGCCTTGTCGATTCTGATCTCGAGGAAGGGCAATCCCGTAGTCTCCTCGACCTTCACGTTCTGGGCGCCGTCGATCTTGCGGATCACATCGGCGATCCGATCCGCGGTTCGCTGCATTTTCGCGAAGTCGTCGCCGAATACCTTGATCGCCAAGTCCTCACGGACGCCGGCAATCAGCTCGTTGAAACGCATTTCGATCGGTTGGGAAAATCCCACCTTGTTGCCCGGCAGCTTTCCCGCCTCGGCCTCGATCTTCTTGATGAGGTCTTCTTTCGCGAGGGAGGGATCGGGCCATTCGTCCTGGTCCTTGACGATGATGTAGGTGTCGGAGGCATTTGGCGGCATCGGATCGGCTGCGAGATCCGGCGTGCCGGTGCGCGAGAACACGAAAGCCACTTCTGGAAGCTTGCTGATCTGCCGCTCGATGAGGAGCTGCATCGCCTGCGACTGTGCAAGCGCCGTGCTCGGCACCCGCTTCACTTCCATGACGATGTTCTTCTCGTCCAGGGTCGGCGTGAATTCCTGTCCGAGACGGGTGAACAGCAGCGCGGCGGCGACGAAGAGCAGGCCCGCGGTGGCTATCATGGGCAGAGGTCGCGCGATGGCACCCGAGAGTAGCGGCGCGTACCAGCGCTTGAGCGTTCGCACGAGGATGTTCTCGCGCTCCTTGACCGCGCCACTGATTGAAATGGCAACGGCCGCCGGTACGAATGTCAGCGAGACGATGAAAGCCACCGCCAGCGCGATCATCACCGTCAGGGCCATTGGCTCGAAGGTCTTGCCTTCGACGCCGGTGAAAGCGAGCAAAGGCGTGTAAACCAGAATGATGATGATTTGCCCGTAAACCGACGGCCGGATCATTTCCGAGGTCGAGACGGTTACGGTTTCGAGGCGCTCGTCCGGCGATAGCACGCGGCCGAGCTCTCTTTGGCGTTCGGCGAGGTGGCGCAAGCTGTTCTCGGCGATGATGACGGCCCCATCGACGATCAGGCCGAAGTCGAGCGCGCCCAGGCTCATGAGGTTGGCGCTGATGCGCCCTTGCAGCATCCCGGTCGCGGTGATCAGCATTGTGATGGGGATGACGCAGGCGGTGACGAGGGCGGCGCGGAAGTTGCCGAGCAGCAGGAACAGGACGGCGACGACAAGCAGCGCGCCCTCGGCCAGATTCTTGCCTACGGTTTGAATCGTGGCGTCGACAAGTTGCGTCCTGTTGAGCACGGTATGGGCATGGATGCCGGGCGGCAGCGTCTTGCTGATCTCCCTGATCTTCGCGTCTGCGGCTGATGCCACGGTACGGCTGTTGCCGCCGATGAGCATCAGGGCCGTGCCGAGCACCACCTCGCGACCGTTGACGCTTGCGCTGCCGGTCCTCAGCTCCTTGCCGATGGATACGTCGGCCAGGTCCCTGATCCGAACGGGAACGCCCGCGCGTGTCGCCACGACGATCTGCTCGATGTCTTCAAGATTCTCGACGCGGCCGGCCGCTCGCACGACCAGACCTTCGCCGTTCTGCTCGATATAGTTGGCGCCGCGGGTGGTATTGTTCGCCTCGATGGCGTCGATGACTTGCTTGAACGACAGCCCGTAACCGAGCAGCCTTGCAGGATCGGGCTGCACCTGGAACTGCTTGACGAATCCGCCGATGGCATCTGCTCCGGCCACGCCGGGAACGGTCTTCATCTGCGGCCGGACGATCCAGTCCTGCACCGTGCGCAGATAGACGGTGCGATGGAAATCGTCGGTCAGCCGCTCGCCTTCCGGCGTGAGGTAGCTGCCATCGGTCTGCCAGCCCGGTTGTCCGTCACGGATCGGCACCGATGCGCCGGGCTTTTCGTATTCCACGGCCCACCAGTAGATTTCGCCAAGGCCGGTCGAAACCGGCCCCATTCGGACGTCGACCCCGGGCGGCAGGCCGGCCTTTGCTTCATTGAGACGTTCTGCAACCAGCTGCCGCGCGAAGTAGATGTTGGTGCGGTCGGCGAACACCGCTGTGATCTGCGCGAAGCCATTGCGTGAGAAAGAGCGTGTCGCTTCCAGCCCCGGCATGCCGGCGAGCGCCGTTTCGAGCGCGACGGTGACCTGCTTTTCGATCTCCACGGGAGTCAGTGCCGCTGCGGCTGCGTTGATCTGAACCTGAACGTTGGTGACGTCAGGCACGGCGTCGATGGGAAGGCGTGTCAGGGACCAGAACCCGGACGCTGCCGCGACGAGCGTCACCAACAAGACAAGCCAGCGCCGCCGGACGGAGAATTCGACGATCCGTTCGATCATCGCTCAGTCCTCGTCGCCGGGCTTGGAAAGCTCGGCCTTGAGTGAAAAAGTGTTCGAGCTCGCGACGGTTTCGCCGGCGGAAAGACCCGAGACGATCTCGACGGCAGGCCCATCCCGTCGCCCCAAGACCACGTCGCGCTTTTCGAATCCTTCCTTGTTCCGGACGAACACGGCCTTGCGGCCGTCGACTGTCTGAACGGCGGTGAACGGAACGGCGACCGGCACATCCCGGCGCTCGACCGCGATGCCGGCGGTGACGAATGATCCGGGACGCCAGCGACCGTCGGGATTGGGGAGGGAGGCCACCACACGGGCAGCGCGGGTCTCCTTGTCGAGCAAGGGACTGACGAAGACGATCTTGCCGGTGCCGGTTTCGGTGAGGCTTCGCAGGGAAATATCGACCGATTGGCCTTCCTTCACCAAGGCTAGATCGGCCGATGAGACGGAGAGCTCGACCCAGACTTTGCTGAGGTCGACGATGACGAACAGCTCGGTTTCCAGACTGTCGCGCCCGACCGCGGTGCCCTGTTCGACCTTGCGTCCGGCGATGCGCCCGGAGATCGGGGCCCGGATGTTCTGGCTGCGCATCGTGCCATCCGGTGCCTGGGGGAGGGCTGTGATCTCGGTATCGGTCACGCCGAGCGCCATCAGCTTCTGTCGGGCGATACCGAGCCGCATCTCGGTCTGGGCCGCTGCGTGGCGTGATTTGATGTACTGCTGCTCGGGAATGGCGCGACCCTCCCACAAAGACTTGTCGCGTGCGGTCAGGTCCTGCTGCAGCTCGTTGGACAGCTTGGTCGAGAGGTATTCGCTCTTGGCATCGGCGACTTCGCGGCTTTCCAGAACGGCCAGAACTTCGTCCTTGACGACGTCGTCGCCGATATTCTTCCGCAACTCCGCAACCGTCCCGGACAGCTTGACCGAGACGTGGGCGACCCGTCCGGCATCGGGAACGATGGTGCCGGGCACGATAAGCCGTCGTGCGATAGGAGCAGGGCCGGCTTCACGCAGTCCGATTTCGGCGAGCTTGATCCGCTCGTCGTCCATGACGATCACAGCCGGCTTTGCCGGCGCGGACTGCGCACGCGCCGGGGAAACGGCACCGGTGGTGATGAGACAGGCCGACAGGATCGCGGCGGCCGAACGGATGGCCGAAGACATCGAAATCTCCGCGCTAGAGGTATCGCGAGATCGCCTTGAACTCGGCGACGACGCTTTTGGTCGATTTGGCGGAGCCGCCGTTGGCGGCTGCGTCGAGGCAATGGTCGACGTGATCGTGGATGAGAGCCTTCTTCGCCTCGGAGATCGCCTTTTCGACCGCATGAAGCTGCTGGGCGAGGTCCAGGCAGGATCGGCCGTCGTCGAACATTGCGATCACCCTGCGCAAATGTCCCTCGGCGCGCTTCAGCCGCTTGACGATCTCCGGATGACTTTCGTGGACGTGTTGTGCCATGATCTACCTATCCCCTGGGAGGGGATACATCATCGCGGTGCCCTCGCCAAGATGCCGATGCGATCGGCTTGCGGCTGCGTCCGCGACATCTTGTCAGCATGAGATCTCGAGAATCCGGCAGCAATTCCGGTCTGGCTGAACCGGTGGTCCGCTTATCGTGGGCAACGAAGCGAGGCTGCGGTGAGCTCAGACGCTTTGGCGGCCTTAAGATTGATCGCCAGCTCGAACTTGGGCGTTACCTGAACCACCATTTGCTCGGCTTCTTGAACGACGGTCAGATCTCAGGCTTGGGCAGTCTGGAGAAAAGCTCTCATGATCGCCCAGGAACTGCCCCGGCATCTCTTGACACTAGTCTACGGTCGGCCTATTTGAATGAGCGAGCACATACTCAATTATGGTTATGGCCCGTCCTCTTAGTGAAGAAAAGCGTGAAGCAATCCTGGCAGCCGCGACCGAACTGGTCGCGAGGCTCGGAACCAGCGCGTCCACCGCCAAGATCGCGGATGCCGCCGGCCTTGGGGAAGGGACGCTATTTACCTATTTCCCGACCAAGGACGATCTGCTGAACCAGCTCTTGCTAGAGATCGAAACCTCCCTGGCGGAAGCCTTGTTCGCCTCCAGTAAGAGAAGCGGCACTCCACGCCAGCGCGTTCAGCGCATATGGGATTGCCTGATCGAATGGGGCGCAGAGCACCCACTGCAACGTAAGGCAATGCGCCAGCTCAGGGTCTCGGACCGCATCAGCGCAGAGAATCGGCAGCGCTGCCACGCGCTGTTTCGCGATGCTCGCGAGACAATCGAGCAGAGCCTTTCCGGACGCGTCGATCCCGAACGCGCCTCTTTCTACATCGACACTGTCATGATGGGGCTGGCCGACATTGCGATCGAGGCGATCGCCGCGGCCCCCAAGCAACATGAGCATTTCAAGCAAGCCGGCTTCGATCTCTTTTGGAAAGGGGTCGCAGCGTGATTCGCTTTGCGATTTAAATGAGTATGTACTTACTCATCTAACCCGGGAGTTACATGTGACAACGAGGAAAACGATAGCTGTCGTGGGTGCCACCGGCGCCCAAGGCGGTGGACTGGCCCGCGCCATCCTGAATAATCCGGATGGTCCCTTCCAACTACGCGCACTGACGCGGAAAACCGGATCGGACAAAGCGACCGAGCTTGCCCGGCTTGGAGCCGAGGTCGTCGAGACCGACATCGACGACCTCCGGAGCCTGAACCGCGCGTTTGAGGGCGCGCATGGCGCTTTCTGCATCACCAACTTCGGGGAATACTATTCGCCCGAGAGGGAGCTCGCTCAAGCGGCGCAGATGGCCGAAGCAGCGAAAGAGGCTGGGCTGTCCCACGTCATCTGGTCGACGCTCGAAGACACGCGCAAATTTGTGGCTCTGAGCGACGACCGACTTCCCACGCTCATGGGCAAATACAAACTACCGCAGGCCGACGGCAAGGGCGAAGCCGATCGGGAGTTCATCGTCCGCGAGGTGCCAACGACGTTCCTGCTCACGTCGTTCTACTGGGAGAACTTCATCCACCATGGCCTGGGCCCGAAGAGAGGCCCGGACGGCGTGCTCAACCTTGCGATTCCGATGGGCAACAGGAAACTGCCGGGCATTGCCGTCGAGGACATCGGCAAGTGCGCCTATGGCATCTTCGAGCGCGGCAGCGAGTACATCGGCAAGACCGTTGGTGTGGCCGGCGGGCACCTGACCGGCGAAGAGATGGCCGCAGCGTTTGCCACGGTGGGGGGAGAGGACGTGCGCTACAGCGCCGTCCCTATCGAGGCTTATCGCAACGCCGGTTTTCCGGGTGCGGACATCATGGCCAACACTTTCCAATTCCAGCACGACTTCAACGAACATTACTGCGCCGCGCGGAGCATCGGAGAAAGCAGGGCACTCAACCCCGCGCTCCTGAGCTTCGAACGGTGGCTTGCCCTGAACAAGAAGCGCATCCCGATCGAGCCCCGACAGGCCGATGCTTGACCTCGACGTTGTCTTGGACGCCGGCCAGCGAGACACCATGCAAGGAATTCCACCATGGCAATGAAGCAAGTGATCGAAGACGTGCACGTCGTCCCGATGGGAGGCGTCAACGCCTTCCTGATCGAGAGCGACGACGGATTGACGCTCATCGACGCCGGTTTCGCCGGTAAGGAGGCGGCCATATTCGAGGCAATTCGCGAACTTGGCCATTCGCCCGATCAGCTCAAGCACCTGATCCTCACTCACGGACATCCCGATCACATCGGGGGCGCCGCCGCGGTCGTGCGGGAAACCGGTGCGAGGACCTACATGCACCCGCTAGATATTTCGCTAGCCGAGAGCGGCGGGCCTTTTCGGCCCATGACGGGAGTTGGTTTGTTACGGCAAGTGATGTGCAGATTGTTCTACGATCCCGATCAGCGGGTGCCGCCAGTGGCTATCGACCACCCTTTGAGAGATGGAGATATCCTGCCCATCGCTGGAGGTATCGAAGTCATCCATATTCCCGGACATTGCGCGGGACAGGTCGCACTGCTGTGGCGTTCGGGACGCATGCTCTTCGCAGGTGACGTCTGCATGAACTTCATGGGCCTCGGCGATCCCATGGGCTTCGAAAGTTTGGAGAACGGTCGCGCAAGCCAACGTAAACTTTCCCGTCTCTCATTCGATGCTGCGGGATTTGGTCACGGCAGTCCTATCGCCAAAGATGCGTCGACGCGTTTCCGTAACAAGTGGGGTGACACATCGTCTGCTTGATATAGGAGAGCGCCCGCTCTGGGGCGCTTGCGGATATCATAGGAGCGAGCGCTAAGGCGGGCGGCCTCGCTGGGATATGCCAGCGCTTTTGTCTCAGACTGAATTGCAAGCGCATCGCGAGTCCAGCTCGGCCGGCTATCCAAATTCAATTCTGGTCGAACTGGTACGACGGCCTCGCTTGTCGTTGGAAACAATACCGATCCTCTGATCATGGCAGTCCTCTGCTCCGACATGAAAAAACCCGCGCCGGATTTCTCCGCGCGGGTGTTACGAACTTTTCGATGATGCCATTCTGCCAGTGTTTTGCCCGACGTGTCAAAACGGAAGTTCCGCGCGGTCCGAGCGGCGCATCCGACGGATTAGCGTCAAGGCGAGATCAGGAAAGTGCGAAGCGGTTTTCCGTACCGACTGCTCAAACAAAAAGAGCCCATGATTTCAACGCCCCCGCTACTGTGCATGGGGTTGTTTTCGCGCTTTTGGTTTCGCGTTGTTGAAACGCCGGTCCCTCACCGCCGGCCGCGCGGGGCCTCGGCCTTGGCCGGCGCTTCGGTCTGCGGCGCGCAGGTCGCAGCGGCAAGCGTTGCCTGCGCCTGCGGCATCAGGCCGGGCTCGGCGGCGAGCGCCTTCATCACGATCAGACCCGTCGTGCTCGGAGAGTCGATGATCAGGCGGTCGGCGGCGGTGACCTCTTCGTCCTCGGGCAGCTCGTTGTGCTGCGCTTCCGTCATCAGGTCGAGCTCGATCACCTTGCGGCCCGCCGAGCGGTCGTTGATGGCGTAATAGGCGATCTCGTTGCGGGTGTAGAACGACACCGAGGTGTAGGCCTGGCTCACCGGCACGGTCAGCTTGATCGGCCCGCTCGACAGGTCGTAGCGGCAGATCGCGAGCGCGAAGGCCGGGTCCATGAACGGCATCGGCGAGGTGCTGGGATCGGCGAGGGGAAGCTGGGTGACGCCGTTGACCTTGGTCATCGGCGTCAGCCGCGAATAGGCGTCCTGCGTCGCGATCCGCGGCAGCGCCAGCACGCTGACGAGATGGACCACGAGGCCCAGCACCACGCCGGCGACGATGGTGAAGAGCAGCCGGATCATGAGCAGCCCACCGTCTTGATCGTGGGCATCGGCGCATCGCGCTGGGTGCGGGTCGCGACCCCGACCGGCGTGTCGTAGAGGCGCAGCATCAGCGCGTAGCGCTCGATGCCGCCGGTCGGCAGCCAGTTGCCGGCGCGCGAGCGCGAGGCGATGCGGATCTCGAACGAGCCGTCGGACCCCCGCAAGATCTCCTGGCTGGTGAAGCCGTAGCGCTGCAGCGAATTGGCGACGAGGTGGCCCTTGCGGTCGTACAGCGTCAGCGTCCAGAACCGCGCCGGCGGCGTCACGCCGGAGACAATCACGTCGCAGCGGCCGTCGAGCGCCTTCTTCTTCTCGTCGGCGGTCGCGGTGAAGGCGACGCCGTCGCCGGTGCCGATCGGCAGCTCGCCGTTGCGCACGATGGTGGCGCGCGAATAGGGATCGACGTCCGCAGTGCCGGTGCGTGGGCGCGCGGTCCAGGGGCCGATGGTCAGCGCGCCGATCTCGGTGCCGCGCGTCGTCGTCATCCAGGTCGCGCCGACGCCGACCACGCTCGCGAGCAGAAGGGCCGTCAATGTGATCAGGATCAGCCGCACTTGTTTCGATCAGTTCTTGCGCGGGGCGGAGGCGTTCGCATTCTCTTCCGCATAGTTCTGCGGGAAGGCGAGTGCGCTCGTCGACGACGCCGGCTTGGCCGCCTTGGTGTCGTTGCTGGTTGATTTGGTCGCGGTCTTGGCGGCGTCATCCAGAAGCTTCTCGACGCGCACCAGGATGTCGGCACCGCGCTTGGTCAGCACGGGCGGGGGGCCGGGCTTGGTCTCCAGCACCTTCGGTGCCGCATTGGCCTGCGCGTTGGCGATCTGTTGCGGCGGCAGCTTCTGGCCCATGCCGATGCCGGGAATTTCCCGGACCTCGACGCCCTGATGCGCCGCGACCATGATGTCGTGCCAGGTCTGCGCCGGCAGCGAGCCGCCGGTCATGCGGTTGGTCGGCGAGTAGTCGTCATTGCCGTACCAGACCGCGCAGCTGAAATTGCCGGTGTAGCCGACGAACCAGGCGTCCCGATAAGCATTCGTCGTGCCGGTCTTGCCTGCGGTCGGGATGCCGTCGAGCGCGGCGCGGCGTGCGGTGCCTTCGCTGACGACGTGGCTCATCATGCCGGCCATGTCGGCGGCGATGTTCGCAGGGATCGCCTGCCGCGGCTTCGGGCCGTCGCGGTCCCAGCGCCAGACGAGATCGCCGGCGCCGGTGCGCACCTCCAGCACCGAATGCGGCGTCACGGACTTGCCCCGGTTCGGGAAGGTCACATAGGCGACGGCGTGCTCCATCACGGTGACTTCGTCTGAGCCGATCGGCATCGACGGCGTGTCGGGCAGCGGCGCCTTGAGGCCGAAGCGGCGCGCGACCTCGACGATCTTGGCGCGCCCGACCTTGGCCGGGTTCTGCGCCTTGGGCTCGTTTCTCTGGCCGATCGCGATCGACAGCTTCACCGGCACGACGTTGATCGAGCGCGTGATCGCCTGCGTCAGCGTCACCGAACCGGAATAGGAATGGCCATAGTTCTGCGGACACCAATTTCCGATGCAGACCGGGCCGTCGACCACGATCGAGTTCGGCGTGAAGCCGTTCAGCAGCGCCGTGGTGTAGACGTAAGGCTTGAACGATGATCCTGGCTGGCGATAGGCGTCGGTGGCGCGGTTGAACTGGCTCGCGCCGTAATCGCGGCCACCGACCATGGCGCGGATGCCGCCGTCGAGATCGGAGACGACGGTCGCAGCCTGCGTTGCGTGGTAGTCGCGGCCGAACTGGCGCAGCTGGTTCTCGATCGCGTCTTCCGCGGCCTTCTGCACGTTGGTGTCGATCGCAAGGCGCACCACGAAGACGCGCTCGGTGTAGGACTTCGGGAAAGTGTCGACCAGCTTGCGCATCTCGTCGAAGGCGTAGTCGAGATAGTAGTTCGGCGAGGCCTCGTCGCGGCGGTCGACGGCGAAGGCTGGATTGCGGCGGGCGCCGAACACCTGGCCCTCGGTCATGAAGCCGGCATCGACGAGGTTGTCGAGCACGACGTTGGCGCGGGCACGGGCGGCAGGCAGGTTGATGTGCGGCGCGTACTTCGTCGGCGCCTTGAACAGGCCGGCGAGCATCGCGGCCTCCGCCAGCGTCACGTCGCGCGCGGATTTGTTGAAGTAGAAATGCGCGGCGCCGTCGACGCCGAAGGTGCCGCCGCCCATATAGGCGCGGTCCAGATACAGCTTGAGGATCTCGTTCTTGGTCAGGCGCCATTCCAGCCAGACCGCGAGGAAGGCCTCGTTGACCTTGCGCTCGATGGTGCGCTCGTTGCTCAGGAACAGGTTTTTCGCGAGCTGCTGGGTGATCGAGGAGCCGCCCTGGCGGACGCCGCCGGCCTGCGCGTTGGTGACGAGCGCGCGCGCGGTGCCGGCGATGTCGATGCCGAAATGCTCGTAGAAGCGGCGGTCTTCGGTCGCCAGCGTCGCCTTGATCAGCACGTCTGGAAAATCTTCCAGCGGGATCGAGTCGTTGTGCTTGATGCCGCGGCTGCCGATCGGGTTGCCGTAGCGGTCGAGGAAGCTCACCGCGAGGTCGGACTTCTTCAGCCAGTCCTCGTCCGCGGTCTCGCGGAAGGCGGGGATGGCGAGCGTGAGCATCACGACCAGGCCGCCGAGGCCGAGGGTCGCGGCTTCCGACAGCGGCTCGATGAACACCCAGCGCTTCCAGCGCCCGACATAGAACCGGTCCATGAAGGTCGAGTAGCGCTCGTAGAGCTCGCGGATGCCCTTGGCCGAGGAGAACAGCGAGGAATCAATGCGCGCGTCGAGGTCCAGAAAGAAATTCCGGACGCGGCTCTTCCAGTTGGATGGTGTGTTCTGGACCACCTGGAACCCTTGAGGCTCGGTTCGACAGCGTTCAAGCACCCGGCCGGGGCGGCACCGAGACGTCTTGCGGGAATGTTGCGGCAAACCCAAGGCGCCCGGCAAGCGTCCGAGGGGACTTGCTGTTCCTTCTAGCCGAGCAGGGCCTATAAACCAATGGTCAGGCTCGCGATTTTGAACAACAGGCCTAATTGACCCCGGTTCATTACGGGCCTCGCGGAGGCGTCGCTTGCGGCACCAGGGCCGCACGCCCTAGATGGCGTCAGCCGTAGCTCTTTCGAACCCTTGTTGAGGCGCATGACCGCAGCTCCCAAACGACCATCAGGCCAGGAAGAATTCTTCTGGAAAACCAAGACGTTGGAGCAGCTGTCGGCGGCCGAATGGGAAAGCCTGTGCGACGGCTGCGGCCGCTGCTGCCTGAACAAGCTCGAGGACGAGGACACCGGCGACATCTATTTCACCCATGTCGGCTGCAAGCTGCTCGATGCCGGCACCTGCGGCTGCAAGGATTACCCGAATCGTTCCGCCAAGGTTCCGGACTGCGTCCGCCTGACCCCGGCCAATGTCCGCACCCTGAACTGGCTGCCGCCGAGCTGCGGCTACAAGCTCGTCGCCGAAGGGCGCGATCTCTATTGGTGGCATCCGCTGATCTCCGGCGATCCCAACACCGTGCATGAGGCCGGCGTCTCCGTGCGCGGCCGGGTCGAGGGCAGCGAAGAGGAGATCCCGGACGAGGAGCTAGAGCACCACATCGTGCAATGGCCGGCGCAGCTGCCGAAACGGGCACGCCTGAAGCGACGCCCGAAGGACTGATCTGCCGTCCGGCCCGGTTCACGTCTGCGCGATGACCCGGCGGTGGGATGCACCCATGCGCCGCGGTGCCTGCCCGAGAAGAACATTCTTCCCTACATTCTCGGCATAGAACGAATCCTTCGCGGCGTTGCGCCGCCTCACGGCTTCCGATCGAGATGAACAAGTTCGACCGGCAGAGTAGTTCTGCCGACATTCAGGCGTTGCCTGACGATATCGCAGACGAGCTGTCGCGCCTTCCGAGCGAGGTCTTGAGCGTCGATGACGCGCCCTCGCTCGCGCCGCCGGCGCCGCTGTCCCAGGACGAAGTCCGGACCATCGTCATCAGCCTGATGGTCACGATGTTCCTCGCGGCACTCGACCAGACCATCGTGGCGACCGCGCTGCCGACCATCGGGCGCCAATTCCAGGATGTTTCGAACCTGTCCTGGGTCATCACCGCCTATCTGCTCGCCTCGACAGCCGTTGCGCCGGTGTTCGGCACCCTGAGCGACATCTACGGCCGCAAGGCCATGATCATCACCTCGCTGAGCCTGTTCGTCGCAGGCTCCGTGTTGTGCGCGATCGCCCCGAACATGCCGATGCTGATTCTGGCGCGCGGCCTGCAGGGCCTCGGCGGCGGCGGCATCATGCCTGTCGTGCAGACCGTGATCTCCGACGTCGTCTCACCGCGCGAGCGCGGGCAGTACCAGGCCTATTTCTCCAGCGTGTGGATGGTCGGCGGCATCCTCGGTCCGGTGATCGGCGGCGTGTTCGCCGAGCATCTGCACTGGTCGATGATCTTCTGGATCAACCTGCCGATCGCGGCCGCCGCCATCGTGATGCTGCTGCCGAAGATGAAGAAGATCCCGGTGTTCCACCGCAAGCGCAAGGTCGACTGGCTCGGCGGCGTCTTATTGATGGCCTCCGCGGTTGTCTTCATGCTGGTGCTGACCTGGGGCGGCACGCGTTTTCCGTGGCTGTCGCCGACTGTGATTGCGATGGTGGGCGGCGCCGTCGCGCTCGCGGTCACCTTCGTCTGGCACGCGCGCCGCGCCGACGAGCCGTTCCTGCCGCTGAAGCTGCTGACGGGATCGGTCGCGCCGTTCGCGCTGACGGCCGGCGGCTGCGGCTTAGGGGCGATCACGGGTCTCACCGTGCAGCTGCCGCTCTATTACGAGCAGGTCTATCACCTCAGCGCCAGCGAGGCGGGTCTTGCACTGATCCCGCTCGCGGCGGTCTCGACTTGCGGCGCGGCGATCGCCGGCCGTACCATGGCGCGCGCCAAGCATTACAAGCGCGTCGCGATCGTCGGCACGTCCTGGGCCGCGCTGTGCGGCCTCGGCCTCACGCTGACCACCCTGCCGCTGTGGGGCCTCTTGACGCTAATGGCCGCGTTCGCGCTCGGGCTCGGTACGACCTTCCCGGTCTGCGTGGTCTCGCTGCAGAACTCGGTGGCGCGTCCGCAAGTCGGCACCATCACGGGTGCGATGAACTTCTTCCGCTCGCTGATGTCCTCGTTCACGGTCGCGGCCTTCGCGGCGATCCTGCTGATCGCGCTCGGCGCCGACGTTCCGCTGGCCGGCGAGCATCATGCCGCCGGTGCCGTCGCCATTCCCGCCGACGACATGCGCCACGCCTTCCGCTACGTCTTCGGTGCCGCGACCGCGCTGATGACCACCGCCGCGCTCTGCCTCATCATGATGGAGGAGCGGCCGCTGGCCGGCCCCACCGTCACCAAGCACGTCGAGATGGCGGAGTAGGGGGCTAGCTGCCTCGATCCGCGAAGCTGCTCTTGCGCGGCAGCACAATCGTGAACTCGGTGAACTTGCCCGGCTCGGACGCGACGTCGATCGTGCCGCCGTGCTGCTTCACGATGATGTCGTGGCTCATCGACAATCCGAGGCCGGTGCCTTCGCCGGCCGGCTTGGTGGTGAAGAACGGATTGAACATCTTCGCCTTGACCTCGTCCGGAATGCCGGTGCCGTTGTCGCGGATGCGGATCTCGATGTGATCGCCGCGGTCGCGCGTGGTGGCGGTCACGACCGGTTCGTAGCCGCCGGCGCCGTTGTCCGCCTTGCGCTTCGTCACCGCGTAAAAACCGTTCGAGATCAGGTTCAAGAGCACCCGCGTGATCTCCTGCGGAAACAATTCGGCGGAGCCTGCCGCCGGATCGAATTCGCGCTTCAGCGTCACGTCGAATTGCGGCTTCTCGGCGCGCGCGCCGTGATAGGCGAGGTTGAGGCTCTCCTCGACCAGCGCGTTGACGTCGCTCAGCCGATGCTCGCCGCCGCCCTCGCGCGAATGCAGCAGCATGTTCTTGACGATGGAATCGGCGCGCCGTCCGTGCTGCACGATCTTTTGCAGATTGTCCTTCAAAAGCTCCGTCAGCTCGTCGACTTCGCCGCGGACATCGTCCGCGAGCCGAACCGGCGCCAGCGCCTCCTTCAGCTCGTCCGTCAGCTCGGCCGAGAGCGAGGCAAAATTGTTGACGAAGTTGAGCGGGTTCTTGATCTCGTGCGCGATGCCGGCGGTGAGCTGGCCGAGCGAGGCCAGCTTCTCGGTCTGGACCAGACGGTCCTGCGCCGCGCGCAGATCGTCGAGCGATCTGGCAAGCTCCCGCGTGCGGTCCTGCACCTCGTTGAACAGCCGCGTGTTCTGATCGCGATCACCGCCTGGTCGGCGAAGGTCTTGAGCAGGCTGATCGCCTTGTCGGGGAAAGCGCCGGCCTCGGGCCGCGTCACGCCGATGGTGCCGATGGCGATGCCGTCGCGCAGCATCGGGATCACGAGGATGCTGCGATAGCCGCGCGTCCGCGCCAGCTCGCGCATCGCCTCGGTGAGGTCAGGCTCGTTCTGCATGTCGCTGCGGAAGGCGAACGCGCCGCTCGTCGCGACCCGGCTGTGAATGCCAGATGCCGCAAGCGGCGCCGGGAACGAGCTGAGCAGCTCCGAATTGCCGGCCGCATTGTCGGTGGTGAATGCGGCCAGATGCAGCATGCCGTCGATGACGCGGGTGACGGTGGAGGAGTGTCCGCCGACCAGCGCCTTGGCGCTGTCGGAGATCGCCTGGAACACCGGCGTGACGTCCGCGGGCGAGGCCGCGATCACCTTGAGGATGTCGGCGGTCGCGGTCTGTCGCTCCAGCGCCTCCCTCGTGGCGTTGAACAGGCTGACATTCTTGATCGCGATCACCGCCTGGTCGGCGAAGGTCTGGAGCAGCCGCACATGATGCTCCGCGAAGCTGCCGGTCGCGCGCCGCGTCGCGATGATGATGCCGATCGCCTCGCCCTCGCTCATCAGCGGCGCGAACAGCATGCTGCGGTAGCCGCGGGCACGCGCGATGTCGCGCGCGGCCGGTTCGAGTTCGGTGTCCGGGAGCTGTGCCGCAGCACCATGGGCCACGAGCCGGTAGGGCGGAAACTGCGCGAACGGCACCGGAAACGAAGCCTGGAGCACGCGATCGCCGGCGGGATCGGTCGGCGTGAACGCTGCAAGGTGTGCCGCGCCGTCGACATAGCGCAGCACTGCGGTGGAGAAGCCGCCGATCAGCCGGTTGGCGTTGGCGGCGATGGCGTCGAACACCGGCTGCACGTCGGAGGGCGATGCCGCCATCACCTTCAGAATGTCGGCGGTGGCAGTCTGCCGCTGCAGCGTCTCGCGCGTCTCGTTGAACAGGCGCGCATTCTCGATCGCGATCAGGGCCTGGTCGGCAAAGGTCTGGAGCAGCTCCACGAGATCGGGCGCGAACGCGCCGGGCTCGGCCCGCGTGACGCTGATCATGCCGACCGGCGTGCCCCGGTTCATCAGCGGCATGAACAGCACGCTGCGAAAGCCGCGGAGCCGCGCCAAATTCCGGTTCAGCTCCGGCACGTCATCGGCCTCGCTGTCGGGAAACTGGATCGTCTCTCCGTCACGAACGAGGGCAAAAGTCGGAAAATCCTCGATCCGCCGTGGGAACGAGGCCTTCAGCCCTTCGTCCGCTTCCGGACTGGTCGGCGTGAACGCCACGAGATGCAGCTCGTCGCCGATGAACTGAAGCACGGTGGCGGAGAAGCCGCCGAGCAGGCGCTTCGAGCTCGACGCAATCGCCGCGAATACCGGCCTTGCATCCGACGGGGAGGCCGCGATGGTGCGCAGGATCTCGGCGCTGGCGTTTTGCCGATCGCGCAGCCGCGCGTTCTCGGTCGCGGCCAACTGCAATTGCCGCTTGAGTTGCTCAATGTCGTTGGAAGGGGTGGTCATTCCTAATCCGGCCTGATGCCGCGACAGGCGCGGCACGGGGCCGGATTATCACATCTCCTGCGGCCGGAGCCAGTGCTCGGCTCGCCTCAGGTCCCCGGCCGCGATACCTCGGTTTCCTTGCTGGTGATGAATTCCAGCAGCACCGGCACGCCTTCTTTCGTCTTCTGAATGCCGCGCTTGATCGCGGGGATGATGTCCTCAGGCTTCGTCACCCGCTCGCCGTAACCGCCGAAGGCGCGCGCCATCGCGGCATAGTCGCCGGAAATGTCGGTCGAGCGATATTTCTCGGTCGAGACCGGCATCACCTTCAACTCGATCGCCATCGAGAAATTGTTGAGCAGGATCGACATGATCGGGATGCGCTCGCGCACCGCGGTCTCGAAATCCATGCCCGTGAAGCCGATCGCCGCATCGCCCCAGACGTTGATGCAGAGCTTGTCGGGTTTTGCCAGCTTTGCGCCCATCGCGAGACCCAGGCCATAGCCGAGTTGCGTCGTCTTGCCCCAGCCGAGATAGGTGAGGGGTTCGACTGATTTCCAGAACGGCGAGAGCTGGTCGCGCGGGCTGCCGGCATCATGGGTGATGATGGTGTTGTTGATGTCGACGGTGTGCTGGAGGTCCCACAGCACGCGATAGGGGCTGAGCGGCGCGTCGTTGCTGGTGAGCTTCGGCATCCATTTCGCCAGCCACTCCTTGTGCGAGGCCGCGATCTCGGCCGCGACGGCGGAGGCATCGCGATCCGCGGTGACGGTCTTGCCGATCTCCTCCAGCAGCGCGTCGAGCACGAGGCCGGCATCGCCGACGAGGCCGATCCTGGCCTCGACGTCCTTGTTGAGATGATTGGGATCGAGCGTGGAGTGGATGACGGTCTTGCCCTTCGGCATCGCGACGCCGAAACTGGTCTCGGTGAAGGAGCAGCCGAAGCCGAAGATGACGTCGGCATCCGCGAGGAATTTCGGCACCGCGCGCGGCATCGCGAGCCCGCCGGAGCCGAGCGAGAGCGGATGCGTTTCCGGGAACGACGATTTGCCCCCGAGGCTGGTGGTGACGGGAATCGCCAGCCGCTCGGCAAGGCGCTTCAATTGCGGCCAGGCCTGCGCATAATGCACGCCCTGGCCGGCATAGATCACGGGACGCTTGGCGCCCACGAGCAGGGCGGCCGCCTCCTTCACATGCACGGGGTCGGCGCCGTAGCGCGTGCGCAGCACCGGGGTGTAGTTCAGGGGCTCCGGCACCTCCTCGTTCCACATGTCGGCGGGGATCTCGACGATCACGGGCCCGCCGCGGCCGTTCTTCAGCTTGGTGAAGGCACGGCGAAAGATGTTGGCGACCTCCGCAGCCAGGATGATCGGCTCGGAGGATTTCGAAAACGGCTTCATCGCCTCGCTGGAATTGAAGTTCGGCTCGATATGCGCAAGCCGGCGCTGATAGCCCATCGGCAGCACCAGCACGGGAACGGATTCGCCGTAGCATTGCGCGACGCCGCCCATCGCGTTCTCCGCGCCCGGCCCATGCTGCATGCAGAACGCGCCGATCGTGCGTCCCGACGTCACCCGCGAGATCGCATCCGCCATGTGCACGCCGACGCGCTCCTGCCGCACCATCACGGGGCGGATCTCGGCCTTGGCCGCATGCTCGATCAGGTGGTTGACCGGATAGCCGCAGAGGATCTCGATCCCCTCGCGCTTCATGATTTCCGCAATCGCGGTGCCGAGCTTCATGGCGTCTCTCTCCCTTAGGGCTTGCCGGTTGGCCCGGCTGGTTAGGCAGAGAGGATCAGGAATCGGCTGGACGGTAAAGCGAAGCGCGGCGCGGATGCGGTAGGTCAGCCATGCAGGAGGGCGTCGCCAAGCCACACCGTCGCCAGTAAGTCACGGCCCTCGTGATGAATGTTGCGGCGGCTCCGTTCGCTCGGAATCGGAACGGCTCATCCGGATGTCGGAGCTGGGCGACGACGTTGTCAGCCGGAGAGGATGATTGCATGATGCGGCAATTTCGACGCGGAATCCCGAACGATGCTGAAGCTCGATCATATCACGGTCATCGCTCCGAGCTTGGCCGAAGGCGTCCTCCACGTTCGAAACTGCCTCGATCTCGATATTCCGTTCGGACAACGCCACGCCTATATGGGCACCCATAATCACCTGCTTCAGCTCGGTGACACGGTCTATCTGGAAATCGTGGCGCTCGACCCCGAGGCCGATGCGCCGGGTCGCCCGCGCTGGTTCGGCCTGGACGATCAGGACCAGGTCAGGTCCGATTGGGACGAGGGCCGCCGCTTGCGGGGCTGGGTCGCGAGAACCGACATGATCGATTCGATCATCGCCCGCCGGGGAGAGATCTTCGGCGCGAAGGTCGCGCTTCCTGCGGCCGACCCTTCGTTCGACTTCACCATTCCGAATGACGGATCTCTCCCTCTCGACGGAGCTGCTCCCTCGATCATAGACAGGCGTGGCAAACCCCGCTCGATGGCCGCAATAGCCGATCTGGGGGCGCGGCTGACGTCCTTCACGCTCGAGCATCCGGAGCCCGTCGCCTTGGAGACGCTGTATCGTGCGTTGACGATAGACCGGCCGCCCGACATCGTCAGGGGATCGAAACTGCGCTATCGCGCCCGGATCGAAACGCCGGGCGGGCCAAGGGAGCTGACCTGAACGCCGCAGGCATCCGGCGGCGCTCTCCCATTCTCCTGCGGTGCCGGCTTCGAATGCTCAGACCAGCGTGCCCGCGTAGATATTCGCATGGGCGAGCAACGACTGGATCACGATGTTGTCGCCGGGACCTCCGTCCAGCACGTCGATGCCGCCGCCGCCGATCAGCACATCGTCGCCGAACTCGCCGAGCAGCGTGTCGTTGCCCGCGCTGCCGATGAGCACGTCGTCGCCGCCGCCGCCGTCGAGAACGAGGTGCGGCCCGCCGGGACCGACGCCCGACGCCTCGATCACGTCGTCGCCGCCCAGACCGTTGATGGTGATGGTGTCGTTGAAGTCGAAATTCTCGATCACGACCTGGCTTGCCAGGCCGTCGATCACCAGCGCGCCGTTGCTGTTGAGCGAAAGCGTGATGACGTCGTCTCCGGTGGTGCCGTTGATCACGATCTTGTCGTCCGCGCCGTCGCCGCCGGCGGTGCCGGGAACGGCGCCCAGATCGATCCTGACCTCGGTCACGTCGGTGCCGCTCATGTCGCCGACATTGATCGTGTCGGCGCCGCCGCGGGCGTTGAACGCGATCGTCTCGACGCCGTGCGTGTCCATCGTGATCGAGGCGACGTCGCGCGTCAGCTCGGCACGGTCGCCGTTGGCGAAGATGTTGATCGTTTCGGCGATATTGGCACCGTTGAACAGCAGGGTGTCGGTGCCGCCCTGACCCTCGATCGTGTCGTTGTCGTCGCCCGGATTCCAGACGAAGGTGTCGTTGCCCGCGCCCATCAGCGCGACGTCGTTGCCGTCGCCGCCGCTGATCAAATCATCACCCTGGCTGCCGCGAATGGTGTCGTTGCCAGTGCCGCCGTTGATCGTCAGTTGCAGCACGCCGGCAGCCAAGCCGCTCGCGTCGATGACGTCGTCACCGCCGAGGCCGTTGAGCGTCAGCTGATCGGTCGCGTCCATGGAGGTGAGGTGGGTGGTCGCATGCAGGCCGAACACCGTCACGCCGCCGGCGTTACCGCTGACGCCGAACGTGTCGGCGCCCTGGGTCGCATCGACCGTGACGGTATCGGCCGCGCCGTCGGGCGTTCCGGTTGAACCGCCGAGGTCGATGTTCACCCGCGTCACGTCGGTCCCGGTCAGATCGCCCACCGTGATGTGGTCGGTGCCGCCCAACGCGTGGATATCGACGTGCTCGACGCCGTGCAGGTCCATCGTGATGTTTGCGACGTCGCGCGTGAGCAGGGCGCGATCGCCATTCGCGGCAATGGCGAGGTTCTCGGTAATGTTGGCGCCGAAAAATCGCAGCGTGTCGAGGCCGGTGCCGCCCTCGACGGTGTCGCTGCCGTCGCCCGGATTCCACTGGAAGATATCGTTGCCGGCGCCCAGCAGGGCGACGTCGTTGCCCTGATTGCCGTCGACGAAATCATTGCCGTCGCCGCCGATCAACGTGTCGCTGCCACCGCTGCCGAGGATCGTATCGTTGCCGGCGCCGCCATCGATCGTCAGGCGCACGATTCCGGCGGCAAGCGCGGCCGCCGAAATCATGTCGTTGCCGCCGAGACCTTCGATCACGAGCGCATCGTTCGCGCCTTCCGCATTGGTGATGGCGAGCGCAGCCGGCAGTCCCGCGACCGCAACCGAAGTGCCCGAGCCGGACACCTCGATCGTGTCGGCGCCGCGCGTCCCCTCGAGCGTGATCGTATCCGCCGCACCGTCGCCGGTCCCGGCCGAGCCGAGATCGACATTGACCTGCTTGACGTCGGTTCCAGCCAGGTTGTGGACAACGATGTTGTCGCTGCCGCCGCGCGCGTTGATCGTGATGGTCTCGATGCCATTCAGGTCCATCGTGATGTTGGCGACATCGCGGGTCAGCAGGGTGCGTCCGCACTCGGCCGCGGCAAGGCTGATGGTCTCGCCGATGTTCGAGCCGTTGAACAGCATTGTGTCGGCTCCGGCCTGTCCGTCCACCTTGTCGCTGCCGTCGCCCGGGTCCCACTGGAAGGTGTCGTTGCCGGCGCCGAGCAGGGCGGTGTCGTTGCCCTGGTTGCCATCGATGAAATCGTTGCCGTCGCCGCCCAGCAGGCGGTCGGCGCCGTTGCCGCCGAGGATGGTGTCATTGCCGGCCCCGCCATCGAGCGTCAGGTTGATGAGCGCGGCGAGGTTGCCGGATGCGGTGATGACGTCGTCACCACCATTGGCTTTGACCACGAGGTTCTCAGTGGTGCCGATGTCCAGCGAGAACGGCGCCGGGTCGAGGCGGTCGAAGCGCACGCGCGTGCCGTTGGCCGTGATGGTGAAGATCTCGCTGCCGTTGCCGCCGTTCACCTCGGCGGTGTCGATGCCTTCGCCGCCTTCCATCAGGTCGCTGTCGTCACCGGGGTTCCAGATCATGCGGTCGTTGCCGGCTTCACCGAACATCCGGTCGTCGCCGTCGCCGCCGATCAGGACGTCATTGCCCGCGCCGCCGAACAGCAAATCGTTGCCGCCCTTGCCGAGCAGCGTGTCGTTGCCGGACTGCCCGAACAGCATGTCGCCGCCGGATCCGCCGGTCAGCGTATCGTTGCCGGCGCCACCGAACAGGTTCGCCGCAGGCATTGCGCCGTTGCTCTCGTCGATCGTGATGATGTCGTTGCCGTCCTGGCCAAAGGCCTGGATCAGTTTGGTGTTGGCGACCGTCGCGGGGCCGCCTTTGACTGCGACCGCGCCATGGTTGACGACGATCGTCCCGGCCGCGTTGCGGCCCAACAAGACCGTGTTGTTGTAGCCGTTGCCAAGGACGGTGAGAATTCCGGCGGAGAAATTTGCTGTGACAGCCATGTGCGCTTCTCGCTTGCGTGATCGTCGAAACAGGCCGTGCGGCGGTATCGTGACGCTTTCGCGATGCCGGGGCGGACGGCAGACGACCTTGTCTGTAGGCCGGGATGGCTGTGCCGGCTTGACGGATGCCTTCGGACGGGCTCCTGTTTTTCTTGAGAACAGCTTGATTTTCGCGAAGGCGGCCGCGCCTGCCGGCGAAACAGTGCGCCGAAGCCGATCCCGGTTTTCGCTGCACTCCATTCGGGCTACGAAGCAGCGTCGGTTCGATGCAGCAGGCTGTAGCCGGGGCGCAGCATCCGCCGTAGCTCCGAGAGCGAAGGCGTAATCTAGGGCAATTGCGTCTGTTGGAACTGCACCCGGATTTCGCCGCACTCCATCCGGGCACCAAACGTTGCTATTTGCAGTTTTTGCAGATCGTCAGCTTTCGCTTCAATGCCTCGTCTTCCTGATCGATCGATGAGGGATCGGCGGAGCTATTCGCATCCGGATTGGACTTCCCGCCCTTTGCCGCGCGTGACCTCACGGGCGGCGTCACCTGGCTCGGCGTGTCATTGTCGTCGACGGCGCTGAAGCCGTCGTAGTCGGCGGCCGGATTTGGCGCCGGTGCAGGCTCACCGATCACGGATGTCGAAGCTCTGCCGGCCGTCGCCGGCGGAAGTCTCGAATTCTTGGCGCCTGCGCGCGGCGGCGATGCATCGGGCGGCGCAAGCGAGACCGGCGGAGGGGCCGAAGTCTGTCCTCTCGCGCCGTCGTGCGGCCAGATGCCGGCAAACATGAGGCCGAGAGCCAGGAGCGCCACGCGTCTCATCCGCATCCTTCAAACGTCTCTGGTTCACCGATTGACGGCATGGCGCGTCGCGCGACGCCATGCAGAAGAGTATCAGGACTCGCATGGCCGTCAAAGCGCCGTCGCCCGCCTCGGTCCGACATGGCGAGCGGACCGGGCTACGATCCCTAGCGCTGCCCGACGGTCAAAACACCCCAGTGCTGGGTCAATCGCCGGCCTTCAAAATATTCGTATTTACGGAAATTCTGTTTTGCCGTACAACCCTGCACATCCCGGCCCGCCACGAGGGGCGTTTCGCGACCGTCACGGGACGCGGGTTGGGATGCGGTGGCCGCGACGGCGTCGGCGCGTCGGGTGGGTTGCAGGGCGGGAGACCGTGAGCAGCCGCTCGCGCGGTACGACTCGGCGCTGACAGCGTCTTCGTTCGGCCTCGACGGCGAGCGCACGCCAGCCGTGGAGGATACGAGCGAAGATGTGCGCGGACGGAGAAGTCGTGTGGTCCTGACGCCCGGGGTCTGTGCGTCAAGTCCTGTGGTGATGCAGCGGCCCGACCGGGCGCGCGCATCAGCGATCGATAGGGCGACGGGGGCAATAGTGCATCGCTCCCCGGGGAGAGCACGAAGGACACCGTTAAAACCATCCGCGCAGGGAAGGCCGGGCGACCGGCATCACCTGTGGTCCACACCGTGCGCGTTTATCCGCACACGGGACTTCGGGTGCCAGCCGGCGCCCGGCCTTCCCTGCGCCCTTTCTTGATGAGGGGCGAAAGCGAAGAGCAAAGCTCGGGCGAACGCCGCCGCGAGAGCGCGAAGATGCGTCTGCTGTTTGAAATGTGAATGGCAGGGGAGCGTGGTCGCTCACACTCCGTCATTGCGAGGAGCGCAGCGACGAAGCAATCCAGAATCCCTCCCAGGAAGGACTCTGAATTGCTCCGCTTCGTTCGCAGTGACGGGGAGAGAGCACAGCCCACAGCGCGGCCTGAGGCCGTGCCGAAGTCAGCGCATGCATGAACGTCGCGCCAGGCCAGACCGGCCGTGACAGCGCGCCCGTTACTTCAGCGACGAACTGATCGAGTTGAACTTGTTGTTGAGGAGCTGACTGCCCGTGTTGTTCACGACGGTCACGATGGCCAGCGCGATGCCGGCGGCGATCAGGCCGTATTCAATGGCGGTGGCGCCAGTCTCGTCGGCAAGGAAAGACCTAAGCAAACTCATTGCCAGCTCCTGTTCATCCGATCCAATGTATGGCCGCGTCGTTTTCGGACTCGTAAATCGATCGAATAGATTTTTCTGCGCGCCAGGAGAAATAAGCCCAGGGTGGTCGCGCTTCCGTCACATACGACGGCATTCATTAAGTTAAGGTTCCACCGGTCCATTCAAATGGATGCAAATCGGCAAACCCTCGCAAAGGGCGGGCGGCAGCCGCGGCGTCCGTCAGGACGTAGCGGAAACGAGCGTGCCGCTTAACGGTTTGTTGAGCCTGTTCGTCACCGTCGGCAACGTTGCTTGCGGGGAATGCCGATCGGCGCTCATCCGCCGCGGCCGTCCGCATGCAGTGCCCGCAACATCGCGATGCGGGCGAACATGATCCAGCCGCCGCCGGTCTCGGCTGCGTTGATCAAGGTCTCGATCGCGGTCTGCCAGTGGGCTTCGTGCTGTGCGTCCGCAGGGAGCCGCATGATGTAGTCCGCCGCCTGCTGCAGCGTCAGCAGCTTGCGCTTGCCATCGACGCGAACGGGATCGTCGAACGCCGTCGACCAGGGCATCTCAGGCCGGCCGCGAGGTGAGGGGTGACGTCACGGCGCGATGGCGGCGTCGATGCGTCTATCCGGCCTTCTTGGCCCGCGCCGGTGCGCGTGCCGGCTTGTCGGCGGCCTTCTTCGCCGCGTCCTTGGGCGCAGCCTTCGCAGCAGCAGCGTCCTTGCCGCCCTTGCCTGAGATCGGCAGCAGCATCTCGCGCTGGCCCTCGACGCGCTTCTTCGGCTTCTTGCCCTTGACGGTCTCCTTGACGACCTTCGCCGCGGGCGCATCCTTCTCGTTCGCGATGCTCTTCTTCAGCGCGTCCATCAGATTGATGACGTTGCCGCCGGTCTTCGGCGTGGCCTTTGCCGCGATCGGCGCGCCCGATCGCTTCTTGTTGATGAGGTCGATCAGCGCGGTCTCGTAATGATCCTCGAACAATTCGGGCTCGAACGCGCCGGATTTCTTCTCGACGATGTGCTTGGCGAGATCGAGCATGTCCTTTGTCAGCTTCACGTCCTGGATCTCGTCGAAATACTCCTTCTCGCCGCGCACCTCGTAGGGGTAGCGCAGCAGCGTGCCCATCAGGCCGCTCTCGAGCGGCTCCAGCGCGATGATGTGCTCGCGGTTGGTCAGCACCACGCGGCCGATCGCGACTTTGTCCATGCTGCGGATGGTCTCGCGGATCACCGCATAGGCGTCGTGGCCGACCTTGCCGTCGGGCACGAGGTAATAGGGGCGGATCAGATAGCGGTTGTCGATGTCGGTCTTCGGCACGAACTCGTCGATGTCGATCGTGTGCGTGGAATCGAGCGCGATGTCGTCGAGCTCGTCCTTGGTGACTTCGATGTACGTGTCGGTGTCGACCTTGTAGCCCTTGACGATGTCCTCGGACGTCACCTCGTCACCGGTCTCGGCGTCGACCTTGAGGTACTTGATCCGGTGGCCGGTCTTGCGGTTGATCTGGTTGAACGAAACCTTCTCGGTATCCGAAGTGGCCGGATACAGCGCGACCGGACAGGTCACGAGCGACAGACGCAGAAAACCCTTCCAATTGGCGCGGGGGGCCATGGGCTACTCCAAACGCAACAAGGACAGACTTACGAGGATACCATCGGGGAACAGCGAATCATACACGGTCCGGCATGAAATCCTGCAACTGCGTTAACCGGTCGCCGGGGGCGTGGTTGCTGCGCCATCGGGAGGCAAAAGCCGGAACATCGTATCCAATCACGCGTTGGCCCGGGACAGTGGGCTGCGAGGAGGTCGCGGTCACCGGAGGCGACATCCAGAGATTGAGGGCATCATGGCAACCACGCGAGACCAGCATCAGATCGTCGAAACTGCAACCGAGGCGCGCCAGGGCGAACCTGGGCCGTCGGTCGCCGCGCTGCTCGCCATCTCGACCGGGCTTGCGATCCTGATCCTCGCCGTCATCTGGTTCGTGTTCTTCCGGACCTGACGGCCGGGCCCCAAGAGGCGCCCTAGGAGGTTCAGGCTTTCGACTCGCCGCGTAACGCGGCACATTGCGCCCGCCACGCCGCCGGTTCGTCCGGTGGCCTGGCGGGCGCAGTCGCTTCTGCCGCGAACAGATCGGATATGACCAAAAAGTAACGCATCCGGTTCCCCGCGTTCATATTCAGTTCACGCCGGAATTGCTCATGTGGTGCGGTGTTCATGCGGCCTATGTCTGGAGAGAAGCGTGCGCCTGCTCGTTGTTGAGGACGACCCCGATCTCAATCGCCAGCTCACCAAGGCGCTGACCGACGCCGGTTACGTCGTCGACCGCGCCTTCGACGGAGAGGAGGGGCACTATCTCGGCGACAACGAGCCCTACGACGCCGTCGTGCTCGACATCGGCCTGCCGAAGAAGGACGGCATCTCGGTGCTGGAGGCCTGGCGCCGCAACGGCCGCACCATGCCGGTCCTGATCCTCACCGCGCGCGACCGCTGGAGCGACAAGGTGCAGGGGTTCGATGCCGGCGCCGACGACTATGTCGCAAAGCCGTTCCATCTGGAGGAGGTGCTGGCCCGCATCCGCGCCCTGCTGCGCCGCTCCACCGGCCATGCCCAGAGCGAATTGAGCTGCGGCCCCGTCACGCTCGACACCAGGACCGGACGGGTCAGCGTCTCCGGCAATCCCGTCAAGATGACCTCGCACGAATATCGGCTTCTGGCCTATTTGATGCACCATTCCGGGCGCGTCGTGTCCCGCACCGAGCTGGTCGAGCACCTCTACGACCAGGATTTCGACCGCGACTCCAACACCATCGAGGTGTTCGTCGGCCGCATCCGCAAGAAGCTGGACGTCGACATCATCCAGACCGTCCGCGGCCTCGGCTATCTGCTGACCCCGCCGCCGGCGCCGGGCGCCTGAGGTCCCTTGACGGGAGGCCGAACAGGGGCCTTGGTCCGGTCATGACGTCCGACGCCCTGCCATCCTGCGCCTGCCGGGACCCTTCCGATGGCCGCTAGCTCGCTTGCCAACCGCCTGTTCCTGTCGGCGACGGCTTGGCTCGTGGTGATTCTGGCCATCACAGGCGTCGTGCTGTCGTCGGTCTACAAGAACGCCACCGAGCGTGCCTTCGACCGCCGGCTCAATCTCTATCTGCGCACCCTGATCGCCGAGGTCGCGACCCCCGACGAGCCGCCGGACCGCCAGTTCCAGTCACTCGGCGAGCCCCTGTTCGAGCTGCCGCTGTCCGGCTGGTACTGGCAGATCACGCGCACCGACACCGAGAAGCCCGAGGTGCGCTCCTCGCGCTCGCTGTGGGACAAGAAGCTGCCGAAGCTGGAGGAGCAGGGCACCGAGCTCACCGCTGCCGGCATTCGCCTCGCCTATGTCGACGGGCCCGAGGGACAGAATCTGCGGATGGTCGAGCGCCCCGTCGATCTCGGCGCGGACGGCAAATATCTGGTCAGCGTTGCCGGCGACGACACCGAGATTTTCGACGAGACGCGGAGCTTCGATTACTATCTCGGCGGCACTTTCACCGCGCTCGGCATCGTGCTGCTGCTGACCACCGTGTTCCAGGTCCGCTTCGGCCTCGCCCCGCTCAAGCGCATCTCGGAATCCATTGCCGACATCCGCTCCGGGCGGGCGGAGCGGCTCGAGGGTGAATTCCCCGTCGAGATCGCGCCACTGGCGCGCGAGACCAACGCGCTGATCGAGGCCAATCGCGAGATCGTCGAGCGCGCGCGCACCCATGTCGGCAATCTCGCCCACGCGATCAAGACGCCGCTCTCGGTGATCGTGAACGAGGCCGGGGCCCATGTCGCCGACCCCTTCGCGGCCAAGGTGATGGAGCAGGCGGACGTGATGCGCGACCAGGTCGCCCATCATCTGGAGCGCGCGCGCATCGCGGCGCGGGTCTCGGTCGTCGCGACCGTGACGGAGGTCGCGCCGGTCATCGAGGCGCTGCGGCGGATCATGGAGAAGATCCACCGCGACCGCGGCATTCTCGTCGAGGCCAAGGCCGATCCCTCGGCGAAATTTCGCGGCGAACGGCAGGATCTGGAGGAGATGGTCGGCAATCTCGTCGACAATGCCTGCAAATGGGCAGCCTCCCGGGTCTTCATCGAGGTCCTGGTCGAGACGCCGCACCAGGCGGGTGCCGGCCCGCGCCTGCGGATCATCGTCGACGACGACGGGCGTGGCCTGTCGGAGGCCGAGCGCACCCAGGTCTCCCGGCGCGGCCAGCGGCTCGACGAGTCCAAGCCCGGCTCGGGGCTGGGCCTGTCGATCGTCACCGACCTTGCCGCGCTCTACGGCGGGAACCTCTCGCTGGGCGGCGCGCCGATCGGGGGCCTGCGGGCGGAGCTCATCCTTCCCGGAATATAATCCTTTGTTCCGACGCGGTTATTTCGCCTGGGCGCCCCCGATCCGGACGAAACCGGAGCTATTTCAGGGCGACTTCCTAAACGGCTTCTTAAGTGGGGATCTCATAAGATCGCGCCCGGACGTCTCCCATGTCCGCCATTTTACCGTGCATTACCCGGGCGCATGAGCCAGACATCGATCGAGCGGCTGAGGGAATATCTCGCGCAGCTCCCGCCGCAGTCGCAGGCACTGCTGATGCGGGAGTTCGAGCGCGCGCTCGAACGCGGCCAGGACACGGCTGTGGCGACCCTCGTGCTCGAGCAGCTGCGCAAGATCGTGCGCAAGACGGAGGCCGACGACGCCCCGCCGCCGCGCACGGACGATCTGTCGCGGTTGCTGTTCCAGGTGCTGGAACCATTTCTGGTCGAGGCAGGAGCGCCGATCCGGGTCGGCCAGATCCGCCGCTCCTCGCTGCAGCCGATCTGGCAATGGCTCGGCCGCGACGGCGCCCCGGACAAGGTGAACGAATTCGAGGCGGCGCTGGCCCGCACGCCGGCCGCCGACGGTGCAGGGCAGGTCGAGGCCCTCGCCTCGAAGCTCCAGGCGGTCGCCGCGGATGCCATCTTTGCGCTGACGGGGCCCGGCGGCGGCGACAGGTCGCGCGCGCTCGCCCGCGTCGGCCCGCCCAACGTGATCGAGGACCTCTATTCGATCGGCGCCGTGCTCCAGGTCCGCGACGCCATCGCCACCCTGAACGAGAAGCTGCCGCGCTTCCTGCGCGCCTTCGGCGATGCGCAGATCGCGTCTGTGATGGCGACGCTCAACATTCCCGTCCTCCAGACGCCGCAGATGCTGCCCTTCGCGTTGTCGATCGTCGTGCAGCGGATGACCGCGCGGTGGCAGATCATCCGCCTTGCCATCAAGATCGCCGCGTCCGACGACGAGATCCGCGTCGCGGCGACGCCCTATGGCGTCGCTGTCACGATCGCGCTGCATGATTTGTCCTGTGTCGCGGCCGCGTTGCGCATGGACATCAAGCGCGGCCATTTCGACAACGTCGCCGACAATCTCAAGGCGTTGCATGACGGCGTGCGCGGCCTGCGCACGGAGCTCGACCTGCGCAACGATTCCGCCTGGGGCAAGCAGCTGACCTCGATCCGCGCCGACATCTCCAATGCGTTGCAATCGGAGATCGACAGCGTTCCAGGCCGCGTCCGCCGTATCCTGCGCCAGCGCCCCGAGAAGGACATTCCGCCCGGCGCGCGGATCGACAGCACCGAGGTCGAGGAAACCGTGGCGCTGATCGATTTCGTCGCAACCTGCCGCAACTATGCCAGCGAGCTTGCGATCAACGAGGTGACGCTGCGCACCTATTCCGACCTTCAGCAATATGTGGAACGGTCGACCGAGCAGCTGGTGCAGTCGCTGCGCGCCGCAGATCACAAGGTCCGCACCTATCGGCAGCAGCAGGTGCAGGCTGCGATCCGCTTCTGCCAAGTGCTGTTCGGCGACGATTACGCCTCGCTGATGAGCCGCGCCGCGGAGAACGCGGCCACGGGCGAGCGCAAATCGTCGCGCGCGAGCTGATCAAGGCGCATAATTTCGCAGTCGCAATTTTAAGTTGACGGTGTGCGTGGTGAGCCCTACGGTCCCCGTGCAAGTTTTTGCAATTTCTATCTGTGGGCGCATGAAACCTCTTATCAGCTCCATCGAAATCGAGAACCGCGTCGTTGTTGCCAAATATCAAAGGCTGATGGTCGGCGCGAAGGTGGTGCTGGTCGAGAAGGCAAGCGGTCGGCAGCTGCCTGAAACGGTCACCAGGGTTGCATCCCCCGTTCCCGTCGGGGCATTGCGCATCAGATTGCCTGACGCCATCGAGCCGGGAACATATTTCCTGCGGGCCTTCAACGGGCACGGCGAGGACGCCGCTCAAAGCGTGGACTTCGAGATCGGCTAAGCCGTTGGATTTTCACCGTTTCGGGACCGTGCCCGGTCGCGCCGAATTGACAATTGTCAATTGCCGCATCGTCCGGCCGTGGTGTAAAGCCACCTATGGGCGCAGTTCGCGCGCCGCCGGAAGCTTGCCAGATGACGCTATGGTTCGTGTTCGCGCTGATGACGGTCGCGGCGATTTTCGCCGTGCTTCTGCCGCTCGGCCGTAGCGGACGCGCGCAAAATCATGGCAGCCAAAATCATGGCGGAGAAGTCGCGGTCTACAAGGATCAGCTGGCCGAGGTCGAGCGCGATCTCGCCGCGGGATTGATCGCAGCCCCCGAAGCCGAGGCCGCGCGCGTCGAGATCAGCCGCCGGCTGCTCGCCGCAGCCGCCAGCGAACCGGCAACCGCGCCGAAATCGAGCGTCAAATGGCGCCGCGCGGCGGCCGTGCTCGCGCTCGCCGGCCTGCCGCTGGTTGCGATCGGCGTCTACATGCCGCTCGGCTCGCCCCGGCTTCAGGATTTTCCCCTGGCGCAGCGGGCCCGCGAATCCGGGTCGGGTATGCAATCGCTCGAGAACCTCGTCGTGCAGGTTGAGCAACATCTGGAAAAGAATCCGACCGACGGACGCGGCTGGAACGTGCTCGCGCCGGTGCTGGAGCGGCTCGGCCGATTCGACGAAGCGGTGCGCGCCTATCGCAACGCGCTCACCTATAACGGCGAGAGTCCGGAGCGCCGGTCCGATCTCGGCGAGGCGATCGCGGCCGCCGCGAACGGTGTCGTGACTGCGGAGGCGAAGAGCGAGTTCGAGCGCGCCCATGCGCTCAACGCCGACGATCCCAAGGCGAACTATTTTCTCGGTCTTGCCGCTGAGCAGGACGGTCGCAAGGACGATGCCGCCAACATCTGGCGTGCGCTGCTGGCGAAAGCCCCTGTGGACGCGCCGTGGCGTCCCCTGGTGCAGTCTTCGCTGGCGCGGGTCGGCGGCGGTACGATGCCGGCGCTGTCGGACGAGACGATCGCGGCGTCCAAGGACATGAACGAGGGCGATCGCAATGCGATGGTCCGGGGCATGGTCGAACGGCTCGCCACACGCCTCAAGCAGAACGGCGACGACGTCGAGGGCTGGCTCCGCCTGGTGCGCGCCTATCTCGTGATGGGTGATCGCGTCAAGGCGATGGGGGCATCGACGGATGCCCGCCAGGCGGTCGCCAACGATGCCGGGCGGCTACGCCAGCTCAATGAAGGCCTCAAGACGCTCGGGCTCGACGGATGATGATCTCGGGACGGGACGAGCAGGAAACGGACACGCCATGACGCGCAAGCAGCGACGTATGACCATCATCGGCGGCTCGCTCGCCGTGCTCGCGCTCGCGGCCGCGCTGGTGCTCAACGCCCTGCGCGACTCCATCGTGTTCTTCTCGACCCCGACCATGGTCGCCGAGAAGCACGTTGCGCCGGGCAAGCGGTTTCGCCTCGGCGGCCTGGTGCAGCCCGGCTCGCTTCAGCGCGGCGACAATCTTGCGGTGAGCTTCGAGGTCGCCGACGGCAACGCCAAGCTGCCCGTCGCCTACAAGGGCATCCTGCCCGATCTGTTCCGCGAAGGGCAGGGCGTCGTCGCCGAGGGCGTGCTCGACGCCAACGGCGTGTTCAAGGCCGACACCGTGCTCGCCAAGCACGACGAAACCTACATGCCCAAGGACGTCGCCGATGCCCTGAAGAAGCAGGGGCACTGGAAGGACGATTACGACAAGGCTTCGGGTGGCGCCAAACCTTCTGACGTCAAGCCTTCTGACGCCAAGCCTGCGGCAACGACCGCACAGGGCAATCCGGTAGGAGCGGTGCGGTGATCGCGGAGTCAGGACATTACGCACTGGTGCTGGCGCTTGGATTGGCGCTGATCCAGTCCATCGTGCCCCTGATCGGCGCGCGCTTGCGCGATGACGCGCTGATGAACGTGGCGCGCTCGACGGCGCTGGCGCAGCTCCTGTTCGTCGGTGCGTCGTTCGTCGCGCTGGTGATGCTGCACGTCGACTCGGATTTCTCCGTCGCCAACGTCTACGAGAATTCCCACTCGATGAAGCCGCTGCTCTACAAGATCACCGGCGTCTGGGGAAACCATGAAGGCTCGATGCTGCTGTGGGTGTCGATCCTCGCGCTGTTCGGCGGATTGGTCGCCGCCTTCGGCAACAATTTGCCGCTGTCGCTGCGCGCGCGTGTGCTGGCCGTGCAGGCCTGGATCGCCAGCGCCTTCTATCTCTTCATCCTGGTGACCTCGAACCCGTTCCTGCGCATCGCGAGCCCGCCGATCGAGGGACGCGATCTCAACCCGGTGCTTCAGGACATCGGTCTCGCCGTGCATCCGCCGATGCTCTATCTCGGCTATGTCGGGTTCTCGATCTCGTTCTCCTTCGCGATCGCGGCGCTGATGGAGGGACGAATCGATGCGGCCTGGGCGCGCTGGGTGCGGCCGTGGACGCTGGTCGCCTGGATCTTTCTGACGCTCGGCATCGCGATGGGCTCTTACTGGGCCTATTACGAGCTCGGCTGGGGCGGCTGGTGGTTCTGGGATCCGGTCGAGAACGCCTCGCTGATGCCGTGGCTTGCCGGCACGGCGCTGTTGCACTCGGCGCTGGTGATGGAGAAGCGCAACGCGCTGAAGGTCTGGACCATCCTGCTGTCGATCCTGACCTTCTCGCTGTCGCTGCTCGGCACCTTCCTGGTGCGCTCGGGCGTCATCACCTCGGTGCACGCCTTCGCCACCGATCCGACCCGCGGCGTGTTCATCCTGCTGATCCTTTGCCTGTTCATCGGCGGCAGCCTGTCGCTGTTTGCCGGTCGCGCGACCTCGCTGAAGCAGGGCGGGCTGTTCGCGCCGATCTCGCGCGAGGGCGCGCTGGTGCTGAACAATTTGCTGCTCACCGTCGCCTGCGCAGTCGTGCTGTTCGGCACGCTCTATCCGCTGGCGATGGAGATGCTGGCCGATTTCAAGATGTCGGTCGGTGCTCCCTTCTACAATCTCACCTTCGTGCCGTTGTTCACGCTCCTGCTGCTCGCCGTGCCGTTCGGGCCGATGCTGGCATGGAAGCGCGGCGATCTGCTCGGCGTGACCCAGCGCCTGCTCGCGGCGGGCGTTGCCGGCCTCGTTGCCGTCGCCATCGTCTGGGGCTGGGCCAGCGGCGGCGCTACGCTGGCGCCGCTCGCGATCGGGCTTGGCATCTTCGTCATCGCCGGCGCCGTCACCGACCTCGTCGAGCGGACCGGCCTCGTGCGGCTGCCGTTCGCCACGGTGCTGCACCGGGCGCGCGGCCTGCCGCGCTCGGCCTGGGGCACCACGTTCGCGCATGCCGGCCTCGGCGTCGCGCTGATCGGGATCGTGTGCGAGACCACCTGGAACAGCGAATATATCGCGACGATGAAGCAGAACGACGTCGCCCATGTCGCCGGCTACGATCTCAAGCTCGACGGCCTGTTTTCGCGCCAGGGGCCGAACTTCCGCGAGATGATCGCCGAGTTCAACGTCAGCCGCGACGGCGAGAAGATCAGCGTCATGACGCCGTCCAAGCGCAGCTTCACGACACGCGGCTCCTCGACCACCGAGGCCGCGCTGCTGACGCGCGGCGCGAGCCAGCTCTACGTCTCGCTCGGCGACGCCACCGCGGAGGGCGCCATTGCGGTCCGCATCTATCACAAGCCACTGGTGCTCATGATCTGGTGGGGACCGGTGCTGATGGCGTTCGGCGGCGTGCTGTCGCTGTCCGACCGGCGCCTGCGGGTCGGCGCGCCGAAGCCGGCGCGGGCCAAGCAGCGCCTCCAGCCGGCGGAGTGATCCGATGCGGCGGATGATGGCTACGATCCTCGCGCTGATGCTGCTGGCCTTGCCTGCGGCGCACGCCGTGCAGCCCGACGAGATCATGTCGGATCTCGTGAAGGAGTCGCGCGCGCGCGACCTGTCGCGCGAGCTGCGCTGCATGGTCTGCCAGAACCAGTCGATCGACGATTCCGATGCGCCGCTGGCGCGCGATCTGCGGCTGCTGGTGCGCGAACGCATCGCGGCCGGCGACAGCAATTCGCAGGTGCTCGACTTCCTGGTCGCGCGCTACGGCGAGTTCGTGCTGCTCAAGCCGCGCTTCGAGCGGCAGACCATGCTGTTGTGGCTGCTCGCGCCGCTGCTGCTGATTGGCGGCGGCCTGGTGCTGTGGCTGCAAATCCGCCGGCGCGCGCGAAGCGGTGCAGACGTACCAGCTCTGCCGCTCACGCCCGAGGAAGAAGCGCGGCTCGCCGCCTTGATGTCGGAAGAGCCAAAGTCCTCCTGACCTAAGTAATGATACCTAGGCCGCCTGCGGCAGCCTGTTTCATGCTCTGTTGACCTTTGTCTGGAAGCTTGTCGCGAGATTCGATTCCAGACTTTTGAGTCCGCAGCGATGTTCACGAACAGCAATCTGACGATCCGCTTCCTGGTCGGCGCCGTCGTCGCTGCATTATTGTTCCTGCTGGGCATCGGCGGCGGTACCGGTTTCGTCGCGGTGCTCTATCTCAACAACGAGATCACCAGCCTGTCGTCGGACTTCGCCGCGCTGAGCGGTCCGGCGCGCGATCATGCGATGCTGATCTATCAGCAGGCGCAGACGGCATTCTCCTGGTTCCTGATCGCCTGTGGCGTGATCGCGGTGGTCGCCGTTGCGATCTGTCTCACCACCTGGTTCGCGGTGCGCAACGGCATTCTCAACCCCTTGGCGGCGATCGTGCATGCCATGCGTGAGGTCGCCGACCAGAAGTTCGACACACCGGTGCCGGGCCTCGGCGGCACCAACGAGATCGGCCTGCTCGCCGGTGCGCTGGAGGTGTTCAAGACCAGCGGCCTCGAGCGGCGGCGCCTGACGGAGCAGCAACTCCACGAGGCGCAGCACCAGGCCGAGCGGTCGAAATTCCTCGATGCGCGGATCAAGCGCTTCAACGATCTCGTTGCCGGCGTCGTCGACAGCGTAGCCTCGTCGGCGGCGCATCTGAAGAGCAATGCCGAGACCCTGTCGCGGACGGCCAACGACACCAGCAGCAAGGCCAATGCGGTGGCGAGCGCGGCAAGCCAGGCCAGCGCCAGCGTCCAGACGGTCGCGGGCTCGGCCGAGGCGATGACCAATTCGATCGGCACGATCAGCCGCCGCGTCACCGACGCGACCCAGCGGGCCGAAGGCGCAACGTCCCAGGCCGAGAAGAGCCGCGATACCATCCACACGCTGTCGGACGCCGCCGACAAGATCGGCGAGGTCGTGCAGCTCGTGCAGGCAATCGCCTCGCAGACCAACCTGCTGGCGCTCAACGCGACCATCGAGGCGGCGCGGGCTGGCGAAGCCGGCAAGGGTTTTGCGGTGGTCGCTTCCGAGGTGAAGAGCCTCGCGCACCAGACCAGCAAGGCGACCGAGGAGATCACCTCGCACGTCGCCAGCATCCAGGGCATCACCGCGGAGACGCGCGGCGCGATCGACGGCATCTCGAAGACGCTGTCGGATATCTCGTCGATCATGTCCGGCATCGAGGTCGACACCGCCCAGCAGCGCAACGCCACGCAGGACATCACAAGCAGCGCGCAGGACGCCGCACACGGGACGCTCGACGTCTCCAATCACATCGTCCAGATCACCTCGACGTCGGCCGAGACCGGGCGCATGGCCGCCGAGGCGCGCGATTCCGCGGTCGATCTGTCGCAGCAGGCCGCAACCCTGAAGCGGGAAGTCGACGAATTCATCGTCAGCGTCAGGGCGAGCTGAAGGCGTCAAAAACGCGCGTCGGCCCCGCTCACGGGAACTCGATTAAGTTCCTGTCAGTCCACGATTTTCCGCCTGCGCTAAACTGCCGCATTCGCGTGGCTCTTCATTACAAAAGTTTAACCCCGCCGCCAGCGCACGGTAAGGCGGGAGCCCCCATCTTCAGGTCCGTAAGGTGCTGCCATCCGGCACCAACAGAATTCAAGGCCCTGGAGATCCCCGCATGAGCGACCGTATCGACCTCACGAACCTTCCGTCCTACCGGCAACCCCGCCGGTCGGTTTTCTCCGCGCGCAGGATCGCGTTGATGGCCTCGGTCGTCGCCGGCCTCGGGATTGCCGTCCACGGCTTCAGCCCGTCGACCTCGCCTGTCGACCTGTTCTCCAGCCCGGCGCATGCGCAGGTCAACAACGAGGTCCGGAAGGTCGAGCGTCCGGTCGGCTTCGCCGACGTCGTCGAGCGCGTGAAACCGTCGGTGATCTCGGTGAAGGTCAACATGAAGGAAAAGACCGCGAGCAACGACGATGGCGATGATTCGTCGTCGCCGTTCCAGCCGGGCTCGCCGATGGAGCGCTTCTTCCGCCGCTTCGGCGGTCCGGATGGCATCCCGGGTTTGAAGGGCGGTGGTCGTGGTCGCGTCGTGCAGGGCCAGGGCTCCGGCTTCTTCATCTCGGCTGACGGCTTTGCCGTGACCAACAACCACGTGGTCGACGGCGCCGACAAGGTCGAGGTCACGACCGACGACGGCAAGACCTACACCGCGAAGGTGATCGGCACCGACCAGCGCACCGACCTCGCCTTGATCAAGGTCGAGGGCAGCACGAACTTCCCGTTCGCCAAGCTCGCCGACAGCAAGCCGCGGATCGGCGACTGGGTGCTGGCGGTCGGCAATCCCTTCGGCCTCGGCGGCACCGTGACCGCGGGCATCGTCTCGGCCAGCGGCCGCGACATCGGCAACGGCCCGTATGACGATTTCATCCAGATCGACGCGCCCGTGAACAAGGGCAATTCCGGCGGTCCGGCCTTCGACACCAACGGCGAAGTGATGGGCGTCAACACCGCGATCTACTCGCCCTCCGGCGGCAGCGTCGGCATCGCGTTCTCGATTCCCGCGAGCACCGTGAAGAGCGTGGTGGCCCAGCTCAAGGACAAGGGCTCGGTCAGCCGCGGCTGGATCGGCGTGCAGATCCAGCCCGTGACGTCCGATATCGCCGACAGCCTCGGCATGAAGAAGGCCGAAGGCGCGCTGGTGGCGGAGCCGCAGGCGAACGGTCCGGCGGCCAAGGCCGGCATCGAGTCCGGTGACGTCATCACGTCGGTCAACGGCGAATCCGTCAAGGACGCCCGCGAGCTTGCCCGCACCATCGGCGGCATGGCGCCCGGCGCGACCGTGAAGCTCAACGTGCTGCACAAGGGCCAGGACAAGGTCGTGAACCTGACGCTGGGCCAGCTGCCGAACACGGTCGAGGCCAAGGCCGACACCGACAAGGACAGCGGCAAGGGTGCGAGCCGCGGCACCGACGTGCCCAAGCTCGGCATGACCGTCGCGCCCGCCGACTCCGTGGCCGGCGCCGGCAAGGAAGGCGTCGTCGTCACCGAAGTCGATCCGAAGAGCGCCGCGGCCGAACGCGGCTTCAAGGAAGGCGACGTGATCCTCGAGGTCGGCGGCAAGAGCGTGAGCACCGCCGGCGAAGTCCGCGACGCCATCAACACGGCGCGGACCGACAACAAGAACAGTGTCCTGATGCGCGTGAAGAGCGGCGGCCAGTCGCGCTTCGTCGCCGTGCCCATCGCCAAGGGCTAATCAAGGGCTGATCAAGGCTGAGCCTTCAGGAGGCTTCCGAAATGAGGGGTGTCGCCGGCATCAGTCGCCCCCGCCGCCGACGCCCTTCGGGGGAGCAGCGTAACGTTCGCTTCCCCAGTCTACCTTCCGGTGGAATTACGCCCCCCTCCGTCGGAAGGCCTAGGGCGGTGAAGTCCCCCCAGCTTCACCGCCCGCCTTTTTGCCTACCCAGGTTTTCGCCCAGGTCCCGTTTGCTTGGCTTGCATGCGATTGCCGCTCGCGCCATGTTCAGAGAAGGTTGACCCCCTTGACCGCCGCCGAACGCACGATGCGCCTCCTCATCATCGAAGACGACCGCGAATCCGCCGACTACCTCGTGAAGGCGTTTCGCGAGGTCGGACACATTGCCGACCACGCCGCCGACGGCGAGGAAGGTCTCGCCATGGCCGAGAGCGGCGATTACGACGTGCTGGTGGTCGACCGCATGCTGCCCAAGCGCGACGGCCTGTCGCTGATCGGCGCGCTGCGCGACAAGGACGACACGACGCCGGTGCTGATTCTCTCCGCGCTCGGCCAGGTCGACGACCGCATCAAGGGCCTGCGTGCCGGCGGCGACGACTATCTGCCAAAGCCCTATTCCTTCGCCGAGCTGCTGGCCCGGGTCGAGGTGCTGTCGCGCCGCCGCGGCGGACCTGCCGAGGACACGCTCTACCGCGTCGGCGATCTCGAGCTCGACCGTCTCTCCCATCGCGTCGCCCGCGGCAAGGACGAGCTGACGCTCCAGCCGCGCGAATTCCGCCTGCTCGAATACCTCATGAAGCACGCCGGCCAGGTGGTGACCCGCACCATGCTGCTGGAGAACGTATGGGACTATCATTTCGATCCGCAAACCAACGTGATCGACGTGCACATCTCGCGGCTGCGCTCCAAGATCGACAAGGGCTTCGAGCGGCCGCTGCTGCACACGATCCGCGGCGCCGGGTACATGATCCGTGACGGCATTCGGTAAACTCGTCCGCACCACGGCATTCCGGCTGACGCTGGTCTACCTTTTGCTGTTCGCGATGTTCGCGGCCTCGCTGCTCGGCTATTTCGCCTGGAATACGCGGCGGCTGATCAACGAAGAGATCACGCAGACGGTCAACGCCGAGACCTCGGAAATCAACGAGCTCTACGGCCGCAGGGGCCTGCGCGCGCTGGTGCTCGCGATCGAGTCCCGCGCGCTGCGGCCGGGCGCCAACCTCTACCTCGTGACCACGCCGACCGGGCAGGCGATCGCCGGCAATGTCGGCTCGCTGGCGCCCGGCGTGATGGCGACGCGCGGCTGGACCGAGACGGCGTATCGGCGGATCGAGGACGCGGACGAACGCGATCATCGCGCGCTGGTGCGCGTCACCGAGCTCGAAAACGGTTTCCGCCTCCTGATTGGGCGCGATCTCGACGAGCGGCGGCGCCTGTTCGGCATCGTCGCCAAGGCGGCGCAATGGTCGATCCTGATCGTGGTCGTGCTGGGTCTGGGCGGCGGCATCTTCGTCGCGCGCCGCGTGCTCACGCGCATCGATGCGATGAGCGGCACGGCGCACCGCATCATGACGGGCGATCTCAGCGAGCGCCTGCCAGTCGGGCGCAGCGGCGACGAGCTCGATCGCCTCGCCGAAAACCTCAACGCCATGCTGGAGCGGATCGAGGCGCTGATGGCGGGGCTGAAGGAGGTCTCCGACAACATCGCCCACGACCTCAAGACGCCGCTGACGCGCCTTCGCAACCGGGCCGAGGAGGCTTTGGCGAAATCGGGCTGCGAGGCCGATTATCGTGCCGCGCTGGAACGGACCATCGAGGAATCCGACGGGCTGATCCGCACCTTCAACGCGCTGCTGATGATCGCACGCGCCGAGTCCGGACAGGCGCGCGGCAATATGGATGATTTCGACGCCGCCGATGTCGCAGGCGGCATCCACGAGCTCTACGAGCCGCTCGCCGAAGACGACGGCATGACGCTTAAAGTCAAGGCCGAGCCCACGCCGGTTCATGCCAACCGCGAATTGATCAGCCAGGCGCTCGCCAATCTGGTCGAGAATGCGATCAAATACGGCAAGCCGGTCGCGCTGACAGGCGGAACCGTGGTCAGCATGGACTCCAGGCAGGTCACGATCGAGGCGAAACGCGAGGGTGACCAGGTTCTGCTCAGCGTCACCGATCGCGGCCCCGGCATTCCCGAAGCCGACCGCAAGCATGTCGTCGAGCGATTCGTGCGGCTTGAGGCCAGCCGCACGCTGCCGGGCTCCGGCCTCGGTCTCAGCCTTGCCGCCGCGGTCGCCACATTGCATGGCGGAGAATTGCGGCTGGGTGATGCCCAGCCCGGCCTCGTCGCCACGCTGGTGCTCCCGGCGCGAGCCGGCGACAGGGTTGCTCCGCCAATACCGGATGTGCCACAGAAGGTGGCATGAACCACTCCGCGCCGGGAAACGCGGACAAGCATGGTGAGAGTCTGGCCGCACGCTTCGCGGAGGCTCCCCATATTGCCGCTTCCACAACCGACGAACCACGTTTTGAAAACTGGCTGGCCGAGCTCGAGCCGGCGCAGTCGGCCCGTCTCGAAGCCTTGTTGGTTCGTCCCTTCGCGCGGGGTATTTTCACCGGCATCGCGGAATTCTCGCCCTATCTGTTCGATCTGGTGCGCGCCGATGTGCCGCGCCTGATCCGGTTGCTCGAATGCGATCCGGACGCACATCTCACCGCGCTGATCGCGGATGCGACCGACGCGGTGTTCGTCGCGGCCGACGAGGCCGAGGTGATGCGGCTGCTTCGCCGCATGAAGGCGGAAGCCGCGCTTCTGATCGCGCTGTGCGACATCGGCGGCGTCTGGCCGGTGATGCGGGTGACGGCGGCGCTGACCGATGTCGCGGTGTCCTCAGTGCAGGCGGCGCTGCAGTACCAACTGCGGCAGGAAGCCGCACGTGGCAAAATCCAGCCGCCCAATCCCGAGACACCCGAAGAGGGCTGCGGCCTGATCGTGCTCGCGATGGGCAAGATGGGGGCAGGCGAGCTGAACTATTCCAGCGACATCGACCTCATCGTCTTCTTTGATCCCGACAATACGACGCTCGCGCCCGACATCGAGCCGCAACCGTTCTTCGTCCGGGTGACGCAGGGCATGGCGCGCCTTCTCCAGCAGCGCACTTATGACGGCTACGTCTTCCGCGTCGACCTGCGGCTGCGTCCCGATCCGTCCTCGACGCAGGTGGCGATCTCGCGCGACGCTGCGCTGAACTATTACGAGCGGGAAGGGCGCACGTGGGAGCGCGCGGCGATGATCAAGGCGCGTGCCTGCGCCGGCGATGCCAAAGCGGGCGAGGCACTGCTCGCCGAGATCGCGCCCTTCGTCTGGCGCAAGCATCTCGACTTCGCCGCGCTTGCCGACGTGCACGACATGAAGCGGCAGATGCAGACCTACCGCGGCCAGAGCGAGATCGCGGTCGAGGGCCATAACGTCAAGGTCGGCCGTGGCGGCATCCGCGAGATCGAGTTCTTCGCGCAAACCCAGCAGCTGATCGCCGGCGGTCGCCATCCCGAGTTGCGGGTGCGGCCGACGCTTGCCGCGCTGAACATCCTCGCGTCGAGCAACTGGATCACCTCTGCGGCGCGTGACGAGCTGACCGTGGCTTACGAATTCCTGCGCCGGGTCGAGCACCGTCTCCAGATGATCGCGGACGAGCAGACCCATGTGCTGCCCGACGACAAGGAAGCGGTCGAGCGCTTTGCGCGCTTCTTCGGATATCCGGATCGCGAAGCCTTCGCGCGCGATTTGCTGCGGCAGCTCGGGATCGTCCAAGGCCACTACGAGAAACTGTTCGAGGGTGACGATCCGACCGGCACGGCAAAACTGCCGGCGCTCGATTACGGCGCCGGTCCCGACGATCCGCGCCTGCTGCAATATCTGACGACGCTCGGCTTCAAGAAGCCTGCTGCGGTCGCACAAACCGTGCGCGACTGGATCACCGGCGATTATCGCGTATTCCGCAATGAGGCGACGCGAACCGCCTTCATCGACTTCGTGCCGGCCCTGATCGACGGCCTCGCCCATGCCGAGGAGCCCGATCGCGCCGTCGTGGCATTCGATCATTTCCTTGGGGCCCTCCAGCTTGGCGGCCGGCTGATCACGCTGCTCGGCCAGAACCGCGATCTCGTTGCGCTGGTGGCGCTGGTGCTGGGCGCCGCCCCCAGGCTCGGCGAGATGCTGGCGCGCAAGCCGCAGCTCATGGACGGCCTGATCGACCCACGCTTTTTCGGCGCGATGCCGGACAAGCAGGAGTTGTCGGCGCGATTGGCCGCGACGGTGCGCGACGCGGATTCCTATGAGGAGTTCCTCGACCGCTTGCGCCTGTTCGGGCAGGAGAGCCTGTTCCTGATCGGCACGCGCATCCTGTCCGGCACCGTCTCGGCGCAGCAGGCGAGCACCGCTTTCGCCGATGTCGCCGAAGGCACCGTCCACACCGTTCATGACCTCGTCGCCGAGCGCTTCGCGGCCCAGCATGGCCGCATCAAGGACCAGGAGACCGCGATCATCGCGATGGGTCGGCTCGGCAGCCGCGAGATGACGGCATCGTCTGATCTCGACCTGATCCTGCTTTACGATTTCGACGGCGACAATCCCGATTCCGACGGGCCAAAATCGCTTCAGGGCGCGCACTACTTCGCGCGCTTCACCCAGCGTCTGATCAGCGCCTTCACGACGCGCACCAATTACGGCGTGCTCTACGAGATCGACATGCGACTGCGCCCGTCGGGACGCGCCGGTCCAGTGGCCTCGAGCCTCGTCTCATTCGCGGGCTATCAGGCCAACGAAGCCTGGACCTGGGAACACATGGCGCTGACGCGGGCGCGCGTGGTGTCGGCCTCGGATGAATTCCGTGGCCGCATCGAGCGCATCATCCGCGATGTCCTGACCCGCCGCCGCGACCGGACGATCATCGCCAACGACGTGGCCGACATGCGGCGCGCGATCGCGCAGGAGAAGGGCGAGAGCGATCATTGGGATCTCAAATATGCCGCTGGCGGCATGGTCGATATCGACTTCATCGCGCAATATCTCCAGCTCGTGCACGCCCACGACAAGCCTGACATTCTCGACGTCGGCACGCTGCAGGTGCTGGAAAATGCATGCAGGCTGGGTGTGCTCGCGCAATCGGAGACCGAGGTCCTGCGCGCGGCGGCGCGGCTCTATCACGACCTGACGCAGATCCTGCGTCTCTGCGTCAGTGACCGCTTCAAGCCGGAGACCGCCGGCACCGACCTGCTGCGCGTCATGGCACGCGCCGGCGATGCGCCGGACTTTTCGTCACTGGAAGCGCGTGTGAAGGAAACCCAGAGCGAGGTGCGGCGCGTGTTCAGTGCGCTTCTGGAAGGGAAGTAGCCGGCTTCAGCGAGGTGAGCGCCTCGCGCACATTGGACTCCAGGCCCGCGCCGCCGGCATCGAGATGGGCGAAGATCGCGCGCTTCATCCGCGGGTCCCAGAACTTCTTGATGTGATCGGCGATCCCCGGCACGGCCTTGTCGTGGCCCTGGCTGCGGAAGAAGGTGCCGATCTGGTTGGCCATGTAGACGAGGCGGTCAGGCGACGACATCGATAATCTCCTGAGCACGATGGCCTGCAAGGCGGCCGTGGTGCGTGAATATTTCAAACCCATCGCTGCGGGCGATTGCGATCAGCGTGATGCCGGCAGCTTCCGCGGTGCGCACCGCGAGCGCGGTGGGTGCGGAAACCGCGACCATCACCGGTGCGCCGATGGCGGCGGTCTTCTGCACCATCTCGACCGAGACGCGGCTCGTCAGCAGCACCATGCCGGCGCTTGCATCGGTGCGGCTGCGTGCAAGCGAGCCAGCAAGCTTGTCGAGCGCGTTGTGGCGGCCGACGTCTTCGCGCAGGGCGCCAATTCCGCAGGACGGCGACCAGAACGCGGCGGCATGGACGGCGCGGGTCTGCATGTTGATCGACTGCAACGGCGCGATGGCCTGCATCGCCGTCATGATCTGTTGCGGCGTAAAGATCTGGCCCTGCGGAACGACCGCCGCAGGTCGTATCGCCTCCGCGATCGAATCGATGCCGCAGATGCCGCAACCGGTTGGGCCGGCGATATGTCGCCGCCGCTCGCTGATGCGCGAGGCATCGTCCGAGGCCAGCCACATGCGCAGCTCGATGCCGTCGTCGAGGCGGACGATCTCGAGCGACCGGATGTCATCGACCGACTTGATGATGCCTTCGTCCAGGCTGAAGCCGACCGCGAAATCTTCCAGATTCTGCGGCGTCCCCATCATGACGGCATAGGTGCCGCCATTATAGGTCAGCGCCAGCGGCGTCTCCTCCGGGATCAGCCGTGCGCCCTCCGACGCGACACCGTCGCGCCAGATCTCGCGGTCGATGGCCTGGACCGGCACGTGCATGCCGTTACTCCGCGGCCTCGGCGGGCGCGATGCGGCGGGAATGCCGCGCCTGCTCGTCGTAGGACTTCTGCCAGTCGGACGGGCCGTTCGATGGCGAGATCTGCACCGCCGTGACCTTGTATTCGGGGCAGTTGGTCGCCCAGTCCGAAAAGTCGGTCGTGATGACGTTGGCCTGCGTGTCCGGATGGTGGAAGGTGGTATAGACGACACCCGGCGACACGCGGTCGGTGATCTCCGCGCGCAATGTGGTTTCGCCGGCGCGGCTTTGCAGCCGCACCCAATCGCCATCGCGCACGCCGCGCTGCTCGGCATCGTGCGGATGGATCTCGAGGCGATCCTCGGCATGCCAGACCACGTTGTCGGTACGCCGCGTCTGCGCGCCGACATTGTACTGGCTGAGAATGCGGCCGGTGGTGAGCAGCAGCGGGAAGCGGGGACCGGTGCGCTCGTCGGTGGCGACATATTCGGTGACGATGAACTTGCCCTTGCCGCGGACGAAGCCGTCGATGTGCATGACCGGCGTGCCCTCGGGCGCCTTCTCGTTGCAGGGCCACTGCACCGAGCCGAGTTCGTCAAGCTTGGCGTAGGAGACCCCGGTGAAGGTCGGCGTCAGCGCCGCGATCTCGTCCATGATCTCGGAGGGGTGGCTGTAGTTCATCTCGAAGCCCATCGCCTTGGCGAGGCCGATGGTGACCTCCCAGTCCGCCATGCCGTTCTTCGGCGACATCACCTTGCGCACGCGCTGGATGCGGCGCTCGGCGTTGGTGAAGGTGCCGTCTTTCTCCAGGAAGCTCGAGCCGGGCAGGAAGACATGGGCGTAGTTTGCGGTTTCGTTCAGGAAGAGGTCGTGGACGATGACGCATTCCATCGCCGACAACGCGGCGACCACATGCTTGGTGTTCGGGTCGGACTGGAGGATGTCCTCGCCCTGCACGTAGATTCCCATGAACGAGCCTTCGATCGCGGCATCGAACATGTTGGGAATGCGCAGGCCCGGCTCCGGGTTGAGCTTGACGTTCCAGAGCGCTTCGAACTGGTCGCGCACGGCATCGCCGGAGATGTGACGGTAGCCGGGCAGCTCGTGCGGGAACGAGCCCATGTCGCAGGAGCCCTGAACGTTGTTCTGGCCTCGCAGCGGGTTCACGCCGACGCCGGGACGGCCGATATTGCCGGTCGCCATCGCAAGGTTGGCGATCGCGATCACGGTGGTCGACCCCTGGCTGTGCTCGGTGACGCCGAGGCCGTAATAGATCGCGCCGTTGCCGCCGGTGGCGTAGATGCGGGCGGCTTCACGCAACACCTGCGGATCGACGCCGGTGAGGATCGCGGTGGCTTCCGGGCTGTGTTTCGGCTGGGCGACGAAGGCGGCCCATTCCTCGAACTCGGCCCAGTCACAGCGCTCGCGCACGAAGGCTTCGTTGGCGAGGCCCTCGGTGACGATGACATGCGCCAGCGCGGTCACGACGGCAACGTTGGTGCCGGGCATCAGCGGCAGGTGCAACGCCTTGACGTGCGGCGATTCCACCATCTCGGTGCGGCGCGGATCGATCACGATCAGCTTGGCGCCCTGGCGCAGCCGCTTCTTCAGGCGGGAGGCGAACACGGGATGAGCCGAAGCCGGATTGGCGCCGATGATGACGGCGACGTCGGTATCTTCCACCGAATCGAAATCCTGCGTGCCGGCCGACGTGCCGAAGGTCTGCGACAGGCCATAGCCGGTCGGGGAGTGGCAGACGCGGGCGCAGGTGTCGACATTGTTGTTGCCGAAGCCAGCGCGGATCAGCTTCTGCACCAGATAGGTTTCTTCATTGGTGCAGCGGGACGAGGTAATGCCACCGATGGCGTCGCGGCCGTATTTCTTCTGGATGCCGCGCATCTTGGTGGCGGCAAACGAGAACGCCTCGTCCCAGGACACTTCGCGCCAGGGATCCTCGATCCGCTCGCGGATCATCGGCTTGAGGATGCGTTCCTTGTGGTTGGTGTAACCCCAGGCGAAGCGGCCCTTGACGCAGGAATGGCCGCGATTGGCCTTGCCGTCCTTGTACGGCACCATGCGCACGACTTCCTCGCCGCGCATCTCGGCCTTGAAGGCGCAGCCGACGCCGCAATAGGCGCAGGTGGTGACGACGGAGTGCTCGGGCTGGCCGATCTCGATCACCGACTTCTCGGTCAGCGTCGCGGTCGGGCAGGCCTGCACGCAGGCGCCGCAGGAGACGCATTCGGAGCCGAGGAAGCTCTCGCTCATGCCGGGCGAGACGCGGCTGTCGAAGCCGCGGCCGGAGATCGTCAGCGCGAAGGTGCCTTGCACCTCCTCGCAGGCGCGGACGCAGCGCGAGCAGACGATGCACTTGGAGGGATCGTAGGTGAAGTACGGGTTGGACTCGTCCTTCGGCATCCAGGCTGCGTTGACCTCGCCGTTAGTCTTGCCAGGTGTCTTGGCGAAGACGTGGTTCTCGCCCTCATAGCCGTAGCGCACGTCGCGCAGGCCCACGGCGCCCGCCATGTCCTGCAATTCGCAGTCGCCGTTAGCGCCGCACGTAAGGCAGTCGAGCGGGTGATCGGAGATGTAGAGCTCCATCACGCCCTTGCGCAGCTTCTTCAGCCGTTCGCTCTGGGTGTGCACGACGAGGCCGTTCATCACAGGCGTGGTGCAGGATGCCGGCGTGCCGGCGCGGCCCTCGATCTCGACGACGCAGAGCCGGCAGGAGCCGAACGCATCGACCATGTCGGTCGCGCACAGTTTTGGAATCTGGTGGCCCGCGTCCATCGCGGCCCGCATGATCGAGGTGCCCTCGGGCACCGTGACCTCATTGCTGTCGATGGTCAGCGTCACCATCGTTTCTGATTTCGAGCGCGGCGTGCCGTAGTCGATTTCTTCGATCAGAGACATCGTTGTTCTCCTATTCCGCGGCCTGAAGCGTGGTCGGTACGGGTGCAAAATCTTCCCGGAAGTGCTTCAAGGCGCTGAGCACGGGGTAGGGCGTGAGGCCACCGAGTGCGCAGAGCGAGCCGAATTTCATGGTGTTGCAGAGGTCTTCGACGAGCGCGAGGTTTTCGCTGACGCGCTCGCCGCGGATGATCTTCTCGATGGTCTCGACGCCGCGGGTCGAGCCGATCCGGCAGGGCGTGCACTTGCCGCAGGATTCGATGGCGCAGAACTCCATCGCGAAGCGCGCCTGCCTGCGCATGTCGACGCTGTCGTCGAACACGACGATGCCGCCATGGCCGATCAGGCCGTCGCGCGCCGCGAAGGCCTCATAGTCGAACGGCGTGTCGAACAGCGCGCGCGGGAAATAGGCGCCGAGCGGGCCGCCGACCTGCACCGCGCGGACGGGGCGGCCGGTGAACGTGCCGCCGCCGATGTCGTCGACGAGTTCGCCGAGCGTCACGCCGAACGCCGTCTCGAACAGTCCGCCATGGCGGATGTTGCCGGCGAGCTGGATCGGCATCGTGCCGCGCGAACGGCCCATGCCGAAATCGGCATAGGCCTTGGCGCCCTCGGCGAGGATGAAGGGGATCGCCGCGAACGACAGCACGTTGTTGATGACGGTCGGCTTGCCGAACAGGCCGTGATGGGCGGGCAGAGGCGGCTTGGCGCGCACGAGGCCGCGGCGGCCTTCGAGGCTTTCGAGCAGTGAGGTCTCTTCGCCGCACACGTAAGCGCCGGCACCGACGCGGACTTCCATATCGAAGCTATAGGTCGAGCCGCCGATCTTGTCGCCGAGATAGCCGCCGCGCCTGGCCGCCACGATGGCGGCGTTCATCGCCTCGACCGCATGCGGATATTCGCTGCGGATGTAGATGTAGCCCTTGGTGGCGCCGACGGTGATGCCGGCGGTCGTCATGCCCTCGATCACCAGGAAGGGATCGCCTTCCATGATCATGCGGTCGGCGAAGGTGCCGCTGTCGCCTTCGTCGGCGTTGCAGACGATGAATTTGCGATCCGCCTTCGCTTGCGCGACCGTCTTCCACTTGATGCCGGTCGGGAAGCCCGCACCGCCGCGGCCGCGCAGGCCGGATGCCGTGACCTCGGCGAGGATTGCGTCGGAGCCGAGCGACAGGGCGTGTTCCAGGCCCTTGTAGCCGCCATGGGCGCGGTAGTCGTCGAGCGAGCGCGGGTCGATCACGCCGCAGCGGGCGAAGGTGAGGCGGGTCTGGCGCTTCAGCCAGGGGATCTCGTCGGTCGCGCCGAGCCGCAGCAGATGCGGGGTGTTGTTGGCGAGCGCATCGAGCAGGGAGGGGACGTCGGCTTCGGTGACCGGGCCGAAGGCGATGCGGCCCTGCGGCGTCGCAACCTCGATCAACGGCTCCAGCCAGTACATGCCGCGCGAGCCGATCCTGACGATCTCGACTGCCACACCGCGCTTGCTTGCTGCCTGTTCCAGCGCCAGTGCAACCTCGTCGGCGCCTACGGCCACAGCACCCGCGTCGCGTGAGACGAATAGACGCATGCTCATCGCTGTGCCTCCGCAACCAGGGCGTCGAGGCGCTTCTCGTCGAGCCGGCCAATGAGGCGGCCGTCGAGCATCGCGGACGGCGCGGTCGCGCACAGGCCGAGGCAATAGATCGGCTCCAGCGTGACGCGATCATCGGCCGTCGTCTTGCCGAGCGGCACGCCGAGTTTCGCCTCGGCGCGCGCGGCCAGCGCATCGCCGCCGGCGGCCTGACAGGCCTCCGCGCGGCACAGCTTCAGCACATGGCGGCCGGCCGGCTTGTGGCGGAAATCATGGTAGAATGTGAAGACGCCATGCACCTCGGCGCGCGACAGATTGAGCGCCTGCGCCACCATGGGGATGGCTGCCTCCGGCACATAGCCGAACGCTTCCTGAAGGGCGTGGAGGATGACCAGCGTCGCGCCCTCTTGCTTCGCATGTTCGGCGATGATCTCGGCGCCGCGCGTTTCGTCCCAAGGCTCGTAACAAGGCTCGTAAACCGCTGTCATTCTTCGTTCTCAGATTGAGCGTCCCTTCTGCGCAAACTATTTGGAATCATTCGAAGATCAATAAAGCTGTCTCATGCTGCGATTGCGAATTCTGATCGATTTGGAAGTGCTATCGTACGATATGTAAATCCGATGAATTGCTTCCGTTTGCCGGTTTTTCCGTGTTGGTGGGGACTCGTCGTGCTAACTTGCATGCCACGACAGAATCCGAGGGGACGCGCGTTTGCTCGACAAGCTTGAACTGCTGCTGGCGCTGGCGAAGGAGCGGCATTTTGGACGCGCGGCGGAGGTATGCGGGGTCACCCAGCCGACCATGTCGACCGGGCTGAAGCAGCTCGAGGAGATCCTCGGCGTGATGCTGGTCCAGCGCGGATCGCGGTTCCAGGGTTTCACCCCCGAAGGCGAACGAGCGCTGGACTGGGCGCGCCGGATCGTGGGCGATGCCCGCGCCATGCGCGACGAGATCAACGGGCTCAAACATCAGCTCTCCGGCGAGATCCGCATCGCGGCGATCCCAACCGTGCTCGGCATGGTCGCACAACTGACGACGCCGTTCCGCGCCAAGCATCCCGAGGTGCGCTTCCGCATCCAGTCCACGACGTCATCGGAAGTGCTGGGGCTGCTCGAAAATCTCGAGGTGGATGCGGGGCTGACCTATATCGAGAACGAGCCGATCGGCAAGGTGCGCACGATTCCGCTCTACAACGAGAGCTATCGCCTGCTGACGGCGCCCGACGGCATGTTCGGCGATCGCGAGACGGTGACGTGGAAGGAGGTCGGGCAGGTGCCGCTGTGCCTGCTCACGCCCGACATGCAGAACCGCCGCATCATCGACCGCGCGCTGCGCTCGGTCGGCGCGGAGGCGACGCCGACCTTGACCTCGAACTCGCTGCTCGTGCTGTTCACGCACGTGAAGACGGGGCGCTGGGCGAGCGTGATGCCGGCCAAGCTCGCCGAGACGCTCGGTCTCTCCGATACGGTGCGTTCGATCCCGATCGTCGATCCCGAGGTCAATTACAGCATCGGCATGGTGATCCCGCAGCGCGATCCGATGACGCCGTTGATCGCGGCGCTGGTCAATGTCGCGCGGGAAGTTGCGCCGAAGCTGCAATTGTAAGCGTCACGCCGCGGCGGAAATTCCGGACGCCGCCTTGACAGCATCGCGCGGCAGGGTCACGCGGACGACGGTGCCGACGCCGATCCTCGAGCGCAGCCGCATCGAGCCGCCGTGGAGCTGCGCCAGTGAGCGCGCGATTGCCAGGCCCAGTCCCGAGCCGTGATAGGTCTTGGTGAGTTGGCTCTCGACCTGCTCGAACGGGCGGCCGAGCCGCGCCAGCGAATGCGGTGCGATCCCGATGCCGGTGTCGGCGATCATCAGCACGATCCTGTCGTCGAGCTGCCGGCTGCGCACCACGATGCGTCCGCCGTCGGGCGTGAACTTCACCGCGTTGGAGAGCAGGTTGACGATAATCTGCTTGGTGGCGCGGCGGTCGGCAACGACGGAGATCGATTTCTCGATCTCGGCATCGAGCGTCAGGTGCTTGTCCTGTGCGCGCCCGGACACGACGCGGAGCGACTCTGCGAGCGTGTGTCCGAGGTCGAGCTCTTCCATGTCGAGCTTCATGCGGCCGGCCTCGATCTTGGACATGTCGAGGATGTCATTGATGACTTCGAGCAGGTAATGGCCGCTGGTCAGGATGTCCTGGCAATATTCCTGGTACTTTTCCGAGCCGAGCTGCCCGAACATGCCGCTTCCCATGATCTCGGAGAAGCCGATGATGGCATTGAGCGGCGTGCGCAGCTCGTGGCTCATATTGGCGAGGAATTTCGACTTGGTCTGGTTGGCTTCCTCGGCGCGGGTCTTCTCGCGCTGGTATTTCTCGGCGAGATCGGCGAGCTCGTTGGTCTGGCGCTCGAGGGCGGCCTGCGAGCGCTTGAGGTCGATCACGGTGGCGCGCAGGCGCAGATCGTTGTCGACCAGCTTCTGCTCGTGCTCCTTGATGCGGGTGATGTCGGTGCCGACCGAGACGTAGCCGCCGTCCTTGGTGCGGCGCTCGCTGATGTGCAGCCAGCTGCCGTCGTCGAGCTGCGCCTCGAAGGTGCGCGCGCCCGGGCCCTGGCTGGCGGTCTCGTTGTGTCGGGTGCGCACCTCCGGCATACGGCCGACCTCGAGCACGGTCTCGTAGGAGGTACCGGGGATGACGGCGCTGTCGGGCAGCTTGTGCAGGCGCTGGAAGTGCGAGTTGCAAAGCACGAGACGGTCGCTCGCGTCCCACAGCACGAAGGCCTCGTGAATGGTCTCGATGGCGTCGCGCAGGCGCAGATCGGCTTCCACCGTCCGCTCGGCGAGGCTCTTCTGCTCGGTGATGTCGACGGCGATGCCGATCAGGTGCACGCTGGAATCGGTCGCGCCGCTGGTCTTTTCGCAGCGGACGCGGAGCCAGATCCAGTGGCCGTCGACATGCTGCATGCGGAAGGTCTGGTCGATGTGGTCGATCTTCCCGGAGATGAGCTGATTGGCGATCTCGAACAGGTCGATGTCGTCGGACTTCACCAGCGCGTTGACCTCGCCGAAGGTGAGGAGCTCGTTGCGGCCGTCGAGGCCGAGCATCGAAAACATCGATTGCGACCAGAAGATCCGGCCGCGCGACAGGTCCCAGTCCCACAGCCCGCAGCGGCCGCGGTTGAGCGCGGTGTCGATGCGGCCGCGCACGGCGTCGTTGATGAGGTCGCCTTCGCGGGCGCGGGTCGACTGCCAGTGGAAGGCGAAGCCGAGGATCAGGACGACGAAGCCTGTGGTCGCCGACAGCGTCACCGAGAGCGCGGCGTCCGAGCCCCAGATCGGCTCGTTGCGCTCCTGGATCACGGTGACGAGGCCCGGCAGCGACTTGATCTGCCGCGAAGTCGCCATCGCGGCGTTGCCGTTCGGCAGCGTCATGTCGGAGATGTCGCCGTCGCGCGGCGGCGATGCGAGCAGCTGCGCCGTGGTGATCGCATCGAGCAGGCGGTCGTTGCCGGCCGGATCGCTGTCGATGGGAATGCGGGCAAGGATGCGGCGATCGACACCGGCCGAGGTGACGACGACGTGGCGGCCCGAAACTTTGGCTCGGGACGGGATCATGTCGGGCAGCAAAGTCGGCAGGTTCTCGATGTTCTTCAGCCGCTCCTGCCGCACCGAGGTGAGGCGGTCGATGCGCTCGGCGAGCAGGTCGGCGAGCCCGGAGATGTCGTTCTGGATCACCAGGCGCTTCTGGCGTGTCTGATCGACGACCTGCACGAATGCGCCGAGGCAGATCGTGATCAGGAATGCGATGATGAGCGTCGGCACGGCGCGTCGCAGCGCCGGCTCCGCGATCAGGAGCCGATGATAGGCAGGTTTCGCGATCGATTGCGCCAATCCCTTGATCGAATCGGATTGGACGCACGCGTTCGCGGCGTCTGCACGCGACATGCCTTCGGCCCCCTGGAAAACTGCTTACGACGAACTTCGAAAGCAGCCCCACATCGCTTTCGAATCACACCGATTTGAATCCAGTTTTCGCGGGCTGTCGAGAGTCAATGAATCGTTAATGCCGAATAATTCTTATCCAATGGAGAGTTCTTAGCTCTCGCGTCCGTAAATCGACGTGTGCGGTGAGTCCGAAACGAGAACGTGTGACTCCTCGCACATTCTGCATCACGCGCGCGGCGGCTCGGCGTGACTGATGACGCGCTTCACGCTCGGGAACGCGCGGCGCAGCGCGCGCTCGATCGCGTCGACATGCTCGTGCACTTTGATCACGCTCATCGACGGTGCGGCGCGGCAGTGGAAGTTGACGATCTCGCCGGCGTCGGTGTTGCGGACGCGCACATTATGGATGTCGTGGATCTCGCCGCCGGCGGCGTATTCGGCGAGCGCGGCGGCAATCGTCTGCACCCGTTCCGGCGCGGCATCGACGCCGAACGGCAGTTCCGGTTCCAGCGGCTCGATGTGGACGTCGACCTCGACGTCCTCGCCGAACTCCTCCTGGATGTTGCGCTCCAGCGTATTGGCGACGTCGTGAGCGGCCTCGAGCTGCATCCCGGCGTCGACCTCGAGGTCGATGCCGACGATCAGCTTGGTGCCGAGGTCGTGCACCGTGACGTGGTGGATGGCGAGGCCCGAATTGCGCGCGATCACCATGATGCGGTCGCGCACGGTCTCGTTGTCGCGGGCGACGGGGACGGCGGTGAAGGTGAGGTCGGTATCGCCGAACGCCTTGGCGACGGCCGCTTGCGCCTTGCGCTTGATGTCCTCGACCCGGTCGATCGGATAGGTCCGCGGCACCTTTGCGATGGTGTCGATGAACGTGGTCGCTCCGACCATGCGCACGCGAAGCCGTTCGACGTCGATCACGCCTGCTACGCTGCGGATCGCCGCCGTGGCCTTCTCCTGTGCGCCTTCCGGCGCGCGGTCGACCAGCGTCTGCACGGTGGAGCCCGCCATGCGCAGGCCGAGCGCCGCGATCATCACGGCGACGGCGGCGGCGGCGGCGGCGTCGCCCCACCAGAAGCCGAGGCCGGCGAGGATCAGGCCGACGATCACGGCGCAGGACCCCATGACGTCGGAGGCGAAATGCAGTGCGTCGGCGGCGAGCGCCTGGCTGCGCGTTTCCCGTGCGGCGCGGTGCAGGGCGCGGGCGCGCCACAGATTCACGACGATGTCGATCACCAGCACCACGAACGGCACGGCCGAGATGGTCGGCGGCGGGGTTCCCTCGCGCAGGCGGCTATAGGACTCCACCAGGATGCCGCCGGCGAGCACGTAGAGCAGGGCGGTGACGCCGAGCGCGGAGACGCTCTCCAGCTTGCCGTGGCCGTAATGGTGCTCGTCGTCCGCCGGCTTGTCGGACACCCGTACCACCGCCCAGGTGATGATGGTCGCGACCAGGTCGATCGAGGAATGCAGGGCCTCGGAGATCAGGGCCAGCGAGCCGATCGCGATCCCGACCGCGAACTTGGCCGCTGCCATGCCGCCGCTGGCGAAGATCGAGATCGCCGCGACCGAGGTTTTGTCGTGCTGGGGTGTCATGGCGGGGATTTAGCAGGGCGGGGGTGAACATCAAGCGATGATCCACAGCCGTAGTCGCAAGTGAGTTGCAGGAGCGATGGTCTCCACGATCTCGTAGGGTGGGCAAAGGCGCGCAAGCGCCGTGCCCACCATCCTTGCGCGATCGCTGACGCAAGGTGGGCACGCTTCCGCCTTCACTCTTCGAGCTACGGCGGACGAGTCGCTTTGCCCACCCTACGAAACCGGGACTGGAACGACCGCTACGGTGCGGTCACGACGATCTTCCCCAGATGCTTCTTCGCTTCCATGTGCTCGAACGCCTCGTCGATCTTGTCGAACGGATACACCTGGTCGATCGGCAGCTGGAGTTTTCGCGATTCCACCGCGCCCCAGATGTCCTTGCGAACCTGCTCGAAGATCTCGCGGACCTCCTCGATGGTGCGGGTGCGGAAGGTGACGCCGACATAGTCGATGCGGCGCGCGGCATGGAGGTCGAAATTGAAGTCGGCGTGGGTGCCGCCGAGCCGGCCGACATTGACGATGCGGCCCTTGACCCTGGTCGCAGCGAGATTCTGGTTCGCGACTTTGCCGGAGACCTGGTCGACGATGAGGTCAACACCTTCGCCGCCGGTCGCCTTCAGGACCTCGTCGACCCATTTGGGATCGGAGGAGTCGACCGCGAGATCGGCGCCGTACTCCTTCAACCGGCCGCGGCGGGTGGCATCGGTGGACGAGCCGATCACGAGTTTTGCGCCCTTCAGCTTGGCGATCTGCATCGCCATCAGGCCGACGCCGGAGCTGGCGCCCTGGATCAGCACGGCCTGACCGGGCTGCACGCCGCCGATGGTGACGACGGCGTTGTGCATGGTCGCGAGCGCGACGGGCAGGGTGGCCGCCTCCTCGAAGTTCATGTTTGAGGGCGCGCGGAATAGCCGGCCATGGTCGGCCAGCGTGTACTCGGCAAACGCCGCGCCGCCCGAGCCCATGATGCGGTCGCCGACCTTGACGCCCTTGGCATCCGGTCCGAGCTCGGCGACTTCGCCGGCCCATTCCATGCCGAGCACGGTGCCGGCGCCGCCGGCTGCGCCGTGGGCGTGGCCCTTGCGCATGCCGGTGTCGGCGCGATTGAGGCCACAGGCGCGGACCTTCACCAGCACTTGCGTGCCCTTGGGCTTTGGTTGAGCGACGTCGGAAATCCGAGCTCCGTCAGGGCCGTAGACATAAGCCTTCATGAATTACTCTCGCTTCTTGCAGTGATTATTCCGCAGCCTGCGCGCTCGGTCGAGCGATCATGCCTTCGAGCCGGCTGCGAATGATGGCTTCGGCTTCGCGCACGATGCGCGAGACGAGCTCGGCGCAGCTCGGGATGTCCTGGATCAGGCCCTGCACCTGTCCGGCCGACCAGATGCCTTCGTCCGAATTGCCGGTCGCATAGACCATCTTGCCGCGGGCCCCCGCAACGAGCTCGCGGATGTCCTCGAACTTCGCGCCTTCCTTCTCCATCGCGACGACCTTGGTCGATATCTCGTTTTTGGCGACGCGCGAGGTGTTGCGCATGGTGCGGAAGATCAGCTCGGTCTCGCGCTCGTCATTGGCGACGATCTTCTCCTTGATGAGCTGATGGATCGGGCTCTCCTTGGTCGCCATGAAGCGGGTGCCCATGTTGATGCCCTCGGCCCCTAACGCCAGCGCCGCGACGAGGCCGCGCGCATCGGCAAAGCCGCCCGAGGCGATGATCGGGATCTTGATCTTGTTGGCGGCGGCCGGGATCAGGATCAGGCCGGGGGTGTCGTCCTCGCCGGGGTGGCCGGCGCATTCGAACCCGTCGATCGAGATGGCGTCGACGCCCATGCGCTCGGCCGAGAGCGCGTGGCGGACGCTGGTGCATTTGTGCACGACCTTGACGCCGTGCTTCCTGAACTCGCCGACATGCTCCTGCGGCTTGTTGCCGGCGGTCTCGACCACCGTGATGCCGGCTTCGATGATGGCGGCACGGTATTCGGCATAAGGCGGCGGCTTGATCGCGGGCAGGATGGTGAGGTTGACGCCGAACGGCTTGTCGGTGAGGTCGCGGCAGCGCGCGATCTCTTTGGTGAGGTCCTCCGGCGTCGGCTGGGTCAGCGCCGTGATGAAGCCGAGCGCGCCGGCATTGGCGACCGCGGCGACCAGCTCGGCCCGGCCGACCCATTGCATGCCGCCCTGGACGATCGGGTGCTCGACGCCGACGAGCCTGGTGAACCGTGTCTGCAACATGATCTGTTTCCCCCTGGGTGGCCCGCAGGCTCTGTTATCGGTTGGTGGCGGGAGGATGCCGCCGGGGTCGGGAAAAGTCTATTGCACGGGCGTGCGGTGGGGGCGGGGCGATCATGCGGGCGGCGAGGGGATTCCGTGAGGCGGATAATTGATGTCTCACTCCGTCATCCCCGCGCAACCGCGAAGCGGTTGTCGCTGGAGGTGCGAGACATGGGACGCGATGCGTCCCATGGAGAGCCTCGAAGGATGCGCGGCCACGCTGCGGGAGCCGGGCTGTCGCCCTTCGAGGCCTCCGCTTCGCTCCGGCGCCTCAGGGGGACGGACATGGATTGGTGTCCGCTGCTTCAGCCCCGTCGCAATGACGGGAGAGCTACTCCGCCGACAGCCGCACCATCTGGCGGCCGCCGTTCATTTCCTTGAGGCGGTTGACGAAGTTTTCCGGACGCTGCCAGCGATAGGGGACCTGCAGGCCCATGAACTCGGCAATGTCGCCGATGAAACCGGTGCAGTTGGTGGTCTCGGCGTTCCAGACCGGTGAGTTCGCCTGCAATTTCTTGATGTAGGCGAACACGCGCTTGGCGTCGGCTTCGTTCAGATAGACGCGGTAGCTCGCGGTCAGATAGTCCGGATCGAGATCGCCGTAGCTCGCGCCGGTCTCCGACGGCACAAAGGTGAGGTGACCAAGCACGTAAGCGAGCGTGTCGCCGGCCGGCGTCAGGCCCGCGACCTCGACCGCCTTCTCGCTGGTCTTGCCGTACCAGACGAAGGCGTGGCCCCAGCTCGCCGCCGTCCGCGCGCGGAAGTCGACGTAATAGGGACCCTTCTCCGCGCGCGCGACGGAGCGCCGGGTCGATTGCGGCTGAGGTCGTGACGCGCTGTCGGTCGTCGCAAGCGCATTGGCGTCGGCAACGCGCTTGTTCGCTTCGTGGGCCGAGGCCGAGGGCATCATGCAGGCGATCATCGCCGCGAGCGCGAGTCCCGCAAGGATGCAGGATCCCGATCGGTCAGGTCTGTTCGTCACGCTGTCCCCCTCGACTGTCGGCCGCTTACGCAGATCTCTTGTGCGGATCAGTAGCGCGCTGCGACCGGGCCGGGCGCCTTGCCGATCGGGGACTTTCCAATCGGGCTCTTGCCAATCGGCATCTTGCCGATCGGAGCTTGCTCGGAATAGACCGGCACGGGCTGGCGGCGCGGCAGATCCGCGGCGTTCGCAGCCGTCACCAGAGCAAGCGTGGCACCGAGAGCAATTACAATCTTCTTCACAGTCATACCCCTACAAGGTTTGGTCCAAACACGGCTGAGCCGTGCCCCCAGACACGCCTCACAGAAGGGCGGCCGAATGCGTCCAAGTTGCGGCATGCGCGGGACATGTTGGCGGCATTGATCGGGCGTACGCAGATGTGATGTGTCTGGATGTTTCTGGGCGTCGGATGCCGGCCCCTGCGCAGCTTCTCACCCGATCCGGTTGAGGCTGTTCCTGATCGTCGAGAAGATACCGCCGATGTCTTTTCGCAAGGCATCGAGCGCGTTGAAATTGTCGAAGATGCGGCCGAGGCGGTCTTCGACCTCACGCTTGCTTTCGGTCAGCGCGTCGACGCGCGAGGCGAGGGTGACATCGCCGCTCGCTTCGATCTCGCCGACGGTTCTCGCCAGAAGATCGCGTGTGGTGCCGACCTCCGCGATCAGGGCCTCGATGCCGAACACCGGGGCCTTCAGCGGAACGAGGTCGGCCTGCGACTTCGACAGCTCCGTCTTGAAGGCGTTGAGCGTCGCCAGCGTCTCCTGCAACACGCCGAGGCGCTGACGCGACTGGAGCACGAAATCGTTCAGCGCGTTCTGGCGCTCAGTGAGCGTCTTGCCGTCGGGGTCGGTCTCGACATCGGCGAGCGAGCGTTCGAGCTGGGCCTGGCGCTGGCCGAGCTCCTCGAAATCGAGCCGGATGGCTTTCAGGATGTTGAAGCTGTCGTCGATGCGGGCAAGGCGCTGCTCGATCTCGATCTTGTTCTTCGACAGCGTCTCGACGCGGGTGCCGAGCGGCGCTTCGCCGCCGGACTCGAGCTCTTCGATGCTCTTGGCGAGACGGTCGTGGCTGAGGCCAAGCTCGCCGATCACGGCGTTGATGCCGGCGTCGGTCGAGCGCAGCGGCACCAGCTCGGCGTGGGATTTCGCGAGATCTTCCTTGTACTGGTTGAGGGTCGCGAAAATATCCTGGACCGCGTTCACCCGCGTCAGCAGCGTCGATACGTCGCGCGCGATATCCCTCTGCCGGTCGGCGAGATTGTTCTTGCGGTCGTCGGTCTCGAGGTCGTGCAGCGAGCGCTCGAGCTGGTTCTGGCGATCGCGGATCTCGGTGAAGACGGGCTCGACCGCCCGGCGCTGGTCGGCGACCTTGCCCACCATCTCGCGCAGCGCCTGCTGGCGGCGGCGGATGTCGGCGAGCTGGTCATGCATATCGGTGGATTCGTTGCGGCCCTGCTGGAGCAGCGCGCGCTGCTCGGTCTCGCCCAGCTTGTCGTGGAGGGCGGAGACGGCTTCCCTGGGATCGCTCTCGATCAGGTGCTGGACGGTGGCGTCTAGGTGATTTTGCAGGGCGTGGGCGACGACCACGTCTTCCCGAGTCTTCTTGAGCCGGCCGCGGAGGGTGTTGAGGCGCCGGTCCTGGCGTGACAGCCGCCAGGCGGTTGCCCCGATCAGCGCCAGCGCCAGCGCGAGGGGCGCGCCGGTTGCGACGCGCTGCGGGACAGGCAAGCCTCCGAACCAGGCGGGCAGGTGGCCGATATCATAACCAAACGCCTGCTGCGCGAGAAACGCGATGACGGCCAGCAGGACAAACCAGGCAACCAGGAAAAACAGCCACATCGTGACTTCCTCACGCCGGCACACATTTTCGCCATGATTGCTATTGGAGAGCGGAACCGAGATCAAGGGCCGCGCGGCTTGCCGGAGGGTGTCCGGTAGCGCGATCCACGGCTGGTTGCGTCAGCCGATCGGTGGAGGGGGCCTGCTGGAGTTGCCGGGTTCTTCTCGAAGACGCGAGAAGGCTGTCGCCCGCATGAGCGCAGCAACATGCGGGACCACGTCAAGGCCTGTCCCGGATGTCGCTCCGCTCATCCGGGCCACAGCGTCGTGCTCGCTATTATTTCCGGAAGAAGTTCGAGCGCAGCTTGTCGGCGAACCAGACCACGAAGATCGCAGCGAACGCGAGAGCAAAGTACAGAGCGGTCCACAAAAGCGCATTACCGGCATTCGTCATGGCGTCCTCCCCGGCATCAGAAATCGATTGCCGGATAGGATAACGGCGGCCGCGACGGCGCGATTTGCGCAGGATCAATTTTGCCGCGCTGCGGCGAAAATGGCCGGTGGGCCTTCATTCCGGGCACGACGGAGTTGCGCCCGGAATGACCGGGAGGGCTACAGCCGAAACTCGTTCGTCAGCTCGCCGATGCCGTCGATCGCGACGGTCACAATGTTGACCGGCTCCTTCATGACGCCGACGCCGACCGATGTCCCGACGGCGATGAGATCGCCCGGGAGCAGGGTCATGTCGTGGGAGATCTTGCTGACCAGCTCCTGCGCGGTGAAGATCATGTCCGAGATCGGATAGTTCTGCCGCTCCGCGCCGTTGAGGATGGTGCGGACCGTCAGCCTGGCCGGATCGAGGCCGGTCGCGATCACAGGGCCGAACGGGCCGTAATCGTCGATGCCCTTGGCGCGGGCCCATTGCGGGAAGGTGGGGTCGCTGGTCAGGATGTCGTTGGCGGTGATGTCGTTGACGCAGGTGTAGCCGAAGATGAAGCTGTCGGCTTCCGCCGGCGAGACGCGGGCGCAGGTCTTGCCGATGACGATGCCGAGCTCGCCCTCATAGGTTGTCTTGCCGTCGTAATAAGAGGGACGGCGGATCACCGCGCCCGGCGTCGTGATGCTGGTGGTGGCCTTGAGCAGATAGAGCGGCTCCGGCGGTTCGGGCTGGTTCAGCTTGGCCGCGAGCGCGTGAAAGTTGTTCCAGAGCGCGACGATCTTGCTGGGCGCGCAGGGCGCGAGCAGCTCGACCTCCGTCAGCGCCAGAATCTTGCCGGTGGCTGCATGGCGGCCGAACATCTCGCCTTCATGTACGCTGATGCCTGATGAGGTCAGCGTGCCGAAGCCGGTTGCGCCGGCATGGCGGAAGCGGAGCCATTGTTTCATCTCGCCTGCCATCACGCCACCGCCAGTGCGCGCGGATCAGCCGGCGCGGAGACGCCGTCATAGAGGCCGGCGATGCGGGCGCGCTGGGTCACCATCGCCAGCACGGAGTCGAGTGCGGGTGTGGCGATCCCCGTGAGACGGCCCATCTCCTGCACCACGGTGACGAGCGGGTCGATCTCCATCGGACGGCCGCGCTCGAGATCCTGGAGCATCGAGGTCTTGTGCGCGCCGACCTTGCGGGCGCCTTCGATGCGGCGCTCGACATCGACGCGGAACTTGACCCCGAACGTCTCCGCGATCGCCTGCGTCTCCACCATGATCGCGCGTGACAGCGCGCGCGTCGAGGGATCGGTGCAGATCACGTCGAGCGTTGCATGGGTCAGCGCGCTGATCGGGTTGAAGCAGACATTGCCCCAGAGCTTCAGCCAGATCTCGTCGCGGATGCGGTCGAGCACCGGCGCCTTCAGTCCGGCCGCGACGAAGAGATCGGCGAGGCGCTGGACGTCGGACGTGATCTCGCCGGAGGGCTCGCCGAGCGGAAAATTGTTGCCGTAGACGTGCCGGATCACGCCGGGCGCCTCGATCTCGGTGGCGGGATAGACGATGCAGCCGATGGCCCGCTCGGCGCCGATCTCGCGCCATTGCCGTCCGCCGGGGTCGATGCTCTCGAGCGTCGAATTCTCGTGTTGGCCGCCGTGCTTGTAGAAATACCAATAGGGAATGCCGTTGACGGCGGTGACGATGCGAGTGTGCGGCCCGAGCAGGGGCTGCATCTTCTCGATCACGCCGGTGATCGAATGCGCCTTCAGCGTGATGATGATGTAGTCCTGCACGAAGAGTTCGGCAGGATCGTCGGTGCAGCGCGGATGCACGGTGTGCGTCTCCTCGCCTGCGAGCAGCGTCAGACCGCGCTCGCGCATCGCGGCGAGGTGGGCGCCGCGTGCGATCAGGCTGACGTCGGCGCCAGCACGCGCGAGCTGAACCCCGAGATATCCGCCGATGGCGCCGGCGCCGTAGATGCAGATCTTCATGAAATCCTCGCGGGTGACCTGAATTTTGGGACGAAAGATCCGGTCCGGCTCGGAAGGATCCGAGCCGGGGCCGGTAGTCGCAGGGGAAGGGTTGCCGCTCTGAAGCGCGATGAGATCGCGCTTCAGGTCATTGCTTTAGGCCGCTGCTTGCGGCGTGCCGTTGATCGCCTCGTCCATGGCAGCGGCGATGTCGCGCATGCTGATGACGGAGACGAGGCTGTAATCGTCGATCACGGGCAGGTGCCGGATGTGATTGCGGTTCATCAGGTGCCGGACGTGCTCGATCGTGTCGGTCGAGGCGCAGGAGACGAGCTGCTGCACCGAAACGAGCTGCGAGACCTTCACGTTGACCGCATTCGCACCATGCTCGGCGACCGCGCGCACCACGTCGCGCTCGGTGAACATGCCGACCGCAGTGTTGCCCTCGGAACGGACCACGTCCTTGACCACCAGCGCGCTGATGTTGTTGGCCCGCATCAGCTTGGCGGCGATACCCACCGTTTCGTTCATTCGCACCGTGACAACGCGCGGTGTCTTCTTGCGCAGAATGTCTCCGACCAGCATTGCAACCTCCCTAGGGTGAATGACGGATGAAGTGTGGTATACATAATGCCAATCGTCAAGCATTGGATTTGGCGGATCCGAAAAATCTTGCGGCAGTGATGCTGACGTTTGCGCGGCTTCGATTGGGCCAAAAGAAAAGGGCGCATCGCTGCGCCCCTTCCCAATCGTACCTCGGCGTGTGGTGGCTTACGCCGTCTCGGTCTTGGCGTTACCCGTTGCGGTTTCGGCGCTCTCGGCTTCCTTGCCGAGGATGAAGGAGCGGCGCAGCGGCTTGATCACGAACAACGCCATCAGCGCCGCGGTCGCGTTCAGGGCCACTGCCACCACGAACACGGCCTTCCAGCCATACGTGGTCGAGATCACGCTCGCGAGCGGGACGAGCAGGGATGCGGTGCCCTTCGCGGTGTAGAGCATGCCGTTGTTGGTGGTCGCGAATTTCGAGCCGAAGGTGTCGCCGCAAGTCGCGGGGAACAGCGAATAGATCTCGCCGAACACGCCGAAATACACCGCGGTCGCGAGCACGAAGACGACGGGCACGTGACCGTAGGCCGAGAGCGTCAGGAGCATCACCGCAGCGGTGCCGAAGGCGATGAACATGGTGTGCTCGCGGCCGATCGTGTCGGAGACAAAGCCGAAGAACGGACGTCCGAAGCCGTCGAAGATGCGGTCGAGCGAGATCGCGAACGTCAATGCCGCCATCTGGAAGCCGGCGAGCGTGACCGGTGTGTCGGCGATCTTGAAGTCGTGCGCGATCGGGGCGATCTGCGCCGCGGTCATCAGGCCGCCGGAGGCGACCATGACGAAGACGAGATACATCACCCAGAAAATAGGGGTTCGCAGCACCTGCGGCGGGGTGAAGTCGATCTTGGTCTGCGGCAGATTGAGCTGCTTCTTCTTCGGCGGGATCGAGACCCGCGGCGGCTGGATGAAGAAGGCGAGCACGAACACGATCAGGCCCTGGCCGATGCCGAAGGTGAGGAACGCGTGCTGGTAGCCGCTCGATGCGATCATGGTCGCGATCGGCACGATGGTGAGCGCGGCGCCTGCGCCGAAGCCTGCGGCGGTCGCGCCGGCGGCGAGGCCGCGGCGGTCCGGAAACCACTTCAGCGCATTGCCGACGCAGGTGCCGTAGACCGCGCCCGCTCCCATGCCGCCGATGACCGCCGCCGTGTAGAGCAGGGCAAGGCTGTCGGCGTAGGAGTTGAGAATCCAGGACAGCGCGATCATGACGCCGCCGAACATGATGACGATGCGCGGGCCGTATTTGTCGACGAACCAGGCCTCGACCGGCACCAGCCAAGTCTCGGTAACGACGAAGACGGTGAAAGCGAGCTGGATCGCGGCGCGTCCCCAATGGTGCGCATGATCGATCGGATCGACGAACAGCGTCCAGCCGTATTGCAGATTGGCGATCATCGCCATGCAGACGATGCCCATCACGAGCTGGAGCCAACGGAAACCGGTGCGAAGAGGCGCGGCCGTGACGGCGCCATCCGTGCTGGAAATCATCAAGAACCTCCCGATGCGCTTGTCTGGTCGACACCGGTTGCAAGATGACCTGATGTCGCAAATGTTGTGGCTTATCGTCGCAAGCGTGGCGGGGAGCTTGGTATACCATATTCCAGAAAGCAAGCCCTATCTCGGCCACCCCGCGACAAAATGTGCGGTTCCATGGAGCCGGTGGCGATCGCAGAGCCTTCGTGTCAAACGAAAACGCCCGGCCGTGAGGCCGGGCGTCGTTGTTGGGGTCGCTCGCGGTGAAGCGCGGGTCAGACGGTCGATTTGGCGACCACGACCTTGCGCCAGGGCTTGAGCACCGCGATCGCCAGCGCCGAGGCCAGGATGTTGGCGCCGGCCGCGATGATGAACACGCTGTCCCAGGTGCCCGACGATTGCTGCATGTAGTTGGCGATCGGGACCAGCAGCGCGGCGGTGCCCTTTGCGGTGTAGAGCAGGCCCGCATTGGTGGTCGCGAACTTGGCGCCGAACGTGTCGGTGCAGGTCGAGGGGAACAGCGAGTAGATCTCACCCCAGGCGAAGAACACGAAGCCCGAGAGCAGCACGAACCAGAGAGGATCGTGGCCCCAGAGGTAGAGCATCCAGATGCCGACGCCTTCCATGCCGAAGGCGATGAACATCGTGTTCTCGCGGCCGATCATGTCGGAGATCCAGCCGAAGAACGGACGCGTCAGGCCGTTGAGCACACGGTCGATCGTGGCCGCGAAGGTCACCGCGGTCATCGTCACCGCCATCAGCGTGACCGGCACGTTGTCGACCTTCCAGTCGGCCGCGATCGGCTTCAGGTTGGCCGTCACCATCAGGCCGCCGGCGCCGACGATCACGAACATGAAGTACATCAGCCAGAAGATCGGCTGACGCAGCACTTCGGTCGGCTGATAGTTGCGGCGGGTCTGCAGCAGGTTGGCATTCGCCACCACGTTCGGCACCTGGCCCGCTTTCGGCGACAGCAGGAAGAAGGCGAGGATGCAGATGATGATGCCTTGTCCGAGGCCGAAATAGAGGAAGGTGGTCTGGAAGCCACTGTCCTTGATCATGGCCTGGATCGGCGCGACGGTCAGTGCGGAGCCTGCACCGAAGCCCGCGGCCGTGATGCCGGCGGCAAGACCGCGCTTGTCAGGAAACCATTTCAGCGCGTTGCCGACGCAGGTGCCGTAGACGCCGCCGGCGCCGATGCCCGCGACGATCATGCCGAGATAATAGCCGTTGAGCGTGGTGGCCTGCGCGTTGATCGCCCAGCCGATGGCGCAGAGCACGCCGCCGACCAGCACGACGATGCGCGGGCCGTATTTGTCGACGAACCATCCTTCGATCGGCACGAGCCAGGTCTCGAACAGGACGAAGAGCGTAAAGGCCCACTGGATCGACGCGCGATCCCAGCCGAACTTCTTCTGGATGTCGGGGACGAAGAACGTCCAGCCGTATTGGTAGTTGGCGATCATCACCATCGCGCCTACACCGATCGCCAATTGCGCCCAGCGATACGTGTCGCTAACGCGCGCGGCTGTAGGGGCCGTTGCCTGCACCATGTCCGTCATAAAGCCTCCCGTGGCGCCTCTAATTTTTCTGCGAGCGCTGGAGAGGCATTCTTGTATGCATTATGCCAAGCTTCAAGCGCTGGTCCGGCCACCGTGCGCAAATGCCGCAGGTCCTTCCCCGGTTGCGGCTGTGACTCGGGACAGCACAAGTAGAAATGGCCCCGTCGTGCGGGGCCATTCATCAAAAGTAGCATGTTGACGGTTCTGAAACCGGCGCCACGTTCCCGCGGCGCGGGAACCGCCTGCTTACAGGCCGAAACGCGGCAGGTCGCCGTTGTGATTCGAGATCTCGGCGCTCGCCATCAGAAAGCGGTCGACCGCGGCCATGAAGCGGGTGAACAGCGAGGCGGAGGGGGCGAGGGCGACAGAAGCGGACTTGGACATCGGAATTTCCTTTCTTGAGACGGTCAGTCTTGCTGTCTCATTTCGAAAGGCAATCTATGTATACCAGATGCCACTGTCTACGTATGTCATTGCATAGCAGCATGCGCACTCCCGCATTGCAGCATGGTGCCGGGTTAATGAGGCCGTTTCGGGCCTGGAATGACACCAGGGCGCTACTGAAACGGCGTAGCGGCGCGAATTTGGGCAGAATCACCGGGAATCCGGGTCTTGGCAGGGCCAGGCAAAGCCGTTAGTGGTCTGCCCCCTTTTCCAATCATCTGTCAGAGTGGTTCATGTCGAGCGCCTCGCCCGCCGTCTCGATCGGCATCGATTTTGGGACCAGCAATACGGTCGTCGCCCTCGCGGCGGACGACCGCCGGGTCGAGGCCATCCGCTTCGACCATGGCGGCCAGCGCCACAGCACCTATGTGTCGGCCTTGTGCTTCTGGGAGGACCGGCCGGGGGCCGGCGCCCAGGCCGAGGGCGGCCCGTGGGCGATCGAGCAGTTCCTCGAAGGCCGCCACGTCTACCGCTTCCTCCAGTCCTTCAAGACCTTTGCGGCGAGTTCGAGCTTCAACACCACCCAGGTGTTCCGGCAGCGCTTCAAGTTCGAGGACATCCTGGCGGCGTTCCTGCGGACGCTGGCGCGCCATGGTGGCGACAAATTCGGCTTCGAGACGTCGACCATCACGGTCGGCCGCCCGGTGCGCTTCGCCGGCGGCAATCCCGACGAAGCGCTGGCGATGCAGCGCTATCGGGCCGCGTTCGAGCGCTTGGGAGCCGGCCATGCGCGCTATGTCTACGAGCCCGTCGGCGCGGCGTTCTCCTTCGCCCGCAGGCTCGAGCGCGACGCCACCGTGCTGGTTGCGGATTTCGGCGGCGGCACCAGCGATTTCTCCGTGATGCGCTTTTCGCGCGCGGGCGGCGTGTTGCGCGCCGAGCCGCTTGGACACGCCGGCATCGGCATCGCCGGCGACACGTTCGACTACCGCATCGTCGACCATGTCGTCTCGCCGCGGCTCGGCAAGGGCTCCAGCTTCCGCTCGTTCGACAAGGTGTTGCCGGTGCCGAGCGGCCACTACACCAACCTCGCGCGCTGGCATCAGCTCGCGATGATGAAGAGCAATGGCGATTTGCGCGAGCTCCGCGAACTCGCGCGCACCGCGCTGAAGCCGGAGCTGCTTGAGGATTTCATCACCATCGTCGATCTCGATCTCGGCTTCTCGCTGTACCGCGCGGTGTCCGACGCCAAGGTCGCGCTGTCGGCGCAGGATCAGGTGGACTTCCGCTTTCGGGGCGGCGGGGTCGACATCGGTTCGACCATCACGCGGAAGAACTTCGAAACCTGGATTGCCGACGATATCGCCCGGCTGGGGGCCACCGTCGACAAGGTGCTGGGCGAAGCCGGCATCACCGCGCGCGAGGTGGAGAAGGTGTTTTTGACCGGCGGCACGTCGTTCGTGCCTGCAGTGCGAAAACTGTTCGCCGAGCGGTTCGGCAATGAACGGCTGATGTCGGGCGACCAGTTCGAGTCGATCGCCTACGGTCTCGCTTTGATCGGACACAGTCCCGACCCGGACCGCTGGACCGCAAGCGGCGGGCTCGAGTCGAAGCAGGGCGCCTAGCCCTCGTTCACAGTTCGAAGCACCGTTACGCTGCGCCGATCGAGAGAGGGCGTTGGAGGTGACGCGTCATCAGCGCGGCTGCCTCGACGTAGCGGCCGGATTCCAGAACGTCCAATAGCCGCAGATGCTCCGCGATGTGGCGGCGCATGCCGTTCCGGTCGGCGAAGCTACGATAGGCGAAGAGCCGCCGGATCGAATTCACGCGCCGCAGCGATTCGACGAAGAACGGATTGCCGGCGCCGCGGGCGATCTCCTCGTGAAATTCACAGCCGAATTGATAGACCTCGCCGATCGTCATCTTCTCGAGCTCGCCGGCCAGAATCCGCTCCTGGCGCTGGCGCAGGCGCGTGATCACCTCGAGCCCGAGCTGGTAGCCCGGCTGCATGATTGCCGCCGGCTCGATCACTGTGCGGAACGCTGCGACCTGGGTCTGCGCTTCAGGGCTCAACACCGTCTCGGTAAAGCGCCAGCCATAGCCGGGCAGGCGCGCGATCCAGCCCTCGACCGCGATGCGGTCGAGCAGGCGCTGCAATTCGGTCCGGCTCAGCGCGTAGCGGCGCATCAGCTCGGCTTCGGTGACGTCGGTGGGCAGCCGCCGGGCGAGCAGGTCGGCCGCGACGGCGGCGTAGGATTTTTCCGCGCGGTTCACCGCCGCGATTGCGGATCGCGCAGCGCCGGTGCCGGGGCTTCTGGTCAGCACGAAGCCGCGGTTCGGCTCGCCGCGCGCGAACCCTGCAGCCTCGAGCGCCTTCAAGCCCTGCCGGATCGGAGCGCGTGACACGTCGAGCGCATCGGCAAGCCTTTGCTCGATGAGCCGGTCGCCCGCCTTCATGCCGTCCCGTCTGGCCAAGGCCAGGATGAGGCCGGCCAGATGTTCTCCGCGATCCGAACCGTTGCCGGCCGAGCGGTTTCGGGAGGAGTCTGAAGCGGGCATGGCGGCGACCCAAAATTCTAGCTTGACAGACCGTACCACTAATTGTTCTTTAATGCAACAATATACAATCCTGGGAGGGATTGCCGATGACTGGGGCACCCGATGTCCATATCTGCGAGGTCGCCGCGCGCGACGGTTTGCAGAACCTGGACGTCTTCGTTCCGACAGAAGCGAAGTGCGAGCTGATCGACGCGATTGCCGCCGCCGGCATCCGCGAGATCGATGCCGGCTCGTTCGTGCCGCCGAAGGTGGTGCCGCAATTTGCCGACGTGGACTCGGTGATGGCGCACGCGTTGCAACACAAGCGCACGGCAACGATCGGTGCGCTGGTGCCGAACTTCAAAGGCGCGGAGCGGGCGATCGCCGCGGGCGTCGGCGCGATCTATTTCGTGATCTCCGCCAGCGAGAGCCACAACCTTGCCAATGTACGTCGCACGATCGAGGAGCAGCTGGACAGCTTTCGCGCGGTGCGCTCGGCGCTGGACGCTCTCCCGGTCGGCGGGCGTCCCCGCCTGATGGGGGCGGTCGCGACGGCGTTCGGCTGCTCCATCGAGGGGCCGATCAAGGAAGCTGCGGTCGGCCGGGTGGCGCGCGGCTTCGCCGAAGCGGGGGCTGACGAAATCGGACTTGCCGATACCGTGGGCTATGGAACGCCCGGCCTGATCAAGGACATCGTTCGCGTCGCGCGAAGCGAGGTCGGTCCTCAGATGCCGCTCAGGCTGCATCTCCACGATACGCTCGGCACGGGCCTCGCCAATGCTGTCGCGGGCCTCGATGCCGGAATTCGCAGCTTCGATGCCGCGGTATCGGGCCTCGGTGGATGCCCCTTTGCACCGGGCGCGCGCGGCAACATCGTCACCGAGGATCTCGTCTTCATGCTGGAGCGGATGGGGCTGTCCACCGGGATCGATCTCGACCGCCTGATGCGGACCCGCGAAATCCTTAGCCGTCACATCGCGCCCAGGCATTTGACCGGTCATCTGCACGAGGCGGGGATTCCGAAAGCGTTGCGGAGCGCCGCATGAGCAGCGCGTCCGACAAGACGCCACTTCGCCCGCTCGAAGGCGTGCGCGTCGTCGAGTTCAGCCAGATGGTCATGGGCCCGAGCTGCGGGCTGATCCTTGCCGATCTCGGCGCCGACGTGATCAAGGTCGAACCGCCCAAGGGCGATCGCACGCGCGCGTTCAAAGGTCCGGCCTCGGGCTTCTTCAACACCTATTGCCGCAACAAGCGCAGCATCGCCCTCGACACCTCGGCGCCGAGGGGACAGCAGGTCGCGCGGCGACTGCTCGAGGGCTGCGACGTCCTGATCGAGAATTTCCGGCCCGGCCTGATGAAGCGCATCGGGCTCGACTATGAGACCGTCGCAACCTTCGCGCCGCGCTTGGTCTACTGCTCGCTGAAGGGATATCTGCCCGGACCTTACGAGAACCGCCTTGCACTCGATGAGGTGGTCCAGATGATGGGCGGGCTCGCCTACATGACCGGTCTGCCCGATCGGCCGATGCGCGCGGGCGCTTCGGTCAATGACATCATGGGTGGCATGTTCGGTGCGATTGCGATCCAGGCCGCGCTTGCCGAGCGGCAGCGCACCGGCCGTGGCCGCTACATCCAGAGCGCATTGTACGAGAACAACGTGTTCCTGATGGCGCAGGCCATGATGTACGAGACCGTCACGGGCGAACCGTCGACGCCTTACTCCGTCAAGCAGAGCCCTTGGCCGGTCTATGACCTCTTCGACACGCGCGACGGCTCGAAGCTGTTCGTCACCATCGTCGGCGAGGAGCAATGGCAGGCATTTTGCCGCGCGTTCGATCGCGAATCCTGGTTGAGCGATCCGCGCTTCATCACCAGTCAGGATCGCGTCGATCATCGGGATTGGCTGATCCCGGAGATCGCAAGGATATTTGCCCGGTGGGACAAGTCCGCGCTCGCGCAAAAACTCGATCAGCTCGATCTGCCCTATGCGCCGGTGAACAAGCCCGGCGATCTCTTCGACGATCCTCATCTTAACGCCTCCGGTGGATTGATCGACATTGAGCTGCCGGATGGAAGTCACGCCAGGACACCGCTGCTGCCGGTCTCGATGGACGGGCAGCGCCTGCCGAACCGCTACGATCCGCCCAAGGTGGGTGAGCATACGAGAGACGTCCTGACGGAAATCGGCTGCACGCCGCAAGAGATCGCGGAGTTGGCGGCGACAGGCATTGCGACGGCCAAGCCTGAAACTGCCTGACGGCAGCGGTCATCAAAACAAGATTTGCGAGGAGGAATGCATGAGGATCACGCGTCGCGAAGCGCTCATCGCGGGCTCGGCCTTCGCCGCTACGGCCTTTCCCCGTGTGTCGCGTGCTGAAGCGAAGGTTGCAAAGCTCGCGTTCGGGCCCGTCTCGCCGGTCTACGCGATCGGCATGATCGCGGAGCTGAAGGGGTACTTCAAGGACGAAGGCATCGATCCCAAGCTGGTCGCCGGCAATTCCGGCACATTCGGGCGCCAGACGCTCGCCGCGGAGCAGGCGATGTTCGCGCATGGCGACGCCAGCCATCCGCTCCAACTTTCCGCGCGGGGCAAGCCCTGCAAGATATTGCTCGCGACCGAAATGGTGTGCTCCTACGCCAATATCGTCGTCCGCAAGGATCTCTACGAGAGCGGCATCACATCCGTCGAAAAGCTGGCCGCCTACAAGCGGGCCAACGACGCCAAGCCGATCGTTGCCGCAACGGCAATCGGATCGGGGACCTGGGTCTACGGCACCTATGTGTTTGAGGCGCGCGGGCTCGGCGACAGGGTGAACTGGGTGGCCGGCGGCGGCCCGAACACCATGTTCCCTTCGCTCGAGACCAAGCAGTTCGATGCCATCATGGCGCCGCCGAGCTGGATCGTCGAAGTCGAGAAGAAGGGATTTGGCAAGGTGATCTACGACACCGCGAAGCCCGGGGAGTTCGCCAAGGATTTTGGCGGCACGGTACCGGTGCTGGTGATCTACGCGCTTGCCGATACGGTCACGCAGGACAAGGCGATGGCGCAGGCTTTCGTCAACGCCATCTACCGGGCCATGAAATGGGTCAAGGCCTCGCCGCTTGCCGAGGTGCAGGCGCTCGTGGCGCCCAAATATTTCGCCGGCGTCGATCCCGATGCGGTCACTGCCGAACTTGGATTCGACGTGTCGACCTGGTCCTATGACGGCACCATCGACAAGGCCTCGTTCGAGCGCGGCGCCAAACCCTGGTACCGCAAGGGCACGGACATCCCCGCGACCAAGTACGAGGATGTCGTCGACCTGAGCTTCCTCGACGCGGCCAAGGCGAAATTCAAATGATGTCCTCGCCCGTCCCCGGTCTTGCGCTTGCTCCGCAAGCGGAGAGCCCGGCCATCCCGGGCCGGCGCATCGCCGTGCAAGGCTTGATGAAATGCTTCAGCACCGGGAGCGGGCAATTCACGGCGGTGGACAACGTGTCCTTCGACGTGCGCCAGGGCGAGTTCGTCGCGCTGCTTGGCCCCTCCGGCTGCGGCAAGAGCACGATCCTGAACATGGTCGCGGGCCTGCTGCCGCGCTCGGGCGGGCGCATCTTGATCGACGACGACGAGGTCGAGCCGGGCAAAGTGAACCGGAAGGTGGGTTACGTCTTCCAGCGCGATACGTTGTTTCCCTGGCGGACCGTCGAGCAGAACATCGGATACGGCCTGGAGATCGCAGGCGTCGCGAAGGCCGAGCGTGGCGAACGCGTCGCCAAGGCGGTCGACCGGGCCGGACTGACCGGCTTCGCCCAGACGTTTCCGCGCATGTTGTCCGGCGGTATGCGACAGCGCGTTGCGCTGATGCGGACGCTGATCCTGGAGCCGGAGATCCTGCTGATGGATGAGCCGTTCGGGGCCCTCGACACGCACACCAAGCTCGAGATGCACAAGACGCTGCTCGAGATATGGGAACGCGAGCGGCAGACCGTTCTCTTCGTCACTCACGATCTCGGCGAGGCGCTGACGCTCGCGAGCCGGATCATCCTGTTATCCGCGCGGCCGGGGCGATTGAAGGAGGATTTCGACGTCGCTATCCCGCGTCCGCGCGATCCGGTCGGCCTGCGCGAGACCGCCGAGTTCGGCCGGCTCTATTCCCATATCTGGCATTCGCTTGGCGAAGAATTTCGCCGAACCAGGGCGGACTGATCATGTCTTCTCGCCGCTCCGTCATCCTGTTCTGGCAGCTTGCCATCCTCGCTCTGACGCTCGTCGTCTGGCAGTGGGGTTTCGAGTGGAGCAAGATGCTCCTGCCCAAGGCCTATCTGCCGAAGATCCTCGATCCGTACTTCGTGGCAAAGCCGTCGCTGATCTGGAACAGTTTCCTGCGCCTCGGCTGTTTCAGCGACGCGAGCGGCTTTCTCGCTTGTATCGGGAACAACGACAACAATCTCTGGGTGGCGACGCTCGTCACGCTCAAGAACACGTGGTGGGGCTTCCTGTTCGGCAGCGCCACGGGGATCGCAGCCGGCCTCGTGCTCGGGCGTTCCGATTTTCTCGCACGCGTGTTCGGCCCCTATGTCGTCGCGCTCAATTCGATTCCGCGCATTGCGCTGGTGCCGCTCGTCATCCTGATCTTCGGGCTCGGCGATCTCTCGAAGATCGCGACCGCCTGGCTCGTCGTGTTCTTCGTCGTCTTCTTCAATACGTTCGAGGGCACGCGCGCTGTCGACCGGGATCAGATCGCGGCAGCTCGCCTGATGGGCGCCAGCGAATTCGCCGTCTTGCGGACCGTGGTCATTCCATCCGCTCTCGCGTGGGTGTTCGCATCCCTGCTTCCCGCGGTGTCGTTCGCGCTGGTCGGCGTCATCGTCGGCGAGTTCATCGGCGCCGAACGCGGTCTTGGAAAGCTCATCATCGAGGCAGAGGCGCGTGCCAATGCCAGCGAGATGATGGTGGCGATCTTCGTCATGATGATCGTCGGCATCGTGCTGGCCATGCTCGTGCAGGCGCTGCAATCATATCTGCTTCGCTGGCAGCCGCAGTTCGAGGGGGCGGGGTAGGGCGACGCGCCGGTCGGGTGGGCAAAGGCGCGGAGCGCCGTGCCCGCCATCTTTTCGGAGATTGAGAGAGCATCGGTGGGCACGCTTGGCCTTGCCCACCCTACGATATGGATGCCCGCGTTACTGATTGATCTCGGGCTCGACGAGCTTCGCGAGATTTCGCAGCGATTCCTGCCAGCCGAGATAGCAGGCCTCCGGCGGAATGACGTCGGGGATGCCGGCCTGCGTGATGTCGACTTCGGTGCCGACCGAGACCTTCTTCAGGATCACGGTCACCTGGATCTCGCCGGGCAGATTGGGGTCGTCGAACTTGTCGGTGTAGCGCAGGCGCTCGCCGCGGACGAGCTCGAGATATTCGCCGCCGAACGAATGGCTGTTGCCCGTCGTGAAATTCCGGAACGACATCTTGAAGGTGCCGCCGACCTTCGGCTCGAGGTGATGCACGGTGCAGGTGAAGCCGTTCGGCGGAAGCCATTTCGCCAGCGCGTCGGCCTCGAGGAAAGCGCGATAGACTTTCTCCGGGCTGGCGGTCAGGACGCGGTGCAGGCGGACAGTGCTGGGCATGCTTGTGATCCTCGCGAATAGATGGGCCCGACATTGGCGTCTATGGCCCCTTCATGTCACGAGGACGACCGGGGAGCCGCCGATCCGACAGGGTCCCCGCGATTTCTTTGCCTTTGGGAGATCGGCGGCGGCTGCGATCGGAAAACGCGGCGGCAAACGTTGCTCTGACGATAGTGGTTCGGCTGTCCCGGGCTCAGGGCGGAACTCGCGGGTGCCAATTAAGTCTGGCCAAGCCTTGCGGAGGGCGATGATGAGGTATACCTTGAGGCGGTTCGTTCAGCCGCTGTGCCTTGTTGAATGCGCCCGCGGGCTCCTTTTCCATCGACATCGACGAATTGAATTTGTTCTGCGTGACGATCACGCGGAGCGCGCGCGTGTGCGCTTTGGAGAAGAAAATGACGACAGGTACTGTGAAGTGGTTTAACGGCCAGAAGGGCTTTGGATTCATTCAGCCCGACGACGGCGGCAGCGATGTGTTCGTGCACATCAGCGCGGTCGAGCGGGCTGGTCTTGCGGGTCTCGCCGAGGGCCAAAAGGTCAACTTCGAGGCCAAGACCGACAAGATGCGGGGCAAGGTCAGCGCTGAGAATCTCTCGCTGGCTTAAGTCCTCCAGTGCCGTTTCACGGATGTACTGAAACGGCCATGCGACCCGCTCGATCCCTGGATTGAGCGGGTTTTGTCTGTTGCCGAGCAGGGTTAATCATGAGCGCCAAGAGGTCGGCCGAACCGTCACCCGAGAGCATCGCGCGCTCCAACCGTCAACGCTTGGCTGCCCAAGAAGGTGCGCAAGCGATGCTGGACGCCGAAAAGCAGGCTGTCGACCTTCGCAAGAACATGGCGCGGCTTCGCGAGCTCCGCGAAGCCAAGGAAGCGGCCGATGCCACACTTCAGGCGTCGTTGCCGGCCCCGACCCCGACGAAGCGCAAGAAAAAGGCTCTGAAATAGCCCACGACAATATCGCTGACGAACGACGGGAGGGGGCCGATCACATGCCAAAGAGTGCGGGTCGTGCCTAGAATCAAGCCGGACGGTGGTGGCACAATCACTTTCTTTCTCGCGCTCGGCGCGGGCCGGCAAATGTGCCGACTTGCAACGACGTTTCTGACCCAGAAGCAGGCCTTCAGCTATCTTCAGAAGAACCGAACCGAGTTCGAGCGCATCGCGCGGGCGCGGCTCGCTTCCGGGGAGCTCGAGGACGGGATCGTCGTGCTCTCGATGCTCTAGCGTGGGACCGGGCGCCGATTTCGGCACAGCGCCCCTTGGTGCACACCTTGATCGTAACCACGCGCAAAACGCTTCCTATTCGGAGCGGCTGCCTTGCTTGGCCTCACGAGCCAATCGCTCGGCTTTCAACCGCTCGCGGTTCTGCTCGAAGGAATGCTGGGCCTTCGCGTAGTCATTCATCGGCTTCTGCGCTTTGACCGGCTTGAACGCCTTGTCGGCTTCACGCTTGGCGCGATCGGAAGATTGGTCTCTCAACATGTCGGCCTCGATTTGATCAACGAGCGCGGCCCCGGCGAGTGCCGGACGCGACGCATGTCTTGCGCAAGCTGATACGGATCGACGCCCTCCGGATCAGAAGGCGGCCAATTCGTCAGCGTTGGGCGGGTCCTTGCGAGGCGTTCAGTCACTCGCTGTGAAGGCGGCACGCTCGCATTTCCTAGAGCACACCGGTTAAGGGAGCAACGGCCGGCTGCCGCATCGGTTCCTCTGGACCAACCCATAATTTTGCGTCGGATGGTCCGGCGGGTGTGAAGCCTGCCGATTGCGGGACGTTGCTGCCGCCGCCAACGAAAAAGGCCGCCGAAACCGGCGGCCTTTCGCGTCTCAGATGATCGTGCTTACTCAGCGGCCTGCTTCTGCGGCGGGTCGAGCGCGCCGGACTTGTGGATGTCGGCGACCTGGTGATCGCTGAAGCCGAGCACCGAGCGCAGGATCTCGTCGGTGTGCTCGCCGAGCAGCGGGGAGCGCTCCACCTCGCTCGGGGAGTCCGACAGCTTGATCGGGTTGCCGACCGAGATGTACTTGCCGCGGGTGGGGTGGTCGACCTCGACCACGGTGCCGGTCGCACGCAGCGACTGGTCCTCGGCGATCTCCTTCATCGACAGGATCGGGCCGCAGGGGATGTCGTCCTTGTTGAGGATTTCCATCGCCTCGAACTTGGTCTTGGTCATCGTCCACTGCTCGATGCGGGCGAAGATCTCGTTCAGGCGCGGCAGGCGCACGGCCGGCTTGGAATAGTTCGGATCGGTCTTCCAGGTCGGCTCGCCGATCACGTCGCAGATCTTCTCCCAGACCGGGGCCTGGGTGATGAAGTAGATGTAGGCGTTGGGATCGGTTTCCCAGCCTTTGCACTTCAGGATGCGGCCGGGCTGGCCGCCGCCGGAATCGTTGCCGGCGCGCGGCACGGCGTCGCCGAACGGAATGCCTTCGCCGAACTGGCTGTATTCCTTGAGCGGACCATGGGCGAGGCGCTGCTGGTCGCGCAGCTTGACGCGGGCGAGGTTGAGCACGCCGTCCTGCATCGCCGCGGTGACGCGCTGGCCCTTGCCCGAATGCGTGCGCTGATAGAGCGCGGTGACGATGCCGAGCGCGAGGTGCAGGCCGGTGCCAGAGTCGCCGATCTGCGCGCCGGTGACGAGCGGCAGGCCATCGCGGAAGCCGGTGGTGGAGGCGGCGCCGCCCGTGCACTGCGCGACGTTCTCATAGACCTTGCAGTCTTCGTAGGGGCCAGGGCCAAAGCCCTTGATCGAGGCGACGATCATCTTCGGGTTGATCGACTGGATCTTCTCCCAGGGGAAGCCCATGCGGTCGAGCACGCCGGGGCCGAAATTCTCGACCAGCACGTCGCACTTCTTGATCAGCTCGGTGAGGACTTCCTTGCCCTTGGGGTTCTTGGTGTCGAGCGTGATCGAGCGCTTGTTGTGGTTGAGCATGGTGAAATACAGGCTGTCCACGTTGGGGATGTCCTGCAGCTGGCCGCGGGTGATGTCACCCACGCCCGGACGTTCCACCTTGATCACGTCGGCGCCGAACCAGGCCAGCAGCTGCGTGCAGGTCGGTCCCGATTGGACGTGGGTGAAGTCGAGAATGCGAACGCCCTCGAGCGCTTTGGTCATTGTGTTGCTCCGTACTCTGTGTCTGCCCCCGCCAACCGCAGGGATTAAGGGGTTGAAGGGAGGACTTACTTTTTCTTCTGCAGAACGCTCTGCGGATTGAGGTTGCCGATGCGGCCGCTCTCCGAGCCTGCGGCCGGATCGATCACCGCGTTGATGAGCGTCGGCTTGCCCGAGGCCATCGCCTCGTTGACGGCGCGCTTGAGCTCGTCGGGCGAGGTGGCATTCACGCCGACGCCGCCGAAGGCCTCCATCATCTTGTCGTAGCGCGCGCCCTTGACGAACACGGTCGTCGCCGGATCGGCGTTGACGCTGTTCACGTCGGTGCCGCGATAGATGCCGTCATTGTTGAAGATGACGACGCAGATCGGCAAATTGTAGCGGCAGATGGTCTCGACCTCCATGCCGGAGAAGCCGAAGGCCGAGTCGCCTTCCACCGCCAGCACGGGGTGGCCGGTCTCGAGCGCAGCGGCGATCGCCTGGCCCATGCCGATGCCCATCACGCCCCAGGTGCCGACGTCGAGACGCTTGCGCGGGCGGTACATGTCGATGACGCCGCGGGCGAGATCGAGCGTGTTGGCGCCTTCGTTGACCAGGATCGCCTCGGGATGATCCTTGATCACGTTCTTCAGCACGCCGAGCGCGCCGTGATAGTCCATCGGCGATTTGTTGTTCATGAGCTTCGGCGCCATCTTGGCGACGTTCTCTTCGCGCTTGGTCGAGATGGCCTTGGTCCACTCGGCCGGCGGGGCGGTCCAGCCCGAAGCCATGGCCTGGTTGAAGGCCGAGACCACCGAACCGATGTCGCCGACCACGGGCGCGACGATCTCGACGTTCGAATCCATCTCACGCGGCTCGATGTCGACCTGGATGAACTTCTTCGGCGTTTCGCCCCAGCTCTTGCCCTTGCCGTGCGAGAGCAGCCAGTTCAGCCGTGCGCCGATCAGCAGCACGACGTCAGATTCCTTCAGCACGGTCGAGCGGGCAGCACCTGCGCACTGCGGATGGGTGTCGGAGAGGAGGCCCTTGGCCATGCTCATCGGCAGGAAGGGAATGCCGCTCTTCTCGACGAAGGTCTTGATCTCCTCGTCGGCCTGCGCGTAGGCCGCGCCCTTGCCGAGGATGATGAGGGGACGCTTGGCGCCCTTGAGCACGTCGAGCGCGCGCTTGATCGACGCGGGCGAGGGGATCTGTGCGGGAGCAGCATCAATCACCTTGACCAGCGACTTCTGGCCGGCCTCGGCGTTCATCACCTGGCCGAACAGCTTTGCCGGCAGGTCGAGATAGACGCCGCCCGGGCGGCCCGAAACCGCGGCGCGGATGGCGCGAGCGAGACCAATGCCGATGTCCTGGGCGTGCAGCACGCGATAGGCCGCCTTGCACAGCGGCTTGGCAATCGCGAGCTGGTCCATTTCCTCGTAGTCGCCCTGCTGGAGGTCGACGATCTCGCGCTCGGACGAGCCCGAGATCAGGATCATCGGGTAGCAATTGGTGGTGGCGTGCGCGAGCGCGGTGAGACCGTTGAGGAAGCCGGGCGCGGACACCGTGAGGCAGATGCCGGGCTTCTTGGTGAGGTAGCCGGCGATGCCCGCCGCATAACCGGCGTTCTGCTCGTGGCGGAACGAGATCATGCGGATGCCTTCGGCCTGTGCCATGCGGCCCAAATCCGTGATCGGGATGCCCGGCACATTATAGATGGTGTTGATGCCGTTCAGCTTGAGCGCGTCGATGACGAGATGAAAGCCATCCGTCAGTTCCTGCTCGGTGCCCGGTGCTTCGGACTTGGTCGCGGTATTCAGCATGGGCCTTGTCTCCCTGGTCTCAAGATATTGGGGCGAGTTTTTCGCCCTTCTGGTGAACGTTGCGAGGTGAACAGTTACGTAAACAGTTCCTGGCCGTGCGCTTCGACATAAGCGGCAAGGCCGAGGGTGTGGTCGCGGGCGCGCTTCTCGGCGAGCTCGGTGTCGCGCGCCTCCAGTGCTTCGATCATGCCGAGATGCTCGGGCAGCGAGGTCGCGGTGCGGTCCTTGCGTCCGATGGTCAACTGGCGATAGCCGCGCACGTGCAGCAGGAGATCGTTGGTGAGATCGACCAGCACTGGCGATTCCGACAGCGAGATCAGCGCCTGATGGAAGGCGATGTTGGCGCGCGAATATTCCTCGACGTGATCCTCGGGCAGGCGGTCCTTGCCGAAATCCTTGAAGTAGTCGCGTAGCGCCGTGATGTCCTTCTTGCGTGCGGTGGTGGTGATGAGGCGGGCCGCCATGCTCTCCAGCGCCGCCCAGGCGCGGATCATGTCGACGATCTCGCTCTTGGTCCGGCGCACCACCATGATGCCGCGGCGGGGAACGGTCTTCACGAAACCGTCCTGCTCGAGCATCGCGATGGCTTCGCGGATCGGGGTGCGGCTGACACCCAGGCGTTCGGACAGCGCGCGCTCGTCGAGCATTACCGGCTCGGGCGTCGAGTAGATGTCCATCCTGAGGATGGCTTCCTTCAAGGCGTCATACGCCTTGTTCTTGAAGCTGCTCTCCGGGGCAATACGAACGATTGCGATATCTGCCTCGGCCATGTTCGGCAACGCCTTGGTTGGTTTCCGCAGTGACACGACGAATCTCCTCTGGTGGGAGTCGTCTTTTACAGGATTATTAACTGGAAAGTTTTTGGCATACCACATGCCAGAATGTCAAGCTGGCTATTTTTTGCGGCGTTCTAAGCCATGCAGTAGCTTGACAAGTTGGCTTCTGGCATACCAAATGCCATCGCCAGCCATTTTTGATCCAAGGCGGCGGAGTAATCTCAGGCTTTATGCCGCTCCGTTCCGCGGAATGGAACAGAGCGCGGCGAATGGCAAGCATCACGGGCAGCCGCAATACGCGCGCGCTTTGAAAAGAACGAACTGAGCTCAAGGGAGAAGCCACATGTCCAATTCCAAAGATGCCGTCCGCAAAGTGCTCGACCAGGTCAAGGCGGACAACCGCACCAGCCTGACGGCGCCGGAAGGCAAGCTGGTCTGCGACGCCTACGGCATTCCGGTGCCGAAGGAAGGCGTGGCGAAGTCGGCCGGCGAGGCCGGCAAGATGGCCTCCTCGATGGGCTTCCCGGTGGTGATGAAGATCGTCTCGCCGGACATTCTCCACAAGACCGAAGCCGGCGGCGTCATCGTCGGCCTCAAGTCGGCTGAAGATGCCGAGAAAGCCTACGAGACCATTCTTTCCAATGCCAGGAAGTACAAGGCCGATGCCAAGATCGAGGGCGTCCAGGTGCAGCAGATGCTGGCCGGCGGCACCGAGGTCATCGTCGGCTCGATCACCGACGGCTCGTTCGGCAAGCTGGTCGCCTTCGGCCTCGGCGGCGTGCTGGTCGAAGTGCTGAAGGACATCACCTTCCGCCTCGCGCCCGCGACCAAGGAAGACGCGCTGTCCATGCTCGACGGCATCCAGGCGCATGAAATTTTGAAGGGCGTTCGCGGCGGCGAGGCGGTGAACCGCACGGCGCTGGCCGATGTCATCGTCAAGGTCTCGCAGCTCGTCACCGATTTCCCTGAAATCGTCGAGCTCGACCTCAACCCGGTGTTTGCGACGGCGAAGAGCGCGATCGCCGCCGACGTCCGCATCGTCGTCGACTTCGCCTATGTGCCCAAGCCGAAGCCGCGCCCGACCGAAGAGATCGTTGCGGCCATGAGCCGCATCATGCAGCCGAAGGCGGTCGCCGTGGTCGGCGCCTCGGCCGAGGACGGCAAGATCGGCAACTCCGTGATGAAGAACCTCATCAACGGCGGATACAAGGGCGACATCTATCCGATCCATCCCAAGGCCGCCGAGATCCTCGGCTACAAGGCCTATAAGAGCGTCAAGGACGTGCCGGGTGTGATCGACACAGCGGTGTTCGCGATCCCCGCGAAGTTCGTGGCGGCCGCGCTCACCGAATGCGGCGAGAAGAAAATCCCGGGCGCGGTGCTGATCCCGTCGGGCTTCGCTGAAGCGGGCGCGCCGGAGCTCCAGGCCGAGATCGTCGAGGTCGGCAAGAAGTACGACATCCGCCTGATGGGGCCGAACATCTACGGCTTCTACTATACGCCAGCCAATCTCTGCGCGACCTTCTGCACGGCCTATGACGTCAAGGGCCACGCGGCGCTGTCGTCGCAGTCGGGCGGCATCGGCATGGCCATCATCGGCTTCTCCCGCTCGGCGAAGATGGGTGTGTCGGCGATCGTCGGACTCGGCAACAAGTCCGACATCGACGAGGACGATCTGCTCGCCTTCTTCGAGCAGGACCCGAACACCAACCTGATCGCGCAGCACTGCGAGGACCTCAAGGACGGCCGCGCCTTTGCGGAAGCCGCCAAGCGCGTCTCCAAGAAGAAGCCGGTCGTCGTGCTCAAGGCCGGCCGCACCTCGGCCGGCGCCAAGGCGGCCTCGTCGCACACCGGCGCGCTCGCCGGTAACGACAAGATCTACGAGGACGTCCTGGCGCAGTCGGGCGTGATCCGCGCCCGCAGCTTGCGGCAGCTGCTCGAATTCGCCCGTGGCGTTCCGGTGCTGCCGACGCCGAAGGGCGAGAACGTGCTGATCATCACCGGTGCGGGCGGCTCGGGCGTGCTGTTGTCGGACTCCTGCGTCGACAACGGCCTGTCGCTGATGTCGATGCCGCCGGATCTCGATGCAGCCTTCCGCAAGTTCATCCCGCCGTTCGGCGCGGCCGGAAATCCTGTGGATATCACCGGCGGCGAGCCGCCGATCACCTACGTCAACACGGTGAAGCTCGGCCTGTCGGACGAGCGCATCCATTCGCTGATCCTCGGCTACTGGCACACCATCGTGACGCCGCCGATGGTGTTCGCCCGCAACATGGTCGAGGTGAAGAAGGAGATGGAGGCCAAGGGTTTTGTGAAGCCGATCGTGGCGTCACTGGCCGGCGACGTCGAGGTCGAGGAAGCCGCCGAATATCTCTACCAGAACGGCATCCCCGCCTATGCCTATTCGACCGAGCTTCCGGTCGAGGTCCTGGGCGCCAAGTACAAGTGGGCGCGCGGGGCAGGGCTGCTCTGAGCTGTGACTTCACCTCTCCCCGCATGCGGGGAGAGGTGACAACTGTCAGGTCGCGATGGGCAAGAACGTGATCCGGCGCAAATCTCTCGAGCCCCGATCGCCATCGGAGGCTGACCACGATGCGCGCGACGGCGGCGTACAGTCCGTTGACCGCGCGCTGTCGATCCTCGAAACCTTGTCCGAAGACGACGAAGGCTATCGCCTCAGCGATCTCGCCGTCCGCACCGGCCTGTCGGCCTCGACCGTGCATCGCCTGCTGGCGACACTGGAGAGCCGCCGCTTCGTGCAGTTCGACCGCGCCGAATCCAAATGGCATGTCGGCGTGCGCAGCTTCACGGTGGGCGCGAGCTTCGCGCGGCGGCGCAATTTCTCCACGCAGGCCATTCCCTACTTGCGCAAGCTGCGCGATCTCACCCGCGAGACCGCCAATCTCGCCGTCGTCGACGACGAGTTCATCATCGTGCTGACCCGCATGGAGAGCCGCGAGATCATGCGCTCCCTGACCCAGGTCGGCGGCCGCGTCCCGATGGTAACCTCCGGCGTCGGCAAGGCAGTGCTCGCGACCTATTCCGACGAGGATGTCGGCGCGGTCATCCGCCACCACGGCATGCCCCGCCTGACCGAGAAATCGATCGTGCGGCCGAGTGACCTGTTCAAGGAGCTCGAGAGAATCCGCAAGCAGGGCTACGCCCTCGACGACGAAGAGGCCTCCATGGGCCTGCGCTGTGTTGCTGCGGTCGTCTATAACGACTGCGCCGAGCCGCTCGCGGCGATTTCGGTCTCCGGCATGACCAGCCGGCTGACCGACCAGAGGTTGCCGGAAATCGGGCAGATCGTGCGGGATGTCGCCGCCGAACTGACGGCTGCGCTCGGCGGGGTGATCCCGGCGCCCCGCTAACCAGGCCTCGCGGGGGATGTCACTGGACAGCGTCAGCCGTTTTGGCTGATATGCGGCCAAACGACACAATGCGGCAAACGTCCGCATGAGCCTGGAGATGCCCCCATGTTTCGATTTCCCGTGCGCCTTGTCGGCGCAGCCGTCGCGCTGACCCTTGCGGCGGCGACGCCGAGCGTCGCCCAGCAGCTCGAACTCAAGCTGATGGCGCCGGCCGCGCCCGGTGGCGGCTGGGACCAGACCGCGCGCTCGATGCAGCAGGCGCTGGTCGCCGCGGGCGTCGCGCGCAGCGTGCAGGTGACCAACGTTCCCGGCGCCGGCGGCAGCGTCGGCATTGCCCAGTTCGTCAACGGCGCCAAGGGCGACGGCAACCAATTGATGGTCAATGGCTTCGTCATGGTCGGCGCGCTCGCCATGAACAAATCGCCGGTGACGCTGGAGCAGGTGACGCCGATCGCGCGCCTCACGGAGGAAATCCAGGTGATCGTGGTGCCCGCGAATTCGCCGATCAAGACTGCGCAGGATCTGGCTGCCGCGGTGAAGGCCGATATCGCCAAGGTGACCTTCGCCGGCGGCTCGGCCGGCGGTGTCGACCATGTGATGGCGGCGTTGTTCGCAGGCGCCGTCGGCGCCGACGCGAAGAAGATCAACTACATCCCGTTCTCCGGCGGCGGCGAGTCGCTGGCGGCGATCCTCGGCGGCAAGGTCACAGCGGGCATTTCGGGGATGAGCGAATATGAAGGGCAGATCAAGTCCGGCAAGCTGCGCGCGATCGGCGTGACCTCGGAGAAGCGCATCGCAGGCAGCGACATCCCGACGTTCAAGGAGCAAGGCATCGACCTCGTGATCGCCAATTGGCGTTCGGTGGTCGCGCCTCCCGGCATCACGCCGGAGCAGCGCAAGACATTGAGCGATGCGGTCGAGAAGATGGTGAAGTCTGACGCCTGGAAGGAGATCCTCAAGCAGAAGGGCTGGGAGGATGCCTATCTCGGCGGCGACGCCTTTGCCGACTTCCTGAAGAAGGAAACGGTGCGCGTCACCGATGTGCTGAAATCGGTCGGCCTGGTCAAGTCATGAGCTCGAGCGATCCCGTCCAGCCGCCGCGGCGCGTCGATCGCGCCGGCATCGTCATCGCTGCGCTGCTCGCAGGTTTTGCGGCGGTGCTGGTCTGGGATGCGCGCGGCCTGCAATCCACCGCGATGTACGGCATGGGGCCGGAGGCGATGCCGGTCGTGATCGCCGTTGGCCTCGCGCTGCTCGCGATCGGCAATTTCATCGATGCGTTGCGCGGCAATCTGCCGGCGCGTGAGAGCGCCGATCCCGTGCCTGTTGTCCTGATCCTCGTCGGCCTGGCGCTGCTGATCGCCATCATCGGTTTCGGTGGCGGCTTCATCCTGGCGACATCGGCGCTGTTCGTCACGACGTCGGCGGCGTTCGGGCGCCGTGCCATCATCATCGACAGCGTCATCGCCCTGGTGATGTCGACACTGATTTATCTCGCGTTCGACCGCCTGTTGACGCTGAGCCTTCCCGCCGGCCCCCTGGAGCGACTGCTGTGATGGACACTTTTGCGGCGCTGGCCCACGGCATGGCCGTCGCTGTCCAGCCGATGAATCTGCTTTATGCGCTGATCGGCGTCTTCCTGGGCACGGCCGTGGGCGTGCTGCCGGGTATCGGCCCGGCGCTCACGGTCGCGCTGCTGCTGCCGGTGACCTACAAGCTCGACCCCGGCGGCTCGCTGATCATGTTTGCCGGCATTTATTACGGCGGCATGTATGGCGGATCGACCACCGCGATCCTGATCAACACGCCCGGTGAGAGCGCCTCGATGGCGACCGCGCTCGAAGGCAACAAGATGGCCAAGGCCGGCCGCGGCGGGCCGGCGCTGGCGACCTCGGCGATCGGCTCCTTCGTCGCCGGCACCATCGCCACGATCGGATTGGCCTTTCTCGCGCCATGGCTGGTCGATTTCGCCGTGCGCTTCGGCCCCGAAGATTACTTTGCATTGATGTGCGTCGCCTTCATCACGGTGTCGGCGACCTTCGGCGATTCCCCGATCCGGGGCCTGACCAGCCTGTTCATCGGCCTGACGCTCGGCCTTGTCGGCATCGACAAGCTGACCGGCCAGGCGCGGCTCGCCTTCGGCGTCCCCGAACTGCTCGACGGCGTCGAGGTGACGACGCTGGCGGTCGGCCTGTTCGCGGTGGGCGAGGCGCTTTACGTCGCATCGCGCCGCCACCACACCGAGGAAAAGCTCGAGCCGGTGCGCGGCTCGCTGTGGATGACGAAGGAAGACTGGAAGCGCTCGTGGAAGCCGTGGCTGCGCGGCACCATGTTCGGCTTTCCGATCGGCGCGCTGCCGGCGGGCGGCGCGGAGATCCCGACCTTCCTGTCCTATTCGACCGAGAAGCGTCTCACGAAACACCCGGAGGAGTTCGGCAAGGGCGCGATCGAAGGCGTCGCCGGACCGGAAGCCGCCAACAACGCCTCCGCTGCCGGCACACTGGTGCCGCTGTTGACGCTGGGATTGCCGACCTCGGCGACGGCCGCGATGATGCTGGCGGGCTTTCAGCAATACGGCCTCAATCCCGGGCCGCTGCTGTTCGCCGAGCGGCCCGATCTGGTCTGGGGCCTGATCGCCAGTCTCTTCATCGCCAATTGCATGCTGCTGGTGCTCAATCTGCCGCTGGTCGGCCTGTGGGTGCGGCTGCTCGCGATCCCGCAGCCGTGGCTCTATGCCGGCATCCTCGTGTTCGCGACCATGGGCACCATCGCGGCAAAGCCGTCGGTGGTGGAACTGTCGATGCTGGCCGGCTTCGGCGTGCTCGGCTTCCTGATGCGCCGGTTCGACTTTCCGATCGCGCCTGTCGTCGTCGGCCTGATCCTCGGGCCGATCGCCGAGAGCCAGTTGCGCCGCGCGCTCGCGATCAGTCTCGGCGATCCCATGACGCTGCTCCAGAGCCCGATCTCGGCGACACTGCTCGGCATCGCACTGGTTGCGCTGCTGGCCCCCTTCGTGCTGAAGGGGATGGGACGCTTCAAGGCGAACGAGGACTAGCCGTCCCGACGCCCGCATCTTCGAATGCCGCGATCATCTCGTGGGGAAACGCCATGCCATCGGAACTTCGCTCGCCCCGTCTCGCCGTCCTGATCGATGCCGACAATGCTTCCGCGAAGATTGCGGACGGACTGTTCGAGGAGATCGCCAAGATCGGCGAGGCCAGCGTTCGTCGCATCTACGGCGACTTCTCCAATGCGCGATCCAGGGGATGGGCCGACATTCTGTCGAAACACGCCATCATCCCGCAGCAGCAGTTCGCCTATACGACGGGCAAGAATGCGTCCGACATAACCCTCGTCATTGACGCAATGGATTTGCTCCACAGCGGCCGGTTCGATGGCTTTTGCCTGGTGTCATCCGACAGCGACTTCACCCGTCTGGCCGCCCGCATCCGGGAACAGGGCGTCGACGTTTTCGGGTTCGGCGAGCAGAAGACGCCGGAAAGCTTCCGGCAGGCCTGCCGGAGGTTTGTTTACACCGAGAATTTGCTGGCCGCCCCAGCGAACACCCAGGATGCCGCCTCGAGGTCGGCGCCGCTTCAGCCGCCTGATGCCGCCACGCCCATCATCAAGAAGGTCATTACCCAGCTGGAGAGCGAGGACGGCTGGGTCGCGCTCGGTGAGGTCGGACGGCAGCTCGCCAATTTGGCGTCCGATTTCGATCCGAGAACGTTCGGTTTTCGCAAGCTGAGTGACCTCGTGCGAAAGACGAATTCATTCGAGATCGACGAGCCGAAGGGCCGATCGATGCGGATTCGGGTCAAGGCCGCCGCCGCACCACCGCCGAAAAGGCGGAACTCGCGCAGACCTCCCAGGACGGGGGCGGCAGGGGGCACGGCGCCTAAGGCGTAAGCAGGACGTGCCGTTATATTTGCGCTTGCCCCTGCCGGCTTGCCGGCGCAATCATCGCTGGGCTGTCCAATCTTCGCGAGAGCCCCATGACCAAGCTCACTCGTTTTGCCGTCGCGCCGCTGCACAGCATGACGCGGCGCCTCGCCGATGTTGCCTCAGCGCGTGTCGCGCCGGATCTCGTCGTTACGGGCGCGCGGGCGCTCTCGACCTATTCGGAGCGCATCCACGCCAATCGCGAGGTCTGGATCACGGGCGGGCGGATCGCCGCGGTGAAGCCGGCAGGGGCGGCGAAGACGGTCTGGAGCGATGTCGCGACTTACGACGCAGCCGGCGGCATCATCGCGCCGGGCCTGGTCGATCCGCACATTCATATCGAATCCTCGATGGTGACGGCCTGCGCCTATGCCGAGGCCGCGCTGCTCAACGGCACCACCACGATCTTTTGCGACAGCCACGAGATCGGCAACGTCATGGACGTCGCCGGCGTCGAGGCGATGCTGGAGGACGCGCGCGAGGCGCCGCTGTCGATCTTCCTGACGGTGCCGAGCACGGTGCCGGCGACGTCGGCGGAGTTGGAGACCGCGGGCGGCGATCTCACGCCGGACAAGATCGCCGGCCTGTTCGACCGCTGGCCTGAAGCCGTCGCGCTCGGCGAGAAGATGGATTTTGTTCCCGTCACGATGGGCGACGAGCGCAGCCATGCCATTCTGGCCGCCGCCTTGAAGCGGGGACGGCCGGTGTCCGGCCACGTCTATGGCCGCGAATTCGTCGCGGCCTATGCGGCGAGCGGCGTCACCGACACCCATGAAGCCATCGACCGCGACATCGCCGACGATCTGCTCGACGCCGGCGTCTGGGTATTTCTGCGCGGCGGCCCGCCGACCACGCCCTGGCACTCGCTGCCGCAGGCGATCCGGACCATCACCGAGCTCGGGGCCTCGCACAAGCGCACGGCGGTGTGCACCGATGACCGCGACGCCGATGATTTGCTTCTGTTCGGTCTCGACTGGGTCGTGCGCGAAGCCGTGAAGGCGGGGATGTCGCCCGAGCAGGCCTGGTCGATGGGCTCGCTGCATGGCGCCACGCGCTTCGGCATGGACGGCGATATCGGCGGGCTCGGCGGTGGCCGCCGCGCCGATCTCGTGCTGATGGATGATCAGCTCAAGCCGCAATGCACCTGGTATGGCGGCGAGCTCGTGGTCGAGCACGGCAAGATCACGCCGCGGCTCGATCAGGCGCTGTCGCAGCGTTATCAATATCCGAGGGCAGCCTACGTGACCGTGAAGCTGCCCGAGAAGGTCGAACTGACGCCGGAGCTGCCGGCGAAGGCCTGCACTGTCAACGCGATCAAGACCGCGCTTCCCGGCATCACGCTGATTCACGAGAAGGTCGCGATCGAGCCGGCCAAGGACTGGCCGTCGCTGTTTGCGCGCTACGGCCTGTGCTTCGTCACGGTGGTGGAGCGCCACGGCAAGTCCGCCGGCAACGTCGCCCATGGCCTCCTCAAGGATTTTGGCCTCAAGCGCGGCGCAGTCGCCTCCAGCGTCGGGCACGACAGCCACAACATCATCGTGGCCGGGACCAACGAGCCGGACATGCAGGTTGCAATCGCCGCCATCAAGGAGCATCAGGGCGCCGTCTGCGTCGTGGCCGACGGCAAGGTGAGGGCGCTGGTCCCGCTGCCGATCGCAGGCCTGCTCTCCGACAAGCGCGTCACCGAGGTGGCAGAAGAGGTCAAGCTACTGAAGAAGGAATGGGCGGAGGCCGGCTGCACCATCCCCTACATGGGCTTCAATCTGATTCCGCTATCGGTCATTCCGGAAATTCGCATCACCGACAAGGGCCTCGTGCTGGTTCCGCAGATGGAGCTGGCGCCGCTGTTCGAGTGAACGGCTTTCACGCGTCTCTTGATCTAACCGATTGAGACCACCGCGATTTTTTCGCGGCTGCCGCATCGTGGAAAATAAAATCGATCTCGTTGAGATCGCATCTTCCGCGCCCGATGATCTCGCTCGCTGACGCAACTTGAGCGAGGTCCGATATGGCGAAGATGCGAGCTATCGATGCTGCCGTGCGAATTCTGGAGAAGGAAGGCATCTCGACCGCCTTCGGGGTTCCCGGGGCCGCGATCAATCCGCTTTACTCGGCGCTGAAGAAACGCGGCTCGATCCGCCACATTCTGGCACGGCATGTCGAGGGCGCCTCGCACATGGCCGAAGGCTATACGCGGGCCAAGGCCGGCAATATCGGGGTCTGCATCGGCACCTCGGGTCCGGCCGGCACCGACATGATCACCGGGCTTTATTCGGCGATCGCCGATTCCATTCCGATCCTCTGCATCACCGGGCAGGCGCCGCGGGCGCGGCTCCACAAGGAAGATTTCCAGGCGGTCGACATCGAGTCGATCGCGAAACCCGTGACCAAATGGGCGGTGACGGTGCGCGAGCCCGCGCTGGTGCCGCGCGTGTTCAGCCAGGCGTTTCATGTCATGCGATCGGGCCGGCCGGGACCGGTGCTGATCGACATGCCGCTCGACGTGCAACTCGCAGAGATCGAGTTCGACGACGAGACCTATGAGCCGTTGCCGGTCTACAAGCCGGCGGCGACCCGCAAACAGGTCGAGAAGGCGCTGGAGATGCTCAATGCCGCCGAGCGGCCGCTGATCGTGGCGGGCGGCGGCATCATCAATGCCGATGCGTCCGACCTGCTGGTCGAATTCGCCGAGATCGCCAACGTCCCTGTCGTGCCGACGCTGATGGGCTGGGGCGCGATCCCCGACGACCACGTGCTGATGGCCGGCATGGTCGGCCTTCAGACCAGCCATCGTTACGGCAATGCCACGATGCTGGAATCCGATTTCGTGCTCGGCATCGGCAATCGCTGGGCCAATCGCCACACCGGCTCGGTCGAGACCTACACCAAGGGCCGCACCTTCGTGCACGTCGACATCGAGCCGACCCAGATCGGGCGCGTGTTCAATCCCGATCTCGGCATCGTCTCGGACGCGAAGGCCGCGCTCGAACTCTTCGTTGCCGTCGCCAGGGAGTGGCGCCGGTCAGGCAGGCTCCGCGAGCGCCAGGCGTGGCCCGCTTCCTGCCGCGATCGCAAGAAGACGATGCTGCGCAAGAGCCATTTCGACAACGTGCCGATCAAGCCGCAGCGCGTCTATGAGGAGATGAACAAGGCGTTCGGCCGCGACACCACTTACGTCACCGTGATCGGCCTGTCGCAGATCGCCGGCGCGCAATTCCTTGGCGTCTACAAGCCGCGCAACTGGATCAATGCCGGGCAGGCGGGCCCGCTCGGCTGGACGCTGCCGGCGGCGCTCGGCGTGCGCGCGGCGTGTCCTGATCGCGAAATCGTCGCGCTGTCGGGCGACTACGACTTCCAGTTCCTGATCGAGGAGCTCGCGGTCGGCGCGCAGTTCAACCTGCCCTACATCCACGTCGTCGTGAACAATTCCTATCTCGGTTTGATCCGCCAGGCCCAGCGCGGGTTCGACATGGACTATCACGTCCAGCTCTCGTTCGAGAACGTCAACGCGCCGGAGCTCAATGGATATGGCGTCGACCACGTCGCCGTCGCCGAAGGCCTCGGCTGCAAGGCGATCCGCGTCACTAATCCCAAGGACACGCAGGCGGCGTTCGCGACCGCGCGCGAATTGATGGCGAAGCACCGCGTGCCCGTGGTGGTCGAGTTCATCCTGGAACGCGTCACCAATATCGCGATGGGGACCGAGATCGACAACATCGTCGAGTTCGAGGAGGTGCTGGACCTGCCGCTCGACGAGGTCGGAAGCACGCGCGTGCTGCAGCCGGCGGAATAGGGAAGGACAGCACATGCCGAAATTTGCCGCCAATCTCACCATGCTCTTCAACGAGATGCCGTTCCTCGACCGCTTCGCTGCTGCAAAGGCCGCGGGCTTTTCCGGGGTCGAGTATCTCTTCCCCTATGATTTCGAGAAGGCGCAGCTCCGCGAACAGCTCGAAGCCCACGGGCTGACGCAGGTGCTGCACAATCTGCCCGCCGGCAACTGGGCGGCGGGCGAGCGCGGCATTGCGATCCTGCCCGATCGCGTCAGTGAGTTTCGGGACGGCGTGTTCCATGCCATCGACTATGCCAAGGCACTCGATTGCGATCAGCTCAACTGCCTCGTCGGCATCGCGCCTGCCGATGCCAATCCGCACGAGCTCAACGAGACGCTGGTCGGAAACTTGCGCTTTGCCGCCTCGACGCTGGCACGGGAGAACATCAAGCTGCTGGTCGAGCCGATCAACACGCTCGACATTCCAGGCTTCTACCTCAACGGCACCGAGCAGGCGGTGCAGCTGATCTCCGAGGTGCGGTCGAACAATCTGTTCATCCAGTACGACATCTATCACATGCAGATCATGGAGGGCGATCTCGCCCGCACCATGCAGGAATACCTGCCGCAGATCTCCCACATCCAGCTCGCCGACAATCCCGGCCGGCACGAGCCGGGCACCGGCGAGATCAACTATCCCTTCCTGTTCCGCCACCTCGATGCGATCGGCTATCGCGGCTGGGTCGGCTGCGAATACAAGCCGCGCACCACGACGCTGGAAGGCCTGTCTTGGCACGCTGCGCAGACTTTTGAGACCTGAGGAAATCCAGACATGATCGACATCGGCTTCATTGGACTTGGCACCATGGGACGGCCGATGGCCGGCCATCTTCTCGCGGCGGGCCATCGCGTTCTCCTGTACGACGTCGCACCGGTCGCGCCGGAGCTGATCGCGGCGGGCGGCATAGCCTGCAAGTCGGCCAAAGAGGTCGCGCAGGAGGCGGATGCGGTCATCATCATGGTGCCGGACACGCCGCATGTCGAAGCCGTGTTGTTCGGCAAGGACGGCGTCGCGAGCGGCATCTCCAAGGGCAAGATTGTCGTCGACATGAGCTCGATCTCGCCATTGGCGACGAAGGAGTTCGCCAAGAAGATCGAGGCGCTCGGCGCCGACTATCTCGACGCGCCGGTGTCGGGCGGCGAGGTCGGCGCCAAGGCGGCGAGCCTCACCATCATGGTCGGTGGTCCCGAGCGCGCCTTCAACACCATGAAGGGCGTGTTCGACAAGATGGGCAAGAACGTCACCCGCGTCGGTGCCAACGGCGACGGGCAGACGACCAAGGTCGCCAACCAGATCATCGTCGCGCTGACGATCGGGGCGGTGAGCGAGGCGCTGCTGTTCGCCTCGAAAGCCGGCGCCGATCCCGCACTGGTGCGGCAGGCGCTGATGGGCGGCTTTGCGTCCTCGCGCATTCTCGAAGTGCATGGCGAGCGCATGGTGAAGCGCAATTTCGATCCCGGATTCCGCATCGAGCTGCACCAGAAGGACCTCAACCTCGCGCTCGAAGGCGCGCGTGCGCTCGGCCTGTCGCTGCCGAACACGGCGGTGGCGCAGCAATTGTTCTCGTCCTGCACCGCGCATGGCGGCAAGGCCTGGGATCATTCGGCGATGGTGCGGGCGCTGGAACTGATGGCGGGCCACGAGATCGCCACAGCCTGAACTGTTACGCGGTAACACTCTCCGGATGTGATGCATTTTTGGCCGCGGGGGAACTGGAACAATGGTCCTGTCCCGCGGTTGAAGGCGCATCAACAAACACTGGAGAGTGTGGTCATGAAAACCCGTCTTGTGATTTCGTTGGCTGCCGCGTCGCTGCTGGCGTCGAGCGCAGCCTTTGCCCAGTCGACGACCGAACAGGGCGCCAGAGACGGCGCGCGTGCGGGCGGCGATATCGGCGGCCCGGTCGGTGCGATGGTCGGCGGCACCGTCGGTGCGGCCGTGGGCGCTGGTTTGGAAATTCCGAATGCCATTCTCGGCGGAATCCCGCGCGATGATTCAGTGGTGATTCACGAGCGCGTCGTCGTCGGCGAGCCGCTGCCGCCGACCGTGGTGCTGCGCCCGGTGCCGAACTACACCGAGTATCGCTATGCGGTCGTGAACGACCGTCGCGTAATCGTCGAGCCGCGGACGCGCCGCGTCGTCAAGATCATCGACTGATCGATCAGAACACAAGCTCTGAAGAGACAGGCCCTGCGGAGCGTCACTCCGCGGGGCCTTCGCCTGTCACGGTCGAGCTTGCGCGAACGCGCGTCATGACCCAATCGGCAGCGGTCGCGAGTGCAAAGCCGAGGCAAGCGGTGCCGCCATCGACCAGGAAGTCCTCCAGCCGCGCATGTCGGCCGGGCGCCCAGAACTGCATCATCTCGAGCACGCCGATCAAGACCACCGCAATCGCCGTGGTCAGCAGGCGCCGCCGCGGGTAGGCAAGGCCGAAGGCCAGTCCCAGCAGGATGAAGGCGAGCGCATGTTCACCGTCCTGGCCGAGGTCGGAATGCGGCCGCAGGCCGGGGGGACCGAGGGTGGCGAACGTGACGGCGGCCGCGAGCAGCCAGGCAAGAAAGCGGACAAAAACGGACATCCGGTGCGGATAGCACGGAATCGCGACGGCCTGTTGCGGCGGAAGGATCAGATCGCCGTGTAGTTAATGACGAAAAGTTAAAGCGGCTCGCGCACACCAAGGCCGTGCATGAATCGTTCCCGGATCTGCACGGGATCCCTGCGGGTGGTGCCGACACCCGGCTTGTCGTCGATGCGCACGGCGATCAGGCTGGGCTCGGAGGCGGACATGGCCCCGTCGACAAGGCGCTCGAAATCCTCCTCGTCCGCGGCCCAGGCACTGTTGGCGAGCCCCGAACCGGCGGCGATGGCGACGATGTCCGCGACGCTTGCCGCCGGCGTCGGCTGCGCGCCGGTGATCTGGTAGATGCCGTTGTCCATCACGATCATGATGAGGTTCTTCGGCTTCAGCGTTGCGATCGTCGAGAGCGCGCCGAGCTGCATCAAGAGCGAGCCGTCGCCTTCGAGCGCGAAGACGCGGCGGTCGGGCTGCGCCAGCGCGACGCCGAGCGCGATCGGGAAGGCGAGGCCCATGCTGCCGAGCATATAAAAGTTCTGCGGGCGGTGGCCGGCGGCCCAGAGGTCGAAATTGGTGTTGCCGATGCCGCCGATCACGGCTTCCTCGTGCTTGAGTTTTGCGATCAGCCGCGAGGTGACATCGAAGCGGTTCATGACCTTGGTGTTGCGGTTGTCCATGGCCGGCCTCACTTGTCGAAGGTCTTGCCGCCGGTGAGCAGCGGGTTGAGGATCAGCGCCACCGGCGCCTGCGTGGTGACGGCCTGCTTGATGGAGCGGTCGGCGATGAATTCGAGCTCGTCGAGCCGGGTGATGGTGTGGTGCTCCAGCGCGAGCGAGTCGAGGACGGGGCGCATGGTGCGGCAGACCAAGGACTGGCCGTAGTTGAACTCGCCGAGCGTGCCGCGCTCGGAGACGAACATGATCAGTGGGATCTGGTAGGGCACCGCGAGCGAGGCGAGCACGTTGGCGAGCGTGGCAAAGCCGGAGGTCTGCATCAGCACCGCGCCGCGCCGTCCACCCATCCAGGCGCCCGAGATGATGCCGACCGCTTCCTCCTCGCGGGCTGTCGCGAAGGTCGTGAAGAAGGGATCGGCGTGCAAATTCTTGATCAGCGGCGTCAGCACGCGGTCGGGCACGTAAGGGATGAGGCTGATCTCGTTCCGCTTCAGGGTTTGCAGGACAATGCCGTGCCAGCTCTCGTCACTGGACCCCTGGGTTGCCTGGGACGCGGTCCGCTGTTCCGCAATCGCCATCGCCTTCTCCCTTCAGCCGCGCATGTTCTTGGTCTTGGTCGTCCCGGTCCTGGCCCTCGCGGCAGTCTGCCGAACTTGACGCGGCGGGCGGGATTGTCAACATGTCCCGGCCTGCACCGTGATCTGCGCCGGACGGCCTGCCGTGGCCAGCACCGCCATGTCATATGTGGGCAACGAAAAAGTGGGAGGAAGCACGGGGGGAGCGCGCGCCGCGCTGGCCTTACTGAATCTCCCGGAGAGCCGGAAGGGTCCTGATGTCCGTCAACAGCAAGCGCGTCGTTTATTCCAATTATTTGGCCAACCCGATCTATATCGACATCCTGAAGGCGCGCCCGGACGTCCGGCTCGATCGCATCGAGAACGCCAGCCCCGAAGACTTCTACGCGCCGATGCTGAGCGCTGCCCATGTCTACCAGATCGGCGCAGCCCGCGACGAGCTGGCGCCGCATTTTCATGTCGACGCGTCTTTCCTGAAGCGCACGCCGAATCTCCTGCTGGTCTCCAGCAACGGTGCGGGTTTCGACCCTGTCGACGTCGATGCCTGCACGGATGCGGGCGTGCTGGTCGTCAACCAGTCCGGCGGCAACGCCCATTCGGTCGCCGAGCATGCGCTGGCGATGATGCTGACCCTGTCCAAGCGCATCATCCAGTCGGACCGCCGCCTGCGCCGTGAGCGCGACGTCAACCGCAACGATCTCGTCGGCAACGAGGTCGAGCACAAGACCGTTGGCATCATCGGCCTCGGCAATGTCGGTCGCCGCATCGCTGCGCTATGCAAGGGCCTGCTCGGCATGAAGGTGCTGGCCTACGACCCGTACCTCACGGCCGAAGTGATGGCGGAGCGGGGCGGGGAGAAGGTCGAGCTCGACGAGCTCTTGCGCCGCGCCGATTTCGTCTCGATCTCCTGCCCCCTCAACAAGGGCAGCCGCAACATGATCAGCGTGCGCGAGTTCGGGCTGATGCAGCCGCATGCCTACTTCGTGACCACGGCGCGGGGCTTCATCCACGACGAGGACGCGCTGCTCCAGGCGTTGCGCGACAAGCGCATTGCCGGTGCCGGCCTCGACGTCTGGTCCAAGGAGCCGCCGCCGCCGGAGCATCCGCTGCTCCAGCTCGACAACGTGCTGGCGAGCCCGCACACCGCGGGCGTCACCATCGAGGCGCGCCAGAACATGGGCCGGATCGCGGCCGAACAGGTATTGGAAACGCTCGACGGCAAACGCCCGCCGCGCATCATCAATCCCGAGGTCTGGCCGGCCTATGCGGCGCGCTTCAAGCAGGCGTTCGGCGTGACGCCGGGGTAGGGATGCGGAAAGCCTGATCGCGCTCCGATCGTTGGTTACGAGGGTGAAAACAGAAAGCGGCGGATTTTACCCATGGCGTGAATGAACGCGTATGATCTGTCCTGTAAATCAGCGTTCATGAGCATACTTTCGATCGCGACATCCGGGCTTTCTGCAGCGAGCCTGCGCGTGAACGTGGCCGCGAGCAACATTGCCAACATCGGCACGACCGGCCCGCTGCCGGCATCGGGCCGATCGGGCACGTCGGCCGGTGCGGGCATTGCTCCGACGTTTCCCGCGGCCTATGTGCCGCTGCGAGTCGATCAGGTCTCTCAATCGAGCGGCTCGACGCCGGGCGGTACGGTCGCGACCGTGTCAACGGTTTCGCCGAGCTATATCGCGCAATCCGACTCGAGCGCTTCCTTCGCAAACCAGGACGGCCTGGTCGCAGCGCCGAATGTCGACCTTGCCAGCGAATTCGCTGAGCTGGTGACCGCAAAGTACAGCTTCATTGCCAATGCGAAGGTCGTTCAAGCCTATTCCGAGACGGAAGACACACTGCTCGATATCAAGACTTGACGACTGATGTCGGCCCTGTTCCGGGAGCGGGCGTCTAGTCCAGCTTGGTGCCAAGCTGCTTGAACACGGCCTCGCAAGTCATGAGGTCGAGATGGCCGCCGCCCGCGTTCTTGAAGAACGTGGTGTCGGACGGTGAGGTGCGGCCCTGCACGCGGCCGCCGGCGAGATCGTAGAGATCGCCGAGGACGTCGGTCTCGCTGATCGCGCCGCTGGCGATCGGTTGCAGGATATCGCCGACGCCGTGGAAGGCGGATTCCCGCCGGTCCACGAAGACGCGCGACATCTTTGCTGCGTCGTCATCAGCCTCGCGGGTTTGCGGGGTATAGCCGCCGACGAGGTCCAGATGCGTGCCTGGCCGCACATTGCGGCCCTTGATCAGCGGCTGATGCGCGCGGGTACAGGTGGTGATGATGTCGGCCTCGCGCGTCGCGGCGTCGAGATCGGTGATCGTCTCCGTCTTGACACCGTCCTTCGCCAGACGCCGAGCGAGATCCGCGGCGCGGTCCGGGTTTCGATTCCAGACCAGCACGCGTTGCAGGGACGGCCTGACGGTGCGATGCCCCCGGATCAGCCATTCGGACATCTCACCGGCACCGACGCACAGCAGCGTCTCCGGATCGGGCGGGGCGAGCAGTTTCGTGCCCAGCGCGGAATCGGCCGCAGTGCGCCAATGCGTGATCTCGGTGCCGTCCATCGCCGCCAGCGGTTTGCCATTGGTGCCGTCGAACAGCACGCACACGGCCTGCACGGCCGGCATCTTCCCTTCCGCCAGATTGGCCGGGAAGCTGGTGAACATCTTGCTCGCCATGTAGCGGCCGGGATCGACGGCACTGCGGATGACGTACTGCGCCCCTTCGCCGCCAAGGAAGGCGTCCAGCACCTCCATCTTCGGCCGGCGATGCGCCTCTTCCAGCGCTGCAATGAGGATCGGAAAGGTCAGAACTTTCGTGACTTCGGTATCGGAGACAAAGTGCAAGGCAATATCCTCATGGGTAGGCCGGTATCCGGCTTATCCCCGGGCGGCAGGTTCCGCAATGGATTGTCCGTCTCGGCTTGATCCGCGTCAAAATCTCCTTTCCCGGCTCGGCCTAAATGGGATTAGAGTGCCGCCGGGGCAGCAGGGAGGTCCCATGTCGACTTTTGTGGTCAAGTTCATGAAGGATGTGCTCGGCCAGTACGGCCGCGAGATCGAGGTGTGCCAGGGCACGCTCGAGATCGACGCCGCCGACGAGGACGAGGCCAGGGAGCGGGCGAAGGCGAAGTTCTGCAAGGACCAGGCGTTGCATCACTGGTCGCTGCATGCCGATCGCATCCACGTCAGACCGGCTGACTTTCCGTCCTGAGGCTCAGCGGCCGGGCGAGGTTACGGGCGGCGGCGCGGTGACGCCCGCGCCGAGCGAACGCTGCACCATCACTGTGTCGGACCAGCGGCCGTGGCGATAGGCGACGCCGCTGAGCAGGCCGGCGCGCGCGAAGCCGAACTTCTCATGCAGCGCCAGCGAGGGCGCGTTGTCGGCATCGATATAGCCGATCATCTGGCGGAAGCCGGCCGCTGCACAGGCATCGATCAGTTCCTGGAGCAGAAGCCGTCCCACCCCGCGGCCGAGATGCTCGTGGTGGACGTAGATCGAGTGCTTGGCCGTGTAGCGATAGGCCGGGCGCTTGCGGAACAGGACGGCATAGCAATAGCCGACGACCTCGCCGCGAAAGGTCGCGACCAGATGCGGCAGGCGGGTCTGTTTCAGGTTCTTGCGCCGGTCGCGCAGGTCATCCGGCTCCGGCGCGCCGGTTCCTTCGACATCCCGCGGCACGCCAGTGCGGACGTGATGGCGGTAGATCGCCAGCATCGCCTCGACGTCGCTCTCGCGTGACGGCCGGACCAGCACCGGCTCGTCACTTGCGCGCGCAGCTGTTTCGTTCATCGGCACCTACTCGGCAACGACGTAAGTATAGAGCCCGATGCGGCCGCTCGCATCGATCTCCTTGTAGACGCCCTGGATTTCCACATCGAAGCCCGGGAACGTGTTGAAGCAGGTCTCGAACATCTTGAGATAATCCACCATGGGCTTGGCCCGTTCGGTCAGGCGTTCGCCCGGCACGATGGTGGCGATGCCGGGCGGATAGACCACGAAGGGCGTGGTGGCGATGCGGCCCGCGATCGCCTCGATCGGCAGATAGTCGACGTCGTTCTTGAACAGATAGCGCGCGGCATCGCGGGGCGACATCGCGATCTCAGGCATGTGCTCGGGCATGAATTGCCGCGCCTGGAGGGCGCTGACGTCGGCCGCACGGAAGAAGCGATGCATGTCGCCGCAGAGGTCACGCAGCCGGATGCCGGCATAGCGTGCCTGCCGCCGCTGATAGAACTCCGGGATCGCGTCCGCCAGCAGCGCATTGTCGTCGTGCAGTCTCTTGAACGCGACGAGACCGGAGATCAGCGTGCCGGCCTTGCTCGCTTCGACGCCGGGGGTGAGCAGGAACAGCAGGGAGTTGAGGTCGTTCTTTTCGGGGACGATGCGGTTCTCGCGCAGATATTGCGCGACGACCGGCGCGGGAATGCCGTGCTCGGCATAGGCGCCGGTGGCGCGATCGAAGCCGGGCGTGAGCAGCGTCAGCTTGTTCGGATCGGTCATGGCAAAGCCTTCCGCGAGATCGGGAAAGCCGTGCCAATTGGTATCCGGAGAGAGTTGCCACAAGGCGGGATTGGTCGCCAGCTCGTCGGTGGAGAGGGTTTCCCAGGCGACGTTATGGGCGGCGCCGGGGCGGCTGACGTCGGGGATCGCGACACGATCGGGGACGAAAGGCTCGAAGAACCAGCGGCGGTCCGTATTCTGCTCCTTCTCCTCGAACTCCCGGCGCATCGCGCGGATCTTCTTGCGCAGCTCGATGCCCAGGCGGATCGTGTCGTCCCACAGCACCTCGCCGGAGCGCCCCTTCATCATCTGCGCACCGACGTCGAGTGAGGCGAACAGCGGATAGAACGGCGAGGTCGAGGCGTGCTGCATGAAACTTTCGTTGAAGCGGCGATGCTCGACGCGCCGCTTCTGGCCGCGGATGTGGCGGTCCTTGATGTGGATCTGGGACGCCTGCGAGAAGCTCGCGAGCTGCTTGTGGGTCGACTGTGTCGCGATGATGCCGGGCGCCTCGGGGGGAAGGTTCGCCAGCCCCATGGCGAAGCGGCCGGCATAGAGCGGGTGGAATTTCATGAAGCCGGCCCAGGCCTCGTCGAACAGGATGTATTCGCAGAGATGGCCGATGCGCTTCAGGATCATCTCGGCGCTGTGGATCGAGCCGTCATAGGTACATTGTTCGACCACCGCGACGCGGAACGGACGCTCTTTGCGCCAGGCATCCTTGTCCGTGACCAGCGGGTGGTTGCGGATCGCCTCGCGCAAGGCCTTCTCGTCGAGCACGTCCCATCGCATCGGGCCGATCAGGCCCCAAGCGTTGCGGACGGTCGGGACGTAGACCGGGATGCCGCCATTGATCATCAGCGCGCCGTGGTGAGCGGCCTTGTGGTTGTTGCGGTCGAACAGCACGAGGTCGCCGTCGGTGACGAGCGCGCCGAGCGCGACCTTGTTCGAGGTCGAGGTGCCGTTGAGCACGAAATAGGTCTTTTCCGCGCCGAAGATCTGCGCGGCCTCCTTCTGCGCCTTCAGCGCCGGGCCCTCATGGGTGAGGAGGTCGCCGAGGTCGAGCACGGAATTGTCGAGGTCGTCGCGAAACACGGATTCGCCGAGATGCTCGACGAAGACCCGGCCGATCGGGCTCCGGTTGTAGAACACACCGCCATTGTGACCGGGGCAGGTCCAGAGCTGGTTGCCTTCCTCGGCATAGTCGACCAGCGCGCCGAAGAACGGCGTCTTCAGCGTCTCGGCATATTGCTTGAGACGGCTGATCAAATTCTTGGCGATGAAGGTCGGGGTCTCCTCGGAGAGGAAGACATAGCCGTCGATGAAGTCGAGCACCTCGACCGGCAGGTCCTCGAAGCGCTTGCGCCGGATCAGGAGGATGATCGGGAAGTCGAGGCCGCGGCGCCGCATCAGATTGATCAGCGCCGAGGTCTTGCCCTCCAGGCCCTTCTTGCCCCAGTCCACCACCATGCAGCCGATCGCGGCATCGGTCTGCACCGCAATCTCGGCGTCTTCCAGCTTGCGGGCCCGGACCACCTCGAAGCCGGAGCGCTGGATCTCCTCGATGATCTGGTTGAAGCGGAGGCCCTCGAGATCGTCGGCGTCGAACACGGGTGCGGCGAACAGGAAGTTGAAGCGCTTGAAATAGTCCATGGCGTGTCCCGAATATGCAGAGACTGACACGTCTCTGCATATTTGATGACAGTTCTATGACGGCGCTTCAGGCGCGAAGACGTGCTCAGCTCGCGCTGGCGATGACCATGCGCTTGCGCCCGAAATTTGCCACCGTCGCCTCCGGTACGCCGAAATTGTTGGCGAGCAGGTGTCGCGGCGCCTTGGCGAGCCAATCGCCCAGGCTGCTTTCGTGGTAAGCGCCGCTGTCGAGCACGCCAATCACTTCAGCGTCCTCCTTGCCGACGTTCTGGATGGAATGGCCGCAATTGGCGGGGATATAGGCGCATTCGCCGGCCGAGAGTTCCGCAACCGCAACCCGCTTGTCGAACGCGAACAGGGTCACGCGCGTGCGTCCCTTCAGGACGTAGTGCCACTCGTTGGCGTCGGTGTGCCAATGCGGCTCGTGCATTGCGCCGGCTTTGAGCTTGAGCACGGTCCCGGTCATGTTGCTCGAAACCGGAAACTCCTTGGCCGAGGCCACGTAGAGCTGGCCGCCGGCGGTGCTAACGCGCGGCTTCTGCGCCATCAGCGGGAAGCGATGGGTCCGGTCGCGGTCCAGCGCGCGGGCGGCCTTCGCCTGCGGACCGTCGAGCGCCAGCACCTCGCCCTGCATGATGTAGGTTTCTGCCTTCGGGTTGGCACTGAGGATGTCGCTGGAGACGCCGAGCGCCTGCGACAGCGTCGGAGCGTCATAGCGGCTCATCCAGTCGCTGATGCCGAACGTGCCGTGCTCGGAATAGAGGCCGTCATCGAAGGCGAGGATGGCGTGACAGGGGGCAGGGCCCAGCGTCTGGATGGCGTGGCTGTGGCCTTTCGGGAAGAACCAGAGATCGCCGGGTGCGAGATTGACCACTTCGAGTTGGCCCTCGGGATCGACCACCGTCACCTGGCAATGGCCCTCGACGACATAGGCCCATTCGGCCGAATTGTGCCAATGCATTTCCCGGGCGCCGCCGGCGTTGACGAAGAGATGCGCGCCGGCAATTCCGGTCGCGAGCGGAAGCGTGCGGGTCGTGACCTCGCGCGCCCAGCCGCCGGACGTGGCCTTGATCGGTCCCTTGTCGAGCGAGGCCGTGAACACCACGGGATCGCCGGACTTGCGCGGGACCGTCTTCATGAATTCCGATGCCGGAGCCACGTCGTATCCCGCGGCATGCCCGTCAGGGGCGGCCATCGCGGATTGTGAGGCGCCCAGCAAACTGGAGGCACCGGCGCCAAAGGCAACTGACTGGATGAAGATACGGCGGTTGGATTTGAACATCGAAGACCCCGAATATCAGATGGTTGTATGAAGTGGATCGCGAAAACCTTCGATGCCGCGCCACATCCATCTGGGTCTGATGAACGCCTCCGTTGCGCCTCAACCGTTCGGTCGAAGCGGCACTTCAATTATCTTTGATGATGGAATGAAAGCCGCTGTGAAGTGGTGCGCTTGACAGCGCGATCCCAGCAGGGCGCGACTCGGCTAGCGCTTGGCTTCGCCGAACACCACGGTCGGCACCGCGCGGTTGACCACCTCGCGCAAGGCAAAACTCGATTGCACGCGCGCGACGCGCGGCAGGCGCGACAGCTCGGTGCGGTGGATACGCTCGAAATCCTGGATGTCGCGGGCGAGCACGATGAGGATGTAGTCGTCGGTGCCCGACATCAGGAAACAGCGCACCACGGAGGGGCACTTCACCACCTCCGCCTCGAACGCCTTCAGCGCATCGTCGCTCTGGCTCTCCAGCGCGATACGCACCAGCACGGTCGTGGTGAGGCCGAATTGCGCGAGATCGAGCGCGGCCTGGTAGGCCTGGATGTAGCCGTCGTCCTCCAGCGCCTTCTGCCGCCGCGCCAGCGCGGTGCTTGATAGCCCGACCTTGTTGGCGAGCTCGGTGTGGCTGGCCCGCGCATTGGTGGTGAGTTCCGCGAGGATGGCGAGATCTTTCCGGTCGAGGGCCAAGGTTTCGTTTCCAGCGTGAAAGGGCGTTGATGCGCCGGAAACCGGCGCGGGGAGGCCAAAGCTAGCGGATATTTGCACGAAACCAAACCGGCGACGTCGCTACGATCATCGGGTGAATCAAAAGGAGCTGAGAATGCGTGTCGGTGTGCCCAAGGAGATCAAAGTGCAGGAATATCGCGTCGGGCTCACTCCGGGCGCGGTCCGCGAATATATCGCGGCCGGGCACGAGGTGACGGTCGAGACCGGTGCCGGCAGCGGTATCGGCGCCACCGACGAGGTGTACCAGCGGGCAGGGGCCTCCATTGCGGGGAGCGCCCGCGAGATATTCGCGACGTCCGACATGATCGTGAAGGTGAAGGAGCCGCAGAAGGGCGAATGGGCTCAGCTCCGCGAAAGCCAGATCCTGTTTACCTACCTCCATCTTGCGCCGGATCCCGATCAGGCCAAGGGCCTGCTGGCCTCCGGCTGCACCGCGATCGCCTATGAAACCGTCACCGACGCGGCCGGTCACCTCCCCCTGCTCGCGCCGATGAGCGAAGTCGCCGGCCGCCTCGCCATCGAGGCCGCCGGCGCCGCGCTCAAGCGGTCCGTCGGCGGCCGCGGGCTGCTGCTTGGCGGCGTGCCCGGCGTGCAGCCGGCGCGCGTCGTCGTGCTCGGCGGCGGCGTGGTCGGAACGCAGGCCGCGCGCATGGCCGCTGGGCTCGGAGCGGAAGTCACGGTGATCGACCGCTCGATTCCGCGGTTGCGCCAGCTCGACGACCTCTTTGCCGGACGCGTGCGCACCCGATTCTCCACGATCGAGTCGGTCGAGGAGGAGGTGTTTGCCGCCGACGTCGTGATCGGCGCCGTGCTGGTGCCGGGCGCGAGCGCACCCAAGCTCGTCACGCGTGCGATGCTGAAGTCGATGCGGCCGGGCGCGGTGCTGGTCGACGTCGCCATCGACCAGGGCGGTTGCTTCGAGACCTCGCATCCGACCACGCACACCGATCCGACCTATGAAATCGACGGCGTCGTGCATTATTGCGTTGCCAACATGCCGGGTGCCGTGCCGGTGACATCGAGCCAGGCTTTGAACAATGCGACACTGCCGTTCGGCCTGATGCTGGCGAGCAAGGGCTTTGCGGCGGTGCTGGAGAACCCGCATTTGCGCAACGGGCTGAACGTGCACCGCGGCCGCGTCACCAACAAGGCAGTGGCGGAGAGCCTCGGACTTGAGTTCGCGCCGGTAGAAAGCGGGCTGGCGGCATAAGTGTGCCGCTCGCTCACCCCTTCGTCAGCCTGTACTGCCGCAGATCCGGATCGTGCGTCATGCGCCAATAGTCCACGAACCGCCATGGCATCGCCGAGAACACGCGGCCGCTGCTGTTGCGGTAGTAGGTGCTCATGCCCGGATGGGTCCAGATCATGGCCTCGTGCTCGGCGTCGACCTTGCGGACATAGTCGTCCAGCACGTCCTGACGGACGTCGATCGCTGCGACGTCGTGCTCGATCATGCCGGCGAGGCAGGCGGAGATATAGCGGCTCTGGCATTCCGACTGGAAGATGACGCTGCCGCCATGGGCGGGCCCGGAGTTCGGGCCGAGCATGCAGAAGAAGTTGGGAAAGCCTGGCACGGTGAGGCCGAGGAACGCGGTCGGATTGTCGTCGGCCCAAGCCTCGCGCAGATCTTTGCCATCGCGGCCGTTGACGTTGAGGCGCGCCGCCATCTCCGTGACCTTGAAGCCGGTGGCGACCACGATGATGTCGGCGGGGCGGTGCTTGCCATCGGCGGTGACGATGCCGGTCTGGTCGAAATGGCCGATCGCCTCGGTGACGAGCTCGACATTGTCCCGCGTCAACGTCTTGAACCAGTTGTTGTCGAGCAGGATGCGCTTGCCGTAGGGCGGATAGGTCGGCACGCATTTCTCGATCAGGTCGGGACGGTCCTTCAACTCCGACAGGATGAAGTCGGTCAGTTCCTGGCGGTGCCGGTCATTGCCCTTGTTGACGGCGCGCTCCGGATGCGGCCAGGCCGGGTCCTTGCGCAGGAAAGGCAGGAGACCGTCGCCATAGCGCCAGAACATGTTGAAGCGATACCACTGCACATAGAAGGGCAGGTGCGCGAGCAGCCAGCGGGCGCCCTCGCTGATCGGATCGGAATAGCCCTTCACCGGCCGCGCCCATTGCGCGCTGCGCTGATAGACCGTGACGGAGGCGACGCGGCCGGCAATCGCCGGCACGAGCTGCATCGACGTCGCGCCGGTGCCGATCACGGCGACGTGCTTGCCGTCGAAACTGACATCATCGGACCACAGCGCCGAGTGCAGGATCGTTCCCTTGAAGTTTTCTTCGCCCTGGAAATGCGCGCGGGAGGGGTCGTTGAGCTGGCCGATGGCGGAGACAAGCGCGGTGGACTCGAAGGTCTCTTCGCCGTTCCTCGTTTTCAGCGTGGAGATCCAGCGCCGCTTGCCTTCGTCCCAACGGGATGACGTCAGCTCGGTGTTGACGCGCAGATGCTTGCGGATGCCGTATTCCTCGGCGACCTTTTGGAGATAGCCGAGCAATTCCTCGCGCTGGCAGAAATAGCGCGTCCATGCATTGCCCGAGCCGAACGAGTAGGAATAGGAATGGTTCGGCGTATCGACGCCGCAGCCGGGATAACGGTTGATCCACCACGTGCCGCCGAGCTCGTCGTTCTTCTCGACGATGGTGTAGGGGATGCCGAGATGGCCGAGCGCGACGCCGAGCGCGATAGCGCAGACACCGGCACCGACGATCAGCACGTGCTGGTCCGCGAGCTTGCTGTCGGAAGGGCGATTGGTCCAGCGCGGCTCGCGCGGCACGAAGCCCATCTCCTCGCGCATCAACGGCGCATATTCCGGCGCGACATTCTCGCCGAGGCAGGCACGCATCATCTTGAGCAACAGCTCCTCGCCGGGATCGGTGATGACGGGCTTGGGCGTGCCATCGGCAAAGAGCTTGACGACCGCAGCGCGGATCTCGTCCTGGATCTCGGGGGGCACCCCTGCCTCGGGATCGGGGATGAGGCGAATGTCGCGCTTGGGCAAATACGGCGGTTCGAGCCATTTCTCGTCGCCGGTCATGTGCACGAGCACCATCAGGAGGCAGCGGATGTCTCCTTCGGCGATGGCCGAAGCGATGTCGAACGGCCTGTGTGGAGATGCGATGTTCATGGCGTGTCCTGATCTCCGGATGCAGTGAAGAGGCCGCGCGTCATCAGCTTGCGATAGGCGGAGATGACGTGGTCGGGCACGGCGGTGACGAGGCCTTCCGAATAGGAGTAGCGGCGGCTGAGGTAGCCGCGCGAGCCCATCAGCATATGGACGATCGCCTCGAACTCCTCGTCGCTGTAATCCTGAATTGCGCCGGAACGCCGCGCGCGACGCAAAATGCGGACATAGGCGACCGAGATGTTGTCGAGGTGCTTCTGGTAGCCGATCGGCGCGAAGAACTCGGCCTCGTTGAGGATACGCAAGAACTCCGGCACCTCGCGGATGAAGTCGAAGAAGGCGGAGAAGCGCTCGATCTCCTGCCGCGCCGCATCCGCCGTGCCGGTGCGGGCGCGGATGAACTCGACCATGTCGAGGCCGATCTTGGGCAGGAGCTGGTCGAGCAGCTCCTGGCGGTTTTCGAAATGATTGTAGAAGGTGCCTTGGGCGACGCCGGCCTGCTCGGTGATGCGGGCAACGGACGCCTCGGCATAGCCATGCTTGCCGACGACCTTGGTGGCGGCGTCGAAGATCTTCTGCTTGGTCCAGGCGTTGCGCTCGACGCGGTTGAGTTTTGTCACTTTCGCGGTGGCTGGGCCTTGCGTCATGCCACGGTCTCCAGTTCAGCGCGCAGCACGCGCTTGAGAATTTTTCCGCTGGGATTGCGGGGCAGGCTGTCGCGGATGACGAACTGTTTCGGCACCTTGAAGCTTGCGAGCCGCGCGCGGCAGTGTTCGGTGAGGGCAGGGAGCTCGAGGCTCGCGCCTTCGGCCAGCACGATGATGGCGACGGGACGCTCGCCCCAGCGTGGATCGCGCAGTCCAACCACCGCGACCTCACGTACCTCTGGTAGCTCGTGGATGACGCGCTCGACCTCGGAGGAGGCGATGTTCTCGCCGCCCGAGATGATCATGTCCTTCTTGCGGTCGGTCAGATAGAGAAAACCCTCGTCGTCGAGATAGCCGATGTCGCCGCTGCGGAACCAATCGCCGAAGAAGGCGGACGCCGTCTTCTCCGGATCCTGCCAATAGCCGCGCGTGATCTTGGGACCGCGCAGGCAGATCTCGCCGTTGACGTTCGGCGGCAGTTTGTTGCCGTCCTCGTCGCGAATCTCGATCTCGACATGGGCGATGGCGCGGCCGGTCGAGCCGATCTTCTCGATCTCGCGGCCGGCCTCCATGAAAGTGTCGCCGCCGACGGTCTCGGTGAGGCCGTAGGCGTCGATGTAGCGCGCATTGCGAAAATAGTCGGAGAAGGCGCGGATGCGCAGCTCCGGCGTCTTCTCGCCGCCGCCGATCGCCCATTGCAGGCTTGAGACGTCGTAATGGTCGCGGGTGGGGCAGGTGAGCATCGCGGTGGTCATGACGGGCGCGAACCAGGCGGCGTTGAGTCTGTCCTCGGCGATGGCGCCAAGGGCCGTCTCCGGCTCGAAATTGCGCTCGATGTGGATGAAGCCGCCATGCCAGAGCACGGCAATGCCGGGCAGGTCGAGCGCGCCGACGTGATAGAGCGGCCCGACGACGAGGAGGCGCGTGTCGGCGCCAAGACCGAGAGCAATCGTCTGGTCGGCCGACTTCCAGTAGAAATTATCGTAGGCGAGCATCACGCCCTTGGGGCGGTCGGTCGTGCCCGAGGTGTACATCAACCGCATCAGGTCGGATGGCTGACGGATGCGCATCGGCGCCGGCGCTGCATCGCTTGCGAGACGCGTGACGCTTTGCTGCGCTGCCTCGTCGAGTACGACAATTCGGGTGCCTGCGGCATTTGCGGCTAGCTCTTCATCGACGATCAACAGGCGTGCGCCGGCATTGCCGACAATGAAGCCGACCTCGTCGCGCGAGAGGCGGAAGTTGATCGGCAAGAACACCGCGCCGAGGTGGCTGGTCGCGAAGACAAGTTCGAGAAACGCCGCGCTGTTCTTCATCAGCACGGCCACGACATCGCCGGCGCCGATGTTCTGCGCGGCGAGCCAGCCGGCTGCTTGCCGGATGCGCGCATCGAGAACCGCGTAGGAGATCTCCTCGCCGCGATATTTCAGCGCGGGCCGCTCCGGCGTTCGCCGGGCATGGAAGGCGATGAAGCTCGAAAGATTGATCATTCTGCGGTTTCGGGCCGATTGGCGGCCTCGTTTCCTCTCCTTATGAATTCTGACTCATAATTCATGTTTGGCTTGACGTCACCCCCTCCCTCTGAAATCCTCGGGAACACGGAGACGAGACGATCTCCGACAGGGATCAGGACACGCCGACCCGAAAGAGGGAGGGGAAAATGACGAGAACCCGCACGCCGGGCATCAGCCGCCGTTCAACGCTGGCGCTGATGGGCGCCGGTGCGATGAGTGTTGCCGCGCCGTGGGTGGCGCGGGCGCAAGCCAAGACCATCAAGATCGGCATGCCGACGATTCTGTCGGGCCGCGTGGCGCAGCTCGGCACGTCCTCGCGCAATGCGGTGATGCTAGAGGTCGACAAGGTCAACGCCGCTGGCGGCCTCGCCGGGCGGCAGATCGAGATGGTGATCCGTGACTCCAAGGGCCAGCCGCAGGAAGCTGCCCGCGTCGCGCGCGAGCTCGTCAATACCGACGGCTGCGAGCTGCTGATCGATGCCGAAGCCTCGTCTGGCGCCTTCGCGGTGCACGAGGTTGCACGCGATCTCGGCGTGTTCTGCATCCACACCAATTCGGAGACCTCGGCGCTGACCGCGGACCCCAAGCAGCATATTCCCAATGCGTTCCGCACCGCGCGGCAGGGTGTGCACGACTCCATCGTTGGCGGCAGTTATGCCGCAGCGATCGCCAAGGCCAAGGGCCTGAAGAAATGGGCGACCTGTTCGCCCGACTATGCCTACGGGCGCGATACGACCGGCGAATTCACGCTGTACCTGAAGCGCTTTGCGCCCGAGGTCGAGATCATCAGCGAGTCCTGGCCAAAGCTGTTCCAGCCCGACTACACCGAAGTGGTCACCAAGATACTGCAGGCCAAACCGCAAGCGCTCTATTCCTGCCTGTGGGGCGGCGATCTCACCTCTTACATCGACCAGGCCAACATCTACGCGATGTTCGGCCAGATGGAGGTGTTCGCGGTCAACATGGCCGACTACACCGCGCTCACCGTGGTGAAGAACCTGCCCAAGGGCATCCACTCCGGCAACCGCTACATCAAGAGTTTCCCAGCGACGCCGGTGAATGCCGCCTGGGGCGATGCCTACAAGGCAAAGTACAACGAATATCCGACCAACTGGTCGTGGGAGAACGCCACCGCAATCATGTTGATGGCGGAAGCTGCGAAGAAGGCGAACTCGGCCGACGGCAAGAAGATCGCGGAGGTGCTGAAGGGCCTCACCATCAAGTGCCCATTTGGCGCCGACGGCACCGTGACGATGCGCGGCGACGATCACACCCTTGTCGGCTACGCGATCGGCTGGGGCACCACGATCCCGCAGGAGCCCTACGTGCCGGAGATCAAAGCTGGTGACTGGAAGACCATCTTCGAGCTAGAGGCCGAGTGGAAGAAGAGCAAGGGCTACACCTGATCACGCGCTTGGCGGGGACGGGCGACCGTCTCCGCCGTCGTCGTTTCGTTTTCCGCGCCGTCTCAAGCGCGCCGCAATGAAAGTGCTCCCGTGGATCTCGATGCGCTCGCCGGCTGCCTCTCCAGCTCCGCCTGCCTGGTGACGCAAACCACCAGCGGCTTCATTATCGGTATGCTCCTGTTTCTCGTGGCGGTCGGGCTGACCTTGATCTTCGGCGTGCTGAAGGTCGTCAATTTCAGCCACGGCGCCTTTTACATGTTCGGCGCCTATTTCGCGATGACGGCCTATCAGCTCACCGGCAGCTTTGCGCTGGCGATGCTGGCGGGCGCGGCCGGCACGGCCATCCTCGGCCTGGTCTTCGAGCGCGTTTTCATGAGTCGCGTCTATGGCGCCGATGTCTTGATGCAGCTGCTCGTCTGCTACGCCTTCGTGCTGATCTTCGACGATGTCGTGCGCATCATCTGGGGGCCCGAATTCAAGTCGATGGGCATGCCGTCCGCGTTCCAGGTGATGCCGTTGTTCATCGCCGGCGGCGTGGTGCCGCCATATTATCTGCTGCTGATCGGCGTCGCGCTCGTCGCGGCGATCGTGCTCGGCATCGGGCTGTCGCGCAGCCGGATCGGCAAGGTGATCCGCGCCGCCGCGCATAATCCCGGCATGGTGTCGGCGCTCGGCATCAACACCGGCCTGATCTATGGCGGCGTGTTCGCGCTCGGCGGCATGCTGGCAGGGCTCGCCGGTGCGCTCGCCGCGCCGGTGCGGTCGCTGACCCCTGGGATGGGATTTTCAGTGCTGATCGAATCCTTCATCGTCACGGTGATCGGCGGCATGGGCTCGATCCTCGGCGCGCTGATCGGCGCGCTGCTGCTCGGCCTGATCCGCTCCTTCGGCTCGCTCGGCTTTCCACTGTTCACGGAAGGCCTGATGTACCTGTTCATGGTGATCGTGCTGGTCTCCAAGCCCACCGGCCTGTTCGGCAAGGAGGCGGCATGACCGAGCTGGAAGCCGGACGCGCGCAAACGCTGGCGCCGGTGCGCAGCGGCGCGGCGCTACAACGCTATCGAGATGTCCTGATCGCCGTGGTCGCCTTCGCCGTGCTGGCGAGCCTGCCGCTGTTCACCGGCAGCAAGGCGCTGCTCGACTTCGTCATCCGCTGCTCGGCTTACGGCCTGTTCGCGACCTCGCTCAACCTGCTGGTCGGCTACACCGGCCTGACCTCGTTCGGCCACGGCATGTTCTTCGGCCTTGGCGCCTACGGCTTCGGCCTGATCATGCAGAAGCTTGCCGTGCCGATTCCGGTCGCCTTCATCGCGACATTGGCGATCACGGCGGTGGTTGCGGCAATCATCGGCGCGATCTGCGTGCGGCTGAAGGAGATCTACTTCGCCTTCGTCACGCTCGCGTTCCAGATGCTGATCCACTCGACCATCCTGTCCTGGGCCTCGTTCACCGGCGGCGACCAGGGCCTGCGCGGCGGCATTCCGCGCCCCGCATTCCTCGGCATCAACCTCGCCAATCACGTCCATCTCTATATCGCGAGCTGTGCGCTCCTGATCCTCGGCCTGCTCGCGATGCGCCAGATCGCGCAATCGCCGTTCGGCTACACGCTGCGCATGATCCGCGACAATGCCGCGCGCGCGAGCTTCCTCGGCATCGACGTCTGGCGCGCCAAGCTCACCGTCTTCGTGCTGGCGGCGCTGTTCGCATCGATGGGCGGCATGGTGATGGCGCTGTTCGTCTCCGGCGCCTATCCGGAATTTGCCTATTGGACCATCTCGGGCGAGGGCATCTTCATCAACATGCTCGGCGGCGTCTCGACCTTCCTGGGGCCAATGGTCGGCACCGTGTTGCTGCTGCTCCTCAACGACACCGTGACGCGCTTCACCGAATATCACGGCATCGTGCTCGGCGTGGTCATCCTGTTCTTCGCGCTGGGCCTGCGCAAGGGCCTCCTGGATTTCGTCTCCGAATGGATTTCGCAGCGGCGCGACGCAGGCGAGGGGCGCTAGCCATGCTCGAGATCCGCAACCTCGCAAAATCATTCGGCGGCGTGAAGGCGACCAACGACGTCTCGCTCGCGTTTCCCGACGGCTCGCTCACCGCCGTGATTGGCCCGAACGGTGCCGGCAAGAGCACGTTCTTCAACCTGATTACGGGCGCCTTGAGGCCGGACTCGGGCCAAGTATTGCTCGACGGCGTCGATCTCGCCGGCCGCTCGCCGCCGGAGATCGTGCGTCACGGCATCGGCCGTGCCTTCCAGGTCGCGAGCATCTTCAAGTCGCTGACGGTGCAGGAGACCATGCTCGCCGCCGTCAGCGCCGATCAGCGCACTTCCGCGGTGCTGCACAAGCGCTTTCCCTTGCCGGAGACGCGTGAGCGCGCCGAGCACGTGATGGAGCTGCTGGGCCTCGCCGGTAAACGCCATCGCACCGCTGCGACGCTGTCGCATGGCGACCAGAAGCTGCTCGATATCGCGCTCGCGCTGGTGCTCGAACCGAAAGTGCTGCTGCTGGACGAGCCGACCGCCGGCATGGGCCCGGAAGAACGCTGGCGCATGATCGACAAGGTGCGCGAGCTCTGGGAGACGCAAAAGATCACCGTGGTCTTCATCGAGCACGACATGGACATCGTGTTCAAGATCGCGCCGAAGATCGTCGTGCTCTGCTATGGCCGTATCCTCGCGACCGGCACGCCCGACGAGATCCGCAACAACAGCGCCGTGATCGATGCCTATCTCGGCACCGAGCATGCGGGAGCCGCCGCATGAGCGACGTCGTCATCGAAGTCGCCGATCTCGACGTCTATTACGGCACCAGCCAGATCCTGTTCGGCGTCGGCCTCTCGGTCCGGCAGGGCGAGACCATGGCGCTGCTCGGCCGCAACGGCGCGGGCAAGTCGACGACCATGAAGGCGATCATGGGTCTGGCGCCGCCGCGGCGCGGCAGGGTGAGCCTGCGCGGTGCGGTGATCTCGGGGCAGAAGCCGCACCATATCGCGCGCGCCGGCCTCGGCTTCGTTCCGGAGGACCGCCAGATCTTTCCGGAGCACACGGTCGAGGACAATCTCGTCATCGGCAAGAAGAAGGGACCGGGCGGCGAGGACGAATGGTCCATCAAGCGCATCTACGAGGTCTTTCCGCTGCTGGAGCCGTTGCGCCATCGCATCGCCGGACGCCTGTCGGGCGGCGAGCAGCAGATGCTCGCGATCGCGCGCACGCTGATGGGCAACCCCGCGCTGTTGTTGCTGGACGAGCCGAGTGAGGGGCTCGCGCCGATCATCGTGCAGCGGATCGGCGAATTGTTGCGGCAGCTCCGCCAGCTCGGTTCGACCGTGCTGATCGCCGAGCAGAACATGCATTTCTGCCTGGGGCTGGCGAGCCATGCCACCGTCATCGACAAGGGCCAGATCGTCTATGCTGCCGGGATCGAGGAGCTGAAGGCCAATGACGCGATCCGGCGGCGATATCTGGCCCTTTAGGCCGGGCTGCCGGTGCCTAAATAGGCCGAAAGAAGAAAACCATTGCCCGGGGGGTGTCTGACGGAAGGAGTTTCCCCTCCGGGCGGCAAAAACGCCAATCGCTTCCATTGCCGTTTTGGGCCGAAACGACGACATTCCCGTCAGGATTTGATGGATTGACGACCATGGAACGCACCGGATTTGAGCCCTTCGGCGAGCAGCTGGTGTCCGCAACGGACACCCAGCCGAAATCGCGTGCCTCAAAGCTCCTGCTGCGGGCCGGCACCACGGTGTTCTGGTCGCTGGTGGCGGGCATCGTGCTCGCGCGCGCGGCCTTTTTCGAGCCGGGCGTTTATGACGGCTTCAGCCGCGTCGCCTCGCTGGCCAAGAGCCTGATCTTCTAAGGCCATTTATTCCGGGCCGAGGATAGAACTTCCCCTCGGCCCTGATATGTCGAAAACATATTTCCCAACGGAAGCGCGCTGCGTATAAATCTTTCTCCTCTGGGAGAGATTTGTGTCGCAGAATCAAGCATCCAGCCCGGCCGGCGCCAAGCCGGCTACTGCCATGAGCCGCGTCGTCGCGCTGATTCCCGGCATCCTCCTCTGCATTGCCGTCGCCGGTGTCTCGGCCCTGCTCGAGCACCTGGAGCTGGGCGTCTTCGAGCATCCCTATGTCGAGGCGCTGGTGATGGCGATCCTGCTCGGCATGGCGCTGCGCAGCTTCTGGAAACCGGCGCCGCGCTGGCAGGCCGGCATCGCCTTCAGCGCCAAACAGCTCCTCGAAGTCGCGGTCATGCTGCTGGGTGCTTCGATCAGCTTCGCCGCCATTGCCGCTTCGGGCATCGCGCTGCTGGCGTCGATCGCCGCGGTGGTCGTGATCGCACTCACGGTCAGCTTCGGCCTCAGCCGGATGCTCGGCCTGTCGACGCGGCTGTCGATCCTGATCGCCTGCGGCAACTCGATCTGCGGCAATTCGGCGATCGCCGCGGTGGCGCCGATCATCGGCGCCAACAACGACGAGATCGCGTCCTCGATCTCCTTCACCGCGATCCTCGGCGTGATGATGGTGCTCGGCCTGCCGCTGCTGATTCCGCTCCTGCAATTGTCGGCCACGCAATACGGCATCCTGGCAGGTCTCACTGTCTATGCGGTGCCGCAGGTTCTCGCGGCGACGGTGCCGGCCGGTCTCGTCTCGACGCAGATCGGAACGCTCGTGAAACTGATGCGCGTGCTGATGCTCGGGCCGGTCGTCGTCGGCCTGTCGCTCGCCGCCTCACGCTGGCAGAGCGGCGCCAAGAAGGCCAATGTCGGCTTCTTCCGCCTGGTTCCGTGGTTCATCCTCGGCTTTCTCGCGCTGGCGACCCTGCGCTCGCTGGAGATCGTGCCGGGCACGGTGGTCGGGCCGGTGACGAAGATCACCAGTTTCCTCACGGTGGTGTCGATGGCCGCACTCGGCCTCGGCGTCGACGTGCGCGTGCTGGCGAATGTCGGCGGGCGCGTCACCGCGGCCGTCACGCTGTCGCTGATGCTGCTGCTCGGCATCAGCATCGCGCTGGTGCACTGGTTCAAGTGATTGGAGCGAAACTGCCGTAGGGTGGGCAAAGGCGCGCGGCGCCGTGCCCACCAGTCGGTTCAGCTTGTAGCCAAGGGGTGGGCACGCTTCGCTTTGCCCACCCTACGTGACCGTCATCGCCGGGAGCGGGACAAGTCAATCAGATCACATCCGCCAGCGAATGGCCGTGCAGCTCGATGTTCAGCCCCTGCATGCCCATGTCGCTGATCTCGCCGCCCATCGCCTTCAGGCTTTCCTCGCGGATCAGCGACATCAGCCCGCGGCGCAGCGCGAGAAACTCCGACGACATCATCATCGATTGCTGCCGCGGCCGTTCCAGCGGAATCGGAATCTCCGCCTTGATCGAACCGGGGCGGGCGGTCATGCAGTAGACGCGGTCGGAGAGGAAGATCGCTTCATCAATGTCGTGGGTGACGAACAGCACCGAGATCTTCAGCCGCTGCCACATATTGGTGAGGATCTGCTGCATGATGACGCGGGTCTGCGCATCGAGCGCGCCGAACGGCTCGTCGAGCAGCAGCACCTTCGGCCCCGTGGCGAGCGCCCGGACGATCCCGACGCGCTGCTTCATGCCGCCGGAGAGTTTTTCAGGATAATGCTTCTCGAAGGCTTCGAGACCGGCGAGCCCCAACAGCGTGCGCGCCGCGCGTTCCCGCTGCGAGCGCGGCATGCCGCGCATCTTCAACCCGAACTCGACGTTCTCCCGCACCGTCTTCCAGGGAAACAGCGAATATTGCTGGAACACCATGCCGCGTTCGGCGCTGGGTCCGTTCACAGGCTCGCCGTCGACGGTGACGATGCCCGTGGTCGGCTTGAGGAAGCCCGCGACAGCGTTGAGCAGCGTCGACTTTCCGCAGCCGGAGGGTCCGACGATCGAGACGAACTCGCCGGGCTTCACATGGATCTGCGTGTCCGTGACGGCCTGAACCGGCCCCTCGATGCTGTCGTAGCTGAGGGAGAAGTTCCTGACTTCGATGTGGCCCTGCGGTGCCTTGGTCGGAATCTCTGTCATTTCAGTCTCCACGGCATCACCAATTGCCCGGCGCCTCGGATCAACATGCTCGATCCAAGGCCGAGCACGCCGATCGCGATCATGCCGAGTGCGATGTCGGCATACTGGACCAGGGAATAAGCTTCCCATGTGAAGTAGCCGATGCCGTACTGACCGGAGATCATCTCGGCGGCGATCAGCGACACCCAGGCGACGCCCATGCCGACGGTGAGGCCGGTGAAGATGTGCGGCAGCGAAGCCGGGAAATACACCTCGCGGAAGATCGAGCGCTCGCGTGCGCCGAGACATTGCGCGGCGCGCACCAGCACGGGATCGACCAGCGACATGCCGTGCAGCGTGTTGACCAGGATCGGAAAGAACGAGCCGAGGAAGGTGATGTAGACGATGCTCTGCTCGTTGGTCGGCCACAGCATGATCGCCATCGGCACCCAGGCGATCGCCGGGATCGGCCGCAGCACTTCGGCCACGGGGAAGATGATCTCATGCACCAGCTTGAAGCGACCCATGATCAGGCCGAGCGGGACGCCGACGATGGCCGCGAGCGAGAAGCCGATGAAGATGCGCCGGCAGCTCAGTGCGATGTGCAGCAGGAATTTGGGATCGTGGATCGCCTTGGTGAAGCTCGCATAGACCGCGAGCGGCGAGGGCACGTTGGTAAAGCGCACGAAGAACACGACGCGATAGGTCGTGAGCAGGTGCCAGACCAGCAGGAAGGCGAGCAGGGAGATGACGCCGATCGCGGTGGCGCGCAGGCCGGCGCGGTTCAGCTTGTACCAGCGCAGTGCGAGTGTGACAAAGGAAGGCGGTGTCGCGGGCGGGATGACGGCGGGCACGGGGCCTGCCTCTGCAATGGCCGGCATGCTGTCCTCGGGATGTCTGACGAGGGCGGGACTGCTCACGTCTTGCCTCCGCCGACGGCCGCCTTCACCGCGTCATCGAAGCCGAGCACCTTGCCGCTGATCTTGGCGGCGTAGGCTTCCGCGTCCTTCTTGAGCAGGAACGGAGCGACCTCGCCATTACCGACCGCGAAGAAGGCCTGGTCGGCGAACAGCTTGATGCCGCGCGTCGTGTCGAACACATAGGCGACGTTGATCTTCATGCCCTTGGCCTTGAAGTCGGCATAGGCGCCGAGCGTGCAGGCGGCGGACGAGAACGGCATGATGCCTGAAGCGTCGATCCAGACCTCGCCGGCCTTGCGCGGGTCGGCGATCGGCTTCTTGCAGAAGGAATCTTCGCCGGAGATATCGTAGTTCTTCGTGCTGGCAATCTGCGCGTCATAGTCGAGCTTCATCTCGGCATAGGCCCTGCGGATGTAGCTGTCGTCGACCCATTTCTTCGGATCGAACTCCTTCATGCGGCCGAGGTTTTGAAGAACCTTGACGTCGGCAGTGGCCGCGTCGATCAGCGCTGGCTTCACCGTGGGATCGGTGGTCATGTTGCCGCTGGGACCCAGGAAAATGTATACGACTTCCTTGCTGATGCCGGTCCATTCCTGGATCTTTTCCGCTGCCAGCTTGGGATCGTCGCGCAGCCACTGGTTGGCGGCGATGACGGCCTTGAAATAGGCAACGACGACCTCCGGATATTTTTCGGCGAAGTCGGTGCGGACGACGATGCCGTGGAAGGTCGGCAGATTGGTCTCGACGCCGTCGAAGATTTTTCGCGCGAAGCCGCGGAACGGCAACAGCTCGGCGAAGGGGACGAAGTCGGCATGCGCGTCGATCTTCTTCTCCTGGAGGTTGGTCGAGCCGACCTCGGGACTCTGGCTGACGAGCTGGAAGTAATCGGCAGGGTAGCCGCGGTCCTGCATCGCCTTCAGCACCATGCCGTGCGCGGCGGAGCCAAAGGGCACGCTGACGAGCTTGCCTTTGAGATCGGCGAGATCGTAGTAGGGCGAGTCCTTGTGAACGACCATGCCGTTGCCGGAGCCTGACAGGCTGTAGGCGGCAATGCCGATCAGGCGGCTCTTGCTTTCGGGATTGCTGTCGAAGGTGAAGCCGTTCACGATCAGCGGATAATCGCCCATCATGCCGATCTGCAGCTTGTTCGCCATCATCGCGTTGGTGACGGGCGGGCCGGACGTGAAGTTCTGCCACTCCAGCTCGAACTTGATGTTGGCGTACTTGCCGTCCTTCGGCAGGTATTTTTCGAGGAGATGCAGTTGCCGGATGACGACGCCGGCCGTCACCGTGTTGGTCGTGGTGTCCTGTGTTCCGATACCGAGCGTGACGGTTTCCGCCGCGGCCGGCTGCACGAAGACTAGCGCCAGCGATGTCACCGAGATCGCGATCGAGAGCGTGGGAAGGTGGCGGACCATTCTCATCCTCATTCGGTTGGATGTGCTGTGGTTGCCATGATTGGGTGAGGGCACCGGCAGGGCAAATCCGGAATGATGACCGCAGTCGATTAGTTGCCGGGAAAAGCTGATTGCATACTCCTTGGGCAGTCCTGCACTATAAAGCCGCTTGCCTGTGCACCGGCCTTGGCCGCAAATTCCTCTAGTCGGATGCGTGACCGCGCATCTCCTCCAGCACGTCGGGCCGGCAGACTACGATCTGCGAGCGCTTGGTCAGCACGATTCCCTTCTCCTGCATGCGCTTCAGGCTGATCGTGACCCACTGTCTGGTGGCACCGACCATGTGGGCGATGTCGGCATGGGTGAAGGCTGCCGCGATCACGCGGCCGTCGGCATCCTCGACGCCGTAAAGCTCGACGAGATGCAGCAACAGATGCGCGAGGCGCTGCGTGATCGAACGCGTTCCCAACATCTGGGCCAGCGCGGAGTAGCATTTGCCCTTGAAGGTCAGGCCCTCGATGAGGCCGATCGCGAGGTTCGGGATCTCGACCGCGAGCGAGCGCAGCTCTTTTCCGGGCAGATGCACGACGCTGCAATTGCTGGATGCGACGCCGGACCATTGATGCACGGTGCCCTCGAACACCTCGGGGCCCCCGACGAAATTGCCGACATGCCAATAGGCGAGCGTGATCTCGCGCCCAAGCGGGGAGGTGTAGAACACCCGGATACGTCCGCTCTCGATCAGCCAGATGCCGTCATGCTTGCCGCCCTGGCTGAACAGCGTCTGGCCGCGGTTGAGCACTTTTCGGCGGCCCTGCTTCAGCACCAGTTCCCGCTCGCGCGGCGAGAGCTTGTCCATCAGCGGCGGCGGCCCGCCGATCCATTGCTGGTTCTCGGTGAGCAGCAGCGAGGAATTGCCCGCGGGCCGGGCGGCCGGTGGAACAGCCCCGCGAACTACATTGGCCGCCTGCAACATCGTCTGCCTCCGGAACGTTCAAATCGTTCTAAAGAGGAGCAATGTCCGTGCCAGATGGGGGCCACTCACACCGCCGTCGTCGCGCGCGAAGGCGGGCGATCCAGTATTCCAGAGACAGCAACGGGTTACGGAGAGGTCGCGGCGTACCGGATTGCCGCCTTCGCGGGGAATGACAGCGGAGTTTGTGGCCGCTACTGAGCCAATCGCGCGGTGGCGTCGATTAGCGTCCCGCCAAACTCAACAGATACGTCTTCGGATAAATCCCCCTGTTATGCCCATCCGAGAACGAGATGTTCAGCCCATAGCCGAGATCGCCGATCTCCGTGATCGCGATGCCGGGAAAGCTTGCAGGAAAGCGGCCGTCGAAGCGGGCGCGGGTGCAGTGGGCGCATTTGCAGGAGAGGCGGAGTTTTTCCGCGGGGACGCTCAGCGCATCGCCCTCGGTCGTGCGCACGAGGAGCGTCGCGAGATCGGCGCTTGTCTCATAGTCGGCCAATGTCGGCGCCACCAGGGTCATGGTCATGACGAACCTCCGACTCCTGTCTACGTCGTCGCGACAAGCCCGCGATAGCAACTAATTGCCAGCGCGGACGCAGCGGTGCTGCCTGCTCTTCAATCACCGTCCGCGAAATGTGAAACTAATCGACCGGGATTTTCACTTCCGAATTGCCGGACTCTCCTCTCTCCGAAATCTTGTGCGCCAACGAGGACTGAGGAGAGACCATGAGCGCATTTCAGAAGGAAACGGTTTTGTCGGTCAGGCACTGGACCGAGTCCCTGTTCAGCTTCACCGCGACGCGCGATCCCGGCTTTCGTTTCCAGAACGGCCAGTTCGCCATGATCGGCCTGGAAGTCGAGGGCAAGCCCTTGATGCGAGCCTACAGCATGGCGAGCGCCAATCACGAGGAAGCGCTCGAATTCTTCTCGATCAAGGTTCAGGACGGCCCGCTGACCTCGCGGCTCCAGAAGATCAGGGAAGGCGACATCATCCTGGTCGGCCGCAAGGCGACGGGCACGCTGATCACCGGCAACCTCATTCCGGGAAAGCGCCTGTTGCTGCTCTCGACCGGGACGGGGCTCGCGCCGTTCGCCAGCCTGATCAAGGACCCTGATGTCTACGAGAATTACGAGACCATCGTGCTCGCCCATGGCTGCCGCCAGGTCCCGGAGCTCGCCTATGGCGAGCGCCTCGTCGAAGGCCTGCGCGATCACGAATTCTTCGGACCCTTGATCCGCGACAAGCTCGTCTACTACCCGACCGTCACCCGCGAGCCGTTCCGCAACCGCGGCCGCATCACCGACCTGATCGCCTCCAACCAGCTGTTCGACGATATCGGGCAGCCCGGCCTCGATATCGAGACCGACCGCATCATGCTGTGCGGCAGCCCGGCCATGCTCGAGGAGCTTCCCGCGATGTTCTCCGCGCGCGGCTTTGTCGAGGGCAATCACAGCCAGCCCGGCCATTTCGTCGTCGAAAAGGCCTTTGTCGAGCGCTGAGGCGCAAATCGCATCCCGGCGACAACTAATTGCTATCACCGGAAAGCCCCCTGAACAAATCTGATGCAAAGGCGCCGGCACCCGGCGAACCAGGAGCAAGCGATGGCACTAGATCAGATCGTCGACGGACTTTCGGAAGTTTCCTGCGACGTGCTCGTCATCGGCGGCGGCACGGCCGGCCCGATGGCGGCGCTGAAGGCGAAGCTGAAGAACCCGAAGGCCAACGTCGTCCTGCTCGAAAAGGCCAACGTCAAGCGCTCCGGCGCGATCTCAATGGGCATGGACGGGCTCAACAACGCGGTCATCCCCGGTTACGCCACGCCGGAGCAGTACACCAAGGAAATCACCATCGCCAATGACGGCATCGTCGACCAGAAGGCGGTCTATAAATACGCGCAGAACTGCTACTCGATCATCGAGGAGCTCGACAGTTTCGGCATCCGTTTCCTGAAGAACGAGAACGGCGACTACGCGGTTAAGAAGGTGCACCACATCGGCACCTACGTTCTGCCGATGCCGAACGGCGAGACCGTGAAGAAGGCGCTCTATCGCCAGCTCCGCCGCGCCCGCATCCTGATCTCCAACCGCTACATGGCGACGCGGCTGCTCAAATCGTCTGACGGCCGCATCGCCGGCGCGATCTCCGTCAACACCCGCACCGCCGAGATCCTGGTGATCAAGGCCAAGGCCGTGATCCTCTGCATGGGCGCCGCCGGCCGGCTCGGCCTGCCGACCTCCGGCTACATGTTCGGTACCTACGAGAACGCCGCCAATTCCGGCGACGGCTATTCTATGGCCTATCACGCGGGGGCCGCGCTCGCGAACCTCGAATGCTACCAGATCAACCCGTTGATCAAGGACTATAACGGCCCGGCCTGCGCCTATGTCGCCGGTCCCTTCGGCGCTTTCACCGCCAACAACGAGGGCTCGCGCTTCATCGAGTGCGACTACTGGTCCGGCCAGATGATGCTGGAATTCTACAACGAGCTCCTGTCCGGCAAGGGCCCGGTGTTCCTCCAGCTCAAGCATCTTCACCCGGATACGATCTCGGAAATCGAATCCACGCTGCACAAGGTCGAGCGTCCGACGCGCGGCTTGTTCCAGCAGGGACGGGGCGTCGACTATCGCAGCGAGTCGATCGAGATGCACATCTCCGAGATCGGCTTCTGCTCCGGCCACAGTGCCTCGGGCGTGTTCGTCGACGACAATGCCCGCACCACCGTGCCCGGCCTCTACGCTGCCGGCGACATGGCGAGCGTGCCGCACAACTACATGCTGGGCGCCTTCACCAACGGTTCGGTCGCAGGCATCGACGCGATGGAATTCGCCGACGGCCATGATTTTGCGGAGTTCGATGCCGCCGACGTCGCCAGGGAGCGCGACCGCGTGATGGCGCCGACGAAACGCGAGGACGGCATTCCGCCGAACCAGATCGAGTACAAGACCCGTCGCCTCGTCAACGACTATCTCCAGCCGCCGAAGGTCACGCGCAAATACGAACTCGGCATGCGGCGCCTTGCCGAGGCGCGCGAGGACATGCAGGAGCACATGATCGCGCGCAACGCGCACGAATTGCTCCGTGCCCTCGAAGTGCAGTCGATCATGGACTGCGCCGACATGGCGGTGCATGCCTCGCTCTACCGCGAGGAAAGCCGCTGGGGCCTCTATCACTGGCGCACGGATTTCCCGGAGAAGGACAACGAGAACTGGTTCTGCCACACGCTGCTGAGCAAGCAGGACGGCAAGATGACCAGCGAGAAGCGTGCGGTCGAACCCTACGTCGTGCCGATCGCCGACGACGAGAAGGACCTCTACGACAAGCAGCGCATTCGCGCCACCGCCTGATCCGCCGCCAATAGCAAGCAACAGGAGACATCACATGCCTCTCGCCTCCTACCAGACATCGGTTCCGGTGGTCGTCGACGACGCCAAATGCATCGCCGACAAGGGCTGTACCGTGTGCGTCGACGTCTGCCCGCTCGACGTCTTGCGCATCAGCGACATGACCGGCAAGGCCTACATGGCCTACGACGAGTGCTGGTACTGCATGCCTTGCGAGGCCGATTGTCCGACAGGCGCCGTCACCGTCAACATTCCCTATCTGTTGAGGTGATCATGTCGAGCCCATTCGAATCCTACGACGACCTCGAAGATGCTGACGAGCGGCTTCAGGCCGCCGATCCCGCCGAACGCCGCGTTGCCATCATCGCGCTCGGCCATTCCGGCGATCCGGCCGCGGTCGCACATCTCGCCAACATGGTCGCCGATCCCGACGCCGGCGTGCGCCAGCAGGTCGCGATGGCGCTCGGTGAGTTCGACGGACCGGAGGCGGCGAGCGCGCTGGTCAAGCTGCTGGTCGATCCCGAGAGAATCGTGGCGTCGGCCGCGGCTGACAGCATGGCCGAGTTCAAGGATCCCGCCTGCGCGGAGATCATCCTGCCGCTGGTCAAGCATGCCCACGCCTTCGTCCGCATGGGTGCGCTACGCGCGCTGAAGGAATTGCGCTGCAAGGACACGCTGAAGCCGGCGCTGGAGGCGCTCCAGGATGCAGATGCCGCCGTGCGCGTGCAGGCGATCGGCGTCATCGGCTTCCTCAAGCTCGAGGAGTCGATCCCGGCATTGACCGCGCTGATCAACGATCCCGACGCTCATGTCCGCCGTGCCGCCGTCAGCGCGCTGGCGTTTTCGCAGATGAAGCCCGCGGCGGAGACGATCACGCGCGCGCTTAAAGATAGCGACTGGATGGTGCGTGAGATGGCGGCGGAAACGCTGGGCCTCAACGTCAACGGCGCGATCGCGGCTGATCAGCTCGTTGCTTGCCTCGGAGACGAATTCTGGCAGGTGCGGTTGAAGGCGATCCGCAGCCTCGGCCGGATGAAGATCGAGCGCGCGGTCCGCCCGATCGGCCATTGCATCAATCACGACCAGGCCAATTTGCGGAAGGAAGCGGCCGCCGCGCTTGGCGAGATCGCCCATCCCGACGGCGAGGCGTTCCTGGCCGTCATTGCGGATGACGCCGATCCCGACGTCCGCAAGAACGCGCGCTGGGCGCTGCAGCAGATCGCGGCCCGCAAGGCGCGCGCAGGCGCATAAGGGACGCGGACAGGGGGATAGCGGCTCTTCGGCGGCGGTCTGGACTTCCCCCGCCAGACGTTTATTGGTCTTCGCTAATGGGATCGGCCCGCCGTTCGAACGCGGCCGATCCTTAAAAAACAGCGAGGACGCCGGCCATGACGACACTGTCTGTTAAAGACCTTCTCCCCGAGGATGGAACGAAGGGAACGCTGGTCGGCCGTGTCTGGCTGCCGCAGGTGAACGGCCCGGCTGTGCTCGCCGTGCGTGCCGACGGCGTCTTCGACGTCACTGCAAAGTTTCCGACCGTCAGCGCGCTTTGCGAAGAGGACAATCCCGCCAAGGCGCTCGCAGCGGTCAAGGGCGAGCGCATTGGCGATCTCGAGGCCATCGTCGCTAACACCGCGCCGGATCGGCGCGATCCGAACAAGCCGTGGCTGCTCGCGCCGGTCGATCTCCAGACCTTGAAAGCCGCCGGCGTCACCTTCGCCATCTCGATGCTGGAGCGCGTGATCGAGGAGCGGGCCAAGGGCAATCCGGCCTCGGCCGAAGCGATCCGGAAAGAGGTGACGCGGCTGATCGGCGACGATCTGTCAAAGCTCAAGCCGGGCTCGGACCAGGCGATGCACCTGAAGCAGGTGCTGATCGATCAGAACGCCTGGAGCCAGTATCTCGAGGTCGGCATCGGTCCCGACGCCGAGGTCTTCACCAAGGCGCCGACCTTGTCCTCGGTCGGCACCGGCATGGATGCCGGGCTGCATCCGAAATCGACCTGGAACAATCCCGAGCCGGAGCTGGTACTGTTCGTGTCGAGCCGCGGCAAGATCGTCGGCGGCGCGCTCGGCAACGACGTGAATTTGCGCGACTTCGAGGGACGTTCGGCGCTGCTGCTGTCGAAGGCCAAGGACAACAACGCTTCCTGCGCGATCGGGCCGCTGCTGCGGTTGTTTGACGACACCTTCTCGCTCGACGATGCGCGAAAACTCGACATCAGCCTGAACGTGAAAGGCCCGGACGGCTTCGTCCTCGACGGCCATTCTTCGATCAGCATGATCAGCCGCGATCCCACCGACCTCGTCGCGCAGACGATCGGCAAGGTGCATCAATATCCCGATGGCTTCGTGCTGTTCCTCGGCACCATGTTCGCGCCGGTCAAGGATCGCGACGCGCCGGGGCAGGGGTTCACCCACAAGCGTGACGACATCGTCACGATCTCAGCGCCCCAGCTCGGCAAGCTCGTCAACCGCATGCGCACCAGCGACGAATGCGAGCCGTGGACATTTGGCATCGGCGCGCTGATGAAGAATCTGGCGCAGCGGAAGCTGGTCTAGTTTTACTTCACTTCTCGACGCTTGCGGCAGGGCGATCGCAGAAGCGCGTTGTATGAGGTCGTCATGCCCGGGCTTGTCCCGGGCATCCACGTTCTTTGTGCCACACCGAGAATCGTGGATGGCCGGGACAGGCCCGGCCATGACGCTGTGGCCGGCGGCCGACCCGCATCAATTCCTTCATCTCCGCGTTGCATGGGGGGAACAAAATCGCGCTTGGCGTGTCATCTGGCTGCTCAGGTGCGCCCAGCCGCGTCTTCTCCCAAATAGTCAAATAATATGACTAGTCGAAACCCAACTTCCGTGAAATAGTCCCTCCCGCCGCCTCAAAGGGCGGCCTGCGGGTGCCATGCTACCAACGGCGCCTTGGATAAACACCTTGGGAGACACGCCTGATGACCCTCAAAGCCCTCTTTGCGGCCAGCGCCACCACGGCATTGCTGCTCGCGCTTCCGGCGAATGCCGCCGAGCTCACGATCGGCTTCTCGCAGATCGGATCGGAATCCGGCTGGCGCGCGGCCGAGACCTCGGTCTCCAAGCAGGAAGCCACCAAGCGCAAGGTCAATCTCAAGATCGCCGACGCCCAGCAGAAGCAGGAGAACCAGATCAAGGCGATCCGCTCCTTCATCGCGCAGAACGTCGATGCGATCTTCCTTGCGCCGGTCGTTTCGACCGGCTGGGATTCGGTGCTGAAGGAAGCCAAGGAGGCCAAGATCCCGGTCGTGCTGCTCGACCGCGACATCGATCCCTCCGGCAAGGAACTCTATCTCACCGCCGTGACGTCCGACAGCGTGCACGAAGGCGCGGTCGCCGGCGACTGGCTGGCCAAGACCGTCGGCGACAAGGCCTGCAACATCGTCGAATTGCAGGGCACGGTCGGCGCGAGCGTCGCCGCCAACCGCAAGAAGGGTTTTGATACCGCGATTGCCAAGCACGCCAACCTGAAGGTGGTGCGCAGCCAGACCGGCGACTTCACCCGCGCCAAGGGCAAGGAAGTGATGGAGAGCTTCATCAAGGCAGAAGGCGGCGGAAAGTCGATCTGCGCTGTCTACGCCCACAACGACGACATGATGGTCGGCGCGATCCAGGCGATGAAGGAAGCCGGCCTCAAGCCGGGCAAGGACATCCTCACGGTCTCGATCGACGCGGTCCCCGACATCTTCAAGGCGATGGTTGCCGGCGAGGCCAATGCGACGGTCGAGCTCACGCCGAACATGGCGGGCCCGGCTTTCGATGTCGTCGCGGCGTTCAAGGAGAAGGGCACCGTTCCGCCGAAATGGATCCAGACTGAATCCAGGCTGCTCACCGCCGCCGACAATCCGCAGAAGGAATACGACAGCAAGAAGGGTCTCGGTTACTGAGGCGGGATGCCAGCCGGGCTGCGTCTTGCAGCCCGGCGATCCCCCTTCGAAACCGCTGCACGAACGACTAGGGTGGGTGTCCGCATCACGAGCGGGCGCCGGTGGGAGTGACGTCGCCATGGAGAACAGCCTTGATCCTGCTCCGCCGCTATTGGAGGTGCGCGGGATCAGCAAGAGCTTCGGTGCCGTGCGCGCGCTGCAGGAGGTCGACTTCACGCTTCGTGCCGGGGAGATCCATGCGCTGCTAGGTGAGAACGGCGCCGGCAAATCCACGCTGATCAAGGCGATCACCGGCGTGTTCCCGCGCGATGCCGGCATCGTCCGCCTCGGTGGCGAAGAGGTGGCGCCGCGTTCGGCCAAGGCCGCACTTCAGGCCGGCATCGCCACCGTCTATCAGGAGGTCAATCTGCTGCCGAACCTCTCGGTGGCGCAGAACCTGTTCCTCGACCGGCAGCCGATGCGTTTCGGCATCGTGCGCGAAGGCGAGATGCGCCGCTGCGCCAAGGCGCTGCTTGCCGACTTCGGCCTCGACATCGACGTCGCCGCGCCACTCGGCAGCTATTCGGTCGCCGTGCAGCATGTCACCGCGATCGCGCGCGCCGTCGATCTCTCCGCGCGCGTGTTGATCCTGGACGAGCCGACCGCGAGCCTCGACCGCCATGAGGTCGAGATCCTGTTCGGAATCATGCGCCAGCTCGCAAAGCGCGGCATCGGCATCGTCTTCGTCAGCCACTTCCTCGACCAGGTCTACGAGATCTCCGACCGCATCACGGTGTTACGCAACGGACGCCTGGTCGGCGAGCGCGAGATCGCCTCGCTGCCGCGGCTCGAGCTGATCCGGATGATGCTCGGCCGCGAGTTGGCCGAGACCACCAGCGCGCGGGCGTCGGCGAGCGAGCATGAAGTGCGCGAGGTCTGCGCGAGCTTCGAAAACTACGGCAAGGCCGGCTATGTCGCGCCGTTCAATCTCGAGCTGCGCCATGGCGAGGTCGTCGGTCTCGCCGGCCTGCTCGGCTCGGGCAGGACTGAAACGGCGCGGCTGGTGTTCGGCGCCGAGCGCGCCGATGGCGGGCAAGCGAAGGTGGAGGGCGCGCCCGTGCGGCTCCAGTCGCCACGCGACGGCGTGCGCCACGGTTTTGGCTATTGCCCGGAGGAGCGCAAAACCGACGGCATCGTCGCCGAGCTCACCGTGCGCGAGAACATCGTGCTTGCACTCCAGGCCAAGCGCGGCCTCCACAAGCCGTTGTCACGCCGTGAGCAGGACGAGATCGCGCGTCGTTACGTCAAGATGCTCGACATCCGCCCGCCGGATCCGGAGCGTCCCGTCGGCCTGCTGTCCGGCGGCAATCAGCAAAAGGTGCTGCTGGCGCGCTGGCTGGCGACATCGCCGCGACTTCTGGTGCTCGACGAGCCGACCCGCGGCATCGATGTCGGTGCGCATGCCGAGATCATCCGGCTGATCCGCGAGCTCTGCGATGACGGGCTTGCGCTGCTCGTAATCTCCTCCGAGCTGGATGAGATCGTGACCTATTCGGACCGCGTGGTGGTGCTGCGCGACCGTGCCCATGTCGAGGAGCTCGCGGGCGAGGCGGTCGACGTCGGCAGCATTCTCGCGGCCATCGCCGCCGACGGGGCCAGTGTTGCGCATGAGGGCCGGGCATGACGGCGCTGTTGCCGCGCCGCGGCCTTGCCCAGATCCTGGCGCTGATCGTCATCCTTGCAGTCGACCGCGTGGTCTCGCCACAATTCTTCGATTTGCGCTTCCAGGACGGCCGGTTGTTCGGCAGCCTGATCGACGTGCTCAATCGCGGCACGCCGGTGGCACTGCTCTCGCTCGGCATGGTGCTGGTGATCGCGACGCGCGGCATCGATCTGTCGGTCGGCGCGGTGATGGCGATTTGCGGCGCGATCGCGGCGAGCCTCGCCGACAGCCATGGTTTGCCCGTGGTCCTCGCGGCCGCGCTTGGTGCCGGTCTCGTCTGCGGATTGTGGAACGGATTTCTCGTCGCCGTGCTCGGCATGCAGCCGATCGTGGCGACGCTGATCCTGATGGTGGCGGGGCGCGGCATCGCGCAGCTCATCACCGAAGGACGGATCGTGACGTTCTCCTCGCCGGACCTGGTCTGGCTTGGCAATGGCGCTATTCTCGGCCTGCCGGTGCCGGTCGCAATTGCGCTCGGCATGCTGATCCTCACCGGCGCGGTGGTGCGCGGCTCGGCGCTCGGGCTTTTGATCGAGGCGACCGGCGGCAATGCGCGGGCGAGCGAGCTTGCCGGCGTCGGCACCCGTGCGATGATCCTGGCGGTCTATGTCTGGTGCGGCATCTGTGCCGCGCTCGCCGGCGTGATTGCGGCGGCCGACATCATGGGCGCCGATGCCAACAATGCCGGCCTCTGGCTCGAGCTCGACGCCATCCTCGCGGTCGTGATCGGCGGCACCTCGCTGTTCGGCGGCCGCTTCAGCCTCATTCTTGCGGTGTTAGGTGCGCTGATCATCCAGACCATGAACACGGGCATCCTGCTGTCGGGATATCCGCCAGAGTTCAATCTGCTGGTCAAGGCGGTGGTGGTGCTCGCGGTGTTGCTGCTGCAATCGCCGAAGCTGTCCGGCATCGCCGGTGTTGTGGCGCGGCTGCGGAGGACCAAAGCATGAAAGGTCTGCCGCCCGTCCTCATCACCGCCATCGTGCTCGTTGCGGGCTTCGCGCTCTGTGCGATGCAATTCCCCAACATCGCCTCGACCCGCGTGGTCGGCAATCTCCTCACCGACAACGCGTTCCTCGGCATCGTCGCGACCGGAATGACCTTCGTCATCATCTCAGGCGGCATCGACCTCTCGGTCGGCTCGGTGATCGGCTTCACTACCGTCTTCGTCGCGCTTGCGATCGAGCGCTGGGGCGTGCCGCCGCTGGTCGCCTTCGTCGCCATTCTCGCGCTCTCGGCGGCCTTCGGGGCCGCGATGGGCGCCGTCATCCACGTCTTCGATCTGCCGCCGTTCATCGTGACGCTGGCCGGCATGTTCCTCGCTCGTGGCGCCAGCTTCCTGCTCTCGACCGAATCGGTGCCGATCACCGCGCCGGTCTATTCCACCGTGTCCGACTTCGCGCTGCGGATGCCCGGCGGCGGGCGACTGACGGCCGTTGCGATCATCATGCTCGTCGTTGTGATCGGCGGCGCGCTGCTGCTGCATCTCACCCGGTTCGGCGCCAACGTCTATGCGCTCGGCGGCAGCCGGACGACGGCGAGCCTGATGGGCGTTGCGGTCGGCAAGATGACGGTGAAGATCTACATGCTGTCGAGCCTGCTCGCAGGCATCGCCGGCATCGTCTTCTCCTTCTACACCAGCGCCGGCTATTCGCTCTCCGCCGTCGGCGTCGAGCTCGACACCATCGCAGCGGTCGTGATCGGCGGCACGCTGCTGACGGGCGGGCAGGGCTCGGTGATCGGCACCTTCCTCGGCGTGCTGATCCAGGGCCTGATCCAGACCTACATCAATTTCGACGGCACGCTGTCGAGCTGGTGGACCAAGATCGCGACCGGCGTCCTGCTGTTCGCCTTCATCGCCTTGCAGCAGGGGCTGGTCGCCCTGGCGCGCCGGCCGTTGGCGAAGCGCGCGGGAGCTGCCTCATGACCTCGCGCATCGTCGTCATCCCGACACGACGGGCCCATTCCAACCACGCGGAAGTGGCGCGGTCGATCGGCGTCGACATCATCGCCGGCCGTTACGCGGAGGGCACGCGCCTGCCGGGGGATGCCGAGATGATCGCGATGTTCGGCGTGTCGCGGCCGGTGCTGCGGGAGAGCGTGAAGACGCTGGTCGCCAAGGGCCTGCTCACCACCAAGGCGCGGGTCGGCACCGTCGTGCGGGAGCGTGGGGCGTGGAACATGTTCGATGCCGACGTGCTGGCCTGGCATCTGGACGCCGGGATCGAGAAGCGCTTCCTCAACGATCTCGCCGAAATCCGTCTCGCGGTCGAGCCGCGCGCGGCCATGCTCGCAGCGGCGCAGCGGTCCGAGGACGACCTCGCCGAGCTCCGTCGTTGCATGGACCGCATGCGGATCGAGCCCTCCGATTCCGCAGGCTTTGCCGACGCCGACCTCGCGCTCCATGTGGCGGTGGCGCGCGCTTCGGGCAATCTGTTCATGCGCTCGATCGGGCACGTCATCGAGGCTGCGCTACGCGCCTCGTTCCTGCTCAGCGCCCCGGTCGAGCCGGAGGACCGCGACACGGTGCTGCTCTGGCACCAGAAGATCGTCGATGCCATCGCGGCCGGCGACGCCACGACGGCGTCGGAGGCGATGGTCTATGTCATTCACAACGGCATGCGCCGCCATGAGGGGACGGTGATCGTAACAGCGCCGGCCGAGGCGCTGCCATCTGCGGAATCCGGAGAGAGATCGTGACTGAACTTCGCATCGCCATCGTCGGCTTCGGCAAGATCGCGCGCGACCAGCATGTCGGTGCGATCGCCGCGGTGCCCGGCGCGACACTGGCCGCCATCGCGAGCCGGAACGCTTCGCTGCCGGGGCTGCCGCATTTTGCCACGATCGAGGACTTGCTGGAGAAGGGGCCGCCGATCGACGCCGTCTCGCTCTGCACGCCGCCACAGGTGCGGCGCACCCAGGCCGCCGCGGCGCTCAAGGCCGGCAAGCACGTGATGCTGGAGAAGCCGCCGGGCACCGGCGTTGCCGAGCTCGATCCGCTGATCGCGATGGCGACGGAGGCCAAGCGCACGCTGTTTGCGACCTGGCATTCGCGCCATGCACCGGCGGTCGAGCCGGCGCGGCAATGGCTCGCCGCGCGCCGGATCAAGTCCGTCCACATCAACTGGAAGGAAGACGTTCGGGTCTGGCATCCCGGGCAGGGCTGGATCTGGGAGCCGGGCGGCCTCGGTGTGTTCGATCCCGGCATCAACGCACTGTCGATCCTGACCAGGATCCTGCCCAAGCCGGTGTTTGTCACCGCGGCCGAGCTCGCGTTTCCCGCCAATTGCCAGGCGCCGATCGCCGCGAACCTGACGCTGACCGATATCGACGGCCTGCCAATCCGTGCCGAGTTCGACTTCCGGCAGACCGGGCCGCAGAGCTGGGATATCCTCGTCGAAACCGACCACGGCCAGTTGACGCTGTCCGGCGGCGGCAGGCGCATGGCGATCGACGGCAAGACCGTTGCCGAGGCGCCCGATGAGGAATATCGGGAGCTCTACCGGCGCTTCGTCGATCTCGCCGTAACAGGCGCAAGCGATGTCGACCTGGCGCCGCTTCGTCTCGTCGCCGATGCCTTCCTGCTCGGCAGGCGCAACATCGTCGAACCGTTTGTGGATTAGACATGGCTGGCCCGAAAATACAAAAAGACGTCTTCGGAACGCTGCCGGACGGCCGCAAGGTCGAGCGCATCGTGCTGCGCGGGGAGGGCGGCTTCGAAGCGCGCATCATCACCCATGGTGCGGTGCTCCAGGCGCTGATCGCGCCGGATGCGAAGGGAGCCTGCGACGACGTCGTGCTCGGTCATGATGCGTTCGCCGGCTATCTCGCCGAGCGGAAGTTTTTCGGAGCCACGGTCGGCCGTTATGCCAACCGCATAGCCAACGGCCAGTTCTCGCTCGTCGGCGAGACGGTGCAGCTTCCCGTCAACAACGGTCCGAACGCGCTGCATGGTGGCCTCGACGGGTTCGATCGCAAGCTCTGGGAGATCGCGGAGATCGACGAGGGCGCCGCACCCGCGGTCACGCTGACTTACACGAGCCCGGACGGCGAAGAAAATTATCCCGGCCGACTCGACGTGCGCCTGACCTATCGCGTCACCGGCCCGGCGGAATTGTCGCTGACCATGGCGGCGCGGACCGACCGGGCGACCATCATCAACCTGACCAACCACAGCTTCTTCAACCTGGAAGGCGCTACCTCGGGCACGCCCATTCTCGACCACCGCCTGACAGTCGCTGCCGAGCATTTCCTCGCCATCGATCCCACCGCCATTCCGCTGCCGGAGCCGCCGCGAAGCGTAGCCGGCACGCCGTTCGACTTCCGCGAGCCGCGGCCCGTGGGTGAACGCATCCGCGAGAGCCACGAGCAATTGCGCAACGGCAGGGGGTACGATCACACCTATTGCCTCGGGCGTGACGGCAAGCTTGCGCTCGCGGCGCGGCTGGAGGCGCCGCGCTCGGGGCGCATCATGGAGCTGTTCACCGATCAGCCCGGCCTTCAGGTCTATTCCGGCAACTATCTCGACGGCACGATTTCGGGGAAGGGTGGCAAGCTGTATCGCCAGTCGGACGCCATTTGCCTCGAGCCGCATATCTGGCCTGATGCGCCGAACCGCCCGGATTTCCCGAGCCCGCGTCTCGATCCCGGCGGAATCTATCGCCATCACACGGTCTATCGCTTTGCAGTAAGGTCGCCATGATGGAGCAAGTGCCGACGTCAGTTCTCTCGGACGATCCCTGCCATCTCGGCGAGGGGCCGACCTATGACGTGACCACCGATACGGCCTGGTGGTTCGACATCCGTGAGGGGCGTCTGTTCGAGGCGCAGCTCGGCAGCGGCAGCATTCGCGTCCATGCGCTCGGCCGGATGGCGAGCGCACTCGGGCGCATCGATACCGAACGGCAATTGATCGTCGCGGAAGATGGCCTTTACATCCGCACGCTCGCCGACGGCGCGATGACGCTGCTCTGTCCGCTCGAAGCCGACAATCCCACGACCCGCTCCAACGACTGCCGCGTGCATCAATCCGGCACGTTCTGGATCGGTACCATGGGCCGCAAGGCGGAGCGGGAGGCGGGCGCAATCTATGCGTTCCATCGCGGCAAGATCTCGACGCTGTTCCCCGGCATCAGCATTCCCAACTCGATCTGCTTCTCGCCCGATGGCGCCATTGGCTATTTCACCGACACCGCGCGCGCGGTGCTCTATGCCGTGCCGCTCAATCCCGCGACCGGACTGCCGCGCGGCGAGCCGGAGGTGCTGCTGCGCCACAGCGGCATCGGCGGCCTTGACGGTTCGGTGTGCGACGCCGACGGGCAGATCTGGAACGCCTGCTGGGGCGCTGGCCGTATCGATGTCTACTCCCCGCAAGGCGAGCGCCTGCGCTCGCTGAGCGTGCCAGCGAAGCAGTCGAGCTGCCCGGCCTTCGTCGGCCCCGACCTGTCGCGCCTTCTGGTCACCTCGGCCTGGCAGGACATGGACGCGGCCGCGCGTGCTGCCGATCCGCAGGCCGGCTGCACTTTTCTATTGGAGGCATCTGCGCGTGGCCGCGCCGAGCCCGACGTCAAGCTCGCATAGGAGGCTCAAAGCCGCACACAACCAAATTTCTCGACGACCTAAGAAACAGTCTGACACCCAAGGGAGCGAAATATGCTGAAACTGAAGACGACATTCCTCGCGCTGGCGCTGGCCGGCGCTGCGACGATGGCCGCAGGCGTCACCGCCTCCGCTCAGGACAAGGCGACTGTCGGCATCGCCATGCCGACCAAATCGTCGGCGCGCTGGATCGACGATGGCAACAACATGGTCAAGGTGCTGAAGGAGCGCGGCTACAACACCGACCTGCAATATGCCGAGGACGACATCCCGAACCAGCTCTCGCAGGTCGAGAACATGGTGACCAAGGGCGCCAAGGCGCTGGTGATCGCCGCGATCGACGGCACCACGCTGTCGGACGTGCTCAAGCAGGCCAAGGCGAAGGGCATCACCGTGATCGCCTATGACCGCCTGATCCGCGGCACGCCGAACGTCGACTATTACGCGACCTTCGACAATTTCCAGGTCGGCGTGCTCCAGGCTGAATCGATCGTGCAGGGCCTGGGCCTCAAGGACGGCAAGGGGCCGTTCAACATCGAGCTGTTCGGCGGCTCGCCGGACGACAACAATGCCTACTTCTTCTACAACGGCGCGATGAGCGTGCTGAAGCCCCATATCGACAGCGGCAAGCTCGTCGTCGTCTCCGGCCAGATGGGCATGGACAAGGTCGCAACGCTGCGCTGGGACGGTGCCACTGCGCAGTCCCGCATGGACAATCTGCTCAGCGCCTATTACGGCAACAAGAAAATCAATGCCGTGCTGTCGCCCTATGACGGCATCTCGATCGGCATCATCTCCTCGCTGAAGGGCGTCGGGTATGGCAGCGCCGGCCAGCCGATGCCGATCATCAGCGGTCAGGACGCCGAGGTGCCCTCGATCAAGGCGATGCTGCGCGGCGACCAGTACTCGACCATCTTCAAGGACACCCGCGACCTCGCCAAGGTGACCGCCGACATGGTCGACGCTGCACTCGCCGGCAAGCAGGTGACCGTCAACGACACCAAGACCTACGAGAACGGCGTCAAGACTGTGCCGTCCTATCTGCTCAAGCCGGTCGTGGTTTACAAGGACAATTGGGAGAAGACCCTGGTCGACAGCGGCTACTACAAGAAGTCGCAGTTCCAGTAAGACTTCTTTCTTCTCCCTCGCCCCGCTCTTGCGGGGAGAGGGGCGGGGTGAGGGGTTCTCTCCACACGGGCAGTCGCCCTCGCGGAGACTCCCCCTCACCCGTAATCCGCGCTGCGCGCACATTTCGGCCTCTCCCCACAGGCGGGGAGAGGCGAAGGAAGGGACAGTACCGATGACCGCCATGCTGGAGATGCGCAATGTCAGCAAGAGCTTTGCCGGTGTGCAGGCGCTGCGCGACGTCAACTTCTCGGTTCAGGCCGGGCAGATCCACGCGCTCGTCGGCGAGAACGGCGCCGGAAAATCGACGCTGATGAAGGTGCTCAGCGGCGTCTATCCGGCAGGCAGCTACGAGGGCACCATTGTCTTCGAGGGCGAGGAGCGGCGCTTTCGCGACATCAACGATTCCGAGGCGCTCGGCATCATCATCATCCACCAGGAGCTGGCGCTGATCCCGCTGATGTCGATCGCCGAAAACATCTTCCTGTCGCATCCGCCGTCCAAGTTCGGAGTCATCGACCGCGACCAGGTGTACCGGCGCACGCGGGAACTTCTGGCGCAGGTCGGCCTCAAGGAGTCGCCGGATACGCTGATTACCGATCTCGGCGTCGGCAAGCAGCAACTTGTCGAGATCGCCAAGGCGCTGTCCAAGCGGGTGCGAATGCTGATCCTGGACGAGCCGACCGCGAGCCTCAACGAAGCCGACAGCGCCGCGCTGCTCGATCGCCTGATGGCCTTCCGCGAGCACGGCATCGGCTCGATCCTGATCTCGCACAAGCTCAACGAGGTCGCCAAGGTCGCCGACCACATCACCGTGCTGCGCGACGGCCGCACCGTCGACAGTATCGACTGCCGCGCCGAGCCGATCCAGGAAGACCGCATCATCCGGAGCATGGTCAACCGCGATCTCGCCCATCGTTTCCCCGAGCGCAGCGCGAAGGTCGGCGAGCCCGTGCTCGAAGTCGCGGACTGGTCGGTTTATCATCCCATCCATCCCGAGCGGCAGGTGATCAAGAACGTCCGTTTCAGCGTCAGGCGGGGCGAGGTCGTCGGCATAGCGGGCTTGATGGGGGCCGGCCGCACCGAGTTCGCCATGAGCCTGTTCGGCCGCTCCTGGGGCACCAATATCAGCGGTCGCATCCGGCTGGAGGGCCGGGAGATCGTGCTGCCGAGCGTCGCGGCCGCGATCGACGCCGGCCTTGCCTATGTCACCGAGGACCGCAAGCAGCTCGGCCTGATCCTCGCCGACGACGTCCGCAAGAACATCACGCTGGCAAGCCTTGACCAGGTCGCGCCCGGACGCGTGATCGACGACATCGCCGAGCTGAAGGTCGCCAGCGACTATCGCAACCGGATGCGCATCCGCTGCTCCGACGTCTACCAGGAGGCCGGCCAGCTCTCCGGCGGCAACCAGCAGAAGGTGGTGCTGTCGAAATGGCTGATGACCGACCCCAGGGTCCTGATCCTGGACGAGCCGACCAGGGGCATCGACGTCGGTGCCAAATACGAGATTTACTGTATCATCAACGAGCTGGCGGAGGCCGGCCGCGGCGTCGTGGTGATCTCCTCGGAGATGCCCGAGCTGCTCGGCATCTGCGACCGCATCTGTGTGATGAACGACGGCGCCTTCGTCGGGGAATTTCCCGCGGCGGAAGCGACGCAGGAGAAGATCATGCGCGCCATCATGCGCAACGAACGAAGCATTGGAAACGCCGCGCCCGCGGCCGCGGAGATGGGAGGATCGCAGCCATGACCGACAAGACGGTTTCGCTGCCGGAGGAGCGCCAGCACGGCAGCTTCATCAAGAACAACTTGCGCAACTACGGCATGCTGATGTCGCTGATCGCGATCATGCTGTTCTTCCAGGTCATGACCGGCGGCACGCTGCTCCAGCCGCTCAACCTGACCAACCTGGTGCTCCAGAACAGCTACATCGTCATCATGGCGCTGGGCATGCTGCTGGTGATCGTCACCGGCCATATCGACCTGTCGGTCGGCTCGGTCGCAGGCTTCGTCGGTGCGGTGGCCGCTCTCTTGATGGTCACCTACAAGGTCGACTACACGCTCGCCTTCATCGCCTGCCTCGCGGTCGGCGCCGCCATCGGCGCGGCGCAGGGCTATTGGGTCGCCTATTTCAAGATCCCGTCCTTCATCGTGACCTTGGCCGGCATGCTGGTGTTCAAGGGCCTCGCGCTTGCGGTATTACAGGGTCAGTCGCTCGGGCCGTTTCCGTCGACGTTCCAAAAGCTGTCGTCAGGCTTCATTCCGGAGCTCCTGCCTGAGGCGGGCACGCTGCATCCGACATCGATGCTGATCGGCGCGGTGCTGGCGTTGGGGCTGGTCTATGCCAGCGCCAAGAGCCGCACGCGCGAGCTGTCGCACGGCATCGAGGTCGAGCCCTACGCGTTCTTCCTGGGAAAGAGCATCGTGCTGGCCTGCGCGGTGCTGTACTTCACCTACCTGATCGCGACCTATCGCGGCCTGCCGAACGTGCTGGTGATCATGAGCGCATTGATCGCACTCTACGGCTTCGTGACCCGCCGCACCGTGATCGGCCGGCAGATCTACGCGGTCGGCGGCAACGCCAAGGCGGCAGGCCTGTCGGGCATCAAGACCGAGCGGCTGACCTTCCTCACCTTCGTCAACATGGGCGTGCTCGCCGCGCTCGCCGGCCTCGTCTTCGCCGCGCGCCTCAACACCGCGACGCCGAAGGCAGGTTTGGGTTTCGAGCTCGATGTCATCGCCGCCTGCTTCATCGGCGGTGCGTCAGCTTATGGCGGCGTCGGGCGCGTCGGCGGCGCCGTGGTCGGCGCCATGATCATGGGCGTGATGAACAACGGCATGTCCATCCTCGGCATCGGCATCGACTACCAGCAGGTCATCAAGGGCCTGGTGCTGCTCGGGGCGGTGTGCATCGACGTGTATAATCAGCGGCGGTAGCCGCATCGGCAGTTCCGTAGGGTGGGCAAAGGCGCAATCGCGCCGTGCCCACCATCTGTCTCCGATCGAGAGAAAAAAGGTGGGCACGCTTCGCTTTGCCCACCCTAAGGCAGTTTTGACTGCTGTTACTGCGTCGTGAACAGCACCGCCGCGATCGCCACCGAAAGGCTCACCGCCGACACGGTTGCGACCGTCGACAGCACGCCCATGCGCCTGAGCGCTATCGCGAACGCGATGATGATGGGGGTCGCGGTCATCAGCCCGATTTGCGCATCGCTCATCTTCTCATCGCTCGCTGTTTTGCGGAACCGCCACATACTCACCCTAGGGCGGGGAGGCGGGCGGGACGTTGCGATAGCGCAAACGTTCCTTCGGCCGGTTGCACTATTTGTGCGGCGACAAAGTCGGAACCGCACCGCTGAGGTATTCGTTCGGCGTCTTGGCTTGGAAATCAGATGTCGGCGACGGATTGCGAACAACAAGAAACCGGCTGGGGCATCCTGGAAGATCTTCCCGGCGACCCCATGATCTGGGTGCTCATCTTCAGCGAGCTCGTCGCTTTCGGCCTCTTCCTCGGTGCTTTCGTCGTCGCCCGCGCGATTCATCCCGCGATCTTCGCGGCCGGCCAAGCCACGCTCGATACGCATCTGGCCGGGATCAACACCGTCGTTCTGGTGACCAGCGGCTGGGCCGCGGCGCGCGGCACGGCTGCCGCAAGAGCGCGGGACAAGCGGACCGCGCGCGGCTGGCTGTTCGGAGCCATGGCGCTTGGAGCTCTCTTCATCGCGATCAAGCTGTTCGAATATGCCGGCGAGATCGCGCTGGGAAACGGCCTGGAGACCAGCCCGTTCTTCACGCTGTATTTCCTCCTCACCGGCTTCCATCTCCTGCATGTCGGCCTCGGCATCGTGATTCTGGCCGTAGTTTCCCGGGGTGCGAACGTGGCGGGCGTCGAGACCGGAGCCGCCTTCTGGCACATGGTCGATCTGCTCTGGATCGTCATGTTCCCGATCATCTATCTGGTGCAACAGTGATTCCGGATCGTCTCGATCTCACCTGGATCGTGTTGATCGGCCTCGCGCTTGCGACCATCCTGGTTCCATCCCTCGTCGCGCGTCCGCTGCTCGGCAACGCTCTGCTGCTGAGCTTCGCCGCCCTCAAGGGCCGCCGTATCGTGCTTGATTTCCTCGATCTTCGCGCTGCGCCGGCGCTCTGGCGCGGCCTCGTCAGCGCCTGGGTCGTCATCGTGGCGCTGTTCGCCTGGCTCGCATCCGCGATCGCCGCCCTGATCTGACGCGCTGCTTGCGCTTCGTCAAAGAGCGGTCTGCGCCGATCGGCAATAAATCGCATCACCGATTTTCTCGATACGACTCACACCGGAAAGGATTGGCAATGGCTGAACGCCTGACCAAGTCGGCCGCCCGAAACGTCTTCTACGGCGGCTCGGCCTTTTTCTTCGCCATTTTCATAGGGCTGACGGCGCACAGCCATTACTACATGGCCACGACCTCCACGGACGCGGCGACGCTGACGACGTCGGTCGCGCGCGGCAAGCATGTCTGGGAGAAGAACTCCTGCATCAACTGCCACACGCTGCTCGGCGAGGGCGCCTATTTCGCCCCTGAAGTCGGCAACGTCTGGGATCGCTGGGGCGGCAATGAGGATCCGGCCGCTGCGCGCGAGACGCTGAAGGCCTGGATGCAATCGCAGCCCTCGGGCGCGCCCGGCCGGCGGCAGATGCCGCAGTTCAACCTGACCGACCAGGAACTCGACGATCTCGCCGACTTCCTGCAATGGACCAGCAAGATCAAGCGCCAGGAGTGGCCGCCGAACAAGGCCGGCTAAAACGCTTTCCTCTTTCAAGACAGAGAGAACCCGAGATGAAATATCAAACCCAGAAAGTCGCGATGCTGTATTTCTACGGCGCGCTGACGCTGTTCCTGGCTCAGGTCCTGTTCGGGCTGCTCGCCGGGACCATCTACGTCCTGCCCAACACCCTCTCGACCATCCTGCCGTTCAACATCGTCCGCATGATCCACACCAATGCGCTGATCGTGTGGTCGCTGATCGGCTTCATGGGCGCGACCTACTTCCTGCTGCCTGAGGAAACCGAGACCGAGCTGTACAGCCCGCTGCTGGCGAAGATCCAGTTCTGGATGTTCTTCGGCGCCGCGGGCGTCGCGGTGGTCGGCTATCTCTTCCACTATCACGAGGGCCGCGAGTTTCTCGAGCAGCCCTTCATCATCAAGGTCGGCATCGTCGTCGTCTGCCTGATGTTCCTGTTCAACGTCACGATGACGGCGCTCAAGGGCCGCAAGACCACGGTCACCAACATCCTGCTGTTCGGCCTGTGGGGCGTTGCGATCTTCTTCCTGTTCGCCTTCTACAATCCCGCGAACCTCGCCGTCGACAAGATGTACTGGTGGTACGTCGTCCATCTCTGGGTCGAGGGCGTCTGGGAGCTGATCATGGCCTCCATCCTCGCCTTCCTGATGATCAAGCTCAACGGCATCGACCGCGAGGTCGTGGAGAAGTGGCTCTACGTGATCATCGGCCTTGCGCTGTTCTCGGGGATTCTCGGCACCGGTCACCATTTCTACTGGATCGGCGCGCCCGGTTACTGGCAGTGGATCGGCTCGCTGTTCTCCACGCTCGAGGTCGCGCCCTTCTTCACCATGGTGATCTTCACGGTGCAGATGACCTGGAAGGCCGGCCGCAAGCATCCCAACCGCGCGGCGCTGCTGTGGTCGGTCGGCTGCTCGGTGATGGCGTTCCTCGGCGCCGGCGTCTGGGGCTTCCTGCACACGCTGTCCTCGGTGAACTACTACACCCACGGCACGCAGGTCACCGCTGCGCACGGCCATCTCGCCTTCTTCGGCGCCTATGTGATGCTCAATCTCTCCGTCATGGCCTATGCGATCCCGCAACTGAAGGGACGCGCGCCCTATAACCAGTGGCTCTCAATGACCAGCTTCTGGATCATGTGCACCGCCATGATGGTGATGACCTTCGCGCTGACCTTCGCCGGCGTGGTCCAGGTCCATCTCCAGCGCGTGCTCGGCCAGGGCTACATGGACGTGCAGGATCAGCTTGCGATGTTCTACTGGGTCCGGCTCGGCTCCGGTGTGTTCGTGGCGATCTCCGCGCTGATGTTCGTCTGGGCCGTGCTGGTGCCGGGTCGCGTCAAGCAGGCGGTCATCCCCGGCGCGTTGCAGCCGGCCGAATAAACGCAAACGGCGGCCGCGGTTCGCCGCGGCCGCCTGCTTCCTGAAAAGTCCGGAGAGACATCATGAAACTAGCGCTTCACACCGTGACCTCGGCGCCCGAGCTGCCGGCATATGTTCCATCCGGAAACGAATGCGCGCTGTTCGAGCATGCCTGGCGGCATCAGCTGCCGGTCCTGCTGAAGGGGCCGACCGGCTGCGGCAAGACCCGCTTCGTCGCGCATATGGCGGCGCGGCTGGGCTTGCCACTGCACACCGTCGCCTGCCATGACGACCTCACCGCCGCCGATCTCACCGGCCGCTATCTCTTGAAGGGCGGCGACACCGTGTGGGCCGACGGCCCGTTGACGCGGGCGGTGCGCGAGGGCGGCATCTGCTATCTCGACGAGGTGGTGGAAGCGCGCAAGGACGTCACGGTGGTGCTGCATCCGCTCACCGACGACCGCCGCATCCTGCCGCTGGAGCGCACCGGCGAGGAGTTGGTCGCGCCCAAGAGCTTCATGCTCGTCGTCTCCTACAATCCCGGCTACCAGACGCTGCTAAAAGCGCTGAAGCCCTCGACGCGGCAGCGCTTCGTCGCCATCGAGTTCGGCTTTCTGCCACCGGAGCAGGAGATCGCCGTGGTCGCGGCCGAGAGCGGGCTCGCGTCCGACTATGTCAGGCCGCTCGTCCTGCTGGCCGGTCGTCTGCGGGCGCTGAAGGGCCACGATCTGGAGGAGGGCGTCTCGACCCGCCTTGTCGTCTATTGCGCCACCCTGATTGCCGCCGGCGTGTCGATCGCCGATGCCGTGCTCGCCGGCATGATCGAACCGTTGACCGACGACGCGGACGTCAAGGCCGCGCTGCTCGACGTCGCGCGCGCCGTGATCTCCTGAGGAAGATGCCATGCTCGATTTCCTCGAGCTTGAAGAAACGGTCGGCCGTGCCTGGCATCGCCTGGTCGGCGGCACCGCGAGCTATCCGGTCCATGCCGAGCACGCCGTGTCGCTTGCGGAGGTTCGGAGCCGGATCGCGATCATGTTCCGCGCGCTTGGCGGTGAGACGGGCGTGCAGATCGCGAGCGCCAGTGCCCGCCGGGCAGGGCACCGGCTCGGATGGCGCCAGCGCATCGGGCTCGGGGACGAGCGCCTGGAGCAGCCGGGGCGCGATGCCGCGACGATCTTCCTTCCAGACAGCATCGCGATCTTCGCCGATCGGGCGCTGAATGCATCGCTGTACCGGTGGTTGGCCGCGTGGTTTGCATTTGCGCCCGCCGATGGAATCGAGGAGGCCGATCCGCTGCGGCGCGATCTGTTGATGCTGCGGCGGACCAGCGAGATCGCGGTGCTGGTGCTGACCGAATGTCCGGGCCTCGCCGAGGACTACGCGCGGCTGGCGGCGGCCACGGCCATGGCCCGGCCGCGCCGGCCACTGCCGCGCATCGAGCAGGACATGGAGCGGATCGTGCTCGCTCTGCTCGGCGCCGATACGCCGCCCGCAGGCAAGCTGTGGCCGGCGATGATGGGAACGGGACCGCTGCCGGACAAGGCGCCTCCGGGCTATCGTTCGATCCTGCCATGCCCGCTCTGGGGCGATTGCTGGACGCGCGAGCTCTCGCCCGCACATGCGGGCGAGGACGAATGCGCACCGGGCGCAGAGGCCGCGGCGACGGACGATCGCAAGCGCTTTGCCGTCCGCGAGCGCGAAGACGGTGCCAACCGCCGCGATCCCTTCGTGCTCAACCGCTTCGAAAAAATCCTCGCCATGGCAGAGATGGTCAATGTCGACCGTCCGGCCGACGACAGCGAGGACGAGGATGCACGGAAGGCCGCCGACGATCTCGAGGAGATCACGCTCAGCCGCCGCAGCGGCAAGCCCGCGAGCCGGCTCAAATTCGATCTCGACCTGCCGCCGGAGGCGCTCGATGCCTCGCGATTGGACGCGGACCTCACCTATCCCGAATGGGACTATCGCAGCAGCGCCTATCTGCCGGACCACTGCCGCGTGCTCGCCGCCGCAGCCTCCGAAACCGGCGAAAGCTGGACGCCGGATGGGACCATGCGTCGGCATATCGGTCAGGTGCGCCGCCGCTTCGAAGTGTTACGGCCGCGCCACGAGTTGATGCGCGCACAAGCCGATGGTCACGACCTCGACCTCGACGCACTGGTGCGCGCCCGCTGTGATCTTCGCGCCGGCGGCAATGGCGCCGGTCTCGACCGCGTCCACATGGCCATGCGACCGCAAGGGCACGATCTGGCCGTGACGCTGCTCGTCGACGTCTCGCTCTCGACCGACGCCTGGGTCGACGGCTACCGGGTGCTCGACGTCGAGAAGGAGGCGCTGCTGGTGCTCGCCCACGGCCTTTCGGCCTGTGGCGATCATCACAGCATCCTGACCTTTACCTCGCGCCGGCGCTCCTGGGTGCGGCTCGAGACCGTCAAGGCGTTCGGCGAGCCGATGAGCGGCGCGGTGGAGCGGCGGATCGGCGCGCTGAAGCCCGGCTACTACACCCGGATCGGCGCGGCGGTGCGCCACGCCTCGGCCGAGCTCGCGCGTCAGCCGCAGCGCAAGAAGCTGCTGCTCGTCCTCACCGACGGCAAGCCGAACGACGTCGATCATTACGAGGGCCGCTTCGCGGTCGAGGACACCCGTAAATCCGTGCAGGAGGCGCGCCGGCTCGGCATCGCGGTCTTCGGCGTGACGGTCGATGCGGCGGCGCAATCCTATTTTCCGACACTGTTCGGCCGCAGCGGCTACGCCATTGTCGGGAACATCAAGCGATTGCCCGCGGCGCTGCCGGCGATCTACCGGCAGGTGGCTCATTGAACCAGCAGGGCAAAGTCCGCGGCGTCGTGTTCCCGGGTGAACTATTGCTCATGGATTGGGTATATGATCGAATGACCGGATGGACCAAATCCGGCCAAAGCCCGATCTGATCATCTTCGACTGCGACGGCGTGCTCGTCGACAGCGAACTGCTGAGTTGCCGCTGCCTGTCCGATGAGCTGTCCGAATTCGGGATATCGCTGACGCTTGCGCAGGCGATCGAGCTGTTTCTCGGGCGGAGCACGAGCGCGATCACGCAGCATTATCGCGAGCGCGGCCAGGTGGTGCCGGTCGATTTTCCGGTCCGGCTGAAGTCGCGCGTGCTGACCGCCTTCGAGAAGGCGCTCCAGCCGATTCCAGATGTCGATGCCGTCCTGTCCGGCCTGCGCGTGCCGTATTGCGTGGCTTCGTCGAGCGATCTCGACCGCGTCGCGCTGTCGCTGAAGGTGACCGGTCTTGCGCCGTCGTTCGGGAAGCGGATCTACACCGCGCAGATGGTCGCGCATGGCAAGCCGGCGCCCGATCTCTTCCTCTACGCGGCCGAGAAGATGGGCGCGCAGCCCGCCCGCACGCTGGTGATCGAGGATAGCATCAGCGGTGTGCAGGCGGGGAAAGCCGCCGGCATGACCGTCTGGGGATTTGTCGGCGGCAGCCATTATCGCGGGCGCGACGGGCAGGCTATATTGTCCGGCGCCGGGGCCGATCGGGTCTTCGGCCACATGAGCGATTTCTGGAAGGAGACGTGACGCCTGCCATGGCCGCCGAGAACGAAAAATCGAGGCTCGACGATGCCGCGCGCGCCGGCTGGCTCTATTTCATTGCCGGCCACACCCAGGACGAGATCGCAAAGATGCTGCAGGTCTCGCGCGCCTCGGCGCAGCGGCTGGTCTCGCTGTGTCTCGCCGAACGTCTCATCACCTTCCGGCTCGAGCATCCCATCGCCGCCTGCATGGAGCTGGCGGCACGCCTGAAGCAGCGGTTCGACCTCAGCCATTGCGAGGTGGTGCCGGCCGATCCTGCGGCTCCGCAAGCCACCGCCGGCATTGCGGAGCGCTGCGCCAATCTGCTCGACTCGACGCTGCGATCCGAGACGCCCGTGATCGTCGCGCTCGGCACCGGCCGCGCCGTGCGTGCCGCAGTCGAGCGCGTCACGCCGATCGACCGGCCCAACCACCAGATCGTCTCGCTGGTCGGCAATATCTCCGCCGACGGCTCGGCGAGCTTCTACGACACCGTCGGCCGGCTCGCCGACCGTACGGGTGCACGGCACTACCCGATGCCGCTGCCGTTCCTGATGTCGTCGGAGGACGAGCGCAACAAGATGGTGCGCATCGAGCCGATCGCCAAGGTGAAGGCGGTTGCGGCCAAGGCTGACTTACGCCTCGTCGGCATCGGCCAGATGGACCAGAAGGCACAGGTCCATGTCGACGGCTTCGTCACCCGCGACGAATTGTTCGAGATGATGCGGTTGGGGGCCATCGGCGAGATCACCGGCTGGGCCTATGACGCGAAGGGAAAGCTGCTCAAGGCCGGGACCAACAAGCGCCTCACCAGCATCCCGCCGGAAGTGCCGGCGAAGACCACGACCATCGGCGCCGCGGTCGGCGCAGCCAAGGTGCAGGCGATCACGGCCGCTTTGAGCGGAGGCCTGATCAACGGCCTGATCACCGACGAGGCCACCGCAAGGGCGATCCTGGAGCGGTAGCAAGGCCGGGCTTGGCGCTCGGCTCCTTATCCTCGCCCGCGACATTACAAAACCCTCCCGCACCGCAGCACTCATAAGTTGCGCGAATGCGCTCGCGCCTGCTTGACAATCGTCCGTCCTTGCGTTGAACATACGCCCAACGCGTGGGCATATGCTCAAAACGCGAGTTTGAGGGAGGTCACCGTGAAACACGTCCTCGGCGCCGTCTGCGGCGCGTCCGTCCTGTTGCTGGCCGTCCCCGCGATGGCCGAAACGACCCTGACCATCGCCACCGTCAACAATGGCGACATGATCCGCATGCAGGGGCTGACGGCCGAATTCACCAAGAAAAATCCCGACATTTCGGTGAAATGGGTGACGCTGGAGGAGAACGTGCTGCGTCAGCGCGTCACCACCGACATCGCCACCAAGGGCGGACAATTCGACGTGCTCACCATCGGCACCTATGAGGTGCCGATCTGGGCCAAGAAGGGCTGGCTGGTGCCGCTCGCCAATCTCGGCGCCGATTACGACGTCGCCGACCTGCTGCCCAAGATCAAGGATGCGGTCTCCGTCGACGGCAAGCTCTATGCCGCGCCGTTCTACGGCGAGAGCTCGATGGTGATGTATCGCACCGACCTGTTCGAGAAGGCCGGCCTCAAGATGGCGGAGAAGCCGACCTGGGATTTCGTGATCGACGCCGCCAAGAAGCTCACCGACAAGAGCGCCGGCACCTACGGCATCTGCCTGCGCGGCAAGGCGGGCTGGGGCGAGAACATGGCGTTCCTGTCGGCGATGGCCAATTCCTACGGCGCGCGCTGGTTCGACGAGAAGTGGGAGCCGCAGTTCAACACGCCGGAGTGGAAGACCACGCTCACGACCTACGTCAACCTGATGAAGGAAGCCGGCCCTCCCGGCGCGAGCTCCAACGGCTTCAACGAGAACCTCGCGTTGTTCAACGCGGGCAAATGCGCGATGTGGATCGACGCCACGGTCGCGGCGTCCTTCGTCACCAATCCGAAGGACTCCAAGGTCGCCGACAAGGTCGGCTTCGCGCTCGCGCCCAACACCGGGCTCGGCAAGAACGCCAACTGGCTGTGGGCCTGGAATCTCGCGATCCCCGCCGGCTCCAAGAAGACCGAAGCCGCCGAGAAGTTCATCGCCTGGGCGACCAGCAAGGACTACACCAAGCTAGTGGCATCGAAGGAGGGTTGGGCCAACGTGCCGCCGGGCACACGCACCTCGCTCTACAAGAACGAGGACTATCTGAAGGTCGCGCCGTTCGCGAAGCTGACGCTGGCTTCGATCGACGCCGCCGATCCGAACAAGCCGACGGTGAAGCCGGTACCTTACGTCGGTGTGCAGTACGCCGCGATCCCCGAATTCCAGGGCATCGGCACGCAGGTCGGCCAGCAGTTCTCGGCCGCACTTGCGGGATCGATGACGGTGGATGCCGCGCTCGCGGCAGCGCAAACCGCGACCGAGCGCGAGATGAAGCGCGCCGGTTACATCAAGTGAACCCGAGCTCTCCCTCCTGAGCTCAAACTTGCGGCCATCCACCGTTCGGGATGGATGGCCGCCTTCTTCCCCCAGCGGAGAAGCGTTGATGGCAACCCGGCAGACGCAGATTCTTGCGCGGTCGCTCCTGACGCCGGCCGTCGGGCTGCTCTTCATCTGGATGATCGTTCCGCTCGCGCTGACGATCTATTTCTCGACGCTGCATTACAGCCTGCTCGACCCCGGCTCGGAATCCTTCGTCGGGCTCGAGAACTTCCGCTACTTCCTCACCGATCCCGCCTTCCTCGCCTCGCTCCAGAACACGCTGGTGCTGGTCGGCTCCGTGCTGGCGCTGACGATCCTGCTCGGCATTCCGCTGGCGCTGCTGATGGACCAGCCCGTGATCGGACGCAATTTCGTCCGGTTGATGGTGATCGCGCCGTTCTTCGTGATGCCGACGGTGAGCGCGCTGGTCTGGAAGAACCTGCTGATGCACCCGGTGTCCGGCCTGTTCGCCTGGCTCGCCTCGGTGTTCCATTTGACGCCGATCGACTGGTTTAACGACATGCCGCTGTTTGCGGTGATCCTGATCGTGACGTGGCAATGGCTGCCATTCGCGACGCTGATCCTGCTGACCGCGCTGCAATCGCTCGACGAGGAGCAGAAGGAGGCGGCCGAGATGGACGGCGCCAGCGCGGTCTCGACCTTCATCTACATCACGCTGCCGCATCTGGCGCGTCCGATCACGGTGGTGATCCTGATCGAGACCATCTTCCTGCTCACCGTGTTCGCCGAGATCTTCGTCACCACCGGCGGCGGGCCGGGCTTGCAAACCACCAACATCGCCTTCCTGATCTATTCGCAGGCGCTGATCCAGTTCGACGTCGGTAGCGCCTCCGCAGGCGGCCTCGTCGCTGTGGTGATCGCCAACGTCGTCGCCTTCTTCCTCGTCCGCATCGTCGGCCGCAATCTGGAAGCCTGAATCATGGCGCGCAAGACAACGACGCAGCACGTGGTGATCTCGACGATCGGTGCGTGGTTCTTCGGCTTCCTGATCTTCTTCCCGATCCTCTGGATGGTGCTGGCGAGCTTCAAGACCGAGCTCGAGGCCTTCGCCATCCCGCCGTCCTTCCTGTTCTTCCACTGGACGACCGAGAACTATGCCACCGTGCAGGAGCGCAGCGACTATTTCCACCATGCGATGAACTCGGTCATCATCGCCGGCGGCTCGACGCTGATTGCGCTCCTGATCGCGATCCCTGCGGCCTGGTCGATGGCGTTCTCGCCGACCAAGCGCACCAAGGACATCCTGCTCTGGATGCTCTCGACCAAGATGATGCCGCCGGTCGGCGTGCTGGTGCCGATCTATTTGATCTACAAGACCTTCGGCCTGCTCGATTCCCGCATCGGTCTCGTCTTCATCCTTTGCCTCGGCAATCTGCCGATCGTGATCTGGATGCTGTTCACCTATTTCAAGGAGATCCCGCGCGACATCCTCGAAGCCGCGCGCATGGATGGCGCCACCATCGGCCGCGAACTCGTCTATGTGCTGACGCCGATGGCGATCCCGGGGCTGGCTTCGACCATGCTGCTCAATTTGATCCTCGCCTGGAACGAGGCGTTCTGGACACTCAATTTGTCGACGTCGAGCGCCGCGCCGCTCACCACGTTCATCGCCTCCTATTCGAGCCCGGAAGGGCTGTTCTGGGCCAAGCTGTCGGCGGCTTCCACGCTGGCGATTGCGCCCATTCTCGTCCTCGGTTGGTTCAGCCAGAAGCAGCTCGTGCGCGGGCTCACCTTCGGCGCGGTGAAGTAAAGGGGCTGCCGGATCATGGGTCAGATCACACTTCAGGACGTGCAGAAATCCTTCGGCCCGGTGCACATCATCAAGGGTGCCGACCTCGACATCGCCGACGGCTCCTTCGTGGTGTTCGTTGGTCCCTCGGGCTGTGGCAAGACCACGCTGTTGCGGCTGATCGCCGGGCTCGAGGACGTCAGTGGCGGCAAGATCCTGATCGACGGCAAGAACGTCGTCGACACGCCGCCCGCCAAGCGCGGGCTCTCGATGGTGTTCCAGTCGTACGCGCTCTATCCGCATATGAGCGTGCGCGGCAACATCGGCTTCGGCCTGAAGATGGCAGGCCTTTCCAAGGACGAAACCAACCGCAAGGTCGAGGCGGCGGCGGCCACGCTCAACCTCACGCCCTATCTCGACCGCAAGCCGCGCGAACTCTCCGGTGGCCAGCGCCAGCGCGTCGCCATCGGGCGCGCCATCGTCCGCGAGCCCAAGGCGTTCCTGTTCGACGAGCCGCTCTCCAATCTCGATGCGGCGCTGCGCGTGCAGATGCGGATCGAGGTGACGCGGCTCCAGAAGCAGCTCGGCACCACCGCGATCTACGTCACCCACGACCAGGTCGAGGCCATGACCATGGCCGACAAGATCGTCGTGCTCAACGGCGGCAAGATCGAGCAATATGGCTCGCCGCTGGAGCTGTACGAAAGGCCCGCAAACCTGTTCGTGGCCGGCTTCATCGGTTCGCCAAAAATGAACTTCGTGACCGGTGAGTTCGCCAAGCAGCAGGGCGCGACCACCATCGGCGTAAGGCCGGAGCATCTCAAGATCGAGCGCGACGGCGCCGGTGGCTGGCAGGGCACGATCGCGGTGGCCGAGCATCTCGGCAGCGACACCTTCCTTTACGTCGATGCCGGGCCGCTCGGCATGCTGACGGCGCGCTATATCGGCGAATTGAGCCTGCATGCCGGCGACCATGTGTCTCTGCTGCCGGACCCCGCACGCATCCATCGCTTCGATGAAAGCGGCAACGCGCTTCGAGGCTAACAAGAAACGGCAAAGAAACGGCAAGAAACGGAAAACCACCATGTACCTGGAAAAATTCAAGCTGAACGGCAAGACCGCGTTCATCACCGGCGGCGGGCAGGGCATTGGCCTTGGCTGTGCGGAGGCGCTGTCCGAGGCCGGTGCCAAGGTCATCATCGGCGACCGCGACAGCAAGGTCGCCGACAGCGCCAAGGCCAGCCTGAAGGCGAAGGGCTATGACGTCGAAACCGCGGTCATGGATGTCACTGATACGAAGCGCGTCGCCGAGGTCGCGAACGACCTCGTCGCCCGCCACGGCAAGGTCGACATCCTCGTCAACAATGCCGGCATTGCGCGCAGCGAGACGCCGGCCGAGACCGTCACCGACGAGCACTGGCTCAACGTCATCGACGTCAATCTCAACGGCACCTTCTGGTGCTGCCGCGAATTCGGCAAGCACATGCTGAAGGCCGGAAGCGGCGCCATCGTCAATGTGGGCTCGATGTCCGGCTTCATCGTCAACAAGCCGCAGGAGCAGTGCTTCTACAACGCCTCCAAGGCCGGTGTGCACCATCTGACCAAGTCGCTCGCCGCCGAATGGGGCGCGCGCGGCATCCGGGTCAACGCGGTGGCGCCGACCTATATCGAGACGCCGCTCAACGCCTTCGTGAAGAGCAACGCCAAAATGTACGACGCCTGGATCGGTGGAACCCCGATGGCACGGATGGGACAGGTCGAGGAGATCGCCTCCGTCGTGCTGTTCCTCTCCTCGGAGGCCGCGAGCCTGATGACCGGCAGCATCGTGCTGGTGGATGGCGGCTACACTTGCTGGTAGGCTTGCGTCACGATTGACGAAGCGACCGGGAGCGACAATGCCGCGAGCCTATATCGGCGTCGACGTAGGGACCACGAGCACGCGGGCAGGGGTGTTCGACGAGGCCGGCACTCTGCTTGCGACCGCGCGGCATCCGATCCGGATCTGGCACGAGGCCGGCGATATCGTCGAGCAGTCGTCGCAGGACATCTGGGAGGCATGTGCCAAATCGGTGCGGGCGGCGATGGCGGAAGCAGCAATCGCGCCCGACAGCGTCGGCGGCATCGGCTTCGACGCCACCTGTTCGCTGGTTGTGCTCGACAGGCAAGGCGAGCCGCTCACCGTCAGCGCCTCCGGCGACAAGCAGCGCAACGTCATCGTCTGGATGGATCACCGCGCCACTTCCGAGGCGCGGCTGATCAACGAGACCGAGGATGCCGTGCTGCGCTATGTCGGCGGCTCGATCTCGCCCGAGATGGAGATGCCGAAACTGTTGTGGCTGAAGCGGCACATGCGATCGAGCTTCGATGCCGCCGGTCACTTCTTCGATCTGGCAGACTATCTGACCTGGCGCGCGAGCGGCTCGCTGCAGCGCTCGACCTGCACGGTCACCTGCAAGTGGAACTACCTCGCGCATGATGGCGGGGGCTGGAGTGCGCCCTTCTTCAAGCGCATCGGCCTCTCCGATTTCGTCGCCGAGAGCTACGCCCGCATCGGCACCGACATCGTCGCGCCCGGCACCCGGCTCGGCGAAGGCCTCACCCGTGCCGCCGCGGCCGAACTCGGCCTGTCGCCGGGCACGCCGGTTGGAGCGTCGCTGATCGACGCGCATGCCGGTGGCATCGGTGCGATCGGCGGTCGCGACGGCTCGGACGGCACGACCGATGTTTCCGATCGCCTGGCCTACATCATGGGAACCTCGGCCTGCATCATGGCGACGACCAGGGAGCCGTGCTTCGTGCCGGGCGTATGGGGGCCTTATTACTCCGGCATGGTACCGGAGTTCTGGCTCAACGAAGGCGGCCAATCGGCTGCCGGGGCGGCGATCGACCATCTACTCAAGTCGCATCCCGGCTTCGGCGAGGTGCGTGCGGCGGCGCGCAACGAAGGCCTCGACCTCATCGAGTACCTGGAACGCCGCATCATCGCGCGCTCGGGCGACGCGAGCCGCGCCGCGCTGCTGGCGCGCGACGTCCATGTGTTGCCCGAATTCATCGGCAATCGTTCGCCCTACGCCGATCCGGATACCCGCGCCGTGATCGCGGGCCTCGATCTCGATACCGACGTCGCCTCGATGGAACGGCTGTTCGTCGCCGGTCTCTGCGGCCTTGCCTATGGACTTGCCGAGGTGATCGAGGCCTTTGCCGCGCATGGCGTCCGTTCCAGCATCATGATCATGGGCGGCGGCGCGAGCCGCAGTCCTTTGGTGCGGCAGATCATGGCGGACACCACGGGCCTCACGGTGGCGTTGCCGCAGACCAAGGAACCGGTGCTGCTGGGTGCCGCGATGCTGGGGGCGGTGGCCGGCGGCGCCTATGCCTCGATCGGGCAGACCATGGCTAAGATGTCGGCGCTGGGCGGGAAGAGCGAGCCGACCGCGCCCGATATGGCCGCCTTCCACGCCCGCAAGCGCAACGTGTACAGGCTGCTGCGCGACGTTGACCGGAATAGCCGCGCCGCGATGGGCGACGTCGCGAGAGGTTGAAGGACATGCTGATTTCCTGCGGCGATGCGCTGATCGATTTCGTCCCCACGCGAAACGCCGACGGGCGCGAGGCCGTGATGCCGGCGGTCGGCGGCTCCTGCCTCAACGTCGCTGTCGGCATGGCGCGCCTCGGTGCGCCGACCAGCTTCCTCGGCGGCATCTCGACAGACATGTTCGGGCAGATGATCGCCGATCATGCCGCGGCCTCGAATGTCGAGCTTGGTCTTTCCACCCGCACCGACCACCAGACCACGCTCGCCTTCGTCCGCATCGTCGCGGGCGAGTCGCATTACGCGTTCTACGACGCGGAAACCGCGACGCGGAACTGGACCTATCGGCGCGGGACAATTCCGTTCGCGCGTGTCGAGGCCGTCCATGTCGGCTCGACCACACTCGTCAACGATCAGGGCGCCGCCGAGACCAAGGCGCTGATCGCGGATGCACAGGCGTCGTCGACGATCTCTTTCGATCCGAACTGCCGGCCCAATCTGGTCAAGGACAAGCCTGCCTACGTCGCACGCATGGCCGAGTTCGCCGGCTACGCCGATCTCATCAAGATGTCGGATGTCGATTTCGCCTATCTGTTCGGGGATGAGCCTTATCAGCAACGTGCGACCGCGCTGCTGGAGCAGGGCACGAGCCTCGTCGTCGTCACCCGCGGCAACAACGGTGCGATCGCATGGCATGCGGGGGCAGGGCAGATCGAGGTCACAGCGCCGATGGTCGCGGTTACCGACACGATCGGCGCGGGCGACAGTTTTCAGGCGGCGCTGCTGTTCGCTCTGCACAAGCAGGGACGTCTCGCGCGGCAGCAGCTAAAGGGCATCAGCACCGACGAGCTCCGCCACGCGCTGTTCTTTGCCGCCAATTGCGCCGGCCTGACCTGCACCCGACCGGGCGCCGATCCGCCCTGGAGCCACGAAGTCGCGTGGAGCGTCTAACCCGGCTCCGCGTTACAGCCGCGCCACGACCTTCTCGGCGCATTTGAGGAAGATGCGGATCAGCGGGCTCTGCGAGTCCCGCCGCCAGCACACCGCGATATCGAGGGAATCGGCTGCTTCGCGCAGCGGCCTGAACACGATGCCGCGTGGCGCGCCAAGCTTGGCGCAAGCCGGCACGATCGCAAAACCTTCGCCGGCGAGAACCAGGCTCATTGCCGAATGCACTGTCTCCACCCGGCTCGCGATCGGCATCACGATCTGATGTCGGCGCAGCAGGGCTGCGACTGCGGAGGAGGCGGGGTCTTGCTCCGGCGGCGGCAACGCAATCAGCGGGCGGCCTTGCAGCCGGGCCATCGGCACGGCGCCGAGGCGCGCGAGCGGCGAGCGGGCGGACATCGCCAGCATGAACGGTTGTGCACCGATCCGCGCTACCTGGATCTCGGGATGATTGATCGCGGGCATGCACAGGGCGACCGTGACGCTGCGGTCCAGCAGCAGCGCCTCGCGGGTCGAGGCGCTGAGCTCGGCGAAGTCGAGGTCGACGCCGGGAATGGACCGCCGCAGCTCGGGGATCAGGCGCGGCAGCACCGCATTCGCCAGCACGAACATGTAGCCGACGGCGATCCGCCCGCGGCTGCCGGCCGCGACGGCGCGCGCAGCTTCGACGCCGTCGGCCGCAAGTGCCAGCGCCTCGCCGGCGCGCGCCAGCAGGGCCTGGCCCGCCTCGGTCAGGTCCATGCCGCGCGTGCCGCGGCGGAACAGCGGCGCGCCGACCTCCGCTTCGAGCTTGCGGATCTGGACCGAGAGGGGTGGCTGCGCCATCCGCAGCCGCTCGGCGGCCTTGCCGACGCTGCGCGCCTCGGCCACGGCGACGAAGTAGCGAAGCCTGCGCAGATCCATTGGCATACCGAAAATGTATGGGTTGATCATCAAAATCGTATTGGACGGCGAGTTAACAAAACTGTCATTCTCGCTGTCAATATCCTTGGGCCAACGGCGGCCCGCCTCGGAGCGTGATGTGACGATGAACGGCGATCCCTGCCTGCTGTCCGCAACCGAGCTACGCGCCCTCATTGCCGCAAGGAAGATTTCCCCCGTCGAGATCGTCAGCGCCGTGCTCGCCCGCGCCGAGGCGCGCCAGCCAGAATTGAACTGCTTCATCACCCTGTGCGGCGACGAGGCGATGGCCGCCGCGCGCGAGGCTGAGCGCAAGGTCATGGCCGGCGAGCCGCTCGGCCTGCTGCACGGCATCCCCGTCACCGTCAAGGACATCGTCAACACCAAGGGTGTGAAGACCACCTTCGGTGCCGTTCCCTACAAGGACAACGTGCCGACCGAGGACGCGGTCGCGGTCGCGCGGCTGCGCAGCCAGGGCGCGATCCTGATCGGCAAGACCACGACGCCGGAGTTCGGCAGCAAGTGCCTGACGGACTCGCCGCTGTTCGGCCGCACCCGCAATGCCTGGGACGCCTGCCGCTCCTCCGGCGGCTCCAGCGGCGGCGCGGCGGTGGCCGTGGCGAGCGGCATCGCGCCGCTTGCGATCGCGACCGATGGCGGCGGCTCGACCCGGATTCCCGCCGCCTGCAACGGCGTGGTCGGGCTGAAGCAGAGCAATGGCGTGATCCCGCACAGCCAGGCGCTCGACGTGTTCGGCAACCAGACCTATGTCACGCCGACGACGCGGACCGTCGCCGACACCGCGCTGATGATGCAGGCGATGGCGGGTGAGGATGCTTGCGATCCCTGGTCGATCGGCGTTCCCGTGCCCGACTTCGTCGGTACGGCCGCCCCGCGCGGCGATCTGCGCGGGCAGCGGATCCTGTACTGCCTGACCCCGCCGGGACGCCCGGTGTCCGCCGAAGTCGCAGCCAGTTTCAGGGCGAGCCTCGACCGGCTGGCCAGGCTCGGTGCCGAGCTCGAGGAATTTTCCGGCGACGGTTTCGACATCGAGCCGATTTGGCGCGCTATCAACCACACGGTCTGGCGCACGCGCTTTGCAAAGCTCGCAGCCGAGCACAGGGACGAGCTGAGCGAGGCCTTCCTCAAGCAGCTTGCGCTCGCCACCGAAGTCAGCGGCGTCGACTATCAGGAGGCGATGTTCGCGCGCACCGCGCTGTTCCGCCGCGTGCAATCGCTGCTTGCGCGCGGCCACTTTCTGGCGATGCCGACCCTCACGCGCACCGCGCTGCCGATCAAGCAGGATCTGTTCGGCAGCATCGAGATCGACGGGGCGCATTTCGACAGCGTCCGGCCGCACTGGTTCCCCTGGACCATGCCGTTCAACATGACCGGGCATCCCGCGATCAGTCTTCCCTGCGGCTTCGCCCGTGACGGTCTGCCGATCGCTCTTCAGCTCGTCGGCCGCTTCCGCGAAGATGCGGACTTGCTGCGCGTGAGCGCGCTGTTCGAGGCCTCGAGCGACCTGCTGTCCCGCTGGCCGGAATGACGAGATGCGCATGCAGCAAAGTCCTTGCCTCCGGCGTCTGGACATGTTGATCGTGCCCGGTAGCCCTGACTCCGAGCGCGCATGAGCGTATTTGTCCTCCGACGTGTCCTGACCCTGCTGGCGACGCTGGTCGGCGCGTCGCTGATCATCTTCCTGGTGCTGGACGCGCTGCCCGGCAACGCCGCGCAGATGCTGATGGGCGCCGACGCCTCGGCGGATGCGGTCCGCGCGCTCACCGCCAAGCTCGGGCTCGACCAGCCGCTGGCGGTTCGCTATCTGCACTGGATCAAGGGCCTTCTCGTCGGCGATCTCGGCAACTCCTATGTCTACGGCACGCCGGTTGCCGCCCTGATCGCGGAACGGCTGGTGCTGACCATTCCGCTCGCGATCATGGCCATGACGATCACGGTGACGCTGGCGCTCTCGGCCGGCATCTACACCGCCGCCAATCACAACAAGCTCGGCGATGTCGGCGTGATGTCGCTGACGCAAGTCGGCATCGCGCTGCCGAATTTCTGGTTCGCCATCCTGCTGGTGCTGCTGTTCTCGGTGCGGCTGCAATGGCTCTCGGCCGGCGGCTTTGCCGGCTGGGAGGACGGCATCTGGTTAGGGGTGAAGTCGCTGCTGCTGCCGGCGATCTCGCTCGCCGTGGTGCAGGCCGCGATCCTCGCGCGTGTCACGCGCTCGGCGGTGCTGGAAGTGCTGCGCGAAGACTTCGTCCGCACGGCGCGCGCCAAAGGGCTCGGCAAGCGCGAGGTGTTGTGGAGTCATGTGCTGCGCAACGCCATGATCCCGGTGATGACGGTGATGGGGCTGCAATTTGCCAATCTGCTCGCCGGCACCATCGTGATCGAGAACGTGTTCTATCTGCCGGGGCTCGGCCGGCTGATCTTCCAGTCGATCGCCAACCGCGACCTGATCGTGGTGCGCAACTGCGTGATGCTGCTGGCGGCCATGGTCGTGATCGTCAATTTCGTGGTCGACGTGCTCTATGCCTTCATCGACCCCCGTATCAAGGTGCACGACCTGTGAGCGCGCCCCTGACCATCGACGCGCCGGTCGCAACGCGGCCGCTGCCGGCCCGGACCTTCTGGCGCCGCGCGCTACGCCATCGCAGCTTCGTGCTCGGCGGTGCGCTGAGCCTTGTGGTGCTCGCTTCCGCGCTGCTGTCGCTGGTGTGGACGCCGTATTCGCCCTATGAGATCGACATCGCGTCAAAACTCCGGCCGCCCTCGGCGGCGCATTGGCTCGGCACCGATTCCTTCGGCCGCGACATCGTCTCGCTGCTGCTGGCCGGCGCGCGCTCCACCATCATGGTCGGCATCATCGCGGTGAGCATCGGTCTCACCTTCGGCGTCTGCCTCGGCCTGATCGCCTCGGCCAGGCGCGGCTGGACCGAAGAGATCATCATGCGCTTCTCCGACTTCACCTTCGCCTTTCCGGCGGTGCTCTCCGCCATCATGCTCGCCGCGGTGGTGGGTCCGGGCATGGTGACCTCGATCGTCGCGATCGGCATCTTCCAGATTCCGACGCTGACCCGGCTGACGCGCGGCTCGGCCAACGCGATCTGGGCGCGCGAATTCGTGCTGGCCGCGCGCGCCTCGGGCAAGGGCAAATTCCGCATCACCGTCGAGCACGTGCTGCCCAACATCCTGTCGATCCTGATCGTGCAGGTCACCATCCAGTTCGCGCTCGCGATCCTTGCCGAGGCCGCACTGTCCTATCTCGGTCTCGGCACGCAGCCGCCGCAGCCGTCCTGGGGACGGATGCTGAACGATGCTCAGACGCTGCTGTTTCAGTCGCCGATGCTTGCTGTGTATCCAGGCGCTGCGATCGCGATCGCCGTGCTCGGTCTCAATCTCCTTGGGGATGGATTGCGTGACCTGCTCGATCCCAGACTGGCGCGGGAGCGGTGACGATGGGCGAGCGCTCAACCATGCCGCTGATCGAGGTTGAAAATCTCGGTGTCCGTCTCAACACCAGCCGCGGCCCGGCACTGGCCGTGCGCGGCGTCAGCTTCGCCTTGAAGCGCGGCGAGACGCTCGGGCTCGTCGGCGAATCCGGCTGCGGCAAGTCGGTCACGGCGCTGTCGCTGATGGGCCTGTTGCCGGACAGCGCGGTCGTCACCGGCAGCATCAAGCTCGACGGCAGCGAGCTCGTCGGCCTTGCGGATGCGGACTATTGCCGCCTGCGCGGCAACCGCATCAGCATGATCTTCCAGGAGCCGATGACCGCGCTCAACCCGATGCACACGATCGGCAACCAGGTTGCCGAGCCGCTGCGGCGTCACAAGAAATATTCGGCGGCGCAGGCGCGGCGCGAAGCGATCGCTTTGCTCGACCGCGTTGGACTGCCCGATCCGGCCAGGCGCATCGACGCCTATCCGCACCAGTTCTCCGGCGGCCAGCGCCAGCGCGTCACCATCGCGATGGCGCTCGCCTGCGAGCCGGACCTGCTGATCGCGGACGAGCCGACCACCGCGCTCGACGTCACCATCCAGGGCCAGATCCTCGACCTGATCGCCGACCTCGTCGAGGAGCGCGGCATGTCGATGATCCTGATCTCGCACGATCTCGGCGTCATCGCCGAGAACGTGCAGCGCATGATGGTGATGTATGGCGGCACGGTCGTCGAGAGCGGGCCGACCGACGAGGTGTTCCGCCGCATGGGCCATCCCTACACGCAGGGCCTGTTCCGCGCCCGCCCGAAGCTCGGCGCGCGCAAGGGGACGCGGTTGACGACGATCGCCGGAACGGTGCCGGAGCTTGCTGACCTTCCGGCCGGCTGCACCTTCTCCGAACGATGTCCGCTCGTGATCGATCAGTGCCGCGCCGCCCTTCCGCCGATGGTCGAGGTCGGCGCCGGTCACGGCGTGCGCTGTGTGCGCACCGATGTCTCGATGGCCGCGAATGTCGGAGCGCTGTCCGCATGAGTACAGCGCCGCTTCTCGATGTGAAGGATCTCGAGCAGCGTTACACGCTGCCGCGCGAAAGCCTGTTCCGTCCGCCGGGGCACGTGCGCGCACTCAACGGCGTCAGCGTGCAGGTTGCCGCCGGCAAGAGCCTTGGCATCGTCGGCGAGTCCGGTTCGGGCAAGTCGACCTTTGCACGGGTGGTGATGGCGCTGGAGCGGCCGACCTCGGGGCAGGTGGCACTGCTCGGGCGCGATCTCAACCAAATCTCGGCCGACGAACTGCGCCGCGCCCGCCGCGATTTCCAGATGGTGTTCCAGGACCCCTACGGATCACTCGATCCGCGTCAGACCATCGCCCGCATCGTCGCCGAGCCGCTCACCGTGCTTGACGATGCCGACCGCACCAAATTCCGCGAACGCGTCTCCGCGGTGCTGCGGCAGGTCGGCTTGCGCGAGGCGGACATGGACAAATACCCGCACGAGTTCTCCGGCGGCCAGCGCCAGCGCATCGCCATTGCGCGCGCGCTGATCACGCAGCCGAAGCTGATCGTCGCCGACGAGCCGGTCTCCGCGCTCGACGTCTCCGTGCAGGCGCAGGTGCTCAATTTGATGCAGGACCTCCAGGAGCAGTTCGGCCTCAGCTACATCCTGATCAGCCACGACCTTGCCGTGGTCGACTATCTCTGCGACGAGGTCGCGGTGATGTATCTCGGCCGGATCGTCGAGCAGGGCCGGCCTGAGGATCTGTTCGAGCACTGCGCCCATCCCTACACCCGGGCGCTGCTCGATGCCGTGCCGCGGGCGCGCGCCGGCGGCGTCCGGCGGCGGCGCGGGGCCCAGGCCATCGCCTCGCAATCGGCGGCCGCCACCGGCTGCCCCTATGTCGCGCGCTGTCCGCTCGCCGACCAGCATTGCCGCGAGGTTCCGCCCTTGCTACGCAAGGTGGGCGAGGGCCATCTTACCGCCTGTCACAAGGCGGAGGCGGTGATGGCGTTGCCGCAGGCGGCCATGGAAGGTTAGTGTCCCCCATGGAATTGGCGTAGGCTGGGATCAAGAGAAGGCCGGGGAGTTACGCATGTTCAGGAAACTATCGATCGTCGCATTTGCCGCCGCGCTCGCCGCAGCACCGCTGCCGGTCATGGCGCAGAGCAAGAAGGACAGCGTCGTCATGGGCATGACGCTGGAGCCGCCGGGCCTCGATCCCACCAATGCCGCCGCTGCCGCAATCGCCGAGGTCACGCTCTACAACATCTACGAGACCCTGACCAAGATCAACGAGGACGGCTCGACCTCGCCGCTGCTGGCGGAGAGCTGGACCGCATCGCCCGACCTGAACACCTATACCTTCAAGTTGCGCAAGGGCGTCAAATTCCACAATGGCGAGGCGTTCGATTCCGCGGCGGTGAAGTTCTCGTTCGAGCGCAACGCCGCGGCGACCAGCACCAACAAGGACAAGAGCCTGTTCCAGGCCTTCGAGAAGGTCGAGGCGCCCGACGCCGACACCGTCGTGATCACGGTGAAGTATTCCGAGCCGAACCTGCCGTTCCTGATGGGACAGGCGAGCGCCTCGATCGTCGAGCCGAAGAGCGCGGCGACGAATGTCACGCAACCGGTCGGGACCGGACCTTATCAGTTAGGAGCCTGGGCCAAGGGCTCCTCGCTCACCCTGACCAAATGGGCCGACTATCGCAACGCCGCCGCGGTCAAGCTGTCGAAGGTGACGATCCGCTTCATCTCCGATCCGGCCGCCCAGGCCGCGGCGCTGCTCTCGAATGATGTCGACGCATTTCCGCGCATCGCGACCCGCGTCGTTGCCCAGTTCAAGGCCGACCCGCGCTTCACGGTGCTGATCGGCGGTTCCAGGGCCAAGACCATCGTCGCGATCAATGAGCGGAAGAAGCCGCTCGACGACGTCCGCGTTCGCCGCGCCATCCTTGCTGCGATCGATCGCAAGGCATTGATCGACGGCGCCGTCGAGGGGTTCGGCACGCCGATCGGCAGCTTCTACACGCCCGGATCGCTCGGCTATGTCGACACGACAGGCATCAACCCCTTCGACCCCGAAAAGGCCAAGAAGCTTCTGGCTGAAGCCGGCGTCACCACCCCGCTCGAGCTGTCGCTGAAACTGCCGCCGCCGCCCTATGCGCGGCAGGGCGGCGAGATCGTCGCGGCCCAGCTCGCCAAAGTCGGTATCGTCGCCAAGATCGAGAACGTCGAGTGGGCGCAGTGGCTGTCGCAGGTGTTCGCGCCCAACGGTCCGCACAATTTCGACCTCACCATCGTCAGCCATGTCGAACCGTTCGATCTCGTCAAGATCACCGAGTCGGACTATTATCTTGGCTACAACAACGAGGCGTTCAACGCGCTCTACAAGCAGATCGTGTCGACGCCGGAAGAAGCCGCCCGTGCCAAACTTCTCGGCGACGCCCAGCGCATGCTGGCCACCGACGCCGTCTCCGCCTACCTGTTCCAGCCGCAATGGCCCACGGTCATCAACAAGAAGCTGAAGGGCGTCTGGAAGGAAGTCCCGCAGTTCGAGAACGACTTCTCGGCGTGGGCGTGGGAGTAGGGGTGCATTGTTGCGCCCTCTGCCCCTTGTGGGAGAGGGCGGCGCCGTCCAAAACAAAAACCTGAAAAACAACCCCATGCACAGTAGCCGGGGGTAGTGATTTCAATGGCTTGTGCGGGCCGCTCAATGGCCCTGCGCTGCGCCCGTGATGACGTTGACCCGTCGGGCAAAACGCTGGCAGAATGCCGTCATCGCGGCGTCATGGTTCGGGACGCGCCGTCAGGCGAGGCACGCCATGAAGACACCATCCCGCCGCGCCGCTGGCCGCGTCGTGACTGCTGCGGTCGAACCAGCGATTTCCGTGAAACTCGAAGACGCGCCGATGAGCGAGATCGCTCATGCCCTGGCCAGTGGGCGGCTGAATGCAACGGCGCTGACCGGAGCCTACATCGCGCGCATCGAGGCCTACGACCGCAATGGGCCCGTGCTCAACGCCGTGCGCGCGCTCAACCCCGATGCGCTGTCGATCGCGGGCAAGCTCGACGAAACGAAACCTTCGGCCAAGCAGCCGCTGGCCGGCATACCGATCCTGCTGAAGGACAACATCGCGACCGGCGACAGGCAGTCGACCACGGCGGGCTCGCTCGCGCTGGAGGGTGCGCGCGCGCGGGACGATGCCACCATCGTCAAGTTGCTGCGGGATGCCGGCGCGGTGATCCTGGGCAAGGCGAACCTGATGGAGTTTGCCAACATGCTCGCGATCGACATGCCGGCGGGCTATTCGTCGCTGGGCGGCCAGGTGAAGAATCCGTATGCGCCGGCGCTGATGAACGATCACGGCATTCCAGTGGTGTCTCCGGGCGGATCGAGCTCGGGTTCGGCGGTCGCAGTGGCAGCCGGCCTGTGCGCAGCCTCAATTGGCACCGAGACCTCGGGCTCGCTGCTGCACCCCGCGAGCCTGAACGGCCTCGTCACCGTGAAGCCGACCGTTGGGCTGATCAGCCGTGCCGGCATCCTGCCGCTTGCACACAGCCAGGACACCGCTGGGCCAATGACGCGCACCGTGCGCGACGCGGCGATCCTCCTGAACGTGCTGGCGGCCGGGGACCCGCTCGACCCGGCGACGCAAGAGCAGCGGCGGCCGGCCGACTACACCGCCGGCCTTGCACGCGATGCGATGAAAGGCGCGCGCATCGGCGTGCCGAGCGACCCCGCCGATCCCCTGAATGACTGCTATTACGGCAAGCTGCCACCGAAGTCGGCCAAGCTGATGGCTGAGGCGATCAAGGCGCTGGAGGATCTCGGCGCCGCCATCGTGCGCGCCAGCATGCCGACGGCCGGCTGGATCGGCGGGCCGGGCACGACCATGGCGGTGCTCAACCGCAATCCGCTGAGCGAACACAAAGGCACGGTCGCGAGGCCGCCGGTCGTCTTTCTGTACGAGCTGAAACACGATCTCAACCTCTACCTGAGGGACTGGGCGACCAACACCGACATCAAGACCATCGCCGACATCGTGGCTTTCAACGCCGCGAACGCCGACAAGGCGCTGCGTTTCGGCCAGGACTACTTCCTCGCTGCTGAGTTGACCCGGGGCGACTTGAGCGAGCGCGAGTACAAGTCCGCACGTGCTATGGACCTGCTCTCTGCCAGGACGCGCGGCATGGACGCCTACATGAACCAGCACAAGCTCGACGCGGTGTTGTTCCCCGGCGCCGGCGGCGCCATGATCGCCGCTAGGGCGGGCTATCCCAGCGTCATGGTACCAGGCGGCTTCGTGTCGGGGACGACCGACGGCAAGGACACGCCGGACTATCCGCTCGGCGTCACCTTCGCAGGAAGAGCCTGGAGCGAGCACAAGCTGCTGCGTCTCGCCTATGCCTATGAGCAGGCCTCCAACATGCGCAAGCCGCCGCCGGGGTTGCCTGCGCTTTAGACTTCACCCGTTTCCTCGCCCGCTTGTCGACGAGTGGGCCATGCATAGTAGCCCGGTGCCAGTCATTTCAATGGCTTGCGCGTCGTCCGCGAAAACATTGTTGCTCCGTCGGACAAAACACTGGCATGATGTCACCATCGAAGAAGGCGCTGCCGGTTTTCATTGGAAGGCGCGGCCTCTGTTGCTCTCCCGGTTTGAACGTTCGGAACCTTCGTGCGTTGGCTCGGCGCGGGATGGCCGCATGCCGTGCGATCCGGCGCGACTGTATGCGGAGTTCGGTTCTTGCTTAAACTCTACAGATGGCCGACCGACGACTGGCAAGGCATCGGCGCGGAGATGCCCACCGAGATCATCTGGGCCGACCTCCTGAACGCGACCACGGAGGAAAAGCAGTTCGTCGAACGATTGCTGAAGATACGCATTCCGTCGCAGGAGTCCCTCAGCGAGATCGAGGCGTCGAGCCGCCTGATTCTCGACCACGGCACGCTCTATCTCGGCTCGCCGGCGGTCCGCCTCAACGAGCACAACGAGGCCGAGATCACGCCGGTGGGTTTCGTCATCGGCCCGCACGTGCTCGTGACGGTGCGCTTTGCCGAGCTGCCGATCTTCGACGACATCGGCAAGCGTATCGGCTCCGATGACAGCCTGGAAAACGGCATGTGCGTGTTCACCAGCCTGCTCGAGGCCATGATCGACCGCGGCGCCGATGTGCTGGAGCATCTCGGCGCGCGGGTCGATACGCTCTCGCGCGGCGTCTTCAAGGGCGGACTCGTTCGCACCCAGCGGCCGGTCCGGTCCAGCCGCAGGATGCGCGAGGCGCTGGAGAATATCGGCGAGCTGGCCGACCGCCTGGCCAAGGCGCGCGACGTTCTGCTCGGCGTCGGGCGAATTGCGTCGTTTGCGGGCGACGTCGGAAGCGCGTGGATCACGGAGGCGTCGAAAAAGCGCCTTCACGCCGTGTCGAAGGACGTCGTCTCGCTCAGCGACTACGAGACGCGGCTGACGGACAAGATCCAGCTCCTGCTCGATGCCGTGCTCGGCTTCATCAACATCCAGCAGAACGAGCTGTTCAAGATCCTCACGATCGTGTCCGTGGTCGGCGTGCCGCCCACCATCCTGGTGGGCATCTGGGGCATGAACTTCAAGCACATGCCCGAGCTGGACTGGACGTTCGGCTACCCGCTGGCCTGGCTCGCAATCATTGCCACCGGGGTGCTGCCGCTGATCTGGTTCAAGCGGCGCGGCTGGTTCGATTGAAGCAAGCAGTCCGTCCAGCGGCGCACAGCTACGCCGCCGCAGGCAGATCCGGATCGGCGATCGCGCCCGCGACGCGGACGCGGACACGGAGCGCGTTGCCGGGCAGATAGGCGATCGGCATGTCCTCGACGTCGACGGTCTTGAGGCTGTCGCGCGCCGCGCCGGCCTGGACGGCACGGTCGGCGGCGATATCCCGCGCCGCTGCGATCGCATCCTCACGGCTGAGATCGCGGAACACCTGGTCGGCTTCGCCTGAGACCTGTGCGATCGCGGCGCCCACCGCATTGGCGCAGTCGCCATGGGGGACGCGTACGATCTCGGAAATGCCGGGCAAGCGATCCGGCACCAGGAAGGCGCCGCCGCCGACCGCCAGCAACGGCACGTCGCCGGCTTCGGTCTTCATGCGGTCGATGTCTTCCTCCAGCTTGCGCCAGGCATCGCGCAGCGCGGCATCGATCAGGCGTTTGGGCAGATTGGCGACGCGGGAGCGATCGCCGATGTCGATCAGGCCGGCAGCAACCGCAATGTCGGTGGCCGTGAGGCGGTCGCCGCCGAATACCAGTGCATCCGACGTCAGGCGATAGCCGACGCTGAGCGGGCCGACGCGGACCGGCTCCTCGTCGACATGGCTGCCGCCGCCGAGCCCGATCGACAACAGGTCAGGCATCCGGAACAGCGTGCGCACGCCGCCGACCTCGACCACGGCATTGGCTTCGCGCGGGAAGCCGTGACGCAGTTGGCCGATATCGGACGTGGTGCCGCCGACGTCGACGACCATGGCGTCGTCGAGACCGGAGAGGTGCGCGGCGCCGCGCATGGAATTGGTGGCGCCGGAGGCAAAGCTCATCACCGGGAACGCGGTGGCGATCTCGGCCTGCATCACGGTGCCGTCGTTCTGGGTGAGGAACAGCGGCGCGTCGATGCCGCTGTCGGCGATCGCCTTGCGGAAGGCCGCAACCGTGGTGATGGCGAGGTCGTGCAGGGAGGCGTTGAGCAGTGCGGCGTTCTCGCGCTCCAGAAGACCGATGCGGCCGAGATCGTGCGACATCGTCACCGCAACGTCGGGGCAGATCTCGGCGAGGATTTCGCGCGCGGTGGTTTCGCAGGAGGGATCGAGCGGGGAGAAGCTCGAGCACACCGCGACCGAGCGCAGGCCCGCATCCTTGATTTTTCGCGCCGCGCTCTTGAGACCAGCGATGTCGAGCGGCATGAACGGGCGGCCGTCATAATCGTGGCCGCCCTCCAGCATGAAGATATCGCCGTTGACGAGCGAGGCGAGATCTGTCGGCCAGTCGCAGAACGGTGGCAGCGAGGCACTGGCGGGCATGCCGATGCGGATCGCGGCGATCTTCTGCACGTGGCGGCGCTGCACCACCGCGTTGATGAAATGCGTGGTGCCGATCACGACCGCATCGACCTTCACCGCGGCGGCGGGCTCCGCGCGCAACGCCCTGAGCGCGTCGAGGATGCCCGAAGTGACGTCAGCCGTGGTCGGACGCTTGACGGAATGGACGACCTTCTCGTCGACGATCAGCACGGCGTCCGTGTTGGTGCCGCCGACATCGATGCCAATGCGTTTCATGGGATCTTAGGCTCCAGCCGCAGCGGGCGAGAAGAGGGAACGGAAATCGAGGTCGTAGCCGAAGGCGCGCGGGCCGACGAATTCGAGACCGCGGGGGCTCGTCAGCACGGCCGGCGCCGGAAGTGCCACGACGGTGACGCGCTGGCCGTAGCGGATGGTCTCGGTGCCGATGCCGTGGCCGTTGACGCTGTCGAGCACGCAGATCAGATCGGGCGATGTCGCAATCGCGTCCTCGTCGCGCCAGGCCACGATCCATTCGTTCTGGAACGAGAGTTTTAGTTTCGTGCCGCGATCGGCATCGCTGCCGTCGACCATTGCCGTGCCGCGCAGGAACCCCTCCGTGGTGCGCCGCGCCACATCGACGATCTTGCCGGTGAAGAGCTTCTTGCCGCCTTCGGTTGCGAGCAGCGCCGCGATCGGATCCTCGTGGCGCCGGTTGGCCTCCTGCACGGCGCGGCCGATGCGGATCGCCTTGGTGGTGGTGAAGTGGATGCCCCAATCCTTCACCTCGCGTCCGGTGCGCGGCGCCTTGCTGGTGGAGGCGATCGAGCCCATCTCGACGCAGATCTTTCGGCTCGCCCGCTCCATCCACTTCCAGCTCGGCACCTTCGTCACCACGGCCTCGATGCCGCGCGGATCGTACAGCGTGCAGGGGTAGGGGCGCAGGTCCCCGATCGCGACCGAGGTCATCTGCGCCTCGGGGAAGGCGCGGCCCATGCAGTCGGCATCGACCACGGGGATGCCGAGATGGGCGGCTGCCATCAGCGCCTGCACGCCGTTGCCGCCGCCGATCTCGACCGACATCACGGCGCGGAACTTGATGTTGTTGATCTCTTCCTGCATGCGCACCGCGCGCGCGATGTTGCGGCTGTCGGCAAGCCGCTCCTGTCCCACCAGCGGTGCGCCCATGTTGGAGACCACGGCAACCCAGTCCTCGTCGTCGAGGTCGAGCGGCGACATCAATTGCACGCGGGTGCCCTCGGCATAGAGCCGGCGCAGATTGAGCAGGCCGAGATAGGGGCTGCCGCCGCCGCCGGTGCCGAGAATCCAGGCGCCGACCGCGAGCGCCTCGATCTCCTCGAGGCTGATCGTCTTCAATTCCGCCTTGCTCACGACACCAGCTCCTCGACGATGCGGGCGGCCGCGGCGATGCCGAGGATCACCGGACCGGGATAGGCGGTGCGCACGCGCGCCTTGTTGGCGCTGGTGTAGCTGATGCAATCCATCACCACGAGATCGGGTTCGAGGTCGGCCATCGTGCGTGCGGCCTCGTCGACCGTGGCGTCGTTCGAACCGGGACGCAGCGTGATGCCGACCACCTCGACGCCGTCGCGCTGCCACTTCTTGTCGATCAGCACGGTCTGCTCGGGCAGCGGCGAGAACACGCCGAGCCGGCCCTTCGGCAGCACCGCCTCGACGAGATTATGCAGGATGGCCGAGGGCAGGATGACGAGGCCATCGGCCGCGAGATTGGGGAATTTGCCGGTGCAGGCCATCAGCGTGACGCCGACGCCCTCATGCTTGAAGCGGATGATCTGCTGGCTCGCGCGCCGCTCCACCTCCTTCTTGCTGATGGTGACGCCGTCGCCGTTCGGCAGCAGCGTGAACAGCGTGTCGTAGCCGTCCATTGGCGGGATGGCGTCGATCTCGGCGCGGCTCATGCCGTCGAGCGCGCCGCGCAGCTCGATCTGGATGCCGGGCGAGAGCACGGTGGCGATCTCGGACGCGACGGTGGGACGCGGGCTCTGGCCGATCACGACGACCCCGACGCGCTGGTGCTGCAATGGCATGTTCATGTCTAGTCCTTCAAGACGACGAGATCGGCCGGCGTCCACTGAAGCGTGACACCGTTGCCGGGAACGAACAGGCGGCTCGTGCCTGCATTGGGCTGCTGCACGAGGACGCGATGGCCGCCCTCGAGGGTGATGCGGTAGAGCACGGCGCCGCCGAGGAAGTTGGTGTTCTCGACGGTGCCGTGGGCGGAGCTGCCGGCTGTGATGGCGGTGTCAGAACGCGGCGAGAGGCTGATCTTTTCCGGTCGGAGCGCCACGGAGAGAACGCCGATGCCTTGCGCCTCGGTCGGCGGCAGCGCCAGGATCAGGCCTTTGCCGACGTCCAGGTTCGGTCCGATGCGCTCGCCGCGGAAGATGTTGGTGTCGCCGATGAAGTCGGCGACGAAGCGGGTGGTGGGCTGGTTGTAGATCTCGGCGGGCGTTCCGACCTGCTCGACCCGGCCGCCGTTCATCACCGCGATGCGGTCGGACATCGCCAGCGCTTCTTCCTGGTCGTGGGTGACGAACACGAGCGTGAGACCCAGCTTCTTCTGGAGCTGCTTGAGCTCGAACTGCATCTGCTGGCGCAGCTTCTTGTCGAGCGCGCCGAGCGGCTCGTCGCAGAGCAGGACGCGCGGCGCGATCACGATGGCGCGGGCGAGCGCGACGCGCTGCTGCTGACCGCCGGAAAGCTGGGCGGGACGGCGCGCTTCGAGGCCGGACAGCTCGACCATGGCCAGCGCTGCCTTCACCTTGGCCGCGATGCTGGCCTTGTCGAGCCCGCGCATGCGCAGGCCGAAGGCGACGTTCTCGGCGACGGTGCGATGCGGGAACAGTGCGTAGTTCTGGAACACCATGCCCATGTCGCGCTTGTGCGCGGGCACGTGGGTGATATCGGCGCCATCGACGCGGATCGCGCCCGCGCTCGGCATCTCGAAGCCCGCGATCATCCGCAGCGTCGTGGTCTTGCCACAGCCGGACGGGCCGAGCAGGGAGAAGAACTCGCCCTGCCGGATGTCCATGGCGACCGCATCGACCGCGCGCACGCCGCCGTCATAGACCTTGCTGACGCCGGCGATCTCGATCGACGCGCTCATGCGCGGAAGATCCGGTTGACGCGCTGGTCGATCTCGTCCTTGCGCTCGTTGTACCATTTCCAGTCGACCTGGATCAGCTTCGAGACCTTCTCGGGCGTGGTGAGCAGCTTGGCGTCGTATTTTGCGTCGAGCTTCACCTTCTTGTTGGCCGGCGAATACCACACGGTCTCCGCAAGGCGCTTCTGCACCTCGGGACGGAGCATGTAGTTGACGTAGGCGTTGGCGAGCTCCTTCATCTTGCTGCCGGGCGTGATGGTCAAAACCTGCTCCAGCGACAGCACGCCTTCGCTCGGCGAGACGAAGTCGGTCGGCTGGTTCTGGCCGTCATAGCGGTAGATGCCGGAATCGTGGATGACGCAGAGGCCGACCTCGCCCGACAGCAGCATCTTCTCCATCGCGCCGGTGAAATCGACGATCTTGATCGGCTTTAGCTTCTCCAGCGCGGTGTAAGCGGCATCGAGATCGGTCTGGCCCTTGCCGAACAGCGTGCCGCACATCATCAGGAAGGCCTGGCCGAGGCTGTTGACGGGGATGACGTAGCCGCCGCGGACGCCGTTATACTTGGCGTCCCACAGCTCCTTCCAGGAGGTGATGGCGCCATAGCCCTTGTCGGTGCGCAGCCCAAGGCCGATGGCGCTGGTGAAGATCGAGACGCCGACGATCTTGTCGCTGATCGCGTAGGGGTAGACGTCGGCGAGGTTCGGCACGAGCTTGGGATCGATCTTCGGCTCGACCAGGCCCATCTCGGCCGCGGCCCATTGCTCGTTGGAATTGGTGTGCAGCACGTCGTAGATCGGTGCCGAGCGCGAGCTCGCCTGGAGCTTCGGCAAGTACGGGAAGGCGGAGTCGGTCTGGAGCTTGCACTTGAACTCGCTCTCGAAGGCGGGGCCGATCTCGGCCTTCATGATGTCGCCCCATTTGCCGCCCCAGCCGGTGATGCGCAGCGTCGGATCGTCGGCTCGCGCGACGCAAGGCGCAGCGATCGTGCCGATGCCGAGCGAGGCGCTCGCGGTCAGAAAACGGCGGCGGCTGAGCGATCCCAGAGCTTTCATCATATCCTGATTCCTTCGGTGCAATGAGCAGTTACAATTTGACGTAGGAGCGCAAGCCCACCGTGCGGTCGAGCCCGATGACGACGACGAACGCGAGCACGATCGAGACGACGGACGCAGCGCCAATGGTCCCGTCCAGATCGAACTTGAGGTAGTTGAACAGCGTGACCGGCAGCGTCTCGTTGCCCGGTGAGACCAGGAACAGCGAGACCGGAAACTGGTCGAAGGAGACGATGAAGGCGAAGATGGCGCCTGCCAGCACGCCCGGCTTGATCAGCGGCAGCGTCACCTCGAAGAAAGTGCGCAACGGGCTGGCGCCGAGATTGCGTGCGGCTTCCTCGAGGCGGGTGTCGAAATTATGCAGGACGGCGAGCGTGGTGCGCACCACATAAGGCAGCGTCACCAGCGTGTGGCCGGCCACGAGACCCCAGGTCGGACGTCCCACGTCGAGCAGCACATAGGTCTGGAACAGCGCAAGTCCGGTCAGGATCGCCGGCAGCATCAGCGGCGAGAGCATCGTCGCCACGATCAGCCTCGTGCCCGGCAGATTGCCGCGCGCCAGCGCCAGCGCGGCGGAGGCGCCGAGGATCGTTGCGGACACGGTGGTGAGGACCGCAACTTCGAGGCTGAAGCCGAGCGCATGCATGAAGTCGCGCGAGGCGAAGAATTTCTCGAACCAGCGCAAGGACACGCCGACCGGCGGGAACTGGATGAAGGGTGTGGGGTTCAGGGCGAACACGACGACGATCGCGATCGGGGCCAGCAGGAAGGCCAGGATGGCGATGTTGATCGCGAGATAGAGGGTGCGGCCGGAACGCCTGACGCTTCCGGCGGTCCGCGCGGGTGCGGCCGGCCGGCTTGCTGCGAGCGATGGGCTGTGCGAGGCCGTGGTTTGCATCGTCGGCCTCACTGCAACTCGCGCTGGCCGGAGACGAGGCCGAGCGCGCGGTTATAGGCGACGACGAGCAGCAGCGAGATCATCAGCAGGACGATGCCGAGCGCGGCGGCGAAGCCGACGTTGAAGTTCGCGGAGATCTGCTGGTAGATCAGGATCGGCAGCGTCATGATCTGGAAGCCGCCGAGCAGGATCGGGGTGACATAGGCGCTGATCGCGAGCGCGAACACCAGGAGCGAGCCGGCGAGGATGCCGGGCAGGCTGAGCGGCAGCGTCACCTCGATGAAGGCGCGCAACGGGCTGGCGCCGAGATTTTCGGCGGCCTGCTCCAGCCGCTCGTCGATGCGGCCGATCACGCCTGTCAGCGTCAGCACCATGAAGGGCACGTAGATGTGGACGAGGCCGACCACGATGCCGGTCTCGCTGTACATCAGTTTCAACGGCTGAGAGATCAGGCCGAACGCGAGCAGGGTCTCGTTGATCACGCCCTTGTCGGACAGCAGCGTCATCCAGGCGAAGGTGCGCACCACGATGCCGGTCAGCATCGGCGCCAGCACCGCCATCAGCAGCAGCGCGTGTCCGGTGCGGCTCTTGATGCGTGCCATCCAGTGCGCCAGCGGATAGCCGATGAGAAGCGCGACCAGCGTGGTGACGAGCCCGATCCGGATCGTGGTCCAGATCACCTCGAGATAATAGGGATCGCCGATCATGCGGGCGTAATGACGGGTGGTGAAGGCGACCTTCGGCATCACCACCGGGTTGCCGGTCAGCACGCTCATCAGCGCCATCAGCCCGATCGGCAGGAAGAAGAACAAGGCGAACAGCAGCGCGCTCGGCAGGATGAAGAGCGCAAGGCCGTTAGGGCGCGTGGTCGCGGTGCTGCTCATCGCGTCCCCGTCTGAATGCGGGTTGCAGCCTGATCGAGCGGATCGCCCGTCAGTCGTCGCAATTTCGTGGCCATCGCCGCGAGCTCGCGGCGGACATTGGCGCGCTCGGCGGCGGTGGTGGCCTGCACCGAATAGGACACCGCGATCCCGATCATCTCGCCGGTCTCGCCGCTCTTGAGCGCAAAACCTTGCGAACCGACGCCCTCGATCGATTCATCGGCCGCGTCCGACACGCCGGTACGGCGGATCTCGTCGAGGCGCGCCATCAACTGCTTGAAGTTCTGCGGCGAGTTGCGCGGCAGTTTTGGATAGGTCGCCGGCACCCGCGCGCGGATATCCTCGTCGGAGAGGCGGGCGAGCATGGCGCGGCCGTTCGACGTGGCGAGCGCCGGCGTGCGCTGGCCCGGCGGATTGACGACGCGCAAGGGGTTCGAGCCCGGCACGATGCGGAGCACGACCTGCTCGTAGCCGTCGAGTACCGCGATGTAGCCGGTGTGTCCGGTCCGCGCGCAGACCTCGCGCAGCTCGCGCTCGGCCATGCTGATGAGGTCGTCATGGGCGCGGTGCAGCCGGCCGAGCTCGAAGGTGAGCAGGCCCGGCCGGTAGCGGCGGGTGTGGGGGTCCTGCTCGAGCAGGCCGCAATCGCGCAACGACCGCAGCAATCGTGAGGTCGAGCTCTTCGGCTTGCCGGTCAGCGCCATCACGTCCGCGAACGACAGATCCGGCCGCGCGCTGGAGAAGCAGCGGAGAATCTCGATGGCGTTGGTGAGCGCGCTCATGAAGGCAGCCCGGGCGTTGGTCCAAAGGAGTTCCAAATTTCGGAACCTTGTCCCAAATTCTAGGCCTGGCACGAAAACGGGCAAGCGGAAATTTCGCGCAGGCTGGCGCCCGATTGCGCAGATGCGGCGGAAGGTCGCCTGGAGCAGCGGCGGAGCGGCGCCCCACGGTCGGGTGCGCCGCTCCTGAGGTCAGGCCGCTTCGGCGGCGATGCTGCCGATCCAGCCGCGGGCGAGCGTGACGTCGGCCTGCGACAATTGATGGCCCGCCGGCAGCACCTTGTGCTCGACGCTCGCGCCCGCTTCGGAGAGCAGCGCGGCAAGTTGCGCCGAATTACTCGCCGGCACGATCGGATCGGCCTGCCCGGAGAGCAGCAGCACCGGCTTGCCGCCAAGCTCCGCCTTGGGCGGCCCCGACAGCGGCACCATGGCGCGCAACAGGATGGCGCCCGCCAGCGCGTCAGGCCTCAGCAGCAACAGCGCGGCTGCGATGTTGGCGCCGTTGGAGAAGCCGACCGCGACGGGCGCGGCGATGCCATATCGCTTTCGCGTCTCCGCGACGAAGTCGCCGAGTTCGTGCGCGCGCTTGCGCACATCGTCCTCGTCGAACACGCCCTCCGAAAGGCGGCGGAAGAAGCGCGGCATGCCGTGCTCGAGCACGCGGCCGCGCGGCGAGAGCAGGGCGGAGCCTGACGAGATCATCTTGCCGAGCCCGAGCAGGTCGTTCTCGTCGCCGCCGGTGCCGTGCAGCAGCAGGAGCGGAGGGGAGCCCGCGCTGGTCGCGGGCTCGAAGCGATGGATGAAGTCGGTCATGACGCGCTCTCTTCCAGGCTCGGCAGCACGCCCTCGATCTGCTTGCGCTGCGCTTCGAGGAAGCTCGGCAGCTTCAGGTCGCGTCCCAGCGTCGCGACGGGTTCGTCGACGGCGAAGCCGGGGATGTCGGTCGCGATTTCGAACAGCACGCCGCCGGGCTCGCGGAAGTAGATCGAGCGGAAGTAGTTGCGGTCCCGCTGCTCGGTCGGATGCAGGCCGTGATTGCTCACGAGCTTTTGCGCCATCTGGCCCTGCTCGGCATCGTCAGCCGCGCGGAAGGCGATGTGGTGGACGGAGCCGCCGCCCTGGTGTCCCCGCAAAAAGCCCTTGGCCTCGTAGATGTCGACGACGCTGCCCTCAGTGTCGCCAGATGCCTTGAAGCGGATCACCGAGCCTTCGCGTCCCGTCTCCTTGAAGCCGAACACGTCGGTGAGGACGGCAGCCGTCTTGGCCGCGCTGTCGAGCAGCAGGGTTACGCCGTGAAAGCCGCGGATCGCGTGCTCGGTGGGCACGTCGCCATTGCTCCGGCCGGGCTCGTTCTCGGCACCGGGGACGCCGACCAGGGCGAGCGCCATGCCGTCAGGATCGGTGAACGGCAGCACGGATTCGCCAAAGCGCTTCTCCAGCGCCTCGTAGGCAATGCCCTTCTCGGTGAAGCGCTGGGTCCAGTAGCCGAGCGAGCGCTGCGGCACGCGGAAGGCGGTCTGATGGGTTTCGCCGACGCCGCGGCGCCCCGCGGGCACGCCGGCCCAGGGGAAGAAGGTCAGGATGGTGCCGGGACGGCCGGTCTCGTCGCCATAATAGAAGTGATAGGTGCCGGGATCGTCGAAATTGACCGTCTTCTTGACGAAGCGCAGGCCGAGATCCCGGGTGTAAAAGCCGAAATTGCGGATGGGGTCGCCGGCGATCGCGGTGACGTGGTGCAGTCCAGACATTGTCGTCCTCCAGAATTTGCAGGAGCAGTCTTGCTCTGGCCGGAAATATCGTTCCGCTTTGGATTGGAGACAATCCATGCAAATATGACGTCTATGTCTACGATTTGGAAACAATCGGGCGGCCCGGCCCTTGGATAAGGTCTCCAGCCTCAGGGCCTTCGTGAAGGTGGTCGAAAGCGGCAGCTTTGCCGAGGCCGGCCGGCAGCTGCGGCTGTCGCGCTCGGCGATCAGCAAATACATCGCCGACCTCGAAGAGAGCCTCGGCGTCCAGCTCCTGAACCGGACCACCCGGCACGCCAGCCCGACCGAGAACGGCCAGCGCTATTTCGAGCGCGCCGTGGTGATCCTCTCCGAGATCGAGGCGGCCGACCAGGCGGTGACGCAGGCCCAGTCGGCGCCGCGGGGTCTGTTGCGGGTCAACGCGCCGATGTCGTTCGGCACGATGCGGCTGGGCCCCGTGCTCGCCGACTTCATGGCGCGCTATGGCGAGCTTCAGCTCCAGATCGTGCTCAGCGACGATCTGCTCGATCCGGTGCAGGACGGCTTTGACGTGACGTTGCGGATTGCGGAATTGGAATCATCGAGCTTGATCGCGCGAAAAATCATGCCGGTGGCGCGCATGATCTGCGCCTCGCCCGATTATCTCGCGCGTCACGGCACGCCAAGACATCCGCAGGATCTGCGCGAGCATACTTCGCTCACTTACGGATTCCTGCTGACCGGCAATCAGTGGAAGCTCACAGGCAGCGACGGCGACCACTGGATCCAGCCGGCCTGGTCGCTCTGCGTCAACAACGCCGAGGTGCTGCGCGACGTCGCGATCAAGGGCAGGGGGCTGGCGCTACTGCCGGAGTTCATTGCGGCGGACGCGTTGAAGACGGGCGAACTGCGGACCGTGCTGGACGAGTATTCTGCGCCGCCACTCGCGCTCTACGCGGTCTATCCAGCGACCCGGCATCTGTCGGTGAAAGTCAGGCTCTTCATCGATTTTCTGGTCGAACGCTTCAGCCGTGACGAGGACGAATCCGGCGGGCGCAGACGTGCGGAGGCGAGGCCGTGACCCATAAATCTGCCGGGCGACTTGCCCCCGGTGCAAGATATGCACGGTTCGGATCAGAAGCGGTCCTGCCGGAAAACGCAGTATAGGTCGGTCGGCTAAGGGCCGGATGCGAAAGAGCGTGTACTAAGCAAGTCTTGGTCAGCTTGATCAGATCGCCCGTATCGACCCACCGAGAGTCCCGCGCAGGTGGCTGGACACTATTATACCGTAACGGAAACCTGAACTTTCTTCCCATCCCTCGGGACTCATACTTGCGTCCCGACATCGCGCCTTCAGATACGGAAAGCTTCAGCCGCTGCCGGGCGTCGCCGAGGGCTCTCTTTCGCGCCGCCGCGAAGAGCCGGGGCCTGACGTGTAGCTCGTCGGCGCTTCTCGACTTAGTTTCAACAAGCTCAGGAGGAACACATGCGGAAGTCTCTCAGCTTTTTCCTTTCTGGCGTGGCATTGGCCGTCGCGGCGTCGACTGCTGTAGCCGGTGAGCGGGTACTTGAGTTCAAGCTGGTCACGAAGCCAATCGACCTCAAGGTCATAGAGGCCGCAAACGTCGAAGGGCAGACGGTTGTGTCTGGCAAATTCTTTGGGGTCGCCGTCTTCAACGATGGCCGTATCGGAGTGAAAGAGTTCGTCAATAGTTCGGACTTGCTCAAAGGGTCGGGTCCCTTCTTCGGCTATAGCACTTACACCTTCGAGGAAGGCTCGATTACGGCGCGCTACACCGGTTCCGCCAAAGACGGCAAATCAACGGGCGAATACACGATTCTGTCGGGCACAGGTGCTTACGCGAACGCCACGGGTACGGGAACAATCGAAAGCGCACCGAACCCATTCAAGGGCGTCAACCTGCTGAACATAAAGCTCGTCGTTAAAACATCGGGTTCGTGATGGCGCAATGTTCACAGGTCCCACACGAAGGACGTTGATCCCTTGGGTGGCGTGTTGGCCCGGCCGGCGGCACATTGTCGGCCGGGCGACCTGCCGAAGAAACCGACTGGAGTCGTTGAGATCGATCTCCCTCTTGGCCAGCTGGGAGCGAACGCCCAGGTTGGCTTTGGGGACCCAGATGAACGCTAGGCGCACCGGCTTGCCCGTCCTGCACAGCACCCGAAGAATGTCAGGGCTTGAGCGACGCTGAAAAGGCGACCAGCGCGATCATGTCGTCGATGCTGAGATTCTCGACAATCGGCTTCATGAGTTCGCTATTGGCGCCCTTGCGCGCACCCGATTTGAAGTCATAGAGCTGCCGGAACATGTAGGTGGGCGAACGGGACGCGAGCCCCGGCGCGATGGCAGTCCCATTGAGGTCAGCACCGTGACAGGTCCCGCACTGGACGCGCGGATCGCTGTTCGCTGCCAGCGTCCGTCCTTTCTGAACGCTGCCTACCGGGACGTAGGCGATGAAACGAGCGCGCGAATCCCGGCTGACAAAGTGTTCAACGTTTTCCGGTATCTCGATGATGCGCTGACCGATGGGTTCTTTCTCGGTGCCGTCCAGCGGAGCCAAGAACAAGTCTCTCACCTGTGTTTTTGGCACCGCCTCGGCCTCTACGACGGCAATATTCGATCTCGGCGTGATGGAGGCGAAGTAGGCCGCGGCCTCTCCGAGTTCCTGATCGGTCACCGCTTTGGACAACTTGATCATCAGGTCGGTGGCGACGCGAGGCGCCGAGTTCTTGCGCAGGCCCGTCTTGAACTCCGCCGTTTGCTGAATGATGTATTCCGCGGAGAGGCCAAATAGGCTGGCATTCTCAGGACCGCCCGGTCCGTCGGCCCGGTGACAGACGCCGCACGCGAACACCTCTGGCTTTCGTCCCTTCGCCACGATTTCTGGCATTGGTGGATGATCGTCCGGGTGCCAGTCGGGCGCGGCGAACAGATCCCGCACTTGCGTGAGCGTAAAACCGGCGGTGCTGTCAGGAACGTGCCTGATCGTACCATCGTCAGGCGTGCGTTGAAAATTGGGCGGATTTACCGGGTAGGCCCATGCTGGCGGGCCCTCCTGGATTTGCGCACGCGCGCCTGCCGCGGTGAGCAATGCCAGCGAGAACGCCCATAGAGCGGTCGGAAATCTCATGGCTCTCGACCTCCCAGCGCGTCGGTGAAGCCAAACTGTACTTTCCGAAGGCGAAGATCAGGAGCGGCTAACCGACCGCTTGTCGGGCGACGGGACGCCGCTGCTCCTCCGCCACATCGAAAACACCATTCAACGCCGGGGACTCGCAGACGTCAATGTGCGATTCAGCTGTCTTGGTCTGCTCAGGGTCGAACGCGAAGAACTCAATCCGAGCAAATCTAGCTCACCGAACGCTGCTCGGCGGGCCGGAGCAGATCGTCGAGCGCGCTCATCGACGCTGCACGCAGCGTAGCGAGCTCACGCGCGGTACTCTGGCACTCGGGTAGAGACATCGTGGCTGCCGCCAGCTCTATCTCGCGGCAGCGCTCGAACAGGCAGACGAGGCCGAGCGCGCTCGCCGCGCTGCCGAGCTGGTGCGTGAACCGCGCGAGCTGGTTGTGCTCGCCGATCTCCGCGGCCCTGGCGATGTCCGCGATCAGTCTGTCGCTGGTCTCCTGGAGCAGAAGATGCAGCTTGGCAATCTGCGTTGGCCCCAAGAGTTCTTTCTGGTCGTCGAGAAAATGCCGGTCGATCAAGGCGCCTGCGGCGAGCTGTGCGGCGGCCGGCTCGTCGGGAGTGTCCTCGATCGCCTCGCGCAGCGCGTTGATCAGGATCGGCTTGCTGACGATCTTGGCGATGCCGGCGCCGGCGAGCCGCTCGCGGGCGCTGCTCGACACGTCGGCGGTCACGGCGATGATGCGCGGCATCCGCGGCAGATCGAGCTTGCCGATCCGCGATGCCGCCTCCACGCCGTCCATGTCGGGCATGTGCAGGTCCATCAGGATGACGTCGAACGCCTGCTCGCGGGCGAGCTCTATGGCCGAGGCGCCATTCGCTGCGATGGTCGGACGATGGCCGAGCCGGCTCAGAATGGCTTCACCGACCTCGCAATTGACGGGATCGTCGTCGACCAGCAGCACGCGGAGTTGCCGCGACGGCGGCGGTATCGCGCCTTGCGCGATACCGTGCGCGGCGCGTCCGAGCGGCACGTCGAGCGTGAACGCGCTGCCCGCGCCCGGCGTGCTCTCCACCGTCAGCTCGCCGCGCATCAGGCGGGTGAGGCGCCGCGCGATCGCAAGCCCGAGGCCGGTGCCGCCGAACCGCCGCGCGATGCTGTCGTCGGCCTGGACGAAATCCTCGAAGATGCGCTCATGCATGTCGGGCGCGATGCCGATGCCGGTGTCACGAACGGTGACGTGCAGCCGCACATGATCGTCGTGCGGCTCCGCCGCCGCTTTCAATTCAATCCCGCCGCGCGGGGTGAACTTGATCGCGTTGCCGATCAGATTGAGCAGGATGCGATTGAGCCTGACAGGATCGCCGTGCACCGATGTTTTGACCGTCGCATCGCAGGCGACGTCGAAGGTCAGGGCCTTGCCGAAGGCCTGCGGACGCATCAGGTCCGAGGCCGTCTCGATGAGCTGGTCGAGGCGGAAGTCGCGCATCTCCAGCGTTTCGGTACTGGCCTCTAGGCGGGCATATTCCAGCACCGCATCGACCAGCGCGATCAGCGTCTCGCCCGACGCGGCGGCGGTCGCGAGGTGGCGCCGCTGCGCCTCGCCCAGGCTGTCGTCGTCGAGCAGCTGCAGCACGCCCATCACGCCGTTGAGCGGCGTGCGCAACTCGTGGCTGACGACGGCGAGGAAGCGCGATTTGGTTTCGTTGGCGGCCACCGCAGCGCTGCGCGCGCGCTCGGCTGCGTCATGCTCGGCAAGGGCGTGGTCGCGGGCCTTCTCGAGCTCGGACGTCCGCTCGGCCACCTTGCGCTCGAGCGTCGCGTAGGAGTCGCGCAAATGCGCGGCCATCCGGTTGAACTGGTCGCCGAGCGCTTCCAGCTCGTCGCCGGTCTTGATCGCGAGCCGCAGGCCGAGATCGCCGCTCCCGATCAGCTTCGCTCCTTGCGTCAGCATCTGGATCGGCACGGTCATGCGCCGGCTGAGCCAGAGCGATACCAGCACGGCACCAGCCAGCAGGATGACCAGCAGAAACGTCGAGCGTCCGATCGATGCGTAGATCGGCGCGTAGGCTTCGGTGAGCGGCAGCTCGACGAAGACAAGCCAGCCGAGCGAGGGTACCGTCGCATAGGTCGACAGCACGCGCTGACCGGACAGGTCTTCCTTGACCAGGCCGCCCGAGGGCGGGCCCACGCCATCGAGTGCGGCGCGCACGTCCGGATGGCCGGAGAGATCGCTGCGCTGGAGTGCCCGCCACAGATCGGGATGCGCGATCAACACCCCCATGCGGTCGACCACATAGGCCTTGCCGGTGTTGCCGACCCTGATCCCGGCGACGAGGTCCCAGATGAAACGCAAATTGACCTCGGCGACAATCACGTCGGGAGCGCGGCCGGTTCCGCGCGTGGCAAGCGTCATGAACGGCTCGGTGTCGCCGAAGAAATAGACGGGACCGTAATAAGCCCGGCTTTCATTGGCGCCGCGGAAGGCGGGCGAAGCGGAGAGATCGGCATTGCTGCCGACCCTGTCCGCGACACGGCGCGACACGCGCACCTGCTCGCGGCCCTGCGCATCGATTTCGGCAATTTCCGCAATCGGGGGCGAGAGCCGCAGAAGGCGGATGGCGTTCAGGCGCTCGTCTTCGTTCGTCGACAGCTCCGGCGGCAGGCGCGCGAGCCATCTGATCTGGTTTTCGATCTGGCCGATGAACTGGCCGATCTGAATGGCCGCGCTTGCGGCCTGCTCGCGCTGGGTTGCGGCGAGAAGCTGCTTCTGCTCGTGATAGGAGAACCAGACGTCGAAGCCAGTGTTGATGGCGAGCGCGGCAAAGGCGAGGGCGACGATCGCGTAGAGATATTTTCTGAACAGCCGGCCGGGAGGCGTCCGCAAATGTCCCTGGTCGACCTGTTCGTTCACTCACGGATCTCGTCGGCACGCGCGAGCAGCGTGAATGGAATGGTCAGTCCGAGCGTGCGGGCGACCGTGCGATTGATCAGCAACTCGTATTTCCGCGGCGATTGCACCGGCAGGTCGCCGGCCTTGGTCCCGCGCAGGATGAGATCGACATAGTCGGCCGAGCGCACCTCGAACGTCGGCCCATAGCTCATCAGCCCGCCTGCATCCATGAAATAATGGAACGGATAAATCGTGGGCACGCGATATTTGGCTGCCGACGCCACGACCGCCTGCCGGTTGACCACGAGGAAGCTGTCGACCAGCGCAATCATCGCCGCCCTGGGCGGTTCGGAGAAGCGCCTGATGGCTTCGTCGATGTCCGCTGACGTGTTGACGGGTGCGGCGACCGCGGACACTCCGGCCGCCGCGGCCTCCTGCTCGATCGATTCGAGGAAGAAGCGCCCGCCGCGAGGGCTGGTCACCGGGTTGAAGAGGACACCGACGCGGGCGATATCAGGCACGGCCTCCCGGATCAGTTGCAGCCATTTGCCGCCCATATCGGCGGTGCTGTTGGTGAAGCCGGTGACGTTACCGCCAGGATGCGCAAGGCTTTCGACGAAGCCGCTGCCGACGGGATCGTGGGCGGTCGCGAACACGATCGGGACGGTCTTGGTGGCCGCGAGGACGGCTGCGGTTTCGACCGTCGAGCCGGTCAGGATCACGTCCGGCTCGAGCTCGAGCACCTCCTGGATCGCAGCCTTCAGCCTGTCTGGAGCGCCGAAGGTCGAACGGAGCTCGAGGCGGAAGTTGACGCCTTCGACCCAGCCCCGCTGCCTCAAGCCGCCGACGAGGCCGCCCAGACGAGAGGTCGGGCTATCGATCATGCTTCGTCTGGTCAGCTCGTCGTCGAGCGGCAGTGCCGTCAGCGAGGCCACGATCCGCATGCGATCCGACGTTGCGCCGAGCGCAAGCCATCCTGCGGCGGTCGTGCCCGCGAGGCGAATGAAGCCGCGGCGATCGACCGCGAACGCGGAAGGCCGTTCGGTCATGGAATTCTCTGCTCGATGGTCCGTCCCAAACCGGATGATTAACGTGAAAGGGCGGTGTCCACAATTGATGAAAAAATGCGCTTATGAATGTTCATTCGCAGCTTTCGGCAGTCCGATACCGTATTGCTGGCCCGGCCAGAGAGTCGCTGTTTCGAGCTTTGTCTGCTCCGTGACGATTCGCAACGCATTGTGGCGTTGCAATATTTTTCGTCCCGGTTGCGGTGTCGGCCCGGAGAAGTCGGTTCGCAGCGGCTGATTTTTGAAGCGTTGTTTCAGGTTTGTTTCGAAGGTTTTTCGATGCGCAAAATCCATCTCCTGCCGGCTCTCGTCGGCCTCCTCACATCTGTTGCAGTCGGGCCGCTCGCGGCTCAGGGAGCTGTCCCCAAGCAGAAGGCGGCGCCGGCCCCAAAAGCCGCCGCTGCCGGTGCGCCAGCCGCCGCAGGCGTACCGGCGGGCACGACGTCGACGGCCGCCGCCGAGACGCCTGCCGCCGGTGAGGACAAGGCGGCCAAGGCGATCGACGGCTTCCGCTCGGCCAAGTTCGGCATGAGCGAGACCGACGTGCGCGCGGCGATGACGAAGGACTTCAGCGCCAAGCCCGACGCCATCAAGATCCAGGACAACGCGTCCGAGCTGACGCGCAGCCTGCTGCTCACCGTTCCGGAGCTGCTGCCGAACGGCGGCGCCGCCGAGCTCTCCTATGTGTTCGGCTACAAGTCCAAGTCGCTGATCCAGGTCGGTGCGGTCTGGTCGAAGAGCACCGACACGGCGTTGACGGCCGAGAAGCTGTTCTCCAACGCCAACATCCTGCGCGCCCATTTCATGGGCGAAGGCTTCAAGCCCGATTCGGTCGCGGTGAACATGCCGGTCGCGGGCGGCATCGTGATGTTCCGCGGCAGCGACGCCAAGGATCACTCGGTGATCCTGCTGCTCCAGGGCACGTTCGAGAACAAGGAGAACAACCAGCGTGTGCTGACGCCCACCAGCCTGCTGCTGTTCTACGTCGCCGACGCCAAGAGCCCCGACATCTTCAAGCTGCCGCCCGGCCAGTTCTGATGCCGGATCACTTCACGACATTCTCCCACCCGGTTGTGGATCGGCGCCAATGCCGATGACGAGGATCTGAAATGCGCGGACCATCTGCGACGCGAGACAATGACGAGCGGGCGACGCTGCGGAGACTTGCGCGCTTCCGTTCGATGTCGCTGCTCTGCGCGATGCAGATGGTCTTCCTGCCGGTGTACAGCGTCCGCGTTCAGGCGCAGACGGCGAACGTCATCGTTCCGGACGGCCGCACCGGCACCAGCTTGCAGACCTCCGGCAGCGTCACGAACGTCACGACGTCGACGATCTCGGGCAACAACGCCTTCAACTCGTTCTCGCAGTTCAGCGTGGGGCAGGGCAACACCGTCAATCTGCAACTGCCGACCGGCACGCAAAATCTCGTCAACATCGTTCGCGACGCGCCTGTCTACGTCAACGGCACGCTGAATTCGTATATGAACGGTGCGATCGGCGGTAACGTCTATTTCGCAGATCCCAAGGGGTTCGTGGTCGGCCGCAGCGGCATCGTCAACGTCGGCAGCCTCAACGTCTCGACGCCGACGCGCGAGTTCACCGACAGCCTGATCGGCCCGGGGGGCGCGATCAACGGCACGGCTGTCGGCAACCTCATGGCCGGCTCGTTCCCGGTCTCGCCCGACGGCAACATCCGCATCTACGGCCGGGTCAACGCGATCGACGGCGTGCGCCTGACCGGGCAGAACGTCTTTGTCGGCGGCGCCACCCAGCGCGACATCGCCAATCTCGATCACGCGGCGAAGTTCGCGGCCTCCGTCAATTCCAAGGGCCTGCGCAGCGCCAGCTCGATCACCGTCAGCAACGGCTCGATCCATATCGGCGCCGTCAACAATGCCAGGGTCAACGGGCGCCTGACCGCGCGCAGCAAGACCTCGACGCCGAGCAACATCACGGTGCAGGCCGGCAACAACATCGAGATCGGCAAGAACGCCAGGCTCAACATCGCCAGCAAGACCGGCGATGCCGGCGAGATCCGCCTGAAGGCGGCGCAAAACCTGACGGTTGCGGGCGGGGCCAAGTTCAACGCGAGTGCGAAGACCGGGAATGCGGGCCTGGTCGATTTCAGCGCCAACGGCATCATCGACATCGGCCAGGGCATCAAGGTCAATCTCAGCGCGGACAACGGCAAGGCGGGCACGCTGCTGATCGACCCGACCGATTTGGTCGTCGGTGACGCCGCCCTGGGCGACGCCGGCGTGACGCTGTCGAACAGCTCCGTCGCGGCTGCGCTCGCCGGGCTCAGCGCCGGTGCCAACTACCTCATTCAGGCGGATCATTCCATCACGCTCGCCGCGCATGCGGTGATCGATGCCCGCCGTCTCGATGGCTCCGGCCATTCGACCGGCAACGCCAACAACGTCACCATCGACGCGCCGAACATCGACATCAAGAATGGCGCACAGATCCTGGCGCAGTCGGTCAATTTCGGCGGAACCACCTACGCTGACGGCAACGTGACGCTGCGGGCGACGGCAAGCGACATCAAGCTGTCCGGCCAGGCCACCGCCGCCACCGCGATCACGGTCGACGGCAAGATCACCGGCGGCATCATCTCGATCACCGCGACCTCGACGGCCGTGTCGAGCTTCCTGAACGGTTCCGTGGCCGGTGATTTCGCGCTGGTCGGCTCGACGCTTGCCGCCTCGCTGCTCGGGCTCAATGGCGGCTATCTCGCCGCAAGCGCCACGGCGACCATCAACATCAACAGCCATGCCGACATCAACGGCCGCGGCGATGTCACCATTTCGGCGCACGCCACGGAGACCGTATCCGATCCGGCGATCGCCACCACCTTGCTCGGCAGCCTCACGCCGGTCGCGGCCGGCGTGGTCGTCGGCAAGATCGACGGCACTGCCACCACCAACGTGTCCTCGGGCGCGACGGTCAACGCCGGCGGCAACCTCGAGATCAAGGCGCTCAACGACGCGACCATCGCCGTCTCCGCCCTCGCGGCATCGACGAGCGCGCAGATCGTCCCGACGGTGGCCTATTCCACGGGTTCGGTGACGACGACCGCCAACGTCGAGACCGGCGCGCATATCGCGGCGGGCCTGGTGAACACGAGCGGCAGCACCCTGAAGGTGCGCGCGATCAACAACAATTCCTTCTCGACCAGCGCAACGTCGGTTGCTGCGAGCGGACCGAATGCGAGCGGTGCTGTCGGCGCCGCGGTCGCCATCAGCGACGTCACGACGTCTGCGACCGCGACGCTCGGCGCATCGCTCGGAACCAGTGCCGGCAACCGGATGAACGGCTCCGTTCTCGTCGAGGCGACGTCCGACACCACGAGCAACTCCACGATGGCCTCGTCCATCGCCGGCCTGCCCGCGCTGATCGCGGCGATCCAGGAGTTCGCAGTCTCGAACGTCGCTTCGCCGACGCACTTCGTCATGGACCACATGACCTCGCTGGTGCCGCTGAGCTTCGATTTCAAGATCGCAGGCGCGCTCTCGCTGGCCAACAGCACTCAGAGCGCGACCGCCGCGATCGCGCAGAATCCGAGCGGCGGCGCGCCGAGCATCTATGCCAGCGGGAACGTCGCGGTTGCCAGCAACGTCATCGATCGCGGCGTTCGCAGCAATGCGACGTCCAGCGCGATCACGAAGGACGTGTCGACGGGCGAGGGGACGGCAATCAGCGCGGCCGTCGCCTGGGGTAACTTCACGCATAATTCGAACGCCTATGTCGGCAATGGCGCGCTGATCAACGCGGCGAATATTGCCGTCGACGCCACCACCGAACTGCCCATCACCAACACCTGGTTGAAATGGGACGGGCTCGGTGCGGTCCTGAGCCACCTCAACGGCAATCTCGGCGTCGGCGGCAACATCCTGACCAGCTACGCTAATGCCACGGCGGACGCTGGTGACACGATCGGTATTGCCGGTTCGCTGAACCATTTCGTCGTGAACAACAACACGACGGCGTGGGTGGCCGGCAGCGCGAGCCTGACGGCGACCTGCGCGACCGCGGCCTGCGGTAGTGGCACCGGCTGGTCGGCCGGGATGGACAATGGCGACGTCCACACCTACAACGCCAGCCTCCAGATCGCGGCGACAACGACCACGGCATCAATCGACGCCGCCGGCAATGTCGGCACGCTCGGCTTCCTGCCGGGTAACACGTCGGGTGGATCGTCGGTGGGCGGCGCGCTCAACCTCGTCCAGTTCAACACCAACACCATCGCCGGCGTTTCGGACCGTGTGACGCTCCGGGCGGCGGACGACATCGCGGTCAATGCAATCACCTCGGACCAGTTCGTCGCCGTTGCGCCGACCTCCGGCAAGGCCGCCGGCGCGCTGGCGCTCAACGGCATCACCTCGCTCGGCTTCCTGAACAACACGACGCATGCCTCGATCTCGAGCCAGGCCACCGTCTATGCCCCGACCGTCGGCATCCTGGCGCAGCAGGACCTGTCGGTCGTGACACTTGCCGGCGCGATGAGCCGGAACACCAGCGGCGGTTCGGCGGTCGGGTTGGCGGTCGCCTATCTCGGCGCAAATGCCGACACCGCCGCCTATATCGGCGACAACCATTCCGACATCCGGCCCGGCCCGTTCAGCTCCAACGATCCGTTTGCCGGCAACAGTGGCGGCAGCGGAGCCGTCAATGTCGACAATCTCACGATCAGCGCGACGACCTCCGGGCGCATCACGGCGGCGGCGGTCGCGGCGTCGATCTCCGAGCCGCAGGCATCCAGCTTCTCCGACAAGGCGGGCGCGGCCGGCGCCGGCGCGACCGGAGGCACCGCCGGCGTGGCGACGGCCGCGAGCAAGATCGGCTCGACCTCGGGATCGAGCACCGAAGGCTTCAGTCTTGATCTCGCCGGCAGCTCGTCGATCAGCGACGTCGCGCTCGGCACCAGCGCCTATATCAAGAACACGACGGTCAACAAGTTCACCACGACCGGAACCGTGGCGACCAATACGATCGTTCAGGCGCTCAACGACACCATGCTCAACAATGGTTCCGGCTCAGCGGCGCTCAATCTGGCCGGAGCATCCGCCCAGGGGGCTGCGATCGGCGGCGCAATCGCCGCGGCGATGTCTGACAATGCGACACTCGCCTACATCTCCAGCACCACCATGAACAACCAGAGTTCGGTGACGGTGCAGGCGCTCAATGGCGGCTCGGAGACCGTCGTCGCGATCGGCGTAGCGGGATCGAAATCCAATGCGGCGTCGCTGTCGGCCTCGGTCGGCATCATCACCGACAGCGCCAACGCCTATATCGAGAGCTCGACGATCACGGGGCAGGCGACCGGCGTCAATCGCGCGCTCGAGGTCGACGCCTACCAGACCACGAATATCGCGGTCGGCGGCGGCGTGCTCTACATGTCGGGTGGCCAGGCCGGCGTCGGCATCGGATTGACCTATGCGTCGATCGCCGACCCCACCGGCGGCAATGCGACCGACGCGCATATCCGCGCGACCTCGATCTCGAACTACGACAGTCTCCTGGTGCTGGCCGACAATGCCAGCGTGATCGCGGCCGGTGCGGCCTCGGGCGGCGCCGCGACCAATGGCAACGCGCTGTCGGGTGCCGTCGTCGTCGACGAGATCAGTCCGACCACGACGGCCTATATCAACAGCGGCGCGACGGTGAACATCAACGTCGGCGGCGTGACCGTGCTGGCCGACAGCGGCGCAGTGTCTGCGCTGGATACGGCGCTCGGAAATCTCGTCAAGAAGTCGAACAACAATCATCTCGCCGAGGACACCTGCACGGTGCGCAGCGGCACGGGCGGACAGAACTGCATCGATTTCAGCGCGGCCGCGCTCAATGGCGGCACCGGCAACGGGCCCGGTGCCAGCATCGTTTCGGTGGCGGGCGTCGTCAACGCCGCCCAGAACGCAATCGGCGCCTCGATCGTCTACGACACCATCGCAACCACCCATTCGGCTTACATCGCCAACGTGCTGCTGCAGGCTTCGACCGCCAACGGCCGCGTCAATGTGAGCGCGGTCGATTCCTCCAAGATCCAGTCGGTCACGATCGGCCTCACCGGCGCGACCGGACAGTTCGCCGGCGTCGCCGGCACGACGATCAGCTCGATCACCAACACGGTTTCGGCCGCAATCGGCAACGGCCAGTCCAGCGCGTCGAATTCGACGGTTTCCGCCACCAACGTCTCCGTCACGGCGAGCGACAATTCCAGCATCAAGGGCAGTGCCGCCGTCGCGGCGGGTGCACCCAGCGGAAACGCCGGCGGCCTTGCGCTGGTCTACAGCAATATCGCCAATAATGTGAGCGCCGGCGTGACCGGGTCCAAGGTGACCGCGACAGGCAGCGTCGCCGTCGGTGCCAGCTCGAACGCCAGTATCTCAAACGTCGCCATCGGCATCGCGGCGTCTTCGCAGGTCGGGCTTGCGGGCTCGGTCGTCACCAGCCTGATGGGCACCAACGTCACCGCCAGCATCAGCGCCGCCGGCACCAACGGTGTCAACGGCGCTGACGTCATGGCGACCAACAATGTCGGGGTGATCGCCAGCAATTCGGACAGGATATCCGCGATCGCCGGCGCGCTCTCCGTCTCGACCGGCGCGGCCGGCGGCGCGGGTTCGCTGGTGACAAACCAAATCACGGGAACGACCGCGGCCTATATCAGCGGGGCGAACACCAAGGTCGATGCGCTCGGCACCAGCTCGACCGATACGCTGTCGGTCAACAACGGCTCGCTGGCGCATGCGGTCGATCTGGGCGGCTTCCAGGCACCGACCGACAACACGCCCGATCTGACCGAGAGCCAGGACACGGTGCGCGGCCTCGCCGTCGTCGCCAGCTCGCACCAGGCCGTCGTGACCAACGTCGCCTCGCTCGCCGCGAGCTCCAGCATCGCCATCATGATCAACCCGATCACCAACGTGATGAGCGGGTCGACCAGGGCCTATATCGACAGCGCGGCCATCGAGACCCGCCTGACCTCTTCGACGCTGGCGCCGCAGATCGAGGTCGCGGCGTCGAGCTTCTCCTATTCCGGCGCGTTCGGCGCCGGCATCGTCTGGGGCAGCAGCGGCGGCGGTGGCGCGACGATCATCTCGACGACGATGTCGCGCGGCACCTTCGCCTACATCACCAATGCCACGGTCGGCGGCGTGTCCTCGTCGAGCCCGACGGTCGGCGCCGTCACCGTGAAGGCCAATGCCGAGCAGGATGCCTCGTCGGTCGCCGTCGGCTTCAACAGTGGTTCTGTGGGGCTGAACGTCTTACAGGCGACCACGGAAGCCTATGTCGACGGCGGCGCGCTGACGGCCTCGTCACTCACCGTGAACGCCAACAATTACACCGGCATCGCCTCGGCGAACGGCTCGGGCGCCTATGGCAGCCAGGCCGCGATCGGCGCGGCCTTCCTGGTGCAGGTCTCCTCGAACCGGACCGAGGCCTATGTCGGCGACGAATTCCACTATCAGGGTAATGGCGCCGCGCACACGACCGCGCTCAATTTGAGCGGCGCGCTTGACGTCGAGGCCTTTACCAAGAACCGCTTCCAGGCTTATTCGGTCGGCGGCGCGCTCTCGACCGGCACGGCCGCGATCGCCGGCATGGCGAACATCGAGATCGCCAACAACACCACCATCGCCGGCGTCTACGACACCACGCTGCAATCGGTGACGGGCGGTGCGGCCGGTGCGGTCACCATCGCCGCGACCGAGGACGTCGCGATCAAGGAGATCGCCGGCGCGCTCGCGGTCGGCGCCAGCGGGGCGGGGGTCGGCGTCGGAGCCGCCGCCAACGTCATCGTGTTCAAGAGCCGGACCATTGCCGAGAGCTGGAACAGCAATCTGAACTCGTCAGGTGCGATCAATGTCGGCGCGCTCAGCACCAAGGAAGTGCTGTCCTACGCGGTGACGGCGGGTATCGGCGGCAGCGTCGGCATCGGTGCGACGGTCGGCGTCATCATCATCGGAACCAACACCGCCGATGCCGACACCCAGGGCCAGCAGACCGGCCAGCTCAACCAGGGCGGCAACGGCACCATCGCGTCCGTGAACAGCGGCACCAGCAACACGCACGGCAGCAACGCCGTCGCGAGCGGCACGGCCGGCAATCCGAACAGCGCCAATGTCAGCTCGACCTACGACGTCAGCAATGTCCTGAGCGGCGGCAACGACGTCGTGGTCGCGCAGATCGCCGGCGGCAACGTCACGGGCACGCAGGTCAATGTCGCGGCCACCAGCGCCAACGCGGCGAAGATGTATCTGCTCGGCGCCGGCTTTGCGAAGAACGTCGGCATCGGCGCCGGCATTGGCTATACCAGCGTCAACAGCACCGTGCTCGCCAATCTGAGCGACTACGGACGCAACGGCTCCGGCGTGCTGGTGGCCGCAGATACGCCTCTGGCCGTTTCGGCGCCCTCCGTCGCCGTTGCCGCGGTCGTCAAGGACGCAACCACCGGACCTTATGCCGGCAAGACCATCGACACCGAGGCGATCGCCGGCGGTGCGGCGCTCTACTTCGGCGCGGACGCAGCCGTGGCGGTTGGCAATGTCACCAACACCGTGACGGCGCTGCTCGGCGGCCAGATCACCGGCACCGGCGGCAACGGCGCTGCCGTCATGGCGCTGGATTCGACGACCCAGGTGGTCTTCACCGGCGGCGTCACCGGCGGTGCCGTGGCCGTTGGCGCCTCGGTCGCCACGGCGAGCCGGACGAGCTCGGTCGCAGCCAGGGTCCTGAATGGCTCCACCATCAACGTCTTGAAGCTGGCGGTCGGGGCGAGCGGGGCTGGCACGTTGACGACGACGTCAACGGCACTCGGCGGCGGCATCGTCGCCGGCGTCGGCGCGGATGCGGAGGCCCACGAGAATTCCTCCGTGCTGGCGGAGATCGGCTCCAGTGCCTCGATCACCACGTCCGCGACCGATATCGGCACGCTGGTGTCAGCATCGATCACGCCCAATCTTTCGAGCGAGGCGATCGGCGTTTCGGTTGGCGGCGGTGCGGTCGGCGTCGCCATCGCCCAGTCCACGGTCGGTGCCACGGTGACGGCCGATGTCGGCGACAATGCCAGCTTCTCCGGCGGTGCGCTCGCCGTGACCGCCATGGCGCTGGTTCCGACCAGCGGCACGACGACCTGGGCCAAGGCGCTCGCCGGCGGCGGTGGCTCGCTGATCGGCGCGCAGGGCAGCTACGCCAAGGCGTTGGAGAACGCGACGGTCAGCGCCTATGGCGGGACAGGAATTACGCTGCCCAATGCCGACGTGACCATCGCGGCCGAAAACGACAGCGCCCAATACGCCGAGGCGACCGGCCTTTCGAGCGGGTTCCTGGCGCTCGGCGCCACCGTCGCGCAGACCTCGTCCAGCGCGCACACCTATGCCTATCTGGGTGCGCCCGCGGACATAGATAATCTGAGCCACGGCAATTACACCGGCATCCTCCGGATCACGGCCACCGGCACCGATACCAACGTTTCCAACGCGAAGGTCGGCGCCGGCGGCACCTATGCCGGCGCGGCGGCGGTCGCTACCACCAGCTCGACCGCCGTGACCAATGCGCGGTTCGACGGCGGCACGGCGGATGACACGCTCTATTTCGGCGGCCTGCGTATCAATGCCAAGCACACCACCAATTACATCGCCAACGGCGATGCCTATCAGGCGTCCACGGCCGGCGTGTCGGCCGGCAAGGCGCAGAACGACGTCGATTCCACCACCACTGCCGAGATCGGAACGCATCTGATCATCAATTCGGCGGGCGGCAACATGGTCGTCATCGCCAACGACATCGTCAATCAGGGGGGCGGCGGCGCGCGCTCGGGCTCCGGCGGCTCCTTCTCGGGGGCTGCGGCGCTCAGCACGTCGACCGTCACCCAGACCGTCAATACCAATATCGGCGCCGGCACGGTGCTGAGCCTCAACGGCGATCCGCGGACCTCGTCGGCGTTCATCAATATCGAGGCCTACAACACGCTGAACACCAACGACACCGCGAGCCTCGCCACCGCCAGCTTCTTCGCCGGCGGCGGCGCCGAATCCAACATGACGGCGAATGCCACGCTTGCGGTCAACATCAATGCCCGCGAGCTGTTCAGCGCGGGCAAGATCTATATCGGCACGGCGGCGAAGATGGCGGCGGCCAACAACGCCAATGCCAGCCTCTACGGCGCGATCGCGGGCGTCGGCGCCAGCACCAACAGCTGGGTGCACGCCAACCAGTCCGTCAATGTCGGCGCCGGCGCGAAGATCGTGGCCTGGCGCGACATCAACATCTATGCGGGCCTCGCCGGCGACGGCAGCGTGTTCAGCAGCGTGCAGGCGATGGCGACGACGGTCGTCTACAACAACACCGCCATTCCGATCTCCACCCTCTACCGCGGCACGGCCAATGCAGACGACACCACGAGCCTGACGCTGGCCCCGACCTCGAGCGTGCTCGGCGCGCGCGACATCTATCTCGGCGCAACGCAGGGGCAGGTCACGGCGGCCGGCAACGGCAGCAACTACAACCCGTATCTCGACATCTTCAGCGCCAAGAACAGCGACAACCACAGCCACACCAGCGGAACCGGCGATGTCGCGCTCAATGGGCTCGTGGTGGCGGGCATCAACAACGATTTGACGATCACGATCGAGCTCGGCGCGAGCACGCCGACGCTGAGCACGACGAGCCCTTACTCCGCGCTGACCCTCGAGTCCGTTTCCGACGTCAATCACTTCAGCCCGGTGATGAGCTGGAACCACCAGACGGTCCAGTACACCGTCGTCGGCAACTTCAATCCCTACCAGCTGGTGGTCAACCAGCTGGCGACGCTGACCGGCCTGACCGCGGCGCAGGTCCGCTCTCAGCTTGCCGCGGCGACGCCGACGGCGCCCGCGACGATGTCGCCGTCCGGCACCGATCCGACCGGCGACGTCCAGCGCCAGATCGACACGTTGATCAAGCAGGCGCCGTTCACCTCCGACGCGCCCGGCAACGCCTTCGCGTTCGGCGACATCATGGTGTCCGCCGGCAACGTCTCGATCCTGGCGCAGAAGCTGACCGGAAACAGCGGCACGAACCCGGCCGCGCCCGCGGTCATCGCGCGCAGCTCGCCCTTGATCAAGATCGAGAACAAGGGCCTCGACTTCATGAGCCTGGGCAACCTCACGGTCACCGACGTGACCGGAGGCAACATCACCTACCGCCAGATCGACCATGTCGACCCGGATTCGCACTCCAACGTGACCTTCACCGCGATGCCGAGCGCCACGCCGGTCATCGACGTCTCGGCCACCTACAACCGCCTGGATCCGGACTCCGGTCAGGGCATCGACCAGAACGGCAATGTGCTGACCCGCACGCCCGACATCTATTTCAACGGCGCCGTCAACAATCCGAACGGACTGCTCAAGATCGTCAACAATCTCGGCAGTGTCGTCGCATCGCAGTCGCTCAGCGCCGCGACCGTCCAGATCGTGGTGCCCAAGGGCACGTTCACCTTCCTCGGCGGCATCGGCAGCTTCTACGACAGCGGCAGCGCGGTCACCTCGCAATGGGCCAGCACCGAAAACAGGCCGGAAGATGCGCTGACGGCGGTGATGACCGCCGCGACCTATCTCGGCGCCTACGGCGACTACTACACCGCTCCGCACATCGGTTCGGGATCCGATCACCCCTATTTCTATTACTGCTGCGCAGACGGCAGCCACGGCGTGTATCAGCCGGTCGCCAACGCCGACGCCAGCACGATCTTCACTGCGCGCATGCTGATGACGTACTACGACGGCCTCTCGCTCTATTCGGCCATCTTCCTGCCGATAGGCCGGGGCACGCCTGGGAACACCAGCACTCCCGATGCCGGCAGCGTGCCGGACATCCCGACCCTCAAGATCATCGAGGGGCAGTCGCCGGACTCGACCAATGTCGTGCTCGCGCAGTGGAAGAAAACGACTTATGACGGCCGCAACGTTTACACCGATAGCGGTCCGTACAAGACGCCGTTCAATTGTGCGAGAGACTGCGACAGCTCGGGCTTCTTCCAGGTCATCAATATCCAGCCGGATGCGATCACGCCGAAGACCGCGGACGCGCCGGCCACCGCGACTGCCACCCGGACCATCAGCGGCCAGGCGGTCATCATCTCGGCGTCGGTGATCAACATCAACGGCACCATCCAGGCCGGCTCGAGCAGCAACTACTCGGTCGACATCGGCGCCGCGGCGTACGATGCCATCTATGGCAGCAACGGCCTCAAGAACCGCAACAATGGCGCGGATTTTGCCGCGGCGCAGGCCAATGCGCGGAACGGCGTCTATTACGACGTCTCGGGCGCCGTGACGGCGTCGGCCAGCGGCGACGCCAAGATCGGGGTCAGGTACAACGCTCTCACCGACCAACTCATCCTCAACGGCGTGGCGCAGGGCGCCGGCGGCTACGTCTATCTCAACGGCAAGATCATCTCGACCTCGACCGACAGCACCCAGACCCAGGGAAACATCGAGATCAAGGGCGGCGCCGGCGCGGTCACGGTCAACAACACGAGCGGACTTGCGCTCGTCACCAACACCATCAATACCGGGGCGACCGCCCAGAGCGTGGTCGAGATCGTCGACCAGCTCAAGGGGAAGACGACGTGGTGGGTCTACGATCCCAAGGCCGCGAGCAACCAGCAGGTCTCGCGATACGAGGTCAACAGCGTCACAGCGGCCGCACCTGACGCCTCGATGCTTGCAGCCAGGACCGGAACTGCGGGCATTCAGTACGCGACCAAGGAGAACATGCTCTATCAATGGGTCGACACCGCGACGCTGGATCGTCTGCCGACCAGCACGCAGTTTGACTACGGCTGGAGCTTCACGCCCAATCAGGTCACCGGCGAGAACTGGACCCGCTCGACCAGCCTGGTTTCAGGCACGCAGAGCAGCAACTACCAGAAGGTCACCACAGCCACGGGCGGCTATCACTGGGCGGGGGGCGTTAACCCGGATGGGACCCCAGTTGGACTCAACACCCACTCCAACGCTTGCTGCGGCGCGGACGCCCAGTACAACTGGTACCAGCAGATCTACGATCACCTGACGCTCTCGCTGACCAACACGGTCAAGGCGTCGAATCCGATCAACATCAAGTTCATCGGCGGCAGCAGCAGCGACGTCGTGGTCAATTCGACCTCCGGTATCGTCATCAACGGGTCGATCAACAACCAGCAGGGGACGACGACGCTGGCCGCCACCGGCGCCAACTCGTCCATCACGGTCGGCGCCAATGCCAACAACCCGGTGATCTCGGGGACGAGCGTGACGCTTCGGGGTGACGGCGGCATCGGCACGCTCGGTACCACCAAGGCTCCCGTCCAGGTGCAGCTCTATGGCGGCAGCCTGACCGCCAGCTCAATCGACCACGACATCGCGATTTCCGCGATCGGCGCGCTGTCGATCAACCAGGTGAAGGTGAACTCGGCCGGCGCAACGCCGCAGGGCAACGTCTTCCTTTCGGCAACGGGCGACATCAACTCGGCGTCCGCCTACAACGTCGCCAACCCCGTGGTGATCGGCAAGAACATCGAGATCAACTCCACCTCGGGCGCGATCGGCGCGAAGAGTGCCGTCGTCAATGGCGCGTCCACCCTGACCAACATCAATCCGCTGGTGATCCAGGCGACGGGGACGGTTCAGGCGAACGGCGCCGTCGATGGCGGCGTTCTCGACAGCGCCTCGGCCACCGGCACCTACATCATCCAGTCCAAGGGCGATCTCCGCCTCGGCACGATCCAGTCGACCGGCGGCCCGGTCTTCCTGGAAGCGGCAGGCTCCGACGGCAACCAGGCCAGCATCCTGAACGGCCGGGCGGCGGTCGGTCTGACCCAGGCGCAGAGCCAGCATCTGCAGGACGTCTGGGCGAGCCTCGACCTGCTCAGCGGCAACGCCGCCACCAACGCGGTCAACAGCTACCAGTCGATGGTGACGTCGGCCTACAACGACTACTTCCAGCTCAAGAACATCGCCTTCCCGAACGGCAGTACCTACAACCCGACCTCGGTGGGGCTGACGGTGCTGCGGGCGCAGGTGGCCGCCAAGCTCGGCATCGATCCCGCCAACGTCACGACGGCGCAGATGAAGACGGAGGCCACGACGCGGTTCCTGCGGGACCAGTTCCTGCTCGGCAAGATCACCACCGACGAGCTGAAGACCTCGCTGACGTCATTGCTCGGCACCGCGCCCACCGATCCGCTGGGGACGGTGTTCGGCAGCTCGCTGTCGACGACGCTGTTCACCAAGCTGTTCGACGGCGTCTCGACATCCAGTCAGCGCATGCCGAGCAACACGGCGCTGCAAACCGCGCTGAATGCCTACAACGCAAACTACACCTACACGCTCGCATCGACCGAGCGGGTCTACGGCATCATCACCGCGGGTTCGCAGTGGACCCAGAGCCAGCTCGCCTACACGGTGTCGTCGTCGGCCGTTGGCGCGGCACCGCCGCCGATCGACGAGAACGTCGTGGCCAATGTCAGCGCCAACCAGATCATGCTGTACGCGCCGCGCGGCTCGGTCGGCAATTCGGCCGCGCCCCAGACCTTCACCTTCACCAGCGTCGATTCCTCGTCGCTGACGCCGGAGCAGCGGGGATTGCTGGCCACCGCCGGTCCCGGCCAGCTCACCGTCGGCGCGGTCACCGACCCGACGACCCACGTCACGACCTATACGGTGAGCCTGTCGCAGCAGAACCTCGTCGTCGTCGACAACCCGATCGCGATCTCGGCCAAGGCGCTGACCAATGTCTATCTCGGCAGCAAGAACAGCCTCGCGCTCGGCGGCGTTACCGCGAATTACGGACCGATCTCGGCCGCGCAGGCCAACGGCATCGCGGTGACCGGCCGCGGCGACGTCAAGCTCGACGCCGTCACCAGCATCTCCGCCAATGTGAGCGGGCCCGTGATCTCGGGTGATATCGCCAACCTGACCCTGATCGCCGAGCACGGCAATGTCGGCGCCCCCGGTGCCGCCGGAAACAATCCCGCGGCCAATTCGAACGCGCTTCAGATCGCGTTCGCCGACCCGTCCAACGACCAGCTCGACCAGGTCTCGTCGGCGCAGGGCATCTATGTGAAGCAGACCACCGGCGATCTGATCCTCGGCAACATCTCCGCCGGCAATGCGATCCAGCTCGCTGCGACCGGCAGCATCTACGCCGAAGCCGGCTTCACGGACCGTTCGGCGATCCACATCCTCGGCACCGACCTCGACCTGCGCGCCGGCGGCAGCATCGGCTTCAACGGCTCGACCTTCCAGCCCTTGCAGGTGAACATCTCCGGCGCGGTGACCGGCTCGGCGGTCGGCGACCTCAGCATCCTCGCCGTCACCGGAGATCTCGCGGTCGGCACCAGCGGCACCTATGGGTCGCTGACGGCGGGCGGCGCACTGACGCTGAACGTGGCGCGCGGCGCGCTCGCCATCAATACCAGCATCACCAGCGACGGGCTGATGCAGCTGCTCGCCAACCGCGGCATGACCTTTGCGGCCGGCACCAGCACCGTGCCGGTGGCTGCGACCAGTAGCTCTGACGGTGTGACGCTGGTGGCCGCGACACTGTCGATGGGCGCCTATTCGGCCATCAACGCGGCCGGATTGATCTCGGTGACCACCACGGGCGATGCGACGATTGGCCAGCTCAATTCGTCGCTGTCCTACGCGGCGGCCTCGAACGCGCCATCGATCATCGTCACGGCCGGCGGCGTCGCCTCGCTGGGCGCGATCATCGACAATCGCGACGGCCAGACCAAGTTCATCGCGTCCGGCGCGGGCGCCGAGGTGTCGCTGAGTGCGTCGAACGGCATCGGCAGCGCGACGAGCCGGTTCGCCTTCAACGCCGTGCGGCTGTCGGCAAGCGCCAGCGCTGGCGGCATCTACCTGAAGGCGCTGACCGACACCGAGGCGAGCGTGCTGTCCGCGGTGAAGGGCAGCGTGGATATCATCGGCACGGGCGGGCTGACGCTCGACCAGGTCGTGGCGGGCACCGCGACCGGCGCGAGCGGGTCCTTCAGCGCCGTTGCGAACAACGGCAGCATCGTCATCGGCACCGCAGACAGCAGCGGCTCGCAGACGGTCCACGCCACTCAGAACGTCACGTTCAACTCGCTCGCGGCCACCGGCAACAGTGGTGATATCGGCAACATCAACGTCACCGCCGACAATGGCTTCATCCTGGCGCAGACGGTGACCTCGGGCGGCGTGCCGACGTTGGGCTCGGTCTCGGCCCATGGCTCGGTGTCGCTGCTGGCCGCCACGACCATCACCGGCAACACGCTCGCCACCACGACCGGCGCGGGCCTTCTGACCGCGACTGGCCCGATCAACTGGAACACGCTCAATGTCGGCACGACGCTGGGTGCGACCTCAGGCCAGGACAGCATCACGTTCCAGACCGCGCAGAGCGGCGGTACGCAGACCATCCACGCCCACGACAATGTCACCTTCAACGCTCTGACGACGACGGGCACCAACGGCGACGCCGGCAGCATCAATGTCACCGCCGACAACGGCTTCATCCTGGCGCAGACGGTGACCTCGGGCGGCGTGACGACGTTGGGCTCGGTCTCGGCCAACGGCTCGGCGAGCCTCGTTGCGGCCACGACCATCACCGGCAACACGCTCGCGGCCACGACCGGCGCAGGCTTGCTGACCGCCGCCGGCCCGATCAACTGGAATGTCCTCACTGTCGGAACGACGCTGGGCGCGACCGCAGGGCAGGGCAGCATCGCGTTCCAGACCGCGCAGAGCGGTGGTACGCAGACCATCCATGCCCACGACAACGTCATCTTCAACGCACTGACGGCGACGGGTATCAACGGCGATGCCGGCAGCATCAACGTCAACGCGGACAACGATTTCATCCTCGCGCAGACGGTGACCTCCGGCGGCGCGCCGACGCTGGGCTCGGTCTCGGCCCACGGCTCGGCCAAGCTCATCGCCGCCGGCACCAACACCGGTCATAACCTCACGGCCACGACCGGCAACGCGGTCCTGAGCGGCACGATCGTTCATTGGGATAATCTCGCCGCCGGCGGCACACTCGACGTCACCGCGACGGCCGGAGCGATCACCGTCGGCACCGCCACCAGCGGCGGCACGCAGACCCTGCATGCCGTCAACGACATCGTCTTCAGCCAGCTCACCACGACGGGTATCCCGGGCGATGCCGGCGACCTCAACGTCAAGTCCGACACGGGCTCGCTCCGCGGCGGATCGATCTCCGCCCACGGCGATACGCATTTCGACGTGGCAGGCCCGGTCTCGCTCGACCGGATCAGCGGCGACATCGTCAAGATGACCTCGTCGGGTGACCTGACGATCAACTGGGTCAGCGTCGTGAGGGAGCTCGACCTCGCGGCCGACACGATCAACGTCAGGGGCGAGCAGATCCGCTCGAACCCACAGGTCCCGCTGGTCATGAACATCACCGGCTATAACGGCGGCGTCGCGAAGTCTGCCAACATCTGGATCGATCCGGACAGCATCATCGTCAACCAGTTCAGGGTGGTGGACGCGAACTTCTGGACCGACGCCCGCGCCGTCTCGATCCTGAACGGCTACGTTCCCGGTCAGCTCATGCTCACCACCGCCACCCAGCAGGTGCTCCTCAACAACCGCACGCCGGTGCCGTCGAACTGGCCGACGCTCCAGCTCTACCAGCCGGGCGGCGTGTTCACGATGAGCCAGGTCGGCAACGCCAATGTCACCAATGCCTATGTGGTGTTCTACACCGGCGACATCTCGGCGACCGTCACCAACTATGGGCCGGGCCACAGCTGCTGCAACGACTTCACCGGCGCGAGCATGGTGCGCAACATCCCGGTCGACGGCGAGGGCAACGAGCGCATCGAGACATGGCTGGCCAAGAAGGATGGGGGGACGTTCTACCTACTCGGTCTCTCCGGCCAGGCGCGGCTCGACGCGCTGCTGACGCCGCGGCCGGTCGAGACCATCGGCTCGGGTCCCGCCGTCAACGTCGAGGGACTTAGCGACATGCGCAAGCTACGCCGTCAAGGACAGCGCGCGGGTCGCACGGGCTGGAAGGACGCAGCGGTCGAGACGGCGAAGCCGGCCGTAGGCCGTCTCGCACAGGCATGGTAACGGGATTCGGGATGCGGATTTGGGGGGCAGCTTTTGGGGTCGCGCTTGCAGCGTGCTGCATCGTGCCCGCGCGCGCCCAGGTGCCCTCGATCAATCCCGGCGTGATCCAGAACGACGTCGACCGGCAACGCCGTCAGCTCGAGCAGCAGAGCGCACCGCCAAAACTCGGCGGGCCCGCGGTGATCGGCGGCGAGCGGGAGAAATCCCAGCTCCTGAAGCCGGGCGGGCCCAAATTCCGCCTGCGCAAGGTCGAGTTCGACGCGTCCAAGTTCATCACGCCCGCCGAGCTCGACGAGCTCGCGAAGAAATATGTCGGCAAGAACGTCGACATCGCTTCGCTGTTGCAGCTCGTCGCGGACATCAACGCGATCTACACGGAGCGCGGCATCGTCACCGGCATCGCGACGCTACCCGACCAGGATGCCAAGGGTGGGGTGGTCAAGATCAAGCTGACCGAAGGCCGGCTCCAGAAGACGACCGTCGAGGGCAACGAGCAGACCCGCACCGACTACATCCTTCAACGGGTGAAGGAGCCCGAAGGCGAGGTCCTCGACGTTCCCAAGCTCAATCGGGACGTGATCTGGTTCAACCGCACCAACGACGTGCAGATCAAGGCGCTGCTTCAGCCCGGCACGAGCTTCGGCCTGACCGACCTCCAGTTCGCGGTGATCGAGCCGCCGGCCGACACCTTGCAGCTCTTCACCGACAACCAGGGTGCCGAGAACACCGGGCGATGGGAGGGCGGGGCGTTCTACAAGCGCCACGGCCTGTTCGGCGTCGACGACCGCCTGACCTTCTACGGCGTCCGCTCCGACGGCAATCTCAACGGCAATGTCGCCTACAGCATCCCGGTCAATCCCTGGGGTGGCCGCGCCGGCGTCAGCTATACCGAAGGCAAGATCAAGATCATCCAGGGGCCGTTCGTCGCGCTCGACGTCACCGGACGCTCGAGCCAGGCCGCGGTCAATTTCAGCCAGCCGGTCTGGGTGACGCAGGACTGGCTGGTGCTGCTCAACGCCGCCTTGACCGAGGGCAAGACGGTCAGCCGCTTCGCCACGGTCGCCGTCACCGACGATCACTACGACAAGACCACGGCTGGTGTCTCGGTGACCAAGTCCGGCAACAGCTATTCGATCACGGTGGCGCCGGCGGTGAACTACGTCGCATGGCACGACTACGTGCTCGGCAACAACCGCGCGTTCAACACCTATACCGGCTCGCTGCTCGCGACCAGCGCGGCGGGACCGGCGAATTTCAGCACCAACGTGCTGGCGAGCTGGCAGTACACGCAGGAGAAGCTGCTGCCGGGCGACCAGATATTCTCGATCGGCGGGCCCACCACCGTGCGCGGCTATCCCTCCAACTCGGCCTCCGGCGACAGCGGCTATTATCTCAACGCCGAGCTGCACTACAACTGGTCGCAATGGCTGAAGGGTTTCGACACCTACATCTTCGCCGACTGGGGCGGGGTGTATTCGACCTTCCCCGGCGTCACCGAACTGGCCTCGGTCGGCGTCGGCTTCTCCTGGACCTATGCGCCGTTCATGACGTTCGAGGCCAATTACGCGACGCCGCTGAAGATGGCGGTGTCGACCCAGAACCATTACGAGGCCTATGGCCGCGTCATCTTCCGGCCGCTGCTGATGTTCCAGAAGCAGGAAGCGCCTGCGCCCGTGGCGGCGGTGGCGGGGAAGAGCAGGTCGTAGCTCTCCGTCGTCATTGCGCGCAACCCTCTCACCACCGTCATTGCGAGGAGCTCTTGCGACGAAGCAATCCAGAATCTCTCTGCGGAAAGACTCTGGATTGCTTCGCTTCGTTCGCAATGACGGAGGATGGATCAACGCTGGCGTCTGACTGGCGAGCTTGAGGCACGGCATCTCAACGCCGTAGCGTGAACTCACCTGCGCCGCGCCGTTGCTCCCATTTTGCTTGCTCGAGCTCGGGCTGGTCGCATTCGACCTCGGGATAGCCGATGCAGAGATAGGCGATGAACTTCCAGGTCCCAGGCACGTCGAGAATGGTGTGGATGCGCGCGGGGGTCAGGATCGACACCCAGCCGAGCCCGATGCCCTCGGCGCGCGCGGCGAGCCACATCGCGGTGATGGCGGCGACCACGGAATATTCCGTCGTCTCCGGCATCGTCGCACGGCCGAGGCCGTGGCCGATATCGCTGGCCTTGTCCGCGAACACGGCGAGGTGGCCGGGGGCCTGTTCGAGGCCCGATAGTTTGAGCGTGGCATAGCGCGCCGCGCGTTCGCCCGCATACGCATTCAAAGCGTCGGCATTGCACGCCTTGAAGTCATCGATCACGGCGCGGCGCCGTGCGTTGTCGTCAACGGTAACGAAGCGCCAGGGTTGGCTCAGGCCGACCGAGGGCGACAGGCAGGCGGTTTCGATCAGGCGGTCGATGGCGCCTTCCGGCAGCGAATCGCTGCGAAAGCGGCGCACGTCACGGCGCCACACGAACAGCTCGCGCAGATGTTGGCGGAAGGCGTCGTCGAACTCGACCATGACGTCAGCGTCCCATCTGGAAGGAAGCCGCGACCAGCAGGATCAGGATCTCGCCAATCTGCTCGAAAGCGCCGAGGATGTCGCCGGTCTGCCCGCCGATCTGACGGATCGCAAGCCGCGCCAGCAGCAGGCCGGCGAGCGACAGCAGGATCAGGCCGACCAGCGCTTTGCCCGGCCCCAACGCGAGAACGAGAGCGAGCGTTCCAACGGCAAAGGCGATGGCGACGCTGCGGCCCGGCGGCGCTCCGGCGCTCGCCGAAAGCCCGTCCGGACGCGCCGGGGGAACAAGCGACATGAAAGCCGGCACGCCCGCGCGCGAGGCGGCATGCGCAGCGCACAGCGCCAGCGCGACGGCCCAGGGACTTGCGATTGCCGCAAGCGCGCTCCAGCGCAGGCCGAACGACAGGATCAGCGCGCAGACACCGTAGGTGCCGATCCGGCTGTCGCGCATGATCTCGAGCTTGCGTTCGCGCGTGCGCCCGCCGCCGAGACCGTCGGCGGTATCGGCAAGCCCGTCCTCGTGCAACGCGCCGGTGATGAGGGCGGTCGTGGCCAACGTGAGCAGGGCGGCAAGGTTCGGTGTCAGCCCAAACCGGATCGCGACCTTATAGACGAACGCGCCGGCAAGGCCGACCAGCAGTCCGGCGAGGGGAAGCGCCCAGGTCGCGCGCGCGACGGCGCCGTCAGCCGCGGGCTTCGTCGATGCGACGGGAAGGATCGTTACGAAACATGCCGCCATCCTGAGATCGGCGATGATGTCCTTGAGAAGCTCGGCGCGCGGCATCATTTCAATTTCATCGGCAGGCCGGCGACCACGAACTCGACCTCGTCAGCGGCTGCCGCGATGACCTGGTTCATGATCCCGGCAGCGTCGCGATAGCTGCGCGCCAGCGCGTTGTCGGGCACGATGCCGAGGCCGACCTCGTTGGTGACGAAGACGACGGGGCTCTTGAGGCGGGGCAGGGCGCCGGCGAGCTCGGTCACCTCGCGTTCCCAGTCTCGCTCGGCATGCATCAGGTTGGAGAGCCACAGCGTCAGGCAGTCCACCAGCCTTGCGCCACCGCCATCGCTCGCCATCAGCGCGGGCACGAGATCGAGCGGCACCTCTCGCTCGATCCAGTCGGTTCCGCGGCGCGCGCGATGTCTCGCAATGCGCGCCTCCATTTCAGCATCGAGCGCTTCGGCCGTCGCGACATAGACGGGCTGCCCGGGAAAGGCGCGCGTGCGCATTTCCGCACGCTTGCTCTTGCCCGATCGTGCTCCGCCCGTGATCAAGATGATGGCCACAAAAGTCTCCTGTGGGCCTGACTAATCACCAAACGCGGCCAAAGACAAAGCCGAAATCAGGCGGCCGGGGGCTTGCGCTCGCCCCTAGCTTTGCGCAACAGGGGCGGGACAGGAGGCAGGCGTGGGCTTTGCGGGCGCGATGGTGGTGGCGATGGCGGTGGATGCCCTTTCGGGCTGGCCGTCGTGGCTGTTCGCGCGGATTGGTCATCCCGTGACCTGGCTCGGATGGCTGATCGGCGCCATCGACGCCACCTGGAATCGCGCGTCCGATCCGCCGGCGCTGCGCCGCGCCACTGGCATCGCCGGGGCGCTTCTGGTGATTGCGGTTTCGGTCGCGCTCGGCTGGGCGCTTCAGTCCTTGCTTCCCTCAGGCTGGATCCAGATCGTGCTGGTCGGCGTGCTGGCCTGGCCGCTGGTCGCGCTGCGCTCGCTGCATGATCATGTCGCTGCGGTCGCACATCCTCTGCAGGCCGGCGACATCGCCGCCGCGCGCGACGCGGTCTCGCGCATCGTCGGCCGTGATCCCGCGGTGCTGGATGAAGCCGGCATCGCGCGCGCGGCGATCGAGAGCCTTGCCGAGAACGCCTCCGACGGCATCGTGGCGCCGGTGTTCTGGGGCGCGCTGTTCGGCTTGCCCGGCATTTTGGGTTACAAGGCGATCAACACGCTGGACTCCATGATCGGCCATCGCAGCGAACGCCACGAAGCATTCGGTTGGGCCGCGGCGCGCATCGACGATGTCGCCAACTTCATTCCGGCGCGCCTGACCGGGTTTCTCTTCGTGCTGCTCGCACCACGCCGATCGGACGCACTGTCCTGCATGACGCACGACGCGCGCCGTCACCGCTCGCCCAACGCCGGCTGGCCGGAAGCGGCCATGGCCGGTGCGCTTGGCGTGCGGCTTAGCGGGCCCCGCATCTATCACGGCAGCATCACGAACGAGCCTTGGCTAAACGAAGGCGCGCGCGATCCGCTTGCCGCCGACATCAGTGAGGGGCTGGCGGTCTACCGCCGCGCCATGCTGTTGCTCGCCGGTGCGCTTGCGATCCTGGCCTTCGCGTGAAAGAACGGGGCATGCGCGAGCACGGTGGAAATCTCGATCTGGCCCAGCAGCATTTTGGCGGGCGTGCGGAGGACTGGATCGACCTGTCGACCGGGATCAACCGGTTGGCTTATCCCGTGGGCGAGGTGAGTGCGCGCGCGTGGAGCGCGTTGCCGTCGCGCGCCGAGATCGACGCCTTGCATCAGGCGGCGCGGCACGCCTATCGCACGAGTGCTCCGATCGTCGCGCTCGGCGGCGCGCAGGCCGCCATTCAATTGCTGCCGCAACTCGCGCCACCCGGCCGCGCACGCGTCCTCGCGCCGACCTACAATGAATATGCCGGGGTGTTGTCGGCCGCGGGCTGGGACGTCCAGGAGGTCGAAGAGTTCGACGCTCTCGCAGGCGCGGATCTCGCCATCGTCGTCAATCCCAACAATCCCGATGGCCGGTGCCGGACGCCAAAGGATTTGCTGGCGCTGCTGCCGCGCGTCGGCCGGCTCGTCGTCGACGAGAGCTTTGCCGATGCCGTTCCGCAGCTCTCGCTTGCGCCGGAGGAGGATCATCCGGGATTGCTGATCCTGCGCTCGTTCGGAAAGTTTTATGGTCTCGCCGGCCTGCGGCTTGGCTTCGCGATCGGCCATGCGGGCGAAATCGCAAGGCTCAGCGCGATGTCGGGTCCATGGCCGGTCTCGGGTGCGGCGATCGCGATCGGCTGCCGCGCATTGCGTGATGACGCCTGGTCCGAAGCGACGTCAGCGCGCCTTGCGCGGGATTGTGTTCGCCTCGACGCCATGGCGCAAGCGCAAGGCTGGCGGCTCGTCGGCGGCACGTCGCTGTTTCGTCTCTATGAAACACCTGACGCACTTGCCGCACAGGAAAAGCTGGCGTGCGGCCACATCTGGTCGCGCCTGTTCGCGCAACAGCCGGCTTGGCTGCGGCTGGGACTTCCCGGCAGTGAAGCCGAATGGACGCGCCTTGCGGAGGTGCTAGCGTGCTAGCGCGAGCAGGCCTTCGACATCGAGATGCTCTTCGATGTGATCGGCGAGGGCATCGAGCGCGCTCTCGACCCTGGCGTGATAGGGTTCGTCGCCTGCGGGAATATCGAGCTTGGCCAGATACGCCCTGCGGAAATCGTCCGACGTGAACAGGCCGTGCAGATAGCTGCCCTGTACACGACCATCGCTGGAGACTGCGCCTTCCGGCTCGCCGTTCAGTATCGCGAACGGGTGGGCGCGATCGGGTCCGTCGGTGCGACCGATGTGGATTTCATAGGCCTCGATCGGCTGCTCCGTTGCGGCATGCATAGCCGCGACACGCGTCAGCGTCTTCTGCGGGCTCATCACCGTCTCGACATCCAGAAGCCCAAGACCCGGCGTGTCGCCCGCGGGGCCTTCAATGCCATCAGGATCGGAAACGCTGCGGCCGAGCATCTGATAGCCGCCGCAGAGGCCGAGCACATGGCCGCCGCGGCGGTGATGCGCGAGCAGATCGATGTCCCAGCCCTGCGCGCGCAGGAAAGCGAGATCGCCGCGGGTGGACTTTGAGCCCGGGATGATGACGAGGCGCACGTCGCCCGGAATGGCCTCGCCCGGGCGCACCATCACGAGATCAACGCCCGGCTCGAGCTTGAGCGGATCGAGATCGTCGAAATTGGCGATCCGCGACAGCGCCAGGCACGCGATCTTGCATTGGCCGGGCTTGCGCGCGTCGCTCAGGCCCAGCGCATCTTCGGCCGGCAGCTCGCCGGCGCGGGCAAACCAGGGCAGCACGCCGAAGCCGCGCCAGTCGGTCTTCGCTTCGATCAGTCTGTAGCCGTCGTCGAACAGCGTGGGATCGCCGCGGAACTTGTTGATGACAAAACCCCGGATCATCGCGGCATCGTCGGGCTCGATCACCGTCTTGATGCCGACCAGCTGGGCGATGATGCCGCCGCGGTCGATATCGCCGACCAGCACGACCGGTACGTCGGCCTTGCGCGCAAAGCCCATATTGGCGATGTCGGCCTTGCGCAAATTCACCTCGGCCGGGCTGCCGGCGCCCTCGACCAGCACCAGATCCGCGCGCGCCTTCAGCCGCTCGAAGCTCTCCAGCACCGCGCCCATCAGTGACGGCTTCATCGCCGCGTATTCGCGCGCTCGGGCGGTGGCGATGCGCTTTCCCTGAACGACGACCTGGGCGCCGACATCGGTCTCGGGCTTGAGCAGCACCGGGTTCATGTCGGTGTGCGGCTCGACACCGGCGGCGAGGGCCTGCAACGCCTGCGCGCGGCCGATCTCGCCGCCGTCGACGGTGACGGCGGCATTGTTCGACATGTTCTGCGGCTTGAAGGGGAGCACGCGCAAACCGCGGCGCGTGAAGGCGCGCGCGAGGCCGGCGACGATGAGCGATTTGCCCACGTCCGAGCCGGCCCCCTGGATCATCAGCGCGCGTGCCATCGACTGCTCAGAATTCGACGCCGGCCTGCGCCTTGATGCCGGAGCGGAACGGATGCTTGACCAGCGTCATCTCGGTGACGAGATCGGCGATCTCGATCAGTTCGTCCTTGGCGTTGCGGCCGGTGAGCACGACATGCGTCATCGGCGGCTTTTGCGTGGTCAGGAACTCGACCACTTCGGCGATGTCGAGATAGTCGTAGCGCAGCGCAATGTTGATCTCGTCGAGCACGACCATGCGCAGGTTCGCATCAAGAATCAGCTCTTTGGCCTTCTCCCAGCCGGCGCGCGCCGCGGCGACGTCGCGGGCGCGGTCCTGCGTCTCCCAGGTGAACCCTTCGCCCATGGCGTGGAACTGGCAGAGATCGCCGAAATGGCCAGTGAGCAGGCGCCGCTCGCCGGTATCCCAGGCGCCCTTGATGAACTGCACGACCGCGCAGGGGAAGCCATGGGCAACGCAGCGCACGATCATGCCGAACGCCGAGGAGGACTTGCCCTTGCCGGCGCCGGTGTGGACGATGATGAGGCCCTTTTCGCCGCTCTTGGTCGCCATGATCTTGTCGCGGGCGGCCTTCTTCTTCGCCATCTTCGCGGCGTGCCGGGCGTCGGTTTCCTCGGCTGTTTGGGTCTCCGGTTCAGGTGTCATCGGTCCCGGTCCTTCGGCTTGACAAGAGGCGGCCGGGGGCAAATGGTGGCCCGGCGTTGGTTCCTGTCCTATGACAGGCGAAGAGGGAATGCGATAGGGTCCGAATCGGCAAGATTTGGATCCAAAATGCAGCCGCCCCCGCGACCGTGACCGGAGAGATGCCCAAAGCCACTGATCCCCGAGGGGATCGGGAAGGCGGGGATCGAAGGGCAAAAGCCCTGCTCCGCAAGCCGGGAGACCTGCCAGCGCGGACGAGTTTTGGACCGGCGGACGGGGTGTTCCGCGACGGGGAAACGGGCCTCTCAAGTCAGGGTCCGTGTGCCTCATCGCCTCCCGATGTTTATCATGGAAGAGGCGATGACCGTTACACTTCACGTCTGCATCACCTGCCGCGCCGGCGAGACGCCCACCGAGGGCGAGATGACGCCCGGCAAGCGACTGCATGGCGCGATCCTCGAGGCCGGCGTGCCCGAAGGCGTCAACGTGGTTCCGGTCGAATGCTTGTCTGCATGCAGCCAGGGCTGCTCGGTCGCGCTCAGCGCGCCCGGCCGCTGGTCCTATGTCTATGGCCGCCTGTCGGACGCGAATGCGCAGGATGTGGTCGCTGGCGCTGCGGCCTATGCGGCCGCGCCCGACGGCCTCGTGCCCTGGCGCAGCCGTCCTGAAATCTTCCGCAAGCAATCGCTTGCTCGTATTCCTCCCATGACCATCGTGCCAGAGGCCGCAGAATGAATTCGCTCGCAAAAGTCCCGGTCACGATCGTCACGGGCTTCCTCGGCTCCGGCAAGACCACGCTGATCCAGCATCTGCTCGCGAACCCCAATGGCAAGAAGCTCGCCGTGCTCGTCAACGAGTTCGGCAGCGAGGGCGTCGACGGCGAGATTCTGAAATCCTGCGCCGACGCGAACTGTCCGGAAGAGAACATCGTCGAGCTCGCCAATGGCTGCATCTGCTGCACCGTGGCCGACGATTTCATTCCGACCATGGAGAAGTTGCTGGCGCGCCCGGTGCGGCCCGATCACATCCTGATCGAGACCTCGGGCCTGGCGTTGCCAAAGCCGCTGCTGAAGGCATTCGACTGGCCGGAGATCCGTTCGCGCATCACGGTCGATGGCGTGATCGCGCTGGCCGATGCCGAGGCTGTCGCAGCCGGGCGTTTTGCGCCGGACCCGGATGCAGTCGAAGCACAGCGCGCGGCGGACGAAAATCTCGATCACGAGACGCCGCTGTCGGAAGTGTTCGAGGACCAGATTGCGTGCGCCGATATCGTGCTGCTCACGAAGGCGGACCTCGCGGGCAGCGCAGGCATCGAAGCGGCCAAGGCGGCGATCACCGCCGAGATGCCGCGCCGTGTACCGATGCTGCCCATCACTGACGGCGCGATCGATGCGCGCGTCATCCTCGGTCTCGGCGCTGCCGCCGAGAACGATCTCGCCGCCCGTCCGTCGCATCATGACGGCGAGGAGGAACACGAGCACGACGATTTTGCCTCCGTCGTGATCGACCTTCCCGAGGTTGCGGACGTCGATGCGCTGGTCGCATCCGTTCAGCGTCTGGCACGCGAGCAGAACGTGCTGCGCGCCAAGGGCTACATCGCGGTCGCGGGCAAGCCGATGCGGCTGTTGCTGCAAGCGGTCGGCGAGCGCGTGCGCCACCAGTTCGACAAGCCGTGGGGCGCAGGCCTCAGGCAGTCGAAACTCGTCGTGATCGGCGAGCACGGCGATATCGACGAGGCAGCGATCAGGACAGGACTTGGTATCTGATGCACGTCGTCTTCCGCGAGAGCCGCGGTCTCGAGGAGACCGCGACGCCAAGGGACATCGGCCAGGACCCGGCCGATCTCGTGGTGCTCTCGTATTCGGATTCCGATCTTGCCGCGTTCGCGGCCGGCTGGCGGCGGGGCCGCGACAGCCTGCCGTCGCTGCGGCTCGCCAATCTCGCGGAGCTGCGTCATCCGCTGTCGATCGACACCTATGTCGAGCGCACGCTGTCGCAGGCGCGCGGCATTCTGGTGCGCTTGATCGGCGGTGAGTCCTACTGGCCGTATGGCCTTGCGGCGCTCCAGCAACTGGCAAAAGATCGGAACATCGTGCTGGCCGTGCTGCCGGCCGATGGCCGTGACGACACGCGGCTGGATGCCTATTCGACATTGCCGGTCTCGACGCTGCGGCGGCTCAAGGTGCTCTGCGACACCGGCGGTCCGGTCGCGGCGCAAGCGGCAATTGCGCAGCTCGCGCTGGCATCGGGCCTCTATGCAGGTCCTGTTATCGGCGAGATGACCGTGCCGGAGATGGGTTTCTACGATCCCGAACGCGGTGTCATTGCCGCGCCGAGCGGGGAAGGGAAGCCGCGCGCGCTGGTGACGTTCTATCGCTCCTATCTCACCGCTGCGGATACGGGCCCTGTCGATGCCCTGATCGCCGCGCTGCGCGAGAAGGGCTTTGACGCGCAAGGCGTGTTCGTCACCTCCCTGAAGGGCGCGGGCGTCGCGGATTGGCTGCGGGACTATCTTGCCAAGAATCCTCCGGCCGCGATCGTCAACGCGACGGCGTTCTCGGCGATAGGCGGGGACGGCACGACGCCGTTCGATGCTGCGTCGTGTCCCGTCTTCCAGGTCGCGCTCTCATCGGCGCGGCGCGAGGACTGGGTGGAATCGTTGCGTGGCCTGTCGCCCGGCGATCTCGCGATGCACGTGGTGCTGCCCGAGGTTGATGGCCGCGTGTTCACCGGCGTGGTGAGCTTCAAGTCGGCGGCGGAGCGCGATCCCGATCTGCAATTCTCGCATCTGGCACACAGGCCCGATGAGGAGCGTGTGTCGGCCGTTATCGCGCGCGTCGCGGCCTGGTGGCGCCTCGCGGAGAAGCCGACAGCCGAGAAGCGCATGGCGATCGTGCTCTCGAACTATCCGGGCCGTCCGCACCAGATCGCGCATGCGGTCGGGCTCGATGCGCTGGCGTCAGTCGAAGCATTGGTGTCCGACCTCGCGGAGGCCGGCTTCGATGTCGCGCCGATCGATGGGCTCGGGCAAACGCTGCTGAAGCAGAATTTGACCTGGAGCGTCGCCGACTATCGCGCGGCACTCTCGCGCCTGCCGCAAGTCTTGCAGGATGATCTGGCACAAGCCTGGGGCGCGCCGGAGAGCGATCCGAGCTGCCGCGACGGTGCGTTCCATTTTGCGGCGATCCAATGCGGCCGGTCGATTATCGCGGTCCAGCCGGAGCGCGGCGATGCGAGCACGCGCGATACCGACTATCACGATCTCGCCCGCACGCCGCGGCACGCCTACGTCGCGTTCTATCTCTGGCTCGGTGGGCAGGGGATTGATGCCGTCGTGCACATGGGCGCGCATGGCACGCTGGAATGGCTTCCCGGAAAATCCGTGGCGCTGTCGTCTGCGTGCTGGCCCGAAGCCCTGATCGGCGATCTCCCCGTCATCTATCCCTTCATCGTCAACGATCCCGGCGAGGCCGCGCAGGCCAAGCGGCGCATCGGGGCCGTCACGATCGGCCATCTGCCGCCGCCGCTCGAACAATCCGCGGTGCCGGAAGGCCTGCGCCGGCTCGAACGTTTGCTCGACGAATATTCGACGGCTGATGGTCTCGATCCCGCGCGCCGGCAGCGGCTGATCGCGGCGATCCGTGATGAGGCGCGTGCCGCGGGCCTCGAAGACGATCTTGGTCTGGATGTCTCGGCTGCGCCGGCGGAAGCCATTCCGCGGATCGATCGCTTCGTCTGCGATCTCAAGGAAAGCCAGTTCGGTGACGGCCTGCACGTGTTCGGCCGCGGCGCCTGCGGGGAAGCGGAGCGGGACACGCTGCGTGCCGCGCTCGCAGGCCAGCGTATCGCGCCGGGGCCGTCGGGCTCGCCCTATCGCGGGCGTCAGGACGTGCTGCCGACGGGACGCAATCTCTTCGCCGTCGATCCGCGGGCCGTGCCGACGCCGTCGGCGCATGCGCAGGGGATCAAGCTCGCGGAAGAGCTCCTGCGCCGTCACTTGCAGGATCACGGCGACTGGCCGAAGGGACTCGTCGTCGATCTCTGGGGCTCGGCGACGATGCGGACCGCGGGCGAGGAATTTGCGATGGCGCTGCATCTGGCCGGTCTTGCGCCGCGCTGGGATCACGCTTCCGGCCGCGTCACCGGCTACGACATCATCGCGCCGGCCGAGCTCGGCCGTCCCCGCATCGACGTCACGCTGCGCGTGTCGGGCCTGTTCCGCGACGTCTTCTCCGGCCTTGCGCAATTGTTCGAGGCCGCGGCCGAGGCGCTCGCCGCGCGTGAGGATGAGGGCGAGGAGAATCCCTATCGCCACCGCGCCTCCCGCGTCTTCGCGCCGCGCCCCGGACAATACGGCGTCGGCCTGTCGGCGATCCCCGATGTCTTCACGGCCGAGACGCGCGACGCTGCGGGCGAAGCCTGGCTGTCCGCATCGTCCTGGGCGTTTTCCGCCGACGGTACGATGCAGCAGGATCGCGCCGGCATCGAGACGCGGCTCGCATCCGCCGATGCTTTCGTTCATGTGCAGGATTTGCCGGAAACCGATCTGCTGCTCGCTGCCGACTATGCCGCGCATGAAGCCGGTATCGCGGCGGCAGCCACGCATCTCGGCGCGGCGGGACCCTCGCTCTACCATCTCGATACGACGCGGCCCGAGCAGCCGCACGCGCGCACGCTGACGGAAGAGATTTCGCGCGTCGTCCGCGCACGGGCGGCCAGCCCGGCCTGGATCGCCGGCATGATGCGCCACGGCTTTCGCGGCGCCGCCGAAATCACAGCGACGCTCGAGCACATGGCGGCCTTCGCGCATCTGGCGGGCGCCGTGCCGCCGCATCTGTTCGATCTCTATTACGATGCGACGCTGGGCAGCGCCGAAATCCGCGACTTCATGGCTCGCGAAAATCCGGCGGCGCTCGCCGCGATGGAGGCCTGCTTCACGCGCCTGCATGAAGCTTCACTCTGGCGAACGCGCCGCAATTCGATTGCGGCTGCGCTGCGGGAGGCATCATGAGCGCATCCGTGGTCAAGGGCTGGTGTCCCGGCGCGCTGCGCCCGATGCAATCGGGCGACGGGCTCGTGGTCCGCGTGCGCCCGTTCGGCGGCCGTCTTGAAGCCGGGCAGGTCGCCGGGCTTGCGGAGCTCGCCGAGCGCTACGGCAACGGTCTCATCGATGTGACGAGCCGCGCCAACCTCCAGATCAGAGGCGTCAACGAACAGGGCCATCGGCCGTTGCTCGATGGCCTTGCGGGCTTGCGGTTGCTCGATCCCGATACAGAGATCGAAGCCCGCCGCAACATTCTGGTGACGCCGTTCTGGAATGTCGGCGACGAAACGCAGGCGCTCGCTGCCGAACTGGAAGAAGCGCTTGCCGACAGCGCGCTCGGCCTTCCCACCAAATTCGGCTTCGCCATCGACGACGGGACGTCGCGCGTGCTCGCCGGCGATTCCGCGGACGTGCGCATCGAGCGCGATCGGGGCGGCCGGCTCCTGGTCCGGGCCGATGGCGCGAGGTTCGGCCGCTCCGTCGCGCGCGGACAGGCGGTGAGCACGGCGCTGGCGCTCGCGAACTGGTTCATTACGTCAGGCGGCGCGAAAGGCGGGCGAGGGCGCATGGCGGCCCACATCGCGGCCGGCGCGGCACTGCCCGGGACGTTGAGCGGCGAGACCGAGCCTGCGCCCGTGATGGCGGCGTCGCGGCCCGGGCATTATCCGCATGGCGCCCTGGTCGGCGTCGCGTTCGGGCAGATGCTGCACACGACGCTTCATCAATTCTCCGGCTGCGGTCATGCGCTGCGCATGACGCCGTGGCGGATGGTGCTGAGCGAAGGCAAGCGCGAGATGCCGAGCGGGGCGGGCCTCATCACCGAGCCCTACGATCCGGCGCTTCGCGTCATCGCCTGTAGCGGGGCCCCGCGCTGCCGCGAGGCCCATGCCGACGCGCGCGCACTCGCAGCCACGCTTGCGCCGCGCATCGCGCTCGACATGCAGCTTCACGTCTCCGGCTGTGCCAAAGGCTGCGCGCGTTCCGGCGCATCCGCGGTGACGCTGGTTGCGACCAGCGCCGGCTTCAATCTCGTTCGCAACGGCTCGACCCGCGATGAGCCGGTCCTGCGCGGCCTGAACGGCGCCGACATCGTCAGCGATCCCTCCATCCTGGTCGGAGGTCACTGATGCCGTACACTTACGAGACCGACGGCGCGGCGATCTACCGGCAGTCCTTTGCGACCATCCGGGCCGAGGCCGATCTTGCCCGCTTCACGCCGGACGAGGAGCAGGTGGTGGTGCGGATGATCCACGCTGCCGGCATGGTGGGCCTGGAGGCGCATATCCGTTTTACGCCCGGTATGGCGACCGCTGCGCGCGCGGCCCTGCAGAAGGGCGCGCCGATCCTGTGCGACGCGCGGATGGTTTCCGAGGGTATTACGCGCGCGAGACTGCCTGCGGCGAATGCCGTGATCTGCACGCTCGGCGACGAGGCGGTGCCGGCGCTTGCGCAATCCATGCGCAACACGCGTTCGGCCGCGGCGCTGGAGCTGTGGCGGCCGCATCTGAGCGGCGCCATCGTCGCGATCGGCAACGCGCCGACCGCGCTGTTTCATTTGCTCAACATGCTGGAAGACCAAAACTGTCCGCGGCCCGCGGCGATCATCGGCTGCCCGGTCGGCTTCGTCGGCGCGGCTGAGTCAAAGGCGGCGTTGATGGCTGATCCACCAGTGCCGACGCTGACGGTGGAAGGCCGCCTCGGCGGCTCCGCGATCACGGTCGCTGCCGTGAACGCGCTGGCGAGCCGGAGCGAATAGAGATGGGACGCGTCATCTGCTGCGGTCTCGGCCCCGGCGACCCCGATCTCATGAGCGTCCGTGCCGATCGCACGGTGCGCGCTGCGAAGCACGTCGCCTATTTCCGCAAGAAGGGCCGGCCCGGTCAGGCGCGACGCATCGTCGAGGGCATGCTGGCTGCCGACGTCACCGAATATCCCATGGAATATCCTGTGACGACGGAGATCGCCTTCGACAGCCCTGAATATGTCCAGCTGCTCGCCGGCTTCTACGACGAATGGGCCGAGCGCCTGGCGCGGCTTTCGCGCGCAGTCGACGTCGTCGTGCTCTGCGAGGGCGATCCTTACTTCTACGGCTCCTTCATGCATCTGCACACGCGCCTGCAAGGCCGTGTCGAGATCGAGGTAATCGCCGGCATTCCCGGCATGGTCGGCTGCTGGAACGGCGTCGGACAGCCGATCGCGCTCGGCGACGACGTGACGACGGTGCTGATGGGCACGCTCACTGAGCCCGAGCTTGAACGCCGCATGCGCGATTCCGATGCGCTCGTGATCATGAAGACAGGCCGCAATCTCGCAAAAGTGCGCCGCGCGCTCGCGGCTGCCGGCCGGCTCGACGATGCCTGGCTGGTCGAGCGTGGCACCATGCCGGACGAACGTGTGGTGCGGCTCGCTGAGGTCGATGCCGCTGATTGTCCTTACTTCGCGATCGTGCTGGTGCACGGCAAGGGCCGGCATCCGGACGCCGCCGAATGACGGGCACGCTGACCATCGCGGGCCTCGGCCCGGGCAGCGACGCGTTAGTGACGCCGGAGGTCTCCGCTGCGCTCGCCGCCGCGACCGATGTTCTGGGCTACGCGCCCTATGTCGCACGCGTGCGGCTCCGGCCGGGGCTCACCCTGCATCCGTCGGACAATCGCGAGGAGCTGCAACGCGCGAGCGAGGCCCTGCGGCTTGCGGCCGAAGGTGGTCAAGTCGTCGTCGTATCGTCCGGCGATCCCGGCGTCTTTGCGATGGCCTCGGCCGTATTCGAGGCGCTCGAACAGGCGCCGCAATGGCGCGAGCTGCCGATCCGCGTGCTGCCCGGCATCACCGCGATGCTGGCGGCGGCCGCGCGCGCCGGTGCGCCGCTCGGCCATGATTTCTGCGCGATCAATCTCTCCGATAATCTCAAGCCATGGGCGGTGATCGAGAAGCGGCTGCGACTGGCCGCGGAAGCTGATTTTGCGATTGCGATGTACAATCCCCGCTCGGCCAGCCGGCCTGAGGGCTTTGGCCGCGCGCTGGCGCTGCTGAAGGAGGCCGGCTGCGGCGAGCGCCTCGTCATTTTCGCGCGCGCGATCAGTGCTGCCGACGAGAGGATCGAGACGGTGACGCTGAACGACGCGACACCCGAGATGGCCGACATGCGCACGCTTGTCATCGTCGGCAATTCGCAGACGCGCCGCGTCGGCCGCTGGGTCTATGCGCCGAGGCAGGTCCGATGACCGAGCCACTGCATCACTTCAGTGACGCTCTCGACCCGTTGGCGTTCGGGCAATTTTGGCCGCGAGATCATGATCACGGGCACGCCGAGCATGCGGGCCGCATCGATCTTGGCGCGCGCGCCATCGCCGCCGGAATTGCGGGCGACGTTCCACGTGGTGCCGCGCGTGCGCATCATCTCCAGCTCGCCATCGAGCGTGAATGGCCCGCGCGACACGATCACATCGGCGGCAAAGGGCAGGGGCGCCTCAGGCGGATCGACGAAACGCAGCGTATAGGCATGCTGCGGTTTCCCCGCGAACGGCGCGATGTGCTGGCGGCCGATGGCGAGGAACACTTTTGCCGACGCCTCGGGCAGCGCGGCGACCGCGGCGGTGACGTCAGCGACTTCGATCCAATTGTCGCCGGGCACTTTCGTCCAGGGCGAGCGTTCGAGCGCGATCAGCGGCGTGCCGGTTTCCGCGCAGGCCTCGACGGCATTACGGCTCATCTCGGCCGCGAAGGGATGCGTCGCGTCGATCACATGGGTGATGCCTTCATCGTGGATGTAGTCGGCGAGCCCGCTCACGCCGCCAAAGCCGCCGATGCGGGTGGGCAGCGGCTGATCGGCCGGCACGCGGGTGCGACCGCCATAGGAATAGACGGCATCGATGCCGGCGCGCGCGACCTCCGTCGCGAGCAGGCCCGCATCGGCAGTTCCGCCCAGAATGAGGGCGTGCATCATGTCTGATCCCTGGCTGACCATCATCGGTATCGGCGAAGATGGCCTTGCCGGGCTGTCCGAAGCAAGCCGAAAGGCGCTTGCCAAAGCCGAAACTGTCTTCGGCGGCGAACGGCATCTTGCGCTTGCCGGCGTTGGGGCGCGCGGGCGTCCGTGGCCGATGCCGTTCGACGCCAACATCGTGCTGAGCTGCCGCGGCACGCCGACGGCGGTGCTCGCCTCCGGCGATCCGTTCTGGCATGGCGCTGGTGCGAGTCTCGCCGAGAAGCTCGATGGGGACGAGTGGATCGCGCATCCGTCGCCCTCGACCTTCTCGCTCGCTGCCGCGCGTCTCGGCTGGCGCCTCGAAGGAATTGCCTGCCTTGGCCTGCACGCCGCGCCGTTCGAGCGTCTGGTGCCACATCTGGCGCGAGATAGGCGCATCATTTGTCTCGTGCGCGACGGGAGAGCGGCCGGTGATCTCGCAAAATGGCTGACGGCGCGCGGATGGGGCGCGTCACCATTCTGGACGCTCGCCGCGCTCGGCGGCCCGCGCGAAAGCATCAGAGAGCATCGTGCGCACAGCTTTGCCGGTGATCTCGCTGGCAACCTGGTTGCGGTCGCCGTTGAGGCGACAGGCGCACAGGGTCTTCCCCGTAGCTCGGGGCTTCCGGACGATCTCTTCATCCACGACGGCCAGATCACCAAGCGGCCGGTGCGGGCGCTGGCGCTCTCGGCGCTGGCAGCATGTCCCGGCGAACGGTTGTGGGACATCGGCGCCGGCTCGGGTTCGATTTCGGTCGAGTGGGCGCTGTGCGGTGGGACGGCGGCGGCAATCGAGGCGCGCGAGGACCGCGCTGCCAACATCCGCAGCAATGCGACGGCGTTCGGATTGGCGCACCGGATCACTGTCATCACGGGGACCGCCCCCGAGGCTCTTGCTGCGCTGGAGCCGCCGGATGCCGTCTTCATCGGTGGCGGCCTCGATCGCGCGATGTTCGATGCGATCTGGTCGCAGCTCGCGTCGGGGACACGTCTGGTCGCGCATTCCGTCACGCTGGAGACGGAAGCGCTGCTCGGCGAGCTGCATCAGCGCCACGGCGGCGAGCTGATGCGGGTCGACATCGCCCATGCCGCTCCCCTCGGCCGCTACCGGTCGTGGGAGGCGGCGCGGCCTGTGGTGCAGTGGAGTACGGTCCGATGAAGGTCGCCGGGCTCGGATTCAGAAGGGATGTGACGCTGGCTTCGCTGCGTGAAGCACTGCTGGCGGCCGGCGGTCCCGAAGGCCTTGCCGCGGTGGCGACCGTCAGCGACAAGGCCGATGCGGAAGCGCTAAAACAGCTCGCGCGCGAATGCGGCGTGCCGATCAAGGCTGTCCCGGCAGATATGCTGGCCGGCATCGAGACGTCGACGCAGTCAAAGCTCGTCGCGGAAAAATTCGGCACGGGATCGGTCGCCGAAGCCGCAGCGCTGGCGGTGGCCGGTCCTCGCGCGCGATTGATTGCGACGCGTGCGGTCTCGCAGGATCGCACCGCGACCGCCGCGATCGCGGAAGGAGATGGCGCATGACCGTGCATTTCATCGGCGCCGGGCCGGGCGCACCCGATCTGCTGACGCTGCGCGGACGCGACCTGATCGCGGCGTGTCCGGTCTGCCTCTATGCAGGATCGCTGGTCCCTGCGGGCGTGCTCGCGCATTGCCCGCCCGGCGCCCGCATCGTCAACACGGCGCCGTTGTCGCTCGACGAGATCATCGCGGAGATCGCCGCCGCACATGCGGAGGGCAAGGACGTCGCGCGGCTGCATTCCGGCGATCTCTCGATCTGGTCGGCGATGGGCGAGCAGCTCCGCCGCCTGCGCGCGCTGGGTATTCCCTATACGATCACGCCGGGCGTTCCCTCCTTCTCGGCCGCCGCTGCTGCGCTGGAGACTGAGCTGACGTTGCCGGGTCTTGCCCAAACCGTGGTGCTGACACGCACGCCGGGCCGCGCCAGTACGATGCCTGAAGGCGAAAAGCTTGCCGCTTTCGCCGCGACCGGCGCGGTGCTCGCGATCCATCTGTCGATCCATCTGCTCGACAAGGTCGTCGCCGAACTCACGCCGCATTACGGCGCGGATTGTCCGGTCGCGATCGTCTGGCGCGCGAGCTGGCCGGAGCAGCGGATCGTCCGCGCCACGCTCGCAACGCTCGATGCCGCCGTCGGCGCCGAGATGGAGCGCACCGCGCTGATCCTGGTCGGCAGGACGCTGGGCTCGGCGGACTTCGACGAAAGCCGGCTCTATGCGGTCGACTATGACCGTCGCTATCGCCCCGTCGGCGCCGAGCCGCGCTTTCCGGAGGCATCCTGATGGCGGCAGGACTCGTCATCTCCGCGCCTGCCTCCGGCGTCGGCAAGACCACGCTGACGCTGGCGCTCGCGCGTGCCTGGCGCCATCGCGGATTGACCGTGCAATGCTTCAAGAGCGGGCCCGATTATATCGATCCGGCCTTTCACGCCGCAGCCACGGGTCGTGCCTCCGTCAACGTCGATAGCTGGGCGATGGATCGCGGCACCATCGCGCATCTTGTCAGCCGCGGCGCTGACGCCGATGTCGTGCTCGCCGAGGGATCGATGGGCCTGTTCGACGGCGTTGCCGCGCGCGGTGTCTCCGGTACCGGTGCGACCGCCGACATCGCGGAGATGCTGGGCTGGCCGGTGGTGCTGGTGATCGATCCATCGGGACAGGCGCAAACCGCCGCGGCGATCGCCGCAGGCCTTCGCGACTACCGCCCCGGCGTGCGCCTCGCCGGCGTCGTGCTCAATCGCGTTGCCAGCCCGCGCCACCAAGACCTGGTGCGGCGCGCACTCAACGATGCCGGCATCGCCGTGTTCGGCGCACTGCCGCGCCATGCCGAGATCAGCCTGCCGAAACGCCATCTCGGCCTGGTGCAGGCCGAGGAGCAGGCCGAGATCGGCAAGCTGATCGACGAGGCCGCGCGCTTCGTTGCCGAGCATGTCGATCTCGACGCGGTGCTGCGGTCGGCCGCCAGCTGGTCGCCGCAGCCTGCCGCGAACGGCCTCAACGTGACGCCGCCCGGCCAGCGCATCGCGCTCGCCCGCGATGCCGCGTTCTCGTTCGTCTATCCGCATATGCTGGAAGCCTGGCGCGCGGCGGGCGCGGAGATCTCGACATTCTCGCCACTTGCCGACGAGGCGCCCGACACCAGCGCCGACGTATGCTGGCTGCCCGGCGGCTATCCCGAACTTCATGCCGGCAAGATCGCCGCCAATGCGCGCTTCCGCAAGGGCCTGCGTGCCTTTGCCGAGACACGGCCGGTGCACGGTGAATGCGGAGGCTATATGGTGCTGGGAACCGCTTTGACCGACGCCGACGGTATCAGCCACGAGATGGCGGGCCTGCTCGGACTGGAGACGAGTTTTGCAAAACGCCGCATGCATCTGGGCTACCGTCTCGCCGCGCTCGCAGCACCCATGCCCGGGCATCAGGCCGGCGCGCGCCTGCGCGGCCACGAGTTTCACTATTCGACCATCCTTGCGCAGCCCGATACGGCGCTGGCGGTCGTCCACGATGCGACCGGCGCGGTCATCGCCGAGACCGGTTCGCGGCGCGGCTACGCCAGCGGCACGTTCTTCCATCTGATCGCGGAGGACCGGTGAGCGGTTTTGTCTCTTTTGTCTCTGCCGGCCCCGGCGATCCCGAGCTGCTCACGGTGAAGGGCGCCGCGCGGCTGCGCGAGGCCGATGTCGTGCTCTATGACGATCTTGCCTCAGGCGCGATCCTCGACCTGGCCCGGCCCGGCGCCAATCTCGTCGCGGTGGGCAAGCGGGCAGGGCGGCCGTCGACCAAGCAGCACCACGTCAACCGCCTCTTGGTCGACTATGCCGCAACCGGCGTGCGCGTCGTGCGCCTCAAGTCGGGCGATGCCGGCATTTTCGGCCGGCTCGAGGAGGAGCTCGAGACGTTGCGCGAAGCCGGCATCGGCTACGAGATCATTCCCGGCGTCACCTCGGCCTGTGTCGCCGCCGCACAAGCCGGCATTCCCCTGACCCGGCGTCATACCTCGCGCCGGGTTCAGTTCGTGACCGGGGCTGATGTCACCGGCGAGCTGCCGCAGAACCTCAACTGGGCGGCGCTGGCCGACCCTGAAGCGACCACCGTGGTCTATATGGGCCGGCGCACCTTCCCGGCGCTTGCCGCAAAATTGATCGAGCACGGGCTCTCCCCAGCCACCCCGGCGCTGTTCGCCGAATCCCTCGGGCGGTCCGACGAGCGGCTGGTCCGCACCACCATTGCCGAGCTTGCCGAGCAGCTTGCGCGCGGCGGCGCGGCCTCGACCGCCGCCGTCATCGTGTTCGGTGCGCTGGCGGGGGATTATCCGTCATGATCGCCCCGGCCGCGCCTCGCCCCTTGACGCCCCGCTGGCGAAAGGGGCACACAGGAGACGCATGGTGCTCGACGCGGCGCAAAGCGCCGGAGCATAATCGGGAATGGGGATGGGCGGACCCAGTTGCGGCGCCCAAAACCCTAGCCGCCCCCGCGACTGTAAGCGGTGAGGGACTTCGACCAGCCACTGGGCCGCGAGGCTCGGGAAGGCCGGAGTACCCAGTGAACCGCGAGCCAGGAGACCGGCCGTGCATGTTTTGAGGCCAAGGCCGTCGGGTGTGACGGCAGGAAGGATCTGAGCCATGCATATCGAACCCGGTATAGTGACGGGCGCCAAGCTCGTGTTGAGTTACGCAACCGGCATCGCCGCAGGCGGCGTTGCCTTGAAGCTCGCGGTCGAGACCGTGCGTGAGCAGGGCGTCGGCTCGTTCGCGGCGCGGACGCTGGCTACTACAGTCCTCGTCTTCGTCTTCTTCGAGATCCTGCCGCATTTCCCGGTGGGTGTGTCCGAGGTGCACTTCATTCTCGGCTCGACCTTGTTCCTGCTGTTTGGCGCCGCGCCCGCGGCCTTCGGTCTCGCCTTTGGCCTGCTGCTTCAAGGTGTGTTCTTCGAGCCGCCGGATCTGCCGCAGTATGGCATGAATGTCACGACGCTGCTGGTGCCGCTGTTCGCGATCCAAGCGATCGCCACGCGGATCATTGCGCGCAACACCGCCTATGTTGACCTCAGGTATCGCCAGGCACTGGCGTTGTCGACGACCTATCAGGCCGGCGTCATCGCCTGGGTGGCGTTCTGGGCGCTCTATGGCTCCGGCTTTGCGATGAGCAACCTCGCCAGCATCGCGACGTTCGCGGCCTCCTATGCGCTGGTCATCGTGATCGAGCCGCTCGTCGATCTCGCCGTGCTGGCGCTGGCGAAGTCGCTGCGGGGTGTCACGGCGCCCGGCCTCGTCACGCCGCGCCTGCATAACGCGGCTTAAAGAGACAAGGGGCGGCCGTCATGGCCGCCCCACTCGCGATGCTCACGCTCTCCCTGATAGGCATCGGTTGCGGCGATCCCGGGCAGCTGACGCGCGCCGCGGTTGCGGCGATCAACGCGGCCGATTTCGTCCTGATCCCGCGCAAGGGGAGCGCAAAATCCGATCTCGCTGATTTGCGGCGGACGATCTGCGCCGATGTGCTCAGCAACCAAGCCACGCGAATTGCCGAGTTCGATCTTCCCGTGCGCGACGCCGCTGAAGCGGATTATCGCAAGGGCGTGGACGATTGGCATGATGCCGTGGCAGCAAGCTGGTCGCGGACGATCGCAGATCGTCTCGGAAGCGAAGGCAAGGTTGCGCTGCTGATCTGGGGCGATCCCTCGCTCTACGATTCCTCGCTACGCATCGCGCGCCGGCTCAATCCGTTGCCTCACATCGAAGTCATCCCCGGCATCACCTCGATCCAGGCGCTGTGCGCGGCGCATGCGCTGCCGCTCAACGACATCGGTGAGCCTTTTCTCGTCACGACGGGGCGTCGCTTGCGCGAAGGCGGCTGGCCCTCGGGCGTCGATACCGTGGTCGTGATGCTCGACGGCGGCACGGCGTTCCAGTCGCTCGATCCGGAGGGCTTGCAGATCTGGTGGGGCGCCTATCTCGGTATGCCCGATCAGATCGTCATGTCCGGCGTCCTTGCCGAGGTTGGCCCGCATATTGTCGCGATGCGGCAAGAGGCGCGCGAGCGGCATGGCTGGATCATGGACAGCTACATTCTCAAGCGCAGGCCGTAAGCGAGGCAGCATGCTCCCCGAATGGGTTTACAAGAAGTGCGCCGAGATTTCTGCCGTCCATCGCGAGATGGCGATCGAGCGCCAGGCGCAGCTGACAAAGCCGACCGGTGCGCTCGGCCGGCTCGAGCAGTTCGCGATCGAGCTTGCAGGCCTGCAGGCGACCGAGCAGCCACGTGCTGCGCGGGTGCCGATCATCATCTTTGCCGGCGATCACGGCATCGTCGCGCAGGGCGTCTCGGCCTATCCGCAGGCCGTGACCATCGCGATGATGGCGAATTTCGCCTCTGGCGGCGCCGCGATCTCGGTGTTGGCGCGTGAGCTTGGCTCCAGCCTGGAAGTCGTCGACGCCGGCACGCTGGCGTCGGAGGAGATGGCCGGAATCGTCACCGATAAGCCGCGCAGCGGCACGCGCGACTTCAGCGTCGAAGCCGCGCTCACGCCGGCGGAGCTGGCATTCGCTTTTGAAACCGGTCGGCGCGCGGTTGCGCGCGCGGAGGCACAACAACCTGATCTCCTGATCTTCGGCGAGATGGGCATCGGCAACACCACGACATCGGCGGCGATTGCGGCGTGCCTGCTCGGCCTGAGCGCGGAGGAGATCGCAGGCAGCGGCACCGGTATCGATGCGGCCGGGCGTGCGCATAAGGCGGGCGTGATCGATGCAGCGATTGCGCGTCACGGCGTTGCGGGTGCTGCGCCCGAAAAAGTCCTCTGTGCCGTCGGCGGCCTCGAAATCGCGGCGATCTGCGGCGCCATTATTGCGGCCGCGCGGCGCCGCATCCCTGTGTTGATCGACGGCTTCATAGTCTCGGTTGCGGCGCTGGCAGCGGTGCGGCTGAACCCGTCCTGTCAACCGTTCCTGTTGCCGTCGCATCAATCGGCGGAGCAGGGGCATCGGCTGGTGCTGCGCGCGCTGAACGTGCAGCCGCTGATCAGCCTCGATCTCAGGCTCGGCGAGGGATCGGGTGCCGCCATCGCGCTGCCGCTGGTGCGGCTCGCGTGCAGCCTTCACAACGGCATGGCGACGTTCGCGCAGGCCAATGTGCCGGATCGGCCCAACTGATCCGGCTCAGGCTACACGCTGATTGACCGAGACGACGCGCCAGCCGGTCGCGAGCCGATCGATCCGGGTCAGCGACAGCGGATCGATCACGAAGCGCAGCGCCGCTTGCGGTGTGAGATCCAGCGCGACGCACAGCGCGGCGCGGATGGTGCCGGAATGCACGACCAGCGTTGCGGCGCCGGCGCCGATCTGCGATAGACCGCGCCGGACGCGCGCGACCTGATCCTCAAAGCTTTCGCCGCCCGGCGGCTTTCCGCGCGCCGGATCGCTCCAGAATTGCGCATAGTCCCCGCCACCGGTCGCGGCCAGTTCGTCATGATTCCGGCCGGTCCAGTCGCCAAAATTCTGCTCGCTGAATTCGGGCACCAACCTGGGCTCGAGCCCAAGTGCACGCGCGGTCTCGACCGTGCGCCGCGATGGGCTGGCGTAGCTCGCGGCATCCTGCGGCAGGCGCTGCCGCAACGCTTCCAGTTGCGGGCGATCGCCGAGATCAGCCGGCGCGTCGGTGGCATGGATCGTCCCTTTGACGCCGTCGACGGGCGCATGCCGTACCAGCCAGAGGAAGGTCTCGCCTTCCATGCTCATCTCCAAGGAAGTTAATAAGGAAGTTGGTCGCTGTGGCAATAACGCCGCAGCTTGCACATTGACTCCGTCTTGATCGTAATCCTAGATGTTCGCGACGGTTTCCCCGCGAGGGGATGAAAAGGGAATGCGGTGCGGGGACCTTGTCCCCAATGCCGCGGCTGCCCCCGCAACTGTAAGCGGCGAATCTTGCGTCACGAGCCACTGGGTATCTCGGTCCCGGGAAGGCGACGCAAGGTGTTGACCCGCGAGCCAGGAGACCTGCCGTCAGCCGTGGTCACACGCGAAGATGTCGGTCGGGGAGTACAGACATTCGGCTTCATCGGAAGGCTGAAAGGCCGAAGATGGGACCTTGGTTCGCTGTGACGTGCCACTGACGTCATACCGAGGTCCAAAACCGTGTTGTCCATTCGTATCGTACGACCGCGCCGCTTCCTGCTCGCTTCCGCTGCGCTCACGTCGTTTGTCGCCGCCGATATGCCTGCCGCCCTGGCGCAGCAGGTCCGCGATACCCTGCCGCCGGTCGAAGTATCGCCGGCCGAGGCCCGCAAGCAGACGCGGCCGGCCGGCCGGGAAGCGCAGAGAGCCCGCCGTGCGTCGTCGCGCAGGTCCGCTGGCACAGCGGCAGCGCCAAAGCCCGCGGTGCCGGGCCCGTCCGTACACACACAGGCGACGACACCGCTCAACAGCAACGCGGTCGCGACTAGCGCCTCGCGGCTCGGTCTGACGGTGCGGGAGACGCCCGCGACCGTCGAGGTGATCTCGGCCGAGACCATGCGCGAGCAGGGATATCGCACCGTCTCCGAGGTGGCGCAGGGCGCAGTCGGCGTCACATCCGGCGACAATCCGGGGGAGCCCGCGGCCTTCTCCATGCGTGGCTTCACCAACAGCCAGATCAACACGCTCTACAACGGCATCAAGATCGGTCCGCAGAACATGACCTCGCGGATTACCGACACCGCCAATCTGGAAGCCGTGGAATTCCTGAAAGGTCCGGCCTCGCTGATGTCGGGCGAGGGCGCCGCCGGCGGCGCGATCAATTTCGTCACCAAGGCACCGCACACGGGGCCGATCCGGAACGAAGCTGATTTCTCCTGGGACTCGCTCAACTCGTTCCGTGCCCACTATGGCTCGGGCGGCAGCACCAATGTGCAGGGGCTGGACTACCGCTTCGATGTCAGCCGCTCCTCGCTCAACGGCTTTGCCGACGACACCAATACCAAGACGCTGGACGTCTCCGGCCAGCTCAACTACCGCATCTCAGACAGCCTCAAGATCTGGGGCGCGATCGAGTATCGCGAGGACCGCTCGAAGGCCTATTGGGGCGCGCCGCTGGTGCCGGTCGCGTTCAGCGGCTCGCATGCGACCAGCGGCATCGTCTCCGGCAATTACGTCTCGAACTACAACGGAACCAACCTCGGCGCGGTCACCATCGACGACCGTACCTTCAACACCAACTACAATGTCCTCGACAACCGCAATGTCGCACAGGAAGTGTGGCTCCGTGGCGGCTTCGAGCTGAAGCTGGCGCCCGACCTGACGCTGAAGAGCCAGGCCTATGGCTATGGCGCCGAGCGCACCTGGTTCAACAACGAGGTCGAGGCGTTCAATTCCGGCACGAACCTCGTTGATCGCGAGCGCTTCTATGTCGCACACAGCCAGCGCCTCGTCGGCAACATCACCGACCTGATCTGGGACGCGAACATCGCAGGTCTCGATAACCGGCTGGTCACGACGCTGTCGTCAAGCTACCTCGATTTCGTCAGGCCGGGCGCGGCGAACTTCCCCGGCGATTCCGTTTCTCTCGTCAATCCGAACCGCGGCTTTTACGGCCTGCTGACGACGCAACAGCAGACCGCGCGCATCGACAACGAGGCGCTGTCATTCGAGGATCGGCTGAAGCTGACGCGCAGCTTCGCGCTGGTCGGCGGTCTCCGCGTCGAGCACATCGGGCTCGACCGCAACTCGACCGACAAGAACGGCCTGGAGAAGGCAGGATTCCCGTATTCGAAAGACTGGGCGCCCGTGACCGGTCGTATCGGCTACACTTGGGAAGCAGTTCCCGGCTTGACCTTCTACAGCCAGTACGCAACCGGTGCGGACGTGGCCGCCAACAACATCTTCCTGCTCCTTCCAACCCAGCCGCTCGACCTGACGACCGCGCGCACCTATGAGACCGGCGTCAAGCACCTGTTCTGGGACAACCGGGCGGAATGGTCGTTCTCGGCCTACGACATCCTGCGCAAGAACGTCTATGCGGCGGCCGGCGGCATGCTGCTCAACATCGCCGGGCGGCAGGAGTCGAAAGGTGTGGAGCTCGCCGCTTCGGTCCGCCCGATCGAGCCGCTACGTCTCTGGGGCAGCATCGCCTATGTCGATGCACGCTACGTCGATTACAATTTCGTCGGCGGCTCGTTCTCCGGCAACACGCCGCCGAACGTGCCGCGCATCGTTGCCAATGCCGGCGCGTCCTGGCGCTTTTTCACGCCCTGGCCGGTGGAGCTCGGCATCACCGGCCGCCATGTCGGCGACCGCTACAACACCGATGCCAATGTCGTGACGATGAAGGCGTACACCGTCGCCGACGTCTATGCCTTCGTCGACATCCCCAAGACCGTGTTCAATGCGGTCGAGCAGGCGCGCCTGACGTTCCGCGTGCGCAACATCACCGACAAGCGCTACGCGATCTGGGGCGATCCGTTCTATCCCGACCAGATCCTGCTGGGCGCCCCCCGCACCTACGAACTCTCGGCGGCGTTCAAATGGTAGGGCGCTGACCACATGATGGACGCGATCGTCCTGCTGCACCGCTGGCTCGGGATCGCGTTCTGCCTCCTGTTCGCGATGTGGTTCGCGACGGGGATCGTGATGCACTTCGTTCCGTTTCCGTCGTTGACGGACGCGGAGCGCTTTGCCGGGCTTGCGCCGGTGGACCGTGTGGAAGCCAAGATCGCGGTCGCCGACGCCGTGGCCGCGAGCGGGATTGCCGACGCGACGCGCGCGCGACTGATCCAGCGAAGCGATGGGCCGGTCTATGTCGTCTCGGGACCGTCGCGCGTCCGCGCGGTCCGTGCCTCCGACGGAGCCGACGCGTCGGTCACGTCTTCCGATGTTGCATCGGCCATCGCGCGCGCGCACGCCCACAGCCGCGGGCTCGATGCCGCGCGGGCCGGGGCCATCGCGCGCGAGGATTACGATCAATGGAGCGTGCCTGATGGCTTTGACCGCCATCGGCCTTTGTTTCGCGCGGCCCTCGGCGATGCCGCCGGGACGGAGGTTTATGTCTCGTCGCGCACCGGTGAGATCGTCCTGGACACGACGCGAAGCGAACGCGGCTGGAATTGGGCCGGCAGTGTCTTGCACTGGATCTATCCGACGGTCCTGAGAAGCAATTGGGCGCTGTGGGATCGCGTGGTCTGGACGCTGTCGCTGCTGGCCTTGCTTGCGGCATTGCTGGGGGCGGTGCTCGGGATCGTGCGGCTCAAAATGCGAGGCGCTGTGATCTCGTCGCCATATCGTGGCTGGCATGCCCTGCATCACCTCATTGGCCTCGCAGCGATGATGTTCGTGCTGAGCTGGATCTTCAGCGGCTGGCTCTCCATGGATCACGGCCGGCTGTTCTCGCGCGGGCAGCTGAGCGCGGCAGAAGCCGGCGTGGTGCATGCCGTGCCGGACTGGACGGCAGCCTCATCGCTCGATCGGCGGCCGATAGCGTCGTCGGTCCGCGAAGTCGAATGGTTCGCGTTCGGCGGCAAGGTCTACCGCCGCGATCGGGATGATCTTGCGCGCCAGATATTGATCAGGACAGGGGATGTATCCCAGGATGGACAAACCGGATTTTTGAGCGCGCGCGATGTTCAGGGCTTGACGGCGCGCCTTGCCACCGGCTGCCTTGCGCCGTCCGCTGTTGCTGATAGCGACGACTATCCCGCGCAATCCGTCGTCCCCGGTGCGCCCGTCTATCGCTCCCGATGCGGCGACCTCTGGTTCGACATCGACGGCGCCGATGGCCGCGTGCTGCAAAGGCTCGATGCCTCGCGGCGGGCCTATCGCTGGTTCTACAGCGCGCTCCACACGCTCGATTTTCCGATCCTCATGGTGCATCCGCATCTGCGCGATGTCCTGGTCGTCGGACTCTGCGCGTTGGGACTGGCGTTTTCCATCACCGGCATCGTGATCGGCTGGCGGCGCCTGCGTCTGTCTCTCTGACAATCCGCGCAAGCGGGGATCGTCACATCGGCTCGATGCCGATCTTCTTGATGATGCCGGCCCATTTCGTGGTCTCCGACGTCATGAAATTCGTCAGACCTTGCGGGTCCATCACCAGCGGCTCGGCACCCTGCTCGACGAAGAGGGCGCGCACCTTCGCATCGTTTACGGCCTCGACCATCGCGGCATGGAGTTTGTCGACCACGGCCTTGCCAGTGTTCGCCGGCGCAAGAAGCGCAAGCCACGCAGCGCTCTCGTAATTCTTCAGGCCGGCCTCGGCAGCGGTCGGCACATCCGGCAGCGCCGTCATGCGCTTGTCGCTGGCGACCGCGAGCGGGCGCGCATCGCCGCTTTTGATCAGGCCGAGGACGTTCGGCAACAGCTGGAAGCCGAGCGGGACCTGTCCCGCGATGAAATCAGGCGTGTAGGCGGCGATGTTGCGGTAGGGCACGTGCGTGAGCTCGGTGCCGGTGAGCTGCTCGAAATAGGCCGCCGACAGATGCTGCGACGAGCCGACGCCGACCGTGCCGTAGTTCAGCTCGCGCCGATGACCCTTGGCATAATCGATCAGCTCAGCCAGCGATTTCGGCAGCAGCTTCGAATTGATCACGATGACATTGGGCATGGTCGCGAACAGCCCGATCGGGGCGAGATCCTTCAGCGGATCGTAGGGCAGCTCCTTGTAGAGCGACTTGTTCGCGGCCAGCGGGCCGGAGGTGCTCATCAGCAGCGTGTAACCGTCCGGGGCCGCATGCGCGGCGGCCGCGGTGCCGATATTGCCGCCGGCACCGGGACGATTGTCGACCACGAAGGCCTGTCCGAGCGATGTCGACATGCGGTTGAGCAGGATCCGTGTGATCACGTCGCTGGCGCTGCCTCCCGCAAAGGGCACGAGCACCTGGACCGGGCGGGCGGGATAGTCTTGCGCTTGCGCGGGCCGCAGTCCGGCGGCGGCGAGAGCCGCGCCTGCGCCGAGCGAGAGTAATGACCTCCGGTCAGGGCGAAATCCCTCGCTCTGCTGCTGAGCGATGCTTGTGATCTTGCTGCGACCGAACCCTGTCATCTCGGACTGAATCTCCCGACCGTGTCTTGTTTGCGAGCCGTGGGATTGTCCGGGACAGGAGTCGTCGGGGATGAGCCAGGCCGCGATTTTCTGCGCCTGGACCGTAGTTAGCCGGCGAATGCGACCGTCATGCCGGCTCGTCTCAAAACTTACCAACTCGTCTCATTTTGCGATCGGCGCGACATCCTGTGCGGATGAGAGAGCAGCGACGCCTAATCGAGTCCGGTCTTGCCCGGTGCCCAATAGGCTTTTGCCTTGATCCGCGATGACGCGACACCCCCGGCTTTCAGGGTGCGGCTGATGCGCTGGATCGACGACGCCTTGCCTGTCAGCACGAACTGCGCCCCGTTTGCGGCAAGGCGGAGCATCTCGGCCTCGATGGCTGCGAGATGGGCGTCGTCGGCGCTGCGTGCGGTCAATCGCGCCTGGCAGAGGCCGATGGCGTCCAGCGCCTGCTGCGACTCCGCGATGTCGTTGGCCTCGAACATGTGGAGCGCGCCGCCAGTTTGCAGATTGTCGCGCAACGCCGCCGCCAGGCCAAACGAGGTCTCATCGCCAAACAGGACGACGGGGGCCTCAAAGCCGGCGAGGTCGAGCGAACGGCGCGGACCGAAGAACTGGCAGATATCGTCTTCGTGCAAACCGCTCGCCCATCGGCTGCCGGGGCCGTCGCCATGGGCGAAGGCGAGCAGGCGTGTCCTGCCGCGCCCTCGATCCCACGACATCGGTGTGTAGGTGCGCGCGCTCAGGCCCGTACCCATCGCGACCTGGATCTTCTGGCCGGCGGTCCATGCGACGTCCTTGAGTGCTTCGCCTTCGAGCTCAACGAGCCGAAAGTGCGGCGAGAGTATTTCGATGGTGACGACGCGCGCAGGCCGCATCAGCCATCGCAGCAGCATCCGCATGACCGGTCCTTGCGGTATCTGCGATGGCTCGGAGATTTGCGGCGCTGGGTCGGGCTCGTTCAAGGCTCGGCTCCCGGATCATCTGGTCTTGATCGTGAGTTCGTTGCCGCGGCCGGGGTCGAACGGCAGCGACAGCGAGAGGTAACCGTTTTGGGGATCGCGGACGTAATCGATATAGCCCGAGGCTTCCTCGAACGCGTTCTCGCCGACGATGAGGGCGCCGAGCTTGAGCTGCGGCTCCAGCAGTTTGAGGATAGGAAGATAGAGCGTGAAAGCGCCGTCGAGCATCACCATGTCGATCTCACTGATGCCGGACCCGAGTGTTTCGCGGGCGTCGCCGAGCCGGAATTCGACGAGGTCGGCTAGCCCCGCGGCGGCGACATTCGCGCGGGCACGCTCGATCTTGCCGGGTTCAAGATCGGTCCCGATCAGGCGGCCGCCGCCCATGTCGCGGAGAGCTGCCGCCATGTAGATCGCAGAAATCCCCATCGAGGAGCCGAACTCGACGATGCGTTTCGCCTTGCAGGCGCGGGCGCACATGTAGAGGAAGCGTCCGAACCGCGGCGAGACGCTCAGGAAATTGCCGGCAAGTCCGTGATAGACGGACTTCAGGTCACGGCTCTCGGCTGCAATGAACTGGCTGATCATTTCTTCGCGGTTGCTCGCTTCGCTCGTGCTGGTCTGCACGAGCGGAGCATCGGCGACCTCCGCCTCCAGGTGCAGGCGTTCGACAACGTCCGCGACAAGTCCGCTGCTCAGTGAATCCATGGTCAGGCTCCCTTGGCATGCGCTCCCGAGGGGGCGCTTCCGAGCCTGCTTACGAAATCGCTCCTCCATCCGCATTCCGCAGATGCGACAATCGATTGCGATTTCCGGTCAGTGGGCGCCGATGCGGCGCTCGGCGAGATAGCGCGCCGGCGGCTTGCCGAGCGCCTTGCGGAACATGGTGACGAAGGCGCTCGCGCCCTCATAGCCGAGATCGAGCGCCACCGTTTGCACCGAGGCGCCCTGGTCGAGCCGCTGAAGCGCGATCAGGATGTGGAGCTGCTGGCGCCAGCGGCCAAAGCTCATGCCGGTCTCGCGTTGCAAGAGGCGGGTGAGGGTGCGCGGTGCCACGGCGATGCGCCGGCCCCAATCGTCGATCGTCGCGCGATCGGAGGGATTTTCCATCATCGCGCTGGCGATCCGTCGGAGCCTCGTGTCTACAGGCATCGGGAAGCGCAACTCCTCGACGGGCGCCGTCGACAACTGGTCGAGCAGTACCGTGGCGATCCGGCCGTCGGCGCCGTCGATGTCGTACAGCGGCGGCATGTGCGTGGCATGCACCAGCAGGCGTTCCAGCAAGGGCGAGATCGTCAGCGAGCAGCACTGCCTGGGGAGCCTCAGTGCCGCATCCGGTTCGACGAACAGGCAATAGACCTCGACGTCACCGGCGACGTTCACGCTGTGGGCGACATCACCGGGAATCCAGACCGCGCAGCGCGGCGGCACGATCCAGACGCCTTGCCCGGCTTCCAGCCTGACGACGCCGCGCAAGGCCAGGACGAGCTCGTCCTTGCGATGCGCGTGCATGGCCACCTCGGTGCCCTTCGTGACCATCTCGCCGCCGAAGGCGGCGATGGCGCGCGGCACGTCCTCCGAGTTGAAGTCGATGATGTCATCGGGGCGAAGATCGCCGTCGTTGAGCCGGAAGAAGGGCATGGTGGGTGGATGATCGATCCGGGGGATGAACTGGACCCGCCCAATATCAGGCCGACGACCGGGACTTTCAACGCAGCGAGATCGATTCTCGACGGGTTCTAACCAGCCCGCTTCCGTGCCTTTCTGCGGAAGGATGGCTCGACGAACTCTTTCGCTACGGCTGCCGCCTGTGCCAGATCATCGCTGATGACGTCGAGCACGGCCTTTGCTGCAACCGACACCGATCGCCTGGGATGATGCACCCAGGCGATCGAGCGCACGATCCGCTGCTCGTCGAAACGATGGGCCCGGATGGCGCCGCTCGCAAGCGATTGCCGGAGCGCGATGGTCGGCAGCACCGTCGCGAAATTGGTGGTCGCGATGACGTCGCAGAGCGCGGGCAGGGTGTCGAGCTCCAGCCTGGGGCGGAGGTCGATGCCAACGGCGGCGGCGTGCTCGTCCAGGATCAGCCGCAGGCCGTGGCGCTTGGAGGGCAGCACCAGGTCGAAATTCGCGATGTGGTCGAACCGCAGTTTTGCAGGCTGCCTGAGCGGGCTGTCCTTGCGGCAGGCGAACACCATCTCCTCGTCCATGATGTGATGCGCGGCGAGCGGCGTCTTTCGGCGCGGCACGTTGATCAGCGCGAAATCGAGCTGGCCGGTGTTGACCCAGTCCACCAGCGTCTCGGTGTAGCCCTCACAGGCTGACAGCGTGATCTCGGGATAGCGGCTCGCAACCGTCGCCGACGAGCTCGCCATCGTGCTTTGCGCCACCGAAGTGATGAGGCCGACCGAGACGCGCCCCGAGATGCGCCCGCCGAGCTGCGCCATCTCCTGCCGCGCATGCTCGGCATCGCGCACGATCGGCGCCGTCAGCCGCACCAGCGCCTCGCCGGCACTGGTCAGCGTCATGCCCTGCACACTGCGGTCGAACAGTTTCTGGCCGAGCTCGGCCTCGAGCTTGGCGATCTGCATGCTCAGCGCCGGCTGCACGATGTTGAGCTGGCGCGCGGCGCGCGTGACGTTCTTTTCCTCGGCGAGGCACAGGAAATATTGCATCTGCCTGAGTTCCACGGGCCCCGTCCTTCGTTCGCCGATCCTGCCAGCGATCATCTCAGATGATGAATGATATAATCAATCATTATTTGTTCTGATGGATGGGATTGCCTAGTCTTGCCGCTCGAGGGGCGCGTGCCCCAGGGGAGCGAAACCACAAATATGCAGGACGCCACACCCAAGCGGATGATCATCGGCATTTCCGGCGCCTCCGGCGTCACCTATGGCGTGCGCCTGCTCCAGCTCCTGCGCAATGCCGGCGTCGAGACGCATCTGGTGATGTCGAAGACCGCCGAGCTGACCTTTGCCTATGAAACGGACCTGAAGATCGCGGAGGTGAGAGCGCTCGCCAATGTCTGCCATGGGATCGACGACATGGCCTCGGCAATCTCGAGCGGCTCGTTTCGCACCGCCGGGATGATCGTGGCGCCGTGCTCGATGCGCTCGATGTCCGAAATCGCCTCGGGCGTGACCACGACGCTTCTGACCCGCGCCGCCGACGTCGTGCTCAAGGAGCGCCGGCGCCTGGTGCTGATGGTGCGCGAGACCCCGCTGCACACCGGGCACCTCCGGACGATGACGGCCTTGTCCGAGATGGGCGCGATCATCGCGCCACCGGTGCCGGCCTTCTACGCCAAGCCTGAAAACCTCGAGGACATGGTCGAGCACACCGTCGGCCGCGTGCTCGACCTCTACGACATCGATATCGGCGTCGTGCGCCGCTGGGGCGAGGACGAGGCGCTCAAGCGCCGCTCGCCGCCGCTGCGCAAGATCACGCCCTGACCCGAGACTTGAGGAAAGACCCGCATGCGAATGGAAAATGTTGCGAGGAAGGCGCCCGCCGACCTGCGCGCCTGGCTCGCTTATCTCGCCGAGCGCGGCAAGCTCGCCATCGCCCGTGAGGGTATTGGCCTTGCCGACGAGCTTGCCGCCGTGGCCAAGCGGCTGGAGCGCGACAGCGCCGTGCTGTTTCCGCGTCCGGACGGGCACGCGATTCCGGTCGTCGCCAATCTCTTTGCCGGCCGCGACTGGGTCGCCGAGTCCATCGGCGTGACCGAGGACCAGCTGCTGCCGCGGTTTCTTGCCGCCGCGAGCCGACCGCTGCCGACACATGAGGTCGCGAGCGGGCCGGTGCAGGAGGTCGTGCACGAAGACGTCGACCTGCTGCGCCAGCTTCCTGTGCCCAAGCACAATGAGCGCGACAGCGGACCCTACATCACGGCGGGCCTCCTGATCGCCCGCAATCCCAGGACCGGCGTGCAGAACGTCTCGATCCACCGCTGCCAGATCTCCGGCAAGAACCGCATCGGCGTGCTGCTGCTGCCGCGGCACACGTTCTCCTACTATCGCCTCGCCGAGGAGCTGGGCCAGGCGCTGGAGATCGCGATCGTCATCGGCGCGCATCCGGCATTGATGCTGGCGTCGCAGGCGATCGCCGCGCTGGACGAGGACGAGATGGCGATCGCCGGCGCGCTGCTCGGTGCGCCCGTGGACGTCGTCAAGTGCCGCACCAATTCGGTGCGCGTTCCCGCGCACGCGGAAATCGTGATCGAAGGTCGGATCCTGCAAGGCGTGCGCGAGCCGGAAGGTCCGTTCGGCGAATTCCCTCAATATTACGGCCCGCGCGCCAATCGCGAGGTGATCGAGGTCGATGCGATCACGCATCGCAAGGCGCCGATCTTCCACACCATCGTCGGGGGCGGCTTCGAGCACCTGATCCTCGGCGGCGTGCCGCGCGAGGCGACGCTGCTCCAGCATCTGCGCCGCAGCTTTCCCAACGTGCTCGACGTCCGCCTCACGCGCGGCGGCACCTGCCGCTACCATCTCGCGATCAAGATCGACAAGGCCAATGACGGCGAACCCAAGAACGTCATGATGTGCGCCTTCGGCGCGCATTACGACATCAAGCAGGTCGTCGTGGTGGACAAGGACGTCGACATCTCCTCGTCCGAGGAGATCGAATGGGCGGTGGCGACGCGCTTCCAGGCCGACCGCGACCTCATGGTCGTCTCAGGCGCGCTCGGCTCGAAGCTCGATCCGACCACCGACAACGGCATCAGCGCCAAGATGGGCCTGGATGCGACCGCGCCGGTCAGCGCGCCCGAGCTCGCCTTCAAGCGCATCCGCGTCAAGGGCGAGGAGGAGGTCGATCTGGCCACCGCCTTGCAGGCGGACCCCGGCGCCGCGGTCGCGCGCCTGCTTGCGGAGACGCGGACATGAGCGGATTATCGCCCACCGGCAACTTGCGTCTTTGTGCGCGGTTGGAATATGAAGCCCGTGCTGCCTATAGTGCCGCGCCAACAAGCCAATCATTTTGCGGCGCAATGCCGGGAGGAAGGAACTGATGTCGACGGCCCTGCGCATCGCTCATGGCGCTTTCGGCAGGGTCGCGCTGCTCGACATGGACCGTTCGCTGGTCCGCCACGCCCATCATCACTGCCACGTCCTGCTCAAGGTCGAGGGCGCCGACACGCAGTTCATGGTCGGCGACCAGGTCACGCCGCTGACGGACACCGCCGCCGTGCTGGTCGACGGCTGGAAGCCGCACGCTTACGTGCATGACGTCAATCGCCCGCGCACCCTCATCATGGCGCTCTATATCGAGCCGGAATGGCTGAAGGAGTTCCGCCCCGGCTGGGCCGCGAGCGGCGCGCCGGGATTCTTCGAGCGGCCGTCGGGCGAGGTGTCGCCGCGCATCCGTCAGCTCACGCTGCATTTGGCGGCCGAAATGATGGCGAATCCGGATGCGGTGCGGACCCATGAACAGACGCTGTCCGACCTCATGATCGCGGTGATCGAGCGCTTCACGCCCTGGCGCAGCTTTCCGATCTCGATCCGCGGCATGAGCGCGGTGAGCTGCGACTGGCGCATCCGCCGCGCGATGGACGCGATGCGGGTGAACGACTCCCATGCCAACGTCGATCAGTTCGCGAGGGGTGCCGGCCTGTCGCGCGCGCAGTTCTTCCGCCTGTTCGAGACCTCGCTGGGCGTCTCGCCGAAGCTCTACCTCAACGTCGTCCGCATGGAGCGGGCACTCGATGCTGTCATGCGCGAGGACACGCCGCTCGGCGAGCTCAGCGAGCGCTTTGGTTTTCCGGAGCCGGCGCATTTCACGCGGTTCTTCCGCGATCATGCCGGCGTCAGCCCGCGCGAGTTTCGCAACGTCTCGCGTCTTGCGGGTTGATTCTTGTAGCGGATATTGCGCTGCACGCTCTCGAATGAGACGATTTGGTAAGTCGTGAGAGCGGGCGGTATGGCTCGCGCGTCCCCTGTCCTGACATCTGTCACCGTCGCGTCAAAGAGCGCGTCGGGAGGGTTGCCGGGACATGGTGCAGGCTGCGGTTCAATCCGCACATTCGGTTGACCAGAGTGGCGACAGGCCGTGGGTCGGGCGTTCGATCGAGCGCGTCGAGGATGCCGCGCTGCTCTCTGGCCGCGGCCGCTTCATCGACGATCTCGGCGGTGCGCCCGGCACGTTGCACGCGACGATTTTGCGCTCGCCGCATGCGCACGCCGATATTCTCTCGATTGACGTTGAAGCCGCCACGCGTCTGCCGGGCGTTGCCGCGGTTCTGACTGGCACCGACGTCAAGGCCGTCACCACGAGCCTCGTCGTCGGCGTGAAGGCGCCGGTCGAGTGCTGGCCCATTGCCATGGACCGCGTGCGCTATGTCGGCGAGCCCGTCGCCGTGGTCGTGGCCACTGACCGCGCCCGCGCCGAGGATGCGGCCGAACTCATCAACGTCGAATATCGTCCGCGGGACGCCGTCGTCGATCCGCTTGGTGCGCTCGTAACAGGTGCGCCTGTGCTGCATGACGGCTTTCCCGGCAATCTCGCCAGCGAACGGGCCTTCCGCTACGGCGATCCCGAGAAGGCCTTTGCGGATGCGCCGCATCGCTTCTCCGTCGACATCAGATATCCGCGAAATTCCTGCACGCCGATCGAGACCTACGGCGTCGTCGCCTCGCACGACTCCGGCGAGGACGCGTACGAGGTTCTCGCCAATTTCCAGGGCCCGTTCAGTATCCACACAGTCATTGCGCGTGCGTTAAAGGTGCCGGGCAATCGGCTGCGGCTGCGCACGCCGCCGGAGTCCGGCGGCAGCTTTGGCGTCAAGCAGGGCGTGTTTCCCTACATCGTGCTGATTGCCGCTGCCGCGCGAATCACCGGACGGCCGGTCAAATGGATCGAGGACCGGCTCGAGCATCTCACCGCCTCGGTCTCGGCGACCAACCGCGCGACGACCTTGTCGGCGGCCGTCGCAAGCGACGGTAAGATCCACGCGCTCGACTGGGATCAGGTCGAGGATTGCGGCGCGCATCTGCGTGCGCCCGAGCCGGCGACGCTCTATCGCATGCACGGCAATATGACGGGCGCCTATGACATCCGTCACGTCAGCATCCGCAACCGCGTCGTCGTCACCAACAAGACGCCGACCGGCCTCAACCGCGGTTTTGGGGGCCCGCAGGTCTATTTCGCGCTGGAGCGATTGATTCAGAGGATCGCGATCGGCCTCAAGCTCGATCCGCTCGATGTGATCAAGCGCAATCTGATCGACGCCGGCGCCTTTCCCTATCGCACCGCGACCGGCGCCTTGCTCGATTCCGGCAATTACCAGGAAGCCATCGCGCGCGCGGTCGAGCAGGGCAGGCTCGCGGAGCTTAAATCGCGGCGAGACGCGGCGCGGGCGCAGGGCCGGCTCTACGGCATCGGCTTCACCGCCGTGGTCGAGCCCAGCGTCTCCAACATGGGTTACATCACCACCGTGCTGACGCCGGCGGAGCGCCGCAAGGCCGGGCCGAAGAACGGCGCGCAGGCAACCGCGACGGTCGGGCTCGATCCGGTCGGCAGCGTTACGGTCCACGTCGCCTCGGTGCCGCAAGGGCAGGGCCATCGCACCGTGCTGTCGCAGGTCGTCGCCGATGTCTTCGGCCTCCAGCCAAAGGACATCCGCGTCAACACTGAGATCGATACCGCCAAGGATGCCTGGTCGATCGCCTCCGGCAACTACGCCAGCCGTTTCGCCGCAGCCGTGGCCGGCACCGCAAAGCTCGCGGCCGAGCGTGTCGCCGGCCGTCTCGCCCGCATCGCCGCCAGCCAGCTCAACGTCGAGACCGCTGACATCGTCTTCGCAAAAGGCTTCGTCGCCTCAAAGCACAATCCGGAGAACCGGATCGCGTTCTCGCGCGTCGCCGCCCTCAGCCACTGGTCGCCGGGCTCGCTGCCTGATGATGCCGGCCAGACCATCCGCGAGACAATGTTCTGGACGCCGCCGGAACTGACGCCGCCCGACGCGGACGACCGCATCAACTCCTCGCTCTGCCACGGCTTCATCTTCGATTTCTGCGGCGTCGAGGTCGATCCGACCACGCTGGAGACGCGCATCGACCGCTACGTCACCATGCACGATTGCGGCACCATTTTGCATCCCGGCATGGTCAACGGCCAGATCCGCGGCGGTTTTGCGCAGGCGCTCGGCGCCGCGCTCTACGAGGAATACGCCTATGCCGAGGATGGCAGCTTCCTGACGGGAACGCTGGCCGACTATCTGCTGCCGACCACGACGGAGGTGCCGGAGCCCGAGATCTTCCACATGGAGACGCCGTCGCCGTTCACGCCGCTTGGCGCCAAGGGCGTCGGCGAGGGCAATTGCATGTCGACGCCGGTCTGCCTCGCCAATGCGGTCGCGGATGCGCTTGGCATTGCCGATATCACCTTGCCGCTGGTCCCGGCGCGACTTGCAGAGATGGTGCGCGGTGCCGAGCCGCCGCCTCCCGCGGGCGGCGCGGCGGCCGCGCCTGTACGCGAAGGCGACCGGCGGCTGCGCGGCGAGGGGCAGGCGTCGGTGAAGGGCGCGCCGGAGCAGGTCTGGGCGATGCTGCTCGATCCCGCGACGCTGCAATCGGTCATTCCCGGCTGCCAGCGCGTCGACAAGGTCACGGACACGCATTTCCGCGCGGACGTTACGCTCGGTATCGGGCCCGTCAGCGGCCGCTACCGCGCCGACGTCGAGCTGTTCGACCTCGACCCGCCGCGCGCGGTCACCTTGCGTGGCGGTGCCACCGGCGCGCTCGGTTTTGGCAATGCCGAGGGACGCATCACGCTCGCGCCCGACGGCAATGGCGGGACCAAGCTGGCCTACAGCTATGACGCCGCCATCGGCGGCAAGGTAGCCAGCATCGGCGGCCGCCTGCTCGATGGCGCGACGCGCGTGATCATCGGCCAGTTCTTCACTGCGCTCGCCCGCAAGGCCGGCGGTGGTGGTGCGGAGGGCGGCGGTTTCTCGCTGTTCGCACTGCTGGCGAAGCTGGCCAGCCTGTTCGGAGGGCGTCGATGAAGCCGCCCGCATTCGATTATCTCCGCGCCGAAACCGTCGGCGACGTCCTCGAAGGTTTGGCGCAGCAAGGCGGCGATGCCCGCGTGCTCGCCGGCGGGCAGTCGCTGATGGCGATGCTCAACATGCGTCTCGCCAAGCCAAAGCTGCTGATCGATATCATGCGTCTGACGGAGCTCCGCCGGATCGAGCGGAAGGGCGATGCCGTCGTGATCGGCGCCGGCGTGCGCCAGGCCGATCTGCTGGCCTGGCCCGATCTTGCCGTGGCGCTGCCGCTGGTGGCGCAGGCGCTGCCCTGGGTCGGGCACGTGCAGACCCGCAGCCGCGGCACCATCTGCGGCTCGCTGGCGCATGCCGATCCTAGCGCCGAGATGCCGCTCGCGCTGGTCGCGCTCGGTGGCGAAGTGCTCTTGCGTAGCGCCAAACGCCGCCGCCGCATCGCCGCAAAAGACTTCTTCGCCGGCATGATGCTCACCGCACGCGCCGACGACGAACTGATCGAGGGCATCTCGCTGCCCGTCATCAAGGGATCGCGCGTCGCCTTCCGCGAGGTCGCGCGCCGCCACGGCGATTTCGCCATCGTCGCCTGCGCCGCGATGAAGATGCCGACCGGCGTGCGTCTTGCCGTCGGCGGCGTCGCCGACGTGCCGACCGCGCGCGGCTGGCCGCTTCTGGAGGGCAGCGCGCTCGACGATGCGCTCAACGCCTTCGCCTACGAGCTCGGGGCCCGCGACGATGTCCACGCCACCGCGCGCTATCGTCGCGACCTCGTGCGTATGATCGGCCGCGACCTGATCGGCGAGGTGCTGCAATGACCCGGCTCAAGGCAGATCAGCGCCATGCCATTCGCTTCTCGCTCAACGGCCAGCCGGTCGAGGCGGAGGCCGAGCCGCGCATGCTGCTGTCCGATTTCCTGCGCCACCAGCTGGGCGCCACCGGCACCCATGTCGGCTGCGAGCACGGCGTCTGCGGCGCCTGCACTGTCGTCGTCGACGGCATGCTGACGAGGTCCTGCCTGACGCTGGCGGCGCAGGTCGATGGCTGCGAGCTGAGGACAGTCGAAGGGCTCGCGCCTTCGGCCGACCGGCTCGGCGTGCTGCAACAGGCGTTCCGCCGCAACCACGCACTTCAATGCGGCTTTTGCACCGCCGGCATTTTGATGTCGCTCGACCACTATCTCGCGAAGAATCCGGAACCGACCGAGGCGGAGATCCGCGATCTCCTCAGCGGCCATATCTGCCGCTGTACCGGCTACACCCCGATCATTCAAGCGGCGCTCGAAGCCGCCGCAAAACTCGCATCATCCAAAAAAGAGACGTCCGATGCTTGATCTCGCCAGCAGCTTCATGGCCAGCGCCGCGCGCGATCCCCATGCCATTGCCTTGGTCGACGGCGATCTCCGCCTGACCTACCGGCAATGGTACGACAAGATCTCCGCGCTGGTGGCCTCGTTCGACCGCCTCGGCCTCAAGCCCGGCGATCACGTCGTCACGCTGCTGCAAAACCGCTGGGAGGCCGCGACGCTGCACGGGGCCTGCCAGTTCGCAGGCCTCGTGATCACGCCGATCAACTGGCGCGCCAAGGCTGACGAGCTCGATTACTGCATCGAGAACGCCGAAGCCTGCGCGATCGTCTATCAGGACATCTCCGCCGAGGCCGTGCAGGGCTCGGCGCTATCAGGCAAGCTCCTGCGCGTGTCGGTCGATCCCCGCACCGGCGATGCCACCAGCTTCGCCGATCTGATCAAAGACAGCGCATCGGACGCCGAGCCGCGCGTCGGCGCCGATGCGTGGTCGATCATGCTCTACACTTCAGGGACGACCTCGCGTCCGAAGGGCGTGCCGCGTCGCCATCGCGCCGAGCGGGCCGCGGCGATCGCCCATGTCGCGCAAAACCTCTACGGTCGCGGCGAGCGCACGCTCGGCGTGATGCCGCTCTACCACACCATGGGCGTCCGGTCGCTGCTGGCGATGTCGCTGATCGGCGGCCGTTTCATTTGCCTGCCGCGCTATGACAGCCGCCAGGCGCTGGCGCTGATCGAGAAAGAAGAAATCACCAATCTCTATCTGGTGCCGACGCTCTATCACGATCTCGTCCATCACGAGGCCTTTGCCAGAACCGACGTCTCCAGCGTGCGTAAGCTCGGCTTTGCCGGTGCGTCGATGACCGACGGCCTGCTGAAGAAGCTGAACGAGGCGTTCAAGCCGAACCTGTTCGTCAACCATTACGGCAGCTCCGAGATCTACACCTTTACGATCGACCAGAACGCGACGGCAAAGCCCGGCTCGGCCGGCAAGGCCGGCCTGAACCAGCACGTGAAAGTCGTACGCATCGGTGCGAGATCGGTCACCGACCTTGCGGCGGTCGGCGAGGAGGGCGAGATCATCGCGACGCTGGCCGGCGACGAGGCCTTCGAAGGCTATTGGCGCCGCCCCGAAGCCGATGCCAAGTCGCTGCGTGAGGGCTGGTACTTCACCGGCGACACGGGCCTCATTGATCCCGACGGCGATCTCTTCGTCACCGGCCGCGTCGACGACATGATCATTACCGGCGGCGAGAACGTCTCGCCGGTCGAGATCGAAAGCTGCCTGTCGCTGCATCCTGATGTCGACGAGGTCGCGGTGGTCGGCGTTGCCGATGAGAAGTGGGGCAAAATCGTCGCCGCCTTCGTCAAGCGCAACCGCGCCGTCTCCGATGTCGAGTTGGAGCAGTTCTGCCGCACCTCGGGCCTCGCCAATTTCAAGCGGCCGCGCCGCTACGTCTTCGTCGACGCGATTCCCAAATCGCCGGTCGGCAAGCTGCTACGGCGCCTGCTCGTCGCCGGAGAATACGAGGCCGAACGCCTGCCGCCGTCGGACGCCGCCTGATCATCCGCATCAACAGAAGGAAGCCAACATGCCGTCGCCCTACACATTCGCTGATCCCCGGCTCGCCAAGCTCGACGGGTTCAAGGTCGAGCTCGACGAAGCGCATGAGCGCGCCGACATCATCCTTGGGAGGCCGCCCTACAACGTCGTGGCGATGCCGCAGCGCGACCAGCTGCGGCTGACCTTCGAGACGCTGGATGAGGATCCGCGCGTGCGCATCATCGTGGTGCGCGGCGAGGGTGAGCATTTCTCCAGCGGCGGCAATATCGGCGGCTTCATGGAGGCGAGCCCGGAGCACGTCTCCAAGCTCGCCTGGAACATCGCCGCGCCCGCGCGCTGCGCGAAACCCGTCATCGTCGCCAACCGCGGCTATTGCTTCGGCGTCGGCTTCGAGCTGTCGCTCGCCTGCGACTTCCGCATCGCGTCCGAGACGACGCAATACGCACTCCCGGAGCAGAAGCTGGGGCAGATCCCGGGCTCGGGCGGCTCGGCCCGCTTGCAGAAAATGGTCGGTATCACCCGAACCAAGGACATCGTGATGCGCTCCAAGCGCATCTCGGCCAAGCAGGCCTACGAGTGGGGCATCGCCACCGAATGCGTGCCGGACGCCGAGCTGGAAAAGGCGACCGACAAGCTGGTCGATGAATTGCGCACCTTCTCGCCGCTGGCGCAGCGCACGGCCAAGAAGCTGCTCAACGACACCGAGGATTCGACGCTCGCCATCGCGATCGAGCTCGAAGGCCATTGCTACAGCCGCCTGCGCCAGTCGGACGACTTCAAGGAAGGCGTCGAGGCCTTCAACACCAAGCGTCCGCCGAGATTCACCGGCCGCTGAGACACGCCAAAACTGCCGCGGTTCGCAATGGCGCGGACCGCGGCGCTATTCAAACGGGGGAGGTCAAACAAAATGGCTGAGATGGATATGCCGGTCGCGGGTGCGCAAGCATCGGCGGATAACAAGCAAATGGTCAATGCGATCATCGCATCGGTGCTCGGATGGGCACTCGATCTGTTCGATTTGTTCATTCTGCTCTACGTGGCGCCTGTTATCGGCGCGCTGTTCTTTCCGTCGAGCAATGCTGCGCTGTCGCTGGCGGCGGTCTACGGCTCGTTCGCAGTGACGCTTCTGATGCGTCCGCTCGGCTCGGCGGTGTTCGGACATTATGCCGACGTGCACGGCCGCAAGCAGGCCATGCTGATCGCCATCGTCGGCGTCGGCCTCAGCACCGCGGCGTTCGGCCTGCTGCCGACCATCGCCCAGGTCGGCGTGATCGCGCCGATCATCTTCCTGGTCCTGCGCCTCGTGCAGGGCATCTTCGTCGGCGGCGTCGTGGCCTCCACCCATACGATCGGCACGGAATCGGTGCCGGCGAATTGGCGCGGCGCGATGTCGGGACTGGTCGGTGGCGGCGGCGCCGGCATCGGCGCGCTGCTGGCGTCCTTCATCTTCCTGATCACGTCCTCGATCTTCCCCGGCGATGCCTTCGCGGTGTGGGGCTGGCGCTGCATGTTCTTCTCGGGCCTTTTGAGCTCACTGCTCGGCTGGTTCATCTTCCGCAACCTCGAGGAGTCGCCTTACTTCAAGGAGCTCAAGCGCCAGCAGGGCAACAAGCAAGCGAAGGTCTCGAAGGCGCCGGTCAAGGACGTGTTCTCGGGCGAGTATCGCGGCGTCCTGCTGATCAACCTGCTCATCACCTTCGGCGGCGGTGCGGGCTATTACCTCACCTCCGGCTATCTTCCGAGCTTCCTGAAGGTGATCAACGCGGTCCCGAACCAGACCTCGTCGCTGATCCTGATGGGCGCGAGCGTGTCGGCGTTCTTCTCCGCGGTGCTGGTGGGCGCGCTGAGCGACCGCATCGGCCGCAAGAAGACGTTCCTGCTGATCGGCGTCCTGGCAGCGGTGCTGCTGCCGCTGTGCTATCTCAATCTCGCGGCGACCAAGGACACGACCCAGATCACGCTTCTTGCGCTCGCGATCGCCTTCATCGGCAATGCCGGCTATGCGCCGGTGCTGATCTTCCTGAACGAGCGTTTCCCGACCGCGCTGCGCGCGAGCGGCACGGGCCTGTCCTGGAACATCGGCTTTGCGCTGGGCGGCATGATGCCGACCTTCGTCTCGCTGGTGAGCGGTAGCCCCGCGGAAATACCGATGTCCCTGGCGTACTTCGCGGTCGGCGTGTTCGTGATCTATTTGATCGGTGCGGTCGTGATCCCCGAGACCAAGGGCAACTTCCGCTGAGCTGGATCGGCGCGGCCGCATCTGCGGCCGCGCCGATCCATCGGATTGCTCGACGTGCCCGGCAGCCTCCGGTAGCTCCTGATCCGGCTCGTTCTGCTCAACGGCACGGCCTTCCAGGCGACGCTCGCGGACGATCGCGCCCCCTGGAGGCTTGCGGCGGCATCATTGATCCCTTTCCGCCGGGGCCCTTTCAGTGTAGCTCTGCGCCCACTTGTTAGGCGGCGGGCGCCAATCCCACTGCCGTGGAAATCATGCAGGAGACCTGGGATGTACCCGAAAGTTCAAATGTTCATCGCCGGCGAGTGGACCGACGGCGCGTCCGGCAAGTCGGAGGACATCCTCAATCCCGCCACCGGTCAGCCGATCGGCAAGACCCCGCATGCCTCGCGCGCCGATCTCGACCGCGCGCTGGAGGCCGCCAAGGCCGGTTTTGAGGTCTGGCGCAAGACCTCGCCGTTCGACCGCTACAAGCTGATGCGCAAGGCCGCCGACATCATCCGCTCGCGCGCCGCCGAGATCGCGCCCGTGATGACTATGGAGCAGGGCAAGCCGGTCGTGGAAGCGCAGGGCGAGACCATGCTGGCCGGCGACCTCATCGACTGGTTCGCGGAGGAATCCCGTCGCGCCTATGGCCGCATCGTGCCGCCGCGGATGGGCAATGTCACCCAGCTCGTGATCAAGGAGCCGGTCGGTCCGGTCGCAGCGTTCACGCCCTGGAATTTCCCGATCAATCAGGCTGTCCGCAAGATCTCGGCCGCGCTCGCCGCCGGCTGCTCGATCATCGTGAAGGGGCCGGAAGAAACTCCGGCAAGCTGCATGGAGCTGGTGCGCGCCTATGCGGATGCGGGCATTCCGGCCGGCGTCGTCCAGCTGGTGTTCGGCGTGCCGTCGGAGGTGTCGGAATATCTCATTCCGCATCCGATCATTCGCAAGATCAGTTTTACGGGCTCGACCGCGGTCGGCAAGCATCTGGCTGCGCTCGCGGGCCTGCACATGAAGCGCGTCACCATGGAGCTCGGTGGCCATGCACCCGCGATCGTTTTCGCGGATGCCGATCTCGACAACGCCGCCAAGATCCTGTCGGCCAACAAATTCCGCAACGCCGGCCAGGTCTGCGTCTCGCCGACGCGCTTCCTGGTGCATGAAAGCGTCTATCAGCCCTTCGTCGACAAGTTCGTGGCGGCCGCCAAGGGCCTCAAGGTCGGCAGCGGCCTCGACAAGGACACCCGCATGGGTCCGCTGGCCAATCCGCGCCGCGTCGACGCCATGGAAGGTCTCGTTTCCGACGCGGTTCATCGCGGCGCCAAGGTGCAGGCCGGCGGCAAGCGCATCGGTAATGAAGGCTTCTTCTTCGAGCCGACGGTCATCACCGACGTGCCGCGCGATGCCCGCATCATGAACGAGGAGCCGTTTGGACCTCTTGCTCCCATCACGTCGTTCCGCAGCTACGACGAAGTGGTGGCCGAGGCCAACCGTCTGCCTTACGGCCTGGCCGCCTATGCCTACACGACCTCGACCAAGACGATGCAGGCAATCGGCGCCGACATCGAGAGCGGCATGGTCTCGATCAACCATCACGGTCTCGCATTGCCGGAAGTGCCGTTCGGCGGCACCAAGGATTCCGGCTACGGCTCCGAAGGCGGCCTCGAGGCGATCGAGGGGTATCTCAACACGAAGTTCGTGACCCAGGCGAGCTCGTAAGGACGGACTTGTAGGGTGGGTTAGCCCCCGTGGCTGCGCGCAGCGCAGTCCGCGCGGCTAACCCACCCTACGCATTGGGGCGAGCTACAACTCCTTGCCTGACGGGCGAGACATGGACAACAGCCGTCACCCAAGCAAGCGCGTGTCCCTTGCCGGGATGCATATCGACCGGGCGTCGGCTGTGCCGCTGCATTTGCAGATCGCGGCCCATATCCGCGACGGCATTTTGCGTGGTGTCTTTCCGGCCGGAACGCAATTCCTCGGCTCGCGCGAGATCGCGCGCGAACTGGGCTGCTCGCGCACGGTGGTGCTGAGCGCCTGGGATCTGCTCTACGCCGAAGGCTATCTTGCGTCGACGCCGCGCGGCAGCGTGATGGTGGCGTCCGTCACGGCACCACATGTGGGGGCTCCGTCCGCCACATCGCCCGCAGCCAAGCCCGCGCATATGTCAGAGCGCTGGCGTTCTCTGCTTTCCTTCGACTACGAGACCAACTGGCCGTCCGAGTTCGCACCCGGCGCGCCCGACATCTCGACGTTCCCGTTCAGGGAATGGTCGCGCCTGCTGCGCCAGAGCTGGCAGAACCCGAAAGAGCAGGAATGCCTCGATCTTCCGTCCGAAGGGCATCCGCGGCTGCGCAGCGAGATCGCAAATTTTCTCGGCTCGGTGCGCGGGCTGGTCTGCTCGCCGGAGGAAGTCGTGGTCACGTCCGGTACATCAGGCGCGCTGGATTTCTGCAGCCGGATGATCCTCGATCCCGGCGACGAGGTCTGGGTCGAGGAGCCCGGCTTCATCGAGGCCCGCTTTGCGCTCACGGCGGCCGGCGCAAAACTCGTTCCGATTCCGGTCGATGACAAAGGTCTCATCGTGTCCGAGGGTATCAGGCGTGCGCCGCGTGCGAAGCTGATCGTGGTCACGCCGTCGCACCAATATCCGCTCGGCATCAGCATGGGCCTTGAGCGGCGGCTCGAGCTGCTGGACTGGGCCAACAAGAACGACGTCTGGGTGATCGAGGACGATTACAATTCGGAGTTCAGGCACCAGGACAGCATGATCGCGTCCCTGCGCTCGCTCGATCGCGAGGGGCGGGTGATCTATTTCGGCACCTTCTCGAAGATCATGATGCCGAATTTGCGGCTCGGCTACATGGTCGCGAACCGGCACTTCATCGAGGGCTTTTCCAAGGGCCGCGCGCGGATCGACGTGCACACCTCCGGCATCGGACAGCTCGCGCTGGCGGAGTTCATGCGCGAAGGGCACCTGCTGCGGCATCTGCGCGGGATGCGGCGGATCTATGCCAGCAGGCGAAAGGCGCTGATCGATGCGATCGCCGCGCAGATGCCTGACGATCTGATCGTGTCCTCCGCCGTCACCGGATTGCATCTGGTGGCGCTGTTCACCGGCGCGATGCAGGCGCGGATGAGCGACCGCGAGGCCGCCGCAGTGCTGAAGCAGGCCGGCATCCACGTGCAACCCCTGTCGCAGAATTTTTTGGAAGCGCCGACGCGGCAAGGCCTGGTGTTCGGCTACGGGCGGCTGCACGTCGAGGATGCCGCGCCGCTGCTTGCGAGAATCGCGGCTTGCATCGGCAGCGGCGACCGCAGCGCACCATCCGCGCGGACAAAACCGTCTCTGACTGTTCGTACAATAAAGAGAAGCTGAGCCGACTGCCGTGCATAGCTCCTAGGCAGCCGAATATTCCGCGCTGCCGTTCAATCGCCTGTAAATTAGACAGACCATTTTAGACGTCCGATTGCAGTGCAGCGGGCGCCACAATTTATCTCGAAGAATCCAAGGGTGCACTGCACCTTTCTCGCGAGAAACGATCCGCGCTCGTGTGCACTCTGTGCGGGCAGTGCTGCACCAAAACGTGCAGCCGATGCTGCACCGCGCGATGCCGGTGGCCTGCTGGCCTAGCGGTTTGCGACAACTCTGGCCCTATCGCGAGCCCATCGCTCTGTCGCACGCTCTCAGTCGGTGGCATGACAAGGGATGCATGATGAGCGCTCTCGGTTTGGCTTTGGTCGTTGCGATGGATGGGAAGGACCTCGCGTCCGGTTCGGACGTTACGCGTAGCTGACGCCTGCACATGAGCTCTTCCGAACATCACTGGGAAGTCGGCACGGATATCGGTGGCACCTTCACCGACATCATCGCCCTCCGGCGCGATTCCAACGAGGCGCGGATCGCAAAAGTGCCGTCTCGGCCCCAGGCGCCGGTTCAGGCTATGCTCGAGGCGATCGAGGCGGTGGGCCTGCGCAAGATCGAGGTCAAGCGCTTCGTCCACGGCACCACGCGCGTCACCAACGCCATCGTCGAGAACCGGCTGCCGAAGGTGGCGCTGGTCGCGACCTCAGGCTTTGCCGACGTGCTGGAGATCGCGCGCTATCGGCGCCGCGATCTCTACCGTCTCGACATTCCCCCGAAATCGCCGCCCCTGGTGCCGCCCGAACGCTGCTTTGGGCTTGCCGAGCGCCTCGATCACGAGGGCCGGGTGCTGAAGGCGCTGGATGACGCCGAGATCGAGCGTCTGGTGGCGTGGCTAAAGCAGACCGGCGTACAGAGCGTCGCGGTCGCTTTGCTCCACGCCTATGCCAATCCGGTGCATGAGAAGATGCTGGGCGAACGGCTCAAGGACGTCGTCGCCCATGTCTCGCTGTCGCACGAGGTCAATCCCGAGGCGCGCGAATATGAGCGGACCTCAGCGACCGTCTTCAACGCGGCCGCAATGCCGATCGCGGTGGAATATCTCAGCGAACTGGAGCAGCGGCTGCCGATCGGTGCCGGCTTGCAGGTGTTTCATTCGGCAGGAGCCATGGTGCCGATCTCCGCCGTGAAGCGGCGGCCGCTGGTGATGGCGATGTCGGGCCCGGCGGCGGGCGTCTCGGCATCGGTCAGCATCGCGCGCCAGCTCGGGACGTCGCGGATGCTGACCTTCGACATGGGCGGCACCACGACGGATGTCTGCCTGATCGTCGACGGCCAGGCGGAAATGACCGACGGCCGCATGCTCGGCGACAAGCCGCTGCGCCAGCCGATGCTCGCGGTTCATTCGATCGGGGCCGGCGGCGGATCGATCGTGCGCAACGGTTCCGGCGGCCTGACGGTGGGCCCGGAGAGCGCCGGCTCCGAGCCGGGCCCGGCCTGCTACGGCCGCGGCGGCACTGACCCGACCATCACCGATGCCAATGCCGTGCTCGGCTATCTCAATGCCGAGACGAAGCTCGGCGACCGCATCGGCATCGATATCGAGGCCGCCAGGCGCGTCATCGCGCCGATCGCGCAGGCGCTGGGATTAAGCCTGACCGAAACCGCACTCGGCATCATCAAGGTTGCCAACGCCACGATGGCGCGCGCGCTCCGCCGCGTCACGGTCGAGCGCGGCATCGACGGTCGCGATTGCACGCTGCTCGCCTTCGGCGGCGGCGGCCCGATGCATGCCGCAGGCCTTGCCGATCTCTACGGGATTTCGGAGGTCGTCGTGCCCAGCGCGTCGAGCGCGTTCTCGGCGCTGGGCTGTCTTACCGCCGATTTCAGCTTCCTCCAGCAGCAGACGCTGCGCGCCGCGCTCGACGGCATTGATCTGGTTCGCGTGTCGGAACGGATCGGGACGCTGATTGACGATGCGTCGGCGCCGCTGATCGCCAATGGTGTTGCGCAAGCCGAGATCCAGGTCGAGCTTGTCGCGCTGATGCGCTACGCTGCACAGAACGACGCCATTCCGGTGCCGTTCACGCTGCCGCTGGATGTCACCAAGCTCGAGAAAGACTTTTTGGGGCGGCATCACGAGCTGTTCGGCTACGCGACCAGCGAGTCTTGCGTCATCGAATCCGTGCGTGTCCAGGCGCGCCGCCCGTCGACGACCGTCGTGAGCCGGCCGGCGACTGCGACGAGGCCGGCGTCCACGGGCAAGCGGATCTGCTCGTTCGACGGTCTCCACGAGACCGAAACCGCCATCATCGATCGCGCCGCGCTGACCGACATCGTCAGCGGCCCTGCGATCATCGAAGACGCGTGGTCCACCGTGATCGTGCCGCCCGGCTGGCAGGCCAAGCCTGATATCGCCGGCAATCTGTTCCTGACGCGGAGGGCGGCATGAAGCTCGATCCCTTCGTCGTCGAGGTGATCAGGCACGGGCTTTCCGCTGCGGCCGAGGAAATGAGCCTGGTGATGACGCGCTCGGCGCGATCGCCGCTGCTGCGTGAGGCCGGCGACCTCTCGTCCGCGATCACCGACGGTCATGGCGGCCTGGTCGGGCAGGGCCGCGACATCCCGATCCATCTCGGCGCGATGGCGTATACGATCCCCGAACTGCTGAAGGTGGTGCCACGCGAAAACCTGAACGACGGCGACGTGGTGATCTACAATGTCGGCGCGCTCGGCGGCAATCATCTCAACGACGTCAAGGTCGTGCGGCCCGTCTTCGTCGACGGCGAGATCGTGGCGTTCGCGGTCAGCCTCGCGCATTGGCCCGACATCGGCGGCACCTGGCCCGGCAGCTATTTCGCCAAGGCCATCGACACGTTCCAGGAGGCGATGCGGATTCCGCCGGTGCTGATCGCGACGGCGGCCGGCGTCAGCGCGCCGATCGTGGAGCTGCTCAAGGCCAACGTTCGCGATCCCGAATCCTGCGAAGGCGACCTGCTCGCCCAGATCGCGGCGACCAAGGCCGGCGAGAAGCGCATCGTCGAGCTCTGCCGCGAGCACGGCAAGGCGGTGTTCATGGCGACGCAGTCGCGCCTGCACGATCTCTCCGAGATCGAGATGCGGGAAGCGCTCCGCGCGCTGCCGGATGGCGTCTACGAGGGCGAGGACCATCTCGACGACGGCAGCGTCAACAACGCGCCGGCGCGCATCCACGTCAAGATTACCATTCGCGGCGACGAGGCGACTTTCGACCTGTCCGGAAGCTGCGACCGCGTCTCCAACTTCTGCAACACGACGCCGTTCATGGCGCGCTCGGCCGTCGCCTATGCCGCCCGCATCATGAGCGGGCGCGACATGAACCAGAACGCGGGTGCGCTCCGGCCCCTGACCATCATCACGCGCCCGGGCTCGATCCTGGAACCGGGCTGGATGGCGTCCGTTGCCGCCGGCAACCACGAGACCTCCATGCGCATCGTCGATGCGATCTTTCGCGCGATGCAGGACACTATCCCTGAGCGGCTGTCGGCCGGCGGTGCCACCACGGCGGGCGTGCTGTTCTTCGCCGAACCGCGGCCGAACGGCTCGTGGAAGATGCTCTACGAGGTCCACGGCGGCGGCGAAGGCGCGCGGCACGATCGCGCCGGCATGTCGGCGACGCGGGTGCATCTGTCCAATACATCGAACACGCCGATCGAAGTGATCGAGGCGAATTACGCGATCCGGCTCGAGCAGCAGGCCATTCGCTGGCAATCCGGCGGCGCCGGCGCGCATCGCGGCGGTGACGGCTCCGTCCGCACTTATCGCATCCTCGCGCCGTCGATGCACCTGACCACCTGCATTGAGCGCATGGTGATTGCACCTTTCGGCATGCAAGGCGGCGAAGCCGGCAAGGCCTGCCGCATCTCACTGGTCCGGCAAGGCGCGAACGTCGCGATCGACGGAAAATCGAATCTGGTGTTGCAGCAAGACGATCTCGTCACGATCGAGATGTGCGGCGGCGGCGGCTACGGCGCCGCGGCTGCAGAGTGAGGGACCTGCGATGAGCAAATTGTTGCGAACCGGGCTGAATGCGGGCGAGGCCGCGCCGATGGCCGTGGTCGGCGGCGAGGGCGTCTACTTCCATCTGTCCGATGGCCGCAAGCTGATCGACGGCAGCAACACCGGCGGCGGGCTCGGCCATCGCCACCCTGCGATGGTGGAGGCGATCCGCCGCGCGGCGGACACGCCGGTCGTGAACGAGGGGTGGACCTGGGTCGGCCGCGAGCAGGCCGCCGACGACCTGATGGCGACCGCGTTCAATGGCGAGGAGGATTGGGTCGGCGCTGTGCGCTTCTGCATCAGCGGCAGCGAGGCCAACGATATGGCTCTCTCGCTCTGCCAGGCGCTGACGCAGCGATCGGCGCTGGCGACGCGCGAGCGCGCCTATCACGGCATCACCGGCCTGTCGCGCAGCATGACGGTGCAGCCGCAATGGCACGGCGGGCTTGCGGTCCACGCGGGCGGCTCGAAGCTGCCGGCGCCGATGGCGCCGGTGCGGATCTTGCCGGCACCCGATGGCGCGATCTATGGCGGCCCAGTCAACAACACCCCGCCCAGCGAATATCTGGCGGATGCCACACGCCTGCTCTCGGACACCGCGGCGACGATCATCGACTACACGCAGGGCGGCATCTACTACGACGGTGCCTATCAGGACGAGGTGGCGAAGTACGCGCGGCAGACGGGCTCGTACTGGATCGCGGACGAGGTCGTGACCGGCGCGGGACGCGCGGGGCGCTGGTTCGCGTTTCAGGGGGCGCAAAGCCGACCCGACATCGTGACGCTCGGAAAGTCGCTCGGCGGCGGCGCGGCCGCGGTCGCAGCCGTCGTGGTGTCGAAAGACATCGTCGAGCGGCTCAAGGGTTCGAGCTGGCAGAACTACGGCACCTTGCGTGGCCATCCCATCAGCATGGCCGCCGTTAGCGCCTATCTGAAGGTCGTTTCCGAAGAGAAGATCCTTGAGCATGTAAAGCGCCTGGAAAAGCTGTTCACCCGCCGCCTGCTTGCGATCGCGCAGAAGCATCCCAGCGTGCAACGCGTGGCGGGGCAGGGGTTGCACTGGACGGTGGAACTGCACGGTCCGGACTGGCGCACCTGGCATGCCGACACCACCGAGGTGCCGATCGCCTCGCGCGTGGCGGAGCGGGCGCTGGAGGCCGGCGCGGTCATTGGCACCAGCGGCGAGCAGACCTCGCTGTTCCTGGCGCCGCCGCTCGTGATCTCCGAGCACGAGGCCGAATGGCTGCTGGACGCGCTCGACCACGGTCTCGACATCGCCGACGCGGAGCACGGGTGAGCGCGGATCACACAGCGCCCCATCGATCTCCGGCCTGGCCGGCGGATGAGTCCTGGCATCTCGCGATGCCCGAGGGAACGCTGTACGACGCCTTGGCACGCGCCGCGCAAGAGCGGCCCTCGCATCCGGCCACAGTGTTCTACGGCGCCAGCCTGAGCTATGCCGAACTGCGCGCGCGGGTCGATGCTTTGGCTGGCTTCCTGCAACACGCTTGCGGCGTGAGGCGCGGCGACCGCGTCATGATCGCGCTTCAGAACTCGCCGCAATATGTCATCGCCTATTATGCGGTGATGCGGGCGGATGCGGTGATCGTGCCGGTCAATCCCATGAACAAGACCGCCGAGATCGCGTATCTTGCCGAGGACAGCGGGGCCAGGGTCGCGATCATCGGCAGCGAGCTGGGCGAGGTCTTTGCGCCGCTGGTGGGCGAGGCCATCACCCATGCGATCGTCGCACAGTATCGCGACGAAGTCCCGGCCGCCACGCCCTATACGCTGCCATCCTGTGTCACCGATGCGCCCTCGGAGGTGCCGTCGTCGCCGGGCTGGCATTCCTGGCCGTCCGCGATCGCGCAGGGCTTGCGGCCAAATGCGATGACCGCCGGGCCAGACGACCTCATGATCCTGCCCTACACCTCGGGCACGACGGGCAAGCCCAAGGCTTGCATGCACGCCCACCGCAGCGCGCTGTTCACCGCCGTCCTGCAGGCGCGCTGGTACAGGCTGGATGGAAGCGAGGTGATGACCGGCTTCATGCCGCTATTCCACGTCGCGGGCATGCAGGGCTCGATGAATGCTGCCGTCGTCACCGGCGCCACGCTGCTGCTGATGGCACGCTGGGACAGGGATCTGCTACCGGATCTGTTCGAGACCTATGGCGTGACCTTCTGGAACGCGGCGCCGACGATGATCGTGGACGTGCTCGCCAGCGCCCGGTTCCGCGACCGTTGTTTTGCGAAGCTGAAAGTGCTCACCGGTGGCGGCGCGGCGATGCCGACGGCTGTGGCCGAGCGGCTGAAGAGCCGCTTCGGCCTCGATTTCGTCGAGGGTTACGGCATGACCGAGACGATGTCGCCGACGCACATCAATCCGATGGCAGCTCCCAAACGGCAGTGTCTCGGCATTGCCGTGCACGAGACTGATGCGCGGGTCGTCGACCCCGAGAGCCTGATCGAGCTCGACGACAATGTCGTTGGCGAGATCGTCGTGCACGGGCCGCAGGTGCTGCAAGGCTATTGGAACAGGCTGCAGGCCAACGCCGAATCCTTCATCGAGCGCTCCGGAAAACGGTTCCTGCGCACGGGCGATCTCGGCTACCGCGACGCCGAAGGCTATTTCTTCGCGGTCGACCGCCTGAAGCGGATGATCAATGTCAGCGGCTTCAAGGTGTGGCCGGCCGAGGTCGAGGCGGCGATGTACCAGAACCGCGCCATCCGGGAATGCTGCATCGTCTCGTCGCCGGACACTTATCGCGGCGAGACCGTCAAGGCGCTGGTGGTGCTCGATGAAGCCGCTCGCGCGACGACGTCCGCGGACGACATCGTCGGGTGGGCGCGCGGCGCGATGGCCAGCTACAAGGCGCCGCGCGCCGTCGTCTTCGTCGACGAGCTGCCGCGCACCGCAAGCAACAAGATCAACTGGCGGCTGTTGCAGGACGCCGAATGGGGGCGGACGGCATGAAAGCTGCTTGGCTGGAAAAATGGCGCAAGACCGCGTTATGCTGCACGCGCCGACACGCCCCTGAAGCAATCCCCAGCCTCGCCAATCAATCAGGAACTCGCTGATGCGTATCGTCAATGTCGCCGCCGCCCAGATGGGCCCGATCCAGAAGGCCGATAGCCGCGAGGCCGTGGTCAAGCGCATGATCGCGCTGATGGACGAGGCGAAAGCAAAGGGCGCCGATCTGATCGTCTATCCGGAACTGGCGCTGACGACATTCTTTCCGCGCTGGTACGCGGAGGACCGCGCCGAGTTCGACATCTGGTTCGAGCGCGAGATGCCGAACGCGGCAACGAAGCCGCTGTTCGAGCGTGCGGCGCAGCATCAGATAGCCATGAATTTCGGCTATGCGGAGCTGACGCCCGACGGCCATCACTTCAACACCGCCATCCTCACCGACAAGTCCGGCAAGATCGTCGGCAAATATCGCAAGGTCCATCTGCCGGGCCATGTGGAGTACGACACCAAGCGCTCGCACCAGCATCTGGAGAAGCGCTATTTCGAGCCGGGCGACCTCGGCTTCAAGGTCTGGCGGGAGCTCGGCGGCATCATCGGCATGGCCATCTGCAACGACCGCCGCTGGCCCGAGACCTACCGCGTGATGGGCTTGCAGGGCGTCGAGATGGTGCTGATCGGTTACAACACGCCGTCGGTGAATGCGGAGAAGAGTGAGGAGGGCGTCGAGAAGCGGCTGTTCCATAATCGCTTATCCGTGCAGGCCGGCGCCTATCAGAATGCGACCTGGGTGGTTGCGGTGGCCAAGGCCGGTGACGAGGATGGCCATCCGCTGTTCGGCGGCAGCCTGATCGTCGATCCCAATGGCGAGATTGTCGCCGAAGCGAAGACTGAGGAGGACGAGCTTCTGGTTCATCCCTGCGACCTCGACGCGACGACCTTCGGGAAGACCACGATCTTCAATTTTTCGCAGCACCGCCGCATCGAGCATTACGGCCTGATCACCAGCCAGACCGGCGCGGTGCCGCCACCGGAGAGGTGACGCCGATGGCGGATCAAGGCATATCCTTGCGCGAGCTCGATCCGCGCGACCGCTACAAGCTGCTCTGCGGCGTGGTGGTGCCGCGGCCGATCGCGCTGGTGACGACGCTGGACGAGAACGGGGCGGTCAATGCCGCGCCGTTCAGCTTCTTCAACGTGTTCTCCGAGAGTCCCGCGCTGATCGTGCTCGGGCTCCAGCACAAGCCGGATCACTCGCCGAAGGACACGACCCGCAATATCCATCGCGACGGCGAGTTCGTCGTTCACATGGTCGACGAGGCGCTGTCGGGCGCGATGAACGATTGCGCGGTCGATTTCCCGTCGGGGGACAGTGAGGTCGCGGCGACGGGGCTTGCGACGCTTCCTTCAACCGACGTGAAGGTGCCGCGCCTCGCCGCTGCGCCCTTTGCGCTCGAATGCCGCCGCCACGTCGTGCTGAATTTCTCGCCAGATCGGGAGCTCCTGGTCGGCGAAGTCTTGCGGATTCATGCCCGCGAGGGCCTCGTCGACGAAGCCAACATGTATGTCGATCTCGACGCCTACCGGCCGATCGGCCGCATGTTTGGCAATCTCTACACGACGCAGCGGGAGACGTTTGCGCTTGCGCGCGAGAGCCATGCGCAATGGCTCGCGCGCACAAAAGAGCTGAAGGACGCCTAGTGAGCCGAGAACCGCACCGTACCCAGCGCCATGGTGACGGCCGCCTGTGTCGGGTCGATCACGGGAATGCCGAGCGCGTCTTCGAGCGGACGGCGGTGCCGTGCCATGCCGGCGCAGCCCATCACGATGGCGCGCGCACCGTCCTCGTCGCGCAGCGCGCGGCCGATTTCGATCATTTTTGCGAGCGTGCCTTCGCCCGAAGCGGTTTCAGCAACGCTCATATTGAGCGGCCGCTCGCCGGCGAGGCGTTCGGTCAGTCCCATCTGCCTGAGGTAGCGCATGTGGCGCGGGATCGAGCGCTGCGCGATCGCGATGACGCCGAACGTCTCGGCGCGGGCCAGCGCCGTCAGCACGCCGCACTCGGCAATGCCGAACACCGGCCGGTCGGTGCCCTCGCGGCAGACCTGAAGCCCGGGGTCGCTGTAGCAGGCAATCACAAATGCGGCCGAGCTGTTGTCGCGTTCGACCAGCTTTCGCAGCGGCATGGCGACGCCGTCGACGTCGGCCTGGCTTTCGATGCCGAACGGCCCCTCGGCCAGCGTCTGGCAGACCAGTTCCGGGCCCTCCTCGAAACCGAGCGGCTTCAACGCGTTTTCCAGTCCTTGCGTGACCGCGGGGTTGGAGTTCGGATTGATGACGAGAATGCGCGGCCGGGACATGATGGTCTTCCTGCAAAAGGGCGATCACTTGGCGGCAGGCTATCATGGAGTGCCTCATGACTGAACCAGTTTACGACCTGATCATTCGCGGCGGCCGAGTCGCCACCATCACCGACGTGTTCGAGGCTGATGTCGCCATCTCCGGCGAGACGATCGCCGCCATCGGCAAGGGCCTTTCGTCCGCCAAGCGCGAGATCGACGCGCGCGGCAAGCTGGTGCTGCCCGGCGGCGTCGACAGCCACGCGCATATCGAGCAGCTGTCCGCCGCTGGCATCATGAATGCCGACACCTTTGAAAGCGCGACCGTCTCTGCGGCGTTCGGCGGCACCACCACGGTGATCCCGTTCGCGGCCCAGCATGTCGGCATGAAGCTGCCGCAGGTGGTGGAGGATTATCACGCGCTCGCAAAGAAGGGCGCCGTGATCGATTATGCCTTCCACATGATCATCGCTGATGCCACCAAAGAGACGGTCGAGGAGCATATTCCGGCGCTGGTGAAGCAGGGCCATGCGTCGATCAAGATCTTCATGACCTATGACCGGCTCAAGGTCGACGACGAGCCGCTGCTCGATATTCTCCTCGCCGCGCGCCAGTCCGGTGCGATGCTGTGTGCGCATGCGGAGAACCACGGCATCATCGCCTGGATGGTGAAGCGGCTGCTCGCGCGCGGCTACACGATGCCGAAATACCACGCCGTCAGCCACGCCCGCGTGTCGGAGGCCGAGGCCTTCACCCGGTTGATCGGCATGGCGGCACTGATCGACCAGCCGATCATGATCTTCCATGTCTCGACCGCCGAAGGCGCCAAGGTGATCCGCGACTCGCGCGGGCAGGGGCTGAAGGTGTTTGCGGAGACCTGTCCGCAATATCTGTTCCTCACGGCCGCTGACCTCGACAAGCCCGGCGCGGAAGGCGCCAAGTGGATGTGTAGCCCGCCGCCGCGGACGCATGCGGACCAGGAGGCGCTGTGGCGGGCGCTGTCGCTCGGCGATCTCCAGACCATCTCGTCGGATCACGCGCCGTATCGCTACGACGAAACCGGCAAGCTGCGCGCCGGGCCCAACCCGAACTTCAAGCAGGTCGCGAACGGCCTGCCGGGGCTGGAGTTGCGGCTGCCGCTGCTGTTCGACGCAATGGTGTCGAAGGGGCGTCTGGGCCTGGAGAAATTCGTCGAGCTGACGTCGACCGCGCCGGCAAAAATCTACAATCTGCATCCGCGCAAGGGCTCGATCGCCGTCGGCGCCGATGCCGATATCGCGATCTGGGATCCCGACCGCGAGACCGTGATCGCCGACGAGATGATGCACGATCTCGCCGGCTACACGCCGTTCGCCGGCCGCAAGCTGAAGGGCTGGCCGGTGTCGGTGCTGTCGCGCGGCCGCGTCATCATCGACGGCAACAAGTGCCTCGCGCCTGCCGGCAGCGGCAAATTCCTCGCGCGCAGCGGCGGCGAGGCGGCAAAGCCCACCGGCCGGCTTGTCGCGGACATGGATCCCGAGCGGAACTTTGGAGCAAAACTGCTGTGATGGTGGATCGCGCGCGATGAAGGTCCTGATCTTCGGCGGCACCGGATTTGTGGGCCTCAATGTTGCAGAGGCGCTGCTCGCGCGCGGCCACGACGTGACGCTGTATGACCGCGCTGAGTTGCCGCCGGCCGCGCGACGATCGCTTGCCGATTACGGCGCACGGCTCAAGGCCGTGCAGGGCGATGTCACCGACGCAGACGCCATCGACGGCCTCATCGCCGAAGGCGTTGATGCGATCGTGCTCGGTGCGGCCATCACCGCCGGCGACGAACTCGAGCGTGCCTCGACTGCGCGCGTTCTCGAGATCAACGTCATGGCACAGATCCCGATCCTGCTCGCCGCGATCCGCCATGGCGTTCGTCGCGTCGTCAACCTCTCGTCGGCATCGGCCTACGGCGCCGCGGGCGCGCGGGTCGAAATCCTGGACGAGGAGACGCCCTGCGATCCGGTCTCGTTCTATGCGATCAGCAAGTTCACCTCGGAGCGTTCCGTCGCGCGCCATGCCGAACTCTTCGGCGGCGATTTCCTGAGCGTGCGGCTGAGCGCGGTGTTCGGTCCGTGGGAGCGCCCCAGTTCGGTGCGCGACACACCGAGCCTTCAGTATCAAATTCTGGCTGCATTCGCCCGCGGCGAGCCGGCGGTGCTGCCTGAACCGGGCATGAGGGACTGGATTTACGCGCCGGATGCAGCCGAAGCCGTGGCGCTCGTCATCGAAGCCGAGCGGCCGCGTCACCGGCTCTACAACATCTCCAGCGGCGGGTTGTGGCCTGCGCTGCAATGGGGTGAGGCGTTTGCGGCGTTAAATCCCGGTCTGGAGTGCCGGCTCGCCGCACCCGGCGAGAAGACTGTCATCAAGCTGCATGGCTCCCATCGCGCGCCGCTGTCGGTGACGCGGATGGCCGACGAGTTCGGCTGGCGCGCGCGGTTCGGCGGTGCCAAGTCTGCCGCGGCGATGAGCGCCTGGCTGAAGCAGCACAAGGAGTGGATCTGAGATGCGGCTTCAGGGACGCACGGCCATCATCACCGGTGCCGGCTCGGGCATCGGCCGCGCCAGCGCGAAGCTGTTCGCAGAGGAGGGCGCACGTCTCGCTCTGGTCGATCGCGATGCCGCGGGCCTTGAGGAAACGCTGAGCCTGACTGGCGAGGCCACGACGCATGTCGGTGACGTCGGCGACGCCGCTTTCGCCGAGACCGTCGTCGGCGATGTCGTGGCGCGCCACGGCCGGCTGGATATCCTCATGACCGCGGCGGGCTTCTCCTGCGGCGGCACGGTGCTGACGACGAGCCCGGAAGACTGGGACGCGGTGTTCCGCGCCAATGTCGGCGGCACCTGGCTGTGGGCGCGGGCGGCGGTGCCGCAGATGCAGCGGCAGCAGAAGGGTTCGATTATCACGCTGGCCTCGCAGCTCGCGATCGCCGGCGGCAAGGGCAACAGCGCCTATATCGCCGCCAAGGGCGCGATCGTCAGCCTGACGCGCACCATGGCGGTGGATTTCGCGACCGACGGCATTCGCGTCAACGCGATCGCACCCGGCGCGATCGACACGCCGATGCTTCGCCGCAGCTTTGCCCGTCACGCCAATTCGGACGAGGTGCGTGAGGCCTCCCGCAACCGCCACGCCATGAAACGGTTCGGCCAGGCGGAGGAGATCGCGCAGACCGCGCTGCATCTCGCCAGCGATGCGTCTTCGTTCACGACCGGCACCGTGATGGTGGTCGATGGAGGGTGGCTCGCGGCATGAGTGACGCGCTGGCACAGCTTGAAGCCGACGTTCGCGCCGATCTCGCCAGGATCGCGCATCCCGGCGCCGCATGGCTCGAACCCAAGACGGGACCGGACGGCAACGTCGCGCTGGACGTGCTCATCATCGGCGCCGGCCAGTCCGGCATTGCCATCGGTTTTGGTCTGATGCGCTCGCGCGTTAGCAACTTCCTTCTGATCGACAAGGCCGAAAAGGGGAAGGAGGGCCCCTGGCTCACCTATGCCCGCATGCCGACGCTGCGCAGCCCAAAGGACTATACGGGGCCGGACCTCGATATCCCGAGCTTGACTTACCAGTCCTGGCACGAGGCCCGCTTCGGCAAGGAGAGCTGGCAACAGCTCAGCCTGATCCTGCGCGAGCATTGGGCGGAGTATCTGCTCTGGCTGCGACGGGCGATCGGTCTGCCGGTGGCCAATCGCTGCGAGCTGATGGAGATCGCGCCTGCATCCGATGGCTTGCTCGCTGCACGCGTGAAGCATGCGGCTGGTGCCGAGACGTTCTACGCTCGCAAGATCGTGCTGGCGACGGGGCAGGAGGGCATGGGTGACTGGATGATCCCCGAGCCGCTGCGCGATCTGCCGGCGGGCTCGGTCGCAACCGTTGCCGACGATATCGACTTCGAAAGCCTGCGTGGCAAGCGCGTCGCCGTGATCGGCGCCGGCGCCTCCGCCTTCGACAATGCCGCGACTGCGCTGGAAGCCGGCGCCGCGCACGTGCATCTGCTGTGCCGCCGCGTCCAGATCCAGGTGATCCAGCCCTATCGCTGGCTGACCTTTCGCGGCTTCCTGCGCCATCTCAGCGATCTCGACGATGCCTGGCGCTGGCGCTTCATGCGCAAGATCCTTGAAATGCGCGAGGGATTTCCGCAAGCGACTTATGACCGCTGTGCGCGTCATGCCAATTTCACATTGCACGAGGGCGCGCCGCTCGAAGCCGTGCGTCAAACCGCTGGCGGCGTCGCATTGCAGACGCCGCGTGGCATGGTCATGGCGGATTTCGTCATCTGCGGCACCGGCATCGACATGAAGTTTTCCGGTCGCGGCGAACTCTCAAGATTTGCCGGCAATATCGCGACCTGGGCCGATCGCTATCAGCCGCCGGAAAACGAGCGCAACGCGCGACTCGGTCGCTTTCCCTATCTCGCCGACGATTACGCCTTCACCGAACGCGTGCAGGGAGAGACGCCGTGGATCCAAGACATCCATCTGTTCGCCATCGCCTCGACCATGAGCTTTGGCCCGTCGGGATCGTCGATCAACGCGATGACGACCGCGGTGCCGAAGCTGGTGAATGGCCTGACGCGCGGCCTGTTTCGCGCCGATGTCGAACGGCACTGGGCCTCGCTTGGCGCCTACGACGTGCCGCAGGCCGTGGTTGCGCGGCCGGCGCGAACAATGGGGGAGCAGCGATGATGATCCATGCGCCGCGGCGACCAAGTGCCCACAGAAGCGTCCCATGGGATTGGCGCGCAAATTGCTTCTTTCTCGACCTGCCTTGCCGGCTTTTCCAGTCGAAATCTTGGGGAAAACCAATGCGTTTTGTGTCTTTCAGGCCCGCGGCCTCTGTCCTCGCAACCACCGCGCTGTTGCTCATCGCCACTGCGCCGTCGCAGGCACAAACCAGGGCGGAGACGTTACGCTATGTGACCGGCTCGGCGGTCAACACGCTCGATCCCAACATCCCCGGCTCGACCCGCGAGTCCTTTGCGCTGAGCATGAGCACCTACGACCGGCTGGTGGCGTTCGGCCGCAAGCAGCTCAACGGCAAATGGGTGTTCGATCTCGACACGATCACCGGCGAGCTCGCTGAATCCTACGACGTCAGCCCCGATGGCTTGAAGCTCACCTTCCGCCTGCGCAAGGACGCAAAATTCCAGGACGGCTCGCCTGTCACGGCGGACGACGTGAAGTGGTCGCTCGATCGCTGCGTCACCGCGCCGATCCTCGGCAAGGCGCAGCTGCTGACGGGCTCGTTGACCTCGGCCGACCAGTTCAAGGTGATCGATCCCCTCACCATCGAGGTGACACTTCCAAAACCCGACAAGCTCGCGCTGCCTAATCTCGCCACCGTCTACCCGATGATCATCAACTCGAAACTGGCAAAAGAGCACGCGACGACGGATGATCCCTGGGCCACCGCATGGCTGAAGGAGCACACCGCCGGTAGCGGCGCCTATGTGGTCGAGACCTTCAAGCCCGGCGAGCAGGTGATCCTCAAGCGCGATGAGGCATGGAATCGCGGCACGGCGAACAAACCGGCTTTCTTCAAGCGCGTGATCATTCAGTCGGTGCCGGAGCCGGCGACCCGCGCCAACCTCGTCGAGCGCGGCGATGCCGACCTCGTCGTCGACCTCCAGGCCAGCGACGTGCAGTCCTTGGAAGCCAAGGGCAAGCTCAAGGTGATCTCGACGCCGCAATACAACGCGATCACCTACGTCTCGATGAACAACCAGATTCCGCCGTTCGACAACGTCAATGTGCGCCGCGCCATCGCTTACGCGCTGCCCTATGACGACATGTTCAAGGCCGCTATGTTCGGCCGCGGCGCGCCGCTGTTCGGCGCAAGCTGGCCTGACGGCAAGCCGCTGAACGGCATCTACCCGTTCCAGCAGCCGGTGAAGCTCGACTTCGACAAGGCGAGGGAATATCTCAAGGCCGCGGGCCTGCCCGAGGGCTTCTCGACCACCTTCAGCTTCAACGTCGGCCAGTCGTCGACAGCGGAGCCGATGGCTGCGCTGGTGAAGGAATCGCTTGGCAAGATCGGGATCAAGGTCGACATCCAGAAGCTGCCGGATGCGCAGATGTCGACGCAGATCAACGAGAAGAAGCTGCCGTTCTACACCGAGGGCATCGTCGCCTGGCTGCCCTCAACCGATTACTTCTACCGCAACTTCTACACCGGCAATCAGCGCTGGAACTACAGCTCGATCAACAATCCGGAACTGGCTGAGATCGCGCAGGGCGCCCGTTTCGAGCCGGATAAGGCCAAGTACGAGGAGGCCGGCCGCAAGCTCAACGCGATGCATTTCGATCTGATGCCGCAGATCATGCTGTGGCAGCCGAACCAGGATGCGGTGATGGCGGCGTCGGTCGAGGGCTATACCTACGAGTTCCACCGTCAGATCGACTATCGCGACGTCAGCCGCAAGTGATAGCGTCGAACGCGGGGAGCTCTGAATGGTGAAGACCAGTCTTGGTGCAACGATGGTGCGTGCGGGCAGGCGGCTGCTGTCGTCGCTGCCGGCGCTGTTCGGTGTGCTGGTCTTCACCTTTCTCCTGATGCGCGTCCTGCCCGGCGACCCCGCGGTGTTCTTCGCCTCGGGGCCCAACGCCGGCAAGGAGGAGATCGAGCAGATCCGCAAGCAGATGGGGCTCGACAGGTCGGTGCCGGAGCAGCTCGTGTTCTATCTCTCCGACATCGGCCGCGGCAATCTCGGCCGCTCCATGATGACGGGGCAGCCGGTGCTGAAGGATTTGCGCGAACGGCTGCCGGCCTCGCTGGAGCTCACCTTCACCGCGCTCCTGATCGCGCTGATCTTTGCGGTGCCGCTCGGCGTCGTCGCGGCCTTGAAGCCGGGATCGGTGGTCGATCACGGCGTGCGGCTGTTCTGCGCGCTCGGCGTCTGCGTGCCGACCTTCGTCTCGGGCCTGCTGCTGATCTATGTCTTCTACTATATGCTCGGGCTCGCGCCCGATCCCACGGGGCGCATCGACGTCTTCACCTCGCTGCCGCCGTCACGCACCGGATTCCTGTCGATCGATTTCCTGCTCGCCGGTGACGTCGAGGGCTGGTGGGCCGCCTGCAGGCAGTTGATCCTTCCGGCGGTGAGCATGGCGTTGTTCGTGATCGCGCCGCTGGCGCGGATCACGCGGGCCTCGATGCTGGTCTCGCTCGGCAGCGATTTCGTGCGCACCGCGCGCTCGGTCGGATTGTCCTGGCGCAAGGTGGTCGTCACCTATGCGCTCCGGAACGCGATCCTGCCCGTCATCACCATCGCCGGCATCGTGTTCTCGACCATGCTCGGCGCCAATGTGCTGGTGGAGAAGGTGTTCTCCTGGCCGGGCGTTGCCTCCTACGCGCTCGATGCGCTGCTGTCCTCCGACTATGCGCCGGTGCAGGGTTTCGTCCTGCTGATGGCCACCCTGTTCGTCCTGGTCAACCTCGTGGTCGACATCTGCTACGGCATCGCCGATCCCAGGGTGTCGATCGGATGACCAGTGCGACGCTCCGCCATTCGGTCTGGATCCTGCGCGGCAATCCGCTCACGGCGGTTGCCGCGGCCGGCGTCGCGGTGTTCGTTCTGCTCGCGATCTTCGGGCCGTGGATCGTGCCTTACGATCCCGTGGTCTCTAACGTTTCGGAGGCCCTGCAGCCGCCAAGCGCGGCGCATCTGGCCGGCACCGACCAGCTCGGACGCGACGTGTTCAGCCGCCTCGTCATCGCGGCGCGGCTTGATCTTGCCATCGCCGTCTCCGCGGTCGGTATCTCCTTCGTGATCGGCGCGGTCGTCGGGGCGTTCTGCGGCTATGCCGGCGGCAGGCTCGATCGCGGCGTCGGCCGCTTCGTCGACGTCATGATGGCGTTTCCGCTGTTCGTGCTGGCGATGGCGATGGTCGCCGCGCTCGGCAACCGGATCGAGAACATCGTGATCGCGACCGCGATCATCAATCTGCCCTTCTACATCCGCTTCGCGCGGGCCGAGGTGAACGTCCGCCGCAATGTCGGTTGGGTCGAAGCCGCACGCGCCTGCGGCGAGAGCCATTTTTCGGTGGTGCTGCGCTTCCTGCTGCCGAACATCCTGCCGGCGATGGCGGTGCAGATCTCGCTCAATCTCGGCTGGGCCATCCTCAATGCTGCCGGCCTGTCCTTCATCGGCCTCGGCGTCAAGCCGCCGACGCCGGAATGGGGCATCATGGTCGCGGAAGGCGCGCGCTTCATCTCGACCGGGCGCTGGTGGCTGGTGGCCTTTCCGGGCCTCGCGCTGATGATGGCGGTGTTGTGCTTCAATCTCCTCGGCGACGGGATGCGGGACATTCTCGATCCCCGGATGCGCACATGAGCGAGGAGCTGCTGGGGATCAACGACCTCTACGTCGCGTTCTCGACGCGGCGCGGCATGGTCGAGGCCGTGCGCGGCGTGACGCTCTCCGTCAACAAGGGCGAGATGCTCGGCCTCGTCGGCGAGAGCGGCTCGGGCAAATCGGTCACCGGCTTTGCGACCACGCGGCTGCTGGATGCGGCCGGGCGCGTCACCGGCGGAAAAATCCTGTTTCGCGGGCAGGATGTGACGAAGCTCCGGGGCGATGACCTCCGTCAGCTCCAGGGCGCTGCCATGTCCATGATCTTCCAGAATCCGCGGGCGGCACTGAACCCGATCCGTGCGATCGGGTTGCAGATCGCGGACGCGATCCTCACCCACAAGCGGATATCGAAAGACGCCGCGCGCGCCGAGGCGCTGGACCTGCTGCGCGCCGTCCAGATCCGAGATCCCGAAACCCGGATGAATGCCTATCCGCACGAGCTTTCGGGCGGCATGTGCCAGCGCGTCATGATCGCGATCGCGATCTCCTGCAATCCCGCGCTGCTGATCGCGGACGAGCCGACCACCGGCCTCGACGTCACCACGCAGAAGGTGGTGATGGATCTGCTCGCAGATATTGCTGCCGCGCGCGGCATGGCGACGATCCTGATCACGCATGACCTCGGGCTCGCCGCCCGCTATTGCCGCCGCATCGCCGTGATGGAGCGCGGCCGCATCGTCGAGGAGGCGAGCCCCAAGGCGCTCTTCAGCGCGCCGCAGCACGCGTATACGAGGCGCCTCGTGGCGGCATCGCCGACAGCGACGTCCCGGATCGAGGATCTCGTCACGGAGGAGGAGCGGGAGCGCCACGCGGCCGTTATCAGCAAGCCCCGACAAGAGCTTCCGCACGGCACGCCGCCGCTGCTGGAGGTCCGCAAGCTCGCCAAGCGTTTTGATGAGGGCTCCGCGGCGGTAGCGGATTTTTCCATGACGATGGCCGGCGGCGAGAGCGTCGGGCTCGTCGGCGAGTCCGGTTCCGGCAAGAGCACGACGTCGCGGATGATCTGCCGGCTGATCGATCCGAGCGAAGGCGACATCGTGTTCGACGGGCAGTCGATCGGTCATGTCGCATCGCGCGACTTTCATCGCTCGCCCTTGCGCAAGGACATCCAGATGGTCTTCCAGGACCCGAACGAGAGCCTCAACCCGCGCTTTGCGGCGTTCGACTGCATCGCCCATCCCCTGATGCGGCTCGGCGGCCTGCGTGCGGGCGACGCGCTGCGCAAGCGAGTGGAAGAGTGTGCAGAGCGGGTGGGCCTGCCGCTGGACCTCTTGCCGCGCTTTCCGCACCAGCTTTCCGGCGGCCAGAAGGCCCGCGTCGGCATCGCCCGCGCCATCGCCTGCCGGCCGCGGCTTCTCGTGCTGGACGAGCCGACCGCCGCGCTCGACGTCTCCGTGCAGGCGGTGGTGCTGCAACTGCTCGATCGTCTCAGGCGCGAGAACGACATCGCGCTGCTGTTCGTCAGCCACGACCTCAACGTCGTCCGCATGCTCTGCGACCGCACCATCGTGCTGCGCAACGGCGGCATCGTGGAGCAGGGGGAGAGCCGGGCGCTGTTCGATAATCCGAAAACCGACTACACGCGCAAGCTGGTCGAGGCGATCCCCCATATCGAGACCGGGCCGGCATTGGTGGCCGCGCTTTGACGGCCTGGCGGACCAAAATGATGGTGAGATCCCGCTGGCGAAGGCCCTATTAGTGGCATACCATTTGCACGCCAATGGGCTCTGGTTTCACCTGCCTTTGGCCAACGATGGCCGGTATCACGGCATTACTGGGAGGACGTCATGGATCGCAGGACCGTATTGAAGGGGCTGGCCGGCGCAGGCGGTCTGGCATTGTCGGGCGGCCTCTCGGCCCCGGCGATCGCACAGGGCGCTTCGGCCCGCACGCTGCGCTTCGTGCCGCAGGCCAATCTCGCCAATTTCGACCCCATCTGGGGCACGCAATACGTCGTGCGCAATGCCGCCGCGCTGGTCTGGGATACGCTTTACGGCATCGACGCGAAGCTTCAGCCGCAGCGTCAGATGGTCGAGTCCGAGGAGACCTCGGACGACGGCAAGACCTGGACGTTCAAGCTGCGCCCGGGCCTCAAATTCCATGATGGCGAGCCGGTGCTCAGCAAGGACGTCGTCGCGAGCCTGTCGCGCTGGGCCGCGCGCGATCCGATGGGCCTGATGATCATTGCGATCCAGCAGGAATTGACCGCCGTCGACGACCGCACCTTCAAATGGGTCTTGAAGCAGCCCTTCCCGAAAATGCTCTACGCGCTCGCCAAGAACAACGCGCCGTGCTCTTTCATCATGCCCGAGCGCATCGCGAAGACCGATCCGTTCAAGCAGATCACCGAGTATGTCGGCTCTGGGCCGATGAAGTTCGCCAAGAGTGAATGGGTCCCCGGCGCCAAGTCGGTGTTCGAGAAATTTGCCGATTACGTGCCGCGGCAGGAGAAGGCGTCGTGGCTGGCCGGTGGCAAGCAGATCCTGGTCGATCGCGTCGAGTGGCTGGTGATGCCGGATCCCGCCACTGCGGCCGCGGCCTTGCAGAACGGTGAGGTTGACTGGTGGGAGAATCCGATCGCCGATCTCGTGCCCGTGCTGAAGAAGAACAAGAACATCAGCGTCGATATCGGCGATCCCCTTGGCAATATCGGCTCGTTCCGCATGAACCATCTGTTCGCGCCGTTTAACGACGTGCGGGCAAGGCGCGCGGTGCTGATGGCGCTGAGCCAGGAAGACTATATGCGCGCGATCGTCGGTGACGACGACGCGCTATGGAAGTCGCTGCCGGGCTTCTTCACGCCGGACACCCCGCTCTACAGCGACATGGGCGGCGAAATTCTCAAGGGCAAGCGCGATTTCGACGCGGCCAAGAAGCTGCTCGCCGAGAGCGGCTATTCCGGCCAGCCGGTGACGTGCCTCGTTGCGCAGGATCAGCCGATCACCAAGGCGCAGGGCGACGTCACCGCCGACCTGCTCAAGAAGCTCGGTATGAATGTCGACTTCGTCGCGACCGACTGGGGCACGGTCGGCTCCCGCCGCGCGGCAAAGACGCCGCCGGGCCAGGGCGGCTGGAATATGTTCCACAGCTGGCATGCCGGCGCCGACTGCATCACGCCGGCCGCCTACACCGCCATCCGCGCCAATGGTGACAAGGCCTGGTTCGGCTGGCCCAACAGCCCGAATACCGAGAAGGAGATCACGTCCTGGTTCGACGCCAAGAATCTCGACGAAGAGAAGGCGGCGATCGGGCGGGTCAACAAGGCGGCGATCGAGGACGTCGTCTATGCGCCGACCGGCTTCTTCCTGACCTACACGGCCTGGCGCAAGAACGTCTCCGGCATCACCAAGGGGCCGCTGCCGTTCTTCTGGGGCGTGACGAAGTCCGCATGATCGTGCGTTGAGGCCAGATGCTCTCCTACATCCTCCGTCGCATCGTCGCGACCTTGCCAGTGATGGCGATCGTCGCGCTGTTCGTGTTCAGCCTGCTCTACATCGCGCCGGGTGATCCCGCCGTGGTGATCGCGGGCGACCAGGCAAGCCCGGAGGATGTGGAGCGCATTCGCCAGAGTCTCGGCCTCGACCGGCCCTTCCTGATCCAGTTCGGAAGCTGGGTCTGGCGCATCCTGCACGGCGATCTCGGGACCTCGATCTTCACCAATTTGCCGGTCTCGACCATGATCGGGCAGCGGTTGGGGCCGACGCTGTCGCTGATGATCATCACGCTGCTGCTCACGATCGTGGTCGCGGTGCCGCTCGGCGTGGTGGCGGCGTGGAAGGCCGGCAGCCTGATCGACCGGGCCATCATGGCCTTCGCCGTGTTCGGCTTCTCGCTGCCGGTGTTCGTGGTCGGTTACATGCTCGCCTATATCTTCGCGCTCGAGCTCGAGTGGCTTCCGGTGCAGGGCTATACGCCGCTCACGCAGGGCTTCTGGCCGTGGCTGGAAAACCTGATCCTGCCGGCGATCGCACTCGGCTGCGTCTACATCGCGCTGGTCGCGCGCATCACCCGCGCCACCATGCTCGAAGTCCTGCAGCAGGACTATATCCGCACGGCGCGCGCCAAGGGCATGGGGCAGGGCGGCATCCTGTTCATCCACGCGCTCAAGAACGCGGCGGTGCCGATCGTGACCGTGATCGGGATCGGCATCGCGCTCCTGATCGGCGGCGCGGTCGTGACCGAAAGCGTGTTCGCGATCCCCGGCCTCGGCCGGCTCACGATCGACGCGATCCTGCGCCGCGACTATCCCGTCATCCAGGGCATCGTGCTGCTGTTCAGCTTCGTCTACGTCCTCGTCAATTTGATGATCGACGTCATCTATACGCTCGTTGACCCGAGGATCCGCTATTGACCGATATGACCGTCAACCCGCAAGCATTGCCGGCCGGCTTCGTTCTCGCGCCGCAACTGCCTGAAATCCAGCGGCCGGTCACGATCCGCCGCGGCTTCATTGGTCTCTTGCGCGGCCATCCCACGGTCGCGATCGGCGGTGCACTGCTGCTGACGCTGGTTCTGATTGCGGTCTTTGCGCCGTATCTATGGACGGTCGATCCGACGGCACTTGCGCCGGCCAAGCGGACACGCGCGCCGTCCGCGCTTTACTGGTTCGGCACCGACGTGCTGGGCCGCGACATCTATTCGCGCGTGATGTTCGGCGCCCGCGTCTCGCTCACGGTCGGCCTGTCGGTTGCGATCCTCGCGTCCGCGGCGGGTCTGGCGATCGGCATCGTCTCCGGCTTCGTCCGCTGGGCCGACGGCATCCTGATGCGCTTCATGGACGGCTTGATGTCGATTCCGCCGATCCTGCTGGCGATCGCGCTGATGGCGCTCACGCGCGGCAGCGTCGGCAACGTCATCCTGGCCATCACCATCGCCGAGATCCCGAGGGTTTCTCGTCTTGTCCGTAGTGTGGTGCTGTCGCTGCGCGAGCAGCCCTATGTGGACGCGGCCGTGGCCTGCGGCACGCGCACGCCGATGATCATCTTGCGCCATATCCTGCCCAACACGCTGGCGCCGATGCTGGTGCAGGCGACTTACATCTGCGCCAGCGCCATGATCACGGAGGCGATCCTGTCTTTCATCGGTGCGGGCACGCCGCCGACCATTCCGTCCTGGGGCAACATCATGGCCGAGGGCCGCGCGCTGTGGCAGGTCAAGCCCTACATCGTGTTCTTCCCGGCGGCGTTCCTCTCCGTCACCGTGCTCGCGGTGAATCTGCTCGGCGACGGCCTTCGCGATGCGCTCGATCCGCGCATGGCCAAGAGCCTCTGATGCTGCGAGGCTGATCGTGATGGCATTGCTCGAAGTCGAGAACCTCCAGACCCATTTCCGCACCCCCGGCGGCATCAACCGCGCGGTGGACGGCGTGTCCTTTCAGGTCAACGAAGGCGAGACGCTCGCCATCGTCGGTGAGTCCGGCTGCGGCAAGTCGGTGACCTCGATGTCCTTGATGCGGCTGATCCCGGAGCCGCCGGGCAAGATCGCAGGCACGATCCGCTTTGCGGGCCGGGACCTGCTGCAACTGTCCGATCGCGAGATGCGCGCCATTCGCGGCAACGACATCTCGATGATCTTTCAGGAGCCGATGACGAGCCTCAACCCGGTCCTGACCGTCGGCCGCCAGATCCGCGAGACGCTGATGATCCATCAGGGCCTCGACCAGGCGGCCGCCGAGGCGCACGCGATCGAGATGCTGACGCTGGTCGGCATTCCCGAGCCGAAGCGGCGCGTGCGCGAATATCCGCACCAGCTCTCCGGCGGCATGCGCCAGCGCGTCATGATCGCCATCGCGCTCGCCTGCAATCCAAAACTCCTGATTGCGGACGAGCCGACCACCGCGCTCGACGTGACGATCCAGGCGCAGATCCTGAAGCTGATGCTGGGCCTGAAGCAGCGGGTCGGCGCCGCCATCATCCTGATCACCCACGATCTCGGCGTCGTCGCCGAGATCGCCGAGCGCGTCATGGTGATGTATGCCGGCCGCAAGGTCGAGGAGGCGCCGGTGGCCGAGCTGTTTCGCTCGCCGCGGCATCCCTATACGCAGGGCCTGCTCGGCGCCGTGCCACGCCTAGGTTCCTCGCTGACAGGCACCGCGCGGCGTCTGGCTGAGATTCCCGGGCAGGTACCCGATCTCCGCAAGCCGATCATCGGCTGCGTCTTCGCCGGTCGCTGCGCGCTCGCGACAGATCTCTGCCGCCAATATGCGCCGGGGCTCGAAGAAAAGGGCCCACGCCACGTCGCCGCCTGCCACTATGCTGCCAAGGGGGCCGTCGCGGCATGAGTCCTCCGCTGCTCCAGGTCAACGACCTCAAGAAGCATTTTCCGGTCAACAGGGGCCTGTTCGGGCGCAAGTCCGAATGGGTCTATGCCGTCGACGGCGTCTCCTTCGAGATCGCGAAGGGCGAGACGTTGTCGCTGGTCGGCGAGTCTGGCTGCGGCAAGTCGACGGTCGGCCGTGCGATCCTGCGGCTGTTCGACATCACCGCGGGGCAGGTCATTCTCGACGGCCAGCGGATCGACGACGCCGCGCCGAGCACGATGCGCCAGATGCGCCGCCGCGTTCAGGTGGTGTTCCAGGACCCGTTCTCGAGCCTCAATCCGCGCATGCGCGTGCGCGACATCCTGGCCGAGCCGATCCGCAATTTCGGCCTCGCGAAGTCCGCGGCCGATCTCGAAACGCGCGTCACGGCACTTATGGACACGGTGCGGCTGCCGCGCGAGGCGCTCAACCGCAGGCCGCACGAATTCTCCGGCGGCCAGCGTCAGCGCATCGGCATCGCGCGGGCGCTCGCGGCCGAGCCCGAGCTGATCGTCTGCGACGAGGCCGTCTCCGCGCTCGACGTCTCGGTCAAGGCGCAGATCGTCAATCTCTTGCAGGATCTCCAGCGCGAGTTCGGCCTCGCGCTGCTGTTCATCAGCCATGACCTTGCGATCGTCGAGCACATGACCCACCGCGTTGCGGTGATGTATCTCGGCAAGATCGTCGAAGTGGCGCCGCGACAGGAGATCTTTGCTGCGCCAAAGCATCCCTACACCAGGGCGTTGCTCTCGGCCGTGCCACTGCCCGAGCCCGGTGCCCACCGCAACCCGATCATCCTCAAGGGCGACGTGCCGAGCCCAATCAATCCGCCGAAGGGATGCCGCTTCCACACCCGTTGCCCGCTCGTCTTCGACCGCTGCCGCACCGAGGAGCCGGTGCTGCGTGCAACCGGACCCGAGCAGTGGGTGGCGTGTCACCTCGAGGACGGCGCGGCGGCGATGAGCGGATAGTCCTCTGTGCTTGCGTCGGGTCTGGATGGAGGGGAGCAGCGGCAATTTGCGATGATGCCATTCTGCTCCTGTTTTGCCCGACGAGTCAAAACCACCCGCGACGCAAAATTCGTCAGCAAAAACAACCCCCGTTCTACTGTGCATGGGGTTGTTTTCGCATTTTTAGTTTGGCCGCGTTCAGCCCTGCCGGCGCAGGAAGCCCGTGATCGTGACCTTCTCCCAGATGCCGGCCGCCGCAAACGGATCGGCACGGTTGAAGGCTTCGACCTCGCTGCGGCCCGGCGCCTCGATCAGGAACAGGCTGCCGATCATGGTCGCGCCGTCGTCGGAGACGAGCGGCCCCGACATCACGATCTTGACGCCGAAGCGCGAAGTATCGCTGAGGAAGGCCTTGTGGGCGTCGTAATTGGCAAGCCGGGTCGGCAGCGCGCCGGCGCGGTCGAGCGCGTGAATGGCGAACAGCATGGTGTCTCCGTTTCTTGGCGTCGTTCTTGGGACGGCCGCGCGTGCGGCCGTCCGGTCCTGACGTGATTGGTGTGTTTACTTGGCGCTGAGCTTGCCCGCGTCCTCGAAGGTCGGGCACGTCCGCTGCTCCAGCGGCACGTCGAACGGCTGGTAATTGTCCTTGGTGATGACGGTCGGCTTCAGCACGATCTCGTTGATCACGGGCTGATTGCGCAAGCTGCGGATCGCCATCATGGTGCCGAGGCAGCCTTGCGCAAATCCGTTGTAGTCGCCGCTTGCGAGCAGCTTGCCGGACTTGATCGCGTCGATCGCCTCCTTGGTGCCGTTGATGCCGATCACCTGGGCTTTCCGGTTGGCGCCGTCGAGCGCCTCGATCGCGCCGACCGCCATGGCGTCGTTGGCCGCGAGAACGCCGTCGATCTGCGAATTCGACTGCATCAGGTTTTCCATCACCTGGAGCGCCTGGAGCCGCTGATAGTTACCCGGCTGCGAGGCCAGCAGCTTGGCGCCCGTGTTCTCCTTCAGCGCGTCGTTGAAGCCGCGGACGCGGTCGACATTGGTCAGCGAGCCCTTGACGCCCTCGATGATGACGATGTTGCCCTTGCCGCCCAGCGCCTTGAGCAGGAAGCGCGCGGTCTCGAGCCCGAGGCTGTAATCGTCGGCGCCGACGAAGGAGAGGAACTTGCCGCCGGCGGAGCGGTCGGTGATGTTGACGACCGGGATCTTGGCCTCGTTGATCTTCTCGACGCCCGGCACCATTGCCTTGTAGTCGACCGGCGTGAACACGATCGCGCTCGGCTTCTTCACCACGACGTCCTCGATCTGGCTGAGTTGCTCGGGGATCGAGTCCGGCTTGGTCGGGATGTATTGCAGGGTCTTGGCGTTCAGCGTCTTCGCCATGTTGTCGGCGCCGACCCGCACGGTCTGGAAGAACGGGTTGGTCTGGTTCTTGGTGAAGACGGCTATGGTCTCGCCGTCGGCGCGCGCTTGCGTGGCGAGAGCCGCGGCCATCAGTAGCGGTAGCGTCAGGTAACCCAGTATCTGTTTCATGTTGCCTCCATCCCTCATTTTGCTTGTTTGAACTCTAGAACTCATTGCGCGCGCCGGCGGGTCTTCATGTCGAGCCAGACCGCGAGAATGACGATGATGCCTGTCACCAGCGGCTGCCAGTTGGCGCTGACCGACAAGAGATTCATGCCGTTCAGCACCAGCGTCAGGATCAGCGCGCCGATGAAGGTACCGAACACGGTGCCGACACCACCGAACAGCGAGGTGCCGCCGATCAGCACGGCCGCGATCGCTGGCAGCGTCAGGCTTTCGCCGATGTCGGCCTCGGCCGAGTTCAGCCGCGACAGGAAGATGATCGAGGCAAGCCCCGCCATGGTGCCGGAGACCGCATAGACCAGCAGCAGGCGGCGCGCGACCGGAATGCCGGACAGGCGCGCGGCGACCGGATTGGCGCCGATCGCATAGATCTCCTGGCCCCAGATCGTGCGCTGCGCAAACAACGTTCCGATTCCGAGGAAGACCAGCAGCAGGTAGACCGGGATCGGCAGCCCGAACAAATAGCCGCTGCCGATCTGGCGGAAGCCCGCGGGGAAGCCGTGCAGCGTTTCGCCCGCCATGTACCAGTAAGTCAGGCCGTTCAGCACCCAGAGCATGCCGTAGGTGGCGATGAAGGAGGGGATGCGCAGCGCGGTCACCATCACGCCGTTGAGGAGCCCGACGATGCCGCCGCAGGCAAGCCCGGTGAGGATGCCGAGCGCCGGCGAGCCGGTCTTGTGGATCACGGTGCCGGCGATGCAGGCGGACAGCGCGACATTGGCGCCGACGGAGAGATCGAGACCGGCGGTCAGCACCACCAGCGTCAGGCCGGAGGCGATGAAGAAGGTCAGGCTCGCTTGCCTCAGCACATTGAGGATGTTGCCGAGGCTCAGGAAGGAATCGCTGAGCACGGCGAGCACCGCGCAAATCAGCAGCGCCGCGAGCAGGCGATAGAACACCTGGATCGCATCCTGCGACAGGAACGAGCGGGGCGGCATCATGGCGTCCTTGGTGATGTCGGTCATGCGCGGCTCCTGATGCCGTCGAGGAACAGGGCGACGATGACGAGGACGCCGACGCTTGCGACCTGTACCGAGGACGGCAGTGAGATCAGGTTCAGCCCGTTGCGCAGCACGCCGACCGAGAGGACCCCCAGCACCGTGCCGAGCAGCCAGCCATTGCCGCGCTCGAACGAGGTGCCGCCGACGGCAACGGCCGCGATGGCATCGAATTCGAGGCCGAGGCCGGCGGTGGGATGGCCGGAGTTCATGCGCGCGGTCATCAACAGGCCCGCGATGCCGGCCATGGCGCCGCCGATCGCGTAAACCGCGATCAGCAGCTTGTTCGGCGAGAGGCCGGCATAGCGCAGCGCCTCGCGGTTGCCACCGAGCGCGAAGATATAGGTGCCGAAGCGGGTGTGATAGAGCAGGCCGTGGAAGGCGGCATAGGTGACGAGCGCCATCACGATCGGCACCGGAATGCCGAGCAGCGTCGCCGAATAGATGTCGCGCACGCTATGGGGGATGCCGACCACGCTCTGGCCGTCGCTGACGATCAGCGACAGGCCCTGCGCCATGCCGAGCGTGCCGAGCGTCGCGACGAAGGGCGGGATGCCGAGGATGGCGACCAGCCAGCCATTGGCGATGCCGAAGGCCGCGCCGACCAGCAGACCGGCTCCAAGGCCCAGCAGCATCGAGTGGGTCGCGAGCGACACGATGGCGACGCAGAGCGAGGTCAGCGTCAGCACCGCGCCCATCGACAGGTCCAGCCCCTCGGTCATGATGATCAGGGTCATCGGCAGCGCGAGCATGGTCAGGATGGTCGACTGCACCAGCACGTTGGAGAGGTTGGCGAGCGACAGGAAGCCGGGTGCGATCGTGCTGAAGAGCGCAATCAAGAGCGCCAGCACGATGGCAACGCCCGGAACGCGCTGCAGTGGATTGGATTGGGTAACGACCGCGGCTTCACGCATGATGCATCCCCAGTCGCACGATGTTCTCCTCGGTCAATTCGTTGCGGGTCAGATGCCCGGCGATGCGGCCCTCGCGCATCACATAGGCGCGGTCGCAGACATGGCAGATCTCGACCTGTTCGGACGAGATCATCAGCGCGGCAGCGCCTTCCGCCACCAGCCGGTCGATCAGCGCAAAGATCTCGGACTTGGCGCCGATGTCGATGCCTCGCGTCGGTTCGTCGAAGATGAAGAGTTTTGAGCCGGCCGCGAGCCATTTTCCGATCACGACCTTCTGCTGGTTGCCGCCGGAGAGCAGGCCGACGGTCTGCCGCGCGCTCGGCGTCGCGATGCGGAGCTGCCGGATCAAGCCGTCGGCGGTGCGCTGCGCGCTGCGCTGGTCGAACAGGCCGCTCGGGAACAGCTTTCGCAGCGCCGACACCACGAGATTTTCGCTCACTGAGCGCAACAGCGCGAGACCTTCGCTCTTGCGGCTCTCCGGGATCAGCGCGATGCCGCGGCGCGCGGCCAGATCAGGCTCGCCGGACATGGTCTTGCCGTCGAAGATGATCTCGCCTGACGTCACGGCGTCGGCGCCGAAGATCGCACGCGCGACCTCGCTGCGGCCGGAACCGACCAGGCCGCACAGGCCGACGATCTCGCCCCGGCGCACTTCGATGTTGATGTCGGAGATGCCAGTCGATGAACTCAGGCCCTTTACCTCGAGCAGCAGCTCGCCGGGCTTGTCGGCGAAATTGCGCGGATAGGTCATGTCGACGTTGCGGCCGACCATCATGCGGACGAGCTGGTCCGGCGTGACGTCGGCGGGACGGACGCCGTCGATGCGACGGCCGTCGCGCAGCACCGTGATGCGATCGCCGAGCGCGAACACCTCGGCCATGCGGTGCGAAATGTAGACGATGGAGACACCGTCGGCCTTCAGCCGCGCGATCAGCGCGAACAGCAGCTCGGTCTCGCGGTCGGACAGCGCCGCGGTCGGCTCGTCCATCACGAGGATGCGCGCGTTCTGGCTGATCGCCTTCGCGATCTCCACCATCTGCTGCTGCGCCACCCCTAACTTGTCGACGGTGGTGGAGGGATCGATGTCGAAGCCGATCGTCTCGAGTACGCGCCTGGCGTCGGCCAGGATCTGGCGGCGGTCGATAGTGCCGGGAATGCGGCCCTTCGGCTCACGGCCGAGGAAGATGTTCTGGGCGATGTCGAGATAGGGGACCAGCGAGAATTCCTGGAAGATCACGGCAATGCCGAGCTTCTGCGCATCCGCGGTCGAGTTGATCGCAACCTTGTCGCCCTTGCAATAGAACTCGCCGGCATCGGCGCGGTAGGCGCCGCACAGCACCTTCATCAGGCTCGACTTGCCGGCGCCGTTCTCGCCAAGCAGCATGTGGACCTCGCCGGGAAAGACGGCAAGGGACACGTCATCCAGCGCCTTGACACCCGGAAACTCCTTGCTGATGCCGCGCAGCTCGAGCAGCGGGACAGGCGAGGAGGGCTCAATGGCCAATGCGGCGTTGCTCATGCGTGCGCTCCGCTCGCAAAGATCTTTCCGGGGTTCATCAGGCCGTCGGGATCGAGTGCAGTCTTGATCGATCGCATCACATCGACAGCCTCGCCGAGTTCGTCGGCGAGGTAGTCGATCTTGCCGAGCCCGATGCCGTGCTCGCCGGTGCAGGTGCCGTCCATCGCGATGGCACGGGCGACCATGCGCGCCTGCAGCGCCTTGGCGCCTTCGGCCTCATCCGGCCGGGCGGGGTCGATCAGGATCAGCATGTGGAAATTGCCGTCGCCGACATGGCCGACGATCGGCGCCGTAAAGCCGTGCGCGTCCGCGTCCCGCCGTGTCTCGGTGAGGCATTCCGCCAGCCGCGAGATCGGCACGCAGACATCCGTGATCACGGCGCGTGCGCCGGGCCGCAGGCCCAGACCTGCATAGAGCGTGTTGTCGCGGGCGTGCCAGAGCCGGCTGCGGTCTTCCTGTGCCTTGGCCCAGGCAAAGCCATGGCCGCCATGGTCGGCGGCAATCGCCTGCGCGGCCTCGGCCTGCTCGGCAACGGACGTTTCGGAGCCGTGGAATTCGAAGAACAGGGTAGGCGCCTCGCGATAGCCGAGCTTGGCGTAGGCGTTGATGCCCCGCACCATGACGTCGTCGAGCAGCTCGATGCGGGCCACGGGGATCGCGGACTGGATCACGGAGATCGCGGTGTCGACGGCATTGTGCAGCGTATCGAAGCTGCAGACCGCCGCTGAAATGGCTTGCGGCACCGGATGCACCTTCAGCGTGATCTCGGTGATGATTCCGAGGGTGCCTTCCGCACCGACGAACATCCGTGTCAGATCGTAACCGGCCGCTGACTTGCGCGCGCGCTTCGCGGTGCGGATCACGCGGCCGTCGGCGAGCACCACCTCCAGCGCCATGACATTGTCCTTCATGGTGCCGTAGCGCACCGCCATGGTGCCGGACGCGCGCGTGGACGTCATGCCGCCGATCGAGGCGTCTGCGCCGGGATCGATCGGGAAGAACAGCCCGGTATTGCGCAGCTCCGCATTGAGCTGCTTTCGCGTGATGCCGGGCTGCACCACGACGTCCATGTCGCTGTCATGCACCGCCAGCACCTTGTTCATACGGACGAAGTCGAAGCAGACGCCGCCGGCGACCGCGGCCGCATTGCCTTCGAGCGAGGTCCCGGCGCCGAACGGAACGATCGGCATGTTCGCGCTCGCGCACAGCTTGACGATCTCGACCACCTCCTGCGTCGTCTCGGGAAAGACGACGATGTCGGGCGGTAGGCTCCGGTAATGCGACTCGCTCTGCCCATGCTGATCGAGCACGCCGCGCGCAACGCTCGCGCGCGGGCCGATCATGCCGGTGAGGCGTTCGGCCAATATGCTCGTGCTGACCCGCGGTCCCATCCTGCTCCCCGTCTGCTCCCTGCGACCGGACTCTTGTTGGTCCGGCACCGTTTTAGCTTATGCGGCTCTTGCGTTGGTCGCGAGCTGCTTCAGACCGAAATCGTAGTTGAGATGAAAATACTCGCTGTCCACCATGCGACCATCCGGCGCACGGCCGGCGGGGTGCCTGACGAATTCGCGGATCAGGCTGTCCTTGACGCCGAACACCACGTCGGAGTCGAGATACTGGTCGCCGGCGACGAACACGTGCGTCACGAGCTGCTCGAAGCCGGGCGCCGAGATCATGAAATGCACATGCGCTGGGCGCCAGGGATGGCGGCCCTGCACCTCCAGCATCTCGCCGACCGGACCGTCATGCGGAATCGGATAAGCCGCCGGCTTGATCGACCAGAAATGGAAGCGGCCGTTGGCGTCGGTGTGGAAGCGCGCGCGCATCGCGAGATCGCCGATGTCGTCGAGCTGCTGCACGTCGTAATAGCCGTCATCGTCGGAGTGCCAGACGTCAACGACGGCGCCCGCAAGTGGTTGTCCATCGACCGTCGAGACCGAGCCGGTGACCAGCATCGGATCGCCTTCCATCGGACCCGAGATGACTGCGCCGATCTCCTTCTCCGGCGCGGCCTGGACGAAGAACGGGCCGAGCACCGTGGTCTCGGTCGCGCCTTCCGGCACCGGATGGTTGATCGCATCGACCAGCATGGAGACGCCGAGCGTGTCCGACAGCAGGATGAACTCCTGACGCTTGTCGTCGCACATGTGGCCGGTGCGGGTCAGGAAATCGATGCCGTATTCCCATTCCTTCTGGGTCGGCCGTACCTCGCGGACGAAGGCATGCAGGTGGCGCACCAGCGCTTCGCTGACTTGCTTGATGCGCAGATCGGTTGCGCCCGCGATCCGCTCCAGCACGGCGTCCGTGATGGTGTTTTCGTTGAAATTGCGCATGCGTGTCTCCGCCGATCAGAGTTTCGGTTCACCAAGCCCGGACAGTCGTTCCAGATGCTTGACGGTCGCGATGAAGTCGGCCTCGCCGTTGCCCTGTGCGACCAGCGAGCCGTAGGTCTCCCGCACCTGTGCAGCGAGTTGTAACGGCACGCCGACGGCATGGCCGGCGCCGAGGATCAGGTCGAGATCCTTGGCCATCTGCTTGCAGGAGAAGGTGGACTCGAAATCGCGCGTCCGTAGCGGCGCGGTCTTGTACTTCACCATCGGCGAAGCCACCGCACTGTCGTCGAGCACCTTCAAAATGTCCTGCCAGGCGATGCCGCCCTTGCGTGCCAGCGCCAGGCTCTCCGCCATCATCGCGGCCGACACCGCGATCATCAGATTGACCGAGAGTTTTGCGTAGCGCGCTTCCTCGGCCGGTCCGAGATAGGTCTGCGCGCGGGTGAAGGATGCGAATAGCGGCCTTGCGTCCTCGAAGGCTTCCTTCGGACCCGAGACGAAGCAGGTCAGGGCGCCGGTGTGGACGATGCTGGCATTGCCGGAGACCGGCGAGCGCAGATAGGCAATGCCGCGGGCCTGCGCCGCGGCGTCGACTTCAGTTGAGGCCTCGACGCTCACGGTGCTGGTCTCGATCAAGACAGCGCCGGGCGCCATCGCACCGATGATGCCGGTGGGACCGAGCAACGCGCCGCGCAGGGCGGCGTCATCGGGCAGGGACGTGACGATCGCCGCCTTGCCGCTGACGGCGTCGGTTGGCGAAGCGGCAATCGTGATGCCTTGCGCGCGCGCCTCGGCAAGCCGCGCGGCGCTCTGATCAAATGCGGTCACGGCGTAGTCGGCCTTGGCGACGAGCACAGACATCGGCAGACCCATCTTGCCGATCCCGATGAAAGCGACAGTCTTTGAAGCGTCAGTCATTGTTGTTGTCCATTGACGCCTTCAGGCGGCGCGTCCCTGTCGTTCGATGTCCTGCACCAGCCGCCGGCCGGATTGCGTCAGCAGCTCCTTCTTCGTCTCCAGCCCCTCGACCAGCAGGCGGCCGTTCTGCTTCTTCCAGGCGCCGCCGATCATCACGGCCTCGATGTTGGCGAGGCTCGTCTGCATCATCACGGTGGCGACGGGATCGTGCACCGGGAAGAGGTTGAGATCGGAGGCGCTGATGATGACGAGGTCGGCGAGCTTACCTGGCGTCAGCGATCCGATCTGGTGCTCGCGGCCGAGCATGCGGGCGCCTTCCGTCGTGATCCAGCGCAGCGCCTCGCGGACGGGAATCGTGGTCGTCGCCGGAATGGTGCCGCTGGTCTTGCGCGACTCCGCATTGTCGAGCGCCCGCTGCATCGACAGTGCGACGCGCGCGGCGGAGAAGAGGTCGCCGGAGAGTATGGATTCGAGATCGATGCCGATCGTCGGCCGCACGCCGCGCTTGAGCAGGCGCCCGGTGATCGGAAAGCCGTGGCCCTGGATCATCTCGTTCTCGGGCGTCACCGAGAAGGACACGCCGAGCTCGACCATCCGGTCGAGGAGATCGTCGGGCAGATCGTTGCCATGGACGATGTTGATGCCGGCGCCGACCAGGCCCGCCGCGATCAGCTTGTCCCAGCCGCCGGGCGTCTTGGCCGGACCGCCGCCCTGATGCATCGAGGCGATCAGCTTGAGCTCGTGCGCCATGCGAAAATCATGCGCGGCGACATCGAGCGTCGAATAATGCGGGCCGAGGATCGCAAGCCCCAGCGTTACGAGGCCGTCGCGGTCGGCGAGGGGGCCGGCCAGCAGCCGCTCGACCTCGCGGCGCGGATGCGGGATCTCCGAGAAATGCGGCTCGCCGGGCTTCGGCTCCGGTTTCGGCGAGCCATGGAAGAAGGCGGCGCGGATGCCGCTCTCGATCAGGCCGCGCACGGCGGCGTCGGTATGGTCGGGTGTCGGATTGTTGTGGCACCAGTCGACCAGCGTGGTGGTGCCGCAATTGATCTGGTTCAGCGCGCCGACCAGCGTCGCGATATGGATGTCCTCGGGCCGGAACACGGTCGCGAGCCCGGAGTGCATGCGGCGGAAATATTCCAGCAGCGTCCAGTTCGCGGCAAAGCCGCGCAAGCCCGTCTGCCAGGTGTGCATGTGTGCGTTGATCAGGCCCGGGATGATGATGCGCCCCGTGCCGTCGACGATCTCCGTGTCGGCCGCGACGTCGATCGATGGCCGCACGCTGGCGATGCGGTTGCCCTCGACCAGCAAATCGCCGGTCGCGAGATCGCCGATCGCCTCATCCATGCTGATGATCGTCGCGGATTTGATCAGCGTGCGCCGCATTGCTTCAAGCCGCCGCTTTGATGGTAACAGGCGGCTCGCCGGCGAAGGCGCGCGCGATCAGGTCACGGATGGCATTGCGCTCCAGCGGACGCGGATTCCAGTAGGCGTTGGTGACGGCAAGATCGGCCGCCTTGTCGATGCCGCTTTCGGGCATGCCGACATCGCGCAATGCCAGCTTCGCACCCAGCTGCTTCGCGAGGTCGTAGAGCCCTCGCGAGGCATCAGCCGCGCCGATCGCACGCGCGATGCGCGCCATCGCGTCCGGCACTGCAGGCGCGTTGTAGGCGAGCGCATGCGGCAGCACGATGGTATGGGTTTCGGCATGCGGAAGGTCGAAAGTGCCGCCGAGCGTGTGGCAGAGCTTGTGATGCAGCGCCATGCCGACGGTGCCGAGGCAGACGCCGCACAGCCAGGCGCCATAGAGCGCTTCGGTGCGGGCCTCGCGATCGTCGCTTTTCGCGGCGATGGCGGGCAGGGCGCGTGCCAGTGCGCGGATGCCTTCCTCCGCCATCAGCGACGTCACGGGATTGGTGTCGCGTGCGTAGAGCGCCTCGACCGCGTGGGCAATCGCGTTGATGCCGGAGGTCGCAGCAAGGCTCGCCGGCAGCGTCAAGGTGAGGTCGACATCGTAGATCACGGTCTCGGGTAATATCGCCGCGTCGCGCACCGTGGTCTTGAGGCCATTCTCGGTCTGGCCGACGATCGGCGTCATCTCCGAGCCGGCATAGGTAGTGGGAATGCAGAGCTGGTTGATTCCGGTGCGGAGTGCGAGCGCCTTGCCAAGGCCGGTGGTCGAGCCGCCGCCGAGCGAGACGACGCAGTCGGCTTCGCACGCCTTCATGGCGGCGAGCGCGCGGTCCGTCACGTCGACCGGCGTGTGCATGGTTGCGCCAGAAAAGAGGCCGGCATAGAGCGGGCCGAGCGCCGTCCCCAGGCTCTTGCCCTGCGCCTCCTGCTGCGGCGTGGTCAGCACCAATGCGCGCTTGCCGCCGAGCCGCTCCACCTCGGCCTTGGCATGAGCCAGCGTTCCGCTGCCGAATACGACGCGGCAGGGCAGGTTTTCAAAGGTGAACGAACCGATCATGCGCCGGTCTCTTTCACGGGATAATCGACCTGGAAGCGCCCGATCCGCAAGTCGCCCAGCGCCTCGCGGACGCGCAAATGTTCGGGGTGGTTGGCATAGGCGCTGAGCGCCGCCTGGTCGGTGAATTCGGAGAACAGGACGACGTCGCAGGCGTAGTCGACAGCGCTGACGTCGACGCCGACCTCGATATGGGTGAGGCCGTCGATGCGGCCCTTGAGGCCCTCGAACAGGGTCTTGACCTTCAGCCGGGCGGCGGAGCGCTCCTCGGGGGTCTCCCCGCGCAGCCGCCACATCACGATGTGCCTGATCGGGCCCGACATTTCCTGATTTCCTCGCCTGCTATCTTGCTTGTGTTGGGGGCATTTTGCCTTGCGGGATACGGAAATAAAGGCCAATAATCGTAAGTCTCTTTTTCTAAAAGTGGAAAAATGGATCGCTTGCTGCAACTGGAGGTGTTCTCCAAGACGGCCGAGCTCGGCAGCCTGTCCAAAGCCGCCGAAGCCTTGCGCATGTCGAACGCGGCGGCGAGCCGCCATCTCAGCGCGCTCGAGGAGCGGCTTGCGGTCCGGCTGATCGAGCGCAACACCCGCCGCTTGTGGCTGACGGAGGCGGGGCAGGAACTCCTTGAACGTGCCAGCAGGGTCCTGAACGAACTGGCGGAGGCCGAGGACGTCGTCAGCGATCGCGCGCTGTCGCCGCAGGGCACGCTGCGGGTCACGAGCTCGCTCTCCTTTGCGGTGATCTATCTGGCGCCGATGCTGCCGGCCTTCCGCGCGCGCTATCCCAAGCTCAACATGCAGATCACCACCGCCAACCGGTATCCCGATTTCATCGAGGCGGGGATCGACGTGGCGATCCGAACGCGCGAGCAGGAGCCGGATTCGAACATCATCGTTCGCCGCATCGGCCAGATGCGGCGCGTGCTTGCGGCCGCGCCCTCCTATCTCGCAAACGCTGGCGCGCCGGAACAGCCTGCCGATCTCGCCCGCCACAACATGCTGGTCTACAATCTTGCGAACGATCCCTATTCGCTGCGCCTGCGCAAAGGCCATGGCGCACAGACCGTCCGGATCACGCCGACGCTCGACAGCAATGACGGCCAGGTCATCCGTGGCGCGGCACTGGCGGGCCTCGGCATCCTCATCCAGCCGCTCTATATCGTCCAGAGCGATATCGCGGCGGGCCGTCTGGTCCCGGTCCTGATGGAGTGGGAGCTGCCGCTGCTCACCATGAACGTCGCCTACCAGAACCGCGCCGGACTGCCCGCCAAGATCAGGGTGTTTTCCGACTTCCTGGTCAGCTACATCCGCGAGCATTCGGAGCCGGGGATCTGGATCGACGCGGCTAAATGAGCGGGAAGCCTCCATGTATCTCGGCATCGATCTCGGCACCTCGGCGGTCAAGACCGTTCTCGTCGACGCTTCCCAGCGCGTGATTGCAAGCGAGAGCCGGCCGCTCGCGACCGCCTCGCCGCAATCAGGCTATTCCGAGCAGGACCCCGCGCAGTGGATCGATGCGACCTTTGCTACGCTGGATGCCTTGAAGACGACGCATCCCGGCGCGTTGGCGGCAGTCGAAGGCATTGGACTGTCCGGCCAGATGCATGGCGCCACGCTGCTCGATGCGAGCTTGAGGCCGCTGCGGCCCTGCATCCTCTGGAACGACGGGCGCTCCGCCGCGGAGTGCCGCATGCTGGAGCAGCGCTGGCCCGCCTTGCGTGCGATCACGGGCAACAAGGCGATGCCGGGATTCACCGCGCCAAAACTGCTCTGGATCGCGGCGCACGAGCCTGAAATTTTTGCGGCGACCAAACTCGTCCTGCTTCCAAAAGCCTATTTGCGCCTGGTGCTATCGGGCGAGGCCGTCGAGGACGTCTCGGATGCATCGGGATCGCTGTGGCTCGACGCCGCGCGCCGCGACTGGTCGGACGCAGCCCTCGCCGCGACCGGCCTGTCGCGCGATCACATGCCGCGTCTGGTCGAGGGATGCGCGCCGGCAACGACACTGCGCGGCGAGCTCGCGCAGCGCTGGGGGATGACCAGGCGACCGGTGATCGCGGGCGGTGCCGGCGACAATCCGGCGGGCGCCGTCGGCATCGGCGCGATCCGGCCGGGAACCGCGTTTGTGTCGCTGGGAACCTCGGGTGCCTTGCTGGCGCCGACCGACAGCATTGCCGCCAACCCCGATCGCGTCGTGCACACGTTCTGCCACGCCGTTCCCGGCATGTGGATCCAGGCCGGTGCGATCCTCTCGGCCGCCTCCTGCCTGGCCTGGGCCGCGCGCCTGTTCGGCATCACCGAAGCCGAATTGCTGTCGCCGCTTGGATCGCGCCCGCAGGCACCGTCGCCCGTGAGCTTCTTGCCCTACCTCGCGGGCGAGCGGACGCCGCACGACGATCCCTTCGTGCGCGGCATGCTCGACGGTTTGAGCCATGGCACCGATCGCGGGACCATTGTGCAGGCGGTGCTCGAGGGCGTTGCCTTCGCGCTTGCCGATTGCCGCGACGCGCTCGCGGATGCCGGCATCGCGATTGCCGAGGCCGATGTCATCGGCGGTGGTTCACGCTCCGGGTTCTGGCTCGCGGTGCTGGCAAACGTGCTGAATGTTCCGATCCATCGCTTTGCCGGGGGCGAGACCGGCGCGGCGTTCGGTGCGGCGAGATTGGGGCGGCTTGCTGTCACCGGTGAGGCGGTCGCCGCCGTGTGCACGCGGCCGCAGCGCATCGAGACGTTCGAACCTGACGCAGGGCTGACCGATGCTTATGCCGAACGGCTTCCAGCGTGGCGCGAACTGTATCGGCCGCGCCACTAGCATCGCCCCTGTGTTGCATTCCCGCGTGTTCGGTATTGCTCTGTGCGTCGGCGTTTTGTTTAATGCGTGAACCGCGCTGACAAGAACATCGAGACGCGGGTAGGAAACGCATTGTGCGTCGGGAGGCACGATGAACGATCCGATCCTCGAGATGCGTGGGGTCTCAAAATCCTTCTTTGGCATCAAGGCGCTGCGTGCCGTCGATCTCACCGTCTATGCCGGCGAAATTCATGCCCTGATGGGTGAGAACGGCGCCGGCAAGTCGACGCTGATGAAGATCCTGTCCGGCGCCTACAGGCCCGATCCCGGCGGCGAAATCCGCATCGAAGGACACCCGGTACGGATCGAAGGTCCGCTCGGCGGGCGCACGGCGGGCATCGCCATCATCTACCAGGAGCTGTCGCTGGCTCCCAATCTCAGTGTCGCCGAGAATATCTATCTCGGCCGGGAAATGTCGCGTGCAGGTTTGCTGGCGCGCGGCGAAATGCGCGAGGGCGTCGGCCCGATCCTGAAACGGCTGGGCGCGGACTTCCTGCCATCGACGCTGGTGGCGCATCTCTCCATGGGCCAGCGGCAACTGGTCGAGATCGCGCGTGCGCTGCACGCGAGATCAAAGATCCTGATCATGGATGAGCCGACCACCGCGTTGTCGGCCGGCGAGAGCGCGCGGCTGTTCGCGCTGATCCGCCAGCTTCGCGCCGAGGGGCTTGCCATCATCTACATCTCGCATCGCATGGACGAGGTCTATGCGCTCGGCGACCGCGTCACCGTGCTGCGCGACGGCCGGCTGGTCGGCTCGCTCGACAAAGAGGACATCCGCGCCGACACCATCGTTCGGCTGATGGTCGGGCGTGACGTCTCCTCGTTCTACAAGAAGGATCATGATCCGGAGGCAGGGCGGGGGCATCCCGTGCTCGCCGCGATCGACATGGCCGATGGCCAGCGCGTCGAGGGTTGCTCGCTGACCGTGCATGCGGGCGAGGTGGTCGGCCTCGCCGGCCTGATCGGCGCCGGTCGCACCGAGCTCGCGCATCTCATCATCGGCGCGTCGCCCAGAACCTCCGGTCGGCTCGAGCTGGAGGGACGTCCGGTCGAGATCCGCACGCCCGGCGAGGCGCTCGAGGCCGGGATCGCCTATCTGACCGAGGACCGCAAGGCGCTCGGCCTGTTCCTGGACATGTCTTGCCAGGACAACATCAACCTCGCGGTGCTCGGCCGCGATGCGAAGCTCGGCTGGTTCCTGGATCGCGACAAGGCGCGCGAGCGCGCTGACAGAGCCTTCGCAGGCCTCAGCATCCGCGCCGCCACCGTCGGCGTTCCCGCCGGTGGCCTGTCCGGCGGCAACCAGCAGAAGGTGCTGCTATCGCGGCTTCTCGCCATTGCGCCGAAGGTCCTGATCCTCGACGAGCCGACGCGCGGCGTGGACGTCGGCGCCAAGTCCGAGATCTATTCGATCATCGACAATCTGGCCAAGGCCGGCACTGCGATCCTCGTCATCTCGTCCGATCTGCCCGAGATCATCGGCATCTGCGACCGCGTCGTCGTCATGCGGGCAGGGCATATCGCCGGCGAAATCGAGCGTGGCGCGACCTCGCCCTTGAACCAGGAAGACATCATGGCACTCGCCACGGGGATGGAGCAACTCGATGCATGACAGCCCTCCGAAGGCGGACACGGCCGGCGCCGCGGGCCTCGCGGCCGCGCAAGAGACGAAGCGCCAGCGCATCAGGCTGCTGATCAGCGCGCTCGGCATGCTGCCGGTGTTGTTGATCCTGTGCGGCGGCTTCCATTTTCTGTCCGAGGGCCGCTTCTTCACCGGACAAAATCTCGGTATCGTGTTGCAGCAGGCCGCCGTGAACACCGTGCTCGCCGCAGGCATGACCTTCGTCATCCTCACCGGCGGCATCGACCTCTCGGTCGGCTCGATCCTGGCGGCCTCCGCGATGGCCGGGTTGACGCTCTCCAAGCTGCCCGAGCTCGGGATGTTGTGGCTGCCGGCCGCGCTGCTCACCGGCCTTGGCTTCGGCATCGTCAACGGCGCGCTGATTGCGCTCCTCCGCCTGCCGCCTTTCATCGTCACGCTCGGCTCTCTCACCGCCGTCCGCGGCCTGGCGCGACTGCTCGGGGCCGACACCACCGTGTTCAATCCTTCCATTCCCTATGCCTTCATCGGCAACGGCTCGCTGACGCTTATTCCCGGCGTCGCGTCGATTCCCTGGCTCTCGGTGATCGCCTTGCTCGTCATCCTCGTCTCGTGGCTGGTGCTGCGCCGGACCGTGCTCGGCGTGCACATCTATGCGGTCGGCGGCAATGAAAGCGCGGCGCGGCTTGCCGGCATCAAGGTCTGGGCCGTGCTGATCTTCGTCTACGGTGTTTCAGGGCTGTTCGCCGGCCTCGGCGGCGCCATGCAGGCAGCGCGGCTCTATGCGGCCAACGGCCTCCAGCTCGGCCAGTCCTACGAGCTCGATGCGATCACCGCCGTGATCCTCGGCGGCACCTCGTTCGTCGGCGGCATCGGCTCGATCTGGGGCACGCTGGTCGGCGCGCTGATCATTGCCGTCCTGTCGAACGGCCTCATTCTCGTCGGTGTCTCCGATATCTGGCAATATGTGATCAAGGGTCTGGTGATCATCGGCGCTGTGGCGCTCGACCGTTACCGGCTGCAAGGCTCCGCCAGAACCTGAGAGGCTCGGCGCACATGGCTTCCGTTGCGGCAACTGGTCTGCCGTGCCGGGGATGAAGACAGACCAGGGAGGAAGTCCATGTTGAAGACGATCACGCTCGCGGCGCCGCGACGGCGCTTGCCCTAAGCAGCACGCCGTCCTTCGCCAAGGAGCTCAAATCGATCGGCGTCTCGCTCGGTTCGATGGGCAACCCGTTCTTCGTCGCGTTGGCGAAAGGCGCCGAGTTCGAGGCGAAGAAGACCAATCCCAATGTGAAGATCACGGCGGTCGGCTTCGAATACGACCTCGGCAAGCAGGTCACCCAGATCGACAATTTCATCGCCGCCGGCGTCGACCTGATCCTGTTGAACCCCGGCGACCCCAAGGCGATCGGGCCGGCGATCAAGAAGGCGCAGGCGGCCGGTGTCGTCGTCGTCGCGGTCGACACAGCGGCCGAAGGCGCCGATGCCACCGTGACCACGAACAACGTGCAGGCCGGCGAGATCTCCTGCCAATACATCGTCGACAAGTTGGGAGGAAAGGGGGACGTCGTCATCGAGAACGGGCCGCAGGTCTCCGCCGTGATCGACCGCGTCGTCGGCTGCAAGAACGTGTTCTCGAAGAATCCCGGCATCAAGGTGTTGTCCAGCGACCAGGACGGCAAGGGCTCGCGCGAGGGCGGCCTCACCGTTGCGCAGGGCTATCTGACCCGCTTTCCCAAGATCGATGCGATCTTCGCCATCAACGATCCGCAGGCGATCGGCACCGACCTTGCGGCGCGCCAGCAAAACCGCAGCGGCATTGTCATCACCGCGGTGGACGGTGCGCCCGACATCGAGGCTGCGCTGAAGGATCCGCAGTCGCCGCAGATCCAGGCTTCCGCTTCGCAGGACCCGTTCTTCATGGCGCGGCGGGCCGTGCAGGTGGGTGTCGGCATTCTCAATGGTCAGAAACCGGCCTCGACCGTCGAGCTCCTGCCGTCGAAGCTCGTCACCAGGGACAATATCGCCGAGTACAAGGGCTGGACCTCGGATCGTTCTCAGTAGAACGCCGCCCTCGGCCGGGAGCGCTCGACATACGAGATGACGGGCGGCGTTTTGACCTACGCCGCCCCGCCCAGCCTCTTGTGCTAGCTTTGCACGATCTCGATTGATCGAATCGGAAAACAGATCTCGTGAAAGCCAGGACATCCGGCACCGCGTGGCGGCATGCCAATATCGGTCGCCTGCTCAACAACGCGGTGCGGCGCTTCGAAGGCCGTGTGCTCGAGCTGATGAGCGGGAAGGGGCATGACGAGACGCGGATCGCGCATGTCGGCCTCACCCGTAATCTCGACGTGGAGGGGACGAGGCTCACGGAGCTTGCCCGCCGCGCCTCCATGAGCAAGCAAGCGATGGGCGAGCTGGTCGATCAATGCGCCGAGCTCGGTCTCGTCGACCGCATCGCCGATCCGACCGACCGGCGCGCGCGCATCGTCATGTTCACGCCGGCCGGGCGCAAATGGCTGGATGCGTTCCGCGATGCTGTCGACGTCGCCGAGCAGGAGATGCGTGCCGAGCTCGGCAAGGCCACGATGGATGCGATCGTGAAGGGGCTGGCGGTCTACGGCGAGAGGTTCGACACGCTCGACGATCCGGATTAGTCAGGTTACTTGACGGTATAGTCAGGCGACCTTACCATGCAGGATAATGCTGGTAGGGAGAACTGTCTTGGAAACACGTTTGACGGCCTCGGTGCTCATCGTGGGCGGGGGGCCATGCGGGCTGATGCTGGCCAACGAGCTCGGTCGCCGTGGCGTGTCCGCGATCCTGGTCGATGAAAAGCCGGGCACCGCCTTCAATCCGCAGGCCAATGCGACGCAGGCGCGCTCGATGGAGCACTATCGACGGCTGGGTTTTGCCGACGAGATCAGACGCGAAGGTCTGCCTGCCGATTATCCGACCGATGTTGCTTACTTCACGCGCTATACCGGTTATGAGCTGGCGCGGTTTGCATTGCCGTCATCGTCGCGCGCGGGGGAACTGATCCGGGGCATGTCGGGCTCCTGGAGCGCAGCGGAGTTGCCGCATCGGGTCTCGCAAAAATATGTCGAGGCGGTGCTGCGCCGGCACGCCGAGCGACTTCCCGGAATTCAGCTCTCCTATGGTCATCGTCTCGTCGGCTACGTCGAAAGCGACGACGGCATCATCGGCGAGATCGAATGTCTCGATGACAATAGCCGATTTCAGGTTGAGGCCGACTTCCTGGTCGGGGCGGACGGGCCGCGCTCGATGGTCCGGCAATCGCTCGGGATCGTCTATGGCGGCGAGACCGGGACGCAGCGCGATTTCATGGGCGGCCGCATGCTGGCCGTCTATCTCCGTGCGCCTGAGTTCTACGCGAGCATCCCGCATGCCAGGGCGTGGATGTACAATTGCTTCAACGGCGACCGCCGCGCGTTCATGGCCTCCGTGAACGGGCGTGACGAATTCGCGTTTCACACGCAGCTCCGGCCGGGCGAGGACGAAAATGCGATCACGGTCAACGAGGCCAAGGCCGCGTTCCAGCGTGCCTGTAACGCGCCGATCGCATGCGAGGTGTTGTCGTTCCTGACATGGACCGCCGGTCACGCGCTGGTTGCGGACGGGATGCAGCGGGGCAGGGTATTCCTCGGCGGCGACGCGGCGCATCTGTTCACGCCGACCGGCGGGCTCGGCTACAACACTGCGATCGAGGATGCGGTCAATCTCGGCTGGAAGCTCGCAAGCGTCGTCAAGGGTGCGAGCCCGGCGACGCTGCTCGACAGCTACGAGGTCGAGCGGCGTCCGGTGGCGCTGCGCAACACCGATTACGCGCGGCGCTTTGCCGACTCCCTCGGTCTGTTCGCGCCCGCGCCGGAGATCGAGGACGCTACCGACGAGGGCGGCGAGGCGCGGCGGATCGCCGGCATTTATCTCGAGCAGCACGCCCGCGCCGAATTCAACATCCCCGGCGTCACTTTCGGCGGACGCTACGACGGCTCGCCCATCATCGTCTCCGACGGCAGCCAGCCGCCGCCCGACGCTGCGAATGTCTACATTCCGAGCGCTTGTCCCGGCGGCCGCGCACCGCATGCGTGGCTGGACGACAGCGTGTCCTTGTACGATTTGTTCGGATTCGAATGGACGCTGCTCCAGTTCGGCGAGGTCGCCGCAGCTCACGCCGCGGTCGCTGATGCCGTCCGCACGCTCGGGGTCGACGTGAAGCTTGTCACGCTGCCGGAATTGTTGCGCGGTCTCTATGAGGCGGACCTCGCGCTGATACGTCCCGACCAGATCGTGGCCTGGCGCGGCAGTGCATCGCAGGCCGGAACGATCGGACACGTCCTGGCCCGTGCGCTCGGACACGATGCGGGCGACGGCGCGCGGCTGGCAGGCTGATCGATTCCCATCGCCGCATCCAAACCTGCGGCCGCGCGGTAATAACAACAGAACGATAATGACACCGGAGGAGGAAACCGCGACGACAAGAGCATTCGAGGACTGCGACGATCATGCCGCCACCGTCGTCGGCGCATCGCCCACCCGGAATCGAGTTGCCCGGGCTCGACTTCGTGGCGCTCGCCAAGGGGATGGGCTGCGCGGGGCGGCGCGTAAGCGCGGTCGATGATCTCGATCCCATGCTGAGCGAAGCCTTGGCTTCGTGCGGCCCCGCGCTGGTCGATATCGCCGTCGACGACGCTACGACGGATCTGTTCAGCCACCCGCGCTAGCTGGCGGTAGAGGGGCTGGTCCGCGCCGGCGAAACGGTCGATGGAAACTTGCTTGCGAATGCGCGGGTCTTGGGTTGAACGCGCGATCCGTCGATCACCTCGAGGCGGCCGCAGCGGTTCAGGGTGTGCAGCTTCCTGCCGGGCCATAGCGGTCCGGGTTTCAGGGAGTGGCGGACGACCTGCTTGAACGTCGTCGGCGACAGTTCGACGACTTCCGCTAGCGCAAGCGCTGCGCCGTATCCGCCGGTGCAGTTCTGGACCGGTCGCCACAATTTGCCATTCATGGTGACGCAATTCCCCGCCGGTCGCGTGCTCGCGCGATCGATCAGGAGCGGGTTGCTGGCATGGGGCAGCCAGGGTCCGAGCAGATGCTCGGCATGATAGATCGCGAGCGAATCCGAATAGCCGCCGGTTCCGTCGCGCCAGGCCCCGAACAGATAGTTCAGCCCGTTGTGCTGCGTGATCGTCGCATCGGCAAGTTCGAGGCCTGACAGCAGCGTCGCGTGCCGTTCCCATTTGTCCGGAAACCGGACGCATTTGTAGAGCGCGACGTCGCCGTTGAGCGAGCTCTCGGGGATCATCCAGAGCTCGCCCTTGTCCTCGATCAGGAACGGATAGGACAGGTGCCAGGGCTCTTCCAGCACCGGCACGACGTCTCCGACCGGGCCGGCCTCGCCGAACTCGATCGCCGAGATGATGCCTTTTCCAACGCGGTGGTCGAGATCTTCGAAGAAGACGAACGTTCGTCCCTGCCACGTGATGGGGAAGGGATCGGCATAGAAATGGCTTCCGGGATCGCCGAGAATGTTCCAGCCCGGCCCGGACAGGTCGCCGGTCTGCCAGACGCCTGCGCCGTCATTGAAGCGCCAGCCGACATGCCAATGCGGCGCGTAGCAGCACAGGCGATAGATCTCCTTGGCGATCGACACGGCGAGGCCGCGTACAACGTAGGCCGCTGGTCCAGGACCGTTGCCGCTTTGCATCGGGCGGGCGAGCTGCGGCACGATGCGCGGCCGTCCCGACAGGATCGCCGCCAACATGGTCAGGGTTCGCGCCATGACCGTTTCGAGCCCGCCGCTCAGACCGGCCGCAATCTCGCTGGAAGGATGGCCGCGATCGACCACGGCGCCGTCAACCTCGTTGACGATCTCGATGACGGGAAGGTCGCCGCCGAGAATGGCGGCGAGCGCGGCGTTCTCGCCCGCGGCTCCATTGAACAGCGGGCGGAGATAGAGCTGTGCCGAAGAGTTCGGATCGCGCGGAGCGCTGGTGAAATCGACGATCACGTCGGCGGTCCCGGTGTGCGCCTGTTCCGGGATGACCTTCAGCCTGTCGGCGCCGCCGGGCTTGCCCTTGTGCAGCACCAGGCGCTCCAGGGAGAACAGGGCGTCGAGACCTGCGGGCCGCGGCTCCGCCGTTGCCGTCCACGCGATTTGCACCGGGACGTTCAGGCCGTCGATCGACAGCGTCTCGCGGTGCATCCACCGCCGCGCATAGTCAATTTCGCAGCGAAACTCGATGATCACGTCGAGCCAACCTATTCCGGCGCATAGAGTCAGACGACTTCGCTGAGGATCTTGACGTATTCCTCAACCATCGCATCGACCGAATAGCGCAACCTCAGGCCTCGGGCATTTTGTTGTAATTCGTCGCTCAGTGCTTGGTCGGTCAAAAGTCGGGAGACGGCAGCCGACAGCTTTGCCTGGTCTGAAGCATCGACGAAGAGGGCGGTGGGCCTTCCTTCAAAGGAGAGCACCTCGCGCAGCACGGGAAGATCCGTGACGACGGAGGGCACGCCGGCGTTGGCGGCTTCGACCGCGGCAAGGCCGAAGGTTTCGGCTTGCGTCGGAAACACGAAGATGTCGAGGCAGGCGAGAAAATCCGCGATCTGCCGCGGGGCGATTTCGCCGAGCAGATGCAATCTGTCCGCTACGTTCAACTCGTCCGCGAGCTGCCGCAGCCGCGTTTCGTCGGCGCCCTGGCCGGCGAGGGCGAGGTGCCAGGAGGGTTCATCCGGCAACAGGCGGATCGCCGCATCAAGCCGCTTGTGCGGGTGCAGCCGCGCTGCACAGCCGAGCAGGATGCGATCGGTCGGCAGATTGAATTTCCCTCGTGCGGCGTCCTTGGGCAGGATGAGTGCCTTGTCCTCGAAACCGTGCGGAACGTGCACCATGCGCGATCGGTAGGCTTGCGGATAGCGCGAGTACTCGCGCTCCATGTCCTTCGAGTTCAGCGTGATGCGGTCGTAGAAGCCGAGGCTGCCCATGACGATGTCGGCCGTGCGGACCGGCCGGCTCATCGCCAGTGCGGACGAGACCTGATTGGCGATAACGGGTGCGCGGCTGACGAGGCGGGTCACGCCTGCGCCGATCACGTTGCCGAAATGCTGGAAGGTCAGGACGGCGTCGGGCCGTGTGCTCCTGATATGACCGCCGAGCGTCCACAGCATCTGCAGCAACGCCAATGGATTACCCGGCCGGCGCGAGGCGCCATAGAACGTCTCGGGCGGCTCGTCGAACGAATCCGATTTGCGGAAGAAGAACAGGTTGGTGACGCGATGGCCACGCGCGGTGAGGCCGGCGCCGAGCAGTCTGGAGATCTCCTGAGCACCCGCGTTCTCGGCCTGGGTCTGCACGAGAAGCACGCGCAGCTTTCGTCCGCTACCGTCTGGACGCAGGAATGCTGTCGCGGTCGTCTCGGCCAATTCCCTGTTCGGCTGGTAGTGGAGCACGGATCCCGACCCGCTAAAGAAACGAAATCTTCACCTTCTTGACGCCGTACCTATCATGCAGGCATCGGGCAGACATCGACTAGCAACAAACGGAGTTAATGCGCGGCAGTTGCGGATTAACCAAGCGAAAGGGCGATCGATACTTATTCGGCCGGGTCGGCGCCGCGGACTGCATAGATGCGGCGTTTCCACGCCGAGACGCGCAACAGCACGAGAACGGAAGGATCGACCCCGGTTCGCCGCCGGCACAGGATGTTGAGCGCGATGGTCGTGAGCGCCAGCGATACGGTGGCCGAAACCGCCGCGCCAAGCACGCCAAGCCAGGGGATCAGGACGAGGAACCCGACCAGCCGCAGCGCGACGTTCGCGGCAACGACGGGAACATAGATGCGTTCATGGCCGGTCAACTGGAGGATCGCCGCAGATGGACCGCCGGCAGCCTGGATTGCGGTTCCGATCGCGAGCACGATCAGGACCGAGTGCTGCGCGGTGAAATGCGGCCCGAACAGGTTGAGGAGAGCGGGGCCGCCAATCCAGATCAAGGCGAGCCCGGCGACCACGCAAAACGCGGTCACTTCGGCCATGAGCTGCAATGTCCGCTCGAACTCCTGATGGTTCTTGCTGAAGTACAGCGAAGGAAGCCGGCGCGCGCCGAACGTGTACAGCGCGGCGGACAGCATGGCGAAGATGTTGGCGAGGCGCGAGGCCGCGAAGTAGATGCCGGCGGTCGCCGGATCCAGCATCCAGTAGACCAGAATGACGTCGAAATACTGGTTGGCGACCTCGAGGATGGACGCGAGCCAGAAATGCAGCGCGCTCGATCGCCAGCGCGATGCTTCGGAATTTGCTGCCGTCGTGCGCAAATCCGGCAGCGCTCGCGCAATCGCGATGATCTGCGCGACCAGGCCCACCGACATGGCAATCGTCATCACCGCAATCAACTCGGCGGGATCGAGCTGCCGATGCCCGAACAGCATGGCGAGCAGAAACAGGACGACCATGACCCGCCAGAAGAACTCGCGGTTGCCTTCGCCCATGAGAATGCTGACCAGCGAGCGTGCGATCTGGCTGCCGAGCATCAGCCCGGCGCTCACGGCGGTGTAGGCCGAGACCGCGAGGATCAGCAGCCAGAGATCGCCCCTGACATGCGCGATCAAGGCGACCGCAGCGATCGCGATCAGCATCGCGACGGCGGCAATCCTGAGGCTCGAGAGCAGGACGCCTTTGGTGAGGTCAGGCCTTTCGCCGACCTCATATTCGTTCAGGAAGCGCACCAGCAGCGATTCCTGGCCGACCAGTCCAACCACCGCTGCGATCTGCGCAACCGAAAGCCAGGTCGCAAAGATGCCGAATCCATCGGGCGACATCGTTCGTGCCGCCAGCGAGAACAACGCAAACGCGAGCGCGCCGCTGCCAACCTTGAGAAGGATGGTCCCGACGACACCGCGCGTGACGTCACGCCGCAGAAACTGGACAATGGAATCGATCATCGAAGATGCGGGGCGTCCCCAGGGGATACGCGTTGCAAGTGTGGCGGCAGCCTAGCATGGTCGAACAGGGTGAGTGTTAATGCGCGCTCTCCCGATCCTGCCGCCCGGGCTCGACGAAGGTCGTACGCCGCTGCGTCACTGTGGAACAGCGGTGCTCCTGATGTCCCGGATTGGGCAAACATCGGCTCGCTCGAAAGCCGATGCGATGCTGCGCCGGTGCCCTGCAGGAACGGATTCGGACCACCGGTTCGACGAACGAGCGGGATTCGAGGCTGTTCCGAGCAAGGCGCGTGCCGCGACGGATCTGTCCCACGCCCCATTAACCTCAACTTTCGGAAATGATCGCGTTCGGCCCGTTGATGCGACATCAGGCCAGGGAATTGCTCTTGGAACAGTACTTGGAACTGTACTTGGAACCACCGTTAACCGTGGAGCCCTAAACCATGACGACGGATAGAGCCGGGGCCGAAGTGATCGCTACAGACATCGCGATCGTCGGCGGCGGCCTTGCGGGATCGCTCGCCGCTGCCGTGCTTGCGCGGGCAGGGCATCGCGTCGCTTTCGTCGACAAGCGCGCGGTGCATCCGGAAGAATTCCGGGTTGAGAAGATCGGCGGCCAGCAGCTCGAGATGCTCCGCAAGCTGGGCTTCCTCCATGCGCTCGAAGCCGTTGCCTGCCGATATGACCGGGTGCTCAATATCAGGGAAGGCAAGGTGGTCGACGTCAGCGTCGGCCAGGCTTACGGATTTTCCTATGCCGACCTCGTGGCCATGGCGCGCAGCCAGCTCCCCGATCCGTCCAATCTGATTGTCGACGAAGTCACCGCAATCAGCTCCAGCGACGATATCCAGCATATCGAGCTCGCATCCGGACGGCGCCTGGACGCACGTCTCGTCGTTCTCGCCACCGGGATGGCGGGTGTCCTCAGCTACAAGCTCGGCATCAAGCGGCGCGTGCTGGCCGAGCGCCATTCGGTGTCGTTCGGCTTCACGATCGCCCGCAAGGACGGTGCGCCGTTCGATTTCGAGGCATTGACCTGTTACGGCGAGCGCACGGCAGACGGTATCGACTATCTCAGCCTGTTTCCCGTGCGGGCCGGCATGAGGGCCAATCTCTTCATGTTCCGCGACCCGACCGATCCGATCATGCGCGAGCTGCGTCGTGAGCCGGAAGCGACGGTGTTGCGCCTGCTGCCGGGACTGCGGCCCTACCTCGGCGATTTCCACGTCACCGACAAGGTGCAGAATTGGGTGATGGACCTGACCGTGGTGGAGGGACACCTTCAGCCGGGCGTTGTCCTGATCGGCGATGCGTTCCAGACCAACTGTCCGGCCGCCGGCACCGGCGTCGCCCGCTTGCTGGTGGACGTCGATCGCCTGTGCACCGAATATGCGCCGCGCTGGCTCGCAACTCCCGGCATGGGCACGGAGAAGATTGCGCAGTTCTATTCCGATCCCGACAAGCTCGCGGCAGACCAGCGCTCCCTGAAAATGGCGCATTTCCGTCAGGCCCTGACATCCCGGAACGATATCGGATGGGATGTGCGGCGCCGGTTGCACTTCCTGCGGCGCAGCCTCGCGCATCGCGTCGATCAGATGCACCCGGGCTGGCTCGGACGCGTCCGCGGCGCTCTGCGCGCGTGAACTCCGCGCTCCTTGGCCCGCGCGCCGGTCAGCGCGTGGGCGTCGGGGCGCGCGCCGGCAGGAGCCTGAAATCCGACAGCCGCTTGGCCGCCAGCTTGAGCCAGGGCGCCTGCCTCAGTGCGAACAGGCTGATCGCGCCCGCCGTGCTGCCGGCCTGTGTCACCATCCACATCGGTGAAGGCTGCCCGCCGAACAGCTTCTTGTACGGCTCGTCGCCGATGGTGAAGTCGAGCATCTGATCGCCGCGCTCGATGCAATCCCTGGCGACCTGCTCGAACATCAGCGAGCCCAGGGACTGGCTCTTGTATCCGGCAATGTCGAAGGCGCTCAAGATGACGAGGAAGCTGCCGCGATGGCTGAGGCCCAGCACGGCTGCGATCACGGCGCCATCCATCTTCATGGCATAGAGCCGGACGAACGAGCCGAGACCGCGGACCGCCACGTCGGAATAGAAGCCGTAATATTCGGGGCGCTGGAGCAGATCGCCATCGCCCTGGGCCTGAAACCGCGGGCCGCGATATTGCTTCATCGCCTCCATCGCCTCGGAGACGGAGGCGCTGTCGTCGCAGCAGAAAAAGCTCAATGCTCCCTTCTTCTGGAGCTGGCGATATTTCTTGGCGAGCTCCTTCTGATAGGAGCGATCCAGTGCGCTGGAACGCCATTGCTCGAACGGGGCGACGAGAACGGTCGCGTAGGCGTTCGTCTCCATCAAGACCCGGCGTGGCGCGCCGAGGAGGCTTTCGATCGGAAGCCGTCCGTCGGGCAGCTTGGTCATGCGCAGCAGGTCGAACGGGCGCACGAGGCGCCTGATCTCGGCGCATGCACCTTCGTCTTCCAGCAGGCTGGCAAACATTTCGGGACTGCAGACCGGCGCCAGATAGTCGGAGACACGCAGGTCGGCGAATTCGATGGTGCGGATCGGACCGCGCCGGATTCGAAGCAGTGGCAGCACCATCGCCAGTGCGCCGTTCGCGCGGCGGCGGACCACGACGACGAGAGGCCTCGCCCCCGCATGGGCGGCGAGCCTGGCGTAGAGACTGTCCAGCCAGAGCGGATGCTGAAACGCCGTCGCGGCGGAGCCGTCGAACAGCGCCGCGTAGTCCGGGGACAGGAAGTCGAACGCCTCCTCGATAGCGATATCGAATGTATTGCTGGGCTTATTCATGCCTGACCAGGAAACCGGATGATCCGGAAAAGTCGATCGCGCCGGATCTCGCGCTTTTATAGCAGGGTCGTGACGGCCGAGACACCGGCGGTGTGCGATTTGCATTAACGCATCCAGCACGGGCCGGATCGTCATCAATCCCCCGAAGTTTCGAGATTTCGTAGTGCGAAGGCCGGGAGATCAACCCGCAGTAGCAGATAATTAACCATGCTTAAGGGAAAATCGCCTCATGGCGATCCTGCAGACCGAGAGAGACTCCGAGGCACTCACGAGCGCGATCTGGAAGGCGCGCAGTGCTGGCGTCGAGAGGATCGCCAGGCGCGTCATCATCGTATCGATCACCGTCAATGTCGTCGCGTCGATGGGGACATTCAATACGGCGATACTGCCGGCGGGACTGACTTATCTGCAACAGGCGGTTGCCCTGCTGATGTGGAGCATCCTGATCTACGCAAGCGCATTCGTGCGCCCGCGTCTGCAACTGGCGTTCAACCCCGATCTGATCGCGCTCCTCGCATTCTACACGCTGGCGATCGTCTCGGTGCTGTGGACCACCCTGAATGCCGCAGCCGTCATGAAGAGCGCCGCTCTTGCAATGACGACCTTTGGCGCGTTCTGTCTGATCACGCGGATCGATATCGACGACGTCGTGAAGGCGACATCCTCCGGGCTCTTCATACTGGTCGCCGCATCGGCGCTTTGCGCAGTCGCCGTGCCCGATATCGGGATTGATCATAGCTGGATGCACAATGGTCAATGGCAGGGCGTCTATGAATCGAAGCAGACGCTGGGCTTTGTCGGGGCGTATCTGATGTTTTTCTCCTGCTACCGGAAGATGACGGGGCAGGGGTGGCTGGCGTTCCTCGTCGCGTTCCTGCTGGCGTCGACCTGCGTCCTCGCGTCGGAATCTCGCGGCGCCGGTGCAGTCGCCCTGGCGGCTTGTGCGCTGCTCGTGACGTCGATGTGGTCGGTCGGCTGCATGAGGCTCTATGCGATCCTGCCGTTCGTCATGTGCATTCTGGCCGGCCTCCTGATCGCTTATTTCTACGGGACGGGATACGACGCCATCCACATTGGCGATGCGACCGTCAATTTTACCGAGCGGACCTTCATCTGGCACTACGCCATAAGCCATTTCGACGATGCGCCGCTGCTCGGCTTCGGAATCAACGGCTTCTGGACGATCCCGTCGATCTACGATTATTTCGAGCAGAACCACGGTTGGGTGCTCGACAACTATCATAGCGGCTATCTCGCGATTCTGATGGAAACAGGATTTCTGGGCTACGTGCTTTTCGCCGCGAGTGTTCTTCTGTTCTCGAACAAGGTTCTCTATTTGATATCCGCACGGTCGATCCACCGGGCGCACTGTGCCCTCATCATCGGATTTGTCGCCCTCAGCTTTCAGACCAATTTCACCGAGACGACGTTCCTTCGCTCGACCATGTTCACGTCGGTGCTCCTGGTGGCGTTCCTCCTTGCAACGTGCAGGCCGGTACCGGAGACCGATTTCTAACCCTTACGGAATGGAAGCAAGATGACCGCCCCCCGCGCTCGCTGGTCGAGAAGCTTCAATCTTGCCGCAGCGGCTTTCGTCTTCGCATCGCTCTTCTCGGACGCTCATGGCGCCGGGCAGGTCGCGCTTCGTGATGCGGCAAGGCTGGGGCGCGGGATCAACATTCTCGGTTACGACGGTATCTGGGAGGGCGGTCAGAACGCGCCGTTCCGCCTGGACAATTTGACGGCGATCAGAAAGGCCGGATTCTCGCACGTCAGGATCAATTTCTTCGGCTTCAAGTTCATGGATCGCGGGAATGTGCTGGATGAGATCGTGCTGAGAAGACTCGATGCCGTCATCGAGGAAATTCTCGCCAGGAACCTCGTTCCCGTTGTCGACGAACACGACACGCATGTCTGTCAGCGCGATGTATCCGAATGCGGCGAGAAGCTCAGGGCATTCTGGCGACAGATCGCGGAGCGCTATGCCGGAAGATATCCCAGGCTCGTCTTCGAGGTCTTGAACGAGCCGGGAGGACAGATGACGTCCGCCAGTTGGAATTCGCTCCTCAACGAATGTATCGGCATCATCCGCCGCACCAATTCCGAGCGGCGGGTCATTGCCGCCGTTCTCAACACAGACGAGATTCCCATCGACGATCTGGCTCTTCCCGCTGACGACAGGAATCTCATCGTCACCTTTCATTATTACGCGCCGATACGCTTCACGCATCAGGGTGCGCCATGGTCCGAGGCGTTCGCGCGCATCGGGCCGCTGGATTGGGGCGGGCCGGACGACGAAGCCAAGGCGGCCGCTGATTTCGAGAAGGTCAGCCGGTGGTCGGAGAGAGAGAAACGCCCGGTTTATCTCGGCGAGTTCGGGGTCTACGAACGGGCTCCATCCGCGAGTCGCCAGAGATACCTGTCGTTCGTGGCGCGAAGCGCCGACAGACGCGGCTGGGCATGGGCGTATTGGCAGTTCGACCATGATTTCGCGGCCTTTGACAGCGCCCGTCAGGCCTGGAAGCCCGACATCCTGCGCGCCCTGATCCCGCCGGCGCGTTGAAGCCGCAGTTTACGGCCCATACCGGCCAGATCACGATCGCCTTGCGGTGACGGCTATCCGCCGTCTCTGGCCCGGCAGAACAGATCGATGCCGCCGACCTGTCCGCCCTTGAGCGCGATCTCGATGTTCCCATGCGCGCGATCCGACGATGCGCGGTTGAGCGGCGCGCCTTCCGTGAGCGGAGCGATCGCCGTCAGCGCGTAGATGCCCATCGCCTGCAGCGCATGGCCGGATGTGTCGCCACCGGCGACCACGGCGCGCGGGAGCCGCGCGGTTTCCAGAATGGCGTCCAGCGCCTGGCCGAGCCCGGCGCCGATGCGCTCGTTCACGGCGCTCGCGGATGCGCCGCTCGCCCCGATCGCGGCGTTGAGCGCATCTATGGCGGGATCGTCGGGGCCGCTCGCGGTAATCAGCAGCGCATCGCGCCCCGAGGAGAGCGCGGCGAGCGCACGCCCAACGGCGCGGCCGATTTCCTTGCTCCATTCTGCCGCATCGACGGCGCGCGTCGCATCGAGCCGCTCGATATCGAAGCCGTTGCTTGCGGCATGAGCGATCTGCGCGGCGGTGACGGGCGAGCAGGAGCCGGAGACGCAGGCGATGCGCTTGACGGCGGCAAGGCGCAGATCGGGCTTGCTGTCGGAAATCAGGCCCGCCGAACGCCAATAGGCGACCAGGGCCTGCTCGACGCCTTGCGAGCCCGCAACAAACAGCCGTTTGCCGCGATGTTCCCAGATCAGGCGGCCGGCTTCGATCAGTGAGGCCTGGTCGAGCACGTCGAGCGAGACGATCTCGGCGCCGGCGGCCTTTGCGCGCGCCAGTGCCTGATCCGCGCCGCCATTGGCCATGGTGACGAAGTCGATCAGTCCGATCGATCGCGCCGTCTGCTTTGCGAGATGCCGGCGGAGATCGGGCTCGTCCATCGGCGTCACCGGATGACGCGACATGGTCGGATGCCGGTCGAGGCGATAGCCGACACCATTTGCGGCCGCGAACAAATGGCCGAACATCTGGTAGCGGCCCATCGCCGGCGTTCCCACCAGCAAAGGATGCCAACTGCCGCCGAGCCGCGGCACGGCGAGATCGATTGCCCGCCCGATCGAGCCGACATGCGGCGCGGAATCGAAGGTCGAGCACACCTTGTAGTGCGCGATCGGCGCGCCGATGCCGGCGAGCACGTCGAAGGCCGGCGGAAGATTCTGCTCCATCCAGACCGGGTCCTTGGCCCGCGCCGTGCCGGCAATGCCGATGCCGCGAAACTGGCGCGAGGCGGCGAGACGTTCCGGCGTCGGAGGCTCGAGGAACAGGATCGTCGGCAGGCCCGCGAAGGTGAGGGCCTCCATCGCGGCGGACGAGCCGGTGTAATCGTCGCCATAGAAGGCAACGAGCGGGCCGTCGGGCAGGGCGGACGCGCCGCTCATGGCTTGCCCGCGATCGCCGCGTCGCCTGCGATCGCGGCGTCCCACGCCGCGCGCAAATCGGAAACGCCGGCCGCCGGTCCATCGGGATGGGCGAGAATGCCGCCACCGGCTGCGAAGATCAGATCGGTCGAGCCGAGCGCGCGCCAGGTCGGTAGCGCCTGCGCCGGCGTCTGGCCCGACGAAAACACGGGCATCGCGATGCAAGGCTTGTGCGCGAACATCGGCGTCAGCGCGGCCTTGGCGGATGTGACCACGCTGTCGTCGGTCTCGCTGAATTTGTTGCCGATGCCGTTGACGTGCATGTGGTCGGCGCCGGCCAGCCGCCAGAGCTTGTGCCACGCCGTATAATCCCAGCCGAGCGCGGGATGACGGTTGAGCGCGCCCCAGCCGTTGCGATGCGCATGAACGGGAAGCTGCGTGTGGCGGCCGAGCTCGACCATGCCGGCGAGCCCGACCGAGTTGATGCTCGCCATCACGCAGGTGCCGCCCTCGCCGAGCACGAGATCGTGGCGGCGGCGCATCTGGTCGATCTCGCCGGTGACGTTGAAGGCGATCATGACCTTCTTGCCGGCTCGGTTCGCATGGTCGTTGACGACGCGCATCACGGCGCGCACGCGTTGGTCGAACGGGCAATAGGCGCCGTCCGATTGCAGCTCGTCGTCCTTGATGAAATCGATGCCGGCCTCGCACAATTCGGCGACCAGAGCGGCCGTCTCGGCCGGGCTGAGCCCGATGCTCGGCTTGATGATGGTGCCGATCAGCGGACGGCCGTTGACGCCGGTCAGCTCGCGCGTGCCGGCGACACCGAACTTCGGTCCGGGATAGGCAGATGCAAAAGCGAGCGGCAGGCGCAGGTCGAGCAGCCGCAGGCCGGTCAGCTGGCGCAATTCCCAGAGATTGCCCGCGATCGCCGTGACGAGGTTGGGCAGCGATGCGCCGATATTGTCGAGCGGCCACGACAGTGTGACGCGCGCGCGATGCCAGGGGCCGTCGGGGTTGATGGGACGGGCGACCGGAAGCGACGGCGCGGAGGCCGCATCAAGCAGCTCGAGGCTCTCGACCCGCGCCGCCGCACGCGCCTTCAGCTCCGGCGTCTCGCCGGGCACCGCGACGAACGTGCCGCTCGACTGCTCGCCCGCCATCGTTTCCGCGGCAAGCCGCGGATCGACCGGCGTCTCGATCAGATAGTCGGCTTCGATGCGAACAGGATTTGCCGTCACGGGATTAAAGTTTGGTGAGATCGGGGAACGGCCGAACCGGGTCGCGCCCGTCCCAATCCTTCGCGGCGGCGCGGATCAGGTCGAACATCTTGCCCTTGGGACCTGCAACTTCAGACAATTCGATCACCGTTCCCGGATGATATTCCGTATCGAAATAGACGAAACGTCCGCGCGCGCCGACTTCGCCGCTCATGACCGGCTCGAACCCCTCGGCTTCGAGGCGGGCGAGATCCGCATCATAGTTTTCGGTCCAGTAGGCGACGTGCTGAAGACCCCTATGCCCGGCCTTCAGGAAGTCGGCATACATCGAGGGTGCATCGTTGCGGATCTGGATCAGCTCCATCTGCAACGGTCCGGAATTGGCCAGCGCCACCGAATTGTGCGGCTCATAGGCCTTGCCGCGATAGTGGTAGTTCACGATCGGCACCCGCGGATTATAGAACCACGGCCCGATACCGAGCTCCCGGCTCCAATAGTCCATCGCCTTTTCGATGTCGTCAACGACGTAGCCGGCTTGCCGGATCTCGCCAAAAAAACGGCTCATTGCATCATTCCCACTGTCTTCAGAATTTGAGGAAGCCGATCGACAACCACGGCACGGCGGCGACGACGGCGAGACCGATGAAGAGCGCGGCGACATAGCTCCAGATGTGCTTGAGGCCTTCGTCCGGCGATATCTTGCTGATGGCGCAGGCGCCGTAATAGCCGACGCCGAAGGGCGGTGCGAACAGGCCGATGCCCATCGCAAGGATCACGACCATCGCATAGTGCACTTCATGCACGCCGGCCTGCTTGGCGATCGGAAACAGCAGGGGCCCGAACAGCACGATGGCCGGGATTCCTTCGAGCACGCTGCCGAGCACGACGAAGGCCAGGATCGAGATCGCGAGGAAGCCGTAGGCGCCGCCGGGGATCGCCGCCATCGTCTTCGCCAGTTGCTGCGAGAAGCCGGATTGCGTCAGGCCCCAGGCCATCGCGGTGGCGCAGCCGATGATGAAGATGATCGCGCCCGTCAGGGACGCGGTCTCGACCAGCATGGATTTCAGCCGTCGCCAGGGAAACTGGCGGTAGACCAGAAGGCCCATCAGCACGGCGTAGGCGATGCCGATGGTCGAGACCTCGGTGGCGGTGGCGACACCTTCGACCACGGCGGTGCGGATCACGAAGGGCAGCAGGATGGCGGGCAGGGCGACGATGGCGAGTTTTGCGATCTCGCGCTTCGAGGCGCGCCGCACATGGCTGAGATCCTCATGCCGGTAGCGCCGCCACACCACCACGCAGAGCGCGGTGCCGACGACCAGGGCGGGCAGCAGCCCGCCCGTGAACAGCGCCGCGATCGAGACGCCGGTCACCGAGCCGATGGTGATCAGCACGATGCTCGGCGGAATGGTCTCGGTCTGCGCGCCGGTGGCCGAGAGCAGTGCGACGAGATCGCCGGGCTTGGCGCCGCGCCGCCGCATCTCCGGCAGCAGCACCGGCGCGATTGCGGCCATGTCGGCGATCTTCGAGCCGGAGATGCCGGAGACCAGATACATGGCGCCGATCAGAACGTAGGACAGGCCGCCCCTGACATGCCCGAGCAGGCTCGCCAGGAACTGGATCATGGCTCGCGCCATGCCGGTCATCTCGATCAGCGCGCCCAGGAAAATGAACAGCGGCACCGCGAGCAGGATCAGGTGCGACATGCCCTCGTCGAGACGGCCGACCATCACCATCATCGGCGTGCTGGTCGTCAGCGCCAGATAGCCGAAGGTCGCGAGCGCAAAGGAGAAGGCGATCGGCACGCCGGTGAACACGTTGGCCGCGACCACGCCGACGAAGAAGATGATTAGGTTGGTGCGTCCGAGCGGAGCGAGGAGTGGTCCGGCAAGCCAGAACGCGGCGATCAGGACGGCTGTCGTGGCAAAGGCCGCGACGATCAGCGCGGGCCGGTGATGCGTTGCGAGCCGGATCGCGGCGACGACGGCCATCAGGGTCATCCCGACGGGAATCGCGGCTGCGCGCCAAGCGTTGCTGATCTCCAGCGCCGGGGTGACGATGATCTGCTCCTCGCTCGCATAGTCGAAGGCGGGATGCAGGATCAACGCCAGCAAGGCCAGCGGCGCCACCGCCGCGATCGTGTCGAGAAAGGCGCGCGCGCCCGGGCCGACATGGCTGACGAGCCCCGTCATGCGCATGTGCTCGCCCCGGCGCAGCGCGATCACCGCGCCCAGCATCGAGAGCCAGAGAAACAGGATCGAGGCCAGCTCGTCCGACCAGATCAGCGGATTGTGGAAGACGTATCGCATGACGACGCCGGCGAGCATGATGCCGATCTCGACCAGAACGAGGCCGGCAGCAATGGTCTCGACCACCGCACCGAACCAGCGGTCGGCGCTGCGGAAAGCGCCCGCGAAATTGCGCGCGCCTGCATTGGAAGCAGTCGGAGCGGCGACCTCCATGTAGTCCGTCATCTGATGCTCTGCGATCGTCATCGTGCTCAGGCCAGCTTGCCGACGGCGCCTTCGAGCAGCGCCCAGGTCTCGTCGCCGAAGCGGCCCTTCCACTCGCCGTAGAAGCCGGAATCGCGCAGCTTGGCGCGGAACGAGTCGGGCGCAGGCTTGGTGAAGGTCATCCCCTTGCTCTGGAGATCGGCCTGCACGGTCGCATTGAACGCCTTGATGTCCTCGCGCTGCTTCAAGCCGGCGTCGTTGATGGCGTTGCTGACGATGGTCCTGAGGTCGGCGGGAAGGGCGTTGAAGGCGCGGGCGTTGGCGATGAACCAGAACCCGTCCCAGATGTGATTGCTGATGGCGCAATATTTCTGCACCTCGTAGAGCTTCGCCACCTGGATGATCGGCAGCGGATTTTCCTGCGCGTCGACGATGCGGGTCTGAAGCGACGAATAGACCTCGCTGAATTGCAGGCTGGTCGGCGAGGACGAGAGCGCCTTGAACATGGAGATGCTGAGCGGAGACACGGGCACGCGGATCTTGAGCCCGTCCATATCCTTGGCGCTCTCGATCGCCTTGGCGCCGCTGGTGATCTGGCGGAAGCCGTTGTCCCACATCTTCTCGAAGGTATGGAGGCCGACCTTGGCCATGGCGGCCCGGACATGAGCGCCAAGCGCGCCGTCCATCGCTTTCCAGACCTGATCGTAATCGGCAAAGGCAAAGCCGACCGCGTTGATCGCGGCGACCGGCACCAGGGTCGCGACCACGAGCGCGGAGGGCGTGAAGAAGTTCAGTGCGCCGCTGCGCACCTGGGCGAGCATGTCGGTGTCGCCGCCGAGCTGGTTGTTCGGGAAGATGACGATCTCGACCCGCCCGTTGCTTTCCTTGGCGATACGGTCTGCCGCTTCCTGGGCGCGGATGTTGAGGGGATGCGTCAGCGGCAGATTGTTGCCGTATTTCAGCGAAAATTCGGCCGCCCGGGCCGGGCGCGAGAGGCCGCCGATCAGACCCGCCGCGGGAAGGGCGGACAGGGCTTGCAAGGCGCGCCGGCGGGTCAGGGGCATGGGCTTCTCCTCCAATGACGATTTGATGTTATTTGATGTTTCTGAGACAATGTTGATGCGAAAATTGCGAGTTCGAGCTACGGTGTCAAACGGAAATGATGATGGTTTTTGATGTATCCGACGTCTGGGTCCTGAGATGGACAAACCGGCAGCCCCCTCGCTGAGCCGCATCGCCGATGTGGCGCGCCGGGCCGGCGTATCCACGGCGACTGTCGACCGCGTGCTCAACCGCAGGCCCGGTGTGCGGGCGATGACGCAGCAGCGCGTGCTCACGGCTGCGTCCGAGCTCGACTACATGCCGGCCGAGGATCTCATGGCGGCGATGCGGCCGAAGCCGATGCGGCTGCTGTTTCTGCTGCCGGAGGGTACCAACCGCTTCCTGTCCTCGCTCGGACAGCTCATCGCGCATTCCGACGGCCGGCTCGCGCCTTTCAACGTCCGTTGCCAGGTCGACACCATCAAGAGCTTCAATCCCGAGCTGCTGGCACGCCGCCTCTGGCAGTCCCGCGACAAGGCCGACGGCATCGCCTTCATGGCGCTCGAGCATCCGGTGGTGAGGGAAGCCGTCGACAGGCTGGCGGAGCACGGTGTACCGACGGTGACGTTGATCTCGGACATCCTGAACGCGCGCCGCGCAGCCTATATCGGACTGGACAATCGCTCCATCGGGCGCACGGCCGGCTATCTGATCGCGCGCTTTCTCGGCGAGCGTGCGGCCAAGGTCGCGATGATCGCGGGCAGCCGCAGCTACCGCGCGCATGAGGAGCGCGAGATGGGCTTCCTCCATGTCTTCGAAGAGCTATTCCCTTCCATCAAGGTCGTGGGCCTGCGCGAAGGCCACGACGACGCCGACCGCAACTATCGCCAGACGCGCATGCTGCTTGGCCAGCATCCGGATCTTGCCGGAATCTACAACATCGGCGGCGCTGCCGACGGCGTCGCCCGGGCCCTGAAGGAAATGAACCGGGAGCGCGACGTGGTCTTCATCGGTCATGGCCTGACGTCGGACACGCGCGGCTTCCTGCTCGACGGAACGATGGATGCCGTCATCACCCAAAATCAGCTCAACACGATGATGAGCTGTGTCGGCATCTTCGACAATCTGCGCGCCGGCCGCAGCGCCATGCACGGCATCGAGGCCCCGCGCAGCGAGATCATCTTTCGCGAGAACATTCCGGCGCTGGGGAGCTAGGAGAGCGCGCAACCCACTGTCGGGCTTTGACCCGTCGGGCAAAACAGCTGCGGTTGTGTGTCAATCCCAATCAGCGAAAATATTCCACTTTACCGAAATTCGGGTTTGGCGTATGTGTCGGCCATCCCGGCTCATCCTTGAGGGGCGATCATGAGGTCGTCATTTTCGCGAGCCGGGCTTGCGGTGGACGCGGCAGCGTCGGCACGAGAGGGTACGGGCAGGGCGGGTAGTCCCTGTGAGCCCGAAACCGCGTGCGGACGAACGGCGCTGTCAGGCTTCGTCTCGTCTGTAAGTTTTCGGCTCCGTCGACAGGGCCGGGAAAACTGCGGCGAAATGGCGGGCCGTGCGTACGGCAAAACCGTGTGGTCCTGGCCGTCGTTGCTACGGTTAAGCCTGTCGCGGAGATGTGCGCGAGCCCAACCGGGCGGACGGCATCGTCAATTCGCGGGGCGAGGGAGGCCAGAAGGAAAGTTCGGCTCCCGGGAGAGCACGGCATAAGCCGTCCGACCATCGCGCAGGGAAGGCCGAGTGATTGGCACCACCTGTATGCTGCTGTGCGGTTCTCTTGCGCACCATCTTCGCGCAGCGGACCGCGGGTGCGAGGTCAGCACCCGGCCTTCCCTGCGCCCTCTTGGATTCGAGGGCGGAGTGACGAAGCAAAGCTCGGGCGAAATATGCCGCGAGGATGCGAAAGTGTGTCTGCTGACGATCTCAATGGAAATATCGCCGGAAGCGTCAGCCCTACAGGCCGGCCGGGACTCCAAAGCGGCCGAGGCCGGGGAGCTTGAGCGCCGGCCGCCGGATGTCGATGCCGAGGACCGCGCCGAGAAAGTTGATCTCGACGCCTTCGACCCAGCCGATCGTCATGCCGAGGTAACCCGAGAGCGAGGCGTAAAGGCCGGTGCCGGAAGGCGTGATGCCGGTCCAGCGTCCGTTGTAGGGATAGTCCTTGCCGACCGCCGTCGGTGGCAACACAGCCCGAAGCTCGGGAACGGCGTCCAGCGCCGCCTGCACGAAGGTGTTGGAGTTCGGTCCCGGCCAGGCGCTGTAATCGCCATAGGCGCGGAACTTGTAGGTTTCGATGACGTGGCGGATCTTCGGGATCAGCTCTTCGGCCTGCGCGCCGTCGACCGCCACGACGGTCTCCGGCAGGGCGCCGAACCAGCGGCCGTCAGGCGCAAATCCGTTGCTGCGGATCGGGTCGCCCCACGCGGTGTAGTCGTATCGGCTGTAGCTGCTGGCGCCCTTTTCCTTGACGACGATCCAGGTGTGGACGGCGAAAATACTGCGCCACCGGACCGTGCGCGCGGCAAAGACCCGGATCAGCGCCTCCGGATTGGCCGACGCCGGTGGCAGCAGGCCTGCACTGGAGCGGTCCGCCGTCTGCCAATTGCTGCGGCCGTCGCCGAACAAATAATAGCGTCCGGCCGACAGTCCGATCGGCACGACAATCAGCAGCAGGAAGAGAGTCAAGAGTTTCCTCAAGGGCGGACAGCAGTTGGGCGGGACAACACGATGAATATAGTCCGCCCGGCGGGCCGCGCCAGCGCGCTCCCACTCTTGCATTTGGGCAGTGCGTCCCCATGTTCCCGGTTATGATGAAGCTGTCACTCATCGAAGACCAGGCCATCCAGGCGCGAATCGCATTCATCGCGGGCGCCGAGACGTTCGATCGTCTCTTCGCCGGCATCCGATTCGACGAAGTCGACGGCAATCTGCTGTTTGCCATTGCCAGGGACGAAGACTGCGCGGCCGAGATCGAGGACGAGTTCTCGCATCACCTTGCGCTGGTTGCGACGCAAGTCCTCGGGCAGAGCGTCGATGTGGTCGTGGTGCTGCCGAAGGTCCTGCAATAGGCCTTATTTTTGCCGTCCAAGGCGGTCGTCCGGGCCTGCATCCGTGCTTTTCAACGCAATCTCGAAATTGTAATGACGTCCTTGGGCGCTCAGGCCCGAATTGCGTTGTCGACGGAGCTCTACAGCCGAGCTCGTCGACGCACGCCTCCATTTGCGAAACAAAGTTGGATACAAATTGGCGCCCACCAGGAAAGCCCGAGCCGCGACCGGCGCGAAAAAGACCAAGAGCAAGAGCTCGAAGAGCAAGGACGCCAAAAGCAAGAGCTTCAACAGCAAGAGTTCATCGCGTTCTGCGGTCTCGTCCTCATCGCCGCTCGGCATGCTGGCGCTGCATCTGCTCGAGCAATGGGAGAAGTCCGGCCGCGATGGCCTGGTCTTCCTCTGCGACGACGAGAACAGGGCGGAGCGTCTGGGCGGCGTGATTCACGCGCTCGATCCGTCGGTCGACGTGCTGGTGTTCCCGCGACTGAACAATCTGCCATTCGACGGCCTGGAGCCGTCGCGCGAGATCGCGGGCAGGCGCAGCTCGGTGTTGCGGCGCCTTGCCAAGGCAAAGAAGCCTGTCTTCCTCGTGTCGACCGCCGAGGCCATCATGGACCGGCTGCCGCTGCCGGCGAGCTGGTCAAAGACCAGTCTCAGCCTGAAAGTGGGGGCGGCCTATTCGGAAGCCGAGCTGGAGAGCCGTCTGGAAGCGCTCGGCTATGATCTCGACGAAGAGGCGGAATATCCGGGAGGCGTCCTGTTCCACGGCAAGACGTTCGAGGTGTTTCCCGCCGGCGCGCTTGGCCCGTTCAGGATCGAGCATTCCAATGGTGTGCTCCGCAAGATCGTCGCCGTCGATCCGATCGAGCATGAGGTCGTCTACGAGACCAAGGAGTTGCTGATCGATCCGATGTCCGAGCAGATTGCGCTCGGCGGCAAGCGCGGGCAGCGCGCGACGCTGCCGGACTATTGCGATCGCGCGCGGTGGATCGTGGATGCCGGCGTGCCGGCCCATGCCGACAGCTGGCTGGGGACGATCGAGGAGGCGGCGGGCCGAAGGGATCCCGAGCGCGAGTACCTCGGGCGGGATGACTGGAAGCGGCTCAAGAAGCGCATGAGCGTGCTGCCGCAGAAATCGGCTTTCACCCCGACGCCGGATTTCTCGAAGGCCTCCTCGCCGAGAAAGATCCTCCGCGCATTCATTGACGATATGCAACGCGCAGGGTCGCGGCTGCTGTTCGTCGCGGCCGTCGAGGACGACCTTCGGGCGATGGAGCGGATGAGCGGCATCAAGGCGGAGCGCTGTGCCGATTGGAGCGAGGCGACCAATGGTCGGGATCGCGAGACGGCGTTCCTGGCCGACTTCGATGCCGGCTTCGTCGGAGCCGGCCGCAAGCCGCTGGTCGTCGTGACGGCGTCCGACGTGCTCGGCAGCAGAGCCCATCATCCGCAGCCGATGGCAAGAGTCTGGACGGCCGCTTTCGATCATCCCGACGTACCGGAGCGCGGCACGGCGGTGGTTCATTTGCAGCGCGGGCTGGCCCTGCTCGACGGCTTGCAGACCTTCGACATGGGGAAGGGCTCGCGGCGCGAGATGGTTAGGCTTGCGTTCGCGCAAGACAACGCCGTCCTCGTTCCTCCGGCCGATCTTGCCTTGATCTGGCCGTATGCGGCCGAGCCCGGCAAGCTGGCGCGCGACAAGGCCGACGGAAGCACCTGGTGGGCGCGGCGGACCGAAGCCGAAGCGGAAATTCAGGTCGCGGCGAAGGCGCTTGCCAAGCACATCAGTCAGCGCCATCGCCGCCGTGCACCCAAGCTCGTCGCGCCGGGGCCGGTCTATGAGCGGTTCGTCGCGCGGTTTCCCTATTTCACGACGCCCGACCAGGCCAAGGCCATCCAGGACGTCCTCGACGATCTCGCGGCAGGTCACCCCATGGACAGAGTCGTCTGTGGTGACGTCGGATTTGGAAAGACCGAGGTGGCGCTGCGTGCAGCGGCCGCCGTGGCGTTGTCCGGGAAGCAGGTGGCGATCGCGGTGCCGACAACCGTGCTGGCCCGGCAGCATGTCGAAACGTTTCGCAAACGCTTTAGCCCTCTCGGTATCGAAGTCGGAAGCCTGTCGCGGGCGACGTCGGGGCCGGAGACGCGAGAGACCAAAGAGGGGTTGCGAAGCGGCCGATTGAAAGTCGTCGTCGGCACGCAGGCGCTCTCTGCAAAGGACGTGAAGTTCGCCGACCTCGGCCTCGTCATCATCGACGAGGAACAGCATTTCGGGGCGGCTGAGAAGACAAAGCTGTCAGGACTGGCCAAGAATGCGCATACGCTCTGGATGAGCGCGACGCCGATCCCGCGCACGCTTGCGGCGGGCCTTGCAGGCTTCCGGGATCTCAGTGTGATCGCAACGCCGCCGGTTCATCGGCTTCCGATCGTGACCAAGATCGCGCCGCTGTCGGATGCGGCCATCGCCGGCGCATTGCTGCGCGAGCGGCGGCGGCACGGTCAGAGCTTTCTGATCTGCCCGCGCATCCAGGATCTGGAGCCGATGCTGGCGCGCGTGCAGGCGCTGGCTCCGGACCTGCGCATCGTCTGCCTTCATGGCAAGATGCCCGTCGACGAGCTCGACGACCGCATGATGAGCTTCGTCGACGGCGAAGCGGACGTCCTGCTGGCAACCAACATCGTCGAAAGCGGTCTCGATATTCCGCGCGCGAACACGATCGTGGTGTGCTGGCCCGAAAAGTTCGGCCTCGCACAGCTGCATCAGCTCAGGGGACGGGTGGGACGCGGCGGAACGCGCGCCTTTGCCTATCTGCTGACGGAATCGACGTCGGAGCAGTCCGAGAAGCGCCTGGCCGTGCTCGAGGAGTTCAGTAAGCCGGGGGCCGGCTTTGCCATCAGCGAGCGCGACCTGGACCTCAGGGGCGCCGGCGATCTGTTCTCGGAGCAGCAGTCCGGGCACGTGCAGGTGTTCGGACCGGTGCTCTACAGCCATCTCCTGAAGCTCGCCGCGGAAAGAATCAACGACTCAGGCGCCTTTCTGTGGGTGCCTGATCTCAATCTGCCTGTCGGCGACATGTTGCCTGAAGGCTATGTGCAATCGGAAGCGATGCGGCTCGAGATCTATGGCCGCGCCGCCAGGTGCCGGAGCGATGACGATCTGGAAGATCTGGAGGAGGAGATTTCGCGTCGGTTCGGCCGGCTCCCGCCGGAGGCGCGCGATTTCTTTGCAGCCGCCAGACTCAGGATCGATTGCAAGCGGCGCGGCATCGTCAGGCTCGATGTCGGGCCCGAGGCCGTCGCCGCGACATTCCTCCCCGGACGTTTGCGGAAATCCAGAGCGCGCTCGCTCCAGCGTGATGGCGACCGCGTCGTCTACGCCGGCAATGGGCGCGAAGATCCCTTCGACCGGGTGGAGGAACTGTTCGAACTTCTCGACGAGTGAGCGCTCAGAACCGCTTCGCCATGTCAGCGAGACGGCGATGGGCGGTGTCGCGGGCAGCGCGGATCGGCTCGGTTGGACCCACCGTCGGTCCGATCGGCACGAAGCGGACATCGCGGACGCCGATGAAGCGGAGCGCCTCGCGCAAATAGGGCGTCGCCATGTCGATGCGGCCCCGGTTCATGCCGGTGGCAAAGTCGCCGCCCGAGGCGAGGATGACGATGGTCGGCCGGTCCTTCAGCAGGGGAAGATAACCCTGCGCCGGATCGAAGCGGAATGTCAGTCCGGGCTGGATGACGATGTCGAACCATTGTTTCAGCTTGTAGGGGATGCCGAAATTCCACATCGGCGTCGAGATCAGCACGCGATCGGCCAGTGAGAAGCGCAGCGCGATCCGCTCGGCTTCGGCAAAGCTGTCCCGCTCCGCGTCATTGAAGGCCTGCGCCTTCATGCGCGCATATTTGGCTTCGACGATGGGGCCGGCAAACTCCGGCATCCGTTCGCGCCAGAGATCGGCGACATCGATGTCCCAGTCGGGCCGTGCCTGGCGAAAGCCGTCAAGGAAGACGCGCGCGCCGGCACTCGATTCGGAGTCGGGGCGCGGCGAGCAGGAGAGATGCAAAAGCTTCGCCACCGCTCATCCCAGCGCTCTGATGACGGCGTCGGCACGGGTCACGATCGCGACGTTCTGCATGGCAAAATTGATCGAGGCGGAGTGCCAGTCGGCGTTCATGGTCGAGCAGCAGTCCTCCGGTACGATCATGAAATAGCCCTTGTCGGCGCCGGTGCGCGCGGTGTGCTCGACCGACATGTTGGTCCAGGCGCCGGTGTTGATGATCATGTCGCGACCGGTGGCTTTCAGGATCGTCTCCAGCCGCGTGCCTTCCCAGGCGCTCATGCGCATCTTCTCGACGACGAAATCGCCGGGTCGCGGCTCGAGGCCCGAGACCGGCGCGGCGCCCCAGCTGCCGCGCACCATCGCCTTGCTGTCGACGAGACCTTCGAACAGCGGCGCATTCAGCGTCACGCCGGGGGCGCCGGGCTCGACCACGAACCAGACATGGACGATGGCAACACCGCGCGCCCGCGCGGTCTCCGCGAGGCGGCGGACATTCTCGACGACGTGCTGCTGCTTGGCGTGCCCAGGCGCGCCTGACTCGGCGAAGGCGCCACCATCCATGATGACGTCGTTCTGAAGATCCTGGATGATCATGGCGCAGCGATTTGGATCGAGCCGCATTTCGCCGTCGGCAAGGATCGGCGCTGCGGCCGCGGGACCCGCGCTTGGGGCTCCGCCGCTGCTGCGCCTGCCGCTCATATAGGGCTCATGGCGCGGCCCGGCCTTGGTCGGGATGGCGTAGACCGAATGGGTCGAGGTCAGATAGAGCGTGCGGAAGTCCGGCCCGCCCCAGGCGAGGTTGGCGACCATCTCGGGGACGCGGAGCTTGCCCAGCAGCTCGCCGCGCGGCGAGTAGACCCAGACGCCGCCGGGCGCAGTGACCCAGACGTCGCCGTGCTGGTCGCACTTCATGCCGTCGGGCAGGCCGGCCTCGAGCTCGGAGCGGATGCCGCTTGCGAATACCCGGGCATTCGACAGCGTACCGTCGGCGTTGACGTCAAACACGCGGATCAGCGCCTGTACGGTGTCGTTGACATAGAGCAGCGTTTCATCGGGCGAGAAGCACAGCCCGTTCGGCTGGTCGAACAGGTTGCGGTCCACGACGAGCTTCGGCTCGCCGCCGGGCACGACACGATAGACACCCTGGTAGCCGAGCTGGCGCGGCCGCTCGACGCCATAGACCGGCATGCGGCCATACCAGGGATCCGAGAAATAGATCGCGCCGGACGAGTGCACGCAGACGTCGTTGGGGCTGTTGAGCTCCTGTCCCCCGAAGTGCGAGGCCAGCACCTCGCGCCGCCCGTCGGGCCGTTCGCGGATCAGCGATGACGTTGCGTGCTCGCAGACGATCAGGTTGAGCTCGGCGTCATAGGTCATGCCGTTGCATTTGTTCGACGGGCGCTTGACCTCGGCAACGCCGCGCCGCGCATCCCAACGCCGGCGCACGTCGCCCGGCATGTCCGAGAAGAGCAGGTAATGATCGACGGGATGCCAGATCGGCCCTTCCGTGAAGTCAAAACCCGTGCCGACCTGCGCGACCGGCGCGTAGGGGTCGATCAGCGTCTCGAATTCGGAGCGCAAGGTGACGTGAGTCATCGGTCGATATCCTGAGGTCAGGTCAAGCCGGGAACCAGTTGCGCGCAGGCAGGGATTGCACGATCGGTCCGGGGACCTGATCGTGCAGCCGCCCCACGACATTGCCGCCTTCGATCTTGGCGGGGCGATCGTGCACCGGCAGCAGATAGCGCGAGTTGCTGAGCAGCTTCTTGATCGAGGCCTTTTCCGCGCGCTTGCTGGTGCCGTGATTGCCCGTCGTGCGCGGCTCCCAATCGTGGATCTCGTTGAAGGGCGTCACGATCTGGTCGTTGAAGTCGTAGATGACGTCGCCGCAGATCGTGGCGATGCCGTCGGCGGTTTCGACGATGACGTTCATCGAGCCCTCGGTGTGGGCGTTGGCGGCGTCACAATAGACGCCGGGCATCAGCTCGATCGGGCCGGTGATCTCGAGGTCGAGGAAGCGCAGCGCGCTCTTGGTGTGCAGGCGGTCGATCAGATGCTTGATGTCGGGCGCCGGATATTGCGGATGCATCAGGCCGGAGACGGAATATTCGAGCTCCTTGCGGTTGAGGACCACGGTCGTGTTCATCGGAAACAGATCGTCCTTGCCGGCATGGTCGATGTGCAGATGGGTGTGACAGACGAAGCGGACGTCGCCCATGCGCACGCCGTGGCGCGCGAGCTGGTTCTCGATCATGTTCTCGTGGTACTGAAGGCCGCGCATACCCAGCGTCTCCATGATCTGGTTGGAGCGATAGCCGGTGTCGACCACGACCGGATATTTGCCGCCGAGGATCAAAAAGCCGAGCGTGAGGACGCGGCGGGTGCGGCCGCAGTCGCGACCGAGCACCAGAAAGCTCGATTCCAGCTCGATATCGCCGTAGTCCAGGATCTTGATCTCCAGCGCCATTCGTTGGCCTCCCTATGTTTCTTGTCTGTCAAAGCCGGTAGACGCGCGTGGCGGTGCCTCTGAAGATCGCGTCCTGCTGCTCGGTGCTCAGCGGCGCAGCGGCCGCGCGAAACGCGGCGACGAGCTCGCGGTAGCTGGTCCACAATTTCTCGATCGGAAAGTTGGAGCCGAACAGGCAACGCTCGGCGCCGAAGATCGTGACGGTGTCGGCCACGATGGCCGCGATGTGCGCGAGGTCGTTGCGATGGATGAAGGTGCCGAGCCCGGAGAGTTTCGAGACCACGTTCGGGCAGGCCGCAAGCCGCGCCATCCCGGCGCGCCAGGCCGCGCGCCCCGCGGGTGAGAGATCTTCCAGCATGCCGGCATGCTGGAGGATGAAGGTCACCTCGGGGCAGGACTCCGCAAGCCGCGCCGCATCCGGCATCTGCGGCGTAAAAACCTGGAGATCGAAGCTCCAGCCGTAATCGGCGAGGTACGCGATGTTGCGGCGAACCGCGGGATCGACGCAAAGATCTGGCTTGGCCGCGAAGCGATAGAGTGGGTTCTCGTGCCAGTGCAGCTGCATCCGCGCGCCGCGTACCAGGGAATAGTGCTTGAGGCGGTCGAGCTGCGGGCGCACGTCTTCGACGGCAAAATTGGCATAAGCGACGATCGCGTGGGGCCAGCCGTGGTCTTCGGCGGTCTCTTGCACCCACGCCGTCTCATCCTCGAAACGATCATTGGCCCAGTTGGTCTGGACGTAGACTGACCGGGTCACGCCGGTGCCCTTGAGATCGTCGAGATACTCCTGGATCGGATAATCGCGCCGGATCGGCTCGTAGGGTCCGAAGATGCGGGGCTGCATGGGGCCGGTCAGCCAGGGCAGGTCGGCCTGCCGCCAGATGTGATGATGCCCGTCGACAATCTCGGTCACGCAACTCTCCTTCGTCCCAGTGCCAGTACATGCGCAACGATCGACGCGCTCGAGCCGCCGTCGACGAGGTCGTCGACATGGCGCGCGATCGCAATGAGTCCTTCGGTCTGCGGGCGGAAACCCGGTCCGGTCGCGAGCGGCGTCAGCCAGCTCACGCGCCAGGCCCGCCGCGACAGCTTTGCCACGGCGTCGCGCAGCGCATCGATTTCGCCGCGCTCCAATCCGTCCGAGATCACGACCACGGCTGCGCCGCGCGCATAGCCGCCGAAGCGGGGCACCGCGAGGAAGGCCTGCAGCGCATCGCCGATGCGGGTGCCGCCGTCCCAATCGCTGACGAGGTGCGCGGCCGCGTTCAGCGCCTGCTCGCGGCGCTTCAGCCGCAGCGCGCGGGTGACACGGGTCAGCCTTGTGCCGAAGGTGAAGACCTCGACATTGGGCGCGGCCTGCACCAGCGCATGGGCGAGCTTCATGTTCTCTTCGGTCCGGCTCTTCATCGAGCCGGAGACGTCGATCAGCAGCAGGAATTTTCGCGGGCGCTGGCGCCGCTTCATGTGACCGAGCCGCAGGATCTCACCGTCGCTGCGGACGGAGTCGCGTAAGGTGCGGCGGAGATCGGCGAAGGGCCCGCGGCGGGCCCGCATGCGGCGATGGCCGCGCCGTCGTGGCAGGCGCCGCGGCGCCTCGCGCGCCAGGCGGCGCAGTGCGTCGGTCGTCGACAGCTGAGCAAAACGGCGCTCGACGAGTGCTTCGGTGCGGGTTGCGGTCAGGCCGGATTCGTTGGCGTCATCGGACAGCAGTGGCTCCTCGTCGCCGCGGCCCTCTTCCTGGAGCCGGACGGTCTCGTCGTCTTCGCCATCGTCGACGCGCTCGATCGCCTCGCTGCCGCGGAAGTGCAGATCGAACAGCCGGTCGAAAGTGGCGCGGCGCTCGGGTGGCGGGGCGAGGGTGGCCAGCGCTGCCTGCCTGATATCCCCGAGGTCGCGCGGGCCCAGCAGCTCGATCGCGGTGAGGAACGCGGTGGTCTGCTCCGGCGCGACGGCAAAGCTGTTGGCGCGCAGCAGTGCGACAAAGGACACGAAGACGCGGGCGGCACGCGGAAGCTGGGGTTCGGTGCTCATGCGGTTGCCTCCGCGAGCATGGCGTCGAGCCGGGGCGAGATGAAGTGCAGGTCCTCCTCGTCCTTGAGCGCCACGCCGATCGAGCGCTTGAAGGCGTCGGGCCAGCGCGCGCCGCCCTTGTGCAGCAATGTTGCCGCTTCGGCCCAATCGACGGCCTCGGCGATGCCCGGCGCCTTGCTGAGCGGCTCGCGCCGGAGCTTTCCGACGGCCGCAACGACGGCGCGCGCGGTTGCTTCGGCAACGCTGGAGGCCCGCAACATCACGATCCGTGCCTCGCGTTCTTCCGTGGGGTAGTCGATCCAGTGATAGACGCAGCGGCGGCGCAGCGCCTCATGCAGGTCGCGCGTCCGGTTCGAGGTCAGCACGACGACAGGCCGTTCGGTGGCGCGCACCGTGCCGCGCTCGGGGATTGAGATCTGGAAGTCGGAGAGGAATTCGAGCAGGAAGGCCTCGAACTCCTGGTCGGCGCGGTCGATTTCGTCGATCAGCAGCACGGTGGAATCAGGCGCACGTAGTGCCGCCAGCATCGGCCGTTCGATCAGAAACGTCTCGCCATAGATGTCGATGCTCTCGTCGCCGGCCTGGCGGATCGCGAGCATCTGGCGCGGATAGTTCCACTCGTAGAGCGCCGCAGAGGCGTCGATGCCCTCATAGCATTGCAGCCGAATAAGCCGGCGGCCGAGCACGGCGGCGATGGCCTTGGCGGCTTCGGTCTTGCCGACGCCCGGCGCCCCCTCGAGCAGCAGCGGCTTGCCCAGCGCAAGGCCGAGATAGGCAGCCGTCGCAAGCCCCTCGTCGGCGAGGTAATAGGCCGCGCGCAGCGCTTTCTCCAGCGCCTCCGGACTGTCGATGCCGACGATGTTGCTGCGGACCGCCATGGACGAAGACCTCTAGCGCCGCGCCTGCGGCCGCGCGCCGCCCTGGGCCTTGATCGCGCGCAGCACCTTCTCAGGTGTAATCGGCAGATCGTCGATGCGCACGCCGACGGCGTTGAAGATCGCGTTCGCCACGGCCGGCAGCACCGGGTTCGCACACATCTCGCCGGGACCTTTTGCGCCGAACGGACCATCGGGCGCAGGGCGCTCCAGCACCGCAATGTCATGCGGGCAGATGTCGCCGGGGCCCGGCATCAGATATTCGACGAAGTCGCGCGGGCCGTGCACGGGCTCGGGATAGTACGGCTCCGGCGTCTCGTAGAGCGCGTGGCTGACGCCCATCCAGGCGCCGCCGACGAGCTGCTGCTCGACCAGGCGCGGATTGAGCGCGCGGCCGAGCTCGTAGGCCGAGTCCATCCGCACCATCGCGACCTCGCCGGTCTCGTCATCGACATCGACCTCGGCGACGAGACAGGCATGGGCATAGCATGTGGCCGGCGACATCTCGCCGGTTTCAGGATCGACATTCGAGAGCGGCACCAGGAAGATGCCGCGGCCGGAGATGGTCTTGCCCTGCTTGAATTGCGCCGCGATCGCGACGTCCTTGGTCGAGATCGAGCGGTGCGGCGCGCCCTTGACGTGGATGTTGCCGCGGCCGTCGGTCTCGAGATCGGCGGCGTTGACCTCGAGCTCCTCGGCGGCCGCTTCCATCATCACGCCGCGGGCCTCGCGAGCCGCTGCCATCACGGCATTGCCGACCCGGTGGGTGCCGCGCGAGGCGAACGAGCCCATGCAATGCGGACCGGTGTCGGAATCCGCGGTGTCCACATAGACGTCCTCGACGGGTACGCCCAAGGTCTCGGCACAGATCTGGCGCGTCACCGACTTCATGCCCTGGCCCAGGTCGATCGACGACAGCGCGACGGTGAACTTGCCGCTCGGGTTGGAATGCACCAGCGCCTGGCTGGGGTCGCCGCCGAGATTCATGCCGATGGGATAGTTGATCGACGCGATGCCGCGTCCGCGATGCCGGGTCATCTAGCGCCTCCTGGTGCCGAAGACGGAGGAGAAGCGGGTCGCGCCATGCGAAGGCGCGGCCGGCCGCGGCGAGGGCGGCGGCGGAGCCGGCGGTGGCGGCTCGCGCGGCGGTTCGCGGGTGACGTTCGGCGGCAACCGGTCGTAGCTGGTGCGCTGCTGGATTGGAGCGGCCGGCCTCGCGCGCGAAGAATCCGTTGGCGTCGGCGGGATCACGGCGCGGCTGCCGCCGCCGTCCTTGCGCGAGGAGGCCCGCTTGAACTCCTCGCGAAGCGGCCATTTGGCTTTCTCGGCCGCGACCTGAACGCATTCGACCAGCGCCGTGTTCTTGGCCTCGCGCCGGTGCGCCTTCATGTCTCCGTCGCGGTAGGCATTCAGGATCCGGAACTCCATCGGGTCCATGTTGATGAGATGCGCCAGCTTGTCCATCTGGCACTCGATGGCAAAATCCATCGCAGTGACGCCGAAGCCGCGCATCGCGGTCGCCGGCGTGCGGTTGGTGAAGACGCAATAGACGTCGCCATAGACGTTCGGGATGGTGTAGGGCCCCGGCAGATGCGCGGCGCATTTTACGGCGGCGTAGCTGGACAGCCGCGTATAGGCGCCGCTGTCGAAATAGGCGCGGATTTTTCGCGCGACGATGCGGCCGTCACGCATCACGCCGTCCTTGATGTAGATGCGCTCGGCGCCGCGCGGCGGGCCGTATTGCATCTCCTCCTCGCGGCCGAACACGTAGCGGACGGGGCGCCCGGTCAGCATTGCGCCGAGGATCGCGAGCGGCTCGGTCAAGGTATCGACCTTGCCGCCAAAGCCGCCGCCGACGGTGCCGCCGATGAAGTGGAAGGTGTTGGACGGCACGTCCAGGATCTTGGCGCAGGTGTCGACCGAGAAGAACAGCGCCTGTGTCGAGGTGTAGACGACATAGCGGCCGTTGGTGTCGGGTGCCGCGATCGCGCCGTTGGTCTCCGTCGGCGCGTGCTCGATCGGCGACATTTGGTAGCGCTGTTCGAGGACGTGGTTGGCGGTCGCGAGGGCCGCATCGGCGTCGCCGAAGCGCAGCCTCTGGTGGTCGTAGGTCTCGTGATAGGTGAACGTGTTCTTCGGGTAGGTCTCGTTGACCACGGGCGCACCGGGCTTCAGCGCGTCCTCGACGTCGAACACTGCCGGCAGTGGCTCGTAGTCGACCTTGACCTTGGCGACTGCCTCAAAGGCCTCGCGCTCGCTGTCGGCGACGATGGCGACGATCGGCTCGCCCTTGTAGCGGACCTTGTCGACCGCCAGCGAAGGCTCGTCGTCCTTGCCGAAATTGATCAGGCTGAGAAGCGTGTTGAGATTGACCGGCACGTCAGCGCCGCGAATGATCCGGCGCACGCCGGCCGAGCGCTCGGCCTCGGCCGTGTCGATGCGGCGAATCCTTGCATGGGCCTGCGTCGAGCGCACGACCTTCAAATGCAGCATGCCTTGAAGCTTATGATCGTTGAAATAGCTCGAGGTGCCGGTGACGTGGCCGAGCATGTCCTGGCGCTGGGTGCCCTTGCCGATCTCCTTCAAATTGTCGTCGCGCTCGTCGGCGAAGATGTCCTTGCGCAGTTCCAGCATGGTCGCGTTCCCTTACGCGCTGACCCGGCCGCCGGCGGCGGCGAGGATGGCGTTGATGATCGGCTCATAGCCGGTGCAGCGGCAGATGTTGCCGGAGATGGCCTCGATGACCTCCTCGCGGCTGGGCGAGGGATTGCGGTCGAGCAGGGCTTTGGCGGCCATCAGCATGCCCGGCGTGCAATAGCCGCACTGGGCGGCAAAATTATCGGCGAACGCCCGCTGAAGCGGATGCAGGTTCGGGCCCCGCTTCATGCCGTCCAGCGTCTCGATCGAACGGCCGGCGACGGTTTCCGCCAGCGTCAGGCAGGAGAGCTGAAGCTCGCCGTCAACAAGCACGCTGCAGGTGCCGCAGCCGCCCTGGCCGCAGCCGAATTTGGGCGTCATGTCGCCGATCAGCTCGCGCAGCGCGACTAGGAGATTGGTGCCGCCGTCGACGAAGATCGCGACGTCGCGGCCGTTGTGACGAAATTGCAGGGGTATCTTGGACATGGGGCTCTATTCCTGTCCCGACAGCAGACGGCGCAGATGGACGCCGACGACCTCACGGCGATACCAGGCGCTGCCGAGCGCGTTGTCGGAGGGCGATGTTCCCTCAGTGGCGGCGGATGCGGCGGCGGCAATGGTTGCGGCGTCCAGCGAGCGTCCTTCCAGCGCCCGCTCGGCGGCGCGGGCGCGAATCTGCGTTGGTGCCATCGAGCCCAGCGCGATGCGCGCGCCAGCGATCCGGCCGCCGCTGATCGGCAGATGCGCTGCCAGCGTGATGACCGAGCCGCCCTTCGGCTTGATCCGCGCGATCTTGCGATAGCGAAACGCCTCGCTGCTCGCCGGTCGGGTGCAGGAGACCGACAGCACCAGGGTTCCGGCCTGCCGCTCGCGCGCCTGCAAGAATTCCTCGATCGGGATGTCGCGCGCGCCAAAGCCGCCGGCGACCGCGACGGTGGCATCGAGCGCCAGCAGCGCCACGGTAAAATCGCCGTAGGGGCTTGGCGCAAAGAGATTGCCGCCGATCGTCCCCATGTTGCGCACGGCGGGGCCGCCGATCGAGCGGGCAGGGGCGTGCAGGAAGCCGAGGTCGCGTTCGGCAAGGATGCGTGCGAAGGTGACGCCGGCGCCCAGCGTGATGCGCGGGCCGGAGGCATCGATCCGGGCCAGCGCGTGATCCTGCGCGCGGACCACGGTCGAGATCGAGACATCGCCTTCGTTCAGCGCCCGCATCACCAGCGTGCCGCCGCCGAGATAGCGTGCGCTGCGGTCCGAGGACAGCGCCCCCGCTGCCTCGCTGGCGCTGGCAAAAGTCTTCACTGTCACGGCCATGGCTTACGCGGCCTCCTTCAGATGGCGGCGGATTGCTTCGAACCCGGCCTGGTAAATGTCTTCCGCGACCATGTGGGTGATGCGGTCCCTGTCTTCGGGCTTGGTCGTGAAGCGCGACTCCCAGTGCCAGAACGTGCGGTCGCCATCGGTCACCGGGAGCAGACGGACATGGGCGACGTAGTTGAACATCGGGATCGGGGTATCGAGCAGGCAGTAGCTGAAGCTCTGCTCGAGATCGGACAGCGCCAGCAATTGCTCGCGCAGCTCGGCGCCGTCCTTCAGCTTGAACCGCCTGATGCAGCCGATCTTGTCGGAGGAATGTGCGCGCTCGATCGAGGACGTCGCAACCGCCGGATGCCAGCGGTCATGCCCGTTGAAATCGCGCAGCATTGACCACGCCGCATCGGTCGGCGCGTCCAAAATCGTGCTTTTGACGATGTGCGGCACCGACATCAGCCTCCGAACACACGCTTCAGCGCGTCGAACCCGCCCTGGAACACGCCGCCGCCGATATTGCCGACGAGTTCGGTCTCTCGTTCCGGCGCGCAGTCGAACTCGGCGGTCCATTCCACAAACGTCTGGTCGCCGTCGGTCACGGGCGTGAGTCGCAAGGTCGCGACGTAATTCTCGACGCCCATGGGGGATTCCAGGATCGAGTAGGTGCAGAACATGTCGTAGTCCGAAAGACCGAGCAGCTTCTCGCGGATGCGGTCGCCGTTGCGCAGGCGAAAGTCGCGCACGCACCCGATCTTGTCCGAGGGCTCGCCGCCCTCGATGCGGCTTTCGGCGATGGCGGGATGCCAGTTCGGCAGGCCGTTGAAGTCGCGCACCCGCGCCCAGACGCGGTCGTTGCGCGCATTGACGACGGTGGAGACGTAGACGCGGGGCATAGGTCAGACCTCAGCTCTTCTTCCGCGGACCGCGCTCGGCCGGCGGTTCGCCGCCGCCCTCGGTCGCGGGCGGGGATGCCGCCGGCTTGTCGCCGCCGCCCTTGCGTGCGGACTCCTTGATGCCCTGCATGTCGCGGGCCTCGCGGATCAGGCCCGGCATCTTTGACAGGCTGCCGCCTTCGACGCCGATGTCGGACAGGATGGAGTCGATCAGGGGCGCCTGGACGCGGTAGCGCAGTGCCGAGTCGATCACCTCGTCGGTGGCACTGCGGCCGCCATTCCCGCCATGTCCGTTGCCGTTGAGGCCGTCGACCTGAAGGATGCGGATGCCCTCGATCTTCTCCATCGGCTTGACGCTCTCGCGCACGATGCCCTCGATGCGGTCGAGCAGCTTTCGGCGGAACAGCGAGTAGCGCGCCTGGTCGGTGAGCACGTTCTCGGCCTCGTTGAGCATTCGCTGCGCCTCGGCCTCGACGGTGGCGCGGACGCGCTCGGCATCGGCGGCAATCCGGGTTTCCTCGGCCTGTTTCTCGGCGATCAGCACTTCGACGGTCTTGCGGCGTTTTGCAATTTCGCTCTCGCGCGCGGTGATGACGCGTTCGGTGGCTTCGGTGGCGCGCATCCGCGCTTCCTCCGCCATCGCCTTGGCGGCCGATTCCTCCAGCGACTTCTGATGGATCGCAATCGCCTTTTCCATCAGGACCGTCTCGACCTCCTTCTCGCGGTTGACCTCCAGCTTGCGCAGCTCGCGCTCGCGGCCGACACGGGCTTCGTCGAGGCCACGATCGGAGGCAATGCGCGCGCGCTCGACCTCCTCGCGGGAGGCGATCTCGGCCTCCTGGAGCGACTGGACGCGGGCGACCTCGAGCTGCTCGATCGCGCGGCGGCGCTCCAGACGGGCGGCTTCCAGCGCCTGCTCGCGCGAGACATCGGTGGTCTCGACCTCCTTGCGGGCGACGATCTCGGCCTGCCGGACCTGGCGGTCGGCGTCGATCCGCTCGGATTTCTTGGCTGACAGCGCGATGACGCGGTCCTCGTCGGCGATCTCGACTGCTTTCTTCTGCTCGATATTGAGCACCTCGCGCTTCTTGGACGAGTTGATCCGCTCGGCCTCGAGCGCGAGATCGACGGTGATGCGCTGGCGCTCGATGGCGTCGCGCCGCTTCAGCTCGGCGGCTTCAAGCACACCTGTGCGTTCGATTTCGAGCGAGCGCGTGTCGCGCTCGGCCTGGATGCGTTCGGCCGCGACCGCCTTCTCCTGGGCGATGCGCGCGGCTTCGATCGCTTCGCGGGAGGCGATGTCGGCTTCCTCGACGGCGCGATTGCGCGCGATCTCCAGCGAACGGACGCGCTCTTCCTGCGCGATGCGGGAGGCCTCGGTGGTCTCGCGGGCGGCGATGCCGGCGACCTCCAGCGTCTGGTTGCGCTCGATCTCGAGCTGCCGCGTGTTCCGTTCGGCGGCGATGCGCTCGGCAGCGAGCGTCCGCTCGCGGGCGATGCGGGCGGCTTCCACCGCGCGCTGCGCCTCGATCTCGGCCTCCTGAATGGTGCGGACCTGCTGGATCTCCAGCGCGCGGGTGCGTTCGTCGGAGGAGATGCGCTCGACATTGACGATCAACGTCTGGGCGATGCGGGCCTTTTCGGTGGCTTCGCGTGCGGCGATCTCGGCCTCGTCGACGGCGCGGGTGCGCTCGATCTCGCGGCGCCGGGTCTCTTCCTCGTTGGCGATGCGGGCGTCGGTGACGACGCGGTCCTGCTGGATGCGGGCCTTCTCGATGGCCTCGCGCGCCGCGATCTCGGCTTCCTCGACGGTGCGCATGCGCTCGATCTCGCGCTGGCGGACCTCGCGCTCGCTGGCAATGCGCGTCGTGTCGATCGAGCGCTGGTTGGCGATGCGGGTCTTCTCGATCTCCTCGCGCGCCAGCAGCTCCTTCTCCTCGATGGTGCGGGTGCGCTCGATCTCCTTCTGGCGGGTCTCGCGCTCGGAGGCGATGCGGGCCTCCGCGATCGCCTGTTCATTGGCGATCCGTGAGCGCTCGATGGCCTCGCGGGCCGAGATCTGGGCCTGCTCGGCCTCGGTCTCGCGCAGCGCGCGTTCGCGGGCGACTTCCGTGCGCTGGAGCGCGCGGCGCATCTCGATGTCGCGCTCCTGCTCCAGCCGGGCGGTCTCGCTTTCGCGCTCGATCTCGAGCGCCTGCCGCTCGGCTTCCAGGTTGCGGGTGCGGATCTTGATCATCGAGTCCTGCTCGATGTCGTTGCGCAGCTTGCGCCTCGCCTCGATGTCCTCCATCAGCTTGGTCAGGCCTTCGGCATCGAAGCGGTTCGAGGGATTGAAGAATTCAAGGTCGGTCTGGTCGAGATCGGTGATGGCGACGGATTCCAGCTCCAGGCCGTTCTGGGCGAGGGCTTCCGCCGCATTGGTCTTGACGCGCGCGACGTATTCGCCGCGACGTTCATGCATCTCTTCAAGGGTCATTTCGGACGCGACCGAGCGGATCGCGGAAATGAATTTGCCGGCCAGCAGCGCATGGAGCTGCTCCGGCTCCATGGTGCGGCGACCGAGCGTTGCGGCTGCGATCGAGACGGCTTCCCGGGTGGCCTGGACCCGGACATAGAAGTCGGCCTCGATATCGACGCGCATGCGGTCGCGGGTGATCACCGCGTCCTGCCGCGAACGCACGATTCCCATCGGCTGCACGTTCATGTTGACCGGCGTGTAATCGTGAATGAACGGCAGCACGAAGGCGCCGCCGTTGATCACCACGCGTTCGCCGAGGAGGCCGGTCCGGACGAACGACACCTCCTTGGAGGAGCGGTGGTAGAGCCAGTTGACGATGTAGACGCCAACCACGATCACGATGATGGCGACGATCAGCCAGAGGATGAGCTCGCCGACCAGGATCCCTGACATGTTTCCCTCCCTCAATCTGACAGGCGTTATCGCGCGCCGATCGCCTTGAATTTGCGTACCTGGTCCGTCAACGCTTGCTCCACCGGAAGCCGCTCCATCGAGGAGGCGCCGTAGAAGCCGTGGCAGTAACGGGTGTTCTTCATGATGAAATCGGCATCCGCGGGATCGGCGATCGGGCCGCCATGGGCGAGCACCAGAATGTCGGGATTGACGCTGAGCGCGGCGGAGGCCCAGGTGTCGATGCGCGCCGGGCAGTCCGTCAGTTTGAGCGCGGTCTGCGCACCGATCGTGCCGCCGGTGGTGAGTCCGAGATGGCAGACGATGATGTCGGCGCCGGCGATCGCCATCGCGGCGGCTTCCTTCTCGCTGAAGATGTAGGGCGTCGTCAGCATGTCCTTCTCGCGCGCCTTGGCGATCATGTCGATCTCCAGCGCGTAGGACATTCCGGTCTCCTCGAGATTGGCGCGGAAGACGCCGTCGATCAGCCCGACGGTCGGAAAGTTCTGCACACCGGCGAAGCCGAGCGCCTTGAGCTGGTCGAGGAACACATCCATGTCGCGGAACGGATCGGTGCCGTTGACACCGGCCAGCACCGGCGTCTTGCTGACCACGGGCAGCACCTCACCGGCCATCTCCAGCACGATGGCGTTGGCGTCGCCATAAGGCATCAGCCCGGCGAGTGAGCCGCGCCCGGCCATGCGATAGCGGCCGGAATTGTAGATCACGATGAGATCGACGCCGCCGGCTTCCTCGCACTTGGCCGACAGGCCGGTGCCGGCGCCGCCGCCGACGATCGGCTCGCCGCGCTTCGCCATCTCGCGAAACCGCTTCAGAAGTGTAGCGCGTTCAAACCGGGCCATCGGTCACCTCGCTAGTCTCCGGCGCGCCCCGGCGCGGCCGAACAGCGTTCGGAACGCGGTCACGATGGTCGAGGCGAACTCGGGATCGTTGATGTTCTGCTTGACGCGGATGAGCTGGCGGTTGCCGGTCTGCCGCACCGTGCGCTCCAGCGCGCGGAGCAGGGCGGTGTCGGCCTCCGGGTCCCAAAATGGCTGGCCGCGGGCATCGAGCGCGGAAACGCCGCCCTCGGGCAGGAAGAAGCGCACCGGCCCGTCCATCTGGTTGAGCCGCTCGCCGATCCAGCGGCCCATCCGCTCGTTCTCCTCCGCCGTGGTACGCATCAGCGTCACCTGCGGATTGTGGACGTGGAACTTGCGCCCGCGATAGCGCTCAGGGATCGTGTCGGGCGCGCCAAAATTGACCATGTCGAGCGCGCCGACCGAGCCGATATAGGGCACGCGGGTGCGGATGACCGCGCCAAAGCGGTCGTCCGTCGCCGGAAACACGCCGCCCATCAAGAGGTCGCAGATCTCGGTGGTGGTGAGATCGATCACGCCGGCAAGCTGGCCGGAATCGACCAGCTTTTCCATCGAGCGGCCGCCGACGCCGGTGGCATGGAACACGAGACATTCGAAGTCATCGCGCAGATCGGCTGCGATCTTCTGCACCGCCGGCGTCGTCACGCCGAACATGGTGATGCCGAGCGACGGCAGGGCGGCGCTGGACGAGCGTTCCCTGGCTTCGCGTTGGTCGAGCCGCGCCTTGACCATGCCTGCCATGGCGTTGGCGCCGTTCGACAGCACCGCGCGCGAGATCGAGTTCAGGCCCTGCACGTCGGTGACCGAATACATCATGGTGATGTCGGCCGGGCCGACATAGGGCGCGACGTCGCCGGAGGCGACCGACGAGATGATCAGCTTTGGCACGCCGACGGGGAGGGTGCGCATGGCAGGGGCGACCAGCGACGCCGCGCCCGAGCCGCCCGCCGAGATCACCCCGGCGATATTGCCCTGGCGCCGCATCCAATTGGAGAATGCATCCGCCATCGCCGTCACCGCGACCCCGCGATCGGAGCCGAACACGGCCGAGCCGCCGCGGCCGTGGTTCAGGGCGATCTCCTGTGCGGAGACATCGCATGTTGCGTGCTTGCCACCGGTGGAGACATCGACCAGACGCGTGCGGAGGCCGCTCTCGGCGATGATGTCGCGGATGAAGCGGAGCTCGGTGCCCTTGGTATCGAGTGTGCCGACGACCAGCACCACCGGCGCGCCGGACGTTTGCGCTGTCACCGGCTCACGCTTGCGCCGCGCGGTCTCGTCCAGGCGCGCAACTTGCGTCGACAGCGTGCGCGCTGCCGCTTCGATACGTCCGATCGGGACCGGCTGAGACCAGCGTGTCGGCGGCGAGGGGTTCGAAATGTAGATGCGGATCGGGCCGCTCGCGCGTGCGGGCTGTGGCGCCGGTTTCGCGTCGCCGCCGGCTGCGGGCGCATCGATGTCGGGCTCGAGCTCGGCATGAAGTCCGACTCCGAGCAGGCGCTGCTGAAGCTCGCGGTCGGCGGCGAGGCGCACGGAGTCGATGATGCGATTGATGCGGCCGTTGACCATGATCGCGACATTGCGTGAAATGGCGGTCGCGACGCCAATGTTCTGCTCGATCACAAGCACGGCCATGTCGCCGTCCTCGCCGAGCTGCAACAACATTTCTTCGACCTGCGCGACGATGACAGGCGCGAGCCCCTCGGTCGGCTCGTCCATGATCAGCAGGTGCGGATTGGTCAGCAGCGCGCGCGAGATCGCGAGCATCTGTTGCTCACCGCCGGAGAGCTGGCCGCCGCCATGGTCCTTGCGTTCGGCGAGGCGCGGAAAGGTGTCGTAGATGCGCTCGACGGTCCAGGCACCGGACCGCATCCCGCCGGCAAGTCGCAGATGCTCGTCGACGCTGAGCGAGCGCCAGAGCCGGCGGCCCTGCGGCACATAGCCGACGCCGAGGCGCGCGATGTGAGCGGGCGGCCGCCGCGTGATGTCCTCGCCGCGGACCCGGATCGAGCCGCCGCTGACCGGGACGAGGCCCATGATCGCCTTGCACAGCGTGGTCTTGCCCATGCCATTGCGGCCGACCACGGAGAACACACCGGCATCGAGCGAGAGGTCGACGCCCTGGAGCGCGTGCGAATGGCCGTAATAGACGTCGAGGCCCCGGACCTCGAGCGCTGCTGCGGTACGGCGGGCCTCATTCATGGCCGCCTCCGAGATATAGCTCCTGCACTTCGGGGTCGGACTGGATCTCTTCCGGCAGGCCTTCCTTGAAGATGCGGCCGTTGTGCATCATCGTCACGCTCTCGACGACACGTAGCGCGACATCCATGTCGTGCTCGATGATGATGTAGCCGATATGGGCCGGCAGCGAGGTCAGGATCTCGACCAGCTCGGCCCGCTCGGTCGGCGAGAGACCGGCGGCGGGCTCGTCGAACAGCACGAAGCGCGGCGCACCCGCGAGTGCCAGCGCGATCTCGAGCTGGCGCTGCTGGCCGTGCGCGAGCTCGGCGACGCGCTGGTCCTTCACGGCGCTCAGATGCACGGCCTGCACCAGACTGTCGGCGGCGTGCATCAGCGCGTCGTTCTGCCCGGAACGCAGGAACGAGAAACGTCCGCGCGAGACACCGCGGCAGGCGAGGTAGACATTGTCCTGCACGGTAAGGCCGGGAAACAATGCGGAGATCTGATAGGTCCGCCGCAGGCCACGCCGGATGCGCTCATAGGGCGGGAAATGCGTGACGTCCTCGCCGAAGAAGCGGATCGTGCCGGAGGAGGGCGGAAAGTCGCCGGTGATGCAGTTGAACAGCGTGGTCTTGCCGGCGCCGTTGGAGCCGAGCACGGCGCGCCGCTCGCCGGGACGCACGGTGATGGTGACGTCGGTCAGCGCCGCCAGCGCGCCGAACAGCCGCGTCACGCCGCGCAGTTCCAGCGCGGCGCCGGCACCGACGGCGGAAAGACGCCGCGCGACGCTATCCATGGCCGGACCCTCCGCCCGGACGGTCGGCTTGCCGACGTTGGCTCTGGCGCCAGCGCTGCCACAGGCCGATCACGCCGTCCGACGACCAGAACACGATGGCGAGAAAGCCAAGCCCGATGAGGAGACGAAAGCGGTTGCCGTCGAGCCCGATCTTGACCAGGAAGTCGAGCGCGAAGGTCCGCAGCAGGACGAACACCAGCGCGCCGATATAGGGGCCGACCGGACGGGTGATGCCCCCGACGACGGCGATGATGAGGACGTCGATGCACGCGCCGACGCTGACTGTGCCCGGCGAAATCTGGCGATAGTTCCAGACCTGGAGTACGCCGGCGAGGCCCGCGATGAAGGACGCGACCGCATAGGCGGCAACACGGTGCGCGTTGACGTTGAAACCGAGTGCGGCCATGCGGCGCGGGTTGTCGCGCACGCCCTGCAGCGCCAGGCCGAACGGCGCGCGCGAGATGTAGTCGACCGCGAAGTAGCAGAGCGCGGCGACTGCGAGCACGATGTAGTAGAAGGGGATGTCGGCGCGCCAGTTGACGCCCCAGAAATGCGGCGTCGCGACGTTGTTGATGCCGGTGTGGCCGTTGAAGATCGCCCAGTTCTGGTTGGTGAAGTAGTAGAACGCCGCGCCGATCGCGAGGGTGATCATGATGGTGTAGATACCCTCGGTGCGCACCGCGAGCGCGCCGCCGAGCGTGCCGAAGATGGTCGCAAGCGTCAGCGCCATCGGGACCGCCAGCCACCACGGCCAGCCCAGGCTGATATTGGCGTTGCCGCTGACACCGAACACCGCGACCATGTAAGCGCAAAAGCCGGCGATGGTGAGCTGCATCAGGCTGACCATGCCGCCATAGCCGGCCAGGAACATCAAGCTGAGCGCGATGGTGCCGAGGATCAGGGTCGTCGCAAAGATCTCGATCAGGAAGAAGCCGTTGGCGATCAGTGGCATGATCAGCAGGATGGCCGCCACGATCCAGGCTGCGGGATTGTTGACGTCCGGCCAGCCGCGCACGGCCGGGCGCTGCACCGCGGAAGTGGGCTTGTGAACCTGGATGCGGGCATCGTGGGTGACGGACATGTCAGCGCCTCGCCAGCAGGCCTTGCGGCCGAAGCGCCAGCACCAGCACCATGATCAGGAAGGTCACGACGATGGCGTAGGTCGGGATGTAGACCGAGCCGAGCTGCTCGGCGAGGCCGATGATCAGCGCGCCGAGCGCAGCGCCCGGGATCGAGCCCATGCCGCCGACGATCACGACCACGAGGGAGGCGAGCAGGAAGCGGATGTCCTCGCCGGGGGAGAGGGACTGGAAGGTTCCGCCGACGACGCCTGCGATGCCGGCAAGGCCCGCGCCGAGCGCGAAGACGAGCACGAAGACGATCTGGATGCGTACGCCGGTTGCGGCGAGGATGTCGCGGTCGTCGACGCCGGCGCGGATGATCATGCCGATCCGGGTGCGGTTGAGTGCGAGCCACATCGCGATGCCGATGATGACGGACGCCAGGAAGATCACGAGCCGCACCAGCGGATAGCGCAGATACACCGGCTCCCCTGAGGATTTCACGGCGGTGATCAGCGGCAGCTCGATCGGGCCGATCAGCCAGCTCGGCGTCTGGATCTGGTAGAAGTCGCCGCCGCAGGCCCACAGCATCAGATCGGCGAACACGATCGAGAGCCCGATCGTCACCATGGTCTGGCGCAAATCCTGGCCTTCCATGCGGCGGAAGACGAGGAGCTGGAGCAGGACGCCGACCAGCGCGGTCAAGATGAAAGCGACGATGAACGAGAGGATCCAGGACCCGGTCGAGGCGCTGATGGCATAGCCGACATAGCCGCCGAACAGATAGAGCGAGCCGTGCGCGAGATTGACGTTGCGCATCAGGCCGAAGATCAGCGTGAAGCCGCTGGCGACGAGGAAATAGAGGCCGCCGAGCGTGATGCCGTTGAAGAGCGCGTTGAGGAATACCCGCTTGCGGCCGATGGCCTCTTCGAGACCGGGTGGCCACACCGCGAAGATCAGCCATAGCGCCACCGCGATCGCGATGATGACGATCAGAGCCCAGGCGGGATGGCGCTCGACAAAGCGGGTCATGGCTTCACCTCGTCCCGCTTGCGGGGCGAGGTCGCACGCAGACCGTTGCCGGCCGCAAGCCCTGTCATGCAAGCCCTGCCATGAACGTACGCTCCCTATCGCGCGCGATCCTCTTGGCGGGACCGCGTTCCGCGCATCCTAATCGGGCTGACGGGGGCGCATTTGATCGTGAGTATCTTTTCGCACGCCGGTCAGGCGCGCAAAACCTTGGCCGCGCGGCGATAATCGGTCGGCGCCATGCCGACATTGGCGGCGAAGAAGCGGGTGAAACCGCTCTGCGAGGAGAAGCCGAGATCGAAGCCGATATCGGCGATGGGCGCCTCGCTCGCCACCAGGGCCTCCAGCGCCTGCTCCATCATCAGCGTGTTGAGATAGAGGTGCGGCGTGACGCCGGTCTGGGTACGGAACAGCCGGTAGAAATGCGGCCGCGACAGTCCGGATTCGCGCGCGATGGTGTCGAGCTCGATCTCGGCGCCGGGGCTCTCCGACATCATCTTGATGCACTTGCGTACGCGAAAATCGGTGACCGAGCCGTTGGCGCGCGGATCGCGCGCAGTCGCCGCCTGCTGCCAGCTTTCGTCGTAGCAGATGTCGATCAGCCGTCTCAGCTCGCCATCGAGGCTGTTGAGCGAGGGTGCGCCGCACACCAGGGCGGCCGCGTGCCTGATCTGCCTGTCCAGCGCGGCCGACCGCGTGAGCTGGGTTCGGCCGAAGCGCAGGCGGTCGGCGCCGGGCGCATCGGGCGCGAACCACTCCGCATTGACATAGAGCACGAAGAAGACGGCGCCGCCGTCGAGATCGGACGGCAGGAAATTGTGCGGCTCCCATGGATTGACCGCGACCACGGAGCCTTCAGTGAGCTCGTAATGACCATCGCTGACATCGATGCATGCGGAGCGTCCCCCGACATGGAAGATCAGATGACCTTCGCGATGTGCGTGGATGTTGAAGGGGCGGTTCAACTGATAGACCGTCGCCCGGCCAAAGCGGCCGTGGAAGACGGCGAGCGCCCGGCTCATGCCTTCCCTCCCAGAAGCTCTTGTCATTTTTTGGTAACGTCGAACAACCGGGGAGAGAATGCAAGGGCGCTCGTGTCGCGCTCTTTGCAAATCTCTCCCCGGTCAGTCACGGCGTCGCTGACGCGACTACGTCAGTACTTCTTACATTCCGGTACTGTACGGCTTGGCAAACCGATCTTGGCGAACACCGCGGGGTCGTAGCCCAGCGTCTGGTTGACGTTCGGGATCACCTTCACGACCTTGGAGAACAGTGCACCCTTGCCGTCGTCGACGACCTCGGTGACGAAGTTGGTGCCGATCGCCTGGCGGTTGGAGTCGAGCTTGATCTTGCCGTTGGGAGCGTCGAGCTCGATCTTGGCGAGGGCTTCCTTGTACTTGGTCTGGTTGTTGGAGAGGTCGCCGTTGACCTGACGCAGCGCCAGGATCAGCGCCATGGTCGCGCCGTAATAGTTGGTGGCGAGCAGCGACGGGCTCGGGAAGCGCTTGTTCGGCGGGAAGGCGTCCTGATAGTCCTTCACGAACTTCTGCCAGCCCGGATCCTCCCAGGTGTCGGCCTGGCCGCTCGCGGCCAGCGTGCCGACCAGTGCGTTCTTGGCGTTGCCTTTGGACGACAGGATGGTCTGGTCGATCATGATCGAGCCGCCCATCAGATGCGCTTTGCCGCCGGCCTGCTGGTACTGGTTGAGGAAGTTGACGGCGTCGGCGCCGCCGAGGCCGAGATAGATCGCATCGACATCGTCGGGCAGGGCGGCGATGACCGAGGCGAAGTCCTTGGTGCCGAGCGGCACCCATTGGCGGTTTGTGACCTGTCCGCCCGCGCCGCAGAATTCGAGCACGAGGCCGAACACCTGAGTGTAGATGAAGGAATAGTCCTCGCCGACGGTCGCGATCTTGCGATACTTCTTTTCCTCATACGCGTATTTGCCGAGGCCCACCTGCCACTGCGCGCCGTCCATGTTGTAGCGGAAGAAGTTCGGAGCCGGATCGACATAGGTCGTTTCCTGGGCACCCGAAGCGGCATTGACGAAGGTCAGCTCCGGATGGGTCTTGGCAAAGTTCTTGACCGCGATGCCTTCGTCGCCCGACAGCGGCGACAGCAGGATCTGCACCTTGTCCTGCTCGATCAGCTTTCGTACGGCGCGGACGGCGGAGTCCGGCGTCGCGTCGGTCGAGGCGATGACGAATTCGAGCTCCTTGTCGCCGACCTTCTTGCCGAGCACGTTGAGTGCGGTCTGGAAGCCGCGGATGCCGTCCTCGCCGAGCACGGTGTAGGTGCCTTCGAGCGTCGCCGTGACGCCGACCTTGATCTTCTCCTGTGCGAAGGCGGTGCCCGACAACAACAGGCTGCTCAACGCGATCAGTCCTAGACTGCCTTTCAACATTGCTCTCCTCCCTGGGGCGTTCTTGTCGCTGTTTTTCACCGCACTCTCGCCCCTCCGCCGCCCGGTGCGGCGTTTTGGCAAGGTCAACGGTTCTTCGACGGTTTCTTGGGATGGAGGCTAGCCGAACTCGGATGCAGCGCACGCGCCGGAGCCACGCGCGGCTTAACGGGCAGTCTCATTTTGAATGGTGCGTCGCAAATCGTTCCGCGGTGCAATAGACGTCGGCGCGCGGGAAATCTCGCGCGCCGCTATCGTTGTTGTCCAGGAAGACGCGACCTCAATTCAGGAAGCGAGAACAAGGCTCGCCATCATCAGGCCGATCGCCGCGATCCAGCCTCCGAGTGCACGAACGGCGATGGCTCGCCAGGATGCCGGGCCGTCCGAACGTGCTTGCTTGAAGAGGACGGTCAGCGCCATCGTCAGCGTGATGACGCCGTAGCCCGCGCAAGCCAATCCTGCTGCAAACAGCACCCGGTCGGTTTCAGGCAAGAGGTCGGCGCCGTTCGCAGCGCCCCGTATCACGGCCACGGCGAAGGCAATGGCGCACAGCAGGAGTGTGGGAACTTGCGCGGCTGCCGCAAGCAGCATGCCGATTGCCAGCATCATTGCCGCGTCAGCGAACTGTGTGGAAGCCGCGCCGAAGACGTGTCCAAGCGGCAATCCAACCAGCAGTCCAAGCGGAAACACCGGGATAAGCCAGCGCCCTTTGGAAGCTCCAAGCGTACCAGCCAGCATGCCGGTCGCAGTCCAGAGAAGGACATCCGCAAGATCGGTGAAGGGATGCGACGCACCCATGTAGAAATCGCCGAGGCGGGCCGCGACGATATGCGCTTCGGCCGCGTTCGCGCCGGCCAGCAGCATCGCGGCGGCCATCAAGGCTCGTGCGGACTTCAGCTTCATGCGAGGGCTCCGACGCCCTGTGCGAGGAAATAGCAGCCAATTCCCGCGATGCCGGCCCCAAGTCCCTGAATGACGCGCTCGCCGGCGGGCCAGCGCGTCAATGTGCCGATCATGATGCCGCACAGATGCAAGAGGCCGGTGGCGGTGACAAAGCCGACGCCATAGGCCAGCGCATTCGCCGCGCGTGGAAGCTCGGCCCCGTGTGCGTGCCCGTGAAAGATCGCGAAGACCGCAACGACGAGCGCGGCGGCGGCAAAGGGCAGTCGCAGTCGGGCAGCGACTGCCACCCCCAGGATCACGGCCGAAACGGCGATCATCACCTCCGGCATCGGGAGCGGGACATGCAGCACACCCAGCACCCCGCCGATCGCCATGACGAGCGGGAACGTGATCGGCAGGACCCAGATTGCGGGAGCGCCGAGCTGCGCGCCCCAGATTCCGACAGCCACCATTGCGATCAGATGGTCGATGCCCGTGATCGGATGCAGCAGGCCGCTGACGAGGCCGCCGGCCACGCCAGCTTGCTCGTGCGCGAGAGCCGGCTGCGTCAGTGCGAACGAAACGATCGCAGTCGTGAGGGCTCGGGAGATGCGTAGGGACATTGTGTGCGACTCTCGCTCAGATCACGGCGAATACGCGCGCCAGACGGCCGAAGAACCAGAACATCGACACCGACCCGATGAGGTAGGCCGGGAGGGCCTCGCTCCAGCGCGGCACAACGGCATCGAGCCGTCGGTGCGCCCAGATCAATGCGAGCACGAGCAGCACGAAGGCGAGCTGCCCGATCTCCACGCCGACGTTGAAGAACAGCAACGCTGCGGGAAGGAGTCGGCGTTCGAGCCCAAGTCCCGCCAGCGCACTCGCGAAGCCGATGCCATGCACCAGGCCGAAGGCAAACGCCACGATCCAGGGATAGCGGGCGGTGATCCCGATCTCGCCGCGCTGCTGCTTGACGATCTCCACCCCGACGAACGCGATGCTCAAGGCGATGCAGGCGTTGAGCGGGCGTTCCGGCACGCCGATCAGGCCGAATGCCGCCGTGGCAAGCGAGGCGCTGTGGCCGATCGTGAAGGCGGTGATCGTTTTCACCAGACGCCAGCCGCCGCCGACGATCCAGATCAGGCCGAGCACGAACAACAGGTGATCGGCTCCGAGCAGAATGTGATCGATGCCGTAATTCACGTAAGTCTTGGCCAGCTCGATCCACGCGTCGAGCGTCGGGGCGCCCGTGCCGAGGATGGAGACGACGGGATTGGCCGTCGAGATCGTGTAGCTGCGCGGCTCGCCCTCGATCGGAATGACCTTGATCAGGACGACCGACATGTTGGAGCCGAGATTGGAAATGGTGATCGAGCCAACCAGCCCCTTCTCGCCGCAGTTCATCTCGGGCAGGCGGAGAAAGCAGTGGGGCGGCACCCGCAGATCGACCCGCGATGCGCCGATCGACGGCTCGATGCTCCAGCGGCCGACGAATGCGCCGGGCCGAACCTCGCGGAATTCGAGCACGCCCATCGCGGCCTCGTGCGCGCTGAGCGCCGAGGGCCGCATGAGCACGGCCATCGCGAGGGTCAAGGCCAGCAGCGCGAAGCGCAGAGATTGAATCGCCGTCACGGCTCGTACCGCACCTGATAGGACGCCTTGAGCCGCTTGACGGCCTCCCAGGCCAACTTGCGGGTCTCCTCCGTATGCCAGATCCTGGCGGCCTCATCCCGAACCTTGTCGAGGTTGGCAAGATTCCCCGGACGCCGGGAGTCCAGCCGGGCGATGTGCCAGCCGTCCTTGGATTGCAGCAGCCTCCATTCCCCTTCCGGCATCGCCAGCAGCTGATCGCGGAAACCTTCGCCGAAGGCGGCGGCAAGACTGTCGACCGGCCGGGCGAGGATGGCGCGCGTGAGATGTTGCAGTTCCTCGGATTCGCGCTGCTGGACGATGTCGTCGAGCTGGCGCTGTGCCGTCGCCTGTTCCGTAGGTGGGGTGATGTAGAAGGAGACGCGCTCCGGCTCGTCGAAGCGGGCGTGATTTTCGGCAAACCATGCCTGCAGCTGCTCGTCCGTGGGACGCGGGACGCGGATCTGGTCGAAGATCAGCAATTGCATCTTGTAGGCAATCCGGTCGCGGATCGTCTCGTCGCCGCGGTCCACGGCAAGCGTCTTGCCTTCGCGGTAGAGGATCTCGCTCGCGACCCAACTGTCGATCATCTTCTGGAGCTGGTCGCCGGAAGGGGTGCGCTCCTTGTCCTCGTCGAAATTGTCGATGAACGACTGGCGCATCGCCTTGGTGACGGTGATGACCTTTTCGTCCTTGGCGGGCGGATGCAGCACGGCGTCGATGCCGAAGATGAGCGCTCCCAGCAAGGCAAAGTGCAGCAGGGGATCGCGTGAGAGCCGCACGAGCACAGAGACGAAGGAACGCGACGGCCTCGTCTCGCCGCGGGCGACGTCATTCGGATCCGGACCTTCGGTACGCGATATCGGAAAGGACTGTACTTCAATTGGTGTGGCTTGCATTGACATCTAAGTGTCACAAATCCCCGCGGCACGCATGGCTACGCGCTTTATGCGATAGCGCCGTTCGTCTGTCATCTGCAAACACTCGCGCCATGAAAAAATCGCGGGAGGAAAAATCGCGGGAGGACAGTGCGGCGCCGGCTGATCGGATCGCGCGCCGATCATCACACAAAACCTTCATGAAGTTGTATCGGAACTCTGGTCTCTATCGTGGCCGTAGAGATTCCGTTCGGCGCGATGGGGATTGGGCGATCGATGCCCGCCGCGGCGGTTCATGAGTTTGCGAAGATAAGATCCAGAAACAGGGGCGATAGATGTTTTCGACCACCAAGACCATCCTGTTGACCGCAGCTTCGGCATCGTTGGCGTTGACTCAGAGCGCGACGGCCGAGGAGTTCGGTCGCGGCGAGCGCCGGGGCAATCCCTATGTCGCCGGTGACATGCACAATCACAACACCTGCACGGACGGTTCTGTGGCCGCCGGTTACACCATCGACCGCGCGGTCGGGCGCGGCACCGCGTCCGCGGGCGGCAACAATTTCGACCTCGACTGGTTCACGCTCGGCAACCACGGCGGTTCCGGCAATCGCGACTGCCGTTTCAGCGACACCAGCGCCAATATTCCGGGACAGACCACGACGACCTGGAGCCAGACGCTCGGCCAGACCATCGACGGGATCACCATCAGCAGCCTGAAGGGCACCCCGAACGGCTCCGGCACCGGCGCGCAGATGTGGCGCTGGCAGTCGATCCGCGAGGTCGAGTATCCGACCATCGTCGATCGTTCGGCGAAGTATGACAAGGTGCTGATCGAGGGTCTCGAGTGGATCGCGCCCGGCCATGAACACGTCGACGTTGCCGTCATCACCGGGCAGCACCCGATGCACCCGAGGAAGGGGCCCGGTAACGCTGACAAGATGGCGGAATTCGAATACCGCTTCGACCGCGCCGATACTGACGCGATCGGCCCCGTCATCGACACCGGCGGCAATCAGCTCTGGCCGGGCAAGGACAACGTCAACAACACGGGCACGGCGGGCCACCAGAAGGCGCTTACGGGCGTCAAGTGGCTGCAGGCGAACTATCCGCTGCAATCCTACATCATCCCGACGCACACCGAACGCCAGGGGCCGTTCAACGCGACCGCCAACAAGGGCTACAACATCGAGCACTTCCGCGACTTCAACAACGCGGGCCCGACGGTTGCGTTCGGCATCGAGGCGCCCGGCCACTTCGCCGAAGGCGGAGCCAATGGCGGCTCCGGCTCGTACACCGCCAACGCGGTCGGCGGCGGCACCTACGGCATGAGCGGCATCTACACCGCGAAAGTCGGCGGCCTGTGGGACGGACTGCTGGGCGAAGGCCGCAACTTCTTCATGTATGTGAGCTCCGACTGGCACAGCCGAGGTGCGGGCGGTGCGCGCGACTCCTTCACGACCGCCGATTTCATTCCCGGCGAATACACCAAGCTGTACGTTCCGAATGCGGGTCGCTTCTCGTCGCAGCACGTCGTCGACGGCATGCGTTCGGGCAATTCCTACTCGGTCAACGCCGACCTGATCGGTCCGGATATGGTGTTCCGCGCCAAGACGCGCGGCGACGAGTGGAAGACCATGGGCGAGACCCTGGTCGTGAGGCCCGGCGAAAAGATCACGGTCGAGATGGAGTTGACGGTCCCGAGGGAAAACAACAGCCCCTATAGCTTCAACAACCCGCTGTTGTTGCCGGTGGGAATCAAGCAGCCGCTGAACAAGCCGACGCTCGACCACGTCGATCTGATCACGGGCCAGATCACCGGCGTCGTTGCGCCTGATGCGGCCAATTACGCGGTGGCGAATGCCGCGGGCACGGCCGGTGCGGCGATCGTGTACAATCCGTCGGCGACCATTGCCCGGCAGATCTCCGCGGAGCAGATGCACCGCGAGCATCGGGGCGACCGCGACGGCGTGCGGCTGCGGTTCACGACGACGTTTACCGCGGGTACCAAGCCGTTTTACATCCGTGCGCGCGGAACCAACATTCCGAATGGCACTCCGAACGTCTCCGATACCGCTGGAAATCCGCTGCTCGACGCGAACAACGCGCAGGTCAGCTGCACCGATCCGGCGTGCCCGGCGCATCTGGAGACCGTGAATGGCGCCAAGAAGGTGACCCACGACGTTCAGGCCTATTCGAACGTCTGGTTCTACGCCAACCCGATCTTCATCCGGCCGCAAGGTTCTCCGAAGCTTCTGGTCGAGACCAATGCCGAGCTGGCGCGCAAGCTCGGACAGCAGGCCGACAACGACCACCACGATCACGACGATCATCATCACGGCCACCACTGACGTGATGTGATTCCATCCGGCGGGGCGCAACGATCGGTGCGTCCCGCCGCACTTGTTTCGAAGCGGGCTGGCTCTGCCCGGCGCGACCGACATGCATCTGTTTCGTATCACCTTCTGCGCACTGGGCCTCCTCGCTGGCCTCGGCTGCGCCGTGGCCACACCCGGTGCTGCCGTGCCCGCCTCGGACGAGCCGACCCGGGAAGATTGCAACGCCGCGGTTGCGGAGGCTCGCGCCTTGGCGTCCGCTTTGCCGGCTGATCATCTCTCGCGCTACTTCGCCGAGCGGCACTTGCATCAGGCCCTGGTGGAAGCCGGTAACGGCGAGTTCGACGAATGCCTCGACATGGCGGCGCGTGCCTCCGACGAGGTGCGCGAGCGGCGCCACGAGCTGCGGCCGGGCGAACGGCTGAAAGTGCTCGGGGTCGACGAGTAGCAGGATCGCAGAATTTGGCAGATCCTGCACGCTGTCATCGCAGCGTCATCTTTGCCCGCGCATTGTCGGCTCCGCTCCAGGAATGGGTTCAAGAACAGGTAGATGTCGCGACATGGATCAGATCGAGCCGCTTTTCCCGATTCCTCTCCTGCGCTCGCCTGGGCTGCTCCCGCCATCGCTGAACGAAGCGGCCGTGGCCGCGATCCGCAGCACCCGGATCGAAGGTAATCTGCGCTCGGGCCAGCTCTTCCACACCGAGGTCGCCGACCCCCGCGACAACGAGCTGTTTCGGCAGATCGCCGAGCTTGCCGTCCCGAAGCTGGTCGATTTCGGCGTCCTGCTGTTCGGCGAAGAGCTGCGCTGGACCGTCAAGGAGATGTGGACCAACATGCTCGAGACCGGCGGAAACCAGACGCTGCATTCCCACGCCAACAGCTTCGTCTCCGGCATCTTGTATCTGACGCCCTCGCATCCGGCCTGCAAGACGGTCTTCGTGCGGCCGCCCGGCGGTTCCGACTTCTCCTTCCGGCACCACACAAGAAGCGCCGCCATCGGACCCTTTAATGCGGGCAAGTACGTCCTGCCGGAGGCCGAGCCAGGTGATCTCGTGCTTTTTCCAAGCTATCTCTACCACGAGGTGCCGAGAAACCAGGGCGGTCAGAGAATTACCATCGCCTTCAACGCCATTCCCGATCATCTCGACTGCTGGGGCTATCGCGTCAACTTCGCGCCTTGAGAGAGGCCGATCACTCGTTTCTCAGGCCGAATTCACGAAGCAGCAAATCCCTTGCCTCGCCACGCGACGGCGCCGCCTGATTGATCTTGCGGAGCAGGCGCGCGGCCGCCGCGCGGTCCGAACCGATCAGGGATCGCGCCATCCCCATCAGCGGCCCGTAAGCCGGATCGAATTCCGCGCTCAGGCGAAGTGCGTCGATGAGGCCCGGTGACGCCGCTTCGATCAGGGCAGTTCCGCGCGGATCGCCCGGCAGAGAGGCTCCAGCTTCGAGAAAGCGGTTGCGCGCGGCCCAATAGGCGTCGAGGCGCGCGCCCAGCGCGTCGTGCTCGGCTCCGCGCGCGAGGAGTTCGTTCGAATCCGGTTGAATATCTTTCGTGACGGCAAGCAGCAGCGACCAGGGTGCTGCCGTGAGTGCACGGACATTTCGCCGCGCATCGAAGGTCACGAACGGATAATCATCCGTGTTGCGCGGACCTTCGCCGGCGAATGCGGAGAGAGCGTGCGGGCCCCCGAGATATTGGCCGAGGAGATCGATCGGCGCCTCGAACCCGAGCGGGCGTACAACGGACCCGATGGCGGGATCGCGAAGCCGCGCAGCGAGCGCCTCGGTATCCAAATGGCCGCCATCGCGCGTTCCGATGAGCGCCAGCATCGGTGTACGGATGCTGTAGTGATTGAGCCAGGCCGAGCCGTCGGGATAGACGTCGAGAAAGCCGCGGACGATGGCGCGCAGGGACGGCAGATCGAGCTGGTACAGCGGCAGCCATTGGCAGAAGATGCCGCCGGGCGCCAGCCTGCGTTTCACTGCTCCGAAATGCTCGACGGTGTAAAGCGCACCGCTGCCGTCGAGCGCGGGATGAAACAGGTCGGCGATGATCACGTCATGCTGGCTCGTATCTGCAGCAACGTAGCGACGGGCATCCGCCACGGTCACCCGCGGCGCCGATGCCGGCGGCGGATTGACGAACCAGGGCAGAAGTTCCACCACTTCCCGGGAGAGTTCGACGCCGCGCACGCTGACATGAGGCATCTGCGAGCCGCCGACCACGGTGGCGCCCGTGCCGATGCCCAGAAACAAAGCCTGGTGCGGAGCCGTGTGAAGCAACAGCGGGAGCATCGCCTGCCGGTAGTCGGATCGAACCGAGCTCGTCCCGCCCATGCGGAAGTGCCCGTTGACCTCGAGGTAGCGCGTACCTGCGGCGTCATCGACGACGCTGGCCGTCGCCATCGGCCCTTCACGGACCGCAAGCAGCGCTCCGCCCGGCGGCACGCGCGTCAACGATGGCGCAGGATTGAGCCACAGCACGAGCGCGGAAATCGCCGGAGCAGCAGACCACGGCAGTGCCGATCGGCCGGGCGGCAGCAGCAGCAGATAGCCCAGCGCAACGGCAAGCAGCGCCGTCCATGCACCAAGAGCCGGAATCAGGAATTGCGCCGCCACCAGCGGCGCGACGCAGGCGCCAAGACTGTTGACGCCGACGGCGGATCCGACCGAGCCGCGCTGATCGCTCACCCGTTGTGCCAGCAGGCCGAACAGTGCGCCCATCGCGGTCGCCGGTACCAGGAACAGCGCGACCGCCACGGCCAGCTCACCGAATATCTCCGCAGACGCCACGGTCTCGACCAGGCGACGGGCATAGGGCACAAGCACCGCGGTTGCGATGCAGGCGAATGATGTTGCGGCGAGCAGCCCGCGGAGATTTCCATCCTGCGCATCTCGCCCGCTCCGCTGCCAGAGCAGGCCCCCCACCGCGGTGCCGAGCAGATAGGCGGCCAACAGTCCAGCGAACGTATAGACGGTGTCCTCCATCACCTGCGCGGCGAGCCGGACCACGATGACCTCGAAGGAGAGTCCCAGCAGTCCCGTGGCAAACAAGGTGATCGTGAGCCGCAGGTCGCGAATCCGTTCCGGCCGCCGTTCCTCGGCCGCGGCCTTGCCCGCCGCCGATCCGAGCACGAGCGCACCGAGGGCACAGAACGCGTTGACACCGGCGAGGCAGAGCAGCGTTCCCGAAAATCCGAGCGCCGGGATCAGGAGGAATGTGGAGGCGAGCGTGCCGGCCAGAGCCCCGGCGGTATTCGCTCCGTACACGCCTGCCGTGACGCGGGCCTCGCCGCGCGCGTCACGCATCATCCGTTCCAGCGCGGCCAGGGTTCCGCCCATGGCCATCGCTGCAGGCAGCAGCACGAGTGTTGGCAGCGCCAGGCTGCCGGCCCAGAGCAGGGCTGGAGACGGTTCGGTGCCGAGCAGAGGGGACAGGGCGCGACCGGCCGAGGGCAGCAGCCAGACGCTGATCAAGCCCCAGACGGCAATGACCGCTTCAAGCGTCGCATAGACGCGCCAAGGCGATCTCGAGCGGCGGATCGGCCGATCGAGCGCGAACGCGCCCAGGGCCAGACCGCCGAAGAACCCGGCAATGACCCCAAGGACCGCCATCATTTCGGTGCCCAGCGCAAGGCTCAACTGGCGCGTCCAAACGATCTCGTAGCCGAGGCCCGCAAATCCAGACGCCGTCACGATCGGGAGGAGGAGGGCCTGGGCGCGGCTTGCGCCCTGACGGGTGTGCGCCGATGTGACCTGATCCTGCACCGCGCGCGCGAACCGGCCCGCCGAAGCGATCGCGGTGCTGTTCGGCTCAGATTGCATTCGCCTCACTCCTCGAACTCTCGGGCGATCAGAGCATCCGCTCTATGTCAGATTTTTTCAGTATTTATGACAGCCGATCAGAGCCGGCCGTTTTCGCCCGGTGCGGTCAGAACCTCGCCGCCACCGTCAGCCGTACCGCGAGGGGCTCGGCCGGGTGGACGTGGCGATCGGCGACGCCGTCGATGGGTTCTCCCGGCAATCGCGACAGATAGTAATATTCGATCTGGTTGGTCTGGGCGTTGAAGAGGTTGAGCACGTCGAGTTGCAGCCGCAGGCCGTTGTCGAACTTGTAGCCGGCGCGCGCATTGAAGATCAGCGAGGACCGCGAGCGGACGCTGTCGTCTTCGACGAGAGGACGCGGACCGAAATAGCGCGCCTTCAGCGCGCCGAACCAACCAGTGTCGCCACCAAGGGTGACCGCGCTGCTTGCGACCCACGCCGGTGCGCCGGGGATGCGGGCCCCGGCGGGATCGAAATCGGTGAAGCGCGCCTGGGTACGGGCCACGTCGAGATCGACCGTCATCCAGGGCAGTGGCTTGTACTGGTTCGTCCACTCCACGCCAACGCGGCGGCTCGGACGGCTCGGCTCCGTGGTGCCGGCGTCGCCGACGAACAGCAGCTCGGAGTCGAAGTCCAGCACGAAGATCGCGAGCGAGCTGGTCAGGCCCTCGATCACCCTGGTGCGGATGCCGAGTTCGGCGCCGCGAGAGCGCACGAGCAGCGGCACGCGCTCGAGCGGCGTCACCCTGTCGTTGGGATCCACGGCGATCGTCGCGCCGCGGATATCGTTGCTGTGCAGGCCGTAGCCAGCATTGCCGTAGAACTCGGTCTTGTACCAGGGGCCGAGCACGAGTCCGACCTTGGGGCTCGTCATCGACGCCTGCGCGTTGCCCGAATTCTGCGCTGTATCGCTGAAGACGTGGCCGGCGAAGACATCTTCGCGGATTCCGACCGTGGTGTGCAGCCAGTTGTTCCAGTGCGTGGTCGTATCGGTCCAGAAGCCGACATTGCCCTCCTGCACGCGATCATCGCGGATGGTCGAAAGCCATGCGCGCTGCTCCGTCTTGAACAGGCCGACATGGATGTCGTCGTAGCGGCTCTGCAAGCCGACGCGGGTTTGCCCTTCGAGGCCGCCAAAGCGCCAATCGAAACTATGCCGCGCATCGACGCCGCCGAAACTGCGGCGGTCGAGCTGGCTGAACTGGTCGCCGTTGAGGGGATTGTCGAGGAAGTAGGTGAAATCGTTGAAGAGCCGGAGGTCGGAGCGCACGACATAGGCGCTGATATTGGTCTGTCCGTAGTCGCCCGACTGTGCCCAATTGCCGGACAGGCTGAAGCGGCTGGACGTGCCGCCATCGGTCGGATTGAGCGTGCCGAGGCGGTTGATCAGGCCCTGGTCGATCGTGCGTTGTGGGACCTGGTCGGTCGAATTCCAGCCATTGGAGTAGGCCATCGCCGTCAGCGTCAGGCCGTCGGTCGCGGTGCCCTGGCTGTAGCGCATGACGCCGTTCAGCTTGCGGACATCGTCCGCCACATCCCATGGTCCATCATATTTGACCGCCTCGACCGCCGCCAGCAGCGTGCCGCTGCCGACCGGGTTCGATCCCGCCGCCAGCGCCCGGCGATAGCCGAAGCTGCCAAAGGTCATTTCCGCGATGTTGTTCGGCAGCTTGTTGACGTAACCGATCGCCACGGCGCCGGCGGACGCGAAGTCGCCCTGGTCGGCGAAATACGGCCCCTTCCGCACATCGACGGACTGGATCAGCTCGGGGATCAGGAAATTGATGTCGGCGTAGCCTTGCCCATGCCCATGCGTCGGCATGTTGACGGGCATGCCGTCGACGCTGATCGCGAGATCGGTGCCGTGATCGAGATTGAAGCCGCGCAGGAAATACTGATTGGCTTTGCCCTCGCCGGAGTGCTGGGTGACGATCAGGCCCGGCACCACTTCCAGCGCTTCGCCCGGCCGCGAGAACGGGACCGCGTTCACTTCCGCGCCGCTGATGCTGACTGCGCTGGCGGCGGGCGGCTGCAACGCGGACGACGGGGCGGCCGCCGCACCGCTGCCCTCGGCCGGGCCGTCCGAGCGCGTGGCGGTCTGGTTGCGCAGATCACGGTTTTTCGGTCTTGTGCGGGGGAGCCGTTTGGGCGGCTGATCGTCTTGCGCCGCAACGGTCACCGGCGGAAGCTCGGTTGGCGCGGCCGAGCCGCGCTCGTGGGCCGCGACCGGAAGCGTACACAGGGCGGATGATGCGGCGGCGGAAAACATCCGCAACAAGGCCCTACGCACTGACACGCCTCCGCACGGCAACCGATATAGTTCAGCAATGTCCCGCTATAGATGGTGAGTATGACGATCTAGCAACAACGTCATACTGGTGCCCGGCGGTCGTGGCAAGCCGCCGAATTCCGGCATCGCAATCAGCGTGACACATCGAGCGGGTCGGGGGTGCCAATTTGTCTGCGGTTCTGCTGCAAACGAAACAGGCAGTGGAAACATCGGAAAGATGACCGCCGCTTCGCACAGGTGTCACATGGAAAACCGATAAGCCTTGCTCCCCTTCGGAGACCTGTACCTGACAAGTCCAGCTTGTCCGGTGTATGCAGATCGCCAGCTTTCCTTGAGCGAAAATCTTGCGCGTTGCCATCCAGTGACGAGGAACATGCGAGGACGTCAGGCGAGACGGTGGATATCGGTGCGGCTCGCGCCCATGTTGGCTCCTTTGCTCGGTGTTTCCGCCTCCACCTCGGCGCTGCCGGTGGATTTTTCGGATGTCGACGTGCCAGGCTTCGTCGGGCTGGAGTCCAGCCGCCCGCTCCTGGAGCCTCCTGCGACGCGGGCACCGGCAGTCAATCCTGCGGCGGTGTCGCCGACCGCCATCAAGCGGGAGGCGATGCGCGGCAATCCGCTCTGGGCGATCCCGCTCGCAACACTGTCGGAGACGGACGAACGACCGATCTTCTCGGCCTCGCGGCGGCCGCCGCTGCCGGTGGCTGAGCCGTCTGTGTCGAAACCGCCGCCAATGTCGCCGAGCCCGCCGCCGGTCGAGCTGCGGCTTGTGCTGGTCGGAACGGTTATCGGCGGGGATCAGAGTATCGGGATATTCGTTGACGAGACCAGCAAGGCCACGTTGCGTCTGAAGCTCGACGGAGACTATCAGGGCTGGAAGCTTCTCTCGGTGCATCACCGCGAAGTGACGATGGCGCACGGTGAGCTGACCGAGACGCTGACATTGACAAAACCAGGCGAGAGCACGTCCGCAATCAGGCCCGCGGTCGCTGAAAGCGCGGTGAGGCGAGGAAGCTCGCACACGGCCCAGTACGACTGAGCGAGTCGATGCCACGATCTATGAAAGTTTGTCCAGCTTGAGCTGGTCATTCACGATCTATCGAGGTGTTTGACCATTTCCGCCAAAGACGGACTCGCAAGCCTTACCTTGCCGCACGCGTGGTCGACGATCGGCCAATCAAATCATTCAAGAGTTCTTGGCTCGCGGACGCGCATGTTCCTTCCGCACAATCGTCAGTTTTCTGAAAGCTAGCCTCGATAGGCTTTCCGTGAATTCGACGGTCGCGACGTGTTCGTCGAATCGCGGAGGAACAACGGTGGGAGCACTTCGCTCGCCGCCCAGGTCCGTTGTTGCCCTCTCAAACAACGATACCGCAGCGCTCACCAAGACGGGGTGAGCGGGTGGGTTTTGATGGGTCTCGGCGCGCGAGCAAGTGCCGGGGCCTCGGTTGATCGTGCGGGCCGGCTTTGCCTGGTCTCGCTTCCTTAGGCAACAGGAGTGAATGGAAATGACGTCTCTCTCGCTGGTAGGCGGTTTCAATTTGGCGGTGAACGGCTTATTGCCGCAGGGCGCGGCGGATGGCGCCGTCTTCAACATGCTGTTCGGGCAGCTCGGCGGTGGCGGCGGCTCGTTCGTGAATGAGGTGCGCTCGGCGCGAACGTCCACTGAAAAAAGCGCCTTGATCAATGCGTATGCGCAAGGCTTTGCCGCAGCGAGCGGGGAGGGGGGCGCCTCGTCATCCGAGGTTCCGCCGCAATCCTACCAGGCCAATCGGGGCAACGTACTTTCGGTGAATATCTCGGCAAACATCGCGGGCTCCTCGCAAGGTGCCAGCATGCCCGAAGTCATGCAGGGATTCGGCTCGCTCGCGAACCTCGTCGATCAGTCGCAACTGCCCGAGCCCGTCCAGCGCCAGACGCTCGACGGCATCGCAGGCCTGATGGCGCAGCTTCAGGGACTGTTCCACTCGCAGCAGCCGACGCCGCCCAATTTGGGGACGCCCCCTTCGATCCTGCCCGCTCCGGTCAACCAGAGCTCTACCTCTGCCGATCCGGTGTGGACGCACGAGACGGGTGACGGCAAGGCGACGATCCGCCTCGGCGACAAGTACACGATCACTGCCGACGAGAAGGACGCCAGCTGGACCGTCCGCAACAACGAGACCGGTCATGTCACCAAGGTCCACGGAGATCCGCACGTTGACGACGATGGCGACGGCAAGAACGACTTCGATTTCAAGAAGGACATGACGTTCCAGCTTGAGGACGGCACAAAGATCACCGTGAATACGGTGCCCTTCGGCAATGGGCAGACCCTGTCATCGAAGCTCACGATCACCAACGGCAACAACGCCATCACCGTCGAAGGCCTCGGCGCCGACAAGGATGGTGCCAATAACCTGAAGGTGACGCAGTCGAATGCCGGCGCGACGCTCGATCAGCTGACCTCGGATGGCGCGCAGACGATCTATGAGCGTGGTCAGGACTGGACCAATGGCTCGGGTCAAACGGTAAACCAGGCGCTGATCAACGCCGGCGAGGCCGGCCAGCAGAACGGCGCTTCGTCGTCTCAGAACCCGGGATTGTCGTTCAACATTCCGACCTACATCTTGCCGGCTGCTCCCGTGACGACCGATCCCTGGTCGCACGAATCCAAGGATGGCAAGGCAACGATCCGGCTCGGCGACAAGTACACGGTCACCGTCGACGAGAAAGACGCCAGCTGGACCGTGCGCAACAACCAGACTGGTCATGTCACCCAAATCAGCGGTGACCCCCATGTCGATGACGACAATAACGGCAAGAACGACTTCGACTTCAAGAAGGACATGACCTTCCAGCTCGAGGATGGCACCAAGATTACCGTGAACACGGTGCCCTACGGCAATGGCCAGACCCTGTCATCGAAGCTCACCATCACCAATGGCAGCAATGCCATCACCGTCGAAGGTCTTGGTGCCGACAAGGATGGTGCCAATAACCTGAAGGTGACGCAGTCCAATGCCGGTGCGACGCTTGATCAACTGGCCTCGGATGGCGCCGACACCATCTATGAGCGCGGCCAGGATTGGGTCGACCGCTCCGGCGCGCAGGTCAATCAGGCGATGATTGACGCGGCGGAGCAGGCTTTCGCCTGATTGCCGTCCGAGCTGCACTGATCGAAAGCGGGCGTCTTGGCGCCCGCTTTCTTGTCGTGTCAGGAGACCAACAGATGATGACCCGGCTTTTGCCCGTTGCCTTTCTCGCGATCGTCGTGTCGACGTGTTCTGCGGTCCCGGCGTTGATCGCAGCCGAGGTCGTGCGGGACGAGGCGACGGGGCTCACGGTCACACCGCCGGATGGCTATGCCGTGCAGCGCGAGGAGCCGCCCGCGGTCCACGCCGCCGTCCGTTTCGCAATCCGAAAGCCTCTCGATCCGCCATCGACAGGCTGCACGGTCGAGGCGCAACTCCTGCCCGCGATCGATAGCGCGGATAGGGGGCTGGCGCGAACATTGTCCGCGCGGTCGCAACAGGGAAAGACCTCCTGGCGTGACAAGGCACTGCTGCAAATCATGTCGTCCGTCCTGGTGCAGGCGAGCCGGCCCTTTTCCCAAGATGGTATCGAGGCATTGCAGGTTGATGGATGGCCGCGCGAGGCAACGGACGCATCCGGATCGAAGGTGGATCGAACGATGCAGGTGCGGATCGTCGTGCTGAAGCTCGACAATGGCTACGTGAACGTGACCTGCCGTGCGGGAACGGCGGCGTTCCCGGCCAGGCGCGCCGAGTTCGAGCAAGTGGTCCGCGGTGTGAAGACGTCCCGCTGATCCCGAAGAAAATCCCTGACCGGCCGTAAAGGGGGCTGGTCAGGGATCGATGACTCCTTGGCGCTTGACGAGTGAGCGACTAGCCGAGCACCGGCTGTCCGAACAAGGCGCGTGCATAGTCGCGTAGCGCCGTCAGGCTGTGCGCATTTGGATCCTCGTTCAGATATGCGCCGCCGGCACCAACACCGTAGCCGCCCCGGTAGCGCGTATCCTGGGGATCATAGAGGTAGTGTCCGCTCGAATGCGCGCCGGGCGCCCAGACGGTACGATCGTTCGCAGCGGTGAGCGGGTAGTTGCCCTTGTCGTCTGGCTCGACCGTCCAGGCCTCGTGAATGAGGTCGTGGACCTTGTCCGGGTCCTGCTTGTTCAGGCGTTGCATCAGCTCTTCGGGGCTGATCCCGAATTGTCGGGCTGCGGCGGCAAGAGCGGGGCCGGCGCTGCGGCCGTCGTTGTTGTCGTAATCGGCCAGGGCCGAGGCGACTTTCGGATCGTACCCGGCGGATTCGAGGAACTCGCGGCTCGGCCCTTCGAAGCGCGCCTTGTCCTTGGCATCGTTGTAGAGATAGAGACCGACGGCCGATGCCAGCACCACGCCAGCTCCAACCGGACCGCCAAACGTGGCAAGCCAGCTGTCGCTCGCCGCGACCGATCCGGCTGCCGCGAGAAAACCGCCGCCGGCGCTGGTGCCATAGAGCAACGCCGCCGGCATGTCGCCTTTCGACGCTGCGTCGACCGCATAGCCCGCATCGATAAGGCCGCCGCCGATCTTGAAGAAGGTGCTGAACCGGACCCAGCCGGGCTCGGACAGCAATCCGGTGCGGTTGGCTTTCTCGAGCAGCGTGCCGGAGAGTTGCTGCGCGCCGGGAATGCGGTCGAGACCGAGCCAACCGCGTTGCGCCATCACGGCAAGCCCTTCGGCCGACTCCTTCACGGTGCCCATGGCGTAGTAGACCGCCTTGGTCTTATCCAGCATGGTGGTGCCGCCCTTGGCGAGCTTCTCGTAGGACAGGTAGGTCTGATAGCCGCTAAAGGCGGCACCAAGGCCGTTCATGCCGCCGCCGAACAGCGACATCTTCTTCGGATCGACCGCGACGCTCTGGCCCGTGAAGAGATCTGTTACCTTGCGTGCTGCTCCCGTGTTGCTGGCACCGATGGCGCCGAGCGCGGAAGGCTGGCCCTGCATGGCGGCGTTGCCGAGCTCCTTGACGAAGTTGCGCGAACCGCCGATCGAGGAGTTTGGATTGGCCTTGGCGCCGGCCGGCACCTCGTTGGCCAGGACCTGCCGCAGGACCTCGTCACTGGCCTTGTCGCTTATGCCGACGGCGAACTGCGCTTCCTTGCTTTCGCCAAGGTCCTTCTTCGCGTCGGCGAGTTGCGCGGTCTGGCTCAACCCCTGAAGCTGCGGCAGCGCCGCATCGATGGCGAGATTGGTGCGTGCGACCGCATAGCCGTCGCCATCGAGCGCGTTATAGCTCTGATCGAATTTCGGAAGAACGCCGGGATTGCGGTTGAGATAGTCGATGGTCGCGGCGTCGAGCTTGTCCTTCGACATCACGCCCGACCAGTCGGCCCGGAGGCGGGTGATATCACCGGATGCTTCGCTGAATGTCTTGACGTCGTCCTCTACGCGACCCTTCAAGCCCTGTGCGCCGACCGAAATGGCGCTGACCAGGCTGTCCGCCTCCGAGGTGCGGCCCGACGCCTTGAGCTGGGTTGTGGTCGCGAGCTGAAGCGAAGCGCCCTTGCCGTCGAGCACGCTCTGCATCACGGCCTGTTGGTAAGGTTGCAGCGGATAGGATGGACTATCCTGGAACTGCGGCTGGAATTTCTGGCTCGGAAGGTGCCGGATCATCGTCGCAGCGACGTCGTCCACGACTTTCTGGCCATTGGTGCCTCGAGCGGCCATGTCGGTAGCCGCCGCGAGATCGCCATAGACCGCGTTGTAGTCCTTGTACGAGATCGGCCCGTCGCCGTTGCGCATGCTCTTGTCGAGGTCGGCCGCAATCGCGTCGATGGTCGGCATGCTGGCCGCGACGATCTGCTTGGCCGTCTCGGGCGAGACGCTCGAGGTCTGGGCATTGAGGGCGTCGGCCGCCGCTTTCGCGCCATCCTTCTTGTAGGCCGCCTGGACGGCATCGACGCCGGGCTTCACGGTCTTGTTGTAGGCCGCCTCGTCGACGAGCGAGGAGAAGCCTTCCTCCTGCGGTCCGTTGCTCTGGATCAGGGCGGCGCGGGCGGCGATCGCGAGCTCGCGCTTGTCCTTCGGGACCTTGCCGGCCACGTCGTCGAGCTGGCGCTCGATCTCCTGGCGCACGGCGTTCTGTGCGGTGGTCAGGTTTTGCTGAAGCTGCGGAGCGTTCGCGGTGCCGGTCTTCTTCGCTTCGTCGACCGCGGACTGGGCCTTCCGGACATCGTCGTACTTGTCGACGACGACGCCCAGCGTGTCGCGCGTCCAGCCCTGATCGTGCCATTCGCCGGTGACCGTCTTGTAGGCGTCGTCCACCTGGGAGCCAATCTTGGGATCCTTGGCAAAGTGCTGCTTGATTTCGTCGAGTTGCGTCTTCACGCGCTCTTCGGGATAGGCCTGTCCATTGCCGAGATCGCGAAGACGGTTCTCGATCGCGCCGCGAACGTCCTTCCAGGCTGCGTCAGCCCCTGGACCGCTCGCCTTGTTGGCCTTGTCCACCAGCCCTTGGAAATGCGACAGGCTGATGCCCTGCTTGTCCCAATCGGATTTGACGGTCGCCTGAGCACGATCGACGGCGCTCTGGTAGCCCTGATCTTTCGGCAGCCGCCCGCGAATTTCCCCGACTGCAGCGTTGGCGGCGTCGTCCGGAAAGAACGAGGTCTTGCCGGCGTCGCGAAGATCGGTCTCGATCGTCTTCTGTACGTCGTCCCAACGATGTCCGACCTCGGCGCGTGCATCAGCGAGTTGCGAGGCGGCCACTGCGCGCGACTGGTCGGTTCCCTTTGGATCATGCGCGAGGTGCTCCAGCGATGCGACCGAATCTTCCGCCTTGTGGGCGGCATCCACCTGTTGTTCGGCGGTGACGACGCGCTGATCGGCATTCGGCACCGTGACGTGATCGCCGGGATGGATGAGGTCGGGATTCTTGCGGTCCTTGTTGGCGTTGAGGACGTCCGCGTAAGACGTTCTGTAGTGCTTCGCAATTCTCGCCAGCGACTCTCCGGGCTCAACCTTGTGATCGATCGTGGTCCGGGGCGTATTGTCCGCAGGCTTGGTGTCGGACGCCGGCGTCGCGGAACCGGGCTGGTTGTCCTGCTCGCGCTTGGCCGCCGCGAGAGCCGTATCAAAATCCTGCTTTTGGCTTGGCTTCGGTTGTGCGACCGGCGTATCGGCCTGTTCAGCACGGGTCTTGCGGGGGGCGGCGTCTGCGGCTGCGGCAACGGCCATGATCGTTCCTCTCTTCATGGTCGGTGCGGCACACATTCCGAAGCGGGCGCCCGGAGTGCGTCGTCTCTATTGCCCGGCCCGCATGGTCCGCACCTTCGGTGCAAACGCTAGGTACGCAAGCTGATCGCAACCTGACAGTGAGGCTGAAGCGCCGCTACGGCCTGGGCGGCTCTACTCCGTGCGCCGCTTCGAGGAAGGCCGCGCGCCGGTGCTCGAACGCTTCTTTTTCTGCGGTGCAGATAATTGTTGTGCGCCCTTTGGCCGTCTCGAGAATTGCCATGAAATTCCGCAACGCCTTCGCGCGATCCGGAGCCGCAAAGGTCGGCTTCATTTCGGCGATCATCGACACGCCGACAATGCCGGACTGGGTGTAGGGCTGCTCTTCGCTGACATTCGAGAACGCGGCGATCGACCACCGCGCGCGTTCGCGCCAGTCGGCGTCGCCCGCAATCCGATTGATGTCCGCCTGGGAGAGACGCGCGTTCTGCGGCAGCGGCTCGAACGCCACCTGACAGCCGGTATCGCGATCGCCGGGTTCCTTGACCGAGGCGCGCACTGAAAACGGCGCGGTCAGGCTCATCGGATGAACCGTGTAACCGGCCGGTGGATTGATGCGCAATCCCGACGCGGCATCCGACCATGTTTCGGCTGCTGCGTGCCCGAGGGCCGCGAGCTGCGAGGCAACGACGATGGCGGCATATTGAAGGCGGACCGAGATCATCCAATCATTCCTTTGACAGCGTTTTGCTCGATAACGCATTTCCATATCAATGAGTTCTGCGGGCATCGTGATGGTGAGAGGGCATCGGCGTGCATGCCTGCCTTGCCGCGTGAGCTGGTGTTGCGCAATCGACGCAACGGGAACGCGAGACCGACGCGGGCATCGGCCACTGGTCGAGTCGGCTCCCGGGGCCGCCCGCGGTGCACGTAGCTGTTGAACTACATTCCTTAAAAAATAGGGGTTTCGATCATCGGCCTGCTGCAACCTAGAGCAGCGTGATGATCGCGTTGGTCTCAAGACAGCTGGCCTCATCGTGAATGACGTATGACAGAAGCAAGGTAACTCCAAGGAAAGGCGTGTGCAGGCGTTGCCCGGTGTAAAAAAACTTTCGCATGATTTCTTGGTTACCCGTCCCTAGGTTCGCGCCGCACAGGGATCACCAGTAAAAAGGTGAGGCGCCATTACCGGGATGGAGCCCATGAGAATTTTGCTCATTGAAGATATGAACGTTCTTGCCGCGATGATGGAGGAGGCGCTCACGAGTGATGGATTCGTGGTCGATGTCGTAGAGGCGCTCGAGGACGCCGCCGCGGCGATCGAATGCGCGCCGTACGACATCGTGCTGCTTGACCGCAAGCTTCCGGATGGAGACGGGCTAAGCTGGCTGAGAGCCCGTCGGCGCTGCGGCTTCGCGTGCCCTACCATCATCACGACGGCGGTGGCGGGAGTGCACGATCGTATCGAAGGCCTCAATGCGGGCGCTGACGACTACCTCGTAAAGCCCTTCAGCGTCGACGAACTGATTGCACGGATTCGCGCAGTCCTGCGCCGGCCGCCCTCCTTGCAGAATCCCAGTCTCCGGGCCGGCAATCTCGAATTCGACACCGTGAGCCGACAGGTCTGGATCAATGGTTGCGAGGTGCGGATTCCCCGTCGGGATTTGTGCTTGCTGGAGGTGCTGGTCAGGCGCTTCGAGCGTGTGGTCACGCGAGGCTCGCTCGAGGAAAGTCTCTACAGTTTCAACGACGAGGTTTCGTCGAACGCCATCGAGGTCGGCGTTTATCGGCTGCGTGCGCATCTGTCCGAGGCCGCCGCGAATGTCCGCGTTCGCACCGTTCGCGGGGTCGGCTACGTGCTCGAAGCCGTCTCGCGCGACAAGAGGGTAGATGCCAAGGCGGGCGACGGCGTCGCCCGATCGAGCCCGTCCGAGCGCCGCGAGGCGTCGCGACGCCTGCTCGGCACCGGTGCGAGCTAGGCGAAATGCGCGTGGCCGGCGGCTGACAAGCGAGCGTCAGGGGAGGGTAGCACATTTGATCGTGAGAGGGGCGCGTCACACGGCGGCGATTCTCAGCGTCGTCCTCGCCTCGATGGGAACGCTCGATGCCCAGACGGTCCAGAGCGGGCGGGGCCAGGCGATGGAAGCGACGAAATCAGTCGGAGCGTCGCGTTCGCGCGCATCGGGAGATGGGGCCGGCAAGTTGTCGGGACGGCTGGACATGGCCATCTCGCGGGGGCAGACGATTCATCTGCCGGGTCCGGCCGCCAATATCTTTATCGCCGATCCGAACATCGCTGACATCCAGACACCTTCAAATGAAACGGTCTTTGTGTTCGGCAAGAAGGCGGGCCGGACGAGCCTGTTTGCCCTTGACGCGGGCGGAGAGGCTCTCGCCGAATTTCAGGTGGTGGTGACGCAGCCGATCGAGGATTTGCGCGCCTTGCTGCGCAGCGAGGTCGGCGACTACCCGATTTCGGTGAGCTATACGCCGAACGGCGCCGTCGTGAGCGGGCTCGTCCCCAATGCCGCGGTCGCGGAAAGCGCGAAGGCAATCACGCTGCAGTTCCTCGGGCCCGGCGCGATCGTGAACAACCGGCTGAAGGTCGCCGGTGCGACCCAGGTCAATCTCAACGTCCGTGTGGCCGAGGTCTCGCGCACCGCGATGAAGGCGCTCGGTATCAATCTCAACGCCTTCGTGCGAGCCGGAAATTTCACCTTCGGTCTCGTCAACAGCAGTCCTCCATCCGGCGGCGGCCAGATCGGGGTCGGCTTTGCGACCAACGACGTCGGCATCTCGGCCGTGCTCGATGCGCTCGCCACCGAGAAACTTGTCACCATGCTTGCCGAACCGAACCTGACGACCGTCTCGGGAGAGCCGGCAAGCTTTCTGGCGGGCGGCGAATTTCCGATTCCGGTCTCTCAAGGCCTCAATCAGGTGACGGTCGAGTTCCGTAAGTTCGGCGCAAGCCTTGAATTCGTTCCGACGGTGCTGTCGGGCAATATGATCAACGTGCGCGTCAAACCGGAGGTCAGTGAGCTCTCCGCGCAAGGCGCCATCGTCGTCAACGGCTTCTCGGTGCCCGCGCTCTCGACGCGGCGCGCTGAAACCGTGGTCGAGCTCGCGAGCGGCCAGAGCTTTGCCATCGGCGGCCTGATCCGGCGCAACTTCAACACCAACGTCAAGACCTTTCCATGGCTCGGCGACGTGCCGATCATCGGGGCCTTGTTCCGCTCGAGCCAGTTCCAGAAGGAAGAGACGGAGCTCGTCATCATCGTGACGCCCTATCTGGTGCGACCGGCACCCGCCGCAAGCGCGGTGCAGGCGCCGACCGATCGTGTCGCGCCGCCGACCGATGCCGGGCGCGTGCTGTTCAACACGTTGAGCAAACCGCCCAAGGGCCGAGCGGCGCCTGCGACCGGCGTGCCCGGCGCGACGGGCAATGCCGGTTTCGTCATCGAATAGGGGGCTGTCGCCATGATCGTGCTGTTTCGTCGTTTTGGCATCCTCGCGCTGGCGGGGGTCACGCTCGCCGGCTGCTACTCCACGGCGCCGGTCTATATCGAGCCGACCGCGCAAGCGATTCTGGTGCAGCCGTCGCTCAACGTGCTCGTGCTGCGCGGCGGACGCTCGGGCGGGCTCGCATCATCCGAGCGCGGCCGCCTCATCGATTTTCTGCGGGTCGCCAGCAACGGGCGCGTCGACGCGCTGCATGTGCGGGTGATCGGCGTGAACCCTCACCTGCGCCGCAGTGTCGCCGCGACCGCCGTCTCGATCGGCCTGCAGCCCTGGAACATCGTCGAAATCGCCGAGCCGGCCGATGACCGCGGGCAATACGCGGTCCGCATCCTCGCGGACTACGCCACGGCTATTCCGCCGGTCTGTCCGTCACTTTCCGTCGTCGGGCCGTCAGCCAACGACAATGATTTCGATCAGACGCTTGGTTGCTCGAACCGCGCCAATCTGGCGCTGACGGTCAATGATGCTCACGACCTGTTCGGCAATCCGGCGGTGCCCGCGGGGGATGGCGAGCGCGCTGCCGTACCGATCGAGCGCTACCGCAGCTTCAACGCCCCGGCTGCGAACGGTCGCCCACCGCCGTCCGCGCCGACGCCGTCGGGCTCGGCGGTCACGCGGTCTACGAGCGGCCAATAGGCCAGCGGCCTCAGCCGGCAAGTCCCGCGGAGAAGATCGCCTTGGCGACGCGGTTGAACAGCCGCGGAGGAACGGCAGCGCCTAATCTCGCCCGACGCATCAAAAGCCTTGCGAGCTCGATGTCCTCGATAAACGGAGTTCCAAGTCCGCGGGCCTCGGCGACGATGCGATCAGCCGCGGCGCGCGATCCGCGGCAGACGACCATGGGTACGCCGGTCTCGCCCGCGACGTAGCGGAGGCCGATTGCAGCGTTTCGGCCCACGACGACGAGCGTGGCCTGTTTGACGCCAAGGCGCGGCTCGGCGGCGCTCTCCCGGCGGAGTCGCTGATGGGCGCTGCGTATCAGCGGGTTGCCCTCGAGCTCCTGCATCTCGCGCTTGGCCTCGGACGGGGTCATGCGCATTTCCCGCAGGAACAGCCAGCGCTGCACGAACAGATCGACGGCGGCTGCGGCAAGGAAGCAGCCGGCCGCGATACCGAGCAGCAGCTTGGCCTCGACGCCGATCACAAAGCTGAAGCAGCCCATGCCGCACGCCGGCAACAGCACCAGCGTCTTCCATGTACCGAGCACCACAAGCAGGAAAACGGCAGCCAACGCGACGGTCTTGAACAGGGTCTTGGCGAGCTCGATCCAGCTCTTCAGCCCAAACATCCGTCCAAGCCCCGTGAACGGGTTGATATGGTCGAGCTTCGGCTTGATCGGCTCGAGTGAAAAGAGCAGGCCGCGGTTGACGATCACGTTGGCGAGCAGGCTTGCGCCCAGCACCAGAGCAACGAGCGGCGCAATCGTGCGGAAACTCGCCACCAGCAGCACCGAGATCAACTGGCGCAGGCCGGAATCGAAATCCGAAGTCTCGATCTGGCTGGCGAAGGTCAGCGCCTGGCGCCAATCCTCCACGATGGTCTCCGACCAGATCCAAAGGTAGAGGATGGCTGCGACGCCGCCAGCCGCGCTGACGAGATCGGCGCTATGGGCAATCTGCCCCTTCTTGCGCGCATCCTCGAGCTTCTTGCTGGAGGCAGGAAGGGTTTTTTCCTCGCCCGAGTCGCTGCTCACTTTACGAAGTTCCCGAGTTCCTGGACGACGTTGCGCGTCGTGGCGATCTCGGTTCGCATATAGTCAAAGAGAAAGGTCGCGTAGATGGCGATGAAGATGGCGAAACCGACGTTCTTGATTGCCGGCGCGAGATCGAACGGCTTGAATTGTGGCGCAAAGCGCCCGATCAGCAGGACGCAAATGTCGATGAGGAGGAGAAAGATGATCGCAGGGCCTCCGACCAGTAGCCCGAAGCGCACCAGGCGATCGAGCAATCCCAGCGAGGCCAAGGCGGCGCTTGCGTCGATCTGCGGCATGAGGCTGCGCAACGGCCATATCGCATAGCTGCGATAGAGCAGGTCGACGAGGGTCTGGAGGCCATCTGCTGCGACGAACAATGCGATGCCGCAAAGGCTGAGGAAGAGTCCCATCGCCGAAGCCGGTGATCGGCTCGACGGGTCGACCGGCGCCACCTCGCTCGATACGCCCCGCTGCACGTCCATGAGTTCGCCGACGATCTGAATGGCCCAGAACGGCATGCTCAACATGAAGCCGATGGTCACGCCCACGAATATTTCCTTCACCGCGATCAGGCAAAGCTGAATGGTCCGCACCGGCGCCTGAAGATCGGAAAGGCTGGCGGTGGCGTAGCCGGTGATCGGAGCGGCCAAGGCCAGGGTCAGCGCGGCGCGGAGCAGGCCGCCGAAGCTGATCCGACTGAACACCGGCAGGATGATCACGATGCCGACGGCCCGTGTCGTTGCCAGCGCCAGGTCCGGCAGGATGCCGATGAGGTCGACGATCAGCCGGTGCAGCTCCGGCAGAATGAGCAGACCTCTATCCATGGCCGGCTAGCCCGCGGCGGTGAGTGCCGGGAAATCCGTGAACAGCTGCTTGGCATGCTCGATCAGGGGGCCCGCGAGCACCGGCGACAGCAGGCCGAGCACCGCGACGATGACGAGGAGCTTGACCATCAGCGGCAGGGTCTGGTCCTGAATCTGGGTTGCGGCCTGAATGATGCCGATCAGCACGCCGACCACCAGCGCGGCACCGAGCGGCGGCACCACCAGGGTGAGGAACAGCACGAGCGACGTGCTCATATGAGTCAGAATACTCGGTTCTCCCAAGCGCGCCTCCTTGAATTCAAGCCTGCCCATAGCTGAGCACCAACCCGTGCATCAGGCGGGACCAGCCGTCGATGGCAATGAACAGGAACAATTTGAAGGGAATCGAGATCACCGTCGGCGACACCATCGACATTCCCATCGCCATCAGGATCGTCGTGACGACCAGATCGATGGTGATGAACGGCAAATAGAGCAGGAAACCGATCTCGAACGCCCGCTTCAATTCCGAGATCAGAAAGGCAGGCACGAGAATGGCGAGATCATCAACGTTGGTGGACTGGCGCATTTGTTCCGGCCAGACCCGTTCAGTCGCCGAGAGGAAGAACTGGCGCTCCTGAAGGCTCGTGAAGCGATTGAGATGGTCGCGAAGCGGCTCCTGGCTGCGGGTGAAGGCGGCCTTGAAGTCGTCGAAGGTCCGGTACTGCAACTGCGGATCATTCAGGCGTTGGGATATCTGCTGGATGACGGGCGCGCTGATGAACACGGTGAGTATCAACGCCGCGCCGTAAATTACGATGGTCGGCGGCACCTGCTGCGCGCCGAGCGCATTGCGCACCAGGAACAGGACCACGGAGATCTTCATGAAGGCCGTGGTCGTGACCACGACGAAAGCCAGCAGGCCGAGCCCGATCGAGACCGCGATCAGGGCGATGATGCTGGGCTGAAGCTCAGTCATGCAGGAAGAGCCGTGTCGCCCGCACGCCGAGGGTATCGCCGATGCGCACGATCTCGCCGCTGCCGATCGTCCTGCCATTGGCGAGGATATCGACCGGTCCTTCCGGATCGCGTCCGAGGTCGAAGGTGTGGCCGGGCGCCATCGCGCGCAGGGTGCGCAGATCGACCGTGCGCCGCCCGAGCTCGAATGTCAGCGTGACCTCGATCTGGTCGAGCGTGGCCGACGATGCTTTGACGTCATCGGCTTCGTTCATGGTCGTCTCCATTCCAAGGGCGTGGCGGGCGGCGAATCGGCCGCGCAGGGTCGCAGTTCGGCCCGCCAGGTCGGCGTTGGCCGCGATGTTCGTGAGCGCGACCAGAACCTCTCCCACGGCAAGGCGGTTGGTTTGCACCAGGATGACATCGCCTGGCCGCAGACTGGACAGCAGCGCGACGGGCAGAGGAGTCGTCCCGATCTCGAAGCCCAGGCACAACGGCAGCCGATCCATTGAGGCCGCCGCCTCCGGCATGCGCTTGAGGAGATCGACGATCGCTGAGAGCTGTCTGCCGCCACCGCTGCGCGGCACATGCAGCCAGGCAGGGCCGCGCCAATCGCTCCAATGGATAGCAAGCATCACTCGGTCGAAATCCCGCGGCGGCGCGACGACCGGTTCGAGCGGCGTCGGAATGGCAAACTGGACGTCGAACGCATCGAGCAAGCCCGACAGCGCCAGCTCAATCAGAAGACTGCGCAACGGCTCGTCAGGCAGGCCGAGTCCATCTTGAATGACGGCGACAAGTTGTTCGACGAGCGATTGAGGCAGCGACAGGATGGAGCGTACAGGCCCTGATCCCAGGCCGAAATGACACAACGGCTCCGGATCCCGGGTGGTCGATTCCAGGCCGATCACCGCAATCTCCAGCGGTTTTCCGCCAAGTTCAGCCACGAAGGGACGCCGCCGTGTCGCGGCCGCGTTGAGCAAGGCGAGTTGCGCCTGGGCCAGGCAGGTCGATGGTTCGTACCGGATCGCAGATCGAACCGGGCTGCCGGCGAGCGGGGGCGAGGCGCGGACATTCATGACGATCGCCCGTAGTGGAGCTGGGTGTCGTCTTCGCTATCGAGCTCTGCCCTCGCTTGCAGGCGCCTGAGACCCTGGTCCCGGACCCGGGTTTCGATCTGGCGCCATTTCCGGCTGTCGTGCATTCTTGCGATCAGTCGCAGGTGCCCAGCCTCCGTCGCTTGTCTTGCCTCGCGAAGAGCTGAAGTTGAGGTATTCAGGCCGTGGGCAGCCTCGTCCACGCGGTCGCCGAGGGTTTTGATCGTTTCGCGGCGGCGGTCGAGCCCGGCGGGTTGCAACGGCCCGGACCTCCGCAAGGCGCGATAGATGTGGCGCTCGCCGGCCTGTTGCGCGTCTTTCTCCGTTGCGAGAGATACATCGGCCGCCTCGCGAGCTTGCTCGGCATCGGCCTCGCGGCGGCGAAGCGCGGCCAGTTCATGCAAGGCACGCCGCTCCCGTTCGCGCCGCAGCCGCGCGAGCGCCTCTACATGTGGAAGCTTCACGCCGCCAGCCGTGTCAACCATGCCATGGTCTCCTCAAGGCTGATCCGCTCGGTGCTCGATTGGCGCAGGAAGTTCTGTATCTCGCCGATTTTCCTCACGGCCTCGTCTGCGAGCAGATCCGCGCCGCTCTTGTACTCGCCGACCTGGATCAGGAACTCGATCTCGGCGTAGCGCGCCAAAAGTTCGCGAAGGCGCGCGGCCGCGCGTTGGTGCGCGACATCGGCGACTGCGTTCATCACGCGGCTTCGGCTCGTCAGAACATTGATCGCCGGATAGTGACCGGCACCGGCCAGCTGGGGCGATAGAACCATGTGGCCGTCGAGAATGCCGCGCGTCTCTTCCGCGATCGGGTCACCGCTGCCGTCGCCTTCGACCAGTACCGTGTAAAATGCCGTGATCGAGCCGATCTTGCCGGGGCCGGCGCGTTCCATCAGGCTCGGCAATTGTGCAAATACCGACGGTGGAAATCCTCGTCGGGTCGGCGGCTCGCCGGCGGCAAGCCCGATTTCGCGAAGCGCACGCGCAAACCGCGTCACGCTGTCCATCACGAGCAGCACGCGCTTGCCCTCATCGCGAAAATGCTCGGCGATCGCGGTCGCGACATAAGCTGCCTTCACCCGTTCCATCGCCGAACGATCCGATGTCGATACCACGAGGATGGTGCGGCGCATGCCGCCCGCGCCGAGCTGAACCTCGACGAATTCGCGCACCTCGCGGCCGCGTTCGCCGATCAGGGCAATCACGGCGACGTCGGCGTCCGCGCCGCGGACGATTTGCGCGAGCAGGCTCGATTTCCCGCTCCCCGGTTCGCCGTAGATGCCCACTCGCTGCCCTTCGCCGCAGGTCAGGAGTCCGTCGATGGCGCGCAGTCCGACAACCAGCGGACGATGCACCAGCGAACGGATGAGGGGGCTCGGCGCCGATCCATGCAACGGTCGGGCGGCTTGGGTCTCAATCGGGCCCTTGCCGTCAAGCGGGCTTCCGGTGCTGTCGATCACGCGGCCGAGCAGGGCGTCGCCGACGGGAGCCTCCATGACGCGTCCGGTCGGAATCACCTCAGTGCGTGACGACAGTCCCACGAGATCGCCGATCGGCGTCAACAGCGCGCGACCGTCGGCAAGGCCGACGACTTCGGCGTCGCGCGTCCAGCCGGTCGACGGATTGTTCAAGCGGCACAATTCGCCGATCCGCACGTCCGGCAGGACGGCATGGATCATGGTTCCGACAGCCTGCGTGACGCGCCCGCGCAAGGGACGGGTCTCCGTACGCTTGGCCTGTTCGCGAATCCGCGACAGTTCGCCGTCGAGGCGGGATGCTGGTGAGTCCAGATTCGGCCAGGATGACGCCGAAGTCGTCGACGTGATTGTCATGGCAGCTCTCCGGAAAAGCCGCCACGAGCTGCTTCCGCTAGAAGGCCCTTTCGCAGCGCCGTGAGCTGGGATTCCAGGCCAAGCTCGATATTGCCGAACTCGCTGACGAGGACGCACTGATTGGCCTTCAGGCCCGGGTCGATCTCGATCTCGACCACGGCCGGTCCGTTTTCGCGGAGCTCGTCGAGAGCTGCGCGCAGACGTGCGGACTGTTCGGCCGTGACACGAAGGCGGACCTCGCCTGCGGCCTTCAGCCTCGTCAGCGCATGCCGTACGGCGCGGGCCAGAAGATCGCCGGGCTCGAAATGGCCGAGCAGATCGTCGATCACGTCGAGGACAAGTTGCGGCAAGTCCTGCTCGAGGCGCCGCAGATAGGTGTTGGCGCGCGCCGACGTGGCAGCGATCAGCTCGGCTGCTTCCTCTCGCCCTGTTGCAAGTCCCTCATCCCTGCCGCGCTGGCGCTCGCGCTGGTAGACGGCAAGTGCCCAGCGCCGCATGCGCTCGCGATGACGTTCGGCCGCGTCCAGCGCCGTCTGCGCCTCGCCCCAGATTCCGAGCTCTTCGGCTCGCACGACGGGACCGAGCGGATGCAAGCGTGGTGCAGCCGCAGCTTGGGCTTGATCGACGGCCATCAGCTGACATCCTCTTCCGCCATGACGATGTCCATCACTGCCCGAGCGGCGGCTGGATGGTTGAGGCTAAAAAGGCGCGTGTACCCGGCTTGCACGGGAGTCAGCCGCAGCAGCACGGCATCGCGGCGCGGCTTCGGCTCGATCGCGAGCCAGGCGCCGAGACATGCGAAGCCGTCGCGCTCGATGGCTTCGGCGAGATCGGATGGATCGAGGCTCTGCGCCGGCGCTATCGCCGCGGCGGCGTGACGCAATCCGAATGTAAAGGCCGTCTCGCCGATCATGCCGACAAGGCTGGACGCCGCCTTGCCGGTCACGACCAGGCGCAGCGAAGCCGCGTGCCATACCGCGCCGGCGCGCCTCGCGATATGCTCGAGATCGGCCGGCATCGCGATGAAGTCGGCGGTATCGGGGAGCGGCCATAGGTCTTGCTGCGTGAGGAAGGGCTGTATCTGCGCGGCGAGCCGGTCATGCAGGCGCGGGCAGTTCTGCAACCTGCGGGCAGTCTCAAGCGTGAGCCGCCGGTCGAGCGCGGATGCAATGCGCGAGGGATGCAGCAAGGGCAATGGCCCCTTGGCCGCTGTCGGTGGTGTGGTGCAATTCCCCGCGTCGGACATGAGCTTGTCTCAACCGGTCAAGCTGCCTGGCGCGGGAGCCCGCGCGAGGCTTTTTCCGGATTGGAGAGCGACGCCGGGGGGTGGGTATTCGTGGGCGGCAGCCGGACCATTGCTTCAGTCGCGGACTTGGCCTGGCCGGCGGAAGCCGCGACCTCACGACGGCGGCTGAACCAATAAATCCCGCCGGCGCCGACGAGGAGGCAGCCCAGGATCGACGCGGCCCATGGTGCCGTGTCGGCGAGCGGCCCCAGCGATGTATTGCTGACCGCCGTGGCAACCGTCATCGGCTGTGCCTCGTTGCGCTCCACCGGGACGAGCACGACCGAGACCTTTTCGTAGGAAAGGCCTTCGATGCTGTTGGCAACCAGCATCTTGATCTGCTGAAGCAGCGCCTTTACCGGCGCGCGCGCATCATAGCGGATGAAGACGGAGGCCGAGGAGGGTGTCGCGTCTTGACGCAGGAGATCGTTCTTTGGCAGCACGACGTGGATGCGCGCCGACAGCACGCCGTCGATATCGGAGATCGTCTTCGACAGTTCCTCGCTCAGCGCGTAGACGTAGCGTGCGCGCTCCTCGGTCGGCGAGGCAATCAAGCCGCCGCCCTTGAAGACTTCGCCCATGTTGGTGAAGGTCTGCCGCGGGTAACCGTTGGCCTTGAGAAGTTCGACGGCACGCGCGAACTGCTTCTGTTCGATCGTCACCGTACTGGCGCCGTCCTTGGATTGGGCGCGTCCGGCGTCAAAGCCGTTGCCGAGCAGCAGCGCGACCATCTCATTGGCTTCGCGTTCCTGCAATTTCGTATAGAGGTCGGCCTTGCATCCGCCGAGCGCAGCCGAGAGCAGGCACACCGTCAGCACGGCACGTCTTCTCCGCTGTGCGCTGGACCGGCTCGGGAGCAAGGATTGAGGCGCCATCGTGGTCCCGGTCACGTCGAGGACATCAATCGGTTCATCGAAGAGGTGAAGCTGCCGCTGCTCTTGGAGACGACGGAAACCTGAATCACCTGCCCGTAGGTTTGCTGAAGCTGTTCGAGCATCCCCTTGAATTGACCCGATCCATCTCGTGGCGCCCTGGTGGCCAGATCCGACTGACTCGGAAGTTCGCGCAGCGCCGTTGCCGCCGGTCCCGGCTCGGACGCGGCAACCTTCACTACAGGGCCGGTGGTCGCCTTTTTCGCATTGCTGTTGCCCAGCTTGTCAGCACGATGGATGGCTTCGAGGCGATCAAGAATGCGTTCGCCAAGCGAGTCGTTGCGCGACGCGGGACGGTCGATCTCCCGCCGCGGTTCCGCCGGAGAAAGGGATTCGACCGGCGGCGTCGCCGGTTGCCCGGCTGCGGCATAGGAGCGGGCAAACGCGTGAGCGCCGTCCGCCGATTGCGCCGCAGCGGCCTGGATGCCTTTGAGTGCCGCGTCCGTTCCGGTGCCGCCGATTACAGCCCCGGAAGAGATTGCTCCGACCGTCATCACGCCTCCGCATTCGCGTCCGGCCGCACGATAGGAACGCCACCTGACGGCAAGGTGACGAGATCGGTGCATGGACCGACCCAAAGCTCTTGCAATACGAGCTGTCGCAATATCGAACTAGAATGGAAGACAATGAAGGTTTTCGAGAAGTCAAATCGATGAATATTGGCGCCGGTACCATGTCCGCTGCATCGCGTCGGCGAAGAAGAGCGGTGTATGCCGTCGTCGCTGTGCTCGGCTCCACCATGTTGATCTTCGGCCCGAACGCCGGCGCCGCTCCGCTGGTGCTGCCGGATACGACCTACAACTACACCGTGGTGGATCAGGATCTGCCGGCGGCCTTGCAGGAATTCGGCACGAACCTCGGGATCAAGGTCAACGTCAGCCCCGAGGTGCGCGGCCGCGTTCAGGGCCGCTTGCCGGAGTTGAAGCCAAGGGCGTTTCTCGAACGCCTGGCCTCAATGTTCAATTTCGAATGGTACTACGACGGTCAGGTCCTCCATATCAGCGCGGTCAAGGAGGCCCAGACCCGGCTCCTGGTGCTTGCCCCGATCGGCTTCGAGCAATTCAAGGCGGCTCTCGATGTCTTGAAGGTTGCGGACGATCGCTTCGCGGTAGTCCCGGCGCCCGGCGACGGACTGGTGTTGGTATCGGGACCGCCACGCTTTGCCGCACTCGCCGAGCAGACGCTTGCTGGCCTGATTGCCGAGCAACAGGCCAGACCAAAGATCAGCCCCTCGTCGCCGCCTCCCAGGGAAACGGTATTGAATGTTTTTCGGGGAACTCAGGTGAGCATTTGGCGCAACGGCCGGCTCGAACAGGTGATCGGCCCTGATCCACGCAGTCCCGAAAGTCAGACAGCACGTCAATCGCGCAGCGACGATGATGCCGGCCGTGATGTGCATGTGTCTGTTCCGGCCTCACTCCCGCCGGCGCGCTGATGCGACGATCCTCCCCGTCAGGTTTTCGAAAGCTAGACGGCTTAGATCGCTTCCCACGATCTTGAACTGACTCCGGTACGATTGAGTGGAGCCATCACGATCGGAGGGGCGGAAGACAGCGACCGCACCCTTGGCGGAAATTGTCGCGATTGGATTCTCGCGACCAGCGAATGGAGTGACGAGATGTTCGGAGCGATCGGCAATATCGCCGGCGCCATGTTTGGCGGCCCCGTTGGCGCCCTCGTTGGCGGTGCCGTCGGCAAGGCGCTCGATGGTGGCGGCGGCAATCAGCAGGCGCAGGCCTTTGAGGCGGCACTGCAGAGTTTCGCGATGCAGATCGCGAACGACTCGATGGGCGAGTTCGACGAGGCCATGGCGGATACCGAAGAGGATTTCGCCTGACATCGGGAGCCGGTTTCGGCAGCTCCCGACCGAGGGCCATGAGGCCCCTTCAAACTCCGGGCGGTGGCCCGGATCAACCCGGACGATATCGAAGCAACAAGGAGAGTGACATGGCGGATACGGTTGGTGGCGTCAACGGCGCGGCAGGCGGAGCCACAGCAGCAGGTGCGACCGGCAGCACCAGCGATAGCGGCAACTTTCAGGCGCAGCTCGCCGAGTTGAAGCGCGTGAGCGAGGAAGCTCAGGCCAAGAGCATCGAGCTGCGTAAGCTTTCGACGGTGCTCAGCTCGGACAAGAAGGTCGCTGACGAGCGTGTGCAGTAATCAGGCCGGAAGGCGCGCGCTTCGGCGCGCGCCTTGCCGCTTTGAGCGGAACAGTTTCACGCCTTGAGGGTCAGCGGTCTTGATTGAATCGAACGAGTATGTTCTCGCGATCGAGACCGGCCTGTATGCCGGCACGTCGCAGCGTTTGCCGGCCGGCACCTACGTGATCGGCGGCGGCGTCGAATCCGATATGGTCTTCCTGGGCGAGGGCCTCGCTCTGCGCCATGTCGTGGTGACCATCGATGGCAATGAGGCGCGCGTCGAGGCGTTGGCGGAGGGCGCTTCGCTTGCCGGCGCCGGCGCCTTGAAGGTGGGACGCCAAATCGGAGTGAGGCTGCCCTTCGCTCTGTCGATCGCTGATCTGCGGATGTCGTGGACGGCGAGCGCGTCGAATTCGGCGCTTGATGCTTCCCAGGACATCAAAACTGCGTCCGGCGGGCGGCCGCGCTGGCCTGCCAGGCTCAGCGTCGCCGGTATTGCCGTTGCGGTCATGGCATCGAGCCTCGCGGCGGTCGGTTCCGGCGCGGCCGGCAGCTTCATCGACATCGGCCTGCGGTCGGCCGCAACAAAGGCGACGGCGGCAACGGTCGGATCGGCAAATCGGGACCGTGCCACCCAACTGCGCCCGCCGGCGGCCAGTCTCGTCAACGATGCGGCGAACGCGCTCAAGAGCGAAGCCGAGGGAGCAGGACTGCTCAATGTCGCGGTCGAGGCCAGCGGCGGAGCCGTCATGGCCCGCGGCACGGTCGAGCCGAGCGTCGCGGGGCAGTGGCAGAGTGTCCAGCAGTGGTTTGACGAACGTTTCAAGGGAGAAGTGTTGCTGGTCAACGGCGTTGCGGTCAAGGCGGAGAAGCTGCCATCGTCGCTCGCCATCGAGGCGGTCTGGCTCGGGCCGCAATCGCACGTCGTGATCCGCGGTCAGAAATATCTCGAAGGTGCGATGGTCGATGACGGCTGGGCGATCCAGCGCATCGAGGCCGAGCGGATCGTGTTGAGGCGTGCCGGCCGGCAGGTGGCCGTCCGCTACTAGGGCATGGCGATGGTCAAGGTGCCTCAGCGTCTGTCGAACGGTCAGTCCGCGCCGCCGCAGGGCAGGGATCTTGCGTCTTCCGCAGACGCGCGCCGCGACATCGCCCGAGAACTCAGCGTCACCAGCATCAATGCGGATCGGCGTGGAATTAGCGGGCATGCCGACGGCGCCGTCGATGAAGGCGTCGAGCTCGACGCCGCGATCGATGCCGTGCTCGCCGCATCTGACGTCGATCCCGTCACACGCGCCCATCTCGACGACGCGCGTGGCGCGATCGGCACGGCGGCGCAGCATCAGGAGCTCAGGGGATTTCAGGGCGAGAACCTGGCGGAAGCCCTGTTTCGCTTCGTCATGCCCCGTCTGCGCCATCCCGATGTCCTGCATGCGGAGCGGCGTCGCGCCACCCTGGAACTTCTGTCACAGGATCTGGATCGCGTGCCGGCGGACCGAATCCTGGGAGAAGGAGCGACCGCCATTCATCGCGAGCTGCAGGGACTTGCGATGCTGCGCCAGGGCCGCAACAGCCTCATCGAGGGATGACCGATGCTGTCGCTGCCACAGGAGCTTTCATCGCGCGTGCCGTCGGTCGATTCAGCGATCGACGCCGCCCCGCCGTTGATTGGCGGGCCGCAGCGCGACCTGCTCTGCACGCTCGCCTATGTCTATCTCGCCAGCGGGCAACCCGCGCGCGCACTTCCGCTGCTTCGTCTTGTCCAGCGGCAAGCTGACGACGATGTCGGCTTTCTGCGCGTGCTGGCCTACGCACTGATTGCCGATGAGAACGGCGCCGAGGCGATCCGGATCATCGAGCGACTGGAGGAGATTGATCGCGGTGCGAATGCGCGGGCGCCGCTCCTGCTGATGCGCAGCCACGCGCTGCGGCTCGTCGGCCGCCTCGACGAGGCGCGGGAATGCTTCCGGACCTTCAGGTTGGCCCGCCTCTTACGGGAAGGAGACGTTTCGTGACCTCCCAACTGCGCGCATTGCTCGCTCGCGTGCCGAGCCATCCCGATCTGCTGGTCGCGGCGGTGCTGCTGTTGGCCGTGGCGATGATGATCCTGCCCATGCCGTTGTGGCTGGTCGATCTGTTGATCGGCTTCAATCTCGGATTCTCGGTCCTGATGCTGATGGTGGCGCTCTACATCCTGGCGCCGCTCGACTTCTCGTCGTTGCCGGGCATCATCCTGATCTCGACCGTGTTCCGGCTGGCGCTTGCAATCACCACCACGCGGCTGATCCTGTCGCAAGCCGAAGCCGGGGAGATCATTCGCACCTTCGGCGAGTTCGTGATTGGCGGCAACGTGATCGTCGGGCTGGTGGTCTTTCTGATCGTTACCCTGGTTCAATTCATCGTCATCGCCAAAGGAGCCGAGCGTGTGGCGGAGGTCGCCGCCCGATTCACCCTCGATGCGCTGCCCGGCAAGCAGATGGCGATCGACGCGGAGATGCGCAACGGCGACATCGACCAGACGGAGGCGCGCCGTCGCCGCGCCAACCTCGAAAGCGAGAGCCAGCTCTATGGTGCGATGGACGGGGCCATGAAGTTCGTGAAAGGCGATGCCATCGCCGGGCTCGTTGTCATCGTCGTCAATCTGGTTGGCGGCATTTCGATCGGCACGCTGTCGCGTGGCCTGTCTTTCGGCTCGGCCATCCACGAATACTCCTTGCTGACGATCGGCGATGCGCTGATCTCACAGATTCCGGCGCTGCTGCTGTCACTGACAGCAGGCACCGTGGTGACCCGCGTGACCGGAGACAGGCAGGTCAATCTGGGCCGCGATATTGTCGGCCAGCTCGGCGCCAGCACGCGCGCACTGAGACTGTCGGCCGTGGTCCTGCTCGGGCTGGGCTTGGTTCCCGGCTTTCCCACGCCGGTGTTTCTTGTGCTCGCGCTCATTTTCGGCGCGATCAGCCTATTGAAGCCAGCGCCATCACGGGAAGGCCAGGCGCGTCCGCCCGCATCGCCCGCACAGAGCGGTTCGGGAGTCCCGGCCGTGACCGGCGTCCGCCGCGCGGCCGTGCCGGGAGAAGTGCCTGCGATCATCTTGAGACTCGCGCCCGCTTTGGGGGACCGGATCGACGAGGGGCAGCTTTCCGGTCACATCGATCGTCTCCGCACGCAGCTGAGTGCCCGGTTGGGGATCCTGATTCCCGAGGTCGCGATCCTACGCGAGGAGACGCTCGGCGATGCGCACTGCCGCGTCGATATCGAAGGTGTTCCGGTCGAAGAATACGAAGCGCGCCTGGATGAGCTTCTTGTCATCGACGATCTCGCCAATCTCGATCTCCTGAATATCCCGATCGAGCCCGAACAGGATAGCCGGCGCATGGGCTGGGTGGATATCGCCCATGCGGCGCTCCTGCGCGATGCCGGTATCGGATTTCGAACCGCCGAGCAGGTGATGGCGCACAAGGTCAGCGAGATAGTCGCCCGCTACGCCTCGCGCTTCGTCGGTATTCAGGAAACGCGGGCGCTTCTGGCGCGGATCGAATCCGGCTACGCCGACCTCGTCAAGGAAGCGCTGCGGACGGTGCCGGTGCCGCGCATCGCCGATGTGCTGCGCCGCCTCGTGGATGAGGGCGTATGCGTCAACAACACACGGCTGGTGCTCGAAGCGCTCGCCGAATGGGGCGAGAAGGAGAGCAATGTCGTCCTCCTCACCGAGTATGTGCGCGCTGCGCTCAAGCGTCAGATATGCTACAGTCATGCCAACGCCCATCGGGCGGTGATGGCCTATGTGCTGGAGCGCGAGGCCGAAGACGTGGTGCGTGGCGCGATCCGCGACACGGCCGTCGGGCCATATTTGGTGCTTGACGAGCGCAGCGGGGAGCAATTGCTGGCACAGTTCCGCCGAATGGCGGCTGATGCGGGCGCGAGCGAGGTCAAGCCGGTCGTTCTTGCCTCGATGGACGTGCGCCGCTACGTCCGCGGCTACATTGTGCGCAATGGTCTCGAGCTCGCGGTCTTGTCCTACCAGGATCTCGCCGGCGATTTCATGGTGCAGCCGGTCGGCTCGGTCAGCTTGAACGGCCCGCGCCCGGACATGCCGGCTCGCAGTGCCGCGAAACCGGCGCAGCCGCCGCCTCGGGATGCTCTCACCGCTGCCTAAGTGCAGTGGTTGTCGGGGAATTGCCATGAAGATGCAGCGACGGCCTGGTTTCGATGCGGTGTGGGTTGTGCCGGCGGTGTTTGCGCTGTCTCTGTCCGCTTCGGGATGCATGCTGAGCGATGATAGGGCGTCACTCTCGCTACAGCCGGAGGTCCGGCCGGCGCTTGCCGACATTGACGATCTGGATTCGGCCGCGCTCGCGCGCCTGGCCAAGGCAACGGCGGAGAACGGCGGCGATGCCGTCGATCCGGTCATTCTCTATCGACAGCTCTCGGCGCGCATGCCGTCTGATCCCGCGCCGCGCGTCGAGCTTGGCCGCCTGCTGCTCAAGCGCAAGGACATCGATGGTGCAGACGCTGCCTTCCAGGAGGCGTTGGCGCTGGCACCGAACAGCGTTGACACGAGGGTGGGCTCAGCCCAGATACTGCTTGCCAGACACCGATCGGATGAAGCGCTACGCGCCTTCGAGGCGGTACTGGCCGACCAGCCGGATAATGTTCGCGCCCTGAACGGCCGGGGTCTCGCGCTCGATCAGCTCGGACGGAGGGACGAGGCGCAGGTGAGCTATCGGCGCGCGCTGGCGCTCGATCCGGAAAACGGCGTGGCGCGCAACAATCTCGGTCTTTCCCTGGCCCTGTCTGGCAATCGCAGAGACGTTCAGGCCGTCAGGTAGTGATCAGGCGGGCGTCCTAACGTGATGGTTCTGATGAGGAGGCGCCTCATCTTGCGGGACTGTCACTGAGGGAGCTTGTCCATGGCCGCGTCGATGCCTGCCACGCCATCGCCCCGCGTTCCGCCGGATGGTGCCGGTGGACGGCAGGGCGGAGATAGCGCGCGTTCGCAACGCGTCTTCAACGACGCGATGGCAGCCCAGATCGCCTTGCGAGCGGACCTCGCGACATCCGTGCCGGGGCCCGTGCGGCCCGACCAGGATCGCCTCAAGCGGATCGGCCAATGGGTCGAGCACAGCTCTGATCGCAGCGGCGACTTCTTCGGGATCGGCGGCACCTCCGGGGTCGACAAGGTCAAGGACGCGCTGCGCGGCCGTACCGAGCTTGGATTGCTCAATGCGGACGAGCAACGCTTTCTCCTCGACCGCGTGCTCGATCGCTGGACCGCCGGTCGCGGCGAGGGGATTTGCGGCAGTGTGCAGCTGAGCCGCGCGCTAGAGGACGTTCCCGAATTACGCGCTGTTGTTGGCGAGCGCCTGGCGGTCAGGGCCGCCGAGCTGTCCCAGGTGGCGAGAACGACCGGCAATGTCGACGAGACCTGGCAGCAGGGGGCTGCAGCTTCGTCGTATGCCATCGCGGCCGTGACGGCCTTGTCCGAACCGCCCGGCGGCGGAACGGATCTGTTGCGATCGGTGGTGTCCGGCCTTGCCCCGCGCGACGCCGGCGGTTTCGCCCGGGCGTTGGGCGGCGATCGCCAAAATCCGATTCTCGGCTATGGCGGAACGGCCATGAGCCAGGTTCTGGATGCCCTCGGCGGAGCGCCCGCGAGCGCTGCGACGAGCGCCTTCGTCCAGAATGCGTTCGCCGCGACGTCCGCGTTCGACTATGCCGCGCGACCGGCGCTGGGGCGGCTGATGGCCGGCGCATTGGCGCGCGAATGGTATCCCGACGATAGCGGTCTGCAGGCGCGGGAGCGTGACCGTCTCGCGGGCATTCTCGACACGCGCCAGGGGCGCGAGCTCCTGGGTATCACCGACAAGCATGTTCCGCTGGAGGCACGCGTCGGTGCACTCGCGGCGATCAGGAGCGATCATACCATCACGGGGCAGGGCCTCGAAGCGGCCAGCGATCCCTGGACCGCCGCCGCGGTCGTCACGCCGTTCGCGCGGGAAAATGCCGAGCGTTATCTCGCGACGCGCGGTGATGCGCCACAAACCTTGCGCGGCAGCGATCTCGACAACACCATCGGTTACGCGATGGGCATGCGTCCGCGCGTCGCTCCGGGGGCCGATTTCCCAAGCCTGCAAGCCGCTGCCGCCCGCGGCGAGCATTCGTTCTACGGCGATGGCGAGGATGGCGCGAGCGTGAAGGCGGTCGTCGATCAGATCCGCGCCGTTGCGGCAGGCGGCGATCCCCGTGTGACCGTGCTGCCGGTCACCTATTCCAGCGGCGAGACAGGACCCGTGCAGCTTCCGCTGTTTCGCGTGCTCGATCCCGCAGGTCACGAGCGCTTCGTCGACAACATCGGCCGGCGCTATGACAGTTTTGAGGACTGGCGCACGCAAAATCGATTGCCGGCCGGAAGCATGACCTTCCCCGAGCGCGGCCACCTGCGAGTGGGAGCTGACGGCAGGATCGCGCTCGGCAATGCCAACACGCCGCAGACGGCAGATACGCTCGGCGAGCACATCGCGCAGGTCCTGGACAAGGCCGCGCTCGTGGGTGGCATCGTCGCAGGCGGCGTATTGATCGTGGGCTCGGGGGGGCTTGCAACGCCGATCGTGGCCGGCGCCGCCGGCGTGGCGGTTGGGGCCGGTGCCTGGGGCGCCTATCGCAGCGGCGACGCACTGGTCGACCGCGCGCGGCACGGTCAGTCGCTCGATCCGATTCGTGATGATGAAGCACGCGGACTCTGGCTCAATCTCGGCGCCAGCGCCATGTCGGTTGGTGCCTTCGGAAGCGCCGCACGGTTGGCGCAGCTTGGCCGGGCAGGGCGCGCCATTGCCCCGCTGGAGGCATCGGCGCATGGCTACGTGCAGGCCGGTGCGGCCATGCTCGATTCCGCCGCGATCGCCAATCAGGGTGTAGATCTCTCGCGCAATTGGGGCCGCATGTCCGCGGGCGATCGTGTCGAGGCGCTGCTCTCCATGGGCTTTTGGGCGACGGCGACGGTGGCCGGCGCTCGCGCCGGCGGAGCGCGGCCGGGCGACATCTACAATCCCGTTCGCATCCGCGACAATCTGTTGCGCGACCTTGCGCCTCCCGTCACGTCTGATCCGGCCCTGACGGGCAACGCCGTCAGCATCGACTACGATCCGGCAACCGGCACCGTTACCGGTGTCCGCCACGGTCCGCAGGCGAGCGCGCAGGATATCGAGCTCCACATCCGGACCGTGCAGAACATTCAGCGCAGCCTGACGCTGGAAGGCCAGTTGAGATCCCTGTTCACCGAACGTGGCGAGCCGCCTCCCGGCACGGTCGGCTGGGCGGCGCGACACGACATCGCCAAGCTTCGCGAGCGAATGCAGCTGCGGGCTGACGAAGGTGCCGGTCCGCATCTGACAGCCACGCAGCGTACCGAGGCCAACGCGGTCGACTCCCGGCATCTCGACGAACTTTCCGACGAAGTTGCCTCCCTCGTGCGCGATCCGTCACGCGCCAGGATCGACGCGCGCAACACGCTGCGCGTCGATCGCGACACCGCCACGGAACGGCAGGCACTACCGGTTGGCGAGACCACCCGCAGCCTCGGCCGCAACGAGGCGACATGGACGGTCAACGAGCGCCACGAGACGGTGAGGGTTCGCTTCCACTTGCGCGAGATCCCGCGCAAGAAGGAGCGGCCGGCCGAGGAGAACGAACTGACGTCGAATGTGGGAAGGGAAGCCGGACGCGTGGGTGAATTTCCGGTGCGGGACGACGGCGGCCACATGGTCGGCTTTCAGTTCATGCACGATCAGGGGCTGATCAACCTGTTCCCGCAGAATTCGGAGTTCAATCAGCACGTCTACAACCAGTTTGAAACCGAGATGCGGCACTGGATCGAAGCCGGCGGCGAGGTGCGCGGTACCGTGGAAATCGGCCGCGCCACCGCAGGCGGCGGGCTGGAGTGGGGAGGCGCACGCCCTGGGGAGGTTGCCATCCGCTATGAAGTGGTCGATCCTCCGACCGGCCGGGTGGCCTATCGAAACCAGGTCTTGTTCGACAACGAGCAAGGACAGACATTCCAGGGGTTCGAGCGCGAGGTACGCACAGGCGAGCGCCGCGTCGACCTTGCCGCAGAGATGCGTGCGCGCCTGGAGGCCGGGAGATGAGAGCGAGCGCGATGGACCGGAAGCAGGCAGACGAATTGGTGCACGAGATCGCCGGCATGATTGCGCAAAGCGAGGTGCGCGAGTCCGACGATTGGGTGAGCGTCTCCGTGGTCGCAATCGTCGACGAGGCCTCCGTGCAGATCAGCAGCTACCGCTACGATGCGGAAGGTCGCGCCGAGCCGGGCAATCCCGGCGATTTCTCAGTGAACCGCAAGTTTCGCGAGCTCAACGCGGCCATGCAGCAGCCGACCGGCCGGCAATGGAAATCAGCCCTGATGCAGATCCGTCGTGCGACAGGCGAGGTGACCATCGACTTCGAATATGACGACGCCTCGCGCTGGAAGGTCACGCCCCTCAACATCGACACGATGCCGCAGCGATTGCGGCCGGGCTAGCGCCAAGGCGAAATCGCGGACGACAAATGGCGGCCCGCTGGGAGCGCTCGGGCTTGTAGCCGGGATCCATGGATGTCGGCCTTGCCTGGAAGGACGAGGCGAAGCTATCCCCGGCGGCTCGCGCGTTCTGCGAGTTCGTCGCCCATTCCTATCCTGGATCGGAGCCGATCCAATTCGACTGACGACCCGCTTGGCCCTGCCGAAGGTGCGCTTGGAGCCTGATCTCGCCGGCTTTCTTTGGCTGGAGCTTGCTCAAATTGGCCGATGATGGATTGGCGCGAGAGTTCAAGTATTTCCATTGCTTAGAAGGCGGCGTGTGCACCGGGAGATCAAGGAAAATCTATCGACGGCAAGTGCGGATGGCCGCTCTTTCGAGTGATGTGACTTTGAAATCGAGTTGCGAGGGGCGGGGCACTCACGGGCGTAAGAGTAGATCGATCGAGAACGCCGCGATGCGTCAGTCTCTCGCCCGGTCTAGCGGACCGGAATTATCGGTTCACGCGCGACACTTAGCGGACCTCATCATCACTACGTCCGAGTCTAGGTTCTCGGTACCCACGGGTGACTGAATTTCCAATTAACTGCTCTGCCGATGGAGTAGGGTGAAACGCGTATCGATGACGGCCTGTTCTGGCTCGCCGTCGGAGCGCAAGATCCTTGCGATGATCAGCCGCGCGGCTTCCTTCCCGATCAGGTCGCCAGGCGGGCGGATGGTCGTCAACGACGGATTGGAGGCCGCGCTGAAGCTCAAGTCGCCGAAGCCCACCACCGATAGCTGCTCGGGGATTGTGATGCCAAGGCGCTGGCACTCGAAGATCACGCCGAGGGCGATGTGGTCGTTGGAGCAGGCAATCCCGTTCACGTTTGGAAAGCGATGCAGGGCCTCACCGAGCAGCATGGCGCCGACCTCGGCGCTCGCTGGCGCAGGATGCCGGATGATCTCCGCAGTGACATCCGGCACGTTCCGCGCCGTCTCGACGAAACCCTGGGCGCGCAGTGCAGCGCGGCGATCCTCGTGCAGGCGGGCGCCAAGAAACAGCAATCGCTTGCGTCCTCGCTGAACGAGATGCGACGCGGCGGTACGACCGACCTGGTCGTGGTGAAAACCGACTGCCATGTCCATGGTCTGGGAACCGAGCTCCCAGATTTCGACAACCGGCACCTTGCTGTCACGCAACAGCCTGCGCGTCGCGGCGCTGTGCGACAGGCCGGTCAAGACGACGGCGGCGGGGGCCCAGGACAGTGCTGTGCGGACCAGGTTTTCCTCGTCGTGCTCCTTGTACTCGGTGTGGCTGAGCATCACCTGCAGTCGCTGCTTGCCGAGCTCGTCCTGCAGGGCGGCGACGGTCTCGGCGAAGAACGCATTGCGGACAGATGGCACAATGATGCTCACGACGCGCGATGAGGCCGCCGCCAGCCCGCCGGCCATCAGGTTCGGCACGTAGTCGAGCGCCTCGATGGCGCGTGCGATCGACTCGCTCGCCGCCGCCGAAACCGCATCCGGCTTCCTGAAATAGAGGGACACCGTGGACGGCGACAGCTCAGCGCGCGCCGCCACATCCATGATCGTGACCCGTTGCATCTTGCGCCGGGTGCGCGTGGGCTTTGGTGCCGCCATTCCCCTGGTGGTCCAAAAATAATAGCGCTGCTATCTAGCTGAGATTTTGTCGCGATACAATCGCACTCTTCTTATCAGAAGAATAAAACTAATCATAATCAGTCAGATGCGATAGTATTTCATCTCCTAACCTGCCGGATTGAACTGGAGTTGGCGAGCATTTCCTTGGCCGTTGATTTCCAAAAATCGTAGCGCTACCATCAACCACCGCGGCTCAAGGGCCGTAGGGACGCGGGGACGGGAGAACAGGGCTCATGGCTTCGGTCAGCCTGCGCAAGCTTGAGAAGAGCTACGGCGCGCTCCGCGTCGTCAAGGCCATCGACCTCGAGATCATCGATGGCGAGTTCGTGGTGCTGGTTGGTCCGTCGGGCTGCGGCAAATCGACGACGCTGCGCATGATCGCCGGACTCGAAAGCATCAGCAGCGGTGAAATCCGGATCGGCGATCGGATCGTCAACGATCTGCCGCCGCGCGAGCGGGATATTGCGATGGTGTTCCAGGACTACGCGCTCTATCCGCACAAGACGGTGCGCGAGAACTTGGGGTTCAGCCTGAAGGTGCGGGGTGCGAACGCGGCGGATGCGGCCGTGAAGATTAAGGCCGCGGCGGAGATGCTCGGCATCACCCATCTTCTCGACCGGCGGCCGGGACAGCTCTCCGGTGGACAGCGCCAGCGGGTTGCGATGGGCCGGGCCATCGTTCGGCGGCCGCAGGTGTTCCTGTTCGATGAGCCACTGTCCAATCTCGACGCGAAGCTGCGCGGTCAGGTGCGCACGGAAATCAAACGGCTGCACCAGGCGATAGGGACCACCATCGTCTATGTAACCCACGATCAGGTCGAGGCGATGACTCTGGCCGATCGCATCGTCATCCTTCGCGGCGGCGATATCGAGCAGATCGGAACGCCCGATGAGGTCTATAACAATCCGGCCAACGTCTTCGTCGGCAGCTTCGTTGGCTCTCCGTCAATGAACTTCGCCAAGGCCAGGGCTGCCCATGGCTATCTCGATTTCGCCGATGGCAACCGTCTGCCGCTTGCGGCTTTGACTGGCACGGGAATTTCGGCGGTTGACGGGCGCGAATTTATCGTCGGCATCAGGCCCGAGCATTTCACATCCGGGATGTCTGATGTCGGCTTGAATTGCGAGGTTCAGGTCGTCGAGCCGCTCGGCTCCGATACGCTGGTGCATTTCTCGGTGGGAGGCGCGACATTGACCGCGCGGCTGCCGCCCGAGTTGCGTCCGCGAACTGGTGAGGCATTCAAGCTGGGCCTCGACCCTGCGAAGATACATCTGTTCGATGCGGAGACGGAGCGTGCATTGCACTAACAGGTGCGCAACGAGGCCATCAACCACAAGCTAGCAACGTCGCAAGCAAGCGGCGATCTTATTCGGAGGACGGCATGAGTTTGGGACGCATTTCAAAGATAACGGGATTGCTGCTCGGGTTCGGAGCGTTCGCATTCGCAACCGGCGCGTCCGCCGAAACCTCGTTGAAGCTCTTCGTCACAAGCCAGGGTCAGCCCGGCATCTGGCGCAAGGTGCTCGATCAATACGAAGCGCTCAATCCGGGCGTCAAGGTCACTATCGAACTGGGCGGCGCGACCTCGGATTTGCAGGCGCAATATCTCAACACGGTCCTCACGGCGAAGGACTCTTCACTCGACGTGCTGATGCTCGACGTCATACGGCCGGCGCAGTTTGCGGCTGCGGGCTGGACTAGCCCGATCGCAAGCGAAAACATGTCGTCTTATCTCCGCGCCTATGCGGAGGCGAACACCGTCGACGGCAAGGTCGTGGCGCTCCCCGCCTTTGCGGATTCCATGTTCCTCTATTATCGCAAGGACCTGCTCGACAAATACGGGCTCCAGCCGCCAAAAACCTGGGACGAACTTGCTGCCGCCGCGAAGAAAATCGCGGACGGTGAGCAGAATTCGAATCTGCAGGGCCTCTCGTTTCAGGGCAAGGCGATCGAAGGCGCGGTTTGCACTTTCCTCGTACCGTACTGGAGCCAGGGCAAGGTGGTCGTTAAGGACGGCAAGCTCGATTTCGATCGTGAGGCCGCTGCGAAATCGCTCGCGCTTTGGAAGAGCTTCGCCGATAGTGGTGTCGCCAAGAAGAACATTGCCGAGGTTGCGACCGACGACACGCGCAAGGAGTTCCAGGCCGGCAACGTCGTATTCGCGGTGAACTGGGCCTACGCATGGGCCATGACGCAGGGCGCGGACTCCGCCGTGGTCGGCAAGGTCGGCGTCGCACGGCTCCCGGCGGTCACGGGCGGTGAACAGGCGACTTGCCTCGGAGGTTGGGAGTGGGGCGTTTCCGCCTTTTCCAAGCATCAGGAGGAGGCGAAGAAGCTCGCCGAATATCTGTCGAGTCCCGAAGTCTCCAAATTCATGGCCATCAACGGCTCGTTGCTGCCGACTTACGGCAAACTATACAAGGACGCGGACGTGACCAAGGCGGTGCCGTGGTTCGCCGACGCTCAGCCGATTGTCGAGACCGCGAAGCCGCGTCCGGTGACGCCGCGTTACAACGAGGTCAGTGAAGCGATCCGGACCACGGTCAACGCGGTGCTTGCGGGCGTGACTACGCCGGCGGACGGCGCCACCCAGATCGAGGCTCGCCTGAAGCGGATCCTCCGCTAAGGCATGATCCAGCGACGAGCGGGTGTGCTTGGTACCCCGCTCGTGGTCGCGAATTCCAGCGTCGTCTTGCGCGCAATCCGGATCGGACTTAACGACGATGACATGCACGTTCAAGAACGCAGCCGATCGCGTCGATGCGCGACGTGCAAGGCTGTCGCGCTGCCTCGATCCGGACGAAACGACGCTCGCCGTATTGCTCTTGGCACCCGCCGGGGTACTGCTCAGCATGATGATCGTCTATCCAGTGGGCCGGCTTATCTACACGAGCTTCCTCGACCTGTCGCTGACGTCGGGCCTGCCGGCGCGATTCGCCGGGCTCGCGAACTTTCAGCAGATGCTGGAAGATCCCGTCTTTTGGCAGGCGACCTGGAACACGATCCTGATCACGCTGATCACAGTGCCCGGCGCGCTGCTCGTCGGGCTCGGACTTGCGCTGCTCGCCAATCTGCCGTTCCGGATGCGGTGGCCGGTGAGGCTCTCGCTTCTGATTCCGTGGGCGCTGCCGCTTGCGTTCGCGGGCCTGATCTTCGCATGGTTCTTCCATTCGGAGTACGGCGTCGTCAACGACGTGCTCAATCGGATCGGCCTGCCGGGCGTGATCTGGTTCAATTCGCCGCGTCTCGCCTTCGCCGCGATCTGCCTCACCATCACCTGGAAGGCCTCGTCCTTCATGGCGATGATCATTCTCGCCGGATTGCAGACCATTCCGCGTTCGCTTTACGAGGCCGCTGATGTCGACGGGGCAGGGCGTGTGCGGCAATTCTTCGAGATCACGCTGCCGCTGTTGAAGCCCACGATCGTGGTCGCGCTGATCTTCCGCACCATTACTGCGCTGCAGACCTTCGATATTCCGTACATGATGACGGGAGGCGGGCCGGGCACCTCAACTGCGACGTTGGCCATGTACATCCACCAGAACACCGTATCGTTCCTCGACCTCGGTTATGGATCGGCGCTTGCGGTGGTGATGTTCGGCCTTTCGATGTGTGTCACGGCGCTTTACCTGCGCATGATCCGCGGCAGCGAGCCTGTGTCATGAGCACGGCTATCTTCTCCGCTGCGGGCTCGGTCTTATCAGGCAAACCGTTGCGGGCCATCGCTGCGCTCGTTCTCGTCGTGAACGGCCTGTTCCCGGCGCTGTGGATTCTGCTGACCTCGTTCAAGACAGAGGCCGAACTCACGCTGAAGCCGATCACCTGGCTGCCGCACGCGGCGACGCTGCGGAATTACAGCCAGGCGTTCTCCGATCAACCGCTGCTCACGTTCCTGTTCAATAGCGTCATGGTCGCGCTGCTGTCGACCGCGTTGACCCTGCTGATCTCGGTTCTGGCGGCCTATGCGCTTGCGCGGCTGAATCTCAGGTTCAGAGGATTGATCATGTCGATGATCATCGCGGTCTCAACCTTTCCGCTGGTGACGCTGCTGGTACCCTTGTTCGAGACGATGCGTGCACTCAATCTGCTCAACAGTTGGACAGCATTGATCTTGCCCTACACCGTATTGAGTCTGCCGGTCTGCACCCTGGTGCTGACGTCCTTTTTCGAAGCTATTCCGCGCGATTTGGAGAACGCTGCCATGATAGATGGCTGCACGCGATTTGGCGCGCTTTTCAAGGTGGTGGTTCCGCTCTCGGCGCCGGGCGTATTCACTGCCGGAATCCTTGCCTTCGTCAACTCCTGGGACGAATTCCTGCTGGCCCTGTCGTTCAACTCCAATCCGGGCCTGCGGACGCTGCCCGTCGGAATCCAGCTCTATCAGGGAGAGTTTGCGTTTCCGTGGCCGGTCATATCCGCCGCGCTCGTCGTGGGTATCGTGCCAGTCGCGATCCTCATCGTGATCTTCCAGGAGCGCGTCGTCTCGGGGCTGACCGCGGGCGGTCTCAAGGGGTGAGGTCCAGCGGGATATCCCGGGCTTAACGAGGTTACCAAAATGGCAGCTTACGATTGGGTTCGCTACGCCTCATTGGCAGGTCGCAGCGTGCTAGTTACTGGCGGGGCGTCCGGAATTGGCGCGGAAATGGTGAGGGCCTTTGCCTCCCAAGGGGCGATCGTCTCGTTTGTCGACATCGACGAGGAGGCGGGGCCGGCGACCGCTGCCGCCACGGGAGCGGAGTTCATCGCTTGCGACGTCACCGACATTGCGGGGCTCCGCTCGGCGATCGCGGGCGTAGAAGACAAGCATGGGCCGGTTGCAGTGCTCATCAACAACGCCGCCCGCGATGATCGTCACGCGATGGCCGACGTTGAGCCCGAAGCTTGGCGGCGGTCGCTGGCGTTAAACCTCGATCATCAGTTCTTCGCCAGCCAGGCCGTGAGCAGGCGGATGACCGAGGCCGGCCGCGGAGCGATCATCATGTTCGGATCGGTCTCCTGGATGCGCGGGATCCCGGGAATGGTCGGCTATACAACAGCGAAGGCCGCAATCAACGGCATGACCAAAACGCTTGCGCGCGAACTGGGGCCGGCGGGCGTTCGCGTCAACTGCATCGTGCCGGGCGCGATCGTGACTGAACGTCAACTACGCCTATGGGCAGCGCCCGAGAGTAACCAGAAGTTCATTGACAGCCAGGCGCTCAAATTTCGACTCGATCCCACGCACGTCGCGCGCGTGGCGCTGTTCCTCGGCTCTGACGAGAGCGCAGGCTGCACAGGGACAAACTTTGTCGTCGATGCCGGCCTGACCTGAAGGGGCGAAGAGAAATGGACCTGAAACTTGAGACGACCCAATCCGGCTTCGCGGTTTCCATTTCTGGCCGGCGGATTCTCACCCATAGTGCCGCAGCGCCATGTTTCTTTGTCGGGCAGGGGAACGATAGCATCACGATGCATCGCGGCCGCTTCGAGATCGAGGATCGCGTTGCTGAACGCTGTCCGCTGGCGCATGCCGAGATGGATGGCGACATGATCGCGCTTGCCGCGGCCAAGGGGCAACCCCCGCGCCTGGCCGTTACACTCGAGGGCAATGCGTTGGTGCTGCGGGCCCTTGATCCATCGGTCAACCGATTTTGGCTGCGTGTGGTTGCCGACCGGGACGAGAACGTCTGGGGCGGAGGCGAGCAATTCTCCTATTTTGATCTGCGCGGGCGGCGGTATCCGTTGTGGAGTTCGGAGCCAGGCGTCGGGCGCGACAAGACCACCGAGATAACGTTCAAGGCGGACGTGGGGGGCCACGCAGGCGGCGACTACTATCATACGAACTATCCCCAGCCGACTTATGTTTCCTCGGCGCGCTATGCGCTTCATGTCGAAACATTCGCCTATAGCGCCTTTGATTTTCGCGATCATTCGTTTCACGAGATTGAAGTCTGGGCTATTCCGGAGCGCATTGAGCTGTTTGCCGCGCCGACCTTCGTCGGGCTGGTGGAGATACTGTCGAGCCGTTTTGGACGCCAGCCGCCACTTCCGGAGTGGGTCTACAACGGCGCGATCATCGGCCTGAAGGATGGGGCGAACTCATTCAATCGCCTTGCGAAGATACGTGAGGCTGGCGTCAAGGTTGCCGGTCTGTGGTGCGAAGACTGGGTCGGAATTCGACGAACTACCTTCGGCGCGCGACTGTTCTGGGACTGGCAGGCAAACGAGACGCGGTATCCGGGCCTGCGACAGCGCATCGCTGAATTGAACAACGAGGGCATCCACTTCCTCGGCTATGTGAATCCGTATCTCTGCGAAGATGGCGTCCTGTTCAAAGAGGCTGAGGATGCGGATTATTTCGTCAAGGATACGTCGGGGCGAACTGCCCTGATCGATTTCGGAGAATTCAACTGCGGCATTGTTGATTTCACCAATCCAGACGCTGCAGCGTGGTTTTCCGAAGAGATCATAGGCGCGAGGATGCTCGACTATGGCCTGTCCGGCTGGATGGCCGATTTCGGGGAGTATCTACCGGTTAACGTGCGTCTCGCCAGCGGGGTCGACGCAAGACTTGCGCACAACCATTGGCCCACGCTATGGGCTGAAGTCAACGCGAAGGCCGTGGCCAGTCGCGGCCGCACTGGTGAGGCAGTGTTCTTCATGCGGGCTGGCTTCACTGGTATACAGAAGTCGTGCCCGTTGCTCTGGGCCGGCGATCAATCGGTTGACTTTTCGCGGCACGACGGGCTGGTCACGGTCATCTGCGCCGCCTTGTCATCAGGATTGCTCGGCAACTCGTTTCATCATTCCGATATCGGTGGCTATACGAGCCTGTTCGGAAATGTCCGCACGCCCGAACTCTTCATGCGCTGGGCCGAGATGGCGGCATTCACGCCGGTGATGCGTAGCCACGAAGGCAATAGGCCGCGTGACAATTTGCAGATCGACAGCGACCCCGCGGTCCTTTCGCATTTCGCCAGAATGACTGCGATCTACGTTCAACTCTCGCCCTATCTCAGGAGATTGTCACTGGAAGCAACTCGCAGGGGCCTTCCGGTGCAGCGTCCGTTGTTCCTGCATCACGAAGAGGACCGGCGGACATACGGCATTCAGGATTGCTATCTCTATGGTCGGGACGTGTTAGTCGCTCCCGTCTGGCAGGTATCGCAGGACGAGCGGAAGCTCTACCTTCCGGCTAGGGCCGACTGGATTCACGTCTGGACAGGCCAGTCATTTGCCGGTGGCCAAGAAATATCGATCGAGGCGCCGGTGGGGCGGCCTGCGGTCTTCTATAGGGCAGATACCGAATTCGAAACGGTGTTTGTTGGACTCCGGGATTTATAGTTCCGGCTTGGCGACTCTTGCAAGTCTTGGAAAGCGTCGCCAACCAACTTTGGCTGCGCGCGGCGGGGCCTGTCCCGCACTCGTTGGAGCTCCACTTTCCGTTCTCGTGTCTGCAATTTTCGGTTGGAAGTCGATATCGTGGCGGAGAAACCTTGATTAGATCGAGGTGGATCTCGTTTGCTTGCATTACCGGTGATGCTTATGAGGACGGCTCCGTATCATCGAGTGCCAGCCGTCATGCCCCTATTAGACGTGGTCGAACTGATCGCTGCCTCGAAAGCGAAGACCGGGGGCATTACATACGCCTCGGCCGGGGCTGCAACCTTGTCCATCTGACCATCTGCGCCTTGCCAAACGTTCCGGCGCGCAGTGGGCGTATGTGGGCTCACAGGGGGCGCTCCTGCCGTCAACGACACGATCGCCGGGCACGTCGGCATCAGTGGCATTCGATCGTTCCAAAGGGACGCTTCGAAGCGCGCCAGTGACAGAACGCGATTATCCTCGTGCACGGCGAGATATGCCGTCTTCCCGTCGAATCCCGTAATCGTCCCTGGTCCGCGGAAGACGCCCAAATCTGACGAACGACTAGGCCTTCAGTGCGTGGCGCAACCCGCGGGCTGTCCTGGATGTCGAGCAGGTCCCCGCTGGGAAAGTGGCCGATCGGTCGACATTCGCGACGGCACGAGGCGCGATCGGGGTAGCGGTCATTCGAACCTGCTTCCCAAGCGATCTGCCTTGACAAGCCTCCCCTATGATAGAATTATAACAATATAAGTTGCAAAAGTAACAATATGTCACCATCGTACCAGCGTAGCGCGGGGCCGACGGGAGGAAAGTTTGGAATTGTCGGGTTCGGTTGCAGCAGAGCCTCGGCCGTCGCCCTCGCTTGTGATGGTCAGTGCCATCAACAAGCGCTTCGGCGGCGTGCGCGCGCTACGCGATGTCAGGCTCGAGGTCCGGGCCGGCGAGGTGCACGCGCTGCTGGGCGAGAACGGTGCCGGAAAATCCACGCTGATCAAGATCCTCAGTGGCGTTCATACCCTCGACAGCGGCACGGTCGAAATCGCCGGCAGGCTGGTGGAATTCGACAGCCCGGCGAAGTCGCGCGAGGCGGGGATCGCCGTTGTCTATCAGGATCTCAGCCTCATTGAATCCCTGAGCGTCGCGGACAATCTGTTGCTCGGCCGCGAGCCGCGCGCAGCTTTCGGCTTTGTCAGGCAGCGCGCGCTGATGGCCAGGGCCGAAGCGTTCCTGAACGAACTCGGCATTCCCCTGGATGTGGGGGCAACCGTCGGCTCGCTGCCGTTCGCCTACCGCCAGATGACGGAGATCGCCAAGGCACTGATGGGCGAGGTTCGGCTTCTGATCCTCGACGAACCGACCTCATCGCTGACATCGGATGAGGTTCGGATCCTGTTCGATGCGATCGGGAAGGCAACGCGCCGCGGAGTCGGCGTGATCTATGTGACCCATCGGCTCAACGAGGTCTTCGAGATCTCGCAGCGTGTCACCGTGCTGCGCGATGGCGCCAACGCCGGCACGTTTGTCACCGCCGATACGGACATGAAGCGGCTGGTGAATGCCATCGTCGGCTCCGATCGATCGGCATCCACCGGCTCGCGCGCCGAGCCTGCAACGAAGCGCGGGTTGGATCCGTCGCCGGTTCTGTCGCTGTCCGGCGTGTCCAACGATCGGCTTCGCGCCGTCGACCTCTCGGTGCTGAAGGGCGAGATTCACGGCCTCGCCGGATTGATCGGCAGCGGACGCACGGAAATTCTGGAGACGGTGTTCGGCCTCCGGCCGCTCGACAACGGCGCAATCGAGATCGAGGGCCGCCGATGGCTGCCGAACGGGCCGGCAGATGCAATAAAGCAGGGCATCGCGCTGGTGCCGGAGGATCGCCACGTGCAGGGCCTGGTCCTAGACCATTCGATCGAGCGAAACGTCACCCTGCCGCGGATCCCTCATTTCTCGCGCTGGGGCTGGATGCAGCAGCGCGCCGCCGCCCGGCGTGCGGAAACCGCCGTCGCCAGGCTTGCGGTGAAGGCGCAGGGCGCCTTCACCCTGGTCAGGACACTGTCCGGCGGCAACCAGCAAAAGGTCGTGTTCGGAAAATGGAATGATCCGCGGCCACGCCTGCTGCTCCTGGACGAACCGACGGTTGGTGTCGATGTTGGCGCGCGCGAGGAAATCTATGCCGTGATCCGGAACGCGGCCCGCGACGGCAGCGGGGTCCTCGTCGTCTCCTCCGATCTCGTCGAGTTGATCGAGCTCTGCGACCGTATCTCCGTGATCGACAACGGGGGTGTCGCCCGAACGTTGTCGCGCGGCGAGATCGATGACGCCGAAGAGCTGCACCATCTCCTCCAGATGTACCAGGCCTCCGGGCTGAGCCTATCGCAAGAGTTGTCCGCATGACCGAACTGACTGCTCCCAACGTCGTCGCTTCGTCGACCCAGTCCGACCGGCGCCGCAAGATTCTCCAGAATCTGTTGCGGGGCGAGCGGCCTTACATGCTGTACATCGCCTTCGTGATCCTGCTGGTCGTTTTCAGTCTGTCCTCGCCCTGGTTCTTGTCGGTCGACAATTTCCTGAACATCGGACGCCAGACCACGCTGGTGTCGATCATCGCGGTCGGCATGACCTTCATCATCATCGCGCGTCAGATCGACCTGTCGGTTGCATCGACGTTGGCGCTGTCAGGCATGGCGGCTGCTCTCGCGATGAGCCAGATCCACAACAGCTGGATCGTGGGCGCCGTGGCCGGGCTCGGCACCGGCGCGCTGGTCGGGCTGCTCAATGGCATCCTGACCACGCAGCTATCAATCCCGTCCTTCCTGGTAACGCTGGGCTCGCTGAGCATGGCGCGGGGGTTGGCGATGATGGTGACCAACACCAAGCCTGTCATCATCACCAACGAGACCTATTTCGCGATCTTTGGGGAAGGCACGTTCCTCGGCATACCGGTTCCGATCGCTTGGACGTTAGCGGCGATGATCGCCGGCATCCTGCTGCTGCACTACAACGTGTTCGGCCGGCGCATCTACGCAGTCGGAGGCAATCCGACCGCGGCGCTCTATTCCGGCATCAACACCAAACGGATCACGACTGCGGCCTTTGTCCTGACCGGCACGCTGGCCGGTCTAGCGGCGCTGGTGCTGTCCGCACGTTCACACGCCGCGCGGCCCGATGTCGTGCAGGGCATGGAGCTCGACGTCATCGCCGCGGTGATCCTCGGCGGCTGCAGCCTGTTCGGCGGGCGCGGCTACATCCTGGGAACGCTGTTCGGCAGCCTGATCATCGGCACGCTCAACAACGGCCTTGTTCTGCTCGGCGTGAGCTCGCCGATGCAGCTCGTGATCAAGGGCGCGATCATCGTTGCCGCGGTTGCTTTCACGAAACGCTAGTCGAGGTCAGGCGCATGAACAACAAGTTCATTGCGCTGCGTGGGTAGGGGCAAGGTCGCTGGCCCTCCGGTGAATCGGCGACCAAAATGGAGGAAACAATGAAACCAATCTTGCGACAAGCCTTGCCTTTGACTGTGCTGATGGCCGCTGCTGCCATCTCGACCATGCCCTCGGCCCGCGCCGAGGTGCCCGCGACCTGCGTCAAGGGCGTCGATCTCGCGAAGCTTGGGCCGAAATCGATCGTCGGCCAGGGGCCACACGGCGAGAAGGCGGCTTCACCCGAGGTGCTGGCACTGTCGGAGGCCGACGCCGCGAAGATCAAGGACAAGCACTTCAAGGTCGGCATCTCCATGCAGACGGTCAACCTCGACTGGTCGCAGCTCCAGATCCAGGGCATTACCGATACGCTGAAGAAGTACGGTGTGACGGTGACGGGCGTCGCGTCCGCCGAATATCAGGTCGACAAGCAGATCGCCGACATCGAGAACACCATCCAGCAGCATCCGGACGGCATCATTTCGATCCCGGTCGATTTCACTGCGACCGCGCCGACCTACAAGAAGATCGCCAAGGCCGGCATCAAGCTCGTGCTGATGGACAGCATCCCGACCGGCCTGAAGCATCCCGAGGAATATGCGACGATGGTCTCGGCGGACAGCCAGGGCAACGGCCAGATCGCGGCTCAGATCCTGGCGTCCTGTATGCCGCAGGGCGGCACCATCGGTCTCGTCAATTTCGGCGTCGACTATTTCAGCACCAACGAGCGCACCAAGGGCGTGCGGGAGTGGATGAAGGCGAACCGGCCCGACATCAAGATGAAGCAGGTCGACTTCACCGATCCGCCGAAGGTCTCGCAGATCGCGGGCGACTTCCTGACCGGCAACCCCGACGTCAAGGGACTGTACGCGGTGTGGGATCAGCCGGCGCTCGACACGCTGAGCTCGATGCGGGCCCAGGGCATCGATATTCCCATGACGACGGTTGATCTCGGCCTGCAATCGGCCATCGAGATTGCCAAGGGCGGTCCGCTGAAGGCGACGGGCTCGCAGCGTCCCTATGACCAGGGCGTCGCCGAGGCGATGGCGATGATGAACGCGCTGCTGGGCAAGGAAACGCCCGGCTGGGTCGGCGTGCAGTCGCTGCCGGTGACACAGTCGAATGTGCTGGAGTCCTACAAGACCGTCTTCAAGAAGGAGCCGCCGGCCGAGCTGACGGATGCCTGCAACAAGGCTAAGCCCGCCTGCAACTGAGCCTGCGGCTACGATGCGCGGTCCCGTGCCGCGCATCGTTGTTTGAGCATGATCTTTCCGGAAAACTGCTTCACACTTTTCCGGATCATGCTCCAGCAGACCTGACCCGGGCGAGCCAGCCCCCGTCCGGATCAGGCTGCGCTGGTGACGTATTCGACGGGAAGATTGCGGAAGTGCTTGCGCGTGTCTGATGGCACCGAGCCGCCGACGATGATCCGCGCGAACGAACCGATATCGGAGAAGAAGGCCGGCTTGAGGCTGCCGAGCTTGCTGGCGTCGACGACGAGGATGCTCTCCATCGCAGTGGCAATGACAGCCTGCTTGATGGCGACTTCGTGAAAGTTCGAGCAGCTTGCGCCGCGGGTCCAGTGCAGGCCGCCGGCCGAGATGAAAGCCTTGTTGACGCCGAGCCGCCGCAGATAGGACAGGCCGTCGTCCGACGAGAACGACTGCGACGACGGATGGTAAAGTCCCCCCATCAGCATCACCTGCGTTGCGGGCCGATGCGTGACGATCGAGGCGACGTTCAGCGAATAGCAGATCACCGAGAGCGGCATGTCCTCGGGCAGGCAATCCGCCAGCGACTGCATGGTGGTGCCGCAGTCGATGAAGATGGTGTCGCCTTCCTTGATCGAGGCGGCCGCGGATCGGCAGGCGAGGCGCTTGTCCTGCGTGTGCTGGTCGATTTCCTGCTCGAATGTGTATTTGATTCCGGTCGGCGACGCCGCGTTGACGACGTAGCCGCCGAGCAGGGCGAGCGCCGCTTCCGGACCGGCAAGATCGCGCCTGACCGTCATCTCCGACACCTTCAGCAGATCCGCGGCGTCCTTTAGATGCAATGCGCCGCTGGTCTCGACGGCGCGGCGCAGCCGTTGCAGCCGCTGGACGCGGGACTCGCTGGAGCGTGCGGTCGGTGTTTCAGCCATTTTCGTTACCGAGCTTGCTTATCCGGTTGACAATGATCTTACAATGATGTGAGTTTAGCAACGTCAATTTGTTACAATAATAACATCTGGTCCGAGGAGCAGTTCCTGTCAGCGATGGCAAGTGAGCGGAAGCTCCGGCGGGCAAGGGATGGGAGGATCGCATGTTGCAATCGGCACATTCAGTCTATCTGCCGCTTCAGCCGATTCGCTAGCACCGCACGGCGTACCGATGGCGCAGGGCGTCTTGATACCAAATCCATCCGCGGTGCCGGCGCAGCCCCATGCGCGGGATCACAACCATACGCATGCCATCGCGCGCAACACCGGCCGCGCGCTCGAGATGGACTGGGTCGACGAGATCAGGATCAATCTGTCGGCCGCCGAGCGCCGCGTTGCGAGCCTGCCTGGTCGACGCACCGTCAAGAAGGACGCGCAGGCAGCGTGGTTGCTCAAGGCGATCACCTGTATCGACCTGACGACCCTCAGCGGCGACGATACGACTGAGCGTGTGAAGCGCCTCTGCGCCAAGGCGAGGGCGCCGCTGCGGAGCGATCTCCTTGAGGCACTCGGCTTTGCCGGGCGCGGGCTCCACACGGGCGCGATCTGCGTCTACCACCGCTTCGTCGCAACCGCGGTCGAAGCGCTCGACGGATATGACATCCCGGTCGCTGCGGTCTCGACCGGATTTCCTGCAGGCCTCATCCCTCACGACCTCAAGCTCAAGGAGATCGAGGCGTCCGTCAGGGACGGTGCGCAGGAGATCGACATCGTCATCACGCGCGAGCACGTGCTGACCGGAGATTGGCGGGCGCTTTACGCTGAGGTCCGGGATTTCCGCGCCGCCTGCGGGGACGCGCATCTCAAGACGATCCTCGCGACCGGCGACCTCAAGACGCTGCGCAATGTCGCCAAAGCCTCGATGGTCTGCATGATGGCCGGCGCCGACTTCATCAAGACCTCGACCGGCAAGGAAGGCGTCAATGCCACGCTGCCGGTGACGCTGGCGATGCTCCGCATGATCAGGATCTATGAGGAGCGCACCGGCTTCAAGATCGGCTTCAAGCCGGCCGGCGGAATCTCGACGGCGAAAGATGTGCTCAACTACCAATTCTTGATGAAGGAGGAGTTGGGGCGCGGCTGGCTCGAGCCGGATCTATTTCGCGTGGGCGCCTCGAGCCTGCTCGCCGACATCGAGCGCCAGCTCGAGCATCACGTCACCGGCCGCTACTCGGCCTTCAACCGTCACCCTGTGGGCTGAGCATGAGTGTCGCACATTACTATGAGACCATGGATTATGGTCCTGCTCCCGAGGCGGACGGCGACGCGCGTGCCTGGCTGAAGCGTCACGATGCGACGTTCGGGCATTTCATTGCCGGTAAATTCGTCGCTCCCGCTTCGGGCAAGCATCTGGCGACGATTGAGCCGGCCACCGGCAAGGCGCTGGCTAAAATCGCGCAAGGCGGCGCCGCCGATATCGAGGCCGCTGTCGGCGCTGCGCGATCGGCGCAAACGCAGTGGGCGAAGCTCGGGGGTCACGGGCGGGCCCGTCATCTCTATGCGCTGGCACGTATGCTGCAGCGTCACGCGCGATTGTTCGCGGTGCTGGAAGCGATCGACAACGGCAAGCCGATCAGGGAAACCCGCGATCTCGACGTGCCACTTGCCGCGCGCCACTTTCTCTATCACGCCGGCTGGGCGCAATTGCAGGAGCGCGAATTCGCCGACCACGTCCCGGTCGGTGTGATCGGCCAGATCATCCCCTGGAATTTCCCGCTGCTGATGCTGGCCTGGAAGATCGCGCCCGCGCTGGCGACCGGCAACACCGTGGTGCTGAAGCCCGCAGAATTCACCTCACTCACCGCGCTGCTGTTTGCTGAGCTCGCGGCGGAGGCCGGCCTGCCGCCTGGCGTGTTGAATGTGGTGACGGGCGATGGCGCTACCGGCGCGTTGCTGGTCGAAAACCCTGATGTCGACAAGATCGCCTTCACCGGGTCGACCGAGGTCGGGCGGTTGATCCGTCAGTCGACCGCAGGCAGCGGCAAGTCGCTGACGCTCGAGCTCGGCGGCAAGTCACCCTTCATTGTGTTCGACGATGCCGATATCGATGGCGCCGTGGAAGGCGTGGTCGATGCGATCTGGTTCAACCAGGGCCAGGTCTGCTGCGCCGGATCGCGGCTGCTGTTGCAGGAGGGGATTGCCGAGACCTTCCGCAAGCGCCTGATCCGCCGCATGGAGACGCTGCGTGTGGGGCCGCCGCTCGACAAGGCGATCGACATGGGCGCGGTGGTCGCACCTGTGCAACTCGAGCGGATCAAGGCGCTGGTCGAAACCGGCGTCAAGGAGGGTGCCGAGAAGTATCAGGCGCCTGGCCCGATCCCCGCAGAGGGCTGCTTCTATCCCCCGACCTTGCTCTGGAACGTACATCCGTCCTCGACCGTGGCAATCGAGGAGATCTTTGGGCCCGTGCTGATTGCGATGACGTTCCGTACGCCCGATGAAGCCGTGATGCTCGCCAACAACACGCGCTATGGGCTTGCCGCCAGCGTGTGGAGCGAGACCATTGGCCTCGCGCTCGATATCGCGCCAAAACTTCAGGCCGGCGTGGTCTGGGTCAACGCGACGAATTTGTTCGATGCCAGCGTCGGCTTCGGCGGCTATCGCGAGTCCGGCTTCGGCCGCGAGGGCGGCCGGGAAGGTCTCACCGAATATCTCAAGCCGAAAGCATGGAGCGGACGGAAAGTGCGAGCCAAGCTGCCGCCACTCCCTGAAGCCGCTACAGAGGCAGCCGGATTTGGCACGCCGTCGATCGACCGAACCGCAAAACTGTTTGTCGGCGGCAAGCAGGTGCGCCCCGATGGAAATTATTCGCGCGCGGTGCTGTCGCCGAAGGGCCGGCATCTCGACGAAGCCGGCGAGGGCAATCGCAAGGATATCCGCAACGCCGTGGCCGCCGCACGTTCGGCCGAGGGGTGGGCACGGGCGACGGCGCATAATCGCGCCCAAATCCTCTATTACCTTGCCGAGAATCTGTCCGCGCGCGGCGACGAGTTCGCCCGGCGTATCGGTGACATGACCGGCGTGTCGCCCGCAAAGGCGCGCGCAGAGGTCGAGGTGAGTATCGAACGGCTGTTCAGCTATGGGGCCTGGGCCGACAAGTACGAGGGAACGATCCATGCACCGCCATTGCGCGGCGTGGCGCTTGCGATGCACGAGCCGATCGGCGTGGTTGGCGTGGCCTGTCCGGACGAGGCGCCATTGCTGGGCTTCATCAGCCTGGTGGCTCCCTTGATCGCGATGGGCAACCGTGTCGTCGCAGTGCCAAGCGAGCGGCACCCGCTGGCCGCGACCGATTTCTACCAGGTGCTGGAGACGTCGGACGTGCCGGCAGGCGTCGTCAACATCGTCACCGGCGAACGCGATGCGCTTGCAAAGGTTCTGGCCGAGCATGACGACGTCGATGCGCTCTGGGTGTTCGGCTCGCAGGAGGCTTCGACAGTGGCGGAGCGGCTGTCGGTCGGCAATCTCAAGCGCACGCTGGTCGACCACGGGCTGGCGCTCGATTGGTACGACAGGGCGGCCAGCGAGGGGCCGATCCTGCTCCGTCACGCGGTGCAGGTGAAGAACATCTGGATTCCCTACGGAGACTAAAGACGTCACCTTGCAGTGATATTGGTTGGCATCCGGACCATCAGAGTTCGGGCGATTTGGAAGACAAGGGAGGGACACAACATGCTCAAGGGCATCAACCCGCTGCTCAATGCCGACGTGCTCTATGCCTTGCGCGCGATGGGGCATGGCGATCGTCTCGTCGTGTGCGACACCAATTTCCCCGCCGACTCGATCGCGCGCCAGACCGCGTTCGGTGAGTTGCTGCGCATCGACAATGTCAGCACGGCCAAGGCGATCGAAGCCATTCTCTCGGTGATGCCGCTCGATACGTTCGTCGACGATGCCGCGATGCGCATGGAGATCGTCGGCCAGCCCCAGGAAGTGCCGCCGGTGCAGCGCGAGGTGCAGGCCGCCATCGATCGCGCCGAGGGGCGCTCCTGGCCGCTGGTCGGGGTCGAGCGCCATGCTTTCTATGAAAAGGCCAAGACCGCCTACTGCGTGATCGCAACCGGTGAGCGGCGCTTCTATGGTTGCTTCCTGTTCACCAAGGGCGTCATCGCGCCGGACGGAGAGTGACGACCATGAGCAAGTCTGGCGTTGCGATCCTCGGCATCTTCGTCGTCGATCTGGCCTTCCGTGCGGGCAACATGCCCGCGATCGGCGAAACCATTGCCGGCTCGGGATTTGCCATGGGGCCGGGCGGCAAGGGATCGAACCAGGCCGTCGCGGCGGCGCGCGCGGGCGCGGACGTGACCTTCGTCTCCCGGATCGGCCGCGATGCCTTCGGTGATCTCGCCATCAAGACCTGGGAAGCCGAGGGCATCAGGCCGCGCGTCGCCAGGACTGCGGAAGCGCCGACCGGCGCCGCCTTCATCTATGTCCATGAGACGCGCGGCGACAATGCCATCATCGTGGTGAGCGGGGCGGCCGATGGTCTCAGTCCTGATGACGTCGATGCGGCGGCGGACGCGATCCGCGCCAGCCGCGTCTTCGTAACCCAGCTCGAACAGCCGGTCGCTGCTGCGCAGCGCGGGCTCGAGATCGCGCGTGCTGCCGGCAGCATCACCGTGTTCAATCCGGCTCCTGCGGGCGCATTCGACGACAGCCTGTTTGCCTTGTGCGACTACGTCGTTCCGAACGAGACCGAGGCCGAAGCACTGACCGGAATTGCGGTGGGTGATCTTGCTGGCGCCCGCCGCGCCGGCGATGCGCTGCTGGCCAAGGGCGCCGGCATCGCGCTGATCACGCTCGGCGAACGCGGAGCGTTGTTTCACGGGCGAGATCGCTCGCTGCACGTGCCGCCGTTCGCCGCCGGCAAGGTGGTCGAGACCGCGGGCGCGGGCGACGCCTTCGTCGGCGGCTTCGCGGCAGCGCTCGCGGGCGGCACCGATCCGTTGGATGCCGCGCGCTTCGGTTCGGCGACAGCCGGGATCTCCGTGACGCGCGCGGGGACTGCGCCTGCCATGCCGCGCCGGGTCGAGATCGAAGCGCTGTTGAAGGGATGATCTGCTGATGATGCGGAACGATCCGATCAAGCACGTCTTCATCTGGCCGGCGGTGCTCGTCGTGCTGGCGATCTCGATCTTTCCGTTGATCTATTCGTTCACCACCAGCTTCCTCAGCTATCGCCTGATTCCGCCAATTCCGCCGCGCGTGGTGTGGTTCGGCAATTATGCCACTCTCTTGCAGGAGCCGCGCTTCTGGAACGCGATCGTCACGACGACGCTGATCGCGTTCATCGCCGTCGGGCTTCAATACGTCATCGGGTTTGGCGTCGCGCTCGCGCTGAACGCGCGCATTCCCGGCGAGCGGCTGTTTCGCGTGGCCTTGCTGCTGCCCATGCTGCTGGCCCCGGTTGCCGTCGCGCTGGTTGCCCGCATGATCTTCAATCCGACCATGGGGCCGCTCAACCAGGTCCTGTCCATGTTCGGCCTGGCGAACCTGCCGTTCCTCACCAATGGACATTGGGCGCTCGCCTGCATCATCGCGGTCGAGATCTGGCAGTGGACGCCTTTCATCATCCTGATGATGCTGGCCGGACTGCAGACGCTTCCCGAAGATGTCTACGAGGCGGCCGAACTCGAGAACGCCAGCGCCTGGCAGCAGTTCTGGGGTATCACGTTTCCCATGATGCTGCCGATCTCCGCAGCCGTCGTTTTCATTCGCCTGATCGAAAGCTACAAGATCATGGACACCGTGTTTGTGATGACGGGCGGCGGACCGGGCGTGGACACCGAGACGCTGACCTTGTTCGCCTATCAGGAAGGCTTCAAGAAGTTCAATCTCGGCTACACGTCCGCGCTCAGTTTCCTGTTCCTGATCGCCATCACGATCATCGGCGTGACCTATCTGGCGCTGCTGCGGCCGCATCTGGAGAAGCGCCGATGAGCGGGCAGGGCCTCACCGGACTATCGAACTGGGGTCGCCGGCTGGCCGCGGTCGGCGTGCTCGCATGGTGCCTGATCACGGCGTTTCCGCTCTATTGGGTGGTGGTGACGGCGTTCAAGACCCCGCCGGGCGTGGTCGGCGGCCCGACCTATATTCCGTTCGTCGATTTCACTCCGACGCTGCAGCCCTTCATCGACCTCTACCACGGGATCCGGGGTGAATTCTTCAGGACGTTTCTGAACTCGACCATCGTTGGCCTGTCGGCGGCGGCGATCGCGACCGCCATCGGCGCGATGGCAGCCTATGCGCTGGTGCGGTTTGAGTTCAAGGTGCGCTTTGGCGCCGGCCTGATCTTCTTCCTGCTCGCGCTCGGCGGCTATCTGCTGTTCAACAATTCGCTCGGATTCACCCGGCCGCAGGCGCTGCTGCTCGCGTTCCCATTCGCGCTTGCCGCTGCGATCGTCGCCAACCGTCTGCCGCTGCCGGGCCCGATCCTTGGCAATGAGGACATCCTGTTCTGGTTCGTCAGCCAGCGCATGTTTCCACCGATCGTCACGGCCTTTGCGCTCTACCTGCTCTACAGCGAGATCGGCCGGCTCGGCTTCCAGCTCATCGACAGCTTTGTCGGCCTGACGCTGTGCTATGTCGCGTTCTCGCTGCCGATCGTCGTCTGGCTGATGCGCGACTTCTTCGAGGCAATCCCGATCGAGGTGGAAGAAGCCGCTATGGTCGACAACGTGCCGAGCTGGCGCATCTTTCTCGGCATCGTGGTGCCGATGTCGATGAACGGGCTGCTGGCGACCTTCATGATCACGCTGGCCTTTGTCTGGAACGAGTTCCTGTTCGCGCTGTTCCTGACCAATTCCAAATGGCAGACGCTGCCGATCCTGGTGGCGGGACAGAACAGCCAGCGCGGCGACGAATGGTGGGCGATCTCGGCCGCGGCGCTCGTCGCCATCATTCCGATGATGATCATGGCGGGCCTGCTCAGCCGCATGATGCGGTCGGGCCTGCTGCTCGGGGCAATCAAATAGCAAAAACTCATCTAGGGAGGACTGGACGATGTTGCGACGGACGTTTCTGATGCTGACCACCTCGCTCGTGATGGCGTGCGCCGCGAGCCAGGTGAACGCGGCCTGTAGCCCGGATTACTCTGGCGTCACCCTGACGGTGGCGTCGCAGACCGGACCGTATATCGCCTCCGCGCTCAAGCTCGGCGCGGATGAATGGACCAAGAAGACCTGTGGCAAGGTCAACGTCGTGGAGTTTCCGTGGTCGGAGCTCTACCCCAAGATCGTCACGTCGCTCACCGCGTCGGATGCGACGTTCGACCTGGTCAGCTTTGCGCCGGCCTGGCTGCCCGACTTCGTCCCCTATCTCAGCGAAATGCCGAAGGCGATGCAATCAGGCAAGGATTGGGACGATGTCGAGCCGGCCTATCGCGAACGGCTGATGGTGTGGGAGGGCAAGATCTATTCGCAGTCGATGGACGGCGACGTCCACACCTACACCTATCGCATGGACCTGTTCAGCGATCCCAAGGAGAAGGACGCGTTCAAGGCCAAGTACGGTTACGACCTGGCGCCGCCCAAGACCTGGAAGCAGTATCTCGACATCGCGGAGTTCTTCCAGCGCCCCGACAAGGGACTTTGGGGCACCGCGGAAGCGTTCCGCCGCGGCGGCCAGCAGTTCTGGTTCTTCTTCAGCCACGCGGCCGCCTACACCAACAATCCGAACTATCCGGGCGCGATGTTCTTCGACCCCGAGACGATGGATGCCCAGATCAACAACCCCGGCTGGGTGAAGGGACTGGAAGAATACATCCGCGCGTCGAAGCTTGGCCCGCCCAATGCGCTGAACTTCTCGTTCGGCGAGGTCAACGCGGCCGTTGCCGGCGGTCAGGTGGCGGAATCGATCGGCTGGGGCGACACCGGCGTGATCGCGGCCGACCCCAAGCAATCGAAGATTTCCGGCAAGGTCGGCTCCGCAGTCCTGCCCGGCTCTGACGAGATCTGGAATGCGAAAACCAAGAAGTGGGACAAGTTTCCGGCAGTCCTGCCGGCGCCCTTCATGGCGTTCGGCGGATGGCAGATTGGCGTGCCGAAGGTCGGCAAGAACCAGCAGGCGGCATGGGATTTCGTCAAGACGCTGACGAGCCCCGAAGTTTCCGGCCAGGCAGCGATCACCGGCGGCACGGGTGTGAACCCTTACCGTAAGTCGCACACCGCGAATCTGGAGTTGTGGAACAAGATCTTCTCGCCGCAAGAGGCCAAGGAGTATCTCAGCGCGCAGGCCGACTCGATCAACGGCAAGAACGTCGCGCTCGACATGCGTCTGCCCGGCTATTTCTCCTATACCGAGGTCGTGGAGATCGAGCTTGGCAAGGCGCTGGCCGGCCAGACCACGCCGCAGGCCGCGCTGGATACGGTCGCGAAGGAATGGAATCGCCTGACCGACGAGTTCGGTCGTGCGAAGCAACTGGCGGCCTATCGCGCTGCGATGGGTCTTCCGCCGAAGAACTAGCTTTCCGCGGAGACTGCCCCGGATGATGCGCAAGCATCATCCGGGCTTTGTTGACCGTCGATATGAGGGACGGAAAAAGGAATCCATGGCGCACGTCGAGATCGAGAACGTCAGCAAGGCATATGGGCCCTACAAGATCATCGAAGGGCTCGATCTGAACGTCGCCGACGAGGAATTCGTCGTGCTTGTCGGCCCGTCCGGCTGCGGCAAGACCACGACCTTACGCATGATTGCAGGGCTTGAGGCGGTCACCAGCGGAACCGTTCGTATCGGCAGTCGCGATGTGACGCAGTTGCGCCCGGGCCTGCGGAATTGCGCGATGGTGTTTCAGAACTACGCGCTCTATCCGCATATGACGGTCGGGGAGAACATCGGCTACGGCATGAAGGTCAGGGGCGAGCAGCGCGCCAGCGTCGCGAAAGCAGTGCAGGACGTCGCACGGGTTCTGGACCTCGAGCCATATTTGGACCGCCGGCCGAAGCAACTCTCCGGCGGACAGCGCCAGCGCGTCGCGATCGGCCGTGCGATCGTGCGCAGCCCGGACGTGTTTCTGTTCGACGAGCCGTTGTCGAACCTCGACGCCAAGCTGCGCATCGAAATGCGGACCGAGATCAAGGCGTTGCACCGCCGTCTTGCCAAAACGATCGTCTATGTCACGCACGATCAAGTCGAGGCCATGACCATGGCCGATCGCGTCGTGGTGATGAATCGCGGCCGGATCGAGCAGGCGGCGGATCCGATCACGATCTACGAGAAGCCTAGCAATCTTTTTGTGGCGGGCTTCATGGGCGCGCCCAGCATGAACTTCATTCATGGCGAGATCGTCGCGCGCGACGGTGCGCTGGTCTTCACCGAGCCGTCGGGGACGGCGTTGACACTGCCGAAATCGCGCGAGGCGGCCTATGCAGGGAGCGTCGGCAAGGCGGTCGTGCTCGGCGTCCGGCCCGACCACGTGCTGCTGCACGACGCGCCGGCGGGTTCGTCGATCCGCCTGATGGTGAAAGACGTTGAGCCGCTTGGGCCCCATACGCTCGTGATTGGAACCGTGGGCGTGTTTCCGTTCACGGCGCAAATGCAGGTTGGTGTGACCGCCGCGCCTGACAACGTCATTGACGTCGCGCTCAATCTTGAGCGAACGCATCTGTTCGACAAAGTCTCAGGAAAGACCATTTCATAGCCTGCGGGTCTCTGGGTGATCCAGGCACCCCAATCTTCGAAACTACGCCAAAGCCTGGTCGATTTCCTTGGTGCGCAATACAGCGTGCGATCAGCTTATGCCTCTTTGGATTAAACTGGCCTAATTTGGCCCCTGATGGATTGGAGCGAGAGTTCAGGTCTTCCAATTGGTTCGGCAGCGGCGTGTGCACGATGTGTGCACCCAGAGATCAAGAAAAATCCCACGATAGCGAACGTGAGCGCGGCTCTCTGAAGTGAGTAGGTCGGGGAGAGTGTCACTTCACCGCTACGCATTCGCGTAGCTACGTCTGCGACCTATTCGATCAATGACGCGACGCACCTGATAGGCGAATTGACTCTTAATCAGCCGGCTCTACGATTGATTTCTAGTGCCCTCCACACTTTTCGCTGACTTAGACGCCCTGCAGGGCGGCCAATCCATCGTGTCCGCTCCCTCACAGCGCTTCTTCATTCCCGATATCGAGTTCTTGGTTTTCGCACTGGTCGGCAGTTGCCTTGCTGACCTGTGACGACTTGCTGCGCGCAAGCCGGCTCCGTGAAATCGCTGTCGGCACTTTCGGTAAACCCGCCATTGCGGGACGCCGTTTTGTGAGAGTAGCGCACCCGAGCGATTTGCATTCTCATCTCGAGGGCGGAACAACTGGCCCGACGCACGTCAGGCCGTATGCCGCAAACTCCTGTTTCGGGTGGTTGCGATCTCAGACGGTCGTTTCTGAACTTGCGACTTGGGCCCTGATCTACGCGACGGGCATCCGGATGCTTGGGAGAGTCGCCCGATGAGAGTAGAGCGGTTCGGTCTGGCCTTCATCTTCTTCCGCTTCTCGCGCAACAGCTACTTTCATGTGGCGTTCAGCGTCTTGTACTTCCAAAGTCTCGGTTTCTCGCTCGCGACGGCACTTGATGGATTGGCGTGAGGGTTTCAGTCTTTTCAGCTAGTTAGAGGGTGGCGTGTGAGAAGCGCTGGATCGAGGCCTCGACGGTTCGCTTGAGCGCAGACTTCCACGGCCACCGGAAAGTACGCAGGGCCGTTCGCCGCGGACGGCAAGTCGAGCGTCCATGGATCATTGACAGGCAATTATTGCATGTCTAAAAATATGCAAATACATATAATTGTAAGATGCCTGAATGGACACGCATCCGCTGAAATTCAAGGTGAGGTCGTGGACCGCGGAAACTCCGTCGGTGCGGAGCCTTGTGTTTGACGTGGAGGGCAGTGTCGCGCCGCAATGGCAGGCAGGCGCGCATGTTCGCGTGGCGCTCCCGAATGGGGGCGACCGGCCGTATTCGCTGATGGCCTTGCCTGGGCTTCCCGACGGCGCACTGGCGCTTGGCGTCCTGCGCGAGCAGGCTTCGACCGGAGGCTCGCAGTTCATGCACGCGCTGAAGATCGGCGATGTCGTGAGGGCAACCGCGCCGGTCAACAACTTCCCTCTGCACGCGGAGGCTTCACCCGCGCTGCTGTTTGCCGGCGGCATCGGCGTTACGCCCATCCTGTCGATGGCGGCTGAGCTGAAAGTCCGCGGGGGCCCATATCGCCTACACTACGCGGGCCGCACGCGGGGGACGCTGGCGTTCCTGCCGCAATTGCAGGAGATCTGCGCGGACAGCCTCTCCATTCATCATGACGACGACGCATCCCGCCTCGATATTGCGGCGGCGTTGGGCGCTCCGCCGGCAGGGTGCCACGTCTACGTCTGCGGCCCCGCGGGCATGATCGAGGCGGTGAAGGCCGCCGCGCTGGCCAAGGGCATTGCGGCCGACCGCGTTCACTACGAACTCTTCAAGGCGGAGCAGCCGGGCTTGCCCGACAAGCCATTCGAGGTCGAGCTCAAGTCGAGCGGGCAGGTCGTCGCGGTCGCGGCCGGCCAGACCATCATCCAGGCGCTGGAGGCTGCGGGGCTCGACGTCCTCTACGACTGCCAGCGCGGCGATTGCGGCATCTGCCAATGCGGCGTGATCTCAGGCATTCCTGATCACCGCGACGTCATTCTCAGCGACGACGAGAAGGCGTCCAACAAGGTCATGCAGATCTGCGTGTCGCGCGCGAAATCGGAACGGCTTGTGCTGGATCTCTAGCGGGAGGTAAAGGCGTCATGGACAGATACCGGAACAATGCCTTTGCGATCGATGCGCTGGTGCGTGACACCGAGGTGCATCGCGACGTCTATGTCGACCCCGAGATCTTCGAGCTCGAGATGGAGCATCTGTTCCCGAACAGCTGGATCTATATCGGGCATGCGAGCCAGCTGGCGAAGCCCGGCGATTTCATCACCGCCAATATCGGCCGGCAGCCGGTGCTGGCGAGCCGCCATACCGACGGCTCCATCCACGCATTCTACAATCGCTGCCCGCACAAGGGCGTCAAGATCGCGTCCGAGGCCTGCGGCAACACCGGAAAGTTTTTCCGCTGTCCCTATCATGCCTGGTCGTTCAAGACCGACGGCTCGCTGCTCGCGATTCCCCTGAAGAAGGGCTACGAGGGGACGGGGTTCGGCAATGCGCAGGCCAATGAGGGACTGTCGCGGATCAGGAACGTCGTCGTCCATCGCGACTTCATCTTCGCGCAGCTGAACGACAACGGCGTCTCCTTCGAGGACTATTTCGGCGAGAGCCTCTCGACTATCGACAACATGGTCGACCGCTCGCCGGAGGGCAAGCTCGCGGTCGTCGCCGCGCCGATCCGCTACATGCACACCTGCAATTGGAAGATGCTGGTCGAGAACCAGACCGACACCTGCCATCCGATGGTGGCGCATGAAAGCTCGGCCGGCACCGCGGTCAAGGTCTGGAAGCGCGAGCAGAGCGATTCCACGGAGACGCCGATGGCGGTGCAGCTCTACGGTCCCTTCATGAGCCCGTACGAATTCTACGAGCAGAGCGGCATCAGGATCTGGCCGAACGGCCACGGCCATACCGGTGTCGCCAACTCCATCCATTCGAACTACTCGGACATCGAGGGCTATCTCGGCCAGATGGTCGCGGCCTATGGCGAGACGCGCGCGCACGAGATCCTCGGCGAGGTCAGGCACAACACCGTGTATTTCCCCAACATCATGGTGAAGGGCGCCGTCCAGATCCTGCGCAACTTCATCCCGATCGCGGTCGACAAGACGCTGGTCGAGAGCTGGGTCTATCGCCTGGTCGGCGCGCCCGACAAGCTGTACGAGCGGGCGCTGATGTACAACCGCTTCATCAACGCGCCGACCTCGATCGTCGGTCACGACGATCTCGAAATGTATGAGCGCGCCCAGGAGGGGTTGAAGTCCAACGGCAATCAATGGGTCAATCTCCAGCGCCTCTACGAGGCCGGCGAGCAAGCGGACGTCACCGCCGTGATCAACGGTACGTCGGAACGGCAGATGCGGAACCAGTTTCATGCCTGGGCCAAGTTCATGACCCTGGACATGGACAAGCGCGTCGAGGCTGCGGAATGATCACCGAGAAGACCATCACGGACTTCATCTATCGCGAGGCCGATCTGCTCGATACGATGCAGTGGCAGGCCTGGCTCGACCTGTTTCATCCCGAAGGACGTTACTGGATGCCGCTGGAATGGCAGCAGCAGGACCCGGTGCTCCAGCCGTCCCTGATGTACGAGGACCTGCTGCTGCTGAAGGTGCGGGTCGAACGCCTCGCCGGCGAGCGGACCTTCAGCCAGAAGCCGAAAAGCCGCTGCCATCATCTGCTCCAGGCGCCGCAGATCGTCGCGTGCGATCCGGCCGCCGGAATGTTCAAGGCGCGGACGTCCTATATCTACACCGAGACGCGCGGCGACGTGCTGGAGCGCTTCTCGGGATGGGCCTCGCACGATTTCGTTCAGGTCGGAGATGGCCTGAAGATCAAGCTCAAGCGCGTCGATCTCGTCAATTTCGACGCGCCGTTCGGCAACATCCAGCTCTTCATGTGAGAATGTCTTGACCGCTGAGACCACTGTTTACGCGCGCTTTCGGGAAACCGCGCTCCGCCGCGGCGAGGCGGGCTTCCTCAACGTTCTGCCGGAAACCGCCGGGATCTATGGCATCGCGGCGGGGGAGATCTCCTATCGCGCCATGCTCGACCGGGTCGAGCATTGGCGGTCGGCGTTCGCGCACCAGGGCTATGGCGAAGGCCACCGGGTCGGGCTGCTGCTGCAGAACCGACCGGTGTTCATCGAGCTGTGGTTGGCGCTGAACGCGCTTGGCGTCTCCGTCGTGCCGATCAACCCCGATTTGCGGATGAGCGAGCTCGAATACATCGTCGCCCATTCCGAGATGAACGCGGCCTTCGTGCTCGCCGAGCGGCGCGACGAGGTCGCAGCAGCCGCGCGTCAGGCCGGCCGCGCCATCGCGGTGGTGACCGACGGCGATGAGGTTCCTCCACCGTTCGGCGGCAGGCTGGCTGCGGCCGCAGGCGACGGCGCAACCGAATGCGCGCTGCTCTACACGTCAGGGACGACCGGGCAGCCCAAGGGCTGCGTGCTGACCAATATTTATTTCCTGCATTCCGGAAACTGGTATCGTGACGTCGGCGGGCTGTGCGGGCTGAAGGCGGAGGGCGAGCGCATGATCACGCCGCTGCCGCTGTTTCACATGAACGCGATGGCGGTGTCGCTGATGGCGATGTTGTCGGTCGGCGGCTGCCTAACCATGCTCGACCGCTTCCATCCGCGCAGCTGGTGGGCGTCCGTGCGCGACAGCCGCGCGACCTGCCTGCATTATCTCGGCGTGATGCCATCGATGCTGATGAGCGCGCCGGAATCGCCGCAGGACAAGGCCCACACCGTGAGGTTCGGCCTTGGTGCCGGTGTGGACAAGCTGCTGCACGCGCCGTTCGAGGCGCGGTTCGGCTTTCCCCTGATCGAGGCCTGGGCGATGACCGAGACCGGCAGCGGCGGCGTGATCGCCGCCAATGTCGAGCCGCGCAAGATCGGCACCAGCTGCTTTGGCCGGCCGGCGGGCGAGGTCGAGATCCGGATCGTCGACGAGAGCGGCAATGACGCGGTGGTGGACATGCCCGGCGAATTGCTGGTGCGGCGGGCCGGTGCAGATCCGCGCTACGGCTTCTTCCGCGAATACCTGAAGAATCCGCAGGCCACCGCTGACGCCTGGGCCGGCGGCTGGCTGCACACCGGCGACATCGTCTCGCGCGATGCGGACGGCGATCTGCATTTCGTCGATCGCAAGAAGAACGTGATCCGCCGCTCCGGCGAGAACATCGCCGCGGTCGAGGTCGAGTCTGTCCTCAACCGCCATCCCGCGATCCGGCAGGCCGCGGTTGCGGCGACGCCCGATCAGGTCCGCGGCGACGAGGTCGCGGCAGTGATCATCGCCGAGCAGGCCGGCGCCAATCGGCAGCTTGCCGAAGACATCGTGCGCTGGAGCCTGGAGCAGATGGCCTACTACAAGGCGCCGGGCTGGATCTGCTTCGTCGACAGCCTGCCGCTGACGGCAACCGAGAAGATCCAGCGCGGCGGACTCAAGGACTATGTGGCGAAGCTGATGGGCGAGGGCGCGTTCTTCGACCTGCGCGACCTCAAGCGGCGGCAGGTCTGAGGGAGCCAATCATGAGCACGATCCGCACCACACTCGTCACCGGCGGCAATTCGGGGATCGGTGAAGCCCTGGCAAAACGGCTCGTCGAGAAAGGCCAGCGCGTCGTCTCGGTCGGGCTGGAGAAGCCGGACTGGACCCATGATCTGCTCGCCGCCTATTGCGCCGACTTGACCGACATCGCGGCGACGCGCGCCATCGCGCAGGAGATCTGCCGCGATCACGCCATTGATCGCCTCGTGCACAATGCCGGCATCATCCTGCCCAACCTGCTGCAAGATGCGAAACCCGAGGACATTCTGACGCTGGCGCAGCTGCATCTGGGGGCACCGATGCTGCTGACCCAGACTGCGATGGAGGGGATGCGCGCGCGCCGCTTCGGCCGCGTCGTGTTCGTCTCCTCGCGCGCGGCGATGGGCGCGGCCACGCGCTCGGCCTATTCGGCGACCAAGGCCGGCGTGCACGGCATGGCGCGGACCTGGGCGCTGGAGCTGGCCGCGAGCGGCATCACCGTGAACGTGGTCGCGCCGGGACCGATCCTCACCGACAATTTCTGGGGCATCATCCCGAAGGGCTCGGAGCAGCAGGAGCGGATGGCGCGCAACGTGCCCGTCGGCCGGCTCGGTTCGCGCGAGGATGTCGCGCACGCGATCGAGTTCTTCCTCGACGAGCGCTCCGATTTCGTCACCGGCCAGGTGCTCTATGTCTGCGGCGGCACCAGCCTCGTCGGGCTCGGTCCGAGCTAGATCTTGGGCCGAGCTAGATCTGGTTCTGCCTGATATTGTCGACCATCTTGGCAAGCACGCGGGCGCAGATTTCGATCTCGTCGGGATCGATGCCCGCGATCAGCCGGTCGTAATTGGTCGCCATGATCGGCCAGATCTTGCGCAGCAGCGCTTCGCCGTCCGGCGTCAGCGCCACCACCCGGCGCCGCTGGTCTTCCTCCGCGATCTCGCGCATCACGAGACCCGACGACACCATGGATTCGACCATGCGGCTCGCGGTCGATTGCTCGGTGACGGCGAGAACGGAGATCTCGTTGACGGTCAGGCTCTTGTAGATGAAGAGCACCGACAGCGTTCGAAACACGACATTGTTGATGCCGTGCTCGCTCAGATCGCGGTTCTGGTCCAGGTTCCAGCGATTGGCGAGGCGGTTGAACAGATACGGGATGTAGCTTTGCAGCTGGTCCCTGGTCCTGGGCGGACCCGATCTCCACCGGCTCTTGGAATCTTTGGCCATTATCTTTGCGACTTTACTTCTTGCGATGAGGGCGAATTTTCGAGGAGAGGGAGCGCAGCACCGACAGCGCGGTGTCCAGCTCCCGGGCCGGAATGGTCTCGAGCCGTTTGCAAAGATGCTTCTTGTGGACGTCCGCAGCCTTGCGGAACAGCGCTTCGCCCTTGGGCGTCAGGCGCACGATGAAAGAGCGCCGATCCTCGCTCGACATTTCCTTGCTGATGAGGTCGTCTGCCAGAAGACGCTGCACCAGCCCCGAGACGTTGCCGCCGGAGACTTTCAGGTTTTGCGACAATTGCCCGAGCGCGAGGCCGTCCCTGGAACGGTCGAGCTGCGCCAGCACGTCGAACTTCGCCAGCGACAGGCCGAACTCCGCGCCCAGCATCGCGTTCAGCGACGCGAAAATCTCGCCGTGCAATGACAGCAATTGCAGCCAAAGCCTGGTTTCGATCTGCCCATAGGCGGGACCAATGCTCTCCTTGAGTGCTGCCGGCATCACATGACCATCAAGTACAATGTGTCTCGTCGAGGGGGATTATCGCTGGGCGTTCGCTCCGATTAACAAGCTGAGAATCGTAGTCAAGCCGTCCCATGCTGACGGACGTCAGCTCGAACGGCAATCGAATCCTGGGCCGGCCGACGGCATCACGCAAAACTCTTGATGGTCTGGATCACGCCGTCGAGCTCCTTGCCGGGCCCGTCCTTCAGCGCCGCCTCCCGCAGCCGCCGCGCCCAGTCGGCGGCATCGTCGCGCCGCTCCACCAGCTTGATCGCGGCCAGCGTCTTGTCGAACTTGGACAGTCCGCGGCTGTGGGTATCGGAATAGCCCTTCACCAGCCGGCGGCATTGCAGGATCTCGACGCCGAGCTGGTAGTTGATGCCGACGGCTTCGGTCGCATCCTTGAGCCACGCGTCCCGATGCGCCATCTCGACGGCATGACGCAGCGAGCGGCGGCGCATGCCGCGCAAGCCCGCCACGACATAGAGCGCGAGGAACCAGGGCAGCGAATAAGTCCGCACCCGGCGCCCCTTGTTGACGCGGCGATCGAGCCAGCCGAGCAAGCGGGGCCTGGTACCAAGCCAGCGGCCAAAACCTGCCGGCAGCATCCCCATGACCTCCTCCATGCGCGGATGCATGAATTCGGTGGTGTGAAGCACCTGGTCCTGCGACAGCTCCAGCTCGCTCTCGATGCGCGTGCGGCGACTGGCGCGGGTCTTGAGGTCGGCGACGCGGATGACGTCGTCATAGCTCATCGCGTTGGCGAGATGTTTTGCCGCGGCCTGCGTGAACGCGTAGCCCCGTTCAGTGCCACCGGCGTTCCGGTCCGTGGTGGACAGCTTGCCGAGGATATCGAGATATTCGGCACCATAGGCGACGTCCTGAAAGTCGACGACCTTCCTCAGGCCGGCCCGCGCCATCGCCTGCGCGGGCTCGGGCAAGTCCTGCGTCAGCCGCGCGACAAGCCCGCTGAGCTGCGGATCGAGCGGCGCGGGCGTTGTGCTGGCCTGCGCCGGCTGGCTTGGTGCCGCAATTTCCGCGGCCCCGGTCTTGACGCGGTCGAAGGCGGCGTCGAAGGTCTCGATGCTGGCTTTTGCGCCCTTGCCGCCGGCACGGATCACGTCGAGATAGCTCTCGCGGCTGAACGGGAGCACGTTTGCGGCCGCCAGCGCACCGAACATCGCCGCCGAGATGACGCTGCCATGCGCGATCGCCAGCGCGTTCAGGTCGAAGATGATCTCGGTCTTGGCGGCAACGCCGATCGCACCCGTCACCGCGCCGTCGTCGGCAATGCCATTGCCCGGCGCGATCTTCTCGCCGATCGCAAACGAGCGGTGATTGGACGCGATCAGCGTCGTGCGCTCCGGCGTCACGAGGCCGCGCAGGATCGACCGGCCGGCCTCCATGAATTCCGCGGCCATCACCACGTCGACGTCGCCGGGCGTCGGCATCAAGGACAGGATCGGCCTCCGGCCGTCGAGCAGCGGCATCGCCTCGATGTAATAAATGGTGGCGCCGGTGCGCTGGGCGACGCCGGGCACCGAGGTCGATTGCGCGGCCCAGCCGTGGTTCTCGGCGAGCTGCACGATCCAGTCGGTGAGGACCCCGCCGCCCTGGCCGCCCATCGCGACGATCGCGATCGAGATCGGCCGTTCGGTCGCGTCTCCCGCAGCGGGCAGCGCCAGCCGCACCGTCTCGTCCCTCATGCCAGCGCCTCGAGCGCGGGACGCCGGCGGTCGCGCCGCCGTTGCAGCCAGCCAATCACGGACATGGCGACCTCAGACTTGAACTTGTCCCATCGGCTTGGATTGTGAATGACGTCGGCGCGATAGAACGAGGGGCAGAGCACGGCGGCTTCGGCAACCTCGCCGCAATTGCCGCATCCGACGCAGGAATTGTCGATCGCCGCGACCGGATCGTCGCGCAGGGGATCGTCGAGCTGCTTGACGGAGAGCGACGGGCAGCCGGACAGCCGGATGCAGGCGTGGTCGCCGGTACAGACGTCCTCGTCGACGCCGAACCGCTCCTTGACGGTGCGCATCCCGTCCTTGATCGCCTTGTTGATCTGCGGCTTCACGCGGCGCTGCTTGTTCAGCATGCATTCGGAGGAGGCGACGATGACCTTGGGGCCTTCCTCCTTCGTCGTCAGCGCTTCTTTCAGCGTGTCGCGCATCTTGCCGACATCGTAGGTGCGGTCGAGCTGGCGCACCCATTGGCCGCCGATGCCCTTCACCGCCTGCACGATCGAATTGTTGGTCTTGCGCCGCTTGTTGCTCGCGCGCGAGGACAGGATGTCCTGACCGCCGGTCGCCGAGGTGTAGTAATTGTCGACGATGACGAAGACGCCGTCATGCTTGTTGAAGACGGCATTGCCGATGCCGCTGGTCAGGCCGTTGTGCCAGAAGCCGCCGTCGCCCATTACGGCGATCGAACGCTTGTCGGCCTTGACGTTGAAGGCCGAGGTCGAGGCCGGACCGAGGCCGAAACCCATGGTCGTCGCGCCGATGTTGAACGGCGGCAGGATCGAGAACAGATGGCAGCCGATGTCGGCTGAGACGTGATGCTGGCCGAGCTCTTCCTCGACCAGCTTCATCGCCGCAAAGATCGGCCGCTCCGGGCAGCCGGTGCAAAGCCCGGGCGGGCGCGCCGGAACCACCTGCTTGAGTTTTTCGACGGCGGGATGATTGAGGACAGGAGCTGCGTCGGGGGCAGGCGGGCGGTTGCCGAGTAATCTCGGCTCGGTCTTCTCCAGAAATTCCCTGACGCCGCCGAGCAGCACCTGCGCGGTGTAGTCGCCGCCCATCGGTAGCACGTCCTTGCCATGGACGCGCGCCTGGATGTCCTTGCGGCGCAGCACCGTGTTGATCGCCTGCTCCAGATATTCCGGCTGGCCTTCCTCGACGATGAGGACGGCCTCCTTGTCGAGGCAGAACTCGGCGACCTCCGTGTCGATCACGGGGTAGGTGACGTTCATGACGTAGAGCGCGACCTGGGTGTTGCCATAGGCGTCCGAGAGCCCGAGATATTGCAGCGCGCGGATCACGTTGTTGTACATGCCGCCCTGCATGATGATGCCGACCTTGCCCTGCTTCGGTCCCATCCATTCGTTCAACTTGTTGTCGCGGACGAAGCTGACAGCCGCGGGCAGCCGCGTCCTGATCTTCTCCTGCTCATGCTCATAGGCCGCCGGCGGCAGCACGATGCGGTTGACGTCGCGCTTGGGGTTGTTGAGCGCGTCCTTGATGGTGTGAGCGGGCTTGACGTTGTCCTTGCAGGCGAAGCTGCCGTGCATGTGGCAGGCGCGAACGCGGACCTCGAGCATGACAGGCGTGTTCGAGACTTCCGAGAGCTCAAATCCCTTCTCGATCAGATTGACGATGCATTCGTGGTCGGGGCGCGGGTCGAGCAGCCAGATCTGCGACTTCATGGCGAAGGCGTGGGTGCGCTCCTGCATGATCGAGGATCCCTCGCCATAGTCCTCGCCGACGATGATCATGGTGCCGCCGGTGACGCCGCCCGAGGCGAGGTTGGCCAGCGCGTCCGAGGCGACGTTGGTGCCGACCGTGGACTTCCAGGCCACCGCGCCGCGCAGCGGATACATCACCGAGGCCGACAGCATCGCCGCGGCGGCTGCCTCGTTGGCCGAGCTCTGGAACACGACGCCGAGATCGTCGAGCACGTCCTTGGCGTCGGCAAGCACGTCCATCAAATGCGAGATCGGCGAGCCCTGATATCCGCCGACATAGGCGACACCCGATTGCAGCAGCGCTTTGGTGATGGCGAGGATGCCTTCGCCGCGGAACGTGTCGCCGTCGCCGAGCCGGAGATCCTCGACCTCGCGAGCAAAGGAACGTTCAGCCATTGCACCCTCCAGAAATATGCGATAGCATACGTTTACATGTAAAGTAAGTCAACGCCGCGCCATGCTATCACGCCTCCGGGGCTCTGCTCCGAACGCAGCGGATCGTGAGCCGGCGACAGGGTAGGGCCCATGCTGAAGCTGCCTCGCTTTAGAGCCGCCGCCGTCCAGGCCTCACCCATATATCTCAACCCGAGCGCGACCGCCGACAAGGCGGCTTCACTGGTCCGTGAGGCAGCCGGCAACGGTGCCAAGCTCGTCGCGTTCCCCGAGGTGTTCGTTCCCGGCTATCCCTATTGGAACTGGATCACCGATCCCGTCACGGGCAGCGCGTGGTTCGAAAAGCTTGCCAAGGCGTCGGTGCTGGTGCCGGGTCCGGAGATCGACATCGTCCGGAAGGCCGCGCGCGATGCCCGCTGCCATGTCGTGCTCGGTGTCAACGAGCGCAGCCCGGTCTCGCTCGGCGCGATCTACAACACGCTGGTCTTCATCGGCCCGGATGGCGCGCTGCTCGGCAAGCATCGCAAGCTGGTGCCGACCTGGGCGGAGAAGCTGACCTGGACCGGCGGTGACGGATCGAGCCTGCGCGTCTATGATACCGGGATCGGACCTCTCGGCGCGCTGGCCTGCGGTGAGAACACCAACACGCTGGCGCGCTTTGCGCTGCTCGGCCAGGGTGAGCTCGTGCATGTCGCCAGCTACATCTCGCTTCCCGTCGCGCCTCCCGACTACGACATGGCGGAGGCGATCAAGCTGCGCGCGATCGCCCATTCCTTTGAAGGCAAGATTTTTACGGTCGTCTCCTGCTCGACCGTGTCAGAGGAGATCATCGCGGCGATGGAGACCGTGGTTCCCGATGCGCGGGCGCGCCTGCAGCGCAAGTCGAGCGCGTTCTCCGGCATCATCGGGCCTGATGGCCGCGTGGTCGGGGAGTCCCTGATCGACGACGAGGGCATCGTCTATGCCGATATCGACCTCGAGCGCTGCATCCAGCCGAAGCAGATGCATGACATCGTCGGGCACTACAACCGGTTCGACATTTTCGACCTCCGGGTCAACCGCCGGCCGCTGACGCCGCTGGACCTCGCGGACGGTGAGGGCGATGCTGCGGGGCAGGGCTTCACGCCGATCCCGCTGAGATCGGAATGATGATTTGGGATGCAAGCCGCAAAGAAGGCGCGCTCCCTCCCCCGCTCGCGGGGGAGGGTTGGGGAGAGGGTGTCTCCGCAATCGAGAACTCCCTAGAAGAGAAAGCCCTCACCCGGCGCGCGGGACGATGCTTCGCATCGCCCGGAACGCGCCGACCTCTCCCGCAAGCGAGAGAGGTGAAGCACCCGCGGGCCAATCCATTCAACCAACTCACTTTGCTCTAGCTGAAGCGACAAGATAAAACTTTGGAGGACAGCATGCGTGAGAACGTGATCGGCCGGGCCAATGTCGAGGACACCCCCGAGCTCAAGGCCTATTACAAGGATCTCGAGAAGTACGAAGCCGGCGCGCTCTGGACCGTCGCCAACAAGATCGAGCCGTGGGCGCCGCAATCGGCATCGGTTCCCGTGCTCTGGCGCTACAAGGATCTGCGCGAGCACGTGCTGCGTTCGGTCGAGCTGGTGTCGCCGGAAAAGGCGGGACGGCGGGTGATCTATTTGAACAATCCCGGCCGCCGCGAGGTGTCGGCCGCGGTGGGCTGGCTCTATTCGGGGCTCCAGGTGATGCATCCCGGTGAAGTCGCCACCGCGCACGCGCACTCGGCCTCCGCGCTCCGCTTCATCATGGAAGGCGCTGGCGCCTACACCATCGTCGACGGTCACAAGATGACACTCGGGGCGCGCGATTTCGTGCTCACGCCGAACGGCACCTGGCATGAGCACGGTGTCGACGGCGACGGCTCGGTCTGCATCTGGCAGGACGGGCTCGACATTCCGCTCGTCAATGCGCTGGAGGCCAATTTTTTCGCGGTCCACCCGAAGATCCAGCAGGAGGAGTCCGGCTACCCCGTGGACGGCACGACCAAGACCTGGGGCAATCCCGGTCTGCGGCCGGCCGGTTCGAAATGGTCGAAGGGCTATTCACCCATGTTCAAATATGAGTGGGAGCCGACCTACGAGTCCTTGCAGAAATATGCCGCAGCGACCGACGGCTCGCCCTACGACGGCATTCTCATGAACTATGTCAATCCGGTCACCGGCGGGCACGTGATGCAGACCATTGGCGCCAGCATGCAGCTGCTGCGGCCGGGCGAGACGACGAAGTCGCACCGGCACACCGGCAGCTTCCTCTACCAGGTCGCCAAGGGCCGGGGTTATTCGATCATCGCCGGCAAGCGTCTGGATTGGGAGGAGCGCGACATCTTCTGCGTGCCGTCCTGGGCCTGGCACGAGCACGGCAATGCGTCTGCGAGCGAGGATGCCTGCCTGTTCTGCTTCAACGATCTCCCCGTCATCGAAGGCCTCGGCTTCTACCGGGAGGAGGCCTATGGCGACAATGCTGGCCACCAGCCGGTGGCCGCCTGACATTTTCACAGAACCGAAAGAGCCGGATAAAGCTGCCATGCGTCTTGTCACCTACATCACGGGCTCCAGCGGGCCCCGTCTCGGGGTTCTCGTCAGCGGATTGGTCGTCGACATCGAGCGCCTCGGCGCGTCGCATGGCCTTGCCTGGCCGGGCGACATGCTGTCGTTCATCGACAACAGCGTGACCTTGCTGCCGGCGCTGCGAGACTGTCTGGAGAGCGCCAACGACCGCCTGCCGACCGGCTCCGCCGTTCCGGTCGAGGATGTGAAGCTGCAGGCGCCGATCCCGCGCCCGCGCAAGAACATTTTTGGTATCGGGCTGAACTACCGTGAGCATATCGCGGAATCCGCCAAGAGCCTGGATACCAGCAAGGAGCTGCCGAAGCAGCCGGTGGTGTTCTCGAAGCCGCCGACGTCGGTGATCGGCCCGGGCGCCGCAATTCATCATAACGCGAAGATGACGCAACAGCTCGACTGGGAGGTCGAGCTCGCCGTCATCATCGGCAAGACCGCGACGCGCATCCCGGTGGAGAAGGCGATGGACCACGTCTTCGGCTATTCGGTGATGATCGACATCTCCGCGCGCGACAATCGCCGCGCCGGCCAGTGGATCTTCTCCAAGGGCATGGACACCTACGCGCCGTTCGGCCCCTGCATCGTCACCGCGGACGAGATTCCCGATCCGCATGACCTCCGGCTGTGGCTGACCAAGAACGGCGTCATGAAGCAGGACTCCAACACCAAATACATGATCTTCGATATCCCGGTCCTGATTGCCGACATCTCGTCGGGAATGACGCTGGAGCCCGGCGACATCATCGCGACAGGGACGCCCGAAGGCGTCGGCGCCGGGATGAGCCCGCAGGAATGGCTGTGGCCGGGCGACGTCGTCGAAGCCGGCGTCGATGGTGTCGGTGTCATCAGGCACCCGGTCGTCGCGATCTGATGACGAGTTTCTCGTTCGATCGCGAGCTCAGGTTCGGAGACTGCGACCCCTCCGGGATCGCGTATTTCCCGTCGTACCTGAACATCCTCAATGGTGTCGTCGAGGATTTCTGGGCAGGCATCGGTTTTCCCTGGCCGGAATTGATCACGGTCCGGAAGATCGGGACGCCCACGGTACACCTCACATGCGACTTCTCCCGGCCGTCGATGTTCGGCGATCTCCTGACGTTCAGCTTGCGCATCGTCCGGGTCGGCGGATCGTCCCTCCATCTGGAGCATGTCATTTCGGCTGCGAATGGCCCGCGCTGGCGCGCGCGCCAGATCCTTGCCGCGACATCGCTGGTGGATCACCATGCGATCCCCTGGCCCGATGACATCAGAGCCGCCCTGATGGCGCATGTGAGCGTAGGCGAGGGCGCCGAGGCAGCGCCAGCATGATCTCGCTCTTCATGACATTCTCCGATTCCACAGGCGAACGGCGCATTCTTCCCGACGAAGTCGGCGCCGTCGCAGAGCTGGTCGGATCGATCCCGGATATGACCGAGGGCTTGCTGTTCACGCCGCTCGAACAGTCGGTCGACCATCCCTACAAGGCCGATGGCTCCGGGCCCGTGTTTGCGCTCCAGCTGCGGTTTCCCGACCTGTTCGCCTGCGAGGCCGCGATGGACCGCGGCAGTGTCCTTGCCAACCTCGCGACCGGTACCGGACTATCCGGCCTCACTGGCCGCGACGTCACGCACCAGGTGATGCTGACGCGCGCATTTCCCGTCGATGTCGCAGATGATCCGGCAGGAACGACTACGCCGTGCAGTTACCTCGTCCACTATCCCGGTCCGGCCGAAGACATGAACGCCTGGAACCTGCATTATCTGGAGCACCATCCGTCGATCATGCGGACCTTCCCGAATGTCCGCGGAATCGAGATCTACACCCGCATCGACTGGGTCGACCGGCTGCCGTCGCAGCGCGTCGAGTACATGCAGCGCAACAAGCTGGTGTTCGACAGCCCGCAGGCCCTCGCGCACGCGCTCGCCTCCGACGTGATCAAGCACATGCGCGCGGACTTCGTGAAGTTTCCGCCGTTTGCAGGCGGCAACAAGCATTTTCCGATGCTAACGCGGGTAGTGCGAGCTGGGGCCTAAAGCGGAGTGGTTTTCGGTTGAATCGAGCGGCCGCGGGGTCGTTCACCTCTCCCGCTTGCGGGAGAGGTCGGCGCGTTCCGGGCGATGCGAAGCATCGTCCCGCGCGCCGGGTGAGGGCCATCTCCTCTGGAAGATTGTCCCAGACACCCTCTACTCGCCCGCGCAAGCGGGGAAGGGAGCGCACCCGTCGTTGCAGCATTCGAACCTGATCTCATCATGCTCTAGTCATGAAGTTGCGAGTTGAGGCCGTCCCAATTCGATCTACGTCTGGTTGCCTCGAGAGCGCCGCTCTGGGAATTACGACGAAAAAGAAGACCGTTCCGTCCCGAGAGTTCCTTCGCTTTCAACACTCGTCCATCTTCCAAAAGGATGCGCGCGCCTGCCGTGACATAACAGCCTGCTTCGACGACACAATCGTCACCCAATGAAATTCCGATACCGGCGTTGGCTCCGATCAGGCAGCGCTCACCGACCGCAATCCTCTCTTTCCCTCCGCCCGACAGAGTGCCCATGATCGACGCTCCGCCACCGACGTCGCTGCCGCTTCCCACAACCACACCGGCGCTGATCCGGCCTTCGACCATGCAGGGCCCGAGCGTCCCCGCATTGAAATTGCAAAAGCCTTCATGCATGACGGTCGTGCCCGGAGCCAGATAGGCTCCGAGCCGGACGCGATCCGCATCTGCAATTCTCACGTCCGCAGGCGTCACGTAATCGGTCATGCGCGGAAACTTGTCCATGCCTGTCACCTCAAACGCCAGGCCGCGCCTTCGCGCGACCATTCGCGCTTCCTGGACACGCGAGCATTCACAGGGACCAGGGGTCGTCCAGGCCACGTTGGGCAACAGATTGAAAATGCCTTCGAGGTTCAGGCAATTAGGCTGGACCAGCCGGTGGCTCAGGAGATGGAGTCGAAGATACGCGTCGTGCACATCCGTCGGCGCAGATGCAAGGGAGCCGACTTCAGTGCGAATGGAAACGATATCGACATTGCGGACGTCGTCGTGTCGCGCATATCCGGCTGCCGACTCGCCCAACGATCTGACGATCTCGTCGCTCGTCAGCCGTACCGTTGCCGCCTTGTCGGCTTCCGCAACCAAGCTTAGCCGAAGAAACCAGGAATCCAGCACGCGACCGTCTGCGGCAATCGTCGCAAATCCCTCGCCTCTCGCGCCCCTCAACTCAATCACCATTTGAACTTCTCCCACGACGGCTCTACATGGCTCAAGGCCGAAGTTTCTTGCGCATCATCACGTGCGATATGCCAGCATCGTCGAAGACCGCTCCTTCCTCGATGTACCCAAGTCGCCTGTAAAACTCGCGTGCGGTGAATTGCGCTGCGAGAATGATCTCCTGGGCACCGTCGCGGGAGACCGCGGTCGCGGCGAACTCCATCAACTCTCGACCGAGCCCGGCTTTCCGTGAATGCGCCGATACCGCCATCCTGCCGATCTTCGCCGTGCGGTCATGGCGCACAATGCGTAGCGTCCCGACGACGTGGCCGTCGGAAAGAGCGGCAAGATGCGCGGCGACGTTGTCGTACTCATCGACTTCAAGTTCTTCCGGGACGCCTTGCTCAATGACGAACACTTCCCGTCGCAAGGCGTATACCGCCGACATAAGCGGATCTGTAGCCCGGATCTCAACTATCATCGTCAACTTCCGGGTCCTCTTATCCGCCTGCTTTAGCGACCTATCATCGACCACTGCAATTTTTGTGGACACTGTCTCCCTGGTCCGCCCAGTCGGCAGTAGCGAGGCGGACCGGATACAAGTGGCGGCGCAGGCGAGGCCCACACGGGCGATGATGACATCATGCCACTGTTTTGCCCGACGGGTCAAACCAAGTTCGAAAAATCCGTAGGTGCAGCGCCGAGGCCGCCAAGCCATTGATATCGCTATCGCCGGCTACTGTGCATGGGGTTGTTTCGATGGTTTTGTCGTTCGGCTTGTCTCAGTGTCCGCCAAGATAAGCGGTGATCAGCCTGGGATCGTGGATGAGGTCTTTCGCGGGACCCGACTGCACGACCTCGCCGGTCTCCAGCACATAGCCGTAATCGGCCGTCTCCAGCGCGGCGCGTGCGTTCTGCTCGACCAGCAGGATCGAGACGCCGAGATCGCGCAAGGAGGCGATGGTGCGGAAGATCTCGCGCACGATCAGCGGTGCGAGGCCAAGGCTCGGCTCGTCGAGCATCAGCAGTTTCGGCTTGGCCATCAGCGCGCGCCCAAGTGCGAGCATCTGACGCTCACCGCCGGAGAGCGTGCCGGCGGCCTGGCGCTGCCGCTCCTTCAGGCGCGGGAAGCGGTCATAGACCTCGTCGAGCGTTGTCTGCACGCCCGAGCGGTCGCGCAGGCTGTAGGAGCCGAGCAGAAGGTTGTCGGCGACCGTCATGTCGGAAAACAGCTCGCGCTTTTCCGGGACGAGGCAGAGCCGGCGCTCGACGCGGTCCTCGACCGACATCCTGCCGATGTCGCTGCCTTGGAAGGCCATGCGGCCGCGCGAGGCGAGCAGGCCGATCGCCGCCATCAGCAGCGTGGTCTGGCCGGCGCCGTTCGGGCCGATGACGGTGACGATCTGGCCTTCCTCGACCGACAGCGAGACGTTGCGGACCGCTTCGACATTGTCATAGCAGACGGTGACGTCAGTCATGGAAAACATCTCGCTCACGCGACGCCTCCGAGATAGGCCTCTTGGACGCGCTCGTCGCTGCGGATCGCCGCCGGCGCTCCCTCGCAGAGCTTCGAGCCGAAATCGAGCACGACGATGCGGTCGACCAGCGACATCACGAACTCCATGTCATGCTCGACGATCAGGATGGTCAGATGGTCCGCGCGCAGCGACCTCAAGAGCTCGGCCAGCCGCAGCTTCTCCTGGCGGCGCAGGCCCGCGGCCGGCTCGTCCAGCACCAGCAGCGTCGGGTCCGCTGCCAGCGCACGCGCGATCTCCAGGATACGCTGATTGCCGAGCGGCAGATTGCCGGCGAGCTCGAACGGCTTGTCGCCGAGCCCGACGCGTTCGAGCTGCATCAAGGCCTCGTGCCGGGCACTGGCTTCCTCGCGCTGGTTGAGGCGGAACGCACCGGCGAGCAGGCCCGCACCGGTGCGGGCGTAGGTGCCGAGCATGACGTTTTCCAGGAGGCTCATGCGCGGCCTGAGCTTCACATGCTGGAAGGTCCGCGCGATGCCGGCCTTGGCGATGCGCGATTGCGCATCGCGCGTGATCGGCCGTCCCGCAAAGACGATCTCGCCCTTGTTGACCCGGAGCGCGCCGGTCAGGCAGTTGAACATTGTGCTCTTGCCGGCGCCGTTGGGGCCGATCACAGCGAGGATCTCGCCCGACCGCACCTCGAAGCTGACCTTGTTCACCGCAATGAGGCCGCCGAAGCGGCGCTCGGCGCCGTCGACCTTCAGCAGCAGTTCACCCGGCGTCGGCTGCGCGCGGCGGGGAAGGGGCGGTGCGGGCTGCGGGCGCTCGCGCTGGATCTTCGGCAGATAGCGCGCGACGAACGGCACGATGCCCTGCCGCGCCCATTGCAGGAACAGGATGAACAGCGCGGAGAAGGCGACGATCTCGAGCTGCCCCGACGCGCCCTTCGCGATCAGCGGCAGATAGTCCTGCACGCTGTTCTTGAGCAAGGTGACGATGGCGGCGCCCACGACGCCGCCGAGCAGGCTGCCGGCGCCGCCGACCATCGACATCATCAGATATTCGATGCCCATGCCGGCATCGAACGGACCTGGGCTGATGAAGCGGCTCATATGGGCGTAGAGCCAGCCCGAGAGCGAGGCGAGGAAGGCCGCGATCACGAAGGTCACGAGCTTGATCCGGAAGGCATTGATGCCAAGGCTCTCGACCAGCGTGTTGCCGCCGCGCAGCGCGCGCATGGCGCGGCCGATCCTGGAGTCCAGGAGGTTGTAGCCAAGGAACAGAACCGCAGCGACGATGCCCCAGATCAGGAAATAGATCTGCGCACTCGAGACCAGCGCGAACGAGCCGATGCTGATCGGCGGGATCGACGAGATGCCGTTGAAACGGCCAAGCCCCTCGACGTTGCCGAACAGGAAGCCGATGGCAAGGCCCCAGGCGACCGTCGAGAGCGAGAGGAAGTGCCCCTGAAGCCGCAGGGTGACGACGCCGAGGATCGCGGCGACACCGCAGGTCAGCACCACGCCGAACAGAAGGCCAAGCCACGGCGAATAGCCGTTGAGGGCCGACACCCAGGCCGTCGCATAGGCCGCGACGCCGACGAAGGCGGCCTGTCCGAACGACACGATGCCGCCGACACCGGTGAGGAGAGCAAGGCCGATGGCGACGAGCGAATAGATGCCGATATAGTTCATCAGCGTGATGCTGAACGGGCTGAGCACGAAGGGCGCCAGCGCCAGGCACGCTACCGCAGCCAGCGCAGCAAGCTGAACATGAAGTCGCGTCATTCCTCGATCTCCTCCTCGGAATGCAACGAGGCGAGGGATCGCCAGATCAAGATCGGAATCAGGAGTGAGAACACGATGACGTCCTTCAGCGCGCTGCTCTCGAACGACGCGAAGCTCTCGAGGATGCCGACGCCGACGGCGCCGATCGCCGCGCCGGGATAGCTGGTCATGCCGCCGACGATGGCACCGACGAACGCCTTGAGGCCGATCAGGAAGCCGGAATCGTAAAACACCGTATTGACGGGCGCGATCAGGATGCCGGAGACGCCGGCCATCAGCGATCCCAGCAGATAGGCGATCGTGCCGGCACGCGCGGGGCGGATTCCCATCAGCCGCGATCCGGTGCGGTTGACGGCGGTGGCGCGCAGGGATTTGCCGACCAGCGTGAAGTCGAAGAAGAGGTAGAGCAGACCGCTGAAGACGAGGGCTGCGATCACGATCAGCATGGTCTGGCCCGAGATCAGCACGCCGGCGAATTCGGTCGAGAGCGACGTCAGCGGCTCGGTTCGGACGCCTTCGGGTCCGAAGAACAAGAGGCCGAGACCGACCAGTGCGAAGTGCAAGGCCACCGAGACCGTCAGCAGCAGCAGCACGGTGCCGTCGGCGATCGGGCGGAAGACGATCCGATCGAGGAGTGGGGCGATCGGCGTGATCAGCATCAAGGCGAGCACGAGCCGGATGGCGAGGGGCGGATCGACACGCATGGCAAGCCAGGCGGCGCCGACCACGGCGAGGGGAAGCACGAGGTAGAAGAGCAGCGCGCGCGGCAGCAGGCGAAGCTCCCCATTGCGCAGGAGCGAGATGATTTCGATCACCGTCGCAAGGCAGGCCAGGATCACGACCAGCGCGCCCGTGCCCGGAAAGCGCTTGGCGTCGAGCGCGGCCAGCGTCAGCGCCGTGAATGCGGCGATGTCGCCAAAGGGGATGAAGATGACCCGCGTCACCGTGAAGATGAGGACGGTTCCGATCGCCACCAGCGCATAGACTGCGCCGGTGGCGATCCCGTCGATCGCAAGGATGGCTGCGATGTCGCTCGTCATTGAGACGCCGTTCCCCCGTTCTGATGGTCTGCGCTTACGGCGTGTACTTCCAGGCGCCTCCGGTGAGGCGCACCACGACCAGCGCGCGCTCGTCGACGCCGGTCACCGCGCCCGGCTTGAAATTGTAGATGGCATGCACGCCCGGCAGCTCCTTGGTGCTGAGGATCGCATCGCGGAGCGCCGTGCGGAATTCGGCCGTGCCGGGCTTTGCGGTCTTCAGCGCGCGCTCGGCGGCATTGGCGAAGATCAGCCAGGCGTCGAAGGAGTAGGCGGAGAAGCCGTCGGTGGTCGGGATGTTGTGGGTCTTCTGGTAGACCGCGCGGAAATCCAGCGCGATCTTCTTGGCGAAGTGCTCGTCGGGAAGCTGCTCGGCCACGATCACCGGGCCGGCGGAGACCTGGATGCCGTCCGCCGCCTTGCCGCCGACATTGACGAAATCCGGATTGACCAGCGCCACCGTGCCGTAGGTGTTTCCCTTGAAGCCGCGCTCGGCGAGGCTGAGCAGCGGCAGCGCGCCCTGCGTGCCCGACCCGCCGTCCAGCACGGCATCGGGACGCGCGGCCATGACCTTGAGAATTTGCGCGGTCACCGAGGTGTCGGTGCGGGCGTAGCGCTCGTTGGTCTGGATCTTGATGTCGCCGGCTGCTTCAGCCGCCTTGGCGCCGTTATAGACGAGATCGCCCCAAGCGTCCGAGAAGCCGATATAGCCGATGTTCTTCATGCCGTCGCGCTTCATGCGGTCGGCGATGATCTTGACCAGGAGCGAGGCCGGCTGCGGCACCGAGATCACCCACTGCTCGGGCGTTTCAGGCAGCTTGCCGATCGGCGAGACCGCGATCATCGGCACCTTCAATTCGCTCGCCACCGCGGCCATGGCGATGGTCGACGGCGCGGTGGCGGTCCCGATCAGCAGGTCCACCTTCTCTTCTTCCACCAGCTTGCGCGCGTTGCGGGTCGCGGCCGAGGGATCGGAGCCGTCGTCGAGCTGGATCAGGCGGATGGTCTCGCCGTTGATCGTCTTCTTGTATTCATAGGCGGCGTTGATGCCCCGGCCATAGGGAATGCCGATCGAGGAGCCGTTACCGCTCAGCGACGTGACGAAGCCGATGGTGATGTCGGCCTGCGCGGCCGGCGCCGCCAGGACGCCGGCAGCGAGTGCGAGGAAGCTCAGAGTCTTTCGCATGTGCGTTCTCCTCCGTTGATGCTGGATACGACAAACCGATTGAAAGCAATGCTGCAGCGCCAAAGGCCGGGCGCGGCCGAAAAGAGTTCGCTCGGCCGGGCGTCAGCAACCATGGCGACGCGTGCCGCTCAAATCGCGGGCCCATCGGCGGAAACCGGCGGGCGCCTCTCGATGCGATGGGAATTGACTGCCGCAGTCGCGATGCGCGACCGGCGATGCTGCTGCTGCGGGCTGTTCAAGCCCGACGACTGTCCACGCGATCGAGTCTCTCAAAAGCGGTGCCCTGCAACATCATTGTCTTGGCCATCGGCCGCGACCGATGGAGGATTACTTAAAGCCTAAAGTATTCCCGGCGGGGCCGTCAACACGTGTCACGGCACCGTCAGAAAAAAATGTTGTTGCATACAATTCCATCAGACTTCGCCATTTCCTTGATCTCTTTGTCCCGCGAAAGGGGCCTCCTCGCCGCGTTGCGCGAGCGCCTTGCGCTCATGCCGCTGCGCACATTTGACGGCTCAATTAGTTTATGGTTGAAATATATCGTGGCAGCCGACGGCCGATCCTGCGACGGATCGCTCGAGGAGAAGGACGATGCGCATCTTCTGGCAGAGCTTCGTTGATGCGAGCGTGAATGCGCCCTACATGGCGCTGCTGTCGGAATACCTCAACGCGATCGCAGCGCCCGGGACGACGGTCCACGTCGAAGGCATTTCGCCGCCGGACCGTGAGTTCGGACGGCTCGCCGAACTGCGCTGTGCCGTCCAGGCCATCGACAACGGCATCGCGGCAGAGGAGGCGGGATTCGACGCCTTCGTCATGGGACACTTCCAGGATCCCGGCCTCTACGAGCTTCGCTCGGCGCTCGCCATTCCCGTGATCGGGACCGGCGAAGCGACGCTGCTTGCGGCATCGCAACTCGGCCGGCGCCTGGGTCTTGTCACGCTCGATCCCGTTTTCGAAGTTTGGCACCTTGAGCAGGCGGAACGTTACGGCCTCGGTGACCGCATCGCTCACGTGACCGGCATGGGCTGCAAGCCCGAGGATTTTGCCGATGCGTTCGCAGGCGACGAGGCGGCCCAGGCCCGCATGATCAAGGATTTCGTCGCCTGCGCGCTGCCGCTGACGGAGCGCGGCGCCGATGTGGTGATCCCTGCCGGTGTTCTTCCCGGTCTCTTGATCGGACGGGAGCATGGCCTGAGGGTCGGGCACGCGCCTGTCGTCAATTGCGCGGCCGTTGCGCTCAAGAGCGCCGAGATGTGGGTGCAGCTCAGGCGCCTCAACGGCACCGAGCCCAGCCGCGGCCCGAGCTTCAGTCGCGCCAGCGATCTGGCCCGCAGCGATTTTCGCGCAATGCTCGCCCGCAACAAGCGTTAGGACGGCAGCGCCGAACTTTGGAGATCGAGACATGATGACCCCCGAAAAGATCCTGTACGAGACCGAGGTGACGGCCACCGGTGGCCGCGACGGCAAGGCCGCCAGCGCGGACGGTCTCCTGTCGGTCTCGCTGTCCTTGCCGAAATCGATGGGCGGTCCCGGCGGCGAGGGGACCAATCCGGAGCAGCTGTTTGCGGCCGGCTATGCCGCGTGCTTTCTCGGCGCGGTCAAGCTGGTGGCGCGCACGCGGAAGATGGTGCCGTCCGCCGAACCGTCGGTGACGGCGAAGGTCGCTATGGGGCCAGTCCCCGTCGGCTATGCGCTCGCCGTCGAGTTGAAGGTCAACCTGCCCGGGATCGAGAGGGCCGTCGCCGAGGAGGTCGTCGCCGGTGCGCACGAGCGTTGTCCCTATTCGAACGCGACACGCGGCAATATCGAGGTCAGGCTGACGGTGATCTGAGGCGCGCGACCAGTGAACAAATTCCAGCGCACACCCTACGACGGCATCGTGATGGCGGCTCCCGTCACGATTCCCTATGTGCGCTATTCCATCGAGAGCGCGCAATGGTGGATCGGTCGTGCCCTCGGTGCGCTGGTCGCGCAGGCCGGCATCAAGGCGTCCGATATCGACGGCCTCTGCGTCTCCAGTTTCACCATGGGCACCGACAGCGGCATCGGGCTGACGCAACACTTCGGGCTCTGCGTCCGGTGGCTGGATACGATCCCGCTTGGCGGAGCCAGCGCCATTGCAGGCTTGCGGAAGGCCGCGCGCGCGGTCCAGGCCGGCGACGCCGACATCGTCGCCTGCGTGGCGGGCGACACCAATCACGTCGATTCCTTCCGCCTGACGCTCGAGAATTTCTCGCGCTTCAACCAGGACGCCGTCTATCCCTATGGCGCGGGCGGCGCCAATGCGAGCTTCGCGCTGATTGCGCGCAACTACATGCGGGCCTTCGGCGTCACGCGCGAGGACGTCGGCAGGATCGCGGTCGCCCAGCGCGCCAATGCGCTGCGCAATCCGCATGCCCTGATGAAGGCGCCGCTGACGCTGGAGCAATATCTGGCGGCCCGACCGATTTCCGATCCGATCCACCTTTTTGATTGCGTGATGCCCTGCGCCGGTGCCGAAGCCTTTCTGGTGATGCGCGAAGAGACCGCCGCATCGCTCGGACTACCCGCCGCGCGGCTGCTCTCGACGATCGAGCGGCACAACGCCTTTGCCGACGACCCGATGCAGGTGCGCGGCGGCTGGGCGATGGACATCGATGAGCTCTATGCCATGGCGGGCGTGAGAGCTGACGACCTCGATATCGTGCAGACCTATGACGACTATCCCATCATCACCATGATGCAGTTCGAGGACCTCGGCTTCTGCAGCAAGGGTGAGGGCGCCGAATTCGTCCGTGCGCACGATCTCACCATTGACGGCGACTTCCCGCACAACACCTCTGGCGGCCAGCTCTCCGTCGGGCAAGCGGGCGCTGCCGGCGCCTATCTTGGTCTCGTCGAGGGACTGCGGCAGGTCCTGGGAACCGCGGGCCCCACGCAAGTCAGCAATGCGCGCCTCGGCTTGGCTTCGGGGTTCGGTATGATCAACTATGACCGCGGCCTCGCCTCGGGTGCCGCGATCTTTGCAGGGCCTTCACGATGATCGATCCGATCAAGCCGCCCCGCCGCAAGAACCCGCTGCTGCGGACGCCGCTTCCGGCGTCGCCCCCGAGGCCGCGCAGCCGGACATCACATGGGTTTACGCGGGCGGCTGCCGAGGGGCGCTTCATGCTGCAGCGCTGCGAGGCCTGCGGCGCTTTCGCTTATCCGGCGCGGGACGCTTGCCCGTCCTGCCTGTCGCCGAACCTCGCATTCACTGACGCGCCACGCCAAGGCGCGCTTCTCGCCGAGACGACGGCGCGCGTTCCGAGCGACGTCTATTTCCGCGAACGGGTGCCCTGGCGGATCGGTCTCGTCAAGATGGATTGCGGCCCGACGATCGTTGCGCATCTCCATGCCGACTGCGCCGAGGGCGCGCCGGTCCGCATGTCGTTTCAGCTCGACAAGAGCGGTCAGGCGGTGGCGTTTGCCCGACCCGAGGGGGAGACTCCCAACATGGCAGACGACAGGCAGTGGCGGGAAATGACGGCCGATCCGAAATTCCGGCGGGTGCTCGTCACCAACGGCCGCAGCGTGATCGGTCAGGAGGCCGTCGTGGCGTTGAAGGCTGCGGGCGCCAAGACCGTGTTCGTTGGCGTGGCCGAACCCTGGCGGCCGTTTTCCGGCGAGGATCTGCTGCGCCGGCAGGAGGGCGTTGAGGTCGTCACGCTCGACGCAGCCGACGAGAAATCTGCTGCCGACCTTGCCGCCGACATCGGCGGCAAGGTGGATATCCTCGTCAATACGACGGAGTATGTGCGCGCGGGTGGCCTGCTTGATCGCAAGGGGACGAGCATCGCGCGGGACGAGATCGACCAGGCCTATCTCGGCTTCATCAATCTCGCACAGGCCTTCGGGCCCGCGATGCGGATGCGCGGCGCCGACGGCATCAACAACAGCGTCGCCTGGGTCAACATCCTGTCGGTCTACGCGCTGGCGAACTGGCCCGCCTTTGGCGCCTACTCGGCCTCGCAGGCGGCCTGCCTGTCGTTGTCGCACTGCCTTCGCGCGGAGTTGCGGCCGGGCGGCATCAAGGTCATGAATCTCTTCACCGGGCCGGTCGATACCGAATGGTTCCAGACCGTGCCGCCGCCGAAGGTCGCGCCGCGCGCAATCGCACAGGCGATTGTGTCGGGGCTCAGGGGCGGCCTTGAAGAGACGTATGTCGGGGACGTCGCCGAAGAAATTCGGCAGCGTCTCGCGGCCAATCCGAAAGCGCTCGAGCGCGAGCTCGACAAATGACGGGCGGATTTCAACCAAGCCGGAGGACGTGACAATGCAAAGCAAAAATCTCCTGGAGCTGGCCGGTGCGATTTCCTCCGGCGCGGTGCGCGTCGTCGATCTGACCTTCACGCTCAGTCCGGATTTTCCGGTCATCGTGCTGCCGCCGGAGTTCGGCCAAGCGGCGCCGGTCCGTATCCAGGAAATCTCGCGATATGATGGTCGCGGCCCGGCCTGGTATTGGAATAACGTGACGTTCGGCGAGCACACCGGCACGCATTTCGACGCGCCGATCCACTGGTTCACAGGCAAGGACCTGCCGAACAATGCCGTCGACACGATGCCGGCCAAGGACATGATCGCTCCAGCCTGCGTCATCGACTGCTCCGCGGAGGCCGCGCAGGATCCCGACTTCGTGCTGACGGTGCCGATCGTCGAGGCCTGGGAAGCGAAGCATGGCCGCATCCCCGCGCGTCACTGGGTGTTGCTGCGGACCGACTGGTCCAAGAAGGGCTGGCGCGACTATTCCAATTTGCGGGATGACGGCGCGCACACGCCGGGGCCGAACCCGGCCGTCATGAAGTGGCTGGTGGAGGAGCGCGGCATCATCGGCTTCGGCACCGAGACCATCGGCACCGATGCCGGCCAGGCCGGACATTTCGAGCCGCCATATCCCGCGCATCACTTCCTTCATGCTGCAGGCCGCTACGGCCTGCAATGCCTTTGCAATGTGGATCAGCTGCCGGCCACCGGCGCCGTCATCGTGGCTTCACCCCTGAAAATCCAGAACGGTTCCGGCAGTCCGCTCCGGGTCATCGCACTGGTCGGGTCGAACTGACCAGGGCATGGCGCTTGCCGAACGAGACAACAGAAGAAACCACTCACGAAAGACAGGTGCCATGAATTTGATGAAGAGCCTGCTGGCTTCCACCGTGTTGCTCATGGCCGTGCCAGAGATCGCGCAGGCGGAGATTCTCGTTGGCTTCGTGACCGGCCTCAGCGGGCCGGTGTCGTCGATCGGAATTCCGAACGGGAAGGGGATCGCGGCGGGCCAGGCCTATGTCGGTGAGGTCGGCGGCGAGAAGCTTCGCATCATTCAACTCGACGACGGCTCCGATCCGACGGCGTCGGCGCGCAACGCACGCAAGCTCGTCGAGCAGGAGAAGGTTGACATCCTCATCGGCACGTCGGGCGCGCCTCAGACGCTCGCCATGGCAACCGCGGCGATCGAGATGAAAATCCCGATGATCGCGGTATCCCCGATTGCGCCGGTGCCACCAGGCGATGGCGGTCCCTGGGTCGTGCAGACACCGCAGCCGACACCGCTCCTCGTGCAGGGCATCGTCGATCACATGAAGGCGCGGGGCCTCAAGACCGTCGCATTCATCGGCTTCTCCGACGCGTTCGGCGACCTCATGTACAATTCGCTCGAGCAAGGTGCGAAGGCGGCCGACATCAAGGTTATCGCGAACGAACGATACGCGCGATCCGACTCGTCGGTGACCGCCCAGGTGCTGCGAGCGCTCGCCGCACGCCCGGACGCCATCATGGTCGGCGGCACCGGCACGCCCGGTGCGTTGCCAGTCATCGCCCTGTCCGAGCGCGGGTATAAGGGACCGCTCTACGGCAATCACGGGCTCATCAGCGCCGATTTCCTGCGCCTCGCCGGAAAGGCCGCCAACGGCATCATCTGTCCGACCGGGCCGGTGACCGCGGCCGAGCAGCTTCCTGCCAGCAATCCGATCCAGAAGGTGTCGCTGGATTTCCGGGTCGCCTTCGAAAAGGCGAATGGCGAGGCCCCGACGGATTCGTTCTCGTCATACTCCTTCGACGGCTGGCTGGTGTTCGTCGACGCGGCCAAGCGCGCGATGGCGACCGGCGCCAAGGCGGGGACGCCGGAATTCCGCACGGCGCTGCGCGAGGCACTGTTCACGACCAAGGAGGTCGTTGGGACGCAGGGCGTCTATACTTACGCGCCGGCGGATCGGCACGGTGTCGATGGTCGTTCGCGCATCCTGGTCCAGATTGAGGACGGCAAGTACAAGCTGCTGCCGTGAGCGAGGCGCCGATGGCGAAGCCCAGCGCGATGTCGGGGGGCGGGGAGGCGGCTGCGGCGCCGGCCTGGGCTCGCGCAGTCGAGCTGTTTCCATCGTCCGACCGGATCCTTTCCACCATCCTGACGCGGCAGGCCGAGCGCTACGGCGATCGCGTTCTGTTTGTCTCCGGGCAGACGCGCTGGACCTACGCGCAGACTGCGGCGATGGCCGCCGCATCAGCGCAGACGCTTGTCGACGCCGGAATCAAGCCCGGCGACCGGGTCGCGCTGATGTGCTCCAACCGGCCGGAGTTTCTTCAGATCTATCTTGGTTGCGCCTGGCTCGGTGCGATCGTGGTGCCGATCAACACGGCGCTGCGCGGCTTCCAGCTCTCCCACATCTTCCGCAATTCGCTGCCCTCTCTCCTGGTCGTCGAGGAGCCGTTCCTTGCCGCGATCGACACCGTCGGGGCGGACGTCGAGTTGCCCTCTCTGGCCTGGACGATCGGGACCGACGCCGAGACTAGCAGCGCGAAGATTTCGCCAGTCCCGCTGCCGGCTCTCGGGGACCAAGCGGCCGCCAGCCTCGTGCGGCCCGGCGACACTGTGGCCATTCTCTACACATCAGGCACCACGGGCCCCGCCAAGGGCGTGTGCTGTCCGCAGGCGCAATTGTTCTGGTGGGGCATCTATTCGGCGCGGGCGCTCGGCATCCGCGAAGGCGATGTGCTGTTCACGACGCTGCCGCTGTTCCACACCAACGCGCTGAATGCGTTCTATCAGGCCGTCCTGAACGGATGCACTTACGTGCTGGAGCCGAAATTCTCGGCCTCTGGCTTCTGGGCCGCCGCGCGACGGCGCAACGCGACCGTCGGCTATCTGCTCGGCGCCATGGCATCGATACTGCTGGCGCAGCCGAGGACAGAAGACGATGGGGCCCATCGACTTCGCGTCGCACTCGGCGGCGGCGTGCCGCCGCAGATCCACGGACCGTTTCTTGAACGGTTCGGCGTGCCGCTGGTCGACGGCTACGGATCGACGGAGACCAATTTCGTGTTCGCGGGCGCAATTCCGTCCGACCGCCCGGGAACGATGGGATATCTCGCCGGGGGCATCGAAGCCCGGATCGTCGATGCCGATGATGCGGAGCTTCCCGATGGGCAGGCTGGAGAGCTGCTGCTGCGCGCGAACGAGCCCTTTGCATTCGCGACCGGCTATTTCGGCATGCCGCAGAAGACCGTCGAGGCCTGGCGAAATCTCTGGTTTCACTCCGGTGATCGCGTGGTCCGCGATTCCGACGGGCATTATCGCTTCATCGATCGCATGAAGGATTCGATCCGCAGGCGCGGCGAGAATGTGTCTTCATGGGAGGTGGAGCAGGCCATCCAGTCTCATCCCGCGGTCGCGGCCTGCGCGATCTATCCGCTGCCTTCGGAATTGGGCGAGGACGAGGTTGCCGCCGCGATCCTGCCGGAGCCCGGCCAATCGCTCGCGCCGGTCGACATCATCCGTCACTGCGAAGGCAGGATCGCCTATTTCGCCATTCCCCGTTATGTGCGGATCGTGAAAGAGATGCCGCTAACGGAGAACGGCAAGATCAAGAAGGGCGTGCTGCGCGACGCCGGCGTGACGGCGGATATGTGGGACCGCGAGGCGGCCGGGGTCAAAGTGCAACGCTAGCGCCTCGAGCCTTCACGGCTTTTCCAGCGAATCCCTGACAGCGCCCTTGAGCTTGTCCAGCTCACCGATCAATCCGTCGAGTTTGTCGGCCGGGAATTCCGCCAGCAGCTCCGCGAGCCAGGAGCCATGGCTCTTCGCCATGCGCCTGAAAGCTTTTCGGCCCTCGACCGTCATGCAGACGATCTGCACGCGGCGATCCAGGGTCGAGGGCGTGCGTGTGATGTAGCCGTCCTCGACCAGGCGGTCCACGATCGGCGTCAGGTTCCCGGCGGAGACCATCAGGCGCTTGGGCAGCTCGCCCAGCACCAAGCCGCTCGGCTCGCGGTCGAGCTGAGCCAGAACGTCGAAGCGGGGCATGGTGAAATCGAATTCCTCGCGAAACCGGCGGCGCAGCTCGCCCTCGATCAGGGTCGTGCAGGCCAGCAGCCGGAGCCAAAGCCGTGTTTGAGCCCTGTACTCGGCCTCCTGGTCGGCCCCATTCTTGGACGAAACAGGCGGGGACTCCTTCGCGAGTGCCAAATCGAATCTCCTGGGAGCGTCTTGTCTGTCGAAAACGGACGGCGTCGTAAACATCTCGCAAGATAGTTCGTGCCAAAAGTAAATTCAAGGCTTGGCCCGATCCTCGTCGTGCCGGTCCGGCCTTGCGGGGAATCTGCAGCCAGTCACAAGATTGTAGCGATATGCAGGGGCGGCCTCGAAAGCCTCCGACAAGCGCCTTGACAATCCATGCGCCGTCGAAATATTTTATACTTAAAATAATTTGCAGGTCGACATTCCCGGAAGGGTGCAGCCCGGCAAATGGCGCGGCGCGCGAAAGCGAGGGATCATGCGCATAGTCTGTATCGGCGGCGGCCCGGCCGGTCTTTATCTGGGCCTGCTGATGAAGCGCCGTCACCCGGAGCACAGCATCACCGTCGTCGAGCGCAACAAGCCCTACGATACGTTCGGCTGGGGCGTCGTGTTCTCGGACGCAATGATGCAGGCGATGCGCACTGCCGATCCCGAAAGTGCGACCGAGATCGAGGACGCCTTCAATCACTGGGACGATATCGAGCTCGTCTTCAAGGGAACGCGCCAGCGCACGACCGGACACGGCTTCATCGGCATCGGCCGCAAGCACCTCTTGAACATCCTGCAACGGCGCTGCGAGGCGCTGGGGGTCGAGCTCGTGTTCGAGCGCGACGTCGAATCCGATCTCGAATTTCCCGAGGCCGACCTGATCGTCGCCTGCGACGGCGTCAATTCCAGGATCCGCGCCCGCTATGCCGAGCAGTTCCAGCCCGACATGGTGATCCGTCCCAACCGCTACATCTGGCTCGGGACCAAGAGGGCGTTCGACGCCTTCACGTTCGACTTCCAGAAGACCGAGCACGGCTGGTTCCAGGCGCATATCTACAAGTTCGATGCCGAGACCTCGACCTTCATCGTCGAGACCACGGAAGAGGCCTATAACGCCCATGGCCTCGGCGAGCTCGATCAGCAAGCCTCGATCGAGTTCTGCGAGAAAATCTTCGCCGAAACGCTCGATGGCGCGAAGCTCCTGACCAATGCCCGCCATCTGCGGGGCTCGGCCTGGCTCAATTTCAGCCGTTTGATCTGCGGCAAATGGAGCGTGTTCAACGGCCGCTCCCACGTCGTGCTGATGGGAGACGCCGCGCACACGGCGCATTTCGCGATCGGCTCGGGCACCAAGCTCGCGCTCGACGATGCCATCGAACTCGCCAACCAGTTCGATCGTCATGGCCACAGCGACGACAACATCGGGACGGTGCTGGAGGCCTATGAGGAAGTGCGCCGCGTCGATGTCGCGCGCATCCAGAACGCCGCGCGCAATGCCATGGAATGGTTCGAGGTGGTCGGCCATCGCTATGCCGACACGCTGGAGCCGCCGCAATTCTTCTATTCGATGCTGACGCGCTCGCAGCGCATCAGCCACGAGAATCTGCGCCTGCGCGATCGTACCTGGCTGGAAGGTTTTGAGCGCTGGTTCGCTGCGCGCGCGGGAATCGCCGTCAGGGACGGCGAACGCGTGCCGCCGCCGATGCTGACGCCGCACCGCGTGCGCGGCCTGAGCCTGGCCAACCGCATCATGGTCTCGCCGATGGCGATGTATTCAGCGCAGGACGGGCTCATCGACGATTTCCACATCGCCCATCTCGGTGCGCGCGCCATGGGCGGCGCCGCACTGATCTTCGCCGAGATGACCTGTGTCTCGCCGGACGCGCGGATCACGCCGGGCTGTCTCGGGCTCTGGAACGACGCGCAAGCGGCGCAATGGCGCCGGCTGGTCGAGCTGATCCACAGCCTCGGACACGCCAAGGTCGGCATCCAGCTCGGCCATGCCGGGCGGAAGGGATCGACCAGGCTTGCATGGGAGGGCATCGATCAGCCGCTCGAGACAGGCAATTGGCCGCTGATCTCGGCCTCGGCCTTGCCCTATCTGCCCCACAGCCAGGTGCCGCGTGCGATGGATCGCAGCGACATGGACCGTGTGCGCGATGATTTCGTCGCGGCAACGCGCCGCGCGGCCGAGGCTGGCGTCGAGTGGCTCGAACTCCATTGTGCACACGGCTATTTGCTGTCGAGCTTCCTGTCGCCGCTGACCAACCGGCGGACTGACGAATACGGCGGCAGCCACGAAAACCGTGCGCGCTTTCCGCTGGAGGTGTTCAAGGCCGTGCGCGCCGCGTGGCCGTCCGACCGGCCGATGTCGGTGCGTCTGTCTTGCCACGACTGGACCGAGGGCGGCAACACGCCCGCCGATGCGGCGATCTTCGCTGCGATGTTCAAGCAGGCTGGTGCCGACGTGATCGACTGTTCGTCGGGACAAGTCTGGAAGGAGGAGCGGCCGATCTACGGTCGCCTGTTCCAGACGCCGTTCGCCGATCGCATTCGCAACGAGGTCGGCATCGAGACCATCGCGGTCGGCGCGATCTCCGAGGCCGACCACGCCAACTCGATCCTCGCGGCCGGCCGCGCCGACCTCTGCGCGATCGCGCGGCCGCATCTTGCCGATCCCGCCTGGACGCTGCACGAGGCCGCACGCATCGGCGTCACCGCGGTCAGCTGGCCGAAGCAATATCTGTCCGCCAAGGGACAGTACGAGACCAATCTGGCGCGCGCCGCGGCCGCTAGCGCGCAGTGAGCGGAGGAGGGATCAGATGAGCTTCGTTGCAAAGGTCATCCGGCGCGAATGGCTCGACTGGCCGTTCTTCGAGCCGCGTCATCATACGATCGGTGCGGCGCTCGACCGCTTCGTGCAGTCGGGCGTTCTCGACAAGATCGACCACAACGATGTCGACGACGCTTGTCGCAAGCTGGTGCGCGCGATGGGCGAGGCGGGGGTGCTCGATTGCGCGGTCGCAGCGCCCGACGGTGATGCGACCACGATCGATTCCCGCTCGATCTGCCTGTCACGGGAGTCGCTCGCCTATGCCGACGGCCTCGCCGATTTCGCCTTCGCCATGCAGGGGCTGGGCTCCGGCGCGATTGCGCTCGGCGGCTCAGTGGAGCTGCGCAAGGCGGTGCTGCCGAAGGTTCGCTCCGGCGAATGGCTCGCGGCTTTCGCGCTGTCCGAGAAGGAGGCGGGATCGGACGTCGCGGCGATGTCCTGCGCGGCACGGGCCGACGGCGACGACTATATCATCGACGGCGAGAAAACCTGGATCTCCAACGGCGGCATTGCCGACGTCTACACGCTGTTTGCGCGAACCGGCGAGGCGCCGGGCGCGCGCGGCATCTCGGCCTTCGTCGTTTTTCCCGATGATCCCGGCTTCAGCATTGCCGAGCGGATCGATGTCGTCGCCCCGCATCCGCTGGCGACGCTGCGCTTCACGGGCTGCCGGATTCCGGCGAGCCGCCGCCTCGGCGCGCCCGGCGGCGGGTTCAAGCTCGCGATGCAGACACTGGACATCTTTCGTGCGTCGGTCGCTGCGGCCGCCCTCGGCTTTGCACGTCGGGCGCTCGACGAGGCGCTGTGGCATGCAAAGAGCCGGCACATGTTCGGGGCGACTTTGGGCGATCTCCAGCTGACCCAGGCCGCACTTGGCGACATGGCGACCGAGACCGACGCGGCCGCACTCCTGACCTACCGCGCCGCCTGGCGCCGCGATGTCCAGAAGCTCCCGACGACGCGTGAAGCCGCCATGGCGAAGCTGACCGCGACCGAGACCGCACAGCGCGTCATCGACCGTGCCGTGCAAATGTTCGGTGGTCGTGGCGTGCGCAAGGGTGAGATCGTCGAAAGCCTCTACCGCGAAATCCGCGCGCTTCGCATCTACGAGGGCGCGACCGAGGTCCAGAAGCTGATCGTGGCGCGTGAGCTGCTGAAGCCGCGCTGATTGCAGAGAGTTTTGGCACAATGAAGCAAGAAAAGCTCACACCGCTTGCGGCCACCGATGGTCTGCGGGTGCTTCAGCCCAGCGGCTGGCCGCAGCCGAAGGGATATGCGAACGGCATCATGGCCGAGGGACGCCTTGTCGTAACGGGCGGCGTCGTCGGCTGGGACGTTGCCGGTCAATTTGCCGACGGCTTTGTCGCGCAGGTCCGGCAGGCGCTCGAAAACATCGTGGCGATCCTGGCGGAGGGCGGGGCGGCACCCGAACATCTCGTGCGCCTGACTTGGTATGTCGTGGACATGGACGAATACGTCTCCAATCTCAAGGCGCTCGGCAAGGCCTATCGCGACGTCATTGGTGCCCACTACCCGAGCATGGCGCTGGTCCAGGTCGTACGCCTTGTCGAGCCGGCAGCGCGCGTCGAGATCGAAGCGACTGCCGTTGTGCCACGTTGACGAGCACGAGTATCGGTTCGAAATTCGCCGTTGCGACAAATGTCGCCGCGTATATTTGGTTCGATCAGCCGCGTCTTGAACTTCGTCCAATGTGAAACCGCGGTTCACACTCTGTTGGCGTGTTGGATGAGCCACGCCGAAGCAGGATCCAGATTGTCGTGGTGGCCCCACGTCTCATTACCGCAACCGCACCTGCGTAGGTCAATCTGTCAGGTGCTGTTGCGATTGGAAGAGAGAGCATCGCTTGATTGCCTCAACTATCCTGCGGCGATCACCACGCTGGAGGTTAGCCGTCAGCTGATGGTGATCAATGCACGGCGAATGGCGGCAAAGATCTCGTCGATCTGTTCCTCGGCGATGATCAGAGGTGGGGAGATGAGTAGCGTATCGCCGCTGCTGCGGATCAGGATGCCGGCGTCATAGCAGCGGGTAGCGCATTCGACTCCGCGTGCACCGGGCTCGCCGTCGCGTGCCTTCAGGTCGATCGCGGCCAACAAGCCGATGTTGCGAATGTCGACGACGTGAGGAAGGTCCCGCAGGGCATGCGCGCGCTCTTCCCATAAGGGCGCGAGGCGGCGCGCGCGCTCGAACAGGCCGAGATCCTGATAGACGTCGAGCGCGGCAAGACCCGCCGCGCAGGCGAGCGGATGGGCCGAATAGGTGTAGCCGTGGAACAGCTCGATCGCGTTGTCCGGCCCCTGCATCAGCGCGTCGTAGACCTTGCCGCTGACGATGACGCCGCCCATCGGAACGGCGGCGTTGGTCATGCCCTTGGCGCAGGTGATGAGATCGGGCGTCACGCCGAAGGCGTTGGCGCCGAACGCCGCGCCGAGCCGGCCGAAGCCCGTGATCACCTCGTCGAAGATCAGGAGAATGCCGTGCTGGTCGCAGATTTGTCGCAGCCGCTCGAGATAGCCGACCGGCGGCGGCAGCACGCCGCCGGAGCCCGTCACGGGCTCGACGATGACAGCGGCAATGGTCGAGGGATCGTGCACAAGCAGCAGCTTTGCAAGCTCGTCGGCGAGATGCGCACCCCATTGCGGCTGCCCGCGCGAGAACGCCGCGTGCTCGGGATCATGCGTATGCGGGAGGTGATCGACCTCCGGCAGCAGTGGACCGAAATCCCGGCGGTGGCGGACGATGCCGCTCACCGACAGGCCGCCCCAGCCCATGCCGTGATAGGCCTTGGCGCGCGAGATGAAGCGGATGCGGCTGGCTTCGCCGCGGGCGCGATGATAGCCGCGCGCGATCTTCAAGGCGGTATCGACCGATTCCGAGCCCGAATTGGTGAAGAAGACGTGATCGAGGCCGGCGGGAGCGATCTCGGTGATGCGTCTGGCGAGCTCGAAGGCGGCCGGATGGCTCATCTGGAAGGAGGAGACGAAGTCGAGCTTCGCTGCCTGCGCCTGGATCGCCTCGACGATGCGCTTCTGCGCATGTCCCGCGTTCACGCACCACAATCCCGCCATGCCGTCGAGAATCCGCCTGTTGTCATCGGTGACGTAATGCATGCCTTCGGCGCCGACGAAGATGCGCGGCTTCGACTTGAACTGGCGGTTCGGCGTCATCGGCAGCCAGAACGGCTCCATGGCCTCGCGGGTGAGGGGGCTGTTGGACGAGGCGAACGCATTCATGGTCATGGCAACTCTTGCAAATTGTTAGGCGGTCTTTGATGGAGCGGCGGAATTGGCAGGGCTGCGTTTGAGCCTAGCGGCCCCCTCGAGATGCCGGCGCAGCAGGGCCGCAGCAGCCTCGTTCTGGCCGGCTTCGAGCTGGTCGAGGATGGCGAGATGCTCGCGGCAGTTCACGATCACGCGCGCATGACCGAAGGTCCAGTCGTAATTGCCGAAGCGCCGCAGCCGGTTCTGCTGCTGAACCGCGACCAGCAGATAGCGGTTGCCCGAGGCTGCGGCGAGGCCTTCGTGGAAGGCTGCATTCATCTCGTAGAGCGCGATGCTGACCGTGTCGCTCCACGGCATCGCCAGCATCTCCTGGTGCCGGCGGCGCATCTCGGCGGCCCAGGCCGGATCGAGCTGGAAGCCCGGTTCGAGCAGGCCGGCCGGCTCGATCAGCAGGCGATATCGGTAACTTTCGTCGCGCGCCTGCGTATCGGCAAGCGTCGGCTGAAATCGCCAGCCATGTCCCGGCTTGCGCTGGACGGCGGCAACTTCGGCAAGCTTGGTCAGCACGCGCTGCACGATGGGTCGCGTCGCATCATAGCGCCGCATCAGGTCGCGCTCGGATACCTCGTCGGGCAGCCGGCCGGCGCGGCGATCGCGCGCGATCGCGAGGAACAGCCGGTCGGTATCGTCGGGGCTCGGCTTCGGCGGCGCCTTGTGCGGAGCAGGGGCGGTCTCGGCGACGAAATAACCGCGGCTTTCGCCGGCATGCACAAGCTTGCGTCGCGCCAAAAGCTTCAGCGCTGCGCGCACCGGCGTGCGCGAGACCTGGAGGCGCTCGGCCAGCGCGACCTCGGCAAGCCTTGTTCCGGGCGCGAGCCCTTCGCTCCGGATCAGGTCGATGATCCCGGCGGACAATTCGCGCTGGAGCCGGCTCGGGGGCGCTTTTTCCAAGGCCAATTTCGCGGCAGAAGATTTTTGTTTCATGTCATCACAAAATACATTAGGCTTCACGAGAAAGCAAAAGGAACTTCAAGAAGGAATTTGCCGTCCCATGGTCGAACCCTTTCCCCTCATCGAAATCTCCGGCCCCCCGCGCGAGCGTGGCCGTCAGTACGGGCAGAAGGCGGCGGGCCGTATCAAGAAGGGGACGACCCACTATTTCGCGCAGTTGAAGGAGCTCTCACTCGATGCGAACGGCGTCGCCGCGCTGGTGCGAGATTATCTGCCGGTCATCGAAGCTTTCGAGCCGAGCTATATCGAGGAGATGCGCGGCATCGCCGAAGGCGCCGACATTCCATTCGAGGATATCGTCCTGCTCAACGCCCGCACCGAAATCATCAAGCTGGCGAACCCGGCGATCCGTGCGCGCCTGAAAACGCCGGAGGATCCGGACGGTTGCACCGGCGTCGTCGTGATGCCGCAGGCGACGGCCAATGACCGGCTGATCCACGCCCAGAACTGGGACTGGAAGCGTGAATGCGCCGAAACGGCGGTGGTGCTGAAGGTGCGACGCGACGACGGCCCCGACCTCATGACCTTTACCGAAGCCGGCGCGCTCGGCCGCTGCGGCTTCAATGCCGTCGGCATCGCGATCACCGCCAATTATCTCGAAAGCGACCGCGACTACCGCCGGGTTGGCGTGCCGCTGGCACTGATCCGCCGCAAGGTTCTCGAGAACGAGCATCTCGCGCTGGCCATGCGCACCGTCTACTGCACCCAGAAATCCGCGGCCAACAACATGATCGTCAGCCATCGCGAGGGTGTGGCGATCGATTTCGAGTGCGCTCCCGACGAGACGTTCCAGGTGCATCCGCAGAACGGCCTGCTGGTCCACGCCAATCACTTCGTCAGCCCGGTCGCGCTCGGCAAGCTCAAGGACACCGGCATCTTCAACACGCCGGATAGTCTCTACCGCGATATCCGCGTCCGCGATCTGCTTCAGCCGCATATCGGCAGCATCACCTTCGACACGGTCAAGAACGCCCTGTTCGACGAGTTCGCCTATCCCTGGTCGGTCTGCCGTCCGCCGCGCCGCAATCTCAGCAACAATCTCAGCGCTTCCGTCGCGATGATCCTGATGGAGCCGGCGAGCGGTGTGATGCAGGCGGTGCCGCTGCCGGCGCTCAACCGCGAGTTCACCACCTACAAGCTCGAGATCGACGAGATCGGGCGTGCCGCGTTCGAGCGGTCGGCTGCGGCGGGGGCGGCGTGATGCGGCGGCGTCGACCATCGCCGCCATGGGCGCTCGGTCTGGCCGCATTGGCCCTGCTGGCGACGCTGGGGAAGGCCGGCGCCGAGACCTTGCTGCGGACGCGGCTCAACGCCGACATCCGCTCGACCGATCCCGGCACCAATCGCGACGCCAATACGGACGCGGTGGTCGCGCACATCGTGGAAGGGCTGGTCGCCTTCCGCGACGATACCTCGATCGGTCCGATGCTGGCCGAGAGCTGGGCCGTTTCGAACGAAGGCAAGACCTACACGTTCCGGCTGCGCCAGGGCGTCAAGTTCCACAACGGCGCGGCCATGACCGCGGATGACGTGGTCTGGTCGCTGAAGCGCTGGCTCGACCCGGCGACGCAATGGCGCTGCTTGTCCGAGTTCAGCGCCACCGGCATCGCGCGGATCGAGAAGATCGAGGCGCCGGATGCGCAGACCGTCGCCATTACGCTGGATCAGCCGACAGCCCTGTTTCTCCCGACCCTGGCGCGCCCCGACTGCGGCCAGACCGCGATCATCCACCGCGATTCCGTCGGCCCCGATGGCAAGTGGATCACCCCTGTTGGCACCGGCCCGTTCAAGCTCGGTGAGTGGAAGCGGGGGCAGTATATGGATCTGATCCGTTTCGACGGCTACGTCTCGCGTAGCGAGCCGCGCACCGGCTACACCGGCGCCAAGGACGTCAAAGTCGATCGCGTGCGCTTCAATGTGATCCCGGACAGTTCGGCGGCGAAAGCGGGACTGCTCAGCGGCTCGCTCGACGTCATCATGAGCCTGTCGATCCCCGATCTCGAAGAGCTCAAGTCGCGTCCCGAGGTGCAGCTCAGCATCACGCCCGCGCTCGGCCTCACCGGCATCCTGTTCCAGACCAGGGATCCCCTGCTGAAGGACGTACGGATCCGCCGCGCGATTGCGCTCTCCATCGACACCGCGCAGATCGTCGACGCCGTGATGATGGGCACCGCGCGCCCCAACAATTCCGCGCTGCCGCTCGGCAGCCCGTTCTACAGCGAGGCGCAGTCGCACGGCTACACGCAGAACATCGCGGAAGCCAAGAAGCTGCTGCTGGAAGCCGGCTATCGCGGCCAGCCGATCAAGATGATCACCAACAAGCGCTACAGCTTCGTGTTCGATTCCTCCGTGCTGGTGCAGGCGATGGCACAGGCCGTCGGCATCAATATCGAGCTGGAGGTGATGGATTGGGCAGCGCAGCTCGACCGCTACAACCGCGGCGATTACCAGTCGATGGCCTTCGTCTATTCGGCGCGGCTCGATCCGTCCCTGAGCTTCGAGATGCTGACCGGACCGAAGGCGTCGCAGCCGCGCAAGGTCTGGGACAATCCGGAAGGGCAGGAGATGTTGCGCCAGTCGATGATGATCGACGATACCGCGAAGCGGCAGGCGCTGTTTGACGAGATGCACAAGCGCTTCATCGCCGACGTGCCGATGATCGCGCTGTTCAATGGCGCCGAGCTGACGGCGCTGCGCAAGAGCATCAAGGGCTATGCCGGCTGGCTCTATCCGGAGCCGCGGTTCTGGGGCGTCATGGTCGAGTAGGACGGCGTCATGTTGGGTTACCTCGCAAGACGGCTGGCAATGACTGTCCCGACACTGCTGCTGGTCGCGATCGGGGTCTTCGCGCTGGTCCGGCTCATCCCCGGCGATCCCGTGCAGGTGATGCTGGGCGATGCCGCCGATCCCGCGCAGGCGGCGCAGCTTCGTGCCCAACTTGGGCTCGACCAGCCGATGCCTGTGCAGTTCATGCACTGGATCGGCAAGCTGGCGGCCGGCGATTTCGGGCATTCCATCACCAACAACCTCGCGGTGCTGCCGCTGATCCTCGACCGCTTCCAGGTCAGCGCCGTCATCGTGCTGGTGGCGGTCGCGGCGGCCGCGTGCATCGCGGTCCCGGCCGGCCTCGTCGCTGCCTGGAAGCAGAACAGCCTGCTCGATCTCTCCGTCGTCGGCGGCGCTACGCTGCTGCTGTCGATCCCGAGCTTCTGGCTCGGCCTGCTGCTTCTGCTCCTGTTCGGGCTCAAGCTGAAATGGCTGCCGGTAATCGGCTATGTGCCGTTCGCCGAAAATGTCTGGCAGGCGGCGACCTTCATCGTGCTGCCGATCGCCACGCTCACCATGGTGGAGATCGGCGTGCTCACGCGCATGGCGCGCGCCGCATCCATCGAGGTGCTCAGGCTCGAATATGTCACGCATGCGCGCGCCAAGGGCGTGCCGGAATGGCGCGTGCTCGCCCGCCACGTGCTGCCGAACGCCTTTGCACCGACCTGGACGCTGATCGGCCTCGTGCTCGGCCATCTGCTCGGCGGGATCGCCGTGATCGAGACCGTGTTCACATTGCCCGGTCTCGGGCGGCTGCTCGTCGATTCGATCTTCGCGCGGGACTATCCGGTGGTGCAGGGCTGCCTGTTGTTCACGGCGGTGATCTACGTGCTGGTCAACCTCATCGTCGACCTCTGCTATCCGCTGTTCGATCCGAGAGTGACGGTTGCATGAGGATGCGCGCCAACACCGCGATCGGCGGCGTCCTGATTGCGCTCCTGCTTGGTGCGGCCGTCACTGGCGCCTTCTGGACGCCGTTCGACCCGCTCCGCATCAATTTGCGGGCACGGCTTCAGGCGCCATCGTCGTTGCACTGGCTCGGCACGGATGAATTCGGCCGTGATGTGCTCAGCCGCATCATGGTAGGGGCCGGCGCCAGCGTCGTCATCGCCTTTGTCACCGTGCTGCTTGCCGTTGCGGCCGGCATGGTGATCGGCTGCGCCGCCGGTTACGTCCGCGGCTGGGCGGATCGTATCATCATGGCGATCAACGATGCACTGCTCGCGTTCCCTGGCATCCTGCTGGCGCTGGCCGTGATGATCGTGGTCGGCGCCAACAAGGTCGGGCTGATCCTGGCGCTCGGTCTCGCCTACATCCCCTCGGTCGTCCGCGTGGGGCGCGGCACCGTGCTGTCGATCCGCGAGAAGGAATATGTCGAGGCCTCGCGCGTCATCGGAAACTCCGAGGTCTATTCGATGCTCCGCCACGTGATGCCGAATGCGATCGCGCCGTTGGCGGTGCTCGCGACCAGCATGTTCGGCTGGGTGCTGCTGGCCGAAAGCGCGCTGAGCTTCCTCGGCCTCGGCGTGCCGCCGCCAGCGCCGACCTGGGGCAACATGCTGGCGGCGAGCCGTCCGTTCATGGAGACGGCATCCTGGCTCTCGATTGCGCCGGGCCTCTGTATCGCGCTGACACTGCTCGGCATCAATCTGCTCGGCGATTCCCTGCGCGATCGCCTCGACCCCAGGATGGCGCACGGATGACGCTGCTGTCGGTCGAAAATCTGCGTATCGAAGTCTCGGCCAGCAAAGCCGTGATCATTGACGACATCTCCTTCGCCGTCGAGCGCGGCGAGTTTCTCGCCGTCGTCGGCGAATCCGGCAGCGGCAAGACGGCGGCGGCGCGCGCCGTGCTCGGCCTGTTGCCGCCCGGACTGCGGAAAGCAGGCGGCCGCATCGTGCTCGACGGTGTCGATCTCGCAAACGTCTCCGCGCGCCAGATGCGGACGCTACGCGGGCCCATCGTCGGGATGGTGTTCCAGGAGCCGATGGTCTCGCTCAATCCCGCCATCAGCGTCGGCGCGCAGATGGCGGAAGGGCTCGGTCTGCACGAGCGGCTTGGAAAGCGCGAGATCAAGCGTCGCTGTCTCGACATGCTGGAGCGGGTGCAGATCCGCGATCCCGAACGGACCTTTGATGCCTATCCGCACGAATTCTCCGGCGGCATGCGCCAGCGGATCATGCTGGCCTCGGTGATGCTGCTGAAGCCGAAACTGCTGATCGCGGACGAGCCGACCACGGCGCTGGATACCCTGACCCAGCGCGAGGTGCTCGACCTCATGGTTGGGCTGGCGCGCGACCACGGTACGTCGGTGATGCTGATCACCCACAATCTTGGCCTCGTCTCGCGCTACGCGCAGCGCGCACTGGTGCTGCGCCAGGGCAAGATGGTCGAAACGGGTACGACGCGGCAGATCCTGTTCTCGCCGCGCGAGGCCTATACCAGGCGTCTGGTCGAGGCCCTGCCGCGGCGCGGTGCCACGACCAAGGCGCGACAGGGCGGTGAGCCGCTCGTCAGCGTGCGTGATCTCAAGGTCGGCTTTGCCGGGCGGCAGCGGCTGTTCCGCCGTGATACCGGCGTCTCCGCCGTCAATGGCGTCGATCTCGACATCGCCGCGGGCGAGACGGTTGCCGTCGTCGGCGGCAGCGGCTCCGGCAAGACCACGCTTGGCCGGGCCATGCTGCGGCTGATTCCGACGTCGCGTGGCGAGATCAGGTTCCGGGGCAGGGACGTCACGGCGACGATCGATCGTGACTTCCGTCTCGCCTCGCAGCTCGTATTCCAGGATCCTTACTCCTCGCTCGATCCGCGCATGCGCCTCGGCGAGATCGTCGCCGAGCCGCTGCGCCATGTGCCTGGGTTGACGGCAGGCGAGCGCGACAGGCGCGTCGAGGCGATGCTGGAGGAGGTCGGGCTGACCGGTCTCCGCAAGCGCTGGCCGCATGAATTGTCCGGCGGGCAGCGGCAGCGGATCGCGATCGCGCGCGCCATCGTGCGCGCGCCGGCCTTCGTCGTGGCGGACGAGCCGGTCTCGGCGCTCGACATGACCATCCAGGCGCAGGTGCTGAAACTGTTCGAGCGGCTCCAGGCGCAATACGGCTTTGCCTGCCTGTTCATTAGCCATGATCTCGCGGCCGTCGAGCAGGTCGCCGACCGCGTCGTGGTGATGCAAAGCGGCAAGATCGTCGAGCAGGGCTCGCGTGACGACGTCTTCGATCACCCCCAGCATGATTACACCAAGGCGCTGCTCGCAGCCGCGCCCGTGCTGGACTTTGCGGGTGCGGCGGAGACGCGCGCCTCGGGCTAGACAGGATCTTTGCGTATGAAGCGGCTTGTCGTTGCGTTGTGCCTGATGCTTGCGTCGCTGTCTGCGGTCCATGCCGAGAGCGTCCTGCGCAGCATGAACGCGGCCATGCCGTATGGAGAAGAGCGCGGCCGGCGCAATCGTCACCATCTCCAGCGTCTCCGGGCGCGAGGTCGATTTCGCCGCGGGTCCTTACGGCATCTTCAAGGCTGCGATCATCCACTACACCCAGGGGCTCGCCAATCAGCTCGCCGGCAAGGGCATTCGCGTCAACACGGTCTCGCCGGGCAATACCTATCTCGAGGGCGGGGGCACTCGGCGTGTCTCCTGGCTGGCGGCCGCCGATGAGCCGCCAGCATCACTAGCCAAGTCGCCCGCGAACCGACGTGGGCGTTGAGCCTGCGAGGTATATCGACCAAGCTAATCGGAGCGACTTAGCCGTGAGAACGTGCCTTCGCTCGGTCCCGGCGGAAGCATCCGGTGCTAGGCAGGTGTGTCATCGATTTGAAAGACCGTATTCAAATCTGCGTACCGCGCGGATTCACAACTGTGTACCCTCTCAATGAACGCGCGTGCATTCTCGTTGCGTGTCCACCTGAGTTGGCGTCGTATGCCATCCAAACGTCGCCCCCGACATGCTGCTCCAGGACGAAAACGTGCCCGCGCCTTGCCGCGACCATCCCTGGTGCCGGCGATGTACGGGGAAATCGCAGCCAATTTGCCGCGAGGTTCAATTCCGGCACGATACGACCAAACACACGCAGGGCGGCGCCGCAACCGCAGAACGCAAAGGGACAACCCGCGGGGCGGCCGCCAACGACTCGTTGGCTAATGAGAGTATCGAGCGCGGCGGGCTGCTCTAACCGGTGTGTCCGCAGCGAGTGCCGCAACTCCGTTCGCTGCTTCAAGGCTTGCGAGTAGTATGAGAAATCGCACGGCATGGTGACATTGCATTCGGTGGCGCGTTCTATTCGATATGGCCGTGCTTCCGAATTGAGCGAGGTGACTACAACCAAGCAATACGCAAAAACAATTTGCTTGAGCATCGCAGGCTCCGGGTTGAAGGATCCTGCCCCGAGCAATGAACAATCAACAACAGATGGCTGAAATCGGCCCAAAAAGCGGCCTGACTCGGGATGAGACGCCGCCTATACCTCTGAGGTACCTCCGGGCGTGTCGTTCGCTGACGATAATCTCTCCTGCTTGCAAGTGGGCCGTGGATGCGGCCCATTCAATTGTCGATCATCGCCAGGTACATCATATGAAGAGTGATGGGGCCCTTCGATCCGTCCAAGATCACGCGGAGACTCTTGGTGTAGTATCCGGCGCCAATCACGGTCCCGGTCTTTCCAGCCAAGCGAGGACCGGCGGTTGGCTTTACCTGAATTCGGGAGCCCGGTGGAAACTTGAGCTCGATTTCGGCCGATCCCGACATCGTGTCCCCGGCAGCGAATGACCTAATTCTGCTCGAACTCGAAAGCCCGTGGCACGGTGAACGAACGTGCACATTGGACGAGGGGCATATTCAATTGGGCGTCAGTCAACGAGCTCTTCAACATTGGCGCTGAGGAAGCAACCACAGCCCAGCGCCTAGGACAGAATTCTCTCTAATTTCGCAAGCTCCCTCGGCAACGAAATCAATTTCGGTGTCTCGATACTGATCAATTGCGAAGTCGGTCCGTAGTGAACTCCAATGTCTTCGGAACGGCTCGCCCTCGCGCCCCGCCTGGATGTTGTTCGCTCTTTTGGAAACGGATGGCCGGCCCTCCGGCTTACGGCTTGACGTAGGTCCAGCCCATCTCTTGCAATTCCATCACGCGCACGACGCCCGACTTTACGACCTCCGCCTGCCGAACAATCGGTATGTCCTTATTCTCGGCCTTGTGCATTTTCTCCTGGGTGTTGCCGCAGGCTTTGAACGAAACCTCAGGCGTGCTCAGGGCCATCTCCTCGATCCGCGGCTTTACCGGCGATGTGTCTTCACGCAGCATGTGCAGGCCGGGCCCGAACGTGACAACCTCGATCTTCACCTTCTCGCCAGCGTCTTTGTAATATTGTGCCACGTTGGTTGCGTTGTTGAGCGCGAGATTCATCGCCGCGGTATCGTTGGTATTCACCTGCAGGATCAGGTGATGTTCGTTCTTCTTCGTCGCGGCCGGATCGTCCATACGGGCAAACGCGGACTGCTTTCGCGTCGCCGTTGTCTGCTTCACCCTGTGCTGCTTGGCGTGGCTCGCTCTATGCAGGACAGGTTGCCCGTCTGCCGGCGTCCAGTATTTTCCGCCCTGTTCCGCTGCCGCAAAGGATGTGGAAACCAGAACGGCGATCGCGCCCATCGCGACCGCTTTGGCGAAGTGATGAAACCTGGTCATTATACGCCTCCATCGAAGAAGATCATTTGCATGCCGTCAATGATTTGGTGTCGCGATCGCACGCGGCCATTTGCACGTCGTGGCCATTTTTGCTCGCGTCGCGTCCAGCCCGGCGAGGGAGAACGCTCCGTCATGGGCCGCCCCGCCCCGTGGTGAGAAGAGGACAATAAGGTCTCCGCTGTCCGGAAGCGACTGCACCAATCGAACAACGTCCCCGGCAAACGCGACGCCAGGACCGAATGCCGGCACGGCTGCTGCGACCTGCACCGCCGGATTATCATTGACGCGATAGAAAATTGTATCATCACCGCCTCCGCGAGAGATGCCGGGTCCCGCGAGCACCAACTCCGTCCGACCGCCGCGACAGCGAATGGATAACTGCATCACGGACTCGCCGGTCCCGTTGCGCGAAGATGTCGTAGCGGTCGCGATCGGTGAGTAGTCGATTGGAGAGGTCGTCTGGCTGACGATCCAGTCGTCATCGCGCGTCAGGCGATGCTGAGGTGCGACGGTACGCGTCAATTTATTCAGACACGCCAGGCGTTCCGCGTGTTCCTTCTGAAGGCAGGAACGGAGCTGCGTCATGGGATCCTGGGCCAACGCCATGCCGCCTGTACCCCCGAATGCAATAAGAAGAAGGATCACGGCGCGTGTCATTGCGATGCTTGCGTTGCGCGGGGTTGGCGATCCAGCCACGCCTGAGCCGCTGGGACGCGCGTAAGACCCGGAACTGTCGCGGCGAGGTTGATGGATTTCCACTTCGGATCGAAACCGGGCGCCTGCAATCTGTCGATCCGGGAGAACAGGTGGTCGATGAAGCGTGAGACGCGCTCGGAGCGATTTGACTTGGTCGGCCAGTTGAAGGCGACCAGAGCGGTCGGCACGGCGATCGTTGAAACCCGTTCGCCTGGTTTGATCAGACCAGGATAGTCGGCTTCACCGAGGGCAGCGGGAAGATAGTAGTCCTCGAACCTGCCGTCGTAGGGGAGGGGCAGGAACTTGAATCCCGGCTCCCAGCGCCCTCGCACGAAGGCATCCACCGGCTTCGACGTAATGAAGACAACGGCTGCTATCTCGCCCTTGCGCATCTGCTCAAGCGCGACCTGGTGCGGAATGAACGTCTTCTCGACCTCGAGATTGAGGCGGCTGAAGATCAGCGGCCCCGAATAGGCCGCTGCGGTACCCTGCGTATTGAAATTGACCCTCTTGCCGGCGAGATCGCTCAAGCTCTGAATCTCCGGCCGAACGAAGATATGTAGCTCGGACGGGAATAGATTCAGGACATACGCAATTCGTCGCTGGATGTCCGGCACCTGGCTCTTGTACTCCTCGAGCGCGTCGGAGTTGATGATTGCCGCATCGATGCCCCGCAAATAGAGCAGGGAGTTCACGTTTTCAGTGGCCCCGCGGGTGACCACCGGCAGGACATGGAGGTTATCCCCATCGTCGACCACACGCGCGATCTCCGCCGCCAGGCGGATCGGCGCGCCCTCGAGGAGACCTCCGGCCAAGCCGATCGTCCAGGCGTTCATAGAGGTCACCTCAGGCCTTGGCTGCGGCGGCTCGGGCCGTACCAGACGGACCTTGTGAGGCCGAATGTCTTGCGGCCGCGCATCCGCCCGGGGTTGAATGGCCAGGAGCAATGATGCGAGCGCCACGAGCAACAGCAGCCGGTGCAATTCTATGATTCTTTTCATCAACAAACTCCTCTACGCACGCCGCATCCGTGTCTGCGCTCCGATCCCTGATGGCGCACGTCGGCTGGGAAAATCGCCTCATAAGTCCGTGCTATCGGCGCAACGCTTCGAATCGCGTCTTCGCTTCCCTGATTCCTCCAGCTTCGGCCCGCGCATAAAGATTTTGCGCTCTAGTGGGATCGCCTTGCGTTCCATATGTTCCGAAATTCGGAAGGATCAGCGGATCGTAGGTTTCTGCGAGCACGAAGCTTGCTCGAGCGCTGCCCATCTCAGCGGCACGTTCCAGCACGATCCGCGCCGCGCCGATGTTTCCCTGTTCAAGCAGTACGCTCGCGCGCGCAATCAATTTCGCGGCTTGCACCCCTTCGTTAGGATTAGCCTGAGCATCGCCCTGGCTGCGCGCCGCTATCTCCTGCTCTTGGACTGGCTTGTCTCTGGCCGCCGGTTTGTCTTGGACTGGTTTGTCTTGGACTGGTTTGTCCTGGACGGGCCGATTCTGGGTTGGCCGTGCGGGCGCTGACAGCGGCTCCTCGCGCGCGGCCTTGCCGGTGGTAGCCGGAGGAGACGCAGCGGAGGGAATCTTCGCTGCAAGCGCGCCGTTGTCTCGATGCGCCGATGCGAGATCCCTTTCCAGTCCCTCGGCCCGCTCGCGTTCACGCAGCAACAAGCTGCGCAGTCCGGCCGAGTCGTGCTCTCCGGCCTGCCTGATCCTAGCGGTTTCCTCGGTTGCCTTGGACGCGCGCTCGGTCTGTGCGTCGAGATCGCGGCTTGCTTTCGCGAGATCCCGGGCCAGTTGGTCAGCCCGCAGGCGCTCGCGTTCCGATTGCGCCAAGGAGGCGGAATTGTTCGCCTCAGCCTGTTTTAGCTGTGCTGCTTCCTCGCTGGCTTTGGCCGCTTGAGCCTCGTATGCGTAAATCATGCTCCGTGCCATCGAGAGATCCTGCGCCAGCGCTTCGGCTCTCGCGTGCTCTTTCTGCATCGACCGTCTCTGCTCCGTGGCGCCAGCCTCTGCTGCTTGCGTTAGCCTGGCGACTTCGTCGCTGGCATTTGCAGCCAGCGCCGTCTGCACACCAATATCTCGTCGCGTAGCCGCAAGCTCCTGCTCCAGCTGGCCGGTCCGATCCCGCTCCTGTTGCAGGGAGTTCTGCAACTCCACCGCATCGCCTCCTGCTGCCGCCTTCGGCAGGGACGGGCCTTCGCTGGCTTTCGCCAACAGCGCTGTTTGCGCTTGATACGCATAAATAGCGCTTCGCGTCAGGGAGAAATCCTGCGAAAGCTTGTCGGCCCTTTCGCGCTCCTTCTGCAACGATTGCCTCAAGTCCTCGGCACTGGCCTTCGCCGCCCGACTTCGCTGCGAAAGGTCCTCGTTCACGTTTGCCGCTAGCGTAGCCTTGGCTTCGACATCGCGCCGTGCGGCTGCGAGATCCTGCTCCAGCCACGCCGACCGTTCGCGCTCCTGGTGCAGCGTCTTCTGCAACTCCGTAGCGACGCTATTCCCCGCTTGTTTCAGCGAGGCTGCTTCCTCACCCGATTTCGTCGCCAGCGCAGTTTGGGTTTCGACATCGCGCCGCGCGGCTGCGAGATCCTGCTCCAGCCGCGCCGACCGTTCACGCTCTTGCTGCAGCGTCTTCTGCAGTTCCGTAGCGACGGGCTCTCCCGCCTGCTTCAGCGAGGATATTTCCTCACCTGATTTCGTCGCCAGCGCGGTTTGGGTTTCGACATCGCGCCGCGCGGCTGCGAGATCCTGCTCCAGCCGCGCCGACCGTTCACGCTCTTGCTGCAGCGTCTTCTGCAGTTCCGTAGCGACGGGCTCTCCCGCCTGCTTCAGCGAGGATATTTCCTCACCTGATTTCGTCGCCAGCGCGGTTTGGGTTTCGACATCGCGCCGCGCGGCTGCGAGATCCTGCTCCAGCCGCGCCGACCGTTCACGCTCTTGCTGCAGCGTCTTCTGCAGTTCCGTAGCGACGGGCTCTCCCGCCTGCTTCAGCGAGGATATTTCCTCACCTGATTTCGTCGCCAGCGCGGTTTGGGTTTCGACATCGCGCCGCGCGGCCGCGAGATCCTGCTCCAGCCGCCCTGATCGCTCGCGCTCCTCCTGCAGGATTGCCTGCAGCTCAGCCGCGCCACTCTCGACCGCTTGATTCGGCCGGGAAGCTTCTTTCGATCGGGAAACTTCCTCGACGGCCTTCGCCGCCAAGGCCTTTTGCGTTTCGACCTCGCGCCGCGCATCGTCAAGTGCCTGCACCAACGACTCGACCCGATCATGCTCCTGCTCGAGATGTTGCAGTAACTCTATGTCGCGCCTTGCTAAAGCCAATTCGCGCGACAGCGACTCTGCCCAGTCGCGTTGCTGTTTCGGAGCCTGCTGCAGGGCCCCAGCGTCACTAGTCGTCGCTTGCGCAACCTGTATCGATCTGTCGCTGCCACCCGGGCGCGGCAGCAACGTCTTGAACTCCTCAGAAACGCAATCGCGCGCGGTCGTCGCCTGTTGCGCGTCTGCGAGGTGCCGCGCTTGATCCTGGGAAGCCTCCGTTTCCGCCGCCCAAATCATAGCGAGCATGACCGCCATCCACAGGGGGGCGCATCTTCTCCGCGTCCCCCGCGCGAGGGAGATCTTCACGTCCCCGTTGAGCATGACCGTGCGAGCCATCTGTAATCACCTGTCGCGTGGCGATACGATATCGTTCAGATGCCCCCAGATGCCTCATTATGCGCTCCATCTTTACGCGAGTCATATAGCTCGAATGGAGGACCCTCCCCACCACTTTTGGGTTAGGCTACGGACTGTGCCCGGTCATCCAAGCCATGAACAATGAGACGGCCCCAGCGGCTGGAGCCTGGGGCCGTCCGTTCCTGCGCCTGCAGGTAGCGTCTTCCTAGACCCGCCATTGCGCTGCCCCCAATCCTGCAATCCTGAGAAAGGCGGAGGCTATTGTTGCCAACAAACAGCGCTTATGAGCGGCCATGGATCGATATTCCATGTGAGGACCAACCTGTATCAACCGCCATTTGAAATTGTATGTCGAGCGTCGCTGTGCTGATCCAGGGCAAGCGCGCAAGCCCGCATCGCCGAGTCGTTGCACGGAGCGACTTCCCGATTGTGGTTCAGTGTCCAATCCTTTTGGAGTACTCTCCTTTCGTTCATGTACATCAGGAATCCTGCACTCATATATCAGGAGCAGTGGTAACGATTGATCTGATACCGCTCAGGTGGCGCATGAAACTTGGTCGAAAGAATATCCGCAGCAGACAACGGGATCGCTCCAGAGCAAACAACGCCGCTACCTACCGCCGTTGCAGACGAACACACCCTGCTACAGTCCCATCAGCTCAGCGTGGAACTGGCAGGTTGATCTGACTCGAACTGGGAGCGCTGCAGCCGAATGGATCGTTCGAGGTTCGCGGCTCGGCGCAGCGTGCAAGGATACCGGCTGAAGGGCGCGACTATTGAGGCTGCCGTTTTCGGTGAGGGGAGGGAGCATGTTCTCGAAATCGAGTCTCGGAAGTGAAGAGCCCCGGGCGGGGCTGCCAATCGAGGCCCTTTAGTGGCTATCATCGCGCTTCTTCGGCTTATCGCGTGGCTGCTCGCGGCCGCTGTCACCATTGTAACGCTCGGACCTCAGGACGTTCGGCCTCACCCCTTTCTCGGACAACAAGGCGATCACGCGGTCGCCTTCCTTCTGATCGGGATTGTCTTCGGTCTTGCCTATCCACAGCGGCGCTTGACTGCTTCAGCGCTCGCCGTCGGCCTGATCGGCCTGCTTGAGATCACGCAGCTGTGGATGCCGGGACGGCACGCGAGATTCGAGGATTTTATGGTCGATGCGTTCTCGGCCTGCGTCGGCTTCGCGCTTTCCGCGGCGGCGGGCTGGGTGATGAAGCAATTGGGCCAAGATCCCGACGCGATGACGCGCCAACGTCCTTAGTGAGCGTACTGATATGGCTTGCACCGGGGCTGCGGGAGTTGAACGCGAGACGAAGCGCACCATCAATCGAGCTCAGTGCACTGGTGCACGGACACTGCGCCGCCGTTTGGATCGGTGCTGCGGATCGTCGAATTTGAGTTCGGCAACCAGTCGCCAAAGCTGAACCTCGTGGCCATCCGCCAACTGCCCGGCCCGCTTGGTTGCGGACGCGTCGTCAGGGCAGTGAAGGTTGACCACGCTTCCCAATTTGCCGTGCTCGTCCAGAACGTACACACGATAGTGTGGCATCGCAAATCCCCATGCGCGCCGGCATCTTACCTGCAGCCTTGCTCCGCGGTGAGGAGATTTTGGGTCATTACGAGCTACCTCTCACGGGCGGCATATACGCTGCCGCCGTTCGCCCCGAACCCCACTCTTGCGGTCAGACCCTCCGGTGCGCATTCCAACACCTCGGACTCGCGCACTCAGGCATGACGACGAAGATGCCTGGACCGCTCCCGAACCTTCGGAAGCCCGCTGCCCTGATAGCCATTGGGGTTCTGCAATTGCCAGCGCCAATGGTCCGCACACATTTGTTCCAACGCTCGCGTCGACGCCCAGCCCAACGTGTCCTTCGCAAACGTCGGGTCGGCATAGCAGGCGGCGACATCACCGGCTCGGCGCTCCCCGATTTCATAGGGAATTGATCGCCCGCACACAGATTCAAACGTGCGGACGATGTCCAGAACGCTGCTGCCGCGGCCCGTTCCAAGATTGACCGTGATCAGACCGGGTTGCCTGAGCCGGCGCAAGGCACTCAAATGCCCGGATGCGAGATCGACCACATGAATGAAGTCGCGGATTCCGGTGCCATCAGGCGTGTCATAGTCGTTTCCCCAGATCTGCAGCTTCTCCCGCCGTCCAATCGCCACCTGCGCCACAAACGGTAAGAGGTTGCTGGGAACGCCCAGCGGGTCTTCCCCGACGAGCCCGCTTTCGTGCGCGCCAACCGGATTGAAGTAGCGCAGATTGCCGATCCGCCAACCCTCGTCGGACCTGCAGAGGTCCTTCAGCATCTCTTCGATGACGAGCTTTGTGCGGCCGTATGGATTGGTCGGGCCGAGCGGATGCTTTTCGTCGAGCGGAAGATATCGAGGTACACCGTAGACCGTCGCGGATGAGCTGAAGACGAGGGTCTTGACCTCCGCCCTGTTCATGGCCGACACGAGCCGCATCGTTCCCAGAACGTTGTTCTCGTAGTAACTCATGGGCCATACGTTGGAATCGCCGACGGCCTTCAGTCCCGCGAGGTGAATGACCGCAGTCACTCCGCAGGTACGAATGAGGTCGTAGACCACCTCTTCATTGCGGATATCCGCGTTCCGAAAGACGAGCGAACGTCCGCAGACGGACTGCACCCGCTCGAGCGAGGATTGGTTGCTGTTGCAGAGATTATCGAGCGCGACGACATCGAGCCCGGCATCGAGCAATGCTATACAGACGTGAGACCCAATGTAGCCGGCACCTCCGGTCACTAAGATCATCTCGGACACCTTCCGCTTTCGCTCAACCAGCCTCGGTGCAATGCGCAATCACATTACTTGCAAGTCGCGCCCGTGAGGCGCGGAGATTTGGGCTTTACGAGCTACCTCTGACGGATTTGGCCGCGGGCGGCGGCGCTCGCCCCGGGACCGGCCATCGAGCGCTCACGATTGTCGCATCATCCAGTTCCAAGCGTGGCGGATCTGAACCTCCAGGTAAGACCGATCTGACTTCCAGCCGAAGAGGGTTCGTGCCTTTTCTTGCGCCGATCAGGACTGCGGGATCGCCAGGCCGTCTCGGCACGAGCTTGACCTGGATTGATTTGCCCGTAACCCGCTCAGCTGTCGAGACGACTTCCAGTATCGAGTAACCCCGCTCATTGGGCAGGTTGACCGCGCAAGTGGCTCCGCCTTCGATGAGATACTTGAGTGCCCTCACATGCGCGTCAGCGATATCAAGCACATGTACGTAATCGCGGATGCAAGTTCCGTCAGCCGTGTCGTAATCGTTCCCGAACATCTCGATCGCGGTGCCGTCACGGGCGGCTGCGAGGACCAATGGGATCAAATGGGTTTCCGGCTCGTGAGCTTCGCCGATTTCCGCTTCGGGATCGGCGCCCGCAGCATTGAAGTAGCGGAGCGAGACCGAACGAAGATTGTGAGACGCATCGAGATCTCTAAGCATCCGCTCGACAACAAGGGTCGAGTAGCCGCAAGGATTGATTGGTCGTTGTGGATGATCCTCCGAGATCGGGATCTGATCGGCTGCGCCATAGGTGGCGCAGCTTGAGGAGAACACCACCGGCGTTGGCGCGAAACCGATCAGAGACTGAAGCAGCGAGGCGGTTTCGCCGATGTTGTTGCGATAATAGAGCAAGGGGTTTGCGACAGATTCGCCAACATAGGCATAGCCGGCGAAATGCATCAGTGCCGATGGACGATACTTTTCGAGCACCGAGCGAACCCGAGCGGCGTCACCGATGTCACCCAATTCGAATATGCCGTATTTCGCGGTGCAACGATTTCCGCGGGACAGGTTGTCGTAGACAACCGGCTCGAACCCATGGCGCGCCAATACCTTGCAGGTGTGGCTTCCGATATAGCCGGCGCCGCCCGCTACTAGGATCTTCACCACGTTCTATATCGCCTCGACTCCAGCACTGCGAAAAATACCCCCGGCGACGGGACAGATCGACTGTTTGCGACGGTTACAAGATATCCCTCGTGCTTGCGCGGTCGGCGTACCTGGTCGCCGACCTGACCAGGCGACGGCTATCTCTCGTTGGGGAATTGGAATGGCGCTCGTTACTTCTGCCCGACGCGCACCGACTCGCCTGCGGTCGCATCGGTCCGACTTGTTCCTGACGGAATATCCGAACTGCTTAGCCTTCGGGCAGGGACGACAGGACCGTCCTGGTATTGTAGGCTGACTTCGACGGCGTCACCCGGCTGCAGTTCGGTATCTTCGCTTGCGATGATCCGTTCCGGCCCCGTATCGCTCTTCCTGATGATGGCAATCTCCGCGTTGTTGCCGGCTCCTCGCACCAGTTGTGATCGAACCATGGCAGTGTATTGAAGCTTCTCGCCGACGCTCTGCAGCTTCTCGCGAATCTGATTGAGTTTTACGCTGGTATCTTGCAGCTCACGGAGCAGGTCGAGCCTCCGCTGATCATCTAGTTTCGCCAGCTTCCTGACGAACTCGTCCTGCTGCTTCTTGACCTGCAGCAGTTGTGCGGAGGTTTGCAGCTTCCGGGTCGCTGACAGCAGTACGGCGCGACGCGCATCCGTGACGCGAGGGCTGATCAAGGAGCCCTTGCTGAAGAGGTCGGTCGTTTTCTGCAGATCGTCAAGATCTGCCTGAAGTCCCTCTTCATCCTTCTTCTGCTGCTCTGACAGCACGCGGACCTCGTCGTCTCCCTGTCGAATTCCGCGCTGGAGGTACGTCTTTTCCTGCTGATAATCACTCTGCTTGGTCTTCAGATATTCCGTTTCTGCATTAACGATGTCCGAGATCGCCGATCGAGCTAAGGGCGCGTCCATCAGAGCGCCTGAACTGATCTGGGCTCCCTCTCCAAGTTCGGTCTTGATGCGCCACATACGTGCTTGTTCTTTGGCCAGCTCTGTCCAGAGCGAACCATACTCGCTTCTCAGGGTTATCGACTCAAGATACGGGTCGCTCATTCTGTTGCGCATGATGTCGTAGCCTGCCGCCACGGCGACGAGTTGGCGTACGGTGGTGGCGAGACGATAAGGGTACTCGCCCGGCTTCGACACATCGCCGTTGATGTAGACCGGCCTGTACTCCGCCACGATCGTCGTGACCTCACCCGCGTCGATCACGATCACGGACTCGCGACCATCCGCAGACCTCTGTCGAAACACCTTGCTTGCCAGTGCGGCGCCGATTTGGGCTCGGATTTGCGGCAAGGGCAGTCCGGCTACTGGAAGCATTCCGACCAGTGGCAACGAAATACTCCCGTCCATTTGGACTGGAGCGCGATGCCGTAGCTCCGGCACGCCCGCCACCCCGATCTCTAGGACGTCTCCGACGCCGATTCGATATTCAGCGTTTGCTTGAGTGACAGGAGCCGTCAGGCCGAAGGCCACCAAGCCCCATTTGATGCAGCGGCCCAGGTTGCGGCCAAACACATCGATAGGGAAACGATTGTGCAACATCGAGTGCGATAAGACGGCTACTCTCTGCACCAACCTGCTCATCCGGTGAAATCCTTCGTCATCCGGTGAAATCCTTCAAGTCCGTCCGCCGACAGCAGCGCGCCGACATCGCTGCTGTCGAAGAACCGCCGACGGACGACCGCAAACTCACCGTTCTAATTCCTCAATGGCGATGAAACGTTCAGTGCGGTCTTCGCCATGATCGTTTGATCCGTCTTCTAGTGCCGACAATTTAGTCCCGGAGCGGCGCAGCTCAATCGACCATCGTAGGTACTCCTCCCGGTACCCATTTATAGGCAATTTTCACCCAGTGGTCGGAATGGTACTGACTTTGGAAATTGAAGTAATTGGTTGGGTGGCTGAGTACTATGACTTATGCGTCCTTTTCCAATTGGCCCGCCTCGATCAAGCCTCCGGCACGTTCCATCGATGCCGGAAGCGCGATCCCAGCGGGCGTTGGAAGGCGCCGGTTGGTCGCCCTATTAGCCTTGGCAGCGAGTACGGAATTCTTACTAGTAGCCGTGGCGGCGTATTCCGCAGCCGTCCTTTATCATTTGATCATGCAGGACTCGCCTGACGCCCCCAAGTACGTGCAGGAATCGCTTCTGATCGCCACATTGCAGTTGCTTGCTTCCCTGGGGCTCCGGCAATATTCCCGGATTCAGACACAGCCCCGGCACGTATTTCTATGGAGCGGCGCCAGCAGCGTCTTCTTCGTGTTCTCCTTCTTCATCGCGACGATATTCCTTCTGAAAATCTCAGAAGGCTACTCGCGTGCGACCATTGTCGCGCAGTCCGTGAGCGTCCTATTTACGGTGCTCTGCACACGGGCAATATGGTTCTCGCTGCTTCAGCCTGCGATTGCATCAGGGTTGATCGACGCCCGGCGCATCATACTCGTAGGGGACCCGACGCACTGCTCCCAATTTTCCGCTCGAGCAGGTGCCACCGGAATTCGGACCATCCGTTCGTTCGACTTTCCGGCGGCTCGCGCTGGCACCTCAGTCGTGGCCCGTCCCACCGCGGTCGAGGTGCAATCCGATACTCGCCAACTGGTCGCAAATTGCCGGCCCCTCCGTGCGGACGACATTGTCATTTTGACGTCGGAGCGGGATGTTCCGACTGCTCTCGCGCTTGCCGGCGCTCTATCGGACCTGCCGGTCGACGTTCACGTCGTCCCCGTTGGATCCATCGACCTCATGGCCGTGTCGCGGATCACTCAGTTCGGCAACATCGTGACAATGCGGATCTTCCAATGCCCGCTCACTCCTTTCAACCGCGCAATCAAGCGAGCATTCGACATTGCCGCTGCAATTGCTGGCCTCATTATCGCTAGTCCCCTTTTCGTCATCGTTCCGCTCGCGATCAAGCTAGACTCCCGCGGGCCGGTGCTGTTCCGTCAGACGCGGCACGGCTACAATAACGAGTGCATTCGTGTCCTGAAATTCCGAACGATGACGGTGATGGAGGACGGTGACAACTTCAAACCTGTCGTCAAACACGATCCACGAGTGACTCGTCTGGGACATTTCTTGCGCCGTACTAATATCGATGAGCTTCCGCAGCTGTTCAATGTCCTGGCGGGTGACATGTCGCTCGTCGGGCCCCGTCCACACGCGACCTCGCAAAACGACGTGTTCGCTGAGCTCATTTTGTCGTTCTCCCGTCGACACAACGTCAAGCCGGGCATTACCGGCTGGGCGCAGGTCAACGGCCACCGTGGCGACACCGATACCCTCGAGAAGATGCAGCGGCGTGTGGAGCACGACCTGTACTATATCGACAACTGGTCAATTCTTCTCGATCTCAAGATCATGGTCATGACCCTTCTTTCAAGAAAGGCGTATTGGAATGCCTATTGACGCCTTTGCGTCTGCTGCGCACCTCCTACCAATCGGCCTTTCGTGTGGATCGTTAGCCGCTGCGGAATCGTCCAGGGATGCCTATGATAATTTCGCCACGTGCTGCGTAAGTTGGAAGCCACGCGACTTGTCACGCGTGTTTGAGCGTACACCATCAGGCTGATAGGAAAATGTTGCAAAAAAGCAGGACCGATAGTTGGACAAATCGCGACGATAGGCGGCCTGAATATCGTCCAGAGCCGGTAGTGTCGCTGGCGGAAGTCCTGGCCGTGCTGGCATTCATACGACGCCATGTACCGATCATATCGCTGACAGGTCTCGCGGCGCTTTGCGTTGCCGTACTTTACCTCATTACCGCGGTACCGACGTTCACCGCCAAGGCCCTATTGATCGTAAACTCGAAAGGCAACCTTGTAGACGCCGCGGCGACGTCGACGGTCGTGGAAAGCCAGATCGGAATCATGAAGTCCGAGGCCATCGCTAGCGCCGTGATCGAGAAGCTCGGCCTTGCTCAAGACCCGGAATTTGCGACTGGCCAAAGTAGCGGCACGATATCCCGGCTGCTCGGATGGACCAAGCCGGAGACGGAAGCTAGCGCCGTGCGGTACGCCGTGGAACGGTTCGAACGCAGACTCTCGGCCAAGCGTGTCGGCCCTACGTATCTTGTGGAGATTACCTTCGAGTCCAGAGATCCTGATCGAGCGGCGCAGATCCTAAACGCCGTTGCGGAAAAATACATTACCCGTCAATTGGACACGGCCAGCCTGCAGGACGAGAGATGGGTTAAGGATCGACTGAACGAATTGAGCGCTCGAGCATTAGCTGCCCAAACGGCATTGGCGGATTATCGTAAGAATCCGAAAGAGCCCGCGGACTCAGCTGCGACCATCGACGAATTGGTCGCCGCTGCGGAAACGACAAGAAGCGCCTATGATAATTTTCGCCGCGTGCTGCGTAAGACAGAAGCGACGCAACAACAATCATCGCCCGTTTTTGAGGCGAGTCTCGTCACCGGAGCGTTGCCTCCTTTGAGGGCGAGCTGGCCAAGACCTAGAAACGTGCTTGGAATAGCGCTCGGTGGCGGACTGCTTCTTGGCATCATTGTCGCCGTGCTGCGCGACCTCTTTGATGGACGCATCCGCGCGAGCAGGCTGGAACAGCGTCTAAGCGTGGAGGAGGGCAGGACTGAGCGACCGCTGCCGGACGCGGTTCGACCCGATCATCAATCTGAAGCATCAGCAAACGTTACGCCGGTACGTCTCACGGGTTCAGGGTGAAGGTCGACGGCCAGCGCCGGCGTGGTCGCAACACGAAGGCGTCCGGAAGCGACAGGGTGGGGACCACGCGCAGTGCCATCCTCGGCTAGGAGAGGACGAGAGTTGTCGCGGCGAGCGAAACGCTGCGATACACTGGGGGAGCGCGCCTCCCGTTGCTTCAACGAGCCAGCCGGGCGTCGGTCAAAGCAGGCCGAGCCAAAGGTCTGGTCAGCGAGCATCGTGATGCCGCTCAATCGACAGTCAATGAGTTCTCATGATGCGCATCCTCGTGATCACCCATAAACGGCTCGCTAATCTGCGTAACGGCCATGATCTTCGTGTGTGGCACCTGTGCCGTGAGCTAGCGAAGCGGCATGAGCTGTACCTTTTGACGGTCAATCTCAGTTCGCTCGATAAGTTCAATGACCGCATAGTCGGTTTGGCCGATGTCTTTAAAGAGATGAACGACGCGCCAAGTCTCCCTGCAACAAGGCCCTCGCTGAAGAGGCACTTCCGTCGAAATGATTCAAACTACTATTCGCTTTCCTACCCGCATCACTTTTCAGAGGTTACCAATGCCATAGCTGACATTTGTGAACAGAACAGTATCAGCCATATAATTGTCTTTAGCCTCTTTCTGGCGGAGTTCGTCAGGCCGTTTTCGAGCAACAAGAAGATACTGTTCGATCTCATGGACAGTGAAGTTCTAACGTTGACCAGGGAAGTACAATTTCTACCACCGTGGCCCCTTCAACTGAAAACACGTCTAAAATCGCATTTGATGCACGCGCGCCTTGCCAGGGCGGAAGCGTGTTTGCCTCATTGGTTCAATCATGTAACGACAATCAATGATGCGGATTCTCATACAGTTTGTAGATTGTCCGGTAAAAGTTCAAACATCAGCACAATACCGAACGGAGTTTCGACCGAATTTGCGGAGACATTTGACGCAAATGGTGTTGTCGCTAAACGCAGGGGGGTGGCCTTTTGGGGAAATCTTTCCTTCAAGCCGAATAGCGACGCCGTTCGTTTCTTCTACGAGAATGTCTATCGCCCTTACTTGGCACCCGCCGGAATTGAATGGTGCGTGGTCGGCAAGGATGCGGAGCGTTGGCTTGTAGAGGCGGCAAAGCGAGACCACGGTATTCGCCTCACGGGGTTCGTCGACGATATTTGCTCAGTCCTGGATGAATACCCCGTCATGGTGAATCCCATGCGAATTGGCAGTGGATTGAAGAATAAAGTGCTTGAGGCGTTTGCCATGGGGTTGGCTGTCGTTTCAACCGGGCTAGGAATTGAAGCCGTTAGCATGGCACGGGAAGGCATCGACTACATGCGAGCTGATGAACCCGAGAAGATAGCGGTTGCAATCAAATTACTCATCGAAGATGAACGCCTTCGGCTCTCTATAATCGAGAGTGCTCGAAGGGTCGTGTTAGAGCACTACACTTGGAGCAAGGTTGCGGGCGATTTGGATGCGCTTTTGCGCTCATTGTGAGTTCCGCACGAGGCGGCTGGCACCCTTTCACGTGACACCGCGCGGCTTTGCCGGGGGAGGGCCTGTCGACACCAAGTCGGCACCCGTGCGGCGGAATGCAGCCGCTTTGTCGGCTTATCGAGCGTCAGAACCTAGGCGCCGAGGCGGCTGCACGACACCACGGGGCGTCACCATTTCTTCCCAAGATATACTTCAAGGATGCGTTGTTCGGCATGGCGTTGCAAAAAGGTCGCTCTGGTCCTTGCCTCTGGCCAGAGCGAACTTTAAACCGGATTAGACCCAATGGGCAAGGTGAAGAGGCCTGAACCTGGATTACGATGGAACGCCGCGTCCTGGTGCAAAGGCGTCGACATGAGGAGCAGGGTGTCCCAGACGACGATTTGGAACGGAGAAACACAGATGCGTACGGTTTTCGATATCGGCATGTACGACGGAGCGGACAGCGCGTACTACCTGCAGTCCGGATATCGGGTAGTCGCGGTGGAGGCCAATCCCGCACTGGCGCAACGCGCCACCGAAACGTTCGCTGCCGAGATCGCGTCGGGACAAATGATATGCGTCAATGCAGCGATCTCGACGAGCCGCGATCCCGTTGAGCTGCTGCTGAGCGGCAGCGACCTGGGCTCGAGTTCCGTGTTCAGCGACCGGGTGGCGCAGAAGCGCCCGATCGGTTCAGTCACGGTGCCTAGCATGACAATGCAGAACCTGCTCTCCCGTTATGGTGCGCCGTTCTATGTCAAGGTCGATATCGAAGGGGCGGATCGGATATGCGTGCTCGCCCTCAATTCGGAGAACCGCCCAGAATACCTGTCATTCGAAGTCGGAGACGACGTCGAAGAATTGGTCGATTACGCGAAAAAAGTCGGTTTCGGCAAGTTCAAGATCGTCAGTCAGACGTCATTCCGCGAGCTCGCCAAACAGGACTGTCTCTACGACCGGATCATACAGCGCTTCGTGCGAGAGCTCGGCCATGCCGACTGCCGCCAAATCAGGCGCGCCGGGCGTTTTTTCGTCTCCGGACACAGTTCCGGACCCGGACCCTGGGAGAGTGACGGCAAGTGGTACTCTGCGGATGAGAGTCTATCGCGGTGGCGGCGGGCGAAGGCGACTGGCGCCTTGTCCGGTTGGTACGACATACACGCCACGCTTTGATAGCGACGCAACAGCGCCGGGCAGCCTCGCGTGCAGAAACGAAGACTGCCATGTCAGGTGCAGCGTTCGAGAATTAGCGCCTTACGGAGTACTTACTATTAGGTAGTCACTCAGCCACCTGTGAGTTTGATCGAGTGCTTCTTGTTCCCAACCTTTTTGCTTACACTTGCTCGAATTTCGCCCTCGGCGATGGTCACGACAACGCGTGAGTGTTTAGGTTGTTTGGTGCCAGAATGAGTACGGCCAGTTTAGACCTTCTTTGCGGACGAGCCTTGCAGCGGGCCGACGGTCCCGCCAACTTCGTTTTCGCCGGCACCATCGCCGTTAGCGTCTAGGTTGCGGATTTCATGGCATCAATATCACGTCAAGGCATTGCACTCTCCGCCGCTCGCTATATCGAACAGGCTGTCATGCTGTTGACGCCGGTGGTTCTCGTGCGAACCATCGACCCCGGAGCGTTCGGTGAGTATCGGCTGTTCTGGCTACTTGTAAATACCGTGGCTCTATTGTTCGCCTTTGATCTGCCTCGCAGTCTGCTTTTCTTCTTTGTCCGTTTGGATTCAGAGGGACGCCGGCTTTACGTCGGGCAGACGGTGCTGTTCTTGCTTGCCCTAACGATGATTGCGTCGGTTCTGATTTTTGTCTTTGGTGGCTCCGTACCCTCGGCCATGAGAGACCTGCTGCGCCAGTATGGGCTCTTGATCGCGGTTTTCCTGCTTGCCTCGAATTTGGGCTTGTTACTCGACGTGTTGCCCAACGCCTCAGGGAAAATTCGATGGCAGGCACAAGCTATCGTGGCCACATCCGTGCTTAGGGCCGCGCTCATTATCTCCGCAGCAGTAATTTTTCGGCGGCTTGAAGAGGTGTTGGTTGCCGCATCACTTGCTGCCTGCATCCGACTCGGGCTTTTGGCTTATTTCATCGGACGCTATTGCGGCATTCGACTATTCCCGCTGGATAGGCAGCAATTCCGGACACAGCTTCGCTATGCTCTTCCATTTGGCGTGGCTGGCTTGCTCTGGAACATGCGGAAACAAGCCGAGCAATGGATTGTGGCCACGGTGTTTTCATCAGGAGTGTTCGGCATATTTTCAATTGCAACTACGCTCCTTTTGCCCTTTGAAGTCCTGAGAGGCGTATTGGCGAATTTGCTCTTGCCCAAGATGAGCCATCTTCATTCAGTTGGCCGCCACGAAGAGCTATTGCGGCTGAACAACCAAGGCAATGTGATCATTAGCGCGATTATGTTTCCCGCTATTGCGGCATTATTCGCCTTTTCTTACGAAGTCATCGAGCTTCTATTTACAAAGGAGTACGTGAGCGGATCGCCAGTATTGCGCATTTATCTGATTCAGACGTTGATCTCGGCTGAAATTACCACGCTGCTGAGCGTGTTCGGACAAGGGTCAGCCAACATGCGTTATGAAGCCGCAATTTTGCCCTTTGCCGTAATAACCAGCTTGGTCGGCGTTTGGTTTTACGGCTTGCCCGGCGCAGCCGTGGGATCGGTGTTGGCCACCTTTGTCGCGTACGCGCTCTGCCTTAGAAGGCTTTCAAAAGTGATGAGCGTTCCGATCGCAAGAGTGCAGGATTGGAGGAATCTAGGAATAATCTTGAGCGTATCCGCGGTGTGCGCAATCGTAATGCGTTTGTCGGCCGACGCGCTGGAAGTGTCGGCGCCAGTTATTGCGATGCTCGGGCCTGCTGCCGTGTTGGCATCTTATGCTGCTGTTTTGTTTGTGACAGGGTATTATCGAACACTTGCCGAGATGCGAAGAGAAGGAAACGCGCTAGCTAATACGTCTCGTCCCGTCGGGGAGGCGGCCTTCGGGATATCGAGGGACGATGCGCGAGCAAAACACCTTGGCATTGTTTCACGGCACATTGCGAGATTTTGGAGGCCGGCGTGAGTTTCAGTGCAAGGAGTTTTTCGACAGCAGGTGATACGTTTACGCAAGAGCAGGAGGCGGCATTCTTTGCTTCAATCCGTCTGCGCAACGGCACCTTCAAGACGACCGACCACCATCGGCTCGATGATCTCAATACGCTGGTTATCGGCGAGTGGCAGAAACTCGACCGTAAGCCGCGCGAGATCATGGACGTAGGCGCGTCCTCGGGGATTTCCTCGCTCGAATGGGCGGATGCTCTAGCCCGCGCTGGCATCGATGCGGAAATTCTCGCGACGGACCTGTGCTTGCGCGGAAGCCTCGTGCGCCTATTGCCGAGATATGAGGTACTTCTCGATCGCGACGGCAAGGTGATTCAACACATTCTCGGCAATCGTCCGGTACGATGGTCCTTGGATGGGCCGCGGGATTTGTTCAGAGGTGCCGGTTTCCTAATCGCCGCGCTCAACGCGTTTGCAAACACGCTATTGCTGTTGACCAATGGGAGGCGAGGGGGGAAGGACGTCCTGCTGGTGAACCCGGATGCGCGCGACTACGCCCGGCTGAGTTTTGCCGAGGACGATATACTGGCGCCGAACCCGGAGCATCTACGCGGCCGTTTCGACGCGATCCGCGTGGCAAATCTTCTCAATCGTGGCTATTTCGACGAGGCGCAGTTGCGCCGCGCCGTGGACAATCTCAAGGATCGGCTAAGGGGCGCCGGTTCGTTCCTGATTGTGAACCGAACGCACGCAGACGGTAACAATAACGGCACGGTGTTCCGGCTTAGCGAGGCGAACAAATTCGAGATCATGGCCAGGATGCGGGACGGCAGCGAGATTGAGGATATCGTGTTGCCGGCTGACGCGGAGGACCGCAATGCGAGCGGCAAACCGAAGCTGCTCGCTCTCAACGCCCAGTCGTCACAAGTGCGAGATTTATTGCGAGATGATCGCACCAATCAAAGGATGCTTTAGCTTCCTTGTTGGAGATATGGCTGCGCCGGCGACATTCAACCTATTCGATCGCGTGAACGGACTGCATTCCCGAGGGCGCTCAGCGTGGCCGCCCGATCGTGTTCCTTGGTGAACACGCGACTCGGCGCGACCTGTGGCGCCGCTCGGCGAAGAACCACTTCCCTGGCTCGGCGATCCAAAGCTCCTCCATTCCGGTTGACCTGCCAGTTAGCGCTTAGCGCATTTGGCGGTCTGCTGGTCCGGGCTTCTCCTGTGATCGAAAATGGGTAATCCGGAAGGGTCGAGCCGCGGACGGGTTCAAAATACTATGGTGCCGGGGTGTGAGCTTAGGCGCCATGTCGATATTGCGGTCCGATTAGGCTCGGGGTGTCAGGTGCGAATCCTCTCGATAGATTTTTCCATTCCCTATCTCCTGAAGGATGATGACCATCCGATCGGCGGCTGGGCTGTCCAACTGTCGATATGGCTTCGCGCGCTTGACAGCGCGGGTCACGACGCCGCTCTCCTTACCTGGAAGGGTGCCTTGGCCCATGTTGGTTCGGGCCAGCAAATCAAGCTTATCGAAACCTATGATCCGGCGCACGGTGTGCGCGTCGCGAAGTACTTCTACTCATACATCCCAAAAATATTGGAAGCCGCGCGCGCTTATCGTCCAGATATCATGATCCAAGGCGTGTGTGGGGTTCATACCGCAATCATGGCGTTCGTCGCGGGCCAACTCGGGATTCCCTTCGTTCACCGTGTCGTCAACGACAAGGACGTCGATGAGCGATGCAAGATCGGTCTTCGATCTTATGAATGGCTGGCGTATTCTTGGGCTCGGAGCCGAACAACCGCATTTCTCTGTCAAAATGAGTATCAGCGCGAAAAATTGGCAGCGCTGTTTCCAAGCAAGCCTGTTCACATCGTTCATAATGCCGTTGTCGTAACAGAGGACGCGACCGCACCGTTGCCTCGCTCAGAACGAAAATACGTCGCCTGGCTTGGCGTTTTCCGCTATGGAAAGAACCTGCCATTGCTTTTCCGGATCGCCCAGGAACTGCCGACCGTCACATTCCGCGTGGCAGGGATGCCAGACCGAGTTGTTGATCAAGCGACGCTGGACGCCGTGGATGGCCTGCGTCATCTGCCGAACGTGGAGCTGATTGGCTATATCCGGCGGGCAGACGTTCAACGATTCCTGTCAGAAGCGACGGCGCTTCTCTGCACATCTGATTTCGAGGGCTTTTCGAACGTGTTCCTCGAGGCTTTTGCCGTGGGCACGCCCGTCGTGACGCGCCGGCAAGTCGATCCGGACGCGATCATCATGCGTCATACCCTTGGCGCATCGGCCGAGGATGAGTTGGCACTTACAAAATCCGTGAAGTCATTCTGGGGCATGGACGCGAATGAATACAACGCGCTCACTCGACGATGTCAGACCTATGTTAAGGAGAATCACTCGCCGACGGCGAAAGCTCGCGAGTTGATTGCTGCTTTGACCCCTCTTGTCGCTGAGTCAAAACACCACGTTTCCTCACGGCGATCTGACTAGATTGGCGAGACGATCAAGCGACGGTTAGAGTAGATCCCACTTTCGATTGAGCGATGAATGCATCTTTGAGCCATGGCGATCGAGCGCCTTTCCATCTCACGGTACCGTATTCGGTCGCGCGAGCTAGCACCCTTTTCTTTCTCTTGTTCGTCTTCATGTTGCCCTTCCAGCGAATGACGGACAATTTGTTCGGCATCCAAGGGCTTAAGCCGTTCAACTTGGTATCAGCAGTGGTCCTGGCTTATGTGGTGTTCCAGACTGCGCCCCTGCACGCGACCGACAAACTCGAACGAACATCCCTCAGACTGTTTCTTCTGTACCTCGCCATTTTTGCGATCGCCCTCATTAGAGCGATTCCAAACGCGCCACTTTTGCACAGCCGCTTCCCTGATTCATTTCCAGAATCCTACTTTGACTTTTTACTATCGTGCATTGTGCCAGGCTTTTACCTTCTACCCTTCCTCTTCATCCTTAAGCGCATGTGCTCCTTTCATGAGCTCGAGAGGATCACGACGGTCATCTGTCTTTCGATACTTTTGCTGTCAGTTGCGTTCGTCGCTCTCGTTCTGATGAATCCGGCCGTTCTGCTTGCAGGCGAGCGAGCCGGAATGGATGACCTTGTTCCAGCTAGCCGAAACGAAATGGCCGAGTTCTGCGTCACGTATTTTGGGGTCCATTACAATACAATCGGGACCATATACATTTGTACGATTCCGCTGTTGCTCTATAGAGTTCTTAAGCGGGGCGCGTTTTGGATCGTACCGCTCGGTCTAGCGCTCGTAGCAATTCTCCTTCTCCAGTCACGCAGCGCACTTGTCATAGTAGCAGCGTCGTGTTCCCTATTGCTGATCCTGCGGCGCAGGTTTGTCATTTTGGCCGTCGGCGCTGCGGCGGCGGGCCTCACTTCGCTCCTGTGGATCGGGCCAACCGTCCAAGCTCTTCTTTCAATCGGGTTTGATAGCGGCTCCGACGTTTCGGCCGATGCCTTGTTCACGGGCCGTGTCGAATCGGTTTGGGTTCCGCTGTTATATGAATGGACGAGCGATATCGGCCTCTTCCTGTTCGGGGCTGGTCGCTATGGAACGGGGGCGAGCCTACTTTGGGCCTCAGGAACCCTGATGCCGGTGACCCATGCGCACAATGGAATTATCAACTTCTTTCTTGATTGCGGAGTGATCTTAACCGGGGTGCTGGTAGTTTTCCTCGTCGTTGGAACAGCTACTGCATGGCGAGTTGGGCGAAGGCTGAATAATGATCTATATTGGGCTTTGTTCGCGTGCATGTTTAGTTGCGGAATTAGCATGGCGACTGAGTGTGACATCCTGCCAGCAATTGAAAACATGTATGCATTTCCGATCATTGCAATGATGATCAACTTGGCGCGGTTGCACCATCTGGATGCCCGTCACAGTTGATCCAGTTCAAACAATTGTCCGGGGCGATCTCCAAGACGATTAACGAGCCTCGAGAGACCATTGCAGAGTATGCGTGTATGTCGTGCCATCCGACCGCGCTCCACGAGCTTAATCCGGTTTGAAGCTCGCTCTGGCTCACGACGAGGCGACGAGGACCAGAGCATGAAGCGCAGTCGTTTTGCGGAAGAGCAGTCATCGGGATCTTGAGGGAGCGCGAGGCCTGGCTTTCGGTCGCCGATCTGTGCCGCAGCCGCCGCATCAGCGACGCAGGCATCGATGCGGAAGGACCTCTTGGGAAAGAACTGGTGCTGTCCGGGAATTTGGGAACCCCGCACGTCGAAACATCTGCCAAAGTAGTGCAGGGCGTGTCCTCGTAACAAGGCAACGAGACGCGATGTTCGGCCTACGTGGATTGGTCAAAATCTGCTGACGTAGGACATTAATCCATGTCCGTGGCGTTACGACGCAAGGTTCAGGGCAATCAGCGGGATCAGCCTGAGTGCTCAAAATGTGAAAGTCCCGCCGGATGCTTAGGTAGGCGTCTCACCTCACATGGCGGCCTCTCAGAGGAGGGATCAGTCTGGCAATCGTGATCTTTCCGACTGCGAAAAGCCCACCAATCACAGCCTATCGCTCAACAACACGGTCAGTCGGCGCCGTCAAAACCTCCCGCGCAAAAACGTCTGTAATGTAAATCTCCCTGGTCCCAATTTTAGGAGGTTCACTTAAGCCGACCCAAGCAGGAGTATAGGCGCCAAATTTAAGGTAGGGAGCCAATAAATTGTCGTAGCAGTTCGCGCCCCGCCTCTGAAAAACTGCATGACCGTCTTTTTCGACCTCGATAATTCCATCGTCATCAAGCGACCACTTGGTACGAAAGGTCCAGGTGGTCCACTTTCCCCGTTCAAACGGTTGCGACCATGGCATGTCATGACGAGTGTCGCCTTTGGGGTGGAGCCATGTTGGAGCTCGCCCCCAAGCTGTCCGGATAACCCAGCTGTCATTGGCCAGGCTCAATTCGAGCGGAGGCTGGAGCCCCGGCTCACCTCTCCAATTGTCTGGCACGTTGTGCATCTGCGTCACTATGACCTGATTGTTATCGGACTGCCAATCAGGTGGCACGAAGATCTTCAATCCATACTCGTAAAGCCGGTGAAATTCTGTCGCCTTCAATCGGAATTCGGATCGATGACTCCCCTTAACGAGGGGATCATGGAAGTCTATCGTGAATTTCACGGCGCTCTTGGATTTCCAGTTAGGTGCGTCAAGAACCGTAGCGGAATCATTGCAGCAAATTTGTCTTGCCAAGCGGCTCCACTGCGAAAAATCGCGGGTTGCGAATTCATCGTGCATGGGGATGCGCCCCATCAAGAAAATGCTTGAAGATAGGAATAAAGCCTCGGCCGCACACGCGAGTAATAAGCAAAGGACTACGCTTGCGGTCGCGAGCTTGACAATCTTGTGCACGGAATATCTCAACTTCCGGTGACCCGACGTACCCTCGCATAATTCAAAACTCGCGCCATGTGTGGGCCCTTAGGGATTACCCACATCGGCTTCGTGTTTCTCATGTGCCAACCCGGAAGTTCGTCGTCCAAACGTCCGTGACGCATCGGAGACTCCACTCGGCAGGTAAGTTGCCGACGCCGAGCATGTCGAGGCGTTCGCCAGCCAGGACGCCGTGGAAATCTGGTTCGAGCGGAACGATCCCGAAAGGCGGGCTCTTGAGAGGACGCCGTGCTCGATAGAGAGAAGCCGCCAACGGATTGCTCCACGACCCGCACGAGCAAGGTTCGCTGATCAGGCCGTGCGCGTTGATAGTGTGTGACGTTGGATGGCCGCTTTCCGCATGGATGGGCGACGTTACACGCTCTTCGGTATGGCGGCCTCGAGCTCGTCGACGGGCTCCAATTGCCGGCTTAGTACGGTCTGTTGGACCAGTCATCGACCGTTGGCTGGTCATCGCGGTATTCCCACCTTCCGTCCTCGCGCCGGCGACGCCACGTCTGCACGAGCCCGGTCCAATTCCCGTCGATGGTGCGGCGGGGAAATATCGGATGGCATTTGTGCCATATCGATGGATTGAGGACTGATGAGCCGCCACGGAAAAGTCTCGTCCATTGCGCCCAAGCTGGGAGATGTCGAATGCCGATGGCTTCGATCGTCGCGAAGGATATAGCTGACAGCAGCAAGGTGCCAAATGCGAAGCGCCCGAACGCCAGTAGCGTTTCGAGATCGAGCCCCTTCGGCCAGTCGATGTTGCTGAGGAGAAGAGCGTGGATCACATAGGCGGAGTAGCAGACGGTGCCGGCAAAGACGAAGGGCTGGGCGGCCCAGCTATCCCAGAATGTCGAGCGCCGAACTGCCAAGATCAGCGTTACGCTGCAGATCGCGAAGCCGGTATGGTTCGCTGATGCAAGCGCCGACTGCGGCCAGCCGCGCGGAACGGCCTCGAGATATGACCAGGACAGGCCGACGAGCAGCAGTCCAGGGAGCGCCAGCCAGCTGTAGGCCGATCTGATCGTGATGTCGTTGCGGACCGCTCGCATCGCGGCCATTCCGAACAGGAAATCGTCAAGTCGCCCGATGAAATTGTCCTTGAGGGGATTTATGAATGGATTGGAATAATCAGTGTGCCGGCTCATCCAGACGTGGTCGCCGACGATGCGATAGACGAAGCAAAAGACGACCGCCAGAATGAGGACGCGAGGAGGGCCGAGCCGTCTCTCGGCGAGCAGAAGCCCCGGCAGCGCGATCGAAAAGATGATTTCTACGCCAAGCGACCACAGGACCCAAAGAGCCCAAGATGGTTCCCAATATCTCGGAATAACGTCGTGAACGCCGGTCAGCAGCAGTGCGAAGCTCTTGCCGAAGGTGAAGACGTCGTACTGCTTGAGGTAGCCCAGGAGCAGAATCGTCAGAATATATAGAGGCCATAGGCGAAGTGCGCGCTGGTAGTAGAACTTCAACACTGTTTCCCAGTCGTCTGCGATGTTGGGTCGATAGAAAACCATCCCACTAAGGATGAAGAACAAGCCGACGCCGAGATGTCCGTGATTGATTGTTGCCGGCGATAGCAACCTGGACGCATTGAACGGATATGCCGTAGCGATCTGCTGGTAGAAGAAATGGTGGAACAGCACGGCAAGAATCGCAAAGCCGCGGAAGGCATCGATGTAGGAACTGCGCTCCGAGTTGCCTGCCATGAAAAGTCCCGTTGATTAACGGAACCATAAATCCATCGAGCGGCTCCGCTGATCGACCTTTCGGGTTACCCAATATTCGCTGTCCGCAATCCACGAGAAGCGTCCGCAGCAGGAGCATGTGCAGGCTATCATGCGGGTGGCCTAACACATCCGCGAGCGGCATGCCGAAAAGCAAACCTATACGGAAGCGGCTCGTTCGGATTACCCGTGCTGAAACTAGGAACGCCGCGTCGTTGACGATATGCATGTCATACAATCTTCCGGCAGGCGCGCGACGCCGTCCTAGAACTCGGAGCGTTGCCGGCGTAGCATTTTTGTGTTCCTCCAGGGATCGAGACGAGTGGTGACTTTATGCGAGTGATGTTTGTACTCAACTGTCTTGGAACGGGAGGCGCCGAGCGTCATACATATCAGCTTGCGAATGCGCTGGCGGCCCACGGCGATATCTGCACGATAGTGGGCCTAACAAGCAGCTATTCGGCAGCAGGTCCAGGCCAGGAATCCATCAAGCCGGCTCATCTAACCAAAAGCTGTATCAAGCAGGCGCATCTCAGCGAGAGCTCCGTTGAGATGCTTAATGGCAATCGGATTTACGACGTTGGCACAGCATTAGATCTGTCGCGAATGATCCGCAGCCACGCCCCCGAAGTAATTGTCGCAGTGGACGAGCGGCCGTTGCTGTTCGCGACTGTGTCACGGCGATTGGCAGGCTCACATGCCAAACTCATTTTGATCCTGCATAACCCGGACATTCTAACGGTGAGGGATCGAGTACTCCAACCCATTCATCGCTACGTTGTCGCACGGGCGGACGCAATGATCTACGTCGCCCAGGATCAGCGCAAACTATGGGAAGATCGAGGGTATCTACCTCCGACCTCCACCGTCATTCGGAATGGTGTGGACCTGCATCGATTCTCAACCCATTCAACCACTGAATGGAGAGATCGGACCCGCTCAATTCTGGGATTGGGACCAGGCGATTATGTAATCGGCTTGTGCGCCCGTTTCTATCCGCAAAAGAATCATCGTCAGTTGATTGACGCCATTCGAATACTTCGAAGCCGGGGGCATCCGGCCAAGGCCCTGCTAGTAGGAGGTGGTCCGACGCAAGCGAGTATCGGGCAGTATGCCAGCGAAAGCGGAGTGTCGGAGCACATTCTCTTTGCTGGCTTCCAGCAGGACGTCCGACCTTACACAAGCGCTTTTGACGTTGGTGTTCTCTGTAGTATCTCCGAAGCGGCGTCTCTCGTCGCGTTAGAGATGATGGCAATGGGCCTGCCGGTCGTTCTCAGCAACGTCGGCAATGCTGCCGAAATGGTACTTCCCGGGGAGACGGGCTTTCTATTCCCGCCCGGAGATACGATGTCGTTTGTGGACGTTCTCCAGTCGCTGAACGACCCGCTTAAGCGCGAAATCGTTGGACGGGCCGCATCGAAATTTGTTTCCGCAAATTTTGGAGCTGGCCCCATGCTCGATAGTTACCGGGATTTCCTGACGGTCCTCTTGGCGGAAGATGCGAGGCCTGACGCGGTCAAACGCCGATCCGCAGAGATGCGCGCTACTTGAAGGTGCTTATCGATCTACTGCTGGTATCCATATCCTGTGATTTCCGGATTCAAACCGGCTGTTACGGAAGGGTAATTGGAGGTCGAAAATGTCCAGGTGGCGTTCCGTTGTTGGGTCGCCTGGCTTGCTGTACCCCGGCCGCATTCTGTTTCGACCTTCCCGCTGCGATCATCATTTCTCTTATGAAGGGCGTGGTCTCACCTGGAGAATGAACGCGCGGAGTGTCGGATACTTGGCGCTGATCTCATTAGTTGCCCAATCACGGTCGGGCGTTTCGTCCATTCGCCCTCGTCGATCGAGAATGGGTAATCCGAATGAGTCCGAGCCAGGGACCGGTCCAGAAGTTATGCTTGCCCGGGATGCGCAAACGTTCCGGCATGTTGTACCGGCAATTGCTCAGCCCGCGAACGCCTTTAACGGGCGCAGTGGTGCGATGCGCAAAGCCCTAAGCCATCACGGGCCAAGCGTAGTGACCTTTGGTTGAGGAGCCTCTTATGGAGGACCGATGAAAATCGCTATTTTGGTTGGCACTCGCCCCGAAATCATCAAAATGGCGCCGGTTATCCGCGAATGCCAGAAACGAAAACTCGATTACCTCATCATCCATTCGAAGCAACATTACTCCGAGAAACTTGATGGCATCTTTTTCTCGGAGCTCGATCTTCCCCCGCCAAAGTACAATTTGAATGTCGGCTCCGGAGGACACGCGAACCAAACCGGCCGCATATTGATCGCGCTCGAGCCGATCTTGATGTCGGAGAAGCCCGATGTATTGCTCGTTCAAGGAGATACGAACACCGTGGTGGCTGGCGCGCTCGCGGCGAACAAACTTCATATCAAGGTTGGGCATGTCGAGGCCGGATTGCGCTCGTTTGACCAAACGATGCCGGAAGAAAGCAACCGCATTATCGCCGACCACATTTCGGATTATCGCTTTGCCGTCACCGACTTGCAGGTCGATTACCTGAAAAAAGAAGGTATTCCGGAGTCGAAGATCTTCAAAGTCGGTAACACGATCGTCGACGCTTTGCTTTCTCACCGTGGCCGCGCGGAGAAAACGAGTCAGATTCTTTCCGCGCTGAAACTACAAACCAAGGGATATTACCTCTTTACGTCCCACCGGGCCGCGAACGTCGACGATCCAGACGCGCTGAAGGAAATCATCCAGCTGATTGCGAAAATCCCCGGCCAAGTGTGCTGGCCGATCCACTATCGCACGCAGAAGGTTCTCAAGGAAAACAAGATCGATTTGCCTGGGAATTTGACGTGGACCGACCCGGTCGGCTATTCGGACTTCCTGAATATGCTTTCGAATTGCGCGGCTGTTATTACTGATTCCGGCGGTGTCCAGGAAGAAGCTTGCATCCTCGGTGTACCTTGCGTGACTATTCGTGATAGCACGGAGCGGCCCGAAACCGTCGCCGTCGGCGCGAATGTGTTGGTACACCGAAATGCGGAGGCGATGGTCGCGGCGCTCAATCGGCCGATTACCCCTTGGACAAATCCGTTTGGGGACGGCCACACCGCCGAGAGAATTCTCAACATCGTCATGGACCAAAGTGTGCAGCCGGTGGCGCAAACGCAGGATACGGTTTGCGTTGCAGGCCTTGGCTATATGGGACTTCCGACGTCCCTCTTGTTTGCGAACGCGGGCATAAAGGTCACCGGCTTTGATGTCAGCGAAAAGAAGGTAAATGAGATTAACAGCGGCCACTGCCCGTTTGAAGAAACCGGAATTCCGGAATTGTTGACGGCTGCCTTGAAGACCGGAAACTTCAAGGCTCAAACGAAGCCTGCGGCCGCGGACGTTTTCATTGTGGCAGTGCCAACTCCGCACGAAAGCAAGAAATGCGATTTGTCCTTCGTTCTTTCGGCCGTGACTAGCCTGCTTCCCGCTATGAAGGACGGAAATCTTCTCATCATCGAATCGACGATCAAGCCCAAGACCTGCGAAGACATCGTCGTGCCAATTCTCCGATCGAAAAACTTGAAAGTCGAAGTCGCGCATTGCCCGGAGCGGGCGGTTCCGGGCAACACGCTGCATGAGATTGCGTACAATGATCGCATCATCGGTGCTATGTCGCCGGAATCAGCACAGAGAGCGGCGCGCCTTTATTCGACATTCGCGAAGGGTGCGATTCACCAGACGAACCTCGTGACGGCGGAGTGCGTAAAGCTCATGGAAAACACGTTCCGCGACGTCAATATCGCTCTAGCGAACGAGTTTTCCTTGATTGCGGATAGGTTGAAATTCAACGTCTCCGCTGCGATTAAGCTTGCAAACAAGCATCCACGCGTCGACATCCTGCAACCGGGAATCGGGGTCGGGGGCCACTGTATCGCGATCGATCCGTGGTTCTTGACCGAAGACATTGCCGGTCTGGATCTTATCCGCACTGCACGGGAACGGAACGACGACATGCCGAGGTGCATCGCCGAGCGAATTTGCAGCAAGATCGGCTCGACAGTTGAGAGAATCGGAATTCTAGGAGTGAGCTACAAACCGGATGTCGACGATGCTCGCGAAAGCCCGGCTTTGGAAGTTGCAAAGCTTCTCTCGAAAAAATACAAAATCCGATGCCACGATCCGTTCGTGAAGGAGTTTGATCTCGAGCTTTTCCCGATCGAGCAAGTCGACGGTTGGGCGGACATGCTAGTGATTCTGTCGAATCATAAGATCTACGCGTCCAAGAAGTTCGGATCTCCGCTGCTTTCGTTTGACAAGTTGATCAACGCTGAGCCTGATACGATTTCGGGCCCCGGGGGTAAAGAATGCGTGCTTTGACGAGCCCGATGCCGGCTGACGTCCTGGCGCGTTCGAGATCAAAGTTCTGACGTGAGGCCGTGCCGCACGCGAAGCGCGCAATGATTCCGGCTGCAGAATGTCCAGACAGCACTGCGCGAGACCATAACCGCGGGCGCAGCGAGTGGGTGGCTTCGTCAAGTTGAAACCTTGAATGTCCGCAAAAAGAGTTCGAGATTCGTCAATGACCAAAGAACCTTTTCGTGATTCTGTCGACCGTTGAGGTGTTCGGTAACAAGCCTGCGAAGCTTCGGGGCCCTTATTACTTGGGCTAAACTTGAACTGTCGCTCACCAGCAGATCTTGTAAGAAATCGCGGTAGGGGCCTCTAAACCATTCTCCGATCGGCACACGAAAGCCAACTTTTTTCCGCCGCAGGATCTCGGGCGGCAGGATCTTGTCCATCGCAGCGCGCAGCACGGTCTTGCCACCCTTGCCACCGGTGAGAAATTCGTCGGGGAATCGCGCTACGGTGCCGGCCAGCGCCGTATCCATAAACGGCATCCGGCCCTCGATCGACCCGGCCATCATCATTCGATCGCCACGCTCCAGCAAATCATCTGGAAGCCAGGATGTTTGATCGAAGAATAGCGTCCGGCGCAGACTGGATTTCAGCCCGGACGAGTACGGATAGACGTCCGGCGGCGTTGCCGACAGGGGCCGCTCCAGCATTGCTTCGGCTTCAGCGACCGAAGTGCCGCCGAACCATAGCCGCATCCTATTCGGAAGGTCGCGCTCGCCCGCGGCTAACGCGAGAATCTTTACGCGCCGCATTCCGTAGGGCAGGGACCGCACCATCGGGTATATCAGCCCGTCGTGCAGCAGGCGCGGCATCAGCCATTGGTAAAGTCCTATCCATTGCTCTGCGCGATGCTTCGGATACCCACCCATCAACTCATCGGACCCTTCTCCGGTGAGTACCATCTTGACGCAGCGAGAAGCCATCTCCGAAAGCAGAAAGATCGGGATGTCAGATGTTTCGCTGACTGGGGCTCCACGTCGTAAGACGGCGGTTGGCCAATGCGTAAAGAAGCTGTCGGGTTCGACCAATAGTTCATTGTGAGCTGTACCAAACTGACGCGCAATGACACGCGCATGATCGAGTTCGGAGTATTCCGTTTCCCGAAAACCTACCGAGAAGGTCTGCACAGGCCCAGTGCTATGCCTAACCATGGTTGCAACGACCGCCGACGAATCGATGCCACCAGAGAGATAGGCGCCGAACGGCGCGTCGCTACGCATACGAATTCGGACCGCATCATCGAATGCCTGCTGGAACAGGGAAATCGCATCATGGAATGATTTAACATCCGGCAGTGCCGTAGAAACCGGCGGGGAAAAATAGCGTCTCGTCTTCAGCGTTCCGCTCTGCCACACGGCATAGTGACCTGGCGGCAGCTTTTTCAGCTTACGAAAGAATGTGGCAGGCCCCGGAACGTAGCGGTTGAGAAGATATTGGCCAAGTGCTTCGGAATCGAAGTCTCTGCTAAAGCCCGGAAACTGAATGAGGGGGTCGATCTCCGAGCCGAAGAGAAAACCACCTTCCAGCTCGCCGATAAACAGTGGCTTTTTCCCGAAGGCATCGCGAGCAAGTATCAGCCGCTGCTCCCGTTCATCCCACAACGCAAAGCCGAACATGCCGCGAAGTCTACGTATTGCGTCGAGCTGCCACGCCCGATACGCCTCTATGAGCACCTCGCTGTCCGAGTTCGTGCGAAACCGGTGGCCGCGACCAACAAGTTCCTGTCGCAGTTCAACGTAGTTATAGATTTCGCCGTTGAAGATTAGGGTGAAGCGGCCATCCTCACTAGACATAGGCTGCGCGCCGCCACCAATGTCGATAATCGAAAGCCGGCGGTGGCCGAAGGCGATTTGAAATCGCTCATCCGCTGTTGCGTGAAGCTGGTAGCCGGCGCCGTCCGGCCCCCGGTGTAACATCAAATCGGTAAGCTTGATGAGAGTTTCGCGATCCTGATGCTTTGCAGGCCCAAGAACCCATCCAAATATCCCACACATTGCAAAATGCCTTATCTGGACGATAGTTGGACGATACTCGTCACGTCATGTGCTCCCGCTCCGATTTGAGCCAGCAATCAAACTGGAGGTCAGAAGGCCGAAAAGCATGGTTACCCGAGCTGAGATCGCGGCTCGGTGATCACGTTAGACTGAATGACCGACCTCACCCGCGCTGGGGGGCAGCCCGCTGTTCGCCCGCGATCCAATGCCTAACTTCTGGCGTACAACGGCTTGGGCCAGAATGCCGGCAAACAAGGTATTGGTCTTGGCATATCGCCACCACATGCGTCCTGGCTCCTGATAGATGCGGTAAAGCCATTCGAGCCCGAGGTGCTGCATGCGAACTGGCGCCCGCCGCACCGTGCCGGCAAGAATATCGAACGAACCACCTACACCCATGATGAAAGGCACGCCGAGCGCATCGCGATAGGACGCAAGAAAGCGCTCCTTGCGCGGTGACGGCATGCCGATAAAAAGGCAGTCGGCGCGGCTGGACCGGATTTCACGAACCACCTGGGCCTCCTGCTCGCGTGTGAAGTAGCCGTCTCTGAGGCCGGCGAACGCGATCGAGGGATGCTTGTCGAGGACTTGCCGCGCGGCATGTTGCAACACGCCGGGAGTCGCTCCGAGAAAATACGGCTTGAAGCCGTCCCTTTCACATAGTGCAAGAAGCTCGGTGAGCAGATCGATGCCCGTCACGCGCGACGGGACCGGCAGGCCGAGCGCCCGCGCCCCCCACACTATGCCCATGCCATCAATGCTGATCACATCGCTGCTGGCGACGTCGGCAGCGAGCACCGGATCAAAACGCATGCTGACCAGCTTGGCGACGTTGAGCGCAACATGTTGCAAACGCTGCTGGCTATGCATCGCAGTGCGTGCCAACTCGACCGTATCGGCCATCGTAAGGACATCAATGGGGCATCCGAGAAATGACGCACGCATCGCCAACCTCCGTTCACCGCCGTGCAGACGCAGTAAGTCTGAACACCGCAATCCTCATTGATGCGACAATAGCTTAGGGCCTGCTGAGCAAGTACAAGCAGAAGGGTTGGTGCCTGGGGCTGAGTGGCTACCCAATTGTGAGTAATTCCGTGTTGAACGGAGTCTCAGTCGTTGCCCTCCACCTGATCTCGCGACGTGAGAGAGAAGCCCGAACGCTGCCGCGATCGCTGCGGAGGCTTGAAAGCTTCCACGCGGCGGTTGGCGTGGCGCAAAGGTTTGTTGGCACTGGTCGCTCGCCGCGGCGTTGGGTGGCCAGGCGGTGCGATTTCCAAAACGGCGGTTAGGATGATCAGTGGCGTGCGTCGGACGAACGTCCGGGCCAACCGCTAGGATGCTGGGCAATCGCGTGCAACTGGACTGTCGCTATAGGGGGCCGCAGTTTATCCTACCTGCGTAGTCCGATCGAGCAGCACTTTCGTTTGGCAGTTGAGAGTGGATTAGGATAGGCGGTCTCACCAGCTGGACACCGCGCTTGTGGGTAAGCGACCAAGAATGGTAAGGTCGTAGAACGTTTCTCGTCTTATGATCTTCACTTGGCTGGGCATCGCGGAAACTATCCCGGGGCGCTGCGCAGTCTTTCGGAAGACCGTCGGATTGATCTTCCCGTTAAGGCTCGCACTGTTGGGCGGGCATCGCCGAGCATGGCTTCGCCGTAGCGTGTTGACAGATTTTCGGGGTTTGATGAGTACGACCCAGAGTACCCTTCGGTTAATCGTAGCGACGCCCTACGGCCGGCATGGCCGAGGAGGAATTGATCGCCTTACGGATCTCATCATCGATACAATCGATCAACGCGGAGATCTTGGCGTCAAGGCAGAGCGACTGGTAACCAGGGGACAGAAGAGCAAGTATTGGGGAGTGGTGGTCTTTGCCCAGGCACTGATTCAATTCTGTGTCGCCGCAGGAGGAGGGAAGGTTGACCTAATCCATTTTCAGCTTGCATGGCGCGGAAGCGCGTACCGCAAGCTGATCATCGCGGCTATAGCGCGCCATTTTGGGGTGCCCTATGTCGTTCATCTTCACGCCGGCCAGTTTGATCAGTTCTGGGCAAGTGCCGGGACATATCTGCGTCGAAGCATCAACCGATTGTTCGTTGATAGTGCAGCGATCATTGTGCTTGGCGACTATGGTGCGCGCGTCATTCTCGATCGGCTTCCCGGCCTTCGCGACAAAATAACGATTCTTCCGAACGCAAGCACCTCTCCGGGCCAACCAAATCTGGGCCGATCGGAATCCGGGCAGATTCGCATTACCTTTCTCGGCTTCCTTGAACCGGATAAGGGTGTGCCACAACTCGTTGATGCACTTGGACAGCTGGCATGCCGCACGGACTGGACCGCGACCATAGCTGGAAGCGGCGAAATAGAGCAAACCCGCGATCAGGCTGAACGGCTCAAAATCGCCCATCGCGTGGACTTCCCAGGCTGGCTCAGCTCTTCAGAAACTGCGGCGCTGCTTCAGCAGACCGATATCCTCACGCTCCCATCCTTTGTCGAATCGCTGCCAATGGCGGTCATCGAAGCCTTCGCTTACGGTATAGCTGTGGTGGCAACACCTGTTGGCGCGGTTCCCGAAGTAGTTGCTCACGAACGCAACGGGCTCCTGGTGCCTGTAGGGGACGCCGCGGCGCTTGCCAATGCGCTTAACCGATTGCTTGAGGATCGAGCGTTGAGGCTCCGCCTGGGCGGCGCCGCCTGCCGTGACCATGCAGAACGATACGAAATTAACGCTTACATGAAGCGACTGGTGCCGATCTGGCGAAAGGCCGCACGGTGTCGAGAGCCGGAGACACGTAGCTGACACCGATCTAATTTGGTGTCTTAGAGATGGACGTTTGGCAACGGCAAGTCGTAGCTCGGAGCCAGATGCACCCCGTTACTGCGTTGTCTGCGGTCGGCGATCGTCTCGGTGGTGGCGAACCACATTTCACGGGTGCGCCTCCCGAGAGTTGAGGCGGTCTCAGCTCACCGTCGCCCGGCCCAGGCCCGAAGCGTCTCTTCCAAGTGCTGCCGATGGGGTCGTCTCGCAAGTAGCGTCTGCGCGGCCAACTGCACACCATTCATTCGCGCCGCGAAGGAAATGTTCGAGTCAAACGCACTACTCACCCCAATGCGTGGAAGCGCGAATTGGTTGAGTCGATCGCTGCCCAGTTGCCCGTGTCGCGTTGTTACGGCGCTCGAATAACCCACCTCCTTGGCGAGAAGCTCTTCGCGTACACCGCACGCTCCATACGGATAAGCGTGATGCCGGACAGGCGCCTGAAGTAAGTTCTGCAGATAGTTGCGGTTATCGGCCATTTCGGCTCGCGCTAAGGTCGCGTCAATGGCCGCCAGCGCCGCGTGTGAGGTAGTGTGGCCGCCGATTGATGCGAGAGGATGACGCGCTAGTTCTTGAAGCGCGCACTCGTCCAGGAAGTATTGGTGGTTCAACGTCGCTATCGAAATGCCAGCTTTGTTGAAGGTCGGCGCAAGCATTTCGGCACGATTGTAATTCTGGTGAACCCAGTGGTCGACTTTTGTCAGGGCGAACCGTTTGCTCTCGTAGTCAGGGCAATGAAACCGAATGCCCATTGCATCGATTGTGATGTCATCTCTTGACCGAAACAGCTCGCGCAATCCTAACCACCAGGACTGCATGGTGCGCGTTACCGCAGCCGTCGGCACGTACATCATGAATGGAGCATTGTTGCGCTCCAGGATTGGCAGCGCCACCGAGACATTGTCGCGGTACCCGTCATCGAAGGTGAGGACCGCGTAGCGGCGCGATTGGTCATTTCTGGCCAGCCGCTCTAGGCACTCCTGGAGGCTGACAATCGCCCATCCTTCTTGTTGGAGCCAACTGAGCGAGTACTCGAAGAGTTCAACGGAAGTGCCGGTCATCAATTCCGACCGACAATCCCGCTGAATTTCGTGAAACATTACGATCGCCGCCCTACCAGCGAAGACACTCCGAAAGACCGGAAAAAATCCGGCACTTCCGATGGTACGAAATACAAGGTCTTTAAGCTGCCGCTTCAATTTAGGTGACCTCCGTAGCGATGAATCCGTTCAGCCAGGGCACATTTCCGATACTAGTCTAGCCAGAGGCTACGAATAACGCACTTCGATTGAGTTCGATCGGTGCTCACGTTGTGGCTACCCCGTTTTGAGTATTGGTCGGCACCTGGGACGGGTGGTATCGTGAGGAATGGCATCCGAACTCCTGATAGATCCCAAGCGCGCGCACCACTACAAGGTGGAAGTCAAGCTCGCTGATCGGTTACGCAATTCCTCGCGCGCGGAGCGCAAGCACCTTTACAGCTCGGTCTACGAAGAGTTGTTTCGCGAGGTGCCGTACCACCCGCTGCTCGAGCTCAAGAGCCAGAGGGCGGTGAAGCGGGCCGAGTTGCAGGAGCTGTTCGAGACGCTCCGTCCGTTCCTTGATCGTGACACGGTCTATGCGGAGGTCGGAGCTGGCGACTGCGCGCTCACGATGCTCGTCGCGCCGCACGTGCGGAAAGCCTATGCGATCGATGTCTCTGAGACGGTGACGCGCGGCGCGGGCGCCCCGAACCTTGAAGTGGTGCTCTCGGACGGCATCAGCATTCCGATAAAGGCGACGCTGATTTTCTCGAACCAGCTGATGGAACACCTCCATCCGGAAGACGCGTGCGACCAGCTCGCGAACGTGTTCGCCGCGCTTGAGCCCGGCGGAAAATACTTCTGCATTACGCCGAACCGAATGAACGGCCCGCACGACGTCTCGGGCGGCATCGACGAAGTGGCGCGGGGCTTTCACTTGCGCGAGTACACCAACCGTGAGCTGGCGAGCCTGTTGCGCTCCGCGGGTTTCGCGCGCGTGCAGGCTTTCGTGCGCATCCGCAAGTTCCAGACGACGCTGCCGCTAGGCGTCGTGATCGCGCTCGAAACCGTCGTCAGCTGCCTGCCGCGGAGCCTCGGACGGCGCGTTTCGAACTTGCCGATACTGCGCCGCACGCTCGGAATCCAGCTCATCGCGACACGTCGCTGAGGATAACTCCGACTGCATTGCGGCGAGACCGGTGACGCTGTCGGCATTCCCAGCCGGCCTGCCGAGCCCCTTCGCCAGGTCAGACTTGAGCAAGTGGTTGCCGACGATTGAAATTGCGACAGGCCTCGATCAGCGGGCGCTCGACGAACAGGTGCAGCAGGCAGCCGCAGGCGATCGTGCCGGCGAAGACCACAACATAGATAACTTTCGGCGTCAGCGAGACATAGGCCGAAACCCTGATCATGACCTTGGCGAGCAGGCCGAGAAAGGCCTCATGGGTCAGGTAGATCGAATAGGATGCATCCCCGATCAGGTTGAGAAGCCGCACGTTGGATGGCCACTGTCCGGCAGATTCCAGCGATGCTGCCCCGGCTATGATCAGGCCGAAGGCGATGGCGTAGGCGATCTGCGTCTGGCTGTAGGGCATGCCCTCGCTTTCGAGCGCATAGGCGGCGGCCAGCAGCGCCAGACCGGCTGGAAACGCGCATTTGACGACACTCGGCCTGCCGTTCGTCCAGCAGTGGAAGGCCAGGATACCGACAAGAAAATTGAGATTGAGCGACGTGAAATAGGTAGTCCACGGCGTCCAGCCGCTGCCATCTTGGTGCTGGAATATCGGCAGGCAGGCCAGCATCCATAGCGCAAAGACGGCCCTTCCAACATTCCTATTAATAATGAAGAGCGCGAAAACGAGATAGAAGGCCATTTCATTGACGAGGGACCACGCCGGCGCGATCGGAAATTCCAGGCTGTCGAGGCGGACGAGGAATGCGGTCGAAATCCAGCGGCCGACGGTGTCCGGCAGCACGACCGCTCCCGGCGTTCCAAATCCCATCGCCACCAGTGCGCAGAAGATGCCGACATAGACCCAATAGACCGGGAACACCCGCACAAAGCGGCGTGTCAGATAGCGGCCCAGCTGGTCTGGGTTGCCGATATCGTGACGGTGGGCGAGGGCGATGACGAATCCCGAAAGTACGAAGAAGAAATCAACGCCCAAATTGCCGCGTCGGGTGAAGTTGGAAAACAGTTCCTCTCCAAGATAACGCGGCAGAGTCATCGTGAGCGAAAGATGGTAGCCGAGGACGGCCATTGCCGCAAAACCTCTGGCCTGCTGCAAGGCGTGCAATTGCATCGCTCAACCTCCACGAGGCATCAGATGAAGAGGTAGCATGTCTATCCTTTTACTGGAGGATTCGTCAAAAATGTCGTGGCTATAAGTAGGTAACCCTCGGCCGTTGCGCGAACTAAGTGGTCTGAGCTGACCTGAGCCCCTGAACTTCCTCCAAAAATGGGTAGAATCCGTCCACCTTGAGGGAGACGGAGATGAAGCAGTCGAGGTTCACGGAAGAGCGGATCATTGCGGTGTTGCGGGAGCACGAGGCAGGATCGAAGACCGGTGATGTTTGCCGGAAGCACGGGATCAGCAGCGCGACGTTCTACAAGTGGAAGGCCAAGTATGGTGGCCTGGACGTATCCGAAGCTCGACGCCTCAAGGTCCTTGCCGACGAGAATGCGAAGCTGAAGAAGCTGTTGGCCGAGGCGATGCTCGACAACGCCATGCTAAAGGACCTCAATTCAAAAAAATGGTGACGCCCGTTGCAAGGCGGCAGGCTGTGGCTCACCTTTGTTCGAGTTTTGAGGTCAGTCAGCGGCGGGCGTGTGAAGTGATTGGGGCTGATCGGTCCTCGGTGCGTTATCTCAGCCTTCGGCCTGACGACGCGACCATTCGCGTCCGGCTGCGCGAGTTGGCGTCGGTGCGCCGGCGCTTTGGCTATCGCCGTCTGCTTCTCATGATCCGCAGTGAAGGCGTGCTTATCAACCACAAGAAGCTGAGGCGGCTGTATGCCGAGGAGCGGCTGCAGGTTCGCCGGCGAGGTGGACGCAAAAGAGCTCTCGGAACACGGGTTCCGATGGAGTTGCCGCAGGGACCGAACCAGCGCTGGTCACTGGATTTCGTCAGCGACACGCTGACCGACAGCCGACGCTTCCGTATCCTGGCTGTCGTTGATGACTTCACCCGGGAATGCATCGCATTGGTGGCCGACACGTCGTTGTCGGGGATCCGGGTGGGTCGTGAGCTCGATGCCGCGATCGCCCGACGAGGCCGCCCAACGATGATCGTCAGCGACAACGGGACCGAGCTCACCAGCATGGCCATCCTGCGTTGGTCGCAGCTCACCCGGATCGAGTGGCACTACATCGCGCCGGGCAAGCCGCAGCAGAATGCCTTCGTGGAAAGCTTCAATGGACGACTGCGCGACGAGTTGTTGAACGAGACGTTGTTCTCGTCACTCGATCATGCTCGGGAGCTGCTCGCCGAATGGCAGGACGATTACAACACCGTTCGTCCGCACAGCGGGATCGGCAACCTGCCGCCATCAACTTACGCCAGGCTAACAGCGTCCGAGATGCAACGGGACGGGACGCTGCGCTGTGTCGAGGGCTCCGCGCCCCGTCCCGTTGCATCACCAAGCCACACAGGCTCAAATGACCAAAGGATTCCGCCCATCGCTGGATGACCTTTGGGGCTCAGGTCAGAGCCCGCAGAGTCTTCCAAGAATGGTAGAGTCCGTCACCTTTGAAGGGATGGACCATGAAGCCAAGTCTGCTTGACGTTCGCTCCGGTCCGCGACGAGGGCCAGAGCGATCATGTAAGCGGTGGGACCGGCAGCGGATTGTTGATGCGCGATGCAAACGGCTGCGAGCCCGATGCATCTATCTCGATGTTCGCGTACCAAACGGCCAACGGCAGGCCATCTAGGTTATTCCCTCGATACAACGCCAGATTCCACCAGAATGGTGCCCTGGCCTGCGTGCCAACTTGCACGCCGCTCCGATTCCAGAGCTGATTGCCATCGAGCCAAGTCTGCACAAACCCATTGGGATAGTTGTCCATCCGGAATGTCGTCCTCACGAAATGCCAACGGCCAGTCGCGCAGCTGACATAGGGAGAACTCCAGGTCGTCGGATCGATATGAACCCAGGCGCCATACCTCCCGTTACGAGCATAGAGCGCATGGGTTGGTCCGGAATTGACGCCGCCAGTCTGATCGTGAAGATTGGGAAGACCACAGAAGGTGCAGTCGAAGGTCGAGCCTGGCTCTATGAAGAAGGCAAACGAGATGTCGCTGGTCACTTGCCACGGAATCAAGAGATGGGCGGTATTGAATTGAATTCGGTCGATGCTGGCCCCATCGAACGGGGCGTGATCACCTTTATGCACTTCGAAGCGATATAGATTGAGGTAGTTCGGATCGTTCACCTTGATCAGGCAATAGGGATAAGCCCCGGCACGACCCTGCAAGGACCCATTAAGAGCACTCGTCGACGTCGTGACCGGATAAATGAGGTTGTTTCCGTTCCCGGTCGGGAGATGTTTGTAGGGCGCGACATTGGTCGGCCCCGTACTCAAGCCGAGACCGCCGATCTTCGGCCTGACATCCATCGCGGTCAGGAAGCTATAGAGCGCCTTGCTGAAATCGAGCTGCTGCTGTGCTGTCAGCTTCGATCCATAATGCACGAAGGCAACCTGACGCGACGTGAAATGACCGCGCCCGCTCTTGAGGATCTGAACGGTGCCGGCGCCCGCACTGTGGGTTGCGGTGCCAGTGCCGATCGATGAGCCGTCGAGAAAGACCTGAATCTGCGCCGTTGTGTCATTCTGTTGTACTGTCCAATGTCCAACGGTCGAGCCGTAGACGCTGCTGAGGGAAATTCCATCTGACGTATTGAGGCCCGCTATGATGTTACTGATTACGGAGCCATTGGCCTTGTGACCGATAAACAGTTTTCCGCCATTGCACTGGAATGGACTGACGTCGTCGGATGTGCACTCGTTAAGACAAAAGTGCCCAAAAGCAGAATTGCCATCGGTAGCCTTGCCGCTGTTGACCTGGAAGTTGGTCGAGAACCAGCCTGTGGAGCCATCGCCTGCGAGGCAATTGTTGGCGTTATAGGAAATGGTGCCATTGGCAGCGAGGCGACCTGTGGCTGTGTTGACCCAGTTGTAGCTGCAAGCACTCTCGGATGGTGCGGCGAAGCAATAGAACAGATCGAGCGTCGCCCAGATGCCCCGTTGCTTGAGCGTGGTGATCAGGATATCGACCTGCTGCAGCCAGTCGCTGCTCGGTGCAGGCGAGATGGCAGAAGCGAGTGCATTGGTCTCATCGTTGACTGCTGGCATTGATAACCCGGCGGTCGTCCGCATGGCGCTCGCCGTCGTGGTCGCCAACAATCCGGTAAGAAGATCGCGCCGCCGCATGTGCCGGCTCCTCAACGGTCTCGCCTATGTGATGAGAAGGACGCCCGACACCTTGTCACGCAGCGCGAGCGGAAGAATGTCGGATGGCGTTTCCAGCTTTGGGCAAGCGTCCGATGCATCATGGATGTCTGCACAAAGAGCCTCGGTTTCGCTGGTCGATTGGGTCGATGATAACGCGAAATCCAATGGAAGCCCGCGGGGTAATCCGAAAGGGCGGGCACCTGAGGCGAATTAGACCGTAGGATACGTGCGGATAACCACGTTACGTTGGACCTTTCGCACACCGTCGCCCAGGTCGCCCGGGCTGAACGCCCCCTGCTGAGTGCGCTGCATCGGAGAGGCCGGCCGGACGGGAAGTCAGCCTGCGCTAAGGAGCCAGTCGATGAAAGCACGAACCCGGATTCCGCTGACGAACGGTTGGGATCACGCGATGGAGGTGATGTCCCGCGAGATTCGCTCGATCAAGGATCATGGCAAGGTTCTTGAGATCCTCGAAGCTGGCTGCGGCCAGAAGTGGGATCTCGACATCGGGGATGGCGGCTATGTGCTGACCGGGATCGACCTTGACCCCGAAGCCCTTCGCATCCGGCGCGACGAAACGAAGGACCTCCACGAAGGCATCGTCGGGGATCTGCGCACGGCCGATTTTGGCCAGCGGACCTTCGACGTTATCTTCAACTCCTTCGTGCTGGAGCACGTGCCTGGGGCACAGCAGGTCCTGGAGAACTTCAACAGATGGACGAAACCGGGCGGGCTGATCATCATCATGATCCCCGACCCTTATTCGGCGTACGGTTTCACCGCCAGGATGACGCCGCACTGGATTCACGTGCTCTTCTATCGGTTGATCCTCGGATGGAAGAACGCCGGCAAGCCAGGCTACGGCCCCTACAAGGTTACCTATGACCAAGTAGTGTCGCGCGAAGGCATTCGGACGTTCTGCGAAGAGAACGGACTGGTCCTGGCCGCCGAATACGGGATGCCTAGCAGCCACGGCCTGAACAACAACAGCCCCAAGCTGAAGCTGGTGGAAGCCTACAAGAAGGCGCTTCAGGTCCTGTCCCTCGGCCGCCTGAGCTCCGATTACAACGACATCATCTTTATCATCCGTAAACCGGCTCTTCGCGCGCGGGCGGACCTGCAGGTCAGCGCTGCCCTTCTCGCCTGATTTGCAGGCTCTAGCGCCGGGTCATATCTACCAAGCGTCGGTTGATCGCGCGGGACAGCGCCGTCACGCTTGCCGGCCCTCTCGTCAATGATCGGACGACACCGCCTTATCGCCAGGTCGGATTTCTATGAAGTCGCGGCGCGAACGGCAGAAGATCGAGATGTTGGCTCCAGTCTGAAGCGCTTCCTGCGCTTCGTCCGGCCCAGGTTGAGAGGCCCATCAGCGGCTCAAGTCGAATTCTCCTTGCTGCCACGGCTCAGAACTTTAGCAAGCAATAAACCGAGCGACCTCATGAGCGATGAAGCCGCGTTGCCTCCCTGTTTCGTTTGGGGCTCCAACGCGATCCCAGCGCGCATCGCGTGACTAAACTTTCCGGCGGAGACGACCTCTTTCTGCGAAAGAGCGGATGGCTATGAGGCGGATTATTGGGGACTGGTCGCGCAGTCCGGATTTTGAGGATCCGCAAGATCAACGTAAACGAAACCAGTTCATACGTTGGTATAAATCATACTTTGAAAGTTTTTTCGCCACTTTTGCTTATTAACCCCCCAAGCCAGCACTCGGGGGGGCCAGTTCCCGATGCTTTGAAATCCGCTCGCAGTCCGAGGCTGCGATGCGTTGAAATGTGCTCGCGAAGCCAGTCTCTGCGAGCAGCGGTATGTTGCGCGCCATCGTGATGCGCGGCACTGGAATGCTCGTCAACGCCAACCAGAAGCAGTAATTCGAAGGAGCCTGAATTGGATACTACCGGCACGATCACGTCATTTTCGGCAACGCCGCAAACGTACCTGACCATTGGGGGCGACCGCTACTACGTTCAGACGCCGGGCAAGAGCTACAGCCTGACCAATCCCGATCCGCAGACCTTGCAATTTTCAATTCAACCTGGCGATCACGCCTGGTTTGACGGATCAAGTGTTGATCGCTCTGAAATCATGTGGGCGGGTACGGCCGGAAGCACGACCACCCAATACATTCCCCCGGGGACTCCCATCGCCATCGACTACCAGTTCGCGGTACAGCCCAACGGGCCAAACAACACATTCGTCAACAACGCATGGTTCTTTGTTACCGCAGAAATGCATGATGGCGGCACTGTGGCTGGAACCTCGCCGCCATTCGCAGTTCAGCTCAACGGCGACCATCTGCAGCTTGTCGCGCTCTATGTCCTGCCTGGCGGGAATCCCGCCCAGGGCTCCCCCGATCTGCATTATCAGGTTCTATGGACCGACCCGAACCCGATTGTTCCGGGGCATTATTACGACATCAACATCCAGGCCAACGTCTCGAACAGCGGCGGCGGCTATCTCAAGCTGGCGGTCGACGGCAAGCAGGTCGTGAACTATTCCGGCCCGCTGGGCTATGGCTCGCAGACCTATTGGGAAGAAGGCCTCTATCGGAATGCAGGTCCTACCGAGAGCGTAACCGCCGACTTTCGCAGTCTGACGATGGTCACCGGATCGCAGGCGATCGGCTGGACGGGTGTGGGCGGCTCGCCCACAACGCCAACCACCCCGCCAAACGTCGCGCCGACAGTGACCCAAGCCTCCGCTTCACCGGGGACAGGTATCGAGCATGCCGGCGATACCATCACATTGACGCTCGGCTTTAGCGAGGCTGTGACCGTCACGGGCACGCCCACACTGAAGCTCAACGACGGCAATACCGCCACCTATGTCGGTGGTTCCGGCACGGGTACGCTTACCTTCCACACCACGGTTGCATCGACCGACACCAACACTTCGGCGCTCGCCATCACCGGCGTCAATCTTCCGAGCGGTGCGAGCATCAAGGACGCCTCCGGTCTCGCGGCGAACCTGTCGGGCGCGGTGAAGACGTTCACCGGTCTCCAGATCGATCCGATCTCACCGGCGGTGACGCAGGCCACGGCCACTCCGGGAACGGGTACCGAGCACGTCGGGGACACGATCACGCTGTCGCTCGCCTTCAACGAGGCCGTGACGGTAACAGGCACGCCCACGCTGTCGCTCAATGACGGCGGCAAGGCCACCTATGTCGGCGGGTCGGGCACGGGTACGCTCACCTTCAAAACGACTGTCGCGTCGACCGACACCAGCACCTCGGCGCTCGCCATCACCGGCGTGAATCTGCCGAGCGGTACGGCCATCAAAGACGCGAGCGGTATTGCGGCGAACCTGTCGGCTGCGGTGAAGACTTTCTCCGGCCTGGCGGTTTCGACGGCATCGACGACGCCGACCTCCCCAACGACGCCGACCACGCCGACGGCACCAACGACGCCGTCAGCGACCAAGCCGGTCCTCACCGTCGCGGATCACTCGCTCTGGGTGGCCGGAAGAGGCGGCTCCGTCGACCTGGGCACCAAGGTGACCACGACCGACTCCAACGATCACGTGACCGTAAACATCACGGGGTTGCCGAGGTATGAGACCATCACCGACAAGCTCGACGGTCAAACGTTCCGTGGAAATAACATCACCCTCACGGCTGCGCAGGTCGACAGCGGACTGGAACTGCACTCGTACTATCGTGGCGGCGGCCATCCGACCGCAACGCTCACGCTGACTGCAAGTGCGAAGGATCCGACCACTGGTGCGGTTGCGACGGCTTCGCCACAGACCATCACCGTGGTGGATCCTCGACCAACGACGACCACGACCACGACGACGTCGTCGCACCACCACCACACCGCGACGGATCATCAGCCTGTTGCCACCACGACGGCCGCGGCCCCGACGACCTCGCACACGACCGAGTCCACGGATCATCAGCACACGGCCTCTGCAAGCACGGGGTCCTTGGCAAACCAGGGCTTTGCGCTGCTCCAGCAGCACTTTGACCCGGCCGCCAGCACCCTGGCAACGACCGCTGCCCATCCGACCATTCCGGCGTTTCATCCGGCTGCAACCGGCACCACGATGGCGTCGTTCGCAAGTCAGAGCTTTGCGCTGCTGAACCAGTACTTGGCCGCTCACACCGGCCATGTGGACCCCGGTCAGATCGTGGCGGCTCTCTCGCACGCGACCGGTTTGGGGACCGACTCGTTGCTGGCCCGTCCGCAACACTAAGGCCGAGCCGCACCCAGGCTCAACGCCTGGGTGCGGCGCCGTCAATGTCTGGGAATGATGAGAAGGAACATCGTACGCGGCCGGTAGCCGCGAAGGGTTGAGTAATAAATGGCGATCCAGAATGGAAATGCCCATGCCGCAGATCTCGGGCTTCGGTCCCTTGCTCTGTTCCTGCGCCTTCATGGCGTGAACGCCGAGCCCGACCAGCTCCGCATCCGTTGCGGGGAGAGTGCAATCGGCATCCGTGCGATGCTTCGCTGCGCCCGCGATTTCGGACTGAAGGTCGGTTCGTGCACGACACATTGGAAACAACTCGCAGGCATCGGCCTGCCCGGAATCGCAGCGCTGCGTGATGGCGGCTTCTTGCTGCTCGGGAAGGTCGACGACGACGCCGCGCTTGTGCTGCATCCGACCTCGTCACATCCGAAGCTGATGCCGCGTGCGGAATTTGAACAAATCTGGGACGGCCGCTTGCTCCTGGCCGGATCTCAAGGCCTCGCCGATCGGGCGCAGCAGGCCTTTGCCGGTCTAATTGCGCGCGGGCGTGATCTGGTTGCGCTCGCCGGCGATGCTCTGGCGTCTGCACGGTCCGCTGAACGTCGCGATATACCCGACCAGGAGCCGGCTCCTGAGCCCGCGGTTGGCGATGAGTCGGGGCTCATTGCGATGGCGATATTGCTGCGTTGCCATGGCATTGCCGCTGACCCAGAGCAAATTCGCCATCGCATGGGCACCTCGCGCATCGGTGTGACTGAAATCCTGCGCTGTACCAGGGAGTTCGGCCTCAAGGCGCGGGCACAGCGGTCAAGCTGGAACAGGCTTGCCGTCACGCCGTTGCCGGCAATCGCCGCGCTGCGCGACGGCAGCTACCTGATCCTGGGCAAGGTTGTCGACGACAGGCTTCTCGTTCAACGCCCATTGTCGTCCCGACCCGAATCCATGACGCAGGCCGAACTCGAGGCCGTCTGGGATGGCGACATCATCCTGATGACCCGGCGTGCGGCTCTGACGGATCTGTCCAGGCGATTCGATATCGGCTGGTTTCTCGGTGCGGTCCACAAATATCGCCGTCTTCTCGGCGAGGTGCTGATCGCGTCGTTCTTCCTTCAGGTCTTTGCCCTCGTCGCCCCGCTGTTCTTCCAAGTCGTCATCGACAAGGTGCTCGTGCATCGGAGCATCAGCACGCTCGACGTCCTGGTCGCGGGCCTCGTCGCGTTGACCTTGTTCGAGACCGTTCTCGGCACGTTGCGCGTCCATCTGTTCGCGCACACGACAAACCGCATCGACGTCGAGCTCGGCGCCCGGCTGTTTCGTCACCTGATGGCGTTGCCGATCGCATATTTCCAGACACGCCGCGTCGGCGATTCGGTCGCACGCGTTCGCGAGCTCGAGAACATCCGCCAGTTCCTGACGAGCTCGGCGCTCACCCTCGTCGTCGATCTTTTGTTCACTGTCGTCTTCCTGGCGGTCATGTTCTACTATTCGACCGCGTTGACCTGGATCGTTCTGGCGTCGTTCCCGTTCTACATCGGAATTTCCGCCGGCGCCGCGCCGCTGTTTCGCCGGCGACTCGATGAGAAGTTCAATCGCGGCTCGGAGAACCAGGCCTTCCTGGTCGAAAGCGTCACGGGAGTCGAGACGCTGAAGGCGATGGCAGTCGAGCCTCAAATGCAACGCCGCTGGGAGGAGCAACTCGCCGGTTATGTGGGCGCGAGTTTCCGCGTACTCAGCCTGAACAACACGGCGAGCCAAGCGGTCCAGATGATCAACAAGCTGGTCACGGCCGCAACGCTTTACTTCGGCGCCAAGTTCGTGATCGGCGGCGACCTGACCGTCGGAGAGCTGGTCGCGTTCAACATGCTGGCGGGGCGGGTAAGCATGCCGGTGCTACGGCTCGCGCAGATGTGGCAGGATTTCCATCAGGCCCGGCTGTCGGTCGATCGTCTCGGCGACATTCTCAACACCATCCCGGAACCAAGCTTCAGTTCGGCCCGCGCCGCGCTGCCGGCGATCCGCGGCAAGGTCGTATTCGAGCACGCGACCTTCCGCTACCGCGTCGACGGCCCCGAGGTGCTGCACGATGTGTCATTCGGCATCGAGCCCGGCCAGGTCATCGGTATCGTTGGTTCTTCAGGCTCGGGCAAGAGCACCATCGGCAAGCTGATCCAGCGTCTCTACGTGCCGGAGAGCGGACGCGTGCTGGTCGACGGCGTCGACCTCGCGACGGTCGACCTGACCTGGCTTCGGCGCCAAATCGGCGTGGTTTTGCAGGAAAACGTGCTCTTCAATCGCTCGATCCGTGAGAACATTGCACTCGCCGACCCGGCCATGCCCATGGAGCGCGTCATCGAGGCGGCATCGCTCGCCGGCGCTCACGACTTCATCTTGGAGCTGCCCGAAGGCTATGACACCATCGTGGGCGAGCGCGGCAGTAGTTTATCCGGCGGGCAGCGCCAGCGTGTCGCGATCGCACGCGCACTCATTACCAACCCCCGCATCCTTATCCTCGACGAGGCGACCAGCGCGCTCGATTACGAAAGCGAACGCGCCATCCAGCAGAACATGAAAAGGATTTCTGCCGGCCGGACCGTCATCGTCATCGCTCATCGGCTCTCTACCGTACGCAATGCAAACCGGATCATCACGCTCGAGCATGGCCGCATCGTCGAAGACGGCAGCCATGATGAACTCCTTCGCTCGAACGGACGCTACGCAAATCTCCACTATCTGCAGGCCGGTATCCATGACGTCCGCTAGCCGCAATATCGTTCCGTTTCCGAGAGCCGAGGTCCGACGGCGCGAGCAAGAGATTGCGTTTCTGCCGGCGGCACTCGAGATCACCGAATCGCCGCCCTCGCCTGTCGGTCGTGCGATCGGGGCGAGCATCATCGCGGTCTTTTGCGTCGCGCTGTTGTGGGCATCATTGGGCAGCGTCGACATCGTCGCGACTGCGACGGGCAAGATCGTGCCCGGCGGACGCACCAAGCTGATCCAGCCGTTCGAGACAGGCGTTGTTCGCGCCATTCACGTACGTGATGGACAGAGTGTCAAGGCCGGCGACGTTCTGATCGAACTCGATCCGACGATGACGGAAGCCGATCAGGAGCGCCAGAGAAGCGATCTCGTTGCGGCCGAACTCGACGTCGCGCGGCTGCGAGCAGCGCTCACCAGCGATCCGCTTACCTCCTTCCGATCACCGCAGGGCGCAAGCGCCGCGGAGATCGAGATGCATCGCCAGTTTCTGATCAGCCAGCGCGCCGAGCAGAGCGCCAAGCTCGCCGAGATCGAGCGCCAGCAAGGTCAGAAGGAAGCGGAACGGGCGACCACATCGGCGAGCGTGGCGAAGCTCCAGGCGACGATACCGGTGCTCCAGGAGCGGGTCGACATTCGCAAGACTCTGGTCGACAAGGCCCTGGCCTCTCGGGTTGTCTATCTGTCCGAGTATCAGGAGCTGGTCGGCCTTCAGCAGGATCTGGTCCTCCAGCAGAGCCGGCTCGGCGAAGCCGACGCCGCCATCGCCCTGCTGAAAGAAACGAAGGAAAGGACTGCCGCGGAGTATCGGCGTGCTACCTATGACGCACTCGCGAAAGCCGAGCAGAAGGCAGCGAGCGCGGCGCAGGAAGTGGTCAAGGCGGATCGGCGCACGAAGCTTCAGCAGTTAACTGCGCCGGTCGACGGCGTCGTTCAGCAACTCGCCGTTCACACGGTGGGAGGCGTGGTGACGCCGGCGCAGGCGCTCGCCATCGTGGTTCCAAGCGAGAGCCAGCTCGAGATCGAGGCCATGCTCTCCAACCGCGATATCGGCTTCGTCCATCCCGGACAGAAGGCCGAGATCAAGATTGATACGTTCAACTTCACGCGCTATGGGCTCCTGCATGGGGACGTGCTCAGCGTGTCGACCGACGCCATCACGCGGGACAGGCAGAGCGGACTGAACGACCGCGCGGCGGGCGCGGTGCAAGGCAGCAGCGAGCCGAAAGGCCAGGAGCTGGAGTATGCGACGCGGATTTCACTCGACCGCACGCACATGCAGGTGGAGGACAAGCTCGTCAAGCTCGGTCCCGGTATGGCGGTGACGGTCGAGATCAAGACCGGCGCGCGCACGATCATCAGCTATCTTCTCTCGCCGCTGGCGAGGTACAAGCAGGAATCGCTGCGAGAGCGATAAAGGGCCGGCTGCCGTCGCCATTCGCGCGATGGCAGCCGTTTCCGTGTCCCTGCGCCTACTTGTAGAGCCGTACTGCGGCGCGAGCCCCTCGGTCGACGCCCTTGCGGAGCAGGCCGTCGATTGCGGGGACCACGACGTGACGAGAGTCGGGGGGGACCAACGGGGCCGGCTCGTTGAGCTGCTGCATTTCGGAGATCACCTCGATCGGCTTGGCGGTCCCTCTGGCAGCATCAACGGCCGGGGTGACGCGGCCGCTTGTCGACCGCATCAGTGACCCATGGTTCATTCCCCAGATCGCTGCTTGTGTCCGGTTCTGGACCCGGATCTTGCGCAGAATCGCCTTGACGTGAACCTTCACGGTGGCCTCGGCGATATTGATCTTTCTGGCAACGCACTTGTTGGAGTCACCTTCGATGAGGCAGGATAGGATTGCCTTCTCTCGCGGAGAGAGTTGCGGCAGGATCGACTCGTCGGCCGGGGCGAGAATGGCTTGTTCGCATTCGCCGGGCTCCGCCGTTTCGTGTTCGCGTTCGCGATTGGCATCGAGGGCGAAGGACAGGAATGCAGGCGGGAAGACCGTCTCGCCCATCGTCACCAATTCGACCGATTTGATGAAGGCGTCGCAAGAATTGACGTTGACGAAATAGCCGTTGGCGCCGGCGCGAAATGCGGAGGCGAGGTCGACCGGTCGATAATTGTCCGAGACGATCGCGATGCGTGCGTCCGGATGACGATCCTTCACAATTCCAATTTGCGATATCGCGTGATTGAAGCCTTCGCCCGTATGGACGATGAGGAACATCAACTTCTCTGCTCGAAGCGAACTCGGCAATTCCTCGGCACTTGACGTTGAGACGGGGATATGAAAATTTGCCGCGTCCAGAATTTTAGCAATGCCTTCTCTAATCAAAACGTTCTTTCCAATAAGAACGGTCTCGCAAGACTGCCGCCTCCTCATTTTATCCTCCAGCCTACTACGCAATGACACAACAGCGATGGGCGGTTGAACTCAATTTGGTCTCAGTTTTCTTGTCGGACGAACGAACCCTTGTTGGTTTGGTCGTTCTTCCTCGGCTTCTGGTCTTCAGAAATATCGAGTTACCCCGATCGTGATCCTCCTTTTGTTCTGCCTGATCTCAGTTGTGGATTTCGAACAATCCATCTTGCTTAATCTTTTATGAATGTTAGATGCGAATTTGAGATTGCCCTATATATCGTTGGTTATAGACGTGGGCCTGCGGATATCCAGGCGGCTACGGTGCAGAAAAAGCCTTCTGGCGCAGCCTCTGCGCGAATTAGATGACGATGTTCATTCAACATTGAAAAGGTTTTTGGTTGCGTTTTTTGCTCGATGCTACGTCTGCGCGAGCTCAGTCTGCGAGCGAGTTAACGGCGCGGCGCATATTGCACGTTGCGGAAATGTCGAAGGTATGCGCCGTTCGGAAATCGCGCCGTTGTCGGGAGCTGATAGCCGCGAAGGCCAGCCTCACCGCAGTCTGATCGCCGTGTTCTTACGGGCATTCGAGGCGCAATTTGTCGATGATAGTCGGGAAGCGAGCAGAGCAGGGCGCCAGTTAACTCTAGTTTCGCGCTGCGACATCGGCACTGCTTGCGTTAATGGAAATTTCGGATGAGTCTACCAAGGGTAGATGCAATAGCGGAAGGGTGTGCGGAGTTTATGTTTTGGGAGACGACACGCTGAGGAGCGCCGAATGCGACGTGCCAGTGTAGTCATTGCGGACCGGTATCCGGTCGTTTTGCAGGGACTGAGCAACGTGCTCGGTGCCACAACGGATTTCAACGTCGTTGCGTCTTGTAGCGACGCAGCCAGCTGCATCGAAGCGATCCGCAGCCTGGCGCCCGATATCGTGATCGCCGATCCCGCGATGCCTGAGCTCGCCGCCGCGAGAATCCTTTTGACAATCAATTCGGAAAAGCGGGCGACGCATCTGGTGTTTTTCGTCGCGAGTGAAGATTGCGAGGTGGTGCTCGCGGCGACGCCCGCAACCTGCAGCATCATCCTGAGAGATACCGATCCCGAGGCGCTGGTGCAGTCGTTGCGGCACATCGTCAATAGTCAGAACGTGCTTCCGTCGGCTCCGTCCGAGTCGATCGCGTCGCACGAGCAGGGCGCGATCTCGGAGAGCGGGCTGACGGCGCTGACGGAACGCGAGCGCCAGATCATGCGCCTGGTTTCCGAAGGATTGTCGAATAAGGAAATCGGGCGCCGGTTGAATATTACCGATGGCACGATCAAGGTGCATCTTCACAACATCTTTCAAAAGCTTGAAATCAGCAATCGTACCGTTCTTGCGGCCCTTGCCATCTCGCAACATGATCGCGCGACCGCTGCGCGGGAGAAGGCACATCCCGGATTGAGTCCGACCAGCGGCGAGCCCTGAGAGCGTCGTCACGCGCCACCATTTTTCGTCGGCGTTGTGTCCGGGAAGCCAAATGGGGTAGTCCGTCAGGACCGAAGTTGATCCAAAATCGCAGCCAGGGTCGCGGCAGAGACGTGCAATTGTTCGTCCTCTGCAGCTCTCGGTCGATCACAGCGTGCCCGTTGTCAGGTAAAAACGCAGTCGCGGGCAACAGATCGACATCCAGATGCGATGGCAGAGGTGAAAAGATGTACTGACTGGATGTCGGTACGTCTGGAGTGGCGGCCCTGGCCCTTTCTGCCCCGCCCCCAAGCGGTCAGGGCCGTTTCTCCGTCGTCGGCCTGCCAAGGACTGGAGCTCTGTGGTTGAGCTGAAAGCGAGAGGGCGGAACCCATCGTGATGTCCCTTGAGTTTCACCGAGCCGTCGAGAACATGGACATCTGGAGCCGGCTTTACCGAGGGAGCGGCGCGATCAAGATTGGAGGTCTCGACATCGAGAGCGTTTGAGCCGACCGGGGAGGTCGTCCGCGGTGCGGACGCCCCAATTCTCCCGGTCAGGCGGTGCTGCCGGCGTCGACCGTCACCACGGTGCCGGTGATGTTCCTGCCACCTTCACCGAGAAGATATTCGACCATGGAAGCGACGTCGCCAGCTTCGGGAAGGTGCCGCAATGCGCTGCGGCGAGCGATGCGTCGACGGCCTTCTTCGTCCAGGGATCTGGTCAATTCTGTGTCGATGAAGCCGGGCGCGATCGCGTTCACGGTGATGCCGACCCTGCCGACTTCTCGGGCCAGCGAACGCGTGAAGCCGGCAAGGGCGGCCTTGGACGCGGCATACACGGACAGGCCGCTGTAGCCCGTCGAGGCGACGATGGAGGAAATGTTGACGATCCGTCCCGCGCCGTCGGCCATCATATGGCGTGCAACGTATTTGGTCAGGATGATCGGCGACAGCACGTTCAACCGAATTAAGGACTCGATTTCGGAATTGTGCATGGTGGCCAGCAGCCCGTCGGTACCGATCCCAGCATTGTGGACGAGGCCGTAGATCGCGCCGAACTCGTTGCGCACCGATTTTGCGAAGGCCGGGATCGTTTCTGTGGCCCCAAGATCGCAGGCGCGGAAATGCAGATGCCGTTGTGTTTCGCCAGCTGCAGCTGCAAGCTCTTCGCTCTCGCGGCGCGCGACCGCGACCACATTGTAGTCGCCGGATGCCGCAAGCCTGCGCGCAATGGCAAGACCGATGCCGCGGCTGCCGCCGGTGACGAGGACGTTACGCATCGGTGCGCACCAGCTTTCCCGCTGCCGTGAGGTCGAGCCTCTCGACGAAGCGGATCACCGCTGGCACCTTCCATGCGGCCAGGCGGTTCTTGCACTGGCCGAGAATCTCCGCGCGGATCGTCTCGTGGCGCGCCGCATCGGTGCCGTCGGCGAGGATGACGTCGGCGACCACGATGGCGCCGGTGATCGGGCTCCTGCGCGATCGCGCGCGCGACATCCGGACGCAGACATGCCGGTTGATCACGGCCTCCACCTCCTCCGGATGCACCTTCAACCCGCCGATGTTGATGATGCCGCCTCGTCGGCCGACAAAGTGGTATCGTTCGCCGCGCCGCTCGACCATATCGCCCGTATCGACGAACCCTTCGGCGTCGGCGAGGGGCGGCGCCTCGGCGCCGACATAGGCGCGCGCGGTGCGACGGGAACGGATCCGCAGCGAGCCGTCGACCACCTTCATCTCGACGCCGGCGTGGTCTTGCCCGATCAGGTGGGCAGGAAAACCCTCGCGCCCGTCGTCCACGCTGAAACCGACGCCGGCTTCGGTCGAAGCATAGGCGTGCCCGATTGACGCGTGCGGAAATGCCCTGGCAAGGCCGTCCAGCAGGGCCTGGTCGGCGATTTCACCCGACAGGCGGACGTAGTCCGGCGAGAAGTCGGCGGACGCACCGCTCATCAGGAGCCTGCGCCAATGAGACGGCGTCCCGGAGATGTGGGTGACGCCGCCTGCGCGCAGCCGCGCCACGTAGGCCGCAACGGCTTCCCCGGGCTCCGAAAGCACCATCGATCCGCCGCCGATGACGGCTCGCAGGAAAATATGCAGGCCGCCGTAGCGGCGGATATCGTAGAACGTCCCCCAGGTCGCGTTCCGGTAGCGCGCAGGCCCCTCGGCGATGATCGCGCCGGCAAGCCCATCGAACGTATGTCGGACGATCTTCGGCAGCCCGGACGTTCCCGAGGTCAGCATCAGCCACTCGGTCGCGCGATCGACCTTCGATCCCGTGGACTTCCGTTGAGGCAGGTCGACGCCGACAACAAAGTACTTGCCCGCATGACTTGGGGGTAACGGCCGATCGGTGACGATGGCGTCGATATCGGCCTGCTCGAGCAGATCCTGCAGGCGATCCCAATCGAGGTCGGGCGGACTTAGAAGAAGGCGACGGACGACGCCGTCGAGCTCGATCATTGCCAGTGCGGACAGCAACTGTCCGGACGTCGCCAGCAGCACCGAGCGGCCGGAGAGCTCGCAGGATCTCTCAGTCAGGCAGCTGTGCTGGGCAATGTCGGTGAACGAGACGCTATGCCGGGCACCGGAAATCGTTCGGTCTTTCAATCCCGGGCCGAGATACTCGCGCAGCGCAACGCTGTCAGGCGGGGACATTCTCGTAGGCTCTGACAAACTCGCCGAAGGTTGACGGGAAGGCTGCGTCCTCGGCGACAGTGAAGGGATCGACGCCGAGTTCGTCTTCCAGCCGCGCAACCAGGATTGCGAATGCCAGCGAATCGAACCCGGTATCGTTCAGCGGCAGGTCGTCATCGAGAGGCGGCAGCGTGATCCTCTGTTCTTCTGCGATCTGCTTTATCGCGGAGAAAATCTTCGACTTGACCGACATGGTGCACCTCACATCTCGGCTTTTCGAGCCGATGCTAAAGCCTGATTTCGCCCGCAACGATGCGCGCGTAGACCACCCGGTCGATCGAACGATAGTCGCCGGTCGCCGGATCACGCAGGAACAGCGGATCGTCCACCACCGAAGGATCAAATCCCTCGCGGATCAGCCGCTGCTTCTGCTGCTTGAAAGTGTCGGTCACATCGAGCGCCCGGCACAATCTGACGAAAGTTGGAACTGCGTAGCGTGGAAGCCGGTACGAGAGGTGTTCCCTGAGCATCCCGAAATCGAAACGTTGGTCCACCACCAGGGCCGCCATGCCGGCGCGGCCATCCATCCCCGACACGGCAACTCCATAGGTCGAGGCGTCAACTATGCCTGGGCAGTCCCTTATTGCGTCGTTCACTTCGCTCGTCGCGACGTTCTCGCCCTTCCAGCGGTACGTGTCGCCAAGGCGGTCGACGAAGTGCAAATAGCCCTGCTCGTCGCGCAGCATCAGATCGCCGGTGCGGAACCACGCGTCGCCCTGGGAAAAAACGTTGCGCAGAATCTTCTTCTCGGTCTCGGCCGGATCCGTGTACCCTTCGAAAGGTGCGCCGTCGCGATCGGCGCGGCCGATGCGCCCGATAGCCTCGCCAGTCTCGCCAGGACCGCAGGCGATGCAGAGCCCGGTGTCGCTGCGGAGCGGTCTCCCGCTGTCGGCATCTACCTTGACGACCAAGGCGGGAAAGCGGTGTGCCAGCACCGGCGGGATCCGGCCGATCGCGCCGGGCTTTCCCTCGACGTTGAACAGCGAGAAGTTACCTTCTGTTGCGGCATAGAATTCGAGGATCTGCGGTATCGCGAACCGGCTGGCGAACTCTTCCCAGATGTCGCCGCGCAATCCGTTGCCGACAGCCAGGCGCAGGCGGTGTTGCGTATCGCGTTCGGACGACGGCGCCTTCAGCAGATAGCGGCACAGCTCGCCGATATACTGGAAGACGGTACAGTCGAAGCGCGCGATGTCGTCCCAGAAGCTGCTGGCGGAGAATTTCTCCGCAATGGCGACCGAAGCGCCCGCGCAAAGCATGCTGCAGGGCGCCGCGACGCCGCCAACCGAGTGATGGAGCGGGAGGCAATCGTAGATCCGATCGTCGGTGGATGCGTCCGTCAGTCCGGCGAACCACCCGCCCCAGGTGAGAATACGGCGATGACTGACGTTCGCGGCCTTTGGCAGCCCAGTAGTGCCCGAGGTGTAGATGAGGAGCGCGCGTTGATCGATCGTGACGTCGCCACGTTCGGCGGGGGGCAGCGGATTTGGCTCGAAGGTGGCGAGCGCCGCATCTAGATCGCCGCTTGCGTCGCGGGTGCCGACGGTCCAACTCCGCGGCACGCGGCGCAGGTGCGGACGTGCGCTCTCGAACGCCTCGACGCAATCGGCAGCGAGGATGAGGTGATCTGCAAGCGCAATGTCGATGCAGTGGGCGAGGGACCGGCCGACCAGCCTGGTATTGATCAATGCCACTGTCGCGCCGACGCTGCTGATGCCGATCCAGCAGGCGAGGTAGTCCGGCCGGTTCGGCATCAGAAGGCAGACGGTGCGGCCGGCATGAAGGCCGAGACCCCGCGCCCAGCGCGCATAGCGGTTGATCCGGGCGGCGAGTTCGCTATAGGTGAAGGATTGGCCATCCGAGAGCAAGGCAGGTCGTTCGGGCTGACGCTCGGCCCATTCCTCCACGATGTCGGCGAACAACCGATGCGGCCGGGCTTCTAGCCGCGCGGTGAGTGCGATGGCTCGCAGCCAGGTTTGGGCGGCGGAGCGTCTGCGCTGCGGAGTGCCGCGTCCGGTCGCCTGCGGGATCTTGGCTGGTTTCATGACGCGATCATTCGGCTGGGCGCGATCGGCATCCGCGCGCGCCTGCTTGCTGACCTGCAAGGCTGCGGCCGGAGGGACCTTGCAATCATTGGCGATGCGGCTCGCTTGGTCGTCGAAGCGGAATCTCCCTCCAACTGACGTCATCCCGACCCGGATCCCAGCTGGTTGAGGATCATCCGCTCCATCGCCTTCACCGATTGAAAATTTTCGGGCGTGATTTCGAGGTGGGGAAGGATGAGATCGAACTCGGCTTCAACCTTGAGCATCAGCTCGACCATGCCGATCGAGCTCAGCCCGATATCCACCAGGCGTGACTCCGGGTGGAGATCGGCGGTGATCGCGTTCTGCTGGAGGACGCTCTGGACGACGGATAGAACACGGTTCTGAACGTTGACGACAAAGTCGTGCATTTCACTGGCCCCTTGCCGTGGTCGGGCGTGATCACAATCGGGGCGACGATACCCAACTACTCTTCTGCTCAATAGCTCTGCTTCGGAGGTACCTCGCCCGGGAGTGGTAGCTCCCTGGCACCCACTTCTGCGCCAACGACGCAGCAAGCGAAGTGAGCTAGCTGTTGATTTTGAGCGGAATCTTTCTCGACCTGGGAACGATGAAATGGGAGGCGTTGGCGCATGAGTGTGCAGGAGGTCAAGCTTCGCAACTTCGCTACGGACATCGGACGAGCAACTTTCTCTCCCGACGGTTCCTCGTTCCGGCAGCGGATGACAAATGTCGCGGAGGTCGCTGCGACGGAGGCCGAGGCGGTCGATCGCGAGGCGCGCTTCCCACGTAAGGCGATCGACGCGGCGCGCAAGGAGAGACTGCTAGGCGCTCAGATTCCGGTCGAGTTCGGGGGGGACGGTGCGTCCATCTCCGAGGTGACAGACATGTGTTACGCGCTCGGTCGCGCTTGCGCCTCCGCGGGAATGATCTTCGCGATGCATCAGACCAAGATCGCGTGTCTCGTCCGCCACGGGACGGGCAGCGGGTGGCACGAAAGTCTCATGCGCCGCGTGGCTGCCGAACAGCTGTTGCTGGCATCGTCGACAACGGAAGGTCAGAACGGCGGAAACATACGCTTCAGCTCGGCCGCAGTGGAGCGCGCTGATACCGAGATTTCACTCGTGCGCGATGCGACGGTGATCTCGTACGGGGCCGAGGCGGACGGCATCGTCACGGTCGCCCGCCGCTCCGACTCTTCCGCCGGATCCGATCAGGTGCTGCTGGCCATCACCCGCGACGATTATACGCTGGAGCCCACTCTCGCGTGGGAGACGCTTGGCATGCGTGGAACCTGCAGTGCCGGGTTCAAGCTGAATTTCAGGGGCGCCGTCGACCAGATATTCCCCGTGCCGTACGAAAGGATCCATGCGCAGACAATGACACCCGTCGCCCACCTGTGCTGGTCCTCGGTCTGGGCCGGGATCGCGGCTGCGGCGGTAGACCGAGCGCAGCTCTTCATCCGCAAAGCCGCTCGCGGGTCGGGCGGCAATATGCCTCCCGGCGCGGCGCATTTCACCGCCGCCAAAATGACGCTGACAAAACTGCGCGCCGTCATCGCCGCGAATCTCCAGTTCTACGAAGCGCGCGAACGGGACGAGCGCGCGCTGTCGTCCGTCGACTTCCAGTCCTCGATCAATCTTCTAAAGGTGGAGGCCTCCGAGCTCGCGGTCGCCGCCGTCATGCACGCGATGCGCGCCTGCGGCCTGTCCGGTTACCGCAACGACACCGACGTCAGTATCGGCCGCCACCTGCGCGACGTGCTGTCCGCTCCGATAATGATCAACAACGACCGCATCCTCGCCAGCATCGGTACCGCCACGCTGATGAGCGCCGTCCCGGAGTCCCTGCGCGATTGAATTTCTCCCCAAAAGGAATTGACTGATGAACCTGGCCACTGTCGAAGCACCGGCGGACTCCACTCCGTCTCCGGCTGATCCGTTGGACCATCTTGCCGACGCGCTGTTCCACGAGATGGGATCTCCCGGCGTCTACGGCCGCACCGCGCTCTACGAAGACGTCGTGGAGCGAATTGGGGCGGTGATCTCGCGGAATCGCGAACCGAACACTGAGGTGATGCGCTTCCCGCCTGTCATGAACCGCGCTCAGCTCGAGAGGTCGGGCTATCTGAAGAGCTTTCCCAACCTTCTTGGCTGCGTCTGTGGCTTGCACGGCACGGAAAGCGAGATCGACGCGGCGATCAGCCGCTTCGATGCCGGCGGCGACTGGACCGGGGCGCTGTCAGTGGCCGATCTCGTTCTGTCGCCGGCCGCCTGCTATCCGGTCTATCCGATCGCGGCGAGCCGAGGTCCCGTGCCGGCTGGCGGCTTGAGCTTTGACGTGGCCGCCGATTGTTTTCGTCGCGAGCCCTCGCGTCATCTCGACCGGCTGCAGTCCTTCAGGATGCGCGAATTCGTCTGCATCGGTAGCCCCGATCACGTCTCGGCGTTCCGGGAGCGCTGGATCATACGCGCCCAGGAGATCGCCAAGGCTCTCGGACTGACCTTCAAGGTCGACTATGCCAACGACCCCTTCTTCGGCCGGGTCGGTCAAATGATGGCGGTGAGCCAAAAGCAGCAGTCGCTGAAGTTTGAGCTGTTGGTGCCTCTGCGCTCCGCGGAGCGACCGACCGCCTGCATGAGCTTCAACTACCACCGGGATCATTTCGGCACTGCCTGGGGCATCGTCAATGCGGCCTCCGAGCCGGCCCACACCGCCTGCGTGGCCTTCGGAATGGACCGTCTCGCCGTCGCCATGTTCCATACCCACGGCAAAGACGTTGCCCTGTGGCCGATCGCAGTGCGGGAACTGCTGGGCTTTCCGCTGACTGATCGCTGGTCGCCGTCAGTATTCGAGGAGTTCCGATGCGCCAAGGAAGTCGGGAGCTAGCCCGGGATCGGCGAGCCGAAGGGCCAGCCTCCATGAGGAGAGAGACTCTTGCCGTCCACGGCGGCTTCGACAACGATCCGGCAACGAAAGCCGTTGCCGTACCGATCTACCAGACGGCCTCGTATGCATTCGACAGCGCCGACCACGGAGCCGCGCTTTTCAACCTCGAAGCGGACGGCTTCCGATACACCCGGATCGGCAATCCGACCAACGCCGTGCTGGAGAAGCGCGTCGCCGCCCTGGAAGGGGGGATCGAGGCGCTCAGCGTGGCCTGCGGTCAGGCCGCGGTAAACTATGCGGTGGTCAATGTCGCGGAGATGGGCACCAACATCGTCTCGGTCCCGCAGCTCTACGGCACCACGCATACGCTCTTCGCGCACATCCTGCCGAGGCAGGGCATTATGGTCCGGTTTTCGGAAGATGACCGGCCGGCGAGCGTCGAAAGACTGATCGACGATGACACCCGGGCGGTGTTCTGCGAGAGCGTCGGAAATCCGGCCGGAAACGTCTGCGACATCGAAGCGATGGCCGAGGTCGCGCACAGGCACGGCGTCCCGTTGATCGTCGACAACACGGTCCCGACACCGATCCTGCTCCGACCGATCGAATACGGCGCAGACATCGTCGTGGAGTCGCTGACGAAATTCATGGGTGGGCACGGCACCACGCTCGGTGGAATTATCGTCGACGGCGGCAGGTTCCCCTGGGCGAAGCATCGCCGGCGCTTCCCGATGATGAACGAGCCGGAGACATCGTACCATGGGCTGGTCTTCACCGAGCGATACGGGGCCGCCGCCTACATTGCGCGTTGCCGCGCCGTCTCCCAGAGGACCACCGGCGCCGTCCTGGCGCCGATGAACGCTTTCCTGCTGCTACAGGGCATTGAGACCGTCGCGCTCCGCATCGAGCGGCACGTCGAAAATGGCGAGAAGGTCGCGCGGTTCTTGCGCGATGACCGCCGTGTCGGGTGGGTGAACTATGCGGGCTTTCACGACAGCCCGTATTACGCGCTGACACAGAAGTATCTGGGTGGCCGGGCGTGTTCGCTGCTGACCTTTGGCGTGGCTGGAGGCTTCGAGGCGGGCAAGCGGTTCTACGACGCGCTGAAGCTCTGCAAAAGGCTAGTCAATATCGGCGATGCGAAAACACTCGCCTGCCACCCCGCCTCGACAACGCACCGGCAAATGTCGGCCGACGAACAGGACAAGGCCGGCGTGCGGCCCGAGATGATCAGGCTGAGCGTCGGAATCGAGCACATCGACGACATCATCGCGGATCTCGATCAGGCTCTCTGTGCCGCGAACTGATGTGTCGTGAAACATGAAGGCATTCGGAATGACTGTCCTAATCGACATCGATTCGCACGAACACCACCTCTTCTCGAGAGCGCCGGGTGCAGGCGTCCATGCGGCGGCGTCACCGGGAAACCGGGTGGAGTGCCTCGACATCGGGGTCATCAATAACATGTCGGATGCTGCCTTGATGTCGACAGAGCGCCAGCTGTTCGATCTCATTAATGCGGCGGCCGGACGACTTTTCGTCAGGCTGCACTTCTACACGATGGCGGCGACCCCCCGTTCGGAATGGGGGCGCGATTACGTGCGGCGATACTATCGTGGCATCGACGATCTCTTGAACAGGCGCCTGGATGGTGTGATCGTGACCGGCGCCGAACCCAGGGCCGCCAGCCTGACGGAAGAGCCATATTGGGCCACTTTCGCAGAGATCGCCGACTGGGCCGCGGAGAATACCGTGTCGTCGGTGTTTTCCTGCCTGGCCGTCCATGCGGCCGTCCTGCACCTGGACGGCGTTGCGCGTCGCAAGCTGCCCAGCAAGTGTTTCGGTGTCTTCGCTCAGACAAAGACGAGACATCATCCCTTGCTGCAAGATGTGCCGAAGACCTTCAAGATTCCGCACGCCAGGTGGAACGAGGTGGAGGAGGGGGATCTGGCGCGCTGCGGATATTCAGTGCTCACGTGGTCGGCTGAGACTGGCGCCGACTGCTTCGTCAAGCAGCAGAAGGAGAGCCTTTTCGTTCATTTCCAGGGGCACCCGGAATACGAAACCCAGAGCCTGCTGGGCGAATATAGGAGAGATATGGGTCGTTTCCTCCGGGGAGAGAACGACATCTGTCCGACGCTCCCGAGCGGCTATTTCGGCAATGAGGCCGAAGAGCTGCAAATCGCTTTCCGACAGAAAGCACTTTCCGACAGACGCCCGGAACTCTTCGCCGATTTCCCTGCCGATCAAGTGGCCAAGGACCTGACCAACGTCTGGCATCAGCCGGCCAAGCGCATATACCGCAATTGGCTGCTGTATATGGTATCGCAGCGAGCTCGACGCTCAAAGCCGTTGGGCATGCGGGAAGCGGCTCTCTCTGCGGCCGGAGCGCCGGCACATCGCGATGCGCGCAAGGTGGCTGCCGCTCGATCCGCTCGCCCGGCGCGGTCGCCAAATCCGGTGACCAGGAGGCGGCTCGGATATTGCGAGTGAGAGGTCGGACCATGATCCGATGCCGCGAGATAGGAATAGCTGATCTTGACGCCATCGCCGACCTTCTGACACGCGGCTTTCCCATCCGCTCGCGCGACTACTGGATTAAAGGACTCCGGCGCCTGTCCGTGCGCGAGACGCCCGATAGTTTCCCGCGCTTCGGCTATATGCTCGAGCATGATCGGACCCCCGTCGGCGCCCTGCTGTTGATCCACACCGCGCGGAAGGATGCCGGACGCACCTCCATCCGCTGCAATCTCTCGAGCTGGTATGTGGACCCTGCCTTTCGCAGTTACGCGCCGATGCTGACCAAGGTCGCTCAGCGCCACAACGACGTCACTTACGTCAATATCAGTCCGGCGCGATGGACCTGGCAAGCCATTGAAGCGCAGGGGTTTCGCCGCTATTGCGGCGGCTTGCTCTTCTCGTTTCCGGCAGTGTCGCGCCCGGCCAAGGCCATGCGTGTCGAAGTGGTTCGGCAGGACGCGCAGGCCGTCGACGGGTTGTCCGAAGCCGATGTCGTGCTGCTTGCGCGTCACGCGGCCTACGATTGCCTCAGCCTGGTATGCCGCGCGCTCGACGGCCGCGCCTTTCCGTTCGTTCTGCAGCCGATGCGCGTCCGTCGCATCAGGCTGCCGGCCATGCAGATGATCTATTGCCCTGACGTGGCGGACTACATCGCATGCGCCGGCGCGATCGGCCGCTTCTTGCTCCGGCGTGGCCGGATATCGATCGCACTCGATGCCAATGGCCCCATACCCAACCTCGTCGGCATCTACAGGGAGCCGATCGGCCGCAAGTACTTCAAGGGCCCGCATTGTCCCCGGCTGGCCGATCTGTCGGATTCCGAGCTCGTGATCTATGGGCCATAATCAGTCGTTCCAGAATGGAGATTCGTTATGATGCCTGGCCCCAACTCCGTCAGCCATTCCCGGACATGGACGTTCTTCCAAGGCGAGTGGCACGAGGGCAATGTGCCGATCATGGGGCCGCGGACCCATGGGCTCTGGCTCGGTTCGACCATCTTCGACGGCGCGCGCGCCTTTGAAGGCGTTACCCCTGACCTCGATCGTCATTGCGCCCGCGTCAATCAATCCGCGGTCTATTTCGGGCTCAAACCGGTCGTCGATCCCGGTACGTGGCTCGGACTTGCGCATGAGGGTATCGCCCGTTTCCAGCCCGATGCCGAGCTCTACATCCGCCCGATGTACTGGCCGCAGAACGGCGTCGGCGGCGGCGTGCTCTTCGATCCGGAAACGACCGACTGGTGCCTTTGCATCTACGAAGCACCGATCCCCAAGCCTGTTGGCAGCGCGATCACGCTGTCGCCGTTCCGCAGACCGACCGCCGAATCCGCGCCGGTCGGTGCCAAGGCCTCCTGTCTTTACCCGAACTGCTCCCGCGCGCTCATCGAGGCCGCCTCGCGCGGCTTCCAGAATTGCTTGATGCTGGACATGCTCGGTAACGTCGCGGAGTTCGGCAATTCCAACGTGTTCATGGCGAAGGATGGCGTCGTCTATACGCCGGCGCCAAATGGCACGTTCCTGAACGGAATTACGCGGCAGCGCGTGATCGAACTTTTGCGCGGTGACGGCATCACCGTGCTGGAGACAACGCTGCGCTATTCCGATTTCGTCACTGCGGACGAGATCTTTTCGACCGGCAATTTCGCCAAGGTCGCGCCCGTAATCCGGATCGACGGACGGCAACTGTCGCCCGGGCGCTTTTATGCGCGTGCGCGAAGGCTGTATTGGGATTTCGCGCACGAGACGAAGCTTGCGGCGTGAGAGGGAACGAATAGAACCAATATGTTAGATCGCACCGTTTTGCAAAAATATGCGTAAAATTTGCGAATTTATGTCCGCGGCTTTATGCAGGAGACTCTTCTGCTTGGCGTCGCGGTCGAGCTTTCTCTAAATCTTCAGCGAAAAGAGCTCGCGAAGTGCGCGATCAACCCGAGCTTTGAGCCGCTCCTCGACCACCCAAGTCCTCCAACATTTTCTTGGGCGAGAGCAAGCCGGCCGCAGCCCCGACGCCGCTTGGGTTCAGCCAACGTTGTGGCGCACGAGTTCGGCTGCGCAAATAGTCAGAACTATAAGCAGAGCTTGCGAGCTGACGGCCCATGGCCACGTAAGCTAGTGCTTTGTGTGCGTCCGTGCGTGAAACCGTTGGAAGGAGCGGAAAGGTCCCCGTGGATACAGGCGATGGATCAACCGCAAGGGATCGGGCAGTATCCCACCAACCGCGCCAAGCAGTATTGCTGGGGTTGCCGGGGGAGCGGCATAAAGCAATAGCGCAATCGCAGGGCCAACTGATCCGTCGAAGGCAAGCAATCCCAAATCACGCACCCAGAGCCGATCAGCGAAAAGTGCCGGTCGGTTCCGGCTGATTGAAATGGAGCGCAGCGGATAATCTGAATGCGGGATAGCATCGATGGCAAAATGACTCGCTATTCCGGCGACGAAGGCCAACGCAGGCTGATCGGGCATTAGGCTGGCTATGGCCCCGCCTACGATAGCGTGAGTGCTCAGGATCATCTGCACGGACCTTCGTGACGCTGGCCGCATGATATCTGGCCGGACATCTCAACGCCACGGATTACATATCAGCGCTGACGCTTTTAAGGGCGTGTTCCAGCGCGTACAGCCTCTTGCCGAGTTCGTTATCAATCTCGCGAATGTCATTGCCGTAATGCCGTCGGAACCCGGCTTCAGCTCCTGGCGTTCCTCAGAAGCCGAGGCTCTGTGCAAGAGGCATCTCGGCGCCGATCGGCAAGATTGCTCCGTCCGAGGGGCTTGTGGTCGTCGCGATTGGTCGAGGGTGCGATCGGCGTAAGCAATTACCCATAGCCGGGGCGGCGTCATTTAGCGCGGTGACAAGATCCTCGACATCGTTCCTGATGAGGATTGATTGACCCCATTGAGGCGCAGGTCGGCGTCGAGGACATCAGCGACGTGCATCCGGACACGCGCGCGGAGGTTCACCTCACCGCCTACAAGCAGCCCATCATACCGATCATTCATGGTGACGTGATCCAGGTTTCGGCTGGCCGCTTGACGGATCCGAAGTCTAGCGCACCACATTACACCGCCTTTGTGCGGATTGATCGGGATGAGCTCGCCGCCATGCCGAATGTTCGGCTCTGTCCGGGCATGCCGGCGACGATCCCGACTGTGCAGCGGACGGCATTTGAGTATAACGTTGGGCCATTGGTGATCATTCAATCAGTCATTCCGATAGAAGTAGGAGCCGCGTTCATCGCTGCGACGCTTCCGACTGCGCGCAATCACCGGCTCCAGATCATCTTACGTCTGCTTTTGTGCCTGGCGCTAATGTGCGGCAACGCAGACGCACGACTGGATGCACTACGCGGCATTCGCGAAAGATGAGGCCGTTGAACTCTTGCGGCGATTGCAGCAGTCCGTCGAAGAGGCAATATGGCTTCAGCGCGCGTCTTTCAGGCTTTGTGGAGTTTGGATTCGACAGAACGAGCGGCCGTTCGGGCATCCAGCTGACCTTCCATCAGGTTTGGCTGATCGCTCGCGATGGCATCTTCTTCCCGCTCAAGGCTGTTGGCCCGCGCGGCCTGGTAAGCGCGGAGACCTGCCGCCGTGCGCCGGAATCGCCGTGTGTCGTTCGTCCGTATTTCTACGGAGCGAGGCACTTCGATAACGATTCCGGATTACCTCCGGTAATCCGAAATGCTCTGCAATAGTAGGGTTAACAAACGATTACCTGATGACAAGTTTGTTGCGATTGATTTAAGGTGTCGGTAGTTGGCGCAAATTTCTGCCGACGGACGGCAGATTTGAATGCCCAACATTGTCAGTGAATTAATCTTAGTAAGAGGGATTTTGTACAATGCTGCAGTACTACATCAAGACGACCGAAGCCTTGAAGCAGCTGCGCACGGACTCGAACGGCGTTGTGTCGTTCGAATACGTGATCGTCGCCGCTTGCATCGTTGCCGCAGTTACCGCTGCGTTCGGCACGACCACCGGCACCGGCATCGGTGCGGCTCTGACCACCGCAATCGGCAAAGTCACGACCGCGGTCACCGCAGCCGCCTAATTGAGCGCATGTAGCCGAGAGGCGCTCTTGGCTCGTTTGCAACCTATGCCGTTGGCGGCTTTCTGCCAACGGTGCCTGCCCCACAATTATTCCCATCATTCGTTATCAAAGCAGGGATTACCCCTATGCTGAAGTATTACGTTAAAACGAAAGCAGCCTTGACACTTTTGCGCACGGACAAGGACGGCGTTGTGTCGTTCGAGTACGTGATCGTCGCCGCTTGCATCGTCGCCGCCGTTACCGCTGCGTTCGGCACGACCACTGGCACGGGCATCGGAGCGGCTCTCACCACCGCGATCGGCTCGCTTACCACAGCTGTCACTGCTGCCGCTTGAGGCAGAGACCGTCCGACTTCGGGGGCGTTGCGACGCGCCCCCGTCTCGTCTGAGGCAGATATTTCATGAGCTGGATTGCGTCCACGACCTCGTGTCTGGAAATCGCATTGTTGTTGTATGTCGCAACGATCGATATCGCGACACGGTTGATCCGAAACGAAATTTGTCTGGCGCTGGCATTCCTCGGGATCGTTGGTCAATTGGCCAACCCGATGCAGATTGGCCAGTCGCTGATCGTTGCAGCAATCCTGTTTCTGGTGCTCTTCGTGATATACCAGCGCGGAATGATCGGCGGCGGCGATGTCAAGTTGCTGGTTGTCCTGGCGATCGGTCTGCCGCTGACCGGCGTGATTGAGCTGTTGACAGCAACTGCATTGACCGGTGGCGTTCTGGCCGCGGTGCATCTGATGATGCGCCACCTGCCACATCCGAAGCTGGCGCCCGCCGGATCGTCGCTGGTGCGAAGGATTTACGCGATAGAGCGCTGGCGTCATTTGCGACATGCGCCGCTGCCTTACGGGGTCGCGATTGCCAGCGGCGGTATCTGGGCCATTTCGAGCAAGGGATTTTGACATGTCGTCTGCATTGCGCGTCTCGATTATCATGGTGCTGTTGCTTGCGGCTACGGCGCTTGGGCTCATTGCCTACAGTGTGAACCAATCGAAAGATCCGGTTGTTGCGGAGATCGTGGCAAAGCAGCCAGCCGGGCCCGCGACGGTTGGTTACTTTGTTACGACACATGCGCTTTCGAAAGGAACGCTGGCGCGCGACGAGGATTTCACCGTGCGCCAGGCTGCGCCAGATCGTATTCCGGCAGGGGCGATCCTCGAAACGCCCGACACCAAGGCCGGACTTCCCGGTTCTCTGGTTCGCAAATTCGTCGACGCCGGCAGCGCCATTACATTGCAGGACATCCTGCGCCCGCGGGATCGCGGCTTCCTCGCCAGCGTTCTGGCGCCGGACAGCCGTGCGATCAGCATCAAGGTCGACGAGGAGACTGGCGTCTCCGGGCTGATCAGGCCGGGCGACAATGTCGACGTGGTGTTGACCCAGGTGTTCGAGAAGGCTGATCCGGCGCGTCGGGCCGTCAGCGAAACCGTCCTCTCCAATGTGCGCGTCATCGCGATCGACCAGGAGATTGCGCAAGGCGGGCGACCCGTCAGCAATGCCGTCGCAGGCAAGACGGCGCAAACTGTATCGTTGGAGCTTACGCCGGAGCAGGTCAAGAAGGTCTCCGTGGCAAAGCAGCTTGGAACGCTCTCCCTCGTTGTCCGGGCTGCGGCCGAGCAGTGGGACAAGGCCGACACGGGCGCGACATCCAGTTGCGATGTGTCGCCAGAGCTAGCGCGCCAGAGTGCAGTTGCCGGCCAGAGCACGACAGTGGTGATCTATAACGGCCGCGAACTCAAGCAATACTCGGTCAGGAAGCAGGACATGGACGACGATGCTCTCGTCGCCTGCGAGGGGGCGACGGAGGCTGCCCGCCTGACGGCTGCTGCGTTGGGTGATGCTGGCAAGGTGCCGGAGAAACGTTGATGAGTGTGAACATGGCAGTGGTGGAATCACCCGTAGCGACGACGTCGGCTCTCACGCGTAACCGTATCGTCTGCTTCGTGAACGACGAGTCGAGCGCTGCGGCGCTGCGCAAGGGGCTCGATGGCAGCAATCTGGCGATCCGGCGGGGCTCCATCCGTCATGCGACACGCATGCTGGAGACCGACACCGATCTGTTCGCGCTGGTGACCGACATCAGTGGGATCGATGATCCCTTCACGGAACTGGAAAGGTTGGCCAGCGTCTGTCCGCCCGATGTGCGGGTGTGCCTGATCGGTGACAACAGGGAGATCACGTTCTACCGCGAACTGATGGAGACCGGCGTTACCGAGTATCTTCCAACGCCGATCACCCGGGATATGGTGCTGGACCAGCTCCGCCCGAAGCTGCTTGGCGACGTCGCGCCCGCTCATAATGACCGGGGTGGACATGTGGTGTCGATCTGCGGTGCGCAAGGCGGCGCGGGAGCGACCAGCATTGCGATCAACCTCGCGCTGCAACTGGCTGAGACCACCAAGGCGAAGGTCGCACTGCTCGACCTTCATCTGCAGGGCGGCGAGACTGCGGTAATGCTCGGTGTTCGCCCCGGACCCGGCCTCCGCATTGCCCTCGAAAACCCGATGCGGGCCGACACGCTGTTTCTGGAGCGGGCGGCTATCGAGGTCAACGATCGGGTTTGCCTGATCTCCGGCGAAGAAGACCTCGATGCCAAACTCGACATCACTGAGGCGGGCGTTCGGCACGTGCTGGGATTGCTCCGCCAGCGGTTCAACTACGTCGTTGTCGATGTACCGGTGCCGTTCCCCGCATCCATCTATCCGGTCATCAAGATGTCCCGTCATGTATTGGTGCTGCTGGAAGCCGAAGTGACAGGGCTGCGCAATGCCCATGCGCTGCGCAACGCCGTCACCAACATCGCCGGCAAGGATCGGGTCTTTACCCTGCTCAATCGTGCCGATCGTGCCGGCGGTCTGCCCAGGGGAACAATCGTCAAGGCGCTCGGCGCAGAACCGGACATGGTGATCCCGGATCTCGGCAAGGGAATGACGCAGGCGGTAAACCTCGGCATTCCGGCTCTCAAGCATGTATCCGCGCTGCGGCGTCACCTCGCTCCGATTGTACGGGAGATCACCGGCGTCGGCTCCGAGCGAAAGGGACGGTGGAGGAGATGGCTCGGGCTATGAAAAAATTCGGCAGGCGCGATGACGACGCGCCACTGCGTTTGCCTACACTGATGGCGGGTCCGTCCACGGTGGCGCCCAGCTTGCCGCCAGCTACGCCGCCAACTGAGCCCAGTCTGGCGTCATCGGCGCCAAGCCCGTCCGCGTCCACGCCGAAGCGCGAGGAACCAGCGTCGCATCATCCGGTAATGTCGGCGTCGTTGCGCGAACGGGTCATCGAGCAGATCGAGCCATCCGTCGCCGCAACCGTCTCGCGCGATGTTCTTCGTCGGCAGATCGAGGAAATCATCCACGGCATTGCCAACCAGGACCGGCTGGAGTTGTCCGGTCGTGAGCAGCTTCTGTTGGCGGAAGAAATTGCGGACGATATGACCGGTTACGGTCCGCTCCGTTCGCTTTTGCTGGACGAGACGATCAACGACATCATGATCAACGGGCCGAGCAACGTCTACGTCGAGCGGAGCGGCAAGCTGGAGCGTGTCGCCGTGCGATTCCGCGACAACGATCACATTGCCGCGGTCGCGCAGAAGATTGCTGCGCAGGTCGGTCGGCGCGTGGATGAATCCAGTCCGATGGTGGATTGTCGCCTGCCGGACGGCAGCCGCGTCAACATCATCCTTCCGCCGCTGGCTATCCATAGCCCTTGCGTCTCAATCCGAAAATTTCCGAGCCGGCGTCTAAATATTGCTGGAATGATCGAAAACGGCTCGATGACCGCCGCTCTCGGACAGCTGTTGGAGATTGCCTCCCGCTGCCGCCTCAATGTTCTGGTCTCCGGCGGCACGGGGTCGGGCAAGACAACGCTCCTTAACGCTCTCAGCCAGTTCATCGACCACAGCGAACGTATCGTCACGATCGAGGATGCGGCGGAGCTCCAGCTTCAGCAGCCGCATGTAATCAGCCTGGAGACGCGGCCACCCAGCCTCGAAGGTACAGGACAGGTAACGCAACGCGATCTGCTGTGGAATGCCCTGCGCATGCGCCCGGATCGCATCGTCGTGGGTGAGGTGCGAGGCGCCGAAGCATTCGACATGCTGCAGGCAATGAACACCGGCCATGATGGATCGATCTCGACGGTACATGCCAATAGTGCGCGCGATGCTCTGACGCGCGTCGAAAACATGGTGCAGATGGGCCAGGTTAACCTGCCGTCGCGCGCAATCCGCGCGCAGATCGTCGCCGCCCTGGATCTGATTGTGCAGATCGAGCGCATGCGGGACGGTCAGCGACGGATCATTCAGATTACTGAGGTGATAGGCCTGGAAGGCGAGGTGATCACCACCAACGACGTCGCGCTGTTCGAGTATAAGGAGGAGGATGTGCACGGGCGTATATCGGGCACATACCGGTCCACCCAGGCAGTCCCGAAATTCAAGAGCCGTCTCGTTTATTACGGGCTTGAGCGGGCCTGGGCCGACGCGATGAGGCAGATCTGATGTCGACGCCCTTGATCATCGTTCTGGTGCTCCTGCTGTGCGCGGCGGCCAATACCCTTCGGCTCGACGCGCGACAGAGGAGGATGAATCGCCAACTCGAGGTTGCTCTACCGATCTCTGAAGCGGCAACCTTGGTGTCTATCCGTCGCGCGGCTAAAGCTTCGCGTTGGGATATGCTCTATCGCATCGCCAATTACCGCCCCGAGATCGTCTACTCCTGGCATCCGGCCTATGTGTTGCTCGCCGGCGTCATGGCCGCGGGTCCCGTCGTTTACGCCAATCGCTTGCTGGGATTATCCACGCCCATCGTGTCGATCGCTGCTGCTGTGGTCGCCATCCTGGTGGTACGAGGCCTGTTCGGATGGCAGCGAAATCGCTTCATCAATCAGCTTTTCCGCCAGCTTCCTGACGCAATTCAGCTGGTGACCAGTACCGTTCGGTCGGGGTTGCCCGTCAACGAAGCGTTTCGCACGATCGCGCGCGAGTTGCCACAACCAACGTCCGGCCAGTTCGCGATCGTCTGCAGCGAGTTGAGTATGGGGAGGCCCCCGGAAGAAGCTGTCGAAGGAATTTATCGGCGAACGCTGGTTCCTGAATATGCCATGTTTGCGGTGACGCTCGCGGTCCAGTTGAAAGCGGGCGGCAGCCTGGCAGAAACCCTGCAGATACTTGCCGACACTGTAAGCCAACGGGTTGCATTGGCTGCACGCGCGAAGGCCATGGCCGGAGAAGTCATCTTCTCTTCGCGTGCGCTTTCGCTATCGCCGTTCGTCGTGGGCGGGTTGCTCTACGTCATTAATCCACAATCCGTTGACCTGCTGTTTTATGACCCGACTGGAAACATGCTGCTGGCCTACGCGGCCGCGTCCGTAACTATCGGACACTTCGTGATACGTTGGATGATCAAAAGGGAGACGGCACTATGACTGCTGCTGTCGGTTTCGCGGCCCTCGCCACGGTAGCCGTGGCCGCAACCTTCATTCTGATCATTCGCGAGGTGCATATTCGCGCGCTGGATACGCGGGTATCGAACGCAGTGCTGGGCATCCCTGACCGGTCAAGCTCGTCGCCGGACCTGATTGGCTGGCTTTCCTCAATAGGCGCTCGCTACAGGCGCTTCTATGCGGAGGAAAATCTGGAGCAACTGCGAACGATCATTCAGTCGGCAGGATTCAACCATTATCGAACCTTGCCGATCTGGATCGGCGTCAAAGCGGTCAGCATGTTCCTGTTTCCGCTCGCGGCTTTCTTTGCGGCGCAGCTTCTCGGAAAGCCGGTCTCCGATGCGATGATCTTCACGCTGATCGGAGTGGTGATCGGCATCATGGGGCCACGTTTGATTCTCATGGTCTTGAAGCGGCGCTTTGACGCTGCCATTCGGCTGGGGACCCCGGATACCATCGATCTGCTCGTTGTATGCAGCGAGGCCGGCATGGGCCTCGAGGGCGGGGTCGAACGTGTGGCAGCGGAGATGAAGGAAACCAATCCGGCGATGGCTCAGGTATTGCGCGGGCTTCTCGACGACCTCCGCATATTGCCGAACCGCAGCGAAGCATTCGAGAAGTTGGGCTTAAAGTCTGATGGGCTTCGTCGCTTTGGAACGGTTGTCAGTCAGACCTTGCAGTACGGAACACCGCTGGGGCAGGCCCTGCGCGGTATCGCTGTCGACCTTCGGCGGGAGCGTATCACCAAGCTGGAGGAGCGAGCTCACAAGCTGGGCGCCAAGCTGACTGTTCCGATGGTGCTGTTCATGCTTCCGGCCATGTTCGTCATTCTGGGCGGGAGCCCGTTTTTGCATCTCGCTCGTGCGTTCAAGTAGGTAATTTTATGAGCACCCTCACTCTATCGAATAAGTCGACTTACGAGCGGACGATGCAGTTGCTCGGCGGCATGTGGTTCATGCTGCTGGCGCTCGTCTATGCGATCAAGATCGGATCGTTTTCCGAATCCTGGCTGATACTCGTGTCAAGTTTTTGTCTCGCCAGTTTCTACGTCCTTCTCGGGCTGCTGGTGATAACTCGGCCGCCGGCAAAGGCGCACGCGGATGGCTTGCTGCCAAGGATAGCGGCATTTGTCGGCACCTATCTGCCATGGACGATCGGCTTCTTCGGCGAGACAGGCAAGACGTTGCCAAACCTTGCATCCACGGTTTGCGTGCTGACCGGCATGGCCATGATGCTCGTCACGATCAGGCATCTTGGCAAGTCGTTCAGCCTGGTGCCACAGGCGCGTTCAGTGGTGCAAACGGGTCCCTACCGATGGATCAAGCATCCGCTCTATTTGGCGGAGGAGATCGCAATATTTGGCGTGGTTCTTAAGGTCCTTTCGCCGCTGACGTTGACTCTGTTTGTGCTGCATATCGGCGTGCAAGTGTGCCGGATCTACTACGAAGAAGATCTGCTCCGGCGCAACTGCCCGGAGTACGCGAGCTACGAAGCGTCGCGTTGGCGATTGATACCTTATGTCTGGTGATCGGACGTATGACCGCGAGATTTGTCGTAGGCAATACATGATGAGATGCATCAGTCTAGCTGTAGCGTAAAGGTGCCAACGTGTTGCATTCTTTGCTCTGCCGAAAACGGCTTGTGAGAGGCGAACGTAATCTGTTCGCGGATCAGCGCGGCGCCGTCGCGTTTGAGATGCCGTTCGTCTACCTGTTCCTGATTATGCTGATCCTTCTGCCGCTTGCTGATCTTGCGGTGGCCGGCTACCGGTACATTTCGGCGCTCGCCGCATTGCGCGCGTTCGGGCAATCCATTCAGTATTCCCAGCCACCCGACGTCACCAACGCGTCCAGCTGGGCGTCGGCCGCGCTCGCCAAGGCCGATAGCCGCTATCCGATCCCCAGCATTACGCTGATTTGCGGCGACAGCAATGCTGTCTGCGCGGCAGGAAACTCTGATCCTGCGCTGGCGAAATACTACGTGTACTCAACGACGATCACGTTAGCGCCGATCGTGTTGACGTCTGTGTTGTGCACGAGCACCACCGGCAATGCTTGTTCGTTCACGTTGTCGTACTCAGAGCGGTTTCAATAGGTGTCCCATGCTTGACATGCTCCGCTGCCGTCGAGGGTCAGCTGCATTCGCGACCGTAGTTGCATTGGTGCCGTTGGTGGGAGCGATGGCGCTCGGCGGCGAGGCCGGATCGTGGTATGTGACCAGACAACGCGCCCAGGGGGCGGCCGATGCGGCCGCCTATTCGGGCGCCTTGCGGTTGGCGTGCGACAACGCTCCACAGCCTGGCACAACCTGCAGCAATACACAGTCTGTCGATTGGCGCGGCAAGCAGGTTGCAGCCCAGAACTCGTTCTGCAATTCGGGTGACACGTCCTATCCCGGCGCCACGTGTGCTACCAGCCTTCCGCAAGGCGTGTCGAAGTCGGTGCAGATCGCCACGCTGGGGTCGTGGAACGGGATCCCGGGAAATTACGTTCAGGCCACCGTCAGTCAGCAGCAGCCGGCCTACCTGGCCCAGTTGCTTGGCTTGTCGACGATCAACGTGGTCGCGACGGCGGTCGCCAGCGTTGATAGTTTGGCGACACCTCCATGTGTGCTGGCGCTGAAAGACCCTGTTACCTTCCAGGGAAGTCCTACCGTGTCGTCGCCAACCTGCGGCATTTCATCGAACAGTACGGCCGACAACGCAATTGGCTTCAAGGGCAACAGCGGCATCCAGGTGAATGCGCCGAGCTATACGGTCGGCGGCTGCTCCCAAACGGGGGGAAGCCAGTGCACGGGCGTGAAAACCTATCAGCAACCGATTCCCGATCCGTTAAGTGCATTGAACACCGCGCTGTCCGCGTTGACCACGTCAAATTTCTCGAGCCGGAACAACAACGCAGCACCTCTGCCATATGAGACATGCAGCTGTTACAACACTAATCCGTCGTTCGGTTCGACTACTTCATTAAACGGCACGTACTATTTTTCGGGGAACGTCGTTATCAATGGCAATCCGACCATAACGGGAACGGCTACCCTGATATTTTTCGGAAGTGGTACATCGCTCAAATTTACCGGAAACCCCACGATCCAGATTACGGCAATGAAGTCACCTACGGGGCCGTCCGTATTGTCAGCATCGGTCAAGGCCCTGATGAAAGATCTTCTGATCTATGACGGCGAGGCCTATACGAAGTCGGGCGTCAACATCAGCGGCACCTCCACTAGCTACTTCAACGGCACGGTCTATGTACCGAATACTCCCGTCACCTACGGAGGCAACAGCTCATCGAGTGCCCCCGCTACCGGTTGCTATCAGGTCATAGCCTACGCGGTGAATTTCCTGGGCAATACGGCGCTGGACAATTCCAAATGTACGTCAGATGGGGCAGTAAAGCCGAATGTCCAAACTGTGCGTTTGGTGCAGTGATGAGAAAGCTCGACCAGCGCGGGGCGGCAGCTTTCGAGTTTTGTCTCGTCGGCGGGGCCTTGTTCACTCTGATCTTCGCCATCTTTGATTTCGGACGATATGCGATCACGGTGCAATCGTTGCGCATGCTTGCGAGTGCCGGCGCCCGGGCGAACATCATCAATTGCTACACGCCTGCTGTAATAGCCGGCACATCACCATCCGCTTGCACCACCGACTATCTGTCGGCCGCAGAGAAGCAGGCCATTGTTCCCTTCCTGTATAATGGCGGTCTCTCGCCTACCGTGACCACCACGGCGGGAGCCTCCGCGCTTACCATAACGGCATCGCAGTCGGGTTTCACCATGCTGGTGCCGGTATGGGGCACGTCCTTCGACACGCCGAGCGTGTCCACCCAGGTTCCGTTCTGACGTGCCCCGATTCCTTGCGGCTGATCTGGAGCGCTCGGCGCCGGCGGGCCGCCCGAAGGGCCTCGGCCCGTTGGGCAGACCGACGATTAGCCTAAGCGGGCTACGGAAGTGGTGCGCTCTGGCAACATCGGGGAGTTTTCTTAAGGGGTGCCACGGCCGGACGGGCCTCTCTCCTTGCAATCAAGGCGCGTGGCAGGGGATGATCCTTGGGCCGCGATTTGCGGCCTGGCTCCGGGGCATGCCCGGACCGAGCTCGGGTGTGCTCCGGTTCGGACATGCCAGGGAATGAGAATAGCAAGTAACTATTTGTAGTCGGACCGACTGTAAGCTCTATGTCGTGGTGCGCGAACGAGAGCGATCAGGAAGTCGGAGGCCGTAAATTTGCGGGGTTGGCCGTAGGTAACACGGCGAAGGGGATTCGGATGGTTGGTGGTCGCGTCTGGGGTAGCGCGGGACAGGCGATTGTCGCCTTGAGCATAACAGCTCTTGGCGCTGCGGCTGCCTTGTTTGATTCCACCGACCGCGCAGGGGCCGCGGACCGGCGGGCTCCGACCGGTGGCGTCTTCGTCAGCGAAATGAATGACGTCCAGCGGGTCAAGGTGATCGTCAACAAGTCGCGCACCTTCAGGGTCGAGACGGCGTTTTCTACCATCGTGGCGGGCTCGGCCGACATCATCGACGTGAAGTCGCTGAGCGATCATCAGATCTACATCCAGGGCAAGCAGCCTGGCACCACCAACGTCATTCTGCTCGATTCCTCGATGAAGCAGATCGGCATCCTAGACGTCGAGGTCACGATCGACATCGGCAACCTTCAGCAGAACATTCAATCCTCGACCGGCGCCCGTGGAATTCGGGTGTCGGCCTCCGAGGGACAGGTGATCGTGAGCGGAACAGCCCCCGACGCGGTCGTCGCCGAACGTGCGATGTCGATTGCGACCAGCACCGCTCCGAAGGGCAGCGTCGTCGTCAATGCCATGAACGTGACGGGGCCGCAGCAGGTCATGCTCGAGGTGCGCTTCCTCGAGGTCAACCGGTCTGCCGGGCGCGAGCTCGGAATGAATCTCTATGGCGCCAATGCAAGCGGAACGAACATTGGCAATACCGGACTTGGCGGGCCTAATTCCATAAATACGAGCAGCGGTCGCGTGGCGATGCCAAACACGGGGCCGCCCGCCGGCTCGATACCTCTGCTCGGCACTGCTGGCACGTTAGCGGCGACGGCGACGGGAGCGGCCGCTGTCCCGTTTGGAAGTCTCCTGACCAGCGTCCTCCGAACGAGCAGCGGCGCCTCGGTCGATTTGCTTGTGACAGCATTGGAGCAGAAAGGTCTGGTGCGTCGGCTTGCGGAGCCAAACCTGATGGCGCTATCGGGTGAATCGGCTCGGTTCCTGGCTGGCGGTGAATTCCCGGTGCCGGTGGCGTCGACGGCGGCCGGTGCCGGCCTAGCGCCAACTGTCACCATCCAGTTCAAGACGTTCGGTGTTGAATTGGGCTTCGTTCCCACGGTGCTTTCGCGCGGCGTGATCAACCTGCGGGTCGAGCCGTCTGTCAGTGAACTCGATTTCACTAACGCCGTCACGATCGCCGGTACAACGATTCCGGCTTTGAGCAGCCGCAACGCTCGGACCACGGTTGAATTGCGTGACGGTCAGAGCTTTGCCGTCGCGGGCCTGCTGCAGACGCGTAACCGGCAGGATATTTCGCAACTGCCCTGGATCGGGTCGGTGCCGGTGCTTGGGACATTATTTCGCTCCTCGTCCTATCAGCAGCAGGAAACCGATCTCGTCATCATCGTGACGCCGCGCCTCGTGGCGCCGGCGGCGCCCGGCCAGCAACTGGCGACGCCGCTGGATTCTCGGATGCCGGCCAATGACGTCGACTTCTTCCTGAACGGTCAGATGGAAGTGAAGAAGCGCTACAACGACTACGTCAGTTCCGGTGGTGAACTGAAGGGACCGTATGGTCACATCATCGCGCCCGATGCGCGCCTGCCCGCGCCGCCGGGGGTAACCGACCAGCCCGTCGTCAAGACACTCAATTAAGGGACGACCGATATGACATGCACGACGTTACTCGCGGTCTTCACGCTTGGGGCTTGCAACGGCTTGGCAGGCAACGACGAGATGGACCGCTACTTTCAGCGGTCTGACACCATTACGCTGAGCGCCGGCGACGCCAAACAAGTCAACGCCGTAACCCACACGATCCATCCGTGGCCGAGAGGTGTCGGCGATCGCAGAATCGTTGTCGATGCGGGGAAGACCAGCGGCGCTATAAAGCGCTACCGCGCCGGTACCCCACCGCGCGATCCGCTGCCGGCGTTCGGCGGAAATACGCCGGCAGCGGGGCATCCTCCAATGGGGACCGCCGGCGCGACGGCGGCCATAGTGGACGCAGGTGGCAGCGTCGACGTGGGCACGGGCGCGGCCCTTGCGGGCGCAGGCACCCGATGAGTCTGATGGTTGATTTATTGCCGGTGGTGGGGCGGGGATAATGCTCATGGGGCGCCTTCTTGTATGGCTGGCTTGCGCCATACTGGCCACAGCCTTGGCAGCTTGCGAAACGGTGCAGGAAGCCACCGTCCGCGATGCTGCCGTGGTTGCGCCCGTTGCTCCGGCCGGTCCTGACCCCGTGCAGGAGCCAACCGATGTCAAGTACTACGCTTCAGACGAACCCGTCCGGATGGGCCTGGAACACTTCAACCGCGGCAATTACGGAATCGCCAACCGCTATTTCAGGGACGCCGTCGAGAAGGCGCCGAAGGACTTGACGGCCTGGATCGGGCTTGCGGCGAGCTATGACCGGCTACGGCGGTTCGATCTGGCCGATCAGGCTTACGCGCAAGCGATCCGCCTCGGCGGCGAGACGGTGCAGATCCTCAATGACCAGGGATATTCGTACATGCTGCGCGGCAATTTGCACGCGGCGCGGCGGAAGTTCGAGAAGGCGTATTCGCTCGATCCGGGCAACCCGGTCATCGCCAACAACCTTGAGCTCCTCAACGGTAGCCGGAAGTTCATCGAGAGGCCGCCGAACAATCAGCCGTAGCCTGATCGCGTTCGCGGGACAGCAGCTTGATCTTAACGAGCGTTCTGGAGTGTGGAGTGCGAGATGCTTGATCCGCGCCCGAGCTCACTGGATGCGTGCCATTTTGACGTCATGGGGGCCAAAAAGGCCACTCGCCAGATCCTTCATGTCTAAACCGCACCAGCAATCCGGATCGTTGCTGCATCGGCTTTTGCAAATCGTCCCTTCGCATAGTTGATAAGCGGAGATTCAATCACGTGCCAGCTTATCTCAGCCAGGATGCACACGATTGGGAGCGCCACGAATCCCGCGTAAAAGCCAAAGTCGAAAAATAGGAATATGTCGAGCACGACCATGTGGAATAAGTAGAGCGAATAGCATCGGCGCCCCGGCCAGATGAAGGGCCTAAGCAGCACAGTCCTTTCCATGTTGGCCCCCGCCCATACTATTATGCAGCAAGCGAATGCTGCGATCGAGAGGAAGGAGAATGGCCCAACCATTGTGGCGTATGCCACGTCGCAGATCGGCGGCACGCAAGCGAGGATTGCCCACGCGACAGGTGACCGGCAATAGCCACGCATATAGGATGCGAGTAGAACGCCTCCGAATAGTTCGTCCAAGCGGCCTGGCAGCAAAAATTCCCAAGAGTGGTCTGGCAAATATGCGTGGAATAACCAGCGCCAAGCCGGCGCGAGCAGCACGCCGCTCCAAAGAATGCGGATCAGCCATCGCCGCGGCAACCAGTAGATCAGCATCGGCAGTATCAGATAAAACTGCTCTTCGATCGCCAGTGTCCAGGTGACAAATGTTGGTTCGGTCAGGGGATAGCCGAACTGAAGCCACGGCTTGGCTTGCATGAAGAACAGGTAGTGGCCCCAGTGATCTGGCGGCACGATCAGCAGTAACAGCCAATACAGGGGGAGGATGCGGAATGCCCGCCGTCCGTAAAAGGACGAGAAGTAGCCGGGCTGTTCGCGGTCATCCAACAGGACGCCGCCGATCAGGAAACCGCTGATGACAAAGAACAGATCGACGCCCAACATGCCATATTTGAACTCGAAATAGTGGCGGGCGATGACCGTGAGGATGGCCAGACCTCTGAGCGCATCAAGCGGCTCGGAGCGGTTCGAAAAATCCGACGGCAAATTGCTCATAAAAATCGCCCCGGGCCCACCTACAAAACTGCGCCTATCGCCCTTTCATCAGCGGCGGAGGAGCACCAAGAGACCTTTAGCCCAATCGCTCTTCGACGCTCGATGCCGCAAATGGCGGATTGGCCAGATCACACTATTGATGATGTCCACTCGTTCAGCAGGCACGAGTCCCGTTGCGGGATACTCATCCGGTTTCGGCACGCACGCTGTGCCGAAAAGAATGTCCCAGAGCGGAAAGAAGGCGGCGAAGTTTTTGTCCCGATGCTCCATGAGCACCGAATGATGGATGCGATGCCATTGCGGGTTGTTGATCCATGTCACAAACCGACCGAGTGGGATGCGCACGTTCAGGTGCGCACAAGCGTCGGGAATGAAGAAGATAAAGCCCGTGGCGATTGCCATATCTGGTGGGATCCGAAACAGGATCGCCAGAATTGGAAGAAAGGCGTCAGCCAGCACTCTCTCGAGCCAAAGATGTCGAGCGCCGGTGATGAACGTAACGGCGTTTGCGCTGTGATGAAACGAATGCATCGACCAAAGGAACGGGATGGCATGTTGGAGACGATGGAATGTGTATTTGTAGAGATCGAGCGCCACCACGACAAATGCGAGCGAGGCGTACCACCAGTAACCTTCAGTCGGTAAGTGAATCCAGCCAAGCCCAGTATAGCTCGCGATCGTACTTGCGATAATTGCTGCGAGCGGAGCGAGCAAGCTTGACAATCCGACGCTCACAATCACCGCAAGCCAATCATCACAAAACTCGGAGTGAGGGACGTCCGCGATAGGCCATGTTTTTTCCAACAGGCGACTGCCGTAGATGGCCCCTAGGAAAAGCGCCAGGTAGAAGGCACTATGTGCAATCTCACTCGACATGAACAACGACTCGCCGATTCAATATGGTCTTTGCTCGGTAGGAGCCTTTAGACTTCGCCAGCAGAAATCAAAATGCGAATAAATGAACGGCGAAAGATGCGGAAACACCCGTCATCTTGGGTGCCGAAAAACTCATATTTCCTTAAACCTTGAGCGAGCGCAAGCCGCGATTTTTGCTGAATTTTCCGGCGCTTTCTTGATCGCATCTCCCTTGAAATAAGGAGGATCATGCGCGACGCGCAGCCCTTCCTTAGCCGGCAGGAAGCTTGAATCCAGACTTTGTGTGTTTGACTGCTGTTCGCGAAGACGAGCCGGCAGAACGACAAACCTCGGGTTAGCCAGAATGGGGACGTTCATCGTCTGTTCTCGCGCCCTCGCGGCAAACCGGGGCGCATGTTCGGCGGCGCGCCGACCGAACCTCGCCTTCCGCTGACCGCGTGAGGCGCGGTCAGGATCCAATAATGCGGGATCTCGGGACGCCAAGCCCGGGCGCTCGAGTGACTCGCCCGAAGCTTGAGAGAATATAAAGTTTTCTGGCTTAGACACCCGCTATTGCATCGTTTCTGGCCCTTTTAGCTCCGCTGTTGCTCAGGATCCTTTGATATGACCAAGCCAAGCAGCTTCAGTGTCGAAGGCCTAAAAACAAACTGGGTTAAAGCACTCTTAGTGCTGTCCTGCCTGGTGCTGGGGTGCGCCGACCTCTTGACGACGAATGTGATCCTGGCTCTGGGAATGAGCGAACTGAACCCGGTCATGAGGCTGGCCCAGACCTGGCTCGGGGTGTGGTGGCTTGTTCCCAAACTCGGCTTAACGCTTCTGCTGGTGGGGCTGCTTTGGCGCAGCAAGAACGTTTACAACGTGGCCCTTGTCGTGGCTTTCTGCTCTACGCCCGTACTAAACAACCTCCTCCTCATCGTTGCGGGCACGAACTGAACGCACGACTTCGTCCCTTCAGCGATTGGCGAATAAGGAGGCACGTGATAAGCTTCCGCCATTTCCAAGGCGGCGATTTGAATGGACGAGCTATTTGGACTGAGCAGATTTCTGTTGACGCTTTTGATCTTCGTTCCGATCGAGCGACTATTTGCGGCGAGGCCTCAGAAGATTTTCAGACGTGGCCTGCTGACCGATGTGGCCTTCCAGTTCGTCAACGGGTGGCTGATCATGATCGGCGTAATCGCTATCGTCGCGGTGGCCATTGTGATCAATCAAACGGTGCTCCCACTGCCAGTGAAGCAGGCGATCGACGGTCTTCCTTACTTGGTCCAGGCGATTCTCGTGGTCTTGATCGGGGACCTCGGGGTCTACTGGACTCACCGTGTCCTGCATGTCGTGCCCGCCATGTGGCAAATCCATGCCGTTCATCACGCTGTTGAAGAACTAGATTGGCTCGCTGCGGTTCATCAGCATCCGCTTGACGTGATATTCATGAAGGCTGGCTCACTGTTTCCGCTCTTCGCGCTCGGTTTCTCCACGGAAGCGATCGGGACCTATCTCATTGTCTACTACTGGCAGGCCTATCTCGTTCACGCCAACGTGCGCTTGAACTACGGCCCGCTACGCTACGTCCTGGTGTCGCCGGAATTTCATCATTGGCACCACAGCAGCGAAAACGAAGCCAGAGACAAGAACTTTGCCGGGATGATCTCATTCTACGATTGGCTGTTCGGAAGCGTCTATCTTCCGAAGGGGCAGAAGCCGAAGACATTTGGCGTCGATAATCCTATGCCCTCAAACTATTTGGCTCTTTTGGCCTATCCGTTTATCGCATGGGCATCGAAGCAAAAAGACGACGCCAAACCACGCGAGAGATGAGCGGCCGACGTGCTGCACGGACAAGTTGGAAATGGCCGACGGCTGTGGCAACTAAAGGCTACCCGCCTCATCCGTTGGCTCAGCCTTTTGCTGCGCCAAGGCGGACTTCGTGATGCCTCAGTGCGCGCTCGCCAAGATGACAAGATTGTTCAATACTGGCGTAGAGCAGAAGGCCACCACGATAGCAATGTTGTAAGGATTATTGCTGCGCCAAAGCAACCACATCATGAAATATGTCAAGGCAAGCTTAGGGATAAGCCACCAAGCACCGAGCCATGTTTGAGCAAGGTGCATGAACGGGTTTAGCTCGTGAAGGCCAAGATTCAGGATCATGTTTGTGGTGAAGAGGTCGGCGATCCCAAGCAGCAAGACGGAAAGCACCAAGAGAGGCTTAGCCAAATTCCCATCGACCTTGGGCGCTGAAGATGGCTTGCAGCGTGGCGCCACAATGGTCTCATAAGCTAATGCAACGCCCTCGGGGGCGTTCTGCTCAAACCAAGCCTGCGCGTCCTGGTTGGTCGCAAAGACCTTCAGGTGCTGCGGGTCGCCAACGTTTCTGCTTTTGTCTGTATAGATCCAAACTTTCATCTCATAAGCTCAAATGGGCGCCGATTTAATCTGGGAGGGTGGAGAAGGTCAAACGAGAGGATCATGACCTAAATGGCTTATGCGCCGCAATTGGTCATTCGCCCGTGGTTTTACAGGAAAATGAGCTTCTCAGAGCGTCGCATTGCTAGCCCTGACCGCAAAGATCTGACCGATCTCCGCTAACTGACGGGCATTCGTGCCGTTGCGCAGCCAAGAAATGCAAAGATGCACGGCGGCATTTCATCACTATGGCTCGATCTTTCTGGCAATTCTAGGTTGAGCTCGCAGAACCGTTCCGAGCCGCTTGACGCGCTACGCGGGTAGCGGCGTCAAAAAGAAATGACCGGGGTCTCTGGGGCGAGCTGACGCCGCGAGTTGAAATGTTCGGAATTTTGGATATGCATAATGGGTTCTGCAAGCTGCCGGCGTATCTCCACCCGATCGGCCGAAAGGCCGATCGGGTTACGAGGAAGGGTGCCCTCGACTTGGCGGATCGCTAGTGGAGGCGAAGCTCGATAATTTCTCGCGGAGGTCGCGGATAATCGAGAGGCTCGCACGAATTCTGCGAGCCACATCAAGTTGGGATAGGCATGGCCATGCGTGGACAACTAGCCGGTTTGCCGCGCAGTGCAGGAAACCGCCCGAGGGGCAATCCATACGAATCGATTTTCCCGGCGCCAGAAAGTGGTGTCAGCGCGATTTCGCGGATTTGGTTCGCTTCGCTCAGCAGAAACCACTGCGCACCGCTTTTTGTAAATTTCTCTGTCAGCAGAGAACTCGGTCTTCTCGGCTTTTGATTGCATCATCCCGCGCCGCTTGCGCTCTGCCACGTCTGCCTTTTGTCAATTGGGCCCGATCACAGCATCAGCGCGATGGCTGCCATTTTGGGAAATGACAATGAGGCCATTGCGAATGGTAAATCTCGCGCCGAGCATTTTCCGCACCTTATCCGTGATCGAAGAAGGGAACGGGATTGTTTCTCCCATGACGGGATCGCCGACCTTGATCGACTCAGTTGCGGAGCCCGCAACCGGGGCGGGCTTGATATAGTCGCGGATCAGCTGAATCTCTTCGCGCGATAGGACGAGAGCAGCCTGGTCGGTGCGATTCTCGACCGGCGGCTTGGGTGCTTCGGTGCCTGGCTTGTCACGTGCCTCATTGACGCTTGCGATCTGATCGAGCCTGGCTACGCGGAGCTTGAGCGCGATGATTTCGCGTTGCAGTGTGGTGATCTCCGCTTTGAGCGCCGTGGCCTGCATCAAGACGATGGTGGCGCAAACACAACTCACGATGACAAGAACGCTCAGCAACGCGAGCAGCCAGCGCTCGATGTTTCCCATCGACCCTCCGGTTGACTCGGGGAGTTGATCGCGCTGGAGGTGCCCGCGCCAGATGCGGCGTCCATGCTGCATCCAATGCGCAATTGCTGTCACACGGGCGGACTCCTCCCGCCCGGAACCGAAGTGCGCGGACGACAAGGCAGGGGCCCCCTGGAGCGGGTGAATTATGGGCGCACTGTTACCTTGATCGGTGCGTGGCTGCTGATCTCGGTCCTCGACGACAGGATCGTCCGCCAGGGGGTGAGCGGAGGCGCGCGGATGAGTGCGGGACGGATCATCATCCATCTGGTGATCAAGTCGGCCCGTATCCGTTCTCGATGGAGCCATCTATCAACTTCAGCGGTTGTTCCGCCTGGAGCATCGAATGGGGCGGTCGTTTTGCACGCTGCGCGTTGCGGGCCCAGCCCGCCGGATCTGCAAATCATTCATGGACGTGGACGTAAACCGTGCCGATAAGCGAGCCCTATGTCAATTGAGGAAAAGGGTAGCAGCATCGAATCGGGATATCCGCAGATGGTCTCAGTCGCGCCGGCCCTGGGGGCGGGGCCGCGCCTGACGGTTCATCCTACAGACGCCCGACGTCGCCTCATAGAAGGCAGCGGCAAATGCGAAGCTGGCGAGTCGATCGAGGCCTCGGAATGGCTGTGCCTGCCAAACCAATCCGGACGAGGCCTCATCTTGAGGTCTGATCCGAGATTGGGAGAAGCGGCCTCAGTGTTTCGCGTTCGCGAATCCGTGACAAGACTTCATTCGCCCTGCAAAGACGAAACAACTGACATCGGATTGAAATCACTTTCCAGCAACCTCGAAGTCAGGGAAACGGCATTGCCGACGTAGTGTTTCCGACCCTTCTAACCTGGAGAGCCAGCAGACGTCGCGAGAGAGACGGAAGACGCCGACGTCGTCGCCGAAGCGATGGCGAAGCCCGACAGCGAAGGAGCCAGCAGGCGCGAGCGAAGGCGGGCGAAGCCGAAGAAGCGGGCGTCTTCCAGACTCGGCGACAAGGAAGCCCGCGAGGCCGTGCAGGAATTCGAGAGGAAGCCGACGCCGCGAAGACGCGGCGCGGGCAAAGCAGCGTGAGAAGCGGAAGAGAGCGATCAAGGCGCAGGCGGCGATGGACAAGGGTCGGCGTGAGCACGAGGCGAAGGCGAGGGCCATCGAGGCCGAGCGCGCGGCATTGCACGAGCGCACCGAGGCCGAAAGAGAGGCGCTGGGAGAAGGGGAGGGAAAACGTGGAGGCGGCTCTGCGCCGCGCACGAGAATAACTGGCGGCGTAACGGGAGTTCACTCCGCCTCAGGTATGAGTCCCTTGCCGCCGCACTTAATGCAGCCGCCCGGAAACATCCTGCGGCCGGGTTCGGCCTCGTGCACAGGCTGATGGCCGATGCTGCCGCAGGCGTCGCACTTGACCTCTGCAGGCCCGCTCTTCCTCATGCTTCGCCGAAGGCGGAGAAGAGCGTCGAAGGCGGGCTGGTGCGCGGTGGCGGCCGCGGCCGGGCGCGCGCTACGTCTGCCCCGATTGCGACGACGATCCGCTGCGCGATCCCGCCGCTCGGACGTGGGTGGACAGCCCGTTGCGCCGGCCGGCGAAATAGCGGTCAAGGAAAAATCAGCATGGACTGGTCCCGGCCTCGCAAAGCCAGGACCGGAGTGCGGTCCTATACTCGGTAAGGCAGATCAGGACACTCCGGAGTGAGTGCCTCTTTCGAGCAATCGTTATTCTCTGTTAGCGGTCGTAACATCTGGCGGCCTCCGGGCCCCATCTCCAGCCTCGGTATCCCGGAGCGCAGGCGGCCTCGCCATCTGTAACAGCGTTGGTGGGGCCGCTGCTGTGCGAGCGCCCGCAGGAGCCGCTGCGCGAGGACGCATGTGATGAAGTTAAAGAGGCCGCCAACTGAGGCGGCCTCATCCAGGCGCTTTCAGTTGAGCAGACGATCGTGACTTCGCCGGCGCCCGTTCCTCCGCTGCGGCAGCCCGCCGATCGGACCAGGCGGCGCCGCGAACGCCGTGAACGTCGTCGAGAGGCGCGCGAACGGGCGATCCGACACGGAAGCGACCCCGCCCAGCGGATAGCTCGGCGGGGCCCGCCTGCTTTTCCGGGCGCCAGGGCTGAAAGGATGAACCAGCCCGGTTGGCCAGCTCAGTCTATGCCGGTGAAATGGGAAAGACGACTGCCCAAAGGGGGCACTCCCTTGGAGGCTCCAAAAAGTGTCATTTGTTTTTTTACGCCTATGGTGCAACCTGGTCCGTGCCGGGATTTTGCTAGTTCCTCCCGGGACTTGGAACTTATATTCGAAGGAAATTTCAATGCCATCTTCTATTGAGCAGATTGTTTCTATCTACGTTCGGTTGAGGAATCGGACTGCGTTGGAGGACATGCGCATGCATCGGCGCCGGCTGCTAGCTGATGTCCAAAGCAGGACGGGAGTCGATCCAAGGGAATCGGTTCGGGTTCTGCAGCAGGACGTCGAGCTGATCGAAGCAGGGCTGATGCAGATCGGTCAGGATTGATCGGCAACGGGTCGAGCGCTCGACCCCGGTTCGAGTCTTGGCACCATTACAGGAAGGCGCCCCAGCCGGGGGCTCCCGCTAGGGACTGTCAGTTCTCCGGCACGACCATTTGGATAGAAGTGCCAGCCGCCTCAAGATTGAACATCAACAGTGCGGGCACGGTATGGCGACAGTTTGCGGAAAGCTAATCTAGGTTGTGGCGCTTAGGCGATTGCGCCATTCGGCAACCGCACATAAGTCCCGCTTTCGTGCAGCTCGAGCCGTCCTTGCTCCACGGCATGCTTGATGCCGGCGCCGAACTCACTGCCAGTGCCGCCGAGCGTGAACAAGAACGGGGCATGATCCTCTCGATGTAGATGCGGCCGTCCTGGACCGGCGGGGTGCTTGCGGCGAGCTGGACGAGCCGGCGCGCAGCGGCTGCCGGATCTGCACACGGGCGTTCCTCGACGTGCTTCATGCTGCAGCCTGATCTTCCTTCACGCCCCGGGCGACGATCCGGAGCGTCCCGTCCGGCAACGGTCGCTGCAGCTTGAGGTCCTCGTCGGCCGGTGCGGTTAGCCAGATTTTGACCTCGTCGGGCGTCGTCAGGATCACCGGCATGCCGTTCCGATGAACGGCGCCCACTTCGGTGTTGGCTTAACGGCGAACACTGGGAGCTGTTCGGCCCAGTTCTGGAGGTAGCGGGGCCTGCGGGCTAGGCTGCCGTGCTCTTAGGATTCAGTCGGCGGCCGGTTGTGCTGTCACTTTTTCCGACGTCGTCGGTGCTAAAGCCGGATCGGAATGCCGACAATATCGAACCTGGTCGCGACATTTGCAGAGAACGCTGTGCGGGTGACGCCCAGTGGCATCTTTCAGGGCCGAGACGCCATTCGCGGGAGTTTCCGCGACGCTCTCAAGCTCGGATTGCATGACTATTCGGTTCAAAGAACCATCTCGCGTTCCTCAGGCGCTTTCGTTTTCAACGCGGGAACGTGGCAGGCCAAGGTAGGAGATTGGTCGTTCCACGGCTACTACTCGTCCATCCTTACTAGCGAAGGCGGGCAGCCGAAGATTGTCGAAGAGACGGTTGCAGTCGCCGCGCCCTGAACGTCTCATGGTGATCGTGCAGAAGCGGGAACTGCAACTTTCTGCTTCTGGCCCATTTGCGGACTTTCCTCGCTGCGGCGCTAACGCCCGATAAGCGCCCTTAACGGCTCTAGGGCCGAAACCCAGGTGGCATTATTCGCCAAAAACCGCCCTGCGGGCAGTAAGCGCGAGCGCCTTTTTCAATGTCATCGGCGGCTACGCCCACGTTTTCCTCAAACAGAACCGCCGGAAACAGCTTTCCGTGGACGAGCTTGATCATATCGCCACGTAGAATCTGTTCGCCGGCGTACCCTAACATGACAGACATGATCCCTCGCGAGGCGGACGTCGATGCCGAACGAGCTTGTCGACCTGATGAGCTCGGTGCGAGCTTATCTCGAAGCGGAAAAGTTTTCTAATACCCGAAAGAGGTACGCCACTGACTGGGCGGACTTCACGACCGTTACCGCGCGATCAAGGACCTGAGCTTGTTGACGGCGCGGATGGCGAAGCCCAGCGGATGCGGATTGTTCAGACGAAGGAAGGCGACTTTCTTCACGTAGCCTTCGACATGCCATCTGGCGTGTGCACCGCGATAAAACACGGAGGTACCTCTTTCGAGTCTTGCGACAAAGTAGCCTCTTCACATTCGTTACGGAAATCTGACTTTGCGGTCTTGGAAACTTGGCAACTGGTAACGCCGGGATGATCCTTTCAGTTCGGGGTGACATGATGCCGCTCGCGCTTATTGAAACCAGTCATTGCAATGTGGATCTTAAACCATCGCCGATCGAGCCATCCTGGATCATTGAAGGCAATCCGGAAGCCCGCGCCTGCACGCTGTCGATCAGCACGGATCGTGCGGCCCGCACCCTGATCTGGTCCTGCACCGAAGGCAAGTTCAACTGGTACTACGATGTCGATGAGACCATCGTGATCCTCGAAGGATCGATCATGCTCGAGTACGACGGCATGCCGCCGAAGCGCTACAACGTTGGTGACGTAATCTTTTTCCGCAACGGTTCCCACGCCAAATGGCATGTCGAGGGTTATGTGAAAAAGGTGGCCTTCTTCCGTACGACCAATCCGTTGGGGCTCGGTTTGGCCGTCCGCGCGGTCAACAAGCTCAGGTCCTTGATCTCGCGGCGCCTTCATCCTGCTGCCCCACGAGAGGTAAGCGTCCCCGCCGCCTGACCGATCAATTTTTCGGTCAGGCGAAGAACGAACCGCACGCGCGGCAGCATTGAGGTCGGCGATGACCTTCGGACTTGATTGTCGTCCAAACGAGACACTCTTGCAATCATTGCTTTGCTCGCAATTAAATCCAGACCCGGCGCTGCCGACCGTTGCCCTAGGGATTAACGAAAGCAGCAAGCCGGCGATTTGCTCGCGCTCGCTGCGCCGTGATCGCCCTCGCCTATGTCGAATAGCTTGATTGCCTGTGAAGTAGTTTACATCCCTTGGCTCTTGGCGCGGGCTAGTGTGAAGCAAGGTTCTTACATCGACGGAGGCCTCCGATGCTTGCAGAAATCAAGTGGAACTCCCGACGTAGTACTCGCGAATGGGTAATGATCGCTATGGCGCGCGTCATTCGCGCACAGGCAAACCTGCGGAGCGGCGAAGGCAAGCAAAGGCAGCCACTCTGGAAGCACTTCGACGACAGCCATCATTGGGATGCAACCGCGGAAGAATGGGTTCCCAACCTGGACCGCTGATAGTGCAATGCATGCGCCTTTCACAGGCCGCCTGTCCGTTGCATTCCGCGGATGCGTTATCGTGTCTAGCCAACAATGACCCACAGACGGTTGATGTTAGCCATCCGCATTCTCAAGCATGACGTCAGTACGCTTTTCGCTCCATATCTCTGAGGCGCGCTTGGAGAAAGCCGCTTGCATGGTCATATTGTGCTCCGCCGCCTGCGATAGACGTTGCGGCGCCTCGCATTTGCGCCACCGCCGGACTCGTGGGCTGGTGTCCGCCTGAGGTTTGGACCGTCTTGGTCGGCAACTTCCGTTCCGGGGCAGAATGTGAAGAACTCGACCTGAGCAAATCCAGTCCGCAGTAAGCGGACTTCAACGGGCGGCGCGGCCACTTCGCTGATGGGCCAAAAGGTGACATGCGGGATATTGTTTTATCAACAGCAGGCCCCGCTTCTTATCCGTGGCCTCGAACAAGCACCTCGTCCTTGCGGACGAGGATGGCTAATTGGAAAAAGTGCGTTGCACGGACCGCCCAACCGGGCGCTATGGCCTATCCCGGAAGTTGGCACTGGTCCGACCGAGACCGATATGCTCTGATGCGAGGGAGCGTATGGCGCGTGGTGGCCCCATGTACATGGTCATTCGCAAGTACACGAAGGTTCGTTCGGTAGCGGACGCAGCTCGTCGCGCCAAGAGCGGCGTCGGTGAGATCCTGAGGCAATCGCACGGATTTAGATCTTACTATGTGCTGGATGCGGGCGACGGCGTCGGCATCGCCGTGATGATATTCGATGACCGCGAAAGCGCCAACGCAGCGAACGCCAAGATACTGGCGTTTGTTCAGGCAAGTTTGCATGACCTCGATCTTGGGGTTCCCGAGATAATCAGCGGCGAGCTTTTGGTGGACATAGAGCCTGATGGATCTTCCGGCATAAAGTAGCGTCGCCAGTTTCATGGCGGGTGCTGCCCTTGCTCATGTCATCGATCTGATGTCCACCCTCGCGTTTGCGACAATCGCGCCCTGAACATACGCGTGCCGCCGCTTAGGAATATTCGACCGCGGGGGCCTTTCGAGGAGCAGCAACGACATGAAGCAACACACCTTCGAAGCATTTTCCATGACGGCGATCTGCGGGACATCGCCCGTGCTCATGGGCACCGCGAAACCACCAAGAGATCCTGATGAAGAGGAGGAAGATGAGGAGGACGAAGACGACGACGGGGAAGATGACGCTGACGAACCGGCGGTCGTGCGCGAGCCGGACGAAGACTAGATTGACGCGTGTTCGGAAATCGGCGCTATAATATGCCCCATGAGCTGGGATGCGAAAGACATAGGGCTCCTCACCAAGGATCTGGTCCGCAGGACAGCTTTCGCTTCCTCGCGTTTTTACACAGCCAGGGTCACAAGCGGAGATCTATGTCGGTTCGGTTGGTCCGCTGTTCGGGGTGGACCGGCGGTGACAGGCAGAAGTTTGCATCGACGTGAATGACCCCCGGCGGACTTAGCGTCGCTGTTCTGATCAACATGTTGGAAGCACGGCGGCGGCTTGATCGACGCCTTGATTATTCCAGTCATCACGTGCCTATGACGTGCTGTTGCTGCTGATGATGATTGGAGGGCGGGCCGATCGTTGGGCCTAAAGACGGCATTGCAAGCAGCGGAGTTGCGTCGGGCAGGTGAGGGCAGGTTATTGAACTCGGAGTTCTAACGTAAACACCTTGAGGAACACCGAAGACGGCTTTGAACAGCCTCCTCAGCGGACGATGCCCTGCGGAACGATTCCGATACCGTGGTACGCCGTGAGCCGCACGATGTCGGCGACCTGCTTCGTCGTCCTCGGCTTCAGCACGGCAAACGTCGAGCCTGTGGAGAGCTGGCGTTGATCCGTCGTGTAGGTAGCCATCCGCTCTGGGTCGTCAACGACGCCTCCGTCGCCGACAAGGTCGCGAAAGGCCCGAACGTGTACTGACAGGGACATGCTCAGCTCCCGATTGGCATCGTGGGTAAATGCTGACGAGCACCGATCTGAGTGAGACGTTTGGCGATTGCTCATGACGCTGTGGCGGTCAACTCGCGGGTATCGCCAATAGTTACTTCGACGTTTGGCGCGCGCTTCTCTTCTATCCTGAGATCACCGCTGGCCGCCGACAAGCCGCAATACAACGCCGATTTCATCGAGCTGACGGCAAAGCTCCGCAAGGACATTGATTGCTCGAAGTTGGGTGAGGGGCATTGTCCGACCGTCAGGCGGCTCCGCTTTCCGTCCTTGATACATGGCCCCGGATGATGAGCTGACCCGTCTTGTCGCGAGTAAACCTCTGGTCGGCAGGCACGAACGTCGTCGTCGTGGGTTCCTCGACGAGCGCCGGGCCCGGAATCAACGATCCGATCGGGAGTCGGTTTCGATCGTAAACGTTGCAGGCGATCCAACCATTCTTTCTTGCAAGGAAGACGAAGCGTTGGCCCTTGAGGGCGTGGTCAAGCGTGTCTTGCTGGTTACCCTGAACGTTCGGCAGGGCGATCACGTCGCTGAGCACTTCGGTCTGCAAATGAAGCGTCGTGATCTCGGCTGTTGCGGTCATCAGCGCGAATGAGAAAGCCTTCCGATGGGCGGCATGGAAGTCGGACAAAAAGTCTTCGGCACCGTCGCCGGAAATGGCCACGGGGACGCTATGCTCCTGGCCACGATATCGCATCTCGACATAGCGACGGAATTTCAATTTGGCCGCACTGGTTCCGGCGAAATACTCGAGGGCCTCCTGTTCGAGCTCCGCAAACAATTGCGAGACGGAATTCATGTCGTGTTCGCTAACCGTCTTCAACACCGTACGCCTGATATCGGCGCGCGGCCGCGCGGCAAGCATTCCCCAGGCCGAAAAAATGCCGGGATGCGTGGGAATCACGGTCCGTTTGACATTCAGTTCTCGCCCGAGGCTGGCAGCCAGCAACGGTCCCGCGCCTCCGGATACGATCAACACGAGGTCGCGCGGATCGTGTCCGCGCTGTATCGTGATCAGCTTCAGTGCGTTGATCATAGACTCTTCGGCCACCTTGACGATCGCCAGCGCGGCCAGTTCGACGGAGAGCTTCATCGGCAGGGAGACACGGGTGATCGCCGCACGCGCGCGCTCGACGTCGAGCGGCATGCGGCCCTCCGCGAAGGTGAGCGGGTCCAAGATTCCGAGCGCCAGCTTGGCGTCTGTCACAGTCGGATCGACGCCACCTCTGCCGTAACAGGCAGGCCCAGGGCTGGATCCCGCGCTTTGCGGGCCGACCCGCAGCCTGCCGCTCGGGTCGAGCCAGGCTATCGAGCCCCCGCCGGCGCCGACCTCGACGATATCAACGACCGGGACTTGAATGGTGTAACCAGGAGAGCTTCGTGTCTTCTCGAGGCGATATTCTGCATCGACCTTGGGCTGTCCCGCCTTGATCAGGGAGCATTTCGCGGTCGTACCGCCGACGTCCAGATATAGAACGTCGGTTTCGCCGATTTCCGATCCGATACGCGCCGCGCCGGCCACGCCGCCGGATGGACCGGATTCGACCAGCGTGAGCGCGGCCGTTACCACCTGTTCGAAGCTTGCGATGCCGCCGTTCGACTGCATCGCATAGTAGGAGCAATTTATTCCCTTGCGTCGCAGTGCGACATCGAGGTTGTCGAAATAGCCTCTGATGATGGGCTGAACGTAGGCATTGAGCACGGCCGTGTTGGATCGTTCGTATTCCCGCCATTGCCGTGAGATTTCGTGACTGGCGCAGACCGATACCCCAGGCAGCTCCATGCGCAGCAGTTCTGCGCATTGCTTCTCGTGGGCGGGATTGGCGTAGCTATGAAGAAAGATGATCGCGACGGCGGCGACGTCCTGCTCTCGGCATTGCCGGGCGCAGCGCGCGACATCTTTCTCGTCCAGGGCGTGCAGGACCTGCCCCGACGCGCTCATGCGTTCTCTCACTTCGAACCGCAGCTGACGCGGGACGAAGGGCGCCGGAGTCCTGGCGCGCAAATTATAGAGATCGGGGCGGTTGCCCCTGCCGATTTCAAGCACGTCACGGAAACCAGCCGTCGTGATCAGCGCGGTCTTGACACCTTTGCGTTCGGTGATGGCGTTGATGACGGTCGTGCCGCCGTGCACGAAGAAGCCGACGCCGCCAACGCCCAATCCGGATTGTTCGGCCATAGCGATGGTGTCGAGAACCCCGACCGACTGGTCATCGACGGTTGTCAGGCTCTTCGAGAAGACGACGGCGCCGCTGGCGTCGTCATATGCGATCAGGTCGGTAAAAGTGCCGCCTACATCCGTGGCAACGCGAATCATGCCGAGCACCCCTGGCCAAGCGTCATAACCGTCTTCCGTAAATGCGCTGCGCGTCCTCCCGGGAGATCAGCCCACTCTCGACATCGGCTGTCACCCTTGCGGGGGCCCGGTCCGATGGCGCTCCCCAACCGCCGCCGCCGCCCGTCACGATCTTGATACGGTCGCCTTGGCCAACGGGCCTGGCCGGCGATCGTCCGAGCTTCAAGACGTTTCCATCGGCCTTCACGATTTCGAGGTAATTCACCGATCCGCACGCGCCGCCATCCATCGACCATGGTGGCGTGACCGTTCGCCCAAAGCCGCAATAGACCTCGGCGCGCTCGGCCAGTACCCGATACTCCCTCACCAGGCCGTATCCGCCGCGAAACAGGCCGGCACCGGCGCCGCCCTCGACGTTGAAACCGTAGCGCTCGACCAGCAGCGGAAACTTGGCTTCGATCAGTTCGACGGAGTAGTTGTAGGTATCGCCGTCGGTCAGCGCGATCAGCGCATTGGCGCCGTCGCTGTCGTGACAGGCACCCCAGCCCCCGTGCTCGGGCTCGATATGAACGAACAATTCGCCGGTTTCATCATGCCCGGCGATGTAGGTGACGCAGAGGCTGGTATAGGAGCCGGCGGAAAATCGTTCGGGCAGGATCGGCGCCAGCGCCTTCCAGACCAGCTCGGAGGCATGCACCGACCCCTCATAGTACCAGCCGGTGGGGGACGGCCGCTCGGCGGTGAACAGCGTGCCTTGCGGGGCCAGGATCGATAGTGGGCGGAACCAACCTTCGTTCGATGGTTCGTAGGGCGCGACCAGGGCCTTGAAGACGGTCTTCACTGCGGAGTGCAGCGCGCCGCGGGCGCAATTGATCGGACCGGCGCACGCCGCGGGGCAGCCCGTGAAGTCGACCTCCATGGCGTCGCCGGCGATACGGACTGCAACCTTGACCTCGATGGGAAGCGGATCGACTCCGTCGCCGTCGATCACGTCGGTGGCGATGTACTTGCCATCCGGCAACGATCGGATGACGTCCCGGACTCTGTTCTCGGAATCCCGCAGCAGCTGATCGAATGAAGCGAGCAGTGCGTCGGCGCCGTATCGGCCGACCACTTCCTGCAGCCGCTGATCGGCGATTCGGACGGTCGCGAGTTGGGCATGGAGGTCGCCGATGGCCATGTCGGGAAGCCGGACATTCTCGCGGATGATTTCGACGATGCTGTCGACCAATTGATCTCTTTCGGCGATCTTCACGCAAGGCAGCCGCAGCCCCTCCTGAAAGATCGAGGTCGCATCCGGCGGCAGGCTGCCCGGAATCGCGCCGCCGACGTCCAGCCAATGCGCGACGTTGATGGCAAACGCGATCAGTCGGGCCTCAGCGAACACCGGACGCACGATCGCGAAATCACAGGCATGGGTGCCGCCGCGAAAAGGATCGTTGGTGACGATCACATCGCCGGGAAAGATCGATGCGCCGAACCGGTCGATGACGCTTCGAATTTGCGCGCCGAACGTACCGGTGAACAGCGTAATGCCATTGGTCTGAGCGATGAGCTCGCCGTGCGCATTGCAGATGCCGCAGGCGAAATCCAGCACCTCGTAGATCACCGGGCTCATGCTGGTCTTGGTCATCACGATTGCCATTTCGTCGACGATCGAGAGCAGCTTGCCCTGGATGATTTCGTGGGTGACCGGATCGAACGACGCGACGGACTCGCTGGTTTCAATGGCCAAGATGCATCACTTTCGATCTTGTGCAGCCGTGCCGTGCGGTCGCACCAGATTGTCGACCCAGGCCTCGGCGATGTGGGGGTGGCCGAGCTCACCGTTGCGGGCGAGCAGAAGTTCGAGCACCCGCGGCGGCGTCAGCGGCAGTTCCTGGACACGCTTTCCGGTCGCGTTGGCCACCGCGCAGGCGACGGTCGCGCCGACGTTCAGGATCGGCACCTCGCCGGCACCTTTGGTGCCGAGCGGTCCGACCGACGGCGCGCCTTCGTACAGGCTGATCTCGACCGGCACGACGTCGAGCGCCAGCGGCAGGCGGTAGGTCTCGAAGCCGTTCTGGCAGACGCGGCCATTTGTGCCGATCGTGACCTCTTCGTGCAAGGCATAGCCGAGGCCTTGCACGACGCCGCCCTGGATCTGGCCATGGATCGCGCGCGGATTCAGTGCGCGGCCGACATCCTGCACGACGCGATAGTTCAGCACCTCCACCTGTCCGGTCTCGGGATCGACCGCGACATCGCAGTCATGGACCGCGAAGACGGGGATATCGATCGCGTCGATGAAGTGGCCGGCGACGCAACCGGGCATCGCCGGCACGCCGGCGCCCGTGAAGGCACCAGTGCCGGAAACCGGCCCGAACCGGGCCTGCGCACGGGTTGCGACTTCAGCGATCGCGTGGCCGGAGCCGGGCGCGCCGGCGATCTCGATCCGCCCCTGGCGCATCACGAGGTCTTCGGGCGCAGCTTCAATCATCTCCGAGGCGACCTTCAGCAGCTTGGTTCGCACCTCCTGCGCGGCCGAAAGGCTCGCCGCGCCGAGCGAGACCGTGGTACGGCCGCCGCCGACGCCGGCGTCGTAGCCGGCCGCGTCGGTATCGGCCGCGCGCACCACGACGTCATCGGGATTGAGGCCGAGCGTGCCGGCGACGATCTGGGGTAGGCTCTGCATCATCGAGCCGGAACCGATCTCGACCCCCGATGTCACGAGCGTGGCCGTCCCGTCGGCGTTCATGTTGATTGTCGCGGCCGAAGGGCCGACGAACACGAACCATGTGCCGACCGTGGTGGCGCGGCCGAACAATCGGCCGTCGGCCAGTTTGCGGGACGGCGCGGCCGCTTCGCGCAGCGTATCCATCCGATCGAGCATCGGACCGAGCACGTTGCCTTCGAATACCTGGCCGGTGGCGCCGAGGTCGCCGTCGCCGAGCACGTTGTGTCGGCGGAAGGCGAGGGGATCCATGCCAATCCGCGCTGCGATCTCGTCGGTATGTCGCTCGAGTGCGAAGGTGCAGTAGACACCGTTGCAGCAGCGGAAGGCGCCGTTCGGCGCTGTGTTGGTGTAGACCGCGCGCGAGACCAGGCGCGTCGTCCCAAGCCGGTAGTTTCCGCCGAGCGTATGGGCGGTCATGGTGGTCAGGAAGATCTGCTCGCCGCCATAGGCGCCGCAATCCATCAGGACGACCGCCTCGCGTCCGACGATTTCGCCGGCGCGCGTCACCGCCGAGCGAATACGAATATCGGCGTTCTCGCGGAACAGGCAGGTCAGCATCTCCTCTTCGCGCGAGTTGACCAGCCGCACTGGTTGTCCGCTGGCGCGCGCGAGCAGGGCTGCGAATGGCTCGATTGCGAGATCGAATTTGAGGCCGAAGGCGCCGCCCACCGGCGGCACCGTGACCCGGACCCGCGACGGGGCGACGCCGAGGATGCGCGCGGTCGCATTGCGGATGGTCCAGGGCACCTGGGTCGAGGTCTCGATATGGAACCGCCCGTCTTCATAGGTCGCGACGACCGCGCGCGGCTCGAAAGCGACATGGTTCTGGCGGCCAACGCGAAAATTGCTCTCGACGATCTCGACGTCAGGCCGTGCGAAGGCGGCATCGACATCGCCCCGGACCACCGTTGCCTCCCAGGCCACGTTGCCTTCGCGCGCGCCGCCCTCGAACAGCACCTCGTAGTTCGGCCAGTCGGGATGAACCAGCGGTGCCGCCGCTGCGAGGGACTCCGCCATGGTGAGCACGGCCGGCAGCGGCGCGATTTCGACGTCGATCGCAGCAAGTGCGGCTTGTGCCTGTGTGAGCGTATCGGCGGCGATGGCCGCCAGCGGCTCGCCGTCATAGCGGATCACGTCGCGGGCAAACAGCGGGTGATCGGCGATGCCGATCCCGATCTTGCCGGGGGCATCCGCCGCGGTGATGATCGCGCGCACGCCAGGCATGCACGCGGCGCGCGACGTGTCGAGGCGGACGATGCGCCCCGAGGCCACATTGGCGCGCAGCACGGCCGCGTGCAGCATCCCGGGCAGGTAGCGGTCCATGGTGTAGCGTGTGCGGCCGCGCAGCTTGTCACGCGCGTCGCGGCGGCGGAAATCCATGGTGGCTGAGATGTCGGACATGGGCGGCCCTCGGTCATTTCACGGCAAGCGCGGACAGCGTGGCGTCGACGATGCGCTCATATCCGGTGCAACGGCAGATGTTGCCGCTCAGCGCCGCGCGGATCTCGTCGCGCGTGGCCTCGGGTGAGGTCGCCAGAAGATGTGTCAGGGTCACGACCATGCCCGGGAAGCACATGCCGCATTGGACCGCATCACAGGCTTCGAGCGCGGCCTGGATTGCGGTCAGCGTACCGCCGCTGCCAAGGCCCTCGACGGTTCGGATATCGGAACCCTGAGCGAGCGCTACTGGCATCAGACACGATGGGGTCGGCTTGTCGTTGACCAGCACCATGCAGGCACCGCAAAAGCCTTCGCGGCACACCGGCTTGGCGCCGGTGAGATGGAATTCCTCGCGCAGGACGTCGACCAGTGGCGTCACGGGATCGGCGACAGAGGCGCGGTGGTCACCGTTGACGGTCAGGGTCAGAACCATGTTCACCTCCAGCAATCTCGTTCAGGTGCCAAGCGCCGCGGCAGTCGCGCGCCGGATGAGACCGGGCAGCACGCTGACGCGATACCAAGGGGGAACCTCGACGCTGTCGCGGCCGGCGAATTCGCCAGCCAGGTCTGCCGCGATATCCGCGGCCTGTGCGGGGTCGAGTGCGCGGCCAAGCAGAGCCGTTTCGAGCCGTTCCCAGCGACGTGCGACCGTCTCGACGGAACCGATCGCGATCCGCGCTGCCCGTACGTGGTTGGTCGTATCGACATCAAGGGAGAGGCTCACGATGGCAACCGGATAGTCGCCAGCTTTGCGCAGCGGCAGGCGCGCATGTGCAGACTTGGCGCGGGACCGCGGTACCACGACCTTGGTGAGCAGCCGGCCTGGCGCCAATGTCGATCGCTGCTTCAAGAACGTATCGAGTCTCATGCGTTCGCGGCCGCTCCGGCTTGAGACTTCAGTCTGGGCGTCGAGGCAGAGCAGGGCGGGCACGCAATCCGCCGCGGAAAAGTCCGATGTCGCAAGATTGCCGCCGATCGTCGCCAGCCCCCGGATCGCCGGGTTCGCGGAGCGGCCCGCCGCCGCCGCGAGCACTGTGAACTCGGGCAGATCGGCCAAAGCTGACGCCAGCGCGGCGTGCGTGACTGCTGCACCGATTTCGATCGTATCGGCGCCGATTCGGATCTCGGTCAGTTCGGGAATTTTCCCGATCGCGACATAGCGGGCCTTGAGCAGTTGGTGCCGGATCGGCGCGCGCATGATCCAGGTGCCCCCGGCAAAGGCCGCGCCCTCCGGGCCGTAGTCGCCCAGCGCATCGAGGGCCGTAGCCAATGACGGTGCGATATAGAACATTCCCGTCGCATCGCCTTGCGTGAGAGCCCCAGTCGTCATTGGCGTCGCTCCAGGCGCAGGCGATCGAGCAGCACACCGATGATGACGATGGCGCCGAGCACGACCATCTGGATGTAACCGTCGATGCGCGCGAGATTCATGCCGTTGGACAGCACAGTGATGAACAGGGCGCCGAGCACGGCGGTGCCGACCCCGCCGCGTCCGCCTGCCAGGCTCGTTCCACCAACCACGGCGCCGGCGATGGCCTGCAATGACAACGAGCCGCCGAGATTCGGCTCTCCCGAGCCGGTGCGCGCGGTCATCATGATCGCGCCGAGCGCGGCGAGCGTCGAACACAGCACATAAGTCGCGATCAGGACCCGCTTGACCGGCAAGCCGGCGACCGCCGCGGCGCGTGGGTTGGTTCCGATGATGTAGAGCGAGCGGCCGAACACCGTGCGGCCGAGCATCAGGTGCAGCACCAAGCCAATGGCCAGCGTGATGACGATTGCTGCCGGGATGCCAAAAATACTGCCGCCGTATAAGGCCTGCGAGAACAGTTTCGGTACGCCCTGGACCGGACGACCAGCGGACAGGGTGGTCGCGACGCCGATAGCGATGTTGTAGCTGCCGAGCGTCGCAACGAAGGGGCTGACGCCGAGCAGCGCGATGACCACGCCATTGAACAGGCCGCAGGCGATGCCGAGGCCGAAGCCGGCGCCGAGCCCGGCGAGCAGCACGGTGAACGGATCATGGCCGGTTGCTGTGGCACCGGCCATCGCCAGCGCGGTGCCGACGCTGACCATTGAAACGGCCGGGCCAAGGGCGAGATCGAAGCCGCGGGTGAGGATCACCACGGTCTGCGCCATGGCAAACAGCGCCAGATAGCTGGTCTGCTGTGCGATATTGAGCAGATTGGCCGGCGAGAGCACGCTGTGGTCGACGGCAGCGAAGCCGAGCAGCAGCACAACCAGCGCAATCGGCAGCACCGCGCGCCAGAGCCATTCGCGGTGAAACGACCTCTTGCGGATGGTCTGCTCGGTTGTGACAGACAATTCCAGGTCAGACACGGATCTTGCTCCGTCGGCTCAGTTCATCCAGCGCCACGGCTGCCACCATGATCATGCCAAGGAAGACCGGTTGCAGGCGGGAGTCGACATGCAGCAGGTTGAGCGCGTTGCCGAGGATGGTCAGGAACAGCGCGCTGACTGCCACGATCTCGACGCGACCGACGCCGCCGCGCAACGAGACCCCGCCTATCACAGCGGCTGCGATCGACTGCAACATCATACGGTCGCCGCCAAAGCTGGCCTGGCCGGAGCCGACCTGCGCGGTAAGCAGGATTCCGGTCAGGGCCGCGAGCAGGCCGGACACGACATAGGTGCCGACGATGTGGCGCTGGATCGACACGCCGGAAACCACGGCTGCATCGACATTGCCGCCGATCGCGTAGACATAGCGGCCGAACAGGGTGCGCCGCTGGACGAATATGATCGCGGCAATGACCGCGAGGGCGACATAGACGGCGGTCGGCAGGCCAAGCAACTGAGCGCGCCCAAATCCCTTCACGAAGCTGTCGGGCATGCCGTAGACAGGGATGCCGCTCGTGATCATGAGACCGACGCCGGCGGTCGCAGACATCGTGCCGAGCGTCACCACGAAACCGGAAACCTTCAGCTTCGCGACGCAGAAGCCGTTGACGAGCCCGACCGCCAGCCCGCAGCCAAGCCCCGCGGCAACGCCGCTGGCGATGATCAGGGCGGAGTTGCCGGGAAACGCCGCAGTCGTGGCCGCCATGGTCTTGGCGGTCACCACGCTCGCCAGCGCGACCACCGCGCCGACCGATAGATCGAAGCCGCCCGCGACGATCACCAGTGCCTGGCCGCAGGCTACAATGGCCAGCAGCGAGGCGTTGCGAAGGATGTTGAGGATGTTGATCAGGCCGTAGAACTGGGGATCGATGGCCGCCATGCCCGCGACGAGCGCGACCAGCAGAGCTGGCAGAAATCCGATTCGTCCAACCAATGATCGACCGAGGCCCATTGATCTCCGAGGCGCGCTGGCGGTCACGACGGTGCTCATGCCACCTCCGCCAGGAGATGTTCACGAAAGAAGCCCGCCAACACGTTCTGCTCGGTCTTCTCGGTGCCCGACAGCTCTGCGGCGATGCGGCCGTGATGCATGACGTAGAGCCGGTTCGACAGCGCCAGCACTTCCGGCAGTTCCGACGACACGACGATGACTGCGGCGCCGGTCCCGACCAAGCGCTTCATGAATTCGTAGACCTCGAGCTTGGCGCCGACGTCGATACCGACGCTCGGTTCGTCGAACAGGAACACGCTGAGCTCGCGCGTCAGCGCGCGGCCGAGCATCACTTTCTGACGGTTGCCGCCGGACAACATGCCGGCGGGCCGCTCGATATTGGGCGGCCTGAGCTGCAACTGCTCCATGACACCCTTGATCGCGATACGCTCTGCGGCCTGCCGGAGCACGCCGAAGCCGGCGAAGGCGGGCAGGTCGAGCGCGGTCATCGACGCGTTCTCGCGGATCGGACGCGACAGCGCGAGACCTTCGACGATCCGATTGGCCGGGAAATAAGCCATGCCGCGCTTCAGGCTGCGCCGGGGGGCCGGGAATTCATAAGGCCGGCCGTCGATCCTGACGGTGCCGGAGGCGATCGGCTCGATCCCGTAGATCGCCCGGATCAGCTCCGATTTGCCGCAGCCGACGAGGCCGGCAATGCCGGTGATCTCGCCGGCACGGGCGTGAAAGTTCACATCGCGCACGCTGCCGTCGGCCGAGGTGAGGTTCTCGACGTCGACCATCACCTTATCCGGCTTGTGCGTGATGGTCGGAAACAGCAGGTCGATCTTGCGGCCGGTCATCAGCTCGACCAGCTCGCTGTCGGTCGAGGTCGCGGCATCGAGCGTGCGGATGTGGCGGCCATCGCGCAGCACGGTCACGCGGTCGGCAAGTGCGCGGATCTCGCGCATGCGATGCGAGACGTAGATCAGCCCGATATTCTGGCTTTTCAGGCGAGCGATCAGCTCGAACAGCCGGCCGGTCTCGCGCTCGGTCAGTGACGCCGTCGGCTCGTCGAGGATCAGGAGCCGCACGCGGCCGAGCAGGGCCTTGGCGATCTCGGCCATCTGCTGGTGCGCACGCGAGAGGTCGTCGACCCGCTGCGAGGGATCGAGATCGAAGCCGAGCTCATCGATCAGCGCGGCTGCGCGCTTGCGCATCTCGCGCGCATGCAATACGCCGCCGCGCGTGATCTCGCGGCCGAGGAACAGGTTCTCTTCCACCGTGAGGCTTGGAACCAGCGAGAACTCCTGGAACACCGGACTGATGCCGATTGCACGTGCCCGCTGCGGCGTCAGGTGGCTGATGTCCTCGCCGCCGAATTGGAAGGTGCCCTCGTCGGGCGGGAACGTCCCCGACACTACGTTGATCAGAGTCGATTTGCCGGCGCCGTTCTCGCCGAACAGCACATGCAACTCGCCGGCATGGACATCGAGATCGACCCGGTCGAGCGCGCGGACACCGGTGAATCGCTTCGAGATGCCGCGCAAGGCGAGCAACGGTCCGGCCGGCTTGGGGGCGGTGTCGACGTCCATCTGGTCTCCGCACGCATTGGATGAAGGAAGCGGGAGCGCAGGTCTCCCGCCCCGACCATTTGACGGTTACTTGGCCTTGACCGAATAGACCGGCTTCCAGCTGCCCGGTGCCAGCACGAGGTCCATCTGCAGTTTCGGAGCGGTGGTCTTGTCGACGGCCGACGCCAGCGGCTGGGCGAGGCTCATCACCGGCTTCTTCTCGATCAGGCGCACGGCCTGATCGACCGAGACGGCGCCTTCGCCGACCGGGTACTGGGTCGCAAAGGCAAGGACGTCGCCGCGGTTGAGTGCGTCGAGCATCGCCTGGTTCTCGTAAGAGGACATGATCTTCATGTCGCTGCGGCCGGCTTCGGCGACCGCACCGATGGCGGCTTCCGCGGTTGGTGCGGTGCCCCAGATCACGTTCATGGTCGGGTAGGCCTGCAGCGCGTCCTGGATCAACTGCAACTGGACGGCGACGCCGGAGTCGCCGAACTTCTCGGCCAGGACCTTGGCGTTGGGATTCTTCGCCACCGCTTTCTTGAAGCCTTCGTTGAAGGACTCGGCCCAGCCCGAGCCGGCCGGCCCAGGGAAGGTCACGATGTTGAGCTTGTCGCCGGGCTTGGCCTGCGCGAGCAGACCGTTGCCGGTGACCTCGCCCATGGCAACGAAATCGACATAGATCGCGGCGGGCAGGGCATTGGGCGGCAGCGGATTAGCCACGCCGACCACCGGAACGCCTTTGGTCTTGGCTTCCTCGAACTTCTTGCTGAGGCCCGCGCCGGAGATGGCGCCGACGATGATCGCATCGGGACTGCTCGCCATGCAATCGTCGAACTGCGAGAGCTGCTTGGGCAGGTTCTCATAACCGCCGGCTTCGTAGAGCGTCATGTTGACGTTCATCGCTTCGGCCTGCTTCACGATGCCATAAGCGACGGCGACCCAGAAGCTGTCCTTCATGTGCGGGAAGAGGACGCAGAGCTTGTAGGGTTTCTCGGCCTTCGCCAGAGCCGTGTATTCGGCCGGCTTCGGCGTGCCTGAGGAAGCATCGTAGACCTTCATGGGGAACCACGGCGTCTCGGCTGCGGCGGGCGTCATGGCGGCGCAAGCGAAGCCTGCAGCGATACTGACGGTGAAGCAGATCGGCCGGAGCGGGTCGATGGAAAGCAATGTCGTACGGGTCATGGCTCAATCCTCCTGGTTCGATTGAAAGGTGAGGGCCGACGGCTTCGGTTCCTCTGCATGCAAGTGCCACGCCGCCCGTGGGCGACGCAGTCGTCGACAGGGATCAGCCGGTCGCCCATTTTGCGACCGAGCGCCGCTCGAAGGATTCGCGGAATTGACGCGTGGATTCAGGAAGGAGGACGCCGCTGCCCCAGTCGAGGATCACGGCGTGCTGGCGGATGACATCGAGGGCGTCGATCTCGCCGCCGCGAAAGCGCTGTGCCACGACCTCCGGATCGAGCCTGACCTTCGCGATCCGCTCCGCCCTGATCTTGGCGCGGAGCGCATCAGTGGCGGCCTTGTCCACCTCATATTCGCAGAGCTCGGCGTCGATGATCTGCACGACGACGCCATAGTCCTTTGCGGCGCGCTCGACCGAAACGTAGTCGTCCTTGATGTCCTCGATCACGAGGCGGGGATCGCGCTCGAGCGGATCGCCGAAACCGCCGCCGCCGGCGGTGGGCCGCGAGAAAACGTCGCCTTCGCCGATCGGCACGTCCGAAAATATCGAGCCGAGACGCTCTTCGCTCGCGCTGCCTTTGCGCTTCAGCGTCAGCCCGTGCGGCATGGAAGGCAGGCCGCCTTCGATGCCCCACACGACGGCGCGCTCGCGGTCGCAGATATAGGAGATGACGGTCTTCTCGGCCTGCAGCATGCGCGAGGTCTTCATCACGCCGGCGCCACCGCGCCATTTGCCGGGACCGGGCGAGTCCTTCAGGATCTCGCATTTCGTGGTCAGGATCGGATTGGCGCGCTCTTGGCCCTCGACCGGCTGCGACATCAGTCCGGTGCCGAAGCAGGCGGTGGTGACGTTGCTGCCGTCCTTGCCGTTGCGACCACCCCAGCCGCCCGGCAGCCAGTCGTAGAACATGAAGATTGGCTTGTCGGCGCTGCGGCCGTCGAACCCGCCGGTGAGCAGATATTCGAGATTGAAGGCGCAGGCGAGCGCGCGCTCGGGCATCAGCTTCGACCACATCTCGTAGATCGAATTCATGATCTTCTCGAACGGCATCAGGAATCCGGTGACGGCGATCGGCCACTTCGCATCGACGATCGAGCCTTCGGGGGCGATGATCTCGAAGCAGCGATAGAAGCCGGAATTGAGCGGCAGGTCGGGGAAGAAGGTCTTCATGCCGGCTGCGACGGCGGAGAATGTCGCACCGAATGCGGAGTTGTAGATCGAACCGATGGTCGGATGGCTGCCCGTGAAGTCGTAGATCGCCTTGTCGCCCTTGATCGTCATCTTGATGCGGATTGGGATCATGCCTTCACCGCCGGCCGGATCGCGATCGATGAAGTCGACCGTCTCCCATTCTCCGTCGGGCAGCGCGGCGATGCGTTGCCGTGCCGAGCGCTCGACATAGTCCTGGACCGCGGCCAGGCCCGACTCGACCGTGTCGCGGCCATATTTGTTGACGAGACGCAGGATCTCGCGACTGCAGACGGCGGTGGCTTCGGCCTGCGCCTGGATGTCGCCGATGATGGAGGCGGGATCGCGGGTGTTCGACGCGATCAAATGTGCCACGTCCTTGCAGAACCGACCCTTGTCGAACAGCCGGATTGGCGTGATGCGCAGGCCTTCGCGGAACATGTCGCGCGCCGCGACGTCGAACGAGCCGGGCACGCTGCCGCCCATGTCCGACCAGTGGCCGTTGGACTGGCTGAAGGCGATGATCTTGCCGTCGGCGAAGATCGGCCGGATCAGGCGTACGTCGGAGAAATGGGTGCCGCCGGCGTAGGGATCGTTGATCGCGAACACGTCTCCCTCGTGCATGTCGCCCTCGAAGTGGCGCATGACGTCCTGGCAGGTGAAGTGCAGCGTTCCGACATGGACGGCGATGTCCTGATTGCCCTGGGCGGCGCACTCGCCGCTGGCGTCATGCAATGCGCTCGAAAAGTCGCGGTTGTAGATCACGAAGGAGTAGCAGGTGCGCAGCACCTGCTCGCCCATCTGGTCGACACTGGTGATGAAGGAATTCTTGAGAACCTCGAAGGTCACGGGGTCGAGCGGGAGATCTCCGGCCATGGTTCATTCCTTCACGCGGATGATGATGTTGAGATATTTGTCGACCTCGGCGTTGGCGCCGGGCGGTACGACCGTGGTCGCATCGACCTGCTCGACGATCGCAGGGCCCTGGAAGGTGAAGCCGCAGGGCAGGTCGTCGCGCGCATAGACGGGCGTATCGAGCCCGTTGCCCTCGAACCACACCCTGCGGCGGCCGATCGGCTCAGGGATCACGCCAGTCGGCTTATGAACGGCGAACTCGGCTTTCGGCACTACGCCGATCGCTTTCAGATTCAGCCGGAAGAAGCTGACGGGCGAGTCGTCGCGGCGGAAATTATACTCGCGCTTGTGCTCGGCATGGAAACTCTGGACCAGGTCGGAGATCGCGCCGACCGGACGCGGCGTCTGCACCGCGAGCGAACGCCATTGGCCGCGATACATCATGTCGATCGACCGCTGCAGCACGATGTCGCCTTCCGCGACGCCCTCGTGGGTGAGCCGGGCGAGCGCCTCTTTCTCCAGCGCGAGGAATTGTGCCTCGATATCGGCAGAGATCGCCTCGTCGGCGCCGACCATGCAGCTCTGCGCGAAGTCGTGCTGCATGTCGACCAGCAGGCAGCCCAGCGCCGAGGTGACGCCGGGATTCGGCGGCACGATCACGACGGGGATCGCAAGCTCCCGCGCCACGTCGACACCGTGGAGGGCTCCAGCGCCGCCGAAGGCGACCAGCGCGAAATCGCGCGGGTCGTAGCCGCGACTGATCGAGATCAGCCGTACCGCGTCCGACATGTTGGCGTTGGCGACCTTGACGATCGCATCCGCCGCCTCATGCAGGCCGAGACCGAACGGTTTTGCGACGCCTTCCTCCACAGCCTGGCGGGCAAGTGCAGGATCGAGCTTGACCTTGCCGCCGGCGAGGTCGGTGCCGAGCCGGCCCAGCGTGATGTTGGCGTCGGTGTTGGTTGGCTGCGTGTTGCCGTTGCCGTAGCAGGCCGGGCCCGGAAAGGCGCCCGCCGATTGCGGGCCGTTGCGCAAGGAGCCGGCCTGATCGGTCCAGGCCAGCGAACCGCCGCCTGCGCCGATGGTGAGCACCTCGATGGAGGCAAACCGGATCGGATAGCCGAACTCGATGTACCAATCCTTGGTGATGCGGGACCGGCCTTCATAAGCCAGCGAGACGTCGGTCGAGGTGCCTCCCATGTCGAGGCCGATCGAATTGGGGTAGCCGCAGAGGCTGGCAATGTAGCGGCTCGCGATGGCGCCTGCGGCAATGCCGGAGCCGGCGAGGCGCGCGGCGAAGTCCTTTACGGAGGCCGGCGTCATGACGCCGCCGCCGGTGTGGAGCAGCAGGAGATCGCGGGTGTAGCCTTCGTCGGCGAGGCGCTCGCCCAGCCGGCTCGTATAGCTGACGACGACCGGGCTCACGACGGCGTTGGCGACTGTCGTCGAAAACCGTTCGTGCTCGAAGATCTCGGGCAGGACCTGCGAGGAGATCGAGACGGGAACGTCGGGCATCTCGGCGAGCAGGATATCGCGCATGGCGCGTTCATTGGCGCCGTTGAGATAGGCGTTCATGAAGCAGACGGCGATTGCGGCGACGCCCCGGCGCTTGAGAATGCGCGCGACGTTGCGCGCTGCCTCGACATCGAGGGGCTCGATCACCACGCCCCCTGCATCGATCCGTTCGGGTACGGTCAGGCGGTCGCGCCGTGGCACGTAGGGGCGCACGACATCCTTGTAGGTATCCCAGAGATCTTCCTTGTTGGCGCGCCGGATCTCGATCACGTCGCGGAAGCCTTGGGTCGTCACCACGGCGGTGCGCGGCAGCCTGCGTGTGATCAACGCGTTGGTCGCAACCGTGGTGCCGTGCGAAAACAGGGCCACCTTGGAAAGATCGATGCCGGCCTTGGATACGCCGCCCATGATCCCTTCGATCGGGTCGCGCGTGGACGAGGTCTTTTCGATGCGGATGAGACCGGTCGCCTCGTCCATGATGCAGATGTCGGTAAAGGTGCCTCCGACATCGACAGCCACACGAAGGTTCTGCGCCATGCGTCTTCCTTTCCGGCAAGCGTTTTGGCGATCATAGGCAGACCGGCCGCTTGGGCGCTTGACGCTGAGTGCAGGAAGATTTGTGCGAGAGAGCGAACCGCGCCGCTGCCTCGATCGTCGGCCGATCGCCTAAGGATCGGCCAGACCGGGGCGCCGCGGAGAGCCGATCAGGACGGTGAGACGCGTGAGGCCGCGCGTGCCTCGCTCGGGGTGCAACCGAACCGGCCGCGATAGTTCCGGCTGAATTGCGCCTGGTCGGCGAAACCCCATTGGTAGGCGATTTCCGAAATGCTCTTGCGGCAGTTGGAATCGCGCAGCAGGGTGTCGCACATCGACAGGCGCTGGTTGCGGATGTAGGCGCAGACCGTCAGGCCTTCGCCCTCGAAGATCTGGTGCAGGTAACGAAGCGATATGCCGCATCCGTCGGCGATCGTCTGGGGGTTGAGCTTCATGTCGTCGAGACGCGTGCGGATGAAATGCTCGCAACGGAGCAGATGGCCGTTTCGCACCGAGGACGAGTGGCCGGTCAGGACGCGGTCATCGGACTCGATGGCCATTGCGAGAAGTTCGACGAGGTGCTTGCCCATCATCGTGCGCGCCGTCTCGTCCATTTCGCCGATGCGTTCGCCGGCAAGGCGCAGGGTGTCGACGAACAAGGCGCCGACGCTGCGGCTCGCGTCGAACTGCAGCGTGGCGAGACGTTCGGGCCGCGAGATGCGTGCACGCAGGACTGCGCTCGGGATCTTCAGCACCCAGAGCGCCGTCGTGTCTCGATGGCTGAACTCGTATGGCAAATGGCTGCGCTCGATCAGGAACGCGCCCGGCCGACAGTGCACGACCTTGTTGTCCTGCTCGAAGCGAATTTCGGCGAGCTCCGGCACCGTGATCAGGAAGGACTCTTCACGCTCGCTCTGGAGGTGCCGTTCGTTGCGTTTGTAGAGCAGGCCGTTCGCGATGTTGCGCGATACCGCGACGGGCCCCATCGACCAGGCGCCGAGGCGCGCATCGAAATCGCGGCCGCTCGGAAAGCGCAAGTCCAGCGAGAAATAGGTCCTGGAGACGATGTCCTGCCAGTACTGCCGCCGGCTGTGCAGCGGAATGTCATTGGTCGCGTAAGTGACTTGCATTGCTGCGCTCCCCGCTGCCGGCTGCTTCTCCGGCCGTCAAGCCATTGCTGAGTTTGGCGAGGGCGGCCGGATGACGTCAAGTCGAATAAAGCGGAAACAGATATCTCAGATTTCGATCCTCTCCTCGGCGTGATGCCGGTGGTCGACGCCGATCGGCGGTCGGCCGGGGCCTACGCCTGCCACCGCAAAGCGCATGAAATCCCGGAATGCCTTTGCAGCTTCCGAGAGCCCGATGTCGCGGCGCCAGGCGAGGCCAATGTCCATGGTCGGTACCTCGTCCTCGATGACGCGAGTCTCGATCCGCTGTCCTTCCAGCGACCAGGGCCGGTAGATCAGGTCCGACAGGATCGCGATGCCCATTCCGCCGGCGACCATGGAACGCACGGCTTCGACCGAAGACGTGCGGAAGACGGTCTTTGGTTCGAGCAGAGCGTTGTTCCAATAGCGCATTGAGGTGTGCTTGGCTTCGTCCACGGTGAGCATGACGTAGGGATAGGTCGCGATTTCGGCGAGATGGACGTGCTCGGCGCGGGTGAGCGGATGATCAGGAGCGAGCCACAGGCGGCGGGGCGAACGCAACAGCGTTTCGCTGCCGAGCATGGCGTTGTCGCGCAGGTTCGAGACCAGCATCACCGCGAGATCGAGTGCGCCATCGACGAGTGCACGCTCGAGTACGTCGCGCGGGGCCTCGAACAGCTCGACGGTGATGCCGGGAAAGCTCGCCTGGAAGCGCATCTGGTGCCGCGGCAGGAAATAGCCTGATACGGTGTAGGTGACGCCGATGCGCACGGTGCCGAACAGCGGTCCTGCGGACATTTGCGTGCTGCGCACGGCTTCGGCGACCGCGGCGAGGATCTGCCGTCCCTGGGACAGGAAGCGGCTGCCTTCCATGGTCACGGTGACGCCGTTGGGCGTGCGCTCCAGCAGACGCGCGCAAACGGTCGCTTCGAGCTGCTGAATCGCCGCAGTGACCGCGGATTGCGAGACGTTGAGGTCCATGGCCGCCTGGCTGATGCGGCCGGTCTCGGCAGCGGCGACGAAATAGCGGATCTGTTTCAGAGAAACGGACATCGCAGTTGTCCCGATGTTGACATAGGTCATGTGTGGTGTTTCTCAGCCCGAACGAGTCCGATGCAACTCTCGTGCCGAACGAGGAAATGTCGAACGGCAGCGTCGATATTCGGATGTGAGGCGCAGACACACCCATTCGCCCCGGCCGGTGGCGGCCAGGGCGCCAGCAGATCGTGCACAGCGACGGCGACTACGCCAGGGCCGTGCGGAGCTTGCCCAGCAACTCTGCCCGGTTCTTGCGGGCTGCGAGCGCCTGATTCATGTCGACCTTGACGAACTTGACCGGCGTGTTCGGCTGAAGCTGCCCGATCAGGTCCATGTCGGCGGCGATGACCGTGCCGACCATGAAATAGCCACCGCCTGAAACCGCATCACGGTGCAGCACGATTGGCTCGGTGCCGCCGGGCACCTGGATCGAGCCGTAGGGATAGCAGGCATCGGTGATGTTGGACGGATCGGAGCCCGCGCCGAACGGCGGCTCACGCGGCACGAATTCGAGCGGCTTGCCGCCCTTGAAACGGTAGCCGATGCGGTCGGCCTCGGGTGCCACCTTCCATGTGTCGGAGAAGAAGCCATTGCCTGCGGCCTCGGTGATGCGGTGCCAGTAGAGGCCGGGCATGGCACGCAGTTCCGCCGGCATGCCCGCCGGCTGACCGCGCAGATCCGTTGCGACCGCGCGGCCGTCCTTCGCGGCGGCTGCGGCCTTGCCGACCGGCACCTCGTCGCCGGCCTCGAGCTTGCGGCCCTTGAAGCCGCCGAGCGCGCCGAGCGCGTAGGTCGAGCGTGAGCCGAGAACGATGGGAACGTCGATGCCGCCGGACACCGCGATGTAGCCGCGCGCGCCCTGCTTGAGGAAATCGAAGGAGAGGATCTGGCCGCGCTTGACCCTGAAGCTCGTCCAGGTTTCGCGAGGCTCGCCATCGAGCTTCGGCGGCAGTTGGGCGCCGGTGATCGCGACGGTCGCATCTTCGGTGAATTCGAGCTCCGGTCCCATGAAGACGGCTTCCAGGACGGCTGCACCTTCTTCGTTGCCGACGAGCAGGTTGGCGGCGACGAGTGCGTGACGGTCCATGCCGCCGGAGAGAGGGATACCGATGTGATAGTAGCCGGGACGCCCGAGGTCCTGGACGGTGGTCGCAAGACCCGGCTTCAAAACCTTAATGGCCATGGAGAACTCCATCGAGCTTGCGGTTGTAGGCGTCAATGTCGCGATTGAACTCGGTCAGCGAGAACGAGACGTCGCGGATGACGGGTGCGAAGCGACCGGCGTCGACATCGGCGACCGCCGCGTCATAGGCAGGCCGATCGATCGGCTTCCATTTCACGATGTCGCCAGGCCTGAACAGGCACATGAAGTCGCGCAGATAGCTGATCTTCTGGTTGGGGTCGTAGATCGGCATCGGCGTGATGCCGAACATCTGGTAGCCGCCGGCGCCGCGTACCGAGTAGATGCAACTGAAGCATCCGCCATGCCCGACGGTCAGCTTCGGCGTGTCCGTGCGCGGCCGCAGATATTTCGGAGCCTGCAGCTGCCGCTTGCGCTCCACCATCTGGTAGAGGAAGGGCAGGCCCGCGACGAAGCCGACCATCGAGACGAACCAAGGAGCGCTCGAATGTGCTTTGATGAAGGCATCGACGCTATCAAGCCCGTTGATGCGCGCGGCGTATTCGAGATCGGTCCCGTTCGGATCCTGATGCCGCTCGCGGAAGCGCATCAAGGTCTCGTGGGTCCAGGGATCGTTGTAGAGCACGGGGATCTCGATGATCCGCGTCTTGATCACCGGCTCGGACTTTTCGGATCCCGCATCCAGCCGCTTCAGCTCCGCGAGCAGATCGTCGGGCTTGATCTGATCGGGATCGAACTTGATCTGATAGGACGCATTTGCCGGGCAGATCTCGGTCACGCCCTTGATCCTGGCGTCGCGCACCGCATTGGTGACGAAGAGGCTCTTGAAGAAGGCCTCCAGCGACATCGCCTCGCCGACCTCGGCGAAGATGTGCTCATCGCCACCGAAGGAAAATCGGGTTTGCATGGCTAGCGGCCTCCTGTTGCTGACGGGGCGGGTTCTCTTGCGATCATGGTGCGACCTTTGCGGCCGGCGGCGGCGCGGTGAGCGCCGCGGCATGAGACTCCAGCCATGGCTCGAGCCAGGCGGTGTGGAAGCGTCCGGCCTGCACCTCGGCATCGCGCGCGAGCGCCTGGTGCAGCGGCTTCGTCGTTGCAAGCCCCTCGACCTGGAGCTCTGCGAGGGCGCGTTCGAGCCTTCGGATCGCGCTCGGCCGGTCCTTGTCGTGGACGATCAGCTTGCCGAGCAGGCTGTCGTAGAAGGGTGGCACCGTGTAGCCCTGATAGAGCATGGTGTCGAAGCGCACGCCGTCGCCGGTGGGCACACTGAGCGCGCTGACGGTGCCGGGGTTCGGCATGAAGTTCTTCGAGGGATCCTCGGCATTGATGCGGACCTCGATGGAGTGGCCGCAGACGCGGACTTCGTCCTGGCGGATGCGCAGGCGCTCGCCGCCGGCGATCCGGATCATCTCGCGCACGAGATCGATGCCCGTGATCATCTCCGTCACGGGATGCTCGACCTGGATGCGCGTGTTCATTTCCAGGAAATAGAATTCGTGCGTGCTGTCGTCGTAGAGATATTCGAGCGTCCCGGCGCCGCGGTAGTTCACCGCCTTGGCCAGCGCGACGGCCGAGGCGCAAAGTGTTTCACGCACGGCCGGTGCGAGCGAAGGCGAGGGCGCTTCTTCCCAGACCTTCTGGCGGCGGCGCTGCAGGGAGCATTCGCGCTCGAAGCAATGGATGACGTCGTGGCCGTCGCCGAGCACCTGCACCTCGATGTGCCGCGCGCCCTCGATCAGCTTCTCGACATAGAGTCCGCCATCGCCGAAGGCCGCGAGCGCCTCGGCCTGCGCCTGCGGCATCAGGTGATGAAATTCGTCCGCCGAACGCGCGATCCGGATGCCGCGTCCGCCGCCGCCGGCGGCGGCCTTGATCATCACCGGGAAACCGGTCTTGTCGACCAGCGCGAATGCCGCCTCCGCCGTTTCCAGCCGTCCCGCGCTGCCAGGCACGGTCGGAACGCCGGCGGCGGCAGCTGCCTCGCGTGCGGCGACCTTGTCGCCCATCAGCCGGATCGACTGCGCGGTCGGACCGACGAAGATCAACCCCGCCGCTTCCACCGCCGCCGCGAACTCGGCATTCTCGGCCAGGAAGCCATAGCCGGGATGGATGGCGTCCGCTCCCGTACTCCTGGCCGCATCGAGAATGACGGCCTGGTTGAGATAGGATTTCGACGCCTGGGGCGGACCGATGTCGATCGCTTCGTCGGCAAGCCTGACCGCAAGCGAGTCCTTGTCGGCCCTGCTGTAGACCTGGACGGTCGCAATGCCGAGCTCGCGCGCCGCGCGGTTGATACGCACGGCGATTTCGCCGCGATTGGCTATGAGGAGCTTCTTGATTGCCATGAAGGGAACGGGCGATCTCAAACGTCGATTTCGGCGATGGGCTGGCCAGCCATCACCGCCTCCTCGTTTTCGGCGAGGAATCGCAGGATCTTGCCGGCGGCACCGGCCTTCACCTCGTTGAAAGACTTCATCACCTCGATGAGGCCGATCGTATCGCTGTCGGCGACGACATCTCCGTCGTTCTTGTAGACCGGCTTGTCGGGCGCGGGCTTGCGGTAGAAGATGCCCGGAAGGGGCGAGAAGATTTGCTGTGTTGTCATGGTGTCCTCGTGATGTCTTGCCTGGTTCCTGGCGCGCCGGCTCAGGGGGCGGTCAGATAGGGACGGACCGCTTCGCGAACGGCCTCGGCGATGGCGACGGCGTTGGGGGTATCGGAGTGGATGCAGATTGAATCGGCGCCGACCGCGATGTCGTTTCCCGCCACCGAGCGCGTCTTGCCTTCATTGACCGCTCTTGCGCAGCGGGAGGCCGCATCGGTCGGATCCTTGGCTTCGTGTTCGCGCGTGATGATCAGGCTGCCGTCGGCATTGTAGTCGAGATCGGCGTAGTACTCGGCGACGAAGGTGTGGCCACGGCGCTCATAGACCTTCTGATGCAGCGTTCCCTTCATGCCGAGCAGGGGCACCTTATAGACGTCCGCCGCGTCCGCCACGGCTTCGGCGATCTCTTCGTTGCGCGAGGCCATCCCGTAGAGGGCGCCGTGCGGCTTGATGTGATTCAGCGCCATGCCCTCCGCATCCAGGAACGCCTTGAGCGCCCCGATCTGATAGAGCAGGCAGTTGGCCAGTTCCTCGCGGCTGATCTTCATCTCCCTGCGACCAAAGCCCTGCAAATCCGGCAGCGAGGGATGCGCGCCGACTTTCACCCCGAACTCCTTGGCGAGCTGCACCGTCTTGCGCATGTGGTTGAAGTCGGAGGCATGAAAGCCGCAAGCAACGTTGGCGACGTCGATATGCGGCATTAATGCCTTGTCGTCGCCCATCTTGTAGAGGCCGTAGGCCTCGCCCATGTCGCAGTTGATCACGACCATCTCTCCATTTTCCTCTCAAACAGCTTTGTAGACGAAGAGGTAGGGCCGCCCGGCGAGCGACCTGCGCCCCGGGCGGCCCTGCCGGCTTACTTGGACACCAGATAGTCGACCGGAATCTTCTCCGAGATCGTCCACTGATCGATCACGCGCGGCTTGCCGGCTTCGGTGTCGACGATCAGGTAGCGGCCCTGATTCTGGTGGTGCAGGTCCTTGCTGAAGGTGCGCGGTCCGAACAGCGTCGGCTCGTTGTTCATCTTCTCGAGCGCGGCCACGACGGCCGCCGCATCGGTCGACTTGGCGCGTTCGACCGCCTTGGCCCAGACGTCGATCAGGACGTAGCCCGGATAGACATACTGGCTCGACGGATCACCGCCGGTGACTTCCTTGTACTTCTTGTTGAACTCGTTGACCTTCGGGTTCGGATCGTCGCCATAGACCGAACCCTGCACCGGGACGTAGAAGTTCGACAGGTCCGGCGTGGCGTTCAGCCAGTAGCTGCCGTCGACGCCGGAGCCGTTCAGGATCATCGACTTGATGCCGGCGGCGCGGATCTGCTTGATGGCGGATACGGCGCCCGGCATCATCGTGCACAGCATGATCGCGTCCGGCTCCTTCGGCAGGCTCTTGATGCGCGTGATCTGCGATGCGATCGAGGCATCGTCGTTCTTGAAGGTGTCGCTGCCGACGAGCTTGGCCTCCTTCAGGTGGGGCATCTGCCAGTCGAAGCCGTCGCAAATGCCCTTGTTGTAGACGGTCCAGCTGTCGAGCAGCCGATAGAAGTTGCGGGCATTCTTCTTGTTGTAGGCCCATTCCGCCATGGTCGCGCCCTGTACGGCCGCCAGCACCGAGGCGGAGAAGGAGAACGGCCCGACGCCGGGAATGCCGGCCTTGATCGATTCGGCGCAGAGGAAGAACGAGACCTTGCCGGCCGCCTGCGCCTGGAGTGCCGCCGGCGCACCGAAATCATAATCGCAGGAAACGATGACGAGGTCGGCGCCCTGGTCGAGCACCGTAAGGCCAGCCTTGGCACCTTCTGCCTGGTCGGTCTTGGTGTCGGCGAAGACGGGCTTGATCTTCTTGCCGAGCAGGCCACCGGCCTTGTTGATCTCGTCGATCCGGATCAGGGCCGCATCCTGCGCCGGCTTGTCATAGGCCTGCATGAACCCGGATGCCGCGGTGGCAAAGCCGATGACGATCTCGTCGGCCGCCTGGGCCGGCGTGAACCAGAGCGTGGATGCTCCAGCCAGAATGCCGAGTAATGTCGTGAAACGCATGAGCCATTCCTCCAATGAGCAAAACGAACGTCAGTTCAGTTCCTTCAGGGCCGTCCGCACCGGACGCGCCAGCCGCCGCTGTAACGGCCATCCGCGCCAGGAGAACTCCTGGTTGCGGGTCAGTCCGGTGGGCAGGTACATCAGGATCACGATGGTGATGGCGCCGATCGCGATCTCCTGGACGCCGTTGGGCAAGGCGACGGTGTGGCCGCCGAGACTGATGCCCCGCTCGAGATTGCGGAACAGCTCGATCAGCACCGACATCACGACGACGCCCGAGACCGCACCGCTCAGGCTGTACATGCCGCCGACCACCAGCATCGACAGCGTGACGAAGGTCGTCCGCAGATAGAACGCGCCGGGATTGACGATGCTCAGGAAGTGGGCGTAGAGCGCGCCGGCGAGCCCGATGATGAAGGCGCTGACGACGAAGGCGATCAGCCGCTCGCGGACGATGTCGATGCCCGAGGCGCTGGCCGCGACCGACTCGTCGCGCGTGGCGCGAAGTGCAAGTCCCGAGCGCGAGATCGAGTAGAGGTAGGCGATGACGATGGCGACCGTGGCGCCGATCCAGCCGATCCAGACGTTCATGGTCGGCGGAATGCCGACGATCGAGCCTTGTCCGCCCGTGACCGAGTCCCAGTTCGAATAGACGTTGTTGACGACGCCGAGCAGGCCGAAGGTCGCGATCGAGGCGGCGATGCCCGACAGGCGCATGATGACGCGCCCGATGATCAGCGCGAACAGCGCCGCGAATGCGCCGGAGATCGGGCTTGCCACCCACATCGGCAGTTGTGTGTGCAGCAGCCACGCCGGCAATCCCTTGAGCGTGATCGATTTCATCACCGGCGGGATGGCGAGCCAGGCGGTCATGTAGGCGCCGAGGCACATGAAGCTGATATGGCCGAACGACAACAGGCCGGAATTGCCGACGAAGACGTAGAGGCCGACCACGACCATGATGTTGATGAACATCTCGACCGCTGTGCGGTTGAAGGCCCGGCTGCCGAACTGATAGGTCAGGGCGGCCATGATGAGCAGCGCCACGATCAGGATGATCGGCGTTGCGATGGTCTGCCGGATGACGGATGGCCGCGTCGACATTCGTCAAACTCTCTGCTTGGCGGATTTGGGTGCGAACAGGCCCTGCGGCCGCACCAGCAGCACGACGATGACCGCGCCGTAGACGAAGGCGTCGCGGAATACGCGGGCATCGTGCGGCAGGGTCGCCTGGAACACGACGCTCGCCGCGCCGATCAGGAAACCGGCCGCGACCGCGCCGGGAATGCTGCCGAGGCCGCCGATCACGGTCGCGATGAAGGCGATCAGCATCACGTTGGCGCCCATGCCGATGTCGGCGGTGCCGGAGTTGGTGGCGAGGATCAGGCCGATCGCCGCCGCCAGCATGCCGCTGATGGCGAAGGCGAGCAGGATCACGCCATTGGCGCGGACCCCGAGCATGCGGGCCATGGTGAAGTTCTCGGCCGCCGCGCGCATTTCCAGGCCGTAGCGCGTGCGTTTGAGGAACAGCACGAGCACGGCGAGGGCGGCCAGCGTGATGATGATGGTCACGACCTGGAGCATCGGGATGTGGGCGCCGAGGAATTCGACCGGCAGACCGAGGCTCGGCCACAACGTGATCGATTTCGGCCGGCTCGAATACAGCATCAGCAGGAGGTGCCGGATGACGAAGCCGAGTGCGAAGGAGGCGATCATCATGGTCGCCGGATTGGCATTGCGGAAGCGGCGGAAGACCACGATCTCCGACAGGATCGAAAGCGCGGCGCCGATCAGGAGCAGAAGCGGGATCAGCAGGTAGAACGGCAAATGGCCGGCAAAGACGATCGCCGCCGCGTCGATCGAAGGCCACAGCATCGCGAATACGCAGAACGCGATGAAATCGCCGTGCGCGAAATTGACCAGCCGCATGACGCCGAAGATCAGGGCGATGCCGAGCGCACCCAGCGCATAGAGGCTGCCGAGGCTCAACGCGTCGAAGACGATCTGGAGGACCTCGGTCATCTCAGTGGTCTCCGAAGCCGAAATAGGCCTGCTTCAGCCGATCGTCCTTGATCATGTCGGCAGCCGGGCCTTCCAGCACGATGCGGCCGCCGCGGATCAGGACCATCCGTCCGCCGGTCATCATGGCGCGGGTCGAGCTTTGCTCGACGATGAGGAGCGTGAGCTTGCGCTGTGCGCGCAGCCGCACCAGGATCTCGTAGACCTGATCGATGATCTTCGGCGCAAGGCCGAGCGACGGCTCGTCGATCGCCATGATGCGCGGCGCGGCCATCAGGGCGCGGCCGATCACGAGCATCTGCTGCTGCCCGCCGGAAAGCATGCCCGCCGGGGTGCGGCGACGGTCGGCCAGGATCGGAAATTCGGCGTAGACCGATTCCAGATCGTCGGCGATCGCCTTGCGGTCGCGCCGCATGCCGGTGCCGACCTTCAGATTCTCCTCGATCGTGAGCGCGCCGAAGACGTTGCGTCCCTCCGGCACCAGCGAAAAGCCGCGCCTGGCGATGTCTTCGGGCGAGTTGCCCGTGACCGTTGCGCCGTCGATCGTGATCGAGCCCGAGCCCGCCGGCACCACGCCCGCGATCGCGTTGAGCAGCGTCGACTTGCCGGCGCCGTTCGGGCCGGTGACGAACAGAACCTCGCCCTCGTCGATCTTCAGCGTCACGCCGCGGAGCGCGGTGAGGCGTCCGTAGCTGACCGTGATGTCCTCGACCGCGAGCAGCGTCATGACGCGACTACCTCTTCGGCGACGATCGGCGGAATCAGCTCGTCACGCTGCGTGCCCATATAAGCGTGCCGCACCGCGTCGCTGTCGCGGATCGCTGCGGGCGTGCCGACTTCGATGATCTCGCCGGAATCGAGCACGAAGATGCGCTCGCAGAGTTCGAGAACGAGGCCGATATTGTGCTCGATCAGGAGCACGCCGACATTCAGCTCGCCGACGATCCGTCGGATGATCGCTGCGAGATCGTGGCTCTCGTGCTCGGACATGCCGGCCGCGGGCTCGTCGAGCAACAGATAGCGCGGCGTGCACATGATGGCGCGGCCGATGGCGACGCGCCGCTCGTCGGTATAGGGCAGGGCACCGGCGATAGTGCCCGCCAAATGCGAGATGCCGAGCCAGGCCATGACGCGCTCGGCTTCCGCGATCGCATCGCGCCGGGTCTGGCCGAGGCCGACGCCGGTCACCTCCAGGTTGTCCATCACCGGCAGATCGCGGAATAGTCGGCCTGATTGGAAGGTGCGGGCGACGCCTTTGCGCCGCAGCTTGTGCGCCGCAATACCGCTGAGCGGCTCGCCCTCCAGCTCGACGCAGCCGGTACCGACCGGTTGGAAGCCCGTCAGTACATTAATAAGGGTGGTCTTGCCGGCCCCGTTCGGGCCAATCAGTCCGGTGATACCTCCCCGTGGCACGGCAAGTGTCACGTCCGACAGCGCTTTCAAGCCTTCGAATTGGACGCTGACATCGCGAGCGACCAACTCCAAGCCATCGGACCTCATCACAACGCCTTCTCACCGCACACCAATGGATTGATCTTTCCGTTCCATCGGGGGATTGTAAAATTCGAAATATCGTTCACTGATATCGGAAATTTTGATGTCTCTGACGTTCCGTCAGGTTCGGCACTTTGTTGCAACGGCCGAAACAGGACGGGTTTCGGCCGCCGCGGCCGCGCTGAACGTGACACAGTCGGCGGTTACGGCGTCCATCAAGGCGCTCGAAGCCGAACTCGGGCGCAAATTGTTCGACCGTCACTCGAACGGTGTGACGCTGACCTTTGACGGGCAGGAATTTCTACAGCGCGCCCGGACCATCGAGGCGAGCGTGTCGGATGCGATGCGCGGGCCGCATCGCTGGGGAACGCAGGTCGACGGCGCCGTCGACGTGGCCGTCAGCTATACGGTCGCGGGGTATTTCCTGCCGCCATTGTTGTCGCGCTTCTGGCGTTCCTTTCCAGGCATCACGGTGCGTCTGCACGAGTTTGCGCGCGATGCCATCGAGCAGAGCCTGATGAGCGGCAGCGTCGATGCGGCGGTGATGCTGGTCTCCAATCTGCACGACCGTCACTCCATTCGCTCGCGGCTGTTGCTGCGCTCTCCGCGTCGCTTGTGGACCTGCGCCAATCATGCGCTGCTCCGCAAGGACAGCATCAAACTGGCAGATCTGGCGAGCGAACCCTATTTGATGTTGACCGTCGACGAAGCCGAGCGCTCCGCAATGCGCTACTGGCAGCATACGAAGGTCGTTCCGAACGTCATTTTCCGGACCCTGTCGGTCGAAGCCGTTCGCAGCATGGTCGCGACCGGCATGGGAATTACGATCCTTTCCGACATGGTCTACCGGCCCTGGTCGCTGGAGGGACATCGCATCGATCTCAAGACGCTTGATGACGATGTCCACACCATGGATGTCGGGCTCGCCTGGAAGAGCGAGGCGAAGCTGTCTCCGGCGGCTCGCGCGTTCTGCGAGTTCGTCGCTCATTCCTACCCCGGGTCGGAGCCGGTTCAGTTCGATTGAACGGGCTGCTTCAAATTCGATTGCGAGTGGTTACCGGGAATTCCTCGCGGGGGCATTGCCGCAGTTGCGGACAGCTTGGCGATCACTTGCGCCCGGCGGCTATACTATTCGCGCGGAAATAGTATAACGGGAGCGGACGGGAAGAGGACTTGGTAACAGATTGAAATCAAACGACTATCGCTTTTCCGTGGCGCCTATGATGGATTGGACCGAGAGTTCAAGTTTTTCAATTGGTTAGATGGCTGCGTGTGCGCGACGTGTGCACCGCGAGATCCATAAAAATCCAGTCATGATCATTGTAAGCGTGGGGTTTGAAGAGCAGGGCCGCGGTTGTCGCACTCATTCCGTGGGTTGAATGCGAGTGGCAACAGACAGCCCCAATCACCGGAATCCTTCCGCGCAATCGTGTCCTGCTGTGCGCAACCGCCGTGCGTGCGCGAGACCGCACTTTCGGTAGAGCCGCTGTTTCGCGGAGAGTGCGGACCCGATCACGGGACCGCTGTGTGCTGCACATCAAAAAAGTATCAGTTGCGCATTGAAATGGTGGTGGCGTGCCTAGGTACCGGTCGCTACTCTTCTGACGAGAGGAAGCGCTGAGCAAATTCAGCCGATAAGGGAACAGGGGCGGATCATTGCAAACCGCACCGGCCTGAAGGGAGCGGATATGGAACCGGACCTGGAAGTTGTCCAGATACGGCGCGGCGAGTCGTTCAAGGCGTGGTCGCACGGCTACCCATTCCACACGGTCCGCTGGCATTTCCATCCCGAATACGAGCTCCACCAGGTTGTGGCGACCAGCGGTCGCTATTTCGTCGGCGACTTCATCGGCGAGTTCGAGCCGGGCAATCTCGTGCTCACCGGGCCAAATCTGCCGCACAATTGGGTGAGTGATCTGCCGGCCGGAAGCACCGTCCCGCTGCGCGGACGGGTCCTTCAGTTCAGCGAAGAATTCATCGGCGATCTCATGAAGGTCATGCCGGAGCTGTCGGGCCTTGCCGCGCTGCTGGATTTCTCCCGACGCGGCGCGCTTTTCACCCGCAGCACAAGCGACAAGATCGCTCCGCTCATGGAAGAGATCGTGACGGCGAACGGCATGCGCCGGATCGAGCTGTTCCTGATGATCTTGGGGACACTTGGCCGCGCCCGCAATGCGCGTCCGCTCTCCAGTCCGAATTATCTGCCCGACCCGTCCGGATATATGTCGGCGGGCATGAACAAGGCGCTCGCCTTCATCCGACAGAACCTGACGCAGCCTTTCGGTGAAGCCGAGCTTGCGGCCATCGCCGGCCAGTCGCAGAGCGCGTTTTCGCGCTCCTTCCGACGGCACACCGGCATGTCGTTGGTGCAATACGTCAAGCGCCTCCGCATCAATCTCGCCTGTCAGATCTTGATGAGCGACGAGCAGGCGTCCATCACCGACATCTGCTTCGAGGTCGGCTTCAACAATATCTCCAATTTCAACCGGCAGTTCTTGGCCGAGAAAGGCATGCCGCCTTCGCGCTTCAGGCGATTGCTCGCGCAGAACATCGATACGGCCCGCGCTGCCTAGCCGGCAATAAAGCAAAGGAGGACGACCACAACGGGAAGAATGACGTGGGCATGCCGATGGCAGCCCGCGACAGGAATCGCTTGTCCAGGAATTCAGCGCGGCCTCGCAGCACCGGCACTCATCGCCGCCGGGACCGGAGCCGCGAAGGCCAATCTTCAAGGATCAACCACAGCACTCTAGTTCTGGAAAGGAAAGTCCGAATGAAAAGGTTCTCCCCGAAACATACGGGCACGCTTGCCCTGACCCTGTCGCTGCTCGGCACAACGGGCATGTTCTCGCAGGCCGCAGAGGTGAAGGACGCGACCGTTGCCTTCCTGATGCCGGATCAGGCGTCCACCCGCTACGAACAACATGACTATCCAGGCTTCGCTGCGGAGATGAAGAAGCTCTGCGCAAGTTGCAAGGTGATCTACCAGAACGCCAGCGCAGATGCGGCACGGCAGCAACAGCAATTCAACTCGGTGATCTCGCAGGGCGCCAGGGTCATTGTACTCGACCCGGTCGACTCGACCGCTGCGGCCTCCCTGGTCAAAATGGCACAGTCGCAGGGCATCAAGGTCATTGCCTATGACCGGCCGGTCCCCGATGCCAAGGTCGATTTCTACGTCTCCTTCGACAACGAAGCCATCGGCAAGGCCATCTCCGACTCGCTCATCAAGCATCTGAAGGCCGCAAACGTCACTGCGAAGGAAGGCGAGGGCGTGCTCGAAATCAACGGATCGCCGACCGATGCCGCCGCGGGGCTCATCAAGAAGGGCATCCACGAGGGTCTTGATAAGAGCGGGTATCCAATTCTTGCCGAATACGACACGCCGGACTGGGCGCCGCCGAAGGCGCAGCAGTGGGCGAGCGGCCAGATCACCCGCTTCGGCAAAAAGATCCTCGGCGTCGTGGCCGCCAATGATGGCACGGGCGGTGGCGCAATTGCCGCTTTCAAGGCCGCAGGCGTCGATCCGGTCCCGCCGGTGACAGGCAACGATGCGACGATTGCCGCGCTCCAGCTCGTCATCGCCGGCGATCAGTACAACACGATCTCCAAGCCCAGCGAGATCGTGGCCGCTGCGGCCGCCCAGGCGGCGGTGAAGTTCCTCTCCGGCGAGACGCCCAAGGCGGAAACCACGCTCTTCAATGCGCCATCGAACCTGTTCGTGCCGGCGGTCGTCACTCAGGAGAACCTGAAGGCGGAGATCATCGACAAGAAGATCCAGACGGCCGATCAGCTGTGCACGGGCCGATATGCCGCCGGCTGCAAGAAGCTTGGCATCACGCAGTAACTGCGTCCGTCCCGGCCGCTCGCGGCGGCCGGGACGAACGACGAGAGGGCGGACTGGGACATGACCATGATCTCGGATGTCGATCACCCGGAAGGCGGACCGCGCAAACCGGTCTTGAGTCTTCGTGGAATTTCCAAGCATTTCGGCGCCGTGTCCGCCCTGACCAATGTCGATCTCGACGTGCATGCCGGCGAGGTCGTGGCGCTCGTGGGCGACAACGGTGCTGGAAAATCCACGCTGGTGAAGATCCTTGCCGGCGTGCACCAGCCCAGCTCTGGAACGATCGCCTTCGGCGGCGAGCCGGTCGTCCTGTCCGATCCGTCCACTGCGCTCGGCCTCGGCATCGCCACCGTTTTCCAGGATCTGGCGCTCTGCGAAAACCTCGATGTGGTCGCAAATATCTTCCTCGGCCGCGAGCTCAATCCGATGCGGCTCGACGAGGTCTCCATGGAGCTCCGTGCCTGGACGCTGCTCAACGAATTGTCGGCGCGGATCCCGAGCGTGCGCGAGCCGGTTGCGTCGCTCTCCGGCGGACAGCGCCAGACCGTGGCGATCGCGCGTTCGCTGCTGACCGAGCCGAAGCTCATCCTGCTCGACGAGCCGACCGCCGCGCTGGGCGTCGCCCAGACCGCCGAGGTGCTGGACCTCGTCGAGCGCGTTCGCGCCCGCGGCCTCGGTGTCATCATGATCAGCCACAACATGGAGGATGTCCGCGCGGTCGCGGACCGGATCGTGGTGCTGCGCCTCGGCCGCAACAACGGCGAGTTCGAGCCCGACGCTTCCAACCAGGATCTCGTCACCGCGATCACCGGTGCGGACGAAAACTCGGTCTCGCGCCGCGCCAACCGGCGCCACGCCCATCAGTCGCCGGAGCTTGGGCGATGACCGGCGACACGCAACAGGTTTCGACGGCGCGGCTGCTCGACCGCAGCGACGAGCGGGTCAGGCACGCAGACACGCTCGGCAACACGATCAGCGCTTTTGTGGACCGTGTGCGATCGGGCGACCTCGGTTCGCTGCCGGTGGTCGTCGGGCTCATCGTCATCTGCACGGCATTCGAGAGTCTCAACCCTGTTTTTCTCGCGCCGAACAACTTGGTCAATTTGCTGTTCGATTGTTCGACGGTGGGGGTGATTTCGCTGGGCATCGTCTGTATCCTGATGGTCGGCGAGATCGACCTCTCGGTCGGTTCGGTGAGCGGGTTCGCTTCGGCGCTCGTCGGCGTGCTTTGGGTCGGTCAGGATTGGCCGGTCGCTGTGGCGATCGTCACGGCGTTGGTGCTGGGCGCTGCCATCGGCGCGCTCTACGCATTTTTGTTCAATCGCCTGGGGATGCCGAGCTTCGTCTCGACTCTGGCCGGCCTGCTGGGGTGGCTCGGCCTGCAACTGTATCTGCTCGGCTCCTCGGGCTCGATCAACCTTCCCTACGGATCACCACTGGTCAATTTCGGGCAGATGCTCGTCATGCCGCCGATCGTGTCCTACGTGCTGGCGGCGGTTGCGAGCCTTGTGATGTTCGTGACCAGTTACCGCACAGCGTTGCGCCGGCGGCAGGCGGGGCTATCGGCCAGCTCGCTGGGCCGCATGGTGCTGCAGGCGCTGTTGGTTACCATCGTGCTCGAATTTGTCGTCTATTATCTCAATCTGGGGCGCGGCATTCCGTGGATGTTCGGTCTGTTCGTCGGCCTGTGCGTGGTCATGAACTACGCGTTGACGCGGACCAAATGGGGCCGCTCGATGTCTGCCGTCGGCGGCAATCGCGAGGCGGCCCGGCGGGCCGGCATCAACGTTCGCCGGGTCTATCTGACCGCATTCGTGCTGTGCTCCACGCTGGCGGCCGCCGGCGGCATTCTTGCCGCGGCGCGGCTGGCATCTTCCAGCCAGCAGGCCGGGACCGGTGACGTGAACCTCAATGCGATCGCCGCCGCGGTGATCGGTGGCACCAGCTTGTTCGGCGGCCGCGGCAGCGCCTATTCCGCGCTGCTCGGCGTCATCGTCATCCAGTCCATCGCGAGCGGCCTTACGCTGCTCGATCTCTCCTCGTCGCTACGGTACATGATCACGGGCGCGGTCCTTGCCATTGCGGTCATCGTCGATTCGCTGGCACGGCGCTCACGCCTCTCCCATGGCCGAGCTTGAATAATTCGCACAAGAAAAGGACAAGCCTTGGCCCAGGTACTTGCAGGAAAAGTTGCCGCAATCACCGGCGCTGCATCGGGCATCGGTCTCGAATGCGCCAGAACATTGATCGACGCGGGCGCGCGGGTGGTGCTGATCGATCGGGCGGAGGAGGCGCTGAGCAAAGCCAGCGTCGAGCTGGGCGACCAGGCGATTCCATTGCGTATCGACCTCACCGATCCCGTGAGCATGCAAGCGATGATGCCGCAGCTGCTGGAGAAGGCGGGACAGCTGGACATCTTCCACGCGAACGCAGGCGCCTATGTCGGCGGCGAGGTGCTCGCCGGCGATCCCGACGCCTGGGATCGCATGCTCAATTTGAACATCAATGCGCTATTCCGGTCGATCCATGCAGTGCTGCCGCATATGGTCGAACGCAAAAGCGGCGACATCATCGTCACCAGTTCGATCGCAGGTCTCGTCCCCGTCGTCTGGGAGCCGATCTATGCCGCGTCCAAGCACGCGGTGCAGGCGTTCGTGCATACGCTGCGCCGCCAGGTCGCGAAACATGGGTTGCGCGTCGGTGCCGTTGCACCCGGTCCAGTCGTGACCGCGCTCATCAAAGACTGGCCCAAAGAGAAGATCGAGGAAGAAATGGCGGCCGGTGGCTTGATGCAGCCGGTGGAGGTCGCAGAGGCGGTGCTTTTCATGTTGACGCGTCCGAGGAACGTCACCATCCGCGACCTTGTCATTCTGCCGCAGAGCAACGATCTGTAGCGTTCTCCGATTGGCGATCCAGATGACCAAACAATCCGATGACCGCCATTTTCTTGGCATCGATGTCGGCACCGGCAGCGCACGGGCCGGCGTGTTCGGCCGCTCCGGCAGGCTGATGGCGAGTGACAGCGCCTCCATCGCACTTTGGCGGGAGGCCGGCGACGTCGTCGAGCACTCAAGCGAGGACATCTGGCGTGCCGTATGCCGCAGCGTGCGTGGCGCGGTGGCACAGGCCGGCATCGCGCCAGACAGCATCGCCGGCATCGGCTTTGATGCGACCTGCTCGCTGGTGGTGCTTGGCGAAGGGGGCGCGCCGCTGCCGGTCGGCCCGTCCGGCGATCCTGCTCGCAACGTCATCGTATGGATGGATCACCGCGCCGCCGATCAGGCGCGCCGGATCAACCAGACGGGCGAAAAAGTTCTCGACTATGTCGGCGGAACGATCTCACCCGAGATGGAGACGCCGAAACTGTTGTGGCTCGCCGAAAATATGCCCGACACGTTTTCCCGTGCGTGGCAGTTCATGGACTTGACCGATTTTCTCACCTGGCGTGCGACGGGGAGCCTGTCTCGCTCCATCTGTACCGTGACCTGCAAGTGGACCTATCTGGGTCATGAAAACCGCTGGGACGATCAATTCTTCCGCAGGATCGGTCTCGGCGTGCTGGCGGACGAGCAGTTCCGCAGGATCGGCACCGAGATCGTGCCCGGCGGAACGAGGCTGGCGGCGGGCCTGACGGCGGAGGCCGCGGCCGATCTCGGACTCGCGACGGGTACGCCGGTCGGTGCGGGCCTCATCGATGCACATGCCGGCGGTGTTGGTACGGTGGGCGCGCGCGGCACGGCAGGCACGGTGCTGACGCGCATGGCCTATGTATTCGGGACGTCCGCCTGTACCATGTCGACCACGCCGGATCCGTCCTTCGTCCCCGGCGTGTGGGGACCCTATTTCTCCGCCATGGTGCCCGGGCTTTGGCTCAATGAAGGCGGGCAGTCAGCCGCCGGCGCTGCCATCGAGCATCTGTTGCAGATGCATCCGCATTCCGCGCAAGCGACACAGGCTGCACGCCAGAAGCAGCAGACGCTTGCCGATTGGCTTGCCTCGGAAACCGAATCCCGCGGCGGTGACGGAATTATTCCGCAATTGGTCGGCGAGGTTCATGTCGTTCCCGAATTCCTCGGCAATCGCGCGCCGTTCGCGGATCCTGACGCGCGTGGGCTGATTGCAGGGCTCGATATGCGCTCGGATCTGGAGAGCCTGCTGGCGCTTTATCTTGCCGGGCTGTGCGGTCTCGGTTGCGGGGCCAGGCAGATCGTTCGTGCCCAGCAGGACAAGGGCATTGCGGTCGATACGATCGTGGTCAGCGGTGGCGCCGCAAAGAGTCGCCTCGTGCGGCAAGTCCTCGCCGATATGACGGGCTTGACGGTCGCCGCGTCGGAATCCCCGGAGGCCGTCCTGCTCGGCTCCGCGATGCTTGGATCAGTTGCATCGGGCGACCATGCCAATCTCGGCGAGGCGATGCAGGCGATGTCGGTTCTGGGAGACATCTCTCGACCCCAAGCCGCTCTCGCAGACTGGGCCGATCGGCGCTTTCGAGCCTTCGAGGCCCTGCAGAAGGTAAGTCGGACAATCAGAAGCGCTCCGTAGCCCCTTTGCCAGCTGGACCGAGCCTACCCAGGCACGGCTTGCATCCAACGTCGGCGCTGCCTGCGTAGGAGAGGACATTCGACCCTCTTTCATCATCGCGACACATATGTCATGATAAAAATACAAATGTATATCCCGGGTCTTTTTGCCCGGCGAGGGAGGGCTGCCCATGGGTAGGAAAGTCGCATTCATTGCGGCCTTGTTCGGCGCGTTGGCATTGGTTGGTCCGGCGCAGGCGCGGGTCGAGGTCCAGTGGTGGCACGCCATGAGTGGCGTCCTCGGCGACCGGCTCAATGAGCTGGTCGAGAAGTTCAACAAGTCGCAGGAAAAGTACACGGTCGTCGCGGTCGCCAAGGGGAACTATGACGAGGTGACCAACGGGGTGATCGCCGCCTATCGTGCCAAGCGGCCGCCGGAGATGGTGCAGATCGCCGAGCGCGGTTACATGACGATGCTGCTTTCAGGGGCCATTGTCCCCGTGCAGGATTTGGTGGAGCAGAAGGGTTACAAGATCGACTTCTCCGACTTCATCAAACCCGTCGCAAGCTTCTGGAGCTACAAGGGCCGGATGTCGGCGATGCCCTTCAACTCGTCGACGCCGATCTTCTGGTACAACAAGGATCACTTCCAGAAGGCCGGCTTCGACAAGCCGGCCGATACATGGCAGGAGCTGGAGAAGCAGCTCTATACCATCAAGTCCAAGGGGATCAGCGAGTGCGGCACGGTGCTGCCCGGCGATTTCTACTGGAGCCTGCTCGAGAACTACAGCGCCATCAACAACCAGCCCTATGGTACGCTCGCGAACGGCTTCGACGGGCTCGGCTCCGAATTCGTCTACAACAAGACGAAGGTGGTGTCGCAAGTCGCGCGGCTCAAGAAATGGCTCGACGACGGCGTGATGCAAATCGCGGGCCAGGGCTTCAGTCCCGAACAATTGTTCACGTCGGGCCGGTGTTCGACCTTCGTCAATTCGACCGCATCGCACGGCAACATCGAGCGCAATGCGACCATCAACTGGAGCGCCACCTTCCTGCCGCACGAGAGCGACATCAATCCGCCTCTCAACAGCACCATCGGGGGTGGGGCCATCTGGGTCATGAAGGGCCACACGTCGGAGCGATACGAGGCCGTCGCAGCCTTTCTGGATTTCGTCGCGCAGCCGGAAACCCAGGTCTGGTGGCATGGCGCAACCGGCTATGTTCCCGCCACCAATCGCGCCTATGCGGTTGCGCGGGAGCGGGGCTACTACAAGGATCATCCAACTAGGGAGATCGCGGTGCTGCAGCTCTCGCGCGGCACGCCGAACGAGAACTCACGCGGCTTTCGCTTCGGCAACTTCGTGCAGACGATGCTGGCCCAGCGCCAGGAGGTCGAGGCGGTGTTCGCCGGTCAGAAGCAGCCGCAGCAGGCCATGGATGACGCAGTCAAGCGGGGTAACGAGATCCTGCGGCAGTTCGAAAAGCTGAATGCCGGGAAGACTCCGGAAACCGAGCGTCCATGACGTTGCGCCTGTCCATCCCGTGGCGCGAGGCACGCGCACCCGTGCTTCAGGGAAGGTGCGGGGGCGGTGGGTCCAAGGCCGTGCCGGCGGCAGTCGCCGGCAGCTCGCGTCGGTCCGGCAGAACGCGGCCGCGTGAGGAGGCCGGACTGAAGCGCGCCAATTTCGGCGACGGTCCCGGCCTGCCGACGCTGCTGCTGCTGCCGCAATTGCTGATCCTGCTATTCTTTTTCTTCATTCCGTCGCTGCGGGCGCTGATGCAGTCCGTTCTGCTCAGCGATCCATTCGGGACCAACGTTCAGTTCGTGTGGTTCGACAATTTCAAGACGCTGCTTGCGAGCAGCGACTACCGCCAGTCGATCGCGGTGACGTTCTGGTTTACGGTGGCGCAGAACGTGCTCACATTAGGCAGCGCGCTCGTGCTGGCCTTTGCCACCGACAGGATCGTGCGTGGCCGCTCGGCCTATCGCACGATCATCCTGCTGCCCTATGCCATTGCGCCCGCGATCGCCGGCATCCTGTGGGCCTTTTTGTTCAATCCGGCGGTCGGCCCGCTCGCACAGGTGCTGCACGGGCTCGGTATTGCATGGGACCCCAACCTCAATCCGACCGATGCGCTGATCCTGGTGACGCTGGCCGCGTCATGGAAGCACATCTGCTACGACTACATCTTTCTGGTCGTGGGGTTGCTCGCGGTGCCGGTGTCGCTGATGGAGGCTGCGGCCGTGGATGGCGCGGGACCGATCCGCCGCTTCGTCTCGATCGCGCTGCCGATGCTCGGGCCCACCATCTTCTTCCTCACGGTGATGAACTTCATCTACGGCTTCTTCGAAACCTTCGCCATCATCGATGCCGTGACCAAAGGCGGCCCGGCCGGCGCAACCAACATTCTAGTCTACAAGGTCTTCGTCGACGGCTTCGTCAATCTCGATCTCGGCTCTTCGGCTGCGCAGTCAGTTCTCTTGATGAGCTTTGCGCTGATCTGCACGCTGCTGCAATTCCGCTACTTCGACCGCAAGGTCAACTACGGGGTCTAGCCGCATGGTGGAGCGCTCTCCAGTCCTTAACATGCTCTGCCACGCGATCCTGATCGCCGGCGCGCTGATGGTCTGCGTACCGCTGTATTTCGCGTTCGTGGCCGGCTCGCTCACGGTGGCCGAGGTGCAGAAAGTGCCGCTGCCATGGCTGCCGGGAGGCCAGTTCTTCGACAATCTGCAGCTGGCCTGGAGCAAGGGCAATTTCAGCCGCACCTTCGCCAATTCGATTATCGTGGCGCTCGGCATCACGGCCGGCAAGATCGCGGTATCGCTGCTCTCGGCCTTCGCCATCACCTACTTCCGATTCCGCTATCGAATGCTCGCATTCTGGCTGATCTTCATGTCGCTGATGCTGCCGATCGAGGTCCGGATCGTGCCGACCTTCGAAGCCGTGGCAAATGCGGCGCTGCCGCTGCAATGGCTCTTGGATACGCTGCATGTCGCCGATCTCTGGCGCTGGATCAGCGGGCACGAGGTCGCGATCGCTCTCGAATGGAACATGGTCAACACCTATCCGGGGCTGATCCTTCCCCTGATTGCCTCAGCCACTGCCACGTTCCTTTTTCGCCAGTTCTTCCTGACGATCCCGGAGGAGCTGTGCGAGGCGGCGAGGCTGGATGGCGCCTCACCGCTGCACTTCTTCTGGAGCATCCTGCTGCCGCTGTCCGTTCCGAACATGGTGGCGCTCGCCATCATCCTGTTCCTGTTCGGCTGGAATCAATATCTCTGGCCATTGCTGTTCACGACCGATAAGGACATGGCAACGGCGGTCATTGCGTTGAAGGGCCTGATCCCCCGCTCCGACAGCGAGCCGGCCTGGAACATCGCCATGAGCGGCGCGCTCCTCACGATGTTGCCGCCGGTGTTGGTCGTCCTGCTGTTGCAACGCTGGTTCATCAAGGGTCTTGTCGACAGCAGCAAATAGGGACTGATCATGGTTTTCATCGCCGGGCATCGCGGCGGACGCAATCTTTGGCCGGAGAACAGCCTGACAGGTTTCCGCAACGTGTGCAGGGAAGGGGTCGACGCAGTCGAGTTCGACGTCCATCAGAGCACGGACGGCGGGCTTGTCGTGATCCATGATCCGCTGCTCGACCGCACCACATTCGAGAGCGGGTCGGTTGGCGAGCGCAGCCTGAGACGCTTGACGGAAACACGTCTTCGCGATGCCGGCGATGAGTGCATTCCAACCTTGGACGAGGTGCTCGACGTGTTCAGCGAAACCACGCTCGAGCTCCACATCGAGATCAAGACGGATGCGCTTGGCAATCCCTATTCGGGCCTTGAAGCGCGGCTCATCGACCAGATCAAGCGCCGGGGTCTGGAACGGCGTGCCGTCATCACCTGCTTCGTGCCCGGCGTGATCGAGACCGTGCGCCGGCTGTGGCCGGAGGCGCGGGTGCTCGTTTCGCTTGACCGTCGTTCGGCAGAGATGATGGGGGGGATGGAGCCCGCGCTGACGCAATTGGCTGCCATTCCCGGCTGCATCGTCGCGGTCGAAAAATCGCTCCTCGGGCTCGCGTTGCCGCTCACCCTCAAGGTGCTCGGCTCCGAGCGACTCGGCGCATGGGTGACCAACGAGCCGGAGGATATCGCTTACTGGCTTGCCCAACCGGTGCGGCAGATCACCACCGATCGGCCGGATCTCGCCGTCAGCATTCGGCGCAGGCTCGAAACGATGCCGGCGCGCCCATGATTCCCCGTCGCAGCTTTCTCGCGGGATCGCTGGCGAGCGCCGCCTTGGCTGCGCCCGTCGGTATCGTGCGGGCAGCGCCGGTCGCATTCAGCGCAGATCCTTTCACGCTCGGCGTCGCCTCCGGATGCCCGCGCGAGGATCGCGTCATTCTCTGGACCCGTCTTGCGCCGCAGCCGCTCGACGGAGGCGGCATGCGGGACGCGTCAGTGGACGTCGAATGGCAGGTTGCGGAGGATGAGGTCTTCTCGCGCGTCGTCTCCCGCGGGGTGGTGCGGACGACCGCGGAGCTTGCGCATTCCGTGCATGCCGAGGCAACGGGGCTGCGGCCGGACCGCGTCTACTGGTATCGCTTCCGTGCCGGCCCGGCGCTCAGCCCGGTCGGACGGACCCGAACCGTGCCCGCAGATTCGGTGCGGCCTTTCCGTTTTGCTTTCGCATCCTGCCAGCAATACGAGCAGGGCTATTTTATCGCCTACCGCGATATGGCCGCCCGTGATCTCGACTTCGTCGTGCATCTCGGCGATTATATCTACGAGAAATCCTGGGGATCGCGCCACGTCCGCCAGCACGGCGTCGGCATTCCGACGACGCTCGAGGAATTCCGCAACCGCTACGCGCTCTACAAGAGCGATCCCGATCTACGAGCGGCGCACGCTGCCTTTCCCTGGCTTTCGGTCTGGGACGACCACGAGGTGATGGACGATTATGCCAATGATCGCTCCTACACGGTGCGCGATGCCGCTCAGTTCCTGAAGATCCGTGCGGCAGCCTATCAGGCCTATTACGAGCACATGCCGCTGCCACCCTCGGCGCGCCCGCGCGGCGCCGACGCCACGATCTATGAACACTATCGCTTCGGCGAGATGCTCGACGTGCTGTTGCTAGACGACCGGCAATATCGCTCGGCATCGGCCTGCGTCGGAAGCGGACGTCCGACCTGGGTGGCTGACTGTGTGAGCCGGACGGATGAAGCGCGGACGATGCTCGGCGAACAACAGGAACAATGGCTCGATGCGCGCCTGCGCGACTGTCGCGGCCGTTGGACAATCGTCGCGCAGCAGACATTGATGGCGCAGGACAAGCGAAACGGGGACGATGGCGCGCATTTCTGGATGGACGGCTGGGACGGCTATCCCAACGCCCGCCGACGTCTCCTTGATTCGCTCGTGGCGCAGCGCCGACGCAATCCGATCGTGATCGGCGGCGACCGTCACGCCTTCTTTACCGCCGATCTGAAGCATGATTTCGCCCGGCCGGACGGACCGACCGTTGCGACCGAGTTCGTCGGCACGTCGATCACCTCAGACGGTCCGAGCGAAGCCAGCGTGCGCAAGGCGCAGGCGGAGAATCCGCATCTGATCTATGCGCGTGGCGACAAGCGCGGCTATGCGACCGTGGAGCTCGACGCCCGGCATTGCACTGTGGGATTCGAGGCGCTCGACGACGTCAAGGATGCCGCGAGCGCGGTGCGCCGGCTGACGAGCTTTGTGGTCGAGGATGGCGCACCGGGCGCGAAGGTCGCATGACGAGATCCGCACGGCACAGATTTGACGACCAACGAAAGATCGCCTCAAATGCTCCGACGTCTGACTGTGCCTTGAGGCCGCTGTGGGGGCTGCGCCGTGACTGATCAAACCATCCTGCGGGTCGCCTGGCTCTACTACATGGAGAACTTGACCCAGGCCGAGATCGGCGAGCGGCTGGGGCTGACCCGCGCCCGCGTCAATCGCATGCTGTCGGATGCCCGGCAGACCGGTATCGTCAACATCCGCCTCAACTCCGCCTTCGCGAGCTGCACGGAGCTGGAGCACCGCTTGCGCCGGGAATGCGGTCTCGAGGACGCGGTCGTCATCCCGAGCCCGGAGAATCCCGAGCAGGTCGGCAGCCTGATCGGGATGGCGGCGGGTGCGTATTTATCGAAATTCCTCGAACAGAAGCGGCCGCGCATCATCGGTATCGGCTGGGGCGCGACCTTGCGTGAGACCATCCGTTACGTGACGCCGGCAGATTTTCCCGAACTCTCCATCGTCTCCATGATGGGCGGCCTGTCGCGCGGCCTCGAGCTCAACACCTTCGAAATTGCCGGTGAGCTCGCGCACCGGCTGCACGCCCAGTGCAGCTATCTGGCCGCGCCGATCTTTGTCAGCAGCCGGCGCTCGCGCGACACCTTCCTGGCTCAGGAGGTCTATCAGGAGGTGCTGAACAGCGTTGAGAAGATCGATCTAGCGCTGTTGAGCATGGGAGATCTGACACCGCGCTCGTTGCTGATGCGGCATGGGCTGCCGCCGGACGTTCGTGCCGAGCACTTGCGGGCGGCAGGCGCCGTCGGCGACGTCCTGGCGCAGTTTCTCGACAAGACCGGCCGACCCATAGATCACGGCATCAACAGCCGCGCGATTGCGCTGCCGCTGGAGAAGCTGGCGCGCGTGCAGACGTCGATGCTGATCGCCGGGGGGCTCAACAAGGCGCCGATCATCGCCGCGGTGCTGCGCGGCCGGATCGGTAAGGTGCTGGTGACGGACGAGAACACCGCCGTCGCCGCGCTGAAACTGATCGACAAGCAAAGATAGCGGCGTTCTCGTAACGGAGAGGGGATCCCGCGCCTTCGGCACCGAGGGCGCGATAGCCCACGCGCGTGTCGAAAGGCGCGCAAAAGCATTTGTCACTTCGCAGTTACATATGTAATATATGGGAGACAATTGCTCAGAAGGATGGCGTCGACATGCGCGCTGCGATGCTCCAGGACATTCGTGACATCCGCGTCCTCGATATCCCCGAGCCGAAGCCGCTCGCGGAGGACGAACTCATCGTCCGCGTCAAGGCCGTCGGCGTCTGCGGCAGCGACTTGCATTCCTATCTCGAGGGCGGAACAACTGGCCCGACGCGCGTCAGACCGTTCGTCCTGGGCCATGAGTTCTCGGGTGTCCTCACGCTCGATTCGGCGCGAAAAGCAGGGTTCTCGGCCGACGCGTTGGTGGCGGTCGATCCTTCCATTCCCTGCGGCCGTTGCGAATGGTGTCACCGCGGTCACACCAATCTCTGCCCCAATGTGAAATTCCTGGGCTACGCGCCTCACAACGGCGCCATGGCCGAATTCGTCTGCGTACCCCGATCCGCCGTGCATCTGGTGCCTGACAGCATCGACCCGGCTGGCGCGGCGATCCTGGAGACGCTTGGCGTCGCGATCCATGCGATGGATCTGGCGCGCCCGCGGCTTCTGGAAAGCGTGGCGGTGCTCGGCTGCGGGCCGGTGGGATTGCTGCTCGTGCAACTGGCGCGGTTTGCAGGTAGCGGAAAGATCATCGCGATCGACCCCGTCGAGCAGCGTACTGCACTGGCCTGCGACCTCGGGGCGGACGTGGCATGCCGCAGCTACGCCGAGGTGGGGGACGCCACCGAAGGCCGCGGCGTCGATCTGGTGATCGAGGCAACCGACTCATCGCACGGCTTCGAGCATGCCGCGCGCTGTGCCCGCATCGGTGGCCGGGTCGTTCTCGTCGGCATCCCGGAGAATAATCAGTATATCCTCAGCGGCGCGGAGTCACGCCGGAAGGGCCTGTCCATCAAGTTTTCACGGCGCATGCCGGAAGTTTATCCGCGCGCCATCGCGCTTGCGCAAGGCGGGCAGGTCAAGCTGGCGCCGCTGGCCACGCATCGTTTCTCGCTCGACCAGACGCCTGCCGCGTTCGAGCAGCAGGTCGCGCGGCGCGATGGCATCATCAAGGCGATCATCTGCCCGTAGATTGAGCGCGATCTCGCAAGTGCTCGGCAGGACTGGTGGTAATGGCGAAATCGTCGAAGTTGGTCGTCGCAAAAAAAGGGCGCGTTCTCATGGTGCGCCGCAAGCGCGACGGGCTCTGGATGTTTCCCGGCGGCCAAAGGCGGGCACGCGAGAGCGACAGGAGCTGCCTTCGTCGCGAGATCAAGGAGGAGCTTCCCAAGCTGAAGCTCGGACCGTTGAAGCTATGGAAGGAAGTGAAAGCGCGGAAGAGCAGAACCGGCCGGCGGATGAGTGATGCGATCTTCCTGGCCAAGAAGGTGTCGGGGCAGCTGAAGGTCGGCGACAAGAAGGAGATCGATCGAGCAGTTTGGCGCAAGCCGCGCGGCGCCAGACTCACTCCGACCTCGCGCTACATCCGCGACAAGCTGTTTCCGAGATGAAGCTCCATCATTGCAGCGCCTGGTGCAACAGAGCCAGCAATTCCTCGTGAATCAATCCGTTGGAAGCGATCTTGTCGAGATCGTCGTCCTTCAAGCCCGCGACGACGATCGCCTCGGAGGCAAGATCCGCCGCTCGTTGTTCCACCATGCGGCAGCGATCCGGCGCAGGTGGTGCCTGTACGTTCAGATATGAATCGCGTGTCCCAGCGACTTCAGCGCGGTCTCGTGAAAGGCCTCGCTTTGGGTTGGATGCGCGTGGATGGTCATCGCGACGTCCTCGAGGCGTGCACCCATCTCCAGCGCAAGGCTGAAGGTTGCTGAAAGTTCAGCGATGCCGGCTCCGACACCCTGGATGCCAAGCAGGAGATGATTGTCGGCCCGTGCCACGGTCCGGATGAAGCCGTCGTCCCGCTCCAGCGTCAGCGCACGACCGTTGGCCTTGAATGGAAAGAGGTCGGTCTTGACGTCGAAGCCCTTCTCGCTCGCCTCGCTCGGTGACAGGCCAACCGTGACGATCTCCGGATCAGTGAAGCAGATCGCCGGGATCGAAACCCGGTCCCAGGCGCGGCGGAGACCGGCGACGATCTCTGCAACCATCTCGCCTTGTGCCATGGCGCGATGCGCCAGCATCGGTTCTCCCGTGATGTCACCGATCGCGAAGACGCCGCGCATTGACGTACGGCATCGGTCATCGATACGGATGAAAGGTCCATTCCTGTCGAGATCGAGGGTCTCAAGGCCGAAGCCTGACATCACGGGCCTGCGGCCGACTGTTACAAGGATCTTGTCGGCTTCGAGTGATGTCTGCTCATCACTGGAGGCCAAGGCCAGCGCCGAGCCGTCCGCGACGAGCGCCGTTGCCTTTGCGCCTGTCAGAACCGTGATTCCGAGGGTGGTCAGGCGTCTTGCGACGGGCTCGCTCAGGTCGCCATCGTATTGCGGGAGAATGCGTGGCGCGGCCTCGACGACCGTGACGGCCGCGCCCATTTTCGCAAACGCCGTACCGAGCTCGAGGCCAATGTAGCCGCCGCCGACGACGACAAGTTTCGCCGGAATTTCGGTGAGCGCCAAAGCCTCGGTCGACGAGATCACGCGACCCCCGAAGGGAAGAAGCGGCAGCGCGATCGGCTCGGAACCCGTCGCGATCACCACCATCTCGGCATGGATCACCTGTCGGCCGGATTGCGTTTCGACCTCGATGGTCTTGCCGTCGCGAAATGAGGCGCGGCCGGTGACATGCCTGGCGCCGGCTCTTTTCAGCAGGCCAGCCACGCCGCTGTTCAGACGTCGGACGATATTGTCCTTCCAGGCGACGGTCTTGGCAAAGTCGAGCAATGGCGTTGCAGTGGAAATGCCAAGAGCATTCCTCCCCACCGCGGCACGTGCAATCGCTTCATACTCCCCAGCGGCGTGGATCAGGGCCTTCGAAGGGATGCAGCCGACGTTGAGACAGGTGCCACCTGGCTTTTCGGCCTCGACGACGATCGTATCGATGCCGAGCTGGCCGGCGCGGATCGCGCAGGTATATCCGCCAGGGCCAGCACCAATGATGAGAAGCTTGCAGGAAAGTTCGTTCACAGGCTTAGCCTTCGATGAAGATCATGGCCGGCGTTTCCAGGAGCAGTTTGATGCGCTGCACGAACTGGGCCGCATCGAACCCATCGATCACGCGATGATCGAAGCTGGACGACAGGTTCATCATCTGGCGCGGCACGAAGGCTGTGCCGTCCCAATGCGGGCGGATTGCGACCCGGTTAACACCGACGATGGCAACCTCGGGGTGATTGATGATGGGAGTCGTCGCGAGTCCGCCCAGGGCGCCGAGCGAGGTGATCGTGATGGTCGAGCCGGTGAGTTCGTCGCGGGTGGCACTAGCATTCCGGGCCGCCTCCGCGAGCCGCGCGACCTCGGCGGCGCAACTCCAGAGGTCGCGCGCTTCCGCATGCCGGACGACGGGAACCACCAAGCCGGTCGGCGTTTGTGTGGCGATCCCGATATGAATGCCTGCGTGCTGGTGAACGATCCCGGCCTCGTCGTCGAAATGCGCATTGAGATGCGGCTGCTCGGCGATCGCGCGCACCATGGCGCGCATCAGGAACGGCAACAATGTCAGTTTGGGCTTGTCTGGCTGCTTCTGGCCGTTGACCTTCGCGCGCAAATCCTCGAGCGTAGTGACATCGACCTCTTCGACATAGGTGATGTGCGGAATGCGCGAACTTGCAAGCGCCATCTTCTCCGCGATCTTGCGGCGCAACCCGACGATCTTGATGTCGGTTACCGCGGTTTGTGCCTGATACGGCGTCGCGGTCGTTCCGGTGTGGCCGCGTGCGAGATGGGCGTCGAGGTCATCGTGGGTGATCCGTCCAGCCGGACCCGTGCCACGAAGTTGGCGCAAGTCGAGACCTGCTTCCCGCGCACGAAGCCGGACCGCGGGGGCGGCCAACGACCGTTGGCCCGTGTGCTGGAGCGACGCTGCCGAGGGCTGCGACCTCGATACGTGGGACGGCTCGCTCGCCGGCACGCGCGGAGTGCTTGCGTCATGATCAGACTTTTTGGCCGAAGCGCTTGCCGCGGACGATTCCAGCTTTGCTGCCTCCGTCGCCGGCTCGCTCGTGCCGTCCACCTCCAGCCGAACGAAGTCCGAGCCGATGGCGAGAAGGTCGCCCACATTGCCGGCGAGCCATAGCACCCGTCCTTTGGCCGGCGAGGGAATCTCCACCGTCGCCTTGTCGGTCATGACGGCGCCGAGCACAGCGTCTTCGCGCACGGCATCGCCAACCTTCACGTGCCATTCCACGAGCTCGGCTTCTGCAATGCCTTCGCCGACGTCGGGCAGCTTGACCACGCGCTCGGCCATCTCAGGCCTCCAGAGTTTCGATCAGCGCGCGGCCGATCCGCGCCGGTCCAGGGAAGTAATCCCATTCCTGCGCGTGCGGGTAGGGCGTGTCCCAGCCGGCGACACGAACGATTGGCGCTTCCAGATGGTAGAAGCAGCGTGTTTGAACCAGCGCGCAGAGCTCGGCGCCGAAACCCGAGGTGAGTGTTGCTTCGTGAACGATCATGCAGCGTCCGGTCTTCTTGACCGAGGCTTCGATGGTGTCGAGATCGAGCGGCAGCAGGGAGCGCAGATCGATGATCTCGGCGTCAACGCCGGTTTCGGCCGCGGCGGTCTCCGCGACGTGAACCATCGTGCCGTAGGCAAGGATGGTCACGGCCTTGCCCTCGCGACGGATCGCCGCGTTGCCGAGCGGAATCGCAAAATGCCCCTCGGCGACTTCGCCGAGATCATGCTTCGACCATGGCGTCACTGGCCGGTCATGATGACCGTCGAACGGACCATTATACAGCCGCTTGGGCTCAAGGAAGATCACGGGATCGGGGTCCTCGATCGCCGAGATCAGAAGACCCTTGGCGTCGTCCGGGTTCGACGGCACCACCGTCTTGATGCCGCAGACATGGGTGAAGAGCGCCTCCGGGCTCTGGCTGTGAGTCTGGCCACCAAAAATGCCGCCGCCGGTCGGCATGCGCACCACCAGAGGGCAGGTGAACTGGCCATTGGAGCGGTAGCGCAGCCGCGCGGCTTCGGAGACGATCTGGTCGTAGGCCGGATACATGTAGTCGGCGAACTGGATCTCGACGCAAGGTTTCAGGCCATAGGCCGCCATGCCCACCGCGATGCCGACGATGCCGAGCTCGCTGATCGGGGTGTCGAAGCAGCGGCTCGTTCCGTATTTCGCCTGCAAGCCCTGACTTGCCCGGAATACGCCGCCGAAATAGCCGACATCCTCGCCGAACACGACGACATCGTCATCGCGCGACATCATCACGTCCATGGCGTCGCGGATCGCCTCGATCATAGTTCGCCGCGGCATGGTTCAGACTCCCGATTCTTGGCGCTGCCGGCGCAGATGCGGCGGCATTTGCGAAAACACGCCATCGAACATGTCGCGCGCAGAGGCATGCTTAGGGGAATGCAGCGTGCCGTGGCTCTCCGCCTCCTTCTGCGCCGCGATCACGGTGTCCATGATCTCGGCTTCGGTCTGCCTGTGCCGCTTGTCCGACCAGGCGCCGCGCACGATCAAATGGTTCTTCAGCCGGATCACGGGATCGCCGAGCGGCCAGGCGTCGGACTCCGTCTTCGGCCGATAGCCCGCGGGATCATCGGAGCTGGAATGCGAGCCGACCCGATAAGTGACGTGCTCGATCAGGGTCGGTCCGAGATTGCGGCGTGCGCGCTCGCAGGCCCATTTCGCCACCGCATGCACCGCAAGATAGTCGTTGCCGTCGACGCGCAGCGCCGGAATGCCGAAGCCGAGGCCGCGCGCCGCGAAGGTGCCGGAGCCGCCGCGCGCGATGCCCTGGAAGGTCGAAATGGCCCATTGATTGTTGACGATGTTGAGCACCACGGGCGCGCGATAGGTCGACGCGAACACCAGCGCGGCATGGAAGTCGGACTCAGCGGTCGCGCCGTCGCCGATCCAGCCGACTGCGATCCGGGTGTCGTTCTTGATCGCAGATGCCATCGCCCAGCCGACCGCCTGGATATACTGGGTGGCGAGATTGCCCGAGATCGAGAAGAAGCCATGCTCCTTGGAGGAATACATCACGGGCAGCTGGCGTCCCTTCAGGGGATCGTGCGTGTTCGAGTAGATCTGGCAGGCCATCTCGATCAGGGAGTAGCCGCCGGCGATCAGGAGGCCGGCCTGGCGGTAGGTCGGAAAATTCATGTCGCCTGGCGAAAGTGCGTTGCGGAAGGCGCAACTGACGGCTTCCTCGCCCAGGTGCTGCATGTAAAAAGACGTCTTGCCCTGGCGCTGCGCCATCTGCATGCGGGCATCGAAAGCGCGCAACGTCATCATGTGACGCAGGCCTTCGAGCAGTTCACTGTCGGAGAGCGCGCCCGCCCAAGGGCCGACGGCTTCGCCGTCGCGATTGAGCACGCGGATGACGGAAAAGGCGAGGTCGCGTATGGCCTCGGCGTCCACTTCGATGTCGGGACGATCGACCTGACCTGCGCGTGGGATGCGGATGTTCGAGAAATCGGGCGTGCCGCCCGGGCGCACCGCGGGCTCCGGCACATGCAGCTTCAGCCGCATAGGCTCCGTGGATTGAACCGACTCGCCCTGCGGGATCAGGGGGCCACGCGTGAGGTTGGGCTCTCGCATTGGCATTCACCTCTCACCTCGATTGCATCGATGCAGAACAACGCCCCAACGCGGCGAACGAGCCGGTCGATGATGTCGCGGTCATCGATGTCTATGGAAGCCGATATGTGGCACGCGTTCGCTTCCGCCCGAGTGCTGACGGCGGCAAGCGGGAGCCCCGCGACCCGCGTCTGGTCGAGCAAGCGGCCGAGTGCGGCATGCATATCGCTGGTCTGGAGTTCGAGAAGAAACACCGCATGCATCTCGTTTTGTCAGTATATCGTACTCGCAATTTTCAGGACTGTTGTTCTTTTGAACTGGGTATAGCATGCTAATGCGGTACGAATATTCTACTTATCGACCGTAAGACCAGAATGGAGTTCTTGGTATGGCGCTTGGGCGTGCCTCAAGGGCGATCAAGGCTCCGCGCAAGGACGCGCTGCGGCTCGACGAGATCGATCGCAAGATCCTGCGTGCCTTGCAGCAGGATGCGCGCCTGACGACGGCTCAGCTCGCCGACAAGATCGGGCTCTCCACCACGCCGTGCTGGAACAGGCTGAAGCGTCTCGAGACGCAGGGCTATATCGATGGTTACGTCGCGCTGCTCAATCAGGACAAGCTTGGCCTTCCTGAAACGGTCATCATAGAGCTGACGCTCGATCGTCACGACGAGGAGATGCTCGAACGTTTCGGCCAATTGCTCACGAACTTGCCGGAGGTGATCGAGGCTTACCTCACCACCGGCGACTATGATTACGTCGTAAAGGTCGCCGTCGAAAGCACCGCCGGCTACGAACGCTTTCTGCGCGAAAAGCTCTACCGCATCCCGGGCATCCGCCACAGCCGGTCATCATTTGCGCTGCGTTGCCTGAAAAAGCTGACCTCGGTGCAGGTCTAGGTAAATGCGCCGCAGCAATGAGAAGAGGTCATCGGGGGGGCGTCCTCTCCTTGCGTTCGGGTTGAAAACGTGCGGCGTCGTCAGAAGGTGGTCTTCTTGCCGATGATGCCGACATAGCTCGATCGCACCAGAACTCCCCAGCGCCCGTGCTTCTTGACGATCACCTAGACGGAATCTGCCGGCAACAGCGGCTGTAAGTTCGAGCGGGGACGAATCTCAAACCGTGCCATCACTGATTCAGGATGCCGAGGCGGGCTGTGCGCCTGCCTCCGATAACGATGATCAGCGAGAGCCGGCTCGATCCGTGCAGGTAACGATATCGCGGGGAGTATTTCGATCCACGATCTGAGGTGGGACGAACACCGCCAAGTATCCGCCATCACCTGCAAGCTGATATGTGGCGATCTCTCTGTAGCCAACGGCGGTCAATTCGCAACGCAACAGCGCAATCGGAGTGCCATGCCTTGAGGTCGGACGCTCGAAGTCGACAACTCCGATCCGCGCGCCCGGCTTCAAGGCGGGCACGAGATTATAGAGGAAGGCATAGGGTTGAGTGACCTCATGGTACATGTGGGCGAGGATGGCGGCATCCAACGAGGAAGCGGGCAGGCGGGGGTCGTGTGGTTCGCCTATCGCGAATATGATGTTTGTCAGCCCCAGTCGTTCTGTGCGCTTGCTGAGCGCGATGACGTAGTCCCGCATGATATCTTGGGCGACGACGAAACCGCTTGGGCCGACGATGCTTGAGAGGCGGAGCGTGTAGTAGCCGCTGCCTACACCGATATCGCCGACCATCATGCCTGGTTTCAGCTCAAGAAGCCGCGCAACCTCGCCGACCTCATTCAGGAAATCGCGGTGCTCGTCGGCGGAGCTGCTTAGGCTGGCGATCGGCGCAACCGGACGCCGGATTGGGGGGAAGTCCTTTGCAGGGACTCCTGGAGGGGCCAGATAACCGATGTCAGCGGCGCATACGCCAGTTGAGCCCAGCACTGCGACAAGCGTCACGATGCGGAGCAGCATCATCGTGGGTCCGCCAAGTATCAGGCGTGGCCGTCCACTTTGGGAGAGACCTCGGTCCACGGTGATCCCTTCCCACGCCGGCGAAGCAGTGTTGCGAGGATCGGCAGCTTTTGGTGCGAAGCAGGCTTGCTAACGCTCTTACTTGCCGTCGTTCCAGATGTCGGTGGCGAGCTTCCAGTCATTTCCGACCTTTTCCCAAACCACGACATATTTTCCAGCCACTTCCTGCGGTGTCGATCCCTTGGTCTTCAGCACGAACGTTCCGATCTCGCGCGCCGCGGAAGGGCCAAGCGGCTTAACGTCAACCGTTGTGAGCTTCGGATCGCCAACTTGCTCCGCCATGCCCTTCCACATGGTCTCAATGGCTGCTCGGCCCTGCACCATCGCAGATCCGGGCGGAAACGCGGTCGCATCCGTGCTGTAGAGTGAGCCGATCCCGGAGAAGTCGCCCTTGTTGAACATTTCAATCCATTTGGCGTTGATCGCTTCAATTTCGGCCTTCTGAGCCAAGGCCGGGACGGTCAACGAGATCACGAATGCAATAACCAGTGCTATGCTGTGCATGATCATCTCCAATTCTGATGTAGATGCGAATGCAGGGCCGCAATTGACCCGAAGTCGAAGTGGATACGTTGTCGCGCGGTCATCCGAGTGCGCGCCCCTCCCATCGAAATAGTGGCCGAGCATCGAGCGAGTCGCCCCGGCGCCTCTTGCGGCAGGCGCCCTACAGACGCACACCGGTTGTAGCAAATGCCTGGGCGACGGGCTGCTGCACCTGATCCAAGATTGCCATTGCGGCAAACGCGATGACAATGGCCGCAGTGCAGCCGAGCAGAAATGCCTTCATGCGCAAACTCCATCACTTACAAGCCGCACGCATCTTACGATTCCGCTTGCTGGGAGCAACTGTGTCGGACGATATAACGTTCGCCCGCCGTTCCTGCCGGCTCTAAGGGCTCTTAAAAACCGGATCGATTGGAAATGCATCGCCCATCAAGCCCAACGATTGAAGGTCGGCGCCGTGCAGGTCCACTTCCAATATGGCGAGCAGCAGCGCTAGCGCGGTGACCGCGAGGATGAGAAGAGGCGAGGTTTCTCGTGTCGCCGGATCCGGGGCAATCAAGAGCACGCGCACGGCGCGGAGCCATGAGATCACCCGCAGCAATGGCCTCGACTGCCCCTGCATGTCGTCTTCCTTGACATGACGAGCAAAGACGTGACCAACCAAAGCTAGAACTCGTGCCGCCGCCATTCAAGGGAAGAAGGCCGACGATGGGCGAACTGACGCAGTACGCGCTCGGGAACAGATATCGATCCGTCCTCGTTGAAGCTTGGGCTCCAAAGGAGGATTCGCCGTGAAGGCACTGACATCCATCCTATGCCTGGCAGCGGTCGTGGTCTTCGATAGCGCGTTTGCGCAGTCCGGACAGACAGGGGCGCCTGCGGCACAGACCCGTCCCGAAGAGAAGGGCCAACCGCAGCCACAGGGTTGGACCGGCCCGATCAATACAGGTTCGGGCGGCGCGCCCGCCGAAAGCCCGCAAGGCCAGAGCCCGCCCGGGATGCAGGCGGCGCCCGAGGGCTCGTCCAAGAAGGTCGTGGCACCGCAGAAGTAGACGTGGCGCCGCGGACATTTATTTCGGGCATTCTTGAGGGTATCGTATCGACGTGACCATGGCCGGCAGAGATTGATGGGATGGGCTTCCTGCGCCCGGGCCGCCGCAGCCCTCCTGGAGATTGTTATTGCGTCAGCGGCGCACGCGCAGCTTGCGGGTCACGGCGGCCCCGTCCGGGCGCTCGCCGTTTCGGCTGATGGCAACAGCCTGTTGTCCGGCAGCTTCGACACGTCCGCCATCCGCTGGTCGCTAAAGTTCGACGCGGCGAGCGAGGTGCTGCGGTATCATGCGGATGCCGTCAATGCTGTTGCCTTCCTGAAAGATGGTCGCATGATCACCACGGGGACGGACGCCCGGATTGCGGTGTGGACGGCAGGCCGCCAGCAGCCCGATCAACTCCTGGAGGGCCATACCGGTCCCGTCGTCGCGCTTGCCGTCTCGCCGGACGGATCGACGCTCGCCTCGGCTTCGTGGGACCACAGCGTCCGGCTCTGGTCCCTGGCCGATGGAGCGTCCCGCGCGTTCGAAGGTCACGCACAGAATGTGAATGGTGTCGCCTTCGCTCCGGACGGCATGTCGCTCGTGAGCGTCGGCTATGATGGTGCGTTGTGCATCTGGCGCTTGCCGGAGGGCCGGCCTGAAACGGTGGCATTGCCGGCGCCATTGAATACTGTCGTCATCGCGCCCGATGGCGAGATCGTCGCGGGAGGGGCGGACGGCATGCTGCGCGTGCTGACGACGGACGGAGAGCCGGCGGGCGAGGTGGCCGCAGGCCCGTCACCGATCGTCGCGTTGGCGCTTTCCGATGACGGAGTGCTGATCGCCGCCGCCGGTATCGCCGGCACGGTTGCCATCATCGAGCGCAAGTCGCGCAGTGTGTTGCGGACGCTGGTGGGACCCGGTTTCGCGGTCTGGTCGGTTGTGTTCCTGCATGATGCAGCAACACTCGTGACCGGCGGCACGGACGGAAAGATCCGGCGCTGGAATGTGCACAGTGGTGAGCCGGTCGATTCGAACTCGTTCGGGACATCAGCGGATCCGCTGGCCGCTTATGCGGGCGATCATGGCGCCGATGTCTTTCGCGCCTGCGTTGCCTGTCACACGTTGTCGGCCAAGGACGCGCAACGCGCAGGGCCGACCCTTGCCGGATTGTTCGGACGGAAAATCGCCTCGCTCCCCGGCTATCGATTTTCCGATGCCCTCAAGACAATGGATATCGTCTGGACCCCGGAGACCGTCGCAAAACTGTTTGAGGTCGGGCCCAACGCCTACACGCCGGGAACGAAGATGCCGGAGCAGCGTATCGGATCGGCCGAGGACCGTCGCGCATTGACCGACTTCCTGGCCCGGGCGACGTCGCAATAGGTGAGGACCCCAACGCTAACGAGGAACGTTCGCGCTCAGGTCTTGCTGTCCGGCCGGCGCAAATAATCCTCGGTGGTTCGGGGCGGCGCGCGTTCCGGCACGCCCTCAAACGGATCGAACTGCTGTTCACTCATAGCGATCACGCGGCAATCCGCACACATCCTGATGGCGTCCAGGCGCCTGTCGCCAGCCGGATACATCCAATGACGGCCCTCGAGCTTGGCCGCGATGCGGTCAATCGTGCTCTTCACGCCGAACGCCGTGCCGCAGCGGATGCAGAGCGCAGGCTCCTCCTCCTTGATCACAATCGCGGGCGCGCGGCCCGCGCGGAAATCGATCTGGGGCTTCAGCGTGATGACCTTCTCGGGACAGGTGCTCTGGCAGAGGCCGCATTGCACGCAGGCATCTTCGACGAACTTGAGCATCGGGCGGTCAGGATCGTCGCGGAGCGCGCCGGTCGGGCAGACGGAAACGCAGGACAGGCACAGCGTGCATCCTCCGGTCTCAACCTCCACCGCGCCAATCGGAGCGCCCTGGGGCAGGGCAATGACGTCGACCGGCTTCGGCGCGAGGCGATGCAGTTCGTTCAACGCGAAGCGAAGCAGGTCGCGCCGCTTGCCGACGGTCTTGAACGTCGCAAGGGACTTCACCGCAGCAAGTCTCTCGATGCCTGCCAACTGCTTCAGCAATGAATCCGGATCGTCGGTTTCGATCGCAGCCACCCGGCGCCCTTCAAATCCGAGGCCCGCAAGAATGGTCTCTGCCATGTGGATCGTCCAGGTGAGTCCCGTCACGTCATGCCGTTGCTTGCCGCGGAGCAAAAACCGGAACGCGGCCGCTCCGTAGGCAAAGGCGCCGATCACAGACTCAAGCCCGACCTGCGTGACCTCGTTGACGGCGAGGGGGATGACCTCGGCAGGCAGGCCATTCCCGTGCCGCGCAATCGCGTCGATCAAAGGCGTGCCGTGCTGGCCATCGTGCAGCAACAGGACAGGGTTCGATCCACCCGCCTGATGATAGGCGAGTAGCGTGGCGCGGATGGTGTGAAGCTGGATGTCCGCGGGCGGCAACGCGTAGGACGCCGCGCCCGTCGGACAGGCGGCGGCACATTGGCCGCAGCCCGCGCAAATCTCGGCATCGATGGCAACGTGATTGCCGGCCGGTGTGATCGCATTCGTGGGACACAGATCGAGGCAGCGATGGCAGCCAGTCAGATTCGAGCGCGAATGGGCGCAAAGATCGGGCGTGAACTCGATATATTTGGGCTTGTCGAAACGTCCGACGAGATCGCGCGCGCTCAGAACGGCGCGGAGCATGGCGGCGAGGTCCTTGGGATCGGCCCGCAGGTAACCGTCGCGCAGATCATGCGCTGGGAATAGCGGTCTCTCTCCCGATAGGTCAAGGACGATGTCGCAACGCGAGGTCACGCCGTGGCGTGGAGGTTCAAAGACGTAATGATCGCGCGAGGAGGGATGCGGGCGAGCGTAGTCGTCGATCATGAGCTCGAAAGCGCCAAAATGTCCCCTGGCGTTACGGATCGTTCCCTTCACGACAGGGAAGGGCGTTGCTAAGGGGGAAACGATCTCGCCCGGCTCCCTCAGCATCACCGTCACATCGAGGTGATCCGAAAGCAGCCGCCCGGCCTCGATCGCCGCCTCGTCCCGGCCATAGATCAGGATGACCCCGTCGCTCCCGAGCGTGACCAGAGGATAGTCGGGCGCTTGCACGGCGCTCGCTGCGAGCAGCGCTGCCATCTTGGGGCCCGCTTGCGCGCCTTCGGTCGACCACCCTGCCGTCTCGCGAATGTTCACGAAAGCGACGGGCGCGGAACGCTCGCCGGCTTCCTCCGCAAACAAGGATTGCTGATACGTGCAGGCAACGGTCAGAGGAGCCTCTGCCTTCGCGGCCGCGCGAAAGTGGTCGAGCTCGGCGCCGCACAGGTGACGAAAGGTTTTGACGTCGCTGTGGCCGCATCCGCGCTTGATGGCAGCGATATCGAGCCGCATCGTGTCTTCGCACGAGCAAATCAGGATGGTCTTCGCTGGCTGCTCCAGGTTCATCCCTCCCGAGAAGGCGACGAATGGCGGGCTCGCGTTCATCCTTTGCTTCGTATAAATATTGTCAATCGGGAAAAAGGGCAAAGTGGAGGACGGCCTGCGGTCGATCCCAACCAGCCACGTTTCCATGGCGGAGCCGATCCAGCTGCCGCCGCTCTTTACTTTGGTCCGATTGCGCGAGAGCGGAGACGCATTTGCCCATGCATGCCGCATTGCACCCGAGAGTGGCGCCGGCACGCTGGTCTATGTTGGACGGTTCGACCTCGCCGAGTTCGCGGTGGTGCTGGAGCCGGCCGAGCCGCTGGTCACTGCGCGCCGCGCCTTTTACGCCGGTATGGTGGCTCTGACAGACGCCCTGCGCGCCTATGCCCCGCCGGCCAAGGAGGTTGCGGTCGGCTGGCCCGATGCGGTGAGAATTGACGGAGGGCTGGTCGGAGGGGGACGGCTGGGTTGGCCCGCATCCGCGGACGAGGATGAGTCGCCGCCTTGGCTCGTATTCGGGGCCATGATCCGGACAGTCATGATGAACGAGCACGATCCCGGTGTTTACCCGCTCGTCTCTGCCCTGGATGAGGAAGGGTTTGGTGAAGCCGGCGCAATACAGTTGACGGAGAGCTTTGCCCGGCACTTGATGCGGGTGATCGACAGCTGGCAGGCCGATGGATTTGACAGCGTCGCGCGCGACTATCTCAGCCGGATACCTCGCGAGCGGCAAACGGTTCGGCACATCGATGATCGCGGCGATCTGCTCACGCGCCGCATCGGCAGTGACACGACTGAGCGGGCAGACCTTGTTAAAGTGCTCGCCGCGCCATCCTGGCTCGATCCTGATCTCGGAGGGCCAAGGTCGTGAAAAACGCTGTGAAACTCCTGCGCACCATCGCGCTCGATGCCTCCGATACCTTCGTGTTCGACGCGCCGGCAATCTCAGGCGAATGGGCGGTCTCCGGCGCGTTCCGCTTCTGCGATCATGATCCGGGGACGCTGGGCGGAAAGGCGCGCTCCGCCTTCCGCAGCGGCTTTCTCGGCGTGCAATCCTGGGGATGGTCGACGCTGGCGCAGATTGTTCCGGCGACCGAGGACGATTGCCGAGCGCTGATCGAAGTCCTTGCCAGACAACTCGTTGATCGGTTCGGTGCCCCGGACATGGCAATTGCGAGGATCGCTGCGGAAGAGGAAGTCACCTTTGCGCAATCGCTCTGCTCGCACCCGATCAGTTCGCTCATTGCGGTCCACCGTTCGGCGCGTGATGGCGAAGTCCACGAGGCCTTCCGCAAGCTGCAACTGCGGGAAGGGCAGCGGCATGGCAAGGCATTCTCCTTCATGGAAGTCGAGGATGAGTGATTTCTGGATCGCATGCGGCCATCATCTGCTCGATCGCGACGAGAGCGGCGGGCTTCGCGTAACCGACGAATTCCTGAAGGCATATTTTGCCCGCCCCGAGCTGATGCCGCCGAAGGACGCGTGTCCGGTCGAACGAACACTGCATCGCGAGATGCTTGCCGATCCGCGCCAGCCGGTCGGAGCGGACGAGGTCGCAGCGATCGCCGATGAGGACGCGCGGGAGAACTGGCGCTTCGTGCTCGGGTTTCGCGATCTCATGTTGCGGCACCGAACGCTCGAAGCCGCCTATCTCGCAGCCCTGCACTCGTGGTCAGACAATCTGCCGCCGCTGTTCATCAATCAGCTCGTGCAGGTGATCCTGCGCAATGCCCTCGACGGCAACGACGATCCGTTCGTGCTGCGCGCCGCCGAGCTGTTCTTCCGGCCGCAGCGGATCCTTCCGCATGAACGGGCCTTGCTGCTTGGCGATGAAGAGGTCGTCGGCGGTCGCAGCCCGACGCCTGTGTTGTCGCTGATCTCGATGCTGGCCACCAAGACGGACGCCCAGCTCGATGTGTTGAGCGAGGACAACGCCGAGACCTATTGGGAACGCAGCGACCGGTTCGATTTGGCCCTCGATCTTACCGCGGGCGGACGAGGGCCCCACGCGCTGGCGCAGGCGATGGCACGCTGGGTTTCCCATTTGCTTGGGATCGACGTTGCCGTTGAACCGCTGACGGAACTGCGTGAGGCGAGACTGACTTGGTATGTTGGATTGGACGCTGAGGCCACCAATATGGGCGATCGGCTTTGGCACGGCGAGGAGCTCGACGAGCCCAGCGCAGGGCAAGTGCTCTCGCTGTTTCGCCTGACCTTTGCGGATGCTGGCCTCGCCATGGAGACCCTGCGGGGCGAGCCGGTCTATCTGATCCTGGCGATGACAGCCGATCAGAAACTTCGCATGAAGCCGCAGAATCTGCTGATGGGACTGCCGATCAGGCGCGGGGAGGCCATCTGATGAGCGCTACCCTGCCAATCCTGCGTATCCCCGTCGGCATCGTCGTCGAACGGCGCAAGATGGCATCGCCCTGGGGGGATTTTATCTGGCGGAGCGCCGCCGTGTTGCCTGACAAACCGGACACCAAGCCCTGGACAATCTTGCGCGAACAGGGCGGCACGACCTGGTTCTATGCCGGCAGCGCAACGGTTGATCTGTACGTGTCGGAAACCGCGCGTTACCGCGACAATGTTGCCTCCGGCGCGCCGAGCATCTGGGTGGTCTTGAGCCCATCCGGGGGGCCCTGGCCTTATGCGATCGCCGCCGCGACCGCCGATCCCGCGGAAGGAGAGGGATTTACCGAGGCCGCTGACAATCTGGTTGAAGCCGTACCGATGCCCGAGGCGGTGCGCGAGGTGATTGAAAGCTTTATCGCCGAACACCACGTCGAGAGAGAGTTCGTCAAACGCGAGCGACGGCGCGCCAATCCCGAGGCCCTCGCGCGTGGGCGGCACGAAGGGGGCAAGAATGACTAAGGAAGAATTCCTCGCGCGCTGGTCGCGCCGCAAGCGCGAGGCAGAGTCGAGCGTTCCGGCTCCGCAAACGGGCAAGCCTGCCAGCGAGACCCCTGCGCCATCCACGGCGGCCGAGGGCGCCTCCGAAGTCGATCTTGCGAGTCTGCCGTCCATCGATTCAATCACGGCGATGACCGACATTACCGCATTTCTGCGCGAAGGTATTCCGCGGGAATTGACCCGCGCCGCTCTTCGCCGCGCCTGGACGGCCGATCCGGCGATCCGCGATTTCGTGGGCCTTGCGGAGAACGCCTGGGACTTCACCGATCCGAACGCCATGCCTGGGTTTGGGCCGCTGGATTGTTCGCAGGCTGAGCTTGCCGCCCTGGTCGACCGGATCGTCGGCGGTGTGCATCGCGCCGCGGAAACCTTGGCTGACGCTCCGACGCAGTCGCAACAGTCCTCGGATACGATCCCAGCTCCGGACGTTGCGCACGTTGCCGTGCTTACAGAGGAGCCGGATCAAGGCCGGGAGATCGCGGGTCCCGCTGCATCGCCGCCAATCACAGATGTCGAAGCGGCTCCCGTACGGCGCCGCACACATGGCAGTGCGTTGCCCGGCTAGTCTTTCGACCAAAGGCTATAGCCTCCACCTATGCCTCGGCGATTGACCGTCTGCGGAACCGGGTCTACGCTTCTAGCGCTTTGTTAGCAAAGCGATAAATCAGTCACTCGGGTCTCGGGCAACGGAGGTCCATGTGCGTGATGCCGGACTTGATCGGGCCATTGACGCTGCAGGCGGCGTGGCCCAGCTTGCGCGCAAAATCTGCATCAGCCAGCCCTCCGTTTCAAACTGGAGCGAGATACCCGCGCAACGGGTGATTGCAGTGGAACTGGCAACGGGTGTTCCCCGCGCCGAGCTCCGGCCTGATCTCTATCCTGAACATCATCACGAGCGCACGGTCTCGCTGGACGGCGTCGATCCGATCGATGTCGCGCGTGCGCAGGAATATGCCCTTCTCGCCGCCTTGCTCGCGGCTGCGCCGTCCAAGAGCTTGCTCGATCGGCTTACGGGTCTGAACGGAGACGAGACGCCGCTCGGTCGGGCTCACGCCGCCCTGGCGGAAGCCGCCGCACGCGCGAACGCGGGTCAGATCGAGCGCGAATATTTTGACCTTTTCGTCGGTCTCGGCCGCGGTGAGTTGCTGCCCTACGCCTCTTACTACCTGACTGGATTCCTCAACGAACGGCCGCTGTCCCGTTTGCGATCCGATCTTGCGGCGCTCGGCATCGAGCGCGCCGAGAACAATTCCGAACCTGAAGATCACGCCGCTGTCCTCTGCGAGATCATGGCAGGAATGGCTGACGGCCGCTTGGAAGTGTCGTTCGAAGCGCAGCGCGCGCTGTTCGAAAAACACGTTTCGCCCTGGATGGGACGTCTGTTCGCCGACATGGAACAGGCGGCGAACGCAAATTTCTATCGCGCGGTCGGCACGCTCGGCCGCCAGTTTATCGAGATCGAGAGGCAAGGCTTCTCGTTCGCCAAGTGACCAGCGCAGGCTGGTCCGGGAGAGATGCGATGAGCGATGAAAAGAAAGCGGTCGTTGGACGGCGCGACTTCCTCCGCAAGGTTGGCATCGGCACGGTGGGCGCTGGCGCCACGCTGGCGACGCCAATTGTCGGCTCCGTGCAAGCCGACAGCGAGAACAACGATGAGAAGCGTAAAGCACGCTACAAGGAATCCGATCACGTGAAGGCCTATTACCGCGTCAATCGCTATCCCGCCTGAGGGAGGCTGCCGTGCTGATCAAGCGAACACAAGAGCATTCCGGAGTCGACCGCCGCGGCTCAGTCGCGAACACCCTGGCAAGCCAGAGCACCGGTCTCGACCGCCGCGCCTTCCTGCGCCGGTCCGGTATTGCGGGGGGCGCGCTCGCGGCACTCGGGATCGTGCCGGTGTCCGGCGTGCGCAAGGCGGATGCGGCTATGGCGGGTCCGCTGACCGCCGGCGCCACCGTCAAGAAAAGCATCTGCACGCATTGCTCGGTCGGATGCACCGTGACAGCGGAGGTGTTGAACGGGGTCTGGATCGGCCAGGAGCCGAGCTGGGAGTCCCCGATCAATCGCGGATCTCATTGCGCGAAGGGAGCTTCCGTACGCGAGCTGGTGCACAGCGAGCGGCGTTTGCGCTATCCGATGAAGCTCGTGAACGGTCAATGGACGCGCGTCTCCTGGGAGACCGCGATCAACGAGATCGGCGACAAGTTCCTCGAGGTTCGCGAAAAATCGGGACCGGATTCCGTCTACTGGCTCGGATCGGCCAAGATGACCAATGAAGGCGCATATCTGTTCCGCAAGCTCGGGGCGTTCTGGGGCACCAACAACACCGACCATCAGGCACGCATCTGCCATTCGACCACCGTCACCGGCGTCGCCAATACCTGGGGCTACGGCGCGATGACCAACAGCTACAACGATATTCGCAATGCCAAGACCCAGATGATCATGGGCGGCAATCCGGCGGAGGCGCATCCGGTTTCGTTGCAGCATCTGCTCGAGGGGAAGGAGCTGCAGAAGGCCAACTTCATCGTCATCGATCCGCGCATGACGCGCACCGCGGCACACGCTACGGAATATGTGCGAATGCGTCCGGGGACCGATATTCCGGTGCTCTACGGCATCATGTGGCACATCCTCCAGAACGGCTGGGAGGACAAGGAATTCATCAGTCAACGCGTCTACGGCTTCGACGATCTCCGCAAGGAAGTGGAGAAATGGAATCCGCAAGAGGTCGAGCGCGTCACGGGCATTCCCAGCGAACAGCTCAAGCTGGTCGCCAAGATGTTCGCCACCGAGAAGCCCTCGACGTTGATCTGGGCCATGGGCCAGACCCAGAAGACGGTCGGCACCGCCAATGTGCGGGCGAGCTGCATCCTGCTGCTCTTGACTGGCAATGTTGGCGGACCTGGCATGGGCGCCAACATCTTCCGCGGCCATGACAATGTGCAGGGCGCGACCGACGTCGGGCTCGATATTGTGACGTTGCCGTTCTATTACGGCCTTGCCGAGGGCGCGTGGAAGCACTGGTCGCGGGTCTGGGAGGTCGACTACGAGTTCTTGAAGTCGCGTTTCGATTCCAAGCAGATCATGGAAACTCCCGGCATTCCGCTCACCCGGTGGTTCGAGGCGGTGACGCTGCCGAAGGACCAGGTCGCGCAGAAGGACAATGTGCGGGCGGTGTTTGTTCAGGGACACGCCAGCAACAGCATCACGCGCATTCCGGAGTCTCTCAATGGCCTGAAGGCGCTGGAGCTGCTTGTCATTGCCGACCCGCATCCGACGACCTGGGCATCGCTTGCGGTCGAGGCCGGCCGCAAGGATGGCGTCTACGTTCTTCCGGTGGCCACGCAATTCGAATGCAAGGGATCGCGCGTCGCCTCGAACCGCTCGCTGCAATGGGGCGAGCAGATCGTCAAACCGATCTTCGAATCGAAGGACGATCTCGAGGTCATCTATCTGATGGCCAGGAAGCTCGGCTTCGCCGACTCGATGTTCAAGAAAATCAAGGTCGAGAATAACCTGCCTGAAGCAGAAGATGTGCTGCGCGAGATGAACCGCGGCAGCTGGTCGACCGGCTATTGCGGGCAATCGCCAGAGCGGCTCAAGGCACACATGAAGAACCAGGCGAAGTTCGACATGCTGACGATGCGCGCTCCCAAGGACGATCCGGAGGTCGGTGGCGATTATTACGGCCTGCCGTGGCCGTGCTGGGGTTCGCCGGAAGTCCGGCATCCGGGCACGCCACTGCTCTACGACACCAATCTCGCGGTGATGGACGGTGGCGGCACGTTCCGGCCACGCTTCGGCATCGAGCGCGAGGAGAAGCTGCCAGACGGGACCACGCGCAAGGTCAGCATGCTCGCCGACAAGTCCCACTCCAAGGATTCCGAGATTCAGGACGGCTATCCCGAATTCACGCTGGCGAGCCTGAAGAAGCTCGGCTGGGACACCGATCTCACCGAAGCAGAGATGGCCACCATCATGAAAGTCAATCCGACCAATCCGGATTCGGTGTCGTGGTCGCTCGATCTCTCGGGCGGCATCCAGCGGGTAGCCCTTAAGCATGGTTGCGTGCCCTATGGCAATGGCAAGGCTCGCATGAACGCCTTCGGCCTGCCTGATCCGATTCCGGTCCATCGCGAGCCGATCTACACGCCACGCGTCGACCTCGTCGAAAAATATCCGACGCTGCCCGATGCCAAGCAGTTCCGCATGCCCAATATCGGCTTCTCGGTGCAGAAGGCTGCCGTGGAGAAGGGGATCGCAAAGCAGTTCCCGCTCATTCTCTCTTCGGGCCGCCTGGTCGAGTATGAAGGCGGCGGCGAGGAGACGCGTACCAATCCGTGGCTTGCCGAACTGCAGCAGGACATGTTCATCGAGATCAATCCTGCCGATGCCGCCGATCGCGGCGTCAAGGACGGCGGCTGGGTCTGGGTCACGGGCGCGGAGAACAATTCCAGGGCAAGGATGAAGGCGCTCGTCACCGAGCGCGTCGGCAAGGGCGTCGCCTGGATGCCCTTCCATTTCGGCGGCTGGCTGGGAGGCAAGGATCTTCGCGGTGCCTACCCGAAGGGGACCGATCCGATCGTGCTCGGCGAAAGCGCGAACACTATCACCACCTACGGATATGATCCCGCGACGGGCATGCAGGAACCCAAGGTCACGCTTTGCCAGATCGCGGCGGCATAAGGAGCAACGACGATGGCACGTATGAAATTCCTTTGCGACGCCGACCGTTGCATCGAATGCAATGCCTGCGTCACCGCCTGCAAGAACGAGCATGAGGTGCCTTGGGGCATCAACCGGCGCCGCGTGGTGACCATCAATGACGGCAAGCCGGGCGAACGTTCGATCTCGATGGCCTGCATGCATTGTACCGACGCGCCCTGCGCGGCCGTGTGCCCCGTGAATTGCTTCTACACCACCGCCGATGGCGTGGTGCTGCACTCCAAGGACCTCTGCATCGGCTGCGGGTATTGTTTCTACGCCTGTCCGTTCGGCGCGCCGCAATATCCGAAGGTCGGAAACTTCGGCTCGCGCGGTAAGATGGACAAATGCACCTACTGCGCTGGCGGCCCAGAGGCCGACGGCAGCAAGGAGGAATACGAGAAGTACGGCGCGAACCGCTTGGCGGAGGGCAAGCTCCCGCTGTGTGCCGAAATGTGCTCGACCAAGTCGCTGCTCGCGGGCGACGGGGAGATCATCGCCCAGATCTACAAGGAACGCGTGACGAAGCGCGGCTACGGCTCCGGTGCGTGGGGCTGGAAGACCGCTTATCGCGAAACGATCGGGTCCTGACGCGTACCGCAGTCAGGGACGCGATACCAGGAGGCGCAGATGGCGTCATTTGGAAGGTTCATTCGCCTGGCGCTTGGCGCATGCGCGCTGGTTCTGGTGATTGTGGCGGCTCCAGCGAGTGCCCAGCAGGTCAACCCGACCGCAAGCTCCGTCAAAGAGCAGCAACTGCTGCAGGAGCTCAACCGGATTCAGGGCCGTGTCAGCATTCCGGATCAGAGGTCGGGTGTGCTCGAACAGCCGCAGGGGCGCGAATGGCGGGAGTTTCGCAATGTCACGCTGCGCTGGATTGGCGGCGTCGCGATTGTCGGCATGCTGGCGCTGCTCGTGGTCTTCTATCTCACTCGTGGCATGGTGCGTCTCGAAAGCGGGAGATCGGGACGCAGCATCGTGCGCTTTACCATGTTTGAGCGCTTCGTGCACTGGATGACCGCCACCTGCTTCATCATCCTCGCGATCTCGGGACTGAACATTACCTTCGGACGGCCGCTGTTGTTGCCGTTGATCGGCTTTGAAGCCTTCTCTGAATGGTCGCAATGGGCGAAATACGCCCACAGCTATCTGAGTTTCCCATTCACCATCGGCGTCATCCTGATCTTCCTGATGTGGATCGCGGGAAATATCCCGAACAAGGTGGATGTTGCCTGGATCAGGCGGGGAGGGGGCATTGTCGGCCATGATCATCCGCCGGCCTATCGCTTCAATGCCGGCCAGAAGATGATCTACTGGATCGTCGTGATCGGGGGAGGCCTCGTTGCAGCGACGGGATACCAGCTGATGTTCCCGTTTTACATAGGCGGCATCGGAGGCATGCAGATGGCCCAGATCATCCACTCCGTGGTGGCCGTGCTGTTTGTGGCCGCAATGATTGCGCACATCTATATCGGCACGATCGGGATGGAGGGAGCTTTCGAGGCCATGGGTTCGGGCGAGGTCGACCTCAACTGGGCGCGTGAGCATCATAGCCTGTGGCTCGAGGAACAGAGTGGGCGGACCGGACCGAACGATCAACGGCCGCAACAAGCGACCGCAGCGGCGGAATGAGCGAGCGGCCTGAAAAGGGCCGGTCCGGTGTGCCGCTCTATCGTGCCCACTCTCTGGCAAACAGAACCGACCGGTCCTCGATCTCCTGCTCAGGCAGCGTGCTCGCTCGGCCTTTCTGCAGCTCTTGAATGTTCGGCATGCTGCTTTGCGCGAAGCGAGAAAGTGCATGCGGTTTGAGCGCGCCGGCGGCAGCACTGATGACGAGCAGGGCCGTGGCGAGCGAAAGCATGAGGCGCTTCATCCGACATCTCCGGTTGGAGTGGCATTCACCATGACGGAATACGCTCTCATTCGTCCCAGCCATGTGAGCCGTCTCACATTTTGCCTGTGCTGAAGCGGTTGTGATGGACCAACGAGGCAGGAATGGCGCTGGGACGAACAGAATCGCGCGCGCCCTGGTGGCTCGCGATGTGGCAGTCGACACTCAGCCGAACGTTCAGCCGCATGCTTGGCGCCGGGAACGGAAGTCTCGCAAAACCTGATTCTTCGGTTGGTCCAATCACACGCAGGATCAATTGCGGCCGAAATATCTAAGCAAAATGAATGGCTTAGGCCGCGCATTTTCTACAGCCCCCATGATGGATTGGAATGAGAGTTTAAGGTTTTCAATCGTTTAGAAGGCGCCGTGTGCACCGGGAGATCAAGAAAAATCTCACCACAGCCAACGTGTGCAGGCTTTTGGCACATGTGCAGGATCTGAACTTCCGAGGGTAGGGTGCGGGCGAGTGCTTTGGACGCGGAATGGTCGAACGTCGTGAGTTTGACTCACATCTCTCCGCCAATTGCGCGATTGCGTACGCCAAACTACGATTTCCTGCGCTTGGGTCCGCTTCGCGAGCGACTCGTCCCTCTACTGGGCGCCCTAGCCACGGCCCGTCTCGGTTGGGTCGCGATCGGCACCGTTGGCACCAGTTCTCACGGAGCTTCGCTTGATAGCCTCAGCTCAACGCGTGACCGGCTAGCCCGTACACCCACGGCTCATTTTCTTTTCTGTTCAGGAATCGCCGGCCCTTAGACATCGTTGTGACGGTGTCGGTCATTCCGAGGCGGCTCTGTTGAAGGAAGTCGGCAAACAGACCCGTCTGCTCCCGCGTATCGACGCGGACGAATTGTCCCGCGAGATCCCTAAGATGCACAGCGGTGAGATGGATCGCATCACAATCATTGCTGGCAACGATCGGGCCGATCACATGACCGCGCCCGAATTCGCGCTTCATGGAATAACCCACGGTCTCTCCGCCGCGGCGCAAGACGGAGATTGAGGCACCTTCAGACAGCAATGCGAGCAGCTTCCGCCGGTTCGTTCCGAACGCGCGTTCGTCCACTGCCGCGATCTCTCCGATGTTCGCGGTGGACAGCGAGCTCAATTCACCGGCCAGACCGGGCACCGGCGGTGGCGACACGACCTCTCCTTGCCACTGATACACGGTGGCTTCCTTTGTGAACCCCAGTGACAGATACAGATGATAGGCGGCATGGGTTGAGTTGAGGGTCAAATTCCGATCGCCACACCGCTCGAACACCTGCTCCATGAGCCAGCGGCCAGTACCCTGCGCCTGGGTTCGGGGCGATGTGATCACCAGGCCAATGGTCGCGAAATCGTGCCCATGTGGGAACCACATCGCGCTACCGAAGACGCGGCCTATCCCATCAACGGCTACGATGCCGTGACCAGCGCGCCGCAGGAAATCCCAATCCTTGGGCCGATGCGGCCAGCCAACCCCGGTCGAGAGCGCGTGAAGTAGTGTCACATCAACGTCGTTGATGTCCTTGGCCATCAGTTCAAAGGACTTCACGCGTACCGTTCGTCCCATTCGCTCATCCGTTCCGTTGCGGGACTCAAGGCGCACAGCCTCTCGCTCCCCGGCCTTCTGCTGCCTGCCGCACAAGCCCTCTTTTGTAGCAGCATAGCGCGGAAGGCCAGCAGATTTCGCCTGTTTGGCAGGCGGTATTTGGAATGTTCGCCCGCAAGCGCAACTCGATTCGGCAGGGAAAGCTCCTGGGTGCGGCCTATCGATATCCGGCAACAGCAGACAAGGTGAGCCCCAGTGAATGTTGAAGGCTTCTCTGGAAGGCTCGCGGCCTTTCCAGCCCTCGTGGTCTGCCAGGTCGGTCTCAACGCCCCGCATCCCGGGCGAGGACCTGAGAGGACCACGTCGATGGCGTTCCTTTTCAATTCCGATGCTGCTCGGGGGGCTGTTTTCCGGCAGGCCTTTGCCCGCGAGCTCCCTGATCTCGAATTCTACCATTCCAGTGAATGCATCGAACCTGAAAAGGTGCGTTACCTGCTGACCTGGAATGTGCCAGACGATGTCTCACGCTTTCGCAATCTGGAAGTGGTCTTTTCAATTGGCGCCGGGGTCGACCAGTTCAAGTCGGAAACCATACCCGACCACGTGAAGCTCGTGCGCATGGTCGAGGATGGCATCATACGCATGATGCAGGAATACGTCGTCCTTGGTGTGCTGACGCTGCATCGCGAGGTGCTTGCGTATTGCGAGCAGCAGAGAAAAGGGCTTTGGCGGCCTCTTTTAACGTCCCAGGCGACCGATCGGCGCGTCGGTTTCCTGGGCCTTGGGATGCTGGCGCAAGCTGCGATCGATCGCTTGAGGCCGTTCCGATTCCCCCTTGCCGCGTGGAGCCGCAGCAAGAAGGTGGTCGAGGGTGTCACCTGCTTCCATGGCGAGGATCAGCTTGGCAGTTTCCTGCAAGGAACGGATATCCTCGTCTGTCTTCTGCCCCTGACGGGGCAAACGAGCGGCATCCTGAACGCAAGGCTCTTCTCGCTTTTGCCGGTGGGAGCGAGGCTGCTCCATGTCGGCCGCGGCCCGCAGCTTGACCACGGTGCACTCATCGAGGCGCTCGACAGCGGGCACCTTGCGGCCGCCATGCTTGACGTCACCGATCCCGAGCCGCTGCCGGAGAACCATCCACTCTGGTCGCATCCGAAAGTGATCATCACGCCGCATATCGCGTCCGTGACTCAACCGCATACGGCAGCACAATCCGTCATAGAGAACATCCGGCGCCACCGCGTCGGACAGGATCCGATCGGCCTCGTCGATCGAACGCTCGGCTACTAACAGGAAAAGCGCCATGTCACTTCTGATCACCATCGACACCAATCCGGACTTCGCACCGAAAGACGCCTTGCCCGCCCCGGAACGGCTCATTTCTGGCAATCCATCTTTCAAGACCTGGGCACAGGACGCCTCGAAAGGCGAGAAGGTGCTGACCGGCGTCTGGGAAGCAACGCCGGGCGAGACCCATTCCATCAAGGGCACCACCTTCGAGTTCTGCCACATTCTCTCGGGCCTCATCGAAATCGAGGAAAAGGGTGGCGAGACCAGGAGGTACCGCGCCGGCGACAGCTTTGTCATGAAACCTGGCTTCGTCGGGGTCTGGCGTACGATCGAGACCGTGCGAAAGATCTACGTCTGCCATTACGACTGAGACGGTGCTGAGGGCAGCAAGATCAAGCGGCCCTCAGAATATTCGACTTGCGAGGCTGCGTCTGACCAGATTCAACGCGGCCGGTCACTTCATTCTCAATGAAAAATGCGGCGTGCAGTCCTGTACTGCTCGCAGGAGACAACGTCGTCTCGCCAATCGCAAATCCAGACAGCGATGGCGGGACGGGCCTGTAGACAAGGAGCAAGCCCATGATTGCGATGAAGGACAAGGATCTGTTTCGCCAGCAAGCCCTGATCGGCGGCAATTGGCGGGATGCGAGCACGAAGGCCACCGTTGATGTCATCGATCCCGCGAGCCAGAATGTGCTTGGCACCATCCCCGACATGGGTCGAGACGAGACCAGGGCAGCAATCGACGCAGCGGCCGCTGCGTTCAAGCATTGGAAGACCAAGGCTCACGCAGAGCGCGCGGCGCTGCTGGAGCGCTGGTATGAGCTCATGCGTCGGCATGAGCAGGACTTAGCGCTTCTGCTGACGCTGGAACAGGGCAAGCCGCTTGCTGAATCGCTCGGAGAGATCCGGTACGGGGCATCCTTCGTCAAATGGTTTGCGGAAGAGGCACGGCGGATCAACGGATCGACCATCCCGTCACCAACTGTCGACCGCCGCATCCTGGTGCTGAAAGAACCGGTCGGCGTCAGCGGAATCATCACACCCTGGAATTTCCCAAATGCGATGATCACGCGGAAGGTCGCACCTGCACTTGCCGCGGGCTGTACTGTCGTTATCAAGCCCTCCGAATTTACGCCTTTTTCGGCTCTCGCCATCGCTGTTCTGGCTGAGAGGGCCGGAATTCCGGCGGGCGTGATCAACATCGTGACGGGCATGCCGGCGGAGATCGGCCAGGAGCTGATGGCCAACGAAACCGTCCGCAAGATTTCGTTCACCGGATCGACGCGCGTCGGTGCTTTGCTGATGAAAGGCGCAGCCGACAACATCAAGAGGCTCAGCCTCGAGCTCGGCGGCAACGCACCGTTCATCGTTTTTGACGATGCCGATCTCGACCGGGCTGTCGAGGGCGCGATTGCGTCGAAGTTCCGCAACGGCGGACAGACCTGCGTCTGCTGCAATCGCATTCTCGTTCAATCCGGCATTTACGACGCCTTCGCCCAGAAGCTTGCCAGCCAGGTCGCAAAAATGAAGGTCGGTCCCGGCACGGAAGACGACGTTGCGATTGGGCCGATGATCAATGGCGCGGCGATCGAGAAGATCAAGCGGCACGTTACCGACGCCCTGAATAAGGGTGCAAAAATCATCTCGGAGAGCGAGGCTGTGCCGGAAGGTCGGCAATATGCCCGGCCTCTCGTGCTCAGCGGTGCGACGACTGAGATGCTGCTCGCTTCGGAGGAGACCTTCGGGCCGGTCGCTCCGCTTTTCCGGTTCGAGACCGAGGACGAGGCGATTGCGATCGCAAACGGTACGCCATTCGGCCTTGCGGCGTATTTCTACACTGAAAACCTGAAGCGTTCCTGGCGGGTTGCGGAAGCGCTGGAGTTCGGCATGGTCGGCCTGAACACGGGCTTGATTTCGACTGAGGTTGCGCCGTTCGGTGGCGTCAAGCAGTCCGGCTTGGGGCGCGAGGGATCTCAGCTCGGGATCGAAGAATATCTCGAGACCAAGGCGCTCCATATCGGCGGGCTGGATTGAGCGGTCTATCGGTTGAGTAGCTGAAACGCGAAAAGGGGGCGGTTGAACCGCCCCCTTTTTGCGTCACAACGCAAGTCTGAAAGGCCGAAAAGAACTGCGCTCACGCGCTTTTGCGCAGGGGCTCCAGGCCGACAGCTGCGGCAAGCCCTCCGATGTCAGCGACCTCGGTGTATTCATAGAAGGGGTTCGCGGGCTCGTGACCGCGGTTCACCCAGACCTTGCTCTTGATGCCGAGGTCATAGGCCGTCATCAGGTCGTAGCGGAAGGAAGAGGAGACGTGGGTAATGTCTTCCGGGCCGCAGCCCAGCTTGTCAAACATGTACTCAAAGCCTTTCATGTGGGGCTTGTAGGCTCCGGTTTCCTCGGCCGTGATGACCGTGTGGAAGGGAGCGCCGAGCTTCTCCACGTTCGACATGATGAGGTTCTTCATGGAGTTCGACAGGATAACCAGCGGAATCTCTCTGGCAACTTTGGCCAGGCCCGCCGGGACGTCGGGATGTGGACCCCATGTGTGGATCTCATCATTGATGCGCTGGGCATCCTCTGGCCGAAACACGATACCGTTGCGCTTGCACGTGCGCTCTACCGAATTATGCACGACCTCGAAGTACGGCTTCCATGCGCCAAGAACCTCGTCCAGACGATAGGCAGCGAAATCCTTGATGAAACTTGCCATCGTCGTGGCAGAAAGTTGAGAGCCGTAAACTCTCCTTGCCGCGCCGGCCATGTCGAAATTGGTGAGCGTGCCGTAACAGTCGAAGGTGACGTATTTCGGTCTAAACGTTGCCATAGCTCCAATCCTTGTGATCACACGCACCGCTTGCCGGTACGACGAGCATCATAGCGAGGAGCCGACAAGACAAAGCGCCGATGTCGCGGGGGTCGGGAGCAGATTGTGTCGTATCGGATCGGAGCCGTGGCAGAGAGTTGCGTGAAGGGCGCGCTCCGGGGCGAGCGCCAATGCCGGGCGCAGGCCCATGCCGGCATAAGATGCGGCCCCGATCGTCAATGTCAGTCAAAATGCCCTTCGTCCATGTCCAGCATGAGAGCAACTGCTGTCTTGGTCATCCTACGTTGAGTGCGACAACATCGGGGTATCCGCACAAACGTTGCGGTCGATCTGGAGGACGACATGTTGAGCAACTCGCTGATTGAACTCGATCGCGCGCATCTGATTCATCCGGTCTCATCCTATCGCAGCCACGAGGCGACTGGCGTCCGTGTGCTGAAGTCAGCGAAGGGCGCGACGCTGACCGATGTTTCGGGACGACAATTGCTCGACGGCTTCGCCGGCCTGTGGTGTGTCAATGCGGGCTACGGACAGGACAGTATCGTTGAAGCGGCGACGAGGCAGCTCCGCGAACTACCTTATGCGACGGGCTATTTCGGGTTGGGCTCCGACCCGGCCATCCGGTTGGCCGCAAGGCTTGCCGAATTGGCGCCTGGCGATCTGAACCATGTCTATTTCACCCTGGGCGGCTCCGATGCCGTCGACAGCACGATCCGGTTCATTCGGTACTATTATCATGCCAAGCGTACGCCGCAGAAGGACCGGTTCATTTCCGTCGAATCTGGCTACCACGGATCGTCGACGGCGGGCTCCGGTTTGACCGCGCTACCGGCTTTTCATACGGGCTTCGGAGTGCCGTACAATTGGCAGCACAAGATTCCATCGCACTATGCCTATCGCAATCCGGTCGGCTCCCATCCCCAGGCTATCATTGCCGCCTCGGTTGCGGCGCTGCACGCCAAGATCGCCGAACTGGGCGCCGATCGCGTTGCCGCCTTCTATGTCGAGCCGATACAGGGCTCGGGCGGCGTCCTCGTTCCGCCGCCGTCCTGGCTGAAGGCGATGCACGCTGTTTGTAAGGAGCACGACATTCTGTTCGTTGCCGACGAGGTCATCACCGGCTTTGGCCGTGTCGGTCCGTTCTTCGCCTGTGAAGAGGACGACGTCATGCCGGATCTCATGACCACGGCAAAGGGATTGACTTCCGGTTATGTGCCGATGGGAGCCGTTCTGATGTCGGACCGCGTCTACAACACGATCGCGGACGGTGCCGGCAAGACGGCCGTCGGCCACGGCTACACCTATTCCGCACATCCCGTCAGCGCAGCCGTTGGGCTCGCTTGCCTCGACCTCTACGAGAACGGCCTGCTCGACAACGGCCGCAAGGCTGGGCACCGCCTGATGCAAGGCCTCCGCGCGCTGGCCGATCATCCGCTTGTCGGCGATATCAGGGGGCGGGGCATGCTGGCCGCAATCGAGCTTGTCACCGACAAGGAACGCAAGACGCCCCTGCCGGCGGAAGCCGACGCGGCGCGCCGTATTTTCGACCGCGCATGGGACAACGGCCTCGTCATCCGTGCCTTTGCACAAGGCGTGCTGGGCTATGCGCCGCCGCTCTGTTGCACGGATGCGGACATCGACGGCATCATCGAGCGGACCAGGATGACGCTCGACCAGACGCTCCAAGACAAGGACGTCCGCGCGGCCATGAAAGGATAAGGATCGAGCCTCTCCTCTAGCCGTCGAATATGCTTTCGAGAGGCAAATGAGATTTCACGATCGGGGACTTCAGCACGACGAAACTGAAGTATTTATCGATGCCGATATCCATCTCGACCAGGCGTTCCATGACCGCCTGGTATTCGCTGATCCCTGCCGTGATGAATTTCACGAGATAGTCGTACCCGCCTGAAACGAGATGGCACTCGACGACGGAATCGATCTTTTCGATCGTCGTGAGAAAGCGGGCGAAATCGATCTGCCGATGATTCTTCAGGGTGATTTCGGCGAAGACGGTTAGAGTTTGTCCGAGCTTGGCAACGTCAATCTGGGCGGAATAGCCGGTAATGAAGCCTTCCGTCTGAAGCCTCTTGACGCGCATCAGGCAGGGGCTCGGGGAAAGGTTGATCAGCTCCGCGAGCTCGACGTTGGAAATCCGCCCGTTCTTTTGCAGTTCGCATAAAATCCTGATGTCGATCTTATCGAGCTTCATAGCAATGCCATGAGAGGGGGGCGACAAGGGCGTCAGGGCTTTGAGGCTTCGGCGTCATATGCATTGTCATAGCATCAACCAGCATTTTTTCCCACCGGGCAACTGCTTTCAGAACTCGGCGACTTTGCTCCAAGCGCCCGTTTTCAGCCGCTCCGGCCTATAGGGGCGCGGATCGACGATCGGTTCGCGGCCGGTGATCAAGTCGGCGATCATATGTCCCGCGCCGGGGCCTATGCCGAAGCCGTGGCCGCTGAACCCCGCTGCCAGGATGAAACCGGGAATCGACTCAACTTCACCGATTGCGGGAATGCCGTCCGGCGTGCTGTCGATGTAGCCGGCCCAAACGTTTGAGATTGCGACGTCCCGGATTTCAGGCACGAGCTCGCAAGCTCGTCGATGTGTCAGCCGAATCTGCCTCATGTTGGGGCGGGGATCGAGCGTCCGGTTCAGCTCCATCGGAGTCACCTCATCGAGCCTCCATTTCACCAGGGACTCGTGACCTTGCCTCAAGCCCTCGAAAGCCCCCGGGCTGAGACTTCGCCACCGGCGGGCGAACATGGGCAGGAATTCGCGGCTGAATCTGAATTGCTGCGGCGTGGGGTCAACTCGCGCGCGCCCGCTGATGGCGAGCGTGTATCCGCCGTCGCCACGCCGGGTGAGTGAGGCAAGCTCGGTATAAAGAGCATCAGGCAGGCCAGCGGCGCCAGGAGCCACGGCGAGAATGGACTGGCGCACGGACGCTTGCGGGAAACGAATTCCAAGCTGGTTGCAGAACGACGAGGCCCACGCACCTCCTGCCATAACCACTGTCCTGGTTCGGATCGTGCCCGCTTCGGTCACGACTCCGCTGACTTGGCCGCCACTGAGCTCCAAGCCCCGCGCCGCGCATCGCTGGTGCACGGTGCCACCCGCCGCCATGATCGCGCGCGCGGCGATGGGCACTGCCTTTGAGGTATCTGCCGTCCCGTCGGTTGGAGAGAAGACGCCACCTTTCCACTTGCGGCCCGTCGCCTTGCCGCGCTCGTTCGCTTCGTCCGCACTCAACATGTGCGTCGTAACGCCGACGGTCCTGGCGAAGTCTCGCCACTTTGCCCAGCCCGCCAGCTCGTTCTCATTGTTCGACAGATACAAGAGACCGCAGCGGCGGAAACCCGTATCTTCACCAGTCTCCTGGGCAACCTTCTCCCAGAGATCGAGGCTCCTGGTTGCGATCGGCAACTCGCGCGCGTCGCGGTTCTGTTGGCGGCACCATCCCCAGTTGCGGCTGGACTGTTCGGCGGCGACACGGCCCTTTTCCAGCAAGGCGACCTTGAGGCCTCGACGCGCCAGGTAGTAGCTCGTGAACACGCCAACCACCCCGCCGCCGATGACGACGACGTCGGCTTCCCGAGGCAGTGTCGGACTGGAATCGATATGCATGAGCGGCGCGCTCATTGGGCGGCAATCTCCGGTGAGGGCTGTATCGTATCCGAGGAGGTACGGCAGACACGCCGCGGACTTTCAGGGTCCGGCGCAATATCCTGCGGTTTGCTGCTTTTAGCACAGGCAATTATTGCGGGATGCTTCGCTTGCACCGCAAATCGTAGATGAGGAAACCGACGGATAGTCGCTGCAATCGGATCGGCCTTCGTCGGCCCAATCCGGTGCCCGCGTTCGGCAGCCGTGGCGGCGCAGACCGAAATGCCAAATCGAGCTTCGTTTTTGGAACTTCATGCTGCCTATCTGGCGCGTTTCGGCGACTCCGGGATGATTGAAGCAGTCAGACTTGTGAGTACCGGATCAATGGCGATCAACGGGCAGAATGCAAAAGGTGACGCGCGATGGGCCTTGTCAGGGAGGAGACCTTTGCCGAAGCGATCGAGCTGGGCGCCAATGGCAGCCTCTCGGACCTCGATTCAATGTTCGAGCGCTCCATTCGACTGATCGCCCGCGCTCAGCGACGGCTTTGCCTGTAGAGCAGCCACCTCTGAATCATGTCGTATTCACCGCGCGGAGAATGGCAGAATGAGCGACGAGTTGTTGACCTGTCCGAGCGTCGCGGCGGTAAAAGAAGCCGAAGAGCCGATCCGCAACGGGATCATGGGACGCGCTTGAAAGGGGAGAATGTTCAGATGACCTCTGCCCCGCAACCTTCAGCCTCAGAGGATGTGGCACTCGCGGTCCGTGACCTGACCGTGAGCTTGCCGGCGGGCATGGAGCGCGCGTACGCAGTCGAGAACGTTTCCTTCGAATTGAAGCGCGGCCAGATTCTCTGCATCATAGGCGAATCCGGATCGGGCAAGTCGGTCACGGCCAACGCGATCATGGGGCTCCTGCCCAGGTCGATCCGCGTGTCCTCGGGAGCAATCCGTCTGGAAGGGATGGATCTGGTCGGACTTTCGTCGGACAAACTACGCGACCTCCGCGGCCGTGTCGTGTCCATGATCTTTCAAGACCCGCTCTCCGCGCTCAATCCGTTGATGACGGTGGGCGCGCAGATCGAGGAAGTGATGGCGGCGCACGGCGTGGGTACGCCGAAATCCCGTCGTAGTCGCGCCATGGAACTGTTGACCGAGGTGGGCCTGCCGGATCCGCCGCTGATGTATCATCAGTATCCCTTCCGGCTCTCCGGCGGGCAGCGACAGCGGGTGATGATCGCCATGGCTCTGGCTTTGGAGCCGGCGATCCTGATCGCCGACGAGCCGACCACCGCACTCGACGTGACGACCCAGGCACAAATTCTGCAACTGATCCGCGACATTCAACGCCGCAAGGGAATGAGCGTGATGTTCATTACCCATGACTTTGGAGTTGTGGCGGAGATTGCCGATTCCGTCGTGGTGATGGAGAAAGGGCATTGCGTGGAGCAGGGGAGCGCCGAACAGGTGCTGAAATCCCCCAGTCATCTCTACACGCGCCGCCTGATCGCGGCCGTGCCGCATCTGACGGGCAAGGACCGTGTTCCAGCGGAAGCTGCGGCCACGTCCTCCGTTCTGAAGGTCGAATGTCTGGTCAAGACTTACCGGAGCGGCAGTGCGCTGTTCGGTAGGCAGCGGATCGTACCCGCGGTCAATGGCGTGTCCTTCGACCTTTCACCGGGACGCACACTGGGCGTTGTCGGCGAAAGCGGCTCCGGCAAATCATCCCTCGGGCGATTGTTGATCAAGCTCCTCGACAGCGACAGCGGCTCTATCCTGTTCGAGGGACGCGACGTCGCCCGGCTTTCCGAAGCCGAGTTTCGGCCGCTTCGCCCAAAGATCCAGATGATTTTCCAGGATCCATTTGCCTCGCTCAATCCCCGATCGACGGTCGGGCAAATACTGACGGTTGGTCCGATCGCGCATGGAGTGTCTCGCAAGGAGGCACGTGAGCAGGCACGAGAGCTCCTGGCCCATGTCGGCCTGGATGCGGGAACGTTCGATCGTTATCCCCACGAGTTCTCCGGTGGCCAGCGCCAACGCATCGGAATCGCTCGGGCGCTGATGTTCAAGCCGAAGCTGCTGATCGCTGACGAGGCGGTTTCCGCACTCGACGTGTCGATCCAGGCGCAGATCTTGAAGCTGCTGGACCAGATTCAGCGGGAGACCGGGGTGTCGATGATCTTCATTACGCACGATCTGCGCGTGGCCAGCCAGATCTGCGATGAAATCGCAGTCATGCATCGAGGGCAGGTCGTCGAGCACGGCCCCCCATCGCAGATCTTCCTGAATCCGAAATCCGCCTATACGCGAGAACTGGTCGCTGCCATCCCCGGCGAGCAGCAGAGCAGCTCCCGCGCCGTTGGAAGCCAATCGACATTGGCCGGACATAGCCACAAATGAGGAGGGGTCATGACTGAGGCAAAGACTGCATCGATCTATTCGCGGCGTAACGCAGTCCAGTTGATGATCGCCGGGGCGGCCGGCCTCGCTGGATCAAATCTGTTGGGCAAACCCGTCCTTGCGCGTAGCTCGCCGGCGAAACCGACCGGCCGCGTGATCGTCGGGCTTGGACAAGAGCCGACGGTCTTCAATCCGCTGATGGTACATATTGAGGTCGATGACGGGGTGCATTTCTCGGTTTTCGACGCGCTGTTCCGCATCGATCCTCAAGGCGCCATTCAGCCCAATCTTGCTGCGGAAGTACCGGACCAAAAGAACGGTGGCATCTCGGAAGACGGCCTCAATTGGCGAGTTCGTTTGCGTGACGATGCCCGCTGGCACGACGGCACGCCTTTCAGCGCCGAGGACGTGAAGTTCACTCTCGAACTGATCATGAATCCCAACTTCCGCAGTTGGCGTACGGCCGGCCATGCTCTCGTGCGCGATATCAAGGTGATCTCGCCCACGGAGATCTCGTGGCGAATGGAAGAGGCCTTTGCGCCATATTTGTCGTTCCTGACCGAGACCTTTATCGTGCCCAAGCACATCCTCGAAAAAGAGGCCAATCCGAACAGCGCCGCCTTCAACCAGGCGCCGGTCGGCACCGGGCCGTTCAAGTGGGGCCAGCGGGTCGCCGGCGATCATCTCGAGCTCGTGGCCAACCCTGACTATTTTGGAGAAGGTCCTCATATCGAGAGGTTGGTCTTCAAATACATTCCCGATCTCACCGTCCTCTACACCCAGTTCAAGAGCGGTGACATCGATCTCGTGGGCCAGCCCTACATCACTCCCGATCACTATGCCGAAGCCAAAACGTTGCCGAACCGTGTGGTGACCCTCGTCCCAAGGACCTCGTTCGAATCCTTCTACCTGAACCTCGAGCGGCCGCAGTTCAAGGAGCTTGCTGTTCGCGAGGCGCTTTACGCGGCGATCGACAAGGAGGCGATCATCCAGGGGCTCTATTACGGGGTGCCGACGCCGACAGAGACGTTCATGCCGCGGCAGTCCTTCTTCTTCAACGCCAATCTGCCGCTGCACCAGTTCGACGTGAATCGCGCGGGCAAGATGCTCGATCAGGCCGGCTGGGCAAAGGGCGCTGACGGCATTCGTGCCAAGAACGGCGTTCGCCTGTCCTTTGCCAATTCGACCACGTCGGGCGATCCCCTTCGTGAACAGGTACAGCAGTACTTGCAGCAGACGTTTGCTCAGTTGGGCGTCGAGATGAAGATATCGAACCTGCCCGCCGCCGTGATGTGGGGCGAGTTCTGGATGCAATCGCAATTCGATTCCGTGATCGTCGGCAGTTCCTATCTGATTGGCGCCGATCCTGATGTCACCAATCGCCTGCACTCGCGCTCGGTCGCAGCGAAGGGCGGCCGCGGCTCGAACAACGCGCAATACGCAAATCCGGAGGTTGACGCTTTGCTCGACAAGGGCGCGCGCACTTTCGATCCGGAAGCGCGGCGCGCGATCTACTTCCAGGTACAGGAACTCGTGCGTCGCGACCTGCCTTTCCTGCCGCTGTATCAGAGCAACGCGGTCGAAGGTCTGAAGAAGGGGATCAACGGGTTCGTGCCGAACGGCAATACGCGCACCGAATCCTGGAATGCGCTGGCCTGGTATTGGTCGAGCTGATGTGGTGCCGGCCAAGGCCCCCCGGCCGAGGTCGGCGCTGGAGTGACGCTGCAACGCCAAAATGGTGACTCGAATGTCCGGGTTCTTGCTCAATCGTCTCTCTCAGAGCATCGTGCTGCTGGTGATCGTCTCGATCATCGGCTTTACGGTTCTCAACCTCATGCCGGGCGGTCCTCTCGCGCAGTTCGGGCTCGATCCGGGCATGACTCAGAAGGATGTGGAGCGACTCGCAGCGCAGCTCGGGTTGAACCGGCCGCTATGGATTCAGTATCTGGACTGGGCCTGGCGGCTGCTCCAGGGCGATTGGGGACACTCGTTCCGTGATGGCTCGTCCGTGCTTGCGGTGATCGGTCGCCATCTGCTGGCGACGCTGCTGCTGATGGGCACATCCACGGCATTGGCAATCGCTGCTGGAACGTGGATCGGAATCCGCGGCGCCACCCACCGCTATTCGCTGTTCGACTACTGCGCGACGGTCGGCGCCATGGTGGCACTGTCGGTGCCAACCTTCTGGTTCGGCCTGATCGGCATCTACATCTTCACCCTGAAGCTGGGCTGGGTGCCTGCAGGCAACATGTACGCGATCGGCGACGGTTCGGTGCTGGACTATCTGCATCATCTGATCCTGCCGAGCCTGGTGCTTTCGCTGGTTCATGTGGCGATCTGGAGCCGTTACATGCGCACGGCAACGCTGGATGCGCTGAGTCAGGACTTCGTCAAGACGGCCCGGGCCAAGGGCGTGAGCGAGCGCCGCATCCTGCTGAAGCATGTCGTCGGCAATGCGCTGTTGCCGATGATCACGCTGGCGGGAATGCAGCTCCCCAGCATTCTAACCGGCGCCTTGGTCACCGAGACCGTGTTCACGTGGCCGGGAATGGGCCGGCTGTTTCTCGACAGCCTTGGGTATAGCGACTATCCCGTGGTGATGGGGCTGTTGATCTTCTCGGCCATTCTGGTCGTGTTGGGGAATCTGATCGCAGACATCGTCATCGCAACCGTCGATCCGCGCATTCGCCTGGGTTGAGGCCAGGCGTTCTCGTCTGTCAAAAGAAGGCAACACATATGACCGCCATTGTAGCAGACGCAGCTCCGACCCGCTGGTGGCACAGCCGTGCGGTTTATCGCTTCATGCGGCATCATCTGGCGCTCATCGGGATCGCGATGATCACCCTGCTCGTGCTGGCGTGCGCCATTGGGCCCTATGCTCTGCCCTACGACTCGCTCCACATCGATCTGCGTGCCCGCTTTGCTCCGCCGCTCACTGGTCACCATTACTTCGGCACGGATCCGTTGGGGCGTGATCTGGCTGTGCGGCTGTTGATGGCCGGGCGGGTTTCGCTGCTGGTGGGATTCTCGGCGATGTTATTGTCAACGCTCATCGGAACGCTCGTCGGCGTGACGGCCGGCTATCGCGGCGGCTGGGTCGGGGCAGCGCTGATGCGCATGGTGGACGGCTTCCTCTCTTATCCCTCGATCTTTCTCGTGCTGGCGCTGGCCGCAACGCTGCGGCCGAGTCCGGTCATGATTACCGTGATCATTGCCGTCACGAGCTGGATGGAGACTGCGCGCATCGTCGAGGCCGAGGTCCGTTCGCTGCGCGAGCGCGAATTTGTCCAGGCTGCGCGCATGGTGGGGCTCAGCCGTCGGCATATCATGTTCCGCGAGATCCTGCCCAATGCCATGGGCCCGATCATCGTCGCCGCAAGCCTGGCGGTCGCCCGGGCGATTCTTCTTGAAGCCTATATCAGCTTCCTCGGCTACGGCATCCAGCCGCCGCTGCCCAGCTGGGGCAATATGCTCAATGGCGCCCAGCAATATCTCGCGCGTGCTCCGTGGCTTGCCATCATTCCCGGTGCTGCGATCACGATTGCAGTGACGAGCTTCAACTTCATCGGCGATGGTCTTCGTGATGCGCTCGACGTTCGAAACGACAATTTTTGATCAATGTGAGCCAGGCCGCGGCCGAACATAGAAGCCATAAGAGAAGCACACGCCATGCACGCGCCCAGAATTGCCGAGAAGGCAACGCCCTACTGGTGGGAAGCGGCCCCGTTGAGGCCGCTGTCTCAGCAGCCATTGCCCAAAAAGATCGACGTACTGATTGTGGGCGCGGGCTACGCCGGACTTTCGGCCGGTCTGGTATTGGCGCGCGAGGGACGCTCAGTTGCAGCTTTCGACGCAATGCATCCCGGTGAAGGGGCTTCCACGCGCAATGGCGGGATCACCAGCGGAAGCATTCGACCGGATTACGCGACACTCACGCGGCGGTTTGGGGAGGAGAGGGCGCTGGCGATCGAGGCCGAAGGCAAGGCCGCACGCGAATTCCTGTACGATTTCATCAAGTCGGAAGGACTTGCCTGCGACTTCCAGTTGGTGGGGCAGTTCAAAGGCGCATTCGGCTATGAACAATACGAATCCATGGCGCGGACCGCAGAGAGGCTCGCGAAGAGGCTGGGGATCGAGGCTTATGCGGTTCCCTATGCCGAGCAGCGAAAGTACATCGGCACTGATGTCTATCGCGGCGGCACGGTTCGGATGGACATCGGCGGGCTGCACCCAGTGAAATTCCATGCCGAACTCCTGCGGGTCGCGCTCGCTTCCGGATTGACAGTCCACGCGCGTACGCCCGTGATCTCGATCGAAAGAGATGGCGCCGGATTCCGCGTCGTCACCGCGGCCGGCTCGGTGCAGGCACGTCAGGTGCTGGTCTGCACGAATGGTTACACCGATGGTGCCGTGCCTTTCCTGCGTCGCCGGCTGGTGCCCGTTCGCAGCCGGATCATTGCGACCGAGGAGCTCGCGTCCGAGGTCATGGCGCGGCTGATGCCGAAGCGCATGACGATCACCGAGACTCGCGAGGTCGGCTTCTATTACCGGCCTTCGCCTGATGGCAAACGCATTCTGCTCGGTGGCCGCGACAGCTCCCGCGTCGGCGATCCCGTGGCTCCGAAGCTGCTCTTGCGCAAGGGCCTGGTCAATCTGTTTCCGGAGCTGGAAGCCGTTCGCCTCTCGCACAGCTGGTTCGGCAATGTGGCAATGAACCGCGACATGATTCCCCGCATCTTTGAGAAGGATGGCATCGTCTATGCCACGGGCTTCTGTGGTTCAGGCGTCGTCTGGGCACCATGGATTGGCGTGCATGCGGCCCACAAACTCTTGAGACACGACGCGCAGGCGCGCACGGCCTTTGACTTCCGGCCGCCGGCCTTCATTCCGTTTTATCGAGGCAATCCCTGGTTCATGCCTGCCTTCATCCAGACCTATCGCATGCGTGACCGGATCGCGCTGTGGCGTGCCAGCCGCTGACAGCAGATTGGCCCTTCTGCCGCATCATCAATGAAAGACTGTGCCGAACTGTGTTCGAGTCTGATTGCGTAATGCTGTCGGCCTCAAGATACCCTTTAGACCGTGCGACGATCGTCAGATTGCACTCACACTGTGGCGAGTAGTCCGGCAACCCGAGCAAGAGACGTCGACCGATCATGACAGCCGCAGCTTATCCAGTCGGGCATCGCGACAATGAGGACGTGGCCCTGCTTCCTTTCTCGAGAGCGCATCTGGAAGGCGCCCTGAAGCTCTCGCAGGAGATGTCCTGGCCCTACCGCATCGAGGATTGGGATGTCGCGTTGCAGCTGGGTCATGGCTTTGTTCTGGAGCGCGCTGGGACGGTGATCGGGACCGCCGCCTGGTGGCCGTACGGCGAAACTCATGCGTCCGTCGGCATGATCATTGTCGCAAAGGCCGCTCAGGGCCGTGGCTATGGGGCCCGGCTCATGGATGCGTTGCTGGCGTCCGCGCGCCCGCGGACCATCTCGTTGAACTCGACGGCCGAAGGCATCACGCTTTATCGTCGCCGCGGCTTTCTGCCGACCGGGATTATCCATCAGCATCACGGAATTCCACGCCAAAGCCACGAGACGCCGCGATCGGGCCTCGTCAGACCGATGGCCGCATCGGAGTTCGAAGCGATCGCGCGGCTCGACCGCACTGCTACCGGGTTGGAGCGGCGGCAGTTGCTGAATCGACTGTTCGATAGCGGTGATGGTTATGTTCTGCTGCGTGACGGTATGCTTCGCGGCTACGCCATCTCTCGGCTCTTCGGCCGCGGACACGTCATTGGCCCCGTGGTGGCCGAGAGCCCGACCGATGCGCGCGCGCTGATTGAATTTGCGATCGCGCAGCTCGGGCCGGTCTTCGTCCGGATCGATACTCCTGCCTCCTCGCAACTCGGGGAGTGGCTCGAAAGCATCGGCCTGCCGCGCGTCAGCGATGCCACCACCATGGTGCTGGGAACGCCGGCTCCATGGACGGAGCCGGCGCGCATATTCGGGCTCGCCAATCAGTCATTCGGCTAGGGGTACATCGGGATGTTGCGGGTGGAGATGGACAGGGCAGATGTCCCGGACGCCGGTCCGGGCGAAACAGCCGCAACGGTCTGCTCATTGGCAACGCCGGCCCCCCTGCTCGACAAGAATCGGCTCGATCGCAATCTCGCGCGCCTGTCTTCTCGCATGGTCGATCAAGGTGTCGTGCTGCGTCCTCATATGAAGACGGCGAAATCCATCGACGTCGCGCGACACGCTCAACGCTCCGGGGCAGGCCCAATCACTGTCTCCACCCTAGCGGAAGCGGAGTATTTCGCACGGCATGGCTTCCGGGACATCACCTATGCCGTGGGTGTGGCGCCGCACACCGCCGACAGAGCGATGCGCCTGCGGAAAGCAGGCATCGACATCAAGGTGCTGCTGGATTCGCCAGAGCAGGCCGCCATGCTTGGTGCGGCCGGTCGCGCAGCCGGTGTGACACCATCCGCCTTCATCGAGATCGACTGCGACGGTCATCGCGGTGGGCTCACCCCGACCGATCCCAAACTCGTGGTCGTTGCGGCCGCCATGGTCGAGGCTGGCGTCAAGCTTGCCGGCGTTCTCACCCATGCCGGCGAGTCCTATGGACTCAGCACGCCGGCGTCCCTCGTCGCGGCTGCGGAGAACGAACGCGCCGTGGCCGTGGCCGCCGCAACGACGCTTCGGGCGGCTGGCCATGAATGTCCCGTCGTCAGCGTCGGCTCGACGCCAACAGCGCATTTTGCCGAAGACCTGACCGGTGTCACGGAAATGCGCGCCGGCGTCTACATGTTCTTTGATCTGGTCATGCACGGCGTCGGTGTCTGCACGACCGATGACATCGCCATCTCGGTGCTTGCCACCGTGATCGGCACGAAGCCCGAGAAGGGCTGGATTTTGGTCGATGCGGGGTGGATGGCGCTGTCGCGCGACCGCGGCACCGCGGCGCAGCGGGTCGACCAGGGATACGGTCTGGTCTGCGACGTGGCCGGCAAGATCTATCCCGACCTGATCGTTTCGCAAGCAAGCCAGGAGCATGGGATCCTCGCCATCAGGCTCGGGTCGGCGCACGCTTTGCCCCATCTTCCGATCGGCGCGAAGGTCAGGATTCTCCCCAATCACGCCTGTGCGACGGCGTCGCAACACGAGTTGTACAACGTCGTCTCCGCCGGCAGCGACGCGATTCACGCCCGATGGCCCCGGATTCGCGGCTGGTAGGCCGTCGAAAGGATCGCTTCCAATGACCTCGCCCCTTCGACACCTGACCGAAGCCGGCTTCCTCGGAAAATTCTACATCGACGGAGAATGGCGGAAGCCGATCGGATCAGTCACGGCAGCAGCAACCGTCATCAATCCGGCGACGGAGCAGCCGATCGCTGACGTTGCGCTCGGCGATGACGATGACGTGGATTGCGCCATCGCAGCCGCCAGACGAGCCTTCGCCGGTTGGTCCATGACACCGCCTGCTGAGAGAGCGGCGCTGCTCGACCGGATTCACGCCTTGCTCCTGGCGCGGCTGGAGCTGTTCGCGCAGGCGCTTACGTGCGAGATGGGAGCTGCGATCACCTACGCGCGCCGCGCCCAGGTGCCGTTGGCCGCCCAACATATCCGCGTCGCCCGCGATAATCTCGCGACTTATCCGTTCATCATCCCGCGCGGCGCTACCGCGATCATGCGTGAGGCAATTGGCGTCTGCGGCCTCATCACGCCATGGAACTGGCCGCTTTATCAGATCACCGCCAAGGTGGGTCCGGCGATCGCAGCCGGCTGCACCGTGGTGTTGAAACCGAGCGAGTTGTCGCCGCTGAGCGCCTTGCTGTTCGCCGAGGTGATGAACGACGCCGGTTGTCCTCCCGGCGTCTTCAACCTCGTCAACGGCACCGGTCCAATCGTGGGCGCCGCTCTGGCGTCGCATCCGCAGGTGGACATGATCTCGATCACCGGCTCGACGCGCGCCGGCGTTCTCGTCGCGCAAGCGGCAGCGCCAACCGTCAAGCGCGTTGCCCAGGAGCTGGGCGGCAAGTCGCCGAATATCATCTTGCCGGACGCCGATCTCAGCCGTGCTGTTCCGCTCGGCATCGGCGCTGCCTTCCGCAATCTCGGCCAATCCTGCAGCGCACCGACGCGCATGCTCGTGTCTCGCTCACACATGGAAGAGGTCGAGACCTTGGCGGCAGCGGCCGCTTCAGAACTGGTGGTCGGCGATCCCCTTGCGGAAAGCACGACCCATGGCCCGATCGCCAACCGGCCGCAGTTCGAGCGCGTGCAGACCATGATCGGTGTCGGCCTGGATGAAGGCGCCAAACTCGTCATCGGCGGGCCCGGGCGGCCCGGCGACCTTCAGATTGGCTTCTATGCACGGCCGACCATCTTCTCGAACGTCTGTCGCGACATGCGGATCGCGCAGGAGGAGATCTTCGGCCCGGTGCTGTCGATCATTCCCTACGACACCGTGGACGAGGCGATCACGATCGCCAACGACACCGTCTATGGCCTCGGCGCTCATGTGCAAGGCACTGATATGGAGTCGGCGCGCGCAGTCGCCCGTCAGATCCAGTCTGGTCAAGTGCATCTCAATTATCCCGACTGGGACCCGAACGCACCTTTCGGCGGCTACAAGCGCTCCGGCAACGGTCGCGAATACGGCCTCGAGGGCATGGAGGAGTATCTCGAGACCAAGGCAGTTCTCGGATTTTACCGATAGTGCAATATCGGCTCCGAAAAGCTGCGGCATCGCGCTTTAGATGGAGCTCTTGCACTGTTCTTGCAGCCATGCCCGGTAGGAGCCTGAGCAGCATCGTTCAATCAAGCGGCCAAAAACCCGAGCATCTTGCGAAGTCCTGGATGATTTCAGCACATTCTATCGCGCGCACGATGCGATGAAGGGCTGATCGGAAGTTTGCTTCCGCATTCTTGGCAGCCGAGGTTCGTTGGAACATGTCGCCCCACGTCCAGCGCATTCACAGCGATGAGCGTCTTCCCGCCGAGGTCGACGTCGTCATCGTCGGCGGCGGCGTCCTCGGCTCTACGGCAGCCTATTATCTGGCGAAGCGCGGCCTCTCTGTGGCGCTCCTCGAGAAGGGGCACGTCGCCTGTGAACAATCGAGCCGAAACTGGGGTTGGTGCCGCCAGCAGAACCGCGATCGCCGCGAACTGCCGCTCTCCGTGCTCTCTATGCGGCTGTGGGACGAGCTCACGCGCGATATCAATCGGGACCTCGGATTTCGTCGCTGCGGTCTTGTCTATGCGACCCACGACGAGGCGGTGCTCGCGGGTTGGGAAAAGTGGCGCGAGGTCGCCAGGGAGTACGACGTCGACACCCGCGTGCTGAGCCGGGCGGAGGTGGCCGAGCGCGTCCCCGAAGCGCGCGACAAATGGGTCGGCGGGACCTATTCGGAGCGGGACGGCAAGGCCGAACCTGCACTTGCCGCGCCGGCTATCGCGGAGGGGGCCAGAGCTCTGGGGGCCACGATCCACCAGGAATGCGCCGCGCGGTCGCTCGACGTGGCCAATGGCAGGATTGCGGGCGTACACACGGAGAAGGGCTACATCAGAACCAGCGCGGTGCTGTGCGCCGCCGGCGCCTGGTCCTCGCGCTTCCTTCGGCCGCTCGGGATCAGTTTCCCCCAGGCGAGCATCCGGCAGACCGCGCTGCGTTCCACCCCGACAATCAACATAGGCGAGGCGGTCTCCACACCCTATTGCACGATCACTCGTCGACTGGACGGCAGCTATACGCTTGCGATCAGCGGCAAGGCGAACCTCGAAATCACGCCCCAGGCTATCAGGTATAGCCGGGAATTCATGCCGCAATTCTTGCGTCGGCTGAAGAACGTCAGGCTCGGCGTCGGCCAATCGTTCGTTTCGGGACCCGATTCAATGCCGGCACTGCTGACCAACGACGATCGGATCTTCGAACAGAATCGCGTGCTGGATCCTCCGCCCTTGAAATGGCTGGTGGGCCAAGTGGTGGAGAGTGTCCGGAAAACCTTCCCTCAACTCGGCGAGATTAAGATCGATAGCGCCTGGGGCGGCTTCGTCGATTGCACGCCGGACGCAGTGCCTGTGGTATCGCAAGTGGACGGGGTGAAGGGCCTTGTCCTTGCGGCGGGCTGCTCGGGTCACGGCTTTGGTCTGGGCCCGGGGCTCGGCTACCTGGCCGCAGAGCTTGTCGTGAACGACACGCCTTGCGTCGATCCCACACCGTTCCGGCTGTCGCGTCTGATCGATGGGTCGAAGCTGGACATCTCCGCCATCTGAATATCCTCATCTGAGTAGGACATAATGTTCATCGCAGACGGCTACCTTCAAGGCCCGCGGCCGAGAGTCTCTGTCTGCCATGCTCCCGATCGAACAGGTCGCAGCCTGGTCGCGATTTAGCAGTCCTTAAGAGGCGTTTCCTCCCCAACTTGAGCCACTCGTTCGGAGTGGCTCTTTCTTTATGGTCAAGACGATTTGGCTGATCAAGGTATATCGGCCGAAGACCGCTTGGAAAGCATCGCCAACTCGCCGGCCGATGGTTCAAGAGACAGACTTCTCGCCCAGCGGACGAACGATCGCGCCGGCGTTCATGATATCCGCCGGATCAAAGGCGGTCTTGATCCGGCGCATCGCCGCGATGCGCCCGACATCGCCGTACCGCTCCAGAAGGTGCTTCTTGAAACGCCCGACGCCGTGCTCCGCGCTGAACGTGCCGCCGAGCGACGCGGCCGTGTCGTAGAGTTGCAGCGATAAGCTGCCTTCGATTCGCCTGGTGAACTCCAGCCGATCGACGTCGGGAGGAATGAGCATGTTGTAGTGCAGATTGCCGTCGCCGACATGGCCGTAGACGGACAGCTCAAGGTCGGCGTCATACGATCGCACTTGCGAGCCGGCCAGATCGAGGAAGCGCTGAATGGAGGAAAGCGGTACCGAGATGTCGTGCTTGACCGATCCGTTCCGGCGCTTCTCGCCCTCAGGAATGGTCTCGCGGAGCCGCCACATCGCGGTCCGCTGCGATCCGCTCTGCGCCAGCAATGCGTCCTCGATCCATCCAGCTTCGATCGCCTCGGTCAGAACGGCTTCCATCAGTTCATCCAGATCGAGATGGCGTGAGGAAGAGGCGAACTCGACGAGGACGGCGTCTGCTGAGCCCGCTCCAAGGGAGGGCCGGTCGGTCATTGCGTCGGTCGCAAGCGCGATGGATCGGGCCGCCATGAACTCGAAAGTGGTCAGCAGGTCAGCGGATTCACGACGGATCAGGGCGAGAAGCTCAGCGAGCGGCGCGCCCCGCGCGAGCTTCAGCCAGGCAGTCGCGCGGCGGGTCGGCAAGGGCGCGAGACGCAGCACTGCGCCCGTCACGATGCCGAGAGTCCCCTCGCTTCCGACGAAGCACTGTTTGACGTCGTAGCCGGTATTGTTCTTCCGCAACTTGCGCATGTCGGAGACCACCGTGCCGTCCGACAGCACGGCCTCGATTCCGAGCAGCAGATCGCGCGTCATCCCGTACCTGACGACCGACAGCCCGCCGGCGTTGGTGCCGATGTTGCCGCCGATCCGGCAACTGCCTTCCGCGCCGAGGCTGAGCGGGAACAGAAGTCCGGCAGCCGCTGCGGCGTCCTGTACGTTCTTCAGGATGACGCCGGCGTCGACAGAGATGCTCATGGAGACGGGATCGATTTCGCGAATCCTGTCCATCCGCTCGAGGCTCACGACGATTTGGCGTCCGGACGCGTCGGGCGTCGCACCGCCGCAGTAGCTGGTGTTGCCGCCCTGCGGAACGATTCCTATTTCGTGGTACGCCGCGAGCCGCACGATGTCGGCGACCTGCTTCGTCGTCGTCGGCTTCAGCACCGCGAACGTCGAGCCCGTGGAGAGCTGGCGTTGATCAGTCGTGTAGGTAGCCATCCGCTCCGGGTCGTCAACGACGCCTCCGTCGCCAACAAGATCGCGAAAGGCCCGAACGTGTACTGACTGGGACATGCTCAGCTCCCGATTGGCATCGGGTCATCTTTGCGCGTTTGGGCGGCATTGGCTGCTGTTGAGAGGACATTCCGAAGAAAACAATGCTGAATTGCTACGATTGTCGGCGGCTTGAGCCGGCGAACACTTCTCGCGAGGCCTTTGGGACTTGAGAGCAGCAGTCGATGATTGCACGGGTCATCTACCGCGCCCTGGTGGTTGAAGTGGGGCGTCGCTACTCGTAGCCAAGATCGTAGCTTGCCCTGTGCTGAATTGAAAAACGGCACATATTTCAATGGGGGTTGACTGACACTCGTGGGGTGGCTCTTGGGAAGAGGTGATGGACGAAACCTCCTTGAATTGGCTCCAACCGGATATCGATTGCTGGAGATAGCTCAAACTTGCCCATGATGGACCGGACTGGCTGATCTCGGACCCCGTTGCACGATACTTGATGATGCGCGGCCAAGTTGGATGGGCGAGATATTTGGACCGCAGATTGCGCCAGCAGGCAACAGCTCCTGTGCGATTGCCATCAAGCGTTCGGCAATTTTGAAAGTCGCGGGTTCAGCGCTGTTGTCGCGCATTTCCTGTTCGTCAAGCGCGCTGTGCTGGCGACACGTTTCAGTCCGCGTCCGGGGCGCTCGGCTACGAGTCGGTGAGCGCGTTCATCACCATGTTCAAGAAGACGCTCGCCAAGTCGCCGGCGCGCTACTTCTGCGAGCGCGAGGCCGGCCAGACTGGGCCGGGGGAGATCTGTCGCGAGACGAACTGCAAGCGTCGCCGGATGCCTGAGGTGCGGGACCCGCTCATGGATTTTCGCAACGCAGATGGCTGGAATTAGAGCGCTTCGTTTCGGACGATCTCGATGCCAAAGCCTGACAGTCCCTTGAAGTGATGCGTCGACGACGTGAGGTGACGGATGGAACTGATCTTGAGATCCCGCAGGATCTGGGCGCCGACGCCGATCTCGCGCCATTGCCGATTGCGGTCATCTTCGCGCGAACGGGTCCGGCCTAACGGTGCAGGCGGAACGCCCGCCGCGCCGTCGCGCAGATAGACGAGCACGCCGCTGCCATTATCCTTGAAGCGTTGCAGAATGACGTTCATCTTGGCCTGTTCCTGACCCGAGAACAAATCGCGCAGGATGTTGGGTTTGTAGAAGCGCGTGAGGACGTTGGTGCCGTCGCCCAGTTCTCCGTAGATATAGGCGACGTGATGAATGGGGTCGAACGGCGAGCGATACGAATAGCCCTGGAGCGGGCCGATCGGGCTCTCCGCCGTGACGCTCGAGACGCGCTCGATCAGCGTCTCGCGGGCCTGCCGGAAGCTGATGAGGTCAGCAATGGTGACCTGTTTCAGCTTGTGCTTGTCGGCGAACGCCGCGACTTGCGGACCCTTCATTACTGAGCCATCGTCGTTCATCAGTTCGCTGATGACACCGACCGGCTCGAGACCTGCCAGTCTGCACAGGTCGACGGCGGCCTCGGTGTGACCCGAGCGCAGGAGTACGCCCCCCTCCTTTCCGATCAGAGGGAAGACGTGTCCCGGCCGGCAAAAATCGCCGGCGCCAGCGTTGGGATTGGCGAGCGCGCGGCAGCACGAGGCCCGCTCTGCGGCCGAGATGCCCGTTCCGTTATCCGGCCGGTAGTCCACCGACACGGTGAACGCCGTGGTGTGAGCCGAGTCGTTGTTGAGAACCATCGGGTCAAGCCGCAGCCGTCTCGCGTCTTCGAGGGTAATCGGAGCGCAAACGATTCCCGATGTATGGCGGATGATGAAGGCCATCTTCTCAGCCGTGCACCGCGAGGCGGCGACGACGAGGTCGCCTTCGCCCTCGCGATCGTCGTCATCGGTGACCACGACGATTTCGCCGTCGGCGAGCGCCTGCAGGGCCGCTTCGATCGATCCCGTCATCTCGGTCGCTCTGCTCGCTAGAACCGATGGGTGCTCGCGTTGGGTCGTGTGCGGATTGTCAGGCTCGCTGCGCCGCTCGAGCACTCTGCCGATCTTAACTTCACCATTATTGCCAACTGGCCGGAGCCCATGGCGGGGCGCCTCATAGTCTTTCCACGCTGTAGCTGGGACGATTGGTGTCGAGCCCGATCGGCGCATCGGACAGCAAAGGACCAGTTGGGTCGAATCGGGGTCTTAGTGAGCGCTCCAGAGGGCGCGAGGGGTTGGCGCAAGCCTTGACGGTGACCGGCCGATTGGCGTCGATCGGCAGCACGGTCTTGTGCGAAATGCGCTTGAGGGCCAGATTTGATCGAATGCTGCTGACGCCGGGAATGCGGGATAGTTTGTTGACAATCAGATCTTCGAGATCTTCGATGTCGGCCGCCATGACGCGGAGCATGTAGTCGCTCTCACCGGTCATGAGATAGCATTCCATTACCTGGGCCAGCCGGTCGATGGATCGGGTGAAATTCTCGAGGGACGTCTGGACCTGCTTTTCCAGCTTGATCTGGATGAAAGCCGTTACACCAATGCCGAGCACGGCGGGATCGAGAAGGGCGATCCGTCGATCGATCACGCCGAGTTTTTCGAGTGTTCTGACGCGTGCCAGACACGGCGACGGCGAGAGATTGACGCGTGATGCGAGCTCGACATTGGTCAAGCTCGCATTCTGCTGGAGCTCGTTGAGGATCTTGATATCTATTCTGTCGAGAGAGGTTGTCGACATCGCGTATCTCCCAAGTATGGCAGTCTTCTGCGGCGCGTATCACCGTCGTTTGCGGGGTGATGACAATCGCGTGGTAAAAGCTAACCGCAATTGCGCTTGTGGGATTTCGACAAATCGTCGACTTGTATCGAAAAACCGTCAACCTTCGCATTGTGCATTGCGATCAGGAGGTTAGTTGCCTACTTCCGATACATTTTTGCCTATGCAATATGCAGGCCGACGTTGATCCACGGATTCGGTCAAGATGTAATGCCCGCCGCTCCATCGATTGGCTCCCTATGTCACTTGACGGGATGTGCAGCAGAGCTCGATGTCGAGCGCTGCCCTATTTCGTACAACTGCCTGTCGTCGCGTGTGGCCCTGGTCCCACGTCGCTGACCGCGCCGCGGGCGTTGCGCGAGACAAAAAGTTTGGCAGCAACGACGCCCACCCTCGTCAACCAGAAAATGGCAAAGATCGGCCGGATGCAGAGTTGGATCTAGCGACTCGACAAGTCGTTACAGCATAAAATGCTGATGAAGCTTCTGTGACAGGCGTTGTTCAAGCAGTAATGCTGAGAGGCTCGGGCGACTATCCACCACGATCGCACTTGGGTAGCGACGGTTTGGATGTCGAGCGTGAAACTGAAGCAAGTCTATTTGACAGCGAACGATCCTGGACGCCTGGCCGAGTTCTACGAAGGCCTGGGTCTGAAGGTGCGCTTCGCTGATCCCGGCAAGTGGATCCAGTTCGTGAGCGATGCGGCTGCGTTCTGCGTCGCCGGACCGACGGAGTCGGTCTCGGACCAGCTGCAAGATGCCGTTCTTGTCTTCGATGTCGATGACCTCGAGGCCGCCATGGAGCGTGCCGCAGCGATGGGGGCGCAAGTCGGCGCGGTCCGGGACATGGCCAGTCACGGCCGTGCGGTGAAGGTGCGGGATCCGGGCGGCAACGTCATCCAGTTCTATCAAGCAGCCGGATAGCTCAGACGTTCACCGGGGCAGCGCTGCATGCCCGGACTCACAACCAGACAAAGAGGGCGCATCCATCCCATGAATCCAAGGGTCGTAGCCATGCCGTCCGCAACACCGCCGTTGTCCGAAACGAGCCCACTCGATGCCGCAGCATTCCGCGCTGCAATGCGCAGCGTGCCGGGCACCGTGTCGATCGTCACGACAGGCCGGGCGCCGAACCGCCATGGTCTGACACTGACGGCGGGCTGCTCACTGTCGGCGGCTCCGCCCAGCGTGCTGGTTTGCGTCAATCGATCTGCCGGTGCGCACGACACCATTCTCAGCAGTGGGTCGTTCTGCTGGAATATTCTAGGGGTCGAGCATCGCGATCTGGCGCTCAAGTTTTCCGGGCAGGACGGCAGCAAGGGCGATATCCGCTTCGGTGACGGTTTGTGGTGCGATCTCAAAACCGGAGCACCAAGTCTGGTCGGCGCGGTCTGCAGCTTCGATTGCCGCGTGGTGAATGCTTACAGCGACAGTAGTCACACCATTTTCACCGGAGAGGTGGTGGCTCAGACCACGAGGGCCGGATGTGAGTCGCTCGTCTACATCGACGGATGTTTCGCCGCGCCAAAGGCGGTCTGAAACACAGGACGACGTCAGGCGCCGCTACGTTTCCGCTACAGCCAAGATGGAACCGATCAGCATGCAAGGAAGACGAAGACTTTCTATCGCGCATCCATCGGCGGTCGGTCGCTGATGCTGTCGCTCTGGCTCAATGTCATCGCCGGCGGGGTGCTCATCGGGCTGGTTTACGGGCTCGTCGCGCTCGGTCTCACGATCATCTTCGGCGTCATGCGCGTGGTCAATTTCGCTCATGGCGAGATGGTCGTGTTCGGGATCTACATCGGATACTGGACCGTTCGAATCTGGGACGTCCCGATCGTTTTAGCCGCCGCGATCGCCGCGGTCGTCATGTTCGTGTTCGGCTTTCTGCTGGAGACGCTCGTCGTGAAGCGGTTCGTCAATCGGCCGCATCACTATCAGTTCATCGTCTTCATCGGCCTCTCACTACTTTTCAGCGGCGTATTGCTGATGTCGTTCGGTCCGGATCCGCGGCCGACGGCGTCTCAGCTGTCCTTCCAGACCGTGAGCGTGGGACCGCTCACCTTGGATTGGGCCCGCATCCAGGCGGCCGCTACGGCCGGACTGCTGATCGCCGCACTGGGAGCCTATCTGAAGTACTCCGCATTCGGCCGATCGCTGCGGGGCGCCGCCAATAATCGACTGGGCGGACTGGTGGTCGGGCTGAACATCCCTCGGATCTATGCGGTGACCTTCGGCATCGGAACAGCCTGCGCTGGCGTCGCCGGCGCATTGATCTCGCCGTTGTTCGATGCGCAGCCCTATCTCGCCGTCGACTTCACGCTGCTGGCCTTCGTGACGGTGATCGTCGGCGGTCTCGGCAGCTTCGGCGGCGCTCTTCTGGGCGGCCTGACGATCGGGGTCGCCGAAGCGATCGCGGCCCTGATGTTCACGCCGTCGATGAAAACAGCACTCCCTTACGCGCTCCTGATCATCATCCTGATTTTCCGTCCGAGGGGGTTTTTCGGTGCAAAGGACATCTGATCAAGCCAGCGACGCCAAGCGTTGGGGCGCCGGCGCGCTGGTCTTCGCCGCCCTGGCCGTGGTGGGTGGCATGTCCAATGCCTACGTCATCTCGCTTCTGACCATCGTCCTGTTGTTCACCTTCATGGGACAATCATGGAACCTGATGCTCGGGATCGGCGGGCAGCTATCCATCGGTCACGCGCTGTTCGTTGGAATCGGCGCGTATGCGGTGGCGATCCTGAACATCAAATACGGCGTCACCCCGTGGATCGGTCTGCTGCTGGGCGCGGTGATTGCGGGCTCCGTCGGCGCGGTGCTGGCGTGGCTGAGCTTCCGCTTCGAGGTCCGTGGCATCTATTTCGCGCTGCTCACGATCGCAGCCGCCGAATTCGCCCGGATCATGTTCGGCGGGTGGGACTATGTCGGCGGCATGCAGGGCCTGTTCTATCAGGCGCCGAGCGGCGCGATGGACCTCCGGATGCTGCGCGGTGACGCGCGGTTCTACTACTTCGTCGCGCTCGCGCTTGCGGCCATCGGCGTCGCGGGAACGGAGCTGATCTCGCGGTCCTATTGGGGCTATGTCTGGCGGGCGATGCGGGATGACGACGAGGCCGCCCGCGCGCTGGGGGTGCGGACGTTTCGCCACAAGGTGCTGGTGGTCTCGATATCGGCAGCGACGGCCGCGATCGGCGGCGGCGTGCTGGGCCTGGTGCAGGGCGCTATCTTTCCGGATTCCATCATGGGCATGGCGATCTCGGTCGACGTACTGATCGGCCCCGTGGTCGGCGGATTGGGCACTGCGTTCGGCCCGCTGGTCGGCTCGATGGTCGCAATCCCGCTGCATCACGCCATGGGGGTTCTCGGCGACGCCCTGGGACTCCCCGGACTGAACAGCGTCGCCTACGGGGCGGTGCTGATCCTGGTCGTGTGGTTTCTGCCCGACGGCATCTGGCCGTCGATCGTCCGGCTCTACGGGGCGATCCAGCTGCCGGCGCGCGGCCGGATCCCACAACTGCGGAAGGTCGGGGAATGACCGCGCTGCTCGAAGTGAAGAACCTGACCAAAGCGTTCGTTGGATTGGTCGCGGTCAATGACGTCAGCTTCTCACTGCAGGCAGGCCGCATCACCGCCCTGATCGGACCGAACGGCGCCGGCAAAACCACCTGCTTCAATCTCGTCGCCGGGGCGCTGAGACCGACCGCCGGGCAGGTGGTGTTCGAGGGGCGCTCGCTCGAGCGCGAGCCGCCCGAAGCGGTGTGCCGCATGGGCATTGCGCGCACCTTCCAGATCGTCCGGCCGATGAAAGATATGTCGGTGCTCGAGAATGCCATGGTGGGCGCTTTCAGCTGGACGACGAGCGTCAAGGAGGCGCGGGACAAGGCGTATGAGTCGCTCGAAAATGTCGGGCTCGCTGGCAAGGCGAATGCCCGGACGGATCAGTTGACTTTACCCGATCGCAAGATGCTAGAGATGGCGAAGGCGCTCTCGGCTCGCCCCAAGCTGCTGCTGCTCGACGAAGTGATGGCGGGGCTGCGTCCGACCGAAGCGACCGGCGTCGTCGGCGTGCTGCACAGGCTCGCCGAGGGCGGATTGACGATCCTGCTGGTCGAGCACGTGATGCGGATCGTAATGGAGGTGGCGTCGACCGTGGTCGTGCTTCACCACGGCGCCAAGATCGCCGAGGGCAAGCCGTCAGAGGTGGTGGCGGATCCTGCGGTGCTGGAAAGTTATCTGGGAGCCGGTTTCCATGCCTGACGACGCGCTTCTCGAAATCGACGACCTGTGCGTGGCCTATGACGGCTCCAATGCGCTGAACGGCGTGTCGCTCCGCATCGGCAAGGGTGAATTGATCTGCGTGGTCGGCGCCAACGGCGCCGGCAAGACCTCTCTGATCCGATCAATCGCGGGGATCGTGCCGTCGTCGCGCGGTTCCGTCAGGATCAACGGAGTCGAAATCTCGCGGCGACCGCCGTGGGACATATGCGAAATGGGCATCGCTCAGGTCGCTGAGGGCCGCCAGATCTTCAGTGCGCTCTCCGTCGAGGACAATCTGCTGATCGGCGGCTCGCTGAAGCGGGCCAGGCACGACCTGGCAAATGCGCTTGATTCCGTCTATCAGCTGTTCGGGCGACTTCGCGAGCGCCGCGACCAGCTCGCCGGCACGCTCTCCGGCGGCGAGCAACAGATGCTAGCGATCGGTCGGGCGATCATGTCGAAGCCAGAAATCGTGATGTTCGACGAGCCGTCGATCGGACTGTCGCCGGCGCTGACCGATGTGATGTTCGGCGTCGTCAAATCCCTCAACGAGCAGGGCATCACGGTCCTTCTCGTCGAGCAGAATGTCGCCAAGTCGCTCGCGCTGAGCAGCCGCGGCTATGTGCTCGAGAACGGCTCCGTGGTGTTGCATGGATCTAGCCGCGATCTGCTCGAGAACCCCGATGTCCAGCGCGCCTATCTGGGATTGTGAGGCGCGCCGTCTCGGCGAGGCGTCGGGCGTTGCGGCTCTCGTCGCGCCGCCGTTCGGTCCACCGCTCCCCGGCTGTTGCAGCCCCCTCTCGCTTGGGTCTCATTGATGAACACTGCTACTTCTCTCCTGATCGAGCGTGATCAAGACCTGGTCACGATCACGATGAACCGGCCGCCGGCCAATGCGCTGAATGCGCAACTCATCGTCGAGTTGCTGGAGGCGATCCGGCGCCTTGCCGACGACGAGAATCCGCCCGGCATCGTGCTCACCGGAAGCGGCGACCGCTTCTTCAGCGCAGGTGGCGACATCAAGGAAGTCGTCCGGATCGACGTCGCGAGGCCGCGCATCCGGTTCTTCCACGAACTCCTCGTGGCGATGGAGAACTATCCGGGCCCGATCGTCTGCGCCGTCCGCGGCTATGCAGTCGGAGGCGCCCTGGAGTTTCTGCTGCATGCGGACTATGTTGTGGCCGATGCGGCGTGCAAGATTGGATTTCCGGAAATCAACCATGGCCTGCTGCCGGTGACCAAAGGCATGCGCCGGGCCGTCGAGAAGCTCGGCGTGCGGGCGGCGCAAGAGCTGCTGTACTGGGGCGAGCTCGTCGGCGCGGAGCGCGCCGTGGCGATCGGCGCCGTGAACGAGATCGTCCCGACCGAGGAGGTCGCGTCCCGTGCGCGAGACGTGTGCGGCGTGTTGCGGCAGAAAGACCGCAAGCTGTTCCATGCCATCAAGCGATCGCTCAACCTCACTGCGCAAATGAGCGATCAGGCGCTCGAAAAAATGACCGTGGCCGACCTCGACGCCTATGTCACAGCCGAGAGCTCAACCAACGCGCGTGCGAGATTTTTGTCAAAGAACAGTAAGGGCTGAGGCGATGACGCGCGGATATCCCGATCAGATCTATCTGGAGCAAATGAGCCACGAGGAAGTCGCCGCGGCGCTGGCCGATGGGTGCACGACGGTGGTGATCCCGCTGGGGGCCGTCGAGCAGCATGGGCCGCATTTGTCTTTGGGCATGGATGCGGATCATGCCGATGCTCTAGCCGAGCGGATCGCGCGCAGCTGCGGCAACACGCTGGTGGCGCCCACCATCAGGGTCGGCTGCTCGTCTCACCATCTGCCATTCGCGGGTACGATCTCGCTACGGCCGGAGACACTGGAAGCGATTTGTGTCGATTATTGCACAAGCCTGGCGCGGCACGGCTTCAAGCGTATCCTGATTCACTCGGGTCACATCGGCAATTTTCCGGTCCTGAAGGACATGCTCGGTCGCTTGCGCGAGGCCGTCCCCTCGGATGTCGAGATCCTGGCGTTCTTCGACTCGACGAAATGGATCGACACGTGGCGCGATGCGGTGCGCGAAGCCGGAGGAGACGGGTCGGCCGTCGGCGGCCACGCCGACATCGCCGAGACGTCGCTGATGATGGTCATTCGGCCCGACAGCGTCAGACCGGACCGCTTCGAGGTGGGTCATCTTGGCGGCTTGTCGGAGGCTGATCTCGAACTGATGTGGAAGAACGGCATCCGATCGGTTTCGCAGAACGGCGTGATCGGAAGTCCGATCGGCTCGAGCTACGCCATCGGCGAAGCGTGCCTCGCGGCGGTCGCCGAGTTGCTGATCAAGACCTTCGATAGCGAGGCCGGAGCCGCCAGCGCCCGCCGTTGACGGTCAGCCCGTCCGCTGCGTGGCGAAGCTTCCCGAGGCGACTGCCATGTTGCTGACAGCATAAAATTCGGAAAGCGTTACTACGCAACGCGGCTTTCGGGCGAAAATATCGCCACGCCTATGAAACCCTGTGCCATCTCGCAAGCTAAAAGGATTGAGACATGGCACTTACGTTTGGGTTCTGGTCTGAACAGGAAACCCAGGTCGGCCACAGTTACTCGCGCAGGCTTCACGAACTGGTCGACGAAGTCCGTCTGGCCGAGAAGGTCGGCTTCGACTGCGTCGCGCTCTCCGAGCAGCACGTGGCACTGGGCGGGATCTCGAGCTCGGCGCCCGAAGTGGTGTTCGGCTATCTGGCCGCGGTGACGTCGCGCGTCAAGCTGCGCGCGGCGGTGACGCTGATGCCGCAGCGCATCAACCACGCCTTGCGTTCGGCCGAGCGGCTTGCCGTGACCGACATCCTGTCCAACGGCCGCATGGAATTCTACGGCGGCCGCGCCAACACCACCATCGCGATGCGGGCGTTCAACGTCGATCCGAACGAAACGCTGGCGCAGATGGAAGAAGGGCTGGCGCTGCTGAAAACGGCGATGCGCCAGGACATTTTCACGTTTGACGGCAAGTACTACCAGATCCCTCCGCGCCAGCTGGTTCCGAAGCCGCTGCAGAAGCCGCATCCGGTGATCGGGATCGCGGCGACCAGCGAGCGCAGTCATCTCTGGGCGGCCTCGCAGGGCTTCGCCGTGATGAGCAGCAACATCTATCAGGGCTGGGAAGCTCAGCAGAAGCTGATCGACGCCTATCAAAAAAACTGGAAGTGCGACGCGGAGGGACCGCTGCAGCGTCCGCGTATCGGCATTCCGCTGTTCATCGGCATCGGGAAAACTGACGAGCAGGCCAAGGCGGATTATGCCGGCCCGCTAATGCACTATGCCAAGATCTCGACCGATGCCTATCCGCGTCTCGCAGCGATTGCCGACGACTACAAATACATGGGGGAGAGCGTGCCGTCGATGGAGCGCGCCGCCAACGACTGGGACTATCTGGTCAACGAGTCGGCCACGACGGTGTGCGGCAGCCCCGATACGGTCATTCGTCAGATCGAGAAGTTCGAGGCCATGGGTATCGACGAGGTGCTGCTGCACATGGACTCCGTCCCGCACGAAAAGATCATGGAGGCGATCGACATGGTCGGTCGCTACGTCATCCCGCATTTCAACGACGGAAACAACGTCGTGCGGCCGACCGAGGAGATCCTCGGGCAGATCCGGCTGATGCGGACCCAGAAGCAGTAATCGAACGGTGAAATCAATGTCGCAATACGGCTACAAGTACCTGATCGTCGAGCAGCGCGCCACTGGCGTCGCGATCGTCACGATGAACCGCCCGGAGATCCTCAACGCGATCAACTGGGAGATGCACGAGGAGCTCGAAGACGTCTTCGTCAAGCTGGATCACGACAGTTCTGTCAACGCGATCGTTCTCACCGGTGCGGGTCGCGGATTTTGCTCTGGTGGCGATCAGAAGTCGCTGGATAAGGGAACACTGCCGTCCCCGACGCGCAGCGGTCGCCACCTCATCCGCAACATGCTGGAAGTCGAAGTGCCGATCGTCGCGGCCGTCAACGGTGTCGCGGTCGGCCTGGGTGCCACGCTCGCGCTGTTCTGCGACGTGATCTATGCGAGCTCGACAGCCCGTTTCGCCGACACGCACGTCAATGCCGGCGTCGTCGCGGGCGATGGCGGCGCGGTGATCTGGCCGCTGCTGATGGGGCCGGTGCGCGCGAAGCACTATCTGATGACCGGCGAATTCATCTCCGCCGAGAAAGCGGCTGCTATCGGCATGATCAACGAGGTGGTCGCAGACGGCAACGTTCTCGATGCCGCGATCGAATACGCCGAACTGCTGGCAAGCGGGCCGAAGGAATCGATCGTGTGGACCAAGTACAGCGTCAACAAGATCATCAAGCAGTACGCCCACCTGCTACTCGACACCTCTGCGGCGCTGGAGATGTTGACGTTCAAGTCGCCCGAGCGGGCCGAGGCGGTTGCCGCATTCGCGGCCAAGCGCAAGCGTTTCGCGGAGCGCTGAGATGAACGTCGCTGAGATGACATCCGGCGCCGAGTTGGCGGATACGACCGTCGTGCAGCTTTTGGCCGCGCGACTCGCGGAGCGGCCCGACAAGATCGCCTTACAACAAAAGCGTCACGGCGCCTGGACCGCCATGACGTGGGGCGCCTATGCGCAGCGTGTCGTGAACCTGGCCAGCGCGCTGCGGCGTGCTGGTCTCGAGCGCGGCGATCGGGTCGCGATCATGGGCGATTCGTCCGAGGAATGGCTGATCGCCGACATGGCCACGATGTGCGCCGGCGGCGTCATGGTGGGCGTTTACTTCACCTCGTCACCCGAAGAAGTGGCTTACTGCTTCACGGATTCAGGCGCGAAGTTCGCGTTCGTCGGCGGGGAGCCGCAGCTTCGCATCGTGCTCGCCTCCGGTCGGGCCGAGCAGCTCTGCGGCATCATCGTGCTCGACTCGGATTGGACCGGCGAGGCCTCGGTGTCGATCAAGTCGCTGGCCGAGTTTGTTGGAGGACACGATGTCGATGCGCATGACTATCTGCAGAAGGAGAGCGCGACAGCAAAGGCGTCCGATGTCGTCAGCATCGGCTATACGTCCGGGACGACCGGAAACCCCAAAGGCGCCATGCTGACGCACCTTTCCATTCTCGCCGGCGTTCATTGCATCACCTTATTCGGCCCCAGCATGCGCGAAGAGGAACACCGGGTGGTCGTGCATTTGCCGATGTCGCACACCGTGGCGCGCGGGCAGGCGACCACGTTGCCGCTGATCGCCGACGCAGTTCCATATTTCGGCGAGACGACCGCGGACTTCGCCCAGACGATCAAAGAGGTGAAGCCCACCTACTACATGGCACCGCCGCGGTTCTACCAGCGTTTTGCGGCGCAAATTCTCAGCAAGGTGCATCCCGCCGGCGGTGCGGGAGATCAGAACTACACGCTCGCCATGACGATCGCGCGCAGGGCGCTCGAAGACCGCCAGGGCGGCCACGAAGATGCCTTCGTCTCGAAACTATTTGCGGCCTGCCGCGAGCAAGTGTTCCTGCCACTGCTCGCCGAGGTCGGTTTCGACGAGCTCAAGGTTGCGTTCACCTCGTCGGCGGCGATGCCGTCCGAGCTGATGTCGCTGTGGCAGCTGTGGGGCTTGCAGCTCAAGGAGTGCTACGGCCAGACTGAATTGGTCGGTGCCAATCTGGTGCAGATGGCGGAGTGGCCGAAGGCCGGCAACGTCGGGGTCCCGTTGCCGGATCCGGCTTGGGAAACCGCGGTGCTCCAGGACGGCGAGATGATCGTCCGTGGACCGGGATTGTTCGCGGGCTATTGGAACAAGCCGGACGAAACGAAAGCGGCTCTTCGCGACGGCTGGCTCTACACCGGCGACATCGTAGAAGTGTCGCCGGAAGGAATCTTCAAGCTGGTCGACCGGAAGAAGGAGATCATCATCACGTCGAACGGCAAATCCATCAGCCCGACTCAGATCGAAAACGAGCTGAGGCACAGCCCCTTCATCTCCGAGGCGGCGGTCATCGGCGAGGGGCGAAAATATCTCACCGCCCTGATCGAAGTGGATGCCACCGCCACAATGGACTGGGCGAAGTCGCGCGACGACAAGATCACAGATTACGCCGACCTGGCAGCCTCCGAGATCGTCAACCGGCTGATCGAGGCGGAGATCGGCAAGGCCAACGGAAGGCTGGCGCGAGCCGAGCAGATCAAGGCGTTCCGCATTCTGCCAGAGGAGCTGTCGCTCGAGAACGGCGTGATGACGCCGACGCGGAAGAAGCGTCGCAAGCAGATCAATGAGCGCTATCAGTCGCTGATCGCGTCGCTCTACGACGAAACCGAGGAAAAGCTAATCAAGGCCGAGATGGGCCTTTGACGTCGGCGGTCGTTCCCCAACCTACGAAGCTACTAGTCAAGATACAGTTCACTCCTTCAGCAACAGGACATCGAGATGACCAAGCGAAGCGGGATCACGCGGCGGACGATTGTCGGAAGCGGATTGGGAATTGCGGCAGGGGTGGTATCAAGGCCATCGTTTGCTGCGACCACGAAGGTGAAGGTCGGAGCGATCATGCCCAGCAGCGGCGTTCTCGCGTTTCCCGGTCAGGCCTGCGTGCGCGGCATCGATCTCGGCGCCAAATTTGCGCGTGAGAAGTTTGGCCTCGACGTCGAGATCGCTCACGCCGATACGCAAAGCCGTCCGGAGAACGGCCGGATCGCCGCCGAGAGCCTGATCCGGCAGGGCTGCACCGTGCTGATCGGCGCTTGGGATTCCGGTGCCACTATTTCGGCGCTGCAGGCCTGCGAGGCCGCCAAGGTGCCGATGGTGGTCCACATCGCGAGCGCCACCCAGGTGACTTCGCAGGGCTTCACCCAGGTGTTCCGCTATTACCCCACGTCGCTGACCATCGTGCGGCAATCGTTGAGCGAGCTGAAGTCCGTGCTCCGCACGCTGAAGGATCCGCCGAGCAGCGCCGTCGTTCTCCATCTCAACAACACGATGGGGCAGTCGACGGCGGCCAGCATCGATCAGGCGTGGAAGGAAGTGGATGTTCCGCTCAAGATCGCGCAGTACGTTGCCTATGACGAGAAGGCCAAGGATCTGTCGGTGGAGGTTGCCAAGGCGAAAGCGTCGGGTGCCGATGCCTTGATCTCGGTCACGCGCGTCAACGACGCGATCATGATCGCGCGCGAATGCATCAAGCAGGGCTGGGACCCGAAGATGGTGTTTTCGCCCAACTCCAACGGCGTGTCCGACAAGGCGTATCACGACGCGCTCGGAAAGTATGGTGACGGTCCGGTTCTGTCGGCGTTGTGGCTCAATCCCAAGGGCGCCGAGACCGACAAGATCATGAAGATGTTCGCGGCGGACTACCCGAACGACTGGTTCGATGCCAATGCGGGCTGCGCGTTCGAGGCGGTGCAGATCGTCGCAGACGCCGTGACGCGGGCGGCTTCGCCGGAGTCGGCGGCGATTCACGGCGCGCTCAAGAAGACCGACATGAAGCCGATTCTGATGTACGGCGACAACACCAAGTTCGACGAGACCGGCCAGAACATCCACTGTTCGATGGTGATGCTGCAGGGTTTGAAAGGCAGGCCTCGGGTGGTGGCTCCAAAGGCCATTGCGGAAGCGTCGCTCGAGTATCCGCTTGCGCCTTACAGCAAACGCTGACGTCGTTACGGGCGGCCCCGCGAAAGCGTCGCGGGGTCGCGGTCGTCAAGTGCCCAGGCAGGGACGTGCGAGCTAGGGCAAACTGTCCGAATTGATCAGGCGCGACCGCTCGGCAAGGAAGCGGCGGGGGCTCTTTCCCATCGTCTTCTTGAACATCGTGATGAACGCGCTCGGGGTTTCGTAGCCCAGTTCCAGCGACACGGCCTGGACCGAAGTGCCCGCCGTGAGGCGTTGCATGGCGATCAGAATGTGGAGACGCTGGCGCCAGCGCCCGAAGGTCATCCCCGCTTCCTTGGCGATGAAGCGTGCGAAGGTACTCTCGCTCATCGCGTAGCGCGAGGCGACTTCGTCCATCGTGCTGCGGTCGCCCGGATTATTCAACAAGGAGGTCGCGAGGTGTTGAAGACGGGCGTCGGGGGAGATCGGCAAATACATTTCATCCGTCGTCGACATCTGCACGAGTTCGTCGAGCAAAACCCGGCCGAGACGGCTGGTCGGTCCTTCCAGCGGATAGAGCGGTGGGAACACCGAGAGGCGGTGGATCAATTCCCGCACCAGCGACGTGATCATCAGCGTGCAGCAGGTCCGCGGCAGCATGCTGACCTGCGGATCGATGAACACGGTGTAGAGTTTGCCGAAATCGGCCACGCAATTGCTGTGCTGCACGCCGGCCGGGATCCATACCGCGCCTTGCGGAGGCACGATCCACAAGCCGCCAGGCGCCCGGCACATCACCGAGCCATGAGATGCGACGACCAATTGGCCTTTGCGGTGTGAGTGCAGCGGCAGGTCGTCGTTGTCTTTGCTGGTTTCGAGACAGAATGAAGTGACGGGACGATCGAACTGGTCCGGATCGACAGGATCATAGTTGATCCGAAGATCGGGCAGATCCATTCGCGCAAAATCGCGATCGAACTCGGTCTCGGGCGGCATTTCAATCCTGCCAATTCGTCAAGTCAGTCAAGCCTTGATGCAGATCCTGCTGCTAGCCGAGGTTAGCTGTTTTGAAAGGTCAGGTCACTAGTCGCGGCGAGCCGTCGAGTTCGCTGATCTGCGACAAGATGCCCGCTACTGCGCCGTGACCAAACGGGAGCACCCGTCAGGCGGCCGACGGCTCGATCACTCGCCTGATTAAACCAACAGCAGAGAATGCTGCGATGCGAGCCTCGGCGTCCCGCCGGAGCCGGGCAATCCGTCGGAACGCGGCCGTATTCAGCAGCACGTGCCATAGTACCCGATGCTACCAAGTGCGGGCTTTCTCGGAGCCCGACGCATGACTGCACACATCGATCCGCCACGCAAGGCCGTCAACGCCGATCAGGATGCGGTCGAAACCGCCGATTGGCTCGCCTCGCTTGGATCGCTCCACCACAGCGCCGGTGCCGAGCGCGTGCGATACATCCTGGCTGCGCTCGATCGGCGCGCGAAGGAGCTCGGCGTTCTGCCGGACTCTCCGCCGTTTTCGCCCTATCGCAATTCTATTCCGCTCGAGCAGCAGAAGCCCTACCCCGGCGACATCGCGATCGAGACCCGCCTGACGGCGATCATTCGCTGGAACGCGCTCGCGATGGTGGTCCGTGCCAACAAGGCCTATGGGGAGCTCGGCGGGCACGTCGCCAGCTACGCCTCGGCCGCGGAGATTTTCGAAGTCGGTTTCAATCATTTCTTTCGCGCGTCAAGCTCCGAGTCGGAGGGCGACTTGGTATATTTCCAGCCGCATTCGTCCCCCGGAGTCTATGCACGAGCGTATCTCGAAGGCCGACTGTCGGACGAAAATCTGAAGCTGTATCGCCAGGAACTGAGCGGCCCCGGTCTGTCGTCCTATCCGCATCCCTGGCTGATGCCGGAGTTTTGGCAGGTGCCGTCGGCATCGATGGGCCTCGGCCCGATCAGCGCGATCTACCAGGCGCGGTTCATGAAGTATCTGCAGCATCGCGGCCTGGTGCAGACGGCTGGTCGCCACGTCTGGGGTGTGTTCGGCGACGGCGAGATGGACGAGCCTGAATCGATCGCCGGGCTCGCCCTGGCGGCGCGGGAAAATCTCGACAACCTCACCTTCGTCGTCAATTGCAACCTGCAGCGCCTGGATGGGCCGGTCCGCGGCAACGGGCAGGTGATTCAGGAACTCGAATCACTTTTCCAGGGCGCCGGCTGGAACGTCATCAAGGTGCTGTGGGGATCGGACTGGGACGATATCTTCGCGCGCGATAGCAAGCATGCGCTGCTGCGCAAATTCGCCGACACCGTCGATGGCAAATATCAGACGCTCGGCGCCAAGGATGGGGCCTACAACCTCACCAACTTCTTCAGCGAGGACCCCGAGGTCCGGGCGCTGGTTGCGCACATGTCGGACGTGGATATCGACGGCCTGAAGCGCGGTGGCCACGACTCCAAGAAGCTGTTCGCGGCCTTTGCTGCCGCTAAGGACATGAAGGGTCGGCCGACCGTCATTCTGGCGAAGACCAAGAAGGGCTACGGCATGGGCGGCGCCGGCGAGTCGCGCATGACGTCGCACCAGGCCAAGAAGCTCGACGTCGACGCGCTGTATGCGTTCCGCGACCGGTTCGCTCTGCCGCTCAGCAACGAGCAGGTCGAGAATCTGGAGTTCTTCACGCCTGCGGAAGACAGCGCGGAAATTCAGTATCTGCGCGCCCGTCGCGCGGCGCTCGGCGGCTACATGCCGGTGAGGCGACGCGCTTCGGCGGCGCTGCCGGTGCCGCCGCTGCAATCCTACGCGGAGTTCGCGTTGCGCGGCGACGGCAAGGCGACGTCGACCACCATGGCGATCGTGCGGCTGTTCACCAATTTGCTCAAGGACAAGACGCTCGGCCCGCGCATCGTTCCGATCGTCGCCGACGAAGCCCGCACCTTCGGAATGGCGAACCTATTCAGGCAGGTCGGCATCTACTCGCCGGCGGGGCAGCTCTACGAGCCGGAAGATGCCGGCTCGATGCTGTACTACAAGGAAGCGATCGACGGTCAATTGCTGGAGGAGGGGATCACCGAGGCGGGGGCGATTTCGTCATGGACCGCGGCGGCGACCTCCTATAGCATCCATAACTTCCCGTTGCTGCCGTTCTATATCTATTATTCGATGTTCGGCTTTCAGCGGGTCGGCGATCTGATCTGGGCGGCGGCGGACCAGCGCGCGCGTGGCTTTTTGATCGGGGCGACGGCCGGCCGGACGACGCTCGGCGGCGAAGGCTTGCAGCATCAGGACGGGTCCAGCCATCTGATGGCGGCGACCGTTCCGAACTGCCGGGCCTACGATCCGGCATTCCCCTACGAGGTGGCCGTCATCGTCGATCACGGCATGCGGTCGATGCTCGAGCAGGGCAACGACGAGTTCTATTACCTCACGGCGATGAACGAGAACTATGCGCAGCCCTCGATGCCCGACGATGCACGCGACGGCATCATCAAGGGTCTCTATCGGGTTCTGCCGAGCGCTGACGGGCCGGCGAAGATCAGGCTGGTCGGCTCGGGCGCCATTCTCCCGGAGGCGCTCGCCGCCGCAGCGATGCTGCAAAGCGAATGGAAAGTGGCCTGTGACGTCTGGTCGGCAACGAGCTTTTCCGAGTTGGCGCGGGAGGCGCGCGATGTGGAGCGAACTAATCGGCTTTCGCCGCTGTCGACCCCGGTCGAGAGCCACGTCGTACAATGCCTCGGCGGCAAGGTGCCGATCGTCGCGGCATCGGATTATGTCCGGGCGTATCCGCAACTGATCGGTTCTTACATCGAGGCGCCCTATACGGTGCTGGGCACCGACGGCTTCGGGCGCAGCGATACACGCGCCGCGCTGAGGTCCTTCTTTGAGGTCGATCGCAAGCAGATCGTCGTTGCGGCGCTGTCGGCGCTGGCAAAATCGGGTGAAGTGGCGCGTGAGCAGGTCGCCAAGGCTGTCGCCAGCTACGAATTGCCGACCGGCGTTGCACCGCCTTGGTCTCGCTGACAGAGGGCGGAGCGCGCATGTCTCATTCACTTGAAGTCGTTCTGCCGGATATCGGGGACTACAAGGATGTTCCGGTCGTCGAAATCAATGTGTCGGTCGGCGACGAGGTCACGATCGACATGCCGTTGCTGTCGATCGAGTCCGACAAGGCGACGATGGAGGTGCCGTCCCCGGCCGCAGGCACGGTGGCCAAACTGATGATCGACGTCGGGACGCGGGTTTCTCAAGGTTCGGTTCTGATGATCCTCGAAGGTCGCGGTCAATCCACCGCGCCTCCGTCCGCGGCTGCGTCGGCGCAACAGGTGGAGCAACGGTTCTCGCAGCAGGAGGCGCTGTCGCAGCCGGCGCCCGCCACTCCAGTCGATGGTTCGCGAGCACGGGCACAGCAGCCGCAGCCCAGCGGGGCTGCGCATGCGTCGCCGTCGGTCCGCGCTTTGGCGCGTGAGCTCGGCGTGGCGCTGGACTCTGTCGTGCCCACCGGCCCCAAGGGCCGGATTCTGCGCGAGGATGTGGCGGCCTTCGTCAACAGACTGGCGCAGTCGGGATCGGCGATGGCCCCTGCGCCCGACGCGCCGGTCGATTGGCCCAAAGTGGATTTCGAGAGGTACGGCGCGGTCGAGCGCCTGCCGCTGACGCGAATCCAGAAGCTGACCGGCGCGAACCTCTCGCGCAACTGGAGCGTCATTCCCCATGTGACGAATTTCGACAAAGCGGATGTGAACGACGCCGAAGCCTTTCGTCAGCTCGCCAACGCCGAGGCCGCGAAGGACACGGCGAAGCTCACTATGGTGTCGCTGCTGATCAAGGCCGCGGCCTTGGCGCTGCAGAAATACCCGCGCTTCAATTCTTCGCTCGATGGCGATGAGCTGATCCTCAAGCACTACGTCCACATCGGCTTCGCCGTCGACACGCCGAAAGGTCTGGTCGTGCCGGTGATCCGGGACTGCGATAAGAAGGGCCTTCGGCAGATCGCCGCGGAGATGCGCTCGCTCGCCGACAAGGCGCTCGCGGGGCAGCTCGCGTCGGGCGACATGCAGGGCGGCTGTTTCTCGGTGTCGTCTCTGGGAGGCGTCGGCGGTCAGGGATTTACGCCCATCATCAATGCGCCCGAGGTGGCAATCCTCGGAGCTGGTCGTGCCGCCACCGAGGCAGTCTGGAACGGCCGCGAGTTTGAACCGCGACTCATCCTTCCGATGAGTCTGTCGTGGGATCACCGGGTCGTCGACGGCGTGGCCGGGGCCCGGTTCCTGGGATTCGTCGCGTCGGTGCTGACCGATCTGCGGCGCTTCGCATTGTGAGGACGCAGATGCGGACAGAGGAGATCCGGGTCCCCGACATCGGGGATTTCCGAGACGTCGAAGTCGTCGAGGTCCACGTCAGGGCGGGCGACGTCGTCGCGCGAGAGCAGGCTTTGATCACCGTCGAATCCGACAAGGCGACGCTGGAGATTCCGTCACCGATCGCAGGGGTGATCACGAGCATTTCGTTGCGCGTTGGAGACAAGGTATCTCAAGGTTCCATGATCGGCACGGCGTCGGCGTCCGACGGGGGCGGCGCGCAAGCCGAGACGATCTCGCCGGAACAGTCCTATGCTGGCCCGCACCCAATCGACCCCACGCGCTACGACCTCGTGGTGATCGGAGGGGGGCCCGGCGGCTATTCAGCAGCTTATCGCGCCGCAGACCTTGGACTGCGGACCGCGATCGTCGAACGCTACGGCACCTTGGGCGGAGTTTGCCTGAACGTCGGATGTATCCCGTCGAAGGCGCTGCTTCATGTTGCGGCCGTCAAAGAGGAAGCCGAGCGGATCGCCGACCTGGGCATTCGCTTCGGCGCGCCGCAGATCGATCTGCAAGCGCTGCGCGCCTTCAAGGACGGCACCGTCACGAAGCTGACGGATGGGTTGCGCCAGATGGCGGCGGCGCGCCGCGTCACGGTGATCCACGGCACCGCGAAATTCGCCTCCGCCACGCGGCTCGAGATTGCCGGCGAGGGGGCAAGCTCGCAGCAGATCGATTTCGGACATTGTATCATCGCGACGGGCTCGCGCGCGGTGCAGTTGACGGTGCTTCCCAAGGACGAGCGGGTCGTGACCTCGACCGGCGCGCTCGCGCTGCGAAGCATTCCGGGCCGCATGCTCGTGATCGGAGCGGGGATCATCGGGCTGGAGATGGCGACCGTCTACAGCGCGCTCGGCGCCAAGATCGATCTTGTCGAAAGGCTTCCCGATATCCTGGCGGGCGTGGATGCGGATGCGGTGAAGATCTGGCGTTCGCGCAACGCGCATCGATTCGCGCATATTTACCTTGAAAGCAGCGTATTAACTGCCGCGGTGACGCCCGACGGCGTGACGGTTGGTATCACGGTCGCGTCAGTTGAGACACGATCCTACGATCTAGTGCTGCAATCTGCAGGCCGCGTTCCTAACAGCGGCGAACTCGGTCTCGAGCGGATCGACGTTGCAATCGATCCGAACGGCTTCATTCAGGTCGACGATCAGATGAGAACGACGGCGCGCAACGTCTTCGCCATCGGCGACGTCGTCGGTGGTTCGATGTTGGCCCACAAGGCCGTTCACGAGGGGCACGTTGCCGCGGAAGTAGCTGCCGGGAAGCCGGCGGCCTTTACGGCGAAGATCGTCCCCAATGTTGCCTACACCGATCCTGAGATCGCCTGGGTCGGCAAGTCCGAGCGTGATGTCGCCGAATCCGGAGGGAAGATCCGTTCGGCAAAATTCCCATGGGCCGCGTCTGGCCGGGCTATCGCGTCGGGCGCGTCCTATGGCATGACGAAGCTGTTGTTCGACGTCGAAACCGGTCGCATCGTCGGGGGCGTGATCGTCGGACCGCATGCCGGCGATATGATCGGGGAAATCTGTCTCGCGATCGAAATGGGGGCTGACGCGATCGATATCAGCAAGACCATTCACCCGCATCCGACCCTCGGCGAGACGATCGGCATGGCTGCCGAAGTCTATGAAGGCATTTGCACCGACCTGCCTCCAATCGCCAGAAACCGGTAGATCAGTTGGCCCAATCGATGTCCGTTATCGAAGCCCTTGAACAACGTCGCGCCGGTGCCAAACTCGGCGGCGGCGAGAAGCGCATCGACGCGCAGCATGCGCGCGGCCGCCTCACCGCGCGGGAGCGGATCGACCTGCTGCTCGATAAGCATTCGTTCGAGGAGATGGACATGTTCGTCCAGCACCGCTCGACCGAATTCGGGATGGAGACCACGAAAATTCCGGGAGACGGCGTGGTCACCGGCTGGGGCACCGTCAACGGCCGCAAGGTGTTCGTGTTCGCCAAGGATTTCACCGTGTTCGGCGGCTCGCTGTCCGAGACCCACGCGGCCAAGATCACCAAGATCCAGGACATGGCGCTGAAGGCGCGGGCGCCGATCATCGGCCTGTACGACGCCGGCGGCGCACGCATCCAGGAGGGCGTCGCCGCGCTCGCCGGCTACTCCTACGTGTTCCGTCGCAACGTGCTGGCCTCCGGCGTGATCCCGCAGATCTCCGTCATCATGGGCCCCTGCGCTGGTGGCGACGTCTATTCGCCCGCGATGACCGACTTCATCTTCATGGTGAAGAACACCAGCTACATGTTCGTCACCGGCCCCGACGTGGTGAAAACCGTGACCAGCGAGGTGGTGACGGCGGAAGAGCTCGGCGGCGCCTCGGTGCACGCCACGCGCTCCTCGATCGCCGACGGCGCCTTCGAGAACGACGTCGAGACGCTGCTGCAGATGCGGCGCCTGATCGACTTCCTGCCGTCCAACAATACCGACGGCGTGCCGGAATGGCCGAGCTTCGACGACATCGGCCGGGTCGACATGTCCCTGGACACGCTGATCCCCGACAATCCGAACAAGCCCTACGACATGAAGGAGCTGATCCTGAAGGTCGTGGACGAGGGCGACTTCTTCGAGATCGCCGACATGTTCGCCAAGAACATCGTGACCGGCTTCGGCCGTATCGCCGGGCGCACCGTCGGCTTCGTCGCCAACCAGCCGATGATGCTGGCCGGCGTGCTCGATTCAGACGCTTCGCGCAAAGCGGCGCGCTTCGTGCGCTTCTGCGATGCCTTCAACATCCCGATCGTCACCTTCGTGGACGTGCCGGGCTTCCTGCCGGGCACCGCGCAGGAATATGGCGGCCTGATCAAGCACGGCGCGAAACTCCTGTTCGCCTACTCGCAGTGCACCGTGACGCTGGTCACCATCATCACCCGCAAGGCCTATGGCGGCGCCTTCGACGTCATGGCCTCCAAGGAGATCGGCGCCGACATGAACTATGCCTGGCCGACCGCCCAGATCGCGGTGATGGGCGCCAAGGGCGCGGTGGAGATCATCTTCCGCTCCGACATCGGCGATCCCGACAAGATCGCCGCGCGAACCAAGGAATACGAAGACCGCTTCCTCTCGCCGTTCATCGCGGCCGAGCGCGGCTACATCGACGACGTCATCATGCCCCATTCGACGCGGAAGCGGATCGCAAGGGCGCTAGCGATGCTGAAGGACAAGAAAATGGAAGCGCCGGCGAAGAAGCACGACAACATGCCGTTGTGAGAAGAGCAGTGTTCAAACGCATTCTGATCGCCAATCGCGGCGAAATCGCCTGCCGGGTCATCAAGACTGCCCGCAAGATGGGAATTCAGACGGTTGCGGTCTATTCCGAGGCCGACCGCGATGCCCTCCATGTCGAGATGGCCGATGAGGCTGTGCTGATCGGCCCGCCCGCTGCGGCCGAGAGCTATCTGGTGATCGAGAAGATCGTCGAGGCCTGCCGTAAGACGGGCGCTGAGGCCGTGCATCCCGGCTACGGCTTCCTGTCCGAGCGCGAGGCGTTTCCGCGCGCGCTGGAGGCGGCCGGCATCGTGTTCATCGGCCCGAACCCCGGCGCGATCGCGGCGATGGGCGACAAGATCGAATCGAAGAAGGCGGCCGCCAAGGCCAAGGTCTCGACCGTGCCGGGCTATCTCGGCGTCATCGAGGACGACAAGCACGCGGTCAAGATCGCCGACGAGATCGGCTATCCCGTGATGATCAAGGCTTCCGCCGGCGGCGGCGGCAAGGGCATGCGCATCGCGCATTCGACCGCCGAGGTCGCCGAAGGTTTCAACCTCGCCAAGGCCGAGGCGAAAGCCTCGTTCGGCGACGACCGCGTCTTCGTCGAGAAGTTCATCGTCGATCCCCGTCACATCGAGATTCAGGTGCTGGGCGACAAGCACGGCAACGTGATCTATCTCGGCGAGCGCGAATGCTCGATCCAGCGCCGCAACCAGAAGGTCATCGAGGAGGCGCCGTCGCCGCTGCTCGACGAGGCCACCCGCCGCAAGATGGGCGAGCAGGCCGTCGCGCTGGCCAAGGCCGTGAATTACGACTCCGCCGGCACCGTTGAGTTCGTCGCGGGGCAGGACAAGAGCTTCTACTTCCTGGAGATGAACACACGTCTCCAGGTCGAACATCCCGTCACCGAGCTCGTCACCGGCATCGACCTCGTCGAGCAGATGATCCGCGTTGCCGCCGGCGAGAAGCTCGGCATCGCGCAGAAGGACGTCACGCTGACGGGCTGGGCGGTGGAATCGCGCCTCTACGCCGAAGACCCGTTCCGCAACTTCCTGCCCTCGATCGGGCGGCTCGTGAAGTATCGCCCGCCGGCGGAAGTGAGCCACGACGGCATCACCATCCGCAACGATACCGGCGTCCAGGAGGGCGGCGAGATCTCGATCCATTACGATCCGATGATCGCCAAACTCGTCACGCACGCGCCCTCGCGCGCCGCCGCGATCGAGGCGCAGGCGACCGCGCTGGACTCGTTCTACGTCGACGGCATCCGTCACAACATCCCGTTCCTGTCGGCGCTGATGCATCATCCGCGCTGGCGCGAGGGCCGGCTCTCGACCGGCTTCATCGCCGAGGAATTCCCCAAGGGCTTTGCGGTGCGCGTGCCGGAAGGTGAGGTCGCCCGGCGCATTGCCGCGGTCGGCGCCGCCATCGACCACGTGCTGGGCGAGCGCAAGCGCCAGATCTCGGGGCAGATGGGCGGCCGCGTCGTGCAGCGCGAGCGCCGCCGCGCGGTCTGGCTCGACCGTCAGGAGATCCCGCTCGAGGTCGCCCGCGAGGGCGAGGCGATCACGATCCGCTTCGTTGATGCCGACGGCAAGACCGGCAATGCGCATCTGTTGCAGTCGCCATGGAAGCCGGGCGATCCGGTCTGGCAGGGCACCATCGATGGCCATTTCATCGCGGTGCAGGCGCGGCCCATTGCCAACGGCATCCGCCTCGCGCATCAGGGCGTCGAGGTGCCGGTCTATGTCTGGACCGAGGCAGAGGCGGCCTCGGCACGGCTGATGCCGGTGACGACGGCCTCCGACACCGGCAAGAAGCTGCTGTGTCCGATGCCCGGCCTCGTGGTCTCGATCGCGGTGACCGAAGGGCAGGAGGTCAAGGCCGGCGAGACGCTGGCCGTGGTCGAGGCCATGAAGATGCAGAACGTGCTCCGTGCCGAGCAGGACGGCACGGTGAAGAAGGTTCACGCCAGCGCCGGTGCGACTCTGGCGGTGGACGCGCTGATCTTGGAATTTGCGTAAGCAGGCCATGTAGCCGCGATGCGTGGTTGACAATTAGGTCGGTAACCGGTGCGAGATAAGGAATGTCGATGTCATTTCCAGATGAATGGAAGAGGATTGCCGAGAAGGAACTAAAAGGCGATCCCATCGCGCTTGTGCGTAAGGTTCCGGAGGGCATTGAAGTCAAGCCGATCTATACGGCTTCTGATTTAGATGGGATCGACCATCTGGACACGTTACCTGGCATGTCGCCGTTCGTTCGTGGTCCTAAGGCGACGATGTATACTGGCAGACCGTGGACAATCCGCCAGTATGCGGGATTCTCGACTGCAGAGGCGTCAAACGCATTCTATCGTTCGGCCCTTTCCTCAGGACAGAAGGGCTTGTCGGTTGCATTCGACTTGGCGACCCACCGCGGCTATGATTCTGATCATCCTCGCGTCCTAGGTGATGTCGGGAAGGCGGGCGTTGCCATCGACTCAGTCGAAGACATGAAGATCCTCTTTGACGGCATTCCCCTCGGGGAAACGTCGGTGTCGATGACCATGAACGGAGCGATAATCCCCATTCTCGCAACCTTCATTGTCGCCGGTGAAGAGCAGGGAATTCCGCGCGAAGCTCTCTCGGGAACTGTCCAAAATGACATTCTGAAGGAGTTCATGGTCCGCAATACATACATTTATCCGCCGGAACCATCGATGCGCATTGTTGCTGACATTATAGCGTTCACCGCGCAGAACATGCCGCGCTTCAACTCCATCTCGATTTCAGGCTACCATATGCAAGAGGCGGGGGCGACGCTCGTCCAGGAGTTGGCCTTTACGCTCGCTGATGGACGTGAATACGTCCGGTCTGCTCTTGCCAAGGGCCTTAACATCGATGACTTCGCAGGGCGGCTTTCATTCTTCTTCGCTATCGGAATGAATTTCTTCATGGAGGCGGCGAAGTTGCGCGCTGCTCGGCTTATCTGGTCGCGTGTTATGGCGGAATTCAACCCTAAAATGCAGTTGTCCTTAGTGCTTCGTACGCACTGTCAGACGTCGGGAGTGTCGCTCCAGGAGCATGATCCGTATAACAATATCGTGCGGACCGCTTATGAGGCCTTAGCCGCCGTTCTGGGCGGCACGCAATCGCTGCACACAAATTCGTTCGACGAAGCCATCGCATTGCCTACTGAGTTTTCGGCTCGGATTGCCCGGAACACCCAGCTGATCCTTCAGCATGAGACGGGCGTCGCCGACGTCGTCGATCCCCTCGCGGGATCCTACTATGTCGAGCGCCTGACGGACGATCTCGTCAAGGCTGCCTGGCAACTCATGGAGGAGGTCGAAGAGCGGGGAGGGATGGCGAACGCGATCGCGACAGGGTGGCCTAAGCGATTGATCGAAGAATCGGCGACGCGCAAGCAGGCCGCGATCGATCGCGGCGATCAGGTTATCGTCGGAGTTAATCGGTTTCGGCTTGAACAAGAGGAGCCAATCGACATTCTGGAGATCGACAATTCGACTGTGCGCGCTTCGCAAATTCGCCGCCTGACCGATATCAAACGGTCGAGAGATTCTAAGAGCGTCTCCAGTGCGTTAGCTCGACTGACCCGGGTCGCGCAATCAGGTGAGGGAAATCTGCTGGAAGCCGCGATTGAGGCCGCTAGGTCTCGAGCAACCGTCGGCGAAATGTCTGATGCAATGCGGCAGGCTTTTGGAGATCACCAGGCGATACCCGATGTTGTTTCGAGTGTCTATGGCCCTGCTTATGGAAACGATGCCGAGTTCACCAATCTTGTCTCGCGGCTCGACGAAGTGTCACAAGCGATTGGCGTGAGGCCAAAGATTATGGTCGCCAAGCTGGGACAAGATGGTCATGATCGAGGTGCGAAGGTTATTGCGTCGGCATTCGGCGATATGGGGTTCGATGTTGTTGCCGGTCCTTTGTTTCAGACGCCAGCCGAAGCTGCCGCGATGGCCGTTCAGGCAAAGGTACATGTTCTGGGGGTCTCGTCGCTCGCGGCCGGTCACAGGACGCTCGTTCCTCAGGTTGTCAGGGAGTTGAAGCTGGCTGGCGCTGGCGGCATCATTGTTGTTTGCGGGGGCGTCGTGCCACGGCAGGACTACGAGGAATTGTTTCGGAGCGGAGTGGCAGCCGTGTTTGGACCTGGTACCAACGTACTTGAGGCCGCTATGGCAGTTCTCGATCTTATCGAGGGACGGCGAAGAAATCGCTGATCGAGGCCCGGCCGCTTTGAAGTTGCACGGGCTTCGATCAGGGTGCGTTCTATTCATCCAAGCACTAGCGCGCGCCGCGAGCGTACGGCTGGCCCGCGGGGGTGATGGCCACTTCGGTTAGCGGCACGTCGAAGACGTCATGGAGAAGAAAAGCGGCCCGCTCCAGAGGGGACAGACACTCGAGGGCCAGCATCAACGTGACCGTGACGTCGTCGGCGACGGTCTCGTCTGGCTCCATGGAACCCATGAGAGGATCTGGCAGCCAGGGTCCCAGGTAGGCTTCCCGGCGCGCCCGCGCGGCGCGGCGTCGTCAGGGCACAGGCGTGTGACGATGCGGGTTAGATGGGCGGGAGGCGAATCGACGTCATCCTCCACCCCGACCCACCGCAGCCATGCGTCCTGAACGACCTCCTCCGCCTCGGCGAGCGAGCCCATCATCCGATAGGCCAGGCGTGTCAGGCGCCTGCGCTCCGCTCATCCGTCGGGGAGGGAGCAATAGCCTCGGCCTGGTACATTGGAAACATAGCCATCGCACTGCGACGCTGCCATCAGCGGCGACGACGTCGTACGAGATCCGCCCCGCTGGCAAATAGAACAGCGCGCCCGCTTGCAAGGGCCTTCGAGCCGCTGCTCGGCTCATTAGCCGCCCGAATAACGGGCAATCGGAAAGGGCGCTTTGTCGTCCGGTGTGGGATACCGGATTGATCCGGCAAAACGAGAAGCGTTTCTGCAGGCGATCGCCGGCTTGGAGCAGAAACGACGGCGCGACGGCGCTTACGCGTGGGATCTCTTCGAGGACGCGGCTGTGAACGGCCGCTACCTGGAGGCTTTCAAGGTCGCCTCGTGGCTCGAGCACCTGAGGCAGCCCATCGCGTGACAAACGCTGACCGTGCATCCAGGATGCGATCGGCGGCGTCAGCGCATCAGCCGCTCCAACCATTACGCATTTCATCGCCACCGATCTTCGGATGCGCGATTAAGCGGGCTCATTCCCCTGCGGCGATCAGAAGCCGAAGGACCGGATTTGGCCAGAGTTGGCTTCGGGGAGCCTTATGGGGTCCGATCTGAAACCCGTCATTTTTTAAGTGGGTCATTTTTGGCGGGTTGAGTGTTACGGCTTCTCGCCTACGCGCCGTGTATTGCCAAGACGGACTCACAGCGGGCCGGAAAGCCCATCATGAGTCTGCGTTCCGCCGACAGCCACCACCTGTCGCAAGTCAGCTCATGGCGCAAGGCTGACGTGATGCAGTTACCCGCCGAAGTCCGCTCTCAAGGCCAAAGCAGGCAGGACGATCCCTTGCAGTTACATATTCAGCGAGCAGGTTCAAATTTGACGAAGGTCGCGCTCTAGCTGGCGACCAGGGTGGCTAGGAATTGCTCCATTGATGGCTGTGCAGCTTTCTGCATCTTGTGCAGATCTTCGGGCTTGAGATTTGTATATCGGCGCAACATTCGCCAGTCTTTATGGCCTGTCACCATCGCAACCTGCTGTATCGAAAAGCCCGCTTCGAAGAGTCTACTTGTTCCTTCATGGCGCAAATCGTGAAAGCATAGGTCATCTATATCGATAGCGTTGCATGACCTGCGGAAGGCAGCTCCTACCGACTTCGAGTGGTATGGAAAAACGCGTCCGAGGCCGCGCGTGAGAATCCGCTGCTCGAGCATAAGCTGCCAGGCATCGTACCCGGTCGAATTGAGGAGAGGAACCACTTGGTGGTTTCCGTCTTTGCGTCGAGGATCTTTGCGGTCGCGAATAGTGACGGTTCGCTTTGACATGTCGACATCAGTCCACTCGATGCGGCAGATCTCAGCTTGGCGCATTGCCGTCGCCACAGCAAAGCGAACAATTCTACCGAGTGGTAGATACTGTTGGGCGTTAGATTCGGTGTATCCGATCAGTCGATCGAGTTCATCTTGGCTAGGGCGCCGATCTCTCTCGTTTGACTTTCCGACGAGATCCAGGTGCTTTAGCGCAGCTCTGGCCAGCTGTACGTTCTCGACTGAAACGTTAATGCCGTGGACTGCGGCAGCGTGAAGTAGGATCGTTCGGATGAATGAGAAATCGATCGCAAGGGTCGCCGGTCCAGCGCCTTGAGCAGCTCGCTTTCGCCCGAACTCAATCAATCTCTCCCTGGTCAGCTCTTTGAGGTTTGTTCGTCCAAGCGAGATCTTGAGGGCCTTGAGCACCATCGACTTGGATCGTCGTACGGGCTTGCCGACTTGGGCAAGATCGTCGAGATGCAGGGTGATCAAATCGGAAAAAATTCGAGGCTGCTCAAAAGGCCGGGAACGTCGAATTGGGGTGCCGCGATCGATAGAGCGCTCCACATCAAGCGCCCATTCTTCAGCATCGCGCCGTCGCACGAACGTGTTTGCGATGTACTCGTTTTTCCTCCTGACCTGAACGCGCCAGCTTCCCGATCTGAGTTTTGTAAACGTCGGCATTGCGTGTGCACTCCACCCCGATTTCGTGTGCGCTACGTGTGCACCGGGAGATCAAATGCGGTACAAACGTGTGCAATTTTGGCTAGTTTGGAGTGCACACGTGTGCACTTGTTCCTGTTCTAGTCCGTTGAAATGATAGGGTAAGTAATTGGAATATCAAGGCTATCGCTTTTCCGTGGCACCCATGATGGATTGGACCGACCGGCATTGCCGGGTGTTCCATCGTCACCTGACGCGACGGGCGCTGCTCTACACGGAGATGCTGACCACTGGCGTCATCATTCATGGCGACCGGGAGCGGCTGCTTGGGTTCGACGCGGTCGAGCACAAGGTTGCGCTTCAGCTTGGCGGGTCGGATCCGCGCGAGCTCGCGCAGGCCGCGCGGATCGGCGAGGCGTTCGGCTATGACGAGATCAATCTCAATGTCGGCTGCCCGTCCGACCGCGTGAAGGATGGCCGCTTCGGTGCTTGCCTGATGGCGGAGCCGGAACTGGTGGCGCGGTGCGTCGAGGCGATGAAGGGCGCGGTCGCCGTTCCCGTCACGGTGAAATGCCGCATAGGCATCGATGACCAGGATCCGGAAGCCGCGCTCGACACGATCGCACGTGCAGTGGTCGCGTCCGGCTGCGATGCGCTGATCGTGCATGCCCGGAAAGCCTGGCTCAACGGTCTGTCGCCGAAGGAGAACCGCGACATCCCGCCGCTCGACTACGATCGCGTCTACCGCCTCAAGCGCGCGATGCCTGACGTGCCCGTCATCATCAATGGCGGCATCCCCGGCATCGGCGAGGCGAAAGCGCATCTTGAGCAAGTTGACGGCGTGATGCTCGGCCGCGCCGCCTATCAGGAGCCGTGGCGGCTACTCGGTGTCGATCAGGACATCTTCGGCGAGGCGGCGCCGCATGCGACCATGCAGGACGCGTTTGAGGCGATGATGCCGTATATCGAGGAGCAGCTCGCGCGGGGCACGCGGCTGCACGCCATCACGCGGCATTTCGTCGGCGCATTCCACGCCGTGCCCGGCGCACGTGCCTTCCGCCGCCATCTTGCCGAGCAGGGGGTGAAGCCGGGCGCGGGCGTGGAGGTGCTGCGCGATGCCATCGCGCGTGTCGGTGCGCGCGCTCCGGCGGAAGTGGCCGCCTAATCGCCATTACGAAGAGCCGGATCGTGAAATCCGGCTCTTCGTCGATCTGTCTCAGCGGAACAGATCGAAATGATAGTTCACGCCGACGCGGAAAGTGTGGAATTTGGCGGCGTCTTGCGCTTAATCGACCGCCGTGCGCGAACGGCGGTGGCTGCTCTGGAGCTCCGGATAACCCGTGAGCATCAGTTTGTCGGCGCGCACGCCCCAGCTTTCCAGGCGGTCGAGGAAGCTCATGCCGAGCAGATTGGTTTTCATCTGCCCGCGCTGCATGACGAGCGCCGGCACCGACTTCTCGACGAGGTGGCCGACGGAGAGACGGTCGAGCGTGAGGCGGGCTGCCTTGGTGTGGCCGGCCGCGGTTTCGAGGTCGACATTGTATTCGAGCATCTCGACAGGCAACCCGATCGCCTTCGCGGTTTCCCAGGTCAGCACCACGGAGGTCGCACCGGTATCGATCACCATCGGTGCGACAACGCCGTTGATCTTCGCACGCAGCGCGAACTCGCCACCCTGGCCGCGCTGGATCTGCACGGCGGGTGCGGGCGTCACTGCCGGTCCGCGGAACAAGTGCGAGACCTTGGTGCTCGCACGAGCAATCTGGTCGGGATCGCCATAGGCGACGACGGCACCGGCGGTGCCGGCGAGCATGATGAGGACGAGCAGGAAGCGGATCATTGCGCGCCTCCACAGGCGCACAGGCCCGTCAGGCGCGTTCGGTCGATCCCGCGATCGGCGCCAGTCCGGCGTCCGCCATGCGTGCCGGCAACAGCGCCATCACCGCCAGCCGTTCCACGCTCTCCATGGCGTGCCAGCGTGCGATCTCCGGCAAGGTCCGGCCGCAGCCGAAGCACAGCCTGGTCCTGGGATCGATCATGCAGACGGCGACGCACGGCGTTTCTTTGCTCATTTGGACATAGTGGGGGATCGTCGGGCATTTCTGCAAGCATGTCGTTAAGAGCCCGTACCTGCGCTCATGATCGGCCTGTGGCGCGGCCGGCGTTTCTCGTCGGGGACCGCGGAACTCTCCGGCTGGAGCGGCGGAGAATCGTCTGATATCGGCGCAAGCGCACTCATCACGCGTTCCGGCGGGAAGGTGACGATCACCTCGGTGCCGATGCGCAGCTTCGATTTCAGTGTGAACGTGCCGCCATGCAGATCAATCAGGTTCTTGGCGATCGGCAGGCCGAGGCCTGCGCCCTGTTCGGCCGACTTGATTGAGTTGGAGCCTTGGCCGAACGAGGCGAGCACGACCGGGATCTCGTCCTCGGGAATGCCGGAACCGGAATCCCGCACCGAAAGATATTGTCCGCCCGAGGCAGTCCATCCGGCCTTGAGCCAGATCTCGCCGCCTTGCGGGGTGAACTTGATCGAGTTGGAGACCAGATTGAGCACGACCTGGCGGATGGCGCGCTCGTCGGCCCAGAGCCGCGGCATGGCCTGCTCGAACACCTCGTGGATGGTGATGCCGCGGCTGGAGGCGCGCAGCTTCATCAGATGATGGCAGTCGGCGACGATGCCGACCAGCGACACCGCTTCCTCGTTCAGTTCGTAGCGGCCGGCCTCGATCCGCGACAGATCGAGGATCTCGTTGATGAGATTGAGCAGGTGCACGCCGGAATTATGGATGTCGGCGGAATATTCTTTGTAGACCGGCACGGCATGGGCGCCGAAAATCTCGCTCTTCATCACCTCGGAGAAACCGAGGATTGCGTTCAGCGGCGTGCGCAGCTCGTGGCTCATCTGCGCGAGGAAGCGCGACTTGGCGACGTTGGCGGATTCGGCACGATGCCGCGCTTCGTCCGAGATCGCCTTGGCCTGCTCGAGCTCACCGATCAGCGCGTCCTTCTCGGCGCGCGCCTCAAGCGTAGCAAAGGTCGAGGAGTGAAGGCGATGCGCCAGCAGCACGAAATAGCCTTCGGCCGCGAGCGCGAGCGCGGCCAGGATGTAATTGTCCAGCGCGCCGGTCATCGCGAAGCTCAGCGCCATCGCGACCGCAACCGGCGCGGTGGCGGCAAGGGCGGCGATCGGCAAGTTCGCCGCCAGCATGCTCGATACTGCGATCACCAGCAGCATCAGGAACATCATCAGCGTTTCCGTGACCATGTCGAGCACGGGATGGATCAGGATCGCCATCCAGCACAGGCCGTAGAGCAGGTCGAGCACCACGAAGCGCGTCCGCCAGGCGCGCGTTGCCGCGGGCGAGGCGGGCTCGGCTAAAAAGCGGTGGCAACTGCGGATCATCGCAGCGTGAATGCAGAGCATGCCGGCGGTCCAGGCCGCGGCCGGAATCGGCTGCATCCACAGCCCGAACAGTATGCCGGTGGCGACCACCAGCAGCATCACGACATAGGACGCCGACAGCCGCGTCTGGGCATATTGGCGCAGCATCTCGGCGTCGAAGGCCGGGCGGGTTCCGCTGGTCGACGTTAACTTGTCGCGCGCCTCGCGCACCCGCTGCGCCGCAGCCCGTCGGCTGCTCGCCGATGGCGCGCTGACCGGCTCGGCCGGAAGCTGCACGACCTCTGGCTTTTCAGCGGGTTTACTCATCGAACAACAACATTCCTGCCCGCGCGAGGCGGGCCTTCTGCATTGTCTATCTCTGGCAAGAAATCCTTAAGAGGTGACTTAAGGAGCTAAAGAATTACGTTAACCGCGCGTTAATTTTCAGCCCGCGCGATTCCACTCAGTGGAGCCAGGCGTGCTGCGCAATGTAGACGACGGCGCCGGCCAGATAGCCCGCGAGCGCAGGTCCTGCGATGCGGCGGGCGTACCAGAGGAACTCGATGCGCTCGAGCCCCATGGCGGCAACGCCGGCGGCCGAGCCGATGATCAGGATCGAGCCGCCGGTGCCGGCGCAATAGGCGATGAACTCCCAGAGGAAGCTGTCGGTCGGATAATGCGCGAGGTCGTACATGCCCATGGTCGCGGCCACCAGCGGCACGTTGTCGATGACGGCGCTGAGCAGCCCGAGAATGACGACGATGACGTCCTGGCGGCCAAAGGTGGCGTCCAGCCATTTGGCCAGCATCGACAGCAGGCCGGCATGTTCAAGGCAGGCGACCGCGAGCAGGATGCCGACGAAGAACACGATCGAGCCCATGTCGATGCGGGTCAGCGCATGCGCAAGCGTGAGCGGCTGGCGAACGTGCTCGTCCTTGTTGCGATGGACGATCTCGCCGACCAGCCAGACGATGCCGAGCCCGAGCAGCACGCCCATGAAGGGCGGCAGATGGGTGAGCGTCTTGAAGGCCGGCACCGCGATCAGCACGCCGAGCCCGAGATAGAACATCACGTTGCGCTCGAACGGATCGACGCCCTGCAATCCGCCGTCCTTGGACGGGGCCGCGATGGTCCTGCCGCGCAGCGCCAGGCTGATGAACGCCAGCGGTATCAGCAGATTGACCAGCGAGGGCAGGAATGTCGCAGCCATGATCTTCAACGGCGAGATCTGCCCGCCGATCCACAGCATGGTCGTGGTGACGTCGCCGATCACGGTCCAGGCGCCGCCGGCATTCGCGGCGATGACGATGAGGGAGGCGAACAACAGGCGGTCGTCGCGCCTGGCGATCAGCCGCTGGATCAGCGAGACCATCACGATGGTGGTGGTCAGATTGTCGAGGATCGCGCTGAGGAAGAAGGTCACGAAGCCGATCAGCCAGATCATGCGGACCTGGCTGGTCGTGCTGATCCGTGAGGTGATGACCTCGAAGCCGTCATGGGCGTCGATCACCTCGACGATGGTCATGGCGCCGATCAGGAAGAATACGATCTGTGCGGTGGAGGCGACCGATTCATCGAGCTGGCGGCCGACGATCGTGTGATCGCCGGTCGCTATCGCGTAGACGGTCCAGAGCAGGCCCGCACCCAACAGCGCGGACGCGCTCTTGTTGACCCCGATAGGGTGCTCGAGCGCGATCGCCGCATAGGCGAGGACGAAGATGGCGGCGATCGCGATCAGCAAGGCGAGGTCAGTCCGTTTATTGTCAGCGATTGAGGCGTGCGAGCAGGCTCGACGTGTCCCAGCGCTTGCCGCCCATCTTCTCGACTTCGGCGTAGAACTGGTCGACCAGCGCAGTCACCGGCAGATTGGCGCCATTGCGGCGGGCTTCGGCCAGCGAGATCGAGAGGTCTTTGCGCATCCATTCGACCGCAAAGCCGAAATCGTACTTGTCCTCGTTCATGGTCTTGTAGCGGTTCTCCATCTGCCAGGACTGCGCCGCCCCTTTTGAGATGGTCTCGATCACGGCGGTGACGTCGAGGCCACTCTTCTTGGCGAAGTGGATGCCCTCGGAGAGTCCCTGGACCAGGCCGGCGATGCAAATCTGGTTGACCATTTTGGTCAACTGGCCCGAGCCGGCGGGGCCGAGCAGTTTGCACATCCGCGCATAGGCGCCGGTGATGATCGGCTCGGCGCCGGAATAGGCGTCCTGCGTGCCGCCGCACATCACCGTCAGCACGCCGTTCTCGGCGCCCGCCTGGCCGCCCGACACGGGTGCGTCGATGAACTTGAAGCCGGCCTTGGTTGCGGCGGCATCGAGCTCGCGCGCGACCTCGGCGGAGGCGGTGGTGTGGTCGACGAAGGTCGCGCCCTTCTTCACGCCGGCGAAGGCGCCATCGGGGCCGATCGTGACCGCGCGCAGATCGTTGTCGTTGCCGACGCAGCACATCACGAAATCCTGGCCTTCGGCGGCGGCCTTCGGGGTCGCCGCGGTCTTGCCGCCGAACTTGTCCGCCCATTCCTTCGCCTTGGCCGCGGTGCGGTTGTAGACGGTGACCTCATGGCCCCCTTTTTTCACGAGGTGTCCGGCCATCGGGAAGCCCATGACGCCGAGACCGAGGAAAGCGACTTTAGCCATGTGTGGTACCTTGTCCGTAGTTTGGATTTTACGGTTCTTGCCGGGCGAGGGGGCGCCCGGTTCCGCCGTTGCGGCGGATTGGAGGCGCACCATAAACCCTTGACGCCGGAGGGCAACGCCTTCGTTTGTCCTCCTCCTGTGCTAGGATGCGGGACCAAGGAGTTACAATAAAAAAGGGAGCGAGAGCATGGGCGGCGTGAGCGTGGGCGTGCTCGATCATTTCAACATCCGGACCCGGAATCTGGCCGAGACGGTCCGCTTCTACGAGGACGTGCTGGGCCTCGAAAAAGGCGCCCGGCCGAATTTTGCCTTCCCGGGGGCCTGGATGTACAGCGAGGGCAAGCCGGTGGTGCACCTCGTCGACATTTCTCCGACCAGCGAGCCACAAAAGCCGGATTCCGGCGTTGTCCACCATGTCGCCTTCGTCAGCCGCGGGTTCGACGGCATGAAGCAGCGGCTGGCGTCCAAGGGGATGAAGTTCGACTCCCGCCAGGTGCCCGGCGGCGACCTCTGGCAGATCTTCGTCCACGACCCCAACGGGGTCATGATCGAGCTGAATTACGAGGCGGCCAAGGAGCAGGGGGCCGCGCCCGCCGAGATGGCTGGCGATATCGGCAGGCAGTAGCCTTTTGGGCGTTTCCGCTCTAATGGGGCATCCTGAAGCCTTGGGCATGATCTGGTGGATCATGCCCCGTTTGGGAGATGCGCTTTGAGCGTGACGCAGCAACAGGTTCTTGACAGCCTCGCCCGGATCAAGTCGCCCCGCGGGGTTGCGCTCACCAATGCTAATGTGCTGAGCGCGATCAGCGCGGCCGACGGCAAGGTGTTCTTCTCGATCAACGTCGATGCCGCCGAAGCGCGGGCCTGGGAATCCGTCCGGGCCGAGGCTGAGGCCGCCGTGCGCGCCATTCCCGGCGTCACCACCGTGATGGTGGCGCTGACCGCCGAGCGCAAGGCCGGCGCCGCGCCGCCGCCACCCCCGCAGCCGAGCCGCGGCACGCCCGGCGTGCAGCCGGTCCACGCCCACAAGCCGCCTCAGGGCGGCGCGTCGCCGATGTCGCGACAGTCCGAGATTCCGGGCGTCGCCGCCGTGATCGCGGTGGCCTCCGGCAAGGGGGGCGTCGGCAAATCGACCACCGCGCTCAACCTGGCGCTGGGCTTGCGCGACCTCGGCCTCAACGTCGGGCTGCTCGATGCCGACATCTACGGCCCCTCGGTGCCGCGGCTGACGGGCTTGCACGACAAGCCGGAGCTCGATGGCGAGCGCAAGATGATTCCGCTCAGGCGCTTCGGCCTTGCCATCATGTCGATCGGCTTCCTCGTCGAGGAAGAGACCGCGATGATCTGGCGCGGTCCCATGGTGATGTCGGCGGTGACGCAGATGCTGCGTGACGTCGCATGGGGTCAACTCGACGTGCTCGTCGTCGACATGCCGCCGGGCACCGGCGATGCCCAGCTCACGCTGGCGCAGAACGTGCCGCTGAAGGGCGCCGTGATCGTCTCGACCCCGCAGGACCTGTCCCTGATCGACGCGCGGCGCGGGCTTGCCATGTTCAAGAAGGTCAACGTGCCCGTGCTCGGCATCGTCGAGAACATGAGCTATTTCCAGTGCCCCCATTGCGGCACGAAATCGGACATTTTCGGTCATGGCGGCGCGCGCCACGAGGCCGAGAAGCTCGCCGTGCCGTTCCTGGGCGAGATTCCCCTGCACATGGCGATTCGCGCTTCGTCGGATGCCGGTAGCCCCGTGGTCGACAGCGAGCCGGACGGTCCCCATGCGGCGATCTATCGCGCCATTGCGGGACAGGTCAGGGACCAGCTCAAGGGCGTCGTCACCGCGGCCTGAGCCGGGCAGGGGCAATCCCTCCCGGCCAATCCCTTGGGGGCATGCGACTTTCGTAGAGCCCCGTCATGCCATTGTCGCGTTCCGAAAGCCGGCCGTCCGTGTTAAAGGCCCACGGCAGTCAAGCCCCTTCGGTTCGACGCGGCCCAAACGCGTCGCCGGAATGAGCGGCAGCAAAGAGGAAGTTAGGGGAAACGCCCCAACAAGGAGAGACCTGAAGATGAAGCGTCGTGATTTCCTGAAAGTGTCGGCAGCAGGCGCGGCGGCGACCGCCGCGGTGGCCTCGCCGGCGATCGCGCAGTCCTCGCCCGAGATCAAGTGGCGCCTGACTTCGAGCTTCCCGAAGTCGCTCGATACCATCTATGGTGGCGCCGAGCAGGTGGCGAAGTACGTCGCCGAGATGACCGACAACAAATTCCAGATCCAGGTGTTCGCCGCCGGCGAGCTCGTTCCCGGCCTCCAGGCGCTCGATGCGACCACGAACGGCACGGTCGAGATGTGCCACACCGTCTCGTACTATTATGTCGGCAAGGATCCGACCTTCGCGATCTTCGCCTCGGTCCCGTTCGGCCTCAATGCGCGCCAGCAGAATTCGTGGCTCTATCAGGGCGGCGGCAACGAGCTCGCCAACGAGTTCTTCAAGAAGTCGAACGTGATCGGCTTCCCCTGCGGCAACACCGGCACCCAGATGGGCGGCTGGTTCCGCAAGGAGATCAAGACCGTTGCCGATCTGTCCGGCCTCAAGATGCGCATCGGCGGCATTGCCGGCCAGGTGCTCCAGAAGGTCGGCGTGGTGCCGCAGCAGCTCGCCGGCGGCGACATCTATCCGGCGCTGGAAAAGGGCACCATCGACGCGGCCGAATGGGTCGGTCCCTACGATGACGAGAAGCTCGGCTTCGCCAAGGTCGCCAAGTACTACTATTACCCGGGCTTCTGGGAAGGCGGTCCGACCGTCCATGCCTTCGCCAATCTCGAAAAGTGGAATACGCTGCCGAAGAACTATCAGGCGATTCTCACCAACGCGATGGCCAACGCCAACAGCTGGATGGCCGCGCGCTACGACATGCAGAACCCGGCGGCGCTGAAGCGCCTGGTCGCCGGCGGCACGCAGCTTCGTCCCTTCACCAACGAGGTGCTCGAGGCCTGCCTCAAGGCGACCAACGAGCTGTGGGGCGAGGTCTCGGCCAAGAACGCCGACTTCAAGAAGTCGATCGACGCCATGCAGGCCTACCGCTCCGACGAATATCTGTGGTGGCAGGTCGCCGAATACACCTACGACAGCTTCATGATCCGCTCGCGCACCCGCGGCTGATCTTCAAGTCCAAAGTCGCAAGACCGGAAAGCCCGGCCTCCTCGTGAGGCCGGGCTTTTTCTTTGCCGCAGTGCGATCACGATGGCATTCGGTCCGCCGTTGCGTCATGCTGTCCGCAAGCCTCGGCAAGAAGGCCCACAATCACGATCCATCAGGGCAGGAAATCATGAAGAGAAGAGACTTCATCAAGGTCACAGGACTTGGCGCGGCCGGCGCCGCCACGCTCGCGGCTCCCGCGATCGCGCAGTCGATGCCGGAAATCAAATGGCGCATGCCGACGAGCTGGCCGAAATCGCTCGACACGCTCTTTGGCGGCGCCGAGATGATGTGCAAGATGGTCGCGGAAGCGACCGACAACAAATTCCAGATCCAGATCTTTGCGGCCGGCGAGATCGTGCCGGGCCTCCAGGTGCTCGACGCCGTGCAGAACGGCACCTGCGAGATCGGCCACACCGCGTCGTACTATTATTTCGGCAAGGACCCGACCTTCACTTTCGGCTCGGCCGTGCCGTTCGGTCCCAACATGCGCATCAACCAGGCCTGGTACATGCAGGGCGGCGGGCGCGAAGTGCTAAACGAGTTCTACAAGGGCTACAACGTCGTCTCGCTGCTCGCCGGCAATACCGGCTGCCAGATGGGCGGCTGGTTCAGGAAAGAGGTCAACACGCCCGAGGATCTCAAGGGCATGAAATTCCGCATCGGCGGCTTCACCGGCCGCGTGCTCCAGAAGCTCGGCGTGGTGCCGCAGCAGCTCGCCGGCGGCGACATCTATCCTGCGCTGGAGAAGGGCACCATCGACGCCGCCGAATGGGTCGGTCCCTATGACGACGAGAAGCTCGGCTTCTACAAGATCGCGCCGCATTACTACTATCCCGGCTGGTGGGAAGGCGGGCCGATGCTGCTCGCCTTCGTCAATCTCGACAAATGGAATGCGCTGCCGAAATATTACCAGAGCGTGCTGGAGCAGGCCGGCCACTACGCCAACAACTACATGATGGCGCGCTACGACACGGCCAATCCGCTGGCGCTGAAGAAGCTGCTCGCGGGCGGCACCAAGCTGCATGCCTTCTCGCCGCCGATCATGGATGCCTGCTACAAGGCCGCCAAGGAGCTGCACGCCGAAGTCGGCGCCACCAACGCCAACTTCAAGAAGGTGCACGACTCCCTCGCCAAGTTCACCAGCGACGGCTACGCCTGGTTCCAGGTCGCCGAGGTCGGCTACGACATCTTCATGGCGCGGCGCTCGCAGAGCTGATCGCCTCACTTGTCGCCTGCAACGCCCCGAAGCGAAGGCTTCGGGGCGTTCTTGTTGGTACGTTCAGAAGCGTCTCCAACAAAAAAACTGAAAAACAACCCCATGCACAGTAGACGGGGACAGCGTTATCAATGACTTGCCGGAATGGCGCGAGCATCTGCGGAATTACCGAAGTTACTTGACGCGTCGGGCGAAACAGCGACATAAGCCTATCATTGCCTAATCCGAATTTCGGTCGCCGAACCCGAGGGCCCGATGAGCTTCAATCCAGATGAGGTTCAGACCGTGCTGCGCAAGGCCTGGTCGTTGGCCACGGCCAGCCTATGGACGGCGGACAATCCGGCGGCAGGGCAATGCAACGTCACTGCGCTGCTCATTCATGAATTCTTTGGCGGCGACTTGCTGAAGACGCCGCTGCCGGCCGGCGATCATTTCTACAATCGGATCGAGGGGCGGCGGTACGACTTCACGGCGAGCCAGTTCGATCAGCCGATCGCTTACATGGATTTGCCGACGGATCGGGCGGATGCTGAGCAGGGAGCAACAAGCGACCAATTGGCTGAGCTCAGAGCTGCGTTTCAGGAGAATCGTACAAAGTCAGGTTAGGGCCAGCGTAGGATGGGTAGAGCGCAGCGAAACCCATCCTTCTCACTCCGGGTGATCAAGCGCGCCATTGCCATTGTTGCCTGAGACTGGCCGCGCGATGGGTTTCGCTGCGCTCTACCCATCCTACGAGTTATCTGATCACCGATGCGCAGTGACGCCCCAGCCTGATCCCTGCATGCGCATCACGGTGCGATCGCCGTCTGTCCAGAAACCGGAAAATCCTGCCCACGGCGCAAACTTCCATAGAAGTTGGCCAAGTTCCGTCGGTTTTTCCTCTTCATCCATCTGGCAATCGGCAGAAGCCCATATTGCATTCGCGAGCACGACGAAGATGATTGCAGTATCGACCACGTCCTGCGTTGGCCTCCAAGCGCGTGAGCCGGGCTGATCGTCGGGCCAATCGCCAGTGACCCACAATTGTGCGCCCGTTTCCGGCTTGAACCCACACGCCCATGCATATTGATTTTCCTTGATGATCGGCACCACCCCATCGGGCCGAGCTTCGTACCGATGTGGGGATATCAGGGTGTCCTGACTTTCGAAGATATTGATGTTCCCGCGCTCCAGCCACAGACGACCCAGGCGGCGATTGGTGGTCCGGATGGCCGGCGGCACGGCGAAAGCGAGAGTGATCTCGGACCCTGCAAAATCATTCTTCCAGCCGAACCAACCGGAGATGAATGAGCAGGCGTCTTCGACGGTGGCAATGATCTGTGGCGGTTCGCTCATTTTCCAATCCCGAAAAAATGCACGCGCTAGACCTGCGCTTCCGCCTTCGTATCCGGAGCAGTTCGACCCAGGCGCGGCTCCGTTCCCGCCAACAGCCGCCCGATGTTGGCGCGATGGCGCACGATCACGTAGAGGCCGCCTGCGATCACCAGCAATCGGTAGGGCAAGGGGTGCTCGAAAGCGCAGACGAGAACGATGGCCGTCAACGCCGCGAGGATCGAGCTGAGGGAAACAACCCGGGTCATCGCCAGCACGATGCCGAAGGTCGTTGCAGCACCCAGTCCCACCGGCCACGACAGCGCCAGCAACACCCCCAGCCCGGTCGCCGCGGACTTGCCGCCTGTAAAGTTCAGCCAGATTGACCGGCTGTGTCCGAGCAGTGCGGCAATTCCGGCCAGGCCAACGGCCCAGGGCACCCACGTTTGCAGGTCGGACGCTGTCGGCGGCGTTGAGGAAAACGCTGCAGCGAGCCAGGGACAGAACGAGCGGGCTATGATGATGGCCGCCACGCCTTTCAGCACATCGGCGATGAGCACAACCAGCGCAGGCCATTTTCCCAGAGTCCGCAAGACATTCGTCGCCCCCGTGGATTTGGAGCCATGCTCGCGGATATCGATGCCTTTCAGGAGCTGTCCCGCCAGATAGCCCGTGGGGATAGAACCGAGAAAATAGGCGATCACCAATCCGACGGCGCTCGCTGTCCAGAAGGCCATGGGTTCGTTTCCAGTTTCCGCAATCGGCATTTTATCGCTGAGTTTGTTTGACCGCCATGGGATGCTCTTGAAATGGATGCTCTTGAACCTCATTCCGGCTGGGAGCGTCAAACTCTGGACGCTTCAGGGTGCTTGCCTTGTCCACCAGTTTGGTCGGCCTTTTTCATATCCCAACGCTGATCCTTGCATGGATCTTTACGCTCGCCATCGCGGGCGGGCCGCTGCTTTGGAGGTTCCTGAACTACACGCCGGTGACGCGGTGCGCGGTCGTGCAAGCGGTGTCGAACTTTGTTGCGACGGGATGCTGGCTGACATTCGGCAGCGCGGCGATGAACGCCCACGAGCGCGGTCTGATCTCCTTGTTCACGAGCATCCTCGCCGTGGCATTCCTGTTTGCTGGAGCGGCCGGTGGCTCGCACCTTATCGCGCGATGGTGTCCCGATGAGCAGCCTTAGCGTGCGACAGGCGCGGATTATTGGCTGCTGCGCAGCGCTTGCACGAGGTTGAGGGGGAGATCAAAAGGCGGGCAGACCGCAGGATGGGTGGAGCGCCGCGAAAGCCAACCTACGAGTTCAGCGAGCACATCGACCGCCATCCCGCCGCTACACCTCCTCGTCAGCTTCGTCATTGCTCTCCAGCTTGTTCCGAAGCGCCGTGACCACGCGGTGAACGGTTTGCAGGTCCTTGACTGCGAGGCCTTCCGCGAGGCCGTTGACCCATGGCGCCTGCAAATTCATGGCGGCGCCGAAGGTGCGCTTTCCCTTGTCGGTCAGGACGACGAGTTGAGCGCGGCGGTGGTGCGGGTTGGCCTCGAACGCCACGAGCCCTTCCGCATGAAGGTCGTTGACGATCCGCTGCACGTTCTGGCGGTTCGCGCCGAGATCGCGGGCGAGCCATGCGACCGGTTGCGGGCGCTCTGCGTGCACGATGGCGCCGAGGATCTGCCAGCGGGCGCTCGTGAGCCCGAGCCGGGCCACCAAGCGGTCACCTGCGGTCAAAAGCTGGCTGTTCAGCCTGAAGAGGTCGAGCATGAGATTGGTCAGGGCATCGCCCGCCGGCGTTCGTTGCGATTTCAGCATATGTCACCATAAATCTATCTTGACATCATGGTGTCAAAGATTTACTTAGCGATCGTACCACATTGACATCATGCAACCAAACAAATGAGGCATTCATGTCGCATCTCCGTCCACTGGATCCCGCTTTTCCGATCGAACGTCAGCTCGGCATCGAGACCAGTCCCGTCGTGCTGGTGAATGTGTTCACGCTCGACAAGGCCGACGAGCAAAGCTTTCTCCAGGTCTGGCAAGACGATGCTGCCTTCATGAAGCGGCAGCCGGGCTTCATCGACACCCAGCTTCACCGCGCGATCGGCGAGAGCCCGACCTATCTGAACTACGCCGTCTGGGAATCGACCGCCCACTTCCGGGCTGCGTTCACGCACCCTGAGTTCAGATCGAAGATCTCGGCCTATCCTTCGTCCGCCGTCGCTGCTCCGCACCTGTTCCAGAAGGTCGCGGTACCAGGCATCTGCGTCGCATAGCTCGCCGGGCAATTTATAGGGAGGACCCGACGCGATCATTCAGCGCTGATCGGTTCTTGCCAGATGCTCTCGAAAGAAGGCCAGTGCGGCGGCGCTGAACTCGTCGCGAAAGGCGATCCGGTCGAACCCGGATCTGTCGACGCAGAGGTTGGGACGTTTCAGCGCCAATTCCGGCGAGCAGGGCGCACGGAAGACAAATGGCCAGCGTCCCCCACCAGATGATAGTCGGGCTTGATCGGCAACTCGCGAGCAATCGCTGAAGCATAGTCGGCTGTGACTTCGCCGCCGGTCCTGTCTTCTCCACTCAGTGCCGATGCCCAAAGCTGCATCGGGATTTTCATGTTGTTGAGTCCGTCCCGGTCGATGAGTGGCCACGGCTTACACGAACCTGACAAGCGTGCTCCTGGCTTCTCGCCCGCGCGTCAGCGGTGCGACTGCAGCGGCCATCGATGTCGTTCCAGCGCGCGAGGCTTGCTGTCACTTCAACGCTCACGTGATGCGTAGTTCTTCGGTGTTCCTTTTTCGGAACGGTCAGGTTATCGGAATCCGGCAATCGGGCTGAAGCCGCGGCGTGTCATCACGCCGGTCACGCTTCACGGTACGGTATACCGGACTCAACCAGTCCCGACGGGAATGCAGCATTCACCGAACACGGCGGCTCCTGATCGTTGATCGCGATGTCAGGGCGACCGTTTCCCGTGGGACTTCTGAAATGAGACTGGCAATTGAAATTCTACGACTCCTGGTGCAATCGGCCGACAGCTGGCTTTTTGAAGGGAGCCTTGCGGGACTGAGCGATCGGGAGTGGATGGCCTTGCGCTTTCTCGCCCGCGCAAACAGGTTTTCGCGGACGCCGACAGCGCTCGCCAGCTTTCTGGGGACGACTCGCGGCGTCGCATCGCAGATCGCCGCCGTGCTCGAGAGCAAGGGGTTGATGGTTCGCAAGCCATCAGCAGAGGACAAGCGTTCGATTGCGCTCTGCATCACGGGTGAAGGCGAGAGGTTCCTCGAGCGCGACCCGATCAATACGCTGCGGGATCAGCTCGTGGCGCTTGAGCTCCCCGATCGATCTCAGCTGCGCGATACGCTTCGCCGCGTCCTCGATGGGCTCGATGTTGCCAGGCGCCGTCACAACGCCGACGTCTGCGGCCGATGCATGTTCCTGATCGAGAGCGGAGAGGGGAAGGATCGTCACTTCAAGTGCCGGCTGTTCCGGAAATCCATAGCTCCAAAGGACACGACCATGCTTTGCGCCTATTTCGAGGCACGAGGCTAGCTAGCTGCTACAACCCCGCCTTTGGCGGGCGCATCTGTTGCCTTACAAGAACCTGACAGGCGACTGGTTCGGCCGACGCTTTTTTGCTGGCCGAGGCGGTCCGAATGCTGGAAAAGAGCGAAGATGCGGCGCGAGCCGTGCGTGATTTGAGTAGCCCGCGGACATGCAATGCGCCTTCTGATCGTCGAGGACAATGCCGAGCTGTCGCGGCTCGTTGCCGGCGGGCTGGCGGCGGCCGGCTATGAGAGCGACATCGTCGGCAGCGCAGCCGAGGCACGCGAGGCGGTCAGCAGTGTCAATTATGCTGCGATGATCCTCGACCTCGGCCTGCCCGATGGCGATGGCCTGTCGGTGCTGCGCGAGTTGCGGCGGCAGATGGAGCCGCTGCCGGTCCTGGTGCTGACCGCGCGCGGCGGCTTGCAGGACCGCGTCAGCGGGCTGCGCAGCGGCGCCGACGACTATCTGGCAAAACCGTTCGCGATGGAGGAGCTGGTGGCGCGGCTGGAGGCGATCCTGCGCCGGCCGGGCCAGTTGCTCGGCCGCTCGCTGCGGCTCGCCAACCTCGTCTACGACACCGAAAGCCGCCAGATCTTCGTCGACGACCAGCCGCGGATCATTTCCGCGCGAGAGACGTCCGTGCTGGAAATCCTGCTGCGGCGGCAGGGGCGGGTGGTGCCGAAGAAGAACGTCGAGGACCACATCTTCGGGCTCGAATGCGAGGTCGCCTCCAACGCGGTCGAGGTCTATGTCTCGCGGCTGCGCAAGCAGCTCACCGAGCACGGCGCCAAGGTCGTGATCCACACCATCCGCGGCGTCGGCTATCTCATGGCCGAGGAGAAATAGCGTGGCTGCGGCCGGGATCTACGCGAGATCGCCGACGTTCAAATCGCTGATCTGGCGCATCGTGTTCATGCACATCGTGGCGGTCGCGGTGGTCGCGATCTTCCTGCCGCTGGTGCTGTTCTGGCTGCTCAATTCGGAAGTCGACCAGCTGCACCGCGACGCCATGCGCGCGCAGGCCGAGGTGCTGGCCGAGCGCATCGTCGCGCAGCCGGACGGGCTGTTGACGTTCAATCTGCCGGACAGTCTTCGTGGTCTCTACTCGGAAGCCTACGGCCGGTATCTGTATGATATTCGCGATGCCGACGGCCGTTTGCTGTTTTCGTCCCGCCGCAAGACCGGCGCGGCGGTCCAGGCGCCGCCGCTGTCGGAGACGATTTCCGGTGCGGGCGTCACCCGCGTCATCGACGGCAAGACCGTGCGCATCCGCGTGGCCGAGGATCTCGCGCACCGCGACGTCATCATCGACGACATCATTTCGAACTTCTTCCGGCGGGTGGGGTGGATCACCATCCCGATCCTGCTGGTCCTGCTCGCCGCCGACATCATCATCTTCCGCCGCGCCATCGCGCCGCTATGGAAGGCGTCCGAAGAGGCAAGCAATATCGGCCCGGCACGCACGCACATCCGCCTGCCGACCGAACAGATCCCGCGCGAGATCATGCCGCTCGTCACCGCCGTCAACCAGGCGCTCGACCGCCTCGAGGACGGCTTTCGGGTGCAGCGGCAGTTCACAGCGGATGCCGCGCATCAATTGCGCACGCCGCTCACGATCCTGCGTACCCGGATCGAGACGCTCGGCGATGACGCGGCAAAGCAGGCGCTGCATGACGACATCGAAGCCATGAGCCGCATCGTCGTCCAGTTGCTGGAGATCGCCGAGCTCGACACGTTGGTGATCGATCCCGGTGAGACCGCGGATCTGCGCGCCGTCTGCGCCGAGGTGGTCGGCGCGATCGCGCCGTTCGCGATCACGCAGCACAAGGACATCGCGCTGAAGGGCACCGACACGCCGGTGCTGATCCACGGCAATGCCGTGATGCTCCAGCGGGCGATCTTCAACCTCGCGGAAAACGCCATCAAGTTCACCGCGAAGGAGACATCGGTGGATGTCGAGGTGAGCGAAGACGGCGCGGTGCGCGTGCGCGATTGCGGGCCCGGCATCGCGGATGCCGAGCGCGAGCTGATCTTCCAGCGCTTCTGGCGCGCCGACCGCCAGCGCAGCGACGGCGCGGGCCTCGGACTCTCGATCGTGCGCGCCGTCGCGGACGATCACGCGGCAACGGTCGCGGTGGAAAATCTTCCGGGTGGCGGCGCGGAATTCCTACTGCGGTTCAGATTGGCGGAGCAGGCCGTTTGAAACAGCGAGCCGCCGCTATTTCAGCTTGCCGGTCGACAGATCCATGATCATGCGTGTGGCGAGGTAAAGACGCGGCACGATGCTGTCGAGCTTCACATACTCGGCATCGTTGGAGTGCGCGCCGAAGCCGGACAGGCCCATGCCTTCGACCACGGCGCCGCTGGTCTTGAGCGCGGCGAACGCGGCGTCGGTGCCGCCGCCGGTCGCCTTCTCGTCGACCTTGAGGGACAGTCCGATCTCCCCGTAGATCGTCTTGCCGTAGGCGGCGACGCGGCGCGAGGCCTCGTTGGCCTCCAGCGGCGGGCGACGCACCTCGAACTTCAGGTCGACCTTGGAGTCGGGCAGCAGGCGATTCTTGATCTTGTCCTGAAGCGTCTTCTCCAACTCGTCGAAATCGGACACCTTGAGCGCACGCGCATCGGCCTGGGCCGTGGCTTCGGCTGGGATCACGTTGCGGTTGGTGCCGGCCTTGGAAACGGTCCAGTTCAGCTTCAGGCCCTGCTCGGGCTTGGACAGGTCCTTCATCTGAAGCACTTGGTGCGACAGCTCGTACAGCGCATTGATGCCGCCCTCGGGCCGGGCGCCCGCATGCGACGACTTGCCATGCACCATGAGATAGGCCGAGCCGATGCCGCTGGTGGCGAGGCGCAGCGTGCCGTCGGTGCCGCCGCCCTCGAACGAGAACACGACGTCCTGATCCGCGGCGAATTTGGTGATGGTGCTGCGCCAGCCCGGCGAGGAGATTTCCTCGTCGCCATTGGTGAGCACGGTGAGCGTGCCGTAATCCTTGAAGCCCAGCTTCTGCAGCACCGCCACGGTGTGGAGAATGAGTGCGACGCCCTGCTTGTCGTCGGCGATGCCGAGGCCGTAGGCCTTGTCGCCGTCGATGCGGAACGGCTGGTCCTTCAGCATGCCCTTCAGGTACACCGTGTCCATGTGGGCGATCAGCATGATCTTGCTGCTGCCACCGCCCTTGAAGACGGCGTGCACGGCCGGCCCGATCTTTTCGGGCGTGTCGTCGAGGCGATAGATGTCGGTGGGTTGCAGGATCTCTACCGCACCGCCGAGCTGCTTGAGCTGGCCGGCCACACGCTCGGCGATCCGGTTCAGGCCGTCGACGTCCTTGCTGCCGGATTCGATGTTCACGAGATCGCGCAGCGTGTCGAGTAGCGGCTGCTGCTCCTTTTGTGCCAGCGCGTGCAAATCGGCGACAGGCTCGGCCTGCGCGACGGTGGCGGCACATGCCAGCCAGAGTGAGGCGATCAACCGGCCAATGAGCGATGAAGCAGGGTGCAATCGGGGCATGAGCGGCCATCCATGGGCTGAGGACAGCCCGGTATGCCCGCGTTTCCCGTGCTTGTCACGCGCGCCGTCGCGCGTCATGCGCCGCTTGCGCGGAGCACGACGGCGGGTGTCGTCCTCGCTACTTCTGCGGCGGACCGAAATCGAGCGGCGGCAGCTCGATCTGCGGCACCTCGATCTTGATGGTGCTCGGGTCGATGTTCGACTGCACGCCCTTGTAGTGCATGACCATCGACGGGAACGCGATCACGAGCCCGACCATGATCATCTGGATCACGACGAATGGCACCGCACCCCAATAGATCTGGCCCGTGGTGACGGGATCCATCCGCTTTCCGGTGACGCGATCGGTGTATCGCTCCTTCGGCGCGACTGATCGGAGATAGAACAACGCGAAGCCGAACGGCGGATGCATGAACGAGGTCTGCATGTTGACGCCGAGAATGACGCCGAACCAGATCAGGTCGATGCCGAGGTGCTCGGCGGCAGGTCCGAGCAGCGGGATCACGATGAAGGCCAGCTCGAAGAAGTCGAGGAAGAAGGCCAGCACGAAAACGAACACGTTGACGAAGATCAGGAAGCCAACCTGGCCGCCGGGCAGGGAGGTGAGCAGGTGCTCGACCCAGACGTGCCCGTTGACGCCGTAGAAGGTGAGCGAGAACACGCGGGCGCCGACCAGGATGAACACGACGAAGGCCGACAGCTTGGCAGTCGATTCCGTGGCCTGCCGGATCAGGTCCCAGCTCAGCCGCCGCTTCGCGGCGCCGAGGATGAGGGCGCCGGCGGCGCCCATCGCGCCGCCTTCGGTCGGGGTCGCAATGCCGATGAAGATCGTGCCCAGCACCAGGAAGATCAGAAACAGCGGCGGCACCATGACGAAGGTGGTCTGCTGCGCCATCTTCGAGAGGAAACGGAAGCCGGTGAGCTTGGCGATGACCCAGTTCAGCACCGCGACGGCGAAGGCGAAGATGATGCCGCAGAACATGCTGAGCACGACGTAATCGGCGCCATGCACGGTCGAATTGCGCATCATGAGCCAGCCGAACGCGCAGCTCGCGAGGAACAGCACACCGAGCGAGACGAGGCCCCGATCGCCATTTTCCTCGCGGAAGCCGATGGCTTCCTTCGGCAGGCCCGGCGTGGCCTTCGGGAAGATCATGCTGACGAGGAAGGCGTAGGAGGCGTAGAGGCCGGCGAGCACGAGGCCCGGGATGAAGGCACCCTCGTACATGTCGCCGACGGACTTGCCGAGCTGGTCGGCCATCACGATCAGAACGAGCGAGGGCGGAATGATCTGCGCGAGCGTACCGGACGCGGCGATGACGCCGGCTGCCACGCGGCGGTCGTAGCCATAGCGCAACATGATGGGCAGCGAAATCAGCCCCATCGAGATCACGGACGCTGCGACCACGCCCGTCGTCGCGGCCAGCAGCGCGCCGACGAAGATCACGGCATAGGCGAGCCCGCCGCGGATGGTACCGAACAGCTGCCCGATGGTGTCGAGCAGATCCTCGGCCATGCCCGACCGCTCCAGCACCAGCCCCATGAAGGTGAAGAAGGGAATGGCGAGCAGCGTGTCGTTGTTCATCACGCCGTAGACGCGCTCCGGAAGAGCCTGGAGGAAGTCCGGGTGGAATTGGCCGAGCTGGACGCCGATGATGGCATAGAACAGGCCGACGGCGCCGAGCGAGAATGCCGCGGGATAGCCGAGCAGCAGCACGACGACCAGCGACGCGAACATGATGGGCGCCATATTGGCGATGATAAACGCGGTCATGATTTCCCCTAAACCGTCGCCAACGGCTACTTCTTCTCGATCGCTTCGACGAGGTGCTCGACTTCCGCCTCCAGCGCCGACACTTGCGATTCATGGGGATCCGGCATCAAGCCGCGCGTCACCGCAATCCGCTTGATCAGTTCGGAGATGCCTTGAACGAGCAGCAAAGCGAACCCGATCATGATGAGCGCCTTGGCGGGCCATTGCGGCAGGCCGCCGGCATTGCCGGATTGCTCGTTGATGTGGAACGAGCGCTGGAAGAACGGCACGCCGGTGACGATCATGACGATGCACAGCGGAATGAGGAAGAACAGGTGACCGATCACGTCGATCACGTTGCGGACCGTCTTCGGCAGCGCGTTGTTCACGATGTCGATGCGGATGTGCTCGTTGTCGAGCAGTGTCCAGGGCGCGCACAGCAGGAACACGATGCTGAACAGCACCCATTGCAGCTCGAGCCACGAATTGGAGGACGTGTCGAAGGTCTTGCGGACGATCGCATTGACCGCCGAGATGATGACGGCGGCCACGATCAGCCACGCCAGGCGTTTGCCCGTCCAGCGCGTGAACGCGTCAATCCTGCTGCTCAGCTTAAGGAGCGCTTGCAACGATAGGTCCTCCCCCGATTGTGCCCCGGCCGTCTTGACTGCGCCGATCTGGGCGCGTGGCTTGTCTCGCCGCGCAGGCATGAGGCAGGCGCACCAAACCAGCGAGCGTGCCGCCAGTCAATCGGAAGTTTGTTGATAGTTAAGGGGAATAAGGCCGCAGCGCGCCTGAATCCTAGCCGCCCGTGACGCTCATATGCCTGGAGACGCTGGGGCGGTCGTGGCGGCGGTCGATGATGAAATCGTGGCCCTTGGGTTTCAGCCCGATAGCGCGGTCGATTGCATCCGCAAGCAGCATGTCGTCGTCCGACGCACGCAGAGGTTTGCGCAAATCGGAGGCATCCTCGTGGCCGAGGCAGGTGTGCAGCGTCCCCGTGCAGGTGATGCGCACCCGGTTGCAGGATTCACAGAAATTATGGGTCATCGGCGTGATGAAGCCGAGCTTGCCGCCGGTCTCGGCGACGCTGACATAGCGCGCCGGGCCGCCGGTGCTCTCGGCCAGGTCCGTCAACGTGAATTGCTGGGCGAGGCGCGCGCGCACCAGCGACAGCGGCAGATACTGGTCGATGCGGCCTGAGCCGATTTCGCCCATCGGCATCACCTCGATCAGCGTCAGGCCCATGCCCTTGCCGTGGGCCCAGCGCATCAGCGAAGGCAGCTCGTCCTCGTTGAGGTTTTTGAGCGCCACCGCGTTGATCTTCACGTAAAGCCCCGCGGCGCGCGCGGCTTCGATGCCCTCCAGCACCTTGTCGATCTCGCCCCAGCGGGTGATCTCGCGAAACTTCCTGGGATCGAGCGTGTCGAGCGAGACGTTGATGCGGCGGACGCCGCAATCGGCGAGTTCGCTGGCATGCTTCGCAAGCTGGGTGCCATTGGTGGTCAGCGTCAGCTCGTTGAGCGCGCCGCTGGACAGATGCCGCGACAGCGAGCGCACCAGCGTCATCACGTTGCGGCGGACCAAGGGCTCGCCGCCGGTGAGGCGCAGCTTCTTCACGCCCTTGGCGATGAAGGCCGAGCAGAGCCGGTCGAGCTCTTCCAGCGTCAGCAGGTCCGCCTTGGGCAGGAACGTCATGTCTTCCGACATGCAGTAGAAGCAGCGCAAATCGCAGCGGTCGGTGACGGACACGCGCAAATACGAGATGGTCCGCCCGAACGGATCGGTCATCGCGCTCGACAGCGCGGAGCGGGGGCTCGCGGAAGGTCCGTTCATACCAAATGCCTTGTCACTTACGGCGACGGGCGCACCTTTGCTTCAACGGTGCTCTGGAAGCAATCTAAGCATCGCGCAGGCAGAGGACAATCGGGTGGTATACGTAAGTCAGCGCCTGGATCAGCGCTTTCCCGCGTTCGGATCGGGGAACGCCGAGCCCGCAGCAGGTGCAGCATCGGCGGGGGCCGCGGCAGGCGCGGCTGCGACCGGCCTCGGCTTCTTCGGCCGGTGCGGTTTCCTCACCGGCTTGGGCGGGACAGCCGGCTGGAGTTCCGCGAACACCGGATTCGGGTCGGTGGTCACCGAGGCGGATGTGACGAGATCGCCGGGAGTCTTGATCACGTTCACCGGCACGCTCGCCGGCTGGTATTTTGGCAGCGCGAAGGCAACCGTGAACGGCGCGTCGGGCGCGGGAACCGAGACGGAGCAGGGGGTCTTGCAACCCTGACCGAGCGAGGTCGTGGCGTCAGCACCGGGGGGATTGGATTCGAGCCGGACCTGGACGGTCGGCGGCGCCGATTTGAACATGTCCCAAGACATTGAGGAGCAGCCCCCAAGGCTCGCTCCCGCTAACGCAATCGCGATGACACGACGCATGACTATCCACTTCTACTGCGACGAACCGCCACATCCCCGCCCGGACCATAGGAGCGTCGTTTGGGGCAGGCAACCGGCGCGCCGCGCATAGATAATAGATGGTTAACGCGGGGTTCCGCAGGATACCCTAGCCAAGTCAGTGGTTTGCGACGGATCAGGCCGTCATCAAGCTGTGGGCTGCGGCCGGCAGATCACGCATGTGATGGATCAGACGGTCCGGCTTCAGCTCGGCGATCGGCACGTCCGTATAGCCGAAGCTGACCCCAATCACGGGCACCCCGGCGCGGCGGGCGACCCCGACATCGGTTCCGGCATCGCCGACCATGATGCTGGCTTTGACCTCTCCGCCAGCGCGGGACACCGTCTCGCGGAAGATGGTGGGGTCCGGCTTCTGGACGCCAAACGTGTCCGCGCCACAGATCGCCGCGAAGCGGCGGGTCAGGTCGAGCTGGTCCAGAAGGCGCTTGGACAGCCATTCCAGCTTGTTGGTGCAGACCGCCAGCCGGTGGCCCTGGGCCGCAAAATGGTCAAGCGCGGCCTCGAGCCCGTCGAAGGGGCGGGATTCGACCGCGATATGGTCGGCGTAATAGGTGATGAAATCCGCCGTCATCCGGTCCATGTCAGCTGTCGTGACGGTGCGGCCCTCGGCCTCCAGCCCGCGCTCGATCAGCTTGCGGGCGCCGGCGCCGATCATGTTGCGGGCCGAGGCCATCGGCACCGGCGGCAGTCCCTCGCGGTCGAGCACGTAATTCAGCGCGGTGATCAGGTCGGGCGCCGTGTCCACAAGCGTGCCGTCGAGATCGAAGACGAGGGTGTAGGGGGAGGTCTTTTGGGGGGAGGTCATGGTCCCAGCGCTATCGGGCCGGCCGGATCGGCGCAAGGGCCGGAGCCATAAGATCACCTTATAAGATGGTCCCGGAGGCCTGTTCCGGGGCGAAAAACGAGGCTACATAGGCCGCCGCAAGCGGCTATACCGGCGGCACTCTCAATCCAGAGGCGGGCGCATCGTGAACATGGACCAGTTGAAGCGGCAGGCTGCGGCGCGCGCACTCGAGGAGGTGCGGGACGGCATGCAGCTCGGGCTCGGCACCGGCTCGACCGCGAAACATTTCGTCGAGCTGCTCGGCGAGCGCGTCGCGGCCGGGCTCAAGGTGATCGGCGTGCCGACCTCTGAGACGACGCGCCTCGATGCGGAGCGCTGCGGCGTGAAGCTGACCACGCTGGACGAGATCGATCATCTCGACCTGACCGTCGATGGCGCCGACGAGATCGATCCGGAGTTCAATTTGATCAAGGGCGGCGGCGGCGCGCTGCTGCGCGAGAAGATCGTGGCGGCCGCCTCGGATCGCATGATCGTGATTGCCGACGACAGCAAATGGGTGCCGACGCTCGGCAAGTTTCCGCTGCCGGTCGAGGTCATCCCGTTCGGGCTCGGCGCGACGCGCCGTGCGATCGAAACGGCATTTGCCGAATGCGGCGTTTCCGGGCAGATGGCGGTCCGCAAGGCCAAAGACGGCCACGTTTTCGTCACCGATGGTGGCCACTGGATCGTCGATGCCCAACTCGGAAGTATCGTGGATCCTCCCGCTCTCGCCAAGGCGTTGAGCGCGATCCCCGGCGTGGTCGAGCATGGGTTGTTCATCGGCTTGGCCAGCTCGGCCGTTCTGGCGGGCGGCGAGGGAATCCGCGTGATTGAACGGCGCAAGCCGAAAGGAGACTAGGAATGAATAGCGTCTTGAAGTTGCTGCCCGTGGCAGGCCTTGCCTTGGGATTGGCTTTTGGCACGGCCGCGGCACAGCAGGCGGCCGCCCCCAAGGCTTCAGCGGCGGCGATTGCGTCGGCCAAGGAAATCCTGACGTTGAAGAACGCCACCGCGATGTACGCCAAGGCGGTGCCCGGCATGGTCGAGAAGGTCAAGGGCACGCTGATCGGACAGAACCTCAACTACCAGAAGGAGCTCAACGAGCTGGCGCCGGTCGTGGCGCAGCAGCTGGCCGGCCGCGAGAAGGAGATCGGCGACGGCATGGCGCAGGCCTATGCCGCCCAGTTCACCGAGCAGGAGCTCAAGGATCTCGTGACGTTTTACAAGTCGCCGCTGGGGCAGAAGCTGATCGCCGCCGAGCCGCGCGCGATCGAACAGAGCATGGCGGTCATGAACTCGTGGGCGCAGAGTTTCTCCGAAACCGTTGCGAGCGTGTTTCGCACCGAGATGCGCAAGCGTGGCAAGGAAATCTGACAGACACTATCTGATCAGAGATCCGGATCACGCTCTAGGAGAGGTCGGAGTGGACAATGGCTGAATTCGACGTCGACCTCTTTGTCATCGGTGGCGGTTCGGGCGGCGTGCGTGCCGCCCGTATCGCGGCAGGTTACGGCGCCCGCGTGATGATCGCGGAAGAGTACCGCATGGGCGGCACCTGCGTGATCCGCGGCTGCGTGCCGAAGAAGCTGTTCGTGATCGGCTCGCACTTCCGCCACGAGCTCGAGGACGCCGCCGGTTTCGGCTGGACCGTTCCGCCCGCCAGCTTCGACTGGCCGACGCTGATCGCCAACAAGGACAAGGAGATCGCGCGGCTGGAGGCGGCCTACACCGCCAATGTCGAGAAATCGGGCGCGCAGATCGTCAAGAGCCGCGCGGTGATCGAGGACAAGAACACCGTCCGTCTGCTCGAGAACGACCGCAAGATCACGGCGAAATACATCCTGATCGCCACCGGCGGGGCGCCCAACCACGGCGCCTCGATTCCCGGCATCGAGCACGTGATCTCATCCAACGAAGCCTTCCATCTGAAGAAGCTGCCGAAGCGGATCGTGATCCAGGGCGGCGGCTACATCGCGCTGGAATTCGCCGGCATCTTCGCCGGCTTCGGCTCCGACGTCACTGTGATCTATCGCGGCGACAACATCCTTCGCGGCTTCGACGAGGATGTCCGCGCCCACGTCCGCAGCGAGATGGAGAAGCAGGGCATCACCATCCTCACCGGCTGCACGGTGGCCAAGGTCGATCGCCACGGCGAGGAATTCACCACGCATCTGTCGAACGGCTCGAGCCTCGCCTCCGACCAGGTGATGTTCGCGATCGGCCGCCATCCGGCGGTGGCCAATCTCGGCCTGGAGAAGGCCGGCGTCGCCATCAATCCGAAGAACGGCGGCATCGCGGTCGACCATTTCTCGAAGAGCTCGGTCGACAGCATCTACGCGATCGGCGACGTCACCCATCGCTTCAACCTGACGCCGGTCGCGATCCGCGAGGGCCATGCCTTCGCCGACACCGTGTTCGGCAAGCGCGAGGTGCAGGTCGATCACGCCAACATCCCGACGGCCGTGTTCTCGCAGCCGGAGGTCGGCACGGTCGGTTTGACGGAAACCGAGGCGCGCGCGCAATTCAGTCACGTCGACATCTACAAGACGAATTTCCGCCCTATCAAGGCGACGATGTCGGGCCGCGATACCCGCGTGCTGATGAAGCTCGTCGTCGACGGCGCGACTGATCGCGTGCTCGGCTGCCACATCGTCGGCGATGCTGCCGCCGAGATCACCCAGGCGGTCGCGATCGCGGTCAAGATGAAGGCGACCAAGGCTGATTTCGACTCCACCATCGCGCTGCACCCGACCGCCGCCGAGGAACTCGTCACCATGCGCACGCCGACCGCACGCCACGTGCGGCAGGCGGCGGAGTAGGGGCGCAGTGCTTTCAATGCAGCGTTGCCGCCGCGGCCTCGTCGACCGCGGCCATCAGGTCGGCCGTATCCGATTGCTGGATCATGTGGCCTGAGTTCGGGACGCGGCGCATCTTGCTGTGCTTGATTTCATCATGCAGCCGGCCGGACTGCTCGTCGATGTCGATGAGACGATCGTTCTCACCGGCCAGGATGATGACCGGCATGGACAATTCGCCGTACGTCTTCGCAGACTGAATGGCCGCAGGCACCATCAATGCTGCCTCGGCGGCGCCGGCACGCAGCTGCGACGGACGCACGGCCAGTGCTTTCGGGAAGCCATCGAATTTTTGCGGGACGGATCTGGGCCCGAACAGTCGGCGCAGCGTGGCCGGCCACATCAGGCGGCTGAGGATCGGTGAAATCGTGTGGCTGAGGATATCGCCAAACCCCGGTATCGCCGGCCCGGCCATCGCCATCATCGCGTCGGTGCGGGCCGTCGGGAAATAGTATCCCGACGCCAGTATCAGCGCCTCGACCATTGAAGGATGCCTGCTCGCCAGGGCGACCGCCACGGACGCTCCCCAGGAATGTCCGAGCACGATCACCTTGCCGACGCCAAGGTGCGCAAGGGCATCCCTGAAAAGATCGGCTTGGGCCGCAGGCGTCCAAACGACATTTCGGGGCCTCTGGCTGTGGCCGAATCCGGGACGATCGAACACGATCACGCGATAGTCCTTGGCGGCAAGATCGATCAGACCACTGGACTCGAAATCCTGGATCATGCTGCCGTTGCCATGGAGCAGGACCAATGGCCGACCGGATCCCCGCTCGACATAGTGTAGGCGGACGCCGTCGATGTCGATGAATCGTCCTTGTGGCGGGTTATCGCGCTGTGCCTTGTCGGACAGCCGTCGATTGATGGCCGCGGCCGCAACCATCAGGCCGGCCGTCGCGACGATCGCGGAGGCGAGGGGATGTGCCGTCAGAGCACCAAGGGTCCTGGCCGCCGGCGATTGCGAACGTCTTTTCAGGATGCGCATATTGACTTTCGTTGAACGGCGTCAGCTGTTGGATGACGGCAAGGGATGGGCTTCGGATCAGCGTCCGGGTCGCATGACGACCTTGATGACGCCGGCTTCTTTGTCGCGGAATTTCTGGTACATCTCGGGCGCGTCTTCGAGACTGGCCGGATGAGTCACCACAAAGCTGGGGTCGATCTCGCCCTCGATGATCTTGGCGAGCAGCGGCCTGGTGTAGGCTTGAACATGGGTTTGCCCGGTTTTGATCGTCAGACCCTTGTTCATGGCGGCGCCGAGCGGGATCTTGTCACCCATTCCGACATAGAAGCCGGGAATCGATATCGTGCCTGCCTTGCGACAGGCCATGATGGCCTGTCGCAGGACGTGAACGCGATCCGTCGCGAGGAATGTCGCGGCCTTGACCTTGTCGAGCACCGCGTCGGCCGAGCCATGACCCGATGCTTCGCAACCCACTGCATCGATGCAGCTGTCCGGACCACGCTTATTGGTTCGCCTCATCAACTCCTCATGAACGTCGGCCTTCGAGAAATCGATGATTTCCGCGCCGCCGGCTTCCGCCATCTCGAGGCGCTCGGGCACTTCGTCGATCGCTATGATGCGTCCCGCCCCCAGCATGAGAGCGGAGCGGATCGCGAACTGACCGACCGGACCGCATCCCCAGATCGCGACCGTGTCGCCCGGTTCGATCTGCGCATTGACCGCCGCCATGTAGCCCGTCGGAAAGATGTCAGACAGGAACAACGCCTGCTCGTCCGTGATGCTGTCGGGAATCTTGATGGGACCGATATCGGCCATGGGGACGCGCAGATATTCGGCCTGTCCGCCTGAATAGCCACCCAGCATGTGGCTGAAGCCGAAGAGTCCCGCGGGCGATTGTCCCATCGCTTTGGCCGCGACCTCCGCGTTCGGATTGGTCCGGTCGCAGCAGGAAAACAATCCCTGCTGGCAGAACCAACAATTCCCGCAGCTGATCGTAAAAGGAACCACGACGCGGTCGCCGATCGCGAGATTCGTGACTTCCGAACCCAGCTCGATCACCTCGCCCATATTCTCATGGCCAAGGATGTCGCCGCTTTCCATCGTCGGCTGGTAACCGTCAAAGAGATGGAGGTCCGAGCCACAGATGGCACAGGCGGTAATTTTGATGATCGCATCGCGCGCATGCTGAATTTTGGGATCGGGGACCGTGTCCACCCGGACGTCGCCTTTGCCGTGCCAACAGAGTGCACGCATGGTCAAATCTCCATTCTTGGGGACGGCATGCGCATTCGCGGGTCATGTCGTGCAATCGCAACAGGGGCCGCGACGGTATGTTCCTAAAACGGAATGGTGCGACAGGTGGAGGAAGACAGCCGAGGGCCGGCGCAGGTCGCCCTGGCGATGCCGAGCCAGGCCTTGATCGCTTGCCGGCGAGCATAGGAACGAACCACCAGGGTTCGTTTGAGATTCATTGGCGATTTGACGCGAACAGCAGGAAACGTCCGTGCGCAAGCTTTTCATTTTGATGGTTCTGAATGCTGGGTCGAGCATGCTTGCCGGTCCGGCACCTGCGGTCCCACTCATCCCTCGGATCACCGGACAAATGTTATGAATCGAGACGAGAGCGGACGCATCGTGGAAACCTCGACCGAAGCGCGCCAGGCCGAACTCGGTCCGAGCGTGTTGATGCTGCTGGGTGTGAGCGTGGCACTTGCAGTTCTGATCATGGCAATCGTTTGGATGATATTTTTCCGGACTTGATCGCCTGGACGTTGTCTCCGCGTGACTTTAGGAACGAAAGCTCCGCCGGGAGCTTGGGTCAGTCCTCAAGCTTTGGAGACAATTATGAAACGTACGTCGCTCTTCATTTGTATTTCTTTGTTCGCGGCCGCCGCAGCATTGGCTGCGGTCCCGGCCTCAGCGCAAAATCCTCCGGCGAAGTCAGGCCCGAACAACAACGCGGTCAATAGCGCCGGTCAGAACAACTCCGATGCGCCTGTCGCGGGCCGCAACAGTTTCACCGAAGGACAGGCCAAGTCGAAGATCGAGGATGCCGGGTACACCAACGTCACCGAGTTGAAGAAGGACGACAATGGCGTTTGGCGCGGCCGGGCCAGCAAGGGCGGATCGGCTACCGCGGTAAGCGTCGACTTTCAAGGCAACGTTAATTCGGCCAAGTAAGAAAGACTCAAAATGACCGTTACGATTTCTCGTCTTTACGACAATTACAATGATGCTCAGCAGGCGGTTCGGCGCCTCGAGGCTGCCGGGGTACCACATTCGGACATCAGCATCGTCGCCAACAATTCGGATAGCTGGTTCAGCACCGACAAGAAGGTGGACCGTGATCGCGATGGTGTCGACGATCGCGCCGAGGGCGCCGGGAAGGGCGCCGGCATCGGCGCTGGCGTGGGTGGCACCGCAGGCCTTCTTGCCGGCCTTGGCTTGCTGGCAATCCCTGGCCTTGGCCCAGTCGTTGCAGCGGGTTGGCTGGCTGCGACCGCGGTCGGTGCGGCCGCGGGAGCGGCGACCGGCGGCATCGTCGGAGCGCTCACGGAGGCTGGAATCTCGCAGGAGGATGCGCACTCCTACGCGGAAGGTGTTCGTCGGGGTGGCACGCTGGTATCGGCGCGGGTGGCGGATGCGGATCAATCCCGCCTCGACACCATCCTGAACGAGTCGTCCGTCAATTTGCGGGACCGCAGTGCCGCCTGGCAGAAAGCCGGCTGGAAATCGTTTGATCCCGCCGGCCAGCCTTACGGTGCCGAAGAGGTTCGCAAGGAGCGGCAGCTATACAGCGGGTCATTGCGCTAGTCAGATCGGACGGCCCGCTCAGGCGGGCCGTCCCTTTTTTGTGTCGTTATGCGTACAAATACCCGACCGGCTTGCCTTCGGTGCGCAGGGGGCGGACGTCCTTGTGCGTGATGATCTGACCGGCGAGGCCGTCGATCTCGTCGCGCTGTGTCGGCGTCCAGCTCCGGAGCTCGTTCATTCCTTTGAGAAGGCCGAGCCGCAGGACTTGCGTGTTTTCACCGACGCCGATGAGGCTGATCGAGGCCTTGCCCGCCGTCACGACATCGCCGACGGACAGTTCAAAGGTCTCGCCGGTCTTCTTCTTGAACTCCGCCGTGCCGCGAATGACGCGATAGATCACGACTTCACCCTTGGAAAAACAGCTGGTGTCCGCAGCAACCGATGTGCTCTTCGGCAGAAGCGACTGGCCGCGCGGGTCGGTTGCGATGATGTGGCCGGTGACGAGATGACCGCTCGGAGCCTCGATCCCGATATCGCGCACGTAAACCGGGATGGCCGATTTGACCGCGCCATCGGTGAGCGGCTTGAACAGCGCATCCAGGGCCAGGGGGTCCTGAAGCCAGAAGCCGGCATCGGCAGGCCGGTTGTGCAGCGGATGGCTCCAGGCCACGCGCGGCGTCTCGGCCTCGTTGATCTGGTCCGGGCCGACGATGGTCGGATTCGGAAATGTGGTCGGGTCGGTGATGAAGGCTTCGAGAAATTTGCCCGAATAGCCCATCGAGATCGGATCGGGCACGACCGTCTGCGGCGTCTTCAAATTCTCTTCGGTCGACAGTCCCGACCAGGTGTAGAAGAGCTGCCGGTGGACGATCGCGCTTTGCAGCATCACCGCGCCGGGGCCGACATTGTAGAAGCGCCCGTCATAGTCGAAGGTGAACGCGCCCGAGGTGACCAGCACGAGCTGAAAGCCGCCCGGTGGCAGATGAAGATGGAAATCGGTAGGGCCGGTGTCCGGACGGTAGATCGGCAGGTTGGTCGCGACCTCGTGCAGCAGGAAGGTCTCGTTGTTGGCGTGAAAGCCTTCGTTGGCGCGGTTGTAGAGTGCTTGCGGCCGGTATGTCGCCTCATACTTCGTATTCTTGTCGCGATCGATCGCCACAAAGTCCTGATCGTTGAGACGAAGGGGCGCGCCGTTCGGGCGGGTGAGGCCGGTGAATTTGAGATCGCCTGCAGCATGCACATTCATGGCATTCTCCGAATTCTCGGCCGGTCATCCCGGAGCTGCGCGTGCGCATCTCGCCGCTCCACGCGGTGGGAGGCCAGAACGAGGTCCGGTGCTGTCTTGCGAATTCCGGGCCAGTCAGGTTGCAGCGCGGCAGGCGGCCTTTTGGTGCCTTGTGGCCGGAGAAAAAATCGAGATGGCACCAGAGCTTAGGGAATCCGTTTCGCCAGTCTGCCGCGATCGCCGCGTGAGCTTTGCAAGTTCGTCACCAGGGCCAATTTGTCCAATTTATCGGCAACCCTGGCTGGAGCGGTGCATCCGCACGGGTGCTCCGCGCGCGGCCGCGGAACGCATTCAGCCCGGCGGGATTAAGGCCCCTAGGTTACCTTTTGAACCGAGACACCGGTCTCATGAAGTCCTAATCGGGGAGTTCCTATGCCAGATGGCTGCGGAAGGCCGCAGGAGGTTGCCCGCTATATTGCCGAGATCAGCACCGAGCTGCGTGAACTGGCACAAGGAGCAGGGCTATCCTTCCTGGCTCATTTGCTCAGCATGGTGATCGTGCAGGCCGGAAAACACCATCATGCGGATGGACCGGAGTTTCGCCGGGCGTCTGAAGCTCATTCAAACGATTGAAGCGGGGTGCGCTCGGGTTTGCCGGAAGGGCTGTCCGCCCACTTCGCCATTTCCATCGTTCGCGCGTCGACGCCTTCGCACCAGAAGCAGCTCGACGCCGTCGAGCCCTTCTCGGACAGGATGGGGACCAGACCGTGGCCGCAGCCGGCGCAGCAGGTAATATGAGTCACGCGCTTCTCCAGGACACTGTACGAGAGATGGCAAATTCCGGAACGCCCTTATCGGTCCCAAAGCTTGCGCGAGCGCTATGGCGTCGCCTGCGCACTGCGGCCTGTGGGCGCGCTCGTTCCCGAGATCGTGGATGTAGCGATCCATCGTGACACGGATGCGATATCGTCGCCGTTTTCACGGTAGGCGCGGAGCTGGAATTCGGCGGAGCTGCCGCGCTCCACGATCGTGCGGCAGTGCTCGACCTCGGCGGTGCAATTCAGTACGGCCGCGTCCTCGGCGGTGTCGTCGATCAGCCGGGAGAGCAGCTCGGAGATCGTGACCGGTCCGTCCTTCGAGGCAAAGATGCAGTCGGTGCCATAGCGCTGGGCCCGCCATTTGTTCTCGACCGCAATCGCGCGTTCGACCACCGTGACCTCCTTCGACAGATGAGGCCGCCGATAGAGATGCCGTGTCAGGCAGCGATAGAGCGAGGCGATCGCGACGGCATCGTCGACGAAGGTGCAGGTGTCGGGTGCGCGAAGCTCCAGCGTCGGGTGCTTCATGGAAGGGCGCATCGCCCACCAGATGTGGCTTTCATCGGGGATCACGCCGGAGCGTTGCAGCGCGCCGATATATTCGTCGTAGTCCTGCCTGTTTTCGAACAATTCGGGCAGGCCGGTGCGTGGCAGCTCCGAATAGGCGGCCAGCCGATAGCCCTTCAGTCCCGTCTTGTGCGAATTCCAGAACGGAGAGGAGGCCGACAGCGCGATGAACAGCGGCAGATGCGGCAGCATCGCCCGCATCACCGCCATTCGCTTCTCGGGATCGGGCAGTTGCACGTGCACATGCATGCCGCACATCATGTTCCGGTGGCCGATGCTGCGCAGATCCTCGATCATCTCCTCGTAGCGCGGTTTCGGGCTTGGCTGCGACATGCGCCAGACCGCGGTCGGGTGGGTGCCGCAGGCCATGATCACGAAGCCATATTGCGCGGCGACGTTGGCGACCTCGCGGCGCAGGAACCTCAGCTCTTCCCGCGCGTCTGTGACATCGACGTGAACGTTGGTGGCGACTTCGAGCTGGGATTGCAACATTTCGCGCATGGCCTGGCCGCCGGTCGACCAGTTCGCGGACTCGAACAGTGCATTGGGCGTTTCGATCGCGACCTCGAAGGACCGGCGATCGGCGAGGAAATATTCCTCCTCGATGCCGAACGAATATTCAGCCGCCTTGCCGCGTCCTCCGGCGGAGCGAATAACGAGGTGCTGCCTGTCATCCGAGGAATCGAGGCGGAGCAGTTTCAAGACGTCCGAAGCAAATGTCATTGGCCGCCCCGCAGTGGTATTACCTGCGGGCAATAATCCGTCTGACCGGGGCCGGTTCCGCCTCAGTGCCCCCGGAAATCGCAAGGTTGAACGGAACAATTTTCACGCTGTCGGACGCACGCGCGATCAGGGCGTGATTCGGCGGCACCTCCGTCCAGTCCGTTTCCTTGTCGAACGGCTCGGACACGACGACGATTTGGTCGCCAGCTTCGCGATAATAGAGCGTGTTGGCGGCGTCGTTGACCGCAACCCGGAAGGCGTAGAGATCACGGCCATTCGCGATCGCGCTGGTGAAGCGCAGCCGTTCGCGCAGCTGGCCTTCGTTGACGAGGCCGACAAGCGATTGCAGCACGGTTTGCGTTGCGCCAAGCGGATCGCTGTCGAGGCCCGCACCCATCATGGCGAGGAACACGGCTTCGGAATCGGTCGTGCCCAGCCGCGAGGGATAATAGGCATCGGGGATCAGCGCCTCGACCTTGCGACGCAGGCGATTCCAGCTCCCGACGAAGCCGTTGTGCATGAACATCCACTGGCCGCAGGCGAACGGATGACAATTCTGCCGCGTCACGGCCGTGCCGGTGGCGGCGCGGACATGGGCGAAAAACAGATGCGAGCGCAAATGGCGGCAGAGGTAGCGCAGATTCTCATCCGACCAGGCCGGCCGCGTTTCGCGATAAAGGCCGGGCTCCGGATGCTCGCCATACCAGCCGAGACCAAAGCCGTCGCCATTCGCGCCGGCCGTGGACTGAAGCGAGCGGATGCTCTGCGCGATCAGCGAATGCTCGGGCTCGGTGACGTAAGGTTCGAACGAAGTTGTCTCGCCCCGGTATGCGATCCAGCGACACATGAAGTTCCCGTGCGGCTAAGTGTCATGAGGTGCACCAACGATCCTCACTGCGTCGGGGTTCCAGCAGATCGATCGAAGCAGGCGCGCGGAGCGGGGTTGCCTTAATCCGATCACCGTGTAGAACAGCCCCGGGTGCTCGCTGCGTTTGGGCAGCGACAGGTCAAGCGATGGTCGGGCCGCCACGCGGAAAGCGTGCGCCCCATGAACGATCAGCTCCCCGGCAGGGACCTGTCCAAATCCCAGCCTTTCGTCGAGCGAGCGCTCGCCACGCTCCAGCAGTTCCTGCATGTCGAAGCCGTCAGCGGGATCGTGCTGCTGGTGGCGGCGGCCGCGGCCTTGCTGTGGGCCAACTCGCCCTTTGCCCATTCCTATCATGATCTTTGGAACCTACTGATCCCGCTTCGCCTCGGCGAATTCACCTTCGTCAAATCCCTGCATTTCTGGATCAACGATGCGCTGATGACCGTGTTCTTCCTCGTCGTCGGCATGGAGATCCGCCGCGAGATTCACGAGGGCGCGCTCAGCAGGTTTGATCAGGCGGTCTTGCCGGTGCTCGCCGCTCTGGGTGGCGTCGTCGTCCCCGCACTGATCTATTTGAGCTTCAACGCCGCTTGGGGGCGTGACCAGGGCTGGGCAATACCGACCGCGACCGACATCGCTTTCGCCGTCGGTGTGCTCGCGCTACTCGGAAAATCGATCCCGACCAATGTCCGAATCTTTCTGCTGGCGCTGGCCATCATCGACGACATCATCGCGGTGCTCATTATCGCCCTGTTCTACGCGGGCGGGCTGGACTCTGGCGGCTTTGTCGTCGCTTCGCTCGGCGTGCTGATGGTGCTTGGGTTTCAGCGAATCGGGCTTGGCTCGGCCTGGGCCTATGTCCTGCCGGCGGCCATCATCTGGGCGGGATTCCTGATGGCCGGCGTTCACCCGACGCTTGCAGGCGTCGTGCTCGGCCTGATGACGCCGGTCCGGTCGGTCCGTCGCGAGAGCGAGCCGCCCGTCATACGCGTTCAGACGGTGCTGCATCCCTGGGTCGCCTACGGGATCATGCCGCTGTTCGCGCTGGCGAATGCCGGCGTCAGTTTCACCGGCATGAAGTTCACGGACGGTGCGCAGTTCGTGACGCTCGGCGTCGCGCTCGCGCTGTGCGCAGGGAAGCCGATCGGCGTGATCGGCGCAACGTGGCTCGCCGTGCGCACCGGCTGGTGCAGACTGGCGCCAGGCGTCTCATGGACCGGTGTCTGCCTCATCGGGCTGCTCGCCGGGATCGGCTTCACCATGTCAATCTTCATCGCCATGCTCGCCTTCACCGACGACAGGTTGCTGGATGCAGCGAAGCTCGGCGTGCTGCTCGGCTCGCTGATCTCGGTGACGCTCGGCCTTGGATGGGGTGCAGAGTACGCGCAGCGCCAGCGCAGAGAAACCGAGGGCTGACGCTGGATCCCGTTTCAACGGAACTGCACGTCACATCGGAACCGGGATCAAGAGCGCGACCTTCGATCCTGCGGGGACTCGCTTGCCGCAAGACCCTGTGCGATGTCGACATGATCGGCCTCGGAGCGGTTGCGGCGGCTGGTCGCACTCCCGCTGCCTTGATTCCGGCGGACCCATCTTTATCTCTGGGAGGAACAAGAATCCGGGCCCCTCTGGCGAGGACGCCGACTTATGTCGGCAAACCTCGTGATGTCGGATGACCTGTCCCGCGCGAATGCGATGGATCGGCCGATCGTCGGGCCTTCTTGAATTCCCTCCGACCTGTCGTCCCCATCGCAGCTCCGCGCGGTCATTTCGCAAGATTAAGGGAGCATCGATGTCTGACGCCACTACTTCAAACCCGATCGAAATCGAGATCACCGAGCCGTCCAGCCTGAACGAGCAGGCGGCGGTGGCGCTGGTGATTGCCGGCGCGCTGGTCGCCGTGGCCGACCGGCGCGTGTCGCCGGTCGAGCGCGACGAGGTGATCCGCTTCATCCGGGACCGCGATCTGGCGCCGCACATGAGCGACGAGCGCCTGTTTGCGATATTCGACGAGCTGGCGGAACGGCTCGAGGAGCCGGACTTTGCCAATGTGGTGATCGACACGCTGCGCCCGGTTTCGAACATGTCGCTATCGTCCCATCTGATGGAACTATCGGAGCGCGTCGCGGCCGCGGACGAGGATGTGCATCCGCATGAAGTGCAGGCGATCAAGCTGTTGCGCCTGCTGACCTTGGTGCTGCCGCGCGCGAAGCCGGTGACGCCGAACGCGGTGCGCACCGAATAGCGCACCGGACCCAATGGAGTGAGCATGAGCGCAGCATCGGACGAATCGACGACGCGAGCTGGGGACACCACCGGCCAGATGGCCGGCGGTGACCCGCGTCTCGACAAGCTCGTTCATCGTCTGCCGCCGCGTATGGGTGACACCGTCACCTATCTGCTCAAGCCGTCGAGCCGCTGGGTGAGAATCCCCTCGGGCGCGCTGCTCATCATCGGTGGCGTGTTCTCCTTCCTGCCGGTGCTCGGCATCTGGATGCTGCCGCTCGGTCTCGCCTTGCTCGCCGAAGACGTGCCCGCGCTACGCTCGTCCCGCGCCAAGGTTCTGGATTGGGTCGAGCGGAAGAAGCCGCAATGGCTCGATCCGTCCGCATCGAAAAAATGATCAATCATGACTGAACTCATCACCGCTGACGCACTGACCGCGCTGCTCCAGGTCATCCTGATCGACCTCGTGCTCGCCGGCGACAACGCCGTCGTCATCGGCCTTGCCGCCGCCGGCCTGCCGGCCGAGCAGCGCCGCCGCGCCATCGTCGTCGGCATCGTCGCCGCCACCGCACTTCGTATCCTCTTTGCCGGCGTCGCGACCCAGCTCCTGCAAGTGATCGGCCTGCTGCTCGCCGGCGGTGTGCTGCTGCTCTGGGTCTGCTGGAAGATGTGGCGAGAGCTGCGCGAGCAGACGACGCACGCGGAGCTCGCGTTCAACCATGGCGGCGGCGCGAGCAGCACATCGGCGCCGCGGAAGACCTTCGGGCAGGCCGCGCTCCAGATCGTCGCGGCCGACGTCTCGATGTCGCTGGACAACGTGCTCGCGGTCGCGGGCGCCGCGCGCGAGCATCCCTACATCCTGGCCTTCGGCCTGCTGCTGTCGGTCGCGATGATGGGCGTCGCCGCCGACCTGCTCGGCCGCGTGCTCCAGAAGCAGCGCTGGATCGCCTATGTCGGTCTCGCCATCATCGTTTACGTCGCCTTTGAAATGATCTATCGCGGCTCGCTCGAGCTTGCGCCTGTCATCGCGAGTCTCTGAGGCGACAAGTCTGCCCGCAATCCGGAGTGATCCATGACGTCTGAACCCAAAGCACCTTCGGCGCATGCCGTGCCGCGCCCGCAGATCGGCCCGTTTGCCCAGCTCATCTTCGGCTCCCGCTGGCTGCAAGTGCCGCTCTATGTAGGCCTCATCATCGCGCAGGGTGTCTATGTGCTGCTGTTCCTGAAGGAGCTCTGGCACCTGGTCGTGCACTCGTTCGACGCCAGCGAGCAGCAGATCATGCTGGTGGTGCTCGGGCTGATCGACGTCGTCATGATCTCGAACCTGCTGGTGATGGTGATCGTGGGCGGTTACGAGACCTTCGTCTCGCGCCTGAACCTGAATGGCCATCCGGACGAGCCGGAATGGCTCAGCCACGTCAATGCCAGCGTGCTCAAGATCAAGCTGGCGATGGCGATCATCGGCATCTCCTCGATCTCGCTGCTTCGGACCTTCATCGAGGCCGGCAATCTCGGCACCACGCGCAGCAATTTCACCGAGTCCGGCGTGATGTGGCAGGTGCTGATCCACCTGACCTTCATCATCTCCGCAATCGGCATCGCCTGGGTGGACCGCCTCAGCGAAAGCGGCCACCGCAAGGCGGCCAGCCACTGAGCCCTGGCTCACGACGTCGGTGGATACGCCGCGTTCTCCTGCCGCTCGCGCTCGCCGAGGTCGCGCACCAGCTCTTGCAGAAAGGACTCGGTGTAGGCGGGGAGGGTGCGCTCGGCGCGGACATAGATGCCGAGGTCGGACCAGACCGGGCTGCCGGCATTGTCGAGCGGCAGGAAGACGAGCCGGCTGTCGCGCGACAGCCGGCTGATGCCGAGCTGGGTCTGGAAGGCGACGCCGACACCGCGCGCGGCGAGCTCGCGCATCAGGTCGATCGAGTTGGCCTGGATTGCCGGCTCCGGTGTCTCGGAGAGCTGCGCAATCAGCGGCTGGAGCAGATGATAGATCGACAGCTCCGGCAGCGCGTGGATGACGGGGAAGGCGAGGCATTGCGCCAGCCTGACCGTCTTGCGGCGCGCCAGCGGATGCTCGCGCGCGACCACCGCGCCGAGGCGAAACCGCTTCAATGCGACCTGGCGCAGATCCGGCGGATGGCGGAGCGCCATGGCGATGCCGATGTCGGCCTCGCCGCGGCTGAGTGCCTCCAGCACGTCCGACGATCCCTTCACCTCGGTGGCGAAGCTGACACGGCGGGCCCGGCCGCGATGCGCGGCGATCAGGTCCGGCAGCACAGATTCCGTGAGCGACTCGATGCAGGCGATGCTGACGGTGCCGTGCCAGGCGCCGGACAGGGACGCGACGTCCGAGCGGAAGCGGTCGAGGTCCTGGAGCACGTTCATGACGTGCCGGGCCAGCATCTCGCCGACCGTCGTCAAGGTCAGGCCGCGTGCATTGCGCTCGAACAGGGGCGATCCAACCTCCTGTTCAAGCTTGAGAATCTGGCGGCTGACAGCCGAAGAGGCGACGTTCAGGACGCGCGCGGCGGCCCGGATCGAGCCGGTGCGGCGGACGGCGTGGAAGTACTGGATGGCCGGTGAATGAAATCGCATGGATCCCCGGGACGAATTATAGCCGTTGCCGAAACGGCATCAACATGTACGAAATTCTCTGCTTTTCGAGAGCGCTCGTCCCACCTAGGTTCGCCGCCGGTTCGGCCGGTCCCGGGAGACCGCCATGCCATGCGCAACGAGGCGCCGGGGAATTTGGGGTGGACGAGAACATTGTTTGCGAGCCCGGGATCGCGCGGGACACGCGTCTGGTCGACCGCCGTCGCGCGGCGGCCCATGTCGGCGTGACCGCCGGCCGCTTCGAGCAACTGGTGCGTGACAATGTCGTGCCGCCGCCGGTGATGGTGGACAACAAGCGGCGCTGGCCGATCGCATTGCTCGACGTGGCCAAGGACGCGGTCGTCGGCAGCATGCCATGCCTGGCTCAGGTCGCCTCCGACGCCCCGCAGGACGCGCCTCCCTGCCAACGTGACCCGGTGCCGGCCGCGCACGAATTGCCCGATCAAGCCTGGTTCGCGCAGCGCGCGCGGTTCGTTCAGCGCGTGCGCCGCTCGCTGCTCTCCGGCAACGAGATCCGTCTGTTGCGCGAGTTCAAGCTGCTCAGGCAGAACCAGATCAGCATGTACGGCTACTATGGCAGCTTCGAAGCCCTGATGGTGCGCGGCTATATCGTCGAGATCGACCGCAAGCCGCCGTCGAGCCGTCCGCTCGTGACCTATCGATTGACCGCGCAGGGCGAGCAGGTGATCGCGGCGCTGAAGGACGAGCCGGCGATCTGACCGGACACATGGGCTCCGCTGCAAGAGCACTCATTCGAGAAGTTCTAGGAAATTCGACTGGACGGTATCGGCGGAATCGTTATATCCTAATAGATATAGCGTTGTCGTCGCGCGGGGATTTGCGGTGGAAATCAAGGTCAAATCGCTGACGAGCTGCGAGGTAGCAGAGGGTGGCGGTGCGATCTCGCTGGGCTTCGAGGATGTGGCGGGCAATGCTGCTGCGGTCAGCGTCTCGCTCAACCAGGTCGGCGCGCTGATCATGACGCTGCCGGGGTTGCTCGAGGCCGCGTTGAAAGCCCGCTACGGCGACCAGAGTCTACGCTACGCCTATCCGCTGGCCTCCTGGGCGATCGAGCAGTCGACCGACACGACCCAACGCATCATCACGCTCCAGACCGAGGACGGCTTCAGGGTCCGCTTCTCGATCCCGAAGGCGGAGCAGGGGCTGCTTGGCGAAGCGCTGACCCAGCCGACGCCCGAAATGTCGGTGCGGCCGAACTAGCGGGCTGGGCCAAACAGCGCAGATGAAACGCGGCTCCAAGAATGGAATTGCCGACTGGGCAGGTTGAACGCCCAAAATATTGCACGCGTCCCCTGAACTAGAGAATCGCATTGTCCGCTCGCTCGCCTAAATTGTGAGTGCGCAGAGGTGGGCAGGCAATGAACGGTGTTCGAACGGGCTTCCTGGATTCGATCGGCAACACGCCGTTGATCAGGCTACGAGGGCCGTCGGAGGCCACGGGTTGCGAGATCTACGGCAAGGCCGAATTTCTCAATCCCGGTGGTTCGATCAAGGATCGCGCGGCGCTCGCCATGATCGACGATGCCGAGCGGCGCGGCAAGCTGATGCCGGGCGGCGTCATCGTCGAAGGAACGGCCGGCAATGTCGGCATCGGCATAGCGCTTGTGGCGAATGCGCGCGGCTATCGCAGCGTGATCGTGATGCCTGACACGCAAAGTCAGGAGAAGAAGGACATGTTGCGGTTGTGTGGTGCCGATCTGCGGCTGGTGCCCGCTGTGCCGTATTCCAATCCCGGTCATTACGCCCGCTATTCCGGTCAGCTCGCCGAGGAGCTCGGCGCGTTCTGGGCCGATCAATTCGACAATGTCGCCAATCGGGAGGGCCACTATCGCACGACCGGTCCGGAGATCTGGCAGCAAACGGGCGGACGTATTAACGGCTTCACATGTGCCGTCGGCAGCGGCGGGACCTTGGGTGGAGTCGCGCGAGCGCTCAAAGAACGAAATCCGAGCATTAAAATCGCGCTCAGCGATCCCATGGGCGCCGCTCTCTACAATTGGTTCACCAAGGGCGAGCTGACGACGGACGGAGACTCCATCGTCGAAGGGATCGGGCAAGTGCGCGTGACCAGGAATTTGGAAGGTACGCCGATCGATATCGCCTATCGGATCACGGACGAGGAAGCCTTGCCCGTTCTGTTCGACCTGATCGCGCACGAAGGACTGGTGTTGGGCGGCTCGAGCGCGATCAACATCGTCGGAGCGATGCGGCTTGCGCGCGACCTCGGTCCCGGTAAAACCATCGTGACCATCCTCGCCGATGGCGGACAGCGCTATCAATCCAAGCTGTTCAACCCGGAATTCCTGCGCCAGAAAAACCTGCCCATCCCACGCTGGATGCGATAGCAGGCCGCGGGCCGAATGACCGTCAACTCACGATTTCCGCGAACGGGCGATGTCGCTCCTGAGCGCTTCCAGCTCCTTGTGCACGGCGCGCGCGGCGTCGCGCTCGATCTTGCGGTAGCGCGCAACGAGTTTTTCGCCGAAGGGCGTGAGCATCGCGCCGCCGCCGTTCTTGCCACCGGCCTGTGGCTCCACCGCGGCATGCCCGCAGATGCGGTTGATCTCGTCGACGAGATCCCAGGCGCGCTTATAGGACATGTCCATGGCCCGGCCTGCCGCCGAGATCGAGCCGTGCTCGCGGATCTGCTCCAACAGCTCGATCTTTCCGGGGCCGATCCGGTCCTCGCTGTCGAGGTCGATCCGAACGCTCAGTTGGGGCAGCGGTTTGGCGCTCGCGCGCGACATGACGAAGTCTCTTGAGCCAATTGCTTGCGACATTGCCACTCTTGCCCGCCGCGGACAAGGTGAGCGCGCCCTTCATCACCGCACGGCGTGCATCTCCAGAAACGCCTTCACGCCGGTCACCGCGCCGGTATCGGACGGTACGTAGCCGGGCAGGGTGGCGATCGCGGCGCGAAAGTCGGCGCTGCGGATGATTTCGAGGATGCGCTGCATCGGCCCGGTATCGAGGAACGCGCGCTTGCAGACGAAGAAATAATCCTCGGTGAGGATGCGGATGAAATCGAGGCCGAAATGCCGTGCGGCCGCCTCGACGCCGAAACTCGCATCCGCCATGCCGCTCGCGACATAGGCCGCGACGGCGGCGTGGGTGAACTCGATCTGCTGCGCGCCATTGATCCTGCTCTCGTCGATGCCGTTTGCGGCGAGCAACTGGTCGAACAGCAGGCGCGTGCCGGAATCATGGTCGCGATTGACGAAGCGGACGTTTGGTCCGGTGAGGTCATGAAGCGAGGCGACGCGCAGCGGATTGCCGCGCGCGACCATCAGGCCCATCTCGCGGGTGACGAAACTGATGATGCGGTCCTCGCGCGGATCGAGCCATTCGCGCGCCGCCTTGATGCCTTGCGCGCGTAGCGCGCCGTGCGGCAGATGCAGGCCGGAGAGATCGCAGGCACCTTGCGCCAGCGCGACCAGCGAATGCTGGTTGCTGACATAGCGCAGATCGACGCCGATGCCGGGCTCGCGGTCGAGGAATTCGCGCAGCTTTGCCACCGCAAAGCCGTGGCTGGCATGGACGCGGATCACCGACGGGCGCTGCTCGAGGAACGGCTTGATCTCGCTCGCGAGCTCCTGCGCCAGGTTTTCGAGCTGCGGCCCGAGCCGGGCCTGCATGCGCTCGCCGGCCCACACCAGCCGCTCGCCGAACGGCGTGAGTTTTGACCCCTTGCCGCGCTGGGTTTCGACCAGGGGAGTGCCGAAGAACTCCGACCACTGTTCGATCAGATTCCAGACATGGCGATAGGAGAGCTGCGCGTCGCTGGCCGCGCTGGTGATCTTCCCGGTCCTGCGGATTTCGTTGAGGACGCCGAGCATGACGACCACGGAGCGTGGATTGCCCTCGCGGCGAAACCGCCAGACGGCCTCGATCTCGATCTGAAGCATCGGCCTGCCTTATGAACTTGGCTTCATATATGGGGCACCCAATTGCAAACCATATCATATTTACTCCGGCCAATAGGCGCCTATCCTGGTATGCCAGAACAGGGAGAAATATGATGTCAGTTGCATATGACTTTGCGCATTCGCCGGCAACCGAGTTCATGGCCCGGCCACAGCATCTGCTCATCGACGGCCGCCGCGTTCCCGCCAGCTCCGGCCGCACCTTCAAATCCCTCAATCCCGCCACCGGGCAGGTCATCGCAATCGTCGCGGAAGGCAACGAGGCCGATGTCGAGCATGCGGTCGCCGCCGCGCGCCGGGCGTTCGAAGGCCCCTGGCGCACGATGCGCGCCTCCGAGCGCGGCCAGATCCTGCTGCGTTGGGCGGAGTTGCTCAAGCAGCATGCCGATGAGATTGCCGAGATCGAGTCCATCGATGCGGGCAAGCCGATCTCCGCGACGATGCGCCAGGATTTTCCGGCCGCCGTCGACACGCTGACCTACTACGCCGGCTGGGCCGACAAGATCAGCGGCGACGTCGTGCCCGTGCGCGATGATGCCCTGACCTACACTGTGCGCGAGCCGGTCGGCGTGGTCGCGGCGATCGTGCCGTGGAATTTCCCACTGATGATCGGGATGTGGAAACTCGCGCCGGCGCTGGCCTGCGGCTGCACCGTGGTCATGAAACCGGCCGAGCTGACCTCGCTGTCGGCGCTGCGAATCGCCGAGCTCGCGCTCGAAGCCGGCCTGCCGGCGGGCGTCTTCAATGTCGTCACCGGTCCCGGCCGCGTCGTAGGCGACGCGCTGGTCAATCATCCTGATGTCGACAAGGTCACCTTCACCGGGTCGCCTGGCGTCGGCCGCGGAATCATGAAAGGCGCGGCCGGCAATTTCAAGCGTGTCTCGCTCGAGCTTGGCGGCAAGTCCGCTAACGTCATTTTCGACGATGCCGACCTTGAAGCAGCAAGCAAGGCTGCGGCCTCCGGCATCTTCTTCAATGCCGGCCAGGTCTGCTCGGCCGGCTCGCGCGTGCTGGTGCAGGAGAAGGTCTATGACGAGGTCGTCGAGCGGATCGCGGCGCGCGCGAAATCGCTCAGGATCGGCGATCCGCTCGATCGCAAGACCGCGCTCGGCCCCGTCATCTCCGAGAAGCAGATGAAGTCGATCCTCGACTATGTCGATATCGGGAGGGCAGAGGGCGCGAGCCTCGTCACCGGCGGCGAACGTGTCGGCGACCGCGGCTACTTCATCAGCCCGACCGTGTTTGCAAATGTCGCGCACGAGATGAGGGTCTCGCAGGAGGAGATTTTTGGACCTGTCGTCAGCCTCATCAAGTTCAGGGACGAGGCCGACGCGCTCAGGATCGCCAACGGCACGGCCTATAGCCTCGCCGCCGGCGTCTGGAGCCGCGATATCGGCAAGCTGCAACGCTTCGCCAAGCGGGCACGCGCCGGCACGGTCTGGATGAACACCTATGGCTACACCGATGTGCGGCTGCCCTGGGGCGGTGAGCGAGATTCCGGCCTCGGCCGCGAGCACGGCACCGCCGCGATCGACAATTTCACCGAGCCCAAGGCGGTGTGGATGAATCTGGCCGTCTGATAACCTCCCGATCGGCCAAGCCTGGAGCCCGCCTGATCCGGTCAGGCGGGCTTCTTTTTCGAGATCGATAAAATTGTCTGCATTCCGCTCAGGAGCGGCAAACCCTGCGGACAAGAAGGCGACCGCCTTAAACCTCGGTTTTGGAACCGGCATGCATCCTCGCCTCAAAAGGTTGGGGCATCAGCATGTCTATTTTCAGGGAGATCGTCGCTGCGATCGCGGGCGTCTACGCGCTCCTGTTCGTCTGCGACGCATTGTTCGGCGTCGGTGAGGCGCGCTTCGACGACGCCTATTACCGTGCCAGCTTCTACGCGCCGAAGCCGAAGGAATTCCGTTTCGCCGGCGACACGCCGCCGGCCGTCCGCGTCAGCGACGCTTTTGCGCAATTCGCGCCGGGCGAAGCCAAGCCGAACAGGCGCTACTCGTCGCTGACGACGATTATCCGCTGACGCTCACTCCCCCTGGATCCATTCCGCGACGCCGCGCCACAGCGTGTCGCGGTGCTCGGGGCGGAAGAAGCCGAAATGGCCGATGGCCTTGGTGCCGACCTCGGATGGTTTGACCGTCAGTACCTCCGGCTTGATCGCGGTGAAGCCGCCCGTGAGGAGCTCGACTGCGGGCCGTGTCGCCCAGGGATCGTCGGAGAAGCACAGCGCGCGCAGCTCGCCCTTGAACTTCGCGAAGTTGTCGAGCGCCGGCAATTTTGAATCGAAGAGATAGCGCGGACTCGACACCCACTCGGCCCATTGCAGAAAGACGCCCTTGGGCAGATCCTCGCCGATGCCGGCCCAGCCGGGCGCATAGCCGAGCGCGTGGACGAGCGGCACGCCGACAAAATTCATGAAGGCGAAGACGCGGTATCTTTCCGGCGAATTCATCAGCCGCCAGGTCGCGGCCTGCGAGGCCACGAAGGCGGCGCGCGCGATGTCGCTGTTGTTTTCGATCAGCCCGAGCGCCTGGCCGCCGAAGGAATGGCCGACATAGGCGAGCGGCAGGCCATGATAGCGCTCGCGCATCCAGCGCACCGCGGCAGTGACGTCGAGCGCGGCCCAGTCCGACATCGAGGCCTTGAAGCCGACCAGCGATTTCGGCTGGTTGTAGCCGACCATCGCCGGCAGGCGGGAGTCGCCGATGCCGCGATAGTCGTAAGTCAGGACCGCGCAGCCGCGATGGGCGAGATAGGAGGCAAAGCCGCGATAGATTTTTCGCGGGACGGCGGTGGCGGAGTTGATCAGCACGGCATGGCGCTTGGTGCCGCGCGGCAGGAACAGGGTGCCGGTCAGCACATACCCGTCGGTCGCCGGGAAGCTGATCTCGTCGATGAAAACGTCGTCCAGTGCCGCGCCCATGGGCAGAAGCTGTCCTGCCAGTTTCCTCAAGCTTTCCCAGCAAATGCGAATTTGACTTTTCCTGCAAGGGTTTGCAGTGCCAAATGGATTTACAACTGGCGGGCCGCGGCCAGCCTGTGTATAAGGCGGCCCTCGCAACCCCTAGATCAGGTTGTGGTTTTTGCTTCACGGAGAGATTGCGATGTCCGAGCGATGGACGCCCGAGTCCTGGCGCAGCAAGCCGGTTCTGCAGGTGCCCGATTATCCCGACGCCAAGGCTCTGGCCGACGTCGAGGCGCAGCTTGCGACATTTCCGCCGCTGGTGTTCGCGGGCGAGGCACGTAATCTGAAGAAGTCGCTGGCCCGCGTTGCGGCCGGCGAAGCCTTCCTGCTCCAGGGCGGCGACTGCGCCGAGAGCTTCGCCGAGCACGGCGCCAACAACATCCGCGACTTCTTCCGCGTGCTGCTCCAGATGGCGGTGGTGCTGACCTATGCCGGCGCCGTCCCGGTGGTGAAGGTCGGCCGCATCGCCGGCCAGTTCGCCAAGCCGCGCTCCTCGCCGACCGAGAAGGTCGATGGCGTCGAGCTGCCGAGCTATCGCGGTGACATCGTCAACGACATCGCCTTCACCAGGGAAGCGCGCGTCCCGGATCCGCAGCGCCAGCTCATGGCGTATCGCCAGTCGGCCGCGACGCTGAACCTGCTGCGCGCATTCGCGACCGGCGGCTTCGCCAATCTCGGCAGCGTGCATCAATGGATGCTCGGCTTCCTCAAGGACTCGCCGCAGTCCCGCCGCTACAAGGAGCTGGCCGACCGCATCTCGGACGCGCTCAACTTCATGCAGGCCTGCGGCCTCGATCTCGAAAGCCATCCGGAGCTGCGTGCCACCGATTTCTACACCAGCCACGAGGCGCTGCTGCTCGGCTACGAGCAGGCCATGACCCGGGTCGATTCCACCACCGGCGACTGGTACGCGACGTCAGGCCACATGATCTGGATCGGCGATCGCACCCGCCAGCTCGATCATGGCCATGTCGAATATTTCCGTGGCATCAAGAACCCGATCGGCCTGAAGTGCGGCCCCTCGCTCAAGCCCGACGAGCTCTTGAAGCTGATCGACGTGCTCAACCCCGACAACGAGCCGGGCCGGCTGACGCTGATCAACCGCTTCGGCTCCGACAAGGTGGCCGACCACTTGCCGGGTCTGATCCGCGCGGTGAAGCGCGAGGGCAGGGTGGTGGTCTGGTCGTGCGATCCGATGCACGGCAACACCATCACCTCGACGTCAGGCTACAAGACGCGCCCGTTCGACCGCGTGCTGTCGGAAGTGAAATCGTTCTTCACCATCCATGCGGCGGAAGGCACTCATGCCGGCGGCGTGCATCTGGAGATGACCGGCCAGGACGTCACCGAGTGCATCGGCGGCGCCCGCGCCATCACCGACGAGGACCTCAACGACCGCTATCACACGGTCTGCGATCCGCGCCTGAATGCCGAGCAGTCCATCGACATGGCTTTCCTGGTCGCGGAGCTCCTCAAGCAGGAGCGCGCCGGCAAGGTCAGGCCGATGCCGGCCGCAGCGGGGCTCTAAGATCTTGCTGCGGATCTGGAAGGCCACGATCAATTCCCGTAACGGTCTGGCCTTTGCGTTCCGATCGGAGCAGGCCGTCCGGGAGGAGATTTTTGCGCTCCTCGCGTCACTGCCGCTCGCCTGGTTCGTCGGCGCGACCGCGATGCGCGCGGTCGAGCTGGTCTGTGCGGTCGCGTTCGTGCTGGTGGTCGAGCTGCTCAACACCGCGATCGAGAAGCTCGCCGACCGCCTGACCATGGATCACGACAAGCAGATCGGGCGGGTCAAGGACATGGGCTCGGCCGCGGTCGGCGTTGCGTTGCTGATGGCCGGCGCGTTCTGGATCATCGCCATCATCGAGCGATTGGGGTTCCTCTAGCCCGACAATTGGAGTGCGGCGGCCATGACCGAACGTCTCACCACATTCGCGGTCACGCTCGCCCAGCTCAATCCGACCATGGGCGACATCGAGGGCAACGCCGCCAAGGCGCGCGCAGCGCGTGCGCAGGCTGTCGCCGACGGCGCCGAACTCGTGCTGTTTCCGGAATTGTTCATCGCCGGCTATCCGCCGGAAGACCTGGTGCAGAAGCCGGCATTCCAGGTTGCCTGCCGCACCGCGATCGAGGCGCTCGCGCGCGAAACCGCCGACGGCGGCCCGGCCATGCTGGTCGGCACGCCCTGGGTCGAGGATAACAGGCTCTACAATGCCTGCGCGCTGCTCGACGACGGCCGCATCGCCGCGCTGCGCTTCAAATGCAATCTGCCGAATTACGGCGTGTTCGACGAGAAGCGGCTGTTTTCGCGCGGCCCTGCGGCGGGCCCCGTGACCGTGCGCGGCGTCCGCATCGGCGTGCCGATTTGCGAAGACATCTGGCTGGAAGAGTCCGAGGACTACGAGAACGTGGTGGAGACGCTGGCCGAGACCGGCGCCGAGATCATCCTGGTGCCGAACGGCTCGCCCTACGCCCGCGACAAGAGCGACGTGCGCCTGTCGGTCGCGGTGGCACGCGTCACCGAGAGCGGCCTGCCGCTGGTCTATCTCAATCAGGTCTGCGGCCAGGACGAGCTGGTGTTCGACGGCGCCTCCTTCGCGCTCAACGGCGACCTCTCGCTCGCAGCGCAACTGCCGGCGTTCGCGGAAAGCGTCACGACGCTGCGCTTCACCCGTAACGGTGACGACTGGCGTTGTGCGGGTCCGATCGCCGAGCAGCTGGAAGGCGACAGGGCCGACTACGCCGCCTGCGTGCTGGGCCTGCGCGACTACGTCGCCAAGAACGGCTTTCCCGGCGTGCTGCTCGGCATCTCCGGCGGCATCGACTCCGCCCTGTGCGCAGCGATCGCGGTCGATGCGCTCGGCGCCGACCAGGTGCACGGCGTGATGCTGCCTTATCGCTACACGGCAGCACACTCGATCGCGGATGCCGGCGAGCTCGCCGGCCATCTCGGCATCCGCTACGAGGTGCTGCCGATCGCGGAAGCCGTGACCGGGTTCGAGACCATCCTGTCCGGTCTGTTCAAGAATCTGCCGCCCGATATCACCGAGGAGAATCTCCAGGCGCGGACCCGCGGCACGCTGCTGATGGCGATCTCCAACAAGACCGGGCTGATGGTGGTGACGACGGGCAACAAGTCGGAAATGTCGGTCGGCTACGCCACGCTCTATGGCGACATGAACGGCGGCTTCAACCCGATCAAGGACATCTACAAGACGCAGGTGTTTCGGCTGGCGGCGTTGCGCAACAGCTGGAAGCCCGATGGCGCGCTCGGACCGGCGGGCGAGGTGATTCCGCCCGACATCATCACGCGTCCGCCGACGGCGGAGCTGCGGGAGAACCAGACCGACCAGGATTCGCTGCCGCCCTACGACGTGCTCGATGCCATCCTGCAAGGCCTCATCGAACGCGAGGAGCCGCTCGACAAGATCATCGCTGCCGGCTTCGATCGCGACACGGTCACCCGCATCGACCATCTGCTCAACGTCGCCGAATACAAGCGCCGCCAGGCCGCGCCCGGCGTGAAGGTGACGGCCAGGAATTTTGGCCGCGACCGCCGTTATCCCATCACCAACCGCTTTCGCGACAAGGGCGAGCCGTTGCCTGCGGCGGACGAGACGCTGGTCTCGCGCGGGAGCAAGGCGTCGATCGACGCGTTCGAGGGCTGAACATAAGTCTTGAGCGACAGCGGGGGCCCTATGACGGGGTTGCGAAGAACAGCACCCGCAGGAAGTGCGTGTATTCAGATTCGAGCACCATGATTGTCACAAACACCATTACCGCGATCGGTGGCAGCAGGATGGCATAGGTGAGGGCCAGCCGCTCCCAGGCCATGTGCATGAAGACGGCAACGATCAGGCCGGCCTTCAACACCATGAACAGCAGGATCAGCGACCACCTGAGGTAGCCGTGTAGGCCAAAATAGTCGACAAGGTAGGAGCACGTGCTGAGGACAAACAGCCAGCCCCAGACCACGAGGTAGAGCCTGATCGGGTGCTGTTGCCCCTTGGCGTGCACGGCTGCTGTTGCGACTGCGCCGTGCGCTGGAGCGTGAAGCTGGCCTTCCATGTGTACCGCCGCGTTTGTCATGCGCCGACCTCACCAAAGATAGAACAATGCAAAGATGAACACCCACACGAGATCGACGAAGTGCCAGTACAGGCCCATGATCTCGACGATCTCGTAATAGCCCTTGCGGCTCGTGAAGAAGCCGCGCCTCTCGAGGTCGAAGTCGCCGCGCAAGACCTTCCGCGCAATGGCGATCAGGAAGATCACGCCGATCGTCACGTGGGTGCCGTGGAAGCCAGTTATCATGAAGAAGCTTGCACCAAACTGCGGTGCACCCCACGGATTGCCCCAGGGCCGGACGCCCTCCATGATCAGCTTGGTCCATTCGAAGGCCTGCATTCCGACGAAGGTTGCGCCGAAGGCTGCCGTGACCAGCATCAAGGCCGCGGTTCTGACGCGATCGCGGCGGTAGCCGAAATTGACGGCCATCGCCATCGTGCCGCTGCTGCTGATCAGGATAAAGGTCATGATGGCGATCAGGATCAGGGGGATGTGGTTGCCCCCGATATTGAGGGCGAAGACTTCGCTGGGATTCGGCCACGGCACGGTCGTGGACATGCGCGCCGTCATGTAGGAGAGCAGGAAGCAACTGAAGATGAAGGTGTCGCTGAGGAGGAAGATCCACATCATGGCCTTGCCCCAGGACACGTTCTTGAAGGCGCGCTGATCGGACGCCCAGTCGGCGGCGATGCCGCGCCAGCCTTCAGGCCGCGCAGGCGATTGGCCCGAATGTGTCAGCACGGTTTCAGCCATCTGGTCTCGCCTCCCTAGCTCAGCAATTGACGGCAGACGTTGACGAAATCGTCGGTCCAGCCCGTGAGAAGACCGAGCAGGACAAGCCAGACCAGCAGCAGGAAATGCCAGTAGATGGCGCACAGCTCCACGCTCAATCGCACCTCGGCGATCTCGGTGCCGCGCCACACCTTGGCCGAGGTTCGCCCGAGGGCCACCAGGCCGCCCGTCAGATGCAGCCCGTGCACCGCGGTCAACAGGTAGAAGAAGGAATTCGCCGGATTGGACGCCACGAAATATCCGGCAGCCCCGAGCCGTTGCCAGGCCAGGAGCTGTCCGGCGAGGAAGATCGCGGCGGATGCTCCGCCCGCGAGCAGGCCGATCTTGACGCTCTCGGTGTCGTGCCGCCCGGCAGCCACGTACGACCATTGCAGCGCGACGCTGCTCAGGACCAGGACGCCTGTGTTGACCCAGAGCAGCCGCGGTACCGGCAGCGGCCGCCAGTCCACCACGCTCATGCGCATCGAGTAGGCGCTGATGAAGAGGACGAATAATGCGCTCGCGACGGCGAGAAACACGCCAAGTCCGACCTTCGCTGCCGGCCAGGTCATGCTATCGCCGCCCGGGAAATCACCGACCGAGCCTTCCTCCAGCCAGGGCTTGGACATCAGCCGCTGCTGCGACAGCCACCATCCGGCGATCACCGCAAGCACAGCCAGGAACAGGATGATGGCGCTCACGAAGCAGCCCCCTGAACGAGCTGCGTCGCGCGTGGTGGCTGGTTCTGCGGAATGAAGTCCTCCGCGGCGCCGGGCACACTGTAGTCATAAGCCCAGCGGTACACGACCGGAAGCTCCTTGCCCCAGTTGCCGTGCCCCGGGGGCGTCTCCGGCGTCTGCCACTCCAGCGTTGTCGCCCGCCACGGATTGCCGCCTGAGGCCTCACCCTTGAACAGACTCCAGGCAAGATTGAACAGGAACACCATCTGGCTGAAGCCGACGGTCAAGGCCACCACGGAGATGAACGCATTCAGTGAATGGGCCGAGGACGGGATGAACGCCGCGTCGCCGAGTTCGAAATACCGGCGCGGAACCCCGAGCAGTCCAAGATAGTGCATGGGGAAGAAGATCAGGTAGGCGCCGAGGAAGGTGACCCAGAAGTGAAACTTGCCCAGGACGTCGTTCAGCATCCGCCCCGTGACCTTGGGGTACCAATGATAGATCGCGCCGAGCACGACCATGATCGGCGCCACGCCCATCACCATGTGGAAATGCGCGACCACGAACATGGTATCCGAGAGGGGCACGTCCACGACGACGTTGCCGAGGAAGAGGCCGGTGAGGCCGCCATTCACGAAGGTGATGATGAACCCGAGGGCGAACAGCATCGGCACCCTGAGATGAATGTCGCCGCGCCACAGGGTCAGCACCCAGTTGTAGACCTTGATCGCGGTGGGGATGGCGATGATGAGCGTCGTGGTGGCGAAGAAGTACCCGAACTGCGGGAACATGCCGCTCACATACATGTGGTGTGCCCATACGATGAAGCTGAGCGCGCCGATGGCCACGATTGCCCAGACCATCATGCGGTAACCAAAGATGTTCTTGCGTGCATGCGTGCTGATCAGATCGGAGACGATGCCGAAGGCGGGCAGGGCGACGATGTAGACCTCGGGGTGGCCGAAGAACCAGAACAGGTGCTGGAAGAGCAGCGGGCTGCCGCCGCCATATTTCGACAGCTGGCCCATCTCGACGAGGGAGGGCATGAAGAAGCTGGTTCCCAGGAGACGGTCGAGCAGCAGCATGACCGAGGCGACGAAGAGTGCAGGGAATGCCAGCAGCGCCATGACGGTCGCCGTGAAAATGCCCCACACCGTCAGGGGCAGGCGCATCAACGTCATGCCGCGGGTGCGCGCTTGCAGCACCGTGACCACGTAATTCAGTCCGCCCATGGTGAAGCCGATGATGAACAGGATCAGGGACGACATCATGAGAATGATGCCCCAATCCTGTCCGGGCGTTCCGGAGAGGATGGCTTGCGGCGGGTATAGCGTCCAGCCGGCGCCGGTGGGGCCGCCGGGCACGAAGAATGTCGAGGCCAGCACGAGGACTGCGAGCAGGTAGACCCAGTAGCTCAGCATGTTCACATAGGGGAAGACCATGTCCCGGGCGCCGACCATCAGCGGGATCAGGTAGTTGCCGAAGCCGCCCAGGAACAACGCGGTGAGCAGATAGATCACCATGATCATGCCGTGCATGGTGATGAACTGGAGGTACTGGTTGGCATCGATGAAGGAGAAGGTGCCGGGGAATCCCAGTTGCAGTCGCATCAGCCACGACAGCACCAGGGCCACCAGCCCGATGGCCGAGGCCGTCAGCGAATACTGAATGGCGATCACCTTGGCGTCCTGCGAGAAGACATACCGTGTCCACCAACTCCTTGGATGATAGAGTTCGACTTCAGGTACTTCGGCAGGCGGGATGCCTGCGATCCCTTCATATGGAATATCGACCATAGAAACCTCCTCGGTCGTTTCCATCGGGGGTGAGGGGTTGGCCTCGTGCACCCGATCGATCTTCGCAGCGGCAGCTTGCTACTTGCCACCGGATTGGTACGTCGCCTTCACGACAGCTTTTGCCGGCGACAATTCGGCAAACGTCTTTTGTTGCTCCAGCCAAGCGTGATATTCACGCTCTTCGTCGACGATGACCTTGGCCCGCATCTGATAATGAGCAGCGCCACAAAGCTCCGCACATAGAACGTCGAACGTTCCGGTTCGGATCGGCGTGATCCAGAAATAGGTCACCATGCCCGGGACCATGTCCATCTTGGCGCGGAATTCGGGCACGTAGAAATCGTGCAGGACATCAACCGAGCGGAGGAGAACCTTGACCGGCTTTCCCATTTGAAGGTGCAGGTCGCCGTTCTCGATCACGACGTCGTCCTGCGCGTGCGGGTCGTCACGATTGAGTCCCATCGGATTGTCGGAAGCGATGTTGCGGACATCGGATGTGCCCAGCCGTCCATCCTTGCCCGGAAGGCGGAAGCTCCATTGCCATTGCTGGCCCATGACCTCGACCTCGGTGGCATCCGCAGGCACCGTCACGAACTGGTGCCAGACCACGAGGCCAGGCGCCAACATGGCCGCGACGCCGACGCCGGTCCCGACGCTCAGCCACCATTCGAGTCTTTTGTTTTCCGGATTGTAGTCAGCCCGTCTTCCCTCTTTGTGGTGAAAGCGGAAGACGCAATAGGCCATGAAGGCGATGACCGCGACGAAAACAAAGCCCGTGATCCAGAACGTGATGTTGATGGTGTGATCGATATAGGCCCAGTTCGTGGCGATCGGCGTCCACCACCACGGGCTGTAGAGGTGAAACAGCACCGAGCCGATCGCGACCAGAAGCAGTATCAGTGCGACAGCCATCCTGATCCATCCTTGCCATCGAAGGCTACGGATACGAATCCAGGGCGGAGCTCATGTCTGTCGCGATGGTTGGCCTTTCTTGACTGGCATCTATGCCATCGCCGGCCTTTTGCCTCGCCCATTCCTCTTGGTCGCGAAATCAAGCGAACGCTCGCGACCATCAATTTCATCGGAGCTAAGGGCGTCTGGGTCTAAGATGGTCCCAGCCTGATCCGGCGTCAATAGAGCATGTAGGCGTGGGGACGTGGCGTGGGCGTTGTCGCCCGGCAGGTCGACAAAGCCTCAGGTGCGCGTGTTGGGTGGCGGCGTCCCGGGCGATGCAGCGCACAAATCAGGTGCACATTCACCCAACCGTGAGTGCAGCCGTGCCCCGCGCGCGCTAAGCTGGCGGAGCAGGTCGCGACGGGTTCCGTCCGGCCAGGCTCCTTTCGCTGAACCTGACTTGCCGTACTCGACCCACCGCGTTTCCTGCTCGACAGGCGGACACGCGTGGCTGGAAAGCGCGTGTGATCGAAACCGCGATTTTCAGCACGGGAGGGTTCATTCATGGCCACTCTGTACTCCCACGACATCATCAGGCGGCACGTATTCGGCGAAGCGGCCTCCTATCCCATTCGCAAGATCAGCTTGCCCGACCTGACCGAGGCCCTACGCCTGGGTTGGGAGGATTTCCAGGCGATGCCGAGCCACGCGATCGTCGTGTGCGTGATTTATCCCGTTCTCGGTCTCATCCTGTTCCGGATGGTTCTCGGCTATTCGGTGCTGCCGCTCCTGTTTCCGCTGGCTGCCGGCTTTGCCTTGATCGGCCCCTTTGCCGCGATCGGTCTCTACGAACTCAGCCGGCGTCGCGAGCGCGGCGAGGAGGTCGATGCATGGGATGCGATCAAGGTGCTGCGCGCACCGTCGTTCGGCGCCATGCTCGAGCTCGGCGTGCTCCTGCTGGTCCTGTTCGGGGCCTGGATCGGTGTCGCGAACGCAATCTATGTCACGATCTTCGGTCACGCGGCGGCCGCAAGCATCCCCGATTTCGCAACGCGCGTGCTGACGACACCGGAAGGCTGGTCGCTCATCATCGTCGGTTGCGGTGTCGGCTTCCTGTTTGCGGTTGTGGCATTGTGCGTCAGCGTCGTGTCATTTCCGTTGATGCTCGACCGGCATGCGACTGCGATCGACGCGATCCGCACGTCGCTCCGAGCGGTGGCCGCGAATCCGGTTGCGATGGCTGGGTGGGGCATCATCGTGGCGGCGCTGCTCGTGATCGGCTCGCTACCGCTCTTCGTTGGTCTCGCTGTCGTCCTGCCGGTGCTCGGTCATGCCACCTGGCACCTCTATCGGCGGGTGGTCGAGCCGAATCCGAATCCTCCGGACGAGCGGCCGCCGCGCCCGAAGGGAAAGCGCTACGCGGCGGACTTTCCGGCCAATCTCTTCCCGTGGAGCCGCGAGGGGGAGCAGTAACAGTGAAACGGCTGCGCCTGGCGGCCGCCTTCGCGGGGCATGACGGGTGAGGGCCTACTTCTGCTGCTGCGGCAGGAACGTCGGCCCGACCGAGCGGATCGGCTTGTTCTCCGACGGCGTGGCGGCCGTTCCGGTATCCGCCGGCGGTGTCGCGGCCGGCGCCGTGGCCGTCGTTGGCGCGGGAGCTGCGCCCTTCTTGCCATTCGCAGGCGTGCCCTTGTTGAGCCGCTGCTGCTGCATCCTCTTGGCGCTCTCCTCGGTGACGATGATGTCACCCTGCTGCTCGGCGGCCGCCTTGTCGTCCGCCGATTTCAGCGCGTCGGCCCAGGTCTGGCCTGCGGCCTTGCAGGAGCAGGACGGGTTGAACTCGCTGCGGAATTTGAACGCGGTCGGCAGCGCCGTGTAGGGCTGGCCGCTGATGGAGACCGCGGAGTTCATGTCCTCGCCGGGATTGCGATGGGTGTAGAGCACCGCTTCCGCGGCCGGGCACAGCGCCTTGCAGGTCTTCTCGTCGTCGGGGAAGCGCGCCGGCACGGTGGCGAACGAGACCGGGAAATAGGCGCCGTCGCAGGTGCGCACGCATACGGTGCGGTAGGTGCCGGATTGCGGCCCGAGATCGGACGGCGGCATGGCCTGCGGATTGCCCGCATTGTTGCCGCCGAACAGATTGCTCAGGAAGTTGCCGCCGCCTTGCGACTGCGCGGCGTTGGCATATTGCGGGCCGCAATTGTTCTGGGCCAGCGCCGCCAGCACCGAGCGGCGCTGGTTGTCGCGCTCCGGACTGAAGCCGCCGGAGCCGCCGCGCAGGCGCTCGAGATTGCCGGTGATCTGGTCAAGGTTGGCGCGCATCTGCTGGATCTGGGTGTTGACCGGGCCGCATTGCGCCGACTGGCCGTTGAACAGCGAGAAGAAGCCGGAGGAATCGCAGCCCATGCGCTTGGCCTGCATGGTGACGCGGTCGAGCTCGGCCTGCTGCTTGGCCTGGGAATCCTGGTAGCGGCGGATCTGGTCTTCGCGCGCGGGATCGCCACCGCCGCCGCCCCGATCGAGCGCGGCGAGTTGGCCTTCCAGCCGCGAGCACATCGGGTTCGGCCCAAGTCCGTTTTGAGGCGCAGGTCCCGGCGGGCCCGCCTGCGCAAAAGCGCCGGTGGCGAGCACGACGGTGCCGAGGAGCACAGTGCAGGCAAGGAGGAAGGGGGCACGGGAGAGCGACAAAAATTCAGGCATATCCGCCATTCTAGCGAGGTCACGGCCCGGCATGACTTGGGGGGCCGAAGCGCGCCCTCCAATAGCCGCTTCCTGCGGCATCGTCACGTCGTTTCAGGGGCCAAAGATTGGGCCTAAGGTCCGCCAGTTCCGAGCGAATTCAGCGCTGGCAGGTGATTGCGACATATTCGTCGCAACGGCCATGGGAGCAGTTTGCGCCGGTTTTGGGGACAGAGCCGGTAATTTCGTCGGGATCGACCCGGCGATAGCTTGATGCCTGGGCAAAATCGCGTGACTGGCAATAAGTCCGCGCGACCTGCGCGCCGCACTTGTCACCCCGGGCGAGGCACTGATCGACGCCGTAGCCGTCCGCCTGGTTGGCGATGATGAAGACGCGGGTCTCGGCGCATGCGCTGGATGCCGCAAGCATGGAGGCGCAGGAAATGAGCGCGAGCAAGGATCGCATGAAAACACCTGGGGGCAAAAACGGGGAACCGCCGGTTCCAGAATGGGCTCAAATGGTTAAGGATGATGAACCATCAAGGCGGGCGGCTGCGCTTTGCGGAGATAGGACGGCATTTTCGCGGCTCTCTTGACGCGGGGCCGCCTCATAGCCCATATGTGGCCGCATGAACGGTCTCCTCGCCATTTGCGCCATTTGCCGCGAGATTACGAGCTAGCGATTCGCTGGCTGGAGCCGTCTTTTCTCAAAACCATTGAGAGCCCTGGACGCCCGGCCAACAGCCGACGGGTATCCTTATGGAATTGCGCCTTTACGATACGCTGAGCCGGGAAAAGCGCACCTTCGTGCCGCTCGATGCGAAGGACGTCCGCATGTATGTCTGCGGACCGACGGTCTACGACTTCGCCCATATCGGCAATGCGCGTCCGGTGATCGTGTTCGACGTGCTGTTTCGGCTGCTGCGCCATCTCTATGGCGAGGCGCACGTCAAATATGTCCGCAACATCACCGACGTCGACGACAAGATCAACGATCGCGCCGCGCGGGATTTTCCCGGCCTGCCGCTGAACGAAGCCATTCGGAAGGTCACCGAGCAGACCGGCAAGCAGTTTCACGCCGACGTCGATGCGCTGGGCGCACTGCGGCCGAGCGTCGAGCCGCGTGCGACCGAGCATATCGGCGAGATGCGCGAGATCATCGAAAGGCTGATCGCCGGAGGCTTTGCCTATGCCGCCGAGGACCACGTGCTGTTCTCGCCGCAGGCGATGAACGCCGCCAATTCCGGCCTGCCGCGCTATGGCGCGCTGTCCAATCGCTCGCTGGACGAGATGGTCGCCGGCGCCCGGGTCGATGTCGCGCCCTACAAGAAGGGCAACACCGACTTCGTGCTGTGGAAACCGTCCAAGCCTGGCGAGCCGTCATGGCCGTCGCCGGCCGGCATCAAGGCCGAGGGGCGTCCGGGCTGGCACATCGAGTGCTCGGCCATGGCCTGGAAGCATCTCGGCGAGCACTTCGACATCCACGGCGGCGGCATCGATCTCGTGTTTCCGCATCACGAGAACGAGGTCGCGCAGACCTGCTGCGCGTTCCACCGGGAGCGCATGGCGAACTACTGGATGCATAACGGCTTCCTGCAGGTCGAGAGCGAGAAGATGTCGAAGTCGCTGGGCAACTTCATCACGATCCACGAGCTGCTCAAGGACTGGCCGGGCGAGGTGCTCCGGCTCAACATGCTGAAGACGCATTACCGCTCGCCGATCGACTGGACCATGAAGTCGCTGGAGGAGAGCGCCAGGACGCTCGACGACTGGTATCGCGTCGCCGCCGACGTCACGCCCGGCAAGCCAGCTCCGACCGTGGTCGAGCCGCTGCTCGACGACCTCAACACGCCGCTGGCGATCGCGGCGCTGCATGGCCTGCGCGGCAGCGACGTCGGTGCCTTGGCGGGATCCCTGCGGCTGCTCGGATTCCTGTCCGAGAGCGCCGCGCAGTGGGAAGGGCGCAAGCAGCAGGCGAGCGGCGTCGATGCCAGGGAAGTCGAGCGCCTGATCTCGGAGCGCACGGCTGCGCGTGCACGGAAGGATTTCAAAGAGTCCGACCGTATTCGCGATCTGCTCGCCGCGATGGGCGTTGCGATCAAGGATTCCAAGGACGGGACGACCTGGGAGATCGCGCGATGAAGCGGCCCGATACGCCGTTCCCGCGGCATTGGCTCTATTACATCGCGCTGAAGATCCTGCTGCTCGGCGCCGCCGTGGCGATCGTGCTGAAGCTTTATGGGATGTGGTGAGGACGATGGGACAGACTTTGCCAAAGCCCGGTTTGCGGCCGTTCCTGCCTGATGACGTGCCGGTGCTCGCCGCGATCTTCACCGCCAGCATCGAGGAGCTGACCGGCGACGACTACAGCGAAGCGCAGCAGCAGGCCTGGATGGAGGCGGCGGAGGATGAAGAGTTCGGCAAGCGGCTCGCGGCGGACCTGACGCTGATCGCGACGCTGGAGGGCTCGCCCGTCGGTTTTGCGTCACTCCGCGGTGCCGATCACATCCGCATGCTCTATGTGCATCCGGCCGTCCGCGGGCAGGGCATTGCGACCATGCTGGTCGATGCGCTGGAGAAGCTGGCCGGCGGCCGCGGCGCGACGAGCCTCACGGTCGATGCCAGCGACACCGCGGAGGGCTTCTTCGCCAAGCGCGGCTACACCGCCCAGCAGCGCAACAGCGTTACCATCAACGACGAGTGGCTCGCCAACACCACCATGAAGAAGACGCTTGGAGCTGCGCAATGAGCAGGGAGCGCCTCTATCTGTTCGACACCACGCTGCGCGACGGCGCGCAGACCAACGGCGTCGATTTCACGCTTGAAGACAAGCAGGTTATCGCCGCGATGCTCGATGATCTCGGCATCGACTATGTCGAGGGCGGCTATCCCGGCGCCAATCCGACCGACACCGAGTTCTTCGGAAGCAAGCCCAAGCTCAAGCATGCGCGCTTCACCGCCTTCGGCATGACGCGCCGGGCCGGGCGCTCGGTCTCCAACGATCCGGGCGTTGCCGGGTTGCTCGAAGCGAAAGCCGATGCGATCTGCTTCGTGGCAAAATCCTCGGCCTATCAGGTGCGCGTCGCGCTGGAGACGACGAAGGAAGAGAACCTCGCCTCGATCCGCGACAGCGTCGCGGCCGCGAGGGCCGCAGGCCGCGAAGTGATGCTCGACTGCGAGCACTTTTTCGACGGCTACAAGGAGGATTCGATTTTTGCGCTCGCCTGCGCCAAGGCCGCCTTCGATGCCGGCGCGCGCTGGGTGGTGCTGTGCGACACCAATGGCGGCACCATGCCGAACGAGATCGAGGCCATTGTCAGCGAGGTGACGAAGCACATCCCCGGCGACCACGTCGGTATCCACGCCCATAACGACACCGAGCAGGCGGTGGCGAATTCGCTCGCTGCAGTGCGCGCCGGTGCGCGGCAGATCCAGGGCACACTGAACGGCCTCGGTGAGCGCTGCGGCAACGCCAATCTCTGCTCGCTGATCCCGACCCTGAAGCTGAAGAAGGAGTTTTCGGACGCCTTCGAGATCGGGGTCACCGCAGAGAAGCTGGCGACGCTGGTCAAGGTGTCGCGCACGCTGGACGACATGCTCAACCGCGTGCCGAACCGGCACGCCGCCTATGTCGGCGAGAGCGCCTTCGTCACCAAGACCGGCATCCATGCCTCCGCCGTGCTGAAGGATCCGCAGACCTACGAGCACGTGCTGCCGGATCTGGTCGGCAATCACCGCAAGGTGCTGGTGTCCGACCAGGCCGGCCGCTCCAACGTCATCGCCGAGCTCGACCGCGCCGGCATCGCTTATGAGAAGAGCGATCCGAAGCTGACGCGGCTGGTCGAGGAATTGAAGGAGCGCGAGGCGCAAGGCTACGCCTATGAATCCGCCAACGCCTCGTTCGATCTCCTGGCGCGCCGCACGCTCGGCAAGGTGCCGCATTATTTCGAGGTCGAGCAGTTCGACGTCAATGTCGAGCAGCGTTACAATTCGCATGGCGAACGCGTCACCGTGGCGCTCGCGGTGGTGAAGGTCGACGTCGCCGGCGAGCATCTGATCTCCGCGGCCGAAGGCAACGGCCCCGTCAACGCGCTCGACGTCGCCTTGCGCAAGGACCTCGGCAAGTACCAGAAATACATCGAGGGCTTGACGCTGATCGACTACCGCGTGCGTATCCTCAACGGCGGCACGGGGGCGGTCACGCGCGTGCTGATCGAGAGCGAGGACGAGAACGGCGACCGCTGGACCACGGTCGGCGTCTCCCCGAACATCATCGACGCCTCGTTCCAGGCGCTGATGGATTCGGTGATCTACAAGCTGGTGAAATCGGGAGCGCCGGCGTAGGTCACGACGGCTGTCATACCCCGCGAAGGCGGGGTATCCGGTACGCCGCGGCTTCTCGGTCGCTCTCGGGCGTCTCGGAATACCGGGTCGCCCGTTCCTAGTGCGCAATTGCGCACTGGCCGGGCGATGGCAGTTGAGGTGAGGAGGGGGCAGCATGATCGACCACATCTCCGTCGGCGTCAGCGATCTCGAACGCGCCGCACGCTTCTACGAAGCAACGCTCGCCGCCCTCGGGCTCACGCGCCTCGTCACGCGGCCGCGGACGGTCGGCTTCGGCAAGGCCTATCCGGAGTTCTGGATCAATCTGCGCGAAGGCATGCCGGCTGTTGCGCCTTCGAGCGGCGTGCACATCTGCCTGCGGGCGAAGACGACAAGCGAGGTCGATGCGTTTCACGCCGCGGCGCTGTCGGCCGGCGGCGCATCCGACGGCGCGCCGGGCATCCGCCCCCACGACCGCGTGCGATATTATGCGGCCTTCGTCACCGATCCTGATGGCAACCGGATCGAGGCGGTGACGTTTCCGCAAGGATGATCAGAGCTTGCGCGCCACTTCCGGGGCGAGCTGCTTTTCGGACTCGGCGATCTGTGCCGCAGCCGCCTTCAGCTTCGGCAGGATCTCCTCGACGCGATCGGCCTTGAGGATGTCGACCGAAAGGCCGGCGCGGATGAACTCGGTCTGGCGCATGTGCGACAAGAGCGAGAACAGCGGCTCCCAGAAATTGTCGATATTGGCGAGCAGCACCGGCTTGGCGTGACGGCCGAGCTGCTTCCACGTCAATTGCTCGACCAGCTCTTCCAGCGTGCCGACGCCGCCCGGCAGCGCCACGAAGGCGTCGGAGCGCTCGAACATCAGGCGCTTGCGCTCGTGCATATCGGGGGTGACGATCATCTCCTGCACGCGGGTCAGCGCGTTCTCGCGCATGCGGAGGAATTCGGGAATGATGCCGGTGACGGTGCCGCCGTGATCGAGCACGGAGGTCGCGACCGACCCCATCAGGCCGAGCGATCCGCCGCCATAGACGAGGCGGACGTTGTTCTCGGCGAGGGCCTTGCCGAACGCTTTTGCGCCTTCGGTGAAGCGGGGGTTGGTTCCGGGGCCGGAGCCGCAATAGACGCAGACGGTTTTGATGATGCTCATTGGTGTCATGATGCATTGCAGCGAAGGGGCGTCAAGCCCAATCGGTGATTCGGATCACCCGGAAATCTACCGGTAAATGGCGACAAACAATCGAAGATTCGCCATCTGGCGGGGTGCGCTGGCATCGGGAAGGCTTTATATGACGGGCGAAAATCGCAAATCGTGACGCTGCCCGCATCCGGCGGGCTTTCAGGCTTTTTGATGGACCAACCTCAATCGTTCGACGGCGCCGACGTTCCCGATCCTTCCGCTGGGGGGCCATTGGAACGGGCTACGCTGATGGGCACGCTGGCGCATCTGTGGCCCTATATCTGGCCGGGCGACCGCTTCGATCTGAAGATGCGGGTGGTCTGGTCGATGGTGCTGCTGCTCGCGGCCAAGCTGATCACGCTGACGGTGCCGTTCAGCTTCAAATGGGCGACGGACGCGCTGACCGGCGCCAACACCGCGCCGGTCGCGGCCGACAATTGGCACCTCTGGGTGATCGCCTCGCCGTTATTGCTGACCGCCAGCTACGGCGTGATGCGCATCGTGATGGCGGTGCTGACGCAATGGCGCGACGGCATCTTCGCCCGCGTCGCCATGCATGCGGTGCGCAAGCTCGCCACCATTACCTTCGTCCACATGCACGAGCTGTCGCTGCGCTTTCACCTCGAGCGCAAGACCGGCGGCCTGACGCGCGTGCTGGAGCGCGGCCGCGAGGGCATCGAGGTCATCGTGCGCATGGTGATCCTGCAACTGATCCCGACCATCGTCGAGGTCTCGCTGCTGATGGCCGTGCTGCTCTGGCAGTTCGACTGGCGCTACGTGGTCGCGACGCTGATCACGGTCACGGTCTACATGTACTACACCTACATCGCGACCGAATGGCGGATCGGCATCCGCCGCAAGATGAATGATTCCGACACCGAGGCGAACACCAAGGCGATCGACTCGCTGCTCAACTACGAGACCGTGAAATATTTCAGCGCCGAGACGCGCGAGGCGCAGCGCTACGACAAGTCGGTCGCGCGCTACGAGGAGGCGAGCGTCCACACCTATACCTCGCTCGCGGTGCTCAACACCGGACAGGCCGTGATCTTCACGCTGGGGCTGACCGCGACCATGCTGATGTGCGCGATCGGCGTGCGCAACGGCACCAACACGGTCGGCGATTTCGTGCTGGTCAACGCCATGATGATCCAGCTCTACCAGCCGCTGAATTTCATGGGCATGGTCTATCGCGAGATCAAGCAGGCGATCATCGACATCGAGAAGATGTTCGGCGTGATCGGCCGCGAGGCCGAGATCAAGGACGCGCCCGGTGCGCAGCCGCTGACCGTTTCCGCCGGCACGGTGCGCTTCGAGGACGTGCGCTTTGCGTACGAGCCGACGCGCCCGATCCTGAAAGGCATCAGCTTCGAGGTGCCGGCTGGGAAAACCGTTGCGATCGTCGGCCCGTCCGGCGCGGGCAAGTCGACCATCTCGCGGCTGCTGTTCCGTCTCTACGACGTCTCCGGCGGCAAGATTTTGATCGACGGCCAGGACATCCGCGAGGTCACGCAGGCCAGCTTGCGCGCCTCCATCGGCATGGTGCCGCAGGACACGGTGCTGTTCAACGACACCATCCGCTACAACATCCGTTACGGCCGCTGGGACGCGACCGATGCCGAGGTCGAGGAGGCCGCGAGCCTCGCGCAGATCGACAATTTCATCCGCATGGCGCCGATGGGCTATGAGACCCAGGTCGGCGAGCGCGGCCTGAAACTGTCCGGCGGCGAGAAGCAGCGCGTCGCGATCGCGCGCACCGTGCTGAAGGCGCCGCCGATCCTGGTGCTGGACGAGGCGACCTCGGCGCTCGACACCCACACCGAGCACGAGATCCAGGGCGCGCTCGACCGCGTGGCGAAGAACCGCACCTCGCTGGTGATCGCGCACCGGCTCTCCACCATTGTCGGCGCCGACGAGATCATCGTGCTGGACCAGGGCCGGATCGCCGAGCGGGGCACCCACGCCAAGCTGCTGACGCAGGGCGGCCTCTATGCCAGCATGTGGAACAGGCAGCGCGAGGCCGAGGCGGCGCGCGAGAAACTGGCCAAGATGGCCGACTCTAGCGAGGCGCCCAACCGGGAGCCGCCGCCGGTCAATGACGCCCTGACGACATCAGCGGCCGCGGAGTGACCTTGTCTCCGGTCCCAACTCTGGCCTAAACAAGCCCACCGCACGGGGACGCCCCGCGCGCCATCAACTCCTAGGCGGCAGATAACGATGTCCATTCTCGATTCGATCCAGCGTCAGATCCCGCCGATCCACAAGGAGGGCTATCCCTTCATCGGCGGTTTTGCGCTGGCAAGTCTCGTCCTGTTCTGGCTGTGGTCGCCTCTGGGGTGGATCGGCACGATCCTGACCGTGTGGTGCGCGCTGTTCTTCCGCGACCCGGTTCGTGTGACGCCGGTGCGCGAGGGGCTCGTGGTGTCGCCGGCCGACGGCCGCGTCTCGATGATCAGCATGGCACTGCCGCCGGCCGAGCTCGGGCTCGGCGACCGGCCGCTGCCGCGCATCTCGGTGTTCATGAGTGTGTTCAATTGCCACGTGAATCGCAGTCCGATCGCGGGCAGGGTGGATCGTATCGCCTACCGGCCCGGCCTGTTCATCAACGCCGAGCTCGACAAGGCGAGCGAGGACAATGAACGCAACTCGCTCGTGATCACGACGCCGACGGCGCGGATCGGCGTGATCCAGATCGCTGGGCTCGTCGCCAAGCGCATCGTCTGCTTCGTCAAGGAGGGGCAGGCCATCGGCGCCGGCGAGCGCTTCGGCCTGATCCGCTTCGGCTCGCGGCTCGACGTCTACCTGCCGCTGGGCACCAAGGCGTTGGTCTCGGAAGGGCAGACCGCGATCGCCGGCGAGACGATTTTGGCCGATCTCGCCGGAGACGACCCGAGCCGCGCCTATCGCGCCAATTAACCAATAAGTCGGTGCTGGAGGGCCTTCCGCCGCAATGGCGGAGGGGAGCGCGGCTTGCTATATCTCACTTGAGGTAAGCCATGACGCCCTATGATTTCAAAGACCCTGACGTACGCCGCCGGCGGTTCCGCCCGATCCCGGTGCGCATGCTCGTGCCCAACGTCATCACGCTGCTGGCGATCTGCGCCGGCCTGACCTCGATCCGCCTGTCGATCGAGGGGCGGATGTCGCTCGCCGTCTACGCCATCGTGTTCGCGGCCGCGCTCGACGGCATCGACGGTCGCGTCGCACGCATTCTCAAGGGCCAGTCCAAGTTCGGCGCCGAGCTCGACAGCCTCGCCGACTTCGTCAATTTCGGCGTCGCGCCCGGCCTGATGCTGTACTTCTGGCAGCTCCACGAGCTCGGCAATGCCGGCTGGATCGCCGCGATGGTGTTCGCGATCTCCGGCGGCTTAAGGCTCGCGCGGTTCAATGCCACCATGGACGATCCGAACAAGCCGGCCTTCGCCGCCAATTTCTTCACCGGCGTGCCGGCGCCCGCCGGCGCGATCACCGTGCTGCTGCCGATCTATATCGCGTTCCTCGATCTCGGCCGGCTGCCCGCGGCGGTGACGGCCGCCTATACGCTGCTGATCGCCTTCCTGATGGTGTCACGCCTGCCGGTGTTCTCCGGCAAGACCAAGCGTATGCGCGTGCCCCCCGAGCTGGTGCTGCCGGCGTTCGTCGCGGTCATCGTCTTCATCGCGCTGCTGATCGCCTATCCCTGGCACGTGCTCTCGATCGGCACGGTGCTGTATCTGCTCGCCCTGCCGCTCGGTTACAAATCCTATCGCGACCAGGCGCGCGCGATGGAGGCCTCCGCGCCATCGGGAGGCGAGGTCCCGTCGCCGCCTTCGGCGCCGACGCTGGCCAATTTGTCGGAGCCGCCGCACGACGACGACCGGCCCGGACGGCTGCACTGAACGGCAAGACGCGGATATCTGCCATGAGGCGCCCTGAGTTGGGTTGAGACCCGATCTCGGCTATATCGCCCTGTGCCGGCGGCACCGCGCCAACAGCGGCCGCCAATCTGGGAGAGAACGCTGTGACTGATACTGCGACCGGGCCGCTGCCCGCTTCCGTCCTCGAAGCGCTGGGCCGCTATGACACCCCGACGATCTGCAACGCCATGGAGATCGTGGCACCCGAACGCCGCTTGATCGGCTACACCACCAAGCAACTGGTCTGCCCGTTCCCCGAGTTGCCGCCGATCGTCGGCTATGCCCGCACGGTCGCGATCCGCTCGGTGCTGAAGTCTTCGCTGCCGGCCGAAGAGCAGTCCAGGCGCCGCATCGAATATTACGAATATGTCGGCACCGGCTTTGGGCCGCGCATCTCGGTGATCCAGGACATCGACGGTCCCGATGTCGGCTACGGCGCGTTCTGGGGCGAGGTGCAGAGCAACGTGCACAAGGCGCTCGGCTGCCTCGGCGTCATCACCGACGGCTCGATCCGCGACATCCCGCAATGGGCCCCTGGCTTCCAGGCGCTGGCCGGCTCGATCGGCCCGTCGCATGCATGGGTGCACGCCGAGAGCTTTGGCGGCGAGGTCCGCGTCGCCGGCATGACCGTGAAATCCGACGATCTCATCCATGCTGACCAGCATGGCGCCATCGTGATCCCGCGCGACATCGCGGCCAAGCTGCCCGAGGCCGCCGAGCTCTGCGGCCGCCGCGAAACGCCGATCCTGGAGATCGCCCGCAGCCCCGACTTCTCGCTGGAGAAGCTGAAGGCCGCGCTGAAACGCTCGGCTGAGATCCATTAAAGGTCTGAATAAGGCCTACGGCCGCGATGCCGGCCGTGGGCCGCCGTGTTCCAGAAACAGGGCGGCCTGATCCGGCTCGCCGAACACTGCGGCGGCGCATCCGATCAGGGTGAAGCCGCCGGCGAGATCCCACAGGGTGATATCGTCCGCATTGTCCGGCAGATGAATCAAGTGTGCCGCGATCACGGCGAAGCCGGCCTCGACAAAGAGCAACACGCTGAATGCCGGCAGGACCAGCTCCGGCTCGAGCAGGTGAAGCGCCAGGACCGCGGGCAGCGCGGTGAGAAGGCTGAACAGCGTCAACATTGTAAAACGGCTCCCGTGATGGAGCATGTCGCACGGCCACAGAATACTGCATCGTCTCTCGCCGCGGATGTGGCGCAGGGCCGCAGCCGGAGGACGCACGATGAAGATGAATGGCAAGACGATCCTGGTCACCGGCTCGACCGACGGCGTCGGCCGCTACGTCGCGCGCCGGCTGGCCGAAGACGGTGCAAGGGTCCTGATCCATGGCCGTAATGCGGCGCGTGCGAAGGTCTTGAGCGACGAGATCGCGAAGGCCGGCGGTGCCGCGCCGACCTTCTACCAGGCCGATCTGTCGTCGATGGCGGGCACGCGCGCGCTTGCCGACGCTGTGAAACGCGATCACCAGCGCATCGACGTCCTCATCAGCAATGCCGGCATCGGCTCGCAGAACGATGGGCCGGAACGACAGGTCAGCGCCGACGGTCACGAGCTGCGCTTTGCCGTGAATTACCTCTCCGGTTTCCTGCTGGCCCATCTGTTGCTGCCGTTGCTCAAGGCTGCGGCGCCGTCGCGTATCGTCAATGTCGCTTCCCTCGGCCAGCACCCGATCGATTTCGACGACGTCATGATCACGAAAGGCTACAGCGGCTCGCGTGCCTATGCGCAGAGCAAGCTTTCGCAGATCATGTTCACCATCGATTTCGCGGACGAGTTGAGAGGGGCCGGTATCACGGTCAACTCGCTGCATCCTGCGACCTACATGAACACCACGATGGTGCGTGCCGGCGGCGTCACGCCGATCTCGACGGTGGAGCAAGGCGGTGCAGCGATCCTGCACCTCGTCGAGGGCGACGATGTCGCTGACAAGAGTGGCCTGTTCTTCAACGGCATGAGCGAGGCGCGCGCTAATCCGCAGGCCTACGATGCCGACGCGCGCAAGCGCCTCCGTGCCCTCAGCCTGGAACTGACGGGCCTGTCGTCCTAGTGCGCCGCAATTATGGTTAGCGAAGCGTTGAAATTCCTGTTGGCGGGCGGCAAAGCCGGCCTTCATTCAGCGCGCTGCGCACCTCTGGCGCGCCGCCTCAACTTAACCTTTACGCGGCTTTAAGGGCGGCGCTCTAGGGTTTCCGGTGCGGTTCGGGGTTGGGCCGCGCCAGCGGCCAGGACGGCCGTTGTTGCGTTCGCGTTGGAGTGTCCCATGGATATCATGACGAGCGTCGGGCTCATTGCGGGCATCATCGTCATCACGATGATGATCTTCATGGGCGGCGACCTGCATATGTTCATCTCCGAACATGCCATGATCATCATCTTCGGCGGCTCGATCTCCGCCACCATGATCCGCTTTCCGCTCTCGGCGCTGCTGCACGGCCTTCCGCTCGGCGCCAAGTTCGCCTTCACCATGAGCCGCCTGTCCGCCCACGACCTCGTCGACGAGCTCGCCCGCATCGCCGAGATCGCCCGCAAGCAGGGCCCTGTGGGCCTCGAAAAGGTCGAGACCGACGAGCCGTTCCTCGCCAAGGGCATCCGCTACGTCGCCGACGGCTACGACCTCGACTTCATCCGCGACAATCTCGAGCGCGACCGCGACAACTTCCTGATGCACCTCGACGAAGGCAGCAAGATCTACCGCGCCATCGGCGACTGCGCACCGGCCTTCGGCATGATCGGCACGCTGATCGGCATGGTGCAGATGTTCGCGAACATGACCGACCCCTCCAAGCTCGGTCCGTTCATGGCGACCGCGCTGCTTGCGACGCTCTACGGCGCGCTCGTCGCGAACCTGTTCTGTCTGCCGATCGCCGACAAGCTGCACGGCAAGCTGCTCGACGAGGAAACCAACCGCACCCTGATCATCGACGGCATCCTGATGATCCGCGACTCCAAGAGCCCGACGCTCGTGCGCGAAATGCTGCTGGCCTATTTGCCGGAGAAGCATCGTCACGCCGAAGGCGAGCCGGTGCCGGCCTAAGGCCGCCCGGTCCGGATATTGAGAGATGGCCAAGAAGAAGCGCGGCGATGCTCACGGTGGCGGTCACGGCTGGTTCGTGACCTTCGCCGACCTGATGGGCCTGATGATGAGCTTCTTCGTGATGCTCGTCGCGTTCTCGACCCAGGACGCCAACAAGCTGAAGATCGTCGCCGGCTCGATGCGCGACGCCTTCGGCGTGCAGAGCGAAGCGCGCTACGCCGGCATCGTCGAATCCGACGGCCTGCCGACCCGCCCGCGGCTGAAGAACGTCGATCACATCCAGCCCGAGGATGCCTCTAACACGCCGACGCCGGATCAGGAGGACCGCGACAAGACGTCAGGGGCGAAGATCAAGGTCGACCGCAATTTCGCGCTCGCTGCGGCCTCGCTGCGCCAGGCCTTGCAGGACATGCCGGAACTGACCGAGATGTCCAAGCACATCATGTTCGAGGAGACCAAGCAGGGCCTCAATCTGGAGATCGTCGACCAGGACGGCCGCTCGATGTTCGCCGACGGCTCCAAGGTGCCCTATGACCGCACCCGCCGCCTGATCGAGAAGCTCGCGATTCCGCTCAAGGCGACGCCGCTCCGCGTCTCCATCGCCGGCCATACCGCGGCCGGCTTCGTGCCGGTCCGCAGCGATTACGGTGCCTTCGACCTGTCGGCCGACCGCGCCAATGCCGTGCGCCAGATCCTCGAGCGTGAGGGGCTGCCGGCCTCGCACGTCTTTGCCGTCGCCGGCAAGGCGGACACCCAGCCGCTGTTTCCGGACGATCCCTCGCTCGCCGCCAACCGGCGGGTGACCATCACCCTGATGCGCGAAGATCCGCCGCTGCCGCCGAATTTGAAGCCGTAGAGCGTTTTCGAGGGAGGGGAGCCATCGACTCGCGCCCTAGGCGCTTGCGCTACCATCCTACCTGAGGCATGTCGTCGCGCTGGCAACGACCGTTGCTGCATCGTCACAGCATCTGCCCCGCCGGCTGCTATGGTGGGGCTCCGATTGACAGGCGCGCCGGAACCGTCAAAAGGCGCCGGATCAATTCTCGGGAAGAAGCGTTTCCAGTTTCACATGACGGCGAGCATCACATCGACCGAAGCTCAGGACGGGCCGGTCACCTCGGGTTTCTGGGGCCTGACGCTCGGGAGCATCGGCGTCGTCTTCGGCGATATCGGCACATCACCGCTCTACGCATTCCACGAGGCGGTCAGGGGCGCGGCCCATGGCGAGCCGGTCTCACGGGTCATGGTGCTCGGCGTGCTCTCGCTGATCCTCTGGGCGCTCTTGATCGTCGTCACCGCCAAATACGTCCTGCTGCTGCTGCGCGCCGACAATAACGGGGAGGGCGGCACGCTCTCGCTGATGGCGCTCGGCCAGCGCGCGCTCGGACGGCGGAGCTGGTTCCTGCTCGCCCTCGGCGTGGTCGGCGCCTCCATGTTCATCGGCGATTCCATGATCACACCGGCGATCTCGGTGCTGTCGGCGGTCGAGGGCCTCAAGCTCGCAACGCCTGCCTTCGAGCACTACGTCGTGCCGCTCACCGTCCTCATCCTGGCATTGCTCTTTGCGGTCCAGAGCAAGGGGACGGCGCTGGTGGCTTCGGCCTTCGGGCCGGTGATGGTGATCTGGTTCACCGTCATCGCGGTGATGGGCGCCGTTCACATTGCCGACGATCCGTCGGTACTGGCCGCGATCAATCCCTATTACGCCCTGCAATTCCTGCTGTCGCACGGCACGATCGGCCTGGTGACGCTGGGTGCCGTGTTCCTCGCGGTGACCGGGGGCGAAGCGCTCTACGCCGATCTCGGCCATTTCGGCCGCAAGCCGATCCAGTCGGCCTGGATGTTCTTCGTGCTGCCTGCGCTCTTGATCAACTATTTCGGGCAGGGCGCGCTGGTGCTGTCCGATCCCGGCGCGATCGAGCATTCGTTCTACCGCATGGTGCCCGAGAGCCTGGTGCTGCCGCTGGTGGGCCTGGCGACCGCCGCAACCGTGATCGCGAGCCAGGCGGTGATCACCGGCGCCTACTCGCTGGTCTATCAGGCGGTGCAGCTCGGCCTCCTGCCGCGATTCGAGGTGCGCTACACCTCCGAAACCCATGCCGGTCAGATCTATCTGCCGCGCGTCAACCGGCTGCTGCTGATCGGCGTGATGTTGCTGGTGCTGCTGTTCCACACCCCCAGCAACCTGGCCTCGGCCTACGGCATCGCGGTCTCCACCACCATGGTCGCCGACGGCATCATGGGCTTTATCGTAATCTGGAAGTTGTGGAACTGGCGTGCTGCCGCGGCTGCGGCCGTGATCTTGCCCTTCGTCGTCGTCGACATAAGTTTTTTCAGTGCCAATCTGCTCAAGCTGCTCGAGGGCGCCTGGGTGCCGCTGCTGTTCGGTGCCGCCATGGCCGGGACGATCTGGACGTGGCGGAAAGGCTCGGCAATCCTGATCCAGAAGACGCGGCGGATCGAGGTGCCGCTCGACGATCTGATCCGGAGCCTGGAGAAGCGGCCGCCGCACATCGTCAAGGGCACCGCCGTATTCCTCACCAGCGATCCCTCTTTCGTGCCGACCGCGCTGTTGCACAATCTCAAGCACAACAAGGTGCTGCACGAGCACAACGTGATCCTGACCATCGAGACCGCGCATACGCCGCGGGTCGATCTGTCGGAACGTTTCCGGATGGAGAAGATCAGCGACAAGTTCTTCAAGGTCCGCCTGCGCTTCGGCTACATGGAACAGCCGAACGTGCCCAAGGCACTTGCGATCGCGCGCAAGCAGGGCTGGCAGTTCGACATCATGTCGACGTCGTTCTTCGTGTCGCGGCGGTCGCTGAAGGCCTCGGCGCAGTCGGGCATGCCGCTGTGGCAGGACCATTTGTTCATCGCGCTGAGCCGGTCCGCCAATGACGCCACCGACTATTTCCAGATTCCCACAGGGCGGGTGGTTGAAGTTGGCACGCAAGTCACCATTTGAACGCAATCGGCGGACCCATGCAAAATTCGCATGGCGAGGGCCCAGATTCGGGCTAGGCTATGCCGGCGGCGCAGGACTATAAGCCGCGCGCTCTTCCGCCGTTGTGCAGCGAAGCATTTTTTAGAGGCCACTGGGCTCTCCCATGACAAGCGACGTAGCAATCCCCGCCCCGGAAACGGCGGCGGCCAATGGGCATGGCGACGCCCACACCACCGCCCGCTTCGGCGCGCTGACGCTCGGCAGCATCGGGGTCGTCTATGGCGACATCGGTACCAGCCCGCTCTACGCGTTCCGCGAGGCGGTGACGGCGGCCTCGGGCGCCGAAGGGCTCGCGACGCCCGCGGCCGTGCTGGGCGTGCTCTCGCTGATCCTGTGGGCGCTCATCGTCGTGGTGACGCTCAAATATGTCGTGATCCTGCTCCGGGCCGACAACAACGGCGAGGGCGGCACGCTCGCGCTGATGGCGCTGGCCCAGCGCGCGGTCGGCACTGGCGGAGCGACCATCGTCCTGCTCGGTATCATCTCCGGCGCCCTGTTCTACGGCGACGCCGTCATCACCCCCGCACTTTCCGTGCTGTCGGCCATCGAGGGCATGAAGGACGTCACCCTGACGTTCGAGCCTTATGTCGTGCCGCTGACTGTGGTGATCCTGGTCGGCCTGTTCGCCGTGCAGTCGCGTGGCACCGCCCGTGTCGCCGCGTTCTTCGGCCCGATCATGTGCGTCTGGTTCGCGGTGATCGCGATCGCCGCGATCCACCCCATTATCCAGCAGCCGCAGGTGCTGTTCGCGCTGAACCCACTCTACGCCGTGTCCTTCATGCTGCACCACGGCATCATCGGCTTCGTGACGCTGGGCGCCGTGTTCCTGGCGGTCACCGGTGCCGAGGCGCTCTATGCCGATCTCGGCCATTTCGGCAAGCGGCCGATCCAGACCGCCTGGCTCTTCATCGTGCTGCCGTCGCTGGCCCTGAACTATCTGGGGCAGGGCGCGCTCGTGCTTGGCGATCCCGGCGCGATCGTCAGCCCGTTCTTCCAGCTCTTCCCGCAAGGCTTTTTCCGCGGCTGCATGGTCGTGCTCGCGACCGCTGCGACCGTGATCGCGAGCCAGGCGGTCATCACCGGTGCCTATTCGCTGACGCGCCAGGCGATCCAGCTCGGGCTGCTGCCGCGCTTCGAAATTCGCCATACATCCGAAGCCCATTCCGGCCAGATATTCATCCCGCGCATCAACCAGCTGCTGCTGGTGGCGGTGGTGCTGCTGGTGCTGCTGTTCCGTTCCTCCAGCGCGCTGGCCTCCGCCTACGGCATCTCCGTCACCGGCACCATGGTGGTCACGGCGATGATGGGCTTCGTCGTGATCTGGAAGGTCTGGCGGTGGTCGCCGTTCGCCGCCGCCGCCCTGATCGTGCCGTTCCTGTTCCTCGACCTGACCTTCCTCGCCGCAAACCTGCTCAAGGTGTTCGAGGGCGGCTGGGTGCCGCTGGCGCTCGGCGCGCTCATGATCATCCTGATGTACACGTGGCGGCGCGGCAGCCGGCTGCTATTCGAGAAATCGCGCAAGCTCGAATTCCCGCTCGCCGACCTCGTCGCGATGCTGGAGAAGCGGCCGCCGCAGCGGGTGCCCGGCACGGCCGTGTTCCTGACCAGCGATCCCCTCAGCGCGCCGACCGCGCTGATGCACAGTCTGAAGCACTACAAGGTGCTGCACGAGAAGAACGTCATTCTCACCATCGAGACCGCGCAGACCCCGCGGATCGATCCGGCCGAGCGCGTCAAGCTGGAGCAGATCTCGCCGACCTTCTCCAAGGTGACGCTGAAGTTCGGCTTCATGGAATCGCCCAACGTGCCGAAGGCCCTCGCCATCGCCCGCAAGCTCGGTTGGCAGTTCGACATCATGTCGACCTCGTTCTTCCTGTCGCGCAGAGCGCTCAAGCCCGCCGCCCATTCCGGCATGCCGCGCTGGCAGGACCGGCTGTTCATCTCGCTCAGCCGCTCCGCCAACGACGCCACCGACTATTTCCAGATCCCGAGCGGCCGTGTGGTCGAGGTCGGCACCCAGGTGACGATCTAGCTCCACCGACGTCGTCGCCCGGCTTGACCGGGCGACCCAGTACGCCGAGACGTTTGTGGTTGAACCGAGGAGCCGCGGCGTACTGGATTCCCCGCTTTCGCGGGGAATGACACCGAATGCGCGGTGCGGGCCGGAGCAGGTTTTTCAGGGTCCCGAAAGCCACACTTCAAGTCGCTGCGATTTAGCTTTAACTTGCGCCGCGCGGCTCAAGCCTTTGTAGCGCTTGATTTTCGCCGGCCGAGAGGCGAGGTTGCCGCCGGCCGGGATCGCCCCGGCCGGCAGGCGCGACGTTGGAGGATGATGTGGCAAACCAGGTACAGGATCTGACCCCGGACGAGGTCTCCAAGGGTGTCGAGGAAGGCCGCTATCTGCTCGTCGACGTGCGCGAGCCGAACGAGGTCGAAGCCGAAGCCTATCCGTACGGCGTCGTGGTTCCGCTCTCGACCTTCGACCCCAAGGCGATTCCCGATCCGCAAGGCAAGCAGGTCGTGTTCGCCTGCCGCTCCGGCAAGCGCTCGGTCACGGCCTCGCTCGCGGCGCAGGCGGCGGGCCTGCCTTACGACAAGCATTTGGCCGGCGGCATGCTCGGCTGGAAAGCGGCGGGGCTTCCCAGCAAGGTCGGTGGCTGACCGGGCCGATGTCGAAAAGCTCTTCCCTGAACAAGGTCTTCTCCGACCTTCCCGTCACCATCTTCGAGGCGATGTCGCAGGCCGCGCGCGACAATGCCGCCATCAATCTCGGCCAGGGCTTTCCTGACGATCCCGGCCCCGAGGATATCCGCCGCGCCGCGGCCGAGGCCTCGCTGAACGGCTACAACCAGTATCCGTCGATGATGGGCCTGCCGGAGCTGCGCCAGGCGATCGCGACCCATTACGGCCACTGGCACGGCCTCAAGCTCGATCCGATGAGCGAGGTGATGGTCACCTCCGGCGGCACCGAGGCGCTGACTTCGGCGATCCTCGCGGTGGTCCAGCCGGGCGACGAGGTGGTCTGCTTCCAGCCGGTCTATGATTCCTATCTGCCGATCATTCGGCAGGCCGGCGGCATTCCGCGTCTCGTCCGGCTCGAGCCGCCGCACTGGCGGCTGAATGAGGACATGCTGAAAAGCGTCTTCAATTCAAAGACCAAGGCGGTGCTGTTCAACAATCCCCTGAATCCGTCCGCGGTGGTCTATCCGCGCGAGGATCTCGAGCTGCTCGCGCGCTACTGCCAGGAGTTCGACGTCATCGCGATCTGCGACGAGGTCTGGGAGCACGTCACCTTCGACGAGCACAAGCACATCCCGCTGATCACCATCCCCGGCATGCGCGAGCGCACCATCAAGGTCGGCTCGGCCGGCAAGATCTTCTCGCTGACGGGCTGGAAGATCGGCTTCGTCTGCGCCGCGCCGCCGCTGCTGCGCGTCGCCGCCAAGGTGCACCAGTTCCTGACCTTCACCACCGCACCGAACCTGCAGGCCGCCGTCGCCTACGGTCTCGGCAAATCCGACGACTACTTCCTGTCGATGCGCAAGGATTTGACGCGGAGCAGGGATCGGCTGACCAAGGGCCTCGAAAGCCTCGGCTTCCCCGTGCTGAAGTCGCAAGGCACCTACTTTCTCACCGTCGACCTGTCGCCGCTCGGGCTCAACGAGAGCGACACCGAGTTCTGCTGGCGGATCGTGAAGGACTACAAGGTGGCGGCGATCCCGGTCTCGGCCTTCTACGAGCAGGACCCCGTGACCTCGGTGGTGCGCTTCTGCTTCGCCAAGAAGGACGAAACCCTCGACACCGCGCTGGAGCGGCTGTCGGATGCGGTGCGCGGACGCAAGAGGTAGATCCAGATGACCAACGTCAGCCGCTCCAGGCTTTGCCTTGGTTTTGCAATCGCCGCCGTGCTGACGTTGCTCTCACCTCCCGCAGGGGCCGAGGAGCGCGTCGTCAACTTCTACAACTGGTCCAACTACATGGCGCCGGACGTCCTGGAGGCCTTCACCAAGGAGACCGGCATCAAGGTGGTCTACGACACCTTCGATGCCAACGAGACGCTGGAGACACGCCTGATGGCCGGCAAGTCCGGCTATGACGTCGTGGTTCCCACCGCCTATTTCCTCCAGCGCCAGATCAAGGCCAACATCTTCCAGAAGCTCGACAAGTCGAAGCTGCCCAATCTCGCCAATGCCTGGCCGGTGGTGACGCAGCGGCTTGGCATCTACGACCCCGGCAATGTCTATGCCGCCAATTACATGTGGGGCACGACGGGGATCGGCTACAACGTCGCCAAGGTGAAGCAGATCCTCGGGCCGGACGCGAAGATCGACAGCTGGGACATCGTCTTCAAGCCGGAGAACCTCGCCAAGTTCAAGGACTGCGGCGTCCACATGCTGGATTCCGCCGACGACATCTTTCCGGCGGCGCTGAGCTATCTCGGGCTCGATCCGAACTCGACCAGGCAGGCGGACCTCGAGAAGGCCGCCGATATCGTCGCCAAGGTCCGGCCCTCGGTGCGCAAGTTTCACTCCTCCGAATATTTGAGTGCGCTCGCCACCGGCGAGATCTGCTTCGTGGTCGGCTGGTCAGGCGACATCATGCAGGCCCGCGCCCGCGCCGCGGAAGCCAAGAGCGGCGTCGAGATCGGCTACACCATTCCGAAGGAGGGCGCGCAGATGTTCTTCGACAATCTCGCGATCCCCGCGGATGCCAGGAACGTCGCGGAAGCCTACGCGCTGATCAACTATCTCTACCGTCCTGATGTCGCCGCCAAGAACTCGGACTTCCTGTCCTACGCCAACGGCAACCTCGCCAGCCAGAAGCTGGTCGATCCGAAGATCTTGAACGACAAGAACATCTATCCGGACGAGGCGACGCTCGCAAAGCTGTTCGTCATCACGGCGCGTGAGCCGGCGACGCAGCGGATCATCAATCGGCTCTGGACCAAGGTGAAGACGGGGCGGTGAGGGCTGCTCTCAACGTCGTTGCGAGGAGCTAAGCGACGAAGCAATCCAGACTGTTTCTGCGGAAAGATTCTCGATTGCTTCGCTGCGCTCGCAAGGACGGAGCAAAGTTCACCGCCACCTTCGGTGCAGCCACAGCCACTGCTCGGGATGCTCGCGGACCCAGCTTTCCACCACGCTGGTGATCGCCTGCGTCGTGCCCTGGATGTCGATCTTGCCCTCGGCATCGCGCACCGGCGGGACCTCTTCGGTGAGCTCGGCGGTGAAGCGGCCGTCGGGCAGGCGGATGATGCGGACGCCGTGGATCGGGCATTCGACCTGGCGGAGCAGGCGGGCCAGCATCGGGTTGGCGCGGGTCTTGCGGCCGAAGAAGGTGACCTCGACGCCACCGGTCAGATACTGGTCGATCAGCATGGCGACGTGCTTGCCGTCCTTGAGCGCCTGCGCGAGGCGCAGCGGCGCATCACGTCCCGCCGGGATCAGCGTGCCCATGTTGACCTGGCGCATCTCCTGGATGATGCGGTCGGCAGAGGCGATGTTGGGCCGGCGGTAGAGGATCGCGGCATCCAGCCCGTGCGCGACGGCGGCGAGCGCGGGCAATTCCCAATTGGCCAGATGCGCGGCGAAGATCAGCGCCGGCTTGCCGTCGTCGCGGATCTGGTCGAACAGCTCGATACTGCGCGGCGGCAGCTCGATCCGGCTCTTGTCCGGATTGTCGCGGTCATAGTCCCAGACGCGGTCCATATGGGCGAATTCGGCGCCGACGCGGCCGAGATTGTCCCACACGCCCATCAGGATCTGCTCGATCTCTTCCGGCGATTTCTCGGGAAAGGCAGCGGTGAGGTTGGCGCGGCCGATGCGGTGCTCGCGCAGGCGCGGCCCGATCAGTTTGACGACGCGCGCGAAGAAGTCCGAGGTCTTGGCCGGATCGAAATAACGCGTGGTGCGGAGCAGGCCGACGGTGGCCGCGCCGATCAGGCCTCCGCCGATCGACTTTGCTGCCTCCCGCGCGCGGGCCTTCGTGCTCGCAGGAAGCAGCGCCATGCGTCCGGTCAGGCCGGTTCGCGGGTCAGGATCAGCGAGGCGTTCTGGCCGCCGAAGCCGAACGAGTTCGACATCACCGCGGTGACGCGGGCGTCGCGCGCCTTGTTGCCGACCACGTCGAACAGGATCGTGGGATCCGGATTGTCGTAGTTGATCGTCGGCGGGATGCGCTGATGCTCGAGGGTGAGCAGCGAGAAGATCGCCTCGACTGCGCCTGCGGCCGAGATGGTGTGGCCGACCATCGACTTGTTGGAGGTGACCGGGATCTTCGAGACGAGATCGCCGAACACGGCCGATGTCGTGTTGTACTCCATCTTGTCGTTCTCGGGCGTCGCGGTGCCGTGCGCGTTGATGTGGTCGATCTGGTCCGGCGTCATGCCGGCATCGGCCAGCGTCTTGTTCATGCAGCCGATGATCGGCTTCCCATCAGGAGACGAGCGGGTGCGATGGAAGGAATCGGTGAGCTCGCCGCAGCCGGCGATCACGCCGAGAATCTTTGCGCCGCGCGCGGTGGCAGCCTCGTAGCTTTCCAGCACGAGCGCACCGGCGCCTTCAGCCATGACGAAGCCGTCGCGGTTCTTGGAGAAGGGACGGGAGGCGGCCTGCGGCGGATCGTTCTGGGTCGACAGTGCCGAGAGCAGCGAGAAGCGTACCAACGCTTCCGGATTCACGGTGCCGTCGGTCGCGACGCACAGCGCGGCATCGGTCTCGCCGCGGCGGATCGCCTCGACGCCGAGCTGGATCGAGGTCGCGCCCGAGGCGCAGGCCGTCGACAGCGAGATCGGCGAGCCCTTGGTGCCGAAGGTCTCGGCGAGGTGCGCGGCCACCGAGCCGAACATGAAACGGTGATGATAGGCGCTGTATTTGCCGCCGCCGGAGATGCGCAGGAGATCGTCATAGGTGAAGTCGGGCGCGCCGACGGCGCGGCCAAGCTCGCGGCGCTGCGGCCATTCGACCTCGACCGGCGCAACGGCGAGGAAGAGGGGACCGGGGAAATCGGCCTTGGCGCCGATGCCGGCCTGCGCGAGCGCTTCCTCCGTCACGAGTTCGGCCATCCGCTCGGACAGGCCGGTGGAGGAGAACGGATCGACGCTGACGAAATCCACCGTTCCGGCCATCGTCGTCTTCAGGCCGTCGACCGGAAAGCGCGTGATGGTGCGGATGCCGGATTCGCCGGCGACGAGCTTGGCCCAATTGTCGGCCTTGCCGGCACCGAGCGAGGTCATGATGCCCATGCCGGTGACGACGACGACGGGACGCCCGAGTTTGTCGCGTGGTGCAGTCATGTCGATCCCCCGATCAAGCTAGAGCATCATCCGGCCAAAGCGCAGGCGCGCTTCAGCTCACGGCCTCGACCAGCGCCATGCCTTCGCCGCGCCAGTGTCCGGCTCCCACCACCACAATCTGGGTGGGCGCCCCCTGCATTTCAATCTCGGTCCCGGTCGAATCATTCGGCGGGAACAGCGCGCCGCGCGAGATCGACAGCGCAGCGAGCGCAATGCCAAGCGGGAATTGCGTTTCCATGGTGTGACCGAACATCGTGCCGGTCGAGCGCACCGGGAAGTCGGCGTGGCTCTTCAGGAAGCCGCGCTCTTCCGAGGTCGCGGGCTCCGCGCCGGTCGCGCCTGAGATGATCGCGCCCTTGCCCTCGCGCCTGGGCAGCTTGTCCCAGAGCTTCTCCAGCGTCGCGGCCATGTCGCCGGGCTGCTTGCGCCGGGCGAGGTCGGCAACGACGCTCGACAGCTTTGCGAACGGCTTTGCGCCGCGTGCCTCCGCATGCGCCTTCGATTCCAGCACCAGGAACGCGCCGGCAGATCCCAGTGCGAAGCCGGCGTGGTCCTTGCGCGCCCACACCGGAGCGAACTTGTCCTTCAGATTGAAGTCGCCGAATTCGTAGAGGACCATGAGATCCTTGCGCTCGCCATTGTGCGAGCCGCCGATCAGCGCGATGTCGCTCTCGCCCGAGGCGATGCGCGCCAATGCGATGCGGGCGGCATCGGCGCCCGCGACCTCTTCGCCCATGAAGGTGCGCGAGGTGCCGCCGAGACCGTGCACGATGGCGATGTTGCCGGCGAGCAGGTTCGAGAGCTGGGCCAGGAACAGCGTCGGCCGGAGATCGCTCATCAGCCGTTCGTTGAGGAAACCGGGCGCATTGGCGCCCTTGGCCTCAGCCGTGAGCACGCCGGTATCGACGTTGAGATCGCGCTCGCCGCCGCCGGCGGCGACCACCATGTCGATCTTCGACAGGATGTCCTTGTTGCCCTTGATCCCGGCGGAGTCGAGCGCAAGCCCCGCGGCATAGGTGCCGATGCGCTGCCAGGCTTCCATCTGGCGCTGGTCGCCCTTCTTCGGGATCTGGCTGTCGAAGCTCACGGGCATCAGGGGATGCACGATGTAGGGCGCAAAGCCCTTCTCGTCGACATTGATGCGCTTGTCCTGAAGCGCGGCCCAATTGGCGTCCAGGCCTTCGCCGAGTGAGGTGGCAAGGCCAATGCCGGTGATCCAGACTTCCGTCTGGCCGGGCTTCGAAGCAGTGTCAGTCATGGCGATACGGCCTGTTGCGGAAAGCCGACGCGTTTGGCGACCGCGTCCATGTAGCCGCGCATATCCGCATTGGGGAAGGGGATCTGCGTGAAGGTGAGCGTCGAATTCGCGCGCAGCTTGCCGCCGACCCTGATCTTGGCCTCGGTCACCGCGTAGCCCGAGCCCTGATGCGACAGGGTCGCCTCGATGCTCATGAGATCGCCGGGGAACACCGAGCCGCGGACCTTGGCCTCCTTGACGGCGGCCAGGATCGGCATGCGCTCGAACTTGAGCACGCCGAGCTGAAGCCAGCCCGAGGCCTGCGCCATCGATTCGATCAGGAGCACGCCGGGCATCAGCGGATAGCCCGGGAAGTGCCCCTCGAAGATGGTGCTCTCCTTCGGGACCTGCGCCTCGACGACGATCGTCTTCGCGTCGACGTTGAGGTCGACGACGCGATCGATCATGTGGAAGTATTCGAGTTGCATGACTGCGCGCTTAGGCGCCCGCGCCCTTGGCCGCAACCAGTTCGTCGATGCGGGCGCACAGATTCTTCAGCACGAAATACTGTTCCGTGGTCGCCTTGCCGTCGTTGACCTCCTGGGTCCACTTTTCCAGCGGCAGCTTGATGCCGAACTGCTTGTCGATCGCGAACGCGATGTCCAGAAAATCGAGGCTGTCGATGCCAAGGTCATCGATGGCGTGGCTATCGGGCGTGATCGTGTCGCGCGGAATGTCGCAGGTTTCAGCGATGATCGTAGCGACCTGATCGAATGTGGAGGACATCACTAAGCCTTTGATATATTGCGGATATTTGTCAGATTTTCCAGAGTGGCATGGTGGGTGGGCATCGCGCCCCTGATGACGCCCTCAACCCCCCCTCTGGCCGGGTCGAAAGCCCGTATATCGGAGCGCCGCCCTGAGTTCAATGGAGCCGGACGGCCTCGGGGACAGGGGCTGGGGATGCCGTCGGCTGGGCTTTCGCCGGGGGACTGGAGGCGGGCCGTGGCTAAATCTGCGGCGTCGCGATCCTGGCGCAGTCCCGGCGGCCCATCAGCACGCAATCCTGGGTCCGGCGCAGGTCGGCGATGCTCACCGCGAGCCAGATCCCGACCGCAGTCAGCGCGATGGTGAAGGCGAGCGCGGCGATATTGGCGAGCATGCGGTGGCGGAAATGGTCCGGCTCGGGGCGGGGCCGCTCGTAGCGCGACAGGTCGAGCGGCTCGGGTGCGACGCGCAGCGGCTGCACGGTGCCGCTGCCCCGTTGCACCGCCGGCGAAGGCGCGTTGCGCGGCCTGAACTGGAGCACCCGGTGCTCCTCATCCGAGCTGATGGGCCGCTGGGTTTTCATGGTGCGGGGATCACTCCGAAGCAGCGATTTCAGATAGCACACGTGGCGAAGGCGTTGCAGAAAATCTTCTCAACGCGCACGTGCATTGCGCTTTCGCACTATCTTTCATGGTCGTTCCCGGGGTGCGCCGCAGCAACCGTCCTGGAAGGGCGTCGAACGCATTTTGCCGCCGCAGGGCCCATGGCATAATCGAGGGAACCGGATCACCCATTACAACCAGGCGAGGGCCCTTCGACCATGACCACCAACGCGCGCGAGCCGAGAGTGCATCCGGTGCCGATCCTGTCGCTCCGGCCGACGCAGATGACGGTCGGCATGCGCGAGGTCAAGGAGAAGCGCAAGCGCTGGCGCGAACACGGCAAGAAGAAGCAGTCCGAGCTGCTCGGCAGCCACATGATCCCCGTCGTCTACGGACCCGACCAGCGCTACTACGTGATCGACCATCATCATCTCGGCCGCGCGCTGCATGACGAGGGCATCGAGGAGGTGCTGGTGACCGTGGTCGGCGATCTCAGGATGGTCGAGCGCGAGGCGTTCTGGGGCGTGATGGACAACAAGCGCTGGGTCTATCCCTACGACGCCAAGGGCGAGCGGCGGCCGTTCCGCGATTTGCCGAAATCGGTGGTCGACCTCAAGGACGACCCGTTCCGCAGCCTTGCCGGCGAGCTCCGCCGCATGGGTGGCTTCGCCAAGGACACCACGCCGTTCTCGGAATTCCTGTGGGCCGATTTTCTGCGCCGGAAACTCTCGCGCAAGGCGGTGGACGCCAATTTCGACACGGCGCTCGAAAAGGCGTTGGCCGCGGCCAAGAGCAAAGATGCGATCTATCTGCCGGGCTGGTGCGGGCCGGCGGACGATGATTAGGCGCGCAGCATACGCATCAGTCGCGCTGGTAGATCTTGGCGCCGGGGTAGGCGCGGCGAGCGTAGTTGACGACCAGCGCGCGGTCCTGGGTTTCCAGGAAGGGCGTTCGGATCTGGCATGACCCGACAATGAGATGCCACAGACCATTGAGCTTCCGAATAACGACTTTCATTTGAGTATTCCCTGATCACTCCACATGCCGGCAGATGCTGCTTGTCGCTGCAGTCTTGCGAATCGCGATCGTGATGGCACAGGGAGAATTCCCGGCACGCGCACGGTCGCAGGACAACGACCACCATGATTAGTTGGTTACGGGCGCGCGGCCGGATAAGCCGGATCTCATCACAGCCGCTTGAGCGACACCATTTTCCGCGCCGACGAAGCCGTCCTGAAACAGAGCCGTCCCATCCTATGGGGTAGCCGAGCTCACACAGGAGGCCGAAATGCGCCGTCTGGTTTTCGCCATCGCCTTGCTCGCCGTCGCTTCAGCAGGAATTTCGGCATCGTTTGCCGCGGTTCACCACGCCAAAACCCTGACATTCTCCGAGCGCTTTGCCCCGGCGCTCGACTTGATGGCGAAACGCTAGCGCCGTAGCGCTCGGGCAGCCGCAAGCAGCACAGCGGCCGCTCCATCACTTCGGATTTTGCGACGCGGGTGTGGACAGCAGGCGCTCCATCTCCGCGGCGGCCTCGCCGTCGCGCACCTTCTGCAGCAGCGCGTGGCGCTCGGCGCCGGCCGGCTTGTCCTTGGCGGCGTCGCGGGCTTCCTGCGTGAACTTGTTCAGACGCTCCTGGAGCGTCAGGGCTGGTCGCGTACGGTTGCGCTTCTTGGTCATGATTTGCCTTTGTCAGCGCAAAGACAACCATGGGCCGGCAAGCCGCGTCCTTAACTTTTGTTGGAACCGGGGACGCGGATCGCGGGTTTTCGTTGCACGCGCTGCGGCGCAGAGTCCATGAATAACGCGGAGTACCCCCGTGCCCAGCGACGCGATCCGCGCGGCGCTAATTAGTCGCCTGCGCGTCTCTTCCGGCATCTCGGAGGACGACGTCAAGGAAATCGAAGCCCTTCCGATTTCGGTGCGGCAATTTCCCGCCGAGACGCCGGTCGTGCGGGACGGCGAGCGGGCAACCGATTGCTGCCTGATCGTCGATGGCTTCTGCGTGCGCTCCAAGACGATTTCGAGCGGCAAGCGGCAGATCCTCTCCATCCACATTCCCGGCGAAATTCCGGACCTGATGAGCCTGTTTCTGCATGTGATGGATCACGATTTGACGACGCTGACGCCGTGCACGCTGGGCTTCATCAATCACGAGACCCTGCGAAAACTGCACCATCGCCGGGTGACGCTTGCCGAGATGTTCTGGCGGGACACGCTGATCGATGCCGCGATGTTTCGCGAATGGATCGTCAATGTCGGCCAGCGTCCTGCGCCGGCGCGGCTCGCCCACGTCATGATCGAGCTCCGCGAACGCCTCAGGCTCATCGACCGCGTCGACGGCAGCAGTTTCGAGATGCCGCTGACGCAGGAGCAGATCGGCGAAGCCCTGGGAATCACCGCCGTACATGCCAATCGCGTGATCAAGCAGTTGCGTCAGGATGGCATCGTCGAGTTCCATCGCGGCCGCGTCACTGTCCTCGACGAGCCAAAACTTTTGGAACTAGCCGATTTCGACGGCCGTTATTTGCACCAGTCGCCAACACTTTGAGCCGCTGATGCCGCGATTCCATTTCGACATCCATGAGAACGGCCGCTTTATTCCGGACGAGGACGGGCAGGATTTCGTGAATATGGAAGGCGCGCGCAAGGAAGCGGTTGTCACCGGCGCATCCATCGCCCGCGACGCCTTCATCGCCGGCAGCGCGCATCGTGTCGTCGTCGATGTCCGCGAGGACGGCTCGCCCCGCATGAAGATATCGATCACGCTCGCGGTCGAGGAGGCCTAGCCTACGTCTTCGGCAGGCGCCCCATCAGGTAGAACTCCTCGTTCGGTCGCATGCCGGTGAAATTGGCGAGGCGGTTCGACAGCGCGAAAAAAGCGGAGATCGCGGCGATGTCCCAGATGTCGTCGTCGCTGAAGCCGTGGGGCGCAAGCGCTGTGAAATCCTCCTCGGAGACGCGCTGTGCGTCCGCCGAGACCTTCATCGCGAAGTCGAGCATCGCCTTCTGCCGCGGCGTGATGTCGGCCTTGCGGTAGTTTGCCGCGACCTGGTCGGCAATGAGCGGATTCTTGGCGCGGATGCGCAGGATGGCGCCGTGCGCGATCACGCAATACTGGCACTGGTTGGCGGCCGAGGTCGCCACCACGATCATCTCGCGCTCGGCCTTGGTGAGGCCGCCGTCCTTCTCCATCAGCGCGTCGTGATAGGCGAAGAACGCGCGGAACTCGTCCGGCCGGTAGGCCAGCGTGAGGAAGACGTTCGGCACGAATCCGCTCTTTTCCTGCACGCCCAGAAGGCGCGTGCGGATGTCGTCGGGGAGCGTGTCGAGCGCTGGGGCGGGGAAGCGTTGTGCGGCGGTTTTTGTCATGAGCATGGTTCCGGCTAGGGGCCGGCGCAACCATAGTCGATGCGGGCAATGGCCTCAATGTGCAGCGATATTCCGCGGGGCGCGCCATACACTCGGTGTCATCGCCCGAAAGCGGGCAATCCAGTATTCCGAGACGGTGATGAAATACGGAGAAGCTGCGGCATACTGGATGTCCCGCTTTCGCGGGGCATGACAGCGGAATTTGCGGCCTTACCGCAGCGGCTTCTTCAGCAGCGAGAAGCGGTCGGGGTCGAGCCCCATCGAGGGTTGCAGCATCGGGGCTTCGAGGCTGGACATCGACTTCGCGGGCGGAGCCGAGAACACCGGGTCGTTCGGCACGTCGCGCTGCGAGGTGGCGCCGCGCCAGCGCTCGAGCACGGCGCCGACGAAATGCATGTCGTGGCCGGAGGTGACGGACGGCACGCTGCTGATGGTGGCTTCACCGCGCGGCAATTGGTGCGGCGGCACCTCCTTGAAGCGCAGGCGCGTCGGCAGTGCGACGCCTTCGCCGAACGCCAGCACCTCGCGGGTGCCGAGCGAGGGGACGAAGGAGAGCAGGTTCGCGGCGGCGTCCGACACCGCGGCGCGCAGCAGTGCCTGGTCGCGCTCGTTGGCAAGACGCATCGTGAACAGCGTGTTGCACTGGGAGATGATGGTGGCGTCGAGCTCGGCCGGACGCTGGGTGATGAGGCCGAGATAGACGCCGTATTTGCGGCCTTCCTTGGCGATGCGCGACACCGCCTTGCGGGTCGGGCCGAAGCCGACGTTGCGGTCGGCGGAAGCGTAGCGGTGGGCCTCCTCGCAGACGAACAGCATCGGCGAGACGCCGTCGCTCCACAGGCCGAAGTCGAAAGCCATGCGACACAGCACCGAGACGACGGAGTCGATGACCTCGGCCGGGAAGCCGGCGAGCTGCATCACCGTCATCGGCTTGCCGTTGGCGGGCAGGCGGAACAGATGGCTGATCACCTCGGCCATGGTGTCGCCGCCGACATTGGCGTTGTCGAACATGAAGGCGTAGCGCGGGTCGTTGCGGACCGCCTCGATGCGCGAGATCAGCTTGTGATAGATGATGCGCGAGGAGCGGTTTTCGAGCTTGCCCATGCGCTCGTCGATCAGCGAGATCAGGTCGACGAGGCGGTACGGCACCGGCGTGTCGACGGTGAAGCCGACCTGCTTGGGATCGATGCGCTTGAGGCCGATGCGGTCGGCGTTCTGGTACTGGGTGTAGACGCCCTTGGCGATCGGAATCACCTCGGCGAGGACGTCGAGCTCCTCGGGCACGCCGGCGCGGCCGCCGAACAGCACGTCGACGATCTCTTCGAAATTGAACAGCCAGAACGGCAGCTTCAGGTTCCGCGGGTTGAGCACCAGCGCGCGGTCGCCGAAGCAGCGGCCATATTCGTTGTGCACGTCGAGCAGGAAGATGCGCAGGTTCGGCCGCGCCTTGAGGATCTCGTTGAGCAGCAGCGATACGCCGGTCGATTTGCCGACGCCGGTCGATCCCAGCACGGCAAAATGCTTGGACAGCATCTCCTCGATGTCGACATAGGCCACGACGGAGCGGTCCTGCTGGAGGAAGCCGACATTGATCTGGTCCGACCCGGTCGGCGCGTAGATCGTGCGCAGCTCCTGGCTGGTGATCAGGTCGACGGCATCGCCGATGGTCGGATAATTGGTGACGCCGCGCTGGAATTTCGGCTTGTCGGCGGCGTTGAGGATCTCGCCGAGCAAATCGACCGAGGCGGCCGCGATGTAGTTGTCGCTGCTCGACAAATTCTCGCAGGACACTTCGGTGATCATGGCGACGATGACCGAGCTCGAACTGCGGATGCTGACGAAACGGCCAACGGTCGCCCGAACCTCCGAGACCGGCATCCGGCTTTCCGCCAGGAGGCCGACCCGGGCGAGCGATCCGCGAACCGAAATCACGCGTCCAAAAGATGTCACGATGGATGAACCCGAGAAGACAAGATGTTTTCCCGACTATGCGCGGCGGTGGCTGCACAAACGGTTAAACGGCAGATGCGGGCGCTTTGTTAAATCCGCGACAATTCGGTCGTGAAGTTTGTTCCCAATGCATACTTGTGGGCAGAAAAGGCGGGAAAATGTTGCATCTCTAGGCCGGCAGGCGAAATTGAAATTAAGGAGTATTTTACCATTCGCGCAGTCCGTCCGCCCCTCGCGGGACAATCCTCCTCGCCCGGCGAGGCCGGCATCGGTCGCGGGAGACGCGCTTTGGTTTGTTGACGAGACCTAATCATTTGTACATTAGTGCAAATGAACCCGCGGTCGCGGGCGCCGACCGGGCGCGCCCGTTAACGTTTGCGGTCGGCGCCGATTGCGCGCCTCCGTGACCGGGATCGCAAGCCACGCCTTGTCTAGCCACGCCTGGAGGAGACCATGCAGCCCGAACCGATCCTCGATCTCGCCCATCTCGGCCACATGGAACTGCTGACGCCCAAGCCCGATGAGAGCCTGAAGTTCTTCGTCGACGTCATGGGCATGACCGTCAGCGGCGAAAAGGGCGAGTCGGTGTACTTGCGCGGCTGGGACGATTACGAGCGCTATTCGCTCAAGCTCACGGCGTCGAAGACATCAGGCATGGAGCACATGGCGCTGCGCGCGCGCAGCCAGCAGGCGCTGGAGCGCCGTGTCGCCGCCCTGAAGGGCTCCGGCTTCGATATCGGCTGGATCGACGGCGACATGGGGCAGGGACCGACCTTCCGCTGCCGCGATCCCGACGGCCATATCGTCGAGCTCTATTACGAGACTGAATGGTATCAGGCTCCGCCGGAACTGAAACCAGCGCTGAAGAACCAGGCGCAACGCTTTCCCGCGCGCGGCGTCAATGTGCGCCGGCTCGACCATCTCAACTGCCTCGCCGTCGACATCAAGGCCAACCGCGAGTTCTTCGAGACTTATCTCGGCTGCCGGCTCACCGAGCAGATCGTGCTCAACGACGGCCGCGAAGCCGCGATGTGGCTGACCATGTCGAACAAGAGCTACGACTTTGCCTATTCGCTCGACCATTCCGGCACGCCCGGCCGCTTCCACCACGTCACCTACGCGCTCGACAGCCGCGAGGAGATCCTTCGCGCTGCCGACATCTTCCTGGAGAACGGCATCCACATCGAGACCGGTCCGCACAAGCACGCGATCCAGCAGACCTTCTTCCTCTACGTCTACGAGCCCGGCGGCAACCGCGTCGAGGTCGCCAATGCCGGTGCGCGGCTCATCCTTGCGCCCGATTGGAAGCCGATCGTGTGGACCGAGGAGGAGCGCAAGAAGGGCCAGGCCTGGGGCCTCAAGACGATCGAGTCCTTCCACACCCACGGCACGCCGCCGGTGGAGATGAAGAAGCACGGCTGATTTAGTGCATTGACGTCCTCACGCGCGCGATGGTCTCGCGCACGCCGGTCCACGCCGGCTTGTCGGGCGCGAACTGCCTGCGCAGGAACGTGACGAGCTCTTCGATCTGCACGTCGCTCATGCTGTTTTTGAATGCCGGCATGTAGCCGAGATCGCTGGACACAGGCTCCGCGATGCCGTGCAGGATCACCTGCACGAGATTGTCCGATGTCGCGCTGTGCAGATTGCTGTTGAGCGCGAGCGAGGGCCGACTGCCGAACAGCGGCAGGCCGCCGACCTCGTGGCAGACGGCGCAGGCGCCCTGATAGAGCCGCGCGCCCGTGGACGAGGCGACGGTGACTTGCGTTGCGCTCTCGAGCTTCGTTGCGAGTGCGGGCGCGTCGGCCGCATTGTCGTTGAACGCGTTGAGATAGACCGCCATCGCGCGAATGTCCTGGTCGGGCAGGGCCTTGAGGTCCCTGACAACAGGCGCCATCGGACCCGCCGCAACGCCGTGATAGCGCGAATGGCCGGTGCGCAAATAGGCGAACAGCTCGTCCTCGCTCCATGGGATCGGCGCGTGTGAGAGCGAGGCCAGCGGCGGTGCCTCCCAGCCTTCGGCGAAACCGCCGGCGAGATAGGCCCCACGCTGCTCGGCGCCGAGTGCATTGCGCGGCGAATGGCAGCCGCTGCAATGGCCGAGGCTCTCGACGAGATACGCGCCGCGATTCCAGGCCTCGGATTTGGCGGGATCGGGCGTGAATTCTTTCGTCTGGTGGAACAGCGCATTCCAGCCCGCGAGCAGCGGACGCAAGTTGAATGGGAAGGTGAGCGTGTTTGAAGGCGCCGTCGCGCGTATCGCGGGCTGTGCCATCAGGTAGGCGTAGAGCGCCTGCATGTCGGCATCGCTGGTCTTGGAAAAGTGCGTGTAGGGGAAAGCGGGATAGAGCTGTCGTCCGTCGCGATGCAGCCCGTCGCGCATCGCGCGCTCGAAGGCGGGATAGGACCAGGCGCCGATGCCAGTCTCGACGTCGGGCGTGATGTTGGTGGAGTAGATCGTGCCGAACGGCGTCTCCAGCGCGCGGCCCCCGGCGTTGCGCACGCCCGTGAGGCTGGTGTGGCACTCCGCGCAATTGCCGAGCGCCGCAAGCTGCTCGCCGCGCGCGATCGTCGCGGCGGAATAGACCGATGCATCGGGCCGTGCGATCGGCGCGATGGCGCGCACGGGCAGCAGCGCCGCGCCGATGCCGATCGCGGCGGTGCAGACGGCCGCAATCGTCGCGACAATGCCGGCGCGTTTGGCGAACGGATTTTCCCAGATGCGGGACGGTCTTGGCGCAGCGGGTGCAGGCAAAGCCTGCGGCACGGGCGATGCCTCACCGTGCAATCCCTTCAGAATTCGTTCCGGCGTGAACGGCGGCTCGCGAAAGCGGACGCCGGTGGCATCGAAGATTGCGTTGGCGATTGCCGCGGCGCTCGGCACCGAGGCGGACTCGCCGACGCCGAGCGGCGGCTGGTCCTGATGCGGCAACATCAGCACGTCGATCTTGGGGACGTCAGGGAAGGGGATGATCGGATAGGCGCCCCATTCCCGCGCCGCCACCGTACCGCGCTCGAACGAGACCTCCTCCATCAGCGCGCGGCTGGTGGACTGGATGACGTTGCCATGGATCTGGTGGCGCACGCCGTCCGGATTGATCATCAGGCCGGAGTCCTGCCCCGCGACGACGCGCGTAACGCTGACATCGCCGGTGGATTTGTTCACGGCAACGTCGGTGACCCACGCCGACCACGCCGCGCCGTAGCCCGGAAATTTGCTGTGGACATAGAGCGCATAGGCAAAGCCGCGCCCGTGCACGATTTCGCCGTCCTTCTCCTCGCGAACCGGACGCGGCGTCCAGCCTGCGCGTTCGGCGACCGCGTTGACGAGATCGACCGCGCGCTGGTCCTTCAGATAACGCAGGCGATATTCGATGGGATCGACGCCGGCCTCGGACGCGGCCTCGTCGATGTAGGATTCATGCGCAAAGGTGTTCGGCAGCGCCGAGACGCCGCGAAACCAGGACGCGCGCACGATCGGCGGCATGTCGTGGGCGACGACGCGCATGTTGTCGTAATCATAGGGCGGGATCGCGGTGCGGTCGCCCATCTGCAGCACGGCGGGCTCGGATGAGATGCGACCGGTCAGCAGGAGTGCGAGCGTCGGCGCGGCGTTCGAGGGATAGCGCGTGGCGAGATCGTAGGCCGCGATGCCGCCGTCGGCATCGAGGCCGCCATTGACGTCGATGAGCTGCGCCGTGCCCTTGGGCTCCCAGGCGTGCTCCTGCTCGCGCGTCAACTGTACGCGCACGGGCCGGCCGACCGCGCGCGAGAGCAGCAGCGCGTCCGCGGTGACGTCATCGGCGCAGTTGCGGCCGTAGCAGCCGGCCGCTTCCAGCCTGGTGACCTCGATCTCGCTCTCGGGACGCTCGATGAGGAGTGCAAGATCGCTGCGCAGAATGTGCGGGTTCTGCGTGCCCGACCAGACGCGGATGTTGCCGTCCTGGAAGTCGGCGACCGCGCACGAGGGACCGATCGAGGCGTGCATCTGGTACGGCCAGACGTAAGTGCGCTGCATCGGCGTGGCCGCGCTCGAAATCGCCGCATCGACGTCGCCCTTGTCGATGAGTGTGCGCGGGGTCGATGGATTGGCGCGGAGCGCGGTCTCGACATCGGAAAGATCGGTCAGCGCCGGTGTCGGCTTCCAGCTCACCGCGAGTTGCTCGGCCGCGCGGATCGCATTCTCCTCGCGTTCGGCGACGACGCCGATGAAATCGCCGATGCGCACGACGGCGATGATACCGGGAACGTCTTGCACCGAGGATTCATCGACCGCGATCAAGCTGGTGCCGACGAACGGGCCGGCATCGACGCCGGCATAGGGCGGTCGCACCACACGGCCGTGCAGCATGCCCGGCACGCGGATGTCGTGGACGAAGGTCAGCTCACCCGTGGCCTTGGCGGGCAGGTCGACACGCGGCATCGACTGGCCGACGATGGCGTAATCGCCGACTGGCTTGACCGCCACGTCGTCGGCAAGCTCGAGGCGAATGGTCTCGCCACCGATCAGCTCGCCATAGCTGACGCTGCGATTGTCGTGCCCGCGCACGAGGCCGTCTTCGATTTTGAGGTCATCCGCCGGCAGTTCCAGCCGGTCCGCCGCAAGCGCAATCAGGAAGTGGCGCGCCTGGGCAGCCGCCTTGCGCAGCGGGACAGCGGTGATCTGGATGGTTTCGCTGGCGATCGTCGCGCCCTGGTTCGGAACGACGGCGGTGTCACCGAGCACGACGACGACGCGGGCAAAGGACACATCCAGCTCTTCGGCGACGATCTGGCCGAGGGCGGTACGGATACCGGTGCCGAGATCGACATGGCCGTTATAGGCCGTGACCGAACCGTCCGCGGTGATGCGGACGAAGGTCTCGGCTGTGACCTCGTCCACGGTGCGGACGACGACGAGCGAGCCCCGCTCAGCTCCGTTCGAAACTGGGGAGGCCATCAATCACCGGCCTCGGCGAGCTGGCCCGACGCCCGCATCACGGCGCGCAGGATTTCGATATGGGTGCCGCAGCGGCAGAGATTGTAGCGCAGCGCTGCCAGCGCCTCCTGCTCCGTGGGCTGCGGGTTGATCGCGAGCAGCGCCTTGGTGGTCATGATCATGCCGTTGAGGCAGTAGCCGCATTGTGCGGCCTGCTCGTCGATGAAGGCCTGCTGCACGACATCGGGCTTGTCGCGCGTGCCGAGCCCTTCGAGCGTCACGATGTCGCGCCCAGCGCAGCCGCCAATGGGAAACACGCAGGAGCGCGCGGCCGCACCGTCAATCAGGACAGTGCAGCTGCCGCATTCCCCCAGGCCGCATCCATATTTCGGTCCGTTGAGCGCGAGATCGTTACGCAGGACGTAGAGCAGCGGCGTGTCGCGCGCCGCTGTGATCTCGTGGATCCTGCCGTTCACGGTGAGGCGGATCGGTGTCTGCGTCATCGTCGTTCCCAAGCCCAAGACTATGCAATCAAGACTATGCAATCGCGAAAGTTCTGCGTCGTGACGATACCGTTTGTACACAAACGTGCAAGCCGTGCATGCCGCACTGCAACGCGACTGCCTTCTTTGTGGACAGAGCGGATAGGCAAATGAGGTTTTATGCGGCAGCTGCATCTTTTGCGCCGCACCGCCGCTTGACAGTCCTCCGGAGCGCGCGCAACATCGTTCGTATACGAATGATAACCGCAGTGTCCGCTGACTTTGGCATGGTGATGGAAACAACGAGCGCTGCCATCGACAAGATCCGCTGCGATGCCTGTCCGGTGATGTGCTACATCAAGCCGGGCGCGGCGGGCGCTTGCGATCGCTACGCCAATCACGACGGCAAGCTGGTCCGCGTCGATCCGCATGTGATCCTGGAGCGCACGGTCTCGCATGGCGGCAAGCTCGTCCCGTTCAGCCGCACCGAAGACTGGGACGGCAAGATCGTCCACGAACCCTCAACCTTTGTCACGGCGATCGGCGCGGGCACGACCTATCCCGATTACAAGCCGGCCCCGTTCATCGTCTCTGCGGAGGTCGATGGTGTCGACATGGTGACCGTGGTCACCGAGGGCATCTTCTCCTATTGCGGCATCAAGGTGAAGATCGATACCGACCGCTATCTCGGGCCGGAAACCGCGACCGTCCGCGCGCAGGGCGAGGCCGTCGGCCACGTCACGACCAGCGAATACGGCTCGCAGATGCTGTCGCTCGGCGGCGTGCATCATCTCACCGGCGGCTCCAAGAAGGAGGGCCGCGTCACCTGCGACACGCTGATGGACCTCGCCAATTGCAAGCCGGTGGAACTGACCATCGACGGCGGCGCCAGCGTGGTGGTGCAGGCCGGGCAGCCGCCGATCGTCAACGGCGTGAAGGAAGAGCGCATGCGGGTCGGCTGCGGCTCGGCGACGATCGGCATGTTCGCCAAGCAATGGCACGGCAAGGTCGACGAGGTCGTCGTGGTCGACGACCACATCACGGGCGTGCTCAGCGAGCATCAGGCCGGCAAGCTGCTCGACATCGCGGACACCGGCATCAAGATGAAGGGGCGGCGCTCGACGCCCGGCCGCTATTTCCAGGTCGCCGATCCCGGCACGGGGTGGGGCGGCACCAACATTTCCGATCCGCTCGCGATCCTCGGTCCTTTCGACAAGAAGGAGGCGAAGGCCGGCCTGTCGATGTTGATGGTCTCCACGACCGGCGAGCATTCGTCCTATTACGTGCTCGACGAAGCCTTGAATCCAGTCGCGACCGAGATGCCGGCCGACCTGAAGTTTTCGGTCGAGCGTATCCAGGAAAATTGCGAGCCGGCGCTGTGCACGGTGCTGTTCATGGCGGGTGCCGGCGGCTCGCTGCGCGCGGGCGTCACCGATAATCCGGTGCGGCTGACGCGCTCGGTGAAGGATGCGTTGACGCGCGTCACCAGCGGCGGCGCGCCCGTCTATGTCTGGCCGGGCGGCGGCATCACCTACATGGTCGACGTGACGCAGATGCCGGCGGGTGCGTTCGGCTATGTGCCGACGCCGGCGCTGGTCGCGCCGATCGAATTCACGATGAAGCTGTCCGACTACGCCGCGCTCGGCGGGCACATGGATTATGTGAAGCCGCTGGCCGAAGTGCAGAATGGCGACGATGTTCGCCAGTTGCCCTGGCAGAATCCGATTCCGGGACCGCGGGCATGACGAGGCTCCCGCAAATCGCATTGCTGTCAGATGGCCGGCGGCTGCATTTGCAGGATGGACCGATTGACCTGATCATCGAGGCAAGGGGGCCTGTGGACGAAGTGCGTGCGGCCTATGAGGCTGCGGCGCACCGTTTCACCGGTCTGCTCGATGAGCTCTGCGCGGAATTGCTCGAACTGCGCATGGCCGCTGAGAAGCGGACCGCACTGAAAGGCGTGGTCGCGCGTCGCATGCACGCCGCTGTCGTGCCTTATGCGTCTGATGGCTTCATCACGCCAATGGCGGCGGTTGCCGGCAGCGTGGCGGAGGAGATTCTCGGTGCGATGCTCGGGGCTGCGACGCTCGATCAAGCCTATGTCAACAATGGCGGCGACATCGCGCTGCATCTCGGTCGGGGTGAGCATTTCACGGTTGGCCTGATGGATCGCCCTGACCGCGACGGCGTGATGCGGACGTTACGGATCGATGCGGATGATCCCGTGCGCGGCATCGCGACCAGCGGACGCCACGGCCGGAGCTTTTCCCTCGGCATTGCCGATGCCGTGACGGTGCTGGCGGCGAGGGCCTCGCAGGCCGATGCGGCCGCGACGGTCATCGCCAACGCCGTCGATCTGCCCGGGCATTCCGCCATCATTCGGCACCCCGCGAACGAGCTTCAGCCCGATAGCGATCTCGGCGCGCGTCTTGTCACCCGCGGCGTCGGTGAATTGTCGCAGAACGAGATCGCGGCCGCGCTGGAATCTGGCTCGGAATGTGCACGGCAATTGTTCGATCGCGGATTGATCGAGGGTGCCGTGTTGCAGCTTTGCGGTGATATGCTTGTCATCGGACCGAAAGATATTGAACGGCAGCGATCGCGCCCACTTGTGCTGGAGAATGCGGTTGCCTGAACAGGGAAGCGAAACATGAGCGCGATCATCCGCAAGATCGTCACCGTCGTCGAAGAGACGCAGATGGAGATGGGCCGCCAGGTCTCGCCGCCGACCCGGCGCGCGGCTGCGATTGCCGTGATCGAAAATCCCTTTGCAGGGACGTATGTCGAGGATCTCTCGCCCCTGATCGCGATCGGCGAGGAGCTCGGCGAGCTCCTGTCGAAGCGCGCGGTGGCCGCGCTCGGCATCGACGGTGCGAAGGCGCAGAGCTATGGCAAGGCAGCCGCCGTCGGCGAGAATGGCGAGCTGGAGCACGCCGCTGCGATCCTGCACCCGAAGATGGGTGCACCGGTGCGGAAAGTGCTGAGCAAGGGCGCGGCGCTGATCCCGTCGTCGAAGAAGCGCAGCGGCCCCGGCACGACGCTCGACATTCCGCTCGGCCACAAGGACGCGGCCTTCGTGCGCAGCCATTTCGACGGCATGGAAGTCCAGATCAACGACGCGCCGCGCGCCAACGAGATCATGGTCGCGGTCGCCGTCACCGACAGCGGCCGTCCGCTGCCGCGTGTCGGAGGCCTGACCGTTGCGGAGATCAAGGGCGAAGACGGTTTGAGATAGAGCATGATCCGGAAAAGTGGGAACCGGTTTTCCGATAAGATCATGCTCAAGAAATAGTTCAAAACTGGAGGTTGGGATGCGAGCAAGAAATTACTTCGTCGGCGCGGCCTTTGCGCTTCTGGCGGGCGGCATGGCTCATTCGGCCATGGCACAGGACATCAAGATCGGCGAGATCAACAGCTATTCGCTGCTGCCGGCGTTCACCGAGCCCTATCGCAAGGGCTGGCAGCTCGCCGTCGAGGAGATCAACGCCGCCGGTGGTATCAACGGCAAGAAGCTCGTGGTCGTCTCCAAGGACGATGGCGGCAAGCCGGCGGACGCGCAGACCGCGGCCAATGAGCTGATGTCGAGCGAGGGCGTTGCGATGCTCACAGGCACTTTCCTGTCGAACATCGGCCTTGCCGTCAGCGACTTCGCCAACCAGAAGAAGGTGTTCTTCCTCGCGGCCGAGCCGCTGACGGACGCCGTCACCTGGTCCAAAGGCAACAAATACACCTTCCGTCTGCGGCCTTCCAACTACATGCAGGCGGCGATGCTGGTGGAAGCCGCCAGCAAGCTGCCGGCCAAGCGTTGGGCGACGATCGCGCCGAACTATGAATACGGCCAGTCGGCCGTTGCCGTGTTCAAGAAGTTGATGTCGGAGAAGCGCCCTGACATCCAGTGGGTCGACGAGCAGTGGCCGCCGCAGGGCAAGATCGACGCAGGTCCCGTGGTGCAGGCGGTTGCCGCCGCCAATCCCGAAGCGATCCTCAACGTCACCTTCGGCGCCGATCTCGTGAAGCTCGTGCGTGAAGGCAACACCCGCGGCCTGTTTAGGGGACGCGAGGTGGTCTCGTTCCTGACCGGCGAGCCCGAATATCTCGATCCGCTCAAGGACGAGACGCCCGAGGGCTGGATCGTCACCGGCTATCCCTGGTACTCGATCAAGACGCCGGAGCACGACGCGTTCCTGAAGGCGTATCAGGCCAAGTACAACGACTATCCGCGTCTCGGCTCGATCGTCGGCTACCAGACCATCAAGGCTGCGGCCGCGATCCTCGCGAAGGCCGGCTCGACCGATCCGGAGAAGCTGATTGCCGCAGCGGAGGGGCTGTCGATGCCGTCGCCGTTCGGCGAGATCACCTTCCGCAAGATCGACCATCAGTCGACGCTCGGGGCCTATGTCGGCAAGACCGCGCTGAAGGACGGCAAGGGCGTGATGGTGGACTCGTCCTACAAGAAGGGCGCGGACTATCTGCCCAGCGACGCCGAAGTCGAGAAGCTGCGTCCGAAGGATTGATGCGAGGAGAGACCGGGGCCTCGTGGTTCGAGACGCGCGGCGTTGCCGCGCTCCTCACCATGAGGGTCCCGGCCCTCATCCTGAGGAGGCGCGCAGCGCCGTATCGAAGGATGAAGCCCAGAACTCAGACTTAACTAACCCGGATCGCCGATGGCATTTTACGTCGTACAGTTTCTGACCGGTCTCGCCAGCGCAGCGTCGCTGTTTCTGGTGGCCTCGGGCCTGTCGATCATCTTCGGCGTGACGCGGATCGTGAATTTCGCCCATGGCGCCTTCTACATGATCGGCGCCTACATCGCCTTCACGCTCACCGAGCGCCTGTCGGGTGCGCTCGGCTTCTGGGGCGCGATCGTGATGGCCGCGTTTGCCGTGGCCTTGATCGGAATCATCGTCGAGATGGTGCTGCTCCGCCGCATCTATCACGCGCCCGAACTGTTCCAGTTGCTCGCGACCTTCGGCCTGACCTTGATGGTCGAGGACCTCGTCGTGCTGATCTGGGGGCCTGACGATCTCGTCGGCCGCCGCGCGCCGGGCTTCAAGGGCGCCATCGACTTCTTCGGCCAGAACATTCCGAGCTATGATCTGTTCCTGATCGTGCTCGGACCGGTCGTGCTCGGCATTCTCTGGCTATTGTTCCAGCGCACGCGCTGGGGCGTGCTGGTGCGCGCGGCGACGCAGGACCGCGACATGGTCGCAGCGCTGGGCGTGAACCAGAAATGGCTGTTCACGTCGGTGTTCGCGGTCGGCGTCTTCCTCGCCGCCCTCGGCGGCGCGCTCCAGATCCCGCGCGACGCCGTGCATCACGCCATGGACCTGCGCATCATCGTCGAGGTCTTCGTCGTCGTCGTGATCGGCGGCCTCGGCAGCATCGTCGGCGCCTTCGTCGCGGCCGTGCTGGTGTCCGAACTGAATGCCTTCGGCATCCTGATCTTCCCGAAGATTTCCATCATCCTGGTCTTCCTGGTGATGGCGGTCGTGCTGATCGTCCGTCCCTGGGGCCTGTTCGGCAAGCCGGAGGCGGCCGCGCGCAAGACGCCGGGCCTCACCGTCAATCCCTGGCGGCCGCTGACGTCGAACGAGCGGCTGGCGTCGCTTGTGGTGCTCGTCATCGCGGCGACGCTGCCGCTGTTCGCCGGCAATTACCTCCTCACCGTCGGCTCGGAGATCGCGATCTTCGTGATCTTTGCCGCCAGCCTGCACTTTCTGATGTCGGTCGGCGGGCTCGCGTCCTTCGGTCACGCCGCCTATTTCGGCCTCGGCGCTTACGGCGTTGCGTTCCTCGCCAAGATGGCGGGGCTGCCGATGATTGTATGTCTCCTGCTCGGGCCGCTGCTCGGCTGCATGGGCGCCGCCGTGTTCGGCTTCTTCGCGGTGCAGCTCTCCGGCGTCTACTTCGCGATGCTGACGTTGGCCTTTGCGCAGATCGTCTGGTCGATCGCGTTCCAGTGGGTGAGCGTAACGGGCGGCGACAACGGCATCCTCGGCGTCTGGCCGGAGAAGTGGGCGGCGAGCCCGTCGAGCTTCTATTGGCTGGCGCTGGGCGTCGCGGCGCTCGTGACGATCGCGTTGCGGGCGATGGTGTTCTCGCCCTTCGGCTATGCGCTCCGCGCGACGCGCGACTCGTTGCTGCGCACGGAAGCGATCGGTATCAACGCCAAGCGCATCCAGTGGACGGCGTTCGTGATCGCGGGAACGACGGCCGGGATCGGCGGCGCACTGTTCGCCTATCTCAAGGGCAGCGTCTTCCCTGACAATCTCGGCATCTCGCTGTCGGTCGATGCGCTGGTCATGGTGCTGCTCGGCGGTGTCGAGACGGTGTCGGGCGCGGTGATCGGCGCCATCGTCTACAAGGCTCTGAACATCTGGCTGGTCAGCCAGACCGATTTGTCGAAGCTCGTGCTCGGCGGCTTCATCGTGCTGATCGTCGTCGTCTTCCCCAAGGGCATCGTCGGCATGCTGGAGATGCTGGCGCAGCGCCGCAGGAAGGCATCGCCGCCGGGATCCCCCCTGCTTGCCAAGCCGATCGAGTCCGCCGAATGAGCGTTGCACCCCCACTTCTCGCGGTCGAAGGCCTGACCAAATCCTATGGCGGCATCCATGCCGTGCGCGGTGTCTCGTTCTCGCTGCGCGCTGGCGAAATCCTGGCGCTGATCGGACCGAACGGCGCGGGCAAGAGCACCTGCTTCGACATGCTCAACGGCCAGAACAAGCCGGATACCGGCCACGTGCGTTTGGCGGGCGAGGAAATCACCGGCAAGAAGCCGCGCGAGGTCTGGCGGATGGGCGTGGGCCGTACCTTCCAGATCACCGCGACCTTTGCGACCATGACGGTGCGCGAGAACGTGCAGGTCGCGCTGATCTCGCACGGCAAGCAGCTGTTCAATGTCTTCGGCTCGGCGCCGAATTTCGACCGTGGCGAGGCGGGGCGGCTGCTCGAACTGGTCGGCATGGGCGGCTACGCGGATCGCCCCTGCGGAGAGCTCGCCTATGGCGACCTCAAGCGGCTTGAGCTTGCGGTGGCGCTCGCCAACCAGCCGAAGCTGCTGCTGATGGATGAGCCGACCGCCGGCATGGCGCCGCGCGAGCGCGTCGACCTGATGCGATTGACCGCGCAGATCGCACGGGAGAAATCGATCGGCGTGCTCTTCACCGAGCACGACATGGACGTGGTGTTCGAGCATGCCGACCGCATCATCGTGCTCAATCGCGGCACGCTGATCGCCGAGGGCTCGCCAGCCGAGGTGCGCGGCAATGCGCAGGTGCAGGCGGTCTATCTCGGCGAGGGCCTGGTCTACGATGCCCGCCACCGCGAGGGGGCATCGACATGAAGCTGACCGTCGAGGGGCTCAACAGCCATTACGGCCCGGCGCACATCCTGTTCGACATCGGCTTCGAGGTCGGCGAGGGCGAGGTGGTCGCGCTGCTCGGGCGCAACGGCGCTGGCAAGTCGACGACGTTCCGCTCGATCGTCGGCCTCGTCGCGCAAAGAACCGGCCGCATCCTATTCGAGGGCAAGGACGTCTCGATGCGTCCGACCCACGAGATCGTGCGCGAGGGCCTCGGCTATGTGCCGGAGGAGCGGCGCATCTTCACGGATCTCACGGTGGAGGAGAATCTCGAGGTCGGCCGCCAGCCGAAGCGCGCGAATGCGCCGCACTGGACGCGCGAAAAACTGTTCGCGTTGTTTCCAAACCTTGGCGAAATGAAAAATCGGCCGGGTGGCCGCATGAGCGGCGGCGAGCAGCAGATGCTCACCATCGCGCGCACGCTGATGGGCAATCCGTCGCTGGTTCTGCTGGACGAGCCTTCGGAAGGCCTGTCGCCCAAAATAGTGGAGCAGATGGTCGAAGCCATCCTGACCATGAAGAAGGAAGGCGTCAGCATCGTCGTCTCCGAGCAGAATCTGCACTTTGCGCGGCTGATCTCCGATCGCGCCTATATCATCGAGCGCGGCCGCATCTGTTTCGGCGGCACCATGGCCGAGCTCGATGCGCGTCCGGATATCCGCGACGCGCACTTGTCGTTGTGACAGCAAAGGGAAGGGCAGCGAGCGGATGGCGAGAAGCGTCGCGGCGAAGAAGAGCGTCAAGCCGTCCAAATCGTCTTACGTGCTCGACGAGCAGGTCGGATTCATCCTGCGCCAGGTCTGGCAGCGCCACAGCGCAATCTTCTCCCGCGACATCGGCACCAACATCACGCCGACGCAATGGGCGGCGCTGTCGAAGCTCGCCGAGGCCGGGCCATGCTCGCAGAACCAGCTCGGGCGGCTGACGGCGATGGACGTCGCGACCATCAAGGGCGTGATCGATCGCCTGACGGCGCGCGGCCTGACCGAGACCAGCCAGGATCCCGAGGACGGACGGCGGCTGCTGGTCAGCCTGACGCGCGCCGGACAGCAGCTCGCGGAGAAGGTCGCGCCGAACGCGCTTGCCATCACCCGTGAGACGCTGGCGCCGCTCGACGCCAAGGAGCGCGAGACGCTGATGGCGCTGTTGAACAAGCTGCGGTGAAGGTGTCGTAGTGACGTAGTCTCGTAGGGTGGGCAAAGCGAAGCGTGCCCACCATTTCTCTCAATCAGGAAAAAATCGTGGGCACGGCGCTTCGCGCCTTTGCCCACCCTACGGCAGTTGAACAAGCTGCGGGGACTGGCGACTAATCTCGATGAGGGGCTTATCGAGGTTTACGTCATGAGAGCGGCGACGCGGGTTGCGATGTTTCTGAGTCTCGGCGTGGCACTGGCAAGCCAGTGCGCTCCCGCCTCGGCGGCGCAGGCCTACGAGGGCTTCTGGGCGTCCAGCAAAAAGGACTGCCGCGACGACGACAGCCCCAACCGGATGAGCATCGAAGGCGGCAATCGCCTGTACTGGTACGAGACGCGGTGCCGCGCCAGCGAGATCACCGCGGACGGCAAGCTCGGCTGGAAAATGAAGCTCGCCTGCGAAGGTGAGGGCGAGAAGTTTCGCTCCAATCCGCGCATCTCCATCGCTGCCGATGGCAGACTGGTGATGGACAACGGCCCGGTCGGGCAGGCCAAGCGCCAGACCTATGTGCGTTGTGAGATCGCGAAGAAGCGCTGATCCCTTACGACTTTCCCGGCCATTTGGCGCGATAGCGGATTTCGCTGCCGTCAGCGAGCCGCCGCCAAGTCCCGAACTCCGGCGCATGCGGCGCCCGGGCGCTCAGATCGATCGGATAGAGCCGGCCCGGCTGACCTTGAATGTTGACGCCGAGCTGCCGGTGCGAGGTGCGAAACGCGAGCTCGACCTCGCCCGCGATGACGTACTGGTCGCCGTCGCGATGGAAGCCGGCCGGTGTCATTTCGCCCGGCATGGTGTTGAGATCGGTCTGCAATTCGATGCTGATGCCTTGCGCCGGCACCGTCGCGCCGGGCGGAAAACGAACCTCGAACACGAGCAGGGGATTGGCGCCGTTCCGGTTGAGCCAGGGCGTGGCGGTTGCATAGGCGTAGGCGATGTAGATGCCGAGACCGGTGACGCAGAGCAGGGCGACCACGCCGAGCGACTTCAGGCTGTTGCGCGCGAGGCCGCCATTGTTTGCCTCCTGGCCTGAACGCGTCACTAGCCAGCTGGCAAGCACCGCGCCGGCGATCGCGCCGATGGGGGAGTAGACGAACAATCCCAACAGACCCGATGTGATCGGGTCCGCCCGGTTGCCGAAATCGAGCAGGGAGAACAGCACGAAGATCGCGACATAGCCCGCCACGGCGCCGGCAACGCCAGCGGCTATTCGCGATGAGTTTTTCATGCCCCCTCGATGGTCCAGCAATGAACTGCCGCCGCCGAGGGCTGCCTGCGTTAGACGCAGCAGGCAGGAGACTTGTTCAACGCCTTCGAGAGACGACGCGGAGCGGGGGCCGCTCCGGCTGCGTCACTTCGCCACCACCTCCGGCACCCGGCCTGCGGGCGGGGTGTTGCGGCTGCGCTGGGTACGCACGATGCCGTCGATGATGGTCATGCCGATGCCCGGGAGGTCGCCGAGCTGGACGCTCTCCAGGATGGTCTTGCCGGGCGAGTGCTGCGCCTTGTCCATGATGACGAAGTCGGCGGAGCGGCCGACTTCAATGAGGCCGCAGTCGAGCTGCCGCATCCGCGCGGTGTTGCCGGTGGCGAGACAGAAGGCGAGTTCGGCTGGGAGGTCGCCGAGCGAGGACAGCATCGAGACCATGCGCAGAATGCCGAGCGGCTGCACGCCGGAGCCGGCCGGCGCGTCGGTGCCGAGGATGACCCGGTGCAGGTCGTTCATCTCGCGCGCGATGCGTAGCGTGAACAAAGCCGAGCGCTCATTGCCGTTGTGCACGATCTCGAGGCCGCGCTTGCAACCCTCGCAGATGCAGCGGATCTGGTCGTCGGGCAGCGCGGTGTGGCCGCCATTGATGTGGCCGACCACGTCGGTGTCGGCCTCCAGCACCACGTCCTTGTCGATCAGGCCGGAGCCGGGGATCGAAGGGCCGCCGGTGTGAATCGTGCTCTGGATGCCGTATTTGCGCGCCCAGCCGACCATCCTGCGCGCTGTCGGACCGTCCTTGACGCCGCCGAGGCCGACCTCGCCGAGCAGCTTGACGCCGGCCGCGGCCAATTCCTTGAAATCCTCCTCGACCATCTCGCACTCGATCACCGGCGCGCCGGCGTGAACCTTCACGCCGCCCGGACGCAGATTCCAGAACGCGCGCTGGGCGAAGATCGCCATCGCCTTCAGCCCCACGACGTCGCGGGGCCGCCCGGGCATGTGGACTTCGCCGGCCGAGATCATCGTGGTGACGCCGCCGTGAAGGTTGCTGTCGATCCAGCCGATCTGGTTCTGGCGGGGTGTCCAGTCGCCGGCGACAGGGTGGACATGGCTGTCGATCAGGCCGGGTGCCACCGTGGTGCCGTTGGCCTCGACGATGGTGGTCGCGCCTTCGGTGTCGAGGTCCTTGAAACTTCCGATGGCGGTGATCTTGCCGTTCTCGGCGACGATGGTGTCGCCGTCCAAGATCGGCTTTTCCAGGGCGCCGGACAGGATCAGGCCGATATTCCGGACCACGAGCTTCGAGGGTCCGGTGGCCTGGGGTGCGTCATGCGCCATGGAAGGGGCTCCTTATTCGTAACTGCAACGCTCGCGATCTTGGGCAGCCTTGACCCCGGGAGCAAGCAGGATTATTCATTAGTACACGAATGATCGTGTACAAACGACGCATAGCTGCCCGCCTCGGAACCGCAATTGACGCGACAGGGAAGGTGAGATGAGCAATTTCAACCAGGAAAGCGTTTTGAGCGTCCACCACTGGACCGACACGCTGTTCTCCTTCAAGACCACGCGCAGCCCGACCTTCCGTTTCCGCAACGGCGAGTTCACCATGATCGGGCTCAAGGTCGGCGAGAAGCCGCTGCTGCGGGCCTACAGCGTCGCCAGCGCCAATTACGAGGACACGCTGGAGTTCTTCTCGATCAAGGTGCCGGACGGTCCGCTCACCTCGCGCCTCCAGCATTTGCAGGAAGGCGACGAGATCATCGTCAGCCGCAAGGCCACCGGCACGCTGGTGATCGACAATCTGGAGGAGGGGCGCAACCTCTACCTCATCGGCACCGGCACGGGCCTCGCGCCGTTCCTGAGCGTGATCAAGGACCCCGAGACCTACGAGCGGTTCGAGAAGGTGGTGCTCCTGCACGGCTGCCGTCACGTCAAGGAGCTCGCCTATGGCGAGATGATCACCGAGACGCTGCCGAAGGACGAGCTGATCGGCGAGTACATCCGCGAGCAGCTGATCTATTACCCGACCGTGACCCGCGATCCTTTCCGCAACCGCGGCCGCATCACCGATCTCATCACCTCAGGCAAGCTGTTTGCCGATATCGGTCTGCCGGGCCTGGAAGCCGCCCATGACCGCGTCATGATCTGCGGCAGCCCGGCGCTGGTCGCGGACACCCGCCTGCTCCTGGGCGAGCGGGGCTTTGTCGAAGGCAACCACGGCGAGCCGGCCCAGTTCGTGGTCGAAAAGGCCTTCGCGGAACGCTAGGTCCAGAATTCCTGCCCAATAACACCGCATTTTCGCCGTCTGGCGCCCGTTGCGGCGCCGATTCGGCGCTTGATACTATGTGGGAGCGAATCAGCGGAGTTCCCACATGGTTGCGGACAGCGACAGCAACATCGCCTGGCACCGGGTCCAGTTGAAGAAGAACCGCGCCGAGTTGAAGGCGCTGGAGACCGCGCGCTTCACGATGGGCGAGATCGCGTCCTCGAAGCGGAACGGCCAGACCCAGAAGGCGGTGGTGGAACTAAAGCGCAAGATCGCGCAGTCCGAGCGGGTGATCGCCGATCACGACAAGCGCACGCGCCGTCCGCTGGGCACTGACATGCAGAGCCTCAGCAACGGCAGCTGGAGCCATTGGGACTCCTATACGCAGCAGCGCAAGACCGGCCAGCGGCCGCCCGGGCGCGGCTGATATTTCGGAACGAGAGTTCCGGGCCTTGCGTGGCGCATCCCGCATCCCATCTGGTTGAGGCGCCACCAACCCTTTCGGTGATCCCATGACACCGCGCCTCGATTTCACCAGCGAGGCCTTCTTTCGCGATCCACCCAAGGCCATCGCCGCGTTGCGCGCGCAAGGCCCTGTGGTGGCGACGCGATTTCCTATCGTCGGCGATGTCTGGATCACAGTGACCCATGATGCGACGGCGCAGGTGCTGAAGGACGGCGCGACCTTCACGCTGCGCAAGGAGGATGGCAACGTCGCGGGCCTGCGCTGGTGGATGCCAGGGATCGTCAGGACCATCGCCAACAACATGCTGTCGATGGACGAGCCGGATCATACGCGGCTTCGCAGCATCGTGGACGAGGCCTTTCGTCGCCGCGCGATCGTCGCGATGGAGCCGCGCATCCGCGCCATTGCCGACGGTCTCGCCGGCGAGCTGTTTGCGAACGGAAGCCCGGCTGATCTCATCCCGCGCTATGCGCGCATCCTGCCGCTCGCGGTGATCTCGGAGCTCCTGGGCCTGCCTCCGGCGGATCGGCCAAAATTCATCGCCTGGGCCAACGCGATGTCCTCGCTGACGAATGCCGTCAGCTTCTTCCGTCTGCTGTTCGCGTTTCGCAAGATGCGAGACTACCTCGCACAACAATTGCAGATAGCTCGCGAGCAGGGCGGCGAAGGGCTGATTGCCGAACTGGTCCAGGTCGAGCGCGAGGGCGGTCAGATCACCCCGGGCGAAATGGTGGCGATGGTATTCCTGCTGCTCGGGGCAGGCTCGGAAACCACCACGCATCTCATTAGCGGCTCAATCTACGAGCTGCTCAGGAATCCGGGTGTGCGCGACTGGCTGGAAGAGGACTGGAGCCGCACCTCGCTTGCCGTGGAAGAGTTTTTGCGCTTCGTCTCGCCGGTGCAATTTTCCAAGCCACGCTATGTGCGGCGGGATGTCGAGCTCGAGGGCGTGCGCTTGAAGAAGGGCGACCGCGTTATGGTCATGCTGGCCGCCGCGAACATGGACCCCGCGGTGCACGACCAGCCCGAGCGGCTTGACCTGGAACGCAAGCCCAACCGCCATATGTCCTTCGGCACGGGAATCCATTTCTGCCTGGGACATCAGCTCGCACGGATCGAGGCGATCTGCGCGCTTCAGGCCCTGTTCACGCGCTGGCCGCGGCTTGGTCTTGCGGTCGAGGCTTCGCAGATCCACTGGCGCAAGCGGCCGGGGATTCGCATGATTGCGAAATTGCCCGTGATTGCCGATGCCGGCGAGAGACGGCGGTCAAGCGAGGCAAAGCAGTTGCTCGCAAGCTAGGCGGAACTTCGACGTTCCCCGATGCAACCGCGAAACAAACCCGGCGGGCCATGCGTTGGCGAACTGCGGACAATCATGATTGGAGCAAAGCATGCCCCATGGAGGCAAGACGCATATCGGTTCAGGCGCGCACGGCAAGGGCGCAGGTAATGGAGCGCTGACTGATATCCCCAAGGACAAGATCGGCGATAACATGATCCTGTCGAACCGCGACAAGGCGCAGCATTCCGACATTCGCGGCATGGATGGCAAGTCCATCCAGACCGAACAATATCAGGACCATGCAGCCAATCGGCTCATTGAGGAGCCGGAGATCGACGAGACCTGAGAGGGACGTTCCTCCCGCTCGACTTGCGGACCGGTGTTCAGCCGGTCCGCTTTTTTGTCGGCGCGAGATCGCGCTCCCAGCCGAACACGGAGCGGCCGTCGAGATCGGGTGAGGCGGCACGCTCACCGGCGATGTAGGTCTCGACTGACGGGCCCTGCGCGGTGCTCTCCAGCCGCCGCGCCTGGTCGTCGAGGCGCTTGATCGCCTGCATCTCCTCCTCGCGTCCGAGCCCGGCGTTCTGGATCGCACCTTTCAGCACGCGGATGGTCTCGTCATAGACCTTGATCGGGACGGGGTAGGGATGCCGGTCCTTGCCGCCATGGGCGAGCGAGAAGCGCGCGGGATCGTTGAAACGATAAGGCGCACCGTGCACGATCTCGGCCACCATAGCCAGCGAGCGCACTGTGCGCGCGCCGACGCCGGGCGTCAGCAGCAATTCCGGGAAATCAACTGGGCCACGCTCGGCCGCGGCCGCCAGCGTGCCGTGCAGGCGGCGTGCGAACACGTCCTTGGGGCGCACATCGTGATGCGCCGGCATGATCAGGTGCGGAAGCATGGCCTGCGCAGGTTCGGGCGCAATCCCCGTGAGCCGTTCGAACTCGGAGACGATGCGATCCGGGCCGAGATCGCTGAGGAGCTCAAGCTGCGCGCTGCGCGAGACCTCGGCGCGGTGGTCGGTGAGATTGACGATCTCGCCCTGCTGCGGCCCGTCGATCGCACTGTGCGGCGTATCGACGAAACTCTTCAGCGCCTCGGAATGCCAGTGATAGCGGCGGGCCTGCCGCTTGTCGCCGTTCATGCCCTGCTGAACCACCGTCCATTTGCCGTCGGCGGTGACGAAGAAGCCGTGGAGATAGAGATCGAAGCCGTCCTGCACCGCGGCGCTGTCGACCTTCGCCACCAGACGGCTGGCGCGCGTGAGCTTCACGCCATCGAAGCCGACGCGGTCGCCGAGCTGCAGCAGTTCGTCCGGCGTCTTGCGCGAGTGTTGGCCGCGGCCGCCGCAGACATAGATGCCGAGCTCATCCTGGAGCGGTCCGAGCCCGCGCTTCAGCGCGCCGATCACGGATGTGGTGATGCCGGAGGAGTGCCAGTCCATTCCCATGACGGCGCCGAACGACTGGAACCAGAACGGATGCGAGAGGCGCTGGAGAAACGCGTCGCGGCCGTAATGATGCACGATCGCCTGCGTGACGATCGCACCCAGCGAGGCCATACGGCTCGCCAGCCAGGGCGGAACCCGGCCGGTGTGGAGAGGAAGATCGGCGCTGCCGGTACGTCTGGTCATGAATGCCCAAGATTAGCGCAGTTCGGTGACGGTTGCATCAGCGGAATGCTGCGTTGCACAGGGTGGGGGGAGCGAAAGCCCGCCGGCAGGCGTTGAGCCGGCTATGTGAATGCAAGCATGGGGACAGCAATGAATTGGCAGGCCGTCATGGCCGACATCGACAGGATGCTCGGCTGGATACCCTCGTGGTTTATCGGCCTCAGCCTGGTTGCCGGCGCGATCCTGTTTGCCCTGTTCGTGTACAGGGTCGCAATCTGGCTGCTCGACCGCGCCTTCGGAACCCGCTTGCCGCTCTTGAGCGTGTTCATCGAGCGCACGTCGGGCCCGGCCCAGCTGGCGCTTTGCCTTGCCGCCGTCGCACTGGTCCTGCCGCTCGCGCCGCTCGACGACACGATCCGCACGCCCTTGATGCGCCTGTTCGTCGTCGCCTTCATCGCCCTGATCGGCTGGATCTCGATCCGGATCGTCGACATGAGCGCGGCGCGATATCTACAGAATTTTCGTGATGTCACCGAGAACTTCGTTGCGCGCAAGCACGTCACGCAAGTCCGCGTGTTCAAGCGCGTCACCGACACCATCATCGTCATCATCACGGTGTCGACCGCGCTGATGACGTTCGACTCGGTCCGGCAATATGGCGTCAGCCTGTTCGCCTCGGCCGGCGCGGCCGGTATCATCGTCGGTCTTGCCGCGCGGCCGCTACTCAGCAATCTGATCGCGGGCTTGCAGATCGCGATCACCCAGCCGATCCGCATCGAGGATGCCGTCATCATCGAGAACGAGTGGGGCTGGGTCGAAGATATCGCCGCGACCTATGTGGTGATCCGGCTATGGGACTGGCGCCGCATGGTGGTGCCGCTGTCCTACTTCATCGAAAAACCGTTCCAGAACTGGACGCGTGACACCGCGTCGCTGATCGGCGTCATCGCGCTGCATGTCGACTATCGCGCCGACGTGCCGCGCATCCGGCGCTGGCTGGAAGGGGCGGTGAAGGAGTCCAAGCTGTGGGACGGTGCGGTGGTCAATCTCCAGGTGATCGACGCGGATTCGCGCACCATCGAGCTGCGCGCGCTGGTCAGTGCGCGAAACGCGCCGCAATCCTGGGATCTGCGCTGCGAGATGCGGGAGAAGCTGATCGCCTTCATCCGCGACGAGATGCCGGAGGCCCTGCCGCGCGAACGCGCGATCCTGATTCCGTCGGCCAACAATGACGCCGAATTCCTGCAGCGTACGACGTCGCCGGAGACGATGCGGGCGAGCGCACGCAACTGAACCCGAGCGCCGATCAGCCGGCGCCGACCACGGCCGCGCCGGCGCGCCGCTCGGCGCGCGGTCGCCGTCTGCGCAGTTTACGTCGCGCCCAGATGAGCAGGCCGGTCGACAGCAGCGTCAGCAGTGCGATCGACGTCACGACGTTGAGCGGCGCGGCGATCAGGGCCGACCAATTCCCCTCGTGAATCAAGCGCGGCCAGTTGCGCGGCAGCGGTGCGATCTCCGACGAAGTGACGGCATAGGCGCGCAGCTCGCCGTCCTCGTAGAGCCGCGCCATCGTGCGCCCGCCGCGTGAGCCGATCGAGATCACATTCGATAGATCATGGGACGCCGCGACCACGCCTATCGCATCCGGCAGGGAGAGGGGACGGCCGCCGCCGGCCGGCGCGGCCCCGCCCTGAAACGTCAGGCCGAAGGCCATGCATAGGCCGGTGAGTGGGCTCAGGAAGATCGGCGGCAGTGCGAACCAAGCCGTGCCCTTGTGCCATCCGGAGAGCGTGTTGCGCAGCCGCGGCAGCCCCATGAAAATGCCGAGCACCATGAGGGCGATCATGGCGACAGTTGAGCTCGTCACCAGCCATGCCTGGCCGAGCAGCCGTTCATGCGTGACGCGTGCCCACAGGAAGAGATCGGGGAGGCCGGAGCTGGCGGCGGCCGGTGCGCCCGTTGCGAGATCAATCACCGGGCCTCCCGTCCCTTGCAGCGTCATCCGGTGCGCGGCGGCGTTGATCGAAAGCCCGCGTGCCTTGCTGTCAGGATCGTATCGCTTCACCAGCTCGACGATGCGTGCGGACTCGATCGGCGCGCCGCCAATGCCGTTGACCTGCACCAGAGGCTCGAAGGACAGGATCAGGCCGGTGACGATGATGGCGAGCAGGGGGAACGCAAAGATCAGCGTGATCCAGCGATGGAGTGTCAACAGGAAAGGCTTGCTCATTCTCGATCTCCGGCGATGCCAGGCTTTGGTCGCCCAGCGCGTCCCCGAAGACAAATGATGCTTTGTCCATGTTGTTCGCGTTGATCTGCGACAAATGGAGTGAGGGCCGTCAGGTTGGTGCGATCGCCAATCGTTTGCAGGTTCGAACTTCGTCAGCAGTCTTAGCCATACAGCCTGCTACTGGCGCGTCGCCCTGGTCGCGCCGCGCAGGCCTGCCTGCTGCTGGATCGTGTCCAGCTCGCCCGAGGACTGCTCTTCCGTGACGAAGCGGTTGAGCAGGGGCAGGGCGTCCTCGCGCCCCTTCGGGATCGCGATGGCCATGTGCTCGGCGCCCCAATTGCCGTCGAGAATTTTCGCGCCCGGCATCTGGTCGGACATCTCGAACAGCGTCGGCTTGTTGGTCGCGTAGAGATCGATCTCACTGCTCCCGAACATGGCGATGGCGACCTTGACGCTTTCGGCGGGGACGATGGTTGCATTCTTGAACTTGGTCGGCAGGGTACGCTCGGAGGTCGAGCCTTTGGTGACGCCGATCTTCACGCCCGGTTTGTCGATGTCCTCGATCTTGCCGATCGGGGAGCTTGCCGGCACCAAAAAGCCGAGTTCGATCGCCAGCACGGGCTGGGTGAAGCTGACCTCGTTCGCACGCGCCGGCGTGGCATTGGTGACGGTGAAGTCGACCTGGCCGTCGTGGATCGCGGTGACGATGTCGGCCACGCGCTGAAACCTGACATAGTCGATACCGACGCCGAGCCGCTTTGCGAGCGCGCCGCCGAGATCATAGGCAAGGCCGTGCGGCTTGCCGGCGGCATCCGTCACCATCGAGGTCGGGCTGCCCGGATAGATGCCGACCCGCAAGGTGCCGCTTGGCGCCAGCAGCTTGGCCTCGCCATCGGCGCGCGCGGGCGCGCCGATGAGGCTGATGACCGCGACCGCGAGCAGGGCGGTGCGCGCGAGGCGTCCAGAAGGGGTCCTCATGTGAAAGACCTTACTGTGCCTTGATGTTGGCGGCCTTCAGCACCGGCTCCCATTTGGTCGCCTCGGCGTGCATATAGGCGTCGAAATCCTTGGAGGAGGAGCCGAGCGGAGCAGCCCCGATCTTGCCGAGCGTCGACAGCACGTTCGCATCCTGCAGCGCCGCCTTCAGATCGGTTTCGAGCTTGGCCACGATTTCCGGCGGCATCTTTGCGGGACCGAGGACGCCCCACCAGACCGAGACGTCGTAGCCGGGGACGCCGGACTCTGCGACCGTCGGCACATCCGGCAACGCCTTGGAGCGCTCGGCCGAGGTCACCGCGAGCGCGCGCACCGGGCCGCCTTCGAGCTGGCCGATCGCTTCCGCAAGCGGATTGATGCTGAGCGGGATCTCGCCGGCGATCACCGCCGTCAGCGCCGGGGCGCCGCCCTTATAGGGGATCGCGACGATCTTGGTGCCCGACATGTGCTTCAACAGCTCGCCGGCGAGATGCGCCGAGGTGCCGTTGCCGGACATGCCGTAGGAGAGCTTGTCTGGATCCTTCTTGGCGGCGGCGAGGAGATCGCCGAGCGTCTTGTAGGGGCTGTCCTTGGCGACGACGATCGCGAGCGGCGAGGAGGCGACTTCGGTGATCGCGGTGAAATCCTTGAACGTGTCGTAGGGCACGCTCGGATAGATGAACTGGTTGAGCGGATGGCCGCTCGCGACCAGGATCAGCGTGTAGCCGTCGGGCGCGGCCTGCGTCAGCGCCTGCGAGGCGACGATGCCGCCGGCGCCGGGGCGGTTGTCGATCACCGGCTGCTGGCCCCAGGTCTTCGCCAGTGCCTGAGCGAGCGTGCGCGCCAGTACGTCGACGGCGCCACCGGCCGCGTAGGGCACGAGGATGTGAACCGGCTTGCTTGGGTAATTGTCGGCGGCCTGCGCGGCGCCGCCCGCCAGCAGCAGGCTAGCCCCCAGCATCAAACCGCCGATTGTCTTGTTCAAACCCAGCATTTTCCAGCACTCCTTGTGGGCGTTCGCGCTCCGGCCCCGGTTTTCCGAGCCGTCCGGACGCCGCCCCTAGTTTTTGTTGACGAGACCTGATCTTTTGTACGATAGTACAAATCACATGGTACGCAAGCCCACCAGCAAGGAAACGGCCCGCAAGCCGAACATGCGCGAGGCGATCCTCGCCGCGGCCGAGGAGCTGTTCGCCACCAACGGCTTCAACGCCGTCTCGGTCCGCGACATCGCGCAAGCGGCCGGGGCCAATCCCGGCAGCGTGACCTATCATTTCAAGACCAAGGACGGCCTGCTGCTGGAGATCTACCGGCGCCATTGCGGTCCCATGAACCTGCGCCGCTCCGAGTTGCTCGCCGCTGCCAAACGCGTGCGCGATCTTCAGGACCGGCTCGAAGCGGTCGTGCGCGCCTATGTGGTGCCGGCCTTCACCTCGGGCAGCGATCTCGCCGGCGGCGGAGCGCGCTTCACGCGGCTGCGCGCCGTGATGTCGGCGGAAGGCAACGAGGTCGCGCGGAAAATCATCGCGCAGACGTTCGACGACACCAGCCACGCCTTCATCGATGCGATCCATGAGAGCCTGCCGCACGTTCCGCGCACCGATATCGTCTGGCGCAGTCACTTCCTGCTCGGCGCGCTCTATTATTCGCTGGTGACGCCGGATCGCGTCTCGCGCCTGTCGCGCGGCGAGGCCGACGGGAGCGATGCCGCCAGCGCCATCGAGCAATTGGTGCAAGCCACCGTCGCCGCATTCCAGGCGCCGGCGCTGGATCAGGCAGCGCCCACGCGGCGGCGGCCGGTCGTCAGCAGCAAGACTTGAAAGAAACCGCCGAGCGAAGGCGCGGCCTCGCGCTTCCGCTCGCAAGCGGACCATGTAACGGGGTGTTTGGGAAATGAACAGGCGGGAGTGCTTGCAACTCTTGACCGGACTGGCAGGCTCCACGCTCGCGGGCGAAGCGCGCGCGCAGAGTGCCGAGAAGGCGATCCCGACGATCACCCCGCCGGATCCAGATCCGAAGACGCCGTCGTTCAAGCTGCCGCCAAAATCCTGCGATAGTCACACCCATATCTTCGGGCCGACATCACGTTACCCCTTCTCGGAGAAGCGCCCCTACAACACGGCCGATGCACCGCTGGAGACGTTCCGCGGCCTGCACGAAAAGATCGGCGTCGAGCGCTGCGTGATCGTCAATGCGACCGTGCACGGCACCGACAATCGTGTCGTCACCGACGCCATCGCCCAGAGCGAAGGCGCCTACAAGGGCATCGCCAACGTCAATGACGAGATGACCGAGAAGGAGCTGGCGGCGCTCGACAAGGGCGGCATCTGCGGCTGCCGCTTCGCCTTCCTCAAGCGCCTCGGCGGCGTCGGCGACATGACCAAGTTCCAGCGTATCGTGCATCGCGTCGCCGAACTCGGCTGGCATATCGACGTCTATTTCGAGCCCGGCACGATTCCCGAGTTCGCGCCCATCCTTACCGCGATGCCGACGCCTTACGTGATCGACCATATGGGGACGGTGCAGGCGGGGAAGGGGCTAGATGATCCCGGCTTTACCGCGCTGCTCGATCTCCAGAAGAAGGACGAGAAGTGCTGGGTCAAGATCACGGGGCTGGAGCGTGCTTCCGCGGCCGGCAAGCCGTTCCATGACGCCGTGCCGTTCGCGAAGGCGCTGATCGACAATGCGCCGGATCGTGTCATCTGGGGCACCGACTGGCCGCATCCCAACGTCAAGATCATGCCGAACGACGGCGATCTCGTCGATCTGATCCCTCTCTACGCGCCCGATGCGAAGGTCCGGCAAAAGCTGCTGGTCGACAATCCCGCGCGTCTGTTCAAGTTCAGCTGATGAATATGATGTACACGCCGACCATTCCGCCGCCCGATCCGAACACGCGCACGCCGAAATTCAAGCTGCCGAAGCTGTCCTGTGACGCGCATTGCCACATCTTCGGGCCCGGCGCGAAATACCCCTATGCGCCGGACCGTTCCTACACGCCGCCGGATGCGCCGTTGGAGGATTTCCGCATCCTGCATGCCAAGCTCGGCGTCGAGCGCGCGGTCATCGTCAACGCCAGCGTGCACGGCACCGACAACACGGTGGCGCTTGATGCGATTGCGCAGAGCAACGGCGCCTATCGCGCAGTCGCCAATATCGACGACACCATCACCGAGCGCGAGCTCCAGGTACTGCACGAGGGCGGTTTTCGCGGCTGCCGCTTCAATTTCGTCCGCCATCTCGGCGGCGTGCCCGACAAGAGCGTGTTCAACCGAATCATCACCATGGTCGCGCCGCTCGGCTGGCACATCGATTTTCATTTCGATGCGATCGACCTGCCTGAATATGCCGACATGCTGGCCAACCTGCCGCTGAGCTACACCATCGACCATATGGGACGGGTGAAGGCGTCCGAGGGGCTCGACCAGCTGCCGTTCAAGATCCTGATCGAGCTGATGCAGCGCGACGAGAAGTGCTGGGTCAAGATCTGCGGTTCGGAGCGGGTATCCTCAGTTGGTCCCCCGTTCACGGATGCCGTGCCGTTCGCGCGAAAAATCGTCGAGACGGCGCCTGACCGCGTGATCTGGGGCACCGACTGGCCGCACCCCAACGTCAAGGCGATGCCGAATGACGGCGACCTCGTCGATTTGATCCCGCTGTTCGCGCCGGAGACGGAGTTCCAGCAGAAGATCCTGGTCGACAATCCCGCGCGCCTGTTCGAGTTCGACCGATGACGGCGCTCGCGATCGAGAAGCCGCGCGGCCGCGCCTGGTGGAAGGAGCTCTGGATCCAGGTGCTCATCGCCATGGCGGCCGGCATCGCACTCGGGATCGCGAGTCCGGACATTGGCGCCAAGATGCAGCCGCTTGGCGACGCCTTCATCAAGGCAATCCGGATGCTGATCGCGCCGATCATCTTCTGCACGGTCGTGCACGGCATCGCGCACATGGCCGACATGGCACGGGTCGGGCGTGTCGCCGTCAAGGCGATCGTCTATTTCGAGATCATGACGACGATCGCGCTGATCATCGGTCTCATCGCGGTGAACCTGCTCAAGCCCGGCGTCGGCATGAACATCGATCCGGCCAGCATCAACGCCAGCGCGATCGAGCCCTATGTCAAGCAGACCGGCGCCATCGGCTTCGTGCCGTTCCTCCTCAACATCGTGCCGGCAACGTTCATCGGCGCCTTTGCCGAGGGCAACATTCTCCAGGTGCTCTTCATCTCCGTGATGTGCGGTTTTGCGCTGGTGCAGCTCGGCGAACGCGGCGCACCGCTGGTCCATCTGATCGACATCGCCGCCAAGATGGTGTTCGCCGTCGTCGGCTTCGTGATGTGGGCGGCGCCGATCGGCGCGTTCGGTGCCATCGCGTTCACGGTCGGCAAGTTCGGCGTGGGCTCGCTGGCCTCGCTCGGCAAGCTGCTCGGCGGCTTCTACCTGACCTGCCTGGTCTTCATCGTCGTCGCGCTCGGCCCCGTCGCGCGTCTCTGCGGCTTCTCGCTGGTCAAGCTGATCCGCTACATCTGGGAAGAGCTGCTGATCTGCATCGCCACGACGTCGTCGGAGACGGTGCTGCCGCGGATGCTGACCAAGCTGGAGAAGGCGGGCTGCGAGAAGAGCGTGGTCGGCCTCGTGATCCCGACCGGCTATTCCTTCAATCTCGACGGCACCTGTCTTTACCTCGCCGCCGCCTCGGTATTTCTCGCACAGGCGACCAACACGCCGTTCGGGCTCGCCGAGCAGATCGAGCTGCTGCTGATCCTGCTCGTGACCTCCAAGGGCGCGGCGGGAATCGCGGGTGCCGCCTTCGTCGTGCTGGCGGCAACGCTGTCCGCCACCGGTTCCATTCCGGTGACGAGCGTCGCGCTCGTGCTCGGCATCCATCGCCTGATGTCGCAGGGGCTGACGCCGACCAATCTGATCGGGAACGCGGTTGCGACCATCGCGATTGCCAAATGGGAAGGCGCGCTCGACGTCGAACGCTTGACGCGCGTGCTCGACGGCGAGGAGCCCGTGCCCGCCGCGGCCTGAATGTACCTGCTGCCTGCACGAGCCGGGCAGCCTATGATGCCTACGATTGAAAGAGGGGAGTTTGTCCCATGAAAACGGGTCTCGTGATCACCGCCCATCCCGGCGATTTCGTCTGGCGCGCCGGTGGTGCCATCGCGCTGCATGCGAAGAAGGGCTATCGCATGAAGATCGTCTGCATGTCCTTTGGCGAGCGCGGCGAGAGCCAGTTCGCCTGGAAGGAGAAGGGCGCGACGCTGGAATCGGTCAAGGCCGGCCGCAAGGACGAGGCGGAGCGGGCGGCAAAGCTGCTCGGCGCCGAGATCGAGTTCTTCGACTGCGGCGATTATCCGCTGAAGCTGACCGAGGCGCATTTCGACCGCATGGTCGATATCTACCGCGAGTTCAACCCGAGCTTCGTGCTGACGCACGCGCTGGAAGATCCCTATAATTTCGACCATCCGAACGCGGCGCATTTCGCCCAGGAGACCCGCGTGGTGGCGCAGGCGATGGGCCACAAGCCCGGCGCGCAGTACAAATACTCGGCGCCGCCGGTGTTCCTGTTCGAACCGCACCAGCCCGAGCAGTGCAATTACAAGCCGGACCTGCTGCTCAAGATCGACGAGGTCTGGAAGGAGAAGTACGAGGCGTTCCAGATCCTCGCGGCGCAGAAGCATCTTTGGGGCTATTACGAGCGCGTCGCGCTCAACCGCGGCATCCAGGGCAGCCGCAACACCGGCGTGCCCATGACCTATGGCGAGGCCTATCAGCGGTTGTTCCCGACCGTTGCGGAGGAGTTGGCATGAAGCCGGTCGTCGTTCGCAACATTGAGCGAGCCGATCCCGCGGGGATGGCGGAATACGGCGTCTCGACGGTGCACGAGGCCTATGGCCGTCTGGGCCTGATGAAGCCTTATCTGCGGCCGGTCTGGGCCGGTGCGTCGATTGCCGGTCCCGCGGTGACCGTGCTGGCGCAGCCCGGCGACAATTGGATGATCCATGTCGCGGTCGAACATTGCAGGAAGGGCGACATCCTCGTCGTCGGCTGCACCACCGACAACACCGACGGCATGTTCGGCGAGCTGCTCGCGACCTCGCTTCAGGCCCGCGGCGTGCAGGGGCTGATCATCGATGCCGGCTGCCGCGACGTGAAAGCGCTGCATGAGATGAATTTTCCGGTGTGGTCGCGCGCGGTCTCGGCCAAGGGCACGGTCAAGGCCACGCTCGGCTCGGTCAACATCCCCGTGGTCTGCGCTGGCGTCAACGTCGATCCCGGCGACATCATCGTCGCCGACGACGACGGCGTCGTCGTGGTGCCGAAGCGTTACGCGGCCGAGGTGGCCCAGAAGGCGAAGAAGCGCAACGCCGACGAGGGCGGCAAGCGCAAGCGGCTCGCCTCGGGCGAGCTCGGCCTCGACATGTACAGCATGCGCGAGGCGCTGGCGAAAGCCGGGCTCGTCTACGTCGACCATCCCGAGGACGTCTGAAGCGGAGCGGGCGGATGGATCGTCTCAAGCTGAAGGCCGTGCTCGGCAGTCACCCCCACGTCCAGGCGGTGAAGAGCGGCGCGCTGCGCTCCGACCTTTTCGATCTCGACTTCATCGAATACACGCCGACCAACACCGCGTTCAAGCCGATGGTGCGCGAGCAGGCGTTCGACGTCTGCGAGATGGCAATCGTCACCTACCTGATGGCCAAAGCGCACGGCAAGCCGCTGGTGCTGCTGCCGGCGACCATGATGGGGCGCTTCCAGCATTCCTATGCGCTCTACAATCCGGCGCGGGGAACGCTCGGGCCGGGTGACCTGGAGGGCAAGCGCGTCGGCATCCGTTCCTTCACGACGACGACGGGCGCCTGGATCAGGGGCATTTTGGCCAACGACTACGGCGTCGATCTCGACAAGATCAAATGGGTGACGTTCGAAGACCCGCACGTCGCCGAATATGTCGACAGCACCGAGCGCGCGCCAAAGGACAAGAAGGTCTTGCAGATGCTGCTCGACGGCGAGCTCGACGCCGTCCTCGGCGAGACCTCTGATAATCCCAAGTTGAAGCCGCTCTTCCCCGATCCCGTTGCGGAAGCCGCCAAATGGTACGCGCGGCGCGGCGTCGTGCCGGTCAACCATCTCGTGGTCGTGACTGAGCAGCTTGCGAAATCGCGCCCCGACGTGGTTGCTGGCGTCTATGATCTGCTCAAGCGGAACAAGCAGCAGATGGGTGCTGCGGCGACGCCGGACTTCGTCCCGTTCGGGATCGAGGCAAACCGAAAGCCTTTGGAGCTGATCGTCGACTACGCATTCCAGCAGGCGCTGATTCCGCGCCGCTATGCGGTCGAGGAACTGTTCGACGAGACCACACGAGGACTCAACTGATGGTGGATCCGAAGCGATGGCAGATCGGGCTGGTCGGCTATGGTGAGGTCGGCAGGATCCTGGCCGAGGATCTGCGCCAGCAGGACATCAAGGTCTCAGCCTTCGACATCAAGCTCGGAGGCGATCAGGCCGCTGCGCTGAAGGAGCATGCGGCGACGTTCGGTGTTGCGCTTGCCGCCTCTCATGCCGAGCTGACCGCGAAATCGGATTTCATCATCTCTGCGGTCACGGCGAGCCAGGCTGTGCCTGTGGCAGAGGCCAGCGCAGCCGCGATCAACCAGGGCACCTGGTTTCTCGATTTCAATTCGGCGTCGCCCGGCGCCAAGCAGCGTGCCGCCGCGCTGATCGACGGCGCCGCCGGGCGCTATATCGAGGGCGCCGTAATGACCTCGGTGCCGCCGTATCGGATCAAGGTGCCGCTGCTGCTCGGCGGTCCCGGCGCCAGGGAACTCGAGCCACTCCTGAACGCGATCGGCTTTGCGGCCAAGGTTGCGAGCGACAAGCTCGGCGTGTCGTCGGCTGTAAAAATGTGTCGCAGCATCATGATCAAGGGCCTCGAGGCCATGGTCATCGAGAGCTTCACCACCGCGCGCGCCTACGGCGTCGAGGACGCGGTGCTGGCCTCGCTTGCGGAAACCTTTCCCGCGATCAATTGGGAGAAGCAGGGCGCCTATTTCTTCCAGCGCGTGATCGAGCACGGCCGCCGCCGTGCCGAGGAGGTGCGCGAGGTCGCCGAGACCGTGCGCGAGGCTGGGCTGACGCCATGGTCGGCGCAGGGCACCGCCGAGCGGCAGGCGTGGGTCGCCGATCTCGCCGATGAAGGCCTGTTCGGTACGAAAGGAACGAAGGAGTTCGCCCGCAGCGCCGACTGGCGCACCGAGGCCGACCGCATCCTGGCGAAGATCAAGCGCGCGACATAGCGCGCGGCCTCAGATCAGGACCGTGCCGCGATAGTTCAAGACTTCGTCGCGGGCCTGCTCGATCAGGTCGATCAAAGCCCTGGATTTGCGAACGAGTTGTTCCGTGGCCGGTTGCGCGCGAAATTCGACGAGCACCGCCCGGACGCATTTGGCGGCGGCGTCGAGGGTCCAGAGCGCACGGGTCATGTCGCCCTGCGTCTGGATCGCCGATAGATCCAGATCCGACAGGACATGGCCGATGCCGTCGAGCCGCTTGGCGGCAGCGTCAGCGGGAGTCTGGGTGCGAATGGAATGATAGTCGATGCTGCTGAATGCGCCGAACATGTCCAAACTCCCCATTGAACGCAAACCTCAGTGCAGGGCCTAATTATGATCCGCTGGATCGACTCGCAACGCGTTGAGCTACGGTCCGGGATTCTACCGGACTCGGACGGGGCTTGCGCTCGCCGGTAAAATCGAACGGAGGCGGCCCGACAGCTAGCCGCGTTTCCCGATAATCTTACCGCTGGAGGCGACGAGCCTGCCTTCCTTGTAGACCGAACGCGCCTGCGGCACCGCGACGACGGCCTCGGGAACATGTTCCGCGTGCAGCGTCACGAAATCGGCCTTGGCACCGACGTGCAAGCCGTAGCCTTCGAGCCGCAGCGCCCTGGCGCCGGCTTCGGTGACGACATCGAACGCGACGCGCAATTCTTCGTCGAGGTTGAAGCCCGAGCGATAGCCGAGCGTCGTCGCCCTGCGCAGCATGTCGCCGTCGCCATAGGGCCACCAGGAGTCGCGGATGTTGTCGTTGCCACTGAAGACGGTGACGCCGGCGTTGCGCAGGGCGAGGATGGGCGGAAAGGGCCGGGCACCCGGCGCGTTGGTCATGATCGCGACGCCGGAGCGGGCGAGGATGTCGGCGATCTTCTTGAGCTGATCCATGGAGATATCGCCGAGCCCGTAAGCATGACTGACGGCAACGCGGCCCTCCATGCCGAGCGCGTGCGTGCGCGCTGCGATCTGCTCGATCTCGAATGCGCCCAGCGTGCCCATGTCGTGCAGATGGATGTCGACATCGACGCCGTGTTTTCCGGCCACACCGAACACGACGTCGAGATGCTTCTCGACGTCGCGATCGAAGCTTGCGGGATCGAGCCCGCCGACGAGGTCGGCACCGATCCCGACGGCCTCGTCCAGCAATTGCGGCGTGCCCGGGCTCATCAGGATGCCGCTCTGAGGGAAGGCGACGAGCTGGATGTCGATCAGGCCCTTGTACTCCTCGCGCACGCGCAAAATCGTCTCGAGCGATTTCAGGCCGACCGAGCCGTCGACCATGACGTGGCTGCGCATCTGCGTGGTGCCGTTGGCGATGCAGAGATCGAGCTGATGGCGCGCGCGCACATCCATCGGCGCGGCCTCGGCCATGTTCTGGGCCTGGAAGGCGACACGTTCATGGACGTCGAATCCGTCGGTGCATGGCTTGTGCGGCCGCCAGGCGTCGCCATAGAAGCTGGTGTCGAGATGGATGTGGCCTTCGACGAAGCCGGGAACGACGAGGGCGTTGCCGAGGTCGATGGCCTCGTTTGCAGCGGGCTTCTCATCGACGGAGGTGATCGCGGCGATGTGGCCATCCTTGACCGCGATGTGATGCCGGGCGCCGCCGTCGAAGCGCGCGTTGAGGAAGATCGTATCGAAGGTCATTTTGGTTCCTCCGTTGCTGGATTTAGCGCCTTGGGCGGAATAGTTCGGGCCGTTGCCGCGCAAACGTCTGCTGTCCCGCCTTGAAGCCCATCACGATGTCGGGCAGCTCCGCGATGGCAAAACGGCTGTCTTGGGTGTCGAGCACGATGAGATCGGCGGGATTGCCGACCTCGATGCCGTAATCACCGAGGTTCATCAGCCGCGCCGGCAATTCGGTGACAAGATCGAGACAGGTATCGAAATCACTGACTGAGGCGTGAGCGACGTTGGCATAGAAATTTGCCATCCGCAGCAACGAGGCGTCGCCGAATGGCGTGAAGGGATTGAGCACGTTGTTGGTCGCGATCGAGCACAGCACGCCGTCGCCCGCGAGCTTGTGCGCGAGCGTCAGTCCGCGCGGTGCATTGTGGGTGGCTTCGCGCCCCATGAGGTAGAGGTCGGTCGCGGGCAGCACGGTGACGGCAACGCCTGATGTCGCCAATTGCGCGGCGGCGGCCTTCATTCGCTCCGGCGGCAATGCCGAGAGTTTTGTGGCATGGCCGATTGCCACGCGCCCCTGATAATTGCGCCGCTCGGTCTGCCGGCAGACCTCGTCGAGATGCCACCAGGAGGGATCGAGATCGAAATCGAGATGGAGATCGACGTCGACGTCGAACGCCTCGGCGAGGTCGAAGATGCGTTCGAGATGGGCGTTCGGGTTGGTGTCCGTATAGGGACAGCCGCCGATCACCTCGCCGCCGTCGCGCAGCGCCTGGATCAGCAATTCCTCAGCTCCGGGGTCGTTTGTCAGGCCCTCCTGCGGAAATACGCAGAGCGACAGGTCGATCGCCCAGGCATAGTCGCGCTTCAGCGCCTTGACCGCCTCGAAGCCGCGCAAGCCGATGCGCGGGTCGATCTCCACATGCGTGCGCATGCGCGTCGTGCCGTGCAGGATGGCGCGTTCAAGCACCCGGGCGCTGCGCGCGTAGACGTCGTCCACGCCAAAGTCGCGCTTCATCGCCGACACGGCCCGGATGGCATCGCCCAGCGTGCCGTGGATGTGCCCGCAGCGCTCAAGCAGGCAGGCCTTGTCGAGATGGACGTGGGTGTCGACGAAGCCGGGCAGGGCCAGCCGTCCCCCGACATCGACCTCGACGGCCTCGCAGGCGAGCCTGGGTTCGATCGCTGCGATACGTCCGCTCTTCACGCCGATATCGACTGATGTTGCGGATGATCGCAGCAGGGCGTTACGGAAGATCAGGTCGAAGGCTGTCTGGGTGGTCATGGCAGGGAATCTGGCTGGAGGACTTATAGCAGTCTGCGAGGTTGCGAGTGTGGAGCAATGTAGCGGGAGATATGATCAAAATATATGCGGTCCTCCGACCCCCGGGCGCATATCGAAAGCCGTGATAGCTGATAGACGCAGGCTGGTCTGGCGGCTGGCGTACGCCTGGGCTATCAACCGTCCGATTGCGCCCGGCATGGAGGCGCAGCCCCCTGAGGAGCTCCCGATGCGTCTTCCCACCGTTCTCCTGGCCCTGACATGTCTTGCCGGCGCCGCCTCAGCCGAGGACCTCTCGGGCACGCTCCAGAAGGTGAAGGAGACCAGAAAGATCACGCTGGGCTATCAGGAGGCCTCGGTCCCCTTCAGCTATCTCGACGGCAACCAGAAGCCGGTCGGCTTCGCCATGGACATCTGCCTCAGGATCGTGGACGCCGTGAAGAAGCAGCTCGGCATGCCCGACATCGCCGTCGACACGCTCGCCGTGACCTCGTCGAACCGGATTCCGCTGATGGTCAACGGCACGCTCGACCTGCATTGCTCGGCGACCACCAACAACGCCGACCGCCAGAAGCAGGTCTCCTTCACCAACACGCACTTCCTCAGCGCGACGCGGTTCGCCGCCAGGAAGGCCGCGAAGATCAACACCATCGACGATCTCAAGGGCAAGGCCGTGACGGCGGTGGCCGGATCGGTCAACCTGACCCAGCTCGCCAAGGTCAACACCGAGCGCAATCTCGGCATCAACATCATGCCGGCCAAGGACCAGGCCGAGGCCTTCCTGCTGCTGGAGACCGACCGCGCCCAAGCCTACGCGCTGGACGACGTCCAGCTCGCGGTCGCGATCGCCCGCTCGAAAGAGCCGCAGCTCTTCATGATCAGCGAAGAGACGTTCTCGAAGCCGGAGCCTTACGGGATCATGCTGCGCCGGGAGGACGCGCCTTTCAAGGCGCTGGCCGATCGCGCGACGGCGGAGCTGTACGCGAGCCCGGAGATCGAAGTGCTCTACAGGAAGTGGCTGGAATCGCCGACGCCGCCCAACGGCCTCAACTACAACGTCCCGATGTCGCCGGCCCTGCGCAACGCCTTCAAGAAGCCGAGCTCGAGCGCAGATCCGGATGTGTACGTGGTGAACTGATTGGGCCACAACTCGGCGAGCATCGCTTCTACGCGTTCGAATATTTCTTCAGCTCGAACCGCGCGATCTGGTTTCGGTGCACCTCGTCCGGCCCGTCGGCGAGCCGCAGCAGCCGAGCGGTCGCGTAGGCCTGCGTTAAACCGAAATCGTTCGACGTGCCGCCGCCGCCATGGGCCTGGATTGCCCAGTCGATGATCTGGCAGGCCATATTGGGCACGGCGACCTTGATCATCGCGATCTCGGCTTTCGCCACCTTGTTGCCGACCGTGTCCATCGCGTAGGCGGCGTTGAGCGTCAGCAGCCGGGCCTGCTCGATCATGATGCGGGCTTCGGCGATGCGCTCCTGCGTCACCGTCTGCTCCGAAACCGGCTTGCCGAAGGCGACGCGGCTGCGCACGCGGCGACACATCTTTTCCAGCGTGCGTTCGGAGAGCCCGATCAGCCGCATGCAGTGATGGATGCGGCCGGGGCCAAGACGTCCCTGCGCGATCTCGAAGCCACGGCCCTCGCCGAGCAGCATGTTTTCCTCCGGCACGCGAACGTTGGTGAAGATCACCTCGGAGGCTCTGTCAGGCACGCCGTAGAAACCGAACACGGGGAGGGGGCGCTTGACCTCGATACCCGGCGTGTCCATCGGCACCAGGATCATCGACTGCTGCTTGTGCCGGTCGGCATTGTCAAGATCGGTCTTGCCCATGAAGATACAGATCTTGCAGCGCGGATCGGTCGCATTGGTCGTGTACCATTTGCGGCCGTTGATCACGTAATGGTCGCCGTCGCGCATGATCGAGCTTTCGATGTTGGTTGCGTCGGACGAGGCCACCGCCGGCTCGGTCATGGCGAAGCAGGAGCGGATTTCGCCTGCGAGCAGCGGCTTCAACCAGCGTTCCTTGTCTTTCTCCGTGCCGTAGCGTTCCAGCACCTCCATGTTGCCGGTGTCGGGCGCCGAGCAGTTGAAAACTTCGGGCGCGAGATGCGAGCGGCCCATGACCTCGCAGAGCGGGGCGTATTCGAGATTGGTCAGGCCGGCGCCGTGGCTCGACTCCGGCAGGAACAGATTCCAGAGGCCTTCGGCGCGCGCCGGCGGTTTCAGCTCCTCGACGACGGGATAGACTTTCCACGGCCCGAGCTCCTCCGCCTCGCGATAGAATCGCTCCTCATTCGGATAGATCTGCCGGTCCATGAAACTCTCGAGCTTGCGCTTGAGCTCGGCGACCTTGGGCGACATTGGATAGAGCATCTTTGATCTCCTTGCGCGATCGGCGGCAGGATCAGCCGATCTCGAGATAATCCGGGCCGGGCAGTTTCGGGAACGGCGCGGTCGGCAGCGTCTGGTACCAGAACGCCACCGAGGCGATGTCGTCCTGCAGCGGAAGATATTTTGCTTCCTTGACGCCGGGCAGCCATCCCAGCGCCTGGATCGTCACGCGCAGGTCGGAGCGGAAGCGCACGGGGTCGGGGATGTGCCAGCGGTACATGCCAAAACGCTGCTGCGACTTGTAGACGCCGTCGGGGCGGATCACCTGGGGCAGGCCGGCATAGGGCGTGGTGAATTCCTGATAGCGCGATTGGCGTTCCGGGCCCTGGCCGGAATGGGCGACATGGGGATCGAAATTATAGGCGCCGCAGAAATAGTCCTCGGTGCCGGTGCCGCAGATGGTCGGGAATGCACCGTCGCCGTCGATGAAGAACTTGATCTCGCCTTCGCCCCACCAGCCATTGTTGTTGACGCCCCAGGCCATGTAGGTGCCGACATAATGGCCAGCGCCGCTGATGCCGTCGAGGATGGTATAGACCTCCTTGTAGGGCAGCGGGTTGGTGCGCCGGAATTGGGCGTGGAAATAGGCGCAGTCCTCGGGCACTTCGGTGAGCGTGTAGTTGATCTGGTAGTAGACGGTGAGCTGCTCCTCGCTGCGATTCTCCAGCGTGAAGCGCGCACGCTTGCGGAACGGCATCTCCCAATAGCAATTGAAGGCGCGACCGGGATTGACGCAGACCGCGAGCGAGGACACCTGTGCAAACTCCTCCCACCCGCAGGCGAAGAAATCGCCGGCCGGGCATTCCACGCTCGGCAGCGTCTGGTCGTCCCAGTAAACGCGAAGGATGGAATGACGGAGACGTCCGCGTGCCAGCGTCATCCAGATCTGCTGGATCGCGCCCTGGCCTTCGATGTCGGCGAGCGTGAATGTCGCGCCGGGCTCGATGACGACGTAAGGAGAGACTTTCCAGCCCTGGCCGAGATCGCGGGCCTGGCGTGCGGCGGGGCCGTCGACGGACATGCCGCCCTTGCCCTTTTCGCCCGAAAAGTTCTCGGGGCTGATCGAGCGCGTCTGCGCATTCGACAGGCGCGAGAGATTGCCGAGATGCAGGCCCAATCCGGAAAACGCCATGGAGTCCTCGATAGGGGATTAGCGATGTCCCGGTATATCGCTCCCGAATTGACCAAAAGATGAAGACCGCGCATGGAATTGTCCGAACGCGGTCGAGTGTCGTCACGCCACGCGATACTCCCTGAATTTCTCGCGCAACGCCGACTTCAGCACCTTGCCTGTGCCGGTCATCGGAAACTCGTCCAGGAATTCGACCGCGTCGGGCATCCACCAGCTCGCGATCTTCGGACGCATGTGCTCGAGCAGGGCCTTGCCGTCCACGGTCGCGCCCTTCTTGCGCACGACGAGGAGCAAGGGGCGCTCCTGCCATTTCTCGTGGTTGATCGCGACCACCGCGGCCTGAAGCACATCGGGATGTGACAGGGCGACATCCTCGAGCTGGATCGAGGAGATCCATTCGCCGCCGGACTTGATGACGTCCTTGGAGCGGTCGGTCAGCGTGACGTGGCCTTGGCCGTCGATCACCGCCATGTCGCCGGTGATCAGCCAGCCGTCACGGTCGAGGCCTTCATCTAACTTCATGTAGCCGGAGGCGACCCACGGGCCTCGCGCGCGCAGATGACCGACGGTCTTGCCGTCGCGTGGCAGCTCATTGCCGGCGTCATCGACGATGCGCAAGGCGGTGCCGAAGCAGGCGCGGCCCGATACCTGGCGGCGGTCGAATTTTTCCTTGTCGCCGAGATGCTCGGAGCCAGGCCGCAGGCTCGGCATCGAGCAGCCCAAGGCCTCGGTCATGCCCCAGGCCTGGATGTAGTCAACGCCATAGTCGCGCTTGAGCTTCTCGACCATCGCGCGCGGCGGCGCCGAGCCCGATGAGAGCGTTGCGCGCAGCGTGGAGAATTTGTTGCCGGTGCGCCCGAGCCAGTCCAGCAGGATCAGCCAGAAGCTCGGCACGCCGGCCGAGAGCGCCACCTTCTCGCCTTCGAGCAGCTCATAGAGCTTGTCGGGCTCGTAGTTGCGGCCTGGCAGCACCAGTTTTGAGCCGGTATAGGGCGCGGTGAACGGCATGTTCCAGCCGTTGCCGTGGAACAGCGGCGCCATCGGCATCATCACCTCGCGCACGCCTTCGACATGTCCTGGCAGGAAGTCGAAATTGCAGCAGGTCATGGTTTGCAAGATCGCGGCGCGGTGGGAATAGATCACGCCCTTGGGATTGCCGGTCGTGCCCGAAGTGTAGCAGATGGTGGACGCCGATTTTTCGTCGAACTCCGGCCAGGCGAAGCCGGCGTCGTTCTCCTTCTCGAGAAGCTCCTCGTAGCAATGCACGTTGGCAAGCCTCGTCTCCGGCATCCGCTCGCGCGACGACATCACGACGAAGGCCTCGATCGTCTTGAGCTGCGCCGCGATCGCCTCGACCAACGGCAGCGTGGCGCGGTCGATGAACAGCAGCCGGTCCTCGGCGTGGTTGATGATGTAGACGAGCTGCTCCGGAAACAGCCGCGGGTTGATGGTGTGCAGCACGTAGCCCATGCCCGGCGCGGCATAGAACATTTCGAAATGGCGGTGCGTATTCCAGGCCAGCGTGCCGACGCGGTCGCCTTGCGTCATGCCGAGCCGCTTCAAGGCGAGTGCCATGCGCTTGATGCGCGGATGGGCGTCCGCATAGGTGTAGCGGTGGATGTCGCCCTCGATCTCGCGTGCAACGACCTCGGCTTCGCCGTGATAGTCGGCGGCATACTGGATCAGGCCGCTGATCAGGAGCGGCATATCCATCATCAATCCCTGCATGGTCTCCTCCGGATTGCCACGTCGTTGCATGGCGTAGGCTTGTGATTTGCAGGCACGGTAGCGGAACGTCCCGCGACGTTCACGCAAAAAAGAATGGGCGCGATTGCATGCGTCACTTTTTCGGGGCTAACTGATCCGAAGCAGCGTTCGCGTGGAGGACATGGATGTCAGCGGAAAGACACAAGACCGGTACAGCCGGCGACTCTACGATGGACATTGCCTCGCTCCGTTCGCGTTATCGCGACGAGCGTGACCGCCGCCTGCGCACCGAGGGCAAGGCGCAATATGTGGAGGTGACAGGCGGTTTCAGTCGCTACCTCGACGATCCCTGGGCCGATCCCGGATTTGCGCGCACAGCCGTCAGCGAACAGACCGAGGTGCTCATCGTCGGCGGCGGCTTCGGCGGCCTTTTGTGCGGGGCGCGTCTGCGCGAGGCCGACATCGATGATTTTCGCATCGTGGAAAAGGCCGCCGATTTCGGTGGTACCTGGTATTGGAATCGCTACCCTGGTGCGGCCTGCGATACCGAGAGCTACATCTATCTGCCGCTGCTGGAAGAGACCGGTTACATGCCGGTGCGCAAATATGCGCGGGCGCCGGAGATCTACGAGCACTCCCGCCGCATCGGCCGCCACTTCGGCCTCTACGAGCGGGCACTGTTTCAGACTGTCATCGCGCGGATGGAATGGCAGGAAGGCGAAGCATGCTGGCTGGTCGAGACCGATCGCGGCGATCGCATCCGCGCTCGCTTCGTCATTCTCGCCGGTGGACCGCTGAGCCGTCCGAAGCTGCCGGGCATTCCCGGCATTGAGACCTTCAAGGGCCACAGCTTCCACACCAGCCGGTGGGATTACGGCTACACCGGCGGCTCCGCCGAGGGCGGGCTCACCGGTCTCTCAGACAAGCGCGTCGGCATCATCGGCACCGGCGCGACCGCTGTGCAATGCGTGCCGCATCTCGGCCGTTCGGCGAAGGAGCTCTACGTCTTCCAGCGCACGCCGTCGGCGATCGGCGTGCGCGACGACCGGCCGACGGATCAGGACTGGGCAACGAGCCTTAAGCCGGGCTGGCAGCGCGAGCGCATGGATAATTTCACCGCGGTGATTTCAGGCGAGCCGATCGAGCAGGATCTGGTGCAGGACGGCTGGACCGGCCTGCTCGGCGAGATCCTGCTGGCGCCACGCCGGCAGCCACAGCCGGTGACCTCGATGGAGGAGGCGCTGAAGGTCATCGAGCAGGCCGACTACCGCAAGATGGAGGAGATCCGCGCGCGCGTCGATGCCATCGTCAAGGACGAGGCGGCCGCGGCGGCGCTAAAACCCTGGTACAAGGCGTTCTGCAAGCGGCCGTGCTTCCACGACGAATATCTCGACACCTTCAATCGCCCCAACGTGCATCTCGTCGACACCAGGGGGCAGGGCGTCGAGCGCATCACGGAGAATGCCGTCGTGGCGGGCGGCAAGGCCTATGAGCTCGACTGCCTGATCTATGCCAGCGGCTTCGAGGTCGGCACCGATTACGCGCGCCGCATGGGCTTTGAGATCTACGGCCGTGACGGCATCAGCCTGTCCGAGCGCTGGCGTGACGGCGTCAAGACGCTGCATGGCTTCTACAGTCGCGGTTTTCCGAACTGTTTCCTGATCGTCACCGTGCAGGCGGGCCAGAGTGCCAACTTCCCGCACATCATCGACGAGCAGTCGCAGCACATCGCCTATGTCATCGCCGAGGCGCGCAAGCGCAAGGCGCGGACGCTGGAGCCGACGCTGGCCGCCGAGAACGCCTGGGTCGACGAGGTCGTGAAAGCCGCGCTTGGCCGGCAGACTTATCTCGCCGAATGCACGCCCGGCTATTACAACAATGAAGGCGTGCTCGATCCTATCGCAGCGAGAAACAGCCAATATTGGCGCGGACCGGTGGCGTTCCTGCGGCTGCTCGAAAAGTGGCGCAAGGAGGGCAATCTGGACGGACTGGAATTGACCCGGGGAACAGCTGAAGAGGCGGTTTCGGCTTGAACGACATGATCCCGGCTCCATCAGGTGCGACGCGGCTCTACGTCATCGTCGGCGATCCCATCGCGCAGGTGCGCTCGCCGGCCGGCGTGAGCGCCGCCTTCGCTGCACGCGGGCACGACGGCATTCTGATGCCTGTGCAGGTCGCGCCGACGAATCTGCCCGATTTCCTCTCGGTGGCGACACGATTGAAAAATCTCGACGGCATCGTCGTGACCATCCCGCATAAGTTCGCCTGTTATCAGGCCTGCGCCAGTGCGACCGAGCGCGCTCACTTTTTGCGCACCGTGAATTTGATGCGCCGGCGCGCGGACGGTTCATGGCACGGCGACATGGTGGACGGCCTCGGCTTCGTTGGTGCGGCGCGCGCGAAGGGGATCGATCCCAGCGGCATGCGGGCGCTCCTCGTCGGCGCCGGCGGTGCTGGCTCGGCGATTGCGCTGGCACTGGTCGAGGCCGGCGTGAGCGAGCTCGCCATTCATGACAGCGCTACCGAGCGCCGCGACGCGCTGATCGGCCGGCTCAACGGGCTCGGCAAAGCGTCTGTGCGGGCCGGCACTGTGGATCCCGCCGGCTTCGATTTTGTCGCCAATGCGACGCCCGCGGGGATGAAGCAGGGCGATCCGCTGCCGGTCGACGTCGGGCGGCTGGCGCCGTCGGCCTATTGCGGCTGTGTCATCACCAAGCCCGAGGTCTCGCCCTTTATCGCGGCGGCTCGAAAGGCCGGCTGCGTGACCGGGACCGGTACGGACATGTACCAGCAGCATCAGGGCATCATGGTGGATTTCCTGCTTCACGGTGACGGTGAGGGTTAGGCGTTCACACTGGTGTCAAGGTACCCAGAGGGCTTGAGCGATCAGGGCCGACGTAGGATCATGCGCCCGCGCGAGCCGGTCGCGCACCTTTAAGTGAGAGGAACGACGAATGACCAAGGGCAGGACCGTTGCGACGGCCATGATCGGTGCGACCGCGCTGCTTCTTTCTCTGGCGCCGATCGCCGAGGCCGCCACCTGCGGCAACGGGCCTGGCGGCTTCGAGGCCTGGAAGCGCGAGTTCAGCGCCGAGGCGCAAGGAAAGGGCATCGGCCAGACCGCGCTCGGGGCGCTGATGCAGGCCAATTACGCCAGCGCCACCATCGCCGCCGACCGCGGCCAGCGCAGCTTTTCGCTGACGCTCGACCAATTCCTCGCCAAGCGCGGCGCCACCACGATCGTCGCCAAGGGGCGGCAGCTCAAGCAGTCGCAGGCCGCCTTGTTCGCCTCGATCCAGCAGCGTTACGGCGTGCCACCGGGGCCATTGATCGCGATCTGGGGCATGGAGACCGGTTTCGGCAGCCAGCGCGGCAACCAGAACATGCTCTCGTCGATCGCGACGCTCGCCTATGACTGCCGCCGTCCCGAATTCTTCACCGACCAACTCTATGCTGCCCTGAAGCTGATCGACCGCGGCACGCTGTCGGGGGCAACCCGGGGCTCTATGCATGGCGAGGTCGGCCAGACCCAGTTCATGCCCAAGAACATCCTGGCTTATGGCACCGGCAATCTCGAAGTTGCCGCCAACGCGCTGAACTCGACGGCGAATTTCCTCAAGGCCCATGGCTGGCGCGCGGGAGCCGGTTACCAGCCGGGCGAGCCGAATTTTGCGGCCATCGAGGCCTGGAATGCTGCAGGCGTCTACCAAAAAGCGATTGCGCTGATGGGCCGGCAGATCGACGAGGGCGGCGGAGCCGCTGCATCGCGGTGAGGTGATTCGCCAGATTCAACGCGCCGGCGTAGGAGAAAGTTGTTGCCGTCGGGAACTGACGGCACGAGGTTTGCTTTGATCAGGTTCAGGGCCGGGCATGAGGAGACTCAAGATGGCAACCCAGATCGTGATGGACCAGACTGGCGACACCCGCCACGAGTTTGATCCTGGCAATGCCGAAGCGCTGGCGCGGGCCGAACAGCGCTTCCGTGAGCTGACCGGAGCCGGCTTTACCGCCGCCTTCCGAACCGGGCCCGGTGAAGTCACCCGTATCAGATCGTTCGACCCGACCGCGCAGGAAACGTTGTTCTATCCCCGCCTGGTCGGCGGCTGATCTGAGCTGCTCATGTTCGCAGCAGTTTGGCTCCGCGCGCCGGCGCGTGCGCGTCTGCACGCGTTGCGCGAACTCTACCGGCGCTTCTTCGGCGAGAACACGCCGGATGCCCGCGGGCGCCGGCTGTTGGCCGAATGGTTGTCGCCTGTGCAGCGCGCGCAATTCGAGCAGCACCGCTATTTCGATGTCATCGGGTGCGATACCGGAAAGACCTATCGCATCCATTATGGCACGGCCGCCAATGTCCATGAGATCGATGGCGATGGGCATGCGACGATGGGATGGTGCTTCGTCCCGTCAGGCTTCCTCGTGCCGGGCGACGTGATGCTGGCACAGAAGGTCGCGCTCGAGACGGACGAGAAAGGGGCGCTTGCGCTCGCCAACCGGTTTCCGCCGGCGACGCATTCAGAGCACTTCTACCGGCGGCCGTTCTAGCGCCCGAAGATATGGACGAGACGCAGTATTCACCTCTCCCTTCCGGAGAGGCGAAGCCAACCCACGGCGATTCCTGTCAGTCGTGCGTGGTGCGATAGGCATCCACTGCATGCGCCGCGAAGACGCCGATGCTGCAAAGGGCGAGCAGGCCGGAGATCAGCTCGATCATGACTCATTCTCCCGCAATGGCTGGGCGACGAGATTCTGGCAGCAGGAATAATCCAGGATGAGGTCGAGGAAGAATTGCATGGTGGCCGTCCCTGTATTTATTTTGATAACCACTTAAACGGCGATCTGTTTCAGGCGTGTTTCGTCGCATCGGGAAAGGGGTTTCGCGGGGGAACCCCGGACTGGTTTGTGCGCTGCGAACCCGTTACATCCTGCTCTTATTCAGTCCTTTAGCCGGGCCTTTCCTGGCGGGCGGCAAACCATATTGCGAGGCAAAATCATGGCGCAGGTCGAGTGGTTCGACGATCTCACGGTCGGAATGCGGTTCAAATCGCCCGAGGTCGCGGTCACCGAAGCCGACATCAAGCGTTTCGCCGCCGAGTTCGATCCGCAGCCGATGCATCTCGACCACGAGGCCGCCAAGGGGACCCTGTTCAAGGGCCTGGCTGCGTCGGGATGGCACACTGCCGCGATTGCCATGAACCTCGCGATCCAGGCCCGCCCGTTCGGTCCGCATCCATTGATCGGCGCGGGCGTCGATGGCCTGCGCTGGACCATTCCGGTTCGGCCCAACGACCGTCTGCATCTGGTCGGCGAGGTCATGAGTCTGACGCCGTCGAAGTCGAAGCCGCAGGGCATCGCGCTGGTGAAATGGACCATGTTCAACCAGAACGGCGAGGAGGTTTACACCTTCACCCCGATCGCGATCATCCCGCGGCGGGCGTAGGGCCGGCTCGTTCACCGGCGGCCAGCCTTCAAACCCTTGCGAGCCGCCGGCAGAGATGGTCATGTCGGCATGGGGACCACGCGGGAGGCTGACATGAGGCGTTTCCTTCTCGCCACTGCGTTGCTCGCGGGCGCCTTCGTCATCGGGCTGAGCGCCGGGCTCGCGCTTGCGCAACAATCCAAGGTCGGCGACTGGACCATCGAGAAGCGCACACAGGATACGCATTGCAATGCGAGCCGCGGCTACAAGGACAAGGATGACGAGAACCGCGACTACGTCATCGTCATTACCTATTCCGACAAGGCCATCGTGATCGTGATGATCTATGACGGCTGGGAGTGGGACAAGCCCGGCGAGATCCTCCGGGCCGATGTCGGCACCGATGACGCCGACATCATGAAGAAGGCGAAGTGGGAGGTCATGGACAAGACCACGCTGCGCGGCATCTTCGAATACAATCAGTCGATCATGGACCGGCTGTCGAAGGCCAGGCGCCTCACGCTCGATTTCGAGGACGATGACGAAGACAGCATCGAGATGCAGATCCCGCGCGCCGGCGAGGCACTCGCCGCGCTGAAGTTCTGCGAAGAGAATCGGAAGTAAATTGCCGGCGACCGCGTCGGGCGCAGCTGTCGTAGGGCGGGCAAAGCGCAGCGTGCCCACCATCTCTCCATTCGGCGCAAGAGGGTGGGCACGGCGCTTGCGCGCCTTTGCCCACCCTACGAGAGCTGGTCGTAACGAAAGTGCGCCCGAGCCTAACCGCCGCATCAGCGGGAACTGTCGGCGATCAACTCCGGCGGCAGCGCGCGAACGCGTGACACAACGCACACAGTCCGCGCGCTGTTCGCAATTATCCTAGTCTTTGGCGAAAACGTCCAAGCCGCACCCTGCGGTTGACGTTACGCAAGGACGATGTTCGATATTTTAGCATCTCGCTGCATTGCCTTTTCCTCGTCGAAGGCGACGGTTGACTGGTCTGTCGCCTCCACCAATTTTCAATGTGCAAGCCCCTTTTGCCAACGGGGCAGTACGCCGATCGCACCGTTCCCCCGATGACGATCCTTCAGGCAAATCGATTCTCGTCTCTCGTCGGCGAGATCTATGATGCGGCGGTCGATCCTGCGCTGCGCAGCGGCGCGCTGGAACAGGTTTCGCATTACGTCGGCGGGTGCGCCGCGACCATCCTGTCCCGCGATGCGGCAAGGCTCTCGATCGAGATCCATCAGCATTTTGGAACCGAATCCCGCTTCCGTCAGCTCTATCGCGACAGATACGTCGAGCAGGATCCTCTGCTCGATCGTCATCTCGCTTTCTCCGCCGAGCAGACCATCGGCGTGACCGACATCATGCCGCATGCCGATTTCGTGGCGACGAGCTTCTATCGCGAGTGGGTCGAGCCGCAGGGCGCGATCGACCTCGCGACCGTCGCGCTCGAAAGGTCGGACACGCGCACCACGGTCTTGCAGGTGTTGCGCCACCGATCGCGAGGAACCGTCGACGATTCGATGCGCGAGCGCATGCGCCTGCTCGCGCCTCACATCCAGCGTTCCAGGATCATGGGACGGCAGATCAGGGCGCGCTCGCATACCGTGGACGACCTTGCCGATGTGCTCGACGGTCTGAGCACGGCGATCTGCCTGCTCGACGCAGACGGCCGGGTCGTGCATGCCAACGCGGCGTGCCGGCAGCTTTTCGTCGATGCCAATCTGCTCGCGATGGTCGGAGACAGGATCGTTGCGCGCAACACCCAGGCCGACAAAATATTCCGTAGCCTGTTCGAAATAAATTTGGATGACCAAACTCATTCGACCGGTCGCCGACGTATCGAACTCATGACATCGGCTGACGGTCAGCACTATCTTATCCATGCTCTTCCGTTGAGGCGAGAGCGTAGCCTGCCACGGGACGTCGCGGCGACGGTGCTCCTCGTTCAGAAAGCAGCGATGGTGCCCTCGCTCGTGCCCGGCGCGATCGCCTCGGCTTTCAGGCTGACGCCCTCCGAATTGCGTGTATTGATGGCAATTGTCGAGATCGGCGGCGTTCCCGACATTGCGGCGAAGCTCGGCATTGCCGAGACGACGGTGAAGACGCATCTCGGTCGCCTGTTCGAAAAGACGGGTGCCGGCAGGCAGGCGGACCTCGTGAAGATCGCGGCCGGATTTACCGCGCCGTTTGCACAGCGGACGAGCAGCGACGACGACGCCGTGTGATTCATTTCACGGCGCGAGCCGCGCGGATGATGCAATCTCAATCCATTGTGATGAGCAGGACCGTCAGGTCCTCCGAACGTAGGACGCGTGACGTTTGAGACTTTCGTATATCGCGCCACCTGGAACGAGAAGGGCAGTGTGCGCCACGGAACGATGCGCGCCGGCACCGGACGGGGGTGCGGGGAGACGACAGCGCGTGGCCGAGCCTGCTTGTCGGTTGGAGAAATTGCAGTGAGCGGCAAGGACGAATTTTCCATTCTCAATGTTTCGACGGACGATATTCCCGAAGACGAGCGTGTGCCGCTGCTGCGCGAATTCTATCGCCGCGGCGTGCTGAAGGCCGAGGTCGAGCCAACGGACGAAAAGCCGTTCGCCGCGAGCCTCACGTCCCATGGTTTGCCGGACGCCCAATTGGTGGTCGGCGGGCTGGTCGGAGCGCGGGTCATCCGTACCAAGCAACTGGTCATCGACGGCGACGACAGTCTTGGCCTGATGGTCAATCGATCAGGCATCGTCGAGGTCTCCGCGCGAGGACGGGATCTGCGGCTTCATCCCGGTGACGCGCTTCTGACGAGTGCGGAGGACGTGACGATCTACGAGCGTCTCTCGCTGGGCAATTGTCTGTCGATCCGCGTGCCGCGGCGGGTGCTGGCACCCATGATCGTGGATATCGACGATGCGGTGATGCGCATTATTCCGGAACATGCCCCCGGACTTCGGCTGCTGGTCGATTATGCGACGTCTCTGGTGCGAGAGCGCGCGTTCGCAATGCCGGCGCTGCGCCAGCTTGGCGTTGCGCATATCCACGATCTGATGGCGCGCGTTCTCGGCGCGACCGATGACATTCACGAACTGGCCGGGCGGCGCGGCGTCAGGGCCGCGCGGCTGCGCAAGGTGAAATCCTTCATCGTCAATAATTGCTGGCAGCAGGACCTGTCGGTCGCGACCGTGGCGCAGGAGTTCGGCGTGACCACGCGCTATCTCCAGCGGCTGTTCGAAGCCGACGGCAAGACGTTTTCGTCCTTCCTGACCGAGCAGCGTCTCAAGCGAGCCCATCGCATGCTGCGTGAGCCTGATTTCGCCGGGCGGCCGGTGAGCTCGATCGCCTATGACGTCGGCTTCGGCGATCTCTCTTATTTCAACCGCTGTTTCCGGCGGGCCTATGGCGCGACGCCGAGCGGCGTCAGGAGCGGCGAAGCGCTGTGACCACGCGCGACTGAATTTCAGCGACGTGTCGATTTCGAGTCCGCACGGACATGCGTCGTGCGCAGTTGGAGTGTTGAATGCATCGTTTCTTCTTTGATCTCCTGGTCGACAACGTCGTGAAGATCGATCCGGGCGGCATGGTCTTCGAGCAGACCAGGGCCACGTTCGTCGTTGCCGACGAGATGGCGCGGCATCTGTTCGTCTGGCGTGACGATCTGCGCGATTGCGATGCCTGGATCCGTGTCAGGGATGCCGGAGGACGCGAGATCTATCGCGCCGCGGTCTGGGCGGAGAGCGAGGAGCGAATTGGCTGGGATCAGCCGTAATCCATTTGGGGGATGAAAATGTCGCAACTCTGCATCAGTGCTCCACGAAACGGCATCGGTTCGTTCTGAGCTGAAAAGCGGTCGCTGCCGTCCAAGTCGGGAGCGGCAACCCTTTCTACCTTGGCGTTCAGCGAGTCCAACTCGCATTGGTCGGCTTCCTCCGATCGGAGGAGGTCGGTGACACGTGCCTGACGCCGGCGGGGCGAGACGGCGACGACCGAGGAACTAGAAATGAATGTGAAGGTTCTGAGCGGTATTGCACCATGGCGTTTGACGTGGCGGTCGATGTGCTTTCTTGCGCCGGCGGTCCTGGCTGCGCCGCTGTTCATGATCGGGCGGGCCGAGGCGGCCTGCACGCCGGTGGCACCGGTGAACAACGCGACGATCGTCTGTTCCGGCAACGTCGACAGTCAGCAGAGCGGCAATACCGGTTACGGTACGATTGACGATCACAACAACACTTACCGGATCGAGGCAGGGGCCAACGTTAATGGCAGCGCCTTCGGTATCTTGAGCGGCGATGATAATACCGTTATCAACGCCGGCATCATCGACGGAACCAGTGCGGTTGGTCTCCGTGGTGTGAAGGCTTTGACCGTGTCGAACCTTCGTGGGGCCACGATTGGCGGATTCCACGCTATCGTAGCATCCTCCTTGACCCTCGATAATGCTGGCACGATCAGGAGTGAGGCCGGCGCGGGAGGGAGCGGACTCGAGGTGAGGGGGGCCATCACCGTTAGCAATTCCGGCACGATCATCGGAATTGGTTCCAACACCATCGGAATCCAAGCGGGTACACTGAACGTGACCTCGAATACCGGCATCATCGCGGGAGAGGCGGTTGGGATCTCGGTGGACAGCGACGCGACCATCGTCAACGGCTTGGGTGGGAGGATATTTGCGAACGGAGCAAGTGGCACGGCCATTTCCTCGGGCGCTTCGGGCAAGGTGCACGTGGACAATGCAGGCGAAATTTCCGCTGCTGTCGCCGGGATTGCGGCCGGCGAGGTTGTTGTATCCTCTAACTCGGGCACCATCGGCGGGATCAACATCGGCGTGCTGGGCAACGGCGTCACTGTGACCAATGGAAGGCGCGGCGCCATCGTGTCGGTTGGTGCGAACGGCTCTGCCATCAATGCGGTGACGGCAAATGTCTCGAATGCCGGAGGCATCAGAGCGCTCATGACCGGTGGAGTCGCGATTTTGGCCGGCGAGGTGCATGTCGTCGCGAACACCGGATCGATCGAGGGCGAGCAGCACGCGATCTCCTCGGGCATTGGCACCGTGACGGTGACCAACAATGCCGGTGGTATGATCAGCAACACGAACGCCAATGGCGCGGCCATTCGCGCGCAGACGGACGCGATCATCAACAATGATGGGACAATCACCGGCGGGGGAGGCGCGATCGATGCGCGCACAGGGGACGTGTTCCTCACCAACACCGCGACCGGCGTCATCTCCTCGAGCGGCGACGCCGTCACGGCCGATGGCAACATCGCAGCGGGCAAGGGCAACGCCACCATCAACAACGCCGGCGTGATCCGCTCGACCTCGTCTCTCGCCGGTGCGATCTTCGCCAACAATCTTGCCGATGTCGCCAATTCCGGAACCATTGAAGGCGGCTTCGTGGGCATTTTCGGCGAAAACGTGAAACTGGCGAACCTGGCTGGCGGCAGCGTCAGCGCTCATGGCGTCGCGGTGTTCGGCAATACGTCCGTTATCGTCGACAATGCCGGTATCATTGCCGGTGACGGGAGCAGCGGCATTGCTATCATCGCAGATTCCGGCGACGCAACCGTCCGCAACAGCGGCACGATTTCCGGAGCCGACTCCGGCATTCGCGCGAACCTCACTGCAAACGTGGTCAACAGCGGTACCATATCCGGAGCCGTCGCGATTAGCGCCGCGACGCTCAACGTGACAAACACGGGACTGATTTCGTCGCCGATCGGCTTCAGCCTGAGTGGTCTCACGGTCAATCTCGAAAATGCTGGAACCATCACGGGAGGCCGCGGGGTCGCTGCGATAGTCGGAAATATCATCAATTCCGGAATAATCATCGGAAGTGACGCTGCCATCAGCGCAAACATGGCCAACGTGACAAACACCGGCCTCCTTCGGGCGACGGGCAGCAACGGCACCGGCCTGGTATCGTCCACGGCAAACGTCGTCAACGCCGGCACCATCATCGGCGCGAACGGTATTTCTTCAAACGCCGGCGCGACCATCACGAACTCCGGCACGATCACCGGCACCGGCGGCACCGCGATCAAGCTGACGAGCGCAGCCGATACGCTGACGCTGCTGCCGGGCTCGAAGATCAACGGCGTGGTCGATTTCGGGTTCGGTGCCGACGTCGTCAACGTCAACCTGTCGCCGATCAGCAGCCGGGTGTCGTCGCTGACGAGCATCCAGCTGCCGACCTTCGTCAACTTCGAGGGGACCATCAACACCACCATCTCGGGTGGCAGCTTCAACGGTCCGTCGGTCGTCTCCGGTACCACGCTCGCGACGCTGGATCCGACCGCGCTGGCGCAGACCGACCGCACGCTGATGGATTTCACCGGCGGCGTGTCCTCGCTGTTGCAGGGGCGGCTCAACGGTGGCACCGGCCAAGCCGGCAGCAACATGATGGCGATGGCCTATGCGCCGGAGACGGTGCAGGCTGGGCCCTTCACCAAGGCGCCGCGCAGCCTGTGGACTGACCCGGCGCCGATCACGGTGTGGGCCAACAGCTTTGGCGGCCAGCGCATTCAGGACGAGACCGCCGCAACGCTGCGCGCGACCTCGACCGCCTGGGGCGGGGCGATCGGCATCGACCGCAAGGTGCGGCCGGACTGGCTGGTCGGCGCCTTCCTCGGCGGCGGGCAGGGCGGCCTCTCGGTCGATCTCAACTCGCAGTCGGTCGATACCAACTATGTATTCGCCGGCGCCTACAGCCGCTTCGAATGGGCCGCGCAGTTCTTCGATTTCACCATCCAGGGCGGCAATGCCGACAACAGATCGCGTCGCCTCGTGCTGAACAATGCCGCAGTCGGCGGCATGGAGACGGCGACCGCGAACTACAGCGGCTGGTACATCAGCCCGGAGGTCGCCTACGGCTACCGGCTCAACATCGGCAACGGCTATGTGCTGACGCCGACTGCGCGGCTGCGTTACGTCGCGGGCCGGTTCGACGGCTACAGCGAAACCGGTTCGGCGCAGGAATTGTCGGTCGGCGGCCGCACGCTGCAGGATTTCGAGGAGCGCGGCGAGGTCGATCTGTCGCGGGTGACGAGCCTGGCCGGCGGCGAGCTCAAGGCCAACATCCACGGCGGCATCATCGCGCTCCAGCGCGCCGGCGACACCAATATCAACGCGGTACTGCTCGGGCAGAACCTGTCCTTCGTTACGCCCGGCAGCCGCAGCACCGTCGGTGCGGTCGCCGGCTTCGGCTTCGACTATCGCACCAGCCGCAACGTATCGGTGTTCGGCGCGGTCGAGGGCATGATGATGTCCGATCAGAGCCGCACCGGCACGGCAAAGGGAGGCGTTCGCGTCGCGTTCTGAGCCGGCATCAGCCCTGGCGGCTTGAACGCGATGCCCGCCGGCCGGGCCCCATCCGCCCGGCCGGCGCCTCCTCCGATCGGAGGACGCCGTATGCTGTGGCAGTGGTATGCTTGGTGATATTGATCACTCAGGCCATTTCAAACCATGCATGGACCACGGAAGCTGCCCGAATTGGTCGCGTCCATCTACGACGCGGGACTCGATCCCTCCCGGTGGAATAACGTCGTTGCCGGCATCCGCGATTTCGTCGGCGGACAGGCCTGCGGGCTGTTTTCCAAGGACTCGATCAGCAAGTTCGGCGTCACGCACTACTACTGCGGAGCGGACCCGCACTACATCCAGCTCTATTCCGAGACTCATTCGAAGTTCGACCCGCTGACGGTGCTGCCGCCGCACGGCGAGATCGTCAGCATTCCGGATCTCGTCAATTTCGACGAATACAGGAGAGGGCGGTTTTACCAAGAATGGATGCAGCCGCAGGGCTGCAGCGATGCGGCCAATGTCGTGCTGGAGAAATCGAATGCGAGCTGTCCGGTGATGATGACGGTGCTGTCGGGCCGCCGCATGGTGGACCCGGCGATGAAGCATCGCCTTTCCCTGATCGTGCCGCATGCCAGCCGCGCGTTGCTGATCAACCGCGCCGTCACCTCGCAACTGACGCTGGCCACCGCATTGGCGGATGTCCTGGACAATCTGGCGTCCGGCATCTTCCTGCTCGATGCCGCTTGTCGGGTGATTCACGCGAATTCGGCTGGCCATGCCCTGCTCGCGGCCGACGACGTCGTCGGGTCCGTTGCCGGGCAGCTCGTGACCTGCAGCGCCGAGGCCAACCAGACGCTGCGGGAAGCGTTTGCGACCCGCAGCGAAATGGCCCTGCTTGCCGCGAAGGACCGCGCGATTCCGCTGCTTTCACCCGGCGGCGAGCGTTACGTCGCGCATCTCCTGCCGCTGTCGTCCGTGCTCCGCAACGGCAGCGAGCGTGTGGCCGATGCCGCCGGCGCGCTGCTCCTGCGCAAGGTCTCGCTCGGCGGGCCATCCTATGGCGAGCTGATCGCACGGACGTTCGATCTCACGCCGGCCGAGCTGCGCGTGCTTCTGTCGATCGTCGAGGTCGGTGGCGTCCCGGAGACGGCGGCGGCACTCGGCATCGCGGAGACGACGGCGAAGACGCATCTGCATCGCGTGTTCGCCAAGACCGGCGTTTCGCGGCAGGCCGACCTCGTCAAGCTCGCGGCGGGATTCTCCAATCCGCTCCTCAACTAAACGGTCAATAGTGCCGTCCGGATTGAACCTTTCGCTCCCGCGATAGACTCACCTAGGCCGCGAGGCATCAAGAACATTTCGCTGTTTCCAAGTGTCACCATTGGCTGTTCCGATGCCCCGTCCTCCCCAACAGTCCGAATTGATCGAGAGCATCTATGATGCCGGACTCCACCCAGAGTTGTGGAGCGACGTCGTCGTCATGCTCAATGCGTTCATCGGCAGCCAGGCCTGCGGCCTGATTTCAAAGGACCCGGTCAGCAAATCCGGCGCGACGCATTATTACTGCGGGGTCGATCCGCACTACATCCAGCTCTATGCCGAGACCTACGCCCGCTACGATCCACTCGCCAGGCTTCCGCGCTATGGCGAGGTGCGGAACATCCCCGACCTCGTGAATTTCGACGAGTACCGTCGCGGGCGCTTCTATCAGGAGTGGCTGCGACCCCAAGGCTGCGTCGATGTCGCCAACGTGGTGCTGGAACAGTCGAAGTCGCCATGTCCGATGTTGATGACCGTGATCCCGGGCAGAGAGATGCTCGACACCGAGCAGCGGGCGCGGATGCAGCTCCTGGTTCCGCATGCGAGCCGGGCGTTGCTGATCAACCGGGCGATCGAGCGAAAGCAGCAGCGGGCGATCGCGCTCGCTGACGTCGTGGATCGGCTGAATGCCGGCGTCATGCTGCTCGATACGGCCTGCAACATCGTTCACAGCAATCCGGCGGCGGAGGCCTTGCTCGCCGCTGACGATTTCCTGCGGTCGGTCGCGGGCCGGCTGGTCGCGCGATCCTCTGCGGCAAATGCGGCCCTGCGAGACATTTTCCGCGACGCAGGCGAGGTTGCCCTGGCGGCGGATGCCGGCCGAAAGATTTCGCTGATGTCGCATGACGGTACCCATTACGTCGCGCACGTCATCGCGCTGCCATCGCTGCTGCGTGAAGGCGCGGCGGAGCGCAATTCGGCCGTCGGCGCCTTGTTCGTCTGGAAAGCGGAACTCGATGGCCGCTCCAGTGCAGGCGTGATTGACCGCACGTTCGATCTCACGCCTGCGGAACTGAGAGTCTTGCAGTCGATCGTCGAAGTCGGCGGCGTGCCGGAGACGGCGATTGCGCTCGGCATCGCGGAGACGACGGTGAAGACGCATCTACACCGCGTCTTCGCCAAGACGGGCGTCAGCCGCCAGGCCGATCTCGTCAAGCTCGCGGCGGGATTCTCCAACCCGCTCGTGCACTGACGCGCATTCGCGGCGCGGGCGAGTCGCTCCAGCGCGCAATAGGTTCAATCCGCGACATCATTAGAAAGTTATTGCGTGTCACTCGATCGAATGACGCGATTTGCCGCGTTCTCTTCTAGAGACACGTCACACGATTTATTGTTCGACGTCTCGGATCGTTGTGTGAAGCAATTCACAGCAAGCAGAAGCGGGTTCCACCAATCTCTCGTCCAGGTTGAGAGGAGATTGTCATGCCGACGGCGTCACCTGTTCTGACCAGCAAGTTCCGCGACATCGTCGCGCGCGTGGGCTCGGTGTTGCGTGAGCAGCGAAAAATCGACGCGCAGCGCATGCTGCAGCGTTATCGCCATTTGCTGGCGAGCCCGCACGAAACATTGTCTTTGAATGAAATCATTTCAGTCAGCAGGGAAAAGGATACTTCAGGAAATGCCCACGGATCTGATGCGTGCGAGCGTGCCGCCGGCCAGCCCAAATTCGAACGCGCGTAACGTCAACCTCGTCGCGGTCGCGCTGACCGCGGCGCTGGTCACGCTTCAGTTGATCGGATTGTTGATTCTGGAGCGATCCCACGCCCATGCGAAGCATGTGTCGTTTGCACACGAACCGGCCGTTTGCACCGAGAGCCCGGATGCTCCCGTTGCGCAGATTCCCTACGATTGACCGGAGGACGGTTTGTGCCCGATGTCACGACTCTGATCCTGCTTTGCGTTGCCGTATTCGCCGGCGCCTTCGTATCCGGGCTCTCGGGCTTTGCGTTCTCTGCGGTGGCGGGCGCGATCCTGCTTCGGGTGTTTCAACCACTGGAGGCCGTGCCGCTGATGATGGCGTGCAGCATCGGCGTGCAGGCCACAAATCTGTGGGCGCTTCGGCGCAGCATTCGCTGGGAGGGCAGCCTGCTGCTGATCGTCGGCGGGCTGATCGGCGTGCCCATCGCGGTCTCGCTGCTCCAGTCCACGGACACCCATCTGCTCCGGCGCGGCTTCGGCATCATCGTCGCGCTCTATGCGGCCTACATGCTGCTGCGGCCGACGCTGGTGACGGCCGGCGAGGCCGTCGGCCGCCACTGGGTCGCGCTGATCGGGTTCGGGGGAGGGCTGGTCGGCGGGCTGACCGCCATGCCCGGCGCGATCCCGACGATCTGGTGCGACATGCGCGGCATGCCCAAGAGCGAGCAGCGCGGCCTGGTGCAGCCGTTCATCGCCGCGATGCAGCTGTTTGCGATCGCGCTGCTGGTCGGACACCAGGACCTGTCGTCAAAAGTTTTCGTCGACCTCGCGATCAGCCTGCCGGCGCTCTTTGCCGGATCCGCGCTCGGTGTGATCGCCTTTCACCGGGTCAACGAGACGGTCTTTCGCAAGACCGTGCTCGTTCTGTTGCTGCTCTCGGGGATTTCCCTGATCTAGTGACTTGATCTAGTGACTTGCTCTAGTGACTTGCGCCTTCGTGCTTTAGTCCCTGGACCGGCGCGGCGCTGGTGTCGCTGCCGTGATGCGTCAGCGGCTTCATGCCGGTGATGGTTCTGAGCAGCACATAGAACACCGGCGTCAGGAACAGGCCGAACACGGTGACGCCGATCATGCCGGAGAACACGGCAACGCCCATGGCGCGCCGCATCTCCGAGCCTGCGCCGGTGGAGAGCACCAGCGGCAGCACGCCCATGATGAACGCCATCGACGTCATCAGGATCGGACGCAGCCTTAGGCGGCTCGCCTCGATCGCCGCTCGGATCGGCGTGCGTCCTGCGAATTCGAGCTCGCGCGCGAATTCGACGATCAGGATCGCGTTCTTGGCGGAGAGGCCGACCAGCACGATCAAGCCGATCTGGGTGAAGACGTTGTTGTCGCCCTTGGAGATCCAGACGCCGAACATCGCAGCGAGCAGCCCCATCGGCACGATCATGATGATCGAGAGCGGCAGGGTCAGGCTCTCATAGAGCGCGGCCAGCACCAGGAACACCAGTAGGATCGCCAGCGGGAACACCCAGATGCCGGAATTGCCGGCGATGAACTCCTGATAGGTCAGGTCGGTCCATTCGAAGGCGAAGCCGGGCGGCAAGGTCTCCGCCGCGATCCGCGTCGCCGCCTCCTGCGCCTGGCCCGATGAGAAGCCGGGCGCGGCGGCGGCGTTGATGTCGGACGACAGGAAGCCGTTGTAGCGGATCGCACGCTCCGGACCCGCGCTCTGGCGGATCGTCATCAAAGCCGACAACGGCACCATGTCGCCGGAGGACGAGCGCACCTTCAACTGCCTGATGTCGTCGGCGCGGGCGCGGAACGGCGCGTCGGCCTGGACCCGGACCGAATAGGTGCGGCCGAATTTATTGAAGTCGTTGACGTAGTAGGAGCCGAGGTAAATCTGGAGCGTGTTGAACACTTCCGTCACGGGCACGCCGAGCTGGAGCGCCTTGGTGCGGTCGATGTCGGCGAAGAGCTGGGGCACGTTGACCTGGAAGCTCGAGAACACGCCGGCGATCTCCGGCGCCTTCTGCATCGCCGCCATGAACGCCTTTGTCGCCTCGTTCAGCGCCTCATAGCCGAGACCCGCGCGGTCCTCGATCTGGAGCTTGAAGCCGCCGATGGTGCCGAGGCCGTTGACCGGCGGCGGCGGGAACATGGCGATGAAGGCTTCCTGGATGCCGGCATACTTCTTGTTGAGGTCGGCAGCGATGGCGTTGCCGCTCAGGGCCGGTCCCTTGCGCTCGTCGAACGGTTTCAGGGTCGAGAACACGATGCCGGCATTGGAGGAGTTGGTGAAGCCGGAGATGGACAGGCCGGGGAACGCGACCGAGCTTTCGACACCGGGCTGCGTCAGCGCGACATCGCTCATCTTGCGGATCACCTCCTCGGTGCGGTCGAGCGTTGCACCATCAGGCAGCCGCGAGAAGCCAACCAGATATTGCTTGTCCTGGCCTGGCACGAAGCCGCCTGGGACCTGCTGGAACAGCAGGGCCGTAACGCCGACCAGCAGCACATAGAGGCCCATCACCGCGGCCTTGCCCGAGATCACTTTGGTAACGGAGCCGCTGTAACTCTCCGATGAATAGGTGAACACCCGATTGAAGCCGCGAAAGAACCAGCCGAGGCTGTTTTCCATGATGATCGTCAGCCGGTCCTTCGGCTCGTTGTGCCCCTTGAGCAGCAGGGCGGACAGTGCCGGCGACAGCGTCAGCGAGTTCACGGCCGAGATCACGGTCGAGATCGCGATCGTCAGCGCGAACTGCTTGTAGAACTGTCCGGTGAGGCCGGAGATGAAGGCGAGCGGCACGAACACCGCGATCAGCACCATCGCGATCGCGATGATCGGTCCCGACACCTCGCGCATCGCCTGATAGGTGGCATCGCGTGGCGACAGCCCGCCCTCGATGTTGCGCTCGACGTTCTCGACCACGACGATGGCGTCGTCGACGACGATGCCGATCGCGAGCACGAGGCCGAACAGGCTGAGCGCGTTGATGGAGAAGCCGAACACGTGCATCACCGCAAACGTGCCGACGATCGACACGGGCACGGCGAGCAGGGGGATGATGGAGGCGCGCCAGGTCTGGAGGAACAGGATGACGACCAGCACTACCAGCGCGATCGCCTCCAGCAGCGTGTGGATGACGGCCTCGATCGAGGAGCGCACGAACTGGGTGGGATCGTAGACGATCTGGTAGGACACGCCCTCCGGCATGTTCTTCTTGATCTCGGCCATGGTGGCGCGGACGTGGTCGGAAATCTCCAGCGCGTTGGAGCCGGGCGCCTGGAAGATCGGGATCGCCACCGCCTGCTTGTTGTCGAGCAACGAGCGCAGGCCGTATTCGGAGGCGCCAAGCTCGATGCGCGCGACGTCGCGCAGCCGCACCACTTCGCCGCGCGTTCCGGTCTTGACCACGATGTCGCCGAACTGCTCCTCGTTGGCGAGACGTCCTTCGGCATTGACGGAGAGCTGGAGGTCGATGCCCTGCACATTGGGCGAGGAGCCGACCACGCCGGCCGCGGCCTCGACGTTCTGTGCCTGGATCGCCCTCACGATGTCGCTGGCGGTGAGGCCGTGCTCCGCCGCCTTCTGCGGATCGACCCAGACCCGCATCGAATAGTCGCCGGCACCGTAAAGCTGGACGTCGCCGACGCCGTCGATCCGCGCGAGGCGATCCTTGACGTTGAGGACCGCGTAGTTGCGCAAATACGTCATGTCGTAGCGGCCGTTGGGCGACAGGAGATGCACGACCATGGTCAGGTCGGGCGACGACTTCTTGGTGATGATGCCGAGCTGGCGCACCACGGCGGGCAGGCGCGGCTCGGCCTGCTGCACGCGGTTCTGCACCAGCTGCGTCGCCTTGTCGGGGTCGGTGCCGAGGCGGAACGTCACCGTCAGCGTCATCGCGCCGTCGATGGTCGCCTGGCTCGACATGTACAGCATGTTCTCGACGCCGTTGATCTGCTCCTCGATCGGGGTCGCCACCGTTTCCGCGATCACCTTGGGATTGGCGCCGGGATAGGTCGCGCGCACCACGACGGAGGGCGGCACGACATCCGGATATTCCGAGATCGGCATCGCGAACAGCGAGATCAGGCCGGCGAGGAAAATCAGCACCGACAGCACGCCGGCGAAAATCGGACGGTCAATGAAGAACTTTGAGAGATTCATGGCTTTGCCCCTGCGCGAGAGACAGCTCTCCCGTTAGCCGGGACGCGAGCAGTGCCCGCGAAATCCGGAATCGAGATGCGATGTCTTGGTCGTTATGACTTGGTCATTCCGGACTACGCGGCCCGGAATGAGGTGACTAGCGTTGCACCACGTCCTGGTTGCTGTGGTTGGAAGCCGCTTGCTGCCCACGCGCGCCCATCGCCGCGACCTCCGTCTTGAGGAGGGCGCCGGGACGTACGCGCTGCAGGCCGTTGACGACGATGCGGTCGCCGGGCTTCAGGCCCGCGGTGACAATGCGCAAACCGTCAACCGCGCCGCCAAGCGTGACCGGCCGGTAGACCGCGCGGCTATCGTCAGAGACCGCCATCACGAACTTCTTGTCCTGGTCGGTGCCGATCGCGCGCTCGTCGATCATCACCAGCGTCTGCTGCTTCGGCTGGCCCATGCGCACGCGCGCGAACTGGCCGGGGATGAGACGCCCGTCCTCGTTCTGGAATACCGCGCGGACGCGGATGGTGCCACTCTGGCCGTTGACCTGGTTGTCGATGAGCTGGATGTGGCCCTTCGCCGACAGACCGCCGGAGGTCGCCATCTCCACCGGGATCTGGTCGAGCTTGCCACGCTGGCCGGAGCCATCCGCGATCGAGTTCAGCGCACGCAGCACCACCTCTTCGTCCGCATCGAAGGAGGCGTAGATCGGATTGACCGAGACCAGCGAGGTCAGGACCGGGGAGGCAGTGCCGGCGGCGACCAGATTGCCGACGGTGATCTCGAACTTGCCGACGCGGCCGTCGACGGGCGCGCGCACCTCGGTGTAGTCGAGATTGAGCTTTGCGGTCTGGAGCGTCGCCTCCGCCGCCTTCACATTGGCGATGGCTTCGCGATTGGCGTTGTCGCGCTGGTCGTAATCGCGGCGCGTGACCACGGCGTTGCCGACGAGCTGCGCGCCGCGCTCGAGCTCGCTCTGGGTGAACACCACGCGCGCCTTCGCCGCTTCGAGCTGGGCCGCGGCCTTGTCGACCTCCGCCGCGTAAGGCGCAGGATCGATCTTGAACAGGACGTCGCCGGATTTCACCAGCGCGCCTTCGGTGAAGTTGGTCGACATGATCGCACCCGCAACGCGCGGGCGAAGCTCGACGCGCTGGATGGCTTCGAGCCGGCCGGAGAAATCGTCCCACAGCACGGTCTGCTTCGGCTCGATCATCGCGACGGTGACGGAGACCGCCTGTTCAGCCGCGGCGGCCGTTGCCGTCGCCTGGGCTGCACGGAAGTAGTGGCCGGTCGCGATCGAGCCGGCCACGGCGAGGGCGCCCACGATGGCGACGCCGCCGAGAAGGCGGCGGAAACGGCCGGTGCGGGCGGTATTTTGGGAGGGATGCATTTGCGCGCTCCAGATATGTAGTGTTCACTACAGATGTGGAGCTGGATGCCGCAGTGCAAGATACTTATGTACCATTCACTAAGAAAATTGTAGCGGCATACCGCAAGAATTGGAAGTGGCTGAGAAAATAAAGCTAGAACAAATAGATAGGATTGGGCGTTAGTCTCCGGCAGACCGCCAATTCCAAGGAGAGCAGGCACATGGGCATGGGACGCCCCCGCGAGTTCGACGCCGAAACGGCGCTGGACCAGGCGATGGAAGTGTTTTGGCGCCATGGCTATGAGGGCGCCACCATTGCCCAGCTCACCGAGGCCATGGGCATCAACCCCCCGAGCCTCTATGCCTGTTTCGGCAACAAGGAAGGCCTGCTGAAGGCCGCGCTCGACCGCTACACCAAGCTGCGCGGCATCTGGATGGACGAGGTGGTCGCGGCACCCACCGCCCGCGACGTCGCCGAACGGATGCTGATGGGCATCGCCGACAAGCAGACCGATCCCGCCAATCCGCCTGGCTGCCTGCTCGTGCAGGGCGGCATCGCCTGCGGCACCGGCTCGGAAAACGTCCCCTTCGAGCTCGCCGCCCGGAGAGCCCAGAACGAGGACCAGCTTCGCGACCGTTTTGTCCGCGCCAAGGCGGAGGGCGACCTCAAGGACAGCGCGGACCCCGCGGCCCTCGCGCGCTACGTCTCGGCCGTTGCGGTCGGCATGGGCGTGATGGCGTCCTCGGGCGCGGATCGCGAAGCGCTGCGGCAGGTGGCGAGCGTGGCGATGCAGGCGGTCGAGGCGCAGTCGGGGCGGGGGTGAGGCAAGCCGCAGGGCTCTCTGGGTGAACGACGGTCTGTCCGCTCGGGAGCGAGAAAGATCGCAAGACCCCGCTTAGCTCAGGTCGTGCAGGTCCTTTCCAAGCGGCGGCGTCAGACGAAACGTCGAGAATACGACGTCGAGGCCCGCCCGCTCGGGTGTGCCGGCCATCGGCCCCACAAGGTAGGAGCTTGCGCTCGGGAACGGTGCGAGCCGCATGAGAGGCCAGTACTTGCCGTCGGCCGAAACTTGCAGACGAAGGACGCCGTCGGCGACGGTTGCGCGCATCCAGAAGTCACCGGCATCATGCTCATAGGGGGCGGTTGCCCAGTCCGATCGCCCATCTGTTAGCACGCTCGCGAGCATGGCGCGGCCGTCCGAGAGTTCGATCCCGGCCTTCACCCAATGGTGCGCGTCGATGCGCACCATGATGCCCGCCTGATCGTAGAGCGCCTGGAAGTGGCCCTGGATGCGCAAGCTGGCGGTGAACGCCTCGCCGGTTGGAAAACCCAGGAAATGGCCGCTGTCGCGATTAAAGCCGTAGTGGGTTTCGCGCCAGAAGTCTGTGCCTTTGTCAGTGACGATCCGGAGACTATCGCCCTCTGCCGTCCATCGTTCCGGTTCATTGAGCCACACGCCATCACTTCTGCGGAGAGTCATTTTTCACCTCGATTGCCGAAGTCTGCCGGGCTCGATCCGTCGACTGGCCAAGCATGGCATTGTGCAAACTGAGATCGGGCGTGTTCATGGAGCTCTGCCTCGCGCTGCCGACTGTCGACTTGATGCCGAAGGGGCCCTCGCGTTCGGAACAGCAATGCCTTCCGAACGGTTAATGACATCGGCACGACTTGCGGATTCACACTCGGCGATCATGCAATCCTGCGTCTGTTTTGCCCGACGTGTCAAACGTCCTCGCTCGCAGCGCTCGCGCCATGCCAGGCGAAATTCTTCAATGATTTGTACTGTGCATGGGGTTGTTTTCGCGTTTTTTGTTTGAGCGCTCCCGAGCCCCAACATCAGCCGTCGGAATCCGTATCGATACGGGCACTCCTAAGAGTTTTTACACACAGTTCTGGCACGCTCCGCGCGTCAAGATCCGCAACCTGCATCGTCGTGTTTCATTGCGCGCACGAAAAGACGGGGCCCGCGGGAACCGAGGGGGCGTGAGCCATGACTGCACTTGCTTCGGATGCCGGTCGCGCCAGGAGCGGGATCGTGCCGATCCTGCTGTGCGTCGTGCCGTTCAGCCAGATCCCGCTCGATGCCTATACGCCGGGCCTGCCGCAGATGGTGGTGGATCTCGCCACTGATTCCGCGTCGATGCAGAACACCGTGACCGCCTACATGCTCGGCATGAGTCTGGCGCTGGTGCCGGTCGGCATCGCCTCCGATACGCTCGGCCGCCGCAACGTCCTGCTCGCGGGGCTGTCGGTGCTCATTGCGATGAGCATCGCCTGTGCGCTTGCGACCAGCGCTTCGCTGCTGCTGGGCTTACGCTTCCTGCAGGGCGTCGGCGGCTGCACCTGCCTCGTCGTTGCCTATGCGGTCGCAGCCGACTGCTATCGCGGACGTGAGCTCACTGCGATCTCCGGCTTGCTTGGCGCGGCCTGGGGGCTTGCGCCGGTACTTGCCCCCGCGGCCGGCGGCTTCATCGTCGAGCTGACGTCCTGGCGCGGCGTCTTCATCATCATCGCCATCGCTGCCGCGATCGTCGCTGCGATCGTCGTATTCCTTCTACCTGAGACGTTGCCGGCCGAGCGGCGTGCACCGTTCGATCCGCGCCGCACCGCCGGTATCTTGCGCGAAGCACTTGTCCGTCCCGGCTTCCTCGCCTTCGTGCTGGTCTTTGCCGCATCGCCATCGCTGCCGCGATCGTCGCTGCGATCGTCGTATTCCTTCTACCTGAGACGTTGCCGGCCGAGCGGCGTGCACCGTTCGATCCGCGCCGCACCGCCGGTATCTTGCGCGAAGCACTTGTCCGTCCCGGCTTCCTCGCCTTCGTGCTGGTCTTTGCCGCGGCAGCGAGTGCGCAACTGGCGTTCGGCGTCGTCGCGCCGTTCTTCTACCAGACCGGCCTCGGCTATTCGGCGGCGATCTACGGCCTCGTCGCGCTCGGCCTCGGCGGCGTCAATCTCGCCGGCGAGCTCGGCTGCGCGCATTTCGCGCGCTTCATGCCGGCGCGCGTGATGGGCTTTGGCGCCTTCGCGCTGTTTGTGGCCGGCGCCGCGGTCCTGACGGCGACTGGCATGGTCGTCGGTCTCGATTTCATGTCGATCACGATCGGCGGCGCGCTGGTGCTCGGCGGCTGCGGCGTGCTGTGTCCGATGATGTACGGCATGGCGCTCGGCCTGTTCGAGCGCGACCACGGCCTGATCGGCGGCCTCATCAGCGCGCTCTGCTATCTCGCCGTGAGCGGCGCCATGGCGATCGCGGCGGTGCTGCCCGAAGCGACGCAGGCGCCGATCGGCTGGCTCTATCTCGGCCTCTGCGCCGTGGCGGGCATGCTGCTCGCGATCTCGCTGCCATCGGTGCGCCACGCCACACAGAGTTAAGGAAGGAACCAGATCATGACCACCGTCGGTATTCGCGGCACGTTCTTCGACTTCGTCGACGATCCCTGGAAGCACGTCGGTCACGAGCAGGCCGCCGCGCGCTTTCATCAGGACGGCCTCATGGTCGTCACGGATGGCGTCATCGAGGCGTTTGGCCCGTACGAGAAGATCGCCGCCGCGCATCCGGGCGTCGCGATCACTGAGATCAAGGACCGCATCATCGTCCCGGGCTTCATCGACGGCCACATCCATCTGCCGCAGACCCGCGTGCTGGGGGCTTATGGCGAGCAGTTGCTGCCGTGGCTCCAGAAGTGGGTCTATCCGGAAGAGCTCAAATACCGGGATCGCAACTACGCGCGAGAGGGCGTGAAGCGTTTCCTCGACGCCCTGCTGGCGTCGGGCACCACCACCTGCCAGGCCTTCACGAGCTCCTCGCCTGTTTCGACCGAGGAACTGTTCGAGGAAGCGGCCCGCCGCAACATGCGGGTGATCGCGGGTCTCACCGGCATCGATCGCAACGCGCCGGCCGATTTCATCGATACTCCGGAGAATTTCTATCGCGACAGCAAGCGGCTGATCGCGCAGTACCACAACAAGGGCCGCAACCTCTACGCCATCACGCCGCGCTTCGCCTTCGGCGCTTCGCCGGAGCTGCTCAAGGCCTGCCAGCGCCTCAAGCACGAGCATCCGGACTGCTGGGTCAACACCCACATCTCCGAGAATCCGGCCGAATGCAGCGGCGTGCTGGTCGAGCATCCGGACTGCCAGGACTATCTCGGCGTCTACGAGAAGTTCGACCTGGTCGGTCCGAAATTCTCCGGCGGCCACGGCGTCTATCTCTCGAACAACGAATTCCGCCGCATGTCGAAAAAGGGCGCGGCGGTGGTGTTCTGCCCGTGCTCGAACCTGTTCCTCGGCAGCGGCCTGTTCCGCCTCGGCCGTGCCACCGATCCCGAGCATCGCGTGAAGATGTCGTTCGGCACGGACGTTGGCGGCGGCAACCGTTTCTCGATGATCTCCGTGCTCGACGATGCCTACAAGGTCGGCATGTGCAACAACACGCTGCTCGACGGCAGCATCGATCCCACGCGCAAGGATCTCGCCGAGGCCGAGCGCAACAAGCTCTCGCCTTATCGCGGCTTCTGGTCGATCACGCTCGGCGGTGCCGAAGGTCTCTACATCGACGACAAGCTCGGCAATTTCGAGCCCGGCAAGGAAGCCGATTTCGTCGCGCTCGATCCGAACGGTGGCCAGATTGCGCAAGCGTGGCACCAGTCGCTGATCGCCGACGGCGCCGGCCCGCGCACGATGGATGAGGCCGCGAGCATGCTGTTTGCCGTCATGATGGTCGGCGACGATCGCTGCGTCGACGAGACCTGGGTGATGGGCAAGCGCCTCTATAAGAAGAGCTGAAGCGGACAGCGGCTCATGAGCGCATCTCCTGACACAGCCGGCCAGCCGGTCGCCCTCGTCATCCAGCGCCGCATCGCCGACGACGGCTTTGCCGCGTTTGCGCGCTGGAACGGCGAGGTCGGCGAGGTGCTCAAGGCGTGGCCCGGCTTCCTCAGCCAGGAGGTGGTGCCGCCGCAGCCGCCGGCGCATGTGGACTGGGTGACGATTTTGCGTTTCGCGAGTCCGGCCGCGGCGCGCGCCTGGCTTCAGAGCGAGGTGCGGGCACGGTTGATCGCGGACGTGCAGCGCCTCTTCGTCGGTTCGGAGGACGTCCATATCCTGCCGGACACCGGCGTTCAGCGCGACAGCGCGGTGTCGGCCGTCATCTCGTTCAGGGTGCCTGACGGGCTCGAGGATGCGTTCCTCAAATGGCAGCAGCGGATCCAGGCCGCGGAGGCCGAATTCAAGGGGTTTTTGCGCCACAAGATCGAGCGGCCGATTCCGGGCCTGCACGACGAATGGATCGTCATCCTGTCGTTCGACAGCGATGCCAACCTCAATGCGTGGCTCGACTCGCCCGTGCGGCAGACGCTGCTGAAGGAGGGCGCGCGCTTCAACGCCGGCATGAACGTGAAGCGGGCGAGCTACGGCTTCAACTTCTGGTTCCCGGCCGGCAAGGCCCAGGCGCCCGAGCAAAGTGCGGGCCTGATCTGGAAGAGCAACCTCATCGTCCTCCTGGTGCTCTATCCCGTGGTCTATCTCTGGGGCACTTTCGTCAGCGCACCGCTGATCGACAGCCATGGCGTGCCGGTCTGGCTGTCGCTGTTCGTCGGCAATCTCGTCAGCACCCAGCTGCTCGGCTGGTGGCTGGTGCCGACCGCCTTCAAGGCGCTGGACTGGTGGGTCACGCCGAAAGCAGCGGTCGGCCGCCAGATTGCGGGATACGCGCTGCTGGTCGCGCTCTATGCGGGGTCGATGGGCCTGTACGCGCTGCTGCTCGCGTGGCATTGGGGGCGGTGACGCCCGCTCATGTGCCGCTGGATGCCTGACCACCATGTTCGCCCTGACATTTCTCGGGACCTCGGCCAGCGTTCCCTCGGCGGAACGTAACCATCCGGGTCTCCTCGTGGAGGCCGCGGGCAAGCGCATCCTGGTCGATTGCGGCGAGGGCACGCAGCGCCAGTTGCTGCGCAGCGGCGCCGGCTTCCGGCGGCTCGACCGCATCCTGCTGACGCATGGTCATCTCGATCACATGCTCGGCATTCCCGGCCTGTTCTCGACGCTGGGCTTGCGGCAGAGCACCGATGCGATGACCATTCATGCAGGACAAGGCACGCTCGACGTTGTCATTCGCATGCTGGCCGGCCTGTGGGGCGCGGGCAGGGCGCCGATCCCTGTGGTGTTCGCGCCGCTGACCGAAGGGCAGGTCATCGACGCCGGCGACTTCATCATCGATTGCTTTCCCGTGCGCCATCGCGACACCGACAGCTTTGGCTTCGTCTTCGAGAGCCCCGCACGGCGCCATCTTCGGACGGAGCGCCTGGCTGAGCTTGGTGTCCCGGACGGGCCCATGCGCGGAGAACTCGCCGCAGGACGGCCGGTGGTGATCGCGGATCGAACGATTGATCCGGAAGACGTGCTGGGGCCGCCGGGCGGTGGCAAAAAACTCGTCGTGATCGGCGATACCGAAACCACCGATGGATTGTCAAAGCATGTCGCCGACGCCGATCTGCTGGTGATGGAGGCGACGTTCCTCGATCGCGACGCATCGACGGCGCGGGCCTACGGCCATCTCACGGCAATCGAGGCGGCTTCGTTTGCCGCTGCCAACAACGTCAAACAGCTCGTGCTTGTCCATATGTCAGGCCGCTATCCGGACGACGAGATCCTGGCTGAAGCGACAAAGGTCTTTCCAAGCACGCGGATCGCCGCCGACTTCGATCATATCGTGGTCTAGAGCGGCCTCAGCTCGTCAGTCCCGACTTGATCGCGAGATCCTGCACCTGGGCGGTCACCTGCATCAGCCGCGGTAGCGCCTGATCCCGGAAGGCCGACATGTCCATGCGCATCGCATCGACCGTGACGCTCAATCCCCCGATCACGAGACCTTGGGCGTCGAAGATCGGCGTTGCCAGCGTGCGCAGGCCGTAGGCGTTCTCGCCGTCCGAGACGGCGTGGCCCTTCTTCTTGACCTGATCGAGCCGGGCGAGCAGGGCGTCGAGATCGGTCAGCGTTCGCTCCGACAGCTTGACGCGCGGGCGCGCTTCCAATCGTGCGATCTGCTCATCCCGTGCCAGATGCGCCAGCATGACATGGCCGAGCGCGGCGCTGTAGGCGGGAATGCGCGTGCCGGGCCGGCGGTCCATCTTGTGGCGGTCGAGGCCGGCACCGATGCGCGCGAGATAGATCACGTCGCCGCCGTCGAGGATGCCGAGCGAGGCGGCATCGCCCACTGCCGGGACGAGATCGCGCAGCAGCGGCTCGACGATCGGCCGCAACGAGCCGTGCGAGAGCACGGTGTAGCCGAGGTCGAGACAGGCAACCCCAAGGCGGAACCGGCGGCTCTGCGGTACCGCCTGGAGATAGCCGAGCTCGATCAGGGTCTGGATCAGGCGGAACGCCGTGCCGCGGTCGAGATCGGCCCGTGCGGCAATCTCACTCAGGGTCAGCTCGAAGGCCTCGCTGCTGAAACTCTTTAGCGCGGCGAAGGCCTTGCCGACCGAGGCGACGTAGTTCTTGGGATTCTTCGCGTCAGCTTCCGATTTGCGCTTTGCGGCTTTCTTTTCGACCTTGGCCATGCCCGAATGCCCCGCCATGACAGCCATCGCCCTTGACGTGGGGACGAGCTGATTTTACGACAGCATTAGCAAATAACAAATGTTCGCATTCCGAACAATATCGATTTGGCGATCGGAGGAAGTTTTGTCGACATCATCGCTGCACCCTCATGGCGTGTTCTCCGCCGCGCTGACGCCGCTCGACGCCGAGCTTGCTCCCGATCACGCGCGCTTCGTCGCGCATTGCCGCTATCTCCTGGATGAAGGCTGTGACGGCATCGCGATGCTCGGCACCACGGGCGAGGCCAATTCCTTCTCGGTCGCCGAGCGCACCGCGCTGCTCGAAGCCGTGGTCGGCGCCGGCATCGCGCCCAGCCAGCTTCTGCCCGGCACCGGCGTCGCCGCGCTCAGCGACACCATCGCGCTGACGCGCCACGCGCTCTCAGTCGGGGTCGACACCGTCGTCATGCTGCCGCCGTTCTATTACAAGGGCGTCACCGACGATGGCATCTACGCCTCCTACAGCGAGATCGTGCAGCGCATCGGCGATGCGCGGTTAAAAGTCGTGCTCTATCATATCCCGCAGATGTCGGCGCAGCCGATCTCGCATGCGCTGATCGAGCGGTTGCGCAAGGCGTATCCGGCAACGTTCACCGGCATCAAGGATTCGTCCGGCGACTTCGCCAACATGACAGCGATGGTCGAGCGCTTCCCCGGCTTCTCGGTTCTGGTTGGCGCGGACCCGCTGCTGCTACCGCTGCTGCGCAAGGGCGGTGCGGGTTGCATCACCGCGACCTCCAATCTCATCGCGCGCGATCTTGCCTATGTCTACAAGCACTTCCGCGATAGTGACGACGACGCGGCGCTGAAGGCGGCGCAGACGCGCATCGTGAAGGCGCGCGAGCTGGTCTCGCAATTCCCGCAGATGGCGTCCCTGAAGGCGCTGACGGCCGACCGCACCAAGCATGCCGGATGGCAGCGCCTGCGGCCGCCGCTGGAAACCCTGCCGGCGGCTCAGCTGAAAGAGCTGCTTGCGAATGCCGCGGCATTCGCAGCCGCAGTCTAGGCGGCGCGACGACGAGGCGATCCGATGTCCGAGTCTTTCCAGGATGCGTTGGCCGGGCTTGTCGCTATCGTCGGTGACAAGCACGTCATCGTATCAGGGCCCGACCAGGAGCCTTATGTGGTGGACTGGCGCGGGCGCTATCACGGACGCACCGTGGCGGTGGTGAAGCCCGCCTCGACCGCCGAGGTCTCTTCCGTCGTCAAGTTCTGCGCGGAAAGGCGGCTCGCGATCGTGCCGCAGGGCGGCAACACCGGCATGTGCGGGGCCGCGACGCCGGACGATCGCGCCGGCAATGTCGTGATCAGGCTCGACCGCATGCGGGCCGTGCGCGACGTCAGCCCGCTTGCCAATACGATCACGGTGGAAGCCGGCTGCATCCTCGCCGAGGTGCAGAATGCGGCTCGTAGCGTCGATCGCTACTTCCCCCTGAGCCTCGGTGCCGAGGGGTCCTGCCAGATCGGCGGCAACATCTCGACCAACGCGGGTGGCACCGCCGTGCTGCGCTACGGGCCGACGCGCGATCTCGTGCTCGGGCTGGAGGTCGTGCTGCCGGACGGGCGTGTCTTCAACGGCCTGCGCGCATTGCGCAAGGACAACACCGGCTACGCGCTCAAGCAGCTCTTCATCGGCGCGGAGGGCACGCTCGGCATCGTCACCGCGGCTGTGCTGAAACTGTTCGCGCCGCCGCGCAGCTCGGCGCTGGCGCTGTTGAAATTGCAGAATGTCGAGCAGGCGCTCGAGGTCATGGCGCGCCTGCGCGGTGCGGTCGGCGACCGGCTCGGCAGCCTCGAGATCATGTCGCGCTCGCAGATCGAGGCGATCGCGGAGACCGTGCCGCATGTCACGATCCCGTTCGAGCTGACGACGCCGTGGTATCTGATCGTCGAATTGACCGACACGCTTCCCGGTGTCGATCTCGACGAGCCGCTCGCCACGGTGCTCGCGGATGCGATGGAGGCCGGACTCACTGAGGACGTCATCCTGGCCACCAACCTTGCGCAGGCCAAGGCGATCTGGGCGGTCAGGCACAGTGTGTCCGAAGGCAACAAGCGCAGCGGCTATGTCGTCTCGCACGACAGCGTGGTGCCGCTGGAGCGCCAGGCCGCCTTCGTCACCAATGTCGAAGCGCGGATCAAGGCCGCCGTGCCGCATGCGAACGTCGTGATGCACGGTCATATCGGCGACGGCAACATCCATGTGATCGCCCTGATCGATCGCGCACGCTGCCAGGAGCCGGCGGCGACGGCCGCGCTGGTGGCGCAAATCAACGAGATCGTCGACGACGAGACCGCGGCGCAGGGCGGGGCGATCAGTGCCGAGCACGGCATCGGGATCACCAATCGCGGCCGGCTGGCCCGCGTCGCCGATCCGCTCGATATCGAGCTGATGCGCGGCATCAAGCGCCTGCTCGATCCGAACGGCCTGATGAATCCGGGCAAGATCTTTTCCGCGGGAGGCGCGCAGGGATGACGAGCGTCCGCCTGCTTGCCGACGATCTCACCGGTGCGCTCGACACCGCGGCGGAATTCGTCAGCCTGTGCGGACCGTTTGACGTCACCTGGACGGATGCCGCCGCGACGTCGGGCTTGCAAAGCCTCGCGATCGACAGCGGCACCCGCGAGCGGTCGAAAGCTGACAGCGTCGAGATCGTCGGACGGCTGGCGCCGCTGCTCCACGGTGGGTCGATCGCTTACAAGAAAGTCGACAGCCTGCTCCGCGGCGCCTGGGCGGCCGAGCTCGGCGTCTGCCTGCGCAGCGGCCATTGGGCGTCGTGCGTGGTCGCGCCGGCGTTCGACTATCAGGGACGCCGCACCGTGGGTGGCCAGCAATTTGCGCGGACGGTGCAGGGCGACTGGCATCGCGTCGGCGACAATCTGCTCGATCAATTGCGACAAGACGGCGTCGAGGCGCGACAGGGTGGTCCCGACACGCTGTTGCAGGGCGGCGTTCAGGTCTTCGACGCCGAGAGCGACATCGACCTTGACCGTATCGTCGAAATGGGACGCCACATGCCCGCGCCTGTGTTGTGGTGCGGAAGCGGAGGATTGGCCGGCGCGCTTGCCCGCAACCATCGCGCTGATGCGCCAAGCCAGTTGAAGCGGCCGGTGCTGGGGCTGTTCGGTTCTGATCAGGCCGCCACGGCCTGCCAGCTTGCAGCATGTGGCGACGTCACCGTCGCGCTAACTGAAGGTGAGGGTCGCGCGGGCGTCGAGCGCAAGCTGGCAGCCGACGGCGTGGCCTTGGTGAAATTCGCGTTCCCAGACGGCCTTTCGCGTGCCGAGGCCGCGCAGAGGATCGCGCGCGAGCTGGCAGCGCTGGTTACGGCGCTTGATCCGCCCGGCACGTTGATCGTCGCTGGCGGCGAGACCCTGAAGGCCGTATGCGTTGCGCTCGGTGCGCATGCGCTTGAGGTCACTGGGCGCATCGTGCCGGGATTGCCGCGCTCGGTACTGCAAGGCGGTCGCTGGGCCGGCGTCGACGTGATCTCGAAGTCCGGCGCGTTTGGCCCCAGCGAACTGTGGCGCGACTTGCTCCGGCACAATCATCTGCTCAGAATGGAGAGTCCGACATGACCTCTCGTCATCTTGCCATCACCATGGGCGATCCGGCCGGGATCGGACCGGAGATCATCGTCAAGGCCTGCGTCGGGCTGAAGGACCGGATCGCGAAGGGCGATTTGCGCATCCTGATCATCGGCAGCGGCACCGCGCTCGATGGTGCGAAGGCTGCGCTCGGCGCCGACATTGCCATCCCCGAAGTGAATAGCGACGATCGCGACTGGCCGAACCTGTGCTTCCTCCAGGCCGACGCCGAAGGCGATCCGATCAAGCCCGGCGTGCTCAGCGCCGACGGCGGCCGCTTTGCCTACAAGGCGATCGAGCAGGGCGTGCGCATGACGCAAGGAGGCCGGACCGCGGCCATCGTCACCGCGCCGCTCAACAAGGAGGCGCTCAACAAGGCCGGCTATCACTTTCCCGGCCATACCGAGATGCTGGCGCATCTCACCGGGGTGCGTGGCTCGGTGATGCTGCTCGCCCATGGCAACATGCGCGTCAGCCATGTCTCGACCCATGTGGCGCTGGAGGACGTGCCGAAGCGCCTGACGCCGGAGCGCCTGCGCATGGTGATCGATCTCACCAACGATGCGCTGTTGCGGCTCGGTATTGAGAAGCCCAAGATCGCGATCGCCGCGCTCAACCCGCATGCGGGCGAGGGCGGTCTGTTCGGCCGGCAGGATATCGATGTCTCGGCACCGACGATCGCCAAGGCCGTTGCCGACGGTCTCGACGTGGTCGGTCCGGTGCCGGGCGACACCATCTTCGTCAAGCTGCGCGCCGGCCAATACGATGCCGCGGTCGCGATGTATCACGACCAGGGGCACATTCCGGTCAAGCTGCTCGGCTTCCAGGTCGATCCCGCCACCGGCCGTTGGCAGGAGCTCTCTGGCGTCAACATCACGCTGGGCCTGCCGATCATCCGCACCTCCGTCGATCACGGCACCGCCTTCGACATCGCCGGCAAGGGCATCGCCAACGAGCACAGCCTGATCGAGGCCATCGACTATGCCGAGCGGCTGGCCGCTGGCGCTTCCTCCGCATCCAAGTAACGAGATCGACCCCACCGATGACCAACGCCTTCACACCCATCGAAATCCAGCGTCCCACCATCCTCGAATTCGGCAACGGCACGATCGGTGCTGCGGCACGCTTTGCCGAGCGGATCGGTGCGAAGCGGCTGCTGGTGATCTCCGACCCGTTCAATGCGCGCCGCGTCGACACGCTGGCGCTGCCGGGGGCCGTGAAGGTGTTCGGCGATGTGAAGCCGGAGCCGGACCTGCCCAACCTCGAAAAGGCGGTCGCGATGGCGCGCGACGTCAAACCCGATCTCGTGATCGGCTTCGGCGGCGGCAGCGCGATGGATCTGGCCAAGCTGGTCGCGGTGATGTGCACGGGTGACGTCGCCTTTGCGGACATCGTCGGACCGGAGAAGGTCGCCGGCCGCAGCGTGGCGCTGATGCAGATTCCGACCACGTCGGGCACCGGCAGCGAGGCCGGCACGCGCGCGCTCGTCACCGACCCCGTCAGCCAGAACAAGCAGGCGGTGCAGAGCCGCTTCATGCTCGCCGATATCGCCATCGTCGATCCGGATTTGACGATGACCGTGCCGAAGGAGGTCACTGCGGCGACCGGCGTCGATGCGCTGGCGCATTGCGTCGAGGCCTATACCAGCCGCAAGGCGCATCCGATGATCGACCTCTACGCGATCGAAGGCGCGCGGCTTGTCGGGCAGTATCTCAAGCGGGCGGTCGCCGACGGCAGCGATCGCGAGGCGCGGGCAGGGCTTGCGCTGGCGTCCCTCTACGGCGGCTATTGCCTCGGGCCGGTGAACACGACCGCCGGCCATGCCGTCGCCTATCCGCTCGGTACGCGCCACCATGTCGCGCATGGCCTGGCCTGCGCCGTGATCTTCCCGCACACGCTGGCCTTCAACATGCCGGCAATGGAAGCGAAGACGGTGGCGGTGCTTGCGGCGCTCGGTCTGCCGGAGCAACGCGATCCGAAGCTTGCCTTCGAGGCGACTTATGGGTTTTGCAAAGATCTCGGCATCGAGATGCGGCTGTCGGCGCTCGGCGTGCCCAAGGATGATCTCGGCGTGATGGCCGACGAGGCGCACGCCATTCGCCGTCTGCTCGACAACAATCCCCGCGACCTCGGCCGGGATGCGATCCTCAACATGTACGAGGTCGCGTTCTAGCCATCTCCGCCGCTCGTTCGCGGCAGCCAATCAACAACACCGAAAACAGAGGAAACTTCGATGAGATCGATGTGGCTTGTCCTTGCCTCAGCCGTGCTGCTGGCGATGTCACCGGCAAAGGCGCAGGACGGCTATCCGTCCAAGCAGGTGACGGTGATCGTGCCCTTCGCCGCCGGTGGCACCGCGGATATCTTCGCGCGCATGGTGTCCAACCATTTGCAGGTGAAGCTGGGCAAGCCGTTCGTGGTCGAGAATGTCGGCGGCGCCGGCTCGATCCTCGGCGTGACACGGCTGGCGAAATCCGCGCCCGACGGCATCACGCTCGGGCTTGCGAGCACGTCTGCCCTCGCGATCAACCCGACGCTCTACGGGCCGAAGCTCAGCTACCAGCCGGACAAGGATCTGGTGCCGGTCACGCAGATCAGCGTCGTGCCCAACGTTCTCGTCGTGAACCCCGACAAGATCAAGGCGCGCACCGTGCCGGAGCTGATCGCTTACCTCAAGGCGAATCCGGACAAGGTCTCGTTCGGCTCGGCGGGCGTCGGCACCTCGCAGCACCTGGCCGGCGAGCTGTTTCAGCAGATGACCGGCACCAAGATGGTGCACGTGCCCTACAAGGGCTCCAGCCAGATGCTGACGGATCTATTGAGCGGCCAGATCGATCTCGCCTTCGACAACGTGCCGCTGCTGCTGCCGCAGGTGAAGACGGGCCAGCTCGCGATGCTGGCGACCGCAACGCCGAAGCGCGCCGCTTTCGATCCCGAAGTGCCCGCCGTCGCCGAATTCCTGCCGGGCTTCGAGGCGGTGGCGTGGCACGGCTTTTTCGTGCCCGCTGGCACGCCGAAGCCGATCGTCGAAAGGCTCTCGGCCGAGATTCGCGCCTTCATGCAGCAGCCGGAGACGGTGCAGAAGATGGCCGAGCTCGGCGCTGCCGCGGTGGCCGTGGATTCCGAGCCGTTCGCGGCCTACATCGCATCCGAGACGGAGCGGTGGAAGAAGGTGATCGACGCTGCGAACATCAAGCTGGAGTAGGGGGCCGGCTTGCGCCCGGGCGTTAGTCTTACCTGTCAAGGTTGACGAGACATCGTGCACACATGGGGACCCGTTCGGCATATTTTGGATATCCGAAGAGTAACCCATGTCTTGAGAGTCCGATGTCTCGTTCCGTTGAATTGATCGTCGAAGGCTATGTGCGGCTGAACGATCGCGATGCACTTCACGATATTCTGGCGCATCGGCAGGACCTGCTGCGGCAGCTTGTGTCGGTCACCGGCGTAGACCCCGGGAAGGCCATCGCGCAGGTCAACGAGGAGATCACGATCATCGAAGCCGGGCTTGCGACGCTCGCGCCGGACTAGACGTATCCGGGCCCGATATTGGGTCAACAGCTCCGTGCACCGCAGCGCTTGCCAGCACAGGGGCGAGCGGGTAGAACGCTGCCACGCCTGAGCCGTGATTTGCGCCAAACGCGCTTCCGGCCGCAGCTGGACAAACAAGTAAGTCGTTGAATTTGTTCAGCTATTCCGTTGGGGAATGGTGTAACGGTAGCACAACAGACTCTGACTCTGTTTGTCTTGGTTCGAATCCAGGTTCCCCAGCCAATTGCCGGCGATCTCCCGTAGATGAATGTGCCGGGCCTGCCGCGCCGCTATGACGGGAGCGAGCCTCCGGCAGTGGTGCTATCCCGGTTTGCTCCGAGCTGACTTCTTCTTCGCCGCTGCCTTCTTTTTCTTCGCTGCGGTTTTCTTCGTCTTGGCCAGCGTGAAGGGGCGCGCGGCCATGAAGGCCGGATTGCCGGCGCCCACCAGCGACAGTTTCGGCGACTGATCCGGCGGCATCTTGGCGCCGATCGCGGTATGGAAGCGGCGGTAGGATCCCTTGAACGTGCCGCCGTTCCAGACGGTCTTCAGCGTTCCCGTGAACAGGCCGTTGAATGTGCCGTCCTGCGAGAGCTGGTTGTCCTGGCAGCCGGAGATCAGCAGCACCGATGCCTTGACGTTGCCGAGGGCCTCGGACAAATCGCGCCGCTTCAGGATCGGATCGTAGGTCTTCCTGTTGCCCTGGTAGACGCGCAGCGCCACCTCGTCCGGCATTGCGCGATAGACGGTGCCGGGGGCGCTGCGTGCCCTGGCCTGATAATGCAGCGCCTTGCTCACGCTGCCGCTATGGCAACTGTCAGAGAGCAGCAGGATGCGCACGCCGGCTGCAAATGCGCCCCATGAGGAATACAGCTCGTCGTCGACGAGCTCGCCGTCGTAGAGGCACCAGGTCTCGTCCTTGCCGTCGGGCTCGTCGCCGTTGAGGTCCGGCAGCTGACCGCCGTGGCCCGAATAGGTCACGAAGAACATGTCGCCCGATTTGAGGGTCTTGGCCGCGTGCGCGATGCCGCCGAGAACGGCGGCGCGGGTCGCCTTGCGGGTGAGCAGCTTGGTCGGTGCAAAGCCGCTCGTGTGGGCGAGGTCCGCCATGTCGTTGGCGTCGGCCTCGCAGGCGTTGAGGGGTCCGCTCCAGCCTTCGTAATGCTGCGGATCGACCGCGTTCAATCCGATGTGCAGGGAAATGCCTGTCGCCATGATGACTTCTCCAAAGTCTGATTGGCCGATACTCGATGCCTGCTATCGCTTCTTCTTCGCCGCACTCTTCTTCGCTGCCGGCGCCTGCTTGCGGCTGGTCTTGCGCGATCGTCTGGACGATGATTTCGGGCCGGCCTGCGCGGTGGGCTTGGCGGCAGACGTGCCTTGCGAATTGCCCCACGGCACGGGCGCGTCGCAGCGGATCTTGGCGCCGACCAGATTGGGCGTCTGGTTGTATCTCATGCGCCTCAGCTTCTCCGTGACGAGCTCATTGAGCGTGTTGAACGATGGATTTTCGCCCTTGGCTCTCAGCTCGCGCAGCGTGGCGGCCATGGAGTAGGTGTAGACGCCGTAGGACGTCACGCCATCCCGATATTCGTAGGAGAGCTGCTGCTCCTGACAGGCCTCGAGCAGGATCGGCATGTACGGCCCGTAATGATCGAGCTCCTTGCGCGTCTTGTTGTAGTCCTTGTCCGGCTTGGTTCGCAGCATCATCGCGCGCCCCAGCCGTTGCGTTGCCCCGTTCTGCCCGAGGAAATCGGCGCCGTTCTTCCTGTCCTTCAGGCTCTTGTTCAGTGGCGCGAAGTCGCGCGGCATCCACATCCGCTCGGCCGCATCCCACTTCAGCGCACGGTGGCGGATGTCGTCCGGCGGGCTCAAGCCCCGGACACGCGGACCGCCGTCGCGCGTCAGCCCGCCCGAATGGCAGCAATCGAACATCGCCACGAAATAGCTTTCATAGGGCAACTGCGAGTACAGCTCGGCGAACTGGCGGTCCAGAACGGCGTGCGCCGGCGACCAGTCGAAATCATAGGGAACGAGACATTCGTCGACGTGATCCGGCTCGCCCTGGATGTTGTAACGCGGAATCTGGGCGCCGTGTCCCGAATAGAACAGCATGCGCTCGTCACCATCGCGAACGCCGTCGAGCAGCCAATGCAGCCGGTCCATGATCCCTTGCGTCGTGGCGCGGTCGTTGAGGACGATGCGGATATCCTCCGGCTCGAAACCGCTCTCCTGGAGCACTGAGCTCATCAGGAAGACATCGTTGACGCAGCCTTCGAGCCTGCTGGCGGGGTCGGGGTAGTCGTTGATGCCGATCAGCAGGGCGCGGCGGCCGGGTTTGACCGCAAGGCTCGTCATCTCGCGCGCCGCGCTCACGATGGCGCGCGGGGTGGGCGCCGGGGCGGCATCATGCCAGACGGTCGCAACCGTGCTGGTGTGCGACAGATACCACGTCGCATCATGATTCAGTACGTCGTTGGGAACGTCGAAAGGCACCGTGACCTGCTGGTAATTATCCGCCCGGATGTCGAGCGGATAGGTCAGCACGTGATCCCCGGGATTGTAGAGGTGATACCATTTCCGGCAGGTCAGGGGCTTGATACGACCGGCAAAGACGTCGCGCACCGCCGGGTTGCCGATTTGCGATCCGAAGCTGACGAAGATCGCGTTCTTGATCGCGTCACTGTCGTGCAGGAAGGTGTCGTAGCAGATCAGCGAGCCGAGGCTGTGCGCCAGAACCATGTCGTAGGTCTTGGCCTCGATCTTGTCGAGAATGACCTGGCGCAGGTCCTTGCGGAGCTGCTCGTCGGTTGACCACTGGGCGACCATGCCTGCGGTCCATTTGACGACGGCGGGGATGTCTCCAATGCCGCGTGCGCCGGTCAGGAGGTCGCCGAAGCCGTGAACGACCGCGCTCGCCAGCAGCTTGGCCGAGGCCGCGGCGTAGGTGAACGCATTGAGCGGGGCCTTGTCGAACAGATCGTCGTAGCGAACGAAGTCGATCGAGAGCTGGACGTCCGGATCGACCGACTCGACAGCGCGCGTGATGACTTTGGACCAGGACTGCTGAAACCCGGCGTCGATCTCGGCGTGACCGACGCCATGCACGCAAAGCAAAGACAGGCGGGTGCTCATGAAAGCTGCCTCGTTCTCAAATACGATCTGAAAAGACGACGCGCGTGCAATCGCTGGGGATGATGCCACGGTATCGCTACTTCCGGATGTGAAGTAGCGCACAAAAAATTCGCGACAGTTTGCCTCACTTCGCGGGCGCCATGACGAGTCGGATTGCCGGGCGCAGCTTCGTCCTCAGGGCTCATGCCACTCCAAGGAGATCCGCAAATGCCCTATGTCGATGGTTTCGTGCTGGCCGTGCCGAAGGACAAGATCGAGGCCTACAAGACGCTGGCGACAACCGCCTGTGCGCTCTGGATGGAGCACGGCGCGCTCGACTACGTCGAATGTATCGCCGACGACGTGCCCTATGGCGAGCTGACCTCGTTTCCGCGCGCGGTGATCGCGAAGGAGGACGAGGTCGTGGTGTTCGCCTGGATCGTCTACCGCGATCGGGAGACGCGCGATGCCGTCAACAAGAAGGTGATGGCCGACCCGCGGCTGAAGATGGAGGGCATGCCGTTCGACGGCAAGCGCATGATCTATGGCGGCTTCACGACGCTGCTTCGGGCGAGCGACGTCGTGACCTGACGCTGCCCTTACTTGATCTTGTCGTAGGCCGCCGCGAAATCATTCAGCGGCATCGGAATCGCGATCGTCTCCTTGGCCATGTTCTGGAAGGAGACCTTGAGCTGCTTGCCCGACCGCAAGGTCGCCAGCAGATCCGGCGCGATCGGCGTCGAAGCGTAGCAGCCGCGATTCTCGCAGGTCTGGATCTGGAGGTCGACGGTCTTGCCCTCGTCGACCTGGAGCTTGGCGCCGACGGGCAGGTTGAGGCCGAGCGGCAATTGCAGCAGCGCCACCGGCGTGCGGGTGTCGGGCGCGATGCGGATGTTGACCAGCACGATGGTCTGGCCGGTCTTGGTCAGCACCGCATTCTGCTCCATCGCGCATTCGAGCGGCGCGTCGCGGCTGATGCTGGTGCAGCGCACCACCCAGCCGGGCTGCTGCGCCGGAGCACCGTCCACCTGTGCCTGCGTCGGGGCCGGCGCGGGCTGCGCCGCCGGAGCAGGGGGGGCGGCGTTCTTCTTGGCGCCCTGCTGGGCATACGCGGCGCCCGTCGACAACAGGACAGCGGCGGCGAGGGCGGCAAGTCTGGATTGCATGAGCATGGCGAAACCGCGTTGGCGTGAACCGGGGCCTCGCTGTAGCGTCGCGGGAGCTGTGGCGCAAGCTACTCGGCGGCTTCCTTGACGGTGTCGCGATCGGGGGTCTCGTGACCCTCGCCGTCGCCGGAGCGGCCCCAGCCCGAGAACCAGTTGTTGAGCTCGTCGAGATAGAGATAGACGACGGGTGTGGTGAACAGCGTCAGCGCCTGGCTGACGATCAGGCCGCCGACCATGGCGTAGCCGAGCGGCTGGCGGATCTCGGCGCCGGTGCCATGGCCGAGCATCAAGGGCACGCCGCCGAGCAGCGCCGCCATCGTCGTCATCATGATCGGACGGAAGCGCAACAGCGCGGCCTGACGAATGGATTCCGCCGGCGTCTTGTGCTCGTCGCGTTCGGCGGCGATGGCGAAGTCGACCATCATGATGCCGTTCTTCTTCACGATGCCGATCAGGAGAATGATTCCGATCAAAGCAATGAGGCTGAAGTCGAAGCCGGCCGCCATCAGGATCAGCAGCGCGCCGACGCCGGCCGAGGGCAGGGTCGATAGAATCGTGATCGGATGGATGTAGCTCTCGTAGAGGATGCCGAGGATCAGATAGACCACGACGAGGGCTGCGAGGATCAGCAGCGGTACGGTGCCGAGCGATTGCTGGAACGCCTGGGCGGTGCCCTGGAAGCTCGAGTTCAGCGTCGGCGGAGCGCCGAGATCGGCCATCGCCTTCTGCACGGCTTCGGTGGCCTGGCCGAGCGCGACGCCCTGCGCGAGGTTGAAGCTGATCGTGATCGCCGGGAACTGGCCCTGGTGGCTGATCGAGAGCGGGCGGACCGGATCGGTGCTCCAGCTCGCGAAGGTCGACAGCGGCACCTGGTCGCCGGTCAGCGGCGATTTCAGATAGAGCTTGTTCAGGCTGTCGAGATTGCCCTGCAGCTCCGGTAGGATCTCGAGGATCACCTTGTAGGTGTTGAGCTGGGTGAAATATTGCGTCACCTGCCGCTGTCCGAAGGCGTCGTACAGCGTGTCGTCGATCAGCTGCGGCTGGATGCCATAGCGGGCAGCGGTATCGCGGTTGATCTTGAGCTGCACCGTGGTGCCTTGCGTCTGCTGGTCGGTGGCGACGTCGCGCAGCTCCGGAAGTGTCTGCATCTTGGCGAGGATCTTCGGCGCCCAGTCGTTGAGCTCGGCGAGATCCGCATCCTGCAGGGTGAACTCGAACTGCGTGCGCGTCGGCCGGCCGCCGAGCCGGACGTCCTGGGCCGCCTGCATGTAGAGGCGAGCACCGGACACCTTCTCGAGCTTGGGACGCAGCCGCGCGATGATCTGCTGCGCCGAGGCCTCGCGCTGGTTGCGCGGCTTCAGCGTGATGAACATGTTGCCGTTGTTGCCGGCGCGGCCGCTGCCGCCGATGTTCATCGCGATCGTCGCGACATCAGGGTCCTCCATCACGAGCTTGCCGAGCTCGACCTGCCGCCGCTGCATCTCCTTGAACGAGATGTCCTGGGAGGCTTCCGAGGTCGCGGTGATCAGGCCGACGTCCTGCTGCGGGAAGAAGCCCTTCGGGATCAGGACGAACAGATAGACCGACAAAGCGAGGGTCGCGAAGAAGATCGTGAGCGTGGTGCGGCGCCAGGCGAGAGCATGGTCGAGCACGTATTCGTAGCCGCGCAGCATGCCGTCGAAGGCGCGCTCGCTCCACTGGTAGAACTTGCCGTGGGTCACCTCGCCATGCGCGCGAAGGAACCGCGAGGCCATCATCGGCGTCAGGGTCAGCGACACGAACATCGAGACGAAGATGGTCATCGCCAGCACGACGGCGAATTCGCGGAACAGGCGGCCGATGATGCCGCCCATCAGCAGCAGCGGGATCAGCACCGCGACCAGCGAGATGCTGATCGAGACGATGGTGAAGCCGATTTCCTTCGAGCCCTTGAAGGCCGCCGCCATCGGCGATTCGCCTTCCTCGATGTAGCGGGTGATGTTCTCGAGCATCACGATGGCGTCGTCGACGACGAATCCGACCGCGATCGTGAGCGCCATCAGCGACAGATTGTCGAGCGAATAGCCGACGACCCACATCAGGGCGCACGCGCCCAGCAGCGCCAGCGGAACCGTGATGGTGGGAATGACGGTCGCCCAGAAGCTGCGCAGGAAGATGAAGATGACCATGACCACGAGGGCGATGGTCAGGAGCAGCGTGAACTGGACGTCCTCGACCGCGGCGCGGATCGTCGTGGTGCGGTCGCTGATGAGCTCGATCTTGATCGCGGGCGGGATCGCCGCCACGAGGCGGGGCAGGGTGGCCTTGATCCGGTCCACGGTCTCGATGACGTTGGCGCCCGGCTGCTTGAAGATCACCAGGAATACGCCGCGTTTGCCGTTGGCCCAGGCCGCCTGCTTGGCGTCTTCGGCACCGCTGACCGCCTGGCCGATGTCGCGGATTCGCAACGGGCCGCCATTGCGATAGGCGATGATGACGTCGTTCCAGTCCTTTGACTGGGTCAGCTGGTCGTTGGCGTAGATCGTGTAGGCGCGCTTCTCGCCGTCGATATTGCCCTTGGGGCTGTCGACGGTGGTGATTGCGATCTGGCTGCGCACGTCCTCCATCGACAGGCCCTTGGCGACCAGTTTCGCCGGGTCGACCTGGATGCGGATGGACGGCTTCTGCTGACCGCCGATGAAGACCTGCGCCACGCCCGAGAGCTGGCTGATCTGCTGTGCGAGCTGGGCGTCGACCGCGTCGCTGACGCTGGTGAGTGGCAGCGTCTCCGACGTCGCCGACAGCAGCAGGATCGGCGCATCGGCCGGGTTGACCTTGCGGTAGGTCGGCGGCGAGGGCAGGTTCTTCGGCAATTGGCCGCTGGCGGCGTTGATCGCGCCCTGGACGTCGTTGGCGGCGCCGTCGATGCTGCGGTTGAGGTCGAACTGGATGGTGATCGAGGCGGTGCCGAGATAGCTCGTCGAGGTCATCTGGGCGATGCCGGGAATCTGGGCGAATTGCCGCTCCAGCGGCTGGGCCACCGACGAGGCCATGGTCTCGGGGCTGCCGCCCGGCAAATTGGCGGTGATCTGGATGGTCGGAAAGTCCACCTGCGGCAGCGGCGCGACCGGCAGCAGCGGATAGGCGACGAGACCGACGAAGAGAATGCCGGCCATCAGCAGCGAGGTGCCGATGGGATAACGGATGAAGGGTGCCGAAATCCCGCCCTCGGTCATTCCCGTCGTACCTTGTTCTGGGCCGGATCCGAGCTTGCCACCGCCGTCGAGACGAGGCTTCCGGGCTGCACCTTGAATTGACCGCCGGTGATCACCTGCTGGCCGGGCGCGAGGCCCTCGTCGACGACCGAACGTCCGTCGATGGCGTAGCTAACCTTGATCTTGTGCACCTCGGCCTTGTTGTCCTGATTGACGGTATAGGCGTAGAGGCCGCTGGTGGAATGCTGGACCGCATCATCCGGAACCACGGTCGCATCCTTCAGCGTCCGCACCAGCAGGCGCGTCGAAACCGACTGGCCGGGCCACAGCGTATGGTCCTTGTTGTCGAACACCGCCTTGAGCCGGATAGTCCCGCTGGTGGTGTCGACCTGGTTGTTGATGACCGCAAGCTTGCCTTCGGCCAGCGTCTTTTTCCCGTCGGTCGTGAACGCAATCACTTTCAGTGCGCCAGCCTTCTGGCCTTCGCTGATATAGGGGAGCTGATCCTCCGGCGCGGTGAAGATCACCGAGATCGGCTCGACCTGCGAGATCGTGACGATGCCGGTCTGCGTCGAGGCGTTCACGATGTTGCCGACGTCGACCAGACGCAAGCCGGCGACGCCGGTGATCGGTGCCTTGATCTGGGTGTAGTCGAGCTGGGTCTGGGCGTTGGAGATTGCGGCTTCGTCGGCAGCGATCTGGGCGGTGAGCTGGGCGACGGTGGAGCGCTGGGTGTCGACCCGCTGCGCGGTGGCGAATTCGCCGAGCTTCATGGCGCGCTGGAGTTCGAGATTGGCGTTGGCCAGGCTCGCCTCGTCCTGCGCCTTCTTGGCCTTGGCCTGGTCGAGCGTGGCCTGATAGGGGCGGGGATCGATCGAGGCCAGAAGCTCGCCCTCTTTGGCGATCTGGCCTTCGGTGAAGGCGATCTTGTCGATCTGGCCGTCAACCCGGGTCCGGACCTGCACCGTGTTGAAACCCTGCACCGTGCCGAGACCCGTCAGATAGACCGGGAAGTCGACCTTCTGGACCGGCGAAACGCTCACCGGGACGGCGGCTGGACGCGGCGGACCCTTTTGGGCGGTCTGGGCCTTTCCGACATCCGCCGAGCCGAATTTCTGCCAACCATAGTAACCCGCGGTGGCCACGGCCGCGACGATGACAATCCAGAGAATCGGCCGTGATTTTTTCATATCGGCTCGTTGGCTCGTGTGCCCAGAACACGAATTGTGGGGCAATCATAGGGTTCCAGCAGGCTTGTATATTACACGCCAAGTTCCAGTGTAAACAGCACTATCAGTTGAGAATCCTAAACAATTGGAAAGCTTTGCACTGCCTAGGCAATGCTCTGGCGCGGCGGTGTGCAGTGCTGCATTTTCCCGGCGCGAGCGATCGGCGAGCAAACCTTGGGCAGTGCTCGGAGCGGGTGCGGCGGATTGGGGCGCGCCGTGGGGAGCCGCATCGCCGGGGGCGTCACAAGAACGGTTCTAAATCGTGCGCGGGGCGTTTCGGTTGTCAGGAAAATCAGCATCGGTCATATCGGCCCTGCCACACACGGAGTGCAGGGATGGACGAGTTGAACGGCAAGCTGATCGCTTGTCAGATTCTGATCACGGGACTGATCGCGCGCGTCGCCAACGAGCAGCGTGATCCGCTGCGATTTCTCACCGACTTCCGCGACGAGATCAAAGCCGTCGTCAACGGCGTCAACATCGCCGGCATGGACAACACCGACCGCGTGCGCGCCGTCGCACAGAAAACCGTCGACGAATTGTTCTCGCTGATGAAGCCGCCGAGCAGCGATTGAGGCCGAGAGCGCGCCGCGGATTGAGCGGTTTTTCTGCGCGGAATTTTAGAACGAGTCCAATCTCAACTTAGAACGATTTCAAAGTTCGGATTTAGAATCGTTTTGATCTGGACATATTCCGGGGTTCTCGCGGGTTGCCCGCATTGACCCGCTATTTTGCGGCCGATACCAACATCCATCGTTCGTCGAAGTGGTCGAGCGAACAAGAAGATGGGGCGTTTGGTAATGGGGCAGGTGGTCGCACCGAAGTCGTTGCGTTCGGTCGCAGCGTTCAATCCGATGGATGACAAGTCCGCGGGAATTTCCGGCAAGAAGGTCTCGGCGGTCGCGAGCTTGATCGCGGTGGCTTCGGTGTCGAGCGGTGCGCAGGCGCAGCAGTCGAACCTGCCGCCCGTGACGGTCGATGCTCCCGTCGAGCGCCCGCGTCCGGCCGCCTCGAAGCCGTCGGCGGAGCAGGTCCGCGCGCGCAATGCGCTCCGCCGCGCCGCGCAGCGCCAGCAGCAGGCCGCAACTGCCACGCCGACCGTGACCGGCGAAGCCGATCGCAATCCCTATTCCGATCCGGCGGCGCCCTACAAGGTCGATCACGTCCAGGCCTCCGGCAAGTTTCCGGAGAAGATGCTGAACACGCCGAAGAGCATCACCGTGCTCAGCAAGGAGGTGCTCGAGGACAAGAACGCCACCACGCTGAAGGAGATCGGACGCTCGACCGCCGGCGTGACGCTGGGCTCGGGTGAAGGTGGCAACGCGTTCGGCGACCGCTTCTTCATCCGCGGCTTCGACGCGCGCAACGACGTCTTCATCGACGGCATCCGCGATCCCGCGGTCTCCATACGCGAGAACTTCTTCACCGAGCAGATCGAGATCCTGCGCGGCCCGGCCTCGTCCTATGCCGGCCGCGGCACCGCCGGCGGCGCCATCAACATCGTCACCAAGCAGGCGGGCGACGTCAATTTCCAGCGCATGGATACCGAGTTCGGTACCGACAGGACCAAGCGCGTCACGATCGACGTCAACCAGGTGATCGACCCGACCTTCTCGGTGCGCACCGGCGGCCTGTTCCAGGACGCCAACGTGGCCGGCCGCGACTACATTACCGACAATCGCTGGGGCAGCTTCATCTCGACCAAGTACACCCCGACTAGCGACATCAAGATCACCACGAACTACGTGCATACCGATCTCAGCGGTCTGCCGGATTTCGGCGTGCCCTACTACAAGCAGGGCAACGTGCCGGTCACCTCCGCCGGCATTCCGCGCGGCACCTGGTACGGCTTCCTCAACCGCGACTTCCAGACCGCGCGGCAGGATTTCGGCACCGGCACGATCGAGTACAAGGTCAACGACGCCATCACGCTGACCAGCAAGGTGCGCGGCGAGCACTCGCTGCTGAACTACATCGGCACGCTGCCGCAGAACCCGATCACGACCAGTCCCAATCCGCTGCTCTGGACCACGACGGCGAGCGCACAGAGCCGCTACCAGAACGTCGACGTGTGGGCCAACCAGAACGAGGCCACGTTCAAGCTCGACACCAACGGGGTCAAGCATACCGCGGTGTTCGGCGTTGAATATTCGAACGAGAACATCTCGATCGACCGTTACGCCGGCCTCGCGTCGGAACTGGCCGGCTCGCCCTTCACGAGCACCGGGGCCATCTCGGGTGTCAATGTCTACTCCCCTCAGTACACGTATCTCTCCGGCTTTGGCACGCCGTCGCTGGTTGGAAATCCGACGCGCTATGGTGTCAACACCAGCAGCGTCTACGTCATGGACACCGCGAACTGGCAGGACACCATCATCGTCAATGGCGGCATCCGCTATGACGGCTACAGCCAGAGCGCGTCGAACAACTCAAATTATGTCAAGCAGAACAACGATCTCGTCAATTACAACGTCGGCCTGGTCTACAAGCCGATGTCGATCGGCAGCATCTATGCAGCCTACGCGACCTCCGCCAATCCGTTCGGCTCGGAGCTCGATGCGACCGGCACCGATTACGGTGGCGTTCCCGCCAATTCGACCATCTTGCTCGGGCCCGAGCGCAACAAGGCGATCGAGCTCGGCACCAAATGGGAGCTGGCCGACCGCCATCTGCTGGTGACCGGCGCGCTGTTCCAGACCACCAAGGACAACGCGCGCGAGACCGTCAGCGGCCTGCTCACCTCGGGCGCTGCCTACAGGATCCAAGGCATCGACATCGAAGCCGAGGGCAAGATCACAGATCGCTGGAGCGTCTTCGGCGGCTTGGTGCTGATGCAGTCGAAGGTCACGCAGAGCGGCGTTGCCTCGAATCTCGGCCTCCAGCTTGCCAACGTTGCGCACCAGTCGTTCAGCATGCTGACCAAGTACAAGTTCGACGACGGCTGGGAGCTAGGCGGGCAGGCGGTGTACCGCTCGAAAGTCTATGGCGGCACGTTCGCGGCCAACACCAACGAGCTGCCGAGCTACTGGCGCTTCGACGCGTTCGTCGAGAAGAAGATCGACAAGAACTGGACCATGAAGTTCTACGCCCAGAACCTCACCAACAAGCTCTATTACGACTCGTTCTATCGCAGCAACGTACCGTTCGTGGCGGTCGCGCCGGGCCGGGCATTCTACCTCGTGACGACGGCGAAGTTCTGATCATGTTGACGTGCTTGCCTGGTGTCCTGAGCAAAGATGATGTGGTGGATTTCCGCCGCATCATGGATGCCAGCGACTGGGAAGACGGCCGCTCCACCGCCGGCGCGCAGTCGGCGATGGTCAAGCGCAACGAGCAATTGCCGCCGGATGGCGAGGTCGCGCGCAAGCTCGGCAACCGCATCATCTCGGCGCTGACAGCGAACCCGCGCTTCATCGCGGCGGCGATCCCGCTCCAGATCTTCCCGCCGCTGTTCAACCGTTATGCGGCGAGCAGCGGCCATCATTTCGGTCTGCATGTCGACAATGCGATCCGCGGCGACCGGCTGACCGGCCTTCGCATCCGCACAGACCTGTCGGTTACGCTGTTCCTCGCCGAGCCGGAAGAGTATGACGGTGGCGAACTTGTGATCGAGGACACCTACGGGTCGCACGAAGTCAAGTTGCCAGCCGGCGACTGCGTGCTCTATCCCTCGACCAGCCTGCATCTGGTCACGCCGGTGACGAAGGGAACGCGAGTTGCGTCTTTCTTCTGGCTTCAGAGCATGATACGGGACGATCAAGCCCGGAGCATGATCTTTGACCTCGACACCGCGATTCAGGCGCTGGTGGAACGGCTCGGGCGTGACGATCCCGAAACGGTCAAATTGACGGGTATCTATCACAACCTCATTCGCTACTGGGCCGAAGTATGAAGATCATGTCGTTCCAAGCAAGCCTTGCCGCAGCCGCCATGCTGGCCGCCGCCTGGCTCGCATCCCCTGTTTCTGCCCAGACACAAACCGCGCCGGCGGCAGCACCGGCCCAATCGACGGCTCAGCAGCCCGCGGCCAGCCCGGCCCCGGCGCCAGCTCCGACCGCCGCGGCGCCTGCGGCTCCCTCGGCCGCCATGCCGGCAGCCGCCAAGCCCGAAGCTGCCGGCGTCGCGCCGGCCATGAAGGAATTGTCGCCCTGGGTGATGTTCCAGTCGGCGGACGTCATCGTGAAGGCGGTGATGATCGGGCTCGCCTTCGCATCGCTCATGACCTGGACTGTCCTGATCGCCAAGTCGATCGAGCTGTCGGTTGCCTCGACGAAACTTCGTTCGGCGCTGAAGAAGATTGCAGAGGCGCGCTCGCTCGCCGAAGCGCAGATGGCGCTCGGCGCGAAGGAGGGCGTGTTGCCGTCCTTTCTGGCGGCGGCGCTGCGCGAGGCGCGGATGTCGGCCGGCTTGTCCAGCGATGCCGGCATCAAGGAGCGCGCGGCCTCGAGCTTCCAGGAGATCGTGCGCGCCGAGGCGCGGCGCATCCGCATCGGCATGGGGGTGCTCGCGACCATCGGCTCCACATCGCCCTTCGTCGGCCTGTTCGGCACGGTCTGGGGCATCATGAACAGCTTCATCGGCATCTCGAAATCGCAGACGACGAACCTTGCCGTCGTCGCGCCCGGCATCGCCGAAGCGCTGCTCGCCACCGCGATCGGCCTCGTCGCCGCCATTCCCGCGGTCATCATCTACAATCACTTCTCGCGCGTGACGAAGAACTATCTCGAGCTCGTCAACCGTGCCTCGGGCGCGGCTGGGCGGCTGCTCTCGCGCGATCTCGATCGCAGCCACGGCAGCGTGCATTCGCGCGCGGCGGAGTGAACCATGGGCGTTTCGCTCGCAGACAATGATGACGACGACGATTTCGGCGAGACGCATGACATCAACGTCACGCCGTTCATCGACGTCATCCTGGTGCTGCTGATCATCTTCATGGTCGCAGCGCCGCTGTCGACGGTGGACCTTCCGATCGACATGCCGACGTCCACGACGGTGACGCAGCAAAAGAAACCGGACAAGCCGACCTTCGTCACGATCAAGTCGGATCTTGCGATCGCGATCGGTGAGAATTTCGTCAAGCGTGCCGACCTGGTCCGCGCGCTCGACAACAGGCCCGATGCAGGCAAGGAAAAGCCGATCTTCCTGCGGGTCGACCGCGGCGTTCCTTACGGTGAGTTCTTCGACGTGCTCGAGATCTTGCGCGGGGGCAATTACAGAAACCTCAAGGTCGAAGCCCTTGAAGGCGTGCCCGGGCAAGCCGGAGCCGCACAAGCCGAGCCTGCAAGCCCGGCGAAGCAGTAAGATATGAGCGAGCCTGACAGCAAGAAATGGCGATCACGCGCCCTTTGGGCGCTGGCGGCGATTGTCGCGCTGTTTCTGCACGTCGGCGGTGCGGCGCTGGCAATCTCCAATCTCGAAGCCACGAATCTCGATGAGGGACTGGGTGCCGATGACGGCGCGATCGGTCTGGAGATGGTCGCGCTGAAGGCCGAGGAAACCGATCTTCCGCCGGGGCCGGAAAGCGACGCGTCGGTGGCCTCGCCGGCGCTGGCCCAGCAGAAGGCGGTCGAAAAGGAAGTCGACCTACCGAAGGAAAAGCCGACCGACACGCAAGAGGAAGCCGACAAGGTCGTCACCGAGAACAATGCCAAGAAGCCGCAGGAAGACGAGCCTGAGCCGGCTAAGGTCGAGACCAGCCAGTCGGTCGAATCCGTCGCCTCGGAGGCTACGGCGCCCCGCAAACCTTCCGACGATGCAACTCTCGGCGAGAAGGCCCAGATCATCGAGAAGGGGCTTCTGGACGACAAGAAGAGGCTCGTGGCCGGCTGGACCAAGCAGATTACGGCCTGGTTCGAGCGCCACAAGCGCTACCCGAAGGTCGACAAGGTCAAGGACGCCAAGGTGGTGGTCACCTTCGAGCTCGATCGCACCGGCAACGTCCTTACGGCCGAGGTCCAGGAGACCTCCGGCGACAAGCGATTTGACGAGGAAGCCATCGCCATGCTCCACCGCGCGAGCCCGCTGCCTGCGCCGCCGGCGGTGCAGGCGGACGAAGGCCTCAAATTCAGCGTCCCCGTCATCTTCAATCAAAAGAAGAAGTAGCGGGGCGTCCCCGGCTCAGCGCCAGTAGAGCCGGATCCCGACATAGACCACCGCCAGGCAGGCAAAGATCAGCGCCACCGGGAGCGGCCGTTTCTGGGGTCCGCTGGCGGCATTCGACCCGAAGAAGCTCGCCTTCTTGGGCTTCGGCTCCGGGCGGCGGAAGGCGGTAACATTGTCCGCTGCCGGTTCAGTCGGGCGGGGACGGACGTCGGGCGGGGTTCCCGCGCCACCCATCTCGGCATAGTAGGCCTTGTAGATCGCGCCGATGGTGGCCTCGGTGGCCTGGCCCTCGCTCATCTGCGCCAGCAGGTTCTTGTAGCTGACGAGGAACTCCTGCGCCTCCGGCGGCAGCGCGGACGACCCGTTGAGCTTGGCCATCATCTTCCAGGTGGCAAAATCCGCGCGGGCACGGGTATCCGCGCGTCGCGCGATCAGCATATCGGCAGCTTTGACCAAGTCGGCCTCTGGCCCTTCGGCTTGTATTCGGGTGTCGGTGTTCAACTACGCATTGCCGGTCAGAAAGAGAACAGCCTGTTTCACATAACCGGTCACCGTTCGCAGTATTGCTGAAATAACATCAAGATTTAGACCGAACTGCGAGCCCAGAAGAGGTAGCAGGATCAGGAGTCCGATCAGGATCAGCATCCCATACGGCTCGAGCCGCGCCAGTGGCAGGGCGAGCGGTCGCGGCAACAGCCCGACGGCGACCCGGCCGCCATCGAGCGGCGGAATCGGCATCATGTTGAATACCGCCAGCACTACGTTGATCTGGATCGCATTCCAGATGTTGTCGGAGATCCATAGCGCCGAGCCGGCGGGCGCCCAGGGCAGGGCGTGCAGGCCGAGAGCCGCCGCGAGCGCCAGCAGGATGTTGGTGGCGGGCCCGGCCAATGCCACCCAGACCATGTCGAGCCTGGGGTTGTTCAGCTTGCGGAAGTTCACCGGCACCGGCTTGGCGTAGCCGAACAGGAACGGCGAATGCGCGAACAGCAGCATCGCCGGCAGGATCACCGTGCCGAACGGATCGATATGCCGGAACGGGTTGAAACTGACGCGGCCGAGCTGCGCAGCCGTGTTGTCGCCGAGACGGTCCGCGACAAAGGCGTGTGCGGCCTCGTGGAAGGTGATGGCGAGCACCAGCGGCAGCACCCACACGGAGAGGTCATAGAGGGAAATGTTCACGGCTCGTCTGCCCCGGTTCGCTCGCGGCTTTGCAGCCAACCCGGCCGATCCGGTGATGGGGCAACGCGTCAGGTCAGGATATGGGACACCGGTTCCGAAATCCCAAGCTGTAAATGATCCGCCAGCAGCGCCGCCGGCTGCGACAGGTTGCGCGCGCGGTGGAGGCGGATGTCTGCGGCCGGCAGCGCCGGCAGGCCGTTCGACAGGACGCGCAGGCGGGCGGGCAGGGTGCCGGCTTTGACCACGGTGATCGCGAGGCCCTGCGCCGCGACGGCTTCGACCGCTGCGAGCGTCCGGCTGACAAAGGCGAGCCGCCAGGGCCGGCCGGCGGCATCGAGCGCCTCGGCGGCCCATTGCCGGAACAGGCAGTCCGCCGGGTAGAGCGCGACCGACAGCGTGTCCTGGGCTTCGGCCGAATACGACGCGGCCGCGGCCCAGACCGCCTGCTCGCGGCGCAGCAACTCGCCATTGCCACGTCCTTCCGGATGCATGGCGATGACGAGATCGTAGGCCTCCCCGAGCCGCGCCGGCATCGTCGCAGTCAATCCGGTCTCGATCTCGACCCGGATCTCCGGATGGCTTTTGGCAAAGTGTGCCAGCAATGGCGGAATGACGATCGTGCCGTAATCGTCCATCACGCCGAGGCGGACCACGGCGTCGCGCTTGCACGTGCGGAGCGCATCGACCGCCTCTGCATTGAGGTCGAGAAGCCGCCTCGCATAGACGAGGAGTTCATCGCCCGCGGCAGTCAGCGCGACGCCGGCCCTGGTGCGCTGAAACAGCTTTGTGCCGAGCCGCTCCTCCAGACGCCTGATCTGGACGCTGACGGCCGATTGGGTTCGGTTGAGCGTCGCGGCCGCACGCGTGAACGAGTGCTGCTCGGCAACGGCGAGAAAGGCCTTCAGCAGATCGGGATCGAGAGCGGATGTGGTCATGACGAAAACTTATCCCAGCATGATGGAAATTCCATTCCCTGTTTCGGTGCGCCTCATATGCTGCCTCGGCATTGACAGGAGGACGTGTGGGCGAGATTTCTGGTGTTCTGGCTGCCGTGCTGTCGAGCGGCCTCGGCGGCACATCGATCGGCGCCACGCGCTATCTGGTCAGCGCGATCGATCCGTTGGCGATCGGCTCGTTCCGGTTCGGTATCGGCTTTCTGCTGCTGCTGCCGCTGACGTTGTTGCGCGGCGACCGTTGGCCGGGGCGAGGGGACTGGGGCGCTGCGATCGGGCTCGGCATCCTGTTCTTCGCCCTGTTTCCGATCCTGTTCAACGCATCGCTGATCTTCACCACCGCCGCGCGCGGCGCGCTCGCACTGTCGACGCTGCCTCTGTTGTCGCTGGTGATCGGGGCTGCGCTCGGCGCCGAAGCGCTGACCTGGCGCAAATCGGTCGGCGTCGTGATAGCGACGTCCGGCGTGGCCGTCGTGCTTCTCTCCGACCTGACATCGGCGCCATCTGGCGCCTGGCGCGGCGATCTCCTGATGATGGCGGCGGCGCTGTGCATGGCGCTGTACGGCATCTGGTCAAAGCCGCTGATCCGGCGCTCCAGCCCGATCGCCTTCACCACGATGAGCATGGCGGCGGGCGCGGCCTGCTTGATCCTGCTCTCCTATATCCGAGGCAGCTTTGCGCCCGTCGCCGGCTTCGGCGCGCCGCAATGGGGGGCCGCTTTCTATCTCGGCGCTTTCGGTGCGGCGGTGACCTTCTATCTCTGGGCGCTCGCGCTGGAGCGGACGACGCCGACGCGCGTCGCCATCTCGGTGACGGTCAATCCGATCACGGCCTCGCTGGTCGGGGCCTGGCTGCTGAATGAGCCGCTGCGCTGGAATCTGGCGGCCGGAATCGTCGCGGTGTTTGCCGGGATCCGGATCGCCACGACCACGGGCGGGCGTGCCGCGACTGCCTCACAGCAGGCCTGACATCACGACGGAATGGTCCCCTGATATTGCGTCAGGCCGTCGTCGAGCTTCAGCCAGGCGAGCTTTTCCGAGACCCAGATGTGCTCGGTCGGGGCAAAGGCGTTGCGGTCGTCGAAGGTGGTGAGCGAGACGCCCGCGAGCGTGCCGTTGCGCCGCCACGCAAACAGGCGCGTGCCGCAGCGCTTGCAGAACACGCGGTCGATGTTCTCCGACGACGCATAACGCTCGGTGTCGCCCTCGACGGTCAGTGCGCGCTGGTCGAACTGCGCCCGGGCGAAGTAGGGCGATCCCATCGCCTTCTGGCAGATACGGCAATGGCAGATGCGGACGTTGAGCGGCTCGCCCTCCGCCTTGAACCGCACCGCGCCGCACAGGCATCCACCTTCCCGGATCATGCCACCCGCCATTCGCCGACCTGGCGCGCCATGTTCCAGTTGAGATTGTCGAGATCGCCATCCATGTCGGAATTCCTGCGTCTGGTGTTGGTGAAAGCGGCCCAACAGAAGCCGCCATGGGTGCGCACGGCAATCGTGCTCGTGCCCGGCAGGCTGCCATTATGCCACCAATTGTCAGATTTGTTCACGGCGAAGCCTTTGGCATAGTTCGGGCTGTAGGCGGGGGCTGTGGTCATGACCTCGATGGTGCGCGGCCGAAGGATGTTCGCCGGTCTCGTGTAGCCGTCGACGTGCATCAGGAACTGGACGAGATCCGCCGGCGTCGCGATCCAGCCGCCATGGGAATCCATCCGCCCGACGTTCATGCTGTAGGGATTTTCGCCCCGGCCGTAATAGGCGACTTCGCCCGCCTGGCGCTGCTCGCGGGTGTTGCCGGCGATCGTCATGTCGGTGACGCCGCAGCGCGCCAGCACTTCATTGCGGACATGCTCGGCATAGGGCTGGCCGGTGAGCTTCTCGATCACGCGGCCCAGCACGCAATAGCCGAAATTGGAATAGGCGTTGTGCTGGCCCGGCGCCCGGTCCAGCGGCCGGTTGGCAAGCGTCCAGGCGACCAGCCCCGCATGATCCATCCGCGGATGGGTGAACATCGGATCGCGGTTGTCGTTGCTCCAGCCGCCGGCGGTGTGGGTCAGGAGATGCTCGATCGTGATCTGGTCGATGCCGGCAGAATAGGGTGGCTGGCCATAGTCGGTGCCGAGCAGCGCGCCCGGGCCGAACACGCGATCCGTCAGCTTGAGGCGGTTCTCCTCGATCAGGCGGAAGATCGTGACCGAGGTGATCATCTTGCTGACGCTGGCGATCCGGAACAGATGCCGCGGCGTCACGGCCTCGTTGCGCTCGATATCGGCCAGACCGAAGGCGTCCTCATGAACGATCGTGCCGGCATAGCCGATCGCAACGGACAGTGCCGGTACGCCGTACTTGTCCATGAAGCTGTGCGCGAGCCGCGCCATGGCGCCGCGCTCGGCCGGCGAGGGCGGGGGGATGCTCGGCGGGTTGGGCGCGAGTTGCGCGAGCGCACCACGGGAAAGCAGCGGCAGCAGGCCTGCGCCGGCTGTGAGCTTCACGAAATCCCGACGCCCAAAATCGCGCCCAAGCCGCATGGTTCGCCCCCTCGGGCGGCCAGTATCTCAGTAGGTTGCCCGTCCGCCGGAAATATCAAACACCGCGCCGGTGGAGAAGGCACAATCTTCCGATGCGAGCCAGCTCACCATCGCAGCGAGCTCTTCCACCAGCACGAAGCGCGCCTTGGGGATTTTCGACAGCATGAAGTCGATATGCTGCTGCGTCATCTGGTCGAAGATCGCGGTCTTTGCCGCGGCCGGCGTCACCGCATTGACGAGGATGTCGTGCGCGGCGAGCTCCTTGCCGAGCGATTTGGTCAGCGCGATCAGGCCGGCCTTGGACGCCGAATAGTGCGAGGCGTTCGGATTGCCTTCCTTGCCGGCGATCGAGGCGATGTTCACGATCCGCCCGTACTTCTGCTTGAGCATGACCGGCACGATCGCCTTGCAGACGATGAAGGGACCGTCGAGGTTGATGCGCAGGACCTTGCGCCATTCCTCGAGGTCGGTCTCCCAGACCGGCTTGTTGATGCCGGCGATGCCGGCATTGTTGACGAGGATGTCGATCTTGCCGAAGGCTTTGAGCGTCGCATCGCGCGCCTGCTCGACGGCCGCGGTGTCGGTGACGTCGACCTTGAAGACGCGGACGCCGTCACCGATCTCTTTTGCGGTTTTCTCGGCGAGGGCCGCGTCAAAATCCCAGATCGCGACCGTGGCGCCGGAGGCGACGAAACGCTCCGTGATGGCGCGGCCAAAGCCCTGCGCACCGCCGGTGACGATTGCGACGCGGCCGTTGAGGTCGATCTTGTTCATCGAGAAATCCTCTCTATCCCTCACGGTGAGGAGCGCGCACTTGGCGCGCGTCTCGAACCATAGAGCCCGTGGCCCATCCCTCGAGACGGCGCTGGCGCGCCTCCTCGGGATGAGGTCTGATCACAGCATGTAGCCGCCGTCGACGACGAGGTCGACGCCGGTGGTGAAGGCGCTCTCGTCACTGCCGAGATAGACCGCCATGGACGCGATCTCGTCGGCGGTGCCGAGCCGGCCCATCTTCTGGCGGGAGACGAACATCTCCTTGCCCTGCGGCCCTTGGGCAGCGGCGCGGTCGAGCATCGAGGGGGTCTCGACGGTGCCGGGGCAGATCGAGTTGCAGCGGATGCCCTTGGTGATGAAGTCGAGCGCGACCGCGCGCGTCAGCAGCGACACCGCGGCCTTCGATGAGCTGTAGACGTAACGATTGGCCGGCGGCCGCAGCGCGGCGCAGGACGAGATGTTGACGATGCTGCCGCCGCCACCCGCCAGCATGTCGGGCAGGAACGCCCTGATGGTCCGATGCATCGACTTGACGTTGAGGTCGAACGAGAAATCGAAATCTTCTTCCGAGCACTCCAGGATGGTGCCGTGGTGCACGAAGCCGGCCGCGTTGAGCAGGATATCGATCTTGCCGACGCGTTTTGCAAACGCGTTGACGTCGGCGGTGTTGCGGACGTCGAGCTTGGCGACCTCGGCGATGCCTTCCTTGGTCAAGCCAGCGATGCCGGACTCGTTGATGTCTGTGGCAATGACGGTTGCGCCTTCACGCGCGAACGCGATGGCGCACGCGCGTCCGATGCCTGCGGCTGCAGCCGTGATGACGGCGCGCTTACCCTTGAGGCGGTCTGCCATGTTGTTTTTCTCCTTGGCTCGAATTTGTCTATCGGCTCGTCATTGCGAGGAGCACTTGCGACGAAGCAATCCAGACTGTCTCCTTGGAGATATCCCTGGATTGCTTCGCTTCGCTCGCAATGACGACTTGGCTGTTAGTGGTTGTCTCTGGCCACACCAAACGTGCCGGCGACGTTCTGGTAGCGCGTGGCGAGCTCCATGCAGGCGCCGGTCGATTGCTGACCGACCGTATTGCGATAGATCTCCTGCCACGGCGTCTGGTTCGCCGGATGCTTGAAGCCGCCATCGGCCATCAGCGCGGCGTGGCGCTTCTTCACCTCGTCGTCCGAGATCAGGATGTTGGCGGTGCCCTTGTTGAGGTCGATGCGCACCTTGTCGCCCGTCGTCAGGATCGCGAGGCCGCCATTGGCGGCGGCTTCCGGCGAAGCGTTCAGGATCGAGGGCGAGCCCGAGGTGCCGGACTGGCGGCCGTCGCCGATGCAGGGCAGGGCGAGGATGCCGCGCTTGATCAGCGCCGCCGGCGGCTGCATGTTCACGACCTCGGCGCCACCGGGGTAGCCGATCGGGCCAGTGCCGCGGATGAACAGCACGCAACGCTCGTCGATGTCGAGCGAGGCATCGTCGATGCGCGCGTGATAATCCTCGGGACCCTCGAACACGACGGCGCGGCCCTCGAACGCGTTGAGGTCCTTCGGGTTGCTGAGATAGCGGTCGCGGAATTCCTTGGAGATCACGCTGGTCTTCATGATCGCGGAATCGAACAGATTGCCCTTCAGCACCAGGAATCCGGCGTCCTTCACCAGCGGCTTGTCGTAAGCCCAGATCACGTCATTGTCGGGCTTGGGCGCATCCTTGCAGTTCTCGCCGATGCCGCGGCCGTTGACCGTGACGGCATCCTCGTGGATGCGCTTGTGCTTCATCAATTCGCGCACCACGGCCGGCACGCCGCCGGCGCGGTGGAATTCCTCGCCGAGATAGAAGCCGGCCGGCTGCATGTTGACCAACAGCGGCACGTCGTGGCCGAATTTCTGCCAGTCGTCGATGGAGAGCTCGACGCCGATGTGGCGGGCCAGCGCGTTGATGTGGATCGGCGCGTTGGTCGAGCCACCGATCGCCGAGTTGATGACGATGCAGTTCTCGAACGCCTTGCGGGTCAGGATGTCCGAGGGTTTCAGGTCTTCCCACACCATCTCGACGGCGCGCTTGCCGGTCTCGTAGGCGATCTGGCCGCGCTCGCGATAAGGCGCGGGGATCGCGGCGCAGCCCGGCAGCGAGAAGCCGAGCGCTTCGGCAAGCCCGTTCATGGTCGAGGCGGTGCCCATCGTGTTGCAATGGCCGACCGAGGGCGCCGAGGACGCCACGATCTCCATGAACTCCTCATAGTCGATCTCGCCGGCGGCGAGCCGCTCGCGCGACTTCCAGACGATGGTGCCGGAGCCGGTGCGCTCGCCGGCATGCCAGCCGTTGAGCATCGGGCCGCCCGACAGCACGATCGCGGGCAGGTTGACCGTTGCCGCCGCCATCATGCAGGCCGGGGTGGTCTTGTCGCAGCCGGTGGTCAGCACCACGCCGTCGAGCGGATAGCCGTAGAGGATCTCGACGAGGCCGAGATAAGCGAGGTTGCGGTCGAGCGCCGCGGTCGGGCGCTTGCCGGTCTCCTGGATCGGGTGGGTCGGGAATTCCATCGCGATGCCGCCGGCCTCGCGGATGCCTTCGCGGACGCGGTGGGCCAGCTCGATATGGTGGCGGTTGCACGGGGAGAGGTCGTTGCCGGTCTGGGCGATGCCGATGATCGGCTTGCCGGACTGGAGCTCGGCGCGGGTGAGGCCGTAATTCAGATAGCGCTCCATGTAGAGCGCAGTCATGCCCGGATTATGCGGGTTGTTGAACCATTCCTGCGAGCGGAGATGGCGGCGAGCGCCGTTGCTGGCGGGCGCGTGCCCATTGGTCGGCTTTTTTGTCATTGGTTTCTCCTGCAATGCAAACGCACTGGTGTCCGTTTCATGGTGTCGGCTTGTGCGATGCCCAACGGCGCGAGCGATGATCTGCCTGCCCGCTGGCGGGTCGTTTCCTCACAAGTGCGATACTAGTCATGGCTACTTGGTAACGCTACCATTTTGTTCGGCGCGCCCGCACCCGTTACGGCCGGCCTGTCGTCCGAGCGCCGCGACGACGAGCTTTGCCGCTCGATCACCTTGAAGCCGAGATCGAGCACCGGCTGCTCGGGACGCCGTCCGTCGATCGCTTCGATCAGCATGGTGGCGGCCGTGTTGCCCATCTCGTAGCGATTGGTGCGCACGCTGGTGAGAGTGGGGACGGCTGAGGCCATGAATTCGAGGTCGTTGAAGCCGACGATCGCGATCTGCTCGGGCACGGCGATCTCGCGGCGCCGGCATTCGAACAGCACGCCGAGCGCGAGGTCGTCATTGGCGCAGAACACCGCATCGAGGCCGGGCTCCCGCGCCAGCAAATCGGTGAACAGCGCGCCGCCGAGCGTCACCGAGGTCGGTGTCGCGGTCGTGACGACGAGGCGTTGCTCGAACAACCCGGCATCCTTCATGGCCGAGACATATCCGTCCAGCCGCCGCTGCACCCGCGGATCCATGCGCGCGCCGACGAAGCCGATCTTGCGATGGCCTTGCGCGAACAGGTGCGAAATCGCCGCGCGGGCTGCATCATAGTGCGAAAAGCCGATCATCATGTCGACCGGGTTGGGTCCGATTTCCATGATCTGCACGATCGGACAGTCGGCCGCCTCCAGCATCGCGCGCGATTCCGTGGTCTGGTCGATGCCGGTGACGATCAGCCCGGCCGGCTTCTGCGCGAGAAACAGCCGCAGCAGCTTCTCTTCCTGGAGAATACTGTAGCGTGTGTTGGACAATTGGATCGAGTAGCGGCTGCCTTCGGAGGCGTCATAGATGCCGCGCAGCACGTCCGAGAACACGTTATTGGTGAGAGAGGGGATCAGCACACCGATCACTTCGGTGCGTTGCGAGGCGAGCGCCCGTGCCGCAAGGTTCGGCACGTAGCCGAGCTCCTTGGCGGCGCTCTCGACCCGCGTCCGCTTGGCGACCGACAGCGCTTCCGGATTACGGAAGAAGCGGGACGCTGTGATCGGGCTGACGCCGGCAAGCTCGGCGACTTCCGCCAGCCGGATTTTGCCTGACTTGGTGCGTTTTCGACCCATTGCTGCTCTTAGCATAGCCACCTCCGCAAACAAAGGATCGTTGACAGCGCTACCAGCACAGACTAACCAAAGACAAATTGCCAAAACCGCACAAACTGCTGACAATGTCGCCCGCTAAGATCGGGCTTCGGTCGGTGAAGTCTGAAAAAACAAGACGGTCGCGGCGCGAGAGGCGTCGTGGACTTTCGAGGAGGGAGCTAGATGTCGTCTGTGCAAATCCGCGACGTGCGGAAATCGTTCGGCAATTTTGAAGTCCTGCACGGCGTTTCGATACCGATCGAGGACGGTCAGTTCGTCGTCCTGGTTGGCCCCTCCGGCTGCGGCAAGTCGACGCTTCTGCGCATGCTCGCCGGTCTTGAGAACATCACCTCCGGCACGATCTCGATCGGCGACCGCGTCGTCAACAATATCCAGCCCAAGGAGCGGGATATTGCGATGGTGTTCCAGAACTACGCGCTCTATCCGCACATGACGGTCGCCGAGAACATGGGCTTCTCGCTGAAGCTGCGGAATGCCAGCTCCGACGAGATCAACAAGCGCGTCAAGCGTGCCGCCGAGATTCTCGCGCTGGCGCCGCTGCTCGAGCGCTATCCGCGCCAGCTCTCCGGCGGCCAGCGCCAGCGCGTCGCCATGGGCCGCGCCATCGTGCGCGATCCGCAGGTCTTCCTGTTCGACGAGCCCTTGTCGAACCTCGATGCCAAGCTGCGCGTCGCCATGCGCACCGAGATCAAGGAGCTGCACCAGCGGCTGAAGACCACCACCGTCTACGTCACCCACGACCAGATCGAAGCCATGACCATGGCCGACAAGATCGTCGTCATGCATGACGGCATCGTCGAGCAGATGGGCACGCCGCTCGAGCTCTACGACAAGCCGGACAACCAGTTCGTCGCCGGCTTCATCGGCTCGCCCGCCATGAACTTCCTGAAGGGTCATGTGCGCGTCAACGGCGTTGCGACCTTCGAAGGTCCGAACGGCGTCAAGCTGCCGCTCAAGAGCGCGCCGGCGGCCTCCGACGGCCGTCCTGCGGTCTACGGCGTGCGGCCCGAGCACTTCACCATCGCCGATGACGGCGCCGAGGCCGAGATCATCGTGGTCGAGCCGACCGGCTCGGAGACGCAGGTGTTCGCCAAGGTCGGCGGCGAGCAGGTCGTCGCGGTGTTCCGCGAGCGCCACCAGTTCAACCCGGGCGACAAGGTGCGGCTGAAGCCCGACCCGTCGCTGGTTCATCTGTTCGACGAGGCGACAGGCAAACGCATGTAGCGGCGCCGAAGAACGGCCCAAGAACGACCCAATACAAATATAAAATTTAAGGGAGAGAACGATGAGCGATTTCGACAGGCGAAGTGTGCTTAAAGCCGGCCTGGGCGGCGCGGCCTTGCTTGCGGGTCCGGGGATCGTCCCGGTCCGCGCGGCGGAGTGGACCAATACGCCGGAGCCGAATGCGTCCATCCGCGTGCTGCGCTGGAAGCAGTTCATCCAGGCCGAGTTCGACAAGTTCGCCGAGCAGACCAAGAAGTTCTCCGAGAAGACCGGCGTCAAGGTCAAGCTCGAGGCCGAGAGCTGGGAAGACATCCGCCCGAAGGCGGCGGTCGCCGCCAATGTCGGCGCCGGTCCCGACCTCATCATTGGCACGCTGGATGATCCGCACAAATTCCCGGAGAAGCTGATCGACGTCACAGACGTCGCCGACTACCTCGGCAAGCAATATGGCGGCTGGTATCCGGTCGCCGAGAAGTACGGCAAGAAGGGCAATGGCTGGATCGCGATCCCGCAGGGCGCGACCGGCGGCTGCCTGAACTACCGCATCAGCCACGTGAAGGCCGCCGGCTTCGATGAATTCCCGAAGGACACCGCCGGCTTCCTCAAGCTCTGCCAGGCGCTGAAGAAGAACAACACGCCGCCCGGCTTCGCGCTCGGCCACGCTACGGGCGATGCCAATGGCTGGTGCCAGTGGGCGCTGTGGGCGTTCGGCGGCAAGGTCGTCAACGAGAAGAACGAGGTCGTGATCGACTCGCCCGAGACGGTTGCCGCGCTCGAATACGTCAAGCAGCTCTACGACACCTTCATCCCCGGCGTGCTGTCGTGGAATGACAGCAACAACAACAAGGCGTTCCTGAACGGCGAGCTCAGCCTGACCTTGAACGGCATCTCGATCTGGACCGTCGGCAAGAACTCCACCGATCCGAAGCAGCAGGAGATCGCCAAGGACATGAACCACGCGCCGATGCCGATCGGGCCCGTGGGCGTGTCGACCGAGCAGCAGAACGTGCTGGTCTATTACGGCTACAAGCACTCGAAGTATCCGAAGGCGGTCAAGGAATACATCAAGTTCATGATGGACAAGGAGAACTACGACGCGTGGGAGGTTTCCTCCAACGGCTACGTGTCGCCGCCGCTCCCGGCCTACAACGACAACCCGGTGTGGACGTCGGATCCGAAGATCACGCCGTATCGCGACTGCCTCAAGCGCTGCCGCGACAACGGCTTTGCCGGCGATCTCGGTTATGCCTCCGCCGCCGTGATGGGCGACTTCGTCGTCGTCGACATGTTCGCGGAAGCTGCCTCCGGCTCGGCGACGCCGAAGCAGGCGGCCGCCCGCGCCGCCGAGCGTGCCAAGCGCTACTACCAGGTCTGATCAACTCCAATCCGCACGGCGTCCGGTTCGCCGGACGCCGTGACTCTTCTTTCGTGGGGAATCCGACATGGCAGTTATGGCTGAGTCCGGTGTCGCGCAGGTCAAGCGCGCCAGCCTGTGGACCAGGGCATTCGAGAGCCGGAATTTTCTCGGCGCGATGTTCATGGTGCCGGCGATCACGATTCTCATCCTGTTTCTGGCCTACCCGCTGGCGCTGGGCTTCTGGCTCGGCATGACCGATACCAAGATCGGCGGGGCCGGGCGCTACATCGGCTTCCAGAACTTCGTCTCGCTGGCCAAGGACTCCGTGTTCTGGCTCTCGGTGTTCAACACCATCTTCTACACGGTCACCGCCAGCATCGTGAAATTCGCCATCGGCCTCTATCTGGCGCTATTGCTCAACGAGCGGCTGCCGATGAAGTCGATGATCCGGGCCATCGTGCTGCTGCCCTTCGTGGTGCCGACCGTGCTCTCCGCGATCGCGTTCTGGTGGATCTATGACAGCCAGTTCTCGATCATCTCCTGGGTGCTGATCAAGGCCGGCCTGATCACGCGCTACATCGACTTCCTCGGCGATCCCTGGAATGCGCGCTGGTCGGTCGTCGCCGCCAACATCTGGCGCGGCGTGCCGTTCGTGGCGATCACGCTGCTGGCGGGCCTTCAGACCATCTCGCCCTCGCTCTACGAGGCCGCCAATCTCGACGGCGCCACCAACATGCAGCGCTTCCGCCACATCACGCTGCCGATGCTGTCGCCGATCATCGCGGTCGTGATGACGTTCTCGGTGCTGATGACGTTCACCGACTTCCAGCTGATCTACACCATCACGCGGGGCGGGCCGATCAATTCCACCCATCTGATGGCGACCCTGTCGTTCCAGCGCGCCATCACCGGCGGCAATCTCGGCGAGGGCGCGGCGATCTCGAACGCGATGATCCCGTTCCTGGTCGCGGCGATCCTGCTCAGCTTCTTCGGGCTTCAGCGCTCTCGCTGGCAACAGGGCGGGAGGGACTGACCATGAGCACCGCAGACGACCAAAGCGTCGGAATGGACTACCTGGAAAGTTTTCCGCGCAAATTCCTGCGCGTCTACCTTCCGCTCGGCCTTATCATCTTCTTCCTGCTGTTCCCGTTCTACTGGATGGCGGTTGCGACGTTCAAGCCGGATGCGGAGATGTACGACTACGAGAAGTACAATCCGTTCTGGATCCTGCATCCGACGCTGGAGCACATCAAGAAGCTGTTCTTCGACACCGACTATCCGCTCTGGATGTGGAACACCGTGATCGTCTCGGTGTCCTCCACCTTCATCTCGCTGTTCGCCAGCGTCTGCGCCGCCTATGCGATCGAACGCCTGCGCTACAAGGGCTCGCGCTATGTGGGCCTTGCGATCTTCCTCGGCTATCTCGTGCCGCCCTCGATCCTGTTCATCCCGCTGGCGGCGATCGTGTTCCAACTCGGTCTGTTCGACGGCAATCTGGCGTTGATCCTGACCTATCCGACCTTCCTGATCCCGTTCTGCACCTGGCTCCTGATGGGCTATTTCCGCACCATCCCCTATGAGCTGGAGGAGTGCGCGCTGATCGACGGGGCGACGCGGCTTCAGATCCTGATCAAGATCACGCTGCCGCTGTCGCTTCCCGGGGTGATCTCGGCGGGCATCTTCGCCTTCACGTTGTCCTGGAACGAGTTCATCTACGCGCTGACCTTCATCTCCTCGTCGGAGAACAAGACCATTCCCGTCGGCGCCATCACCGAACTCGTCAACGGCGACGTCTATCATTGGGGCGCACTGATGGCGGCGGCCCTGACCGGCTCGGTCCCCGTAGTTATCCTTTATTCCTTCTTCGTGGAGTACTATGTGTCGGCAATGACCGGCGCCGTGAAGGAATGATCGCGGGGCCTGCCTGAAAACGCGCCAGTAGACCAAGGGCGGCGCGTTCCGGCCAATAAGAAGGAGTAGGCTCTTGCACATTCTGGTTCTCGGCGCCGCCGGCATGGTCGGCCGCAAATTGTGTGAACGGCTGTTGCGCGACGGCCGGCTCGGCAAGAGCGACATCACCAAGCTGACCATGCATGACGTGGTCGAGCCGAAGAAGCCGGAAAAGGCCGGTTTCGCCGTCGAGACCGTCTCGGGCGATTTCGCCGTCCCGGGCGCGGCCGAGAAGCTGATCGCCGGCCGCCCGGACGTGATCTTCCATCTCGCCGCGATCGTCTCGGGCGAAGCCGAGCTCGATTTCGACAAGGGCTATCGCATCAATCTCGACGGCACGCGGATGTTGCTCGATGCGGTCAGGCTGGTCGGCGGCGGCTACAAGCCGCGCGTGGTGTTCACGTCCTCGATCGCGGTGTTCGGCGCCCCGTTCCCCGATGCGATCGGCGACGAGTTCTTCCACACCCCGCTGCTCAGCTACGGCGCGCAGAAGGCGATCGGCGAATTGCTGCTCGCCGACTATTCGCGCCGCGGCTTCCTCGACGGCATCGGCATCCGCCTGCCGACCATCTGCATCCGGCCCGGCCTGCCCAACAAGGCGGCATCGGGCTTCTTCTCCAACATCCTGCGTGAGCCGCTGGCCGGCAAGGAAGCGGTCCTCCCGGTCTCCGAGGACGTCCGCCACTGGCACGCTACGCCGCGCTCCGCGGTCGGCTTCCTGCTGCACGCCGGCACCATGGACCTCGCCAAGGTCGGCCCGCGCCGCAATTTGACCATGCCTGGCTTCTCGGCCACGGTCGGTGAGCAGATCGCAGCACTCAGGCGAGTGGCCGGCGACAAGGTCGCCGCGCGCATCAAGCACGAGCCGGATCCCTTCATCGTCGGCATCGTCGGCGGCTGGCCGCGCAATTTCGAGGCGAAGCGGGCCCGCGAGCTCGGCTTCACCACCGAAGAAAAGTCCTTCGACGACATCATCCGCATTCACATCGAAGACGAGCTCGGCGGCAATTTCGTCGCCTGACGTTACAGATGAACAGAGTGGATATGACGATGGCGAGCGTGGCTTGCATCGGCGAATGCATGGTTGAGCTCCGGCAGGCCCAGGGGGGACATTCCTCCGGGCAATCTGCCGGGCAGGGCGGTGGGCTGTACTCGCGCGGCTTTGGTGGCGACACCCTCAACACGGCGGTGTATCTGGCGCGGCTCGAGGTCAAGGTCGACTATCTCACTGCGCTCGGCGATGACGCCCTGAGCGATGAGATGATCGCGGCCTGGAATGCGGAGAGCGTCGGGACAAGGCGGGTCGTGCGGCTGCCGGGCAAGCTGCCCGGCCTCTACATGATCCAGACGGACGCGAAGGGCGAGCGCCAGTTCTTCCACTGGCGCGACAGTGCGGCAGCCCGCCAGCTGATGAGCCTGCCGGAGACGGACGAGCTGCTCAACTCGCTGATGAGCTACGACATCGTCTATCTCTCCGCGATCACGCTCTCGATCTACGACGCGCCGGGACGCGAGCGCCTGTTCGCGGCGATCAAGCGGGCGCGCCTGCTCGGCACCCGCTTCGTGTTCGACACCAATTTTCGCGCCCGGGGCTGGCCCGATCGCGACGTGGCGCGCGAGGTGTTTGCCACGGCCTTTGACGCCGCCGACATCGTGCTGACCTCGACCGAGGATCTGCTCGCGCTCCATCCCGGCGAGAGCCAAGATCAGTTGATGGCGCGCATCCCCACGCCGGAACTGGTGTTCCGGCTGGCCGAGCCCGTCAGCCTGCTGCGCTTCCCCGGCGGGACCAGCGAGGTCCGCGCCGAACCAATGACAAAACCCGTCGTTGATACCACGGCGGCCGGCGACAGCTTTGCCGCGGCCTATATCGCGGCCCGGCTCGGCGGCGCGGATCCGGTGGAGGCGGCCCAGGCCGGGCATCGCCTCGCCAGCCTCGTGATCTGCTATCCCGGCGCCATCATTCCGGGCTATGCCATGCCCCCGAAGAAACGGCACCGGCCGGCGACCTCTCGCCAAGCCACCAAGTAAGATCGAGACCCAAGGTTAGATCAACAGATGACCACGACTGCCCAACAGAACCACCTCGCTGCGCTGCTCAAAGCCGCGACCGTCATTCCCGTTCTGACCATCGAGCGTATCCATGATGCCGTGCCGCTGGCGCGTGCGCTGGTGGCCGGTGGCGTCCGCACGCTGGAGGTGACGATGCGCACCCCCGTGGCGATCGAGGCGGCGAGGGCGATGATGGCCGAGGTCCCAGAGGCGGTCGTCGGCATCGGCACCATTCTCAATCCGGCCGACTTCACCCGTGTCGAGAAGCTCGGCGTCGCATTCGGCATCAGCCCGGGCCTGACCCCCGATCTCCTCAAGGTCGCCGCTCACAGCTCCCTGCCGTTCGCGCCGGGCATCGCGACCGCCTCCGAACTGATGATGGCGCTGTCCTATGGCCTCGACGTCGCAAAATTCTTCCCGGCCGAGCAGGCCGGCGGCATCAAGGGCCTGCGCGCCCTCGCTGGGCCGTTCCCGAATGTGCGGTTCTGCCCGACCGGCGGGGTCGGTGAGGCCAATGCGGCGACCTGGCTCGCCGAGCCCAACGTCGTCGCGGTCGGCGGTTCCTGGCTCTGCCCGACGGCGGAGATCAAGGCGGGGAACTGGGCCGGCATAACTGCCATCTGCCAGCGCACCCTCCAGGCCCTTAAACCGGCGTGAAGTCTTGCCATCCCTGCGCTAAGACTTAGCTCAGGAAGAGACCCCAGGGAGAAGAGACCATGACCGCCAGCATCGTCGGATGGGCGCATACGCCGTTCGGCAAGTTCGACACCGAAACCGTCGAAAGCCTCGTCACCCGCGTGACCAACGAGGCGCTGGCGGATGCCGGTATTTCGGCCGGTGACGTCGACGAGATCGTGCTCGGCCATTTCAACGCCGGCTTCTCGCCGCAGGATTTTACCGCCTCGCTGGTGCTGCAGGCCGACCCGAAGCTGCGCTTCAAGCCGGCGACCCGGGTCGAGAACGCCTGCGCCACGGGCTCGGCCGCCGTGCATCAGGGCCTGCGCGCGATCGCCGCAGGCGCGGCGAAGATCGTGCTGGTCGTCGGCGTCGAGCAGATGACGCGCACGCCAGGCCCGGAGATCGGCAAGTACCTGCTCAAGGCGTCCTACCTGCCCGAGGACGGCGACACCGTCGGCGGCTTTGCCGGCGTGTTCGGCAAGATCGCCAGCTCCTACTTCCAGAAATACGGCGACCAGTCCGATGCGCTGGCGCTCATCGCGGCCAAGAACCACAAGAACGGCGTCGCCAATCCCTTCGCCCAGATGCGCAAGGATTTTGGCTTCGACTTCTGCCGCGCCGAGAGCGAGAAGAACCCTTACGTTGCCGGCCCTCTGAAGCGGACCGACTGCTCGCTGGTCTCCGACGGCGCCGCCGCCCTCGTGCTGGCCGATGCCGAGACGGCCAAGACCATGAACAAGTCGATCGGCTTCCGCGCCACGGCGCACGCCCAGGACTTCCTGCCGATGTCCAAGCGCGACATCCTCCAGTTCGAGGGCTGCACGGTCGCCTGGCAGCGCGCGCTGGAGAAGGCGGGCGTTGCGCTCACCGATCTCTCCTTCGTCGAGACCCATGACTGCTTCACCGTTGCCGAGCTGATCGAATACGAAGCGATGGGCCTGACGCCGAAGGGGCAGGGCGCCCGCGCCATCAAGGAGGGCTGGACGCTCAAGGACGGTAAGCTGCCGGTCAATCCGTCAGGCGGCCTCAAGGCCAAGGGCCATCCGATCGGCGCCACCGGCGTCTCCATGCACGTCATGACCGCGATGCAGCTTGCAGGGCAGGCGCCCGAGGGCATGCAGCTCAAGAACGCCAAGCTCGGCGGCATCTTCAACATGGGCGGCGCGGCGGTGGCCAACTACGTTTCGGTACTCGAGCCGCTGAAGTAGTCTTGTAGGGTGGGCAAGGCGCGCAAGCGCCGTGCCCACCTTTTCCTTGCGTTAGATCATGGTGGGCCCGCTTCGCTTGGCTCACCCTACGGCTCCTGATTGATTGGCGAGACGTGCATCATGAGCAATGACTACGAAGACTCACTCTCTCTCGACGCACTCAACGATCGCATCGCGATCCTCGAGGACAATATCCGCCAGCTCATCGAGCAGGCCGCGGCAGCCTCGGGTGAGCAGAACGAGTCGCGGATCGCCGACCGCATCAACCAGCAGAACGACGAACTCGACCGTCTGATCAAGATCCGCGAATCCCGCCAGAAGAAATAGCGGACGCACCGCCGCGCATGCGGCCATACCCCGGCCGCCCTTGCGCGCGCAGCGGCGCTGCCTTTAGCTGGACTGAAATCGCGGGGCCGCTTCGAGACCCCGCGCAATCGGGAGCGAACGGATGGGGCCGCTGAAGGGCATCAAGGTCGTCGATATGACCACCGTGCTGATGGGTCCCTACGCGACCCAGATGCTCGGCGACTACGGTGCCGATGTCATCAAGGTGGAATCGCTCGACGGCGACGTCACCCGGCTGATTGGTCCGATGCGGCACGCCGGCATGGGCCCGGTGTTCCTCAACACCAACCGCAGCAAGCGCTCGATCTGCCTCGACCTGAAGAAGCCCGCGGGACGCGAGGCCGTGCTGCGGCTGCTGAAGGATGCCGATGTGCTCGTCTACAACGTCCGCCCGCAGGCGATGGCGCGGCTTCAACTCGGCTACGATGTCGTCTCCACGATCAATCCGCGCCTGGTCTATGCCGGCGTGTTCGGCTTCGGCCAGGACGGCCCCTATGCGGCCAAGCCCGCTTACGACGATCTGATCCAGGGCGCCACGGCGCTCCCTGCATTGATGGCGCAGACCGGCGACGGCGTGCCGCGCTATGTGCCGAATGCGCTGGTCGACCGCATCGTCGGTCTTACCGCCGTCGGCGCGATCTGTGCCAGCCTCGTGCACCGCGACCGCACCGGCCGCGGCCAGCGCGTCGACATCCCGATGTTCGAGACCATGGCCGGCTTCGTCATGGGCGATCACATGGGCGGGCTCACCTACGAGCCGCCGCTCGACAAGGGTGGCTATGCCCGCCATCTCTCGCGCGACCGCAGGCCCTACAAGACCGCGGACGGCTATCTCAGCGTCATCGTCTACAACGACAAGCAGTGGGAGAACTTCTTCAAGGCAACCAGCCGCGACGATCTGCGCACTGACCCCAAATTCGCAACCTTTGCGGGGCGCGCCGCCAACATCGACGTCGTCTATGCCGAGCTCGCACGCATCTTCGAGACGCGCACCACGGCAGAATGGATCGCGCTTCTGACCAAGGCCGACGTGCCCGTGATGCCGATGCACGACCTCGCGTCGATCCTGCACGACGAGCATCTGGAGGCGACGAATTTCTTTCCGGTCGTGAACCACCCGACCGAAGGCCAGATCCGCAGCATGAAGGTGACGGCGACCTGGTCGGAGACCGAGGCCGAGCCTGCCAGGCTGGCGCCCCGGCTCAACGAGCACGGCGCGGAGATCCTGCGCGAGATCGGCTACTCCCAGGACGAGATCGACGCCATGGTCCGCGACGGCGTCACACGGTCGGCGCCTCGGAATGACGATGCCGAGGTGCGCCCATGAGCTTCATCACCGGCGTCGGCCTCACATCTTTCGGCAAGCACGAAGGCTCGTCCTCGCTCGACCTGATGAGCGAGGCCGCGCAAGCCGCGCTCGACGATGCCGGGCTGAAGCGCGCCGAGATCGACGGTATCCTCTGCGGCTACTCCACCGTCTCGCCGCACATCATGCTGGCGACCGTGTTCGCCGAGCATTTCGGCATCCGTCCGTCCTACGCGCATGCCGTGCAGGTCGGCGGCGCCACGGGGCTCGCCATGACGATGCTCGCCCATCACCTCGTCGAGGCAGGCGTCTGTCGCAACGTGCTGGTCGTCGCCGGCGAGAACCGCCTGACCGGGCAGAGCCGCGATGCCTCGATCCAGGCGCTGGCCCAGGTTGGCCATCCCGATTACGAGGTGCCGCTAGGGCCGACCATTCCCGCCTATTACGGCCTCGTCGCTAACAGATACATGCACGAATATGGCGTGACCGAAGAAGATCTCGCCGAATTCGCGGTGCTGATGCGTGCTCACGCCTGTACCCATCCCGGCGCGCAATTTCACGAATCCATCACGGTTGCCGACGTCATGGCCTCGAAGCCGGTGGCGATGCCGCTCAAGCTGCTCGACTGCTGCCCGGTGTCCGACGGCGGCGCGGCCTTCGTCATCAGCCGTGAGCGGACGGGAGAACGAGGCGTGCGCATCCGCGGTTGCGCGCAGGCCCACACCCACCAGCACGTCACGGCCGCGCCGGCACTGAGCGAGCTCGGCGCCGAAATCTCCGTCGCGCGCGCGAAGGAGGCCACGGGTCTTGCGATCTCCGACGTACGCTACGCCGCGATCTACGACAGTTTTACCATCACGCTCGCGATGCTGCTGGAAGACCTCGGTCTTGCCGGCCGCGGCGAGGCGGCCGCCCGCGTGCGCGCGGGCCATTTCGGCCGTGACGGCGCGATGCCGCTCAACACCCATGGCGGCCTGCTCAGCTACGGCCATTGCGGCGTCGGCGGCGCCATGGCGCATCTGGTCGAGGCGCATTTGCAGATGACGGGGCGGGCAGCCGGCCGCCAGGTGCACGATGCGTCTATCGCGCTCTTGCACGGCGACGGCGGCGTGCTGTCGTCCCATGTCAGCATGTTTCTGGAGCAGGTGCGATGAGCGAGCGAATCGTGGACTGGACCAGGGGCGAGCAGGCCATCACCTTTCAGACCTGCAGCTCATGCGGCCATCTGCAGTATGTCCACCGCGCCTTCTGCGCTGCGTGTGGAACCGCCGACCCGCGCGAGGCGCGCGCCAGCGGCAATGGCAGGGTGTACGCGACCTCTTTGGTCTGCCGCGCCGCCACGCCCGAGACGCGCGCACACGTGCCCTATAACATCCTGCTGGTCGATTGCGCCGAGGGTTTTCGCATGATGGCGCATGGCGATAACGAGATTGCCATCGGCGATGCCGTCACCGCGAGCTTCAGGCCGTTTGCCGGCAAGCTCGTGCCGTACTTCACGAAGGTATCGTGACGGCGCTCAGAGGGATTCGTCATTCGGGGGCGGTCCAAAGGACCGAGCCTGGAACGGGTATTCTGGGCCTGGCCTGTGCGACAGCCACCCCGGAATGACGAAAACTCTCACACAACTCTTACCTAACGCCCGTAGAACAAGATGCTGGCGATGACGAGCATCGCCATCACCGCCAGCATATGCGCAAGCGCTTCCGAGGCCGCCCCCTTGGTGGCTTCCTTCATGCCTTTTCTCCCTAGACTTGGGCGTGACTCATCGTTGTGCGGCTAGCGCACCCAATGGCCAATTATTTTACTCGGAACACCCCATTTGCGAGTACGCGCCGCGATGTGTCCCCACGCGGCGAATATCGACTGTACCAAGGTCGATCAGCAATGCGGCGGCATTTTGACTCGATGATGTTGCTCCTGCGGTCGCGCAAGAATAGAGTTTCGTGGAACTTATCCGGCTCACGACAAAAAGCATCAAAGGCCCAAGACAAAAAACTCAAGGAAAATCATGGCCCGTATCGACTACAGCGACCCGTTTAAGGCATCCGACCGCACCCGCGAAATTCTCGACAAGAACCGCAACGCCAACATCTTCCGGATGATGGCGCACTCGCCGAGCTATTTCGAGCAGTACTGCCGTCTCGGCGGCGCCATCCGCCACAAGGGCGAGCTCGATCCAATCGTGCGCGAGCTCGCGATCACGCGCACCGGCATTTTGTGCGAGGCGCCGTACGAGATCGTCGCGCACAAGCGCATCGGCAAGAATGTCGGGGTCACCGATGAGCAGAACGAGGCGCTCGAGAACTGGCAGGCGGCCAAGTGCTTTGACGAGACGCAGCGCGCCGCGCTCGCCTTCACCGACGAGATCGTGAAATTGAACAAGCCGACGGATGCGACCTTCAAGGCGATCGCGGCGAAGCTGACCCCGGCCGCGCTGGTCGAGCTCCAGCTCTCGGTCGGTTTCTACATCATGACGTCAAAATTCCTTGAGACGTTCGAGATCGATCTCCAGCCCGTCACCGAAGTGGTGGGCTGATCAGGCGCAAGCTGCGAGGGATGGTCATGACGATCGATGAATATGCGGCTTGGGCGGCAAGCGTTGCGAAAGTCGATGAACATCCCTCGAACGAGCGGCTCTCTTATCTCGGGCTCGGCCTCGCCGGCGAATCCGGTGAGGTTGCCGAGCACATCAAGAAGCTGTTGCGCGACGACTGGCTCGACAAGGCGGGTCTCGTCGAAGAGCTCGGCGATGTCATCTATTACTGGGCCTGCCTGTGCGCCGCGACCGGCCAGCAGCCGTCCGGATTGCTCGAGGCCAGCGCCGCCAAGATCAAGCGGCGGATCAGCGAGGCGGCAAGCCGCTGAGCTATGATGCCGAGAAGGCCTCTGTCCACCTCTCCCCGTCGGGGAGAGGTCGGATTGCGCAGCAATCCGGGTGAGGGGGCTACTCAGAATATAGACTGTAACCCCTCACCCGGATCGCATCTTCGATGCGACCCGACCTCTCCCTACGGGAGAGGTGAGCGGGCGCGGCTCACGTCGAGGTCAGGATATCCACCTTGGCGTTGGCGACGATCAGGCGATCGGCGAGCAACTGGGCGAGATTGCGCATGATGCGCTCGCTGGCGCGCGGGTGCTGCTTGCGGAAACGTTCGAAATCTTTCAGGGGGACTTCGAACGCCGTCGCCGCCATGTCGGCAAACACATCGGCCGAGCGCGTCGCCTCCAGCAGCGCCATCTCGCCGAAGGCCATGCCGGCGGTGAGCGTCGCCAGCCTGACGCCGTCCGGCAACGTCACATGGACCGCGCCGCTGCGCAGGAAGAACAGGGAATCGGCAGGATCGCCTGTCGTGATGATCTTCGTGCCGGACCGATAGGTCCTGATCGTGCAGATCGAGGCGAGGTCGGTCAGCTCTTCCTCGGTCATGCCTGATAGCAGCGGCTGCTCGGCAAGCTCGGTGGTCTCGTGAAAATCGATCGAGCCGCCATAGCGGTAGACGATCTGGTCTTCGGCCCATTCGATCGCGGTGTCGAGCAGGTAGAAGTCGCGGACGTTTTTCAGCTCCGCGGTCCATTCCCGCAACGTGTTCCACTCTTTGGACGCCCGCCTGACGCCCGACAGCACCACGGTGACGTTCAGCGCCGCCAGCTCCTCGAACGCTTCGGCGACGAGTCGCGCGCCGGCGCGGGTGGTGGAGGTGACGCGGTGCAGATCGAAGATCACGAATTGCGGTCGCGGCCGTCCCGCCAGCCGCCGTGAAACATAGTCGACCGCCGACAGCGACAGCGTACCGACCAGCTCGATGACACGCACCTCCTGCTCATGCGCCGCCAGGATCTCGCGCTCCTGCTGCCGGCGGACACGTCGCGACGGGCTCTTGCCGATGTCGTAGTCGGCGATGACGGCGTTGCGGGCGTCGTCGCTGCGGTTGAGCATGTGCAAATCGTAATGCGAGGACAGGGCTTCGCAGACCTTGATGCCGCGCACGCTGTTGCCGTGCTTGTCGAGCTTGGGCGAATAGCTGCCGAGGCCGAGGCGGGCAGGGAGCGCTGCCAAAATGCCGCCGCCGACGCCGCTCTTGGCGGGGATGCCGATCCGGTAGATCCATTCGCCGGCATAGTCGTACATGCCTGACGAGGTCATCACCGAGAGCGTGCGCGAGATCGCGTAAGGCGTCAGCACCTGTTCGCCCGTCACCGGATTGATGCCGCGGTTGGCGAGCGTCGCCGCCATCACCGCGATGTCGCGCGCGGTGACCAGCACCGCGCACTGCCGGAAATAGACGTCGAGGACGCCGGCGACATTGTCCGAGATCACCGCGTTGGTCTTGAGCAGATAACCGATGGCGCGGTTGCGGTCGCCGGTCTGGCTTTCGGAGGCGTAGACAGCCTCGTCCACGGCGAGGTCGCGTCCCGCAAAGCGGCCGAGCGCAAGCCGGATCTGCTCGAAGGCATCCGAGCCCTTGCTGTCGTAGATCAGCCCGGTGCAGGCGATCGCGCCGGCATTGACCATCGGGTTGAACGGATGGTTCTCGGAATTGAGCCGGATCGAGTTGAAGGGATCGCCCGAGGGTTCGACGCCGATCGCGCTCTCGACCTTGCCTGCACCGAGCAGGTCCAGCGCCAGCGCGAACACGAACGGCTTCGACATCGACTGGATGGTGAAGGGCACCCTGGAGTCGCCGACCTCGTAGACATGGCCGTCCAGTGTCGCGAGGCTGATGCCGAAATAGGCAGGGTCGGCTTTGCTCAGCTCGGGAATGTAGTCGGCGACCGCGCCTGAGGTCTCGGCGGAGAATTCGTTGAGGCAATTGTCCAGAAACCGCAGCAAAGGCGGTTTCGAGCGGGTCCAGGCGGAGGCGAGAGGCGAGAGCGGTTTCATCGCCTCACTTGTGCAACGCAATCAGGGTGCGCGCAACCCGTCCGGGACCACGGTCTGTCGTCGGACCAGCAGCAGGGCCAGCAAGACTGTCGGCACGAGAATGGCAAGGCCAAGCAGCGTCACCTGCATCTGCGACAGCGGCATGATCCCGCCGCCGGGCGTGGCCACCACGAAGCCGCCGATCACCAGCAGCACGCGGATCGGCCATTCCAGGCTGCCGGCGCCGCGCAGATCGCCGACGAAGGGCTGGTAGCCCTGGATGCCGCCGCAGATGAACAGCGTGCCGAACGCGGCGAGCGCCATCAGGCCGAGGCCGGCCAGATACGGGCTCGGCCCCTGCAGCACCAGCGCCGGATTGAGCACGAAGAAGAACGGGATGAAATAGATGATGCTACCGACCCACATCGATTCCCAGCCGGTCTTCATCGCCGGCGAGCCGGCAATGCCCGCGGCTGCGAAGGAGGCGATCGCGACCGGCGGGGTGATCGACGACAGCATGCCCCAGTAGAAGATGAACATGTGCACGGCCATCTTGTTCAGCCCGAGCTTCTCCAGCGCGGGCGCGACCAGGATGGCGAGGAAGATGTAGCATGCCGTCGTCGTCAGCCCGAGGCCGAGGATCAGGCTGGTGAGGGCGCACATGCCGAGCAGCAGGAGCGCGTTGTCGCCGGCGAGCGTCAAGAGATCGTTGGCAAGGCTCGACACCACGCCGGTCATGGAGAACGCGCCGATCAGGAGGCCGCAGCCAGCGAGGATGCCGACCAGCTCGACGAAGGTGCGGCCGTTGACCTCGAGGAATTTGCCGATGGTGCCGAGCGTCCAGCGCGTGTCCTTGGAAAAGAGCTGGTTGAGCACCAGCAGCAGCGCGGTGGCATAGAACGGCGCATGGCTCTCGCGCTTGAAGTAGAGCAGCATCACGATCAGCAATGCGATGACGAAGACGTAATACCAGCCGTCCTTGATCGTATCCATCACCCGCGGCAGCTCGGCGCGCGGAATGCCCTTGAGCCCGTGACGGGCGGCATAGGAATCGACCTGCATGAACAGGCCGATGTAATAGAGCGCGGCGGGAATGATCGCCGCGAGCGCGACATCGGCGTAGCTGACATTAAGGAATTGCGCGATCACGAAGGCGGTCGCACCCATCACCGGCGGCGCCAGCACCGCGCCGGTGGAGGCGCAAGCCTCGATCGCGCCCGCATACGATGCGCGAAAGCCGCTCTTCTTCATGACGGGGATGGTCATGGTGCCGGCGGTGAGCACGTTGGAAATGATCGAGCCCGACATCATGCCGAGTAGGCCGCTGGCGAAGATGCAGACTTTTGCGGCGCCGCCGCGGAAGGTGCCGCACAGTGCGAAGGCGAGGTTGATGAAGAACTTTCCGGCACCCGTCATCATCAGCGCAGTGCCGAACACGAGGAAGCCGATCACGGTGTCGGCAAAGGCCTGGATGGGAATGCCGAGCAGGCTCTCGCCCGACAGCACGTGATAGGCGGTCGCCTGCTCCAGCGTCGACTGCGTGCCGCGGAACGGCCCGAGCCAGCCGGACTCGGCGAACAGCGGATAGACTGTGAAGGGAAGCACGCTGAGCAGCAGGCTCCAGCCGCCGGTGCGGCGCAGCGCCTCCATCAGCATCACCCACATCACGAGGCCCGCGGCGATCACGCTGTTGGGCGCGCCGCCGAATTCCCAGCCGGCCTCCGCCGCCTTGCGCACGTTCGACATCAACAGCAGCGCCGCCGCGAAGGTCACGACGAAGAAGACGAGGTCGTACCAGGGAATGCGGTCGAGCGGCGCGCGCTCGGTGCCCGGGAAGATCAGGAAGGTGAAGGGCAGCATCAAGGCGATGAGGAGGTAAAAATACTCCGTATTGAGCTGGGTGTAGCCGACGAAGAAACGCAGCGAGAATTGCTGGTTGATGCAGAGCAGGATGGTCGCCGCGGTCGCGACCACGAGCGTCCAGCGCCAGGCGCCGCGCAGCGTGCGGACGCGCGTGACTTCCGCTTCCTGCATGTTGGCGGCGGCGCCGTGCGGATCGTCGAACACGATCCGCTTGGGCTGGTCTTGAGGGTCGGAAATTGAAGCAGACGACATGGTCGACCCCGCGCGTAGGCTATGAAACGCTAACGAATACGAATGGCTGTTGTTTGAATCGATCGGGCCGCGGGCTCGCTTAACCTCTCCCGCTTGCGGGAGAGGTCGCCGCGAAGCGGCGGGTGAGGGCTCCTTCCTCTGGGGGAGCCCCGCCGTGGAGACACCCTCACCCCAACCCTCTCCCACAAGCGGGAGAGGGCGCGCACCTCCATCGTGGAGACTCTCGCGCCCGTTCTCATAGGAGACTAATCCTCGAAGCCGTTCGGCATACCGGCCTTTGCGAGCGCCGCCGCGCGCGCCTTCATCCATCCCTCGAGAAACGTCTTGTCATCCGCGGGCGGATTGGACTTGCCGTAATCGGCCCACGCTGCGCCGAGCACCTCCTGGCGCTTGATCAGCCTGGTGTTGTGCGCCTCCTGCGCGTCGCTCCATTGCCCGGCCTCTTTCAGCGCCTTCACCGCGCCGGGATGCACCGGCACCACCCAGTTCTTGGTCTGCCGGTCGGCCGCGAGACCGCCGGCGCCGGGCGCGGAGTCCTTGTAGGCATCGTAGTTCACGATCATCGCCTTGGTGATGGCATAGACCTGATCCGCCGGCTGCGAAGCATAGGTGACGAAGATCGGATAGGGATAGTTGCCGAGCTCGATCGGCTTCTCCGGCGTGATGCCGGCGCCGCAGGTTGCGACTTGCGGGAAGAAGAACGAGCCGACCTTCTGCATCCGCGCCCAGCCCTCCTTGTCCTTGGCGGGCAAGGGCGGCCAGACCAGGCCGCGCGGCGAGGTCTCGGCTTCCTTGGCGGGGCCGGTGATGGTGGTGCCGAACGCGGCATCGGTGTCGTTGTTGATCAGGCCCTTCCACATTGCGCCGTAGCTTGCGAATTCGACGACCTTGACGTCCTTCTGCGTCAGGCCGGCGAAGGCGAGCACGGCGAGCGAGTTCTGGTTCAGCGCCGGCGAGCCGACCACGAATCCGACGCGCTTGCCCTTGAGGTCCTTCAGCTCCTTGACGCCGGTGTCGGCGGCAACCGCGAGCGAGCCGCAATTGCAGTCGACGGTCGAGAGCAGGATCTGGAGTGGCTGCGGCCCCCATTCCCTGGAGCCGAACTCGAACACGCCCTCCTGCGCGAAATAGGTCCCCGATCCCATCGCCGCGGACGCCGCGCGCTTGGCACGCAGCGGCGCAAGCCGCGCGACGTCGTTGCCGGCGGGGAGCACGCGCACGTCGGTGCCGAACTTGTCCTTCATCATCTTGCCGACGCCGACCGCGATGTTGAACCCGGCGGTGCCGGTGTCATAGGCGGTGAACGTCAACGTCGCCGGCAGCTTGACGTCCTCGGCGAACGAGTAGCGTGTAGACGCAAAAGAAATGCCCGCAACCAAGGCAGGCGCGAGCACGAGCAGCCCACGAAGCATGTTTCCCTCCAACGATCCCCGCTTTGTCGCGAAGATTTTCTTTCTTTGTTTGAAACAACGTTTTGTTTGCAGCCGATCATGTCATCGCGATCAAGCGATGGCAACGCCGTCCGGAGCATGCGGGAATGCGACTGACAGATTGTCGCGGAATCCGCAGTTAATGTTCTCAGTTCGCGACAATCGCGATCGCCTGTCCCTCGGCAACGACGTCGTCGAGTTTCACAAGGAGCGACGTAATCGTGCCGCTCGCGGGCGAGGGCACCGGTATCTCCATCTTCATCGCTTCGACCACTACAACGTCATCGCCATCCGCAACGGTTCCTCCAACTTGCACGGGAGTTGCGCAGATGCGGCCCGCGACCTCCGTGACAATCTTAATTTCTGGCATGCCATCGCCTTTTTGTTGTCGTCGCAAAATGCCTGAGGTAGCGTCGTCTGCAAGCGGAATTTAATTCCGCAGAGCGGAACAGCTGGTAGGGAACATGGGACGACGTTCAGAGCGGTTGAGTAGGCAAGGTGCGCTCGCTGGCGACGCCGGCGAGGGTGATGTCATCCAGGTGGTGTCGCGCGCGTTCGACGTGTTGCGATGCTTCGAGGGCCACGAGGCGCGGCTCGGCAATCTCGAGATTTCGAATCGCTGCGGCCTGCCGCGCTCGACGGTGTCGCGGCTCACGCACACGCTGACGCGGATGGGTCAGCTCGTCTACCTGCCGCGTGATCAAAAGTATCGCATCGGCCCGAGCGCGGTTGCGATGAGCGCCTCGATGATGAAGGGCGCGCAGCTGCGCAGCATGATCCGCCAGCGGCTCCAGGAAGTCGCCGAGCAATTGCCGGGCACTGTCGGCTTGGTCGTGCCCGATCGCTTCAATCTCGTTTATGTGCAATTCGCGCGCTCGGCGGCCGCACTCGGCCTGCACGAGGGCACGGGCAGTCGCATCTCGATGGCCTCGACTGCCGCGGGCGCGGCCTACACCGCGGCGCTGGCGCCGGAAGTCGGCGATGCCTTCATCGCGGACATGGAACGGGAAGCCCCCGAGGCTGCAAAGATCCTGAAGCCCCGCATCGAGGCCAACCGGCAGTCGTTGCGCGAGCGTGGCTATGTCGTCGCCTGCGGTCTCTGGAGCCCGCACATCAACGGGCTCGCGGTGCCGATCTGGTCGCCGCAATATCAGACCTTCGTCGTCATCACGATCGGCCTTCTGTCTTCGATGTACGACGAGCACCGCCTGCATGCGGAGGTCGCGCCGCTGATGGTCGAACTGGGCCGGTCGCTGGCCAGCTTGGTCGAAGGCGCCGAAGGCGACGTCTTCAACAACCGCATCTCGCGTAAACCGGTCGCAATGGCCGTGCACAACAATAACAAGCCGATCAATTCGGAGGGAGTGAATGAACTGGAAGCCGGAACTCGACGAGCTCGCCCGGCGCGAAGCCTTCGCGCGGGAGATGGGCGGCGTTGACAAGGTCAAGCGTCAGCATGACCAGGGCCGACTGACTGTTCGGGAGCGTATCGACAGACTGACCGACAAGGGCAGCTTTCACGAGATCGGTGCCGTCTCCGGCATCGGCGAGTACGATTCCAGCGGCGAGTTGCAGAAATTGACGCCGGCGAACTGCGTGTTCGGCCGCGCGCGCGTCGACGGCCGCACGATCGTGGTGGTCGGCGACGATTTTACGGTCCGCGGCGGCTCGGCCGATGCGTCGATCTCGGCAAAGCCTCTGATGGCGGAGGAGATGGCGCATGACTTCCGTCTGCCCATCGTCCGCATCATTGAGGGATCCGGCGGCGGCGGCTCGGTCAAGACCATCGAGACCAAGGGCGCGGCGAATTTGCCTGGAGGTATCGGCGGCACCCGCTGGTATCGCTTCACGACCGAGAACCTCTCGCGCGTACCGGTCGTTGCGCTCGGCCTCGGCTCGGTCGCAGGGTTAGGTGCCGCGCGCCTCGCCGCCAGCCACTATTCCATCATGACGCGAAAATCCGCGATGTTCGTCGCGGGGCCGCCGGTGGTGAAGGCGCTGGGGCAGGACCTCTCGAAGGAGGAGCTCGGCGGCGCCGACATCCAGACCCGCGCCGGCGCGGTCGACCATGCCGTCGACACCGAGGAGGAGGCTTTTGCCTGCGCGCGGCGCTTCCTGTCTTACCTGCCGTCGTCAGTCTACGAGCTGCCGCCGACCTTGCCCTGTGCCGACAATCCCGAGCGCAGCGACGAGGCGCTGATGAACGCGGTGCCGCGCAACCGCAAGCAGGTCTACAAGATGCGCCCCATCGTCGAACAGGTCGTCGACAAGGGTTCGTTCTTCGAGGTCGCAAAGAATTTCGGCAAGCCCATCATCGTCGGTCTGGCGCGGCTCGAGGGCAGGGCGGTGATGGTGCTCGCCAGCGACAGCTTTCACTATGGCGGCTCCTGGACGGCGGATGCCTGCCAGAAGGTGGTACGCTGGGTCGACTTCGCCGAGACCTTCCACCTGCCGATCGTCTATCTCATGGATTGCCCGGGCTTCATGATCGGTCTCGATGCCGAGAAGGCGGCCACCATCCGCCACGGCGTCCGCGCCATGGCCGCGGTCAACCAGACCACCGTGCCCTGGTGTACCGTGATCCTGCGCAACGCGTTTGGTGTTGCCGGTGTCGTGCATCAGCCCGCCGACCGCTTCTCGATCCGCTACGCCTGGCCGTCGGCCTATTGGGGGTCGCTGCCGCTTGAAGGCGGCATCGAAGCCGCCTACCGCGCCGACATCGATGCGGCCGAGGACAAGGCGTCGAAGCTGGAGGAAATTCAGGGCCGCCTCAACAAGCTGCGCTCGCCGTTCCGCTCGGCCGAAAAGTTCTGGGTCGAGGAGATCATCGATCCCCGCAAGACGCGCTCGCTGCTGTGCGAGTTCGCGCGATTGGCGGAGCCGTTGCGAAAGCCGGGGCCGCCGGAGAACTTTTCGATCAGGCCGTAGGCCCGGCTGTCGTGGCGAACACAACCGTCATTGCGGTCACAGCCGCAGCACCTTGCCCGGATTCATGATGTTCTGCGGGTCGAGCGCGCGCTTGATGGTGCGCATGATGTCGAGCTCGGTCTTCGACCGGTAGTGGTTGAGCTCGTCGAGCTTGTCGATGCCGATGCCGTGCTCCGCCGAGATCGAGCCGCCCATGGAGGTGACGAGATCGTTCACGGCCCGCGTGATGGCGGCCTTGTATTGGGTCAGCGTCTGCTGATCCATGCCTGTGGGCCCCATGAACGAGAAATGCAGATTGCCGTCGCCGATATGCCCCAAAGGATAGGGGCGGATGCTCGGAAGAATGTCGAGCACGGCCTCGAGCCCCTTGTCGATGAAATCGGGTATCCGGGAGATCGCCACCGAAACATCGAAGCTCAGCCCCGGCCCCTCGGCCCGGGACGCCTCGGCCATCGCTTCGCGGATGTGCCACATGTTGCGTGATTGGCTGACCGTCTGCGCGATCGCCGCATCCAGCACGTGGCCAGCTTCGAGTTGATCGGTCAGAAACTGCTCCATCTTCTCGGACATGCCCTCAGTTCCCTCCGGGCGCGCCCGCGCAGATGACCATTCAAGCAGGAGATACCAGGGCGTGTCCGCTTTCAGCGGATCCTGGGTTCCTGGAATGTGGCGCAATGCCAGGTCGATGGCGGCGCGGCTCAACAGCTCGCAGGAGCTGACATTGTCCTCGGATGCCGCGTGCGCCTCGGACAATATCTCCAGCGCCGCGCGCGGATCGCGGATCGCCAGCCATGCCGTGCAGACGTCCTTCGGCGCCGGCCACAGCTTGAGGACGGCCTTGGTAATGATGCCGAGCGTGCCTTCGGCGCCCATGAAGAGGTGCTTGAGGTCGTAGCCCGTGTTGTCCTTCTTGAGCGCGCGCAATCCGTCCCAGACATCGCCGCTCGGCAGCACGACTTCGAGCCCCAGCACGAGATTACGGGCATTGCCATAGCGGAGCACCTGCACGCCGCCGGCATTGGTCGACAGATTGCCGCCGATCATGCATGAGCCCTGGGCACCAAGGCTGAGCGGCAGGAACCTGTCGTGCTGGCTCGCGGTCTCCTGCAGCGTTTGCAGGACGCAGCCGGCCTCGACGGTCATGGCGTAACCGACGGGATCGACGTCCAGCACGCGGTTCATCCGGCCCATCGACAACACGATGCCCGTATGCGCCGGCCAGGGCGTGGCGCCGCCCATCAGGCCGGTGTTGCCACCCTGCGGCACGATCGCGACGCCGTGCTCGTGGCAGAGCCGGACTACTTTCGAGACTTCCTCGGTGCTGCCGGGACGAACGACGGCGCCGGCACCGCCTACCAGCAATCCGCGCCAGTCCGTCACGAACGGCTGCTTGCCGTGGTCGTCCTCGATAAGACCCTTCTCGCCCACGATCGCGCGCAATGATTCGCGCATCCTGGCACTCAATGGAACGGTCGGGATGGTGGGCTCGGAGGATACGGCAACCGGCATTTGCTTCCCCTGGGTACATCTTGGCGTGTACTGCGCACGTGACGTGCTCGGGGGCATTGTCCACGTTTGCGCCGTGGAATCCAACGGCAATGTGGCTTGAACCCGCCGGGCTCGCTCCCCCTCGGGCTCGCGGAGGCCGCGCGGGCTGGCGCCGGCGCATCGTATCGGGCCCCCTCCGGATACCTCATACCCCCCGATCTCTACGGTCGCGTTTAACCGACGTTAATGATGTCTTCTCGATATGGAACATCCCGCCCTGTTGCAGTCCGTGTTTGCGGATTGCCCGTAAGCGTTGATTAAGAAGGCCATATCCATATTGCAGCCTGCGACTGGCGGGCGATCGGCAGCGGTAACCTCACGCTCGCCCCCGATCAAGGATTTCAGGGAAGTGCTTTCTGCCGCCACGACGGCAATCAGGATGAAGGTCATGCTCCGCCGGTTAGTGCTCCGTTTCGCAAGAGATCGGAAGGCCAACATCGCCGTCATCTTCGCGCTCATGACGGTTCCGATCATCTTTCTGCTCGGCATGACGCTCGACTACACCCAGGCCGCGCGCAAGCGGGAGCAATTGAACGCCGCCGCCGACGCGGCCGCGATCGCGGCCGTGAGGCCGGCGATGTTGGCGCAGACCGACCCCGATGTCGTCAAGGCCACCGCGTCAACCGTCTTTGCAGCGAAGGCAAATCTTGCCGGTCTGTCGTCGGTCCCGACGCCGGAGGTTACCGTCGCGGATGTCGGCCTCGCGCGGACCATCACGGTTTCCTACACCGCGCAGTCCGTCAATAATTTCCCCAGCGTTCTCGGCAAGCAAACCTGGCAGGTTAACGGCTCCGCGACGGCGAAGGCTTCGAGCGCGCCCAACATGAACTTCTATCTGCTGATGGATGACTCCCCATCCATGGGGATCGGGGCAACCACGACAGACATCAGCAATCTCATCAAGTACACGGCCTCTGCGTATCAGTCTGCGGCGGGCTCGCAGAATTGCGGCTTCGCCTGTCATGAAACCAACATCGCTAAGGACGGCGGGACCAAGGATAACCTCGCGATCGCGCGACAAAGAAATATCACTTTGCGGATCGATCTCGTGACGAGCGCCGTCAACCAGCTGCTCAATAGCTGGTCGAGCTGCCCGCAGTCGGGCATTTCGGGAGGCGTCATGCAGTGCATGTCGGTGTTGAACAACACCACATACAAAGCGGCGCTCTATACGTTCGACCTGGGTTTGAACGAGCTGGCGAAGCTGACCACCCCGAGCAGCGCCGGAGCCCAGGTTTCCAATATCGCGCTGATGCCGGTCGCCTACCAGAACTGCGTCGTTCCGACGACGAACTGCAAGACCGACAACGGCACAGATATTGCCACCGCGCTCACCAACCTCAACAAGATCATGCCTGACCCCGGCCTTGGCAGCAACGCGGCGAAGGATACGCCGCAGGAAGTGGTGTTCCTCGTTACCGACGGCGTCGAGGACAAGATCTCCGCAACTTGCCCCAACGCGACCTTCGCCGGCAACAGCCGATGCCAGCAGCCGCTCGACACGGCGATGTGCAAGACCATTAAGGACCGGGGCATCAAGATCGCGGTCCTCTACACGGAGTATCTGCAGCTCAAGACGCCCAATATCCCGGCCACGAACAGCTGGTACATGAGCTGGGTAGACCCCTACAACGGGCCTACTTCCTTGACCGGCAAGATCGCGCAGAACCTGCAATCATGCGCCTCGCCTGGCTTCTATGCCGCGGTTCAAACCGGCGGTGACATTTCGAACGCGCTGACCGACCTGTTCATCAAGGTTGCGACCAGTACGGCCAGCCTGGTGCAGTAGGGACATCGCCATGGCCGGTCCGGATGCAACAACAAAGACACGACGCCGCAATCGCCGCGCTGCCTTCGCGCGGGACGACAGGGGCGCCACGGCGGTCGAATTCGCGCTCGTCGCGGCGCCGTTCCTCGCCCTCATCATCGCGCTCATGCAGACGTTTCTGGTCTTCTTTGCCCAGCAGATGCTCGAATCCGTGGTGCGCCAGTCGGCGCGCCTCGTCATGACCGGGCAGGTCCAGTCGGCGCAAATGACGCAGGCGGTCTTCAAGCAGAAGGTCTGCGATCAGATCGTGATCCTGTTCAATTGCAGCGGCCTGATGGTCGACATGCAGGTCGCGACGTCATGGTCTTCGGCGAACACGGCCACACCCGCCCTGACCTTCGACGGCTCGGGCAACGTGACCAATAGCTGGCAGTACGATCCGGGCGATCCCGGCGATATCGTCGTTCTCCGCGTCATGTATGTATGGCCAGTCGTTCTCGGGCCGCTCGGTTTCAATCTCTCAAACCTCACCAATGGCAGCCGGCTGATCATGTCGTCTGCCGCGTTCCAGAACGAGCCATGAGGCACCTGATGATCTCTGCCCTGACGTCCCGCGCCCGGCACTTGTTGACCGATGTCCGCGCCGTTGCAGCGACGGAGTTCGCCATTGTGACGCCGTTCATGCTGGTGCTCTATGTCGGCGGCGTCGAGCTCGGCAACGGGCTCGCGATGAACGTCAAGGTCAGCGCGACCGCGCACAGTGTTGCCGACATGGTCTCGCAGAACACGGCCGTGACATCGACCCAGATGGACGGCATTCTCGCGGCGGCGACGGCCATCATGGCTCCGTATCCCCTCAAGAACGGCAGCACCCCCTTGATGACGATCACGGTCTCGGAAGTCTCGACCGACTCCTCGGGCAACGCGACGGTTCAATGGAGCAAGTCGACGAGCTCGACAGGGGCGAGGACCAAAGGTCAGGCGATGACCTTGTCGTCCTTTACCGCGCCGGGTGGCACCAGCAATGCCAACATCTCGCTCATCCTGAGCGAGGTGTCCTACGACTACGCGCCCAACCTCGGCTTCACGATTGCTGGCACGGTGAAGCTGTCCGACAGCTACTATTTGTTCCCGCGCTGCTCGACCAATGGTCCGAGCACATTGACCCCTCCCTATTACGACGTGAAATATCCGGCGACGGCGACCTGTACCTGCGTGCAGCATTTGCAGCAGAAGATCTGTTAGCATCGCGAGGCGCCCCCAAGACGGCCGCCCTTGTGCGCGCCGCCCATTGGGGCTGGATTTAGGCATTCTTTTCCGGCGTATATCGCTGCCCTCAATTTTGTTTCATTTGTGCTGGAGGCGCCTGAACGCCTCGCCTGCGACGTTCAATCCGCGTTGACCGGCATGTGGCTCCTTGCGTCCTGCGAGAGACCCGTGACGTCTTCCGAGGGACAGGACGTTGAGGACAATCGTCATATTGGACGGCCACGGACCGTCATCGCGTGCGCTCGCGTGCTGGCTCTCGGCGCTGCTGGTTCTGGCGGCGGTTTCCTGTCGGCCGTCGGCGGCGGAAGCCGCCGACCACGGTCCCCCGAGACGAGGAGATGCGACCAGACAAACCGAGGCGAGGTTCGTGTCCCTCGGCGTGGGCAAATCGTTCGTGATCGATCTTCCGCGCGACGTGAAGGATGTGCTGGTCGCTGACCCCAAGATCGCCAATGTCGTGCTGCGATCGGCGCAGCGCGCCTACGTCATCGGCGCGGCCGTCGGGCAAACCAACGTGGTGTTCTTCGATACAGCGGGGCAATCGATCGTTGCCTATGACATCGCCGTCAAGCGTGACCTGAACGGTGTTCGTGCCGCGCTGAAGCAGGCGCTTCCCGCTGCCAATGTCCAGATCGACGGCGTCGGCGATGGCGTCATCCTGACCGGCACCGTCGCGACACCCGTCGAAGCGCAGCAGGCCAACGATATTGCTGCACGGCTCGCGGGAGCGGCCGACAAGGTCGTCAATCTGATCACGGTTCGGGGACGTGACCAGGTGATGTTGAAGGTGACGGTCGCCGAGCTTTCGCGCGAGATCGTGAAGCAGCTTGGGGTCGATCTCAGCACGAGCCTCAGCTCGGGCACGTCGGTCGTGAGCCTGACGAACGCGAATCCCTTTACCGCCTACGGCAAGAACCTCGTCGACGGCAACAACGTGTCTCTGTCGGCCGGCGGCACGACGGCCACGCTGCGGGCGATGGAGAAAGCGGGCGTCATCCGTACCTTGGCGGAGCCCACGCTGACGGCGATATCGGGCGAGGCCGCCACGTTTGTCTCCGGCGGGGAGTTTCCCGTTCCCGCAGGATATTCCTGCGACCCGACGACACATGTCTGCACGACGCAGATCAGCTTCAAGAAATTCGGAATGTCGCTGAGCTTCACGCCGGTCGTGCTTGCGGAAGGCCGCATCAGCCTGCACTTGATGACCGAAGTGTCGGATCTCTCGAACGAGAATTCGATAACCCTGTCGCAGGCGGTGAGCGACACGACGACCAATTCCCTGACCGTTCCGTCGATCAAGACGCGGCGGGCGGAAAGCACGCTCGAGATCCCTTCCGGCGGGTCCATGGCGATCGCCGGCTTGATTCAGGACCAGACCAAGCGAGCCGTGAATGGCTTGCCCGGGCTCATGCAGGTGCCGTTGCTGGGCGCGCTCTTTCGCAGCCAGGATTTCGTCAACAACCAGACCGAGCTCGTCGTTCTCGTGACGCCTTATCTCGTTCGCGCCGTGAGCCCGAGAGAGCTGTCGCGGCCGGATGACGGATTTGTCAGCGCGAGCGACCCGCAAGCCAATCTCATTGGCAACATCAATCGCATCTACGGCCGAACGGGGACGACACGAGCCCCTCGCGGTGACGTTGGCTTCATCACGGATTGACCCATGATCCATGCATCGAAAAGGTGCCGGCCCGCGGGCAGGCCCGGCCGTGCGGGTGTGCTCCGGACATGCAACGTGGTTCCTCGCCTTCCACGCCGCACCTGCGCGTCGATGTTGCCAGGCCCTCGGCAACGTTCGGGCAAGGTTTGCAACATACGAAAACATCTTCGCCAACATCCTGCGGCTGTTGCGGCCTAGGAACGGTGCATACCGTCCGGATCGGGAACATTGGATGCGACTGAACTCTCTTGCGACGCGCGCGGGCGTGGGCGCGATCTGCCTCTTGCTAGCGAGCGTCACCCCGTCGCGCGCGGAGCCGGTGTTCGACAGCCTGGGCGGCACATGGTCGGGTACCGGCACGATGAAGCCGTCGGACGGCCCGCGTGAGAAGGTCCGTTGCAAGGTGGCCTACAACATCACCAAGCCCGGACGTTCCGTGAGCCTCGACCTGCGCTGCGCGAGCGATGCCTACAAGATGGTTCTATCCGCAAATATCGATCAGAACGGGACGGTGCTTTCGGGCAACTGGTTCGAGAGCGAATACCGGCAGGGCGGCAAGGTCTATGGCACCAACAAGGATGGCCTGATCGAAGCGCGCATTGAAGGAAACACCGTCGCGGCGCTGGTGACGATCCAGACCAAGGGCGTTCATCAGTCGTTCCTGATGGAAGCGCCGGGATCCTGGATGTCGGAGGTGGCGATCGAATTGAACAAGGAAGCGAGGTAACCTCGATCGGCATTGATGCGCAGCGGGACTCTCTCTCAAGTCCCGGCCTCCCTCGTATTTTGTAAGAGTCCATTGCCGAACTCTCGCGCAAATGTCCCCGGAGGAGGTGCGAGGCCGACGCGTCGGCCGCTCCGGTCGCGGTTCGGGAAGGGCCGGGAGGCTCCGGCCCGAAGTTTCTGGTGCAGGATCAATTCGGACAGGGTTGTCCGGCCGCTCCCCACATCGCCATGTCCTTGACGTGCTCCTCGAAGCTGCCGGGCGGCATCGAGCGGCCTGCGCCGGGCGCCCATCCGCGCGGGATGAATCCGTTCAGGGAGGCATCATGCCTGAGGTGCTCGACGAGACCCGCGGCGTCGCGGCCGCCGTTGCGCTTGGGATCCTTCATTTGTGCGCAGATCTCGGCGCCGCTCTTGCCGAACCAGATGAATTCCACCGGGGCCAGCTGCCAGTCGATGCCGGCGCGCGGCGGCGCCGGCGCCGGCTCATTCGCCTGGGTGGAGGTCATGTGGCAGGTCGAGCAGGGGATCGCTTCAGCGCCGATGCGGCTTTCTCCGCCATGAATGTTCATGCCGTGCACACGCGGCTTGGTTTCGCCGGCCGGCGTCCATATCGGGATCGCCTTGGCGTCGACGTGACAGTTGGCGCAGCGCGGATGCGTCACCACGGCTTCGATTCGTTTCCAGGCCTCCAACCCCTCGGCGCGGCTGATGCTGCCCGCCGGCAACGTAGCCTTCGCGGGCTCGTCCTTGGCTACGACAATGCCCGTGAGGGCCGCGATCGACGAGGCGGCGAAGACGACCGCGATCAGGGATCTCTTCATGGCGCGCCTCACACGAAATCGATGAACTTGTTGAAGGGCATTTCGCGGATGCGCTTGCCGGTCGCAGCGAAGATCGCGTTGGCGAGCGCAGGCGCGGCAGGAGGAACCGGCGGCTCGCCGACGCCTCTCACCTTGGGATCGTTCTCGAGCCCGCGCACCTCGATGACGGGGCATTGGTAGATCCGCATCGCTTCGTGATGGTTGTAATTGGTCTGCTGCACCGCGCCCTTGGCGTAAGTGAGCTCGCAATTGATGGCGTGGCCGAGGCCCCAGATGACGCCGCCCTGAACCTGGTTCTCGAAATTGACGGGATCGATCACCTTGCCGACATCGGCCGCGATCCAGACCTTGTCGATCTTGATGCCCCTGTCCGTCATCGAGACCTCGACGACTTCTGCGACCGGTGTGCCAAAGGATTCCACGAACGCGACGCCGCGGCCCCTGCCGTTGCCGAGCGGTCCCTTCCAGTCCGACATCTCCGCGACCGTCTCCAGCACCTTGCGATAGTGCGGCACGGTGCACATCGCGACGCGTGCCTTCATGGGATCGAGACCGGCCGCATGGATCAGCTCGTCGATGAAGCTTTCGGTGAAGAAGCCCGATGTGGAGGCGCCGACCGACCGCCACGTGGTGCACGGCGACAGTCCTTGCGCCTCGTAGCTCGTGCCCCGGAAATTGGGGATGTCGTAGTAGACATTCCAGAGCCCTGCGGCCAATTGCCCGTCGGGATCTTTTGTTGGTGTGCCCGAACGTTCGAGCAGTCCCTTGAACGGAGCCGTCGAGGCGAGTTGCAAGTCTGCTGCGACGATCTTGTTCTTGTCGACGCTGCCGCGGTGCCGGGCGATCGCAATCTGCCGCGGGATATCCTGGAGGAAATCCTCCTCGCGCGAGAACACCAGCTTGATCGGCGTGCCCTTCATCTGATCGGCGATCTCGGCGAGAACGCGGACGTTCTCGTATTCGAGACGGTGGCCAAAACTTCCACCGGACCACTGATTGTGGAAGGTGACCTGTTCCGGCTTGAGGCCGATCGCCGTCGCCGCGACATACTGCACGAAGCGGGGGCTCTGATGGCCGACCCAGATCTCCATCCCCTTGTCGGTGACGAGGCCGATTCCGTTCAGTGGCTCGAGCGGCTGGTGCCCCACATAGGGGGCGCGATATTCGGCCTCGACAAGCTTGCCCGTCTTTAGCGCGGCTTCGACATCGCCGGTCTTCCGCCACTCCTTACCGAGGAATTCAGGCTTGAACGAGGATTCCAGCACCTTCCAATGATCGGCTTGGTCGGCGGGATAGGTTGAGGGCGCCCACTCGCAAATGACGGCGTCGACCGCCTTCATTGCGTACCAGCTGTTCGTCGCGATCACCGCGACGCCATTCTTGATTTCCAGGATCTTCTTGACCCCCGGCATCGTGCGCGCCTTGCTCGCGTCGTATGACTTCAGGGGCTGGCCCTTGCCGGGGTTCAGCTTGACGGCGGCATACAGCATGCCGTCCATCTTCAGGTCGATGCCGAATTTCAGCTCCCCCATGACCTTGTCGCGAATGTCGAGGCGCATCATCGGCCTGCCCAGGATGCGCCATTTCGAGGGATCACGCGGCTTGGCATCGAGCACCGGCGGAATTTTTGCGGCGTCCGCGGAGAGATCGACATAGGCGATCTTGGTGCCGTCGGGCATGATCACATGGCCTGATTGGGTGCGCAGGTCAGCCACAGCGATGCCCGACCGCTTGGCGGCGGCGGCCTTCAGTGTTTCGCGTGCGACCGCGCCGGCAACACGCAGCTTTTCATAGGTGTCCGGCAGCGTGCTCGACCCGCCGGTCATCTGCAAGCCGGACTGCCTGAGCCATTCGAGCGTCTTGGCGCGCGCTTCCTCGGCGGCCGGACTCTGGTCAGGCGCAAGAAACGGCGCGAGTTCTTCTGCAAAACCGGTATTGAAGTAGGCGGGGCTGGGGCCGGCGAAGCGAACTTCGAACTGGCCGGGATCGAGGTCCATCTCCTCGGCGATCATGATCGGCTGCACCGAGCCGACGCCCTGGCCGATGTCGGCGTGCTGCGCGATCAGCGTGATCTTGTCCGGGCTGATCTCGACCCAGGGATTGAAAGTCACGGAGTTCGGTCCGAGACCGGCGGAGAGGGGATTGTCACCGGCGGTGGTGGCTGCTTCCGCAATACCATAGGAACCGAAAGCGATGCCGCCGGCGATGGCGGCGGAGCCAAATGCGAAAGCGCGGCGGGACAGATTATGCATGTGGCCCATCTCACTTCTCCGCCATCTTTCTTGCGGCAGCTGCATGAATCGCCGCGCGGATGCGCGGATAGGTGCCGCAGCGGCAGAGATTGCCCGACATCACCTGGTTGATCTCGTCGTCCGTCGGGTTGGAAATCAGATCGAGCAGCGAGATGGCCTGCATGATTTGGCCGGTCTGGCAATAACCGCATTGCGGCACCTGATGTTCGATCCAGGCCTGAATGACCGGGTTCTGCTCCCGTTTCTCCAGGCCTTCGAGCGTAACGACCGACTTGCCCGCGACCTCGCCGATATGCGCCTGACAGGACCGGACGGCCATTCCGTCGATCTGGACGGTGCAGGCGCCGCATTGCGCGACCCCGCAGCCGTATTTGGGGCTGGTGATGCCGAGCTCGTCGCGCAGGACCCAAAGCAGTGGCATCTCGGGAACGACATCAACGCGATGTTTGGTCCCATTGACGGTGAGCTCGATCATGTCGGTGCGTCCTTCGGGAAATTGCCGTCTTCACGGCCGAAGTAGCGGTCCGAGCGCAGCCATCGCCACCTCGGCAACGGATCCTGACCGTCCATTCAAGTCTAGCGAGGTGTCGAGAGGGCTGCGGTTAAATGTGGTAAAAGCGTATGCGGGGAACGGTGCGGAACTCGTGCGATCATGCAAACACGGCCAGACATGCGGTCATATTTGTCGCACCACATCACGCAGATTGCGCGCGATCGAATGGGCTTGATCGCGGGTCGCTGGAGAACTGTCGTCCTCCAGCGATCATGACGTTTAATCCTTAGGCGGCTGCCTTGTTCGCGCGGTCGAGTCCTGCGATCAGTTTTGCCGCGATAGTCGTGCAACCGCGCCGCCTTCATCGCGCTGTCGCCTGCTTTGCAAGGATTGATGATAGCCCTTGTGCGGCTTCGATCGCGTCGAGGGCTGCACGGGCCACTTCTTCGTCCTGCTCCACCGAGCCTGCACTTGCACCGACGGCGCCGACGATGCTGCCGGCGATCCGCACCGGCAGTCCGCCGCCGAAAATCACGACCTTGCCCTCGTTGCTCTGCGCGATGCCGAACAACGGACCGTTGGGCTGGGCCAGATGCGCGAGCTCCGCCGTGGTCTTGTCGAACAGTCGCGCCGTCCTGGCCTTGCAGATGGCAAGATCGATGCTCCCGATCAGGGCGCCGTCCTGCCGTACGAACGCGACGAGATTGCCGCCAGCATCGACGATGGCAATGTTGTAGGGAAGCCCGATCCTGAGAGCGGCAGCCTCGCTCGCCGCCAGCATGCGCTTGGCATCATCCAGTGTGAGCCTGGTGTAGGATCTGGGCATGGCTTCCTCCTCGCCGCTGGCGAGGTCGCCGGCAGCCATTGGAATGATCGAAATTTGATCGGACGAGAGTGTCGCGCCGGCGAAGAGCGGCCGGCGTTTACTTGAATACGATCTTTAATTTTGCTTCCAGCGCGGCGGCATCATCACCGGATAGCTGGGTGATCTCTTTTCGGTCGAAGGCCTGGACAACTTTCATCAGGTTTCACTCCACGCTGAGCTGTGTTCCTGCGTGGCGTTAGGAGCGTCGTCGCGCATGAACAGTCTAACGAGATGCGGGGGAACCGGCGGTTAATTCCGGTAAAAGCATATGTGCGTTCTCACCGCGGCGAGGTTCGTTGTCGAGCGAAGCTGGAAGGAGAGGGCGCCGGCCTCGCCGAGGCTCCTGTTGCGCAGTCTATGGTCACTAGCGCACAGCCAATGAGTTATCGCAGGCAGGCGTGATGCCCGAGCGTAAACCGGCACCGAGGCCGCGGCGCTGATGCTTGGCATCACGTCGTCGAAAATCAAAATGGATAGGAGGCGATGATAGTATCCTGCTCCTGTTTTGCCCGACGAGTCAAAACGCCTTTGCGGATGCATTCCGTCGACACGCGCCAAGTCATTGATCCGCCACGCCCCGGCTACTGTGCATGGGGTTGTTTTCGCGTTTCTCGTTTGACCGCCCCGCGCAAAGCTCCGTTTACGCGCTCTCCGTCTCCCGGTGCACATCGTGCACCACGAGGCCCATGCCTTCGTCGGGCATCTTGATCCAGTCGCGGCGCTTCAGGGTGCGCTTGGTGTCTTCATAGCCGCTGGTCCAGTGCTCGCGCATCGAGGTGCCCGAGAATTCGTGGTCCTTGGCGTCGCCCTCATAGGCCTTCTGCTGGTAGATCAGATGCAGGATCGCGATCTCCGGCATGTTGCACAGGCTCGCCTTCAGCTTGCGCTCCTCCTCCGACAGTTCGTCGTCGGGAAGCTTTGCCAGCGCCTTGTAGAGCAGCACCTTGAGATTGTGGGTGCGGCGGTAGACGTCGGTGTTGTGGCGCGTGCGCGAGGAATACATGATGTCCTTGTGGCGGGCCATCACGTCCTGGATCGAGCGCGGCAGCACGCCGCGCGCGCTGAACAGGTCGACCTGGAACACCAGCGAATTGAGCGCGTCTTCCTGGTCGAGCAGATGCTGCAGCGGCGTGTTGGAGACGATGCCGCCGTCCCAGAAATGATCGGTGCCGATCCGCACCATTGGCAGCGCCGGGGGCAGGGCGCCGGAGGCCATGATGTGCTCCGGCTCGATCTCGTCATGGGCGTTGTCGAAATAGATGAAATTGCCGGAGAGCACGTTGACGGCGCCGACCGCGAAGCGGACCTTCTTCTCGTTGATGAGGTCGAAGTCGACGAGCTCGAGCAGGCTCTCCTTCAGCGGCATCGTGTCGTAATAGCTGGTCGCGGTCTTGGCGCCGACCGGGCTGAGCCAGGGATTGACCTGGTGGGGCGTGAAGAAGCCGGGCTGGCCCATCGCCGAGGTCATCCAGGAGCTGTAGAGGTTGCGCCACTGGCGGAAGACGTCGCCGTCGGGCGTGTAGTGCCAGATCTTGCGGTTGGTGATGCGCTCCCAGAAGATGCGCAGCGCCTCGAGCCGCTTCTCCGGCTTGTTGCCGGCGATGATGGCGGAGTTGATCGCACCGATCGAGACGCCACAGACCCAGTCGGGCTCGATGCCGGCCTCGTGCAGTGCCTGGTAGACGCCGGCCTGGTAGGCGCCGAGCGCGCCGCCGCCCTGCAGCACCAGCGCGACGCGGTCGCAGCGCTCGGGCCGCCAGCCCCGTGACGGCGGCTGATGTGTTGGATGAGCCGGTTGCGACGTGCGGGCGTCCATGGCGTGCCTCCCTGCGTGAGCCAAAACGATTGCGTCCGGCAGTGACGGCGTGATGACAATTCCGGCGCCGATGCATCGCCTGCATGCAGGATGACCGCCTTGGGAATGGCTGCGGTCGTGCGGCTGACGGAAAACCTTCACATCGCAGTCAATGACCGCCGCTAGCAATTCCTGCCGAACAGGATCACAGGAGAGCCGCGATGCGCAGCGAAGACGTGTTGAGACTTCCGTCCATGCCGGCAGCCGGGCCGAGCTATCCCGCCGGGCCGTATCGCTTCGTCAACCGCGAATTCCTGGTCATCACCTACGAGACCGATCCGGATCTGATCCGCGCCGGCCTGCCCGAGCCGCTGGAGCCGATCGACCAGCCGATCGTGCATTACGAATGGATCAAGATGCCGGACTCCTCCGGATTCGGCAGCTACACCGAGTCCGGTCTCGTCATCCCCGCGCGCCTCAACGGCGAGGAGGTCAATTTCGTCTCGCAGATGTATCTGGACGACGATCCGCCGATCGCCGCCGGCCGCGAGATCTGGGGTTTCCCCAAGAAGTACGCCCATCCCAAGCTCGAGATCGTCAAGGACACGCTGACGGGCACGCTGGAATATGCCGGCCAGCTCGTCGCCATGGGCACCATGGGCTACAAGCACGAGAGCATGGCCGGCAACGGCGATCTCACCCGCGCCACGCTGTCGAAGACGCAAATCAATCTGAAGATGATCCCGGGCGTCGACGGCCGTCTCGAAGTCTGCCAGCTCGTCGCGATCAACCTCGTCGACATCGTGCCGAAGGGCTCGTGGATGGGACCCGGCCGGCTGCATCTGGTGCCCCACGTCAATGCGCCGGTCGCGGATTTCCCGGTCCGCCGCTGCATCGGCGCGCATCACTACATCGCCGATCTGACGCTGCCGTTCGGCCGCGTCGTGCACGACTACGTCAAGGAAGCCGAGGCGGCGGCTTTGACCGGGCTGGCGGCGGAGTAGGGCGCCCCGCCATCATCAAACTGTAACAAAGCCGTAATTGAGTACCCGGGTGGATCTGGAAGGCGCTGTCAGGCGCCTTCCAGATTGGGGATTTGTTGACGGGTGGGATGGCCATGGCTGAAGCGGCAAAGCTCGTCGGCACGATCGCGAATGCCGAGCCCGCCATTCCCGGCCTGGTCTGGGCGTTCCGCCTGCACGGCGACGGCGGCGCCGAGGCGCTGCCGATCGACCAGCCGATCGAGTTCAGCCATGACGGCCGGCTCTGGCTGCATTTCAACCTGACGGATGCGCGCGCACGGCCCTGGATCGCGTCATCGCAGTTGCCGCCGCTCGCCCGCGAACTGCTGCTGTCGAACGACACCTTCCAGCAGCTTCACGTCATCGACCACTGCGTCTACGGCGTCTTCTCCGACCTCGTGCGCGAGATCGACACCGCAACGGAGGAGACCGCGTTCCTGCGCTTCGCCATGACCGAGCATCTCCTCATCAGCGGCCGTCATCAGGCACTGTGCTCGGCGGACGCGACGCGCCGCGTGCTCGAAGGCGGTTACCGCGTCGACAATGTCGCCCATCTCCTGGAGAAGATCGTCGACGAGGTCGCCGATACGCTGGACAGGATGGCCGACAAGCTCGGCCAGGAGATCGACGACATCGAGGAACGCATCCTAGCCGACGACGCCAAGCCGGAGATGCGCCGCAACCTCGGCCGCCTGCGCCGCACCTGCGTCAGGCTGCATCGCCAGCTCACCGGCCTGCGGGTGCTGTTCCACCGCCTCGACCAGAAGAACACCGATCATCTCTCACCCGCCTTGCGGATCCATGCCGGCAAGCTGGCGCAGCGGCTGGATGGGCTCGACCATGACATCGTCGAGCTTCGCGAGCGCAGCCGTCTCCTCGAAGAGGAGCTGCGCTTCAAGAACGAGGAGGAGAGCAACCGCCACCTCCACACGCTCTCGATCGTGACCTCGCTGCTGCTGCCGCCGACCTTGATCACCGGTATCTTTGGCATGAACACCAAGGGCCTGCCGCTCACGGAGGTCGAGACCGGATTCCTCTGGGCGGCGGTGCTGATGGCCTCGTCGGTCGCTGCGGCCTATCTCTTCATGCGGCGCACGGGCATATTCAAGTAGAGTATGCCAGCGGATATCAGCCGTGATCGGGACTGCCCATAGCTTTCTGTTGCGACGCGCGAGCGCGATTGTGCTGGCCTGCACGGCTGCGAGCACCAGCGCGCTCGCCGGTGCCAAGGACGAGAGCGCGGCCGAGTGGCTGTTTCCGAAATGGTTCAATGAATGGCATGACGGCCTTGCCAACAAGGGCCTGAATTTCGGCGCCACCTACATCGCCGACAACATTGCCAACGTCTCCGGCGGCGTGAAGCGCGGTGCCATCCATTTCGGCCGGCTCGATCTGTCTGTCGATGCCGATCTCGACAAGCTGGTCGGCTGGACCGGCGGCCGGTTCTACGCCAATGCGTTCGTGATCTATGGCCAGGGCCTCTCCCGCAACTACGTCATGAACCTCGCCACCATCAGCGAAATCGAGGCGCTGCCGGACCAGCGGCTCTACAATGCGTATTTCGAGCAGAGTTTTTTCAACGACCGCCTCAACATCCGGGCCGGCCAACAGGCGGCCGACGTCGAGTTCTTCGACAGCCAGACCGACGACCTCTTCATCAACGGCACCTTCGGCTGGCCCGCGATCAAGGCATCCAACCTTCCGGCCGGCGGCCCGGCGCCGCCGATCGCGGTGCCTGGCATTCGCATCAAGGCCGCGCTGAACGACAAGATCACCGTGTTCGGCGCGGTGTTCAACGGCGATCCGTCCGGGCCGGGCGCGGCCGATCCGCAACTGCGCGATCACCATGGCCTCGCGTTCCGCGTCAACGATCCGCCCTGGGTGATCGGGCAGGTGCGTTTCAACTACGACATCGATGTCGGGGGACGTCCGCTCGCCGGCAATTTCACACCCGGTGCCTGGAAGCACTACGGCTCCTTCGACAGCCAGCGCTTCACGGCCGAGGGGCTGTCGATCGCGGACCCCGGCGGCACCGGCATCCCCGCAAAGCTGCGCGGCAATTACGGCATCTTCGCCGTGATCGAGCAGGTGCTCTATCGCCCGCCGGAGGTCAAAGAGAACAGCACGTCAGCCTCGATCCCTGGCGTCACCGCCTTCGGCCGTATCGCCTATAGCCCACCGGACCGCAACCTGATCGACCTCTATCTCGACGGCGGCATCGGCTTCGTCGGCTTCGTCCCTGGCCGTCCGCTCGATCGCTTCGGCGTGGCGGCAGCCTACATGCGCATCTCGAACATCGCGCGCAATCTCGACGTCGACACGCAGGCCTTCACCGGCATTCAGAGCCCGGTGCGCAGCAACGAGACGCTGATCGAGATGATCTACGAGGCGCACGTCAAGCCGGGCTGGCTGGTCGCGCCTTACTTCCAGTACGTGTTCCGCCCCTCGGGCGGCATCCCCAATCCGAACGATCCGACCGGCGTCTCGCGGATCGGTGACGCCGCGGTGTTCGGCGTCACCACCACGATCAGGTATTAGGCCATCGCCGGCTTCGGCTCGGCCTTCGGTTGCCGCGACAGCGCCAGCACGATCAGCGAGGCGAACACGCAGAGCGCGCCCGCGATGAAGAACGCGGGCAAATAGCTCTGATAGACCGTCCGCGAGAAACCGGCGCCGAACGCGGCCGTGCCGGCGCCGAGCTGATGGCCGGCAAAGATCCAGCCGAACACCAGATTGGCGCGCTCGGGCCCGAACTTCTGCGCGGTGAGGCGCACCGTCGGCGGCACCGTGGCGATCCAGTCGAGCCCGTAGAACATCGCGAAGATCGACAGGCCGTAGAACGAGAAATCGCTGAACGGCAGGAAGATCAGCGAGAGCCCGCGCAGGCCGTAGTACCAGAACAAGAGGTAACGGTTGTCGTAGCGGTCCGACAGCCAGCCCGACATGATGGTGCCGAAGAAGTCGAAGATGCCCATCGCGGCGAGCAGGCTCGCGGCCTGCACCTGCGGGATGCCGAAATCGAGGCACATCGGGATCAGGTGGACCTGGACGAGGCCGTTGGTCGACGCGCCGCAAACGAAGAAGGTCGCAAACAGGATCCAGAACGCGCTGCTCTTCGAGGCGTCGCGCAGCGTGCCGAGCGCCACGCCCGTGATCGAGCCGTGGCTGACCGGCGGGACGGGCAGGGGAGCGGTACCCTCGTCGCCGAACGGGCGCAGGCCGACATCGCTCGGCCGGTCGCGCATCGCGAGCAGCACGGCGAGCGCGGAAACACAGAGCGCGATACAGACGAAGCCGAGCGCGAGCCGCCAGCCGTAACGTTCGGTCAGGCTCGCGAGCAGCGGCAGGAATACGAGCTGGCCGGTGGCGACGCTCGCGGTCATGATGCCGACGACGAGGCCGCGCCGCGCCGCGAACCAGCGCGTCGCGATGGTGGCGCCGAGCACCAGCGCGGTCATGCCGGTGCCGATGCCGATCACGACGCCCCACAGCGCCACGAGCTGCCAGACCTGCGTCATGCCGAGCGAGGCCACCAATGCCGAGACGACGATGAGCTGCGCGGTGAGCGTCACATTGCGCAGGCCGTAGCGATTCAGAAGCGCGGCCGCGAACGGCGCCATCAGTCCGAACAGGATGAAGCGGATCGAGAGCGCGGAGGAGATCTCCGCCGTGCTCCAGCCGAACTCCTGCTGAAGCGGAACGATGAACACGCCGGGTGCACCGACCGTGCCCGCGCTGATCAGCGCGGTCAGGAAGGTCACGCCGACCATCACCCAGCCGTAGTGGATATTGCGGCGGCCAAGTGTTGCCGCGAGCCAATTCGAAATCATTGGGCCTCAATCAGGGTAGGCAGGCCGCAACAGACCTGCGCGAAGTTGCAGAATGGCACGAAAGAGGGAAGTCTAAAATGACAGACTTCCCTCATTTACAGACGCCGGCGATCAGTGCGCGAGACGCTCTACCGCAATCGCCGTGGCTTCGCCGCCGCCGATGCAGAGCGCCGCGACGCCGCGCTTGAGGTTGTTGGTCTCCAGCGCATGCAGCAGCGTCACGATCAGCCGTGCGCCAGTGGCGCCGATGGGATGGCCGAGCGCGCAGGCGCCGCCATTGACGTTGAGCTTCTCTCTGGCGATGCCGAGATCGCGCTGCGCCGCCATCGCCACCACGGCGAAGGCTTCGTTGATCTCGAACAGATCGACATCGCCGGCGCTCCAGCCGACCTTGTCCAGCAGCTTGCGGATCGCCGGGATCGGCGCGGTGGTGAACCATTGCGGTTCCTGGCTGTGGGTGGCATGGCCCTTGATCTCGGCGAGCATAGGCAGACCATTGCGGTCGGCAAGCGAGCGCTTGGTCAGCACCAGCGCCGCGGCGCCGTCGGCATTGGCGGAGGAGGCCGCCGGCGTGATGGTGCCGTTGGCGCGGAACGCCGGCTTCAGGCCGGGAATCTTGGCGGGATCGACCTTCAGGGGATGCTCGTCATTGGCGATGATGCGGGGACCTGCCTTCTCGGTCAGCGTGATCGGCGCGATCTCGGCCTTGAACGCGCCGCCTTCGACGGCCTTGCGGGCGCGACTTAGCGTCTCCATCGCGTAGGTGTCCTGGTCCTTGCGGGTAAACTGATAGGCTTCCGCGGTGGCCTCACCGAAATCGCCCATCGAGCGGCCGGTCTCATAGGCATCCTCGAGGCCGTCCATCATCATGTGGTCGATGATGCGGTCATGGCCGACGCGATAACCGCCGCGTGCCTTCGCCAGCAGGTAAGGCGCGTTGCTCATGCTCTCCATGCCGCCGGAGACGACGATCTCGGCGGATCCCGCGCGGATGATGTCGTGCGCCAGCATGGTCGCCTTCATGCCGGAGCCGCAGACCTTGTTGACGGTGGTGGCGCCGGTGGCATCGGGAAGCCCGGCGCTACGTGCGGCCTGCCGCGCCGGTGCCTGGCCTTGCCCCGCCGGCAGCACGCAGCCCATGAAGACCTCGTCGACCTTCTCGGGCGCAAGTCTTGCGCGCTCCAGCGCTGCGCCGATCACGTGCGATCCGAGCTTGTGCGCCGGAAGCGCCGACAACTCGCCCATGAAGCGGCCGAGCGGGGTGCGGGCGGCGGAGACGATGACGACGGGATCGGTGGCTTCGGCCATGACAAAACTCTCTGCAATGACGGGTAAGATTATGATCATCATATGATGCGACGCAAAAAATGCAACTGCGGCCGGCATGAGAAATTGTCGTGGTTCGGATGAGATTTGGTCGTTCGAGTGAGAGCGGTGGTCGACGCCGTACTTCGGCGTCAGCACAGCCGTCACCCTAAACGACGCTGTCATTGCCCGCGAAGGCGGGCAATCCAGTATTCCAGAGGCCTACGTTGGCGAACTCGCTCTTGCCACTGGCGCCGCGGCGTACTGGATGCCCCGGTCAAGCCGGGGCATGGCACCTTGAGCTTGAAGAGAAGTTCTTTAGTGCAACGGTGAGGCGCCCCTACCGCTTCCTGTTCACGAACGCCTGCATCAGCCGCGTCGGCTCGTCCGTCAGGAACGACTCGCCGAACACCTTCACGCTCAAATTCACCGATTCCGTCAGCGGCAGTTCCTCCCACTGCCGTAGCAGCGCCTTCTGCGACCGCAGCGCCTCCGGCCCGCATTCGAGCAAGGCCTTCACGAGATGCTCGACCTCGGCATCCAAGCCGCCTGCCGGCGCGACCTTGTCGACCAGTCCCCAGGCGAGCGCCGTCGGCGCGTCGATGTTTTCGGCCGTCATTACCAGCCAGCGCGCGCGGGCCCAGCCGATCAGGCGCGGCAGCAGGGCGGCATGGATCACCGAGGGGATGCCGACGCGGACCTCCGGCATGCCGAAATGCGCATCATGCGCGGCGATGCGAAAATCGCAGGCCGCGGCCACTTCGAGGCCGCCACCGAGGCACCAGCCGGGCATGCGCGCGATGACGGGAGCCGGGAATTGGCGCACCGCCTCGCAGAGATCGCGCAAGCGGCTGATGAAGGCTTCGGCCGAGGTCTGGTCGAGCTTGGCCATCTCCTTGATGTCGGCGCCGCCGATCATGCTCTTCTCGCTCTGGCCGCGCAGCACGACGACGCGGATGCTGCGGTCGGAGCTGAGTTGCTGCAAGCCATCGCGGACCGCGTCGGAGACGGGCGAGCCCAGAATATTCAGCGAGCCCGCATTGCAGATCGCGACATGAACGACGCCGCGCGCATCGCGTGTCACACCGCAGTGGTTGTTGAGCATTTCCATCGTGGCATCTCGAAGGTTTCGTGGACAGGCGCGAGGCGCGCCGGTCGGCATGACTTCCGGGCCGAAATGCCAGGCTTGTCAAGCGGGCCGGGGAGCCGGAGTTGCCAGCGCGAAGTCCGCGGCATAGTATGACAAATATCATACAAAGAGGTGGCCATGACCGACATCAATCAGCTCGACCTGTTTTCGCCCGTACAGCGGCGGGAACGCGTGGTGGACTGGCAGGTGCCTGCGCCGGTCGCAAAAGTGGCGATGGGGCTTTCAGGCATGGACGCCATGCTGGGCATCCGCGACGGCCGGCTGCCGCCGCCGCCTTTCGCCAAGCTGATCGGCTTCGTCATGGCTGTGGTCGAGCCGGGCCGGGTCGTCATGGAACTGGAACCGCGCGAGGACCTCGAAAATACCATCGGCCTCCTGCACGGCGCGACGGCCGCGGCGCTGATCGACACCGCCATGGGCTGCGCGATCTCGACCCGGCTGGAGGCGGGGCAGGCGTCCGTGACCCTCGACCTGAAAATGACCTTCCTGCGCCCGCTGTCGGTTCGATCCGGGCTGATCTCGGCCGAAGGCAAAATCATCAAGCTGGGGCGCCAGACCAGCTACACCGAGGGTTTCGTGCGCGACGGCAAGGGCGCGCTCGCAGTCCATGCAACTGCAACCTTTTCCATGACCGGCAACGTCTTAACATGAATTAATGCACCGCCTGGTCCATTTCTGTGTTATGAGATGATCTCCGACATTCAATGAGACCCGCATGCGCTATTCCCGGGAACACAAGCAGGAAACCCACGACCGCATCGTGAAGAAGGCTTCGGTGCGCCTGCGCGAGAAGGGCGCCCACGGCATCGGCGTCGCCGACCTCATGAAGGAGGCGGGGCTGACCCATGGCGGCTTCTACGCGCATTTCGACTCGCGCGAGGCGCTGGTGATCGAGGCCTTTGCCTACGCGATGGACCGTGGGATGGAGCACTGGCGCAAGCGGTCCGATCAGGTTGCGCCCGAGAAGCAGCTCGGCCAGATGGTCGAGACCTATCTCTCGGCACTCCATCGCGACAATCCCGGCCATGGCTGCTCGATCCCCGCGCTCGGTGCCGAGATCGCCCGCGAAAGCCCGAAGACGCGCAAGGCATTCGCCGGCAAGCTCGATGAGATGGTTGAGATGATGACCGATTTCATCCCGAACCTGTCGCGCAAGGCGGCGCGCAAGCAGGCAATCGCGACGCTGGCGACGATGGCAGGCACCATGCTGCTGGCGCGCATTGCGGGCTCGAGCGAGCTGTCGGACGAGGTGCTGAAGGCGGGCAGGGACAGCGCGCTCGATGGCGCGAAGCGTGAGCCGAAGGTGACTGCGGCGAAGAAGGCGAAGCAGAGTTAGGCGAGGTCCCGTAGGGTGGGCAAAGGCGCGTGAGCGCCGTGCCCACGATCTCTCTCGGTCGCAAAAAATCCGTGGGCACGCTTCGCTTTGCCCACCCTACGAGAGCGGTGCTATCGCCCCCCAAACAGCGCCCGCTCGCTACGGGACCGATGCTCACCTTCCTGCAAACAACGCCCGCTCGCGCTCCACGATCTCGCCGATGTAATCCGCTACCGCCCGGATCCGCGCGAGGTCCTTGCTGTCCGCGTGCATCAACATCCAGAAGGTCCTGATGATCGAGACCTCTTCCGGCAGCACCGGCACGAGCTGCGGATAATCGCTCGCCATGAAGTGCGGCAGCACGGCGATGCCGAAGCCCGACAGCGTGGCATTGAGCTGCGCGATCAGATTGGCGCTGCGGAAGCGTGCAGAGATCCGCGGCGACACCTGCGGCAGATAGTCGAGCTCGGGCGTGAACAGCAATTCCTCGATGTAGCCGACGAAACGGTGCTGTGGCAGCACCTCGCGCGAGGTGATTTTCGGGAAGCGGTCGAGATAGGCGGGGGCGGCGTAGAGCCCGAGCCGGTAGTCGAGCAGCTTGCGGCCGACGATCCGGCCTTCCTTCGGCATGGTCAGGCTGATCGCGATATCCGCCTCGCGCTTGGAGAGGCTGAACAGCCGCGCGGTGGCTACAAGTTGCAGATCGAGATCGGGATAGCGGTCGGCGAAGGGCGCCAGCCGCGGCGCCAGGAAGGCGGTGCCAAACCCGTCGGGCGCACCGATCCGCACCGTCCCCGTCAGCCGCGCCACCGAGCCGCCGACCTGCTCCTGGTTGGCGACGATGGTGGATTCCATGGCTTCGGCGCTGTCGGCGACGCGCCGGCCAGCCTCGGTGAGGAGATAGCCAGTCTTGCGGCGGTCAAACAGCTTCGCGGAGAGGTGCTTCTCCAGCCGGTCGACGCGGCGGATCACCGTGGCGTGGTCGACGCCGAGCTGTTTTGCCGCAGCCGACACCGAGCCGCCCCGCACGATGGCCAGCACGAAGCGGAAGTCGTCCCAGTCGATGTGACCTTGATCCAGCATTTTCGCACATCTATGGTGCATTATCTCAGACTTGAATCCTATAAAATGCAGGTCGATAGGATTTGTCAAAGCGTTCAAGCTCGGCCTCAAGGAGATCATTCCATGCGTTCAGTCGGACATTTCATCGGTGGCAAGGAGGTCAAGGGTACCTCGGGCCGTACTGCCGACGTTTTCGAGCCGATGACCGGTGACGTCCAGGCCAAGGTCGCACTGGCGTCCAAGGCCGAGGTCCGCGCCGCCGTCGAGAACGCCCGCGCCGCGCAGCCGGAATGGGCCGCGACCAACCCGCAGCGCCGCGCCCGCGTCATGTCGAAGTTCGTGGAGCTGGTGCAGCGCGACTACGACAAGCTCGCCGAGCTGCTCGCGCGCGAGCACGGCAAGACCGTGCCCGACGCCAAGGGCGACATCCAGCGCGGCCTCGAGGTCGCGGAGTTCGCCTGCGGTATCCCGCATCTGATGAAGGGCGAGTACACCGAAGGCGCCGGCCCCGGCATCGACATCTATTCGATGCGCCAGGCGCTCGGCGTCGTCGCCGGCATCACGCCGTTCAATTTCCCGGCGATGATCCCGATGTGGAAGTTCGCGCCCGCGATCGCCTGCGGCAACGCCTTCATCCTGAAGCCGTCCGAGCGCGACCCCGGCGTGCCGATGCTGCTCGCCGAGCTCATGATCGAGGCGGGCCTGCCGGCCGGCATCCTCAACGTCGTCAACGGCGACAAGGAAGCGGTCGACGCCATTCTCGACGACCCCGATATCAAGGCCGTCGGCTTCGTCGGCTCGACGCCGATCGCGCAGTACATCTATGAGCGTGCTGCCCAGACCGGCAAGCGCTGCCAGTGTTTCGGCGGCGCCAAGAACCACGCCATCATCATGCCGGACGCCGACATGGACCAGGCCGTGGATGCGCTGATCGGTGCGGGCTACGGCTCGGCCGGCGAGCGCTGCATGGCCGTCTCCGTCGCCGTTCCCGTCGGCAAGTCCACCGCCGACCGCCTGATGGAAAAGCTGATCCCGCGCGTCGAGAGCCTCAAGATCGGCACCTCGATCGATCCGTCGGCCGATTACGGTCCGCTGGTCACGCGCGAGGCGGTCGAGAAGGTCAAGGGCTATATCGACATCGGCATCAAGGAAGGCGCGACGCTCGCCGTCGACGGCCGCGGCTTCAAGATGCAGGGCTACGAGAACGGCTTCTATCTCGGCGGCTCGCTGTTCGACAACGTCACCAAGGACATGCGGATCTACAAGGAAGAAATTTTTGGCCCGGTGCTTTCAGTCGTGCGCGCGCATGACTACAAGGAAGCGCTGGCGCTGCCATCCGAGCATGACTACGGCAACGGCGTTGCCATCTTCACCCGCGACGGCGACGCCGCGCGCGACTTCGCGGCCAAGGTGAATGTCGGCATGGTCGGCATCAACGTGCCGATCCCGGTGCCGATCGCCTATTACACCTTCGGCGGCTGGAAGAAGTCGGGCTTCGGCGATCTCAACCAGCACGGCCCTGACTCGGTCCGCTTCTACACCAAGACCAAGACGGTGACCTCGCGCTGGCCGTCGGGCGTCAAGGAAGGTGCGGAGTTCTCGATCCCGCTGATGAAGTAATCCTCTCAGGAGCGAGGCCGGGATGCAATTCGCTCTGAACGAGGATCAGATCGCGGTTCGCGACATGGCGTTGGCGTTTGCGGCGGAAAAGATCGCGCCGCACGCGCTGCGCTGGGACGAGGAGAAGCATTTCCCTGTCGACGTCATGCGCGAAGCCGCGACGCTCGGCATGGGCGGCATCTACATCCGCGAGGATGTCGGCGGCTCTGCCATGACGCGGTTCGACGCGGCGCTGATCTTCGAGGCGCTGGCGACGGGCTGCCCGACCACCTCGGCCTTCATCTCCATCCACAACATGGCGAGCTGGATGATCGATGCCTACGGCAGCGACACCCAGCGCAACACATGGCTGCCGAAGCTCTGCACCATGGAGCTGATCGCAAGCTACTGCCTGACCGAGCCGGGCGCCGGCTCCGATGCGGCGGCGTTGCGGACGCGCGCCGTGCGCGACGGCGATCATTACGTCCTGAACGGCCAGAAGCAGTTCATCTCCGGCGCCGGCGGCACGGATCTCCTGGTCGCGATGGTGCGCACCGGCGGCGACGGCCCCGGCGGCATCTCGACCCTCGTCATCGACGGCAAGACGCCGGGCGTGTCCTTCGGCGCCAACGAGCGCAAGATGGGCTGGAACGCGCAGCCGACCCGCGCGGTGATGTTCGAGAATGCCCGCGTGCCTGTTACCGGCCGGCTGAGCGAAGAGGGCGTCGGCTTCAAGATCGCGATGGCCGGCCTCGACGGCGGGCGTCTCAACATCACGGCATGCTCGCTCGGCGGTGCGCAAACCGCGCTCGACAAGGCGCGCGCCTACATGAAGGAGCGCAAGGCGTTCGGAAAACGTCTCGACGAATTCCAGGCGCTGCAATTCAAGCTGGCTGACATGGCGATCGAGCTCGAGGCCGCGCGCACCTTCCTGTGGCGCGCCGCCGCTGCGCTCGACCGCAAGGACCCCGACGCCACCATGCTCTGCGCGATGGCCAAGCGCTTCGGCACCGATGTCGGCTTCGATGTCGCCAACCACGCGCTGCAGCTTCACGGCGGCTACGGTTACCTCAGCGAATACGGCATCGAGAAGATCGTGCGCGATCTGCGCGTGCACCAGATCCTCGAAGGCACCAATGAAATCATGCGGCTCATCGTGGCGCGCAAGCTGATCGAGGGCGCGCGATGAGTTCAGTGGAAGAGGGCGATCTGGTCGCTCGCGTCGAAGGCGCGGCCGGCGTGATCAGGCTCAATCGCCCCAAGGCGATCAACGCCGTGACGCTGGAGATGTTTCGCGACATCGACAAGGCGCTCGACCGTTTCGGGGCCGATCCCGCCGTCGCCGTGATCCTGCTGGAAGGCGCCGGCGAGCGTGGCCTGTGCGCCGGGGGCGACATCCGCACGCTCTGGGAAAGCTCGAAGGTCAATGGTGACCTCGGCAAGATCCTCTGGCGGGAAGAATACATCCTCAACGCCCGGATCAAAAAGTTTCCAAAACCCTATGTCGCCTTCATGGACGGCATCGTGATGGGTGGCGGCGTCGGGCTCTCCGCCCATGCGAGCCATCGCGTCGTCACCGATCGCACCAAGCTCGCGATGCCCGAGGTCGGGCTCGGCTTCTTCCCCGACGTCGGCGGCACCTATCTGTTGGCCCATTCGCCGGGCGAGATCGGCACTTACTTTGGTTTGACCGGCCAGACCATGAACGGGCCAGACGCGATCCACGCGAAGTTTGCGGACGCCGTGGTGCCGGCCGCCAGATGGCCGGAGCTGCGCGCGGCGCTGATCGGGGTTCGTCCGAGCGTGACCGCAGCCGAGGTCACCAAGCTCATCGACGGTTTTGCGACCGGCGAGGTCGCGGGGCCCGTCGCGGCAAAAGAGCCGATCATCGACGCGCTGTTCGGCTTTGATCGCATGGGTGACATCTTTGCCGCGCTTAGGCGCGACGGGTCTGACTTCGCGCTGGCCACGCTCAAGACGCTCGGCGAAAAATCGCCGCGCGGCATGGTAGTGACGCTGAAACTGCTGCGGCTTGCGCGCGCCGCGTCGAGCCTGGAAGAGTGTCTGGTACGCGAATATCGCGCCGCGCTGGAGGTCTTCCGCAGCGACGACTTTCGCGAGGGCGTGCGCGCGGCCGTGATCGACAAGGACCGCAATCCGACCTGGTCGCCGCCGCGGGTCGAGGATGTGACGCCACAAATGCTTGCGCCCTATCTCGCCGAGATCGGCGCCGATGAGCTGAAGTTTAGCTAAAACAACGTTCAAGCGGAGGAAACGACAATGGCCACGATCGCATTCATCGGTCTCGGCAACATGGGTGGCCCGATGGCCGCCAATCTGGTCAAGGCCGGCCACAAGGTGGTCGCGTTCGACCTCGTCGAGGCCTCGCGCGCGCAAGCCAAGGCCGACGGCGCCGGCATCGCCGATAGCGCATCGGGCGCGGTGAAGGGCGCCGATGTCGTCGTCACCATGCTCCCCGCAGGCAAGCACGTGCTCGGCGTCTGGAACGAGGTCGTCCCTGCCATGACCAAGGGCACGCTGATCATCGATAGCTCCACCATCGACGTCGAAAGCGCGCGGCAGGCGCATGCGCTGGCGGCCAAGGGCGGCGTACTCTCGGTCGATGCGCCGGTCTCCGGTGGCACGGGCGGCGCCAAGGGTGCGACGCTCACCTTCATGTGCGGTGGCGAGGAGAGCGCGTTCGCGGCGGCAAAACCCGTGCTGGAGAACATGGGCAAGAAGATCGTGCATTGCGGCGGCGCCGGCGCGGGCCAGGCGGCCAAGATCTGCAACAACATGATCCTCGGCATTTCCATGATCGCCGTGAGCGAAGCCTTTGCGCTCGGCGAGAAGCTCGGGCTCTCGCACCAGGCGCTGTTCGACGTTGCCTCGACCTCGTCCGGCCAGTGCTGGTCGCTGACGACCTATTGTCCGGTGCCGGGCCCGGTGCCGACCTCGCCGGCCAACAACGACTACAAGCCGGGCTTTGCCTCGGCGCTGATGGTGAAGGATCTGACGCTGGCGCAGGATGCCGCCAAGGCCGCGGGCGCGGCGACGCCGCTCGGCAAGCATGCGCAGGAGATCTATCAGTCTTTCGACGCAGCCGGGCAAGGCGGGGTGGATTTTTCCGGAATTATCGAGCACGTTAGGGGGCTTGCTCGATCGTCCTCATCCTGAGGCGCGAGCGGAGCGAGCCTCGAAGGATGAAAAGACGGTACCTGTGGCCATCCTTCGAGACGCCGCTTCGCGGCTCCTCAGGATGACGGCAGTGAACGTGGTGAAGCCGGATGACAACCTTTCAGGAAGCGCGCGCGTTTCTGCTGCGACACCGCGCGGATTACGAGACAGCGGTCAAAGACTTCCGCTGGCCCGATCCGGTTCCCTTCAACTGGGCGCTCGACTGGTTCGACGAACTGGCGAAGGATGCGGACGCCAAGGACCGACCCGCGCTCTGGATCGTCGATGCTGCGCAGGACAGACAGACAAAATTGTCCTTTGCGGCGCTTTCGATGCGGTCGAACCAGGTCGCAAACTTCCTCCGCGCGCAAGGCTTGAAGCGCGGAGACCATCTCCTGCTGCTGCTCGGCAATGTGGTTCCGCTGTGGGAGACGATGCTGGCGGCGATGAAGCTCGGCGTGGTCGTGATTCCCGCGACGACGCTGCTCACCGCCGACGAGCTGCGCGACCGGCTCGATCGCGGCAGGGCGAAGGCGGTGGTGGCCGCCGAAGACCAGGTCGCGAAGTTCGCAAGCCTTGGCGCCGAGAACATCGTCCGCATCGTGGTGGGCGCGGCGTCGGACGGCTGGCTCGCCTATGACGAGGCGGGGAAAGCGCCGGAGCATTTTACACCTGATGGCCCGACCAACGCCGACGACCCGATGCTGCTCTATTTCACCTCGGGCACCACGGCGAAGCCCAAGCTCGTGCGGCACAGCCAGCGCAGCTATCCGGTCGGCCATCTCTCGACCATGTACTGGATCGGGCTGAAGCCCGGCGACGTCCATCTCAACATCTCCTCGCCGGGCTGGGCCAAGCACGCCTGGAGCTGCTTCTTCGCGCCGTGGAATGCCGGTGCCACCGTGTTCGTGGTCAATCAGCCGCGCTTCGATGCCAAGGGTCTGCTTGCCACCATCGGTCGCTGCGGCGTCACCACGCTGTGCGCGCCGCCGACGGTGTGGCGGCTGTTCATCCAGGAGAACCTTGCCTCGTTCAAGGTGGCGCTTCGCGAAGTCTGCGGCGCCGGTGAGCCGCTCAATCCTGAAGTGATCGATCAGGTGCAGGCCGCCTGGGGCCTCACCATCCGCGACGGCTACGGCCAGACCGAGACTACGGCGCTTGCAGGCAATTCCCCAGGCCAGCCCATCAAGGTCGGCTCGATGGGCCGCCCGCTGCCAGGCTATCGCGTGCAGGTCAGCGATGCCGATGGCAACCCGGCGAAGGAAGGCGAAGTGGCGCTGGTGCTCGGCGCTGACCGCCCGGCCGGCCTGATGCAGGGCTATCAGGGCGACGACGGCAAGCTGTCAGGGGCCGAAGGCGAGCTCTATCGCAGCGGCGACGTCGTATTCGAGGATGAGGACGGCTATCTCACCTTCGTCGGCCGCTCCGACGACGTGTTCAAGTCTTCCGACTATCGCATCAGCCCGTTCGAGCTGGAGAGCGTGCTGCTGGAGCATGAGCTTGTCGCAGAAGCCGCCGTGGTGCCGAGCCCGGATCCGATCCGGCTCGCGATCCCCAAGGCCTTCGTGTTGCTGACCTCGGGCGCAGAGCGCTCCCCGGAGACCGCGTTGTCGATCTTCAAGCACCTGCACACACGCCTTGCGCCGTTCAAGCGCATTCGTCGCCTCGAGATCGTCACTGAACTGCCGAAAACGATCTCTGGAAAAATCCGCCGCGTGCAGCTACGCAGGCTCGAGCGCGACGATGATCGCAATGATCCGCTGCGCGGCCGGGAATTCCGCGAGGAGGATTTTCCGGAGCTGCCGAAAACCCGGAGTGAGACCTAAGTGAACGAAGTCTGGAAGAAGCCGCCGATCACGCTGGATGCCTATCAGGCCATGGTCGGCAAGGAGATCGGCGTATCGTCGTGGCACCTGATCGATCAGCCCCGCATCGACACCTATGCCGACGTGATCGAGGATCACCAGTTCATCCACGTCGACCCTGAAAGGGCGAAGAAAGAGACCGCCTTCGGCACCACCATCGCTCACGGGTTTCTGACGATGTCGCTGCTGTCGATCATGTCCTACGAGGTGATGCCTGTCATCGCGGGCACCACGATGGGCGTCAATTACGGCTTCGACAAGCTGCGTTTCATCTCGCCGGTGCGCTCGGGCAAGCGCGTCCGCGGCCGCTTCGTTCTGGCGGAAGCCAGGCTGCGCAAGCCGAACGAGCTGCAATCCCGCACCAATGTCACGGTCGAGATCGAGGGCGAGGACAAGCCCGCGCTGGTCGCGGAATGGCTGGGGTTGATCTATTTCGCCTGACCTGAGGCGTCGTTGCCGGGCTTGACCCGGCAACCCATCGCTGCTCAAAAAGCGATCCAGAGCGGGGTTTTACCCTCTCCCCTTGTGGGAGAGGGTGCCTCGCGGAACGCGGCGGGTGAGGGGTCTCTCTCCGCGAGCGCATCTGCCGAGAGAGACCCCTCATCCGGCGCCGTAGCCGACGCTACGCGCCGGCGTCCATTTTAGGTACGGCGGCCGTAGGCCGCCTATGCCACCTTCTCCCACAAGGGGAGAAGGAAGAAGACAGGAACTGCTCTCATGGCAATCAGGTTCGACGGACGCGTCGCCATCGTCACCGGCGCGGGCAATGGGCTCGGCAAGGCACATGCGCTCGGGCTGGCCAGCCGCGGCGCCAAGGTCGTCGTCAACGATTTCGGCGGTGCGCGTGACGGCAGTGGCGGTTCGCTCTCGCCGGCCGAAGCCGTGGTCGAGGAGATCCGCAAGGCCGGCGGCACGGCAATGGCCGACGGTGCCGACGTCTCGAATTTCGAGCAGGTCACGGCCATGGTCGAGCGCGCTACCAAGGAGTGGGGCAGCGTCGACCTCATGTGTGCCAATGCCGGCATTTTGCGCGACAAGTCGTTCGGCAAGATGGAAGCCGCCGATTTCCAGAAGGTGCTCGACGTGCATCTCGTCGGCACCTTCTATTGCTGCAAGGCGGCCTGGGCCGGCATGCGCGACCGCAACTACGGGCGCATCGTACTGACGACGTCGTCCTCCGGCCTCTATGGCAATTTCGGCCAGGCCAATTACGGCGCGGCGAAGTCTGGCATGGTCGGCCTGATGAACGTGCTCGCCGAGGAAGGCCGCAAGAACGACATCCGCGTCAACATCATCTCGCCGACGGCGGCAACCCGCATGACGGAAGAGCTGTTGCCGCCGCAGGCGCTGCAATTGATGAAGCCGAACGCGATCACGCCCGCGGTCGAGTACATGCTGAGCGCGGACGCGCCGACCCGCACCATCATGGGCGCCGGCGCAGGCTCCTTCGCGGTGATCAAGATTGTCGAGAGCGAGGGCATCAACTTGCCGGAGTCCGAATGGACGCCGGACGCGATTGCCGCGCATTTCGCCGAGATCAGCGACATGTCGAAGGCCAAGGCGCTGCAAGGCGCGTTCGAGCAGACGCAGAAATACGTCGCGCAGGCCGCGGCTCGGGCGGGGATCAAGCTCTGACTGACGTCGCCGTCATCGGTGCCGGTCCCGCCGGGCTGATGGCGGCGGAGGTGCTGGCGCAGGGCGGCGCCCGCGTCACCGTCTACGACGCGATGCCGTCCGCGGGCCGCAAATTTCTGATGGCGGGCCGCGGCGGCCTCAATCTCACCCACAGCGAACCGCTGCCGCAATTCATGGCGCGCTATCGCGAGGCGGCCCCGAAGCTGCAGGCTGCGATCGCGGCGTTTTCGCCGGACACGCTGCGCGCCTGGAGCGAGGCCCTGGGCGAGCCGACCTTCGTCGGCACCAGCGGGCGTGTGTTTCCAAAAGCGTTCAAGGCCTCGCCCTTGCTACGCGCCTGGCTACGGCGGCTCGATGCGGCCGGCGTGCGGTTTGGGTTTCGCCATCGCTGGACCGGCTGCGATGACGAGGGACGGCTGCTGTTTCGAACACCCGATGGCCCGCTTGTCGTCGCGGCCAACGCCACGGTGCTGGCGCTCGGCGGCGCAAGCTGGCCGCGGCTGGGCTCGGACGGCAGCTGGACGGCGATCCTGGCTGACAAAGGCATCGCGCTGTCGCCGCTGCGGCCTGCCAATTGCGGCTTCACCGTCGCCTGGTCCGACATCATTCGCACGCGCTTCGAAGGCCAACCGCTGAAGGGGATTGCGCTGACCTTCGGCCCGCACAGCCTGCGCGGCGAGGCGATCATCACGCAATCCGGCATCGAGGGCGGGGCGAGCTACGCGCTCTCAGCTGAATTGCGCGAGGCGATTGCCGCGAACGGCGAGGCGGTGCTGCACGTCGCCTTGCGGCCGGATGTCGATCAGGCTGAGTTGGTCCGACGCCTGTCCGCGCCGCGCGGCAAGCAATCGTTCTCCAACTTCCTGCGCAAGGCCGTGCAGCTTTCACCGGTTGCAGTGGGGTTGCTCCAGGAGGCGGCGATCGGCGCGGGCCAGTCGCTGTCGGGTATGCCACCCGAACGATTGGCGGAACTCGTCAACGCTGTACCCATCAAGCTCACCGGCACAGCGCCCATCGTGCGTGCGATCTCCAGCGCCGGCGGCGTCTCGTTCGACGAGCTCGATGCCGATTTCATGATCGGCAAGCTGCCCGGCGTGTTCGCCGCCGGCGAGATGCTGGACTGGGAGGCGCCAACCGGTGGCTATCTGTTGCAGGCCTCGTTCGCGACGGGAGCCGCCGCGGGCAGGGGCGTCTTGCGACGGCTGGCGCAAGTGTCGTCCTGACCGTGCCGATCACGATGTGCCGGTCTTTGTCACGATATCCGTGATGAGGCCGAGCGCACCAAAGCTGGCAGCCACGATGCAGACCATCGTCCAGCCGCCATAGGTCCAGGCGAGCGATGCGGCCGCGGCGCCGACCCCGCCGCCGATGAAGAACAGCGCCACGAACAGGCCGTTGAGGCGGCCGCGCGCTTCCGGTCGCAACAGGTTGATTGCGCGCCGGCCCAGCGTCTGGTCGGTGGTGATGCCGACGTCGAGCAGGATCGTGCCGAGGCTCAGCAGCAGGAGGCTGGCGGTGCCGGACTCCAGCGCAGCCGCCCATGCACAGAGCGCAAGCGACGCGACGATGAGCAGATGGGCTGCGAGCAGCATCGGCCGGGCCCAGCCACGGTCGCCCCAGCGGCCGTCGAGAGGCGTCGCCGCAGCGCCGACGACGCCGATCAACGCGAACGCCGCAATTCCCTTTGTGTCGAGCAGGAACGGCGTGTCCGGCAGGCGCAGCGCGACGGCCGACCAGAAAGCGGTGAAGGACGCCATGACAAGCGCTGCCGTCCATGCGCGGACGCGCAGCACGGGCTCTTCCTGCAGCAGCTTCGGGAACGAGCGGAGCAGCCCTCCGTAGCCGGACTTTGCGGCCGGGCGCAGCGTCGGCAGATAGCGGCTTAGCCCCACGGCAAGAAGCGTCATCAATCCCGCCGAGACGACGTAATACACGCGCCAGCTCCAGAGATCCGCGATCAGGCTCGCCGCCGGCCGTGACAGCAGGATGCCGATCATCAATCCGCCCATGACCTCGCCGATCGCCTGGCCGCGCCGTTCCGGTGCCACCTGGGAGGCGACGAGCGGCACCATCATCTGGATCGCGGCGCAGGAAGCACCCAGGATGAAAGTTGCGAGCAGCAGCAGGTACGGGCTCGGCGCCAGCGCCGTGCCGAGGGCAGCCAGGATGGCGCAGCCAAGCGTGCGCAGGATCAGGCGCTTGTTCTCGACGAGATCGACGAGCGGCACGAGCAGAAGCAGGCCGAGCGCATAGCCCAGGAGCGTCAGCGTGCTGACCATGCCGGCTTGCCCCGCCGTCAACGCCAGCGATCGGCCGATCAGGCCAACCAGGATCTGGGGCGCGAACAGGTTGGTGACGACGACGCCGGCGGTGATGGCGCCAAGCCAGATCATGGATCGCTCGGCAACCGGCTTTGCGGAGGCAAGCTTCGTGGTTTCGGAGATGCTCATGGGACCTCGCAAGCTATTGGCGAGCCCCCTTTAAGCGAGAGATCTAATATGCTACAATTCAAATAAGGTGATAAAGAATATGCGGGATTGTAATGAACACCCATGACCTCGTCGCGTTCGTCGCTGTGGTCGAGACCGGTTCGATCGTCGCGGCATCCGCGCGCCTGAACCTCACCCAGCCCGGCGTGACCCGGCGTATCCAGAACCTCGAGGAGATGCTGGGAGCGCAGCTTCTGGACCGGCTGTCGAAGCCGCTGAAACCGACGGCTGCGGGCCACGAGGCCTATGAGCAGGGCCGGCGCTTGCTCAGGATGCTGGACGACCTCAAGTCGGGCGTCGCCAATGATGGCGTGGTGCGTGGCGAGTTCAGGCTCGGTCTGACGCCGTTCCTGTCGGAGGCCGGGCTCACCGCACCGCTTGATGCGGTGCGCGCCGAGTTTCCCGCGCTTGCCGTGCGGGTCGTGTCGGGCTGGTCGCCCAATCAGGTCGAACGCGTCTCGCGCAACGAGCTGGACGCTGCCGCGGTTTGCCTGCCTGATGGTGCGGTGCCGCCTGCCGATCTCGTCGCCGACGATCTCGGCGCCCAGCCGGTTGTGTTTGTCGTCGCGCGCGACATGAAGATCCCGAAGTCGGCCGACCTGGAGCAGCTCTCGCAGATGTCATGGGTGATCAACCAGGACGGCTGCGGGTTTCGCGACGCGTTGAAGCGGCGGTTCGACGCCGAGCATCTGCCATTCAACATCGCCGTAGAGGCGCTCGACAGCGAGCTTCGCCTGTCGCTGGTCGCGCGCGGCCTCGGCGTCGGCCTGGTGACGCCGATCGCACTGAAGCGGAGCGCATTCCGCGACAAGCTCAAGGCGGTGAAGACGCGAGACTTCAACCCCGCGGTGCGCGCATGGATGGTGCATCGCGCGCCCGCCGGCCGTCTCGCGCGCCCGATCAAGCTGTTTCGCGACGGCCTCGAAGGCGAGCTCCAGGCGCTGATGCGCGCCTAGCGCAGCTTCCCGCGCGCAGCCACCGGCAGTGTGCCGATGATCTCCTCGCCGCGGACCATCACCACCTCGTCCATCATGTTGACGACGACGCAGACGTGGTTCGGCACGATCCGGACGACGTCGCCGACATTGGGCCGCGTGTTGCTGCGGGAGAGGTCGAGAAAGCCGTGCTCCTCGGCAAATTTCGCGATCTTGGCTTCGGGATGCTCCAGGATCAGGCCGTGGCCGTCGAGGCCGCCGGTGTCCGTGGTCAGTGTCTTCGAGCCGGCATCGAGAATGCCGCGCTCGGGGGCAGCGCGGCTCACCACCGTCGAATAGATGTGCAGCGCGCAATCGTCCCAGGTCGCTGAACCCGCCGCGACCTGCATGCGGTCGTTGTAGATGTAGGTGCCGAAGCGGTGCTCGGTGCCGCCCTTGAGCTTGCCGATGTTCTTGAGGTTCGGCGTGCCGCCAGTCGAGACGATTTTTGCATCCAGCCCGTGCGCGCGCACGCCGGCGAGCGCCTCGTCGTAGAATTTCTGTGCGTCAGCCCAGCCGGTCTCGGTCGGGTAGAGCATGAAGCCGGCGAATTCCAGCCCCTTGGATGCCGCGATCTCGCGCGCCAGCGCGATCGCTTCGGCTGGCGTCTCGACGCCGGCGCGCTTGCGGCCCGTGTCGCATTCGACCACCACCGAGAGCGGACGGCCCGACGCCGCAGCGGCCTTGGGCAGGCCGGCGACGACGGTCGAATTGTCGGCGGCGACCGTCATGTTGGCCTTGGCATTCAGCGCGCCGAGCCGCGCCATTTTCTCTTCGCCCAGCAGATTGTAGCTGATCAGGATGTCGTCGATGCCGGCATTGGCCATGATCTCGGCCTCGCCGATCTTCTGGCAGGTGATGCCCTTGGCGCCGGCCGCGACCTGCATCTTGGCGATGGTCGGGTTCTTGTGCGTCTTGATGTGCGGCCGGTTGGCGACGCCGGCGTCGTCGCAGGCCTTCTGGATCCGCGCGATGTTGCGCTCGACCTTGTCCATGTCGATGACGGCGCAGGGCGTGCCGTATTCACGTGCGATCTTGGCGGCGAGGGTGGTTGTCATGGTTAAGCCTGCTCTATTTCTTCGCGAAGCATTTCGAGTTCGAGCCAGCGCTCTTCGGCAGCTGACAATTCTTCATGCGCCTTGGCGATGGCGGCCGACGTGTCGTCGAATGTCTTGCGATCCTTCGTATAGAGATTGGGATCGTCCAGCACGCGCTGCCATTTTGCAATATTGGCCTGCAATGTTTCCATCCGCTTCGGCAGCGTCTCCAGCGCGTGCTTCTCGTTGAAGCTCAGCTTCCGCTTGGGCGCGGAGGCGGGAGCAGCGGAGCGCTCCTCTTTCTTCTCTGCCGGCGCTTGCACCTTCGCCGTCTCGCGTTTCAGGTCCGCACCGCGCTGGGTCAGCATGTCGCTGTAACCGCCGGCATATTCAGTCCACTTGCCGTTGCCCTCGGGCGCGATCACCGAGGTGACGACGCGATCGAGGAAGTCGCGGTCGTGACTGATCAGGATGACCGTGCCCTCATAGTCGCCGAGCATGTCTTCCAGGACATCGAGGGTTTCGAGATCGAGATCGTTGGTCGGCTCGTCCAGCACCAGCAGGTTCGACGGCTTTGCGAGCGCGCGCGCCAGCATCAGCCGGCCGCGTTCCCCGCCGGAGAGCACTTCCACCGGCGTGCCGCGCTGCTCCTGCGCGAACAGAAAGTCCTTCATGTAGCCGACGACATGCTTCGGCTTGCCACCGACCATGATCTGGTCGCCGCGGCCTCCGGTCAGTGCATCGGCCAGCGTCGATTTGGGATCGAGGCTTTCGCGGTGCTGGTCGAGCGTCGCCGTCTCCAGATTGGCCCCTAACCGCACCGTGCCGGAATCGGGCTGCGCGCCGCCGGTGAGCAGATTGACCAGCGTGGTCTTGCCGGCGCCGTTCGGCCCGACGATGCCGAGCCGGTCGCCGCGCTGGATGCGCGTGGAGAAATTGTCCACGATCACGCGCTCGCCGAACGCCTTGGTGACGCCCTTGGCCTCGATCACCAGCTTGCCGGATTGCTCCGCTTCGGCAGCCGCGAGACTGGCGGTGCCGGCCGTGCCGCGATAGTTGCGCCGCTGGTCGCGCAGGGCATGCAGATTGCCGAGACGCTTGACGTTGCGCTTGCGCCGGCCGGAGACGCCGTGGCGCAGCCAGTGCTCCTCGTCGACGATCTTGCGGTCGAGCTTGTGCTGGTCGCGCTCTTCCTCCGCCAGCACTTCGTCGCGCCAGCTCTCGAACGAAGCAAAGCCGCGGTCGATCTGCTTGATCTTGCCGCGGTCGAGCCACGCCGTGGAGCGCGACAGGTTGGTGAGGAAGCGGCGGTCGTGGCTGATGATCACCAGTGCGCTGCGCCTGGAATCGAGCTCCTTTTCCAGCCATTCGATGGTGGAGAGATCGAGATGGTTGGTCGGCTCGTCCAGCAGCAGGATGTCGGGCGAGGGCGCCAGCACGCGAGCGAGCGCCGCACGGCGGGCTTCGCCGCCGGAGACGTTGGCCGGGTCCTCTTCGCCGGTAAGTCCGAGCTGCTCCACGAGGTAGCGCGCCTGGTACGGGTCGTCGCCGGGCGCAAGGCCCGCCTCGACATAGGCAAGCGTGGTCTTGTGCTCGCCGAAATCCGGCTCCTGCGGGAGGTAGCGCACGGTCGCGCCCGGCTGCACGAAGCGCGTGCCGCCATCGGGCTCGACGAGGCCGGCCGCGATTCTGAGCAGCGTCGATTTGCCGGAGCCGTTGCGGCCGATCAGGCAGAAGCGCTCGCTCGGCGCGACGTTGAGCTCGACGCCCGACAGCAGCGGCGTGCCGCCGAAGGTCAGCTTGATGTCTTTCAGTTGGATCAGCGGCGGCGCCATGACTAGCCTTGACTCGAATTCTGGCTCGTTGCGGCCGTATCGGCGCGGCGACGCTGGATCCGGCGCAGAGTCTGGTCGAGCGCCGAGAGGAAGGTGGAGCGGTCGCGCGGCGAGAATGATCGCGGACCGCCGGTGACTTCGCCGGCCGAGCGCAGATCCGTCATCAGATTACGCACCGCCAGCGTCATCCCGATCGACTCTTCCGTGAACGGTTTTCCGTTCGGCGCGATCACGTCGGCACCCGCTTTGACGCAGCGGCTGGCCAGCGGAATGTCCGAGGTCACGACGACATCTCCGGGCTTGACGCGTTCCACGATCCAGTCGTCGGCGGCATCCATGCCGGGACCGGCGGCAATGCGCTCGATCAGGGGATCGTGCGGCACGCGAATGAAGTTGCCGGCGACCACGCTCACGGCCACGCCGTGCCGGAGCGCGACGCGGTAGATCTCGTCCTTCACCGGACAGGCGTCGGCGTCGACATAGATGCGGGTGGGGGTGTCAGTCATTCGCCGCGTGGTACCGCATTCGGGCCGCAAAGGCGAGGGGATTGACCCGTGTTCCCGGGGCCCTACGATCAGCGCCGAAACAACAAGAATTTGGGGAAAGCCAAGCCATGCCGAACCGGCTCGAAACCTGGCGCGTCGAGGCCTACAACACCGCAAAACAATCCGAAAACAAGATGCATGACCACACGGTGGCGCGCCGCTTCGGCTTTTCCGGCGGGCTGGTCCCCGGCGTCGACGTCTTCGCCTACATGATGCACGTGCCAATCGCCCGCTGGGGCGGCGATTTCCTGTCGCGCGGGCTGGTCGAGGCCCGCTTCATCAAGCCGGTCTATGACGGCGAGACTGCCGATGTCGACGCCACCGAGCACAATGAGCTTCTGACGATCGAGGTGTTCAGCCGCACCGAGCTTTGTGCCACGGGCACGGCCTCCCTGCCGGCGGCCGCGCTTGCGGTGTCGTTGAGCGACTATGTCGAGGTGCCGGTTGTGGCCGAGCGCAAGCCGGTCAGCCCCGCGACGTTCGAAATGGGAAAATGGCTCGGTACGACACCCCGCCGCTGGGCCGGGCAGGACGCGGCTGACTATCTCGCCGACATCAGGGAGGCCGATCCGGTCTTCGCACGCGAGGCCCTCGGCCATCCCGGCCTGATCCAGCGCGTCATGAACCGCGTGCTGGTCGACAACACCATTCTGGGTCCGTGGATCCACGTCGGCAGCCGCATGCAGCTGCTGTCGCCTGTGCGTATCGGCGATGAGATCACCGCGCGGGCGAAGGTGACCGCGAACTACGAGAAGAAGGGCCACCGCTTCGTCGAGCTCGACGCGCTGGTCGTCGCCAATGGCACCACGCCGCTGGCACATTGCCAGCACACCGCGATCTACCAGCCGCGCGAGCAGGCGGCGGCGTAGCACAGGAAGCCACTCCGAGACCGGTGTCATGCCCCGGCTTGACCGGGGCATCCAGTACGCCGCGGCCTCTCGCTTTAGTCACTGCTGCCTCTGGAATACTGGATCGCCCGCCTCGCGGGCGATGACAGTTGTATGTGTGGAAGCGGCGAGTGACCGTCTACGAAGGATCCTACGCCGCCTTGCTCTTCGCATCCTGGATCGCACGCCACACGCGCTCCGGGGTCAGCGGCATGTCGATGTGCTTGATGCCATACTCCGAGAGCGCATCGACCACCGCGTTCACCACCGTCGACATGCTGCCGGCGCAGCCGGCTTCGCCGCAGCCCTTGCTGCCGAGCGGGTTGGTTGTGGCGGGCACCGGGTGATCGCCGACGGTCATGTTCGGCACATCCTCGGCACGCGGCAAGGCGTAATCCATCAGCGAGCCCGTGATCGGCTGGCCGCTTTCGTCGTAGCGGATCTGCTCCATCAGCGCCTGGCCGATGCCCTGGACCACGCCGCCATGGAGCTGGCCTGCAACCAGCAGCGGATTGATCACCGTGCCGAAATCGTTGACCGCGCTGTAGCGCACGATCTGCACCACGCCGGTCTCAGGATCGATCTCGACCTCGGCGACGTGGCAGCCGTTCGGGAACGCCGAGGGCACCGGCTCGCTGGTGTGGTCGACGTCAAGTGAATCAGGCACGCCGTCCGGCGTCTTGCCGTCATGCAGCTTCTTGGCGAGCTCCATGATGTCGATGCTGCGGTCGGTGCCGGCGATGGTGAAGCTGCCGCCTTCGAACTCGATGTCGGCCTCTGACGCTTCCAGCATGTGTGCGGCGGCGCGCTTGCCCTTCTCGATCACGAGCTTGGCCGCGCCGACGATCGCCATGCCGCTCGCGGTGATCGAGCGCGAACCGCCGGTGCCGTTGCCGGTGTGCACGATGTCGCTGTCGCCCTGCACCAGCTTGACACTCTCGAAGGGAACGCCGAGCTGCTCGCACAGCACCTGCGCGAACGGCGTGGCGTGGCCCTGGCCATAGTCGAGCGTGCCGGTGATGAGCTGCACAGAGCCGTCAGCATCGAACACGATCTTGCCGAGCTCGGGGCTCGGCGGCGCGGTGACCTCGAGATAGGAGCCGACTGCGATGCCGCGCAGCTTGCCGGCCTTCTTGCTCTCCTTCTTGCGCTTGGCAAAGTTCTCATGGTCGGAGATCTCGAGCGCCTTGCTGAACACCGCCTGGAAGTCGCCGCTGTCATAGGTGACGCCGGAGGAGGCCGCGAACGGCATCTGGTTCTGCTTGATGAAGTTGCGCTTGCGCAACGCCAGGCGGTTGATGCCCATCTCGTCGGCGGCGCGGTCGATCAGCCGCTCCATGTAATAGTTCGCCTCCGGCCGGCCGGCGCCGCGATAGGCGCCCATCAGCGTGGTGTTGGTGAGCACGGTCTTGATGTCGATGCCCATCAGTGGAGTACGGTAGACGCTGGAAAAGTTCTTGCCGGTGTTGAGCGAGAGCGGGCCGGGCGCAACGCCGGTGATGTAGGCGCCGAGATTGCCGTAGCCGGACAGCTTTGCCGCGAGGAAATGGCCCTCGGCATCGAGCGCCAGCTCGGCATGGATTTTCTGCGCACGGCCGTGGCTGTCGGAGAGGAAGCTGGTCGAGCGCTCGTCCAGCCACTTCACCGGCCGCGCCAGCGCCTTGGCCGCGTACAGAATGCACATGTATTCGGGATAGTTGATGTTCTTCATGCCGAAGGAGCCGCCGACATTGGCGGTCAGGATGCGCACCTTCTCGTTCGGCACTTTCAGGTTCTTGGCGAGATTGGCGCGGTTGCCCGCGACGCCCTGCGTCGGCACCTGGAGCGTGTAGCGCTCGGCCTTCTTGTCGTAGGAGGCAAGGCCGACGCGCGGCTCCATCGAGACCACGGCGACGCGGGTGTTCTCGATGTCGAGCTTGGTGACATGGGCGGCGCTGGCGAAAGCCGCGTTGACCTTCTCCATGTCGCCATAATGGTAGTCGAGCGCGACATTGTTCGGAATGTGGTCGTAAAGCTGCGGCGCGCCGGGCTTGGCGGCGTCCTCAGGATCGGTCACCGCCGGCAGCGGCTCGATGTCGAGCTCGACGGCCTCCGCCGCATCGCGCGCCTGGGCCAGCGTCTCGGCGACGACGAAGGCGACGGGATCGCCGACGAAGCGGACCTTGTCGGTCGCGAGCGGCTGGCGGTTGGTCTGGAGCAGGGGCGAGCCGTCGCGGCTCTTCAGCGGCAGGCCGCAGGTGAAGGGGCCGTAGCCGGCGGCATCGAGGTCCTTGCCGGTCCACACGCCGAGCACGCCCGGCATCGCCCTGGCGGCATCAAGGCCGATGTTTCGGATGATCCCGTGGGCATGGGTCGAGCGGACGACCACGGCATGGGCCTGGCCGGGCAGGTTGAAATCGTCGGTGTAGCGGCCCTTGCCGCGCACCAGGGTGTCGTCTTCCTTGCGGCGGACCGGTTGCCCGACGCCATATTTTTGCAGTGCAATAGCGTTTTCGAGCGTGGAGGATTTGGTGTGTTCTTGCATGGAAATGACCTGAAAAGCCGGCATTTGCGCATTTTCGCGGCAGCGGGGGACCGGATCCCTTTCAGATAACCCACCACCCCGTTCACGACAACGCACGAATGGGCATGGTCCCATGTGATGCGTTGTTGCGCAGGCCTGCCGCGCTGCTAATGTTTCAGGCGAAAAATCAATTCCAGACCGGCCCTTTGGGCCGCGGAAAGACAGTTTGTATGAATGACCACACGCGGCTCCGCGACGGCCATGTGCCGCACGGTGAGCTGGAGGGGTCGATGGCGGCGGTGGCGTTGGTCACCGAACCGGCCGTCGGCGCGCAAGCGCCGGGAACCGGCGTCTATGCGGCGCTGGACCTCGGCACCAACAATTGCAGGCTGCTGATCGCCTGTCCGACTCACGACGGCTTTCGCGTGGTCGATTCCTTCTCGCGCATCATCAGGCTCGGCGAGGGCGTCTCGGCCACGGGGTGCATCAGCGAGGCCGCGATCGAGCGCGCCGTCGCCGCACTCAGCATCTGCCGCGACAAGATCAATCTGCGCAAAGCCAAGCGGCTGCGGCTGATCGCGACCGAAGCCTGCCGCGCCGCCTCGAACGCCGAGGGTTTCCGCAGCCGCGTCGCGGCCGAGACCGGCATCGAGCTCGAGGTGATCGACCGCGAGACCGAGGCTGCGCTCGCCGTGCTCGGCTGCTCGCCGCTGGTCGATCCCAGGGGGCGGGGTGCGATCCTGTTCGACATCGGCGGCGGCTCGACCGAGCTGGTCCGGATCGAGCGCGATCCGCAAAATCCGGAACCGCGCATCAAGGCGTGGATGTCGATCCCGCTTGGCGTCGTGACGCTCGCCGAGCAGTTCGGCGGCCGTGACGTGACGCCGGAGATCTATGCCGCGATGGAGCAGGAGGTGGCGAACCACGTTGCGCCGTTCGCCGAAGCGCACGGCGGCGATCTCACCGAGATGCATCTGCTCGGCACGTCCGGGACCGTGACGACGCTCGCCGGCATCCATCTCAACCTCGCGCGCTACGACCGCCGCCGCATCGACAGCATCTGGATGAACGACACCGACATCACCGCGACCATCAGCAAGCTGCTCGGCATGAGCTACGAGGAGCGCGCCGGCAACAGCTGCATCAGCGTCGAGCGCGCCGATCTCGTGCTGGCCGGCTGCGCCATCCTCGATGCTATCAGGCGCGCCTTTCCGCTGCCGCGCCTGCGCGTCGCCGACCGGGGCCTGCGCGAAGGCATGCTGGTCGAGATGATGCGCGAGGACGGCGCGCTCAGGAGCTGGTGAGATGGCGAAAGACACCACCGGCCGCTTGCACGTCCAGGTCAAGACCGGCGGCAAGCGCAAGCTCTCGTCGAAGCTGTGGCTGGAGCGGCAGCTCAACGATCCCTATGTCGCGAAAGCCAAGGCGGCGGGCTATCGCTCGCGCGCGGCGTTCAAGCTGCTCGAGATCGACGACAAGTATCGGTTTCTGAAGCCCGGCATGGCGGTGGTCGATCTCGGCGCCGCGCCCGGTGGCTGGAGCCAGATCGCCGCCAAGCGCGTCGGCTCTACCGAAGGCAAGGGCAAGGTCGTCGCGATCGATCTGCTGGAAATGCCCGAGATTCCCGGCGTCGAGTTCGCGCAGCTCGACTTCATGGACAATGACGCGCCCTCGAAGCTCACCGCGATGCTCGGCGGCGGCGCCGATATCGTGATGTCCGACATGGCCGCCAACACCACCGGCCATCGCAAGACCGACCAGCTCCGCATCGTCGGCCTGGTCGAGACGGCGGCCGCCTTTGCGTGCGACGTTCTGAAGCCGGGCGGGGCGTTTCTGGCCAAGACGTTCCAGAGCGGCGCCGATGCCGACCTGCTCGCCCAGCTCAAGCGCGATTTTGCAGCGGTGCGTCATGTGAAGCCGGCGGCGAGCCGGCAGGATTCGTCGGAGCGCTACGTGCTGGCGACAGGGTTTCGCGGCGAAGCGAAGGCGTAGCCACAACCTCCGTCATTGCGAGGAGCTCGCGACAAAATTGCAAAGCAATTTTGCGCTGAAGCGACGGAGCAATCCAGAATCCGTCCGCGGATACAGGCCGGATTGCTTCGCTTGCTCGCAAGGACGAGAAGAGAGGCTATCCAAGCCTCTGATCCCGCACGTCCTGGGTATCCTCGGTCGCCGCCTTCACAGCCGCCTTCTCCGCCCCCTTGCCGGCACCCTTGCGGCTGGCGATCTCCACCGCCTTGCGGCCGGAGATCTCGTGGCCGGCGTCGGCGGGCATCTGCCAGAAGAACCAGCTCGAAGCCGCCGAGGTCAGTGCGACCACGACGAAGGCGGGGGCAAACACGGTGGCATTGAGCTCGCTGACATGGCTGAACCACATCGTCGTCTCGACGCAAGCCGCGCCGACGGCGACGCCGGCGGAGACCGCGAGCTGCTGGTTGACGCTGACGAGCGTGGTGGCCCGGCTCATCTGCGGCGTCTCGACGTCGGCATAGGCGACCGTGTTGATCGCGGTGAACTCGAGCGAGCGGAAGAAGCCGCCGACCACCAGGATGACCATGATGATCAGCAGCGGCGTTGTCACCGTGAACAGCGCGCAGACGCCGAGGAAGAACGCGCTGACGATCGCGTTCACCGTCATCAGATTGCGGAAGCCGAAGGTCCGGATGAGGCGCGCGGCGAGCGTCTTCATGCCCATGGCCCCGAGCGAGGAGGCGAAGGTGACGAGGCCGGAATGGAACGGCGACAGGCCAAAACCGATCTGCATCAGCAGCGGCAGCAGGAATGGCAGGGCGCCGATGCCGAGCCGGAACAGGAAACCGCCGAAAATGGCCGCGCGCAGCGTCGGCAGCTTCAGCAGCGAAAAGTCCAGCACCGGCGATCCCGTCCGCCGCGCGTGCAGGACATACAGCGTCATCGAGATCGCGCCGCCCACGACCAGGGCCGCGACCGTGCTCCAGGGCAACAAATTGAGCCCGGCCACCGAGAGACCGAAGGCGATGCCGGCGAGGCCAATGCCGGCGAGCACCATGCCGTAGAGATCGAACGGCTCCTGCGTCTCGCTCTTGATGGGATCGATGAACTTCAGCGCCATGAAGATGCCGAGCAGTCCGATCGGGATGTTGATCAGGAAGATCCAGTGCCACGAGGCGTAAGTGGTGATGAAGCCGCCGAGCGGCGGGCCGATCACGGGGCCGATCAGGGCCGGGACCGTCACCCAGGCCATCGCGTTGACCAGCGCGCTCTTGTCGACCGAGCGCAGCAGCACGAGGCGCCCGACCGGCGTCATCATCGCCCCGCCCATGCCTTGCAGGATGCGCGCGAACACGAAATCGGTGACCGAGGTCGACAGCGCGCAGCCGACCGATCCGACCATGAACACGCCGACCGCGATCGCGAACACCATGCGCGCGCCGAACCTGTCGGCGGTCCAGCCGCTCGCCGGGATGAACACCGCGAGCGAGAGCAGATAGGAGGTGATGGCGAGCTTCAGCGTCAGCGGGCTGGTGCCGATGTCGGCCGCGATCGCCGGCAGCGAGGTGGCGATCACCGTCGAGTCCATGTTCTCCATGAAGAGAGCAGTGGCCACGATCAGCGGAATGACGCGTTGCTTGTCGACCATGACGGATTGGTAATGAAAATCAGAAGGAGGGTGGACTTGCGGCTTATCACCGCCGTCAGGCGGGGACCATTGCGGATCGACGCATAGCACCTAAGTCCCGCGTAACATCGGTGTGACCGGACGCGCGGGTGCATCGCCGGGCCGGAGGCACCGGGAGGGCGTGGACGCGATTGCCGGCGCGAGCCGCCCGCCGGGCCATCCCCGCTGAATTTGCCTGAAAAAGCCTGTGCATGGCTGGCCGGCGGTGCGAATTGCTTTGATTCGTCACGCAGCCGTGCTATCGACCCGCGTCAACCCCACCGATGGGCTCCGATTCTCCGGCGTTGCCGCAAGGTACGCCGAGGGCGGCGCTCATCCATAGCTATTTGCGGCAGGGCCGCAGGAAGGAGTTGGCAGATGGCCACGGTGCAACTTCAAGGCATTCGCGAAGCCCTTACGTTCGACGACGTGCTGTTGAAGCCGGGCCTGTCGGACGTCATGCCGGGCGAGGTCGACATCCGCTCCCGCGTCACCCGTGCCATTCCGCTCAACATCCCGATCATGGCCTCCGCCATGGACACCGTCACCGAAGCGCGCATGGCGATCGCCATGGCGCAGGCCGGCGGCCTCGGCGTCATCCACCGCAATTTCGATCCCGAAGGGCAGGCCGCCCAGGTGCGGCAGGTCAAGCGCTACGAGTCGGGCATGGTGGTGAACCCGCTCACCATCAGCCCCGAGGCAACGCTCGACGATGCGCTCAAGCTGATGAGCGACCACGGCATCTCCGGTATTCCCGTCGTCACCGGCGCGGGCAAGAACACGCCCGGCAAGCTGGTCGGCATCCTGACCAACCGCGACGTGCGCTTCGCGACGAACCGTCAGCAAAAAATCTCCGAGCTGATGACGCACGAAAACCTCGTCACGGTGCGCGAGAATGTCAGCCAGGACGAAGCGCGGCGAATGCTGCACCAGCATCGCATCGAGAAGCTGCTGGTCGTCGACGAGCAATATCGCTGCGTCGGCCTGATCACCGTCAAGGACATGGAGAAGGCGGTCGCCCATCCGCTGGCCTGCAAGGACGCGCAGGGCCGCCTGCGCGTCGCCGCCGCCACCACGGTCGGTGACACCGGTTTCGAGAGGACCGAGCGGCTGATCGATGCCGGCGTCGACCTCGTCGTCGTCGACACCGCGCACGGCCATTCCCGTCACGTGCTGCACGCGGTGAACCGCATCAAGCGCCTCTCCAACTCGGTGCAGGTCGTTGCCGGCAACGTTGCCACCACGGAAGGCGCGCAGGCGCTGATCGACGCGGGCGCCGACTGCATCAAGGTCGGCATCGGCCCGGGCTCGATCTGCACCACGCGCATCGTCGCCGGCGTCGGCGTCCCGCAGCTCACCGCGATCATGGATGCGGTGGAGGCGGCGAAGAAGTCCGACATTCCCGTCATCGCCGACGGCGGCATCAAGTTCTCCGGCGACCTTGCGAAAGCGCTCGCCGCCGGTGCCGACATTGCGATGGTCGGCTCGCTGCTCGCCGGCACCGACGAGACGCCCGGCGAAGTGTTTTTGTGGCAGGGCCGCTCCTACAAGGCCTATCGCGGCATGGGCTCGGTCGGCGCGATGGCGCGGGGATCGGCCGACCGCTACTTCCAGCAGGACATCAAGGACACGCTCAAGCTCGTGCCGGAAGGCATCGAAGGACAGGTGCCCTACAAGGGTCCGGTCGGCAATGTCATGCACCAGCTCGCCGGGGGCCTGCGCGCCGCGATGGGCTATGTCGGTGCAAAGGACATGAAGGACCTGCACGAGAAGGCGAGCTTCGTCCGCATCACCGGCGCAGGCTTGCGCGAAAGCCACGTCCACGACGTGACGATCACGCGCGAGAGCCCGAACTATCCGGGCGGGGGTTAGTAGCTCCGCATTCGGCCGCGCGTCGGTTTCGACGCGCGCACCTCGATGACGGTGTCATTCCCCGCGGAAGCGGGGAATCCAGTACGCCGTGGCTTCTCGGTTCAATCACAGCCGCCTCTGGAATACTGGATCGCCCGCTTTCGCGGGCGATGACAGCGAGTGTTGGGATTTGCTTCATTGCCACGCACCTCCTAAATGACTGCAACAAGCAGTCAGGAGGAAGCCATCATGTCCCAGGCAAAACGCATCGTTCTCGCCGCGCGTCCCGTCGGCGAGCCAAAACAGTCCGATTTCCGCATCGAGGAATTTGCGGTGCCGACGCCAGGCGCAGGCGAAGTCCTGCTGCGCACCATCTGGCTCTCGCTCGATCCCTATATGCGTGGGCGCATGAGCGACGGTCCGTCCTACGCCGCGCCGGTGCCGGTCGGTGGCGTGATGGAAGGCGAGGCGGTCAGCGAGGTCGCGGCGTCCAACAACCCTGACTTTGCCAAAGGCGAGATCGTGCGAGCCCGTACCGGCTGGCAGTCGCACGCGATCTCCAACGGCAAGGGACTGATCAAGGTCGATCCGAAGCTCGGGCCGATCTCGACCTCCATCGGCGTGCTCGGCATGCCCGGCATGACGGCGTACACGGGCCTGCTCGACATCGGCAAGCCGCAGGACGGCGAGACCGTCGTCGTTGCCGGCGCCTCCGGCGCGGTCGGCTCGGCTGTCGGCCAGATCGCGAAGATCAAGGGCGCGCGTGCGGTCGGCATCGCCGGCGGCAGGGACAAGTGCGACTACGTCGTGAAGGAGCTCGGCTTCGATGCCTGCATCGATCACCGCGATCCTGATCTGGCCGCGAAGCTGAAGGACGCCTGCCCGAAGGGCATCGACGTCTATTTCGAGAATGTCGGCGGCGCCGTGTTCGAGGCGGTGTTCCCGCTGCTCAATCCGTTCGCGCGCGTGCCGGTCTGCGGCCTGATCGCGCATTACAACGACACCGAGGCCAAGCCGCCGAAATGGGCCGCGGCGATGATGCGCGCGACGCTGACCAAGCGGCTGACCTTCCGCGGCTTCATCGTCTCCGATTTCGCCGCCCGCCATGGCGACTTCCTGCGCGACATGTCCGCCTGGGTCCGCGACGGCAAGGTCAAATACAAGGAGTTCGTCACCGAGGGCCTGGAGAGCGCGCCCGGCGCCTTCATGGGGCTCCTGAAGGGGGCCAATTTCGGCAAGCAGCTGGTCCGGGTCGGGCCTGACAGGGCGTAGTCGGCGCGTGCGGCCCCCTCGGGGGCCGCACAAAGGTTAACAAAGAGTCACCGATCGGCAACACTCGGCCCGTAAAATCCGAAAGTATGACCGTCGGTTCATTGACGTCCGGGCGAAGGCATTGAATCATCGCGCATATTTTAGGTGCTGCGATGTTAGAGATTGGTATTTTCTGCGTAATCCTTCTGGCTGCCGGCTATTGGACGACCATGTTCGTCATGGGCCGGCGCGACGACGTCATCCATGGCAAGTTCGTCCATGTCGACGAGGAGGGCGCGTTCACTCGGCCCTCGATGCCGGCGCCACCGCCGCCGTTCCCGAAGCGTCCGGTCAAAGCTGGGCAGTCTGCCAAGCCAGCGCCGTCCAATGATCTGGCGGCCAAGCCAGTGAACAGCGCGGCGCTGCAATCCCTGCTCGCCGCGATCCAGCAGGATCTCAAGAGCGTCGCTTAAGTCGCGCGCTCAGACGCTGCCGCGCTCGACCAGGAACAGCTCGACTGCGAGCCGTTGCTCGGCCGCCGGTGCGCCGGAGAGCCGTGCCAAAAGCAATTCGCCCGCGATACGCCCCATGGCCGCCGCATCGAACGAGATGGTGGTGAGACCCGGGGTGATCTGATCGGCGACGTCGTTGTCGCCGAAGCCGAGCACGGCGAGATCGCGCGGCACCGACAGGCCGCGGGCGCGAGCCTCGATCAGCGCGCCGGTCGCGAGCAGGTCGTTGGCGCAGAACACGGAATCGACGTCGCCGCCGCGATCGAGCAGGGCGGTGAAGGCGCCGCGGCCGTCGACCAGCCCCGTGACCTCTCCAACGAGGATCTCGTGCACGATTTCGAGCCCGAGCTCTGCCGCCGCCGCGCGAAAACCGTCGCGTCGGAGTGCGCCGCGGCCGCTGCTGCGGCCGATGAAGGCGACGCGGCGATGTCCAGCCTCGGCCAGTCTGCGCGCCGCCATCGCGCCGGCATCCGCATTGGGCAGGCCGACCAGCATGTCGATGGGGTCGCGCGGAAACGCCCAGGTCTCGATCACGGGAATGCCGAGCTCCTGGAGCGCGGCACGATTCTCCTCGAGCTCGATCACGCCGGTGAACATCACCGCGGCGGGGCGGATGCCGCGCAGCGACTGGATCATCGCGACCTCCTTGGCATAGGAGTAGGAGGTCTGTCCGACCAGCACCTCGAAGCCTTCAGGCTCGAGCGTGGCCGCGAAGCTGCGTACCGCGAGGCCGAACTGCTGGCTGAGGATATTCGAGACGAAGGCCATGACCACGTTCGAGCGGCCCGAGCGCAACGCGCGCGCATGCGGGTTGGAGGCGTAGCCGGTCGCCTCGATCACTTCGAGGATGCGCTCGCGGGTTTCGCGATTGACCTTTTCCGGATGGCGCAGCACCCGTGACACCGTGATCGGTGCGACGCCGGCGCGTTCCGCGACCTCCTCGATCCGCGGCGGCCGTCCGGTCGCGCTGGCGCGGCCGGGCGGCGCCGGAATGCGCACCACGTCGTCAAAGGTCGGCTTTGCCGGATCGGTCATCGAATCCCTGGAGAGGAAAGGTCGGGTTGGAGCTTGATGAGATTGGTCGAGATTGCAACCGCAACGGGACTGCGCTCCCTCCCCCGCTTGCGGGGAGGGCTGGGGAGAGGGTGTCTCCGCGTGGGGATCGTCTGAGGCTTACGGGGGAAATCCCCAAGAGGAGAAAGCCCTCACCCGGCGCTACGCGCCGACCTCTCCCGCAAGCGGGAGAGGTTGCAGCGAGTATGCGGCCAAAGCTCAGCGAGCCACCTCGTCGCGTAGCAGCGCGCGGCCGACCTGGACCAGGCAGTCGCCGCTCTGGCTGTCGGTGTGCAGGCGCTGCGAGATCACGATGCCGTCGGCGGGGAAGCGCAGCACCTCTTCCGGCAGCTCAGGGCGCTCGAAATCATGGTACCAGCCGGCGATGTCGCCGGCCGCAACGCGCGCGCCGACCATGACCGCGGGCTCGAACCAGCCGCGCCGTGTCGCGAACACCGCCTGCGCATGGCTTTGCAGCGCCAGCAATTCTGTGGCGCGTTCGACCGGCGCATGCGGCCCGAGCACCGGGGCCTGAACGAGGCCGAGCGCGAGCAGCAGGCGGTCGACGGCGCGCGCGGTGAGCGCCATCGTCTGCGGCGTGACGGTGCCGCCGCCGCCGAACTCGCCGGAGAGCCCGATCGCGCCGGCACGTGCGGCCGCCGCCATCGAGGTCGGCGCCGTGGCCCCGTTCTCGGCGACGAAGGCGAAGGGCATGCCAAGCCCTTCCATGAGACGCAGCGCGTGGGCGAACATCTCGGGCGGTCCTTGCCGCTCGATCAGCGCGCAAGGCACATGCGCCATCGAGGTGCCGCCGGAATGAATGTCGAAGACGACATCATGCCGTGGGAACAGTTCGTGCTCGAGGAAATGCGCAAGCCGGAACGTCGGTGTGCCACCGGCGTCGCCCGGGAAGGCGCGGTTGAGATTGCCCTCGTCGAGCGGCGAGCGGCGGCGCGCCGCCATCACGGCAGGCAGATTGGCGAAGGGCAGGATCGTGATCTCGCCCTTGACGGCGGCGGCATCGAGCCGCCGATACAGCCGCGTCAGCGTGATCTCGCCCTCATATTCGTCGCCGTGATTGCCGGCCATCAGGAGCAGCTTCGGGCCGGCGCCGTTCTTGATCCGGAAGATCGGGATCTTGAGCTGGAAGTAGGGGGAGCGATCGATCGAGAAGGGAATGCCGAGATGGCCGGACCATTTCTGGTCCTTCTCGAAGTCGATGTCGTTGAAAAGTCCGGTATGCATGGGAAGCCTCGAGGCCGCGTCGTCGCTGACGCCGGCTGAAGGTTGGAAGAAGCGCGCTTCAGAGCAAGGCGACCGCGGTCATCTCGACGCGCAAATCGGGATCGGCGAGGCGGGCTTCGACGCAGGCGCGTGCCGGCGGGTTGGCCGGATCGATCCAGGCATCGTAGATCGAGTTCATGGCGTCGAAGTCGGTGATGTGCGGCAGGAAGACGTTGACCGCGATCAGCTTGGCGCGATCGGAGCCGGCCTCTTTCAAGAGCGCGTCGATCTTGGCCAGCACCTGCTGGGTCTGCGACACGATGCCTGCCTTGCGGTCGTCGGCGACCTGGCCGGCGATGTGCACCATGCCGCCGGCGGCGACCGCCTGGCTCATGCGCGAGCCCACGACGTAACGTTTGATCATCCGAAAAAGTCTCCTGGTGTGGTTGGCGCTCCCGCGACGGGCGCGGGAGCGGTGTCGGCCTACAGCGTCGGAAGCGTCTGCTCTTCCTTGAACCATTTCAGCTGCAGGGCGCCGAGCTTACCGTTGAGCTTGTTGAAGAAGATGTCGGTGTTGATCCAGTTGAGCAGGTTCTGCTCGCCCTGGCGCACGCCGACATGGGCCGGCGACTGACGGATCAGGAATTTCAGCTCGACCTCCTTGGTCGGGTTCTGGTCCTGCACCTTCAGCGCGATGGCGCTGTTTTCGGCGAAGGTATCGGCCTGACCGGAGAGAAAAGCGGCAAGCGCGGCCGGGGTGTCCTCGAAGCGCACCAGCTTCACCTTCGGCGCGTTGTCGGTGAGCCAGACGTCGAGCGTCGTGCCCTTGGCGACGGCAACGGTGCGGCCCTCCAGATTGTCGGGCTTCTTGCCTGTTGCAGCCGGAATAGACTTGGCGCCGTAGACGCCGAGATTTACCACCGCATAGGGCTGCGAGAACATCACCTGCTGGGCGCGCTCGGGCGTGGCGCCGAGACCGGCGATCAGCATGTCGATCTTGTCCGAGAGCAGGTTCGGGATGCGCGCTGCGCCCGTCACCGGCACGAGTTCGAGCTTGACGCCCATATCGGCGGCGATCAGCTTGGCGAGATCGGCATCGAGACCTGCGATCTCGCCCTTGTCGTCCTTGAAGCCCCAGGGCGCAGCATCGGTGAGAATGCCGACGCGCAGCTTGCCTGAGCCCAGCACGTCCTGGAGCTTGTCGGCTTGGGCGAGGGTTGGGGCGGCGAACACGGCGAGCGCCGTGGCTGCGATCGCAAAGAGGGACTTCAATGGTCTCATGGCTCTCTCCTGGTGGTGGATGGGTGGCGGAAGTTCATTTGGACGATGCGATGAAGCTCGCGAGCTCGGGTGTCTCGGGGCTTGCAAACAATTTTGCCGGCGGCCCCTGTTCCCAGACGCGGCCCTGATGCATGAAGACGATGCGGTTGGCGACGTTGCGGGCAAAGCCCATCTCGTGGGTGACGAGGATCATCGTCATGCCCTGCTTGGCCATCGCCTCCATCACCTTGAGCACTTCGCCGACGAGCTCGGGATCGAGTGCGGAGGTGACCTCGTCGAACAGCATGAGGTGAGGGGCCATGGCGAGGCAGCGCGCAATTGCGACGCGCTGCTGCTGGCCGCCGGAGAGCTGCTCCGGCCAGGCGTCGATCTTGTCGGCGAGACCGACACGGGTGAGCACGTCTTCGGCGAGCGCGCGGGCCTTGGCCTTGTCGATGCGGCGGGTGAGGAGCGGAGCCAGCGTGACGTTGCGCTCGACCTTCAAATGCGGAAACAAATTGAAGGCCTGGAACACGATGCCGACGCGCTGACGGAATGTCTTGAGGTCAGGCATCTTCGCATGGACCTTCTGCCCCTCGACGCGAATTTCACCGGAATCGACGCTCTCCAGCGCGTTGATGCAGCGGAGCAGCGTCGACTTGCCCGAGCCCGAGCGGCCGATGATCGTGACGATCTCGCCTTCCTCGACGTCGAGCGAGACGCCCTTGAGCACCTCGACCTTGCCGAATGTCTTGTGCACGTCGCGGATTTCAACGAGAGCCATCGAGGCGGGCCTCCAGGGTGCGGGACCAGAGCGTGAGCGGCAGGCACAGCGCGAAATAGATCGCGGCGACGAGCGCGTAGGTGAGCAGCGGCTGGAACGTCGCCGCGCTCACCACTTGTCCCGCGCGGGCGAGCTCGACGAAGCCGAGAATGGAGGCGAGAGAAGTGCCCTTGATGAGCTGCACCAGAAAGCCGACCGTCGGCGGCAGCGACAGCCGCAGCGCCTGCGGCGCGATGATGTGGCGGAATTGCTGCCAGGCGGAGAGGCCGAGACAGGCGCCGGCCTCCCACTGCGCCTGCTTCACGGCTTCCAGGCCGCCGCGCCAGATCTCGCCGAGGAAGGCGGCGGTGTAGAGCGTGTAGGCGACGGTGACGGCAATGATCGCGGGCACCTGGATGCCCAAAAACATCGGCATGCCGAAATAGAAGAAGAACAAGAGGCCGAGCAGCGGCACGCTCTGGATCACCTGGATGCAGGCCGCCATCGCCCAGCGCAGGCCGGCAAAGCGGCTGATGCGACCGAGCGCGAGGCCGAGCGCCAGCGGCGCGCCGAAGGCGAGCGCGAGCACGACGAGCGCTACGGTCCAGCGCAGCGCCGTGAACAGCGAGACGAAGTCGATGAGGGAGAAGGATCGCATCGCCTTGCCCTCAGCGCCGCCGCGGCCAGCGGAAAGCCGCCACACCGATGATGGCGAACAGCGCCTTGAACGACATCGCCATGGCGAAATAGACCGCGCAGATCACGGCGTAGACCTCGAAGCTGCGGTAGGTGCGGCTCTCGATGAAGCCGGCGACATGGAACAGCTCGTCGGCCGCGACCTGCGAGGCGAGCGAGGTGCCGAGCAGCAGCAGCACGAACTGGCTGGTCACGGCGGGATAGGCGTTGCGCAGCGCCGGCGGCAGGATGATGTGGCGAAACACCTGCCAGCCGGAGAGGCCGAGGCACGCACCGGCCTCGACCTGGCTGCGTGGAATGGAATCGAGACCTGAGCGGATGATCTCGACCGAATAGGCGCCGAAATAGAGCGAGAGCGCGACGGCGGCGGCCTCGAACGCCGGCAGCTTCAGGCCGAAGTTCGGCAGCACGAAAAACACGATGAAGATCTGGATCAGCGACGGCGTGTTGCGGAATAGCTCGATGTAGCCGCGCACCAGCCAGCGCAGCGGTGTGATGCGCCCGTTCAGCGCCACTGCGCCGGCGATGCCGATCAGCAGGCCGCAGACTGCCGAGATCACCGTCAGCTCCAGCGTGACGATGGCGCCGTCGATGAGCTGGTTCTGATAGCGCCAGAGCGGCAGGAAATTCATCGCCGCTCTCAGCCGAACCGGGTGGGGAGGGCGCGCGTCACGACGCCGGCAGCATCGAGCCCGAAGATCACGCGCCAGCGGTCGAGGCAGGTACAGGGATGCGAGATGCCGAAGGCGATGACGTCGCCGACCGCAAGCGCGCTGCCTGATACGACCGACAGGAACGCATGCTGGTCGTTGAGACGCGTGACCGACAGGGTCTCGGCCAGCTCTTGCTGCTCAACGCCGTCGCGGAACACGCGTAGCGGCACCGGCAATCCCTGATCGAAGGAGGCATCGCGCATGCCGAAGCCCGCGATCGCAAGGCCGGCCTCCGGGCGCGACAGCACTTCGGCCCACAGCGTCAGCGCAGGCCGGAAACTTCCGGCCGCCGAGTGCTGCGCGCCGTCGATGATGAGACCGCCGCGCCGGTCGATCTCCGCGAAGGCGCGGGCATAGATGCCGTGATCGGCAAAGAACAGCGCGCCGGAGCGCAACAGGACGGTGGCGTTGCCGTCGGCCTGCGCGATTGGAGCCAGGGCGCGGGCGACGACATCGAAATAGGCGGAGCCGCCGGCGCTGATGATCAGCGGCAGGTGCGGGGCGGCAGTGCGCACCAGGGCGAAGGCTTCGATCGTGCGCTCCATCAGCGCGGAGATCGCGCGTATCGTCTCGCCGGCATCCGCCGTTGCGACAGCCCCTTCGTAGGTGGCTACGCCGCCGAGCACGAGCCGGTCAGCCGCAAGCACCGCGGCCATCGTCGCCTCGATAGCGGCGCGGTCGCGCGCGCCAGCCCGGCCCGCGCCGAGCTCGACCAGCACCGACAATTCGCGGCGGTCTGCGACCCGCGCGGCTTCCGCCAGCGCTGCGACCGCTGCCGGGGAATCCGCGAAGGCGTGAAACTCTGTCTGCGGATAAGCGCTCAGGACTGCGCCGAGCCGCCGGCCGGCCGCAAGCCCGCCGATTTCGTTGGCGAGCAACAGGCGTCGCTCGCCGCTCGCAAGCAACACGGCGGCCTGCTGGATACTCGCGACCGTCGTGCCCCAGGCGCCGGCTGCGCGCAGCGAGTGGGCAAGCTCCGGCGACATCGGCGTCTTGGCGTGCGGCGCCACAGTGACGCCGGCGCTCGCGCACCAGCGCAGGAAGAGGTCGCGATTGGCCGCGAAGGCGGTCTCGTCGAAGGTGAGGGCGGGCAAAGCCAGATCGCCATGAGCAGGCGACCAGCGCTGGTTGCCGATGTCCTCGGTGGCCAAGCCATCGACCAGGGGAATGCCCCGTGTCGTCGTCGAAAGGCGTTGGCTCTCCCACCGGGACAAGAACTGCATTGTCGCTCCCTCAGCGGCCCTTGACCGCAGGATGAACAATAAGTCCGAATGACAACGTTGTCATTACTCAAAAACAGGCATGCCAGGCCAAATTTGCTGCGATGAGGTAATATGATAAGGGACAGTGCCCGCCGGCTGGGCCGGCACTCCCGGTGACGAGCGAGCACCATCAAAGAACTGCACCCATCGCATCTGCGATGATCTGCATGTCTGCATTTGTGACCTCGAACAGGCCGAAGCGGAGCTGGTATCCCCAGGACTTCTGCCCCAAGGACTGGCCCTCGCGTGCGAAGCCAAGCTGACCGAGCAGCGGCCGGATCGGCGCCTCCCGCGCCTCGGCCCACTGCACGTCCCGGCGAAACGGGCGAAACCCACCGCCGACATCGACCTGATAAGGCACGCCTGCCGTTACGATTCCGATCGCGGTGAACGTCTGCAGTCTGTCATTGCCGCGGAAGGTTTCGGTCGGCGAGTAATATGCCACGCGGTCGCCGGGTGGCAGGCGATGCAGTGGCGCCGCCTTGCCGTGACAGACTTGCATGAAGCCTTGAGCCCGGCCGATGCGCACGTGGTCGGCCGAGGCGACGGCGAGCCAGCTTCTCGGGCTCATGCGGCCTCCGGCGCGAACACGCGCAAGCGATGACCATCGGGATCGAGCGCGACGAAGGTCGTGCCGAAGTCCATTCGGGTTGGCGGCTGGGCGATGGCAAGTCCGCGCATTGTCCAGGCGGTGTGTGTTTCCTGCACGGCCGCCGCGTCGGTGACCGTGAACGCCACTTCGCTGCTGCCAGGCCCTGCGGTCTTCGGTTCGACGGTGGCGCGCGACCACAATCCGAGCATCACGCCGTCACGCAATGGCAGCATGGCGAACGTCGGCGACTGCTCGATGATGGGGATGCCCAACAACTCATTGTAGAACTTGGCGCTTGCGGCCGGGCTTTCGACATGGAGCAGCAGGAAGCTGAAGTCTGGCATGTGAGGTCTCCTTGTTCAGCGCTCGCTGAAGCGAGCACGATGCAGAAACCCATAGCTCGGCATGCTGTCAGTTTATGTCAGCAGTGTCGATCTCGATCACTGTTCCGCTACACCCTCCAAGGCGCGCCATTCCTTCAGCAGCGCGGCGCGCCGTCGCGGATAGGGTTTGGCCGTCGATTTCAGCGTCGCGATGCGGTCCGTCCGGAAGTGCCGATAGCCGTCACGAAGTTCGCACCAGGCGACGACGACGCGCACGCGATCGAAAAAGGCGAGAGCGAACGGCCAGATCGTGCGCCTCGATGGACGTCCCTTGCCGTCGGCATAAGCGATCTGCAGCTTGCACTCCGCACGGATCGCGTCGCGGATCGACGCGAGTTCGGTGTCACCAGCCGCGATCGATTCCCCCGGGCCGATCAGCAAGCTCGACGCATCGAGCCTGTCGCGCAAATCGTCCGGAAGCACCGCTCCGATCTTGGCAAGTGCGTTGCGGGCGGCCGCGCCGAGCGGCTGATCCGCGCGTTCCGCCACCCATCGTGAGCCGAGCACCAACGCCTCGATCTCCTCCTCGCTGAACATCAGCGGCGGCAGCATGAAGCCGGGCCGCAGCACGTAGCCGACACCGGCCTCGCCGTCGATATGTGCGCCTTGCGCCTTCAAGGTCTCGATGTCGCGGTAGAGCGTGCGGAGCGACACGCCGACCTCGTCGGCGAGCACGGCGCCCGCGACCGGCCGCCGATGCCGGCGCAGCACCTGAATCAGATCGAGCAGTCGTTGCGAGCGGGACATCGGCGAGCCTCGGGCGAGGCATACTACGTCATGCTGCCAGGAAATGGCAGTATGAGAATGTCAGCGCGAGATCAGCGGACGTCACCGGCGATTTACGCGTAGGCGGCCTAGTGCTCGCCGCCCATCTGGGCGAGCAACTCCTCGATGTCGACGTCGACCTGGCCCGCGGCGCGGACGTGGCGGACCTCGAAGCTGTCGGGCTGGAAGCGATATTCCACGAGCCCGACTTCCTTGATCGCGATGCGGTCCTGGCGCTGATCATTGATCCTGAAGCCGGCCGACGGTGCCCAGACGTGGCGCGTCTGCCGATAGGTGAAGTCGCGCCGCTGGTGCACGTGCCCGCTGGCGATCAGGCGCAGGTCGACATCCGCGAACATCTCGATCAATCGCGCGCGTGCCGGCTGCGGCACGTAGCGGATCGAGGTCTCCGGTGTTTCAGGGTCGTCGGGCAGGTTGAGAAACAGCGGCTTGTGGACGAACAGCGCGACCGGCCTGCCGTTGGTGCGCGCGATCTCGGAAGTCAGCCAGTCGAACTGCTCGGCCTCGAAGGCGAGCCCTGAATTCATGACCAGCGAGTTGAGGCCGATGAAGCACCAGCCCGCGGCCTCGAACGACCAATGATCTTCGCCGATGATCTCGCAGAATTGCCGGCGGTGCGCCTCCGCGACCGGCGGCTTCGGTGCGGGCCCGATCGCGGTCGGATTATCGCCGATGTCGTGATTGCCGGGGATGTAGCGGCAGGCGACGGGCAGGGCGTCGTGCAGGCCTTTGGCGAATTCGACATCGTCGCGGCTGGTCGGCCCGTCGAAGGAGACGTCGCCGGTGTTGACGATGAGATCGGGCCTGTCAGCGTCGATGTGCTCGCTGACGCGCTGGAAGTTGGCGATCAGACCGGGGAAGCGCCGGCCGAGATGGGTGTCGGAAATCTGCGTCAGGCGAAATTCGGGCATGGCCGATCATAAGGCCGGCCAGACGTCGGAACGATGACGGCACGCGCTCGAACAAAGTTTAAAGCACGCGATAGCGGATCGTGTAGGCGTCCTGCGGCGCGACACTGCCGGTCACTGGCGAGGCGATGCGGTCGGCGAGGTGCCAAGGGCCGAACTGCTCGGAGCGATGCGGCTCGGCCGGCAGGCGGAGGCGGAATTCGAAAGTGCCTTTGCCGGGCAGGTTCACGACCAGCATGCGGTCGGCAGTGCGATGGTTGAGCGCGACCGCGCCACGCAGCAGCGCGTGGCCGTCCGGGAGGTCGCTGATCCCATCAACCAGCGCCAGCGTCTGGTTGCGGTCGGTGTGCAACTCGATCTGGGTGTCGGTGACGGCTGCCAGCGTCTCCCGGGGCATGCGGATCTCGAACTCGACCGCGGGCTTGGACGGGTTGAGGCCGAGATAGGCCGACGCGGCATGGCGCATGTCGAAGGCGGCAAAGGCGAACAGGGCCAGTGCGGCGAGTGTCGCGAGGCCATGCCTGACCACGTCGCGCCAGCTCCGGTAGCTCAGGCGGAAATACACCGTCATGGCCAGCGCGACCGCGAGCGCCGCGGCGATACCTGATAGCGCCGACATCCAGATGCCGAGCTGGCCGTCCGCGGATTCGGTCCAAAGGCTGGACAGGATGGTCATGATGGTCTCTTGGCGCTCTCTCGCCTTGCGGCCTGCAAAAGGGGGCCGAAATCGCTTTAACTATCGGCAGTTGGTCGCGGGATCGGGAACACCGGTTCAACTGGTTGATTGTCAGGACGAGGAGCGGCGGCTAAGGGACAGGTCCGGCGGCCGCCGCCGGATGGGAAAGCTCGGATGTCCATTCAAATGGTTTTGCTGCCTGTCTTCATGCAGGTCGGTCTCACCTTCGCGCTGCTGATCGGCATGGCGCTGGGGCGCCGGCGTGCGCTCGTCTCCGGCGAGACCAAGAGCCGCGACATTGCCCTCGGCGAGCCGAACTGGCCGAAGGGGGCCACACAGATCGCCAACTGCTACCGCAACCAGTTCGAGCTGCCGGTGCTGTTCTACGCCCTGATCGCGCTGGCGCTTCCCTTGCGCCATGCCGATCTCTTCATCGTGCTGATGTCCTGGGTGTTCGTGGTGACGCGCTTTGCCCATGCCGGGATCTTCGTCTCCTCGAACCAGCTCGGCCCGCGTTCCACGATCTGGCTCGCCGGCGTGCTTGTGCTGCTGGCGATGTGGATCTACTTCGCGCTGAAGATGCTGTTGTTGATCTAGGCCTTAGGTGCCGGATCTAATCTGAAAGATTCAAATGACTCCCGCTGCCCGGCTGTCCGCAGCCATCGAACTGATCGACACCATCGAGAAGGACCGCGTACCTGCCGCCAAGGCGCTGAAGGAGTGGGGCACCGCGCACCGCTTCGCCGGCTCCGGCGACCGCGCCGCCATCGCCGGCCTGGTCTGGGACGTGCTGCGCCGCTACGCCTCGAGCGCCTGGCTGATGGACGCCGATACCGCGCGGGCGCGGCTGATCGGCATGCTCCGCCTCGAGCGCGACATGGACACGGCGACCATGGCCGCGTTGTTCGATGGCGGCCGGTTCGCGCCGGCACCGCTGACCGAGGCCGAGCAGGCCGCGCTCAGCCATCGTTCGCTGAAGGACGCGCCGGCTGCGATTGCCGGCGACTATCCCGAATGGCTCGATCCGCATCTGACAAAAGTGTTCGGCGAGGACCGCGCCGCCGAGGCTGCCGCGATGGCGAGCCGGGCGCCGCTCGATCTGCGCGTCAACACGCTAAAATCCAATCGCGACAAGGTGCTGCGGGCGCTTGCTCATCTTCATGCGAAACCGACGCCATGGTCCGCAAACGGCCTGCGCATCGAGCTGTCGGCCGATGCGCGCAACCCCGGCATCCAGGCCGAAGAGGATTTCATCAAGGGCGGCGTGGAAGTTCAGGATGAGGGATCGCAGCTTGCGGCCGCTCTGACTGCGGCAAAACCCGGCGAGCAGGTGATCGACCTCTGCGCCGGTGCCGGCGGCAAGACATTGGCCCTCGCGGCGATGATGCAGGGCAAGGGCCGGCTGATCGCGACCGACAGCGACAAGCGGCAATTGGCGCCCATTCATGAACGCCTGTCGCGCGCCGGCGTCCACAATGCCGATGTCCGCACGCCCAAGGGCGAGGCCGATCCGCTGGCCGACATCAGCGCCACCGCCGACCTCGTCGTGATCGACGCGCCCTGCACGGGAACCGGAACCTGGCGCCGCAACCCCGATGCCAAATGGCGCATGCGTCCGGGCGCGCTGGAGATCCGCCTGCGCGACCAGCAAGAGGTGCTGGAGCGCGCGGTTCCGCTGGTCAAGGCCGGCGGCCGCATCGCCTACATCACGTGCTCGGTGCTGGCGGAAGAGAACGGCGAGCAGGTGAGGGCGTTCGTAGCGAAGCATCCCGAGTTCGCGGTGGTGCCGCCGGAGCAGACCGCGAGCGTGCTCTGGGACAAGGCCGAGGATTTTGCGCAAGCCGCGTTGCCGTCGCCGGAAGGCTGGCTGATGACGCCGCGGCGGACGGGGACCGATGGGTTTTTCGTCTCGGTGCTGCGCAAAGCGTAGCTCTCGTAGGGTGGGCAAAGCGAAGCGTGCCCACCAATTCTAGCGAGAACGCGGAGAGGTGGTGGGCACGGCGCAAGTGCGCCTTTGCCCACCCTACGGCACCGCGTGTGGGGCGCCATAGTTCCCCCAAAACAAAGCTCCCCCAAAACAAAAACCCCGCAGACCGGATCCCGGTCGCGGGGTTTTCTAACTCAACGTCCTGCCGGTACGTCCGCGGTCAGAACGGTGCGTAGGCGATTAGCCGACGCGGAGATTGTCAGCCGACGACTTGCCACTGCGGCGGTCGGCGACGATGTCGAACGAGACCTTCTGGCCCTCGTTGAGGGAGGAGAGGCCGGCGCGCTCGACGGCGCTGATGTGAACGAACACGTCCTTCTGGCCGTCATCCGGCTGGATGAAACCATAACCCTTTTGGGTGTTGAACCACTTCACGGTGCCCATAGCCATGGGAATTTCCTTTAGTTAGTTTGAGACAGTATGCACGCGGACCGGTACGCATCGATGCGCCCATAGTCCCTGATGAGTCGATGTTTTGGAGAAGTCATCTGAAGCGTGCGCGCCTGTCTTAGACGAGGCGAAGCGGCCCAGTCGTTCGGCCAAGTATCGATGATCACAATATAGCGAGAATTTGGGGCCACTTCAAGGCACCACCCGTGGACCGGCATGTCGCCGGACTTTGCTATTTTGCGGTGCAAATAAGCGGCTGCGCGCGGCCTCAGTCCACGATGAAAAGCGTGGCGCCCGACGCCGTCGAGGACCGGTGCGCGGCATCGCCGAAATCCGAGACCTGGTAGCTCATCCCGGCCGTCAGCTTGAACTTGCGCCCGTCGCGCAGCTCGCTGTCGAGCTCGCCCGCGAGCACATAGAGCACGTGGCCGCGATCGCACCAATGGTCGGCGAGATAACCCGGCGAATACTCGACCATCCGCACCCGGAGATCGCCGATGTTGAGCGTGCGCCATTTGGCCTCGCCGGTCTCGCCGGCATGCGTGGTCGGCTCGACCTTGCTCCAGTCGGTGACGGTGAAGGGGGAGGTGGGGAGTTTCATCTGGAATCCTGTGTCAGAGCCGGCGGCGCTGTTGTTAGCGCACACTGTTGCGACAGTCTGCGTCATTGCGAGCGAAGCGCCAGCAATAATGAGGTTGGGGCACGCTCTCGCCTCACTCGCTGTGTCATCGCCCGCGAAGGCGGGCGATCCAGTATTCCAGAGGCTGTGCCGTGATACGGAGAAGCCGCGGCGTACTGGATTCCCCGCTTTCGCGGGGAATGACATCGGTGGATGAGGCGGCACCGCCTGCACGCGACGCGCGTAGCATTCAATGCATCAAATGGTTCGCCGACCCCTGCACGATCAGCCCCGCATCATTCACCCGCAGATATTCGCAGATCTTCTTGCCCCGCTCGTTCGCGTAGAACACCACCACGCTGTCCGGGCTGACGAACAGATCGATCACCGTGAAATGCAGGTTCGGGATCAGCCCAAGCGCCTTGCCCCAATAGGCGCGCAAGCTCTCCTTGCCGCGCACGGTGCCGCTGGCGTCGAACCCGAGGGACGGGATTCGGTCTGAGGTCATCACGGCCGCCTCGTCATAGAGTGTGAGCACGCGCTCGAGATCGCGCGCGTTCCAGGCCTCGACCCAGGTCCGGCCGAGCGCGGCCAACGTTGCGGGCTGATGATGCTGTGACATGGCGTTCTCCCTGATCCGCCCCTCTTGTTGGCGAGGGGCATATTAGGTCAATAATACTTACCTATATCTGTTTGTCCATGCCCAAAGAAGAATGTGGGCGCGCAGCCGGCGCGGTTGCGGCTGGCGCTCCGCCAGCGTATTTGCTGGCCATGACAGCAGCACAGAACGACCGCTCCGCGTCGACGCCCTCGGTGGCCTCGGCGCACGACAAGATTCTCATCGTCGACTTCGGCAGCCAGGTGACGCAGCTGATCGCGCGTCGCGTGCGCGAGGACGGCGTCTATTGCGAGATCGTCCCGTTCAACAAGGCCGAAGAGGCCTTCAAGGAGATGAAGCCGAAAGCGGTGATCCTCTCCGGCGGCCCTGAATCGGTGCATGAGGCCGGCTCGCCCCGCGCCCCGCAATTGATCTTCGCCTCCGGCGTGCCCGTGATGGGCATCTGCTACGGCCAGATGACCATGGCGGAGCAGTTAGGGGGCACCGTCGAGGGCGGCCACCACCGCGAATTCGGCCGCGCCGATGTCGAGGTCAAGGCCGACAGCAAGCTGTTCGAGGACGTCTGGTCGTCAGGCAGCAAGAACCAGGTCTGGATGAGCCACGGCGACCGCATCACCAAGATGCCGCCGGGCTTCTCCGTCGCCGGCACCTCGCCGAATGCGCCGTTCGCCATCATCCAGGACGAGACGCGCAAATATTACGGCCTGATGTTCCACCCCGAAGTGGTGCACACGCCCGACGGCGCCAAGCTGATCCGCAACTTCGTGCGCAAGATCGCGGGGCTGTCAGGCGACTGGACCATGCGCGCCTTCCGCGAGGAGGAGATCGCGAAGATCCGCCAGCAGGTCGGCAAGGGCAAGGTGATCTGCGGCCTCTCCGGCGGCGTCGATTCAGCCGTGGCGGCCGTGCTGATCCACGAGGCGATCGGCGACCAGCTCACCTGCGTCTTCGTCGATCACGGCATGCTGCGCCTCGATGAAGCCAAGACAGTCGTCGACTTGTTCCGCCACCACTACAACATTCCTCTCGTGCATGTGGACGCGTCGAAGCAGTTTCTGGGCGAGCTCGAAGGCGTCACTGACCCCGAGACCAAGCGCAAGACCATCGGCCGCCTCTTTATCGAGGTGTTCGAGCAGGAGGCCAAGAAGCTCGGCGGCGCCGATTTCCTGGCGCAGGGCACGCTCTACCCCGACGTGATCGAGAGCGTCTCCTTCACCGGCGGACCTTCTGTCACCATCAAGTCGCACCACAATGTCGGCGGTCTGCCCGAGCGCATGAACATGAAGCTCGTCGAGCCCTTGCGCGAGCTGTTCAAGGACGAGGTGCGCAAGCTCGGCTACGAGCTCGGCCTCCCCGAAATCTTCGTTGGCCGCCACCCGTTCCCGGGCCCGGGCCTTGCCATCCGCTGCCCCGGCGACATCACCAGGGACAAGCTCGACATCCTGCGCAAGGCCGACGCCGTCTACATCGACCAGATCAGGAAGCACGGCCTCTACGACGACATCTGGCAGGCGTTTGCCGTGCTGCTCCCGGTGAAGACGGTAGGCGTCATGGGCGACGGCCGCACGTATGATTTCGTCGTGGGCCTCCGCGCCGTCACCTCCACCGACGGCATGACCGCGGACTTCTACCAGTTCGACATGAAATTCCTCGGCGAGACCGCCACGCGCATCATCAACGAGGTGAAGGGCGTGAACCGGGTGGTGTACGACGTGACGAGCAAGCCGCCGGGGACGATTGAGTGGGAGTGACACTCGCACTGAGCGTGTTATTCTCACTATCAATCAGAAGGGGGGAGAATGATCAAATCAAGCGGAGACGCGCTTTCGAAAATCATTGAGCAACTGCAGCAATTGGAAGACCTAGAGCGCGACCGGGTTATTCGCGCGGCGCTAGCCTTCTTTGGTGTCGAGCAGGATGTTGGCAATGGCAGTGACGGCTTGCGAAGAGAAAATCCGGCCGATGGCAAAGCTGGTCCCAAAATAATTCGCGAGCGGGCGTCTGGAGCGAAAGAATTCTTTGACAACAAAGATCCTCGGAGCAAAATTGAGGAATTGGCGGTAGCCGCGCGCTTTCGCGAAGAGACAGAAGACGTCCACACTAGTTCGCAAGAAGAGCTGAGATCTATTTTTGGCGCGGCTCGAAGGACGTTCGACGCTCATAATTTTAGACGCGATATAGATAATGCTAGAACGAAACGTTTATTCATGCGCGGCACCGGGCGAGACTCCGTGCAATTGTCCAGCTTTGGGCAGACCTTCGTTGATGCGTTGCCGGATCGCGAGAAGGTAAAGTCGCTTCGATCGAGTGTTAGACGGCGCGGTGGAGGAAGGAAGAAGAAATCACCCAAAAAGGCCAAGGCATAACTTGTGCGATCCATCATAGAAAACCAACTTGCGCTTCAGCTGGACGCCAAGTTGGTGCGCGAGTTGCTAGAAGCGCATGCTGAAGCGAAACGAAATTTCTATCTTGACCATTTGCGCCCCACCGAAGTCGAAGGAGGGCGATTTTGCGAAGCAGCCTTTCGAATCCTGGAGCTGGTCACGAAGGGCGCGTTCACGCCTCTGAATAAGCCGCTGACCAACTCCGATAAGATCATATCAGATCTTGCTAATCTAGATGCTTCGAAATTCAACGACTCCATACGGCTGCACATACCACGATCACTGCGACTCGTTTACGACATCAGAAATAAGAGAGATGCCGCGCATTTGGCGGATGGCATCGATCCGAATTTGCAGGATGCAGGCCTTGTTGTAGGTATACTTGATTGGGTTTTAGCCGAATTTATTCGGCTGTATCACAGCGTTTCCGCCGATGAGGCGTCCGAAATTGTCTCAGGGATTGTGAAGCGAGTTGCGCCTGTCGTTCAGAATTTTGATGGCTTTCTCAAGGTGCTCAACCCCGATCTGGGTGCGAGCGATCACTGTTTGGTGCTTCTCTATCAACGGGGAGATCAAGGCGCCACGTTCGAGGAAATCAGGGGCTGGGTACGCCCGGCGATGCGGGCCAACTTGCAGCGAACGCTCAATAGTCTTGTTGAGAAAAAAGATTACGCCCATCTTGCTGGCGGGCGAGATTATCGGATTACTCGTCTGGGCGAGCAATACGTGGAAGCAGAGCGCCTCATAGTGCCCTCCCAACTATTTTGAGTGACCGAGTTGCTGAGCCTTTTGGCGGATCAAAGGGTCCTCTCGTCTGACTAATTAGGGCGGAAACGATGGCAATTAGAGAGGAAGTTCGGCAAATCATTTTCATACTTGAAGAAGAGGGCTTTGGGGCGCTTGCTGGAGAGCTTTTGACCGAAATCAGTTTAGGGCGCGAAGTTGAGAAGGAAATCCCTTCGGACGAGCATGCCGATGGACGCGTCGATGTCGAGACGGTTGTCATACGTACTCCAATCGGGGAGGATGAACAGCTTCGTGAGGCGATGAACTTCATTCGCATGCGGTTGGTACAGCCGGTGCGGGCCTTCGCAGAAGCGGAGCGGATAGCCAGCGAATTATCTGACCAGCACAGCGTGCGGATCAGGTTTATCGACCCCGAGGATCGCGTAGAAGTCGAAGCTATCAGCCGACGTGATGTTGGCGATACTTCAGTCGCCGACCGGCTCGAGGCCCTGCTGGAGCGCCTTCCTTCAATGATTGAGCCACCGAACGTGGTTGGATCCTGATATGCCCTTGAGCGCTACTGCCGAAGCCGAACTGCGGCAGATGCTCCGCGATTTTCGCGCCGCGCATCTCGGCGCCGTGACACCTACAGGCGAGGGCAAGGCGCTTGAGGCGTGGGTCTTGATGAAGCTCGCCCACACAGTCTGGCAGTCAATGCCGGCTTGGCGAGTAACGCTATGCCGCGGCGATGGTAGTTCACTGCCGCCGGGCGCGACTTTTGATTTGCCGAGCCAACGGTCGAGAATTCAGCCCGCTAGTCCGACCGCACCAAGCTATGTCCTTCTGGAACACACGACCTACGAGGACCGCCGACTCGAACTGCGTGGGAGCGTCCAGTGGAAGGGGCGCAGCGGCGCGAAACACGAGATTGATGTGTCGGTTGTCCCGGCTGACATCGGGGAGGCGATCCGGGATAATGGCGGCGGATATCCTCACGGGCTCCCAATCGTGGCGATCGAATGTAAGGATAAGGGTGGTTTCGGTCCACTTGACGAAACCCGGCAGACTCTTGCTCGGATGTATGACCTAGTGCTTGTCACCCAACCGGTTTCAACTTGGTCCTGCCGTATATACGAGACGGCGACGAACACAAATTGGGGCAACAAGAGTTCGCGCTACATCTCCTTCTTCCAAAAAGGCACATTCGGAATTGTGAGAGCTGGCGGGTTTCAATCCGGCGCGGGAACGCTCGCTGCGCATTATTCGATTGAGCACTTTTCCGACGTCTACGCCGCTACGTCCGCCATCAATGTTCTTCTAGCCAGCTTCCGCCGTACCCTTGCTAGGATAAGCGAATTCTAGATTTTGGAGTTACGGTGACAGTGCATTTAACTATCGCGGGCCAAAGGAGGCTTGTGAGTTGAACGAACTGTCACCTTGATTCGACGTTTCGGGATTTTACTCTCGGGTCAAATCACACGGTCGTCGATCGATCACTGCTCCTTCCTGAACAAATCCTGGAAGATGAGCGGGCCCCAAATGCGGCCGCGCGCGTGCACCAGCGCGCCGCCGTCGTTGAGCCTTCCCAGCTTGATGGGTGCGAACCCGAGTTGTTTGGCCAAGGCCGCCACGGGAGTGATCGCGTCCTCGTCGTCGCTTGACAGAAAGACGACCCGGTGGCCGCCCTCGACGACGGGATCGGCAGCCAGCTTGGCCGCAGCCAGGTGATTGAAGCCTTTCACGAAGCTGGCGCCGGTGAACGCCTTCGCGACGAAGGCGGAGGACGTGAGACCGTCCAGCTCTTCAGGGGGAACGCCATACGCGTTCGTCGCGTCGATGATCGTCTTGCCTTTCCAGCTCGGCAGGGCCTTCGCAACCTCGCGGTTCTCGGCGAACGGCACCGCCAGGATGATCGTGTCGGCCTCGAGTGCGTCCCGCAGCGATTTGGCGACGACCGTGGGTCCAATCGCCCGCGCCTGCGGTGCCAACGCCTCGGGCGGCCGGCGGCTCGCGACTGTTACCTCGATGTTCTTGCGGGCGAAGGCGCGGGCGAGGGCCTGGCCTACCGGACCGAATCCGACAATCGCATAGCTCATGATCATTCTCCGATTTGTGTTGATATTGATTGTCCGGCCTCAGATGGCCGAGAAGCCGCCGTCGACAGACAGCTCCACCCCGTTCACGAAGCTGGAATCGTCAGACGCAAGAAACAGCGCGACCGCCGCAATTTCCTCGGGACGACCCATCTTTCCCCGCGGGATCAGCGACTCGAACATCCGCTTCGCTTCCTCGGTGAGAACCTGGTCCTGCATCGGTGTGGCGATGGGCCCCGGGCTCAGCACGTTCACCCGGATATTCCGGCCCTTCAGTTCGTTGAGCCAGGTGCGCGCGAATGAGCGTAGCGCCGCCTTGCTCGCCGCATACACGCCGTAACCGGGAAAACCTTTCACCGAAGCAACCGACCCGGTCATGAAGATCGATCCGCCATCGCGAAACAGCGGCAACGCCTTCTGCACCGTGAACAGCGTGCCGCGCGTATTCAGGCCGAAGGCTGCATCGAAATGCTGCTCGGTAATCTCGCCCAGCGGGACGGCTTCGCCCGTGCCGGCGCTCGCATACAGGATGTCGATCTTGCCCTTGACCCGCTTCACCGTGTCGAACAGGCGGTCGAGGTCCTCGAGATTGGCCGCGTCGCCGCGCACGCCGGTGACGTTCCGGCCAATCAGCCTGACGGCCTCGTCGAGCGCTTCCTGCCTCCGGCCGGTGATGAAGACATAGGCGCCTTCTTCGACGAACAGCCTAGCGCTCGCCAACGCCATGCCGCTCGATCCACCCGTGACGACTGCAACCTTACCCTCAAGCTTTCCCATGACTTCCTTTCAGACTCCGTCTTTGGTCGTTCGGGGACGCCCCCGAAGGATCTCGACATAGGTCTGCCGGCGTCAGGCGTTGAGTGCGGAAGCGCGCACACCGGTGGTGCGAAATCGATCCGGCTGGACAATTGGCGCCTGCCGCGACGATCGGTGTCCGCGGTTCGGAATTGGGACGTGCTTGCCGGCATGGGCTGTGATCGCCGCCCGTGCTACCCACATACGAGATGCTGTCCGATGTGCAGGACACGGGCATTGGAAGGCGCACCCCGGCGGTGCTGGATTGCACCATGATCGACTGGGATGACGTTCGCTACTTTCTTGCCGTCGCGCGTGGAGGCTCGGTGCGGGCTGCGGCCGAGCGCCTCGGGGTGAACCACTCGACCGTGCTGCGACGCGTCGCCCAACTGGAGGAGCGGCTCGGGGCGCTCATGTTCGAGAAGCTGCCGTCAGGCTACCGCTTGACGGCTGCAGGGGAGGAGGTCCTCGAGCTGGCGGACCAGATGGAAGCGTCGTCGCACCAGCTGGAGACGCGCGTCTTCGGCCGCGACCAGGGCGTGCGCGGGCTTCTGCGGGTGACGCTGGCACCGCCGCTGGCGACACACCTGCTCATGCCTGATTTCGCCGATTTCGCGCGTCTGCATCCGGATATCGAGATGGACATCCTGTCGTCCGGCGAGCTGGCAAATCTGACCAACCGGGAGGCCGACGTCGCGATCCGCGTCGTCTACGACCGCAAGACCTTGCCGCTCAATCTTCACGGCGTGAAGGGACCCGAGGTGTTCGGCGGCGTCTACACGTCCCGCGATCGACTAACCGCGTGGCGTGCGGGCGCGCCCGATCCCGTCAGGTGGATCGTCATCAGCATTCATGGAATTCCGGATTGGGCCAGCGAGGGTGAGGTTCGCACCACGGAGGTTCCGTTCAGGGTCACGGACGCCGGGGCGCAGATCGTGGCCGTGCGGCAAGGGCTCGGGATGACGACACTGCCGTGCTTCGTCGGAGATGCCGACCCCCTGCTGGTGAGGGTGCCGGGCACCGAGCTGCACATGTACGGAACGCTCTGGCTTCTCACCCAGGGAGAGACACGCAAGACCAAGCGCGTGCGGCTCTTCACCGAGTTCGTATCCCGCAGGCTCGCCGCGTACGCGCCGCTTCTCGCGGGACTGTCCGTATCGCGCGACTGATGCCATGATAGCGCGTAGGCGACACGGACAAGGGTACGTCGCGCAAGCCATTCCTTGACCCGCACACCGACGCTTTTCCACGACAGGCCAGAGTGACCATCGTATAATCGCAAGTCATGGCGGTGAACATATGACTGCCGACGACCTTGGAGTTTAACGTGAGGAGACATGGCGGTTTCGGAGGACAACAAATCTCTCGCCCGCTATTTGCGAGATGTTACGCAGGGCTCACCGACGGTTACCAAATATTGGGATGACGCCCGCGTCAGCGATGTCGACATCATGATCATCAAGGACGTCCCGGCAGGAGGCGTTTCCACCTATGCCAGCCTGGCGCTCTCTGACGCGAAGACAGGGCTGACGTCCGGCGACAAGGCCCTGGGCGTCGAGATCCTGCTGGCTCTGGCGACGGAATGCGCCGAGGGCGCCAATATGATCGCGACCTGCGCTTTCAGCATCAAGAAGAACGAGATCACACCCTTGCCCGGCGTCGTCATTCCGCGAGTCCTGGAACTATATGGCGAAGGGCGCGACATGAAGCACGCCATGCTCGTCTCTCCGTTCTCGTGGGAGCTGGAAGCGCAGTCCTTCCCGGCCAAGTCCGTCGCCTGGCTGCAGGTGCTGCCTATTTCCGACGCCGAGCGGGACTACGCGCTGGCGAACGGGTCCGAGGCGCTGGAGGATCTGTTCGAGGAACGACAGATCGACGTCTTCGACATCGATCGTCCCAGCGCGCTTTGAACCTTGATCGCCGCCATCTCGTGGACGCCTGCGCCACACCTCGTCTGGAATAGGATGATGAGGGACTTCGGCCCGATGAGTGTCGCTTCGCGTCGCTCTACCGCGGAGCCAATCCCGCACCGTTTTGAAACGCCAGCAGCCCAATGCAGAAGATCGCTGCGCCAACCCACAGCACCACGGGGACCAGGTATGGCGACGAGATGATTTCGAGCACGGGAAATTCCCGGTCTGAAACAAACCTTCTGTAGGCCACCCATGCGGTTGCGACGAGGGGCGTGAAGGCGACAACGAAGTAGAGCGCCCCCAGGATCCAGCCGAAGGCGGTCAGATCCTTGGATCGCGTGACCTCTCCTGCGAAGCCGAGCGCGGCAATTGAAACGAAAGCGCCCAACGCGCTGATGAGAAGCTCGGCGGCCAGGACGACGATCGATAGAGTTGCATGCATGCTTTGATTCCGTTTGAGAGTGGGATTTCCTTGAGGCCGCGGCCCGGATGGCCGGCGAGTGCATCAGCCACGATTGAAGTCCTCGAGGTCGAGGACGAAACGCTCGAAGTCCGGCGCCAGCTCGTGCATGTTCGGGAAGTCGGCGAGATCATCGCCACCATCATGCGGTTCGTTGTCGTGGTCCCAGAAATAGACCCGGCCGTAGGATGCCGGCTCGAGGCTCAGAATGAACAGATTGCCGCCGGGGTCGCGTCCGATCGGGCAGCATCTGACAGGAATGCGATCCATCGACCGCCGCATCTCGTATTGCTGGAGGATGCCCGATGTCGCGGTGCCCCGGACGGACAGGATGCGATCGAGAATCGTGACGTCGTTCTGGGTCTTGATCCGAACGCCGTCGATGCTGAACTCACCGCCGTCGCTCTGGGCCAGAAGCGCCTTGAAGGACTCGGGGAGCCTGGCACCCAGGGCCGCCTCAACACGGGCGATGTCCTGGGCTGAAGCCGGCGGATGGGTCACTTTGAGCAAAGGAAGGTAGTTCATCCGCACGTCAGCTTGAAAGGCAATGCCGGTCCTCGTGAGTCCCGAGGTTCCGACAGTCTAGCGCTTGGACGTAGGCGCTTGCAATCGTAGCGCGTAGGATGCGCGCTGTCTGCGAGGAGGCCGGGCATCGCCTGGCGTGCAAATCGGCGGGCCGTGCGGTGTGCTGCAAACCGGCCGCACTTTTATGGAAGAAGCCGCAGGATGGACATGAGCTTCGAACTGATGATGTTGGCAGCCGCAACCATTTGGGGCTTCCTTCAGCTGGTCGCCGCCGCGCAGGCCGCGAACGCGCAGTACGGCCTCAATTGGGCTGCAAGCCCGCGCGACGTCGAGATGCCTCCGCTCAAGCCCATCCCCGGGCGCATCAACCGCAACTTCCGAAACTACATGGAGACGTTTCCGTTCTTCGTCGCGGCGGTCCTCGTTGCTCAGACGGCCGGCGTCCACAATGAGCTGACCCATTGGGGATCGATCGCTTATCTCGGCGGGCGTATCGCTTACACCGCGCTGTATGTCTCCGGCATACCGCTCGTCCGCTCGCTGTTCTGGAACGTCGCTTCCTTCGGCATGCTCGCAGTTCTGGCCGCGCCTTTCCTGCAACACTGAATCCCGCAGGATGGCGACAGCGCAGCGAACCGCTCATTTGACGATGAAAATTGCGCTCAGCGGAAGTCCGGTGATGAAGGCCAGGACCGCGAGGTAGAGGAGCTTTGCCACGGGACGGCCGGCTTCGCGCGCCCGGCTCGGTTTTGCCGGATCGTAGTCCACCTCGACCTTCGCGCCGAGCCTGCGCGTGGTGTCGTTGCAGTTGAGGTCCGAGGTAAAGGTGAATTCGCGGCCGGATGCATCCTTGAAGCGGATGATCGGCCGATCGGGAGAATCGTCACCGGGATCGATGCCGACGACCGTGCCGGCCGCGCGGCGGCCTCTGCGCAGGATGACGAGATCGCCATAGAGGTGGATGAACAACAGGGTCGCAAAGCCCGCGGCGACCAGGAAGAAGTAGGTCTGTGGGACCGACGGATTGAACCCGACCAGTCGCGCGAGAGCCTGGAACGGCGTCAGCACCGCCTCGAACAGGGCGGATACATTCATCCAGAAATGATTCCAGATCTGCTGCAAGGTCGGTCTTCAACCTTCAGGGTGGAACGACTTCCGCCGTCCGTCGTCAATCGGTCTAGCTCAATTGCGGCTTGCGCGCCAATCGTCTTGCAGCATTCGGTTAAGGACAGGTGACGACGAGCCCGCCGATGCAGCGATATCTGGCATTCACTTGTCAGCGCGTCGGATGGGTAAGGCGCCGAGCCTGCCGACTGAGCTGCTTCGCTGCGGGCATTTCATTTCCCTCAAACCCCGGCGCTCAATTGTCGCACCTTCGTGTGAAACCCTTCACACGCACGCTCACATCAATCATGCGACAAAGTACCTGTTGTGATTGTATGTGGTGAATTGACACCACATCGGCTTGAAATGAGCTGCACACGCCAGAACGACATGTTGAAATAGCCATCGACCGGCCGATCGCGCCGGTCGATGAGAGCTATGGAGACACTATGGCTGACAAACACGGACAGGGCATGGTTGGTACGTGGACCAAAACCACGGCGGCCGCGTGTGCGGACAAATATCCCGCCACCATCACATTCTCGACCGGCACTTACCGCGGCATGCGCGGTGAAGGGCAGGGCATGGTGTGGTGGGACGCGGGAATCTACCGTCTCGAAGACTCCAACACGCTCGTCGTCGGGACGGCGACTGATGAACTTGTGACGTATCACATTTCACGCGAGGCCGACCGATTTGAGTTCACGGATTCAGAGGGCTGTCTTGTGACTTATCGGCGCGCGTAGGATTTCGCACGCTGGATTTTTCACGCCGTTTCTTACGCCCTGGCCAACAAGAAAACTCGGTTCAATCGCCAATGAGCCCGCTGCTCACGTCGATCGCCTCCATATTTTCAACGATGGAGAAGACGACATGTGCAATTGTTCAGAGCATGGATCGAGCGCAAGCCTATCGAAGATGACTGCGGCATCGGTCGAGCCGGCCATGAAGCCGCTTGTGCCGCTGTCGCGGCAGATCAGCTTCAGCGATGACGATGCCGGCGATCAGCCGGCCTCGACCGATCTCCAGCCCATTCCGCCGTTCAGGCTGTGCAAGCTCGACTTCCGCGAAGGCTGCTACCAGATCAACTTCAAGCCGACGGCCGGCTTCGTGTCGTTCGAAGGCACGCTGCGCGTCGATCGCTCGGCGCCCGACGGTGGCGCCGATCATCTGATCGTCAGCGGCGATCTCTACTCGAAGCGGCCTGTGATCGGTCCGATCACGCCGGTCCTGCCGGTGCTGCCCGTGGGTGATGCGGACGAAGACGAAGCGGCGGGGGAATCGGGACTGACGAGCCTGGCCGGTTCGCTCAGCGCGCTCGATAACCCCATCATTCCGTCTCCGATTCTCAGGCCGAGGATCCCCATCTTTCCCCGCGCGCGCTATCATTCCTATCTCAGGGTGACCAGCGTGTCGGCGCCGGTGGCGGTCCCGTTTCCGAAGAAATGCGAGCTGACGATCACGGCCGAGCAGTTCAATTACACGCAGCCGCCGGCCGGCCAGTTCAAGGGCTCATTCCCGGCGACGCCGTCGCGCACCGTGACGCTCAAGCTTGCGAAAGTGCCGGCGCCGTTTCCGTTCTCGCTGACCGGCGGGCCGTTCTACCAGGGCCGGCTGTTCGAGGGCGGCGTGGACAAGGGCAGCATCACGCTCGCCTGGGTGTCGAGATTCTTCCGCCGTTGCACGCTGGAGATCGACACGCTGGTCGGTGCGGTCAGGCCTGCACCGGTGCCGGATGGCGCCGGCGGCACGGAGTTCTTCGACACGGTCTTCGCCAAGACCGGCTGGCAGTTGACGGTCGTGCAGGACCAGCTCAACGTCCCGGTGCCATCGGGCGTGACGCCGACCAATTGCTGGAGCTCGGCGGATCTGCACGCGCTGATGACCAGCGTGCGCAATCCCGCGACCAATCTCGACACCGAATGGCGCGTGCACATGATCGTCGTGCCTGCAAAACTCGGCTGCTCGCGCGGCATCATGTACGACCAGATCGGCGTGCCCCGCGAGGGCTGCGCCAGCTTCTCCGATGACGGTTACCCCGTCGCGGACTCCTCCAACTTCGGCCTCGCCGCCAACAAGAAGCAGCGCGACGTGCCGCGTGCGTTCCTGCGCAGTGCGACCCACGAGCTGACGCATACGCTGAACCAGATCCATCAGGAGCAGGAAACGGCGGCCGACAACTCGATCATGACCACGACGCCGAGCGTGGCCGACGTGCTCGGCGGTCCCGCGAGCGGCGAGCCAGGCGTGTTTCCGGATCAGATCAAGCTCGCGCACAACACCAACGTCCGTCATCACCTGAACCACATGCCGGATCCGGTCATTCGTCCGGGCGGATGGCCGTTCGCAAGCTGGTTCCCGACCGGTGCGCCGCAGGCCGCCGACCGTCACGACTTCGAGCCTTCCGAGCTCGCGCTGACGGTGACGGCCGCGACAGACCGTGTGGCGCTCGGCCAGCCGCTGGATCTGACGTGGACGATGACGAACAAGAGCGGCGTGTCGCTGCGCGCGCCGAACGACGTCAGCATCGAGGCCCTGTTCGCATCGATCACCGTCACCGACGGCGAGGGGCGCGAGTGTCCGGTCAGGCCTTTCGTGATCCTGTGCGAGCACGCGAAGCTGGGCGAGCTGGAGCCGGGCAAGACCGTCACGGCGTCGGCAAAAGTGTTCTGGAGCACGGCGGGCTTTGCCTTCGAGAAACCGGGCCGCTACCGCGTCGACGTCGCGGTGTCGTGGTCGGCGCAGGGCGTGATGGTCGGCGTGCAGTCGGGCATCGACGTGTTCGTCGACTATCCGACCAGCTCTGCCGACAACCATTCGGCCAATCTCGTGCTGCATCCCGAGGTCGGCAAATGGGTCGCACTCGGCGGCGAGGCCTATCACCTCGGTGAGGCATGCCGGCGCTTGCAGGCACTCAGCCAGACCGCGGCGCCAGCCGGCGCGCGGGCCGCGATGGCTGAAGCCGGCGACGGCGCGGCCGCGCCGCGCGCGATCGACGGCTTTGCGGACATGCTGCCGGACCGCGCCAAGCTCGCGCGGCTGCGCCCTGAACTGACCGCCGACACCGGCGGCCGCGCGCTGCGCGGACCGGCGCGCGCCGCGGCGCCGGGACGCAAGCGCGCCGCGAAGGCGAAGAAGCGCACGGGACGAAAAGGGTAGCCGCTTCGGCGAAGACCGCCGGTGTCGGGTAGACGGCCGTACCTTGCGATGATGTCGCTTGTGCGCGCCGTCGCCGCCACCGGCGGAACGACGGCAATATGAAACGTCCACATTTGTCGCGCCGGCCTGGCGCGGGTGAAGCACGCTGCGCCGTTCAGAACCGGCGCGGGGCCGTCATCGGGGAACACCGCACGGCACCCCGGCGCAAACGCGGGATGTGGGCTGCGCGCTCCCATGATAGGCCAGCCACATCGTCACCTCCGGAGCCTGCCTTCATGTCCGTCGCGACCGCTGCCAGCCAAGCCCCCGCAACCGCCACCGAGACCGACCCTGAAGCGCTTGGCTGGATGAAGGGTTTCCCGCCGGCGCCCGACCGCATCGTCAGCTTCCAGGACGGCTCGTTCCGCAGCTTCCCTGAACTCCGCTGGGCCTGGAGCAACATCCGCCAGCTGGTGCCGACCGTAAACGTCTGGCGCGGGGCGGGGCCTGCGTCTCCGCTGCCGCGCGAGGACCACGACATCGGCGGGGTCGCCTCGACCACGATGGACGGGCGCCCCATGACGTTCGCGACAATGCTGGAGGAGACCTATACCGACGGCATCGCGGTGCTGCATCGGGGCAAGCTGATCTATGAGCGCTATTTCGGCGCATTGAAACCGCACAAGCCGCATATTGCGATGTCGGTGACGAAGTCCTTCACAGGCGTGCTTGCCGGCATGCTGGTTGCGGACGGCAAGATCGATCCGCAGGCGCCTGTGACGGACTACGTGCCGGAGCTGAAGGCGGGTGCGTTCGGGGATGCGCGCGTGCACGAGGTCATGGATATGACCACCGGGCTCGCATACACCGAAGTCTACACCGACAGGAATTCCGCCGTGTGGGGCCTGCGTCGCGCCAACGGCATGGCGCCGATCCCGCCCGATTATGACGGCCCGACCACCATTTTCGATTTCCTCGTCGCGCAGAAGAAGCAGGGCGAGCACGGCAGGGCGTTTGCCTACAAGACCGTCAACACTGACGTGCTGGCCTGGATCATCAGGCGCGCCAGCGGCATGACGCTGTCGGACCTGCTCTCCGAGCGCATCTGGCAGCCGATGGGCGCGGAGGAGGACGCGCATTATCACGTCGACCGCATCGGCACCGAGAGCGGCGGCGGCGGCCTGTCGACCACGCTTCGCGATCTCGCCCGCTTCGGCGAGACCATGCGCAATCACGGCCGGTTCAACGGCCGTCAGATCGTGCCTGAAACCGTCGTCCGGGACATCGCGCGCGGCGGCGATCCCGAAAAGTTCAAGCCGGCCGGCTACACCACGCTGCCCGGTGCGTCCTATCGCAATCAATGGTGGGTCACGCACAACGCGCACGGCGCCTACATGGCGCGCGGCGTGCACGGGCAGGGCATTTACATCGATCCCAAAGCCGAGATGGTGATCGCGCGCTACGCATCGCACCCCGCCGCGGGCAACGCCGCCAACGACCCCGTCACGCTGCCGGCCTACATGGCGCTGGCGAAGGCGCTGATGGCGGGCGGGTAGGGCAGCTTGTAGGATGGGTAGAGCGGAAGCGAAACCGATCATCACTCGTCACAAAGAACCCGATGGGTTTCGCTTCGCTCTACCCATCCTACGCGTTCCTTCATGCCAAACCGCAAGATCGGTCGAGCACGCCATGGCCATCAGCGGCTAACTGGAGCCGCCACGGAGGAGGGACGATGACGGCGGCACTGCAACACTATCAGGCCCGGATGCGACGGGTGCTGGATCATATCGACCGGCATCTCGACGAGGATCTGGATCTGGATACGTTGAGCGGCGTTGCGGCCTTCTCGAAATTTCATTTCCACCGGCAGTTCACGGCGACCTTTGGGCTGTCTGTGCATCGCTATGTCCAACTCGCCCGCATGAAGCGTGCTTCCTATCGGCTGGCCTTTGCCGACGCCCAAAGCGTCACAGAGATTGCGATGGATGCCGGTTACGACGCACCCGATGCCTTCGCCCGCGCCTTTCGGCAACGGTTCGGGCAATCGCCGTCATCGTTCCAGAAATCTCCCGACTGGGAGCCGTGGCTTGCGGCCTTCGGGCCTCTCGATATCGCAAGGAGCAAGCTCATGAGGACTTTTACGGCTGATGACGTGACGATCCGCGAAGTGCCCACCACACGGGTGGCGATCATGGAGCATCGGGGGAGCCCTGCGACGTTGGGCGCCACCATTCAGCGGTTCATCGCGTGGCGCAAGGCCCGCGGCCTGCATCCCAGGAACAGCCCGACCTTCAATGTCTGGCGTTCCGAGCGGCGTCCTGAATCGCCTGCCGATTACAGCACGGACCTCTGTGTCGGGACCGACCAGCCGATCGAGGCGAACGGCGAAGACATCAAGGCTGGAGAAATCCCCGGCGGACGCTGCGCCGTGCTGCGCGTCGTCGGCTACACCGACAATCTGGAGCCCGCGGCGCTCTATCTTTATCGCGACTGGCTTCCGGCCAGTGGCGAGGAAGCGCGAGATTTCCCGATCTATTGCCAGCGGCTGAGCTTCTTCCCGGAGGTGCCGGAGCATGAGACGGTCGCCGAGGTTTTTCTGCCGCTGAAATAGCGTCGTCTGACGGCGGCTTGTCCCTTTCGATAGAACCGGATAGGCCGCTATCTACCACCGCAATTCATGCCTCAGCCATGCTCCTCCTGCCAATGCGGGTAGGTGACGTAGGCGGTGACGGCGCCTTGCTCGTGCGAGCGGATGGTGACCGTCTCGCCCTTCGGCATGTAGACGATCTCGCCCGGACCCGCGGTGACGGTGCTTCCTTCACTCGTGACCGAGAGCTTTCCTTCCAGCACGAGCATGACGTCGTCGACCGCAAGCTTTTCGTCGAGGCTCTGGTCTGGCGCGTAGCGGCCGAAGCCGATGGTAACAGGTCCGCCGTGACGCTGGTCGATCACATTGCCGGCGAAAATCTCGCCGTCCTGTCCCGGCGAACGCTCGAACGAGGCGTCGGCGATGGCGAATTTGCGAACTTTCATGAAATCCTTCCGTCTTGCGCCAGGGTCCGGCGGCGTGGAGGACCGACGCTTCAGCAGCTTCTTTGTTCATCTCGCCCTGCGAGGCGGTTTGACGCAGCTTGAAAATATAAGGATTGACTTATATTAGTTCAGGCCGATATTCGTACCTGCAGCCAACGACACGGAGGAGCGCAATGGAGATCGATGTCGCCAGGGTTTTAGGGCTCGTTACGCGTTCGGTGAAGAATTTCGAGAAAGACGGGAAGCCCGCCAGTGCGGTCACGCTGACGCGGCTCTACGACACCAGCGTCGACGATCTCTGGGACGCAGTGACCAGCAAGGAGCGGATTCCGCGCTGGTTTTTGCCGGTCGAGGGAGATCTCCAGCTTGGCGGAAGGTACCAGCTCAAGGGCAATGCAGGCGGCACCATCACGGCGTGCACGCGGCCGGCCCATTTCGCGGCGACGTGGGAATTCGGCAGCGCCGTGAGCTGGATCGATGTCAAGCTGACGGCAGAACGAAGCCAGGCGCGCCTGACGCTGGAGCACACCGCGATCGTCGAGGATCACTGGAATCAGTTCGGGCCCGGCGCGGTGGGGATCGGCTGGGACCTCGCCATTGCGGGACTCGAGCGATATCTTGCGACCGGGGCGTCGGTCGACCATGAGACGGCCGAGGCATGGATGGTCTCTCCAGCGGGCAAGGACTTCATGACGAGAAGCGGCGAGTATTGGCGCGCAGCGCATGTCGCGAGCGGGGTCGATCCCGACACGGCGAAGCAGCGCTCGGACCGCACCATCGCGTTCTATCGCGGCGAGATGCCGCCTGACATCGCACATCCGGGCACGGGAAGCTGATGCACGTCTTCGACGTCCTCGCCGATCCCGTGCGCCGTCGCATCCTCGAGCTGCTCGCGCCGGGCGAAATGGCGTCCGGTGAGGTTGTCGAAGCGATCGGGGCCGAGTTCGGGATCACGCAGGCGGCCGTGTCGCAGCACCTCAAGGTGCTGCGCGAGAGCGGCTTTGCAACGGTTCGGGCGGAGGCGCAGAGACGGCTCTATTCGGTCGACGTGGCCGGGCTTCGGGCGGTGGATGCATGGATCGGCCAGTTCAGAAATTTCTGGGAGCCGAAGCTGGATGCACTGGCGACCGAGATCGCGCGTGGCAAACGCGAGCGCCGCAACGCGCCGATCACCAAGCGGAGCGGGAAGAGGGCCTGAGAGAAGGCAAGTGGCGAAAGAGACAAGACGTCGCGGTCACCGCGACATCTTGTCAGACCCTTCGTCAGATCCTTGCGTTCAGTCGCGATCGTCGAACCGGCACGATCCCGTGCGACAGACGGCGCGCAAAACATTCCATGCTCATTTTCGTTCTATTGCGAAACGATTCCGGCACTTGCGGTTGAACTCCGCCGGCGCGTCCATCAAGGTTTGTTTCAACAGATCTATGAGGACGGCTCGACACCTCTTGGCGATCACGATGGACGCCGCGACGATTAGCAGGAGAAGATTCATGAGCGAGATAAAGGACGACCCCGAGGATTCGAGCCGCCGCGACATGCTTCGCACGACCGGCGCCGCGATGGCGATCGGGCTCGCCGCATCAAGCGGTGCACTCGTCACGCCTGCATCTGCGCAGGGCGCCGACCCGACGTCTGCCGCCGCCCGCAACACCGGACACCTCGGTGGACGGCTGCAGGGTGTCCAGCACTTCGGGCTGACGGTGCAGAATATGGAGCGCGCTTTCGAATTCTACACCCAGGTGCTTGGTGGGACGGAGGTGTTTCGTCACGGTGACTTCCAGGGCGACGCCGTCCAGAACACGCTGCTCGCGGATCAGGAGATCCGCGCTCACGAGCTGGCGGTCAACCCGCGCACCATCGGCGTGCCCGATTTGCGTGGCGGCGCGCAGCGGCTCGACGTGCGCTTCGTCCAGTTTGACAACGTCGTCATCGAGCTTCTGCAATATCGCGATTCAGACCAGCCGATGGGCAGTCCGCACTCCTTTGCAGAGCCGGTCCACAATATGAGTCCGGCCTTCCCACGGATGATGCACATCTGCTTCTACGTCCGTGACGATGTCGATTTCAACAAGTTCATCACCGATCTCGAAGCCGAGTCCGCACGCCGCGGCATGACCCAGGTGCGCGCCAACCGCACGATCCGGGTCTCGACGGAAGAACAGCGCCGGGCGGCGCCCGAAAACACCCATACCAACAAGGTGACGGTCGCCCCGTCGGATGGCTGGGAGCTCATCTATTGCAAGGGGCCCGAGGGCGAGCAACTCGAGTTCGTGAAGGCGCTTGGTCCGGTCAAGCAGCGCTTTGCCGATGCGCTTTCGGCACGACGTCGCACGGTCGGCAGCGCGCAGTAATCCGGTGGAGATCGGAATGCGATACAGAATTGCTGTTGCGTTGTCGTGCGGCGTGTTCGCCGTGGCTGTGCTCCTCACCTGGGCGCCGCGGGCGGTGGCTCAGGAATCTGCGGGGATCCGCTACGCGCAAATCCCCGACGGGGCCTACTCGATCGTGGCCGAGGTTCGGGCCAAGCCGGGCAAGGAGGCGGACCTGCGCGCCGCCACCCTGCCGCTGGTCGCGCTGGTCCGGAGCGATCCCAAGAACCTTGTCTATTTCCTTCAGGAGGATCGCGAGGTGCCGGGGCATTTCATCTTCTACGAGGTCTTCGCCAGTCTGGCCGACTTCGACGCCCATAACGCCACTCCGTACGTCAAGCAATGGTTCGCCAAGCTGCCGGATCTAGCGGATGGCGGGGTCAAGGTGATGCGCATGGAAGTGCTGACCCACGCCGCGCGGTGATGCCTTGAGTCGGTGGATCAGCCGGCGGCGGCGCGACGTGCTGTCCGCCCGGCGAAGTGCGCCACTATGTTGCGGTCATGGGTGCGCGCGGGTTACCGCTCACGGCAATTCGCGCCAGCGCATCGGCAGGACGCCGTCCTGCCTGAAACGGTCGAGGAAGCGGAAGCGAGCGGCTTGCGGATTGGGGCGGGCTTCGATCGTGTTGCCGATGATCTGCACGACGTCGTTCTCGTCATAAGCGGGCCAGAGCGGCACGCCAGGTCCGTTCGGATCGCCGCGTGTCGCGAAGTTCACCCAATAGTCCATCATCGTTCCCGCCAGCGCGCGGTCCTGTTCGGCCGGCGGCGCCGTGCTGCCGACGATCTGTTGCGGCGTCAGTGTTCCGAACACGAACGGGATTTCGGTGACGTGCGAGGCGATCGGCGTGTAGGGCGATGTATAATTGAAGAAGTAGCCATAGACCGGCGCGCGTCCCGCGCGTCGATGCAGCCGAAGCCACTGCCAGCACTGCTCGCCGATGACGGTGTCGCCGGTGAGCGCGGCCGCCGACGTCCTGGCCTCCGCGTCGGTCGCTGCAGGATAGACCTTCAGGAAATCGGCCATGCGCTCCCGGCTGAACATCCGCTCGGCCGCGGCGAGAAAGGTGAGGGCGGACTGATGGGGAAGTGATTGTGCTGGAAAAGGGAATTCCTCCGCGGCATTCCAGCCCGCCAGCAACGGGATGTGCATCTGTTCGCCGCGCAGGAAACGCCGGGCGGGCACGTCGGGCACCAATTGATGATCGATGCTTGGTGAAAATGCCGCAACGACGGGGCTGGTCTTGAAGCTCCACGGCGCGGCGGCATTCAGGCGGTCGGCCGGCATGGTGCGCAATTCCGCGATCGACGCATTGCCTTGCTGTCGGGCGAAGGTGCGACCTCGCGCCCGGGCTTCCTCGAAAGTCTGGAGTGGCCCGTGTCTGCCATCCCAGAACGCGCCGCTCTGTCCGATGGCTTTATGAAACAATCCCCGTGCGAGCGGCGAAGCCATCAGGATGCCGACGGCCATGGCCCCGGCGGACTCGCCGAACAATGTGACGTTATCGGGATCGCCGCCAAAGCCCGCGATGTTGGCCTTGACCCAACGCAGCGCCATCAGTTGGTCCTGCAAGCCGTAATTGCCTGACGGCGCTTCCGTGTCGAGATAGGGATGGGCGAAAAAGCCGAGGATGCCGAGGCGGTAATTGAAGCTGACGACGACGACACCCTTGGCGGCCAACGCGGCGCCATCGGTTGCGGGGTTGGCCGAAGAGCCGAACTGAAAGCCGCCGCCGTGAATCCACACCATTACGGGCCGCCTCTCGTCGGTACGCCGTGCGGCAGTCCAGACATTGAGATAAAGACAGTCCTCGTCGCGCGGTCCCGGCCGATGGTCGTTTTCGAGTGCCGACAGACTGCCCGCGCCGAAGGCGAGCGCATCGCGCACGCCATCCCACGGCGCCGGCGGCCTTGGTGCGCACCAGCGCAGGGGCCCGACCGGCGGCGCCGCGTACGGGATCCCTTTGAACGCAAGAACGCCGTTCGCATCCCTGTGGCCGTGCACGGCACCTGCCTGGGTGCGGACCTCACGTCCAAGCTCGGCTGCTTTCGAGGTCATGACGCCATGCATGATTGTGTCCCTTGATCGCGTGAGCACCCGGCCGCCGGCCGGGCAGGTTCGGTGCGAGCCTATGGACTTCGGCGTCTCCTGAATTTAGATATTCAGCCAATCAATGACTAAAAACAGTCAGCCTCAAGACAAAGGTTTATGCGGCAGCCCCTTCGCTTTCCCTGGTCCAATCTCGATGTCGACGATCGCTCCGCGCCCGTTATCGCCGTGCGCGTCGATGTCACCGGGACCAGGGCAGAGGTGCCCGATCATCAGCACCGCAAGGGGCAGCTGATCTTCGCGCTGGGCGGCGGCGTCACATGTCGCGTTCCGAGCGGCCTCTGGATGGTGCCGCCGCATTGTGCGGTGTGGGTGCCGGGCGGCATGAAGCACAGCAACCTCGCGACCGCCAATGCGCGGCTGTTCTTCGTCTACATCGAGCCGGAGATGATCGAACTGCCGGATCGATGCTGCACATTGTCGATCTCGCCGCTGCTGCGCGAATTGATCGTCGACTTGTCCGATCAGGCCGCTGACGACGGGGCGAGGAGGGATCTGCTGGCGACAGTGCTCTTGCGCGAACTACCTCGCATGCCGGTTCAGCAGTTGCATCTACCGCTCTCGCCGGAGCCACGATTGAAGCGGATTGCCAAGGCGCTCGCAGAAGATCCTTCCGACCGCAGGACGCTGGCCGAATGGGCCAAACGCGTTGCGTTGAGCGAGAGCAGCCTCGCGCGTCTCATCGTCAGGGAGACGGGGCTTAGCTTCGGGCGCTGGCGCCAGCAATTGCACCTGATCGTCGCCATCCGGGAGCTCACCTCCGGCGCAAGCGTGCAGCAGGTTTCGGCGGACCTCGGCTATGACTCCGTCGCGGCCTTCATCACCATGTTCAAGAAGGCGCTCGGGAAGCCGCCGGCGAAATATCTCGCCAGTATCGCACAGGATCCCCCTACGAATTCCGCGACATCTTCTCGAACTTCTTGATCAGCCGCTCCCGCTTCAGCCGCGACAGCCGCTGGATCCAGAATAGGCCGTCGAGCTGGTCGATCTCGTGCTGGTGGCAGACGGCGCGCAAACCGTCGGACTCCTCGCTTTGCATGTTGCCGTCCAAATCCTGATAGCTGATCCGCACGCGGGCGTGGCGCTGGACCTCGTCGTTGACATCAGGCATCGAGACGCTGCCTTCCTTGTGCAGGATCATCTCGGACGAGGCCCATTCGACTTGCGGATTGACGTAGGTCTGCGCACCCGCCTTGGCGTCGAGCTCGAGCACGACGACGCGCAGCGACACGCCGATATGCGGCGCCGTGATGCCGATGCCCGGCGCGGCGCGCATCGTGTCGAGCAAATCCGCCGCGAGCTCGCGCAAGGCGTCGTCGAAGGTGGTGACGGGGCGGGCCGGCATCGCGAGCCGGCGGTCGGGGTAGCGGACGATCGGGCGAATGGTCATGCCGGGCTGGTACCACTCACGGAGGGTTGAAGCACCTGTTCTTGACGTCCTACCAACTGGAAGGTAGTTAAGCTGCCATGTCCAACGTTTCCTCGACCGCCGACGACATCCTGGCCTGCGCCCGCACCCTGATCATCGCGGGCGGCTACAACGGCTTCAGCTATGCCGACGTCGCCGACGTGGTCGGCATCCGCAAGCCGAGCATTCACCACCATTTCGCCAGCAAGGTCGATCTGGTCCGCACCCTCGTGTCGCGCTACCGCGCGGAGGCCGAGGCAGGACTGGCCGCGCTCGAGCGCAATGTCACGGACCCCGGCGATCAGCTCAAAAGCTATGTCGCGTATTGGGAAGCGTGCATCAAGGATGCGACGGCTCCGTTTTGCGTGTGCGCGCTTCTTGCCAGCGAGCTTCCGATTCTGCCGGAGGAGGTGGCGCTCGAAGTCCGGGCGCATTTCAAATCTCTGGCGGCCTGGCTGACGTCCGTCATGGAGCGCGGCAAGCGGCAGGGGCGGCTCCAGCTCTCCAGCATCGCGCGGGTCGAGGCGGAGGGATTCATGGCAACCGTTCACGGCGCGATGCTGTCGGCGCGCGCCTATGGCGATCCAAAAACCTTCGCGATCATTACCCGGCCGCTGCTGGATCGGCTTTCCACCAGGCACTGAAGGACGAGATTGGCGCCGATGCAATCGATCGGACGGGCGGGGCGCTTTTTCGCTTCATACGAAATCTACCAACTAGTAGGTAAGGAACAGACAATGAGAGATCGTGAGATGACTTCGGACACTGCCGACCATGCGCAATGGCTGAAGCAGTACTATTTCCTTCGGGCCGCGTTTTCCGTCGCCTGGGTCATTGCGGCCTTTACCCTCGCGCCGTCGTCGGCGGCGATCGCAGCAACCTTGCTCGTCGCCTATCCGGCGTGGGACGCCGCCGCCAATTATCTCGACACGCTCCGCAGCGGCGGCCTGAATCAGAACCGCACGCAGGGCTTCAATGTGCTGGTCAGTCTGGCGACCACCATCGCGGTCCTCCTGGCCTTGCAGGCGAGCATGAACTGGGTGCTCGGGATCTTCGGTGCGTGGGCGATCCTGTCGGGGTTGCTCCAGCTCGGCACGGCCATCCGGCGCTGGAGGAGTTTTGGCGCGCAATGGGCCATGGTGCTCAGCGGTGGCCAGTCGGCGCTCGCAGGCGGCTTCTTCATCTTTCAGGCCACGACGCCGATGTCCCCAACGATCGCGAATGTCGCGGGCTATGCCGCGGTGGGTGCGATCTACTTCCTGGTCTCGGCGGTCTGGCTCACCGTCAGCGCATGGCGTCAGAGTGCAGCCCTGTAAGGCGGCGCCGCCGACGTCACGCCGGATAGGGCGTGCCGTCCTTGTGCAGGAAACGGCCGTCGGACGCCGGGCTCATCATGTCGACGTCGGAGCAGGTGATGAGATCGTCGGGTGAGCGCGAGCCGATTTCGAGATAGACGGCCATTGCATTTGATCGGTTGATCATGTGATGGCCGTTGCCGCTTGCCTTCGGGAATGCGGCGCAATCGCCCGCGTGCAGCACGGTTTCGCCGCCGTCCTCGATCAGCGTCACTTCGCCTTCGAGCACATGGACGAACTCATCTTCATGCGAATGCCAGTGCCGCTGGCTCGACCAGCCGCCCGGCGGCAGGCGCATCAGGTTGACGCCGAAATCAGCCAGTTCCCCGGCATCGCCGAGCCGCTGCCGGATACGCTCGGCGCAAGGCGCGTTGAAGGGCGCCGGGTAGCCGGAGCCTTTGCGGGCTGGCACGGCCGCGATGTCGATCTTCGGCATGGATGCTTCCCTGGAATTCGCTGTGGGGCGGCTCTTCGCGGCGGACGCCGAACGCGGCCACAGACATGGCCGCAACCGCGTGGCGCGAGGTCGACGGGAGCTGATGAGCGGGACGATGCTCATCGTGCCGGTGTTTTGCCCGACGTGTCAAATCGGGTTCCCGCATCGCACGTCGCCGGCATCGTAAGTCATTGATGTCGCAGAGGCCGGCTACTGTGCATGGGGTTGTTTTCGACTTTTTTGTTGGCAGGTTCCAAAAGGGTGCGGCAAAAATGACGCCGCACTGTCGGCCGGCGCTGTTCCCATTCGTCTTCCAAGTGAGACAGACCTGACGGGAGACCAACATGAACACTTCCTCCTATCGCTGGGTGATCGTCGCCGCCGGCGGCCTGCTCGGCTGCGTCGCGATCGGCGGCATGTTTTCGCTGCCGGTGTTCCTGCAGCCGATCGCAAAGGATACCGGCTGGTCGGTGACCGGCATTTCCAGCGCGATGACGATCGGCTTTCTGGCAATGGCCTTCACCAGCATGGCCTGGGGCACGCTGACGGATAGGCTCGGGCCGCTGCCGGTGGTGCTGACGGGATCGACCGTGCTGTCGCTGAGCCTGTTCGCGGCCAGCCACGCCACCTCGCTGCTCGCGTTCCAGTTCCTGTTCGGCCTCTTGGTCGGCGCCTCCTGTGCGGCGATCTTCGCCCCGATGATGGCGACGGTTACCGGCTGGTTCGACACCCATCGCAGCCTCGCCGTCTCGCTGGTCTCGGCCGGCATGGGCATGGCGCCGATGACGATGGCGCCGCTCGCGGCCTGGCTCGTCTCCGGCCATGACTGGCGCACCTCGATGCAGATCGTGGCGCTGGTGGTCGGCGCCATCATGATTCCGGTCTCGTTCGTGGTACGCCGTCCGCCGGCGCTTGCACACGCCGTGGCCGCACCAACGGGCGAGGGCGCCGCGCAGGGCGAGATGTCGATGGGCGAGGCGCTGCGCTCGCCGCAATTCATGATCCTGCTTGCCACCAATTTCTTCTGCTGCGCCACCCATTCCGGCCCGATCATCCACACCGTCTCCTATGCCGTGAGCTGCGGCATTCCGCTGGTCGCGGCGGTGACGATCTACAGCATTGAGGGTTTTGCCGGGATGGGCGGGCGCATCGCCTTCGGCCTGATGGGTGACCGCTTCGGCGCCAAGCGCGTGCTGGTGACGGGCCTGCTGCTCCAGGCGTTCGGCGCACTCGCCTATGCCTTCGCGCACCAGCTCGCGACGTTCTACGCGGTCGGCGCCGTCTTCGGCTTCATCTACGCCGGCACCATGCCGCTCTACGCGGTGCTGGTGCGTGAAAACTTTCCGCTGCGCATGATGGGCACGGTGATCGGCGGCACCGCGATGGCCGGCAGCCTCGGCATGGCCACCGGTCCGCTCGCCGGCGGCCTGATCTACGACGCCTTCTCCAGCTACGCCTGGCTCTACATCCTCTCCTGGGCGATGGGCCTGGGTGCGTTCCTGATGGCGATGAACTTCCGGCCGTTCGCGAAGCCGCGGGGTGAGGTGGTGCCGGCGGCGGCGTGAAGCAGGGGGCTCGTCAGCCGCGCTCGTTCTGCCGTGCCCTCTGATAGTGCCGGTGCGCCTTGGCGCGGTTTCCGCAATCGCCCATCGCGCACCATCGCCGGTTTTGTGCGCGGCTTTCGTCGACAAAGAGCCAACCGCATCCGCGGTCATCCTCGCATTGCTTCACGCGATGCGCCCGCGGCCCTGTCATCAGCGCGGCCGCCGAAATGATGATCGGCTTGAGCCAGTCGAGGCCGTCGCCCTCGGGTCGCAGGTTCCATGTGACGTCACCGGAATCCCATGCGAGCGCCGCCGCCGGCATCGTCCGGGCAAGCATCCGGTTGAAGGCCTCGAGGGCCTCGCGGGGAGGCGCGCGGCGTCTTATCCGGGCGACGAGAATCTCGTAGATCGCCTCGCGCAGAGTGATCGCTTCGCAATACGCCGCCTCGCAGCGTGCGACGTCGGCCCGCCACGCCGACCGGATTCGTTTCAGATCGCGCGCACTTCCAACCCCGCTTCCTCCGAGCCACGTCAGCAATGCGCCGGCGTCGGCAAGCCGTTCCTCGGAGGGATCGCGCAACCGCCAAGCCGCCGTGTTGACGAAACGGATCGCCAGCTCTTCGCCGCCCTCCTTCTCGCGGGACCTGTCAGTTTGTTGGGAACGCAAACGGCACCTGCAAGGTTTGTCTAACCATATAACAGGTTATGAGCTGATTATGCCGCCTTCAAGTGTGCATTTGGCGATCGTCTCGGCGTTTGCCGCCATCTACCTCGTCTGGGGCTCGACCTATCTTGCGCTCGCGCTTGCCCTGCAATCCCTGCCGCCATTCACGCTGATGGCGGCGCGCTGCTTGATGGGCGGCGCCATCCTGTTCGGCGCCGCACGCGCGGCCGGCGCATCCTCGCCGCCGCGGAAGACCTGCCTCGTCGCCATGATCTGCGGCGTGCTTTTCTTCGTCGGATGCCACGGCGTGCTGGCCTACGCCCAGCAGCGGGTGCATTCGGGGCTTGCTGCGGTGCTGCTCGCAACCATTCCGCTCTGGATCGTGCTGTTGCAGGTCATCTTTCCCGGCAGCGAGCGGCCAAACTGGAAGACCGTGGCGTTCCTCATTCCCGGTGTCGCGGGGGTTGCGCTGATTGCGTCCCATGAAGCGTCCGCCGGCAGGGACGGGCTGCGCGCGAGCGACGTCCTTCTGCTGCTTGGCGCAGCACTGTCCTGGGCCGCCGGGACATTCGTGTCCGAGCGCCATTCCGGAACCTCCTCGCCTGTCGCGCTGTCCGGCCTGGAGCTGCTCGCCGGCGGCGTGGTGTTGCTGGCGATTGGCGCGGCGCGCGGCGAGCTCGGCGGGCTGCATCTGTCCAGCATATCGGCCGCATCGATTGCAGGCTGGACCTACCTGACCTTGATGGGCACCGTCGTCGCCTTCGCAGCCTATATCTGGCTGCTCAAGCAGGTGCCGTCCACGCTGGTTTCGACCTACACTTTCGTCAATCCGATTATTGCGGTGCTGCTCGGCTGGGCGTTTCTCGGCGAGACGCCGTCGCTGTGGATGCTGGCCGGGGCCGCCCTGGTCATTGCTTCCGTTGCAGGTCTGCTTCTCGCGCGAAGCAAATCACAAGGGAGGGCGAACAGATCATGGTCGGTGCAGCTATCCGAGGGCTAAAGCTGCGCCTCGATCGTGGCCTTGTCGACGACGGACCATACCTGCTGGATCTTTCCGTCGCTGAACTCGTAGAACACGTTCTCGCAGAATGACACGCGCTTGCCGTTGACGGCAAGCCCCAGGAATGTCCCGACCGGCTTGCAATCGAATTTGAGCCGGACCGCGATGCGGGGTGGATCGCTTATCAGCAGTTCGATGTTGAAGCGCAGATCCGGAATCTCGCGAAAATCCCGCTCCAGCATCGCGCGATAGCCCGTCAGCCCGAATGGCCGCGCGTTGTGGGCGACGTCATCATGCACGAACTGCCCGAGCGCCGGCCAATCCTGCCGGTTCAGGCAGGCGATGTAGTCGCGGTAGAAACTGGCAAGGTCGTCTCTGGTCACGGCAGGGTCCTCCGGCTTACCCGCGCCGCCGCAGATGCTCGATCAGCGCGCGCAGCTTCGGTGCAACATTGCGGCGGCTCGGGTAGTAGAGATAGAAGCCGGCAAAGGCGGGGCAATAGTCTTCCAGGATCGGCACCAACTCGCCGCGCGCAAACGCTGGACGAAAGCTCGCCTCCATGCCGAAGGTGATGCCGGCGCCGGCCACCGCCAGCTTGATCATCAGTGCCATGTCGTTGGTGGTGATCTCAGGTGCGACCGCGACGCTGAACTCCTTGCCGCTATCCGCAAACTCCCAGCGATAGGGCGGGGCGTTCGGCGCCGGGCGCCAGCCGATGCAGCGAAAGGAGGCGAGCTCGGACGGGTGCGAGGGGACGCCAAAACGGTCGCGGAAATCAGGCGCGCAGACCGCGAGCTGGCGTTCGTCGCCGGCGATCGGCACCGCGACCATGTCCTGCTCGATGACTTCGCCGAGGCGGACGCCGGCGTCGTAGCCCGCGGCGACGATGTCGAATTCCGCGTCGGTCACGGTGATGTCGAGCTGCACCTCCGGATTGGTTGCCGTGAAGGCCGCCAGAAACGGGCCCGACAGAAAATGCTCGGCAATGGAGGAGACCGCGAGCCGCAAAAGTCCGCGCGGCCGCCCGCGCAACGCCTCGGTGCTATCGAGGGCGGCGCGCATGTCGGCGATGGCAGGGGCGACCTCCGCATGAAGCCGCTCGCCGGCCTCGGTCAGGCTGACGCTGCGCGTCGTGCGCTGGACCAGCGCGATGCCGAGGGTTTCCTCCAGCCGCCGGATCGTCTGGCTCACCGCCGAGCGGGTGACGCCGAGACGGTCCGCGGCGGCACGAAAATTCCGCTCTTCGGCGACCAGCGCAAAGACGGCGAGGGCGTTGAGGTCAGGTTCCATCGGTTAGCGCAACTTGTCAGTGTGGTTAGGTATTGTCGTCTTATCATGACAGCGGCGCCGGTCCATCTTCCCGTCATCACTTCGAACGCGACGGGAAAGAGCTTCATGCCGATCGACAAAGTCATTCTCATCACCGGTGCCTCCAGCGGCATTGGCGCGGGCATCGCGCGCGAGCTGGCCGCGGCCGGCGCGAAAGTCCTGCTGGGCGCACGGCGCGCCGATCGACTGAAGGCGCTCGCGGCCGAACTGAATGCGGCAGGCGGAACGGCGCTCGCGCATCCGCTCGACGTCACCGACCGCGCCAGTGTTGCCGCCTTTGCGGACGCCGCGCGCGGCGCCTGGGGCCGTGTCGACGTCATCGTCAACAATGCCGGCGTGATGCCGCTGTCGCTGATGGCCTCGCTGAAGGTCGAGGAGTGGGACCGGATGGTCGACGTCAACATCAAGGGCGTGCTCTACGGCATCGCGGCCGTGCTGCCGGAGATGGCGGCGCGCGGTTCGGGTCAGGTCATCAACATCGCCTCGATCGGTGCGCTGAGCGTGGTGCCGACAGCGGCGGTTTACTGCGCGAGCAAATATGCGGTACGAGCGATTTCGGATGGCCTGCGCCAGGAGCACGACAACATCCGCGTCACCTGCGTCCACCCCGGCGTGGTCGAGAGCGAGCTCGCCGACACCATCACCGATCCCGTGGCGGCCGCGGCAATGAAGACCTATCGTGCGATTGCGCTGCGGCCGGATGCCATCGCCCGCGCGGTGCGCTTCGCCATCGAGCAGCCCGATGATGTCGACGTCAACGAGATCGTCGTGCGCCCGACCCGGACGACGTGACGAGACCCCATTCGCATCAGATGCGTTTCTCGAAAAACAGGTCCGGGTAGGGATCGTCGTTGAACCGCGGAATTTCCCTCCACCCCGTCTTGCGGTAGAGCTGGCCGGCCTCGGCGAGCGCGCTGTTGGTGTCGAGCCGCAGCAGTGCGATGCCGAGCTCGCGCCCAGCATCTTCGGCCGTGTCCATCAGGCGCTGGCCGAGCCGCAATCCGCGCGCGGCGGGAGCGACCCAGAGACGCTTGATCTCGGCGTAGCCGTGATCGGTTCCCTTCAACCCGACGCAGCCGATCGGCAGCGTGTCCGACATCGCAACGATGAACGTGCCGCGCGGCCGGCGCATGTCCTTGGCGTTGGGGTCGCGCGACAGCGACACGTCAAAACCCTGTTTGAAGCGGCGGCCGAGCTCGGCGTAATATTCGCCGAGGCAATAGCGTGCCTCGTCGCTGCGCGGATCCATCTCGTCCAGCGAGATGCGCTCGCGCGTCAATGCGGAGGCGATCAGATCCATCGCCGCCAGCAGCGCCTCGGCTTGCGAATGTTGCGCGAGGAACCCCTCGGCCTGCTTGTTTGACAGCGCCTCATAGGCCGCGAACTCGCGCCGGCCGGTGCGCGTCAGCGTGGCAACGCGACGGCGTGCATCGTCGGCATGCGCGGTGGTTTCGATCAGCCCTTCGTCCTCGAGGCTGCGGAGCAGCCGGCTCATCAGCCCGGAATCCAGGCCGAGATAGTCGCGGATATCGGCCACGTCCGAGCGGCCCTGTCCGATCGCATTGAGCACACGCGCGGCACCCAGCGGCCGGCCGCGTCCGAGGAATGAATTATCGAGCGCGCCGACGGCGGAGGTGACGGCGCGATTGAAGCGGCGAACGCGGGAAACGGGGTCGAGCATGATGTCGGACTTTAGTCAGATATTATTCCCGGGTCAATGGCGGCAGTGTTTCTCACTTCGCCAGCGTGAGCAGCGCCTTGTCCTTCTCGACGATATAGGTCGCAAGCTCGCTTGCCGTGTCGTTGCCGACATTCTTCGCCGCATGCACCGTTCCGGCCGGAACGAACAGCACGTCGCCGGCCTTCAGCGTCACCGGCGGCTTGCCTTCGACGTCATATTCGATGGCGCCCGCCAGCACGTAGATGATCTCTTCGCCCGGATGGGTGTGCCGGCCGAACGCCGCGCCGGGGGCGAGGTCGACGCGCACCTGCACGGCTTCGTGCCCGGGCGCACTGAGATCGTGGCGCTGGAGGTCGGTGCGCGTGACGCCGGCCGGCTGCGCCGCAGCGGGCAGGGTGACGAGATTGGCGGCGAGCACGGCTGCGCTCGCCAGCACGCGCAGGGGTCGCAAAAGTCGGTAGCTCATGATCGGCTCCTTGTGATCGCTCGATGGTCAGCGCCGCGCGAGCCCGGCCGGTCTCCGGCCGGTCCGCGTCGTGGCGTTTCAGGCGAGGGTGGTGGTCACCTCGATGTTGCCGTGCACCGCCTTGGAATAGGGGCAGATGCCGTGTGCGGCTTCGATCAATTCCTGCGCAATCGCGCGATCGATGCCGGGGACGCTGACGTCGAGACGGGCGCGCAGGAAGAAGGCGCCGCCCGCGTTGTTCAGATCGATCGTGGTCTCGACCGACGGCTCACTCGGCAGCTTGATCTTGCGCTGGGCGGCGGCAAGCCCGAGCGCGCCGAGGTAGCAGGCCGACCAGGCGGCGGCGAACAGATTTTCGGCGGCCGGGTGCGGCTGGGCCAGCTTGATGTCGAGCGAGCCGTCGCCCGAGCGCGCGGCGCCGTCGTGGCCGGAGGTGACGTGGGTCTTGCCGGAGAAGAGGAGCGTTGCAGCGGTGGTCATGGTCGTATCCCTTCGTTGGATTAAGATCGTGTCCGATCTAATCGGATGCGATGTGAAATAGAGCCGCCATCTCCGGTGGTCAAGCTCTTCCGATTTAATCGGATGCGATTTATATGGATTGGCAGATCACGAATTGCGGAGGTTCCCGTGGCCCGTTCCCCCAAAACCGCCGGCAAAGGCCGGAAACTGTCGAATTTCCTGTGCTTTGCGATCTATTCGGCCAATCTCGCCTTCGGCCGGGCTTATAAGCCGCTGCTGGACAAGGTCGGGCTGACCTACACCCAATACATCGCCATGGTGGCGCTGTCGGACGAGGACGTCCTGACCGTCAGCGCGCTCGGCGAGAAGCTGTTCCTGGAATCCAACACGCTGACGCCGATCCTGAAGAAGCTCGAGCAGATGGGCTTCATCAGGCGCCAGCGCGATCCCGCGGACGAGCGACAGGTGCGGGTGAGCCTGATGCCTGCGGGGCGCAAGCTGATCGAACAGGATCTCAGTGGATCCCTGATCGAGGCCACCGGCCTCGGCGACGATTTTCCGGTGGTGCAGAAGACGGTAAGCACACTGCGCGACAATCTGTTGCGCGCGACGAACGCCGACGGCACGAAAAACCGCTGATCCCGGACGCGCCGCTTCTCCGCTCGTCGATGGCCTGGGTTTCGGACCGGATCAGCTTGATATCCTGGTCGGCGGCCCGATCTTCTAAATCGAATCCAGAACCGGCAGTATATCGGGGAATCTCAATGTCGCCGCGAGCAAGCTGAGTGCTGCACGCGGAGACCGTCATGCCGGCGGTGCGAGCCCAAGTTCCTTGCGCGTCTTCCGCGTCAGTTTGGCCACGATCAACGCATGGGCCTGCGCCAGATAGGTAGCGAGCTCGGAATCCGACAACGCGTCGTTTCCGACGAGCTGTACCCATTTGGCGCGCGCCAGATAGGGTGCCGGCCGCGCGATGCCGTGCTCGATCAGCATCGCATAGGCCATGTTCGAGACCTTGAACATGTAGCCGCCGGAGCGCGCCGCAAAGCCGCCGCCGAGCGCGAACATCTTGCCGCCGACCTTGAACACGGAGGTGCCCTCCCACTGAACCACCTTGGTGACGGCGGGCAGGCGCAGACAGCGGGTCTCGAAGCTCCTTGGAGTCATGACGCCAGCGATAGCACGCTACGTGCGGCGTGCAATGCGCATGCTAGCGGCCGAGCGCTGCGAACGCGGCAATGGTGCGGTCCACCGCGGCCTCGTCGATGTGGCGATGGGTGACGAGCCGGAGCTGCGAGGGACCGCTGGCCTGCACCAGGATGCCGCGGCGCTTCACGCCCTCGGCCCATGCTGCGGCCTCGCGCGCGCTCGCGGAGACGTCGATGCGCAGGATGTTGGTCTGCACGTGGTCGGGATCGGCGAGCGCGGGGTCGAGCCAGCTCAAGGCGGCGGCGAGCCGTTTTGCCGCCGCATGATCCTCGGAGAGGCGCGCGATCATGGTCTCCAGCGCGACGAGGCCGGCGGCCGCGACGATGCCGGACTGGCGCATGGTGCCGCCGACGAGCTTTCGCAAGGCCCGCGCCTTTGCAATGAACGCCTGGCTCCCGCAGAGCAGGCTGCCGACCGGCGCGCTCAGGCCCTTGGACAGGCAGACCATCACGCTGTCGGCGTGCTCGGCGATCCGTGCCGCCGATACGTCGAGCGCAACCGAAGCGTTGAAGAGGCGGGCGCCGTCGAGATGCACGGCAAATCCGTTGGCCTGTCCGAGCGCATGAATTCGCATCATATGGGCGAGGGGCAGCACGGTGCCGCCGGCGCCATTATGCGTCGTCTCCATCGCAATCAGGCCGGGCTGGCCCGAGGTGCGGATCGCTTCTTCGAGCGCCGCTTCGTCCATCGCGCCGCGACGGCCCGGCATCGGCGTCGGCACCAGCCCTGCGATCTCTACGACGCTGCCGAGCTCGGAATTGAGCAGATGCGCGCCGCTATCCGCGAACACATCCTTGCCGCGCTCGGCATGGACGAGCATCGCCAGCAGATTTCCCATCGTGCCGCTCGGCACGAATAGGGCGGCCGCCTTGCCGGTCAACGCGGCGCCGCGCGCCTCGAGCTCGCGGACGGTCGGATCGCCTTCGCGGCCGTCGTCGCCGAGCGGGGCGCGCTGCATGCGCTCCAGCATCGCCGCCGTCGGCAGCGTGACGGTGTCGCTGCGCAGATCGACATGGGGTTGCTCGGCGCTCATCAGGCGTCCTGCACTTGCAGGCCCGTTGTCACAGGCTGCGCCTCGTCGGCGGCCACGTCGCCCGCAAACCGTTCGACCAGCTTCACCGCGACCGTATTGCCGAACACGTTGATCGCGGTACGGCCCATGTCGAGGAAAGCGTCGACGCCGGCGATGATCGCGAGCGCCTCGATCGGCAGCCCGATCGCCGACAGCACCATGGCGATGGCGACGAGGCCTCCGGAGGGAACGTTGGCGCTGCCCTTGCTCGCGATGGTGGTGACCATGACGATGGTGAACAGGGTCGACCAGGTCAGCGTCACGCCATAGGCCTCCGCGAGGAAGGTGACGGCCAGCGCGAAATACATGATGGCGCCGTCCCGGTTGAAGGCGTAGCCGAGCGGCAGCACCACCGAGACGATGCGCTCCGAGGCGCCCATCGCCCGCAGCTTCTCCATGTGCAGCGGCAAGGTCACTTCCGAGGAGCGGGTGGAGAAGGCGAGGATCATCGGCTCCATCACCGCTTTCGTGACGGCAATCGGCTTCTCGCCGATCGCAAGCAGCATCAGCCAGAAGATCACCACCATGATGGCGAGGCCGAGATACATCACGCCGACGAGTTTTGCGAGCGCGAGCACGGTGGCGAGGCCTTGCGTCGCGAACAGCCACGCCATCACCGCGAAGATCGCAATCGGCGCCAGCGAGGTGATCCATTTGGTGATCTTGAACATCGCCGCCATCACCGCTTCGAGCACGGCAACCATGGGCTCGCCGACCTTGCCGACCGAGGCCAGGGCGAGGCCGAACAGAATGGCGAAGACGAGCGTCGGCAGGATCCTCTGCTCGGCCATCGCGGCGACGATGTTCGAGGGAATCATGTCCATGAAGAACTTGATCCAGTCGACCGTGACCGCAAGGTTCTGCGGCACCTTGCCGGTAGCCGCCAGCGGCGCGCCGGCGCCGGGATGGAAGGCGGCGTTGAGGAGCAAGCCGATCAGGATCGAAATCACGGTCGCAAGGTAGAAATAGCCGAGGCTGATCGCAGCGACGCGCCCGAGAATCTTCAGCTCGCTCCCCATCCGGTAGAGGCCGAGCGTGACGGCCGCGAACACCACGGGAATGACGATCATCTTCACCGCCTCGACGAAGGCGGTGCCGATCGGGCGCAGGCTCGCGCCGACATCCGGCCAGAGCAGGCCGACACAGAGGCCGGCGGCAAGGCCGATTAGCATCTGGAATACGAGCGGCAATCTGAGCAGCGGCCGGATCATGAATGGCGGTCTCCTTGTCCCGGATATTGCGTGCGGATGGCGCCGAGCGCGGTGAGGCGCGCCTCGAATGCGGATGAGAGGTGCCGCCACATGCGATGCTGCGCGGCATCGGGATCGTGCGCTTCAATGGCTGCGTAGATATCGAGGTGCTCGCCGACGGCCTGGCGCGTGCGCTCGATGCTGTATTGCCGCATCTTCTGGAGAGCGAGGCCGCTCTGCGCGCGCAGATTGTCGTAGGATTGCGCCAGCCGGCCGTTGCCGGTCGCGCGAAACAGCTCATCGTGGAAGGCCCAGCCGACCTGCTGCGCCTCTTCGACATCGAGCGTCGCGCCTGACTGGATCCGGCGCAGCTCCTCCGCGCAGTGTCGCAGCGGCGCTGTCGGCCCGCGCGTCGCGGCGAGATAGGCCGCCATGCCTTCGAGCGCGAGCCGCAATTCATGGATCTCGCGCAGATCGTCGAACGACATCTGCCGCACGAAGGTGCCGCGCATCGGATGGATGGTGAGGAGGCCGTCCTGGGCGAGCGCCTTCAGCGCCTCGCGGACCGGGGTCCGGCCGAGCGCGAGCCGGCTCGACAGGCTGCGCTCGGACAGCGGCTCGTCGGGGGCGAACTCGCCTGACATGACGAGATCGCGGAGCAGGGCATAGGCGCGGTCGCGGTCCAGAGAGGTCGTGGTCATAACTGACATACCAGCGGCATGTCAGAGGAGTGTCAAGCCTACGCGCTGATTTTGCTGGTGAAAGAGGGCGTGAGGCGAAATCACGGACTCGTGCCTTGCAGATTGTATCTCAAAACGTATCTTACGATATATCTGACAGCGGAGACGTAAGATATGTTTCGAGATAAGCATCATGGCCGGCATGGCCGGGACGATCGGGAATTCCAGTTTGCTTTCGCCATGGGCCGGCACGGCGGGCGGCATCGCTTCGGCCGTGGCGGGCATGGCTTCTTCGGCGGCGGCCCGGGCGGCGACTTTCCCGGCGCAAGGCGGCTGTCATCGCAGGACCTCCAACTGGTGATCCTGGCGCTGCTCGCCGAAAAACCGGCGCACGGCTACGAGCTGATCAAGATCATCGAGGAACGCTCCGACGGCTTCTACACGCCGAGCCCCGGCGTGATCTATCCGGCGCTGACCTATCTCGAAGAGGTCGGCCACAGCAGCGTCGCGCAGGATGGCGGCCGCAAGCTCTACAGCATCACGGCGCAGGGTGAGGCGCATCTTGCCGAGAACCGCGCGACCGCAGATGCGATCCTGCAAGCGCTGTCGCGGATCGGTCGCCGCATGGACGAGGTGCGCGAAGCCTTTGCCGGCGTCGGCGATCTCGATGCGGATGCGTCCGACGAATTGCATCGTGCGCGCCACAATCTGAAGCGCGCGCTGCGCTCCAGGCACGGCGGTGACGCCGCAGAGGCGCGCCGCATCGCTGCGATCCTGGACCGCGCCGCCGCGGAAATCCTCGGCAAGTAACGGACTGGCAAGTGAGGCAATCCATGAGCGATCGGATCCACAGTCCCATTCAGGACGCGCGCGTCAACGCCGTCATCGCGCGCCTGCAAGGCGCGCGGCAGCGTCCGTCCGGCGGCGGCCCGCGCGGCGGCTTCAACAGCCGCGATCCGCACGCCTATGCCGAGCAGGGTTTTTCGATCCATCCGGAGCAGGGCGAGCTGATCTATCTCTTGTGTCGCGGCCTGCGCGCGACGCGCGTGGCCGAGTTCGCAACCTCGGTCGGCATGTCCACGTTCTATTTCGCGGCGGCCATCCGGGACAATGGCGGCGGCACGGTGATCGGCTCGGAGATCGTGCCGGCCAAGGTCGAGACCGCGAGGCGCAACCTCACGGACGCAGGCCTTGCCGACTACGCCGAGATCCGCGAGGGCGATGCGCGACAGACGTTGCGCGATCTCGGCGGGCCCGTCGATTTCGTCCTGATCGACGGCTGGCCGCGCGAGGAGGAGCCGTCGCTGGCCCGCGAGGTGATCGAGATCGTCGCGCCGCAGCTGCGCGTCGGCGGCTATGTCATGAATGACAACGCCGAGCCGGACTATCTCGATTTCATCCGCGATTCCAACAACGGCTTCGTCTCGATGACGCTGCCGCTCAAGGGCGGCACCGAGCTCAGCCTCAAGGTCAGGTGACCGCGTCCCTGGCGCGATACGCCTCGGGAACGACGAACACCTCGTCGGCGCGGCCATAGCCGCCGTCGCCGACTTCCTCGATCAGCACCATCGTGTGCGGCCGCGCCCCTTCGCCGAAATAGTCGACGAACAGCGCGGTGAGGCGATGCACGATCTCCGCCTTCTGTGTGCGCGACAGCGCGGCCTGCGGGATCTTGATGTTGGCGAAAGGCATGATGGTTCTCTCCGTGTAAGGGTGCTTCAGACCACGCCACCATTGGCGCGGACGATCTGGCCGTTGACCCAGCCGCTGTCATCTCCGGCGAGGAAGGCGACGATTCCGGCGATATCGTCGGGCTGCCCGAGCCGGCCGAACGGGTTCATGCCGGCGATCGCGCGCACCTGCTGCTCGCTCTTGCCCGCGAGGAAGAGCCGGGTCTCGACCGGCCCGGGCGCGACCGCGTTGACGGTGATGCGCCGGCTGCCGAGTTCCTTGGCGAGGATGTGGGTCATGGCTTCCACCGCGGCCTTGGTCGCCGCATAGACGCCGTAGCCGGGCTGATAGAGGCCGATGACGCTGGACGAGAAGCTGACGATGCGGCCGCCGTCGTGGAGCCGGCGTGCAGCTTCCCGCAACGATCGGAATACGCCGTCGAGGTTGATCGATGTCTGCCGCGCGAAGGCTTCGTCGGTCACCTCGGCGAGGGGTCCGAGCTCCATCACGCCGGCATTGTTGACGAGGATGTCGACGCCGCCGAAGGCCTGCTCGGCCGCATCGAACAACCGGGCCGGCGTTGTCGGATCGGCGAGATCGGCCTGAACGGCGAGGGCGCGTCCGCCGGCGGCCTCGATCTCGGCGACGAGCGCGCCGGCGGCCGCCTGGCCGCTCGCATAGTTGATCGCAACCGCGATTCCGTCCCGTGCCAGCCGGCGGGCGATGGCTGCGCCGATGCCGCGGGAGCCGCCGGTGACGATGGCGGCACGTTGATGTTGGTTGGTCATGATGGGCCTCCTCGGGGGTCTTCCGCCCCGAGATAGCTGATCGCGCCCTCCGGATAATCGCCCGGCGCTTGCCATCACTTGTCGGCTGTGGTGAACAATCGGCCATGGACCGCTTTGACGCCATGCGCCTGTTCATCCGCCTCGTCGAACGGCAGAGTTTTACGGCTGCCGCGGCCGACCTCGGCATTCCCCGCTCGACCGCGAGCGAGGTGCTGCGTGGTCTCGAGACGCGTCTCGGTGCACGGCTGCTCGAACGCACCACGCGGCACGTCACGCCGACGCTCGACGGCGAGGATTATTACCGCCGCTGCGTCGCCATCCTGGCGGAGGTCGAGGAAGCGGAAGCCGCGATGCGCGATGCGCAGCCGCGCGGCTTGCTCCGGATCGACGCACATCCCTTGCTGACCCGCACCTTCATCCTGCCGCACCTGCCGGAATTCCTGGCGCGCTATCCGCAGCTCGATTTGCAGATCGGGCAGGGCGACCGGCTGGTCGATCTCGTGCGCGAGGGCATCGATTGCGTGATCCGGTCGGGCGAGCCCGACGACAGCGGGATGATCTTGCGCCGCCTCGGCACGGTCGCGGAGATCACGGTGGCGAGCCCGGCCTATCTCGCGCGTCACGGCATGCCCGCGGCGCCCGATAGGCTCGACGGCCATCAGATGGTGGCGTTCATCTCCTCGCGGACCGGCGATGTGCTGCCGCTGGAATTTTCCGTTGCCGGTGGCTTGCGCCACATCGTGTTGCCGAGCCGGGTTCGCGTCAACAATTCCGACACCATGGCCGATCTCGCGCGGCTCGGCTTCGGCCTGGCGCAGGCGCCCCGCTATCGCTTTGCGGAGGATCTCGCCCGCGGCACGCTGGTCGAGGTGCTCGCGGATTATCCGCCATCGCCGACGCCGCTCTCCGCACTCTATCCGCAGAACCGCCAGCTCGCGCTGCGCCTGCGCGTCTTCCTCGACTGGATCTCAGGCATTTTCGCCACGGCGAAGCTGTGAGAGGGCGCTTCTTTGTGAGTTGTGCCCGCGCCGCGGACCGGTACGATGCGCGCGCTCCTGTGGACACGGGAGCCAGCACAGCGACCGGGAGGCGACATGAGCGGGCAGGACCACAAAGTCAAAGGATCGGACCTGTTTGTCGCGGCACTGGAGAACGAAGGCGTCGATCGCATCTTCGGCGTGCCCGGCGAGGAAAATCTCGACCTCGTCGAATCGCTCCGCACCTCTAAAATCGAGCTGGTGCTGACCCGCCACGAGCAGGCCGCCGCCTTCATGGCGGCGACGCATGGCCGGCTCACCGGCAAGCCCGGTGTTTGCCTCTCGACGCTCGGCCCCGGTGCGCTCAATTTGTCCACGGGTGCGGCCTATGCCCATCTCGGCGCGATGCCGATGATCTTGATCACCGGACAGAAGCCGATCATGAGCAGCCGGCAGGCGCGTTTCCAGATCGTGGATGTGGTCGCGACCATGAAGCCGCTGACAAAATTGTCGCGGCAGATCGTCAGCGCTTCCAGCATTCCGACCGTGGTGCGCGACGCGTTTCGCGTCGCGATGGAGGAGCGGCCGGGGCCCGTGCATCTCGAACTGCCCGAGGATATCGCCGGCGATGAAGTCCCTGCCGCGCCCGTGATCCCGGTTCACCCGATTGAAATTCCGGTCGCCCATCGCACCACGCTCGACCGCGCCGCCGACATGATCCTGGCCGCCAAGCGACCGCTGGTGATGATGGGCGCCGCCACGAGCCGGCCGCGCTCGACCCACGGCATCGCCAGCTTCGTACGGCGGACCGGCATTCCGTTTTTCACGACGCAGATGGGGAAGGGCACCGTGCCCGGCGGCACCAATCTCTACATGGGCACGGCAGCGCTGTCCGAGCGCGACTACGTCCATGACGCGATCGACGCGGCCGATCTGATCGTGGCGATCGGCCACGATCCGATCGAGAAGCCGCCCTTCATCATGGGACCGTCGGGGCCGAAGGTCATTCACGTCAGCTACACGCCGGCGAGCGTCGAACTGGTCTATTTCCCCGACGCCGAGGTCGTCGGTGATGTCGGCCCGAGCCTCGAGCTTCTGGCCGACCGGCTCGAAGGCAAGCTGCCGCAGGCGGCGGCGCTGCTGCCGCTGCGCGAGGAGATTCTGAAGCACATCGCCGACCGCGCCACCGAGGCGCGCTGGCCGCCGACGCCGCAGCGGATCGTGCACGACATCCGCCAGGTGATCCCGGAGAACGGCATCGTCGCGCTCGACAACGGCATGTACAAGATCTGGTTCGCGCGCAACTACCGCACCCGCGTCGCCAACACGCTGCTGCTCGACAATGCGCTGGCGACGATGGGCGCCGGCCTGCCGTCGGCGATGCTGGCCGCGATGCTCTATCCCGACCGACGCGTGCTTGCGGTTGCCGGCGACGGCGGCTTCATGATGAACAGCCAGGAGATGGAGACCGCGGTTCGCCTCAAGCTCAATCTCGTCGTGCTGGTGCTGGAGGACAACGCCTACGGCATGATCCGCTGGAAGCAGGCCGTCGACCATTTTGCCGATTACGGCATGACCTTCGGCAATCCCGATTTCGTCCTTTATGCCAAAGCCTACGGCGCCGAGGGACATCGCATCGAGAGCATCGACAGCTTTGGCCCGACGCTGGATGCCGCGTTCAAGGAGGGCGGCGTGCATCTGGTCGTGATCCCGATCGACTATTCGGAGAACGTGCGGGTGCTGGTCGATGAGCTGCGGGCGCATGAGAAGGCGAAGGGGTGATTGATGGAGCGAAGCTGTCTCCACATCGTCATTGCGAGCGCAGCGAACCAATCCAGGCTGCCTCCGCGGACAGACTCTGGATTGCTTCGCTGCGCTCGCAATGACGGACGTCTGGGCGAGGACCTCCTGCCGACATGACAATCACACTTGTGTCGCACTCTCCGATCTCCGACATTCCCAATCACCAAACCAACCACAGGAATATCAAATGACTCGCGTTCGCTGTATCACCGAGATGGGCATGGGCGTCGACGTCCACGGCAGGGACGCCACCAAGGCGGCGAAGCGTGCGGTGTCGGATGCGATCCGGCATTCGAGCCTTGGTTTCTTCCGCATGATCGACAAGACCGCGAACGACATGTTCGTCGATGTCACGATCGCCGTGCCCAATCCGGAAAGCGTGGACAAGGACGCGGTTGCCAAGGAGCTTCCCTACGGCACCGTGACCGTCACCGCGGTCAAGGGTGGGCTGGAGATTCCTTCGGCCACGGAAGTGGCCAACGACCCCATCCTGATCGCCAACGCCGCCGTCATCGTCAGCTTCGAGAAGGACTAGGCCCGTGTCCGACAGCGATGAGCGGCTTCTGGATCGTCCGATCTGGAGCGCGCTGACGACCAGCCAGAAGCACCTGGCGGAAGGCGGCCCGCAGGCGCTGCGCTATCCCGTAGACATGACGCCGTTCGCCGACATGGTGGACATGTCCGCGGCGAGCTTTGCCGCGCTCGGCGAACTCATGTCGCCCTCGCAGGTCGCCGCGCTGTTCACGCCGGACCCCGTTGATGTACCCGCCGGCTTCAAGGTCGTGCTGGCCGACGCTGGCGAGCAGATGATCGGCTCTCCGGCCGACAGTCCGCTTCATGATGCCGAGATCGTCCGGCTGGGTGCAGCCGACGTTCCCGCCATGATGGCGCTGACAGAGTTGACCAAGCCCGGTCCCTTCGCGCTGCGGACGCATGAGCTCGGAACGTTTCTCGGCATCCGCGCCGGCGGCGAACTGGTCGCGATGACCGGCGAGCGGATGAAGCCGGGAAAGTTCGTCGAGATGACAGCGGTCTGCGTCCACCCTGATCATCGTGGGCGGGGTTACGCGCAGGCGCTGCTCGCGGCGGTCGCGCGTCAGATCGAAGCGCGCGGCGAAATTCCGTTCCTGCACGTGTTTTCGAGCAACTCATCGGCCATCGCGCTGTACCAGCGCCAGGGGATGAGGATTCGGCGCCGCCTGCACGTCACGGCGTTCATGAAGCAGGAATGAGCCGCGTCGTTCGGACGGGCTTCATATCCGGCGAATTCACGCTATATCGATCCCAATCATCATTGGGGGAGCACATGGACGCCAGAACACCGGATTTTTCCGCCGCGCGGACGGCGATGCAGCGGTACGTCGATCAGGAGATCATTCCCGGCGCATCCTGGGCCGTGCTGCGCGGCCGTGATGTCGTCGATCAGCAATGCGTCGGCTTCGCCGACCGTGAGGCGGGCACCGCGCTGCGGCCCGACCACATTTTTCGCGCGTTTTCCAATACCAAGATCTTCGTCACTTGCTCGATCATGCTGCTGGTCGAGGAGGGCCGCATCGGGCTCGATGACCCGATCGAGAAATTCCTGCCGCAGCTCGGCCATCGCAAGGTGCTGAAACAAGGTGCGGCAAGCCTTGCCGAGGTCGAGCCGGCGAGGAGCGCGATCACGATCCGCCACCTTCTGACCCACACGTCGGGCCTCAGCTACGGCATCTTCGATCCCGGCACGGTGCTGTTCAAGGGTTACAACGACGCGCGCGTGCTCAATCCGCTGACTCAGCTCGCCGACATGATCGACCAGCTCGCCGGTCTGCCCCTGTCCTATCATCCCGGCGAGGGTTGGGAATATTCGGTGGCGACCGATGTGCTCGGCCACGTCGTGGAGGTCGTTTCGGGCAAGTCCCTCGATGCCTTCCTCAAGGCGCGCATCTTCGATCCGCTCGGCATGACCGATACCGGCTTCCATGTGCCGGAGGCGCAGCAGGGCAGGCTGGTCGCGCTCTACACCGGTGCCGACGTCCTCGATCCCATGAAGCCGGGCCTGACGCGAGCCGACAATCTTCCGTTTCCGCAGGCCTATCGGCGGCCGTTCCCGCGGCTGTCGGGCGACGGCGGCCTGGTCTCGACCCTGCCCGACATGCTCGCGCTGGTCCGTGCCCTGCTGCCCGGCTCGGATGCGCTGCTCAAGCCCGACACGCTGCGGCAGATGATGACGAACCAGTTGCCCGCGGGCCAGACCATCCGCTTTGCCAATCTCGGGCCCATCCCCGGCAAGGGCTTTGGCCTCGGCGGGGCCGTCACCTTCGCGCCGGCGCCCTTTGATCCCCCGAATTCGACCGGCGAATTCCAGTGGGGTGGCCTTGCCGGCACCCATTGGTGGATCTGCCCGCAGGCCAATACCGCCGGTGTGCTGATGGCCCAGCGCTATATGGGATTCTGGAATCCGTTTTTCTTCGAGTTCAAGCGCCTGTCCTATCAGGCCGTCGGAGGCTGACCGCAAAAAATTGTCGCCCGCCGCGAATCCTTTTGGGTCGTCGCGCCCTCTTGACGGTCGAGGCATTTTGCTTCGGCTCTTCTCGGAGGATGTGATGGCATTCTACAGAAAGAACATCGGTGGCCTGCACCAGGCGGTGCGAAGGTGCGCCTGCATCGTGCGCGCGTCCTGATGCGCGAATATCTGACGAGGTGATTGGAGGATGCAGGCGGGAGGCCAAGCCTCCCGCCCACTGTTTGCGTTAGTCCTTCCACGGATCGAATTCGCCTTCGCCGGCCATGGCGACGGCGAACGGCCGCAGCGTGTGCAGCACCCGTACGGTCCCGGCGTGCTCCGCCAGCACGTCGGGCAGGCGGCGATAGGCCATCGGGCTCTCGTCGAGGTCGGCACCGATCAAGGTGACGCCACGCTCGTTGAGCCAGCGGTCCATCTCTGCGCGCGAGAAGCGCCGCTTCGCCTCCTTGCGTCCAAACATGCGGCCGGCGCCGTGCACGGTCGAATAGAGCGAAGCCTTGGCTTCCGGACTGTCGACGCCTTCGAGGATGACGGCGTCGTCACCCATCGAGCCGCCGACGAATCCCTTCTGGCCGGGAAACGCCGGCGTCGCGCCCTTGCGCACCACCCACAGATCCCGCCCGTCGTGGGTTTCACGCCAGGCATAGTTGTGGTGGTTGTGCACGCTCTCGGTGACGCTGCCGCCGATGATCTGGCGAACGCGCTCGACGACCCACTCACGGCCCGCATAGGCGTAGCGCCCGGCGAGCTGCATCGCCGCGATGTAGCGCCGGCCGAGCTCGGACTCCTCGTCGACCACGGCGGGTGGGACGTTCATGCCGTCCTTGCCGCCGGCGGCCTTGAGGTAGCGCGTCGCGGAGGTGTGCCCGAGACCGCGGCTTCCGAAGTGGACGCCGATCCAGACAAAGCCGTCCTCGTCGCGCATGAGGTCGACATAGTGGTTGCCCGACCCGACCGTGCCGAGCTGGCTCACCGCCTTCTGGCGGTAGGCCTCCATGTCGCTCTCGCGCCAGGCATCGCCGTCGTCGAACAGCGCGTGCTCCGCCCGCTCGGCGTTGGCGCGGCCGACGCCGAACGAGATCACCTTGGCGACGTCGCGGATGATCGTGGGCACGATCGCCGCAATGTCGTCGAAGCGCGTGTCGAGCTTCGCAGCCATGTTGCCGCAGCCGATGTCGAAGCCGACGCCCGAGATGCTGATCTGCTTCTCGTAGGCGATGACCCCGCCGACCGGCTGGGCGTAGCCGAGATGGCCGTCGGCGCAAATCACGCCGGACACGACATTGCCAACCGCCATGCAGTTGCGCATCTGCGCCACCGTCGCATCCTCATGCGGGCCGAAGATCTTCAGCGGCGCATTCTGGAAGCGAGCCTCCTGCGGACGAAGCTCGGCGATCGCGCTGGCGGTCGCATCGGCCTCACGGGCGAGGTGCTCCTTGCGCGCGGCGTCCCGGTAGGAGCACCAGGCCGGCTGGCCGCGTCCTTCGCCAACGCGCGAGTCGGGATCGACGCCGGCGGCGAGGCAGAGCTCGCGGGCGCGTTCCATGAAGGGATCGGATCGTCGCATGGTCGTATGTCCTGCTTAACGTATTGCTTTGGGCAACAAAAAACCCTCCTGAGCGGTCGGCTCGGGAGGGTCCGTGAGATGTGGACTCTTGATCTCGCTATCAGGCAAGACCTCTCCCATGAGCCGAGCGTTCGCGATCGATTGACCGTAGATCATTCGACAGGCGGACCAGGATTGCGTAGCGGTACGGCATGGCTCGGTTCATGATGTGCTTCGCGAGCGGAAGTGCTGGCGAGGGCGCACGACCTACGCTCGCAACTTGCAGATGTCAAGCGATGCGCGGGTGAAATTTGAAATGATGGACGCATGATTTGCCGAACTATCTCGGCCTCGACGGATTTCGCTTCGGCTGGGTCGCTGCCTGGATCGATGAACGTGGCCATCATGGTTTCGATTACTCGCCGGGCCTGACGCGCCTGCTCGCGCTGCCGCACGCACGCGCGATGATCGACATGCCGATCGGCCTGGAGGAGCGCGGCTATCGCGCTTGCGATCTGCGTGCGCGCGAGCTGGTTGGCCCTGCCGTGTTTCTCGGTGCGCGTCGGGATCTCTGGAGATTTCCGGACATGGCAGCGGCCAATCGCCACTACTGGAAGCACGAAGGCGAGGGCAGGGGTGTGTCGGCGCAGCTCTGGAACATCAGGGACAAGATCCGGGACGTCGACGAGATCATGACGCCGGCGCGGCAGGCCACGATCGGCGAAGCGCATCCGGAATTGATTTTCTGGAATCTGGCAGGGCAAATCCGGCTTGCGACCAAGACATCTGCAGAAGGTCGCGAGCAGCGCATCGCGCTGCTGACGCAACGCGGCTTCACGCGCTTGCCGAAATGGCTGACGCTTCGCTACGGCACCGGCATCGGTCGCGACGATCTCATCGATGCCTGTGCCTGCGCGGTTGCGGCACGCGACAGCAGGCAGCGGGTCGGCGGGGAGAAGGTCGATCCGCGCGGGCTGCGGATGGAGATCAACTACTGAAGGCTGGACGCCGGTCTCGCTCGGGAAAAAGTGGCAATTTATTTGACGCATATAGGAACCGCCGATGGTCAGCCGGCGTTCCCCGTCCGAACATTTGATAGAGAAGCTCGGCGATGAATGATGCCAGTCAGTTCGCGACCGCGATGCTCGCGCTCGTTTTCACCGCGGCCCTGCTCGTCACCGGGCAGCTCTTCATCGAGCAGCGCGCCCAGCGCGATATGACGTACGCCATGGGCCATTTGCTGCGGCCGTTATGATCCGGCTGACCGCTCAACCTTGCGTCGTTCGGTGGCTCGCCTAGATTAGGCGGAAGCTCACAAACGAAGCCGGGGTCCCGATGTCCGATCTTTCCTCCTTTGCCATCACCAGGCGCTGGCCGGCCAAGCATCCCGAACTGCTCCAGCTCTACTCGCTGCCGACGCCGAACGGCGTCAAGGTTTCGATCATGCTGGAGGAGATCGGGCTGCCTTACGAGGTGCATCTCGTCGACTTCGGCAAGGACGATCAGAAGACGGACGAATTCGTCTCGCTCAATCCCAACGGCAAGATCCCGGCGATCCTCGATCCCAACGGTCCCGGTGGCAGGCCGCTGCCGCTGTTTGAATCCGGGGCGATCCTGCAATACCTCGCGGAGAAGACCGGCAAGCTTTTGCCCGAAGATGCCGCGCGCCGCTACCAGACCCTCGCCTGGTTGCATTTCCAGATGGGCGGCATCGGGCCGATGTTCGGCCAGGTCGGCTTCTTCCACAAATTCGCCGGCAAGGATTTTGAGGACAAGCGGCCCCGTGACCGCTACGTCGCCGAGGCCAAGCGCCTGCTCGGCGTGATGGAGACGCATCTGACGGGCCGGCAATGGTTCATGGACGACGACTACACCATCGCCGACATCTCCATGCTCGGCTGGGTGCGCAATCTCAACGGTTTCTACGGCGCCGGCGATCTCGTCGAATTCAGCCGATTCACGTCGGTCGGTGCCTGGCTCGAACGCGGCCTTGCGCGTCCGGCCGTGCAGCGCGGGCTGAACATTCCGCCGCGGCCTTGAAACTAGCCTACCGCTTTGTAGGTCATGTAGAGCGCCATCAACGCAACGAGGGCGATCATGCTCCGGCGCAGCACCGATTTGCCGACGCCGTTTGCTAAGCGCGCGCCGAGATCGGTGCCGACCCAGAGGCCGGCGACGATGCCGATGATGGCGGGCCAGCCGACCATGAGGCCCTTGCTCCAGTAGATCCAGGCCGCGGGAATGTTGGTCGGGATAATCGAGAAGATGAGGCTGACGAGTTGCGCCTGGTGCTGCGGTACGCGCAGCCCGGCGGCGAGACCGACCGTGATCGCGAGCCCGCCGCCGATGCCCATGAAGCCGGAAGAAAAGCCGGCAAGGAAGCCGATGAGCAGAAGGGGAGGCCAGGGCAGCTGCTCGCGATCATGGACGTCGCCGCCGCCGTCCTTGCGGTCGCGACGCAGGATCAGGAGCGCGATCAGCGCGACGAGATAGGCGACATAGGTCCATTGCAGGACCGCGTCGGAGACGGCGGCCGCGGCATAGCCGCCACCCGCGCCGCCGGCGAGAAATCCGATGGCGATCCAGACGATCCACGGCAGCGGGCTGCGGTTGCCGCTTTGCCAATAGCGGCGCGCGCCGGCAAGGCCCGTCGGCGGGATCTGCGTGATCAGCGAGGTGCCCTGGGCGATGTGTTGCTCCGCGCCGAGCAGCAGCACGCTGAAGATGACCAGGCCGCCGCCAGGACTTGTGCCCGTGAAGCCCGACGCCAGCCCCGCGACGAGGCCGACGCCGCCGCCGGCGAGAAGCTCGTGAATCCAGGACATCATTCACGTCCTGCTTCGGCGCTTGATGTCCGTCTTGGTCGTGCGAAAACCCTCGATCACGCTCGAGACGGCCGTCATGCCGGCCGCGACGTCAAAATCCTCGCCCCAGCATTTTTGCAGCACAAGCCCCTGGAAGATCGCGACCAGCACGCGCGCGATCGCGTCAGCGCCAACGTCGCGCTTGATCAAGCCGTCGTGCTGGCCGCGCTCGACCAGGGCCACGATCAGCGCGCGCGGCATGGCGATGCCCTCGACGACGCTGGTGCGGACGCGGCGGTTGCGCAGCGCCTCGGCCCAACCGTGAATGCCGACGCGGCGTCGCGCTTCGCCCGCGGCATCGGTGAGCCATTGCGCGTAGACGCGAACCAGCGCGTGCAGTCCCTCGATGGGATCGCCGGAGCCCTGCGCGACCGAATTGAGGACGGCCTCGCGGCGATGCCGGTCGTCGGCCAGCGCCTCGATCAGATCGTCCTTGCTCTGAAAGTAGAGATAGACCGCGCCATGGCTCAGGCCCGACCGCTTCACGATGTCGGCCATGCCGGTCTGGTGAAATCCGTCTTCCGAGAAGCAGGCGAGCGCCGCTTCGAGGATCTGCTGACGCCGGTCTTCACGTTTCTTGTCGCTGATTTTGGGCATCCGTCCGGTCCATAAATAATTGACAGATCAATCGTTTTGGAATTGTGGTCAGAAAAGCCAGGGCGCAGGCGCGAATTATAAAAAACGATCAGTCAGTCATTTTATAATCGAATCATATTCTGGTCAAGTCGGAGCGGCTTGGCTGACGAAAGGGAACGAGGCGATGGCAGTAGTGCAGACGTTAGAACAGCCGCCCGCCGTTCGGCACGGGCTTGCCCGGCTGCACCAGCACGACGTTGCCGTCGGCATCGGGGAAGCCAAGCGTCAGGACCTCCGAGATGACGGGACCGATCTGGCGCGGCGGGAAATTGACGACGGCCGCGACCTGCTGCCCCACCAGTGTCTCCAGCGGATGGTTTTCGGTGATCTGTGCCGAGCTCTTGCGCACCCCGATCGCGGGGCCGAAGTCGATCCACAGCCGAAAGGCCGGCTTGCGCGCCTCCGGGAAGGGTTTGGCGTCGACGATGGTGCCGACACGGATATCGACTGCGAGGAAGGCGTTGAAGTCGATGGTCGGCGACGCGGCCGCGGCGGGATCGTGGGTGACGTGCATCATGTATCCGTTCGGAGGGCTGGCTTCGTTCGCGATATTGTCGCGCGAAGGAGAGTTTCGTACAACGCCGCAGCCGAAGCATCACGCATGCGCGAGGAACTGGTCTTGCCCAACATCATCTACGGCATCAAGAATTGCGACACCATGAAGAAGGCGCGCACCTGGCTCGATACCCACGGCGTCGCCTATGAATTCCACGACTACAAGGCGGCGGGCGTCGAGAAGGACAAGCTCAAGCAATGGAGCGACAAGGTCGGCTGGGAGACGCTACTCAATCGCGCCGGCACGACCTTCAAGAAGCTGCCCGATGCCGACAAGGAAGGCCTCACCGAGAAGAAGGCGCTGGCGTTGATGCTAGCGCAACCATCGATGATCAAGCGGCCGGTGCTCGAAGCCGGCGGCAAACTCCTGGTCGGCTTCAAGCCGGACATCTATGCCAAGGACGTCAAAACCAGATAGGTCGTGGCCGGTTAATTCAGCTCGATGATCTCGGTGGTGACGCCGGGCTGATCGGCGAATTCGACAACGTCGGCCGCAGCGATGCGGCCGGGTGCGCGATGGAAGAGGTCGTGGTCGATCACCGCGCGCAGTTTCGGGCGCGGCGGCGCGTCATTTCCGCGCATCAGATTCTTGATCTCGAAACCGCCGTCCTCGCAGAACGTCTTGACCGAAGCGATGATGTGACAGACCGTGCCGTCGGTCTGGAACGGCAGCAACAGCCGTTCATAGGCAACCACGCGGCCGTAGATGTCGTCGACGTCGGCAACGCTGTAGACCGGAAGCCCGCGCGCCACGCATTCATGATAGAACGGCATCACGAACGGCACGAGCTGCGGACCGATATAGTCGTCGAGCAGAACACCCTTGCCGGTATGTCCATAGGCACGTGAGATGCGCGTGCCTTCGCTCTGGATGGTGAGGCGCGGCGCCGCTGCAGAATTGTCCACCGTGTAATAGATGAGATCGGACAGCTCTTCCTCGAGCCGCGCGGGTTGATACTCCCAGATCGCCGGTGCCGTCTGCTCGCGCGCATAAAGTCGCAGCCACGTGTTCAGGAGATCACGCTGCCTGATCGACTTGACGACGGAGGGAGCTGCGCTTGCAAATTCCAAGACAATATTCCCGGCGATAAAAACGCGTACATGATCCAGCTTGCGGGAAAATTTTTGATGAAGGCTGGCGCAAGGAACGAAAGACCGTTAACGACGGCTTGATAACCGGTGCTTTGAGAGCCGGGAGGCCGGGCAGGCGACAACAAATCAAGTCCGACTAAGGGAGCATAAGCCTCCCGGCCGGAGACCTGATCTGCTCAGCTTTCCGCCTTGCCTAACCCCCGTCACCTCCGGCATATTCCGCGCCCGGAGGCGGCGTTCCGGGACGGGCTCCAAGGCCTCCGGAAAGCCGAAGTACACCAAGGATAGCCACGCGCATTTCGCGGGCAGGGGGAAATCTGTTTGGCCGATGAGTTCATTCTCGAAACGGAAGGCTTGACCAAGGAGTTCGCGGGCTTCTTCGCCGTCCGCGACGTTGCGCTCAAGGTTCGCCGCGGGAGCATCCACGCGTTGATCGGCCCGAACGGGGCCGGCAAGACGACCTGCTTCAATCTTCTGACCAAGTTCCTCAAACCGTCCGCCGGCAAAATCCTGTACAAGGGACAGGACATCACCGCGATGGCGCCGGCCGATGTGGCCCGCATGGGCCTCGTCCGTTCATTCCAGATCTCGGCGGTCTTTCCGCATCTCACCGCGCTGGAGAACGTTCGTGTCGCGCTTCAGCGCCAGCACGGCAGCTCCTTCGATTTCTGGCGCTCCAAATCCGTGCTCAACCGCTTCAACAACCGCGCGCTGGAACTGTTGAACGATGTCGGCCTCAGCGAGTTTGCCAACACCCCGGCGGTCGAGATGCCCTATGGGCGCAAGCGCGCACTGGAGATCGCAACCACGCTCGCGCTCGACCCGGAGATGATGCTGCTGGACGAGCCGATGGCCGGCATGGGCCACGAGGACATCGACAAGATCGCGGCGCTGATCAAGCGCATCTCTGCGAAATACACCATCTTGATGGTCGAGCATAATTTGAGCGTCGTCGCCAATCTCTCCGACATCATCACCGTGCTGACGCGCGGGCAGGTGCTCGCGCAGGGCAATTACGCCGAGCTCACCAAGGACGAGCGCGTCAAGGAAGCCTATCTGGGAGCCGGTCATGCCTGAGATTGCAACCGCGGAAGCTCCCGCGAAGACCGCTGCCGGCGGCAACATCCTTCAGGTCCGCAACCTCGAAGCCTGGTACGGCGAGTCCCACATCCTGCACGGGATCAATTTCGACGTGAACGCAGGCGAGGTCGTCACGTTGCTTGGCCGCAACGGCGCCGGCAAGACGACCACGCTGAAGTCGATCATGGGCATCATCGGCAAGCGGACCGGCTCGGTGAAGTTCAACGACCAGGAGATCATCCGCGCGACCTCCGACAAGATCGCGCGGATGGGCATCGCGTTCTGCCCGGAGGAGCGCGGAATTTTCTCCAGTCTCGATGTGCGAGAGAATTTGCTGCTGCCGCCGGTGGTTCGCCCGGGCGGATTGCCGCTCGAGCAGATCTTCGACCTGTTTCCCAACCTGAAGGAACGTCTCAACAGCCAGGGCACCAAGCTCTCCGGCGGCGAGCAGCAGATGCTCGCGATCGCGCGCATCCTGCGCACCGGCGCGAGCTTCCTGATGCTGGACGAGCCGACCGAGGGCCTCGCGCCCGTCATCATCCAGCAGATCGGTCACACCATTGCACGGCTCAAGAAGGAGGGCTTCACCATCCTCCTGGTCGAGCAGAACTTCCGCTTCGCATCCACCGTCGCCGACCGCTATTACGTGGTCGAGCACGGCAAGATCATCGACGGATTTTCCAATTCGGAGCTTGCCGCCAACATGGACAAGCTCCACACCTATCTCGGCGTTTGAGACTACCAACGAGAAGAATTCAAAAAGGAACGTTGCATGAAGACCAAGTCGATTGCGTCATTGCTGCTGACCACCGCGCTCACCTTCGCCGCAACAGGCGCAGCGTTCGCGCAGGACAAGACCGTCAAGATCGGCGCGTTGTCCGATCAGTCCGGGCTCTACGCCGACCTCGGCGGACCCGGCTCGACCCTCGCCGCGCAGATGGCCGTTGAAGATTCGGGCCTTGCTGCGAAGGGCTGGAAGATCGACATCATCTCGGGCGATCACCAGAACAAGCCCGACATCGGCACCGCGATCGCGCGGCAGTGGTTCGACGTCGAGAAGGTCGACATCATCGTCGACGTGCCGAATTCCGGCGTGGCGCTCGCCGTCAACAACGTCATCAAGGAAAAGAACGGCGTCTACATCAATTCCGGTGCTGCGACCTCGGACCTCAGCAACGCGCAGTGCTCGCCCAACACCGTGCACTGGACCTACGACACCTACATGCTGGCCCACACCACCGGCCAGGCGCTGGTGAAGGCTGGCGGCGACACCTGGTTCTTCCTGACCGCGGACTACGCCTTCGGCGCGGCGCTCGAGCGGGACACCAGTGCGGTCGTCACCGCCAATGGCGGCAAGGTGGTCGGCGGCGTCAAGCATCCGCTGAACACGCCGGATTTCTCGTCCTTCCTGCTGCAGGCGCAGGCGTCCAAGGCCAAGATCATCGGCCTTGCCAATGCCGGCGGCGACACCACCAATACGATCAAGCAGGCGGCCGAGTTCGGCATCGGCAAGGGCGGCCAGAAGCTCGCGGCGCTGCTGCTGTTCCTCACCGACGTCAAGGCGATCGGCCTGGAGACCGCGCAGGGCCTCAACTTCACCGAGACCTTCTACTGGGACATGAACGACCAGACCCGCGCGTTCTCCAAGCGCTTCGCCGCGAAGATGAAGAACAGCGCGCCGCCCACCATGGTGCAGGCCGGCGTCTATGCGGGCGTGCGCCACTACCTCAAGGCGCTGGAAGCGCTCGGCGGCAATTCGCATGACGGCGCGAAGATCGTCGAGAAGATGAAGTCGATGCCGACCGAGGATGATCTGTTCGGGAAGGGCGAGATCCAGCCCAACGGCCGCACCATCCACAACGCCTATCTGTTCGAGGTGAAGAAGCCCTCGGAGTCCAAGGGGCCGTGGGACTTCTACAAGCTGGTCGGCACGGTGCCGGGCGACCAGGCCTTCACGCCGCTGTCCGAGAGCAAGTGCGCGCTCTTGAAGAAGTAGGATAACGGCCCGCAGGCCATCAGGCCCGCGGGCGACTTTCAGGGAACGCCGAAGGGACCGGGTGCGGGATCGATGCAGGCTCTTTACGCTCAGCTACTGGTGGGACTGATCAACGGCTCGTTCTACGCGCTGCTCAGTCTCGGGCTTGCCGTGATCTTCGGCATGCTCAACATCATCAATTTCGCCCACGGCGCGCTCTATATGATGGGTGCCTTCGTCGCCTATTTCCTGCTCAACAATGATTATCTCAGTATCGGCTACTGGCCCGCACTGATCATCGCTCCGATCGTCGTCGGCATCTTCGGCATGATCCTGGAACGGACCATGCTGCAATGGCTGACCGGGCTCGACCATCTCTATGGGCTGCTCCTGACCTTCGGCATCGCCCTGATCGTGCAGGGCGTGTTCCAGAACTATTTCGGCTCCTCGGGCCTGCCTTACGCCATTCCGGACCAGCTCAAGGGCGGCATGAATCTCGGCTTCATGTTCCTGCCGGTCTATCGCGGCTGGGTCGTCGTCTTCTCGCTGATCGTGTGCATCGCCACCTGGTTCCTGATCGAAAAGACGCGGCTCGGCGCTTACTTGCGCGCGGCCACCGAAAATCCGACGCTGGTGCGCGCCTTCGGCATCAACGTGCCGCGCATGATCACGCTGACCTACGGTCTCGGCGTCGGTCTTGCCGCGCTCGCCGGCGTGCTCTCGGCGCCGATCAACCAGGTGCGGCCGCTGATGGGCGCCGACCTCATCATCGTGGTGTTCGCGGTGGTCGTGATCGGCGGCATGGGATCGATCATGGGCTCCATCATCACCGGCTTCGCGCTCGGCGTGATCGAGGGCCTGACCAAATATTTCTACCCCGAGGCCTCCAACACCGTCGTGTTCGTGCTGATGGTGTTGGTGCTTTTGGTGAAGCCAACGGGATTGACGGGAAGGGCGGCCTGACATGACAGCCTTGACGGACGACACGCTGCCGGTAGCCCCGCGCGCCATTCGCGACGAAATGATCGTCTTCGTGGTGATGGCGCTGCTGCTGGCCTCGGTGCCATTCAGCGGCATCTACCCGTTCTTCGTGATGCAGGCGCTGTGCTTCGCGCTGCTCGCCTGCGCCTTCAACCTGCTGATCGGCTATGGCGGCCTGCTGTCGTTCGGCCACGCGATGTTCCTGGGAACGGCCGGCTATTGCAGCGCGCATGCGCTGAAGGTATGGGCGCTGCCGCCGGAGCTCGGCATCCTCGTCGGTGTCGCGGGGGCTTTCGTGCTCTCGATCGTCACCGGCTACATCTCGATCCGCCGCCAGGGCATCTATTTCTCGATGATCACCCTGGCGCTGTCGCAGCTCCTGTACTTCATCTACCTCCAGGCGCCGTTCACCCATGGTGAGGACGGCATCCAGGGCATTCCGCAAGGGCACATGTTCGGCGTGTTCGATCTGTCCAAGCCGACCGTGCTCTACTACGTCGTGCTGGTCGGCTTCCTCGCCGGCTTCCTGCTGATCTACCGCATCATCAACTCGCCGTTCGGCGAGGTGCTGAAGGCGATCCGCGAGAACGAGCCGCGCGCGATCTCGCTCGGCTACCGGACCGACCAGTACAAGTTCCTGGCGTTCGTGCTGTCGGGCACGCTGGCCGGCTTTGCCGGATCGCTGAAAGTGTTCGTGGCGCAGAACGCCTCGCTCACCGACGTGCACTGGTCGATGTCGGGCGAGGTCGTGCTGATGACGCTGGTCGGCGGTCTCGGCACCATCTTCGGCCCCGTGGTCGGCGCCTTCGCGATCATCGCCATGCAGCAATATCTGGCAGGGTTTGGCCAGTGGGTGACGGTGATCCAGGGCTCGATCTTCGTGATCTGTGTGCTGACCTTCCGCCGCGGCGTCATCGGCGAAATCGCGCATTACTTCCGGCGGTCGCTCTAAGGCATTGATTTAAAGTCAATTTATCCTCCGCGCGAAAGTGGTGGATGATCCGGCTTCGCGGGCGTGAGGTGACGCACGCGGATCGAAAATGGTCTATGACAGTTTTGTGACGGTCCTTTTGGGCCGGGCCATTTCCAACCGGTAGCCACTTCCCATGATGCGATGGTTTCGCGCGTTCCTGCCCAAGGAAGAACGCTTCTTCGACCTGTTCGACCGCCATGCCCAGACCGTGATTCAGGGCTCGATCGCGCTCCAGGGCATGCTCAACGGGGGCGAGGAGACGCCGGTCTACTGCCAGCGGGTCAACCAGTTCGAGAATGACGCCGACAACATCACCCGTGAGGTGCTGACGGCGGTGCGACGCACCTTCATCACCCCGTTCGACCGCGGCGACATCAAGAACCTCATCACCTCGATGGACGACGCCATCGACCAAATGCAGCAGACGGCCAAGGCCGTGATGCTGTTCGAGGTCCGCAGCTTCGAGCCGCCGATGCGCGAGATCGGCGCGCTCCTGATCGAATGCGCCAACCTGGTCGGCCGGGCGCTGCCGCTGATGCAGTCGATCGGCCCGAACGTCGCGATGCTGACCGCGATCACGGAGGAGCTGGGCAAGCTGGAGGGCCGGGTCGACGATCTCCACGACATCGGGCTGAAGGAACTGTTCCTCAAGCACCGCGACGGCAACGCGATGGATTTCGTCGTCGGGGCGGAGATCTACGACCATCTCGAAAAGGTGGCCGATCGCTTCGACGACGTCGCGAACGAGATCAACAGCATCGTCATCGAGCAGGTCTAGGGGCGGCGCCGTGGATGCTGCGTTGGGTCTTCCCGTCCTGGTCGGACTGATCGCCGTCGCGCTGCTGTTCGACTTCCTCAACGGCCTGCACGACGCCGCCAATTCGATCGCGACCATCGTCTCGACCCGCGTGCTGCGGCCGCAATTCGCGGTGCTCTGGGCCGCGTTCTTCAATTTCATCGCCTTCATGGTGTTCGGCCTCCACGTCGCCCAGACCATCGGCACCGGCATCATCGATCCCTCGATCGTCGATGCCCAGGTGATCTTCGCGGCCCTTGTCGGCGCGATCGTCTGGAATCTCGTGACCTGGGGCCTCGGCATCCCGTCCTCCTCGTCGCATGCGCTGATCGGCGGGCTTGTCGGCGGCGGCATGGCCAAGGCTGGAATCTCGGCGGCGGTGTGGAGCGGATTGTCCAAGGCGGTGCTGGCGATCGTGCTGTCACCGCTGGTCGGCTTCCTGCTGGCGATGGTGCTGGTCGCAATCGTGTCCTGGGCCTCGGTGCGCTCGACGCCGTTCGCGGTCGACCGCGCCTTTCGCATCCTGCAATTCGCCTCCGCCTCGCTCTATTCGCTCGGCCATGGCGGCAATGACGCGCAGAAGACGATGGGCATCATCGCCGTGCTGCTCTACTCGCAGGGCCATCTCGGCAGCGACTTCTCGGTGCCGTTCTGGGTCGTGCTGTCCTGCCAGGCGGCGATGGCACTGGGCACGCTGATGGGCGGCTGGCGCATCGTCCGCACCATGGGCCTGCGCATCACCAAATTGACCCCGATGCAGGGCTTTTGCGCCGAGACCGGCGGCGCCGCGACGCTGTTCATGGCGACCTTCCTCGGCGTTCCCGTCTCGACCACCCACACCATCACCGGTGCCATCGTCGGCGTCGGCGCGGCCCGCCGCGTCTCGGCGGTGCGCTGGAACGTGGCGAGCTCGATCGTCTATGCCTGGGTGATCACCATCCCGGCCTCGGCCATCGTCGCAGCGCTGACCTGGTGGGCGGTCCAAATCTTCGTCAGGTAACGAATTTCAGTCCGGCAATACCGGCGACGATCAGGCCGATGCTGGCAAGGCGGAACGCTGTGGCCGGCTCGCCGAACAGGATGATGCCGAGTGTCGCAGTGCCGACCGCGCCGATCCCGGTCCAGACCGCATAGGCGGTTCCGACGGGCAGTGATTTGAGAGCTATCCCGAGCAGGATGACGCTGCCGGCCATGGCCGCGAGCGTGATGACGGACGGAACAAGCCTGGTAAAACCCTCTGTGTATTTCAGGCCGATCGCCCAGGTGATCTCGAGAAGACCGGCGACGAACAGGATGCTCCAGGCCATGACGACCCTCCGTTCAAGGCAGGGTCGTCCCCGCGGGCAAGGATGCGTGAAAAAGGAGGGTCGTCCCTCCCGAAGGCCGATATGGGGCTGGCCGAAGGGCTCCGCAATCACCAGATCAGGCTTGATCCGGCCGATTTTCCCTGCCAAACGCTGCCGCCATGTCCGACATCGCCACCACCACGGCCGAATCGCCGGCCCGTTCCCCGCTTGCCGCTGAAGTGTCGCGGCGGCGCACCTTTGCGATCATCTCGCACCCGGACGCCGGCAAGACCACGCTGACCGAGAAGCTGCTGCTGTTCGGCGGCGCCATCAATCTGGCCGGCCAGGTCAAGGCCAAGGGCGAGCGGCGCAACACGCGTTCGGACTGGATGAAGATCGAGCGCGAGCGCGGCATCTCGGTCGTGACCTCGGTCATGACCTTCGAGTTCGAAGGCCTCGTGTTCAACCTTCTGGACACGCCGGGCCATGAGGACTTTTCGGAAGACACCTATCGCACGCTGACGGCGGTGGACTCCGCGGTCATGGTGATCGACGCCGCGAAGGGCATCGAGGCGCGCACGCGAAAACTGTTTGAGGTGTGCCGTCTTCGGGACATCCCGATCATCACCTTCATCAACAAGATGGACCGCGAGAGCCGCGACGTTTTCGAATTGCTCGACGAGATCGAGAAGACGCTGGCGCTCGACACCACGCCGATGACCTGGCCGGTCGGTCGCGGCCGCGACTTCCTCGGCACCTATGATGTCATCAACGGCGGCGTGCGCCTGCTCGAAGGCGGCGGCGCCAAGACCGGCGCGGCGCAGCAGATCGAGATCGCCGAGCTCGCCAAGCTCAACGCCAATCTCGACGCCTCCGCGGTGAAGGACGAACTCGAACTCGTCACCGAGGCGTCAAAACCGTTCGAGCTGGAAGCATTTCGCGAGGGCCATCTGACGCCGGTCTATTTTGGCAGCGCGCTACGCAATTTCGGCGTCGGCGACCTGCTCGAAGGTCTTGGCAAGTTCGCGCCCGAGCCGCGCGCGCAGGAGAGCGACCAGCGCAAGATTGAAGCCACCGATCCGCGCATGAGCGCCTTCGTGTTCAAGATCCAGGCCAACATGGATCCGAACCACCGCGACCGCATCGCGTTTGCGCGCCTCTGCTCCGGCAAGCTCAGCCGCGGCATGAAGGCCAAGCTGGTGCGCACCGGCAAGAGTATGCCGCTGTCGAGCCCGCAATTCTTCTTCGCACAGGACCGCTCGGTCGCGGATGAGGCCTTTGCCGGCGACGTCGTCGGCATTCCCAATCACGGCACCTTGCGCATCGGCGACACCCTGACCGAGGGCGAGGATTTCACCTTTGTCGGCGTGCCGAGCTTCGCGCCGGAAATCGTCCGCCGCGTCCGTCTCACCGACGCGATGAAGGCCAAGAAGCTGAAAGAAGCGCTTCAGCAGATGTCGGAAGAGGGCGTCGTGCAGGTGTTCCGCCCGCGCGACGGTGCGCCGGCACTGGTCGGCGTGGTCGGCGCGCTCCAACTCGACGTGCTGAAGGCGCGCCTTGACGCCGAATATTCACTGCCGGTCGAATTCGAGGTCAGCGAATTCCAGCTCGCGCGCTGGGTTTCGTCCGAAGATCGCAAGAAGCTCGATACCTTCATCGCCGCGAACACGTCGAGCATTGCCGACGACGTCGACGGCGATCCCGTCTATCTCGCCAGGAACGAGTTCTATCTCGGCTACGCCAGGGAACGCGCCGAGGGGATCGAGTTCACCAACGTCAAGGACGTCAAGAAGAAGGGGTAGGGCAGGCTCGCTGCTCGCCACGCTCTCGGCTCTGGAGCCACCCTGCGTTGTCATGCCCCGCGAAGGCGGGGCATCAAGTACGCCGCAGCCCCTCATCACAACTGTCACGGAGCACTGGGTCGCCCGGTCCTAGTGCGCGATTGCGCACTGGCCGGGCGACGACACCGGGGTTAAACGCGAGCATGTGAACAGCCGCGGGCTTGACGCGCGCTTTGATGATGCCACGTTTTGATCACTTGGCATCTTGAGCGCAAAAAGCATGTGGCGCGGCATTCTCGTTCTCATCCTGCTGGCGATCTCGACCATCGCCGCCGATGCGCAGCGCCGGCAGATCAATCCGATCCCTTTTTCGCACGAGCCGTGCAGCGTGCTCGACGGCCGTCCCTGCACGCCGTCCTATTGCAGCCCGCTCGAGCCCGGCCCCTGCATTCCCGAAATGGATTATCCCTACGGGCAGAATCTCCAGCTCACGATCCAGAGCGTCCCGCCCGAGGCCGACCGCGCCAAATATCAAAAGCCCGATCATGACCTCGACACGATCGGCGACCTCTTCGCCGAGCTGCGCACCTGCTGGTCGCCGCCTTCGGACAATGCGCGGGCGGGCATGCAGATGGCGGTGCGCTTCAGCTTCAACAAGGCGGGCGGTTTGATCGGTCCACCGCGGCTGACCTTTGCGACGGCGGGCGTCCCCGCGGATACTCGGACCACCTATCTCAACGCGATCAATTCATCGCTGAAGGCGTGCCTGCCGCTGAAATTCACCAGCGGTCTCGGCGGCGCGCTGGCCGGGCGGCCGATCGCGATCCGCTATGTCGATAATCGCGAGTTCGCGAAGTAGCACAGCTCTATCCCCTCATCCTGAGGAGCGCGCTTGCGCGCGTCTCGAAGGATGAAGGCCACGCTGTTGCGGCAGCCGGGCCTTCATGGTTCGAGACGGCGCTGACGCGCCTCCTCACCATGAGGGGAAGAGTTGCGACCAGCAGCCAATCGATGATACGCCATTGGCGGGGGCTGCTTTGCGGGGAGGATGTCGTGGGTCTGCTGGTCATGATCCTGGGGCTGGTGCTGTTTTTCGCGGCCCACGTTTTCACGACGAAACGCGATGCGCGCGCGCAGGCGATCGCGAAGCTGGGCGAGGGGACCTACAAGATCCTCTATTCGGTGGCCTCGCTTGCGGGGCTGGCGCTGATCATCTGGGGCTTTGCCCATTATCGAGCGACCGGCTGGATCGACGTCTGGTATCCGCCGAAGGCGCTGAAGCACATCACGCTCGCGCTGATGCTGCCGGCCGTCATTCTCGTGGTCGCCTCTTATTTGCGCGGTCGCATCTATGCGACGCTGAAGCATCCGATGCTGGCCGGCATCAAGCTGTGGGCGGCCGCGCATCTGCTCGCCAATGGCGATCTCGGCTCCATCATCCTGTTCGGCTCCTTCCTGGGCTGGGCGGTCTATGACCGCATTTCGCTGAAGCATCGTACTGACGCCGGCGGCCCGCCGATACCGGTGGGCGGCGTCACCAACGATCTGATCGCGGTCGCGGTCGGAATCGTCGCCTATCTGGCGCTGGCGTTCGCGTTCCATCCCGTCGTGATCGGTGTTCCCGTGATGGGCGTCTAGCGCATGATCCGGAAAAGTGTGCGGCGGTTTTCCGACAAGATCATGCGCCAAACATAAAGGCAGCCGATCAGCGCAAGACCGTTCCGCGCAGCCGTGCACGGAACGTGACGAAGCAACAAGCTCAGGGCATTCCGATGGACTGGTCGCAATCTCAGATCCCGCAGATGCGGTTCGAGGCGCGCTTTGGCGATCGGGTGGTGCCGGCCTTCTGCGACCGGCCGGCAAGCCTGTGGGCGATGATCGCGGACGCGCGCGCCCGCAATCCCGACGGCGAGGCGTTGGTCGCAAGTGAGGTCCGCCTGAGCTGGCGCCAGGCCGCGGAGCAATCCGCGCGGATCGCTGCAGGCTTTTGCAAGCTCGGCCTGCAGCGCGGCGACCGCGTCGCGATCCTGCTCGGCAACCGCATCGAATTTCCGCTGCTGCTGTTTGCCGCCGCGCATGAGGGGCTGATCACGGTGCTGCTCGGCACACGCCAGCAGAAGCCGGAGATCGCCTATGTGCTGGCCGATTGCGGCGCCAAAGTTCTGATCCACGAGGCCGCGCTCGCCGAGCGGCTGCCCGATACGAGCGATGTGCCGGATGTGATCCACCGCATCGCCGTCGACCACGATCCCGCACTGTCACGCTTCGCCGCGCTCGCGGACAACGCGCCGGCCCCCGCGCCGGTCGAGGTCGGTGAGGAGGATACCGCGATGATCCTCTACACCTCGGGTACGACGGGCAAGCCGAAGGGCGCGATGCTCGCCCATTGCAACATCGTCCACTCCTCGATGGTGTTCGTGTCCTGCCTGCAATTGACGCAAGCGGACCGATCCATCGCGGCGGTGCCGCTCGGCCATGTCACCGGCGTCGTCGCCAACATCACGACCATGATCCGCTGCGGTGGTGCGCTGATCATCATGCCGGAGTTCAAGGCGGCCGATTATCTCAAGCTCGCCGCGCGCGAGCGCGTCACCTACACCGTGATGGTGCCGGCGATGTACAATCTCTGCCTGCTGCAGTCCGATTTCGACAGCTATGACCTCGAGAGCTGGCGCATCGGCGGCTTCGGCGGCGCGCCGATGCCGGTCGCGACGATTGAGAAGCTCAAGGCGACGATTCCCGGCCTCAAGCTGATGAACTGCTACGGCGCGACCGAGACGACGTCGCCCTCGACGATCATGCCGGGCGAGCTGACGGAGAGCCATATCGACAGCGTCGGCCTGCCGTGTCCCGGCGCGCGCATCATCGCGATGGGAGCGGATGGCCCGAGCTGCCGCATGGCGAGATCGGCGAGCTCTGGATCCAGAGCGCCTCCGTCATCAAGGGCTACTGGAACAACCCGAAGGCCACGGCCGAGAGCTTCACCAGCGGATTCTGGCACTCCGGCGATCTTGGCTCGGTCGATGCGGAGGGCTTCGTCCGCGTGTTCGACCGCCAGAAGGACATGATCAATCGCGGCGGCCTGAAGATCTATTCCGCCGAGGTCGAATCCGTCTTGGCCGGCCATCCCGACGTGGTCGAAAGCGCGATCATCGCCAGGGCGTGCCCGGTACTGGGTGAGCGGGTCCACGCCGTGGTGGTGACGCGCGCCCCGGTGGCGAGCGAGGCCTTGCGGGCCTGGTGCGCCGAGCGCCTGTCCGACTACAAGGTGCCTGAAACCATGGCGATCACGCCCGTGCCGCTGCCGCGCAATGCCAATGGCAAGGTGCTGAAGCGGCAGTTGCGGGAGCTTCTGGGAACCTGAGCCGGGCAGGCGGCTCTCCGGGCTCTCCCGGGTGGTTAACGCCTTGATCGGGCTCGCTTTGCCTTGCCACCGCCATATCGTTAGGGTACCTCGCCGCCACGTGGGGGACGGGATTCCTGACGCGACTGCTTTGGCGCGCGCACCCGGACGGGCATGGGATTAGCATAAGTGTCTGAATTATTTGACGAAGTCGACGAGGAAGTACGTCGCGAACAGCTCAAGAAGCTGTGGGACAAGTATTCGATTGTCTTCATCGCCCTGATGGTGCTGGTCGTGGCCGCGGTGGGCGGCTGGCGCGGCTATCAGTATCTGGAGGGCAAGAAGGCCGCCGAGGCCGGCGCCGCCTTCGAGAAGGCCGCCGAGCTGTCCGACCAGGACAAGCACGCCGAGGCCGAGGCCGCTTTCGCCGAGCTCGCCGCCAAGGCTCCCTCGGGCTATCGCACCCTGGCGCGGCTGCGTGCTGCGGCCGAGGCCGGGGCCCGCGATCCCAAGGCGGCCGCCAAGATGTTTGACGACATCTCCGCCGATCGCAGCATCGGCGGCGAGTGGCAGGATCTGGCGAAGATCCGCGCCGCCGGCTTGTTGGTCGACAGCGCGTCCTATGCCGACATGCAGCAGCGGCTGGAGCCTTCCGCCGCGCCCAAATCGACGTTCCGCCACAGCGCCCGCGAGATGCTGGCGCTGTCGGCCTGGCGCAACAACGACATGACCGCAGCCCGCAAATGGCTCGACGCGATCGCCGAGGATGGCGAAACGCCGCCGGGCCTGCGCTCGCGCGCGGAGGCGCTCCAGGCCCTGCTGCCGCCCGTCGCCAAAAGCTGACCGACGGCCCTCTGACGTAAACGAGACACAAGATGCGCCGCACGCCACGCTTGATCGCAGCCGCCGTCCTGATCGCCTTCACGGGCGTCCTGGGTGGCTGCTCCAGCTTCGATCCAACGGACATGCTCGACTTCCTCGACACGAAGAAGAAGCTGCCGGGCGACCGCAAGCCGGTCTTCCCGGAAGGTGTGCCGGGCCTCGAGCAGGGCGTGCCGAAGGACCTGTATAAGGGCGCGCAGCAGCAGCCCGATCCGAATGCGCCTGCCGTTGCGGCTTTGCCCGCGGAGCCACCGCCCGAGGCCAAGCCGGCCAAGGGTGCCAAGGGGAAGAAGACCAGACAGCCCGCTGCCGCAGCCGCGCCGGCCGATGCGCCTGCCGGCGAGGTCGATGGCGAGGCCCAGCCGGAGGCCGCGCCGCCCACGGCTGCTCCGCCGCCCAAGCAGAAGATCGTGCGCCGGCGCACCACGGCGCCACCGCCGGACCAGCCCGCCCAGCAGGCCCAACCGACCCAAACCACGCAGCAGCAGTCGCAGAGCGCTTTCCCGGCACCGTTGCCGAGCGGCGGTTTCTCGCGCTGATATTTTCCATTGCATTGACAGGCGCAGCTCTCGCAGCGCACGAATGACCGATGTCCTTCACGATCGCCATCATCGGCCGGCCCAATGTCGGCAAATCGACGCTGTTCAACCGCCTGGTTGGGCAGAAGCTCGCGCTCGTCGATGATTTGCCGGGCGTCACCCGCGACCGCCGCGAGGGCGAGGCCAGGCTCGGCGATCTAGAATTCACCATTATCGACACCGCCGGCCTCGACGAAGGCGCCAAGGGCTCGCTGACCGCGCGCATGCAGGAGCAGACGGAGGCCGCGATCGCGCAGGCTGACGCGCTGTTCTTCGTCATTGACGCCCGCATCGGCCTCACGCCGAACGACCGCGCCTTCGCCGATTTCGCCCGCAAGGCCAACAAGCCGGTGCTGCTGGTCGCCAACAAGAGCGAGGGCAAGCACGGCGATGCCGGCGCGATGGAGGCCTTTGCGCTCGGCCTCGGCGATCCCATCCAGATCTCGGCCGAGCACGGCGAGGGCATGGGCGAGCTCTATGACGCGCTCCGCGAACTGATGCCGGAGCCCGTCGAGGAAGACCAGGACGAAGACGAGGACGGCGCGCCGCTCACCGAGGAAGAGGCCGCGACGCGCCCGATCCGGGTCGCCATCGTCGGCCGGCCCAATGCCGGCAAGTCGACGCTGATCAACCATCTGCTCGGCGAGGAGCGGCTGCTGACCAGCCCCGAAGCCGGCACCACGCGCGATTCCATCGCGGTCGAGATCAACTGGAAGGGCCGCGATTTTCGCGTGTTCGATACCGCGGGCCTGCGCCGGCGCTCGCGTATCGAGGAGAAGCTGGAAAAGCTCTCGGTCGCCGACGCGCTGCGCGCGGTGCGTTTTGCCGAAGTCGTCGTGCTGATGATGGACACGCAGAACCGCTTCGAGGAGCAGGATTTGCGCATCGCCGATCTGATCGAGCGCGAGGGCCGCGCGGTCGTGCTCGCCGTCAACAAATGGGATCTGATGGAGACCAAGGGCGGCGGCGCCATCTCGACTCTTCGCCGCGACGCCGACCATTGGCTGCCGCAGGTCAAAGGCGTGCCGATCGTCGCGGTATCGGGCCTGATGGGCGAGGGCATCGATCGCCTGATGCAGGCGATCCAGGACGCCTACGCGGTCTGGAACAGGCGCGTGCCGACCTCCGCGCTCAATCGCTGGTTCGAGCAGGCGGTGCAGGCCAATCCGCCGCCCGCGGTGTCCGGCCGCCGGCTGAAGCTGAACTACATCACGCAGAACAAGGCGCGTCCGCCGAGCTTCGTGCTGTTCTGCTCGCGTGCGGACGCGGTACCGCAGTCCTATTTGCGCTATTTGACCAATTCCATGCGTGAGAGTTTCGAGCTGCCGGGCACGCCGGTGCGCATCACCCTGCGCGAGAAGGCCAACCCGTTCGCCCACAAGCGCAAGCGGCCGTCGTGAGCAACGATGCCGGCGAGGCGATGGCGCAAGGCGCTGCGCCGGTCCGGCGCGGTGCGGTCGCCTTCATCTTCGTCACCATCCTGCTCGACATGCTCGCGCTTGGCGTGATCATGCCGATCCTGCCCAAGCTGATCGAGAGCTTCGTCGACAACGACACCGCGCATGCGGCCCGGATCTTCGGCCTGTTCGGCACCGCGTGGGCGCTGATGCAGTTCGTGTTCTCGCCGGTGCTGGGCGCGCTGTCGGATCGCTTCGGACGCCGGCCGGTGGTGCTGCTGTCGAATTTCGGCCTCGCGGCCGACTACGTGCTGATGGCGCTGGCGCCGTCGCTGGTCTGGCTGTTCATCGGCCGCGTCATCTCTGGCATCACCTCGGCGAGCATTTCGACCGCGTTTGCCTATATCGCCGACATCACGCCACCGGAGCGCCGCGCGGCGATCTTCGGCAGGATCGGGGCTGCCTTCGGTGCCGGCTTCATCCTGGGCCCGGCGCTCGGCGGCCTTCTCGGCGATATCGATCCGCGGCTGCCGTTTTGGGCCTCGGCTGCGCTCAGTCTCGCCAATGCGCTCTATGGGCTCTTCGTCCTGCCGGAATCGCTGGCGCCCGACAAGCGCGCGCCGTTCCGCTGGAAGAGCGCCAATCCGGTCGGCGCTCTGCATTTGCTGCGGTCCGACGCGGCGCTGGCCGCGTTGTCGGTCGTCAATTTCATTTCGCAGGTCGCGCACGTCGTGCTGCCCTCGACCTTCGTGCTCTATGCGACTTATCGCTATGGCTGGGATTCCAAGACGGTGGGGCTGACGCTCGCGATGGTCGGCATCTGCGCCATGGTGGTGCAGGGGCTCGCGATCGGGCCGATCGTGCGCTTCCTCGGCGAACGCAACGCGCTGGTGATGGGCCTGTGCTGTGGCGCGCTCGGCTTCGCGGTCCTGGGCGCTGCGCCGACCGGGCCGCTCTCCTGGCTCGGCATTCCCGTGCTGTCGTTGTGGGGCATCTCGGGCGCCGCCATGCAATCGCTGATGACGCGGCTGGTCGCGCCCGATCAGCAGGGCCAGTTGCAGGGCGCAGCCGCGAGCGTGCAGAGCGTATCGCAACTCGTCGGCCCGTTCCTGTTCACGCTGACGTTTTCGTACTTCATCGGCACCAGCGCGCCGCTGCATCTGCCCGGCGCGCCGTTCCTGCTTGCGGCGGTGCTGATGGTGGTGTGCGTGATGATCGCGATGCGGACGGTGGCGACCACAAAGACGGTCCCGTAGGGTGGGCAAAGGCGCGTAAGCGCCGTGCCCACGATCCCGCCATGATACGAAGAACTGGTGGGCACGCTCCGCTTTGCCCACCCTACGGTGGCTGTTTCCTGAGCCCAAAGCGAAAATGCCCGGGACGAGCCCGGGCATAATATTGTTGAGCAGGAATGACCGCTATGCGGTCACTTCTTCACCAGCGGACAGTCGCTGTCCTTGAGCGGCTTGGCCGCGTCTTCCGCCGAGATCGTGGCGATCTGCTTGTAATAGTCCCACGGACCCTTCGACTCCTCGGGCTTCTTCACCTCGAACAGATAGGCCGGGATCAAGCGGCGTCCGTCCTGGCGCAAGGGCCCGTTGCCGAACAGCGGATCGTCGGTCGGCAGCTCCTTCATCTTGGCGACCACCTTGGCGCCGTCATGCGGATTGCCGCCGAGGGCTTCCATCGCCTTGAGATAGTGCAGCACCATCGCGTAGTTGCCGGCCTGCGTCATCGACGGCATCGCGTTCTTGCTGGCCTGCGCCTGGAAGCGCTTGGACCATTCGCGGGTCTTGTCGTTCAGGTCCCAGTAGAACGATTCGGTGAAGGTCAGGCCCTGCGCGGTCTTGAGGCCCAGGGAGTGCACGTCATTGATGAACAGCAGCAGCGCGGCGAGTTTCTGGCCGCCCTGGACGACGCCGAACTCGGCCGCCTGCTTGATGGCGTTCGTGGTGTCGCCGCCCGCATTGGCGAGGCCGATGATCTTGGCCTTCGACGATTGCGCCTGCAGCAGAAAGGACGAGAAGTCCGCGGTGTTGAGCGGGTGCTTGACGCCGCCGAGCACCTTGCCGCCATTGGCGGTGACGACGGCGCTGGTGTCGCGCTCCAGCGCATGACCGAACGCATAGTCGGCGGTCAGGAAGAACCAGCTGTCGCCCCCCGCCTTGGTCAGCGCCTTGCCGGTGCCGTTGGCGAGCATGTAGGTGTCGTAGGTATAGGAGATGGTGTTCGGTGTGCAGGCCTTGCCGGTGAGGTCCGCGGTGGCCGCACCCGAATTGAGCAGCACCGCATTCTTCTCCTTGACGAGGTTGCTCACCGCAAGCGCTACGCCCGAGCTCGGCGTGTCCGCGATCGCGTCGACCTTGTCGTTGTCGATCCATTGCCGGGCGATGTTGACGCCGACGTCGGGCTTGTTCTGGTGATCGCCGCTGAGCACGTCGATCTTCCAGCCCTTCTTGAGCAGGCCGGAATCCTCGACCGCCATCTTGATGGCAACCACGGAGTTCGGGCCGCCGATGTCGGCATAGAGGCTCGACATGTCGTTGAGCACGCCGATCTTGACGGTCTTGTCCTGGGCGTAGGCGGATGTGGCAAAACCGAAAGCGGCGCAGGCAAGAAGGGCCGCGGAGCGGCGCGCGAACGTCGTCGTCATGAAAGGTTTCCTCCATTGTCAAATATGCGGACGGCTCTCTTCAAGGAGCCTTGTTCCGGCTGATGGCTCTACCGTGTCCCGCAGGTCCCGGCAATGCGCCTAAAGCCGGATGACGCTTTCGTCGCAGCGTCATCCGTCGGTTAACTTTTGGGCAAAATGTGTTGAGACGCTATTTGAGCGCGTCCGAGGTCAGCTTGAATTTCTGGATGCGCTTTCCGGTATCGACCTCGGCGGTATAGACGTTACCCCTCGCGTCGATCGCCATGGCGTGCACCCAGTGGAATTGACCGGCGTTGCGGCCGTTATGGCCGAAGCTGCCGACCACGCTGCCGTCGTCGCGCTTGATGACCCGGATCTCGTTGTTCTCGCCGTCGGCGCTGAGCAGATAGGTCTGCTTCGGATCGGGCCAGATCGCGATGTCCCACACCGCGCCGTTGCCGAGCGTGTTCTTCTCGAAGAAGAACTCCTTCACGAAGGTGCCGTCCTTCCGAAACACCTGGATGCGGTTGTTGATGCGGTCGCAGACGTAGACGAGCCCGTCATTCGCAAGCTTCACGCAGTGGACGGGGTTGCCGAATTGCTGGGCGACCGGCGCCTTGGGATCGTAGGGGACCTGCTTGCTGTCGTCAGGCTTGTTGCCGTAGGCGCCCCAGTGCCGCTTGTAGGCGAGCGTGGTCGCGTCGAACACGATGACGCGGCGGTTGCCATAGCCGTCGGCGACGTAGATTTCGTTGGCGTCCTTGTCGATCGCGGTCTCCGCGGGCTTGCCGAGCTGCGTGGTGTCGTTGCTGCCGAGGCTCGGCGCGATCTTGCCGATCTGGGCGACGAACTTGCCGTCGAGCGAGAACTTCAGGATGGCGTTGTCGTTGTCGGCATTGCCGCCGACCCAGACGAAACCGCGCTCGTCGACCTCGATGCCGTGCTCGCGGCCGACCCATTCATAGCCCTGGCCCGGACCGCCCCAGGACCGCAGCAGATTGCCGTCGCTATCGAATTCGAGCACGGGCGGCGCCGACACGCAGCACTTGGAGCGCGGCGGGTTGAGGCTTGCGCCTTTCTCGTCGTCGGTCAGCGAGCGCGGGCGATGGATCACCCAGATGTGGCCCTGCCAGTCCACGGTGATGCCGCCGACCTGTCCGAGGATCCAGTTGTTCGGCAGCGGCTTCGGCCAGGAGGGATCGACCGCGAAGGTCGGGACGTCGCCGGCAGTCGCAACACGAGGAAGTGCGAAGGCGATGGCTGCAATCAGGATGGCGAGGGCCTGAGAGACTTTTGCGAGCGCACGCAAAAAGCCTGCGCGATCATGCCATGACGCCATGGCGACCTCCCTTTTTTGCTTGCGGCTTGCTGCCGCTTCAGCGCGGGCAGTCAATCGCGGGGAGGTGCTCAAGTCAATCAGGCCGGCGCGCGGAAGCTCATCAGGCTGCGGGTCTTGTAATCGTAGAACTTGCCGGTCTCGGTCCAGCTGGGCGCGCACATCGGCACGATGAATTCGGCGACCTGCTCGGCCGTGTCGAGCGTCGCCGGATCCTCGCCCGGCATCAGGGTTGCGCGCATGCGGGTGCGGACCGGGCCGGGGTTGAACAAATTGACGCGCAGCTTCGTGTTCGCGGTTTCCTGCGCCCAGGCGCGGGCCAGCGTCTCCAGTGCGGCCTTGGAGGCGGCGTAGGGGCTGACATAGGCGGTTGCCTTGTTGGCGGCGCCCGAGGTGATGAACACCGCGCGGCCCGCATCGGACTGCTTGAGCAGCGGCTCCATGCAGCGGATCAACTGGAAGTTCGCGGAGACGTTGACGGCCATCACATCGGTGAAGGCCTTCAGCTCGATATGGCCGACCGGCGAGGAGGGACCGAGCACGCCGGCATTGCCGACGAGGATGTCGAGCTTGCCGTAGCGTTCGTGCAGGCCGGCCCCGAGCCGCGCGATGCCGTCGGAGTCCGTGAGGTTGAGCGGCACCAGCGTGGCACTGCCGCCGTCCTTGCGGATCTCGTCGTCGAGCTCTTCCAGCCCGCCCTGCGTCCGCGCAACCGCAACGATATGCGCGCCGGCCCTGGCGAGCGCGCGTGCCGTGGCGAAGCCGATGCCGCGCGAGGCGCCGGTGACGAGAGCGATGCGGTCGGCGAGGAGTTTTGTCATGGCGCGGTTTTACAGGCGTGGGTGGCCGGGACAAGCCCCCACAACGCCGTCATCGCGGGGCGGTCCGTGAGGACCGAGCCCGCAATCCAGATGGCTGCGTCGTCAGCTCGCTTCCGCCAGCAGCGACAATTGCCGCGGCTGCTGCTCGGTCTGGGTCTGGTCGGTGAGGTGGGTCGGATAAGCCCCGGTGAAGCAATGATCCGCAAACTTCGGATTGGCGGGGTCGCGGCCTGGCTCGCCCATCGCGCGGTACATGCCGTCGATCGAGAGGAAGGCGAGCGAGTCGGCCCCGATGATCTCGCGCATCTCTTCCATCGAATGTGTTGCCGCCAGCAGGCCGCCGCGGTCGGGCAGGTCGATGCCGTAGTAGTCGGGATAGAGGATCGGCGGCGAAGCGAGGCGGAAGTGCACTTCCTTGGCCCCGGCATCTCGCATCATGCGCACGATCTTCTTCGAGGTGGTGCCGCGCACCAGCGAGTCGTCGATCAGGATGATGCGCTTGCCCTCGATCGCGGCGCGGTTCGCCGAATGCTTCATGCGCACGCCGGATTCGCGGATCGCCTGTGTCGGCTGGATGAAGGTGCGACCGACATAGTGGTTGCGGATGATGCCGAGCTCGAACGGTACGCCGGAATGCTGGCTGTAGCCGACCGCGGCGGGCACGCCGGAATCCGGCACCGGCACCACGACGTCGACCTCGACATGGCTCTCGCGTGCGAGCTGGGCGCCAAAGGCCTTGCGCACCTCGTAGACCGAGCGGCCGTGGACGATAGAATCCGGACGCGAGAAATAGATGTATTCGAAGATGCAGGGACGCGGCGCCATCGGCGGGAACGGCTTGTGGATGTCCTGGCCGTTCTCGTCGAACACGATGACTTCGCCAGGTTCGATGTCGCGCACGAAGCGCGCGCCGATGATGTCGAGCGCGCACGTCTCCGACGTCAGGATCGGGCAGCCGTCGAGCTCGCCCAGCACCAGCGGACGGATGCCGCGGGGATCGCGCGCGCCGACCAGCTTCTTGTTGGTGAGCGACACCAGGGCATAGGCGCCCTCGATCTCGCGCAGCGCGTCGATATAGCGCTCGATGAAGCGGCTGCGCCTGGAGCGCGCGACCAGGTGCAGGATCACCTCGGTGTCGGACGTCGACTGCATCATCGCGCCGCTCTTGACGAGCTCGCGGCGCAGCGTCAGGCCGTTGGAGAGGTTGCCGTTGTGGGCGACCGCGAGGCCGCCGGCATTGAGCTCGGCGAACAGCGGCTGCACGTTGCGCAGGATGGTGGCACCGGTGGTGGCGTAGCGGACATGGCCAACCGCCATGGTGCCGGGCAGGCGGTCGATCACCTCGCGACGGGAAAAGGTGTCGCCGACGAGACCGAGGCGGCGTTCACTGTGAAAGCGGCCGCCGTCATAGGAAACGATGCCGGCGGCTTCCTGGCCGCGATGCTGAAGGGCGTGGAGGCCGAGGGCCGTGATGGCGGCCGCGTCCGGATGTCCGTAGATGCCGAAGACGCCGCATTCCTCGCGCAGCGTATCCCCCTCCAGGTCATCCTGTAGCTCGAGCGCGGCGGGGCCGAGATCGTGGTCAAGCTGGGCGTCCTGGTCAGGGTGTCGCATCTCGTCCGCGCCTCTCTTTAGGGCCAATCAACGCGCCGCAGGTTTCTCGAGCAGCTTCTTCATGCCGTCACGAGCCGATTTACTGTATCCGTCGCCACTGCCCGAAGGCTGCTGCTCGGAATCAGCTTGATCATCATCTGGTTTGTTTTTCTTGAATCTCTTCAAGATGGTGTTCTCGGGGTCGTCAGGCAAGAGGGACATCAGCCAATCCCCGGTTCCCTGGAGCACCACGCGGGACTTGGCCCCCGCGACCCAGTCCGGGCGCTGCTTGTCCGGCACCAGCCAGGTGAAGAACAGGAACGCGACCACCACGATCAAAAGCCCGCGAGCCAGCCCGAACAGGAAACCCAGGGTGCGGTCCAGCGCGCCGATGCGCGAATCCAGGATCATGTCGGAGATCCGGACCGTGATGACGGAGACCACGACCAGGGTACCGACAAACACGCCGGCAACGACGACCACGCTCGCGACCGTGTCGTTGTTGAAATAGGTTTTTGCGGTCGGCAGCAGCTTCGAGAACGAGTACAGCGTCACGATCGCGGCAGTGCCCCAGGCCGCGATCGACAGGATTTCGCGCATGAAGCCGCGGACCATGGCGAGCAGGCCCGAGATCAGCATCACACCGAGCAGGATCAGGTCGAGGAGTGTTACTGGCATCGGCTGGTCGGGTCCGCTCGTACGTCAAAGGTGCTCAGCGAATCGGTGCTTGGCCATCGCCCTAAGTGAGGGCCAGACGGCGTTCCCGGCAAGGCCGCAACCACGCAATCCCATGCTGCTTTTGTGACGGCTGTATAGCGGCGGGGGCGGGGGACGTCACCTCCACCTAACCCTCTCCACGGCGGAATCTTGCCGGTGTGGCATTTTTCTCCGCCGGCGACGACGAGTCGCCGCGGCGCGAGCCCTTGGCGGCGATCTCGGCGACCAGCGTGGTCAGGCTGTTGACCGCGTTCAGGGACAATCCGGCATCACCGCCGGGATCGCCGCGGGCCGATTCGGGCAGCACGGCGCGCTTGAAGCCCAGCTTGACCGCTTCCTTGAGCCGGGCCGGGGTCTGCGCCACCGGCCGGATCACGCCGGAGAGCGAAATCTCGCCGAAATAGACCGCATCGGTGGGTAACTGCGCGTTAACCAGGGACGACACCAGCGCGGCCGCGGCGGCCATGTCGGCCGCCGGCTCGTGGATGCGCAGGCCGCCGGCGACGTTCAGATAGACGTCGTGGCCCGACAGCTTGACCCCGCAATGGGCCTCGAGCACCGCCAGCACCATCGAGAGCCGGCTCTGGTCCCAGCCGACCACGGCCCGCCGCGGGGTGCCGAGCGAGGTCGGCGCCACCAGCGCCTGCAATTCGACCAGAACGGGCCTTGTGCCCTCGATTCCTGCGAAGACGGCGGTGCCGGGCGTGCCGAGATCGCGCTCGGACAGGAACAACTCGGAGGGGTTGGTGACCTCGCGCAGGCCAAGCCCGGTCATCTCGAACACGCCGATCTCGTCGGTCGGGCCGAATCGGTTCTTCACGGCGCGCAGGATGCGGAATTGCTGCGAGCCTTCGCCCTCGAACGACATCACTGCATCGACCATGTGCTCGACCACGCGGGGGCCCGCGATCTGGCCGTCCTTGGTGACGTGGCCGACCAGGATAATGGCGGCGCCGGTCTTTTTCGCAAAGCGGATCAGGGCCTGTGCCGAGGCGCGCACCTGGGTGACGGTGCCGGGGGCGGATTCCACCGTGTCGGTCCACATGGTCTGGATCGAATCGATCACGATCAGCCTGGGCACCGCGCCTTCCGACAGCGTCGAGACGATGTCCTCGACCGAGGTCTCGGCAGCGAGCTGCACCGGCGCGTCCGACAGCCCGAGCCGCTCGGCGCGCAACCGCACCTGGGCGATGGCTTCTTCACCGGAAATATAGACGATGCGGTGGCCGGCACGCGCCATCAGGCTGGTCGCCTGCGTCAGCAGCGTCGATTTGCCGATGCCGGGATCGCCGCCGACCAGCAGCACCGAGCCGCGGACGAAGCCGCCGCCGGTGACGCGGTCGAGCTCGGTCATCCCGGAGGAGAGGCGCGGCGCGTCCGGGCTCTTTCCGGCGAGGCTCTCCAGCGCAAAGGTCCGGCCCTTGCGCTTGGAGCGGATCGAGACCGGCACGCTGCCGGTCGCATCCTCCTCGGCGAGCGTATTCCACTCGCCGCAGGACTCGCACTTGCCCTGCCAGCGGTTATAGGCCGCGCCGCAGTTCTGGCAGACGAAGGAAAGCGTGTTCTTGGCCATGGGGACAGCGAGTCGGAGGGATCTAGTTTGCTGATAGCACGGAATGGCAGGCGGTGACGGCGATCGCCAGCGCCCCGATGAGCGCAATTCACGGCCGCCGATACACCCTTCGTTAGCTCTGCTCCGCTGCGCAGTTCCGGACTTTGCCAAATGTTAGCGGACACAGGTCCAGTTACGGAACTAATATGGGGTGGCGATAACAATGACGGTAGTCTTGCGCATATTGCTCGCTGTGGGCTTGGCCTGCGGCGTTCTGATGCCGCCTGGCGGTGCCGTTGCGGCCGATGCCGGGCATCTCGACATCGTCTTCGTCAATCCCGGCAAGACCGGTGAGGTCTACTGGGACATGGTCGCGCAGGCCATGCAGGCCGCCGGCCGCAAGCTCGATGCCCACGTCGAGGTGCTGACCAGCGAGCGCAACTACCGCACCATGCAGGAGCTCGGGCTCGGTGTGGTCGCGCGCGCCGACAAGCCGGACTTCCTGATCCTGTCGAATGAGGAATCCGCCGCCGTGCCGATCCTGGAGGCGGCCGAGGCTGCCGGCGTCAAGACGCTGCTGTTGTCGAACACGCTGATCGGCGACGATGCGGCGCGTCTCGGACCGCCGCGCCGGACGCTCAAGACCTGGCTCGGCGATATCACGACCGATCTTCAGACCGCCGGCGCACGGATGGCCAACGCCCTGATCAGTGCGGCGCGGTCCGAGAAATGGCAGAGTTCCGACGGCAAGATCCACCTTCTCGGCATCGGCGGCGACGAGATCACGCCATCCTCGATAGCCCGTAATGCCGGGCTCCAGCTTGCGGTGACGGCCGCGCCCGACGTGGTGGTGGACCGGATGCTGTTCGCCAACTGGACGCAGTCCGAAGCCGAGCAGGTCACTGCGAATTATCTGAGCTGGGCTTCGCGCAAGGGCATCCGGCCCGCCGGCATCTGGGCCGGCAACGATCCGATGGCGCTGGGCGCCATCAAGGCGATCTCGACGGCGGGCCTTGTGCCCGGCCAGGACATCCAGGTGGTTGGACTCAATTGGTCGGAGGATGCGCTCCGTGCCATCAGGGCGGGCCGTATGCTCCTCACCGACGGCGGCCACTTCCTGCTCGGCGGCTGGTCGATCGTGCTGCTGCGCGATTATGCCGATGGTTGCGATTTCGCAGCCACGTCGCCGCGCGTCGAGGTCAAGACGTCCGCCATCACCAGCGCCAACCTTGTTGCGGTCGGCGACCTCATCAGGACGCGCGCCTTCGACCGGATCGATTTTACGCGATTCAGGGCGAAGGCGGGACGCTGCGGGCAATATGACTTCTCCATCGATGCGCTGATCTCGTCGCTGGCGCCTCTGGAAGGCGCCGCTGACTGATGCGAAACGATCACGATATGACTGACCCGAAACGCACGACGCAGGCGCCGCCTTCGCGCTCGGTGGTCCGTGCGATGATCTGGGCGACGGTGCCGGTGCTGCTCATCGTGCAATTGCTCGCTTCCGCCGGCGTCGAGGTCTCGAGCTTCTGGTCGCAGATCCGGCAGCTCGACGCGCGCATTGCCCGCACCGCCGAGAGCCGCGCCGAGCTGATCGCCGAGCCGCTCTGGAAGATGCGTTACGACCAGGTCACGAGCGTGCTCAACGAGATCATGCACGACGAGACCGTTGCCGCCGCGGCGGTCTATGACGACACCGGCGCTGCGATCGCCCGCGTGGTGGCGCGGCCGGCGGACCAGGCGGTCTCGGAGGTCTCGCGTCCGATCAGCTACGCCAACGGCAACATCGCCGTGCAGGCCGGCCGCATCGTGATCGCCTATTCCTATGCGACCGTGTATGCGGATACGGGCAGCCGGCTGCTGCTGCTTCTGGTCGTCGGACTGCTCGCAACGCTGGCGACCCTGATCGCGATGCGGATCTCGGCCAACACCTTCATCGGCAAGCCGCTCGCCGCGATCATGTCGGCGATCCAGCGCAGCAAGCAGGATGGCCGCGCCTATCCGGCGGACATCAAGTCGACCAACGAATTCGGCCAGCTCGCGCGTGCCTTCAACGCCATGCAGCACACGACCTCGGGTGCGCTCGACCGGCTCGGCCACATGGCCGCGCATGATCCGCTGACGGGCCTGCCCAACCGCCGCTCGCTGTCCGAGCATCTGGTGACCTTGAGCCAGGATGCCGGCTCGCCGGACTCGCTGATCGCGTTCTGCTTCATCGATCTCGACGACTTCAAGGGCATCAACGACACCTTTGGTCATGATGCCGGCGACAAGTTCCTGGTGCACATCTCCGAGCGGCTGCGTGACGCGGTCGAGCCGCAGGATTGGGTCGCACGTCTCGGCGGCGACGAGTTCGTCGTGATCCGCCCCGAGGTCAGCAACGAGGCGACCGCGCAGGCGTTCGCACGCCAGCTGCTGGATGTGATCTCCGAGCCGATCCGGCTGCACGACAAGCAGGTCGTGCCGCGCGCCAGCATCGGCCTTGCCGTGCGCCGCGCCGGCGACCCCGAGCTGTCGCATCTGCCGGCGCTCGCCGACATCGCGCTCTACCACGCCAAGAGCAAGGCGCCCGGCACCGTGGCCGTGCTGGACGAAGCGCTCCAGCGCGACTATCGCCGCCGCTGGGAGCTGGAACTTGCCATTCCCACGAGCTTTGCCGAGGGCCAGTTCGAGGTCTGGTATCAGAGCCAGGTCGATCTCGAGAGCCAGGCTGTCGTCGGCCTCGAAGCACTCATTCGCTGGCGTCATCCCGAGCACGGCATCATCGGTCCCGGCGAATTTTTGCCGTTGATCGAGCGCAGCGGCAACAATGCGCGGCTGACGCGCTATGTGCTGACCGATGCCTGCCGCGCGCTGAAGCGCCTGGCCGCCGCCGGCAAGCCTCAGATCCGGATCGCGATCAATCTGCCGCCGTCGGAGCTCGCCGACCATTCGCTCGCCGCGGAGCTGCGTGCGACCTGCACGCGCTTCGATGTTGCGGCATCCTTGCTCGAGCTCGAGATCACCGAGGGCTCGCTGATCAACAACATCGCCAGCGCATCCGAGACGCTGCATCGCCTGCGGCGCTTAGGTGCCACCATCGCGCTCGACGATTTCGGCACGGGCTACTCTTCGCTCGCCCATCTCAGGCGCTTCCCGCTGGACAAGGTCAAGATCGACAAGGCCTTCATCAGCGAGATCCCTGACAGCGCGGAAGACAAGGCGATCGTCGGCGTCATCGCATCGCTCGCCGGAACGCTGGGATTGACGCTGGTCGCGGAAGGCATCGAGCGGGCCGAGCAGGCGCAGGCCATGCGCGAGATGGGCGTGACGCTCGTGCAGGGTTATTTCTATCATCGGCCGCAGCCGCTCGACGCAGTCTTGCAATGGCTTGAAGGACAGGCGGCACGGGAGAGCCGCGTCGTCACCGACAGCCCGTCGATCGCACCGGAATTCGCCGCCTGAGCGTGGCTACGGCTGCGTCGCGTTCCAGAGCATCGAGAGGCCGGCCGCGATCATGATCGCGTCCATCACCGTGCGGAACATCTCCGGCTTCAGGTGCAGCACGAAGCGCTTCGCAATGAAGGCGCCCGACATCAGCGAGGAGCCCGCAATCAGGCCCTTGACGAAGACGTCACCGGTCAGCGCGCCGAAACGCTCGAAGGTCACGGACTTCGCGAAATAAAGCCCGAGCGAGGAGGCCGCCTCGGTCGCCAGGAACGCGCCCTTGGACAGGCCGTAAAACAGGAACAGCGGCACGCTGAGCGGGCCGGTCGAGACCACGATGCCGGTGAGATAGCCGATGACGGCTCCGCCGATCGCGAGATGCCAGAGATTGGCCTTGAGATCATGCCGCGCCAGCCAGTGCCGCACCGGCACCATCGCGATCAGGAAGACGCCGATGGCGAGATCGACCGCATGCGAGGGCAGCGCCAGCAGCGTCCGCGCGCCAAGGGCAGCCGCCGGAATGCCGGTGACCGAATAGGCTGCGCAGGCCCGCCAGTCGACCTCGCGCCACCAGGCCAGGATCCGCGAAAAATTCGCCATCACCGAGGCGATGGCCATGATCGGCACCGCTTCCTTCGGCCCATAGGCATAGACCAGCACCGGCATCAGCATGATCGACGAGCCCGTGCCGACGATGCCTGAGACGGTGCCGGCGATCAGGCCGACGATGAGGACGAAGAGAAAGGCCAAGGGCAGGGCTCCCGGAGTCGGAGCAGTCTAGCCGCAGGAGGGGCCAGGAGTGAATGGCGGTGCCATGGTTCCACCGCCGTGTCCCGGACGCGCCGCAGCGTGTAACGCTGCTGCGCAGAGCCGGGACTCAGGAAGCGACACAGTCAACTGATGCCGCGCTGCGTCCGGGGCACGAGAGTGGAGCAGTGATGCACACCTGCTTCCACCCCATCATTGCGAGCGCAGCGAAGCAATTCAAAAATGCATCCGCGGAAAGATACTGGATTGCTTGGCTGCGCTCGCAATGACGGAAGTGAGTAGCCGTCAGCCTTGCTCGTCCATGACCCGCAGCTTCTCGACCCGGCGGCGAAAATCCTCGTCGGTGGAGAATTCGGCGGACAAATAGGAGGAGACGAGATCGACTGCGAGCCAGGCGCCGACGATCTGGGCACCGATGCACATGACATTCACGTCGTCATGCTCGACGCTCTGATGCGCCGAATGGACGTCGTGGCAGACCGCGGCGCGGATGCCCTTCATCTTGTTGGCCGCGATCGAGGCGCCGACGCCGGTGCCGCACACCATGATGCCGCGGGCGGCTTCGCCCGATGTCACTTTCTGCGCCACCGCCCGCGCGATGTCGGGGAAGTCCACCGGCTTGTCGTCATGGGAGCCGACGTCGACGATGTCGTGGCCGAGCTTGCGGATGTGGTCGATGACAGTCTGCTTGAGCGGCCAGCCGGCGTGGTCGGATCCGATGACGAGACGCATGTGATGTCCTTCTTGATCTTGCGATGGGTCGTGACAGCCGCAAGCGGGCTGTCACGAATGTTCCGGTGCTAGCTGCGCATGTCCGGCGGCAGCTCGACGCCGTGGAATTTCTTGTAGATCGCGTTGAGCTTGCCGTTCTTGACGTTCTCGGTGATCCAGGCGTTGAGCTTGTCCGTCAGACGCTGCTCGCCCTTCTTCAGGCCGATGGCGAGATCGAAGGTCGCCAGCGGAATCCTGGATTCGAATACGCGCGAGGGGTTCTTCACGCCGATCTGGTTGATGATCGTCGCCGACGAGCCGACGCAATCGACCTGGCCGGAGACGGCCGCGGTCACCATGGTGGCATCGTCGTCAAAGCGCGCGATCTTGAGGTCCTTGTCCTTCATGTTGGACAGCGTCGTGTCCTGCGTGGTGCCGCGCGAGACGCCGATCGACTTGTCCTTCAGGTCGGGCCAGTCCTTGACGGTCGACGATTTCAGGCAGCCGACGTCGGATTGCAACGTCGCATAGCGCTTGGTGAAGTCGATCACCTTGGCGCGATCGGGCGTCACCGACAGGGTCGAGATGATGATGTCGGCCTTGCCGGTCAGAACGTTCGGGATGCGCGTCGCGCCGGTGGTCTGGATGAATTCGAGCTCGAGCCCCCAATCCTTGGCGAGGAGCTGCGCCACTTCGACGTCGGAGCCGGTCGGCTTCATGGTGCTATCCATCGTGCCCGAGGGCGGAATGGCGAGGTCGGTCGAGATGCGGATCTTCTTCGCCTTCGTGATGTCGTCGAGCAGATCGGCCGAGGCCGGCGTGGCAGCCATGATGACGAGGCCGCTCAACGCGGCGGCGGCGCCCAGCAATGTCTTGTTTATCATCCTTGGTACTCCTCTCCCTGTTATGATTTTAGGTTTCCCGTGCCGACGAACTGCGTCAGCTCCGGCGTCGTTGGCGACGTCAGGATCGAGGCGGGTCCGGTCTCGTGGACCTTGCCGCGATGCATGAAGACGATCCGGTCGGCGATGCCCTTGGCAAAGCCCATCTCGTGGGTGACCATCACCATGGTCATGCCGTCGGCCGCCAGCTGCTCGATCACCTTCAGCACTTCGCCGGTGAGCTCGGGATCGAGCGCCGAGGTGACCTCGTCGAACAGCATCACCTTGGGCTGCATCGCCAGCGATCGCGCGATCGCCGCGCGCTGCTGCTGGCCGCCGGAGAGCTGTTCGGGATAGGCGTGCAGCTTCTCCTCGAGCCCAACCTGCGCCAGCACCTTTCGCGCGAGATCTTTTGCTTGGGCTGTGGCTATGCCCTTCACGGCGCAGGGCGCGAGCGTGATGTTCTGTTCGATGGTCAGATGCGGAAACAGATTGTAGCTCTGGAATACGATGCCGACGTCCTGACGTAGCGCACGCAGATCGATGTCGGGGCGGTCGACACGGTGTCCGCACACGACGATCTCGCCGCCGTCGACTTTCTCGAAGCGGTCAATGCAGCGCAGTGCGGTGCTCTTGCCGGAGCCGGAACGGCCGATCAGCGCCAGCACTTCGCCGCGCTGAACGGCAAAGGAGACGCCGTCGAGCACACGCAGGGAGCCAAAGCTCTTCTGGACGTTGCGGAGCGACACGATTGGCTCGGAGGAGAGGGCGTTTTGTTGCATGTCAGGCCGGCGCAAGGTTGGATCTGCCACGCCCCATCCGCCGCTCCAGCCTCTGGCTGAACAGCGACAGGGGATAGCACATGGCGAAATAGGTGACGGCGATGATGGCGTAGATCGCGAACGGCTCGAACAGCGAGTTGTTGACGATCTGGCCCGAGCGCATCAGCTCGACGAAGCCGACGACGGAGGCGAGCGAGGTGTTCTTGATGATCTGCACCATGAAGCCGACGGTCGGCGGCGTCGCGATGCGGATCGCCTGCGGCAGGATCACCTTGGTCATGCGCTGGGTCCGGCTCAGCGCCAGGCCCTCGGCGGCCTCCCATTGCGGCTTCGGCACCGACTGGATGCAGCCGCGCCAGATCTCGCCGAGATAGGCGGAAACATACAGCGTCAGCGAGGCGCCGGCGGCCGCGAGCGGCGAGACCTTGAGCCCGATGGCGGCGAGGCCGAAATAGCCGAGGAACAGGATGACGAGCAGCGGCGTGCCCTGAATGAGCTGGACGTAGACGGCGCTGGCGATTCGTACCGATTTGAGCGGCGAGATCCGCGCCAGCGCGATCACGAAGCCGACGATGCCGCCGCCGATCAGTGCGATCACCGAGAGACTAATGGTCCAAAGCGCGCCCTGGCCGAGAAACATCAGATGGTTGATGTTGAGATGTCCGCCCATGGTCATCTCACAGCGGCGTGCCGAGCCGGCGACGGCGCGGGAACAGGACGAGGCCGAGGCCCCAGAAGCCCGCGCGCATCACCAGCGAGAGGATGACGTAGAGCACGGCGACGATGATGTAGGTCTCGAACGCGCGATAGGTGTCCGACTGGATGTAATTGGCGACCGCGGTGAGCTCTTCGGCCGAGATCTGCGAGCAGACCGATGAGGCCAGCATCAGCAGCACGAACTGGCTGGTGAGTGCGGGATAGACCCTTTCGATCGCCGGAAGCAGGATGATGTGCCAATAGATCTGCAGGCGCGACAGCGCCAGTCCTTCGGCGGCCTCGATCTGTCCGCGCGGTATCGCCTCGAAGCCGGCGCGCATGATCTCGGCAGTGTAGGCGCCGACATTGATGGTCAGCGCGGCCACCGCCACGGTGAAGGCGGAGAATTTCAAGCCGAGGCTGGCGAGGCCGAAATAGACAAGGAAGATCTGCACCAGCAGCGGCGTGTTGCGGATCGTCTCGACATAGGCTTTGCAGGCACCTGCAATCAGCGCGTTGTGCGTGCCGCGCCCGACCGCGGCGAGCGTACCGAGCAGGGCGCCCAGCACCGTCGCGAACGCTGCAAGCTCCAGCGTCAGTGCAGCGCCAGCCACGAAACTTGGCCAACGCTCGAGCACTGCGGGAAAGTCGAGTTGGAGGCTCATCGTATCCGGTTCAGCCGGTGGTCTGGTTGGTCATGCGGTCATAGACGCGGAACAGCGCCTGGTTGCCGTTGCTGCCTTCGCCATGTGCGCGCGCATCGACATACTGGCTGGTGACGAGCGCGGTGCCGGGCAGCGGCACGCTCAGCGCCTGAGCCTGCTCCTGCACGAGGCGGAGGTCCTTGAGTTGCAGATCGATCCGAAAGCCTGCGGAGACGTCGCCCGCGATCATCGCGGGGCCGAGCTTGTCGAGCATCCAGGAGGCGGCGGAGCCGCCAAGCAGCACGCGGCGCAGCAGATTGAGATCGAGGCCAGACGCGCGACCGAGCGCGAGCGCTTCGCAGATCGCCTGGATGTTGATGCCGCAGATCAGCTGATTGCAAAGCTTGACGGTCTGGCCGGCGCCGGGGGCACCGACATGCGTGATAGTGGTGCCCATCGCGCGGAAGAACGGCTCGGCCTTGGCAAATGCTTCGGCATCGCCGCCGGCCATGATCGACAGTGCAGCGTTCTTCGCGCCCACGGGGCCGCCCGAGACCGGCGCGTCGATGAAGCCGACGCCGATATTTTGCAGGTCGGCATGGATGCGGCGGACTGCGACCGGCGAGATCGTGCTCATGTCCACGATGAGCTTGCCTGATGGCGGCGACTTCAGGAGGCCGTGCTCGCCATAGATGGTTGCTTCGACATGGGGCGTGTCGGGCAGCATGGTGATGACCATGTCGGTGCCTTCCGCTGCATCGGCAGGGCTGTTGGCGCGAACCGCGCCTTCCTTGACGCTGTCGGCCAGTGCGGCCTCGTTGAGATCGAAGACGCGAACCGCATGCCCGGCCACCAGGAGGTTGCGGACCATCTCCCGGCCCATCGTGCCGATGCCGATGAAGCCGACATTGCCCTTGTCGTTCCGTCCCATGTTATTTGTCCGTTTCTTGGTTCGCTGGTCTGCGATCAGCCCGAGGCGCTGGTCTTGTCGATGTCGCCGACGACGGCGCGCCTGCGATATTCATCGCCGATGGCAAAGTGCTTGCGCAGCGTCGCATCCGCCCGCTCGGGATCGCGCGCGATCACCGCGTCGAAGATGCGGCGGTGGTCGTCGATCAGGTAGGTCTTCATCGACGGGAAGGCCTGCACCAGTTCGCGGCGGCTCCGATGCGAATGCGTCAACAGGCCCGCCATTGAGCTGTGCAGAACCGACAGCGTTTCCGAATGCGACGCCACGACGATGGCGCGATGGAATTCGAAGTCGGCCATGCCGCCGGCATCGGCCTCGTCGATCGTCTCGCCGATCTTGGCAAGGGCGCGCTGCAGGCGTTCGAAATCGGCAATGTTGGCACGCTCGCAGGCGAGGCGGATCGCCTGGCATTCGATCGCGACGCGCGCCTGCATGACGTCGTCGAGCATGTCCGCCTGCTGGGCGAGCGCGAAGGTGAAGAAGTCGTTCAGCACCGAGACGTCCGGGCGCGTCACGACGGTGCCGATGCGGTCGCGGATCTCGACGATGCCGAGCACGGTGAGGGCTCGCAGCGCCTCGCGCACGATGGGACGGCTGACGCCAAGGAGGGTCGCCAGCTCGCGCTCGGAAATCAGGCGATCGCCGGGCTTGAGCGAGCCTGCAAGCAGGCGCTCGCGCAAGAAGGCGAACACCTTCTCGAACCCTTTTTCGCCTTCGGCAGCGCGCTTCAGTTCCATCCCGCTCTCTTTTGGTCTGATCTTGGTCAGACCAGTATGATAACCAGAAGGCCCAGGTCAAGAGGGTCGAGATCAAAGAACGAGGGCGGCGCTGTCAGACCGGATCTGGCGGCCTGCTAAGGCATTGTTCCGATTGGGGTCGGCTACTTTGCATGGGGTTGTTTTTCATGATTTTGTTTGCCGACTGCTGCTGACAGCATGTTGGCAGCAGCAACCGGCTACGTCCTCCTCCTGACAAAACGGGGAGTGGGTCATGCCGATCGAGGCAAGCTGTCATTGCGGTGAGACGGTGTTCGAGGTGACGGAGGCGCCATCGAACCTGACGCGCTGCACCTGCTCGCTCTGCGCCAAGCGCGGCGCGCTCTGGGCCTATTACACGCCGGCGCAGTTTCGGCTGCTGTCACCGGCGGAGAATGTCGCGACCTATCTCTGGGGCAGTCGCACGGTCAAACATCATTTCTGCGCCGCTTGCGGCTGCGGCACCTATTCGGAGTCGCCGGACTGGTCGAGCGGCAAGCCCGATTTCGACAATCCCAAGGTCGCGGTGAATGCGCGCCTGTTCGACGATTTCGATCTCGAGGCGGTGCCGGTGAACATGATCGACGGCAAGAACCTATGGTGAGCATTTGGCTCGCGCATGTCTGCTGCACGTCAGTGCCCTTGAGGCCGTTTTGAAAAGCTGATTTGTTTCCGGCCCGAGAAAAAGGGGAGGAAACCCATGACGCGTCTTTTTGCGCGAGCGATGCTCGCAATGTGTCTGGCCGTTGCATTCGGTTTCAGCGCGCAGGCGCAGACCAAGCCGAAGGTCACTTCGCTCGGACCTGACTTCCCCAAGGCCACGCTGTTCGTCGGCAACAGCTTCTTCTACTACAACAACGGCATGCCCGGGCATCTCTCCTTCATGGAGCGGGCAGCCGATGCCGAGAACAAGGCGGCCTATCGCAACACCATGGCCACGATCGGCGGCTCCGGCCTCGACTGGCATGACATGGACAATCTGCTGCGGCCGGGCGGCCTCGGTGCCTATTCCTTCGACGAGCAGAACAACGTCGTCTTCAACAAGCCGGGCAGGCAGTACGACGCCGTCGTGATGATGGATTGCAGCCAGTGCCCGATCCATCCGCAGTTGAAGGACGCATTCACGACCTTCGCGAAGAAGGACAGCGAGATCGTCCGCGCCCACGGCATGCGGCCGGTGCTGTTCATGTCCTGGGCCTATGCCGACAAGCCTGAGATGACCGAGACACTGGCCGAGGCCTATACGACCGCCGGCAATGCCAACGATGCGCTGGTCATTCCCGCGGGTCTTGCCTTCGCGCGGGTGCGCAAGCTCCAGCCCGAGCTCAATCTCTATGCTCCGGACAAGCGGCATCCGAGCCCGGCCGGCACATACCTTGCGACGTGCGTGACGTTCGCCGCGCTGACGGGACGTTCGCCGGTCGGCAATGCCTACAACATGGGATTGGATGCAGAGACGACGCAGCTGCTGCAGAAGGCGGCGTGGGACACGGTGCAGGACTATTACGGGCGGTGATCTAGCGTCGTTCTCGATGCCGTAGGGTGGGCGAAGGCGCACTTGCGCCGTGCCCACCATCTTGCTTTTGCAAAACGGATTGGTGGGCACGCTTCGCTTTGCTCACCCTACGCCTCGCTCATTTCAGCACCACCCACGCCGGCGCGTGATCGCTGGCGCCATCCTCGCCGCGGACTTTCTTGTCGACGCCAGCCCTGGCCAACCGTGAGACGAGGGCAGGGCTGAGCAGGAGATGATCGAGCCGCAGGCCCGCATCGCGCGGCCAGCGGTTCCGCTTGTAGTCCCAGAACGTGTAGATGCGTTGCTCCGGATGCAGCTCGCGGATCGCATCGCACCAGCCTTGCGCGACCAGCGAGGCAAACGCCGCACGGCTCTTCGGCTGGATCAGCGCATCCTTGTCCCATGAGCGCGTCTGATAGATGTCGATCGTATCAGGCGCGACGTTGTAGTCGCCGGCGAGCACGACGGGCAGATCCTGCTTGATGAAGCTTTTGGCGTGGCGCTTGAGGCGTGCGAACCAATCGAGCTTGTAGTCGAATTTCGGTCCCGGCTGCGGATTGCCGTTCGGCAGATAGATGCTGGTGACGATGATGCCGCGCACGGCGGCCTCGATATAGCGGGCTTCGTGATCGTCAGGTTTTCCCGGCAATCGATCGCGGGTGAGGATGGGCTCAGCGTTGCGGGCGACGATGGCGACGCCGTTCCAGGTCTTCTGTCCACACCACACCGCGCCATAGCCGGCCTTTTCGATGGCGGCCGCCGGAAATTCGCCATCACTTGCCTTCAATTCCTGAAGCGCGACGACATCGGGCTTCGCCGCCTTCATCCATGCCAACAGATTGGGCAGGCGGCGGTTGATGTTGTTGATGTTGAATGTCGCAATCTTCATGTAGAGCTACCGGCTTCTGCCTTCCGTTCCCGGAGATACAATGTCCAAGTTGAGCTTTGCCGCACTCGTCGTCGCTGTCGCGTTCTCCGGTGTCGCCTCGGCACAATCGTCCGATCCGCGCGGTGCGTGCAAGGCGGATTACGACAAATTCTGCGCCGGCATCGCGCCCGGTGGCGGCAAGGTCATCGCCTGCCTCAACGCTAAGCGCGATCAGCTCAGTGCATCCTGCAAGACGGCGCTCGACAGTCGGAAGAAGTAAGCGGCGGGACGCTCAGCCCGGTAGCGGCGGCGGGCTCGCCGGCGGCTCGACCGGCGGTGGGGAAGGCGGCTGCTCGGCCGTCTGCGCGGGCTCCGGCTTGACCAGTGGCTCCACCACATTGCCGCCCTTGTAGATGCGCGCGTAGCGATGGCCGAGGCTGGTCAGCACCTCATAGCCGATCGTGCCGAAATGATGCGCGAGCTCGTCGACGGTGATGCCCTCGCCGAGCAGTGTCACCATGTGGCCGCGCCTCACCGCGTTCGGCGGCAGATCGGTGATGTCGATGGCGATCAGGTCCATGGAGACGCGGCCTGCGACCGGGCAGCGCTTGCCGGCCACAATCACCTCGGCGCCGCGCGTGCCGTCATTGGAGCTGGCGGCGCGGAAATAGCCGTCGGCATAGCCGACTGCGATGATCGCAAGCTTGGTCGGCCGCCGCGCGGTCCAGGTGCCGCCATAGCCGACGGTCTCGCTGCGGTCGATGGTGCGGATCTGCACGATGCGTGCCTTGAGGTCGACCACCGGCTGCATCGGATTGTCGGCCTCCGGCGTCGGGTTGACGCCGTAGAGCGCGGCACCCGGCCGTACCAGGTCGAACTGGAAGGGCGCGCCGAGGAAGACGCCTGAGGAATTGGCGAGCGCCGCCGGCACGCCGGAGAATTCGCTGGCGATGCCGCGGAAGGAAGCGAGCTGCTTGGCGTTGATGGGGCTGTTGAGCTGCTCTGCCGAGACCAGATGGCTCATCACCAGCGTGATGCCGTGGTCGCCGGCATTGATGCGGGGGATGATCGCTTGCGCCTCGGAAAGCGTCAGTCCGAGCCGGTTCATGCCGGTGTCGATGTGGATGGCCGCGCCGCCGGTCCAGCCGGTGCGGCGGCAGAACACGTCCCATTCGGCGAGCTCGTTGAGGTCGCCGATGACGGGGCGGCAATTGATCTTGGCGTAGTGCTCGCCGGTGTTCTGGAAATAGCCGCCGAGCACGTAGATCGCGGCCCCCGGCACGGCACCGCGCACGGTACGCGCTTCCTCGATCGTGGCGACGAAGAAGGTCTTGCAGCCGGCCTTGCTCAGGGCACGCGAGACCTGCTCGGCGCCGCAACCATAGGCGTCGGCCTTGATCACCGCCGAGCATTCGGCCGGCACCGCCGTCTTCTCGAGCTTGCGCCAATTGGCGATGATGGCGTCGAGGTCGACGGTGAGCACGCCGCCATAGGCTGCGAGCGCGGCAGCCTGATTGGCCTCCGCGGAGAGAAGGCCGGATTGCGGGATCATTTTCGGGTCGGACGCCATTGTCATGGCGTCGTTTTACGCAAGAGGGCGTTTCTGTTCAAGGAACTCAGTAGTCGTTGCCGCTGCGAACCGGCAGCTGACTGTCAGGCGCGAGGTCGCCGAATCGCGTGACCGAGGCTTCGAACGCCAGGTCGACGGTGCCCGTCGGGCCGTGGCGCTGCTTGCCGATGATGACTTCGGCCTTGCCGTGCGCAAGACTCATGTCAAGCTGCCACTTCTCGTGCTCAGGCGTGCCCGGGCGCGGCTCTTTCATCGCGAGATAATATTCCTCGCGATAAACGAACAGCACGACGTCGGCGTCCTGCTCGATCGAGCCGGATTCACGCAGGTCCGAGAGCTGAGGCCGCTTGTCGTCGCGGGATTCGACCTGACGCGAGAGCTGGGACAGCGCGATGACCGGGACGTTGAGTTCCTTGGCGAGCGCCTTCAGGCTGGTCGTGATCTCCGTGATTTCCTGCACGCGATTGTCGCTCCGCTTACCGGAGCCGGACAGCAGCTGGATGTAGTCGATCACGAGGAGATCGAGGCCCTTCTGTCGCTTCAGCCGGCGTGCACGCGCCATCAGCTGCGCGATCGACAGGCCGCCGGTCGCGTCGACATAGAAGGGCAGCGATTGCAGCTCGATCGAGACTTCGCGGATCTTCTCGAAGTCGGCTTCCGAGATGCCGCCGCGGCGAATGTGGGAGGAGGGGACGCCGGTGCGCTCGGCCACGATACGCGTGGCGAGCTGGTCGGCCGACATTTCGCAGGAGAAGAACCCGATCACGCCGCCATTGGCGGCCTTCGTGGTACCGTCGGCCTGGAGCTCCGGCACGTAGGCTTGCGCGACGTTGTAGGCGATGTTGGTCGCCAGCGAGGTCTTGCCCATGCCGGGGCGGCCTGCGACGATGATGAGATCGGAGTGCTGCAGGCCCCCCATCTTCGTGTCGAGGTCACGCATGCCCGTCGAGATGCCGGACAGTTTTCCGTCGCGCTGGAACGCCTTTGCGGCGAGATCGACCGCGACCGCCAGTGCCTGCGAGAATTTCTGGAAGCCGCCGTCATAGCGGCCGGATTCGGCGAGCTCGTACAGGCGGCGTTCGGCGTCCTCGATCTGCGCCCGCGGCGCGAAGTCGACCGGTGCGTCATAGGCGACATTGACCATGTCCTCGCCGATGCCGATGAGGTCGCGACGCAGCGCCAGATCATAGATGGTCCGGCCATAGTCCTGGGCGTTGATGATGGTGGTCGCCTCAGCCGCAAGGCGCGCCAGATATTGGCCGATGGTCATGCCGCCTACGTCGGTGTCGGCGGGCAGGAACGTCTTCAGCGTCACGGGTGTGGCGATCTTGCCCATCCGGATCAGGCTGCCGGCGGTCTCGTAAATGGTCTGGTGCAGCGGCTCGAAGTAGTGCTTCGGCTCAAGGAAGTCGGAGACGCGGTAAAACGCATCGTTGTTGACCAGGATCGCGCCCAAAAGGCTCTGTTCAGCCTCGATATTATGGGGCGCACTCCGGTAGGCAGGAGTTCCGGGTTCGGGCGCGAGTTTGAGGACGTTCGAATCAGTCAGGGCCATGGTCGAGCGATAGCAATTTTCTGGGGCGGATGCGGGGCCGGGATAAAGCGCCGCCTCGAACCAAAGCGGAAGCAAAAGCTCGCCGCTATCAACCGATCTTAAAAATGGTGGATGATTAGCAGCCGCAGCATGCGCCGCGCTTGACGGATTTTCGCGGAACTCACCCGCGGGGGAGTGGTCGCGACCCGTGTTACGGAAAACTCCGGATGAGGTGAACCTAATGGATCGGCGCACAGACGTATCGTGGAGCGCGCGAAATGACGCACGCCGGGCGCTCTGGGCTCGGATTCAGACCAGCAGGAGGTAGACCAGCGCAACCAGGGCTGCCCCGACGCCCGTGACGATCAGGGCGTAATCGGTGCGGAGGTCGTCCTGCACGTCGAATGAGGTTTGGGTCTGCTTGCTCATGGCGACGGGTCTAAGCCCAGTCCGACCAGACTTATGTGAAATGGATCACATCCCCCCGGATTCTTTCGGGGGTAAGACCGGAACAGGCAGGCGGGCGGGGGGTTGTCTCCCGCGACCCGCCATCAGGGAGACGAGGCAAGCGATGCGGCCAGAACGGCAGCACCAGATCTGGCGAAGCGAGGCAGGCAGCCGGCTCTGGCTGTCGGGGCTCATCGCGGCCATGGAGCACGCTGGGCGGCCCGAAGTGCGGCGCGAGCCTGTCTCGCCGGAGACCCTCGCGGACCTGCGGGCGCAACTGGCGTTAACAGCCTCTTTCCGGTCCTCCCAGATATCGACCCTGCGTCACTAGGATCTGTTCACCAGCCGACTTCACGCTGCGTTCGGCACCGCCTTCGATCGCACGCAGACGCGCGCCTGCGGCGTTGTGGCTTTGCGACGATGTGCCGCCGTCGGACCGGGGCTGCGCGTCGCATGAGGTCTCCGGCGCGCGAACGAGGTGCAGCGCTATTGCGCTGTGTTCACAGTCGATATTCCAAAAGCGCTTAATCACATCCTTGCGTCCGGTGGCTGCTTCCATTCGCGGCTCAATCCGTTAAAAGGTGACCGCCGCCGAGCGGGATGCCGGCTGCATTCGCGTAAATTCAATGGAGATGATGGGATGTCGAGCCGAGCGCTCAGCCTCGCGACGGTATTGCTTCTGATGGGCTTCGGCGCGACCGATACCGTTCTGGCACAGGCGACGAACCTCGAAGCTGGCAAAGCCCCATCCCAGCTTTTCGCGCAGACCTGCAATGCCTGCCACAAGAGCCCGCGCGGCCTGTTGAAGACGGTGGCGCCGGGCTCGCTGCCGGGTTTCCTGCGCCAGCACTACACCACCAGCTCCGACATGGCCGGCGTGCTCGCGTCCTATCTCGTCTCCAACGGCGCCACCGACACCCGCTACCAGGCCAAGGACGGAAACAAGGACGGCAAGGACAAGAAGGACGGCGCCAAGGAGAAGGAAGCCAACACGGCGCCGGAACATCAGGGACGCCGCCAACGCTCCCAGGAATCCGCCAAGCCGGAAGGCGAGGCTGCCGCCCCCGCGCCCGAGGGCGCGCGTTCGAAGCGCGCGGCGCGGCCGGCTGAGGAGGGAGCCAAGGAAGGGGCGAAGCCCGAGGGTCAGACGGCGCCCGAGGGACGCAAGGGCAAGCGTCGCAGCAAGCCCGGCACCGAGGACGCACCGAAGCTCGATGCCGCCGCGCCGGCCAAGGAAGACAAGAAGAGCGAACCCAAGCCCGAATCCAAGCCCGAGCCCGACGCTGCCAAGGTCGAGTCGGGCCGCGACGAAGCAAAGCCCGAGAGCAAGCCGGCAGAGAAGCCGGAGGCCAGGCCTGATAGCGCCAAGGTCGAGCCGCGCAGCAGCGATACGCCGGCGCTGCGGCCTGATCCGGTCCCGCAAGTGACGCCGGCTGCACCGGCTGCTGCGAAGCCTGCCGACGCCAAGCCGGCGGAGGAGGCGGCTCCCAAGCCGGCTGCGAGCTCCGAACCGGCAGCCAAGCCGTCGGAGCCGGCGCCGCCCGCGGCCGCTGCGGCCCCGCCGTCGGCAGAGTCGTCGGGACCGCCTGCGCCGCCGATCTCGCGCTAAGCCAAACCTGCTCGTCCAATCGACCTGGAGCGGCCGCGTCCATCGCGGCCTCGGCGGCGTCTTGACCATGATTAGAGTAATACTCTAGAGTATCACTCTAGGAGGCGTTGATGACGGCGAGCGTGCGCGACGATCTGTTGGCGGCCGGGCTTGTCGTGTTCGACCGCGTCGGCTTCGAAGCTGCGACGGTCGCCGCAATCCGCACCCGGGCGCACGCCTCCAATGGCAGCTTCTTTCATGTCTTTGGATCCAAGAAGGAGCTCGCGGGCGCGCTGTTCCTGGAGGTGCTCAGGCACTATCACGCCGCGATGCTGGCTGCGCTCGACCCGGTGCCCGATGCGGCGCTGGGGATCAATCGCCTGATCCGGGCGCATCTCGACTGGGTCGTCACCAGCCGCCGTGAGGCGCGCTACCTCTTCGAGATCTCGCGCAGCGAATGGGGCGAGGACATCCGCGACGCCCAGCGCGCGCAGAATGCACGCCTTGCCGAAGGCGTCGAGCGCTGGCGAGCACCGCTGGTTGGCAGCGGCGAGCTTCTGCCGATGACGCCGGTGATGTTCGTCAGCCAGCTCATCGGCCCCGCGCAGATTTTTTGCCGCGCGTTCCTGTCGGGACGCGATCGTGCCGATCCGCGGGCCGAGGCCGATACGCTGATTGCCTGCGCCAATCGCGCGTTGCGGCCGCCCGATCGCATCAACAAGACATAAGGAGAGGCCTCATGCGAGCTGAAGCAGATCGCGAATTCGCAGCCGTAGCCGAACGCATCCACGCCAATGTCGGCCGGCAAGGTTTTATGAACTTGGTCGGCGCCGAGCTGTCCGAGCTCGCGCGCGGCACCTGCACCATTGCGGTGGAGCGCCGGCCGGAGCTGCTCCAGCAGCACGGCTTCTTTCACGGCGGCGTCACCGCCTTCCTGGTCGACAATGCCACGACGATTGCGGCCGCGACCTCGCGCGGCCAGCCGGCGCTGACGGCGGAATACAAGCTCAACCTGCTGTCGCCGGCGGTGGGCGAAAAACTGATCTGCCGTGCCAGGGTGATCAAGCCGGGTCGTCAGGTCTCCGTGGTCGCGGCCGACGTGTTCTGTGTCAGCGACGGTGTCGAGAAGCATACCGCAACCGCGCTCGCCTCGATCGCGATGCTGAGCGAGGAGGTCGCCGCGAAAACGAAAAGCCCGGCCGCCTGAGGCGACCGGGCTTCGCAGCCTGCGCGAACGCGAGGCTTACTTCTCGGTTTCTTCCGCAGCCGGCGCCGGCTCCTCGTCCTGCTGGGCTTCCGGATCGAAGAACTCGCCGGCGGCGGCGATTGCCTCGGCGGCCGCGTCGCGGTCCTCGTTGCGGGTCGAGATGTCCTCGCCGCGGTTGATGCGTTCGGCCTCGTCCTGGCTGCGCGCAACCGTGACGGTGACCTCGACCTCGACCTCGGGGTGCACGGCGACGGTGATCGAGTGCTTGCCGATGGTCTTGATCGGCGCATCGAGCTGCACCTGCGGACGGTCCAGCGACACGCCGTCGGCTTCGAAGGCCATGACGACGTCACGCACGGTGACCGAGCCGAACAGCTGGCCGGCTTCCGAAGCCTGACGGATCACAATGATGTTCTTGCCCTCGATCTTCTCGGCGATCTTGGACGCCTCGCCCTTCGACGCAAGATTGCGAGCCTCGAGATCGGCCTTCATGCCGTCGTACTTGGCGCGGTTGTCGGCGGTGGCGCGCAACGCCTTGCCGCGCTTGAGCAGGAAATTACGGGCATAGCCGTCGCGAACCTTCACGACTTCGCCCATCTGGCCGAGCTTGCTCACGCGTTCCAGCAAAATGACTTCCATATTCGTTCTCCTTTGAAGTGTTGGTGAGTTGGATTTTCGGGGTTGAACTCAAGGGGTCGGCAGCGGGGGCGGCTGCCGCGTGCGCAGGAAGCGCTCGCGGAAGCCGAACACGGCGTCCGCCATGCCGAGGATCACCATCGCGATGACGGGCCAACCGAACACGACGACGACGGCGTAGGTCGAGCCGAGCCAGAAGGTGCGGCTCTTCAGCGCCAGCGTCAGCGTATGCAGCACGGCGAAGCCGGTCAGCGCATAGCCCATCATCAACGCCGCCGCGGAGATCTGCGCGACGATCGCGAGCAGCCCGCCGGTGAAGCAGAACGCAAGCGCGACGCAGAGCCCGACCAGCGTCATCGGCGGCAGCTCCGCCGTCTTCATGTCCGGCCACGGGCGCCGAAGCCGGCCCGATGTCGCCGTTACTTTTGCGCTGAGCCACAGATTGAGGGTGAGCGTCATCATCGCGACGATGGTGGCGGCGGCTGGTGCGATGCGGACCATCGCGTCGACGAACTGGCTGACTTCGCCCGAGGTCTGCGGGTCCGTGGCGCGGAGGAGGCGCATCAGGCCGCGCCTGAGCGCGCCGAGGATGGTCTCGGCATCGGTGCCGAGCGTCAGCAAGGCGGCGATCGTGGTCAGCGTCGCGAAGCCCGCGATCCACAGCAGGATGCGGCCGACCGGATACCATTCGAGCTCGGGCTCCGCTGGCGGCTGGGTGGCGGCCTCCGGCGCAGCAGGCTCTGTCCTGCGGCTGAGCAGGACGAGATGGCCGAGCCACCAGGCCGGCAGCGCGACGGTGACGGCAAAGGCGATGCAGTAGGGCAGCCCGAACAGGGCGCCGAGGCCGATCGCGGCGGCGATGCCGCCGAGGCTCGCGCACAGCGGTCCCCAGCCGATCGAGGCGACCATCAGCGGCAGCGGTGCGAGATAGAACAGGACGAGCGAGATCAGCGCACCCGAAACGATCGAGGCGAACATCAGGGCCGACGCAGCGCCGGCGATCAGGGCTATCAGTCCAAAGGCCATCATCAGCTGTCCCGCTCCTTTCGAGCGGTTAGAGGCATCTCGCCCCAACCATCGGCGACCGGACGACCCGGAAGCCTTATGAAATTAGTCAAGTGCGGCCGGCGGCGATGTCGCCGCCGGCCGCATTCGTCTTAGCGAATGACGTAGGGCAGCAGGCCCAGGAAGCGCGCGCGCTTGATGGCGCGGGCGAGTTCACGCTGCTTCTTCGCGGACACCGCGGTGATGCGACTCGGCACGATCTTGCCGCGCTCGGAGACGTAACGCATCAAGAGCTTGGAGTCCTTGTAGTCGATCTTCGGAGCATTGGCGCCCGTGAACGGGCAGCTCTTGCGACGACGGAAAAACGGGCGGCGTGCACCAGCTTCAGCCATTGTTCTTACTCCCCATCCGTCGTGGTGGTGGTGGTGGTTTCAGCGTCTTCGCGCGGACGGCGCGGGCCGCGATCACCGCGGAAGCCGCCGTCGCGATCGCCGCCACGGAAACCACCCTCGCGGTCGCCACGGAAGCCGCCTTCACGCTCGCCGCGGAAGCCGCCGCCACGATCGTCACGCTCGCGATCGCGATCGGCCTTGCGCATCATCGCGGACGGGCCTTCCTCGAGCTCCTCGACGCGGACGCTGAGATAGCGGATCACGTCTTCGCTGATGCGCTCCTGGCGCTCGATCTCGGCGATCGCCGCGGACGGCGCGTCGATGTTGAGCAGCACGAAGTGCGCCTTGCGGTTCTTGTTCATGCGGTAGGTGAGGGAGCGAACGCCCCAGTTCTCGGTCTTGGTGACCTTGCCGCCGAGACCCTCGACGATGCCGGTCATCTGCGCAGTCAGCTCTTCGACCTGCTGCGTGCTCGCGTCCTGACGCGCGAGAAAAACATGCTCATAGAGAGCCATAGTGGTCCTTTCCTCATGTTGGCGCATCGCCCGGCGTCAAGCCCTTAAGAGGCCTTGGGAAAGGACTCTGGGATTAAGCTCAGAAGGCGGAAACACGGGACGACGGGCCGACTGGCCCTGCCACACCAAAATCACGAATGATTTGCTGAGACCGTCCGTTCAGCTCCCGGCCGGGGTCTGCGGATGGCGCGCTTATACGGATTTTGGCCGGCTTTGCAAGGTTTGAGGCCGGGTTTTCGGCCGGGATGGTTCCGGTACCGGCGGGTCAAGCCCCGTCCTCCCATACCACATATCGCTTGAATTGTTTGTTTGTATGCCATACAAATAATGCAACTATGAGGACCCCATGGTGGAAAAGTCGGTCCATGAGCCGTTTGAGGCGGCTGGCGACCCCAAGCATGCCGTGCGCGCGACGCGCTCGGCCGGCCGCAAGATGCGGTCGCTGCTGCTGGATGCCGCGAGCCCGCTGTTTCGGGAGCGGGGGCTGTCGGGCACGGCGATCACCGACATCGCGGCCGCCGCGGACGCTTTCCCGAGCCAGATCACCTATTACTTCCGCACCAAGGAGGCGCTGTTCGTCGAATGCGCCTGCCGCGAACTCCTGTATCTGGCGCGCGCGACCGAGCAGGCGGCGCTGAAGGCGCGCACGCCGCGGGAATACACGCTTGCGTTGGCCGCGACGGTGACGGCGAGCGATTCGGTCGCCTTCTTCGCCGAAGCCCTGACATTGACGCGGCGCCGCCAGGATCTGGCACCGCTGGTCGAGCGCACGATCGAGCGCCTGCACGGCGAAGGCGCTCGCGCCTATGCGAGCCAGGTGGCGCGGCACGGCTGGCGCTCGCTGCGCGCGCCCGACGAAAGCTCGCGGCGGTTCTGGGCCGTCGCCATCGGCGTCATTCTCGAAGGCTATGCGATGGGCCGTTCGCCCGAGGGGCTTTGCGCCGAGATGCTGCGGGTGCTCGGCGAGCAGGCGAAATCCGCTGATGATGCTGCGCGCCTGCGTCTCGTCGGCGAGCGCGATGTATCAAGCCATTCGAATGAGGAGGGTTAGACCATGACCGCACTTCGCATGCGCGCCCGCGATTTCCTGACCGACGATCAACTCGCCGACGTCCGCCAGCGCGTGACCTGGAAAGGCGTTGCGATGATCGCGCACGCCTGGGCGCTCATTATCGCCGCGATCGCTCTGGTCGCGTGGTGGCCCAATCCCGTCACCTACGTTCTCGCCGTGGCCATCATCGGTTCGCGCCAGCTTGGCCTCGCCATCCTGATGCATGACGGCGCGCATGGCTGCCTGTCCGCCGACGAGAAGACCAATCTCACTCTGAGCCAGTGGTTCTGTGCCTATCCGCTGTTTGCGGAGACGCGCAGCTACCGGCGCTATCACCTTCAGCATCATGCGCGCACCCAGCAGGAGGACGATCCCGATCTCGTGCTGTCGGCGCCGTTTCCGATCACGAAGCTGAGCTACCGCCGCAAGTTCATCCGCGACATCACCGGACAGACCGGCTACCAGCAGCGCAAGGCGCAGCTGCTCAACGCGCTCGGCGCGAAGGACTGGCCGTGGCGGCAGCGCCTGGCGCATTTCTGGGACAAGCTCGGTCCCCAATGCATCGTGAATGCCGTGATGTTCGCCGCGCTCGCGGCGGCCGGGGTGTGGTGGGCCTACCCACTGCTATGGCTGGTGCCGCTCCTGACATGGATGATGGTCATCACCCGCATCCGCAACATTGCAGAGCACGCCGTCGTCCCCGACAGCAGCGATCCCTTGCGCAACACCCGCACCACCCATGCCAATTTTCTGGAGCGCCTGTTCATCGCGCCATACTACGTGAACTACCACCTCGAGCATCATCTGCTGTTCTACGTGCCCTGCTACAATCTGCCGAAGGTCCATCGCCTGCTCAGCGAGAGCCGGCATGCCGGACGCATGGAGGTGCAGTCGGGCTACGCAGCCGTGCTGCGGCTGGCGACGGCGAAGCCGAACCGGGATGACCGCCCGGGCCAGTTGGTGAACAGCGCGCGCCGTGCACAGGCAGGGGCGGCGGTCGACGCCAACCAGACCAATGGTGGATTTTAGGAGACCACATCCCAGTTGAATGCACGCCCAAGTTCCCATCTTGGCTTGACATTCTGGCCCCGGACGGTGTCTACGGCCCCCTTTGGAGCGTGATCCGGAACCATGGCCCAAGGCCGTGCGTAATCGGCTGCCGGTTCTCGCAGGGATCATGCCCGACAAGCAGGGAGCGCCGATGACGGCAGCATTCACATTTCCGGGGCAGGGTTCCCAGGCGGTTGGTATGGGCAGGGCCCTGGCCGACGCCTTTCCGGTGGCGCGCGCCGTGTTCGACGAGGTCGATGCCGCGCTTTCCGAGAAGCTGACGGCGATCATCTGGGATGGCCCGGCAGAAACCCTCCAGCTCACCGAGAACGCCCAGCCGGCGCTGATGGCGGTGTCTGTCGCCACCCTGCGCGTGCTGGAGGCCGAGGCCGGGTTTTCCGTCGGACGGGATGCGGCCTTCGTTGCCGGCCACTCGCTGGGTGAATATTCGGCGCTGGCTGCCGCCGGCAGCCTGACGATTTCGGACACCGCGCGGCTGCTTCGCACCCGCGGTCTTGCAATGCAGAAAGCCGTGCCGGTCGGCGTCGGCGCGATGGCCGCGCTGCTCGGCCTCGACTACGAGGCCGCGATGGAGGTCGCCACCGAGGCGGCGCAGGGGCAGGTCTGCCAGGCCGCCAACGACAATGGCGGCGGACAGGTGGTCGTCTCCGGCGACAAGGCCGCGGTCGATCGCGCCGTCGAGATCGCCAAGACCAAGGGCGCCAAGCGCGCAATGTTGCTGCCGGTGTCTGCCCCGTTCCATTGCAAGCTGATGCAGCCTGCGGCCGACGCCATGGCGGAAGCGCTGGCCAAGGTCACGATCAAGGCGCCGGCCGCGCCGCTGGTGTCGAACGTGCTCGCAAGCGCCATCACCGATCCCGACGAAATCCGCCGCCGTCTGGTCGAGCAGGTCACCGGCACGGTGCGCTGGCGCGAGTCGGTTGCCTATATGGCAGGGCAGGGCGTCACCCGCTTCTTCGAGATCGGCGCCGGCAAGGTGCTGACCGGTCTCGTCAAGCGCATCGCGGACGGCGCCGTCGGCGTTGCGGTCGGCGGCCCGAACGACATTGCCGCCGCTAAGGATGCATTGGCCGCTGCGAAGCAGGGCTAGAGGAGTACTCAATGTTCGATCTGACAGGCAAAAAGGCGCTCGTCACCGGGGCGACCGGCGGCATCGGCGGCGCGATCGCGCAGGCGCTGCATGCGCAGGGCGCCACCGTCGCGATCTCGGGGACGCGCAAGGACGTGCTGGATGAGCTTGCCGGCAAGCTTGGCGAGCGCACGCATGTGCTGCCCTGCAATCTCTCCAAGGCCGACGAGGTCGAGGCGCTGGTGCCCGCCGCGGAAGCTGCGATGGGACAGGTCGATATCCTCGTCGCCAATGCCGGCATCACGCGTGACAATCTCTTCGTCCAGCTCCGCGATGAGGACTGGGAGGAGGTCATCAACATCAATCTGACCTCGACCTTCCGCCTGGCGCGCGCCGCCACCAAATTGATGATGCGCAAGCGCTTCGGCCGCATCATCGCCATCACCTCGGTGGTCGGCGTCACCGGCAATCCCGGGCAGGGCAACTACACCGCCTCGAAGGCGGGCCTGATCGGCATGATCAAGACGCTGGGGGCCGAATATGCCAAGCGCGGCGTGACCGCGAACTGCATCGCCCCGGGCTTCATCAAGACGCCGATGACCGATGCGCTCAACGACAAGCAGCGCGAGACGATTCTGACCAAGGTTCCGGCCAACCGCCTGGGGACGCCAGAGGACATCGCCGCGGCCGCCGTCTACCTGAGTTCGAACGAAGCAGCCTACGTCACGGGGCAAACAATCCACGTGAACGGTGGCATGGCCATGATCTGACCTCTCGTCCCGCACTGCCCACATGGGCGGCGCGGGATGCGGCAAACGGCCGTTTCCGGAGCGAAATGAGGCTTGTAGTCAAGGCAGTTGAAGTATGATAACCGGACCATCAACGGATGGGCAAAGAACGCCATTGCAGGTTTTTGAAACCCTGTATATTGGCGATGCGGAGCCTTGGCCGTCATTCGCCGGGCCTGCATCGGTTAGGGTGGGGCCAAATCAAAGTTCGTAAGCGAAGACAGTCAACGACCACGACGGCTCGTATCGTCCCGGGGGGTCGGGTCTACAGGGAACAACACGAGGTTATGCAATGAGTGACATTGGCGAGCGGGTTAAGAAGATCGTGGTCGAACACCTTGGTGTTGAACCCGAGAAGGTTGTCGACGCAGCGAGCTTCATCGACGACCTCGGCGCCGACAGTCTGGACACCGTCGAATTGGTGATGGCGTTCGAAGAAGAATTCGGTTGCGAGATTCCGGACGACGCCGCGGAGACGATTCTCACCGTCGGCGACGCGACGAAATTTCTCGAGAAGAACGCGAAGAGCTAAGGCTCTTCATTTTCGCGGGGACAACATTGAAACCGGACGGGCCGCTGACCAGCGGTCAGCCGGTTTCTTGTTATTGGCCGTGAATCTTTCGATGCGGAGTTTTCGGATATGAGACGGGTTGTCGTCACGGGTCTCGGCATGGTGTCGCCGCTCGGCTGCGGCGTCGAGCCGACCTGGAAACGCATCCTCAACGGCGAAAGCGGTGCGCGAGCGATCGAGAGCTTCGATGTCTCCGATCTCCTGACCAAATACGCCTGCACGGTCGTGCGGGGCGACGGCACCAACGACACCTTCAATCCCGACAAATGGATGGAGCCGAAGGACCAGCGCAAGGTCGACGACTTCATCATCTTCGGCATGGCCGCAGCCGGCCAGGCGCTCGACGATGCCAACTGGCATCCCGAGACCGAAGAGGACAAATGCGCGACCGGCACCATGATCGGGTCCGGCATCGGTGGTCTCACCGGCATTGCCGACACCGCGATCCTCCTGAAGGAACGCGGACCGCGCCGGGTGTCGCCGTTCTTCATTCCGGGCCGCCTGATCAATCTCGCCTCCGGCTATGTCTCGATCGCGCATGGTCTGAAGGGCCCGAACCATTCGGTGGTCACGGCCTGCTCGACCGGCGCGCATGCGGTCGGCGATGCCGCCCGCCTGATTGCGCTGGGCGATGCCGACGTCATGGTGGCCGGCGGCGCAGAATCGCCGATCAGCCGCATCGGCATTGCCGGTTTCAACGCCGCGCGTGCGCTCTCGACCGGCTTCAACGGGACGCCCGAGAAGGCCTCGCGTCCCTACGACAAGGACCGTGATGGTTTTGTGATGGGCGAGGGCGCCGGCGTCCTGGTGCTCGAGGAACTCGAGCACGCCCAGCGCCGCGGCGCCAGGATCTATGCCGAGGTGATCGGCTACGGTCTTTCGGGTGATGCCTATCACATTACGTCGCCGGCGCCCGATGGCGATGGCGGCTTCCGCAGCATGTCGGCCGCGCTCAAGCGCGCCGGCCTCACGGCGTCCGATCTCGACTACATCAACGCGCACGGCACCTCGACGCCGCTTGGCGACGAGATCGAGCTCAGTGCGGTGGAGCGCCTGCTCGGCAACGCCGCCTCCAAGGTCGCGATGTCCTCGACCAAATCCTCGACCGGCCATCTTCTCGGCGCCGCCGGCGCGATCGAGGCGATCTTCGCCATTCTCGCGATTCGCGATAATGTCGTTCCGCCGACCATCAACCTGGACAATCCGTCGGTCGAGACCGCGATCGATCTCGTGCCGCATAAGGCGAAGAAGCGCGAGGTCAACATCGCGTTGTCGAATTCTTTTGGTTTTGGCGGTACCAACGCGTCGGTCATCGTCCGGCGTCTGGTCCATTAGTTTGTTGTTGCGACGAATCCACCGTTTTGCCGTATTCGGCGATAGTCATGGAAGTGGGCGCGCGCATTTGGCTCGGCAAGCGATTGCCTGGCCGCGATTGAACCGGCAGGATTCAGGTTGCTTCGATGAGTGAAAGGCCGCCCATTTCGCCCCGGAGTCCGCGGGCAGCGCTCGAGCCCGAGCAGGTCCCGCCGCCGCCGAAGCGGTCGGACCGGGCGCGCAATCCGTTTGTGATCGTCGGCAACGCCATCATCACCCTGCTGCTGATCGCCATGATCGGCGCCGGCGGCGTCTATTATTACGGCCGCCAGGTGCTCGAGGCGCCGGGGCCGCTGAAGGACGACAAGATCGTCAACATCCCGCAGCGTGCGGGCAAGCGCGACATCGCCGAGACGCTGAACCGGGAAGGCGTCACCGACGTCAATCCGTGGGTGTTCATCGCCAGCGTCGCCGCGCTGAAGGCGAGCTCGGACCTCAAGCCCGGTGAATATTCGTTCCAGAAAAACGCCTCCTTGCGCGACGTCATCGGTACCATCGTCGAGGGCAAGGTGGTGCAGCATTCCGTCACGATCCCGGAGGGCCTGACCTCCGAGCAGATCGTGGCGCGCCTGTCCGACAACGACATCTTCACCGGCAGCGTGCGCGAGCTGCCGCGCGAAGGCACGCTGTTGCCCGAGACCTACAAATTCCCGCGCGGCGCCCCGCGTGAGCAGGTGATTCAACGCATGCAGCAGGCGCACAAGCGCGTGCTGGCCGAGATCTGGGAGCGCCGCAGCCAGGACATCCCGGTCAAGACGCCGGAGCAATTGGTGACGCTGGCCTCGATCGTCGAGAAGGAGACCGGCAAGCCCGACGAGCGCAGCCGTGTTGCGGCCGTGTTCGCCAACCGGCTGAAGCAGAAGATCAAGCTGCAGTCCGATCCGACCATCATCTACGGCCTGGTCGGCGGCAAAGGCACGCTGGGCCGTCCGATCAAGCGCAGCGAGATCACGCAGCCTTCGCCCTACAACACCTATGTGATCGAGGGATTGCCGCCGGGCCCGATCTCCAACCCCGGCCGCGCCTCGCTGGAAGCCACCGCCAACCCCGCCCGCACCCGCGACCTCTATTTCGTCGCCGACGGCACCGGCGGGCACGCCTTCACCGAGACTTACGACGCGCACCAGAAGAACGTCGCCAAGCTCCGCGCGATGGAAAAGCAGATCCAGAACGACACGGTCGAGCCGGCCGAGGACGCGCCGCCGCCGGCCGCCGCGGCGCCCGGCGCTGCGACCGATACGCCGACGGCGACGACGCCGGCACGGCCCAATCAGCAGAAGAAGCAGCCGTCGCGGCCCGCAGGTCCGGCGCCGGCCCGGCAGGGCGCGGTGCAGCCGTCGCCACCCGTGGTGCAGCGCTAGGCTCTATGCAGACCTGCCTACGGCGCTTTGCGGATTCCACTTTCCTGCAAAATAGTCTTAAGATTCGCGTGGCCTGATGGCCTCGCGAATCCCATGTTCCGGAGAATCTTATCTAATGGCGCTGTCGTCCATGACCGGCTTTGCCCGAAGCCACGGCGCTAGCGGGCCGTACACGTTCGAATGGGAATTGAAGTCGGTCAACGCCAAGGGCTTTGACCTCAGGGTACGGCTGCCGCAGGGGTTCGACGAGCTCGAGGCCCACGCCAAGAAACGCGCCGGCGAGCTGTTGTCGCGCGGCACCGTCTACGCCAATCTCAACGTCAAGCGCGCCAATGCCGCGGCCTCGGTCCGCGTCAACGAGGACGTGCTCAACGCCGTCCTCAAGGCCGCCGCCATGATCGCCGGCAAGGTCGACGCGGTCGCGCCGAGCATCGACGGCCTGCTCGCCATCAAGGGCGTCGTCGAGGTCGCAGAACCCGAGGGCGACGAGGAGGAGGACAAGGCCGCGCGTGCCGCTGCGGCCGAAGCCTTCGACAAGGCGCTCGCCGATCTCGTCGAGATGCGCAGGCGCGAGGGGACCTCGCTCGGGCAGATCCTGACCCAGCGGGTCGACGAGGTCGAGCAGCTGGCGAAGAAAGCGGAAGGTTCGCCCGGTCGCAAGCCGGAGGCGATCAAGGCGAGGCTCGCCGAGCAGATCGCAACCCTGCTCGATACTTCCGACCGTTTCGATTCCGACCGCCTGATGCAGGAGGCGATCCTGATCGCGACCAGGGCCGACATCCGCGAGGAGCTCGACCGCATCGCTTCCCATATCGCGCAGGCGCGCGAACTGATCGGCAAGGGCGGTCCGATCGGGCGCAAGCTCGACTTCCTGGCGCAGGAGTTTCACCGCGAGGTCAACACCTGCTGCTCGAAGTCGAACGACATCGAGCTGACCAATACGGGGCTCGCCATGAAGAACGTGGTCGAGCAGTTCCGCGAGCAGGTCCAGAATCTGGAGTGATCGATGACGACGGGCGGGCACGGAACTGACGGTGTCGAGCGGCGTGGATTGATGTTCGTACTGTCCTCGCCGTCGGGCGCGGGCAAGACGACGCTGTCGCGTCTGTTGATCGACCGCATGCCCGGCCTGAAAATGTCGGTGTCCGCGACCACGCGGGCGATGCGGCCGGGCGAGGTCGACGGGCGCGACTATCTGTTCGTCGACAAGGCCAGGTTCGACGCGATGGTGAAGGGCGACGAGCTCTTGGAATGGGCCACCGTGTTCGACAACAGCTACGGCACGCCGCGGGGCCCCGTCGAGGTGGCGCTGTCAGCCGGGCAGGATGTTTTGTTCGACATCGACTGGCAGGGCACGCAGCAGCTCCGCGAAAAAGCGCGCGCCGACGTCGTCAGCGTGTTCATCCTGCCGCCTTCGGCGGCCGATCTCGAGAAGCGGCTGCATTCGCGCGCGCAGGATTCCGACGAGGTGATCCGCAAGCGCATGAGCCGCGCCAGCCACGAGATGAGCCACTGGGCCGAGTACGACTACATCGTCATCAATCACGACGTCGACGAGGCCTTCGCCGAGGTGCAGTCGATCCTGAAGGCCGAGCGCCTCAAGCGCGAGCGGCGGACTGGCCTCGTGGGGTTCGTGCGAAATCTGCAAGGTCAGCTTCAGGGCTAGGCTGCTTCAGCCGCGGCCCTTCCTGCGCCAGACGCTCCAGCATCGCCGTGATCACGTCGACATCGACGGCGTCCTCGAGTTGCAGGTCTTCCTTGAGCTGCAAGTCTTCCTCGAGCTGCGCGTCTTCGTCGCGATCGGTCGGCTCTTCGTCGTTGATGCCGTTGACCGCGAGCCGGGGTGCTGATGCCTCGATCTCGAATTCGCCGTTGAAGATGTCGGCCTCGTCGAGTTCGTCCGCGACCTCGTCGGGGGCGGGACGGGACTGTGCGGCGATCCTGCCGATCTCGATGCTGAAGGCGGCAAGCTGTGCTGCTTGGGGACGCGCGGCTTGCGGATCCGGCGCTTGGGGCGGTGCGGCTTGGGGCTGTGGGGCTTGCGGCTTCGGAGCTTGCGGACGCGCGGCATCGAAATCCACCGGGCGCGGCTGCTGCGCGCGCGGCGCATCAGCCGCCGTCGCGTTGAGCCAGGGCGCACGGCCGTCGTCGAGAGCGTGAGGCTCGAAATTGTCCCAGTTGACGCGGCGATGGTCGGTCTGGACACGGACGCGTCCACCGGCGAAGCGGTAGACGATGCTAGCGAGGATGCCCGCGAGCGCGAGCGCGCCGCCGATGACGAGCAGCAGCATCTGGATCGAGCCGGTCGGCTTGTCGGTGCTGCTGTCTGCTGCGGCGAGGGCCACCGGGGATTTCGACGGCTTTGCGCTCGGCTGCGTGGCCGCGGCGACAGGCGCGGGCGCGGCCTGCGGTGCGGGCGAAGCGGTCGTGGTGGAGGACGTATCGGCCCAGCGCGCCGCAACGGCAGACTGCTGTGCGCTGCTGTCGGCCGTCGGGCTCGCGGCTTGTTGCGTCGGCGCCGGCTGTGCCGTCGTCTTCGGAACGACGGCACCCTGCGGCGTCAGATATTCGGCGCGTGCGTCCTGCACTGACTGCGGCTGCGGCGCGGCTGACTCTGCTGTCGGCGTATCGGGCGCAGCCTGCGCGGTCTGTGTGACCTTGCCGCCTTCGGCGCGCAGATACCAGCACTGCCGCTTGGTCGCGCGCTCGAGGCGATAGTGCCAATGCTGTCCCTGCGGCGCTGCGCCCTTCGGCGAGGCGAGACAGTCGCTCGCGGCATTCGCCGGGCTCGTTGCCGTTGGTGCATTCTGCGACACGGCGGCCAGTGGCGCGCCGGCGATGATGCTGCCGACTAGCGCGGATATGAATTTTGCGGTGCGGTTGCCCATCCTGGTCTCCCGGTTACGCATGACGCAACTCTTGACCTGCCCTTTGTCTTCAAAGACTTGGGTGGCAATGAGCCGCAAATCCGGAGAGGATGTGGCTTGAATCGGGCCTGCGCGGCGTTCGTTCCGCCGCGAAATCAGGCATTTTCGGGGGGCTATTGCTTGGTCGAGCTCCAGCTTCCGCCGCAGCCGTCCGAGCGGCGCCACGTTCCGGAACCGCTGCGGCCGGACAGGCGGCCCGCCCCGGTGAAGGTCACGCCGTCGCCTTGACCGAACGTGCTGACCGAGCCGCCCGCGCTGACGGTGCCGCGCACGCCTTCGCCGATGACCTTGCCCGAGCTGATCACGACCGCACCGGTCGTGGAACCACCGCAGCCGATGCTGGTGACCATCCAGGCGCCGTCAAAGCCGCCACTGCCGCCACCACCACCGCCGGCACTTCGCCGCGACGATGGGCGTGACTCCTCGGCCGCCGGCTTGCTCCGGCGTGCCGAGGGCGCGGGCTCGGCGGAGCGGCCTGAAGAAGAATCCTGGCGCGAGCCGGACAGCGACTTCTCGTCATTGCCGATCGAGCCGCCGGCACTGCCGGACTGTGCAAGAGCGGATGACGATGCGAGGGCGAGGTTAAGGAGAGAGACGAGCGCGAACGTGCGGATGGCGGCAATGGGCATGGGCAGACAATCCAAAATGAAAATTGTATCAGCGGCCGGAGCCGTCGGCACAGACGGATCCGATAATGCGGCAAGTTTTGCCAGCCTTGCCGCATTCGTCAAGCGCGGCGTCCCTGGCGCGCTGGACGCTGTCGCGCTGGACCAGCGACCAGGATTTGTCGGAGATCGCGAACGCGCCGCAGCTCTTGCCGTAGAAGGAAAGTTCGATCGGACATTTGGCGCCGGCGCAATTGCCCTTCGCATCCGCCACCGCCGCGCGCCGCGAGGCATGATTCCACGCTATGCCCCATTTGCTGCTGTCGGGCCCGTACACGATCGAGCCCCAGGGCTTGAGATCCTCCATCTTGCGCATCCGCAGCAGCAGGCCTTCGGTGGCCTCGCCGTTCGGCGCCATGGAAATCCGCTGCTGGAGCTTCGTGATCGCACGCGTCAAGCCGTCAGGCGTGTCAGGATCGAAATTGAGCTCGTAGAGCCGCTCGCTCAATTCGCTGAGCAGCGCGGCATCGCGCAAGGGCACGCGGTCGGGATCGGCGCGCAGGCGCTCCGCCGGCAAGGAATCGGGCTGCATCGCCGCGACCTGCGGCGGGGCGGTCTGCGTCGGGGCTACGAAATAGAACGTGCCGTCGATCGGCGAGGACGAGACCCAGGGCTGCTGCGCGCCCGACGTGGCGCGCTTCACGGCGAGGCCGACCTGGTTGAAGGTCTGGAACACGTCGAGGCCGGCGGTCCGCACCGTCGCGGCCAGCGCCTTGGTGTAGGGGCTGTGGCCGTCGCTGCCGTCCTGCGCGACGTTGCCGGGCTGCGTCGCGTAGGAGATCAGCGTGCCCTCGGGCGCGCGCATCTGCGCAAGGCCGCCATCGGAGGCGCGCAGGCCGCGCGAGCCAAACGGGTTGTTGCGGCAGGCGTCCAGGATCACGAGGTTGAGGCGCGTGCCGGATCCCTGCATCTGGCGCAGCACGAGATTGACGTCGGTCATCTGGAAGTCGACGTCGGCCTCGCGCGTCGGATTGGCGCCGACAGGCACGAGGTAGTTGGAGCCGGCGACCTGCACGCCGTGGCCGGCATAATAGAACAGCGCGACGTCGGCGCCCTGGACCTGCCGGCCGAAGCTCTGCACCGCGATGTCCATCGCGCCCTTGTCGAGATCGAGCTGGGCGCGTCCGCCGACCAGCGTGAAGCCGAGCAGGCCGAGCGTCTCCGCCATCAGGCTCGCGTCCTTGGAGGGATTGTCGAGCGGCGTGATGTTCTTGTAGGCGGAGTTGCCGACCACGAGCGCAATGCGCTTCTCGGCCGAGGCCGGCGCAGCCGTGACGGCAAACAGGGCCAGCGCTGCCAGCCCCAAGACGCGATTGAAAATCCTCGCGCGCATCGAAAATCCCCAAAATAATGGCGTCAGTCTAGCAGTTAGGTGCGCGGGCGAAAAGCGGGGCGCCGGGCCTTTGCGACGCGAGCCCGTCCTTGCTGAACGCTGTCAAACAGGTGGGAGGATAGCTGCGCGCAACCCGCGGTGGTTCGCAGTCGGTCCCGACTTCGAAACCAATCCTTCCAGCCGTTGTTGAATCGTGGCTGAGGAGATGCCATGCCGATCAAGGATCAGATCAAGAATTTCGCCAAGAAGCTGGTGGAGAATCATCCCGACACGGCAACGCTGCGCGCTCTGGTGCGGGCGCGGAAGCCGGCGACGATCCATTTCCGGGACGACGGCATCGTGCCAAACCATCCTCGTTTTCCGGTGCTGCTCTATCGCGGCGCTGTGAACCTGAGGTCCCGGCGTTTTCCACCCGACGTCATCATCGACAGGCTATTCGATACTAATGGCTGGGGCCGATCATGGCGCGACACGGTGTACGACTTTGTCCATTACCATTCGCAGATCCATGAAGTGATGGGCGTTGCACGCGGCACGGCCAGGATCGAGTGCGGCGGGATCAAGGGGTGGACCCTGAGCGTAAAGGCCGGGGACGTTTTGGTGCTTCCCGCAGGCACGGGGCACCGGCTCATCGAGTCGAGCCGGGACTTTCTCGTTGTCGGTGCCTATCCGCAGGACGGGACCTATGACGAGTGCACCGACACAAAAGAGCGTCCCGACGCCATGAAGCGTATTGCCAAGGTCCGCAAACCGAAGACAGACCCGGTGCTGGGATCTGGCGGGCCGCTGCTCAACTTATGGCGGAGGGAGGCATCGCGATCGTGAGGGTTCGCCCAAGGCATGGGCTTCTTCCCTGCTGTCATCCGCGGGAGCGCAGCCCGCATGCGGCCACAGGATACTGCGGAACAACTGTCGCGGGGCCACGTCATCCATGAGACGAGGGAGATGCCCATGAAAGCGCTCATTGCGGCCATCGCATTTGCAGCCATGCCGGGGCCGGTCATTGCCCAGAATACGGGTCCGGCTCCGCAGACCGGGATGGACAGGCCGGAAAATACGAACGGTGCCACGGAAAAAGGGACGATGGACACCACGGGCATGAACGTCAATCGGGCAAATCAGCCTGAGACGAAAGGTGTGTCCAGAGAACGCAGGACAGGCGACAAGAAGAAGCCGTAGGACGTCGCAGCCTTACGCGAGATGATGGGTATCGCCTCGCCGTTGCTGATGGGAGAAGCGACGGGTTTCGCAAAGGCTCAACCCACCTTGCGAACTTACCTCCACACCCTTGCCAGCATCAGCGCCAGACACCCCAGCATGGCGCTGATCAGTCCCACCATCGCGTAGGATTGCGCGAACACGCCGGTTTGAATGAACACCTGCGACGCGATCACGACGCAGATTGCGGCCAGCAGCAGGCAGCCGCAGCCGGCGGCGATCAAGAGATAGCGGATCGCGGCTGCGACGGGCCTTGCGGGTGATGCAGGATCGGTCATACGGGATTCCAACAGCGCGAGCAGCAGCGGGTTCCTCCGCTGCCGCAGAGACCATCACTCGCGCGCGCAGCAATCGACCAGTGCGCGCCAGATGCGCTGGGCTTCGATCGTTCGCTGAAGTTCGAGGGCATGGTTCTCGCTTGCATGGGGGGATGGTGCCTCGGGGCGTGATTCGCGTGGTGCGATCCAGCGCTCGGAGATCGGATCGTACCATTTGTCGAGAATGACCAACCTTGTCTCCTCTCTTTCGCCCCCGGTTCTGCCTATCCCATGCGCCTGTTGCTGGTGTTCTGGGTGATGTTGCCGTGGTCGGCCTGCTCGCGAATGTTCTGCTTCTCGTCGTCGCGATGGCCCTTGGTGGTGTCCACCGGAACCTGCGGCGCACTGCCGGGGCCCTTGTGGCTCTGGTTCTCGTCCGGAACAGGCTGCACCGTTTTCGTCAGCGGCTTCGTCATGAGTTCTGACTCCGTCGTTGCCTCAACAAGGAGCAAACGCGCAGGTGACGCGCGACGTTCCAACTTTTCGGGGCGATGTGATCGGTGCCGGGATGCGCGAGCGTGCTTGGACGAAAGACGCGCTTTAGCGAAACCGCCGCGTCACCATCGCCAGCACGAACACCGGCTCGCTGCCGTCGAACACGCTGAGCGTCCAGCTGTCGCCTGGCCGCAGCGCGTGCTCGACGTCGCGGGAGAGGCGCACCGCTTCGCGCCATGCGGCCTCGTCGTCGGGAAGCGCTTCGCCGGTCGTGTCGGTGTGGGGCTGTTGGCCCTCGAAATGAAAGAAGTACCGCGGCATGTCCGGCAATGCCGGTTACGCGGATATGTTCCGGCGTACGTCGCTGCGCGGATCGACCTAGCCGCTTGAGGCCATGCGTCCCAGCACTTCGCGAAAGTGCTTCTTGACCGCGCCGTTGCAGGCGCAGGCGCTGGCCTCCAGCGCGGGCGGATCGAGGATCAGGATGGCGCCGCGGCGGGTCGCGAGGATGCGCCTGGCCTTGAACGTCTGGATGACGCGGCTGGCATAGCTGCGGGAGACGCCGAGCATGGCAGCGAGCTGCTCATGGGTGAGGGGGATCTCGTCGCCGCCGATATGCTCGTGCGCCGCGATGATCCATTTGGCCGCGCGTTGCTCGATCGAATGCGACGCGTTGCAGGCCGCGGTCTGGAGCAGTTGTGCGACCTGGCAAGCGGCATAGCGCGACATGGTCTCGTGGAGCGTTGCCGATCTCTGCTGCGTCTGCTCGAGCACGCGAAGCGGCAGGCGCATAAACGAGCCGCCGACCTTCACGACGATCCGGGAATAGGCCAGCAGGGGACTGCGGCCCGGGGCAATGCCGATCGCGCCTTCGCGGCCCACCAGCAGGCTTTCGACCTCACGGTCGTCCTCAACCGGCACCGCGAACGACACGAACGCAGGGCCACAGGGAAAATGGACGACGGAGATGCCGTCACCGGCGTAATGCAGAACGTGGTTCGCGGTGAGCTCGACCGATTGCAAATGTGGGGCGAGCAGCTCGAAATCCTGGGCGCCGAGCGTGCACAGCAGATCGTTCTTGGGCCGGCCGGTCACGCTTCTTGTCTCTTGATTCTAACCCGGCCGGGAATCGGCGGCTGGCAAAACCCTACGTTTCCACGGAGGAACCGACAGTTCCAAAGTGAACACAACAGCTTACGGGAAATCGAAAAGTTCGTCGGCGGTGAGCGTCACGCGTCAGGCGTTGCACGCGGGGCACGCCTCGAACTTTGTTCTCGTCCGGAGAACTACGGAATTTTGAGCTGCGCCAGGTGGCTCTGTTCACGAGTGAACATAAGGCGCGCCGGGATTGGGCTAGCGTTGAGCTTGCCGAGCGACGGCCGCGTTCGCTCTGCCCGAAGGACCGCCGGCCTTCACCTCACACCACGCCGCCGAGGCCGGCGGGTCCAAGGGGTCATCCGAGACGGATCTGGCGTTCCGCCGACAGACGGCTTTGCGCCCTTTGCCTGCGATAGGCATCGATCGCCCTGTTGGCGAGCATGAGCGGCCGCCGTTCACCGGTCCTGAGCTGCGCTTCGATGGCGTCGAGAATGAAGTTCGCGGTCTCGTCCGGAGGGCCGAGCTCGCCGCTCTGCTCCAGACAAGTCCAGGCGATGAAGAATGCGCTTTCGACGGTGCAGCGTATGGACATGCGCTGCCAACGCGGCCCTGCCGCCGCCGTTCCGTGCGGGATTCCGGGATTTTCGTTCGCGTCAGTTCTTCAGCACGATGCGGCCGACGACCTTGCCGGCGCGGAGCTCGTCGATCCATTTCTGGACATCGCCCATCGGCTCCTCGCGCATCGGCGTCGGCTTGATCTTGCCGGCGCGGGCGAGCGCCATCAGTTCCTGTGCTTCCGCGAGCGTGCCGACCATGAAGCCTTCGACCGTCAGGCGCTTGTAGACCCATTGCACCATCGGCAGAGTGAACTGGCCGCCCATCAGGCCGGAGACCACGACCTTGCCGCCGCGCGCGGCCACCGCCACCGCGAACGCCATCGACTTCTCGTTGCCGGCGAAGTCGACCACCTCGTCGAAGCCGCCCTCGGTCTCCTTCAGGATGCGCTTGATCACGTCGGGCTCGGACGGATCGTAGGCGACCGACGCGCCGTTCTTCAGCGCGGTCTCGCGCGCGGCCGGCGAGAGATCGGCAACCGTGATCGGCTGCTTGAACATGGCCTGCGCGAACGACAGGCCCATCATGCCGACGCCGCCGAGGCCGATCAGCAAAAGGTTGCGCTGGCGCGGACGGTCGACGAGGCGCTTGAGCGCGCCATAGGCGGTGACGCCCGAGCACATCAGCGTCGCGGCCTGGTTGACGGACAGAGGATCGTAGTCGAGCAGGTATTTTGCGTCGGGCACCAGCACGTGGGTGGCGAAGCCGCCGTCGATGGAGACGCCGAGGAAGCGCTGCCTGGCGCAGAGGTTCTCGTCGCCATTGGCGCAGTCGCGGCACTGGCCGCAGCCGATCCACGGAAACACGGCCTTCCTGGTGCCGACGAGGCCTGCTGCGACGTCCGGGCCGACTTCGTCGACGACGCCTGCGATCTCGTGGCCGAGCGTGAAAGGCAGCGTCATGCCGCGCGTGGTGTCGAGCTTCTTGCCGCCGCCGAGATCGGCATAGCCGTCCTGGATGTGCAAATCGGAATGGCAGAGGCCGCAGCGCTCGATGCGCACCAGCACCTCGCGTCCCGTCGGCTTCGGCGTGTCGACGATGGTCTCGCACAACGGCGCATCGAACTTGACCAGGGACTGCCGACGCATCAACGCCATATTCCTTCCTCCGAAATTCTGATTTTCACGCTTGGCTGCGTATATCCGCCAATTCACGCGCCATGGCAACAAAGCCGGAAATGGGAATGGTCTCCGCGCGTCGCGTCGCATCGACGCCGGCGGCGGCCGCGAGCCGTGCCGGATCGACGCCCAGCGATTTCAGGCTCTGGCGCAGCATCTTGCGGCGCTGGCCGAAGGCGGCGGCCGCGACCTGTTCGAGCAGCTTGCGATCACAGGGCAGCGGCTCTGCGCGCGGCACGAGGCGCACGACGGAGGAGGTCACTTTCGGCGGCGGCACGAAGGCCGACGGCGAGATGTCGAACAGGATCTTGGTCTCGCAGCGCCAGTTGGCAAGCACGCCGAGACGGCCATAGGCCTCCTCGTCCTCGCGTGCCACGATACGCTCGCCGACCTCGCGCTGAAACATCAGCACCATCATGTCGTACCAGGGCGGCCACGGCTCGGTGGTGAGCCAGTTGATCAGCAGCTGGGTCGCGATGTTGTAGGGCAGATTGGCGACGATCTTCGCGCGTTCGCCTGAGAGCAGCGGGCGCGGGTCGAAGGCCATGGCATCGCCATGCACGATCTCGAGCCTAGCAGGGTAGCGCGCGGAGATATCCTGAAGCGCAGGAATTGCGCGCTCGTCATGTTCGATGGCGATGACGCGTCTGGCGCCGAGCGCGAGCAGCGCGCGCGTCAGCCCGCCCGGGCCCGGACCGATCTCGACGATGGTGGAGTCCTCGAGGGGAGCGGCCGCACGCGCGATCCGCGCGGTGAGATTGAGGTCGAGCAGAAAGTTCTGGCCGAGCGACTTGCGCGCCGACAGCGCGTGCTGGCGAATGACCTCGCGAAGCGGCGGGAGGTCGTCGATCGCGCTCATCTGCTTTGCGACGCCGCCATGCGGCTGGCAAGCGCGAGCGCCGCGATCAGGCTGGCCGGATTGGCCTTGCCGGTGCCGGCGATGTCGAAGGCGGTGCCGTGGTCGGGCGAGGTGCGGATGAAGGGCAGGCCGAGCGTGACGTTGACGGCGTCGTCGAAGGCGACGGTCTTGATCGGGATCAGCGCCTGGTCATGATACATGCAGACCGCGCAGTCATAGCCGTTGCGTGCGGCCTCGTGGAACATGGTGTCGGCGGGCAGCGGGCCTTTCGCCTCGATGCCGTCGCTGCGCAGCGTCTTGAGCGCCGGCGCAATCACCGTCTGCTCCTCGTGGCCGAGCGAGCCGTCCTCGCCGGCATGCGGATTGAGGCCGGAGACCGCGATGCGCGGCCGCGCGATGCCGAAACGGGATTTGAGCTCGGCGGCGACGATGCGCACGGTCGAGACGATCAGCTCGCTGGTGAGTTGGGCCAGCGCATCGCGCAAGGAGAGGTGGATCGTCACCGGCACCACGGCGAGCCGCGGCGACCACAGCATCATCACCGGCTGCGGCACGCGGCCGCCGTCCGCGGCAAGCTCGGCGAGGAATTCGGTGTGGCCGGGATGGCGGAAGCCCGCGCGGTAGAGCACGCTCTTGGCGATCGGGTTGGTGATGACGGCGCCGGCACGGCCCTCGCGGACGTCCGCGACCGCCTGCCGGATCGAGGCGAGCGCGGCCGGTGCGCTGGATGCGTCGGGCTTGCCGGGCACGGCCGTCGCGCGCTCGCCGGTTGCGACCACCGGCAGGGCGTCGGTGAAGGCCGCATCGGCCTCGCCAGGGCTCACGGAGGCGATCCTGACGTCGATGCCGAGCGCTTTGGCGCGCCGGGCAATCACGGCCTCGTCGCCGAGCAGATAGAAGGCGGGCAGGTTCAGCTCGCGGCGCCGGAGCCAGGCTGCGATCGTGATGTCGGGGCCGATGCCGGCAGGCTCTCCGAGCGTGAGGGCGAGGGGCTTTACGGGAGCGGTGGCCATCAGCGGTTGCGATATTCGATCATCGCCGCCTTGCGGAGATCGTCGAGATAGGCCTTCTGGGTCTTCTCGTACTTCTCCTGATACATCTTATCGCGGACCTCGCGCTTCTTCGGCGTGTCGATCATGGTCGGCTTGCGCGAGCACAGCACCACCATCTCGATGCCTGCCTTGGTCACCTCGGGCGCGGTCAGATGGCCGACCGGGATGTCGTCGAGCACCTTGCGCAGCGCCTCGGGCAGCTCCGCGCTGGTCTTGGTGACGCTGTCGCGGATGGTGGCGTTGGGGGTCGAGCGGAACAGCGAATTGGCTTCCTCGCAGCTTCCGACACGCGAACGATAGGTCTCGGCTTCCTTGTGGCGCGTCTCCACGAACGCGGGGGACGAGCCGCGCGGCACGATCAGCACGATCGGCTGCATCTTGTACTCGGTGCCCTCGATCTGGAGCTTGTCGCCGACGGCCTGCGCGACGTCGCGCTCGCCGACCATCAGCTTCTCCTTGAAGCGGCCGCGCACGAGGCTGGTCCAGACCATCTCGGACTTCATGCGGCTCTTCAGGGTTTCGGGGCGGACGCCCTTGACCTCGAGCGACTTGGTGAGCTGGTCCGGCGAGATGCGCATGCGCTGCGCCATGCCCTCGTAGGATTGGTTGACGTCTGAGATGGTGGGGTCGACGCCGTACTTCTTGCCTTCCTTGAGCTTCACCTTGTCGTCGATCAACTCGTTGATGACCTGCTCCCGGCTCGGGGTCTTCTGCGTCGTCAGCGTGTCCAACTTGGAACGCTGCTCGATGTCGAAATCGGTGATCGGATCGCCATTGACCATGACGACGATGTTCTGCGCGCGCGACGGCGCGGGCAGGCCGGTCAGGATCAGCCCGGCACTGATGGCCAGGAGAAGGCGGAAGACGGGCATTTGGGTCGTCATGATTGTCGCTCGCATGTCAGCCGGGATGCGCGTGCGATCGGGAACACGCGGCTGCCACTTCAAACGGGTTCACTGGAGGCCGGCGGAACTGCTGCTCCCCGTCGAGGTCGCGAGCGTGCGCAGGCCGATCTGGAACATGAACGCGTGGCTCAGCACGGGCGGCGTCGAGCCCGCAGAATAGCTATACGAAGTTACATAGTTCGCCGCCAGCACGAAGCAATCGTCGACATAGCCGGCGCCGAGCACATATTGGTTGATCTTGTTGGCCTCGAGGTCCCAGCGCGCCGAGCCCGTCACCACCCAGTTGGGCGCGACCTTGATCGAGCCCGTGGTCAGGATGCCCGAGCGGCGCGTCAGGTAGCCGAGCTCCGGCTGCGGGGCGTAATTGCCGTACAGCATGCTGACCGACCAGCGATTGAAGTTGGCGCGGCCTTCCGCCTCGAAGCGCTGCACGTTCCAGGTCTGCTCGTCCATGCGGGAGCGGACGCTGAACGTGTAGGTGCTGTTGGGCGAGTAGGCGGCGCTCGCCACGTAGTCGGAGCGCGGCTTGTCGAGGCCGGAATCGAGGCCGGTGTTGATGGAGTCCTGGACTGCGTAGGAGTTCATGCCGAACAGCTGGTAGGACTGCCCGAACAGCACCTTGACGGCGCCGCCCTTGTCGAACTGCGTGGTGGACTGCACGCCGACATTGGCGCGGCCGCCGCCCTCGACGCGGTCGTAGCCGGAGAACTTGTCGACGCTGAACAGGTTCGAGGTGTCGAACACCATGCTCTGGGCGTCCTCGTTGGGAAGCTTGCCGGCATAGGTCTCGTTCGGGCGGATGATGATCTGCGCGATCGGCTCGATGGTGGTGGAGCCCCAGGGCTGAACGTTGATGAAGGGATAGCGATATTCGAGGCCCACGGTCGGCATCAGGCGAAACGCCTGGGTGTCGCCGACGGGAAGATAGCTCGACACGCCCGGCTGGCTGGAGACCGAGGAATTGATCGCGTCCGCGCGAAGGCTGGCGAACGGCGTCCAGATCTGGCCGAACGGATCGGTAAAGGACTTGCGCCACTGCGCTTCGGCGGTGAGGCGGGTATAGGTGCCGGGGAAGCCGCGCAGTAGGCACTGCGACGGCGTGCGGGCGAGCGGGTCGGCCGACGCGGTCGTGCACAGGCTGTTGGTGTTGGCGAGCGTCGTGATCGGATCGAACACCGCCGTTTCACGCGACAGGTTCACGAAATTGGTCTTGTAGCTGAACTCGCCGCCGAAGACGGGGTAGTTGAGCACGTTCGAATAGTCGATCACGGGATAGACGACCGGCACCTTGTCCTGGTTGCCGGAGAAGCTCAACCAGTACATCGTGCGCGCGTCGAAGAAGCTGCGATTGCCGACGCCGGTCAGATAGAGCTGCGACAGCGCGTCGGTCGGCAGGTTCAGGAACGAGCCGAGCGGGTCGCGATACTGCGCGAGGCGGTAGTCCGACATGAAATAGTAGTCGGAGAGCAGGACGCCGTCCCAGCCCCAGACCCATTTGTCGTTCAGCGCGAACTGGCCCTTGGTCTCGACGCCGCCGCGGAACTGGCGGTCGCCAGGGAGCCCTGCGAACTGGCTGGGGTCGAGCTGGTCGATGCCGTAGACGCGGATCTGGTAGGCGCCGTCCAGCAGGCGCTGGCGGAACTCGGCCTGGAACAGCACGCCCTGCTTGGAGGTGATGCGCGGGCTGAAGGTCGCGTCCATGTCCGGCGCGATCGCCCAGTAGAACGGGACTTCGACGCCGTAGCCGAACGCCGTGTAGGAGGTGAAGCCCGGCATCAGGAAGCCGGTCTTGCGCTTCACGGTCGGGTCCGGCGTCGAGAAATAGGGCATGTACGCGAGCGGCACGCCGAAGAATTCGAGCTGTGCCGTCTCGAAATACAGCATCTTCTCCTGCTGGTCGTGGATGATGCGCGCACCCTTGACCTGCCACAGCGGCGGCTTCTTCGGATCGTCCTTACAGGGCGCGCAGGCCGTGTAGACGCCGTTCTCGAACACCGTGTAATTGCCGCTGGAGCGGTCGGCGCGGCTCGCGGCCATGCGAGTCTGGTCGGCGGTGTCCACGCGCAGCGAATCGACGAATCCGTCGCGGTAGTCGTCGGAGAGATCCAGGATCTCGGCATAGGTGATCTTGCCGTCGGCATCCGTCATGCGGATGTTGCCTTCGGCATGCAGCCGCTTGGTCTTCTGGTCGTAGATGACCTTGTCGGCCTCGACGCTGGTGCCGTTGTAGAACAGCTGGACGTTACCGACCGCGGAGACGCGCGAATTGTTGTAGTCGTAATCGACCTCGGTCGCCTGAACCAGCATCTGGTTGTCGTTGGCGGCCTTCGGCGGCTTCGGACGCGGCGGCAGCGGATTGTAGGTGAAGCTCTGGGCGGAGGCGGGAGCTATGAAGGCTGCGTCCATCAGCCCGCCGAGCGACGCCATTGCGGCGGCAGCCAGCAGCAGCCTGCGAACGGACAAGCCGACCCCGTTCGCGCGCATCACGATGCGGCGCGTCAAACGAGACACGGGCCCTCGATGGACGGCAGTCACTAACCGTCCTCCTGGTACAACAAGGCCAAAAAGCCGGTGAGGCCGCCCACCACCACGGGCAACCACGCCGCAGCGATCGGATGCATCAACTCAGCCTTGCTCAAGTCTTCAGTCACTTTCGACAAAACGTAGAGCAGAAAGCCTGCGCCCACGCCACTCAAAACCATCTTCTGCACGCCGCCCATCCGGAAGAAGCGCAACGACACGGAAGCCGCCAGCATCACCATGGCGGCCAGCAAAAACGGCTGTGCCAAGAGCTTGTGATACTGGAGTCGATAGCCGGCTGTCGCGAAGCCCGAGCTCTCGGACGAGCGGATGTAGCTCGGTAGTTGCCAAAAGGACACAGTCTCGGGTGTCGAAAAGCTGTTGCGGACCTGGGCCTCGGTCAGCGTCGTCGGAATCTCCAGCGTGGCCTGGTCGATCGGCGGCGAATCCAGCGAGAAGCGGCGGACGGTCTTGAACAGCCAGTGGCCGGCCTCGAGCGTGGCCTCGCGCGCCTCGACGCGTTCCTTGAAGCGCTGCGCTGTATCAAACCGGAACAGCGTGAGCCCCGTGAGTCGCACGCCCTGCTGCTCGCTGCGCGCCGCGTTGATGATGACCTGGCCGTCATTGGTGACCTGGTTGAGCCAGAAGCCGGAGGCGTCCTGAATGCCGCCGCCGGGGGCCGAGCCGAACAGCTCGGCTTCCATGCGCTTGGAGAGCTCGCGCAGGTTCGCCGACATCGGATTGTAGGCGACGGTGGCGATCACCCCGATCAGCAGCGCGCTGCCGAGCGCCGGCGCGATGAACTGCCACGCCGAGATGCCGGCTGCGCGTGCGACCACCAGCTCGAGCCGGCGCGAGAGGGCGAGATAGCACGTCATGGCGCCGATCAGCATGCAGAACGGTGTCAGCTTCTCGAGGAGCTGCGGCACCCGGAACAGCGAGGTCTCGGCCACCATGACCGCGGAGGCGGACGCGAGCCCCGAGGTCTTGCGCACCATCTCGATGTAGTCGACCAGCACCAGCAGCAGGAAAATGCTCGCGAACACGCCGAGCGCCGCGACGACGAAGCGTCCGGCGAAGTAGCGGCCGAGTGTGTTGGTGAGCATGCTCATGCGGCGGCCGGCCGTCCGAACAGCCGCGCTATGCGCGCGTTCGACCTGTTGATGGCCTCCACGAGGCGGGGCGGCAGCTCGACCACGATCCCGCCGATGATCATCCACAGCCCGACGCCGATGGCGCCGAAGACCATCGCGTATTGGACCAGCACCGGGCCGGGCGACTTCACCGCCATCACCGAGCAGGCAAATCCCGCCATGCGCAGGCCGAACACGGCGAGCACCGAGCCGCCGATCGAGAAGTTGCGGCTCTGGCGGGTGGTGCGCGGCGCGCCGAGGAAGGCGAAGGTCAGCACGGCAAAGGCGAACGGATAGATCGGCGCCAGCAGGCTGTCGTGCAGGGCCGAGCGGAACTGACCGGGAATCTGCTTGTAGACCGGGTCCTCCTCGGACGGCGAGAGCAGCTCCCAGAGATAGCGCTCGCGGATGCCGAGGGCGACGTCACGGCCCTGGTTGCCGAACTTCGACATGTCGAAGCCGTAGCGGCCGAACGCCACCAGCGCGGGATCGCGCTTGCCGGCTTCGAAGCGCTGGAGATTGCCGTCCTTGAGCACGAGGAACGAGCCGTTCTCGTTCTTCACGACCTCGCCATACTCGGCGACGATCGAGACGCGCTCGTTCGGGTCGCGCCGATCGTCGATGAAGATGCCGGCGAGGATGCCGCCGGGCTGGCGCTCGCGGATCCGGATTGTGAGATTTTTGTCGAGCTGGGCGAAGCGGCCGGGCTGAAGGATGTTGGTGAGAACGTCGGCGGTGATCTCGGCGTCCCACTGCTTGATCCGCCGCATGCCGTCGGGCGCGAGATAAGCCGCGATGAAGGCGACCAGCACCGCCACCACGCAGGTGGCGTAGAAGAACGGATAGAACAGCCGGAACGGCGAGAAGCCGGCGGCATTCATCACGATGATCTCGGAATCCGTCGCGAGCTTGTTCAGCGTGTGCGAGATCGCGATCATCAGCGCGATTGGCGAGATGATCAGGACGAGGGCGGGCACGACGAGACTGGTGATGCCGAGGAAGGTCAGGATGGTCTGACCCTGGCTCGTCATCAGGTCGATGCCGCGCAACGCCTGCGTAATCCAGATCACGCCGGTGAGGCTGACCAGGACGAGCGCAAACGACGCCAGCGTCGTGCGGAAGATATACCTATCTATCGACCCCATGCGCTACCGCACGAATCCCACCAAGTCCCCAAATCCGGCCGGAATTTCGGCTGTCCGACCAATCCCCGTAAGGGATCCCCAAGGTCGGCAAACCATCTCTTCCGCCGGCTTACTCTCTCACTACCATCCCTTTGATCCGTCAACAAAATGGCTGCCCCGTGGCACCCTCTCTATATGGTTAATATTTCCCCCGTTGTGGCCTCGCGGCCACGGAGGGTGCTTGGCATCTGACGGGCCGGTGGCCCATAGTGAGGAAAGTCCAGTGAATCGTCGTTCAGCTCCGGCCCGTGGCCGGGACCGCAGGCCGACGAAAAACCCGATGTTTTGAAGGAGTTACCCATGTCCGATGCCATCAAGGTCGGCTTCGTCCCGCTGTCTGCCGCCGCCCGTGGCATCCTGGTGGTGTTCTGCGACGACGGTTTGAAGCTGGGCCCGGCGACGGCCAAGGCGCTAGGCGGTGCCACCGACCTCGTCAAGCGGGCAGCTTCCGCCGCCAGCTTCAAGGGCAAAAGCGGCGCCGCGCTGGACATCCTGGCACCGGAGGGGGTGAAGGCCACCCGTCTGATCGTGATTGGTGCCGGTAAGGCGGCGAGCCTGAAGGCGAATGACTTTCTCAAGTTCGGCGGCGTGGCGGCGAGCAAGCTGTCCGCGGGGTCCGCGGCCATGACAATCGTGGCGGAACTGCCCAATGGCGCCATGACGAGCGAGCAGGCGGTCGCGATCGCCTCGGGCCTTCGCTTACGCGCCTACAAGTTCGATCGCTACAAGACGAAAAAGAAGGATGGCGAGGAGGGCGGCTTGCGCGCCGACGTCTCGGTTGCGGTGGGCGATGCAGCCGCGGCGAAGAAGGCGTTCGTCGCGGCCGACCATGTCGTCGACGGCGTGATCATCGCGCGCGACCTCGTCAACGAGCCGCCGAACGTGCTTTTCCCCGAGGAATTCGCGCGCCGCGCGGGCCTGCTGCGCAAGCTCGGCGTCAAGATCGAGGTGCTCGACGTCAAGGCGATGGACAAGCTCGGCATGGGCGCGCTGCTCGGCGTCGGCCAGGGCTCGGCGCGGCCGAGCCGCACCGTGATCATGCGTTGGGACGGCGGCAAGAAGGGCGAGGCGCCGGTTGCCTTCGTCGGCAAGGGCGTCTGCTTCGACACCGGCGGCATCTCGATCAAGCCGGCCGGCAGCATGGAGGACATGAAAGGCGACATGGGCGGCGCTGCCTGCGTCGTCGGCCTGATGCATGCGCTGGCGGCGCGGAAAGCGAAGGCCAACGTGGTCGGCGCTATCGGTCTCGTCGAGAACATGCCCGACGGCAATGCGCAGCGGCCCGGCGACATCGTCACCTCGATGTCGGGCCAGACCATCGAGATCATCAACACCGACGCCGAGGGCCGCCTCGTGCTGGCCGACGTGCTCTGGTACGTCGCAAAGAAGACCAAGCCGCAATTCATGGTGGATCTGGCGACGCTGACCGGCGCAATCATGGTCGCGCTCGGCACCGAGCATGCCGGCATGTTCTCCAACAATGACGAGCTCGCCGCGCGCCTGCTGGCCGCCGGTATCGAGAGCGGCGAGAAGGTCTGGCGCATGCCGCTCGGCCCCGAATACGACAAGCTGATCGATTCCCAGTTCGCCGACATGAAGAACACCGGCGGGCGGCACGGCGGCTCGATCACCGCGGCGCAGTTCCTCCAGCGCTTCGTCGACGGCACGCCCTGGGCGCATCTCGACATCGCTGGCACCGCGATGGGGGCGCCCAAGACCGACATCAACCAGAGCTGGGGAAGCGGTTATGGCGTCCGTCTCCTGGATCGTCTGGTGGCCGACCACTACGAGCGCAAATGACGGAAGTGCTGTTCTACCATCTGCAAAACATGACGGTGGAGAACGTGTTGCCGCCGCTTCTCGAGAAATCGCTCGAGCGCGGCTGGCGCGTCGTGGTGCAGTCGACGTCGGAGGAGCGCGCCGATGCGCTCGACGCGCATTTGTGGACCTATCGCGACGATTCCTTCCTGCCGCATGCGACATGGCGCGTGAACGATGCCGCCGATCAGCCGATCGTGCTGGCGATCGAGGAGGGCAATCCCAACGGCGCCAATGTCCGCTTCCTGATCGACAACGCCGCGCTGCCGCAGGACGCGCAGGGCTATGAGCGCATGGTGCTGCTGTTCAACGGCGACGATCCGGACGCGCTCGCTTTGGCCCGCAGCGCCTGGACGGATTGCAAGGCGCGGGGATTTGATGTCACCTATTGGCAGGCCGACGAACGGGGCCGGTGGCAGAAGCGGAATTAGCGGTCGTTTGTAATTAATGATAATTTGCACTTTTCGGGCGATGCTGGCTTTTGTCACCTTCGTGCCGCAAAGTGATGTTGGGACAATTGCTTAGGGCCGGTCCTTCACACGGGGAAATTGGTTTATCGTGCGACATCAAAAGCTTCCCAGCTCGCTCATAGTTGCGTTGGCTGCCGTAGCACCGCTGGTCGCGGGCTGCTCGGGTGGGACCGATCTGTTGTCCAGGGACGCCCAGTGGTTCAACACACCGAGCCGCCTGTTCATCAAGAGCATCTCGATTGAGTCGCCGCCGCTGACGCCCGAGAAGCCGGTTGGGGCCGAGGATCTGGTCAGCGCCGACGGCGGATGTCCCGGTATGGCGCCGCCCCCCGGGCCGGCTGATGCCAATGCGTCGACGACGGCGCCCGCGGGCGGTACGGTCGCGCTCGGCCACACCGAATGCGACGTGGTCCGTGGCGTCGGCGCGCCCTCGACCGTCAACCTCTCCAGCGATGCCGCCGGCCGGCGCGTTGCCGTTGTGACGTGGACCACCGGTCCGCGCGCGGGCGTCTACACCTTCACCTCCGGCCGGCTGTCCTCGATCGAGGGCAACCCGGACCCGCAGCCGGTTCCGAGGGCGCCGAAGCCGAAGCCGAAGAAGAAGTCGGCGACCTGAGGTTTCCGTTGGCGCTGATTACTGGATCGGCGCTATGCCGACCCGCCTGATCAGTTCTGCCCATCTCGGAGTTTCGGTCCGGATATCGGCTGCGAATTCGTCCGGCGTGCGCGTCACGGTTTCCATGCCAAGCGTAGCGAACTTTGCTCGTGCAGCCGGCGCGGCCACTGCTTTCTGAGCCTCCTCGTTGAGAGACTTGATCACCGAAGCCGGCGTTCCGGCCGGTGCCATCAAACCAAACCAGGCGGTGGCATCGAAGCCGCGGAAGCCGAGTTCGTCCAGCGTCGGCAGGTCGGGAACGGCAGACGAGCGCCGCGCCGATGTGATTGCCAGGGCGCGAATTCCGCCGTCGCGAACCTGGGGCAGCACCGACGCGATGCTGCCAAAGAACATCGTCACGCGGCCGGCCATGAGATCACTCAACAGCGCCGTGCTGTCGCGGTACGGTACGTGTTGGATCTTGATACCCGCCATGGTCTGGAATAGCTCGCCCGCCAAATGGGTGGAGGTGCCTACTCCCGCCGAGGCAAAGGTGAGGGTACCAGGATTGCGCCGCGCCAGATCGACCAGATCCTGAACGCCTGCCGCCGGCACGTCCTTGTTCAAGACCAGGATGTTCGGCGCGACCGTGACTTGGGCCACCGGGACCAGATCGTGCGCCGGATCATACGGCAGCTTTGCGTAAAGAGAGGGATTGATGACGATTGCCGCGTTGCCCGCCATCAGCAGCGTGGCTCCGTCCGGCGCCGATTTGGCGACGTGATCCGCTGCGATATTGCCGCCCGCGCCCAACATGTTCTCGACCACGACGGGCTTGCCCCAGGTCGCCATGAAATGGTCGGCGAGGATGCGGGCCGCCACGTCGGGTGCGCTACCCGGACTGAAGCCCAGCACGATGCGAATGGTCGATTGCGGGTATCTCGGCTCCGCTTGAAGTGGATTTGTCAGCCACAGAAGCAGGATCGGAACGAGTGCTGGCCGTAACATGGTTGGTCTCCCTGTCTCGGACCAGACTGTCCTTGCCGCTCGGTCGCTCGTCGTCACCCCATGGGGTGACAGCCACCCTCCGTTGATCGACGGCGCTACATCGAGGGATCGAGCACCCGGGCGATGTCGGCAATCGATTGCACCAGCTCCGCGTGGCCACGGACGCCGATCTTGGCGTAGATCCGCTTGGTATGGGACTTGAGGGTGTTGCGACTGATGCCGAGCATGACTGCGGCCGTCCTCATGTCGCTGCTCTGGGTGAGGGCCGTTGCGACCCGCAGTTCGGCCGTCGTCAGGCCATGGCGGGCCGCCAACAGCGCGCTCGCGGCCTCGCCGTTGTGCGAGAGGTCAACCAGGAGTGCGATTGCGGCAGGACTCGCCGTTCTGTGATGCGAGGGGTGATCGAATGCGCGCCCACGCACCGGCGTTACGGTCAGGCCGATTTCCCGACCGTTCGGCCGCGACAGCCGGCGTGTTCCTGCGGTGCCGCTGCGGACAGCATCCGCGAGAAGCGCCCGGACGCCGTTCACGATGCCCGGTGGCCCCGACAGATCGCTGCCGGCGACAACCCGAAGCGATAGTTCTTCGCCCCGCATCCGGGCTGAAGAGTTGGCGAACAGCACCCGCTGCCCGGCATCGAAAGTGATGATTCCGGTCGACAACGCATCGAGCGCATCGCGCTCGGCCTGCGCCGCCTCGCGGTAGTCGTGCATTCGCAATCGCAGCTCGCAGGCGCGCCGCACATGCGGCAGGAGCGACCGGAGGATCGCAGCGTCACGTTCGTTGAACGGTCCGCTTTTCTCGCTGCGTTCGACGTTGAGCGAGACCCGGAATCCCGGGCGGCTGACCACATTGACGATCGTGCCGTGCGCCAGATTCTGCGGCCGGAGAACGTCGTCATAGAACGCGGTACGCTTGAGCTCCGGTAGCCCGATCAAGTCATCGGAGTGCACGATGCGACCTGCCGGAAAGCGGCTCGACCGCATCCACGGATTGGTCACGTGATAAAGTTCGTGACGATGCTTGCACTCCGGATCGATCCGACCGAGGTTGTGGAACGTGTACAGCTTGCGATCGACGCAGTAGCCGTGCATGAGCGCGGCCGCGCTATGAGTGATATCCGCGAGCCCCTCCAGAGCAGCGCTCCAGAGCGAGGCATCAAGTACGGCGTCGTAGATCAGACCAACGAGCGCTTCTCGCCTTTGTTCGAACCCGGCCGCCATGTGCGTCCCTCCACAGGAGCCCCAAGCTCGCCGATGCCGACGTACTCCGCAAGCATTCTCGCTTCGCTATTTCGACGGCAGCGGAACCGCGTTGCGAGGATCGTCACCCCGCCGCCTGGTCAAACTGCGCACTTGCCTCGAGCCATTGCTCCTCTGCGCGCGCCAGCGCATCGGCTGCATTCGCGCGCGCCTTTGACAGTTGCGCGGCCTGCTTGGGATCGCGGGTGAAGATATCGGGCAGGGCGAGGGCGGTATCGATCTTGGCGATGATGTCGCTGACGCGGGCGATCTCGGTCTCGGCTTCCGCGATGCGCTTCTTCAGCGAGCCGCGATTGTCCGATTTCGGACGCTGCGGCTTTTCGCTTGGCGCGCTGCGCTCGCGCGGGGCGGGTTCGCCGTTACGCGACGACAGCACCAGGCGGCGGTACTCGTCGAGATCGCCATCGTAATTGGTGACGGTGCGGTCGGCGACGATCCAGAGCCGGTCGGCGCAGGCCTCGATCAGATAGCGGTCGTGCGAGACCATGATGACCGCGCCGGGGAATTCGTTGATGGCTTCGGCAAGCGCGGCACGGCTGTCGATGTCGAGATGGTTGGTCGGCTCGTCCAGGATGATCATGTTGGGGCCGAAGAAGGTCGCAAGCCCCAGCAGGAGCCGCGCCTTCTCGCCGCCCGACAGTTTGCCGACCTTGGTATCGCCCGCCTTGCCGGAGAAGCCGATGGCGCCGGTGCGTCCGCGCACTTTTGTTTCGGGCGCATCGCCCATCAGCTTGCGGACGTGGTCGTAGGCGGAGGCGTCCTCGTTCAGCTCATCGAGCTGGTGCTGCGCGAAATAGGCGATCGACAGCTTGTCCGCGCGCGTCACCTTCCCCGAGAAGGGCGCGAGCCGTCCCGCGAGCAGCTTGACCAGCGTCGACTTGCCGTTGCCGTTGGCGCCGAGCAGCGCGATGCGGTCGTCGTTGTCGATTCGGAGCGTCACGCGGCCGAGCACGGGCGTTGCCGGGTCATAGCCGACCGAAACGTTGTCGACGGCGATGATCGGCGGCGACAGGATTTTTTCTGGCGCGGGGAAGGTGATCTCGCGCACGTCCTCGGTGACCAGCGCCGTGATCGGCTTCAGCCGCTCCAGCATTTTGACGCGAGACTGGGCCTGGCGCGCTTTCGAGGCCTTGGCCTTGAAGCGGTCGACGAAGGCTTGCAGGCGCGCGCGCTCGGCTTCCTGGCGCTTGACCTGCTTGGCGTCGAGCAGCTCGCGCGCGGCGCGCTGCTCCTCGAAGGAGGAATAGCCGCCTTTGTAGAGCGTGAGCTTGCCGCGCTCCAGATGCAGGATCTGGTCGACCGAGCTTTCCAAGAGGTCGCGGTCGTGGCTGATCACGATCACGGTGCGCGGATAATGCGCGAGGTGATCCTCCAGCCACAGCGTGCCTTCGAGGTCGAGATAGTTGGTGGGCTCGTCGAGCAGCAACAGGTCGGGGGCCGCGAACAGCGTGGCGGCGAGCGCGACGCGCATGCGCCAGCCGCCGGAGAATTCGGCGCAGGGGCGAAGTTGATCCGCGGCGGAGAAGCCGAGGCCGGAGAGGATCGCGGCCGCACGGCTCGGCGCTGAATGCGCGTCGATGTCGACGAGCCGGGTCTGGATCTCGGCAATCCGATGTGGATCGGTCGCGCTCTCGGCTTCATGCAGCAGTGCGTCGCGTTCGAGGTCGGCCTTGAGCACGACCGAGATCAGGCTCTCGGGCCCGTTCGGGGCTTCCTGGGCGAGGCTGCCGACGCGCCAGCGCGGCGGCAGCGTGACCGAGCCGTGCTCGGCCGCCAGCTCGCCGCGGATCACCTTGAAAAGGGTCGACTTGCCGGTGCCGTTGCGCCCGACCATGCCGACGCGCGATCCGGGCGTGATCTGCACGGAACTCTGGTCAATCAGAAGGCGTCCGGCGAGGCGGATGGAAAGGTCGGTGATCGCAAGCATGCGGCCTTGTCACCGCAAGGCGCGCCGAACGCAACCCGTTTTTCCGTGTCCGCAAGCCGGTATCAAGTCAGTGCGGTTCGCGCTCGCGCTTCCTCAACTCGTCCATCAGCTGCTCGAGATGCGTGGGGAGCCGGGGATCGGGTCGCAGGCTCTGCTGAAGCCGCTCGCCCACGGCATCGCAAATCGAGCGGCTGGTGCGCCGGTCGATCTGTTCGCTGTTATTGGCAAAAGGGCCAGCCATCGCAGGTTCCGTGTTCTCAAAGGAGTGACACGGTATCAAGTCATTGCCCCCGAAATGGTTTCCCCACTCGCGGAGATTGCCAGGCTTTCTCGCGAAAATTGTATGAATTCGCCGTGTCTGCCTAAATACAAAGCCCCGGCGCAGGGGGGACGCCGGGGCTTCGCTTGGAAGGCACCTTGGGGGGCGTAGGTACCTCAGGAAGGTGCTGTCGGGCTCAGTAGCAGCGGTTGATCATCCGCCAGCGGGGACCCCAGGGGGTCGGGACCAGCCGGCGCACATAGCAGCCGCCATAACCGTAGGAGACGACGGGGCCGCGGGCATAAAAGCGCGGTCCGCCCCAACCGTGATGGCCCCAGCCGCCGCCGTGCCAGCCACCGCCATGCCAGTGCGCGGAGGCGGAGGTCGGCGCCAGCGCGGCACCCAGCGCAACCGCGGCGACTGCGGCAAGCGAAAGTTTCCTCAACATGGTGATCTCCTCAAAACTGCCGGCGCGGGGCTATCGCGTCGATGGAAAGGCCGCCGAAACGGTCCGCCTCATGATCAGGCTTTCGGTTTCGATAGGCTTGACCTTACGCCGGCGAAGCTGAACCGAACCCTGACGGAGGTTTCAGATTGGGTTCATCTGGGTGAAATTGTTGTAATTCATGTTGGAATCCCGGGCCTGGCCCTGCGGCGAAGCGCCTGTGAGGCCGTTTTTGCGGTCGCTTGCCGTATGACGATGGCGCCGATATAAGCCCCGCAACTCCAAACCACCGTTTTTCCTCAAGGACATGACCATGGCGATTGAACGCACCTTCTCGATCATCAAGCCCGATGCGACCGCGCGTAACCTGACCGGTGCGGTCAACGCCGTGATCGAAAAGGCGGGCCTGCGCATCGTCGCGCAGAAGCGCATCCGCATGACCAAGGAACAGGCCGAGACCTTCTATGCCGTCCACAAGGCCCGCCCGTTCTTCGGCGAGCTCGTCGAGTTCATGACCTCGGGCCCGGTCGTCGTCCAGGTGCTGGAAGCCGAGGGCGCCATCGCCAAGTACCGCGATGCCATGGGCGCGACCGATCCGTCCAAGGCGGCCGACGGCACCATCCGCAAGCTCTACGCAAAGTCGATCGGCGAGAATTCCGCTCACGGTTCGGACGCGCCGGAGACCGCCGCGATCGAGATCGCGCAGTTCTTCTCGGGCAACGAGATCGTCGGCTGATCCAGCCGATCGTTTAAGTCCACGGGGCGAAAGGACGTATTGTGAACTGGCTCTGGCAGATCTTCGATCCCGCTACGATCGGGGCATTCTTCACCCAGTTTCGCAACGAGATGGCCGAGCCGACCTTCTGGATTGCGGTCGGGAAGATCATCTGGATCAACATCCTGCTCTCCGGCGACAACGCGCTGGTGATTGCGCTCGCCTGCCGCGGCCTCAAGCCGCGGCACCGGCTGTGGGGCATGATCTTCGGTGCCGGCGCAGCGGTGCTGCTGCGGATCATCTTCACCGGCATCGTCGCGAGCCTGATGGAGCTGCCGTACCTCAAGCTCGTCGGCGGTCTCGCACTGATCGTGATCGCGGCAAAGCTGCTGGTGCCGGAAGAGGAGGACGAGGACGGCGTCGAGTCCGCCTCGCATCTGTGGCAGGCGGTGCAGATCGTCGTCGTTGCCGACATCGTCATGAGCCTGGACAACGTCATTGCGGTCGCCGCCGCCGCCAATGGCAGCGTGCCGCTGTTGATCCTCGGTCTCGCCATCAGCGTGCCGCTGATCGTCGCCGGTGCGGCGCTGATCATGGCGCTGCTGGCCAGGCTTCCGGTCCTGGTGTGGGCCGGCGCGGCGCTGCTCGGCTGGATCGCGGGCGAGGTGATCGCGACCGATCCCGGCGTGGCGCCGAAGCTGCACACGCTGTTCGACAGCCCGTTCGGGGCTTCGCTGGACGGCATGCTCAGCACCTTGCGCATCCCGCCGCAATTCGGTCATGGCGGCGGTGGCGGTGAATATCTCTGCGCGGCCCTCGGCGTCGTCGTCGTGCTGGTCGTCGGCACCATCTGGCGCCGTCGCAGCCTCAGCACGGCCGCGCTGGCGTCGTCCGAGCGGCACGCCAAGGCCTCGGCGGAATAATCCACGCGTGTGATCGGACTTGTCGGCCGCCCCAAGCGGGAGCGGCCCTTGCCTTGCGCATGTTGGCGAGCGTTGCAGCTCTTCGCGCGCTCCGCGCGCGCGACGACGCGTCGCACCGTGACTCACACCGCTCGCAACCTGCGGGCGATTTAGAGTTTATCTCATTATAAACGACTGAAACGAAAGGGTCCTTTCGTTGACTCGATAATGCTGTCCGCGGCACGTCGCTCCGAAATTCATTCTGTCAGATCGGAAGCTTTACGATGCCGTCGCGAGTCATTTGCCGTCCCGTTAACGTTCTCGCCGTCACCGTCAAAGCACGTCCGACGTATTCGACGCCTGCGGCCGTCGCGGCGTCCGTGGTCTCCATCGCATTGCTCGGTGCGGGCCTGCCGCAGCAGGCCAACGCGCAAGGCACCGCGCCGGCGACCGACAGCGCGACCGCGTTACCGGCGGTGAACGTCACTGCGGAGGCGCCAAGGCAGCGCGCGCGTCCACGATCCAATCCGGGCCGAACGGCGGCCCGTGGCAGCTCGCGCACAACTGAGCGGGCCGCAGTTCAGGCGGAAGGAAATCCGCCGGCGCCGAAGCCCGGCGCGCTGCCGCCGTCCTATGCGGGCGGGCAGGTCGCGCGCGGAGGCCAGGTCGGTTTGCTCGGCAACAAGGATTTCATGGATACGCCGTTCAACATCACGAGTTACACCGCGAAGAAGATCGAGGATCAACAGGCCACCACGGTCGCCGACGTCGTCAGCAACGACCCTTCGGTCCGTTTCACGGGGCAGACCGGCGGCATCCTCGACTCCTTCTTCATTCGCGGCTTTCCGATCGGCGAGGGCAATGTCGGAGAAATTGCCTTCAACGGCGTCTATGGCGTCGTGCCGAACTACCGTGTGTTCACCGACTACGTCGAACGGATCGAGATCATCAAGGGGCCGACCGCGCTGCTTTACGGCATGGTCCCGAACAGCAGTGTCGGCGGCACCATCAACATCGTTCCGAAGCGCGCCGGAGATGTCGATCTGACACGGGTGACGACCGATTACGCCTCGAACTCCCAGCTCGGCACGCATCTGGATGTGAGCCGACGGTTCGGCGAGAACCGCGAATTCGGCATTCGCGTCAATGGCAGCTATCACAATGGCGATACGCCGCTGGATAACCAGAGCCGCGAGGCGCATGTCGGCGCCGCGGCGTTCGACTATCGCGGCGAGAAATTCAGGGCGTCGCTCGACTTCATCGACCAGGATGAAAAGTTCGACGCGCCGACGAGGCCGTTTCTGGTCGCAACGGGCGTCGCCGTCCCGACCGCGCCGGTCGGCCGCCGCAACGTCACGCAGTCCTGGGAATGGGCCAAGGTTCATGACAATTCGCTGCTAGCGCGCGGCGAGTTCGACGTGACGGATACCGTGACGGTGTTCGCCAGTGGCGGTGGCGGCAGGACGCAGGTCGATCGTCTGTTCGGCACGCCGACGATCCTGAACGCGGCCGGCAACACCACGACGACACCGGGACGCTTCAAATTCGACATCGACAGGAACGTCGCGGACGCCGGTGTGCGCGCCCGCTTTGAAACCGCCGCGATCAGCCACGCTGTGACCTTCCAGGGAAGCTACTACACAGATCAGGTCGGGCGCGGATCTGTGAACGGAACGCCGGTGCTGTCCAATATCTACGCGCCAATCGCCCGCCCGGAGCAACTCGTTGCGGCTCCTGCGACCATACCGAAACTCTCGGACAGCGAACTGACCGGCCTTGCGCTGGCCGACACCATGTCGGTCTTCCAGGAACGCCTGCAACTGACCGTCGGCGTACGGCAACAGGGCGTCAAGGGGACCAACTACAATACCACGACGGGCGCCGTGACGTCCGCCTACGACCAGACGGCGTACACGCCGATGGTCGGCCTCGTCGTGAAGCCGTGGAGCAACGTTTCGCTGTACGCCAACTACATCGACGGGCTCAGCAAAGGCGATACCGCACCGATGGGGGCGGCCAATCAAGGCGAAGTCCTCGCGCCGTATTTAGCAAGCAGAAGGAAGTGGGCGCGAAGGTCGATTTCGGCATGCTGGCGACCACGATCAGCCTGTTCGAGATCACCAAGCCGTCGGGGCAGACCGGAGCCGGCAACGTCTTCCGAGCCGATCAGGAGCAGCGCAATCGCGGCGTGGAATTCAGCGTGTTCGGCGAGGTGCAGCCAGGCATTCGCGTCCTTGGCGGCGTGACGCTGATCGACGCGGAGCTGACAAAAACGAGCACGGCAGCCAATCTCGGCAAGACGCCGATCGGAGTGCCCCAGGTGCAAGCCAATCTGTCTGCCGAATGGGACACCCCGTTCGCGCCTGGACTGACGCTGGTCGCGAACACCATCTATACCGGGCACCAATATCTGAACGGGGCGAACACACAGGTCATCCCGGCCTGGACGAGGCTCGATCTGGGAGCCCGCTACAACACACGGATCAACAACCGGCCGGTGACGCTCCGGGCTCTGGTCCAGAACGTGTTCGACACCAACTACTGGGCCGGCGTCGCGAGCTTCTCCGCATTGTCGCAAGGCGCGCCGCGAACACTATTATTGTCGATGTCGACAGATTTCTGAGCCTGGGAGGCCGCCCGTCTACCGTCGGACGATCGAGCCGGCGCGGCTCACCAGGCGCGCGAGTTGCTTGAAGCGGCTGCCGACGCGGTCGGCGACGAGGTCGCCGAGCCGGTGCTCGAACACCAGCATCAGATTGCGGGCCCGGCTGCGGAAATGCGTGGCGGGCAGCACGCCCGGGCGCGCCGCCGAGATCAGGTGCGCGACGCGGAAAGCCGCGCCCAAGAGGCGGGCGCGTTCGAGCTGGGCCGGCGTCAGCAATTCCTGCATCGTCACCGGCGGCTGGTTCTCCTCGCTGAGGCCCGCATAGCGATAGAACACGGAGAGGCCGACGAAGGCGCGCTCGGTGTGGGTGATCGCGCCGAAATTGCCGTTGACGACGAGGCTCAGCGTCTGCTCGCCGCGATGGTCGGGATGCACGCGCCAGCCGATATCCGAGAGCAGGCACGCGGTGTGACGCAGGCGGCGATCCTCGTCGGTCTCGCGCAGCTTGACCACGCGCGCGAGACGGTCGGTCCAGGCAATCAGCTCGCGGGCGTGCTTGGCCGAGCGCGACAGCAGCTGGTTCAGCTCTTCGGCCGCGCAGATCAGTCCGTCCTTGTTGCGCTCGGACTCCGGCAGCTTTTCGTGCAGCAGGCCCTCGCGCACGCCGAAGGTCGAGAACACGATGGTCTTGGGCTTTGCGACGCGGATGATGTGCTCGAGCACCAGCGCCGCATAGGTGAGGAGCGGGCGCCGCGCATCGGCGACGACCTCGATGTCGGCGAGCGTGTTGCTGGCCGCGAGGCGGCGCAGACGGCGCGAGAAGTCGAGCGCCTCGGCGGCCGAAATCGAATAGCCGTGCATCACCTGGAGCGGATAGCCGCTCTGGATGATGTGGATGCGTGCGAGCGCGCGCCAGGTGCCGCCGACCGCGTAAAAGGTGCGGCCGCGGCCCGCGATGAGCAGCTCGACCTCGTCGATCTCCTCCCGCACGATCCGGTCGGCGCGCTTGAGCGATTTGTGCGCGAGGTCCTGGAGCGCGAGGCCGCCGAGCGGCAGCGTCACGCCGCTGCGCACGGCGTTCCGGCGCACGTCGATCAGCTCGAGCGAGCCGCCGCCGAGATCGCCGACGATGCCGTCGGGATGATGGATGCCAGAGATGACGCCGAGCGCCGACAGCCGCGCCTCGCGCGGGCCCGACAGGATCTCGATCTTCACGGCGCAGATGCGCTCGGCCTTGGCGATGAAGTCGGGGCCGTTGGAGGCGTCGCGGCAGGCCGCGGTCGCGATCGCGAACACGCGTCCGACCTGCATCACCCGGCACAGCGCGCGAAAGCGCCTCAGCGAGGTCAGCGCCTTGTCGACGGCATCAGGGGCGAGCAGACCCGTGCTCTGCACCTCGCGCCCGAGGCCGCACAGCGTCTTCTCGTTGAAGATCGGGATGAGGCTCCGCGTCAGTCCCTCGTAGACGACGAGACGGACCGAGTTGGAGCCGATGTCGATGACCGCGACGCTCGTGCCGCGCTTGCGCGGCCGCTTCACGTCGCAGATCCCGGATCAGGATTGATGACGTTCATTACGGCGCGTGAGGCGGCGCGGCGAGGATTCCTTGAGCGACTTTCCACGGCCAGACAGACTCGGATTTGTCATGAAGTAGTTGTGCACGTTGAAAGGCTCCTCGCCCTTCGCGGTCTTCATACGCGTTGAAGACCCGTCCGGCAATAACTGCCAGCTCTGCTCATTGTCCTTCAGATTCGCGACCATGATCTGTTCGAGAACCTGCTGATGCACCGTGGGATTTTGCAGCGGACACAGCACCTCGACGCGGCGGTCGAGGTTGCGCGGCATCATGTCGGCCGACGAGATATACACAGCCGCTTTCGTGCTCGGCAGGCCCTGACCCATGCCGAAGCAATAGATTCGGCCATGTTCCAGGAAGCGCCCGATGATCGACTTGACGCGGATGTTCTCCGACAGGCCGGGAATGCCGGGCCGCAGGCAGCAGATGCCGCGCACCACGAGCTCGACCTGCACGCCGGCCTGCGAGGCCTCATAGAGCGCGTCGATGATGTCGGGGTCGACCAGCGCATTCATCTTCATCCAGACCGCACCGGGACGGCCGTGCCGCGCATGCGCGGTCTCGCCCTGGATGTGCTCGATGATGCGCTTGCGCAAGGTCAGCGGCGACACCGCCATCTTTTCCAGATCGCTCGGCGCGGCATAGCCGGTGATGAAGTTGAACACGCGCGCGGCGTCGCGGCCGATGGTCGGATCCGAGGTGAAGTACGAGAGGTCGGTATAGATGCGCGCGGTCACCGGGTGATAATTGCCGGTGCCGGTATGGACGTAGGTCGTGAGGCTGCCGCCCTCACGGCGCACCACCATCGAGAGCTTGGCGTGCGTCTTCAGCTCGAGGAAGCCGTAGACGACCTGCACGCCGGCGCGTTCGAGGTCGCGCGCCCAGCGGATGTTGGCTTCCTCGTCGAAGCGCGCCTTCAGCTCGATCAGCGCGGTGACGGATTTGCCGGCCTCGGCGGCTTCCGCGAGCGCGCGGACGATCGGCGAATTGTTGGAGGTGCGGTAGAGCGTCTGCTTGATCGCGACGACATCGGGGTCGCGCGTGGCTTGCTGGAGGAACTGCACCACCACGTCGAAGGATTCGTAAGGGTGATGGACGACGAGATCCTTCTGCCGGATCGCAGCAAAGATGTCGCCGCCATGTTCGCGCACGCGCTCCGGATGGCGCGGCACGTAGGGGGTGAATTCGAGGTCGGGCCGGTCGAGGCGGGTGAGCTGCGAGAGCTCGTTCATGGCCAGCACGCCGTCCACGAGGAACACCTCGTCGTCGGCGGCCGAGAGCGCGTGCTGCACGAAGCTGCGCAGCTCCTCCGGCATCTTGGCGTCGATTTCGAGCCGGATCACCGATCCGCGGCGGCGGCGCTTCAGCGCGGTCTCGAACAGGCGGACGAGGTCTTCGGCCTCTTCCTCGATTTCGAGCTCGGAGTCGCGGATGATGCGGAAGGCGCCCTGGCCCTGAAGATTGTAGCCGGGGAACAGGCGGTTGATGAACAGGCCGGTCGCCTGCTCCAGCGAGATCAGCCGGACGACCTTGCCCTCGGTCGGCAGCCGGATGAAGCGGTCGATCTTGCCGGGCATGCGGATCAGCGCGTTCATCTGCTTGCCGTCGGCCTCGCGCGTCAGCTGGAGCGCGATGGTGAAGCCGAGGCTCGGAATGAACGGGAAGGGGTGGGCTGGGTCGATCGCGAGCGGCGTCAGCAGCGGGAACACGTTGTGGAGGAAGTAGTCCTCGATCCAGGTTCGCTCAGCCTTGGTGACGTCCTTGCCTTCGACCAGCGCGATGCCGACACCGGCCAGCGTCCCGCGCAGGTCGGCCCAGATCGCCTGCTGATCGCTGGCAAGCCGCGAGACGGTGCGGTTGATCAAGGCGAGCTGCTCGGACGGCGTCAGGCCATCGGGGGCGCGTTCGGCAATCCCCTCGCGCACCTGGGCCTTGATGCCGGCGACGCGGACCATGAAGAACTCGTCGAGATTATTCGCCGAAATCGACAGGAATCGCACCCGCTCCAGCACGGGATGGTTGAGATTGACCGATTCCTCCAGGACGCGGCGGTTGAAATGCAGCCAGGACAGCTCGCGATTGATGAATCGCTCGGGGCTCGAGGCAATCGCCGGCAGTCCCTCGGCTTCCGTGACTTTTTCTTTTGTTTCAACAGCTTGCGCGGAGTCCATGAGAAGTCGGTCCATCCAGTTCGCCCCAATTTGCGACTTATGCGCAAAATCGGCGGGAGCATGTGTTAGTCCGATGACGTTTCGATGACATTGATGTTCCGCTGCCATGCCGCGTCAAGCGGCTTGGAGGCGGGCGGCTGGTCAGGCGTCCCGTAGCAGCTCAGCGGCCAGCGCCCTCGTGACAGGGCGGCCGAGGCGCAGGGCCTCGCTGTCGAGCAGTTCGACGGCCTGCCGGGCGGCGGCCGAGGACCGCTCCAGGCGGGTGGCGAGGTAGCTGACCACGCTCTCGTCCACGGCGAGCTGGCGATCAGCGCAGAATTTGACGATCAGGCCGCGGAAGAGCTGGTCGTCGGGTGGCAGCAGCGAGATGACAGGCACGGCGCGCAGGCGCGAGCGCAGGTCGCGCAGCTCGATCTCGAGCGATGCCGGCACCTCGCGGCCGGTGAAGAGGACATAGGCGCCGTCCTCGCGGGCGAGGTTCATCAGGTGGAACAGGGCCCGCTCGTCGAACTCTTTGGCCTTGAGATCCTCGACCACCAGCGCGCCGGTGGCGAGCGCGCCCGGCACGGCGTCGGCGGTCAGCCCGTTGGCCGCGGCCGAGCGGGCGCCGGCATCTTCGGCCCAGATCGCGGCAAGATGGCTCTTGCCGCTGCCTTCGGGGCCGGCCAGCCACATGATCCGGTTCGGCCATTCCGGCCATGCGTCGATGAGGGCAAGACCGGCTTCGTTGGCGGGACCTTCGAGGAAATTGTCCCGGCTGAGGCTCTCCGCATGCGGAAGCGAGAACGCCAATTGTCGGGGGGGAACGCGGCCTGCCACGCTTGCTTTGCTCCGTGCCGGCATGCCGGCTTCGTTTGAAGAGATTCGACTTAATCGAGCGGGAGTTGGCCTTTTACGGGGCCGCATCTAGCTCATTTGGCCTCGATCGTGCTCATGTGCCGCAGCCACTCGACGAGATAGAGCGACACCGAAGAGAGCGTGAAGACCGTGACGAGGCCCATCAGGATCATATCATAGGGCCCGGGCTTGAAGCCGAAGGCGAGGGAGGCCAGCACTAGCGCCGCATAGGCCACCTGGGCCGCGGTGTTGAGCTTCGACACTTTCGAGGGCTTCATCTCGACCGGCTTGTCAAACAGCCAGGACACGATCACCGCCGTGACGATCATGATGTCGCGCGACACCACCAGGATCACGATCCAGCGCGGGATGTCGCCCCAGATGCCGAGCGCCAGATAGATCGAGACCAGCAGCGCCTTGTCGGCGAGCGGATCGAGCAGGGCGCCCAGCTCGCTCGTCATGTTGAAGCGCTTGGCCAGGAAGCCGTCGACGGCGTCGCTGATGCCGGCAATGAGGAAGACGGCGAACGCCACCTCCATTTGGCTCGACACGATGGCCCAGACGATGATCGGGACCAGCAGGATGCGGCCCAGGGTAATGATGTTCGGAATACTCACGCGGCGCTTCCCGGCACCCAATCTGACCTCGAATCCGGCCCCCTTTGAGGCTGAACCGGTTGATATCTCTACATAGTATACGGAGGGGCGCCATGCGAGCCATTGCGCGTCCCCGGAATTCGACGTAACCAGCCGCAAACCCACTGGAAATCGGGCATGACCGACCGCAAAAACGGCCTCACTTACGCCGATTCAGGCGTCGATATCGACGCGGGCAACCGCTTGGTCGATCTGATCAAGCCGATGGTGCGTGCCACCGCACGGCCCGGCGCCGACGCCGAGATCGGCGGATTCGGCGGCCTGTTCGACCTCAAGGCGGCCGGATTCAAGGACCCCGTCCTGGTCGCCGCCACCGACGGCGTCGGCACCAAGGTCAAGATCGCGATCGAAACCGGCCTTCATGGCGGGATCGGCATCGACCTCGTCGCCATGAGCGTCAATGATCTCGTGGTGCAGGGCGCCGAGCCGCTGTTCTTCCTGGACTATTTCGCCTGCGGCAAGCTCGATCCGGAGGCGACCGCCTCGATCGTCGCGGGTATCGCCGAAGGCTGCCGCGAATCCGGCTGTGCCCTGATCGGCGGCGAGACCGCCGAGATGCCCGGCCTCTACAAGGATGGCGACTACGATCTCGGCGGCTTTGCCGTCGGTGCCGCCGAGCGCGGTACGCTGTTGCCGCGCAAGGATATCGCCGCGGGCGATGCCGTGATCGGCCTTGCCTCATCGGGCGTGCATTCCAACGGCTTCTCGCTGGTGCGCAAGATCGTCGAGCAGTCCGGTCTCGGCTTCGAGGCGCCGGCGCCGTTTTCTCCAGTGATGACGCTCGGCGGCGCGCTGCTGACGCCGACCCGGCTCTACGTCAAATCCTGCCTACGCGCGATCCGCGAGACCGGCGCGGTCAAGGGGCTCGCCCACATCACCGGCGGCGGTTTCACCGACAACATTCCGCGCGTGCTGCCGAGCCATCTCGGCGTCGGCATCGATCTGGCGCGCCTGCCGGTGCTGCCGGTGTTCAAATGGCTGGCGGCCCAGGCCGGCATTGCCGAACTCGAAATGCTGCGCACCTTCAACTGCGGCATCGGCATGATCGCGATCGTGGAGCCCGACAAGGTCGATCGGGTCGTGCAGGTCTTCACCGATGCCGGCGAGACCGTGGCGCAGCTCGGCACCGTGATCCCGGCCGAGGGCGAGCATCGCGTCGTCTATAACGGCCATCTCGACCTGGCGCTGTGATGAAGCGACGCGTCGCCATCCTGATCTCCGGCCGCGGTTCCAACATGTCCGCGCTGATCAAGGCAGCAAGCGCGGCGGATTTTCCGGCGGAGATTTCGCTCGTCGTCTCGAACAAGGCCGATGCGCTCGGACTCGAGCGCGCCAAGGCGGCCGGCGTGACAACGCTGGTGATCGAGAGCAAGCCGTTCGGCAAGGATCGCGCGGGCTTCGAAAAGCTGCTGCAAGCAGCCCTCGACCAGCACGGCATCGAGCTGATCTGTCTCGGCGGCTTCATGCGCCTGTTCACGGCGGAGTTCACCAGGGCCTGGTACGGGCGGATGCTCAATATCCATCCGTCGCTGCTGCCGTCGTTCCCCGGCCTCGACCCGCACGGCCAGGCCTTGCGCGCCGGCGTCAAGCTGTCTGGCGCGACAGTCCACTTCGTGATCCCGGAAACCGATGCCGGCCCGATCGTCATGCAAGGCGCGGTTCCCGTCGGCGACCACGATACCGGGGATACGCTGTCGGAGCGCATCCTCGAAGTCGAGCACCGCATCTATCCGGAAGCGCTTCGTCTGCTCGCGACCGGCAAGGTCCAGATCGAGGGCGATGTGTGCAAGACGGACGGAAGCGCGGCGTCGGAGAATTTTCTGGTCGCGCCGGTGGTACGCTGAAGCGGTCGCGTTCTGCCGCTCCAAACAAAATCCCCCGGCAGAGCCGGGGGCAACGTCATGATCTCTCGCGCGAAGCTTTGAGAGAAATCAGGAGACCTTGAGGTTCTCCGCGGATGCCTTGCCGCGGTTCTCCACGAGGTCGTATTCAACCACCTGATTCTCGTTGAGGGTGGAAAGTCCGGCACGCTCGACGGCTGAGATGTGGACGAACACGTCCTTGTCGCTGCCGTTCGGCTTGATGAACCCATAGCCCTTGGTCGGGTTGAACCATTTGACGGTGCCCTTTTGCGGCATCGCTCATCTCCTCCACTAGATAAGAAAAAGACGCGGCCGCTTTTTCGCGTGCCACGCCACAAACGGGCTTCCGAAGTCTGTTCGAGTCTTAGGTCTCAATGTCGCGAAACGCACAGTCGAGCAGCCAATTCCGATTGTGTCCGATATTGCAACATGAAAATCGCGCGATAGCAAGCCGCGCGCCGATTTCAAGGTCGGGCCGGGTGTCGCCGCTTGCTATTTGCGACCTGTGGCAGCGGAACCACAATCGGGCGCAATAGGCTCGGCCAGGGCGCGCCAACCGGTTGACCCTCCGTGGCAGTTCAGCACAAATCGCCGCACGCGCCGCAGATCGTGTTGCATTTTTGCGCGGTGCCGCTTGGCTTCGGGATTCATCGTCATGTGCTGCACCTCGCAGCCCTCCGGCACACGGCAGACGGTCGGGCTGGACCGCGTCCGCCGGATCGCGACCGCGATCGCGATGGCGTTTGCGCTCGTGGTGATGATGTCGGCGACACCAGGCCTGGCGCAGAGCCCAACGCCAACCCCAACCCCGACGCCCACACCATCGCCGACTCCGGTCCCGACACCGTCCTCGACCAATTACGACCAATCGGCCGGCAACAGCGCGCTCAATCTCGGCTCGAATTTCCTGGAACGTCTCGGCAACCAGGCCTCCGGCGGCGTCAACCGGGCATTCCGCACCAACCCCGGCGGCGGCGGTGCGTCGGCGAGCACGGAAGATCCGCGCTATCGCACCTGGTTCGAGGGCTACGGCATCTCGGTGCGGACCGATGCGCAAGGCGACTTCGTCGGCGACAAGCGCAAGACCTTTGGCGGCGTCGCCGGCTTCGGCGCGCGGGTTGTGCCGGGCGTCAATCTCGGCTTCTCCGTCGACCAGAGCCACACCGACATCGACGTGCCGCTGGCGCTCCAGTCGGCGACGCTCGACCTGACGCAAATCGGCTTCAACGGCTCGGTCGACAAGGGGCCCTGGACCTGGGCGTTCGCGGTGGTGCACGGTTTCGGCAAGGTCCATTCCAGCCGGGACACTGGCCTTGGTCTTGCGACCGCGGGCTATCGCGCCGCCGTCGACGGCGCACTGACCGAGATCAGCTATTACTGGACCAAGGATCAGATGCGCATCGTGCCCAAGGGTGCGCTCGAATATGTGCGAGCGACCAGCGTCGCGTTCCAGGAGGCCGGAGGGCTCGATCCTCTCAATGTCGGCTCCACGGCACTCTCACGCGCCCGCGTGATGATCGGGGCGGAGATCGGGCGCTACTTCATCTTCGACCGGAAGATTCTGGACCTGTCGGCCTACGGCAAGTTCGTCGACAATTTCTACCAGAACCTCGGGTCGGTGCAGGTGAGCCTGGGGACCCAGAGCATCGTCGTGCCCGGCATCGGCGAGAGCCGTTACGGCATGGACGCCGGCGCCTCGGCTTCGCTCAGCCTGACCAATACCGCGCGGCTCTACGTCAATTACGACGGCAAGTTCCGCAATGAGCTAACGTCGCACCAGGGCACGGTCGGCTTCGAATATCGCTGGTGAGGCTTACCCCGGCGTCACGGCGACATAACCCGTGAGCCCAAAGCCTTCGCGCGCGGCCGTCATCATCGGCACCAGCGCGTTCGGATGGATGAACTCGTCGCGGAAGCAGGGATGGGTCTTGGGATCGAAGATCTTCTTCAGCCAGTCGACCACGACCTTGTGGCGCTCGGAGTCGCGGAATTCCTTGTGATAGGTGAGCCAGAGATCGGCGTGATGGCTGACGCCGAGATCGACGGCGATGAGCGGTGCGCCAAGCGCGATCGACACTGTCGGCAGGAAGCCGATGCCGGCACCGCGCTCTACCGCGTAGAGCACGCCGACGGACGAGTTGGTCTTGATCCCGACGATGCCCTCGAGCGATTTCAACCCGAGCACCCGGGCATAGGCGCCGTCGTCGACCTGCGGCGCGCTCTGCTTGATGATGCGGTGGTTCTTCAATTCAGCGAGCGTTGCCGGCACGCCGTAGAGGTTCTCGTACTCCTTGGAGACGAAAGGATAGATGTGCAGGCGGCCGAGCTTGGCGACGATCAGGTCGGGATTGGTCGGTGGCTCGAGCTGGATCGCAATGTCGGACTCGAGCCGCGCGACGTCTGCCTGCTCCATCGCGCAGCGCAAATCGACGGTGATCTTGCGATAGGTCTTCTGGAAGTCGATCAGGCGCGGCAGGATCCAGAAATTGCCCGGGCCTTCGGTCACCGCGACGCGCACGGTGCCCGCGGTGTCGCTCGACGATCGCGAAGCGCGGCGGAAGACGTTGAAGGCATGACGCTCCATGTGCGCGACGTCGGCGATCATCGCGGTACCTTCATCGCTGAGCGTCAGCCCGCTCTGGTCGCGCAGGAACAGCTTGCAGCCGATGCTCTCCTCGAGCCGGTCGATCCGGCGCATCAAGGTGGTGGAGGTGAGTGCGAGCTCTTCGGCGGCGTTGCGGAAGCTTTTATATTTTGCGCACGCTAAAAACAGTTTCAAATCGTCCCAGGACGCGCCCAGGACTTCTTCACGGTGCTGCGTCATCGCAGCACCCCGGTGCAATAACTGCTGCATACTCCTGATCCCCAACCGCTAAGCTCAATGTCGTAGCGGGGCACTAAAGCCTCGAACGATAGAGGCGCGACATGGCTATGGAAAGGGGCTGGTTTGCCGCAAGGCATGATTTCGATGCCTTGCCGCTCAGTCCGGACATCGATGTCCGTTGTGCGCAATTTTCCGAAATTGCCGCACTTTCCGAAATGGCGCACCGGCTGGTGCCGGGGGTGCAGATCGGAACGGATGAGCTGGCAAGATATTTCACGTTCGATCCGCAGAGCATCCTGACGTTCAGCCGCAAGGGCCGGCTGCTCGGCGGCATGGCTTTCCTGTTTCTGAACGATCGTGGACATGATGCGCTGCTGCTCGACGAGGTCTGCCTCACCGCGCCCGAGACGCACTATCTCGCTTCCGCGAAGGAGGACGTTGCCGCCATCTACATCTGGGCGATCGCGGCGACGGGTCGCGGCATCGCCGGTCTCGGCAAGGCCGCGGCTCATCTGCGCCAGATAAGATTTCACGGCGCCGATTGCTATGCGCAGCCGTCAACGGTGGCCGGACGCGACATCATGAAGGCGACGGGCTTTGCGCCCGTTCCCAGCTTCCAGCCCGACCTCTGGTGTTACGAGCGACCCTGGCTTCGGCAGCCGATGCGCATGCCCGGCGCCATCATCCAAGCAAGGAGTTTTGCAGATGCACGGCACTAGGATTCCTCTCGCGAAGCCCGACTCCCGCGCCATCACCATCCGCCTCGCGCGCGATCCGAGTGATCTGATGCTGGTCACCGCCATTCGCTCGGCGGTCTATCTGGCCGAGCAGGATTGTCCGTTCGAGGAGGAGTTCGACGGCAACGACATGGTCGCCGCGCACTTCATCGGCTATGTCGGCAACGAGCCTGCGGGCTGCCTGCGAGTACGCTTCTTCGGCGATTTCGCCAAGGTGGAGCGGCTTGCGGTGCGCCACCAATATCGGCGCTCGCGCGTCTCGTTCAAGCTGGTGCAGGCGAGCGTCGATTACGTGAAGCGCAAGGGCTTTCGCAAGATCTACGGCCAGGCGCAGGACCGGCTGGTCGATTTCTGGGCTCATTTCGGCGCCAAGCCGCTCGGCCACAACCGCAAGGTCACCTTTTCGGATTTCTCCTACACGGAAATGCTGCTGGAGATCGAGCCGGGGCCGGACGCCATCACGCTGGACAGCGATCCCTATGTAATCATCCGTCCCGAAGGCGATTGGGACCGACCCGGCGTCCTCGACGCATCGGCGGGGCGGGCGGTGACCTCGCCGCTGCGGGACCTCGCACTCGCCGATCGCTGAAACTGGTGCAGCTCCGCGCAAGACAATGCTGGATTCCATTCAAGACGATCCGCCGATCCTGATCTGCGCGGATCTCCAGGTCGAATACCTGACCCCCGGGCGTCGCCACGTCATCCGCGATGGCGAGGCCGCCACCGCGCGCTGCCTGGAACTCCTGGCGCTGTGGCGCAGCAATCTCTGGCCGGTGATGCATCTGAAACGCATCGCGCAGGCCGCCTGGTTCAATCCGGCATCAAGGCTGACCGATTGGATCGCCGAGGCGAAGCCGCGGCCCGGCGAAATGACGTTCGAGCACCCGCTGCCATCGGCCTACAGTTCCGCGCGGTTCGTGGACTACATGTCCAATATCCGCAACGTTCGCGGTGTGCTGGCAGGCTTTTCCCTGGACGAGACCATCCTGGCCACCGCCGTCGACGGGTTTCACCGCAGTCACCGCTACCAGGTGGTCGGCGATGCCGTGGCCTGCCGGCAGCTAAGTACGGGCGATGCCGCCGCCTACAAGCATGCGGTGGTGAATGTCATCGGGAATTTTGCTACAATTCATGTCAGCGCCGAACTGATCAGAACCAGCGGCGCCGTTGCGGTGTAGGCGGCCGCCATCGGCGGATGGGGTGAGAATTGTCACGGGGAGAAGAGCTCAAGGAGCTGGCGAGCGATTTGTCGCGGGCCGCCGAGGCGGCGCGACGCCTCGGTTTGCCTACGACGGTCTATCTGCTGTCGATGGCGCTGGTGGAAGTGAGGGAGGCTGCCGCCGTACACGATGGGGATGACGACAGCGCAGCTTGAGAGCCTCCCGGTTTACACGCCAGCTTTACAAGCCACTTGTGTGCGGCTTTGTGCATCGCTGCTGAGCGCTTGCTGCCGACGAATTGGCGTTGCAAGTTTTGCCTCGGCGCAATAGCCAAGTGATCACGTTGGCCGCGCCGGCGACGTGACGACCTAAGGGATCCCTGCAAATGTCCATGCTGCCCAATTCGCAAGAAGCCCGCGATGTGGCCTACCAGCTCCATGCCTATACCAACGCGCGCGCCCATCAGCAGGCCGGCCCCCTGGTGATCGAGCGCGGTGAGGGTCCCTACGTGTTCGACGCGGCGGGCAAGCGCTATTTCGAGGCGATGGCGGGCCTGTGGAGCGTCGGGCTCGGCTTCAACGAAAAGCGGCTGGTCGAGGCCGCGCACAAGCAGATGCAGGCGCTGCCGTTCTACCACACCTTCTCCGCCAAATCGCACGGGCCCTCGATCGACCTCGCCGAGAAGCTGGTCGCGCTCGCGCCTGTGCCGATGAGCAAGGTGTTCTTCACCAATTCCGGGTCGGAAGCGAACGACACGGTGCTGAAGCTGATCGCCTACCGCTCCAATTCGCTCGGCCAGCCGCAGCGCAAGAAGATCATCAGCCGCATGCGCGCCTATCACGGCGTCACCATCGCCTCCGCCAGCCTCACGGGCCTGCCGAACAATCACCGCTCGTTCGACCTGCCGCTGCCCAACATCCTGCACACCGGCTCGCCGCATTTCTACAAGGACGGCGCGCCAGGGGAGAGCGAGGAGGCGTTCGCGACGCGGCGGGCCGAGGAGCTCGACGCGCTGATCCAGAAGGAGGGGCCGGAGACGATCGCGGCCTTCTTCGGCGAGCCGGTGATGGGGGCGGGCGGCGTGATCGTGCCGCCGGCGACCTATTGGGACAAGATCCAGAAGGTCCTGAACAAGTACGACATCCTGCTGGTCGCCGACGAAGTGATTTGCGGCTTCGGCCGCACCGGCAAGATGTTCGGCTGCGAGACCTATGGCATCAAGCCCGACGTGATGGTGGTCTCCAAGCAGATCACCTCGAGCTATTTCCCGTTCTCGGCGATCCTGATGAACGACAAGATGTTCGAGCCGATCGCCGACGAGAGCAACAAGATCGGCGTGCTTGGCCACGGCTTCACCGCGGGCGGCCATCCGGTCGGCTCGGCCGTCGCGCTGGAAAACCTCAAGATCATCGAGGAGCGCGGCCTGGTCGCGCATGCCGCCGAGCTCGGCGGCTACATGCAGGGCCGCTTGCGCGAGCTCACCAGCCATCCGCTGGTCGGGGAGGTCCGCGGCGTCGGCATGATCGCGGCGATCGAGCTCGTGCTCGACAAGGGTCGCAAGACGGCAGCGGCGACGCCCGGTGCCGTCGGCGGTATCGCCAGCCGCATGCTCCAGGAGCGCGGCGTGATCTCCCGCAACATGCTGGACGCCATCGCCATCTGCCCGCCGATGATCGTCACCAAGGCCCAGATCGACGAGCTGGTCGCTGCGATTTCGGGCGTGCTGGATGACATGAAGGTGGAAGTGGCGAAGCTGACGCCGGCGTAAGGAGCTCTCGCTTTGCCTGGCGATCGGTCTAACTCCGTCGCCCTGAGGCGGCCGCTTCTACAGCGGCCCTCGAAGGGTGACGGCCCGGCGGAGGCCGCGGGGCCGTTCATCCTTCGAGGCTCGCCACGCTACGCGTAGCTCGCACCTCCAGGATGACGGTTTAGCAATTACGCCCGCTGAACCCCGATCACGCGGCCTTTCTCGATCGCGAGCGCCAGCTCACCGCGCTTGAGCTTCAAGGCGGCATCGCCGAACAGCTCGCGTCGCCAGCCGCGCAAAGCGGGGACGTCGGCCTCGTCGTCGGCTGCGATCTCCTCGAGATCGTCGACGGTGGCGATCACCTTGCTGGCGACCGCATGACGTTCCGCCGTCATGCGCAGCAGCACCTTCAACAGCTCGACGGTCGCGGCGCCATTGTTGTTGTTGCGCGGCTTCTCCAGCTTCGGCAGCGTCGAGAAATCCCGCGCCAGGCCGCGCTCGACCGCGGCGACGATATCCGCGCCCCATTTGGATTTCTCAAACCCCTTCGGCACGGAGCGCAGGTTTGCGAGCTTCTCCAGCGTGTTCGGCGCGTGGGTGGCGATGTCGCTGACGGCCTCGTCGCGCAGCACGCGGCCGCGCGGCACGTCGCGGCTCTGCGCTTCCTGCTCGCGCCAGGCGGCGACCTCCATCAGGACGGCGAGGTCCTTCGGCTTGCGCACCCGCGTCTTGAGCCGTTCCCAGGCCCGCTCGGGGTGGAAGTCGTAGGTGCGGGGCGAGGTCAGAACCTCCATCTCGATCGAGACCCATTCGCTGCGGCGCCGCTTCTTGAGATCGGCATCGAGCGCGGCGAACACGTCGCGCAAATGCGTGACGTCGGACACTGCGTAATGCATCTGCTCCTTGGTCAGCGGCCGCCGCGACCAGTCGGTGAAGCGGTGGGTCTTGTCCGGGCGGTGGCCGGTGACCTTCTCGACCAGCGCGTCATAGGCGATGCTGTCGCCATAGCCGAGCACCATGGCCGCGACCTGGGTGTCGAACACCGGGTGCGGGATGATATTGGCCTGGTGCCAGATGATTTCGATGTCCTGGCGGGCGGCGTGAAAGACCTTCAGCACGCTCTCGTTGCCCATCAGCTCGAAGAACGGCTTGAGGTCAATGCCTGCGGCCAGGGTGTCGATGACGATCGCTTCCTCGGGGCTGGCCATCTGCACCACGCACAGCAGCGGGTAATAGGTGGTTTCGCGCAGGAACTCGGTATCGACGGTAATGACGGGGTGCTTGGCCAGCCGGCTGCAGGCAGCCGCGAGGTCAGCGGTGGTGGTAATCAAATCCATGAACGGCCCATGACGAGATCATCAGCCGTTCTGCCGAAAGCGCTGTGATGTCAAGGGGCTTGGAGCGAATTCGAGCCTTGCATTTGGGCCGGAATCGCGTGCGAAGGCCAAAATTCCTATTCGTAGCGGACCCGCTGCGAGGATTTCCGGGCACACGGCAGGGCCACCACGAGCACGCACATGGCGACCAGAGCCAGTCCCAGGAACTCAAAAACCAGCAGATCCACGGCAAATTCCCCCAAAAGCATTGCTAGACTTGTCTGGGGTGCGTTGAGGGTCTGTTAATTCTCGTGGTTAGCGGCGGGAGGGCGGGCCGGATGGTAGACGAAGGGTTAACGGGGCGGGGGCCTACCTTCACGTCGTCAGTTTCGGTAACGCTGCGGCGAGGGTGTTCACGGCGGCGCGGACCTTTGGCGGCAGGCGGGGTGAACGCGGCCAAAGCGCGTGGCAGTCGTAGAGGAATTCGGGCTGGCCCGTGAAGAGATCGACCAGCGCGCCCGTGTTGAGGCGCTCGCGGACCAGCCAATAAGGCAGCCAGGCGAGCCCCATGCCCTGCGTAGCGGCATCGGCGATTGCCTCCATATCGTCGAGCCTCAGCCTACCCGACGGCATGATCTCGCGCGGAGGCTGGTCGCCCAGCGGAAACAACCATGGCCGGACACGGCCCGAGCGGCGATAGATGATCGCTTGATGGGCGGAGAGATCGTCGATCGATCTCGGCTTGCCGTTGGCGCGCAGATAAGAGCGTGCACCGCACACCACCATGCGCTGGCTTGCGATGCGCCGCGTGATCAGGCCGGACTGGTCGTCGAGATCACCGGTCCGGATCGCAAGATCATAGCCAGCCTCGACGATGTCGGCGATCGGATCGCCGAAGGCGAGGTCGAGCTCGAGATGCGGATGTTTGCGTGCCAGCTTCAACAGCAAGGGCGCGATGCAGTGCCGTCCCAGCAGGGCCGGCATGGTCACGCGCAGCCTGCCACGCGGCTCGGACAATTCGTCGGTCGCGACGGCATCGGCGGCTTCGGCCTCGCTGAGCACCGCGCGACAGCGTTCGTAATAGGCCTGGCCAGCCTCGGTCAGGCTCTGGCGCCGCGTGGTGCGGTTGAGGAGGCGCACGCCGAGCCGCTCTTCGAGGAAGCGGACGTGCTTGCCGACCATCGGTCCTGACATCTCCAGGGCGTCGGCCGCGGCCGCGAACGAGCCGAGATCGACAGCCCGGACGAACACGGCCATGCTGGTCAGGCGGTCCTTGATTGAAAACTCCTGGTTTCGACTGTCTGCCTATTCGGGTGATTTATCCGCTTCTGCGGGACCGGCATAGCTCCATTCAGCTCAACTGTTTTGGAGTGTATCCATGGCTCGCGTCGTTCGCCTTCATCAACATGGCGGTCCCGAAGTGCTGCGCATCGAGACGGTCGATGTCCCGCCGCCGGCGAAGAGCGAGGTCCAGATCCGGATCAAGGCGCTCGGGCTCAACCGTGCCGAAGCCTTGCTGCGGAGAGGGACCTATATCGAAACCGCGACATTTCCATCGGGCCTTGGTCTGGAGGCGGCAGGCCTCGTCGAGGCCGTGGGTGAAGGCGTCGCCGACTTTGTGGCAGGCGATGCCGTGAGCATCGTGCCGCCGCTGTCGATGGTGCGATGGCCGGCCTATGCCGAACTCGCGACGTTTCCGGCCGAGCTCGTCGTGAAGCATCCGCCGGAGCTTGGTTTCGAGACGGCGGCCGCGGTGTGGATGCAATATCTTACGGCCTACGGCGCTCTCGTCGATATTGCTGGCCTCGGGCGTGGCGACGTGGTTGCCATCACGGCCGCATCGAGCAGTGTCGGGCTTGCCGCAATCCAGATCGCCAACCGGATCGGCGCTGTTCCGGTCGCTCTGACCCGGACCTCGGTCAAGCGGCGCGCCTTGCGCGATGTCGGCGCCGCCCACGTGATCGCCTCGGACGAGGAGGACATCGAAGCGCGGCTCGCGGAGATTGCTGGTGCAAACGGCGTCCGGGTTGTGTTCGACGCTGTCGGCGGTCCGGCATTCGAGCCGCTGACCGCGGCGATGTCACCGGGCGGCGTCCTGATCGAGTATGGTGGACTAAGTCCCGCGCCGACGCCATTTCCCCTGGCCAACGTGCTCAGCAAGAGCCTGATGCTGCGCGGCTACCTCGTACACGAGGTCATCCGCGATCCCGCGCGTCTTGCGGGGGCGAAGGCGTTTATTCTCGACGGGCTGTCGGACGGCACCTTGAAGCCGATCATCGCCAGGACGTTTCAGTTCGACGAGATCGTCGAGGCGCATCGCTTCCTGGAGTCGAATACGCAGTTCGGGAAGATCGTGGTGACGATCTGAGCCGGCCAGTCCAAACGCATTCGGCGCCCCGCATGACGGAGCGCCGATGTTCGTTGCCGTTCAGCCGCCCTTACGGCAGCTTCAACGACGTTTCCGCATTGTAAGGCTTCAGCGTCTCATCGGCGGCCTTCTGGGCGGCGGCGAGGGCTTCCTTCGGCTGCTTCTTGCCGTTGAGGACCAGCATCACCTCATCCTCGAGGTTCTTGCGGACAGGGACCGTCTTGTAGGTCGCGAACCAGGGCTTTGCGACGTCGAGCTGCTCGACGGCGGTCTTGGCGTCCGGGTTCTTGTTCAGGAAGTCGACCATGTCAGGTGTCTTGTACGCCGCCATGTTGGGCGCGAAATAGCCGGTGGCGCGGCTCCACCAGCCGCTCTTCTCGGGCGAGGTCATCCACTTGATCAGCGTCCAGGCAGCCTTCTGCTTGTCGGCTTCGAGCCCGGCCGGAACGATCAGCGAGGCGCCGCCGATCGGCACGGCGTTGCGGACGTTGCGCGGGATGAACGCGACCTTGTAGGCGAACTTGGCGTTGTCGCGCACATAGGTGAGCGAGCCCGTCGACAGCATCATCATCGCGGCATTGCCGGAGATGAAGGAGGTGCTGACGGCCGGACCGGGCGTCGCGCCGGGGGCGTGGACCTTGTGCTTATAGACGAGGTCGTTCCACCAGGAGAGCGCGCCGAGCATCGAGGGCGTGTCGTAATAGACCTCGCCGCCGAACTCCTCGTTGTAGTAACGCCCGCCATTGGACATGGTGAGCGTTTCCATCATCCAGCCGCAATAGTCATAGGCGCAGGGGATCGCGATGCCCCATTGGGTGACCTTGTCGCCTTCGCGCTTGGTGAGCTTCTTGGCCCAGTCGGTGAGCTCGGCCCAGGTCTGCGGCGGCTTGCTCGGATCGAGCCCGGCTTCCTTCGCCTTGTCGGCGTTGATGTAGAGCAGCGGCGTCGAATTGTGGAAGGGCACGCCGTAGACCGAGCGGTTGATCACCGCGTTGCCCTGGAGTGCCGGGAAGAACTGGCCCAAAAACTGCTCTTTGGTGGTGCCGTCGGCGGCGATCAGTGGATCGAGATTGGTGAGCTCGTTCTCGATCTGCATGTCGAGCAGGAAGTTGGCCGACATGATCACGGCGGACGGCGGCTTGCCGGCCTTGATCGCGGCGCGCGTCTTGATCAGCGTGTCGTCATAGGAGCCAGTGTAGACGGCGGTCGCCTTGATGTTCGGATGTCCTTCGTTGAACTCCTTGATCAGGGTGCCCATGTCGCGGGCGAGCTTGCCGTCGACGGGGACGGGGAAGAACAGGTCGATCTCGGTCGGACCTTCGGCCATCGCCGGGAAGGTGAGGGCGCCTGCCAAAGAGCCTGCCATGGCAAGGCCAAGCATGAGCCTGCGGGAAAACAGCATCGAGAAATCTCCTATTTGATGCCTGAGGTGACGAAAGAACTGATGAAGCGTTTCTGGAAGATCAGGAAGGTGATGAGCAGCGGCGCGATCACCATCAGCGTGCCGGCGGCGATGGTGCCCCAGGCCTGCGTGCCTTCGGCCGTCGCGGTGAACACCGACAGCCCGACCGTGAGCGGCCGCTTGTCCGGCGAATTGATCACCATCAGCGGCCACAGGAAGTCGTTCCAATGGCTGGTCACGGAGATGATGGCGAACGCCGAGAAGCTCGGCATCGACAGCGGCACGTAGATGTGACGGATGCGCTGGAGCAGGCTGGCGCCGTCGATCAGGGCGGCATCTTCCAGCTCGGTCGGAATAGCCTCGAAGGCCTGCCGCATCAGGAAGGTGCCGAAGGCGGAGGCAAAGAACGGCATCATCACGCCGGTGAGTGTGTCATAGAGGCCGAGCTGCGCGACAAGGCTCAAATTCGGCACGATCAGCAGCACCGGCACCAGCATCAGCTGCATCAGGAACAGGTAGAAGATCAGCGTCTTGCCGGCGAAGTCGAGCCGCGCAAAGGCAAAGCCCGCCAGCGTGATCGTGACGAACTGCACCAGCAGGATGCCGGTGCAGATGATCATGGTGTTGAGGGTATAGCGGGGGAAATCGCCGATCTCCCAGGCGTCCCTGACATTGTCGAGCGTCGGCTTCAGGCTTGGCATCAGCTCGGCCATGAGATTGATGCCATCGGAGGCCGGGCGCAGCGTCGCCACACCCATCCACAGGAACGGGATCAGCCAGACGATTGCGAGCAGCACGGTCAGCACAAAGCCGAGCTTGGGGGTGATCTCATTTCGCGTGGCGAGCGGGGCGTCCTTGAACAGGCGGTCAAGCAGCTTCATGGTCCGCCCTCGCGGTTCGCCATGGTGCGGAAGGAGAGCGCGGTGAGGCCCATCAAAGCGGCGAGCGTCAGCAGCGTCGCCGCCGAGGCCTTGCCGATGTCGTAATGCTCGACCGCCTGCTGGTAGATGTAGAACAGCACGAGGTTGGTCGAATTGGACGGCCCGCCCTTGGTCATGACAAAGACGTGGTCGACCTGCGTGACCGCATTGAGCGTTGCGATCACGATGACGAACAGGAAGGTGGGCTTGAGCTCCGGCAGGATGATGTGACGAAACCGCATGAACGGCCCGGCGCCGTCGAGATGGGCCGCCTCCATCACATCCTCGGGCACGGCCTGGAGGCCGGCGAGGAAGAACAGCATGTAATAGCCGGCGTTCTTCCAGATCGTGATCACCATGATCGCGGACAGCGCGATGTCGGGATCGCCGAGCCAGTTCGGCAGCACCGGCAGCAGCCGGCCGATGTAATAGTCGAGCAGACCGACATTCGGCAGGAAGATGAACAGGAACAGCGCTGACGCCGCCACCATCGGGATCAGCACCGGCAGGAAGAGCGCGGCGCGTAGTACGCTGTTCACCGCATGAGTCCGCGCCAGCGCCAGCGCGAACAGCAGCGCGAGGCCGATGCTGGGGATCGCGGTGCCGACGGCGTAGATGAGGTTGTTGATAACGGCGCCGGTGAAGGCGGGGTCGGCCAGCACCGCACTGATATTGTCGAGGCCGACGAAGCGGATCGGCGCCTTCGGCGTGGCGCGCTGATAGAGCGCATCGACGAACACGCGGCCCATCGCGCCGTAGGTGAACAGCGCGAGGAAGACCAGCGAGGGCAGTAGCAGCAGATAGGCCGGCAGCGAGGCTTTGAAGCGGCCCAGGAAACGCTTCAGGAGACGAAGGCGCGGCGCCGCTGATGCCGCGACCGGGAGAGCCGCGGGTTCAGCGAGGCTCATCTCACCGCGCCGCGAACTTGAGCGCATAGTCGCGGCCGTCCATTCCCGCGGGCGGGTCGAACGGGAAGCGCAGACTTTCGTCGAGGAAGTCGTGGCTGTGCACGACCAGGTTCTGATCGTCGATCAGCACCACGCCGTAGGCCGGCGGCTCGTGGCTCGCCAGATGGTCGGTGACGGCTGGGTTGAGCTCGAACCAGACCTGGTGATTGGTGCCGCGCAGCGTCGAGAACGGGATCTTGCCGTAGCTGCCGAAGATCGGGCGGTGCACATGGCCGAAGAACAGGTGGCGGATGCGCGACCGGTAAGGCGCAATCACTTCGGCGAATTCGGCACTCTGCGCCAGCGCGATTTCGTCCATCGCGTGGACGCCGACCGGGAAGGGCGGATGATGCATGAACACGACGAACGGCATGTCAGCGGGCGCGGCCGCGAGCGTCTTCGCCAGCCAGTCGAAGCGTTTTGCGCACATCTCGCCGGCGTGGCTGGTCTCGTCCAGAGTATCGAGGAAGACGAACAGGCCGTGCTCGGTGGTGCGCGTGCCCTGCACGAAGCCGTTTGGATCGCGCGGCGCGGCCTTCAGGCTATCGAGGCAGGCGACGCGCTTGTCGTGATTGCCGACCATGGCGATGTAGGGAATCTTCAGCGCGGACATTGCGTCGGCGAAATTGGCGTAGGATTCCGGCTCGCCCCAATGGGTGAGATCGCCGGTCACAACGGCGAAGGCGGCATCGGACTGGTGCGTGTTGATGTCGGCAATCGCCGCGTCCAGCCGGGCGCGCGGATCGAGGCCGTAGAGCTTCAGCCCGGGGTTCGCAAGATGCGTGTCGGTGAGGTGGATGAACTTGAAGGGCATGGCGCGCTTTGTCGGGACTGTTGGAGGATGGACGCCTCCGGCAAGACGACCCTGACAGGCGGTTAGAGCGCGTGTGTTTCAGTTTGATGACAGCGGTTCCCGGGGGCGGGACGTGTCCACAACGCCCGCCGGCCTGGATGGATTAGCGACGGGCGAGATCCACCCGGTGAAGCAATTAGAGGTCGTGGTAAAGCGAGCTGCGTTCAGGTCCCGCAGAACGTCTGCAACACCCGTTGATCCGGCAGCGGCGGATCGGCATATGCCACGTAGTCCGGCTGGTCCTCGTAGGGCTTGGCCAGCACCTTCACCAGCTCCTCGAACGGCGCGTAGTCGTCATCGTTCACTGCGGCCTGGATCACGGCCTCGACGCGGTGATTGCGCGGGATGAACACTGGATTGACGGCGTGCATCGCGGCTTGCCGGTCAGTCGCGCTCTGCGGCTCCAGCGCGATGCGCGTGCGCCAGCGTCCGGCCCACTCGTCGAAAGCTGCGGGCTCCATGAATTGCGCGCGCACGTCGGCGCCGTCATCGCCTGCGGCGTCACCGAGCTTGCGGAAGGTCAGCGTAAAGTCGGCCTGGTTCTTGGCCATGGCGTCGAGCAGGTCCTGGATCAGCGCGTCGTCGCCGTCGCGCATCGTGAACAGGCCGACCTTCTTGCGCAGGCCCGCTTGATAGGCGGCGCTGAACGTCTCGGCGAAGGCGCCGAGAATGTCCTGGGCTTCGGCGACCGCCTTCTCCTGCTCGTCGGAAAACAACGGCAGCAGGCATTCGGCCAGGCGCGTCAGATTCCACAAGCCAATGCGCGGCTGGTTGGCATAGGCGTAGCGGCCCATCTCGTCGATCGAGGAGAACACCTGCGAAGGGTTGTAGGCGTCCATGAAGGCGCAGGGGCCGTAGTCGATGGTCTCACCGGAGATGGAGCTGTTGTCGGTGTTCATCACGCCGTGGATGAAGCCGACCAGGAGCCAGCGCGCGATGAGCTCGGCCTGGCGCGCGACGATGGCGGCGAGCAGGGTGTGGTAGGGGCGCTCGACCTGGAGTAGGTCCGGGTAATGGCGGGCGATGACGTGGTCGGCGAGCCGGCGGATCGCCTCGGTGTCGCGGCGGACGGCAAAGAACTGGAAGGTGCCGACACGGATATGGCTCGAGGCGACGCGCGTCAGCACCGCGCCGGGCAGCGCGGTCTCGCGGATGACGTGCTCGCCGGTGACGACGGCGGCGAGCGAGCGCGTGGTCGGAATGCCCAGCGCGAACATGGCTTCGCTGACGATGTATTCGCGCAAGACCGGCCCGAGCGCGGCGCGGCCATCGCCGCGGCGGGAAAACGGGGTGGGGCCGCTGCCCTTGAGCTGGATGTCGCGGCGGACGCCGTCCTTGTCGATGACCTCGCCGAGCAGGATGGCGCGGCCGTCACCGAGCTGGGGCACGAATTGCCCGAACTGGTGGCCGGCATAGGCCATGGCGATCGGATCGGCCCCGGCGGGAACCGTCTTGCCGGCCAGGATTTCGGCGCCTTCCGGGGTCTCCAAAAGGTCGGGATCGAGCCCGAGCTGGACCGCCAGCGGCCGGTTCAGCTTGATCAGCCGGGGCGCGGCGACCGGGGTCGGCGCAACGCGGGCAAAGAAGCTGTCCGGCAGCGCCGAATAGGAGTTCTGGAAGGGGAAATGAACCGTCATGGCCTCAAGATAGGGCTGGAACGCGGGATGGCAAAGGCTTGGCCCCCGATAGAGCAAAAATGGGCACTTCCGGCCCAAAACAGGGCGTTCCCTTGGTTGCCGCCCCCGGCCTCGTCGGGTAAACCCTGCCGCAACTTCGGACCGGCCGTTCCCGGCCGTCCGATTCGACCCCTCCGACATTGATTTTGGGACGACAATGCATCGCTACCGGTCACATACATGCGGCGCGCTCCGCGAGAGCAACATCGGCGAGACGGTTCGCCTCTCGGGCTGGGTCCATCGCGTTCGCGACCACGGCGGCGTGCTGTTCATCGACCTGCGCGACCATTACGGCCTGACCCAGTGCGTGGTCGACCCGGACTCGCCGGCGTTCTCGCTGGCCGAAAAGCTGCGCTCGGAATTCGTGGTGCGGATGGACGGCAAGGCCCGCCGCCGCCCCGAGGGCACCGACAATGACGATCTGCCGACCGGCAAGATCGAGATCTATGTCGGCGAGATCGAGGTGCTGGGCCCGGCCGGCGATTTGCCGCTGCCGGTGTTCGGCGACCAGGAATATCCCGAGGACATCCGCCTCAAATATCGCTTCCTGGATCTGCGTCGCGAAAAGCTGCACCAGAACATCATGACGCGCGTCGAGATCATCAAGTCGATGCGCCGGCGCATGGAGGGGCAGGGCTTCTTCGAGTTCAACACCCCGATCCTGACCGCGTCCTCGCCGGAAGGCGCGCGCGACTTCCTGGTGCCCTCGCGCATCCATCCGGGAAAATTCTACGCGCTGCCGCAGGCGCCGCAGCAGTACAAGCAGCTGCTGATGATGTCCGGCTTCGACCGCTACTTCCAGATCGCGCCCTGTTTCCGCGACGAGGACCCGCGCGCCGACCGTCTGCCGGGCGAGTTTTACCAGCTCGACGTCGAGATGAGCTTTGTGACTCAGGAAGACGTCTTCGCGGCGATGGAGCCCGTCATCACCGGCGTGTTCGAGGAGTTTGCCAAGGGCAAGCCGGTGAGCAAGAACTGGCGCCGGATTCCGTTCGCCGAGGCGCTGCGGAAGTACGGCAGCGACAAGCCGGATTTGCGCAACCCCATCGAGATGCAGGACGTCTCCGAGCACTTCCGCGGCTCCGGCTTCAAGGTGTTCGCGCGAATGCTCGAAGACCCCAAGAACCAGGTCTGGGCCATTCCGGCAACGGGCGGCGGCAGCCGCGCGTTCTGCGACCGCATGAATTCGTGGGCGCAAGGCGAGGGCCAGCCGGGCCTCGGCTACATCATGTGGCGCGAAGGCGGCGAGGGCGCAGGTCCCCTTGCGAACAACATCGGGCCCGAGCGCACCGCTGCGATCCGCGCACAGATCGGCACCAAGGAAGGCGATGCCGCCTTCTTCGTCGCCGGCGATCCCGACAAGTTCTGGAAGTTCTCTGGATTGGCCCGCAACAAGGTCGGCGAGGAGTTGAACCTCACCGACAAGGAGCGGTTCGAGCTCGCCTGGATCGTCGACTTCCCGATGTACGAGTACAACGAGGACGACAAGAAGGTCGATTTCTCGCACAACCCGTTCTCGATGCCGCAGGGCGGCCTCGAGGCGCTTAGGGGGCAGGATCCGCTGACCATCAAGGCGTTCCAGTACGACATCACCTGCAACGGCTACGAGATCGCCTCCGGCGGCATCCGCAACCACGTGCCGGAGGCGATGGTGAAGGCGTTCGAGATCGCAGGCTACGGTGAGCAGGAAGTGGTCGACCGTTTTGGTGGCATGTACCGCGCCTTCCAGTACGGCGCGCCGCCGCACGGCGGCATGGCCGCGGGCGTCGACCGCATCGTGATGCTTCTGTGCGGCACCAACAATCTGCGCGAGATATCGCTATTCCCGATGAACCAGCAGGCCATGGACCTGCTGATGGGTGCGCCGTCAGACGCCACCACCAAACAGCTCCGCGAGCTGCATGTGAAGGTGAACCTGCCGCAGAAGTGAGTGCCCGTGCCCCGAACGCAGCGCAGCGCTACTTCAGCGGTGCGCTGTGCCGCGCCGCGTCTGCGACACGAGATCGAACTACAACCCCGTCGCCGCCTCGATCCTGAACTGCGCCAGCGCGACGATCGGCTCGCTGTTGAGAACATCCATGAGCTGGAGCACCGGCACCTTGCCGAGCGGAGTCAGCTTGATGGTCAGCGTCTGCCCCGGCGTCTCGACGAAGCCGGCGAGCGCGTCCACCGCCACCCTGGCGTCGACATTGGAGGCCGCGATCTTCTCGCCCTGCGCCTTTATCATCTCGACGAGGGCGCTGCGCGCGGCATCGCGATTGACGTTCTGGATGCGCGAGAACTGTGCCACGACGAGATCGACGACGCCGCTGTCGCGCAAGGAGAGCTCGATCGCGCCGGTCTCGATCTGTGCCGCCTGACCCCTGGCCTCCATCGGGTTGGTTGTGGTGAACAGGTCGCGCGGCACATTGGCGAGCGCGAAGCGGGCCTGCGCCTTGGCGAGGTTGCCGAGCTCGATGCTAGCCGGAGCGAGCGCAAACGCACCTGTCGACTCGGTCCAGGCCGCACCGAGATCGAGATCGATCGCGAGCTTGTCGATGCCGGCCATGATCAGCGGCCGCTGTACCGGATTGGCCGGATCGGTCGGCGTGACCATCTTCACGACCAGATTGGCCTTGCTCGGGATCGATCCGACCAGCTGGCCCCAGGTCAGGCTGATCGTGTCGATGGTGACGAGCTGCCGCGTGTTCTTGTAAGGCGAGACGACGCCCTTGATCTCGGCGCCTTCGAGCACCCTGAATAGGCCCAGCATCTGGTCCGGCGAGGGCGGTTGCCCGGGATTGGTGAGGCCCGCCGCCCAGCGCATCAGGCTCGGCACGCTCAAGGACTTCAGCGCGAAGCGCTCCATCTTGAACTGTCCCTGCGGCGACGGCGTATCGACGCCCTCGATCGCGAGTTCGCCCTGCCGGTAGCGCACCGCATTGATCTTCGCGGTTCCCTGCGGTGTGCCGATCGAGGTCTTGCCGATCTCGGCCTTGCCGACGCGAATACCGTCATAGAATCCAGCGACCTTCTCCATCAGTTCGCGCGCTTGCGCGGGAGTTGGCGGGGCCGATTTGTCCTGCGGCAGCATGGCGAACATCTCGAACAAATGGAGTTTCGATGGCTGCACGTCGATGTCTTCCATGGCGAAGCCGTCGATATCCATGCGCAGTCCCAGCGCGGACTTCAGCACATAGGGGCCGGTCGAGATTTGCCGATAAACCCGGCGGTAGCTGACGTCACCGCTCGCCTGCGGATCGAGCGCGGCGAGGATCGGGGTCGAGTCGAAATCATTGACGATGATGGCGGAGATCTCGCCGGTCAGCTTCTCCGCCTTGCCCGGCTGCGGAACGTTGATTGTGAAGGTGGCGCGATCCGTCTCCATCGCATCGACCTTGCCGCGGCCGAGGTTTTGGAGCGCGAGGCCCGAATAGACCACGTCACCGCTGCCGCCGTTGTTGCCGGCGTCGAAACTGATGTTGATGGACGGGACCGTCACGGAGGTCGCGGTCACGCTCGCGAACTGGTCGAGCACGAACCGGTAGATGTCGATTAGGGAGCCCGATGCCGGCACGTTTCGAACGTGAACTGGACCGGCATAGTCGCGCAGCGTCATCTGCGGAATCTTGTAGGCCAGTTTGAGCTTGGCGGGGCCGAATTCTTCCACCGCAATCTCGACGCCCGAGATGTCGATGCTATCAGCGGCAAAGCGCGTCTCGTCGACCTGGTGGATGCCGGTGCTTTTGAAGGCGCCGATCTTGACGTGCCCTTGCGGCTGGTTGCCCGGATCGACCGCGATGTCCTCGATCGTTAGCGTGCGCGTCGACAGTTCGAACGCGACCTTGCCGTGGCTCGCCTTGCTGCCGCCGGCGCGAAGCCGGTCGAACGCCGCTTCGACCTCGGTGGTGGCGCGATGTTGTGCATAGAGGTTGAAGCCGAACCATCCGCCCGCGGCAAGCGCCGCTGCCACGATCAGGCCGATCAGGATTCGTTTCATTCCCAGCTCCAGTTGCTCGTTTCGCACCGCGCAACCTGCCATATTCGCGAAATGCCGCGCGGTCCAGGGAAAGCGAGCACTATCAGATATTTGACCACGCGCCCTGTTGATGGGGCCGCAATCGGATGTTGCCACCGGGCCTTCGGCCGTGCTTCATCCCGTTTCCACGGCCCGGAAATACCGTCCGCTTGGGCGGCCGCTCCGGATCGTGCATTTTGAGGCCGGTAAAGCGAAGCGAGACACCGCATGTCGTCCTATTCTGATGATCTCCACCAGGCGGCGCTCGCCTATCACCGCCTGCCGCGCCCCGGCAAGCTCGAGATCCAGGCAAGCAAGCCGCTTGCCAACCAGCGCGACCTCGCGCTTGCCTATTCTCCGGGCGTTGCTGCCGCCTGCACCGAGATCGCCAAGAACCCGGCGGAAGCCGCCACGCTGACCACCCGCGCCAATCTGGTCGCCGTGGTCTCCAACGGCACCGCGGTGCTCGGCCTCGGCAATATCGGCCCGCTGGCCTCCAAGCCGGTGATGGAAGGCAAGGCGGTCCTGTTCAAGAAGTTCGCTGGCATCGACGTGTTCGACATCGAGATCGCCGCTGACACCATCGACCGCGTGGTCGAGACCGTGGCGGCGCTCGAGCCGACCTTCGGCGGCATCAATCTGGAAGACATCCGCGGACCGGAATGCTTCGAGATCGAGGCGCAGCTGAAGGAGCGCATGAAGATCCCGGTCTTCCACGACGACCAGCACGGCACCGCCATCATCGTCGCCGCCGCCATCACCAATGGCCTCAGGCTGAACGGCAAGAAGCTGTCCGACGTCAAGATCGTGGCGTCGGGGGCGGGGGCCGCCGCGATTGCCACGCTCAATCTGCTGGTGTCGATGGGCGCGCAGCGCAAGAACATCTGGGTGTGTGACATCGACGGCCTCGTGCATGAGGGCCGCAACACCACGATGGATCGCTGGAAGGCGGTCTACGCGCAGAAGACCGACAAGCGCACGCTTGGCGACGTCATCGGCGGCGCCGACATCTTCATCGGGCTCTCCGCACCGGGCGTGCTGAAGCCGGAGATGGCGAAGGCGATGGGCGACAAGCCGCTGATCATGGCGCTCGCCAACCCGACGCCGGAGATCATGCCGGAGGAGGCGCGCAAGGTGCGCCCCGACGCCATGATCTGCACCGGCCGCTCCGACTACCCCAATCAGGTCAACAACGTCCTCTGCTTCCCCTTCATCTTCCGTGGCGCCCTCGATGTCGGCGCCAGCGCCATCAACGAGGAGATGAAGCACGCCGCCGTCGAGGCGATCGCGCAGCTCGCGCGCGAGGCGCCGTCGGATGCGGTGGCGCAGGGATTTGACACCGGCGAGACGCAGGGCTTCGGCCCGGGCTCGCTGATCCCGAGCCCCTTTGATCCCAGGCTGATCCTGCGCATCGCGCCGGCGGTGGCGAAGGCGGCGATGGAGTCCGGCGTGGCGACGCGGCCCATCACCAATTTCGACGAGTACACCGCGCTGCTCGAGCGCTTCGCCTTCCGTTCCGGCCTCGTCATGAAGCCGATGTTCGCGAAGGCCAGGACCCAGCCGGTGCGCGTGATCTACGCCGAAGGCGAGGACGAGCGCGTGCTGCGCGCCACGCAGGTCGTGCTCGAGGAGAATCTGGCGCGGCCGATCCTGGTCGGACGTCCGTCGGTCGTCGAGGCGCGCATCAACCGTTTCGGCCTCTCGATCCGCGCCGGCAAGGACTTCGACCTCGTCAATCCCGAGGACGATCCGCGCTATCGCTCCTACGTGCAGTCCTATGTCGAGGTCGCCGGCCGCCGCGGCGTGACGCCGGATGCGGCGCGCACGGTGGTGCGCACCAACAACACGGTGATCGCCGCGCTCGCGGTCACGCGCGGGGAGGCGGATGCCATGCTCTGCGGCGTCGAAGGCCGCTACATGCACCATCTGCGGCACGTCCGCGAGATCATCGGCTTCTCGCCTGATATCAGCGACTATGCGGCGCTGGCGCTGCTGATCACCAGCAAGGGCGCGTTCTTCATCGCGGATACGCAGGTGCGCCCCAATCCGAGCGCGGAAGAGCTCGCCGAGATCGCTTCGCTCGCGGCGGTCCACGTCCAGCGCTTCAACATCAAGCCGAAGATCGCCTTCGTCTCGCATTCGGATTTCGGCAGCTACGACACCGACTCCTCGCGCAAGATGCGGCGGGCGACCCAGCTTCTGAAGGAGAAGCATCCGGAGATCGAGGCCGACGGCGAGATGCAGGGCGACACCGCGCTCTCCGCCGCTGCGCGAAAGATGGTGCTGCCGCACTCCAAGCTGGAGGGCGAGGCCAACATCATGATCATGCCGAGCCTCGACACCGCCAATGTCGCCTACCAGATGATCAAGTCGCTGGCGGACGCTTTGCCTGTCGGTCCGATCCTGATCGGCCCGGCGCGCCCCGCGCACATCCTCACGCCGTCGGTGACGGCGCGCGGCATTCTCAACATGACGGCGGTTGCGGTCGTGGAAGCCCAGGAGCGCGCGGCGCGGCAGCAGCCGACATTGTTTACGTAAGGGCGGCGTCTCTCACCCTCTCCCCCTTGTGGGAGAGGGTGGCTCGCCGCGAAGCGGCGAGACGGGTGAGGGGTATCTCTCCACGAGTCCCTCTGTCTTTTGAGACTGCGGAGAGATACCCCTCATCTGGCGCTTCGCGCCACCTTCTCCCACAAGAAAGGGAGAAGGGAAGGGCGTACGCCGCAACTTTGAATTCCTCGCAGTTAGCCATTTCCCCGTTTGTAAACCGCGGGCGGACTCTTCATAATCCCTCGCGCGTCCTGCGCTTAGCGCTTTGACAAGAGGCCGATCATGCCAGCGTTCGTGACTTTCGGGCGGATCCTGTTCGCCGTGCTGTTCATCTACACGGGCGCGACCAAGCTGTTTGCCATCCAGGCGACGGCTGATTTCATCGCCACCAAGGTCACGGTGCCCGAAGTCGTCGCGCCCTATGCCAAGCAGATCGAGACGGCGACGGCCATGACCACGCCGCAGCTTCTCGCGATCGCGGTCGGCGGGCTCGAGATCATCGCGGGGCTGATGATCGCGCTGAATTTCGGCGCGCGCTTCTTCGCGTTTCTGATGATCATCTACGTCGCGGTTGCGACCGTGCTGTTCGATGACTTCTGGAATCAGGCGCCGCCCGACAACGCCAAGATGGTGGTCGACGCGCTCAAGAACCTGTCGATCATCGGCGCGCTGTTCATGATCACTGGCTACGGCCGCACCACGCGCCCGGCCGAGGCGGCCTACGGGGACGTGTAGGCAGCTACACCCGCCGCCACGGCGTGACGGTCACATCATGCGCTGCGTCGAGCAGATACGGCGCGCCCGGCTTCAATCCGTGTGAGGCCAGCACCTCGTGCGGCGTTCGCTCCGGCACGCCGACAAAACAGCCTTCGCCGCCGGGCAGACGCAGATGCGGAGCCTCCGACAGCCAGAACGTGTCGTAGCGGTCCATGAACATGTCGAACACGACGGGGCCGCCGATGATCGCGACCGTGCCGGAGGCGACACCGGCGAAGGCGCAGGCCTCCTCGACGCTGGCGTGAACCGGATTCCACAGCGTCGCGTTCGGCATCTCGGGGTCGACGGTGAGCGCCTTGATCTTGCGGGTCAGGATCAGCCGCTTGCGCTTCGGCGAATTCGTCTGCTGCTCGTGCGAGTGGCGGCCGTGCACGATCAGCGCGGCGCGATCGAGCGCCTGCTCGAAGAACAGCTTGTCGCCTTCGAACTTCAGGCTGTCAGGCATGACATGGCGTGCGTCGGCAAGCATGCCGTCCGCGGAGACGATGACGTAGCCTTCGAAACGGAAAGACAATGGCCTTCTATTCGGAAACGGTCGTCACCACGGAATTGACCGGGCGCTGGCTCACCGTCGGCAGCTTGACGTCCTTGAGCAGCTCCTGATCGTATTCCGGCAGCGTCGACGCCGGGAATTTGGCGCGCATCGCCACCACCTTGTAGCCGCCGGCCTTCAGGCGCTTGAGCAGCTCGGGCAGGGCTTCCGCGGTGTGCTTCTGGAAGTCGTGCATCAGGATGATGCCCTTGCCCTTGGTGTCGAGCTTTTTCATCACGGTCTCGACCACCTTCTCGGGTTTGGAGGCCTTGAAGTCGAAGGAGTCGATGTCGCAGGAGAAGATCGCCGTGTTGCGGTTGCCGAGATAGGTGACCATCTCCGGCGGGTGCTGGAGCGCGGGGAAGCGGAAGAACGGCGAGGGCGAGATGCCACCGAGCGCCCACTTCACCGCGGACAGGCCTTTCTCGATCTCTTCCTTGCGCTGCGCTTCGGTGAGCTTCTTGTTGTTGAGATTGGCGTGCGACCAGGTGTGGGTGCCGACCGTGTGGCCGGCCGCGTAAACCTGCTTCAGGATCTCCGGCTCATAGGTCGCGTGCTTGCCGATCGAGAAGAAGATGCCGGTGGTGCATTCGTCGGCGAGGGCCTTCAGCACCGCGGGTGTGTTCTTCGGCCAGGGGCCGTCGTCGAAGGTCAGCACCACCTCGTGGTCGCGCAGGAAGTCGAGCTCCTTGAAGTGCTCGAAGCCGAAGCCGGGACCGCCGGTGGTGTCGATCTCGACGGTGCGGGCGACGCCGAGCGCTCCTTGCGTGTTGCAGGCCGCGCGGGCCGGCTGCGGCGCCTGTTTGGGCGGCGGCGGATTGACGAAGCCCGCTGGCGCGGCGGCCGCTGCAGGAGCGGGTGCCGGAGCCGCGGCGGGCGCTGAGGCCGCCGGTGTCACCGCCGGTGCGGCTTGCGTCGCGGCTGCGGGCTTGGCGGCTGGGGTCTGCGACCATGCCGCGCCTGCCATCGCAACAGACATTGCGCTTGCCAAAATCAGTCCTGCCGCCACACGCATGGTGATGTCCTCGAGATTGATCCCGTTGTTCTGCCGCGGCTTTTCGCCTCCGGCAAAACCATCCTGCCCCAGATGATCCTAGCCTAGATGGTGGGCCCTCGCCATTGCAACGGCTGTTTGATGCCCCGCCACAATTGTGCCCAACCGGATGGGGCCGGCGCGCGTCAACTGTCGGCCAATGCCTTGGCAACGGCCGTCTTGATCCGCGTGTCGGCAGGTTCGACGGCGGATGCAAAGACCTCCGCGATATGGCCGTCGCGGCCGATCAGGTATTTGTGGAAGTTCCAGCGCGGAACTTCCCTCGGCCGCGCCTCGGCGGCCCATTTGTAGAACGGATGCGCCTTCGCACCGACCACTACGGCCTTGGCTGCGATGGGGAAGGTAACGCCGTATTGGTGGTGCGCGGTCTCCGTGATTTCGCTGGTGCCGCCGGACTCCTGGCCGCCGAAATCGTTGGAGGGCACGCCGATCACAGTTAGCCCGCGCTCGCGAAACTCGCTCCAGATCTCCTGCAGGCCGGCATATTGCGGTGTGTAGCCGCAGAGCGAAGCGGTGTTCACGATCAGCAGCGGTTTGCCGGTGAAGGTGGCGAGACGGATGTCGTCGCCGGACAAGGCCGGGAAGGAGAACGCGTAGGCCGGGATCCGGCTCATGCCGACATCGGCAAACGCCCGCGTTGTCGGCGCAAATGTACCTGCAAGCGCCGCGGCCAGCATGGTCCTGCGATTCATCATGACGGCATCCCCGGAAATGGATCCGGGCGTACTTTACTCCGCAGGCGCGATGCGCCTCGTCAACACCGCGTTATCGGACGCGACGGAGCTCTAGTAGAGGCGGACAATGAAGTCGGTGCCTTCGCCGGTCTCGCCCTGGTTGATGCCTTGATCGGAGACGATGATCGAGCCACCCGACGTCAGCATCTCGTTGATCTTCGCCATGGTGTCGGCGGGGATCGAGATGCGGTCGAGGGCCTCGGCCGGGCTGTCCGGCATGATCACGGGCTTGGCTGCAACAGGCTTTGCGGCGACGGGGATCACGGCGGCGCCGCGCTGGCGTGTCATGCGGCCGTCATCCTCGCGGGCGGCGGCGCGGACGGAGACCGGCAGCGACACCACCGACCAATGCAGCGCATTGCTGTCGGTCTTGTCGACCTCGGCGGTGAAGACATGCGTGCCGAGCGGCCGGTCGCTCGCGGCGATCGTGACGGGCACCTCGAACAGCGGTGCAAAATTCTGCCGCACGTAGAGCTTGGAATCCTTGCGGCTGATGAAGACGGCGATCTGGCCGGCGCGCTTGGGCGCCTCCGGCTTTGCGGCCGGTGCCGGCTCGGCAACGCGGCTCTCGTCCTTCTTCGCGTCGGGCGAGGCGGCGAGCGCCGGCGCATCGGGCTTCTTGGGGGCTTCGGCCGCTTCAGTCTTGGCGGGCTCAACCTTGGTCGCCTCGACCTTGCCGGCAGGCTTGTCGTCGGTAGTCTCGGTAGTTTTGGGCGCTTCCGCGGCCTCGGCGGGCTTCGCATCGATAGTCGCGGGCTTGGCAGCTTCTTCGGTCTGCGGCCTGGCCGCCTCAGATGCGTCGGCGGTCTTTGTCTCAGACGTTGCCTCGGCGTTCTCAGCTGGAGCTGCGGCGTCCTCGCGGGCCGCTGCATTGCCGGTGGTCACATCCGACATCACGGTGTGGCCGACCGACGAGCGCAGCTCGAGCACGCTGTCCGCACTCGCAGTCTTCGTCTCAAGCGGTTTGGCTTCGGTCACCTTGGCACCGGCTGCGCCCTTGTCGGCCTTGTCGCCGACATTGGTCTGCGGCGCGAGGCTGGCGGCAGGCTGCGGCGGCACGCGCACCGAGGCAAGCAGCGGATGCGAGACGTTTTGCGGCGACATCTGGCCGGGCGTGACGATCACGCGCGCGCCCATCCTGGTCCAGTTCCACATCTTCATCGCGAACGACATCGGCATGCGGATGCAGCCGTGCGAGGCGGGATAACCCGGCAGCACGCCGGCATGCATGGCGACACCGGACCAGGTGATCCGCTGCATGTACGGCATCGGCGCGCCGCTATAGATGTTGGAGTGGTGGAATTTGTGCTTCTGGATGATGCTGAACACACCCATCGGCGTCGAATGGCCCTTCATACCCGTCGACACCGGCGATTCCGCGAACACGCCGTTGGTGTCGTAGACCGTCACCTTCTGCCGCTCGACCGAGACGACGATGACGAGCGGGCCTTGCGGCTTGGTGCCGGCTTCCTTTTCGGCGACGATCTCTTTCTTGCCGGCCACACCGCGCTTCTGCGGCTTCTGGCGGGGGATGTCGGGATGCCGTTCCTGCCGGGAAGAGTAGGATCCGTCGGAGTAGTCGCTCCAGTAGTAAAACGCTGCGTCTGCCTGGCTGGTCGTGCCGATCGCACCTGCCGCCGTCAAAATGGCGACCTGCCACAGCCGCGCTGGCGTCGCAGAAAAACGGGACCCGTTCACGCTATTCATTCCTCGAATCCACAATCCAAATCAGACATTAGTCTCTCAAAGGGAATACGCGTTCACCAGCAAGGCAGTTCTGCCATCAGCTACATTTGTCCAAACCGTAGCAAAAAAGCCTCACGGAGCGGTAAACGGCGGCCGTGTCGGCTTGCCGGTCGTCTTCCTGATCGGGTGCCTCATGCCTACATTGCGGGGACTTGTTACCGGAGAACTTCATGTCATCTCGTTTCCCCGGTCTTTCCGGCATCCGCTTGAAAGGCCTCGCTTTATTCCTCCTGGCTCTGACCACGCCTGCGACCTTTGCCGTGGCTGCCGACGAGCCCGATCTGATCTTTCGCCGCTCCACCGTGTTCAAATGGATGAGCCCGAACGACAAGCTCGCGACCTATGGCCTCGACGACCCCGAGGTCGAGGGCGTGGCCTGTCATTTCACGGTGCCGGAGAAGGGCGGCTTCAAGGGCTGGCTAGGCCTTGCCGAGGAGGTCTCGGACATCTCGCTCGCCTGCCGCCAGGTCGGGCCGATCAAGTTCAAGACCAAGATGGAGCAGGGCGACGACATGTTCCGCCAGCGTCGCTCGCTGTTCTTCAAGAAGATGCAGATCGTGCGCGGCTGTGACGCCAAGCGCAACGTGCTGGTCTACATGGTCTATTCGGACAGGCTGATCGAAGGCTCGCCGAAGAACTCGACCTCGACGGTGCCGATCATGCCGTGGGGACCGGCGGACGCGAACGTCCAGAAGTGCGGCGAGTTCTTTACTCAGTGACGCACGCGCGTTCACTCAGTGATGTGCTCGCGGCTGACGCGCGGCTTTGCCAGATGCGAGCCGGTCAGCCGCACGAACGCCTGTGGCGCCGCCTCGTAGCCGCGGTCTGACTGGTGCGACATCGCACCGACTGGTGCGACGGAGCTGCGAATGGGTTGTTCGGCGCGGTCCGTCCCCAGGTCCGCGTCGCGCGCCGTTGCGCGAACTTGCGCCATCATGATGGCCATCCCTCAAATGAACGCGCCCGGTGATGATCCGGGCGTCTCGGTTTCGATGGCTTGGGTCGCAGCCGACGCGCTCCCGGTTCGACAGGACCCAGCCTTCGTTTGGGCTTCTCTTCAGCAGAAAAACGTAAAATGCATGTGAAGTGCGGAAGGCGGACATGTGACGGTGCGCTGCACGCCAGTTGCTTCCAGGCCCGACTGGCGCTTGCCAGGCGACTTTGAGCGGCGCTGGGACCCATCTGAAAAGATTGGGGTTTTCCGCCGAATGTTTCGTCGGCCGGAACGCGACGAAACAATTCTCGCAAAGACGAAACCATTTTCCCCTTTTGGCGCATCACGCGCGAAACGACGCATGGTTATCAGCTTCACAACGACGACGGCGCACCGCCGGCCACGGAATTGAGGGACAAGACCATGCGCGCGCTCAGCTTCATCCTCGCCTTCACTTTCGTGCTCGCCAGTTCCTCGTTCGCGGGCTCGCCGGATGGCAATCTCCCGGGCGTCGGCACCTTCCAGTACAGCGGCTCGCCGGTGACGACCGCGGCGGTGCAGCCGATCGTGGTCGCGGCACGCTTCTGATCGCCAGCAATAAAAATCAGCCGATAAAGGCCGTCATGATTGTTCGTTTCTGCGCCGCCGCGTTCCTGTCCCTTCTGACGATCAGTGCCGCCGAGGCGCAGGTGCGCGCTCCCTCCAGATTGCCGGATCCCCGCAGCGAGTTCGTGCGCCAGTGTGCGCCCCGCATGCTCGGACGCTGGGAGCGTCCCGAGGCGGTCTGTAGCTGCCTGCACGATCACGCCGCTGCGGCCGTCGAGGACCGCGATCTGCGCGAGGCACTCTTGCGTGGCATCAGCGAGACCGGGGTGCCAACGATCGAGACCGATTGGGTGCCGCCGTCCAAGCAAAGCGAGATCGGGCCGACCTTCACCAGGATCGCCAAGCCAACCCTTCAGTGCATGTTCGATCCGGCGAAGTCTTGAGCCGTCACTTGGATTTCGGACCGAACCGCGAAACGCAGGCGCTGGTCCGCGCCACGCCCTTGTCGGTCATCTTGGCGCCGCGCACCTCCTTGACCTGCCCGGCGGGGCAGGTTCCGTCATCCACCTGCACGCGCTGACCGAGCTTGAGATCGCCGATATCCTGTTCACGTCCGACGGTCACGGCATGCGCCGTCGTCGCGAGCGCAACGGAGATCAGGAGCGAGAGGCAGGCGGCACGGCGGAGAAGCATGGCGAGGGTCCCGACATCGATGCCGCAATGTAGGGACGGGCTCGCGATTCTGATAGTGAACTTCGTCATACCGGCCGAACCGGTTTGCCCTTCGTGCGCAAGGCAGTGCGCGATTCCCGCGCCAACCGTTCCGCCGATGCCACGAGCTTGGGAACTGCGTGCCCGGAAAATCCCAGAACGAACCCGGGCAGGGGACGCGCGCGCGAATAGGTGTCGGCGAGCAGCCAGCCTTCCGCGCCGGCGGCCTGCTTCGCCTGCGCCGCGACCGCAAGATCAATCGACGGATCGAACCGGGCGACAAGGTGCAGCCCTTGCGACGGCACCGGCACCGACAGCACGCCATCGGACGCTGCTTCCAGTGTCTCGGCCAGCGCATCGCGCGCCTCGCGATAGAGCTTTCGCACGCGCCTGAGATTTGCGGCGAACGCGCCGGAATTGAGCATGTCGGCCACCGCACCCTCCATCAGCGTGCCGGGAAAGCGATCGAGCGCGGCGCGCGCGGCGGTCACATCGGAGATCAGGCGCTCGGGCACGGCGCAATAGCCGATGCGCAGGCCCGGAAACAGCGTCTTGGCGAAGGTGCCCATGTAGATCACGCGCTGGAGATGGTCGATCCCGGCGAGCGACATCAGCGGCGCGCCGTCATAGCGGAACTCGCTGTCGTAATCGTCCTCCAGCACGAAGGCGCCGGCCTGCCTCGCCCAGTCCAGCAGCTCGAGCCGCCGCGGCATCGACATCTGCACGCCCAATGGAAACTGGTGCGACGGCGTCACATAGGCTGCGCGCGCGTTGGACCCCGCGGTGCGTCCCTTGGCGACGCGCATGCCATGCTCGTCGACGGGAACGGGCACGGCGCGATAGCCGCAATGCACGATGGTGTTGCGCGCGGCGGGGTAACCTGGGTCCTCGCACCAGACCTGGTCGCCCGCCTTGAGGATCGCGCTCAGCACGATGCGCAGCGCATGCAGCGTGCCTGATGTCAGCATGATCTGGTCGGGGTCGCAGCGCAGGCCGCGCGCCGACAGCAGATGGTCGGCGATCGCGGCGCGCAGCTCGCGGCTGCCGCGGGGATCGCCATAATGCAGGTGCTCGGAGCCGAAGGCGCGCATCCGGCGCCCGAGGAAAGCGCGAAAACGCTGCACGGCGCGCTCGTCGATATGGGTGCATCCCAGCGAGAATGCGCCTTGCCTGGGCGCCTCGACGACGACCTTCGGCTTGTTCGGTTCGGTCGCGCGCGCAGGAATGCGCGCCGCAACGAAGGTGCCGGAGCCGACGGTGGCGTTGGCAAAGCCGTCGGCGATCAGGCGTTCATAGGCGGTGACGACGGCGTTGCGGCGGAAGCCCGTTTGCTTCGCCAGCGTCCGCGACGGCGGCAGCGGCTCGCCGGGTTTTACCAGGCCGGAGACGATCATCTCGCACAGCGCCTGATACAGCCGATGCGCGGCGGAGGCACCTAGCGTGATGTGTGGGCCGGTGAGGTCGAGCGGCAGCTCAGGCTTCGACGGAGAATGCTTGGCGGGCACCGCAGAATTGGTCGAAATTTTTTGCATGGAATTGGAACTATCGCAGACCAAATTGGCCGCTACAACTCTCCTGGAATTGTTCCAATCCCGACAGGAGCGGCCGTGAGCCAGGTTGAGACCCCGAATTCCTACCCGACGTCAGCGCGCAACCAGGTGAAGCGCCGTCACGACCGCGGCTTCTACGATCACGAGACCGTTCATCGCATCCTGGATTCCTCGATGATGTGCCATGTCTCCTATGTCATCGACGGGCAGCCCTATTGCACGCCGACCTTCTTCTGGCGCGAGGGGACGAAGCTTTACTGGCACGGCTCGAGCGCCAGCCGCATGCTGCGCAACCAGACCAAAGGCGAGCGCGTCTGCCTGACGGTCGCCCATCTCGACAGCCTCGTGCTGGCGCGTTGCGGCTTCAACCACTCCGCCGACTACCGCGCCGTGATGGCGTTTGGCACCGCCTATCTCGTCACCGACGCCGATGAGAAGGAGCGCGCGGTGATCGCGATGGTCGACCGCTTCTTCCCGGACCGCACGGCGAGCCTGCGGGCGAGCAACACGCAGGAGATCAAGGCGACCTCCTTCATCGCGATGGAGATCGAGGAGGCCTCGGCCAAGGTCCGCGCCAAGGGTGTCGCCGATGACGACGAGGACTACGAATTGCCGATCTATGCCGAGCGCATTCCGGTGCGCACCGTGCTCGGCGCGCCGGAGCCGTGCTCGCGGCTGCTCGACGGCGTGAGCCGGCCTGCGACGCTGAATGGCTATTCGGAAGGCCGGCTGCTCGAAGATGCATTGCGGGATGCCTATTTTGCACAGTACCCGAACGGCTGAAATCGGCTAGCTTGCGCACTCCTTGAACGATGCGAATGCTTGGAGTTGCCTGATGAATGCCGAAACGCAGCAGAGGATTCTCGACGCCGTCGATGCCGGCTTCGAATCCCAGCTCGCGACCACACGTGATTTCGTCGCGATCCCTTCGACCCGCGGGGCGGAGGGGCCGTGCCAGGACATGATGGGCGACCTCCTGCGCGAGCGGGGCTATGAGGTCGATGACTGGCACATCGATGTCGACGATCTCAGGGATCTGCGCGGCTACGGCCCGATCGAGCATGATTTCTCCAAGGCGCGGTCGGTGGTGGGCACCTACCGTCCGCAAACCAATGGCGGCAGGTCGCTGATCCTCCAGGGGCATTGCGACGTCGTGCCTGCGGGACCGCTGGAATTGTGGGACACGCCGCCGTTCACGCCCGTCGTCAAGGACGGCAAGATGTTCGGCCGCGGCGCCTGCGACATGAAGTCAGGCACGATCGGCGCGCTCTATGCGCTGGATGCGATCAAGGCCGCGGGCCTCAAGCCGACGGCGCGGATTCATGTCCAATCGGTGATCGAGGAGGAGAGCACTGGCGTCGGCGCGCTCTCGACGTTGCAGCGCGGCTATCGTGCGGACGCCTGCTTCATCCCGGAGCCGACCGGCGGCAAGATGGTGCGCTCGCAAGTCGGCGTGATCTGGTTTCGCCTGCGGGTGAAGGGCCATCCGACCCATGTCGCCTTCGCCGGCTCGGGCGCCAACGCGATCATGGCGGCCTATCATCTGATCCAGGCGCTGCAAAAGCTCGAGATCGAGTGGAACGAGCGCGCCAAGGCCGACCGCCATTTCAAGACATTGAACCATCCCATCAACTTCAATCCCGGCATCATCAAGGGTGGCGATTGGGCCTCCAGCGTGCCGGCCTGGTGCGACGTCGACTGCCGGATTGCCGTGTTGCCGGGTTGGTCGATCGCCGATCACCAGAAGGAGATCGCGGCCTGCGTTGCGGCTGCCGCGCGTAACGACCGCTTTCTCGCCAACAATCCGCCGGAGATCGAATGGTCGGGCTTTTTGTCGGAAGGCTATGAGCTGACGGATGCTGCGGCGCCCGAGGCCGCGTTCGGCAGGGCCTTCAACGCCGTCTACGGCGGCACCGTCCAAGATCTCGCCTTCACCGCGCTCACCGACACTCGCTTCTACGGCCTCAACCACGGCATCCCGAGCTTGTGCTTCGGCGCCAGCGGCGGCGAGATGCACGGCTTCAACGAATTCGTCGAGCTGGACTCACTGAAGAAGACGACCAAGGCGATGGCGCTGTTCATCGCGGAGTGGTGCGGGGTGGAGAAGGCGTAGCAGCGGTCGCAGATCTCGTAGGGTGGGCAAAGGCGCACTTGCGCCGTGCCCACCAGCATTCTCGTATATGAACCGAGAGGGTGGGCACGCTCCGCTTTGCCCACCCTACGGCATCTCGGTTGGGGCGACCGCTGCCCGAAACAGCGGCTTCGCCAAATCCTTTAAGCTTAAAATAAAGACTAGGATGCCGCCCTGACCGGTGGCAGACTGGCGCCCGATCGCTAGCCTGAGTCCGCCGAGGGAGCAACGATGCGCGATTGGGATGATGCTTATGCCAATTCGGCCCATATCCCGGGCTCGGACAAGATGCCGGCCCAATGGGCGGAGCGGGCCGCGGCCTACCGGGCCGGGCTGAAGGATTTTCGCGCCGACATCGCCTATGGCGCCGGCGAGCGTCAGCGCCTCGACCTGATCCTGCCCGACGGCGACAGCAAGGGCCTCGTCGTGTTCGTGCACGGCGGCTACTGGATGCGTTTCGACAAGTCGACCTGGACCGATCTTGCCGAAGGCGCGCGGCACCACGGCTGGACCGTGGCGCTGCCGAGTTACACCCTGGCGCCGGCCGCGCGCATCTCCGACATCACCGCTGAAATCACCGCCGCAATTGCGAAAGCGGCCGCGCTGGTCGCAGGGCCGATCCGGCTTGCCGGCCACTCCGCTGGCGGCCATCTCGTCACGCGTATGCTGTGCGACGACAGCCGGCTCGAGGGCGCCGTCTATAACCGCATTGCCGGCACGCTCTCGATCAGCGGCCTGCACGATCTGCGGCCGCTGCTCAGGACGAAGATGAACGAGACGCTGCGCATTACCATGGAAGAGGCGACGTGCGAAAGCGCGGCGCTGCATCTGCCACGCGGGCATTCGCCCGTGACCGCCTGGGTCGGCGGCGGCGAGCGGCCGGAATTCATCCGTCAGTCCGACCTGATGGCCAATGTCTGGACCGGCTTCGACGTGCCGACGCGCCTTGTCGTCGATCCCGGGCTCAACCATTTCACCGTGATCGACGGACTGAAGGATCCGTCGTCGCCGATCACTGCACGCCTGATCGGCCTCGACTGACGAGGCGAGAGACGATCGATCGAAAGGGCCTGTCATGACGTCCAGCGATTACGATCCCGCAAGCGAAGGCGCCGAGACCGATTTCGCCCGGCGCATGTCCTATGGCGACTATCTGGCGCTGGATGCGATCCTCGGTGCGCAGCATCCACTGTCGGAGGCGCATGACGAGATGCTGTTCATCATCCAGCATCAGACAACGGAGCTGTGGATGCGCCTTGCCCTCCACGAGCTCAGCGCCGCCCGCCGCGCGATCTCACGGGACGAGGTGTCGCCGGCGATGAAGATGCTGGCGCGGATGTCGCGCATCTTCGAGCAGCTCAACAATGCCTGGGACGTGCTGCGCACCATGACGCCCAGCGAGTACACGCGCTTCCGCTCGCAGCTCGGCCAATCCTCGGGCTTCCAGTCGCGTCAATACAGGCTGATCGAATTCCTGCTCGGCAACCGCAACCACGCCATGCTCAAGCCGCACGCGCACGATGAGGAGACGACCAAGCTGCTCGAGGCCGAGCTTGCGACGCCCAGCCTCTATGACGAGGTGCTGCGGCTCGCCGACCGCAATGGGCTCAAGATGCCTGCCGCGGTGCTCGCCCGCGACGTCCGCGAGACCCACAGCTTCAACGAGGGCGTGCTTCAGGCGTGGCGCGTCGTCTACGAGGCGCCGGAGACGCACTGGATGCTCTACGAGCTTGCCGAGAAGCTGGTCGACTTCGAGGACTATTTCCGCCGCTGGCGCTTCAACCACGTCACCACGGTCGAGCGCGTCATCGGCTTCAAGCGCGGCACCGGCGGCACCGGCGGCGTCAGCTACCTCAAGCGAATGCTGGAGGTCGAGCTGTTCCCCGAGCTCTGGCGCGTCCGCACCATTCTGTAGAGATGTCCAAGATGTCTACTCGCAAGGCCAGGCTTCGCGTCTATGACGACACCAAAGCGCTGTTCCATCTGCCTGACGGCGTGATCTATCTCGACGGCAATTCGCTCGGCGCATTGCCGTTTGGTGTCGCCGAGCGCGTCAACCGCGTCATTACGGCCGAGTGGGGCAATGAGCTGATCCGCGCCTGGAATAGTGCGGGCTGGTATGCCCAGCCGCGCCATGTCGGCGACCGCATCGCGCGGCTGATCGGTGCGGAGGCCGGCTCCGTGATGGTCGGAGACACGCTGTCGCTGAAAGTCTATCAGGCGCTCGCCGCCGCGCTCGACATGAACGCATCGCGCAAGGTCGTTCTCTCCGACACGGGAAACTTTCCGACCGACCTCTACATGGCCGAAGGCCTGATCGCCACGCTCGGGCGCGGCCATCAATTGCGCCTGGTGGCACCGGAAGAGATCGAGGCTGCGTTGTCGGAGGAGATCGCGGTTCTCTACATCACCGAGGTCGACTACCGCACCGGCCGCCGCCACGACATGGCGAAGCTGACCGCGAAAGCGCATGCGCTCGGCATCGTCACGGTCTGGGATCTCGCGCATTCGGCCGGTGCGCTGCCGGTGGACCTCGCTGGAAGCGGCGCTGATTTCGCAGCAGGCTGCACCTACAAATATCTCAACGCCGGCCCCGGTGCGCCGGCCTTCCTCTATGTCGCGCCGCGCCACGCCGACGGCGTGCGCGCCGCGCTGTCCGGCTGGATGGGGCACGCCAAGCCGTTCGCATTCGAGCTCGCCTATGCGGCCGCGGGCGGCGTCGAGCGCATGCGCGTCGGCACCCCGCCGGTGCTGGCTATGGCGGCGCTGGAGGCCTCGCTGGACATATGGAACCGCGTCGATATCGCGGAGGTCCGCACGCGCTCGCTGGCGCTCGGCGATCTCCTGATCGCGGAGGTCGAGCGCCGCTGTCCGTCTTTGAAGCTTGTCACCCCGCGTGCGCAGGAGCGCCGCGGCTCGCAGGTCTCATTCGCCTTCGACGGCGGCTATGCCGCGATGCAGGCCCTGATCGCGCGCGGCCTCATTGGCGATTTCCGCGCCCCCGACATCATGCGGTTTGGCATCACGCCGCTGTATATCGGCGAAGCCGAGGTGTTGAAGGCCGCGGACATCATCGAGGACGTCATCGTGGGCGAGGTGTGGCGACGGCCGGAGTACCAGGTCGTGAACGCCGTGACGTGAGGAGAGGGCGTCGCCCGCCGATGTGAAGGATTGAAGCGGTCGCCTTCCGGCCTTTCCTGCAAAGCGGCATGTTCGTCAGGCGGACAGGGATCGGAGCCACGCCAGACGGGCTATCGACCGGCCGGCGAGAGCCTGGAGCGTTTCGAGACGTGCCGGGCTATCCGATGTCTCTGCTCCCTCGAGATACGCATCCGTCAGTGCCTCAGCGATCGTCTCGGCATCTCGCTGCTCGAGGCTGGCCGGGAACCGCCCGAATCCATCCGCCTGGCCCGACATCGATCGCGCTTCGTCAGCCAGTTCGCGAATCCTTGAGGCCTGAACCGAGTCAAAGGCACCTTCCAACTGGTCGAGCCGGCCGGCCAACCTGCGCTCCAGGACGCCAGCATCGATTCGCTCCGCCGGTGCCTCACCCGGACGTATCGCATCGGGCTCTTGTCGGTAAGCCCGCCGGCGTGCTTTGCGCAAGGTCGCCACGTGCCCGAGCTCCTCGGCAGCCATCGCCTCCGCGGCCGCCTTGATCTCGGAGTCGGCCGCAAACGCCGCCAGGTACGACCAGAACGCAAAGGCGCGTTCCTCGTTACGGACGGCCATTGCGAGCGCGCGGTACGGCGTCATCAGCTTCGAAGCCTTGATTTCGGCCGTGGCGCTGCTGTCGAACGTCTCGGGCGCCTCCCACCGAACGAGGGTGGGGTCCGGCAGCTTGCCGCGGCGCGACTGCGACCAGCGTTGCACGCTATCGACGTGTTCGCGCTCGGCTGCCGCGAGTTCCCTGAACACGCCGACCAGGTCGGCACGATCTTGCCGTTGCATTTCTTCGGCGAGTTCCGCGTATTTTGTCGCGGCCTCCTGCTCCATGGCATTGGCGAGCGCGAACAATTCGTCGAGTGACTGCAAGGTACCAGCGGGCTCGGCCCGCAGAAGCGACGTTCGCAACAACGGCATGATCGACTTTCCTTCCGCTGTTTGTTGCAGCGCAAATTTTCACTCGCTGCTTATCACTAGATAGCCCGTCTTGACGTAAATCAACTTGCGTTGGCTCAATCCGTCCTTCTATCCGGCACCCGGCATCAACGGCGATTCCGAAACATCAAACATCAAGATTCGCTGGAATACGCGTGCTCGAGCAGGCCGTTCCGCTTTGAGGTACTCCATGGCCGGGAGTCTAATCGTCGCCAAACGAGCTAAGCCTGCATCCGCCTACGTCGTCATCCTCGCTTTTCTGGTGACGGTGTGGGCGCAAGCGGTGTATGCGGCCAGCGATCTCGCCAGTTACCTGCCGAAGGTCGCGCCTGCCGACTTCTTTCCGGCCGCCGACCGGTTCGGTTCGCCGCAGGGGGAACCGCCGATCCTTCCAGTCTACCGCGGCGATCAGTTGCAAGGATACGTCTACCTCAATTCGGACTTCGCCAACGCCACCGGCTATTCGGGAAAGCCGATCAAGCTTCTGGTCGGGATCGATCCGAAGGGCGTCATCACCGGCCTGAAGCTGGTCGATCACAAAGAGCCGATCGTGCTGGTCGGGATTCCCGAGAAGCGCATTCTCGATTCCGTCAACAAGTTGATCGGCATCGACATGGCAAGCGTGGCGCGCGGCGCTGTGCCGGCGCCCCAGGTCGACATCGTCAGCGGAGCAACGGTCACCGTGCTGGTGATCGGGGACAGCATCGTCCGTTCCGCGACCAAGCTGATCAAGAGCGGCCGGATCGGCGCGCAAGGCAATGCGGCCACCAGCGCAGCGCCACAGGCGTCGAAGGCCATCGATCCTCAAAAGAGCGAGCTTCGCGACTGGCAGAGCCTCGTCGGTGACGGCTCGGTCCGGCGCCTGTTTCTCTCGGTCGCAGACGTCAATCAGGCCTTCGAAAAATCCGGCAACGCCGCAGCAGTCGCCCATCCGGAGCAAGGCGAGCCGGACGAGACGTTCATCGATCTCTATGTCGCCGATGTTGCGGTGCCGACCATCGGCCGCAGTCTGCTCGGTGACGAAGGCTATAACCGGCTTGCCGGTCGTCTGAAGCCGGGTCAGCAGGCGCTGATCGTCGCCGGATCCGGCCGCTATTCGTTCAAGGGGGCCGCCTACGTTCGCGGCGGAATCTTCGACCGCATCGAGCTGGTCCAGGAGACCAACAGCGTCCGCTTCCGCGACCGCGATCACATCCGGCTGGGCAGCCTTGCCGCCGAAGGTGCGCCCGACTTTCCGGAAATCGCGCTGTTCACGGTGCCGCCCGAGCTCGCCCTCGATCCGGCCGAACCCTGGGTGCTGCAGCTCCTGGTCCAGCGCGTGGTCGGCGCCCGGGACAAGGCCTTGGTGACGTTCGCCATCGGCTACACGCTTCCCGACATTTACCTGAAGCGCGAGGCGCCGCCAGCGCAAGCTGCACCCGCGAAGTCGTCGGCCTTCCCGGCGGCCGGGACGCGCGAAGTCGGCACGCCGCCGGCCGCGTCTGACGACGAGCCGCTGTGGATGCGGATCTGGCGCGCCAACACCGTCAAGGTCGGCTTGACCGTGGCGGCGCTCGGTGCGCTCACCCTGATCTTCTTTTTTCAGAACTTCCTGGTTCGCCGTCCGACGGTGTACGCCTGGGTACGCCGTGGCTACCTGCTCTTCATCCTGGTCTGGCTGGGCTGGTACGCGAACGCGCAGCTCTCGGTCGTCAACGTCCTGACCTTCGCCAACTCGCTGCTGACCGGATTCAGCTGGGAATACTTCCTGTCCGCACCGCTGATCTTCATTCTCTGGGCCTCGATCGCGGCGGGCCTGCTGTTCTGGGGACGCGGTCCGTTCTGCGGCTGGCTCTGCCCGTTCGGCGCCTTGCAGGAGTTGCTCAACAACGCCGCGCAGGCGCTCAAGGTGCCGCAATTCAGGGTGCCCTGGGGACTTCATGAACGGCTCTGGCCGATCAAGTACATCATCTTCCTCGGCCTGTTCGGCATGTCGCTGTACTCGACTGCCTTCGCCGAGCAGCTTGCCGAGGTCGAGCCGTTCAAGACCTCGATCATCCTGAAATTCGGGCGGGAGTGGCCGTTCGTCGTCTACGCGCTGACCCTGCTCGCAGCGGGCCTGTTCGTCGAGCGGTTCTTCTGCCGTTACCTGTGCCCGCTCGGCGCCGCGCTGGCGATCCCCGGCCGCATCCGCATGTTCGAGTGGCTGCGGCGTTGGCCGGAATGCGGCTCGCCGTGTCAGCGCTGCGCCAACGAGTGTCCGGTCCAGGCGATCCATCCGGAGGGGCACATCAACGTCAACGAGTGCATCTACTGCATGCACTGTCAGGAACTCTATTTCGACGACCATCGCTGCCCGCACATGATCCAGGTGCGGCTGAAGCGGGAGAAGCGCCAGGCGATGTCGTCGCCATCGATGCGCGCGGGCGGCAAGGGCCCGGCCACCGTCATCACCGCCGGGGGCAAGCCCGTCGGTGTGTCATCCGTCGATGCCATCACTCCACCCGCAACCTGAAATCGAACCGAGGAGACAGTCATGAGCGAAAACGAAAACGGAAAGGGCGTCAGCCGACGAACCTTGCTGGGGACCACGGCCGTAGCTGCGGGCGTTGGACTTGCCGGCGGCGTCACGCTGAAGGACGGCGGCGCGTTCGTCTCGACGGCGGACGCCCAGACCAAAGCTGCCGCACCGAAGGCACCAGCGGCCCGGCCGGCCGTGCAGAAGGCGGAGGTCGCGCCCGGCGAGCTCGACGAATACTACGTGTTCTTCTCGAGCGGCCAATCCGGCGAAATGCGCATCGTCGGGCTTCCTTCGATGCGCGAGCTCATGCGCGTCCCGGTCTTCAACCGCTGCAGTGCGACCGGATGGGGCCAGACCAACGAAAGCCTGAAGGTCCTGACGGAAGGGCTGCAGCCGGCAACCCGCGAGCTGCTCAAGAACCGCGGCGGCACCTACATGAACGGAGATCTGCATCATCCGCACATCTCGTTCACCGACGGTACCTATGACGGGCGCTACGCCTTCATGAACGACAAGGCCAACAGCCGTGTGGCGCGGGTGCGGCTCGACGTCATGAAGTGCGACAAGATCATCGAGCTTCCGAACCAGCATACCGTCCATGGTTTGAGGGTGCAGAAATATCCGCGCACCGGTTATGTGTTCGCCAACGGCGAGGACGGGGTGCCGATGCCCAACGACGGCAAGATCCTCGACGATCCGAAACAGTATCGTTCCATCTTCAGCGCGATCGACGGCGACACGATGAAGGTCGCCTGGCAGATCATCGTGAGCGGCAACCTGGACAACGTCGATGCCGACTACCAGGGCAAGTACGCTTTCGCGACCTGCTACAATGCGGAGGAGGGCGTGACCCTGGCCGAGATGACGGCCAACGAACAGGATTGGGTGGTCATCTTCAATCTCAAGCGGATCGAGGAAGCGGTCAAAAAGGGCGACTTCAAGGAAATGAACGGCGTGCCCGTCCTCGACGGCCGGAAGGGCTCGGCGTACACGCGCTACGTTCCGGTCTCCAACAATCCGCACGGCATGAACACCGCGCCCGACGGAATCCATATCGTCGCGGCGGGCAAGCTTTCGCCGACGGTGACCGTGATGGACGTGCGGCTGTTCGACCAGTTGTTCGACGACAAGATCAAGCCGCGCGATGTCGTCGTTGCCGAGCCCGAACTTGGGCTCGGACCGTTGCATACAGCCTACGACGGCAAGGGCAACGGCTACACCACCCTGTTCCTCGACAGCCAGGTCTGCAAATGGAACATCGAACTGGCCAGGCGCGCGTTCAAGGGCGAGAAGGTCGATCCGATCATCCAGAAGCTCGACGTCCACTACCAGCCGGGTCACAACCATTCCTCGATGGGCCAGACCAAGGAGGCCGACGGAAAATGGCTGATCTCGCTGAACAAGTTCTCCAAGGACCGTTTCCTCAATGTCGGGCCGCTGAAGCCGGAGAACGATCAGCTGATCGACATTTCGGGCGACCAGATGAAGCTGGTTCACGACGGTCCGAGCTTCGCCGAGCCGCATGACGCCACCATCGTTCACCGCTCCAAGATCAATCCGATCTCGATCTGGGACCGTGCGGATCCGATGTTCGCCGATGCGGTCAAGCAGGCCAAGGCCGACGGCATCAATCTCGAAGCCGATTCCAAGGTCATCAGGGACGGCAACAAGGTGCGGGTCTACATGACGTCGACCGCGCCGGCGTTCGGGCTCGAGCAGTTCCAGGTCAAGCAGGGCGACCAGGTCACCGTCTTCGTCACCAACATCGATGCGGTGGAAGATTTGACCCACGGCTTCTGTATCGTGAACTACGGCATCCAGATGGAGGTTGCGCCGATGGCGACGGCCTCGGTTTCGTTCACGGCCGACAAGGCGGGAGTCTACTGGTACTACTGCTCCTGGTTCTGTCACGCCATGCACATGGAGATGAAGGGCCGCATGTTCGTCGAACCGAAGTCGGTCTGATAGGGGATCGGCTTGGTGCGTCTTCTTCGACATATGTTTCCGGCGGCGCTCGTCGCCGCCGGATTATCGGCCTCCGCCAACGCGGAGACACTGACGGCTGCTCCGAACCAGCCGCTACAGGCGCTGCTGGACGGCGCGCGTGCCGGCGATGTCGTCGAGCTGGCTCCAGGCGAATACCACGGCGCGATCCGGATCGACCGGCCTCTGGTGTTGGCCGGACGTCCGGGCGCCGTGCTCGATGGAGGAGCCGCCGGCAATGTCGTCACGGTGAGCGCGCCCGATGTGACCATCCGCGGCGTGACCGTGCGGGGATCGGGCCGGGATCTCCAGGCGATGAATTCCGGAATCTTTCTTCAGAAAACGGCGGAGCGGGCGACCATCGAGAACAACCGTTTGGTCGGAAACCTGTTCGGTGTCTACGTGCATGGCGCGGCCGGCTCCAGGGTCGTGGGAAACGTGATCGAAGGTCTGCGAGGCGGGCGTCTCAGCGAGGCGGGCAACGGCGTCTCGCTCTGGAATGCGCCGGACGTCACCATTGCGGACAACACGATCCGCTACGGACGCGACGGCATCTTCACGATCTCCAGCCGGAAGGACCGTTTCGTCGGCAACCGCTTCGAGCAGGTCCGCTTTGCGGTCCACTACATGTATACCAATGACAGCGAAGTCAGCGGCAACGTTTCCATCGGCAACCATGTCGGCTATGCCATCATGTATTCGAACAGGTTGGCGATCCGCGGCAATGTCTCCGATCGCGACCGTGATCACGGTTTCCTGTTCAACTACGCCAACTATTCCGAGATCGACGGCAACCGGGTGACAGGGGGCCCCCTGGATGCGGTCATTGGCAAGGTGGAGGAGGGGCCGGACGACGAACCGGGCATGATTCCGGAGGCGAAGCGTCGGCAAGTTCTCCGGAGCGGGCCGGAGAAATGCGTGTTCATCTACAACACGAACCACAACAAGTTTCGCGACAACTGGTTCGAGCGCTGCGACATCGGCGTGCACTTCACGGCGGGATCCGAGGGCAACGAGATCACGGGAAACGCCTTCGTCGGCAATCGCAATCAGGTCAAATATGTCGGCACGCGCGATCTCGATTGGTCCAAAGGCGGCCGCGGCAACTACTGGAGCGACAATCCCGCTTTCGATCTCAATGGCGACGGTGTCGGCGACACGGCCTACCGTCCCAACGATCTCGTCGATCGGGTGCTGTGGACCGCACCCTCGGCGAAGGTGCTGATCAACAGCCCCGCCGTTCAGGTGCTGAGATGGGCCCAAGCCCAGTTTCCAGCGCTGCTGCCGGGCGGGGTGGTCGACAGCCACCCGTTGATGGCTCCGCCTTTGCGCCGTGAGGCCGGGAACGCACGATGACAGGGACGGTACGAATAACCGATGTCACCAAGGAGTACGGCCGCATCAAAGCCGTGCGCGGTGCTTCGTTCGAACTCGGCCAGGGCGAATTGGTGGCTCTGATCGGGCACAACGGGGCCGGAAAGACCACGCTGATGAAGCTGATGCTCGGCCTGATCCGCCCGACTGGCGGATCGATCGAGGTGCTCGGCGACAATCCGGCCGCCGGCGAGTTCACAGGGCGTCGGCAGCTTGGCTATCTGCCGGAAAATGTCTCGTTCGATGCCGCCCTGACCGGCGGCGAAACACTGGCCTTCTATGCCAGGCTGAAGCGCGAGCCGGTGACGAAGGCGCTCGAGCTGCTCGACATGGTCGGACTGGGGGCGGCGAGTCGACGTCGCATCGGCACCTATTCCAAGGGCATGCGCCAGCGGCTTGGACTTGCGCAGGCGCTGATCGGCCATCCGAAAGTGCTGCTGCTGGACGAGCCGACGACCGGTCTCGATCCGGAGCTGCGCCAGACCTTCTACGACCTCATCGAGCGGCTTGCCGCCCAGGGCGCGACCGTCCTGCTGTCCTCGCACGCGCTCACTGAACTCGAGGAGCGAGCCGGCCGGGTGATCATCATGAACCGCGGCGTCAAGGTCGCGGACGGATCGATCGACCGGTTGCGCAATATCGCACGATTGCCGACAAAATTGCGTCTGAAGGTGGCCCCCCTTGCCCCTGACGAGATGCCGTCGTGGCTGCCGGCCGGCGCGCTGTGCCGGCGCGTGAACGGCCACGTCATCGAGATCGATGCCGCGCCGGAGCGGAAGCTCGAGCTGCTGCACCGGGCAACCGCGTCGGGAACGTCGGTCGAGGATATCGACATGCTGCCGCCGACACTGGATGAACTCTACGCGCACTTCCTGCGCCAGGCGGAGCAAGCATCATGAATCCGCTCATCATCGCACGCAAGGAGATCCACCAGGCGGTCCGGAATCGCTGGGTGCTGGCCTCGACGCTGCTGCTCGCCGGTCTGGCGCTGTCGCTGACCTTCCTCGGCAGCGCTCCGACCGGCAGCGTCGGCGTCCGCGCGCTCGATGTCGTGATCGTCAGCCTCTCCAGCCTCACCATCTTCCTGATTCCGCTGATCGCGCTTCTGATCTCCCACGATGCGATCGTCGGTGACATGGAGCGGGGGACCATGCTCCTGCTGCTGAGCTACCCGGTTGCCCGCTGGCAGGTCCTGCTCGGCAAGTTCATCGGGCATGTGGCGGTGCTCGCTTTCGCGACCTGCCTGGGCTACGGCATCGCCGCGGCGGCGCTGAGCGTTTCTGGAAGCCGGATCGGTTTCGACAGCCTTGTGGCCTTCGCCGCGATGATCGGCTCCTCCGTGCTGCTCGGCGCGGTGTTCGTTGCCATCGGCTATCTCGTCAGTGCGCTGGTGCGCGACCGGGGCACGGCCGCTGGCGTCTGCATCGGTTTGTGGCTGCTGCTGGTGCTGATCTACGACATGGCCCTGCTCGGCATTCTCGCCGTAGACCAGGGGCGCAGCATTTCCGCGTCCGCGGTGGATGCGCTGCTGCTGCTGAACCCGACCGATGTCTACCGGTTGTTCAATCTCACCGGCTTTGCCAACGTCAGCAGCTTTGCCGGCATGGCGGGGCTCGCTCAGAGCACGACGTTGTCGGGTCAGGTGCTGCTGGTCGCGCTGGTGTCCTGGACGCTCGTCCCGCTCGGATTCGCCGCGCTCGCCTTTTCCCGGAGGGAGCTATGAGAGGTCGGGCCACCGCATTGGCACTGCTGCTTCCGCTCGCGCTGCTCGGCTGCGAGGAGAAGCAAACGGCGCAAGCACCACCGCCGCTCAAGATGACCGCGGAGGTGATCGGACACTATTGCGGCATGAACGTGCTCGAGCACCCGGGGCCGAAGGGCCAGATCGTCGTGGCAAGTCTGATCGAGCCGGTCTGGTTCTCCTCGGCGCGCGACACCATCGCCTTCACCGTGCTGCCGGAAGAGCCGAAGGACATCCAGGCGATCTACGTGTCCGACATGGGCAAGGCGCCGAACTGGGACAAGCCGGGCGCGGACAACTGGATCGAGGCGCGCAAGGCTCTGTTCGTGATCGGCAGCCGCGCCAGGAGCGGCATGGGCGGCAACGAGGCCGTCCCGTTCTCGGACCGCGCCGCTGCCGAGACGTTCGTTGCCGAGAATGGTGGGCGTATCGTCCCGTTCTCGGAGGTACCGCGCGAATACGTGCTCGACTCGGACGGTGAGAGGACGGGGGCCGCCGACGAGGGCGGAGCCGACCGCGGGCCGATCAACTGAGGAGGACGTGATGACAGGCGCGATGTCGCGACGACGTTTCATCCGGATCAGCGGTGCTGCGGCCGGGCTTGCGCTTGCGCCGTTGGGACGCGCGGCAGCTTCGAATCGGGACGTGGTCGTCTGGCGCGGCACGATGCTGGGCGCGGTCGCGACGATGCAGATCCACCACGACGATCGCAGCGAGGCGGAGCGCTTGATCTCGGTGGCTTGCGCCGAGGCACGCCGGCTGGAGCGGCTGTTCAGCCTGTACCGGGACGATTCCGCCTTGGTCGAATTGAATCGGACCGGCGTGCTGGTCGATCCAGCCGCCGACATGGTCGAACTGCTGTCCATTTCGCAGCATTACGCCGAACTGACCGGTGGGTTGTTCGATGTGACGGTGCAGCCGTTATGGGAGCTCTACGCCGGCCATTTCTCTCGAGAGGATGCGGACCCTGCGGGCCCGCCACAAACGGTGATCCAGGCCGCGCTCGCGCGTGTCGGATCTGGTCGGCTGGCGGTGCGCCGCGATCGGATCGCGATGCCGCGCGGCATGGCCGTGACCCTGAACGGAATCGCGCAAGGCTACGTGACCGACAAGGTCGTCGACCTGCTGCGAGCTCACGGCATCGCCCACAGCCTCGTCGACATGGGCGAGACCCGGGCGATCGGATCGCATCCGGACGGCCGCGCCTGGGAGGTCGGCATCACCGATCCAGAGTTGCCCGGACGGATGCAGTGCGTATTGCCCGTCGTCGACCGTGCGCTCTCGACGTCCGGCGGCTACGGCTTCCAGTTCGGTCCGCAGGGGCGATTCAACCATCTGTTCGATCCCGCGAGTGGTGCCTGCGGACACCTGTATCGAAGCGTCACCGCCGTCGCCGCAACCGCGACGGCCGCGGATGCGCTGTCCACGGCTTTCAGCCTGATGGACCAAAAGCGGATTCAGGCGTTGATGTCGGTCGCCGGCATCGAACGTGTTCATCTGATCGAAGCCGCGGGAACGAGCGTCGATCTCATCGCGTGACGCCGAGTTCACTCGGGCTCACCCCACAGCGCTGTCACGATCGCATCAAGCCCATCTGTCAGCGCCGCCGGTCCCGGCTGCAAGATGATCGGCGACTTGATCTCGACGATGCGATTGTTGCGCACGGCTGGAAGCTCGTTCCAGCCATCACGCGCGCCGATGCGGGCAGGCACGACTTTCTTCCCGCACCAGGATGCGAGGATCACGTCGGGCAATGCCTCGCGCACCGCCTCGGGCGATACGATCCGATCCTTCGCCGCCTGCCGATGGCGCAGCTCCGGAAACACGTCCGCACCGCCGGCGATCCCGATCAGCTCGGAGACCCAACCGATGCCCGAGATCAACGGATCGTCCCACTCCTCGAAATAGACTCTTGGAGGCGGCGAGGGGCGGGCCGTCGCAGCGATCGCGGCAAGGCGCCGCTCGAAACCTTGCGCGAGATCCTCCGCGCGTCCGGTCGCGCCGACCAGCGCGCCCAGCGTGCGGATCATCGCCAAAATCCCGGCGACGTCGCGCTGGTTGAAAACATGGACGTCGACGCCGGCGCGGACGAGGTCGGCGACGATGCCGGCCTGGAGATCGGAGAAGGCCAGCACCAGATCTGGTTCCAGCGCCAGGATCTTCGGGATGTCAGCGGAGACGAACGCCGAGACCCGCGGCTTCTCGCGCCGCACCTGGGGCGGGCGGACGGCATAGCCGGAGACGCCGACGATGCGGTCCTGCTCGCCGAGCAGATACAGCGTTTCGACCGTCTCTTCGGTCAGGCAGACGATGCGGCGGGGCGGGAAGTGACGCATGGGGGGAGCATATGCGCAAATGTGGGCGCCGATGTCAGCACGGCCATTACCTCAGACGTCATTGCTTTGCCGCGCGAAGCCATTCACGCTGAGACAACAATGCATTGGGAGGAGATCTGATGACGCCGCTCGAGAAACTTAAAGCGATGAAGATGCCGTTCGCCGAGCTCAAGGGCGTCGAATTCGTCGAGGCCGACAAGGACCGTGTGGTGGCGCGGATGATGGTCCGCCCCGATCTCTGCACGCTCCATCACACCATTCATGGCGGCGCGGTGATGGCGCTCGCGGATTCCGTTGGCGCGGCCGCGACCGTGATCAATCTGCCAGAGGACGCCAAGGGCACCACGACGCTTGAGAGCAAGACCAACTTCATCGGCGGCGCGAAGGAGGGAACCACTGTCATCGCCACGGCTACCCCGGTCCACCGGGGGCGGCGGACCCAGGTCTGGACCACCCGGTTGGAAACCGAGGACGGCAGGCTCGTCGCCTTGGTGACCCAGACACAGTTGATCCTGTAAGACTACGGGACCTTGATTTTGTTAACGAATTAGTCGCTCCCGATGCCCGAAACTTGGGCAGGTTTCCGCCTTGAAAAACTTGTTGCGATGCACAATATAGGAAGCCTAGGGATTCGAACGCCTCCTCGAGGGACACCAAGAGGAGTTTTGACGTGGTACTTGAAGACACCGTCCGCACGCCGACCATGCCGGGCTATGTGCGGACCCTGAGCCAGCAGGAAGAATTGCCGCTTCTGCGCGATCATCTGCTGAGGCTCGATGCCGCAAGCCGGCACGACCGTTTCAACGGCTTTCTCGACGACAGCTTTATCGAGCGTTACGCCGCCCGTTGCGCCGAGGACGGAACCGTGGTCGTCGCCTACATCGTCGACGGCGTGGTCCGTGGTGCGGCCGAGCTGCATCCGCCGGAGGGTGATTCGCTGCCCGAGGTTGCCTTCAGCGTGGAAGCTTCGGCACGCCGCCAGAATGTCGGCACCGTGCTGTTCAGCCGCCTGATCGCGGAAGCGCGTTGGAAGGGTTTCAAGCGCCTGCGCATCACGACCGGCGCGGAGAATCACGCCATGCGGGCGCTCGCCAGGAAGTTCGGCGCGCATCTGCAATTCCGTCATGGCGAATCGACCGGCACGATTGATCTCGCCAAGACGCCGGAGGCCGAGCTCGCTGATCTCGCTGCCTCGCCGTTCACCGCTGGCCGCGCGCTCCTCAGCCTCAACTCGACCTGCTGGAAGATCATCTCCGCCATGTACGGCAATCGCGCTGCCTGACCATAAACGCGGACAGGAATCAAAAAGCGGACCGGCAAAACCGGTCCGCTTTCGTTTTGGGCTAAGAGATTTAAGCGCTCAGGTGCCGGTGCGCTTGTCGTTGCCGAAACGACGGACGACGCGGCGTTCGACCACCACCGAGCGCTGCGCACCCTGTTCGCCGGCAATCACGCGCGTGGCGGTGATGCGGCTGTTGGTGCGGGCCTGCTTCTTCACCTCGGCCTGCACGACATCGAGCGGCATCCCCATCAGCGCTGCGGCGATCTCGGCCTGCTGCTCCTGATCGTCGGTGATCCCGACGGCGGCGAAGATCGCCTCGTCCAGGGTCGGCGGATCGTGGCGCACGCGCCGCGTGCCATATTTGGTATTCCAGTCTGCGCTCATAACGGCCTCGTTTCGATGCCGGGATACCTAGTGCCGTCGATGTTGCATTGCAATATGAATTTGGTGTGGCATCTCAGCTATGCACTCACAGCTTCTCGAGCCTGCTTGCGTCGTAAAGTTCAAGCGTGGCCGGCCCTGTGGCAAGTGAGCGCAAGGTGCGGGCGAACTCGCCGGACGCAGGTACCGCAAAGTGGGTGGCGAGGGCGGCGCGGTCGGCCCATTGCTCGAAGAACACCAGCCTGAGCGGGTTCTCGCAGTCGACATGCACGGCATGCGAGATGCAGCCGGGCTCCTGCCGCGACCGGTGAACATGCTCGAGGCTCAGGCGGCGCGCCTCCTCGAACGTCTCGGGTCGGACCGTCACGCTGCCAGTTACAACGATCATGCGACGTCTCCCGATGTGCCGTTAGGGCGGTGATGCCTCGCGGCTGGTGCCGTTAGGGCGGTGATGCCTCGCGGCTGGTGCCGTTGACCGGAGCCTGCGGCCAGCGTTTCAGCGCCGCGCGTCCGGCCTCGGTCAGCCCGTAGATTCCCCGCTCAGTGCGTTCGAACCAGCCATACACGTTGTTAAGCATAATCTTGCCGACATCGGGACAACGTTGGCGCAACTCACGCACCTTTCGCGGCCCATCGGCCAGTTCCGACGCGCACGCCAGCGCCTGCTGGCGATAGGCGGTCATGATCGGTGCGCGCGTGCTGCCGCCCAGCACCGGATCGCCCTGGCGGCGCTGATGCTCGGCGACGAGGCGCGAGCGGACCTTCGGCTCGCGGCGCGGCGCGGCCGTCGGCGGCTTCACCAGCACTTCGACCTGGCCGCGGTCGGTCACCCCCAGCATGCCGAAGCCGAGGCGGCGGCAGAGATTGCGATAGCGCGCATCGCTCTCGCGTCCCTTGCCGCGCGCTGACATCCTTGCGGCAATCCAGACCTCGTCGCCGGCCGGCGCACGGTCGACCGCCTGGAGGATCAGCTCGAGATTGAACGCGAGCTTGAGCTCGCCGATCACCACGACCGGCGGATCGCCGGCGCTGAGGCCGACGAGATCGCAGCCGCCGATCTCACCCTTGACGGTGAAGCCGAGCTCTTCGAGGAAACGTTTGACGGGCAGGTAGAGCGTGGTTTCCAAGGAAAGCTTCCGAGTCTTGCGTTCGGATCCGAGAATCAGTTGCTGGCAGTGTAGCCCGGATCGGACTCGGAGCTCTGCGCCATTTGATCGGGAACCCATGGTGCGGCTATTCTGCGGACGGGACAGCCGGGCGGCTTGCAGCCATGACAATCAGGAACGGGCTCTATCACATCCGGATCGAGATGCTGGATGCCGTCCAGGGCGGCAACCAGGGCGTCATGGTGCTGCGCGACGGCGCCATGCGGGGCGGCGATTCATTTTTCTTCGCCTACGGCAGCTACACCTCAGCCAACGGCAAGTGGAAGGGCGAGCTGACCAACGAGGAACACTCACCCTCGTTCGACGAGCGCCCGGTGTGGGGCCGCAAGATCGTGACCATCGGCTTCAGCGGCACCTATAATGACGAGACGGCGTACGGCGAAGGCATTGCGCTCGCCGGAAAGCAGAGCATCCGTTTCAAGGGCAACTTGCGGCTATTGGTGCCGGACTAAACCCGCCCGCCGACCGGGATCAGCGCGCCGGTGATACCGCTCGCGGCATCGCTCACGAGGAACAGGATCACCTCCGCGAGCTCGTGCGGCGTCACCCATTTGGAAAAATCGGCTGTCGGCATGTCGGCACGGTTGGCCTGGGTGTCGATGATCGAGGGCAGCACCGCGTTCACCGTGACCTTGCCTTTCCACTCGCTGGCAAGTGCCTCGGTGAGGCGATGCACGCCGGCCTTCGACGCGGCATAGGGGCCCATGCCGGAGCCGGCCTGAAGCGCGCCCATGGCGCCGATGTTGACGATGCGGCCGGCGTTGGAGGAGGCCAGATGCGGCAGCGCCGCGCGCGATGTGTTGAGCGCGGTCAGTACATTGAGCGCGTGCATACGCTGCCAGGTCTTGACGTCGCCGTCGCCGACGGTCTCGAAGGCAAAGCCGCCGGCAATGTTGATCAGCGCGTCGAGCCGGCCGAAATGTTTTGCAGCAGCTTCGACCGCCGCCTTCGCCTGCGCCGCATCGGACAGGTCGACGCCGCCGATCTCGATGCTTTCAGCCGTTGCAGAGACTTGCGAGGGCGCATGATCGACGCCGGCAATGCGCGCGCCGCGTGACTGCGCAATCTCGGCGACCACCTTGCCGAGCGCTCCGAGCGCACCGGTGATGACGATGACTTTTCCTTGCACGACGCTCTCCGTCGGTTCAGTTCACGTCGACTATTGCTCTCCGTGAACTGGACTTGCAATGGCGGCGGCCCTGCAATTGGGCTATAGATGCAACTTTAGATCGTAGAGGAGGTTGTTTCATGCCTGACAATTTTCCAACCCTCGAATTTCCCGCCTCGATCGTTGACCTCAAACATCCGCTGGACAATTTTCGAGCCGCGCTGGCCGGAACGGGGCCCGTACGCATCGTGGCGATGGGGTCGTCTTCGACGGCCGGACTCGACAATGTCGTTGCCTATCCCGCACGGCTCGAACTGTATTTGAGAAAACACTTCAAGGAACACGATCAGCGTCCAAACATCCGGATCGACGTGTTCAACCGGGGCAAGGGCGGCGAAGAAGCGAACCTGGAAGTGCCTCGGTTCAACGACGACATCTTTGCTGACAATCCATCGCTGGTGCTCTGGCAGGTCGGAACCAACGCCGTCTTCCGCCAGAAGGAGTTCAACTTCAATGAGGTGGTTCGCAAAATCGCAGAGGGATTGAAACTCCTGCGCGACCATCCGACCATCGATGTCGTGCTGATCGATCCGCAATACACGACGGCCATGCAGTACGACGACAACGCCGAGCTGGCCGAAAAGATGGTTTCAGCGATCCGAGCCGCTGCGCAAGACGCCGAGGTCAACCTGTTCCAGCGCTGGGCGCTGATGCGGCATTGGCACGTCTACAACAAGGCGTCGTTCGAACAGCTCGTTGCTCCGGACGATGGGCTGCTGCTGCACCAGAGCGACTGGAACACAATGCACGTCGCCCGCGCCCTTCGATCGGCGCTCCTCAAGGCCACCGGAGCCACGCAGAAATGCGGGTGCTTGATTACGACTGCAGATAACGCGCCCGCAGCGCCTCCCGCTCCGGTGGGCCAATCTTGAGCCCGTCGCGCAGATAGGTTTCGAGATCGCCGTAGTCCTTGCCGACGGCTTCGAACGCAGCCGCAAGGTAAGAGGCCTCGACGCTGCCGATGGCATTGCGTACGTCCTCGGGCAGGTCGGTGGCCGCCGCCGCATCGCGCTTGTAGTGCTGATTGGTCAGCAGATAGTCCTCGGCGATGATGTCGTCCGCGACGCCGAGCGCATGCAGGATCAGGGCGCTGGCAAAACCGGTGCGGTCCTTGCCGGCGGTGCAGTGAATGACGAGCGGCGCGCGGTCTTCGAGGAGATGACCGAACAGCGTGCGAAAGCTCTGTGTGTTGTGGCGGACATAGTTGCGGTAGGATTCGCGCATGAGCTCGAGCGCGACCGGCGCAGTCAGCGCGCCCCTGGCGAGCTCGGTGCGCAGCGCGGCGACGACCGTCGGCTCGATCGGCAGCGAATACACGGCGATCTCGTTCACCACGCAGACCCCTGCGGCGCGCTCTTCGACGCCGCGGAAGTCGAAGGCGCATTTGACGCCCAGCGCTCGGACGATCTCGACATCGGCCGCGGTGAGGTGGCCGAGATGGTTGGAGCGGAAGATGTGCCGCCAGCGCGTGGTGCGGCCATCCGAAGTCGGGTAGCCGCCGAGGTCGCGGAAATTACTGGCGCCTTGCAGGGCGAGGTGGCGGGCAGGGGAGTCTTTTAGCGAGGAGTCTGGCATGAGATCAGCTTGGGTTATGTTTCCATCGGACGCACGGCGGGCGTCCTTGGGGTCTATACAGGGGGCGATCATGGGCAGGCACAAGGCCATTCTTTTGGCGATCACCATGCTGGCGGGCGGAATTGTCAGTGCAGGGCTCGCCGAGGCGCAGACGTTCCGGACCTATCGCTGCGCCGATGGTACGCAGTTCATCGTGGGGTTTTATGACGACGACAAGCGCGCCTTCCTCCAGATCGACGGCGAGCCCGTTACCCTCGCCAAGCGGCTGGCGGTCTCCGGGATCCGCTATTCGGGGGCGGGGATCACGCTTGTCATCGGCAAGAGCGGGGCCACCACGGTCAAGCATCTGAAGCGGCCGGCGACGGCCTGCGCGGTGGTCTGAACGGCGGCGTTGCCGCAAGAATCAAAAAGGGCCGAAACCTCGTTGTTTCGACCCTTTTTCAAGTTGCGCCGACCGCTCGAGAGAGCGCGGCTTTATCAAACCAGCCACAGGCATCACCGATCCCATTTCGGCTTGGCTTCGTCGACCGCGTCCTGGTGGTACCAGCTGTCGCTGCAGATCGAGACATTCGCGGGAAGCGACGTTTGATCGGCGGGAAGGCGGGTCTCGCCATAGCGGCGTCCGGCGAGAGCCGCGCGGCCCCCGGCGGGGAATTGGTAGATCTGTGCAGATCCGTGACTCAGACCATTGTTCATCATTGCGATTTGCTCCTGGGTCGAAGCGCCTTGGCCTCCATGGTGCGCCCGACTCGTTCGATTGTGGTTACTGGAATCCCCATATCGGCCGCGCATCCCGGATTGGAAAGTGCTGAAAAGGAAATCAGTTGCCGCCCAATTTGTAGGCAAGTGACGGTCTGCATCCCCCAAGGCAGCGGGTCGGTGACCAACGCCTGGGCCATTCCAAAGGTTGCTGGGCAGGTGGCGGGCGCTTTGCGAAAATTGCCGGACGTTGATGCGCGTTTCATCGGCAACTCCGGCACCGATCTGGCTGCTCCAGAATCAGGCGTTTTTCGCAGGCTTTTTGCGGTGCAGCTTCACGCGATGGTGCGCGGCTATGACGCACGCGGCCGCGGGCGTTTGCCCGCCACCGGACAGGTCCCGGCCGCGACGGACAACCTCCCGCGCTGCGGCCTTTTGGCACGTTAAATGCTTGTAAAGGGCCGGCCGATGATGGCCGGGTACAAAATGTGCGGGGGCCTCCAGGCCCCCAACCTTTCGCATCATCTACAGAGAGGCTCAATGACCAAGTATAAGCTCGAGTACATCTGGCTCGACGGATATACGCCGACTCCGAACTTGCGCGGCAAAACCCAGATCAAGGAATTCGCGTCGTTCCCGACGCTCGAGCAGCTTCCGCTCTGGGGCTTCGATGGCTCCTCCACCCAGCAGGCCGAAGGCCACAGCTCCGATTGCGTGCTGAAGCCGGTCGCTGTGTTCCCGGACGGCGCCCGCACCAACGGCGTGCTCGTGATGTGCGAAGTCATGATGCCCGACGGCAAGACCCCGCACGCCTCCAACAAGCGCGCCACCATCCTCGACGACGCCGGCGCCTGGTTCGGCTTCGAGCAGGAATACTTCTTCTACAAGGACGGCCGTCCGCTCGGCTTCCCGGCTTCGGGTTATCCGGCGCCGCAGGGTCCGTACTACACCGGCGTCGGCTTCTCGAACGTCGGCGACGTCGCCCGCAAGATCGTCGAAGAGCATCTCGACCTCTGCCTCGCGGCCGGCATCAATCATGAAGGTATCAACGCGGAAGTCGCGAAGGGCCAGTGGGAATTCCAGATCTTCGGCAAGGGCTCCAAGAAGGCCGCTGACGAAATGTGGATGGCCCGCTATTTGATGCTGCGCCTGACCGAGAAGTACGGCATCGACATCGAGTTCCACTGCAAGCCGCTCGGCGACACCGACTGGAACGGCTCGGGCATGCACGCCAACTTCTCCACCGAGTACATGCGTACGGTCGGCGGCAAGGAGTATTTCGAGGCGCTGATGGCCGCCTTCGACAAGAACCTGATGGACCACATCGCCGTCTACGGCCCGGACAACGATAAGCGTCTGACCGGCAAGCACGAGACCGCGCCGTGGAACAAGTTCAGCTACGGCGTTGCCGATCGCGGTGCTTCGATCCGCGTTCCGCACTCCTTCGTCAACAACGGCTACAAGGGCTATCTGGAAGACCGCCGTCCGAACTCGCAGGGCGACCCATACCAGATCGCTTCGCAGATCCTGAAGACGATCGCGTCCGTCCCGGCCGACAAGAAGGCCGCGGCCTAAGATCCTCCCGGCCCGGGCTGGGGGGCTGGCCCGGGTTGGACTTCAATCCGCCGGAGCTGCAAGGCTCCGGCGGATTTTTGCGTTCTGACGACGGTCGTTCCTGTGGCCTGCCGACCTCGGCCCGTGCGAAACTTGTCCGTCGTCATCGAAAGCGGGATACAGTACTCTTGGATGCGCGCAGGGCCGGGGACGGCTGGTGTTTGAAGGCTTCTACAAGACGAGATTTCAGCTCGGCGGCGCCGTCGGCCGAAGCGTGATGCATGCCGGCAATGGCAAGATGCTCGGCGGCAATTCGGCCTTCGCCCATATCGGCACCTATGAGAGGACCGAGGGCGGCGTCGACATCGTCATCAAGACGGTGCGCCACAACCCCGACCCGAACTACCGCGCCATGGCGGGCACCGACGATGCGACGCTGATCGCGAAGGGCTGGGCCGAGGGCGATCTCTATCATTTCAAGGGCGAGCTCAAGGAGCTGCCCGGCGTGCCTTTCCAGTCATTGATGACGCCGATCACCGAAGACGAAGTGCCGATCGCCGGCGGCGTCGGCGAGGCCGGGATCGCGGACGGCCTCTACTCGATCCATCTACGCATGCTCGATGGCGTCGACGGCGGCCTCACCGGCGTGATGCTGCTCAACCAGGGCCGCATCCTCGGCGGTGACGCCTCGTTCTACTATCTCGGCAGCTACACGGCCGCGAACGGACGCTGGAAGGGCCAGATCCTCAACCAGGAGCACACGCCGGCCAAGGACGATCCGATCTTCGGCGGCCACGAGGTCGGCATCGGCTTCTCCGGCACCTATGACGGCGAGGAGGCGGTGCTGGAGGCCACGGCGCTGGCCGGCAAGCGCTCCTTGCGCCTCACTGCCGCGCTCAAGCTGATGCACCGCGCCTGATCGCGACAGGAATAGCCCATGGACAAGGTTCGCATGCTCTCGACGCTCGGCCTGATGGGCGCGATGCGCAACCTGTCCTCCGCCTTCGAGACTGCGACAGGCATCCATGTCGATGCCGATTTCGCGCCGACGCTGGCATTGTTGAAGCGGCTGCGCGGCGGCGAGCCTGCCGATCTCGTGATCCTCACACGCGAAGGGCTCGACGAGATGATCGCCGAGGGCCGGGTCGCCGACGGCGCGGCCGATCTGGCGCGCTCCTATGTCGGCATTGCCGTGCGGGCAGCGGAGGCGCACCCCGACATCGCCAATGAAGCCGCGCTGTGCAAGACGCTGCTCGCGGCGCGATCCGTTGCCTATTCGCGGCTGGGCGCGAGCGGAGTGTACTTCGCCCAGTTGATTCAGCGATGGGGCATCGCGGCCGAGATCAATGCCAAGGCGACGATCGTCGAGCAGGGATTTACGGCGGAGCGGCTCGTGACCGGCGAGGCGGACCTTGCCGTGCAGCAGATCAGCGAGCTGAAGCAGGTCAAGGACATCGAAGTGGTCGGTCCCATTCCACACGATTTGCAGACACCGGCCGTGTTCTCTGCCGGCCGTATGGCGAACGCGAAACATGTCGACGCTGCCGAGCGGCTGCTGCGCTATCTGGCATCGCCTGAAGTCGTATCCGTGCTGCGGCAATCGGGACTCGAGCCTTGAATTTGCCGGGACGGGGACGCAACCTAGTGGCCATGCGGATATACCTCCTTGCCATCCTCTTTGCGCTGGCCGCGCCCTTGGCGGCGCAGGCGCAATCGGCCGATCTCGTGCTGTGCGACCGGGTCGCAGCCGATCCCAGCGATCCCGACAAGCCGGCCGACGTGCGGGGCGTCGGCGAGATCGCCGCCTCCGATGTCGCGACCGCGATCAAGTTCTGCAAGCAGGCAGCAAGCTCCTCGCGGCGCGCGATGTTCGCGCTCGGCCGCGCCTATGCGGCGAACCGGCAGACGGGCGAGGCGATCGCCGCCTGGCGCAAGGCGGCGGACAAGGGATCGAGTGCGGCGATGGTCGAGCTCGGCGTCGCCTATGGCACCGGCGCCGGCATTGCGAAGGACGAGGCGCAGGCGCGAAAGCTGTTCGAGAAGGCGGCGCAGGCTGGCAATCCCCGCGGCATCAGCAATCTTGCCGCGCTGGGCGGCACCGGCGGTGGCGCGCCGGCCGATCCCGCGCAGGCACGTACGCTGCTCGGCAGGGCCGCCGAGACCAATGCGGAAGCGCAGTACCAGCTCGGCCTGATGCTTGCGAACGGCAATGGCGGGGAGAAGGACGATGTCGCGGCACGCGCTTTGTTCGAGAAGGCGGCCGCGCAAAACCATCCCGGCGCACTCGAGCGCATGGGCGAGTTCGCGCAGGACGGCCGCGGCGGACCGAAGGACAAGGACGCTGCGAAAGCCTACTACGAGCGCGCCGCCGCGCTCGGCGACGAGGACGCCAAGAAGGCGCTGGAGCGCATCCGCTGTCCCTATGCGATCAAGGACAAGGCCGGCAAGCTCGTCACCACGCTGTGCTTCTGATCGACGGCGCAGGCCTGCGTCCGAGGGTTCGAAGCCGGCCTTGATCGAGCGCAACGCCAGTCGAGGCTACGTCGGCCTAAACTCGGTCTCTATGGGAATGGAGACTTGCAATGAAGCTTCGGAGATGGATGCTGGCGCTGGCCGGCCTGGGTGTGGCGACTGCCGTGGCGGCACAGGATCTCAAATCGCCATCCGCGGACCAGTACGTGCCGCGTCTCGGCGACATCATGAGCGCCGCGCAGGCGCGCCACCAGAAGCTCTGGCTGGCCGGTAAGGCGAAAAACTGGGAGCTTGCGGCCTACGAGCTGCGCCAGCTCAAGGCGAGCCTGGTCGAGGCCGCCTTGCTCTATTCGGGCATTCCCGTCGGCAACGTCACGACGCTGGAGCCGTCGCTGCGGTCGGTGTCGGACGCGATCGATGCGAAGGACGGTCGCAAATTCGCAAAGGTCCTGGGCGAGCTGACCGAGGGCTGCAATGCCTGCCACCGCTCGATGAGCCGCGGCTTCGTCGTGATGAAGGTTCCGTCCGATCAGCAGCCCTTCGCCAATCAGCAGTTTGCGCCGGCCGCAAGGCCCTGACGGAACGGATCGCGCGCCGCGCGGGTTGCATCCGGAAGCACGACAGGAGGCGCAAGCATGATCCGCAAGCTCGCATCCGGCGAATACCGGCTCTATTCGCGCAAGGTGAATCCCAAGACGGGTAAGCGCCGCAACCTCGGCACGTTCAGGAGCAGAGCTGCGGCCGAGAAGCACGAGCGCGAGGTTCAGTACTTCAAGCGTCACTGACGCCTGAGGAGGACCGTCCGGCACCGGCCAAAACAAAAAAGTCGAAAAACAACCCCATGCACAGTAGCCAAGCCGTTGAAATCACTTGGCTGCTGAAATCACCTTTGGGATGAAATCGCAAACTACGGATTTTGCGAAAAATCTTGCTCCGTCGGGCAAAACAGGGGCATGATGGCATCTTGCGGCGCGTGGGCCACGGGCAGCGCCTGCGCGGAAAAGCCGGGTGGCCTTGGTGCGGCGAGGGTGCTAGGTAGCCGCAATTCTTTTCCGATTTTTGCGGGTCATTTGCGTTGCTGGACGGGCTCTACAAGGTTGAATACGGCATCCACGATGCCTTCGGGCGCAGCATCATGTGCCTGCATGACGGCAAGATGCTGGGCGGCAATTCGGCCTTCGCGCATCTTGGCACCTATTCCGAGCAGGACGGCGAGATCGTCGCCGAAGTCATCACCGAACGGCACAACGAGGATCCCCATTACAAGCCGCTGATGGGCGCCGACGTCGCCAGGATCGGCGCACGCGGCCGGCTGAACGGCAACCAGATCCGTCTTCAGGGCAGCGCGGACACCATGCCGGGCGGCAACTTCTGGGCCATTCTCACGCGGCTCGATGATGGAGCGCTGCCGCCACGCGGCATGATCGGAGAGGGCGGCATCGCCAACGGCCTCTACGGAATGAGCCTGCATGCGCTCGATGGCGTCGATGCCGGACTCTCCGGCGTGATGCTGCTGATCGACGGCCGCATCCTCGGCGGCGATGCGTTCTTCTACTATCTCGGCTCCTATTCCTCTTCGGACGGCCGCTGGAAGGGCGAGATCCTGAACCAGGAGCACACGCCGGCGAAGGGCGAGAACCCCGTGTTCGGCGGCTATGAGGTCGGCATCGGCTTCTCCGGCACCTGCACCGAAGACAGCGGCGAGCTCGAAGGCATCGCGCTCGCGGGGAAGCGGAGCTTGCGGCTGGCGGCGTCGCTCAGGCTGATGCGAAGGGCTTGAGCTTCACTTCGCTTGATCACGTTTGAGATGTTGATGCGGCCGTCGCGGGGAGGCTGCAGATCATATCCGCTGGGCGGAAAGGCGCGCCACGAGGAATTCGATCGCGGCGCGGACCCGCCGAGGCATCGCGTCGGCGCCCCGCTTGGGCCAGACGATCTGGAGCGGGATGGGCGGGGGCTCGTGGCCGACAAGGATCTGCTCGACGATCCCCTGATCGATCAGCCTGCGCACCTGCCAGAGCGGGGCGAGCCCGATGCCGAAGCCGGATGCGACGGCTGCGTTACGTGCCGCGGCACTTTCTGACCGAAAACGACCATCGACTTCGATGCGCCGCCTTTTGTCGCCAAAGGCCCATCGGTCGTCATCACTCGCTCGCAGCACGCACGCATGACCGGACAGATCTCGCGGATGCTCAGGACGACCATAGGCGGCGAGATAGGCCGGCGAAGCGAACACGGCCCAGCTCAGTCCACCGAGCCGGCGAATCCGCAAGTTCGAATCCGGCAGGTTGCCGATGCGAACCGCAAAATCGAGCTTCCCGGCGACGAGATCGACACGCTCATCGGACAGAACGAGTTCGAGGTCGATGTCGGGATTCCGCGTCAGGAATTGACCGAGGACGGGAGCCACATATTCCGGGCCGAACAGGCTCGATGCGCCGACGCGGATTGTGCCCGCAAGGCGCCGATCGCTGGCGAGCAGATCCTCACGCGCAGCGTCGATGGTTGTGAGTGCAAGGCGGATGCGGCCGGCAAATTCGAGCCCCGCTTGTGTCGGATGCAGGCGGCGCGTCGTTCGCGAGACAAGCTCCACACCAAGATCATCTTCGAGCCGCGCAAGCGAACGGCTCACGGACTGTAGCGATCTGGCAAGACGTGTTGCCGCGGACGTCAGGCTGCCCTCGTCAATGACAGCCAGAAACACTGCATAATCTGCAAGCGAGGCCAGCGCTACTCTCCCGAAATGTGAGATAATATATCCATATCGTAGGGTATTATCATCACAAGTGCGATGTGTTGGGAATGGGCTCCCGATGATTTGGAGCGTCCCATGATGAAACCGGATTCCTGCGCAACAAAAGCCCCTCTGACGGCCCTGACGCCTCTTTACGGCACCCCGATCACACTCGATGAAGCGACGCGCGTGGCTGACGCTGCGCGCGCCGAAGCGGAACGTCACGGCTGGCCCATGGTGATCGCCATTACCGACAGCGGTGGCCATCTCGTGCTGTTGTACCGTCTCGATCAGGCGCAGCATGGCAGCGTGCTCGTCGCGCAGCAGAAGGCAAAGACCGCCGTCGATTTCAGGCGGCCGACGGGCGCGTTCGAATCCGCGCTGGCAGAGGGAGGCCTTCACTGGCGACTGCTGGGCATGACCAACCTCACTCCTCTGGAGGGCGGAGTTCCGATCCTCCGTGACGGCGGGGTCATCGGAGCGATCGGCGTCTCGGGCATGCAGTCGACCCAGGATGTGCAAGTCGCCGCATCAGGTCTTGCGGCTTTCCGAGCGTGACGGCTCGATGCCGGCCGCGGCGCGGAACGGCAGCTCCGCGCGCCCGGCAGCGGCGGAATCCGTACCCCGCCGGGCTTCCCCTGACAGCCCGCATGGCCTATGACGCTGCAACGCAAAATTCCCCCGAAAAGACCTCATGATCCGCCTCGACAACGTCAGCAAGCAAGCCGGCCACCAGATCCTGTTCATCGAAGCCTCCGCCGCCCTCAACAAGGGCGAGAAGATCGGCCTCGTCGGCCCCAATGGTGCCGGAAAGACCACCCTGTTCCGGATGATCGCCGGCGAGGAACTGCCCGACGAAGGGCAGGTCTCGACCGATCGCGGCATCACCATCGGCTATTTCAACCAGGACGTCGGCGAAATGTCCGGCCGCAGTGCCGTGGCCGAGGTGATGAATGGCGCAGGTCCCGTCAGCGAGGTCGCGGCCGAGTTGCACGAGCTCGAGGTCGCGATGGCCGACCCTGACAAGGCCGACCAGATGGACGAGATCATCGCGCGCTATGGCGAGGTGCAGCACGCGTTCGAGGAGCTCGACGGCTATGCGCTCGACGGCCGCGCGCGCGAGGCGCTGTCCGGCCTCGGCTTCAGCCAGGAGATGATGGACGGCGACGTCGGCAAACTCTCGGGCGGCTGGAAGATGCGCGTGGCGCTCGCCCGTATTCTCTTGATGCGTCCCGATGTCATGCTGCTCGACGAGCCGAGCAACCATCTCGATCTCGAAAGCCTGATCTGGCTCGAGAAGTTCTTGCACGATTACGAAGGCACGCTGCTGATGACCTCGCATGACCGCGAGTTCATCAACCGCGTGATCTCCAAGGTGATCGAGATCGATAGCGGCTCGCTCACGACCTACAGCGGCGATTACGAGTTCTACGAGCAACAGCGCGCGCAGAACGAGAAGCAGCAGCAGGCGCAGTTCGAGCGTCAGCAGGCCATGCTCGCCAAGGAGATCAAGTTCATCGAGCGCTTCAAGGCGCGGGCCTCGCACGCGGCCCAGGTGCAGAGCCGGGTCAAGAAGCTCGACAAGATCGAGCGCGTCGAGCCGCCGCGCCGCCGCCAGACCGTCGCGTTCGACTTCCCGCCGGCGCCGCGCTCGGGCGAAGACGTCGTGGCGCTCAAGAATGTCTACAAGGGCTATGGCAGCAAGCGGATCTATGACGGCCTCGATTTCATGATCCGCCGCCGGGAGCGCTGGTGCGTGATGGGCGTCAACGGCGCCGGCAAGTCGACGCTGCTCAAGCTCATTGCCGGTGCGAGCGAGCCGGACGAGGGCACGGTGTCGGTCGGCGGCAGCGTCAAGATGGGCTATTTCGCCCAGCATGCGATGGATCTGCTCGACGGCGAGCGCACCGTGTTCCAGTCGCTGGAGGACCAGTTTCCGACCGCGGGGCAGGGCTCCTTGCGCGCACTCGCCGGCTGCTTCGGCTTCTCCGGCGACGACGTCGAGAAGCGCTGCCGGGTGCTGTCAGGCGGCGAGAAGGCGCGCCTCGTGATGGCGAAGATGCTGTTCGACCCGCCGAACTTCCTGGTGCTGGACGAGCCGACCAACCATCTCGACCTCGCCACCAAGGAAATGCTGATCACGGCACTGGCGGATTTCGAAGGCACCATGCTGTTCGTCTCGCATGACCGCCACTTCCTGGCGACGCTGTCGAACCGCGTGCTGGAGCTGACGCCGGAGGGCATCCACCAGTTCGGCGGCGGCTACACGGAATATGTCGCGCGGACCGGGCAGGAGGCGCCGGGGCTGCGGAGCTAGTTCTTGCTCTCGGTGGCGATGGCCGCGATCTCGTTGGTCCAGATCCCGCCGGAGTAGCCCCGCGGGAGCCGCGCGAACAATTCGGACGTGTCGATGCCGGTGGAGAATTCGCCGCCGCTGTAGGGGCCGAGCACGAACACCGCGCTGTTGGCGTCGGCCATGCGATTGAGGAAGCGGTCGGGCCAGCCCCATAACCAAGGGGCGGCGTTGATCGGCACCAGCACCATCGCGTTGCGGCACGAGGCTGGCACCAGGCCGGTCCAGCCATAGCCGATATAGCGGATCAGACAGCTTCGGATCGCCGCGCGCGATGTCGTGCGGACGTCCGGCGTGAGACGGCGGATCGCGTCGATCGGCTCGTCACCACCATAGACCATGATCATCCGACGTCGCTCGGCCGGCAGCGCGGTCAGCACGGCGGCGAGCTTTTCGCCTTCGTTCGCGTCGCGGCTCTTCACGTTGATGAGGAGTTGCCTGTCGGGGAAGGCGGCGAACACCTCGGACAGCGTCGGCATCATCCCGATGCCCTTGCCGCGAAACGGGAAGGTCTTGCCGCCGTCGGCGGTATAGCCGTAGCCGATGTCGAGCATCTTCAGCTTCGCCATGCTCTGCTCGCGCGTGACGCCCTGGCCGTCGGTCCGGCAGTCGACGGTCCAGTCGTGGAATACGACGAACTCGCCATCGGTCGTCGGGTGCACGTCGAGCTCGACGATATCGGCGCCGGCCTCGAAGCCGGCGCGCATCGAGCGGAGGGTGTTCTCGAGATAATCGTGCGTCGGCGGCAGCATCCGCGCGGCGGTGCAGGTATCGTTCTTCACATCGCGCTCATCGAAGCGTTGCGCGATGCCGCGATGGGCCAGCAACACCGGCTTGCCGTCGCGATGCGGTGCCAACAGGCTCGTGTTGTTGAGATAGATGCCCACGGCGACGGAAAGGATGGTCGCTGTCGCGAATCTGAGTGCTTTGCCCACCAGTTATTTCCCATTCCGTGATCAGCGTCGGAGATGTTTGAGGTCGATTTGCGGCGTGAAACGGTCACGGCCGCGCAAGCCTCGCGCAACCCTCGCGGGCGATTGTCCGCGCGGGGCGAGGGCTGCGGAACCGGGCATGATCACCAAATTGAGGCAAGTTTCCACGGCGCCTTTGCCGTGCAAGATTTGCGGCGGGGAGTCCGCCCTGTTTGGCGTGGTCGATTTCGCCAAGCATTGCAGCGAAGCGCGCGTCAGGCGGTTTCCGCTGACGGGAGCGCCGGTCTATTACCACCGCTGCCAGCTTTGCGGATTCCTGTGTACCGACGCCTTTGACGATTGGAGCGAGGCGAACTTCAAGACCGAGATCTACAACGACGGGTATGTCGAGGTCGATCCCGACTACAAGGAGGTTCGACCGATCGGCAATGCGAGACTGGTGCAGGATCTTTTTGGAGCGCGGAAGGCCGAGCTGCGCGTGCTCGACTATGGCGGCGGCGACGGCCTGCTGAGCACGACGTTGCGCGGCTCCGGCTTCCTCGAGGCGCAGACCTTCGATCCCTTCGTCGCCGACTTCGCGGAGCGGCCGCAGGAGAAATTCGACATCGTCACCTGCTTCGAGACGCTGGAGCATATGCCCGATCCGATGGCGGGCATCGGCTCGATCGTATCCAGCACGAAGGAGACCGGGCTCGTGCTGTTCTCCACGCTGCTGCAGCCGCCCGATTTCGAGCTGCACGGCGTCAATTGGTGGTATGTCGGCCCGCGCAACGGCCACGTTTCGATCTTCAGCCGCACAGCGCTCGTCCGCGCCTGGCAGCACTACGGCTATCAGACCGCCTCCTTCAACGACAACCTGCACATGGCTTTCCGCGCGTTGCCCGAATTTGCCCGGCACCTGCTGAAGCAGGCATGACGGACATCCGACGCGCCGATCCCGCCGAGAGCCCGGCGAGACTCTTGCGGCCGCACGGCATAGGCGCTGGTGTGCGCCTATGCCGCCGTTGGGGTGGCGAGCGACCTTCCGCCGCTACCGCAGGATCTCGCGCAGCACCTCGCCATCGACCTGGTGCGGCCTGACGCCCAGGATCTGCATGATGGTCGGGGCCACGTCGACATTGCGCATGCGCCGGATCGTCGTGTTGTTGCGGATCTGCGGGCCGGCGGCGATGAAGGTCGCGCTCATCACCGGCAGCCTGGGATCGTGGCCGTGGGCGCCGTAGAAATTCGGCATCGACAGCGTGGTCGTCGCCGCGTTGAACGCCGCATCGCCGAGCCGGGCGATGCCGGGGTTCTGGATGCCGTCGAAATTGTAGCCGGGCGCCATCAGCGCGAACACGTCGCCAAAATCCTGGCCGATGGTCTTGCTGGTGCACTGCCCGAGTCCGGCCTCGCATTGGAGCGGGCGGGTCTCGACCACCGTGAAGAGCCGCCCGCCTTCGAGCGAGCCGTTGAATTTCGGGTTCGGGTCGACCGCATTCTTCACGGCGTCGGTGATCTGCGTCACCAGAGCCTGGTAGGTCGCAGGATCGACGGTGCCACCCTGTTCGCGTTGCTGGAGGTTGACGTAGATGTTGACCGCCGGACCCGAGGTGCGGATCGCGACCTTGGTGGTGTCGATGCCGGCGTTCTTCAGGATGTTGGTCATGCTGACCGAGGTGTGGAACGGCGCAAAACCGTGGTCCGACACGACGATGACGTTGCTGTCCGGCCCCGCCGCCTCAGTGATCTGCTTCACCGCCTTGTCCGCGGTCTGGTAGGCGAAGCGGATGTAGGATTTGTAGCGGGCGACCTTGGCAGGGTCCTGGCCGGCGCCGATCGAGTTCGGGTCCTTCGGATTGGTGCCCTGGCGCGGGTCGGTGAGCAGGAACTGGTGCTCGGAGCCGTCGGGCTGCTCGATATAGACCATCACGAGGTCGGCGTCGGGATGGTTCTTGATCGCGCGCTCGCCGATGTCCGCCTGGTAGCGCACGAAGGTCTTGACCATGTCCTCGTACATCGCCTCGATCTCGATGTCGGGGAAATTGGTGAAGCCCGGGCTGAGCCGCTCCGGAATGCGGAAATCGGCCTGCGGACGCCAGAAGCCGATGCTGTTGTTGATGTCGTCGACGTCGGCCAGCACCGGCGCGTTGCGCGGAATGAAGTTGGCGCCGTAACGGGCGAAGCGCACCACCGACAAATCAGGCGCGAGCTGCGAGACGAAGTACGCAGCGCCAACCTTCGCCCCGCTGCCGTCGAAGAAGAACGGCGCGTTCTCGCCGCCGAATTTGACATAGGCCGGTCCCGTCGACGGCGGCGCGAACGGTCCTGCCGTAATGCCGCGCGTGGCGTCGAAGAAGACCAGGGTGTCGTAGTTCACCTTGTTGTCGTTGGTGGTGTCGAGCGCCGCAACGCGGATCGCATATTTGAGGTCGAGCGTTGCCGCGCTGGTGCAAGTTGAGGTCGAGGCTGACGCGCACGAGAACGTCTCGATCGGTGTCGCTGTCGCCAGCACCGGGCTGAACGAGAAGCGGCCGGCCGACTGGAGCGCCGTGGCCACCGCCGGATCGGCGGTGAAGTCGCTCTGGGTGAGCGTAAAACCCTGGGCACCGAGGCCGCCGAATGCGCCGAACGGCACGGTGTAGTCGGTGACGCGGATCGGCTGGGCCGGTTGCACCACCGTGCCGTTGATCGAGATGTCGGCGCCGTCGCCGCCTGGCCACGTCGCGGTGACCACCTTCTTGCCCTGCTGGCGCAGCTGCACCCAGAGCGGCGAGGCCGTCGGGTGCGGCGAAGGTCCGAGCGGGCTCTCGCGATAGCCGCCGATCGGCGCCGCGAAACCGCTGAGGCTCGACGTGACAGGCCCGACGATCGCCTGGAAGGTGTTGGAGGGAATGTCGTTGTGGACGGCGGTCGAGCCGGTGGCGATCTCGATATGCGAGACCGCGGTGAGCGACGGTGAGGCCGTGATGTTCTGCACTGCCACCGCGCCATGGCGGCTCAGTCGCGCCAGGCCGCCATCGCGCGGCAGCACGCCTTCGTCGATGAATTGCTGGATGAAATCGGGCTTTGCACCGTCGAGCGAGATCAGGACCACCGGCGGCGACCGGTGTCCGTGATGGCCGTGACCGTGACCACGGAAATCGCCGGAATCGCGGCCGCGACCGTTGTCATCCTGATCGGCGTGGACGGGCGCTGCTGCACCGACCAGCGTTGCTGCGAGCGATACCGACGATATGAGGGAGAAGAGCCTTTTCTTGTCCACGTGCTGCCCCGTGATTTTTCTTGCTGCACAATCAGTGCGCGCTTCATTTGAAATGACACGTGGAGTATCGAGCACGGCCGACGACGCGCGTATGACGCCTGAGCGACGCATGCGCGTCGTTGCGTGAATGCTGTCGCGAGAGTCCAACCGATCTCTCCGTCACGCCGGCGATGGGAACTCGTCGGCGCAGGCCTGCGCCCGTGCGGCTTGAACGCTGCGAACTCGTTCGCTACGCTTGAGAAAATCAGGGGGAGGGCGCGTGAAGCAGCTCAGGGTCGGCGACATCACCGTCGACGCGGTGATCGAGCGGGAGGGGCCGTGGCGGCGGCCGCAAGATTTTTTTCCGGCTTATGACGACAGCGTATTCAAGCGGCATCTACCGACCATGGAGCCGGAGGTGTTCGACGCCGCGCGCGGCATGATGGTGATCACCTATCAGACCTTCGTGGTGCGGACGCCGCGTTACACCATTCTGGTGGACACCTGCACCGGCGAGGACAAGGGCCACCCGCCGCCGTTCGATTTCCCGGGCAAGGCGCGCTGGCGCAACGAATTGTTCGCGCTCGGCATCGGCTTCGGCGAGATCGACTACGTGTTCTGCACGCATCTGCATATCGACCACACCGGCTGGAACACGACCCAGCGCGACGGACGCTGGGTACCGACGTTTCCGAACGCGAAATACGTCTTCCACAAGGGTGAGTATGCGGCCTGGGAGGCCGAGCATGCCAAAGGCAACAATCCACCCGGCACGGTGTTTCGCGACAATTGTCTGCCGATCGTCGAAGCCGGGCAGGCGCTGCTGGTGGATGACGACTACGCGCTCGATGACACCGTCACGCTGACGCCGACGCCGGGGCACTCGCCGTGTCATTGCTGCGTGAACATTTTTTCGAAAGGGCAGCGCGCTGTGGTCGCCGGCGACCTCATGCATCACCAGATCCAGTGCCGCGAGCCGGACTGGTCGGCGAGGCCGGATTGGGACGCAAAACAATCCGCGGTGTCGCGGCGAAAATTCTTCGCCTCGGTTGCGGACACGGACACGCTGATCCTGCCGGTACATTTTCCGGCGCCGACGGCCGGATGGATCAGGCCGCTGGATGGGGCGTTTGATTATCGGTTCAAACGGGAGTGAGGTGCTGTCTTCACCTCGCCCCGCAAGCGGGGCGAGGGAGGAGAGGAATCGCAGCGCCTTACGCGCCCATCTCGCACTTCTTCATAAAGCTGTTCTTGGCGGCACCGGCGAGCGGCTTGCCGTCGGCGCTGACGGCCTTGGGCATGCAGGCGTCGGCCTTGCACTTCTTCATGAACGAGGTCTTGGCGGCGCCGGCCAGCGGCTTGCCGTCCTTGCCGACCGCCTTGCTCTCGCAGGTGTCCTCCGCGAAGGCCAAACCGGCTGCAAAGGTGGCAACGATCGCAGCGAGGAAAATCCGCTTCATCATGGGTGTCTCCCTAAACCAAAAAGATGGCGCGTGAATTGGAGACTGGAATCGTGGCGCAATCAAGCAGGATCGGCGCCGACGTGTCTTCGCGGTTCAATTTTTCCAGCGGTCGAGGGTGGCAACGGCCTTGACGAGCACGTCGTTCATCGCCGCCTGATTCCCGGGCGTGGACTGCCGCCGGGACGAGGGCTCGTCGAAGCCGTGGGTTGCCCCACGATAGACGGTGACGTCGATCGGGCTTCCGGCCTGCCGTGAGCGGTCGGCGAATTGCTGGCAGGTCTGCGGCGAGACCTCTTCGTCGTCGGCGCCGAGAAACATCGCGATTGGTGCGGCGCTGGAGATGATCGGCGCCACCAGTGCTTTCCGTCCGCAGCCCGGATAGAACGCGAGGGCGCCGCGATAACCGGCTGTCTTGTCGCCCTGCCGGATCATCACGTTCAGTGCGGTGCTGCCGCCATTGGACCAGCCCTGGAGAAAGGCCCGGCTTCCGATCACGTCGCCGCGTCCGCGCAGGTAAGCGAGCGCGCCCTCGGCATCGAGCGGGCGCACGGTCAGCTCATTGACATCGGCACGGTCAGGATCGTCATGGGTGTAGCGGCCGAAGCCGTGCGCCTTGCCGCGTGAGCCAAAACTGTCCGGAAGCAACGCCACGTAACCGTGCGCCGACCAATATTCGCCCCACATCCTGTGGCGCCTGGACAGGGTGGCGGCGCTGCAGGGCGAGGCGATACCGGCGCCGACCGACGTGCAGTCGGAACTGTCGTTGCTGGAGTAGGGACCGCCGCGGCCGTGCAGCATGACGACTGCAGGCCAGGGGCCCGGCGTCGTTGGCTGGAACAGGTACCCGACGAGCGCGGTGCGGTCGTCGGCGCTGCGAAAATACACCGTCTGCGGCGCGGCGGAGACGGCCGCGACCGGCAGCAGCGAGGCGATGAGGCCGATGAACAGACGCATGAGATGAGCTGGCAATTCGGTCGAGCCTGATCGCAACGTGATCAGACGCCGCGCGCGAGTAGGGCCTTGAAGTCTGCCCGTGCGCGCTGCGCCTCGGCGCGCGCGACGTCGGAGGCATCACCGAGGCCGAAATAGCCGTGGATGAGGCCGGGGCCTTCATGGTGCTTGACCGGGACGCCGGCGACTTCCAGCGCCTTGGCGTAGGCGGCGCCCTCGTCGCGCAAGGGATCGAACCAGGCGGTGGTCACGATCGCCGGCGCGACACCCGCAAGCGATGCGGCGCGCAGCGGCGAGACGCGCCAATCCGCGGCATGACCGGGATCGGCGAGGTAGTGGCCGGAAAACCATTCCATCGTGGCCCGCGTGAGGAAGTAGCCGTCGGCATTCTCCGCGCGTGACGGATAGCGCGCGTTCTCACGCGCGTCGGCATAGAGGCCGACGACGTCGGTCACGGGGTAGACCAGGAGTTGTGCGGCGAGCTTGATGCCGGCATCGCGGCAGGCGATTGCCGTCGTGGCGGCGAGATTGCCGCCGGCGCTGTCGCCGGCCACACCGAGGCGTTTTGCATCGCCGCCAAATTCCGCGACGCGGTTGAAGATGTCGCTTACCGCGGCGAAGGCGTCCTCGAACGCGCCGGGGAAGCGCGTCTCCGGCGGACGTCGATAATCGACGGAGACGACGACCGCGCCGGTCTCGATTGCAAGGTTGCGCGCCTGCCGGTCATGGGTTTCGAGATCGCCCGCGACCCAGCCGCCGCCGTGGAAGAACACCACGGTCGGCGCGGGCGCGGTGCCATTCCGGTAGAGACGCGCATCGCGCGGGCCGGCGCCGCCTTTCACCTTGATATCCTGCACGGTGTCGACCGGCGGGGGCGGCACGGCCGCGCGCGCGGCAGCCAGTGCACGCAAGGAATCGCGGGCGCTCTGTGGCGTCATCGTGGTGGGATCGCGCAGCGGCAGCAGCGGAATGATCTGGGCGACGACGGGATCGAGCGGCGCGGCCATGGTGTGTCCTCACAGGGTTCTTGGTCTTGCTTGCGGGTTAGCATAGATTCTGCGCGCCGCATCGGCAACCGGTGGAACGGGCAGGGAGGTCTTTGAGGTGGAATTCGAAACGCTGGTCCAGTCGCGCCGCAGCGTGCGCGGTTTCAGGAACGAGCCGGTGCCGCGCGCGGTGATCGAGGCGATCATCGAGAGTGCCAAGCGCGCGCCGTCGTCGATGAACACCCAGCCCTGGCATGTCCATGTGCTCACGGGCGGCCCGCTGGAAGAGGTGCGCCGGCGCAACATGGAAGAGATGATCGGCGGCGCCATAGTCAAGCGCGACATCGTCAGCCATGGCGAATACCAGGGCATTCACCGCACCCGCCAGGTCGACATCGCCAAGAAGCTGTTCGGCGCGATGGGGATCGCGCGCGACGACAGGCCGATGCGGCAGGACTGGGTGCTGCGCGGCTTCCGCCAGTTCGACGCGCCGGTCTCGCTGGTGCTGACCTATGACCGCGTGCTCGACCCCGGCGCGGTCTGCCATTTCGATCTCGGCGCACTCTGTTACGGCATCGTGCTGGCGGCCTGGGACCGCGGCCTAGGCTCGGTCATCAACGGGCAGGGCATCATGCGCTCCGACATCGTGCGCGAGGTCGCCGAAATTCCCGAGGACGAGGTCATCATGACCTGCGTCGCGATGGGCTATCCCGACGACGGCTTTGCGGCGAATGCCGTTCGCTCCGATCGCGAATCGAATGGCGACTTCGTGCGCTACGTCGGCTTCGCCGACTAGTGCAGATTTGATCCAGATCAAATGCGCGGACACGATCGGTATCATTCGCCCGCAGTGCCGTAGTCGTACGGTGTCGATCCGCGGCACGAACGCAACTGTGCCGCGCGTTTCATAACCGAATGGCAATGTCGAATCCGTATTTCATTCCTTTGCGACGCGTGATGCGTCGAACAAGGATATTGCCATGCTCTCGTTGTTTTCCAAGGCAAGTCACAAGCAACCAGCTCCGTCGATCGTTCCGGAAGTACATGACGAAACGCCGGCCTTCCATGAGGCCTGCGCGATTCGCGTTCTGGAGAGCGATGACCGGCTGCAAAATATTTCCACAGATGACTTCGTCGTAGCAGGCGCACGCGCGCCGCTCGCCCTCGCGTTCATCTCGCCGCACTGCGATTTCGCGCGCGTGGTGGCGTCGCTGCAGCGGCTGGCGGGCTCGACGCCGGTGATCGCGATGTCGACCGCTGGCGAACTGTGCTCAGTGGGGCAGTCGCTCTACAAGCCGACGGGCACGAACTGGTCGTCGGTGGTCGTGCAGGTCTTCCCGGCCGATCTGTTTCAGTCCATCAGCGTCCATGGCGTCCGGCTCCACAATGACGACATCCGCATGGGGGAGCCGTCGAAGGCACATGACGCGCGCATCGAGGCGATCACACGCGAGCTCGGCGCGATCAGGACGCCGTTCGCCATCGACGTGCGCGACACGATCGCCTTCGCGCTCGTCGACGGCGTCTCGGCGTCGGAGAACTATTTCATGGAGGCCGTGTACAGGAGCGGCAGGTTTCCGTGCGCCTTCGTCGGAGGCTCGGCCGGCGGCAAGCTCGACTTCAAGAACACCTATCTCTATGACGGCCGGCAGGTCCTCGAGAACCACGCTCTCATCGCCTTCCTGAAGCTGGCGCCGGGACGTGCCTACAGCATCTTCAAGACGCAGAATTTCAAGAAGACCGGAAAATCCTTCGTCGTCATGGGGGCCGATCCGGACCGCCGCACCGCCTCGGGCGTCATGGATGCGGATGCCAACGAGATCAGGCCGTTTGCGGCCGCGGTGGCGAAGGCGCTGAACACGACGCCGTCCAACCTGATGGCGATGATGACGAAGCATTCCTTCGGCATCGAGGTCGGCGGCGATCTGTTCGTGCGCTCGGTCGCCGGCATCGATGCGGAGAGCGGTGTCGTCTCCTTCTTCTGCGATGTCAATTCGGGCGACAGGCTCGAACTGCTGGAAGCCACCGATTTCGTCGACCAGACCCGGCGCGACCTCGAGACGTTCCTGCGCGGCAAGCCGCCGGCGATCGGCGCGATCCTCAACGACTGCATCCTGCGCCGCCTCAACAACGAGAGCCAGCTCCGTAACATGGGCGGCATGTGGCCGATGCCGGTCGCGGGATTTTCGACCTTCGGCGAGCTGTTCGGGATCAACATCAACCAGACGCTGACTGCGATCGTGTTCTTCGACGTCAGGGAAAAACCGCTGAACGATCCCTTCATTGAGACGTTCCCGATCCACTACGCGCATTTCGTCGAATATTTCACCCGCACGCACCTCAACCGCATGGTGCTCCTGAACCGGATCAAGGACGGCATCGTCCATCGCCTGACGGAATATCTGAGTGCCAGCGCCACGCTGAGCGGGAAGGTCGAGGGTGCGTTGAAGCAGACGGCCTCGATCAACGCGATCGTGGAGGAAATCCGCTCCGTCATCATGACGAGCGCGCAGTCGGCGGCGAAGGCGACCGACACCACGGCACTGTCGCAGGAGTTCACCGGCCTCACTCAGGCCATGAACGGCTTGCGGGACATCCTGAAGATCATCGACACGATCGCGGGGCAGACCAACCTGCTCGCGCTGAACGCGACCATCGAGTCGGCGCGGGCCGGCGAGGCGGGACGGGGTTTCTCGGTGGTGGCGACCGAGGTGAAGAAGCTCTCGCAGGACACCAGAAACAGCCTCACGCGCACCCACGCCTCGATCGGAGGCATGGAAACCTCGCTCGAGTCGCTTGGAGCCAATATCGAGAACACCCGGGGCCAGCTGATCCAGACCCAGGAAGGCTACAACAGCATCGTGACGCAGATCGAGGAGATGTTCAAGAATCTTCAGATGGTCAACACGGTGCTGGCGGACCTCGAAAGCTTCGTGCGGGACCGCAACGGGGCATTGACGAGTGCCATGAACGACATCGAGACGTTGAAACGGATCGGGTAGGCGGCAAAGTCGGGCGCCTCGCAAATTTCGGTGACGACCTCTCAGTTCGGTCTTGCAATCCCGTCGCGCTGGCAGGAACAATGTGCCTCGTGAGAGGTTTGTTGCTGGCGCGAGGGAATTGACATGCGGCGGCTGGCTAGCCTGGTTCGGCGGTTCTTCGGTCCGCGAGTGCGGCGCCCGATTGATGATGATCCAAGTCTTCCCTTCACTCCCGAGGAGTTTGGCCGGCTGATCCGCAGCGGCAGGCACGAGGACATGAAGCTGCTGGCTGATGGGCTCACCGGCCGGTCCTCCCCGCGACGCGCCAGTTATCGCGCGACGCATTAGGTCGGGTCAGGGCAGGGTTCTTGCGCTCAGCGCGTGAGGGCGACCTGCTTGAATGAAGCCACCAGCGCCTTCTCCAGCTTGCCGTTCATTCCACAGAGAATGTTGTAGGCTTCCGCGCGCGGCATCGTCGGCTTGTAGTGCCGATGCTCGATCAGTGCGGCGAAAATGTCGGAGATCGTGAGAATGCGCACGATGTCGTTGATGCTCTCGCCGCAGAGTGCATCGGGATAACCGCTGCCGTCGAGATATTCGTGATGATGGCGCACGGCGTCGAGGACCTCCGGCGAAATCCTGTCGTGGCCTTTCAGAAAATCATGGCCCGCGACGGGATGAGTCTCGATCATCGCGCGCTCCTCGGGATCGAGCCGCCCCGGCTTGTCGAGGATGGCCAGCGGGATCCGCGCCTTGCCGATGTCGTGGAACATCGCCGCCGTATACAGGCGCTCCAGGTCAGTGCGCCCGACCCCGAGGCTCAGGCCGAAGTTGACGGCAACGCCTGTGACCAGCAGGCAATGCTGATAGGTGCCCTCGTGGTGCCGCCGCACCGTCGTCAGCCATTCCGACAGGCCGTGCTGGGTGATGCGATCGGCGATCTGGCGGCCGGCTTCCCTGGTGCCGTCGACATCCAGGGGCTGGCCGAGGGTGACGGCCGTGAACATCGATGCGATGGCGGTTGCCGCGGCCTCGACGGCATTGTCGGGCCGGGCCCGGTCGCCCGACGAAGCGGACGCCGTGTCGGCAGGATCAGTCAATGCCGCCAGCAATTTGATCCGGTTGACGGCCCCGGGCAGGACCTGCGTCGCGCCGAGCGCGTAGGCCTGCGACACCCCGACATGAGAGGTGTGCTCGAGCAGGAAGATGCGCTTCCGGGCCTTCGCCAGCCTGGCGGCTCTCTTCTTGATGGCGGCGATATTGTCGACGTCACGCAGATCGGCACGGATGACGACGGCGAATGGCGCTTGCGATATCTTGGCTTCGGAGTCCAGCCGTTCGCCCGCGACGGTAAAATTCTCTCCCAGGATCGAGCAGATGCCCGACAATTTGTCGGATGTATCCGCCAGCACATGAATGAATGGGCGGGCCGCGTTCCTCTCCCGGATGCCGCCGTCGCGATCGACGGGGCTTTGGATGGCTCGCGGGCTCTGCACGGTCTGACCTGGGACTTTGACTTGACTGGGTTCAATGCGGGGGATGAATGATCGGGGCTACTTGCTCTGGGCCGCGATCTCGGCCTGAAGCTTCGGCCTCTTCTTGCTGTCCGCGCTGACGAAATGAACGCCGGCCATGGTGCCGTCGATCCAGACCAGCTCGCAGCGCCGGTAGGCAAGACCGGTCGACGACAGCAGCATGAAGAACTCCTTGGCCTGGAGCACGTCCAGCGTGCCCTCGACCTCGATCTTGGCGCCGTTCTGCGAGACGTCCAGCAGCACGCAACTGCGGCGCCACGTGCCGTCGGAGCCCATCAGGTTGACCGGCTGCTTGTGGTCCATTTTCACGCGAGATGCTTTGCGACCGTCGAACTTCATCGGCTAACCCCCATTTTTCGCGCCGCGATTTCCCGGATCGCTTGTGTTGGCGCTTGCTGCGATTTCCCCCCAGCGCACCGTCCATTGGCTGGTCGACAGAAGAAGCGTCTCGAAGATGTGCTGCGCGCGTTCGCGCTCGGCAAAGGACAGCCGCGTGTCGCTGCGGTTGCTCACGATCGCAAGCGTGGTCTGCCAGCTCAGCCGTGAGGCGCGGCAGGCCGCGACGAGACCTTCGCAATCGTCGTCGGCCATCACGTGCTCGACGATCTCGATCGGGGCGCCCGACAGAACCGACAGTGCCGTGAACAGATTGGCGGTCTCGCCGCGGATCGCGAAGCGGTTCACCGTGGAATCGTTGAGCTTGCCGACGCGGTTGAGGGCGACGATCTCCGGCCGCGCGTTTGCATAGTCGGCCGAGGAGGGCGGCTTCGGTGGCGCCGGCGCGGCTGCTTGCGTGGGCGAAGCGGCCGACGCAGTGGGCTTGGCCTTCGCTGCGGGCGAGGCGGAGAGCAGCCTCCGCACGACCGGGTCGGGTGTGCCGGGCCGGAGCACCAGGGCCTTCGCTATCTCGCCGTCCTCGTCGGCCCTGGCGATCAGCGCGGCATACGAAGCGTCGGAAAACCGGGTCCCCGGATTCCTGATCAGCGCGAGGCAGATCGGAGTGCCGCGCTGGATCAGCGCTTCGGTCACGGCCGGCTCGATGAGGTTGCGCGCCGCGATCGCGCGTTGATGACGCTCGCCGCCCGAGGCTGCGACCTCTGCGAGATCGGCTGCGGTGAGCGCCTCCGATTTGAGCAGGACAGGACACGCCACGTCCGGGTCGTCGTGTGAGGCGAGACGCCGCAAGGTCTCCGGCGGAGCCACCTTGAGCTCGGCAAGGGTGGCGCTGAGCTGAAGCAGTGCGCGGGTCTCGACCCGTTCCGTCAATCGCAGCAGGACGCCGTCGACCACACCGGAGAGCAGCTCCTGGGACCGGTCGCGGCTGCCGGTGAGCAGTTGCACAATGCCTTCGAGGATGCGAGCGCAGCGGTCCAGGGGACACGTTGCGACCGCCTCTTCCAATTCAACCAGAATTTCGGCAGGCGAATTTGCCATCATGGCAGGGGCCTGTACTCAAAATAAATTTCAACTATCCAACGACCGTCATTGCATCCTATACGTGTTAATTAGAAATTTAGACCTTGAGTATTCGGGTATCAAAGCACCTCTGACATTGCCGGAAACGATATCGAAATTTGGCGAGGCTCGATGCGGCGACTTGTCCTTTGAACGGGACGCTCGCCAACTGACTGCGTGTCATTAGGATGATTCTTTCGGTCTGATGGGACAACCGAAAGGGGGGAACTCAGTCGGCGCTATTGCCGGGCGCGCGTCGTTTTCTGACGCGGTTTTTCATTTGTCATGAACAGCAATGATGATGCGCCCGGGTTGGCGCCAAAGATATTTCGCTTCTCCGATGTCGACGAATTTCGGAATGCCATACGCGGCTTGAACTTCGAGTTCACGCCGTTCGTACGGAAGATTTCGGCTGAGCAGACCATTTTGTCGCTGCCCGGCTGCGACGTGAATCTGACCAGGGCGTTTCCCCGGGTGGTTGACGCGCAGCTCGTCGAGAATTGCACGGCGATCGGGTTCACGATGGACGACCTCAACGTGCCCATCCGCTTCAATGGTTCGCAACGCGCCCGGCCGGTCGTCGTCATCGGCAGCGGCGGCGCCGCCTACACCACCATCGAGGAGGTGCAGCGGATACTTGCCTCGGTGGTCTTCAGGCCGGAGGTGACGGATCGCGGCTGGCCTCGCGCAGTCTCGAGCTTCAAGATTTTCGAAACGACGGCCGCGGGCCTGAACCGTCTGCGCGGCGTGGTCCGGGAGGTGCTGGCGGCTGCGTCGGACCCCATCGATGTATCGGATGTGCCGTTGAGGGGCGCGGCCATGAAGGAGTCCCTGCTGGGCGCCGTCGACGATGCGTTCGAGACGGTCGTTCCCGCGCGATGGACCCTGCGTCCCAATGACGAGCGGAACTTCAGGATATTCCAGGACATCCGCGCGCTTCTGTCCGACGACCTGTCGCAGCCCATCTACAGCGAGGAGATCGCGCGCAAGCTTGGCCTGTCCGTCCGCACCCTGCACGACGTCGTCCGCCGCTATCGCGGCATGAGCCTGCACCGCTATTTGCGCCTGCGCCGGTTGTGGCTGGTACGCCGCCGCCTGCTTGCGGGGGCCGACAGCGTCAAGGCCGTCGCGCTGGCGTACGGTTTCTGGCATCTCAGCGACTTCTCCAGAAGCTATCGCGACCAGTTCGGCGAGACGCCGTCGCAGACGCGGGAGCGCGGCCGGGGCCGGTAGCAAATGGATGGGGCGAGCCTCTCGTTTCGTGCTAGCCTGCCGGCCATGAGCAACCGCATCCTCGTCCTCTACGGTTCCTACCGTTCCGACCGCATGGGCATCCGCCTTGCCAATTTCGTCATCGATCGCCTGCGCGGCCGCGGCGAGGAGGTCGAATTCATCGACGCCAAGGCGATCGGCCTGCCGATGCTCGACCGCATGTACAAGGAATATCCCAAAGGCTCGGCACCCGAGGCGCTCGAGAAGCTGGCGGGGCAGATCCGCGGCGCCGACGGTTTCGTCTTCGTCACCGGTGAATATAATTGGGGCATCCAGCCCGGCCTGAAGAACCTCACCGACCACTTCCTCGAAGAGTGGTTCTGGCGCCCGGCCGCAATCGTGAGCTATTCGGCCGGCCGCCTGTCCGGCGCGCGCGCCGCGACCGCCTGGCATGGCACGCTGTCGGAGATGGGCATGGTGGTGGTGTCGAGCACCATCGGCGTCGGCCCGATCGCGCAGACATTGTCGGACACCGGCGAGCCGGTCGGCGACGGCGGCAAGGCGCTGGAGCGCGCGTTCCCGCGCTTTGCCGATGATCTTTCGTGGTGGATCGAGGCCGCCAAGGCACAGCGGTCGCGCAAGGCGCCGCCGTATTGAGCGGGGCAATCGCATGCCACCCTCGGCGGCGCCCGAGCGCGCGCCTCGTCCTTCGAGATGACCGCTTCGCGGTCTCCTCAGGATGAGGCTAAGCTGCATCGGTGCTCGTTGAAACTGCTGCCGCGCACTCCTTCCTCATCCTGAGGGCCCGCCAGAGGCGGGCGTCTCGAAGGATGGCCGCAGACGAACTGCGATTATCCTGCCGTATTCGGGGGCTTACGCGGCCCTGACTTCGCCGAGGAAGCGGTCGAACTGTCCGGCGAGGTCGCGCGACTGGGTCGAGAGTTGCTCGGCCGCGCCCAGCACTTCCCTGGCCGCGGTGCCGGTGTCGTCGGCGGCACGCTGCACGCCTGAGATGTTGGTGTTGACCTCCTGGGTGCCGCGGGCCGCTTCCTGGACGCTGCGGGCGATCTCCTTGGTGGCGGAGCCCTGTTCCTCGATCGCAGCCGCAATCGCGGTGCCGATCTGGTCGATCTCGCCGATGACGTCGGCGACATTGCGGATCGCGGCCACGGTCTCGTCGCTCGCGGCCTGGATCGCCGAAATCTGCTCGGAGATTTCGGTGGTGGCCTTGGCGGTCTGGCCCGCCAGCGACTTCACTTCGGACGCAACCACCGCAAAGCCGCGGCCGGCATCGCCGGCGCGGGCGGCTTCGATGGTCGCGTTCAGCGCCAGCAAATTGGTCTGCTCGGCGATGCTCTGGATCAGCGTGACGACGTCGCCGATCTTCTGGGCGCCCTCGGCGAGCGCGCGTGCGGTGTCGCCGGTGCGGCGGGCGTTGTCGACGGCGCGCGCCGCGATCTCGGTGCTTTGCGCCACTTGACGGCCGATCTCCGCGATCGAGGAGGTCAGCTCTTCCGTGGCACTGGCAACGGTCTGCACGTTGGTCGAGGTCTGCTCGGAGGCGGCGGCGACGACCGCCGCCTGGCTGTTGGTCTGGGCCGCCGTCGAGGTCATCGACTGCGCCGTGCTTTCCATGGTGGATGAAGCGCGGGACAGGCCGCCGACGAGCTCGGTGACCTTGGCCTCGAACGCGCGCGTGAGCCCGTCGAGCGCCTGTGCGCGGCGCATCTTGCCGTCGTTCTCGGCCTGTTTCTCGGCCGCGAGCCGGTCGGCCCGGATCATGTTGTCCTTGAACACCTTCACGGCGGCGGCCATCGCGCCGACCTCGTCGGAGCGCTCGGCGCCGGGGATGCTTTCCGCGACCTCGCCGTCGGCAAGCCGCGACATCCGCGTCGTCAGGTCGACGATCGGCGCGCAGACGCGGCGACGGACGATCACGACGAGGCCGATGCTGGCGATCAGCACGGCGGCAAGGCCGAGCAGCGCGATGGTGAAGCTGGTGCGTGCCGCCGAGGAGGCGCCGGCGAGAATGTGTTCGGCGTTGTCGTAGAACGCGTCGCGGACCTCGATGATGGTGCCGAGGCCGCGCTGCGTGGCGGCGTAATAGGTGTCCATGTCGTGTTCGTACTTGCCGCTGACCGCACCGTCCTTCACCAGCTTGAGCTCGCGGCCGAACTCCTCGACATAGATCGCGTTGAACTTCTCCAGCGCCGCGGCGACGTTCGCCGGAGTTGCCGGATTGCCGCGCAGCTCCTGCAACGACATCACGATCTGGTCGTTGCGGCCCTGCGAGCGGGCGATGTCGCTCTTCTCGGCGTCGGTCGCCGGTTTCTTGCCCCCGACGAGATTCTTGTGCAGGCTGGAGTTGAAGCCGCCCACGTCGCGCAATGTCATCGCGATGTTGGCATAGCTAGCCTGCCGGTAGGCATCGCCGTTGAGGATGGCCATGCGTCGGACCTGCTCGTTGAGCAGCGCGGTCACGCCGCCGTTGAGCACGGCGTTGTCGGCGACGATCTTCTTCGCCGCGTCCTTGCGCGCCTCCGGCGGTCCCGCCATCGCCTTGTCGATCGCCTCGCGCAGCGAGGTGAATTTCGAATTGATACCGTCGATGCTGCCGCCGATGCTGTTGCCGTCGTCGAACGGGCCGGGCAACTCCTTGCGCAGCGCATTCATTCTGTCGCGGGCGCCGTCGGTCTGCTTGCGCAACTTGTCCTGCTCGGCGAGCAGCGCCGGGTCGATGGTGGCAGGACCATAGAGGATGTTGGTGGAAAAGCCGCGCTCGGGGTTGAGATAGCGCGGGATGTCGCTGACCGCGCGGACGATCGCGAGCCGTCCCTGCGCTTCGGTGATCCGCTCCATCGTCTGGTATTTCGTCACGGCGACGTAGACGGCAAGGCCGCCGCCGACGGTCGAGAGCGAGACGATGGCGGTGGTCAGGAGCGTTCCGATTTTCATGATCTGTCCGGCAATTGGCGCGGGAGAATTATTTGCTCGGAACATAGGCAGGCGACGTTAATCCCGGGTTTACGCTCTTCGCCGCCGGATCCGGCCTCAGTTGTAGGTCGCGCTCACAGTTCCCAGCGGACCGAAATCGGCGACATAGGTCTCGCCCGCCTTCGGCCGCAGCATGCCGGTGAGCGTGCCCGTGCTGATGGTCTGCCCCGCCTTGAGACCGATGCCGGTCCGCGACAGCTCGTTGGCGAGCCAGGCGAGCGGCACCAGCGGATGATCGATCGCCTCCGCCGCGCGGCCACGACGTCGCTCGGCGCCGTTGCAAGTGAGAACGACGTCCTGATTGGCAATGTCGCGGCTGCGCCAGTTGGCGATGGGCTCACCAAGCACGATCGTTCCCGACCCGGAGCCATCGGCCATGATCGCGGGCATCGGCGGAAACGCCGCGTCGTGAACGAAGCGGCATTCGGCGAGCTCGATGCCGGGATGCAGCGAGGCGACGGCATCGCCGACCTCGTCCACCGTATAGGGCGTTGCGCGCGGCGGCAGGTCGGCGCCGAGGCGTGCCTGGTACTCGACCTCCGGAATCGGGCTGCATTGCCTGGCGTGCTCGACGCTTGCGGGCGACGGCTTGATCAGGGGCGCGAACACCCGCCCGTAGATCGGCGCAGAGATGCGAAGCTGGCGCTGGAGCCCGGACTTCATGCCGGCGATCTTCCAGCCGACGACCTCCCAGCCCAATTCCTCTTCCACCATCTGCGCGATGCGGTACGCGGTGTCGGCGTCCGGTGGCACCAGCCGTCCCTCGAGGCCGCTTTGTTGCCGGCCCTCGCGGCGCAGATCGGCGAGATGGCGGGCGAGCTCGCGCTGTCGGGACAAATCCATCGGTTTCGTCTCCATCTATCCGGTCGTGCGGGCGAGGGCGGTGGACAGGACCGTCTCCAGCTCTTCGTGAACCTGATCGAGCGCAGCCGCGCTGCGGCTTGCGCGGCACATCGCGACCGTGCCTTCGATCGAGGCAACGACGAGCGTTGCGAGCCGATCGGCCCGCTCCGCGGCGAGCCCTTCGCGCAGCAGGGCGGCGCGCATGATCTGGCGCCAATCGGCGAACACGCCGTCGGCGAGGTCGAGCAGATGCTGCTGCGCCGTCTCGTCCTCCTTGCCGGAGGCTTCGCCGACATAGCGGTCGACGGCAACGGCGAGCACCGGGCAGCCGGCCTCGAAGCCGGTCGCTTCCAGCCGACGCCGCCATGATGCGACGAAGGCCCTCAAGCCGCCCATGACGCCGCGTTCGCTCATGGCCTTCTCGAGGGGAATGGACACCTGCTGGCCGGCAAAGGTCACGGCATCGGCGATCAACTGCCGTTTGCCGTCCGGAAAGTGGTGGCTGATCGAGCCGCGCGGCGTCGCCGTGTGACGAACGACGTCGCGCATGCTGGTGGCGTTGATGCCGCGCCGGCTCATCAGGTCGGCGGCGCCGGCGATCATCTTCTCACGTGTGCTGGCGGTCATGGGAGATCCTGCATGTGGCTTCCTTTCCTAGACTATGACGCTTGACATAGGCAAGCGATCCTGAATATGACACTCGTCATAGTTCGTGGGAGGGACGTCAGTTGACCATCATCACGGTAACCGCACCCGCCGGACGGCTCGGCCTGGCGCAGCGCCGACGCCTTGCCGAAAGCCTGACCGATGTCGTGCTCGAGCCTGAAATCGGCCAGCTTCTGCCGGCTGCGCGCATGGGCTTTCAGGTCCATTTCCACGATCTGCCGGCCGATTGCATGGCGATCGGCGGCCGGCTTCTGTCCGACCAGGACACGCCACGCGACATCATCACCATCACGATCGCCGTGATGAACGCGGCGTGGCCGGCGGAGGTGCGGTCCGAGGTGATCCGCAACGTGCTGGCCCGGCTCGCGGAAGCCTGCGACATGCCGGCGCCGGCCCCGACCTGGTGGGTAAATTTCGAGATCATCGAGGAGGGGAGCTGGGGATCGCGGGGCGGCGTGCTCTCGATCCTCCAGCTCCTGGAGACCGGTGTGTTCACGCCGGAGCGGGTCAACGCGATCCGCGCGGCGCTTCAGCCGCAGGCCTGACGCGCCGCCAACACCAAGCGATCAATCATGGAGAGAAGCGTATGAGCGAGGGATGCATTCGCACCGAGGTGCACGGCCACGTCCTCAAGATCATCGTCGACAATGCCGCGAAGAAGAACGCGTTCACCCCGGCGATGATGGAGCAACTGTCCGATGCGCTCACCGAGCTGCACGACAGCGAGGCCTACCGTGTCGGCGTGATCTGTGCGGAAGGTGGGGATTTCACCGCCGGCCTCGACATGCCGAAATTCTTCGGACCTGCTGCTGAGAAGCGCAACGTCAAGGAAGGCAATGTCGATCCGTTCGGACTTGCCAAGCGCTGCCGCAAGCCTGTTGTCACCGCCGTGCAGGGCGTCGTGTTCACCATCGGCATCGAGCTGATGCTCGCCGGCGACATCGTGGTGGCGGCTGCGGATTCGCGCTTCTGCCAGATGGAGGCGAAGCGCGGCATCGCGCCACTGGGCGGCGCCCATTTCCGCTTTCTGTCGCGGGCCGGCTGGGGCGATGCGATGTACCATTTGTTCCTGTGCGACGAGTTCTCGGCGGAGCGCGCGCTCGCGATCGGCCTCGTCCAGGAGGTCGTGCCGCCGGGAGAGCAGGTCGAGCGGGCGATGGCACTCGCCGCCATCATCGCGCGCAATGCGCCGCTCGGCATCCAGGTGACCAAGGAAGCGGCGGCCAGATATGTCGAAGGCGGCGAGCCGGCCGCGATCGCCTACATTCCAAAAATTCGGGACCGCGTGCTCGGCAGCGCTGATGCGAAGGAGGGCATTCAGTCGTTCATCGAGCGTCGCGCGGCGGTCTTTCAGGGACGCTGACCCGGCGCGTCTAGGCGAGGCGATCGAGCCTGGCGAGGATGTCCAGCGTCGCGCGGTCGCGGTCGCCTGCAAAATATCGGGCGAGTGCCTGATCGAAGGCGGGCTGGTCGGACACCGCGCCGAACAGCGTCATCGACGAGCGGAATTTGGCGTCGTCGGGCGCGCCGAGGATCGCGTTGATGGTCCGTCCCTCGACGGCGAGGACGAGCGCGGTGCATTCGATCAGGCGAGGACCGAGGACGGGATGGGCGAGGTAGGCTTCGGCCTCCGCCCGCGAGCCGATGGCATAGCGCTGCGACATGGCGCTGAAGCCGAGCCCGGCGATCTGCGGGAAGACGAACCACATCCAGTGGCTCTGCTTCCGGCCCCGGGTCAGCTCCCCCAGGACGGCGCGAAAAACAGGGTTTTGGGCCTGGACGAACCGGTCTAGATCGAAAGGATCGGTCATTGGATACCCTAGGGGTGCTTTGCCGGCCGCGATTATGCCTAACTTTTGGCTCCCAATGTGGTAGCTGGTATAGAGTCTCCGGGCGGGGGTTGGGCCCCCCGGGGGTCGATTTTGGGGATCTGATGGTTTCCGACCGCGCACGCGCCGAGAGGGTGTTGTCGCGCCGCCGTATTGGGCGAGCGGAGACGATATTGCTGTCTCTGGCTGCCGTCGCGCTGGCACTGGGCGCTGCCGCGTGGGTCGCAGATATGGGCGATTCGACCCCGCTGATCACTGCCGCGCTGCCTCCGGCCAATCCCACCAACACCAATGGCCCTTCGTTCGACGACCGTTTCGCCTCGCTGTCCGGCAGCCAGCCCGCCCGTGACACCGGCCTGCGGGGACTGGAGCGCTCCGCCGTGAACGCGGTCCAGCTCAAGCTGCGCGACGCCAGGGCGATGCTGGCCCAGAAGCTCCAGGGCGACGACTGGCGCTCGACCCTGACCGAGGACGACCGGCACGTCGTTGACGAGACGAGGCCGTCGCAGCAGCGTGCCGATGCCATCCCGATGCCGCGCTCACGCCCGGCCCAGGCGGACTTCTCCGCCCAGATCGCCTCCAGCCAGGCCTATGCGGAGACCAACCCCAGGGTCGACAACCGCAACTTCTTCGAGAAATTCACCGACAAGATCAAGCTGGCCTCGCTGACGCCCGGCGACGGCCTGTTCGCCAAGGCCCCGGATCTCGCCGCCCTCGGCTACGATTCGCGGACGGCGGTCTACGACATCAAGGCCAAGGCGCTTTACCTGCCGAGCGGCCTGGCGCTGGAAGCCCATTCGGGCATGGGCGCGCTGATGGACGACCCTGACCATGTCGACCAGCGCATGGTCGGTGCGACCCCGCCTGCGACCTACGATTTGAAACCGCGCGAAAGACTGTTCCACGGCGTTCGCGCACTGCGCCTGACGCCCACCGACGGCACCAGCGCGCTCGGCCGCGTCGGGCTTCTCACCCACAATTACATGCTCGGGCCGCGCGGCGACTCCAACGGCTGCGTCTCGATCAAGGACTATGATCGCTTCCTCAAGGCCTGGGACAACGGCGAGTTCAACCGCCTCGTCGTGGTGCCGAGCCTGAGCGGATCGGCGACGGCCTCGCAGCGCGCGAGCACCGATTCCTGACATTCGATATCCGACGTCTGCCTGCTGCGGCGGGGTTGCCGTTTCCCCTTCGTTAAGCCGCCCTCGTCCAGAAGCAGCCCATGAGTGATCCCCAAAGTTCCGAGACCCCGCTGCGTACCACGTTCAAGATCAAGCTGAACGGTGATACGCTGGCGATTGCGACCGTCGGCCAGGCCTATCAATTCCTCACCAACTTCAAATCGGTCGAGTGGATGGAATTCCGCTCGCTGCATGAGGACGCGGTCGCTGCGCTCGAAGGCGCCGCCGACAACGCCATGCTCGTCGTGCAGGCGACCAACGCCGTGCGCGCGCTGTTCGTGAGTGCGAAGCTGCTCTGAGAGCGGCGCCCTTTCCATCGCCACGCCGAGCGATGTTTCCACGGATTGGGGCGCCGGTCTGCACGATCCTCATACGGCGCGCGGCAGAACCGCGCGCCGGGCTGGTTTGGCTTGTTGCAGAAGTCCCGGTCAGGGCCTGTGGTCGTCGCCGCGCCCGTCGTCATCGTCGTGGAAGTCGTGGTCGCCGCCGTGCTTGAAGCCGGGATCGATGCAGGCAAAGCTGCCGGCATCGTTGGTCAAGCCGCTGCCCTTGTAGGCCGCGATCTTCGGATAGACGCAGAGTGGCCGCGTGCCGCCGGTCGGGAAGTTCTGGGCGACGCGCGGATCGAACAATCCCCCCGCGGGATAGGGCGAGGTGGCGTTGGTGTTGGTCGCGACGATGCGGTCCGGCGCGATGTCCTTCTCGACCCAGTCGGTGATGGCCTTGAGCTGGTTCGTCGCGAAGCTCGCGGTGGCCGCGCCGCCGCCGCAATGGGCCATGTTCGGCACCATGAACAGCCGCGCGAAATCGATCGCACGGCCGCTCATGCGGCGGTCCATGTTGCGGTACCAGCGGGCGATCGCGGCGCCGGAGAAGATGCCGTCATTGACCGAGGAGGAGACGATCAGCTTGCCGCCGCGCGCCCTGAACGGCCGCAGATCGGTCGAGACCGCGGCCATGAAGTCCATGCTGCTTTCGGGATAGGCCGCCGTCCTGGTGAAGATCTTCGGCGCGTCGGTGTCGAAGTTGAATTTGAACACGAAGGCTTCCTGGCCGTTCGGTCCGTTGACGGGCGTGACCACCGGCGGCGTCTGGAAGATCATCGGGATCGCGCCGGCGCCGAGCGTCAGGTTGATCGCGGTGTTGACGCCAGGCACCGGCGCGGTGACGACGTTCCAGAGTTGCCAGCCCGCGCCGGGCGCGGTCGGCGGCGTCCAGATGCCGGCGTCCCAGAACCAGTTCGAATAGAGCCGCTGTCCCTTGCTGTTGACCGGGCCGGCATAAATCTTCTTGAGCGCGTCGACTTGCGCGCCGGTCAGGCAGGTGCCGCCATGCGGCGTGCTGCCGTGCGAGCCGGAGCCGCAGGTGTAGCTGGCGAGCGCCGGATACACCTTCTTCGCCGTGCAGGCGTGGTAATTGTCGATGATGCCGTCGACGAGGCCATCGAGCGCGTCGCAGGCGCTCAGGATCGCGGCTGAGGCCACCTGGAGATCCTGCACGGGAAACGTGTCCGGAATGAACGGCTGTCCATTGACGTCGTTGCTGGTTGCGAGCGTGCCAAGCACCTGCTCGTTCCAGGCTTCCGCGAGGCCCGCCTGCGGCAGGTTGAAGCCGGGATTTTGCGAGATCACGCCGTCGAACAGCCACGGAAAGCGCTGCGATGCCACCATGGCGTCGCGGCCCCCGTTGGAGCAGCCCATGATGTAGGAATAGGCGGTGTCGAGACCGTAGAAATAGGAGATGATCTGTTTGGAGATCGTCGCGGTCTTCTCGATGCCGTTGTAGCCGTAGTCGCGGCGCGCTTGCGCGTCGATGGCGAAATGCGCGGAGCCGCCGGCATTGGCGTCATCATCCTGATGTCCGCCGACGACATTGCTGGCGCTGTCTTCGTGGCCGCCATCGTCAGCGGCGACGGCCCAGCCCTGGCCGAGCTCGGTGCCGGCGGCGCCTTGCGGATCGGGATTGAGGCTGCCGTCGGTGCCGCCACCGCCCATCATCTCGAAGCGGCCGTGCCAGGTGTTGGGCAGGTTGAGCGCAAAGCCGATGCCGTAGGTGAAGTGATCGGGATCCTGCGTCGAGACGCGCTTGTTGATGATGCCGACCACGTTGCAATAGCCCGTCTTCTGGGTCGCGCTCAGGATCTGCGTGTTCGGCAGCGTGAGGCCGGTGAGGGCGGTGCAGGAGGCGCGCGGCGCGACGCCGCTCGGCGGAAATCCGTGCGCAATGGCCTGCGTGCCGAGCGCCGCGCAACCGGCCATGATGGTCGAAGCGAGAAGTCGTCGTTTCATCTCAAGTCCCTCCCAGTTTCACGATTGATGATCGAACAAAACGCACCGACGCGATCGCCGGCCGGCGAGGCGTTGAGTGGTCAGATTGACGTGTGAGATTGCTGTTTGGGGACATGCGCCCATAGCCGCGATGAGCGGCAGCGCAGCTTCGCCTGCGCAAAACCATGCCGCCGCGATGCGCGATGGCATGCGGATCGGCGCCACCCCCAGATGACGGCACGGACGTTCGCTCCCCTTGAACCCGCTCGTGTCGCGACAGGCTCTCGACGATCCTTAGGCGAGCGATGTTGCCGTGTCAACATGACGCATCGCGCGATATTGCCGTGCAACCTGTCGTGGAAGCTGTATGCGCAGAGCGAGGTTGCGTCCGGCTTCTCGATCGAGCCGCGTTGCGTTAGACTTCCTGTCCGAATCCTCACCCCGCCGGATGCAGCTCGACCGGCCTTGCGAAAGATGCGTCGATGCAGCCAGGCAAGGCCCAAGCCGGGAAACGGGTCACGCGACCGCGGCGCGCGCCCCGCGCGACGAAGCCGCTGCGAGCGCCGCCGCGCATCGTGTCGAGCCCGAAGCCCGCGCGGGCGAAACCGCTCGCGCTGGGTGACCTTTCCCAGCTGCTCGGCTACGGCATCCGCCGGGCGCAGCTCTGGATCTTCAAGGAGTTCAGCCGGCAATTGGCGGTTTTCGAAATCAGTCCCGCCCAGTTTTCCGTGCTCTGCGTGATCGACGCCAATCCCGGCGTCAACCAGCTTGCCGTCGCGCAGCTGTTGTCGATCGAACGGGCCGGGCTTGGCAGGCTGGTGGACCATCTGGAAGGTCGTGGCCTCGTGCGTCGCACGGCATCTACGATCAACCGCCGCTATTACGTGCTCTATTTGACCGAAGCCGGGACGACGCTACTGGGCCGGCTGCGGCCGGCGGCAGCCGAAAGCGACAAGGCGCTCGCGGCCAGGATTGGACCGCGCGCCTACAAGGATTTGCGGCGCGCGCTGTCGAGCTTTGTCGAGGATAGCTGAGCGGTCGCCCGCCCTGCCGCGGATGTCGTCATTTGGCAGGTCGCCCCATCTTTATCATGGCTTGAACTGCGTGCCGGGAGCGGGCAAACGGTCCGGGAAGACCGTAGCCTCAGGCCATCCATTTCAAGCCTTGATTTAGGGAGAGTCCCCACCATGAAACGCCGTACATTCCTCAAGGGCGGCGCGGTCGCCGGCGCGACGACGCTGGTTGCTGCACCTGCGATCGCGCAAGGCGCGCCCGAGATCAAATGGCGCCTGACCTCGAGCTTCCCGAAGTCGCTCGACACCATCTACGGCACGGCGCAGACCTTCGCGAAATATGTTGCCGAGGCCACCGACAACAAATTCCAGATCCAGACCTTTGGTGCTGGCGAGATCGTTCCCGGCCTGCAGGCCCTCGATGCCGTCAGCACGGCCTCGGTGGAGATGGCGCAGACGCCGCTCTATTTCTACATCGGCAAGGAGCCGGCGCTGGCCTACGCCACCGGCGCGCCGTTCGGCATGAATCACCGCCATCAGGAATCCTGGTGGCATTTCGGCGGTGGCGCCGACCTCACCAACGAGGCGCTGAAGCCGTTCAAGGCGCACGCCATCCTCTGCGGCAATTCCGGCACCCAGATGGGCGGTTGGTTCCGCAAGGAGATCAAGACCGTCGACGATCTCAAGGGCCTCAAATTCCGCATCGCCGGCATGGGCGGCCACGTGCTGGCCAGGCTCGGCGTCGTGCCCCAGCAGATCGCGGGCGGCGACATCTATCCGGCGCTGGAGAAGGGCACGATCGACGCGGTCGAATTCGTCGGCCCCTATGACGACGAGAAGCTCGGCTTCCAGAAGGTTGCCAAGTACTATTACTTCCCCGGCTGGTGGGAAGGCGGCGCCATGCTGCACATGATCGTCAACGACGAGAAATGGGCGAGCCTGCCGAAGCAGTACCAGGCGATCGTCAACCAGGCTGCATCCGCAGCCGGCGCGTGGATGCTGGAAAAGTACGACAGCGTCAATCCGGCTGCGCTGAAGCGGCTGCTCGCCAATGGCGCGGAGCTGAAGGCGTTCCCGCAGCCGGTGCTGGAGGCCTGCTACAACGCCACCCAGGAGCATCTGAACGAGCTCGCCGCCAAGAGCGACCTGTTCAAGCGGACCAAGGAAAGCCACGACGCGTATATGAAAGAGCTGCTGTTCTACACGCAGATCGCGGAAAACTTCTACGACAACTATCTGCTCAGCAAGATGCGCAACAAGACCTGAGCGCGATCAGGGGCGCGGTAACCACGCCGCGCCCCGCTCTTGTAGGGTGGGCAAAGGCGCACTTGCGCCGTGCCCACCACTTGCTTGTGGTGGGCACGCTGTCGCTTTGCCCACCCTACGAGTTCTGAGGGCGTAGCCCTCGCTATGCGCAGCGATGCATTCCAGCAACATCCCGCCGAAAAGCGATAGCGGGATGGGACCGCTCATACGTCTTCAACCGTACGGTTGATGTGCGCTTCCACCCATTCCTCCAGACCTTGCAGCAAGCAGGGAATGGAGTCGAAAATGACCTCAACGAACGGCATTATTGGAGCGGCTGGCAGGAGAAACCTCAGGCCGATCGCGCCGCTCCTGGCTCTTCTCCTCGCGACCACGTTCCTCCACACCGGTTCGGCGATGGCGGCCGACTATTCGGCCGGCGGCGGCGTCAACAACGCACCATCCGGCTTTGCCACAGCGGTGGGGCCGAGCTCGACCACAGAGGGTATCTTCGCCTCTGCCTACGGCTACTCATCCAGCGCAAACGGCAATGCGGCGGTTGCCGTCGGCTCCTCGTCGAACGCGACCGGCGATAACGCTACCGCAATCGGCCTTGCCGCCGCTGCAACCGGACCCTCGGCCAGCGCCTTCGGCGACAACGCGACTGCGACCGGCGAGGGCGCCACAGCAGCCGGTACACACTCCAGCGCGATCGGTGCCAGCGCAACCGCGATCGGCCAATCAGCATTCGCAAGTGGGGCGACGGCCACGGCGACCGGAGCAAGCAGCGCGGCATTCGGCACGGCTGCAACCGCGTCGGGGGCGAGCGCGAACGCCCTCGGCAACAACGCGACCGCAACCGGCGCCAGCAGCCTGGCCAGTGGCGACTTTGCGACCGCGACCGGCCAGAACAGCAAGGCCACCGGCCAATACGCCACCGCGACCGGCACCAACAGCACGGCCAATGGCGCGGCCGCCAGTGCCTACGGTCAGGGCAGCAAGGCAACGGGGACCCTTGCGACGGCCATTGGCGACACCAGCGTCGCCAACGGCAATTCCGCGACGGCGCTCGGCGGCAACTCGATCGCCACCGGCACCACCGCAACGTCGGTCGGCGTCTTCAGCAACGCCAATGGCGAGGCGACGACCTCGCTCGGGACGTCCGCCAACGCAACCGGGACCGGCGCCACCGCACTCGGCGCTTCGGCCGTGGCCAACACCGGCGGCACGGCGCTCGGCAGCAGCTCACGGGCGGATGGCACCAATTCGCTGGCCCTCGGCATCAATGCGACGGCGTCGGCAACCAATTCCGTCGCGATCGGCGCCGGCTCGGTCGCGACCGCGGCCAACACCGTGTCGTTCGGCACGGCCGGCAACGAGCGGCGCCTCACCAATGTCGCGGCCGGCGTTGCCCCGACCGATGCCGTCAACATGAGCCAGCTCTCCGGCATCACCTCCGGATTCCAGTCGCAGATCGGTTCGCTCCAGGCGCAGATCGGCAACAATCTCACCGAGGCCAGGCGCGGCATTGCCGCGGCGGTTGCAGCGGCAAGCGCACCGATGCCGTCGGCGCCGGGCAAGACGACCTGGCAGGTGCGCGGTTCGGCGTTCCACGGTGAAGGCGGCTTCGGCGTAGGTTTCGCGCACCGGCTCAACACCGCCATGCCGCTCACCGTCGTTGGCGGTTACGGCAATGGCGGCGGCACCGAGCACACGGCCTATGTCGGTGTCGGCGGAGAGTTTTGAACGTTCGCGTCAGGCGGCGGCGAGGCCCAGCCTGGCATAGATACGCCGCGCATAGGCGCCGAACGCGTCCGTGGTCTTGAGCGGGAGGTCGCGCGGGAAGGGCAGGTCGATCGGGAAATAGTCGGCCATCTTCGCCGGCCCCGCCGTCAGCACGGCGCAGTGCGAGGACAGGAACACGGCTTCCTGGATCGAGTGCGTGACGAAGATGATGGTCTTGCCGCTCTCGCGCCAGATCCGCAGCATCTCCAGGTTCATCTGCTCGCGCGTCAGCGCATCCAGCGCGCCGAACGGCTCGTCCATCAGGATCAGCTTCGGATCGTGAATGAAGGCGCGCGCGATCGCGGTGCGCTGCTGCATGCCGCCCGACAGCTGCTGCGGATATTTCTGCTCATAGCCGGCAAGCCCGACGAGGTTGAGCAGATCTCGTGCCCGCTCGTGCGCCGCCTTGATCGGCAGGCCGACGATCTCGGCCGGCAGCAGCACGTTGTCCAGGATGGTGCGCCATTTCAACAGCAGCGCCTGCTGGAACACCATGCCGATGTCGCGGGCCGGATCGAACGGGCTCTTGTCGTTGCCGATCGTCACGGTGCCGCCGTCGGCGCCGTGCAGGCCGGCCAGAATTTTCATCACCGTGGTCTTGCCGCAGCCGGACGGGCCGACCAGCGAGACCAGCTCACCTTCCTGCACGTCCATGGTGACGTCGGACACCGCCAGAAACTCGGCGCCGCCGCTGCGATAGACCTTGCGGACGCCTTGCAGGCTGATGAAGGGTTTTGAGCTCATGCCAGCCATTTGTTGAGGTTCGCCGCGACGAAGGAATCGTCGCTGAGGTCGGCATGCTCGCGGCAGACGCGGTCGATCTCGTCTTGCTGGCCGGGGCTGAGGCCCTCGGTCGGGTCGAGGCACCACAGGCCCTGCATCAGGCCCTGGCGCCGCAAAATCTCATGGCAGCCGGCGATGCAGCCGTGAAAATTGTTGGCGACGTCGAAGAAGGCACTGTTGCAATCGGTAACACGGGCATCGAGCGCGAGAAGGTCGGCCGGCACGCTGTCCTTGTGCCGCGCCGCCTTGCAGCGCTCGAATTGCTTGATGGCGCTCGCGGTCCAGACCGACCAATGGCCGAGCAGGCCGCCTTTGAAATAGGTACGCGTGGTGACGCCCTTGTCGCGCAGGTCGAACGGCAGCATCAGGTCGAGCAGGATGTGGTCGTCATTGCCGGTATAGAGCGCGACGCGGTCGAGCGCGCCGGCGGCCGCGACGCCGCGGAGCACGTCGAGCGTGCGATAGCGGTTGAACGGCGCGATCTTGATCGCGATGACATTGTCGATCGAGGCAAAGCGCTGCCAGAATCGGCTCGACAGGATGACGCCGCCGACGGCCGGCTGGAGGTAGAAGCCGACCAGCGGGATCTCGGCGGCAACCGCCGCGCAATGCGCGATGATCTCGTCCTCGGAGGCGTTTTTCATCGCGGCGAGGCTGAGCAGGCCGGCGTGATAGCCGATGTCGCGTGCGGTGCGGGCCTCAGCGGTGGCCTGCCGGGTCGGGCCGGCAAGGCCGGCGACCATCGCCAGCGGACGTTTGGTCCAGCTCGCGGCGGTCTCCGCTGCAAGCTCGAGCACGGGACGATAGAGGCCGACGTCGCGGATCGCGAATTGCGTGGTGTGGACGCCGACCGCAAGGCCGCCCGAGCCGGCATCGATGTAATAACGCGTCAGCGCGCGCTGATGCGGCTTGTCGAACTGACGCCCGGCGGTGAGCGCGAGGGGATGCGCCGGCAGCACGGTGCCCTCGGCGATCAGCTTGCGGATGTCGGCGTTGATCTGGCTGTGGTGCATGATGTCCTATCCGAATTCAGGGCCGGCGACGGCGAACGGCACTTCCTCGGCCATGGCTGTGGCGGGGCCGAACCGCATGCGCTGGAACGGGCGCTCGATGGTCCACCCCGAGGCGGTCAATCCTTCCAGGAACGCGGCCTGCGAGGCGATGGCGTCGATCAAAAGCGGACCGGTCTCGGATCGTGCGATCGCATCAACCAGGGCTAACGCCGTTGCGGCGTGATCGGCAAATAACGGGCCGATATGGCGGGCGGTCCGGCCGTCGCGAACCAGCGCGATGGCTCCATTCGCGGAGACGATGCGCGAGCCGTAGCGCTGTGCGAAGGCGGAGAGCAGGGCGCTCCGGTCGAAACCGGTGGCCCGCCGGTCCCGCGCGCGCAATGCGTCGATGGTCGCGGATGAGGATGGTGGCGCTTCCGCTCGCGAGGGCCTCACCAGCTTCAGCCGGCGCAATTGCAGCGTCGGCGTGAACCCGAGCGGGCCGTAGACGGCCGCACCGTCGGGCGTCGCGTCGAGCCAGCTCGTCAGGCCGTTCCTGCGCGCCGTTTCCAGGCAGGCATCGACGAGGCGTGTGGCAAAGCCGCGGCGGCGGTGCGTGCCTGATACCAGCACCATGCTGATCCAGGCGTTGTTGCCGGAATAGGGCAGCAGAGCGGCGGTCGCGATCAGCCGCACGCCGTCGCGGATGCCAAACACGACCCCATCGCGCAGGAAGATGCGCCAGTCGTCCTCGGTCTGGTTCCAGTGCGCTTCCGTCGACAGCGCGAGTCCGGCGATGGCATCCTCGATGCCGAGCTTGAGGACGGGCGGACCGTCAGTAGCGTCCATCGCGCACCTCGTATTTGGTGGGCTTGCCGAGGCTCGGCATGGAACGGGAGACCCAGTCCGCGGTCCAGGCGATCAACTGCTCGGTGTCGACGACCGGCAGGCCGAACAGCTCGACCGCTTTCGACGTGTCGGTCAGCCACGCCGTCGGCTCTTCCTTGCCCGTCAGCACCGGTGCGCGGCCGAACCTTGCGCCGAACTTTTGCGCGAGGTCACGCACCGCGAGGATCTCGTGGCCGCTGACATTGATCGGCGAGGTCGGCGTCGTGCAATGCGCCAGGCAGCGCAGCGCCTGCGCGGACGCATCGCCCTGCCAGATGAAGTTGACGTGGCCCAGGCTGACGTCGATCGGGGTGCCCGTCAGCACTTTTGTGGCAATGTCGTGCAGCACGCCGTAGCGCATGTCGATCGCGTAGTTGAGGCGGAACAGCCGGCCGGGCGTTCCAAACTTGCGCGAAAAATATTCGAACATGCGCTCGCGGCCGACGCAGGACTGGGCGTATTCGCCGGGCGGGTTCGGCGCCATGTCCTCGGTCGCGCCTTTGCCGTCGACGGGGACGAAGGGATAGATGCAGCCGGTCGAGAACGCCACGATCCGCGACGACGGGAAGGCCTGCGCGACCAGCGCCGGCACATGCGCGTTCATCGCCCAGGTCAGCGACAAATCGCCCTCGGCGCCGAACTTGCGGCCGGCCATGAAGATGATGTTGGGCACCTTGGGTAGCGATTGAATGGCGATCTCGTCCATCAGATCGCAATTGATGGTCTCGACGCCGCGCCCATGCAACCAGTCCTCCACGCCGGCCTCGCTGAAGCGAGCGACGCCGATGACGCGGCGATCGGGCACGGCTGACTTGGCGAGCCCGGCCAGCGTCGGGCCCATCTTGCCACCGACGCCCAAAATCATGATGTCGCCATCGACCTTCCTGAGGTCGTCGATCAGCGCCTGCGTCGGCCGGCACAGGAGATCGTCGAGCGCCGCGATGTCGGGGATGGTCTTCGGCAGTGTCTGGCGGGTGAGCAGCATGGGCGGTCCTTAGTTCTGCCGTTTCAGGTTTGTCTTGCATCGCCGACCACGAACATGCGTTCGAGGACGAGGACCAGGCCGTAGAGCGCGACGCCGAGCAGGGTCAGCAGCACGACGGCCATCACCATCGCAGGCGTATCGAGCGAGGACTGAACCTGGATCATGAGGTAGCCGAGCCCGCGCTCGGAGGCGATGAACTCGCCGACGATGGCACCGGCGACCGCAAGGATGGCGCCGACCTTCATGCCGGAGAACACATAAGGCAGCGATCCCGGCAGCTGGATCTTGCGGAACAGGGTCCAGCGCGAGCCGCGCAGCGATCTGACGAGATCGAGCAGGTCGGGCTCGACCTCGCGCAGGCCCCGCGCGGTGGTGAGCAGGATCGGGAAGAAGCAGATGCTGAAGGCGATCAGGATGTTCGGCACGATGCCGTAGGAGAACCAGACGATGAACAATGGGCCGAGCGCGACCTTCGGGATCATGTTCAAGGTCACGAACAGCGGCAGCAGCATGAGGCTCAGCAGCGGCGCCCAGCTGAAGATCACGGCCAGCGCAACGCCGACGAAGGCGCCGAGCGCGAAGCCGCCGACGATCTCGATCGCCGTGACCAGCGTGTTGGCGCCCCAGGAATAGCTCGCTGTTCCCAGCGTCTGCACCGTCGCCAGCGGGGAGGGCAGGATGAATTTCGGGACGTGGAAGGCATCGACCGCGACCTGCCACAGCACGAGCACGGCGAGGTGCACGATCAGGATGATCGCAAAGCTGCGCGAGGCGCGTGCGCCGTCTCCCGTCACCATTTGCTCCCTGTTGTCGGCAGCGACGATGCCGCCGGGGGCGAGCTTAACCGTCCCCGCGGGAAGTTTCAACCAGTTGGTTGATTACGGCCGGAGCGAATGCAGCACGAGATCGACGACATGGCGGCGGCGGGCGCGCTTGGCGGCCCGGCTCGACAGGTCCTTGCCGAAGATCGCCGACAGCGTCGGCGTATTGGAGAGATAGAAATAGCCGAGGCCGGCGATGGAGATATAGAGCTGGATCGGGTCGATCCCCTTGCGGAACACACCCGTTCGCACGCCCTCATGGAGAATGTGGGACACGCTCTTCACCAGCGGCGAATGCATGGCTTCCAGCCGGGTCGAGCCGCGGACGTGGCGGGCGCCGCCGCGGTTCTCGTCGTTCAGCAGCACGATGAAATCAGGGTTGTTGGCGAGATAATCGAACGAGGCCTCGATCAGCTTCCGGATCGCCTTTTCCGGCGGCAGGCCTTCGAGATTGAGCTGGCGCTCCTGCTCGCGGATATCGGCGTAAACCCATTCGAGCACGGCGAGATAGAGCGCGTCCTTGTCGCCGAAATAGTGGTAGACGAGCTGCTTGTTGACGCCGGCGCGCATCGCGATCTCGTCGACGCGGGCACCCGCAAAGCCGTGGCTGGCGAACTCCTGGCGCGCCGCGGTCAGCAGCTTCTTGCGGGTGGCGACGGGGTCGCGCCGCTGCGGCACGGTGTCGCCTGAACGTTTTGCGGGCATTTCCAACCAAACAGTTGACAAGTGGAGGGCGGGCTTGTTGCATTGGTATCCTCACACGGGGAGAGCGACAAGCCGGGTCGCTGGCATGAGGAGAGATGCGATGAAGCGTTTGCAGGCGGCTGTTGTGGCGCTCATGCTCGGTCTGCCGGCGGTGCCGGCGAGCGCTGGCGAGGCGGTCAATCTGATCCTGAACTGGACGCCGACGGCCGACCATTCGCCGTTCTATTACGCGAAGGCGCAAGGCTGGTACGAGAAGGCGGGGATCGACCTGACCATCGAGGTCGGCAAGGGCTCCGGCGTCTCCGCCGCCAAGGTCGGCTCCGGCGGCTCGCCCTTCGGCATCGCCGATCTCGCCACCATGCTGGTGGCGAAAAGCAAAGGCGCGGACGACGTCGCGCTGATGAGCATCTACGCCAACACCGGACAGACGTTCTACTGGCTGAAGAGCTACGGCGTGAACGGCGTGAAGGACTTTGCCGGCCACAAGATCGGCAATCCGCCCGGCGATGCTTCGCGCGTGATGTGGCCGGCCTTTGCGAAGGCCGCAGGACTCGCGCCCGATGCCGTCAGCTTCGTCAATATCGGGCCGACCGCGAAGATCGCAGGCTTGAAGAGCCACACGGTCGACATCATCAGCGACTTCTACAACGAGCACGATCTGAAGGTGATCGAGTTCGGACAGGACCTCGGCTACGTCAACTGGAAGGACATCGGGCTCAATCCTTACGGCAACTCGCTGATCGTCAACGGTGCCTATCTCCAGAAGAATCCGAAGCTCGTCGAGGAATTCGTGCGCATGTCGCAGAAGGCCTTTGCGGCCTGCGTCGCCGACGCTACGCCGTGCCTGGAGGCGCTGCTCGACCAGGTCTCCGGTCTCGACCAGGCCAACCAGGAGCGCCAGTGGGAGCGCATCAAGTATTTGATGACGGACGAGTTCACGACCACCAAGGGTCTCGGCTGGATCGACGGCGAGCGGATGAAGAAGGATTACGAGCTGGTCCAGACCTATCTCGGCATGGAGAAGCCGTTCGACGTGACGACGGTGTTCACGACGAAGATGCTGGACCCGAGCGTCAAGATGGATGCGAGCAAGGTGAAGAAGTAGGGGGCGCTCGCCCACACACCGGTGTCATGCCCCGCGCCGGCGGGGCATCCAGTACGCCGCGGCCCATCGGTTCAATCACAACCGTCTCGGAGTACTGGGCGGATTCGCCCGGTCAAGCCGGGCGGTGACAGCTGTCCGCTGGGCGTGGGCCCCCGTCGACTATCGGCCAAGGCCGTTGCGCTCGGCGAGCCCGCCCCAGCTGGCCCATCCCCCACGTAACCCCACGGAGAAATTAACCGGCCGTTAACCATATCCGCCGCATCGTTAACCATTCAATAACAGGGAACGAGTCGGCCGCTATGGAGGCTGCAGCAAAAGTCCAACGCCAAATGGTGCGCCTGCGCGGGCGCTCCTATGTGGCCTTCGTGTTCGTGCCGACGGTTCCGATCCAGGACTGGCTGCAGGAAATCGACACCACCATCGCCCGCTCGCCCGGCTTCTTCGCCGGCCGGCCCGTGGTGATCGACCTGTCCTCGGTCGATCTCAGCCAGTCCGGCATCGGCCATCTGCTCACCAGCCTTCAGGACCGCAACATCCGCGTGCTCGGCATCGAGGGCGTGGAGGAGGGCCGTCTGACGCCGATGATGCCGCCGCTGCTGTCGGGCGGGCGCAGCTGCGTGGTCGAGCCGAGTGCGCCGAAGAAGGCCGAAGCGAAGGCCGAGGCCAAGCCGACCTCGCTGCTGCTCGAGACCCCCGTCCGCTCCGGCCAGACCGTGATCTTCCCGGAAGGCGACGTCACCATTTTGGGCTCGGTCGGCTCCGGCGCGGAGGTCGTCGCCGGCGGCTCGATCCACATCTACGGCGCGCTGCGCGGCCGCGCCATGGCCGGCGTGAACGGTCACACGAGCGCGCGCATCTATTGCCAGAAGATCGAGGCCGAACTGCTTGCAATCGATGGGTTTTATCAGACTGCCGACGACATCGATGCCGCCTTGCGCGGCCGGCCTGCCCAGGCCTGGCTGCAGGGCAACACCATGCGAATTACTGCGCTGAACTGACCAGAAGGAGATATTTGAGATGGCCAAGGTACTGGTCGTGACATCAGGCAAGGGCGGCGTCGGCAAGACCACGACGACCGCCGCACTAGGAGCTGCCCTGGCGCAGCGCGGCGACAAGGTCGTCGTCGTCGATTTCGACGTCGGCCTGCGCAACCTCGACCTCGTGATGGGCGCCGAACGCCGCGTCGTGTTCGACCTCATCAACGTGGTGCAGGGCGTCGCCAAGCTCCCGCAGGCGCTGATCAAGGACAAGCGGCTGGAGAACCTCTGGCTGCTGCCGGCATCGCAGACCCGCGACAAGGACGCGCTGACCGAAGAGGGCGTCGGCAAGGTCATCGACGATCTGCGCAGCCGCTTCGACTGGGTGATCTGCGACAGCCCGGCCGGCATCGAGCGCGGCGCCTCCATGGCCATGCGCTTTGCCGACGAGGCCGTCATCGTCACCAATCCGGAAGTTTCCTCGGTGCGCGATTCCGACCGCATCATCGGCATGCTCGATTCCAAGACCGTGCGGGCCGAGAAGGGCGAGCGGGTCGAGAAGCACATTCTCATCACCCGCTACGATCCCTCCCGCGCCGCGCGCGGCGAGATGCTGACCATCGAGGACATCCTCGAAATCCTCGCAACGCCCTTGCTCGGCATCATCCCCGAGAGCCAGGACGTGCTGCGCGCCTCCAATGTCGGCACGCCGGTGACGCTGTCGAACGCCGAAGGCGCACCCGCGCGGGCCTATATCGACGCGGCGCGGCGGCTGTGCGGCGACACCGTGCCGATGCAGGTGCCGACCGAGCGCAAGGGCTTCATGGATCGTCTGCTGCGACGGAGGGCTGCATGAGCATGGGTCTGCTTCGGCTTCTCCGCGGCAACAAGGCCTCGTCTGCTCCCGTCGCTCGCGAACGGTTGCAGATCCTGCTTGCGCATGAGCGCGGCATGCGTGGCCAGCCCGATCTGCTCGGCGTGCTGCGTGAGGAAATTCTCGCCGTCGTGTCCAGGCACGTCACGCTGGATCCGACCAAGGTCATCGTTCGTCTCGAGCGCGGCGACGAGGTGTCGACCCTGGAGGTCGACATCGAGGTGCCCAACGATTTCGAGCGCAAGCGCGTGGCGGTCGCGTAGGGGACGCGGCTGACGACGGCCCATTTTGGGGTGGGTGAGAAGGCGGTCCGCCGGGCATGGCGGGCCGCCTTCGTCGTTTGGCTGTTCAAGTTCCCAGGGCGCCGATGTGATCGGCGGAGGGCGGAACGGGACCTGCGGCGAGATCGTTTTCAGAGACCCGTGGAGCGCCGAGCCGGGCGCCGCGGTGTCCTTCAAGCGGGAGAGCGCCCATGATGTCCGAGGTCCAGGTCCACACCGTCGCGCGGCAGATGCTGGAACAGCACGGTTTTGCGGCGATCGCGAAGGCTGCCGAACAGGCACAGGCTTGCGAGGGACGCGGCGAGGCCGACGAGGCCAGGGAATGGCGTCACATCGCCGACGCGATGAAGATCATACGCGGTCCGCATCAGAGCTGACACCCGCGGAGCCCGAGCGCGCTCAGCGCTCCCCGCGATTCTCGCCTTGCTGCGAAGTGCGATTCCGCGTCTGCGGCTGGCCGCGCTCGCCCATCTCCTTGCAGGGGAGCGGCTCCCACGATCCATCAGGCGCCTGCTGATAAGCGCTACACGATGACGACGAGGTCGATTTGTCCTCGCCCTTCTGGGCGTCGGAGTTCTTTGCCAGTGCCGGGGCGGTCAGCGCCATGGCGGCTGCGAATGCGCCGGCGAAAACGACATGGATAATCCGCATGAGGTTCTCCTTTTCGATTTCGAAGAGGCCCCGCATGCTGGCAAAAATTGTGACAATTGTTAGCCACGACGGCGCGTCCGCCGTCGCGTGCTTAACGCTGAGAAAACCGGCTTGCTAGCCGCCCTTGTTAGCCGCCCTTGGCGCGGATCAGGCCGGCGAGGTTGACCTTCTGCGCCTCGCACCAGCCGGGCATGCCGAGGCGGCGCTGGTCCATGTCGGTCGCCTGGGTCGCGACCGCGACCTCGGCCATCAGATCGTCGTCCTGCTTCTCGCCCATCTTGCCGCCGGTGTGCATCCAGGCGATCGCCTTGCGCACCTTTTCCGTGGTGCCGTCGGGCAGCTGCATCTGCTGCGCCTTCTGCACGAGGTCCTGATAGACGAGATCGGTGTTGGGGCACTCGACCCTGGCGGCGAAGGCCTGCAAGACCATCGTCACATAGGTCGAGCGCGAATGGTCTGCCGCCTGGGCGGGGGCGGCGAGCAGTAACAGGCCTGCCATCAGGAAACGGGTGCGCATCCTCGGTATCTCCTCCATTTTTTTGGGAGGCTAGCGTCCGGCGGGCCGCTCCGCAATGGTGCCGGGACTGATTTGTCGCGCCCCGCTGCGGTGCGCTATCGTGGCCGTCCCCGGCCATCCGGAGAGCGACATGAGCCTGTTCAGCACGCCGTTCGATCCCGCAACCGACACGGCGCTCGTCACCGGCGCGGGCAACGGCATCGGCCGTGCGATCGCGCAGGCGCTGATCGGCGAGGGCGTCCGGACCGTGTTTGCCGATGTGAGCGCGGAACGGGTGAGTGCCGCGATCGCGGCGAGCAGCAGGCCTGAACTGGCCGTGCCGTGGGTCGGCGATCTCGCGAGGCTAGAGGCTTGCGATGAACTGCTGGCCGCCGCACAGGCGGCGCTCGGCGAGGTCTCGCATTTCGTGCACAGCGCATCGCCGCCGCGGCGCGAGGCCGACCACGCGCTCGCGGTCGATCGCAAGATCTGGCAGGAGATGCACGCCGTCAATCTCGACGCCGGATTTCACCTGGCACGCGCGATCGCCAAGCGCCTGATCGCGGCGAAACGGCCCGGCTCGTTCCTGTTTCTCACCTCGCTGCATACGGGCACGCCGCGCAACCTGCCGCATTACTCGACCGCGAAGGCGGCCATGGCGATGCTGGTGAAGGAGCTCGCGAAGACGTTCGGACGTCACGACATCCGCGTCAATGCGCTGGTGCCCGGTGCGATCGCGGCCGGCGGGTTCGTGGCGGATGCCTCTTTGGCGATGCACATTCCGCTCGGGCGCCTCGGCGAAGCCGAGGACCTCGCGCCGATGGCGCTCGCGGTGCTCTCGAACAAGCTGTCAGGCTACGTCACCGGCGCAGCCTTCGTCGTCGACGGCGGATTGTCGCTGACGAACTGGTTCGAGCCGCCGATGCTGGAAGAGTAGTTAGCGCTGCCAGGCCGGCACGGGATCGAGCGGGGTGCGATAGACCTCGTTGTGATCGCGATCGGTGACGCGCACCGCGCAACCCTTCTGCTGAAGCTCCGGCTTCACCTGCGACAGCTCGGTCGCCAATTGATCGGCGCGATCGGAAGCGACCTCGATGTCTTCGAGGATGATTCCACCCTGGTTCTTGAACTCTTCACCAACCACGAGATCGAAGGAATAGTAAGGCATCCGAATTCCCCGGTGTGACGATCTGAGCTTCGGTGGAAGTCTCAGCACATGTCGAATGGTACCACTGAGTCGATATCTATCGAAGGAACGGGCCGCGGAATCTCTGTGCTTATGGCGCAGAAATGATGTGCAACGGGCGGGTGCTTTAAGATTTTATTAAATATGTCGGCGTGATCATAAGGCATGGAATTGCAGCAGAACCGGGCTCCGGGAACCGGCAGCTGCAAGAGAAGGCCGCCGGCATAGATCCCGACGGCCTTTTCTCTTGACGGAAGACGATCGAGGCATCGGTCTCCGTAGTCACCCGGACTCAACGCAACTTATCGAGTCGGACAGCTTGCGCGATGTTGCGACGGTGCGTCGGCGTCTAGCGCAACGGCATCGGCGGACGCACGACCGGTCCGTCATCATCGGCGACGGCCTGCGTCGTGGTCACAGGTGCGGCCGGCGGCGGGACTGCGGCAGCCTGTGACGGCGGAGGTGCGAGCGGTGCGGGCGCGAGCGGTGCAGGCGAATAAGCCGGCATGTAAGTGTGCGACACGACCGGCTTCGGCTTGCGAACCGGCGGCGGCGCTGGCGCCGCAGCTCGCGGCGGGAGCGCCGATGTGCGCGCGCGCGGATCGACAGGCTTGACCTCAGCCGCCGGCTTCGGTGCCGGGGGCTTTGCCATTTCGCGCGCCATCTGCTCCTGTCCGGCTTTCAGCTCGGCAATGTTCGCCTTGAGCGTTTCGATCTGCTGCGCCATCGCGGCGAGATCGCGCGTCATCGATTCCACCGACTGCGCTGTGTCGGGCAGAGCTGCGGCGGGCGCGGCTGCTGCAACCTGAGTCGCAGGCGGCGGCGCAGGTTGATCGGCTGGAGTTTGCGGCGCAGACGGCTCGACCGTTTGATCCGTCGCAGTCTGCTCCGTCGGCGCAGCCTGTGCGGCGGCGACCGGCGCGGTCTGCGATGTCGCAGGCAGCAGCGACGTCAAGGCGGGCGTCCATTGCGCAAGCATCTGCTTTGCGGTGTCGCCGTGCTTCTCCCAGGCGATGGTGGCGGCCGCGCTGCCGCCCGCGAACAGGAACGTGACGAATGCGCCGCGCAGCCACTTGCGCGCGGCGGATCGCTTCCGCCTGACCGGGCTATCGCTTGCTGCAACACGCACGGCGGTGTCGAAGGAGGGCGCCGCCGCCTGAGGCTCGGCGACAGGACTGAATTTCGGCTCCGGATTTGCTTTGGGCCCCGGCGCGAATTTCGGCTCTGCACGGCTCACGATTTGCGGCGCCAGCGCGGGCGCAACGCTGATCGGGCGCGAGGTCAGCACCATGTCGGGCGGAATCTGAACTGCGTCGTGCGGATCGTTGTCCTTGTCGTGCGGATCGTTGCCCTTGACCGTGTCCTTCACGATCTCATCGACGATTTGCCTGGAGTTCAGCGTCGCGAGCATCGCAGCTCCCTTATGAAGACCTGGTGTTTCAAGTGTAGGTCGTCCGCATTGGCGCGAGCCGATCTGTTGAGGTGAGTCCACCCAAAAACTGCTGAGGTTGGCCCCATGGCGCACGAGTCCAGCCGCGTTTGACCAAAGCAAGGCGAGGGGATGGAGATGATGCGACGCTCTTCTGCCGTTTGTGGTGATGGAACCCATTTTGTCGAACACGCGCACGTGTTCCGCGCTGCCTTGTTTCCAGCACGATTTGGGCAGAATCTGGCGAGGCTGGGGGCGCTGCCATTAGCTATCGGGGGCCGGTGGTGCCAAGATCCTTATTCGCCTTATTCGTCGTTGCCTTGCTGCCGCTCGGGGGCTGCATGCAGACGACGCTTTCTCCATCGACGGATGCGAGCATGACGGCGCGCGACCGTCAGTTGCTGGCGCATACGCCTTACGCGAAGGCCCAAGTGCCCGAGCAGTTTCTCCGCCACATCGTCGATTATCCGCGCAAGGAGCAGCCGGGCACGATCCTGGTCGATACCGATGCGCGCTATCTCTATTTCGTGCTGCCCGAGGGCAAGGCGATCCGCTACGGCGTCGCGGTCGGCGAGGAAGCCATGGCCTTCTCGGGCGTCGCGCGCGTCGGGCGTCTGGCGGAATGGCCCGACTGGGTTCCGACGGCGGACATCCAGGCGCGGCTCGGACCGTATCCGGCGCGCGTCGCCGGCGGCCCCGCCAATCCGCTGGGTGCGCGCGGTATTTATCTCTATACCGGCAACAAGGACACGCTCTATCGCATCCACGGCACCAACCAGCCCGAATATATCGGGCAGGCGATCTCGTCCGGCTGCATCCGGATGCGCAACGAGGACGTGATCGATCTGTTCGACCGGGTGAAGCTGAATTCGATGGTCGTGGTGCTGCCGCCCGGACAGAGCGCGCAGGTCGAGGCAGGCCGAAGTTGGCGCGGGTGAGGCGTGCGGGCGTGAAACGCCCGGCGCGCTGCTTGCCGACAATTTTATCTATTGTCTTGCGCGGGCCGTAACGGTTCGCCTCTAGCGTGCAGCGAGCAAGGGGTTGCTCGCATGTATCTCGTCAAGAATTCGCCGCGCGCGCTGTTCGCCGCGCTGATTCCGCTGGCCATCGTCGAAGCCGTGCTGATGGTCTTCGCCATCGCGGGCGGGCAGGTGACCGATCCCGCAGGCGTGCCTGCGCCAGATCAGATCGCGATGCTCTATGCGGGACGCATGGCGATGAACGCGGCCTTCCTGTTCGCCGGGCACATGGTGCTTCGGCAGTGGACGATCTCGAGCCGGCTCGCCTACGGTCTCATGGGCGGCGTCATGGCGGCGGCGAGCTATAGCATCGCGATCCGCAACCACATCCAGCTGGCCGCGCCCGGCGACGGTACGGTGGTGACTATCGGCCTGTTGCCGACGATCGCGGGAATGATCGGCGGCTTCCTCTATGGCCAGTTCGCCGGCCTTAGTCCGGCTGCCCGTGCGACCGGCGTAGCCTCCGCCGCCAACGCACCGGCAGCGCCGCCGCCCATCGTATTCGACGGACCGGTCCGGGTCCGCACGTCGGTCGCCGGCATCGCGATCGCGGCCCTGATGCCGACGGTGCTCGCGACGCTTCTGCCTTACACGCTGCTGCCGCTCCTGATGAACGGCTTCGCGGACAAGAGCACGGCGCATATCTTCGCGGCCGTGATCCCGGCGCAAACCTTCATGGTCATGATGGTGATCTCGGTCATTCCTTCGAGCATCTTCATGCTCTGCGTGCACCATGTTGCGCGAGCGATGAGCCGCCGCGGCGCGTGGGAATACGCGGCGATCGGCGCCGTCGCGGCATTCGCCTGTATGCTGCTGCTTGTCCTGGTCGTGCCGATCTTCGCTGCGCTGCTGGTGCCGGCGGCATTTTGCGGAGCCGTTATGGGCGCACTCTATCGCCGCTTCGCCGGCCTCGAGCCGTTGCCGTTACCGGAAGCCGTGATTGCAACCGATCCGAACGCGCTGGTCGGCGCCGATCATCCGTCGCGGCATCAGCACGGCGTCATTCTCAGCAACTGATCGCGAGGGACGGAAACATGAAAGCATTTGCAGCGCTTGGCGCGGCAATTGTGATTGCCTCTGTGGCGGCGGTCTGGTTCTTGACCGGGCCCGTGGTGGTGAATGCAGAGGTCAAACCGCTCCAGCCCAGCGCTAAAATCCCGACGTTCAAGCCGGTGCCGACGGACCTGGCGCGCTAGTCGACTGACAGCGAAGGATTTTGGACACACCGGACACGCGCGCCGTTCTCGCCTTACTCCGCGGGCCGCGCAATGCGCCATTGCAGCGTCGTGGCGTTGCCGTTGGCATCGCCCGGCGCCTTGTCAGCCGGTGAGGTATAGAGCGGGCGATAGCGGTATGCCCACATCTTGCTGCCGTCGTCGCGATTGATCACGGTGAAATCGCCGATGGCCTTGGCTTCGGCCGTTGCGGGCAGCGGGACCCAACTCTGGGCGCACTTGCCGTTGCAGTTCGACGTCTTGCCCGTGGTGTCGCGCTCGTAAGTGTAGAGCGTCATGCCCTTGAGATCGACCAGCTTGGGACCCTGCTTGGTCAGGACCACCTTGGCCGGCGCGGTGGTTGCTTCGGGTTTCGGCGGAGGAGGGTCACCGCCACCATGGCCGTTCGCGAGCGCAGGACCGGTCGAGAGCGCGATGACGGCAGCCGCAACGTGGAACCTGAGCATCCGATACTCCAGACCGGCAAAGTTAATCGCGCGTTAAGCGCAGAATGTTGCCGACCATAGCAGCCGAAGGTTAGTACCTGGTTTCGCAGGCCTACGAAACATACTGATAGAAATACGGGGTTTGGCTGCTGTTTGATGCGTCTTCTTGACGCGAACCGGTATCCACTTCGCTCGAAACCGCTTTAGGCCTCGCGCAGGGGCGCGCGGCTTAGCTCGTTGCCGGCGGCGATGGCCTTGCGCATGAGCCGCATCAGCTCCTCGCCTTCCTTCGCGCTGAGACCGCGCAGCATGATGCGCTGGGCGGACTCCACTGCCGGCGTGATCTTGCGCAGCGCGCGCCGGCCCTCGTCGGTGATCTCGAGCGCGCGGGCACGGCGGTCGCGGGGACTGGCACGGCGCTCGATGAGGCCCTTCTGCACGAGGCGATCGATCACCCCGGTGATGGTGGTGCGGTCGTAGGCGATCAGGCCTGCGAGCGTCACCTGGTCGAGCCCCGGATTGGCCTTGATGGTCGCGAGCGCGGCGTATTGCACCGGCGTGAGGTCGAAGCCGGCATCCCCGACCTCGGCCAGAAACACCGCCACCGCGATCTGCTGGAACCGGCGCGCCAGATGCCCAGGCATGTCGTTGTTGTCTTTCACCGAATTCTCCGTTGGGAGCAGGGACGGTGCGGATCGTTGACAAGTATACTGATAGTCAGCATACTGAGCAATATCCAAACAGAACGTTGCGGGAGAGGTGCTCATGCAATTCCATCTCAATGGATTTCAGCCGGGCGATCCCGAGATCGCCGATCCCGCCGCGCGCATTCAGCCTTCGGGCGCTCAGGGTCCGGTGCCCGAAGAGGTCGATGTCCTCATCGTCGGCTGTGGACCGGCGGGCCTGACGCTCGCCGCCCAGCTCGCGCAATTCCCTGACATAAAGACCTGCATCGTCGAGCAGAAGCCGGGCCGCCTGCTGGTCGGGCAGGCCGACGGCGTCGCCTGCCGCACCATGGAGATGTTCCACGCCTTTGGTTTCAGCGAGCGCGTGCTGAAGGAGGCCTATTGGGTCAACGAGACGACGTTCTGGAAGCCGGACGAGCGGGCGCCCGAGATGATCGTGCGCAGCGGGCGGGTGCAGGACGTCGAGGACGGCCTGTCGGAATTTCCGCACGTCATCCTCAACCAGGCCCGCATCCATGACGGCTTTCTCGACGTGATGCGCAAAGCACCGGCGAAGATCGAGCCCCATTACAGCCGCCGCCTGCTCGACCTTCAGGTCGATCCGGCTGCGGGGCCGGCAGACCATGCCGTGACCGTACGGCTCGAACGTGTCGATGCCGGAAACGAGGGCAAGGTCGAGACCATCAGGGCGCGCTATGTCGTCGGTTGCGACGGCGCGCGCAGTACGGTGCGCAAATCGATCGGCCGCGAGCTGCACGGCGATTCCGCCAACCACGCCTGGGGCGTGATGGACTTGCTCGCGGTGACCGATTTTCCGGATATCCGCTTCAAGGCCCTGATCCAGTCGGCCAGGGACGGCAGCCTGCTGATCATTCCGCGCGAAGGCGGCTACATGGTCCGCCTCTATGTCGAGCTCGCCAAGCTCGATATCGGCGAGCGCGTCGCGAGCCGCAACATCACCGCCGATGACGTGATCGCCAAGGCGCAGCGGATCCTGAAGCCGCATACGCTCGAGGTGAAGGAGATCGCCTGGTGGTCAGTCTACGAGATCGGCCAGCGTCTGACCGACAAGTTCGACGACGTGCCGGAGGCCGAGATCGCGACGCGCCTGCCGCGCATCTTCATCGCCGGCGATGCCTGCCATACCCACAGCCCGAAGGCCGGGCAGGGCATGAACGTCTCGATGCAGGACGCCTTCAATCTCGGCTGGAAGCTCGCCGCCGTGCTGCGGAAGCAGGGCGCGCCGAGCCTCCTGCATTCCTATTCGGCCGAGCGCCAGGCGGTGGCAAAGGAGCTGATCGATTTCGACCGCGAGTGGGCGGGGATTCTGGCGTCCGCTGCCAAGAGTGGCGGCGCCGATGCCGCCAAGACGCAGGACTACTTCGTCAGGCACGGCCGCTATACGGCAGGGACCGCGACGCATTACCGCCCATCGATCCTCACGGGGGCAGCGACGCATCAGCATCTCGCCCAAGGCCTCGTCATCGGCAAGCGCTTTCACTCCGCGCCGGTCATCCGGCTGGGAGATGCAAAGCCGGTTCATCTCGGGCATGCGTCGAAGGCCGACGGTCGCTTCCGCATCTACGCGTTTGCGCCGGCGGAAGATCCTGCGGCGGCCGGCTCGGCCATTCGTGGCTTGTGCAATTTCCTGACCGAGGCGCGGGAATCGCCGCTCAGGCGCCATACGCCCGTCGGTGCCGACATCGACAGCGTGATCGATTTGCGCGCGGTCTTCCAGCAGGACCATCGCGCGCTTGCCGTGGAGGCGATGCCGGCGCTGCTGCTCCCGCGGAAGGGGCGGTACGGCTTGATCGACTACGAGAAGATGTTCTGTCCGGATCTCAAGAGCGGCCAGGACGTCTTCGCCATGCGCGGCATCGATCGCAAGGCCGGCTGCATGGTGGTGGTGCGGCCCGACCAGTATGTCGCGAACGTGCTGCCGCTCGACGGCTTTGCTGCGCTTGCGTCATACTTCGACGGCTTCATGCTGCAAGCGAATTGACGGTGCGTTGTTGCCGTCGCGCGCTGCGCCGATGAACGGCGAATGAATATTGAACCGCGCGCGGCGCGCATCTCGATCTTTCGACGGATGCGACCATTGTGCGCGGAACGCTCATTCCGCCCGCGCGTTCCGCCTTTAGAGGAGGAATACGCCATGAAACTCAGAAGCGTTTTGATTGCCGCATTATTGCTTGCCCCGACGGCCGCGCTGGCCGCGCCGGGCATGGTCACCGTGTCGACCGGCTTGCGGGCCGGACCGGGCACGGGCTTTCCGCTGGTCGAGCGCATCCCCGAGGGATCGCGCGTCAACATCCATGGTTGCCTGCGCGGCAATGCCTGGTGCGACGTGAGCTTCTCAGACGATCGCGGCTGGGTGTCGTCGCAATACCTCGAATATCTCTATCGCAACCATTACGTCTATCTCCCCGACTATGTCGACGAGATCGACGTGCCCGTCGTCCCCTTCGTGCTGACCTCCTACTGGTCGAGCTATTATGGCGGGCGGCCCTGGTATCATCGCCACGCCTACTGGAATAGTTACTGGACCTCGCATCAGCGAGTTGCGGCGCGAATGACGATCGATCCGCGTGCGGCCCGCATCGGCCGTGCGGCGACACGTGACGCTGCGATCGCGTTGGGACGTGAGGGCGTGCGTGGCAAGGGTGATGTCAGGGGCGCTGCCACGATTACGGGCCGTGACGCTACAACGGCACGGCACGACGCCGCCGTCGCCAGGCGCGATGCTGTGATCGCGAAACGCGATGCTGCGGTGACAGCCGACCGGACCCGCGCCGGACGGACTGAACGTATCGCCCATGAGCGTACCAACGTGCAGACCCGCAATCCGCGCGACGCACAGGCGCGCATGATGCACGAGCAGGCGCAGAGCCGCGCTGCGGTGCGTGCGCAGCCAATGCCGCGTGCGCATGAAACGCCGCGTGTCTCGGCCGCGCCAGCACGTCCGGCAGCACCGCAGGCAGCACCGCACATGGCTCGGCCTAACGTCAGTCATGGTTCGCCGATGAATGCGCGTGCGCAGATGCCTGCGCCGCGTGCGGCCGCGCCTGCGATGCCGCATGGCGGCGGCGGTGGCGCTCCGCAGATCAACGCCGCGCCGCGTGGTGGCGGCGCGCCCGCCGGCGGCCCCGGTGGCGGTCACCAAAAGCACTAGCGTTGCGAACGAAAGCCCGGCCCTCGCGCCGGGCTTTCTGTTGGGCTGGATCCGGGTTCCGTGCGCGTACAATTTAAGAAAGTTCTTCGCGGGCAGATTTCATCGATCGTAATATGTGTACTCAAAGCTGTAAGCATCCACTCGGGGCAGCGGGGCACGGGAGGATGATGATGAGACAGAGCCAGGCGGAGACGCGCCGCCAAAATGTCGCGAAGAAGTCGATGACCAAGGAGGCCAAGCAACTGACCGGCCTGATCGCCGGACTGCGCAAATCCCTCGACGTGATTCACAAGGAGCGGACGAGCACGAAGCTCACGGGTGCCGAGATGGGCATGCTCGATGAGCGCCGTAACAATCTGCTGCTCACGATCGCAGCCCTGGACGATCGTCTCTCGGCGGTACAGGGACTGATTGATCTTGGCCGTCCGCATATTATCCGCGTGCACTAGGCACGGGCGCTAGCGGTTCCGTCGCGGCGGCGATGGACCCGAGCCCGGCCGCGGTTCTGCATGGCATAGGGTTGGCGTAGCACCGGGCGGATTGCCCGGATGCCTGCGCTGCCGTCGATGCCCGGTTGGAACCAAAGCACGTTGCGGCACATGGATGGCACCAAATTGCCACGCTCCCGGCGAATTGCCGCCAAAGCCCGCTGCCACGAGAGGAGCGGGTGCGGGGCAACGCAAGGGGATGCGCATTGGCCTATAAGATGATCGCAGAACGCGACAACGAGAAGTGCAGTTTTGCCCGCGAGAGCCGGTTGCTCATCGTGGCGAAGGCAAAAGTCTGGGCGAGCGAGGGGTGGCAGGTCGTCATCACCGACCAGGACGGCAAGGCCTATACTCCGCCCGAATTCGATCAGCTATCGGCGGCGTGACCGCGCGACGGGGCCAGGGGACGACATTGACTTCGCCAAATCGACCGGGGCGCGATCTGATCGCGCCCTTCATGACTCTTGCAGCGGCCGCCGCACTGACGGCGACGGTCGCATCCGCGCAAAACCTCGACGCCGGCAAGCCGCCCGCAAAACTCTTCGCGGACGGCTGCGCGACCTGCCATCGCAGTCCGCGGGGCTTGGCGAAGGGGCGCTTCAGCCTGACGCTCACCTGGTTCCTCCGGGATCATTACGCGACCAGCTCCGACTCTGCCAAGGCGCTCGCCGCGTACCTGGAATCGGTCGATGGGCCGCCTCCGCGCGCTGCGGCCAAGCCCGGAGCAAAGCCGTCCAGATCTGCGCCGCGGCCGCCCAAGCCGGAGCAGAGCCGGTAGCTATCGTTCCGGCTGCTGGCGCCGATAGGTCTGTGCGATCAGCCGGTCGTGCACGGCCCGCAGGTCGGCGCTCATGCGGGTCTGTCCCGTCGTGACATAGGACAGCCACGCGCCGTCGGCAGCGAGACGGACGACATAAAGCTCGGGCGCGGCATCGGTCGCACGGTGGCGCTTCAGGCGGGCCTTCATCCAGTCGTTCCAGAGCCGGCGCAGCGACGGATCGGTGACGACGACCATGCTCAGCGCCGCCCAGGGCGTGGCGAAGCCGAACGCCTTCCCGGTGAACACCGCATTGACATAGGCGCGCGTAAAGCTGCCGCGCGGTTTGGGATCGGCTTCGACGGCAGCGTCGATCTCGGCATCGACGCGGGCGAGGAGATCGGCGAACAGGCCCTCGATCAACGCCTGCTTGCTGCCGAAATGGTGAAACAACCCGCCCTTGGTAACGCCGGCCGCTGCCGCGACCGCCTGCACCGTGACGCCGGCGACGCCATGGTCCGTGGCGATGGCCGCTGCGCAGTCGAGCAGGGCGCGCCGCACCTGCTCGGGCTGCTTGGCGCGGGTATAGGCGCTCGCCGGCATCAATGCGCCGTGGTTTGCGAGAACAGGTTGATGACCACGACCCCTGATACGATCAGCCCGATGCCGACGAAGGCGGCGGCGTCCAGCATCTGGCGGAACAGCACGAAGGAGACGGTCGCGGTCAGGATGATGCCGACGCCGCCCCAGATCGCATAGGCGATGCTCAAGGGGATGACCCGGATCGCGACCGACAGCGCGTAGAACGAGGCGACGTAGAACAGCACCATCGCCAGCGTCGGCCACGGCCGCGTGAACTGTGCCGATTGCTGCAGGAAGGCGGACGCGGTGACCTCGAAGACGATGGCGAGGGCAAGCGCGGCGTAGGCGTTGAAGGCGGAGGTCATGATCGGCTCAGGCACATTTTCGAAAGATACCGCGCGGTAGGTATGTTTAGCACGCGGAACGTGGCTTTTGCCGGCAGGCAATATCACGTGTGAGTGACGAGCCTGCGACAGGGGCTGATGCCATGGGTTGGTCGACGTTTCGCCGCATTCCCCGACAAAACGAAGGCGCCGCACGATGCCACGTGCGGCGCCTTCGTTTTGCGAGATTCGACTGCGTCAGCCGATCCGCACGGACAGCTCGACGTCTTCGGCAAAGGGCGTGGACATGTAGCCGTTTCCAGGATCGCGCACGCGCGCCAGATAATCGGGGCTGTCATCGGCGTTGTCGGCGACGATGATCGCGCCCGGCTCGAGATGGCCTTCGACCAGATCCAGGATCTCCGGGTAGAGCGCCTTGGCGCCGTCCAGCAGCACGAGATCGATCGTATCGGGCAGATCGGCGCTGAGCGTCTTCAGCGCGTCGCCTTCGCGGATTTCGACGAGATCGATCAGCCCGCCGGCCGACAGGTTGTCACGCGCCCGCGCCGCCTTGGACGGCTCGAACTCGCTGGTGATGAGCCGGCCGCCGCCATTGTCGCGCAGGCCCGCCGCAAGGTGCAGGGTCGAGATGCCGAACGACGTCCCGAACTCGACGATCGTTGTGGCGCGGGAGCTGCGCGCCAGCATGTACAGCAGTGCGCCGGTCTCGCGCGAGACCGCGAGCGGTGCGTCCTTCAAGCGACCATAGAGGTCGCGGTAGTCGGTCTTGCTCCGCATCATCCGTGCGCGGTCGGCGTCGGAGAGGTCGGCCACGGCAGCGTGCGTTGCGCCCCATGCTGATTCCGCCTCGAGGAACAGGCGATTCAGCAATGGCGCAAGCGATGTGATGGTTGGGGTGGTCATTCAAGGTCTCCAGAATTCGCGGCGAAGCGCCGTGCTTGCGTGGAAGTCGAAATACGACTAATTCGTCGCATTTCCTATTCGCATTGCCGGGATGCCCGCATGGCCGATCGTCGAAGTCGTTCAGTTTCCTCACGAAAACAGCCGCAGCAGGCTCGCTCCAACGATCTGGTGGCCGCCATTCTGGATGCCGCTATTCAGGTTCTGGCGAAGGAAGGGGCGCAGCGTTTCACCACGGCGCGGGTCGCGGAGCGGGCCGGGGTGAGCGTCGGATCGCTCTATCAATATTTTCCGAACAAGGCGGCGATCCTGTTCCGCCTCCAGAGCGACGAGTGGCGGCGCACCAGCGAGCTTTTGCGCGATATCCTCGCGGACCGGGCGAAGCGGCCCTTGGTGCGGCTGCGCGCGCTGGTCCACGCCTTCATCCGCTCCGAGTGCGAGGAGGCTGCAATCCGCGTCGCGCTCAGCGACGCCGCGCCGCTCTATCGGGACGCGCCCGAGGCGCAGGACGCGCGGGCGGCCGGCGAGGGCATCGTCACGGCTTTCATGCGGGAGGCGCTGCCCAAGGCCTCGGATGCGACGCGCGTCCTTGCCGGCGAGTTGATCGCGACGACGTTGAGCGAGGTCGGCAAGACTTTTTCGGAAGAGACGCGAAGCGAGGCGGAGATCGCCGCCTATGCCGGTGCCATGGCCGACATGTTCTGTGCCTATCTCGAAAAGCTGGCGCGGCGCTGAGGCATTGCCGACATCGGCGTTTGCGGGCGAATTATCCTTCAGCTTTCGCCGGATCATGGGTTAGCTTCGCCCCGTCCCACATCCAGCCTCGAGCGCTGCCCCATGCACGTCCTTCGGCCCCAGTTTCGCATCGAGGAGCAGCGCGCGCTTGAATTTGCCGGGCAACGGGGCTTCGGCGTGATCGTGGCGGCGGACGAGCGCGGGCCGCGTGCCTCGCACGTGCCGTTCGTGCTGGGCGAGCGCGATGGCCACGCCATCGTCCAGATCCATTTCACGGCAAAAAATCCGCTCGTTCCGCTCGCGGACGGCGCGCGGCGCTTCCTGCTGATCGTTGCCGGCGATGACGCCTACATCTCCAACGACTGGTATTCGTCCCGCGACAACGTCTCGACCTGGCTCTACGAGGCCGTGCACCTGTCTGGCGTGGCGCATCTACGCGAGCTTGACGAGAACCGCAGGCATGGCGATACGCTGCTCGCGGTGTCCGAGGCGCGCCTGCCGAAGCAGCCCTGGGATCTCGCGCAGATGGAGCCGGGCAAGCGCGAGAGCATGCTGGCTGCGATCCGGGTCGTCGACCTCGTGGTGGATCAGATCGAGGGACAGGCCAAGCTCAACCAGCACAAGAGCGACGTGGACCATGTCGCGGTCGCCGACCGGCTGGCGCGGTCGGAGGAGACGGGGCACCGGCGGCTGGCGCGGAAGATGCAAGCGCTGCGGCCGGGACTTCGGTACGATGTTTCGTGATCCGGGCTATGCTTTCCACATCCAGCATTTAATCTTACGGACCCGCCCATGCTCGTCATCTCCATTCAAAGCCAGGTGGTCCACGGCCATGTCGGCAACAGCGCGGCCGCCTATGCCATGCAGGCGGAGGGCGTCAACGTCGCGGCGGTACCGACGACATTGCTGTCGAACCATCCGCGCTATCCGAGCCTGCGCGGACGGGTGCTGGAGACCGAGCTCGTCGCGGATCTGCTGAAGGGCGTCGAGGAGCGCGACCTCGTCGACGAAGCCGCTGTGCTCGTCACCGGCTATCTCGGCTCGCCCGGCAATGCCGCTGTGATCGCCGACTTCGTCGAGCGGGCGCTGACGCGGAATTCGAAACTTGTTTATCTCTGCGATCCCGTGATCGGCGATGACGGCCGCGTCTATGTCGCTGACGGCATTTTGGACGTGGTGCGGCACCGCCTGCTGCCGGCTGCGAACCTCGCCACGCCGAACCAGTTCGAGCTCGAGTTGCTGTCAGGTGTCCCGATCGCGGATACGCAAGGTTTGCGCGCGGCCTGCGCGGCACTGGCGGGGCAGGGCGACGTCGTCGCCACCGGTTGCGCGCTCACCGATACGGCGGACGGGCAGGTGGAGACGATCCTGTGCGCGGACGGGCAGTTGTCGCGCTTTGCGACACCGCGGCTGCCGATCCGCCCCTACGGCACCGGCGATCTCCTCACCGGCCTGATCGCGGCACATCTGGCGAAGGGCAAGGCAATGGAGGCCGCGGTGCGGCTTGCGGTCGAGACCATCTTTGCGGTGCTGGTGCGCACGCAGGAGGCCGCTACGGCCGAGATGCGCCTCGTGCCGCTGCCGGGGCGCAAGTCGTAACGGTTCAGGTCGCGCGCTTTGCGGCTGATTGCGCCGACTTCTGCGGCCTGGCCTTCTGCTCGCGCGCGATCTGTGCCTTCGCCTTGGCGCCGGCCACGACCCGCGCCTTCTTCGGCTTCACGCTGGCGACGTCCTTGCGGTCGCTCGTGCCGCGCTTCGAGATGTATTCCGCACCGTCGATGGGGCCGACATGCGGCGGATCGCGGCCGAGATAGGGCCGGCCGATGCCGAGCGCCTTGCCGTTGGCATCGACCCACTTCCACAGTATCTCGGTCGAGACCCAGCGTTGCGCGCGGTTGTTGCCGGCGGTCGAGACGATATCGGCCGCCATGCCGTGGCCGTAGCCGCCGCGCGTGCTGCCGCCGTGATAGGAGCGGTCGGAGGCGGCCTTCAGGCCGCTCGCGATCGATTGCCGATAGTCGTCGCGGAACGCGCTGGTGATGCCCGGCGACAGGCCTGCGGCTTCGGCGGCGAGCAGCGTGCGAAACAGTTTTCGCTTGAAGCTCTTGTCCATCCCGCCGATCACGTAATCCATCATCGACATGCCGGCGTGCTCGGCCGCCTTCGGGTCCTTCCAGCCAAAATCCTCATCGACCAGCTTGGTGAAGCTGCGCATCACCGTGATCGTCTTGCCCTTGCGCTTGACGGTGACGGGGCGGCGGTCCTGGACCTTGATCGAATCTTCCTTCGCGGTGCGCTGATAGAGCGCCCAGAGATAGCGATCGATGCAGGCATCCATGACGAAGCATTCGTCGAGCACGGCAATGGTGTCGGCCGGCGGCGAGGCCTTGCTCGCGGCGGGCGCAGGGCCGGTTGCGATCGCCGCGGGAGACAGCGCGTCCGTCGTGACGATGTCCGTGGGATCGGCGGATGCGAGTTTGATCACGGGCTCCGGCGCCGGAGCCGGTGCGGCCTCGCTGACAACGGGCTCTGGTTCGGGCGAGATCTGCGGCGCGGGTGGCGCTTCCGCAGGCAAGATCAGCGCAGGATCGGCCGAGGCGAGCTTGATGGTGGGCGCCTCGGGTAGCTCGGGCGGGACAGCCTCGGCGATCGCCAGACTCGGTGTCGCTGCGACAGCAGCCGCAATGTCGGCGGTCAACGCGATGCCGTCCTCGATGGCCGCAGCGCGCGGGACATCGGCGAGATCGAGGCGGGTGAGATCCTTGGCGCGAGATACCGCAGCGGCATTGGCGCCGCCGTTCTCGATGAGGGCCGGAGCGTAGGCGGACAGCGAGAGCGCCACCCAGCCGGCGAGAACGGCCGAGGGGCACGAGACCGCCACCAGAAGAGACCGCCGATCGTTCATGATCCCTGCCTCCAAACGGTTCTGTTCGAACCAATCTTGCACAGCCAGGCACGCAGCCCCTCGATTGTTCGGAGGATGGTGTGGCGGCGCAATGGCGCAAATCGGCGAAAACGGGCTTTTCGAGGGGGTGTTGCCGACGAGCAACTCGGGTTCCCTGCGGTTCCCGGGGCAGCGCGGGCTGAGGGGCCCTGCAAAACGCAACGTTCATTGTCATCAAATTGAGGCGGTTGAATTTACTCAATCTTGGATTGCGGATCGGTATCTCTCCCATGCCGGCAACGTCCGGTAGCGTTGGGAAGGACACGAGTTGTGAAATTGAAATGCTTGTTGGCCGAATTTGCCGCCGATGAATCCGGCGCCACCGCGATCGAATACGGCCTGATCGCAGCCGGTATCGCGCTCGCGATCATCGAGATCATCTATGCGCTCGGCACCAATCTCGTCGCCAAGCTGCAATCGCTGGCGACGGCGTTGAAATAGCGGCGCATCTCGCGGCAACCTTGCCGCCGCCCGTGCGTTGGTCGACCATGACCCATTCCTCGCTTCGTCCCATGGACGCCTTCGACCCCACCGAGCCCGCCATCCTGTATGATCGTGTCTCCGGCACGATCATCACCTGGACCGCCGATCAGGCTGACGATTATCGCCAGGCCAGCCGGCCGCGCGGCGATGGAACCGTGGTCTGGAAGGCTTATGTTTTCGATGGCTGGGGCAATGTGATGGGCGGCTGAGCCGCGGGCAGTCGCGCCGAGTCGCCAAATGCCGGCGCATTAAACATATCGCCATGCATGGCACGCGATATTGCGATGCAGCAATGCATATCGCAACGCAGCAAATCAGCATTACATGTGCTCCGAACCACCTTCCAGGAGCATCACCAATGAACAAGAAGACTTTGTCGATCGCAGCCGCCGCCCTCCTCATCGCGGGCTCGACTGCCACCTTCGCCGCCGAGCTGCCGGCCTATGAGGTCAATGGCATTCCGGCTTCGCCGATGCAGGTTCGCGTGCTCGGCGCCGCCCATGTCGAGCAGCAGGTGACGGCGCCCGCCACGAGCGTCACGGCACTCCAGGCCAGCGTGCTGACGCCGCGCAAGGTGAAGACCGCGACCGCGACCGTGACCACGGGCTCTGCCCGCTAAGACTGAAAATACATAGCGCTCGTCATGCCCGGGACAAGCCCGGGCATGACGAACCTTCGACGACATCGCGTGCGTGTTTCATCTCATGCTGCGCATCGATGCGCTGGCTGAGAGTCTTTCAGACGAAAATTTTCGCGTGACGGGCGGTTTGTGTACCGCCGTTCAAAGCGAGTGTGATCTCTTTAATAGTTGCTTTGCAGATCGCGGCGCCTGATGCGGGCGCCGCTTATTGGCGGCCAAGAAGCGGTTTGAGAATCGTTTTCATTATGGAGGCCGTTATGCCCGTTGCGCAAAAAGCCGTTGTTGTCGCCACTTCGCCGCGCGAGTTCATCCTCCGGCATCTCGCATTGTTCGCGGCCGCCGTGCTGTTCGTGTTCGTGCTGAGCCTGACATATGGGCTCGATCTCAGCCCCGGATTTTTCTGAGATTCGGACTATGCGCGCTTCGACGAGCGCAGGCTCGACGGCGATCGTCCATAGAGCTCGGCGAAGGCGGCGTTGAATCTGCGCAGGCTGCCGAAGCCGGCCTGAAACGCGATATCCGTCATGGTGTGATCACCGGCATCGAGCAGGCGCTTGGCGCGCTGGACGCGCAGCGTTTTTGCGAGCTGCTGCGGCGTCGCGCCGACATGGCGTTCGAACAAGCGCGCCAGATGGCGCGAGGAGATGCCGAGCCGCATCGCGAGCGTCACCACCGTGTCCTCGTCGAGCGCGCCGTCATTGATCAGCTTCACCGCGCGAGCGACCGTCGAGCGCGTGCCGTTCCAGGCCGGGCAGAACGGTGCGGTCTCGGGCCGGCAGCGCAGGCAGGGCCGGAACCCCGCAGCTTCTGCCGCGGCCGCGGTCGGATAATAGGCGACGTTGCGCGTCAGCGGATGCTTGGCCGGGCAGACCGGGCGGCAATAGATGCCCGTGGTCTTCACCGCCGTGAAGAAGCGGCCGTCATAGCGGGGATCGCGGCGCAGCCGCGCGGCGTTGCAGATCTCGAAACTCAGCATGGCCGGATGATAGCGCATGCGGGCGTGGACGGAAGGGTCGTGGGATGACCGAGTCCGATTGTGGCGAGCCGTCATGCGCGCGGCGGCCTAGAAGGCGGCCATCAACGCCAAGCAGGGAAGCGCATCGTGACCAGCCCGAAAGACATCGTCCTCAACGCCTGGAAGACTTTTTCATCGCGCGACGCAACGCGTATCGCGGCGTTGTTCACCGACGACGCCGAATGGATCGCGCAGAAGGGCAACGCCACCGCGGTCGCGCTCGATCATGCCGACCACATGATCGGCGCGCCGCAGATCGCGCGCTTCATCGCGCAGGAGATGCACAAATTGTATTCGCAGGTCGATATCGCCTTTCGCGGCGTCTATGCCGACGGCGATGTCGTGATCGTCGAGGAGCGGATGCGCGCCACGCTTCCCGGCGGCAAGCCGTACGAGAATGACTATTGCTTCGTGTTCACGGTGGCTGGCGACAAGATCCGCGAGGTCAGGGAATACATGGACACGCGCAAGGGATGGCGGATGGTGTTCGGTGAAGGGGCGTGACGATCGAGCCACCGCGTGCCAGCCCTGCAACCGCGTGGGTTGAGCCGCATCCCGCGCTGACATAGAGCTTGCCCCATGGATCAGCGAACGAGCGGCGCTGACGCTCTCAATCGAACGAACGATGCGGCGCCGGCGCTGCTCGGCGTGGTCTGCGGCCTGGCGGCGGCGCTGTTCTGGGCGCTGGGCTTTGCCGGCACGCGGCATGGCTTCAAGGTCGGCTTCACGCCGGTCGATCTCCTGGTGCATCGCTATGTCTGGTCGGGCATCGCGTTCCTGCCGCTGGTCCTGCGCGCCGGCATCTCCGATCTCTGCGGCATCGGCTGGGGCAGGGGCCTTGCGCTGATGGTGCTCGGCGGCCCCGTGATGGCGCTGATCTCCTACACCGGCTTCCTGTTCGTGCCGCTCGGCCATGGCAGCGTGATCCAGCCCTCCAGCGCGACGCTCGGCGGCCTGCTGCTCGCCGCGGTCGTGCTGAAGGAGCACGTCTCGGCCTCGCGCCTTGTCGGCGCCCTCGTCATCGTCGGCGGGCTCGGCGTGATCGGCGCGGAATCGATCGGCCATATCGGGGCCGACGGCGTGCTGGGCGATCTGATCTTCGTGCTGACGGGATTCATGTTCGCAGGCTTTGGCACGGCACTGCGCCAGTGGCGCGTCTCGGCCGTGTCGGCCGCGCTCGTCATCAACGTGCTGTCGCTGCTGCTGTTGCCGGTCTACCTCGCGACCGTCGGTCTTGCCCATGTCGCGGCGATTGGCGTTGCGGAAAATGCCATCCAGGCGCTGGCGCAGGGCGTGCTTGCCGGCCCCGCCGCGCTCTATCTGTTCGCCGTCTCGGTGCAGCGCCTCGGCGTCGCCCGCGCCGCGGTGTTCCCGGCCTGCGTGCCGGCGCTGACGCTGCTGGTCGGCTGGCTGTTGCTCGGCGAGGCGCCGACGATGTTGCAGGCGGCGGGCCTCGTCACGGTGCTGTGCGGCTTTTACCTGGCGCAAAGACAGCGGTGACCGCGCCGGGCGAATTACGCCTTCTTCACGAACTCCGATTTCAGATTCATCGCCCCGATGCCGTCGATCTTGCAGGCGATGTTGTGGCCGTCGGTGGCCTCCTGGAGGCGGATGTTGCGGACCTTGGTGCCGCCCTTGACCACCGATGAGGAGCCCTTGACCTTGAGGTCCTTCATCACGATGACGCTGTCGCCATCGCTGAGCACATTGCCGTGGGCATCGCGCACGCCGGCCTCCTGCGCGGTCGGCGCGGCCGCATCGCCCGTGGCGCTCCATTCATGGGCGCACTCCGGACAGACCCAGAGATCGCGGTCCTGATAGGCGTGCTCGGATTGGCAGTTCGGGCATTTCATCGGTTCGGTCATCGCTTGCCTCGCGCCCAAACGGGCGCGCGCACGCAGTCCGCCGGAAAAGATGGTTTTGGAGCAAATCCTTTACCATGGCGCCCGGTCGCATTTGAAGCGGGGGAACCTTAGGAATTCAGGAAAAATTCCGCGGTATCCATGTCCTGAAATGACGGGAGTGCGAAAGCCATGAGCGATCATCGCGCAGCGACCAGACATCACACGTTGAGGACCGGCATCGTCGAGTTCGACAATGGTACCGGCAGCATCATCAGCGTGCCCTGCACGATCCGCGATGTCTCCGCCACCGGCGCGCGCCTGCAGCTCAACAGCTCGGCCTGGGTGCCGGAGCAGTTTGCGGTGATCTTCACGGGCGGGCTGCGCAAGGCCTGCCGGCTCGCCTGGCGCCGCGAGAGACTGATCGGCAGCGCGTTCGCGGACGGCTATGCGAGCCAGGACGAGCAGGCCGTCATGATGACCGCGGACGAGCAGTCCCGGCACCGGCTCGGGATCGGTGCGCGCGTCAAGGCGGCGCGGCAGATGCGCGGCTACACCGAGGCCCAACTCGCCGAGCGTATCGGCGTCACACCCGCCTTCGTCACGTTGGCCGAACAGGGCGAGGCGGACATTCCGCTCTACCAGCTCATGCACGTCGCCGATCTGCTGATGGTCAGCCTCGACGGGCTCGTCGCGGGCCCGGCGCCGGAGGAGGTCGACGCGGCGTAGGGTCATTGCCTCAAGCAAAAGTCGCGAAAACAACCCCATGCACAGTAGAGAACATGCGTGATTTCAAGGCTTTGCGAACCCGGAAAATCATCGTGGCCCGGCCCTGGGAAAAATTCGGTGATCCCGAATAAAATTTGACCCGTCGGGCAAATCAGGGGCATGATGACAGAGTGGCGCCGGTGCGATCGCGAGCGTGTGCGTCGCAGGGGCGCGGGGCGACATGCCGAAGCAATCGAAACGAAAACTGAAGACCTACCAGACCTCGCTCGGCTTCTACGACCAGGCGGTCGCCGCGCCATCGATGAAGGCGGCGCTGGAGGCCTGGGGCGCAAAATCCAACCTGTTCCATCAGGGCATTGCGAGGGAGACCGACGATCCCGACATCGTCGCCGCGACAATGGCAAGTCCGGGCGTGGTGCTTCGGCGGCCCGTCGGCACCGATGGCGCGTTCACCGAAAACGCCGAACTGCCGACCGACCTCACGGGCGGCGAAATCAGGCGCAAACCCAAGCACAAACTCAAGCGCACAACTAAGCCGGGGAAGCGTCCGGCCAAGATCGCAGCCAAGCCGTCCCGCAAGCTCGACGATCAAGCGGCGCGCAAGGCCGCCGCTGCGTTCGAGAAGGAAGAGCAGCGGCGGCAAGCCGAACGCCGCAAGGAAGAGGCCGCCCGCGCCAAGGCGCGCGCGCGCCGCGACAAGGCGGTCGCAGCCGCGCAGGCGGCGCTGGACAAGGCGAGACGCGAGCACGAGGCGCGTGCGGAGAGACTGGAAGCGGAGCGCGCCGCGCTCGACGAACGCACCGAGGCCGAGCAGGGCCGGTGGGACAAGCAGCGGATGAAGCTGGAGCAGGCGATGCGCCGCGCGCGGGAGTAGGGCGCGTGGTGCTGCGGCCGCAGCGGTCGTTCAAGCAAGTCGACGGGCGAATGGGACTTGCCTTGCGCTACGTCCTTGAGCACTCTTGCAGACGAAGGAGACCAACGCATGAAGATCATGACCGTCGGGTGCGCGCTTGGAGCGGCCCTGGTGCTGTCCAGCCTGGGGACATCAGGTGCCGAAGCCCGGACGCGGAGGGCCCAGGTGGTTCCGCAGGAGCGGCTCATCGTCACGGCGCCTGTGCTCAGGCCGACGCCGTGGGATTACAATGTCGTGCCGCGCTATCGTTATCGCCCGGAAGACGACCGCGTCGATCCCTACGCCCCGCCGCTGGTGCCGTCATATGTTCGTTATGAGGGATGGCGCTGGCCGTATTGGTGGTAGCGATCGGCGGAACAGATAGCTTGTAGGATGGGTAGAGCGAAGCGAAACCCATCAACAGCCGTCGTGGCCCGATGGGTTTCGCTTCGCTCTACCCATCCTACGGGTCCGCCGCCAGCCGCAGAAATTGCCGCTTCATCGCGTTGACCCTGGCGAGATAGAACGCGACGAGGTGATCGCCGCAACGCTCGCCTGATATCAGCTGAAACTTGCGGCGCGCATAGGCCGTGCCGGGACCCGCGCCGCAGAGATGGATGATGGTGGCCAGATCCTGCTTCTGCTGCGCGCTGGGCTTCACGTCGCCCGCCAGCGAGAGCACCAGCGCGACATTGCGGTCCAGATACACCGAGGCCAGCTCGATGGCGTGGCTCGGGATCGCGCGGGTGTAGAGGCTAGTCGACCCGCAGCCGGTCTCGGTGACCGCGTTGCCGCGGATACAGAAGCGTGAGACCTCGGCGTAGGCCGGATCGGTCATCTGGAACAGCCCGACGGCGCTGGAGGCAGGCTTGTAGATCGCCAGCGGGTTAAAGCTCCATCGCCAGCGCCAATAGGTGCGCGCCACCGGATTGCCCGAACTCTCGACCTGCGCCAGCGCGGCCAGCAATTCGGGCGTGATCGTTACGGTGGAGTAGGTGCGAAAGAGCGGGCCGTATCTCTCCCACGTCTCCGCCGGCTCCTTGTCGAGGGTGTGACCGACGACGGCGAAGAGTTCGGTTGGCTTGCGGATGACGTGGTAGATGATGTTTACGAGCGTTGCGACCGCGAGCAGGATTGCGATCCCGGCCGCGATCCGAACGGCTCGAGGCGTTCGTGCGAATGTTTTGCGCGCCCATCGGATGCCCCGCCGGATCGTGCGAAGGCGAGGCAGGAGGCTCTTGCTTTTTCGTGGCATGGGACTTGAGCAGCATAGCACCAGGGCTTTGGGCCGTGAACGCTGATGCAAGGATGCCGATCGAGTCAACGGGCTGACGAGAAGTGGGCAGTTCGCGAGCTGGCGGCGCTCCGCGCCGTCGGCTCATCCGCCCTGCGAGCTCACCAATCCGGATCGCCGTAACGGTCGAGCATGTAGGGCGGGGGCATCCAGGGTCCTCGCGGCGGCCTGGGTCGCCGAGGTGCGGCTGCTTGCACGTGCGGCCGTGCAGGCGCAGCCGTGTCGCTGGTGGTCACGCTCCGCACGACGGGCTTCGCGGCTGCAGACGCGGATGAAGCGGTCAGTTGCGTTTGCAGCGCCTGGACCTGCGCGGCGAGGCGCGCATTGTCCGCCGCATCCTTCTCCTGCGCCGCCTTGAGCTGTTGAATGGTATCGGCCTGCTCGCGCTGGGTCTGCTCGTTGCGGCTTTTCAGTTGCTCGAGCTTGCCGTTGATGTTCGCAAGCTCGCCCGTGATGGCCTTGAGCGATTGCGCGAGATCGGACGATGACGGGTCAGGCGCGGTAGTGCCAGGCTTTGGGGCGCTTTCCGTTTCCTTAGGCACAGGCGGTGCGGGGCTCGGCCCATCCGCGGCGGCCAGCAGCACGACCGGCGGCTGCGCTGGGCTTTCCACTGGGGAGGCTTGCGGGGGCGCGCTCGCGGTCGGCGGAGCCCATCGTGCCAAGATCAATTTGGCCTCATCGCGATATTGCGAAGCGAAGGCGGCGCCGAGAAGGCCGATCGCCAACACGAGGCCCACCAAGGCACGCACCATCGTCCGATCTCCCTTCAAGCCTTGATCGCGAGCCCCGGCATACTGAGCGGTGCCACTCGGCGCCTTGTGTCCGGAACTCCCGGCTGCCGTCGCACCAGGGCTTGCGTGGGAGGCACGTGGACCTTCGCCGTCGCGTTCCAATCCGGAAACCAGCCGGTCCAGCCGCGCGAGGTCTTGCTCTGCGCTCTTGATCCGGTCGTAGGCCCGCGCCAGCCCGCTATCGGCGCGCGCCGCGTCCGGCTTGGTATCCGGCTTGGCGGTATCGGGCTTGGCGCCATCAGGCTTGCCGGTATCAGGTTGGGGGTCGTTCGTGTCGGGCACCGATGCGCTCTCCATCCGGTCGGGCGTCAATGGGAGGCAGTCCGATCTTGGGAAGGATAGGTCTCGCCGCTGTCCAACACAACGCGCGCGCAAAGGAAAAATTATGGCGGGCTCGGGAGCAGGGCGGAGCGCGCTGCGCGGCTCAATCGCCGCCCTCGGTTACGGTGACAGCACTGGCGTAATTCAGGGCTTAGAAGCTCGCGCCTGACGCCATCAGCACGACACCGGCGGCCATCAGAAGGATTCCCGGCCAGTTAGATCCGATCCCGAGGAATCCCAGGCCGCGGCGCGGCGGCTCCAGCGTGCCCCGAACCGGTCGAGAGGAATCCCGACCGCTCAGGGGGCCCCGCCAAATCGTGGCGCGCAGCATGTACAGGAGTCCGCCGAAGATGAGCAGCGCGCCAAGTCCCGTCAGGAACATTTTCGCCTCTCAACTTGTCGCTGCCCTCCGGTCACGGAGGCAGTACCTCTCAAAACCATGGAGGTCGAATAAGTTCCGCGAGCGTCAAGCGCCGCAGGAACGGGGGTTGGCTCCATTCGTTGCATCGAGGAGGCTTTTGCGAGGAGGACATCATGAAAGCAACGATCATCGCGCTCTCCGCCGCCGTTGTCATGGCGACAGCCCCGGCCGTGCTTGCTCAGGGCGTATCGAGCAAGACGCCAGGTCACGAGATGCAGCAAATGGGTTCCAAGAAAGGCGAGCCGGGCGCTTCCAGCTACGCTCCCGGACATAAGATGCATCACGCGAAGGCCTCGAAGAAGACCGGCCACGGCGCATCGAATTACGCTCCGGGTCAAACCACCGGCGCGAGCACGAGGCCGACCACCGGCTCGAGCACGAGGTACTGAGATCCAAGGACGCAGCGCGTAGGATGGGTAGAGCGGGAGCGAAACCCATCAATCGGTCGTCATGAGCGATGGGTTTCGCAAGTGGTCTACCCATCATACAGGCTGGCACAAATTCTGGAGCCGGCCATCAATAGCGGCCGCCGCTGCCCTTTTGCTGCGTGATCCAGTCCGACAATGATTTCGGTGTCGCTTTCGCGGTCCGGCCCGGTGATGCCTTGGGATTGTCGCGGACGCCTTTGGCCGGACGGGTGCGCAGCGCTTCCGTTGCGCCAGCGCCCTTCAAGGCAGAAGTCGATGCCTCTGCTGCTTCCTTCTCGAGGCGCAACTGTTTCAATCGCGCCATCTTGATGCGCTCTGCCTCGACTTCGGGTCGTTCGGCGAGCTGCGGCTTGTGCTGAGCAAGCTCCGCCGGGACCAGGACACCGAGAATGGTCGTCTCGCCGAGCGCCTTGCAGGCCTCTAACCGATGCAGTCCCTCGACCAGAACGAGGCGGTCTCCGTCGAGCCGAACGGAAATGGGGGCCTGTTGTCCGATGTCCAGAATGCTTTCCGCGATCTCCCCGACGATCTCGGGCTTGATGGCTTTCTTCTGCTTCGTGGGAACGAAGATCTTCTCGATCGGGAAGCGTTCCGGTTTGGGCATAACTCGACTCCGCTTCTGCCGGGTCCGTCGGAACCGATGCCGGTGGGAAGGGGAGTTTAGGAGGGAAGGGCGCAGCCGCAAAGGCAATTTTCGGCGGCGGGGCGTTGATGGGCATCGAAGCCGGAATTGAGTTGCGATTGCGGTGACAGTGCACTCAATTGGGTCGCGCGTGAAAGTCAGCCGAAGTAGCCGATCCGACGAAAGGGAGCGAGTCTAGTGCACAGTCACCGTAGCTCCAGTCTGTTTATGAAGTGAGTGCGTAGGCGTGGTAGCCGACGGCATGATCCGCCTGCCTGCCTACGGAAACGAAAGACGAGGTGGGTTACGCTTCGCTAAACCTCCGTCCGCGATGAGCTACCTCCGTTAAGGGTGCCCGCGAAACCTCCATCTTTCGGTGCGTTTCCATTGATCTCTTCCGAGATCAAGAGGCGAGTTCTTCTAGGTCTCCTGACAAAGAAACTCCTTCTCCTCCTTCACCGAAAGAAGGCTTATAACCTCGCTATTTTGTACCCGAAATGAATCTTCGATTACGTTGAAGCGAGAGGCGTCACGCCGTGTAAACCAGATCGAGGCGTTCATGCACCGCGGTGAAGCTTTGGGAGCACTCTTGCCAAAGATCATGCCAAAGGCGGCCGTCTCGGCTCGCAATTCATGGCTTGGCATCCAGTTCCCAGAAAGTGTCCGAGAGCGAGCAAACCAACGTCGGCCACTTTTGGTATGGCTTACCAGACATAGCGGTCGTTGATTGAGTTGAACGAGCCTGATGGCAGTTGCCGTTCGGCTAGTCTTAAATATTTCTGCCAGCTGTTGCACCACGCGCATACTAGGGGGCCCGAGACTTTGCGCGATCGGTACAAATAGATACGAAGGCATCAGCAATTCTGACGCAAATCGATCTGCGACACGTTCCAAATTGTTGCTTTGATCGCTAGGAAGTTCGATGTCACCTGCTTGGCAGCATAGAGTCTGGCCGCGATGATATATCCAATGGCCAAGTTCGTGACCAATAGAAAACCGCTGACGCTGAGGAGGTGCTCCTTCGTCAACGGTAATCATCGCCACGTCGTCTGAGCCAATTATTCTTGCCTCGCATTGAGTGAGGCGCCCGTATCTCACTTTGGCACCTAAGTGCCATGCAATAACCTCAATATCTATTTCCTCGGGCTTCGTAATTCCCAATTCTTGCAAAATAAAATCTGCTTTGGCTCTTTCGCCAAATTTTGGCTGCGGGCTGGATTGCTTGAATTCACGCAATTCGCAAAGGTCAAAGATGGCGCTTGTTGCATCGTCGTCTGACGATGCACGTCCATTTCTTGCGGCCAGCGTCAGCCGTCTGAATCCATCTTCTGAAGTGATAAAGTCCGCGAGTTGTTGATACGCCTGCGTCGGATCGGACAGTCTGGTGGCGTTCTTCTGACTCTCCTCTAGAGCAGCGCGAGCTTTCGATAGACGATCTTTGCCTAAGCTGGCGATAGCGTTCTCGATTTCGGCGTCGATGCCGCCAAGAGCATTCTCTATCGATCCGAAGTCTTGAATCGCTTCAGCAGCAACCTTCTCATCAGATAGAAGAGAGAATTCGTCCATCAGGGAGTCAATGAAGGTCGCCAGTTCCATCTTTGAATTTTCTGTTTTGCTGGTCATGGTCGCCATCCCTTCGGAAACGCTACATCTATGCGTCGACGCACGAGGCGACGTTTTGATGCAAATTCGGTCTCAGATAGTTCAAGCAGTTCTCTAAGCTCAATTCCCTGTTCGCCATCCATCATGCCCTGAGCGAGCTGATGGGCTACAGCGTCATCTTCAAATAGCGCAAGAATGCTGTCGCGAATTTCTTCCGCTCGATCTCCCTCCAATATGCGATCTTCCGCGCTCAAACGAGGATCTGCAATTTCAACCGTGTTCCGGCTAGCCGGCCCTGTATTAGGAACGGGGCCAATTTTCGGGCGGCACGCGCCTGCCTTTCGATCGGCCCAGGCAATGCTGCGCATCGCGCCACGCAGAAATCCTGTGATTGATAGATTCGCTGGGCATTTTCGTGTGCCGTCGAGGGCGCGTCGGATGGCTTCCTGCCGAAGATCGGCCGGTGATCGGGCGTCACCAAAACTCAAATAGTTGGAGTCCTTTATAAATCGAAGCTTGTCCTCGGCTGACATCGCGCGGATTCGCGCGGTCACCTCGTGGATTGACAGCGACGTCTCCTCGGACGGCTTGGCTTGTACCATTGCGGAGCCTTTCGCTCCCTTATGCTACTCTCGGCAGTGCGCTCGGACATGCGCGGAACATTTGTTTTCCGTGTCCGAGACTCCTGGTCCGGAGAGCCTAGGTGGTCAAGAGGGCAGCGGATTTGTCCTCGATCATGTGAGGACCAAAAATGACGATCTACTCTATCAACTACGACTTGAAGAAGCCCGGTCACGATTATGACGGTCTCTACGAGGCGATCAAGGGCTGCGGCGCTTGGTGGCACTACCTCGAGTCCACCTGGCTTGTGGACACCGCTCTCACTGCGGACGGCATCTGGGAGCGGGTCAAGAGCCACGTGGACGGCAATGACCGCATGCTGATCGTCGTCGTCTCCAACCCGAAAAGTGGTTGGTTGCCGACGGCGGCTTGGGATTGGATCAACGCCCGGCTGCGGGTGGCTGCCTAGTGCTAGGGCCGAAATTGGACGCTAAGAGAGAAGGGCGGCCCGGAGGCCGCCCTTCTTTGTGGATACCGGGACAAGCCCAAGCCTAACGATCGTCGTGGTGGCGCGCTCCCCCTCACGAACACCCCGTCGTGCTGCCGCACGTATCGCACTTCATACACGTCCCATTCCGCACTAGCGTGAAGTTGCCGCACTCCGAGCACATCTCGCCCTCGTAGCCCTTGGCCTTGGCTTCCGCGCGGCGCTCGGCCTTGCTGGGCACCGCGGTCTGTGCGGCGCTGCCGGCCTTGCTCCACTGGAGGGCTTCGAGCTTCTCCGTCGGAGAAAGGTCGTGGGCCACTTCCTGCTTCAGCGCGACCGCGCCTTCCAGGACGTCGCCGACCCGGGCGCTTGCGCCGTGCCCGGCGAGCGCCGTGACCTTGCTGCCGCCTGATGGCGCGCTGTCATTGCCGGATGAGACCGCGGTGGAGCCGCTGCGCATCACGAACAGATTGTCGGTACGGGAGCGGGTGAGGCCGCGCGAGACCAGCCGGGTCGCCTGGTGGTTCTGTTCGTCCGGCTCCTTGCCTTCCTCGACGCCCTTGCCGAGCGCGTCGAAGTTGGACTCGGTCGGATCGACATGGGCGAGGTCGAAGCGCGACATGTAGCTCACCGCCAATTCACGGAAGACATAGTCGAGGATCGAGGTCGCGTACTTGATGCTGTCGTTGCCCTGCACGGGGCCCGCCGGCTCGAAACGGGTGAAGGTGAAGGCGTCGACATATTCCTCGAGCGGCACGCCGTATTGCAGGCCTAGCGAGACCGCGATCGCGAAGTTGTTGATGAAGGAGCGGAGCGCCGCGCCTTCCTTGTGCATGTCGATGAAGATCTCGCCGAGACGGCCGTCGTCATACTCGCCGGTGCGAAGATAGACCTTGTGGCCGCCGACGACCGCCTTCTGGGTGTAGCCCTTGCGGCGATCCGGCATCTTCTCGCGCTCGCGCATCACGATGATGCGCTCGACCAGCTTCTCGACGATCTTCTCCGAGACCTGGGTCGCGCGTGCCGCCATCGGCTTCTCGTAGAGGCTTTCGACCGCATCGTCCTCGTCCTCATCGTCGCTGATGAGCTGCGAGTTGAGCGGCTGGGAGAGTTTTGAGCCGTCGCGATAGAGCGCGTTGGCCTTCAATGCGAGCTTCCACGACAGCATGTAGGCGGACTTGCAGTCCTCGACAGTTGCGTCGTTCGGCATGTTGATGGTCTTGGAGATCGCACCCGAGATGAAGGGCTGCGCCGCCGCCATCATGCGGATGTGGCTCTCGACCGACAGATAGCGCTTGCCGATCTTGCCGCAGGGATTGGCGCAGTCGAACACCGAATAGTGCTCGGCCTTCAGGTGCGGAGCACCTTCCACCGTCATCGCGCCGCAGATGTGGACGTTGGCCGCCTCGATCTCGCGCTTGGTGAAGCCGACGGCCTGGAGCAGGTCGAAGCCCGGGGCCGCGATCGCCTCGGCACCGATGCCGAGCTGGTCGCGGATGAAATCCTCGCCAAAGGTCCACTTGTTGAAGGCGAACTTGATGTCGAAGGCGGTCGGCAGCGCCTTCTCGACCTTGGCGATCGCTTCATCGGTGAAGCCTTTCGCCCTGAGGGTCGAGGCGTTGATGCCGGGGGCGTTGGAGAGCGAGCCGTGGCCGACGGCGTAGGCCTCGATCTCCGCGATCTCGCTCTCGCGATAGCCGAGCGCGCGCAGCGCCGCGGGGACCGCGCGGTTGATGATCTTGAAGTAGCCGCCGCCGGCGAGCTTCTTGAACTTCACCAGGGCGAAGTCGGGCTCGATGCCGGTGGTGTCGCAATCCATGACGAGGCCGATCGTGCCGGTCGGCGCGATCACCGTGGTCTGGGCGTTGCGATAGCCGTGCTTCTCGCCGAGCTCGAGCGCCGCATCCCAGGCCGCCTGCGCGTGGCTGACGATGTCAGCTTGCGGGCAGGAGACGAGGTCCATCGGCACCGGGTTCACCGAGAGCGCCTCGTAGCCGGAGGCCTCGCCATGCGCGGCGCGGCGGTGGTTGCGGATGACGCGCAGCATGTGCGCGGCGTTCTTCTTGTAGCCGGGGAAGGTGCCGAGCTCGGCCGCCATCTCGGCCGAGGTCTTGTAGGTGATGCCGGTCATCACAGCGGTCAGCGCGGCGCAGAGCGCGCGGCCTTCCTTGCTGTCATAGGACAGGCCCATGGTCATCAGCAGGCCGCCGATATTGGCGTAGCCGAGGCCGAGCGTGCGGAACTCGTAGGAGAGCTCGGCGATCGCGCGCGAGGGGAACTGCGCCATCATCACGGAGATTTCGAGCACGATGGTCCAGAGCTGGCAGAGGTGCTCGTAACCCTCGACGTCGAAACGCTTGGTGTCGGTGTTGTAGAACGTCAGCAGGTTGGCCGAGGCGAGGTTGCACGCCGTGTCGTCCAGGAACATGTATTCCGAGCACGGATTGGACGCGCGGATGTCGCCGGACGCCTTGCAGGTGTGCCAGTCGTTCATGGTGGTGTTGAAGTGCAGGCCCGGATCGGCCGAGGCCCAGGCGGCGTGACCGATTTTTTCCCAGAGGTCGCGCGCCTTCAGCGTCTTCGTCACCTTCTTGGAGGTGCGGGCGTTCAGATTCCAGTCGCCGTCGGTCTCGACAGCGCGCAGGAAGTCGTCCTTCAGCGAGACCGAGTTGTTGGAGTTCTGGCCGGAGACGGTGAGGTAGGCTTCCGAATCCCAGTCGGTGTCGTAGATGTCGAACTGGATGTCCTTGTAGCCTTGCTTGGCGAACTGGATGACCCGCTTGATGTAGTTGTCGGGCACCAGCGAGCGACGAGCCAGCTTGATTTCACGGCGCAGGGCAGGGTTCTTCTCGGGGTCGAAGCAATCGTCGCCCGAACCTTCGCAATTGACGCAGGCCTTCAGCACCAGCTTGAGGTGCTTCTGGTTGATCTTGGAGCCGGTGACGAGGGCCGCGACCTTCTGCTCCTCCTTCACCTTCCAGTCGATATAGGTCTCGATGTCGGGGTGATCGACGTCGACGACGACCATCTTGGCGGCGCGGCGCGTGGTGCCGCCCGACTTGATCGCGCCCGCGGCGCGGTCGCCGATCTTGAGGAAGCTCATCAGGCCGCTCGAGCGGCCGCCGCCGGAGAGCTTTTCGCCCTCGCCGCGCAGGCGCGAGAAATTGGAGCCGGTGCCGGAGCCGTATTTGAACAGGCGGGCCTCGCGGACCCAGAGGTCCATGATGCCGCCCTCGTTGACGAGGTCGTCACCGACGCCCTGGATGAAGCAGGCGTGCGGCTGCGGATGCTCGTAGGCCGACTTGGACTTGGTCAGCTTGCCGGTGAAGGGGTCGACGTAATAATGGCCCTGGCCGGGGCCGTCGATGCCGTAGGCCCAGTGCAGGCCGGTGTTGAACCATTGCGGCGAGTTCGGCGCGACCATCTGCATGGCGAGCATGTAGCGGAGCTCGTCGTAGAACGTCTGCGCGTCCTCGTCGGAGGAGAAATACTTGCCCTTCCAGCCCCAATAGGTCCAGCAGCCGGCGAGGCGGTCGAACACCTGCTTGGCGCTGAGCTCGCTGACATAGCGCTCTTTCTCGGGCAGGGCGGCGAGGGCTTCAGTGTCGGGCACAGAGCGCCACAGGAAGGAGGGGACGGATTCCTCCTCGACCTTCTTCAGGCGCGCGGCAACGCCGGCCTTGCGGAAATACTTCTGGGCCAGCACGTCGGAGGCGACCTGCGACCATTCGGTCGGGACCTCGACGCCGTCCAGTTTGAACACGACCGAGCCGTCGGGATTCCTGATCTCCGACGTGGTCTGCCGGAATTCGATTCCAGCGTAAGGTGACTGTCCCGAAGTGGTGTGGCGCCGCTCAATCCGCATGGTCTTGCCCCGTCCTTTTATGTGCCGGACTGCCTCCGCAAGGCGCCCGGGTCGCTATTTCATTTCGCGAATCCGCCCTGGCCGTCGGGCCTGGTAGGCTTCGCAGTTCAGCCGGTGGTTCCCGGCCCTGTTTTTCCCGGCGCGATGGTTCGGTGCGTGCACCGTCCACCTGCCGGCATGTCCAGACCGATCCGCCCCCAAGGGGATAAGCCCGACATGCGTTCAACGCCCCACAACTTCACTTCTACCGATGCCATCCGAACCTGTTGCCGGCCCGTTCTGGCGCCCGAAAAGTCCGCGTTGTCAGGGCAGACAAGCCCTCATCCCGCTGCCTTCGTCTGGCTTGGCGGAGTGCAGTTTTGCGAGACCCTTTGGGGGAGTGCCGGCGGGACGCAAACTCACTCGCGCCGAACGGACCGAAAGCTAGGACTCTCCGTTGCGCCCGTCAAGAATTAGTGCGGGTTCCTGAATCAAATACTAAATATGGTGGATTGCGGGGGATAACAGGGGGCAAGCCCGCGCCTGTTCTGGAGGCAAGTATCAGTGAGTCCTCAGGGATTCCCAACCGAAAAAATTTGTCTTCGGTGTCGCTCGGAACCCTTCATCCCGCTGTTCACAGGGCAGGTATATTTTTGAGCAACGGGGTTGCCTCGGCGGGACTCACGTAGTGGTACGGAAGGTGAGGGCAGGCATGCCCGCCGAGGTGGTGGTCGGCTGCCCGAATCCGCGCCAAGCTGAGCTCGATTTTGCCGGATACCCCCATGCTTGATTCGACCAGGCCGGGCTTGCGACCGCGCATCGCCCCGGCCGGCCTGATGTTCCTTGCCATCACCTCGATCGGCTGGGGCTTCAATTGGCCGGTGACGAAATTTTTGCTCGCCGAGCTGCCGCCGCTGACCCTGCGCGGGGTGACCGGCGTGCTGGGCGCGCTGCTGCTGGCGGCGCTGGCGGTCATCGGGCGGCAGAGCCTGAAGGTCGAGCCGGCGATCTGGCCGCGCCTGATCACCGCTGCCGCGCTCAACGTCACCGGCTGGATGGTGCTGATGGGCCTGGCGCTGCTCTGGCTGCCGGCGAGCGAGGCGGCGCTGATCGCCTACACCATGCCGGTCTGGGCCTCGCTGATCGCCTGGCCGGTGCTGGGCGAGCGGCCGACGGTGCTGCGCACGCTGGGGCTGGTGATGGCCTTCATCGGGCTCGGCTCGATCATGGGCGGCAACGGCATTGCCGCCAGCACGGAGAAGCTGCCGGGAATCGTCATGGCGCTGTGCGGCGCCATCGGCTTCGCCGTCGGTACGGTGGTCTCGAAGAAATACCCGATCCATCTGCCGCCGCTCACGGCCGCGGCCTGGCAGATCGGGATCGGCTGCCTGCCGATCTCGATCGTCGGCCTGCTGGTCGAGACCACGGATCTGTCGCTGGTGACGCCGGTCGGATGGTGGCTGCTGGTCTATTCGACCGTGGTGCAGTTCTGCATCGCCTATGTCAGCTGGTTCGCAGCGCTCGCCCGCCTGCCGGCCTCGGTGGCGGCGATCGGGACCATGGCGGTGCCTGTGATCGGCGTCGTCGCCTCCGCGCTGGCGCTGGGCGAGCCGCTCGGGCCGGGGCAGATCGCGGCGCTGATCTTCACGATGGCTGCGGTGGTGCTGGCGACGCGTTAGGCGCCCAGCGCCTTCCGGATCATCTCCGCGAGCTGGTTTCTCCGATACGGCTTGGTCAGCAGCATCACGCCGTCATCCAACTTGCCGTGGTGGACGATGGCGTTGTCGGTGTAGCCGGAGGTGTAGAGCACCCTCATACCCGGCCGCAGCTTCGCCACCTCGTCGGCGAGCTCGCGGCCGCTCATGCCGCCGGGGATGACGACGTCGGTGAACAGCAGGTCGAAGGCCTGGCCGGCCGCGATCAATTCCAGTGCGGCCCGGCTGTCGGGCGCGGCGACCGTCTTGTAGCCGAGGCTCTGGAGCTGCGCGGTGACGAAGTTGCGCACCAGAGTGTCGTCCTCGACCACGAAAATCGTCTCGGCGCCGCCTTCGGCCTGCGGCGTCGCGGGGGCCGTCACCTCCGCCATGCCTTCGCCGGGCGGCAGGTAGAGCTTGATCGTGGTGCCGTGGCCTTCTTCGCTGTAGATCTTGATGTGGCCGCCGGACTGCTTGACGAAGCCGTAGACCATGGAGAGGCCGAGGCCAGAACCCTTGCCGACCTCCTTGGTGGTGAAGAACGGCTCGAACGCCTTCTGCTGGATGTCGGCCGTCATGCCGGTGCCGGTGTCGCTGACTGCAAGCATCACGTAGGGACCCGGCCGCACCTCCACATTGGCCTGCGCATAGGCCTCGTCCAGCACGACGCGGTGGGTCTCGAGCAGCAGCTTGCCGCCGTTCGGCATGGCGTCGCGGGCGTTGATGGCCATGTTGAGCACGGCATTGGTGAGCCGGGACGGATCGATGTGGGTGGTCATCGACCCCTGTTCCAGAACGGTCTCGATCTGGATCTGCTCGCCGAGGGTGGGGCGCAGCAGCTTTGCGATGTCGGCGATCGCGCCGTTGATCTCGACGTTGCGTGGCTCGAGCGGCTGCCTGCGCGCAAAGGCGAGCAGATGCTGGATCAGCTCGGCGCAGCGCTCGGCGGCATCGTCGATCAGCCGTGCCGTGCGCTGAAGCTCGGGCTGGCCCTTCAGGCTCTCCACCAGCGTCTCGGTGTTGCCGGAGATCACGGTCAGCATGTTGTTGAAATCGTGCGCGACGCCGCCGGTCAGCTTGCCGATCGCATCCAGCTTCTGCGACTGCTGCAACTGTCGCTCGGTCTCGCGCGAAATGGTCGCATCGTGATAGACCAGCACCGCACCGGAAATCTCGCCCTGTCCGTCCCGCATCGGCCGGCCGCTGATCATCAGGTGACGCGGAGAGTTGCCGCTGTGCGGGCGGACGATCATCTCCAGGTTCTCGAACTGCTCGCCGCGCAGCACGCGCACCGAGGGCAGCTCGTCGGCCTTGAGCGGGGTGACGCCGTCGCCGTGAAACACGTCGGACAGCGCGCGCAGATTGCGCAGGTTCATGCCGGTCCGGTGCAGCAGCATGCGCTCGGCGGCCGGATTGGACAGAAGGACATTGCCCTCGGTGTCGATGACCAGCACCGCCTCGGCCATGCTGTGGAAGGTGCTCTGGAGCACGTTGACCGACAGGCGCAGCTCGTCATGGGCGGCGACCAGATGCTCGGTGCGCTCGGCCACCGCCGCCTCGAGCTGCTGATTGGCGGCCGTGGTCTCCAGCAGCGTGCTCTTCAGCGCGCCGGTGGTACGCTGGCTCTCGCGCACTACCATCACCACCAGCAGCAGGATCACCAGCGCGCCGGCGACGTCGATGCCGAGCAGCACGATGCCGGTGCGGCGCGAATCCTGCGAGCGCGCGTCGAGCAGCCGTTCTTCCTCCGCGCTCAAATGGTCGAGATTGCCCATCACCGTGTCCATGAGGCCGCGGCCCTCGGCCTTGCCCTGGAGCGCGGCAATGCCGGCCTGGTCGTTCTCGGCGCGCAGGCGCATCGCATGGGCGGCGATCTCGATCCGGCGCAACGCCAGCGACTCGGTGCCCTCCAGCAGCGCGACCTGATCGGGATTGTCGCGCACGACCCGCTTGAGGTCGGCGAGCGCCGGCGCGATCTGGGCACGCACCGCCTGGAACTCGTCGCTGAAGCCGGGGCTGCGATAGAGCTCGTAGCCGCGTGCGGCGCTCTCGGCGCGGCGCATCAGCACGCGCAGATCGGAGATCTTCTTCTGCACCTGGACGGTATGATTGACCCAGGTCGCATCCGACCGCGACTTGACGTCGAGTCCGATCGAGGCGGCGGTGATGAGCAGGAGGATGGCAAGTCCAGCACCGAGAATGACGCGCTGCGTTGGGATCAAGGTGCTTCTTTCTTGTCCTTCGGCTGTGCCACCTCGCCGAGGCATTCCCGAATCGTGGTCAGCAGCGCGTCCGGCGTGAACGGCTTGCGCAGGCAGCGTGCCGCGCCGAGCTCCAGCGCCATGCGGAGGAAATCGGGGGAGGGCGAGGCCGATGAGGCGAAGGCATAGCCTGACATCGCGATCAGCGGGATCGCCGGCGCGCGCTCGTGAAAGATGCGGATGGATTCGAAGCCGCGCATGTGCGGCATGAAGATGTCGACCAGCATCACGTCAAAGGCCTGCGCTTCGAGCGCAGCCAGCCCCGTTTCTCCGCCGTCGGCCATCGTGACATCGAAGCCCTGACGTCGAAGGAGGACTTCGATGGTCGCGCCGACCATCGGATCGTCGTCTACCACGAGGATACGCGGCATGACATTTCCCAGCAAATCGAAGTCCCCATACCGGTGATATAGGCGAATCGCTGGATCGGTCAATTTGGGATTGGGTCGTGGTAGATATGCACGGCGCGGTGCATAAAGTTTCTGGCGGAGATCAATGGCCGGTCAGGACGGCGGCGCCCTTCGTTGTCCGAGTTGGCCGATGATCGTGAGCAGGCGCGCGAGCTCGACCTGGCCGCGCGTGCCGGTCTTGGCAAAGATATTTCCAGGATGCGTTTTGACAGTATTTTGCGAAAGGTTGAGATAATTTGCCGCTTCGCCCCCGACCGTCTCGGAGCCGACGGCCAAGGCAACACGCGTCTCGGCCGGCGTGAGTCCAAAAATCGCAGCCGCCTGCGTCATGTGGGCAAGAAAGAAGGCCAGTTCTTCAGACCCGGCTGGAGTCAGTGGTTCGGAGCCGACCGGGCCTTGAAGAATCAGCGGGGCAAAAATGCCCCGCTCGCGCAAGATCATCGCCGCCGAGCGGTTCCATATCCGCTGGGGCGCGAAGAGGTCGGCGTAGATGTCGGTTCTGTGAAGGCATCGCGGCCGCCCATCGCCGAGACAGCGCCGGACAGAAGAATGGGGTTCACCACGCGTAGCGTATCGCACCCTTGCCCGCGTAGCTGCGAACCGTATCCGCGAATTCGCCCTCAAACGTCGCCGCAGCGGACCAGCCATTCATCCACTTCACTTCAGCAGAGGCGCTTGTCAGCGCGGAGTCGTGCGGCTGCGACGCGCCGTTGACGACGAAGGCCGCGCCCGGCAGGGCCTGGAATGTCGCGGCAATCGAGCGATCCGGATTGAAATCGTGCGCCCAGGCGAGCCGGCCGCGCAGCGTCAGGATCGCATTGGGCACGGCGAAGGACTTGTCACCGCGCACGCCCAACTCACTGCGGCTGTCGGTGACGCTCTTCGCAGCGTAGGCGAGCGCGAAGGCCGGGGTCCCCACCGCGGCTGATTCTGCGTAGGCCGGCAGGGCGAACGTGGTGAACTGACCCGCGGCGTAGGGGGTGAGACCCAAGCCGCCAAGCCAGGATGTCGCGAACCGGTAGCCACCTTCGATGCGGCCCGAATAGGCATTCGCATTGAACGCGGCATGCAACCGGTCGGCGCCGGCGATCGTCACGATCCGATCGGTGGTGATGTCCTGAAAGCCGTAGGCAAGCGCAGCCGAAACGTAGGCGGGACCGGATTTATGCCGAACGAACGCGCCTGCCTGGAACAGGTCGGATCGGCCGTAGCCGCCATTATCGACCGAGAAGCTGGTGCCGCCGCCCGCAAGTGCAAAGCCTGCAACAGTGTCGGGAGAAAAGCGATAGTCGGCGCCGACCGCGACGCCGGCAAGGCTGCTCGTCGTGTTGTTGCTGCCGAGCGAGGTGTTTCCGTCGGTCGTCTGCGAGCCGCCGAAGCCGGCCGCCCATACACTCCAGCGGGGATCGTGGGTTTGCGCGATCGGAGCCTTCGCGAACATCAGGGCATAGGCATCGCGTTCCGGCCGGGATGTTCCGCGGCGCGTATCGCCGGCCGCGAAAGACGACGTGCCGGACGGCGTCGCGGTCTCGCCGCGTCCGGCAATGAAGGGGGCGGTCAGCACGCCCATGAACTGGTTCATGGCGTTGAAGGTGGCCTGCTGGCTGCCGGTGGCAGCTTCGCCCGAAGCCTGGGTGAGGCCGGTCGACGTCAGGGTGCCGTACACGGCGGGAATGCTGCCGTTCGCATTGAAGAAGTTCGTGAGCGCGCCTGCGACGTTGCGCTGGTTCGAACTCAGGCTGTCCAGCGCATAGTTTAGCGTCAGGTCGAGATAGACGTTGTTGGCATCATAGCTCAGGCCCGAGCTGAAATTGAGGGGCAGGTTTGTGTTGACGAGCGAGCTGAACGTGCCGCTGATGCCGAGGCTGGCGTTCAGGACCGTGTATTGCTTTGCGACGTAGCTTCCGGGCGCGAATACCGCCCGCACGGTGGCGCCGCCCAGCGTGGCCGTGCCCGAGACGTTGGTGCGATCTGCGCTGGAGGGCGAGACCTCAACCAAGTAAGTCGCTGCTGCACTGAAGGTGAGCCCGTGCCACACCGTCAGCGTGCCGATCCCGTTGCCGGGCGAGAGCGCACCACCGTTGACGAGGACGTTGTTGACGATGCCGCTGCCGCCCAATGTGCCGCCGGCATTCACGGTAGTGCCGCTTGCGCCGTTAAGATCGCCGTCGACAAGGAGCGTCCCGCGGGTGACGTTCACTGCACCCGTGAAGACACTGGAGCCCGTCACGGCCCAGGTTGAATTATCGACTTTGTTGAATGTGCTGAAGCCGCCGTATTGCGCGGGACCAAGCCGCGACATGTCGAAGACCCCTGAGCCGCTGCCGCCGAGTTGGAATGCATCGCTGCCGGTGCCGATCACGTTGCCCGAGATGGTCGAGCCCGGTGCAACCGTCAGCGTATTGCCGCTCCCGCTAAACTGGATCGCGGTGGAGCCGCTGGTAGCGCTAATAGTGCCGGCGTTGAAGACCGACGAGCCGCCGCTGCCGAAGACGATGGCCCCGCTCGCGCCTGTGATTGTACCGGCATTGGAGACCGCGCCGGCGCCGTTGGTATAGACACCATAAAGGCTGCCGGTAATGCTGCCACCGGCATTGTTGGTGACGGTTACGCCGTTGTTGCCAATGACACCGATGCCGCCGAATGCCAGGTTACCGGTAACGGTACCGGAGTTGTTGACGGAGACGGTATCTGAGGCCGAGATCCCCCAGAGTGGACCGGTGATGTTCGCGCCGGCATAGTTGGTGACCGTGACGGTGGTACCGCTAATGCCCCAAGCTGTAAGCCCCGTGATAGCGCCGTAGTTTGCAATGTTGGTTGTTCCGGTGCCGCCCCCGATTGCATATTGGCCGCCGGTAATCGTGCCGCTTGCATAGTTCGTAATGGTCGCGCCAACGTTGACGAGAATCCCTGTCTGGCTGGTGCCGGTGATGGCGCCGGAGTTGGTGAGCGTGGCCGAGTCGAAGTTCACTCCGGTCCGCGCCCCGATCACAGTCGAGCCGACGCCGTTGTTGATGGTTCCCGTTGAAACCAGTATTCCCGTCGGGAATGCGCCTCCAGTTCCGCTGACCGTCGCACCCTCAGCGACGTTGACGGTGATGCCGGTCTCCGCACCTGAGCCATAGCCGTCGGTGCCGGCGCTTGTTCCCGGCGCGCCTGAACCCTGGTTGACAGTCGTGCCAGTGCAAGTGGCCGTCACGTTGTTGGCGGACGCCGGCGTGCAGTCGGCCCAGGCTGGGCCTCCCCACAAAATTGCCGCTGAAATCGTCAGCGGCCCTGCGAAGCGCGAAACGGAGCCGCGTACGCGTTCCGCCTTGGGGCCGGCGCAGGCGCTGCCGGCGGCTCGGATCGACCGCTGCATCGTTCTTCCCATTCTTTTCACAACTGAGCTCCGTCGCCGCGACTCTCATGAGTTTGAATCTCCGTGCCGTGGATATCGATTGGTCGCGTTCGCCGCGTCGCCCACCCGGGTGATGCTGCGCAGCTTGCGCGGCAACCGTGGCGCTCAAAGCACACTCACTGTGGAGACTTGTTGGAATCCATACCGATGTGTGAAGTGAATTGGTGGCTCACGCGCGCGCCTCACCCGACAGGATGATGACGCGCGATCTCGGCCCGACGTATTGCAGGATCGTGATCCCGGTCGGGCTGGTCGGAGATCTCGCTCGCAGAAGGACGCGATCGCGTCCTGGTTGTGGGAGGTGCCAAGATGACCAGATTTGCCATGCCCGGTTCGCGTTCAGTGACGAACCGGTCTCGACCCGGACGAGATCGCGCGGTCTACCGACGATGGGCGCGCGCGATGTGCGTTATCGACTTTCTGATCTTTGCCGTCTTGCTGATCGGCGTCTCGCTCTACGATCTCAGGACAAACCGGATCGCGGATCATGCCCGGGCGATTGGCTCCGATGCACCCGCAGATTTGCAGACGACGGCTGCGATCCGCAACGGCGGCTGATCTTTCCATTTGATCATGTGTCCGCGCTGCCTACGACATCGCGGCTGAATTGCAAATGACGAGCCGGGTCGAACGCGATTGAGACCTGGACCGGGATATGACCGAACATTGGACGCGACCCTCACCCGAATGGGTGAGGCGTCGCGCCATGAGCCGCCGTATCTTCATATGATCTCCTAGGATGGCACGGAGCAGGCAGCCTGCCGGTGTTTCGGTGAGGGGAGTGCAGTGAATTTCTCCGGCGACAAGATCGAGAAAATGCTCGATCTCATCTACGATGCCGCGGCCGAGAACGATCTGTGGCGCCATGCGCTCACGGCGATCGCCGATCTGACGCAAAGCGAGGGCGGCATCCTGTTCGGCCAGTCCGTCACCGCGGGGCGCGTCTATTTCGACTTCAACGGCCGCCTGAACGAGGAGTGCAACGACGCCTATCAGCGGCGGCACATGCAAAATCCGTGGTCGCAGTACATGGAGACCCAGGCGGTGGGGCGACTGGTGCAGTCCGATGAAGCCATTCCGCTGGCGGAGCTCCAGCGCACGGCGTTCTACGACGAGGTGCTGCAGCCGCAGGGCGTCGCGCACAACGGAATGATGGCGCTCGCGGCACGCGATGATTTCCGTGCCGCCTTCAACATGTGCCGCAGCGTGCGGCGGGGACCGTTCGATTCCGACGGACAGCGATTCCTGGAATGGTTGTCGCCGCATCTGCGGCGGTCGGTGACGCTCGGATTCAGGATTGACGGCTATCTGGCCATGCAGCACGCAGCATTCAATGTCCTCGACCGCCTCGCCGACGGTGTCGTCGTGCTGGACCGCAAGGCGCGGGTGCTTTTCGCCAATGCTGCCGTGCGACAGATGGCGGAGGAGGGATCATTGCGGCTGCATCAGTCGATCGCGACCCATTCGCCGGCGCATTCGCAGCGCCTCAACCAATTGATCCGAGGCGCGCTGCGAGGGGCCGCCGGCGGCACGATGAGCCTGCCGCGCCATCTCGACGGCCGGCTCCTGACCATCCTGGTCGCCGCGATCCGGAGCAAGGATCTCGGACGATTGTCCGATGCCGGCATGAAGGATGCGGCGGTGCTGCTGTTCGTGGTCGATCCCGCCAAGCGGCGATCGATTCCGCTCGGACAGATCATGGATGCCTACGGTCTGACCCACGCCGAGGCGCGGGTCGCGCTCGCGTCGTCGTCCGGCAACACGACGATCGAGACCGCCCAGTCGCTCGGGCTCTCGCCCAACACCATCAAGACGCATCTGCGCCGCGTCTTCGCCAAGACCGCAACCGCACGCCAGGCCGAGCTCGCCGGCCTCATCGCCGCGATCGGCAGCGTGCGGATCGGGGACATGGACCCGGAACAGTGATGCATCACCCGGCAGGGTGATGACGGCAGATGTGCCGATCCGCTAAATCTCGCGTCGAAGCAGGTCTGGTCGTTGGTGCGCCGATGCCGCCGGATGAAATCGCAATGAGGTCTGCCGTGCAGTGGGTGGAAGTGGCCGGATACATTGCCTCGTCGCTGGTGTTTCTGACCTTCTATATGCGCCGCATGGTCCCGTTGCGGCTGGTCGCGCTCTGCAGCAATTTCGCCTTCCTCGCCTACGCCTTCGCGCTTCATCTCGCGCCGATCGCCATCCTCCATGGCGCGCTGATTCCGGTGAACATCGTCAGGCTGATCGGGGCGTTGCGCGAGGGGGCGGCGAATTCGAACGGCGATCCACGTCCGGGCGCGGCGAATTCGCACCGCTATCTGCCGCGCCGGTCGGGGATCGCCTGATGCCCGGGACATCGCGCGGGACCGGCCGCCTCACGTGCCGAGGCGTCTCCACCGCGGTTCGTCCGACGCTGGACGAACTTGCCGAGTTCGAAAGGCTCGAGGCCACCGCACCGCTCGACGAGGAGGGGTGTCCGGCATGGTCGTTCGAGGGCGAGCCGCTGACGGCGCGCGAGCGACGCTGGCTGGAGCTCTATCGCAAGCTGGAGAATTGCGGGCGGCTCGTCAAAACGCATGGGCGGCGCCGGTAATCGCCGGCGCCGCCCAGTGTCGATTCATCGATCGTTCGGTCCGCCTTACGGGCAGGGATGACGCTGGCCGTCATAGCCGAGATACGTGCCCGAGGCCGGGTCATACGATCTGTATCGCTGCGCGCAGTAAGCTGACGAGTCGCCGCCGCTATCGGGGACCACCGCCACTGTCGGCTCATCATAGTAGCTGTCGCCGTAGTAGTAGGGGTCGTCGTAATAGCCGCCGCCATAATAGGCGTACGAGCCGAGGCCGCCGATCGCAGCGCCGGCTGCGAAGCCGGGCCAGAAGCCGCCGCGCCGATGGTGATGCCAGCCACTACCACCCTGCCAGTTGCCGCCGCCGCCCTGCCAGGTGCTGCCGGCGGTCGCGAAGCCGCGGCGATCGCCGCCGCTGAACGTGGTTCCCGTGCTCGGACGGATTGCTGCTGCGCCGGACGTGAAGCTGCCGCCGCCACCGCTGAACCGTGCACCGCCGCCGGCGAAGCTGCCGCCGCCCATGCGGGCGCCGCCGCCGCCGAAATGGGCGCCGCCGCCACCGCCGCCGATGTGGGCACCGCCGCCGCCACCGCCGAAATGAGCCCCGCCGCCACCGCCACCGCCGTGGCCGCCACGGCCCTGGGCGAAGCTCGGCGTCGCGAGCGGAAGAACCAATGCCACGGCTGCCGCGGCACCTAGAACTCTCAGACTGTTCATGGTCAAACTCCTTTTCCCGGAAGCAAACCGCTCGAAAGGCCTGCGGTTCCTGGGTTCACGCCGGTGTGCGCGTGGGGGAGTAGACTTCCACGCGGCTGCTGTACCCGGCATGAACGGATCGCGCCCCATTTGCGGCGTTGGTCGTGCCGGGGACGGTGCATTTGCGCGGGGCACGGCCGCCGCCGCCGAACTGGACATTTCGCCGCCCGGATGGCATCAGGGCCTCACGAAGCAGGGCCCTTGCCGCATGAAACAATTCTTCCTCAAGTTCTTCACCTGGTGGAGTGGCCAGACCTTTGGCACCCAACTGTGGACCAAGCGGTATGGTGAGCTGGTCGGCCAGGACGAGCAGGGCAACCTCTATTATCGTACCCGCGGCGGGGCGATCGATCCGACCCTCGGATTCGAGCGGCGCTGGGTCATCTATAACGGCTATGCCGAAGCGAGCCGCATCCCGCCGTCCTGGCACGGCTGGATCCATCACGTCGTCGACGCTCCGCCGACCGAGGCCAACTATCAGCCGCGCGAGTGGGAAAAGCCGCACCAGCCCAATCTCACCGGCACGGCCAACGCCTACCGTCCCTCCGGCTCGACGCTCGCTAGCGGCAAGCGCCCGAAGGCGACCGGCGACTATCAGCCCTGGACGCCTGGCTAGGCCCCTCAGCCGACGCGAATCGTCATCGCCTGACTGGATGCATCCGCATCCGCCTCACGCCGCTGTGGACAACGGGAAGAACGGGGATTTTGCCTGCGTGCCTGTTGCCGTGTCGCCGGTGATGCGGCTCAATGGTCCCATCTTACGGAGATGGGAAACCATCGCGTTCGGTTCGGGCAACAGTTCGCGACTGTCCCGAGATGCAGCGGCCGCCGACCAGGACTCGATCGGGAGATAGGCCCCCGGTCTGGAAGCTCCGAAATCGCCCGATGGAATGTGCAGCCGCCGTAAGACAGGAAAGGCCGCTCGGGAAACCGGGCGGCCTTTTTCTTTGACAGGCCAGCCCGCAGGTCGCGTGCCCCGGACGCAGCGCAGCGCTGCCCGCTACAGCGCGTCCGGGACACGAAAGCTACATCACCCGCTCAGCCGCGCGCTTCACCGCTTCGAGACGGCGCGCCTGGTTCTGCGCGCCGCGTTCCCTCAGCAATGCCAGCACCTCGGCCGGCGCGGTGTCCGGCGAGCCTGAATTGAACGGCGGAGCCGGGTTGTATTCGAGCTGGAGCTGGATCGCCTCCGCCGTCGTCCGATTGACCATGATCGACACCAGCGTCAGGGCGAAATCGATCCCTGCGGTGACGCCGCCGCCGGTGATGCGGTTGCGGTCGACGCAGACGCGGGTCCTGGTCGGCGTTGCGCCGAACTGGCCGAGCATCTCCATCGCGCTCCAATGGGTGGCGGCGCGATAGCCCTTGAGCAGGCCGGCGGCGCCGAGCGCGAGCGATCCCGTACAGACCGAGGTGACATATTTGGCGCCTTCGGCCTGCTTGCGCAGGAAAGCGAGCACCTCCTCGTCGTTGAGCAGGTCGTTGGTGCCGCCTCCGCCGGGCACGCAGAGCACGTCGAGCTGCGGGCAGTCGGCGAATGTCGTGGTGGGCGTCAGCGTCAGTACGGAGTCGCTCGGCACCGGCTCGATCCGTTTCCAGATCAAATGCAGCTTTGCACCGGGCACGGACGAGAACACCTGCAACGGGCCGGTGAAGTCGAGCTGGGTGACGCGCGGAAACACCAGGAGTCCGATCTGGAGCGGCGACGACATGGGCAGATCCTCCAACGATGAGCTTGACGGACGCAGCCTGTCATGATGCCATTCCGTCCAAAATGGCGTATTTCCCTCAGTTTCGGACATGACCATGATCGGCATCCTGATCTTCCCGGATTTCCAGTTGCTCGATGCGGCGGGTCCCATCTCGGTGTTCGAGATCGCGGCGCGCTGCACCGGCAAGACGACGCCCGGCATCCGCGTGCTGGCGGTGAATGCGGGGCCGGTGCGCAGCTCGTCGGGCGTGGAAATGATGGCGCGCGATTTCAAGTCGGCGAATGCGATCACGACGCTGGTGATCGCGGGCGGCGCGGGCGTGACGGACGCCGCGCGCTGCGAGGTCACGCGCGCCTTCGTGCAGCGGCTGGCGCGGCGCGGCGTGCGGGTCGCGAGCGTCTGCTCGGGCGCCTATGTGCTGGCCGAGGCGGGCCTGCTCGATGGCCGCCGCGCCACCACGCATTGGGGGCGGACGCGCGAATTCGTCGCGCGTTATCCGAAGGTCAAGTTCGAGCCGGACCGGATCTTTACCCGCGACGGCAATGTGTGGACGTCGGCCGGGATCACCGCGGGGATCGATCTCGCGCTCGCGATGGTGACCGAGGACCACGGCGAGGAGATCGCGCAAGCGACCGCGCGGCAGCTCGTGCTGTATCATCGCCGCAGCGGCGGCCAGTCGCAATTCTCTTCGCTGCTGGAATTGAAGACGCCGAACGGCCGGTTCGGCGCGCTGCTGTCCTGGGCGCGCGAGAACCTCGACGCCCGGCTGACGGTCGAGGATCTCGCCGACCGCGCCGGCATGAGCGCGCGGCATTTTGCGCGCGCCTTTGCCGCGGAGACCGGCACGACACCGTCGAAAGCCATCGAACGGCTGCGCATTGAAGTCGCACGCGAGCGCGTGCAGTCTTCGCGCGAGGCGATCGAGCTCGTCGCAGAAGCTACGGGATTTCGTGACCCTGAAAGAATGCGCCGCGCCTTCATCCGCGCCTTCGGCCAGCCGCCGCAGGCGCTGCGGCGTGCGGCGCGCGCGGGCTAAGGCGTGCTGCTTGCGGCCGCGCTTGGTGCATCCGTTCGCGCCGTCAATCGCCGCGCGATCGGCGTCAGCATGTATGGCGCAAGGTGGATCGGAAATTGCGTCATCGCGAAATAGAGCCAGGTGGTGGGCGGCAGCGCGCCGGCGGTTGCGGCCAGCATCAGGCCGAGATTGCGCTGTGACACCATCAGGCCAAGCGCCAGCGCGCGCTCATAGCCGATGCGGCGGAACAGCAGCGTGGTGATTGCGAGCAGCGTGAAATAGATCGCGAATGAGAGCGCCGCGAGGCCGATGGTGAACATCGGCTGGGTCATCAGGTCGCTGGCGACGTCGCCCATCACCGCGGAGGCGAACACCAGCAGGATGATGATGTTGAAGCCGTCGATCGGCTGCTTGTGACGCTGGATCGCGGCGGCACCGAAAATCCATCGGATGATGGTGGCGGCCAGCAGCGATGCCGCGAGGATGCCGAGCAGCTTCAGGCCGAGCGTCGACGGCGTGATGCTGAGCATGTCGCCAAGGAAGAGGCTTGCGAACAGCGACGCGGTGAACGGCACCAGCGCGGTCGAGGTCACCAGCGTGACCAGTACCAGCGTGGCATCGAGGCCCATCAGCGCAGCCAGCGCCGGCGAGGCCATCATCGGCGAGGCCATGCTCTGGAGCATCAAGGCCAGCGAGAGGCCGGGCGCGTGGCTGGTAAGGCCGGTTGCATGGACGATCAGCCCGACGATCAGCGGCACCCCGATGGTGGTCCAGGCCGTTGCGGTCGCAACCAGCGCGGGCCGGCGCAGATGGCTGTAAAGCGCAGCGAGATCGACCCGCATGAAGGAGATGCAGAGCAGAACGAGGATCGCCTCGGTGACGTAGGGCCGCAGCACTGCGCCGAGCGGCGGCATCGCGACCGCGATGAACACGACGGCCGCTACCGCACGAGTGCCCTGGCTGCCGAGCCATGTCAGGGCGCGCAGGGGGAGGGCGAAGATGGTTTGATGAGCGGGAGGCATGAGGGACGGCGTTTCAGCCCAATCCCTTCAACCACGCGCCGATCTCGCTCACGGCGATATTGGCCTGATTGAGCAATTTGCCCATCGTGAGGAAGCCGTGGAATTGGCCGGGATAGTGCCTGGTGGCGACGGCCACGCCGGCCTGCTTCAGCCGCTCGGCGTATTCGTCGCCTTCGTCGCGCAGGGGATCGGCGCCGGCGGTCAGCACATAGGCCGGCGGCAGGCCGGCAAGCTTTTTCGCGCGCGCCGGCGAGGCGCGCCAGTCGTGGATGTCGGCGGCGCCATTGAGATAGTGGTCGCGGAACCAGCGGATCACCGAATGCGTCAGCAGCACGCTGGTCTCCGGTTCGCGATGGGAGCCATGCGTCATGGCGAAATCGACGGCGGGGTAGATCAGCACCTGGCCTGCGATCGCGGGGCCATCGCCATCGCGCGCGGCGAGCGCGACGACAGCCGCGAGATTGCCGCCGGCGCTGTCGCCGCCGATTGCAAGGCGCGAGGCGTCGATGCCGAGCTCGCGCGCATGCGCGGCAATCCATTTTGTGGCGGCGACGGCGTCATCGGCGGCGGCGGGAAATTTGTGCTCGGGCGCGAGGCGGTAATCCACCGAGATCACGATCAGGGCGCCTTCGACCGCGAGCTGGCGGCAGACGACGTCATGGGAGTCGAGATCGCCGATCACCCAGCCGCCGCCGTGGAAGAACACCAGCGCCGGCGACAGGCCATCGTGCCGGCGCGGCGCCTTCGGCTCGTAGATGCGGGCGGGGATCGCACCGTGCGGCGCGGGGATGGCCAGCTCCGCGATGCGCGCAAGTTCCGGCGGCTCGGGGTTGGTCGCAAAGCGCGCCTGCGCGTAATAGGCGCGGGCTTGCGGCGCGGTCAGGGTCTCGTAGGCGGGCCGGCCTGCCTCCTGGAACGCTTGGTAGACGGCGGCGGCATCGGGATCGAGCACGACGGACATGGGGCAGCGGCCTCTGGGTTTCCAGTTATGGTTGGACGTCGTTTTCGGGGGCGGCGCCGCCCCGGCCCCGGGGAAGGGTCTTCCGACTATCCCATCCAGGGGCCGATCTGGCCAGACCGGGCCTGGAAGGGCAGGGTTGCCGCCCTTCCCCCGCCGTATTCCCCGTGTTAACCGGATGGCCTGCGAGCGGCGGTAGTAACCCCTGTAGAATGTCCAACAAGCCCGATTCGCTGTTGAAGCCGCGCGAGATGTTTCGAACCTTTACCCTGACAGGTCTTGCGGCGCTTCTGGCCGCCACCGCACTGACGGTTGCGACGCCGGCCCGGGCGCAGATCGGCACGATCTTCTCCGATCCCCCGCCGCTGCGGCCGCCCGGCAACATTCCGCGTGGCCAGCCGCAACCGCAGCAGATTCCCGACGACGACGAAGAGGTCCCCGAGCTGCCGCCGCAGGGCCGCGTGCTGCCCTCGCGCCCGATGCCGCCGCCGCCAGGCCGGCAAGGGAATGTGATGCCGGGGCCGGTCGAGACCCAGCCGCTGGCGCCGCCGCCGGGCTCTTCCGCCGCGCCGCCGAACCAGCCGCCGTCCGCGGCGATCACACCGCCCAATCCGCAAGGCGCCCCGGGTGCACCCGGTCAGCGTCAGCCCCAGCAGAAGGGCGGGCCGGGCGGTGCCGTGCCGCAGACGCCGGCAAGCCTGCAGCCGGGCGATGAGGTCGTGACCGAGCCGCCGGCCCAGAAGATCGTGAACAAGAAGGCGACCTTCTCCGGCCTCGACAAGATCACCGGGCGCATCATCAATTTCGACGAGGAGATCGGCGAGACCGTCCAGTTCGGCGCGCTCCGGGTCAAGACCGACGCCTGCTACACGCGGCCCGCGACGGAAGCCACCAACACCGACGCGTTCGTCGAGGTCGACGAGATCACCTTGCAGGGCGAGGTGAAGCGCATCTTTTCCGGCTGGATGTATGCGGCAAGCCCCGGCCTGCACGGCGTCGAGCACCCGATCTACGACATCTGGCTGACCGACTGCAAAGAGCCGCAGCAGACCATTGCCACCGCCGCGCCCGATCCCGCGAGCAAGCCGGCTGCGCCACCGCCGCCGGCGCAGAAGAAGGCTGCGCCAAAACAGGTGCAGCAGCGTCCGCCGCAGCCCTTGCCGCCGATCCAGCAGCAGCAACCGGCGCCGCCACCTCCGCCGCCGCCCCAGCAGCAGCCGGGTCTGTTCGGTATTCCGGGGTTTGGGCGCTAGACCAAATCCCCCCGGTTCGGGCGGCAATCTCTCCGACTATTGTTTTGCGGCGATGATCTCGAGCGCGCGTGCGCCCGGGATCGCGTCGCCGGCCGAGAGCCTCAGGAAGTCGCCGGGATCGCCGGCGAGGGCCTTGTCGAGCAGTGCGGTGTAGCGCCGCCGCGAAATCTCGACCGCGCCGAAGCTCTTCAAATGCTCGGTGACATATTGCGTGTCGAGCAGCTCGAAGCCGCCGTGGATCAGCCGCGCGACCAGATGCACCAGCGCGACCTTGGAGGCATCGCGCGCGGCGTGAAACATGCTCTCGCCGAAGAAGGCGCGTCCCAGGCTCACGCCATAGAGCCCGCCGACGAGGTCGTCGCCTTGCCAGGCCTCGACGCTGTGGCAATGGCCGAGCTCGTAGAGGCCGCCATAGAGGTCGCGGATGCGCTTGTTGATCCAGGTGTCCTCGCGGCCGGCCTGCGGCGCGGCGCAGCCGGCGATGGTCGCCTTGAACGCGGTGTTGACGGTGACGCGAAACACATCCGAACGAACGGTGCGCGCGAGCCGCGAGGCCACGCGAAATCCCTCGAGCGGAATGACGCCGCGCAATTCCGGCTCGACCCAGAACAGGGTCGGATCGTCGGCGCTCTCGGCCATCGGAAAGATGCCGCAGGCATAGGCGCGCAGCAGCACGGCCGGCGTGATTTCAGACGAGGCGGAGTCGCGCGAATTCATGGCGCGACCATAGCAGGATCGCGGTGGGGTTGCGATGGGGGCAGGACCCGTGCAATCGCGCGTCAGCCCGCGGCGGCGCTGTTGGTCTTGCCGGGGGCTGCGGGGACGCGGCGGAACTTCAGCATGATGCGCGTTCCTGAATGGGCGGGGTCACGCTCGACGGTGGCATCCAGCTTGGTCGCCATCGCCGCGACGATACGCTGGCCCATGCCGGTGGAGCGCGGATCCGCCTTGACCTTATCGCCGACGCCGTCATCGCTGATCGTCAGCAGCAGATCGTCGGCCCGCGAGGTCAGCTCGACATGGATGGGGCCGGCGCCATCGGGATAGGCGTATTTCACCGCATTCATCACCAGCTCGTTGACGATGATGCCGACGGCGACGGCGCGGTCCGGATCGATCTCGATGGCTTCCGCCTTCACCGTCAGGCGCGACATCCGGTTGCCTTCGGCAGAACGGCGGAGATCCTCGAGCAGCGAGTCCAGATACTGGTTGAGGACCACGCTCTTCAGGTCCTGGGAGGTGTAGAGGCGGCGGTGCACCTGCGCGACCGCGGCGACGCGGCCCATCGCATTGGTCAGTGCCGCCTTGACCTCTTCCTGGCCCGCGGAGTTCGCCTGAAGATGCAGCAGCGAGGCAATGATCTGGAGCGAATTGCCGACGCGGTGATTGACCTCGCGCAGCAACAGCTCACGTTCGGCGGCAAGCGCCGCGTAGCGGTCACGCGAGGCGTGGATCTCGGCTTCGGCTTCCTCGCGCGCCTTCTGCAATTCGGCCTGGCGCAGCGCGCCGTCGGCGGCGACGTGAAGCAGCGGGATGAAGTCGCCCTTGACGTCCTTGACGAGATAATCGGCCGCGCCGGCCTTCAACGCCGTGACCGCGATGCTGGAATCCTGCGAGGCGGTGACGAACACCACCGGCGGCGCGCCCGGGATCGCCATGATCTGCTCGAGCGTCTCGAGGCCGTCGAGGCCGGGCATGTACTGGTCGAGCGCCACGACGTCGATGCCGCCGTCGGTCCCGGCGCGGCGAATGCGCTCCAGGCCTTCCTCGCCGCTGGCGGCATGAATGACCTTGTAGCCGCGCCGCGTCAGGCCGCGATCGACCAGGCGCGCCAGTGCCGCGTCGTCGTCGATGTAGAGCAGTGTTGGTGTGTGCTGGTTCATGAGGCGGCGGGCGGGACCTGGATGACCGAGAAGAACAGGCCGAGTTGCCGGATGGCGTTGGCGAAATTCTCGTAGTTGACGGGCTTGGTGATGTAGACGTTGCAGCCGAGCTCGTAGCAGCGCTTGATTTCCTGGGAGTCGTCGGTGGTGGTCAGCACCACCACGGGCGAGGCCTTCAGATATTTGTTTTCCTTGATCTGCTTCAGGATATCGATCCCGGTCATGTCGGGCAGGTTGAGGTCGAGCAGGATCAGGAGCGCGTTGCCCTTCTGCACGAGGCCGCTGCCGTCGGCGCCGAACAGGTGCCTCATCGCGTCCGTGCCGTTGGCGAAGGAGACGATCTCGTTGTTGACGCCGGAGCGGCGGATGTTGCGCTCGATCAGCCGGGCGTGTCCCTCGTCGTCCTCGATCATGATGATGGTGACGGGCAATGTCATTTGTCGGCGTTCCGGTTGCTGGCGTTCCAGGTGATGGGCAGCGTGATGGTGAAGGTGCTGCCCGCATTCAGTTCCGATGATAACGACATCGTGCCTCCGAGGCGGCGTACAAGTGCACGCACATGCGCAAGACCTATGCCCTGACCCTGCTTGTCCTGGGTTCCCGCCCGGCGGAACAGGTCGAAAATCCGCTGATGGTCCTTCGGATCGATGCCGCGGCCGTTATCGCTGATCTCGAAGATAGCGTATCCAAGCTTGGTGCGCCCCCGGATTCTGATCTCGCCGGGAACACCGTTCTTGAGATATTTGATCGCGTTGTCGATCAGATTGGAGAAAATCTGCTCCAGTGCAAGGCGGTCGCTGACGAGATTTGGCAGCGGTTCGACGTGGATCTCGGCCTGCGCCTCGGACGCCTGGTGCGCCAGCGTCGTCACGATGGCCTCGATCAGCTCGCGCGTATCGACCTTTTCCGGCTGGAACTCGCGCCGGCCCTCGCGGGTGAGGTTGAGGATGGCCGAGATCAGGCGGTCCATCTTGGCGATCGAGGACTTGATGAAGCCGAGGGCTTCGGAAAAATCCGCCGACAATTGCTGGTCGGGACCTTCGAGCGCGATCTGGCCGTCGGCCGGCGGCGGCCCATCAGCCGGGACATGGGTGAGGCCGCCAATGCGGCGGAAGATGTCGCCGCCGAGCTCCTCCAGTTCGCTGGTGAAGCCCATGATGTTCACCAGTGGCGAGCGCAGATCATGGCTGACGATATAGGCAAAGCGCTGGATCTCGTCGTTGGCTTCGCGCAGATCCGCCGTTCGTTCATCGACAACTGCCTCCAGATTAGCGTTGGCATCGCGCATCCGTGCTTCGGCCTCGTCACGGGCGCGCGCGGAGCGCCGCACCAGCCAGGTCGAGATCAGGGCGAGCAGCACGACGAGGCCGGAGCCGATGCCGGTCATCGAGGCCGCGAGCGTCTGGCTCCGGTCGGAGTTGGCGGTGCGAATCCGGAACAGCCGCTCCTCCTCGCGGATCATCGCGTTGGCAAGGTTGCCGATCGTGGTCGTGGTGTTGCCGGCGGCGGCCTCGCGGATCAGCGCCGTGGCCTGCTCGGGCTGACCCTGCTTGACGAAATTCATCTCGCGCGAGAACTGGTCGAGCCGAAGCTCGATCGCGGCACTCAGCTTCTCGATGTTCTCGCGTTGCGCCGGATTATCGCCGATCTGGCGCGTGAGCTTGTCGAGCGCCGGAATGATCGATGCGACGGCCTTCTCGTGATCCGACTGGAAATCCGGTCCCTGCGTCAGGAGAAAGCCGCGGGCGCTACTCTCCGCACGCCGGATTTCCAGCAGCAGGGCGTTGATCTGGTTCTCCGCCTCGATGGTGTGGATCACCCATTTGCTGTCTTCTCTCGCCTTGTTGACGAGGTAGACGGAGCCGGCGCTGATCACGGTCAGCACCAGAAGACCCGCCGCGATCAGCAGGATCTGCCAAAATGCGCGCCGTCGGTGCGCCTCGGCTGTCACGACGGCCTCGCCTTATCGAGTCCAGTGGAATTCAAGCCGCCCCCTTGGAACTGTCGCCATCCCCCAAACGCGATTGCGGCCAAAGGGTTCCATGGAGGAGAGGGTTATCTGGGGGCAGGTTCCGCCTTGCCGGCCAGGTACTGTTCCAGCCAGTGGATGTGATAATCGCCGTTGATGATGTCGTCTTCGCGCACCAGCGCGCGGAATAGCGGCAGCGTGGTCTCGATGCCTTCGACCACCATCTCGTCCAGCGCCCGGCGCAGCCGCATCAGGCATTCGGCGCGGGTCTTGCCGTGCACGATCAGCTTGCCGACCAGCGAATCGTAATAGGGCGGGATCGTGTAGCCCTGGTAGACGGCGGAATCGATCCGCACGCCGAGCCCGCCGGGCGGGTGGTATTGCTGGATGCGGCCGGGCGAGGGCCGGAAGGTCTGCGGATGCTCGGCGTTGATGCGGCACTCGATTGCGTGGCCGATGACCTGGACTTCGTCTTGTCGCGCCGGCAGGTCTCCGCCGGCGGCGATGCGGATCTGCTCCAGCACGAGGTCGATGTCGGTGATGCTCTCGGTGACGGGATGCTCGACCTGGATGCGGGTGTTCATCTCGATGAAGTAGAACTCGCCGTCCTCGAACAGGAATTCGATGGTGCCGACGCCGAGATATTTCATCTCGCGCATCGCCTTCGCGCAGGTCTCGCCGATCTTGGCGCGCGCGGCGGCGGCCAGCACGGGCGAGGGACCTTCTTCCCAGACCTTCTGGTGGCGGCGTTGCAGCGAGCAGTCGCGCTCGCCGAGATGGATCGCGCCGCCACGGCCGTCGCCGAGGATCTGGATCTCGATGTGGCGCGGCTTTTGAAGGTATTTTTCGAGGTAGACGGAGGCATCGCCAAACGCGGATTTGGCTTCGTTGGCCGCCGTCGACAGCGCGAGCTGCAGATCGGCCTCGCTCTGCGCAACCTTCATCCCGCGCCCGCCGCCGCCGGCGGCCGCCTTCACCAGAACGGGGAAGCCGATCTTCCTCGCGATCGCCATCGCGTCGTCATCGGGGCCGACCCCACCGTCGGAGCCGGGGACAACGGGGATGCCGAGCCGCTTGGCTGTCTTCTTGGCCTCGATCTTGTCGCCCATCAGGCGGATGTGCTCGGCCTTGGGGCCGATGAAATGCAGATTGTGCTCGCCGAGGATTTCGGCGAAGCGCGCGTTTTCCGACAGGAAGCCGTAGCCGGGGTGCACGGCATCCGCGCCGGTGATCTCGCAGGCCGCGAGCAGCGCGGGCACGTTGAGATAGCTGTCCTTGGACGGCGGCGGTCCGATGCAGACGCTCTCGTCTGACAGTCGCACATGCATGGCGTCGGCGTCGGCGGTGGAGTGCACGGCGACGGTCGCGATCCCGAGCTCCTTGCAGGCGCGCAGGATGCGAAGGGCGATCTCGCCGCGATTGGCTATGAGGATCTTGTCGAACATGGTGCCTCGGGGCGAATAGAAAGGTGCGAATGGCGAGTGGCGAATAGCGAGTAGAGAACGGTGACACCATTCGCTATTCGCTACTCCCCATTCGCCTCACTCAATGATCACCAGCGGCTCGCCGTACTCGACCGGCTGGCCGTCCTCGACCAGGATCTGCGTCACCGTGCCGGCGCGCGTCGAAGGGATCTGGTTCATGGTCTTCATGGCCTCGATGATCAGCAGCGTCTGGCCGACCGAGACCTTGCTGCCGACCTCGATGAACGGCTTGGCGCCGGGCTCCGGCGCCCAATAGGCGGTGCCGACCATCGGCGAGGTCACGGCGCCCGGATGCTTCGACAAATCGGACGCGGCGGCAGCGGGCGCGGCGGCCGCCGCCGGCAGGGCGGCGGGAGCGGCTGCCATCGGCATCGGCATGGTCGCGGCGACGCTGATGTTGCGGGCCACGCGCAGGCGCAAGCCCGCACGTTCGATCTCGATCTCGGTGAGGCTGGTCTCATCGAGCAGCAAGGCGAGCTCGCGGACGAGCGCGGAATCCTCGCTGGAAAACTTTGCGGCTGCTTTGTCGTCTGGCTGGCGCGCCATGTTGTTCGATCCGAATGTTCTGTGTGAAGAGGGAGCGTCAGGCTTTGGGCTTGATGCCGAGCTTGGCGGCAAGGCCCTGGATGGCGAGACGGTAGCCCTCGATGCCGAAACCGCAGAGCGAGGCGAAGGCCGCGCGTGCGGTGTAGGAGTGGTGACGGAAACTCTCGCGAGCGTGGATGTTGGTCACGTGGACTTCGACCGTCGGGATCTGCACCGCGAGCAGGGCGTCGTGCAGCGCGATCGAGGTGTGCGAATAGCCGCCGGCATTGATGATGATGCCCTTCATCTTGCGGGCGTGCGCCTCGTGGATGAAGTCGATCAGCTCGCCCTCGCGGTTGGACTGCCGGCAGTCGGCCTTGAGGCCGAACGCCGCCGCCGTGTCCCGGCACAGCGTCTCGACGTCGGCCAGCGTCGCATGGCCATACTTCTCGGGCTCGCGTGTCCCCAACATATTGAGGTTCGGCCCGTTGAGAACGAGGATGGTGTCGGTTGCTGGTTCGGCCATTCCAATCCCGCAAGAGGTGCTTCGGCGTGGCGGGGGTTATAGGTAACAAAGCGCGTGAGGGGAAGCCTTGAAGGACCTCCCAGGGGGCTTGAGACACCTCATCCGGGGTGCAAAAACCTGTGTGGAAGCCACGGAAATTGCTTGTTAACCAGTCCGAACGGTGTCTGGCGGACGGGACGAGGCACGGCGGGCCGCCATGATAGGCCAAAAGCCCCCGCCGGTCTCCCGGCAGGGGCTCATTCTGGCTTTCGCGAGGCGGCTTAGCCTTCGATGATGTACACGATCTCGCGCGTCTGCGGACGAACGATGATGTACTGGCCGTGCACGAAGATCACGTCATAGCCGCGCCACTCCGGATAGATTTCCACGATCCGGGGCGGGAGCGGATGGAAGCGGACGGACGCCGGAATCGTCGTGCCGACCGAGATGTTGAAGTTGACGTTCGTGGTCTCCTCGATCTTGGTCGACTTGATCGCCGTGGAGATCTCGGACCGCTTCTCGGGGGGCGGTGCGGCCGTCGCGGTGGCGGAGGCGGCGCCGGTCGTGGTCTGAGACTTGCTGTCGGTCGTGGCCGGACGGTTCTCGGCATTGTTGCTCTTGGCAGCGCCGCCGGCCTTGTTGTCCTCGGCCTTCATGTCCTTGGTGCCGGACTTGGTGGTCGAGTCCTTGGTCGTCGAGTCCGAGCTCATGCTCTTCGACTTGTCCTGCGTGGACTTGTCCTGCGCGGACTTGTCGTGCGTGCCCTTGTCTTGAGTGGCTTTGTCCTGTGTGCTCTGGGCACGCTCGCCCTTCGCTGCACCGGCCTTCTCGTCAGCGGCGTTCTTGTTCATCGTGCCGGACTTGTCCATCCCGCCGGATTTCTCCATCGCGCCGGACGACTTCTCTTCAGCGGCTCCGCCGGGCTTCATCGCGCCGCCAGACTGGCCGACGGTGCCCTTCTCGTGCGTGGAGTCGCGGCCCATCGAGCCGCCGCGCTCAGCCGCGCCGCCGGAAGGCTGCGAGTGCTGCGTCTGCGCGCCGCCGGCGCCACCGCCGCTATCGCGGCCCATATTGCCCTGTGCGTTCGCCAGACCGGTGCCCGCGACGAGCGCGAGTGTGGCAACCGAGATCATAAAGCGGTTCAACATCGAAATTCTCCTCACGTGTTTCTTTGCGTCATTGCCCGCGCCGACAACGAAAGGAGATTTGAGTTGTTCCTGAACCTGGGCGGTTCCCAGGCATTAGTTTGTTAAACGCGAGATGAACGGCTTTGCACGATTGCGCCACGCCCAGGTGCAAGAAAAAAGGCCGGCTTTGAAGCCGGCCTCATCGCGTTTTCAGGTCCTGGAACAGGTCATCAACAAGTCGCCTTGCCGCAGCGTGCAAGGCCAATCTTTTCCTTGAGGCCCTCGACGCCGACGGCGCCGATCACGATCTGCTTGCCGATCACGTAGCTCGGCGTGCCGTTCATGCCCATCGCCTCCGCCAGCTTGAAGTTCTCCTCGATGGTGGCGCGGACCTCGGGGCTGCCGATGTCCTTCTCGATCTTGGCGGTGTCGAGGCCGGCTTCCTTCGCCGCCTGCAGCGCGCGCGCCTTGTCGGCGGCGCCGCGGCCGCCGAGCAGCTTCTGGTGGAAGTCGAGGTACTTCTTGCCGGTGGGATCCTGCATGCGCACGGCGACCGCGACCTGGGCGGCTTCGACCGAGCCTTGGCTCAGCACCGGAAACTCCTTCAGCACGACCTTCAGCTTCGGATCGCCCTTCATGATGGTGAGCATGTCGTCCATCGCGCGCTTGCAGTAGCCGCAATTGTAATCGAAGAACTCGACGAAGGTGACGTCGCCGTCCTTGTTGCCGAGCACGACCTGGCGCGGCGAGTTGAAGATCGCCTCGGAGTTCTGCGCGATGCTGGCCTCGTGCTTCTGCGTTTCGGCCGCGGCCTGGCGCTTGCTGAGCTCGGCCATCGCTTCCTCGAGCACCTCCGGATGAGCGATCAAATAGTTCCTGACGATCGCCTCGATGTCGGTGCGCTGGGCATCGGAGAAGCTGTCGGCCGACGCGGGCACGGCGGCGCCGAACATGGCGAGCGCGAACAGCGCGGGAGCAAGCAGGCGCAGCGAAAGCATAGGCAAATCCTCTTATCCAAAGCAGGTTTCGGAAAACGTCCCGGCGGACTCAAAGCTCGGTGTCGTGACGTCGTGCGTCGTTGTCGTCGATCTAGTTACGCGGCGGCTTGGCCGCCACGATGTCGTCGGCCTTGACCCATCCGGGCGTGCCGACGGCGAAACGGGTTTTCGCGCGCGTGGCGAGCTCGCGGGCGGTCTTGTTGTCGCCGCGCAGAAAAGCGGCCTGCGCCGACGCCAGATCCGCCTCGGCATAATCGCCCTTCCGGCCATAGGCCATCGCGAGCTGCATGTAACCGAGGGCAGCCTCCGGTTCCCGCGCCACCGCGGCCCGGAGAATCCGAACGGCATCGTCCGTGTAGGCCTTATTATCGGATCCAACCAGAGCCTGCCCAAGTAACATCTCGATGAGGGGCGCGTTGTTCGAGAGCTGCGCCGCCTTGCGCAGGGCAGGGATCGCTTCGGCCGGCTTGCCGCCCTCCAGCAGCGCCTGGCCGCGCACCTCGTAAAAATACGGGTTGTTGGGCTGGACCTGAATCAGCGCGTCGACCTGGGCCAGCGCGCTGCGCAGATCGCCGTGCAGATAGGTGCTGATGGCGCGGGCATAGCGCGCCGGCAGGCTGTCGTTGGTCTGGGGATAGCGGCGGTACACCGTCTCCGGCCGCTCCATGAACGCGGAAATCTTGGCGCGCACCATGTCGTGGCGGAGCTGCAGCGCGGGATCGTCCTTCTTGTCCCAATAGGGGCTGGAGCTGGCGAATTCCTGGAGGGAGGCGACGCGTTCGGCGGGCATCGGGTGCGACTGGAGATAGGGATCGGCGCCGCGGGCTGCGAACAGGCTCTCGCTGGTGAAGCGCTTGAAGGTCTCGTACATGCCCTTCGGCGACTGCTGGGTTGCGGTCAGGAATTTCACGCCGGCGCGGTCGGCGTTCTCCTCCTGCTGGCGCTGATAGGACAGCAACGTGCGGCGGATCACTTCCTGCGGAGCGGCGATCGCGGCGGCGCCGGCATTGGCGAGCCCGTTGTTGCCTGTGCTGCTGCGCTGGGTGCTGCCCGCGGCGATCGCTCCGGCGCCGAGCAGCATCGCGATGATCATCTGGGTCTGGGCGGCGGCGAGCTGCTCACGCAGCTTGGACAGATGACCGCCGGCCAGATGCCCGGTCTCGTGCGCGAGCACGCCGATGATCTGGTTCGGCGTCTCCGACTGGAGGATCGCGCCCCAATTGACGAAGATGCGGCGGCCGTCCGCGACGAACGCGTTGAACGAGCCGTCGTTGATGATCACCATCTGGATGTTCTGCTTCTCCAGACCGGCGACGCGCAGGATCGGGCGGGTATATTCGCGCAGCAGCTGCTCGGTTTCGGTGTCGCGCAGGACCGGCGGCCCCTTGGCCTGCGCATGCGCGGCCGGGATCGGCAACAGCGCGATCGCCGCGGCCGTGACGAGGGCGGTGAGGGCAGAGGCCTTCTTGCGCAATGCGATCTGAAGCAACATCAGGCGGTCTGGGTCAACAAAGGGCTTGGTCAAACGGTCTTGATCAAGCAGTTTCGTGATTGGTTTTTGGCGATTGGCGGCGGACCGGATACGCGATATGCCCTTGTGAGCCGTACTCCTTATGAGCCGTACAATGCGGCCAGTCTGGGGCGCAAGAGCCCCGTTTCCCGGACCGGACCGACCGGTTCGGCAGCGAAATAGCAGAAATCAATGCACGATGCGACATTGAGGAACCGGTTGGGGCAGTGGCTTGAGCCCTCCCGCCGCAGCGATGTTCCCCCGTTCATGGTGATGGACGTGATGGCGGAGGCGGCCCGAATCGAGGCGGCCGGCGGCCACGTCATCCACATGGAGGTCGGCCAGCCCGCAACCGGCGCCCCCAGGACCGCGATCGCGGCCGCCCATGCGGCGCTCGAGGCGGGGCGGATCGATTATACCTCCGCGCTCGGCATCCCCTCATTGCGCGCGCGCATCGCGCGGCATTATCGCGACGCCTATGGCTGTGACGTCAGCCCTGACAGGATCGTGGTGACGACCGGTTCCTCCGGCGGGTTCATCCTGGCCTTCCTGTCGATGTTCGAGCCCGGCGACCGCGTCGCCGTGACGGTGCCGGGCTATCCGCCGTACCGCCACATCCTCACCGCGCTCGGTTGCGAGCCGGTGCTGATCGAGACCACGAATGAGACGCGTCATGCGTTGACCGGCGAGGCATTGCTGGCCGCGCATCGCAAGGCACCGCTGAAGGGTGTGCTGGTCGGCAGCCCGGCCAATCCAACGGGAACGATGATGTCCCGCGAGGCGCTCGCCGGCCTGATCGCGGCGGCGGAAGATGCCGGCATTCGCTTCATCTCGGACGAGATCTATCACGGGCTCGACTATTCGTTTCCGGCGGTGACGGCGGCATCGCTCTCCGCGCATGCACTCGTGATCAACTCCTTCTCGAAATATTTTTGCATGACCGGCTGGCGCGTCGGCTGGATGGTCGTGCCGGAGATGCTGGTGCGGCCGATCGAGCGGCTGCAGCAGAACCTGTCGATCTCGGTGCCGTCGCTGTCGCAGATCGCAGCCGAAGCCGCCTTCGACGGTGCGGCCGAGATGGAGGAGATCAAGCACGGCTATCAGGAGAACCGCCGCATCCTGATCGAGGGATTGCCAAGAGCAGGCCTGCGCAAATTCCTGCCGGCCGACGGTGCATTCTATCTCTACGCCGACGTCTCCGATTTCACCTCCGACAGTTTCGAGTTCGCCAAGCAGATGCTGGAGCAGGCCCACGTTGCGGCCACGCCCGGCCTCGATTTCGATCCCATCCATGGCCGTTCGTTCATACGGCTGTCCTATGCCCGCTCGGCTGATGAGATGCGGGAGGCAGTTGACCGGATCGCTCACTGGCTTAAATAGCCGCCAGTTTTCGACAGCCTTCTGGAGTTGATCTTGTCTGACCGTTCTGTCCCCACCACCGCCACGCATTCTCCTCTCGCCGCCTTGATGTGGCCGACCCGGCCCGGTGAAGCCGTCGGCGCGCTTCGCGCTGTCGTGCTGATTGCGCTCGGCACCGTCTTGATGGCGCTATCAGCCAAGGTGAACCTGCCGCTGCCTTACGTGCCCATGACGTTGCAGACGCTGGTCGTGCTGATGATCGGCGCCGCCTATGGCTGGCGCCTTGGCAGCGCAACCATGATTGCCTACCTCGCTGAGGGCGCGATGGGGCTGCCGGTGTTCGCCGGCCCGGTTGGTGGGATTGCACCGCTGGTCGGCCCGACCGCCGGCTATCTGTTCGGCTTCGTTGGCGCCGCCTTCGTCACCGGCTGGCTCGCCGAACGCGGCTGGGATCGCAGCGTGATGTTGCTGTTTGCGGCCATGGCGGTCGGCCACGTCGTCATTCTCGCCGCCGGCTTCGGCTGGCTGGCCTTCGGCCTCGGCCTCGGCATGTCCAAGGCGTGGCAGGTCGGGCTGATGCCGTTCGTCGCGGCCTCGCTGGTGAAGAACGCGCTTGGCGCGACGCTGATGCCGGCGGCCCGCCGGATCGTCGATCGCCGCGGGTAAAGCGCACAACAACGAGCAGTTCCAATTGACAGAGCCGGCCAAGTTGATCTTGGCTGGCTTTGAGTTTGAGGGGGAGTGAAACGATGACGACGACAACGATGGCGGAGGCGCCGGTCGCGCCGCCCGCAGCAAAGCCGTGGTACAAGGTTCTCTACGTCCAGGTGCTGATCGCGATCGTGCTCGGCGCCATCGTCGGCTGGCTGTGGCCACAGGTCGCCACCAACGACTGGATCAAGGCGCTCGGCGACGGCTTCATCAAGCTGATCAAGATGGTGATCGCCCCGATCATCTTCTGCACCGTCGTCTCCGGCATTGCCCACATCCAGGACGCCAAGAAGGTCGGCCGCATCGGCGTCAAGGCACTGGTCTATTTCGAGGTCGTCTCGACCTTCGCCCTGGTGATCGGACTCCTCATCGGCAATCTGGTGAGGCCGGGCGCAGGCTTCGGCAATGCGGCAGCGAACGAGGCCGCCGTCGCAAATTACGCCAAGCAGGCCGCCGGCCAGAAGTCCGTCGACTTCGTGCTGCACATCATTCCGGACACCGTGGTCGGCGCCTTTGCGCAGGGCGAAATCCTGCAGGTGCTGCTGTTCTCGGTGCTGTTCGGATTCGCCCTCATGGGGCTCGGAGAGCGCGGCCACACGATCCGCAGCTTCATCGACGATGCCGCGCATGCGGTGTTCGGCGTCATCTCCATCGTGATGCGCGCGGCGCCGATCGGCGCGTTCGGCGCGATGGCCTACACCATCGGCAAGTTCGGCACCGGCGCGATCCTCAATTTGATCGGGCTGATCGCCACGTTCTACGTCACCGCGGCGCTGTTCGTGTTCGTCGTGCTCGGCATCATTGCGCGCATAGCCGGATTCTCGATCTTCAAGTTTCTGGCCTACATCAAGGACGAGCTCCTGATCGTGCTCGGCACCTCGTCCTCGGAGAGCGCGCTGCCGTCCTTGATGGAGAAGCTCGAGCGTCTGGGCTGCTCCAAGTCGGTGGTCGGTCTCGTGGTGCCCACGGGCTACTCGTTCAACCTCGACGGCACCAACATCTACATGACGCTGGCGACGCTGTTCATCGCACAGGCGCTCGGTTTCGATCTCTCCTTCGCCCAGCAGCTCACCATCCTGGTCGTGGCGATGCTGACCTCGAAGGGTGCCTCCGGCATCACCGGTGCCGGCTTCATCACGCTGGCCGCGACGCTCGCCGTGGTCGATCCACGCCTCGTGCCGGGCATGGCGATCGTGCTCGGCATCGACAAGTTCATGAGCGAGTGCCGCGCACTGACCAATCTCTGCGGCAACGGCGTGGCCTGCGTGATCGTCGCCTGGTGGGAAGGCGAGCTCGACCGCGACAAGCTCAATGCCGCCCTCGCCAGGCAGATCGATCCGACCGACATGGAAACCGCCGTCACGACGGACTGAGTGCCGTCAGGTCCTGAAGTAATGGGGCTGGTCGAGATCTTCGATCAGCCCTTTTTCTTTGGGTTCCCAGCCGAGCATGGCGCGCGTCTTCGCGCTCGAGGTCGGAACGTCGACCGCCGCAAATCGCGCGAACCAGCCGAAATGCGCCTCGGCTTCATCAGGAGATTGCGAGACCACGGGCACCCCGAGCCTGTTGCCGATCACCGCCGCGATCGTCTTGAACGGGACGCCTTCCTCGGCGATGGCGTGATAGTGCTTCATGGTTGCGCCTTGCTCCAGTGCGAGCCGGTAGACGCGTGCGGCGTCGGTGCGGTGCGCGGCCGGCCAGCGGTTCATGCCGTCACCGATATAGGCCGCCACGCCTTTTTCGCGCGCGAGGTTGATGAGGATCGGGACGAAGCCGTGATCGCCTTCGCCATGCGTCGACGGAGGAAGCCGAACCGCGGCGGCGCGCACGCCGGCGAGCGACAATGCGGTCGATTCCGAGACGCGCGGGAAATGTTGCGACGCTTCGTCGTCCTCGGTCGCGAGCCGTCCGGGCGCGAGCAGGGCGACGCCTGACGTGACGATGAGCGGACGCTCGGAGCCCTTCAGCTCCTCGCCGAGCGCCAGGATGGCGCGGCGGTCGAGCGCGCAGTTCTCGGTGAACTTCGAGAAATCGTGGTTGAAGCCGAGGTGAAGCACGCCGTCGGAAGTAGCCGCGCCGCTGCGCAGAGACGCATGGTCCTCCAGCGCGCCGCGATGGATCTCGGCGCCCATCGCGATGAGCGCGGCGGCACCCGCGTCGGAGCGGGCGAGGCCGGTGACACGGTGGCCGGCGGCGATCAGGTCGCGAACGACGGCGGAGCCGACGAAGCCGGTGGCGCCGGTGACGAAAACACGCATGAGCGATCTCCAGAGGGTTGGTGGAGACGAGTATCTGCGCTAGTATTATCCGGGTAAAGTAGTGACCTTATCAGGGTATAATAGCTAACAGGATGAGCGAGACCGCTTCAGCCGAAAACCTGCTCGGCACCTATCTGAAGGACCGCCGCACCCGGCTCGACGCTGCCGCGTTCGGGCTCGCCGGCAGCCGCAGGCGCACGCCCGGACTGCGCCGTGAGGAGGTGGCGCAGCGCGCCAATATCAGCCCGACCTGGTACACCTGGCTGGAGCAGGGCCGCGGCGGCGCACCGTCGGCCGACGTGCTCGACCGCATCGCCCGCGCGCTGATGCTGACCGATGTCGAGCGCGAGCATCTGTTCCTGATCGGCCTCGGCCGTCCGCCCGACGTGCGCTACCAGGCCACCGAGGGCGTCTCGCCGCGGTTGCAGCGCGTGCTCGACGCGCTCGCATTCAGCCCGGCCTTGGTGCGGACTGCGACCTGGGACGTCGTCGCCTGGAACCGCGCCGCCAGTGTCGTGCTGACGGACTACGGCGCGATCCCGCCGGACAAGCGCAACATCCTGCGCTTCATCTTCTGCGATCCGCGCGTGCGCGCCGCGCAATATGACTGGGACAGCGTGGCCCGCTTCGTGGTGGCGGCGTTCAGGGCCGACGCGGCGCGCGCAGGCGCCGTCTCGCACGTCGCCGATTTCGTCGACGAGCTCTGCCGCACCAGCCCGGAATTCGCACGCCTCTGGCGCGACAACGACGTACGCCATCATGGCGACGGCACCAAGCGGCTGCGGCACCCCGTTCACGGCACCATGTCGTTCGAATATTCGAGCTTCAATGTCGAGGGCCGCTCCGACCTCAGCATGATCGTCTACAATCCGGCGACGCCCGCGGACACCGAACAGATCAGGAAGTTGCTCGCCGAGCGCGCCGACTGACGGAATTTGCCGCCTCGTGCGTTTAACCCGCATCTGACTTTGAAGGGGCGGGCGGCATCGTGGGCAATGCGACTGTGCATCGGATTGTTTTGCAGGCGGCGGAGCATTTTGCCGCGGGGCGGCCGGATCAGGCCGACGCGCTCTGTGCGGAGGTGCTGAGGGCAGAGCCGGATCATCTGCCGGCGCTGCATCTTGCGGCGGTGGCCGCCTTCGTCACCGACCGCGCGCCCGATGGCGCCGCGCTGCTCGGCCGCGTCTTCAACATCGATCCGGAGCACGCGCCGGCCCTCGTCACGCTCGGCGATGCGCTGGCGGTGAAGGGCGAGCAGGAGGGCGCTGTGGCCGCGTTCCGGCGCGCCCTGGTCCGGCGTCCGGATGATGCCGGCCTGCACAACAAGCTCGGTGTGGCGCTCGGCGAGCTCTCGCGCTTCGACGAGGCGGAAGCCGCCTACCGCCGCGCGCTCGCGCTCGACGCGCATCTGACGCGGGCCTGCTTCAACCTTGCCGTCGTGCTTGCGGAGCAAGGGCGTCCGGCCGAAGCGGAGGAGGCCTATCGCGCGGTCATCGCGCGGGAGCCGGACTATCGCGGCGTGTGGCTCAATTTCGGCAATCTCCTGATGGACCAGATGAAGTTCGGCGAAGCGGCGGCCGCCTACAGCCGCGCGCTCGTCGCCGATCCAGACGATGCGGCGCTGCTTTGCAATCTCGGTGCCGCGCTCTATCGGCAGGGATTGCTCGAAGATGCCATCGTCCGGTACCGCCGCGCGATTGCGCTGGTGCCGGACAACGCTCCGGCGCTGCGGCTGCTCGGGCTCGTCCTGCATGAGGCCGGTCACCTGCCGGAGGCTGCCGAGATCTACAGGCGGAGCTTTGCGCAGGATTCATCCGATCATGTCATCGCCAGCAATCTCGGCGCCTGCCTCTCCGAGCTCGGCGCCCTGGATGAGGCGATTGCTTCCTGCGAGCACGCGCTGCTGCTGAAGCCGGATCACGCCCCGGCCTGGACCAATCTCGGCATCATCTTCGAGAAGCAGGAGCGCGTCGACGATGCGGTTGCCGCGCATCGCTGCGCGGTCGTGTCCGACCCCGCCTATGCCAAGGGGCATGCCAATCTCGCGGTCGCGCTGCGCAATGCCGGCGAGATCGACGAGGCGCTCGCGGTCTCGCATCGTGCGGTCGCGCTCGATCCCGAGCAGCCGCTTGCGCAATACAACCACGCGCACTTCCTGCTCATGAACGGCGATTTCGCCAATGGGTTCGAAGCCTATCGCTGGCGCCGCAAGTGCAAGACGCTGTCGGACGGAGATCCTTCGTTCACCGAGCCCGAATGGCAGGGCGAGCCTCTGAACGGCCGCACCTTGCTGCTGTTCGCCGAGTACGGCCTCGGCGATGCCCTGCATTTCGTGCGCTATTTGCCGATGGCGGCTGCACGCGGCGGACAGATCATCTTGCAGGTCCAGCCCGCGCTGGCCTCGCTGCTGCGGCAACTGCCCGACGTGACCGTGATCGCGCGCGGCGAGCCGCTGCCGCCGTTCGATCTGCAACTGCCGCTGATGAACCTGCCGCGGATCTTCGGCACCACGCTCGACACCATTCCGGCGGACGTGCCGTATCTGCATCCCGATCCCGCAAGACTGTCACGCTGGCAGGTTGCGCTCGCGGGCGCGACGGCGCTGAAAGTCGGTGTGGTCTGGGCCGGCAATGCCAGGCACAAGGGCGACCGGCAGCGCTCGCTTCCGGCCGCGGCGGTGCTGCCGCGCCTCGTGATGCCAGGCGTGCAGCTCTACTCCTTGCAGAAGGAGCCGCGCCCCGACGATGGCGAGGTGCTGGCGGCCCTCGGCAGCGACATCGTCGATCTTGCGCCTGCGCTGGGCGATTTCGCGGATACCGCCGCGGCGGTCGCGGCGCTCGATCTCGTCATTGCCGTCGATACGTCCGTCGCCCATCTCGCCGGCGCGCTCGGCCGTCCGGTCTGGATGCTGACGCCTTACGCGCTCGACTGGCGCTGGCTGCGCGACCGCGAGGACAGTCCCTGGTATCCGACCATGCGACTGTTCCGCCAGCGCGCCCCGCGCGAATGGGACGACCCGCTGCTGCGCATCTCGGCCGCGCTCGCGGTGCTTGCGGCGAAGGCCCAGGCCTAAGAAAACAAGACTAAAACCGCTCCGGCCGGTAAGGCGCCGGATCGATCACGGGCGTCTCGTCGCTCATGATCTCGGCAAGCAGGCGCCCGGTCGCGGGTCCCAGCGTAAAACCCTGATGGCCGTGGCCGAAATTCATCCAGAGGCCGGGGTGGCGCGGAGCGCGGCCCAGCACCGGCAGCATGTCCGGCGTGCAGGGGCGGGTGCCGAACCACGGATCGGGCTCGACGCGCTTGCCGAGGTCGATCAGCTCGCGTGCCGACGCCTCGGCGCTGGCAAGCTGCACGGGCGTTGCGAGCGCATCCATGCCGGTCAATTCCGCACCGGTGGTAATGCGGATTCCCTTGGCCATCGGACCCATGGCATAGCCGTTGCCCTTGTCGACCAGCGGCAGGTCGAGCGACGCACCGCCGCTGTAATGCATATGATAGCCGCGCTTGCGCACCAGCGGAATGCGATAGCCGAATTTGGTGAGGAGATCGGGCGACCATGGTCCGAGCGTCACGACGGCATGGGCCGCGTCGATGCGACCCTGGTCCGTATCGACCGACCATCCCGTCGCGGTCTGCTGCAGGCTCTGGGCATCACCGAGCACGATGGTGCCGCCGAGGCGCTCGAATAGCTCGGCATAGGCTGTGACCAGCGCGCCGGGATCGGACACGGTCCAGGTGTCGAGCCAATGGATCGCGCCGGGAAGATCGTCGCGCAGGATCGGCTCGGCCTTGGCGAGCTCGGGCCCTGAGAGCGCACGAAACCTCACGCCGAATTCGCGCTGGTCTTCTTCCGCCGATTTGACGGCGAGATCGAAGGACGCTGCGTCGCGGTGCAGATGCCGATAGCCGGCGCGGCGGATCAGATTGTCGGCATGGGCTTCGCGGATGAGGAGGTCGTGCTCCGCGGTCGCATAGGCGATCAGCCGCGCCCATGCGTCGACCGCCTCGCGATGCCGCTTCGGCGCCGAATGCCACCAGTAGCGGAGCAGGGGCTCGATATGGAGATGGAGCGACGACAGGCTGTAGCGCACGTCATTGGTGCGGCCGGTCGCGATCTTGAGCAGCGAGGCGAGGTCGCGCGGCATCGGATAGGGGCGCACCGCCTCCGCCTGGATCATGCCGGCATTGCCGTAGCTGGTCTCGCGGCCCGGCTCCCTGCGGTCGACGAGGGTGACGGACCAGCCGCGCTGCTGCAGGTGCAGCGCTGCGCTGACACCGATCATGCCGCCGCCGAGAATGATCGCGCTTTGCATCGGGAGAATTCTCCTGTCAGGCCGGTTGTAGGGCGAGGTCGGTCATTCCCAGGCGAGGAAGCCGGGAACGGCCGACAGCGGGGGCGCCGCGGCGAGCCGCGTCAGATCGGGGACCGGCCGGCACATTTGCGGCTCGCCTGCGAACGCGGCCTCAAGGCTCGCGGCAACCGAGAGCACGACGGCGTCGCCGCCACGCGGCCCGACGATCTGGAGGCCGAAGGGCAGGCCGGATTCATCGAGGCCGAGCGGAATGCTGATCGCGGGATGGCCGGGAAGCGTGACGGCATAAGCGAGCGCGAGCCAGTGGAAGTAAGATTTGGTCGGCACGCCATCGATCTCGGCCGGGTAGAGCTCCGACCACGGCCGCGGGCTCAGCGTGATGGTCGGGCTGATCAGCACGTCGGTAGCTTCGAAGAAGCTTTGCCAGGCGCGATAGATCCGCGTCTGCGTCGTTGCCGCCCGCGCGTGGTCTTCGAGCGTGTAGCCGAGGCCTTCCTCGACATTGGCGCGGACATTGGGGCCGAGCATTTCGGGACGTTCTTTGTAGTTCTTGCCGTGCGTCGCCAGGAACATGCCCGCCCGCAGCACGGCGAAGGCATCGTCGGCGCCGGAGCAGTCTGGCGTCGCCTCGCGGCATTCGGCGAACAGCGGCGCGAGCTTTTTCACACGTGTACGAAACACGCGCCGGATCGCCTGCTCGGTCGGGGCGAAGCCAAAGTCCTCGGTGACAGCGAGGCGCAGCTGGCCGAGGTCTGCGGGGCGCGCGGCGGCCCAGCGCTCGGCACGACCGCGCAAGGGTTCGCCGGGCAGCGTATAGGCGAGGGGATCGCGGCTATCGTCGCTCGCCATCACCGACAGCATCAGCGCGGCATCGGCGACGTTGCGCGCCATCGGCCCGTCGGTCGACAGGTTGGACCAGCCGAAGATGCGCTTCTCGCTGGGCACGAGCCCGTAGGACGGGCGCATGCCGACGATGCCGGCGAAGCCGGCCGGATTGCGCAGGGAGCCGCCGGTGTCGGAGCCCGAGGCGAGCGGGGCCATGCCGCAGGCGAGCGCCACTGCCGAGCCGCCGGAGGAGCCGGCTGCCGAGCGCATGGGATCGAAGGGATTGCCGGTCGCGCCGAACACGGGATTGCGGGTGTTGCCGCCCGCCGCCCATTCCGGCGTGTTGGTCTTGCCGAAGATGATGGCGCCGGCGGCGCGCAACCGCGCAACCGAGCCTTGGTCGGCGACCGGGACGTTATCCCCGAGCAGCGGGTTGCCATAGGTGGAGCGCATCCCGGCGGTGTCCTGGGTGTCCTTGATGAGAACGGGGAGCCCGTGCAGCGCGCCGCGATCCTCGCCGCGCAGGATGGCGGCTTCCGCTGCCTTGGCAGCGGCGCGCGCGCCTGATGCGTCCAGCGTCACGACGGCGTTGACGGCGGGATTGATGGCGGCGATGCGGGACAGGCAAGCGTCCAGAAGCTCGACGGGCGAGATCGCCCGTGCCGCCAACAGGCGGCGCAGCTCAACGGCGCCGGAATCGCAAAGCTCTGACAATGCCAGTCCCTTTCAAATCGTGAAATCGATCTAGCATATCGGAAATCAGCTTGCGCACTGCACACCGGTTTTTGCGCTCCGGAAATGCTCTCGACGACCAGCTGCGCCAAGATCACGTCGCGCAAACGCGCACCTCTGGTGACGACGAATTGCCGTCGTCGCGCGAGCAAGCAGAGCGTCGAAACAAAAACGCCCGGCTTTGCCGGGCGTTTCGCGTTGGATGTCCGGCTTTATTCACCGCCGCCGAAGCGGCGCGACCACCAGCCGGCACGACGCGGCGCGGCCGGGGTTTCGCTGGCGGGCTCCGGCGCAGGCTCAGGTGCCGGCGGCGGGGCAATCGGTTCGGCTGCCTGCTCAACCGGCGTGGCCGGCTCGCTTGGGCTGCTCGACAGGAAGCTCACCTTTTCCCGGACCGTGGAGCGGCGACGCGCGGCCCTGTCGTCGGCGGGCTCTTCTTCTGCAGCAACGGCAGCCGGCGTGGGCTCCGGCTGGGCGGGCGCCTCGGTACGCACTTCGGCGCGCGGCTCGGGCTGAGTGAACTGTGGCTCGGCGATGTGCTCGGCCTGCCCGATCGAGGGGGCAGGCTCGCCGCCGGCGCCGTCGAAATCGGCAACCGCGTCGGTCGCTTCCGGCGGCGCGCCGGCCGCAAGCTCGTCGCTGATGGAGCCGGCGAGACCGTCCTCGCCACCGCCGCGCCGACGGCGTCCGCCACGGCGACCACGCCGGCGGCGGCGATCGGCGCTGCCCTGCTGCTCGCCGCGGGCGGCCTGGTCCTCGCCTTCCTCGCCGTCCTGCTCGGACTCGGCGTCCTCTTCACCTTCGCCGGCTGCGACTGCCGCTTCGGACGACACTGGGGCGCCATCCTCGCGCACCTCGCCGTCGCGCTGGCCGCCGCGGCCGCGGCGACGACGGCGGCGCTTGCGGCGCTGGCCGTCCTGCTCGGGCGAGGCATCGCCTGAAGCCTGCTCTTCGGTGAGACCTTCGGTCTCTTCGGTCTCGACCTCGGATTCCAGCTCCGGATCGAATTCATCGTCGTCATAGGCCTCTTCGGCCACGGGCGGCGGGCTCGCTGCCGCCTGCGCCGCGAGCAGCGCCTTGGCGGCTTCCAGCGTATGGACCTGCTCGCCGCGGTCGATGAGATAGGCCTGCGGTCCGCTGACGCTGGGGTCGGCGATGACCGACAGCGTGACCTTGAAGCCGTTCTCGAGGTCGCGCAGATGGCCGCGCTTGTGGTTCAGCACATAGAGCGCGACGTCGGTGCGGGTGCGGACCACGAGATTGTGGGTCGCGCCCTTCATCAGGATCTCTTCGAGGCCGCGCAGGAGCTGGAGCGCCACCGAGGACACCGAGCGGACATGGCCGGTGCCGCCGCAATGCGGGCAGGGATCGGTCGAAGACTCCAGCACGCTGGCGCGGATGCGCTGGCGCGACATCTCGAGCAGGCCGAAATGCGAGATGCGGCCGACCTGGATGCGCGCGCGGTCCTGCCTGAGGCAATCGGACAGCTTGCGCTCGACCGCGCGGTTGTTGCGCTTCTCGTCCATGTCGATGAAGTCGATGACGATCAGGCCGGCGAGGTCGCGCAGGCGAAGCTGGCGGGCGACCTCTTCGGACGCTTCCAGATTGGTCTTGAGCGCGGTGTCCTCGATGTGGTGCTCGCGGGTCGAACGTCCCGAGTTGACGTCGATCGAGACCAGCGCTTCGGTCTGGTTGATCACGATGTAGCCGCCCGAGCGCAACTGCACGGTCGGCGAGAACATCGCATCGAGCTGGCTCTCGACGCCCATGCGCGAGAACAGCGGCTGGCCGTCGCGATACTGCTTCACCGCGCCGACATTGGCGGGCATCAGCATCTTCATGAAGTCGCGCGCTTCGCGGTAGCCGGATTCACCGGCAACCGAGATCTCGTCGATCTCCTTGTTGTAGAGGTCGCGCAGCGAGCGCTTGATCAGCGAGCCTTCCTCGTAGACGAGGGTCGGCGCCTGCGACTTCAGCGTCAGGTCGCGCACGGTCTCCCACATCCGGATCAGATATTCGAAGTCGCGCTTGATCTCGGGCTTGGTGCGGGCGGCGCCTGCGGTGCGCAGGATGATGCCCATGCCCTCGGGCACGTCCAGATCCTGCACCACTTCCTTCAGGCGAGAGCGGTCCTGCGCGCTGGTGATCTTGCGGCTGATGCCGCCGCCGCGCGCGGTGTTCGGCATCAACACGGCATAGCGGCCGGCGAGCGAGAGATAGGTCGTCAGCGCCGCGCCCTTGTTGCCGCGCTCTTCCTTGACCACCTGCACCAGCATGACCTGGCGGCGCTTGATGACTTCCTGGATCTTGTACTGGCGGCGCGGGCGGAAGGTGCGCTCGGGCACTTCCTCCAGCACGTCGTCACCGCCGACGGATTCGACGACTTCCTCCTCGGCTTCCTCGCCGTCCTCGTCCTCGTCTTCGTCGTCGTCGTCCTCGGCCGTGTCGCTGGCGGATTCGGCATGCGAGGCCTCTGCGCTCTCCCCGGCCGCGTACACAGCATCGGCCGGTTCGGCCGCTGATGTCACGGTTTCGGCGAGAGCCTCGGCATAGGCTTCGGAAGCTTGCGGCTCGGAAGCGGCAGCCTCCGGCGGCTCGGCGACGGTCTCGGTCGCGACCACGGGCTCGGCGCCGATTGTTGCGACGGGCGCGGGCGCCTCGTCGGCATGACCGTGATGTTCGTGCTCGCCCTCATGACCATGGTCGTCATGATCATGGGCATGATGATGATCGTCGTGATCATGGTCGCCATGATCGTGGTCGTGATGATCGTGCTCGCCGTGATGCTCGGCCTCGGCGTGCAGATGTTCGCCGTCCTGCGAGGCGCCCTCGGCATGCGCCGGCAGGGTCTCGCCCTCGACCGGCTGGGCCGACGGATCGGCGCCGGCGTCGAGGCCCTCGACGATGTCGCTGCGGACGCGATCGCCATGACCGCGGCGACGGGCGTTGCGGTGACGGGAACGGCGGCGGCCGTGGGAGCGGTTCTCGCTCTCTTCCTCGGCCTCGCGGTGGGCCTGTTCCTCGGCCTCGATCAGCGCCTGCCGGTCGGCGACCGGGATCTGGTAGTAGTCGGGATGGATTTCGCTGAAGGCCAGGAAGCCGTGGCGGTTGCCGCCATATTCGACGAAGGCGGCCTGGAGCGAGGGCTCCACCCGGGTGACCTTGGCGAGGTAGATATTCCCGCGCAGTTGCTTGCGTTGCGCGGTCTCGAAATCAAACTCTTCGACGCGATTGCCGCGGACCACGACGACCCGGGTCTCCTCCGGGTGGGTGGCATCGATCAACATCTTGTTGGGCATGTCTTAACTCTTGGCGGCGGCGGGCGCGATTCACCGTGGGCGCGAAGAGCGCTGCCGGGTGACGCGACGGTCCACCTGATTCGGGGGTGAGGGGAAGGCCGAAACGCCGTCTCTCGCGCCTTGCCGAATCGGAAGCATCAGGACCGAAGCGGCGCGCGGGATTGTCACTCCGCAGCGTCGCGAATGGTCCTTCAGAATTCGTCGGCACAGTCTGGCGCATCAAGCGTCGGCCCGTATGAAACATTGGGCGGCGGGGCCGCCCCTCAATCAGTTGCTGCTGGCCAGGCATGGCGCGAGCGCGCTCGCCTTGGGGATTACGAACCGCTCCCTTGGGATTAAGGGACCGGGTAACGGGTCGCGTCGCTGTCGAAACCGTCCCGGACACACAGAGGTAACCGGGGACCGTCCGCCACCGGGGCTTGACCCGTTCCACCTCGCTGCCGCGCACCGCGCTGGTCTTTGAGGAGAACGGAAAACGCTGGAATTCCCAAACCTTGAGAGTTCCGGCGCTGCACCGGGAGGCTGAATGCGACACAACCGGAAATATCGGCCGTCAGCACTCCGTACATACGTGGAATGGGCCAGCCGTGCAAGGAGCGTCGCACGGCGGTCACAGTCAGCGAGTTTCGCGTTTCCGTCATTAAGGATCAATTAACCCTGTGGTTCTATTGCGTTAAAAGGGCTGCTCGGAGGCACGGAATCGGTGGCGAGCCGCACAAATCAAAGGGTTTTGCTGGGATGCGTGCTGCTGTGCGCAGCCGTATTGCCATGTGCCGATTCCTCGCGCCTGAGCGCGGCGGAAAGCCAGCCGCAACCCTCTGTTGCGGTGACGAATTTTCCGATTGCCTCGGCCGCGCGGCTGGCCGGCGACGGCAAGCAGACCCGCTTCATCCTCGACCTGGATCAGACCGTCACCTTCCGTGCAGGCACGCTCGGCGACCCCTACCGGGTGGTGGTCGACGTGCCCCAGCTCAATTTTCAGCTTCCCGCAGGCACCGGGACCGGGCGGGGACTGGTCAAGGCCTTCCGCTACGGGCTGGTCATGCCCGGCGGCTCGCGAATCGTGTTCGACCTGACCGGACCTGCCAAGATCGCCAAGTCCTACGTGGTGGAGGCCGCCAACGGCCAGCCGGCCCGGCTGGTCCTCGAACTCGAGGAGGTCGAGCGCACCGCCTTTGTGCCGACGCTCGTCCCGGAAAACCGCCCGGAGCTGCGACCCGCGATCGCCGAGGCCCCGCCTGCGACGGTTCCGGCCGCGGCTTCGCCGGACGCCGCGCAGCAGAAGGCCGATGGCCGCCCGATCGTCGTGATCGATCCCGGCCATGGCGGCATCGACAACGGCACGCAGTCGAGCGGCGAGAGCGAGAAGAATCTGGTGCTGGCCTTTGGTCTCGCGCTACGCGACCGGCTGGAGAAGGCCGGCAAATACCGCGTGGTGCTGACCCGGGACGACGACACCTTCATCCCCCTCAATGACCGGGTCAAAGTCGCCCGCAACCTCAAGGCCGCGCTGTTCGTCTCGATCCATGCCGATGCGCTGCCGCGCGCCGAAGGCGATGCGCAGGGCGCGACCATCTACACGCTGTCCGACAAGGCCTCCGACGCCGAGGCGCAGCGGCTGGCGGATGCGGAAAACCGTGCGGACGCGATCGCCGGCTTCAACCTCGCGGAGGAGCCGACTGATGTCGCCGACATCCTGATCGACCTCACCCAGCGGGAAACCCGCACCTTTTCAAGCCGTTTCGCCCGCCTCTTGATGGGCGAAATGAAGTCGACCGTACGGATGCACAAGCATCCCCTGAAATCAGCCGGCTTCCGGGTGCTGAAGGCGCCCGACGTGCCATCGGTGCTGGTCGAGATCGGCTACGTCTCCAACAAGGGCGACCTCGAGCATCTGGTGTCGGAGGGCTGGCGGTCGAAGGCCGTGGGCTCGATGGCCCAGGCGATCGACGGGTTCCTGGCCAAGCGCATGGCTACCGCCGGGGCGTCAAATTGACGACCCGGGGATCGTCGAATTGAGAGGGATTTTCCGTACCGCCGCAAAAGCCCTAGTTTGGCCACAGCGGGCGCTTTATAAAAACGCCGCAGGGGGTTCCGGAATCGGCGAGAATCCCGCTCGGCAAGCGTCTTGGGTCCGGCACGGACAGTATTGAGTAGGCCGGTGAATTCGCGACGTGAGGTTGGTGCCTGTTTTGGGGTGCCAGTTTTTAGGTCCTATGGGGCTGATACTGGGCTGATCCAGAGTTTGAACGGATAAACAGATAATGCGTTTGCTGGTGCGGTTCATGGGCTTCCTGTTCGCCGCGGGAACAGTGCTGTTCCTTGTCGGTGTCGGAGCCGTGGCAGGCCTGATCTGGCATTTCTCCAAGGACTTGCCCGACTACTCTCAGCTTCAGGATTACGAGCCGCCGGTGATGACCCGCGTGCACGCGGTCGACGGCTCGCTGCTCGGCGAATACGCCAAGGAGCGGCGGCTGTATCTGCCGATCCAGGCGGTGCCCAAGCTCGTAATCAACGCCTTCCTGGCGGCCGAAGACAAGAATTTCTACGAGCATGGCGGCATCGACTACACCGGCATGGCGCGCGCCGGCGTGGTCTATATCCAGAATTACGGCTCCAACCGCCGTCCGCAGGGCGCATCCACCATCACCCAGCAGGTCGCCAAGAACTTCCTTCTGACCAACGAGGTCTCCTTCGCCCGCAAGATCAAGGAAGCCTTGCTGGCGATGCGGATCGAGAAGACCTATTCGAAGGACAAGATCCTCGAGCTGTATCTGAACGAGATCTATCTGGGCCTCGGCGCCTACGGCATCGCAGCCGCTTCGCTGGTCTATTTCGACAAATCGGTCAACGAGCTGACGGTGGCGGAAGCCTCCTATCTGGCCGCGCTGCCGAAGATGCCGGCGACACTGCACCCGGTCCGCAACCGCGACCGCGCCGTCGAGCGCCGCAATTACGTGATCGACCGTCTGCTGGAGAACGGCTGGATCAAGCAGGCCGACGCCGACAAGGCCCGCAAGGAGCCGCTGGCCGTCACCAGCCGGTCCAACGGTGCTCACACCTTCGCCGGCGAATATTTCGCCGAGGAAGTCCGCCGCGACATCTTCGAGCGCTATGGCGAGAAGAAGCTTTACGAGGGCGGTCTCTCCGTCCGCACCACGCTCGATCCGAAGATCCAGGTCATGGCGCGTAAGGCCATGGTGTCCGGCCTCGTGAACTATGACGAGCAGCAGGGCTATCGCGGCGCCATGAGCAAGCTCGACACGACGGGCGATTGGGGCGTCAAGCTCGCCGAGATCAAGTCGCTCTCCGACATCTCGCCATGGCGCATGGCGGTCGTGCTGGAAACCAGCGACCAGTCGGCGCGCATCGGCTTCCAGCCGAGCCGCGAGCTCGGCGGCGCCGTCAGCAAGCAGCGCGAGACCGGCATCGTCACGGTCGACGGCGTGCGCTGGGCGCGCGCCGCGCAGGGCGCCACGAAGGGCAAGGCGCCGACGGCGGTGTCGCAGGTGCTTCAGCCCGGCGACGTCATCTACGCCGATCCGCTCTACAAGGACGGCCAGCCTGTCGAGGGGCAGTACCGGCTGCGTCAGATCCCCGAAGTCTCCGGCGCGATGGTGGCGATGGATCCCTGGACCGGCCGCGTGCTCGCGATGGTCGGCGGCTTCTCGTTCGACCAGAGCCAGTTCAACCGCGCCACGCAGGCCTACCGGCAGCCCGGTTCGTCGTTCAAGCCGATCGTCTATTCGGCCGCGCTCGACAACGGCTATACGCCGTCGACCGTGGTGCTCGACGCGCCGATCGAAATCGACCAGGGCCAGGGCGCCGGGGTGTGGCGGCCCGAAAACTTCTCGTCCGGCAAGTTCCAGGGGCCTGTGACGCTGCGCAACGCGCTGCGGCAGTCGCTCAACACCGTGACCGTGCGCCTCGCGCAGGACATCGGCATGCCGCTGATCGGCGAATATGCGCGCCGCTTCGGCGTCTATGACGAGCTGCCGAACTACCTGTCCTACGCGCTCGGCGCCGGCGAAACCACGGCGATGCGCATGGTCACGGCCTATTCGATGCTCGCCAATGGCGGCCGCCGGGTGAAGCCGACCTTGATCGACCGTATCCAGGATCGCTACGGCCGCACCATCTTCAAGCACGACCAGCGCGAATGCCGAGGCTGCGATGCGCCGGGCGGCTGGAAGAGCCAGGCCGAGCCGCAACTGATCGATCGCCGGGAACAGGTGCTGGATTCCATGACCGCCTATCAGATCACCGAGCTGATGGAAGGCGTGGTCCAGGCCGGTACCGCGACCGTGGTCAAGGAGGTCGGCAAGCCGATCGCCGGCAAGACCGGCACCACCAACGAGGCCAAGGACGCCTGGTTCGTCGGCTTCTCGCCTGACGTGGCCGTCGCCATCTATATGGGCTACGACAAGCCGCGCGCGCTCGGCAAAGGCAACGCCGCGACCGGCGGTCATCTGGCAGCGCCCATCGCGCGCGATTTCCTCAAGCTCGCGCTCGCCGACAAGCCCGCGGTTCCGTTCAAGGTCCCGGCCGGCATCAAGCTGGTTCGCGTCGTCGCCAAGACCGGCATGCGCGCCGGCCCCGGCGAGACCGGCGGAACCATTCTCGAAGCCTTCAAGCCGGGCACGGCGCCGCCGGACAATTATTCGGTCATCGGCGTTGCCGACGCCGACGGCCGCATGCCGGCCTCGCAGCAGCAGCAACCGGATTCCGGCTTCTTCATGCGGCCCGGCACCGGCGGGCTGTACTAAGGCTTAGGACAAGACGGACGATCGCGGTTCCGGCGGTTGCGCTTTGCAGCCGCCGCCGCTACATCGGCGTTGCCATCAGACGCGGGAACATTTCCGCGAGACCAGAGAACCACATGCGCGCCGAAATCGAACGGTTGGTAGAAGAGATCAAGCAGTCAGTCGGGCTGCTGAGGAGGCATCTTTGACGTCGAGAAATCGACGGCGCGCCTCGCTGAGCTGAACAAGCTCGCAGAAGATCCCAACCTCTGGAACGATCCCCAGAAGGCCCAGAAATTGATGCAGGAGCGGACCTCGCTTGAGGATTCGCTCTCGGGTATCGGCAAGGTCGAGCAGGAGCTCGAAGACGACATCGGCATGATCGAGCTCGGCGAGGCCGAGGGCGATGCCGGCGTGGTGGCCGAGGCTGAAGCTGCGCTGAAGAACCTCAAGAAGGAAGTGGCGCGGCGCGAGCTCGAGGCGCTGCTCTCGGGCGAAGCCGACCGCTTCGATTCCTATCTCGAAGTCCATGCCGGTGCCGGCGGCACCGAGAGCCAGGACTGGGCGCAGATGCTCTTGCGCATGTACACGCGCTGGGCCGAAACGCACGGCTTCAAGGTCGAATACCTCGAAGAGTCCGAGGGCGAAGAGGCCGGCATCAAGTCCGCGACCATCCAGGTCTCCGGCCACAACGCCTATGGCTGGCTGAAGACCGAAGCGGGCGTGCACCGCCTGGTCCGCATCTCGCCGTTCGATTCCAATGCGCGGCGGCACACCTCGTTCTCGAGCGTGCAGGTATTCCCCGTCATCGACGACAGCATCAAGATCGACATCAAGGAAGCCGACGTCCGCGTCGACACCATGCGTTCGGGCGGCGCCGGCGGCCAGCACGTCAACAAGACCGAGTCCGCGGTGCGCCTGACGCATATCCCGACCGGTGTTGCCGTGGTCTGCCAGGCCGGCCGCTCCCAGCACAAGAACCGGGCCCAGGCCTGGGACATGCTGCGCGCGCGTCTTTATGAAATCGAGCTGAAGAAGCGCGAGGAGAAGGCCGCCGCCGACCAGGCCGCCAAGACCGACATCGGCTGGGGCCACCAGATCCGCTCCTACGTGCTCCAGCCCTATCAGATGGTGAAGGATCTGCGCACGGGCGTGCAGACCTCAGACACATCAGGCGTGCTCGGCGGCGATCTCGACGACTTCATGGCCGCGACGCTGGCGCAGCGTGCCTTCGGCACCACGACCGGCGACATCGAGGACGTCGACTGATCATGACCCGCATCGCCTTCATCGGATTGGGGCGGATGGGTCATGGCATGGCCGGCCGCTATCTCGATGCCGGCTTTACGGTGACGCTGTGGAATCGCAGTCGATCCAAAGCGGAAGACCTGATCGCACGCGGCGCGCAGTGGGCGACCTCGCCCGAGGACGCCGCGATCGATGCCGATGCCGTCGTGACCATGGTTGCCGACGACGAGGCCTCGCGCGCGGTCTGGCTGGGGCCGGAGGGCGCGGCCAAGACGGCGAAGGCGGGCACCATCGCGATCGAATGCTCCACCGTTTCCTATGACCATGCCCGCGAGATGGGCCGCGAGCTGAATTCGCGCGGGCTGATCTACATCGATTGCCCCGTGACGGGATTGCCGGACGCAGCGGCCGCCGGCAAGCTGACGCTGCTGGTTGGCGCCGACGCGGCCGATCTCGAACGGGCGCGGCCGTATGTGACGCCGATCGGCGCGACCATCCGCCATTTCGGCGCGGTCGGCTCCGGCACGGTCTACAAGCTCATCAACAACCTCATGGGCGCGATCCAGATCGCCGGCCTTGCCGAAGGTCTCGCCATCGCCGAGCAGGCCGGGCTCGACATGAACCTCGTGCTGGAATCGATCCAGGCAGGCGTCGCCGCAAGCCCGCAGGTCGCGCGTCATTCCAAGCGCATGGTCGCCCGCGACTTCAGCGGCGCGACCTTCACGGCAGCGCTGCGGCACAAGGATGCGGCCTATGCAGTCAAGCTCGCCGAGAGCCTCCTGGCCGACAAGCCGCTGGTCTCGCGCGCCGCGGTCGAGTCCTATGCCCAGGCGAAGGCGGCGATGCCGGACGATGACGAAGGCAGGATGATCGAGCTGGTGTCGCGGCCGAAGAAGCCGTCCTAGCCGGGCGTATCGACATGGGGCAGCCTCGTTCGGAACGCGGTCTTGGCATTGCCCTCGTCATCGCCGCTGCGGTTGCCTGGAGCACGGCGCCTTTCTTCACGCGGCTGTTGCCGTTCGATCCCTGGACCATTTTGTTCTGGCGCGGCCTGTTCGCCGGCAGCCTGATCACGGTGTTCCTCGTGGTGATGCAGGGCCGCGCTGCGCTATGGCAATTGGTCGTACCGGGGAGAGGCGGCCTGCTGGTCGCGTCATTGTCCGCGCTCGGCATGGTCTCGTTCATTCCCGCGCTCCAGATGACCAATGTGATGAATGTCGCGGTGCTGATCGCAACACAGCCCTTCGTCGCCGCCGCGCTGGCATGGCTGTGGCTTGGTGAAGCCGCGAGCTGGCGCACGCTGGTCGCGAGCCTGATTGCCTTTGCCGGCGTGATCATCACGGTCGGTGGCGTGCAGGCCGGCGCCGATGTCGGCGGCTTGGCCCTGAGCTGCCTGATGGTGCTCGCCATCTCCGCCATGACGGTCGTGGTCCGACGCCATCGCGAGACGTCGATGGTGGCGGCAGCGGCGCTGTCGAACTTCATGGGCAGCCTCGTCAGCCTCCCGTTTGCCCACGACATCGCCCATGTCGGCGGCCATGGCCTTGCGATCCTCGCGATGTTCGGCTGCCTTCAGGTCGCGCTCGGCCTGACTTTCTACATGCTCGGCTCGCGTCTGCTGCCGTCAGGACAGGCCTCCCTGATCGCGACGCTGGAAACGCCGCTGATGCCGTTCTGGATCTGGGTGGTCTTCCGCGAGGTACCCGCTGCGCACGCGCTGATTGGCGGCGTGCTGGTGATCGGGGCGGTTGTTGCCGATATCGCGAGTGATGTCCGGACTCGACGGCAATCCTGAGCAATGTTGTCGGAAATCGGGTGGCAAGGTCCGCCGCGCCGTCCTAGGCGGCAGACTTGGCCGCTGAGGTGAAACGCATGCCCCCGAATGATAACCGGATCGACGCGCGGGACTGGTCGCTGCTCGCCGTACTATCGATCCTCTGGGGCGGCTCGTTCTTCTTCAACGGCGCTGCCTTGCGTGAATTGCCACCGCTGACGCTGGTGTTTTTGCGCGCCGCGCTTGGCGCGGCCGTTCTGCTGCCGCTTCTTCGCATGCAGGGGATCGGCTTCCCCAAGAGCATGTCGGGCTGGAAGCCGTTCGTTGTGATCGGGCTGCTCAACAACGTCATCCCGTTCTCGCTGATCGTGATCGGCCAGACCTTCATTCCGAGCGGGCTGGCATCGATCCTGAACGCGACCACGCCGCTGTTCGCGGTGATGGTGATGGCTGCGGCGGGCGAAGAGGCCCTGCAGATCCGCCGGGTGGCCGGCGTGGCGCTGGGCCTCGCCGGCGTGATCATCCTGCGCGGATGGGGCGTCGAGACGCGGACAGGGCAGGGGCTCGGCATCCTGCTCTGCCTTGGCGGCGCTTTCAGCTATGGCTTTGCGGCACTGGCGGCGCGGCGGCTGTTGAAGGACGCAGCCCCGCTCGGCACGGCGACGTTTCAACTGATGGCTTCCACGGCGACGATGGCGATCGTCGCGGGCGCGGTGGAGCAGCCTTGGAGGCTTCCGATGCCGAGCATTACGACCTGGCTCGCCGTGCTTGGCCTTGCCGGCCTGTCGACGGCGCTCGCCTACATCGTCTTCTTTCAGATCATCCGGCGCTCTGGCGCCACCAATGTGATGTTGGTGACGCTGCTCATTCCCGTCACTGCCATCTTTCTGGGATGGCTGGTTCTGGGCGAGCCGATCTCCATGCGCGAGATCGCAGGTGCGATCATCATCGGCAGCGCGTTGCTCGTGATCGACGGGCGCGTACCAGCCCTGCTGCGGCGCGTCACGCAAGTTCCATAGTCGCCGTTTCACCACGCGGAAAATCGTGGCGCTTGCCAGCCATACGGAGCCTTGCGACACTCCCTGCATAACAAGACTAAAAGAATACAGGGGAGAAAACGATGCCGGGTCGTCGCGAAAACCTTGCTGCCCTCGCCATTCTTGCTGCCGGCGTGCTCGTCACGACACCGGCTTTGGCGGAGAAGAATTACGATCCCGGAGCCACCGACACGGAAGTGAAGATCGGCAACATCATGCCCTATAGCGGGCCGGCGTCGTCCTATGGCGTGATCGGCAAGTCCGAGGCCGCCTATTTCAGGATGATCAACGATCAGGGCGGCATCAACGGGCGCAAGATCAATTTCATCAGCTATGACGATGCCTATTCGCCGCCGAAGGCGATCGAGCAGGCGCGCAAGCTGGTCGAGAGCGACGAGGTGCTGTTGATCTTCCAGGCGCTCGGCACGCCTTCGAATTCCGCGATCATGAAATACATGAATGCCAAGAAGGTGCCGCAGCTGTTCGTCGCCTCCGGCGGCACCAAGTTCGGCGACCCCAGGAATTTCCCGTGGACCATGGGCTTCCAGCCCAACTACCAGAGCGAGGGCCGAATCTACGCAAAGTACATCCGCGACAATTTCCCGAACAGCAAGATCGCGGTGTTCTGGCAGAATGACGACGCGGGCAAGGATCAGTTCAAGGGCCTGAAGGACGGGCTCGGCGACAAGGTCAGCATGATCATCGCCGACAAATCCTATGAGGTCAGCGACCCCTCGATCGACTCGCAGATCGTGGCCTTGCACGATTCCGGTGCCGACATCTTCTTCTCATGGGCCGCGCCGAAGGGGTCGGCGCAGGCGATCCGAAAGGTCGGCGAGCTCGGCTGGAAGCCGAAGTTCTTCCTGGCCAACACCGCGACCTCGGTTGCCTCGGTGCTCAAGCCCGCCGGGCTCGACTATGCCAAGGACATCATCTCGACCGTCTATCTGAAGGACCCGACCGACCCGACCTGGGACAAGGATCCCGCAGTGATCAAATGGCGCGAATTCATGGACAAATACTATCCCGACGGCGACAAGGCCAACTCCAACAACATCTACGGCTACGTCCAGGCCGAGGCGATGGCGCAGGTGTTGAAGCAGTGCGGTGACAATCTCACCCGTGAGAACGTGATGAAGCAGGCCACCAACCTGAAGGATTTCCAGACCGATTTGATGCTGCCCGGCATCATGGTGAACACCTCACCCGACGATTATTTCCCGATCGAGCAGATGCAACTGATGCGCTTCAATGGACAGGCCTGGGAGCTGTTCGGAGACGTCATCACCGGCGAGGTCGGCCACGAGCGCAGCCAGTAGTCAGGGCCGGGCGGCGGTCTTTGCTTTCAAGGCCATGCCGCCGGCAACGCCGACGCCGAGCACATACATCCAGCCCTCGTGAAAATCGAACAGATGCGAGTTCAGAAGCGAGCTCGCAATGTTCTGGACGACGGCGACGAGGCCGATCCAGGCCGCAAGACCCTCGCCCAGGAACAGGCGGAGATGGGCGATCCACATGGCGTAGAGCAGGACGACGCCCAACAGGCCCCATTGCATGGCAACGTTGAGGGTCTGATTGTGCGGATTGCTGACGATCTCCGCATCGAGGTTGCTTCCACTCGTTGAGGCGCGCTCGAACTGGCGCTTGATCGAGCCGGTGCCATGGCCGATCAGGGGCGCCTCGGCAAAAGCATGGAGGGCCTTGCGACAATAGGTCAGCCGCTGCGCGGTCGAGGCGCGGCTGATGTCCTCATGGCCGTGGCGATATTCGACGGCGACGTCGGCAATGCGCTGGCGCAGATAGGGGGACGTCGTCCAGGCCAGCGCGCTGGCGGCAACCGTGCCCACGAGCAGAAGCATGGCCGCGCGCCGGCTCAAATGCCTCCAAGCGAACAAGGCGAGCAGCACCGTGATGCAGAGCAGCGCCGTGCGGGCCGAGGCGACGAACACCATGTTGGTGACGAACAGCAGGATCAGCGCCAGACAGGCCGCTGTTGCGGCCAGGCTACCGCCGCGCCAGAAAGTCAGCGCGGGCAGGACAAGCGCGAATGCGCAGAGCGTGAACTCCTGGCTCTGATCAATGTAGTTCTTGACGGGAACACCTGATGACGCCGTCGCGGTGATCTTCCAGGCGGGATCGAGCAGCACGACCCAGGAATAGACCGCAAGCAGCGCGCAGGAAACGAGGAAGGCGAGACAGACCCAGTAGCCGCGCTCCGACCGGCTGAAATGGTAGAGCAGCGCCGGGATCAGCACGAGCTTGGCGACCGGCTTGATCGCATGCAGCCTGTCGGCCCATGCGCCGTCGGACCACAATACGCCGAGAAGCGCGAGCAGCAGGAAGGCCAAGGGCAGGGCAAACGCCGGCTGTGCGAACTTGCGCGCATAGTCGCGCCAGTCGATGGTCGGCGTCACCGCGAGCAGCCAGAGCCCGACGAAAATCGAAGGCGCCGTGGTCGACCAGGGCAGCGACGCCGCGATCAGGACGGCGAGCACATCGGCGGCCCGGATCAGCGCGGCCGATTTGCTGAAGGCCTGCCACCGGGCGCGCAAGGGGGGCGGACCGGCCGGACCGGACAATGTCGCGGAAGCAGTCATGCGGAGCTGCGCCTATTGCGCGGCGACCAGGCTTTCCCGGGGCCTCTCGTGCCCAAGGAAGTCGCGCGCCTGCGTCTCGTAGCCGTATCGCTCGGCAAGCTCATGCCGCCTCGCGCGGATCCTGCCGCGCCACTCCTCCTGCCGCGTCAGCACGCGGGTGATTGAGGCGGCGATCGCGTCGGTCGAGAACGGGTCGAAATAGTCGGCAAGGTCGCCTGCGACTTCGCGGAACACGGCGATGTCGGAGCACAGCACCGGCGTGTTCGCAGCCAGCGCCTCGATGATAGGCACGCCAAAACCTTCCGCGAGGCTCGGCATGATCAGTCCGTGCGATTCCGCGATCAGGGCCGCCTTCTCGTGCTCGTCGACATAGCCGGCGAAGCGGACGTTTCGCGGCAGCTTGCGCATCCGGCTGATCTCCCCGGCATAGCCGATCACGACGAGATCGGCCTGCGGCACGTTGCGGAAGGCGCGGATGACGGTGGCGACGTTCTTGCGCGGCTCGTTCGAGACAATGACGACAAAGCTCGGCCGCCCCGGACGCCCCGACGGGGCTGGCAGGTGCAGGACATCCGGGGCGTCGAACCGGGTGCGGGGATACACGACCCGCGCCGGTAGGTGCGCATATTGCGGCAACAGCTCCCTGAACCGCATCATGCTATAGTTTGAAACGAAGGCGAGCTCGTCGGCCTGGCGCAGGCTGGTGCGGATTCGCGCCAGAAACTGCCGCGTCGCGATGTCGCTGAGCTTGAGGTCGGTGAGCGGCAACAAATCGTGGATCACGCAGATCACCTTGGCGCCGGGCCTGCGCGTGATCGCCACCCGGGTCGGGGTGTCCACGACGATGACGTCGTAGTCGCGCGCGTCGATGCGCGGCGGCGGCAGCAGGAAGAAGGCCGAGGAGTCCTGATAGTTGAAGAATCCGGGCTCGAGCTGAAAGTCGCCGAACAGTTCGAGGTGGCTCAGATCCGGCGGAATGTATTCGAGCGCGGCGGTCCGGTTCTCCATCAGCCGCGCGTTCAGGCCACGCAGGCCGATCGCGCGCAGGAGGCAGAGGACGTTGTCCCGCGACAGCAACATGCCGGCTCTGTGGCGGAGCCAGTCGAATTTGCGGCGCGTGCCGCTGAACGTCACCGGCCCGCTTACATTGATTTCGTCCAGGAAGCGATAAAGAGCAAGCAGCTCGATGTTGCGCGACTGTGCCGCAAACAGCTTTGTGCGTCGCTCGCGCCGGCAGAGCTTGCGGTAGCGCTTCGAGGTCTCCACCAGCAGCGTGAGTTCATGGCCTTCCGCGGCGAGCGAACGTACCAATTCGCGGGTGAAGTGGAAGATGCCGCGCTTGTGATTGGGTTGTCCGAGCGACTCGGAGACGACAAGGATGTTCTGTTTCATGCGCGTTTCTCGCGGAGCCCGAAGGCGTGCGTGGCCGGCGGCTCGACTGCGATGGTCGAAGCGATGCGGCCGTGATCGAGGTTGATGATGCTGGTGCAGGTGCGGCGCAGCAGCGGCTGGTCGTGCGAGGCGATGATCACGATCGCCGCCTGCGACACGAGATTCAGGAGCCGCATTTCGGCTTTCTCCGCAAAGTGTTCGTCGACCACGCTGAGCCATTCGTCGAGCAGGAGAATGTCAGCCGGAAATGCCGTGGCGGTCGCAAACAGCACCCGCATCAGCATGCCCGAGGAAAACATCCGCAGCGGCACCCGCTGCATGCGCGTCTCGAGCTCGGTGAAGGCCCAGATCGCGTCGATCACGCTGCGGGTCGGCTTGCGGCCGCTGATCCGCAGCAGCAACGCGATGTTGTCCTCCGCCACGAAGTCCAGGTTGACGCCGGCGTTCAGGCCGAGCAGGGGCACGACGTTGCCACGGACCGTGACGCGGCCGCTGCTCGGCGGGTAGACGCCGGCGATCAGACGCAGCAGCGTCGACTTGCCGGAGCCGTTGGGCCCGGCAAGCCCGATGCGGGCGCCTGCTTCGGCGTCGATCGTGACATTGTCGACGGCGCGGATGATCCGCATCTCGCCGGGCTCGCGGATGAGCTGGCCGAGCAGGCGCCGCTTCAGCGAGAAGTCGTAGGCGCCGTAGAGCGGATAATCGAGACAGACGTTGCGCAGGCTGATCGAGACCATGGGTCAGATCCAGAAGGCGGCTTTGCGCAGGTGGACCAGCGTCAGCACGCTCGCAAAGATCAGCAGCGCCAACGTAATGAGGACATAGACGACGCTGGTCGGATCGATCGGGACGCCCGCCAGCGGCTCGCGCCACACCGCGAACAGATGCGTCAGCGGATTGAGCCGCATCACCGTCGAGCGGTGATTGATGATGTCCGACGACCAGATCACGGGCGAGGCGAGGAAGGCGAGCATCAAGGTGGATTCGATGATCGGCTTGAGGTCGCGATAGCGCGTCGCCGTCGCGCCGAGGACGAGGCTCATGGCGAAGGTGCAGGCGACGAACAGCAAAAGGCCGGGCAGCGCCGCCAGCGCGTGAGAGAGGTCGTGTGGTGACAGGACGAGCCACAACACCAGCGGCACGCAGGCGTTATGGAGCGCGAACAGCGCCTGGCGGAAGGTGCATTGCAGCAGGAAGATCACCGGCGGCAGCGCCCGGTCGCGGATCAGGCTCGCGGAGTTCTGGAGCGCGGTGGTCGAATCGAGCACGACGCCGTTGAGGAAGGTCCAGGCCGTCATCGACAGCGCCAGCATCGGCAGGCGCGCCAGCATGTCGGTGTTCGACATCTGTCCGATCACCGAGCCCAGCACCGCGACCACGATCGCCATCTGGAGCGACATCCAGAACGGGCCGAGCAGCGAGCGAACGTAGCGGTGGCGCATGTCGGACCAGGCCAGCGCCGCCGCGATCCGGACGCTGTCCAGCCAGCCGGTCGCCTGCGGCGGCTCGGCGGCGGTTGACGGCTCCTCGCAAGAGGCGGTGACGGCGTCGCGATAGACGGTCTCCATGCCTTCCCTGAAGGCCGTGGCGGAGTAGCGAGTGAGCGCGCGCGTCCGGGCCGACAGCCCCATGCGACGGCGGCGCTCGGGATCGCGGATCAGCGTGTCGATGGCGTCACCAAGCTTTTCGGGATCGCCCGGCGGCACCGAGATCGCCTCCATGCCATGGCGGGCGACGCGCGGCACGGCGGTGTCGAGCGCGGTGTTCACCACGGGGCGGCCGGCGGCCATGGCCTCGAGCTGGACCAGGCCGAAGGTCTCGGCATTGGTCACCGACGGCATCACGAAGACGTCGGACAGGCACATCAGCTTGATGCGCTCGCTGTCGTTTACCGAGCCGAGCAGGCGGACGCGGTCACCGACACCGAGCTCCCGGATCAACTGCTCCAGTCGCGGCCGCTCAGTGCCTTCGCCGATGATCCAGACCTCGAACTTGCGGTTGACCGCGGCACGGATCAGGACGTCAAAGCCCTTGTAGGGCACGAGCCGGCCGCAGGCGAGCACGAGCCGGCCGCGATCGTTGACATGGTGCGGTTCGATCTTCGGCCAGTCGTAACCCGACGTGTCGATGCCGAACGGCACGACGTGGCACTTGTCATCGAACTCCCGCAGCAGCGGCGTGTTCTCGACCAGCACGTGGTCCGAGACGATGATTGCCTTGGCGCGTTGCAAGGTCCGCCGCATCAACGGCTCGACGAACCAGCGCAGGCCTGCATGGGTGACGATGTCGGCGTGCCAGTGCACCACCAGCGGCCGCTTGCGTCCGAAGCCGAAGGCGAAAACGAGGTCTGCGAGCGGGAAGGGCGCGTGGAGCGCGAGCAGATCGTGCTCGGCTATTCTGCGCCACAAACGCCAAGGATAGGCCGGGGCTGCGGGAAGCGACAGCAGATTGCCGAACGAGCGGACGCGCTCGACCGGCACGTCGTTGACGACGATCTGGCGCCGCTCGGCCGATTGCGAACAGACCAGCACGGTGGAGGCGAAGGCGTCCTTCAGGCTGGCGCAGATGTCACGGATCACCGTGAGCGTGCCGCCGAACAGGTCCGGATAATAGATCTTGAAGATGTGCAGCACCGACGGACGGCGCGGGGTTTCGTACGAGGTTTCTTGGGTGTGATGCATGATGGCGTCAGCCTGCGAGAAGGGCTGCGACGAACGGTGCGGCGAGCACCGAGATGAAGATGACGCCGCGCAGCAGTGCCGGCAGCATCGGCTCGATCGCGCCATGCCCCCGGTCGGGAGCAGGCAGCGCACGCAGTGAAACGGAATTGCGGACCAAGCGGTCAGCCATGGAAGAGAATCCCTTTACGTCGCGCCCCTCAGTGGCGTCTCGTATATGTGGGAAAAGTTACCACGTCAATCGCCCAAGGAGAAAAAGTGGGATTGTGTCCCACGCGAGGCATCTGTACAATTCAGACATGAATGCCAAGTCCGGGTCCAAGGCAGCGGCTCCGTCACCGAATGCCGCCACGAAGCTGCACGCGCCGCTGGCGCGGCTGCTGCGCCCGCTCGTGCGGCTCTGCATCCGCAGCGGCATGACCTTTCCGGCATTGGCTCAATTGCTTCGCGAACTCTTCGTCAATGTCGCCGAGCACGATTTCGCGCTGGAGGGAAAGGAGCAGACCGACAGCCGGGTCAGCCTGCTCACCGGCATTCACCGCAAGGAGGTGGCGCGGCTGCGCGGCGCCGGCGCGCCCGTGCACGAGACGCCGGCGGCGGTCTCGCTGACGAGCGCCGTGATCGCGCGCTGGCTTGCCGCGCCGGAATTCACCGATTCGAAGGGCGAGCCGCTGCCGCTGCCGCGCACGGCGGAAGGCGATGCGCCGTCGTTCGAGCAGCTCGTCGCTTCCGTCACCAAGGACGTGCGCCCGCGCGCGGTGCTCGACGAATGGATCGACCGCAAGCTCGTCACCATCAACGAGTCCGACGAGATCGAGCTGGTCGAGGCCGCCTTCGTCCCATCAGGCGAGGACGACAACAAATGGCACTATCTCGGCCGCAATCTGCACGACCATATCGCGGCCGCCGAGCAAAACGTCTCCGGGCCGGCGCCGCGCTTCCTCGAACGCGCGGTGCACTACAACAACATCTCGCCGAAGCTGGCACGGAAGCTCGAAGCGCGCTCGCGCGAGCTCGCGATGGACGCGCTGAAGACCGCCAACCGCGAGGCCAACCGCGCGCTCGCCAAGGACAAGGGCGGTGAGGCCCGCTGGAATTTCGGCATCTACATCTACAGCGAGGCTGCAGATGAGGAGGGGGAGGCCAAGGAAGGCGGCAAGGAAAACGTCAGGGAAGGCGGCAACAAGGGTGGTTCTTCATGAGCCGGCCGCCGCTGATCTCCCGCCGTCTGCTGCTCACAGGATTTTGGCTCGCCGGCACCGCGATGGCGCACGCGCAGGTCAAGCGCGGCACCGATCAGGGCATCGGCGGCACGGGGATCAAGCGCGGTGACGACCACGGCATCGGCGGCACCGGCATCGTCGGCGTGATCCAGCGGTTCGGCAGCATCTACGTCAACGGCGAGCGCGTTACCTATGCGAGCGACGTGCCTGTTCGGATCGACGGCGAGGCCGCGAGTCCGAAGGCGTTGCGCATCGGCCAGCTCGCGCGCGTGGTCGCGACCCGTCAGGCCGATGGCACGCTCGTCACGCGCAACATCGCGATCGCGAGCGAGGTCGCAGGTCCGATCGAGGCCGTGAAGGGCAACGAACTGACGGTGCTCGGCCAGAAGATCGTCGCAAGCGACAAGGAGAGCAAGCTTCGTACGGGCACGCAGGTGGCCGTCTATGGCCTGCGCCGGACCGACGGCGTGATCGTCGCAAGCCTGGTCGAGCCGCGGCGCGAGGCGACCGAGCGTGTCACCGGGCTGGTCGAGCGCGGGCCCGATGGCCTGCGGATCGGCGGGCTGAAGCTGAGCGGCGTCGATCCGCTGCTGGTCGGCCAGCGCGTCCAGATCGAAGGCAGCTCGAGCCAGGGCGCGATGCAGGCGGCGCGCGCGCGGATCGACGATTTCTCGGATCTCGTCGGCGCGAGCCGCCTGTCGATCGAGGCTTACGTGCAGCGCGCGGGCGCGAACCTCCAGCTCGGCTCCGGGCTGATTGCCCGTGACAGCTCGCGCTTCGGCCCAGCGGCCGGCGAAGCCCGCATGGTGGTCAACGGCGCCTTCGATCGCTCGCGCGGCTTCCAGGTGGATTCGGCCCAGGCCATCGGCCACGGGCCGGGAGCGCCTCCGTCGGGCGGCGGCAATCTCAACCGGTCGCCCGGCGGCTCGATCCTGCATCCGAATCGTGGTGCGACCAATCCGGGCGGCAGCCGGCCCGGTGCACCAGGTTCGTCTGCACCGGGATCAGGCCCCGGCACGGCTCCGGGCTCCGCCCCGACAGGACCGAGCGGTCCGTCAGGCCCGGGCGGACTTGGTTCACCCGGCGGCCCGATGGGGCCCGGCGGTGGAATGGGTGGTGGCGGCTTCGGTGGCCCCGGAGGCGGGATGGGCGGCGGGCGGCGCTAAGCGGCGCCCGCGTTCAAAGTGCGCCGCGCGGGCTTAGCCGGCACTGAGGCGCACGCCAGCGCGCAAGAACTTCTGCGGGTCGACCGCTTCGCCTTCGATGCGGGTTTCGTAGTGCAGATGCGGGCCGGTGGAGCGGCCTGTCGAGCCGACGAGGCCGACGACCTGACCGATCTTCACGATCTCGCCGACCTTGACGTTGATCTCGGAGAGATGGCCGTAGCGGGTCGAGAGCCCATTGCCGTGGTCGACCTCGATCATGCGGCCGTAGCCGCCGGACCAGCCGGCCGAGACGACCTTGCCATTGGCGGTGACGCGCACGGGATCGCCGGTCGCGGCGCGAAAGTCGAGACCGGTGTGCATCGCGGGCCGGCCGAGGAACGGATCGCTGCGCACGCCGAAGCCGGAGGTGAACTCCACCTCGCCGATGACGGGCTTGCGGTAGGGCACCAGCGCCAGCGTGCGATTGAGCCGGTCCATCTCGGCGCGCGTGGTGTTGATGCGATAGAGCTGCTTCTCGAACGGTCCGGCATTGGCCGTCAGCTTGACGGGCACGAACGGTCCGCCCATGGCGGAACGCGGCACGGCGGCTTCGAGACTGGCGAGATTGAGGCCGAGATCGCTGACCACGCCGCGCATCCGGCGCATGCGTGAATCCATGCCTTCCTCGACGGCGCCGAGCGCCGCCATCTGGCGACGCTCCACCTGGTCAAGCGAAGTCGTGAGCCGGACCAGGACGTTGTCGAACCCCTGGTTCTTGGCGAATTGGCTGGTTGGCGGTGCCGCGACGGTCGGGGCGCGCGATTCGAGTCGCGCTTCGCGATCGGGCGGGGCCACGAAGATCACGGTGTCGCTGATCGGGGAGGGCTTTGGCGTGCCCTGAGCCGCACTCGAATCGCCGCGCTGCGGGGCCGCGCGAGGAATCGATCCGGTCACGTCGGGCATGGCCCCGAGCGCCGTCGCCCGGGACTCCAGCGCCGTCTGGCGCTTCATGATCTGGTCGAGCTTCTGGTCGAACTGTTCCTGGTCCAGCAGCTGCCGGCTGGTGGTGCGATCGACCTTGGCGCGCAGCTCGGCGATGCGGTCCTCATAAGCGTATTGCATCTCGGCTTGGCGGGCGATCAGCCGGGTCAGGACGTCGTCGCGGAAGGCGAAATAGGTGGCGGTCGCCGCCGACCAGAGGCCGAGCAACACCACGGTGCCGACCACGATCCAGAACACCACCGGACCCAGGCGAACCTGCTTGCCGTGATGGACGATCGTGTAGGCGTCATCGGCGTCGGGAAGGGGAATCGGAGCAGTCGCCGCGACAGCGGCAGAACGGCGCTGGAAGGCCCGTCCGTGGTCGTGGGGATGATGTTGGGGGTACTGCGAGTATTGGGCAGGACTTTTCGACATCGGCACTCCGGTGCCGGTCGGAACGGTTCCTTGCGGCTCAATTGCCGCAGCAATCTGGGCCGGTCATGGTTAATTTTCCGGAAACGGGAACGCTCGAATTTAACGGTCTGGTTAAAGACTTCTTGCCGCGTCCAGCACCTGATCGGCATGGCCGTCGACCCGGACATTGCGCCAGACCTTGGCCACCTTGCCGTCGGTCCCGATCAGCACTGTGGTGCGAAGAATGCCGAGGAAGGTCTTGCCGTACATCGATTTTTCGCCCCAGGCGCCATAGGCCTCCAGCATCTCGTGCTTCTCGTCCGAGATGAGAGGCACGGCGAGCTTGTGCTTGTCGCGGAACTTCTCCTGGGCCTTTAACGGATCGGCCGAGATGCCGAGCACCGCCGTGCCGGCCGTGGTGAAAGCGTCCGCCAGCCGGGTGAAGTCGATCGCCTCCCTGGTGCAGCCGGGCGTGTCGGCGCGGGGATAGAAGAACAGGACGAGCTTCCGGCCGGCATAATCCGCCAGAGAAATCACGTCGCCGCCATCGCGGGGCAGGCGGAAGGCGGGCGCCTTCTGGCCCTCGGTCAGGGCGGACTTCGCGCCCGCGGGCGCGGACGCCGATTTGGAAGAATTTAACTGTTTCGATGCGGCCTTATGCGATCCTGCTTTTGCTATGGTCTTGGTTGATTTGGTCGCCGGTGTCCGCTGTGTTTTCGCGGACTTTGTTTGAGTCGTTGCCCGCTTTGTCGGGGCCTTCTTTTTAGCCGTTGCAATGCTGGAGGGCGTTTTGGACGATTTCTTTCGGGATTTCTTGGACATACGCCTTCCTTTCGACGCTTTCGGCGGGTCAACCAAAGCGGTATTGCAGCTCTCACCCGGTGTGTCGGAATCGCCCTCTCGGCTGGGCAAGTCTGACGACGCCGGAGTATGGTTACAAGGAATTCCACGCACCACCCCACTGCTCGTTGAACGCGCTCCCGGGGCGAAATGACGAACAGCAGGAATATTCGAGGTATGGCGGCAGCGCCGACGCAGGGAGCTTCGCTTCCGGCGGGCGGCTGCGGTCCCGGCGGCGCTCAATCCTATGATGGGCGCCTGTATCGAGAGGCAATGGCAAGGAATACGTCGCCCCAGGATTACAGTCGGGATTTCGATCGGCGCGGCGGTCAACAAACGCCGCAGGAATGGGACGACGCCGACTGGGATCCGGATCAGGAAGCGGCGGCGGGCCATCGGGCGCGCCGGCTCTTGTCGCGTTCCAATTCGGGCTTCCATCGCTTCGGTGACGGGTTTGCGTCGATGCGCCGCTGGTTGGGTGGCGGTCGTTGGCTGAAGCGGCTGGCCGTCGTGGTCGGGGCTCTCATCGTCATCTTCGTCGGCTGTTTCGGCGCGCTGTGGTGGCGGCTCGGCGCCGGCCCCATCAATCTCGACATCGCGACGCCTTGGCTCGCTGCTGCCATCGAGGACAATATCGGGCACGGCAATACCGTGGAGGTCGGCGGCACCCAGATCGAGCGGGCCGGGCGGATCCGCATTGCCGTGCGCATCCGTGACATCGTCGTGCGCGACCATGACCATGCCATCGTCGCCACCGCGCCGAAGGCCGAGGTGAAGCTGTCGGGTGCGGGTCTTTTGATGGGCCATCTGCGCGCCGAGAGCCTCAATCTCGTCGATGCCGAGCTGGCGATTCGCATTGCGCCCGACGGCACGGTCACGGTGTCTGCCGGCGACACCGCAAAACCGCTCGCAACCGGCGTCGCCTCCAAGAAGGAGGCGGGCCTGCCGCCGACATTCCCGCGCAACGGTGTCCCGCCGCCGCCATTCGCCACGGCGCCTGCAAGCCCGGATGCATCCCAGGCCACACCGCCGGCGACTGCGCAGAGCGGCATTCTTCAGGGCCTCGACTGGCTCGACAGTCTCAGCATGACCGGTCTCGACGGCCAGAACCTCAACGAGATCGGCCTGAAGAACGGCAATCTGATCGTCGACGATCAGCAGCGCGGCAGCAAATGGTCGTTTGAGAACATCACGCTCAGCCTGCGCCGGCCGAGCCGTGGCGGCGTCACGCTCAGCCTCGGCGAAGAGGGCGCGCGCCCGTGGATGCTGCGCGCCACGATCGGCCCTGCCGAGAACGGCGTGCGCTCGGTCGACATCAAGGCCGACAAGGTCTCGACCTCCAACATCCTGCTGGCGCTGCGGGTGAAGGATCTCACCTATACCGCCGATCTGCCGCTGACCGGCGAGCTCAAGGGCGAGCTTGGCCGCGACGGGGTGCCGACCTTCTTCCGCGGCAAGATCGCGATCGGTGCGGGCAACATCATCGACACCGACACGCCGGATTATCCGATGGCGATCGACTCCGCCGAGATCAACGTCGAGTGGGACGCCAATCGGCGGGTGCTGGTCGCTCCGTTCAAGATCCTCTCGGGTGCGAACCGTCTGACGCTTCTGGCTCATCTCGAGCCGCCCAACGGCACCGTGAATGACTGGCAGCTCGGTTTCAGCGGCGGCTCGATCCTGCTCGGCGGCATCGACAACGAGCCGCCGCTCGTCTTCAACCGCATTGCGATCGGCTTCCGCTTCGACACCGACCACAAGCGCCTCCTGCTGACGCAGGCCGATATCAGCAATGGCGAGATTGGCGTCGCCGGCACCGGCGCCATCGATTATTCCGGCGAGCCGCGGCTGACGCTGGGCTTTGCGGGAACGCCGATGTCGGCCTCTGCGCTCAAGCGGATGTGGCCGACCCTCGTGGTTCCCGAGTTGCGCGAATGGGTGATCGAGCGGATCGAGCGCGGCACGCTCCAGCGCATCGAGATCGGCGTCAATTCGCCAACGAGGAATCTTCCGCGCAAGGGCCCGCCCATTCCCGACGACGGCCTGTCGGTCAACATCGTGGCGAGCGGCGTCGCGGTCCGCCCCGTGGACGGCATGCCGGTGGTGCACGATGCCGATCTGAAGGCGCGGGTGACCGGCCGCACCGCGACGGTGAATATCGCCCAGGGCATTGCCGACACGCCGGCGGGCCGCAAGGTCACGATTTCCGATTTCGTCTTCGAGGTGCCCGACATGGCGCCCAAGCCGTCGCCGTCGCGGACCAGGTTCCGGGTCGATGGTCCGGTGCCTGCCGCTGCCGAGATGCTTTCCAATGATCGCCTGAGCGACCTGTCGTCGACCGTCGTCGATCCCAACACCAGCAAGGGGACGTTCACGGCCAACATCCAGCTCGGCCTGCCGGTCAAGGGCGAGCTGACCAAGGCCGATACGACCTACACCGTCACCGCCGATCTCAACGGCTTTGCCGCCGACAAGCTGGTGATGAACCAGAAGCTCGAGGCCAACAATCTCAAGATCGTCGCGAGCAACCAGGGCTATCAGGTCAAGGGCGACGTCAAGATCAACGGCCAGGCCGCCTCGCTCGACTATCGCAAGCCGGCCGAGGGCGACGCCGACGTCAGATTGCAGGCGACCTTGGACGATGCCAGCCGCGCGCGGCTGGGATTTGACCTGAGCCCCGCCGTCAGCGGTTCGCTGCCGATCAAACTGTCGGGCAAGATCGCGAGCGGCGCGGACCAGACGACGAAGCTCGGCGTCGAAGCCGATCTCACTTCGGTCAAGCTCGACAATATGCTGCCGGGCTGGGTCAAGCTGCCGGGCAAATCGGGCAAGGCGATCTTCAAGGTGGTGCCGACGGCGCAATCGACGCGCTTCGAGGACATCGTCATCGAGGGCGGCGGCGCCTCGATCAAGGGCTCGCTCGAGGTCGACGCGAATGGCGACCTCATGAATGCGAGCTTCCCGACCTATTCGCCGTCCGACGGCGACAAGGCGTCGCTGAAGGTCGAGCGCGGCCAGGACGGCGTGGTCAAGGGCACGATGCGCGGCGACGTGTTCGACGGCCGCGGCTTCCTGAAGTCGGCGATTTCAGGCAATTCCAAGGACGATGCCAAGAACAAGATGAAGAACGTCGATTTCGACATCGACGTGAAGCTCGGCGCCGTCATGGGTTTCAACGGCGAGGCGATGCGCAGCGTCGACGCAAAGATGTCCCGCCGCAGCGGCGCGGTCAAAGCCTTCACGCTGAACGGCCGGATCGGCAAGGACACGCCGGTGGCCGCCGATTTGCGCGGCGGCCGCGCTCAGGGCAACCGCGAGGTGATCTACCTCCAGACCAACGATGCCGGCGCGCTGCTGCGTTTCACCGACACCTACACCAAGGCGGTTGGCGGCCAGATGGTGGTGGCGATGGAGCCGCCGTCCTCCGAGCCGAACACGACGCGCGAGGGCCTCATCAACGTGCGCGACTTCACGGTGAAGGGTGAAGCGCAGCTCGAACGTGTCGCAGCAGGAGCGCCCAACGGTACCGGGAACGGCGTCTCCTTCAGCGCGTTGCGCGCGGAGTTTACCCGGCAGAACGGCGCACTCACCGTTCGTGACGGCGTCGTCAAGGGCCCGATGATTGGCGCCACCATCGAGGGTTCGATCGACTATCCCGGCAACCAGGTCTGCATGAGCGGCACCTTCGTGCCGATGTATGGTGTCAACAACATCTTCGGCCAGATCCCGTTGTTCGGCATCTTCCTCGGCGGCGGCAACAACGAAGGATTGATCGGTGTCACTTACGAGGTGGTCGGCACGCCGGCCGCGCCGGTGATGCGCGTCAATCCGATCTCGGCGATGGCGCCCGGTCTGTTCCGCAAGATCTTCGAATTCAACACCGGCAAGCAGAACTCGCCGTTCGAAGAGTTTCCGTCGCAATCGAGCGACGGTTCGACCGGATCGACGCGTCAGCTCTCGAGCGGCTGCAGCCTCGCACGGCGTTAGCTGAAGTCGTCATGCCCGGGCTTGTCCCGCCTGCGCGGCCAAAGCCGCTACGGCGAGGCGAAGGCCCGGGCATCCACGAACTTTCTTTCTACATGTGCCGACAACGTGGGTGGCCGTGACAAGCCCGGCCATGACGACGTGGAGAGTTTGGTGCCGGCCGCTTACGCTGCTCGCACGCCGGCCAGGAAGGTGCCGACCTCACCGGAGAGCTGCTCGGCCTGCTTGGAGAGGTTGCTGGCGGCCGCGAGCACCATGCCGGCGGCGTTGCCGGTCTCGTTTGCGGCCGTGCTGACGCCGCCGATATTGGTGGTGACTTCCTTGGTGGCCTCCGCCGTCTGCGAGACGCTGCGGGCGATCTCGGCGGTGGCGGCGCCTTGCTCCTCGATGGCAGCCCCGATCGAGGTGGCGATGCGGCTGACCTCCTCGATGGTGGCGGTGATGCCACCGATGGCGTCCACGGCTTCCTTGGTCGCGCCCTGGATCTGGGCGATCTTGTCGCCGATCTCACGCGTCGCTTCCGCGGTCTGGCTGGCGAGCGACTTCACCTCGGAGGCGACGACGGCAAAACCGCGGCCGGCTTCGCCGGCGCGGGCGGCCTCGATGGTGGCGTTGAGCGCAAGCAAGTTCGTCTGTGCCGCGATGCTGGAGATCAGCTCGGCAACATGCTCGATCTGCTGGGCGCCGTCGGAGAGCGCGCGGACGATGGTGTCGGTGCGGCGCGCGCTGTCCACGGCGCGGCCGGTGACTTCTGCGGATTGCGCGACCTGACGGCTGATCTCGGTGATGGAGGAGGAGAGCTCTTCGGCGGCAGCCGCGACCGTCTGGACGCGCTGGCTGGCTTCGGTGGCGGCCGAGCCGACGACAGCGGCGCGGCGGTTGGTGCCCTCGGCGGTGGACGACATCGACTTGGCGGTGGTCTCGAGCTCGCCGGAGCCGGAGGCCATCAGGCCGACGAGCTGTCCGACCGACGCATCGAAGCGGTCGGCGAGCGAGATCAGGGCGTCGCGCTTCTCCTGCTCGCTGCGGGTCTTGGTGGCGACCTGCTCGGCTTCGAGCGTGCGTGCGGTGAGGGCAGTCTGCCTGAGCACTTCGAGGGTCTCGGCCATGCGGCCGATCTCGTCGCCGCGATCGGTCTCCGCGACCGGCTCGTCGATGGCGCCTTCGGAAATCTCCTGCATGCGGGTCTTCTGGCGATCGAGTGCGCTGAGCACGTCGCGGGCGATCAGCCAGGACAGCGTCGCCATCAGCAGCATCAGGCCGATTCCGATCGCGGCAAGCTCGAGCGTCAGCGAGCGCACGTCGGCATCGATGTCGTCGACATAGAGGCCGTAGCTGATGGTTGCGTTCCAGGGCGCGAACTTGCGCGCGAACACGGTCTTGCGCACCGGCTCAGTTTGCCCGGGGCGAGGGTAGAGATAGGAGGCCACGCCTCCGCCATTCTGTTCGCCGGCCTTGAGGATCGCGTCGGCAATGAGAACGCCGTTGGAGTCCTTCGCGCCGGTGATCTTGCCTTCGAGCTGCTGATTGGCGCCGTTCACGAGCAGCGAGGTGTCGGGATTGTAGACAACGGGATAGCCCTGGCCGCCGTTGAAGCTCATGCGCCGTCCGCGCATGTGGAACTGGGTTTTGGCTTCGGCCTGCGTCAGCTTGCCGGCGGTGACGTCGTCCTGAACCGACTGCGCCAAATTGTAGAGCATGTCGACCGCGGTCTTCATCTGCTGAACCCGGTCTTCCATCATGCGGTTCTTGCTGAGGAAGGCCGATACGGCGATGATGGCCGTGACCGTGAGAGCCGCGAGACAGACCATGCTGGCAAGCTTGGTGCGGATCTTCAGATGGCTCAGCAGCTTCATCACAGCCCCTACGGAATGGTTGTTATTGTCAACATTGCTAGCATGAAGTGCTTACCATTCATGAACATAGGCGTCCGGCAGCCCGCCGCGCGCATGAGCGTTCGCAGCTTCATGCACAACCGTGCAGTCAAACGGACATGTGTCGGCGCACGCCGGTACGCGTGCGGGAGTAGATCGATGTCAGGCTTGAGGGGTCATCGCGCCCGGCCGGAGTTGCAATGAACCGATTCGTTCATCGCCTCATCATGTCCGTGCTGCTGGTCGCAGCCCTCGTTCTCATCTGGAACGTCCTGGGCTCGCGATAGACGGCACCGGCAAAGCTGCCGGCGCCATCCGTTACTTGCGCGTCAATTGGCGTGCGCTCGCGCCACGCCAACACGCTGGTCGATTAGTCCTTGCCCATCGCCGCATCGGCGCTGACTGAGCCGCCGCCGGCTGTCGCGAGGTAGAGGCAGGCGAAGCAGAACAGGATCGCCGCGGTGCCGCCATTGAGCAGCGGCAGGAACACCGGCGTCTCGCCCTTGAGCATGTGGCCCATGAAGTAGGCGAAGGCCATTTCACCCGAGAGGATGAAGGCGGCGAGGCGGGTGAACAGGCCGATCATCAGGAGCGCGCCGAGCACGAGCTCGAGCGTACCGGCCGCATAGATCAGCGGCGGGATGTTCGCGAAGTAGGGCAGCACCGGAAACTTGAACAGCTTGGCGATGCCGTACTGGAACAGCAAGAGGCCGGTGATGAAGCGAAACAGGCTCAAGAGAACCGGTTGAAAGCGAGTGAGATAGGGAAAGTTCATTGGTTTGTGCCCTCCATCCAATGCTGCGACTTGGACCGTATTCAGTTCGGCCCCGCAAGCCACCCGGGATCAATTCCGTTCTGACATTTTCGTCATGTCGGGCAAAACACCGCACGCCCGGCCATCAGCCGCGCGCGATCCGTGTTTTTTGCACGCGTTCGCGCCGTGGCCGTCCGTAATTTTCCGGTAACGCGAACGAACTCAAGTTACCTCCGGGAGACCTACCGCCGCAAAGCAGGCACGATCAGGAACGGGATCATCCCGAGCACGACGCTCGCAAGTGCGAAAGCGAGCAGGGCGTTGTAGCCATGCGTCGCGTCATGGATCAGGCCGCCGCTCCAGGAACCGAATGCCGAGCCGAGACCGCTGCCGATCGAGATGGTGCCGTAGATGGTGCCGACCCGCTTGCCTTGGAAAATCCTCATCGCGGTGGCGCTGATCAGCGGACCGCGCGAGCCCATCATGCTGCCGAAGCAGACGACGAAGCCGGCGAGCAGAAGGATGCTTGGAGAGTACTGCAACAACCACAGCAGGATGATGCCGACGATCGAGATCGCGTAGCTCAGCAGCACCGACGGCCGGCGGCCGATCAAGCCGTCGAGCGCGGAGACCCCGAGCATGCCGAATACGAGCACGATGCCCGAAAAGCCCCAGGCGGTGGCGGCCTGGAGCGGCGGGAAGCCGGCATCGATCAGATAGGCAACGATCTGGGCTGCGATCGCATACATGCCGACCGCGGTGAAAAAGAAGGTCGAGAACAGCGCCCAGAAGGCGTGATGGCGCATGGCGCGGAGCAGCGTCCAGCCGTTGTCGACGAAGTCAGGATCGGTCTTCTTCACGACATGCGGCGAGCCCGCCGCGAACAGCCGCCACGGCAGCAGCATGAGCGGAATGAGCAGGCCCAGTGCCACGAAGCCGAACAGCTGATAGGTGTCGCGCCAGCCGATGCGATCGATCAGGAGCTGCGAGGCCGGCAGCAGCGCGAGCACGCCGCCGCCCATCGCCGAATACACCACCGACATCGCGGTCGGCAGGCGCGGCCCGAACCAGCGGCCGAGCAGGATCGAGTTCGGCACGATGCCGATGAAGGCGACGCCGATGCCGACGCAGAGGCCGATCGAGAGCTGGAACTGCCACAGATGCTGCGCGTGGGCCGCGATCAGGAACGCCGCGCCGAGCAGCAGCAGGCCAAACGCATACACGACGCGCGGTCCGGAATGGTCGAACAGCCGTCCGACAAAGGGTGCGGTGAGGCCGCTCGCGAGCCAGGTGAGGGAATAGACCGAGACGATCTGCGCGCGGTCCCAGCCGAAACTCTCCGAGATCGGTTTCAGGAACACTGTAAAGCTGTCGCCGAGCCCGCGGCCGAGCACAGCCAGTGTGAAGCAGAGCGCGAGCACGGTGAGCGCGATGCGAACAGCGTCCCGCTGATCGCTCGCAACGTTTTCCCTGGGCGTGTTCTGGTCCATTGCCAATCAGGGAGCGCGCATCGGCGCGCCCTGACAAGCATCAAAAGCTCATAAGCCTATGCAGGCCGGATGAGGACGTGCTTCTTCTTGCCGAAGGAGAGCTTGATCACGCCCTCGGGCGTCAGATTGCCCGCCGACAACACCATCTTCTCGTCGGTGACGGCCTCGTCGTTGACGCGCAGGCCGCCGCCCTTGATCTGGCGCCGGGCTTCGCCATTGGAGGCGACGAGCCCCGCCTTGACGAAGGCGTTGAGCACGCCGAGGCCGGCATCCAGCTCGCCGCGCGGAATTTCCACGGTCGGCAGGCTCTCGGCCAGCGCGCCTTCCTCGAAGGTACGGCGCGCGGTCTCGGCGGCCTCGTTGGCGGCGTCGCGGCCGTGCAAGAGCGCGGTCGCCTCGGTGGCAAGCACCTTCTTGGCCTCGTTGATCTCGGAGCCGCCAAGCGCCTCGAGCTTCTTGATTTCGCTCATCGGCAGCGTCGTGAACAGCTTCAGGAATTTGCCGACGTCGGCGTCCTCGGTGTTGCGCCAGTACTGCCAGAAGTCATAGGGCGAGAACTGGTCGGCGTTGAGCCAGACCGCGCCCTGCGCCGTCTTGCCCATCTTGGCGCCGGAGGCCGTGGTCAAGAGCGGCGTCGTCAACGCGAACAGTTGATGCGTCCCCATGCGGCGGCCGAGGTCGACCCCCATGATGATGTTGCCCCATTGGTCCGAGCCTCCCATCTGCAATTTGCAGCCGGTGCGCTTGGCGAGCTCGACGAAGTCGTAGGCCTGGCAGACCATGTAGTTGAACTCGATGAAGCTCATCTCCTGCTCGCGCTCGAGGCGCAGCCGCACGGAGTCCATGGTCAGCATGCGGTTGACCGAGAAGTGACGACCGACGTCGCGCAGCATCTCGATCCAGTTCAGCCTGGTCAGCCATTCGGCATTGTCGAGCATGACGGCATCGCTCTTGCCCTCGCCGTAGCGCAGCACCTTTGCGAACACGCCGCGGATCGATTCCTTGTTGGCCTCGATCTCGGCGACGGTGCGCATCGCGCGCGTCTCGTCCTTGCCGGAGGGATCGCCGACCATGGTGGTGCCGCCGCCCATCAGCGTGATCGGCTTGTTGCCGGACTCTTGGAGCCAGTGCAGCATCATCATGGTCAGATAGTTGCCGATATGCAGCGAGCGGGCGGTGCAATCGTAGCCGACATAGGCGGTCGCCTCGCCCTTGGCGGCGAGTGCGTCCAGCCCCTCGAAATCGGAGCACTGGTGGATGAATCCACGTTCCTGCAGGGTATTGAGGAAATCCGATTTAAATGCAGTCATCTGTCGGCGTGCCTGACAATTCTTGGTTTACCGTTTTGGGGGCAATTTAAGGGTCTTCCGATGGGAACTCGATTGCCGCCCGCCACTTTGGCCTGTGGCATTATAAGATGTGTCCCTCTGGCACAAGATCGGCATGCCGGAGCGGGTTTTGAGGACGCTGATCCATGATGTTGACGGCACTCGGTTTGATGAGCGGCACCTCGCTGGACGGGGTGGATGTCGCGCTGATCGAAACCGACGGAAAGCAGGTGAAGGCGTTCGGGCCGACCGGCTACCGCCCCTATAGCCCGGCCGAGCGCAGTTTGCTGCGCCAGGCGCTGAGCGAGGCCGTGCACCTGCCGCAGCGCGATGCCCGGCCGGGGATCCTGGTCGAGGCCGAACGCGCGGTGACGCAGGCGCATGCCGAGGCGGTCGCCGCCTTCGTCGCCCACAACCGGATGAAGCCGGAGGACATCGACATCGTCGGCTTCCACGGCCAGACCGTGCTGCACCGCCCCGAGCGGCGGCTGACGGTCCAGATCGGCGATGCGCCGGCGCTGGCAAAGGCGATCCATATCCCCGTGATGCATGATTTCCGCGCCGCCGACGTCGAGGCCGGCGGGCAGGGCGCGCCGTTCGTGCCGGTCTACCACCGGGCGCTTGCCAACTCGCTGGAGCGCGAGGGACCGATCGTCGTGGTCAATATCGGCGGCGTCTCCAACATCACCTATATCGACGGCAACGACACGCTGATCGCCTGCGATACCGGCCCCGGCAACGCGCTGCTCGACGATTTCATGTACCGCACCATGAACCAGGCGTTCGATGCGGAAGGAAAGTTCGCCGCGCTCGGCAAGGCCGACGAGGCCTGGATCGCGCGGGCGCTGGAGCTGCCGTTCTTCGCAAGCCCACCGCCGAAATCGCTCGACCGCAATGACTTCGCCGCCTTGAGGCTTGGCGATGTCCAGCCGGCCGACGGCGCCGCGACATTGACCGCCTTCACCGCGGCCGCGGTCGCCCGCGTCATCCCGCTGCTGCCGCGGCGGCCCCGAAGCTGGATCGTCTGCGGGGGCGGCGCCCGCAACCTCACCATGCTGCGGATGCTGCGGGAGCGGGTGGGCTCGGCGACGGTCGAGGCCGCCGAGACGCTCGGCTGGGCCTCCGACGCCATCGAGGCACAGGCCTTCGGCTTCCTTGCTGCCCGCGGCCTGAAGGGCCTGCCGCTGTCCTATCCGTCCACCACGGGCGTGCCGATGCCGATGACGGGCGGGGTGATGGCGCGGCCCTGACGTCCAGGCCGGTGAGCAAATGCGGTTGATGCAGATGCATCGATCTTGACATGTTCATGCACCTGCATCTATCTTGGATGCAGTTGCATCAACCCGCCGGGATCATGGCCATGACCGCTCCACTCAAACTGATCAGCCACAAGCTTTGCCCCTATGTGCAGCGCGCGGTGATCGCGCTCAAGGAGAAGGGCGTGCCGTTCGAGCGGGTCGATATCGATCTCGCCAACAAGCCCGACTGGTTCTTGAAACTGTCGCCGCTCGGCAAAGTGCCGGTGCTGGTGGTGACGACTGACAAGGGCGAGGTCGCGCTGTTCGAGAGCAACGTGATCTGCGAGTACATCGAGGAGACGCAGGGCGGCGCGAGGCTGCATCCGGCGGATGCGCTCGAACGTGCCGAGCACCGCGCCTGGATGGAGGTCGGCTCGGCGATCCTTGGCGATCTCTGGGGGCTGGAGACCACGACGGATCCGGCAACGTTCGAAAGCAAGCGTCAGGCGCTCGTCGCGAAATTCGCGCGCGTGGAAGCCGCGCTTGGGGCAGGGCCCTATTTCGCAGGCGAGGCCTTCAGCGTGGTCGACGCGGTGTTCGCGCCGATCTTCCGCTATTTCGATCTATTCGACGAACTGACCGAGCACGGCATCTTCCGCGATGTGCCGAAGGCGCGGGCGTGGCGAGCCGAACTTGCAAAACGGCCGAGTGTGCGCGAAGCGGTCGGCGCGGACTATCCGCAATTGCTGCGTGCCTTCCTCGTCCGCCACGACGCGCATCTGCTCAAGCTTGCGGCCTGAAGGCACGCCGATGTCGTCATCCGTGGCCTGGATCATGCTCGTGATCGCCGGCGCGCTCGACGTCGGCTGGGCAATCTCGATGAAATATGCGGAGGGCTACACGCGCGTGGGCTGGAGCATCGCTTCGCTTGTGCTGCTCGCCGCTTTCGTCTTCCTGCTCGGACGCGCCCTGAAGGTGCTCGAGGTCGGCGTCGCCTATTCGGTGTGGACCGGCATTGGGGCTGCCGGCACCTTCATGATGGGCGTGGTGCTGTTCGGCGAGACCTTGAGCGCGATGAAGCTTGCGGGCATCGCGCTCGTCTTGACGGGGATCGTCGCGCTCAAACTCGCTTAGCGCACGTTGGCCAGACGCATGTCGAGATAGGCCGTAATGGTTTCCATCAGCGGCTCGAGCTTGGCGTCGAAGAAGTGGTTGGCGCCGGGGATGACCTGCTGGTCGATCACGATGCCCTTCTGCGTCTTCAGCTTCTCGACCAGCGTGTTGACGTCCTTCGGCGGCACAACCGCGTCCTTCTCGCCATGCACGATCAGGCCCGACGAGGGGCAGGGCGCGAGGAACGAGAAGTCGTAGAGGTTGGCGGGCGGTGCGATCGAGATGAAGCCCTCGACCTCGGGACGGCGCATCAAAAGCTGCATGCCGATCCAGGCGCCGAAGGAGAAGCCGGCGACCCAGCAGGCGCGCGCTTCGGGATTGATGGTCTGCGCCCAGTCGAGCGCTGCCGCCGCATCCGACAATTCGCCGGTGCCGTGGTCGAACGAGCCTTGGCTGCGGCCGACGCCGCGGAAATTGAAGCGCAGCACCGAGAAGCCACGATGCGCGAAGGCGTAGTAGCACTGGTACACGATCTGATGATTCATCGTGCCGTGGAACTGCGGATGCGGATGCAGGATCATCGCGATCGGCGCGTTCTTCTGCTTGGCCGGGTGATAGCGGCCTTCGAGACGGCCGGCGGGGCCAGTGAAAATAACTTCAGGCATGGATGATCTCTGGATTGATTTGCTGGAGAGCTGGTCCTTGGCAATCAATCGATTGTGGCCCCATCGGCAGCGATGCCGACGAAAGCGCGAATGAAGGGTGAGAAGGCGTGCGCCTCGCGGTGATGCGCAAACGGCGCGCGGTGACTTGACGGCCGGGTTCTAACATAAGCAGCGGGGCAAAAAGCAAGCATCTTCGACATCTGCCAATGCGCTCAAGAACTTAGCTGGTCATCCCGGCGTCACGCTAGCAGAGGCCGGGATCGAGCAAGCTCGCATTTTGGCAGCAACTGATTGGAATCATGATTGTTTATCGCTCGTCGGACGATCCGGTCAGTGATTCACGCCGGCGCGTTGCGGTCTCCGAGCGAGGCGACCGCGGGCCGGTAGCGGCGGCTGCCGCCGAGTGTCTTGCCGGTGTCGAATCTGAGCTCGAAGTCCCCTGACGGTTTGAAGTCCACGCCACTCACCCGGTCGAGATTGGCCAGCCTCGTCCGGTGAACGCGCACGATGGCGAAACGGGCGAGCTCGCTTTCGGTTGCGGCAAGCGTGCCCCGGATCAGGTGCTGGGTGCCGTCGGCGAGGCTGTATTCGATGTAATTGCCGGCAGAAGTGACCCACAGGATGTCGCGCGGTGCGACGCGAACGCGGCTGGTGCCGTCCCGGAGCCAGATCAAATCGGGGGATGGTTGCTCCGGCGGAGCGGCCGGCATCGACAGGGCCGTGCGTGCGGCTTTGCGCAGCTCGCGACGGCTTTCGATCAGCCAGAGTGTTGCACCAATCAGCAATGCGGTCACCGCATCCTTGCGGAACTCGTACAGGACCGTCGCCTGCGAGAAACGGAAGTCGTAGGCGCTTCCCGCGAGCCAGAGCATGAGTTTCCGCAGTCCCACCATGCCGGCGATGTGGAGGGCCGAGAAGCCGAGCAGGGCGGCCACGCCGAGCCCGATCCGCGCCGTCAGGCCCATCGTCCGGCGCATGCGCTGGACGGACAGCATCAGGATCGGCACCAGCAGCAGGATGACGATGATGCTCGTCAGCTCCCAGAACAGCCGCCGGCCGATATCGCTGCTGTCGCCGCGCCAGGCTGCGTCCTGCGCGCCGGAGAGCGCATTGACGATGCCGATGGCGAGCGCAACGGCTGCAAGCGCACAAAACGTCGTCCAGTCGCCGCGATTGATCCCGCCGAGCCAACCGTTCGTCCCTGAAGACGACGCTTCATCCCCTCGCGCCCGGTTCTGATCCCAAACCGTCTCGACGCGCTCCGTTTCGGGAGCATTTTGGCCGTCAGCCATTGATGTCAGCCCTGGCCCGAAAACCGCTTTTGTCGTCCCGTCAAGGAGCAGAGAACCATGTCAACACCGCAGCAAGCATCAAGTCCGGAACGACGCATCGATCTGGATTGGGTGCGGATTTTAGCCTTCGGGCTGCTGATCTTCTACCACGTCGGTATGCTCTACGTGTCCTGGGGATTTCACATCAAGAGCGAGCACCGGCTGGCCTGGCTCGAGCCAGTGATGCTGGTGCTCAACCCCTGGCGGCTGTCGCTGCTGTTCCTGGTCTCCGGGGTCGCCAGCCGCTTCATGCTGGGAAAATACCGGCTCGCCGCCTTCGCCCGCGCGCGGTCGGCGCGGCTGCTGATCCCGCTGATCTTTGGCATGCTCGTGATCGTGCCGCCGCAGTCGTACCTCCAGATCGTCGAGAGCCTCGGCTATCCCCAAACCTCTCATCTTCAAGGCTTCGCTGACTTTTACGTCCGGCACTACCTGGCGTTCAGCGCGCAGTTCTGCCCGACCCCCTGCATCGTGCAGCCGACCTGGAACCATCTCTGGTTCGTGGTCTATCTCTGGGTCTACACCATGGCCCTGGCTGCCGTGCTGTCGCTGTGGCCGGCCGCTGCGGACCGGATCGGTGAAAGGTTGACGCTGGTGCTCGCCGGACCATGGCTGCTGGTGTGGCCGTGCCTGCTGTTTGCGGTCTGGCGGCTGTTCCTGTCGCCGATCTTCCCGTCGACGCATGCGCTGTTCGGCGACTGGTACAATCACGCGGACTATGCGACCGCGTTCCTGATCGGCTTCCTGCTCGCGCGCCAGGGCGGCATCTGGCGCGACATCGAACGGCAAAGGTGGTTGTCCCTGATGCTTGCGGTCGCTTGCTTCACAGCCTTCATCCTCATCTACGCCGGCTTGGTCCCGCGGTCGCCGATGCTGCGATGGTTCGCCGGTGCGGTCTATGGCTGCTATCAATGGATCGCGATGGTCGCGGTGCTCGGCTTTGCGCGCCGCCATTTGACGGCCGATGGCCCGGTGCGCCGCTATCTGACCGATGCGATCTTTCCCTATTACATCGTGCATCAGACCGCGATCATCGTGATCGCGCATGCGCTGCGGGGCAGCGGACTGTCAGCCGGAAGCGAGGCCGCCATCGTAATATCGGGCACCGCGCTCACTTGTCTGGTCAGCTACGAGATCGCGCGGCGGATCGCCTGGCTGCGGCCGCTGTTCGGGCTGCGGATGGAGCCCCGTTCATCGGCCGGGATGGCGCAGCAGCAGCCGGCCTAACGTGCGGCGGCGCCCGATTGGCGCGATGGCAAAAGGTGCTAAGAGGGCGTCATGCCCGATCGCGTCTATCTCGACTGGAATGCGACCACACCGCTGCGCCCTGAGGCGCGCGCGGCGATGCTGGCCGCGTACGAGCTGATCGGCAATCCGTCCTCGGTTCATGCCGAGGGGCGGGAGGCGCGACGCCTGGTCGAGGACGCCCGCGCCACGCTCGCCGCGGCGGTGGGTGCGCTGCCGCGGAACGTGGTCTTCACCTCGGCTGGAACCGAGGCCAATGCGTTGGCGCTGTCGCCTGGCCTGAAAGGCCCGTCGGGTGGTCCGGTCCAGCGGCTGCTGGTCTCGGCCGTCGAGCATGCCTCGGTGCTGGCAGGCGGCCGGTTCCCGGCGGACATGATCGGTCGGGTCCGCGTCACGCGCTCCGGTGTGATCGACCTCGATCATCTCAAGGCTCTGCTCAGCGACGGCCGGCCGGCCCTGGTCTCCGTCATGGTCGCCAATAACGAGACCGGGGCACTTCAGCCGGTCGCCGAGGCGGCCGGCATTGTTCACGAGGCCGGCGGCCTTCTGCATGTCGACGCGATCCAGGCGTTTGGCAAAATTGCGTTCAATATTAACGCGGTAGGCGCGGACCTTGCGACCTTTTCTGGGCACAAGATCGGCGGCCCCAAGGGGATCGGCGCCCTCGTGGTGGCGGAGGGGATTGCCGGACTGGAGCCGGTGTTGCGGGGTGGCGGGCAGGAGCTGAATCGCCGAGCTGGAACCGAGAATGTCGCCGGCATCGCCGGTTTTGGCGCGGCGGTGAGGGTTGCCCTTCAGGCTCTGCCGGAGGATGCGGAGCGGATGGCAACCCTCAGGGATCGCTTGGAAAATGGCATTCGCGCCATTGCCGGGGCGACCGTCTTTGCAGACGATGTGAGGAGGTTGCCAAATACCACTCTCTTCACGGCGCCTGGTCTGAAGGCCGAGACCGCGGTGATCGGCTTCGATCTCGAAGGCGTGGCCGTGTCCTCCGGCTCGGCCTGTTCCTCAGGCAAGGTCCAGCCGTCCCATGTGCTGTCGGCGATGGGGTATGATGCCGCCGTCGCTCAGGGAGCGGTGCGTCTCAGTCTGGGCTGGTCCACGGAACCAGATGATATCAATAGGGCGTTAGAGGCTTGGCGAAAGCTCGGTAATACCCTACTTAGAGGCTAAGCGACGAAACACGGCTTGAACCGTTCTAAGCCGTGCTTTCCGCCAAGAAACATCGTAATACTCGTCCGAGTTTGATCCACCGCGGTCCTTGAAACCGCGAGCGGAGGATAGAATGCCAGCCGTGCAAGAGACGGTCGAGCGCGTGAAGCGCATCGACGTCGATCAGTATCGTTATGGGTTTGAGACCCTGATCGAGTCCGACAAGGCCCCCAAAGGGCTGTCGGAAGAGACCGTCAAGTTCATTTCCGAGAAGAAAAACGAACCCGCCTGGATGCTCCAGTGGCGGCTCGAGGCCTATCGCCGCTGGCTGACCATGACCGAGCCGACCTGGGCGCGCGTCGACTATCCCAAGATCGACTTCCAGGACCTCTATTATTACGCGGCGCCGAAGCCGAAGAAGACGGTCACCTCGCTGGACGAGATCGATCCGGAGATCCTCAAGACCTACGAGAAGCTCGGCATTCCCCTGCGGGAAGTCGCCATGCTCGAAGGCGTCGAGCCCAAGCCCGGCGAGGAAGACCCGGCCCGCCGCAAGATCGCGGTCGACGCTGTCTTCGATTCGGTCTCGGTTGCGACCACGTTCAAGGCGGAGCTGAAGAAGGCCGGCGTGATCTTCATGCCGATCTCGGAAGCCATTCGCGAGCATCCCGAGCTGGTGCAGAAATATCTCGGCTCCGTGGTTCCAACCTCGGACAATTTCTACGCGACGCTGAACTCGGCGGTGTTCTCGGACGGCTCGTTCGTCTACGTGCCGCCGGGCGTGCGCTGCCCGATGGAGCTGTCGACCTATTTCCGCATCAACGAGCGCAACACCGGCCAGTTCGAGCGCACGCTGATCATCGCCGACAAGGGCTCCTACGTCTCCTATCTCGAGGGCTGCACTGCGCCGCAGCGCGATGAGAACCAGCTGCATGCCGCCGTGGTCGAGCTCGTCGCGCATGACGATGCCGAGATCAAATATTCGACGGTGCAGAACTGGTACCCCGGCAATTCGGAAGGCAAGGGCGGCATCTACAATTTCGTCACCAAGCGTGGCGATTGCCGCGGCAACAACTCCAAGATCTCCTGGACCCAGGTCGAGACCGGTTCGGCGATCACCTGGAAGTATCCGAGCTGCATCCTGCGCGGCGATAATTCCCGCGGCGAGTTCTACTCGATCGCGATCTCGAACGGCTTCCAGCAGGTCGATTCGGGCACCAAGATGATCCATCTCGGCAAGAACACGTCGAGCCGCATCATCTCGAAGGGCATCGCCGCCGGCAAGTCGCAGAACACCTATCGCGGTCTCGTCACCGCGCACCGCAAAGCGACCGGCGCACGCAACTTCACGGCCTGCGATTCCCTGTTGATCGGCGACAAATGCGGCGCGCACACCGTGCCGTACATCGAAGCCAAGAACTCGTCGGCGACGTTCGAGCACGAGGCGACGACCTCGAAGATCTCCGAGGACGTGCTGTTCTACTGCATCCAGCGCGGCCTTTCGCAGGAGGAGGCTGTCGGCCTCGTCGTCAACGGCTTTGTGAAGGACGTGCTTCAGCAGCTCCCGATGGAGTTCGCAGTGGAAGCGCAGAAGCTGATCTCGATCTCGCTGGAAGGGTCGGTCGGCTAATCGCCGACCCCAGCGGCGCGCCTCGCGCGCTCAAACATCAATTGAATAAACTGGATACCAAGATGGCTTTGCTTGAAGTGAAAGACCTGAAGGTTCGTGTCGAGGAACGTGAGATCCTCCATGGGCTGACGATGACCGTGAACGAGGGCGAGATTCACGCCATCATGGGGCCGAACGGCTCCGGCAAGTCGACGCTGTCGCACGTCATCGCCGGCAAGCCCGGCTATGAAGTCACCGACGGCCAGATCCTGTTCAAGGGCGAGGACCTCCTGGAGATGGCGCCCGAGGAGCGCGCCGCCAAGGGCGTGTTCCTGGCGTTCCAGTATCCGGTCGAGATTCCCGGCGTCACCACCATGAACTTCCTCCGCACCGCGCTGAACGCCCAGCGCAAGGCGCGCGGCGAGACCGAGTTGATGGTGCCGGAGTTCCTGAAGAAGGTCCGCGAGGTCTCGAAGTCGCTGAACATCCCGCAGGACATGCTCAAGCGCGGTGTCAATGTCGGTTTCTCCGGCGGCGAGAAGAAGCGTAACGAGGTGCTGCAGATGGCGCTGTTCGAGCCGAGCCTGTGCATCCTCGACGAGATGGATTCCGGCCTCGACATCGACGCGCTGCGCATCGCGGCCGACGGCGTCAACGCGCTGCATTCGCCCAAGCGCGCGATGGTCGTCATCACCCATTATCAGCGGCTGCTCAACTACATCGTGCCCGACATCGTGCACGTGATGTCGAAGGGCCGTGTCGTGAAGAGCGGCGGCAAGGAGCTGGCGCTGGAGCTGGAAGCGTCCGGCTACGCCCAGTTCGAGGACGCCGCGTAAGGAATTTTGCGATGAACGTTGCTGTGGCAAAGACCGGAAAGGGCCGCGCGGTGAGCGATCTCTTCACCAGCGCCGAGGGCCGGCTGCCGGGTTCGCCGTCCGTGATTGCGACGCGCCGTGAGGCGTTCGAGACCTATGAGCGTCTCGGCCTGCCGCACCGCCGGATCGAGGAATGGAAATACACCGATCTGCGTGCGCTGGTCGGCGAGGCGCTGCCGCTGGCAGCCAGCCCCGATGCGGCTGCGCTGAAGCGTGCCGCGGACGCCGTGAAGGCCCATGCGATCGCAGGCGCCCGCAAGCTGGTGCTGGTCGACGGCGTGTTCGTGGCCGATCTCTCCGATGTCAAGGCATTCGCGTCCGAGGTCAGCTTCAAGACGCTGCGTGAGATCCTGGCGAATGAGGCCAATCCTGCCGCCGGCGATCTGCTCCAGACCGCCTCGACCGACGCCGTGATCGCGCTCAATGCGGCGATGGCGACGGACGGTGTGGTGGTCTCGGTCGCTGACGGCGCGCAGTTGTCTGCGCCGATCCAGATCATCCATGTCGCGACGGCGGCTAGCGCGTCTGCGTTCACCCGTTCGCATCTGCGGATTGGCAAAGCTGCTCGCGCCACGATCATCGAGAGCTTCGTCACAGCCGGAACGGCAGGCGGCTATCAGGTCAACGATGCGGTGATCCTCTGGATCGGGGACGACGCAGATGTCGCCCATCTCCGCCTGATGGACGATGCGCCCGATGCGGTGAACATCACCTCGCAATTCGTCACCGTCGGCGCCAATACCAAGGTCAACTTCTTCAACATGACCACCGGCGCCGCGGTGAGCCGCCTGCAAGGCTTCATCACGCTGGCGGGCGAGGGCAGCGAGCTCTCCGCCAATGGCGTCAACCTGCTGCAGAAGACCGAGCATGGCGACACCACGCTGGTCGTCGACCATGCCGTGCCGAACTGCGTCAGTCGCGAGGTCTTCCGTGCCGTGATCGACGATCGCGCCCATTCGGTGTTCCAGGGCCGCATCATCGTCCGTCCCGATGCGCAGAAGACCGACGGCAAGATGATGATCCGCGCGCTGCTGCTCTCGGACGAAGCCGAAGCCGACAACAAGCCCGAGCTCGAGATCTTTGCCGACGACGTCTCCTGCGGCCACGGCGCCACCGCGGGCGCGCTGGATGACAGTCTGCTGTTTTATCTGAAGGCGCGCGGCCTGCCGGAAAAGCAGGCTCAGGCGCTGCTGATCCAGGCCTTCGTGGGCGAGGCGATCGAGCAGATCGCCGATGATGGCTTGCGCGAGCACGTGATCGGCATTGCCGAGCGCTGGCTGGAGCGCCGATCATGAGCACGCATCCGGCGGTCAAGAATGGCGCCTATGATGTCGCGCGCGTGCGCCAGGACTTTCCGGCGCTGGCCATGCAGGTCTACGGCAAGCCGCTGGTCTATCTCGACAACGCCGCCTCGGCACAGAAGCCGAGCGCCGTGCTCGACCGCATGACGCAGGCCTATCAGTCCGAATACGCCAACGTCCATCGCGGCCTGCACTACCTCGCCAATGCCGCGACCGAAGCCTATGAGGGCGGCCGCACCAAGGTGGCGCAGTTCATCAACGCGTCGCGCACCGAGGAAGTGATCTTCACCCGCAACGCGACGGAAGCGATCAACCTGGTCGCCTCGTCCTGGGGCGGGCCGAACATCGAAGAAGGCGATGAGATCGTCATCTCGATCATGGAGCACCACTCCAACATCGTGCCGTGGCATTTCCTCAGGGAACGCCAGGGTGCCGTGATCAAATGGGCGCCGGTCGACGACGAGGGCAATTTCCTGATCGACGAGTTCGAGAAGCTGCTGACCGCGAAGACCAAGCTGGTCGCGATCACGCAGATGTCGAACGCGCTCGGCACCATCGTCCCGGTCAAGGACGTTGTCAGAATCGCGCAGGCCCGTGGCATTCCCGTGCTGGTCGACGGCAGCCAGGGCGCCGTGCATCTGCCGGTCGACGTTCAGGATCTCGGCTGCGATTTCTACGTCTTCACCGGCCACAAGGTCTATGGTCCGACCGGCATCGGCGTGCTCTGGGCCAAGTACGATCACCTCGTCGCGATGCGCCCCTTCAACGGCGGCGGCGAGATGATCCGCGAGGTCTCGCGCGATGTCGTCACCTATGGCGATCCTCCGCACAAGTTCGAGGCGGGCACGCCCGCGATCGTCGAGGCCGTCGGCCTTGGCGCGGCCATCGACTACGTCAATTCGATCGGCAAGGAGCGCATCGCCGCGCACGAGCACGATCTCACCACCTATGCCCAGGAGCGCTTACGCGAGATCAACTCGCTGCGGCTGATCGGCACGGCGCGGGGCAAGGGGCCGGTGATCTCCTTCGAGCTCAAGGGCGCGCACGCCCATGACGTTGCCACCGTGATCGATCGCCAGGGCATCGCGGTGCGGGCCGGAACCCATTGCGTGATGCCGCTTTTAGAGCGGTTCAACGTGACGGCCACCTGCCGGGCCTCGTTCGGCATGTATAATACGCGGGAAGAAGTCGATCATCTGGCACAGGCGCTGCTTAAGGCGCGGGATTTGTTCGCATGAGTGACACGGCCGAAATCAAAGCCAATCCGATGGAGACCCAGTCGGCGCTGCCGCCTGAGGAGACCGAGCGCCTGACCACCGAGATCATCGCCGGCCTCAAGACGGTGTTCGATCCGGAAATCCCGGCCGACATCTACGAGCTTGGCCTGATCTACAAAGTCGAGATCAAGGACGACCGCTCGGTCGACGTCCAGATGACGCTGACGACGCCGAACTGCCCGGCTGCCGGCGAGCTGCCGACCATGGTCGAGAACGCGGTCGCCAGCGTTCCCGGCGTCGGCGTGGTCGACGTCAAAGTCGTCTGGGAGCCGCCGTGGTCGCCGGAACGCATGAGCGACGAGGCCCGCCTCGTGCTCAACATGTGGTGACGCGTAAACTCGACATTGAATTTGCTCCGCAACGGACCACATCATTGATATGACACAGGCAACACCAGCTTCGACACCAAAGCCCCGGCGCCCGCGCCCGCAGGTGATGCGGCTGACGGATGCCGCTGCCCAGCGCATCACCGAGCTCACCCAGCGCGCCGATTCCGAGATCGTCGGCCTGCGCGTCGGCGTGAAGAACGGCGGCTGCGCCGGCCAGTCGTACACGGTCGAATACGCCCATGATGTCCGCCCGACCGACGAGGTCGTCGAGGACAAGGGCGTCAAGATCCTGGTCGATCCCAAGGCCGTGCTGTTCCTGCTCGGCACCGAGATGGACTACAAGGCCGACAAGATGCAGGCCCAGTTCGTCTTCAACAACCCCAACCAGATCTCCGCGTGCGGCTGCGGCGAGTCGGTCGAGCTGCGTCCGGCCAAGATCGACGGCTAAGCCCGGCTTTCGCGTCTTGCTCAGCTGTCGTCCTGGCGAACGCCAGGACCCATACCACGTGATCTCTCGATAGCGGGAGGTGCCAGGACCGACACTGGCACGACTTGCAGTCTTCGCTAAACTCCTCCCTGGGGTAATGGGTCCTGGCGTTCGCCAGGACGATGGGGAGGCACCCGGGCCATGGACCGCGAATTCCTGATCGACCTGTTCGCCGATTTCGGCCCCGTCACCATCCGCAAGATGTTTTCCGGCTATGGCATCTCCGCCGACGGCATCAACTTCGCGCTCGCGTTGCGGGCCGGCCTGTTCTTCCGCGCCGACGAGGTGACGATCCCGGACTTCGAGGCCGAAGGCTCGAAGCCGTTCCAGTATTCCACCCGCGCCAAGACCGTACTGGTGAACTCCTATTGGGAGCTGCCCGCGCGCCTGTTCGACGATTCCGAGGAGCTTGCGCAATGGGCGAGAGCGGCGCTCGCCGCTGCCCAGCGCGCCAAGGTGAAGAAGCGGCCGAAGTCGAAGAAGGCGGCAGCGAAGAAGTCCGTTGCCAAGAAGGTGAAGACGGGCAAGAAGGCGCCAATTCGAAAACGCGTCAAACGAAAGAACTAGGCCTCCTGGTTCTCTCGGCGAGCCTCCCAAAAAATTTCCGAAGATAGGCTGCCGTCGGCGCGACCATCGAAAATGGGTTGGCTGTGTCGACGCTTCGCTAGTCGTACGAGGAGGATATTACGTCAGATCGGGAGGTCGTGGTCTCATTCGCGGAGGCGCGCATCCAGATCGTCCCGGCGACGATATGAATCACCAGGAATGCCAAGGCCACGGCCATGAGCCAGCCCATCTCATTTCGTGCGGGGGAGCGAGCAACCAATTTTGCTTGAGCCGCCTTGCTGGTGACGAGCATTTTGCGATCTCCGGAATTTTGACTGGATATTTGCGGGACGGATTGTTCGGAAGACGGCATCAAATGCTCGTATTGGCGGAGAATTCGACGTGCCTGAAGGCGCCGTGAACAGTGCAGCACCGCTGTGATCGAATCGAAGACGTTCCGCGCTTTCTTCTCGATGAGAAGACCGGAAGCGTCGGAAGCCGGTCCGGCCGCAGGGTACGAAAGGTCGTTCATTGCGGGCACCAATGACAATATCTTGCCAACATACATATCGGTTCCTCGTTTGCGTGCGCATCAGCACCGTGCATCGTCGGATTGCGGGCTGTGGCGGCCGGAATACGCGGGGTGTGACGAGGTCGTCGCGGGCGTCGGCACGCTCCGCGGCGTACGGCGTTCCTGGTTCTTGCCGACGCGGCGATCAAAAGAATCCGAGGCTCAAATCCAAGTCATAGGTGAGGGAGAGCACGAACACGAAAGCGCAGGCTGCTGCCAGCAGCAGAACGTGTTTCGCAAATTCTGCGCCGGTGACCGAGAGGACGGTTCGGGAGATCGCGCTCAGGATCGTTGTCACGCGCGCCGCCGAGATTCATGAATCGTTGATGCTCCGAGAGAGGCCGGAGGTCGTGCTGGAAAGTCGGTCTTCATGCTGCGCCTGAGCAGGATCGGCTCCCAGAAGAATCGGTTGGTTTCGGTCGTCGCCTCGTGCCGGCAAATCCCGATGTCGCTGAGGTATTCGGGCCTATGCCTGAGGTCCTCGAGCAGCTCCGACCTGAAGCAGGCGCGCTGGTACCAGGTGACGAACAGCGTGAGGGGCGCCAAGCTGGGCAGATGAAAATCCTTTGCAGGCGAAATGGCACCGTCTTGCCCAAAAGCGAGCGCTTGCGATCTTGGTTGCGCGGTATCGGTCAATGTGACCTCCAGATAATGATCGTCGTGAAGTTGGAGTCCAGTCAGTCGCGGCCGAAGAGGAGCGGTGAGACCGGAGGTGCCGAGTCTGAAACGGCTCTGGCTCCGGGAGTGGCAAAGGCCGTGACCGCAACGTCGACCCCGGCAAGGACCGCGAAAAGAACAGCGAGGGCCGCGATGAGATGACGCGCGTGCATGACGGCTTTCCCGATGGAATTACGCGGCGTCGATTCACCAAAACGGTGTCTCGACGTAATTCGATCAGAACCTGCAGTCGTCTTCGCTGGCGTTATTCGACCGTCATCGGTGCGTTAATAACGTTCGCAATTCCGGCAACTCGTGTAGAATGTATACGCACTGAGTGCGACTGCTTAAATTGGAGGCAGAGTGGATAGAACGACATCTGTGTCGCGCCCTGAATTTAGCCTCTCGCTTCTCGGACGTTGCGTACTGACAGGGCCGGATGGCGCCGTCAGCTTGCCGAATAAGAAGCTCGCTGGATTGCTTGCGTTTCTGGCTTGCACGGCACCTGACCCGCAGCCACGCGAAAAACTGTCGGCCTTGCTGTGGGGATCTCACTTCGATGCGCAAGCGAAGCAGAACCTGCGGCAGGCGCTCTTCAAGCTGCGTCAAATCCTGGGCCCGGATGGTCTTAGGAGCGACGGCGAATTCGTATCGCTGAATGCCACGCTGATCGCATGCGATGTGAGCCAATTTGAACAGCTGGTCCGAGAGGGTAGCCGTAGCGCGTTGAGCGCGGCGGCGGATCTCTATCGTGGCCGTTTGGCCGATGACATCAGCATCGGCGAAGAAGGCTGGAGCGAATGGGTAGCCGGCGAACGAGAGCGCTTCTCGGAGCTGGCTCTTGGCTCCATGGTGAGGCTCGGCGAGCATGAGCTATCGGAGGGACACGCGGACCTGGCACTGCGGACCGGCCAGCGCGCCAGTGCGCTCAATGACCTGCGCGAAGATTCGCATCGCTTGATCATGCGCGCGTTGTCCGCAACCGGACGAAACGCCGAAGCGCTCAAATACTATCTGGATGTCGTTGCTCTGCTCAAGCGCGAGCTCAGCACTGAGCCGGATCTGGCAACCAAAACGTTGGCCTCGGAACTGCGCAGGACGCAGGATGTGGCGCCCGTTTCAGGGGAGGTCATGTCAGAGGCCTCCCCGTCTCTGGTGCTCATGATGCGCGGAGAGAAGCCGTCCTTGGTCGTGTTGCCATTCCGGAACATGAGCGGTGACCCCGAACAGGACTATTTCGCCGACGGCATCACTGAGGACATCATTACAGCCTTGTCGCGCTTCCGCGAGCTTGTGGTGATCGCGCGCGGGTCGAGCTTTGCCCTCAGGGACAAGGGGATGACAAGCGGGCAGATTGCGCAACATTTCGGTGTCCAGTACGTCCTGAGCGGGCATATACGCAAAGCCGGCAACCGCATTCGCGTGTCGGCCGAGCTGACCCATACCGGCAGTGAGGCTCAGGTCTGGTCCGATCGCTACGACCGTCCGCTCACGGACATCTTCGATCTGCAGGACGACGTCAGCAGCAGTGTCGCTGCGGTCGTTGACCCCGCCGTTCGTGGCGCCGAAATCGAACGCGCACGCCGCAAGCCACCAACCGATCTTTCGGCGTATGATCTTTATTTGCGGGCCCTTCACCACTTATGGGGCGGCACCCGTGATGACGTTACCAAGGCGATCGAGCTGCTTCGACGGTCTCTCGATCTTGACCAGGCGCGCACGCCGACGCTCGCCGCGCTGGCGTGGGGACTGGTCATGGCGGCACCGCTTGGGGCTCACACCCCGCCGGATGCCACAACCGAGGCGCTCGGTCTCGCACGCCGGGCCGTCGAGCAGGATGGCACGGACGCCTTTGCCCATGCGGTGTATGGTTTCACGCTGTTTGGGCCGGCCGGCGACAACGATCAGGGCCGCGTTCATGCCAGCGAGGCCGTGAGGCTCAATCCCAGTTCGGCATTCGCGTGGGGCGTGCTCGGAATGATCGACAGCATGGGAGGTGACTACGAGAATGCCGTCATATGCCTTCATCGTTCTCTCGTCCTCAGCCCCTACGACAGCATGCTGCATTTGTGGATGACGGGCTTGACCGCGTCCTACTTTGCGCTCGGGCGCCACGAGGAGGGCATTGCCTGGGCCCGCAAGTCGGTTCGGCACAATCCCGGCAATGGGACCGGCCATCGTATGCTGGCGGCCAATCTGGTCGCTGCCGGCCGCCTGGAAGAAGGCCGGGAGGTCACGCGGCGCCGCGATGCGGCACAAAAAACAACGATCCGCGATTTGCGCGCCATGCGCTTTTTCAAGCAGGAGGACGCTCTCGAACGCTACCTTTCGGCCCAGCAGGCAGCCGGGGTGGCCGATTGAGCCTCAAGCGCCGAGCGCAACGAGAAGCGTGCGAACGGTCATGAAGACCAGGATGATCGAGCCGACCGTCCACAACGTCGCGCGAATTTCGTGGATTTGCCCGGTGAGATAGGCCCAAAAATGGAGCAGGCGTGAGGCGACGTAGCCGTAGAGCAGACATTGCGCGAGCCGCAGCGACGGCTCTGTGAGAACATAGAGAAGGCCTGCAATCAGGAAGTAGGGCAGGCTCTCGAGATCGTTCATCTGGATCCGGCGGATCCGATCGACACGTTCATTGGGAAGAAGCTGCGCCGGATCCGGCGCAGGATTCATCGGGGTCTTCTGGATGTCCTCCGGCGAACGGTAGCCGCCCTTGGCTTGCACCATACGAACCACGGTCAGCCATGACATCGCTACCGCTTTCAAGATCATCAGGCTGGCCGCGACGACATATGTGCCGAAAAGGGGATCGTGAAGACTTATTGCGCCCAATTTGGCTCTCCCTCGGACCTCTGAATCGCGCGCCTCTCGATATGAGAGCTCAGATCCGAACGTGCGCCGCGGCTCCGCCACCTGGCCGCGCGCTTCCGCAACGTATTCCGATCCGTTTCGCAGATCACGCGGTTGCGACCGCCGCGTCAAGCCCACGAAAGCGCTGAGGACGGCGAGCGGCGGGCGCCCGGTTCGGAAGCGCGCCAATCCGGGGGATTAATTAGGCTCAATCCACCGCCTTGGTGAGGCCAACCCTCATATCCTTTGCCGTGAAGACACCGAGGCCGTCGGCGAGCACGCGGCCGTCGGCAATTCCGAGCACCAGCTTGCCGCGCCGGACCATGCGCATGGCGACCTCGTAGCGCACGCATCGCGTCTCCGGTGTGACGAAGCCCGTGGCATCGATCTCGCCGACGCCGATGGCGCGGCCCTTGCCCGGTGAGCCCGACCATCCCAGCCAATAGCCGACCATCTGCCACATCGCGTCCAAGCCCAGGCTTCCCGGCATCATCGCGTCGCCGCGATAGTGGCAATCGAAGAACCAGTGGCGCGGTGCGATATCCAGCTCGCCGACGATATGACCCTTGCCGAACGCGCCGCCATCTACGCTGATCTCGGTGATGCGATCCATCATCAGCATCGGCGGCGCCGGCAATTGCGCATTGCCCGGGCCGAAATAGCCGCCGTCGCTCGATCTCAGCAGCTCATCCCTGCTGTAGGACGGTTGCGGGGTATGGAAGTCGTGGGGGTTGTTGGGCACGACGACAAGTCCTTTGCGGGCTCGGGTGCAGGCGGCCAATGCCGTCGTGGCAGATGTTGTTCACCGTGGAATAATGTCAAGCGGCGGTGCCGTAGGGTGGGCAAAGCGGAGCGCGCCCACGGCTTTTGGTGGGCACGGCGCGATGCGCCTTTGCCCACCCTACGGCAGTTGATGGAAACCTACGCCACGCGGCTGTGGCTCTCGACCGCGAATTCCGGATCGACCTCGCAGATCACGCGGTTGCGGCCGTTGCGTTTGGCGGCGTAGAGACAGGCATCGGCGCGCTCGATCAGCGCCTCGGTGTCATCGCCTGGCTTGAGCATGGAGACGCCGACGGAGATGGTGACGCGGCCGAGGATTTCGCCAGTGGACTTCTTCTTCAGTTCCTTCGCCATTACGGCGCGGCGGATATGATCAGCCACCGTGAGGGCCTGACGTAGCGCCGTGTTGGGCAGCAGGACGGCGAACTCCTCGCCGCCATAACGCGCAGTGATGTCCTGGCCCTTGATGGTCTGCTTCATGGACAGGCCGACGAGCCGCAGCACCTGGTCGCCGGTGAGATGGCCGTAGGAATCGTTGAACGACTTGAAGTGGTCGATGTCGAACAGCAGCAGCGACAGCGGCTCGCCTGAAGCCAGCGCGCTCTGCACGGCCATGCCGATCATGCGATCGAAATATTTGCGGTTGCCGAGGCCCGTGAGCGGATCGGTCAGACTCTCGGCGCGGATCGCCTCCAGGCTCTGCTGGAGATTGCTGATCTCGTTCTTGGACAGCGTCAGGCGATCTTCCAGCGCCTTGTTGGTCTCGCGCATCTCGCTGGTCGAACGCAGCAGCGTCTCGACGATCGACTTGATCTGGTCGCGGCTCTTGGCCGACGACAGCTTCTCTGTCGCGCCCGACAGGCTGGCATCGTAGTAGCCGGTCATCCCGAGCGCTTCGCTGAGCACCGTCATCACGTCGTCGATCTCGCCGATGACGCGTGCGCCGACCTTGTCGATGCGGTCAGTGGTCTTGATGTGGGAGAGGTAGGTCTCGTAGATCTGCTCGAGATCGCCTTCGGTCAGCTTGCCGTGGCGCGCCAGCGTCTCGTTGATGATCTTGTTGAGCGGCGCGTTATAGCCGGTGGCGTAGACGTACCAGATCTCGTAATTGCGGGGAATTGCGGTCTGTCGAAGCGACCGGATCTGACCGAGCGCCACTTCGGCAAACGCCATCGTGCGTTCGTGTTCGTCGAGCACTTTGACCACGGAACATACCCCACAACGATCGACGCGCCGTCGACCGCAGCAATGCTTAAATTATGTTCGTAGGCTAACGGACGATCGTGAACGCCCCGTAAATATACGTTCACGAATGCATCCAAAAAATTGAGTGCCGGCTTTATCTCAACCGAGCCTGGAGCGCTTTGCGCTTCAGGCGCCCGCGGGGGAGCGAACCGGCCGCAGCAGGAAAGCCGGCAGATGCGAGTGATCGCCGGGCTCGCTGTCGGCCTCGCGTTGGCGGCGCGGTTCGGGGCGGCCGATCGACGGCACGTGCGAGGCGTTGGCCTGCTGGCGCGCGCCGTGGCGCGGTTCGGATGATGCCCTTGCTTCACGCGGAGCCCTTGCCTCGCGTGCGGGCCGCGCCTCGGGAGCGGGCCGTGTTTCGGCTGAAGGCCTCGTCTCAGAAGCGTGTCTTGCCTCGCCACGTGCCTCGCGCGGCTCGTGGCTGCGTTCACGATCGCGACCGCCGCGTTGCGGCTTGCCGCGTCCGCCGCGCGAACGTTCACGGCCGCGCTGCTCGCGCGGGCGCTCGGTCGCATCGCCGCCCTCAGTGTGGATTTCAAAGTCACCCTCGGCGCGCGGAATGCTCTGGCCGATTAGCTTCTCGATCGCCACCATCGACTTCTGGTCGAGCGGCGTCACGAGCGAGATCGCCATGCCGGACCGGCCTGCGCGGCCGGTGCGGCCGACGCGGTGGACGTAATCGTCGGGATGGTGGGGGACGTCGAAATTGAAGACGTGGCTGACCTCGGGAATGTCGAGGCCGCGGGCGGCAACGTCGGAGGCGACGAGGAGGGGCAGCTCACCCTTGCGGAATTGTTCGAGCGCCGCCGTGCGGGCCGACTGGTCCATATCGCCATGGAGGGCGCCAACGCTGAAGCCGTGCTTCTGGAGCGATTTGTGGACGACCGCGACCTCACGCTTGCGATTGCAGAAGATGATCGCGTTCTTGAGATCCTTGGCCTCGCGGAGCAGGCGACGGAGCAGCTCGCGCTTCTCATGCGCCTCGCGTCCGGCGGGTACCTGGGCCTGCGTCACGGTCACGGCGGTGGTGGCGGGCTTGGAGACCTCGACCTTCTGCGGATTGTGCAGGAAGGCCTCCGTGATGCGCCGGATCTCCGGAGGCATGGTCGCGGTGAAGAACAGGGTCTGCCGCGTGAAGGGGACGAGCTTGCAGACGCGCTCGATGTCGGGAATGAAGCCCATGTCCAGCATGCGGTCGGCTTCGTCGATGACGAGCAGCTCGACGCCGGTGAGCAGCAGGCCGCCGCGCTCGGTATGGTCGAGCAAGCGGCCGGGAGTGGCGATCAGCACGTCGACGCCGCGCGTCAGCTTGGCATCCTGGTCGCCGAACGAGACGCCGCCGATCAGGAGGGCGACGTTGAGCTTCTGGCCGGCGCCATAGCGGTCGAAGTTTTCCTTCACCTGCGCCGCGAGTTCGCGGGTCGGCTCCAGGATCAGCGTGCGCGGCATGCGCGCCCGCGCTCTGCCCTTTTCGAGGATGGTGAGCATCGGCAGCACGAAGGCCGCGGTCTTGCCGGTGCCGGTCTGGGCGATGCCGAGCACATCCTTGCGTGCGAGGACGTGGGGGATCGCCTGTTCCTGGATGGGGGTGGGGGTGGTGTAACCGGTGGCCGCCACTGCGGCGAGGACTTTTTCGGACAGTCCGAGATCTGTAAAGGACATTGAGCCTCTGGTCGAAACCGCCGTTCGGAATCGAGGGTAATTAAGGCTGTCGCGTTCCACCCCGAAACGGCGCGCTCTCAAAGAAGCTGGGGGTGCTGACTCACGCGAACAAAGCGCAAGGCTCAGGAATCGCTCTTCGATCTGAGCCGCGTCGCCCCGGAACATAGGGCGGAATCGGCCAAAGTCAATGGAGCGGGCGCGGGAAGACCCTAAAAAACCTGAGGTTTTTGTCCAAATCACGGGCGCGGCTAGGCTTTTCCGCCTCGCTCAATGATCGGGGCCACAGCGGTTGGGGAACGGCTAACGCCGTTCCGGCCCCTGGGCCCGGAAGTCACCGGGGGCCATGCCGTAGGCGGCGTTGAAGACACGGTAGTAGGTTGCCAGGCTCTCGAAGCCGCAAGAGGCCGCGATGTCGGCGATCAGCCGGTCCGGCGCCTCGCGCATCAGGCGGCGGCTCTGCTTCAGGCGTTCGTCCGTCACGGTCTGCGAGAAGCTCCTCTCGGCGGCCTCGAATAGCATGTGCAGGTGACGTACGGACACGCCGAGCAGGTCAGCCACCTTGGTCGGCGCCAGATCGGGGTCTTGCAGGTAGCGCGCGATCAGCCGCCGCGCCTGCGAGAGCCGGGCGGTCCGCAGCGCGGCCTGCCCGAGGCGGCTGCCGGGCCGGACGATGCCGCGCTCGATCAGTGCCAGATGGGCGAGGGCCTGGACCAAGGAGGTCTGGACCGGGGAGGTCGCACCGACAGTGCCGTGATCGTCAGCGGCGGCCTCACCGAGATCGGCAAAGCAGGCACCGAGCAGGGGCGCCAGAGTGGGATCGTTGAAGGTCTTGGGCGCGAGCTCGCCCATGCGCTTGTCCTGCGTCGCGAGGCCACGCACGGGGATTTTCAGGATCCGCAAATGGAAGCCGCCGGCGCCGAGCGGCGCAGTGCGATAGGGCTGGTCGGTATGGCTGGTGGCGAAGCTGCCATTGGCGATCGCGAAGTCGCTTCCGCGCATGCCGCCGAACCAGCCGCCGCTGCCGAGCTGCTGGTAGACGCAGATGCTGTCGCCGGGCGCGTAGCCGATGTCGGAGTTGCTGCGTTCGACCGCGTAGTGCGAGGCCTTCAGCTCGACGAGGCCGGCGCCACTCAGCTGGCGCAGCGAGAATTCGCCGTAGAAGTCGCCGCGCCGTTCGCGCTCGAGCTCGGCGGTGACGCCGAACAGGCCCTTGGCGCGCACCTCGCGCCAATAGTCGAAGCGGTCATGCGGCTCGACCTCGTCGGTACACCAATACATGGCAGCGCCTCGCTTCAACGGACTTGCCCAAGAAAGAGCAGATTCCGGCAGCATCTGCCATAGGCGAGATGATAGAACCGCTGGCCGTGCCCTTGAACCGTCGATATGGCTGGGCCGACTATCACATCAACGGCAAGGGTCCAATGAACGACCGTTCGAGGGAACCGGGAAGAGCCGTTCTGCAACGGGAATTTGCAATGACGCGTCGGCTTTTCAGAATTCTGGCGGCCCTTGGCCTCGCGGCGGGCCTGAGTGGCCTTGCGCTTCCCGCCTATGCCGAGAAGCGCGTCGCGCTCGTGGTCGGCAACAACGACTACCGGAACGTCCCGAAGCTGCTCAAGGCGGTCAACGATGCCCGCACCATGGGCGACACGCTGAAGCAGCTCGGCTTCTCGGTGATGGTCGCCGAGAACCAGAGCCGGCAGCAATTCTCCGAGACGCTGCTTGCCTTCGACAAGGCGATCGAGCCCGGCGACACCGCGTTCTTCTTCTACGCCGGCCATGGTTTCGAGATCGCGGGCCAGAACTATCTGCTGCCGACCGACGTGCCGGCGGCGACGGAAGGCCAGGAAGAGCTGGTGCGCGACGCCTCCATCCTCGCCGACCGCATCGTCGAACGCCTTCAGAACAAGAAGGCGCGCACTTCGATCCTGGTGTTCGACGCCTGCCGCAACAACCCGTTCGAGCGCAAGGGCACCCGTGCGGTCGCCGGCGGCGGCGGGCTTGCGCCGATGGTACAGCTGCCTGAAGGCGTGTTCTCGGTGTTCTCGGCGGGTCCCCGCCAGACCGCGCTCGATCGTCTCTCCAACGACGACGCCAATCCCAATTCGGTGTTCACGCGCACCTTCGCCAAGGAGCTGCTCCGGCCCGGCGAGAACCTCGTGCAGGTGGCACAGCGCACCCGCCGCGCCGTCAGCGAGATGGCCGATACCGTGAAGCACAGGCAGGTGCCGGTCTATTTCGACCAGATGGTCGATGACGTCTTCCTCAGCGGCATGGCCAAGGATGCGGTCGAGCGCCCGGCCGATCCGCCGCCGCAGAAGCTCGCGGCGCTGCCACCGGTGTCGGTGCCACGCGTGCCGAAGGAGGAAACCACCAACGCGCCGATCGCCAGCTTCTCCCGCCACAATGGCGGCTGGAGCGTGGTGTTCTCCTTCGCCGATCCGACGCTCGGGATTTCCTGGCGCATGGCCGGCAATGGCGATTTCCGCGAGACCGGTTTCATCGACACGCTCGATCCGCGCACGCGCAAGCGGATGCCGAACCCCTCGATCGAACTGCCGGCGGACGCGCAGGCGGGCACCATCGAGGTCCGCTATGTCGATCCATCCGGCGACATGCAGGGCCCGTTCCCGATCCGGTTCGACCCCGAGGCCGCGCTGATCCGCGACCAGCGCAAGATCCTCGACATGACCGCGACGAGCTGGCTGTCGTTCCGCGAATTCAACGGACTGCTCGTCTACTACACCCACCTCGTCTCCTACCGCTGCGCCATCCGCGAGGTCCGCATCGGCATCGACACCGCCGTTCCGAACCAGGTGCTGAAGATGCCGGGCTGCGATATGCGCGATCCCAGCGCGATCAGCGCCGGCATGCCGCTCTACATGAAGCTCCCGCCGACCACGCAGTCCGTCTCGGTGGAGCTGACCTATCGCGACGGCAGCGTGTCGGAGATCAAGAGTTTTCGCGCCGCGAACCGCGGCAGCAATTGATCGCGTCGGAGCTTCTCGTCGCCGCTTCCATGGATACAGCCACGCCACATCAACCCGCACCGCGCTCCATGAAAGTCCGCTGTTGCATCGTCGGCGGCGGGCCGGCCGGCATGATGCTCGGCTATCTCCTGGGGCGTGCTGGCGTCGATGTCATGGTGCTGGAGAAGCATGCGGATTTCTTCCGCGACTTTCGCGGCGACACGGTGCACCCCTCGACGCTCCAGGCGATGGATGAGCTCGGGCTCATCGACGCCTTCCTGAAGCTGCCGCATCAGCGCTTGCAAACGATGGACGGCTTGTTCGGCGGCACGCCTGTGCGGATCGCCGATCTCAGAAGACTCCATACGAAATACCCGTTCATTGCCTTCATGCCGCAATGGGATTTCCTCAATTTCCTGCGCGAGGCCGGCAAGCGTTTCGCCTCGCTCAAGGTGATGATGAGCACGGAAGCCGTCGATCTGATCCGCCGCGGCGAGACCATCGCCGGCGTGCGTGCGAAGACGCCGGACGGCGTCGTCGACATCGAGGCCGACCTCACCATCGCCTGCGACGGCCGGCATTCGACCGTGCGCGAGCGCGCGGGGCTTGGCGTCGAGGAGATCGGCGCGCCGATGGACGTGCTGTGGTTCCGCGCCGGCCGCAAACCCGACGAGACGGAGAACGTGTTCGCGCGCGTCGAGCCCGGCAAGATGATGATCACCTTCGATCGCGGCGACTATTGGCAATGCGCCTATGTCATCGCCAAGGGACAATATGAGGCGGTGAAGGCGAGGGGGTTGCAGGCGCTGCTCGACGATATCGTGCGCATGGCGCCGATCCTTCGATCCGGCATCGCTGAAGTGAAGAGCTTCGATGATATCAAGCTGCTCACCGTCGCGATCAACCGTCTGCCTCGCTGGACGCAGCCGGGTCTGCTTCTCATTGGCGATGCCGCGCATGCAATGTCGCCGGTCGGCGGCGTCGGCGTCAATCTGGCCGTACAGGATGCGGTCGCGACGGCCAATCTGCTCGCGGACAAGCTTGCGCGCGGCTGCCCATCCGAGGACGAGCTCGATGCCGTGCGTCGCCGGCGCGAGTTCCCGGTGAAGATGACGCAGCGCATGCAAATGATCGTGCAGAACAACATCATCAGCGGCGCCTTGCAGGGCGGCGATCAGCCGCTGAAGGTGCCGCTGGTCGTGCGCCTCATCACAGCACTGCCGTGGCTCCAGGGCATTCCGGCGCACCTGCTTGCGCTCGGCGTGCGGCCCGAGCACGTGCAGTCGAAGGCCGCGCGAGCATCATAGCGCAACGATCCGGTAGGGATAATGCCGCGTTAAATGCTGCGCGGTGCGTTGCGTGCGTGCAACAGCGCAGACCGATTGATGGCGCGCCGCCGGCCAATCCGGCGTCTTAACTTTCTTGATTCAAATTTGAGTAAGAACTGCGTGTGAGCGTGCACCCATCAAAGGACACGGGGTGTACCATGCGTAACAAATTGATTGCCGCCTTCGCCTGCACGACCGCTCTGGTTTCGACCGGTGCTGCCTCCGCCGCCGATCTCGGCGCGCGCTACACGAAGGCGCCCGCCTATGCCGAGCCGCTGTTCAACTGGACCGGTTTCTATGTCGGCGGCCATATCGGTGGTGCATGGACCAACGAGCAGTTCATCAACAGCGGGAACACGACGGCGTTCGGTGATCTCAGTCCGGGTCAGGGCTATCGTCAGCGTGGCGCCGGCATCATGGGCGGCGCTCAGATCGGCTACAACTGGCAGGCCAACAATTACGTGTTCGGCATGGAAGGTACGATTTCCGGCCTCGACAACAAGGGCTCGTTCACGAACACCGCGTTCGGCGCCGGTGACGATGTGTTCTCCTGGCGCGCCAATGTGCTCGCTACCGTCGTCGGTCGCGCCGGCTTCGCCGTGCAGAACAATTTGTTCTACATCAAGGGCGGCTATGCCGGCGTGAACAACCGTCTCAGCGTCAGCGACACCGTTGCTCCGGCGACGGGCTCGGGCGGTCAGACCCACTGGGCCAACGGCTGGACCGTCGGCGCCGGCTGGGAATATGGCATTACCCGCAACTGGATCGTCGGCCTCGAATACAACTACGCCGCCTTCGGCAGCCAGACCTATCAGCTCGGCGGCACCTCGGGCAGCTACACCTTCGATGCCAAGCCGCGCGACATCCAGTGGGCCGTCGTCCGCGCCAGCTACAAGTTCGACGCGCCGGTCATCGCCCGCTACTGAGTGCGTCAGCCAACGACCAAGCAAGCGACAAAAGACGATTACTGCAAAAACTGGAAAGCCCCGGCATCGTCCGGGGCTTCTTTTTTGGACGCAATTGTCTCGCGTGCAGGATGCGCTTACGCCATCACCGAGAACCCGCCGTCGACGGGGATCGCCGTGCCCGTGACGAAGTTCGAGGCGGGCGAGGCGAGGAACACGGCGATGCCGGCGAAGTCGTCGATGTCGCCCCAGCGTCCCGCCGGCGTGCGCGCCAGCACGCGCTCGTGCAGACCCGAGACCTGCTGCCGCGCACCGCGGGTGAGGTCGGTGTCGATCCAGCCCGGCAGGATGGCGTTGACCTGGATGTTGTCGGGCGCCCAGGCGTTGGCGCAGGCGCGCGTGTACTGCACGATGCCGCCCTTGCTCGCCGCATAGGCGGTGGCGAAGCTGGCGCCGAAGATCGACATCATCGAGCCGATGTTGATCACCTTGCCGTTGCCCGACGCCTTCAGCGCCGGATAGGCGAGCTTCGAGCACACGAAGGCGCTGGTGAGGTTGGTGTCGATCACCTTGTTCCACTCATCGAGCTCGAGCTCGTGCGGCGGCTTGCGGATGCTCATGCCGGCATTGTTGATGAGGATGTCGATGCGGCCGAGATCCTTGACCACGCGGTCGATCATGGCTGCGACCGCCGCCTTGTCCGTGACGTCGGTGGTGACGGCAATCGCCTTGACGCCGCGCTGCCGGAGATCGGCAACGGCTGCGGCCGACTTGGTTTCGTTGCGGCCGACCACGGCGATGTCGGCGCCGGCGTCGGCGAGCCCGTGGGCGAGGCCAAGCCCGATGCCGCCATTGCCCCCTGTGACGATCGCGACCTTGCCGCGGAGATCGAACCGGTTGGATGTCATGCTTCTATTTCCTGGTTTCTTCTATTGGTTGCTCTGCCAGATCAGTACCAGCCCGAAGCCGGCCATGGCTGCGCCATAGCCGGCCCATTGCAGCTGGTTGACCATGAAGCTCGACCGCGGCCAGGCGACGGTGCCCGTGCCCTGTCCGATCCAGAGCAGCCCGACGGCGAGGGCAAACAGGCCTGCTACAAGCAGAAATCTGCGCATGCATTCCTCCCCATCGGTCTGCTTCTGTCGCAGCCCCCGAAATCAACGAAACGCCGCGGGCCACGAAAACTTGCCCGCAGACTAGCCGTAGCTTCGGTTCGGATACAATGGCCGCGGATGCAAGGCCGCCTGGAGGACGCATGTCCCTGCGCAAAGCGATTCTGGGAACCGCGGCTGCGGCCGTGCTGGTCGCGGCCTATGCCGTCGTTCCACGTCGTGCGGATCTACGGGCGTTTGATCCAGCCGAGATGGCGCGGATCGAGACCGCGATGTGGCACGACTATTACGACAAGCGCTACGCGGCGCTGTTCTACCATCTCTATGCATCGACGCGCATTCAGTTCGGCTTTTCCCCGCTTCAAAGCTTGCAGATCGCGCTCAGCGCGGCCGACGCCGGCAGGACGTTCCAGCCGACGCGCTCGCGCCGGGAGGCCGACGCGGCCTTGCCGGCCCTCGTGGCCTACTACCGGGCCTTCGCGCCGGCCGCGCCCGTGGCCTTCGACGTGGGCGAGGCTGCCCGCCTCGAGCTCGACTGGTGGCAGGCGCGCCGCGAGGCGGTGGCCCCGCACGATTATGGCGTCACCATCGTCCGCGTGACGGCGTTGACCTATGGCAGGAGCGCGGATGATCCCGGCATCCGGCAGTTCGGCCTCGGGCGGGCGGAGGCGATGGCGTTGCGCGACGCGCGGGGCGAGGCCATCACCGATGCCGATTGGGCGAAGATCGAGAACGAGCTTGGACAGGCGTACCGATCGTTGAAGGCAAGCGTCGGCCGCTGACGGCCCACAACGAAAAAGCCCCGGCGATGCCGGGGCTTTGACGTCTGAAGTTGAATTCAGATCAGATCAGTACTTCGCGACGACCGGACCGGTCCAGTTGAAGCGGTAGACCAGCGAGGTCGAGATCGTCTGGTTCCAGCTGTTGGCGCGGATGCTGTTGCCAACCGGGAGGTTGCTGCCGTCGAGCAGTTCATCCTGAGTCTTGGCGTTGTAGAAGGCCGAACGATACTCGGTCTTCATGAACCAGCCGGGCGACTGGATGCCGAAGATGTTCAGGCTGTTCTCGACGCCGCCGCCGACGAACCAGCCGTTGCGGTTGTAACCGTTGAGGTGGGCGCCGACCGGAACGCCTGCGAGGTCGGTGAAGTTGGTGCGACCGAAGTGGGCGCCCGAGTAACCGCCGTTGACGTAGGAGAGAACGTTCGGAGCGACCAGCCAGCCGAGGCGAACGCCCGCGGCCCACGAGGTCTCCAGCTTCTGGGAGCCCGTGATCTGAAGGAGCGGATCCTGGATGGTGGCGCGGATGCTGCCGAACTGACCGTCAGCGAACACGCCGGCGACCCAGGTGCTGTTGAACTGCCAGTCGTAGCCGAGACCGACCGTGCCGAACCAGCCCGAGCCGCCCTGGCGCTGGGTGATCGTCAGCGGGGTGCCCGTTGCGGTATCGACGACACTCTGGTCGGCATTCGAGAGGCCGCCACCGCCACCGCCGAAGATGTAAAAGCCGGTCCAGTTGGCGACAGGAGCCGCCATCGGAGCCTTCACGTAGGGACGGGCGCCAAGGTCGGCCGCCGAGGCCGAACCGGTCATCGCGGCAACCGCGGTCAATGCGAGCACAATCTTCTTCATTTTAAAATCCCCAACCTTTGGTCTGTCTGGCAGGCGCGAGCGCACTGAAGTCCGAGTGATCTGATGCCCGGACTATAGACGCTTTCCACCGAAATGCTGTTGCCGGACAGGCACAGTCGCCGGGAAACACCGCCCTTCCGGGATTTGGGTCGCGATTGCTGAAATCGATAATAAATAAGCGGTATCAATGGCTTGGCCTGATTATCAAAAACCGAGATCGAGTAAGCTTTCGTTAGCAATCGGGCTTTGTCCGAAATGGAGGCAATTCTGCCTCGGCCTTGGCGCCCTGTGAGTCGCTGACCGAGTCGCCGATCGGCTGCGGCCTGCCGCAAACAAAAAGCCCCGGCCTTGGGCCGGGGCTTTGGACGAAAGGTCGCTGCCTCAGACGTCCAGCAGTTCCTCACTGGCAAATTCCGCCTTGTCCGTAATGAAGGCGAAGCGCGCCTCGGCCTTGGTACCCATCAGCCGCTCGACCGAATCCGCCGTGGTGTCACGGTCGTCGGCGAGCAGCACCACCTTGAGCAGCGTCCGCTTGCTCGGATCCATGGTGGTTTCCTTGAGCTGCGCCGGCATCATCTCGCCGAGGCCTTTGAAGCGGTTCACCTCGACCTTGGCGTTGGCGTTGAACGTGCTCTTGATCAGCTCTTCCTTGTGCTTGTCGTCGCGCGCATAGACCGATTTGGTGCCGTGGGTCAGCTTGTAGAGCGGCGGCACGGCGAGGAAGAGGTGGCCTTCGTCGATCAGCCGCGGCATCTGCCGGTAGAAGAACGTGATCAGCAGCGAAGCGATATGGGCGCCGTCGACATCGGCGTCGGTCATGATGATGATGCGCTGATAGCGCAGATCCTCTTCGCGATAATGCGCAAGCTGGCCGCAGCCGATCGCCTGCACGAGATCGGAGAGCTGGGCGTTCGCCGTCAGCTTGTCCTTGCCGGCGGAGGCGACGTTGAGAATCTTGCCGCGCAACGGCAGCACGGCCTGGGTCTTGCGGTCGCGCGCCTGCTTGGCGCTGCCGCCTGCCGAGTCACCCTCGACGATGAAGAGCTCGGAGCCTTCGGTGCCGGCATCGGTGCAGTCGGCAAGCTTGCCCGGAAGGCGCAGCTTCTTGCCGGCGGTCTTGCGCGCCGTTTCCTTTTCCTGGCGGCGGCGCAGCCGCTCCTCGGCGCGGTCGATCACGAAGTCGAGCAGCCGGTTGGCCATGTTTGGATTGCCCGACAGCCAATGGTCGAACGGATCCTTCATCGCCTGCTCGACGATGCGCTGCGCTTCCGCGGTGGCGAGACGATCCTTGGTCTGGCCCTGGAATTCAGGCTCGCGCACGAACACCGAGAGCATCACGGCGGCACCCACCATCACGTCTTCCGACGTGATGGACGCGGCGCGCTTGCCCTGGCCGACGCGCTCGGCGTGATCCTTCAGGCCGCGCAGCAGCGCACTGCGCAGGCCGGATTCGTGCGTGCCGCCGTCGGGCGTCGGAACGGTGTTGGTGTAGGAGGACAGGAAGCCGTCGGCATCCGCGGTCCAGGCGACCGCCCATTCGCAGGCGCCATGCGCGCCGTTGCGGCCCGACTTGCCGGAGAAGATATCCGGATGCACCAGGGTGTCGGCGTGGATCGCGGCGGCAAGGTAATCCTTGAGGCCGCCGGGGAAGTGGAAGGTCGCCTCCGCCGGCACGTCCTCGACGCCCTTGAGCAGTTCGGGCGCACAATTCCAGCGGATCTCGACACCGCCGAACAGATACGCCTTCGAGCGCGTCATCTTGAACAGGCGCTGCGGCTTGAACGCGGCCTTAGGTCCGAAGATGTCGGTGTCGGGCTTGAAGCGCACGCGCGTGCCGCGGCGGTTGTTGACCTTGCCGAGATCCTCGAGCTTGCCCTTCGGATGGCCGCGCTCGAACGTCATGCGGTAGAGCTTCTGGCTGCGCGCGACCTCGACCTCGAGCAGCGAGGAGAGGGCGTTCACGACGGAGATGCCGACGCCGTGCAGGCCGCCCGAGGTCTCGTAAACCTTGGAGTCGAACTTGCCGCCCGAATGCAGCGTGCACATGATGACTTCGAGCGCCGACTTCTTCGGGAACTTCGGATGCGGATCGATCGGGATGCCGCGGCCGTTGTCGATGACCGTCAGGAAGCCGTCCGCGCTCAGATCGACGCCGATGAAGGTCGCGTGTCCCGCCAGCGCCTCGTCCATCGAGTTGTCGATGACCTCCGCGAAGAGATGATGCAGCGCCTTCTCGTCGGTGCCGCCGATATACATGCCGGGCCGGCGCCGTACAGGTTCCAGGCCTTCGAGCACCTCGATGTCAGCCGCGGTGTAGTCGGCTTCTCCGCCGCTTCCACGCGAAGCCGCCTTGGCGGCCGTGCGAGGCTTTTGCTCGTCAGCGGGGAACAGGTCTGCTTTGGTTTTCAACTGCTTGGACATATATCTTGATGTGCTTTGAGGGCCGCGGACGCGGCGAATCGGTTAGGCAGACTATGCCACGGCTGACCTGTTGAGGTCACCGCGTGCCGGCCAGGCGGGTGTGGGTGGGAGCCAATCCCGGCGATTTTACGCCGCAGGCCCACCAATTCCCGGCAATGTGACGTCTGGGCCCGGTTTGGGCCGGGCTTTGTGACTTGATGTCACACAACCCCTTGGCTTACCAGTCTTTTTATCTGACAGGACCGTGACGGGGCGGGGAAGGCAATCTGGAATGGAGCAGTACGCGCACGCACTGGCCGACTTCGTGCGCGCTCACCAGGTCTGGGCAGCCCCGATCGTGTTCCTGCTCGCGTTCGGGGAGTCGCTGGCTTTCATCTCGCTGCTGATCCCGGCCTGGGGCGCGCTGGTTGCGATCGGCGCTCTGATCGGCGTCAGCGGCATCAGCTTCTACCCGGTCTGGATCGCCGGCGGCATCGGGGCTGCGCTCGGCGACTGGGTCTCCTACTGGTTCGGCTATCGCTACAAGGAGCAGGTCGCGCAGATGTGGCCGCTCTCGCGCTATCCGGAACTGCTGCCCAAGGGCGAGGCCTTCGTGCGGAGCTGGGGCGTGCCCAGCATCTTCATCGGCCGCTTCTTCGGCCCCTTGCGCGCGTCGGTGCCGCTCGCAGCCGGCATCTTCGAGATGCCCTATTGGAGCTTTCAGACCGCCAATTTCGTTTCGGCGCTGGTCTGGTCGGCGGCGCTGCTGCTGTTCGGCGACGTGATCGCCAAGGTCATGGAATGGATCTGGCGGGTCATTTGACGCCGGAAGCTTGACGGGAACCACGCTTGGCCTTATAGCCGCGCGCCATGATCAACGCCGCGACCATTCTGTTCGCCCGTCGCCGCCGCCGCAGTCTTGCGGTTTGGGCGGTCGATCGCGTTTGAGATCATCGTCTTTGCCGCTGGATCCGATCCGCGGCATTCTCTCTCCTGTCAGCGCGATCTGATCCGGCGGCCCCCAAGGAGGCCCAGCAGGAGACCACGATGTACACGCCACCCTTTTTCAAGCAGGACCGCACCGCGAGCCTGAAATTTGCCGAGGAACGCGGTTTCGGCACCATGTGCGCGTTCGACGGTCAGAAGCCGGTCGCTTCGCCGCTGCCGTTCTATTTGACCTATGCCGCCGACGGCACGCCGCAGGCCGCCTTTCATGTCGCCCGTCACAATCCGCTGCTAAAGCTTGCGGGAGGCGATGCGTCCTGGCTGCTCGCGGTCAACGGCCCCGATGCCTATGTATCGCCCGACTGGTACGTCTCGCCGGATCAGGTGCCGACCTGGCTGTACCAATCGGTGCATCTGAGCGGGCCGGTGCGGCTGCTGTCAGACGATGAGCTGGCGGTGCAGATCGACACGCTCAGCGACAAGTTCGAGAGCTGGTTGCTGCCCAAGAAGCCCTGGACATCAGGCAAGATGACGGCGGGCCGGCTCGAGGCCATGAAGAAGGGGATCGTGGGTCTGGTCATGACGGTTGAGGAGATCGAAGGCAGCTTCAAGCTCAACCAGCACAAGTCCGACGCCGACTATACGGCAATCGCCAATGCGCTCGGCGCGCAAGCCCACGCCGACGCCAGAGAGATCGCGCAACTGATGCAGGACGTGAGGCCGGAAGCCTTCGCGGCCGAAACCAACAAGCTCGAAAGGAGCGTGCCATGAGCCTTTCTGAAACCAGTCTCACGGAAACCGCGAAAGCCCCGACCTCCGGCGCGGCCAAAAAGCCCGCCACCGTCTTCGTCGACGGCGGCTCCGGCACCACCGGCCTCGGCATCAACGAGCGGCTCAAGCTCCAGAGCGACGTCGTCGTGAAGACGATTGCGGACGATAAGCGCAAGGACCCCGCGGCCAAGAAGGCGCTGATGGAGGAGGTCGATCTCGTCATCCTCTGCCTGCCCGACGAGGCCGCGAAGGAAACCGTCGCGCTGGTCGATAGCATGGGCCCATCGGGGCCGAAGGTGCTGGACGCTTCGACCGCCTACCGGGTTGCGCCCGACTGGGCCTATGGTTTTGCCGAGATGACGCCGGAGCAGGCCGGCAAGATCAGGGCCGCCAGAAAAGTCTCCAACCCCGGCTGCTATCCGACCGGCGGCATCGCGCTGCTGCGGCCGATCGTCGATGCTGGTCTTTTGCCTTCTGACTATCCTGTCACCGTGAATGCGGTGAGCGGCTATTCCGGCGGCGGCAAGTCGATGATCGCGAGTTTTGAGGACGGTAGTGCGCCGTCCTTCGAGCTCTACGGCCTCGGCTTCGAGCACAAGCATCTGCCGGAGCTGCAGCTCTACTCGAACCTGACGCGGCGGCCGATCTTCATCCCCTCGGTCGCCAACTATCGGCAGGGCATGCTGGTCTCGGTGCCGCTCCAGCTCGACACGCTGCCGGGCAAGCCCACTGGAGCCGACCTGCAGGCTGCGCTCGCAAAACGCTACGCTGGCTCGAAATATGTGTCGGTGATGCCGCTTCAGAACGAGACGACCAAGGGCGGCAAGCTCGAGCCGGAAGCGCTCAACGAGACCAACATGCTCGAACTCTACGTCTTCGCCAGTGACAAATATCACCAGGCGGTGCTGGTCGCGCGGCTCGATAATCTCGGCAAGGGCGCGTCCGGTGCGGCCGTGCAGAACATGCGGCTGATGCTGGGATTGCCGGAGGAGTAGGGCAGGTTCGTGCCCCGGACGCAGCGCAGCACTTCCCTGGCGATGCGAAGCATCGTCCAGAGTGATGCGCTGCAGAGCCGGGCCCCGTCATTTCAACGCAAGATGATATCGGCAGGAAACGCTCGAACGGGGCGGCCGGCGCAGACATTGCTGCGGGCCACCATTGCGTCGTGGTGCAGCTTGTCGATCTCGCTGAGCGAGCGGCTGGAGATCTCGCACATTTCCTGATGGTCCTGCGCGTAGGCGCGTAGGGTGCTCCAGGCGAACGATGCGCGGATGTAGGCGTCACAGCGGTCCGGCATCAATCCGCGGTTCATCGGCCTTGTGGCCTCCACGGCCTCGCTGCGCAGACGGGTCAATTCGGGGCACTGAGCTTGTGCCGCGCCGCCAAATCCGGCAAGCGCGATCATTGCGACGGCTGGCAAAAGGGTCCGCATCGGGAAATCCCTTCGCATCGGATGTCTCGGCCCGCGCGACGATATCGCGGATCGCAGGGGCGTGCAGCTGTTTTCCCGATGCCTCAAAACACCTTGAAGATCGCCAGCGCCAGCACGGCCTGCGCGAGGAAGCCGACGGTGAAGGCGAGGGTACGGAACACCGGGATGCCCAGCGCATAGACGATCAGATGCGCGACGCGCGACCAGAAATAGACGGCGCAGGCGAGCACGGTCCATTGGGTGGAATAGTCGATCGCGTTCAGGATCAGCACCAGCGGCGCGAACAGCACGAGGTTCTCGACCGCGTTGTCATGGGCGAACATCAGGCGGTTGGCCCATTCGGCCTGCGGCTTGTCGCCGCGCGAGGGATTGGCCATGGCGCCGCTGAGGCCGCGAACCTGACAGCGGTTGATGGTGTAGGGAATCCAGAGGATGCCGGTCAGGATCACCGTCAGTGTCAGCCAGAACAATTCACGCGTCATAACCCGGTCCCCTTCGATATCGATGTCGTGAGCTTATACGAGCGCGCGCCTCATTGCGCTATGCGCGAACCCTGACATAGCTGCCGGGCGCGTCCTCGATCGGGGGCAGGGCATCGGTGCCGACCACGCGCGCCGGGACTTCCTCGGGATCGAGGCTGCCCAGCCATTCGCGCCAGTCCGGCCACCACGAGCCCTTGTGCTCAACCGCGCCCTTCAACCATTCGGCGACGGTGACGTCCTTGACGTTGTCGTTGGTCCAGTACTGGTACTTGTTCGAGGCGGGCGGGTTGACGACGCCGGCGATGTGGCCCGAGCCCGACAGCACGTATTTCACGGGGCCGCCGAAGAATTGCGAGCCGTAGAGCACAGACTCGGCCGGCGCGATGTGGTCCTCGCGGGTGGCGAGGTTGTAGACGGGGAGCTTGACCTTGGAGAGATCGAGCAGCGTGTTGTCGAGCACCATCGTGCCGGTGGAGAGCCGGTTCTCCAGATAGCAGTTGCGCAGATAGTAGGAATGGTTCGACGCGGTCATGCGCGTCGCATCCGAATTCCAGTGCAACAGGTCGAATGCGCTCGGCTGCTGGCCCTTCAGATAGTTGCTGACGACGTAGGACCAGATCAGATCGTTGGAGCGCAGCATGTTGAAGGCCATCGCCATCTTCGAGCCTTCGAGCACGCCCGCCGCCTTCATGTCCTGCTCGAGGGCTGCGATCTGCTCCTCGTCGACGAACACGAGGAGGTCGCCGGCATGGGTGAAGTCGACCTGGGCCGCGAAGAACGTCGCCGACGCCACGCGCTGGCGGCGCTTCTCGGCGAGCCAGGCCAGCGTGGTCGCGAGCATCGTGCCGCCGACGCAATAGCCGGCCGTGTGCACCTTCATCTCGCCGGTGACCTTCTCGATCACGTCCATCGCCTTGAGCGGGCCTTCCTTCATGTAGTCTTCCCAGCTCTTGTTGCCGAGCCGCTTGTCCGGATTGACCCATGAGATCACGAACACGGTGATGCCCTGGTCGACGCACCACTTGATGTAGGATTTCTCCGGCTTGAGATCGAGGATGTAGAACTTGTTGATCCAGGGTGGCACGATCAGGAGCGGCGTGCGCAGCACGTTCTCCGTGGTCGGCGAATACTGGATCAGCTGCATCATCTCGTTCTGGTAGATCACCTTGCCCGGCGTCGTCGCCATGTTGACGCCGACGACGAGATTGTCCGGATTGGACTGGCGGATCTTCAACATGCCCTTGCCGGCCGCGATGTCCTCGGCCAGCATCTTGAGGCCGCGCGCCAGATTCCCGCCGCTGCTCGCCATCGTCTCGCGCAGCACTTCCGGATTGGTCAGCACGAAATTCGAGGGCGACAGGGCGTTGGTGACCTGCTGGATGTAGAACTCCGCCTTGCGGCGGGTGCGTGGATCGAGCCCGTCGGCATCGCGCACCAGCTCCTGCGCCCATTTGGTCGTGAGCAAATAGAGCTGCATCACGAAATCGAAGAACTGGTTCGATTTCCATTCCGGATCGGCAAAGCGCTTGTCGCGCGGCGAGGGCGCGATCGCGGGCGGGGCGTCCTGGCCGGCCATACGGCGGGCCGCCGAGCCCCAGAGGTCGAGATAGTCCTTGGCGAGCTTGGTCTGGAGATCGGATGAGCGCGAGCTGTCCGACAGCCAGTATTCGGCGACCGACGTGAAGGTCTTGACCACTTCCGTGAGCTCGGCCGGCGGGCGGTCCTGCACCTCGCCGCTCTCGCGTGGCTTCAGATACGCGGCGAGCGCCTTGCCGCCGCTCTCCATCGCCCGCGCGACATTCATCGCGAAGGCTTCCGCATCGAACTTCGTCTCGGATTTGGGTGCGTCGGTCGTGGTGGTGCTCATGAGCAGAACAGTAACGATTCATTCCGTATTCGTCACCGCGAAGCTCGCATGTTAGGCGTTAAACACGCTCCAAGATGTGCTGCACTGCGACAAGACTTCTTGCTTTGGTCACAATCAGGGTGCAACTCTTGGACCATTGGGGCCTTGGATGTTTTCTCGCTCGTACCGTTGTGGGCAGCAATGGTTTGAGCTTGGGCAGGTTGTTGGGATAAGCTCCCGTCAACCTGGCGTTGGGACGAGTAGGGGATTTCCCAGGTGTTGGCGTTGAGGGACCTGCAAAAGTCGCTGCCGATCTATGGCGCGCTGGTGATAGCGGCGCTTGCCTTGGGCGGCTGCTCGAGTCAGCTGGCGGATTACACACCCACCGACGCGCAGGCCCACCCCAGGGAGCCCGGCAGCTACCTGCCGGTCCACGACCTGCCGCCGGATCGCGATCAGGCGGTCATCCCGCCGGACCAGCGCGCCAAGATCGAAGCCGAGCTTGCGGCCGCGCGCGACCGCCAGGCGGTCGCCGCCAAGGACGCGAAATGAAGCGGTGCAAGGTAATCGCTGGCGCCCCCGTCACTCCGTGCTAAAAAGACCTTAAGTTCAGCCGAGAGTCAGGGCGAAGGTGTTCAGCCCTTGTCGCCGAAATGCGCTCCAAGTATTTGATTTTGAGCGATTTTCGCGCAAGGAGCGGCCGCCTTTGAGGCGGGCGTCATCGCCTGTCGATTCTGTCCTGACCGGTTGCCCGGAGCCCAGAGAGCCATGGAAGAATTTTACCGCATCCGCCGCCTTCCGCCTTACGTGTTCGAGCAGGTCAACCGGGCCAAGGCGGCCGCGCGGAATGCCGGCGCCGACATCATCGACCTCGGCATGGGCAATCCGGACCTGCCGGCGCCGGCGCATGTGCTGGAGAAGCTGAAGGAGACGCTCGGCAAGCCGCGCACCGATCGCTACTCGGCCTCCCGCGGCATCAACGGTTTGCGCAAGGCGCAGGCCGGCTACTACGCCCGCCGCTTTGGCGTGAAGCTCAACCCCGACACCCAGGTGGTGGCGACGCTCGGTTCGAAGGAGGGCTTTGCCAACGTGGCGCAGGCGATCACCGCGCCGGGCGACGTCGTCCTCTGTCCGAACCCGAGCTATCCGATCCATGCCTTCGGCTTCCTGATGGCGGGCGGGGTGATCCGCTCGGTGCCCTCGGAGCCGACGCCGCAATTCTTCGAGGCGGTGGAGCGGGCGATCGTGCATTCGATCCCGAAGCCGCTGGCGCTCGTCGTCTGCTATCCCTCGAATCCGACCGCCTATGTCGCGAGCCTCGACTTCTACAAGGACCTCGTCGCCTTTGCGAAGAAGCACGAGATCCTGATCCTGTCCGATCTCGCCTATGCCGAGGTCTATTTCGATGAGAACAACCCGCCGCCTTCGGTGCTCCAGGTGCCCGGCGCGATCGACGTCACCGTCGAGTTCACCTCGATGTCGAAGACCTATTCGATGGCCGGCTGGCGCATGGGCTTTGCGGTCGGCAATGACCGTGTCATCGCGGCGCTCGCCCGCGTCAAATCCTATCTCGACTACGGCGCCTTCACGCCGGTGCAGGTCGCCGCGACCGCCGCGCTGAACGGCCCCGATGATTGCATCAAGGAGATGCGCGAGACCTATCGCAAGCGGCGCGACGCGCTGGTGGAATCGTTCGGCCGCGCCGGCTGGGAGATCCCGCCGCCGGAAGCCTCGATGTTCGCCTGGGTGCCGCTGCCGGAGGCCTTCCGCAGCGTCGGCAGCATGCAGTTCGCGACCCTGATGGTGGAGAAATCCGGCGTCGCGGTCTCGCCCGGCGTCGGCTTCGGCGAGCATGGTGAAGGATATGTCCGCATCGCCATGGTGGAAAACGAGCAACGGATCAGGCAGGCCGCCCGCGGCGTGCGCCGCTTCCTTGAAAGCGGCATCGAAACGTTGCACAACGTCGTTCCGCTCGCCAATCGGCGCTAATTCTCTTCTGCAGGTTCTCTAAAGCATCATGGTTGCACCCCTGAAAGTGGGCATAGCGGGGCTCGGCACCGTGGGCGCCGAAGTTGTCCGTTTGATCGAAACGCAAGCGCGCGTGCTCGCGGGCCGCAGCGGCCGCGGCATTCGTGTCGTCGCCGTCACGGCACGTTCGAAAGCGAAGAAGCGCGGTGTCGATCTGCGCGGCGTCGAATGGGCCAAGGATCCGATGGCGCTCGCCACGCATCCCGGCATCGACTGCTTCGTCGAGCTGATGGGCGGCGCGGGCGATCCGGCGCTCTCCGCGGTCGAGGCGGCGCTGGGCTGCGGCAAGTCGGTCGTCACCGCCAACAAGGCATTGCTCGCCAAGCACGGCCTCAAGCTCGCCAAGGCCGCCGAAAAGCACGGCGGCGCGCTGAATTTCGAGGCAGCGGTCGGAGCGGCGATCCCTGTCATCAAAACGTTACGCGAGGGTCTTGCCGGAACCGGCATCGATCGCGTCTACGGCATCCTCAACGGCACCTGCAATTACATCCTGACCCGGATGGAGCAGGAGGGGCTGTCCTTCGCCGAATGCCTCAAGGATGCGCAGCGGCTGGGATATGCCGAAGCCAATCCGTCCTTCGACGTGGACGGCCACGACACCGCGCAGAAGCTCGCGATCCTCGCCAGCCTCGCTTTCGGCACGAAAGTTGCTCAAAGCGCTGTGTATGTCGAAGGTATCTCATCCATTGCACCGGAAGATCTCCGTGCGGCCGACGATCTCGGTTACCGGCTCAAGCTGCTCGGCGTTGCGGTTCGCACCGCCAAGGGCATCGAGCAGCGCGTGCATCCGACCATGGTTCCAAAATCCTCATCGATCGCGCAGGTGATGGGTGTCACCAATGCGGTCACGATCGATGGCGAGGGCATTCCGCCGATCACGCTGGTCGGCCCCGGTGCCGGTGGTGCGGCGACCGCATCCGCCGTGGTCGCCGATATCGCCGACGTCGCGCGCGGCATCCGCGCCAATCCGTTCGGCCGGCCGATTGCGCAGCTCCGCGACACCAAGAAGGCGCCGATGGAGCGCCACGAGGGCGGCTACTACATTCGCCTCCTGGCGCGCGATTTCCCGGGCACTGCGGCTGCGATCGCGACCCGGCTCGCAGAACAGAAGATCTCGATCGAATCGATCGTGCAGCGTCATCCCAATGGCGGCGCTGCCCCCAGTGACGGCAAGGCGGTCCCCGTGCCCGTCATCCTGATCACCTACGCCACGCATGAGGACGCGGTGCGCCGCGCACTCGCCGCCGTGCAGAAGGACAAGGTGATCAGCGGGCGGCCGCAGGTGATCCGGATCGAGAAGAACTGAGCGTGAAGCACGGGATGCGGTTTGAACGAACCGCTGATGTTGCGAGTTGATGCGGACAGAGACCTCTGTCCAAAACCGTTTCGAAGGAGTTAGCCGATGTCGACCCATATTTCAGTCCCGCCGCAAGCACTGCTCGAGCGCATTCTCACGCTGGAGATCGTGCGCGTGACGGAGCGGGCGGCGGTGTCTTCGGCGCGGCTGCGCGGGCACGGCCAGGAGAAGGCGGCCGACCAGGCTGCCGTCGACGCCATGCGGCGCGAGCTTAACAAGCTGCCGATCCAGGGCACCATCGTGATCGGCGAGGGCGAGCGCGACGAGGCGCCGATGCTTTTCATCGGCGAGAAGGTCGGCGTGAACGCCGGTCCGGAAGTCGATATCGCGGTTGATCCGCTCGAGGGCACCACGCTGTGCGCCAAGAACATGCCGGGCTCGATCGCCACGATGGCGATGGCCGACGGCGGCACGCTGCTGCATGCGCCCGACGTTTACATGCAGAAGCTCGCGATCGGTCCCGGCTACGACAAGGGCGTCGTCGATCTCGATGCGAGCCCTGCCGACAACGTCCGCCGCCTCGCCAAGGCCAAGGGCGTCAAGCCCGAAGGCATCACCGTTCTCGTGCTCGACCGTCCGCGCCATGCCAGCATCATCGAGAGCGTGCGCTCGACCGGGGCTGCCGTGCGCCTGATCACCGATGGCGACGTCGCCGGCGTGATCCATTGCGCCGACCCCGACAACACCGGCGTCGACATGTATCTCGGCACCGGCGGTGCGCCGGAAGGCGTGCTCGCGGCCGTGGCGCTGCGTTGCATCGGCGGCCAGATGCAGTGCCGCCTGATCCTCGATTCCGACGAGAAGCGCGAGCGCGCCGCCAAGATGGGCGTCAACGATCCCAAGATGATCTACGGCATCGAGGACATGGCGCGCGGCGACTGCCTGTTCGCCGCCACCGGCGTCACCACGGGCTCACTGCTCTCCGGCGTCAAGTTCCGCAAGGACGGCGTGATCGAGACCGAGACGGTGGTGATGCGCTCGGTGACCGGCACCGTGCGCTACATCAAGGCCGAGCACCGCGAGCTCGCGAAGTTCCATCTGGACTGACGCGCTCCCTCATTCCGGGGCGACGGGACACCGCAATGCGCGCCCCGGAATGACAAAAAGAACAATACAAAAAGAACAATAAGAGGGAAGCGCCATGTCCGATCTCTCCGCCGTCAAAGCCCTCGTCTTCGACGTGTTCGGTACGGTCGTGGACTGGCGCACCAGCCTGATCACCGACTTCATGTGGTGGGCGAGGGGCCGCGGCATCAGTGCCGACTGGACCGCCCTGGTCGACGGCTGGCGCGGCATGTACATGGCCTCGATGGACGACGTGCGCCAGCATCCCGAGCGTGGTTATGTCATGCTCGACGACCTGCATCGCCGCTCGCTGGAAAAGCTGGTCGAGCAGTTCGCGATCAAGGGCTTGACCGAAGCCGATCTCGATTACCTCACCAAGGGCTGGCATCGCCTCAATCCCTGGCCCGACAGCGTCGCAGGCCTGACGCGCCTCAAGACGAAGTTCGTGATCTCCCCGCTGTCGAACGGCAATGTCGCGCTGCTCACCAACATGGCGAAGTTCGCAGGCCTCCCGTGGGACCTCGTCATGTCGGCCGAGCTGTTCGAGCACTACAAGCCCGATCCCGAGACCTATCTTGGCGCAGCAAGGCTGCTGTGCCTGAAGCCGGAAGAGGTGATGATGGTCGCCGCCCACAACGGCGACCTCGCCGCCGCCCAGAAGAACGGGCTGAAGACGGCGTTCGTCGCAAGACCGACAGAGTATGGCCCGCTGCAGAAGGTCGACTTCGAGGCGACCGGCAACTGGGACGTCGTCGCCAAGGATTTTGGTGGGGTTGCCGACAAGTTGGGGTGCTAGCGGCGTACCAGGCTCCTGAACTCCGGAAGACGTCAGATGAAGCAATCAGTGTCTTTGATCGTCGCTGGAATCGCAGCCCTGATGAATACTCTCGTCGCTGCACATGCCGAGGAGCGGGTGATTTCCACCAAATCGGGCGGCCAGGTCGACTTTCAGATCGACGGCAACGGTCCCGTCATCTTGATGATCGCATCGCTGGGGCGCGGCGCTTCCGACTTCGATGATTTGTCAAATCGTCTGGTTGCATCAGGGTTCACGGCTGTTCGTCCGCAGCCGCGTGGGATCGGCAAGAGCACCGGCCCGACCAATGGTGTCACATTGCATGATCTCGCTGCGGATGTCGCAGCGGTCATCGAGTCCCTCGGTGCCAAGCCCGTCATTGCAATCGGTCACGCTTTTGGACAACGGGTCGGACGGACGCTTGCATCTGATCGCCCGGACCTGGTCCGGGCCATGATCATGGTCGCCGCGGGAGGCAAGGCTCCGCTCAAGCCCGGTGCGCAGGAAGCCTTGGCTGGCAGCTTTCGCCTCGATCAACCGATCGAGAAGCGGATGCAGGACGTGAAATTCGCGTTCTTTGCCCCGGGCAACGACGCGAACGTTTGGCGCGAGGGATGGTATCCTGACGTATCGAAGGTCCAGATGTCGGCGTTGCGCGCGACCCCCGTCGAGGGCTGGTGGAATGCCGGTTCGACGACTCCGCTCCTGGTGATCCAGGGATTGCAGGATGCGGTAGCGCCGCCTGCGAACGGCCACATGATGAAAGACGAAATGGGTGATCGCGTCGAATTGGTCGATATCGACGGCGCAGGCCATGCCATGCTGCCCGAGCAGCCGGAAGCAATTGCTTCGGCAATTGTCAATTTCTCGCGCAAGCTGCCCAGCAAGACCCCGAAGCAGTAAGCGCAGGAACGATGACGGTTCGTCTTAATCTCATCACGCTTTAGGCGCCGTCTCGTCGACGCCGCCCGCTTCGCCCATCGTGTCCGGCAGCGTCATCGGCCTGCGGCATGCCGTCTTCGATACGCGCAATAGCTGCGAGCAGATCGCCGCCGGACGCAATCTCGTCGACGCCACGCCGCACGCGGCGCGGCAGCGCCTGCGCCCGATCCTGATGACGTCGCTCGCCTTCATCCTCGGCGTGCTGCCGCTGGCGGTGGCGACCGGGGCGGGCTCCGCCAGCCAGAACGCGGTCGGCATCGGGCTCGCCGGCGGCATGATCGCGGCAACCGTGCTGCGCATCTTCTTCGTCCCCGCGCTGTTCATTCTGGTGAAGGGGATATTCCCCGGCGGGCGAACGGAGACGGCCACCTCGAATCCTCCAACGGCCGCGGAGCTCGCGGAATAGACGGGCACCATGAATCCGGACGGCGCGTGCGCCGCCCGGATTTGATCTGACGAACTACAACGTCATCTGCATCGGTTCGGGATAATAATGGAAGCCCTCTCCGGCCTTGGCGACATGGCCGTAGCCGGGCCAGGCGAAGTGATAGGACATCACCGGCGTCTTGTTGGCCGCAAGCATGGTCAGCAATTTGACGCGCGATTCAGCCGCCTGCTTCGGATCGGTGTCGTAGGAGAATTCCATCCGCGGCCGCTCCAGCAGCAGCACGGAATGGTGCGAGAGGTCGCCGAGGAAGGCAAACGACTTGCCGGCCGACGAGACCATGAAGATGGTGTGGCCAACGGTATGACCGGGCGCCGAGATCGCCTGCACGCCGGGCAAGAATTCCTGACCGTCCTTGAAGAACACGATGCGGTCGCGGACCGGCAGCAGGTTCTTGCGGGCGTGAACCACGAAGTCCTTGGCCGGACTGCCGAGCTTGCCTTCATCGGTCCAGAAGTCGAAATCGGTCTGCGAGATGTAGATCTGCGCGTTCGGAAACAGCGGCTTGCCGCCGTCGTCCACGATGCCGCCGATATGGTCGATATGGGCATGCGAGCACACCACCGCATCGATATCCCCCGGCTTGATGCCGGCCTCGGTCATGCTCTTTTGTTGCCGTCCGGTGGTGGCGCCGAACATCTTGGAGCTGCCCATGCCGGTATCGAAGAGGATGAGCTTGTCGCCGGTGTTCACGATCGGTGAATTCTGCTCGAGCACCACATTGTCCGGCGACAGGAAATTGTCCGCCAACATCTTCTTCACCTCCTCCTTGGGAACGCCGGTGAAGGTCCCGGAGGGATCGCCGAGCGGCAGCGGCCCGTCGGAGACAATGGTGACCTCGGCATCGCCGAGAACGAAGCGGTGCCAGTAGGGAGTCTGAGTGCCGAGTTTGGGAGCCCGCGCCATCGCGCTGCTGCCGAACATGGCACTGGCACCAAGGCCAGCTCCGAGGGCGAGTAGGGACCGACGTGAGACATCGAGTGTCATGCGTTTCCTCCACTTTTCTTTTGATCTGCGCGAGTTTTCGCGCGTCATGTTCGGCCTGAGGCCGGCAGTGGGGATGCTGCGAATGAATGTGTCGCGATTGTGTCTGCTGACCGCGCGTTGCGGCAGGAGCGCACGAATCTTTTGACGTCACGATGGCGCGCGCGTCCCCAGCCGTTCGACGAAGCGCACGAGGTAACCATCCGGGTCCTGGACGAGGAATTCGCGTTGGCCGCATTCGAGCTCGCCGACCCGGTACCAGGCTTCGTTCGGCTGCTCGTAGAGCGGCCAGCTGGCGTCGCCGAGAGTCTTCAGCATCGGATCGATGCGATCGACGACCATCTGGAAATTGACGCCACGTCCGAATGGACGCTGCATCTCGGCGGTCTCCCAGCGTCGGTTCAACTCGCAAAGCATCACCTGCAAACGTCCCCTGACGAGATAGGCAAACCGTGCATCGGGGCGGTCATAAGCGATTTCGAAGCCGAGCAGGTCCCGCCAGAACGACAGGCTGGCTTGAATGCTGGAAACGCCGAGTTCGGGGACGAGATCGGCAAAGCCGCCTTGCGGCGCGCTTCCCGTGCTGTCGGAGGTCGCGCGCGCGACGGGATCTGAGAGCAGCGGGTCGGACATTGCGGCCTGGCCTGAAGTCGTGATCGATGTGCGAGGCGGTTATGGCAGCGAAACGGCACGATGGATAGAAGCCGGATCGTCGAACGGATGTCTCATGCGATCTTCAGCGTGAGGTCGTTGCCTTCCGTTTCGGCAAAGCCCGCCTGCAGCACCTCTTCGCGCTTGTGGCGCAGATGCGCGCGCAGGATGTGGGAGAGGCCGGCACCGTCGCGGCGCTGGAGCGCGTTGAGGATCGCCTCGTGTTCCTTCACGGCGAGCGCCCAGCGTTGCGGCGTCATCGGCGTGACGTAACGCGCGCGGCGAATGCGCGCGGTCACGGACGCATACAGCCCCGCGAGCGCGGGGTTTCCGGCCGCGGCGACGATGGCCTCGTGGATGGCGCGGTTGCCGCGGTAGTACTGGATCAAATCGCCTTCGCGATAATGCTGCACCATGTCCGCATGCGCGGCCGCGATCGCGTCGAGCTCGGCATCGGTGATGCGCTCGCAGGCGAGCTCGCCGGCGAGGGCTTCCAGCCCCTGGCAGACCTCGAACAGGTCGCGCATGTCCTTGTCGGTCAGCTTTGCCGCGCGCGAGCCGCGATGCGGCAGTAGCTGCACGAGCCCTTCGGCGGCGAGCACTTTCAGCGCCTCGCGCAGCGGCGTGCGCGAGATCTGGAGCCGATCGCACAGCTCGCGTTCGGGAATTCGCGCGCCCGGCGTGATTTCGCCGTCGAGCAGGATGGCGCGGATGCGGCCGACGACCTCCTCATGAAGCATGGGATCGATCTCTGTTTTGCATGCAAAAATTGAGAAATAGGCTCATGAGACGAAATTATAGCTTGAATATCTGAATTTTTGCATTCAAAAATGCAGAAAACAAGAGGACATGAGGAAATGGACAGGGCACCGGAGGCGGACGACCTCGTTTTTGAATGCAAGGATGGCATCGGGCGGATCACCTTCAACCGCCCGCAGGCCCGCAACGCCTTCACCTTCGCCATGTACGAGCGCCTCGCGGCGATCTGCGAGGCGGCCAACGACGATCGCTCCCTCAAGGTGCTGGTGCTGCGCGGGGCCGGCGACAAGGCCTTCGCTTCCGGCACCGACATCAACCAGTTCCGCGCGTTCAACACGCCGCAGGACGCCATCGACTACGAGAACCGGATCGACCGTGTGCTGACCACGCTGGAGCAGTGCCGGGTGCCGACCATCGCGGCGATCAACGGGTTCTGCACCGGGGGCGGCGCGGGCATTGCCGCCGCCTGTGACCTCCGCATCGGCACCAGAAGCGCGAAGATCGGATTTCCCATCGCCCGGACGCTCGGCAATTGCCTGTCGATGTCCAATGTCAGCCGTCTCACCGCGCTCATCGGCGCCGCGCGCGTCAAGGACCTGATCTTCACCGCGCGTCTCGTCGAGGCCGAAGAGGCCGCAAGCGTCGGGCTGCTCGGCGAGGTCGTCGAGGATCTTGCTGCGCTCGACAAGCGCGCCGAGGAGGTCGCCCGGCTGCTTGCCGGTCACGCGCCGCTGACGCTGACCGCGACCAAGCAGGCCGTCGCCCGCCTGCAACGGCGGCTGATGCCGGACGAGGGCGAGGACCTCATCCTGATGTGCTACACGAGCCAGGATTTTCGCGAAGGGCTCGATGCTTTCCTCAACAAGCGCGCGCCGCAATGGCGCGGTCAATAGGACGCTCCGATGCAAAGCGATCGATCGCAATCCTCCTCCCGCCGGTCGGGACCGCTCGCCGGCCTCAAGGTCGTCGATCTCACCCATGTCATGGCTGGGCCGACCTGCACGCTGATGCTGGCCGACATGGGCGCCGACGTCATCAAGATCGAGAAATCGCCGAACGGCGACGACACCCGCCATTCGGTGCCGCCGAAGATCGGCGATGAGGCCGCCTCGTTCCTGATGATGAACCGCAACAAGCGCGGCATCGTGCTGGATCTGAAGACCGAGGGCGGCAAGCAGGTGCTGCGGCGGCTGATCGCGGACGCCGACGTGCTGGTCGAGAATTTTGCGCCGGGCGCGATGGAGCGTCTCGGCTTCGGCTATGAGGCGCTACACCAGCAGTTTCCGTCGCTGATCTACTGCTCGTTGTCCGGCTTCGGCCGCACCGGTCCCTACAGGCACCGCAGGGGATTTGACCTCGTCGCGCAGGCCATGAGCGGCATCATGAGCTTTACCGGCGAGCGCCCCGACGGTCCGCCCGTGAAATGCGGCCCGCCGCTGTCGGACATCACCGCCGGACTGCTCGCGAGCATGGGCATCCTCGCGGCCTACACGCACCGCCTCAAGACCGGTGAGGGGCAATGGGTCGAGACCTCGCTTTTCGAAGCCGCGCTGGTGCAGACCTATTGGCAGTCCACGATCGCGCTGGCGGCGGGCACTGCGCCGCGCGCGATGGGCTCGGCGCATCCGCTCAACGCGCCGTATCAGGCGTTCGAGGCTTCCGACGGCTGGCTGGTGGTCGGCGGCGCCAACAAGAAGCACTGGCTGTTGATGCTGGAGGCGCTCGGCGCGAGCGAGCTTGCCGGCGATCCGCGCTTCGTCAACGGATCCGACCGCATGGCGAACCTGACGCAGCTCGAAGCGGTCTTAAGCGAGCGTTTCCGCACAAAATCGCGCGCGCATTGGCTGGCGGCACTGGACGAGAAGGGCGTGCCCTGCGGACCCGTGCACGACATGCTGGAAGCTTTAAGCGATCCGCAGACGCTGGCGCGCGAGATGGTCGTCGAGGTCGAGCACTCCACGCTCGGTCCCGTCAAGACGATCGGTCTTCCCGTGAAGTTTTCGGAGACCCCGGGGAAAGTGCTGACAGGCGCGCCGGTCTATGGTGAGCACACAAGCGAAGTTCTGGCCGAGCACGGGTTCGACCAGAAGCAGATCGAAGCGCTCGAACAAGAAGGCGCGATCGTCCTGGGCTCAGCAAGACGCGAGGAACGCGTCGCCTGAGCCGGCATCGACACAACACAAAGCAAACAAAAGCTGGAGGAAATCATGGGTCGGACGTCAACGTTTCTGCTTTCCGCGGCCGCTTCCGTGCTTGCCGGCACGATGCCGGCGCTCAGCGCCTGGCAGCCGCAAAAGCCGATCGAGTTCATCGCCACTGCCGGCCCGGGCGGCGGCACCGACAATCTCGCGCGTGCCGTGCAGAACATCGTCACCAAGTACAAGCTGACGGAGCAGCCGATCGTCGTCGTCAACAAGGGCGGCGGCAGCGGTGCGGAAGGCTATGTCTACGGCAAGGCGTCCGCCGGCGATCCGCATAAGGTGATCTTCGGCACCTCGAACGCCTGGCAGCAGCCGCTCGTCTCCAAGGTCGCCTTCAACTACACCGATCTCACCCCGATCGCGGCGATGGCGCAGGACGAGTTCTTGCTCTGGGTGAAGCAGGACGCGCCCTACAAGACGGCAGGCGACTATCTCAAGGCGGCCGCATCCGGTGAATTCAAGATGGGCGGCGCGCAGTCCAAGGACACCGACGAGGTGTTGACGCGCATGATCGAGAAGGCCGGCAAGGTCAAGCTGACCTACATCCCCTTCAAGAGCGGCGCCGAGACCGCCGTGCAGCTCGCCGGCGGACACCTCGATTCCCACGTCAACAATCCCAGCGAGAGCCTCGGGCAGTGGCGTGGCGGCACGCAGCGGCCGCTTTGTGTCTTCAGCCCGAAGCGGCTGCCGCAGGGTCCGAAGGTCACCGCGACCGAGGGCTGGAGCGACGTGCCGACCTGCGTCGAGCAGGGGCTCGACATCAAGCAATACGAGCAGCCGCGCACGGTGTGGCTGCCCGGCAAGGTGACGCCGGATCAGTCCGCGTTCTATGTCGACCTCATGAAGAAGGTGCAGGCGACGCCGGAATGGAAGGACTACATCGAGAAGACTTCCCAGGTCGACACCTTCCTGACCGGCGCCGAGCTCGACAAGTTCATCAAGGACGACCTCGAACACGTGAAGCAGGTTGCGGGCGAGCAGGGCTGGCTCGTCAAGTGAGGCGGGGCGGGCACATCGCCTGCGGCTATCCTTCGAGACGCCCGCCTGCGGCGGGCCCTCAGGATGAGGTCGCGCGTTGCGGCGAGATATCAGTCCCTCATGGTGAGGAGCCCGCCAAAGCGGGCGTCTCGAACCATGCAGGCCGAGTTCGTTCGGCGCGCTCGCCGCTATCGCTTGAGACAGCCCATGCCTTCAGAGGTATCGCGCCATGATCTCGCGCCGCGCGCTCGAACTTGCGACCGCTGTCCTCACCGGCGGCTTTGGTATGGCCGTCGTCGTCTCCAGCCTCGACAACGGCATCGGCTGGTCGAGCGCGGGCGTGGATGCCGGCACGTTCCCGTTCCTGACCGGAATCATCATCGTGCTCGGAAGCCTCACCAATCTGGTGCGAGGTGTGCTGCCGGCTGCAACGCTCGCCAGCGTTCCCATCGCCATCACACCGCTTGAGCTGCGCCGTCTCGCCGGCCTGTTCGTGCCGGCGGCGATCTTCGTGGCCGCGATCCCGCTGGCCGGGATGTATGTCGCCTCGTCGCTCTATGTCTTCGCGGTGCTCGCAATCCCCCGGCATCAATCCGTGCCGCGTGCGCTGGGTATGGCGGCGGCCACGGCGCTCGCACTCTACGTCGTGTTCGAGCGCATGTTCCAGGTCAGCCTGCCGCACGGCGCGCTCGCTGCCGCGCTCGGCTTCTGACGGAGCGGTCGATGGATAATCTCCAGGAACTCCTGCACGGCTTCACCATCGCGGTCACCGTGCCGCATCTGCTGCTGATGGCGGTCGGCGTGCTGCTCGGCATTCTCGTCGGTGTGCTGCCGGGGCTGGGCGCGCCGAACGGGGTGTCGCTGCTGTTGCCGCTGACCTTCGGCATGCAGCCGGTCTCGGCGATCATCCTGCTCTCCAGCATGTATTGGGGCGCGCTGTTCGGCGGCTCCGTGACCTCGATCCTGTTCAACATCCCCGGCGAGCCGTCGTCCGTCGCAACCACCTTCGACGGCTACCCGATGGCGCGTGACGGCCGGCCGACCACGGCGCTCGCGACCGCCTTCGGCTCGGCGGCGTTCGGCGCGCTGATCGGCGTCATCCTGATCACCTTCCTGGCCTCCTGGGTGGCGCAGGTCGCGCTCGCCTTCGGACCGGCTGAATATTTCGCGGTCTATTTCCTGGCCTTTGCCAGCTTCGTCGGCATGGGCGGCGCGGCGCCGGTCAAGACCGTCGTGGCACTCGCCATCGGCTTTGCGATCGCCGCGATCGGCATCGACACGGTGTCCGGCAGCGTCCGCCTCACCATGGGCGTGGACGAGCTGGTCAAGGGCGTGAACTTCGTCGTCGCGGTGATGGGCCTGTTCGGCATCGGCGAGCTGCTGGTCGCCGTCGAGGAGGAGTTTCATGCCCGCGCGGTGTCATCGAAAATCGACTGGCGCGAGGTGTTTCGTGCGGTCGGCCGGCTGCCGCGGCATGGCGTGGCGCTGCTGCGCAGCGCGGCGATCGGATGCTGGATGGGGATCACGCCGGGCGGCCCGACCGCGGCATCCTTCATGAGCTATGGCATTGCCCGCCGCTTCTCGCGCCGCGGCCGCTATTTCGGCACCGGCGAGGTCGAAGGCATCATCTCGCCGGAGACGGCCGATCATGCCGCCGGCACCAGCGCGCTGCTGCCGATGCTCTCGCTCGGCATTCCCGGCTCGGCAACCGCGGCCGTGATGATGGGCGGCCTGATGATCTGGGGACTCAACCCCGGACCGATGCTGTTCGTCGACCAGAAGGACTTTGTCTGGGGCCTGATTGCCTCGATGTATGTCGGCAACATCGTCGCGGTCGCGCTGGTGCTGCTGACCGTTCCGGTCTTCGCCGCCCTGATGCGGATTCCCTTCGTGATCATCGCGCCGCTGATCGTGATCATCTGCGTCGTTGGCGCCTATTCGGTGTCGAACTCCTATCTCGACGTCGTCATGATGCTCGGCTTCGGGATCGTCGGCTATCTCTTCAAGAAACTGTTCTATCCGCTGGCGCCGCTCGTCCTCGCGATCGTGATCGGCGACAAGGCCGAGGATGCGTTCCGGCAATCGATGCTGATCTCCAGGGGATCGCTGGGGATCTTCTTTGCCAACAAGCTGGTGACGTGCCTGGTGGTGGGCGGCATCGTGCTGTTGCTGCTTCCGCTGGTGCTTCAGTTTGCGCGTGTCTTCCGCAAGCCCGCGCCATCCACCGACGAGACGACGACCCAAGAGACAACTCGAGAGAAGGTGATCATATGACCGCGAAGTCGCTGATTGCGCTGGCGATGGGAGATCCCGCCGGTATCAGTCCCGAGCTGACCGCAAAGCTCGTGGTGCAGGACGATATTCGCGCCTGCGGCCGGATCGTCGTGATCGGTGACCGCCGCATCTTCGACGCGGGCGCCCGCATCGCCGGCGTCAAGCCGGAGCTAACGGTGGTGAAGCAGGGGAGCGACCTTCAGGCAGCGAAGGGAGAGCTGTTGTTCGTCGATCTCGGCCATCTCGATCCCCAAGACGTCGAACCGAAGACGGCGACCCTCGCCGGCGGAAAATTCGCGCTGGCAAACTACAAGCATGCGCTCGAGCTCGGTCGCGACGGCCGCGTCGATGCCGTCTGCTTCACGCCGTTCAACAAGCAGGCGATGCGGCTGGCCCGCGCCGAGTATGACGACGAGATCGCGTTTTCCGCCGAGGTGGTCGGGCTCAAGACTCCCGCCAGCGAATTCAACGTGCTCGACCGGCTCTGGAACGCGCGCGTCACCTCGCACATTCCGCTGAAGGACGTCGCAGCAAAGCTGTCCAGCGAACGCATCCTTCGCGCGCTTGAGCTGACCGACGCCTGCATGCGCAATGCCGGCTTTGCGCGGCCGCGCATCGCGGTCGCCGGGCTCAATCCGCACGCCGGCGATGGCGGCAATTTTGGCCGCGAGGAGATCGACATCATTGCCCCGGCGGTTGCGGCCGGCCAGCGCGAAGGCATCGCCGCCGAGGGGCCGTTTCCCGCCGATACCGTGTTCCTCCGCGCCAAGGCTGGCTCATTCGATGCGGTGCTGACCATGTACCACGACCAGGGCCAGATCGCGATGAAGCTGATGGGCTTCGATCGCGGCGTGACCTTGCTCGGCGGTTTCCCATTCCCGATCTGCACGCCCGCGCACGGCACGGCCTATGACATTGCCGGGCAGGGTGTCGCGTCCATCGGTGCGAGCCGGGCTGCGCTGCTGCTCGCGGCGGAGATGGCGGCGCGGCGCGTCGCTTGATTTCCTCCGATGGGAGGAGGACGCTTGATTGTGCCTCTGCCGGTCGCGCGCAGCTTCAGGCGTTCCGGGAAAAAGTAGAAACTTCCGTCGTCGTCAAGAGTTGCCGTCCCATGAACGTCTCCATCCCGGAGCTGCAACATGGTCGACGACGACCCGCTACGAATGGCGGTGGATATTGCTTGGTCCGTCTACCGGGCCCGGCATCGCCACGTCGATGCCGCGGATAGTCGTCGTTGCCTGCTCGAGCGTCATCTGCACGGGAGATGGGAAGCGGGCGAGAGCGATGCCGAAGAACTGACGGGATTCGGGATTGCCTACCTCGATCGGCTTCCCGACGACGAATGTTGAGGCTCATGGAGGGGCTCGTCTGCCGGGTCGCGGCCGCAAGTGCCAGGCCGAATTGGACGCTGCTCGCAATTTCGAACCTTCTGTCCGCCGCGATCGTGCTGATCGTGCGTGCGGCGGTTTAGCGGGAGGCTTCCATGCGCATCGCTCAGCTTGCTCCCCTGGCCGAAAGCGTCCCTTCGAAGCTCTACGGCGGCACCGAGCGGGTCGTGGCCTGGCTGGTGGATGGGCTGGTCGAACTCGGCCACGAGGTTACGCTGTTTGCGAGTGGCGATTCCTGGACGAACGGCAAGCTTCATCCGGTCTGGCACGGAAGGTGCGCGCCCGACTCGAGGAGCGCTTCTCCGCGAGCCGAATGGCGAGACAATACGAAGACCAGTACCGCAGGCTGGCTGCCGCCGCAGCTCGGGAATTCAACAAAGAGCCGGCAGAAATGTGAAAGGACACGGCGATGTCGCTCGGAAAAGCGGGGCAGATTTTCGTCTTTCTTCTTTTCGCGCTGGCGGCCCCGCCAGTGTTCGCTGCCGAGATGACCGCGGACGCCATCAATTCCGCCCAGCCATCGAAGAAGACGCTCTCGAATGAAAAACCAACCCCGGCGGGGGTACGGCTGCAGGTCCTTCTGGACAGGGCGCACTTCTCGCCCGGCGAGATCGACGGCAGGTTCGGAGAGAATGCCAAGAAGGCACTGCGAGCCTATGCGGAAGCACGGCAATTACCGAGCTCGGACGTCCTGACAGAGGATGTCTGGAAGGCGATGATGCAGGCGGACGGTCGGCCTGTGATGGCGACCTACACGGTCATGGAGCAGGACGTGGCGGGCCCGTTCCTGCGCAAGCTGCCGTCAAAAATGGAGGACATGAAGGAAATCCCGAAGCTTGGTTTCACCAGCCCGCGCGAGGCGCTCGCCGAGAAATTTCACATGAGCGAGCAATTGTTGATCGCGCTCAACCCGGGACGGCACTTCGATCGTGCCGGCGACAGCATCGTTGTGGTGGACACCTCCAGCGGGGGCGGCGGCGCACCCGCCAAGGCCGATAGGGTCGAGGTCGACAAGGTCAGGCAGACGGTGAAGCTGTTCGACAAGTCGAATGCGCTGATCGGATTTTATCCGGCGACCGTCGGAAGCGAAGAGAAGCCTTCGCCTTCGGGCACGCTCAAGATCACGGAGATTAGCCGCAATCCCTATTACCGTTACAATCCCGCCTATCACTTCAAGGGTGTCCGTTCCCGCAAGCCCTTCACGATCAAGCCCGGTCCGAACAATCCGGTCGGCACGGTGTGGATCAACCTGTCCGCTGAAGGCTACGGCATTCACGGTACGCCTTCGCCCGAAAAGATATCCAAGGCGGAGTCCCATGGCTGCGTGCGTCTCACCAATTGGGACGCCGAACGTGTCGCAGCAAGCGTGTCGAAAGGTACGCCGGTCGCGTTTGCAGAGAGCTCCCCATGATGCAAGCGGCTGTCGGCGGCCGCTCGCTGACACGGCGCTACTTCACGATTGGCGTGGTCAGCTCCTTGTCGGCCGTATCCACCACGAACACGGCCAGCAGCTTTGCGGGCTCGGTGTCGCTGGCATTGGCGCTGACGGCATGGCGGTCGCCGGGCTTTTCGAAGAAGTTCTCGCCCTTGTGAAAGACTTTTGCGGGGCCGTCATTGACCTGGCTGCGGATCGTGCCTTCCAGCACCGTGGCATAGATGAAGGCCGAGGGCGCGTGGATGTGGGCCGGCGACGAGCCTCCGGGACCATACTCGACCAGCACGCCTTTCATGCTCTTGCCGGGCACATTCGGCAGCGCCTGGTCGAACACGACCGACACTTTTGCCTGTGGCGCCGGCTCGGCCGCGTGCGTTGTCAGGATAGATGCGGCATAAACCGCGGTTGCGGCCAGCAATGTACGCATGGGGATCTCCTTCTCAGAGGTTCGCGAGCCATCTTGCGAGCGGGATTTTTCCGAGCCGCGCCTCGCCGAGCGGGTTCAGCGATGTGTCGTCGATGGCGGCGCCGTAATACGGCGCCTTCGAGTCTCCCACCACTGGCCGGGCGTCACCGGACGCCTTCAGGCGGCGCGCGATGAAGTCGTTGAAGGGGGCTTTCTCGGGCCCCGCGATGTCGATCGTGCCGTTGAGCGGCCGGCCCGTTGCGACCTCCGCGAGGCGATCAGCGACGTCTTCGGCGGCGATTGGCTGAAATTGTGCGGACGGGACAACGATCTTTCCTTGGACCACAGCCGTTTCGGCAATGGCGCCGAGGAATTCGAAAAACTGCGTGGCGCGCACGATCGAGTAAGGGACCGAGCCGGATTTGATGATGGTCTCCTGGGCGAGCTTGGCACGGAAATACGCATTGTCGGGAGACCGCTCGGTCCCCACGATCGACAGCGCCACGTGATGCTTCACGCCCGCGGCCGCCTCCGTCGTGACGAGGTTCTTGCTCGACCGCTGGAAGAAATCGAGCACGGCGGCGGGCTCCCAGGACGGCGCGTTGGCGACGTCCACGACGACATCGGCACCCGTCAGCGCCGCAGCGAGGCCTTCACCGGTCACGGCATTCACGCCGGATTTCGGCGAAGCTGCCACGGCGTCTTGGCCCTGCTGCTTCAACTTCGCCACGAGCTTGGACCCGATCAATCCGGTCCCACCAATCACGACGATCTTCATGGCATGTCTCCCTCGGTCAGTCAGGAACGCGAGACGATCACAGTCGGTGGAAACTCGCACGCCCGCGTCAATGAACGTGATGCAGGGGCGACTCTATCCGGCCCATGGCACCGGCTCTTGCCTGGACCGTGCGCGGTTTGCCGAAAAATGCTCAAGCGAGGGCGCGGGAGGTCACGTTGGCGTGGGGCCTATCGTGCCAAACCAAACGGGGAAAAGTGTGGCGCGCCTCACTGACTGCTTTGGGTTGTGAGATGGTTTGGGCCGCATTTCACTTGTCAACGAGCATCGCATTCTGCCGGTGTTTTGCCCGACGAGTCAAAGTGCTTCGAAGACGCCAAACGCCGAGGACGCGCGCCCGAAAACACCAAGGAAAACAATCCCCCGCTTACTGTGCATGGGGTTGTTTTTCCGATTTTTGATCCGGGCGTGGGCTACGCCGTGCGATTTTGGCGCGGGCGCCTCACGCCCCGCAGATGATGACGCCGTACCAGCCGAGGCCCCGATAGGTCTCGTAGCCCGGAGTTGCATGGAACGCGACCATCGTGCCCGAGCGGTCCTGATAGAAGCCGGAGCGCTGGCCGTTGAGCGACAGCGAGATGCGCTCGCTCAAAATACCCTGGCCGTCGGAGGCGGCGATGACCCGAAGGTTCGAGTCGACCAGCAGCACGCGGGCCTTGTCGCTGTCGCCGACGCGGACGCCCTGGACGATGGCGCGGGCCTGCGCCTCCCAGTCGAAATGGATGGCGAGAACGCCGATCGGCGCGCCGCTGGCCTGGCCGCCGGCGCGGACGCTGGCGCAATAGGTGGCGACCTGCGCGTTGCCGAGCAGCGGCTGGTTCTCGACGTCGCCGGCGACGTAGTCGTCGCCGGAGCGCAAGGTCTTCGCCTCGCGAAACCATTTGGTGTGGGCGACGTTCTGGCCGACGGCGCGAAAGCGGTCGGCACGCCCGTTGGCGATGACATTGCCGTCGAGATCGCAGAGCCAGAGGTCGAGATAGACGGTGTAGGCCCCGAGGATCACGCCGAGGCGTTGCGAGACATGGGAGACGGCTGCGGCGCTGGGGGAGGCCGCGCAATCGACCACTGCGGAATCGGTCGCCCACCAGCGCACGTCGCAGGTGCGCTCATAGAGGTTGCGGTCGATCAGCTCGATGGCGTTGAGCGACAGGTCGACCATACGCTCGCCACGCGAGCGCTGGCTCATCCGGTCGATCGAGGCGACGAGATCGCCGGTACGCTTGGTCAGCTGGCTCTCCAGCTCGCGGGCGATGGTCTCGACCTGCTGGCCGACGCCGCGCACCTCCTGCGCCACCACCGCGAAGCCCGCGCCTTGCGCGCCGGCGCGCGAGCTCTCGATCAGCGCATTCAGTGCCAGCATCTTCATCTGGTTGGTGATCTGCTGGATCGATTTGGTCTTGTCGACTGCGATCTGGTTGACCTCCGCAGTGAGGCGATTGATCAGCGCGGAGATGTCGGAATCATCGTCGGCGGGTTCGGCGGCAATCGGCTTGGCTTTCAGACCCAGCGCAGCAGACATCGGGGACTTCCCTTGGCAATGAGGTCTGATCTGCAATGAACCCGGAACAAATCACGTCAGATCGAATACGAATCTTTTTCGAAGATTTCGCCTAACGCCTGCTTAATTTGCTGTTCCTCCGACTGCCCAAATGATAGTCAGCCGGCGCAGCAAAGTGGCAATCCACCGCTTTGTGCGGCGCGGACATTGCAAACCCCAGGGGATTCCGGGTCAATCGTTCCGCCAGCGGATCGATGCGATACCTCCGCCTACGGGTTCCTCAAGCCAACCGCAACTCATGACGCCACCCACCACCGCCTTGCCCGTCGAGACGCCCCAGGCGTTCCTGGGGGTGGCGCGTTCGCTTACCGACAAGCTCTGGCGCGACCGGCTGGATGGGCGCGGGGCGGCCAGGGCGCTTGCCATCGTGCAGCGGCACCAATTGCCCGAGTTGCTGGCGCGGGTGCTGGCGGGCCGCGGCGTCGACATCGACGCGGTCGCCGACTTCCTCGATCCGACCATCCGCAAGCTCCTGCCGGACCCCTATACGGTGACGGAGATGGAGGCTGCTGCGAAGCGGATTGCGGATGCGGCGGCTAGGAGCGAGAAGGTCGCGATCTTCGGCGATTACGACGTCGACGGCGCGACCTCGGCGGCGCTGCTCGCCTGGCATTTGCGCCATTGCGGGCTCGATCCGCTGATCCACATTCCCGACCGCATTTTTGAAGGCTACGGCCCCAATGTCGAGGCCGTGCGCGGGTTGGCGGCCAAGGGCGCCACGCTGCTCGTGACCGTCGATTGCGGCACCACCAGCCTTGAGCCGCTGGCCGAAGCAAAGCGGCTCGGCATGTCCGTGGTCGTGATCGATCATCACCAGGCCGGCGACGTTCTTCCTGAGGTCGACGCACTGGTCAACCCGAACCGGCTCGACGATCTCTCCGGCCTTGGCCATCTCGCCGCAGTCGGCCTCGTGCTGGTGACGCTCGTCGCCGTCAATCGCGAGCTGCGCCAGCGTGGCTTCTGGAGCAGCGAGATGCCCGAGCCGGATCTGCTCGGCATGCTGCATCACGTCGCGCTCGGCACCGTCGCGGATGTGGCGCCGCTGATCGGCCTCAACCGCGCCTTCGTCGCCAAAGGGCTGATCGCGATGCGGCGACGCGACCATGTCGGCCATACTGCGCTGATGGACGTGGCGCGGCTCAACGGCCCGCCGGAGGCCTGGCATCTCGGCTTCATGCTGGGGCCGCGCGTCAATGCCGGGGGTCGCATCGGCCGCGCCGATCTCGGCGTGCGGCTGTTGCTGGAAGGCGATAGCGTCGAGGCCGCGCGGATCGCAGCCGAGCTCGACCGCCTCAACAGCGAGCGCCGCGTCATCGAGCAGGCCGCCGAAGCCCAGGCCGAAGCCGAGGCGCTGGCCTCGATCGGGCTTGAGGACAAGCTCGGCGTGATCGTCACGGCGTCCGAGGGTTGGCATCCCGGCGTGGTCGGCCTCGTCGCCTCCCGGTTGAAGGAGAAGTTTTCGCGGCCCGCCTTTGCCATCGCGCTCGAGCCCGGCGGCATCGGCACCGGCTCGGGCCGCTCGATCGCCGGCGTCGACCTGGGCAAGGCGGTGCGGCAGGCGGTCACTGATGGCATTCTGTTGAAAGGCGGCGGCCACGCGATGGCCGCGGGCGTGACGCTGCGGAAAGAGAAGCTCGCCGAATTCCGCGCCTATCTCGAAAATGCGTTGGCGCAGGACGTCGCCGAGGCGCGTCATGTCAACGAGCTCTATATCGACGGCGCAGTCTCCGCGCGCGCGGTGACAACGGAGCTTGCGGCGACGCTCAACCGCGCGGGGCCGTTCGGCAGCGGCAATCCGGAAGCCGTGCTGGCGCTGCCGGCGCATCAGCTCGTCTATGCCGACGAGGTCGGGCAGGCGCATCTTCGCCTGCGCTTCAAGTCGGGCGACGGTGCCATCGTCAACGGCATCGCGTTCCGTTCGGTCGGCCAGAAGCTCGGCAATGCTTTGGTGGCGAACCGCGGCCAGCAATTGCATGTCGCGGGATCGTTGTCGGTCGACCGCTACCAGGGTGCCGAACGCGTGCAGTTCCGCGTCGTCGATGTCGCACTGCCGGACCAGGGGCCATCCGTGATCAGATAACGCAAGATCCGACGAGGTCATGCGGCAAAAATAAACCGCTCAAACAACAAAAAGGGAGTGAACATGGCAGGGCAGGTTGAGGGCAAGGTCGCGCTGGTGACGGGCGGCGCCTCGGGCATTGGCGAGGCCATCGTCGAGCTGTTCGCCCGCGAAGGCGCAACAGTTGTCATCACCGACATCGACGAACTGCGCGGCCCCGAGCTCGCCAAGCGCGTGACAAAAGCCGGCGGCAAGGCCATCTTCCTGGAGCAGGACGTCACCTCCGAGGAGCGCTGGATCGAGATCGTCGCCGACGTTGCGAAGCGTTACGGCCGACTCGACATCATGGTCTCAAATGCCGGCATCGGCATTGCCGTGCCCTCGATCGTCGACATGACGCTCGCGGACTGGCGCAAGCAGAACGCGATCAACCTCGACGGCGTGTTCCTGTCGGTCAAGCATTGCCTGCCCTTGATGCGCAAGACCGGCGGCGGCTCGATCGTCATGATGTCCTCGCTCGCAGGCCTGCGTGGTTCGCCCGGTCTGTCAGCCTATTCGCTGACCAAAGGCGGCGTGCGGCTGTTCGCCAAATCGATCGCGATGGAATGTGCCGCAGCAGGCGACGGTATTCGCGTCAACTCGGTCCACCCCGGCATCATCGACACGCCGATCTGGGGCAAGATCCCGACCGGGGCGACCGGCGCCGGCCAGAACGCACCGATCGATCCCGAGGAGCGCGCCAAAGTCGTGACGCCGCTCGCCCGCGCCGGCCAGGCTTCGGAGATCGCCAGCGGGGTGCTGTATCTGGCCTCTGATGCCTCGCGCTATGTCACCGGCAGCGAGCTCGTCATCGACGGCGGCATGAACGCGGGTGGCGTGCCGCGTCGGGCGTAGTCGACGCAGGGCAGGGTGGCGGGACGAGGGGCTGACGCTGGCGCGTCCCCCCTGTACAAGGCCGGGAGCCGATCAAACGAGGTTTCTCTCTGCCATGGCGCACAGCCTGTCTCACGCCGCTTCATCCGCGTCCGCAACCGCTTCAGTGGGGTCGAACCGGCCGGATCTCGCCACCGACGCCATTCGCACGGCGCGCGAGGATCTCGCCGCCTGTTTTCGGATGGCGGCGCGCAACGGCTTTGAGGAAGGCATCTGCAACCACTTTTCCGCCGTGGTGCCCGGTCATGACGATCTCTTCCTGGTCAACCCGTACGGCTACGCCTTCCGCGAGCTGACGGCGTCAAAACTGCTGATCTGCGACTTCCACGGCCACGTGCTCGATGGCGAGGGCGTGCCCGAGGCGACCGCCTTCTACATCCACGCCGAGATGCACAGGCGCCTGCCGCGCGCCAAGGTCGCCTTCCACACCCACATGCCCTACGCCACGGCGCTGTCGATGACCGAAGGCGATCCGCTGATTTGGGCCGGCCAGACCGCGCTGAAGTTCTACGGCCGCACCGCAGTAGACCGCGACTATAACGGCCTCGCGCTCGACAACCGCGAGGGCGCGCGCATCGCCTCAAGCGTCGGCGATGCCGACATCGTCTTCATGAAGCATCATGGTGTGATGGTGCTGGCCCCGACCATCGCGGAGGCCTGGGACGATCTCTATTATCTCGAACGCGCCGCCGAGGTGCAGGTGCTGGCGATGTCGACCGGGCGCAAGGTGCTGCCGGTCGACCCCGCGATCGCGGCCGAAACCTACAGGCAGATGCGCGAGGGTGATTCCGAATCCGCGCGGCTGCATCTCGCGGCGATCCGCCGGCAGCTGGATGCCGAGGAGCCGCAGTACAGGCACTGAGGCGGCTTACGACCCCTGCCGCAGCTTCGCCAGCACCTTCAGCCCGCCATAGCCATCCGCCGGCGTGATGCCGGCGCGTTGCTGGAAATCCTTGATCGCCTTCATGGTGTCGTTGCCGACGCGGCCGTCGGTGCCGCCGGTGTCGAAGCCGGCCTTGGTCAGCCGCGTCTGCATCTCCTGCACCTCGGCAAGCGTCAGCGCGCGTTCGGAGCCGGGGAAGGGCTGGATGAAGGGCGGCGCGCCGAGGCAGCGGTCGCCGAGATGGCAGATCGCCAGCGCATAGTTCATCGAGGGATTGTAGCTTTTCACCGAGTAGAAATTCGGTCCGAGCAGGAAGGTCGGCCCGCCCGCGACCGGCGTCCACATCTGCGCGGAGGCATTCGGCTGCGGGAATGGCTGACCGTCGGCACGGCTGACGCCGGCCGCCTGCCAGGCCGCATAGCTCTTGCTGCCACTCATGTTGCCGGCGGCGCGCACCTCGTAGCCCCAATGCTCGCCGCGGTGCCACTTGCCGCGATTGACGAGATATTTTGCGGTCGAACCCAGCGCGTCGTCGGGCTTGCCGAACGGCGACACCTTGCCGTCGCCGTCATAGTCGATGCCGACATTGAGCCAGACCTCCGGCATCCATTGCGAATGCCCCATCGCGCCGGCCCAGGAGCCCTGCATCTGCTCCGGCGTGCTCCAGCCCTTGTCGACGATGCGCAGCGCGTTGATCAGCTCGGTCTCCCAATAGGCCTTGCGGCGCGGCTCGTTCCAGGCGAGCGCGGCGAGTGAGGGAAATACCGGCGTCATGTGGTTCTGCTGCACCAGCGGATCGCCATAGGCGGACTCGACGCCCCACAGCGCCAGCAGCGTGCCGCGCTCGACGCCGAAGTCGCGCTCGATGCGCGCCAGCAGCGCCTCGTTGTTCTTCAGCGCGATCTTGCCGTTGATGATGCGCCAGTCGGAGACACGGCGATTGATGTATTGCCAGACCTGCTCGTGGAATTCGGGCTGGCTGCGCATTTGCTTGAACACGCTCATGTCCGGCTCGACCCGCGCCATCGCCCGCTGCCACGTCGCAGCGGAGATGCCCTTGGCCATGGCGCGTGCGCGAAAACTCTCGCGCCATTCATCGAAGCCCGGAGGCGCGGCGAGGATTTGCGTTGGCGACGCGAGCAGGGCGGCCGCGCCGAGCGTGGATTTGAGCAGGGCGCGGCGGGTGTGATGGGCCGAGGAATCAGCTTGTTTCATGGAGGTATCCTAGCCGGAAACATGGCTCGTGTGAGTCGGTTCCTGGAACGCGGGGAACAGGCCTGTCCGCCGGAACAAAGTGTCGCACTGAGGCATTCCCTCCGCACGACAATGAGGAGGACGAGATGAAGAAATATCTGTTTGCCGCTGCATTAGTCACCGCTGTTGCGGCGCCTGCGTTCGCCGATGAAGTCGGCGTTCATGTCGGCCCGGTCGGCGCCGGCGTGACGGTCGGACAGTCCCACGAATATCGTGAGCGGGACCGTGATCGCGACCGCACCACGGTCATCAAGGAGCGCGAGCCATCGAACCGCACCACCGTGATCAAGAAGGAAGATGAATTCGGCAATCGCAGCAAGACCGTGATTCATCACGACAACGACTGACGGAACAGGGCCCCGGCTTGGCCGGGGCCGCCTTCCGCACGCAGCCTGTTCTCGAGCATTCGGGGTGGAATGAAGATACGCGCACATGCCGAGAGCCATGTCGTCGAACTCGACGACGGATCGCAATGGAAGATTTATCCCGGCGATCTCGCAACGACGCTGAGCTGGAAGCCCGACACCGATCTGCACCTGGAGCGAAGCGGCGAGCGGGTGAGTTCGCATGTGCTGGTGAATGGCACCGATCAAAGCCGCGTACGCGTGATCGCCGCGGGTGAGAGCTGGCCCGACGGCGAGGTTAAGAAAGCGTTGAAGGGTGGCTAGCTCGCGCCTGCGCCGCGCCGGATATCCCCAATTTTAAGCCTGCCGCTTACGGTCGGTTCGCGTCCGTCTGCGTAGGATACGCGCATGCGGGAGCTGTTCGACATCATCCGTGCCAATCCCTGGCCGTTCGGCGCAGGACTGTTCGTCGTGATCCTGATGATCATTGCCGAGAACTTCGGCCGCGGCATTCAAGGCGGCGGCGACCCCGGTGGCGACTTCTCGGATGCCGGCGGATGCGACGGTGGTGACGGAGGCGGCGGCGACTAGGCTTGGTCGTCCTGCAATTCGGTTGCGACGTTAGCGAGCCAGCGGCGAATGCTCGCCTCGGCCTTGGCATCGAGGCCGGCCGCAAGCCGCTTCTCCAGCGCGATCACGCGCTCCCTGCAAGCCTTCAACAATGTCGTGCCCCGCGGCGTCAGCGTCCATTGCTGGATGCGGCCGTGGACGGGATGCGGCGTCATCAGAATCGCGCCGTCGCGCTCGAGATTGCGGATGATCACGCCGACCGTCTGCGGCGTCAGGAAGGTGAGGCGGGCGACGTCGGCGCCCGACAGGCCCGGATAGGCATTCAGCATCGTCAGCACGGCAAATTGCGGCGAGGTCACGCCGAGATCGGCAAGGGTCCGTTCCATCGTCAGCCGGACGGCGGCATGGGCCTGGCGCAGGAGATAGCCGAGATAGCCTTGTTCGCCGCGCTTGCCTTCGCCTGCGGCAGGCACGCGAACGGCGCCGCCCTCGGCGGGCGGCGGCGACTTGCGCAAGGTTTTCGATCTCGTGATGTCAGCGGTCTTGCGTATCATGTAAGAGCTCTTATACAGTGTAAGCACACTTACAATAAGACGAGATGAACGGCAATGTCACACGCCCGCAGCGAATACGAGGATTTCAAGACGATCGCGCCCGATGCGTATGAGCTGGTGCTGGCCCTCGGCCAGCTGGCGGCCAAGGCGGGTCTCGACAAGCAGCTCCTCGAGCTCGTCAAGCTGCGCGCCTCGCAGATCAATGGCTGCGCCTTCTGCGTACAGCATCACATCCTCCTCTCCGAGCGCATCGGCGTTCCCGTGGACAAGCTCAATCTGGTCGCAGTGTGGCGCGAGGCGCCGGTCTTTTCCGCGCGCGAGCGCGCCGCGCTGGCCTGGGCCGAGGCGCTGACCTTCCTGCCCGACGGCGTCAGCGAGGAGGTCTATGCGGAGGCCTCCCGTGAATTTTCCGCGACCGAGCTGATGTACCTGACCTCGGCGGTCGCCTCGATCAATGTCTGGAACCGGTTTGGCGCGGCCTATCGCTGGACCCCGGCGAAGCGACCCGTCGCGAATGCCGCGCCGTCTTGACTGCCACAAGGGGAAAACAAAGGGAGGTTGTCATGACAGCAATCAGTTTGGCCGCCACGCAGCGCCCGATGCCATCGCGCGCGATGGCGTTCGCCGTCGTCGGCGGGCTCGCCTGTGCACTGGCCGTCGGCAAGGCGCTGCCGGTGACGATGGACACGGTGTCCGGCGTGCTGGCGCCGCTGTGTGCGACGGCGGCGGAAAGCTCGCCGCTCGACAAGGTCGAGCCGATCGGCTCCTACGCACTGCCGAACGTGCCGGGCAAGCGCGTCACCATCGTGCGTGTGTTCTACGGTCCCGGCGGATTCTCGCGGCCACATCGTCACGCCGGCTCGGTGACGGCCTACATCACCAAGGGCGAGATCCGCTCCCAGCTCGGCGGCGGTCCGGTCGAGACGTTCGGCGTCGGCCAGTCTTTTTTCGAGCCGCCGGGTTCGACGCATCTGGTCTCGGCCAACGCTAGCATGACGGAGCCCGCGGAATTGATCGCGGTGTTCGTGGCGGATGAGGGCGCGCAGCTCACGACGCTGTTGGAGTAGCCGGCACTCGTAGTCCGGATACAGCGAACAGGAAGGCTAGGATCGCCTCAGCCGTTTCCATGCCGGTGAGAGACCGTATTCGACTGCGGGAATCGCAAGTGCGCCGACAAGCAGGCCAAGCACGCCTGAGATGGCCGCCTCGACCGACCATTCGATGATGCCGGCAACGGATGGAAGAAGGTGTGCGGCAGCCTCTGTTGCTGCGTGGACCGTGCGGCCGATTACGGGCGGGCCATATTGTTCGATGCCGTGCAGGATGATGCCGCCGCCGACCCAGACCATAGCGGCGGTGCCGATAGTGCTCAGCACCGCCAGGAAGGCAGGCATGCCGCGGACCAGCGCGCGCCCAAGCAAGCGGATCGCGCCGCCGATGATTGAGGCGCTGGTATAGCCCGCAAGGGCCACTCCGACATCGTCAGCCTTCACGATCAGGGCCACCACGCCGTAGACCCCGACCGTGATACCGAAGCCGACCAGTGCCAGCACCACCGCCTGTGTCCAGATGTTGCCCGCCGGGAGAGCCGCCAGCGTGATCGCCATGATCTCCGCCGACAGGATGAAATCTGTCTTGATGGCGCTCGCGACCTTCTCGTCCTCGACCGATCGGGCATTCAGCGCAATCGGCTGGAGCTGAGCTTCGTGGTGGTGCGCCTGATGCGGCATCACGGCTTCGAGCACCTTCTCGGCCCCCTCGTAGCAGAGAAAGGCTCCGCCCAGCATCAGCAGCGGCGTGACCGCGGCGGGAAGGAAATAGCCAAGCAGCAGCGCAACGGGAAGCAGGATCAGTAATTTGTTGCGCAGCGAGCCGACCGCAATCTTGCCGACGATCGGCAATTCGCGTTTCGCAGCAAAGCCGATCACGTAGTTCGGCGTGACAGCCGCGTCATCGATGACCACGCCGGCCGCCTTTGTTCCCGCTTTGGCAGCCTGGCTCGCTACATCGTCGAGCGAGGCGGCTGCCACCTTTGCAATCGCCGCGATATCGTCGAGAAGACCGAGCAGGCCGACACTCATCAAGTCTGTCCCTTCATGGTCCGAGCCGGCGGTGCGCGCGACGACACGCTCTTGCCCCCGGCATCGGAACGAGCAAGTCGTCAGTTCTCCTCGCCGCCCGATCCCTCGCGCAGGTCGGGCTTGATCACGTCGTCCGGCAACGCGTGCGCCACCGGCTGCGGCGTGCCGGCGATCTCCGGGCCGACCTCGCGGCCGCGGGCGTGGATCAGGCGTTCATAGGCCGAGACCAGCGTGACGTAGGGGCTGACCCAGATCCAGCCGTCGCGGGTGAACACCTGTACGTCGAAATGCAGGTGCATCGAGGTGCCGGCGGGATGGTCGAGATAATTCGAGACCACGCCGATCTTCTCGCCCTCGGTGACGATGCGGCCGTTGAGCACGCCGTCGGCATTCATCGCCTGCGGGTTCATGTGCATGTAGCGGAATCGGATGTGCTCGGTGCGGCTGTTGACTTGAAGCGTCGCGGCCTGGTCCTTGGAGCTGCGGATCACGATGGCGTCGCGCACGGCGACGACGCCGCGCTGCTTGGGATCGCAGGGGGCGCGGCCTTCGCCGGGCGGCGGGCAGTCGGCGGCACGGATGTCCTCGCCCTGGTGGCCATAGCCGCCGCTGCATTGCCAGACCTCGAAACTGCGGGATTCGCAGAAATTGTCGCGCCAGGGATAGGCGGTCGGGCCGTCGGTCTTGTCGCGCTTGCCGTAGGATTGCGAGCGCACGAATGCCGGCGCCTTTTCGAGCGGAAAGCGGATCTGCGCGTAGGCCATCACATCGGGATGGCCGGCCTTGTTGCGGTAGCCGGTGTTCGGGATGATGTCGCCGCTTGGCCGGTAGATGAAATCCGGCGAACGCATTGAGGGACGATCGATGATGCTGGAGGCCATGTCTGCGAGCGGCCGCAGGCGCTGGCCGCCGGCGATACGGAGCGCTTTCAGGAAGCGCTCGGCAACGGGATAGGCTTCCTTGCAGGCCAGCCGCCGCGGTTTTGCGACGCTGTCCAGGCACTGGATGGAGACGACATAGGCGACGCCGAAGCGGCTGAAGGCGTAGCGCACATAGCCTTCCCGGATGAACCTGCGCAGGTCCGGATAGATTGTCGCGAGCGGCTTGACCGGCTCGCCCTTGCCGCCGGCAGGATCGGCGATGTCGTAAACGAGTGCCGAGCCCGTGATCTGCACCTCGACCGGCCTTGCGTAGACGCGGCTCAGCATGCCGTCACCGGTGCCGGGCTCGAACGAGAAGGTCGCGCTGTAGCCGGCAGGGCCGGCATCGAACATGTCGACAGAATTGAAATCAGCCTGGTAGCGCGACAAAGCGAGAGTCGCGGGCGCGCCGCTGCGCTGCGCCTCGACATACGCGGCGGCGTCGAACGGCAGCAGCACGGGCACGGAGCTGCGCGCGATCCCGGTGAAGAATTGTGAGGAGACCGCGTTGACCTGCACCAGCGCCGGCATCGCGCGCGGATCGTAGCGCGGCACGGAGCGGCGGGGTACGAAGATGAAGTCGCCCGCGACCATCGGGCGGTTGTTGATCTCGGTGCGGAGCTGATCGAGCGCTGCGCGCCAATCGACGCGCAGGGCCGTCAGTGAAGGGCTGCGGATTTCGTCCGCAGCGAGCGGTGAGGCAGTGAAGAGCGAAAGCGACGCCAGAAGCAGCGAGACGAAGCGGAAACTCTTCCCAACCACTGTCTCGCCCCCCGGCGGCACCTGCTGCTCTGATCCCTCGATTAGTCCTTGGCGCGCTCGGAGTAGGAGCCGTCTTCCGTCATCACGACGATGCGGGTGCCGACTGCGATGTGCGGCGGCACCGTGGTGCGGATGCCGTTGGAGAGCACCGCCGGCTTGTAGGACGAGGAGGCGGTCTGGCCCTTGGTCACCGGCTCGGTCTCGACCACTTCCAGCGTCACGCGCTGCGGCAGCGCGAGCGAGACCACATTGACGTCGTGGGTCGACAGCTTGACGGTCATTTCCGGTTGAAGATAGGCGGCGGCGTCGCCGACCACGTCCTTGGGGACCTGGACCTGATCGTAGGTCTCGGGGTTCATGAAGTGGAAGCCGTCGCCGTCTTCGTACAGGAAGGTGAAGTTGCGCTCTTCGATCGTGGCCTTTTCGACCTGGTCGGTGGTCTTGTAGCGCTCGGAGATCTTTACCCCGTCCGAGATTCGGCGCATTTCGATCTGGCTGACCGGCGTGCCCTTGCCGGGATGGATGTTCTCGGCGCTCACGACGACATAGAGCTTGCCGTCTTGCTCGATCACGTTGCCCTTGCGAATAGAACTGGCGATGACTCTCAAAGCTATATTTCCTGCTTGCTTGGCCCGGCTCCGGCCAGGACGTGGTCAAATTTCGGGGGGACTCGGGGCCTCAAATCGGACCTCGGCGCCTGTTTCGGGCCGCAACATACTGATTTTGCCGTTGGATGCCAGCGTTTTGCTGGCCTGCGGAGTGGTCGGTTAATGGCTGGGGACAAGCTGATTTCACCGTTCTGGTCACCCGACCGGCACCTCGACCGGCGGCCGTTCCTCCAGGCCAGGGGGGCCATTACCGGGGCTTTACGGGGCTTTTTCGCCGAGCAGGGGTTTGTCGAGGTCGAAACCTCCATCCTCCAGGTCTCTCCGGGCAACGAGACCCATCTGCACGCCCCTCGGACCGAGATCATGCGGCCCGATGGCAGTCGGGCCAGCCGCTATTTGCGGACCTCGCCGGAATTCGCCTGCAAGAAGCTGCTGGCGGCCGGTGAGGAGCGGATTTTCGAGTTCGCCCGGGTGTTCCGCGACCGCGAGCGCGGCGACCTGCATCTGCCCGAATTCACCATGCTGGAATGGTACCGGGCGAGCGCGCCCTATGACGCCATCATGGCCGATACCGTGGTGGTCATCGCCCGGGCCGCGCAGGCGACCGGGATCGGGACCTTCTCCTTCCGGGGCCGGACCGCCGATCCCTTCGCCGAGCCGGAGCTTCTGACGGTCGCGGGCGCCTTCGAGCGGTTCGCAGGGGTCGACCTGCTGTCGACAATCTCGGGCGACGAGGGTAACCGTGCCGCGCTCGCCCAGGCGGCCGGCGGCAAGGTCCGGGTGGCCGAGGACGACACCTGGTCGGACATCTTCAGCAAGGTCCTGGTCGAGCATGTCGAGCCGCATCTGGGGCAGGGCCGTTTGACCATTCTGTTCGAATACCCATCTCCAGAGGCGGCGCTGGCACGGGCGAAGGCCGATGACCCACGGGTCGCCGAGCGCTTCGAGGTCTACGCCTGCGGTGTCGAGCTCGCCAACGGCTTTGGCGAGCTCACCGATGCCGAGGAGCAGCGCAAGCGCTTCACGGACTCGATGGCGGAGAAGCAGCGCCGCTATGGCGAGGCCTATCCGCTGGACGAGGATTTTCTGGCCGCGGTCGCCGCAATGCCGGAGGCGAGCGGTGTCGCGCTCGGCTTCGACCGGCTGGTGATGCTGGCGAGCGGCGCAGCGAGAATTGATCAGGTGGTGTGGACACCGCCTGCAAATGAAACGTTAAGTGAGACATGACGAAGACCAATCTTGCACGCACCTTGCGTGAGCCGGCCGAGCTTGTGGCCGCGCAGCTTGTCCCCGCTACGGAGTTGCCCGCGCTCGAGCGTGTCGCCGCGCGTTATGCGATCGCGATCACGCCGGCGCTGGTCGAGCTGATCGACAGCTCCGATCCCGATGATCCCATCGCGCGGCAATTTGTTCCGAGCGCAAACGAACTGGAGATGCAACCGGGCGAAAGCGCCGATCCGATCGGCGATCACGCGCACTCGCCGGTATCAGGCATCGTGCATCGCTATCCCGACCGCGTGCTGTTCAAGCTCGTTCACGTCTGCGCGGTCTATTGCCGCTTCTGCTTCCGCCGCGAGATGGTGGGGCCCGGCAAGGAGAATGTGCTTTCGGACAGCGCCTATCGCGCGGCCATCGACTACATCCGCACGCACAGCGAGATCTGGGAGGTGATCCTGACCGGCGGCGATCCCCTGATGCTGTCGCCGCGGCGCATGGGCGAGATCATGGCCGATCTTGCGGGAATCGATCACGTCAAGATCATTCGTCTGCACACCCGTGTGCCCGTGGCCGAGCCCGCGCGCATCAGCGACGAGATGGTGGCGGCGCTGAAGGTCGAGGGCGCGACCACCTGGCTCGCGCTGCATGCCAACCATGCGCGCGAGCTGACGGGACCGGCCCGCGCGGCCTGCGCGCGGATCGTCGATGCCGGGATTCCCATGGTGAGTCAGTCCGTGCTCTTGCGCGGGATCAACGACACCATCGCCGCTTTGTCGGATTTGATGCGGGCGTTCGTCGAATGCCGGATCAAGCCCTATTATCTGCATCACGGCGATCTCGCGCCCGGCACCGCGCATCTGCGCACGACGCTGGCGCACGGGCAGGACTTGATGCGAGAGTTGCGCGGGCGGGTGTCAGGGCTGTGTCAGCCTGACTATGTCATCGACATTCCGGGCGGTTCCGGCAAGTCGCCGGTGGGGCCGAATTACGTGTTGGTGGCACAAAATACCGCAGGCGATGCGCGTGAAGCGGTGGCGGAAACGCGCTATCGTATCGTGGACTATTGCGGCGACGTTCATCTCTACCCGCCCGAGACGTGAGCGGTGAGGGGATGCCGGTTTGAGAATGGAGGATCGGACATGAAGAAGATCATGCTGGCAGCATCGCTCGTGGCCTTGCTCGGCGGCACGGCGATTGCGCAGACCGGCACCAAGGGATCGACGTCGGGCGGCGCCACGTCGGGATCGCTGCCGCAGGCACCGGTCGGTCATCGCCAGCCGCGCGCCAGCGACGTGCCGAGCGAGAAGAATCTGAGCGATCCGAACAATCCCGTAAACAAGGAAGACGCTCTACTCGACAAGAAGATCAAGAGCATCTGCCGCGGCTGCTAAGACCCGACTGAGCCGGCGGGCAGGGCGCGACAGCTCGCCCCGCCCGCGCTTTTCAGGCTTATGCCGTACGCTCGTGCAGCCCCGCACGCTGGGCGTTGCGGCGGATCTCGACCGCGTCAGCGAGCTGCTCGAGGACCGTCGCCGTCGTCGCCCAGTCGATGCAGCCGTCGGTGATGCTCTGGCCGTAGACGAGCGGCTTGCCCGGCACCACGTCCTGGCGGCCGGCGACGAGATTGCTCTCGATCATCACGCCCATGACGCGGTTCTCGCCGCCCGAGATCTGTCCGGCAATGTCGGTCATGACCAGCGGCTGGTTTTCCGGCTTCTTGCTCGAATTGGCGTGGCTCGCATCCACCATCACCAACGGTGCGACGCTCGCCTTCGCCAGATCGTTGCAGGCCGCCGCGACGCTTGCCGCATCGTAGTTCGGCTTGCTGCCACCGCGCAGGATGATGTGGCAGTCCTCGTTGCCCGCGGTCGAGGCGATCGCGGAGCGGCCGAGTTTTGTGACCGCCATGAAGTGATGCGGATGCGAGGCTGATTTGACGGCATCGGCCGCGATGCGCACGTTGCCGTCGGTGCCGTTCTTGAAGCCGACCGGGCAGGAAAGCCCCGAGGCCAGCTCGCGATGGATCTGGCTCTCGGTCGTGCGCGCGCCGATCGCGGCCCAGGACACGAGGTCGGCGATGTATTGCGGCGTCGTCATGTCGAGGAATTCGGTACCCGCGGGCAGGCCGAGATTGTTGACCGCCGACAGCACGTTGCGCGCCAGTCGCAGGCCCTTGTTGATGTCGAAGCTGCCGTCGAGATCGGGATCGTTGATCAGGCCTTTCCAGCCGACGGTGGTGCGCGGCTTCTCGAAATAGACCCGCATCACGATCTCGAGCTGGTCGGCGAGATCCTCGCGCAGGGCTGCGAGGCGCTCGGCATAGTCGAGCGCGGCCTTGGGATCATGGACCGAGCAGGGGCCAACCACGACCAGCAGGCGGTCGTCCTGGCCGTTGAGAATGGCATGGATGGCGTTGCGCGCCGCCATCACCACACGCGTCGCGGTGAGCGTGCGCGGGACTTCCCGCATCACCTCTTCCGGCGTGCTCAGCTCTTTCAGTTCGCGGATACGAAGATCGTCGGTCGTGCTCAGCACGGCGGGCTCCTGTTGTTTCGAGAACCTGCCGGCCAATAAAAAAGCCGCCAGGTCTGGCGGCTTGTTCGGACGTTTGCTTCAATATTCAGATTGAGCGCGATCCTCCTGCCGCCAGCGAGCTGTCGTAGCTAAAGTACCAAAAATAGCTGGTGACGAGGGTGATCATGGCCGCTCATATAGCGTGCGATTGGCGGGTTGTCACCCCCCAAAACGGCGCAGGGCGCGACGAGGCGTCTCAGGTGTTGCTGTTGCGTGCCGCCAACGCCATGCCGATCAAGGTGGCGCCGCCGAACAGCAAATTGATACCGACGAGGATGCCGATCGCCCATTCCGCCGAGCTCGGCAGTCCCGTGATCACCATGAACGAGATCGCGATATCGACGAGGCCCGAGATCAGCAGCCACGTCCAGCGCCCGCTCGGCTCGCGGCGGTGCTCCAGCGCATACATGATGGTGGCGACGCCCTCGGCGAGGAAATAGGCGCCGAGCACGATGGTCAGCGTCAGCACGGCCTGCATCGGCCGGGCCAGCAACAGCATGCCGGCGAGCACGGCGAGCGCGGCCGAGAGCAGCGACCACCAGAAGCCCGGCGTGCTGCGCGCCCAATAGGTCACGATCAGTCCGCCGATACCGCTGATGAGGAACATCCAGCCGAGAAAGATCGCGATCGCAAGGCTTGCGAGCGGCGGCAGGATCAGCGCGGCGATGCCGAGCACGGCCAGCAAAATGCCTTCGAACAGGAATGCCTTCCAGTGCGCCTTCACGGTCTGGCTCATCGCGGATTGCAGCCGTGAAAAATCCTCGGGCGATGTCATCGGCAGGCTCCGTATCGAAAGATGTGTGCCCAATCTACTATGCGTACACCGCTCTTGCCATCCCGCGGCTCAGCCGCCGCCGTGCGCTGACGAAAAACCCTCGCCACTGGTGCGAACGCGGTTGCGGCCGAGAACGTAGATCGCGATCGTGACGATCAGAAGCGCAAGGCCGAGCAGGATCGAGACGAAGCCGATCGGGATCAGGGCCAGCGTCAGATTGCGCTCGGGGTTGATCAGCCAGTGATGGATCGAGGTCAGCACGAAAGCGAGGCCCAGAAAGCCGACGCCGCCGCCGGCGAGCAGCAGCGCCCACATCCGGCGGAGCTGGCTCAGCCGTTCGCGCGCGATGTCGGTCCGCGGCGCGTGGTGGCGCGCAACCCGCCGCACGAGGCGGATGGCGAAGGCGATCGAGCTGAAGCCGATCAGCAGGCTCCCCGCGCCCAGCCACATCCGCAAGCTGGGATCGAGGTCCGGCATGCGCTGGAGCGTGAGCAACGGGAAGTCGAAGGCCGAATGCAGCGCGAGCGGGCCTGCGAAGATCAGCAGGCGGCTGGACAGGCGGGCCCAGTCGCGATGGTGGCGGTTGGCGCCCAGCGCCGTGCCGGCCCGTGCGATCGTCAGGTAAGCGCCGGCGATGATGCCGAGCGCGCCGTGGAACGGCACCGTCAGCACGCTGCGCAAGGCGGCCAGCGAGCGCCACATCTCGGCATGCTGCACCAGATAGGCGAGGTTCTCGTAAGCGGCGAAACCGAGGCCGACCGCGGCGCCATAGACCACGGTATCCATGGGGTTGGCGAAGGTCCGCCGCTTGGCCGAGGAGACCAGCACGATGGCGATCACCTTCACGGCTTCCTCCGGCAGGGCGACGCCGAAGACCGAGTGCATCGCGAGCGCCGCCCAGGGGTCGTCGGGGGCGGCCACCATCTTGGCGAAGGGGGCACGGGCGAGACCCAGCAGCGAAATGCTGGCCGCGCCGAGCAGGAAGGCGGTCCAGACCTGGGCCGGCGGTCCCGGGCGCTCCTCGGCGGCGATGACGAGCCAAAGCATCAGCAGCGCCGGTGCGATGGCGGCAGTTCCGATGACGGTGGGTAACGCTTCAATCAGGTACATCGGCGCCGAAAATAGGTTCCCTTGAGCCGCTAATCTACGCCCAGCGATGCGACCATGTGTCATGCGCTTGCTGTCGGCTCGCTTAACAAGCGCGACAGCCGGCGTTCATCGGGACTGCCAAATGTAGAATACGAGCGTATTCAACCGCATGGCAGAGCCGGCTCGTCACCGACGCCAACAACCGCGCGGCCGTCGGCGGATCGCGATTGGCTAGTCAGATCAAGGTAATGTGCAGGTTTCTTCGATTCACGATGCACCTGCACGGGTGGCGAGTCCAGAGGCGGGATTGACCTCGCCCGGACAACGCGCTGCCGCGCAGATCGGCCCGGTCACGCCTAGTGGGTGGTGAACCGCGGCGGCGCGTCGGGCGCGATATCGAAGGCGCCGAGATGGAACTCCTCACCGATGGTCTCATCCGGCTCGGCATGGTGCGCGAGCAGCGTGAAGGCGGCTTGCGGGTATTGCTTCCAGATATCGAGATCGCCGGCGGTGATGGTCAGCCAGCCGAACGTGTACATGTAGCGCCCGGGCTCGGTGACCCGGCCGACCCTGTCCCAAGTGATCTTATCAACTGTGATTTTGTCGACTGCCATCCGGTCCCCCGATCGCAGGTCTGCAAAAGACGTCCGGCCCGAGGCCGGGACGTTCAAAAGCTGATCCCGCAATGGGGCCGCGATAGGGCAAGGTCGCGGAGGCAAGACGGCCGGTAGCCGGCCGCCGCCTGCCGCTTCGCGCGCCGTCAGGCCGACTGCAGCAGGGGCGTGCGGACAATCAGCCGGACGAGGTCGTCCCGGTGCTGCTTCTCGGCGAACTTGACCGCAAAGCCGTTGTCGAATTTGCGGATGACGCGCCCGACGCAGGCACCGACCGCAAGCGCGGTTCCGATCGGCGGATCGTATTCGCAGGATATCGCGACGCCGGCCGTGGAGACGTCGATGATGAAGCAGGGATGGGTGCTGCGGTCGACGAGGGTCAGGAAGGTGTGGGAGATCTGGGGAACGAAGCGTGCGTCGTTGCGCAGCTCCTGAACGGTAGCGTCCTTCTGCTTCTTTTCCAGCCAGGTCAGCTTTTCCGACATCCAGGCGCGCCGCGCCCGCGTCATGTCGAGCTCCATCAGGAAGCCCGATTTGAGCGTCGCGCTGATGGTACACTGGAATTCGCCGAAATCCTGGAAATAGGAGGTCACGCGCTCGCCGACCTTGCCGACGACGGGCACGTCCACGATCATGCGGAACGGAGAGACACGTTTGGTGCGGCAGGCGAAGGTGCGCAGCTTGCCCTCGCAATCATACCAGCGGGGCAGCGAGTAGCTGCCGTCCACGGTAACGTCCACCGCACGCTGCCTGAGGAACTCGGAGACGGACATAAGCGCCAATCGTGTTTCGGAGGAACTCCCGTAAATCCACGGTAGCGGTCAAATTCTAAGCAAATGATACCGGCGTTCATGAGCAGGGGTAAATTTCCGGTAAATGCGCGCGCGGCACAGAGCCGCGTTTGTTCGGCTCACGGCCTCACGATCGCGTCATCCGAGCAGCACCAGCAGCGCCACTGCGCCAAGGGCCATGACGAGCTTGATCGCCGTCCAGGTCAGGCTGTCCGGCCTGATCGGGAGTCCGAACCACGGCCATGCGCGCCGCATCGCGCGCGTTGCGAATGCTTCGACGATGGCGAGCACGACGGCGAGGCCGGCGATGATAGACCATGTCTCGGTTGGAGGCAGCCACGGTGCGAGCCAGGCGGGCAGGGAGCCTTTCAAGGACGCGAGCAGCGCGAACCACCCGAACAGGGAGACGAAACCCTTGATGATGTCGGGCCCGATCGTATCCGGCTCGAGCCGGATGCCGAGCGTTCCGAGCGCGCGCTCGATGCGCGCGTCATCGCTCAGGAAAAGAAACGCGCCGAGATAGAGCGGGATGCGCGACTGGAAGAACAATGCGATGATTCCGAACAGCACCGTGTAGCCGAAGGCATCGCCGAGAATGTCGACCATGCCGTTCATGCGCGATGGCGCTGCGGCCGTTGCGGCCTGAGGCTGCGGAAGCGATCTGGCGCGCGCCATGTGCTCGAGCATTCCGGCGCGCCGCCCGGGCGCATGGGAGGCCGTACGGCGCATCCAGGCCGGCGGCGCTGGGATGACGCCGGTCTGGCCGTCCGAGGGGGATTTGCGCTGCGCCATGGGCCTTGCACCGGTTCCAATGGAGCATTGGTCGGCGGCGAGGGGTGGGGAGGTTCATGGCGGCCTATTTTGCCGCGTCATCCGATGGGCCGGATGGATGGCGCTCCCTAGCGGAATCGAACCGCTCTCTCCACCGTGAAAGGGTGGCGTCCTAACCGATAGACGAAGGGAGCAACACAGGGCCCCGCCGCTTCCCGCGGCACGGCCGCCGGCCGCCCGAACAGTGCCCGGCGGCTTGCAGCGGGCGAACGTATAGTGGCCTTTCGGCCGTCGGGCAAGCCGTTCGGGAACGGGTTTTTGGCCCCGGTGGATAGCCTCCACCCCGGGATCATTCGGGGGTGATTTCAACGGTTTCTTAGGGGCCCCTGAGATAGCGCTGGAACCGGAGACATTTAAGCCGATGCCACAGCCCAAGAAGCGCGCAGCCCGCAAATCGCTGTCGCAGCACGCCTGGATCACGCTCGACGGCGGATTCGCGGCACGGCATTGCCTGGTCCAGGACATCTCGGCCAGCGGCGCGAAGATCACGATGGACGAGGACGCCAGCCAGCTTCCGGGCGTGATCCGGATGGCGTTCGCGCGCGATGCGCGGACCGGGCGGAGCTGCCAGGTGGTCTGGCGCCGCGGCAAGTCGGCCGGCGTCAAGTTCATCTGATCTCGGGCGAGGCGGGCCCGATGGCGCCTGAGGCCGGTCCGGGCTAGAACGGCTTCATGCGTGCGCCGCTCCTCATCCTCCTCTCATTCGCAGCCACCTCCGCGATGGCGACGGAGAGCCTGCGCCTGCCGCCTGCGGAGCGGCCACAGGCTGACAAGGCGCTGCCGCTGAAGGGCACAAGCGGGGCGGCCAAGGCGGGCTCCTGCGCCTCCTATGGTCCGCGCTTCGTCATGGTCGAGGGCACCGGCACCTGCGTGCAGGTCGGCGGCTCGATCAGGGGCGACACGAGCATCCGGCGCTGAAGCCGCATGCCGCCGGACCTGATGCGGCCCGACATCATCGTCCCCTTCGTGATGTACTGCGCGCTGCTGTGGTGGGTCGGCCGCGGCCTGAGCTGGACGGCGAAGCTCGCCACCGCGGTGGTGACGCTGGTGCTGATCATCTGCGTGCTGCTGGTCGAGCGCGGCTGGGGCTAGGTCCCCAAAACAAAAACTGCGAAAACAACCCCATGCACAGTAGCCGTCAAGGGCCGGCCTCGCGCCGGTTTCCTGCGCCATTCGCGGGATTCATCGCGACATCACCGCAGCTTGCGCCGCGCCGCCGGCTCACGACATTGGCGGTGCGACAAACTGCGCAAAACCGGGGCGTTTGCCCAGATCGGCGAGCCAGCGCGTCAGGTGCGGCTGGGCCGGGCGGGTGATGCCCTCGACGCCGAGCCAGCGCCGCGCATAGGCGCCGATCGCGATGTCGGCGAGCGTGAACGCATCGCCGTCCATGAACGGGCGCGATGAGAGCAGGCGGTCGGCGATGGCCCAGACCTCGGCGGCCGCGTCCGCATCCTTCTGCACCTGGATCATGTCGCGCTCGGCCGGCGCCGTGCGCACGATGCCCCAGAACACGGGACGGTCGACCGGCTGCACCATCGACAGCGTCCAGTCGAGCCAGCGGTCGACGCTGGTGCGCAGCTTTGGCGCCTCCGGATAGATCGGCGTGCCGCGTCCATGCGCGAGGCAGAGATAGCGCATGATCGAATTGGATTCCCACAGCACGAAGTCGCCCTCGACCAGCGTCGGGATCCGCGCATTGGGATTCATCGCGAGATAGTCGGCCTCGCGGGTCTTGCCGAACGCCATGCCGGCATCGATGCGCTCATAGGAGAGGCCAAGTTCGGTGAGGCACCACAGCACCTTCTGCACGTTGACCGAATTGGCACGGCCCCAGATCGTCAGCTTTTGCTCCGGCATGACATCCTCCCGCAGCGTTTCGTTGGCGCGGGTGATAGCGGAATTCACGCGAGCGAGCGAGGCGCGATTGCATCTAGCCCTCATGCAAAAAGCTCCGCCATGGGCGGAGCTTTCCGTCAGCAAGCCGAGCCGGCTTCAGTGGCCGAAGAACAACCACAGCAGAATGATCACCGGGATCGGCACGCCCAGCAGCCACAACAAGATTCCACGTCCCATCGCGTCCTCCTCCAATCGCATTGTCGAAGAAAGAACGCATCGGACGGGGGCTGGTTCCTACTGATAGCCCTTACCAATGGCCGGTGTTGGGCATCGACGACCACGGCTCCTGCGGCGCCTTCGGCTCGCCCTTCTGCAAGAGCTCGATCGAGTGCAGATCCGGCGAGCGGACGAAGGCCATGTTGCCGTCGCGCGGGGGACGGTTGATGGTGACGCCGGCCTTCATCAGCTTCTCGCAAGTGGCGTAGATGTCGTCGACCTCATAGGCGAGATGGCCGAAGAAGCGGTCCTCGCCATAGGTCTCCTCGTCCCAATTGTAAGTGAGCTCGACCAGCGGCGCGCCGCGCGTCTTGGGCTGATCCGTGAGCGCGTCGAGATCGTCCGCCGAGCACAGGAAGACGAGCGTGAACCGCCCCTTGTCGTTCTCGATCCGCCGCACCTCCTTCAAGCCAAGCGCATCCTGGTAAAACTTCAGCGCGACATCGAGATTGCGCACGCGCAGCATGGTGTGGAGGTATCGCATGGTTGTTGCTCCCTTGGACGGGTGGGGTTTTGCTTTGGGCCGGAACGGCGGGGGTAGGAGATAGCAGGAAAGTGGGAGGAGGGGCAGGGGGTCGCTTCGGCTCTGCCACTAACCGGCGCTTAGCGGCCAGCATGCTTTAGGCGATCTAATCCCAGCGACTGCGAGCGATTCCCTTTTGGTCAATTCGATATCTGTCTGCTCGAGCGCGCTCAGCTCTCCCGCCAATTTTTTCGAATCGTCCAATAACTGCTTGCTGGATGTTTGGGCCTGAAGGGCCGCCGAGTGCTGCTGAGCAAAGCTCTCGCTTCGAATTTCAAACGCGGACGCTGCAATCTTATAGGCTTCTTCAAGTTGCTCAAGTTCGGCTAATGCGGAGTCGATGTGCCCGGCAGTCGCAGTCCGAGCCTTGTCCATCGCATCATTCAAAGCCTTCAGCTCGGAGAAATCGTCGACGCCTTCAAATCGAGATAGACGGACATTGAGTATCGAGGTTTTCAGCTTATCGAATCTTTCGCGGTCCGAATCTATGGCCGACCGAACTTCACCTTGATAGCTTTTGCCACGGTCAAATACAGGTTTGTTGGCCAGGATATCGAGCGTGGCTTGTTGAACACCTTCTTTCCTCAGTCGTTCGGAGACAGCAGCAATCCGACGCTTTAAGTCAGAGATGCTGGCCGCCCCCCGCCGGCGTTCCAGCTGGATCTGCCATAGCGCGGCGAGGTCCCGCATCGTTGCGCCGATCTGCCTCTTGATGGCGTCTATAGAGCCATCGATTTCGCGGCGTTGATCCAGTTGCTCCGCTGCTGCAATCCCCGTGATTTGCTCGGCCGCTGCAGCTTCACGGCTCATAGTCGTCGAAAGGCCTTTTTGGTAGAATGCACGAGCTCGGAATCTCCTTTGAGCGTCCGCGATGGTCTCAGCCGTTAGTGTCCCGGAAGCATCTGCGATTGTTATAGTGTCGCGGTCCAATAGATTTCGATGCCATGTCTCCTGAACGCCACCGCGATCGATCACCACTTCCACATATCCATCAACAAGCGTCTCGTTGATCAAGCGCGCTTCGCGGTCGTGAAGAGTTTCTCCATCCAGCGAAGGCAAGTCACTCTCGGTCCGACCGAGCCCAAAGCGAAGGTATTCGAGGAGGGCGCTTTTTCCTGCTCCGCGTCCCCCGATAATGGCGTTGAAGCCTTCATTGAAAGACACCGAGAATTCATTCTGGCCCGTGAGGGACGACATCACTTTGAGTTCTACAATCTTGTCGATTGGGGCGCTTGGGGTGGCATATGCAATGCGAGCTTCGTCCGCTAGCAAGGCCTGCCTTATTCCCTCTATTGAAGCCTCTCCTAACTTGATCCAGCAATCATGAAAGCCGAGCCGCTCCCAATTCGCCTTGCGATTATCGCCAGTCGCGATGAATGCCCGTCGGCGCTTGCCCCACTCTTCAATTTCACCGAAGGCTTTCCGCCTTGTTTCAGGGAGCAAGTCTGAATATTGTTTCTCGATATAAACACCGTCGCAATTTATGTTGCAGAACCGGAGTTGGTGGCCTTCAACATTCAGATGCTTATGAGCGTCGCCATCGCTGAAATGCGGCAACAAGATGCAGTGGTCACGCAGGACGGTATCGTTGGCAACACGCTCAAACAGCGTCTCGATCGTGATGTTGGCAACCTCCGTCTGAGCGATCTTTGCGTCGTTGGCTGGCGCCATCTCGATTTCAGGCAGTTGATGGATTAACCGCGTCCACACAGTTGGATCGGAATCGGGATCGAAAATCGCCAAGCATTGGGTCTTGTCGCTACAAGTCACTTCGATGCCAGGGTAAACGTAAACGGACCCATTCACTTTTGATGCATTGATGACATAGGGAAGGAAGTTGATGTCATGGTGATCTGTGATGGAAATCAACCCGAGCGATCGCTCAACGCATGCGTCTATGAAGGACGTCGCCCAAGCTGCTCGCGCCGCCTCGCCCTCAGCAGAGCCACCCGGGAGGGAGGGCGGATCCTTCCAGTTAGTATCTCGAGGAGAGTGGCATTGAAGGTCGGCTTTACGCCAAGTGGCGCCCGGATGACGCCCCTTCGGAAAAGGCATTGGTCCCTCGTAAAATAATGAATCAAAGGACCATCACAACCAAAAGTAGCTCTAGAGTCAAATGGCTACATAGCCAGTTCGACGAAAGTTGAATTCGAATTACGGTGCACTCTATTGGCTGCCTGCCAAGCATGCGACCGAAGTCGCGGAGTCAGCAGAGCGACGATGGCGATTAAGTGCACTCAATTGGCTTGATCCGCCAAGCGCGGACTGAGCTGCAGAGCAGGGTGGCGATGGCGAGCGAATTTATTGTACTGGCCTCGCGATTCGCCCCATTACTCGCAGCAATGCTCTAGCTGACCAGCGAGATCAGTCGACTGCTGTGAGCTTTTCTTGCTCGATCTGCTTTTCGAAGTAATCATCAGCTCGAATAGCGCGCTCAATGAGCGCCTTCCGATCCTTCTTTGAGATGCCCATATTTTTCGCAAGCTTGATGAGTCTCTCTGCGTTGGCGATTTTCTTTCCGAGGATCACCTGTCGTTTCTCCTCTCGCGCAAGTCGCTTATCTTCTTTGGAGTCCTGCCGCTCGAAAATGTCTCTTATGAACAATCTGATTTCTTTAACGACCTTTCCCAGACCTGTGAGATCGGTGAATCCGGGACTGGCAAAACTAATTTGGCGAACCATTAGCGGAGATGCGGATCGACCGAATCGAGTGCGCTCGAAGTCAGTCGGCCTATTCCTGATCGTCCTGAACTGGACGAACGCGTTCAGCGCATCCAGGCTATCGAATAGATCCGCGAAATCTGCGGCGGTCCACGATCCATCTATCGAGATGCGGATTCTGCCACGATTCCTCGTGCGAGAGATTTTCTTGGTCGCACGTCGGACTAACGCCATCCCAAATACCTCAAATGGCTAGGTAACTGTTCTGTTTTTCACACGGAAAAGGTGATGTTGGCAAGCCTCGCAACCCCGCGGGCCTCGCCGCGTAACCGTAACTAATTCCGCTCGATGCCCCAACCCGGTGCGTGCCTATCGCCGGCATCAATTTCTCTGCTAAGTACAAGCCGTTTGGAATTGGAGGTTTGATGAAATACCTGCTCGTGATTGCGATTGTCCTTGGGGCCGGTCCGGCCCTCGCTCAACAAAAGAAGTCCCAAGCCAAGAAGACCTGCACGTATGAGGAATGCGTGTCGGTCAACAAGGCCAGAGGCTGGAGCGGCGGAGAAGTGAGCCGCTGGTGCACGGCCAATCCCGGCAAATGCGACAATTGATCGAAGGCCGCCCCGACGGGCGGCGTTTTCGCCCGAGAGTCGGTCAAGCCCAGTCCGTATGATGAAGTCGATGTCATAGGAACAAGGAGAAGGACGGCCATCAATCCAAGGCGCATGACAAGCTCCGCACCCAATTGACGGCGCGCTGAAGCGAGCAGGGCATGTTCTACTTGCGGCGGCCCTGCTCGGTCTGGTTGGCCGCGCCGAGCTTGTCCCGGATGTACGCCGTGAGGTCGCCGACCTCTTTCTCCATATCGTTCTGGGCGATGCCTTGCTCCTTGGCGCCTTCGACAAGGCGGCCGACGAGCTCGCTCACCTTCTGCGAAGCGCCGGTCGTCCCGTATTGCTCGGCGGCATGGACGCTGTTCTCGGTCCAGAAGTCGATGTACTCGCGCGCCTTCGTCGGCATGTGATGGTCCCCGTTGAAGGGCAACGCGTGCGAGCGCCGTCGGGTCCGGCTATCGCGTCACTTGGCATAGCCCTGCGAGCGGAGCCAGGCGATCTTGCGGTCGCCATTCATCCAGTCGTCTGCATCTGCCTTGCTGGTGAACCCCGTGATTTCCCGCTGCTCGGCGCCGGGATAATCCGCAAGTATTTTCCAGTCGCCGTCCGCGATCCGTACAACTTTGAAAGTCACTTTTGTTTTGGCCATGCCGCACTATGAAGGAGATTGCCTGAAAAGAGAACCATTCTCGCGGGGGGCGTTCCGTCGTCCGGCTAAAGCCGCGACCCTGCAGGGGCTGCCTGGCGACCGCGGTTGAACCCGAAACGACGCCGGCCCGACCAATCTGCATGCTCCAGGCCCTGCTCAGCGCGATCGTGGATATCCTGCTGTCTGCCGCATGGAGCGCCATCGTCAGGTTCTTCGGGCTGGAAAACGTCGTCGAAATCGCGACGGCGATCTTCGGCCTTGGCTGCATCGTGATTGGCGCTGTGGTGCTTTTGCTGGGGCATTGACGCATCACCCCCTCGCGAAAAACATCTGGCCGGACGATAGCCGGAGCGGCCGCTGCGCGCTGCGCACAGGCGCAAAAAACCGCCCCTGACATGGCCAAGGGCGGCTTTCGAAAAATCCGTCTAGTGACTGGTGCCGGGCTTCGTGGTCTTCGGCGGCTTGCCGTCCTCGACGCGGCCTTCGTTTCTGAGGTCGCGGCCTTCCTGGGCCTTCTTCTGGCTCTCGGGGGGCTTGCCGTGCTCGTAAAGCTCTTCCTTGACGTAGCCGGCTGCTTCCTTGGCCTTGCCTTCAACGCTCATGTCGATCTCCTTGTCTGATATGGAGTCAACTTGCGTGAGAAGTCAGCGTTCCCGGCATGACCATATTGTAAGGTTCACCCGGCAAGGGTCGGCAAGGGTGCACGTGCCGGGAACAGGTTAGTTGTCAGCGCGTACCGATGCGTTGATGTCGCGGGCAGAAACCGGAAAAATGCGCCGCGTCCAACATCTCCGTTGCGTCCGGTTGTCACCCGGCCGTGCGCATGACAACGCCGCTTAACGCGAGGGGGTTTCTAACCGCGGAGCCCCGCGGCGCCGTCCTGCAACTACGCCGCGATCCGTTGCTCGACGGGCGCGGTCAGGAGCTTGAGCGCTTGTGCATGCTGCAGATCGGGAACCGCGATCGCCGTGTGGCTATACATCGTGCTCGTCCGCGAGCTTGCGATCCTGTCGAGGATCTCCTTGCCCTTGATGACGTGAAGGCCCATGCCCTCCTGCGAGGGGAAGATCGCCAGCACCACGTCATAAGCCGCGATCACGGCGCGGAGCGCTTCGGCCTTGTCTTCGGCAATGTCGACAAACACGCGAACGTCGGCCGCGAGTTCACGCAGCTCGTCAAAATCCAGCACTGTGGGGTACTCCAACGCAACGATACTGATGAGGAGAGTGGAGGCGTTAGGTTACCGAAGTCTTGACAAGGTAGGCCGGATTGCAAGTTTCACGGTGAGGTGACGCGGTAGCTGGGGATAAGCGGCGCGCCCTCAGGCGCGATGGAATTAGGCTCAGTCGGCTGCCCGAGTTCTACCTCTCCCACGGGAGAGGTGAACTCACCGCGCTCTAGCGCATGGCTTCTTCCTTGCCGGCCGCCTCGGCCCCGGCCATGAGCGTCAAGGCGCTTCCGTCATAGCCCAGCTTCAGCCCGCGGCCGACGATCCATGTCCATCCGTCGCGGGCGTCCTTGATGGCTTGCGCGTTGAACTGCTCGGAGATCGATTTGACCGCTTCGTCCTGCGGGCCCGGATTGGTCAGCTCGGCATGGACGCGCCGGATCGGGTGCTGAGCGTCGATGTCGTCGCTGGTGACCGTAACCCTGGCGCCGTTGATCTCGCATTCGAGGACGTACGAGCCCTGGCCCTGGCGGCAGCGGTAGCGGCGCTGTGTGACGAGCTTGCTGGTCTCCTCGAAGGTCATGCCGGGCGAGAAGCCGAAGATGTCGGACTTCTTCACCAGGGCGAGGGACGCAGGCTTCAGGAAGTCCGGCCGGACGGCGACAAGGGCGGCGACGGCAACGACGATCACGCCGGCCAGTACAATGGCAATCTTCATCAGCCCCTCATGAACAACGCCCGATCCTATAGCAGCCGGGGCGCGGGCATCCAAAAGCGAAAACCCCGCCTGGGGGAAGCGGGGCTTTCTGATGGGGGTGAAGCTTGGGGACTTCAAGGAGTTAGACGCGCCTGAAGGCGAATGGTTCAAAACAAGACGACGCCGGCCGCATGGGCTTTCAACAGCGCCGCGGAACCCCCGCAGAACCCCTGCTTGTATTTTGGGCCTCGATGGGGTCTAAGCCCCGTGACTTCATGACTTCCGGTATGAATCAGCATCACACTTGCGTGGTTCTGCCGCGTCCTGAGCAAGGATTTGCTCGCCCCCCACACAAGGAATTCAGACATGGCGAAGATGACGAAAACCCAATTGATCGATGCAATTGCCGAGGGCACGCAGCTCTCCAAGAACGACGTGAAGCAGGTGATCGAGTACATGGCCACGGTCGGCTACAAGGAGCTCAACGAGTCCGGCGAGTTCGTCATTCCCGGCTTCGTGAAGATGTCGGTGGTGAACAAGCCCGCGACCGAAGCCCGCATGGGCGTCAATCCCTTCACCAAGGAGCCGATGCAGTTTGCGGCCAAGCCCGCCAGCAAGTCGGTGAAGGCCTCGCCCCTGAAGGTGGCCAAGGACTCCGTCTAAGACACCGGCGATCCAGCGCTCTCGTTGCGGCGGCTTCGTTTCGCGAAGCACCGCAGCGACCGCATTGGCGGACGCTGGAAGGGAACTCGCGGGCGTTATAGGCTTTGCCTCCGAAAGGGAGGAAGCACATGGCGAGCCTGAGCGAGGAAGACATTCGAGACCGCGCCTATCATCTCTGGCGTGAGGCCGGCGAGCCCGCAGGGCGGATGGACACTTACTGGTACCAGGCCGAAAAGGAGCTGCTCGCCGAGCGGACCGAGCCGGGCGAGGTGCCGCCTGGCATGACGGATAATTTGCCGGTCTGACGATTTGCGGCAGCTGGCTGCGATCCAGTCGCTTCAACGGCTGAAGACAAAATGATGCTCGGCAACGGCAATGCCGAACATTGCGACGACACCGAGCACGAACCACAGAATCCGACGGCCGTTCTCTCCGGGCGCGCTCTGCGGCTTGCCGCAATGCGGGCAGATCGCAAGGCCGATCGGGATGTCCTTTTCACAGAACTCGCAAACCATCGCGCCTCCAAGCAAAAGCCAGCAAGAAAAACCCCGCATGCCGCGGGGTTCTTCAGCGCTGACCGGCCGCGTCGCACAGCGGTCAGCAGGATGCTATCGGCCGGACAACGCGGGGAGGGACAACCCGTTCCGCCGTCGGCGCCGTCAAACCGAGACGTCCACGATCGCGGGCGTATCGACCTGGCGTTCACGCCAGACCACGAGATCGCATTTGGGATTGAGCCACTGGTATTCGGCGCCGTGCGCCTTCAGATGCGCGAGCGCGGCATCGTGCGCGCTGGTTTGGTCGGGCGCCTCGACCATGATCTCCACGGTCTCCTCGATCTGACGCACCACCTCGACGGCGTAATATTTTCTGGCCACGGTCCCTCTCTCCGAAGAGAGCAACGGGCAGGGCGCAGCCGCGTTCCCGCGATGTCGCGTGCCCGGCATCGAGCCCGCCGCGCAAAAGAAAAACCCCGCGCTTTCGCACGGGGCTCTTCTGGCCGACGGCGTTGGGATTTCAGCGCCTGGCCGCCAGCCGCATGTTCAAACTTAAGGTTGAAAATCCAAAAAGCAACAGCGCCGCGGTGACGGAATATGTTCGTCCATCGCGGCGCTGCGATATTGACCGGGCGCTGAAATCCCCAGCTTCCATGGGTCCGCGCAGGCCTGAAAAGGTTCAAGGTAACGTGCACAGGAAAACCGGCGGGAGGGCTGGACTTTTTGTTCTCATTTTGTTCTAGTTGGGCATCCACATTGGAGGTGATTCATGACCGTCGAGAAACAGCGCGAAGTGATCAGACTCTGGAATCAGCTCAGGAAGGTCGAAGGCCCGGCCGCCGAAGAGCTCCGCATCCAGATCCTCGAATGTTTTTCCGAGAAGGACAAGGCGAAGCGGGCGGCGTGAGGCGCGGCACCGATTTCCAATCATCGGCCAGCGCGAGATCGTCATCGTGTTTGCGGTCGTCTCGAAATTTCTGCCGCCGAAGAATGAAGACATGACACCGCGTGGCTTCACCGATCGTTAGGAATCGCTGCGCGCTGATTTTCTCGACTCCGATTCGTTCTTTGCGAACGAAATGGAGTCGGATGCAGAACAAGCCGTGGCTTCTGTGTCGAGGCGGGACACGGGCGCCGCATGCGTGATTCTTTGCACAGTCCTATCCTCGTCGCCCCGTTACGCTGTGAGGCAATGGAGAGCGACAATGGATGCGTGCTGGTTTCTAGCCGAGATCGCCAAAGTGTTCTGGTACGACAGGCATCCGCGCCTGCGCAAAGGCAGGCCGTCGGTGCCGCAAGTGCCGCCGCCAGTGCTGAAGTCCGACGAGACGACGTGACGGCCCGATAGGATCGCGCATTCGTTTGTGCGCAAATGATTTGTTAAGAGATGCTCCGTGCCGATTTCTTCGAATCCGATTCGTTCTTCGAGAACGAAATGCGGGCGAAGCTGGAACAAAGCCGGTCGGCAGACGCCCGCGCAACGCCTAACGAAAGTTTGCGCCGATGCCGATAACCCTATTCGGTTAGGTTAAAAGCCCAATCGCGTTGCGTTGGCCGCTGGCTGGAGTAGGTGTTCTTGCAAAGACAAGAACGACTTTGCCAAGAAGCAGCTTTCTCATGACACCTTTTTCAGAACCCACCTTTTATCAAGGCGACCGTCACACCTACCGGCGCGTCGCCCTCGTCGGCTCGCTGTTCTGTCTCGCCTTCGTGGTGATCAGCTTCTCGCTGCGGCCGCAAGCCGAGGACACGCGCGTCGCGGTTAAGGCCGACAGGCTGGTGCGCACCGCAGGGCAGGCGCCGCACGCGAATTAGCGTTCCTCGGCGGAACGGCCCGGGCACGCGGCGCCGCGGCTCGCGAGCGCGACGAAGCCGGCATAGCCGGACAGGTTGAGCAAAACTTCGAGCCACGCGGGCATGTCGGGTCTCACTTGCCGTGAATGTGTCTTGCCGTGAAGCTGTCTTCAACGTGCGCGCGAAACATTCGTTCCGCGCTCGCGAGAATAAACTGCTACAGCGGAGTGGAGGAATCGAGCCGCCGGCCGAGAGTCGCGACGGATGAGCTCGACGGCTGCTCCTTGAGGAACTCGGCGATCGCGCGTGCGAGTTCGCCGTCGCTCATCGGCGTCGGCGGCGGGCGCAGTGCGCCGACACTGAAATTGCGAACGATCTCGTCGTAATGTTGGTCGCGCGATTTGGGGACGAGCCTGCGGATACGGGCCAGCAAGGCGGCTAGTGGCAATGTGTCCTCCTCTGCATCCCCCGTTGGCAGTCCTTATTGGTTGCTGCCATATCTTCCGTGAAATCAAAAACCCCGCCAGCACCGCGGAGGATGCTGACGGGGTCTTCGTGCTGTCGCCTCGACCGGATGGCGGAGGCTTCCGCACTTGAACAGGCAAGTCCGCGGAATGCGCCTTCGTTCCCGGCATGCCGATATTTTTTCCGCATTTCTCGCGACGCTGGGTTCCACGCCTGCGCGCAACCATCGCAGGACCTCAGCGTTATCTTGCCGAGACGCGAAGGAGGAAAGTCATGAAGAAGACACTGGCAGTTCTGGCCACCGTCGCCGCCGTTGGCGTGACCGCGGTTGCTGCGCCGGCCGAGGCGCGCGGTCGCGGCATCGGCCCGGGCCTTGCGTTCGGCCTCGCCGCCGGCGCGATCACCGCAGGCGCGGTCGCAGCGTCCCATCCGTACGGCTATGGTCCGGGCTACGGCTATTATGACGGGCCCGCCTATTACAGCCCCGGCCCGTACGCCTATTATGGCGATGGACCTTACTACCGTCATCGCCACTACTACCGGCACTGGTAAGAGCTGAACAAGCGAAAAGCCCGGAGCGATGCTCCGGGCTTTTTTCATGCGTGGCGATCAAAAAAAAATGTCCTACGGCCAGAGCGAGGGCCGCTCCACCTTGCGCGCATTGTCGAGCGTCGAGACGAAATACTCTTCCCGCTCGCGCTTGAATTTTTCCTGCGTGGCACGGAAGGCGGCGATACGGGCGGCGATCTCTTCGCGTTCGCGGATCTTGCGTTGTTCGTCCTCGGTCATGTCAAATCCCCTCTACGTCAGTATGTGCACACCTGACCTCAAGCACTGCCGCCGCAATCACTTTGAGTCGCGTCAACACATGCATTGGCGCTTCTGATTGGGGCGTCAATGGGGAGGAGGCATTGCAGGATTGTGATAAGCGAAGGTCGGAAAAAATTGCCGCCCAAGTTCTCGCTGATTCAAGTCTTGCGGCGGTGCATAAGAGCGTCAACAATCTTGTCGCTTGCGCACGACGAAAGCCAGCGACACGGCGAAATCGGGAGGCCGCGATTGATTGCATCGGATCTTCGCAGCGGCGTTGAACGTCTCGGCGACATGATCGCCGAGGCGAAGATCATCGTGCCGTTCACCGGCGCCGGCATCTCGACCGAATGCGGCATCCCCGACTTCCGCTCGCCGGGCGGAATTTGGACGCGCTACCGTCCGATCGAGTTCAGCGAATTCGTCGCCAGCCAGGACGCCCGCGATGAATCCTGGCGCCGCCGTTTTGCGATGGAGGAAGTCTTTGCCGCGGCAAAGCCGGGCCGCGGCCACCGCGCGCTGGCCTCGCTCTACCGCGCCGGCAAGGTTCCCGCCCTCATCACCCAGAACATCGACAATCTGCACCAGGCTTCGGGTTTCGCTCCCGAGCACGTGATTGAACTTCACGGAAATACCACTTATGCGCGCTGCATCGGATGCGGCAAGGCCTATCAGCTCGCCTGGGTGAAGCAACGCTTCGACGACGACGGCGCGGCTCCGAACTGCACCCTGTGCGATGAGCCGGTGAAAACCGCGACGATCTCGTTCGGCCAGATGATGCCCGAGGATGAAATGCAGCGTGCAACCGCGCTGTCGCAAGCCTGCGACCTCTTCATCGCGATCGGTTCCTCGCTCGTCGTATGGCCGGCGGCGGGCTTTCCGATGATGGCGAAGAACGCCGGTGCACGTCTGGTGATCATCAATCGCGAGCCGACCGATCAGGACGACATCGCCGACCTCGTCATCCGCCACGACATCGGCGATGCGCTCGGCCCCTTTGTCGGAAATTGAGGCATCAATTTGATTCGCGGCTGTGCAAGCTGTTCATAGGTTCCGGCGAATCTCTTTTTTGTCTATGCCTCGCAACCGGGAGTGTTATCTTTTGAGTCGAAAGATTCGCGTCGCGTCGAATTGAGAACATTCTCTTAAGACGCGTGATTCGAGCGCCGCCAATGTGGCGGGTTGCATGGCAGTGTGGGGTCCGGGGTTATGGGGTCGTCGGACGGATTTGAGTCCAAGAAGTTGGGAGTTCCCGCTGTGGGTGAGCACGGCGGCGGCAGTCGCGACAGCGCGCTCAGCCCCTTCACCGGATTGGGTGAGGCTAGCGCCAACCTTGTCGAAGTTCACGGCGTCATCAAATGGTTCGACGCCTCAAAGGGCTACGGCTTCATCGTTCCCGACAATGGCTGGCCCGACGTGCTCCTGCACGTTACCGTGCTTAGGCGCGACGGCTTCCAGACCGCCTACGAGGGCGCCCGCATCGTCGTCGAGTGCATCCAGCGCGCCAAGGGCTACCAGGCCTTCCGCGTGGTCTCGATGGACGAGTCGACCGCGATCCATCCGGCGCAGATGCTGCCGCCGCGCACCCATGTCACGGTCACCGCGACCAGCGGGCTCGAGCGGGCCCAGGTCAAATGGTTCAACCGGCTGCGGGGCTTCGGCTTCCTGACCTGCGGCGAGGGCACGCCCGACATTTTCGTGCACATGGAGACGTTGCGCCGCTTCGGCATGACCGAGCTCAGGCCCGGCCAATATGTCTTGGTCCGCTTCGGGCCCGGCTCGAAGGGCATGATGGCCGCCGAGATCCATCCCGAGACCGGATCGCCGGGATTGCAGTCGCACTAGCAGACCGCCAATTCCCGCAATCGTGAGCAGAGGCGCGCTGGCTGGTCCGGGCGCCTCTTTCTTTTTTGGCGACCGCCACGTAAGGACTGGTCCAGTCCCACGCCTCGAGTGCCATCCATGAATTTCGATCGAAAGGCCGTCTTCGCCGTTGCGAGGGGCTGGCTTGCCGCCATCCTCGTCATCGCCGGTTGTACTGTTGCCAGCGGACCCGTCCGCGCCGCCAGCTTCCAGCCGCTCGAGATCGTCACCAGGAACGGCGTGCAGGTGTTCTCGGTGGAAATGGCGACGACCGAGGAGGAGAAGCAGACCGGGCTGATGTACCGCAAGGAACTGGCGGACGGTAAAGGCATGCTGTTCGACTTCAAGCCCGAGCAGGAGGTGTCGATGTGGATGAAGAATACCTATGTCTCGCTCGACATGATCTTCATCCGGGCCGACGGCCGCATTCTGCGCATCGCCGAAAACACCGAGCCGATGTCGACGAAGATCATCTCGTCCCGGGGCCCCGCCCGGGCCGTCCTGGAGGTGGTGGCGGGAACGGCACAGAAATACGGCATCCGGCCCGGCGACCGTGTCGGCCACCCGCTGTTCGGCACCAAATAGGGCGATTTGGCGGGGTTATCGCCGCCTGGCTGGCGGCTTGAAAGCTTGCTGGCGCTTTGGGAAGCGTGTATCGACGGGGCTCGCCGGACATTCGGGGTATAGCGCAGCCTGGTAGCGCGGCAGTTTTGGGTACTGCAGGTCGTTGGTTCGAATCCAGCTGCCCCGACCAATAAAATCAACTACTTAAGCTGATGTTCTCAGGCTCTATCTTCCCAGATTTCTCGACTGGGAAGGTTATGGGAAGACAAATTGTCGCGGAGGGGGCATGCGTCGTGACCGAGAACTGATTCATCGCATCCTTCTCGCGATCGAAGCAAAGACATCGACCCGGCCGGAACCGATCGAGATGGCAGGCGAGGATCCGCAGAAGGTCCTCGATCACCTCGCTTTACTTTTTGATGAAGGCCTAATCCAAACCGGACCTCGTCCCCATCGTTCGAGCAGCACCGGTTTGATCGACCAGGTACTCGTACGCGATCTCACACCGGCCGGACGTGATTGGCTGGAGGCTGAGGCTCGACAAGCAGGACATCCACCGTTCATCGCCACAGCCTATGAAAGCGACGTCACGCAAGCCCCAGGAGATGAGAGGCACCCCGGCCATTTGCAGGGCGTGGGCGCTAGGGGGGTGGCTGGTGGCGAAGGCTTGGCGACTGCGACAGGGCAGGTTGGTCCGACGGGAAGCGCCGAGTCGCCTGCCGCGCCATTAGGCCCGAACGGAACGACCGGTCCTAGAAGAATTGGACTGCTCGACGAGGAACCGATTCTTCAGCGTCCGCTGGAAGCAACGGCTCGATATCAAGCCCAAGCAGTGGAATTTTCCGCCGGCGGTGAAGATCGGCCAGAGGTGCTTCACCGATCCCTTATCGCGCGTGTAGCAGTCTTGGAGGCCATAGTCGAAGAGCTTCGCAGGCCTGCAGGGATAGGGATTGGCCACAATCAGCCGCCTCCCGACGCGCATGTTTTTGCTCCAGTCACGGCAGATGATCTCGACGAAATCGATCACTTAATCGTCCTACTCAAAGAGCAGCCGCCTGCTCCGACCACCGTGTCCCCGCAGCTGATCGAGCAAAGTCGAGTGGTTTCGAAGATTGGCACGAAGATCGCTGAGCTTGCTGACATTTACGCAAAGGAGGTTGTGAAATCGGCAGGCCAGGAAACGGGAAAGCGCCTTGTGCAGCTCCCATTTTGGTTGGGCGTTAGCAGCGCGATTGCCGGGGTCGCTTCAGCACTTCAGATCTGGATTTCCGCGTTACCGCATTAGGGCGCGGGACCGAAGCCGCGCTTTCCTGAAGGCTCTCCGATCTTGAACCGCGGTTCGTTTGTCTCGGTTGCGGTAGTCGGGGCGCCCAGGTTCGACCTGACTTTGATCGAGGCAATCCGCAGATTGCGGCCATGGGGTACCGAAACACAGGATGACCAAGGGCTGGGGGCGGCCTTTCGAGGAGCCAATCGATGCAGGCGGCCGCAAGCTGGTCACGCTGCTCGATGCCGGCGAGTACATCGCCGCGTTGCCGAAGACGGAGCACACTGCGCCGGAATGGCAAGCCGCGATGGAAGCCCTGATCCTGATCGCGGAAGGCGGCGGCCCGACGATGTTCGCCCGGATCGGCATCCTGCGCGCGCTGAACCGGCATCATGTCCCGGCGCTCAATCCGAAGGGCAAAGAACCGCACTGGGGCCGGCGCAAGCTGAAGAGGGATCAATGAACGGGAAAGGCCGCAGAGTGGTTCCAGCCCCTACTGCGGCCATCCCGGGCAACTAAAAATTGGCTGATACTCAAATCTCGCCGGTGTTCTCACTGTAGAACACCCCGTTCCGAAAATGGATTCCGTACAACTACCGGAGCGGGATACCCTACGCCTTGTCAGTTAACGGCGAACATGGCACCGCTTGCTTTCCGGCCCCCAATGCTCCCGGCTGCCGGTTCAATTGCGGACCAGAGCGCCGGGAGTGCTAGGCCCGCCAGCGTGAACCGGCGGGCCTTGCGAACAGCCTACTTGCGGTAGAGCCGGATCAGCACGTTGGCTTGGGCTAGGCGATAGTGTTGTGCCCGCTCAGCATCCGTTTCTGGCTTGCCGTACCTGCGCTCAATCTCTTCGAAGTCTTGCGGCTCTGGGCGCGTCTTCAGGATGTCCATGGGGGACCTTTTCCGGTTCGAATGACAAACACACCCAGCGGAAAGCCAGGCGCACGAATGCTGTTTGTGGAGAAGGTCGAGGCTCGTCTTTGTCGCTGGCCGCTCTGGACACTGGCCGCTAGGGGCGCTCGTCGCTCTGGGCTCTGGGCTCTGGACGTTGGTGCGAGAAACCTGCTCGCTCGACCCGACGCGAATCCTAAGCTTCCGACGGCACACATACAAGAGTCGGCGCCGCCGGAGTTGTTGAAAAACTACCGCCTCAGCCGCCGGCGGTGCGTCATCAGCCGCTGCCGGTCGCGCTTCCGGTGTGCTCGGCGCCGGCGCTTCATCCGCGCACTTGGCCGTGCCAGCGCGCGTCGTATTCCTGCTCCAGGGCCTTCAGCATTTCGGCCGAATGGAACACAGCGAACCTCAATTGATCGTCCCCGATGCTGGCGTCGAACATCAGTTGTGCGGCGATGCCGGCCATCCTCATGCAGTCGCGCAGGTTGGTCTCCAGATCGCGGAACGCCTGAGCGTGCAGTTTGTCTACATTGACTGTCGATCGGTCCGGCGGCGGTAGCTCGACTACGTTGCTCATGCCGAGCGCTCCTGGTAACGGCAATTGCGCTCAATCAGCTCGAACAGGGATTGCAGGAATAAGACTTCGAAGTCTTGGAGATTGCGGCCCGATTCCCCATCGCCGTTCTGGTTCATCACCACCTTGGCGACGCTTGCGAGTGACCAGATCTCGACTGTTCGGACAGCTTCTGCCTTGCGCATAAGGCGCGTGAGCTTGCGCAATGTGGCATCTTTTCGCTCGAACACGCCCTCGTTGACGATCTCAGCGACTGTCGAATTGCCGGTGTGCTCAGCGATCCAGGCGCCGTTCAAGGAGCCATTGAGCGCCGTATAGGTCACCGCCGCTCGCATGATCTGGGATTGACGGTCGAGCTCCTCCTCGGATTGTGGCGCGACGGGAAGCGCCGTCACCTCGGCAACGTTGCTTGGAGGAAGGGCTACGGGAGGCGGCGCCACAGCGCGCGCGGCGGACAGGTCTATGACGTTGTTTGGGGACGAGCTTAGACGTGGCGTGCTATGCACGCTGTCAGCTTCGATCATGTGATTACACTCCTATGGTCGAGGTCAGAGCTCGGGGTGGAAGTGGCTGCTTCCCCTCGGCTCGTATTTTCTGTAAACTGAAAATATGAAGAAATCAATTTCCGTAAACAAAAAATCACGAGGACGACCGAAGAAGGCCGGTGGGGTTTACCCCGTCTCGGCGGTTCGGCTTTCCCCCGATGTTGGCGCCGCGGTCGACGTATGGGCTCGCGCCCAGGCAGACACCCCAACGCGCTCCGAGGCGATCCGCCGGCTGGTCGAGATCGGGCTAAAGGCAAAATCGGGCTCCCGGCGCGAGACCGAAGTCTCGAAAACTCGTAAGTCAGCACAGGGGCGCGCTCGCGACATGGCGAGCGACACTATTGACGAGATGTCCGACGCCACAGCAAGCGCGGACGATCAAGCCAGCCGCAAGCGCCGGCTCATTAAGGGGCCCGAGGAATTCCGAAGGGTCCGACGCGACCGAACCGAGAAATGACGGCTATACTGCGAGCCCACTTGCGCTCGCGACGGGGGCGCTCGAGTCGCGGCGGGTAAAAGGTCGAAGGTGCTAATCCACCGTTTTACAACTTGAGGAAAACAGGCTGTAGGTCAGCGGGTCTGTATTTTCCGAATCGATGTTCCATGCTCGCTCCCCTGAGGCTTTGTGTTGAGGGGTTAGGAGTGAGCCAGTTTGTATCCATGCTGCTGCTGGTCGCCGCGGTGGTTCTGACTGTCTGCTTCGGAGTGGCCGCCTGGCGCCTCTCGGCGGACAGAGACGCTGACGTCACCGCCACGATTCCGCATCAGGAATACGGCTGGAGGTCGAGGCCCAACAACTAAAGGCCCCTTGCGCTCGCCTTCTGGTTGAGCTTTGCTTTGGCCTGGGAGGATTGAGAATATGGACAAGCCAGTTTACAAATTCCTCAGGGCACGCGACGTCGATTCAATGATGAGCGGAAGCGTCCTTATCCGGCCTCTCTCGTTCTATCGTCGCCTTGAGGAAGAAGGCGGAAAACCTTGGATTGGTGATCGACTCGAAAATCGATCCGAGGTTTCGGTTGGCCACTTGAGCGACAAGACGCCCGAGCTATTGAAGCGTATTGCGCCAACGGGAATGCCCGCTGCGATTTCGCCGATGGATGGCGCAAAAGATTGGAGCGTCGATAACATCAACTTCACCTACGAATTCGCAAATGACCCTTGGGTTTTCTGCGCCTCTGATGGCGATCTAGAAGCTTTGACGAAGGTGATGTGCGGCGGCGGCGGCGATAGCTACGACGCCTGCGTGCGGATCAAGGATTTCAGTGCATTCCATAGGCATCTACACGAGCGCGGCCACGTTGACGGTGAGCCTTTGGCCAATCTCTTCAAAGCTAGCCACGCTGATCGAGTACGATATGATCGCGTCTCTATCGCTATTGAGGAAGGGCAGCCGCTGGTACCAAACCCCTTTTTGAAGGACATCAAGTTTGCTGACCAAAGGGAAGCTCGATACGCGCTGCTGCCGGCCAATCCAATTGAGAAAGACACACTATTCGTGCGATTTTCCTCCCCTGACAATTATCTTGTAAGGGAGTTCTGAGGTCGCAGGTTGCACGCTCGCATGTAACTAGGGGGAAGCTGTCGCAGCTTGATTGAAATGAAGTGGGTCACAACGCCAGAGTGGACAACCGCCGTTGCTACCGTCGTTCAAACGGTGGCAGTAGTTGCCACCGTGGGCGTCGCCGCTATCGAATACTTCGGCCACAAAAAACAAGACGTTCGCACGGAGCGCGAGTCCGTAATAAAGCTTTTCGCGGAGGAGCCAGCCGAAGTTCAGAAGCTTCGCGAGTTGGCCTTTAAGCTTGCAGAATGTATCAAGGAGAACCCCGAAGATCCCTCTCTTGGCACCCATGGATGTCCGAATCCCTTTCCATCCGAGGATGAAGCATCGCAACAGCTTCAACCCCTTTTGGCATACATCGGCAAAGTTTCTCTGTGCCGTCGGGCAGGCATTTGCGAGATCGAACTTTCAAACGTTCTGTACTGCGAAGATGCTAAAAACGCTGTGGTCGTCACTCAAAGACACCCGGGCATCCTCGTAATTGAAACCGCTCCTCGAAAGGATATGATCGACTACACAGCGTTTTACGATGACTGTCAGAGGGTTGTTTTAAGACCGCGTCCCACGGCCCGTATGACTAATGAAAGAGATAGTTCCGGAAGCGTGGCGGGCGCAAAGCCTTAGCTATGCTTGGCGCGGCCTGATAAGCACGACTTCGAGGCGCTTCTCTATTCCGCAGCATTCGGCGTCACGTCGATCGTCAGCCCGGCCTCGTCGGCCGCCGGCAGTGGCGCGGGCTGGTGCTCGATCGTCTGATTGCCGACATCTGCCACCACTTTGCTGGTGTTGCTGTGATTCACGACAATAACGAACCCCGGCACGCGAGGCCGCTCTTGCGCGAGCAACGGTTTGTTCTCAGGTGAGATGCCGGCCAGACCGAGCATGAATGTGCTAGCACGGTCGCGTACCATGGCGTTATCGCAATCGAGGAGCTCGGTCTTAACAGCACCGGCCCGCGCTGCCGAGATCGATAGGTTTCGGAGCGTTCGATTTCTCAGGACTTCCGCAATGTGAGGTTTTCCGAGCTCGCGCGATAGGTGCTCCCGGCTGAGGCCTGCTTTCCTCGCCGCCGCCGCGATCGTCTTGACGTCGCCGGACACAAGGGCCTCGATAGCCTTCCGGACATTTGCCGTGATCGGCTTTCGCTTCTCTTTGGTCATGGCGAAATTATCTTCATGGGCTCGCCGTCGTTCGGTTCGGTCAGGTCGATGACGTAGCCGGCGCGGATGTTGACGTTCACGCTGACGCTCGGCTGTGGGGTCGGCGCGATGCCAGCCACCCCCAAGACGAAGGTGGATGCTCGGTCGGCAACCATTCCGTTCTCGCTATCGAGTAGCCTGACCTTCGTGGCGCCGGCCTTCATCGCATTGATCGACAGATTGGCGAGCGTTTTGTCGCGCATAACCTGGGCAATGTGAGGCTTACGGAGCTCGCGGGACAGATGCTCACGAGACAAGCCGACGCGTTTGGCGGCTGCCGTAATGTCCTTCGCATCCCCGCTCACCATGAGGTCGATGCCCGTCCGCACCTTCTTGGAGATCGGTTTAGGCCGCTCCGGCTTCTCCGTCGAGGCCGTGGGAACGGGAATATTGCGGGTCATTTAGGTCTCCATGGATTCCAAGCGACTTTTCGTTGAGCGCCACCTCAATTGTACTGTCCGCCCGTGGCGGTCGCTCCAGCGATAGTTCCCGGGAAATAGCTGGCGCCACCACCGGCGGTGTCGATCAGGCCGAGGTTTCGAGCAATGTAGCGCGTGCCGGTCACAGTCCCCGTAACGCTGTAGGTATCGCCTTGGACCAGGATCTGACCGCCGTCAGCGAGGCCGAATGCGCTCGCGAACGTTGGATTTCCGCTGATATTGATGGTCTGGTTCTGCACGCCAACGATACCGAGGCCGTTGACGTTGTAGTGCGCCGACGCGCCGCCAGTGATCTTGTAACTGTCGTTGAAGGCGTCGATTTCAGCAGCGTTGAAAGCTCTCATATGGACGCCGCTTCCGACCGCGCCGAAGTTGACATTTGACACTCGCACGTAATTGCCCGCGCCGAGCACACGAATTGCATCGCCGCCGGTCGTCGTCATTTTCAGGTTCTTGATCCAGACGCTGATCGGCGAGCCTGTTTCGAACCAGCGGAAGCTATCGGAGGCGCCTGTGCTGAGCAGCACGTTGTCGGGCGTGGTGGCATTGCCGTTGATGGTGACACCAAGATAAGGCGCATTCATCGGGCCGAGCGTAGAATTCAGACCGCTCGAATAGAGGCCATCTGCAAGTTGCAGTGTCACAGCTTGGCCGGCAAGGTCTGTGCTGGTGCAAATCGTGGTCCATGCGGCGGTGAGCGTTTGGAATGCGCCAGATCCTGTTGCAAGACCGTCGTTGGCATCGTTCCCGTTCAAGGGATCAACGTGCATCGTTTGGCTGCCCGGCAGCTTCCATCGTCCCGGTGGCAACAATTGCCATGCATTATTCTGCGCGTAAATGATCGCCGTTTGAAGCGGCCACAGGATGAAATTCGAGTAGCCACTGATCGCCAGCTTTTTGCCGCGGCTGGTATCTTCGTTGACGACGAGGAAGGCGCAGGTCGAGGAGTATCCGGAGGCGGCAGTAAGCGTGAGCGTGAACAGCGTTCCTCCGCCGAGGGCGAGCGTGCTTCCGCAATCATTTGCTGACGCGGAATAGTTCGCGATCTGAGCGAGACGGACGTTCGTCAGCATAGTGCTGCACGAAGGACAGCCGATATTTAGCGGATTGGTCCCCGTGACCTGGATAGGGCCGCTTCCGACGATGTTGTTGCTGATCGTCGTCGGGTTGGTGCCCGTGAAGGCGATGCCGTTGCCGGCCACGAAGGTTGAGTTCGGCACCGAGACGCAACTCGTGAGATTGCCGCCGCTGTTGAAGCATGCGCCCTGGTTGGCGCGCGCGGCCAGCACAGGCAGCGTCGCCAGCGTCTCGCCCGGTGGCACGCGGGGAATGCGGCCGGTGACGTCGTTGATCTTGTCCCAGGTTTCGCGGTTCTGCGCCGTGAGATCGGTCAGCACCTGGTTGAGGTCGCGGGCAGCGACGCCGCGGCTTTCCGAGAACTGGCTGGTGCGGCGCGGCCGCCGTGCGCCGACGATCTGCACCGTGCCGGTCTGCACCTGCGTGAAGGTCAGCACTGCATCGGAGATCGGGCGCGGGATGGTTGCGAGCGAGCCGGTCGGGCTGGTGATGGTCCAGTTGCCGGACTGCGGGATCAGCGCGCCATTGACCCAGACCTCGATCCAGTTCGCATAATCGGTGCTGTCGCCGTAGAGCGCGAAGCCGACATTGCAGGCGCATGTCGAGGCGGTGATCGAGTAGGACGTTCGCCGCTCGGTGTCCGGAAGCGCCGGCACCGGCGGCGGGACCTGGGCGAAAGCCGGAGCTAGGCCGGCCATCAGGGCGAATGCGAGGATGAGGCGGCAGGCGAGGCGCATCAGTCGGGGGCTCCACGGTGCAGCCCGGTCGGAAAGCCCTGCGCGTGAAGGGTGATCTTGAGGATCACCGGGGGCACCGTGGAGGTTCAGAAATTCGGCGTCCGCGCATTCGCTTTCCGAGCGAGCGATGCGGGGACCGTGAGTCTTTAGAGGGATGGCTCGCAACGCACTGGAGTGGAGCGCGCCGGCGGGAGATCTTCAGCCGAAGCTGTGGCCGCGCTTCTCTTGAATCACACGCAGATGCGCATGTCCGGCGATCTCGCGCGCTGGTACGACGGGCTGTTCATGCACCAGGCGGGGCGGACTTAGCCGCCGTGCTGGGGCTCGCGATTTTACCGGCTTCAAGCTTTCACGAGCCGCGGCGGCAGCCGCAGTTAGACCTTGGATAATTTCTTCCATGATCAACGGTCGGCATCGATCGAGCAAGGCCTTGCTGACCCGTCCCTTCTCAAGCCGAACGTTCGATGTGTTGCGACCTTCCCAGTGCTCGCGAACCTTCTCCTCTTGCTCGGGATCGGGGACCAGCACCAACTTCATCGCCATGATCGAGAGCAGCATCTGCATCATGAAGGGTGACATGCCCTTCTCGCGGCGCGGGCCGATCACGCGCTCAACGTGGCCTCGCGTGAAGCCTCCGAGCTCGTCGATGGTCGGGAACGACAAATTCCGCACCTCCTTGGCGGTGCGCATGGCCTCGATCAGATCGTCCTGGGTGCGGATGGTGGCGATGATGGCGAGTTCGCTGAGGCTCATGCCTCACCCCACGGCTGCGCGGATCGGTGAAGGCACTGCCGGTTCAGGGCGGCGGCCCAGCAGGCGCTCCTGCGGCACCGCACCCGTCAAGCCGTCATCCAGGTACAGGCGGCCAGCGCGCCACGGGGACTGCGGCAGACGCGATTTCTGATGCGACGTGAAATATTCACGGATCCGGCTTGCGGTCTCGTTCAAGGGGACCATCGACGCGTGCGGCCATGCCGTGGTTTCGATCTCCTCGCCGGCGGCAATCGGGCGCTCCGCGAATTGCCACATGTGCGTGTCCGAGCAGGACGTGAACGGCGGTTCCTGCCGATGGCGCGCATACTGCGACGGCCGCAAATCGATCGAGGCACGATAGCGCGGCGGCTCGCGGTCCCAGCCAGGCGGTAGCGGCTTGGCGAAAGACCACTCGCCGCGCGAATTGCGGGCCAAGTGATCCGCATGCACATGCTCGAGGGTGCGGGCTTCGCCCGTGGACTGGTTGTAGATCGTCGCTGTATCGGTCATCGGCTGGGCTCCTAGATCAGTTCTGGCGTTGACGGCCGTCGATGCCGGGCGGGTTCTTCGCAATCCGCTCGGCCTCGCGCGAGGTCTCGGTAGAACCGCCTCCGCCGGGGCTGTGGTGGTGAGGACCGCTTTGCTTGTCCCCGTCGGAAAACCGCTGAATCTGGCGGGACGGCGCCTTCGGCGGATCGGGGTGGCGAACGATTTTATGGGCCATCGTTTGACTCCGGTTTCAGCGCGCCGACGATCGGCACGGCATTCAGTTCGGCCTCGCGGCGCATGTTGGCCTCGGCCCTCGCCAGCACTTCGTCAGTCCATGGCTCATAGGACCATTCCAGCGGGTGGTTCGACACCGCGGACGCTGCATCCACGCCGTTCATCACCGTCGCGCCGGTGGCCCGGTGGTAGACCGTGCGCGGCTGGATCAGCGACGTCATGCGCGCCTCGGCTGGTTGGCAAGCTCCAGGGCCGACGGAGTCCGGAAGTGCGTGCGGTCGAAGCCCGAGCCCGGTCCCTTGATCGCGTCCTCCGAGAACTCGAAGTAGCCGACAACATGCCCGCCCGAGCACTTCAGCTCGCGCTGCTCCGGCTTGTCGATCGGCGCACCGCTCGCAATGACGTGCGCGGCCCGATGCAACAGAGCCGCGACCTCGTGCGCCTCGGCCGCCGCTGTCTCTCCGAACGAGCCGGTGCGCCGGGTCAGGGTCAAGCGAAAGAACAGCGTAGGCTCAGACATTCAGGCCTCCCAAAAAAAATGCGGTCGACGTTCTCCCCGCAGGTCGACCAGCCACGGACGAAACACAGGGGGACGGGTGGCCGGGCTTTGCGGAGGTCAATCGCGTGCGCGGATTACCATTGGCTCGATCGGCGTCCATATTTTCCCTGGCGGGTCCGCTCAGGCGGGTCCTGAAAGCGAGGGGGCCGGGGAGGGCCTCGCGCGCGAGCGGCCGCGCCTGGTCTGCTGCAACAGAGTGAAGGACTGAGTTGGCACCCGCGCGCGAAATGTCCTCGGCGACGATGGATGCCACCTTTCCCATGGTCTTCCCAATAGCATGGTCAAGCCTGTCCATGCGCCCAAACATCAGTGATTTGCAACGGTTATGCAAGGGCGACCAGCAGTCTTATGCACTGCGGGTAGAGCAAAAGCGCCGGTGCGAAGCGATGTTTCCCAAGCGGATCACGCGCGTGAGTGCCGAACCGCGGTCTGAGCCGGAATTCCTAGGCCGGTCTTGAGGGCGTCAACTACCTATTCCGTGATCCCTCCGGTGTGCTCCTTGTTCATCACTTCCCGGCAAAGGACCGTGAGACAGTATGGTCCCACCAATGGAGACAGATATGCTCTGACCGGACTGTCTCACGCCGATTGAGACAGTATGGTCCGAGCATATAGGTCGAGATGGGCCTCGCGGGCGGGTGTGCGCACTGCGGCGTGCGCGGGTCTTTAAGCTTCTGGGGAGATAGCAGGGAAAGCGCGCGCGAAAACTGTCGGCGGGCTCATTGGAGCTGCGGCGAAGCCTGCTTCTGCCGGCGATACCACGTCGCCTTCGAGATGCCCTCGGCGATCCACGGCTTCGCATGTCCGATGGCACTCGCCTCGTATTCGTGCCGCGGCTTCGCGCCTTTCAAGCGGCGCTTGGCTTCGCGTGAGATGCGCCGGGTCTGGGCCTGGATCGCGGCTGCTTCTTCTCGCGTGATGTCGAACGCCCAGACGGTGCCGATCTTCAGCTTGGTGCGCTCCGCCCAGGTCAGCCGGAGACGCTTGCCCATAGTCTCCGCGCCCCATTTGATCGGCTTCGCGAACACGCGGTCAATCAGGGCGTTGGCCTCGCCGGGCGGCATCCACGGGGCTCTGCGCGCCATCCAGGCGGTCATCCTGTTGAGCGCGTCGCCACCATGGGCGAAATGGTGCAGCATAATCAGCGCATCGTCGCGGCCGGCGTCGTCGTCCGGTAGTTCGCGCCCGTAGCGGTGGACCAGCAAGCGATCGATTTCGGCCAGCCTTTTCGGCGCCATGCTGAACTTGCGGCCGTTCCGGTGGCGGATCTGGATCTCGCGCTTCTTTGCCTTCACGATGTGCGGTGCGGGACGGGTCATCCGAGCAGCACGTCGTTCCAGTCGGTCCCGGTCTCAGGCGGCAGTCTCACGTCGATCTCGACACGGCCAGCCATCCGCGAGGCGAGGGCGTATGCGGCGCGCTGCCCTGTGCCGTTGGCGTCGTGGTCGCCGAAGATGACAAGGCGCTCGGTGCCAACCGGCGGCTCGAACCTCTCGACGCCTCCCGCATCCAGCGCGGACCACGTCGGCACGTCGAACAACATCGTGCAGGCGATCGCAGTCTCGATGCCCTCAGCGATGCCTAGGACCGGCGCCGGTGGCGTGAGACGAACGGCGCCCCCGGGTGGGCGGCTGCCGGGACAGAACATGCGGACGCGGTCAACGGCAGCCTTCTTGCCGCCTGTAGTGATGTAGGTCTTGTGGATGGTGCTGGCCTTGCCGGCGGGATCGGTGACCATGGCCAACATTGCCGGATGCCATGTCACTGGTGGCCCGCTGTGCCGTGCGCGCTGGCATGTGCGCAAGGCGCGCGGGTAACTGTCCAGGCGCAGGCCTCGGCCGGTTATCCACAGGTCGACCGGATCGCCGGGGATCACGGCGCGCCCGCTGCACCACAGCGCATTGAGGGCCGCGCGGTTCTCCTGGTCGGACCGCTGACGGCGCGCCGTATCGATTGGAGCATCGCCCAGAACGCGCTCGATGTGCGCGGCTACATCGCGGAAACTGAGCTTCGTGAATTTCAGGGCCAGCGCAACGCCGTTACCGCCTTGGCACCGGTTGCACCACCACGTGCCCTTGCCCTCGATGTCCGTGAAGCGCCAGCGGTCCTTGCCTCCGCACATAGGGCAGGGGCCGTTCTTCCGCTTCAGGAATCTGCGGTCCATGCCAAGCGCTGGCAAGATGGTTTGCCAGCGTCCGCGGGCCCGCTCGTGCAGCGGCGTCGTCATCACCATGACGCCCCCCGGGTCTTCGCATACGCGATCTGCTTAGAACGGACCCAATTCAAAGTTTCGATCGATGGTTTGAGCGGGGCGAGATAGGTGAGCCCGTTCGGCCAGTGCCCAAACTTGTCCTTGAACTTGTGCGCGACCCAGCCAGAGTTGTACTCGCGGTTGTTGGCGATCCACCGCAGCTCGCGATAGAACTGCGCCTTTTCGGCGGGCTGCTGCTGCGCGCGGGCTCGGAGTTCGACGAGCTCGCCGTCCTTGTTGACGACGTCGCATTTCGGTTGGGGCTTGAAGCCGCACGCGGGGCAGTTCGGCGTCTTTGGCGGCTTCAGAAAGGTGCATTTTGGGCACTTCTTCGGCAACGCCTCCTTGGGCTTTGCTTCCTGCTTCTGGCGCTCGCGGCCGTCGTCGAGCTTGTCGTGCTGGATGTCGGTGACGAAGCCGATACGAAGATGATTGTCGCTATGGTCCAGGATCAGGCAATCGTCCTTGCCGTCGGCAGTGCGCAAGCCGCGCCCGATCATCTGGACGAACAGCATCTGGGACTTCGTTGGGCGAGCGAGGATGATGCAGCAAACATTCCAATCGATGCCAGTGGTGAGACAGCCGACATTGCAGACGACTTCGACCTCACCGGCATGGAAGCGCCGAGCGATGGCTTCACGCTCCGAGGCCTTGGTGTAGGCGTCGATGTATTCCGCGACGACGCCTGCAGCGATGAATTTCTGCTGCAAGTTTTTGGCGTGTACTCGGTCGACCGCGAAGCACAACGTCGGACGTCCGCGGCCGCGTTCCTTCCAGGTGTCGACGACGTCGGCGACCAGACCGGACTTGTCCATCGCCTTCGATAGATCGCCTTCATGATAATCACCGGCGAGGGTGCGCACTCCGGTGAGGTCGGGCGACGAGGGCGCGAACACGCGAAAGCGCGACAGGAAGCCTGCTTCGATCAATTCGTTGGTGGTCGAGCCAATGATCAGCGTGTCGAAGTAGCGGCCGAGCCCGCGGGTCCACGGCGTCGCCGAAAGACCGATGAAGGGAGTGTCGGCCCATTCCGGCCGCGACATCCAGTCCGCATAGAACTCGTACCAGCGGTGAGCCTCGTCGATCATCACGCGGTCCGCGCGCGGAATGATGCGGCGCTGTAGCGTCTGCACGCTGGCCACTTGGATCGGCCGGGCATAATTGGTCAGCATGTGATCGGCTTGGATCACGCCGACGTCATAGATGCCTTCGCGGTAGAATTTCTCGACGGTCTGGTCGACCAGTGAGAGGGCAGGGACCGTGAAGATTGCGCGCTGACCGGCGTCCACCGTCTTACCGGCGATGGCGGCGCCGATGATGGTCTTGCCGCCGCCGGTGGGCAACTGCACCATGATGCGCCGGCGGCCGTCGGCGATCGCCTGGTCGATCTGCTCGAGAATGCGTGTCTGGTGAGGACGGAGGGTCGCGCCCATGTTGTGCCTTTCGGCGGGCGGGCCTTGCGAACGACAGCGGGAACGATTAGGACAGTTGCACTGATTTGGCGGTCAGCAGACTGTGTTCCCGCGGCCCGTGTGCGAAGACCTCGCGCGCGGGTCGTGTCGTTTAGGATGCCTGAGCGAGCTCGCCGCGGTTCAGCTTGCGAAGCAGGCCGACGTTGCAGCCCTTCTTGCCGACGCTAAGCGGGAAGGTCGGAATGGGCGGATTGCGGCGCCATGTGCGCTCAGAAGTGCCATTTGACAGCGCGGCCAGCTTGATCGGCACCGCGGCGCTGTCCGGAAGATGATCCAGGCGCTGAAGGGCGACGATCTCCGCGTCGGTGAGGGGGCGGGCACTCATGGCTCAAAGCTCCATCTGGTTACGATGGACGCGTTTGTGCGCTCTTGGCCGGATAGTTTCGGCCGGGAATGGTCGCCAATGGTCGCTAATTAATTCCCGACTTTTGATCGCCACTCCGCCACAAAGGCAGGGACCTTCTCCTTCAGCGTTGTGAGCTCGGGAGACTTCTGGCCGAACTTGTCTTCGATCGCGCGATAGAGATCAGCAGCCGATCGCCAACCGTCGAGCTGGTCATGCTCTGCAAAATCGCCGCGTGAGGTGAGCTGTTCGAATGTAAATTCTTTGATCGCGTGCCAGTCGTATTTGGCCTTGGCGCCAGCTCTCCGCTCATTCGTTGTTGCAGCCGGTGCCTGCGCCTTCATCACGTAGACCCAATGAGGCACTGGTATTCTGTGGCGCACCGAGACGGGGCGGCCGGTGTCTCGGTCGATCCACATGATCTGAAACGCCCGCAGAGCTGGATCGTCACGGCCGGTTTGGTCGGCCCAAGAGAACTGCGCGGCAGAAATCGGAACAGGCGCCAAATCGCCTTTAGCCTTTGTGCTGTATACGTGCGGGGCCACGTGGCCGTCGAGAATCTGTTGCCAAATATCCTGAGTCGACACGAGCACGTAGTTTGGGAATGGCAACGGCCGGTCTGTCATGATGCTGCCTCGCGAAGGCTGACCACGTTCTCCGAGACGATCGCGGCGAGGTGCTGAGCCCACCTGTTGAGCGCGACGACGCGCTCCCTCAGATACAAGGCCTTGTTGTAGACGCCGCCAACACCTCGCTTGCCGCTTTGGAGGCTGGAGACGTGATTTAAAATCGCTTCAACGACATGGGGCAGCACATCGAGGTCATCGCCCATCTTGGTCGACATGGTCCGGCGCAAGTCGTGCGGGCGCCAGTGCTCCAGCGGTCGGCCAAGATCCTTCTCGATGCGCTCGTCGAGCCGCTCTTTGCACCGCGACCATCCGGAGAAACCGCCCTGGCCGATACCGAACACAAATTCCCGGAGACTGCCGTCAGTGTTCGCCCTCTGCGGCCTGGCGTCGAGCAGAGCCTTTGCCGCGGCCGATAATGGGACGAGGTGAGGGCGCTTGTTTTTTGTCCGCTCGCCGGGCAGATCAATCACGTCGATCTCGAGCGCCGGCTGGTCGGGGGCGCCATCTTCTCCACGCTTCTTCTGAACCTCCACCTTCGCGATCTCGAATCGACTGAGATTGGCGATCTCGTCCGCGCGCTGGCCGGTGAGCATCATCAGTTTCAGGATTGTGCCGTGATCATCATCGCCGGCGTGCTTCCAGATCAGGCGGAGCTCGAATTCCTTGAGCACGCGCTCGCGGCCGGTCTCCTTGGTCTTCGTCGTGCCGGCCACAGGGTTGGCCTCGATACCCTCGATGCCCTCCGACATTGCCCAGCCAAAGAAATCGGAAAGGGTAGAGCGGACCCTGTTGGCGGCAACGGGGCCGGAATTCGTGCGCACCGTTCCGAGCATCTCCGCGACGTCGCGACGGCTAATCTTGGCCGTTTGGAGACCATGAAGGGGTTTGGCGTGCTTCAGGACGTGGCGCTCGATCTCCTCGTAGGTTCCCGGCCGATTGGCCGCCTTCTTGGCAGCCAAAAACTTCTTGGCGATTGCCTCGAATGTGTCCCCAGCGCGCTTGCGGCTTTCGGTTTTCTCGCCGGCCGGATCCTCGCCCAGCTTCACCCGGGCGTGCAGATGGGCCGCTTGTTCCCGAATACCCAGTTTGACCCTGCCGTCGACGTCCCGGATCGATTTGAAGCTTTCCGGGGTCGCCGAACCAAGGGACATCCGCCGCTGCTTGGTTCCGATGCTGTATTGAAAGATCCAGCCCCTCGAGCCGCCGGCGCGCACTCGGAGGCCAAAGCCGGGAATATCGTCGTCGAAGAAAACCTTGTCGGTCTCGCCGGCCCTCAGCCGCGCAGAGCCAAACCCTTTTGCCGTCAGCTTCATCGGTCGCACCCTTCCTGGGAAGACCATGGGAAGATGCAGGCTGTCCGGAGTTGTCCTTTTGTGTCCGCGCAGACTGCTGGTCGGCAGGAATCTGCGTGATTTTTCAACGCTTGGCTAGTCTATTCGTCCTTGGGTGGCCATCTTTTCCACCATCGCCACCTGCTTTGGGTACTGCAGGTCGTTGGTTCGAATCCAGCTGCCCCGACCAGTCCCGAGGCGATGTCGTCAGGCCGGTTCAGAACAACAGCCAATCGGCGAGCCGCCAGGCCAGGTAGCCGAGGGCGCCGATCCAGCCCAGCATGGCGATCCCGGCTAGCCCGAGCCAGCACAGCGCGAACAGCGAATTTCCGCTCTCCGTCGCACCGTCGAGTTTCTCGGTCGTATCAATTTGACTCACAGCGTCCCCTTGCCTTGCGGCCGCTTGTTCATTGGTCTTTGCTCGTTCGTGAAAATTCACAGGCCGCGCTCCAGCTCACACGGACGTGAGACGAGGTGACTGCCCATTCACGTCGGAGGCTGCTTGCAGCCGTCCGTAGCGTTCCTGGACAGATGGGAAGAAGTTGCAACTCGTGGCGCGGTGATTGGTTGCCGATGTCTGCCTGGAAACTGTGCGCCGCGGCGACGATTTTTTCGCAAGGCCAGCGCCTGCTTGGCGCGACCGCCGCGTTGAAGGAGAGAGCAGGGCAGCGCCATCGGCGCTACGCCCCGCTGTTTTCTTCAGGGCGAGGTCTTCATGTCGATCAGTGCGATTGCATCAACCAGTGCGGCGGTGACGACGTCTGCGTCGACCGCAGCGACGTCATCCTCCGCGGCATCATCGACGTCGGCGACGTCATCGACGGACTCCGCGTCGGAGACGTCAGCGACATCGTCCTCGCAATCGGCGGGCGGCAGCTCGGGCTCGGGCGGCGGCGGCAGCTCGGCCAAGACCATCGTCAGCGAGGTCTCCACCACCATCGGCGGCATCACCACCACGACGATTACTTATTCCGACGGCACGACCGAGGTGTCCACTTCGGCGAGCGCGCGAGACAGTCAGAGCAGCCAGGCGGCGGGGCAGACGTATAATGCGCAAGGCGCGCTCAGCGCCAATGCGCAGGGCAGCACCTCGAGCATCTGAGCCAGTGCGATCGCGGGGCGAGGGCAGGCGGCCGATCGCGTCCTGCAGTGCCCGCGAAGCGGGCCTCAGACCCTTGGCGCTCATTCTCCCCGCAATGCGACTTCTGCGCGATTTTTCAAGGTATTGGGCAGAACGATCCGCACAAAATTAACCGGGAATGATCGAACCTTTGGCTGTCGCAGCCGACATATGGGTATTGGGGATTTCAGCGCCCAATGTCTAAACGGACGCCGCCAAGCGATGATATTCCGCTTGAGCGGCGTTGCGCTTTTCAACGATCAGTTCGCCGCGTACCAGCCGAGCGGGAACGGCAAATACGGCCAGGCCAGATGGTTGTCGTTGGCGGGCCTGGGCGCTTCTGAGGCGGATGTCTTGACGCGCGGAGGGGCCGGCGTTGAGCCCAGCGCCAGGCGCAGACTTGCACATTGCAAATTCATTATGGTCGCCCCCGGCCGGTCAATTCTCTTGAAAAATTCGCGTCAGTTCAAAATTGCAAACGCGTGCCTAAAGCGGCGCACACTCATTCTCAAATTGTGCGCGCAGTCTAGAAAAACCGGCGCCGGTTTTCAACCGGTCTGGCCATCCATGCACGAGAAGTAAGGTTGACCGGTTAGGTTAAGGGCGAACGGTGGTTGCGGCCGCATCAGCGGCTGATATCAGGTCGGGAAGGCGCGCAATGGGCTGCCTGTAGCAGGTGCTCACACAGGATCACAGTTCGTCGCGGCGCGCGCATCCTGCGAGTTCTGCGTCATGTCTTTCGATCGCAACGTCCGAAACAGTCGTCCGCAATCGAGCTGGACCGAGATCTGGCACCTCTGGACCGTGATCGTGCCGCGCCGCTCGATCAACGGACAGCTCCTGGTCGGAAAAGTCTGGCGCCGCCACGACGGCCGCAACTGGATCTACAAGAAGTTTACCGAGTACGACAGCGAAGCGGCCTGAAGCCGTATCGCGACCATCAGCTCAGGCCGCTTTCGCAGGCGAGCTGACCGCAGGCTTGGCCGGCGGCTTCAGCGGCTTGTCCTGCTTCTTCGACCAGGAAATGTAATAGGCCACAGTCGTCATGATCGCGATGCCGGCGATGCTGACGAATATCTGCGCGAACAGCGAGCCCGAGCTCATCGACAGCTCGAAATGGCCGACGAAGGACAGGAACACGCCGACGCAGAACACGGCGAGCGATTGCTGGCCGCACACGATCAACGGGTCGAACACCTTCCACTCCAGGCCCGGCCATTCCTTCGGCACGAAGCGGATCACCATGATCACGATCACGACGAAGTGGAGGAAACGGTAAGGCGCAAGATTGGTCTTGTCGTTGGGGTTGAAGGCCGAGAACAGCCATTCCGGGAACATGCCGCCGAGGGTCGGGAAGCGGCCGGCCATGGTCATGACCAGCGCGAAGGCGAGGTAGCCAAGGCAGAACCAAAGCGTAATGGGCGAATTGATCAGCGTCATCGAGCGCCGCGCCCCGCCCATCGCACACCAGGCGCCGAACACGAACAGCACCTGCCAGGCATACGGGTTGAAATACCACTGGCCGGCCGGATAGGCGTTCAGGTTAAGGCCGTAATGGCGTGCGGCGAGCCACAACACGATCGACAGCACCATCGTCAAATCGGGCTTGCGTAGCATGAACCACAGCACCGGTGGAAACAGGCCCATCAGCACGATGTAGAGCGGCAGCACGTCGAGATTGAGCGGCTTGAAGCGCAGGAACAGGCCTTGGCGCAGCGTCTCCGTGGCGTTGTCGACGAGGCCGGCGACGTTGAACTCGTTGATCATCTCGGAATCGCCGAAGCGCAGCGCGAGATAGCTGATCGAGGCGATGTAGATCACGAACAGGATGATGTGGGCGACGTAGAGCTGCCAGACCCGTTTGGTGAGACGGGTGGCGCCGACGATGAAGCCGCGCTCCAGCATCATCCGCGCATAGACGAACGAGGCGGTGTAGCCGGAGATGAAGACGAACAGGTCGGCGGCGTCGGAAAAGCCGTAATTGCGGGTCGTGATCCAGTTCACGACGTTGTCGGGGATATGGTCGAGGAAGATCGCCCAGTTGGCGACGCCGCGAAACAGGTCGAGCCTGAGGTCGCGGCCTTTGTCGGGGAGCGTTGCGCTGACGTTCAGGAAGGCCATACGGCGGGAGCTTTCGAAGAGGGCAGATGCGCTTATGTCGACGAGGCAATGCCGCCGGGCGGGATCCCGGCGCGGAAGGCGGGTACGCAATTGTCACGGTGCAGCATAATGACTATACCCGGTCGGCAGGACACCCTGAGGGGCGGAATCACCGATCTGTTCCCAAAAGGTGTCTCTATACTATGCCCGCGGTTTCCACCAACTGCTACCGTGACGCATCGAAATCGAACGAAAAGACGAGGCCCGGACCGACCATGACCGCACGCATTTTCAAGCCCGCCAAGAACGCGATGCAATCCGGCCGGTCCAAGACCAGGGAATGGCAGCTCGACTACGAGCCCGAGCAGCCGCGGGCGGTCGAACCGCTGATGGGCTGGACCTCGTCCGGCGACATGAAGCAGCAGATCACCTTGCGCTTCCACTCCAAGGAAGAGGCCGTCGCTTATTGCGAGCGCAAGGGCATCGCCTATCAGGTGATCGAGCCCCAGGATTCGATCCGCCGGCCGGCCGCCTATGCGGACAATTTCTCGTTCCGGCGCGGCGAGCCCTGGACGCATTGAGTCCAAACTGTCCCAAGGCGTTTTGCCCGGGCCTGTCCCGGGCATTCGTGTGTTTGCGTCCACTTGAAAGAACGTGGACGGCCGGGACGACCCCGGCCATGACAGACGCGGACAGCTAGCCTCGCAAACCCTTGGCAGCAATTCCGCCGCGTGCTTCGCTACCTCGTATGACACGACCATGACGAGGTGGGGGATGGCGGGGCGTGACCAGCTCGACGGCGTCGATCTGAAGATACTGTCGGAGCTCCAGCAGGACGGGCGTATCCGCAACAACGAACTGGCGCTGCGCGTTGGCGTCTCCGCGCCGAACTGCCTGCGGCGGCTGAAATCGCTATTTAGCCGCGGCGTGATCCGGGCGGTGCGGGCGGTCATCGACGAGCGGCTGCTTGGCTATGAGGTGGTGTCGTTCGTCTCGATCCAGCTCGGCAGCCAGGCCCAGCCGGTGCTGGAGGCGTTCGAGCGTTCGATATCGGCGATCCCGCGCATCCAGCAGTGCTGGCGGATTTCGGGCGATACCGACTATCTCCTCAAATGCGTCGCGCCGAGCGTCGAGAGCATGCGCCAGCAGCTGCTGCATTTCGCCGCGATGCCTGACGTGAAGAACGTGCGCAGCTTCCCCGTGCTGGGCGTTGCCAAGGACGTGCCGCTGCCGGTGCAGGAGGTCGCCGCGGCCGCACCGGCAGGATAGGAGCTGCGCGCGCACCTCAGCGATAGCGACCGCGAAACTCGCGTGGGCTGGCGCCGGTCCAGGTGCGGAACGCACGCGAAAAACTCTTCTCGTTGCGGAAGCCAGCGATTTCCGCGATCCGCTTGATCGGCGTGCGGCCGCGCATCAGCTCCTGCTTGGCGAGCTCGAACTTTGCTTCTTCCTTGAGGTCGCGCAAGGAGGTGGCTTCCTCGCGCAGGCGCCGGTGCATGGTGCGGGTGGAGAGCGCCAGCTCGCGCGCGACATCCTCGGCGCCGAGACTGCGTCCGCGCGCATGGCGCAGCACGCGGCGGACACGCTCGACCAGGAGCCGGTCGCGCCGATAGGGCAGCACCGTCAACCGCAACGCGCCCTTGAGCATGCTGTCGAGATCGGCCGCGTTGCGGGTGAGCGGCAGCGACAGATAATGCTTGTCGAAGATGATGCGGGCCTGGTCCGCATCGAAGCCGATGCTGCGGGAAAAGATCGTTGGATAGACCGAGACATGGCCCGGCTCGGAATACGGAAACTCCGCCGTGCGGAGCGCGATCCTGGAGTCGACCGCCCAGCAGGAGAACCCGAGCACGTAGCGGAGCAGGGTGACCAGGCAGAATTCGCGCAAGGGGCCGAGGTCGCGCTGCTCGCGGATGGACACGATCGCGGTCTCGTCGCCGACCTCGAGATCGAGCAGCACGTCTTCTGTCAGCAGGCGGTGATGCCGGCACCAGCGTTTTAGCGCGACTTCGAGCGTCGGGGCTGTGATCGAGGCGCGGCACAACATGCCATAGGTGCCGAAGGGCAGCCGGCGCGAGAACCAGCCGAGCGCCTCGTCGTCGAGCTCGCGCATGGCATGGCCCGCCAGCGCCTCGAACTGGGCGGCCGTGACCCGCCCGTCCGGAGAATTGACAAGGTCCGGGGTTACCTGGCCCCGGCCCAGCGCTTCGGTGGGATCGCGGCCGTATCGCTCATAGGCGGCAATCACGCCGCGGACGAAGGCGGCGGGGGTCACGGCGCGGCGCGGGATGGCGGTTGCGGCCTGAAAAGGCATCGGAAATCCTCCGGGAAATCCTCGCCAAGTTTGGCGGAAAATGCAACCTTTTCGACTGCAGAAGGGCCCTGACCCCGCTAGGTTCGGAGCCAAATAAGGAGGAATCGCCTTGAACATCCCGAGCATCGATTTCGATCTGGGCGAAGACATCGGCATGCTGCGCGATACGCTCCGCGCCTTCGTGGAGGCGGAGATCGCCCCGCGGGCCGCCGAGATCGAGAAGGCCAATCTGTTCCCGGCGGACCTCTGGAAGCGCCTTGGCGACCTCGGCCTGCTCGGCATGACCGCGCCGGAGCAATATGGCGGCTCGAACATGGGCTATCTCGCCCACATCGTCGCCATGGAGGAGATTTCACGCGGCTCGGCGGCCGTGGGGCTGTCCTACGGCGCGCATTCCAACCTCTGCGTCAACCAGATCCGCCGCAACGGCAATGATGCGCAGCGGCAGCGCTATCTGCCGAAGCTGATCTCCGGCGAGTATGTCGGCGCGCTCGCGATGTCCGAGCCCGGCGCCGGCTCCGACGTGGTCTCGATGAAGCTGCGCGCCGACAAGCGCGGCGACCGCTACGTGCTCAACGGCTCGAAAATGTGGATCACCAATGGCGGCGATGCCGACGTGCTCGTCGTCTACGCCAAGACCGATCCGGAAGCCGGCCCGCGCGGCATGACCGCGTTCCTCATCGAGAAAAGCTTCAAGGGTTTCACCCACGGCCAGCATCTCGACAAGCTCGGCATGCGCGGCTCCAACACCTATCCCTTGTTCTTCGACGAATGCGAGGTGCCGGAGGAGAACGTGCTCGGCAAGGTCGGCGAGGGCGTCAAGGTGCTGATGTCCGGCCTCGACTATGAGCGCGCGGTGCTCTCGGGTGGCCCGCTCGGGATCATGGCGGCCTGCATGGACGCGGTGGTGCCCTACATGCACGAGCGCAAGCAGTTCGGCCAGCCGATCGGCGATTTCCAACTCATGCAGGGCAAGCTCGCCGACATGTATGCGACCTGGCAGGCCACGCGGGCCTATGTCTATGCCGTCGGGCGGGCCTGCGACCGCGCCGATCATGCCCGCACCTTGCGCAAGGATTCCGCCGCCGCGATCCTCTATTCCGCGGAGAAGGCGACGTGGATGGCGGGCGAGGCGATCCAGGCGCTGGGCGGCGTCGGCTATACATCCGAATTTCCGGTCGGCCGCCTGTGGCGCGACGCCAAGCTCTACGAGATCGGCGCCGGCACCTCGGAAGTCCGCCGCATGCTGATCGGTCGCGAACTGATGGCCGAGACGGCTTAATACTTTCACGCAATTGGAATCAACATGCCGCTCCATTCCAGCATCGATACGTCTTCATCGGACTTTGCGCGCAATTCGGACGCCATGCGCACCCTCGTCGCCGATCTGCGCGAAAAGCTCGCCCAGGTCGCCGGCGGCGGCGGCGAGGTCTCGCGCAACCGCCACACCGCGCGCGGCAAGATGCTGGCGCGCGAGCGCGTCGACCTGCTGGTCGATCCCGGCACCTCGTTCCTGGAGCTGTCGCCGCTTGCGGCCTATGGCCTGTATGGCGGCGATGTGCATTCGGCGAGCGTCGTGACGGGGGTGGGGCGCATCTCGGGCCGCGAATGCATGATCGTCGCCAATGACGCCACCATCAAGGGCGGCACCTATTATCCCATGACCGTGAAGAAGCATCTGCGCGCGCAGGACGTGGCGCGGCAGAACAATCTTCCCTGCGTCTACATGGTCGATTCCGGCGGCGCGTTCCTGCCGCTGCAGGACGAGATCTTTCCGGACGAGCGGCATTTCGGCCGCATCTTCTACAACCAGGCGCAGATGTCGTCGCAGGGCATCCCGCAGATCGCGATCGTGATGGGATCTTGCACCGCCGGCGGCGCCTACGTCCCCGCGATGTCGGACGAGAGCATCATCGTGCGCAATCAAGGCACCATCTTCCTCGGCGGTCCGCCGCTGGTGAAGGCAGCGACCGGCGAGGTTGTCAGCGCAGAAGAACTCGGCGGCGCCGATGTGCATTCGCGGCAGTCGGGCGTGACCGATCACTACGCCCAGAACGATGCGCACGCGATCGGCATCGCCCGGCGTGTCATCGGTACACTGAAGCCGTCGGCACGGCCGAACCTCAACATGCATCCGCCGCGCGATCCGCTGTTTGCGGCGGAGGAGATTTATGGCGTGGTGCCGGTCGACGGCCGCAAGCCCTTTGACGTCCGCGACATCATCGCGCGCGTGGTGGACGGCTCGGAGTTCGACGAGTTCAAGAAGCTTTATGGCACGACGCTGGTGTGCGGCTTCGCCCATATCTGGGGCTATCCGGTCGGCATCATCGCCAATAACGGCATTCTCTTCAGCGAGAGCTCGCTGAAGGGCGCGCATTTCATCGAGCTGTGCTGCCAGCGCGGCATTCCGCTGGTGTTCCTGCAAAACATCACCGGCTTCATGGTCGGCAAGAAGTACGAGGCCGGCGGCATCGCGCGCGACGGTGCAAAATTGGTGACGGCGGTTGCGACCGCCTCGGTGCCAAAATTCACCGTCGTGATCGGCGGCTCCTACGGCGCCGGCAATTACGGCATGTGCGGCCGCGCCTATTCGCCGCGCTTCCTCTGGATGTGGCCGAACGCGCGCATCTCGGTGATGGGCGGCGAGCAGGCCTCGATGGTGCTGAGCCAGGTCCGCCGCGACAATATCGAAGCCAAGGGCGACAGCTGGTCGAAGGAGGAAGAAGACAAGTTCCGCAAGCCGATCCGCGACCAATATGAAAGCCAGGGGCATCCCTACTACGCGACCGCGCGCCTGTGGGACGACGGCGTGATCGACCCGGCCGACACGCGCCTCGTGCTCGGGCTCGGCCTCTCGGCGGCGTCGAATGCGCCGATCGAGCCGACGAAATTCGGCCTGTTCAGGATGTGATGCGATGGACCGCTCAAAGCTCTACCGCCGTTTTCGCACGCTCCTGATCGCCAACCGCGGCGAGATCGCCTGCCGCGTCATCCGCACCGCCCGCGCCATGGGCCTGCGCACGGTCGCGGTCTATTCCGAAGCCGACCGCGACGCGATGCATGTCGCACTCGCGGACGAGGCTGTGCTGCTCGGGCCGGCGCGCGCCCGCGACAGCTATCTCAATGTCGAGCGACTGATCGAGGCCGCGAAGAAGACCGGCGCGGAAGCCGTGCATCCCGGCTACGGCTTCCTGTCGGAGAATGCCGAGTTCGCGCAGGCCTGTTACGACGCAGGCCTCGTCTTCGTCGGCCCGACCGCTGACATGATGAATGCGATGGGCTCGAAGTCCGGCTCGAAAGCGCTGATGGAAAAGGCCGGCGTGCCGCTGGTGCCCGGCTATCACGGCAATGCGCAGGACGATGCAACGCTGGCGAAGGCGGCCGAGAAGGTCGGTTTCCCAATCCTGGTGAAGGCTTCGGCCGGCGGCGGCGGCCGCGGCATGCGCATCGTGCGCTCGGCGGCCGAGCTGGCTCCCGCGATCGTCAGCGCCAAGCGCGAGGCCAAGGCCGCGTTCGGCGACGACCGCATGCTGATCGAAAAATATGTCGACAATCCCCGGCACATCGAAGTGCAGATCGTCGGCGACAGCCACGGCAATCTGCTGTCGCTGTTCGAGCGCGAATGCACCTTGCAGCGCCGGCACCAGAAGGTGATCGAGGAAGCGCCGTCGCCGACGCTTAATCCTGCCCAACGCGAGACGGTCTGCGCCGCCGCGCGCAAGGCGGCCGGTGCGGTGAACTATGTCGGCGCCGGCACGATCGAGTTCGTCTCCGACGGCAAGGACGTGTTCTTCATCGAGATGAACACGCGTCTCCAGGTCGAGCATCCCGTGACCGAGCTGATCACCGGCATCGATCTGGTCGAATGGCAGTTGCGCGTCGCCTTCGGCGAGGCGCTGCCGATGAAGCAGGACGAGATCAAACTCAACGGCCACGCGGTCGAGGCGCGCGTCTATGCCGAGAACCCGACCAAGAACTTCATGCCGTCGGTCGGCAGGATCTCGACCTGGCGGCTGCCTTCCGAGACCGGCGGCCTGCGCATCGATGCCGGCTACCGTAAGGGCGATAGCGTCTCGCCGTACTACGACGCGATGCTTGCCAAGATGATCGCATGGGCGCCGACGCGGGATGTCGCGATCGAGCGGCTGAATCGCGGGCTGGAGGAGTCCGACGTCCGCGGCATCGTCACCAACATCCCGTTCCTCTCCGCGCTGATGACGCATCCGAAGGTGCGGACCAATGCGATCGACACCGGCTTCATCGAGCGCGAGCTGGCGGTGCTGACGCAGGCCGCGCCGGCGCCGGGCGAGCTCGAGCTGTGCGCGGCGGTCGCCGCTGTTATCAACGACGAGCGGCAGGCTGCGCAAGCCGAGGCGGCTTCGCCCTGGCAGACCTTCGGCTGGCAGCCGGTCGGCCGCCGCCAGCGCAGCTTTGCGCTTCGCGTCGGCCATGGGCCGGAGCAGAAGGTCACGCTGAACTATGGCAGCGGGCCATCGACGCTTGTCATCGGCGATCGCGAGCTGGCGTTTGCGATTGCACCAAGGGATGGCGGCTTCGATCTGACGCTGGATGGCGTCAAATCGACTGTTGCGGCCGTCATCACCGGCCACGAGCTTTACCTGCGCACCCGGAACGGCCGCTTCGATCTGCATTGGGTCGATCCGTTCGGGGGCGAGAGCGAGGAGCAGACCGGGGCGGACAAGATCGCAGCACCCCTGCCGGGCACGGTTGTTGCTGTGCTCGCCGAGGAAGGAGCAAAACTCGAGAAGGGCGCACCGATCCTTACCCTGGAAGTCATGAAGATGGAGCAGACGCTGCGCGCGCCTTATGCCGGCGTGCTGAAGTCCGTCAAGTGCAAGGTCGGCGACATCGTGCAGGAAGGCGTCGAGCTCGCCGTGGTCGAGCCTTCGGAAGAATGACTTCGTGAGAATGACTTGGGGAGAGTGAGATGAGCGACCCCGTCCGCATCATCGAGATGGGGCCGCGCGACGGCCTCCAGAACGAGAAAACGCCGGTCAGCGTCGAGGCCCGCATTGCTTTCATCGAGGCGCTGGTCGCGGCCGGCCTCGATACGGTCGAGGTCGGCGCCTTCGTCTCGCCCAAGGCGATCCCGCAAATGGCCAGCTCGGATGCCGTCCTGCGCGGCGTGAACCACGTGAAGGATGCCGAATTCCACGTGCTGGTGCCGAACGAGAAGGGCTACGACGCTGCACGCGCCGCCGGCGCGAAGGTCGTCTCCGTGTTCGCCGCGGCCTCCGAGGGCTTCTCCCGCGCCAACATCAACTGCACGGTTGCGGAGTCCATCGAGCGCTTCAAGCCGGTGCTGGCGCGCGCCAAGACCGATGGTGTGAAGGTACGCGGCTATATCTCCTGTGTCCTCGGCTGCCCCTTCGACGGCGAGATCAAGCCGAAGGCGGTCGCCGATCTCGCGAGCACGCTGTGGGAGCTCGGCTGCTACGAGGTCTCGCTCGGCGACACCATCGGCGTCGGCACGCCTGCCAAGGCGAAGGAGATGCTGCGCGCGGTTGCTGCCAACATTCCCGCGGCCAAGCTCGCGATGCATTTCCACGACACCTACGGCCAGGCGCTCGCCAATCTCTATGCCGGCCTGGAGGAAGGCGTCCGTATCATCGACGCCGCCGCCGGCGGTCTCGGCGGTTGTCCCTACGCACCCGGCGCGACCGGCAACGTCGCCACTGAAGATGTCGTCTACATGCTCGAAGGCATGGGCATCAGCATCGGCGTCGACATGGACAAGCTGCTCGCGGCCACCAACGAGATGAGCGGCGTGCTCGGCAAGCCGCCGGTGAGCCGGGTTGCGTCCGCGCTGAACGCGAAGAAGAAGCGGGCTGCTTCGTAGGGTGGGCAAGGGCGCGCAGCGCCGTGCCCACCGTCTTTTCATGATCGAGACAGGTGGTGGGCACGCTTCGCTTTGCCCAACCTACGGGACCTGCTTTCAGGCCGCCTTCAGCCCGACATCCGGCAGGTGCGGCCGGTTCTTGAGCGCCTTGGCCATCATGGCCTCGACCTCGGCCTTCTCCTGCGGCAGCAGCGCCAGGCGCGGCGGGCGCGTCAGCGCGGTGCCGCGGCCCATGATGTGCTCGCACAGCTTGATGCACTGGACGAGGTCCGGGCGGGCGTCGAGATGCAAGAGCGGCATGAACCATTCGTAGATCGGCATCGCCTCGGCCAAGCGGCCGGCCTTGGCGAGGCGAAACAGCGTCTCGCCCTCGCGCGGGAAGGCGTTCGACATGCCGGAGACCCAGCCCACGGCGCCCATGGCGACGCTCTCGACGATGACGTCGTCGAGGCCTGCGAACAGCACGAAGCGGTCGCCGACCATGTTGCGGGTGTCGATGAAACGCCGCGTGTCGCCGGAGGAATCCTTGAAGCAGACCACGGTCTCGACGTCGGCGAGCGAGGCCAGGATATCCGGCGTGACGTCGTTCTTGTAGATCGGCGGATTGTTGTAGAGCATCACCGGCAAATCGGTCGCGCTGGCGACGGCGCGGAAATGCGCGGCGGTCTCGTGCGGCTTGGACGAATAGACCAAAGCCGGCATCACCATCACGCCGTCGATGCCGACGCGGGCGGCTTCCTTGGCGGTCTCGACCGCGAAGGCCGTGGTGAACTCGGCGATGCCGCACAGCACGGGCACGCGGCCCGCGGCGACGGACTTGGCCGTCTCCATGATCGCGACCTTCTCCTTGCGCTCCAGCGAGGTGTTCTCGCCGACCGAGCCGCAGACGATCAGGCCGGAGACGCCGTCGCGGATCAATCCGTCCATCACCTTGGCGGTCGCATCGATATTGAGCGAGAGATCGTCGTTGAATTGCGTGGTGACGGCCGGGAAGACGCCTTCCCAGGAAACGCGGCGGGGCATGAGTTCACTCCAAGTGTATTGCCGGCGGGGGGCTGGGGCCGCCGGCTGTTGTAAAGGGAGATGGCGAATGGGATCAGAGCGTCGCGCCGACCTTGCGCAGCTCGGCGAGAACAGGCGCCTTGGGCAGCCAGATCTTGTCGAACTCGGCGATGACGGCCTCGGTGTCGCCGGCCGGGACCTGGCGGATCGGGATCGGCGCGTTCTTGAAGTTCTCGATCAGCGCCGGCTCGTTGGAGGCCAGCTCGTCGATCTGCGCGTCGAGCGTCGTCTTGATTGTCTTGGTGATCAGCTCGCGGTCGGCGGCCGACAGCGTCTGCCAGACCCGGCCCGAGACGACCGCGGCCATCGGCATGAAGACGGCGTTCATCTGGAGGATCACCTTCGACACCTTGTCGAAGCGCTGGTTCCAGGAGAATTCGAGATCGGCCTCGAGCCCGTCGACCTGGCCGTTGGCCATCGCGTCGAACACTTGCGGCGTCGGGATCGGCGTCGGTGCTGCGCCCAGCGAGGAATAGAAGTCGCGATAGACCGGTGTCGGATTGATGCGCAGCTTCATGCCCTTGATGTCGGCGAGCGAATTCAGGTCCTTCGAGGAGAACACCGCGCGCATGCCGGTGATGCCCCAGCCGAGCCCGATGGTGCCGGTCTCCTGCGGCAGCACCTCGAACAGCTTGACCGCCGCCGGATGCCGCACGAATTTCGCCACCGCCGGCGTCGAGCGGACGATGTAGGGTGCGTTGATCGCAGCGATGTGCGGCACGCGCGAGCCGAGCTCGGCGGCCTGGATGAAGCCCATGTCGAGCGCACCAGACTGGAGCTGCTGCATCATCGCGGGCTCGTTGCCGAGCTGGCCCGAGTGGAACACGGTCAGCGTCAGGCGGCCGTTGGTGGCGGCCTTGAGATCGTCGCCGAACTTGAGCGCGGCCTTGTTCCAGGAATGGCCGTTGGGCGTGATCAGGCCGAGGCGGAATTCCTTGGCCTGGGCGAGCGCAAGCGACGGCGCAAACACCGATGCGGCGGCACTGGCGGCGAGAAAGCGGCGGCGTGTAAGCGGCATGAGCGGGCTTCCTTCTGGATGGGTCTATTTGACGAGGATCAGCGAGAGCGAGGGATAGAGCGAGAGCAGCACGAGCAAGACGCAGGAGATGACGAAGAACGGCAGCGTCACCATGAACATCTTGCCGGGCTTGGCGCCGGTGACGGCGGCGGCGACGAAGAAGCAGAGTCCGACCGGCGGCGACAACAGGCCGAGCACGAGATTGATCACCACCACGACGCCGAAATGCCGGGGATCGATATGGTAGACCTCGGTTGCGACCGGCAGCAGGATCGGTACCGTCATGATCAGGCCGGGAATGCCGTCGATCACCGTGCCGATCACCAGCAGGATCACGTTGCAGATCAGCATGAAGCTGACGGGGTCCTTGGCGGCGGTCTGAATCCAGGCGGCGGTCTCCTGCGGCACCTTGCCGAAGATCAGCACCCAGGAGAACACGGCGGCGGCCGCCACCAGGAACAGCACGATCGCCGAATAGATCGCGCTGCGCAGCATCATCTGCGGCAGCTGCGAGAACTTGAATTCCTTCGTCCAGTATTTGCCAACGAGTACGGCGGCCACGGCGCCGACGGCGGCGGATTCCGTCGCATTGGCGAGGCCGCTCAGAATCGTGCCGACGATGACGATCGGGATCAGCAGGGTCGGCGACGTCCGCAGGATCGTCATGACGCGCTGGCGCGGCGTCTGATAATCCGCGCGGGGGTAGTTGTAGACGTAACCCATCAGCGCGATGACGAGGCAGAACATCACGGTGAGGATGACGCCCGGCACGATGCCGGCGATCAGCATGTCGCTAACCGAGACCTGCGCCAGCACGCTGTAGACCACGAACATCACCGAGGGCGGGATGATCGGGCCGAGCATGCCGCCATAGGCGGTCAGCCCCGCCGCAAAGGTCTTGTCGTAGCCCTTCTTCTCCATCTCCGGCACCATGATCTGGGCCATGATCGCGACTTGCGCGGTCGCAGATCCCAGGATCGAGGAGATGAACATGTTGGCGAGGATGTTGACGTAGGCGAGCCCGCCCTTCAGCGAACCGATGAAGGCCATCGCCATGTCGACGATGCGCCTTGTGATGCCGCCGCCATTCATGATCTCGCCGATCAGGATGAAGAGCGGGATGGCGATCAGGCCGTAGCTGTCGACGCCGCCGAACAGCTGGAGCGGATAGGACTGGAACAGCACCGGATTGCCCGATGCGGCGATGTAGACAAGGCCGGCGAGGCACAGGCAGAGCCCGATCGGCACGCCGACCAGCATGAAAACCATGAAGGCCGCTGACGTGATCATCAATTGACCCCGTCGAGCTCGGAGAGCTGAAAGCCCTTCGGCGGCGTGCGCGGGACCAGCTCGAGGTCTTCCAGCAAATTGGCGAGGCCGTGAATGGTCATCGACACCGCGAAGATCGGCAGCGTCAAATAGAGCACCCAGGTCGGCCAGTTCAGCGTCTGGGTATGCTCGGTGTAGAGGAAGTTGAAGGTTTCGGCGGCGAGCTTGCGCCCGTCGAAGCCGGCGCGGGCGAGGCCAATCGGGTCCATCCAGAGCACGCAGGTGACGGTCAGGGCGATTCCGAACACGACGACGAGGCCGGTCGAGATCACCTTTGCGATCTTCTGGCGCTGCGGCGAGAGACGCTCGGTGAGCATCGTGACCGCGAAGTCGAGCCGCAGCCGCGTCATCGCGGAAGCGCCGACGAAGGTCAGCCAGACCACGCAATAGACCGCGGATTCGTCGATCCAGTAGATCGGAAAGCGGGCGTAGCGGGTGATGACGTTCACCAGGATCAGGCCGGTGAGCAGGTACATCAGGCCCATCAGCGCGAGGCGTTCGACGGCGAGCAGGGCGCTGGAGGCGCGGACGATCATGCGTCGGACGCTGAACGCGCGCGTGGCCGGCATCGTCTGCTCGATCATGAAAGAGGCCCAACCCCTGAAGATTTGTCGTGCGATTGCCAAATGTATAATTTATACATTTTGGGTGTCAAACGAAGATTGCGGTCATTTCGGCGGCACGCCGCGCTTTTGCTGGGCACTCGGGTTTCGCGGGCATTGGCTTTTGCCGGGCGCCCCACCATGCAAGACAGGGACCGCTTCGGCCGAACGAGTCGGGAAGGACGACAGACGATCAGATGAAACAGCCTCTGAAGCATCGCACCCTGTCGGCTGCGATCGTCGACCAGCTCCGGCAGGCGATCCTCGACGGCACCTATCCGGCCGGATCGCAGTTGCGGCAGGATGCGCTTGGCGAGGCCTACGGCGTCAGCCGCATTCCCGTGCGCGAAGCGCTGTTCCAGCTCGAGGCCGAAGGGCTGGTGCGGATCGTTCCGCAGAAAGGCGCCATCGTCTCCGAGCTGTCGCTGGACGAGATCAACGACGTGTTCGATCTGCGCTGCATCCTGGAGCCAAGGCTGCTGGCGCAGTCGGCGCCGCGGTTCACGGCGGAGGATTTCGACGGGCTCGACGACATCCACAAGCAATTCGAGAAGGCAATCAAGGCAAAGAATGTCAGCGACTGGGGACAGCTCAACGCCGACTTCCACGTGGCGCTCTACGTGCACGCCCCGCAGCCGCGCACACGCGCGATCGTGCTGTCATTGCTCCAGACCAGCGACCGCTACACGCGCCTGCAGCTCTCCAACACCAAGGCGATGGGCACCGCTGAGAAGGAGCACGCCCATCTGATCGCGCTGTGCCGCGCCGGGAAGATCGAGGAGGCCTGCCGGTTTTTGGAGCGGCACATCGAGGCCGTGCGCAAGGATCTGTTGCAGGTCGTGGCCGGCAGCGCGATGGCGCCGAAGCCGAGGCGCAAGAGCGAGCGGTAATCGATGTACGCGTAGGGTGGGCAAAGCGAAGCGTGCCCACCACCTTTAGCTGGATCATAGAAAGTTGGTGGGCACGGCGCTGCGCGCCTTTGCCCACCCTACGGCAGTTGCGATTGCCGCTACCTGCTCCCGTCCGGCCCCATCACCAGGTCCGGCAGCCCGGTCGAGATCTCCGGCACGAAGCACAGCAACAGCACCGCGAGCATCATCAGCAGCACGAAGGGCAGGGTGCCCCAGATTACCTCACGCAGGGGAATATCCGGCGCGACGTTGCGGATGACGAAGATGTTGAGGCCAACGGGCGGGTGGATCAGCCCCATCTCCATCACGATGGTCATGACGACGCCGAACCAGATGATGTCGAAATTGGCGGCGCGGAGCGGCGGCAGGATGATCGGCGCGGTCATCAGGATAATCGAGACCGGCGGCAGGAAGAAGCCGAGCACGACGACCATGACGAGGATCGCGAACAGCAGCTCCCAGCGCGGCAGGTGCATCGCGACGATGGATTCGGCGACCGACTGCGAGATGTGCAGATAGCTCATCACGTAGGAGTAGAGCAGCGACATGCCGATGATCATCATCAGCATGGTCGATTCCCGGATCGTCGATTTCATGATCGGCGCGAGGTCGCTCGGCCGCCACACGCTGTAGATCGCCGCGATCAGCGCCAGCGCGAGGAGGCCGCCGAGGCCGGCAGTTTCAGACGGCGTGGCGTAGCCGCCATAGAGCGCGATCATGACGCCGGTGAGCAGCAGCACGAAGGGAATGACGCGCGGCAGCACGCTGAAGCGTTCGGCGAGCGTGTATTCGTCGCGGGCGAGGATCGCCGCCTCCGGGCCGCCGTTCTTGTAGACGGCTTCCGCGGCCGCATATTCCTGGCGGAAGCGGATCACGGCATAGGCGCCGAACAGCGAGACCAGCAGCAGTCCCGGGCCGATGCCGGCGAGGAAGAGCCGCCCGAGCGATTTCTCGGCGGCGACCGCAAACAGGATCATGGTGATCGAGGGTGGCAGCAGAATGCCGAGCGTGCCGCCGGCCGCGATGATGCCGGCAGCAAAGCCGCCGGAATAGCCGCGCTTGCGCATCTCGGGGATGCCGGCCGAGCCGATTGCCGAGCAGGTCGCCGGGCTCGAGCCCGCCATCGCCGCGAACAGCGCGCAGGCGAAGACATTGGCGACGCCGAGGCCGCCTGGGACGCGATGCAGCCAGGCATGCAGGGCCGAGTAGAGATCCTGGCCGGCGCGCGATTTGCCGATCGCGGCGCCCTTCAGGATGAAGAGCGGGATCGACAGCAGCGTGATCGAGGCCATCTCCTCGTAGACATTCTGCGTCACCGTATCGAGGGACGCCGCGGGCATGTAGATGCCCATGAACAGGACCGCGACCGCGCCGAGGGCGAATGCGATCGGCATGCCCGAGAACATGATGACCAGCGTCGCTACGCCGTAGGCGATGCCGATACCGAAAACGCTCATGGTCGCTTGGCTCCTGCGAAAGGCAGCGCAAGCTGCACGAGAATCTGGACGCAGAGCAGGCTCATGCCGAACGCCATCAGGGAATAGGGGATGGCGAGCGGCGGCGACCACATCGAGTTCGAGACCTGGCCGTCGACATAGGCTTCGTGCGCCAGCGTCCAGGACTTCCAGGTGAAGAAGGCACAGAACAGGAAGGTCGCGACGTCGACCAGCCAGAGCCGGATCTTGTTGGCCAGCGGCGAGAGCAGGCCGACGAAGGCCTCGATGCCGATATGGCCGCGGTTCTGCTGCACATAGGCCGCCGTCATGAAGGTGGCGCCGACCAGCAGGAACACGGCGGCCTCGTCCTGCCAGTAATTGGCGGCCTTGAACAAAGCGCGGCTGAGCACGCTGTAGCTCAGGATGGCGCAGGCCGCGACCAGCGCGATCGCGGCGAACACGACGATGATGCTGTTGAGGATGGCAAGACCGCGATCGATCGCTGCCGCAAGGCCGGTCCTTGCGGCAGCGTTGGCGTGATCGTCACGATCCGGAAGCGGACCGTGGCTCATGCCGCGACGTCGGTGGCGAGCTTGAGCAGGTTTGCGGCGGTCGTGGTCTTGGCGCTGTAGTCCTTCCACGCGGTGTCGCGGGCGATGTCACGCCACTTGCCGACGGTGGCGGCATCGAGCGCAGAGACCTTGGCGCCGGCCTTCTCGTAGACCTTTGCGACCTCGACGTCGTCGTCCTGCGCGCCCTTGCGGCCGAAGGCCTCGAGCTCGGTCCCGACCGCGAGCAGCACGTCCTGCTGGTTCTTCGGCAGCTTGTCGAAGATCGCCTTCGACATCATCAGCGGCTCGAGCATGAACCAGTAGGAGGCGCCCGCGCCCGAGGTCAGCGACTTCGCGACCTCTTCGAGGCGGAACGAGATCAGGCTGGTCGAGGAGGTGATGCCGGCATCGCAGGCGCCGGTCTGCATCGCCGCGTAGATTTCGTTCGACGGCACCGAGAGCACCGAGGCGCCGGCGGTCTGGAGCACCATGTCCATCTCGCGCGAGCCGCCGCGCACCTTCAGGCCCTTGGCATCTTCAGGGGCGACGATCGGCTTGGAACGGCTGGCGACGCCGCCGGCCTGCCAGACCCAGGTGAGCAGGATGATGCCCTTGTCGGCGAGGAAGTCGGTCAGCGCCTTGCCGACCGGCTCCTTCTTCCAGCGCATGCCCTGGTCGTAGGTGGTCACGAGCCCGGGCATCAGGCCGATATTGGTCTCCGGCAGCTCGCCGCCGGCGTAGGGCATCGGATAGAGGCTGATGTCGAGCGCGCCCTTGCGCATCGCGGAGAACTGCGCGTTGGTCTTGATCAGCGAGGAGTTCGGATAGATCTCCGCGGCAATGTCGCCATTGCTGCGCTTACTGACTTCGGCGGCGAACATGCGGCAGAGCCGGTCGCGGAAATCGCCTTTGTCGATGGTGCCGCCCGGGAATTGATGGGAGATCTTCAGCGTGGTGGCGGCCTGCGCGGTGCCGGTGCCGAAGCGGAGAATGGCGGGTGCCGCGACTGCGGTCGCGATCAGATGGCGGCGCGTGAGCATGGTGTGATCCCCTTGGACGGTTCTTGTTGGTGTGATCCGGGCTGGTCTTTGAGACCGCGCTGGGGCCCATCCTAGCCGGTCTTTTACCCGATATTCTCTCATCTGATAGTTCGAGACCGAATGCCGCGGCAAGTGCCGGCCTTGCTGCGCTGCACACTGACGGCCCGCCGCTCCCTGCGAGGCTACGCCGAACGAAGGATGGCAACCGGCGCGCAGAAATTTTGTCAGCGGGCGCGTAACAACGCCTGCGGCCAATCCGTCGAGATCAGATAGCGGCGTCCGTCGCTGACCAACACCATCTCGAAGGGAAGATCACCCATGACCATTCGCACCCGCATCGTGCTCGGCGTCTCGGCCGCCGCTCTCTCGCTTGGCCTCGCGCTGTCGCCGGCCGCTTTTGCTCAGGACAAGATGGGCAAGGACGACGGCATGATGAAAAAGGACACGATGTCCAAGGACGGCATGAAGAAGGACACCATGTCCAAGGACGACGGCATGAAGAAGGACCACATGTCGAAGGACGGGATGAAGAAAGACGACGGGATGATGAAGAAGAATTGATCTTCGCCGCCGTCGCGGCGTCGTGACAGGCCGACGCGCGGCTGAACAGTCACGCCGAACAGTCGCGCGACAGTCCTGGGGCGGTCACATGGACCGTCCCAGCGATGCCCGGTTCAATTTCAATTGAACGTGACTTGCGAGCGTTACTTCCGCTTGGCCTTGCGGGCCGCGTAGCGGGCGTCACGCTTGGCCTTCTGCTCGGCCTCGAGTTCAGCCGCCCTGGCGACCGCCTCTTCCGCTTCGCGAGCGAGTCGTGTGGCCTCGGCGGCCGCAGCTTCTTCCGCGATGCGCTTCTGCTCGGCCTTTTCGGCTTCGCGCACGGCCTTGGCCTCGGCGCGCTTCGCCGCGAGGGCCTCGCGTTCGGCACGCTTCGCCGCGACCGCGGGATCATCGGCCCCGGGCTGCGACTTGAATTTGTTCAAAAGATTTTTGCGTGCGTCCTGCGCCGCCTTTTGCCGGTCTGCGAAGCCGGGTTCCCTGAATCCACTCATCGACGAGCCTTGTCTTCCTCGCTTCCGATCCTACATCACTTCAGTTGGTACGTCGGCTGGGCATAGCAGGCGCCACGCGACGCAGAAGCGTGTACATCGCCGCGTGTCGCGACGCCACCCATAATCGCAGCCGATCAGGTAGACGATAAATCGCCAGCCCCGACGATCTCTCGTAGCCCCGAAAAACTGCCGAATTGTGATGTCCCTCATAGAGGGCCACGCGGAGCGGCGCCTAGCGTCCGCCCCGATACGCGACGGAGCACGGGGATGACGATCTCAAGACTGAGCCTGAAGGCGCTCGCGATCACCGTTGCGGTGGCCGCCATCGCCGGCGCTGCGCTGCTGCTCGCCCGTCCCCAGCCGGTCGACAGCGCGGTCCTGGGCGCCGACTGGGAGTGCACCCAGACTGCATTCGTGCTCACGACCTGCGCGCCGCGGGCGACCCCGGCGGTCGAAACCTCGCGCAAGGATCTGATCCGGCCGACCCGAGGGTGACTGCCCGAGGGTGAACTGTCTGAGCGGGATGTGACGCCAGGTCGCAGAGGTGATAAAGCCGGCTCGCCTCTGTGATCGGTTAGCCATGTCCGAGCCAAAGCCCGAGCCGGGCGAGAAGCCCAGAACCCCGCGAAAACCTCAATCCGGTGACAACCGTCGCGGCGCGATCGCGGGGTTGATCATCGCGGTTCTGATCCTCGGCGTCGGCTGGTGGCTCGCCCGGGACCTTACGGCCGCCAGCAAGATGCAGGACTGCCTGATGTCCGGGCGGAGCAATTGCAACGTGATCGAGCCGGCCCGCTAGACCCGCTCCCGTGCGACCCCCGGCAGCCCGCCGGGGCCGAAAAATTGCCGTGATCTTAAACATTTGTAACGGGACATGCCTGCCGAAGCAGGTCTGTTATGTCAGCCGGCATCAGCCCAGCGCGAGGCGAATCGTCTATTCGCGCGTGGGGTCACGGCAATCGAGAGAGTAGGGGGTCAAGCACGCATGAGTGCGTCCAGCCGCATGAAGATCATCGTTCCCGTGGTTTCGGCCATGTCGTTGCTCGCGTTCTCCGCGCAGGCGCAGGACTCCGGCCCGAGGCGGGAGGGTTCGCCGCCGCAGGGCCATGGCGCAGGTGCGCCGCCCCAGAACAATCAGAACGTGCGCAGGGGCCCGCCGCCGCAGCAGGCGGCCCGGCCCGCGCCGCAGCCTGGCGGGCAGCCTCAGGCCGCCGGCCCCGGTCGCGCTGGCCCCGGTCCCGATCGTGCTGGCCCTGGTCCCGATCGCGGTCCTCGCCCACAAAATGCCGGCGGTCCGCCGCCCGGACGCAATTACGCACGCGGCCCGGCACCGCAGGCGCGCGACTGGGGCGGTCACGCCTATCGCGGCAATCGCGCCTGGGATGGCGGCCGCTGGCGCCACGAGGTCCGCAACGGCCGTTCCGGCTGGTGGTGGGACGTTGGCGGTGTCTGGTATTATTATCCGCAGCGGATGGCCGGTCCGCCCGCCTATATCTCCGAGGATTATTACGACGACGTGCCGGTGGCTTATGCGCCGCCGCCGGCGGCCTACTACGAACCGCCTCCGCCGCCGCCGGCTGATCCTGGCGCCAGCGCGCTCGGCGGTGCCATCGTCGGCGGTGTGCTGGGCGGCCTGATCTCGGGCAATGCCTCGGGTGCGGCCGCGGGTGCCGTGATCGGCGGCGCCACCGGCGCGATCGCCGGCGCGACGGCTGCCTCGCGTCCCGGCTATTATCTGGCCCAGGGCAATTGCTATTACCGCTACCCGAGCGGCCAGTATGTGCAGGCCGATCCGCGTGCGTGCTACTGAGGCTTCAGGCCGGATCCGAATCGAAGGAGGCGGGCGCAGGTCCGCCTCTTTTGTTTTGGCTGTTTTGGCTATGGCTGATCGCGTGATCTGATCGCCGTCATACCAGCCAATTGAAGAACGCGATCGCGGCCCAGACCAGACCTGAGATCCAGACCAGCATCACGATACCGATCCCGGCAAGAAACGTGACGCCGAACAGGCCGGATCTCTCTCGACGTGTCGGGACGTGAACCTCGGCTGCTGCGGCTTCCTGCGTCATGACGGACCACCCTTGCCCTCTCGCGGCGGTGCGAGCGGTTAAGACGATGTTTACCGGAGGCGCCGCGCGCCGGCTGTGACGTAATTCACAGATAGGTTCCGGACGAAATCCGTCCCATCGTACCGCACCGGATATGTCTGGAAACAACCGCCTTGGCTTGGGTCGTCAGGCTATCCGCATTAACCGAAATGGTCAGCAAGCCACCCCGCATTCATACGGACGAAATTGCCATCCGCTTGTCCAGATCGGGCGGATAATGTCGGACTCATGTGCACGAAGTACGACCCGCAACATGAGGCCGAAGCGGCGATGAAGCGCGCCGCGGCATCCTCCGATGGCGACGACCGGCAGAGGCTGATCCAACTGGCCTTGGCCTGGCACGAACTCGCGCGCGACCGGCGCGACGAGCGGACGGACTGAGCGCATTTTCACGGCGGATCTCGCATCGATCGATCCCGGGCTGGGCGGGGCAGCGGGCATGAGAAAGCCCCGTGCTCGGGGGACAAGCACGGGGCCCTTCAAAGCCGACCGGGGCTGGCGGGTCGGCACCACTCTGTTTCGCTGCATCCAACGTGGCAGGGGTGATGTCGTTCCGCAGCTCTCGGCATTTTCTCATGCCGGTTCGTTGCATGTTGCGCCGCTAGGAACATCCGTTCTTGGCCGGCGTTGGCCGGTCATGACCGACACCGAGTTACGCGCACAGTCTTTCGAGATTGCCTGGAGATATCTCGACCAGTCAGGTCTGCTCACCGGCGAGCACAGGGACGCGGCCCGCTTCATCCTGAACAGAATCGATCGGATGATGCTGCGCGGCGAGCGGCGCAGACTCTTGCTGTCGAACGCCGCGATCGATGCGTACCGTTTGCGGCCGGTGCTCGTGTCGCTCGACGCCTGATCATTTCAACGGTCGAAACGCGGCGTTAAGAATCGCTCGGATGCCGATTTGGCAATCTCGATTCGTGCTTTGCGAACGAAGCGGAGTCGGACCGTGAACAAACAAAAAGCCCCCGAAGGGGCTCAGTGTGTCAGGCTGCTTCGGCCTTTGGGACCGCATCGGCATTCACCGACAGCTTGACGACATCGCCTTCGACGGAGCCGACATATTTCGTGTCGATGTAGTGATGATGGTCCTTGTGGCCTTCCGGGCTGTCCTTCCGCGTCAGCTTGATGCGATTGCCCTCGACGCGATCGACGGTGCCGACATGCGCGCCGTCCTTGCCGACGATTTTCATATGCTCTTTGACTTCCGACATGCTGTCCTCCTTGCCTGACATCAACCGCGCTGATGCAGCTTCGTTGCAAGCGCGTGCGACGCGACAAATAGGACCTCCGGCACGCGCCATACGTTGAAAATCCAAGACGGCGGAACCTAACCAAGATTCGTATCAAGAGACGCATGGAGACCATCGAGGCCTATCTGGAGCGGAAGCACAGGGAAATCGGGCTGCTGAACGATTGCCTGAGAAGCCCGCAGCATCTGCCTCGTCCACGATCGGTGGAGGAGGTCATCAAGTCGAAATTCCAGCTCACTGCACGGCTGCGCGCGGAGCACGAGCTGCTCGACTGGAAGGCGACGGAGACGGCGTGGTCGAGAACCGCGAGTCCGGCGAGCGGTCCGTTCATATTCGATTACGACTATCAGCGCGCCGACCTCAGCGTCCGCGGGCCCTCGTTCTACGAAACTGCGTGCGGCGGCAGCAGCGAGGCCATCTATACCGCGTCCGGCATGGCCGCGATCTCGGCGCTGCTGCTGGCTTGCGTCAGGATCATGGCCGAGAGCGACATAGTGGTCCTGCCGGGTTCCTACGGCGAGACGCTGGAGTTGATCGAGCGCTTTGTCCCGACCTTGCGGCTTGTCACCCCGAAGCTGCCGCCGCCCGATGGGTTGGCCCGGGCCGGCGTGCCGCGCATTCTGCTGCTGGATTCATGCGTCTCCGCCAGCACGTTCGAGGCCGTCCTGCGCTGCGACGGTCCGGCTCTCGACCTGCTGGTGTTCGACACGACTTGCTTTGCCGGCTGCTCGGGGCGCATCCGGCGCGTGCTGCACTGGGCGCGACGATATGGAATTCCTGTCGCGATGGTGCGAAGTCATAACAAGCTGGATTCATTGGGCGCCGAATATGGCAGGCTCGGCTCCGCGGTGTTCGTCAACTGGAGCGAGCAGGGGGCGGGCCGTTCGATGGTCGATCGGCTGGCCGCCGAAACCCGCGACGCGGTCCGGCTTCTCGGGGGCGCAGCGCTTCCGGCGCATTTTCCGCCCTATGTAGGCAGCGAGGCCTATTGGACGTTAACGAAGCAGCGTGTTGCTGCCATCCTGCGCAATGGCCGACACGCAGCCCGGCTTTTTGCCCGCGAGCTTCCCTCGCTGGCGGCCGAGCTCCACTTCACCCACGGCCTCTACGTCACCCTTCGTGCCTGGGGTCCCCTCAATGAGGCCAGCGCACGGCAAGCCGCCGAGGCCATGAGCGGCGATCTGAGCCGGGCCGGATACCCCATCCGACACGCCGGCAGTTTTGGTTTCGACTTCGCCGCGACCGAGTGGTTTCACGACGCCACCACGGATCGCTACAGCGTCCGCGTCGCGGTGCCGGATCTGCCGACAGAGCTGTGGAACGATCTCGCCGCAGCGATTGCCGATTGGTGGACGGCGAATCAACGCGGCCCTGGAGAGGGATGAAACGGTGTCCGTGAGGCTGGCTCGGTAACGCCGGATTGATTGCTGCGCCGGCTGTCAATCAACCGCCAGGCAATGCTCCAAAGCTGGCTTCTGCTGATCGCGCCGCGCCCATGCCTGAACGGCGAAGGCGAGGTGATGCTGGCCCATCCCGACATCCGAGATGGAGGCCTTCACCACATCGATGCGTTTTGTGACGACGCTGGTATTTACGACGCCTGCGTCGATGGCCAAATACGACATAGCGATTACGGCAACCGCAGATGCGATAGCCATTTTCGTCCACTCGTATGCCGGCATTGGTAGTCCTTCTCGGGCGCAATTCACCCGACGCTTAGATAGGGCTCGTTTGTCCCACTCAAAGGGGGAAGCGAGCCCACCCCACGCGTTCGTGAAGCATGTTGGAGTTGGGTAACGCGTCCGCCTGTCAATTGACGAACGCCGGGGCGAGGGCTTGTTCGTCATCTCCAGACGATGGCGATCCCAGCAGGACTCGAACCTGCAACCCGCGGAGTAGAAATCCGCTACTCTATCCAGTTGAGCTATGGGACCGTCTTGAGCCGCCTCGTTTGGAGGCTGGCTGTTCATCTACCACGTCAATATGAAAAATCTGGTGTTTCGCCAAGTCTGAACCGAACCGTTTTCCCACCCGAAGCGACAAAGCGGAACGGTGGGGTGTCAGGGTGCCGGGTTGAGCGGCAGCGGACTGGACGATGGGTCACATCGCCGGGAACGCTGGTCAGCTTCCGGGACATGGCCGCCGGTCGACTGGTCTGGTCTTGCTGCGCCCAAGGACGGCGTGCGCGGCGGCGCCTTGATCGGTCTCCTCTGGGCTTGCCTTGTCATGGCGAATGCGACGATTTGCAGCTTTGGTTCCATCGCCTTGAGTCCGTCACCTTTCCGCGCACTTCATGCGCCCGCGGCGTTCGCCGTGATTTCCGGGAGTCCCTCATGATCGGTCTGGTTCGCGCCGTCACGTTCTGCGCCACGCTGGCGTTCGGCCTCGCCACTGCACAGGCTGCCGACAAGGCGTTCAAGCGCGACGATCTCGCTGATTCCGCGATCAAGCTGGAGGCGCAGATCAAGAGCGAGGCGGGGCCGGTCGCCAAGACCAGCGCGACGCTGCGCACCGACGCCGACGCCGCCTTCCGCCGCAACGACTACCGCACCGGCCTGTCGGTGCTCGGCCAGATCGCGGCGACCACACCCGAGGATACCGGCAACTGGCTGCGGCTGGCCAAGGTGATCTTCCAGATCTCGCCCAAGAGCTCGAGCGAGCAGACGTTCCTGCTGGAGCGCGCCTCGACGGCCGCCTACATCGCTTACATGCGCGCCGGCAACCCGGGCGAGGAGGCCGATGCGCTCGCCGTGCTCGGAAAATCGCTGGCGGAGCGAAAACTGTGGCGGCCAGCGCTGGATGCGCTGCGGCTGTCGCTGGACATGCGCGAGGTCGCCGACGTCCGCGGCCAGTATGAAAAGATGCGCGACGAGCACGGTTTCCGGCTGCTCGACTATACCGTGGACTCGGATTCGGCGAGCCCGCGCGCCTGCTTCCAGTTCTCGGAAGAGCTGGCCAAGCGCACCGATTTCGCGCCGTTCCTGGCGCTGGCAGGGCAAGACAAGCCGGCGCTGTCGGCCGAGGGCAAGCAGCTCTGCGTCGACGGCCTCAATCACGGCGAGCGCTACAACATCAATCTGCGCGCCGGCCTGCCGTCCACCGTCAAGGAGGGCCTGCCGAAATCGGCCGAGTTCAACGTCTATGTACGCGATCGCAAGCCATTCGTGCGCTTCACCAGCCGCGCCTATGTGCTGCCCAGGACCGGTCAGCGCGGCATTCCCGTGGTCAGCGTCAACACGCCCGCGGTCAGCGTCGACGTGTTTCGGATCGGCGACCGCAATCTGATCAACACGGTGGTCGACAGCGACTTCCAGAAGACGCTGTCCAAATATCAGCTCTCCGATCTCGGCGACCAGCGCGGCGTCAAGGTGTGGTCCGGCGAACTCGCGACCGAGATGACGCTGAACCAGGACGTCACCACCGCATTTCCGGTCGACCAGGCGCTCGGCGATCTCCAGCCGGGCGTCTACGTGATGACCGCCGCCGCCAAGGGCCCGGGCTCGGACGACGAGTACCAGCTCGCCACGCAATGGTTCATCGTCTCGGATCTCGGCGTCACCGCCTATTCCGGCAATGACGGCATCCACGTCTTCGTGAACTCGCTGGCCTCGACCGATCCGGTCGGGAAAGTCGAGGTGCGCCTGGTCGCCCGCAACAACGAGATTTTGGCGACGCGCAAGACCGACGACAGCGGCCATGTCCTGTTCGAGGCGGGCCTTGCGCGCGGCGAGGGTGGGCTGTCGCCGGCGATGCTGACGGTTACCGGCGAGAAGGCCGACTATGCCTTCCTCAGCCTGAAGACCTCGGCCTTCGCCCTGTCCGACCGCGGCGTCACCGGGCGCGTGGCGCCCGCGGGCGCCGATGCCTTCGTCTATGCCGAGCGCGGCGTTTACCGCTCCAACGAGACCGTTTATCTCACCGCGCTCTTGCGCGACGGGCAGGGCAATGCCGTCAACGGCGGCCCGCTGACGCTGGTGATCGAACGACCGGACGGCGTCGAATTCCGCCGCGCCGTTCTGCCCGACCAGGGCGCCGGCGGCCGCACGCTCTCCGTGCCGCTCAACTCGGCCGTGCCGACCGGGACCTGGCGCGCGCGGGCCTTTACCGATCCGAAGGGCGCGTCCGTCGGCGAGACCACTTTCATGGTCGAGGATTACGTTCCCGACAGGATCGAATTCGATTTGTCTGCCAAGGACAAGCTGATCAAAGCTAACGTTCCTGTGGAGCTCAAGGCGGACGGCCATTTCCTTTACGGCGCACCGGCCTCGGGCCTTGCGCTCGAAGGCGACCTGCTGATCGCACCCGCAAAGGAACGTCCGGGCTTCACCGGCTACCAGTTCGGCGTCGACGACGAGCAGACCACCTCGAACGAGCGCACGCCGCTGGAGGGCCTGCCCGAGGCCGACGCCAACGGCGTCGCCACCTTCCCGGTGACGCTGGACAAGCAGCCGGCCTCGACGCGCCCGCAGGAAGCACAGATCTTCGTCCGCATGGTCGAGACGGGGGGACGCGCCGTCGAGCGCAAGCTCGTGCTGCCGGTCGCACCGGCGACTGCGCTGATTGGCGTCAAGCCGCTGTTCGGCGAGAGGAACGTTGCGGAAGGCGACAAGGCCGAGTTCGACGTCGTGTTCGTCTCGCCCGAGGGTGAGAAGCTGCGCCGCGACGGCCTGCGCTATGAGCTGTTGAAGATGGAGTCGCGCTACCAATGGTATCGCCAGAGCAATTACTGGGAGTACGAACCGGTCAAGTCGACCTCGCGCATCGCCGACGGCGATCTCGCCATTGCCGCGGACAAGCCCTCGCGCATCTCGCTGAGCCCGCAGCCTGGCCGCTACCGGCTCGACGTCAAGTCGAACGATGCAGACGGCCCGGTGACCTCGGTGCAGTTCGACGTCGGCTGGTATTCCGACGGCAGCGCCGACACGCCTGACCTTTTGGAAACCTCGATCGACAAGCCGCAATATGCCTCCGGCGACACCATGACGGTGTCGGTGAACGCGCGCAGCGCCGGCAAGCTCACCGTCAACGTGGTTGGCGACCGCCTGCTGACGACGCAGACCATCGACGTCAAGGAAGGCACCGCGCAGGTCAAGCTCCCGGTCGGCAAGGACTGGGGCACCGGCGCCTATGTGGTGGCGACGCTGCGCCGTCCGCTCGATGCCGCGGCCCAGCGCATGCCGGGCCGGGCGATCGGGCTGAAATGGTTCGGCATCGACAAGCAGGCGCGCACGCTCCAGGTGAAGCTTTCGCCACCGGATCTGATCCGACCGAATGCGATGCTGAAGATCCCGGTCAAGCTCGACGGGCTCAATCCGGGCGAGGACGCCAAGGTGGTCATCGCTGCGGTCGATGTCGGCATCCTCAACCTCACCAATTACAAGCCGCCGGCGCCGGACGATTACTATCTCGGCCAGCGCCAGTTGAGTGCGGAGATCCGCGATCTCTATGGGCAGCTGATCGACGGCATGTCCGGCACGCGCGGCCAGATCAAGTCCGGCGGCGACGCCGGTGCCGGCGAATTGCAGGGCTCGCCGCCGGCGCAGAAGCCGCTGGCACTCTACTCGGGCATCGTCACTGTTGCCGCCGACGGCACCGCCGAAGTGAGCTTCGACATTCCCGAGTTCGCCGGCACCGCGCGCGTGATGGCGGTGGCGTGGACCGCGACCAAGCTCGGCCGCGCCAACACCGATGTGGTGATCCGCGATCCCGTGGTGCTGACCACGACCCTGCCGCGCTTCCTGCTCAACGGCGACCATGGCACGGTCAATCTCGAGATCGACAATGTCGAGGGCCAGGCCGGCGACTACGTCATCAACGTGAAGACGGGCGGCCCGGTGAAGATGACGGGCAACCCCGCAACCACGGTCAAGCTCGCCGCCAAGCAGCGCAATTCGTTCGCGCTCGCGATCGATGCGACCGCGGCGGGGCAGGCGAGCCTCGACGTCGACATCAAGGGACCGAACGGTCTTGCGCTGGCGCGCCATTATGCACTCGACGTCAAGGCGGCGACGCAGGTGCTGGCGCGCCGCTCGATCCGGACGCTGGCGAAGGGCGAAAGCCTGACGCTGACCTCGGACATGTTCTCCGATCTCGTGCCGGGCACCGGCAGCGTCTCGGTCTCGGCCAGCCTGTCCACCGCGCTCGATGCAGCGACGATCCTGAAGGCGCTGGACCGTTATCCCTATGGCTGCTCGGAGCAGATCACTAGCCGCGCGATGCCGCTGCTCTACGTCAACGACCTCGCGGCCGGTGCACACCTCGCCATGGACACCGAAGTCGACCAGCGCATCCGGGACGCGATCGAGCGGCTTTTGGCCCGTCAGGGCTCCAATGGCTCGTTCGGCCTGTGGTCGGCCGGCGGCGACGACGCGTGGCTCGATGCCTATGTGACGGACTTCCTGACCCGCGCGCGCGAAAAGGGCTTTGTGGTGCCTGATGTGCTGTTCAAGAACGCGCTGGATCGTATCCGCAACTCCGTCGTCAACGGCAACGAGCCGGAGAAGGACGGCGGGCGCGATCTTGCGTATGGCCTCTACGTGCTCGCGCGCAATGGCGCTGCGCCCATCGGCGATCTCCGCTATCTCGCCGATACCAAGCTCGGCAACCTTGCCACCCCGATCGCGAAGTCGCAGCTCGCGGCGGCGCTGGCGCTGGTCGGCGACCGCAACCGCGCCGAGCGGGTCTATGGCGCCGCGCTCGACTCGCTCGCGCCAAAACCGGTGCTGGAGTTCGGCCGCACCGACTACGGCTCGCAGCTCCGCGATGCCGCCGCGCTGGTCTCGCTCGCCAGCGAAGGCAACGCGCCGAAGGCGACGCTGACGCAGGCGGTGACCCGGGTCGAGACCGCGCGCGGGCTGACGCCGTACACCTCCACGCAGGAGAATGCGTGGCTGGTGCTGGCGGCACGCGCACTGGCCAAGGAAAACCTCTCGATCGAGGTTGACGGCCAGTCGGTCAAGACCGCGCTCTATCGCAGCTACAAGGCGGATACGCTGAGCGGCAAGCCGCTGAAGATCACCAACACCGGCGATGCGCCGATCCAGGCGGTGGTCTCGGTGTCGGGCTCGCCGGTGACGCCGGAGCCGGCCGCGTCGAACGGCTTCAAGATCGAGCGCAGCTATTTCACGCTCGACGGCAAGCCCGCCGACATCAGCAAGGTCAAGCAGAACCAGCGTTTTGCGGTGGTGCTGAAGATCACCGAGGCGAAACCCGAGTACGGCCACATCATGGTGTCCGACTATCTGCCGGCCGGCCTCGAGATCGACAACCCGAGGCTGGTGTCGTCGGGCGACAGCGGCACGCTGGACTGGATCGAGGACGGCGAGGAGCCTGAGGACACCTCGTTCCGCGACGACCGCTTCACCGCGGCGGTTGATCGGGCCTCGGATTCCAAGTCGGTCTTCACCGTCGCCTATGTCGTGCGCGCAGTCTCGCCCGGCAAATATGTGCTGCCGCAAGCCTATGTCGAGGATATGTACAATCCCTCGCGGTACGGGCGGACGGGGACGGGGTCTGTCGAGGTGCGGGCGGCGAAGTGAGTGAGATGAACGAGGTTGATCGCGTTTCCCGGAACGCCGGCGGCGGAACAACGCGCGGCGTTATGCGCCTCGTTTCCGCCGCCGCACTTTCGATCATCCTCGCCATCATCGGCTTCGTCGGGTGGGTCTACTCCCTCGGTCCGTTGCCGCTCGACGAGGCGCGCCAAGTCTCCACCACCATCGTCGACCGTAACGGAAAACTGCTGCGCGCCTATGCCATGGCCGACGGGCGCTGGCGGCTGCCGGTCGACGCCAAAGCGAGCGTCGATCCGACCTATCTGAAGCTGTTGCTGGCCTATGAGGACCAGCGCTTCTACGCGCATAACGGTCTCGATCCGCTCGCGCTGGGGCGCGCCGCCTTGCAGCTTGCAACGCGCGGCCACATCGTCTCGGGCGGCTCGACCATCTCGATGCAGCTCGCGCGGCTGATGGAGCCGCGGCGGCAGCGCTCGCTCTATGCCAAGCTGCGGCAGATCGTGCGTGCGATCGAGATCGAGCGCAGCATGAGCAAGGAGCAGATCCTCGACCTCTATCTCGCGCTGGCGCCTTATGGCGGCAATCTCGAAGGCATCCGCGCAGCCTCGATCGCCTATCTCGGCAAGGAGCCGAAGCGCCTGTCGCTGGCCGAAGCCGCATTGCTGGTGGCGCTGCCGCAATCGCCGGAGACACGCCGGCTCGATCGCTATCCCGAGGCCGCGCGCAAGGCGCGCGACCGCGTGCTCGATCGCATGGTCGAGGAGCATGTGGTGAGCGCGGACGACGCGACGCAGGCCAAGACCGTTCCGGTGCCAAAACTGCGCAAGCCGATGCCGATCCTGGCCCCGCACGCCTCCGACACCGCGCTGTCGACCGTCAAGGACACGCCGGTCATCAAGCTGACGCTGGATGCGAATTTGCAGAAGGTGCTGGAGCCGCTGGCGCGCGACCGCGCCGTTGCGCTGGGACCGAACATCTCGGTCGGCATCATCGTCGTCGACAATGAGAGCGGCGACGTGCTCGCGCGCGTCGGCTCGGCGGACTATTTCGACGAGAGCCGGGCAGGGCAGGTCGATATGACCCGCGCGATCCGCTCGCCGGGCTCGACGCTGAAGCCGTTCATCTATGGCCTCGCCTTCGAGGACGGCTTTGTTCACCCCGACAGTCTGATCGACGACCGGCCGGTCCGCTTCGGCTCCTACGCGCCGGAAAATTTCGACATGACTTTCCAGGGCACGGTGCCGGTGAAGAAGGCGCTGCAGCTCTCGCTGAACGTGCCGGCCATCGTCCTGCTCGACCGGGTCGGATCGAGCCGGCTGGCCTCGCGGCTGCGGCAGGCCGGCGGCAATCTGGTTCTGCCCAAGGACGAGGCGCCGGGACTGGCGATGGGCCTTGGCGGCGTCGGCGTGACGCTCCAGGATCTCACCCAGCTCTATACGGGCTTCGCCCGGCTCGGCACCACCAGGCCGTTGCGCGAGGTCATGGCGGCCAGCGACGACCGCGAGCCGCTGCGGCTGCTGGATCAGGCTGCGGCCTGGCAGGTCGGCAATGTGCTGCTCGGCACGCCGCCGCCGGAGAACGCCGCGCACAACCGCATCGCCTTCAAGACCGGCACCTCCTACGGCTATCGCGACGCCTGGTCGGTCGGCTTCGACGGGCGCATGACCATCGGCGTCTGGGTCGGCCGGCCCGACGGCGCGCCGGTTCCCGGCCTGATCGGACGCGTCGCGGCAGCGCCGATCCTGTTCGACGCCTTCGCCCGCACCGGCAAGACGCTCGCGCCATTGCCGAAGCCGCCCAAGGGAACCCTGGTGGCCAGCAACGCGAAGTTGCTGCTGCCGCTCAAGCGGTTCCGCCCTGTTGGCGAGTTGGTGCGGACGGGTGGGGAGCAGGCGCTGCATATCCAGTTTCCGCTGAACGGCTCGCGGATCGATGTCGACCGCTCGAGCGGCCCAGAGGCGGCAGCGATGCCGGTGAAGGTCGCCGGCGGCGTCCTGCCCATGACCGTCATGGTTAACGGAATGTCGCTCGGCGAGATCGACGGACGCCGCCAGCGGCTGATCGAGCCGCCCGGTCCCGGCTTCGCGCGGCTCACCGTGATCGATGCCACTGGCGCCGCGGACACAGTTGTCATTCGAATTCAGTGACCCTGCCTCAAGCGGTTGTGGCGATGGCGGTTTCAGCGTAAGCGGAACCAATGGCCGAGACCTACCCAAGCCCCCGTTTTGGAGCTCCCCGCGAGCCGAAATCGCCCGTCAATCCGGGCAGCGGGCTCGTGCGCGTGCTCGAATTCGCCACGGCCAGCCACGCCCGTGCCGTCGCCTTCCTGGTGCTGTGCGCGCTGCTGATCTTCCTGCCGGGCTTCTTCACCATTCCGCCGATCGATCGCGACGAGGCGCGCTTTGCCCAGGCCACCAAGCAGATGGTCGAGAGCGGCGACTATGTCGACATCCGCTTCCAGGAAGACGTCCGTTACAAGAAGCCGGTCGGCATCTACTGGCTGCAATCCGCCGCGGTCGAAACCGCCGCTGCGCTAAAACTGCCGAAGGCCGAATTGCGGATCTGGGTCTACCGGCTCCCGTCCTTGATCGGCGCGATCGGCGCGGTGCTCATGACCTATTGGGCCGCGCTCGGCTTCGTCACGCGGCGCGCTGCGGTGCTCGCGGCACTGCTGATGTGCGCCTCCGTGTTGCTCGGCGTCGAGGCGCGGCTCGCGAAGACCGACGCGATGTTGCTGTTCTGCGTGACCGCCGCGATGGGCGCGATGGCGCGCGCTTACCTCTCGTGGCAGCGCGCCGAGGACGAGACCCATCCGCCGTGGAGCTGGCCTGCGATCTTCTGGACCGCGATCGCGGTCGGCATCCTGATCAAGGGTCCGCTGATCCTGATGTTCGCCGGCTTTACCATCGTCGTGCTCGCGATCCAGGACCGCGATGCCTCCTGGCTGTGGAAGCTGCGCCCGCTCTGGGGCCTGATGTGGATGCTGGTGCTGGTGCTGCCCTGGTTCATCGCGATCTTCTGGCGCGCCGGCGATGCTTTCTTCGCCGATTCCGTCGGCGGCGACATGCTGAGCAAGATCGGGGCCCAGGAATCCCATGGCGCGCCGCCCGGGCTTTACCTGGCGCTGTTCTGGATCACGTTCTGGCCGGGGGCGCCGCTCGCGGCAATGGCGGCACCTGCGGTGTGGCGGGCACGGCGTGAGCCCGGCGCGCAGTTCCTGCTGGCCTGGCTGATCCCGTCCTGGATCGTGTTCGAGGCGGTGCTGACCAAGCTGCCGCATTACGTGCTGCCGCTGTATCCGGCGATTGCGATCCTCACCGTCGGTGCGCTGGAGCGGAACGTGCTGTCGCGCTCCTGGCTCGCGCGCGGCTCGGCCTGGTGGTTCGCGATCCCCGCGGCGGCCTCGATCATCGCGGTGGTCGGCGCGGTGATGCTGACGCGGCAGCCGGCCTTCGTGGCGTGGCCGTTCATCGCGGCGGCACTGATTTTCGGCCTGTTCGCCTGGTGGCTCTACGACACCAACCGCGCCGAGCGTTCGGTGCTGAACGCGCTGGTCGCAGCTTTGATGCTCGCGTTCACGGTCTACGGCATCGTGCTGCCGTCGCTGACGCCGCTGTTTCCGAGCATCGAGATCGCGCGCGCGCTTCGCAACGTCACCTGCGTTGGGCCGAAGGCGGCCGCGGCCGGCTATCACGAGCCGAGCCTGGTCTTCCTGACCGGCACCCAGACGCTGCTCACCGACGGCTCGGGCGCTGCCGACTTCCTGCGGCAGGGGAGCTGCCGCTTCGCGCTGATCGAGCAGCGCTCGGAGCGCAGCTTCGCGCAGCGCGCCGAGGCGATCGGGCTTCGCTACAAGGTCGGCACGCGCATCGACGGCTATAATTTCTCGCAAGGGCGCGCGATCTCGATCTCGATCTTCCGCTCCGAAGGCACCGAGTAGGATGCCCGTTACGACCGACATCGCGCCGCGTCCGGGCTATCCCGCGCAATTGCTCGCGGTGTCGGGCCGTGCGCTGGCGCAGCTCGTGCGGTCGCCATCGCATTCGCGCCGCGCCGCGGCCGCGCGAAAGCTGGCGCGGCATTCGCTGTGGCTGAGCGCGGCCGGCGCGGCCCTCGTCATCGTGCTGATGGTTGCATTCGACCTGACCGAGATCCAGTTGATGCCGGCGCGTGGCACGCCAAGCCTGTGGCCGATCCGCATCCTCACCGATTTCGGCAAGGACGAGTATGTGCTCTCGCTGCTCGGGATTGCGCTGGTGGCGTTGGCGCTGGTTGCGGCAGGACTTCAAGGCCCCCGTCGTGCGCTTCTGCTCGGCCTCGGGACGCGACTGCAATTCGTGTTTCTGTCTGTTGCCGTGCCTGTGCTCGTCACCGAGATCCTGAAATATCTCATCGGGCGCGGACGGCCGTTCGTCGGCGGCCAGGCCAATCCGTTCAACTTCATCCCGCTCGAGGGAACGGGGGCGTATGCCAGCCTGCCGTCGGGCCATGCCGTGACGGCGTTCGCGCTGGCCTTTGCGGTCTCGGCGCTGTGGCCGCGCCTGCGCGTGTTCATGTTCACTTACGCGATTGTGATCCTGCTGACGCGCCTGGTGCTGCTCGCACACCACCCAAGCGACGTCGTCGCCGGCGCGCTGGTCGGCATGGTCGGCGCCATGGCGGTGCGCTACTGGTTTGCGGCCCGAAGGCTGGGCTTTGCCATCCGCGCCGACGGCACCATCGTGCCTCTTCCGGGGGCCATCCCGGGCCGCCTCAAAAGGGTTGCCCACGGGGCATCCGCCCCATAAAAGCGGCTGCTTGCCGGGGCCGCCGGTTCCATCTGCCGCAGGCCCATTCCAACCACGAGCTTTCGATTTGTCGTCGCCCCAGCCTTCGGTTTCCATCGTCGTTCCCGTGCGTAACGAAGCCGACAACATCGCGCCGCTGATCGCCGAGATCGGTGCGGCGCTCGACGGCCGCTGGGCCTATGAGATCATCTACGTCAATGACGGCTCGACGGATGCGACCGGCGAGCGGCTCGCTTCCATCGTGCAGCAGCGGGACAATCTGCGGCAGCTTCGCCATGCGAGGTCGGCCGGGCAGTCGGCGGCGGTGCGCAGCGGCGTGCGTGCGGCGCGCGGCGCCATCGTGGCGACGCTCGACGGCGACGGCCAGAACAATCCGGCGTTCCTGCCGGATCTGATCTCAGCCGTCGAGAAGGGAGCTGGGCGGGTCGGCCTTGCCGCGGGCCAGCGCATCGGCCGCAAGGACACCGGTTTCAAGAAATTCCAGTCGCGTGTGGCGAATGGCGTTCGCAACGCCATCCTGAAGGACGGCACGCGCGATACCGGATGCGGACTGAAGGCGTTCCAGCGCGACGTCTTCCTGACGCTGCCCTATTTCGACGGCCTGCATCGTTTCCTGCCGGCACTGATGCGCCGCGAGGGTTACGAGATCGCCTATGTCGACGTAATCGACCGGCCGCGCCATTCCGGCGTGTCAAACTACGGTTTCTTCGACCGGCTGTGGATCGGCATCATGGATCTCGCCGGCGTGTGGTGGCTGATCCGCCGCAAGAAGCCGACACCAGATGTGACTGAGGTGAAGGCATGATCATTCAATACGGTCAGGCGTTGAGCAATTATTTCTACGACGTGTTCGTCGCCAAGTTCGATTTCTGGCTCGCCTTCGGCCTGGTCGCGCAACTGTTCTTCACCGCCCGCTTCCTGGTGCAGTGGATCGCGAGCGAGCGGGCCGGCAACAGCGTGGTGCCGATCGCGTTCTGGTTCTGCTCGATGGGCGGCGGCCTGATGACGCTGGTCTACGGCATCGTGAAGCGCGAGCCGGTCATCATCATCGGACAGCTGTTTGCGACCATCATCTACATCCGCAACATCATGCTGATCTGGAAGAACCACGGCACCGCGTCGAAGACGCTGGATAGCTGATCTAGCGCGGCAACGCCGAGGCCGCGCTAGACACTGGCAGGGCGGCCTGTTCCGCCTCGCTCCGGCGATAGGGCTCGCCCGCGGCGTCCAGCACGGGATAGGCGACCGAGCAGATGTGCGAGTGGATGCGGCGCAGATCGCGCAGCACGTCGAGATGCAGCGAGGTGGTCTCGATGGTCTCGGGCCGGCCTTCGCGCAGGCGATCGAGATGGCGCTCGATGGCGGCAAGCTCGGTGTTCTTCAGCGCGGTCTTCTCCACCAGCAGCTTGCGCGCCTCGTTGGGGTCGCCCGACATGAAGACTCCGAAGGCGATGCGCAGCGAGTCCATCGTGCGCTTGTGGAAGGCGGCGAGCTCCTCGGCACCCTCGGCCGAGAACTGGAAGCGGCGCTTGATCTTCTTGGTGGCGAGCTCGCTCAGATTCTTGTCGATGATGTCGCCGATATGTTCGAGATTGATGGCAAAGGAGATGATCTCCATGGCGCGCCGGCCTTCGCTCTCGTCGAGGCTGCCGCGCGTCAGCTTGGTCACATAGAGCTTGATGGCTTCGTCGAGGCCGTCGACGATATTGTCCGTCTTGGAAACCTGGTCGACCAGCGCGCGGTCGCCGGTCATCATCGCGGCCATCACCTTGCGCAGCATGACCTCGACGAGGTCGCCCATCCGCAACGTCTCGCGGGCGGCGTCAGTGAGCGCCAGTGACGGCGTCTCCAGCGCGGTCTCGTCGAGATAGCGCGGCCGGGCCGGGTCGGCCTCCTGCACCCGATCCGGCAGGAAGCGGGTCAACAGGCGCGACATGGTGTCGAGCAGGCCGATGAAGAGGGCGGCCGTGCCGACGTTGAAGGCGATGTGGAAGGCCGCCGTCATCCTGGCGAGATCCGGCTGCCAGGCATGCATGTGCTCGGCGATCGCGCCAAGGAACGGCAGCACCAGCGCGATCCCGATCACGCGGTTGACGAGATTGCCGACCGGCAGGCGGTAGCTCGCGGGATCGTCGCGCCTGGCGCCCTCGAACACGGGATTGATGGCGCTGCCGAGATTGGCCCCGAGCACCAATGCGAGCGCTGCGTAGGGGGTGATGAACTGCGAATAGGCCAGCGACATGATCAGCAGCACGCTGGCGACGCTCGAATGCACGGCCCAGGTGACGAGCGCGGCGATGGCGATGCACAGGACGGGATCGCCCGTGATCGACGCCATCACGACGCGGGCGCCGGGCGCATTCTCCGCCGGCGCCAGCGTGTCGAGCAGGATGTGCAGCGACAGCAGCATCAAGCCGAGGCCGATGCAGACGCGGCCGATATCCTTGATCCGCGAGCGCGGGCCGGTGCGGAAGGCGACGAGGCCGAGCACGAACAGGACGGGAGCTATGGCCGCGATGTTGAACGACAGCACCTGCACGATCAGCGTCGTGCCGACATTGGCCCCGAGCATGATGGCGAGTGCCGCAGCGACGCTGACGAGGCCCTCGGCCGCGAAAGAGCTGGTGATCAGCGCCGTCGCCGTGCTGCTCTGGAGCAGTGCGGTAAGGCCGAGGCCGGCGGCAAAGGCGTTGAAGCGGTTGCTGAGTGCCTTGCCGAGCAGCCGCCGCAGGTCCGGGCCGAACGCGCGCAGAATCCCGCTGTGGACCATGTGCAGGCCCCACAACAACAGCGCAACGCCGCCCATCAGATCGAGCAGAACCAACGTTCCCATGCTCCGTGTCCGGATAAGAGTCGATCGGTGAGGCTAGCGCCAAATGCTTGAGGATCAAACCCTTTGTTGGTGCATCTGCGCTAACGTTTGCGCGGGTTGCTCGTTCCCGCGGCGCGATGCCTTGTGAGCAGGCTCACATTGCCGCCTTAAGGGCAGCAAAGCCGAGATCGAGATCGGCCTTGAGGTCGTCGACGCTTTCGAGGCCGATGTGGAGACGCAGCGTCGGGCCGCCGGGCGACCATTTGGTGGCAGTGCGATAGGCATCGCAGTCGAAGGGAATCGCAAGGCTCTCGAAGCCACCCCAGGAAAAGCCCATGCCGAACAGTTTGAGCGTGTTGAGCATGGTGTCGACCGCCGTCTGCGGCGCCGGCTTCAGCACGATGCTGAACAGGCCCGAGGCGCCGGTGAAGTCGCGCTTCCAGATGGCGTGGCCGGGATCCGTCTCCAGCCCCGGATGCAGCACGCGTGCGACCTCGGGACGGCCCGCGAGCCAGCGCGCCATGTCGAGCCCTGAGCGATGGTGCTGTGCCAGGCGCACCGACAACGTGCGCAGGCCGCGCAGCGCGAGGAAGACGTCATCGGGGCCGGCGCAGACGCCGAGCAGGCGGATGCCTTCCGCGATCTGCGGCCACGCCTTGGTATTGGCCGAGATGGTGCCGAACATGATGTCGGAATGGCCGCCGATATATTTGGTGGCGGCCTGCATGCTGATGTCGACGCCCTGCTCGAGCGAACGATGATAGAGCGGCGTCGCCCAGGTGTTGTCGTCGATGACGAGCGCGCCGCGCGCATGCGCGACCTCGGCGATGGCGCGGATATCGGGCATCTCGAACGATTGCGAGCCCGGCGCCTCCACCAGCACGGCGCTTGTGTTGGGCTTGAACAGTTTGTCGATGCCGGCGCCGATCATCGGATCGAAATAGGTGGTCTCGATGCCGAGGCGGGCGAGCATGCCGTTGCAGAAATTGCGCGAGGGCCGATAGACGTTGTCACAGACCAGGATGTGGTCGCCGGTCTTGAGCACCGAGAGCAGGGTGGTGGAGATCGCCGACAGCCCCGACGGCACGATGCCGACACCGGCGCATTGCGGCCCCTCCAGCGCCATCAGCGTCTCCTGGAACGCCTTGGTGGTGGGGCTGCCGTGGCGGCCATAGGTGAACTCGCCGCGATGGGCGTGCAGGTCCTCGGCGGTCGGATAGAGCACCGTCGATCCGTGGAACACCGGCGGATTGACGAACCCCTTCTGCGCCTTGGTGTCGCGGCCGGAGGTGACCAGCCGGGTCTCGGCCTGCTGCGGGGAGGGGGGCGAGGAATCCATGCGTCTGCTTTCAAAACCGCGTTTCCGCGCGGCGCCTGACGCCTGCGGGCCGGCCCGAAAGGCCGCTGCCGTTAATAACAGAACACAGAAGAGTCCCGTCAACCCCTTGACCCGGCTCGCCAGTCGTTCTGAGATGCGCAGGTGCTATTCAGTCGCCGCATGTTGAGGGGCAGCCGCGACCTTCGATCCATCGTCTGACCGGACCTTGCGCCACAGCCACAATGGCGGGCGCCTGCGGCGGGGATTAGGTTATGGCCTCTCGGGATGGGCGGGTGTTCGGCAAGGTTTTCCAGCATGACTCTTGCAAGGTTCACCCTGGCAGAGACGATCCTGAGACAACATTCCTGACCTTGAGACGACCTTGAAAGGCCCTCAGCCCATGAAACGCGTAACCCTGGCTCTCACTCTCGCTCTCGCCGCCGGCCTGACCGCCCAAGCCGCCGATGCGCAAACGCTCAAGACCATCAAGGACCGGGGCACGCTGTCCTGCGGCGTCAGCCAGGGCCTGCCCGGCTTCTCCTCGCCGGACGACAAGGGCAACTGGACCGGCCTCGACGTCGACGTCTGCCGCGCCGTCGCGGCGGCCGTCTTCAACGATCCGACCAAGGTCAAGTTCGTGCCGCTGTCCGCCAAGGACCGCTTCACGGCGCTGCAATCCGGCGAAGTCGACGTGCTCTCGCGCAACACCACCTGGACCATCTCGCGCGACACCTCGCTCGGCGCGAACTTCACCGGCGTGACCTATTATGACGGGCAGGGCTTCATGGTGAAGAAGTCGCTCAAGGTGAATTCGGCGCTCGAGCTCAACAGCGCCTCGGTCTGCGTGCAGACCGGCACCACCACCGAGCAGAATCTCGCCGACTACTTCAAGGCCAACAACATGAAGTACGAGGTGATCGCGTTCGGCACCAACGACGAAACCGTCAAGGCTTACGAAGCCGGCCGCTGCGACGTCTTCACCACCGACCAGTCGGGCCTGTACGCCAACCGTCTCAAGCTTGCCAATCCCAACGACCACATGGTGCTCCCCGAGATCATCTCGAAGGAGCCGCTCGGACCGATGGTACGCCACGGCGACGACCAGTGGTTCGACATCGTGAAATGGACGCTGTTCGCGCTGATCACCACCGAAGAGCTCGGCGTGACCTCGAAGAACGTCGACGAGAAGGCCAAGATGGAGAACCCGGAGCTGAAGCGCGTCCTCGGCACCGACGGCAATTTCGGCGAACAGCTCGGCCTCACCAAGGACTGGGTGGTCCGGATCACGAAGGCGGTCGGCAATTACGGCGAAGTGTTCGATCGTAACGTCGGCGCCGGCTCGCCGCTCGCCATCAACCGCGGTCTCAACAATCTCTGGAACAAGGGCGGTCTCCAGTACGCGCCGCCGATCCGCTGATCCCGCCTGACCCGCTGGCATCGGCGATGAGCAACGAGGCTCGAAAACCGCCGGCCCAGATCGCGCTGAAGATCAGGCGCATTCTGGGCGGCAAGACCGGCTGGAACGGCGTCGCCGTCCAGTTTGCCTTCGCGGCGGTTTTGGGCTGGATCGCTTACGAAATCGTCTCCAACACCCGCGCCAACCTCGAGAACCAGCACATCGCCGCCGGCTTCGGTTTCCTGCGGAACAACGCCGGCTTCGACGTCAACCAGACCCTGATCGCCTACACCGGCTCGGACACGTTCCTGCGCGTGTTCATAGTTGGACTCCTCAACACGCTCGTGGTCTCGGTGGTGGGCATCGTGTTCGCCACCGTGATCGGCTTCATCGTCGCGCTGTGCCGGCTGTCGCCGAACTGGCTACTGTCGCGCGTCGGCGAGATCTATGTCGAGATCATCCGCAACCTGCCGGTGCTGTTCCAGATCCTGTTCTGGTACCTGGCGGTGCTCGCGGCCCTGCCCAATCCGCGGCAGAGCATCTCGCTGCTCGGCATCGCCTTCATCAGCAATCGCGGCCTCGTCATTCCCAGCCCGATCGGCGGGAGCGGCTTCGCGCCTTTTCTGGCCATGCTGGCGCTCGGCATCGTCGCCTCGCTGGCGCTGCGCTTCCATGCCCGGCGTGCGCTGTTTCAGGAAGGGCGGATGATCCGGATCTGGCCCTATGTGCTGGGCCTGCTGTTCGCCCTGCCGCTCGCGACCATGCTGGTGTTCGGATTGCCCTTCACCTTCGAGCTGCCGCAGCTCAAGGGGTTCAACTTCGCCGGCGGCTCGCGCATCATCCCGGAGTTCGTGGCGCTGACGCTGGCGCTGTCGACTTATACCGCCGCCTTCATCGCCGAGATCGTGCGCGCCGGCATCCTGTCCGTCCATACCGGGCAGATGGAGGCGGGGTCGTCGCTGGGGCTCAGCCGCGGCACCACGCTGCGCCTGATCGTCGTGCCGCAGGCGATGCGCGTGATCGTGCCGCCGCTGACCAACCAGTACCTCAACCTCACCAAGAACTCCTCGCTGGCGGTCGCGATCGGCTATCCCGACCTCGTCTCGGTGTTCGCCGGCACGTCGCTGAGCCAGACCGGGCAGGCGATCGAGATCATCGCCATGACGATGGGCGTCTATCTCCTGATCTCGCTGCTGACCAGCGCGGTCATGAGCGTCTACGGTTGGCGCGTCAGCCGGAGTCTGGGCGCATGAGCGACATCACCTCGTCCGCCTATGTCCGCCGGGACCTGCTCACCGAGCGTCCCGCACCGGTCAAGACCACGGGCTTCATCGGCCTGATGCGCACGCGCCTGTTCAATTCGCCCACCAACATCCTGCTCACGATCGTGGGCGCGTTGCTGCTCTGGTTCACCGTCGTTCCCGCCGTCAAATTCCTGATGGTCGATGCGGTCTGGACCGGCCAGGACCGCGCGGCGTGCCTGACCGAGAATGCCGGCTTCGCGGTCGGCGCCTGCTGGCCCTACATCCAGGCCAAGCTGCCGCAACTGATCTACGGCTTCTATCCCGAGGCCGAGCGGTGGCGGGTCAATCTCACGCTGGCGCTGTCGGTGGTCCTGCTGGTGCCGCTGCTGATTCCGCGCCTGCCGGCGAAGGGGCTCAATGCCGGCCTGTTCTTCTTCGCCTTTCCGGTGGTCGCGTTCTTCCTGCTGCATGGCGGCGGCATCAAGGGCTTTGGCCTGAGCTGGACCGCCGACTTGCTGCAATTGTTCGATGACAGCATCGTCGGCGCCGGGCAGAGCCTGCTCAGTCTGAGCAAGACCTCAGCCATCGCGCCGCTGCTGTGGGTCGCCGGCAACCTCGTCATGCTGGTCGGCACGGCGATCCATTGGCTGGTCTTTCCGCTGACCTGGCTGCGCGACCAGATCCAGGGTTCGGGGCAGTCGGTGTGGGCCGACTTCGCCATCACGACCGTCGTGGTCTCCCTGATCGCGTTCTTTCTCGGCGGCGGCCTGCGCACCGGATGGCGTGCGCTCGCATCGAGCATCGCCACCTTCATCGCCATCGCAATCGTGATCAAGCTGATGGGCCTCGATCATGGCGGGCTGCCGATCGTGCAGACGAATTTGTGGGGCGGGCTCCTGGTGACGCTGGTGGTCTCCGTCACCGGAATCGTCACCTCGCTGCCGATCGGCATCGCGCTGGCGCTCGGCCGCCGCTCGACCATTCCGCTGATCCGGATCTTCTCGATCGCCTTCATCGAGTTCTGGCGCGGCGTGCCGCTGATCACCGTGCTGTTCTTCGCCACCTACATGCTGCCTTTGTTCCTGCCGGGCAATTTCACGGTCGACGGTCTCGTCCGCGCGCTGATCGGCATCGCCCTGTTCACGGGCGCCTATCAGGCCGAGAACGTTCGCGGCGGCCTCGCCGCGATCCCGCGCGGGCAGGGCGAGGCCGCCGCGGCCCTCGGGTTGTCCTGGTGGAAGACCACCTCGCTGATCGTGCTGCCGCAGGCGCTGCGCCATGTCATCCCGAACCTCGTCAATAGCTTCATCTCGCTGTTCAAGGACACCTCGCTGGTCTCGATCGTGGCGCTGTTCGACCTGCTCGGCTCGCTGCGGGCGTCGTTCTCGGATCCGAAATGGTCGACGCCGTCGACCGCGTTCACCGGCTTTGCCTTCGCCGGCATCATCTACTTCCTCTTCTGCTTTGGAATGTCGCGCTACTCGCTCTTCGTCGAGCACCGCCTCAACGCTCACCGTCGCAACTGATCGAGGTCACCATGTCCGACCCCATCGTCAAGATTTCCGGCCTCAACAAATGGTACGGCGAATTTCACGTGCTGCGCGACATCGACCTCGAGGTTCGCAAGGGCGAACGCATCGTGATCTGCGGCCCCTCGGGCTCGGGCAAGTCGACGCTGATCCGCTGCATCAATGCGCTGGAGGAATTCCAGGAGGGCGAGATCGTCGTCGACGGCATCGCGCTCGGGCCGAACCTCAAGCACATCGACGCGGTCCGGCGCGAGGTCGGCATGGTGTTCCAGAGCTTCAATCTGTTCCCGCATCTGACCGTGCTGGACAATTGCACGCTGGCGCCGATCTGGGTCCGCAACATTCCCAAGAGGGACGCCGAGGCGACCGCGATGAAATTCCTGGAGCGGGTCAAGATCCCGCACCAGGCCAACAAGTTTCCGGGACAGATGTCCGGCGGCCAGCAGCAGCGCGTCGCCATCGCCCGCGCGCTGACGATGAATCCGAAGGTCATGCTGTTCGACGAGCCGACCTCGGCGCTCGACCCCGAAATGGTCAAGGAGGTGCTCGACACCATGGTCGACCTCGCTGAGGAGGGCATGACCATGCTGGTCGTGACCCACGAGATGGGCTTTGCCCGCGAGGTCGCCAACCGCGTCGTGTTCATGGACGCCGGCCAGATCATCGAGGCGAACACGCCGAATGAGTTCTTCGCCGCGCCTCAGCATGCGCGTACGAAGCTGTTTTTGAGCCAGATCCTGCGGTGAAGCGATCTGCCGTAGGGTGGGCAAAGCGTAGTGTGCCCGCCATTCCGTCCGCGCTCGGAAAGCGATGGTGGGCACGGCGCAAGCGCACCGTTGCCCACCCTACGACACTTCGCCACTCGCTCCCTAAACGAACGGCGGCTTGATGTTGCTGCGCTTCTCGAGCCATTCCGGCACGGGCAGGTTCTTGGCGCGCATGAAGTCGGCATTGAACAGCTTCGACTGATAGCGGCTGCCGGAATCGCACAGCACGGTGACGATGGTCTTGCCGGGCCCGAGCTGTTTTGCCAGCCGCATCGCGCCCGCGATGTTGATGCCGGTCGAGCCGCCGAGGCACAGGCCTTCGTGCTGGAGCAGCTCGTAGATCACGGTGACGGCTTCGGCATCGGGAATGAGATAGGCCTCATCCACCTTCGCGCTCTCGACGATCGCGGTCGCGCGGTTGAGGCCGATGCCCTCCGTGATCGAGCCGCCGGGCGTCGCCTTCGCATCGCCGCTGCGGAAATATTCGAACATGCCGGCGCCATGCGGATCGGCGCAGGCGATACGGACGTTCTTGTTCTTCTCTTTCAGATAGCGGCTGGTGCCGGCGAGGGTGCCGCCGCTGCCGACCGAGCAGACGAAGCCGTCGACCTTGCCGCCGGTCTGCTCCCAGATCTCGGGGCCGGTTGACTCGTAATGCGCTTTGGCGTTGTCGAGGTTATTCCACTGGTCGGCGAACAGCACGCCGTTGGGCTCGGTCTTGCGCAGCTCGTCGGCGAGGCGGCGGCCGACATGCTGATAGTTGTTGGGATTGGCGTAAGGAAGCGCCGGCACTTCGATCAACTCGGCGCCGCACAGCTTCAGAAAGTCCTTCTTCTCCTGGCTCTGCGTCTCCGGGATCACGATCAGCGTGCGATAGCCGCGGGCGCTCGCCACGACGGCAAGGCCGATGCCGGTGTTGCCGGCGGTCGCTTCCACCACGAGGCCGCCCGGCTTCAGCTCGCCGCGCTTCTCCGCTTCCAGGATCATCCATTTGCCGGCGCGGTCCTTGACCGACTGGCCCGGATTCATGAACTCGGCCTTGCCGAGGATGGTGCAGCCGGTCGCCTCCGAGGCGCGCTTGAGCTTGATGAGCGGGGTGTTGCCGATGGCTTCGACAACGTCGTTTTTGATGGTCATGTCAGGCAATTACCGGCTGGTTCACAAGGTGGGCGCGACCCTAAAGTAGGGGGGCTGGCCTTACAAGCGACCCCTTGCAGGCCACCCCCGCAAACTCTTATTGCTGCTTTGCGAAGATGACCTGCCGGACGTCGATATTCCCGGACAGGAAGCCGGCCTCGCAATAGGACAGATAATACTCCCAGAGCCGCCGGAACCGGTCGTCGAAGCCCAGCGGCACGAGGCCCGGCCATGCGACGTGGAAGTTATTCCGCCAGGTGGCCAGCGTCTTGGCATAATCTTGCCCGAAGATGCGCTCGCGGATGACGGGCAGTCCGAACCTGTCGCCGAGCGACTTGAGCACGGCGGGCGAGGGCAGCATGCCGCCCGGGAAGACGTAACGCTGGATGAAGTCCACCTCGCGCCGGTAGCCCTGGAACAGCCGGTCCTGGATGGTGATCGCCTGGATGCCGGCAAGTCCGCCGGGCAGCAGCCGGTCACGCAACTGTGCGAAATATTTCGGCCAGAACTGCTCGCCGACGGCCTCGATCATCTCGATCGAGGCGATACGGTCGTAGCGATCGCGCTCGTCGCGATAATCCTGAAGACGGATCTCGACCTTTTCGCCAAGGCCTGCCGCGTGAATGCGCTTCTGCGCGAAATCGCGCTGTTCGGTCGAGATCGTCAGCCCGACCACGCGCGTGCCGAACGTCTTTGCGGCGAACTCGGCGAAGCCGCCCCAGCCGCAGCCGATCTCGAGCAGCGTCTGGTCCGGCTTCAGGTCGAGCGCCTCGGCGAGCCGACGGTATTTGTTGGTTTGGGCTGCCGCGAGATCGGAGGTGCTCTCCTCGAACAGCGCCGAGGAATAGGTCATGCCGGGATCGAGCCAGGCCGAATAGAACGCGTTGCCGATGTCGTAATGGGCGTGGATGTTGCGCCGGGCCTGGCGGCGGGTGTTGCGGTGGAGCCAGTGCTGCAGCACCTGCACGAAACGCATCAGCGGCTTGTCGTCTAGCATGGCCTGGATCAGATCGTGATTGACGCAGAACAGATAGAGGAATTGCGTCAGGTCCGGCGTGTCCCAGTCGCCGGCGAGATAGGCCTCCGCGATGCCGATGTCACCGGCGTTGATGAGACGCGAAGCGAAGCCGTAATTGTGCAGCCGCATCGCGGCATTCGGGCCCGGCTCCTGGCCGCCGAGGCGGATCACGCGTCCGTCAGGCAGCGTCACGTCGAGCGTTCCGCGCCGCAGCCGCGAGCCGAAGCTGAGTGCAAGGCGAACCACGCGCGGCAGATCGGCGAGCACTGTGTCGATGGTGTCTGACGTCACTGAAATGGTATGCGACATCGGCGGATCCATCACCTGAACGGATACTGTCCGGCCACAAGCCAGGCGCGCGCCTACACCTCATATCGCTGCACCCGAGCGCGCCCCGCAAACGGTCAGCATCGAATCATATAGGTGCGCGTTGCGCCGGCCGCCAAGATGCTCCCGGTGCGGGGATTGCGTGCGCCAGTGCTGCCACGGCCGGGCCAGCTGCGGTGCGCTGCGGCGCAGGTTTCAGTGGAGCGCTGCCGCGACCGGTGGTCCTGGCGCCGGCGCGGCGGCAATATCACATGAAATCTTGGTAAGCTTGAATGCGCCTCGGAGCGGCGCAGGAATGCGGAAAACCCCTGCGACACAGGCATATCTTGTCTTTTCGTGATCTCGTGATCGGCGTATTCGGGCGCGCATTTCGCACTTGCGGGACTGTCCCGCTGTTCCGCGCCCCGCTAGTATGGATGTCAGGTTCCGCAGAAAGCATCACCGCCGTGAGCGAGTTACATCAAGGCCCCCGGCCATCCGCCCGCGAATCGGTTAATCCGGCTCTGCGGTGGCGGCTCGATCTGCCCGGCGGGGGGTGGATGTGACACAGCACGGTCCTGCGGTCGCCATGCGGCGATCTCCTGGCCTGACGTCCCGGCCGCTGCGTGCGGCGCGCTGGATCGCGGTGCTGTGCGTTGCCGCCAGTTCAGGGGCCTGCGTGCTGACGCAGGATCTGCCTGATCCCGCGCTCGACGTTCCCACCAATTACAAATACGCCGGCAAGGTGGATGCGCCGCCGACGCTGGATTGGTGGCGCGGCTTCCGCTCGGCGGAGCTGACGCAGTTGATGGAGGAGGCGCAGACCGTCAATCTCGACATCGCCGCCGCGGTGGCGCGCATCGTCCAGGCCGACGCGCAGGCGCGGCAGGCGGGCGCGGCGCTGTTGCCGAGCGTGTCGACAGGCGGATCGGAGACGTATTCGCGCACCTCCGGCTCGAGCGCCTCGGGCCTGTCCATCGGCGGCCGCGAAGTCGTCAACTATTCGGCCTCGCTGAGCGCGAGCTATCAGCTCGATTTCTGGGGCCAGAACCGCGACGCGCTGCAAACGGCGGAAGAGACCGCAAACGCCAACCGCTTCGATCGCGACACGGTCGCGCTGACGACGCTCGCCGCCGTCGCCAACGCCTATTTCCAGGTGCTGGCCTCGCAGGACCGCTTGCGGACCGCCCAGCGCAATATCGCCAGCGCGCAGCGCATCCTCGATGCCATTCGCGAGCGCCGCAAGGCCGGCACCGGCACCGATCTCGACGTCGCGCAGCAGGAGAGCGTGCTCGCCAACCAGAAGGCGCTGGTGCCGCCGCTGCGCCAGACGCTGGACCAGAACGTCAATGCGCTCGCCGTGCTGGTCTCGCGCCCGCCGGAGAGCGTGCGCGTGCTCGGCGGCTCGCTGAACGGAATCGCGATTCCGCGCGTGACGCCCGGCCTGCCGTCGGAGCTTCTGACGCAGCGGCCGGACATCCGCCGCCAGGAGGCGCAACTCGCGTCCGCGACCGCCAACATCGGCAATGCCCGCGCGCAGTTCTTCCCGACCATCCAGCTCACCGGCAATGGCGGCTATCAGAGCTCGGCACTGGTGTCGCTGTTCCAGCCGCATGCGGCGTTCTTCCAGCTCGTCGGCAGCGCGACACAGCCGATCTTCGACGGTGGCAAGATCCTCGGCAATTTCGAACTCGCCAAGGCGCGGCAGGACGAATTGCTCCAGACCTACCGCAAGACCATCATCCAGTCGTTTGCCGACGTCGACAATGCGCTGTTCTCGATCAAGCAGACCACGATCAAGCTGCAATTGCAGCGTGACGTGCTCAACGCTTCGCGCCGCGCCTTCGACCTTGCCGAGCAGCAATTGCGCGCCGGCACCGCCGACATCGTGACCGTGCTCAACACCCAACTGACCCTGTTCCAGGCGGAAGACGCGCTGTCGCAGGCCCAACTCGCACGGCTTCTTGCCATCGTGAGCCTGTATCAGGCGCTCGGCGGCGGCTGGGAGCCGCGCATGGAGAAACCGGTCAATGCTCTTTAAGCCGGATACCAAGGAAGGCGCGAAGGAGGGCACGGCGAAGCGATCGCGCGGCCGCGGCTTCGTGATGACCCTGATCACGCTCGCGATCCTCGGCGGTCTCGGCTATTTCGGATGGACCGTCTGGCATCAGCAGCCGCAGCAGGCGAACGGCCGCAACCAGCGGCCCGATCTGCCGGTGCCGGTGCTGGCGGCAACCCCGCGCGTCCAGGACGTCCCGGTCTATCTCGACGGCGTCGGCGCGATCCGCGCGCTCAACACCGTCACCGTACGCTCGCAGGTCGACGGCAAGCTGATCGCCGTGAAGTTCACCGAAGGCCAGGACGTCAAGAAGGGCGACGTGCTCGGCGAGATCGATCCGGCGCTCTACCAGGCGACCTATGACCAGGCCGTCGCCAAGAAGGCGCAGGACGAGGCCCAGCTCGCCAACCAGCGCATCGACCTGACGCGCTACGAGCAGCTCGCCGCATCCAATGCCGGATCCAAGCAGCAGGCCGACACCCAGCGCGCGCTGGTGGCGCAGACCGAGGCACTGGTCAAGGCCGACCAGGCTGCGATCGACAATGCAGCGGCGACGCTGAGCTACACCAAGATCGTGGCGCCGCTCTCGGGGCGCGCCGGCCTGCGCCAGGTCGACCAGGGCAACATCATTCACGCCTCCGACACCACCGGCCTCGTGGTGATCACGCAATTGCAGCCGATCGCGGTGTGGTTCAGCCTGCCGCAGCAGCAGATCATGCGCGTCAATGCGGCGGCGTCGAAGGGCACGCTCGCGGTCGACGTGTTCGGCAATGACGGCATCACCGTGATCGACACCGGCAAGCTCACCGGCATCGACAACCAGGTCGACCAGACCACCGGCACGCTCAAGCTCAAGGCCGAGTTTCCCAACGCCAATTACCAGCTCTGGCCGGGCCAGTTCGTCAATGTCCGCCTCAAGGTCGAGACCCTGATGCAGGCGCTGGTGGTGCCGACATCGGCGGTGCAGCGCGGCCCGATCGGCACCTTCAGCTATGTCATCGGCGAGGACAATGTCGTCGCAGCCAAGCCGGTGACGGTGACGCAGCAGAACGAGCATGACGCCGTGATCGCCAGCGGCCTGTCGCCGAACGACAAGGTCGTCACCACGGGTTTTGCCAATCTGTCCGACGGCTCCAAGGTGGTCGTCGGCCGCGACGACCAGACCCCGTCGGCCGATCTCGCCCCACGCAAGCGTTCGCGCGGGCCGGACGCTCAGAAGAAGGATGGTGCCAAGGAAGGTCAGAAGGAAGGCCAAAAGGACGGTCAGAAGGACGGACAAGGCAAGGACGGCGAGTTCCGGGCCAAGCGGAAGAGCAGCGAAGGGGACCAGAAGGGGCAGACCGGGCCGGCACCGGGGCCGGGCGCATCGGGAAGTGGAGCCAAGCAGCCATGATCCCGACAACAGCCGCCTGAGCGGCAGGCATATCCCATGGGTGTCTCCGAACCCTTCATCCGCCGCCCGATCGCGACCTCGCTGCTCGGCATCGCGCTTCTGATCGGCGGGCTGCTGGGCTATTTCGCACTGCCGGTCTCGGCACTGCCGCAGGTCGATTTCCCGACCGTGCAGGTGACGACGCAGCTGCCGGGCGCAAGTCCCGACGTGATTGCCTCGCTGATCACCGCGCCACTGGAACGCCAGCTCGGCCAGATCCCGTCGCTGACGGCGATGAACTCGACGAGCTCGTTCGGCGTCAGCCAGATCTCGCTTCAGTTCGATCTCAACCGTGACATCGACGGCGCCACGCAGGACGTGCAGGCCGCGATCAACGCGGCGGCCGGAGTCTTGCCCAAGACGCTGCCTTATCCGCCGACCTACGCCAAGGTGAACCCGGCCGATGCGCCGGTGATGACGCTGGCGCTGCGCTCCGACACGATCTCGCTGCGCGCGATGAGCGACATCGCCGACACCATTCTGGCGCAACGCCTGAGCCAGATCTCCGGCGTCGGACGCGTCACGGTGCTCGGCGGATTGAAGCCGGCCGTGCGCATCCAGGCCGACCTCGCGCGGCTGGCCGCCTACGGCATCGCCATGGAGGACCTGCGCACCGCGATCGCCAATGCCAACGTCTCCGGGCCAAAGGGCTCGCTCGACGGCGCGCAGCAATCCTACATCATCGCCGCCAACGACCAGATCGCGGCCGCCGAGGCCTACAAGCCCATTATCATCGCCTACCGCAACGGCTCGCCCGTCGCCATCGCCGACGTCGCGCAGATCGTGGATGGCCTCGAGAACGACCGCACCGGCGGCTGGTACCAGGGCACGCCGGCCGTCATCATCGACATCCAGCGCCAGCCCGGCGCCAACGTCATCGATGTCGTCAGGCAGATCCGGGCTGAGATCCCGAAGGTCCAGCGCGCGATTCCGGCCGGCGTGAACCTCACCATCGTCTCTGACCGCACCGTCACCATCCGCGCCTCGGTCCGCGATGTGCAGTTCACGCTGATCCTCAGCGTCGTGCTGGTCACGCTGGTGGTGCTGCTGTTCCTGCGCTCGCTGCGGGCCACGCTGATCGCCGGCGTCGCGCTGCCGCTGTCGCTGATCACCAGCTTCGGCATCATGTATTTCGCCGGCTTCAGCCTCGACAATCTGTCGCTGATGGCGCTGACGATCGGCACCGGCTTCGTCGTCGACGACGCCATCGTCATGATCGAGAACATCGTCCGCCACATGGAGAACGGCGACAGTGCGATGGAGGCTTCGCTGAAGGGCGCCAGCGAAATCGGCTTCACCGTGATCTCGCTGACGGTGTCGCTGATCGCGGTGTTCATCCCACTGCTGTTCATGTCGGGCCTCGTCGGGCGCATGTTCCGCGAATTCGCGCTGACGCTGACCATCGCGGTCGTGACCTCGGCCGTGGTCTCGCTGACGCTGACGCCGATGATGTGCTCGCGGCTGCTCAAGCATGCGCATGAGGAGCTGGCGGTGCCGGGGCTGGCGGCGATCAGCCGCTTCATCGACCGCACCGTCGAGTTCTATCACCGGACGCTGCTGTGGGTGCTGGAGCGCCAGCGCGCCACGCTGCTCGTGACCTTCGCCACGCTGGTTGCGACGCTGGTTCTTTACGCCGTCGCGCCGAAGGGCTTCCTGCCGCTCCAGGACACCGCATCGATCACGGCCGTCACCGAGGCCGGGCCCGACGTCTCGTTCGCGGAGATGCAGAAGCGGCAGGCCGCGGCGGCCGATGCCATCAAGGCCGACCCCGACGTGGTCGGCGTCGTCTCCGTGATCGGCGCCGGCTCGGTCAACCCGACCACCAATGTCGGCCGCCTCGTCATGTCCTTGAGGCCGCGCGGCGAGCGGCGGGACGATGTCAGTGAGGTCGTGACCCGGCTGAAGCAGCGCGTCTCGGGCATTCCCGGCATGACCGTCTATTTCCAGCCGGTGCAGGACGTGCAGATCTCGACCCAGTCGAGCCGTTCACAATATCAGTACACGCTGACCGGGACCGATGCGGCGCAGGTGTCGGAATGGGCCGGCAGGCTGGTTGCGGAGATGCGCCGCGATCCGCTGTTCCGCGACGTTTCCTCCGAAGCGCAGGAAGGCGGCCTGCGAGCGCAGCTCACGGTCGACCGCACCCGCGCGGGACAGCTCGGCGTGAGCCTGCAAGGGATCACCGACACGCTCAACGACGCTTTTGCACAGAGGCAGATCTCGACGATCTACGGCCAGGCCAACCAGTACCGCGTGGTGCTGGAGGCGCTGCCGATGTACCAGCGCGATCCCTCGATCCTGTCGAAACTCTATCTGCCGGGCGCCGCGAGCAGCGTCGTGGGCGCGCCCAACGCGCAGGTGCCGCTCTCCGCCGTGGCGACGCTGACGCGCACCACCGCGCCGCTCGCGATCTCGCACCAGGCGCAATTCCCGGCGATCTCGCTCAGCTTCAACCTCGCGCCGGGCGCGGCGCTCGGCGATGCGGTCGAGGCGGTGAAGACGATCGAGACCCGGATCGAGATGCCCAACAGCATCGTCGGCGTCTATGCAGGCGATGCCGCCGAGTTCGCCAAGGCGCTCGCCGGCCAGCCCTGGCTGCTGCTCGCCGCCGTGATCACGATCTACATCGTGCTCGGCGTGCTCTATGAGAGCTACATTCACCCCATCACCATCCTGTCGACGCTGCCCTCGGCCGGCGTCGGCGCCATCCTGGCGCTGGTGCTGTGCGGGCAGGACCTCTCGGTGATCGGCCTGATCGGCATCATCCTGCTGATGGGCATCGTCAAGAAGAACGCGATCATGATGATCGACTTCGCGCTGGAGGCCGAGCGCGGGCAGGGGATGCCGCCCAACGAGGCGATCGTGCAGGCCTGTCTCCTGCGCTTCCGTCCCATCATGATGACGACGCTGGCCGCGCTGTTCGGCGCGCTGCCGCTGGCGATCGAGAGCGGCACCGGCGCCGAGCTGCGCTTCCCGCTCGGCGTCTCCATCATCGGCGGCCTGCTGCTCAGCCAGCTCTTGACGCTCTACACCACGCCGGTGATCTACCTCGCGCTCGACCGCATCAACCGCCGTCTCGAACAGGCGCTGCCGCCGGCCGCGTCAGGCGGCCCACCGGTCGCGGGCGCGACCGAGGGGATGCAGTGATGGCATCGATCTCGGAGCCCTTCATCCGCCGCCCGGTCGCGACCACGCTGCTGTCGATCGGGTTGTTCCTGCTGGGTGTCGTTGCCTACGATTTCCTTCCCGTTGCTTCGGTCCCGAACGTCGACTTCCCCGCCATCTTCGTCTCAGCCAGCCGGCCCGGCGCCGACCCGTCGGTGATGGCCGCAACGGTGGCTTCACCATTGGAGCGCCGGCTCGGCGAGATCGCCGGCATCAACCAGATCACCTCGACCTCGACGCTCGGCAACACCAGCATTCAGCTCCAGTTCGACATCGGCCGCAGCATCGACAAGGCCGCGCGCGACGTGCAGGCGGCGATCAACGCCGCCATGGTCGACCTGCCGAGCGACCTGCCGACGCTGCCGCGCTTCCGCAAGGCCAACACGGCCGGCGCGCCCGTCTTCGTGCTGGCGCTGACCTCCACGACGCTTGCTGCCAGCGCGATCTACGACGTCGCCGACACCGTGCTGGCGCAGCGCATCTCGCAGGTCCCAGGCGTCGGCAACGTGGCCATCAGCGGCGCCGATCAACCGGCGGTCCGCGTCCAGCTCAATCCGGTGGCACTCTCGAACGCAGGCATTGCCACCGACGACGTCCGCACCGCGATTATCAACGCCAATCCGCTCGGCCCGGTCGGGATCTTCAACGGCGAACGCCAGAGCGAAACGCTGGCGCTCAACAAGCAGATGCGCACGGCGAAAGAATTCCGCGACATCGTCATCAAGAGCTCGAACGGCAATTTCGTGCGGCTGTCCGACGTCGCCGACATCGAGGACTCCGTCCGCAACGCTCGTTCCATCGCCTGGTTCAACAAGCAGCCGGCCGTGCTGATCCAGATCACAAAGCAGGGCGATGCCAACGTGATCGACACCGTGGACCGCGTGAAAGCGCTGATCCCCGAGCTGAAGCAATGGATTCCGGCCGGCGTGGAAGTTTCCACCCTGGTCGACCGCACCAGCACGATCCGCGCCAGCGTGCTCGACATGCAGTGGACGCTGCTCGCGACGGCCATATTGGTGATGGTCGTGGTGTTCGTGTTCCTGCGGCGGCTGACGCCGACGATCGCGGCCGGCATTTCGGTGCCGCTGGCGCTGGCCGGCACCTGCGCCGGCATGTGGGTCGCGGACTTCTCGATCGACAATCTGTCGCTGATGGCGCTCGCGATCTCGGTCGGCTTCGTGGTCGACGACGCCATCGTCATGATCGAGAACATGTACCGCAATCTCGAGCACGGCATGCGGCCGATGCAGGCGGCGCTGGAGGGCGCGAAGCAGATCGGCTTCACGGTGGTTTCGATCAGCCTGTCGCTGATCGCGGCCTTCACGCCGCTGATCTTCATGGACGGCATCGTCGGCCGTCTCCTGCGCGAATTCTCGCTGACGCTGACCTTCGCGATCGTGGTCTCGACGCTGGTGTCGCTGACGGTCACGCCGATGATCTGCGCTCATTACATCCGGCAGACCACGTCCGGCACGGCAACGCTGTTCGATCGCATCATCGAGGGCTCGCTGTCCCGCATCGTCGCCTTCTACGCCCGCACCTTGCGCACCGCGCTGGAATATCCGTTGCTGACGCTGCTGGTGTTCTTCGCCACCATCGGCCTCACCGTGACGCTCTACATCAAGGTCCCCAAGGGCTATTTCCCGACCGACGATTCCGGCTTCGTGATCGGAGCGACGCGCGCCTCGGCCGATATCTCGTTCCAGTCGATGCTCGGCCTTCAGCAGCGGCTAGCCGACATCGTGATGAAGGATCCGGCCGTGGCCGGCATCGGTTCGACCGTCGGCGCGGGAGGCGGGCCGGGGGGAGCGACCTCCAACCGCGGCATCATGTATATCAGCCTGAAGCCGCCGGAGGAGCGCGACCACGTCTCGACGGAGGTCGTGATCGACCGTCTGAGACGCGCGCTCTACCCCGTGGCCGGCATCCGTCTCTTCATGTTCGCCGCCCAGGACGTCCGCGCCGGCGGGCGGCAGAGTGATTCCGACTACCAGTACACGCTGACCAGCACCGATCTCAGCCTGCTGCAGAAGTGGGCGCCCATCGTTGCCAAGCGCATGGAGAGCGTCGAGGGCATCACCGACATTTCCAGCGACCGCGATCCTGGCGGCCTTCAATTGACCCTGAGCATCGACCGCCAGAAGGCCTCGGCACTCGGCGTCCGCGTCCAGGACATCGACAACGCGCTCAACAACGCGTTCTCGCAGCGGCAGATCGGGATCATCTACACCCAGCGCAACCAGTACATGACCGTGCTGGAGATCGACCCGAAATTCCAGGTCGATCCGTCCAACCTCGAGCGCATCTATGTCGCGGGCGCGGGCGACGCGCAGGTGCCGCTATCCGCTGTGGTTCACGCCACGCGCGGCCTCGCCGCCCTCGCGGTCTATCACTCGCAGTCGTTTCCCTCGACCACGGTGTCGTTCAATCTCTTGCCGAACGTGCAGCTTCAGGCGGCGACCCAGAACATCCAGCGGGCGGTGGAAGAACTGCACATGCCCGAAGGCATCCGCGGCAGCTTCGACGGCAATGCCGGCGATTTCGCCAAGACCAGCGGCCGCCAGCCGCTGCTCATCCTCGGCGCACTGGTGGCGATGTATATCGTGCTCGGCGTGCTCTATGAGAGCCTTGCCCATCCGCTGACGATCATCTCGACGCTGCCCTCGGCGGGCCTCGGCGCGCTGCTGGCCTTGCAGATCACCAACACGCCGCTGACCGTGATCGCCTTCGTCGGCATCATCCTGTTGATCGGCATCGTCAAGAAGAACGGCATCATGATGGTGGACTTCGCGCTCGATGCCGAGCGTCAGCGCGGCCTGTCGTCGGCGGAGGCGATCTTCGAGGCCTGCCAGGCGCGCTTCCGCCCGATTCTGATGACGACCATGGCCGCCTTGTTCGCCGGCATCCCGCTGGTGGTCGCGACCGGTCCCGGCACGGAACTTCGACGCCCGCTCGGCATCACCATCATCGGCGGCCTGTTCGTCTCGCAGGTCCTGACGCTCTACACCACGCCGGTGATCTACCTCCTGATCGACCGCCTGCGCCGCCGCTCCGAGCCGCGGCCGGTGCCAGCGCCGGCTGAATAGGCGGGTTGTTGAAGGCCCGCGCAAAGCGTATAGCGGCGGCCATGTCAGACCCCACCGCCGCGCCGGCCGATCCGATCCCTGAATGCCCACACTGCCAGAAGCCAATGCCGCTGTGCATCTGCGACAGTGTCACGCCGATTGAAAACCGGCTCTCGCTGCTGATTCTCCAGCATCCGCAGGAGCAGGACAGGGCGCTCGGCACCGCGCGGCTGCTGGCGAAACATTTCGAAGATGCCACGGTCCGCGTCGGCCTGTCCTGGCCGAGCCTGTCCAAGGCGCTGGGGCAGCCGGTGGAGAACGCCTCGCATTGGGGCGTGCTCTATCTCGGTTCAGCCCGCGCGGCCGACCTCGAAGCCGAGGCCGAGATCGTCGCGCTGAACCGCAAGGGCGAGGTGGCGGACAATCAGCGCACGCGCCTCGGCAAGCTCGAAGGCGTGGTGCTGCTCGACGGCACCTGGAGCCAGGCCAAGGCGCTGTGGTGGCGCAATCCCTGGATGCTCAAGTGCCAGCGCGTGATCCTCAACCCGGCGCACCCGTCGCGCTACGGCCGCCTGCGCAAGGAGCCTCGCAAGGACGGCCTCTCGACCATCGAGGCGGCCGCGTCGATTCTGGCCGGTCTCGAACGGCGCCCTGATATCGCCGAGACCCTGCACGCCAGTTTTGAACGAATGTTGACCCGCTACCGCGAGGTCCAGGCCGAGCTGCCGGAACTGGCGCCAAAGCCGGCTGCGAAGGACCGCCGGCGCGGTGTCCGGCGGCGCAAGCGCGCCTGACTTCGGCCCTTCACCCATACGGTTGATTGCTCGACGACGGGGTGGCGGATAGAGACGATTGGCCGATAAGCCTGCTATCCTGGATCGGCATCGGATACCGGACGCGGAAGGGCAGTCGAATTCAGCTCGCAACGAAGGAGATCCTGGCACAGGCGACGCGGCTCGATCGTTGGGGCACGCTCGCGCTGATGGACATTTCGCTGCGCTACCGGCGTACCGTGATCGGCCCGCTCTGGATCACGCTGACCCTCGCGGCGACGATCGGCAGCGTCGGCACGGTCTATGCGGCGTTGTTCAAGCAGGACATCGCCAGCTTCCTGCCGCCCTTCGCCGTCGGCCTGATCGTTTGGACCCTGATCGCGACGACACTCCAGGAGGGGTCCAACATCTTCGTGGCCTCGGGCCATCTGATCAAGGCGGTGCCGGCGCCGCTGATCGTGCATGTGCTCCAGATGGTCGCGCGCAACGTCCTCATCTTCGCGCATCATTTGGTGATCGTCGTCCTGCTCTACATCGTGATGGCTTGGCCCTTGCAGTGGAGCATGCTGCTGGTGCTGCCCGGCTTTGCGATCCTGCTTGTGGTTCTCGTCGGCGGTTCGGTCGGACTCGGCTTGCTCTGCGCGCGCTTTCGCGACATCGGGACTGCAATCGTCAGCGGCCTGCAATTCATCTTCTTCCTGACGCCGATCATCTGGACCGAGGACACCGTGCGCGGAACCGCGTTCGCCTGGCTGACCCGCGCCAATCCGTTCGCGACGCTGCTCGATCTCGTGCGCAGGCCGCTGCTGTCGCAACCGACCGATCCGGAGCAATGGCTGCTCGGAATCATCTACGCGACCGCGGTCGCCGTGATTGCCCTGTTCGGCTACGCCCGCTATCGCCATCGCGTGGCGTATTGGCTGTGAGGCGCGCATGAGTCTTGCTGCCCACATCCTGCTCCGCAACGTGGCGGTGACCTTTCCCGTGCTGTCGTTCCGCGACCGTTCGCTGCGCAGCCGGCTCGTCAACGCGGTGACGCTGCGAAGGGCAGCGGCCGTCCCGCGCATCGTCTCTGCGCTCAGCGACGTCAGCCTCGACATCCGCGCCGGCGACCGGCTCGCCATCATCGGCGCCAACGGCGCCGGCAAGACCACGCTGCTGCGGGTGCTCGCCGGAATCTACCATCCGACCGCGGGCAGCGTCGACGTCGCCGGCCGCTGCCTGTCGCTGTTCGACCTCCAGGCCGGATTCGACGAGGAGGCGACCGGCTACGAGAACATCGTGCGGCGCGGGCTCGTGATCGGCGCGCGGCGCGCCGAGATCGACGCCCGGCGGGCGGAGATCGCCGAATTCACCGAGCTCGGCGACCGGCTCGACCTGCCGCTGCGCACCTATTCCAGCGGCATGATGCTGCGCCTGATCTTTGCGGTCGCAACCGCCGTGGAGGGCGAGATCGTGCTGCTCGACGAATGGATCGGCGTCGGCGACCAGCAATTCCGTAAGAAGGCGCGGCAGCGGCTGGATGAGATCGTCGCCCGCGCCGGCATCCTGGTGCTGGCCTCGCACGACGTCGAGCTCATCAAGAGCACTTGCAACCGTGCGATCCTGCTGGAGCAGGGGAGGATCACCGCGGCCGGCACGACCGATGAGATTCTCGACCGCTATCTCGGCGGAGCGAAGGCGTAACCACCCGGTCGGGGTTGCTTAAGCCATTGATCCCCTATATTGGTCCGCCCTTACGGGGCCACGTGGCGGAGTGGTTACGCAACGGTCTGCAAAACCGTGTACACCAGTTCAATTCTGGTCGTGGCCTCCATCACAAGCTTCTGAATTTCCAGCACAAATTCGATTTTAGCGCGGTTCCGCGGCTCCCGCCGGCAATGCTGCCGCCCCGCGCGGCCACCGGGTTTGCCCGGGGCTTGGCGGAAACCTGCGATTCAGGTCCGCTGGCACAGACTTCGCATCTGCGAAGTGATGCGTTTCCCATCAACGAGCGTTGGAGCATCCGTGGGCGACATCGTCCGACTGGTCCCGAAATCCGAGCTGGAGCGGGCTCGCCTCATTCGCGAGGCCCGTGCGATCTATGACAGCATCTTTCCGCCGGCCGCGCCCGACCGGGCGCCGCAGGACGGCGAGGATCGCGTCAAGACGTGATCGGATAGCAAAACGCCCGCAGATCGCGGGCGCTTTCGGTTCACGGTGAAAGTGGCCTCAGCAGGCCGCGTACCAGCCGTCCGGAAACGGCAGCATGGGCCAGGCGCCCTCATTGTCATTGGCGGCCCTGAGCGTGCCCTGGGGCGTTGCGGCGTACGACCACGAGCGGGGCACGAATTCCTCCTCCGGCCCGGGCGCGAAATCTTCATTGATCATGGCGTCCCGGACGGTATCCAGCAGCAAATTGAATTCGGCTTCGCTCATCACACCCTCGCAGAACGCGGATGGCGCAATGTCGCAAAGCCGGTTTGTTACCCGGTTGAGCCGATCGTTCGCATTTTAACGATCGCCCGATCGGGGTCCATTTGGTTAGCGATTTGTAAAAATCCCCGCGGGAACCCTAGGTGCCTCGGGCTGGCCCTCCGTGTGAAAGAGATCACATTCTCTGCAGTTTATTTCTCCTACCCCTTCACGCCAGGGCGGGCAGGCAGAACGGAGACGGGTCATGAAGGCGAGGTTCTTGCGGTTTGCGGGTGTGAAGAGCCGGGCGCGCCGGGCCTCGACGGTCGGGCTGTTCCTGACGTTGTTCGCCACAGCCGCCAATGCGCAGCAGGGGACGCCGGAGCAGCGCCGAGCCTGCACCCCCGACGTCTACCGGCTTTGCGCCGGCGAGATTCCCAACGTCCGCGCCATCACGGCCTGCCTGCGCCGTAACAGGTCGAGCTTGAGCGAGGCTTGCCGCACCGTGTTCGATCAGGCCGGCGGCTGACATACCTGGCCTGTGGGTTTGTGCGCAGCAAGTGGCCCGCGCGGGCTCGCGAATCCGGCATGGTGGGCCTGTGGATATGCTGCGGACAGGCTGTGGAGGGCTTTGCAGTACTGCGGGCGCAGAATTAGATGTGCCGGACCATCGTCATATCTCTGTCAAATGATCTCACGTTATAATTCGCTGATAGTGCAGACTGCTGCGTAGCGCGAGATCATTTGGTTCCTCCGAATTCGGAATTACATTCGCTTCGCCCCTCACGCGCGAACAGTTTTTGTGCAGTCGCCTGCCCAAATCGCAGGCCCCTCCATCCAATTTTTTGTACGCCCGCGGACAAGCTTCCCCTGCGCACTCCACCTAGGCTCGCTCCCGAGATCTGGAACATGGCCCATGCCATGGCAATTCGAAGGAGTGGGACGATGGAGAGACGGGTATTGCCCCAGGCGCGGGGAACGGCGCGCGCATCATTGTCATGGCGCAAGGTCGCGCTCGGCGCCGCCATCGCTTTCGGACTGGTCGCCGCTGCGCCGCTGAGCGCGAAGGCCGCGGCGCCTGCGGCCTGCGCCGCGCTCCAGGACAAATATCCGGACTGGAAGGGCAAGACGCTGGTCAACGCCATCAACCCGCACACGCCGGGCTACGAGACGATCGACCCGAAGGATCCCGGCAAATATATCGGCTTCGACATCGATCTCGGCGAGGCCATCGGCGAATGCCTCGGCTTCAAGCTGACCTACAAGCCGGTGACGTTCGCCGCGCTCCTGACCACGCTCGCCGCCGGCCAGGCCGACATCGTGATCTCCGACATCTACGCCACCAAGGAGCGCGCAAAAGCGGCCGACTTCATCACCTATTCGAAAGTGTTCGACGGCGTGCTGGTCGCCAAGGGCAATCCGAAGGGCATCAACGGCATCAACATGTCGATGTGCGGCACGGCGGCCGCCGAGAACACCGGCTATGTCGAGGTGCCCCTGATCCAGGCCCTGATCCCGGAGTGCAAGAAGGCCGGCAAGGCGGAGCCGACCATCCAGCTCTACGACAACAACGCCAACTGCATCCAGGCGATCCTCGCCGGCCGCGCCGACACCTACATCAACGACGTCAACACCGTCGACAGCGCGGTGAAGGCCTATCCGGACAAGCTGGAGAAGGCGCTCGCGGTGACGATCCCGTATTCGGTCGGCATCGCAGTCCCGAAGGACAAGCCGAAATTCCGCGACGCCGTGATGGCGGCACTGATCGAGGTGCAGAAGGCCGGCACGCACATGGAGCTTCTGAAGAAGCACGGCCTCGACGTGAACAACTTCAAGGAGCCGGACATCCTGACGGCTGACTGAGTGCGGTTTACCTCTCCCCGACGAGGAGAGGTCGGCGCGAAGCGCCGGGTGAGGGGGGCGGCAAACACGGTGCAGCGTAAGCCCTCACCCGGATCGCATCGGACGATGCGATCCGACCTCTCCCTACGGGCGAGGTGCCGGTGCTCGCGGCGCGCGCCCTCAACCAAACCTGATCCCACTCTGATGACGGCTGGCTGATGTCGCTGTTCCTCCATTATCTGAGCATGCCGTATCTGCTCGAGGGCATCGAGCTCACTCTCGAGGTGACCGCCCTCGGGCTCGGCGGCGGGTTGATCCTCGGATTGATCCTGGCCGGCATGCAGCTCTCGCGCTTCTGGCTGCTGGCGGCGATCGCCAGGGCCTATACCGTGATCTTCCGCGGCACGCCGCTGATCCTGCAAATGGTGTTTGCCTACGACGCGCTGCCCCATATCGGCATCAAGCTGCCGGCAGTGCTCGCTGCGGGCCTTGCGCTCGCCTGCAACGAGGCGCCGTTCATCGCGGAGATGTTGCGCGCCGGCGTGCTCGGCGTCGACCGCGGGCAGGTGACGGCCGGCCAGGCGCTCGGCATGACGCCCCGGATTTTGATGTGGCGGGTGATCGCGCCGCAGGCGATCCGCACCATGATTCCTGCGTTTGGCAACGAGGCCGTCAGCGCGCTGAAGAATTCCTCGTTGGCCTCCGTCGTCGCCGTCCAGGAGCTGACGCTGCGCTCGACCCAGCTGGCGTCCTCGACCTTCGACTTCTTCTCGATCTTCTTCGCTTCGGGCCTTTTGTATCTCGTGCTGACGGCCTCCATCAGCGTCATCCAGCTCTTCGTCGAATGGCTGCTCGACCTCGACCGCAACAAGGGCCGCCAGCGCAAGCTCGCCGATTACCTGCCGTGGCGCCGCGTCGACCTCGGTACGAAGCTCGACCTTGCCGTAGCCACCGTCGATGCTCCCGAGCCCGCGCAGCCAGAGCTCACCGATACGCCGCCGCTGGCCTTGACCCGCGAGGAGCGCACCCGGCGCGCCGCGACCATCGCGCGCAACAACATCGCGGTCGAGACCAAGGACCTCACCAAGAGCTACGGCCCGCAAAAGGTGCTCGGCGGCCTCGATCTCACCGTTCGCGTCGGCGAGGTGGTCGCGCTGCTCGGGGCCAGCGGCTCCGGCAAGAGCACGCTGCTCCGCTGCATCAACCATCTCGAAGGTTGGGATTCCGGCACCGTGCGCGTCGGCGGCCGCCGCCTCGGTTTTGGCGACGACGGCAAGCTCTTGTCGCCGAGGGCGATCGCCAACGAGCGGGCAACCGTCGGCGTCGGCATGGTATTCCAGCAGTTCAACCTGTTCGCCCATCTTTCGGCCAAGGAAAACATCGCCGGTCCTCTGCGATGGGTGCACGGCATGACCCGCATCGACGCCGAGCGCCGCGCCGCCGAGCTGCTCGACCGCGTCGGTCTCTCGCATCGCGCCGACGCGCTGCCGCGCCATCTCTCCGGCGGCCAGCAGCAGCGCGTCGCCATCGCCCGCGCGCTGGCGCCCAATCCGAGCGTGCTGCTGCTGGACGAGCCGACCTCGGCGCTCGATCCCGAGCTCGTCAACGAAGTGCTGGAGGTGATCCGTCGCCTCGCCATCGACGACGGTCTCACCATGATCATCTCGACCCACCAGATCCGCTTTGCCGATGAGGTCGCCGATCGCGTCGCTTTCCTGAGCGGCGGCGCGATCATCGAGGAGGGGCCCGCGCACGAGGTGCTCTCCAATCCCCGCAATCCGCTGACGGCGCGTTTCCTCAGCGTGATGGAAGCCGACAAGACGCCGGAGGCGGTGCGATGAGCGCCGTCTCCACAAGGTTCAAGACTCCCGAAGAGGCCACCTCATGACGCATTTCACGCTGCCGGTTTCGCCGAAAACCGTCCACTGGGGCTATTTCTCCAAGACAGTCGCGCCGGCCCTGACGCTGCGCTCGGGCGATCGCGCCACCATCGAGACGCTGACCCATCACGCCAATGACGATTACGAGCGCATGATCCAGAGCGACCCCGGCGCCGAAAGCGTGTTCCAGTGGACGCGCGAGCACAAGGCGGTGGCGCGGCGCGGCTCAGGCCCGGTCGAAGGTCCCTTCATCCGCGGCGCAGGCGAGGGGATCGGCGTGCATCTCCTCACCGGTCCCGTGGCGATCGAAGGCGCCGAGCCCGGCGACATTCTGGAGGTGCGCATCCTCGATATCAGGCCGCGGCCGAGCTGCAGCGCCTGCCACGCCGGTCGCTGCTTCGGCTCCAACGTCGCGGCGAACTGGGGCTTTCACTATCACGATCTGATCGAGGAGCCGAAGCCGCGCGAGGTCGTCACCATCTTCGAGCTCGACACCTCGGGTGAGCCCTACGCGAAAGCTGTCTACAACTACGTCTGGACGCCGCAGACCGATCCCGACGGCATCGTGCATCCGACCATCGACTATCCCGGCGTCCGCGTCGACCACGCCACCATCAGGAAGCGCGAGAACATTCTCGCCAGCGTGAAGGTCCCGGCGCGGCTGCATTTCGGCACCATGGGGCTCGCTCCTTCCGAGGCTGACTTCGTCAGTTCGATCCCGCCGGGCTATACCGGCGGCAACATCGACGACTGGCGTATCGGCAAGGGAGCGCGGATGTTCTACCCGGTCGCGGTCCCCGGCGCCTATTTTTCGGTCGGCGATCCCCATGCCGCGCAAGGCGACAGCGAGCTCGGCGGCACCGCGATCGAGACCTCGCTGACCGGCGATTTCGAGTTCATCCTGCACAAGAAGGCCGATCTCGCCGGCACCCATCTCGAAGGTCTCGATCATCCGATGCTGGAGACCGACCACGCCTGGTCGTTCTACGGCTTCACCTATCCGAACTATCTCGCCGAACTCGGCGCCGATGCACAAACCGAGATTGCCAATCACTCGAGCCTCGACCGTGCGATGCGCGATGCGTTCCGAAAGCTGCGCCGGTTCCTGATGACGGTGCACGGCCTTAGCGAGGACGAGGCGATCTCGCTGCTGTCGGTCGGCGCCGATTTCGGCGTCACGCAGGTCGTCGATGCCAATTGGGGCGTCCACGGCACGATCCGCAAGAACATCTTCCGGTGCGACTAAAGCGTTGAGACACATTTCGTTTCTGGGATGAGCGCGTGAAGGACGAACCATATCTGCGGCCCGTGGCGGCGACAGATGACCGCGTGCGTCTGGCACAGAGGTTGCTTCGATCGACCGCAATCTGGGTCGATCCGATGAGCTTCCGTCCCTTCACGAGCGAGTCCTACGCGCAAGACGACCGGCCCGAGGCGTGGCGGGACGTGCTGGCCGCCGTCGGCCTGCAACCGGCGACCGGACATTCCTTCCTCGACGGGCACGCGACGGCGTCGCATCGCCACGCCGCAGGCGTTGCGCTGACGCGCATGGCCGCGGGCGCGCAGAGTGTCGGTCCGCTCTCGCAAGCAAGCGAAGATCTTCCGATCGCGCTAATGCCGGTCGAGGACGGCATGGTGCTCAAGAGCGCCGGCGGCCATCGCATCGTTCCCGTCGGCCATCTCGTGTTGCTGCCGCGGAGCGGGGACTGGAGCATCGTCTTCCAGCGCGACATGCGCGCGATCGTGCTGTCGGTGACCTCCGAGGCGCTGCACGGACGTCTATCGGGTAAGCCGCGGCTGGGCGAGCCCCGCGTCGTCGCGCCCAACGGCTTTTCCGATGTGTTCTCGCGCCTGCTGGATGCTACCGCGCGCACGCTCGACACGCTCAGCGACGCCGAATGGAATGCGGTCGCGCAGAGCCTCGTCGATCTGCTCCTGACGCTCGCGCATCAACTGGCCGCTTCGACCTCAGATGCGGGATCGAGCGCGACGCAGGCCGCGCTGCTGCACCGGATCTGCCAGACTATCGAGCGTCGGCTCGACGATCCCGATCTGGTGCCGGCGCGCGTCGCGCAGGCCGAGGGGATCTCCGAGCGGTACTTGCAAAAGCTGTTCGAGACGGTTGGCGATAATTTTACCCATTACGTCCGCGAGCGCCGACTCCAGCGTGCCTGGGCCGATCTATCCAATCCGAACGAAGCACATCGCTCGATTTCGGAAATCGCCTACACCTATGGCTTTGGCGATTCCGCGCATTTCAGCCGTGCCTTCCGCCATCGCTTCGGCCTGCCGCCGCGCGAATTTCGCCAGCAGGAGGCGGAGCGGGCGATCGCGCAGCACGGCCTGGCCGGACAGCGCGGCTGGCCGCAAGAGGCGCTGGCGCAGCTTCGCTCGCATCAGAGCGTGGAGGCGCGCAGCGGCGTCGCCAGTGCCGGCGGCGAAGAGCGGACGACAGCGGAGCGCAAGCATCATCACCTCCCGGTCGGGGCGGACCGCGTCCACTGGGGCTATTTCAGCCGCTCATTGCCGCCGCAGATCGAGATCGCCTCGGGCGATACCATCACCATCGAAACGCTGACACAGCACGCTTCCGACGCGCCCGAGTTGATGATTGCCGGCGATGCCGGCGCGGAAAGCGTATTCGGCTGGACGCGGGACCAGAAGAACGTCGACCGCCGCGGCGCCGGACCGATGGACGCGAGTGTGTTCGGCCGCGGCGCCGGTGAAGGCTTTGGCGTCCACATCTGCACGGGCCCCGTGGCGGTGAAGGACGCCCAGCCCGGCGACGTGCTGGAGGTACGCATCCTCGACATGGTGCCGCGCGCCAGCCGCAATCCGGGCCATGCCGGCCGCGTGTTCGGCTCCTCGGTCGCGGCGTGGTGGGGCTATCATTACAACGAGTTTCTTGCGCCCAAGCCGCGCGAAGCCGTCACCATTTACGAGATATTCGACCACGCGGAGACACCGCACGCCCGCGCGCTCTATTCCTACCGCTGGGAGCCGCAGACCGATCCTTCCGGCGTCGTGCACGCCACGTACGACTATCCCGGCGTTCCCGTTGCGCCCGCGACGATCAAGCGCCGCCACGCCGTGCTCGATGGCATCCGCATTCCGCTCCGTCCGCATTTCGGCGTGATCGCGGTGGCGCCGCGCGAGGTCGATTTCGTCGATTCCGTGCCGCCGTCCTATTTCGGCGGCAATCTCGACAATTGGCGGCTGGGGAAGGGGTCGGCAGTCTATCTCCCGGTCTCCGTTCCCGGGGCGCTGCTGTCGGTCGGCGATCCCCATGCCGCACAGGGCGACGGCGAACTCAGCGGTACCGCGATCGAATGCTCGATGACCGGCACGTTCGAGGTGATCCTGCACAAGAAGGCCGATCTTGCCGGCCAGCCTTTCGCCGATCTCTCTTATCCCCTGATCGAGACCGAAACCGACTGGGTGCTGACCGGATTCAGCCATCCCAACTACCTCGCCGAATTCGGCGCGCAGGGGCAGAGCGAGGTCTACGCAAAATCCTCGCTCGACCTTGCCATGAAGGACGCGTTCCGCAAGATGCGTCGCTTCCTGATGAACGTCAAAGGCCTCAGCGAGGACGAAGCGATCGCGCTGATGTCGGCGGCGGTCGATTTCGGCGTCACCCAGGTCGTCGACGGCAATTGGGGCGTGCACGCCATCCTGAGCAAGCGCCTGTTTCAGCAGGCGCCTTAACAAGGACATCCAAAGTGAAATTCCACATGATCGCCGGCGGTCCGAAGCCGGTCGCGCCCTTCAGCCACGCCGTGGAGACCGACGGTTTCGTCTTCGTCACCGGCCAGATGCCGGACACGCCACAAGCGCCGGGCGTGCTGCCCGACGGCATCGTCGCGCAGACCCGCGCTGTGATGGAGAATTTGAGGGTGGTTCTCGCCGGCCTCGGTCTCGGTCTCGAGCATGTCGTGATGACGCGCATCTATCTGACGCGTTTCAAGGAAGACTACGCCGCGATGAACGAGACCTATCGCAGCTTCTTTCCGCCGGACCGCCTGCCGGCCCGGACCTGCGTCGGCGTCACCGGCCTGGCTTACGACGCGCTGATCGAGATCGATCTGGTCTGCCGCCGGCCGTGAGCCCGGCTTTCGGGACTGACGCTCACACGAATCCCGGATGTCGCTCCGCTCATCCGGGCTACAAGACCTTGTGTTGCCCGACAGGCAAAACACACAACCTCAGGGTCCACCCGTCCGCGCTAAAATATTCCACTTTACCGAAATTCTGTTTTGCCGTAGATCGACGTCACCTCATCCCAGTCAGAGGGGCGGATCGCGATCGTCACGAAACGCGGGATGAGTGGCGGTGGACGCGGGCGGCGTCGGCGCGAAAGGTGGTTTGCAGGGCGGGTCACTCCGTGAGCAACGGCCTGCGCGCACACGACCGGTGCAGCCCGCGTACGGCAAAATCGTGTGGTCCTGACGCCCGGGGTCTGTGCGTCAAGTCTTGCGGTGATGTAGCGGCCCGACCGGGTCCGCGCATCAGCTATCGGCAAGGCGACGGGGGCAATAGTGCATCGCTCCCCGGGGAGAGCACGGCATAAGCCGTCAAACCACTGCGCAGGGAAGGCCGGATGTTTGGCTTCACCTGTATGCCGCTGTGCAGATTTTTGTAGCGCAACCTTCGCACAGTGGACCGTGGGTGCCCCGCCGGCACCCGGTCTTCCCTGCGCCCTCTGACAAAGGAGGGTGACGTGACCAGGCAAAGCTCGGGCGAAACAAGCCGCGAGAATGCGAAGTCGTGCGCGCTCCTTCAACGATATGAAGAGGAACGCTCAAGGCGTCGACTATCCGATAACAGTCGGACGATCTGCAGGGTGACGAGATTGAGCTAATCCGCTTCCTTTGGTTTCGTCTCAAATTGCAACCCGCAGGTGCAAGAAGTCTTGATCGGTCGTGACCTAGAGGTGATCGCCCGACTTGAACGCAGGCCTCAGCCGCTGCGACTAACCCAGAGAGTGCATAGGGATCAGTGGAACGTGATCGCAACCCCTCTTCCTAAAGCACCAAAATGGTGCTTTAGTGCTTTCCATGAACCCATCGCCCAAAAACGCGCCGTCCGCGCTGCGTTACAGGCTTGCCCCTGACCCGGCCGCCAAGGCCGCGCTGGAGGCGACGTTCAGGGCCTATGACCGCATGATGGAGATTCTCGACGAGGTCGCGCGGAGCCATAATGTCGGCTCCAACGTGGTCCTGCTCCATGCCCACGCCTATGAGCCGATCCGGAAGCAGACCGCGCTGCCCTCGCGCCTGGTGACGCTGGGTCTGCGCGACCGCATGGACTATCGCACAGCGCAGGGCCGCCGCCTGCCGCTCGACGACAAACTCGCCAAGATCAAGGGCCCGGCCACCATTTCGATTGCGACCGTGGAGGGGCGCTTCAGCGTGCCCTTCGACTACGCCGGCTATGCCGACGGGTGGGGACAGAGCGTGCCCGCGCGCCTGGTCCGCACCGACGCCGGCTTTGAAGTTCACTACGGCGTCACGCCGAACAGTCTGCCAGAGGAGGAGAACGCCATGGATACCATCGCTGCCGCCCCCGACAATTTCCTGTCCCGGGTCGGACGTCTAATCGCCGGGATCGCCTATGACGCGATCGAACAGGCGGAAGGGAAGAACAAGCTGAAAGTGGTTGGCCAGGCCATCCGCGAGATCGAACGCGCCGAGAGCGAGGCACGCGACGCGCTCGCGGCCGCGCGCGCCGAGGAATACCGCCTCAACGCGCGCCGCACCGAGATCGAGCGCGAGATGACCGATCTCGCGCCCAAGATCGAGGGCGCGATTGCTGATAGCCGCGACGATCTCGCGCGCGCCGGCATCGCCCGGCAGATGGATCTGGAGGCGCAGTTCGAGGTGCTCTCCCGTGCCATCGACGAGAACAACGAGAAGATCGAGCAGTGCGTCACCTCGCTGCGTGCCGTGCTGTCGGCGCTCCAGGATGCCGAGCAGCGCCGCGCCGATCTCGAAAAGAGCGAGGCGGCCGCAAGCCACCAGGCCTCGACGTCGCCCCGGAAGCCGGGCGGCGCGTCGGCGGCCGCGAAGGCGCTGCGGGCGGGCAGGGCGGTCGCGCGCGCCACCGGCGTGCCGGCATCCATCCCGTTCTCAAGCGACATCGACGAGCTCAGCACGTTGCATCGCGACAAGGAGATTGCAGCGAGGCTGGCGCGCTTGAAGTCGCGCTCCTGAGTCATGTGTCATGAGCGCTCTGCTCGAACACGTCATGTCGCCGGAGGTCAGGCCGTTCGCAATCGCGGCGGCCATGATCCTCATCGTCGGGTCGGTCGAGGTGATCTCGATGCTGGTCGGGGCCTCCTTGAGCGAGATGCTCGGCACCAACATCGATTTCGGTCACCCCAGCGACAATGGCGTCATCAACGCCATTTCCTGGATCAATGTCGGCGGGGTGCCGCTGCTGATCTTCCTGCTGCTGCTGCTCGGTGCCTTCTCCATCACCGGCTTCCTGATCCAGGACGTCGCGCGGATGGTGGCGGGCCCCTTGCCGGCGACGCTCGCCTCGGTCGGGGCGGTCGCGGTGTCGGTTCCGCTGGTCCGCGGCGCAAGCAGGGCCATTGCGCGGGTCATTCCCAAGGATGAGAGCTACGCGGTCGGCCTCGGTGATCTCGTCGGCCGTGTCGGCGAGGTCGTGATCGGTCCGCTCGACCAGGGACCGCCCGGCCGCGTCAGCGTCGCCGACGTCCACGGCAACCGCCATTTCGTTTGGGCGGTGGCCGCGCCCGCGTCGTCGCCTTTGCCGCAAGGAACCATGGTCCTGCTGGTCGATCGCGACGGCACCCGCTTCGTCGCGGTGAAGGCCGACGATGAACTCAAACCTTCCAAGCCGACTCTAAGCAACAGCTAGCAAGTCATTATCGGAGAAAGTCATGTTCGACATCGCAGTCCCGGCCATGATCGGCGTCGCGCTGATCGTCGTCCTCGGGATCGTCTTCACCATCCTCTACAAGCGCGCCACCCGTGACGAGGCCTTCGTGCGCACCGGCCTCGGCGGCAAGAAGGTCGTGCTCGACGGCGGCGCCATGATCCTGCCGATCTTCCACTCCTATGCCAGCGTCAATCTGAAGACGCTGCGGCTCACCGTCGAGCGCAAGGAGCGGGAATCGCTGATCACCAAGGACCGCCTGCGCGTCGACATCGTCGCCGAGTTCTACGTGCGCGTCCGTCCCGACGATGAGAGCATTGCGCTGGCGAGCCAGACGCTGGGCGCGCTGACCAACGATGCGGAGGCGTTGCGCAACCAGGTCGAGGCGAAGTTCGTCGACGGCCTGCGCTCGGTGGCCGCGACAATGTCGATTTTGGAGCTGCAGGAAAAGCGCAGCGATTTCGTCAAGCACGTGCAGGCGACCGTCGAATCCGACGTCAAGTCCAACGGGCTCGAACTTGAATCCGTCTCCCTGACCAAGCTCGACCAGACCGACGTCAAATTCTTCAACCCGGAGAATTTCTTCGACGCCGAAGGTTTGACCCAGCTCAAGACCGTCACCGAAACCCGCCGGCGAGATCGCAACTCGATCGTGCGCGACAACGAGGTGGCGATCGCGCAGAAGGACCTCGAGGCGCGCCAGCAGACCTTGACCATCGAACGCACCAAGAAGGAGGCGGAGCTCTCGCAGGAGCGCGACATCGCCAACAAGACCGCGAGCACCCGCGCCGAGGTTGCAACCGCAACCCAGACCGCGCGCCTGACCGAGGAGAACGCCCGCATCGATACCGACCGGGCCGTTGCCGAGAAGGAGGCCGGTGCCAAGCAGGTCAAGGAAACCGCGGTGATCGAGTCGGATCTGGCGATCAACAAGCGCAAGACCGACGCCCAGCGCGAAATCCAGATCGCCACGCAGGAGAACGAGATCCAGATCGCGGCCAAGAGCAAGCAGACCTCGGAAGCCGTCGCCGAAGCCAAGACGGCCGAAGCGCTTGCCGTGTCCGCCGAGGAAAAGGTCGTGACCGCACGCGCGGTCGAGGTCGCCGATCGTGCCCGTGTGACCCAGGTGCTCGCCGCGCGCACCGAGGCCGAACGCAAATCGACCGAGGTGATCGTGGCGGCCGAAGCCGAGAAGAAGGCCTCGCTCGATCGCGCCGAGGCCGTCAAGACGCTGGCGACGGCCGAAGCCGAGTCCAACAAGATCAAGGCGGTCGGCGTCAGGAACATCGGCGAAGCCGAGGCCGCCGTCATCACCATGAAGAATGAGGCGCAGAACAAGCTCGGCGCCAACGTCATCGATTTCGAGATCGCCAAGAAGCGGATCGAGACCATGCCGTCGGCGCTGGCCGAGATGGTCAAGCCGATCGCCAACCTCAAGGACGTCCGCATCCTCCATACCGGTGGCGCGTTCGGCGGCAATGGTGCCGGGGGAGGCAATGTCGGCTTCGGCGAAGGCCTCGCCGGCGAGCTGCTCAAGGTGCACGCGCTGCGTCCGATGATCGACGAGATCCTGCGCCAGAGCGGCTTTGCGCCAGGCGAAGATCCCGTGAAGGCGCTGATCGGCGCGGTGACGGGAAAGAGCAATGGTGCCGCAGCGCCGGCACCCGCGCCGGAGAAAACAAACTCCGCCGATCTATGAATGCCGGTTCATTGCTACGGAGAATTCGAAACGATATGAACTGGCGCGTTGCGTGTCTCACGTCGCGCAACGCGCCAGAACACTGATCGATCGCGTGTTGGTCTCTCGATCATGGTCCGGGCGCCGGAGCCTGTTTCGATCGGGAGAATTTCAAATGAAGTATTTTCTGTCTGGACTGATCGCGATCGGTCTTTCAATCGCTGCCGCGCCGTCGTTCGCCGCCGACGCCCGCAACGTCACCGTCGTCAACGAGACCGGCTATGCCATCAAATTCCTGGGCTTCAACGCGCCCGACGATGGCCTGGACGAATGGGAGAACGAGCTCGAGAAGGTTTTGCAGAACCAGGCCAGCACCTATGTCGAGTTCGACGAGGACGACGAGGGCTGCGTCTGGAACATCCGCGTCGACTGGCAGAGCTATGACGAGGCCGTGCTCTGGAAGAACGTCAATCTCTGCAAAATGACCGCGCTGCGGCTGCGCTACGATTCCGGCACCAAGACCACGTCGTTCATCGCCGAGTAGGACGGCCTGACCTGACCCGAGGAGGGGCCTTCCGGCCCTTCCTCCACGCTTTGTGCCAGATCGCGAATTCGTCCTTTGCAAGCGCAAGCGGCTTTGTTATACGCACCCGCGCGCGGACGACTTGTTCGCCTTTTCCTCGGTAGCTCAGCGGTAGAGCATCCGACTGTTAATCGGATGGTCGCTGGTTCGAATCCAGCCCGGGGAGCCAAAATCCAATAAATTCAAAGACTTGATTATGTTGCGCTTGCGCAACATTGCCCTCGCCTGTGCCTTGGGGAAGCGCCCGCGGGCGATTTCCCGCGCGAATCCCTCGAATTGGCGCGGCCCTGAGCACGGGGCTGGGTGCCTAGAATTCGTGTCCGGACGGTTCGAGATTCTGGCGGGGGGCTCCGCCTCCCAGCGTCTGCGACGGGTGCTCGCCGAACATTGCGAAGTAATACTGCGAAAAGCGCCCCAGCTCGTAGAAGCCTTGCTCCATTGCCACCGCTGCGACGGTCGTCGAGCCCGGGGCGCTCGCGTGCAGGATGGAATGGGCCGTGCAAAGGCGCTTGTGCCTCAGGAACGTCACCGGGCCCAAACCGAACACCTCTTGAAAGGCGCGATGGAGGGTGCGGCGCGACACACCGAGGGCGGCACAGATCTCCGAAACATGCACCGGCCGTGTGCCGGCCTCGTCGAGATGCTGTTCGACCCGCCGGATCAGCCGCCTGGCCGAAGGCAGCCAGCCGGTGTCGTCGGGCGGCAGTGACGACATGACGTTGGCCGCCATGCATTCGACGATCGATCGTTTCCAGAAATCCGCCGTCGACGGCGTCAATCCGTGCGTGTTGCTGCGCAGGTGCGACATGATCCGGACCAGGCGGCGTGAGGCAATCGCGCCGCTCTCGCGGTCCGCACGGAAATGGCCTCGGCTGCGCCAGGTGTCGGGATCGCCCAGCCGGGCCTCGCCGCCGAACAGGGACGCGACCTCGGTGAGGTCGAAGCGTATCGCGGCGTACGCGGACGGGCCGTGAAAGACGCCGTCATGCTCGAGCAGCGGCGGAATGACCAGCACGTCATTGAGCTGCATGTCGAACGACCAGTGGGCGACGCGCTCTTGCGCCGCCAGCAGCATTCCGATGATCAGCTTGTTGTCACTGGAGACGCGCTGCGTGCGCATGCCGACGTTGAAGGTACCGATGCTGAGCGAGAAATCGCCGATACCAACATGCGACAGGGTTCCGCGCAGACGCCCGCGTCCGAGCTGCATCACGTCGACATGCGAGCCGTGAACGGCCTGGTGAAGGCCTTCGAAACCGTCCAGCTTCCGCGAATCAACCAGAAGGAACTGCCCCATGGTTGGACTCTGTTATTGAAGCACGACAATTCTGCGGCGGTAGCGGCGCCACCACGACGCGAAGTGGACACGACAGCTCGACGTCACGACATGCGTCGTGGAGTCGCGTGGATCGCCGTGCTGGCACAAACTGCACATCACAGCCGTCAGATCTTCGGATAGCGTTTGCGACCTGGCGATATCGGTGGTGTTCGCGCTGCGGCACCGGATTTCGCACCTTTGACGCCGGGAAGAGGGGGACCTGACCATGCGTCCAACATGCCGGGCAATGTGCCGTCGTCGGCATCTGGTGAAGTCGGCACCATAGCAGCGGGAAAGCGCGTATCGGAGTTTTCACCATGCTGCGGGCGGATCCGGGTCACTGCGAGTGGTTGCCGGACGACGTGAAGACCGGCGAGATGGTCTTCATTCCCGGCGGGACCTTCCGCATGGGATCCGATCACCATTATCCCGAGGAGGCGCCGAGCCATCGCGTCTTCGTCGACGGATTCTGGATCGACCGCACGCCCGTGACCAACAGGCAGTTCAGGCAATTCGTCGACGCGACCGGCCATGTCACCGAAGCGGAGATCGTTCCCGATCCAACGGACTACCCCGGCGCACTGAACGAAATGCTCTACGCCGGTTCGCTGGTGTTCTCACCGCTGCCCCGCATTACCGATCTCACCGACTGGAGCCAGTGGTGGTCCTTCATGCGCGGCGCCAACTGGCAACATCCCTATGGCGCCGGCAGCAACATCGGCGACCTCGACGACCATCCGGTCGTCCACGTCGCCTATGGCGATGCGGCCGCCTACGCCCACTGGGCCGGCAAGGACCTTCCAACGGAAGCGGAATGGGAGTTCGCCGCCCGCGGCGGCCTCGACGGCGAGGAGTTCGCCTGGGGCGATGCCCTGATGCCCGGCGGCAGGCACATGGCCAACATCTGGCAGGGCAATTTTCCAATCCAGAATCTCGGCGAGGATGGGTTCCAGCGTACCTCGCCAGTCCTGGCTTTCCCGCCGAACGGTTACGGCCTCCACGACATGATCGGCAATGTCTGGGAGTGGACCTCGGACTGGTGGTCACCGCGCCATCAGGCGAACGCGGCAAAATCCTGCGGCATCCCGAAGAATCCCCGGGGCGGTCGCGAGGACGCAAGCTACGACCCGCGTCAGCCCGATATCCGCATTCCGTGCAAGGTGCTGAAGGGCGGCTCGCATCTCTGCGCACCCAATTACTGCCGCCGCTACCGTCCCGCCGCGCGCCACGCCGAGCCGGTCGATATTTCGACCAGTGATGTCGGCTTCCGTTGTGTGGTGCGCACACCTCTTGCCGTCGATCGCACACGAGAAAGAATGGCCGCGAGCGCGCTCGCGTAGATGCTCTGCCAGTCGGAGCGAGACGCGAATGGGGTGCAATTCTCCGTATTTTCAATGCTTTGCATTCGCATTCTGACGTGACGCACGATATTGCTTCAAGCGACATCGCAACATGGCTCCGCTCGAATCCGGCAGGATCGCGGTCGAGCGCAGGATCGCGTTCAAGTGCTTGTGTGCGTGTGGGCCGCGGTCGGGTCATGAGGGCGACGCCAATTCGACTTATTTCACATCGAGCCTGGCGGGTGCCGGAATTTTACGGAGCTGATTCCCATGCCAGACATCCAGGTCGACCGTTTCCAGATGGCCCCCTCGATTCTGCCGGCAGACGTTCCCGAGCTCAGCGATGACGAGTGCCTGGCCTGTCTCGCGCGCGCCGTCGGCGAGCCCGATTCGGCGCGGCTCGACGAAGTCGCCGCGCTGATCGGCCGCCTCGCGGTCACGATCGAATAGGTCCATCGCCTTCAATGCCGTGAGTTGCGCGGGTCTGGTCCGTCCGGGCCAACGGACGTGTTGCGTTTTAGCGGAGCCTGTTCCAAAGATGCCGCCAACTTTCGTCCGCGGCATCGTCCGCATTTCAGGGTCCGCAAATGTCCGGTTTCTCGACCGCGCGCCTCAAAATGGTCGATGGCCAGGTGCGCACCAACGACGTCACTGATCGCCGCATTCTCGACGCCATGCTCACGGTTCCGCGCGAGGCATTCGTGCCGGCGGCTAAGCAGGCTTTGGCCTATCTCGACCTCGATCTCGACGTGAGCGAGGGAGCCGCCAAGCGCTTCCTGATCAAGCCGCAGCTCACCGGCAAGCTGCTCCAGGCCGCCGAAATCGGCGAGGGTGACAACGTGCTGGTGGTCGGCTGCGCCACGGGCTACCTCGCCGCACTGACGGCCAAGCTCGCCCGTCAGGTTACCGCGACTGAATGCGATTCGGCCCTGGCTGCGAAGGCCAAGGATGCTTTTGCTGCCCTTGGGCTCGCCAACGTCACCTGCAAGGCCGCGGCCTGCGCTGAAGGTGATCCGTCAGCTGCCCCCTATGATGTGATCGTCCTCAACGGCGCCGCCGAGGTGGCGCCGCCGGAATCGCTGCTCGGGCAGCTCAAGGAGGGCGGGCGCCTGGTGGGGGTGTCTGCCCAATCCAGGCCGCCGCGGGCCATGATCGTGACCCATACCCACGGTGAATTCGGCCATCGGGCACTGTTCGATGCCGCAGCCCCGGTCCTTCCGGGGCTGGAGCGGGCCGCCGCCTTCGTCTTCTGACGGCCCAAACCCCGTTAAAATCCCGTTCGGAATCAGAAGTGTGGCCGGGATGCTGCACGTGAAGAGTTTCCACTGCGAACTACCTTGAGGTAGTTCCGTCGCGCCGTTCCGCGTCCTATGTTGCGACGGGGCAACGACTCCACTCGGATACGGTAACCCAGCTCGCGGGCACGAGCCGGGCGTTAGAATGAACGGAATTTTTGGGATGCATGGGGTGAAGCTCTTCACCGGAGCTGCGGTTTCGGTCCTGCTGCTGGCACTTGCCGGGCCGACGCCTGCCTTGGCGGATACGATCGAGTCCGCGCTGGTGCGCGCCTATCAGAACAATCCGCAACTCAACGCACAGCGCGCCCAGGTGCGCTCGACCGACGAGAACGTGCCTCAGGCCTTGTCGGGCTATCGGCCCAGGGTCAATCTGACGGTCAGCAGTGGGACTCAATATCAGGATATCCAACAGGTCCAGAAGGGCCTGCCAATCAATAGCGTCCCGCCGCTTCAGCCCAACAGCGCCAGCCTGACCATCAACCAGACGCTCTATAACGGCAATCAGACCGCCAACCGAACGCGCGCGGCGGAGAGCCAGGTCTCTGGGTCGCGCGAGGCGTTGCGAGTGCTCGAGCAGTCGGTTCTGCTGCAGGCCGCCACGACCTACATGGACTACCTGCGCGATTCGGCGACTCTCGAAGTTCAGCGCAGCAACGTGCGCGTGCTTGAACAGACGCTCAAGCAAACACGCGATCGCTTCAACGTCGGCGAGGTGACGCGCACCGACGTCGCGCAGTCCGAAGCGCAGCTGGCTGCCGGCAGAACGCAGGCGCTGACCGCCGAATCCAATCTCACGACGACGCGAGCGAACTTCCGCCGGATCATCGGAAACGAGCCGGCGGCCCTTGCCCCGGGCTCGCCGGTCGATCGCTTCCTGCCCACGACGATCGCTTCCGCGGTCAATCTCAGCCTGGTCGAGAACCCCAACGTCACGGCTGCGATGTTCGGCATCGACGTCAACTATCTCCAGGTTAAGATCAACGAAGGTGCGCTGCTGCCGACGGTCACGATCCAGGCTGGCGTCTCCCAGGCGTATCAGCAGACCCTGACGGTCTTCCGGACGACGACTGCTTCCGCCATCGCGACAGCCTCCGTGCCGATCTATCAGGGCGGCACGGAATATTCGCTGATCCGCCAATCGAAAGAGAACCTGGCGCAGCAGCGCCTGAACCTCGAAACCACCCGCGACCAGACCCGAGCCAACGTTGTGCAGGCCTGGGGTCAATTGGAAGCCGGCAAGGCGCAGGTGAAGTCTGCGCAGGCGCAGGTGACGGCGTCCGAGATCGCGCTGAACGGCGTGCGCGAAGAAGCCAAGGCCGGCCAGCGCACCACGCTCGACGTGCTCAACGCGCAGCAGGCGCTGGTGAACGCGCGCGTTGCGCTCGTCACTGCCCAGCATGACCGCGTGGTGGCGTCCTATTCGGTGCTCAACGCGGTCGGCCGTCTCGCACCTCAGGTGCTCGGTCTCAACACCACGGTGTACGATCCCAGCGTGCACTACCAGCAGATCCGCGACAACTGGGCCGGCGTACGCACGCCCGACGGACGCTAAAGTCCCGTAGTCATCCGGTCGGCCTCGCAAACAGTCGAGGCTGACCGGCGCTTTGCTTGCAATCATCAAAATCCCTGACATAGCCTTGTCAAGAAGATGCGGGTCGATTCGTCCCGCACCCGATGTCGTGTGCGTAAAGCTTGAGTGCCGAGGGCAGGGGCGCACCGCCGCACGTTGAGCCGTGAACTGGGGACAAGTCGGGTTGCCGCGACGAAAATGTCGGGGCGTTCGTCCGGAACCGGCCAATCCTGTCGTGCTTGGTGTAAAACAACGCATGCGAGGGCGTTGATGATGTGGAGTCGGAGATGACGCAGCCTGCAAAGGTCACAGAACCCTCGATGGAGGAGATTCTGGCCTCGATCCGGCGCATCATTGCCGACGATGAGGCCAAGCCGCCGCCGGCTGAAGCTGCGAAGCCCGCGCCAACGCCCGCCGCGCCGCCAAAGCCGCAGGCTGTGAACGACATTCCACCCTCCAAGGCTGCTCCCGCCGCCAAGCCGGCCGCCGAGAAGCCCGCGCCACCGCCGGCAGCAAAGCCCGCCGCGCCGCCACCGCCTGCGGCCGATGCCGGCCCCAACAGCCAGGACGATATCGACGCGTTGCTGGCGGGGCTCGACACGGCCACGCCTGCGCCCGAGGTCAGCGCTCCGGAACCGGAGCCCGAGCCTGAACCCGACGTGCTCGAATTGACCGACGAGATGGCGATGGACCCGACGCCGCCACCGCCGCCGCCGAGCTTCCGCAAGGTCGAGCCGCGCGACGATCTGGAATTCGCCGAATCGCCGCCGCCGCGTCCGACGCCGGCACCGTCCTATGCACCGGTAGACTTCGATGCGCCGCCGATGCCGCCACAGCAGCCGATCCTGGCGCAATCGACGGTCTCCGCAGTTGAATCCGCCTTCAACTCGCTGGCCCACACGGTGCTCAGCAGCAATGCGCGGACGCTGGAGGATCTGGTCAAGGAGATGCTGCGTCCGATGCTGAAATCCTGGCTCGACGACAATCTGCCGGGCCTCGTTGAACGCATCGTGAAGGCCGAAATCGAGCGGGTCTCGCGCGGCGGCCGGTAAGACCCCGGCCAGAGCCCTCATAAAGCCCCGCTTGGGCACGATGTTCGGTCTTCGGGCCGGGCCGGGAAGCCGTTTCGCCGCCGGGCTTTCCCGTTGACTTGCCCCCCGCGCGCGGCTTTCTAGCAGCCCATGATCGAGAAAAATTACCAGCCCGCCGATATCGAAGCCCGCATGTCCGTCGTGTGGGAGGACAGCCTTGCGTTCAAGGCCGGCCGCCCCGACCGCCGCGACGCCGTACCCTTTACCATCGTGATCCCGCCGCCGAACGTGACGGGCTCGCTGCACATGGGCCACGCCCTCAACAACACGCTCCAGGACATTCTGTGCCGGTTCGAGCGCATGCGTGGCCGCGACGTGCTGTGGCAGCCCGGTACCGACCATGCCGGCATCGCCACTCAGATGGTGGTCGAGCGCCAGTTGATGGAGCGCCAGCAGCCCGGCCGCCGCGAGATGGGCCGCGAGAAGTTTCTGGAGCGGGTCTGGCAGTGGAAAGCCGAGAGCGGCGACACCATCATCAACCAGCTCAAGCGCCTCGGCGCCTCCTGCGACTGGTCGCGCGAGCGCTTCACCATGGACGAGGGCCTGTCCAAGGCCGTCATCAAGGTGTTCGTCGAGCTGCATCGCGACGGCCTGATCTACAAGGACAAGCGGCTGGTGAACTGGGACACCAAGCTCTTGACTGCGATCTCCGATCTCGAAGTTCAGCCGACCGAGGTCAAGGGCAGCCTCTGGTATCTGCGCTATCCGATCGAGGGCAAGACCTTCAGCCCCGAGGATCCCGCGAGCTTCATCGTCGTCGCCACCACGCGTCCCGAGACCATGCTGGGCGACACCGGCGTTGCCGTGCATCCCGACGACGAGCGCTATCAGAAGCTGGTCGGCAAGAACGTGATCCTGCCGCTGGTCGGCCGCAAGATTAAGGTCGTCGCCGACGAATATTCCGATCCGGAAAAAGGCTCGGGCGCGGTCAAGGTGACGCCGGCGCACGACTTCAACGATTTCGAGGTCGGCAACCGCCATGGCCTCGGCCGGATCAGCGTCATCGACAGGGAAGGTTGCCTCGATCTCCTCGACAACGAGGATTATCTGCGCGACCTGCCGGAAGGCGCTTCGCAATTCGCCGAGGAGTTTCACAAGGTCGATCGCTTCGCGGCGCGCAAGCGCATCGTCGAGCGTCTGGAGTCGTTCGGCTTCATCGAGCGGATCGAGCCGCACACCCACATGGTGCCGCATGGCGATCGCTCGGGCAGCGTGATCGAGCCGTATCTGACCGATCAGTGGTATGTCGACGCCAAGACACTCGCCAAACCCGCGATCGCGGCGGTGCGTTCGGGCGAAACTTCGTTCGTGCCGAAGAACTGGGAAAAGACCTATTACGAGTGGATGGAGAACATCCAGCCCTGGTGCATCTCGCGCCAGCTCTGGTGGGGCCATCAGATCCCGGCCTGGTACGGTCCCGACGGCAAGGTGTTCGTCGCCGAGACCGAGGAAGAAGCCGTCAGCCACGCGCTCGGCTATTACGTCGAGCAGGAGGTCATCACGGTCGAGCAGGGCCGCGAGATGGCGCTCGACCGCAACAAGCGCGAAGGCTTCATCACGCGCGACGAGGACGTGCTCGACACCTGGTTCTCCTCGGCGCTGTGGCCGTTCTCGACGCTCGGCTGGCCCGAAGACGCGCCCGAGGTGCAGCGCTATTACCCGACCAATGCGCTGGTGACCGGCTTCGACATCATCTTCTTCTGGGTCGCCCGCATGATGATGATGGGCCTGCACTTCATGAAGGAGGTGCCGTTCTCGACGATCTACATCCACGCCCTCGTCCGCGACGAGAAGGGCGCCAAGATGTCGAAGTCGAAGGGCAACGTCATCGATCCGCTCAACCTGATCGACGAGTATGGTGCCGACGCACTGCGCTTCACGCTGGCCGCGATGGCGGCACAGGGGCGCGACATCAAGCTCGCCACCAGCCGCGTCGAGGGTTACCGCAACTTCGCGACCAAGCTCTGGAATGCGTCGCGCTTCGCGGAGATGAACCATTGCGCCGTGCCCGACGGTTTCGAGCCGGCGAAGGCGAAGGAGACGCTGAACCGCTGGATCGCGCATGAAAGCGCGCACACCACGCGCGAGGTGACCGAGGCGATCGAAGCGTACCGCTTCAATGACGCTGCCGGCGCGATCTACCGCTTCGTCTGGAACGTCTATTGCGACTGGTATGTCGAGCTCGCAAAGCCCGTGCTGCTCGGTCCAGATAGCCCGGCCAAGGACGAGACCCGCGCCATGGTCGCCTGGGCGCGCGACGAGATCCTGAAGCTGCTGCACCCCTTCATGCCCTTCATCACCGAAGAGCTGTGGGAGGTGACGGCCAAGCGCGACGGCCTGCTCGCGCTGGCGGAGTGGCCGCTGAAGCCGGCCGAACCGACGCCGGAGCAACTCGCGATGCTCGCTGCGGCCGCCGGGCCGACCGATCCGCTGATCTCGCCGGCGCTGGTCATGCCGATCTTCGACCATGCCGATTTCACCGATCCCAAGGCGGAAGCCGAGATCGGCTGGGTGATCGACCTGGTCACGCAGATCCGCTCGGTGCGCGCCGAGATGAACATCCAGCCGGCAACGCTGACGGCGCTGGTGCTCGCAGGCGCGTCGGCCGAGACCAGGGAACGCGCGCCACGCTGGACCGATGTCATCAAGCGCATGGCGCGGCTGTCCGACATCTCCTTCGCCGACCGCGCGCCTGACGGTGCAGTCCAGCTCCTGGTGCGCGGCGAAGTCGCTGCGCTGCCGCTGAAGGGGGTGATCGACGTCGCCGCCGAGCGCACCCGCCTCGACAAGGAGATCGGCAAGGCCGACGCCGACATCAAGCGCGCGGAGTCCAAGCTGGCCAACGAGAAGTTCGTCGCCAACGCGGCCGAGGAGGTCGTCGAGGAAGAGCGCGAGAAGCGTGAGGCGGCGCTGGCCCGCAAGGCCAAGCTGCTGGAGGCGCTGGAGCGGCTGAAGCAAGCGTCTTAGGTCCAGCTTTGGGCCTATTTCGGAAACGGCTTGCTGAGGAATTTCGAGCCCCTGACGCCATAGCGCCAGGGCAGTTCGACGGCCTTGGTGATGCCGATCCGGATGCCGGTCACCACCTCGACATCTTCGGTCCGCGCATGCAGCGCAATCGGCGGCCGGTCAAGCGGCAGGGTGTTGTGCGCGATAGTGATGCCGAGTGCTTCGGTCAGCTTGCCCGGGCCCGAGCAGAGCGCATGCAAATCCTGGAGATGGCGGCGGCGGCGCATCGCGGCGATTCCGTGCGTCGGCTCCAGCGCGCGGATCAGCACGGCGCTCGCCGAGCCTTCCTCCTCGCAGACGAAGTTGACGCACCAGTGGATGCCGTAGGAGCGGTAGACATAGGCAAAACCCGGCGGGCCGAACATGATCTGGTTCCGCGGCGTCGGACCGTTGTAGGAGTGCGCCGCCGGCTCGGTATGATGATAGGCCTCGACCTCGACGATGAGGCCGCCCACGCCGTCGACCAGCATGGTGGCACCGATCAGGTCGTGCGCGACCTCGCGGACGTTACGGTCGAAGAAGGCACGCTTCAGGGCTTTGCCGAGCCGAGGTGCGGAGGCTTTCGAGGCTGGAGCCATTCGAGGTGAGAATCGCCTGAGAACAGAGCAGGATATTGCCCATATCTGCCATGTTCCCCGAGGCGGCGCGAGCCGGGTTGCGGCAGGCAGCCAGACCGACTAGGTAGGACCTGAACAGACCGGACAGCCCATGGTCGTTATTGTCGACACTATCTCGAACCCGTTGCGCCCGCGTCACCCCGAAAAGGTGAATCGCCCCGATTCCGCTTCGCCGCCGAAGCCGGACTGGATCCGCGTGCGCGCGCCCAATACCCGCGGCTATGCCGACACCCGCAACATCGTGCGCGCCAATGGCCTGCACACGGTGTGCGAGGAGGCGGGCTGCCCGAACATCGGCGAGTGCTGGGACAAGAAGCACGCGACCTTCATGATCATGGGTGACACCTGCACCCGTGCCTGCGCGTTCTGCAACGTCAAGACCGGCATGCCCAATGCGCTGGATGCGGCCGAGCCGCAGCATGTGGCGGAGGCGACGGCCAAGCTGGGCCTCGCCCACGTCGTCATCACCTCGGTCGACCGTGACGACCTCGCCGACGGCGGCGCCGAGCATTTCGCCCAGACCATCCGCGCGATCCGGGCCGCATGCCCCTCGACCACGATCGAGATCCTGACGCCGGACTTCCTGCGCAAGGAGGGGGCTCTGGAAGTCGTCGCTGCGGCGAAGCCCGACGTCTTCAACCACAATCTCGAGACCGTGCCGTCGCGCTACCTGACGGTCCGGCCCGGCGCGCGCTACTTCCACTCGATCCGGCTGCTGCAGCGGGTCAAGGAACTCGATCCCACCATCTTCACGAAGTCCGGCATCATGGTCGGCCTCGGCGAGGAGCGCCACGAGGTGCAGCAGGTGATGGACGATCTGCGTTCGGCCGACGTCGACTTCCTGACCATCGGGCAATATCTCCAGCCGACCCGCAAACACCACGCCGTGATGCGCTACGTGCCGCCGGACGAGTTCTCGTCCTACGAGAAGGTCGCCTATACCAAGGGCTTCCTGATGGTGTCTGCGAGCCCGCTCACCCGTTCGTCGCATCATGCCGGCGAGGACTTTGCGAGACTGAAGGCCGCGCGGGCAGCCAGCGCCCGCTGAACCGCCATGCCCAAATTTTCGAGCAAGCGCCGTGTCAATCACAGCGCATCCGAGATGTTCGATCTGGTCGCCGACGTCGAGCGCTACCCGGAATTCGTGCCGCTGTGCAGCGCGCTGAAGGTACGCCAGCGCATGGCCAAGCCCGACGGCACCGAGGTGCTGATCGCCGACATGACGGTGTCGTTCAAGCTGGTCAAGGAATCCTTCACCAGCCGCGTGACGCTCGACCGCGCGAACTTGAAGATCCTGGTCGAATATCTGCAAGGCCCGTTCAGCAATCTCGAGAACCGCTGGACGTTCGAGCCCAAAGGTGAGGGCGTCTGCGACGTCGGATTCTTCCTGTCTTACGAATTCAAGAGCCGCATGCTGGCGATGCTGATGGGCTCGATGTTCGATGCGGCCTTCGCGCGGTTCTCCATAGCGTTCGAGAAGCGGGCGGACGCGATTTACGGCCGGCCGAAGCTGGCGTCGTCGTAGGGTATTCTCCCTCCACCGTCATTGCGAGGAGCGAAGCGACGAAGCAATCCAGATTGCTTCAGCGGAGACATTCTGGATTGCTTCGCTTCGCTCGCAATGACGGCGGCACTCAATCCACCGCTTTCACCACGTCCGGCGGCTGCGAGGCGTAGTACGCGGCGGCGGTCTCGATCTCCTGCGGCGTCATCGCGCGTGCGATGTTGCGCATCTGCTGGCTGATGTCATTGCGGCGCTCGCCGGTCGCGAAGGCCTGGAGCTGCGCCTTCATGTAGGCCTCGGACTGCCCCTCCAGCCACGGACTGCCGGTCTTGTTGTCGAGACTGCCGTGGCAGGAGCCGCAAGGTGCGATGCCACGCATCGGTGCGCCGTAGATGACGATGTTGGGTTTCGGCAGTTGTGGCGTCGGATGATAGGCCGGAAGCCGCGGCAGATAGGCGTAATAGTTCGAGAGATCGGCGATCTCCTGGTCCGTCAGATTGACGGCGAAGGGTGACATCACGGCATTGGTGCGCGCGCCGGACCGGAAATCGTGCAGCTCCTTGTAGATCACCGCCGCATACTGCCCGGCGAGATTGGGCGAATCCGCACGGCTGATGCCGGTCGGGCCGTGGCAGATCGCGCAGCGCTGCGCCAAGGTGGCGCCGCGGCCGATCGCCTCCTGGCTCGGACGCGACAGCGTGCGGGAGGTCAGCACGACCCCCGAGAGACGTTTTGTCTGTTCGGGCGCCGTCACGCTCGCCGCGCGCTGCGGCACGCCAGCCGCGCTGCAGATCGCATCCCAGACGTTTGCGAACTGGACCCAGGGCTGCGCGAAGGGCAGCACGATGAAGCCGGCAATCGCCGTCACGATCAGGATCGCCGCGGTGATGCCGACGCCAATGGTGAAGTGCCTGTTACGGAAGGTGAAGAGGTCGCGCGTGCTCATCACTGCGCTCCCACATAGACAGCCGGCACGGATGTGCCCTCGCTCAGCGCCAGGTTCAGGATCGGATAGCCGTAATTGGTGAGCGTGAGGCCGATCATCAGCGCCACCCACAGTCCGTGGGTGTTGAGCGCGACCGGGACGGTTGCCGGCTGATGCACGGCCAGCGCGAAGCGATACGGACCGGCGTCGGCCTGCGGCGCGCGCATGCCGCGCGCCAGGATGACGATGAACATGATGCCCGACGCCAGCAGGATAAAGCCGCCGATCGCCGAGAACGTGACCGAGAGCGCCTGCGGCGCGATCGCGGGATCGCCAAAGTCGAAATAGGCCATGCGGCGCGGCATGCCCAAGATGCCGACCCAGTGCCACGGGAAGGTCGTGACGATCATGCCGATGAACCACAGCCAGAGCTGGGTGCGGATCAGGCGGAGATCGATCAGCTCGCGCCCGGTCAGATGCGGCCACAGATCATAGGCGATCGCAAAGTACATGATCACGATGGCGCCGCCGAAGATCAGGTGGAAGTGGCCGGTGATCCACTGCGTGTTGTGGATGGAGGCGTCGAGCTGATAGCTCATGTTGATGAGGCCGCCGGCGCCGCCGAAACCAAGCATGACGAACGAGAACGCCAGCGCCAGCATCATCGGATTGTCCCAGGGCAGGGCCTTGATCCAGCCGAACAGGCCGCGGCCACCGCGCAGGCGCGCCGCGATCTCGACCGAGGCGCAGATCGTGAACACGGTCAGCAGCGTCGGCAGCGCAACCAGCGCCGTAAAGGCCGAATGGATGAACTTGAAGCCGGCGCCGACCTGTGGATCGGCAAAGGTGTGGTGCATGCCGATCGGCATCGCCACCACCAGGAACAGGATGAAGGAGATCCGCGCCATGCTGTCGGAATAGACCCGGCCGCCGATCGCGCGCGGCACGATGGTGTAATAGGCGATGTAGGTCGGCATCAGCCAGAAATAGACGATGGCGTGCAGCGTCCAGGAGAAGAACACGCGGGCGAGGCCCGCATCGATGGTGGCCTTCAGCCCCGCCGCGACGGGAATGATCTGGAGCAGCAACTCGAGCGCGGCACCGACCGCGGTCCACGCCCACAAATATGAGCCCGCGACATTGGCAAACATCGCCAGCGGTACCGGCGCGCCAGGATGGGCCTTGCGCCAGACGTGCAGGTTGATCGACATCAGCGCGACCCAGATCCAGGAGCCGACCACGACCAGAACGACGCCGAGGTAGTAGAAGACGTTGCCGATCAGCGGCGGATAGAAGGTGTAGAGCACCGAGGCGCGCCCCATTGCGATCGGGATCACCGCCATGACGCTGCCGATGACGATCAGCCAGAACCCGGTCCAGGCCCAGCGCACGCCGACCAGGCGCTGCTGCAGCGCGGACTCGCTGATGGCATAGCCGAAGCCCATCGCGACCAGGGTCGGGAACACGTAGCCCATCACCGTGCCGTGCGCGGTCAGCGAGCGGTAATACAGCTCTGGATTGGACAGCCATGTGCCGATCGGGCTGCGGATGAACATCTGCCAGGCGCCGAGCGTAAGGGCGATGCCGAACACGGCGAAGGCCAGCCAGAAATGGGCGAGGATGAGCTTCCTATTGACCAACACAGCTCAGCCTCCCGCCACCCTTCGCGCGATCGGCGAATTCGGCCTTGTCGATCACCTTGACCTTGCCCCACATGCCCTCGTGGCCGAAGGAGCAGAATTCCTGGCAGGGCATCAGATAGTCGCCGGTCTTCGCGAAGCGCATCAGCTGCTCTGAGATGTAGCCCGGCACCAGCATGGTGTTGACGTTGGTGCCCTGGATCAGGATGCCGTGCACGACGTCGGCGCTGGTGGCGCGCAGCGTGATCGGCGTATCCGAGGGCACCACGATGCAGGCCGGCGTGAAGGAATATTGCTGGCCGATCGCGCGCACGGTGACATTGCCGTTGGCTTCGAGCACGCTGCCGAGATTGCTCTCGACGAATTCGCCGGACAGATGCAGCCGCGAGGGATCGGTGGTCTCGACACGCGGCTGCGGCATGGTCGCACGATGAATCCCGGCGAACGCGGCGAGCAACGCCATCATCACGATGATGATCACGGCAATGGTGGCCCAGCGCCGCTCGACGCGGGCCGCGACCTCGGCGCTGGCGCTGCCGTCGCTGTGGGCTTGCTCGGCACTCATTGCAGCGGCCCGCGCGGCAGGAAGACGAACAGGTAGAAGGCTAGCCACATCGCGACCACGCAGGCCGTGGCAATGCCGGCAAGCACGATCGCGCCGGACGGTCCCTGCGCAACGACCTCCTCGACGGCCTGGTCGGCGGCGGCTGGGCTGGTCGGCGGATCGGAGTTGATCATGACGGTTCTCTGGCGCCTCTCAGTTCAGCGGTGCGGAGCGCAGCTCGTTGGCCTCGCGCGCCGAGACCGGCGTGCCGCGATTGCCCCAGGCGGTGCGGATGTAGGAGACGACGGCAGCGACCTCGTTGTCGGAGAGAAGGCCGGCGAACGGCGGCATGCCGTAGGGCATCGGATTGCCCTTGGTGCCCGGCGGATAACCGCCATTGAGCACCATGCGGATCGGATTGACCGCCGATTGCATCTCGATCGACTGGTTGTTGGCGAGCGGCGGCCAGTGCGGCGGCTTGCCTTCGCCCTGGAGGCCATGACAGCTCGCGCAGCTCTTGTCGTAGACGGTCTTGCCGAGACTGATCAGCAGGCTGCTCTCGGTGGTCGGCAGCGTCGAGCTCGCCGGTGGCGGCGGTGAGGGCTCCGCGATGCCCTTGAGGTACACCGCCATGGCGCGCGTGTCCTCGTCGTTGAGATATTGCAGGCTGTTGTGCACGACCTCGGCCATCGGACCGTAGACCACGCCGCGCATGGATACGCCGGTCTGGAGCAGGTCGGTGATGTCCTTGATGCTCCAGTCGCCGAGACCCGCCTCGCGATTGGACGTCAGCGAGGGCGCGTACCAGTTCTGCATCGGGATCAGGCCGCCCTTGAACGCGTCCGCTTGCGAGGTGCCGCCGAGCGCGTTGATCGGCGAATGGCACATGCCGCAATGGCCGAGGCCCTCGACCAGATAAGCACCGCGATTCCATTCCGCCGATTTTTTCGGATCCGGCTTGAACTCGCCCTCGCTGAAGAACAGCGTGCGCCAGCCGAGGATGAGCTGGCGATTGTCATAGGGAAAGCGCAGCTCGTGCGGCTTGTTCTTCTGGTTCACCGGCTGGATCGCGCGCAGATACGCGAAGATCGCGTCGCTGTCGGCGCGCGTGACCTTGGTGTAGGACGCAAACGGCATCGCCGGATAGATCAGCCCGCCGTCCGGGAAGCGACCGCTGTGCATGGTCTTGTAGAAATCGTCGGCGCTCCACTTTCCGATCCCGGTATCCGCATCAGGCGTGATGTTGGAGGTGTAGAGCGTGCCGAACGGGGTCGGCATGGCACGGCCGCCGGCGAACAGGCGGCCTTCGGGTGCGGTGTGGCAGGCGGTGCAGTCGCCGGCGCGGGCGAGATATTCGCCGCGCGCGATGATATCGCCGGCCTTGTCCTGCGCTTGCGCAGCCGTGGTGAGCGCGGCGAGAGCGAACAGCGTGATCGACAGTTTCGAGCCCATCATCCGCCTCGTCAGTTGGGCTGGCTGCCGCAGCCGAACGGCAGCGCATAGGTGCCTTTCGGAACGGGAGCCGGATTGGCGGGCGCCGTCCGCGTTGCAAGCCAGGCCGCGACGGCGGTGACGTCGGCCTCGGTCAGATGGCCGGCGACGAGCTGCATGCAGTCGGGCGATTTTGCCGTGCGGGTGCCGTAACGCCAGGCGCCGAGCTGGGCGCTGATGTAGTTGGCGCGGAGGCCAAGCAGGCCGGGGATGCCGGGCTGCATGCCCGTGAGCCCCGGACCGTGGCAGCTCACACAGGCCGGAATGTTGCGGCCGGCATCGCCGCTGGTCGCAAGCAGCTCGCCCTGCGCCAGCATGTCCTTGCTGACCTCACTCGGCGAGGGTTGCGGCAGTGGCGGGTGCTCGCTGGCAAAATATTCCGCCATCGCCTCCAGATACGGATCGGGCAGAAACTCCAGCAGATAGTTCATCGGCGGGTATTTGCGCCGGCCGCTGCGGAAGGCGAGGAGCTGGTTGTAGAGATAGCCGGCCGGCTTGCCGGCAAGGCGCGGGAAATAGACGTCGCTAGTGCCTTCGCCCTTGTTGCCGTGACAGGGCGTGCACGCTTCCACCCGCGCCGCCATCGTATCGGGCGGCTGGTTGGCCGTTTGTGCGACCGCACCATCCATGGCGGCCAAGGTGGCAATGGCGAAGGCCAAAGCAGGGTAGCGAGCGAACACGCCGTCGCCCTCCAGAAAGCAGGACCGGGTTGATTCCTGGCCACAACGTAGAGCGGCATTATTGCGCCAATATAGTCGCGCGCAAGACGGGAAGGGACCAACGACGTTTGGTCGCGGCTGCACATTTGCGATCCCGATCGATTTCGACAAAATTTGCGTGCTTTCTGAAAAGCAGATGCAACTCGCGAATCCGCGGTTTTCTCCCGGCTGGCGCCGTGGCAAGTGCAGTTTGTGCCAATACGTCCCTTACTGACGCAACACCCCTTGCCGCATGCGGCACACCCTGATCAGCTGCATGTTCTGCAGTGCCCAACTACTATGTCCGGGGGCTCGGCTCGCTGGATCGACGGACATGGCACGCTGGAAGCAATCGTGGAGCGAGGACGATCTTCGCAGGCTTAGAAGTCTGGCGGGCACCAAGCCGGTCACGATGATCGCGAAAGAGCTCGGCCGAACCACCGGAACGGTTTTGGCAAAGGCGATTGAACAGAAACTTCCCGTCATGCACCGGATTGACGGACGAGGCCGTGATCGTACCCGGCCAATCCGTGGAACCTGCAGCGATCGGCGGGATCGCTGAGGGATCGTTTCGCGCTGCGGCGAGTTCTCTCCGGATTGTCCGGGTTGGAGACCTCATGACCATCAATTTCGACACGCTGAAAGCGTCGCTCGTCCTGTATGGGCTGAACGCGATCTACGCGATCCTGCTGCTGGCGATCGGCTGGTATCTGTCCGGCGCCATGCAACGCTTCGTCACGCGCGTGCTGAACGTCGGCCATCGGGTCGATCCGCTGGTGACCTTGTTCGTGTCCAGCGTCACGCGTTACGGTGTGCTGGCGGTGGTCGGCATCGCCGTGCTTCAGCTGTTCGGCATCCAGACCGCAAGCCTCGTCGCCGTGCTGGGCGCGACTTCGCTCGCCATTGGCCTCGCATTGCAGGGGACGCTGTCCAATCTCGCCGCCGGCGTGATGCTGCTGCTGTTCCGGCCCTTCCATATCGGTGACGACGTCGAGGTCGGCGGCAAGGCGGGGAAGATCAGGTCACTGTCGCTGTTCATGACCGAACTGGTCGCGCCCGACAACACGCAGATCCTGTTGCCGAACGGGCAGGTGTGGGGCGCTGCGATCATCAATCACAGCGCCTATCCCGGCACGGGCGAGGTCAAGGTGACGTTCCCGGTCAGGGCTGGCTCGGCCAATGCACTGGCGGACCGGATCCTGAAGGAGTTGCGCGAAGATCCTCGCGTCGACGAGGGGGCCGCGCCGTCGGTCAATGTATCGAAGGTGATCGCCGCCGATCCCACGGCGCCCGTCGTGGAATTGACCGTGAGCGCAAAGGTGAAGCCGTCCGACGCCGATGCGGTCAAGCAGCGCGTGCTCGACCATGCGAGCGCGCTGCTCGCGGCGGCGTGAAGAGCGTGGTGTCCTTGTGTGCGATATCGTAGAAGGGATCTGAACAGGAGACACGCGCAAGATGGCGGGGGACACGAACGTTCGGACCGGGCGGTGCCATTGCGGCGCGGTGTGCTTCGAGGCGACGCTCAGCGATGGATTCAATTCGATCCGCCGCTGCACTTGCTCCTACTGCCGCATGCGAGGCGCCGTCGTTGTCATGGCTGAAATGGGCGGGATCAGGTTCCTCGATGGCGAGGATGCGCTGACAAGCTACCGCTTCCATACCGGATCAGCGCAGCATTTCTTCTGCTCTCGCTGCGGAATATATACGCATCATCAGCGACGGTCCGACCAGTCGCTCTATGCCGTCAACGTGGCTTGCCTGGACGGGGTCAGCCCGTTCGATTTCTCTGACGTGCCCGTCATGGATGGCATCAATCACACCAACGACACGGGCATGCCAACGCGCCGGGCAGGCACACTCCGCTTCATCCCGGCTGACTGAGGATGCCGCTCAGCCCCGCGGCGAGCGCGGCGGTCTGCGCTTCACGGCGTGCCGGCGCGGCGAGCGGGTCACGCGGGGACGCAGGCGGGTTGCGGCAGCGGCGCGGCGCGGTTTGGGCTGGGCCTGCGGGCCGCGGGCGAGGTCCATCAGCATGCGCAACGCCTCGACCACCGAGCGGGCGCGCACCGCGGTTCGGCCGATTGCGCCAAAGCGATGCTCACGATGGATGATGCGGCCGTCGCGCGCGGCGGCGGCGAAATGAACGAGGCCGACCGGCTTGCCCGGCGTCGCGCCGCCGGGGCCGGCGATGCCGGTGATGGCGACTGCAAGGTCGACGCCTGCGCGCTCCAGCGCGCCCACCGCCATTGCAATTGCGGTCTCCTTGCTGACGGCGCCGAAATTGGTGAGCGTGCCGGCCTCGACGCCGAGCATGGCGCGCTTGGCGTCGTTGGAATAGGTGACGAAGCCGCGGTCAATCACATCGGAGGAGCCGGGGATATCGGTCAGTGCGCCTGCGACGAGACCGCCGGTGCAGGATTCAGCGGTCGCGATCGTCAGCTTGCGCATCCGGCACAGATCGAGCAGCGAGCGGGAGAGGGCGCGTGCGTCGCTGCCGCCCATGGCCTAGACGCTCCAGGGGAGGCGGATGGTGGCGCTCGCGGTGGCCGCGATGCCCTCCTCGCGGCCGGTGAAGCCGAGCCGCTCGCTGGTTGTTGCCTTCACGGCGACGCGGGAGATGTCGACGCCGGAGATCTCGGCGATGCGCGCGCGCATGGTGTCGCGCAGCGGGCCGATCTTCGGCCGCTCGCAGATCATCGTCACCTCGAGATTGGCAACGCGGCCGCCGCGCTGGGTGACGCGCTCGATGGCGTATTTCAGGAACTGGTCGGAGGAGGCGCCCTTCCACCTCGCATCGCTCGGCGGAAAGTGCGAGCCGATGTCGCCGTCGGCAAGCGCGCCGAGAATGGCGTCGACCAGCGCATGCAGGCCGACATCGCCGTCCGAATGGGCCAGGAAACCCTTGCTGTGAGGCACGCGCACGCCGCAGAGCATGAGATGGTCGCCTTCGCCGAAGGCGTGCACATCATAGCCGGTGCCGGTCCTGATGTCGCCGAGCAGGCTGGCGAGGCGCGCTTCCTCGCGCACGAAGTCTTCGGGAGTGGTGAGCTTCATGTTGGCAACATCGCCTTCAAAGGTTGCAACCGTCAATCCCGCCCATTCGGCAATCGCGGCATCGTCGGTGAAATCAGAGCGCCCGTCCTTTGCCGCGCGACGATGCGCCTCGAGGATGACGTCGAAACGAAAGGATTGCGGCGTCTGCGCGATTCGCAAGCGCGCTCGGTCCGGCGTGTCCTCGACATGGCCGCTCTCGCCGGTGACCTTGATGGTGTCAGTGACGTGAACGACGGGGATCGCGGCGCCGGTGCGGCTGGCCGCTTCGATCGCACGCGAGATCACGCCTTCCGAGACGAAGGGACGCGCGGCGTCGTGGATCAGGACGATGTCGGGCTTGTGCTTGGCAAGCGCTTCGAGACCGGCGAGCACGGACGCCTGACGCGTCGCACCGCCATTGGTCGGCGCCTCGTGCTTCAATCCTGCGACCGCTGCCGTGAACATGGCGCTGTCGTCGGGGTTCACCACAGGCTGCACCGCGAAGACATCGGCATGGCGGCTGAAGGCTTCCATGGCGCGATAGATCACGGGCACGCCGCCGATCTCGCGATATTGCTTCGGCCCGCCCGCGCCGGCGCGCAGGCCGCGTCCGGCCGCGACAAGAACGACTGCGGTGCGCTGTGATTTCGCCATAGGACTCAGATACCCGGTTGGTGATGACGAGAGTCGGGGGAGAGGGGTGATTGCCGGCATGCCTCTAGCACGGCAGGCCCGCAAAAAAAGGGGGTTTCCCTGCATTGTGGGAAACAGCATTTTGCTGCACTGCACTTGAAAGATTTGCAGAACTGTCTAAACTGTAGGCATGACGCTTGACTGCACAAGAATTGTGCGCAAGATAGGTCATGGCAGGCGCGATGAGGCCCTGCCTACGCAACGGGACCCCTGTGACCGGCTCGGCAGTATCAGGCTCTAAGCCATTGAAGATAGGCGATATTGATGTCGCCACCCCGGTCTTCCTGGCGCCGATGTCGGGGGTGACGGACTCGCCCGTCCGCCGGCTGGCCGCCGAGCTCGGGGCCGGTCTGGTCGTGTCCGAAATGACCGCCAGCGATGAGCTCGCGAATGGTCATCGGATGTCGCGGTTGCGCTGCGAAGCGACGGGCATCGGACCGCACGTGGTGCAGCTCGCCGGCTGCGAGACGCACTGGATGGCCGAAGGCGCCCGGATCGCGGAAGCCGAAGGCGCCGACATCATCGACATCAACATGGGCTGTCCGGCCCGCCATGTCACCGGTGGCCAGTCCGGCTCCGCCCTGATGCGCGACCTCGACCATGCCGTCAGCCTGATCGAGGCGACGATCGCCGCGGTGAAGGTCCCCGTGACGCTGAAGATGCGGCTCGGCTGGGACGACCGCACCCGCAATGCGCCGGAATTGGCGCGCCGCGCGGAAGCTGCCGGCATCCAGCTCGTCACCGTTCACGGCCGCACTCGCTGCCAGTTCTACAAGGGCGAGGCCGATTGGGATGCGATCCGCGCGGTGCGCGAGGCCATCTCCATTCCGCTCGTCGTCAATGGCGACATTACCACTTACGAGAAGGCGCTCGCGGCGCTGGAGGCCTCCGGCGCCGATGCCGTGATGATCGGCCGTGGTGCTCAAGGCCAGCCCTGGCTCCCCGGCGAGATCGGCCGGCGCCTCAAGGGCGGGGCAGAGGAAGCGACGCCCTCGCTCGAGACACAGCTGCATTACGTCCGCACCCTCTATGAGGGTGTCTGCGCGCTCTATGGCCTGCGCATAGGCCTCAGGCACGCGCGAAAACATCTCGGCTGGGCGCTCGACGTCGCCGCCGATGTGAGCCGTGCGCCGGCCGAGAAGCTGAAATCCTGGCGCCAGAAGATCCTCACCTCGGAGGATCCGCGTCTCGTCCACCGGTCACTGCAAGATGCCTTCGACGACTTCGCATGGAGCGCCGCTGCATGAGCTCAGCCGTTGAACATCGTCGGCCGCTTCCGTCCGACAGCGACGCGATCCTGGACGCGCTGCCCAACCCCGTTCTGATGATCGGGCCGGACGGCAAGATCGTCGCCGCCAACATCGCGACCGAAGCCTTTTTCGATATCTCGACGCAGTTCCTGAAGCGGCAGTCGTTGAAGGAGCTGGTCCCATTCGGCAGCCCCTTGCTGGCGCTGATCGACCAGGTGCGCTCGTCGAACTCGCCGGTCAACGAATACAAGGTCGATCTGGGCACGCCGCGCATGGGCGGCGACCGCCAGGTCGATCTGCATGTCGCCCCGCTCACGGAGCGGCCCGGCCATATCGTGGTGATGCTCCAGGAGCGCTCCATCGCCGACAAGATGGACCGCCAGCTCACCCATCGCAGCGCCGCGCGCTCGGTGATCGCGCTCGCCGCGATGCTGGCGCATGAGATCAAGAACCCGCTCTCGGGCATCCGCGGCGCGGCCCAGCTCCTCGAGCAGCAGGCCTCGTCCGAGGACCGCATGCTGACGCGCCTGATCTGCGACGAGGCCGACCGCATCGTCACGCTGGTCGACCGCATGGAGGTATTCGGCGACGAGCGCCCCGTGGTGCGCGGCCCCGTCAACATCCATTCCGTGCTCGATCACGTGAAGCGGCTGGCGCAGTCGGGCTTTGCCCGCAACATCCGCTTCATCGAGGACTACGATCCCTCGCTGCCGCCGGTGCTGGCCAACCAGGACCAGCTCATCCAGGTGTTCCTCAACCTCGTGAAGAATGCTGCCGAAGCCGTGGTCGACCTCGGCTCGGACGCCGAGATCCAGCTTACCACCGCGTTCCGTCCCGGCGTGCGTCTGTCAGTCCCCGGTCAAAAAACGCGGGTATCTCTGCCGCTCGAGTTCTGCGTGAGGGACAACGGACCAGGCGTGCCGGATGATCTTCTGCCCAACCTGTTCGATCCCTTCGTGACCACAAAGCAGACCGGCTCGGGTCTGGGCCTCGCGCTGGTCGCCAAGATCATCGGGGATCACGGGGGCATCATCGAATGCGAGTCTCAGCCGCGCAAGACCACCTTCCGCGTGCTGATGCCGATGTATTCCACATCGGCGAAACATGCCGATCACAGCAGTCGCGACGGCTCTGCCGGGAAGTCGTCGTCTGCATCACAGGGGGCAAAATGAGGATTAACGATGCCCGCAGGTAGCATTCTCGTTGCTGATGACGACACCGCCATCCGCACGGTTCTCAATCAGGCACTTTCCCGGGCCGGCTATGAGGTCAGGCTCACCGGCAACGCCGCAACGCTTTGGCGCTGGGTCAGCCAGGGGGAGGGCGATCTCGTCATCACCGACGTGGTGATGCCCGACGAGAACGCGTTCGACCTGCTGCCGCGGATCAAGAAGATGCGGCCGAATTTGCCGGTCATCGTCATGAGCGCGCAGAACACCTTCATGACGGCGATCCGCGCCTCCGAGCGCGGGGCGTACGAATATCTGCCAAAACCCTTCGACCTGAAGGAGCTGATCGCCATCGTCGGCCGTGCGCTGGCCGAGCCGAAGGAACGGGTCTCGACGCCGGACGAGGACGCCGAGATGGAGGCGATCCCGCTGGTCGGCCGCTCGCCGGCGATGCAGGAAATCTACCGCGTGCTGGCGCGCCTGATGCAGACCGATCTCACCGTGATGATCACGGGCGAGTCCGGCACCGGCAAGGAGCTGGTGGCACGCGCGCTGCACGATTACGGCAAGCGCCGCAACGGCCCGTTCGTCGCGGTCAACATGGCGGCGATCCCGCGCGACCTCATCGAATCCGAGCTGTTCGGCCATGAGCGCGGCGCCTTCACCGGCGCCAACACCCGCGCCTCCGGCCGGTTCGAGCAGGCCGAGGGCGGCACGCTGTTCCTGGACGAGATCGGCGACATGCCGATGGAGGCGCAGACCCGCCTGCTGCGCGTGCTTCAGCAGGGCGAATACACCACCGTCGGCGGCCGCACCCCGATCAAGACCGACGTGCGCATCGTCGCGGCCTCCAACAAGGATTTGCGCGTCCTGATCCAGCAAGGCCTGTTCCGCGAGGATCTGTTCTTCCGCCTCAACGTCGTGCCGCTGCGGCTGCCCCCCTTGCGCGAGCGCATCGAGGACCTGCCGGACCTGGTGCGTCACTTCTTCACCCTGGCCGAGAAGGACGGCCTGCCGCCGAAGAAGCTCGACACGCTGGCGCTGGAGCGGATGAAGCAGCACCGCTGGCCGGGCAACGTGCGCGAGCTGGAAAACCTCGCCCGGCGCCTTGCCGCGCTCTATCCGCAGGACGTGATCACAGGCTCGGTCATCGACGGCGAGCTGGCGCCGCCCACGGTCAGTCCGGGTGCCGCGGTCCAGCAGGGCGTCGACAATCTCGGCGGCGCGGTGGAGGCGTATCTGTCCTCGCACTTCCAGGGGTTCCCGAACGGGGTGCCGCCGCCGGGCCTCTATCACCGCATCCTCAAGGAGATCGAGGTGCCGCTGCTGACGGCCGCGCTCGCCGCCACCCGCGGCAACCAGATCCGCGCCGCCGATTTGCTCGGCCTCAACCGCAACACGCTGCGGAAGAAGATCCGGGATCTCGATATCCAGGTCTACAGGAGCGGGGGCTAGTCTTTCCGAAAGGACGGTGGCTCAGCTCCCCCTACCAAAGCGGAGCTGAGCCTGTCCGGATCGCGCTGGCCTTCGTGGCTGACGCGGTGAGCAAAAGTCCCAATCGGGCCGAAACGTTCCGCCGGAACATACGAATTGGTGGTTCGACCGCGAGACGCGGCGTCGCACTCACCTGATCAGCCGGACTGAGACCGGCTGGGCACTGGCGACGTTTGCCGCCGGCGGCTGAAGGCCAGGGCCGTTGACCAGCAGATCCGAGGCCACGATCAGCAGCAGCACGGCCGACACCATTATCGCGAGAAACAACCTGTCCATCCCCGTCAAGCCGAAGGGGCCGGAATCCGTTCCCGCGAACTAGGTCTGCCAGATCAGCACCCTGTGAATGCGCCGGTCCGTCGCGCGGGGGCGCCGCGGAATTGTCGCAATTCGGCAACAATGTGGTACGAATACATCAGTATCCGCCCCGCCGCGGACCCCTTTTCAGCAGCACCATTGCCGGAATGACCAGCGCAGACACCTCGGCCGCACACTTCGACACGGCCCCAGCGGAAGAGCCCCGGCGTTGGTCGGCGCGGCGCTGGCTGGCACCCATTGCCGTGGCGCTGGCGCTGGGGTCGGCCTTCCTGACCTTTGTCGTCCTGACCGGCCTCACCACGATCGAGCCGACGCCGGAGATCGTCCGCTCGTTCTATCTGATCAATGCAGGCACGATCCTGCTGCTGGTCGGCATCATCATCCGCGAGCTCTGGCAGATGATCTTGGCGCGGCGGCGGGGCAGGGCGGCGGCGCGCCTCCATGTCCAGATCGTCAGCCTGTTCTCGATCGTGGCCGTGCTGCCGGCCGTGCTGGTCGCCGTCGTCGCCAACGTCACCATCGAACGCGGCCTCGACCGGTTGTTCTCCGGTCCGACCAAGGAAGTGATCCAGAACTCGCTGACGATCGCGCGCGCCTATATGCAGGACCACGCGCAGCTCATCCGGGGCGACATTCTCGGCATGGCCAACGACATCGCGCATGCCCGGCCGCTCTACGACCAGGACCGCCGCTCGTTCCGCGAGCTGCTGACGGCCAGCGCCGGCTCCCGCAATCTGCCGGGCGCGATGATCATCGACAAGAGCACCAATATCCTGGAATCGGCCGACACCGGCATGCGGCTGGCCTATTCGCCGCCGGCGCCGGACTTCCTCAGCAACGTCAACGAGAACGAGCCCGAGATCGCGGTGTTGCCGGACGCGAGCTTCGTCGCTGCTGTGATCCGCCTGCGCGCCTTCAACGACACCTTCCTCTACGTCGCACGTCCGCTTGATCCGAATGTCGTCAATCAGCTCAAGCAGACGGAAGTCAGCGTCGCCGAATACGCCCAGATCGAGTCGCGCCGGCTCGGCATCCAGGTCGCGTTCGCCTTGATGTTCGCGGTGATCGCGCTGACCATCCTGATGGCCTCGGTGCTGATCGGCCTCAACTTCGCCAACTCGCTGGTTTCGCCGATCCGGCGGCTGATGAACGCAGCCCATACGGTCTCGACGGGCGACCTCAATGTGAAGGTGCCGGTGCACCAGTCCGAAGGCGACCTCGCCCAGTTGGGTGAGACCTTCAACAAGATGACGCAGGAATTGCGCAGCCAGCGCGACGAGCTCGTCAACGCCAGCGATCTCATCGACAGCCGCCGCCGCTTCATCGAGGCCGTGCTGTCCTCGGCCAGCGCCGGCATCATCGGCGTCGATCATTCGGGCAGCGTCGGCATCCTCAACCGCTCCGCCGAGAAGCTGATCGGGCACTCCGAAGCGGAAACGCTCGGCCATCCGCTCTCCGACGTGCTGCCCGAGCTCGACGAGATGATGAAGGCGGCGCGGGAAGGGACCCAGCGCCTGGTGCAGGGCCAGATCACGATCACGCGCGACGGGCAGGAACGCAATCTGTCGGTCCGCGTCAGCGCCGAGAAGACCAGCCAGCCGCACGACAGCTACATCATCACGCTCGACGACATCACCGAGCTGGTCTCGGCGCAGCGCACCTCGGCCTGGGGCGACGTCGCCCGCCGCATCGCGCACGAGATCAAGAATCCGCTGACGCCGATTCAGCTCTCGGCCGAGCGCATCCGCCGCAAGTTCGGCAAGGACATCACCGAGACCAAGGACAAGCAGATCTTCGAGCAGTGCACCGACACCATCGTGCGCCAGGTCGACGACATCAGGCGCATGGTGGACGAGTTCTCGCGCTTCGCGCGGATGCCGAAGCCGGTGATGGAGGGCGAGGACGTCGCCGACACCGTGCGGCAGGCGGTGTTCCTGATGAAGGTCGCCCATCCCGAGATCGACATCGACGCCGAGTTCAAGGAGGATCCGCTGCGGGCCCAGTTCGACCGGCGGCTGATCTCGCAGGCGGTCACCAACATCGTCAAGAACGCCACCGAGGCGATCGAGCAGGTGCCGCCGGAAGAGCTCGGAAAAGGCCGCATCGACGTCGTGGTCTCGCGCGAGGGCGAGGACGTGCTGATCGACGTCATCGACAACGGTATCGGCCTGCCCAAGGTCGCGCGCTCGCGGCTGCTGGAGCCCTACGTGACCACGCGCGCCAAGGGTACCGGCCTTGGCCTCGCAATCGTCGGCCGCGTCCTCGAAGACCATGGCGGGCGCATCGAGCTGAAGGACGCTTCCGACTTCCGGGAAGGCCAGCGCGGCGCCTGGATGCGGATGCGCTTTGCGATCTCCGGCGCTCCCCCGAAGAGCGAGGGGACCGAGCAGGCGCCGACGGCCAAGGAAGCGGTGAACGAAGCGGCCAGCGCCCCGGTCAAGGACACGGCGCCGGAAACAAAAGAGCCGGCGGGCGAAACCAAAGAGCCGGCTGAAAAGACCAATGATTCAACGAAAATCGAAGCCTCGACAGGCATCTGACAAGACAGGCGCGACCCATGGCAAGTGAAATTCTGATTGTCGATGATGAGGCCGATATTCGGGATCTCGTCGCGGGCATTCTCGAAGACGAGGGTTTTGTCACGCGGACCGCGCGCGACAGCGACTCCGCGCTCGCCGAGATCGCCAACCGCAGGCCGCATCTGGTGTTTCTCGACATTTGGCTGCAGGGCTCCAAGCTCGACGGCTTGCAGCTCCTGGAACAGGTCAAGAAGGACAATGCCGATCTGCCGGTCGTGATGATCTCCGGCCACGGCAACATCGAGACCGCGGTCGCCGCGATCAAGCGCGGCGCCTATGATTTCATCGAGAAGCCGTTCAAGGCCGACCGGCTGATCCTGGTCGCAACCAGGGCGCTGGAGAATTCGCGGCTCAAGCGCGAGGTCAAGGAGCTGAAGCAGCTTGCGCCGAGCGCAAGCTCGCTCGTCGGCCGTTCGCCCAGCATGAACCAGCTGCGCCAGACCATCGAGCGCGCGGCCAAGGCCAACAGCCGCATCCTGATCGTCGGCCCCGCCGGCGCCGGCAAGGAGCTGACCGCGCGCACGCTGCACACGGCCTCGGGCCGCGCCGACGGCCCCTTCGTCGTCATCAATGCCGCCGCGATCACGCCCGATCGGATGGAGCATGAGCTGTTCGGCATCGAGCAGTCCAACGGCGAGCACGCGCGCAAGCCCGGCGCGCTCGAGGAAGCCCATGGCGGCACGCTGTTCATCGACGAGATCGCGGACATGCCGCGCGAGACCCAGAACAAGATCCTGCGCGTGCTGGTCGAGCAGTCGTTCCAGCGCGTCGGCGGCACCGCCAAGGTGCAGGTCGACGTCCGCATCATCTCCTCCACCGCGCGCAATCTCGAAGAGGAGATCGCGGCCGGCCATTTCCGCGAGGACCTCTATCACCGGCTCTCGGTGGTGCCGATCCGCGTGCCCGCGCTGTCGGAGCGGCGCGAGGACATTCCGGAATTGATCGACTACTTCATGGAGCAGATCTCGGCCGGCAGCGGCCTGCCCAAGCGCCAGATCGGGCAGGACGCGATGGCCGTGCTGCAATCGCATGTCTGGCCGGGCAATGTGCGCCAGCTCCGCAACAACGTTGAGAGAGTCATGATTCTGGCTGCGGGCGGGCCCGAGGTCATCATCACCGCGGACATGCTGCCGCAGGACGTCGGCTCCATGGTGCCGGCCATGCCGACCAGCAACAATGGCGAGCACATCATGGGCCTGCCGCTGCGCGAAGCGCGCGAAGTGTTCGAGCGCGACTATTTGATTGCACAGATCAGCCGTTTCTCAGGAAATATTTCTCGCACAGCCGAGTTTGTTGGCATGGAACGTTCGGCGCTGCATCGAAAGTTGAAGGCGCTGGGCGTTGGCTAGCGCCCCAAGGTCGCAGATGGGCCTCAGCGATAAGCGAGGAAAATCATCGATTTCCGTAGTTTTTCGGGGCAATAGAGCACGGCCTGCCGCGTGAAGCGGCTTGCCTAATAAGCCCACCTGCCCTCTAATTGCACAGCCGTTCCTTCCGAGGGGGATCTCATGAGGAGCGGCAACCGGGAGAGGCTCCGAACGTCACAATGAGGGCCGCAACCGGCGCAATAAAAAGAAACTCAAAGCGAGAAAAAAACAATGGCGGCAGACCGCGCACAAAACCTACAGGACACCTTCCTCAATCACGTTCGCAAAACCAAGACGCCACTGACGATCTTTCTGGTCAACGGAGTGAAGCTCCAGGGCATCGTGACCTGGTTCGACAATTTCTGTTTGCTGCTTCGGCGCGACGGTCACTCGCAGCTTGTCTACAAGCACGCGATCTCGACCATCATGCCGGGCGCTCCGATCCAGCTGTTCGAAGGCGGTGAGGATCAGCCGGCTTGAGAGTGCTCTGATTGGAACCCCGGAATTTCGACGGGGAGGCCGATCGTCCGCGATCGGCAGGGGCTAAGCAAACGGGGCGGGTGCTTGTCATCGGCCCCTACTTGCGAGTGCGTGCGGGCAGTGCCGACGCGCAATCGGAAGGTCATGTCCCAAGTCAAGTTCAACGCGACGCCGAGGCCCGGCTCGATGAAGCCGCCGGCCTCGCGCGCGCGATCGACCTCGTCATTGCGGACGCCATCATCGCGCCGATCGGCCAGATCAGGCCCGCCACCTATATCGGCAAGGGCAAGGTCGAGGAGATCGCCGGGCTGATCAAGAGCCTCGATGTCGAGCTCGTGGTGATGGATTGTGCGCTGGCGCCGATCCAGCAGCGCAATCTCGAGAAGGAGCTGCAGGCCAAGGTGCTCGACCGCACGGGCTTGATTCTGGAAATCTTCGGCCGCCGCGCCAAGACCAGGGAAGGCTCGCTCCAGGTCGAGCTCGCGCATCTCAACTACCAGCGCTCGCGCCTGGTTCGGTCGTGGACCCATCTCGAACGCCAGCGCGGCGGTTTCGGATTCATGGGCGGCCCCGGCGAGACGCAGATCGAGGCCGACCGCCGCCTGATCCAGGAGCGCATCTCCAAGCTCGAGAGCGAGCTGAAGAAGGTGCAGGCGACGCGCCGCCTGCATCGCGCCGGCCGCCAGCGCGTGCCATATCGCGTCGTCGCGCTGGTCGGCTACACCAATGCCGGCAAGTCGACGTTGTTCAACCGCCTGACGCGCGCCGACGTGCAGGCGGCCGACATGCTGTTCGCCACGCTCGATCCAACGCTCCGCGCGCTCACCCTGCCGCATGGCGGCAAGGCGATGCTGTCCGACACGGTCGGCTTCATTTCCAATCTGCCGACCCAGCTCGTCGCCGCCTTCCGCGCCACGCTGGAGGAGGTGCTGGAAGCCGACGTCATCCTGCATGTGCGCGACATCTCGCACGAGGATGCCGAGGCCCAGCAGAGCGACGTCGACGCCGTGCTGCGCCAGCTCGGCATCAATCCCGATGACTCAGGCCGCATCATCGAGGTCTGGAACAAGATTGATCGTTACGATTCCGAGCAGCGCGAAGGGCTTTTGAACATCGCCGCGCGCAGGCCGGAGGATCATCCGGCGATGCTGGTCTCGGCCGTGTCGGGCGAGGGCATCGACGCACTGCTCGCCGCGATCGAGGAGAGGCTCGCCGCCAAGCGCACCACGCTCGACCTCTCCATCGACGCCGCCGATGGCGCCGGCATTTCCTGGCTGCACCGCAATTCCGAGGTGCTGGCGAAAGAGCTGCACGACGGCCGCTTCGACATGACCGTGCGGGTGGACGAGACCAAGCGGGATATCGTGGTGTCGAGATTCGATGCGGTGCCGCGCGTGGCTTGAGCCCGTGGCGGCAAGCTGAGGGCGTTCACCTGGACAGGTCGAGCCTCATGAACTGGTTGTGCGGGCTCGCCTGATAATCGGCGAACGGCTCACAGGGGACGAAGCCGGCGCTGCGGTAGAGCGCGACGGCGGGAGCGTGCAGCGGTGCCGTACCCGTCTCCAGGCTGAGGCGCGCATAGCCTCGTTCGCGCGCTTCAGCGACGATGTGGTGCAGAATCGTGCGACCGACGCCGGTCCCGCGTGCTGCAGGCGCAGCGCGCATCGACTTCGCCTCTCCATGCGTCGCATCGAGCTGCTTCAGAGCGCCGAACCCAGCCAGCACATCGCCCTGCCAGGCCGTCCAGAACGTCACGGCCGGAGCCGAAAGACCGCTCGCGTCCAGCGCCTGCGCGTGCTCGCCCATGACGCTGCGCAGCTCTTCCAGATGATGCGCCAGCAAGCCGGCGACATGGGGCGCCTTCGGATCGTCCTGTCTGATGTCCACTGCGTGTCCTTGTTACTGCATTCAATCAGTTAGCACCGTAGCCCGGATTGCCCGTCGCTCCATCCGGGCTCCGCACTTTCCGCGCAAACCGACGACAGCGGGTTAGCGGCGGACTTGCTTGCGTGCCTCTGATGCGTTGCCACTCAGGACACTAGAATGGAATGGTCAGGCCCGGAGTTTTCGCTTGCGCCTTGGTGTAGGCGACGCCGTGAATTTTGACCCCGCGTTCGTCCAGCAACGAAATGATGCCGCCCTGGTTCGATAGTTCCATCGGCTTCTGCACGACGACGGCGAGCGTGCCCGGCCGCGATCTTCCCTGAGAGAACCATTTTGTTCTTCTGCTTGTCGGCCAGCATCCAGCCGGTGAGATCGATATCGCGATCGGCCGTGTTGAGCAGCGTGACGACTTCCCGCTCGGGCGTCTTCACGGCGTTGACGAGGGCCGCAATGATGCGCACGAGGCCATCGGGCATTTCCTCGGTCGGAGGAGTCGTCGGATCTGGCGGCGTCGTCGGCGTGCCTCCGCCGAGATCGATGGGATGACCGGTCCTGTCATCGGTGTGCCAGGCCTGCGTCTGGAATTTCAGGAAGACCGCCGTCCATAGATTCTGATCCGGGAATTCGAACACGAGCCCGCCGTCCTGCCACGGCCCGTTGTCGCCCGAGAATTTTCCGATCGGATTTCCCTGGTTCATATGGATATCGTGAATGCCGCGTCCCGGCCGGAAGCCAAAATAATTGTCCGCCTTCGTCTCCGGCCCCCACGTCTCGCCGAATGCGTACACCATCGCGCTTTCATTCGAGAGCGCGCGCTGGACGAACTGGTCGAGCTTCTCGTTGAGGTCATTGTCCGGTCCGGGCAAGGACAGCGGCAGTGGGACCATCTCCTGCGGTTGCATCAGATTGCCGCGAATGAAGTCCAGCGCCGTGCTGCCCGGCTTCGGCGACTGCGGGTGCAGGCCCTCCGGCAGCGCCGCGAGTTGATCGGTGATCGGATGGACAAAATGCGATCGCACCAGGTACTCGACTTCGCTGCCATCCGCCGACTGCACGTTGACGGCGATGCGGAAATCCGCGTTGTCGGCCACGACATGGACTTGATAATGCGGTGACTGGCCGGTGCCGAAACGCATCGCGATCGGGCGTCCCTTGAGGACCGAATAGTGTTTCAGGGGCATTGCACTCACCTGCCGTGGGGTTGCGGCTGCGCTGGCGCCGGTGTTCAACTTTAGACTGCAGGTCGTGACGGTTTCATGGCTTGAAAGGTGACCCCGGTCGCCGCTGCGGGCCTCACGCTTTGGCAAGATCGCCTCGCGGCGTTCAGGACAAAGTGCTGACCTATATCTGGATCAAATGCGTACAGGGCTAGCGCCGGGCCTCGCGGCGGGTCTCCGATATCGTTTTCTCCTCGCCCTTCGCCGCATTCCACAGCGCATCCATCTCCACCAGCGAGGCCTGCTCCAGCGTGCGGCCCTGCGCCTCCAGCGCCTGCTCAATATAGGCAAAGCGCTTTTCGAACTTCGCATTGGTCGCGCGCAGCGCGGCCTCCGGATCGGCATCGACATGGCGGGCGAGGTTGACGAGGGCGAACATCAGGTCGCCGGTTTCGTCCGCGATCTCCTGCTTGTCGTTGCGGTCGAGCGCGGCCTCGATCTCGTCGGCTTCCTCGCGGATCTTTTGCAAAACCGCGCGCGGGTCGTTCCAGTCGAAGCCGACGGTGGAGGCCTTGCGCTGAAGTTCCATCGCGCGGGTCAATGCGGGTTGGCCCGCTTTCACGCCCCCCAGCAATGATTTGTGCTTCGGCGTCTCTTCCGGTGGCCGGCGCGCCGCGCGCTCAGCCTTCTCCTCGGCCTTGATGCGGTCCCAGACTTCCTTGACGTGGGAGGAGGCGAGATTGCCGTCCTTGTCGGCGAAGACGTGGGGATGACGGCGGATCATTTTGCGCGTGATGGCCTCGACCACATCACCGAACGCAAAAGCGTTCTGCTCTTCAGCCATCTGGGCGTGGAACACGACCTGGAGCAGGAGATCGCCGAGCTCCTCGCGGAGATCGTCGAGATCGCCGCGGCTGATCGCCTCGACCACCTCATAGGCTTCCTCAATCGTGTAGGGCGCGATGGTCGCAAAATCCTGCTCGAGGTCCCAGGGGCAGCCGGTCACCGGCGTGCGCAGCGCCGCCATGATCTCGATCAGGCGGGAAATGTCACGGGAAGGGGTCATTGCGGGGCAGTCTCCTGGGTCCAAAACCTTATGCCAAAAGCGGGCCGCCGTTCCCAGCGGGACGCGGCGGAACAGGGTGATTTCCACCGATTGGCGGGCGAAGTGCACAGTGCTAAAGCGCGGGACATGAGCGACGCATTTTCATCACAAACCGCGCTGGTGTTGTTTTCCGGCGGCCAGGATTCCACCACCTGTCTTGCCTGGGCACTGAGCCGCTTCGCGCGGGTGGAGACGCTGGGGTTCGACTACGGCCAGCGCCATGCGGTCGAGCTCGACTGCCGCGCGCGTCTGTTCGACGGCATCAAAGACCTGCGCGCGGACTGGGCCGCAAAGCTCGGCGAGAGCCATACGCTGTCGATCCCGACGCTGGCCGCTGTGTCCGAGACGGCGCTGACGCGCGACGTCGCGATCGCGATGGGCGCCGATGGCCTCCCCAATACTTTTGTCCCCGGCCGCAACCTCGTGTTCCTGACCTTCGCCGCAGCGCTGGCCTATCGGCGCGGCATCACCCACATCGTCGGCGGCATGTGCGAGACCGACTATTCCGGCTATCCCGATTGCCGCGACGACACCATCCGCGCGATGCAGGCCGCGCTCTCGCTCGGCATGGCGAGGACGTTCGAACTGCATACGCCGCTGATGTGGATCGACAAGGCCGCGACTTGGAAGCTCGCGCATGACCTCGGCGGCGAGGGGCTGGTCGATCTCATCCGCGAGCAGTCGCACACCTGCTATCTCGGCGAACGCGGCGCGCAGCATGAGTGGGGTTATGGATGCGGGGAGTGCCCGGCGTGCAGCCTGCGGGCGAAGGGGTGGCGGGAGTTTGTGGCGGGGCGCTAAGACCACATACTCGGTGTCATCACCGCGAAAGCGGCTGATCCAGTATCCCAGAGACTATTTGAGCCGAGGGCCGCGGCCTACTGGATTCCCCGCTTTCGCGGGGAATGACAGCGGAGGGCTTGGCATGATCGTGCCTTCTACCGAGCTAGCCAAAATCCTCCGGCTTGAGCTCGATCGGTTTGCCGTGCGGGGTGCGGTCGGCGGCGTGGTCCCAGGCGTCGCGGTAGCGGTGCAGCGTCTCCGTCGATGCCACGCCCTTGCGCGCAACCAAGCCCTCCAGCGTCGCGAGCCAGTGCAGATAGTAGGTCTCGCCCGTATCAGGGTCGCCGGCGGCCTGCGCGCGCTTGATCTCGTCGGCCAGGCTTGCTGCCCATTCCGGCCAGGTGAACACGCCACGCTCGTGCAGCGTCAACGCCATGGCGAACGCGTGCGCCTCCCAAGGGGCGCGGAATACCGGACCGTCGTCATCGCGCGGGATACTTGGAATCGCCGCCGTCGCGGCGGCTGCTAGCCCGCTGCCCATCACGCCGGGTCCAGATAGGGCTCGAACGCGTCGATCGAGACCTTCAGCGTCGGATCTCCGTCCGCACCCCAGAGATCGCGGCCTTCGAACACGACGGTGTAGAGCCATTGCGGATTCTCGCCGCGCTCCATCGCCGCGGAATCCGGAAACACGTGGCAGCCGTGGTTCAACTCGACGATTCCGACATGGCCGCGCACATAGCGCGGCAGCCGCGTGTGCGTTGTCGGATGAATGTTCTTCGCCCGCACGCGGTCGCCGACGTTGAATTTGGCGGGTGCAGGCGCAGGGCGGGCGAACTTGCCGCGCACCATGATGCGCTCAACCTGGCCAAGGTCGAACTTGCCGTGCTTGAGCGCCTTGCCTGGCTGCATCGCGTGACCGGCGGCGACTTCCTCCCGGGTGAGGTAGCCTTTCTCGATCAGCATCTCCTCGAGCCCGAGAAACCATTTCTTGTAGTAGGAGCTCGACAGATAAACATGCGGCGGCAGCGTCTCGCGATAGAAGCGCGAGGTGTCGATGTTAAAGGCGCCGGCCGCGCCCATCGCGCGGACCATGGCGAGGACGCGGGATTCCCACTCCTCGTGAAACATCGGCTCGTTCGGCTCGGGCTCGACCTTGCCGAACCCGTCCATGCCGCCCATGTCGTGCACGCCGTTCACGACGGCGCTCCGGGCGCTTTGGGAAAGCCGGTGCCGATCATGGAATCGCGGGTGACCAGCTCGGCGAGTTGCTCCTCGCTCCACCCTTCCGTGCCCGCGGGCCGCATCGGTAGCACCAAAAAGCGCGTCTCGGCGGTGGAATCCCATACCCGGATTTCCATGTCCTTCGGCAGGCTGACGTCGAAATCGGCGAGCACGCCGCGCGGATCTTTCACCGCACGCGAGCGGTAGGGCGCGGCCTTGTACCAGACCGGCGGCAGCCCCAGCATCTCCCAGGGGTAGCAGGAGCACAGCGTGCACACGACCATGTTGTGGCGCTCAGGCGTGTTCTCGACCACCACGAGATGGTCGCCGACGCGGCTGACATGACCGAGCGTGCCGATCGCCTTGGAACCATCCTCGAGCAGCGCCTGCTTGAACGCCGGATCGGTCCAGGCCTTGGCGACGACGCGCGCGCCGTTATGCGGGCCGATCTTGGTCTCATAGGCCTGAATGATGGCGTCGAGTGCAGCCGGCTCGACATAGCCCTTTTCGGTCAGGATCGTCTCCAGCGCGCGCACGCGTAGCTCGGTTTCCGACAGTTCGGAATGATCGTGATCGTGATGGTGGTCGTGATCGTGGCTCATGCCACAAAGATAGGCGCAATGGTCCCCGCCTGTCGAGCCGTCGTTGCAGCGCGGCCGGGCCAACTGTTCGTGACACCATTTGGGCCTGCTGCACGACCGGCCTGGAAACGGCCATTGATTGCACCATGACGTGTGCCGTAATACGGCGTCGGGACCAAGCAGGCTCGGCCAACGGGCCGCATGACGCGACGACAATCGAGGGGGAAGGGCCATGACCGCCAATTCGCAGGCGCCTGAAGCGAAAGGGTTTCGCTGGAAGCTGATCGCGCCACTCGTGGTGTGGCTGGCGATCTATCTGTGGCCGGTGCCCGCAGGCCTCAACGCCAATCAGTGGCACTATTTTGCCGTGTTCGCGGCCGTCATCACCGGACTGATCCTGGAATCGATGCCGGTCGGCGCGGTCGGCTTCATCGGCCTGACGGTTGTCGGTGTCAGCGGCTATATCGAAGCCGATCCGACCAAGTCGCTGCGCTGGATGCTGGCGGGCTTTGCCGAGAGCACGGTGTGGCTGATCGTCGGCGCCTTCGTGTTCTCGATCGGCTATCGCAAGAGCCAGCTCGGCCGGCGCATCGCGCTGGTGCTGGTGCAGCGGCTCGGCCGCAACACGCTCGGCCTCGGATACGCGGTGGCGATGTCGGATTTTTTGCTGGCGCCGGCGACGCCGTCCAACACCGCGCGCAGCGGCGGCATTGTCTATCCCATCATCAGCAACATCCCGCGCATCTACGGCTCCGAGCCGGGGCCGACCGCCGGCCGGATCGGCACCTACGTGATGTGGACGGCGTTCGCGGCCACGGCGGTGACGAGCTCGCTGTTCTTCACCGCACTCGCGCCCAATGCGGCGGCGCTGGCGATCGCCAAGAAGACGGTCGGGGTGGAGGTGAGCTGGGGTCAGTGGTTCATCGGCTTTGCGCCGCTCGGTATTGTCCTGATGATCCTCGTTCCGCTGCTCAGCTATTTGGTCTGCCGTCCCGAGGTGAAGCGCAGCCCTGAGATCTCCGACTGGGCGGCAAAGGAGCTCGGTGCGATGGGCCCGATGTCGCGCAACGAGTGGATCATGCTCGGCCTGATCGTGCTGGCGATGTTCCTGTGGATCGCGGGCTCGAGCCCGGACATCCACGTACCGCTGCTCGGCTCGAACTTCGTCAACGCCACCACCGTCGTGTTCATCGTGATCTCCTTGATGCTGGTGACGGGCGTGATCGAATTCGCCGACATCGTCAGCGAGAAGAGCGCCTGGGAGGTGTTCTTCTATTTCACCTCGCTGCTGACGCTGGCCTCGGGCCTCAACGAGATCGGCTTCATCAAATGGTTCGCGACCGAATACGCCAAACCGCTTGCGGGACTGTCGCCGTCGACCGCGATGCTGCTGCTGGTCGCGCTGTTCTTCTGGATCCACTATTTCTTCTCGAGCATCACCTCGCATGCGGCTGCCGTGCTGCCTGTCGTGCTCGCGGTCGGTTCCGGCATTCCCGACCTGCCGGTCACGACGCTTGCCATGCTCTGCATGTACTCGCTCGGCCTGATGGGCGTGATCTCGCCTTACGCCACGGGACCCGCGCCGATGTATTTCGGCAGCGGCTATATCGGGAAGGGCCAGTTCTGGGGCTTTGGGCTGATCTTCGGGCTGCTGTATTTCGCGGGGCTTCTGCTGATCGTGCTGCCCTGGTTGCAGGTCCACTGAGCCGGGGAGGAGGGCTGACATCCGGCAGATGATTTTTCTCCGCAGGCGAGGGTTTGGAGACGTTCGTCCCACACCTCGCAGATCTCTGACATTGCAAGAATGAGCCGAACAGGCGATGGTGCATGCTGCGATGCAGCGCGCTCCATCTGAGGCCCTCATCGCCGTTCCACTTCCCCGTCGCGTGATGCGACCTGGCTTGCCGCACGCTTTGCGGGGCAAGCGAATTATTGCGCATGAAGGCCGTCCCCATGAATGCCCACCCATCGCTCGCGATCGGACAACCGGTCGAAACGCTTGCAGCGATTCCACCTGCCGCGTCCGCGCCTGATACGATGGTCCGCTTCGAAGCCGTCTCGAAGACCTATCCGGCCTATCGCGGCAAGCCCGGCGTCAAGGCGCTCGCGAACATCGACTTCGCGATTCCGCGCGGCTCCATCACCGGCGTGATCGGTCGCTCCGGCGCCGGCAAGTCGAGTCTGGTCCGGCTGATTAACGGGCTGGAAAAGCCGACCACGGGTCGCGTCATCGTCGACAACAGGGATATCTCGGCGCTGGCCGGCCGCGAGCTGCGGCTGGCGCAGCGCTCAATCGGCATGATCTTCCAGCACTTCAACCTGCTGTCCTCGCGCACGGCGGCCGACAACATCGCGCTGCCGCTCGAAATCGCAGGCTGGGCCAAAGCGGACATCAAGGCCCGCGTGACTGAGCTGCTGGCGCTGGTCGGAATCGCCGACAAGCATGACCGCTATCCGTCGGAGCTCTCCGGCGGCCAGAAGCAGCGCGTGGGCATCGCCCGTGCCTTGGCGACGCGGCCGAGCGTGCTGCTGTCGGACGAGGCGACCTCGGCGCTCGATCCGCAGACCACGCGTGCGATCCTCGATTTGCTTGCGAACATCAACCGCGAGCTGGGCGTGACCATCGTGCTGATCACCCACGAAATGTCCGTGGTGCGCCAGCTCGCCAGGGACGTCGTCGTGCTCGACGCCGGCCATGTCGTCGAGAGCGGCCACGTCGCCGACATCTTCACCCATCCGAAGCACCCCATCACGCAATCCTTCCTGGCCGAGGTGATCGGCGACAGCCTCCCGGTCTCGCTGGCGAGCCGGATCGTGGCGGAGCCGACTGCCGGCCAGCAGGCCGTGATCCGCGTTCAGGTGCGCGGGGCAGGGGCCGGCGACACGCTGGTGGCGCGGCTGGCGCGCGAGCTCGACCTCGATGTCGCGCTGCTGTCGGCGCGCATCGACGAGATCGGCGGCCAACAAGTCGGCTCGCTGACGCTCGGCATTCCTCTCGGAATTTCTGGCGGCGAGGACGCGGTGACGCGGACGCTCGCCTGGCTCTCTCAACATCAATTTCCGGCGGAGCACCTCGGCCATGTCGCCTGAACTCATCAACCTAATCATCCAGGCCACGGGCGAGAGCCTGTACATGGTCGGCATCGCGGCGCTGCTCGGCACCGCCTTCGGCCTGCCGCTCGGCGTCTTCCTCGCAACCAGCCGGAAGGGCGAGCTGTTCGCGGCGCCTATCATCAATCGCGTGCTCGGTGCCGTGGTCAATGCGACGCGGTCCACGCCCTTCATCATCCTGGTCGTCGCCATCATCCCGTTCACCCGGCTCGTCGCAGGCACCTCGATCGGCTCGACGGCGGCGATCGTGCCGCTGACCATCGCATCGGCGCCGTTCATCGCGCGCCTGGTGGAAGCCGCGATCCGCGAGGTCGATGGCGGCCTGATCGAGACCGCATCCTCGTTCGGGGCCTCGCCGATGCAGATCGTGCTCAAGGTGCTGATTCCCGAGGCGCTGCCCGGCCTGCTGCTGGCGCTGACGCTCGCCGTGGTCAGCCTGCTCGGCTATTCCGCCATGGTCGGCGCCGTCGGCGGCGGTGGCCTTGGCGACCTCGGTATCCGATACGGCTATCAACGCTTCATGCCGGAGATGATGCTGGCCGTCGTCGTCGTGCTGATCGCGCTGGTGCAGCTCGTCCAGAGCGCGGGCGATTATCTGGCGCGCCGCGTCAACCGCCGGCTGCGGCACCGCTGAGGCCGTTTTCAGACGTTGCGGACCGGACGTTTTTGTCCGTCTGGAAACATTCCAAGGTTCGAGACACGACTGAGTGCATTCGCCGCACGTGCTGCGCACAGGTCTGGAGACATTCTAACGCTGTTCCTATCGCACTCCGAAATCGCCTGCGTTAGGGCGAGGCATCAAGAACGATACCGGCAAAGCCGGCAGTGCGTGGGGCCTCGACAGACGTGACCGACTTTCAGCTTTCTTCGCGCTCCGACACGCGTCGTCGACAGATGCAGGTGTTTTTCCTCGGGGCGGCCAGCACATTTTCGCTTCTTGTTCCCTTCGGTGCCGTGGAAGCGCAGACGCAGATTCCCGCCGTCACCGTCGAAGCGCCCGCGCAGCGCGCCCGTCCTGCGACGGTCAGCTCAACGCGGCAGTCAGCGGCGACACGTACCGCACGCGCCAATCGCCGCTCCCCTGCGCAGCAGGCCACGCCCAGCCAGTCGGCATTATCGGACCGCAACACGGAACGCGCCAACGGTCCGGTGCGTGGCTTTGTCGCCACGAGGAGCGGCACTGCCACCAAGACCGATACGCCGCTGATCGAAACGCCGCAGTCGGTCTCCGTCGTCACCACCGACCAGGTCAGGAACCAGGGTGCGGTCTCGATCGGCGAGGCCTTGCGCTACACCGCCGGCGTCAGCGGCGACGTCAATGGCGGCTCGGACACCCGCTTCGGCGCCCTCCAGATCCGCGGCTTCGACACGACCATGGCGGGCCTCTATGTCGACGGCTTGCGGATTCCCTCCAGCAATTACGTGCACTTCAACGGCCTCGATCCCTATGGCGCCGAGCGCATCGAGGTGCTCAAGGGCCCGTCCTCGGCGATGTATGGCGGCAGTGGCACCGGCGGCATCCTCAACTACGTGACAAAACTGCCGACAGCGCAGCAGTTCGGCGAGGTCTCGATCTCCGGCGGCAGCTTCAACCGCTATCAGGGGCAGTTCGACATGGGCGGCTCCGCCAACAGGGAAGGCACCGTGCTGTGGCGCCTGACGGGCGTCGTCCGCGACGGCGAGACTCAGGTCGACTTCACCAAGGACAACCGCGTCTTCATCGCGCCCGCCGTCACCTTCAAGCCGAACGAGGATACGACCATCACGATCCTGGCCAACTACCAGCGCGACCGGGCAGGGTGGGGCCTCCAGTTCCTGCCGGCCTCGGGCACGGTATGGCCGAACAACGGCCGCACCATCCCCGTCTCGTTCTTCGCGGGCGTGCCGAGCTTCAACGCCTTCAACACCGAAATCGCGACTGCCGGCTACCAGCTCTCGCACAATTTCACGGACAACATCACCTTCCGGCAGAACCTGCGCTACGCCTATCAGCACAACGAGGAAAAGACCTTCTACGGCACCGGATACACCGACGAAGCGGCGGGGCAGCTGGGACGTTTCGGCAGCTACAGCAACTCGTACATCAACTCATTTGCGGTGGACAACCAGCTTCAGGGCAAGTTCACCACCGGCATCCTGAGCCACACCACGCTGGTCGGGATCGACTATCGCAACACCACGTTTCGCGATACGGCCTTTGCCGTCACGACGTCGGCGCCGGAGATCAACGTCTTCAATCCGGCCTACAGCTACGACTGGACCATGGGCGCCATGTACGACAACACCGGCGTCAAGCAGTCGCAGGTCGGCCTCTACGCGCAGGATCAGATCAAGCTCGGCCGGCTCTCGTTCCAGTTCGGTGGCCGCCAGGACTTCGTGACGACGCAGCTCGACAGCGGTATCACCAACACGTCGGTCTCGAAGGATGCCTCGGCCTTCACCGGCCGTGCCGCCGTGATGTACAATTTCGACAACGGCATCGCGCCGTATTTCAGCTACTCGGAATCGTTCCTGCCGGTGCTCGCGACCGGTCCGGCCGGACAGATGCTCAATCCTGAAACCGGCGTCCAGTACGAGGTCGGCGTCAAGTACCAGCCGCTCGGCTGGAACGCGCTGTTCACCTTTGCCGCCTTCGACCTGACGCGCGACAACGTCGGCGTCTACGTGCCTGCAACCACCTATTACGAACAGATCGGGCAGGTGAAATCGCGCGGCATCGAGCTCGAAGGCACGATGTCGCTCGCCGACGGCTGGAACCTGCGCGCGGCCTACGCCTATGTCGATGCCATGGTCACGCAGGATCCGGTCAATGTCGGCAAGGCGCCAGTCACCGTGCCGCTCAATCGCGCCTCGCTGTGGAGCGACTACACGCTTCAAAATGGTCCGCTTGCGGGTTTGCAGTTCGGCGGCGGCATCCGTTATGTCGGCGCGACCTGGGGCGACGATGCCAATACGTTCAAGGTGGGGTCATCGACGGTGCTGGACGCGTTGCTGGCCTACACCCGCGACAATTGGCGCCTGTCGTTGAACGTGACCAACCTCGCCGACACGCGCTATGTCGCCGCCTGCTACGGGCTGTCGAGCTGCATGTATGCCGAGGGACGCAAGGCCATCGGCAAGCTGACCTACCGCTGGTGAGTTCAAACCGACAGACGATCGGCAATGGGAGCCGGGCCTCCGAAGTGAGATTCGAACGATGAGAGCGATATTCGGCAGGCTGCATCGCTGGGCGGGACTGCTGACGGCCGGATTCCTGTTCTTCTCCGGCATCACCGGTGCGATCATCTCGTGGGATCACGAGATCGACGACGTCCTCAACAGCCATTTGTTCGACGTCACCAGCAAGGGCCCGGCGATTCCTTCGATCGAGCTCGCCAAGATGATCGAGCAGCGCGATCCGCGGGCACGCGTGGTCTATCTCTTCATGACGCCGGAGGAGGGGCACTCGCTGTGGTTTTTCGTGATGCCGCGGATCGATCCTTCGACCGGCAAGCGCTTTGCGATGGACTACAATCAGGTTTTCCTCGATCCCAACACCGGCGCAGAGCTCGGCCGGCGTTACTGGGGCGCGGTGTGGCCGGTGACGCGCGAGAACTTCGTCTCGTTCCTCTACAAGCTGCACTACACGATGCACATCCCGGAATTCTGGGGCAGCGACCGCTGGGGCATGCGCGTGCTCGGCGTCATCGCGATCATCTGGACCATCGACTGCTTCGTCGGCTTCTATCTGACGCTGCCGTCGCGACGGCGCGCCAAGGCCGCGCGAGCGCCGCAAGTCACGCGCCAGCTCGAGCGCGGTTTCTGGGCGCGCTGGGCGCCGGCCTGGACCATCAAGACCTCGGGCAGCGCCTACCGGATCAATTTCGACATCCACCGCGCCTTCAGCCTGTGGACCTGGGGCCTGCTGTTCGTCATCGCGTTCACGGCGTTCTCGCTGAACCTCTATTTCGAGGTGTTCTCGCCGATGATGAAGATGGTGTCGAATTACACGCCGACGCCCTATGAGCAGCGGCCCTACCGCGATCTCGACGATCCCATCGAGCCCAAGGTCACCTTCGCCGACATCGCCGCACGCGCGGCCGCCGACGGCAAGGCGCGCGGCTGGACGATCCCGGTCGGCTCGATCAATTACGGCCCGGCCCACGGCGTCTATGCCGCGGCCTTCTTCCATCCCGGCGACGACCACGGCGCCGGCGGCGTCGGCCCGGCACAGCTCTATTACGACAGCGAGGACGGTCGTCCGATCGGCGAGCGGCTGCCCTGGGTCGGCACCGCCGCCGATATCTTCGTGCAGGCGCAATTCCCGCTGCATTCGGGCCGCATCGTCGGGCTGTTCGGCCGCATCCTGATCTCGGTCATGGGGCTGGTGGTGGCTGCGCTCTCGGTGACCGGCGTCGTGATCTGGTGGCGCAAGCGCCGCGCCCGTGTGCGCGTCCGCGAGACCGCGGCGATGCGCCCGGGCCGGCAGCAGCTCACGCCGGCGGAGTAGGGCCTCACTCAGCGATCGAGAACCGATGTTCCGGAAGGCCCTGTCCGACGCCGTGAATGGCAAGGAGATGACCGGCCTGAGGCTCGACGTGGAGCTGCTGCCGATCCAGGAATTTCCTGGCCGTCGTCACAAACAGCGTCCTGAGATCGCTTCCCCCGAAGCACAGACAGGTGGGATTGGTCACAGGTAGCGGAATGACCGTGTCGATCTTCCCGTCAGGCCGATAACGCACCAGCCGACTGCCTGCGAAAAAAGCCGTCCATAGCCCGCCGTCGACGTCGACGCAGGCGCCGTCAGGTCTTTCCTGGGACGCGCTATAATCCGCAAACACGCGCTTGTTCCGGATCGCGCCGTGATCGAGATCGAACTCGAACATCCAGGTGCAATATCGCCGCGTATCGGTGAAATAGAGCGTGCGATTGTCGGGCGAGAACGCAATCCCATTCGTCACGATGACGTCGCCGAACAGGCGCATCACCTGACCGTCTCCGGTGACGCGATACAGCGAGCCATTCGGACGATGCAGCTGATTGTCCATGGTGCCGATCCACAACCGGCCGCGCGCGTCGACGCGGCCGTCGTTGAGGCGGTTATCCAGGCCGCTTTCGACCTCAAACATCCGGTTCTGAAGACCGCCGTCGGGAGCGCGACGGGAGAGACGCAGATCCTGCGCGAGCAGATGCGAGCCATCCGCGGTCAGGGCCTGGCTTCCAAGGAATTGGCAGTCGTAGGAAGATATGGAATGAGCGCCCGTGGCGGGATCGAAGGATTGATGGCGCCTGCCGTCGATGTCGAGCCACCACAGCTTTCGGGACCGGTCGCACCACAAGGGGGTTTCGCCAAGAATATCCGCCGCGGCGACCGCGGTCTCGACTCGATGCGCGGGGATCGTATCTCGAGTCATCCTGGAATTCGCTTGCGTGTGATCGCTGACGTGAGGCTTTGGCGGGGACGGCGGTCAGCTGACCTTCCAGGCGGAAAGGGCATGCGCGACGCAGCCATTGATATGGTCGGTGAGGACGGTCCTGGCGCGTTTGATGTCCCGCTTGAGTGCGCATTCCAGCAATGCCTTGTGCTGGTTGATCGTCTCCGCGCCGCGATAGCGAAGCGCGTAGCGGAAGTATTTGTCGAACACGACCGAGTGCGCGTGCATCAACTCGCGGGATCCGCAGCTCGAGATCAGCGCCTGGTGGAACTCGCCGTCGTAGCGCTTGCGCAGCTCGGGATCGTCGCCCTCGGCGAGGAGGGTGCGTTCGGTGGCCGCGAGCTTGTGATGCGCGGACACCACGCGGCCTTCCCACTCGACATCGCCGGCACGGAACGACTCGGCCATCGCATGGTGCTCCAGCAGGATGCGCAGATCGGCGAGCTCCCGCAGGTTCTGGATCGAGACGGGCGCCACCTCGAATCCACGCTGGCCTTCGGCGACCACGAACCCCTCGGATGCCAGGCGGTTGAGGATCTCGCGCAGCGTGGAGATGCTGACGCCGTAATCTTCCTTCATGGCATCGAGCTTGAGACGGCCGGACGGCGTGAGCACGCCGAAAATGATGTCGGACCGAATGCGCCGATAGCCGCTGTCGCCCGCCGACAGAGGCCGTTCCTCGAGTGCCGTCATGCCTTCTGATCCCGCTTGTCCGGTTCGTCCGCCCTTGGAGGCGGCCGATCCATCAATGTTGCCAGCACTATAGCAGACTTCCAAAAATGAGATATTGGAAGTAATATCATATGATTTCTATTTTATCATTTGACGAGGAAATATATGTATGATGTGTAAATAAGCGGAGGGCGCGGAAAGTAATGGCTTAAGCCGTGGTTCGTGCCCGATCGAACAGGGAGGGAACGATGAGCTTGTTGCTACGGGCGCTGTCCGCGACGGCAATCTGCGTGGCGCTGACGGTCGGCGCATCTGCCGAGGACATTCAGGAGCGGACGATCAGGTGGGGGCACCTGAACAATACCGATCATCCCGTCAGCTTTGGTGTGAAGAAGTTTGCCGAGATCCTGCTGGCGAAGAGCGGGGGCAAGATGAAGGTCCGCGAGTTCGCGGCCTCACAGCTCGGCAACGAGTTGCAGCAGCAATCTGCGCTGCGCGGCGGCACGCAGGAGATGCTTTCAGCCTCGACGACATCGCTCGCAACGGTCGTCCCTGAATTCGGTCTCGTCGATTTCCCGTTCCTCTTCAACACGACCGAGCAGGCCGATGCTCTCGCGACGGGCAAATTCGGCACGGCGATGCTCGACACGCTGCCGTCGAAGGGGCTGATCGGTCTCGGATATTGGGGCCTTGGCTTCCGCAACGTCACCAACAGCACCCGCCCGATCACCAAGGTCGAGGACTTCAGCGGCCTCAAGCTTCGTGTGATTCCGAATCCGGTCTATCTCGAAAGCTTCAGCGCCTTTAAGGCCAATCCGGTCCCGATGGCCTTCGGTGAGCTGTATTCGGCACTGGAGACCCGCACCGTCGACGGCCAGGAGAACCCCTACACGGTCATTCTCTCGAACAAATTCTACGAGGTGCAGAAATACGTTTCCGCCACGAACCACACTTTCACCCTGAACATCATTCTGGTGAGCAAGGCGTTCTGGGACAAGCTGTCGCCGATCGAGCAGCGCCTGATGCGCGAGGCCTATGACGAAAGCCGGGGCTATCAGAAGGAGCAGACCCGCCTCCAGACGGACAAGGCCCTGGCGGAGTTGCAGGCCAAGGGCATGCAATACAATGCGATCGCTCCCGAGGAGACCGAGCGCATGCGGAAGGCGGTGCAACCGGTCGTGGACAAGATTTCCGCCAATCTTCGCCCCGAGACGGTGAAGATCTTCAACGACGAAGTCGCGCGCATCCGCAAGGACGTGAAGTAGCGAACGTCTTCGTCACGCAGGCGGCCGAGCCGGGCAATGACCGGCTCACGCCCTCATTGCCTGGACGTCCCGCATGGCGCGAGCTCTCGACCTCTATTGCACGTTCTTGAAAGCCGTCATTGCCGCGTGTCTCGCGGTCATGGTGGTCCTGGTCTTCGGCAATGTGGTGCTGCGTTACGGATTCAACTCCGGAATCACGATTTCCGAGGAGCTCTCGCGGTGGCTGCTCGTCTGGCTGACCTTCCTCGGCGCCATCGTCGCGCTGCGCGAGCACGCCCATCTCGGGGTCGACTCGCTGGTTCGGATGCTGCCGGCCTCCGGCAAGCGCATCTGCTTCGTCATCAACTATTGCCTGATGCTGTTTGCCGACTGGTTGCTGCTCTCGGGCAGCTGGCGCCAGACCCTCATCAACGTCGACGACCGCGCGCCGGCCACCGGTCTTTCGATGGCCATCTTCTACGCGGTCGGCGTGATCTTCGGCGCGTCAGCCGCAATTATCCTTCTCCACGACCTGTACCGGGTCATCAGCGGGCGGGCGCGGGAGGAGGACATGGTGGCAGTCCGGGAATCGGAGGAGCCGTAATGTCCTCCATCGCGGCTGCTCATCCCCTTCGCATCACGAGGATCACGGCATGACGATCGCCGTTTTCACCTTCTCGCTGCTCGGCGCCATGGCGCTGGGGATGCCGATCGCCTTTGCGCTCCTTATCTGCGGCGTCGCCCTGATGAGCACGATCGACATGTTCGATGCCCAGATCGTGGCGCAAAACGTCATCAACGGCGCGGACAGCTTTCCGCTGATGGCCATTCCCTTCTTCATGCTCGCAGGCGAAGTCATGAACAAGGGCGGTCTGGCGAAGCGTATCGTCAATGTCGCGCTCGTTGCCGTCGGACATGTCCGCGGTGGGCTTGGCTACGTTACGATCCTCGCGTCCTGCATTCTGGCATCGCTTTCCGGCTCGGCCGCAGCCGATGCGGCAGCGCTTGCGGCCCTGCTGGTGCCGATGATGGTGGCGGCCGGCCACAAGAAGTCCTACGCGGCCGGCCTGGTGGCGGCCGGCGGCATCATCGCCCCCGTAATTCCGCCCAGCATCGGGTTCGTGATCTTCGGCGTCGCCGCGGGCGTCTCGATCTCGAAGCTGTTTCTGGCGGGCATCGTGCCCGGGCTTTTGCTCGGGGCAGGGCTCTGCCTGGCCTGGGCGTGGGTGGTGCGCCAGGAGAACCTGACGCCGCCGCCGCGGGCATCCATCTCCGAGATCGTGAGGGCCGTCGTCGACGGGTTCTGGGCGCTGATGATGCCGGTCATCATCGTGGTCGGCCTGCGTTTCGGCATCTTCACGCCGACGGAAGCCGCGGTGGTGGTCGCCGTCTATTCGCTGTTCGTGGCGACATGCATCTATCGCGAGCTCGAGCTGTCGCAGCTCTACGAGGTATTCGTCTCCTCCGCGGTGACGACAAGCATCGTGATGTTCCTGGTGGCGGCAGCGCTGGTCTCATCCTGGCTGATTACGGTTTCGGAGATTTCGGCGCAGGTCGTCCAGCTGCTGAAACCCTTCATGGGCAACAACACGCTGCTGATGCTCGCGATCATGTTCGTGGTGGTGATTGTCGGAACTGCACTCGACATGACGCCGACGATCCTCATCCTCACGCCGATATTGATGCCGATCGTCAAGGCGGCCGGAATCGATCCCGTCTATTTCGGCGTTCTCTTCATCATCAACAATTCCATCGGCCTGATCACGCCACCCGTCGGGATCGTGCTCAATGTCGTCTGTGGCGTCTCCAGGATCAGCATGGAGGACATCATCAAGGGCGTCTGGCCTTTCATGATCGCACAACTGATCGTCCTGTTCGCGATGGTATTGTTCCCGGGACTGGTGACGATCCCGGCCAAATGGTTTGGCGGCTAGTCGCGCAGCGTTGGCAAAGGAGAGGCGAAAATGGCCGCGAACATCATGATCCTCAACGGACCCAATCTCAATTTTCTCGGGATCAGGGAGCCGCACATCTACGGCCGGACGACGCTGAAGGAGATCGAGGCGAGCTGCCAGGCCTTGGCCGATCAGCTTGGCATCTCGATCTCGTTCCATCAGTCCAACATGGAGGGTGAGCTCGTCAACCTGATCCAGTCCGCCCATGGCAGCGCGGATGCGATCATCATGAATCCGGCGGCCTATTCCTTCACCTCCATCGCGCTGATCGATGCGCTGAAGATCTTCGAGGGCGTCAAGATCGAGGTGCACATCTCGAACATCCACGCGCGCGACGAGCTGCACCGCCACTCGATCACGTCGAGTGCCTGCACGGCCGTCATTTGCGGCCTGGGTCCGTATGGCTATCTCGCCGCGATCCTGGCGGCCGTTCAGCGGCTCGGACAAATGCCTGAAACGATCCCGCCGGCTCTTCACGGGCTTGCGGCCGCCGGCAAAACGTAAGCAGGGAGGGCGCCATGCGCGGCACAGGATTTCTCGCCATCTGGAGCGACGTCGAGGCTCACGACCTGACCGACTACCGGCACTGGCTGACGCGCGAGCACACGATGGAGCGCGTGACGACCAGGGGTTTTCTTGCATCGCGGGTCTTCCGCGCGGCGAGGGACGACCTCGACCGGTTCTTTATCCTGTACGAGCTGGAAGCGCCCGAGGTTCTGGATGGCGAGGCCTATCTGGCGCGCCTCAACGCACCGACGCCGTGGTCGCAGCGCATCATGCCAAAGCTCGGCAACTTCATGCGGGGCGGGGGCGCTATGGTTGCGCGTGCGGGGCGGGGCGAGGGGGCCACGATCGTGGCGCTGCGCATCGAGAAGTTGCCCGCAGCCCCCATGAAATTTGCCCAGGCGCTCGCTACGTGCGACGGCGTCGCCGCCGTGCAGGTCGGGGCGACCGACGAGGTGCGGACGTCGGTGCGGACTGCTGAAAAGGGCATGCGGAGCAGCGAGGGCTTCTTCGCTGGGCTTTTGTTGATCGAGGCGCTCGACGAGGCCTCCTTGCAGGGCGCACTGAAGCAGGCACGCGCGATCGCCCCTGACGTCCTGAACCGGGCGAGCGAGGCGGAAGTCTATCAGTGGATGTTTGCGCTGGACGCCCGCATCGCCGATTCTTCGGGCTGCGACTCTGCCCCCAAATGCTAAGTAAGCTGTCGGTAGAAGGAGCCAGCCTCGCGGCATGAACCTTCGCGCCCGGCCCCGGCACAAAGACTGGAGGTCGCCTCCAGCCTTCCGGACATTGCAATGAGATCGCTTGCCTTGCTCTGCCTGCTCGCCTTGGCCACGCCCGCGCATGCGGCCGGTCCCGAGCAGCATTATCTCGACCTGCGCGATCGCTCGATCGCAAAGTTCTCGAAGGCCAAGGAGAACGACGAGATCTACAAGCAGCACGATGCCGCCTTGAAAGAGCTGGCCGACGTGCTGCGTGGTTTGGTGGGATCTGTTACGATCAAGGGGCTGCCGGCAGAGGGCAGGTCGAACGCCGATACGCTGTTCAAGAACGACATCGGCTTCGGCCATCTCGACGGGCTCAGCTTTGCCTCGGAAGGTTACAAGACGCAAGCGGTGGTGACCACGACTGCGCTGCTCAAGCACTGGCTGGGCGAGCACCGCGCCGACGGCATGCCGCAGGAGATCGGCGCCGCGCTCAAGTCGGATCGCTTCTACTATCACGCGATCCAGGACGCCGCCTTCGCCATCTACGCGGAACTGCCGATCACCAGGCCCGCGACGGTCAGCGCCGCAGCCGCCGTGCTCGGCGTCCGCGGCAATGGCGGCCTCAAGGGACCGCCGCATGAGATCGACGTGGTCGCGATCCAGGGCGACAAGGTCTTCTTCATCGCGACATCGGACGCCGCGAAGACGGGCGAGATTCCGGCCTGCGAAAAAGTCTGGAAGCAGATGATGGCCAGGAAGAGCCTGCAGGACGCCATGGCCAGGGAAGACCATGCGATGGACGCCTACACGAAATGCTTCGCCAAGGAAGCGCCGGGGCAGGAGTGGTATGCGGCGGCGGTGAAGAAGGCGCAGAGCCAGCTGGAGCTGTTGCCGCTGCGCTAGGACCGCAGGGCGCGCCGACGACTGCCCTTGGGCACTCGCGTTGCCGGATGGCCGGCCCGGCCGGGCTTTCGCACCTGCACCACCCTGGCGCGCTGTCCATCAAGGGAAATGACTCAGGTTTTTGAATAGGTTAGATTTTGGCCGGGGCGGCCGGGCCGAACGCCATGTTCGGCGAATGCGACGCGCGAGCTTTCACCTTGTGCTCAGCAAGCGTAGGCGGGATACTGTGAATATGTGTGATGCCTTGCGGCATCCGGTCTGGCACCAGCTGGGGACCGCGCTTGCTGTTCGGCAACGAGTTGGCTGCAACCGACGATGAATATGCAGACCCGCGACCCGAAAGGCGAACGTCATCGATTGACGGTGCTTTTCTCTGACCTCGTCGGGTCCACCGCCCTGGGCAGAGATATCGAGTCCGAGCACCTTTCCGAACTCCTGAGCCAACTGCGCGAGATCTGGCATCGCGCGGTGACCAAGCACGGCGGCCGCATCATCAGAACGCAGGGAGACGGTGCCCTCGCTGTGTTCGGCTATCCCCGGTCGGGCGAGGATGACGGTCGTCGCGCCGCAGAAGCGGCACTCGATATTCACCAGTGGGTCGGGCAGTTGCGGCACGACGGCGTGTCGCCGGCCCTGATGCCGCTGCGAATGCATTCCGGTATCCACGCCGGCACCCTGCTCCTGACCGAAGGAGATATCGAATCCGGCCGGTACGACCTGATCGGCGACGTCGTGAACACGGCGGCGCATCTGTCACGCCACGCTGCGCCGGGCCAGATCCTGGCTAGCGTCGATGCCCTTGGTCCGCACGCAAATTTCTTCGAGCTCGGCGGCTGTCTTGAGGGTGCGGCGCCTGGAATGCCGCAGGCGCGGGTGGTGCTGAGACGAAGCTCCGTCACCCGGCGGTTCGAGGCAACGTCGCGTCGCGGTTTGACGCCCTTTATTGGTCGCAACGAGATATTCGACTTTCTGACAGCCTTCCTCGACCAGGCACATCCGGCCACGCAACGTTGCGTGGTCGTGGTCGGCGGTCCCGGGCTCGGGAAGACGCGCCTCCTGGAAGAAGTGTTGCGACACTGCGGTACCGAACAGTTCACGCTGCTGCGGGGCAATTGCGAAAGTTATGTCGGTGCCGAGGTCCTGCAGCCTTTCCTGCAAATGCTGCGCGCCTACCTGGGAATCCGACCGGACGCATCCATCGTCGAGGCCGACGAGATCGCCCGTTCCGGCCTCGAGCCATGGGCCGCCCAGCTCGGTCCGCGTGCTGAATCGATCCTCGGGCTGGCATCAACCGGCGCCGATGCGCGCGGCGGCCGGATGACGGTCGATGGCGTGGTCGGTGACCTGCTCGGGTTCTTTACGGCCCTGTCCGCGCAGGGTGCTTTGGTGCTGGCGATCGATGATTGGCAATGGTCCGACGACGCGAGCCGGCAGTTGCTGGAGGCACTCCTGCAATTGACCAACGGACCGCGCGTGATCCTTGCCAGCCGGCCTCGCGACGACGGCACGGAGTGGATTTCGAGCGCGCCGCACCTGCAGCTGGAGCCGTTTCAGGGCCCGGAAACTGACCTTGCCGTACGCCGCTGGGTGCCACAGGCCGATCCCTTCCTGGTGGCCCGCATTCATGCCTATGCCGGCGGAGTGCCGCTGTTCATCGAAGAGCTGTGCCACTCCGTCGCGGCCAACGATCCTGTTTCGTTCGAAGCGCGCAGCAAACAAGGATGGATCGGAACGCTGGTCGCCTCGCGGCTGGCGCGCTTGCCGCCCGATGAGGTGAGCGTCGTACGCGCCGCCGCGGTGATTGGAAACACGATGCCGCATGGATTGCTGGTGTCGGCCTGCGGCAGCGAACCTGACCCGGCGACCATGCGGGCACTGGCCGACGCGGATTTTCTCTATGCCGATCCAGCGGGGGGAATCCTTCGCTTCAAGCACGGCATCACGCGGGACGCGGTGTACGACACGATCGGCCTGCACGAGCGTCAGGCATTGCACAAGCGCATCGAAGCCACGTTATTGGCACGGTCCGAGCAGGCCGATCGCGAAGACGCGCTGGAAGCGCTGGCCTACCACTCGCGCGGCGCAGGTCATTGGGAAAGCGCGGCGCATTATGCCGAACGCGCCGGCGACAAGGCCATGGCTGCGTTCGCGCTGGATCGTGCCCGTGTCCAGTATCAGGTTGCCATGCAATCGCTGGATCGCGTGCCGGATCGCTCGCGCGAGCAGTCCCTGCGCTGGTGCTTGCTAGCCAACAAGTTGGGCATGGTCACCATATTCGACCCGCTATCGCTGACCGATGACATCACTGTGTTCGAGCAGGCGGTTACGATCGCCTCCTCGCTCGGCGACCCCAGCGCAATGGTTAGTTCATATGAATGGCTTGGCTGGATGTGCTATGCATTCGGCCGCTTTCGCGCTGGTGTGACACACACAAGGACAGCGCTGGAGCTCGCGCGCAAGCTCGGTGATCACCGCCTGATCGCCCACATGGAAGCGACGCTGGGCCAGATTCTCGCCGCGAGCTGCCAGTACGACGAAGCCATCGCCTTGATCGACGCCGCCATCTCGACCAAGCAGAAACGCAGCCGGCGGCATGGCGCCATATCCTTCGGCGCGGCCTATGCGCTGTCGTGCAAGGGCGGCGTACTGGCCGATCGCGGCGATTTCGACGGCGCTCACGAATGTTTCAGTGAAGCGATGGCCCTGGTCGAAGGCTCGACCCATCCGGTCGTCAATTCGGTGCGCAACTGGATCTCGGTCGCGCTGGTCTGGCAAGGCCGCTGGCAGGAGGCGGAGCGGCTCGCCGTTGAGGGCACACGCGTCGCCGAAAACACGCGTAGCCTGCTGCTGCTGGCGGATTGCCGCGCCGCGTCCGGATTTGCCCGCTGGTCGGCGACCGGCGATGCCGATGGTTTGCAGCAGTTGCGGAACGCCGCGCAATGGATGGAGCGGCGCAACTTTCACTTCTACACTTCCGTTCAATACAGCTGGCTGGTCGAGGCGGCGACAGCCGAAGGCGATGTCGATACTGCACGGCGGTACGCCGCCCATATCCTGAGCCGCGCGCGTGAAGGCGAGCGGCTGGGCGAGGCGGTGGCGTGCCGCTCGCTTGCGAAGCTCGCAGCCCTGCGCCAGGATTTTGGACGAAGCCAACGCTGGTTGCGGCGCGCCGAAGCCTCCGCCAGCTGGCGGGGTTCGCTGCGCGAAGCGGCCCTGAATCTGGCCGCGCGCAGTGAGGTTCTTGCGCCGCAGGGGCAGGGAGAGGCGGCCCGCCAGACCGCAACGGAAGCAGCCGAAAAACTGCACGCGCTTGGCATGCGCTGGCACGCGGAACGGGCGATCCGGTCCGTCACCGGAGCGCCCGTCATTAGCGCCCATGATCAGCATAAGCTGCTGGGTGGCGGCCAGCATTATGCGATCTAGCTAAAGCGCGATGAGAACTCGTCATCGCACTTCAGATTGTTATTTGAGCATGAGCTCCGCCCAAACCGTTCGGCGTTTGTCGCGAGTGAAAACCGCTGCGCGCTTTTCCGGATACTGCTCTAGGAGGAGCCCAGCGGCGCAGGAACCCTTCCATCCGTCGTCAAGCTCAGTGGAATGGGGCCGGCACGCAAGGGCAGCGGCGTCTCCACCAGTGCACTGAAGAAACCGAGCATCACGGCCAGCGCCGGATCTGCTCCGGGACAAGAATGCGTGGGATGACCCTCGACTCTGCGGTTGCCGCCGAAGGCGTGATAGATGTCCTGACGGCCCTCGACGAGGTTTTGCTGGGTCGCGGAGACCGCGCCGGCGACGATGACGTCTCCCGGCCTGATCTCGACATCTCCGATGGTGTGCGAAACGATGGCTGTCCGCCAGATCAGTTCGGGCACTGCGCGCAGTTGCATGGCCGGGATGAAATCGTCTCTGAGCCGGTTGCGGGCATCCGTGTAGTCCTTTGCCACCGTGCCGGCGTAGCGGGCGCGCAACGCCCACAACGTTCCTTCACGCAACCATTCGTTCAATATCCTGCGTAGGTTTCCATCGACGGTCGGAATGAAGCCCATCATGGCGCCGGCGATCGTGCGCGCCACGAACGGAATGTCGCCAGTGCCCCGCGACGAGTTGTAAACTGCCTTCGTGACGGGTCCGTTTGTCGGCCCGAACTGCGTCAGGAAACCTTCCATGGCGCGGCGTGCAGCGTCGCCATGTGCCGCGCCGACCTCCTCCACCTTCTTGTTCGGATGGGGTTGGAAGATGTAGCGCGAAGGGGAGAGGAAATGGCCGGGATAACCGGGCGGCTCGCCTTGCTTCCAATCCCAGCGATAGCCGGCGCGGCGGAAAAAGCCGCCGGCCTCGCTCAATCCGAACCACGCTTCGCAGAAGGCGCCGAGCAGGGGATCGACCAATTCATGCACATCGACGGTCAGTTCCCAGCTCGCTTCGCCGTCGGCGGCGGCATAACCAATCGTCTCCTTGACCATGATGCCCAGCACCTTATGTACGACCGCACGCGCCAGCTCGAATGTGGCGAATTGGTCGAGGGCCATGATCGCAGCGTTGCAGACGGCAGATTCCTGCTCATAGACTTGGTCCGGCTGTCTGGCGTCGCGGCCGAGATAGAGGATGCCGAAAGACCGCGTCATGCGGGGCAGGTAGCCGGTGATGGTCAGCTTGGTGTCGGAATCGGCAAAGACCTGGGAGACCAAGTCGCGGTCGGCCACCAGGACCCCGAAGGGCGTGCGGAGCGCGCCGCCGTGGCGCTCGCGGATCGCAGCCCAGATCGACGCGTTGACGAAATGCGAGGCTGAATCCGGATCTTCGAGCGCCGTCTTCCACGCGTCCATCGCCGCAGCTTCGCCCTGCCGCCTCTCGATCAGACGCAGACGCGCGATCTCTTTTTCGCCCTCATTCGCGCACCACGTCACCGCCGGTTTGCGCCCCTGGCTCGCCGCCCATTGCTGCAGATCGGCAAGCGCCTTTTTCGATGGCGCAAAGAAATACGCCCCCCATTCCAGACGGACGAACGGACGAGGTTCGTCGTGGAGCCGGTCCGAGCCGTCCAGCGCCACGCGAACGGTCTGGCCGCCATGCTCGAAACGGAAATGTCGAAGCCGGCCGGGTTCGGCGAGGCCGAGGAAAGGATCGCTTTCCCCGGAGGACGAACCCGAGCTGTTGCCGCCGGCGAGCCAGCTCTGCACCACCTCGAACTGCTCGCCGAGGCTGGCATTGTAGGCCATGAAAACCAGGCCGCGCTCCGGTGGCGGGGCCGATGTGGCGGCTTGCGGGTCGAAGGGCGGACCATAGGACATGCCGCGCCTGACGATCCGTGGGGGCCGGACGCCGGCATCGGCCTCGGTGATCAGGACGCGCGGATTGGCGCGCCGTATGTGCGCGTGAAACGGGCACAGTTGCGCCTGCGCATCGGCATCGTAGTTGAAGTCGTTGTATTGCGGGCCGGGAGGCGGAGCAGGGGTCAGGGGTTGGCCGGCCTGGGGATGACCGGTCGGCCAGCGTCCCATCATCTTGGCCATCAGCATCTCGCGCGTCAGTGCAGGTGCGTCCGGGCCGGCCGCCTTGGTTGCCTGCTCCGTGGCGCGGGACAGGACGTCCGCGAGTTGCTCGACATCCTGTCGCAGCTTACGCAGCGCCATGAAGCTGCCGTCGCGGAGCATCGCGTGAGCACGATTGGTCTCGTCGCCGAGCGGCGCCGTCTCGTCGGCGAGGTTCGGGTAGCCGCACAGAATCTCGCCGAGATGCACCTGATTGGAATAGCTCTTGCCGGCCTGGTGCGCGTTCAGCACCGGATTCGAACTGCCGTCGGCGAAGCCGAAATGGTCCTGCATGTTGTCGAACTTATCGCGCTGCCGTTGCATCCACTGAATCGAGAGCGGCCTGACGCCCGCATCCACCTCGACCAGCCGGTTCATTTCGGCCATCAACGCATTTCTCGCATCGGCCGTCGTCCGTGCATCCTTCGACCGGAGCAGGCGGAGCTGAAGGACGGCATGGACGGAGCTCATGCTGATGCGCGGCGCAGGATCGGCTTCGCACAGGTCCGGCGCGTCGATGCCGCGTGCCCAGTTGCTTGCCGGAAGGCGCCAGCGCTGGGGATGATTCCAGCGCACGTCGCCGAGCAGGCCGGCGCGTCTTTCCATGCCCTGCAAAAACTCTTCCGGCAGCGTGCGCACCTCTGCGTCGGTCAATCCGGCGTGACGCAGCCCCTCGACCGTGAATGCGATATTGGTGACGATCTGCCCCGGCGTCAGAACGTCGGCCTCGGACGTCACCTTCGGAACCAGAACGTTGAGAAACGCGGCCAGCGCGGCCGGATTGGCGAACTGCAACAGCAGCAGGCAGCCGTGTTCCGAATCCGGGTATGGCGATAGAATTCCGCCTTGCACGTTGCCGGGATTCTGCAACGGCGGCTCGGGCGGCAGGGCGAGCGGCAGGTTTTGCCGTACCGGCGCCACGTCGGGCGGGGTTAGCAACCAGTTCAGGGCTTCTTCATAGCGCCGGCGGGCGCGCTTGACGCCTTCCGCATAGGGAGGGGCATTGATCATGATGACGAATTCCGGCAGCAGCTCGTGGGCGGCCCGATGCAGAACCACCCCGTCATGCGTGCCCGGCGGATAGAAGTCGGCCAGACGGTAAAGCCCCGCCAGCGCGCGTATGCCGTGGTAAAACGCGGGCCGCCCGGCGGCTTCGATGGTGAGCGGTTCGCTGAAGCCGGCATTGGTAGGATCGACGCCTATCTGGTCGTCGACCTGGAATATCGAGCGCCGCGCAATGTCTTCCGGCGACGGAATCCTGATCTGCGTGACGATCCGATCGGCGCCGGCGCCCGAGGCTCGCCGATAGACCCGCTCCTCCATCCGCAAGAAGCGCGTGTCATCCACGGTCAGGTCGGGGGTGGCATAGAGGAAATACGCTTCGGTCTGCTTGCTCTTGAGCCAGATGCCCCAATTTTCGTAGGTGTTCTCGTGACCGAACACATAGCCGTCGGTATTGCAGAAGATGAGGTCGAGCAGCCGCGCGGCCTTCTGCCAGATGACACGCACATAGGCTTCCCAGGAGCCGTCGAATGTCGCGGTCAGCAGCACGTAGTCCACGGCGTCCTCGGTCTCGTCCTCGGGTTCGAGCACGGCGATCCCCACGGAGTGGATGCGTCCCACGCGCTCCACGGAGTCGGACAGCACGCGGGCGAGCTCGTATTCATATGCGCTGACGCGTCCGCCATTCAGCGCCCGCAACACGTATTTGACGCGTGTCTTGTAGGTGGTCGCATCCAGGCACGGTACGAACCCCTTCTTGATCGGAGCCATCACCCTGAAGTCGGAGGTGCCGGCCATGCTGCCGGTCTTGATTGTCAAATCCCGACGCATGTCTCAATCTCCCTGGTGCGAGCGGCCGCCTGATCGTCGCGCCCTCGCTAAAAATGCAACTATTACGTGTTTTCTTCGGCGAGTATGTAATTTGGCTCACAATTGCCGCGACTAACTCTGCTGCTCCGGCGCGCGTCGCTCTATGAACTGGCCCACAATCCCGAACTTTCCTTCGCAGCCCGCAGAACGGAAAGTCGCCCGAACCGATCGCATCGCGTCGCTCGTCGCGCGCAGCATGGGACGAGGGCGGCGCACTACCGGCGCGGGCCACTCAGCCCGGCGAAGACCGATTAGCGCCGACGGCACCGTCTCCTTGTCCTTCAGCGCGTCCGGCCTGCGAAAAGTCTGGAAGCAGATGGTGGCCACGAAGAGCCCGCAGGACGCCATGGCCAGGCGATGGACGCTTCGCCAAGGAAGCACCGGGGCAGGGATGGTATGCGGCGGCGGTGAAGAAGGCGCAGAGCCAGCTGGAGCTGTCGCCGCTGCGCTAGAACGCACCGCCACCCAGATTCCACCCGCGGCCACCCTCGCCAAAAATCTCGTAGCCCGCCGCGGTCACCGCGACCGTGTCCTCGAGCTTGATGAAGCCGCGCCTCGGATGCTTCATCGTGGTCTCGATCGACACCACCATGCCTGCTTCGAGCGGCAGCCGGGCGTCGGTGTCGTCGTAGGGAACCGGACCCGTGGCGGTCAGGTGAGGGACCTCGTGGCTGACCAGGCCCATGCCGTGGGCGAGGAAATCGGTGCAGTCACGCTGAGTGATCTGGGCGAGTTGCCGTTCGGCCGCGACGTAGATGTCGCCGCCCAGGGCGCCCGGCCGGACTGCGGCAAAGGCGGCGCGCTGGACGGCCTCGATCTCAGCCAGGCAGTCCTTCAGCTCTGAATCCGGGTCGCCCAGCACGGCCATGCGCGCGAGGTCGCCGATATAGCCGTGGTAATTGCCGCCGGAGTCGAGCGACAGCACCTCACCTTGCTCCCAGGGCTGCGCCGACGGCGCCCGGTTGTGGCTGCTGCCGCAGGCCAGCAGGCAGTATTCGAAGGTCAGCCCGCGGTTGGCTTCTGCGATGCGCAAGGCGTTGGACAATTGCTGCTTGGTGGTGCCCGGCCCGTGTCCGGCGATCACCTCCAGCATCGATGCGATGACGAGTTCGGATGCGGTCTTGAGCTTGGCCAGCTCGTCCGCCGACTTGACCGCACGCAGCCGCTCCAGCACCAGCAGCGCGTCCTTGAGCTCGGCACCGGGCAGGGCGTCGGCGAGCGCCCGGCCCGCATCCATCGGCAGGAACGCCATCTCGACCCCGACCCGCTTCATGGGCACGCCGGCGTCCCGGATCAGGCCCACGGCGCGCGTGACCGCGTCGACCGAGCCGTTGGACTCGGTCCGGACCTGTGGCACCCACGGCGGCGCGACAGCGCGCTGATGGGTCTCCAGCCGGTGGCCGATATAGACGGCTTTCTCGGGCGCGCCTTTGGGATAGACCAGGACCGGCAGATAGCGGCTGATGCCCACGGCGTCCATGTAGTCGAAGAAGATCGCGCGCTCGGCGCCGAGCAGGTACTGCACATTGTGCTTGGAGGTCGCGACCAGGACGTCGAGGCCGGCGGCCTCCATCAGACGGTCGAGCTTGACGGTATCGAATGGAATGGCGCGCGAGCGTCCTGCGCGGGCGGTGTTCTCCTGCATGACGAAACTCCCATGGCTAGCGCGCCTTCAATGGCTGCGTCTGTTGGCTGGGCTTGCTGGGAGACAATTCTGAGCCGGAAGCGGGGTTCTCGGTAGCCTTCGATTAGGCCGGGCTGATCTGCGCACGACCACATCCGTAATTCGCATAAGGTATATTATGGAATATATTTATCTACAATTGGATCAGCCATTTAGCCGAAACTCCTGCCATCATGCCTTCGCTTGAGCCCCATTTCCGGTCCGCGCCGCGACCATCACCTCAGCCCTTGACGGCTACTGTGCATGGGGTTGTTTTTCAGTTTTCTGAGTCCGGCCATCTCTCCGAAAGCCGATATTGCCGCAACGATGTCCGGCTGCAATAAGCGTGGCCTCGCGAGATCGCAGATGACCTTCAGGCCTTCCGTCCGTATAGGTTTGCATCTCACAACAAGAACAAACTTCTGAGGAAGCAGACCCCATGAGCTTTTCCCGACGCACGCTTCTCAAGGCCTCCGCCGCGACTGCCGTCTTTGGCGGCGTCAGCGCGCCCTATGTGGCCCGTGCCCAGGCCGCCGAGTTCACCTACAAATACGCCAACAACCTGCCGGACACCCATCCGCTGAACGTGCGCGCCAAGGAGATGGCGGCCGCGATCAAGAGCGAGACCGGCGGCAAGTTCGACCTCCAGATCTTCCCGAACAACCAGCTCGGGTCCGACACCGACATGCTGAGCCAGATCCGCTCCGGCGGCGTCGAGTTCTTCACGCTGTCCGGCCTGATCCTGTCGACCCTGGTGCCGGCCGCGTCCATCAACGGCATCGGCTTCGCGTTCCCGGACTACGACACGGTCTGGAAGGCCATGGACGGCGACCTCGGTGCCCATGTCCGCGGCGAGATCAAGAAGGCCGGCCTCGAGGTGATGGACAAGATCTGGGACAACGGCTTCCGCCAGACCACGTCGTCGAGCAAGCCGATCACCGGGCCTGACGACCTCAAGGGCTTCAAGATCCGCGTGCCGGTGTCGCCGCTGTGGACCTCGATGTTCAAGGCGTTCGACGCCGCGCCCGCCTCAATCAATTTCAGCGAGGTCTATTCGGCGCTCCAGACCAAGATCGTCGAGGGCCAGGAGAACCCGCTGGCGATCATCTCGACCGCCAAGCTCTACGAGGTGCAGAAATACTGCTCGCTGACCAACCACATGTGGGACGGCTTCTGGTTCCTGGCCAACCGCAGAGCCTGGGAAAAGCTCCCACAGGACGTGCGCACGATCGTCGCCAAGAACATCAATGCCGCCGCCGTCAACGAACGCGCTGACACCGCCAAGCTCAATGCCAACCTCCAGCAGGAGCTGGCCGGCAAAGGCCTGACCTTCAACCAGCCGACCGTTGCGCCGTTCCGCGACAAGCTGCGCTCCGCCGGCTTCTATGCCGAGTGGAAGGGCAAGTATGGCGATCAGGCCTGGGACCTGCTGGAAAAGGCTGTCGGCAAGCTGTCGTAACGCGTTGGGGCCGCCGAGGTTCGTATCAGGATGGCTCATGTCGAGGTCGAAGTGATCGAAGTGGCGGGCGAGGCGACTGCTCGGTCCCCTCGCCGACCTTCGCTGCTGACTTCGCTCGAACGCGCGCTCGGCCTCCTCGTCGAAATCCCGGCGGCGATCCTGGTCATCGCCGAGATCGTGATCCTGTTTGCCGGCGTGGTCGCACGCTACGGTTTGCACCGGCCGCTGATCTGGTCGGACGAGCTCGCCTCGATCCTGTTCCTGTGGCTCGCCATGCTCGGCGCGGCGGTTGCGTTCCACCGCTCCGAGCACATGCGCATGACCGCGATCGTCGCCAGCGCACGGCCTGCGATGCGGGCCTGGCTCGATCTGGTTGCGACCTGCGCGGCGCTGGCGTTTCTGGTGCTGATCGTCTGGCCGTCCTGCGACTATGCCTACGAGGAAAGCTACATCACCACGCCGGCGCTCCAGATCTCGAACGTCTGGCGCGCCGCCGCGCTGCCGGCCGGCATCGGCCTGATGGTGGCCTTTGCTATGCTGCGGCTGCTGCGCGCGGCCGATTACCGGACGGTCGCGGCGGCCGTCGCCACCGTTGCCGTCGTGATCGGCCTGTTCTGGCTGGCGGAACCGTTGTTGCGACCGCTCGGCAATCTCAACCTCGTCATCTTCTTCGTCGGCGTCGCCGGCTTCTGCGTGTTTGCTGGCGTTCCCATTGCGTTTGGCTTTGGCCTCGCGATCTTCGGCTATCTGGCGCTGACCACGCGCACCCCGGTGATGGTGCTGGTCGGGCGGATGGACGAGGGCATGAGCCACCTCATCCTGCTCTCGGTGCCGCTGTTCGTATTCCTCGGGCTCCTGATCGAGATGACCGGCATGGCGCGGGCCATGGTGGCGTTCCTCGCAAACCTGCTCGGCCACGTCCGCGGCGGCCTGCATTACGTGCTGGTCGGCGCCATGTACCTGGTCTCCGGCATTTCCGGCGCCAAGGCCGCCGACATGGCGGCGGTCGCGCCGGTGCTGTTCCCGGAGATGAAGCAGCGCGGCGCCAAGCCGGGCGATCTCGTCGCGCTGCTTGCGGCGACCGGCGCCCAGACGGAGACCATTCCGCCGAGCCTCGTGCTGATCACGATCGGATCGGTCACGGGCGTGTCGATCGCCGCCCTGTTCACCGGCGGCCTGCTGCCCGGCGTGGTGCTCGCGATCACGCTCTGCATGCTGGTGTGGTGGCGCTACCGCCACGAGGACATGAGCCATGTCCGCCGCGCCAGGGCGTCCGAGATCGGCAAGACCTTCATCATCGCCCTGCCCGCGCTCGCGCTGCCCTTCGTGATCCGCTACGCCGTGGTCGAGGGCATTGCGACCGCGACCGAAGTCTCCACGATCGGCATCGTCTACGGCGCCCTGGTCGGCCTCCTCGTCTACCGCCGCTTCGACTGGCGGCGGCTGTTTCCGATGCTGGTCGAGACCGCGGCGCTGTCAGGCGCGATCCTGCTGATCATCGGCACGGCGACCGGGATGGCCTGGGGCCTGACCCAATCAGGCTTCTCGCGCTCGCTGGCTTCAGCCATGACCGGATTGCCCGGTGGGCCTGCCACCTTCATCGCGGTCTCGATCCTGGCCTTCGTGATCCTCGGCAGCGTGCTGGAGGGCATCCCGGCGATCGTGTTGTTCGGGCCGCTGCTGTTTCCGATCGCGCGCCTCGTCGGGGTGCACGAGGTGCACTATGCCATGATCATCATTCTGGCGATGGGTATCGGGCTATTCGCCCCGCCGTTCGGCGTCGGCTATTATGCCGCCTGCGCCATCGGACGCGTCGATCCGGCCGAGGGCATCAGGCCGATCTGGGGCTATCTGCTGGCGCTGCTGGTGGGATTGATCATCGTCGCGATCTTCCCCTGGATTTCGATCGGATTCCTGTAAGGCGGCCTCGAGGAGGATGTCGATGAGCGAGCGGCAGAACCAGTACGATATCGGCCTCGACAAGACCCCCGCCAACTACGTGCCGCTGAGCCCGCTGAGCTTCCTTGCGCGCAGCGCCGCCGTCTATCCCGACCAATTCAGCACCGTCTATGAGGGCCGCAGCTTCACGTGGCACCAGACCCATGAGCGCTGCAAGCGCTTTGCGTCCTGGCTTGCCGGCAAGGGCATCGGCGTCGGCGACACCGTGGCGGCGATGCTGCCGAACATTCCGGCGATGAACGAGGCGCATTTCGCGGTGCCGATGACCGGCGCCGTGCTCAACGCGCTCAACATTCGCCTCGATGCGCCCTCGATCGCGTTCCAGCTCGACCATGGCGGCGCGAAGATCATTCTGGTCGATCCGGAATTTTCAGGCGTCATCACCGACGCGCTCGCGCAGATGAAGGGGCCGAAGCCATTCGTCGTCGACGTCGACGATGCCGCGTTCAAGGGTGGCAAGCGCATCGGCGAGATCGAATATGAGGCCGCCGTCGCGCAAGGCGATCCGGCGTTCACCGCCATCCTGCCGCGCGACGAATGGGATGCCATCGCGCTGAGCTACACCTCGGGCACGACAGGAAATCCCAAGGGCGTCGTCACCCACCATCGCGGCGCCTACCTCAACGCCGTCAGCAACATCCTTGCCGGCAATCTCGGCCAGCATCCGGTCTATCTCTGGACGCTGCCGATGTTTCATTGCAACGGCTGGTGCTTCCCCTGGACCATCGCGGCCGCGGCCGGCGTCAATGTCTGCCTGCGCAAGGTCGAGCCGACGAAGATTTTCGAACTGATCAAGCAGCACGGCGTCACCCACATGTGCGGCGCGCCGATCGTCTACAACACGCTGATCAACGCGCCCGATGCACCGAAAGGCGATGCCGCCCGCCGCGTCGTCGGCTTGATCGCCGGCGCCGCGCCGCCGGTCGCGGTGCTCGAAGGCGCCGAGAACATCGGCATCAAGCTGACCCATGTCTATGGCCTGACCGAGGTCTACGGCCCCGCCTCCGTCTGCGCGGAGCAGCCCGGCTGGGACGATCTGCCTGCCGCCGAGCGCGCGCGCATGAAGCGGCGGCAGGGCGTGCCCTACCCGCTCGAGGAAGGCGTCACCGTCATCGACCCGCAAACGATGCGAGAGGTGCCGCGCGACGGCGAGACCATCGGCGAGGTCATGTTCCGCGGCAACATCGTGATGAAGGGCTATCTCAAGAACGAGGAGGCGACGAAGGAAGCGTTCGAAGGCGGCTGGTTTCACACCGGCGACCTCGGCGTGCTGGACGCGCAGGGCTACGTCACCATCAAGGACCGCTCCAAGGACATCATCATCTCCGGCGGCGAGAACATCTCGTCCGTCGAGGTCGAGGACATCCTCTACAAGCACCCGGCCGTGCTGTTCGCAGCCGTGGTCGCAAAGCCCGATCCGAAATGGGGCGAAGTTCCTTGCGCCTTCGTCGAGCTGAAGGACGGCGCCAGCGCGACCGAGGCCGACATCATCGCCTTCTGCCGCACGCATATGAGCGGCTTCAAGACGCCGAAGGCCGTCGTGTTCGGACCGATCCCGAAGACGTCCACGGGCAAGATCCAGAAATTCCTGCTGCGCAACGAGGTTGGATCGGTGAAGGCGATCTCGGCCTGACTGCCGCGGACTCAGAAACATTTGGAAACATTTAGTCGGGCCTGTGCAGCGATTGCGCGTTGTTCCGAAACCGATCGTGCAGGTTCGACGACGTTCGGACACGACAGGAAAAGATTGGAAAACATTAGAGACGCATTTACGATTCCGCCTCGTCGGATTCGCTGATTCCAGATGATTCGCCGCGCGGGCTGCGTGGCTGGCGACCGGCGCTGTTGGGGCGCTTCATGCGGTTCGTGTCTTGAGCGCAGACGTGTGCGCGCGTCTGGCGCTGCTGCTATTGACGGCCGGATTGCTGCTGCCGCGCGCGGCTGAGGCGCAAGTCATGCGCGAGTTCGGCTTCGGCGCCCCAGCGGGCATGCCGGGATATGCCGCCGCGGGACCGAATGCGCCCGGCTATGGCTTCGACAATTTTGCCAATCCCGCGTTCGGCGGCGCCGCATTCGGCGGGCCGCAGACATCGGCTTTCTCCGGCGCCTGGTTTGGCAACGGCGGCAGCGGCGGTGGCATGCAGCCGGGTTATGGCTGGAGCGGCGAACCGCAGCAGGGTTTTGCCGGCGGAGGGCGATTCGTCGGCATGCGGCTGTCCTTCAGCGGCGGCACCGATAGCGCCTCGCGGCCCGAGACGGCGCAGGCCACGTTCCTGGCGATGACGCAGTTCACGCAAGCTTTGCTCGATCCCGCCATCGACGGCCGCGGCATCGGCCCCGCGGAGCTTGACGCGGAGCTCGCGGCCTACGCCGATGTCGGCAACGACCCGACGCATGGCGGCATCGGACGCGAAGCCTATGGAGCGATCTACGGCAGACCCTCGCTCGCGTCCGCGCACTGGAACGTCTGGGCCACCGGCTTCGGCGGCTCGCAGGTGTCGACCGGCGGCAGCGGCTCCGCCAGCCGGAGTTTTGGCACGGTGGTCGGCGCGGACTACTCACTATCGCCGCAGACGCGAATGGGCTTCGCGCTCGCCGGCGGCGGCACCGGCTATGCCAACAACTTCTCCAGCGGCCGTTCCGATCTTTTCCAGGCCGGCACCTTCGTCAGGCATTCGGTCGGACCGGCCTATGTCGCAACCGCGCTCGCCTATGGCTGGCAGGCCATCACCGGCGACTATCAGGTCACGCCGGCCGGCACGAGCCAGCTCAACGTGGCGGTCAATGCCAATGCCTATTCCGGTCGCCTCGAAGGCGGCTATCGTTTTGCCATGCCCTCACTCGGCGTCATACCCTATGCGGCTGCGCAGATCACCACCTTCCGCTTGCCCTCCAATGCCGCGCAGCCAGCCTACGCCGATCCGTCTCCCTCGGCGGCCGGCAACGACAGCTTCACCGACACCCGCGCCGAGCTCGGCCTGCGCACGAGCACGTCCTTTGCGCTGCTTGGAGGTATGATGAGCCTGCGCGGACGGCTCGCGTGGGCGCACGATTTCAGCGCGGGGCAGTCGATCCCGACCGCGTTCCGGTCCCTGCCCGGCCAAGGCTTCATCGTCGGCGGCACGGCATTGGCGCCGAACGCGGCGCTGACCGGCGTTGCAATCGAGCTGCGCGACCTGAACGGCTGGTCGGCCTCGGCGAACCTCGACAGCGAAGTGTCGAGCCTGGTCCGCTCCTACACCGGCAGGGCCAGCCTGCGCTACGCGTGGTGACCCAGCCGCGATCGACGAAAGACGTCCGCCCGCACGCCGGACGGCGGCGAGCGGACGCCCTCTCCGTCCTCACATCTTCTTGTAGGCGTCAATCAGCGCCTGGCCATCGGGCCCTGCCTTCTTGAGCCAATCGGCAGTGAGCTGCTCGCCGATCTTCTGGAAGCCGGCCTTGAGTGCCGGGCTCGGCGGCTCGACCGTCATGCCCTTGGCCTTGAGCTGATCGATGTACCAGGTGCTCTTGTCCTGCCAGGCCTTCCAGCCGCGCGTCTCCGCCGTTGCCGCAGCTTTCAGGATCGCCTCCTGGGTCGGCTTGTCGAGCGCGTCGAACGCGGCCTTGTTGACGAAGGTATAGTCCTTCGGGACCCAGGCCTGTACGTCGTAGAAGTACTTGAGCGACTCCCAGGCCTTCGCGTCGTAGCCGGTGCCGCCCGACGACATGAAGGAGTTCACGACACCGGTCGCGAGCGCCTGCGGCAATTCGGCTGCCTGGATCGTGACCGACTGCGCGCCGACCAACTCGCCGATACGCGCGGTTCCGACATTATAGGCGCGCCATTTCAGGCCCTTCATATCTTCAATCGTCGCGAGCGGCTTGTTGACATAGACACCCTGCGGCGCCCACGGCACGACGAACAGCAGCTTGAGGCCCTGCGCCTCGAGCTTCTTCGTAATCGCGGGCTTGGAGGCCTGATACAGCTTCATCGCGTCCGGGAAGCTGGTTGCCAGGAACGGCACGACGTCGACACCAAAGAGCGGATCCTCGTTCTCGTGAATCGACAACAGCACCTCGCCCATCTGCGCCTGCCCGGTCACCACCGCGCGCTTGATGTCGGGCGCCTTGAACAGCGAGGCGCCGGGATGAACCGTGATCTGGAGTTTGCCGGACGTGGCGGCATCGACGTCCTTGGCGAAAGCGACCAGGTTTTCAGAGTGCGGATTGTCGGCGGGATAGGCTGCCGGCAGATTCCATTTGGTCTGGGCCAAAGCGGGCGTCGCGGCCAGCATGGCGCCGGCGATCAGGCCTGCGCGGACGAAACGAGACTTCATCGGACTTCTCCTCACAGTCAATTTGAATACAGGTACGCTCAGTCTGGGAAGGCGAGCTTGGGCAAAAACATCACGATCTGCGGATACTCCGTGATGATGAATACGGAGGCAAGCAGCAGGACGAAGAACGGAAACGCGGCCCGCGCGACCGTGAACGTGTCTCGGCCGCTCATGTTCTGGAGCACGAACAGGTTGAAGCCGACCGGCGGCGTGATCTGCGCCATCTCGACATGGATGATGAGATAGACGCCGAACCAGACCAGGTCGAGACCGGCCTGCTTGACCATCGGCAGCACGATGACGGCGGTCAGCACGATCATCGAGATGCCGTCGATCAGGCAACCCAGGATAATGTACATGATGCTCAGATACAGCGCGAGCATGCCCGGCGTGAGCTGCTGTCCCTGAACCCAGGTGGCGAGCGCGGCCGGAATGCCCGTATAGGCCATCGCGGCCGTGGTGTAGGCGGCGCCTGCGAGGATCAGCATGATCATGCAGGTCAGGCGCGTCGCGCTCATGATGCTCTCGAGGAAGTTCTTGCGCGTCAGCGTGCCGCTCCACCACGCCAGCAGCAGCGCGCCAGTGACGCCCCACGCGGCGCATTCTGTCGCGGTTGCAAAGCCCAGCACGAGCGAGAAGAAGACCGCCATGATCAACAACAGGCAAGGCGCGAGCTTGGCCGACTCGCGCAGCTTCTGCCGGAATGGCATCGGCGGATCGCGCGGTGGAACCTTTTTCGGGTTGAGCAGCGACCAGATGATGATGTAGCCGGAATAGAGCACCATCACGAGCACGCCCGGCAGGAAGCCGCCGAGGAACACCTGAAGCACGGAGACGTTCGCCGTGACCGCGTAGACCACCATCGGAATCGACGGCGGGATCAAGAGGCCGAGCGTACCGGAGCCTGCGAGCGATCCGAGGCTCAAGCCCTTGTCGTAGCCGCGCTTGTCGAGCTCGGGCAGCGCGATCTTGCCGATGGTCGCACAGGTCGCGGCTGAAGAGCCCGACACTGCCGCGAAGATGCCGCAGCCGATCACGTTCACATGCGTCAAGCGCCCGGGCAGCCACTGCACCCACGGCGACAGACCGCGGAACATCTCTTCCGACAATTTGGTTCGGAACAGGATCTCGCCCATCCAGATGAACAGCGGCAAGGCGGCCAGCGTCCAGGACGAGCTGGCGCTCCAGGTCGTGGTCGCAAGCACAGAGCCGAGCGGCAAGCTCGTGGTCAGTGCCATCGCGACGAAGCCGACGAGCCCGAGCGAGACCGCGATCCAGATGCCGCTTCCCAGCAACAGGATCATGACCCCGAGCAGGATGAAGGACAGCTCGATCATGCCGAGATTGGCCATGGTCAACCGCCCCCGCCTTGCGAGATGCGCTCGATGAATTCGTCCGGCGTCTCGTCGGGCGAGCCCTTCTCATAGCTCGGCCGGTTGCCGGCGATGACATTGACCATTTCATCAATCAGCGCGATCGACAGGATCACGAGTCCGCCGGCAAAGCCGAGCTGGGGAATCCAGAGCGGAAGCGCGACTACACCCTGCGCCACGTCGTTGAAGCGCCAGGAGTCGTAAGTCATCTGAATCGCATGCCGGGTGAAGTAGAGAATGAAGGCGGTCGCAATGCCGAGCGCCACGATCTCCGCGATCTGCTTCGTCCGCCCGTGCAGGCGCTCCAGCAGCAGGCCGACGCGGATCATCTCGCCGCGCTTGAAGGTGTGGGCGAGGCCGAGAAACGCCATCGCAGCCATGCACCAGGACGCGAAATCATCGCCGGCGGGAATGTTGATCGCAAACTGCCGCCCGACCGACATGATCATCATGATGGCGAAGATCGCAACCATGAAGACGCCGGCAGCGTAGCCCGCTCCGAGATAAAGGAGATCCAGAGCGCGCCGCACTGGTCCCTGCTTCGTTACATCGTCTCCTGCCAACGCGACCCCATCCTCGTCCGAGGCGATTCAACCGGCTCCCGTGATCACGTGTCACCAGCCCCCGTTTGCATATCGCCCTGCCCAACGCCTGTCCTTCAGACGTTAGATCAACATGACGGAGCCCGCGCTAGCAAGGGGTATGCCGCCCCGTGCCGGAATTTCCACCTCAGGTTCAGTGCGTCTCCAGCCGCATCCCGTCATAGGCCGGCACCACGCCCGCGGGCAGCGACTGTCGGATTACCTCGTAATCAACGTCGGCCGTCATGTTGGTGATGACGGCACGCTTCGGCTTGAAGCGCTCGATCCAGGACAGCGCGTCGTTGATGCTGAAATGGCTGGAATGCTGGGTGTAGCGCAGGCCGTCGACGATCCAGACATCGAGATTTTCCAGCGCGCCAAAACTCTCGCGCGGGATGTCGTTGAGGTCGGGCGTGTAGGCGGCATTGCCGATGCGATAGCCGAGCGCGGGGATCTGGCCGTGCTGAACCAGGAAGGCGGTCATCGAGACGTCCCCGCCCTTGCCGCTGATGATCCGGCTCTCGCCGGCCTCGATCGAATGCCGGTGCAGGATCGGTGGGTAGTCGCTTCCTTCCGGCGAGATGAAGCAATAGGAGAACCGCGCCATGATGTCTTTCGCGGTCGACTGGTTGAAATAGACCGGAATGCGCTTGCGCATGTGGAGCACGACCGAACGCAGATCATCCATGCCATGGGTCTGGTCGGCATGCTCATGGGTCAGAAACACCGCATCGATGTGATCGACATTGGTGTCGATCAGTTGCTCGCGGAGATCCGGCGCGGTGTCGATCACGATGCGCGTGGTGCCGTGGTGTGATGTCTGTTCGACCAGCAGCGAGCAGCGGCGGCGGCGGTTTTTTGGATTGTTGGGATCGCAGGCACCCCAGCCGAGCGCCGGGCGCGGCACGCCGGCGGAGGAGCCGCAACCCAGGATCGTCAGTGTCAGCGTCATGTGGCTCCCAACCTTAAGCTTTCACCTTGGAGAACAGCCGGAAGAAGTTGTCGGTGGTCTGGCGAGAAATCTCTTCGAGGGTCACGCCGCGGGTTTCGGCCAGCACCTTGGCGACCTCGACCACATAGGCCGGCTCGTTGCGTTTGCCTCGGAACTTGCCGGGCGCAAGATAGGGTGAATCTGTTTCAACCAGAATACGGTCGGACGGCAGTTCGGCCGCAAGCGCGCGCAGGGCTTCCGATTTCTTGAAGGTCAGGATGCCGGTGAAGCCGACATAGAGCCCGAGCGCCACCGCCTTCAGCGCCAGCTCGCGCCCGCCCGTGTAACAATGCAGCACGGCCCGAAACGATCCCTTGGCCGCCTCCTCCTCCAGGATGCGGCCGCAATCCTCGTCCGCCTCGCGGGTGTGGATCACGAGCGGCAGGCCGGTCGCGCGCGCGGCGGCGATGTGAGCGCGAAAGCCCCTCGCCTGCGCCTCCGGCGAGCCGTTGTCGTAGAAATAGTCGAGCCCGGCCTCGCCGAGCGCGACGACCTTGGGATGCTCCGTCAGCCCGATCAGCTCGTCCGGCGCGATGCCGTCTTCCTCATCCGCGTTGTGCGGATGAGTGCCGACCGAGCAATAGACGTCGTCGAACCGCTCGGCGATGGCCAGAAGCTGATTGAGCTTTCGCACCCGCGTCGAGATCGTGACCATGCGCCCGATACCGGCCGCACGCGCCCGCGACACGATCCCGTCGAGATCTTCCGCAAAGTCGGGAAAATCCAGATGGCAGTGGCTGTCGACCAGCATCGGGCCAGCACCTTACGCCGCAGGCTCGATGTAGCGCGGGAACGCCGGTGTCGGCGCCGGCAACGTCGAGCCGGGCGCGATGCGCTTGGCACCACCGAGCATCGCGAAGGTCCGCTCGCCCTCGGGAATGCCGAGGCTGTCGAGCAGCAAGCTAGATGCGGTCGGCATCGCCGGCTGGGCCAGGATCGCGATCTGACGCACGACTTCCGCGGTGACGTAAAGCACCGTCTTCTGCCGCGCAGGATCGGTCTTGGCGAGTGCCCACGGCGCCTCGCCCGCGAAATAGCGGTTGGCCTCCGCGACCACGGCCCACACGGCATTGAGCCAGTGATGGATCTGCTGCGTCGCCATCGCCTCGCGCGACCTGGCGATCATGCCGTCGGCCATCGCCAGGATCGCCTTGTCGTTGTCGCTGAACGCGCCGGGCTCCGGCAGCACGCCGCCCAGTTGCTTGGCGATCATCGACAGGGAGCGTTGCGCGAGATTGCCGAGATCGTTGGCGAGATCGGCGTTGATGCGCGCGACGATGGCTTCGTGGTTGTAGTTGCCGTCCTGTCCGAACGGCACCTCGCGCAGGAAGAAATAGCGCATCTGGTCCACGCCGTACTGGTCGGCGAGGTTGAAGGGGTCGACGACGTTACCGACCGACTTCGACATCTTCTCGCCCCTGTTGAACAGGAAGCCGTGGGCGTAGACCCGCTTCGGCAGCGGGATCCCGGCCGATAGCAGGAAAGCCGGCCAGTACACCGCATGGAAGCGGATGATGTCCTTGCCGATGATGTGCACATCGGTCGGCCAGTAGCGCCAGTTCGTGTCGCTCTCGTCGGGGAAGCCGACGCCGGTGAGGTAGTTGGTGAGCGCGTCGACCCAGACATACATCACGTGCTCTTCGTCGCCCGGCACCTTGACGCCCCAATCGAACGTCGTGCGCGAGATCGAGAGGTCGCGCAGGCCGCCCCTGACAAAGCTCACCACCTCGTTCTTGCGGGAGTCCGGACCGATGAAGTCGGGCTTCGTCTCGTACAGCTTGAGCAGCTTGTCCTGATAGGCGGACAGGCGGAAGAAATAGCTCTTCTCCTCGACCCATTCGACCGGCGTGCCCTGCGGCCCGAGCCGCACGCCGTCATCGTTCAGGCGCGTCTCATCCTCGGCGTAATAGGCCTCATCACGGACCGAGTACCAGCCGGCATAGGTGTCGGCATAGATGTCGCCGTTCGCCTCCATGCGCCGCCAGATTTCCTGGGTCGAGCGATGGTGCTGCGCCTCGGTGGTGCGGATGAAGCGGTCGAACGACACGTTCAGACGCTCGTCCATCTCCTTGAAGCGGCCGGCATTGCGGGTCGCGAGCGCAGCCGGCGTCAGACCCTCGTTCTGAGCGGTCTGGACCATCTTCAGGCCGTGCTCGTCGGTGCCGGTCAGGAAGAACACTTCCTTGCCGTCGAGCCGTGCGAAACGCGCCAGCACGTCGGTCGCGATCGCCTCATAAGCGTGACCGATATGCGGGCTGCCGTTCGGGTACGCGATCGCGGTCGTGATGTAGAAGACATTATCGCGCGCGGGGGCTGAAACGGGCGCGGCTGCCTGCGGAGCTGCGACCGGCTTCGGCGCAGGCGGCGCCTTGGGCTTCGACACCCTGGGCTTCACAGCCTTCGGCGGCGCGGCAACGGGAGCCGGTGCGGCGGTCACGGCGGGCGCTGCGGCCTTCTTGGCCACCTTCTTCGCCGGAGCCTTGGCGGGCTTCGTAGCGGCGTTTTTCTTCGAGACCTTCTTGGCGACGACCTGCTTCTTCGCAGCCTTCTTGCCGACTTTCTTGGCCGTCTTCGCAGCGCTCTTCTTCACGCCCTTCTTGACGGCCGTCTTTTTGGTCTTCGTGGCTTTCTTGACCTTCTTGGCACCTTTGCGCGCAATGGCCTTCACAGCCTTCTTCGCGGCCTTTTTAGCAGCCTTCTTCTTGTCCTTGCTGCTCTTGCCCTTGGCAGTTTTCTTAGCTCGCGTTGCCACGACGAATTCCTTTACCGGCTTCTCGAATTTGGAAACGAACCTGCGCCTAGCGCGTTGCGTCCGCCAGCCAGCCGAACACCGAGAAGACCAAGGGCTTTCGCTCCAGATTGTAGGTTTCGGTGTCGCGCGCGGCGCGGACGATCTTTTCCCATACCTCAGCTAGGCGCGCAAGGCGCGGCAGGTTCTGATTGGCATTGGCCTCGTCGGTGTGCAGGCGTTCCGCGATCCAGCGATCGATGCCGTCGACGAAGGCGGCAAGCGCGACGCGGTCGTTGGTGGGAAGCGAATCGCCGAGCGTGTGTAACTCGCGCGGGTCGACCTGTGGCAGTCGCGCCAGCATCGCCGCCGTGCGTTGCTGGAGCTTGAGTGCATCGCCGCCGAGCAACGTCAGCGCCCGCGCGACGCTGCCTTCGGACGCTTCCGCGGCCTCGCGCAACGCCGAATCATTCGGGTCGAGATCGGCGGTTGCGGCGGCTGCACCAATCACATCGTCGGTCGCGAGCGCGCGCAGGCGCAGCTTGCGGCAGCGCGACTGGATCGTGGCGAGCACGCGTGCGGGCGCGTGGCTCACCAGCAGGAACAGCGATTGCTGCGGCGGTTCCTCGAGAATCTTCAGCAGCGCGTTGGCCGCATTCGGATTGAGCTCGTCGACGGTGTCGACGATGCAGACGCGCCAGCCTTCGGCCGCAGCGGTCGAGCCGAAGAAACCGATCGTCTCGCGCGTCTCGTCCACGGTGATCACGGTGCGCATCACGCCGCGGTCGTTGGCCGTGCGTTCGAGCGTCAACAGCCCGCCATGCGAGCTCGCCGCGACCTGCCGCGCCACGGCGTCGTCAGGGTCGATCGCGAGGTCTTCGGCGCGCTGCACGAAGGGCGCCAGCGGCTGGCCGTGGGCGAGCACGAAGCGCGCCATGCGATAGGCCAGCGTCGCCTTGCCGATCCCCTGCGGCCCCCCGATCAGCCAGGCATGCGGGATACGCCCGCTGCGATAGGCCGCGAGCAGCGCCGTCTCGGCCTCGCGATGGCCGAACAGCGTCGACGTCTCGCGCGGATGCGGAATGGCGCTCTCGCGCCCGGCCTGACGCGGGCTCATGCGGACACCACCGAGGCCGGCGTCGGAAGCAGGCGATCGCGCAGCGCGGTCCAGACGCGCCCTGCGACCGTGTCGGGGTCGGAATTGGCGTCGATCAGCACGCAACGGCCGGGATCGTCCTCGGCAATCTTGCGATAGGCCTCGCGCAGGCCCTGGTGGAAGCTGAGCTGCTCGCCCTCGAAGCGGTCAGGCGTGCCGCTGCCACGGCGCACGGCAGCACGCTGCAATCCGATCTCGACCGGCAGATCGAGGATGATGGTGAGGTCCGGCTTGAGATCGCCGATCGTGACCCGCTGCATCGCGTTGATCAGCGCCACCGGCACGCGGCCGAGGCTGCCCTGATAGGCCCGCGTCGAGTCGGCGAAGCGGTCGCACAGCACCCAGGCGCCCCGATTGAGCGCGGGTTGGATCACGGTACGCACATGATCGTCGCGCGCGGCGGCGAACAGCAGCGTCTCGGCTTCGGGCCCGAGCAGCTTGCCCATCCCCGACAGCACCAGGTGGCGCATGATCTCGGCACCCGGCGAGCCGCCGGGCTCGCGCGTGACGAGGGTCCGCATCCTGGCCGCCTTGAGGCGGTCGGCGAGCTTCTTGATCTGGGTCGACTTGCCCGTCCCCTCACCGCCCTCAAAGGTGATGAAACGTCCGCGTCCGGACGGGCGCTGTACCGCGTTCTCACTCATGATCAGAGCTTCTCGGCGCCTGCTCGGAACATACCGATCACAAGCTCGCTGGCGCCGTCAATGGCGCGGCGCATGGTCGAACCGGTGCCGATCGCCTCGGCCGCATAGACCGGCGTCTCCACCGCGATGTTGCCGCTGCGCCAGACCTTGACCACGCCGACCTTCTGGCCGACCTCGATCGGCGCGCGCACCGGGCCACTATAGACGATGCGCGCGATCAGCTTGTCGCTGCCGTTCTTGTGCACCATCACCTTCACGGGCGTCTTGGCGACGAGCTTGACCGAACGGCTCTCGCCGCCGAACACCTTGGCGTAACCCACCTGCTGATCAGCTGCGATCAAGGTGCGGGTCTCGAAATTGCGAAAGCCCCATTCCAGCATCTTCTTGGCTTCCGTCGCGCGATCCTCAGGATCTTCCAGCCCGTTGACGACCACGATCAGCCGCGTGCCGTTTTGCACCGCCGAGCCGACCATGCCGTAGCCGCCCTCCTTGGTGTAGCCGGTCTTCAGCCCGTCAGCGCCTTCCATCGAATTGAGCAGCGGATTGCGGTTGGGCTGGCGGATCTTGTTCCAAGTGTACTCCTTCTCGCCGAACAGTTTGTAGAATTCGGGGAAGTCGAGAATGATGTGCCGGGCAAGGATGCCGAGCTCACGCACGGTCATCTTGTTGCCGGGATCGGGCAGGCCGTTGGAATTGCCGAAGGTCGACTTGGTCATGCCGAGCTCGCGGGCGCGCTTGGTCATGAAATCGGCAGCGAAGATCCGCTCATTGCCCGCCATGGCTTCGGCCAGCGCAATACAGGCATCGTTGCCGCTCTGGATGATCGCACCATGCAGGAGATCGTCGACCGAGACCTTGCTGTTGATGGCGGCGAACATGGTCGAGCCGCCTGAGGGCGCCCCGCCCTTGCGCCAGGCGTTCTCGCTGATCCGGTACTCGTCGGTCAGCTTCATGTCGCCCTTCTTGATGGCGTTGAAGACGACCTCCGCCGTCATCAGCTTCATCATGCTGGAGGGCGCACGCAGCTCGTCGGCGTTCTTCTCGAACAGCACGCTGCCGCTGGAGGCCTCGATCAGGATCGCGGTGGGGGCATCACCATCGAAGCCGGAATCTTCCGTCTTCTTCGCACCCTGGATGCTCTGATTGGCGGCGTAGAGCGCCCCGCCCCAGGCGATGCCCGCCACCAGAATGGTCGCAATCAGCCCGCGCACCAGCGCTCCGGCGGAGAACCGGCTGCGACGGAGCGGAAAAAGACGAAATGCCATGGCCAAGCCCTGAGAGCGGCGTTCTAACAGCAGGAACCGATGCGAACAACACGAGGCTGGCCGCCGGAACCCGAGATTGCACGATTCTCGCCGCGCCCCTATCGTGGCACCTCATATTTCTTGACCAAACCCCTGAAACAAGGCGGAAAAGCGATGTCGTCCACTCGCGTGATCAAGGCCAACGGGATCGATCTGTTCATCCGCGAAGCCGGCCAAGGTCCGCTGGTGGTGTTGTGCCATGGCTGGCCGGAACTCTCCTATTCCTGGCGTCACCAGATCCCGGCGCTCGCGGACGCCGGCTTCCACGTTGTCGCTCCCGACATGCGCGGCTACGGCCAGAGCGCGGCGCCGGCGGACGTTGCCGCCTATTCGATCTTCGACACGGTCGGCGACGTCGTTGGCCTCGTGCAGGCGCTCGGCGAGCGCAAGGCGATGGTGGTCGGCCACGACTGGGGCGCGCCGGTGGCCTGGCACGCGGCGCTGTTCCGGCCCGACATCTTCACCGCCGTGGCGGGCCTCAGCGTGCCGCCGCCATTCAGGGGGCGCGGCAAGCCGCTCGATCTGCTGCACCAGAACGGGGTCACCAATTTCTACTGGCAATACTTCCAGCCGCCCGGCGTCGCCGAGGCCGAGTTCGAGCGTGATGTCGCCCGCACCATGCGTGTCGTGCTCGGCGGGCGCGGCCTTGCGGATCCCAGCGCTGCCATGTTCGTGCAGGAGGGCCGAGGCTTCCTCGACCACGGCACTCCCGGCGAGCCGCTGCCGGACTGGCTGAGCGAGGCTGATCTCGCCTATTTCACCGAGACCTTTCGCAAGTCCGGTTTTCGTGGCGGGCTGAACTGGTATCGCAACCTGGACCGCAATTGGGAGCTGACGGCGCCCTGGCAGGATGCGCAGATCCATCAGCCCTCGCTGTTCATTGCCGGCTCGAAAGACGCCGTCATCACCGGCCTGATCGGCGCCAAGCGCGTCAACGAGCTCGAGCGCGTGCTGCCCAATCTGACGCGAAAGCTGATCATCGAGGGCGCCGGACATTGGGTTCAGCAGGAGCGGCCCGACGAGGTCAACGCTGCGCTGCTCAAGTTCCTGCGCGAGGCAGCTGCGGACTAGGCGAGGTCTTTCTCATTGCGATGTGGGAGGCCCCCGCCTGCCCGACCTCGGCAAATCCCTGCCGCAGGTAGAACCGGCGTGCCGCTCCATTGGTTGCGAGCACCATCAGCGTCAGCGCTCCGACACCTCGCTGCCCTGCGCCCGCTTCGAGAGCTTCGATGATCCTGGTCCCGATGCCGCGCCCGCACGCGGCCGGCAGCAGTGCGACATCGATGATATGCCAGCGCTCGCTTGCGCAATCGAGCAGCAGCCGGCCGATCGCAGCATCATTTCGTGTGACGATAAACGAGATCGCGCCCGGAAATTGTGCGGCGTAGCCGGCCGTCTGGCTGCGGAATTGTTGTTCGATGATCTGCTCGAGGATCGGCCCGGACAGTCCTGCGGCTATGAATTGCTCGCCCCTGACCTCGCGGAAGAGCTGCCGTGTGAACGGCTCGTCACCGGCGTTGGTCGGCCGCAGTCGCAAATCCGGATCGCTCGGGACAAGGCCGAACGGCACGCCGTCGTCGCTCATGCCCACGCGTTATGGGAAGCTCGGATATATTCCCCCAGAGGCAATGCAGTAGATCAGGGCCTGGGTCGGCTGCATATTGTCGTGAGGCAGCCCCTGCCCGGTGATCGTGACTGCGTTGACCGAAAAGGTGAGATTGCCGGGCGGATCCACGAAGCCGTTGAACGCCGGATTGAGCGCCACCATGTTCATTCCCGTCCCTGGGCCGGGCGCGGCGTTTTGCGCCGAGCTGCTGCCTAGCTGCAGCGCGTGCGTGTGCATCGCCATGTTGTCGCTGATCAGGCTGACTTGTGAGCTGCCGACGGTCTCGCCGAGGATGCGCGGCTGCAAACCCGCTCCTGTCCCCTGACTGATCGCGACCGAGCCGTTCAGATTGGGCAAGGCAAAGTTGGTCGAGCCGTTGCCGCCATAATTGGTGCCGATCAGCGAGAACAGCGTCGTAAAGGCTTGAATGGCGAGGAGCTGTCCGAAGCAAGGCAGCCAGACATTGTTGAAGCCGCCAACCGCAAAGGCAAACGGAAATACCTGAATTTCGCCGACGTATGGATCTGACATGTTGCTTTCCTCAAAACAGTGCGGGCGTGACCTAGCCCGAAGACGGAAAAATGCCGTCGATGCAGATGCAGTAATTGGCGACGACGGTCGGCATCATGTTGTTATGTCCGATGCTCCTGCCTGCCGGGACGACACAGGGAGCCATCGTCACGTAGGGAGCGGCATTCGCAATCGGGGCATAGAGATTGCCGGATGAAGACGTTGCCAGATGCACGCTCGACCCCGGCGTTGCCGTGTCGGCGGTGGCCGTCGACGACATCAGCGAATGGCTGTGCACCGGCATTTCCGCTTCAATCAGCGTATGCTCCTCCTCTCCCGCAATTTGGCCGATCGCATAGATGGGAAGGCCCGGGCCAGCACCTTGGCCGATCGGCACGCGACCACGCAAATCAGGAAGATTGAAGGTCTGCACGCCGTCGCCGCCATAGGTCGTGCCGATGACCGTATAAAGGGCCTCGTATTGCGAGATCGGCAGCGACTGTCCGGCACAGGCCAGCCAATTAATCGGAATCCGGGAAAATCCGAACAGACGTATCTCGCCGATAAACGGATCTGCCATCGCGAAACGTCCCTCTCTCTGTGCGCGCCGGCCCGGCTGTGCCGATGGACAAGACGCGCGATTGGTTCGAAGCGTTGAAGTTGGATCTGGTCCGTGGATGTGCGCTCCGGAGAGCTCCTAGTTTCGCGATGGGTAGAGGCCTTGCATCGCGATCAAATAGCTGATGACGAGATAGGGCTGCATGTTGTTGTGCGGCTGACCGCCGCCCTCGTTCACCAAATTCGTGCCTGTCGCCAACGGAGTCTCGGCATTGCCTGCGGCCAGGAAGATGTTTTTCCCGACGGGGGCCGTGCTTGTCGCGAAAATATTGTTCTCGGGCGTAGCACCGCGTCCCTCGCCGTTCGCAGCCGTCGCCTGGATCATGTGATTGTGCTGCGGCAGTTGGAGGCCGGTCATGTTGACCGAAACCGATCCACTTATCATGCCGACCGGATACGCGCCGGCGCCGCCGCTCGAACCAAGAATGGCACGGCCGCGCAGATCGGGAAGCGCAAACGTCGTCACGCCATTGCCGCCATAAGAGGTACCGATCAACGAGAACAGTGCTTGCCACTGCTGGATCGCCAGCTGCGCGCCGTTGCACAGCGCCCAGCCTCTGGGAATCATGGTGCCCGCAAAAGGCATGATTTGGCCGAGAACCGGCTGATACGGCATGACCCCTCCCCCAAAAAAAATCAGGTGACCTGTCGTGTGATGATGCGATCGACGACGGCGAGACTTAAATTAAAGAATGAATTCGCGACGGCCTACTCGTCGAGATTGTGAAACAGCCTGCGCTGACAGTCAAGCGCGATCACAACCATAAGTCGGCTCGACTATTCAAGCACGCATTTGTTGCCGCAATGCAACGGTTCGCCGAAAAGTAGTTCTCCAAGGCGGGTTTTCGAAACGTTTGAGGCCTGCGCACGCTTGCATTTGTTTGCGGCGTCCCCTCCTAAATACACGCAAGAATATACGCGAATAATTACACAATCAGGGATTTCAGGGCGGAGGCTCTTTTCTTGAGAGCTGCCGCGAGGGGGGCCGGTGAGTCACGCATTTGCTGTGGCCGTGCCAGAAGTATCCGGGGAATTGGCGGACTCGGCGCACAGCGGCCGGACCGGACAACGGCGCATATTGCGGACCCTTTGGCGAGCGGTTCAACGCATCGGCTTCGCGTCCGTCTTGATGCTCGGTGCCATCGCGGCGGCGAATGCGGCGTGCAATGTCACGACCGGCTCGGCAACCGGTGCGACCATCACGATCAACGGCACGGGCGGCGGCAACACCGTCGGTCTTTGCGTCACCGACAATTCCGTGGCGTGGGGTCTTTACGGCACGTCGAACGGCAGCAACCCCAACGTCGATGCCTTCAACAATTATCCGATGACGGCGGGAGGCCTTACCCCGACCAATCTGAGCTACACGTCGAGCAAAGGAACTTACACGCTCGTTCCCGTGCCGGATGGTGGTTTCACGTCGTTCCCCGAGTATGACATCACGCTCAACTCGCAATCCGGCGGCGGCACCGACACGATCACGATCTGGTACGCGAGCGCCTGCACGGTGGCCAACCAGTGCGGCTTCACGACTCAAACGACCAACACGTCTTTTACGATCACCATCAACCTTCCCACGCCATCGGTCACGTCCGTCTCTCCGACCTCGGGGCCGACCGCGGGCGGCAATAACGTCGTCATCAACGGCGCGAATTTTACCGGGACGACCGGCGCCGGCGGCGTCAAGTTCGGCGCCACCAATGCAACGAGCTACACGGTCAACTCCGCCACTCAGATCACCGCGACTGCACCCGCCGGCTCCGCAGGCACCGTCGATGTCACCGTCACCACCAACGGCGTGACCTCTGCAACTTCAGCGGCCGATCAGTACACCTACGCCGCCCCACCGACCGTCACTTCGATATCGCCGACAGCCGGTCCGCAGACCGGCGGCACGGCAATCATCATCACCGGCACGAATTTGTCGGGTGCGACGGCTGTCACATTCGGCGCAACGGCGGCGACGGGTTTCACCGTCAATTCAGCGAACCAAATTACCGCAACGGCGCCGGCCGGCACGGGCACCGTTGACGTCACCGTCACGACACCTGGGGGGACGACCTCGACTTCGGCCGCCGATCAATTCACCTACGTCGCCGCACCAACCGTCACCTCGATTTCACCGACCAGCGGGCCTGGAGGTGGCGGCACGATAGTCACCATCACCGGCACCAACTTCTCCGGCGCGACGGCCGTGGTTTTTGGCGCGACCGCGGCTGCTGGATATACCGTTGTTTCACCAACGACGATCACGGCGACATCTCCGGCAGGCACCGGCACGGTGGACGTCCGGGTCACGACCGTTGGCGGTACGTCGGCAACATCGGCGGCTGACCAGTTCACCTATATCCCCGCCCCAACCATCACTTCGATTTCGCCAACCGCAGGTCCCATTGCCGGCGGCACGACGGTGACGATCACCGGCACCAACTTCACGGGCGCAACAGCCGTGACGTTCGGCGCCACGTCGGCAACGGGCGTGACTGTCAACTCTGCGACGTCGATCACGGCGAACTCGCCGGCAGGCACCGGCACCGTTGATGTCAGGGTCACGACCCCGGGCGGAACGTCGGCGACGTCGGCGGCAGACCAGTTCACCTATGTCGCGCCGCCAACCGTGACCTCGATCTCGCCGACCGCGGGGCCGCAGACCGGCGGCACGACAGTCATCATCACTGGCACGAATCTGTCCGGTGCGACGGCTGTCGTCTTCGGCGCGACGTCGGCGACCGGCTTCACCGTCAATTCGGCGACCCAGATCACGGCGACGTCGCCAGCCGGGACCGGCACCGTCGATGTCAAGGTCACAACCGCAGGCGGGACCTCTGCGACGTCGGCTGCCGATCAGTTCACCTACGTTGCTGCACCGACCGTCACCTCGATCTCGCCGACCTCGGGTCCAGGTGGAGGTGGCACCACCGTCACCATCACCGGCACCAACTTCTCCGGCGCCACGGCCGTGACGTTCGGCGCGACCGCCGCAGCCGGCTTCACCGTCAATTCGGCAACACAAATCACCGCGACCTCACCGGCCGGCGTCGGCACGGTGGACGTCCGGGTCACGACCGTTGGCGGCACGTCGGCAACCTCGGCGGCGGACCAGTTCACCTACATCCCCGCGCCTACGATCACATCGATCTCACCCACCGCAGGTCCCACTGCCGGAGGCACGTCGGTGACCATCACGGGCACCAATTTCACGGGCGTCACAGCCGTGACATTCGGTGCGACGGCAGCAACCAGCTTCACCTTCAACTCCGCGACGTCAATCACCGCGACCTCGCCGGCCGGCACGGGCACCATCGACGTCAGAGTGACGACGCCCGGCGGTACGTCGGCGACGTCGGCGGCTGACCAGTTCACCAATATCGGCCCCCCGACGGTGACGTCCATCTCGCCCACGTCCGGCCCGCTGGCCGGCGGCACGACGGTGATCATCACCGGCACCAATCTATCGGGAGCAACGGCGGTCGTATTCGGCGCAACAGCGGCGACGGGCTTCACTGTCAATTCGGCAACCCAGATCACGGCGACCGCGCCGGCCGGCACCGGGACCGTGGACGTCAGGGTGACGACCACGGGCGGCACGTCGGCAAGCTCCGCCGCGGATCAATACACCTACGTCGCAGCACCGACGGTCACGTCGATCTCGCCCACGTCCGGCCCGAGCACGGGTGGCACCACGGTGACGATCACAGGCACCGGATTCCTGGGGCGACGGCGGTCACCTTCGGCGCAACTGCCGCGACCGGCTACACCGTCAATTCAGCCACCCAGATCACCGCAACGTCGCCGGCGGGGAGCGGCACCGTGGACGTCCGCGTGACCACCACGGGCGGCACGTCGGCGACTTCCGGCGCCGATCAGTTCACCTATGTCCCGGTGCCAACGGTCAGCGCGATCTCGCCGACCTTCGGTCCGGCCACCGGCGGCACCATAGTGACGATCACGGGCACCAATTTCACTGGGGCGACGGCGGTCACGTTCGGTGCCGCGCCTGCGACCGGCTACACCGTCAATTCAGCCACCCAGATCACGGCGACATCACCGGCCGGGACGGGTGTCGTGGACGTCAGGGTGACCACCACGGGCGGCACGTCCGCGACCTCGGCGGCCGACCAGTTCACCTATTTCGGCACACCGACGGTGACGTCGATTTCGCCGACGGCCGGCCCGCTCGCCGGCGGAACGTCGGTGACGATCAGCGGCACCAATTTCACCGGCACGACAGCCGTGAAGTTCGGTGCGACCAACGCAACCGGCTTCACGGTCAACTCGGCGACCTCGATCACGGCGACGTCCCCTGCCGGAACGGGCACGGTTGACGTCACAGTCACGACGCCGGGCGGAACGACGGCCACCTCCGCTGCCGATCAATTCAGCTACGCCGCAGCGCCGGCGGTGACGTCGGTCGCGCCCAACGCCGGGCCGGCGACGGGCGGCACCTCGGTCACGATCACCGGCTCTGCGTTCACGGGTGCGACCGCGGTGAAATTCGGCGCAACCAATGCGGCGAGCTTCACGGTCAATTCGGCAACCTCGATCACGGCAACCTCGCCCGCGGGCACCGGCACGGTCGACGTGACCGTGACGACACCGGGCGGAACGTCCGCCCCATCGGCGTCCGATCAATTCAGCTTCACGCCCGCGCCGTCCGTCACCTCGATCTCGCCGACGTCCGGCCCCGCGCTTGGCGGCACCTCGGTGGCGATTACGGGTACAGGCTTCACGGGGACAACGGCCGTGAAGTTCGGCGCCAACAATGCAACCAGCTTCACGGTGAACTCGGCGACGTCGATCACGGCGACCTCGCCGGCCGGCGTCGGCACCGTCGACGTCACGGTGACGACGGTCGGCGGGACATCGCCGACCTCGGCCGCAGACCGGTTCAACTATCTCTCCGCCACGACGGCGACGGGGCTCACCTCGTCGCAAAATCCGAGCAGCTACGGCCAGTCCGTGACCTTTACCGCGACCGTGAGCAGCTCGGGCGGCACGCCGACGGGAACGGTGACCTTCAATGACGGCGGCGCGCCGATCGGCACCTCCGCACTATCGGCCGGCGTCGCCACCTTCGCGACGACGACGCTCGCCGTCGGCAATCACACCATCACCGCGACCTACAACGGCAGCCCCGCCTTCAACGCCTCGACCTCTCCGGCCCTGAACCAGTCTGTCGACATTCCCGCCGACAGCGCCAAGCTGCGCGCGCTCCAGCTCAACGTCACCAAGATCGTGGCGCAGAGCTCGGGACAGGCGATCACCGGTGCGATCGACACCGCGATCTCCGAAGGGTTCAGCGACGGTGGACAGTACATCACGCCGGGCGCCGGCGGCCTGCGCGTCAACTTCGCCGCCGCGCCCGACGGCGACGAGGACGACAAACCTCAGTCGGCGTCGCGAAGCGCCGATGCCTATGCCGGCACGGGAAGCTCCGGCCGCACCGGCCGAGCCGCGCGGGGCTCCTCGCGGATCGATGATGCCTTCGCCGCGATCGACCGGGCGGCACCGACCAAGGCGCCGATAGCGCGCTTCAAGCAGCAGAAGGACTGGCTGTTCTGGATCGACGTACGCGGCACCGGCATCGACCGCTGGGGCTCGTCCGGCAATATCGGTCAGGGCGCAACCCAGGCCACGCTCTACGGCCAGCAGATCAATCTCCTGTCGGGCCTGACCTACCGTGCGGCGCCGAACCTGCTGGTCGGTGTGACCGGCGGCTACGAGAATTTCAGCTACACCCAGACCGACATCAACGGAAAGCTGAAGGGCGACGGCTGGACCGTCGGCGCCTACCTCGGCTGGAAGATCATCCCGACGCTGCGCTACGACGCGGCGGTGACCTATTCCGGAATCGGCTATGACGGCACCGCCGGCACGGCCCAGGGCAATTTCAACGGCAATCGCTGGATGTTCGCGACCGGCTTCACCGGCAGCTACAATTGGGCCAATTTCAACATCGAGCCGTCGGCCAAGGTCTACGCGCTGTGGGAGCGTGAGAACGCCTATACGGATTCGCTCGGCACCCTCCAGGCCGCCCGCACCTTCTCGAGCGGCCGCGCCTCTGCGGGCAACAGGGTCTCCTATCCCGTGCCGTGGCTCGATAGCATGCTGCTGATGCCCTATGCCGGCGTCTATGCCGACTACTACTTCACCCAGGACGACGCGGCCGCGATCGTCGCCGCGGGCGGGGTGCCGCTGGCCTCGACCCCACTGCTCCAGGGCTGGTCGGCACGCGTCACCGGCGGCATCGGTGCAAGGCTTGCGAGCGGCGCCACAGTCGGCTTCGGCGCCGAGCTCGGCGGCATCGGCGGCAACACGCAGATCTGGACCTTCAGCGGACGCGCGCGCATTCCGTTCTGATATCCGCAACGCAGCGTCGCTGCGCCGCTCGGGGGATTTGCCTGCTTAGTAGAGGCCGCGACCGCTGAGGATGCTGCGGGCTTCTGCGGCACCGTCAGCCGATGACGGTGCGTTCTCGGCGGCGTAGCGGCCGTCCGCATCATAGGACACGGCGCGGGCGTTCTGGAGCGCCCGGCCCCGGCTGCGGCTCGAGGCTGACATTTCAGAGGTCGCATTGAGCGAGGCCATGTCGGCGGAGGTGGTGCCGAGATTGTAGGGCCGCCCTTCCGGCATCGGAACCTCACCGCGAATGGCGCCGCGGTTCGAGGACGGCAATTCCGGCACAAAGGGCCTGGCCGAAGCGACCCGGACCATCGAGGGCGACGGCGCCGGAATCCCGGTCCGCAAAGTCGCCATCAACTGCCGGTCGTCCGAGCCTTCGAGCGGCGCCCGGCCGACATATTCGACCCGGACCTTGGCGACGCCATTGCCTTTGAATTCAAGGAGTTCGGCGGCTTTGTTCGAGACGTCGATGAGCCGGTTGCCGTGATAGGGCCCGCGGTCGTTGACGCGCACGATCAGCGACTTGCCGTTCGAGACGTTGGTGACCCGCGCATAGGACGGCATCGGCAGGGTCGGATGCGCCGCCGTCAGCGAGGTCATGTCGAACACTTCGCCATTGGCGGTCAGGCGGCCATGGAAATCGTCGCCGTACCAGGACGCCATACCCTCGGCGCGGTAGTTGACGTCCTCCTCCGGCACGTAGGTCCGGCCCGCCACCACATAGGGCTTACCAACGCGGTACGTGCCGCCGCCCTTCGGGACCGGATCCCCGAGCGCCACGACCCGGGGGCTCGAGGACACGCCGTACTTGGGATCGACCCGGCTGGCGAACTTGCTGGACGAGGCGCAATTGGCGAGCGCAAGGCAGGTCGCCACCGCCGCAACACCGCGTGCGGCCCGCAAAACCGAATCTGACCGTCGGATCCCCATGCGCCCCAAATACCACTTCGCCGGAGGCGTACCCAACCCGCTTTGGCTGCGGGTGAGCGCTGTCCGGCCCTTCTCAATCCGAGGCGGCCCACCACCGCGTCGGATGCAGTAACGATAACGCAACCCGAACACGGCGGAAATGGGGAGCCCACAGCGATCACGCCGGGATGGTAAACGGGAGGTTCGTGTCCCTCCGTTGATCTACGGAACGCGGGCCCCCGTGCTCTGTACCACTCCCGGACATTCTGTTGCGCCAAATCCTCACTCCACCCCCATTGTCGCAGGCTTCACTGGAATTCTTTTGACTGTGCAAGGCCGCCCGCGTTTTCTCGGCTGGCAGGGGCGGATTGGAATTTGAGATGATCGAGACGGTTTCGGCACTGATGGGTCTGGTAAGCGCAGGGATCTTCCTGGCCCATGCGTTTGAAGGTTACCGTACGAGGGCCTGAGGGCATTCGCGCGGACGGCAAGCATCACCTCTTTCAAGGCAGCGTTCGGACCATTTTGATCGATCCGACCGAGCATCGAAGACGAGAGCGGCAGGTGTCTCATGCGCAACCATGACCTCGTATCCGATAGCTTCCTGGCATTGACCGCCGGCGGCTTGGTTCTGCTCTGCTCGAGCCTTGTCGCACTGGCTTTCGGCTGAGCACGACCACCACTTTCCTCTTTTCTAACTACAACTACACCGCGATGCAGCATGCGATCCGTTTTGGATTGCCCTGCTCCCATTTAGTTGATTGAATTTCCAAGTACGGCGCCTCGACTCATTTCAAGAGGCCATCACCAACGAAGGTGACGCAAATGCTTGCTGAGAAATTCTTTCTCGTTCTGGAATCGCTGATCCGCGGCGACCGCACTTATCCCGACGGAAGCCCCCGCATCATCAGCACCTCCGCGCACATACCAGTGAAGCTGCCAGGCCAGAAATAGCCGGCGCGTCCTGAACCTCGAATCGCGCTGCTCAGCGCAGGCCCAGTAGCGAGCGGCGATAGAAGCTGTCGCGGGCCTCGCTCAGGCAGACGAAGCTGCCGTCGAAGCCCTGGCCGTACCGCTTCTGGCCCTTGCGGTAGTAGACGCCTTTCCTGAAATCGAGCCAGACCACGTGGTCGTGCGGGCAATGACGCTGCGCCTGCGCCTCGTAGCGAAACGGGGTCAGCGGCGTTGCCGAAACCTCCGCGCCGCCGGCACAAACCATGACCGCGGCCGCGAGCACGACCAGGCCGGGCCAATCGCCGAAGCCGCTCCAAGACACTTCCCGCCTCCCGATCCAGGCCGCCGCAGGACGACCTTTCGGTACGCTAGCATGAGAGGCACGATCCACCGAAGGTAACAAGCGCGCCTCGCGTCTTCCGACGGCCATCTTGCCGGGCTACATGAACGCAAGATCGTCTTGCCAGCGAGGATATTGCCTGAATGTCGGTTGAGCCAGCACCCGGGACCGAACCCCGCCCGCCCTTGCCGCGGCTGGGCCTGCTGCCGATGATCATCTTCGGCTCTCGCTGGCTGCAACTGCCGCTCTATCTCGGGCTGATCGTGGCGCAATGCGTCTACATCGCGCTGTTCCTCAAGGAACTCTGGCATCTCTCCTGGCATGCGCTCGACCTCACCGAGCAGCAGATCATGATGAGCGTCCTCGCGCTGATCGACGTCGTGATGATCTCCAATCTGCTCGTGATGGTCATCGTCGGCGGCTACGAGACGTTCGTCTCGCGGCTCGACCTCCAGGGCCATCCGGACGAGCCGGAATGGCTCGGTCATGTCAATGCGAGCGTCCTGAAGATCAAGCTCGCCATGGCCATCATCGGCATCTCCTCGATCGCGCTGCTGCGCACCTTCATCGAGGCCGGCAATCTCGGCTCAGATCGTGCCGGCTTCACCGAGACTGGCGTGATGTGGCAGGTGCTGATCCACATCACCTTCATTCTCTCGGCGATCGGCATTGCCTATGTCGACAAGCTCAGCGATTCAGGCATGCGCAAGCATGCCGAGTGAGCCGCAACGCCGGTCTTATTCTTTGTCTGCTTCGAGTTGCGCGAGCGCCTGATGCAGGCATTCCTGAAGCTTGGCTGCGACCTGCTCGCGCGCCACGCCCTTGGCGGCGAGATCGCCCGACACCTTGCTCACGATGTCGTCGATGGTCCGGCTCTCCAGACTGTCCGTGACCAGCGCCGTCGCATAGCTGGCCGCGGCATCACCGCTGAGTCCAAGCTGGCCTGCGGCCCATAGCCCGAGCAGCCTGTTGGACCGGGCCGCGGCCTTGAACATCAGCTCCTCGTCGTGGACGAATTTGGCTTCAAAGCCCTGCTCGCGCTTGTCGAACGTGGTCATGGTCAGCTCCATTGCGCTTACGCTGATGGGGGTGGCGGACTTGGCTGGGAGCGAACGTCTCCGTGGTTCTCGTCAGTTTAGGATCATTTGAAGCTTCCTCCCGGAAGGCAAACGCCGTCAAGCCTGCCGGCGCCGGAGGCCGGGCGGATGCGCGGCAGGCATCAGCCCCGCGCCAGCCAATCCGGCTAGGGAGAGATGTTTACCATCCGTTAAGCAGACTCAGCGCCGCATGGCGTGGGGGACATCGAGAGCTGACGCATGAACAAAGAGCTGCGGGAGTTTCGACGGCTTGAGCGGGTCTGCCTGGAGCAGGCCGCCCTCTCCACCATGGATCTGGCGCGAAGCGGATTGCTCAAGGTCGCCGACGATTGTCGTATCGCAGCCGAAGCGATCGAGGCGCAAGCGCCCCGCGGTGCGTTCGCAGGCGCCGTTCAGGCGCTCAAGCTAGCACTCGGCGCAACGCGCGCGCCCAACCGGCACTAGGCGCCGGCATCGTCGGAAGATCAGTCCAAGAGATATTGGAACGTCGCCCGAGCGCGGTCAGCCCTTCGGCGCCGCCGCTTCACGCGCGAGCCGTTCGGCTTTCAGCCGTTCCTTATTGGCGTAAAACGCCTTCTGCGCCTCTTCATGATCGCGCATGGCTTTTTCCGCCTCGATCCGGCGTGCGGCATCGCGTGCCTGGCGCTGTTCGGAGGTCAAGGGTTTGCGTCGGAAGGAAAGGTCTTCAGTCATGGCGAGACAACGCAGACGCAGCGAAAAGGTTCCACGACATGAACCCGATGCGCCGGGGTACTCGACCAAAACCCTAAAATATCAAAGGATTAGGCGAGCCACCTGACCTATTGCTTCGATCCCGGCGGCTTTACGCCGACGAGAGGACATTGCGGCGCGGGCGGGATTGCGCTGCGGACGGGCGGATCCGGATAGTATTGGGTGTTTTGCTGAACCTCACGCGCCAGCTCCGTGCCGCCAAGCAGCGTGATCAGCATCAGCGCCTCGTCGAGCCCGGCCGAGATTCCGCCTCCGGTCAGGCGATTGCGATCGAGCACGAAACGCGGATGGCCGTCGGCAACCTTCACCTTCGGAAAGAGCGTCGGGAAGCACTCCAGGAAGGCCAGTGCGTCGTCGCAAAGTAGCCGTCGAGAAGACCGGACGAGGCGAACAGCATCGCGCCCTCGCAGACCGAGCACATGTACTTCGCACCGGGCGCCTGCTTGGTCAGGAAATGGAAATAGGTCCGGTGCGGATCGTTGATGATCTCGGTGAGCGCGGCCCGGTCTCCGCCGGGGATCCAGACGGCATCATACTGGGCGCACTCCGCAAAGGATTTTGCGACCTCGAACGGAAATCCCCGGTTGCGAAACCGCTTCATTCCCGGCTTTGCCGCGACGATCTCGACGTCGAACCCGGCCCAGTCGAACATTTCGAAGGGGCCGGCGACGTCGAGCATGTCGACGCCGTCATAGACGGGGATTCCGATCTTCATCGCGCGCCATGCTCCCTGCTGACCTCGGACCTCAATGTTTGTGGCCTGCCGGCGTTGCCGTCGGCTGCTTGGCATGGCGCATGCCCGCCATCCCAAGTCCGCCGCCGGGCGCGTTGAGGTCGGGAACGATTTCGATGTTGGCCATCATGCCGGCGTCCTCGTGGTCGAGGATGTGGCAATGCAGGACGTACTCGCCGATATAGCGGTCGTACCGTGTCCTGACGCGGATCTGATAATTGTTCTCGACGATGATCGTGTCGCGGAACGTGTGCCACATGCCGCAATACTGGTTGGCGAGTTGCTGCTTGTCGGCATAGACGATGTCCGGTTTGCAGGTGCCGTCGGGATTGTAGATCGAGATCTGCTGACCGTTGGTGTTGGTGGTGGTAACGTCGATCACCTGGAACGGATTGACGTGGATGTGGAAGATGTGCGGCTCGCCTTGCGCGGAGAGCAGCCAGTCGTCCGTGGTGTTGACCTCGCGGGTGAAATTTACGACGTCGGGATCGTAGGACTTGTTGTTGACCGTGAAGGCCGGGAAGTTGATCGCAAAGGCAGCCTGCTGCTCCTGGCTGCCCGCAGCGGGCGGTGCGAGGTTTTCGAACGGCGCCCACGGCCGCAAATCGCCGTCACGCAATCCGGTGCGGACGGGATCCGGCAGCGTCGGATTGGCATCGTACAGCGCCTTGCCGACATAGGCCTGCAAATCGCCGGTCACGGGCTGGCCTCCGCGCACATGGATGTAAGCCAGCAATTGCGGTGTCGACGGCCCCTGCCCGCCGCCATTGCCGTTGGACACGCGCTCGGCCGGCGGCGCGGCCTGGTAGCAATAGTCGCCATCCGAGGGAAAGACGACGAGGACGTCGCTGCGATAGCCGGGCTGCATGTAGTTCGATTCCAGCACGCCGCCGACCTGCGATGCGTGCACGGTCCGCAACCTGGTTCGGGTCAGACCATCCGATGCGATCTCGAATTGCGGGATCAGCGTGCCGGGCGAGGCGTTGCAGGCGGCCAGAAGATCGGCCTTCTGCTGCTGGCGGTTGCCGCTCAGCGCCGAAGTCGCGATCAGGTTCGTCGTGCCGACCGGCGTTGCGCGCACGACCTGAACGTTGATCGTGTCGTGAATGCCGGCATGGACGAAGCGCCAGCGCTGGATCTCGCCGGCCGGCAAGGTGAGCGTCGGCTGCACGATGCCGTTGACGCTGGTGAAGCGGCCGTTGGTGTCCCAGATTGTCGCGGAATCCAGTTGCAGGCCGAAATTCTCGACGACTCCGGGGCTGACCGGATTGCCGGGGGTCGCGAGCGGACACGTCCACGGCGCGTTGGCGATGTTGCCAGGGCTGTTGGCGTTATAGAGACCTTGCGTCGTGTAGATCTGTTGCCATGGGCCACCCGACTGGTTTGGCTGGTTCTGGAAGCAGGCATAGGCGATCTGCTGGAACAGGAAGAGCTGCTCCTTCAGCGGCGCGCCGTTGACATCGTGCAGCACGGTGTCGATATCGGCGATCGGCTTCGGGTTTTGCGGCGTCGGCGGCGTGTAGGGACGCTCGCCCTTCACGACGAGAACACCCGAAGCGCCGCTTGCCACCTGAACCGCCGTCGAGCCGTGGCGATGCGCATGATACCAGAACGTTCCCGCCGGATGGTCGTTCGGGATGTTGATCTCGTAGGGAAACTTGGTTTGCGGCGCGATGTTGAGCAGGACGTTGTCACTGGAGGCCGCGGGCGAGATCGGAATCCGTCATGCTGGCGAAGGCGCGCCTACCCTCGCCCAGCGCCAGTGTGTACCACCAGCCATCCTCAAAGGCCTCGACGAGCAACTCCGGCGCGGCCGGTCCGAAAGCCACGGCGCAGGCGCTCGAGCTGCGGCTCGCTCATGCAATCGATGTTCATGCGTCGCCTGGGCTCGCCGACCCCCGCGGCCGGCGAATAGCCATCGGCATCCACCGCAAATTCGGCAATCTCGCTGACACGCACGGTCGCGGTCTTCGCCGGCTTGCCGGGCGCTAGCTCGACCGCGACACTGGTCGCATCATCAGGGCAGCCCGCATCGATCCAGTCGGCGACGCGATCGATGTCGGCAGGAGCGACCGCGTGGCCACCCCACGGCAGCGCCGGAAAGCGGCCGCCATCGAATGGCGCCTCGCCGCGCAATCCCTTGATCAGTCCGGATGCGTCACTGCGCGCGTGCGGCGGGATGCAGCAGGCATGCCCCTCTGGAGGCGGCGCAACCATCCTGATGCCGAAGATCTCGGCCGCCTCGAGCGCCGGCGCACCCTTGTCCCAGAACCGTCCCGCGCCGCCATAATCGGCGGTGCTGTCGCCCGCGGCCTCGTCCAGGATCGCCTTCACGCGCGCATAAGCAACGGTCAGTGCTTCGGTGTCCATTCGGGCCCCCGGGGCGAGCGAGACGGAGAAGGCGGCCGGAAACTAACCACAACTTTGGGGTGTTGTCATCTAAACACGCACCTGCGCGCCAGCGCGGGGAAATTATTTTTCTCGGGTTGCGTGATCTATTTCATACGTCCGCCATTCAAGGACGCGTTCCTTGCCGGATGGGAAGAGCGCGGACTGCGCTGAAGGACAGAGGTCACTTTATGAAGATTTCTCATTTCATCGCGTCCCTGTCCTGGCTGCTGCTGTTCAGCCTCCAATCAGACGCGCTCCACGCCGCCACGAGTGCAGACCAGACCGCGCTGGCGCAGAACATCTCCAATTTCGTCGAGGGCGTCCGAACGTCGGACCTTGCGAAAGTGCAGTCGACGACGGCGCGAGGCTACCGGCCCGACGCTCAGCCCCAATACGCGATCCTTTCGCGATTGGGACAAGTGACGCAGGTCGAGATCGGAGACGAGCGGCGTCTCTCGAAACAAACCATCGTCGAGGCGGAACTGCGACATGCCGACGGTGTCTCTTCCTGGAACTTCAGTATTCAGGATGGAAGCAGGATTCTGGCCGCAGAGATGACGAGCGCCGACGTCTATGGCACCAGGACGCAGGCGGCGCCGCCGAAGAAAGGCGGTGGTGGCTATCACCACGGATATTCGAGAAGCCGTCCGAACCGAACGGTGGTGCTGTCCTGTGAGTTGGCTCCGAGTTCCTGCAATCAGGATGCCCGGCTGGTCGAGTTCTTCTTTGCGACGGATCGCAACATCAAGATAACGAACAACGTCTCGACGCTTGATACGGATGCGCCGCGATCGGGCATCTTGAGCTATGGCGTTGCCGGGGTCCGTATTCCGGAAGACCATAAGCCGGGCCAGATCGAGCTTCCGTCCGAGTGGCACTTCCTGAGCTTCGACTACAAATCGGCGACGGATGAAACCAAGCATTTCTCCATCAAGCGGCTCGCGGCGACGTCGTACGACGACTGGAAAGAGCTGGTCAAAAGACAAGCCGATCAATCGCAAAATCGCGCCCTCATCTTCGTGCACGGCTTCAACACGGGGTTTGAGGACGCGCTCTACCGAAACGCGCAGATCGTCTGGGACCTGCAGTACCGGGGCGTGTCAGTGCTCTTCTCCTGGAGCTCGAGAGGAAAAGTGCGCGATTACAATTATGACCAGGACAGCGCGGACATCGCGCAAGCCGAGTTTGCCGAGCTCCTGACCAAACTGCACGACAGCGGGATCGAGCATATCGACATCATCGTCCACAGCATGGGAAACCGCGTCGTACTGCCGGCGCTGGATCAATTGGCGCAGCGGTCCAATCCCGTCAGGGTGCGGCAGCTGGTCATGGCCGCGCCCGACGTCGCCCGCGACAAGTTCATGATCCAGCTGCCCCTGGCACAGAAGATCGTTGACGGGGCAACGCTGTACGCGTCGTCCGCCGACAGGGCCCTGATCGCATCGGCCGAGTTGAACGATTTCCCGAGAGCCGGGATGGTCTTCGCCAACGGCCCGGTCCTGCTCCCCAACCTGGACACGATCGACGTGACCGCGATCGGTGAGGAGATCTTCGGATTGAACCATACGGTGTTCGCGACCAACCGCGCCGTGATGGACGACCTCAAGCTGCTCCTCATCAACGGGATGAAGCTGCCGCGCCTGTCCCAGGTGCACAAGTTCCCGGAGCCGCCGCTGGCGTCGACCTATTGGAAGTACCAATGAGGGCATGCCGCAGCGACGGACAGGTACGCGGCCCACCCCACGATCTCATGAGGATCCGGACACGCCTCTTAAAATTGTCGAAAACAACCCCATGCACAGTAGCCGATGCGTGTCGGATCAAGGGCTTGCATGACCAACCCCGCGCGTCCGCATATCCATTTGACTCGTCGGGCAAAACAGCGGCATAATGCCATTATTCCGAAATCCATCGCGCCTGTCGTGGGCGCGTCTCCGATGTCGGTGTAGCTCGGTTGAGCGAAGCCGCGCGGACTCGCCGATCGCTTCATCCAGGTCGTGAACTTTGCTCTTCGCAGCAAGCTCTCCGTCGCCGCCTCTCCCGATGTCCCCGCCCCTCCCCGATGCATTCAGCTTCCCTTGGGAGCGGTCCCTGACTGCCCGCCAAGGCCGGGATTGATGGCCAGCGACGCGCCGGCAGCGCCGCCGGCTTCATAGGCCGTCATTGACACCATCCGGCCGCTGCTGCGCTGGGTCCGGAGCTTGAGGTCGAGCTTGTCGAATTCTGCATCGACCACCGAGGTCTTGAGCACGACCAGCCCGCGGCCGGCGCCTTCGTTGATCTGATCGCGACCGGCCTTGATCGCCACCAGCCTGTTCGCGATCGACGCCACCATCCCGAGCGCGAAGGAGGCATTGGCCAGATGCCGCTCCTGGTGCCGGAACCTGCTGTAGTCGACCGAGGTCTTGAAGCGGCCAAGTTCGGCGCGCACGGCGCCGTCGATCAACTCGGCCAGATAGTGCGCGACCTCGACGTCTGCGCCGAGACCGAAGAACACATAGCTGCTCTCGCCGGCCGCGCTCTTCTCGCGCCAGACCCGGCAATCGCAGAAATGAGCGATCGCGCCGATGCAGTCGTCCAGGGGAATTCGCTTCTTGCGATGGGTCTCGTAGACCCTGCGCTCGCACGGCGAAGCGCGCAGCTCGACGTCGGAGAGCGACAAATCGTGGCGATCCAGCAGCTCGGCGACCTTGGCGGCGGCAGACAGCGCCTCGTCCTCGGTGCAGCCATTGGCGATCGTCTTGGCGCGCAACGCCTGAATGCGGAGCTTCAGCTTGTCGAGCGCGGCCGGATTGAACGTCTGATTCACCGATCACCTGCCCGGAAAGCCCAACCGACAGACCCCGGTCGGATCGATTGGCGGAAGGGGTGTCCTGTCAACCTTGTTGAAATTACTCGGCTTTTTGGGCGTCGCCGAGACCTATCCACGGTACTAACCACGGTCCTCCGGCCAACCTCGCGACCGTAGTTTTCGGCCAACTCGAGCGGCGCGCCGGCCTCGCCGGGCACCCTGCTCTGCTCTGCAAGATCGCGACACAGCCCCTCCATGCGTGCGAGTTCGTCGATGTCGTGCTGATATTGCCCCATGGGCGCGGGGATCAGACTTCGGCCGGCGTACACCATCAAGCCCACGACTGCCTACCCCTTTTTAGCCGTAGCCTTTTCGACCGCTTGAGGTCAGGTTCGGGTCCTGAAGAGAACTCTAGTCAAGAGCGTCTCATGGCCCACTCTCCATCCATCGTGCCGCAGAGTGCGGGCAACCGCGATGTCTACATTGTGCTTGAGGACTTCGGCGGCCGTTTGGGGCGGGCCTGGTCCGAAACGGCAGAAGAGGACGGCAATCGTGCGACTCTGCTGCGGCACCTGATCGAAGGCCATTACATTCGTCCAGCTCGCATCGTCGCCTTCAACACGACCGAGGGATGGTCGCGCGATGTGACCGCGGATATCGCGGATGAGCTGCGCCGTCGCTTCGTCGAATTCGAGGACGTGGCGCCCTCCATGCTGGAATTCCTTGAGAGAGCGGCAAAGCACTAGCGACAGATGCGTAAAAGCGCAGCTTAAGTGTTTCCTTTGCCTGCCCGCTTCTCCACACCCACGAAGCGCAGTAGCTCACGCGCGTTCCGGGACCCAAGCGATTGACCATTCGACTCTCGCCAGCGGCGCGCTTCGATAGCGCTCATGAACAAGGCAGAGAACCGAGCAGTCGCGAAGGCCTATCACCAGAAGCGGATGCGACAGCGCGTCGAAGCGACGCGCGAAAGCTCGTCGAGATCGCTGGCATCGAAGCCGCCCAAGACGGCCGTAGACGCGCCATTCTTATTCAAGCTGAAGGCCACTAGCAGCGAGTTCGGCGCCGAGTTCAAATACGCCGTCGCGCAGGGCTGGCTCGAACTGCACGAGAGCGGCACCTACGTGCGGCTGCTTGCACCCGGCGCGGACCTGATCGGTCAATAGATCAGCGTCAAAGACAACCATCCCGTCAAGAGCACGCAGAAACCAATTCCCAGATAGGGCAATGCCAGGCGCATCGGGCTTCCCTCCGAAACGCGTAAATATCGCTAAGCCTCGCATGCGGCAAAGCACATAGCAACGAATCTGGAGTTGTAATCGACTTGGCGGGCTGCCGGACGTTGGAGCTGAGCCGCCTGTCCCGAACCAATTCCGCGAGAGTCGCAACCTATGTAAGTATTGCCGCCCTAAACATTGCTTCTGGCCATTGACGCTCAAATGATTGCCCCCGCAACCTGCCGTGACGCATCAGAACGCTACAAAGCGCTTTCCAAAGCACCGGGCATTTCCGCCGTCCGAGTGTCCGTTTTGAAGAATATCGCGAGGAGCTTTGCCGGCTTGTCCACGCAGTTGGATAGACTGGCAGCACTCACGAGAGACGAAGCGCTGACGGATAATCGGCTGCAGTCTGTCCATCTAGGAGATTTCAGGAACGAAGTTCTGCCGACCAGATTATGAGTCTCGCTGGCTCCCGCGGAGCCGGCCGAGCGGCCCCGGCCTACCTCAAAAGCCCCCCTGCCAGCCGGGGCCGTCTCTGCGCCTTCGGTAGTATCGGAGTACGCGCATGCGTTCCTCGCCGTCGATTGGGCCGACCGATCGTCTCGATCGCGAGATCTATCTGGTGCTGGAAGACTTCGGAGCGCAGGCCGGCTGCGCGTGGCGAGAGACCGACGAGCAGGACACCGATCGCGAGACGGTGCTTCGGGACATCATCTCCGGCCAATACGCCTACCCACTTAGGATCGTCGCGTTCAACGCGGCCGAGGGCTGGTCCCGCGACGCCACTGAGGACATCGCGAATGCTCCGGCGGACCTAGTCTAGCTGGCCGCGATGGGCTTGGCCTTTTACCCGCGCGGCAAGCTTTCGTCCAAGCCAATTCCTCGCGTCCGTACGGCTTGCAACTCGCGCTGCCGCTGCGTGAAATCGCCTGAGCCTGCCCATGGATGAGCGAGACTGGGGCCGGTTTGTTCCCCAATGACCCGCCATGAAACCATTTTCCTGCGTCGTGAAGTCAGCCTGAAACAAACGAGGCCCAGCCTTATCTCTGCCAGCGCACGCCCCATAAAGGGAACTACCTCTATGATCAGCCCAACGTGGACTCGCAAAGCGCGCAAGCTTGTTATCGCAAATTTGCTGATCGGCGCGGCCGCCCTGTTAGGATTGACCGCTTACGAGCCAGTCTCGACTGCCGCCCTCGGCAGTGAATGGCACTGCAGCAGAACGGCATTTGTCGTAACGACGTGTCATCACGTCGCAGACCAAGTTGTAACACAAAAAACGGCAGCTCTCGATTAACCGGGCCATCTGCCCAAGCGCTGATTGTCTATGCCCAAATTCGGCGACGCGACTGAATAGAGCCAACGCGGGACGTAGCCCCGCGCTGTTGTTGTCATCGCTTCAACCTTCGACGATGCGTCATGAGCCGCTGCCGGTCGCGCTTCCTATGCGGTCTGCTCGCTGTTCCAGCGCTCATCCTCACGCAGCCTCGCAGGCTGGTTTCCAGATCTCGGAAGGCCTGTGCGTGATGTCGTTCGATGTTGACCTCGGAGCGGTCGGGCACCAGGTCGATGATGTTGCTCATGCCGAGCGCTCCCGGCACTGGCAATCGCGGGCGATCAGCCGGGAATGCGGTGCGATTCAGAGCAGACCTTTGATTTTTCCGTGATTCCGAACAGTTGCAAACAGGGGAGAACAGCATACTGGCGGAAGGGGTGGGATTCGAACCCACGGTACCCTTGCGGGCACGCCGGTTTTCAAGACCGGTGCCTTAAACCACTCGGCCACCCTTCCTTGCGAGCAGGATCAGGCACTTAGCCTAGCCCGCATCCGAACGCAACGCGAACTTGGGGACAATCTGGGGCCAAGAGCTATTTCCCCGCTCGATGCGCGCTTTTCCATGCTGCTGGTTTGGGCTGCCCGTCACAAATGCGCTTGAGTTGCCGCAATGGGGACAAGGCCGACCGTAGGATCGATGAATTGGCTCACCAAATAGACTTGGGTGCAGACGGGGCAGATAAACGCCGCATTGTTACCATGCCAATCGGCGTCGCGCGCTGAGGCGCCGTCCGCGTGCTGCTTGGAGTCAAGATGTCGGACCTTCATCTAGACTTCCTTTGTCAGGGCTTGAGGAAGCCCGCCGCAAGCACCGTGAGCGTCGACAGCGATCTTCGTCGCGTCGCACCAAGACCGTCTTATTCATTTCGGCAGGCATTCCACATTGTATGCGATGATAACCTGGGCCGGATCAGCTTTGCCCAAGCTCCTCAGATCCTCCAAGCCGCTTCTGAGCCTGGCGCCCGCTTCGCTCAAGCTTCCTTCAAGCGTCGCCTTGGCCTTCCTGCATCGTTCCTCACTGGAAAATTCCTGGAATACGACCGTCGGAAGAAGCCGCCAATCCGCCTTGTCGTTCGTCGCGGCCGGACTGATGGAGTAGGAAAAAACGTACATCAGCACCCACATCGACTTTACTCCAGCGTTGGCCGGTTCGATCACTGAGCCTGACTTGGATGGTCGCGCCTGGGCACACCTGAGCAAACCACTCCCGTCATCTCCGCTTTACTTGGACGACTTAAGATCAAGCCGTGATCGCTGCGCCCTCATGCGCTTGATCTCTCGACGCAGCTCTTCACTCTTTTCGTCGCGCTGCTCTTTGCTCGATTTGATCTGATCATCTTGACGCAACTTTTCGAGAGCTTTCTCGACCGACAGCTTGTTCGTTCCGGCCATAGCTGACCTCGCTCGTTCTTTGCGTTCATCAATAAGGATAGTAGGGATTACCCTGCGGGCAGATCCAGTTGCCCTGAGTGTCGTAGTAGCAACCTTGGTTGTAGTAGCCGCTTCCGTAATAGGCGCCTGCCGCAACGGCTCCAGCTGCTGCGCCATAGGCGAGACCGCGCCCTGGATAATAGGGATAGCGCCCGCCATAACCGGGATAACCGGGCCGGCCTGCGATCGGATAGCCCGGACGTCCTGGCCGCCCGGCAACCGGATGGGTCGGACGCCCCGGTCGACCTGCAATGGGTCGACCCCCGGGTCGACCGGCGATGGGATGGCTCGGACGCGGTCGCCCGGCATAGCGGTGTCCGCCCCCGCCATGGAAGCGCCCGGCGTGGCCGCCCCCGGCGAAATGTGCGCGCCCGCCGCCGCCATGGAACCCACCGCCACGACCGCCGCCGCCCCTGCGAGCATAGGCGTCATCGGGCACGAGCGTAGCGCCGACAAGAATGAGAATGGCAAACGCTGCCGGCAGATATTTGAGCATGATCCGTCCTCCTTCTAAGAACGTAAATCCCCCGTCCTCTGACATCGACAGCGCGTCAGGCCTTCGGACTGAACATGCCTCCCGCCGCCTTCATCGCAGACTCGCTCATGGCCCGGCCCTGGTCGGTCAGCGAGCGCATCTGCTCCTGGAAGAAATCGGCTTGAAGCTTGAGCGCATCCTGCATGTCCTTCGCGCCGACCAGTTTGTCGCCCAGATCGAAAGTTGCGGTGACATTGCGCTGCATGAAGGCACAGAACTCCTTTGCCTGGTTCGCGATGGGCACCGGCGACGAGCCGAGAGCACGTTCCAGCAGTTCGAAATAGTCCGAATTGGCCTTGCGCAAGCGATCGAGCGCCTCGCTCAGTGACGCACGCATGCCTTCGGCGGACACATTGATTTCGGCCATGATGTCTCTCCTTTCGGACGGTTTCGCTTATGCTGGAAGTCCTCCAAACCAGGCGCCGAAATAGCCGGCATAGAGTGCCGGCCGTTCGAGATTCATCGAGTGCCCGATGCCGGGCACAATCACGAGCCGGCAATCCGGCATCGCCTCAGCCATGACACGTAGGTCGGCCGGAAGAATCCAGCCGTCCCATTCGCCCCACAGCACCAGATGCGGATGCCGCAGCTCCGGCATCCGGCGCTCCAACTCGTGGCTTTCCTTCTCCCGCGTGAGGTTGACCGGGGTCCCGATCCAAATGCCTGCGGAGACGCCAAACGTCTGGTCGATAATGCGATCGAACAGAGCCTCGATATCAGGCAGTCCTTCGCGAAACCGCGGAACAGCGTTCGGCGCCATGCTCTCGGGCACGAACAGCGAGGACGCCGCCGTTGCCATGATCGTTCGTGTCAACTCCTTGTTCGCCATCATCGCGCGGAACAGCCCGATCTGATCGGCATTGAAGGCCATGCCGAGCGGCGTCACCGGATCGAGCGCGAACACACGGCCGAAGCGTTGCGGCTGCATCAAGAGCATGCGCGCGGCGATGATGCCGCCCGTCGAATGCGTCGCGAGATGGCAATAGCCGATTTCGAGCTCATCGAGGGCGGCCAGCATGTCCTCGGCATGCTGCCGCATGGAATAGTTGGTGTAGTCCGCGGTCGGCTTCGGCCGATCGCTGTCGCCACAACCGCGCCAGTCGATGGCGACGACGCGCAGGCCCGTCGGAAACAGGGGCGCGGCAAGCTCGATCCAATCCTTGCTCGCGAGATTACCGTGGATGAAGACGACAGTGACGTCGCCCCGCCCCCACTCTCGCCAGCCGAGCTGGACCTCACCTGCCCGCACCCTTGCCATGTGCAGCCCTATTTGTTCAGGCCGGCTGTGGGCGCAGCCCCCGGCGGGGTCGGTGCCACCGGCAAGGCCGAGACCACGGCCCCCTTGATCATGCGGTCAATACCGGCCGGCGACGAGGTATCGACGCTGCCCTTGGTCACGAAGTCCACGACGTCGACCGAAAACTCGACCGGATTGTCGGTGTGGATGAAATGCCCGGTCTCCGGATAGATCTTCAGGATCGGCCGGTTGCCAACATTGGTCATCCGCGTCATGAACGGCGAGATCACGTCGCGCCCGAGATCGGTCAGCCCGTTGAAGGCCGGCGTCGGAATGAAGGGCTCCTTGTCGCCGAAGGCAAGGAAGATCGGTGCCTTGATCTGGGTGAGCCGCTCATAGAGATTCTTCGGATCGTCCTGCTGGAGCTCAGCCCCGATGGTGTAGATGTCGAAGATGAAGACGTTGCACCATTGATCGAGCTCTTTCGGATTGCCCTTGATGAGGCCGACGCGCTGCTCGGTATGGAAGCGGGCATATTCGCTATCGCTGAAGAAGTACCCGCTCTTCGCCGCCGACAAGGCGCCGGTGTTCGGGTCTCGCTTCTTGAAATAGAAGAAATCGCGGACGCTCTGCTCGTCGCGGGCCTTTTCAGCGGCGAGAATGCCAGTCTGATCCCAGATCGACTTCCACTTGTCGAAATCGCGGCCGAGATCCGGGTCGAACAATTTTGCCTTCTTGTCCTTGGCTATCGTAATGTCGCGCGGATATTCCTCGAGGCCTGAGGGGGCTTCGAGAACCAGCGCCTGCACGGCGTCTGGCCAGGTCAAGGCATAGCCCATCGCGAACTGACCGCCGAGCGAGTGGCCGAGATAGACCGCCTTCTTCACTCCGAGCTGGTTGACGACGAGGTCATAAATCACCTCGCGCATGTCTTGCATGGTGCGCGCCGGACTCTTGTCGAGATTGCCGGGCCCGGACATCCCATAGTGCGGCAGGTCAGGCACGATCACGCGTACCCCGCTCCGCAGCGCATGTTGCATGACATTGCCGTAGTGGCCGCCGAAGGCGCCCTTGCCGTGGATGACGACCAGCACCTTGGGATCCCTATCGGTGCCGTTGTATTCATCCATGTAGCCGATCTGCCAGGATTTGCCGCTCTTGTCCTTGGCGTTGGAGAATTTGACCGGATAGGGATATGTCACAAAATCTTTCCAGAAGGATTTTTCCGGATCGATCTTCTCGGCAACACCGGGCACGCGATAGTTTTTGTCGGCAAATTTCTGCGCGCGATCGAGGCTTGCAACATCGTCCATGAAAGCGACGAATTTCGGATCGTTCTTGCGCTGGTTGATGATCGGGAACACGCCGTAATGCGCGACCGGGCTTTCCTGCGCGATCAGGTCCGCACCCGGCACGCGATCGACCGCCTGCTGCGCCAGCTTGAAGTTGAGCCAGAGATCGTTGGTGATGTGCATCACCAGCGTGCGGGCCTGGATCCGGCCGAGGTAGGGATTGACGTTGTGGGTCTCGCCAACTCGGTTGCGCCAGACGAGATCGACCGCGTCATAGAGCTTGGCGCGATTGATGACGTTCAAACCGGCCTTCTCGTTCGGCGGATCCCAGTAGAAAATTTCGGGCTGCACGGCACCCCAGTTCTGGGTTGTGCGGAATGCGAAGTCATAGCCGGTCATGCCAAGGATCGACCAGCCGAACGCGACACCCGGCACCGGATGCTTTTCCTTCGGGAGCTTGTAATAGTCGCCCTTGGTCTCTTGCCAGACCGGATCGCCCTGGATCGCGGCCGTCATCATCTGGAACGTCCAGTTGCCGACGGGATCCTCTCCATCCGACTGCGTCGTGCCGCCGATCGGCATCAAGGCGCTGACATATTCGGGATGCATGACACCCCAGACATAAGTCTGCGTGCCGCCCATGGATACGCCTGTGACCAGCGCGACGCGCGCAACCTTCAGCTCATCGCGCAGCAGTCGATAGTTTGCCTGCACCATGTCGTAGTAACTGTATTGCGGAAACTTGATACCGAGGCCGTCTGACGGCTTGCTGGCCCCCCAGGTGCCGAGCGGATCGACCATGATGACATAATAGCGGTCTGTATCGATCGGCCTGCCCGGGCCGATGATCGGGACGCCACCCGACAGGGCAGCGCCCTTGACCCACTGCTCGTACATGTCGGTGGAGTCGCCGGAATAATAGGAGTTGATCACGATGGCATTGGTGATCTCGCCGGCCGCGTTGCGCCGGGCGTTGCCGATGGCGATATAGGCGGTGCGCAGCTTACCCGCGCCGAGCGACTCGAGCGTGATACCACCCTCGCCGCCATCCTCCCATTTGGACGGATTGTAAAGGTCGTACTTGCCGCCAAGGCGGAAGTTGGCGATCTCGTAGGTCTTCTTCAGCCCGTCATGCTGCACCTGCGATGAGCGGCGAGTGAAGGGTTGTGCAACTGCCAGAGCGGTGCCGACCAGCAGTACAATCAGGCTGACGGAGCAACGTTTCACGAAACCAGTCGCGGACATGACGGATTCCTCCCTGGGCAGTTTTTGAAACGCTAGGAAGGTCGCAACGGGGAGCTTTGATCTAGCTCAACGGAATCCGCTCGCGACAGTTGAGCATCGTGGCCAACCATGTCGGTAGTCTTATGCGATGCCTTTTCTCAGTCACGGCTCGTATCGAATACGCTATGAGCTCGATGGGCCGGCGAGAGCGCCGGCCTATGTTTTCGTCAATGGACTGACACAATATTCCGAGCTATGGAGCGCCTATCGCGAGGCGCTGCTGGCACGAGGCTTTCGCGTGGCAACCTTCGATCTCCTCGGTCAAGGGGTCTCCGACAAACCGACGCTCTTTATCAGTCAGGACGACCAGGTTTCCGCGCTGAGGCTTCTGATCGAAGCGCTTGGCGAGGGGCCGGTGTTCCTGAGCGGCATCAGCTTCGGCGGCCTGATCGCGCTCCGTTATGCGATCGAGCATGGGCGGCGGCTGTCCGGACTGGTGCCCATGAGCTGCTTCGCCGAGCTGACGCCGCAGCTTTTGCTTCTCGGCAACGCCCTGCGGACCGGCCTGATCCTGGGAGGAACAGGCTATCTCCAGGATTTGCTGCTGCCTATGAACCTGTCTGATCAGTGGTTGAAGCCATTGTTGGACAGGCTCGACAGCGTCAAGCGCCAGGGCTGGCTGGTGAACGATGTCTACGCGCTTCAAAATCTGATGGAGTCTTTTCTCGACTTCCAACCGCTCACGCCGCGCCTGTCAGCGATCTCGGCTCCGACCATGATCCTCAATGGTGAGTTCGATTTTCTGACCCCGCGTCATCTGCACGAGACCCTCCGGGTTGAGATCCCGAACAGCTCGCTGGTGATCATTCCCAAGGCATATCACGCCTTCACGCTTGAGAAGGGCGCGCTGACGGCCGATCTTCTGGCGCGCTTTGCCGACGATGTGCTGGCCGGCCGCTGGCAAGGCAATCAAGCCGTATGGGTCGCGCCCGATGAGCCCGGCGGCCCGCTGACACCATTTCCTGACGGTTACGATCACCTGCGCGCTATCCCGGTCAGGCGGGCGCTGACATGAGCGGATTCCTCGGTCCGCTAGACTCAGACGGACGTGTCCCGCCGGGTCAGCAGACGCGGATCGCGGCATTCCTGATCTCGGCATATGGCGCCCTCGCCCGGCAATTCGCCTTCACGCTGCCTGTTAGGCTCGACGCGGCGTGGCAGACCGAATTGAATGCGCAGTTCTATCGCGAGACCGAGATTGTTTCGCTGCTGATGCGCGCCACCTCTTGGGCGCCGGATTTTGCCCTGGGGTACATGGTTGCGTCCTGGGAGACCGCCTGGTTGCCCGCCCCGATCGACGGAATTTCGGATCCGCGCCTCGGCCAAGCGGTTCACCTTGCGACGCTTGCCCATGCCGTGCATGCCGGTATTCGGCCCGCCGCGCTGCTCCCGATCGAGGCCAATGCGCAGGATCCCTTTGTCATGGCACTGCGGCGTATCGAGTTCGAGAGCAGCCGGCTACTCCAGGCCCAGATTCTGCTCCTCAAGGGCACGGACCTTGCGCCGCATCGCGATGCGTTGACTGCTGCCCTCGAGCAACGTCATGCCGCCGTTCGCAAGCTCTGGCGCGAGGTACAAGCGAGCATCGGTATCGACGCAGCCGGATCGGAATGACCGGAAGCCTTGACGCAGATCAAAGGAAGAGAGTCGCCCGGCACCAACATCCGCCCACTGCCGCCCTTCTGAGATCGTCGGCCGAACCCGGAGTTTCAAGCATGAAGGCCGTTTCCGTCGAAGAAGCTGTTGCAAAGATTCCGGCGGGCGCAAGCGTCATGGTGGGCGGCTTCATGGGCGTCGGGACGCCGGAGCGCCTGCTCGACGAAGTCGTGCGCCAGAACAAGACCGGCCTGACCTTGATCTCGAACGACGCGGCGACGCCCGGCAAGGGCGTCGGCAAATTGTTCGATCAGGCATTGGTGTCGAAGCTGACCGCAACGCATATCGGCCTCAATCCGAAAGCGCAGCAGCAGATGCTGGCGAACCAGATTGCGGTCGACCTGATTCCGCAGGGTACCTTTGTCGAGCGCATCCGCGCCGGCGGTTGCGGTCTCGGCGGCGTGCTGACGCCGACGGGCGTCGGGACGCTCGTCGCTGAAGGCAAGCGTCAAATCGAAATCGACGGCCGGTCATTTCTTCTGGAAACGGCGCTACGGGCCCAGTTCGCGCTGGTCCATGCTTTCCTCGCAGACTATCTCGGCAACCTTTCCTACGCGCTCACCTCGCGTAATTTCAATCCAGTCATGGCGATGGCAGCCGACACCGTCATTGTGACAGCCGAGCACATCGTGCCCGTTGGCGTGATTGCGCCCGACCACGTCGTCACCCCCGCGCCGCTCGTTGACTATCTCATCACCAATGGGTGACATCATGGATCCCCAGATCATCATTGCCCGCCGCGTCGCCAAGGAGCTGAAGAGCGGCGATCTGGTCAATCTCGGCATCGGCATTCCGACCCTGGTCGCGAACTACGTCCCGTCCGACCTGAAAGTGTTCTTTCAATCGGAGAATGGCCTGATTGGCACAGGACCGATCCCTGAGCAGGGCATGGCTCATCCCACGCTCACCGACGCAGGCGGGCGTCCAATTAGCGCGCTGCCAGGCGCCTCGACATTCGATAGCGCGATGTCGTTCGGCCTCATCCGCGGCGGTCATGTCGATGTCACGGTGCTTGGCGGGCTTCAGGTCGACGCGCATGGCCATCTCGCCAACTGGATGATCCCCGGCAAGATGGTGCCGGGCATGGGCGGCGCCATGGATCTCGTCAGCGGCGCCAAGCGCGTCATCGTCGCCATGCAGCATGCGGCCAAGGGTAAGTCGAAGATCGTGGCAAAATGCTCGCTGCCGTTGACCTCGGCGCGGCCCGTCCACCTTGTCGTGACCGACATGGCCGTGATCGCCTTCCCTGGTGGCAGGGCGACCCTCTTGGAAACGGCGCCCGGCATCAGTGTCGGAGAAGTCATGGCTGTCACCGAGGCCGAACTGGCCATTCAAGACACCGTCCCGGAAATGAGACTTTGAGCAGAACAATCATGCGCATGTTCAGCGATCTCAATGAGATCAAATCCTCTATCGGCACCGAGATCGGCGCCAGCGAATGGATCGAGATCACCCAGGCACGCATCAATCAGTTCGCCGAAGCGACCTGCGACGAACAATGGATCCATGTCGACCAGGAACGTGCCAGCCAGGAGATGCCCGGCGGCAAAACCATCGCCCACGGCCTGTTGTCACTTGCCCTGGCGCCGCTCTTCATCCGCTCTGTCATCGGCCTGAAAGGCCTTCGCAACACGCTGAACTACGGCGCTGACCGGATCAGGTACCTCGCCCCGGTGCCGGCGGGCTCAAGACTGCGCGGCCGCGTCACGGTCGCCGAAGCCGAGGACGTGCCGCCGGACGGACTGCGCGTGAACTATCACCTCGTGATCGAGATCGAGGGCGGTAACAAGCCCGCCTGCGTCGCCGAGCTGATCGCCCTGCACTATCGCTGAAAACGACATGCCGGAAACAGCCTCATGCCTGATCAATCGATAATGTGATACCCGCCATCGATATAAAGCACACCACCGGTGATCAGCTTGGCGCCGTCGAGTGCGAGAAAGGCGGTCGCGTTGCCGACATCGTCGATGCTGACCAGACTGCGCGACGGTGCCTTGGACTGCGCCTTGTCCATCAGCTCGTCAAATTCCGGAATGCCTGACGCGGCGCGGGTCGCGAGCGGTCCCGGCGAGATCGCGTGCACACGGATGCCTTTCGGACCCAGTTCGGCAGCAGCATAGCGAACCGAGGCTTCGAGTGCCGCCTTCGCGACGCCCATGATGTTGTAGTTCTCCACGACCATCTGGCTGCCATAATAGGTCATCGTGAACATCGTGCCGCCGTTCTTCATCAGTGGCTCGGCGAGATGCGCCATCCGCAGGAACGACCAGCAAGACACGTCCATCGTCTTCAGAAAGCCGTCGCGGCCGACATCAACGACGCGCCCGTGCAGGGCCTCCTTGGGCGAAAAGGCGATGGAATGAAGCAGAAAATCCAGCTGCCCCCATTCCGACCTGATGCGTTCGAACACCGCTTCGGTCTGACCTTCGACCATGACGTCCAGCGGCAGGAATATCGGTGCCTCCAGGGCTTGGGCGAGCGGCTCGACGTGTTTCTTGGCTCTGTCGTTGAGATAAGTGACGGCGAGCCCGGCACCAAGCCCACGGAATGCCCTGGCGCACCCCCACGCGATCGATTGGTCATTGGCGATACCAACAACGAGGCCTTTCTTCCCTTTCAAAGCAACCTTGCTGTCCGGAAATACTGGGATCATGACACCCTCTCATTTCTTGGTTTAGGAGAATGACCCTTCATCAGCAGCGACAGAGTATGCTGCGCAATCATCAATTCCTCGTCCGTGGGAATAACGTAGACGGGAATAAGGCTGGACTTTGCCGATATCAGGCGCGAGTGGCGCGCGTTCTCAGCTGTGTCGATTGCTACACCTAGCCAGCCGAGCTGCTCTGCCACACGCGCGCGAATGCCGCTCGAATTTTCGCCGATGCCAGCGGTGAAAACGAAGGCATCGAGGCCCTGAAGCGCAGCCGCAAGCATGCCGGCGTTGAGACCGATGCGATACGTGAAGTAATCGACTGCGAGCTTTGCTTGGGGATCGGCGCTCGCCTCCAGCTCGCGCATGTCGTTGCTGATGCCGGATAGACCTTTCAAGCCGCAATCGCGATAGAGGAAATCCTGCAAGTTCTCGGCAGCCATTTCCTTTTCTGACATGAGGTACAGCACGACGCCCGGGTCGAGCTGGCCGGGACGCGTGCCCATTGGCAGCCCGTCGAGCGCCGTGAAGCCCATCGTGCTCTCGACACTTAGCCCGTCCTTCATGGCGCACATCGATGCACCGCTGCCGAGATGAGCGACGATGACCCGACGCTTTGCGATATCCGGTGCGATCTGCGGCATTATTCGGGAAATGTACTCGTAGGATAGCCCGTGAAAGCCGTAGCGCCGTACCCCCTCGGCGTGGAGCTGGTGCGGGATTGCGTAGTGATCGGCGAGCGGGCCATGCGTGCGGTGAAATGCAGTATCGAAGCAAGCGACCTGTGGCACCGCCGGGAAATTAGCTAGGATCGAACGAATCGGAGCCAGATTGTGCGGCTGGTGCAATGGCGCCAACGCAACGAACCGCTCTAGCCGCGACACCACACCATGATCGACCAGAACCGGCCGCTCATAGTCCGGCCCACCGTGGACCACGCGGTGCCCAACGGCGAGAGGATTGACACGAACCTCGCTCCGCAGCCACTCACCTGCCACGTTCATGGCTGCCGGAACGTCGGGAATCGCCTCGATCGGATAGGCCCGGTCGGCCATGGGATCGCCGCCAGAGCCGTTCGCGCGCAGACGCGGACGGCTACCGATACCCTCCACCTGGCCCTTGATCATCCGAAGAAGCCGGCCTTCGCCCTCGACGACAAAGACCTGAAACTTGACGCTTGATGAGCCGGCGTTGACCACGAGGATAGTGTCCATAGCCGTCAAGCCGCAACCGTTGGCGCCTTTTGGCGGCGTGCGTGAGCGTAGAGCGCAGCCACCGCGCAGGAGGCAATCCGTGCCCGCGGAGAATCCGCGCGCGAGGTCAGGACGACGGGCACCCGGGCGCCGAGCACGATGCCGGCACCGTCCGCCTTGGCGAAATATGCCAGGTTCTTGGCCAGCATGTTGCCCGACTCCAGATCCGGAACCATGAGGATCTGGGCCCTGCCGGCAACTTGGGACGTGATGCCCTTGATCCTCGCAGCCTCGGGGTCAATGGCATTGTCGAAGGCCAACGGACCGTCGAGCAAGCCGCCGGCAATCTGGCCGCGATCGGCCATCTTGCAGAGCGCCGCGGCCTCGATCGTAGAGGGGATTTTCGACGTCACCGTCTCGACTGCTGACAGGATTGCAACCCGCGGAGTCTGGCCGAAGCCGGCTTGGTTGAAGAGATCGATCGCGTTCTGGATGATGTCGCGCTTTGCATCGAGATCGGGGAAGATGTTGATGGCTGCATCCGTCACAAAGATGGTCTCGGCATAGGCGGGTACGTCCATGACGAAGACATGGCTGATGCGCCGGTCGGTCCGCAGGCCGCCAACCTTGGCCGTCACCGCTCGCATCAGCTCGTCGGTATGCAGGCTGCCTTTCATCAGCAGCTCGCCCCGCGCGGCATGGATTAGCTCGACGCCCTTGGCCGCGGCATCATCGCTATGAGCGGCATCAACGATCTCGAAGCCGGATAGGTCGAGATCGAATCTGGCGGCGGCATCTTTGATCTTCCCCTCCGGTCCAACCAGGATTGGCCGAATGATCCCGGCACTCGCGCTGTCGACGGCGCCGCGCAGCGAGGTTTCGTCACAGGGGTGCACGACCACGGTCGGCGTCGGCGGCGCGGCCCTCGCCGCCGCTATCAAGCGATCATACTTGCTGCCGGATTGAACGTCCGTTGCCTCAGTCAACATCCTGTCACTCCCGCTTCCGCCAATGCGCATCACGACGCTCTGGCTTTGGGGTCGAAAGGGGCGACGTTTGACGTCAACTCTTTTTCCCCTTCTAGCCCAAACAACTCGGCAACTTGCTTCAGGCGGTTGGCGCGCTCGCCGGTAAGGTCCTCGCTCGCCGATAGCACCTCGCGCATCGCGACGAAGGCCGCGCGGCGCTGGTTCATGTCGTCAGGCAGCAGCTTGGGGATTGCCGCGAGCGAGGCACCGCGATCGAGCAGCAGCATGAAGAACTGCTCGCGCACCAGCATCTTGAACTCGGCGAGCGTCACCCGTGGGCCGGCATGGTCACGCCGGACCCGCCGCAGCGCCTCGATGCTGCGTTCGTCGACCATGCTGCGCGCCGAGCCGACATAGAGCAGCGCCCGAATCGCCGCCTCGCGCAGGCCGCCCTCCTCGATGTGTGACTTCAGCTCGGCAATTCGTTTTGCAAGCATGGCCTGATGCTCGGCGGACATCTCGCGGCGGCGGGACAGTACCGAGTTAGGGTCAATGCCTACCGCGGCCTGAAGCAGCGGCGAGCCATAGACGTTCAGGAAGACAGTCTCGCTCAGCGCTTCCTGCGCATCACGCCAGCTATCCAGCGCATGGACGATCTGCTTGGACATCTGCTCCTGGAATGCCAGGAACGGATTGTCTTTCGATACCGGCTTGCGCTCATCCTCGACCCGATCGGCAGCCGCCTTGATCGTGGACATCCAGGGATTTTGGCTGCTGAAGAGCTCATATTGCAGTCGCAGCGGGTGCATGTTGCGCGCCCATTCCGCCAGCTGCGGCGTCACCATGCCCTTCACGAAGGGCCGCAAGAACTTCTGATAGGCCGCGAGATTTAGCTCCGAGACGCGCTTGGCAGCAGCAAATCGCCGCTCATCGTCTGGAGAATTGCCGCCCATCGCTCGGATGTCGTCCAGCGTCCGTGCTTCGCAACGCATCACCCATTGCCCTGCCGCAAGATCGGCGTTGAGTGTCTCGTTACCGCGGGCCTCGAAAGTGGCCTCATAGAGCCCGGGCGGCAGCACGTCGATCAGGTCAATGTTGCTGGAGAATTCCGCGTGCTCCTTCTTGGCCACCCCCCCGGACACGAAGATGCCGAGATGACCGATGCTGTCATGAACGGTATACACGATGGTTTGACCGTAGGCCCTGATCTCGTCGACACTGGAATAGCAGTCCAGGATCCAGTCCAGCGCCTGCTGCGGCGGAGTGACGTTGTCACCCTTGGAGCAGAAAACGACGATCGGCGAGCGGATGTTGCGCAGATCGACTTTCTGCCCGTCTGACATCTCGATCCGGCCTGCGGCAAGATTGTTGCCGATAAACAGCTCATCGACGATGAACTGGATCTCTTCGGCATTGAGGTTGACGTGCCCGCCCCACCAGCGCTCGAAGTCGAGGTAACGGTCCGCCTCGGTATCGACCTTGGAATAGACGTTGTACTGCTTGGTCCAGAGCGTATTCGATGGGTTCTGGTTCTCGAAATTCTGCACCAGCCAGGCACCGTCAAACTTGCCAGCGCCGAGATCACTCGCGAGCGCGGTGAGCCAGCTTCCGCCCAACAGACCGCCAGAATAGCGCATCGGATACTTTCCGTGCACGCCTGCCCAATAGGCAAGCGGCGCGCCGGCGATGATAAGAGGGCCAAATAGCTCAGGTCGCAACGATGCCAGAATCATGACGGCCCAGCCGGCCTGGCAATTGCCGATCACACAGGGCTTGCCGTCCGCTTCCGGATGGCGGTCGATGACGATCTCGATGAATTTCGCTTCCGCCCGCGCAATGCGCTCGATGGTCTGGCCGGGCACGGGCTCGGGCAGGAACCCGATGAAGTAGCAGGGATGTCCCGCTCTCATCGCGACGCCAATCTCGCTGTCCGCCTTGAAGCCGCCGATTCCGGGACCGTGGCCGGCGCGCGGATCGACCACGACAAATGGCCGCCGGCTCATGTCGATTTCGATGTCCTTGGGCGGAACGATGCGCACCAGCGCATAGTTGACCGGCTCATCAAGCTTCCGGCCATCCGTGATTAATTCAGCGGCATATTGCAGGACGTGCGGCGCGGTTTGCGCGACATGCTCGCGATACTGATCGCCGCGCTGGCGCATGATGTCCAAAAAGAGGACGCTGCGCTGTCCCGCGTCGACCATGTATTCCACGGCCGAAGCGACCAACCCAGACAGCGGGCCGTCGGGGAGCTTCAGATTTTCAATCGCATGTTCGACCTCGTCGTCGCGCAAGGCATTCAAGAGGCGCCGCCATCGCCGAGACGTTGATTTAAGTCAACGGTCAGCGACAAGCTGCGCAGGCGGCACGGCCCGGTCGATCCGTAACCAGGCCGCTGCAAGTTCCCAGGCGACCGAGAGAATGATCGGTCCGATGAACAGACCGATGATCCCGTGCGCGAGCGTGCCACCGATCACTCCGATCAGGATGACGAGCGCCGGCGTGGAGAGGCCCCGTCCCATGACCAGCGGCTTTAGGATGTTGTCGAGAAGACCGACGATGACGAGAAATACGGTCAGGAGCAGCGCCGTGGTGACGTCCTTGTCCATCCAGATCCAGATGACGACCGGAATGAAGACGATCGCCGCACCGATCTGCACGATCGACAGCAGCAGAACAATGACGGCGAGCAGCCCCGCGCTCGGGATGACCGCCAGCTTGAAGCCGATGCCGGCGAGCAGCGCCTGGATAATGGCGACGCCGATGACGCCCTGCGACACCGCCCGGATGGTCCCAGCCGCCAGTTCGAGGAAATGTTCGCTCTGTTCCGGCACGATTCGAAACAGGAAGCCGCGGATCGCGCTGACGAGCTGCGGACCGTATGGAAAGAGAAACCCGGCGACCAGCACCGACATCAGAAATTGCAGCGTGCCGAGGCCGGCGCTGCCTGCGAATGACAGCATCATGCCGGCAATCGGCTTCAGATATGGCGCAACCTCGCGCACAGCCGCGCGGATGTTGGTGTAGGCCTCATTCCAGAGATCGTAGAGCTGCGGACCGACCAGCGGCCAGTCCTTGATCCGCTCCGGCGCCGCCTGCAGCACGAGATCGCCGCTGCCGAGTTGCCCTGCGAGCTCCCTGACCCCCTCAACCGCACTGAGGCCGAGCCAGGCCGCCGGACCGATGACGATGCCGAGCATGGTGAAGGTGAGGAGCACCGCCGCTGTCCGAGGGCGGTCGCCCAAACATTTCGCGAGCCAGCTGAAGACCGGATAGAACGCCACGGCAAGCACCGCGCTCCAAGTCAGGATCGGCACGAAGGGACGGATGATCAGGAGCGTCCACAGGGTCAGCAGCGCAAGCAAGCCGAGCCGGATCACGAGCTGAACGACGTCGCTGATGGAAAACAGTTGGCGAAGTGTCTTCAAGGTCTGAGGCCTGCGCCCGGCTGATTGGCTCCGTGCGGAAAGCCTAGCCGCCGGACCGGGACTGCAGGCTTGATCCAAATCAACCGGCAAAGGACTGAAGGCGGTCTGATCGAACGGGTGCCGCGGTCACGTAGCGGCTCAACAATTGCGACGCGAACGAATGTCGAATGCAGCAAATTACGCGCGAAACGAACGGCTCCGCGACGGTACGGCCGTGGAGATCCGTGGCATCCGGCCAGACGACCAGGCCGCCATGCTGGCCGCGCTTGGTCAGGTGGGCACACAGTCCCTTCAGCGCCGCTTCTTCATGCTAAAACGTCATTTCTCCGAGAAGGAGCGCGCCTTTTTTGTCGAAGTCGACTTCAAGAACCATGTGGCGCTGGTCGCGTGCGTGGCGAATGCAGGTCGGAGCACCATCGTGGGCGGCGCGCGATATGTCGCAGCCGGGCCGGGCTGCGCCGAGACGGCCTTCATGGTGATCGACGCCTGGCAAGGACGCGGTATCGGCGGACTGCTGCTGCGTCACCTGATCAGCCTTGCCCGCGAGGCCAAGCTGAAGGAACTGACCGCGGAGGTGCTGCCGGACAACGCTGCGATGCTCAGGGTTCTTGGCAGATTTGGGTTCGAACGCGCAGAACGATGCGAACCTCATACAGTCCATATGGCACTGACGCTGACCTGACAGAATCTCTCGGACGACGCCTCAAACTTCGCGCAAAACACTGCCGCGCTCTGGCCTTTGGTACATGTAGCTCGGCAACAACCCCTGCCTTACCGTCCATGGCGGACCGTTCACGCATTCAGCGGAAGAGTATCCACCCACGTACACGTTCATCACACGCACGCGACACATCGTCTAGGAGTTTTCTATGGCCAAGACAGATGTAATGCCCAAGCATGAGCCTGAAGTCACTCACTGGCGAAGACTTTCCTCGAATGACGCGAATATGTCGATAGAGCCGCCGCCATCGATCGAAATCTGGGACGTTGCCACCTTCGACGCAAATTCGTGGCTTAGCGCCCGGGCAATCTCACGCAATTCGAGAAAATGACGTGACCACTTTGCGCTATAAGCATTGGCGAACCGGCCCTCACCCGGAAACTCCCCAAGACGCGGGTTGCCCTGTCCATGGTAGCATTCTCGTCCGCTGACAGGAGGACGAGCATGACGACTTCAGGCGAATGTCGGAAACTTGCGCAAAGGCGCATCAGCTAGAGATGCTAGACTCTGCGTCCGAGAGGAACGGTCGCAAATCCGCTCGCATGACGTTCCCTGCGGTCCAATATCTTGGTATCGCTCATGGAATGGCAACTTAATGGCCCTGGTTTTTCCTAACCCTTCGGCGGGCCAAACCGTCGACAATCCGCCTTCGTGCAAGAACGGAGATGCGCTCAAATGGCGCCAGGCGCTGCATTTTCGCCTAAAGCCGGCCTATTTGCCCGAGGTCTTTCGGTCAGCTTAGGGAGCAGACTCAGACGGACCCCGAACACGTTGCCGCTGGTGGGCACGCGGTCTTGACCGACGCAGCGTCACCGCGTTGCTATCATCGAGCAGCGCCAGCACCGGGGCATCGGTACGGAGTGCGGTCGAGCTTTGTGATTCCCAGCTCGCGCGTCTGCTTGTTTGCGGGCATTTCGATCGTGAGAACGATGACGCCGCCCGCGCCGAGTTTCGCGTCCACGATCTCGTAGTTGTCCTGGGGATCGTCGTTGCGACGGTAGAGCAGCTTGCCCTCGCGGGGTGCCTCATAGGCAATCAGATTGTTTCGGCCGCCCTGCTTCACCGTGTTCGCGCAGTCGACGTCCCATCGTCCAAGCAGTCCCCACTTGCGCGCGACGTCGACCGGCGACGCAGTGGCGGCCGAGCCGGCGGTGATCGAGGCAAGCAGGGTCAGCGGAATAAGCAAACTTCGGACGGTCATCGAACCTCGCAGCGGCTCCGAGAAACTGGAGCGGCCTGGTCGTGCCCGAATATCACGAATCCGGTGCGGCTGACGGCTCGCCGTCAACCGCATCTGGCTCAACTCAGTCTCAATATCCGCAGGAGGCGCAGCCCATCTGGACCGGGGCGTAATAGGAATAGCCGGGCGAGACCATCTCGGTGCGCTGGCGCGTGGCGTATTGCGGCGGGATGCGTTCGTACTGGACGCCCGGGGGCGCCACCATCACGGTCTGCGGCACCATCACGGTGCGGTACTGCGCCGGCGTGCGATGCGCGACGACGGAGCCGGGCGACACCATCACGGTTTCGTCGACGGTGCGGTATTGCGGCTGCACGTATTGCTGCTGGTAGCAGGTCTGGCACGGCGGCGGCGTGTAGCAATTGTAGCAGCCGGCGGAAGCCGCGCCCGTCATCGAAATTGCAGCGACGACTGTTCCGAAAACAACAGCAAGAGTACGAGACATTGTGGTGGTGCCCCAGTTGCCCGAAATGGATTGGCGAAGATCGATGGCAGTATACGCGGCAAAATCGCGAGTTGCCGAACTTCGTCGGGGCATCCTTAATGCGAACGGCCGACTTGCGCCGGCCGTTCAGAACTTGTTGACCATGCGCGCGCCGCGCGAGGCGGTGCAGCGTTTAGTTCGAGCGCCGCTTCACCTCGCGCACCGCGCCGCGTGCGGCGCTGGTGGTGAGCGCTGCGTAAGCCTGAAGCGCGGTCGAGACGTTGCGCTTGCGCGCGGCGGGCTGCCAGGCGGCATCGCCCTTCGCCTCCTCCGCGGCGCGGCGCTTGGCGAGTTCCTCGTCGGAGACTTCCAGGCTGATGCTGCGGTTCGGAATGTCGATCGCGATGCGGTCGCCGGTGCGCACCAGACCAATGTTGCCGCCTTCGGCCGCTTCCGGCGAGAGATGGCCGATCGACAGGCCAGACGAGCCGCCCGAGAAGCGACCGTCGGTGACGAGCGCGCAGGCTTTGCCGAGGCCCATCGATTTCAGGTAGCTGGTCGGATAGAGCATCTCCTGCATGCCGGGGCCGCCGCGCGGGCCCTCGTAGATGATGACGACGATCTCGCCGGCGACGACCTTGCCGCCCAGGATGCCTTCAACGGCCGCGTCCTGGCTCTCGAACACGCGTGCGGGACCGGAGAATGTCAGGATCGAGGCGTCGACGCCGGCGGTCTTCACGATGCAGCCGTCCTGCGCCAGGTTGCCGTAGAGCACCGCGAGGCCGCCGTCCTTGCTAAAAGCGTGCTCGAGATTGCGCACCACACCCTTCTCGCGGTCGGCGTCGAGCTCGTCGTAGCGGCGCTCCTGGCTGAAGGCGACCTGGGTCGGGATGCCGCCGGGCGAGGCGCGGAAGAAGGTACGCACCGACTCGCTCTTGGAGCGCTTGATGTCCCAGCGCTCCAGCGCGTCGTTCATGGTCGGCGCGTGCACGGTCGAGACCGAGGTGTCGATCAGGCCGGCGCGGTCGAGCTCGCCGAGAATACCCATGATGCCGCCGGCGCGATGCACGTCCTCGACATGCACGTCGGCGACCGACGGCGCGACCTTGCAGAGCACGGGCACGCGGCGCGACAGCCGGTCGATATCCTGCATGGTGAACTTCACTTCGCCTTCGTGGGCCGCCGCAAGCAGATGCAGCACGGTGTTGGTCGAACCGCCCATCGCGATGTCCAGCGTCATCGCGTTCTCGAACGCCTTGAAGTTCGCGATGTTGCGCGGCAGCACGCTGGCATCGTCCTGCTCGTAAAAGCGGCGAACGATATCGACGATGGTGTGACCCGCCTCGACGAACAGTCGCTTGCGGTCGGCATGGGTCGCGACCACGGTGCCGTTGCCGGGCAGCGCGAGACCGAGCGCCTCGGTCAGGCAGTTCATGGAGTTGGCGGTGAACATGCCCGAGCAGGAGCCGCAGGTCGGGCACGCCGAGCGCTCGATCACCTTGACGTCCTCGTCGCTGACCTTGGAATCGGCCGCGGCGACCATGGCGTCGATGAGGTCGACGGCCTTGGTCTTGCCCTGAAGCTTGACCTTGCCGGCCTCCATCGGCCCGCCCGAGACGAACACGGCGGGGATGTTGAGCCGCAGCGCGGCCATCAGCATGCCGGGCGTGATCTTGTCGCAATTGGAGATGCAGACGAGGCCGTCGGCGCAATGCGCGTTGGCCATGTACTCGACGCTGTCGGCGATCAGCTCGCGCGACGGCAGGCTGTAGAGCATGCCGTCATGGCCCATGGCGATGCCGTCGTCGACCGCGATGGTGTTGAACTCCTTGGCAACGCCGCCGGCCTGCTCGATCTCGCGGGCGACGAGCTGGCCGAGGTCCTTGAGGTGGACGTGGCCGGGCACGAACTGGGTGAAGGAGTTGACGACCGCGATGATCGGCTTGCCGAAATCGCCATCCTTCATGCCGGTCGCACGCCAGAGGCCGCGGGCGCCCGCCATGTTGCGGCCGTGGGTGGTGGTACGAGAGCGATAGGCTGGCATGGCGGTTTCCGTCCTGGGTTTGGGTGCCTGAGCGGAAAATATGGAAGCCGCCTCAGGCCTTTCCGGCCGGATAGCGCACGGGATGGGCGCGCGCAACGGGAACTTGCCCCAAAACGGCCCAGATCGGCCCCGTGCAGGCCTCCCCTGCTCCCGGCGCGGTCTATTGCAGGGTCGGATCGAGCCGGTCGCGCAGCCAGTCGCCAATCACGGAGACCGCCAGCGTGGTGATCACGATAGTGGTCGCTGGCGCCAGCATGATCCAGGGCGCCCGAGTCAGGTACTCGCGGCCGTAGCCGACCATGTTGCCGAGGCTGGTCATCGGCGGCTGCACGCCGAGGCCGAGGAAGGACAGGCCTGACTCCATCAGGATCACCTCGGGGAAGACCAGCGTGGTCGAGACGATCAGGGTCGAGGCGATGTTGGGCAGGATGTGGCGCAAGTAGATCCGCGACGGCGTCGCCCCTAACTGGCGGACCGCGGCCGCGTAGCCTTGCGCATTGGCGGAGATGGCGAGGCCGCGGGCGATGCGGGCATAGCGCTCCCAGCCGAACAGCCCCATCAGGCCGATCAGCAGCGGCAGCGAATTGCCGAAAAAGGCGAGCACTGCGAGCGCCATGATCAGGAACGGCATGCTGGCCTGGAAGTCGGTCAGCATCAGCACGATCTGCTCGACGACCCCGCGAAAATGCGCGGCGAGGAAGCCGAGCGTGGTGCCGACGATCGCCGAGATCGCGGTCGCGCCGAACGCGATCAGGAGTGAGATACGGATGGAGACGAGCAGGCGCGACAGCACGTCGCGGCCAAGCTCATCGGTGCCGAGCCAGTGCGCGACATTGCCGGGCGCCGAGAGCCGGTTGCGCAAGTCGAGCTGGGTGTAGCCATAGGGCGCGATCTTCTCGGCGAAGGCGGCGATCACGAGCATCGCGACGATCCAGGCGATCGCGATGGCGACCGAGACCGGGATCGCCGGCAGGCTGATGCGGCGACGGATGGCCGTGTCCTTTAGCGTCGCGTCCGTCATGCGTGCGCTCCTTTGGCGCGCAAGCGCGGGTCGAGGAAGCCGTAGAGGAAATCGACGATCAGGTTCGACGTGACCATGGTCATCGCCACCAGCAGCAGGATGCATTGCACGACGGCGAGGTCGCGGTTGGCGACGGCAACGACGAGCAGGCGGCCTACGCCCGGCCAGGCAAACACGCTCTCGACCACGACCGCGCCCGCGATCAGCGTGCCCACCATGAAGCCGAGAATGGTGACGGTCGGGATCGCCGCGTTCGGCAGCGCGTGCGACGTCACCACCTTGCGCCACGGAACGCCCTTGGCGGAAGCCGTGCGGATATAGGGCTGGCCCAGCACCTCCAGCATGGCGCTGCGGGTGAAGCGCGCCAGCACGGCGGCACCGCCGAGGCTCAGCGTCACAATGGGAAGGATGGCGTGGCGCCAGCTGTCCTGCCCGCCCGACGGCAGCCAGCCGAGTTGCACGGCAAAGACGAGCACCAGCAGCAGCGCAAGGACAAAGCTCGGCACGGTGAAGCCCGCGACCGCCGTCATCATCACGGCGCGGTCGATTCCCGATCCCCGATGCAACGCGGCGCAGATGCCGGCGGGAATGCCGAGCGCCACCTTGAAGAAGAAGGCCGGCAGCGTCAGCGCCAGCGTGGCCGGAATCCGCTCCAGCACGAGCTCGATCGCAGGTCGCCCGTCCCGCATGGACCGGCCGAGCTCGCCCTTGGCGATGGCGCCGAAGTAATCGAGATACTGAAACCAGATGGGATCATCGAGACCCCAGGCCTTGCGGAATGCCGCGAGCACCTCTGGCGGCGCTTCCGGTCCCAAAATCATCAGCGCGGGATCGCCGGAGAGCCGCAGCACGACGAAGGCGAAGGTGACGACGAGCACGATGGTCAGCGCCGCGCGTCCGATCCGAATGGCGAAGTAACGTCCCATCAGGCTGCGTCCCGCGTCTCGGCGCCCGTGACGAGATGGCAGGCAACCTGGCGGTCGCCGCCGACGGCGGCTAGCGTCGGCACCTCGCTCGCGCAGCGCGCGATCGCCCGTGCGCAGCGCGGATGGAAGGCGCAGCCTTGGGGACGTGCTGCCGGGTTCGGCGGATCGCCTGACAGCACGATGCGGCCGGCGCTGCGGCGGCCGGGTGCGGGCGAAGCCGAGACCAGCGCCTGCGTGTACGGATGCTCCGGTCGGGCAAAGAGATCGTCAGCGCTGCCGATCTCGACGATGCGGCCGAGATACATCACGGCGACAATGTTGCTGATCTGCCTGACGACGCGCAGATCATGACTGATGAACAGCAGCGTCAGCCCAAGCTGCGCCTGGAGATCGCAAAGCAGGTTCACCACCTGCGCCTGGATCGAAACATCGAGTGCGCTGACCGGCTCGTCGCAGACGAGGAAGTCAGGCTTCGAAGCGAGAGCCCGCGCCAGAACGATGCGCTGGCGTTGCCCGCCGGAGAGCGCGCCCGGATAGCGCACGCCATGCGCCGGCGTCAGCTCGACCGCGCGCAGCAATTCGCGGACGCGCTCCTCGCGCTCGGCAAGCGTCCCGACGCCGTGAATGTCCAGCGGCTCGCGGATCTGGGTTGCGACCGGCAAGCGCCGGTCCAGCGCGCCCAGCGGGTCCTGAAAGATCATCTGCATGCGGGCGCGCTGTGCACGCCATGCAGCCGTTCCGGGCGCAGCCATCGGCCTGCCGTCGAACCGCACCTCGCCGCGATCGGGCGGCTCGAGGCCGAGCACGATGCGGCCGGTGGTGGACTTGCCCGAGCCGGACTCGCCGACGAGGCCGAGCGTCTCGCCCTTGGCAATCGTGAGCGACACGCCATCGACGGCGTGCACGGCGGTGCTGCGACCGAACATTCCGGAACGCATGGAATAATCGCGCGCGATCGAGGACACCTCGACGAGCGGCGCGCTCATTCGGCGGCGATCCCGAGCAGTGCGCGGCGTGAAGCTTCGGCGCGGATGCAGGCCACAGTGCGATCGTCGGCGATGGGCGCCAAGGTCGGGGCCGCAAGACCGCACGGCTCTGCTGCCAGAGAACAACGCGGCGCAAACGCGCATCCGCTTGGCATATGCGCGGGATCGGGCACGGTGCCGGGAATGGCCGTCAGTCGCCGGCGCGGCCCGTCGAGCGGCGGCAGCGCCCCGATCAGGCCCTGGGCATAGGGGTGCACGGGATCGGCGAAGAGCTGGTTGGCCGGCGCCTGCTCGACGATCCGGCCGGCATACATCACCGCGACGCGGTCGCAGTTTTCGGCGACGACGCCGAGGTCGTGGCTGATCAGGACCATCGCCATGCTCATCTCGCGGCGGATGGTGGAGAGCAGCTCAAGGATCTGCGCCTGAATGGTGGCATCGAGCGCGGTGGTCGGCTCGTCCGCGATCAGGAGATCGGGGTTTCCGGCGAGCGCCATCGCGATCATAATGCGTTGGACCTGGCCGCCGGAGAATTCGTGCGGATACGCCGACAAACGCCGCGCTGCGTCGGGAATGCCGACCAGATTGAGCAGCCGCAGCGCTTCGGCCTTGACGGCCTCCCCCGAGAGGTCGCGATGCAGTGCCAGGGCTTCGCAGAGCTGCTTGCGAATGGTCAGCACCGGATTGAGCGCGCTTGCCGGATCCTGGAAGATCATGGCGACGCGGCCGCCCCGCACCTGGTCAAGCTCGGCAGCCCGCGCACCAAGGATCTCGCGCCCGTCGAGCCGCACCGAGCCCGAGACATTCGCATGCCGCGGCAGCAGGCCAAGCGCGGCAAGCCAGGTCACCGATTTGCCGGAGCCGGACTCGCCGACGAGGCCGAGGGCCTCGCCCTTCTGCAACGTGACATCGACACCGCGCAGGACCGGCACGCCGCCAAAGGCGACGCGGAGGTCCTGGATGCAGACCAATGGCGTCACGGCCTACGCCTCGAAATTGCCGGCGCGGAAATCCATCGCGAAGGCCGGCGATGCCTTCCACTTGATCGACTTCGGCTTGGCCGTGAAGGTCGCGTTCTGGTGCAGCACGGTGTAGGCGGGATCCTCGCGCTCGGCGATCTCCAGCATACGATGGAACGCCTTCTTGCGGGCGGCGCGATCGGTCGAGGTCTCCAGGAACTCCGAGAGCTTGTTCAGCTCGACATTGGTCCACTCGCCGATCTGCTGCTGCTGACCGTTCGGGCCGTGCTGGGCAACCAGCGACGAGACGGGATCGTTGAAGGCGGCCGAGTTCGACCAGTCGCGCACCGCGCGGGTCGGCGCACGCTCCATGATCTGCGACCAGTTCTCCTTGGTCTCGATCTGGACGTTGAGGCCGACCGACTTCCACATCTCGACCAGCACCTGCGCGGTCGCGACCTGGTTGGTGTAGTAGTTGTTGAGCAGGCGATAGGGAATCGGATCGCCCTTGTAATTGGCCTGCTTCAACAGATCCTGCGCAAGCTTGGGGTCATAGGCCGGCACGCTCCAGTCGGCGTTGAACATGTCGCCGTAGAATTCCCACTGCAGCCCCTTCGGCACGCGGGTGCGGCCGGCCCACAGGCTGTCGACGATCGCCTGGCGGTCGATCGCGTGGGTGAAGGCGCGACGCACCAGCGGATTGGCGAGCACGGCGTGGTTCTTGTCGAACACGGTCAGGCGGTGGTTGAGAATGGTGCCGCCCTGCACTTCGAACGCGGAATTCTTCTCGATGCCGGCGATCTGGTCCGGCGGGATGTCGCAGGCGAACTGGTATTCGCCCGACAAGAGCCCGTTGATGCGGCTCGCGACTTCAGGGACTTCGAGGAAACGGATGCGCTTGAGCGGCGGACGGCCGCCCCAATATTCGTCATGGGCTTCGAGGGTCAGCGACACGTCGGGCTTGAGCTCGACGACCTTGTACGGACCGGTCGTCACAGGCTTGCGCGCCCAGTCGAGATAGCTCGCGGCCTGCTCCCAGGCCCGGCGGTTCATGATGTCGGAGCCGTAGCGCGAGAGGCGGCCTTCGATCGTGACGTCGGGCGTCGCGTTGTAGAAGCGCACCGTGTACTTGTCGACGGCATCGACGCGCACGAGGTCGGGCCAGATGCGGCGGGCAACGGCGGGCACGTCCGGCGGCAGCTCCTTGCCCGGACGCGGCGTCGGGATCTTCTCGAAGGCCTGGATGGTGGAGCGGCTCTTGGCCTCGCTCTCGCCGAACATGCGCTCGCGGCTGAAGGTGAAGACGACGTCTTCGGCCGTGAGCTCGTCGCCGTTGTGGAACTTGACGCCCTGACGCAGTTTCACCTCGACGGTCTGATCGTCGATGCGGCGCCATTCGGTGGCAAGGCCCGGCACGGCCTCGAGGCTGCCGCGCCAGTTCTTGGAAATCAGGCCTTCCCAGATCGAGGAGAAGAACACGCGCTCGCCGACATTGGACTGCTCGCGCAGCACGTCGAGCACGTTCGAGTTCGTGACCTTCTGCACGGCGATCGTCACCGACGGACGATTGTCGGCCTGCCCGATCGCAAAGCGCGGCAGCAGCAGCGTGCCGGCGGCAGCGCCGCCGGACTTCAGGATGGTGCGACGGGTGAGTTTGCTCATGACGGGAATCCCTGCCCTCTGTGATGCCGTTTATTCAGCGAGACCGAGCGCGGCGAGATGGGCTGCGCCGGCGCGGACGTCGTCGTGGTTGCGGAGCTCGAGGATCAGCCGCGGGTTGGAATTCAGCCGGCCAAGTGCGCGGAACACGGCGACCCACGGAATATTGCCCTCGCCCGGCGCCCAGTGCCGGTCGGCGAAGCCGTCGGTGTCCTGGAGATGGACATGCGTCAGCATGTCGCCGGCGGTCTCGACGTAGTAATCGACCGGCGGCGCACCCGTGGAGACATGGGCGTAATTGGCGTGTCCGGTGTCGAGCGAGACGCGGACCTCGCTGCTTTCGAGCGCCTTGGCGAGGCGCACGCGATCGCGCGGATCCTTGTCCTCGATGTTCTCGATCACGATCTCGCAGCCGATCGTTTCGGCACGCGCAATCACCTCGGCAAGCGTCGCCTTGACGCGCTCGACCAGATTGCCGCGGGCGTCCGGATAGAGATCGAGATTGTTGTGGTCCCAGGTCGTGAACGGCGAATGGATCACCATCTGCGTCGCGCCGAGGAATTCGGCGGCGTCGAGGCCCTGAAGCAGGCGCTTGGTCACCGCCTGGCGGATCAAGGGATCATGGCTGTCAATCTTGAAGCCCCAGAACGGGCCGTGAATGCCGAGCCGGCCGGTATGGCCCGAGAGCATCTGCTTGATCTCGCTGGCGGCACTCCGCCAATCGCCGTCGAGCAGATCCGCGCGGAAAAAATCCTGGATTTCGAGATCGCGCTGCCGTTCCAGAAGCCAGTCGCGGTGGGCGGGGATCGACTTGATGGATAATGCGGCGCCCAACACCGGCTTCGACATGGCTTGCTCCTTGACCGTCGACGATGACGGGAGCAGCGCTAGACCAGTTCAATGACAGGCCCGTGAAATACGGGTTTCGCAGCGCTGGGGAGATGTGGACATCCGGCCGCGTGCTGGGGATTCAGGCAAGCGCGACCACAACGCTGATGCCGAACGAACACAGGGCAAGCGGTATGTGTGTCCGTAGTGATCCGGAATGGAATCCTAACCATCCTTCGCGTACATCGCGGGACATCGATCGGCGGCCACTTCCACGGGCATCACCCTCTGATCGCGCTACATGGGGTTGGGGGACCACATGGGGCGGGGGAATGAAGGCTGGGGCAAGGTGACGAGGTCCGGACTCCTAGGCACTCCGGACCTCGAAACTTTTTAGATTGAACGCAATTTCGCGCCGCCGGCTCCATGAGCCGCGCGGCGCGAAGTCGTTTTGGACACCTGCCCGATTGCCCGTTAGTTCGGCACGTTCCGCTCGAGATCTTCCAGCCAGGCCGCCGCACTCGAATCCGAAGGCGCACGCCAGTCGCCGCGCGGCGACAACGAGCCGCCGGCGGAAACCTTAGGCCCGTTCGGCATCGCCGAGCGCTTGAACTGGCTGAACGCGAAGAAGCGGCGCAGGAACACCTCCAGCCAGCGGCGGATCTCGGGAAGATCGTAGGCCCTGCGCTTGTCGGTCGGGAATGCCGGTGGCCACTCGCCCTTGGCGACGTCCTTCCAGGCCTGGAGCGCCATGAAGGCGATCTTGGAGGGACGCATGCCGAACCGCAGCGTGTAGAACAGATTGAAATCCTGAAGCTCGTAGGGACCGACGGAGGCTTCGGTGCTCTGCGGCTTTTCGCCGGGCTTGACTGGAACCAGCTCGGGCGAGATCTCGGCCGACAGGATCGAGCCAAGCGTCCGGTTCACGTCGCCGCTGAATTGCTTCGAGGCGATCACCCAGCGGATCAGATGCTGGATCAGCGTCTTCGGCACGCCGGCGTTGACGTTGTAATGCGCCATCTGGTCGCCGACGCCGTAGGTGCACCAGCCGAGCGCCAGCTCCGAGAGATCGCCGGTTCCTATGACGATCCCGCCGTGATGGTTGGCGAGGCGGAACAGGTAATCCGTACGCAAGCCTGCCTGCACGTTCTCGAAGGTGACGTCGTAGACCTTCTCGCCCTTGCCGAAGGGATGGCCGATGTCCTTCAACATCTGCGTCGCCGTGGTGCGGATGTCGAGCTCCTGCCAGCTCGTCTGCAACGCCTTCATCAGCGCCAGCGCGTTGGTCTTGCTCTCGCTGCCGGTGGCAAAGCCCGGCATGGTGTAGGCGAGGATGTTTTCACGGGGCAAGCCGAGCAGGTCCACGGCCTTGGCGGCGACGATCAGCGCATGGGTGGAATCGAGACCACCCGAGACGCCAATCACAACGCGCTTGGTGCCGGTCGCGCGCATGCGCTGCACGAGGCCGGCGACCTGGATGTTGTAGGCCTCATAGCAATCCTGCTCGAGCAGGCTCTCGTCGCTCGGCACGAACGGAAAGCGCTCGACCTTGCGCAGGAAGCCGATATCCGCGGCCGGCGGCTTCAAGGCGAAAGTGATCCTTCGGTAGAAGCCTTCACGCTGGCGGCGGTTGTCGTCGAACGTCCCCATCAAGGCGCGTTCCTGCCTGAGCAGGTCGAGATCGACATCGGCCGTCGTGATCTGGCCGCCCTGGCGGAACCGCTCGCCCTCGGCCAGCAGGACGCCGTTCTCGTAGATCGAGGTCTGGCCGTCCCAGGCCAGATCCGTGGTCGATTCCCCTGCCCCGGCGGCAGAATAGACGTAGGCCGCAAGGCAGCGTGCCGAGGTCGACTGGCACAGCAGCGCGCGAGAGCGCGCCCGGCCGATCGTGATTGGGCTGCCTGAGAGATTGATCAGCACGCTGGCGCCAGCAAGTGCGAGTTCGGACGCCGGCGTCACCGGGATCCACATGTCCTCACAGATCTCGACGCCGATGGTCAGGCCCGGCACGTCCTCGGCCGCGAACAGAAGGTCGGTGCCGAACGGTGCGTGCAGCCCGCCGAAGGCGATCGTCTCGCCGGCGATGCCGGCGCCGGAGGCGAAATGCCGTCCCTCGTAGAATTCGCGATAGGTCGGCAGATAGGACTTGGGCACGACACCCAGGACGTTGCCGCGGTGAATGACGACGGCGCAATTGTAGATTCGATGACCGAAGCGCAGCGGTGCGCCGACGATCAGGACGGTCATCAGGGCCGAGGAGGCCTCGACGATCGAGGCCAGCCCGCGCTCGACCGCATCGAGCAGCGGGTCTTGCTTCACGAGGTCTTCGATCGCATAGCCGGACAGGCACAGCTCGGGAAACACGGCGACCGCCACCGACTGCTCATGGCAGGCATTCGCCGCCGCCAGGATCGCCTTCGCATTGGCCGTGGGATCGGCCACATGGGAGGTGGTGACGCATGCCGCCACGCGCGCAAAGCCGTGGGCGTAGATCGAGTGGAACGTCATCGAGCGCAGTACCCTTAATCTTGTCGCGGCCGCAGCCGTCAGTTCCGGATCATATGTAGCCCATCGACCGGGTCCGGTGCAGGCCATCCGCCGTCATGCATAACGGATTTGCGTGTTCGCCGGCCCGACCGGGCGACGTCAGGCACTGCGGGCCAGCACGCTGGAGAGGTCGTCGCGCAGCCATTCGGCGATCCGGGGCCAGACATGGGCGTGGGTGCGCGCGCCCATGAACAGGCCGAGATGATTGCTGGGCTCGGAGGCCACCGCAATGAAGGCCGGCGGCGTGCCGAGCAGAGCAGCGGTGGCAAGTGCCTGTGTGGCCGGCACGACGTCATCGTCGAGCCCGGCCAGCAGGAAGACCGGCGCCTTGATCGCCTTCAGATCGACCTCGCGGCCGAGTGCGACGAAGCGCCCGCTCGCGATCCGGTTGTCCCGGAAGATCCGGTTGACGATCTCCAGATAATACGCGCCGGGCAGATCGAGCGTCTCGGTATTCCAGCGGTCGAACCGCGCGAGCAGTGCTGCGCCCTCCTCGTCCGAGAGGTCCTTCTGCAACGCCACCGCGATATCGTCATGGCTGGGCGTCTTGGACCAGAAGCGCAGCATCTCCTCGCCGCTGACATTGCCGCCGCCGCGCGCAACGAGCTGGTCGTAGACCGCCTCGGGCGCGTTGCGCACCAGCCGCGACAGCGCGGAGTCGATCGAGAGGTCGACGGGCGCGCCGACCAGGACCAGCCGCCGCACCTTGGCGGGAAAACGCGCCGCGTAGAGCAGCGATAGCCAGCCGCCCTGGCACAGGCCGACCAGATCGACCGGCGCGCCGATCTCGTCGATGGCAACGTTGAGATCGCCGAGATAGCTGTCAATCGTGAGATGGCGCATGTCCGGCGTGGCGGAGCGCCAGTCAGTGAGATAGACCCGGTCGATGCCTCCCTCTTGCAACGACTGCACCACGCTGTGGCCGGGCGCGAAATCCGCGATCAGGGCACGATGCAGCGCATAGGGCGCGCAGACCAGGGCCGGCTGACCGGACTGCTTCCGCGTATAATCGCGCAGACGCATGGTTGTGAGCTCCAGCGCGACGGAGTTTGGCGTCGTCCATGGCAACGTGCCGGCGGCCGGCTCCGGCGAGCTGCGATCGACCCACCAGAGACATGCGTCCATGGCGAGCCGCGCCGCCGCAAACGGCCATAGCAGCGGATCACCCGGAGCATGCTCCGGTCCGCCCTGCCGTTTGCCGCTCTTCTCCACCATGCTTATCCTGCAATCCTCACAGGAACGCCTCGAGACTAACGACCGAGATGCCGCGCTCGCGAAAACTCTGATGGGTCGCGGCCACCGAGCCTTCGAGATCGATGCCGCGGCATGCGTCCTCGATGACGGCGACCTCGAAGGCTGCCTTGCGGGCATCTTCCGCCGAGAAGCGGACGCAGAAGTCCAACGCGAGGCCAGCAACGAACACGGTCTTCAACTCGCGTTCGCGCAGATATCCGAGCAAGCCGGTCGGCGTCTTGTGGTCGTTCTCGAACAGCGCCGAATAGGAGTCGATGCCGCGGCGAAAGCCCTTGCGTACCACGATATTTGCTCCGATGACGTCGAGCTCCCGGTGGAATTCGGCACCCGCCGTGCCCTGCACGCAGTGTGTCGGCCAGAGCACCTGGGTGCCGTAGTCGAGCTCGATGGTCTGGAACGGCTGCTTGCCCGCATGGTTCGCCGCGAACGAGACATGGTCCCCCGGATGCCAGTCCTGGGTCAGCACGACATTGGTGAATTTTTGGGCGATTCGGTTGATGGCCGGGACAACCTTCTCGCCGCCGGGGACGGCGAGCGCTCCGCCGGTGCAGAAATCGTTCTGCACGTCGATCGCCAGCAGCACGTCGCGGTTGGAAATCTTCATCGTGAGGTCCCATTCCAGCCGTCCGGCGCGACAGGCACCGAAGCGCTCCTGTCCAATGTCGATCTTCCCGCGCCGCTTCGCAACCACCGACGACGTGCGCCGATGTCGCGCAAACGGCGCCCCTCGTCACTGGGATGCAACGGTTTGGCCTCATCCGAGTTGACTAGGTCCACCCAAGGACGGAATCTAAATACCGTTCGCAATCTGCGGATCGGAATGGAGCGGAGGAAACGGTTCCCGCAAGCCTGCACGGCGCGGCAGCCTCATGGTCATGACTATCGGCAAGACAGGGCAAATTCTTCTCGCCGACATCGGCGGCACCAATGCGCGTTTCGCGCTGAGCCGGAGCGACTCGGGCAATGGCGACCAGACCGGCCCGATCGACTATGTGAAGGTCGCCGACTTCCCGACCGTTCGGGAGGCCATCACCGACGTTCTCGCGCGGCGATCCGAGGGTAAGCAGCCCGCACGGGCCGTGCTGGCCGTCGCGGGACCCGTGACCAACAACCGCTGCGTCATGACCAACAGTCCATGGGTCATCGACGGCAACGAGCTTCAGCCCGCCCTCGGCTTCGACAGCGTGCACGTGCTCAACGATTTCGAGGTGGTGGCGTGGTCCCTGCCCGCCTTGCAGCCCGCCGACCTGATCTCGCTCGGCGGACAGGATGGCCTTCCCGGGGAGCCGCTGCTGGTGGTCGGCCCCGGAACCGGCTTTGGCGTCTCCTGTCTGGTCGAACGCCATGGCGCCCGGCTGGCGGTCGTCACCGAGGCCGGGCACGCGACTTTGCCGGCGGAGAACGAGCGCGAAGAGCATGTGATCGCCTGTCTGCGCAAGCGTCTCGGCCATGTCTCCATCGAGCGCGGCGCGCTCTCCGGCTCGGGCTTGCAAAGCCTCTACGAGGCCCTGGCGGAGGTCGACGGCGCCCAGGTGCCGCACCGCGATGCGGCCGCCATCACCAAGGCGGCACTGGAGGGCAGTTGCCCCGTCAGCCGCGCGACGCTGGAGATGTTTTGCGCCATCCTCGGCTCGGTCGCGGGCAATCTCGCGGTGACCTTTGGCGCGCGCGGCGGCGTCTATATCGCCGGCGGGATCGCGCCGCGGTTTCCGGACTTCCTTGCGGCCTCGGCCTTCCGCGCGCGCTTCGAGGCCAAGGGACGCTTCCAGGATTACTTGCGCAACATCCCGACCAGGCTGGTCACGAAGCCCGATGCCAGCTTCCTCGGCCTGAAGATGTTTGCCGACCACAATCCGGATTGAGGCACAAGCGCCCTCCGGTTCCAGTCATGCACAGCTGATTGCAGCGCACGCGCGGTTCCACGCAGGATCGTGCTTGCCCGTTTGTGTCCGATGAGAAACAATTGCCGGAGTGTGTGGCGTAGTTGCGGGGGCGTGACATGCGTAAGCAGGATCTGGGTTTCGACTATCACCGCTATCATCGCCTGCTGACCGAGGCGGACGACGACGACAAGCGGCTGGCCCTGATCGAGCTCCTGATCGAGGAGAAGGCGCGCGACCGCCTGGCCGCACAGCGCGCCTCGGATCGCGCGGCCATGACGGCCCATACCATCGCCACGGTACTGAGGAACGGCCGCAACTGAGACTTGCAGGGCCGTTCGCCGCTCGCGGCAAACACGCAACCGATTGCGATTCCATTAACGATCCCTCGAAAGCTGACGTCAAACCTTTTGCTCTAAGAGTTCCCTCACCTGATGCAATTCAGGGATCAACAAAGGGGGGAATGAACATGAGCATGATTTCGCTCGCCGCGATGCCGGCTGCCGTCGAAACGCGTTTTACCAATTCGTCGTTCAAAACCATCTTGCTGTTCTGCTGCGTGGGCCTGGTCGCCTCGCTCGGCCTGATGGCGCACGGCATCGACCTCGGCGCCGGCCTGATGTGAGATTGCAACACGTTCTTTCGCCAAATGGCCGCCCCTTACGGGCGGCCATTTTCATTGGCGATCTCGATGAGCGGTCCTCTCAACGCGGTGCCTGCTCAATGCGGCGCCTTGCCGGCCGCCCCCGGAAACAGCGAGTCGATCATCGTCTTGAGCTGATCGAGGGAAATCGGCTTGCGCAGGATCGGCCGGCGCCGGAGCAAGGACGGCAGCAGCTCCGGCCCGTAGCCGGTGGCAAACAGGAACGGCTTGCCGCGGCGCTCGATCAGGTCGGCGACGGGATCGACGTAGAGGCCCTTCAGATTGATGTCGAGGATGGCGAAATCATATTGCGCGGTCATCGCAAAGGCGCTGGCGTCCCTGACATTGTCCGCTTCCGCAACGACATGGTGGCCGAGTTCCTCCACCATGTCGGCGATCATCATCCGGATCAACGCCTCGTCTTCGACCAGGAAAACGGAGAGTCCGTCCGCCATATCAACCCCGCAGTCAGCTTGCGAAGCTAATCATAACCGAAATGCGGAGAGGATTCACGAATTCGTGGCGGGCGCCGTTAATTCAGACGTCCGCAATCGGATTCAACTTGATCAATCCAGCCCGCGCTCGTGGCTGAGGCGCACCATCTCCTGGATGAAGACCTGCTTCTGCTTGTCGTCTAGGCTCGAATAAAGCGGCTCGGCGGCGTCGGCGACGTTACGCTGGTCGGCGGCACGGTCGATCAGGAACTGCGACTCGTTGCGCATCTGCTCGATGATGTCGTCCGGCGGATCCCGCTTGGCCCGCGCAACCCGAAGGTTGAGCCGCTCCGCGCCATTATGCCCCAGGTAGTGCATGGCGCTCGAGAAGCCGAACCAGTGCTTCTCCTGATCGGGCGTCAGGTTCAATTCGGTCTTGATCCGCTCGATATAGGAATCACTGTTGGCGACGATCTGCTCGGCGGTCTGTTGCGGCGCGCCGGTCTGGGTGAGGACGGTGACATCCTTATTGTCTTGCGGCGCGTTCTTGGCTTCCTTGCTTGCCTTGGCGCCCTTGCCCGCCTTGCCACTCTCCTTGGCGCTCTTGGCATCCTTGTCCTTGCCGGCGCCCGGCTGCTTGGAATCCTTGCTGGCGTCCTTGTTTGCGTCCTTGGCAGCCGGAGCCGGCTGATTGTTGTTATTGACGCCGAGCACGCCGGTGAAGACGCCGACAACGCCGCCGATCGCACCGCCCAGCACGCCGCCGACCGGACCGGCCGCCTTGTTGCCCGCAGCAGCCCCGTCCTGAACGCCCTTGACCAGGCCTTGTGCATGCGCAACTGCGGCTGCGCCAAGCAGCAGCGCGAGCACGGAGCCCAGCACGAACCACCGCCGCAGGTGAAGCCGCGCAGGCGGCGCCGGGTTGATCATTCTGGTCTCCATCGTCAATCCGATTATCCTCTCGGGTGGGAGCCACCCGCCGGTTGCAACTCTATCGTTGTCGCCGCTTCGAGGTCCAGACGCAGCCAATTGCTGTCCACGCCCGAAAAGTGTTTCGCGCGAAGCGGTTATGAAGGCTTATTCGAAACTGCGGCGTAATTGCGCACGAGGCGTTCCTAGGCCGGTTCAGGCGACGTGTGCGTCGCAAAAAGCCGGCGATCGCAGCTCACCACCGGCGCAGCTCGCACGATCCAGGACACAACGTTAGTTCTATGCGCGAGCCCTCCGGCTTTCTCGACAGACGCGATCAATCATGATCTGATCGCGCTACCAATTTGTTGCTGCGGCTTGGTGAATTGCCATTGTAGCCGACGGCATCAATAAGAAAATCGAACAACAAGAACTCGGAAAAGACGTCTTAGAGGAAACTCCAACAACAAACACCCAGGCGAGGAAACGAGATGTCACGCAAGAGACTGACGCGGCGTCAATTTGTGGCTGCCACTGCAATGTCCTCCGCGGCGCTGATCACGGCGCCCTATGTCCGGGGCGCTTACGCCGCCGGCAAACTCTCCATCGGCTTCTGGGACCACTGGGTGCCAGGCGCCAACAAGGCCTCTACCGACCTCGTCAACGAATGGGCCGCCAAGGAGAAGGTCGAGGTCTCCATCGATTACATCACCAGCAATAACAAGAAGCTCGAACTGACCGTCGCCGCCGAAGCGCAGGCGAAATCAGGTCACGACATTCTCCAGATGCCGACCTGGTGGCCGCATGCCTATGCGGAGCAGCTCGAGTCGGTCAGCGACATCATGGAGCCGATCGTCAAGCAGAACGGCGAGGTCAACGGCACGACCAAATATCTCGGCCAGGCCGGTGGCAAATGGCTTGCCGTCCCTGCCACCGTCGGCAGCCAGATCAAGGGCCCCTGCTCGCGCATCGACCTGATGAAGCAGCATGCCGGGATCGACGTCCAGGAGATGTATCCGGCGGGCAGCACGCCCAAGGACGAGAACTGGACGATGGAGACCTTTCTCAAGGCCGCCGAAGCCTGTCATAAGGCCGGTTTCCCGTTCGGGATCGGCCTCGGCGAGACCACCGACAGCGTCGATACCGCCGGTGCGATCTTCCAGTCATTCGGCGCCGAACTGGTCAATGCCAAGGGCGACATCACGGTGAAGACCGACGCGGTTCGTCAGGCCCTCGAATTCTACAAGAAGCTGATCGCCGTGCTTCCGACGGACGCGCCCTCCTGGGATGACGCGTCCAACAACAAATGGTTGATCTCGGGCCGCGGCGCGCTGATCCTGAATCCGCCGAGCGCGTGGGCCGTTGCCAAACGCGACGCACCGCAGGTCGCCGAGCAATGCTGGACTCACGGCATGCCGGCCGGCCCGAAGGGCCGCTTCGCACCGTTCCTGCCCTATTTCTGGGGCGTCTGGGCCTTCGGTAAGAACAAGGAGGCCGCCAAGAGCCTGCTGACCCATCTGTCGCAACCGTCGTCGATCGAAAAGTTCGTCGCGGCGAGCGGCGGCTACGACCTCCCGGCTTTCGCGAACATGACCAAGCTGAAGACGTGGGCCGAGGAAGGGCCGCCGAAGGGCACGCTCTATAGCTACCCCGACCCGCATGGCCGTCAGACGATGTCGATCGCGGCCTCGCCGGCGCCGCCCAAGATCGCACAGCAGATCTACAACCAGGCCACGCTGACCAAACTGGCGTTGCGCTATGCCCGTGGCGAGACCATGGAGCAGGCGCTCGCCTGGGCCGAGGGCGAGTGCGAAGGCTTCATGCGGAGCTGATGCCGGCATGTGCCATGGCGGTTCGCGCGTTCGCGCGTGAGCCGCCGGGGATTCCATCCGTACCATCCCCTTCCGAGCGAAGCCGACCGATGCGGCCGGCTTCACCGTTGAACCTTCCGTAAGAAAGTTTGACCATGGCCGATGTCGTCGTTGAGCAAGGTCGCTCCGTCCGCGCTGCGAGTCCGCGCAAACGCGCCAGCCTGCGCAATGCGCTGAGGCGGAAGTCGACGATGGCGTTTTTCCTGACGCTACCGCTGATTCTCCTGATCGCGCTGCTCGTGCTCTATCCCGCCTTCTATTCCATGCATCTGGCAACGCTGAACAAGTCGATGCAGAAGTTCGTCGGCTTCGGCAACTTCACCTTCCTGTTCAAGCGTGACACGTTCTGGATGGTTGTGAGGCAGTCCTGCATCTTCGCCCTCACCGCCGTATTCTTCAAAGCGCTGATGGGCTTCATTGTCGCGCATTTCGTCCACAATCTACCGGCCAAGGGGCAGCGTAAATGGCGCGGCATGCTGCTGGTGCCGTGGGTGATCCCGCCCGCGATGAGCACGCTGGCCTGGCTGTGGCTGTTCGACCCCTCCTACAGCGCCTTCAACTACACGCTCTCCTTCTTCGGCATCGGGCCCATTCCCTGGCTCGGCGACACGTTCTGGGCGCGCTTCTCCGTCATTCTCGTCAACGTCTGGTACGGCGCACCATTCTTCATGATCATGTACCTGGCGGCGCTGAAATCGGTGCCCGACCAGCTCTATGAAGCCGCGTCGATCGACGGCGCCAATTGGTGGCAGAAGATCTGGCACATCACCTTGCCGATGATGCGCAACATCATCGCCATCACCACGCTGTTCTCGCTGATCGTCACCTTCGCCAATTTCGACATCGTGCGCATCCTGACCTCCGGCGGCCCGCTGGATTCGACGCATCTGTTCGCGACCTGGGCGTTCCAGGTCGGCATCCAGAGCAGCGACATTCCGCTCGGCGCCTGCGTCTCGCTGTTCATGGTGCCGATCCTCGCAATCGCGGCGATCTTCATCCTGCGCGATGTCAACAAACGTGGGAACGAAGCCTGATGAGCACGCTGGCAATCGATAAGGGCGGTCCTACGCGCAAGGTCAAATACCGGAGCATGAGCCGGGATCGCGCCTGGGCGCTGCGTTGGTCCTACTTCTTCCTGGTGCTGTTTGCGATCTTCTCGCTGACGCCGCCGATCTACATGCTGATCACCTCGCTCAAGAGCAGCGCAGAAATCTCGGCGGCGACCAATCCCTGGTGGGTGTTTCATCCCACCCTGTCGAATTATGTCGAGCTTCTGTCCTCGAACCAGTTTTTGCGCTTCTTCTGGAACTCGGCGATCGTCTCCATCGTGGTGGTGACGATCACGATGCTGATCAGCATTCCCGCGGCATTCGCACTCGCGCGGATGAAGTTCTGGGGCTCGACGACGCTCGCGACCGGCGTGTTCCTCACCTACCTCATCCCGGACAGCCTGCTGTTCATCCCGCTGTTCAAGATGCTCGCGGTGTTTCAGGACCTCACCGGCATCACGCTGCTCAATCGCTGGTACGTGCTGCTGTTCATCTATCCGACGCTGACGGTGCCGTTCTGCACCTGGATCATGATCGGCTATTTCGCCTCGATCCCGAAGGAGCTCGACGAGGCCGCGCTCATCGACGGCGCCTCGTGGCTGCAGACCCTGACGCGGATATTCATTCCCGTGGCGCTGCCCGGCCTGATCGCGGCGACGATCTTCGCCTTCACGGTGTCCTGGGCCCAGTTCCTTTATCCGCTGGTGTTCACGACATCGATCGACCAGCTCGTGCTGCCGGTCGGCATCACCACCACGCTGATCAAGGGCGACGTCTTCAACTGGGGACAGATCATGACCGGCGCGCTGCTCGGCGCGGCGCCACCGCTGATCATCTACGCCTTCCTGATGGACTACTACATTGCCGGCCTGACCGCCGGCGCGACAAAGGGTTGAGAACGAGGGGTTGAAGTGCAATGGCCGACGTTTCCCTGCGTAAGGTGATCAAGCGTTACGACGATGTCGAAGCCGTGCGCGGCATCGATCTCGACATCGCCGATCATGAGTTCATCGTGCTGGTCGGACCTTCCGGCTGCGGCAAGTCGACGACGCTGCGCATGATCGCAGGCCTCGAGGACATCAGCGACGGCGACATCATGATCGGCGGCGACGTCGTCAACGACGTGCCGCCGAAGGACCGCGACATCGCCATGGTGTTCCAGAACTACGCGCTCTACCCGCATATGACGGTCGCCGAGAACATGTCGTTCGGGCTGCGCCTGAAGCACTATCCGAAGGCCGAGATCAAGGCGCGGGTCACGGAAGCGGCCCGCCTTCTCGACATCACCGAGCTGATCGACCGCAAGCCGAAGCAGCTCTCGGGCGGCCAGCGCCAGCGTGTCGCGATGGGCCGTGCCATCGTGCGCAACCCGAAGGTCTTCCTGTTCGACGAGCCGCTGTCCAACCTCGACGCCAAGCTGCGCGTGCAGATGCGGATCGAGATCAAGAAAGTGCACCAGAAAGTGCGCACCACCACGGTCTACGTGACCCACGACCAGGTCGAGGCGATGACGCTGGCCGATCGCGTCGTGGTGATGAACAAGGGGCGGATCGAGCAGATCGGCACCCCGAACGAGCTCTACCACAAGCCGGCCACGCGTTTCGTCGCGGGCTTCATCGGCTCGCCCGCGATGAACTTCATCCCGTGCCGACTCGAGGATTCCGGCGGCGCGCTCCAGATCCGCCTCACCGACCGCATCGCCTTCGCGCTGCCGCCGGCCCGCGCCGCACACTACAACGCGCTGCCGCGCACCGAGAAGCTGCTGCTCGGCATCCGGCCCGAGCATCTCACCGAGTCGCACGCGTATCTGGGCCCGGGCGTCGAGACCTTCGACACCGTGCTCGACGTCACCGAGCCGATGGGGATGGAGACGCTGGTCTATTTCGGGCTCGATGGCACGCCCGTCTGCGGCCGCGTCGATCCCAATGCCGGCGCCAAGGACGGAGCACCCATGCGTTTGGCGATGGACCTCAACAACATGCACCTGCTAGACGAGTCCTCCGGCGCCGTGTTGTAACGGGCCGGACAAGAAACTCGCGCAGGCAGGGACGATGGCGACCAACAAGAAGAAGATTTTCGTTACGCAAACTTTGTCGCAAGGGGCACGCGCCCTCCTCACCCAGCGGGACGATATCGAGCTCGTCGAGTTTCCGAACCTGATCTCGGCGAAGGACTTCGAGGCCCTGCTGAAGAGCCATGCGCCGGTCCACGGAGTCGCGCTCGGCGCCACGGCCTTCGGCGAGACCGAGCTCGAGGCATCGAGGGACATGAAGGTGGTGACACGGATCGGCGTCGGCTACGACGCCGTCGACGTGCCCGCCTTATCCCGCCGCAAGGTGCCGCTGATGATCGCGGGCAGCGCGAACTCGCCCTCGGTCGCGGAAGCGGCGCTGTTCATGATGCTGACGCTGGCCAAGCGCGCCCAGGAGATGCACGGCTGCGTCAAGGACGGCAAATGGGCCGACCGGCTCGGCATGCTGCCGTTCGATCTCTACGGCAAGACCGTGCTCGTCATCGGCTTCGGCCGCATCGGCAGCCGCACCGCCAAGCGCTGCCTGGCGATGGAAATGAACGTCCAGGTCTACGATCCCTACAAGGGAGCTGCCGACATCAAGGCCGCCGGCTGCGAGCCCGTCGCCGATCTCGACGCCGCCCTGCCCCAGGCCGAGTTCGTCACCATCCACTGCCCGAAGACGCCGGAAACGGTCGGCCTGTTCGACGCCGCACGGATCGGCCGGATGAAGCCGAGATCCTATCTCATCAACACCGCGCGTGGCGGCATCGTGAAGGAAGCGGCGCTGTACGACGCGCTCGTGTCCGGACAGCTCGCCGGCGCCGGCATCGACGTGTTCGAGGTGGAGCCGCCGCCGGTCAGCAATGCGCTGTTCGCGCTGCCCAACGTCATCATGGCGCCCCACGTGGCCGGCGTCACCGTCGAGGCGGTGAGCCGCATGAGCGAGCAGACCGCGCGCAACATCCTGAGTGTGCTGGACGGCGATCCGATCCGGCAGAACATCATCAACCAGGACGTGCTCGGCTGAGCCAAACCTTCGGGCGGACGGCCCCCGTCCGCCCGCCTTCGGGACGCCAGAAAGCGTCCCATTTTGGTGCAGATCGAGCCCCAACTCAGCCTTAATCAAACGCGCCTAATGTTCCCTGCCGCGGCGGCAGTGGGACAGACTTGCCGGCCGCGTCGAGCTGGAGGATGGACCTTGTCAGAGATCGACCCGACCGACCACGCGCTCGCGACCATCGCGAGCATCCTGGAGCACCCCGAGCCGACCCTCGTTGTCCGCGAAACCGAGATCATCCGCGAGACCGAGATCGTCGTCGTCGGTGAGCAGGCGGCCGTCGAAGACCATCATACGGTCGACGAGCATCCAGTGGTCGACGAACAGCCGCTGGTGCCTGATCACACCGATGCCGACGGCTACAGCAAGGTCGGTCCCGGACCGATGGTGGCGATCCGCCTGAAATGGACGGTCCATCGCGGCGACGACGGCCAGTTCTACGTCCACGAGACCATCGGCGAACAATCCGCCCCCGTGGTCAGTGGCCCGATGACGAGCGAAGCGGCCGTGCATTTCGTCGACACGCAGGAAGACGAGGCACATCGACGTTTCGAGCTGCTGCGCAGCGAGATCGCCGGCCGCAGCTCGCTGGCCGATTACGAGCGCAAGGGCGAGGCTTAAGGCCTATCGTTTGAGCATGATCTTATCGGAAAACCGCTTCGCACTTTGCCCGATCATGCTCTACTTCCTCCCGAGAAAGTCCTTCTTCACGAGCTCGACGCCTGCGTGCCGCAACAGGTCGTAGGCCGTCGTGACGTGAAAGAAGAATTGCGGGACGCTGTTCGTCAGCAGCAGCGTCCGCCCGGTGAAGGGCAGCTCGGTCCCGTTCTTCAGCCTGAAGAAGACCTTCAGCTCCGCAGCCGCATCGATCTCGGCGCGCGGCAGGCTTTCAATGAATTCGATTGACGTCGCGATCCGGGCCTGAAGCCCGGCCATATCGTGCTCCAGCGGCGGCAGCGCCACCGGCTCGCACTGCGCCAGCAACGCCGGCGCAACCGTAGCATGGCGGCAAGCCTCGCCGATCTGCTGCGCCAGGTCGTACATGTTCGGGGCCATGCGCATGCCGAGCAGGACCGCCGGATTGAACTTGCGGGCCTCCGCATAGGCGACGCCCTTGTCGAGCAGGACGGACAGGTTGCGCAAGTACGGCACGAAGAGGCCGACCGAGGCCTCGTACATCGAGATCGTCACGTCAAAATTCCCTTCAATTCCGTCTCGCCAGGAACTGGCATCTGGTCTAAATCCACCCTCGAAGGGCTGCACAATGACAGCTCGCGCAGGGGTAGAGAAGAGATGATCGTTCGAATGGCTGTTCGAATCGTGGCGGCTGTGGCCGTGATGCTGCTGGCAAACCTTTCGGTCCTCGCGCAGCAGCCGGCGCCCTCGCGTCTCGACGAGATCGTCAAACGCGGAACCCTGCGCGTCGGCATGACCGGCGACTACAAGCCGTTCACTTATCTGGACAAGGCCACGCAGCAGTTCAGCGGCTTCGACGTCGACATGGCGGAAGCGCTCGGCAAGGCGCTCGGCGTCAAGGTCGAATACGTCGCCACGGCCTGGCCGAAGCTGATGAAGGATTTCGAGGCCGACCAGTTCGACATCGCCATGGGCGGCGTCTCGGTCACGCTCGATCGGCAGAAGAAAGGCTTCTTCTCGATGCCGATCATGCGCGAGGGCAAGACGCCGATCACGCGCTGCGCCGATGTCAGCAAGTATCAGACGCTCCCCGAGATCGACAAGAAGGGCACCCGCGTCATCGTCAATCCCGGCGGCACCAACGAGCGTTTCGCGCGCGCCAACATCAAGGACGCCGACATCACCGTCTTCCCCGACAACACCGTGATCTTCGACGAGATCGCCAAGGGCAACGCCGATCTGATGATGACGGATGCCTCCGAGACCCGCTATCAGCAGAAGCAGCATCAAGGTGTGCTCTGCGCGGTGCATCCCGAAAAGCCGTTCGATTTCTCCGAGAAGGCCTACTGGCTCCAGCGCGACATGGCGCTGAAGGCGTTCGTCGACCAGTGGCTGCACATTTCCATGGAAGACGGCAGCTACAGGAAGATCTACGCCGCCTGGTTCGACTGACGGGGCCGGCCTTGCGACAGGCCATGCAGGATCACAAATGCGACGATTGATGGTGCTCGCGGCAGCGCTTGCGATGGCCGGGGCTGGCGGCGCATTCGGACAGACACAAATCACGGCCGCAACCGGCCCCGGCTGCAAGGACCAATCCAAGGAAGGGGTCGGGCTATGGACCTGCCCCGGCCCGGCCGGCTACGTCGTGCGTTTCGCTGATGAAGGCAACATCGTCTCGCTGACGATTGCGCCGAAGCGCGCGATCGAGAAGCGGCGCGGGCCGACTGCGCAATGGCGCGGCGCCGGCAAGGTGTTCGGCGACAAGATGCAATGGATCGTGCGGGACGGCAGGCCCAGGGCCGCCGTGATCCGCACCTGGCGCCGGCCCGAAGGCAGCGACGACGGCGAAGTCCAGGAGCTCTCCGTGTTCGCGATCAATGGCGAGACAGCCTGCCTGTTCGGCGCGATCGAGATTCACGCTGACAAGGCGAACGAGGCTGCCCTCGCCCGTGCCCAGCAGGCCGCAGATTCGCGCTGTCCGGAGAAGTAGGCCGGAAGGATCGGCCTCCAGTCGCGGCGGCTGGCCGCATCCAGACCGCCTCGTCCAACTCTGGACCGAGTTCGGCGTTATTGAACCGGAACCGGAGCGAGCACGACTCATACGGACAACAGTGATCTAGATCACTTTTTGCGATCGAACCGGGGCGTAAGCGTCGGTGCGGGGACCACCTGTTAGGAGATGCGAAATGAGGAAGCTGTTGGCCACGGCCGCATTCCTTTTGGCGAGCACCGCTGCCCAGGCGCAGTACACGTTCGAATATGGCGGGCGCACCATCCGCATCGACCCGGACCGCGGCACGGTGCAGATTCCCGGCGTCTACGACAACACCGGCCAAGGTAAGGCGAAGAAGGCCAAGACCGACGCCAAGAATGACGTCAAGAACGACGTCAAGGGGACTCCGAAAGCGGACCCGCAGGCACCGCAACAGGCCAAGGCCGATCCGCAGACGCCGGCTAATCCCGCGCCGGCACCCGCCCCCGTCGTCGCACCTCCGGCAGCCGAGCAGGCTCCTGTCCAGGCTCCCGTGGCCACACCTCCGGCTCCGCCGGCGCCTTCGGCCACCACCGCAAACAATGCGCCGGCCGAAGAGGCGCTGGTGCCCCCACCTCAACCGGCGCCAAGCACTGCCCCGGCGGTTGCCGCGGTCCCGCCCGCACCGCCTCCGCCGCCGGCTCCGACGGTCGCTGCCGCTCCGCCCGCGCCTGCGGCACCGCCCCCCGCTCCGGCGCCCGCCGCCGCACCCGTTCAGTCCGCCGCCGTCGCGCCACCTGCTCCTGCGACCGCGCCGACGCGCAATCTCAATTCACCGCTCGGCATCTGGCTGACCGAGGAGAAGGAAGGCAAGGTCCGCATCGAGCAATGCGGCACCAATCTCTGCGGCTATTCGGTCGACAGCAAATCGAACCAGAACGGCGAGCAGGTCCTGATCAACATGAAGCCCGCCAAGGACCAGAAGGACCAGAAGTGGTCCGGCCGCATCCTCGATCCCAACACCGGCTCGACCTACGATTCCACGATCGCGCTGAAGGGCACCGACCGTCTGCGCGTGCAAGGCTGCGCCTTCGGCGGCATGTTCTGCGGCGGCCAGACCTGGACGCGGGTGAACTAGGTCCAATTTAAGTCGGCGAGAGCTGCCGTTTGCGCGCGGCAACGATCGGCTCGCGGCCGGCGCCGACCTGGGACAGCGCTTCGACGAAGATCGGCTCCCACGCCCTGATATGGTGGCGCAGAAGGTTCGTCAGCGCCTCTTCTTTTCCTGCGCTGGCCAGTTCGATGATCCGGAAATGCTCGGTCGCGGACTCGTTCTGCCGGGCAAGACCCGCGCGGGACGTGATGCCGTAGAGCCGCATCTGATCGCGCAGTCCCATCACCATCTCGGTCAGGCGCGGATTGTCAGCCGCGGCCGTCAGGACCTGGTGAAAGCTTCGATCGGCCTCGAGGTAGAGCTTCATGTCCTCGGTCCGGACCGCGCGCGCGATGTCTTCGGCCCAGGGAACGAGCTCGCTCAGATCCTTGTCCGGCTTGCGCGCGACCAGTGTCGCGGCGTGGAGCTCCAGGACCTCGCGCAGATCGAAGAGATTGCGGAGCTCCGTCAACGTCGGCTCGACGACCTTGAAGCCGCGGTTGCGCACCGGCTCGATCAGGCCGCTGCGCGACAGCTCGAGGAGCGCTTCGCGCACGGGCGTCGTCGATACACCGAGACTGGCCGCCAGGGTCGGCACCGAATACATCGTCCCCGGCATGCTCTGACCGGAAATGATCTCCGCGCGCACCTGCTGCACAACCTGCTCGCGCAGATTCTGGTCCATGTCTCCTCCAACCCGACGATTGCCGCCCGATCTATCAGCACCGCCCAAACAATGCACTTGACATGAAGGTGCCCTCGACGAAGCATGTAGCGCGTTACTCTAATGCGCTACAATTGGGCTGTCCATGGCAGAACGCTATTCCGGCTATTGCACGCTGTGCCGTTCGCGGTGCGGTTCCACGACCGTGGTCGAGAACGGCCGCATGGTCGCCGTGGAGAACGCGCCCGGACATCCCACCGGCGGCGCGCTGTGCTCGAAGGGCCGCGCTGCGCCCGAAATGGTGCACAGCCCGCGCCGCCTGACCCACCCGCTCCGCCGGACGGCGCCGCGCGACGCCGCCGACCCGGGCTGGGTACAGATTTCCTGGGACGAAGCGCTGCGTGAGATCGCCGAGAGGCTCGGACGGATAAGCAGCACCACGGGCGCGGAATCGGTTGCCTTCGCCGTGACGACGCCGAGCGGCACGCCCATGGTCGACAGTTTCGAGTGGGTCGAGCGGTTCATCCGCTGCTTCGGCAGCCCCAACCTGATCTACGCCGTCGAAGTCTGCGGCTGGCACAAGGATTTTGCCCACGCCCTGACGTTCGGCCGCGGGATCGGCTTTCCCGACTATGACCGGGCCGACACCATCGTCCTCTGGGGCCACAATCCCGCGCGGACATGGCTTGCACAGGCAACCCGTGTTGCGGACGCGCGACGGCGTGGCGCGCGCGTGGCCGTCGTCGACCCCAAGCCGAACGGATCGGGACAGCAGGCCGATCTCTGGCTGCGCATTCGCCCCGGCGCAGACGGCGCTCTCGCGATGGCAGCGATCCGGCATCTCATCTCGACCAGCACGTTCGATACGGATTTCGTGATGCGCTGGACGAATGGCCCGTTCCTTGTCGACACGAACACCGGACGGTTTGTCCGAGCGAACGAGCTGTGGCCGGAACATTCGCCGGAAGCCTTCGTGGTGCTGGATCGATCAGGAAAGCCCCAAACGCACGATCCCCGCGTCGAGGTGCTTGATCCCGCGAATTGCACGCTCGATGCCGAAGCGACGCTCGATGGCGTGGGCGGACGCGCGATCGTCGCGAGGACTGCGTTTTCGCGGCTCACCGCCGAGGCCGCGTCCTACACGACATCCAGTGTCGCCGCGACGACCTGGCTGGATGAAGCGGAAGTCGCCGCGTTCTGCGCGCTGTTCGAGAACAGTCCGAAACTCGCCTATCATTCGTGGACCGGCGTCGGCCAGCACACCAATGCGACCGCCACCGAGCGGGCCATTACGACGCTCTATGCCCTCACCGGCGCGTGCGACCGGCCTGGCGGCAATGTCTGGCAGGTCCCGCCGCCGACACGCGCGGTCAACGACATCAGCCTGCTGCCGCCGGGGCAAAAGGAGAAGGCGCTCGGCCTCGACGAATTGCCGCTGGGCCCGCCGAGCCGGGGCTGGATCACCGCGCGGGATTTCAGCCGCGCGGTGCTCAAGGGCAAGCCTTATCGCGTCAACGCGCTGATGAGCTTTGGCACGAACTTCGTGGTGTCGCAGGGACATTCCTCGCGCAATCGCGAGGCGTTGCGCGCGCTGGACTTCCATGTCCATGCCGACATGTTCATGAACCCCACGGCCGAGAATGCCGACATCGTGCTGCCCGCCAACATGCCCTGGGAACGGGATGCGCTGAAGATCGGCTTCGAGATCACGCAGGAGGCCGTCGAGACGATCCAGTTCCGGCCGCAGATGCTGCCGCGGCACGGCGAGAGCAAGGCCGACTACGAGATCGTCGCGGAATTGGCGCTGCGCATGGGCATGGCGGAGCAATTCTTCGACGGCGACATCCATGCCGGCTGGAATTACCAACTGGCGCCGCTCGGCATCACCGTCGAGGACTTGCGCAAGCAACCGGATGGCATGCGCTTCCCTCAGCCGTTCAATCACGAGAAATACGCCGACACGAAGAGCGACGGAACGATCGCTGGGTTCGTGACGCCGACACGGCGCGTGGAGATCTATTCCGAGCTGATGCTCGATCATGGCTACGCGCCACTCCCGAGCCACGTCGAGCCGGCCGAGAGCCCAATGACAACGACGTCGGACAAGCGTTTCCCGCTGGTGCTGACGACAGCCAAGAGCGGCTGGTTCGTCCACAGCTCGCATCGGCATGTGGCCTCGCTTCGCAAGAAATCGCCTGATCCTGCCGTGGAAATCAGCTGCTCGCTCGCAGCACGGCAGGGGCTCGAAGACGGCGATTGGGCGATCGTGGAGACACCGTCCGGCCAGGTCCGGCTCCGGGTCCGATTGAACGACTCCCTTGACGACCGTGTCGTGCTCGCGGAGTTCGGCTGGTGGGAAGATTGTCCGCCGCTCGGACGTGGCGCCACGCCGTCTGCCGGTGTCGCGACCTCGAACATGAACGATGCGTTGAGCGACGCGTCGCGCGACCCGGTCAGCGGCTCGGTGCCGCTGCGCGCCACGCTCTGCGATATCCGGCGCGATCAGTCCGCCAACCGCGGCCGCTGGACCGGACGGCGCGCTTTCTCTGTTGCTGGCGTTCGCCACGAGGCCAACGACGTCGTCGCAATCCACCTGGCTCCGAAAGGCGGCGAAGCGCTTCCTGCCTACCGGCCGGGACAATATGTTCTACTGAGTTTGCCTCGCCTGGATGTGGCCCGCGCCTACTCGTTGACGGGACAAGGCGGCGACAACGTATTGTCCGTCGCCATCAAGAAGCAGCCCTCCAGCGAAGGTGTTCATCTCTCCGAGCACGTCCATCGCCTCACGGTTGGCGACGAGGTTTTCCTCGAAACTCCCGGCGGGATCTTCACGCCGCCCTTGCAGGGACCCCGCCCTGTCATATTCCTCGCCGCCGGCGTCGGCATCACGCCGTTCATGAGCCATCTGGAGTCGTTGCTGACGCTGCCTCCGGCCGAGCGGGTCAACGACGTCCTGCTGCTCTACACGTGCCGCAACGGGAACGAACATCCCTTCGCCACGCGGCTGCGAGAGCTCGAGGCGCAGCTGCCGCAATTGAAGCTGGTGACGGCGTTCACGGCACCTCGCTCTGTTGACCGTCTGCACCGGGATTACGACCATGCCGGGCGCCCGGATCTGTCGGCGATCGATCCGCTGCTTTCCAGACGTCCCCTCGCCTATCTCTGCGGCTCGCCGGACTTCACGTCCTCGATGACCGCGCGTCTTGTCGAGCGAGGCATTCCGCAGTTCGACATCTTCGCGGAGGCCTTCGCCTCACCGCCTGAAGTGCCGGCAACGCTGGAGCCGCAGACAATTCACCTCGCCGGCAGCGACAAAAGCTTCGTCTGGTCGCCCGAGCTGGGAACACTTCTGGACGCCGCGCATGCCGCAGGCGTGCCGCTACCCAGCGGCTGCCGCGTCGGCCAGTGCGAGAGCTGCGCCATGCGCATCGTCGATGGCTGCGTCGCACAGCTCGGCGGCGGCGATAGCTCGTCCGAACACTGCCTGACCTGTCAGGCCGTGCCGCTCTCGGAGCTCACGCTCGCGCTCTGACCGCACACCACGACTTTCAACCACGACCAACACTGCCAGAATTGGGGGCTGACGATGACGACTGTTTCCGGAGATTCTCTCAACGAGAATGCATCCACCGAGACCAATCTGCTGGCGAGGTTCTCGCAACGCCTCGTGGTGTTCTCCGAGCGCTGGTTTCCGGACGCCTATGTCTTCGTCCTCATCGCGGTGATCGCGATTGCCATCGGCACGATCGTGCATGGCGGGTCCCCGCTTGCCGTCAGCCGCGCGTTCGGCGACGGCTTCTGGAACCTCATCCCGTTCACGATGCAGATGGCGCTGGTCGCGATCGGCGGCTACGTGGTGGCGATGTCGCCGCCCATTGCAGCCGCGCTGCGGCGGCTCGCCGCCGTGCCGTCCACCGGCCGCGGCGCGGTGGTGTTCGTCGGCGTCTTGAGCATTCTCTTGTCGCTGGTCAATTGGGGCCTGAGCCTGATCTTCTCCGGCCTGCTGGTCCGCGAGATCGCGCGGCGCACGGACATCAAGCTCGACTATCGCGCCGCTGGAGCCGCCGGCTATCTCGGCCTCGGCTGCGGCTTCACGCTCGGCATCACCTCGTCGGCCGCACAGCTCCAGGCCAATGCCGCCAGCATTCCGAGCTCACTGCTGCCCATCACCGGCGTCATCGGCTTTTCCGAGACCATCCTGACCTGGCAGAATCTGCTGACGACCGTTCTCGTGACGGCCGTGTCAGCCGTCATCTGTTACCTGACTGCGCCGAATGCGGCCCAGACGAAGACCGCAGAGGATCTCGGCGTCTCGCTCGAAGACGACACGATCAAGCCCAAGGCCGCGGCACGGCCCGGCGACTTCCTCGAATTCAGCCCGATCCTGACCATCCTGATCGTTGTCCTCGCGCTTGGCTGGCTGTGGCAAACCTTCCAGTCCGGCAATCCGCTCATCACGCTGTCGGGCCTCAACACCTACAACTTCGTGTTTCTGATCCTCGGCATCCTCCTGCACTGGCGTCCGCGCAGCCTGCTCGAAGCGTTCTCCAAGGCGATGCCGAGCGTCTCGGGCGTGCTCCTGCAGTTTCCGTTCTATGCCGGCATCGCCCAGATACTCACCAAGGTACCGAACGCCAAGGGCGTGACGCTGTCGGACACCATCGCGCACTGGTTCGTCGATGCCTCCGCCAGCACGACCGTGTTCTCGTTCCTGGTCGGTATCTATTCGGCTGTGCTCGGATTCTTCATTCCGTCGGCGGGCGGAAAGTGGATCATCGAGGCGCCCTACATCATGAAGGCGGCGAACGCCGTCGGTGCGCATCTCGGCTGGACCGTCATGGTCTACAACATCGCCGAGACGCTGCCGAACTTCATCAATCCGTTCTGGATGCTGCCGCTGCTCGGTATCCTCGGACTGAAGTCGAAGGACCTGATCGGCTACACGTCGATCCAGTTCTTGATCCACTTCCCGATCGTGATGATCGTGGCGGCGATCCTGATGTCGACCTTCACATATCACCCGCCGGTCCTGCCGTGAGGCTCGGAAAAGCGTCGGCAGCGGGACGTCCCACTGCCGATCTGTGCTGTTGCGCACAGAAAGGGGGCTCCCGGGCCGAGGTTAGCCGGGAACCGCGTGACAGCCCTCACATCCGCCCGCCCCGGGCTCATGACACCATGCACGCAAGGGTTCAACCATCGAGGCGTGTCATGAACGGCTTTCGCAAGGGTCTCTTCGCCACCATCATCGCCATCGCGTTCCCGCTCGCGCAGGCCGACGCTGCGGGCTCCACCTTCGACGGCGCGTGGAATGTGCGCATCTCATCGTCGAGCGAGACTTGCGGCAACGGGTCGACCGTCTCGATCGGCATCAACAACGGTCAGATCGCATCGAGCAGCGCGGCCGTGACGGCATCAGGCCGCGTCGCGGATGCCGGCAGCATCAACGTCACCCTGAGCACCGGCATCAAGCGCGCGGTCGGCTTCGGCCGGCTCAGCGGCACCTCCGGCTCCGGCACCTGGCGCGGGGCGATGTGCACGGGCACCTGGACGGCTGAAAGAATGTAGCAAAGGATGCGGGTTTCGTGTCCCTGATCAGCGGCGCATCGCCTTGCGGCGATGCGTCTCGTCCAGGACACGAGAACTAGCCGAGCGCCGCACCGTACTCCGCGTCCGTGACCGGCTCCAGCCAGGTCGAATAGACGCCGTCGAGCGCTTCCTGCATGGCGATGTGGCACATGCCGTTGGTCGGGGATGCCCCGTGCCAATGCAACTCGCCCGGCGGAATCCAGACGGTGTCGCCGGGACGGATTTCCTGGACCGGGCCGCCCTTGGTCTGAACGCGGCCGACACCCGAAATCACGTAGAGCGTCTGCCCGAGCGGATGGTGGTGCCAGTTGGTGCGTGCACCCGGCTCGAACGCAACGCGCGAGCAGTTCAGCCGTGCCGGCGCGGGCGCCATGATGACGGGGTCTTGCCACACGGTGCCGATGAAGTTTTCCTTGGGTGCGCGGCGGGTCGGCCGCGTGCCTGCAACAGTGATCTCCATGGGGGGTCCTCGCTTCCGTTACTTCTTGCTGGCGGCGTAGCGCGCCTTGGTTTCGGCGTTCATAGGATAGAGGCCCGGAAGCGCCGCGCCGTTGTTCACCTCGTTGACGATCCAGGCTTCCATCCGCTCCTGCTCGACGCCCTCGTTGAGGACGTGATCGAGCATCGCCTGCGGGATCAGCACGCAGCCGTCCTGGTCGGCGACAACGATGTCGTTCGGGAACACGGCGACGCCGCCGCAGCCAATCGGCTCGCCCCAGCCGACGAAGGTGAGGCCCGCAACCGACGGCGGCGCGGCATAGCCGTCGCACCACACCGGCAGATTGGTGCCGAGCGTGCCCTCGACGTCACGCACCACGCCGTCGGTGACGAGCGCGGTGACGCCGCGCTTCATCATGCGGGCGCAGAGGATGTCGCCGAAGATGCCGGCATCGGTGATGCCCATGGCGTCCACGACAGCGATACAGCCCTCCGGCATGGCCTCGATCGCGGTGCGGGTCGAGATCGGCGAGGACCAGGATTCCGGCGTCGCCAGGTCCTCGCGTGCCGGCACGAAGCGAAGCGTGAAGGCCGGTCCCACCAGGCGCGGCAGGCCCGGACGCAGCGGACGCGCCCCGCGCATCCACACATTGCGCAGGCCCTTTTTGAGCAGGACCGTGGTGATGGTGGCAGTGGTGATGCCGGCGAGGGTCTTGCGGGCTTCGGGGGACAGCGACATGGAAACAGACGAGCTCCGGATGGCGGGAAAGAACGCGCGCATCTTGCGAGCCGCGGGCTTTGCGTCAAGGCCCAAGAACGCAGGGCCGGAGGGCTGTTATGCGCCGCGATAACAAGGCTTTATCACGTCCCCTTGCATTAATTTATTGGACTTGCGGGCGCATTTACGCGAAGCAGGGAGAAGGCGGAACTCAAGGTCGAGCCCGCGCATTTCCTCAAGGCCCGATTTTCGACAGCTCATGGCCGCGACGCTCCCCCCGCCCCGCCTTCTGCCCAGTGGCGACAGCGCCGTCACGGTCGAGTTCAGCCGCACCATCGACGACGCCGCCAACGAGCGCGTGCTCGCGCTCGACAAGGCGCTCGTGGCAAAACCCATCGACGGCATCAGCGAGACCGTGCCGACCTATCGCTCACTGCTGGTGCATTACGACCCCGGCAAGATCGGCTTCGACGCACTCGGCGAAAAGCTCCTTGCGATCGCCGGCCCGCCGCTGCCGCCGGCTACCAAGGCTCGGCGCTGGCGCATTCCCGTCGCTTATGGCGGCGAGCACGGCATCGACCTCGAGGACGTCGCCAAGGCGCTGAACACCACGCCCGACGACATCATCGCCCGTCACGCCGGCGGCGATTATCGCGTCGCCATGATCGGCTTCACGCCGGGCTGGTCCTATCTCAGCGGCCTCGACAAATCCCTGCACATGTCGCGGCGGCAGAGCCCGCGGCTGTTCACGCCGGCCGGCACCATCTCGATCGGCGGCATCCAGGCGGGCATCCAGTGCCTGGCCGCGCCGAGCGGCTGGCACCTGCTCGGCCGCACGCCGGTCAGAACCTATCAGCTCCACCGGAACCCGACCTTTCTCACCGAACCCGGTGATCGCGTGACGTTTTTCGCCATCGACCACAAGACGTTCGAGGAACTGGACCGCGCCGCCGAAGCCGGCGAGATCATCGCCGAGCAGGTGGTCGCATGAGCCGGCTCGTGATCGCCAGCATCGGGCCTGCAAGCTCCGTCCAGGACGGCGGCCGCTACGGCGCGCAGCGCTACGGCCTGACGGTCAGCGGTGCGATGGACCGTTTGTCGCTCGCGGCAGCGAACACGCTGGTCGGCAACGAGCCGTTTGCGGCCGCGGTCGAGATCGGCCCGTTCGGCGCCACGTTCACGGCCAAGGACGGCGCCGTGCGCGTCGCGATCGCGGGCGCCCCGCGCAATGCTGATGTCGCCGAGAAGCCGGTGGCGATGGACACGTCTGTGACGCTGAAGGACGGCGAGACGCTGACGCTGGGCTTTGCCCGCGGCGGCGCATTCACGTACCTCGCCATCGAAGGCGGGATCAAAGGCGAGCCGGTGTTCGGCAGCCTCGCGGTGAATGCCCGCGCCGGGCTCGGCAGCCCCTACCCGCGCCCGCTCCAGGCCGGCGACGAATTCACGGTCGATGCCGCGAGCGGTGCACCTGAGCTGCGCATCGAATTGCCGAAGCCTGCGAGCGGCCCGATCCGCGTCCTGCTGGGACCGCAGGACGACGAGTTCGACGACGCCAACAAGGCGCTGTTCCTGGGTAGCGAGTGGAAGATTTCGGCGACCTCCGATCGCATGGGCTATCGGCTCGAGGGCCCCGCGATCAAACATCTGCACGGCCACAACATCGTCTCCGACGGCACCGTCAACGGCAGCATCCAAGTGCCCGGCAACGGCTCGCCGATCGCGCTGATGATGGATCGCGGCACCTCCGGCGGTTATCCCAAGATCGCAACCGTAATCACGGCCGATGTCGGCCGCCTCGCGCAGACCTCGGCGGGAACGGCGTTCCGCTTCCTTGAGGTCACCATGGCCGAGGCGCAGGACGAGGCGCGCAAGTTCGCGCAAGCGATCCGCAACCTGCCCGATCGCCTGCGCTCCTCCGACACCGTCGCCCTCAACATCGAAGCGCTCAACGATGCTAACGTTGCGGGCCATGCGGTCAGCGCGGTGGATGCCGGGACCTGGCAGGTCGCGGCGGAGCCGTAAGCGACAAGACGACCAGAGGCGGAGAGCACCCCATGAAGACGATCGATCTCAATTGCGACCTTGGCGAAGGTTTTGGCGCGTGGGAGATGGGCAACGACGCCGCGATGATCGACCTTGCAAGCTCGGTCAACGTCGCCTGCGGCTTCCATGCCGGCGACCCCGACATCATGCGCCGGACGGTGGAGCTGGCGAAGGCCCGCGGCGTCTCGGTCGGCGCACATCCCGGCTACCGCGACCTGCACGGCTTCGGCCGGCATCCGATCGCAGGCCTGAAAGCCTCCGAGATCGAGAACCTCGTCGCCTACCAGATCGGCGCACTTCAGGCGATTGCGACCGCGGCCGGACACAAGGTCACGCATGTGAAGGCGCATGGCGCGCTCTCCAACGTCGCCTGCGAGGACGACATGACAGCGAAGGCGATCGCTGCCGGCATCAAGGCGGTCGATCCCGGACTGATCTTCGTCGCGCTGGCCAATTCGAAGCTGGTGAAGGCCGGCGAAGACGCCAACCTGCCGCTGGTGCACGAGGTGTTCGCCGATCGCGCCTATGAGGACGACGGCAATCTCGTCTCGCGCAAGAAGCCCGGCGCGGTGCTGCACGACGCCAAGGCGATCGCCGACCGCGTGGTGCGCATGGTGCAGGACGGAGCGGTGGTCTCGGTCACAGGCAAGGTCATCAAGATGCGCACGGACACAGTCTGCATCCACGGCGACACGCCCGGCGCGGTCGACATCGCGCGGGGCCTGCGTCAGGCGTTGAAGGATGCCGGGATCGAGGTCGCGCCGTTCAAGCGGGGGTGAGGTAGAAAAGGTACCGTAGGGTGGGCAAAGCGAAGCGTGCCCACCATCTTCGTCGTATCAGAGAAAGCTCGTGGGCACGGCGCTACGCGCCTTTGCCCACCCTACGAGAGCGTCGAGCTTCGCTAAAACGGGTGCACCGAGAGCGTGCCGAACACGATCGCGGCGATGACCGCGAACGCACTGTAGAGCCCAATGTGATGGACGCTCGCCCCGGTCCGACGCGAGAGCGAGCGCGCGTAGAAGTGCAATCTGGCTTCCGCCGATAGTTCGCGCATGGTCGATCTCCAACGCCCCATTGGTGCGATTATGAAGGATCAACCCTGGCGGGAGGCAAGACCGCGATGGAAATAGCGATGCGGGTCCTCTGAGGAGGCCACATCGCAGATGCAAATTCTCCCGAGGCCCGGGTTCCGAGAATCTTATTCGTTAGAATCCGACGCAGCTGGAACCAGCGGGGATGACGATGAGATGACAGTCGGATGGGGCCTGCCGGACCAGTCCAACAAAAAAGTCGAAAACAACCCCATGCACAGTAGAACCGTAACGCCCGGCGGTTGCTCCGCCGGGACGATTCACCTTGGTCCTGCCGCGCCTTAGTAGACGTCAGCCTGGAAGCGGCCGGTCTTCTTGAGTTCGGCGACAAAGCTGACGGCCTCGTCGGTCGATCGGGCCCCGAACTGGGCGACGATGTCAACCAGCGCGCGCTCGACGTCCTTGGCCATGCGCTTGGCATCGCCGCAGATGTAGAGATGCGCGCCTTCGGCGAGCCACGTCCACAACTCGCGGCCGACCTCGCGCATGCGGTCCTGCACGTAGAACTTCTTCTCGCCGTCGCGCGACCAGGCAAGCGACATGCGCGTCAGAAGCCCAGAGGTCTTCATCGCATTGAGCTCGTCCTGGTAGAAGAAGTCGCAGTCGCTGCGCTGATGGCCGAAGAACAGCCAGTTCTTGCCGGGCGCGCCGGTCGCCTTGCGGTCGAGCAGGAAGGCGCGGAACGGCGCGATACCGGTGCCGGGGCCGATCATGACGACAGGCGTCTTCGGGTCCTGCGGCAGGCCGAAGCCATGCGCCTTCTGCACATAGACCTTCAGCTTCTCGCCCTCTGCGATGCGCTCGCCGAGGAAGGTCGAGGCGACGCCGAGGCGCTTGCGCTTGCCGATGATGTAGCGCACGGAATCCACCGTCAACGACAGCTTTCCGGGCGTGGCGTTGTGCGACGAGGAGATCGAATAGAGCCGCGGCTGGAGCGGCTCCAGCGCCTCGACGAAGGCTTCGGGATGCGGCCGCGTGCCGGAGAACTTCTGCAGCGCCGCCATCACGTCGAGCGTCGCGGCGTCACCATCGGGATCCTCGCCCTGCGCCAGCGCACGCGCCTTCTCGCGCTGCGCGCCACCGGTGATGAAGGAGAGCAACTCGAACAGCGTGTCGGGTGCCGGCGACAGCGAGACGTCGTCGATCAGCACCTCACGCAGCGTCTTGCCGTTGACCTTGGTGGTGTGGGAGGCGCCGAGCAGCGCGATGATCTGGTCGACGAGACCGACCTCGTTGCGCGCGAACACGCCAAAACTGTCGCCGACGATGTAGTCGAGCTTGCTCTCGGAGAGATCGAATTCGACGTGATAGGTTTCTTTCTCCGACTTGCCCTTGTTGAGCAGGCGCCGCGACAGGAACGTCGCCGCGACCGGGTTGTCGCGCGAGCGGCCGGGCTCGGCAATCGTCACCGTCACGGCCGGGGCTGCCACCGCGTCCTGCTTGTCGGCCGTCTTGGCCGCCGGCGCCTTGTCCAGCTCCTCGTACAGCGACTTCAGCATCCGCGCGGTTTCCTTGCCGCCGGGGACGCAGAGATTGAGCCGAGCTTCGCTGCGGCCCGCAATCGCCTCCGAATAGTCGTGGCAATTGTAGCCGCACTGGCCGCAATCCTGCTGCGCCATCGCGGCCATCATCTTGCGACGCACGGGGCGGCCTTCGGCAAGCTTCATCCGGTCGGCGATCGGCATGGTCTGGTCGTGCCACGGGGCTTCGCCGTCGTCGCCGTCACCGGCCTGCATGACGGCAGCGCCCTGCTCCGCCGACAAAGGCGATGCCACATCAGGCGACAGCAGCCCGGCAAAGAAGCCGTTCAGCCAGGAGCGCTGCGCGTCGGAGAACGGCGCGCTGGCGGGAATGATGTCGAGTTTCGGCGGAGGCGTGATCTGGTTCATGCGGACACCTGTGCATCGGCAAGCTTGCGCAGGGTTTCGCCATCATGGCGGCGCGCAAAGGACAGGAAAGTTTCATCGGGCGACGAGCGATGGGCCATGTAAGCCTTGAGCAGCCCCTCGACCGTCTTCGGCGCGTCCTCGGCCTTGAGGTCATGATAGACCTCCTGCCCGACATCGGCGTCGGGGCCGAACCCGCCACCGGTGAAGAGATGATACCCCTCCACCGTGTCCTCCTCGTTGACGGGCACCCGCGCGCCGATCAGGCCGATATCGCTGATGTAATGCTGCGCGCAGGAATGGTGGCAGCCGGTGACGTGGATGTTGACCGGCTTGTCCATGGCGACGCGCGGCTCGCACCAGTCACCGATCTCTTCGGCATTGCGCTTGGTATTGGACGCCGCGAAGCGGCAGCCGGCATTGCCGGTGCAGGCGATCAGGCCGGCGCGGATATGCGAGGCCTCGACCGCGAGCCCGATCTGCTTGATCGCGGCAATGGCGAGCTCGACATTCTCGTCGCGCACGCCTGAGATCAGCAGGTTCTGCCAGACGGTGAGGCGGATCTCGCCATCGCCGAGATCGCGCGAGACCTTTGCGAGGCCCCGCATCTGGTCGCAGCTGATCTTGCCGAGCGTCAGCGACACGCCGATCCAGTTCAGCCCGTCCTGCTTCTGCTTGTGCACGCCGATATGCGCCATGCGGTCGGCGGCAGGCCGGGGCGCAAACGCTTCTTCCGGCACGCGGGTGAACGGCGTCTTCAGCCGCTCCTCGACAAGCTTGAGGAAGCCGTCATGGCCCATGCTATCGAGCACGTATTTCAGCCGCGCCTTGTTGCGGTTGGTGCGGTCGCCGTGCTCGATGAACACGCGCACGATGGCGTCGGCAACGGCGGTCGCCTGCTCGGGCTTGACGATGATGCCGGAATATTTCGCAAAATCCTTGTGGCCGGTGATGCCGCCGAGGCCGAGGCGGAACCAGACACCGGGCTCGACGCCGAACCCGTCCTTCACCTCGAACGCGGTGAAGGCAATGTCGTTGGTCTCTTCCAGCACCGCGATCCTGCCGGCGCCGTCGAAGGCGACGTTGAACTTGCGCGGCAATCCGTAGAGCGAGCGATCGTTGAGGATGTGGTAGTGCCACTCCCGCGCATAGGACCGCGTATCGAGGATTTCCTGCGGATCGATGCCCGCGGTCGGCGTCCCCGTCACGTTGCGGATGTTGTCGGCGCCGGAGCCGCGCGAGCACAGGCCGAGATCCTGAATGCCCTCGATCAGCTTCACGGCGTTCTTCGGCGGAATCTCGCGAAGCTGGAGATTGGCGCGCGTCGTGACGTGGCTATAGGGGCCGCAGAGTTCGTCGGCGAGATCGGCAAGGCCGGACAGCTGCCAGTGCTTCATGATGCCGTTCGGAATGCGCAGGCGGCTCATGTAGGAGTCCTGCGTCGGCGCGACGTAGAAGATCCCGTAATAGCGCCAGCGGAAATTGTCCGCGGGGCTCGGCGGCGCATTGTCGAGCGCTTGCTGCCGCAGCCGCGGATAGGCATCGAACGGATGCTCGTCGCGCTTGAACTTCTCCTGATCGGCGAGCTTCTTGCCCGACGCGATCACCTTGTCCTGCGCCTTAATGTGCACGGCGTCGGGACCAACAGGCTCCGCATTGGCCTTGCCGGCGCCACCGCCGAGACCACGACCGACCCGGCTGATCTGCAAGCCAGTCGTGAAGCCTTCGAGATAGCGTTTCTGCTCGTCGGAAAAGTCGACTGAGAGCGTATCGATTTTCATGGTCGGTAACGAAGCTCCTGCGGCCACCCTGGGTGGCATCGACGGAATTGGCGCGACCCGCGAGCAACTCGGCTGGCTCAGAAGCCTGCTCTTTTGCCCAACGGTCCGATCAGCTTCGTTGCTGCGGGACTTGGCTCAGCAGGCGTCTGTGACAAGCTGGCCGCAGTGCAACATACAAGTTGCGTGCCAGCTTGCTCAAAATCGGAAATGTCATTATTTCAGTAGTTTAGTGAAGTTCCCGGAACAGGTCGGATTCGGAACTCTCACGAAATTCGAGCAGGCGGCTCAAAATTTAGCCGACGACCCCTTCCGCCCAAAAACGATGCAGGGCCGAATCAGGCCTTCCAGCGCCCGACCTCGAAGGCCTCCAAATGCCCCCGGATGTTGGCAGGATCGAACGTGGGCCCGGCAAATGCTCCGAACGCCGCGGGAGCTTCCTCGGGCGGCCGTTGGCCGAGGGCCGCGTCGTAAAGGTCGGGCCTGAACACGGCCATCGCCGTCTTGACGCCATCGGGCGTCAGCGCCGTCTGGCCCCAGCGCACCATCTGCGCATAGAGCCAGGCGGCCTGGACAGGCTCGGGGCGCCCTGCCCCTTCGCGTCCGACCAGGAGATAGCGGCCACTCTCGCGGAAGGTCCCGTCGGGCGAAATCTTCAGACGCCCCGTCAGGGTCCGCTGAATGACTTCGGCATCGACGCCGATCCGTTCGGACTGCGCCAGGATCTGCGCGGCCTCAGCGAGATTTGCGGGCTGCTCGATGAACGCGGCCCCCTTCACCGCCGCACGCACCAGGGCTGCAACCACATCCGGATTCTTGTCGGCCCAGGTCTGGCGGACGGCCAGGACCTTCTCTGCTGCCCGCACGAGAATGTCGGAGACGAAATGCAGGATGTGGCCGATGCCGAGATCGACCGCGACCGAATTCCAGGGCGCGCCGACGCAAAACGCATCGACATGACCGCTCCTGAGGCTCTCGACCATGTAAGGCGGCGGCAGCACCACGAGGCGCACGTCCTCGTCCGGATCGACGCCGGCCGCCGCCATCCAGAACCGAAGCTGATAATTGTGGGTCGAGAACGGGAAAGTCATGCCGAAGGTCAGCGGATCGGCCCCTGCCTTGCGCCGCCTGGCGACCACCTTCGCGAGCGCCTTTGCGGTGGCGAGCGGATCGAAGCGGTCGCCGTCGATCTCTTCCATCAGCGCGGCATGCAGCGCCGGCGAGACCGTGATCGCATTGCCGTTGATGCCGAGATTGAAGGGCGCCGCGATCGGCACCTTGACGTGGCCGAGCCCGAGCGAGGACGCGATCGCCACGGGTGCGAGCAGATGCGCGGCGTCGAACAGGCCGATATTGAGCTTGTCGCGGACGTTGGACCAGGAGACCTCGCGCACCAGCTCGATCTCGAGACCCTCGGCGGCGGCAAAGCCCTTGTCGACGGCGACGATCAGGGCGGCGGCATCGACCAGCGGAATGAACCCGATGCGAAGGGGAGCGGTCATTTCAGCATCTCCGACGCGGTGATGATCGACTGGGCGATCTCGCCGATCTTTTTCTTCTCGCGCATGGCGGTGGAGCGCAGCAGCACGTAGGCCTCGTCCTCGTTGAGGCCTTTGACCTTCATCAAAATGCCCTTGGCCTTCTCGATGATCTTGCGGTCCTCGAGCTGCGACTTGGTACGCTCCAGTTCCTCCTGGAGCTTGGCGAAGGCGTTGAAGCGGGACACGCAGAGGTCGAGGATCGGCTTGATGCGCTCCTTCTTCAGGCCGTCGACGATGTAGGCCGACACCCCCGCCTCCACCGACGCCTGGATCGAGGATGAATCGCTCTGGTCGACGAACATCGCGATCGGCCGCTTCACGGCGCGGCTGACCTGGAACATCGCCTCGAGCACGTCGCGGCTGGGGTTTTCCAGATCGATCAGGATGATGTCGGGGTCCACCGCATAAATACGGGCCAGCAGGCTCTGCATCTCGCGGATATGGACGATCTGCGTGAATCCGGCCTCCCGCAACCCTTCCTCAAGGATCGCAGCCCGGATCGGGCTTTCGTCGACAATCACGATTTTGGGCGACTGTTCGGCGCTCATAGCTCACTCACGGCAGGTGATTCATCCATAGCACGCCCGCCGGCCATGCAAAGGGTTGTAATTATGGGCAATTGGGACTAGCTCAGGCCCGTCAATCAGGCAGATCAGATATGGATCAGACGGCTGCGCCCAAGGTCAGCTTCGTGTCGCTCGGGTGTCCCAAGGCATTGGTGGATTCCGAGCGCATCATCACGCGCCTGCGCGCCGAGGGCTACGAGCTCGCCCGCAAGCATGACGGGGCCGACATCGTCATCGTCAACACCTGCGGCTTCCTCGACAGCGCCAAGCAGGAATCGCTCTCGGCGATCGGCGAGGCCATGGCCGAGAACGGCAAGGTGATCGTGACCGGTTGCATGGGCGCCGAGCCCGAGCAGATCGAGCAGGCCTATCCCGGCGTGCTCTCCATCACCGGACCGCAGCAATATGAGAGCGTGCTGGACGCCGTGCATCGCGCGCTGCCGCCCGCGCACAATCCGCATGTCGACCTGGTTCCGCCGCAGGGCATCAAGCTGACGCCGCGCCACTACGCCTATTTGAAGATCTCCGAAGGCTGCAACAACCGCTGCACCTTCTGCATCATCCCGAAGCTGCGCGGCGATCTCGTCTCGCGCCCGGCCAATGACGTGCTGCGCGAGGCCGAGCGGCTGGTCGGCGCCGGCGTCAAGGAGCTGCTGGTGATCTCGCAGGACACCTCGGCCTATGGCGTCGACCTCAAATATGCCGAGAGCCCGTGGAAGGATCGCCAGGTCCGCGCCAAATTCCTCGACCTCGCGCGCGAGCTCGGCGAGCTCGGCGCCTGGGTCCGGCTGCAATATGTGTACCCCTACCCGCATGTCGACGAGGTCATCGCGCTGATGAACGAGGGCAAGGTGCTGCCCTATCTCGACATCCCGTTCCAGCATGCAAGCCCCGAGGTGCTGAAGGCGATGAAGCGCCCGGCGGCGCAGGACAAGACGCTGGCGCGCATCAAGCGCTGGCGCGAGGAATGTCCGGATCTCGCGCTGCGCTCGACCTTCATCGTCGGCTTCCCCGGCGAGACCGACGCGGATTTCGCTTATCTGCTCGACTGGCTCGACGAGGCCGAGATCGATCGGCTCGGCTGCTTCAAATACGAGCCGGTTGCGGGCGCGACGTCGAATGCGATAGAGAACCCGGTGCCGGAAGAGGTCAAGCAGGAGCGCTACAACGCGCTGATGGCCCGCCAGCAGAAGATCTCTGCACGCAGGCTCAAGCGCAAGGTCGGCACGCGCCAGCAGATCATCATCGACGAAGTCGGCCCGACGGTTTTAAAAGGCCGCTCCAAGGCCGATGCGCCGGAGATCGACGGCGCGGTGTATCTCTCCAGCCGCCGTCCGTTGCGCGTCGGCGAAATCGTCACCGCGAAGATCGAGCGCGCGGACCAATACGATCTGCACGGCAGCGTCGCGGGGTTCTGAGGTCCTTGCCCCCGCGTGATGGGCAAAGCGCCGTCAGAACCTTTCGGCCAACTCTGCCAGCTCCGCGCCGGTTAAGCGGAAGAACCGTTTCGCCGGCAACGCCTGCCCGCCGAGCATTTCGTAGAAGCTTTGAAGCCGCAGATCGTCTGCATCGACAGTCCAATCGATGCGAGCGTGCCCGTCCTGCCGGGCGATGGCGGCGAGGCGCGCCATCAGCTTTCGACCCACCCCACTCCCGCGCCAATGGTCCCGGACGTAGAGTTCTTTCAGAAAGAAGCCCGAGGTCAGGCCGGGTCCCGGGTAGACGGCGCTGAAGCATGCAAAGCCCGCGAGCTCGTCATGTTCATAGGCCAGCAGAATTCGTGATCCCGCGGGCCTCGATCTCAACCCTTCGATGATCGCGTCGCGCGTGGGACAATGGACCCGATAGTGCGCCTGCATTTCGATCAGCGCATCGGCCATCGCTCCGAAATCGGCCTGCTCTATCTCCCGCAGCGTGGTCACAGCTTATGGCTCATTCGTGCATCGATCCGCATCGCTGGCCGACGTTCTGGCCGACTGAACGCGCAGAAGTTTGGCACACGCCATCCTGATCAGGAAGACGCCAGCCATTTCGGCACCCAACGCTCAGGGCGCGGTGCGCGGGCAAGATCCGCCCTGGCTTCCGACAGCTGCGCCGGCTCGCCGTCGATAGTCGGACGCAAGTCGTATTCGAAATTCGGCATGGCGCGGCCGTCGGCAGAGAGGCCGAACTTCATCGCGTACCACAGCCCGAGTTCGGGCTGCGCACGGCGCATCTCCTCGCGCAGATCGCGCAGCAGGGATTCGATCGAGGCGGCTTCCTCGAACGGCTGCGGTCCGCGCGACAGGACACGCGCCTCGTACTGCTTGCCGACAATGGCGACCTCGAAATGGGTCTTGTCCCAGGGCTTCTTGCCCTTGGGCAGATGAGCGGCGAGGCGCCAGCCGAGCTCGGCCATCAAGCGATGATTGGCCCAATAGTCTTCGCGATCCCGGCTCCATTTCTCCACGAAGCCGCGAAAATCGGGGAGCTCCGGCACGCCGTCATCGCAAATCGTCTTGTCGCCAGCCGGCCGTCGGGCAAGCCACTGCGCAAGCTCGACGGTCTGGCACTCGACCTCCTCGTGCGGTTTCAGATCGCTCCAGGCGTTATCGAATTGTTGCGACGTCAGCTTCGCCAGCAAGGCGTCGAGGCTCGGCGCGAGCAGCTCGTAATCGCCTTCGGAGCCCAGCCCCACGATCGGCGGATTGTCGCGGTCGAGACCGGCGCCGTACCAGCCGCCGACGGCCGAGCCGTCCGGCAGGCGCATGAAGAGCGAGAACCTGTCGCGCAAGGGACTACCGTCGAAGATCGGCGCCTGATCGGAGAACTGCCCCAGCAGCGAGAAACAGCCAACGCTGCCCCACGGGCGCCCGTTCAACCAATCGGCAAAGTCGACCAGCAGGGATGGCGCCTCGATGCCCGGCGGAAACGCGCCGCGAATGCTGTCGAGGTCGATCGGGTATGACGAATCGGACAAGGCAAAAAACTGTCTGGTTGATCCCGCCCCTCTTGGTCTGTCCGGCCATGTGTCCGGTTCGAAACCAATTCGCGTTCATCGATCACAAACGCGCTAGGGGCGTGATGGTTTCCCTGGAGATGTTCCGGGCACGCTTTAACACAGCGTCATCCCGTATGCTCGGCTACGCGCACAAGCATATGAAATTATAGTGCATTCACGCAGAGGTCACGGACTCGGCCTAACTCTCCGCGCGTTTTTTCAACGCGAGCGAGGAATGAGGATGAGCCGCCTCCCGGACATGCTGCGCACGCAGCGCTTCGACGATTACCGCTTTTACCACCAGAGCACCGTCAATCAGACGCTGCACCTGCTCAGCGCGATCATCTTCCTCGGCTGCTACGCGCTGCTGTTCAGGGATCCGGCACTCGCCGGTCTCGTCGGCTGGCTCGCGATGCTGACGCGGCAGACCGGGCATTTCTTCTTCGAGCCGAACGGCTATGATTCCGTCAACGACGTCAGCAACGCCTACAAGGAAGCGGTCAAGGTCGGCTACAACCAGACCCGCAAGATCATCCTGCTGCTGGTCTGGGGCAGCGCGCCGATCGCACTGTGCGCCGATCCGACGCTGTTCGGACTCTTTGATCCCCCCACGACCCGCTTCGACTTCATCCGCCATGTCGGCGCACTCTGGCTCGCCATCGGCATCGGCGGCGGTCTTGCGCGCATGCTCCAGCTCTTCGCGACGCGCGACGTCACCACCGGACTGGTCTGGGTGTTCAAGGTGCTGACCGATCCCTTCCACAACATCGCCCTGTACTGGAGATCGCCGCTCAAGCTGATGCGCGGCGAGCTGATCGACACCGCGATCGCGGAGGCGGATTGGGGCGACGCGGAAGCCGAAGAGGCCGCGCATCTGACCTGACCGATGCACGCGCGGCGGGCATTTTGCAAAACGCCCGCTTGACAAGCCCTGCCATTCGGCTGTACGGACGCGCCCCATGATCAACGCTCGGACCCATCAGCGCACCGAAATGCTCCGTCGTCGCTTCCGCGACGATGAGAGGGTGCGCCATGTCCGAAGACGCCGCTGAACCGATAAATTCAGCTCAAGTTTTCGAGAAGGCCGCACCTGCAAAGTGCGGCCTTCTTGCTTTTTGCGTCTGTTTTTCACCCGCCTCCAGAGGAGCTCGACATGACCACCGCCACCCATCCGTATGACGCGCTGATGGACATCACCGCACGGCCCAAGTCCGTGTTCGTCCGCGGCGCGGGCTCCTACCTCTGGGACGACAGCCGCAAGCGCTATCTCGATTTCGTGCAGGGCTGGGCCGTGAACTGCCTCGGCCATTCCCCGCCGGCCATCGCCGACGCGCTCGCCGCGCAGGCCAGGCGGCTGCTGACGCCGAGCCCGGCGTTCTACAACGAGCCGAGCCTGAAGCTTGCACAGGCGCTGGTGGCAAACAGCGCGTTCGACCAGGTGTTCTTTGCCAATTCGGGCGCGGAAGCCAACGAGGGCGCGATCAAGCTCGCGCGCAAATATGGCAGCCTGCACAAGAGCGGCGCGTTCGAGATCATTAGCTTCGAGGGCGGCTTCCACGGCCGAACTCTGGCGACGATGTCGGCGTCGGGCAAGAAGGCGTTCGAGCCGCTGTTCGAGCCCAAGGTTGCCGGGTTCAAGAAAGCGAAGCTGAATGACATCGCTTCGGTCGAAAGGCTGATCAACGACAACACCGTCGCCGTGATGCTCGAGCCGATCCAGGGTGAATCCGGCGTGTGGCCCGCGACCGATCAGTTTCTGCAAGCACTGCGCGCGCTGACCGAAGCGCATGGCTTGCTGCTCATTTTTGACGAGATCCAGACCGGCATGGGCCGGACCGGAAAGCTCTTCCACTATGAGCACACTGGAGTTGCGCCCGACATCATGACGCTCGGCAAGGGCATCGGCGGCGGCGTGCCGCTCGCGTCGCTGCTCGCGACCGAACGCGCAGCCTGCTTCGAGCATGGCGACCAGGGCGGCACGTTCAATGGCAACCCGATCATGTGCGCGGCGGGGCTGGCGGTGCTGGAGGAAGTCAGCAAGCCGGATTTCCTGAAGACGGTGGGCGAGACCGGCCTCTTGCTCGAAAGCGAGTTGCAGAAGGTCTCGGCCCGGCACGGGCTCGGCGGCGTGCGCGGACGCGGCCTGTTGCTCGCGCTCGACCTCAAGCTCCCGATCGCGCCCGGGATCGTCGCGCAGGCGTTCGAGGCCGGCGTGCTCCTGAATGCGCCGCAGGTCGACGCGCTGCGCTTCATGCCGGCGCTGAATGTCGCGAAGGGAGAGATCGCCGAGATGATCGACTGTCTCGACGGGATTTTGACCAGGGCCGGCGCGGCAAGACGCGTGGCGTAAGCGGAGGCGCCGTAGGGTGGGCAAAGCGAAGCGTGCCCACCATTCAAAGCCGTCGCGGGTAAGATGGTGGGCACGGCGCAAGGGCGCCTTTGCCCACCCTACGAAAGCTGTCTCAACCGTTACGACAATACAAAGAACTACGGCTTCAAAATCGAAGCCCCCGTCGTCTTGCGGCTTTCGAGATCGATATGCGCCTTCGCGGCATCCTTGAGCGCATAGGCGTGATTGATCGGCACGTGCAGCTTGCCGTTGATGACGGCGGCGAACAGCGTGTCGGCGCCTTCCAGGAGCTCCTTGCGCGTGCCGATGTAGTCGTTGAGCTTCGGCCGCGTCGCAAACAGCGAGCCGTGCGTGTTGAGCTCGGCGATCGAGAACGGCGGCACCGGGCCGGACGCATTGCCGAACGAGACGAACATGCCGCGCGGCTTGAGGCACGACAGCGAGCCCGGGAAGGTCGCCTTGCCGACGCCGTCATAGACGACGTCGCAACCTTCGTTGCGGCTGATCTGTTTGACGCGCGCGACGAAGTCCTCCTCGTTGTAGAGGATGACGTGATCGCAGCCATTGGCTTCGGCAAGCTCGGCCTTCTCGCGCGAGCCGACCGTGCCGATGACGTGGGCCCCTAACGCCCTCGCCCATTGGCACGCGAGCAGGCCAATGCCGCCGGCCGCGGCATGGATCAGCACGCGGTGATGCGGCTCGACTTTGAAGGTCTTGTGCAGGAGGTACCAGACCGTCAGCCCCTTCAGCATCAGCACGGCACCCTGCTCGTGCGTGATATGGTCGGGCAGCTTGACCAGCTTCTCCCAGGGGATGTTGCGCTCGCCGGTATAGGCACCGAGATTGTGGTAGTAGGCGACGCGGTCGCCGGGATGGAAATTGGTCACGCCCGGCCCGACCGCGACGACCTCGCCCGAGGCCTCGTTGCCGGCGATGAAGGGCAGCCCCGGCGCCTTGTAGAGGCCGGTGCGGTAGTAGACGTCGATGAAGTTCAGCCCGACCGCATGCTGGCGGATGCGCACTTCGCCGGGGCCCGGCGCCGGAACATCGACGCTCTCATAGACCAGGGCCTCGGGGCCTCCGACCTTGTGCACACGGACGGCTTTGGTCATCAGCTGACCTCCTCTTCTTGCCGACAAGCGAAAGACATCGCGCCCGCCTTGTCAACTCGACGCACAGAACGGAACGACTACTTGCCGGTTTTCCTGCGGTTGCGCTTCGCCAGCACGTTGAAGAATTCGACCGCCGCCGAGAACGCAATTGCGAAATAGATGTAGCCACGCGGAATGTGGAATTGGAATCCGTCCGCCACCAGCGCGACGCCGATCAGCACCAGGAACGCCAGCGCCAGCATCTTCGTGGTCGGATGTTCTGCCACGAATCGCGACACCGGGCCGGACGAAATGTACATGATCAGGCAGGCGATCACGACGGCCGCGATCATGATCTCGATATCCTGCGCCATGCCAATCGCGGTAATGATCGAGTCCAGCGAGAACACGATGTCGATGATGATGATCTGGACAATCACCCAGAAGAAGGCGTTGCCACCGGATTTCTGCTCACCCTCGCCGTCATCGGCTTCGACCTCGGCGTGGATCTCATGCGTCGCCTTCGCAATCAGGAACAGGCCGCCGCCGATCAGGATCAGGTCGCGCCAGGAGAAGTGGTAGTCCGAAACCGAAAACACCGGTGCGGTCAGGCCGATCAGCCACACCAGCACGCTGAGCAGGATGATGCGGAAGACCAGCGCGAGCGCCAGTCCGATCTTGCGGGCGCGGTCCGCCTGCTGCTCGGGGATGCGCGAGACGATCACCGACAGGAAGATGACGTTGTCGATGCCGAGCACGATCTCGAGCGCGGTCAAAGTGAGCAGCGCGGCCCAGGCTTCGGGGCTGGCGAGAAGATGCATCATGTGAAGGATCTTGCGAAGCGGATCAACGCGTCGCTGAAGCTGATCCAGAGCGCGATGGCACAGAGCGCGACCGTCACGCCGGTGCCGGCGTGGAAATCCATCCTCAGCGCATAGAACGCGAGCAGCCCCCAGATCACGACCAGCGACATGGTCAGCCAGCGGAGCCGCACGACGCGGACCGGATGCAGTACATGGAACGGCACGAAGGTCAGCACGACCAGAGTCGCGACCAGCAGCGTGGACCATAGCGGCGGCCAGTGCAGCAGGAACAGGTAGAACGCCGCCGCATTCCACAGCGCCGGAAATCCGCGAAAATGATTATCGTCAGCCTTCATGCGCAGATCGGCGAAATACAGTGCGCTGGTGACGATGATGGCGACGCCGAGCAGCGGCGCGGCAACCGGCAGCAGCAGGCCGCTGGCCACGATCGCATAGGCCGGCACGAACACATAGGTGACGAAATCGACCACGAGGTCGAGCACGTCGCCCGACCAGTTCGGCTGCACATCCTTGACTTTGAGCCGGCGCGCGATCGGACCGTCGATCGCATCGATGATCAGCGCGATCCCCAGCCATCCAAACATCGCCGCCCAGTGCTCGCGCACGGCCTCCAGCATCGCCAATAGCGCGATGGCCGCGCCGAAGGCGGTGAAGATGTGCACCGAGAAGGCCGCGGCGCGGATCGCCGGTCTCGGCTTCAGGGAATCTTCGTGGGTCTCCATGGCTTCTGCTATCAGAACGGGGCCGTTTTGCACATAAGCCAATGCGGCGCCCGGTCGCACAATTCGTCATAAAATCAGGGAAATATAGGTGGGCTTGAATTTGCCGCGGGGCGTGTCAAATGTCGTTCCATGACAGACGCATCGACACTCCATGACGCAGCCGTGATCGGCGGCGGGCCGGCGGGACTGGCTGCGGCCATCGCGCTGGCGCAGGCGGGCGCACGGACCGCGCTGGTGGCGCGGCGCGTGCCTTATGCCGACAACCGCACCACCGCCCTGTTAGGTGCCTCCATCGAGCTGCTGGAGAGCCTCGACGTCTGGCCGCGCTGCAAGGACAAGGCGGCAGCCCTCGAAATCATGCGGCTCGTCGACGACACCGGCCGGCTGTTCCGCAGCCCCGAGGTCCGGTTCTCCTGTCACGAGATCGCGCTCGACGCGTTCGGCTACAACATCGACAACCGCTCGCTGATGCTGGCGCTGGAGGAGCGCGCCGCCGAATTACCCAACCTCGTCCGCTTCGACGACGAGGCCGAAAGCGTCGTCATCGAAGCCGATGACGTCGCGATCCGCACGGCCTCCGCGCAATTCCTCTCGGCCCGGCTCGTGGTCGGCGCCGATGGGCGGCATTCGCTGTGCCGGGAGGCCGCCGGCATCGCGGTGACACGGCGCGAGCTGACGCAGACCGCACTGACCTTCAACGTCGCCCACACGCGTCCGCACCGCAACGTCTCGACCGAGTTCCACACGCCGCACGGCCCTTGCGTGTTCGTGCCCCTGCCCGGCGACCGCTCCAGCATCGTCTGGGTCTCGGCACCAGCGGAAGCCGAACGGCTGCGTGCTTTGAGCGATGCCGAGCTGTCCGCCGCGATCGAGAAGCAGTCGCATTCCATTCTCGGACGCATGAGCGTCGAGCCCGGCCGCAACCTGTTCCCGCTCGCGATTGAGCGCCCCAAATCCTTTGGCCGCGACCGTGTTGCGCTGGTCGGCGAAGCGGCCCATGTGGTTCCCCCGATCGGGGCCCAGAGCCTCAACCTTGGCCTGCGCGATGCCGCCGATATTGCCCGCCTTGCGGGCGAGGCCATCGCGTCCAGCCAGGACCCCGGCGCGGACGAGGTGCTGAAGCGCTACGACAGGGCGCGGCGTCCGGACATCCTGAGCCGGACCTTTGCGATCGACCTCGCCAACCGCTCGCTGCTCAATGATTTCCTGCCGCTGCAGCCGATCCGCGCGGTCGGCATGCACCTGCTCGGCGCCATCGGCCCGCTCCGGCGTTTCGCGATGCGCGAGGGCCTGACGCCGACGTGGCGAAGGTAAAGCTCCGGATCACGGAAACGCCAGCCGCCCCGTCTGGATCGCCCACATCACGCTGGTCAGCGTGACCACGGACGCGAACGTGCCGAGCAGCACTGCGACGGAGGCGGATTCGATCCAGGCCTCGTTCTGACGGGCGATCACGAACACGTTCAGCGCCGGCGGCAGCGAGGCCATCAGCACGGCGGTGGCGGCCCAGGGCTGCGCGAACGGCCCGAACGCCAGCATCAGGCCGAACGCTGCAAGCGGGTGGATCAAGAGCTTCACCGCGATGACGCCCGGCACCTCCCACGGCACCCGGTTGAACGGGCGGAGCGCCACGGTCACGCCGAGCACGAACAAAGCGGTCGGCGCGGCTGCGTTCTGGAGGAAGGTGATGGTGCGGTCGAGCGCGACCGGCAGCTCGATATGCAGCGCCGCCACGGCCGCGCCAAAGCAGGCCGACATGATCAGCGGGTTGAGCACGATCTGCTTCAGCACGACGCCGAAGGCATGCACGATCGAGGGATGATCGCGGTCGGAGAGCTCGATCAGCAGCGGCACGATGGTGAACAGGAAGATGCTGTCACAGCAGAAGATCAGCGCGGTCGGCGCTGACGCTTTGGTCCCGAGCACGGCAAGCGCCAGACCCGGTCCCATGTAGCCGATATTGCCGTAGCCGCCGGAGAGGCCCGCGAGCGTCGCCTCGCGCAGCGTCAGCCGTCCCAAGACCTTGCCGACGACCAACGCCAGGGTGAACGCGGCGACCGTCGACAGCGTGGTCGCGACCAGGAACGGCGGGTTGTTCAATTCCGCGAACGGCGTCTTCGACATGATCGCAAACAGCAGCGCCGGCAGCGACACGTAGAGCAGGAAGAAGTTCATCCAGGTGAGGCCCGATTCCGGCAGCGATTTGGCCTTGCCGCAGGCGAATCCGACGAAGATCAAGCCGAAATAAGGTAGAGCCAGATTGAGGATATCGACCATTGATGAAGTGTTTTCTGAAGACTTGGGGGCTATCCGCCCCGGAAGCGAACGTTAATTCCGAATGAGGCCACTAGCATCGGCCACAATCCTGGTCTATCGACGACGGATGATTAAAGCGCGGACCGCCAAATTCCAGATCGGACAGGTCGTACGCCACCGGATCTTCTCGTTCCGGGGTGTGATCTTCGACATCGATCCGGAATTCAACAACACTGAGGAGTGGTGGCTGTCGATCCCCGAGGAGGTGCGGCCCCACAAGGACCAGCCGTTCTATCACCTGCTCGCGGAAAACGCGGAGTCCGAATACGTCGCCTACGTCTCCGAGCAGAACCTGTTGCCGGACGAGTCCGGCGAGCCGATCCGGCATTCCCAGGTGGCCGAGATCTTCATCAAGAACAAGGACGGCGGCTACCGTCCGCGCAATCCGTCGCTGAACTGAGTCTCTCCGGCAGAAGGCCAGCAAAAAAGGCGCTCGAACCGAGCGCCTTTTTCATGTCCGGGATCTGGTCCCCGATTACTTCTGGCCGGCCGGCGGTGCGCCGGGAGCGCCGCCCTGCTGCTCGAGCTTCTTGCGCTGCTCTTCGGCCTTCTTCTGAAGCTCTTCCTGGAGCTTCTTCTGAGTTTCCTCGAACACCTTCGGATCGGTCGGCGGACCGTCATAGGCCTTCTGGAATTCGCCGGCGAGCGGCAGCGGCAGGGTCAGCGGCGCGCCGTTGGCATTGATCGCCTGCACGACGAGATTCTGGCCCTTCTTCATGCTGTTGATGAGTTCGGGTGTGGCCTCGTAGTCGGACATGCAGCCGTTCTGGAAGCAGATCACATACGGTTGCTGCAGCGGTGCGTTGCTGTCGACGATGATGCGGGTGCCGTGCACGAGCTGCATGCCGAGCGGCAAGGTCACGCGCAGGATCTTCTTGGGCTCGCCTTCCGGCTCGATGATCACGGCGGCGATGACCGGCTGGCCCGACTCGATGCGACCATCCTTGCCGGTGAAACACACCTGCTTGGCGTTGGCGTCCTGGCCCTTGAGGCAGAACTTGGTCCAGGGGGCGTAGATGAGCTGGATCTGCTGGTCAGCCGGCTGGGCCGCACCCTGCTGTGCGGGGGCGCCCTGAGCCGGAGCCTGCTGCGGCGCGGGTGCCTGAGCGGCGGGAGCCGGAGCCTTCGGGGCCGCCTTCGGAGCGGCCTTCGGAGCCGCCTTGGGTGCGGCGGGCGCGCCGGGAGCCGGCGCCGGGGTCTGGGCCTCGGCGGCAAACGGAACGGCCAACGCCGTCGCCGTCAACAAGGCGAGAAGTCGCCCGCGCGGCCGGACGGACGCGGCCAAGTAACGGAAATTCATTGCGGAAAACCCTTTCTGAACGGGAAGTGCCCGAACCGCTCCGAAGCGCCGAACCTGGCCGCCTTGGGCGCGGCTCTCTCCCCGTCAATTGAGGCGGATAAGTGACGGGCTCGACGCTCTTGCGCGATTGCGTGCCTTCTTAGCGTGGCCGACGAAAAGATCAATGCCGACAAGCGTCTTTGACCGCTCTGGCGCCAGCGTCCCACCAAATTCCCTGTGATAGGATTCAAGCCCTGCCGGTCCTCGAATCAACGTGTGCCGATGTTCATGTTCCAGCGCCTTCTCGAGGGCCTTCTTGAGAGGGTTGGCGTCCGCCTCTGCGTCCTCGGCGTTCTCCTTGCCTTGGCCCTGACTGCCGGGCTTCCGGCAAGCGGCGCACGGGCCGAGGAAGCCCACGCCATCGCCATGCACGGCAAGCCGGCGCTGCCCGCTGATTTCGCCCACATGCCCTATGCCAATCCTGGCGCCCCCAAGGGCGGTCGGCTGGTCTGGGGCATTCTCGGCACCTTCGACAGCCTCAATCCCTTCATCGTCAGGGGACTGGCGGTACAGCCGGTGCGGAACTACGTCGTCGAGAGCCTGCTCGCACGCGGCCAGGACGAGCCGTTCACGCTGTACGGCCTACTGGCCAGGACGGTCGAGACCGACGACGAGCGGAGCTACGTCACCTTCCGCCTCGATCCCCGTGCCCGCTTCTCCGACGGCAAGCAGGTCACGGCCGAAGACGTGCTGTTCTCCTGGCAGCTGCTGCGCGACCACGGCCGCCCCAACCACCGGCAGTACTATGGCAAGGTCGCCAGGGCCGAGGCGCCCGATCCCCTCACCGTCCGCTTCGACCTCACCGGCGCCAATGACCGCGAGCTGCCGCTGATCCTCGGTCTGATGCCGATCCTGCCGAAGCATGCAGTGGATGTTGCGACCTTCGAGGAGACGACGCTGACCGCCGCGGTCGCCTCGGGCCCGTATCGCGTCACGGCAGTGAAACCCGGCGCCAGCGTCACGCTCACGCGCAATCCCGATTATTGGGGCCGCGACCTGCCGATCAATCGCGGGCTCTACAATTTCGACGAGATCAGGCTCGACTATTTCCGCGAAGCCAATGGCCAGTTCGAAGCCTTCAAGCGCGGCCTCTACGATTTCCGCGTCGAGCACGAGCCGCTGCGCTGGCACGACGGCTACGATTTTCCGGCCGCCAGAACCGGCGAGGTGATCCGCGACACCGTCAAGCCCGGCGTGCCGCAACCTTCCGAATTCCTGGTGTTCAACACCCGCCGCCCGATCTTTGCCGACATCCGCGTGCGCCAGGCCCTGACGCTGTTGTTCGATTTCGAACTGGTCAACCGCAACTACTTCTTCGGACTCTATTCGCGCGTCGCCGGCTATTTTGCGGGCTCGGACCTCTCGGCCTATGGCCGCCCTGCCGATGCGCACGAGCGCGAGCTGCTGAAACCCTATGCCGCGCAGATCCCGCCCGACATCATGGACGGCAGCTACCGCCTGCCAGTGACCGACGGCTCGGGGCGCGACCGCACCACGCTGCGCGCGGCGCTGAAACTGTTGTCGGATGCCGGCTACGATCTCGACGGCACCGTGCTGCGCAACCGCGCGACGAAAGCGCCCTTCACCTTCGAGATGCTGGTGACGACCCGCGATCAGGAGCGCATCGCGCTGTCGTTCCAGCGCGACCTCAAGCGCGCCGGCATCGAGCCGAGCGTGCGCGCGGTCGATCCCGTGCAGTTCGACCAGCGCCGGCTCGGTTACGAATTCGACATGATCCAGAACCGCTGGGACCAGTCGCTGTCGCCCGGCAACGAGCAATCTTTCTATTGGGGGAGCGCTGCCGCCGACAATCCCGGGACCCGCAACTACATGGGTGCCAGAGATCCCGCGGTCGACGCCATGATCGCGGTGCTGCTGGAGGCCCGTGAACATACGGCTTTCGTGTCGGCGGTGCGGGCGCTCGACCGCGCCTTGATCGCCGGTTTCTATACAATCCCCCTGTTTAACGTATCCGAGCAATGGATCGCGCGCTGGAATCGGATAGAACGGCCAAAGGCCACTTCGCTCTCCGGCTATTTGCCGGAGACCTGGTGGTCGAAGGGGCAGCCGCAAGCCACGCAAGCAAAGTGACGCCGTGAACCAGACAGCCGTATCGCCGACGCTCGACACGCTGTTTCAGCGCACGCTGATGCGGCAGCCGCACGCGCCCGCTTTGCTCGATCCCATCAACAAGGCCCGCGTCACCGGCCACGAGCCTCGGCGGATGACCTATGCCGAGGCCGATACCGCGATCGAGGCGCTGTCGGCGCATTTCGTCGAAGCGGGCCTGCCGGCCAATTCCGTCATCGCGATCCAGCTCCCCAACACGGTCGAGTTCGTGCTGACCGTGCTCGCCGCCCATCGCGCCGGCCTCGTCGTCGCCGTGCTGCCGCTGCTGTGGCGGCATGCGGAACTGACCGCTGCGCTGAACCGCACCGCGGCGCGCGCCATCGTCACCATGAGCAAGGTCGACGGCGTCAGCTACGCCGACCTTGCGATGCATGCGGCCGCAGAGGCCTTCTCGATCCGTTACGTCTGCGGTTTCGGAGGCGACCTGCCCGAGGGCATGGCCTCGCTCGACGACGTGCTGGCCCGTCCGGCCGGCACCGCACGCGCCGTGATCCAGGACGGCCGCAAAGCCGCGATGATCTCCTTCGACGTCACGGCGGAAGGCTTTCGTCCGGTGCCGCGGCCGCATTTCAGCCTGATCGCCGGCGGCCTCGCGATGTCGCTGGAAGCCGACATCAGGCAGGGCGCGACCCTGATGGCGGCGTTCACGCCGATGTCGTTCGCGGGTCTCGCCTCCTCGCTCGCGGTGTGGCTGCTGTCCGGCGGCGCGCTGGCGCTGCATCATCCGTTCGAGAACGACGTGCTGGAGCAGCAGATCAACGAGCACGAATGCGAGGTGCTGATCGCCCCCGCGCCGCTCGCACTGCGGCTCGGCGATTCCGGCCTCGCGGCGCGGATGCCGAGCTTGCGCAATGTCATCGGGCTCTGGCGCGCGCCCGAGCAGGTCGCCACAAGCGAGGCTTGGACCGCGCCGCATGCGCCGCTGACGGACGTCTATCTGTTCGGCGAGGCCGGCCTGTTCGGCGCCCGCCGCGGCGAGGACGGCATGCCTGTGCCCGTCATGCCAGGACCACACGGCGCTCCGCGCGAGCAGTCGGGGTCCTCCATCGCCGGCGAGATCCTGCTGACGCCGAAAGGCACGCTCGGCCTGCGCGGCGCCATGGTGCCGATTGCGGCATACGCGCCGCCGCAGCCGGTCGGCGACACCCTGATCGCGCAGCCGCCACGCGACTATGTCGACACCGGCTATGCCGCGCGGCTCGACCGTCCGAGCGGCGCGATCTGCATCACCGCCCCGCCCTCCGGCATCATGGCCGTCGGCGGCTACCGTTTCCTCTCCAACGACCTCCAGGAATGGGCGCGCCGGCTCGGCCAGGGCGCCCTGCTCACCGCACTGCCCGACCGGCTCTCGGGTCACCGGCTGGCAGGCCGGGCTCAGGACAATGCCCGCGCCCGCGAGGCGCTCAGCGAGCTCGGGCTTAACCCCCTGATGGTCGAGGCTTTTCGCGACCGCTCCGGGCCGGTCTAGGCGCAGTTTCGATTCATTCATTGACGCTGCATTAAGGCGGCCGGACTAGATTGCGCGGCATCTGTTGCGTGATCAGAGTTTCCTTGATGTCCCAGGCGGGCCCGATCCTGTTTGTGTCCAACGCCGAGCGGCCGCCCTTCATTGCGGCGCTGGACGAGGCCCGATTGTTCCCCGTCGTCGACACCGACTGGGCCAGCGCGGCGCGCGCGGTCGAGCAGGTGCAACCGGCCGCGATTCTCGCCGCGATGCATGCCGGGCACGAGCCGCACATGGCGCCGCTCGCCAGGAAGATCGCGGATCAATCGCCCTATCTGCCCTTCGTGGCGCTGGATGCGGCGGGCATGCTCCCGCACAACGCCCTGCCCTTCTCCTCGCGCGGCGGCAATTCCGACCGCCTGGTCGCGCGGCTCCGCGCCGCGCTGCGCATCCGCACGCTCCATGCCACCGTGCTGCGCCGGCTGCCCGAGGTGAAGGTCGCGCTGCCGGACGGTGATCCGGCACGCGACGCCACCGTGCTCCTGATCGGCCGTGGTGCAACCTATCCCGCGCTGTCCGTCGCACTCGGCGAACGCGTTGGCGTCGTCGGCGCGCTCTCGATCGAGGCCGCCGCCAAACATCTCAACACCCGCGACCTCGACGGCGTCGTGCTCGCCGAGGGTTTTACGGCGCGCGTGACCGATGCCTTCCTCACAGTACTCGCCGAGGACACCCGCTTTCGCAGCCTGCCCGTGGTCGTCACCGCGCACCAACTCACGCAGAGCTACGATCTGCCCAATCTCGAGCTGATCCCGGGCGAGCCGGCCAAGGTCGCCGCCAATGCACTGCCGCTGATCCGCCAGCATGCGATGGAAGCGCAATTGAGCCGCACACTGCGCTCGATCGATGCCGGCGGCTGGCTCGATCCGCGCAGCGGCCTGCTCACGGTGGAAGCGTTCGCGCGTGATTTTGCCAAGGCCGTGGAGCAGACGCTCGCCCGCGGCGGCGGCCTCTCCGTGGCGCGCTTCGCCTTCGATCCCGGCAACTCCCGCGCCCAGCTCGACGCCGCGCGTATCCTGAGCCGCCTGATGCGGCAGATGGATTTTGGCGCGGCGCAGAAGGACGGCTCGGTCATCGTCGTGTTCGCGGAGACCGATTTCCGCACGGCGCATATGATCGCCCGCCGCCTGTCGGCGGTGATGCGGCACACGTCGAACGGCAAGCACGAGATGCGCAGCGATCCCGTGGTCAGCGTGGACTCGCTGTCGCCGTCGGATACGGCGCGGTCGCTGCTGGCGCGGCTGTCGGCGGACGCGTCAAGGGCAGCGTCGTAGCTACACCCTCACTGCCGTAGGGTGGGCAAAGCGAAGCGTGCCCACCATTTTCATTACGATCTCGGAAAGATGGTGGCACGGCGCAGAGCGCCTTTGCCCACCCTACGGCAGCGCGGCTCTTATGAGCGCTCGCCCCTAGCCGCCGCCCTTCGTCCCTGGTTGCGCGTTGGTCGCAAGAGCGGGAGCAGGCGTAGCGAGGAGAAAGCCAACAGTCTCGTTCAGAAGCTCGTGGGCACGGTCGACGATGTCGTCCAGCGAGATCGTCTTCGCGAACATGCGCTGTGCTTCAGCCAGCAGCTGCTCCCGGGTCGGCATGCTGGCCAGACGCAGATCGGCATGGTGCTGCAACTGAACGAGCGTATCCCGCACCGACAATTCGGTCTCGTGGATCGAGGTCCTGATCGCCTGCGCGATGTGCTCGGGATTGAAGCGGGCGGCGAGCTGCTCGGCCGCCTGCTTGACCACGCGCGAGCCCAACCGATGCTCGTTGCGCAGGACCTGCTTCGGGGGCGCCTTCAAATCCCGGACGATCCCGAACCAGGACAGGGCCACCAGGATATAATAGGTGAAGTCGATCTCGTACCAATAGAAGCCCTGCCGCGCGCTGGCCTGATAGGCGTGGTGATTGTTGTGCCACCCCTCACCCATCGTGAAGAATGCGAGCAGCCAATTGTTGCGGGAGTCATCGCCGGTCACATACCGCCGGCGGCCGTGAACATGCGCGAGGGAATTGATGCAGAACGTGGCGTGATACACCAGCACGGTGCTCCAGAGGAAGCCGACCACGAGTCCTGACCACCCCGCAATGAGGAAGCAGAGGCCCGCGAGCACGAAGGCCGGCAGAAGCTCCAGCCTGTGCAGCCACATCAACTCGGGATAGGCCGCCAGGTCCGACACTTTCACGAGATCGGTCGCATCGTGCTGCCGGTAGAATATCCAGCCGAGATGACTGTAGACGAAGCCCTTGTGCCGCGGTGAATGCACATCATGCGCCGTATCGGAATGAAGATGATGATGGCGATGCTTGGCAGCCCACCACAACACGCTTTTCTGGGCGCTGCTCTGGGCCAGGAAGGCCAGGATGAACTGAAACAACCGGCTGGTCGCGTAGGCCCGATGCGAGAAGTACCGATGATACCCGGCCGTGATCCCGAACATGCGCAGCCAGTACAGAACCACGCAAATGGTCACCGCTTGCCACGAAATTCCCGACCAGATCGCCGCGACACATCCCACGTGGACCAATACGAACGGCAGGACCTGCGGATACATGACGTCGTCGTGTTCGTCGTCGGTGTCCTGGTCTCGCTCGATATTGATGGGCACGCTCGTAACCTCGGTTGTTTCAATGGGCGGGTACAAAAAACCCGCGGCCGGTAAACCAGTCGCGGGTCGCACGAACCAGAGGCTCTGTGACGTGGCCAAGTCGTTTGGCCGAAACTCCACGAATCGAACATGGCTGTTGTTCGATCATTCTGCAAGTGGCCAGATGTCGCTGTTTTCGTATCCAAATACCGCGTTAGTGGCCCCGGGAACCACTACGCCGCCTTCTTGCTCTCGGCAAGCTGCGCCAGCTGCCGCATGATCTCGGTGGTTCCGGCGAGACGCTCTTCCGGCGTCTCCCAGTCCTGTAAAAATACGACCTTCATGTCGGGCCGTACTTTTGCGGCCTGGCCATGGCTCTTGATGAACGACACCAGGCGTTCGGGATGAGCAAAGGAATTGTCGCGGAAGGCGATGACCGCGCCCTTCGGGCCGGCGTCGATCTTCCCGACATTGGCCCGGCGGCAGAACGCCTTGATTGCGGCGACCTTGAACAGGTAGCGCACCTCGTCGGGCAGCACGCCGAAGCGGTCGCGCATCTCGGCGCCGAAGTTCTCGATCTCCTCCTCGGTGTCGAGATCGGCGAGGCGCCGATACAGCGACAGCCGCACCGAGAGATCGCCGACATAGTCCTCCGGAATGAGCACCGGCATGCCGATGGTGATCGACGGCGACCAGCGGTCGGCGGCAGGCTCGGAGACGCCGGCCTTGAGGTTGACGATCGCCTCCTCCAGCATCGATTGATACAGCTCAAAGCCGACCTCCTTGATGTGGCCGGACTGCTCCTCGCCCAAGAGATTGCCGGCGCCGCGGATGTCGAGGTCGTGCGAGGCGAGCTGGAAGCCCGCGCCCAGCGTCTCCAGCGATTGCAGTACGGTGAGCCGGCGCTCGGCCTGCGCCGTGATCTTCTGCTGCGCCGGCAGCGTGAACAGCGCATAGGCCCGCAGCTTGGAACGGCCGACGCGGCCGCGGAGCTGATAGAGCTGCGCGAGGCCGAACATATCGGCGCGGTGCACGATCAACGTGTTGGCGTTGGGGATGTCGAGGCCGGATTCGACGATGGTCGTCGACAGCAGGATGTCGAACTTGCCGTCGTAGAACGCGGTCATGATGTCCTCGATCACGGCGGGCGGCATCTGGCCGTGGGCGACCGCAACCTTCATCTCCGGCACGTTCTTGTCGAGGAAGTCCTTGACCTCGGCGAGGTCGTCGATGCGCGGCACCACGTAGAACGCCTGGCCGCCGCGATAGCGCTCGCGCAGCAGCGCCTCGCGGATCATCAGCGGATCGTGCGGGGCGACGAAGGTACGGACCGCGAGACGGTCCACGGGAGGCGAGGCAATGATCGAGAGCTCGCGGACGCCGGTGAGCGCCAGTTGCAGCGTGCGCGGGATCGGCGTCGCCGACAGCGTCAGCACGTGCACTTCGGAACGCAGCGCCTTCAGCCGCTCCTTGTGAGTGACGCCAAAATGCTGCTCCTCGTCGACGATGACGAGGCCGAGATCGCGGAACTTGATGGCCTTGCCGAGCAGCGCGTGGGTGCCGACGACGATGTCGACCGAGCCGTCGGCAATGCCCTTCTTTACGAGGTTGAGCTCCTTGGTCGCAACCAGACGCGAGGCCTGCGCCACGTTCACCGGAAAGCCCTTGAAGCGCTCGGTGAAAGTTTTTGCGTGCTGGCGCGCCAACAGCGTGGTCGGCACCACGACCGCGACCTGCTTGCCTTCGAGCGCGACGGCAAACGCCGCGCGCAACGCCACCTCGGTTTTGCCGAAGCCGACGTCACCGCAGATCAGCCGGTCCATCGGACGGCCGAGCTCGAGGTCCTTCAGGGTGGATTCGATGGCCCCTAACTGGTCCTCGGTCTCGTCATAGGGGAACCGCGCACAGAACTCGTCGTAGAGGCCCGGCTGCACTGGCAGCTTCGGCGCCTCGTGCAGATGGCGCGCGGCGGCGATCTTGATCAGCTCGCCCGCGATCTCGCGGATACGGTTCTTGAGTTTTGCCTTGCGGGTCTGCCAGCCGGAGCCGCCGAGACGATCGAGCTCGACGGTGGTCTGGTCGGAGCCGTAGCGCGACAGCAGCTCGATGTTCTCGACCGGCAGGAATAGTTTTGCGTCAGCGGCATAATGCAATTCGAGACAATCATGCGGCGCGCCGGCGACGTCGAGCGTCTGCAAGCCGACAAAGCGGCCGATGCCGTGGTCGGCATGGACGACGATGTCGCCGGCCGTGAGGCTCGTCACCTCCGAGATGAAATTGTCGAGCTTGCGGCTCCCCTTGCGCGGCCGCACCAGGCGGTCGCCCAAAATATCTTGCTCGCTGATCAGCGCGATCTCGTCGGTCTCGAAACCGCTTTCGAGGCCGAGCACGGCCAGCATGGTCCCGTTGCGCGGGGTCGCCTGCACCGTGCGCCACGTGTTCACGCTGGTGGTGTGGGTCAGCTTGTGGTCGCGCAGCATCGAAGTCATGCGGTCGCGCGAGCCTTCGCTCCAGAGCGCGATCACGACCTTCTTGCGCTGGGCATGCAGCGCCATCACGTGACTGACGACGGACTCGAACACGTTGACGGTGGTGTCGTTACGTTCAGGCGCGAAGTCGCGGCCCTTGCGCGCGCCGGCATCGACGATGGTTGCGCCGTCGGCGGGCACCGAGAACTGCGTCAGCCGCACCAGCGGCATCTCGCCCTCGCGCTTCGTCCATTCGGCGTCGGTCAGATAGAGCCGGTCAGGCGGCAGCGGCTTGTAGATGGCGCCGCCGCCGGGATGCTCCATCGCATCGCGGCGGGCCTCGTAATAGTCCTGGATCTGCTTGAAGCGCTCGCGGACGGCGTCCTCGGCCTGCGGCTCGATCGCGATCGGAGCCCCTTGCAGATAGTCGAACAGCGTGTCCATCCGGTCCTGGAACAGCGGCAGCCAGTGCTCCATGCCGGGATGGCGGCGGCCTTCGCTGACGGCCTCGTACAGCGCATCGTCGCGCTCGGGCGCGCCGAACTCGGCGACATAGCCCATGCGGAACCGGCGGATCGTGTCGGTGACCAGCTGGAATTCCGAGACCGGCACCAGATTCAGCGCCCGCATGTCCCGCAGCGTGCGCTGGGTCTCGGCGTCGAAGGTGCGGATCGATTCCAGGCTGTCGCCGAAGAAGTCGAAGCGCACCGGCTGCTCGAGGCCGGCCGGAAACAGGTCGAGGATGCCGCCGCGCACGGCATATTCGCCGGGCTCGCGCACGGTGGACGAGCGATTGTAGCCGTTGTGCTCCAGCCAGGCGACGATGGTGTCCATCGGCACGACATTGCCCGGCGCGACCGACAGCGCCTGCGCCGCGACGAGCTCGCGCGCGGGCACCCGCTGCACGACGGCATTCACGGTCGTCAAAACGATCAGCGGCTTGTCGCTGCCGGTGAGCGAGGCCAGTCGTGCCAGCGTGGTCAGGCGTTGCGCCAGGATGCCGCCATGCGGCGAGACGCGGTCATAGGGCTGGCAGTCCCAGGCCGGGAAGGTCAGCACCGGCAGATCCGGCGCGAAGAATTGCAGCGCGCGTTCGAGCTGCTGCATCCGCGCGCCGTCGCGGCAGACCACGGCAAGGCTGACGGCCGGCTTCTTCGGCCGCGCCGCGATGGCGCGCGCGAGATCGGAGACGACGAGGCCCTCGGCGCCTTCCGCGACATTGGCAAGCGTCAGCGCGCGGCCGGGCGTGAGCAGCTCGGCCGGCGACTTCAAACCCGGTTTCATAGATCGCCGTCCGTAATCGGAAACGCCTTGATGCGGGCAAACAGCGCGCCGGTGACATCAGGTGGCAGCACCTTGTCGCCGGTGATGGCAGCATAGAGATCGGGATCGTTGGCCTCGAGCAGGGCCTCGAGTTCGGTCAATTCAAGCTCGGACAGATTGCCGATCTCGGCATCCGCGAACCGGCCGAGGATCAAATCCATCTCGCGCGTGCCGCGGTGCCAGCAGCGGAACAGCAGCCGCTTGCGGCGGTCGTCCAGCCCGTTGCTCGATCGTGTCGTTCCCGTCATGTCTCAAATCCAGTCAAACGCCAAAAGCCCGGACGTGCCGGGCCGGGGTGATATAGCCACTCGAACCTGCCGTGTCAGCCCTCGATTTGTCATGCCCGCCGCTCGCGCCGGGACGCGAAAAAAGACGTGGATGCCGGGCATAAAGCCGGGCATGACGGGCCAAAACGATCCTAGATTCGCCCCCATGCGCCCCAGCCTGCTCAATCCGCTGTTTGCTGCCGTGACCAGCCTGCCCGGCGTCGGTCCGAAGCAGGACAAGCTGCTGCAATATTTGCTCAGCCGGAGCGAGACGCCGCGGCTGGTCGATCTGCTGCTGCATCTGCCGAGCCAGGTCATCGACCGTAGGGCCCGGCCGAAGATCCGCGACGCCGTGCAGGGAACCATGGTGACGCTGGAGGTCACCGTCGACCGCCACCGCCCACCCCCGCCACGCAACGCGCGCGCGCCGTATCTGGTCTATGCCAGCGACGACACCGGCGACGTCGTGCTGACCTTCTTCCGCGCCAAGCCCGGCTATGTCGAAAAACTGCTGCCCGTCGGCGAGAAGCGCTACGTCTCCGGCACGCTGCAGATGTATGACGGCATCCCGCAGATCGTGCATCCCGACCGCGTGCTGGACGAGGAGGCGATCTCAAAGCTCTCGGGCATCGACCCCGTCTATCCCCTGACGGAGGGCCTCGCGCTCGGCTCGCTCCGCCGTGCGATCGCGCAGGCGCTGCAAAAGCTGCCGGCCCTGCCCGAATGGATCAGCCCTGAGGTGCTGCGCCGTTGCAATTTCCCGCCGATCACCGAAGCGCTCAACCGCGTACACCAGCCGGTCGAGCTCACGGACATCCTGCCTGACCAGCCGTTCTGGTCGCGGCTCGCCTTCGATGAACTCTTGGCCGGCCAGCTTGCGCTCGCCCTGATCCGCGCGCAACTGCGTCGCCCCGCCGGCGTGCGCAATGCCGGCGACGGGCACTTGCGCAACCAGATCATCGACGCCCTGCCCTATGCACTCACGCCCTCGCAGCGCAACGCCGCGGCGGCCATCGCCGAGGATCTGAAGCAGCCGGTGCGCATGCTGCGGCTGCTCCAGGGCGACGTCGGCTCCGGCAAGACCGTGGTGGCGCTGCTCGCGGCAGCCGCTGTCGCCGAGGTCGGCAAGCAGGCCGCACTGATGGCCCCGACTGAAATTCTGGCGCGCCAGCACATCAAGACCATCGCGCCGCTGGCCGAACGCGCCGGATTGCGGGTCGCGATCCTCACCGGCCGCGAAAAGGGCAAGGAGCGGCGCGAGCTGCTGGCGCAGCTTGAAGCTGGCGAGATCAATCTCCTCGTCGGCACCCACGCGCTGATCCAGGACGACGTGATCTTTCATGATCTCGCCCTCGCCATCGTCGACGAGCAGCATCGCTTTGGCGTGCGCGAACGGCTGGCGTTGACATCGAAGGGCGAAGCCGTCGACGTGCTGGTGCTGAGCGCCACGCCCATTCCGCGCACGCTGGTGCTGACCTATTTCGGCGACATGGACGTCAGCGAGCTCCGCGAGAAGCCGGCCGGCCGCCAGCCGATCGAAACCCGCACCATCTCGATGAGCCGCCTCGACGAGGTCACGGAGAGCATCGGCCGCGCGCTCCAGTCCGGCAAGCTGGTCTACTGGATCTGCCCGCTGGTCGATGAGTCCGAGGCCGAAGGCACCGAGCATCTCACCAATGCGACCAAACGCTTCGAGAGCCTGCAGAAGCGTTTCGGCGACCGCGTCGGCCTGGTTCACGGCCAGATGAAGGGCGCCGAAAAGGACCGCGTGATGGGCCAGTTCGCTGCCCACGAGATCGGCCTCTTGGTTGCGACCACCGTGGTCGAGGTCGGCGTCGACGTGCCGGCCGCCACCATCATGGTGATCGAGAACGCCGAACGCTTTGGTCTCGCCCAGCTGCATCAGCTCCGCGGCCGCATCGGGCGCGGCTCGGAAGCCTCGACCTGCCTGCTGCTCTATTCGGAGCCGCTCGGCGAGATGTCGAAGGCCCGGCTGAAGGTGATCCGCGAGACCACCGACGGTTTTCGCATCGCCGAGGAAGACCTGAAGCTGCGCGGCGAAGGCGACGTGCTGGGCGTGCGCCAGAGCGGCCTGCCCGGCTACCGCATCGCGCGCTCGGAGGTGCACGGCCAGCTCATCACCCAGGCTAGAGACGAAGCGCTGCGCATCCTGAAGGACGATCCGCAGCTGAAAGGCGAACGCGGCGAGGCGCTAAGATGCCTGCTGTATCTCTACGAGCGTGACGAGGCGATCCCGCTGATCGGGGCGGGTTAGCTCGCCGCCCTTTGCCGCCCGATCTCGTAGGCCGCCACATGCGCGCGGGCCAGATCCAACAGCGGCGTGTCGATGCCGAGCGCACGGGCCCGGTTGGCCATGTCACCGAGGATGTGCTCCGCCTCAGTGATTGAACCGCGCTCGATGTCGCGCAGCATCGACGCCTTGAGCGGCGAGTTCACCGTCGTGAAGAGATTTCGGTCAAATTCAATGAAAGCTGTGCGTGGTTCGAAACCGGAAGCCGTCGCGACGGAGCAGCATTCCGCAAACAGGCGGAAGATAAACGCCTCGCCGTTCGGCACCGTCAGGATGTCTCCAATGCTGGCGCGCATCAGGCAGGTGATGCCGGCGAGCGTCGAGAGCTGGACGAATTTCTCCCACATGTCCTGCATGATCTCTTCGCTCGCGCGCACGTCGATACCGGGCACCCGCAGCAGCGTCTCCAGCGCGAGCACGCGATCGCTCAGCGCTCCCTTGGTCTCGCCGAAAACGATCGTCTGGTTGGCCATGAACTGAACGACACGGCCATCAGCGTCGAGCCCGGCACTGACGTTGGCGAGCCCGCCGAGGACGCAGCTCGCGCCGAACCGCGCGGTCAGGGCGTCGATATGCTTCAACCCGTTGAGGATGGGCAAGATCATCGTGCTACCGCCGACGGCCGGAGCAAACTGGCTCATGGCATCGTCGAGCGAATAGGATTTCACGCCGACCAGCACGACGTCGAAGGCGTCCTTGAGATCATCCGCCACGAGGATCTTCGGCTGGAGCGCAAAGTCGCCATGCGGGCTCACGACCTGCAATCCATTCCGCCGCAATTGCTCCGCACGTCCAGCCCGCACCAGAAAGGTCACGTCGCGGCCGGCTCGGACCAGGCAAGCTCCGTAATAACCACCAAGCGCGCCCGCGCCGATCACCAGCACTCTCATTCGAACTCCCATTGCAGAGGAACTGCCTCCGCGGAAGCAATAGCAGATGGGCCTCCCGCCGTCTCCTCCTCGTCATTGCGAGGAGCAAGGCGACGAAGCAATCCGGAGTGCCTCCGCCGAGGCCGCCTGGATTGCTTCGCTTCGCTCGCAATGACGATGGGTGTAGAGCCCGGCACATGTCGACCGAGTCATTCGTGGCAACGCCCCCTCACCCCCTATGCGCCTGCAAGAACTTCCCGTGCTCGGCCTCAGTCACTTCGTTGGCGGGGAACATGCATTCGAGCCGGAGTTCTTCCGCGGTCACTGTCTGCGGCGTTCCGACGGTCGTGATCAGGGAAAAATAGTCCAGCGTCACACCATCCTTGACGAAGCTGAGCGGGATTATCGGCATCGCATCGGAGGTCGACGGCGCGCGCCATTCCGGCTTCACGTCGGGATATCGCGACAGCTCCTCCAGCAGCGCCTTGGTCCTGAGATCGACGACGTGCCCGACCGCTTCGCGATGCACCCGTGCGAGCAATCCGCGCGCGGTCTGCGGCCAGTTCGCGATGAAGGGACGCATGCCGTCCGGATCGAACATGAGGTGCAGCAGGTTCCGCGGAGTCGGCCGCGCCGACATGTCGATGAAGCAGTTGAACAGAAGCGGCGCGGCCTCGTTGGTCATCAGCACGTTCCAGTAGCGGTCCATGACGATGGCCGGGAACGGCTCGTGCTGCTGGAGCATCCGTCGCAAGGCGCGGTTGATGCTCATCATGGCCGGCGTGTCCAGCGCGGGATCGGCATAGGACGGCGCGTAGCCCGCGGCCAGCAACAGCTCGTTCCGCTCGCGCAAGGGCACGTCGAGAGCCTGGGCCAGATCGAGCAGCATCTGGCGGCTCGGGATGCTGCGACCGCTCTCGACGAAGCTGATGTGCTTTTGCGAGACGCCGGCGTCGAAAGACAAATCGAGCTGCGTCTTGCCGCGAATGTCCCGCCATTGACGCAGCAGCGCGCCCGCGGACGTCGCGCGTGTCTTGGGGGCGCTGGCTGTGGCTTTCATTGTCGAACGATCCTTTCGATGGTGCCGCGTCGTCAACCCGCGAGCGCCGGTGCCCCGGGATCAACCCCGAGGCACCATTTGGGTCGCCAATGGCGGACAATCAACCGAAGGCGACCGGACCGACGGCCCCGACCCAGCGCTTCACCTTGGTCTCGTCTCGCTCGTCCATGTAGAAGAAGTGCGTCATGGTCGGATGCACCGTTGCGGATGCGCGATCGTCGGGCGTCATGTCGACGACACCGCGAAACACTTTCAGCGAGCCGGCATCCCAATATTCGGTGACGTGATGCAGCGCCGTGAAACCGGTGTCGATGAAGGCCTTCAGATTGGCGCGGATCGTCTCACGCCCCTTCCAGTCGGCGATGCCGAGATTGCAGACGGCGTCCTCCGCAAAGCAGTCAAACCCCTTCCCGAAGGTCTTGTCGTCGATCTCCCGCCACATGTCGAGCAGCCATAGCGGCGGCTCCTTCTTCGTAAATACAACTTGCATGGCTCGCTCCTCATTTGGTGACACACGCCTGGCAGAAGGCTTGAAATCCTCCCGGCGGGCAGATGAGCGGGAGACTAGTCGGCCGGCGGATCGGCTCAATTACATGGGAGGTAATAAAGCGGAGCCTGGAAGGCGTGACCTTTCGCCCAGGCCGATTTCGTGAAAACCTTCCTGCCATGCGCCGGATCATCGTCGTTGGCTGCCAGGGAAGCGGAAAGACGAACCTCTCCCGGAATCTCGGGCGAAAGCTCACCCTGCCGGTGGTGCATCTCGACGTGCTCTACTGGCGGCCGGGCTGGAAGCCGTCCGACACGGCGAGCTTTCGGGCACGCGTCACGGAAGCGATTGCAGGCGAGGAATGGGTCGTCGACGGCAGCTTCGCGGGGCTGGCCTTCGATCTCACGCTCGCGCGCGCCGATACTCTTGTTATCATCGACCGCCCACGCTGGCTCTGCCAGTGGCGTATTCTCTGGCGCTCGGCGTTCGATCGTGACACGACGCGGCCAGATCTGCCGGAAGGGTGTCCGGAACGGTTCGACTGGAAGCTAATGCGCGAAGCGTGGCGCTACGACACCGAGCGTGCGCCTGTTATCGAGGCCGAGCGTGTGCAGCATGGCGCTGACGTCCCGGTCGTGCACCTGAAAAGCGACCGGGACATCGAAGGTTTTCTGGATTCCGTTTCACGCGCCGCGTGATCAATCACGGTGACGCGACACGCGACGACGGCGAAGTGCGCCCCGCTGCGCTATAAAGCTGTGGGCGCAGGCGCTTAGAACGGCGTGTCGCGATGCCGAGCAAGCTTTGGCCGGCCGATGAGACGACTTACACTTCGTGACCAATCTGCAGCACTTTTCAAATCAGCAAGTCGTGGACCAAAAGTCCTTTGCCATGATGCTGACCGGCGCTCGCCGCGTGTTCGTCCACGACGACCTTTGCTACTTCCAGAACTGCCGCGAGTTCGACGTCGTGACCGAGCAGACCAGACAAATCATTAGGTACTTCCAGCTCAACGGCCGCGGTGGGAGAAGGAGTAGCCGGGTTATTGAAGCGGAATACCGGTTCTTGGCCGGCGCCGCCGGTCTCGGACGCAGCTTCAGCCGGCTGGGCATCTGATGCGTTGAAAACAGCGGACTGTGGAACGTGCTGCGAGTTACCTTGGCTAGCACTATTACCGGGTGCGCCGCTCGTTTCGATCGGCTCGGCTACCCCCATAGCGCTTGCAGAGGCCCTATTTGTAGGTAGCTCCGAGTTGCCCTGCCCGGGGTCGACGTTTGGTTCTGACATCTCGGAGGCCGTGGGCGCCTTCGCAGCGGCCGAGTTCGAGTCTTGCGGCTCGGTGCCATGCCCAACATCGTCGCCCGGTATGATACCGGATTCGGCCAGCTCGGTGACTGCTGCCTTTGTGGAAGCCGGCTCCGAAGCGTGCTCCGAGTGACCCTGCCCCGGGCTCTTACCAGGCGCGACGCCAGTTTCGGTCGGCTCGTCCGTTCCGTCAGCGCTTGCAGACGCCGTGTGCGAAGGGGCCACCGATTTGCCGTGCGTGGGGTCGACGTCAGGTTCTGTCATCTCGGAGACCGTGGGCGCCTTCGCAGCGGCCGAGTTCGAGTCTTGCGGCTCGGTGCCATGCTCGACATCGTCGCCCGGTATGATACCGGCTTCGGCCAGCTCGGTGACTGCTGCCTTTGTGGAAGCCGACTCCGAAGCGTGGTCCGAGTGACCCTGCCCCGGGCTCTTACCGAGCGCGACGCCAGTTTCGGTCGGCTCGGCCGTTCCGTCAGCGCTTGCAGACGCCGTGTGCGAAGGGGCCTCCGATTGGCCGTGTGCGGGGTCGACGTCAGGTTCTGTGGAGGCCGTGGGTGCCTTCGCAGCGGCCGAGTTCGAGTCTTGCGGCTCGGTGCCATGCCCGACATCGTTGCCCGGTATGATGCCGGATTCGGCAACTTTGACTGCTGCCTTTGCGGAAGCCGACTCCGAAGCGTGCTCCGAGTGACCCTGCCGCGGGCCATTACCCGGCGCGACGTCAGTTTCGGTCGGCGCGGCCATTCCTTCAGCGCTTGCAGACGCCGCGTGCGAAGGGGCCTCCGATTTGCCGTGCGCGGGGTCGACGTCAGGTTCTGTGGAGGCCGTGGGCGACTTCGCAGCAGCCGAGTTCGAGTCTTGCGGCTCGGTGCCGTGCCCGACGCCATTGCCCGGTATGATTCCAAGTTCGGCAACTTTGACTGCTGCCTTTGCGGAAGCTGACTCCGAAGCGTGCTCCGAGTGCCCCTGGCCCGGGCTCTTACCGGGTGCGACGCCAGTTTCGGTCGACGCGGCCGTTCCGTCAGCGCTTGCAGAAGCCGTGTGCGAAGGGGCCTCCGATTTGCCGTGCGCGGAGTGGACGCCCGGTTCTGTCATCCCGGAGGCCGTGGACGCCTTCGCAGCAGCCGAGTTCGAGTCCTGCGGCTCGGTGCCATGTCCGACGCCGTTGCCCGGTATGATTCCAAGTTCGGCAAGTTTGGTGACTGCTGCCTTTGCGCGGACCGGCTCCAAAGCGTGCTCCGAATTACCGTGGCCCGCGCTGTTACCGGGTGCAAGGCTAGGTTCGATGATCTCGGCGGCAGCGACCGGGGTCGAGATTGCGGCGCTTTCCATGCCGAGATCGAAAAACTCGGGTCCAGCGGTTGCGTGCGCCGCACCGTGTCCGGTCGACGAAGCGCCGGCGTTCGCCTGGATCGGCTCCTTTTTGAATGTGAGACTTTCCTCGGCCGGGATCGTCGCGCTGCTGTGAGCAAGCTGGATTGATAAAACGTGGGCCGACACACCAGCCGCACCATCGCCCTCTTCCGTCGCATCAGCAGAGCCGTCGCCGTGACTGGCGAGCCGAGCCGAAATGTTGGACCCGACCCGCTCCCGCCCGAAATGAAACCTCAAGCCGTCGTCAGCAGCGATCGTCCAGACATCAGCGCGTGCCTTCGCTTCGATAGCATCACCGCTGTCCGTGCTCAGAACGGTCCCATCGCTCGCGGTCGCCACCAGCAGCGCAGCATCGATTCCATCGAAAGCCACCGCCACAGCCGCCTCTTCCCGCTGGTAGACGAAATCCGACTCTGCAACGGACACAACTCCCTGCAAATGGATTTCCACAAGACCGGCATCGCCGATATCAAGGCTGCGATCCGTCGAATTCACATAGACGATCGTCTCATTGCTCGCGGGGTTGTAGATCCAGGCAAGGGTATGCGGCGGCACTGACTGGCTTGCCGACGTCATGTGCAGGAACGCCAGCGCGCCGAAGGCCGCCAGGTTGATCCTGTCCGCCCCCGATGTGAAATCCATGATAACGTCGGACTTGGTAGAGTTGGAACGGGTCGCGGAACGATAGACAAAAATGTCATCGCCGTTGCCGCCCGTCAGCTGGTCACCGCCATATCCGCCGATGATGATATCGTCGCCGTTGACGGTGGGGGCGTCACCGGCGTCGCCATGAACGATCTGGCCCGCGTTTGCTTCTTCAGTGACGCTGTCGTGTCCAAGGGTCCCAAACCCCAGCGGCGGATGGAAGTCATGGACGACGGCCCCCGGAGCCGTCGCCACTTTTGTGGTGCCATCCATAGTGACGACCGTGGAGGTGTCGATCAGCGTTTCACCCGGACCGGCCGACTGCACCGCGGCATGGGAGTGGTCGAGCGCGTAGATCCACGCTCCGACGGTCATAGTGAAGGCGCCATACCCGCCATGATTCTTCATCGGATTCGGGGCAAACTGCGGCGGCGGAAACTGCTGCTGCGCCGTGAGGCTGCCGATTTGGCTATCGTTGATCGCCTGAAGCAGCGGCGAAATAAAAAAAGAGGGCGTGCCGGATCCAATCGGACCGTAGCTTCTCCCGAGACCGGAAAGGACAGCTTGCTCAGCCGCGTGCGGTACTTCCATTCTCGCCGCCGAGTTCGTGACTTGTCTTACCTCAGTGGAAGAGCCCTTCTGAGTGAGCACGCCCGTCTCGCCGGGATCAACAACGATGGTGTGCCGGAGAATCGCCTTCTTCCAGATTTCAAATCCCGGATGCTCACGATCGTTGTTGGCGGTGCTGTCGTCATCCTGGAAGGTGTCGTTGCTGTCCGACGCCCGGACGTCGTCCAAAATCGCGAACGCCAGTAGGGCGAGGGAGAGCGTGCCGAAGCCGCTGGGTCGTTGCAACAACGCGATCGTAGCGAGCACGGTCCTGTTACTGATTTCAAGCTTCTGAAATATGTTGTGAAGGTGCACTTTGACCGTGCCGTAGGAAACGTTTAGCTGCCGAGCAATTTCTTTGTTCGACATGCCTTCGGACACCAGTCGTACAATTTGGCGCTCCCGGTGCGTCAGCCCCCCCAGCATTTTTTCGATTTTGGCGCCGTTTGCTTCTTTCCCGCGCGGTGAGCCGTATTGGGACTGTTCCGGTGACGCACTGCGCTCCGCTATCAACCTCAGGGATCGCAGCATAATGTCGGGGTTCGCGTACTTCGAAATCGCACCGCAAGCGCCGGCGGCAATTGCCGCGCTGAGGTCGTCGACGCTTTCCGATTCGGTAAAGAACACCAACCGCGTGGAAAGATTCTCGGCTTTCGCAATGGCGAGGAGCTCGGATGCCGTCAGGTTCGGCAAGGTGTCAGCAAGAAACACGACATCGGGCGCCAGATTCCGAATTGCTTCGAGACAGCTCGTCCCGTTGCTACACGACGCGACAATCTGGAAGTCGTGCTGTGCTGCGAATGCCGACCTCAACCCCTGTAGAACGATCGGTTGCCGATCTGCGATCACCAGCCGGAAGCAGGGCGTGGATGTTTCGTGGGCCGCGGACACATCTACCATGGGCATGATCTCGCCTGCGCAGCGCGGTGCCCTTAAAGGGCCCGCGTAAAAACAATCAGCCGGTCAGTACTGACGCCCCGGCCCCAAATCCTCGTCTCAAATTACTTGCTACCGCTGTGGGTATAATCATACGTCACTGGAACGCCGCAATTACGTCGCAGCCCGACCATAGTCGTTTCTAATTCAATTCGATGCAATTAATGCTTGTATACTTAGTAGTAACGTAAATGGCGAGACGTCCCGCGTCATTGGCGCAAGTGGCGCCACTTGGTCAGGCCAATTTTCTCAGCGATTCCAGCTATTTGCTGCGCCGCACTCCGCGTAACGCCCCCCGAAACTGAATAGCTGGCATCACCGCTTCGGCCGTAGCCCTAATTTTCCGTCTATAGCTGCGGTTATATTGCCCGACAAAGGCTGGGCCGTTTTTATGGCCAAGCAGCACGGATCCCGACGGATTGGTGCAATGCCGAGATTAAGTTTTGCCTGATTGCACACCGTCAGATCTTGAAGACCAAATGATCGAGTCATCTCAGCGATACGAGGCGATTTGAAGAGCGGCAGATTTTGAAACCAACTGATTGACCAGGGGCGAAAACCAGAATCACTCAACAACCAACCGACGCCGGGCAACGCGTGGAGCTTGGCTCGGGATCGGCAGGGTACAAAGCAGCGCAGGGGCACGCTGGGGCAACGATCGGGCACGATCAAATCACGAATTGATTTCTGGATTTCCGCCACCTTGCGGTGGCGGATCGGTGGCCTGCGGCCTCAAACAGCGCTGATGTCCCGCAAGGACAACAGACTTCACGACCTGCGATCTGCCACTAGCGGAGCGACAGCGGAATTGAGCCGACGCCCGTCGGAGCAGCGATACTGGGACAAGAAGAGGAGGATCGAGCAGCTAATCAATGCAAGCGTAGAGCGGCAGACGGCAACTCGAATGTCGACGTGCTTGGCGCGGAGTTAGCGTTACCGGCACCCAAGCATGCCGAAACCAATAATCCGGTTCCTTGATTTTACATTTGGAGATTAAGACTATGGCCGACATCACGATGACGACCCCTGGCACGTTGGACCTGTCGAACGAAGCGAATACCGACGGCAACAGTGCCAACACCAACGACACCATCGTCGGGAGCAACGGTTCCGATACGATCATTGCCGGTGCAAGCACCGAGCAGACCTACATTGTCAATCCATCCGCGCCGGCCAATCACCAGGTAACGGGCGTCGTGCAGGACAACGACACGATCGTCGAGGCATCCGGGACCAACACGCTCACTGGTGGCTACGGCAACGACCATTTCGTGTTCAATATCGACTTCAGTGAGCAGACGACCCTGCACACAGAAACCTACGGTGTTGCCGCGCCAACCCAGCTGAGCGGCGCCAATACCAATGGTGTCTGGAACTCGTATGTCTCCAATCTAAACGAGTGGCGCGCCGACCTGGCGGCGCAACACGGCGCTGACGAACAACAGTCGTCCACTGTCGTCGATTACACCTACAGCTCCGGCAAGACGGTGAAATCGGGTGAAGTCAGCTATGACAACACCTATGCCTGGACCGAGACCACGACGCACACCAACACCAGCACCAACACGATCACCGACTGGGGCAATGGCAACGACTCGATCGTTCTTGCCGGTGTCACCAAGGAAGCATTCGACAGCCACGGCGGCAGCGTGGTTTATGACTCGGTCAACAACCTCACCACGATCCACATCGGGACGTTCAGCATCACGGTGCTTGGCGCCAACGTGAGCGAGAGCGACCTCACGTTCCAGGCCTCTGCCTGGACCTGATCGGCGATCGACGAGGAGGCGCGGTCCATTGGCCGCGCCTCCTTCTCCAAACGTGAGTACTGCCAATGCATGATCATGAGCGCCTCAACTTCCTCGAGCTTGCGCTTCGGCGATCTCGACGGGCTTTTACATGGGCAAGCATCATCGGATTTTTGATCAACCTGCTCGTGCTCACGGTCCCGCTATACATGATGCAGATCTTCGATCGCGTCGTGATCTCCAAGAGCTTCAGTTCGCTCGCCTATCTGACGCTGATCGCCGTCTGCGCCTTGGCCGTCTACGGCGTCTTCGAGACGTTGCGCGGACGTATCCTGGCTAAAACCAGCGTCTGGATCGAGAACGCCGTGGCGCCGCGGCTGCTGCGCCTCAGCATCGAGGCAAGCCTGACCGGGCATCCTTACAAAAGCGAGGCGCTGCGCGATCTCACCACCATGCGCCAGTTCCTGGGCGGCGGCGGCATGCTGGCGTTGCTCGACGCGCCCTGGGCGCCGCTGTTCCTGGTCCTGATTTTCATGCTGCACCCGATGCTCGGGATCTTAAGCATCGTTGGCGGTGTCGTGCTGTTTGTGCTGGCCTGGTTTACCGAACGGTCGTCGCATGCCGATCTTCGCGCGGCCAACAAGCTGTCCGTGCAGTCCTTCCGGACGGCCGATATGGCGATCCGCAACGCCGAAGTCGTCGAAGCCATGGGAATGGCCACGGCCGTCATTGCGAGATGGCTCAGCCTGTCGTGCCAGACCACCGATCTGCAGTCGACGGCGAGCGACCGGGTGGCCGCTATCCATTCGGCCTCCAAAGCGCTGCGGCTGATCCTTCAGATCGCGGTGCTCGGAACGGGGAGTTTTCTGGTGGTGGCCGGCGACCTGTCCGGCGGAGCCATGATTGCGGCATCGACCATCATGGCCAGAGCGCTCGCGCCGGTCGAGATGGCCATCGGCTCCTGGCGTCAGGCCACGTCCGCGCTTGACGCTTACCGGCGTCTGCAAAAATTCGTGACTGCGGTTCGCCCGCGCAGAAACTCCATCGAATTGCCGCGTCCGCAGGGACTGCTGACGGTCGAGAACCTCGGCTACACTGTGCCCGGTATGCCTCGGCCGATTGTCAGCGACGTATCGTTTCAGCTTGATCCCGGCGTTGCGCTCGGAGTTATCGGCCCTTCGGCGGCCGGAAAGTCGTCCTTGATACGGCTCCTGACCGGCGCGATGCGCCCGACGCGGGGAAGCGTGCGACTGGACGGCGCGGAGCTCTGGTCCTGGGATCGCGAGTTGGTCGGGCAGCACGTCGGTTACCTGCCCCAGGATATCGAGCTCTTTGACGGCACCGTGGCCGACAACATCGCCCGGTTGGCAGCCGGCGATCCACGGGCGATCGTCGCTGCGGCCGTGGCCGCGGGCGCCCACGAGATGATCTTGCGGCTGCCAGCAGGATACGAAACCGACATCGGTGAGACCGGCGTGCGCTTGTCCGGTGGACAGCGGCAACGCATCGGGCTCGCGCGCGCGCTCTACGGTTCGCCCGCGCTGGTCCTCCTCGACGAGCCGAATTCGAATCTCGACGCGGACGGCGAGCAGGCGCTCAACGAGGGAATCAGGAAGATCAAGGAGAATGGTGCGACCGTGGTCGTCGTCGGCCACCGGCCCAGCATCATGGTTCACATGGACCGGCTGCTCGTGATGCATGACGGCCGCATCCAGATGTTCGGCTCCAAGAAAGACGTTCTTGACCAACTCGCCAGGCAGAGCATACCGCCGGTCCAGCCGATCCGGGCTCGCCTGCAGACCCCCCAAAGCGCGAGCTGAGCCATGACCGATCACAGCCACGTCGTGCCCGCAGCCCGCATCTCATATGAGACATTGTTGCATGAAGGTCCGAGGATCGTGCGACCGGTGGTCACTTTTCTCTGCGTGACCGCGCTCTTCTTCGGTGGATTGGCCGTTTGGTCAGCGATGGCGCCGTTGGCGTCCGGCGCAGTAACGCAAGGCATGGTCAGGGTCGACACCAACAAGAAGACGATCCAGCATCTCGAGGGTGGGATCATCCGGGAGATCCTGGTGCGCGACGGCGATCGCGTCCGCGCTGGCCAGACCCTGGTCAGGCTCGATCCAATGGCCGTTCAGGCCGATCAGGCCGTGTTGCAGAATCAATCATGGGCGGCGCAACTCGAGGAAGCCAGGTTGCTGGCCGAGCGTGCCGGCCAGGACGATTTCAACATCCCGGCCGCGCTCAAGCCCGTCGCCTCTCGGCGCGACCTGGCGGCGTTGATCTCTGTTCAGCGTAACATTATTCGCAGCCAACGCTCGGCGATGCAGGGCGACATCGACGTGCAAGGCAAGAAAATCGCGCAGCAGCAGGCACAGATCGAATCGCTGAACACGCAGATCGTCTCGACCCAGGAACAGATCAGGCTGTTCAAGGAAGAACTAGCCACCGCGCAGGATCTGCTGGCCAGAGGCTACGAGCGCAAGCCGCGCGTCCTCGGTCTGCAGCGCAGCATTGCGCAGGCCGAAGGCGACCTGAGCTCGCTGAACGGAAGGCTCGAGACCGCCGGCCAGACCATTGCGGAAGTGCGCGCGCAGATCGAGGCCATTCGCAGGCAACGCGACAAGATCATCTCCGACGATCTCGAAAAGGCGCGCTCCAAGAAGGAGGAGGCCGAGCAGCAGCTGCGCAAGGGCGCGGACAAGCTGCGGCGCATCGACGTCGTCGCTCCGCAGGACGGCTATGTCCTCGGACTGAAATTCTTCACGGCAGGCGCAGTCGTCGGCGCCGGGGCGCCCATCCTGGACATCGTCCCGGACAACGAAACTCTGGTGTTGTTTGCCAAGGTCAATCCGCTGGATATCGACGTCGTGCATGAAGGGCTGCCGGCGCAAGTGCGGCTCATCGCGTACAAGCAGCGCATCGTTCCGACGCTCCCCGGGCTCGTGACGCAGGTCTCTGCCGATGCAGTGACGGATGACAACTCGAAAGGCCAGTTCTATACGGCGCGAATTGAAGTGAAACCGGAGGAGCTGTCGCGGATACCCGGCGTGAAGCTTTATCCCGGCATGCCGATCGAAGCGGTCATATTGACTGGTGAACGAACATTGCTGGACTACCTGCTGCGGCCTCTGCTGGACAGCTTCAGCCACTCGTTCCGCGAGCAGTGAAATAGAGGACCAGCGGGCGGCGCCTGGAGGCGCCCCTCGATCCATGCTCTCGCACTCACCTTAACCGCACGCCGACAGTTCACCTCTGCGGAGGGATTATCGAACCTGACTTCAATGAGTGGGTTGCTGGCCTCACCGTGCCGATCTATCAGGCCGCGCCGTAGCAGGTTCTCACTCGGCTTTCTTCCGTGCGATGCTCGCGGCAAACGCCTTCATCAGGTCCGCATCCACCGCCTCGCCTGGCGCGTCCGCGGCGAGATGCTCGAACCAGCGCGCAAAGCCCTCGTAGATCTGGCTGGCGGGATGATCGGGGCCGAGGAAGCCTGATATCTCCCGCATCTCCGCGACCCAGCGATAGGCTTTTGGAAGCATGTCCGGCAGCGCGACTTCGAGCCGGGCCAGAATCGCGGGCTGGCTCAGCGCCAGCTCCTCGCGCAGCGCATCCGCCGCGCCCGCTTTCGTGGCCGCGACCACCATGGCCGAGCCGATACCGGCGAGACCCTTGACGATGCCGGCGTAGGACATCTTCAAAGCCGACGCCGCGCCGACCGGACCCGCGACGATCCGCACGTCGAGGCCGAAATCCCTGAGCACCGCGAGGTCCCTGGCGTGCTCGCCGGACATGTAGAAGGCCGGGCTCTTGCCGCCCGGCTGCGGCGGGAAACCGATGATGCCGCCATCGACGAACGGCGCCTGCGCCGAGCCGATGATCTCCTCGATTCGTTGCACGGTATCGACATTGACGGCGTTGCAATCGACCACGACCGGCTTCTTCTCGCGCCTGACGATCAGCCCGGCCAGCCGTTCGGCCAAAGCCACCGCTTCGCCCGGCGGCACGATCGAGAGAATGATGTCGGCGTCTGCGATCGCGTCGTCCTCGACGCCGACCATGCCGGCGTCAGCGGCGCGTTTGCGCGTCGCTTCACTCCGCCCTTTCAATGACGTCAGCACGCGCGCGCCGTTTTCGCCGAGGCGGCGGGCCACGGCGCTTCCCATGGCACCGGGGGCGAGGATCGCAATAGTCTTGGACATCATGCACTCCAGGTCGAACTCCGAGCGACGCACTCGATTCAACTGGAGACTAGCAGAGGATGCGAACGCCCGCGTGACCGGCGGCCATCCCGCAGAGGAATGGCCCTACTCCACCTTCGCAGGCTGGGGCTGGAGCGTGGACGCATTGGCGATGCGCGCGGCATTCGCCATGCCCGCAAGCGCCGCCGCCTTCTTCGGGTCGGGCGCCGAGCCCGGCTGCACCACGCCGGCCGACATGATCAGCGTCGCGGCGTCCTCGGCGGTGAGGTCGACCTCGATGATCTTGCTCTTGGGCACGTAGAAGAAGAACCCGGTGGTCGGGTTCGGCGAGCACGGCAGGAACACCGAGACGTGCTCCTCCTGGCCCGGCAGGCTGCGGGCGATGTCCTCGTTCGGCGATTGCGAGATCAGCACGATCGACCACATGCCAGGCGAGGGAAACTCGACCAGGCCGACTTTCCGGAAGCTCGAGCCCTTGCCGGAGAACAGCGTCTCGAACACCTGCTTCAGGCCGCGGTAGATGGCGCGCACCGCCGGGATCCGGCCGAGGAAGGTCTCGCCGACATCGACCAGGGTCCGGCCGATCAGATTGGCGGCGAGGAAGCCGACCAGTGTCAGCGTGAAGAATGCGACAACCAGTCCCCAGCCGGGAACGACGTAGGGCAGATAGGTTTCGGGCCGATAGGCCAGCGGCACGAACGGCCGCACCACGCCGTCGACCCAGGTGACGAACCACCAGACCAGATACAGGGTAATCGCGATCGGCCCCGTCACGACGAGGCCGGTCAGGAAATAGTTGCGGAAGCGGCCCATCAGGCCGGTATGCGGTTCCGGCGCGGGATCAAGCGGCGCAGGCGCGTCGTCGCGGGGGGTCATTCGGGTTCCAGGTCGGTCGCTACACTCAAGCTAGGGTCTTCTAGCAGGTTTTGGAAGACCACGAAGCGAGCGCCCCTTGTCCCTTCTGCCTATTCCACGGTCACCGACTTGGCGAGGTTGCGCGGCTGGTCGACGTCGGTGCCCATGATGACAGCCGTGTGATAGGCGAGCAGTTGCACGGGAACGGCGTAGACCATGGGCGTGAACGCCGCCGCCATATCGGGCATGACGATGGTCACGAGCGACTCGACAGTTGCCTCCTCCGCGCCCTTGGCGTCCGTCATCAGGATGATGTTGCCGCCGCGGGCGGCCACCTCCTGCATGTTGGAGACGGTCTTCTCGAACACGCGGTCATAGGGCGCGATCACGACGACCGGCATGGTCTCGTCGATCAGCGCGATCGGCCCGTGCTTGAGCTCGCCGGCGGCGTAGCCCTCGGCGTGGATGTAGGAGATCTCCTTCAGCTTCAGCGCGCCTTCGAGCGCGAGCGGGAAGCTGGTGCCGCGGCCGAGATAGAGCACGTCGCGCGATTTGGCGATCTCACGCGCGAGCTTCTCGATCTGGAGCTCGGTGGTGAGCGCATCCGACATCAAACGCGGAATCTCGACGAGGCCATGAACGAGCTTGGTCTCGTCCTCGTCGGACAGTTCGCCGCGGGCCTTGCCGGCCGCGATCGCAAGGTTTGCCAGCACCATGAGCTGGCAGGTGAAGGCCTTGGTCGAGGCGACGCCGATCTCGGGGCCGGCCAGCGTCTGCAGCACGGTCTCGCTCTCGCGCGCGATCGTGGAGGTCGGCACGTTGACGACGGCGACCGTGTGCACGCCCGCGGCCTTGGCATAGCGCAGCGCGGCCAACGTGTCGGCGGTCTCGCCGGACTGCGAGATGAAGATGGCGAGATCGCCCTTGCGCAGGGGCGCTTCGCGGTAGCGGAATTCGGAGGCGACATCGACCTCGACCGGCACGCGCGCAAAACGCTCGAACCAGTACTTTGCGACGAAGCCGGCATAGCTCGCGGTGCCGCAGGCGGTGATGTTGATGCGCTGGATATCCTTGAAGTCGAACGGCAGCTTGACCGGCAGCGAGACGCGCTCGGTCGCCATGTCGACATAGCGCGCCAGCGTATGGCCGACCACTTCCGGCTGCTCGTGGATCTCCTTCGCCATGAAGTGGCGGTAATTGGCCTTGTCGACCAGCGAAGTCGAGGCGGCGTGCTTGATCTTGTCGCGCTGGACGGCGTTTCCGTCCTTGTCGAAGATGGTGGCGCTGTTGCGGGTCAGCACGACCCAGTCGCCGTCCTCGAGATAGCTGATCGTGTCGGTGAACGGGCCGAGCGCGATGGCGTCGGAGCCGAGATACATCTCGCCGTCGCCGTAGCCGATCGCCAGCGGCGGGCCGTTGCGGGCGCCGATCATGAGGTCGGCGTCGCCGGCGAAGATGAAGCCGAGCGCGAAGGCGCCGCGCAAGCGCGCCAGCGCCAGCTTCACCGCTTCGACGGGCTTGTTGCCGCGCGTGAGCAGATCGTCGACGAGATGCAGTACGATCTCAGTGTCGGTCTCGGTGTGGAACACCGTGCCGTTCTTCTCGAGCTCCTCGCGCAGCTCGCGGAAATTCTCGATGATGCCGTTGTGGACGACGGCGACGCGCTCGGTCGCGTGCGGATGGGCGTTGTTGACGGTCGGCTTGCCGTGGGTGGCCCAGCGGGTGTGACCGATGCCGGTCGTGCCCTTCAGAGGCTCCGCTTCGAGCCGCTTCTCCAAATTCTTCAGCTTGCCCTCGGCGCGGCGGCGCTCGAGATGCTTGCCTTCGAGCGTGGCGACGCCCGCGGAGTCGTAACCGCGATATTCAAGACGTTTGAGCGAATCCACCAATTGCTCTGCAACCGGCTCGCGCCCGAGAATGCCGACAATCCCGCACATGCGGATCAATATCCCCCAAATCGTCGAAAAATCGCCTAAACGACACGCTCGGTTTTTAGCGAAGTTCCCAACGAACCAGATACTCAATAATTATTGCTGATTGAGACAGCACCTCGTCGCGCGACGCTTCGACTGCGTCGAATTGGCCGGCTTTAAACCGCGCGCGTTAACTTGTTGTCAACAAGTTTGGCCAACGATTCCGGGCCAGGAGACCAAGGCCATGAAGAGCTCGTCCGACCGCAAAGGTCTGTCATCGACGTCCGTGCGCGCGAGCGAAACCACCGGCACCCACCTTGCGCATTGGCCGCCGCCCCAGCGCGGCAAGGAAAGCAAGCCGGTCTTCGTCAAGCACGTGCAAGGCGAACCGGCCAAGCGCGCAAAACCGCGCGGCTGGCGGCTGACCCGCGCCATCTTCTCCGAATTCGCCGACGACGAATAGCTACCGCCTCACCACTTCAGCACCAGGGCGAAGACGAGGAAAACGACGAACGCCCAAAACGCCAGTCCGGTGACCAGTGAGGCGATTTCGCTTGGGCGGGGATCGCCGACCTGTTCCAGCACCCATCGTCCCGGCGGCATGATGACGCGCTTGACGAGAAATGAGATCACATCGTCGATGTCCTCGTCGTCCATCAGTGCGCCGCCCTAACAACACCGATCAGGGACCGACACGCAGCCGCTCACTTCTCCGGCTTCTTGCCGCCCGTCTTCATCTCCCGATAGCGCGCAGCGCCGCCTTCCCGGATGGTCTGCTGGTTGCGCTCCAGCGCCATGGCATCGTCGGGCACGTCCTTCGTGATCACCGAGCCGGAGCCGATATAGGCGCCGTTGCCGATTTTCACCGGGGCGACGAGTGAGGAATTGGTACCGACGAAGGCGCCCTGCCCGATGATCGTCTTGTGCTTCTTGAAGCCGTCGTAGTTGCAGGTGATGGTGCCGGCGCCGATGTTGGAATTGGCGCCGACGGTGGCATCGCCAATGTAGGAGAGATGGTTGACCTTGACGCCGGCCTCCAGCGTCGCGGCCTTGGTCTCCACGAAATTGCCGATCCGCGCGCCGTCGCCGAGCGAGGTGCCGGGCCTCAAGCGCGCATAGGGACCGATCGAGACGTTCTTGCCGAGCGTGGTCTGCACGATGTGCGAAAAGGAATGGATCACGGTGCCGTCCGCGATCGACACGCCCGGGCCGATCACCACGAACGGTTCGATGGTGACGTCCTTGCCGAACACGGTATCGGCAGACAGATAGACGGTCTCGGGCGCGATCAGTGTGACGCCCGCCTCCATCGCCGTTTTCCGCAACCGCGCCTGCATCACGCTTTCGGCCTCGGCGAGTTGCGCCTTGGTGTTGATGCCGCGCACCTCGTCCTCGCTGGTTTCGATCACCACGGCGTTCCATCCCTTGTCGCTGATAATGCCGACCGCGTCGGTCAGATAATATTCGCCCTTGGAATTCGCATTGCCGATCTTGCCCAGAATTTCGAGCGCGCGGCGCCCGTCGATCGCCATGACGCCGGCATTGCACAGATCGATCTTGCGCTCCTCGGCGCTGGCATCGGCCTGCTCGCGGATCGCGACCAGGCGGTCGCCCTCGACGATGAAACGGCCATAGCCGGTGGGATCGGCAGCGCGGAAACCGAGCGCGGCGATCGCCGCACCGTTCGCGAGCGGCGCGCGCAGCCGCGCGAAGGTCTCCGCCGAGATCAGCGGCGTGTCGCCGAAGGCAATGAGCAGATCGTCAACGCCCCGCGCGATCGCCTCGCGCGCCGCCAGCACCGCATGCGCGGTGCCGAGCCGCTCGCTCTGCACGAAAGTGAGCGCGTCGGGGCGGATGCGCCTCGCCTCGTCCGCCACCGCCTGATGGTCGGGACCGATCACGACGGCGAGCGAGGTGCCGGTTCCCTCGGGGGCGGCGGCGAGCACATGCGCAAGCAGGCTCTGGTGTGCGACGGGATGCAGCACTTTCGGCAGGTGTGAGCGCATGCGCGTGCCTTCGCCGGCGGCGAGCACGATCGTGAGGCTGGAACGGGCGGTCATCAAGATCCTGTCAAAATACGGCCGAATCGATTGGCGCGGCAGGCCGATGCCGTCATGAGCTACCCCGTCTTGCTACCCCCGCAAATGCCCGGAATTCAAGTGCGACAGGGTTTTCCTGTTAATGTTCCCTGATTGATTCGGGGAAGCTGTTCGGGGCTGGGCACTTAACGTTCATGGCAAAGGATTCCGACCCACTGGCGGATGCGTTCGGCGAAAAGGAGACCGGCGGGCTGTTCTCCGGGCTTGTAGCCGAGGAAAGCGCGCAGGATCGCCGCGCCACGATGTGGCGGCTGGGCTCGTGGGGCGTGGCCGCCGTCGGCGCCGTCGTGCTGGCCGTGATGGCCAACCAGGCCCAGCTCGGCTGGCGGCGCGACCAGGTTGCGTCGTCCGATCTGTCGCGCCAGGCCGACCGGCTCCAGATGCTGACCAAGGAGAGCCAGAACGAGGCCCGGCGCCTCGCCTCCGCCATCGAGACGCTGAACACCGATCGCGACCGGCTCTATTCGCGCGTCACCGTGCTGGAGCAGGGCATGGATTCCGTCACCGGCGCCATCGCCAAGCAGAGTGCGGCAACACCGCAGGCGTCCGCCGTGAAGCCGCAGGACGCACCAGGTTTGGTCGGGCCACCGGCACCCAGCGTCGCACCGGTCGCCTCGACGCCGGCGCCAGTCAACGACAAGCCGCGCACCGAGGCTGCAAAAGACCCCTCGAAGGATTCCGCCAAGGAGCAGTTGGCCCCGCAGACTGCTGCCGCGGCCTCGCTGGTGTCGCAGTCGCCGTTGACAAATTCGCCTCTGCCGACGCTGCCGCTGGTGCCCTCCAAGTCGATCATGGCGCCGCCCGATCCGGCCGCATCGAAACTGATGCAGCCCGAGACCAATGCGAAGGCCATTGAGAAGACGACCGAGGGGGCCGTTGAGAAGAAGCCCGAGCCAGCGCCCGCCCCCACCGACGTCGCAGCGGTAGCAGCCAAGCCTGAGACGACTGAAAACGAGTCACCGGCGATCGCAGTCCAGCAGACGCGCTTTGCGATCGACCTCGGCGGCGCCAACTCGATCGACGGCCTGCGCGCGCTCTGGCGCGGCCTGACCAAGTCCAATCCGGAAGTCGCAGCGCTTCGTCCGATCATCATGATCAAGGAAGGCAACAACGGTTTCGGCATGCAGCTTCGCTTGGGGGCCGGCCCCCTGATCAACGCCGCTGCCGCCGCAAAGCTCTGCGCGGGCCTCGCCGAGAACGACCGCCATTGCGAGACCACCGTGTTCGACGGCCAGCGGCTGTCGATGCGCGGCGGAACAGACAAGGGGCAGGAGAAGGGACAGGAGAAGTCCCAGGACAGGGTTCAGGAGAAGAACGCCGAGAAGACCCAGGACTCGACACCGCAAGCCGAGACTGCGCCGGTACCTGCGCCGACTGCAAAACCGGACAAGCGCCGCCGCAGCTACTCCTCAAAGCGCTCCTCAAAGCGCGAGGAGCCCGCGCCTGCACCACCTCCGGCACAGCCGCCGGCCGCACAGGCAAAGCCGGAGACGGCATCGGCGGGATCGACGTTGTCATCGTTCTTCAGGCGGTAGCGGTAGCGGTAGCGCTTGCGGCTCACCCGGATCGAAGCGCCCCCACCTGAATGCGCGATGAATGCCTGCGTCGTCTTGCGCGCGCAGATGGCCCCAATTTTCGCTCAGCCAGAGCAACCGCCCGCCGATTGCCAAGTTATCCCGGTCGTGAACCGGAGCAGCCGACGCGCAATCGTTCGTGCTCGTCTCCATGACCAAGGGAGATACATACGTGAAGAAATTCATCATCGCGGCGGCCGCGCTTCTGGCCGCATCTTCGGCGTTCGCGCAAACAACCAAATCGCCGGGTGCGTCGAGCAACGCGCCGGGTCAGCAGATGCAGAACACGACGAAGCCGTCGACCGGCCCCGGTGCCTCGGAATATACACCTGGTCACCAGACCAATACCACCGCCGGACCCGGCCATTCGGAAAGCGCACCCGGACAGAAGACGCGCCACACCACGGGCTCGAGCACCAGCAAGAAGTAAGCCGCCAAGCCACGCATCTGCGACAGCCGGCGCCCTGAACAATGCCGCGCCGGCTGTCCCTCGTCTCAACCATCACAACACCAATATCGTCGGGCAAATCCGCAGGAAACCTGCACCTCCCCTGTTGCCCCCTCCCGTCATCTCGACCATATTGCGCCCATGACAAAAAAGCCCTTCCGCCTCACGCCCTACCAGGTGCAGTTCCTGATCGTCGTCGGCTTCGTATCCGTCGGCTATGCGATCTATCTTCGCTATCTCGGCATCGAGAACTCGACCGTCGGGCTCGCCTGCGATGCCGGCTTGCAGACGCTGATGTGCAAGGCGCGCTCGGTCTCGACCGTGCTGTTCAAGAATTCGGTGTTCGGAATCACCGCACTGGTGGTTGCGACGCTGAACCTGATGCGGCCGTCGATCGTGCTGCTCACCGTCGGCATCATCGCCGCCGGGCTCGGCATCGTGCTCTACAACGTCGTGCTGTCGGGCCTTGCGATCGGCCTGTTCATTCTTGGATTTGCTCGGCCCGCGCCCGCCACAGCGTGAGCGCGAACAGCAAATAGATCGCGCAGGTCCACAGCGACTGCCAGTTCTCGCGGCCCTCGTTGAAGAGCACAAAGACGGCCGACAGCGTCAGCACGCCCGCGAACACCGCTTCCGCGATCGGACGCTGGCCGATCTGGGGCCGGTTCAACATCAGCAGCGCAAACGGTACCACCGCCATCGTCAACGCGGCGTAGGGGAAATCCTTGTAGCGCGGGTCGAACACGAAACCCAGCGCGGTCTGCGCTGCGATCACCGCGGTCACCGCCAGCGTCAGGCCGAGCACGGCGGTGAGCTTCGACCATTTGCGGCCCTCACGCGGGCCGAGGAGATCGAGGAAGGTCGGAAGGCTGCGGCCGATCACCATCGCCTGCGCGCAGAAGATCGGTGACAGAATGCCGGCGAGCAGCAGCGCGCCCCACAGCAGCCAGCCGCCGATGCCGTAGCTCTCATAGTACATCTTGTCGGCGCCGACCCCGAGCAGGCTGCCCGCTGACGTCGCCGAGATGGCGACGCCGAGCCAGGCCGAGAAGCGCGGCGTCCACGGCCGCCGGCGCAGCGTCAGGCCGGCGACCGCGAACACCAGCACGCAGAGGCCCATGCCCGCGCCCATGTACCATTTCCAGTACGGGAAATTGCTGATCGGCTGCCCCGGCGGATATTTCAGGTTCCGGCGTACGGAGTCATAGAGCCCCCAATAGCCACCGACGGTGCCCTCCAGCTTGCGTTTCCACGGCTGGTCGTAGGACTCGATCAGGTTGACGCGGAACTTGTTCGCTTTCGCCAGGCCCAGGATTTCCGAGACGACGCGCGCCTGGTTGGTACGCGACGGCAGCGCGCCCTCGCGCATGCGCCCTTCGCTCGGCCAGCCGGTCTCGCCGATCAGGATTTCCTTGCCGGGGAACGCCACGGCCATGCGCTCGCGGATCGCCTCGACATGGCTTGCCGCGAATTTCGCGCGGACCGGAACGTCTTCCCAATAGGGCAGGATATGGATCGTGACGAAGTCGACGGCGTCATAGACCTCGCGATTCCTGAGCCAGTACTCCCAGACGTCGGCATAGGTGACGGGCACGCTGACCTGCGCCTTCACCGAGCGGATGATGGAGACGAGGTCGGCCGTCGTCATCTCGCCGCGCAGCAGCACCTCGTTGCCGACGACGAGCGAGGTGATGAGGTCGGGGAATTGCTTGGTGAGGCGGACAGCGAGCGCGACCTGCTCGAAATTCTTGCTGCGGTTGCTGGAGAGCCAGATGCCCTGGAGCACCTTCAGCCCGCCGACCCTGGCGGCGATCGCCGGTACCTGGTCGAGCCCGTTCTCCATCGAATAGGTGCGGACGCAGCCGGTGATCTCCTTGAGCTGGCGCAGGTCCTGCTCGATCTGGTCGGCCTCGATATGGGTCCATGCGTCCAGCGGCGATTGCTCGCCGCGGAACGGCGCGTAGGACACGCATTGGACCTTTTCGGCGGGATCGATCGGTGCGCGTGCGAGCGTGATCGGCGTCGCCAACCACCACCACACGGCAGCAATCGCGCCCAGTGAAACGAGCAGAAGCGCCAGTGGCGTACGAAGAGAAATCGGTTCCGTCCTCCGCGAAGGGTCAGTCGATTACCTGCTCGCACGCCATCTGCCAAGGGGTGATGACCGCGCGGATCCGCTCCTCCCCCAAAAGGAATTTGGCTGCGGCCGTTCGACAGAGGCCTAGGATCGTGACTTTGCTGGACAAAATTCGAAATTCAGGTCATGGACTCGGAAAGACTTTTCCGCCGCATTGGAGACCCATTTGGACGCCATCACCGGCGCGTCCGCGGGATCCGGACGCGGACGGTCAGCGGATATATTGGGGAATTCATGCGGCAACGGGTGTTCGAGTCACGAAATGCGGTCCTGCGGCTGTTCGCCGCCACCTTGGCCGTTTCCTCCCTGGTCCTCCTGATCGGTATCGCCGGCGCCTCCGCCCAGAGCGGCACCCCCGCCCCGGACCAGGGCAAGGCCGCCGCCCAGCCCGCCGACGCTGCCGCCAAGGACGCCGCCCAGAACCAGCGCCGCACCGACGAGTTCGCCGAGGCTGCCCAGGTCATCAACGGCCCGGCCGGCAACCCCGAATGCGTTTGGCTCGGCCGGCGCGTGGTGCGCTTGATGTGGCGGGATGACCTCGATACCGCGTTCCGCCATCTCGACCTCTACGACCGCTTCGGCTGCCCCGGCGGCCACATCCAGGCTGCGTTCCGCTGCCTGACCCGGTTTGGCGGCCAGATCGATCCCAAGGTTGCCGAGACCCTGGACAGCCGCGTGCACGCCTGCTGGATCAATCCGGCATCGCAGCCGCAGCAGGCGGCAGCGAGCGCCTCGCAAGCCCCGGCGGCGCCGACCACCGGCAACTCGCAGCCGCAGCCGGCCGCGAGCCCCTCGCCTGCGGCAAGCCCGACACCGGCGCCCCAGAAATAACCTCGGGTCGTTTCAGCCGCCGTTCAGGAACGATCGGCCATAGACACGGTTGGCACTGCCGCACATTCCGAAACCGGTCACGCCCTCATAAGGTCATGAGGCCATGACAGTTGAGAAACCGCGCGGCAGAGGTATGCTCCATTTGCCGCGGACTTGGTCGGATCTCGGGGTCGGATCCGCTTCCCTGCCCCCTCAGCCCCTTTTGGTTTAGCCGCGATGCGCGTTGTCGCCGCCGTTCTGTTGCTCGTGTCCGCGCTCCACGCCGGCCTCTGGGGAGTCCTGCGCGACAAGGAACCCGCGCCGGACTTCAAGGGCCTATTGCCGAGCCTTTCGTATACGCCGTTCGAACCGGGACATGTCATCGACACCAACGTCGATCCCGACAAGATTCGCGCCGATATGAAAAAGCTCTCGACCCTCACGCGGGCCATCCGGTCTTACTCCGCGACGGAAGGCAACGAGTTGGTGCCGCCGATCGCCGCCGAGTTCGGTCTCAAGGTCACGGTCGGCGCGTGGATCGACAAGGACGAGGATCGCAACAAGCGGGAGATCACGGCCGCCATCGAGCTTGCCCGCAAGAACAGCAACGTGAACGGCATCGTGGTCGGCAATGAGGTGATCTTCCGCGGCGAGCAGAAGGTCGACGACCTCATCGACAAGATCAAGAAGGTCAAGGGCGCGGTCCGCGTGCCCGTGACCACCGGTGAGATCTGGAACATCTGGCGCGACAATCCCGACCTCGGCTCCAACGTCGACTTCATCGCCGCCCACGTGCTGCCTTACTGGGAAAACTTCCGCTCGGACCAGGCGGTCGACCAGGCCGTGGACCGCTACAATCTGTTGCGTAACCTGTTCCCCGGCAAGCGCATCGTGATCGCCGAATTCGGCTGGCCGAGCGCGGGCTACAATCTGCGCAATGCAGACCCCGGGCAGTTCCAGCAGGCGCTGACTCTGCGCAACTTCGTCAGCCGCGCCGAGGCCCTCGGCATGGAATACAACATCGTCGAGGCCATCGATCAGCCCTGGAAATTCTTCGAAGGCGGCGTCGGTCCGTACTGGGGCATCCTCAACGCCAACCGCGAGCCCAAATTCGCCTGGACCGGGCCGGTGGAGAATCTCGACTACTGGAAGCTGATGGGTGTAGCGCTGCTGGTCGGCGTCCTGCTGTCGCTGCCGATCCTGCGGCTGGAGCAGCCGACCGCGAAGCAGGCGTTCCTGCTGTCGGCCACCGCCAACGGAGTCGGCGCCTGGGCCGCGACCGTGTTCGCGTTCTGGAACGGCCACTATTTCATCTTCGGCTCGGCCTTCGCGCTGACGCTCGGCATGATCCTCCTTGTTCCCCTCGTGCTGATCGCGATGGCGCGCATCGACGAGATTGCGGCGGTAGCTTTGGGCCGGCCGCCGCAGCGGCTGCTCTCCAAGGGCAAGCCGGTCGAGAACGTGCCCGAGAATTACTACCCGAAGGTCTCGATCCACATCCCGGCTTATTTCGAGCCGGTCGAGATGCTCAAGCAGACGCTCGATGCGCTGTCGCGGCTGAACTATCCGAACTACGAATGCGTCGTCATCATCAACAACACGCCCGATCCCGCCTTCTGGCAGCCGATCCAGGACCATTGCCGCGCGCTCGGTGAACGCTTCAAGTTCATCAACGCCGAGAAGGTGCAGGGCTTCAAGGCCGGCGCGCTGCGCATCGCGATGGACCGCACCGCGGCCGACGCCGAGATCATCGGCATCCTCGATGCCGACTATGTCGTCGATCCCGACTGGCTCAAGGACCTCGTGCCGGCCTTTGCCGACCCGCGCGTCGGCCTCGTGCAGGCGCCGCAGGAGCATCGCGACGGCGACCTGTCGATCATGCACTACATCATGAACGGCGAATATGCCGGCTTCTTCGACATCGGCATGGTCCAGCGCAACGAGCTCAACGCCGTCATCGTGCACGGCACGATGTGCCTGATCCGCCGCGCCGCGATGGACATGGCCGGCGGCTGGTCGTCCGACACGATCTGCGAAGATTCGGATCTCGGCCTTGCGATCCAGGAGCTCGGCTGGACCACCCACTACACCAACCACCGCTACGGCCAGGGCCTGCTCCCCGACACCTACGAAGCCTTCAAGAAGCAGCGGCACCGCTGGGCCTATGGCGGCCTCCAGATCGTCAAGAAGCACTGGCGCCAATTCCTCCCCGGCCGCAGCCGGCTGACGCCCGACCAGAAGCGCGAATACGGTCTCGGCTGGCTGAACTGGCTGGGGGCCGAAAGCCTCGGCGTGGTCGTGGCGCTGCTCAACCTCGTCTGGGTGCCAATCGTCGCCTTTGCCGACATCGCCATTCCCGACAAGATTTTGACACTGCCGATCATCGGCGCCTTCATCGTCTCGCTGGCGCACTTCCTGTCGATGTACCGCCTGCGCGTCGCGATCAAACCCGGCCAGATGCTGGGCGCGATGATCGCGGCGATGAGCGTGCAATGGACGGTGTCGCGCGCGGTCGCGCAAGGACTGATCACCGAGCACATCGCGTTCGCGCGCACCTCCAAGGGTGGCCTTAGCCGGATGTCGATCGAGTTCCAGGCGTTCTGGGAGGCCGTGATCGGCACCCTGCTCCTGATCGGCGCCGGCGTGCTGGTCGCCTCCAACTCTTTCCGCCAGATCACCGAGATCTACATCTTCGCCGGCGTGCTGGTGCTGCAGAGCCTGCCGTTCCTGGCGGCGGTCGCGATCGCCATCCTCGAGCTCAGCCGCATCAACTCGTTCCAGTTCTGGCGCGACAGCGCGATCCGCTCCGCCGAGCTGATCGGCCTTCGCCCCGTCGCCCTGCCGACCCACGCCGGTACGCCGCAGCCGGTGCCGAACGAGGTGCGGCGGGAGACGAAGTGATCAGCCTCTGCGCCAGCCTTTGACCTCGTGATTAAAAGTCACGTGGTCTTTGGCGTGGACGACGGCCCGCCAATCGGGTTGAGAATTCCGCCCTAAGCTGCGGATGCCACGAGCAAATCCCCGCTCCTGCCACGAGTTTCGGCAACCACCCCCGCTATTGACCTCCGCAGCCACTCCCCCTACACAGCGCGGGCCGACAGCATGATCCGGAAACAGCCGGTTTTCCCCGCGACGCAAGTTTGAGCGCAGCGGCAAGACATGCTTCTCGAATGTCCGAAGTCGATGGCGACTCTTCAAAGCCATCAGCGGCCATGGGAGCGCGTAGCTCAGCCGGTAGAGCACGTGACTTTTAATCACGGGGTCCTGGGTTCGAGCCCCAGCGCGCTCACCAAAGCCAGGCACTCAGAACTTAGTGCAAGAACTCTACGGTCAATCCCCGTCCCCTCGCATCTGCGACGCGCGGCGGCCGGCTAAGCGCTATCGGCGAGAGTGCGCCAGTGGTGAACCCGCGGGCCAGATAGCGCGGACATAGTCCCAAGCGATTTTTCTTGCCCTATCCTCAGCTCTCCGGCGCGGCCACCGTCGCCGGCGCACTCAGCGGAGCGCCCCCCACCGAAACCGGCCCCACCGATGTCGACGGCCGAACCACCATCCGCTTGCGCATCGCGGCGGAGAGTCCATAGCGGGCGTTCGCCTTTCGAATGGAGGACGTGACGTCCGACATCATCACGTTTTGCAGCGAGTCGACCTTCGCGATGAGCGTGGACAGCTGTGACGATATCTTCCTCACATCGACCCGTTCGTCCGTGATGCTTTGGCGCAGAGACAGGAGCACCATCGAATCCTGCTGATGCAGAGCCGCATTTTGCTGCAAGGCGTCATTGCTCTCCTGGAGCGAGGCCGTATGTTGCTGCTGGGCCGACTGGATGTCCTTCAGGGCAGCGATAACCGGATCCGGCTTTGGCACGGGAGCGTCCCGGCGCGGAAGCAGTTCAGCCAGGCTGCCGACGGCCCTGGACGAGAAATCAGATGGCAATGTGGAGATGGCCGCCGCGCCGTTGATGGCTAGCGCACACACCGACAATGCCAGGACCCGGCTGGACCGCTTGAGCGGTGCCGTAGCTTCCACGGCTGCCGGTTCAGGCGCTGCGGCGAGCGCGAGTGCTGCGGGGTCGAGTTCTTCGACGAGGCCCTGTTGTTCGACGAGGCCCTGCGCTTCGGATGTCGTGGTCATCTGCATTGACCTCAATGAGCGGGCAAAAGGAGGCCATCGCCGGAACGTCCTCGCGACGCCTCCTTTACGCAGCACTCACTTACGCAACTGCCTAAAATTGTGAGCTTTTTGGCTTAATTCCACGTTAGCGACGCGGCCACCCGGCCACCCCGGCCGAATACGGGGTCCATGCGGTGGAACAGCCCTACAAGGCCGCAGACAGCTCCTTCAAAAGGTGTAAGATTCAGGAAAACAGGGAGGAACGGCATGTTTGAAATCAGCGGTTTCGACACGGCAGGCGTCGTCAGCCTCAAGCGGGATTCACTTGCGGCCGCCCTCAAGAAGGCCAGAGAGCTGATCGAGGACGGCTGCTGGGACGTTCAGATCGTCGATCCCGCCGGCCGGGTCTACACCTCGTTCGAGGAGCAGGCCGCTTAGGCCGCCCCGCCTCCGGCGGCGATCCAAATGAAAACCCCGGCGCCTGGTAGGCAGCGCCGGGGTGTTTTCAAAATATCAATCAGTAAGGCAATGCGGCGTTCATAGCAGCGGCCGCGGCGATCGAATGTGAACTGGTTCACACGGCGCCGCCGATCTTTCGACATCGCTATGGCTGTCCGTCCCGGCCGACATTGGACGAGACGTTATTGGGCCAGCGCTGCGTTGCTTTGGGATCGCTGACACGCGCGCGGTGCACCTCGGCGCTTGCCGCGCCGTTGCCAATCAACCGGTTTGGGCGCACGCTCTCGCCATGCGCGCAGACGCCGCACAGGGACATCGCGACAAGGATGGCGGCATCAGCAAGAAGCACGGCAACACGCTGGTCGGCACCTTGCGCAAGATCTATGGAAAGGGTTTGCGGCCGGGTATCCGGATACGACCCCGCTCAGTGAGGTCTTGCTTCAATTGAACGAGACGTCGCTGAGCCAGTTGCGCCGCGATCACGACACCGGGCATCTCGGGCACAAGATCGACCACGCTGCGAAGTAGCGGACGTCACTGGTCCAACTTCAGGTCGTCGAAAACCAACTCCGCCGATAGCCTCGGCGACGCGGGGTCTGACAGGCTGCGCTGTCGCCTCACCGCACTTACCGTTTGAGCCCCCGCAGTCCACGCGCTAGCATGAGCCTTTTTACGGAGGCTCATTTTGAAACCGATCATTTTTATCGCGGCCGTCGCATTGCTTGCCGCAACTCCCGCCCGCGCGCAGGCGCTGGTCGATCCCAGCAAGGTTGCTCCCGAATATCGCGAGGCGGCCGAGAAGCGCCGGGCCGAGCAGATCCGGCAGCGCGAATGCGGGCTGAAGGCGGATCTCGAGAAGGTGCTGCCGAGGGATCGCACCGCCTATCTCAATCACTGCCTGGACACGCTGGCGGCCAAGCAGTAGCGCCAGGACAATCTCGAGCGCACATCCTCAGCGTCGCTGCTGCCCTCCCTTTGTCGCAGGGTCGGCCTGCTGCTTGAATCTCACGCGCGGATTTATGTCGCAATACGTGTTCCAGCGGCCGGATGCCGATGCTAGACATTGCTCTCTGGTCTGGTATGAACAGTCGCCGGAATAGCCGAGCTGCCCGCCAAAGACACACCACGGATAGTCGCGTTCTGCGTTCGCCGCGAGCGTAGATCCCAGGAAGATCAATAAGGCTACAATTGTCGTTCGCATCTCGATGCTCCATGCATGGCGCGTGTCAAGCAAGGCCTTGGCGCGGGCCGAAGGTAATGGCAGGTCCGGACCTTGGTTCCTGCGGGAAGCCACAGCTCGCCAGGCGCTGAACTCCTCCGAAGAGGCGGCGCTACGACGCAGCTCGATTGAGCATCCTGAGGAACATCCTTTTGCAGGCCCTGTTAGCCACACACAATCAATAGGAGCCTTGGTATGCGAAAGACAATCTTGTCGTTGCTGACGTGCGCTGTGCTGGCAGGTGGATCCGTGGGGCTTGCTTACGCCCAGGGCGCGGGCGGAGCAGGTGCTGGGTCTGGCGCCGGTACGGGCGCCAGTGCAGGAAACGGAGCTGGCCCCGGCGGAACGGGCGCATCCGCAGGCACGGGTGGCATGGGCAGCTCGAGCGGAACGTCAGGAACCGGAACAGGAGCATCGTCCGGCACCGGCAGCGGTTCAGCCGGCGGCCCTCAGAAGGGTGCAATTCGGCCCGGCAAGAGCGATGATCCCACCCGGCGGTAACGCGCGGCACATAAGGGCCCCGGTGGCGCGAGCCGACGGGCCCCGCTCCGCACGTCCAAATAGACGTCCGAACGTTCGTCCCAACTGACGGCCTGGACTCAATGGCGAACGTTCAACCTTTCTTCAGGACCTCCGAATTAACGTGACGATCCATTTCCATCAGTCATTGTCGATCGCGCATGAGCTTCGTCCAGATTCAGTGCACGCGGTGCAAGGGCGTGTTTCGCGATCGCGCCGGGCGGGTGCAGGACGGCTATTCCAGGCAATGTCCGAGCTGAGAGGTGGTGCTGTTCTTCGCCGAGGACTCGCAGCATCCCTTCCTCAAGCGCGCGATGCGCGATGCGCGCAGGGTCCGCAAGCAGCAGCACGAGGCCGAGGCGGCAAGGCGTCTCGTGCCGGAGCCGCGCGCGGCAAGGTCGAAGTCGTTCGCCGGGCGGTCGCCATCAGCGGGGCGAGAGGAGTAGCTCAGCTCCGCCGCTGTTTCCTCGGAAACAGGCGATCGCGGATGTAGCGCGAGGTCGGCGTCAGGCGAATGCCGCGCGGCTTCTGCCAGGCGGCGCGGTCGATCTCCTTCTTGTCGCCGATCGCAAGCCTGCCTTTGGCGCCCTTGGCGATGAAGATCGCGTCGCTCATCTTGCGGCCGGAGCGCTTGTTCCTGGCCGTCACTTCCTTCCAAAGGCTGATCCTGCCGAGCTTCAGCTTGGGCAGCTCCTCCTTGATCTCCCGCCGCAGGCAATCCCTCTCGGTCTCGCGCGGACGCTTGCGGCCGCCCGGGAACATCCACAGGCCGTCCGACCGGCGTCTGACCAACAATACCTTGCCGCGCTTCGCTGCAACCAGCTTGGAAGACTTCGCCATTTACGATCGTTGGCTCGAAAACAGAATCTCGCCTATCGTAACTTGTCTAGCTCAATAGACAAGTTCGGCAAGGACGTTGACCACAGCCCCGGCGGGAGGCTCAGCCTTTGCTCGCCCCTGCCGCCGCCCGGTCCTCGGTCCTGATCCAGGCCATCATCATCTCCCAGGCCACCGACAGGATGATCGGTCCGATGAACAGGCCGACGATGCCGTGGGCGAGCGTGCCGCCGATCACGCCGACGAAGATCACGATGGTGGGCGTCGTCAGGCCGCGGCCCATCACCAGCGGCTTCAACATGGTGTCGATGAAGCCGACCAGGACGAGAAATACGGTGAGCAGCAGCGCCGTGGTGACGTCCTTGGCGGTCCAGATCCAGATGATGACCGGCAGCAGGACCAGGAAGGCGCCGATCTGGACGATCGAGAGCAGCAGCACGATGAAGGCAAGCAGGCCCGCGCTCGGCACGGCGGCGAGCTTGAAGCCGATGCCGGCCAGCAGCGCCTGCACGATCGCGACGCCGATCACGCCCTGCGCCACGGCGCGGATGGTCGCGCCCGCAAGCCCCAGGAAATGCTCGGTCTGCTCCGGCACGATCCGGAACAGGAAGCCGCGGCCGGCCTCGACCAGCCGCGGCCCGTGCGGAAACAGGAAGCCGGCCACGAACACCGAGACCAGAAACTGGAGGGTGCCGACGCCGGCATCGCCCGCGAGCGACAACAGCGGTCCCGCCAGCGGTTGGAGATACGGCGCCACCTCGCGCAGCACCGCGCGGATGTTGGTGTAGGCCTGGTCCCAGAGGTCGAACAGCCAGGGGCCGACCAGCGGCCACGATTTGAGCTGCTCCGGCGCCGATTGGAGCGCCAGGTCGCCGGTGCCGAGCTGATGCGCCAGCTCGCGCACGCCGTCGACGGCACTGAGGCCAAGCCAGGTCGCGGGGCCGATGACGATACCGAGCGTGATCAGGGTGAGGATCGCGGCTGCGGTCTTCGGCCGTCCGCCGAGGATTCTGGCGACCCAGCTGAACACCGGGTAGAACGCCACAGCGAGCACGCCGCTCCAGGCCAGGATCGGCACGAACGGGCGGATGATCAGGAAGGTCCAGATGATCAGCAGGCCGAGCAGGCCGACGCGGATGACGAGCTGGATGATGTCCTCGCCCGTCAGGAGCTGACGGAGACTTTTCACGGGCACGGCTTTCCTTGCGGCATTGACGCGGGTTCCGGCACTTGCGCCGCTCAGCGTTATTGCCAGCCCCGCATCCGGCGTCAAGACGACGGGCCCCTCGCCGCCCTCCGGGGATGAGGCTCGCTTCGGCCCAAGGCGCATTTCGCGGGGGCGAATCCGGCTGCCGGATCAAGGGCGCGCTTGCACCAGCGGGCGGCACGACCTGGACTGACGGGCGCTGCTTGCCGCCCGCGCGCCGGGATTGGCTAACGGCGATTAACCGGATTTCCGCAGGGCCATTTACGCGGCTGCAAAGGCTCGCACCTACGCTTCTCACAACGCATCCAAGAACACTGAAGTGCAATGGCCAACAGCATCTGGACCACCGAAGAATTCACCTGCACCGGTTGCAGCATGAACTACACCGCGACACGCGAAGAGCACAGCGAAGCGCACACCGGCAGCTTCAAATGCAGCATCTGCAGCAGCGTCGTGCACGAATGGTCCGGCAAGCACCACTTCTTCGGCTGGCAGGCGGTGAAGACAAAGCCGCCGGTGTTCGGCAGGCGCTGGGCGGGTGTGGAATATTAGACTGCCTCCGCTCCGTCATTGCGAGCGCAGCGAAGCAATCCAGAGCCTTGCCGCGGAGACAGTCTGGATTGCTTCGCTGCGCTCGCAATGACAGTCTGTTAGAGCAATCGCTTGACGCGCCAATGTGCTCCTGGCGCACACAGACCCGCTACTCCGATCATTGCTGCCTGCGCGAGCTGCGGCTTCTGCTACGTTGCGACACCAGCTAAACTCTCCCTCCCCCGCAACTGAAGCCGATACGCAATGACCGCTCCTTTCGTTCCCCAGATCGCCCTGTACCGCAACTGGCTTGCCGAGCAGCGCGGCCTGTCCTTCTCGAATTACGAGGAGATGCGGCAATGGTCGGTGCGCGATCTCGATGCATTCTGGCGCAGCATCTGGGACTATTACGATCTGCAATCGCCGACGGCGTTTGAGGCCGTGATCACCGAGCGCAAGATGCCCGGCGCGGTGTGGTTTCCCGGCGCGCAGGTGAACTACGCACGGCAGGTGTTTCGGCATGTCGACGCGGCGCATGCCGCCGGGCTGCCCGCGATCATCAGTTGCGGCGAGGACGGCAAGCTCAGCGAGACGAGCTGGCCGGAGCTGCAGCGCAAGGCGGCCGCGCTCGCGCTGCATCTGAAGGACAACGGCATCAAGCCCGGCGACCGCGTCGCGGCCTACCTGCCCAACATTCCCGAGACCATCATCGCATTCCTGGCGGCCGCCAGCATCGGCGCGGTCTGGAGCGTGTGCGCGCCCGACATGGCCGCGCCCGCTGTGATCGACCGCTTCAAGCAGATCGAGCCAAAAGTGCTGATCGCCTGCGACGCCGTCACCTATGCCGGCCGCAAGCACGATCGCAAGGACGTCGTCGCGGAGCTGCGGCGATCGCTGCCGACGGTCGAGCATGTCATCCTGCACAGCGAGGCCGCGCTCGCAGTACCGGACGCCCGGCTCGCCGACATCGTCGCAAGGACGGGCGCTGCGATCGACGCGTTCGAGCCGATGTGGCTGCCGTTCGATCATCCGCTCTGGATCGTCTATTCCAGCGGCACCACCGGCCTGCCGAAACCGATCGTGCACGGCCATGGCGGCATCGTCATCGTGGTGCTGGCCCTGCTCGGCCTGCACAACGATCTCGGCTGCTCCTATCATGAGAATTCGTTCGGCGAGCGCTATCACTGGTACTCATCGACCGGCTGGATCATGTGGAATAGCCAGGTCGGCGGCCTGCTCAGCGGCACCACCTGCTGCATCTTCGACGGCAGTCCCGGCGGCGCCAGGGACAAGCCGGACTGGACCACGCTGTGGCGCTTCGTGGCGCAGTCGAAATCAACCTTCTTCGGCGCGGGCGCGGCGTTCTTCGCCAATTGCGCCAAGGCCGAGATCGATCTTCGAGCCGCCGGCGATCTCTCGCGCCTGCGCTGCCTTGGCTCCACCGGCTCGCCGCTCAGCGCCGACACGCAAGCCTGGTTCAATGACCGCTTCGCACGCCTGTCGAAAATCAACGGCAGCACGGCGCAGGCCGACATCTGGTGGGCGAACATCTCCGGCGGCACCGATTTCGCCGGGGCCTTCATCGGGGGTAACAGAGAATTGCCGCAGACGCCGGGCGCGATGCAATGCCGCTCGCTGGGAGCCGCCGTGGAAGCCTTCGACGAACAGGGCCATGCCGTGATCGACGAGGTGGGCGAACTGGTCTGCACCGAGCCGATGCCGTCGATGCCGCTCTACTTCTGGAACGACAAGGACGGTGCACGCTATCGCGCCAGCTATTTCGAGACCTATCCGGACAATTTCGACGGCAGCGGCCGCGGGCCGGTGTGGCGGCACGGCGACTGGCTCAAGGTCAATCCGGACGGCTCCTGCATCATCTACGGCCGCAGCGATGCCACCATCAACCGCCACGGCCTGCGCATGGGCACCAGCGAGCTCTATTCCGCGATCGAGGCCTTGCCGGAGGTGCTCGATAGCCTCGTCGTCGACCTCGAATATCTCGGCCGCGACAGCTACATGCCGCTGTTCGTGGTGCTGCGCGAGGGCGTTACCCTCGACGGCGCGATGCAGGCGAAGATCAACAAGGCGATCGAAGCCGGTCTCTCCCGCCGCTTCCTGCCCAACGAGATCTTTGCCGTCGCCGAGATCCCGCGCACGCTCTCCGGCAAGAAGCAGGAGCTGCCGATCAAGAAGCTGCTGCTCGGCCACGAGGTCGAGAAGGTCATCAACAGGGAGGCGATGGCCAATCCGGCCTGCCTCGACTGGTACCTTGCATTTGCGCGGGATTATCTCGCCAGAACTGCGGCGTGACGGAGATCAACCCAATTGCATCAATGGCGTTTGGATTCCGTTCACCGATCGCCGCTAGATCAGGATGGATCCTCCGCGACGAACAGCAGCAATGGCCGACCTCAACGCCGTCCTCACCAGGCTCAACGACCGTCTGCTCCGCCTCGAGGGCGAGCTGTTCGTGCTGCGCTCGCTGGCCCGCGCGACGCTGACGGCGGGCGACGACCACGCGGCGCGGATGCGCAAGCTGGTCGAGGCCGCAAAGGTCGCGCTCGACGACGAGGCCAAACGCGAGCTCGACAAGCCGACGCGCAAATATGTCGATGCAGCCACTGCGCTCGTAGACGAATTGCTGGTGGAGCCGACCCAGGCGCGGCCGCTGTTCACCGTGATCGACGGCGGCCGGCGCGACTAAAGCGCGATGAGATTATCGCGCTTTAGGTTGTTGTTTGAGCATGATCTTTTCGGAAAACCGCTGCGCACTTTTCCGGATCATGCTTGCGCGTCAGATCGGACGTGTCTTACCGGAATCCGCGGAGTCGGCCTTCAGCCGGCTGAGACCCGCCTCGATGATCGCGATCTCCTCGTCGATTTTGCCGATCGGCAGGCTGAAATCGTAACCGGACCTGCTCTTCAGGTCGACCGCGAGCCGCTGTCTGTGCATCATCAGCTGGTCGAGGCCGCGGCGGTTCTTCAGCCGCACATAGGCGTCCACGATCTGCTCAATTGCGCTCGGCATGACATTGGTCCCGGCAAAAAAGCCCGCGCGGCGCACCCGCACCGGCGGGACATTCTTGGTGTCGCGGTACGCAATACAAATCCGCGACGGCTTCGTCGATACGACAGGCTGGTTGAGAACGTATTACCATCAGGTGATTTTGTGATGCGCGGCATGAAAAAGCCGCTGGCGATCACGCCAGCGGCCAAAGCCGGGTTCGAAAACGGATCCGGAATGAAATTTGGCCAGCCCCGGTGCGCACCTTCTAACGGCACACACCGGATTCCTTCCGTTAAAAACGACACACAGGAACCGACGGATACATCATTTGCCGCCGACCGTGGCCGCGCGGCAACGCTAATCCGTGACGCAGAGATATTTGCGCGGCAGCCTGCGGTACGCGCTGTAGCGGTAATACGGCCTGTAGGCGTAGCCGCGATAGAGCGCCGGCGGCTCCTCGCCGTAATAGGCACCGTGGTAGAAATTATAGACCGGTCCTTCGGCGCAACGATAGGCATCCCAGGTCGGACCGATGAAGGGTGCCACCCCGATCTCGGGCGGCACCGCGGGGTATGGCCCGCCGGCCTGGGCTGGCGCTGTCGCGATCCATGTCGCGAGAAGGAAAAACCACGCGCTGCGCATCTGCTCGCTCCTGATACGGTGCAACGCACGCATGGAAGCACCCGGACGGCGGCCTGCGCAATCGCGCAGTTCAGCCGTCCCGCCCCGGCGCATTGTTGATAACCGGCCCAAACGCTGCGCGGGTGGTGACAGGGCTCACCGACGTGTTATCGGGAAGACGACGCAGTTGCGAGACGGATCGGACACCCATGCGCATTACCCTCGTCGGCTCCCGCCATTTCGGCGTGACCACCCTGAACATGCTCCGGGAGCACAGCGTCACGATCGTACGGGTCGTGGTGGCCGATGCCGAGGATCGCCTCGCAGCGACCGCGAACGCGGCCGGCATCGAGGTGGTGGTCCAGGCCAATCCGAAGCTGGTGGTGGCCTCCGAGATCGCCCCCGACACCGATTTGATCATCACCGCCCACAGCCACGCCCGGATCGGCAAGGACGCGCTCGCCGCCGCCAAGCTCGGCGGGATCGGCTATCACCCCTCGCTGCTGCCGCGCCATCGTGGCAAAGCCGCTGTGGAATGGACCATCAAGGAATGCGATCCGATCGCCGGCGGCACGATCTATCATCTCGCCGATCGCATGGACGCCGGCGCCATCGCCGCCCAGGACTGGTGCTTCGTCAAGAAGGGCGAGACCGCCCGCGAGCTGTGGGAGCGCGCACTCGCCCCGCTCGGGCTCAAGCTGCTGGCCGACGTGATCGACTACGCCAAGGTCCACAAGGCGCTGCCGTCCAGGGTTCAGGACGAGCAATTCGCGACCTCGGCACCGAGTCTGTCCTGACGTTAACGATTAACGGGACGCCGCATTGATTCTGCTTGGAAAATTGAAGCGGGAAACGCAAATAAACCATTGTTTCCACAGGAACAATTTTCGATTTGGCATTGCAACAAATTTCCGTCACATTTCGTCCGAATAAGCGTCAGCATATCAGACAAGTTCAAGGACGGAATTCATGCGTTTTGGTCGCATCGTGGCGTTCTGTGCCGCTTCAATTGTCACCCTCGCCGCCCCCGCTTTCGCCCAGACCCCCTATGACGGCAATTGGCAGGTTACAATTGTCACGAAGACCGGCTCCTGCGAGCCGACCGCAAGCTCCATGCTGACCGTCGCCGACGGCAAGATCACCGCGCCCGGCGCTAACGTTTCCGGCACCATCGGTAGCGGGGGTCTTGTGAAAGTTTCGATCAATGGTGCATATGCCAACGGTCAACTCAACGGCAACGCCGGATCGGGGAAGTGGAATGGAGCATCTGCAGGCATACCATGCAGCGGGCGGTGGGAAGCATCGCGCCAGTAAACCAGTCGAGGCTCGCGCCCGGAACCGGCGGCTGCTGATTGCGGCCGCCGTTTTGTTTGCGGCGGGGATCGCCAACTCTGACAGCAAGGCCCAGTCGGGCCCGTTCGCGCCGCTGGCGGGAAGCTGGAGCGGTACCGGCACCGTTACACTGGACGACGGCTCGACCGAGCGGATCCGCTGCCGGGCCAAATATGCCCCGATCGGACCGACCATGGAGATGTCGCTGACCTGCGCCAGCGACGCCTACAAGTTCAACCTCGGCGCCAGCGTCAAGGCTGAGGGCAGCGCCATCGCCGGAAGCTGGTCCGAGGCCAGCCGCAACATCTCCGGCTCGCTCCAGGGCCGCGGCGCCGGCGGAAGCTACGAGCTGATCGCCTCGACTGCCGGCTTCAATGCCAACATCTCGCTGAAGACGTCCGGCAACAAGCAGAACGTCACGATGCGCGCGGACAGCCAGTTCCGCGGCGCCAGCATCCAGCTGTCGAAATAAGACGACAGCACGGTGACACGATAATGGACCCGGCGATTTCGCCGGGTTTTTTATGAGCCCGGGACGAACGCGGTCACCTCGATCTCGACCTTGGCCCGCTCGTCCACGAGACCGCCGATATAGAGCAGCGTCGAGGGCGGGAAGTTGCGTCCCAGCGTCTCCTTCCAGGCTGCGCCGATGCCGGCCCCGGCCGCCTCATATTCACTGCGGCTGGTCAGGTACCAGGTCAGGCGGACGATGTGCTCGGGGCCGGCGCCGGCCTCGGCCAGCAGCTTGATGATCCGCTTCAAGGCGGTCCCGACCTGCGCCGCCATGTCGGGCGCGTAATTGCCGGCCTCGTCGCCGCCGGTCTGTCCGGCCAGCACCACCCAGCGGCCCGGCCCTTCCACCACCACGCCATGAGAGAAGCCGCGCGGTTTTTTCCATTCGGCCGGCTGCAGGATCTGCATGAGCGGAGCTCTCCCTTTTTGTCGTTGTTGGCTGAAGCCTTAGCACGTCGCCCGGCATCGCTGCATCCGCAGATTTGGCCGTTGCAAACGGCGTCGATGTCGCCGATACCGGCGCTCCCTCAGGATTTTGCTCTCACGCCCGATGAGCACGACACCGTCCAAAACGATGGCCGCACTGTGGATGGCCGGCTGGCTGTCGCTGACGCTCGTCATGGCCGTCGCGGGACGCGAAGCCGTGCGCGAGATGAACGTATTCCAGGTGATGGAGGTGCGTTCGCTGATTGGTCTCTGCCTGCTCTATCCGATGATCCGGCGCGCCGGCGGCTTCGCGAAGCTCGAGACCAGGCGGCTGCCGCAGCACATCGCGCGCAATTTGATCCACTATGTGTCGCAGCTCGGCTGGTTCTTTGCGCTGACGCTGATCCCGATCGGCCAGGTGGTCGCGATCGAGTTCACCATGCCGATATGGACCGCGATCCTCGCCGCGAGCTTTCTGTCCGAGCGCATGACACCGTGGAAGATCGCGGCGATCGTGCTCGGGCTCATCGGGGTCGTCGCCATCGTGCGGCCTTCGACCGGCGAGATCAATCAGGGCCAGTTGATCGCACTCGGCGCGGCGATCGGCTTCGGCGTCTCGATGGTGCTGGTCAAATCGCTGACCCGCACCGAGAGCGCGCTCGCGGTGCTGTTCTGGATGCTGGTGGTGCAGTCGGTCGCGGGCGCCCTGCCGTCGCTCTACGTCTGGGCCTGGCCGCCCGGCCACGTCTGGGGCTGGGTGATGGTCATCTCCGTCTGCGGCACGTTCGCGCATTACTGCCTCGCCAGCGCGATGCGCTATGCTGACGCAACGATCGTGGTTCCCATGGACTTCCTGCGGGTTCCCCTCACCGCGACCGCCGGCTGGCTGTTGTATTCCGAGCGGCTCGACGCCTGGACCGTGCTCGGCGCAGCGCTGATCCTGTGCGGCAATCTCCTGAATTTGAAGCCGGCACCGCAGGTTCCCGCCCGCGCGCCGTGAACCTCGCGCCGCCTCGCGCGACAAAACCAAGTGGTCGTGTGATTTGGATCACGTTGGAGGGGCATTCCATCGTGCACATTCGGCCACACAGTAGCGGGTTGAATGCGACGTACGGCCGTTTTGGTGGCGCGAGGTCGGGCACTTCGTGTAAGTACGTTGCCAATTCGTTGCTGCCTGCAATTTCGATTCTGTTGGGGAATTCAGATGCGCACTCTCACCCTCCTCGCTTCGCTGATGTGCATGGTATTGTCGATCAGCGCCGCGAAGGCCGACCGCCGTGTTGCTTTCGTCGTCGGCAACGGCTCCTACAAGAACGTCGCACAATTGCCGAACCCGCCGATCGACGCCAAGGCGATGGCAGCGACCTTGCGCAATGTCGGTTTCGAGGTGATCGAAGGATCCAATCTCACCCGCGACCAGATGACCGAGAAGCTGCTGGACTTCGGCCGCAAGGCGCAGGGCTCCGATGTCGCCGTGTTCTATTACGCCGGCCACGGCATCGCGGTCAGCGGCAGCAATTATCTCCTGCCCGTCGACGCCGACATCAAGTCGGAGATGGACGTCAAGTTAGGAGCCGCCATCAACATCGATCTGACGCTCGAGCAGACCATGGGCGATGCCAAGGTCAAGCTCGTGTTCCTCGATGCCTGCCGCGACAATCCGTTCGCCGCCAAGATCAAGTCGAACTCGGCAACCCGTAGCGTCAACGTGCAGAGCGGCCTCGCCGAGATGAAGTCCGGTGAAGGCACGCTGATCGCGTTCGCGACCGGCCCAGGCCAGACCGCGCTCGACGGCCAGGAGGGCAACAACAGCCCCTTCACCCGCGCGCTGATCGACAACATCACCAAGCCCGGCGTCGAGATCCAGCAGGCGATGACGTCGGTGCGCGCCCAGGTCAACGAAGAGACCCACAAGGGCCAGCTGCCCTGGGGCCACACCAACCTGATCGGCGCGGTCTATCTCAACCAGGCGCCGACGACCCAAGTCGCCAATGCGGCGCCGACCGCGGCCGGCACGGTGCCGGCGGCGAGCGGCAGCAATGATGGTGTCGAGCTCGAGTACTGGCGCTCGGTCAAGGAGTCGAACAAGCCGGAAGAGCTCAACGCCTATCTCTCGGCCTATCCGAACGGCCAGTTCAAGGCGCTGGCGCTGGCGCGGCTCGCTGCGATCAAGAGCGGTCCGTCGACGACGACCCGTAACCTCAACTCCGGCATCGATCCCGCGACCTTCACCGACGATGCCAGCCAGCTCACCGAGGACCAGATCGGCCTCGACAAGGGCCAGCGCCGCGACGTGCAGCGCCGCCTGACCGGCCTCGGCTTCGACACCAAGGTGACCGGTGCGTTCAGTGACGAGACCCGCTCGGTGCTGAAGCGCTGGCAGGCCGCCCGCGGTTATCCGTCGACCGGGTACCTCAACAAGCTCCAGCACAAGGCCCTGCTCTCCGAGATCGTGGCGGCCGCCCCGGCGACCGCGAGCGATGAGAGCCAGAAGCCGGCCCGGCGTGCTGCCCCCGCCCAGGCCCAGAGCGCACCGGCTCAGCACCGCAACAGCGGCGGCAACGATGCCGGCGCAGCCTTCGTCGGCGGTGTCGTCGGCGGCATGATGGGCGGCATGTTCCGCCGCTGAGGTCCGACCAGATACCAAATACAAAAGCCCGGCTCGCGCCGGGCTTTTTCGTTGGTCGTCCTCGCAGCGATGACGAATGGAGCTTACTTCCCCGCCGCCTTGCGCAGCGCCTCGTTGATGCGGTCTTGCCAGCCCGGACCGCCCGACTGGAAGAATTCCAGCACGTCCTGGTCGATGCGCAAGCTGACCTGCTCCTTGATCCCCGGCGCCACGTTCGGCTTCGGCGGCGCCACGGCGACCTTGGCCGTCACCTTCTTGAACGCCGCCTCGGCCTCTGACCTCGCATCGCCCAGCGTGCGCGGCCGTCTCGGTTGATCCGCCATGTCCTAGATTCCCTCAAACAGCGCCGTCGAAAGATACCGCTCGGAGAAGGACGGCACTATAGCCAGAATGGTTTTTCCCGCAGCTTCCGGCCGCTTGCCGATCTCGAGCGCCGCCGCGATCGCCGCGCCTGAGGAGATGCCGCCGGGAATGCCCTCGTGCCGCGCCAGTGCGCGGGAGGTCTCGATCGCCGTCGTCGAGTTGATCTTCACGATCTCGTCGATCACGGAACGGTCGAGAATGTCTGGCACGAAGCCGGCGCCGATGCCCTGGATCTTGTGCGGCGTGTGCTGGCCGCCCGAGAGGACAGGACTCTCCTCCGGCTCGACCGCGATCACCCGCAGCGAGGGCTTGCGCGGCTTGAGCACCTGGCCGACGCCCGTGATGGTGCCACCGGTGCCGACGCCGGCGACGAAGAAATCGATGGCGCCGCCGGTGTCGTTCCAGATCTCCTCCGCGGTGGTGCGGCGATGCACCTCGGGATTGGCGAGGTTCTTGAATTGCTGCGGCATCACCGAGTTCGGCGTCGTCTTCAACAGCTCCTCGGCGGTCGCGATCGCGCCCTTCATGCCTTGCGCGGCGGGCGTCAGCACCAGCTCGGCGCCGAGAAAGGCCAGCATCTTGCGCCGCTCGATCGACATCGATTCCGGCATCACCAGCTTGAGCCGGTAGCCGCGCGAGGCGGCAACAAAGGCGAGCGCGATGCCGGTATTGCCGGAGGTCGGCTCGATCAGCACGGTGTCGGGCTTGACGATGCCGGCCTTCTCCATCGCGATGATCATGGCCGCGCCGATGCGATCCTTCACGCTTGCGGCGGGATTGAAATATTCAAGTTTTGCCAAAATCGTCGCGTTCACGCCCTGCATGCCCGGCAGCCGTTGCAGCCGCACGATCGGCGTGTCGCCAAAAGCCTCGACGATCGAAGAGTAGATCCGGCCGCGGCCGGGTTGGTGCGCTGCACCCGTCTTTGCGGCCTTCTCGGACGATGCGTCCATGATGAACTCCCTGTGGCGATTATTAGGCTTCTGTCGCAGCTCTTGCGCAGTTACAGACAGCCTGCGACGACACGCAAGCGACAATGCAGCACATGTTAAATACGCTGCATCGCAAAACCGCGTGAGCTTTAATTATCAGAAAACCAACGCATTTGTGTTGCGATCTCGTCAACTGATTCTGCCTATGTTAGACTTAGGTCTCGAAGCAGGAGGTCACCACGATGTCAGCAGTTGCTGAAGTGCTGTCGACCGTTGCGCACCACCGCGATCCGCGCTGTAGCGAGTTGCCCACCTGTCCCGTCTGCGCCGACTCCATGGTCGCAGCCGAAGCGTCTGCGTATGTGTCCGACCACATGATCAGCTATCTCTGGACTTGCGACACCTGCGGCTACGGCTTCGTGACCAAGCACGCCGTCAAGCAGCGGATCGTGTGCAACTAGCATAGTTGCCCTAGCGTGGGGCAATGTCGCCCCTCGCCCAGTCTTCTCGCGTACGCTGATAGAACTCTTCGAACTTTCCCTGTGCGATCGCGTCCCTGATGCCCTGCATCAGGCACTGGTAGTAAGCGATATTGATTTCAGACAGCAGCATCGCCCCCAGCGTCTCGCCGGCCTTGACGAGATGGTGCAGGTAGGCGCGCGCGTAATTGCGCGCCGATGGCCAGGAGCTCGCTTCATCCAGCGGACGCGGATCGTCGGCGTGGCGGGCGTTGCGCAAATTGACCTGGCCGAACCGGGTAAAGGCGACGCCATGCCGGCCATTGCGCGTCGGCATCACGCAATCGAACATGTCGATACCGCGCTTCACCGCCTCCAGAATGTCGTCGGGCGTGCCGACGCCCATCAGGTAGCGCGGCCGGTCGGTCGGCAGCGCCGGCGCGGTCTCGTCGATCATCGCCAGCATCACCGCCTGCGGCTCGCCGACGGCAAGGCCGCCGATGGCGTAGCCGTGGAAGCCGATCTCGACGAGCCCTTCGGCGCTCGCATGACGAAGCTGCGGGATGTCGCCGCCCTGCACGATGCCGAACAGCATGTAGCCGTCCGGCGCGCTTTCGAAGGCGCGCTTGCTGCGCTCCGCCCAGCGCAGCGACAGGCGCATCGCACGGTCGATGTCATCGCGCTCGGCCGGCAGCCGCACGCATTCGTCCATCTGCATCGCGATGTCGGATCCAAGGAAACGCTGCACCTCGATCGAGCGCTCCGGCGACAGCTCGACCTTGGCGCCGTCGATATGCGAACGGAAGGTCACGGCCTGCTCGCTGACCTTGCGCAGGTCCGACAGCGACATCACCTGGAAGCCGCCGGAATCCGTCAGCATCGGCCCGTTCCAGCCGGTGAACCGCTGCAAGCCGCCGAGCGCCGCGATCCGCTCGGCGCCGGGCCGCAGCATCAGATGATAGGTGTTGCCGAGCACGATGTCCGCGCCGGCGTCGCGCACCTCGCGCCAGTGCATGCCCTTCATGGCGCCGGCGGTTCCGACCGGCATGAAGGCCGGCGTGCGCACCACGCCGTGCGGCGTGGTCAGGCGGCCGGTGCGCGCGGTGCCATCGGTGGCGAGCAATTCGAAATGATTGGGTAGATTCATGCGGTGCTTATTGCGTGTCGGACAGGGACGATCAACCCGCTCAGGCCATGCGATGCCTCAGACTGGGACATATTTGACGCGGACGTGATGCCACCGCATCTTGCAAAATAAAACGATACAGTATAGTTTCGACGTGGGGGCTGGATGAAATGCCGCTGGCGAATTTGCCGGCGGCGGTAGATGCGTGATCGCCAGCCACCGACGATGCCCCCCGCTTCATGTTCGACCGAAATGTCCGGCCCCTCGCGTGGGTGGATCAGGCAGACAGGCGCCCGCCTGATCGGATCCCTCGTCCTGACGTGCAGCCTTGCGCTCGGCGCCTGCACCTCCCTGCCCCGCACGCCCTATACGGCGGCTGAAGCCAGCACATCGCGCGTGCTCGATATCGACGGCCTGCGCCGCTACGCCGACGAGCCCGTCACGAAATTCAGCTTCGAGAAGGACACCAGCACCGCAACGAAGTCCTACCTGGCGCTCTCCGGCGGCGGCGCCGACGGCGCTTACGGCGTCGGCGTGCTCAACGGCTGGACCGCGGCACGCACCCGTCCCACCTTCTCGGTTGTCTCAGGCGTGAGCACCGGTGGGCTGATCGCGCCCTTTGCATTCCTCGGCTCGCAATATGACGACACGCTCAGGGAGGTCTACACCAGCGGCATCGCGGAGAGCCTGCTGAACGATCCCAGCATCATGCGCGTGCTGTTCGGATCCGGCCTGTTCGGCAACACGCGGCTGCGCGAGCTCGTCGCCCGCTATGTCGGGCCGGAGCTCATGGCACAGGTCGCGCGCGAGAAGGCCAGGGGACGGAAGCTGCTGGTGGTCACGACCGATCTCGACACCCAGCGCACCGCGATCTGGGACATGGGCAAGATCGCCGCGGTCGGCACGCCCGAGGCGCTCAAGCTGTTTCGCGACGTCATGGCGGCCTCCGCCAGCATTCCGCTGGTGTTTCCGCCGATCATGATCGACGCCGAAGGCCAGGGCCGCAAATTTCAGGAGATGCATGTCGACGGCGGCGTGACGGCGCCGGTGCTGACGCTGCCGGAAGCCCTGCTCACGCAGGACCGCTTGCCGGGCAACGCGCGGTTGAACATCTACATCCTCGTCAACAAGAAGATCGAACGCAATTTCGAGCTCGTCTCCAACAGCACCATCGACGTCGCCTCGCGCAGCCTGTCGGCGATCACGCAGTCGCAGACGCGCTCGATCATCTTCTCGACCTACGACTTCGCCAAACGCAACCGTCTCGGCTTTCATCTGTCCTACATCGCGCGTGATTATCCGGCGCCGCCCTCGGAAGGGTTCGACACCGCCTATATGCGGGCGCTGTACCAGTACGGATATGAGAAGGCCGCCTCCGGCCAGGCCTGGACCTCGACGCTTCCGTGATCCCTCGTGACGGAACGACGCCCTGCGGAAACCGTTGACGATACGGCCAATTCGGCCAGATTCGCGATGACGCCCCCGCTCCTGCGCGATATAGAGCGAATGACCACGATTGGACACGCGCAGGAATCATTGGGCATGGGATTGACTGCGACCAGGACAAGAACCGCCGCGCCACGGCGCGAGGTGCCGAAATCGCGCGGCGGCCGGCCGACGAAGTCAGCCGCGATCGAGCGCGACCAGCGGCTGATCGAGGTCGCCACCCGCCTGTTCCTGGATCGCGGCTTTGACGCGACCTCGCTCGATGCGGTCGCGGAAGCGGCCCGCGTGAGCAAACCCACCGTCTATTCCCGCTATGGCGACAAGCGTGGCCTGTTTGCGGCCGTGTTGAGGCGCGAGATCGCGCGCTGGCTTGCACCGCTGTCGGCGGCGGCAGAGACGCAGATATCGAGCGCCTCGGATATCTCCGTCGAGCAGCGGCTGGTCGAGATCGGGCGGGAGATGCTGAGCTTCACCTGCGGGCCGGACGCCGTCGCCTTCAGCCGCATGATGACGTCACAGGCCATCAACTTCCCTGACGTCGCCAAGCTCGGCAAGGAGGAAGGCTGGCTCAAGGCGGTCGCCACCACGGCGCGCTTCTTCGACCATCTGGTGGCGCAAGGCGCGCTCGACATCGAAGACACCACGATCGCCGCCGAGGTGTTTCTCGACGTCGTCGTCGGTCACACCCACCGCATGGCCACGTTCGGAATGGCGCTGGAGCTGAAGGCCGCGGAAAAGCGGATGCGCGTCGCGATCAAGCTGTTCCTCGCTGGAGCGCTGGGACCTGCGGACCGCATCCAGAGCGCCGCAAAGGGCACGTCGCGGCGGCGCCCGTCCCGCTGACAATTCCGTGAGATCGCGACCTTTCCCCAAGGGACGCCATGCCCGCGCCATTGACCAAAATAAAACGATACGGTATGGTTTAGTTATAAGCGATACGGACCGCTTTTTCACCAGCCCCAAAGTGGCCCGTACCGCTAAGATCGCCGTGCCGGGTACAGCCCGTCGCGACGCTCCGCGGCCGGCCGATGCCCAAGGCCGGCCGCGACTTTCTTTCGGATGACCAGGTCAACGTGCCGGCCGGAGGTTTCGAGCATGAAGACGACCAAACGATGGATCTTGCCGTTGCTGGCGATCAGCCTGTCTGCGTTGCTCCTCGCGGCGCCGGCGCGGGCGATCGTCACCACGGGCACGCCGACCGCCCTTCACAACGATACAGATGGTGATGCCGAGGCCGACCGCCAGGCCGTCAGCCGCGAGATCGAGCGCTTCCGCAGCTCTTCGATCTCGATCAGCCAGGCCATGGCGATTGCGGAAGCCCGCCATGCCGGCGCCACCACCGCGGATGTGAGCTTCGACGGAGGCTCCGGTGTGCCGGTGTACCGGGTGAAGACGCTGCACAACGACCGGATCTGGCGCCACACCATCAATGCCGCGACCGGCGAGCTCGTCGGCGGCGAAGCTGCCCTCCCCCTCGCCGAGCTCGACCACGACGACCGCAGCAATCTGGCGGCGCTCGGTTCGATCAGGCACCGCCTCGCGGACGCCGTGCGCGTTGCCGAGCGCGCGGCCTCAGGCAAGGCGATCAGCGGCGGGCTGGTGCGCGAACGCGGCCGGCTGAATTTTGCGATCGTCGTCATCAGCGGCGACGACCTCAAGGAGGTCATCCTCCAGCCGCCGGGCGCCCGGGCCAAATAGGTCCCGGCCCGCCGCCACATTCCAGCCGAAAAGCCATTGACGGGCGCGAGACTCTCCCGCATAAGTCGCCGCCATGTTCACGACCACCAAACGCACGACCAAAACCACCACGGCCTTCGGGGCCCGGGGAGGCGTGCGCGCGTAGTCGTCGACTAGAACGCATCAGCTCTGCCGAAGCCCCGCCCTCGATGGTCCGGGGCTTTTTTGTTGTCTGGATTTCAACGCAATGGAGGACAAAGTGAGTAACGATCCCGTCGTCGCGATTGTCGGCGTCACCGGTGCGGTGGGCGCCGAATTCATCGCCACCATGGACAAGCGCGGCTTTCGCGTCGGCAAGCTCAAGGCGCTCGCCAGCGCCCGCTCGGCCGGCAAGAGGGTGTCGTTCCGCGGGCAAGACGTCGTCATCGAGGAGCTGACCGAGCGCGCCTTCGAGGGCGTCGACATCGCCCTGTTCTCCGCTGGCGGCAGCATCTCCAAGAAGTTCGCGCCGCTCGCGGTCAAGGCCGGCGCCGTCGTGGTCGACAACTCCTCCGCCTTCCGCATGGATCCGAACGTGCCGCTGGTGATCCCGGAGATCAACGCGAACCGTATCCGCGACCACAAGGGCATCATCGCCAACCCCAACTGCGCCGCGATCACCGCGCTGGTGCCGCTCTGGCCGATCCACCAGAAGAACCGCATCAAGCGCGTGATCATCTCGACCTACCAGGCGGCCTCCGGCGCCGGCGCCGCCGCGATGGAGGAACTCGTCGAATCCACCCGCGCCAATCTCAACGGGCAGGTCTATACGCCCAGGGTGATGCCGCACCCCTACGCGTTCAATCTCTTCAACCACAACACGGCGATCGACCCTGAGACCGGCTACAACGATGAAGAGACCAAGGTCATCAACGAGACCCGCAAGATCTTCGAGGACGAGACCATCGCGATCGGCGTCACCTGCGTGCGCGTGCCGGTGCTGCGCGCGCATTGCGAGGCCATCACCTTCGAATGCGAGAAGCCGATCACCGAGGACCAGGTCCGCGCCATCATGGCGCAGGCGCCGGGCGTGAAGGTCGTCGACAACCGCGCCAAGAACTACTTCCCGATGCCGATCGACGCCTCGGGCCAGGACGACGTCCTGGTCGGCCGCATCCGGAAGGATCTCAGCGATCCCTCAGGGCATTCGATCTCGATGTTCGTGGCGGCGGATCAGCTCTTGAAGGGCGCCGCGCTGAACGCGGTGCAGATCGCCGAGCTGTTGCCGCAGCGGGTGATGGCGTAAGCGCTGTCGTACTGGTCGGTATCGTAGGGTGGGCAAAGCGAAGCGTGCCCACCACCTGTCTCGATCATGAAAAGATGGTGCGCAAGGCGCTCTGCGCCTTTGCCCACCCTACGGCACCGGCGCTAGCCGTTCGCCCGAAACAACAGGCACGCATCCCCGTACGAATAGAACCGATACCCGCCCGCAATCGCGTGCGCGTACGCTGCCTTCATCGTCTCCAGCCCTGAGAACGCCGACACCAGCATGAACAGCGTCGACTTCGGCAGGTGGAAGTTGGTCATCAGCACGTCGACGGCGCGGAAGCGATAGCCGGGCGTGATGAAGATCGAGGTCTCCGCCGCAAACGGCTGAATGCTGCCGTCCTCGCTGGCTGCGCTCTCGAGCAGCCGCAATGACGTGGTGCCGACCGCGATGATGCGGCCGCCGTTCTTCCGCGCGGTGTTGAGCCGCTCTGCAGTTTCGGCCGAGATCGTGCCCCACTCGGCATGCATCTTGTGGCCTTCAGTGTCGTCCACCTTCACCGGCAGGAACGTCCCTGCCCCGACATGCAGCGTGACGCGACTGACACTGACGCCGCGCTCGCGCAACGCCTGCTCCAGCGCGGGCGTGAAATGCAGGCCCGCGGTGGGAGCAGCGACCGCCCCTTCATTCGCCGCGAACATGGTCTGATAGTCGGCGAGGTCCTGATCGTCGGGCGTGCGCTTGGAGGCGATGTAGGGCGGCAGTGGCGGGCTGCCGAGATCCGATATCGCCTGGTCGAGCGTAGGCCCGTGGAACGAGAACGACAGTGTCACCTCGCCTTCGGCGCCCTTGGCCTCGACCTCGGCGTCGAGATGGCCGAGCAGGCAGACCTTGCCTTCATTGCCGAAGCGGATGCGGTCGCCGGCCGTGAGCTTCTTGGCGGGCTTCACCAGCGCCTGCCAGCGCGAGCCGTCGAGCCGCCTGATCAAGGTCGCCTCGATCTTCGGCTCGGTCTCGCGGCCGATGCGGCGGCCCTTCAATTGCGCCGCGATCACCTTGGTGTCGTTGACGACGAGCTGGTCGCCCGGCCTCAGCCATTGCGGCAGGTCGGCGATGGTCTGGTCGCGCAGCGCCCCGCCGTCCACGACCAGCAGTTTGGCGGAGTCGCGCGGGCTCGCCGGGCGCAATGCGATGCGCTCGGCGGGCAGATCGAAATCGAAGAGGTCGGTGCGCACGTTTGGTACCTTGTCGTGCCCCGCCGAAGCGGGGCACGACCGCAGGCGTTATTCCTTGTCCGCCGCCATCCGCGCCTTGACGATCTTGTCAGGGTTCTGCACCGGCTCGCCGCGCTTGATCTTGTCGACGTTCTCCATGCCCTCGGTGACCTTGCCCCACACCGTGTACTGGTTGTCGAGGAAGCGGGCGTCGTCGAAGCAGATGAAGAACTGGCTGTCGCCGGAATCGGGGCTCGCGGCGCGGGCCATCGAGGTGGTGCCGCGCACATGCGGCTCCTTGTTGAACTCGGCCTTCAGCTTCTGGCCGGAGCCGCCGGTGCCGGTGCCCTGCGGGCAGCCGGTCTGCGCCATGAATCCCTCGATCACGCGGTGGAACACGATGCCGTCGTAGAAGCCCTCGCGGACCAGCTCCTTGATGCGCGCGACATGGCCGGGCGCGAGGTCGGGACGCATCTCGATGGTGACGGGGCCCTGCGTGGTCTCGAGGATCAGGGTGTTTTCGGTGACGCTCATGCTCGTCTCTCTTGCGTTGGAGGTGAAGTCTTGTCTGGTGAAGTCTTGCGATTGCGGAACTGGATCGCGAATGGACGTCCCGCGGCGGCGCCGGCCATTGCATCGGTAAATGGCATCGGCGTGCAGCGTTGCAACGCCTCCATCACCGCGACCCGGTATTGCAGCCGGTCATTGTCGGAGGCCTCCGCGGATTCATAGGTAATCCTCGGATGGCCCAGAATGTTTCCAGACCGGTTAAAGCTCACGACGACGGTGATGTCGAGGGGGCGGGCCTTGCTGGCCGGCGGCGGCTTCCAGCAGGTGCGCAGGTGCTTGAAGATGTCCTGGATGGTGTTGACCTCTGCGTCCGCGGCGGCCGCGCCGGAGACGCCGAGCAGCAGCACCGCGGCAGCCAGCAGGAGCCTCTCGCCACGACGCACCATCGTCTCATCCTATTTGATGTCGGAGGCGACCTGGACCTTCACCATCTTGTCGGGATCGGTGACGGCGCCGCCGGACGAGCCGGGCGGTGCCTTCTTCAGCTTATCGACGACGTCCATGCCCTGCACCACCTCGCCGATCACCGTGTACTGATTGTCGAGGCTCCCGCCGTCGGCGAACATGATGAAGAACTGCGAGTTGGCGCTGTCGACGCTGTCGCCGCGCCGGGCCATCCCGACGATGCCGCGCGCAAAGTGCACCTTGGAAAATTCCTGCTTCAGGTTCGGATATTTCGAGCCGCCGGTGCCGTTGAATTTCTCGCCGTCGCCGGTCTGCGCCATGAAGCCGTCCATGACGCGGTGGAACGGCACGTTGTTGTAATAGCCCTCGCGTGCGAGCTGCTTGATGCGCTCGGCATGCTGGGGCGCGATGTCGGTCCGCAGCTTGATGACGATGCGGCCCTTGGTGGTGTCGATGACGATGGCGTTGGCCTTGTCGAGGCCCGCCGGCAATTGCTGCGCCACCGCCGGCACCGCGAACAGGATCGCGGCAAGAACTGCGAGAATTCGGATCATGACAACTCCGGATCAGATGAGAGAGGACGTGCGCCGTATCAGGCGAATTTTGCCTTGAGCTGTGCCGCGACCTGCGGCGGGACGAAGGCCGAGACGTCCCCGCCCATGCCGGCGATCTGGCGCACCAATGTGCCGGTAATCGGGCGGACCACCGGAGAGGCTGGCAGGAAGACGGTCTGCACGTCGGGCGCCATAGTGCCGTTCATCCCGGCGAGCTGCATCTCGTAGTCGAGGTCGGTGCCGTCGCGCAGGCCCCGAATCATGATGGTCGCGCCGTACTTGCGGGCGGAGGTGACGGCGAGATCGTCGTAGGTCACGACCTCGAGCGTGCAGCCGGCTTGAGCTGCAACAGGCCCGCAGACGTCGTGGAGCATCTGGAGCCGCTCCTCGGTCGAGAACAGCGGTTTCTTGCCGGGGTGCACCCCGATCGCGACCACCAGCCGGTCGCACAGGGACACACTGCGCCGGACCACGTCGAGGTGGCCGTTGGTGATGGGGTCGAAGGAACCTGGGTAGAAGGCAATGCGCGGCATGGCCCCGTCCTACCGCGCCCGGCCCGGCCGGGCAAGCCGGGCAGGTTCCCTGGCAGTTTTCCCGCAAAACCGTGTCGGAATTCTCCGAATTGTTTCGTCCTCGGGACGGCCACGAAACAAAACGGACCGCGAACGAAACCATTTCCCGCGTCCGCGAAGACGTCCGGAAACTGGCCATGGTTAGTAATCCACCCAACGAATGACGGGCCGCACATCGGGCGTAGCGGCCGCATCACAGGGGACCGTCAATGATCAAGACCATCTCGGCCATCGCGATCGCTGCGTTCGTCGCTGCTGCCCTCACCGTCCTTCCCGGCTTTGCTCCGACCGTCGAAGCGAGCGTCCCGCAACCGCTGGCCAAGAGCGACCGGCTCGACATCCGCGCCATCGGCAAGGACTGCTCGCAGCAGGCCTGGCCGAACTTCGAGGCGTCTTGCCTCCGACGGGCCGGCACCAAGACCAATATCCGCGAGGCGCGCCTCGTGACCGCAAACCGCACCCCGTAGTCGGGGCTGTCAGCTTCGCGTCAGGAAGCTCTCGCCAGATCCCCATGGCTATTTGCGACGTCCCGTCGCAGACTGTCTGATGTTCGCGCCCGTCGGAATGGCCCGCCGGGCGCGATTCCATCGGGGGGTCGACCTTGTCCAGTACGCCGGCAGTCGCTTCCAGCCATCATCCAGATCCTCTACCGATCGCGATGACCATGGGCGCCCTCGGGGTCGTCTATGGCGATATCGGCACCAGCCCCCTCTACGCCCTGAAGGAAGCCGCCAAGGCGGCTGCCCATGGCAGCACACTCAGTCACGCCGCTGTCCTCGGGGTTGCCTCGCTGATCCTCTGGGCGCTGCTGCTGATCATCTCGCTAAAATACGCGCTGCTGATCCTGCGCGCGGACAATCGCGGCGAAGGCGGCATCGTCGCGCTGCTGGCGCTGCTGCATGCCCGCAACGCACAAGCAGGTACCTGGCGCGCGCATCTGCTGGTCGTCGGTCTCGTCGGCGCGGCGCTGCTCTACGGCGACGGCGCGATCACGCCGGCGATCTCGGTGCTCAGCGCCATCGAAGGCCTCAAGGTCGACGCGCCCTCGCTGGCGCCGGCGGTGGTGCCCATCACCATCGCCATCCTGGTCGGCCTGTTCATGATGCAGAAGCAAGGCGCCGGCTTCATCGGCCGCATCTTCGGCCCGGTGATGCTGGCCTGGTTCGTCGTGCTCGCCGCGCTCGGGATCCACGGCATCGTCCAGGCGCCGGCGGTGCTGGCCGCCCTCAGCCCGCTCTATGCTTTCGACTTCCTGATCCATCAGGACTTCCACATCTCGTTCGGAATCCTCGGCGCCGCCTTCCTCGCGGTGACCGGCGGCGAAGCCATGTACGCCGACATGGGACATTTCGGCCGCCTGCCGATCCGGCTGGCCTGGTTCGCGATCTGCCTGCCGGCCCTCGTGCTGAACTATTTCGGCCAGGCCGCGCTCCTGATCACCGATCCCACGATGATCGACAACCCGTTCTTCCAGCTCTGCCCCGACGCCCTGCACTACCCGCTGGTCGCCTTCTCCGCGGTCGCGACCGTGATCGCCTCGCAGGCGATCATCTCCGGCGTGTTCTCGCTGACCCAGCAGTCGATCCAGCTCGGCTTCCTGCCGCGCATGCAGATCCGCCACACCACCAGCGATGCGATCGGCCAGATCTACGTGCCGCTGGTGAACTGGCTGCTCGCCGCCGCGACGTTAGGGGCGGTGCTGAGCTTCGGTACCTCGGACGCGCTCGCCGGCGCCTATGGCATCGCGGTGTCGCTGCTGATGGCGATCACGACGCTGCTCGCCGCGCTGGTGGCGATCCAGTGGGGCTATTCGCCGTGGCTCGTGGTTGCCGTGAACGGCTTCTTCTTCGTGATCGACGTGATCTTCTTCTCCGCCAATTCGATCAAGCTGTTCGAGGGCGGCTGGTTTCCGCTGCTGCTCGCCGGCTTCGTCGCCTTCCTGATGCTGACCTGGCGCGCCGGCGTGAAGCTCGTGGAAGCGGCACGCGCAAAACTGCGCCAGCCGGAGGAGGACCTGATCGAGACCGCGGTCAACAAGTGCAGCGCGAGGCTGCCCGGGACCGCCGTATTCCTGGCGTCCGCGCCGCGCGGCGTGCCGCTGGCACTGACCCAGTTCGTCAAGCACAACCGCGTGCTGCACGAGCGCATCGTTCTCGTCACCGTGCTGATCGAGGAGCTTCCGCACATCACCGACGAGGACCGTGCCGAGGTGATCGAGATCATCCCCGGCATCACCCGCGTCATCCTGCATTACGGCTTCATGCAGAACCCGACGATCTACGAGGGACTGGGGCTCGTCTGCCGCCAGGGCAAGCTGCCGGGCATCGACCTCTCCGACATCACCTATTATGTCGGCCGCGAGACCATCATCCCGAGCGAGGACATTCCGGGCATGTGGGTCTGGCGCGAAGGCCTGTTCGCCTTCCTCCAGCGCAACGCCGAACGCTCCGCCGCGTTCTTCGGCGTGCCCACCAAGCAAGTGGTGGAGTTCGGGACGGAGCTGGAGATCTAGCTCGACTTCGTAGCCCGGACGGAGCGCGAGCGTAATCCGGGATTCCAAGCGTTCGACGAATGCGTTCCCGGATTGAGCTGTCGGTCGGCGCTTCGCGCCTGCCATCCGGACTACGGAGTCGGTCCTATGACCCGTTTTCCATCCCGCTCTCCGCCCCCTTCCCTTGCAACTCGTGGTAGCCGCCGCTGTATCGAGCGCGTACACTTCTGCAACCCCAGTGGCGGTGCGGCATGATCGAAAATCCTGAAGGTCGGACTGCCCCTCTGCCCACCAATCCGGGCAGCGCCCTGGACGCCATCGAGCGCATTTCGCGCTTGGCGTCGATTGCGGCGATCCCCATCGTTCTGGCAGTTGGAGGCTGGATCATTCAGAGGCAGTTGCAGAGTCAAACCATATCCCGAGACTACGTTCAGCTCGCGCTGACGATCTTGCAGAATCCTGACCAGTCCAAAGTGCCTCCCGAGCTCAGGGAATGGGCCGTCGACCTATTGAACGACAACTCGCCGACCAAGCTCAACGAGAAGGCCATGGCCAATCTCAAATCCGGCACGGTGATACTCCCTTCGTCCTTCAACTTCGTGGCGTCCAAGGCCCTCACCCCGGAGCTGAAGTCCGAGCTCGAACGCTCGCTGACGTCGTTTCAGTCCTATATGGGACGGCTTGGATTTCCGGTCGGAACGCGTTCCATCTCCGTGGAAATCATGCCCGGAACAGACTATAAGGGAATGGTTGCAAGCTGGAGCGCGGACACCGCTTCGATCATCGTCGCAAGTGCGTTCGCTAGCGACAAAGTATCCGTGCTGCGCCAGCTCGCCCATCAGACGCTCAGCGTCAGGAGCACAGAGCCCTCGGAATATTTAGCCATCGAATCCGGCCTCGCTACCTATTTTCCCTGCAGCTTCGCGAACCATTCCCAAATGGGTGACCAAGCCACTGCGGCGGGAAAAAGCGTGTACCCACCTCAGGACCTCTCGAATCATCGGCGCTTCAGCGAGATTCGGCTCGACCAATTCGCTTCGGTGGAGAACGACGGCAGCGAAGTTTGGGGAGCCGCATTCTGGGAGCTTCGTCAACTCCTCAAGCAAGAAGATGCAGACCGCGTTCTGGCAAAGACGTGGCAGACCGTTGGTCCGCAAGAACGTCACGCGGGTGGCTTCTACGCCGGATTCATCGAAAGTCTGATCGAGAGTTCAAGGAGCATCGACAACGGATCGAAGGAGGAAGGGATCCGCGCCATTTTCGCACGACGAGGCATCGAGGTGCCGCGTCATCGCAAATAGCAACGAAGAACTCAAACCCATCGGTGAGATCGGGCTCTGTCACCCGTGGTCGCAATATGCGCCCCGGATTGCGGCATCGGTCGGCGCTTCGCACCGACCGTTTGCTCCATCCGGGCTACTGGCTACTCCCCATTCGCCCCGTTGCCGCTCTCGGCCTCTTCCGTGATGTGCTCGACCGACACCACATGCTCGTCCTCGGCGGTGTCGAACACGATCACGCCTTGCGTCGAGCGGCCGGCGATGCGGATGCCTTCGACCGGGCAGCGGATCAGCTGGCCCTTGTCGGTGACCAGCATGATCTGGTCGGCGTCCTCGACCGGGAACGACGCCACCAGGTTGCCGTTGCGGTTGTTGACGCTCATGGCGACGATGCCTTTGCCGCCGCGGCCCGTGGTGCGGTACTCGTAGGACGAGGTCCGCTTGCCGTAGCCGTTGACGGAGACGGTGAGCACGACTTGCTCGGCCGCCGACATCTCGACATAGCGCTCCTGCGGAAGCTGGAAGCTGCCTGAGGTCTCCTCGGCCTCCGCATCCGCCGGAGCCTCTTCAGCCGCAGCCTCGCCGGCCACCGCGCGGCGCATCTTCAGGTAGGCCGAGCGCTCGTCCGATGAGGTCTCGACGTGGCGCAGGATCGCCAGCGAGATCACCTTGTCGCCCGCGCCAAGCGCAATGCCACGCACACCCATCGAGGTGCGCCCGGTGAACACGCGCACGTCGGTGACGGGGAAGCGGATGCACTGGCCGGCGGCGCCGGTCAAAAGCACGTCGTCGCGCTCGGTGCAGATCTGAACGTCGACGATCGCCTCGCCGTCGTCGAGCTTCATCGCGATGATGCCGGAGCGGCGCACGTCGACGAAGTCGGACAGTTTGTTACGCCGGACGTTGCCGCCCGTGGTGGCGAACATCACGTCGAGCTGGGCCCAGGTCGATTCATCCTCGGGCAGCGGCATGATGGTGGTGATGCGTTCGCCCTGCTCCAGCGGCAGGATGTTGATCATCGCCTTGCCGCGCGCGTTCGGCGCGGCCATCGGCAGACGCCAGACCTTTTCCTTGTAGACCTGGCCGCGCGAGGAGAAGAACAGCACCGGCGTATGCGTGGACGCCACGAACAGGCGGCTGACAAAGTCCTCGTCGCGGGTCTGCATGCCGGCGCGGCCCTTGCCGCCGCGACGCTGCGCCCGGTAGGCCGATAGCGGCACACGCTTGACGTAGCCGGCGTGAGAGACGGTGACGACCATGTCCTCGCGCTGGATCAGGTCCTCGTCCTCGACCTCGCCTTCCTGCTCGATGATCACGGTGCGGCGCGGGGTCGCGAACTCGGCCTTCACCTCGGCGAGCTCGGTCTTGATGATGCCCAGCACGCGGGCGCGCGAGCGCAGGATGTCGAGATAGTCAGCGATCTCACCGGCGAGCTTGTCGAGCTCTTCGCGGATTTCGTCACGGCCGAGTGCCGTGAGGCGTTGCAGGCGCAAGTCGAGAATGGCCCTCGCCTGCTCCATCGACAGCCGGATCGTGCCGTCCTCGCTGATGCGGTGGCGCGGATCGTCGATCAGCGTCAGCATGTCCTCGACGTCCCGGGCCGGCCAGTCGCGCGACATCAGGGTGTCGCGCGCGGTGGTCGGATCGGGCGAGGTCCGGATGACGCGGATCATCTCATCGATATTGGCAACCGCGATCGCCAGACCGACCAGGATGTGGGCGCGATCGCGCGCCTTGGCCAGCAGGTACTTGGTGCGCCGCGTGACGACCCGCTCGCGGAAGTCGACGAAGATCGCCAGCAGGTCCTTCAGATGCATGATCCGCGGACGGCCGCTGTCGAGCGCCACCATGTTGACGCCAAAACTCGTCTGCAGCGGCGTGAACCGATACAGCTGGTTCAGCACCACGTCGGGCACGGCATCGCGCTTCAACTCGATGACGACGCGGTAGCCGTCGCGGTCGGATTCGTCGCGCAGATCGCCGATGCCCTCGATCTTCTTTTCCTTCACCAGCTCGGCGATGCGCTCGACCATCGTCGCCTTGTTCACCTGGTAGGGGATCTCGGTGATGATGATCGCCTCGCGCTCCTTGCGGATGGTCTCGATCGCGACCTTGCCGCGCATGACGATCGAGCCGCGGCCGAGGTGATAGGCGGCGCGGATGCCCGCCCGCCCGAGAATGACGCCGCCGGTCGGGAAATCCGGTCCCGGCACGATGTTGATGAGTTCGTCGATGGTGAGCGCCGGATTGTCGATCAACGCGACGCATGCGTCGATGACCTCGCCGAGATTATGCGGCGGGATGTTGGTCGCCATGCCGACCGCGATGCCGCCGGCGCCGTTGACGAGAAGGTTCGGGAACTTGGCCGGCAGGACCGAGGGTTCGGTCTCGTTGTTGTCGTAGTTCGGCTGGAAGTCGACGGTGTCCTTGTCGATATCGGCCAGCAGAGCCAGCGCCGCCTTCGTCAGCCGCGCTTCGGTGTAACGATAGGCGGCCGGGGGATCGCCGTCGACCGAGCCGAAATTGCCCTGGCCGTCGATCAGCGGCACGCGCATCGAGAAGTCCTGCGCCATGCGGACCATGGCGTCGTAGATCGACTGGTCGCCGTGCGGATGATACTTACCGATGACGTCGCCGACCACGCGGGCGGACTTGACGTACTTCTTGTCGGGCGTGTGCCCCTGCTCGTTCATCGAGTACAGGATGCGGCGGTGCACCGGCTTCAGGCCGTCGCGCGCATCGGGCAGCGCGCGCGCCACGATCACGCTCATGGCGTAGTCGAGATACGACTTCTTCATCTCCTCGAAGATGGAGACGGGGCGAATATCCGAGGGTTGCGCCGGCTGGTCGCCGGGCTTGTCGTCGTCGTCAGCCAAGGGGAAATCCGGTGAGGTTTATCTGGGAATCATATAGCGCATCGAGCCCCTGATAACCACCCTCGCAAGGGTCTGTGAAGGGCTTTTTCCGACTGTTTTTCCAGAGACTTACGCATTCCGCGCCGGCACCGGAACCAAGCTCGAAATCGGCCGCCGCAAACAGCCCGTCAGGCCCCGAAAATCACTCGGTGCATGATGCGCCCGGGCACCAGTGTGAACAGCCCCGCCACCACCAGTGCGCCGGCGAACAGCAAGATCATCATCCGCCGGTGATCGGCCACGCGATGGACGTGCGCGCGCCACACCGCGAGCGGCAGCACCACCAGTGTGAAGATCGACAACAGATGGATCGGGCTGAATGGCCCAACCAGGCGGATCTGGTGAATCCAGAACGAGGATGCGGCCACCATGGCCATCAGCGCCACCCAGATCCAGCCGATCGTCCGGTGCGGCAGCGTGCCCTTGGGGGCCGCGAATTGCACGAGTCCCAGCACGAAGGCCGCCATCGCCGCGAAGGCATGCAGCGGGATCGCCGGAGCGGCGTCAAGCAGCGGCGCGAGGCTCATGCGGCCCTCCGGCCGGCAGGAACCGACCATGTGAATAGGATTAACATCAAGTTAATATCATTCACATCGAGCATCGTCAAAGGCTCACGCAAGGGATTAGGCAAGCCCGGAAAAGCTGAGGTTTAGCCGCTAATTGGTAAGAAATCCTGTCGTTTCACGCGAGCAAGCCGATTCCGCGCGGTAGCGTCTGGCGGCCCGGCCGCAGAACGAGATGCCGCAGGGTCCATCGCCTATCGGAAGGTGCGCACGTAGCTGGGGATGTCTGGAACCCGGCGTCGAAAACCACTATTCCCGGGTCGTCGCCCTGGAGCGGTCAAGTGACCAACGTCCTGTTTGTCTGCAGCGCCAACCGCCTCCGCAGCCCAACTGCCGAGCAGATCTTTTCGAGCTGGCCGGGGATCGAGACCGATTCGGCCGGCATCGCGAACGGCGCGGAGGTGTTGTTGTCCTCCGAACAGATCGAATGGGCCGACATCATCTTCGTCATGGAGAAGGCGCACCGTAACAAGCTGAACCGGAAATTCCGCTCCAGCCTGAATGGCAAGCGGGTCATCTGCCTCGACATTCCGGACGACTACGAATTCATGGATCCTGCCTTGGTCCGGATGCTCGAAAGCCGGGTCGGCCGCTTCCTGTCCCGACCCGGGTCGACCGTTTCCAGACCTTAGAACGGGATATCGTCGTCCATGTCGCTGTTGCGGCCACCGCCGCCGGCGGCAACCGGACGACGCGGCGCGCTGCTGACCGGACCCGAGGAGCCGAAATCGCCGCCCGGCTCGTCGCCGAAGCTGCCGCCTCCACCGCCGCCGCCACGACCGTCGAGCATGGTCAGGGTCGAGTTGAAGCCCTGCAGCACGACCTCGGTCGAATACTTCTCGACGCCGCTCTGATCAGTCCATTTGCGGGTCTGGAGCGCGCCCTCGATGTAAACCTTCGCGCCCTTCTTCAGATACTGCTCGGCGACCTTGCAGAGCCCTTCATTGAAGATCACGACGCGATGCCACTCGGTCTTTTCCTTGCGCTCGCCGCTGTTCTTGTCACGCCAGGTCTCGGAGGTGGCGATGCTCAGATTCGCGATCGGCCGCCCGTCCTGGGTGCGGCGGATTTCAGGATCCTTGCCGAGATTTCCAACCAGAATGACCTTGTTGACGCTTCCCGCCATCGCCGCTCTCCACTCCGAATGCCATTGAATCAAGAAGGCCGGTCCGCTCCCCGCGTTCCGCCGCGCCCCTGTTGAGGCGACCCTATACGCTCGCCGGACACTTGCGGGCGCCGATCAGCCCGTCCCCCCTCGGGTTATCCCCACATATAGCATCGACCATCGGTTCGTTCCAGATTTGTTCTTTGTGAATCACGACGCCGAATGTGGGGGGGGCCGATCGGCCAAGGGGCGGCAGAAGGACACGTGCCGGATGGAACCTTTCCATACGCCCGCAAACGAGAAAAACAACTTAACATTCATCAAGTTAGTAACGCCTCCGCAGCCAAGGAAGTGTGGCATTTCGGAGACGGACTCTCCCCATCGATTCGGACTACGCTCGCCTCGGAATTAATTCATTTGGGCGTCGCGTCTAATCAAACCGCTTCGGGGATTTCCAGAAGCGGATGAACCTGGGGAGACTGGCAATGAACAAGATCCTGATCGGTGCAATCGGTGCAGTGGCGTTGGGCCTGTCGGCTCCCGCGAGCGCGGCGGACATGGCCGCGCGTCCCTACACCAAGGCTCCGCCGCCGATGGTTGCCGCGATCTACGATTGGAGCGGCTTCTACATCGGCATCAACGGGGGCTGGGGCTCCAGCCGCAATTGCTGGGACTTCGTGACCCCAGTCACCGGTACGCTGATCGATGACGGCTGCCATAACGCAACGGGCGGCACAGTCGGTGGTCAGGTCGGCTATCGCTGGCAGTCGGCCAATTGGGTGTTTGGCGTGGAAGGCCAGGGCAACTGGGCTGACTTCAGTGGAAGAAACATCAGCCCGACCGCGCCAGGTCAGCAGAACCGTACGCGGGTCGATGCCTTCGGCTTGATTACCGGTCAGATCGGTTATGCCTGGAATAACGTTTTGGTCTACGTAAAGGGCGGCGGCGCCGTGGTGGACGACAGATACGACCTCATCGTCGCGCCGGGCTTTGTGGGTGCTGGCACGATCTTCGGTTCGGCCGACGGAACACGCTGGGGCGGAACGGTCGGCGCGGGGGTCGAATTTGGCTTCGCCCCGAACTGGTCGGTGGGCTTCGAGTACGATCACATCTTCCTCGGCACTCGAAACGTCGACTTCACCCTTGGCGGAGCCTTCGTTCAGACCGAACGCGTCCGTCAGGACGTCGATCTCGCCCTCATCCGGTTGAACTACCGTTGGGGCGGCCCGGCGATCGCCAGGTACTGATCGCAAGCATAGTCTTTTTGTGACGAAAGGCCGGCCTCGTGCCGGCCTTTCTGCTGTCTGTGAGCGAAGGAAACAATCAGTCAGCGATTGTGACGTTTTGTGAATGTTGTGGCTTTTCGGAGACACAACTTGCGGCTTCAATGGTGTAGACCGTCAGCAGTTGGACCACAGCGTCCGATGTCCTTCCAAGCTTAAGGAAGGCAGAAACAGAAACCGGGACTGGGATTAGGTTGAAATGAAAAAGGTTTTGTTGGCTTCGGCCTGTTTGTTCGCACTCGCTGCTCCGGCTTCGGCCGCTGATCTGGCAGCTCGCCCCTACACCAAGGCTCCGGTGGCTGTTGCCTCGGTCTACAACTGGACCGGCTTCTACCTCGGTATCGTCGGCGGCGGCGCCTGGGAAAATTCCTCGACCGACCCGAAGATGAAGGGCGGCTTCGTCGGTGGCACCGCCGGCTACAACTGGCAGACCGGCAATGTCGTGTTCGGCATCGAAGCCGATGGCGCTTGGGCTGACGTCAGCGCCTCGGTCACCGGCCCCGTCATCGTTCCCGGCTTCGGTGTTGCCACCGCCACGCTGAGCTCGAAGACCGATGCAATGGGCACCGTGCGCGGCCGCATCGGCTACGCCGTCAACAACGTCCTGTTCTACGGCACCGGCGGTTACGCCTGGATCGACAACAAGCTCAGCGCCTCCGCGCTCGGCGTGACCATCTCCGACAGCAAGTGGCACTCCGGCTGGACCGTCGGTGCGGGCGTCGAAGCGTTCTTCGCGCCGCAGTGGTCGGTCAAGGGCGAGTACCTCTTCCGCAGCCTCGGCGGCGAGACCTACTTCTCGGGCGCCCTGCCCACCGGCACGCTCGAGTTTCACACCGTGCAGGTCGGCGTGAACTATCACTTCGGGGGCCCGGTGGTCGCGAAGTACTGAGCTTCGCCTCCAACGCCATCCGCGTTACGAAAGGCCGGCCTTGTGCCGGCCTTTTTGTTTGACGGGCACGTTCCCGCACAGTTCCAGATGCCCTGCTCCTGCCAGATGCCGCCAGCGCGCCAACAATCCGTTGACGATTCGCAAGTCCCACTGGAAATCCGTCTCCGTTCTTCCTACGTTCGCTGACAACCCCATCGGCGCCGATCCCGGTTCCGGGCGAAGCGCGCCTTTTACACTGGCGCGATCACGCACCTTTGGGATTGCTTGAGGGCAACTCGGATGGATGAAGTGATCAAGGCGAAGCGCCAACAACAGAACGCGGGATCACACCTGCGCGCAATTACGATCCGTGGCGCGCGCGAGCACAACCTCAAGAACGTCGATGTCGAGATTCCCCGCGACAAGCTCGTGGTGTTCACGGGACTGTCCGGCTCCGGCAAATCCTCGCTCGCCTTCGACACGATTTATGCCGAAGGCCAGCGCCGCTACGTCGAATCGCTGTCGGCCTATGCGCGCCAGTTCCTGGAGATGATGCAGAAGCCCGACGTCGACCAGATCGACGGCCTGTCGCCGGCGATATCGATCGAGCAGAAGACGACCTCGAAGAATCCGCGCTCGACCGTCGGCACCGTCACCGAGATCTACGACTACATGCGCCTGCTCTGGGCGCGCGTCGGCGTGCCCTATTCGCCGGCCACGGGACTGCCGATCGAGAGCCAGACCGTCTCGCAGATGGTCGACCGGGTGCTGGCGCTGCCCGAAGGCACCCGCCTCTATCTGCTCGCGCCGGTCGTGCGCGGCCGCAAGGGCGAGTACCGCAAGGAGCTCGCCGAATGGCTCAAGAAGGGCTTTCAGCGCGTCAAGATCGACGGCACCTTCCATGAGCTCGCGGAAGCCCCCACGCTCGACAAGAAATTCCCGCACGACATCGACGTCGTGGTCGACCGCATCGTGGTGCGCGCCGACATCGGCCAGCGCCTCGCCGAAAGTTTTGAGACCGCGCTGAAGCTGGCCGAAGGCCTCGCCGTCGTCGAGTTCGCCGACGCGCCGGCGGCAGCTCCCGCGGAAGAGAAAAAGAAGACCGCGAAGATCCACGACAAGAGCGGGCCCGAGCGCATCCTGTTCTCGGAAAAATTCGCCTGCCCGGTCTCGGGCTTCACCATTCCGGAGATCGAGCCGCGACTGTTCTCCTTCAACAATCCCTATGGCGCCTGCCCCGCCTGCGGCGGCCTCGGCGTCGAGCAGCATGTCGACGAGGACCTCGTCATTCCCGACAAGGAGCTCGCCATCGGCAAGGGCGCGATCGCGCCCTGGGCCAAATCGTCGTCGCCCTATTACATTCAGACGCTGACTGCGCTCGGCAAGCACTACAAGTTCACGCTGACCACCAAATGGAAGGATCTGCCCAAGAAGACGAAAGACGCGATCCTCCATGGCTCCGGCGAGGACGAGATCAAGTTCTCCTACGAGGACGGCGTTCGCTCCTACGACACCAAGAAGCCGTTCGAGGGCGTCATCACCAACATCAACCGCCGCTATCGCGAGACCGAGAGCGAGTGGGCGCGCGAGGAGCTGGCGAAATATTTCCACGACGTGCCGTGTGGAGGCTGTAACGGTTTCCGGCTGAAGCCCGAGGCGCTCTGCGTCAAGATCGGCACCAAGCATATCGGCGAGATCTCGGAGCTATCGGTCAGGAAGGCCGGCGAATGGTTCGAGACCGTGCCTGATGCGCTGAACGCGCAGCAGAACGAGATCGCCGGCCGCATCCTGAAGGAGATCCGCGAGCGCCTCACCTTCCTGCTCGATGTCGGCCTCAACTACCTCACGCTGTCCCGTTCCTCCGGCACGCTGTCCGGCGGCGAGAGCCAGCGCATCCGCCTGGCCTCGCAGATCGGCTCGGGACTGACCGGCGTGCTCTACGTGCTGGACGAGCCGTCGATCGGCCTGCACCAGCGCGACAACGCCCGCCTGCTCGACACCCTCAAGCGGCTGCGCGACCTCGGCAACACCGTGATCGTGGTCGAGCATGACGAGGACGCGATCCTGCTCGCCGACTACGTGCTCGACATCGGCCCCGGCGCCGGCATGCATGGCGGCAACATCGTCGCCGAAGGCACGCCCGCCGAGATCATGCGCAACCCGAAATCGCTGACCGGCAAGTACCTGACCGGCGAGCTCGAGGTCGAGGTGCCGGAGCGGCGTCCGCCGAACCATCGCCGCACCATCAAGGTGGTGAACGCGCGCGGCAATAACCTCAAGAACGTCACCGCTGAAATTCCGCTCGGCCTGTTCACCTGCGTCACCGGCGTCTCCGGCGGCGGCAAGTCGACGCTGCTGATCGATACGCTCTACCGCGCCATTGCCCGCAAGCTGAACAATGCCAGCGAGGGCGCAGCTCCCCACGACCGCATCGAGGGCCTCGAGCACATCGACAAGATCATCGACATCGACCAGTCGCCAATCGGCCGTACGCCGCGCTCGAACCCCGCGACCTACACCGGCGCCTTCACGCCGATCCGCGAATGGTTCGCGGGCCTCCCCGAGGCAAAGGCGCGCGGCTACGAGCCCGGCCGCTTCTCCTTCAACGTCAAGGGCGGCCGCTGCGAGGCCTGCCAGGGCGACGGCGTCATCAAGATCGAGATGCACTTCTTGCCCGACGTCTACGTCACCTGCGACGTCTGTAAGGGCAAGCGCTACAACCGCGAGACGCTCGAAGTCCTGTTCAAGGGCAAGAGCATCGCCGACGTGCTCGACATGACCGTGGAAGAAGCCGCCGAATTCTTCAAGGCGGTGCCGCGCGTGCGCGAAACCTTCCAGACCCTGCACCGCGTCGGCCTCGACTACATCCATGTCGGCCAGCAGGCCACGACGCTCTCCGGCGGCGAAGCCCAGCGCGTCAAGCTGGCAAAGGAACTGTCCAAGCGCGCCACCGGCCGCACGCTCTACATCCTGGACGAGCCGACCACCGGTCTTCATTTTCACGACGTCAAGAAGCTGCTGGAGGTGCTGCACGAGCTGGTCGCGCAGGGCAACACGGTCGTCGTCATCGAGCACAATCTCGAAGTCATCAAGACCGCCGACTGGGTCATCGACCTCGGCCCCGAAGGCGGCGACGGCGGCGGCGAGATCGTCGCCTGGGGCCCGCCGGAAGACATCGCGAAAGCGCCGCGGAGCTACACGGGCAAGTTTCTGGAGCCGGTGCTGAAGAAGGCAAGGAAGCCGAAGCGGCGGAGCACGAGCGAGGCGGCGGAGTAGGCTGGGCACCACGAATGCGCCGACGTACATGTCTGAGGGAGAATGAGCTTTGCCTGCTGGACTTGTGCAAACCTATCGTGCGTTCGCCCATAATAATGCCTGGGCGAACCATCGGCTGCTCACCGCCTGCGCTGCCCTGAGCAAGGCAGATTTCGAAGCCGAGCGGACCGGCTTCTTTCCGAGCATCCAACGCACGCTGAACCACATCTACGTCATCGACCTCTTCTACATCGATGCGCTCGAGGGTGGCTGGCTCGGGCCACGCGCCTGGGAGAACGAGGTGCCGTACCCCTCACTTTCGGAGCTGAAGCCGGCCCAGGCCGCAATGGACAAGCGCCTGCTCGCCATCTGCGATGCGCTGACGCCTGAACGTCTTGACGGCTTCGTCCGGATCAGCCGCGACACCAGCGTCCAGACCGAACGCCACGACCGGCTGCTGATGCATCTGTTTCAGCATCAGATCCATCACCGCGGTCAGGCGCACGCGATGCTGTCCGAAACGAACGTCGCGCCGCCTCAGCTCGATGAGTTCTTCGCCGAGGGAGAAGCTCCGCTTCGTGCTGGCGAGTTCGCCGATCTCGGATGGACCGAGGAGACCGTTTGGAAATCCTGACGGTGTAACGTCCTCTCCATGCCCTACGCCCTCGCCATTTTCGATCTCGACGGCACGCTGGCCGACAGCTTTCCGTGGTTCCTGCGCACCATCAACGATGTCGCCGACCGCTTCGGCTTTCGCCGCGTCGCGAATGAGGACATCGAGGGGCTGCGGCATGCTTCGTCCCGTGAAATCCTCGCCCGGCTCGAGGTGCCCATGTGGAAGCTGCCGGCGATCGCGCGGCATGCGCGGCGGCTGAAGGCGGAGGCAGCTAGCGAGATCTCGCTGTTTGCCGGCGTCGAGGCGATGCTGCAGACGCTCAACGAAAGCGGCGTGCAGCTCGCGCTGGTGACCTCCGACAGCGAAGCCAATGCGCGCGAGAAGCTCGGCGAGGCCGCCGCGCTGTTCGCGCATTTCGACTGCGCGGCATCGCTGTTCGGCAAGGCCGCAAAATTCCGCCGGGTCATCCGGCGCGCGGGCGTCGCGCCGGGCGAGGTCATCGCGATCGGCGACGAGGTCCGCGACATCGAAGCGGCGCGCGCGGTGGGCATTGCTTGCGGTGCGGTGTGCTGGGGCTATGCGGCGCCGGCAGCGCTGCGGGCGCTGGGGCCGGACCACGCCTTTGAGCGGATGGACGAGATCACCGATGTGCTGTGCCCCAGTGTCGTGGCCCGGATGAGCCACGCGATATCCGGGAACGCCGGTGGATGAGAGTGGGTCTGACCCGCATGTCGCTCCCGCCTCCGCTCTTCGAGCTACGGCGGACATGTCGCCCGTGCGGGCTACGAGAACATCCGACCCACCCCTACTCGGTCTTCCGCAAAAACGCCCCGAACGCGCGCGGGCCGTCGCCGGTCTTGATCTCGCCCACGACCTTCAGCTCGATGGCATCGATGATATCGAGCGTGTTGCTCTCCCAGCAGGCGACGATGATACGCTTGCCATCCGCGGTCGCGGCAATGCCTTCGGGATAGTCGCCGACATTGATGCGCTTGATCGGCTTCAGGCTCGCCAGGTCGAACACACTGACGGTGCCGCCATACTGATCGGTGACGAAGCCGCGGCCCAGCGTCAGCGCCACCGCATAGGGGCGCATGCCGACCGGCACGCGGCCGATCTCCCGGCCTGCCGCGATGTCGATCACGGAGACGTCGTCGGAGCCGACATTGGCGGTGTAGGCGCGCCTGCCCTCGGCATCGATGGTGACGCCGAAGGGACGCGTGCCGACCTTGATGATCGCCTTGCGCTCGCGCGTCGCGGTATCCACCACCGAGACGCTGTCGTCGTCGCGGTCCGCCGAGAGCAGCAGCTTGCCGTCAGGCGTCACCGCCAGCCCCGACGGCGAAGCGCCGACGGCGATGCTGGCCGTGACGCTGCGGCTCCCCGCATCGATCACCCGCACCGCCGCCGCATACCAGTCGGCGACATAGACCGTCTTGCCATCGGGCGACACCGCAATGCCGAGCGGCCCGCCGCCGACCTCGATGCGGCCGGCAACCTGGCGCGTTGCGGCGTCCACCACCGTCACCGTCTTGGCATCGGGGCTCGTCACATAGGCAAAGCGCCCATCCGCGCTGACGGCCACGCCGGCCGGCTTGCCGCCGATCGGAATGGTCGCAACGCTGCGCGACGTGGCGAGATCCACCACCATCAGATCGTCGCTGAGCTGGTTGGTGACGAACGCCTCTTCGGCTGCCGAGCTGTCGAGACCCGCAGCGCAAAGGCTGGCGGCGAGCGCCGCCAGGGCCAGCGCCGGCAAGCCCAGCACCCGCACGGTCAGCTTCCGCTCTCGATCTTCTTCTTCAGCGCTTCGAGACCGGCCTTGTACAGCCCGCTCACCGCCGTCTTGGCGGCCTCATCGCTCAGCTCCGGCGGCGGATCGTTGTTGGGAAAGCCGCGGTAGAACGCGCCCGCCCATTCCAGCGTCGAGCCCTTGCCGTCGGCACTCGGCGTCACCGTCAGCGTCGAGGAATAGTTGGTCACCGGCAGCACCTTCACGTCGACGGTGGTGATGCGGTAGGAATAGGTCATGGCGGCGGCGTCGAACTTGTAGAGCTCCTCGTCGACGGTCGCTCCGCCCGTCAGGGTCAGCTTGCGCGTGGCGCCGATCTCGTTGCCCTTCTCGCCCTCGGTCTTGGTCACCGGCGGCAGCCAGCCCATGTCCTGGAAATTGCCGATCGCTGCCCACACCTTGGCCGGCGGCGCATTGATCTCGATGGATTCGCGCACCTTCTGCCGGGTCGGCCCATGCGCCCAAACCGGCGCAAACGCCGCCGTCAAAGCCGCCGCGCCCGCGGCCGTCAGCGCCGCCACCAGCACCGTGCGCCGTCCAATCGTCACCCTCATCTCGTTTCCTCATACGTCCAGTTGATCGTGCGCGACTTGAGGCGCGCTGGGATCATGGTAGCGCATTTTGCGGCCGAGGGGAGACCCGTTCGTGGCGCCGTTGCGGCGGAGCGCCGGCGCCACCCACAACCCCTTGCGCAGGTAGACGGGCAAAACACCCAACGGGAGGGTCAATCACGCCACGTGAAAATATTTCTCTTTATCCGTATTTCGGATTATCGTATAGAAAATCACCCTAACCCGGGCCGAGGGGCGGATCGCGATCGTCACGAACGCGGGATGGGACGTGGTGGACGCGGGCGGCGTCGGCGCGAAGGTGGTTTGCAGGGCGGGTCACTCCGTGAGCAACGGCCTGCGCGCACACGACCGGTGCAGCCCGCGTACGGCAAAATCGTGTGGTCCTGACGCCCGGGGTCTGTGCGTCAAGTGTTGCGGTGATGTCGCGGCCCGACCGGGTCCGCGCATCAGCTATCGGCAAGGCGACGGGGGCAATAGTGCATCGCTCCCCGGGGAGAGCACGGCATAAGCCGTCAAACCACTGCGCAGGGAAGGCCGGATGTTTGGCTTCACCTGTATGCCGCTGTGCAGATTTTTGTAGCCACCTTCCGCACAGTGGACCGTGGGTGCCAGCCGGCACCCGGCCTTCCCTGCGCCCTCGGCGCTTTTCGAGGGCGGCGATTAACGCAAAGCTCGGGCGCGATATGCCGCGAGAACGAGAAGCCGCGCATGCTAGCCAACCGCGCTCATCACTCACCCAGCGTTGCCTCGACGAAGCCGCGGGGATCATCGCAAAACTCCCGCATCACCCGAAAATGATCCGTCTCCTCCACCGTCACCGGTTCGAGGCCGTATTTGCCGAGCCGCAACAGCCGCGCATTCGGATACGCCATCAGCATCGGCGCATGGGTTGCCATGATGACCTGGCAGATGCGGGAATCCTCCATGCGTCGCAGCAGCTTCAGGAATTCGATCGGACGCGCCGACGACAGCGCCGATTCCGGCTCGTCAAAGATGAAGATGCTCTGGCGCTGGCAGCGCTCCTCGAAAAAGCGCAGGAAGCCTTCGCCGTGGGAGTGCGACAGGAAATCAGGGCCGACCTGGCCGGCATCACGCGCGGCCTTGTCCAGGTATCGCGCCACCGAGAAAAAACTCTCGGCGCGGAAGAACCAGCCATTGGTGATCTTCGGCAGCCAGCTTGCGCGCAGCGCCCTGGAGAGTTGGCCGCCCATGCTCTCGCGCGCCTCGGAATGGTCGACCGGCATGTAACCCTTGCCGCCGCCGGCATCGTCATGGCTGGCGAGCGCTGCGATGCCCTCGAGGATGGTCGACTTCCCGGTGCCGTTCTCTCCGACGATGATCGTGATCGGGATATCGAAATGGAGCTCGAAATCATCCGGGAAGATCGGCAGGCAAAACGGATGGGCCTCGCGATCCCGAACTTGCGATGGATCGAGCCAGACGCGCTTCAGATACGGCGCCGGCAGCTTGATGGTTCGCCCGCTTCTTCGGCTCATGCCCGGCTTCCAACTCATTCCAACCGATCTCCGGATTGGAACATATCAGGAACACAACCTCCGCGAAAGCTGCATGAGGGAAACAGACGGAAACAAATTGAAACAAACCCGGCATCCGCCGGCCGGCTGCAACTTAAGAAAACCCAGCTACGAGTCAGTTTGCTGGCATGAGGCCAGTTCCCACCTCGCGACCCCGCAATGATTGCCGGACGTCCGGGACCGTAACGCCGCGAGGAATGCCGCGATGGTGACGACCTATTTCAGCTACAGCTACATCACGCGCAATCTCAAGCAGTCCCTCACCCGGGTCGAGCAGCAGCCGGACGTGGCGCGGGAGGCCGCCTATTACAAGGCTCACATCGGCAAGGTGAAGACCGTCGATGAATTCATGAAGGATTATCGCCTCTATCACTATGCAACGAAGGCATATGGCCTGGAAGACATGGCGTATGCCAAGGCCTTCATGAAAAAGGTGCTGGAAAGCGACCTCAACGACTCAAACAGCTTCGTCAACAAGCTGGTCGACAAGCGCTACCGGGAGTTTGCCGCGGCATTTTCCTTCAATGGTACGGGAACGCCGGTTGCGCAATCGGAAAACCAGACCGATGAGATGATCGGTCTGTACACGGCGACCAAGAAGAGCCAGGTCGATGCACTTGCCAACGACTCGGCATATTACAGCGCCCAAATCGGCAAGATCGGCAGCGCAGACCAGATCCTGAACGACGACCGCCTTCGCAACTACGTCTATTCGGCATTCGGAATCGATCAAAGCAAGTGGCCGCGCGACACGATAAGCCAGGTCCTGCGCAGCGATCCATCCGATCCAAACAGCTACGTCAACACAACCTTCGCGTCTCAGTTGACCGGCCTCAACACCCAGCTTGCTCAAGCCCAGTCGGACGTGAGCGCCACCAAGACGAAGATCGCAGACTACACGGCCCAACTCTCGCAACCGGGCGCCAATGTGAGCCAGTTGCAGGTCCAGATCCTGGTCGAAAAATATCACCTGGAATCGTACACGAAGAGCGTCGCCAGCCTCAACGACCAGATCTCGACGATCGGCGAGTTCGTAGACTTGGCCGGCGCATTCGAATTTTCGTCTGATGGCTCGCTTCCGTCGGGTGTGCCTGCACAGACCGCTGCAAACGTCACGCTCACGGCAAAGCGGTTCGACGACAGCAAGTCCGCCGTCTATGCAGCGGCAAGCCCGCTGAGCGAAGCGCTGGCAATCACGCAATTCAGAAACGCCATCCTCAAGGTCAATTCCATCCAGGCGTTCGTATCGACGCCGGCCGTGTATGATTTTGCGCTCGGCGCGGTCGGCCTCGATCCGAAAGAGGTCTCGCAGGACACCATCAAGGCCGTCCTCGAAAGCGACCTCAGCGATCCCAAGAGCTTCGTCCATACCCTCAAGGACGAACGATACGTCGAGCTCGCACGGGCCTTCAACTTCGATGCCAAGGGCAATCTGACGACGCCCCTGGTCGCGCAGGACCCGGCCAAAGTCCTCCAGCTCGCGAAGGACTACGTCATCGCAGCGCTGAGACAGGCAAGCCCTGAGCAGCAGAAGGCAGTTCGGGCACAGGCCCAGAAGGACGCGACGTCTTATCAGGAAGTGGTCGCGGGAATCGACAGCGTTTCCGAGCTGCTTGCGAACCGGCAGATGGTCGATTTCATTCTCGTCGCCAAGGGATTGGATCCCAAGAAGGTCAGTACCGACTATCTCAAGAAGATCTTCGCGTCCGATCTGAATAATCCAAAGAGCTTCGCCAACACCGAGAGCGATCCGCGCTTTGCCGAAATCGCGGCGTCGTTCAACTTCGACAGCAAGGGCAACGTCGCGCGTCTCCCGTTGATGGGTCCTCAGAAGCAAGACCAATTCCGGGACACACAGGCGAACTATCTCCAGCAAAGCCTGGAGCAGCAGCAGGGGGATACGAATCCCGGCGTGCGCCTCGCGCTCTATTTCCAGCGAAAGGCGGGAGACATCACGTCCGCCTACGACATCCTTGCCGACAAGGCTCTCTCGGAAGTGTTCAGGACCACCTTCAATCTGCCCGACTCGATGGCGGCAATGCCGATCGATCAACAGGCCAAGTTCGTCGACAAATTCATGAAGATCAAGGATCTGTCCGATCCCACGAAGGTTGCCAAACTGTTGAACCGTTTCTCCGCCATGTATGACGTCAAGAACAACCAGACCAGCGGTCAGGTTCAATCTCCCTTGCTCAACCTCTTTCAGGGATCGGGTTCGGGAATAAGTGACGCGACGTACCTGGCCATTGCCAAGCTACGATGATCGCTCGCCGATATTAGCCCAGTACTTCGAGCACCAGCTCCATGGTCATAAGCACGGGATTATCGCCGCGGATCAGACGCCCCTCCGCAATACCGCCGGTGTAGTCGATCAGCGCAACCTCGAGCGTGGCTTCCAAAGCACCGGACGGACCGGGCGCGATCGTCCCTGCCGTTATCGCCAGCTCCGTGGCAAACGGCTCGGTCGCACCGCCATGGATGAAGCGCGCGCCGATGGTCGAGCCGACGCCGCCATGAATCTTCGCGCGCGCGATGCCGTGCGCACGGCAGAACGCTTCGAGGCAGAAGGCAAAATCCTGGTTGGGCCGCAGCCGCAGCGCGAAGGCGCGGCTGGTCGTGCGCGCGCCGGTGCTCGCAGCCGATACCGGCCCGAACAGCTTGAAGTTGGTCTCCGGATCAGGCTCCGCAGTGAACATCGCACCATCGATGCCGAAGGCCTCGACCTCGAACGGTTCGGCGACAACGGTCTCGTCCGGCATCATGTGGCCGCCGCTCGCCTTGCCGTCCGCCTCCGTCCACAGTCCGTGGCAATGAAAGAATGGCGCGCCGTCGCGCATGCCGAGCGTCATGCTGCCGAGCTTCGCGCGCGTGATGCCTTCGGGCCGATACGTGTCGCTGTAGAACGCGGCATTCTCGCCGGTCTTCGACAGCGCCGGCATCACATAGGCAAACGGCCCGAGCGCCCCGCGGCCGAAGCTCAGCACGCCGCCGGCAAATCCCTCTGCGGCAAAACCGCGGCGCGCGGCCTCCAGCAATGGGACGCCTGCTTCGAGCGTGAACGCGAAGGCGCGCCCCCTCGCCTCCACCCATTGGATGCGCTCTGCAACGGGTGCGCCTGGCTGCTTGATACTCCGCATCACCTACGCTCAGCCCGCCTTCGTCTTGTCGAGATCGAGCAGCCCGCGCGCCTCGAGCTCGTCGCGCACCATGCGCTTCGGCACCTTGCCGTAGCCGGATTTCGGCAGCGCGTCCCAGAAGAAGAAGCGCTTCGGCATCTTGTAACGCGGCACTTTCGGCAACAGGAACGCCGCCATCTCCGCTTCACTCACGGGCGTCTCGCCCTCGCGCGCAACGCAGACGGCGACGCCGACCTCGCCCCAGGTCGCATCGGGCACGCCGAGCACGGCCACTTCGCCGACCGCGGGATGGGTCAAAATCTTCTCCTCGATCTCGCGCGGATAGATGTTGGAACCGCCGGAGATGTACATGTCGGAGGCGCGCCCCGTGATGTAGACGAAGCCCTCCTCGTCCATGTGGCCGAGATCGCCGGTGCGGAACCAGCCGTTGCGGAACGCCTTCGCATTGGCCTCGGGGTTATCGTAATAGCCGGCAAGTACGGCAGGCCCGATCACGCAGATCTCGCCGCTCTGGTTGGCGGCGAGCTCGCGGCCCTCGTCGTCCTGGATCGAGACCTGCATAGCCGTGCGCTCGAAGCCGCAAGTGCCGATCTTCGCATAGGGGCCATCCTCGGGATCATGCAGCGCCGCCGGCAGCACCGTGATGTTGCCGGTGACCTCGCCGAGGCCAAAATACTGCACGATGACCTTGCCGAGCTTCTTCAGCGCGGCCTTCTGGTCCTCGCGATACATCGGCGCGCCGGCATAGATCACGTGGCGCAGCGAGGAATGATCGTATTTGTCGACGGCGGGATGCTCCACCATCATCTTCAGGATCGTCGGCACTGTGAAGAGATTGGCGACCCGATGGGCCTCGATCAGGCGGAACGCTTCGTTGATGTCGAATTTCTCGGTCGGCAGCAGCACGGTGCAGACGCCGCGCGCGGTCTGCACCAGCTGATGCACGCCGGCGCCATGCGACAACGGCGCCACCACCAGCGAGGCATCCGTCTCCGTCACCCCGGGGGTCAGATCGGCGAGATGATTGGTGACGACAAAGCCCATCTGGCCGTGGGTCAGCACCGCGGCCTTGGAACGGCCGGTGGTGCCCGATGTGAAGAAGAACCAGCAGGGATCGTCGTGCTCGACAGCGACATTCTCGACCAATTGACCTGCCTGCGAGGCGATGGCGTCCGCCACCGAGCGCTCACCGAACGCGGCCTTGCCGTCGATGCTCCAGGTGAATTCCAGCGCACCGCCGGCCACGGCCGCGGCGTGCTCGGGAAAGTCGACATGGCACAGAAACGCCTTCGCGCCGGAGGCCTGTGCAAGATAGGTGACCTCATCGGGCATCAGGCGGAAATTGGTGGGGACCCAGACGGCCCCGAGCCGGAACGCGGCGAACATCGAGACAAACATCTCGTCGCCATTCTTGGAATGGACGAGGATGCGGTCGCCCTTGGCGATGCCACGCGCGGCGAGCGCGGCGGCCAGGGCCGAGACCTGCGCATCGATCTCGCGCCAGGTCCAGGATCTGTCACCCCAGACGAAGCCGGGACGCGCCCCATGCCGCCGCGCATTCTGGGTCAGCATGTAAGCGAGATTCATGACGCGGCGGGACATGCGCAGGAGCGGCATCGGGCTTCCTCTTCGAGTGCGGACGGCGTGCGAGCCACCCGCTCATTGCAGCCCATTTATCGCCATCGCCAGCGCCCCCGCAAGGCCGCCGGATGCACGGCTCCCCTACGGCTGCTTGAACGCAAACGGCGTCACCGTGATCGCCTTCTGCTTGACGCAGGTCTGCGGACCAAAGCCGCCGCAGAAGCTGCCATGCAGATCGAAGCGGACGCTGTGCGCGGCGCCGCGCTTCATCGGCGCGGCCATGACCTTATAGCGGAGGACATAGCCGTCGAACACCTGACGCACATTGCCATCCGGCAGCGTCACCAGGATGTTGAGGACGCAGCCGCCGGTTCCGCAATAGGTCGTCTCGCGATCACCGCATTTGGTGTTCTGAAAATCGAGGATGTAGTCGTCGCGGCCGTCCCCGGTGAGGTCGATCCTGCGCATCGTATCAGGCGCGAATGTCACCGCACCCCCGTCCTGGCTCTCACATTCCTCGACGGCATGGCGCAGCGCCCCCTGCACGCCGGGCGGATAGTCGGAGGGATTGAACGGCTTGGCGTCGTCGGCGCGCGCACCGGCGGCGATGAGAGTGAGCAGGAGGATCAGATAGCGCATGCGCGTTGGTCGCCGCTCCAGCCCAAAGCGTTCAGGGAATTTTAAACATGATCGGCGCAACGTTCGTCAGTTCTCGCGTACAGAGTGTCCCGTCATGGTCAAAGCGCCCGCCCTCCTCCTGTTGTCGCTGGCGCTCGCCGGATGTGCGATGGGGCCACAAGCGCATCTGACTTCCGATCCCGCCTTCAAACCGGCGCGCTATGCCTGGGATGGCGCGGGCGAGGATCCCAATCAGCCGCGTGCGGCGTCCGGACCGAGGCGGACCGCGGCCGGGTCCGAGCGCAGCAGATCGCAGGCCGGGCTTACGCCCTATTCGAAGGAATGGTGGAAGGCGCAGGACGGGATCGAGGCCGAGCAGGATGCCAGGGTCAACCGCTCCCTGGTCATTTGCCAGGGCTGCCTGCATCCCCAGCCGCAGCCCGAAGATTCCAGGCTGGCCAAAGCGGCCGATTGACCTTCGTATCGGAAACTCTCCGACCGGACCATGCGTTACGACCTCGTGCGCGAGGCTGGTCGTTGGCGGATCGACGACATCAAGGGTTCGTCCGACGGCGAAGCCTGGTCGATCCGCAAGATGCTGACGGACTCGCTGAAGAGCTGACCGGAGACGACATGAGCGACGTCATCAACAACAAAGACCATCACCGTTATGAGCTCGAGGTCGAGGGCCATCTTGCGACCGAGCATTACAAGCTCGACGGCAATGTCATCACGTTCGAGCACACCGACGTGCCGAAAGAACTCGGCGGCAAGGGCGTCGGCTCGAAGCTGGTGCAAGGCGCGCTCGACCAGGTCCGCGCGGCCGGCTTGAAGCTGATCCCGGAATGTCCGTTCGTGAAAGCGTGGATCGAGAAGCATCCGGCCTACGCGGATCTGGTGAAGAGTTGAGCGCGCAGGCCCACCCGTAACCAGGCGGGCCCGCCGATATCTACGGCCTATCGTCCATGCCTGAGCATGTCCTGGTCGTTGAGGTCCCAGTCCTGCCACAGCTGGAGTATGCCGAGCAGCACCACCACCGCGCCAAGGCTGGTGTGATAGATGCGGACAAAGCCGTCACCGGAATAGCCGATGACGTAAGGCGAAGCGATGAGCCACAGTCCGATCAGGATCGTCGTCACCTCCTGCCAGCGTTGCAGCGCGACATATTCGAGCTGGCTGATGCCAAACACGACCAGGCCGACTGCGACCGCATTCAGGATCATCACTTCGTGGCCGACGATTGGTCGATCTTGGATGGGAAACCACGGCGAAACGACGATCAATGCGCCGAGCAGCATCCCGCACCAGTCTTCCCATGTTCGATGAGTATTGAAGAAACCAAAGTCCGACATAGTACCCTCCTACAACAGAGGCATACGTCTGCGGCTGGCGATCACGACACTCCGAATGTCTAGCGACCCTGCCGGCCGCATTCGGGCGTATGTCCTGTCAAGGACGTGGGACCTGCCATGGAACTTGCAAGAGCGACGTCGAGGATTATTTGTGGTCACTGCGTGATGCTCGCAGAGCGGGACTTGTCATACCGCACTGCAGCCACAGGCGCGGCATCGGAAGGATCTTGCATGGCGGCACTGGTACGGGACAACAAGGACAGGAGTCGCTTCGAGCTCGATGTCGGCAGCGAAATCGCCTTCGCCAATTACCGGCTGACGCCGTCGGCCGTGATCATCACGCATACCGAGACGCCGCGCGCACTCCGCGGCCGCGGCATTGCCTCCGAGCTGGTCAAGGGCGCGCTGGAATTGATCCGCCGCGACGGCAGGAAGGTGATCGCCGGCTGCGGCTTCGTCGTCGACTATCTCGACAGGCATCCGGAGGATGCGGATCTCCTCGCCTGAATGCAAAAAGGGCCCGCGAGAGCGCGGGCCCTTGGCAACGACCTAGCGACCGGTCAGTGCTTGATCTCCGGCGGCAGCTTGCCACCGTTCGCGGCGAGCTTGGACATCACCTGCTTGTGCAGCCAGACGTTCATGCTGGCCGAGTCGTTCATGTCGCCGCTGTAGCCGAGCTCCTTGGCGAGATCCTTGCGCGCCGCGAGACTGGAGTCGATGTCGAGCGCCTTCATGAGGTCGACGATCGAGGTGCGCCATTCCAGCTTCTCGCCCTTGTGCTCGGCCGCCGCCTTGTCGACGATCGCGGCGACGTCCACTGTCGCGGCCGGCGCGGCAGCAGGCGCCGATCCGCCCGGCGCGGCGCTGGCGGGTGCGCTGCCTGCGGGCGCGGCGGAAGCTGGATGGCTGCCGAAGATCGCGCCCATGATTTTCCCGAAAATGCTCATATCTGCTCCCCGAAAAGGATCCGTTGGAAGGGCCCTGAGTGGCTCTTATAGACGAAGTTACTTGCGCCCGCGAAGTTCCGCGAGCCAGCAAGCAGCATCAGCTTATCTGCGGCGAAATGACGACCGAATGACATCATCGCGGTTGCGCTGCGGCATCGAATCTCACCCAAGCGTGAGGGACAGGACTCGGAATTGGGAGTACGCTTCACGTTCAGCTCGCGATGCCGTCCGGAATTCGCGTCTGGCCGGAATCGCGAAACTCAGAAAAGCGGCCGCTTGCGCCGTTGTCGGCGCCGACTTCGGCTGCATGGCAAGGGAGCTAGCGACCATGGCCACGTTCTACCAGGGCAATGTCCCCACTGTGGTCCGGACCGCCGATGCGGCTGGACCCGTGATCCGAACCATACAACTCTCCGACCTGCACGACGCGCTTCGGCGCGGCTGGGACGATTTCAAGGCGGTGCCGAGCCATGCCATCATCCTGTGCGTGATCTATCCGGTGCTGGGCCTCGTGCTCGCCCGCGTGGTGATGGGCTATTCGGTGCTGCCAATGTTGTTTCCGCTGGCCGCGGGCTTCGCGCTGATTGGGCCGTTCGCGGCCCTCGGTCTCTACGAGCTCTCCAGCCGGCGCGAGCGCTATGAGGAGGCCAGCGCCTGGGATGCCATGGAGGTGCTGCGCTCGCCTTCCTTCGGCGCCATGCTCGGCCTCGGCACGCTGCTGCTCGCCCTGTTCGTGACCTGGGTTGCGACCGCGCAGGCGATCTATGTCGCGGCGTTCGGCTATGAGGGCGCAACCGGGATCTCGGATTTCCTGACGCGTGTGCTGACGACCCAGCAAGGCTGGTGGCTGATCGTGGTCGGCTGCGGCGTCGGCTTCCTGTTCGCACTCGCCGCGCTCTGCATCAGCGCCGTGTCGTTCCCGTTGATGCTCGACCGCCATGCCGGCGCGTTCGAGGCGATGGTGACGTCGCTGCGCGTCGTCGCGAAGAATCCGGTGCCGATGGCGGCCTGGGGTCTGATCGTCGCAGTGCTGCTGGCGCTCGGCACGATCCCGGCCTTCCTCGGACTTGCCGTGGTGATCCCCCTGCTCGGCCATGCGACCTGGCACCTCTACCGCAAGGCGATCGTCTCGGAGCCCGGCGCACGTCCGGTGCCGCCCCCGCCGCATCGCCCGCGCAAGCCGGCCGCCGACTTCCCCGCCAACCTCTTCCCCTGGCGCAACAGGACGGACGGCTGACGATATCGTGACATGCGATCCTGCCCGGGCTCGGCCTGGGCAGGAGTTCGCGCTGTCATACGCCTTGCTTTGGCCGCGGTTACAATCGAAATTGCGCCCGCCGGTCAGATCACTTCACGGAATCCATTTCATCTGATGACCCCGACGATTTCTCGTCTCGCTCTTGCAGCCTTCGCCCTCTCCGCATCCATCCTGTCAGTCCAGCCAGCCCTCGCCGCTGTTGCCTGCGGCTCGGGCAATTTCGACGCCTGGCTTGCGGACTTCAAAACCGACGCCGTCGCCAAAGGCGTCTCGCAGCAGGCCGTCGCCGCCGGACTCGCCGGCGTGACGCTCGATCAGAGCGTGCTCAACCGCGACCGCTCGCAAAAGGTCTTCACACAGACCTTCGAGGAGTTTTCCGGCCGCATGATCCCGCCGCGGATGACGCGGGGCTCCAATATGATGAAGCAATACGGCTCGGTGCTCTCGCGCATCGAGCAGACCTATGGCGTGCCTGGCGAGGTGCTAGTCGCGATCTGGGGTCTGGAGACCGATTTCGGCGTCAACACGGGCAAGTTCGCGACCATCCGCTCGCTGGCGACGCTAGCTTATGATTGTCGCCGTTCCGAGCAGTTTCGCGCGGAATTGCTGGATGCGCTGCGCATCGTCCAGCGCGGCGATCTCGCCCCCGCCGACATGAAGGGCGCCTGGGCCGGCGAGCTCGGCCAGACCCAGTTCATGCCGTCGTCCTGGATGAAATATGCCGTCGATTTCGACGGCAACGGCAAGCGCGACCTTCTGCACAACGCGCCCGACGTGCTCGCCTCGACCGCCAATTATCTCGCCGGCTATGGCTGGCAGAAGGGCAAGGACTGGCAGCCCGGCGCTCCGAATTTTGCGGTGCTGCAGCAGTGGAATAAGAGCGAGGTCTATTCAAAGACTGTCGCCTCTTTCGCGGCCCAGCTCGCGCGCGCCCCTTAATTAGCCCACTACAAAACGCGTAGGGCCGATCGTAAGGCGACCGGCCCTCTCTTGATGCGTTTGCCTGCCCGCTTACTTGCCCATGGTGGCGGTCATCGCCTTGTTCAGATGCGCGCCGCACGCACCCATTTTGCCGTTGAGCAGCGAGTCCTGAGCCGACGCGATCTCCTTCTGCGCGACGAACTTGCTGTCGCCGTCGGCCATGTTCTCGATCGCAGTCTCGGTCTTCTCCAGATTGGCCGAGCTGCAACCACCCGTGGCGTGCTTGGCAGCCTCGGCCGGCGCGACGGCGAATGCGACGGCGGCAATTGCGATAACCCCGAGTAACTTCGTCATGATGTTACTTCCTTCTCTTGTTCTTGGGACAGGCCCGGCGACATTGCCGGACTCTGCGACATGACTTTCCTCCGGGCGCGGCAACTTGCCGCAATAAATTCCTCGCGAGAATTGCGTGATGTTGCGCGCAGCGCAGAGGCGCATGCGAAATTTCTGATTTTCATTACACCCTCGTAATGAACGCCACACGTCCGGCGTGTGTGCGCTGCACCGAGGGGGTCAGCTCCGTCTGAGACGAGACTGGATCGGAGGCTCCCCAGCCTGCAGCCTCCCTGGCGAACGTATTCACCAGCTCGGGATTGGACCAATCGTTTAACCGCCAAAGGCAACTCCTACGTACATGAATGAATTTATATTCATTTCTGATGATCGATCATCATGCGATTCGCGCATGCGAGACTTGGGTGCAGAAGCTGGAGGGCCGCCTTGCGGGCGAGAGGAACGCAACTTATTTCCGCCCCGAAGGGAACCGGATTAAGCGGGGTAACTCCGTGAATTCACGGGAATTTATGGCGATCCCTTCACACCCCAGCCTGCCCTTTGGGCAGGAGCGCCACCGAGTTAATCGTCCGTTACCGCTGCCATGCACCTAGCGCTTAGCTGCATCGCAACATCGGAACTTTCGCACTGCACCACTCTCACCTATATTCATTTCAACGATGAGGCCCGGGCAAGGGCTGAATCGAACTACAGGAGACTACCAATGCTGCTCTCGCTCATCCGCATGATCCAGGCTTTCCGGGACTATCAGCGCAATGTCGCCGAGCTGTCCCAGCTCAGCGATCGCGAACTGGCCGACATCGGCCTCGATCGCTCGGACATCCCGCGCGTTGCCGCCGGTCAGTATCAGGGCTGATATCGTTCAGCCCTCACCGGACGGACCGATAGCGCCCGCCTCGTGCGGGCGTTGTCGTTTCTGATGGCAGAAAACTCGATCTCGGCGATTCCACTGATCGCCGAAAAGCGCTACCTGTCCGCCCCATGACAGGACCCCAATCCAACATCGTGCACGTCATTGGCGCCGGCCTTGCCGGTTCCGAAGCCGCCTGGCAGGTGGCCAAAGCAGGCGTGCCTGTGGTGCTGCACGAGATGCGGCCGACCCGCATGACCGAGGCCCACCGCACCGACGGACTCGCCGAGCTCGTCTGCTCCAATTCGTTCCGCTCGGACGATGCCGCCAACAACGCCGTCGGCCTGCTGCATGCGGAGATGCGTCGGCTCGACTCGCTGATCATGCGCGCGGCCGACGCCAATCAGGTGCCCGCCGGCGGCGCGCTCGCGGTCGATCGCGACGGATTTTCAGCGGCCGTCACCAAGGCGCTGAACGATCATCCGCTGATCGAGATCGCCCGCGGCGAGGTTTCAGGCCTGCCGCCGGCCGAGTGGAGCAACGTCATCGTTGCGACCGGCCCCCTCACCTCTGCGCCGCTGGCCGACGCCATCCGTGAGCTGACCGACGAAAACGCGCTCGCCTTCTTCGACGCGATCGCGCCGATCGTGCATCGCGAATCCATCGACATGTCGGTGGCCTGGTTCCAGTCGCGCTACGACAAGGTCGGCCCCGGCGGTACCGGCGCCGACTATATCAACTGCCCCATGACCAAGGAGCAGTATGACGGCTTCGTCGCCGCGCTGATGTCAGGCGAAAAGACCGAGTTCAAGGAGTGGGAGACCAACACGCCCTATTTCGACGGCTGCCTGCCGATCGAGGTGATGGCGGAGCGTGGCCCCGAGACCTTGCGCCACGGGCCGATGAAGCCGGTCGGACTCACCAATCCGCACGATCCCGCCACGAAAGCCTACGCCATCGTGCAGCTGCGCCAGGACAACAAGCTCGGCACGCTCTACAACATCGTCGGCTTCCAGACCAAGCTGAAGTATGGCGAGCAGCAGCGCATCTTCCGCACCATTCCCGGGCTGGAGAAGGCGGAGTTCGCCCGTCTCGGCGGCCTGCACCGCAACACCTTCCTCAACTCGCCAAAGCTGCTCGATAGCCAGCTACGGCTGCGCGCACAGCCGCGGCTGCGCTTTGCCGGCCAGATGACGGGCTGCGAAGGTTACGTGGAATCCGCCAGCGTCGGCCTGATCGCCGGCCTCTATGCGGCTGCCGATGCCCGCGGCGAGACGCTGGCCAGCCCGCCGGGCACGACCGCGTTGGGATCGCTGCTCGGCCACATCACGGGCGGCCATATCGAGACCATCGAGCCGGGCACACGCTCGTTCCAGCCGATGAACATCAATTTCGGCCTGTTCCCACCGCTCGCAACTGCGCCGACCAAGAAGCCGGACGGCACGCGGCTGCGCGGCAACGAGAAGACCGTGGCCAAGAAGCGGGCGATGAGCGCATTGGCGCTCGCCGATCTCGATCGCTGGATCGCCGATCACCTGCGCATCGCCGCAGCCGCGTGAGTTCTCGATGAATCTCCCCAAAGACGACGCCGCCACACTCTCGGCGCGCTGGACCGAAGGCGTGCTGCTCAAGCGCGACGTGTTCTCGACCGTCGAGCGCGGCCGCTTCCGCGGCGACAGCGGCGAGGTCGACGCAGTGCTGCGCCGGCTCGATGAGGTGCCGTGGTGGTCGTTCCTGCTGGCGCGCCATCTGTTCGCCCGTGAGAAGCACGCGCTGGCACTCGCCAAAGGCCTCAATGTCGGCCCCGAGCTGCTGTGGGCGGGCCGCCGGGCGCTCGTGCGCGGCTTCGTCGACGGCGTCGCGCTGCATCTGGCCAAGCCGCATGGCGACCTCGCCTATTTCCGCTCGGCCAAAGCGGCGCTGCGCCGGTTGCGACGCGCCGGCATCTGCCACAACGATCTCGCCAAGGAGCAGAACTGGCTGGTCGGCCGCGACGGCCGCGCCTATGTGACTGACTTCCAGCTCGCGGCCTGCTTCAACCGCCGCGGCCGGCTCTACCGCATCCTCGCCTATGAGGACCTGCGGCATCTGCTCAAGCACAAGCGCTCCTATGCACCCGAGGCGCTGACTCCGCGCGAACGAAAAATCCTGGCGAAGAAATCGTTCGCGGCGAGCCTTTGGCTCATGACCGGCAAGAAGGTCTATCGAGCGATCACGCGCGGCCTGTTCAACTTCACCGACCGCGAGGGCGGCGGCCGCCGGCTTGTCAACGACGCGCCGGTGCTGGCGGAACTGATCCGCAAGAACCCGGCTGTGCGCGACACCGCGATCGTCGCTTTTGCCGACCGCCGCTCCGGCGTCGGGCTCTATGCCTTCGTCGAGGCTGATCAAAGCGCGCTCGAGAGTGAGCTTCGGAGCGAGCTGTCCGCCGCCAAGGGCCCGAAGCCGCCGGAGCACATCCAGGTCGTGCACGCGCTGCCCCGCGATACCAGCGGCAAGCCGCGCACCGAGATCTTGCAACTGGTCGCCATGAACCAGCTCGACCTGATCGAGCCGATGATGAAGAGCGATCAGGACCGCGCCTTCCTCAAGGACATCCTGGAGCAGCGCAAGAACCTGCGCGACCGCTTCAATTTCGAGGCGGACCTGCCGACGAGCTAGGGCGGGGGGCTCGCGCCTTGAAGCGTCCACATTGGCGATAGAGAAGCGGTCGGATAAAAGGCGGACTTGGCGGGGTTATGGGCACTCGGGGAATGATGACGCATCGTGTAGCTGGCACAATGGTCGCCGGCCTGATGCTGCTCGCCACCGCCCCCGCAATGGCTGAATCCCCGGCCGAGCTGATCTCCAGCTTCCGCCTCAAGCACGGCGAAGTTCGCGTCGTCCGCGATTCAACGCTGGACCACATCGCCATGGACCAGGCCCGCGCGATGGCGGCGAAGGACGATCTCAGCCACGACGCCCTCGGCCCGTTCAACCGCCGTGTCGCGCCGGCCGGTGCCGGGCGCGCAGCGGAAAACATCGCCTACGGCTACGACAATTTCGAGAAGACGCTGGGACAGTGGATCGACTCCTCCGGGCACCGCAAGAACCTGCTGCTGCACAACGCCTCCCGCGTCGGCATCGCGAGCGCAAGAAATGCCAGCGGCAAGCGCACCTATTGGGCGATGGTGATCGCCGGCGATTACGAGCCCAAGGTTAAGGACAAGGGCAAGCGGAAGAAGGACGGCGAGCCTTTGGTCGCCGTGAAGCGTCAGGCCGCGCCCCCAAGCAAGCCCAGGCCCAAGCCGAAGTCCAGCGACTGTCACATCAAGCTGCTCAGCCTCTGTATCTGAGGCGAGACGATCTCAGCCGCGGCGCGCCGCCTCGATCGCGGCGACGTCGATCTTCGTCATCCCCATCATCGCGTCGAACGCGCGCTTGGCTTCGGCCCCGCCGGCCGCCAGCGCCTCGGTCAGCACGCGCGGCGTGATCTGCCACGAGAGGCCCCATCGGTCCTTGCACCAGCCGCACGCGCTCTCCTGCCCGCCATTGCCGACGATGGCATTCCAATAGCGGTCGGTCTCCTCCTGATCGTCGGTCGCGATCTGGAACGAGAACGCCTCGTTGTGCTTGAAGATCGGACCGCCGTTGAGGCCGAGACAGGCAACGCCGGCCACGGTGAATTCGACGGTGAGCACATCGCCGGCCTTGCCTGAGGGATAATCGCTGGGCGCGCGGTGGACGGCACTTACGGTGCTGTCCGGAAAGGTCTCGGCATAGAAGCGGGCAGCCGCCTCGGCGTCCTTGTCGTACCAGAGGCAAATCGTGTTCCTCGCCATTGTGCGCTCCTTTCAGGCCCTAGCACACCATGCTTTCTCTCAGCATATGCATCCGGATCAGCATGCTCCAGCCGCACCTTCCGTTTGCTCGTCTTGCTCGCGTGCGTCATTGTGTCTAACTTCGGGAATCCAAAAGCGGAGGCTCTCACGTGATCGACATCGACCAAATCCGGGCCGACACGCCAGCCGCCTCCCGTCTTGCTTATCTCCACAACGCTGGCGCGGCTCTGATGCCGGCGCCTGTCGTCGCGGCGATGAAGCAGCATATCGATCTGGAGAGTGAGATAGGAGGCTATGCGGCCGCCGATCGCGAGTCCGCCCGGCTCGACGCGGTCTACGGCTCGGTGGCCCGCCTGCTGAATGCTGCTCCCGATGAAATCGCGCTCGTGGAAAACGCGACGGTTGCCTGGCAGATGGCGTTCTACGCGCTTCCGTTCCGCAAGGGCGACCGGATCCTCACGGCCGAGGCGGAATACGCCGCCAACTATGTCGCCTTTCTTCAGGTCGCCAAGCGCACGGGCGCAGTCATCGACGTGGTGCCGAGCGATGCCAGCGGCGAGCTCGACGTCCATGCGCTCGAACGCATGATCGACGAGCGCGCGAAGCTGATCGCGATCACCTGGGTTCCGACCAATGGAGGGCTGGTCAATCCGGCCGCTGCGATCGGCAGGATCGCGCGGGCGCACGGCATCCCCTATCTGCTCGACGCCTGCCAGGCGGTCGGCCAGATGGAGGTTGACGTCGAAGCCATCGGCTGTGACATGCTGTCGGCCACGGGGCGCAAATTCCTCCGCGGCCCGCGCGGCACCGGCTTTCTCTACGTCCGCCGTGCCCTGCTGCAACAACTCGAGCCGCCGATGATCGACCATTTCGCGGCGCCCTGGGTCTCGCGAGATGAATATCAGCTCCGTGACGACGCGCGCCGTTTCGAGACATGGGAGAACAATTACGCAGCACGCCTCGGTCTCGGCGCTGCCGTCGACTACGCCCTCGCGATAGGCATCGACCCTATCGAGCAGCGCTGCCGCCTGCTTGCGGATCGTCTTCGCGGCGGCCTTGCCGGCATTCGCGGCATCACTATTCGCGACCTCGGCCGCGCGCCGGGCGCGATCGTCAGCTTCACGATGGAGGGGTATGAGGCGGATGCCATCGTCCGCAGCGCCGCCACGGCCGGCATCACCATCGGCGCGTCAGATCCCGCGAGCACCCGCATCGATGCGGAAGTCCGCGCACTGCCGCCGGTCGTGCGGGCCTCGCCGCATTACTACAATACGGAGGCAGAGATCGACCGGCTGATCGGCCACCTCGCGGGTTTGGCGCCGCGATAGCGCCCTCCTTTCGGCCAGGACTTTCAGGGCCTTGTCGTCAGTGCCGACAACTGGTCCGTGTCGAACCGGGCGCGCAACTCGCTGATGGCTTTCGCGTCCGGAGTTCCAGCGGCGGTCAGCTTGGCTAATTCCTCGAAATAATGCTCGTGCCCGGGCGGAGACACTGTCATGAGCACGCGCGCGGGCTTGTCGCTGACATTGGTGATGTTGTGGGGAACGCCCGGAGGAATGAAGAGGTAGGTCCCCGGCGTGGCTCGGACGACCTCTTCGGCGACGTGCCATTCGCATTCGCCCTCAAGCATGTAGAAGGTCTCTTCCTGCACACGATGAACGTGCCGGCCCGTGGCGAACCCTGCGGGAATCGTCCAATCGAACATGCTGGTGTAGCGGGTGTCCTCTCCCGTCACCAGAAAGGCCATCGGCTGGCCCCGCAGCATCACTCCCCCGGTTTCGCCGGGCCTGCGGATGAGCGGCTTTGCGTTCATGTGGTCCTCCATCGCTGGTTGCTGCACGGCATGGCAACGGCACCATGATGGTCCGCCCGCTCCGGGAAGTAGCGAAGAGGTGCGGAAAACATTGCAAAAAACCTGCGAAATGTGTCCTTCTTGAGCGATGGCCGCGATCCTTGAATTTGGTCCCTTTCGCCTCGATGTCGATGCAGGGATTCTGTTCCGCGGAGCCGAGCCGACCCCGCTCGGCCAACGCGCCGTGCTGCTCCTGGCCCTGCTGGTGCGGCGCGCTGGCACGCCAGTATCCAAGGATGCCCTGATCGAGGCGGCGTGGCCCGCCCAAGCGATCGAGGACAGCAACCTGACCGTCCAGATCGCGGCCGTCCGCCGCACGCTGGCAGACGCTTCCGGAGAGGCGCAATGGATCGAGACGCTGCCACGGCGCGGCTATCGCTATGTCGGGCCGGCCGTGACGGCGTCCGACCCGGACCGGGAATCCGCGCCGTCGCTGACATTGCCCGAGAGGCCATCAATTGCGGTGTTGCCCTTTGCGAACTTGAGCGGCGATGCGGAGCAAGACTACTTTGCCGACGGAATGGTCGACGACATCATCACCGGTCTGTCCCGCATCAACTGGCTATTCGTAATCGCGAGAAACTCCACATTCACGTACAAGGGCCGAGCGGTCGACGTGAAGCAGGTCGGCCGCGAGCTTGGCGTACGCTACGTGCTGGAAGGCAGCGTCCGGAAGGCTAGCGGCAATGTGCGCATTACGGGTCAACTGATCGACGCATCGACCGGCATGCATGTGTGGGCCGAGCGGTATGACCGTCAATCCGATGATATTTTCGGACTTCAGGACGACATCGCCATGTCCGTCGTCGGCGCCATCGCACCGAGCCTGCGCCGCGCCGAGATCAACAGGGTCAAGCGTAAGCGGCCGGATAGCCTCGATGCCTATGACCTCGTCCTGCGCGCCCAGCCGGATGTTGATTCCGGCATGCCGGAGCAGGTGACGCAGGCCCTTGTATTGCTCGAGCGTGCGATCGCGCTCGAGCCCTCCTATGCGCTGGCGCACGGCAATGCTGCGATGTGCCATCATTGCCTGTTCCTCCGCGCAGGTTTGCAGGAGGCGAGCCGCGCAGACTCGATCCGACACGCGCGTTCGGCCATTGCCCACGGGCAGGATGATGCGGTTGCCCTCACGCTGGCAGGCTTTTCGATCGGCATGGATGGCCACGATCGCTCCTCGGCATTCACCGCACTCGATGCCGCGCTCGCGATCAGCCCATCATCGGCGCTGACTTACATCCTCGGCAGCGTCATGCTCGGCTGGGGCGGCGATGCCGACCGCGCTATCGAATGGAGCGAGCGCGGCATGCGGCTCAGCCCGTTCGACTCCTGGGCCTTCGCCGCCTTCGACGCGCAGGCGATGGGGCATTTCCACCACGGCCGGTACGAGGAAGCCTGTCGCGCCGCTTACCGCTCCGTTCAGGCCAATCCGCGTCACAGCATCACCCACGTGCAACTGGCCGCGGCGCTCGCAAAGTTAGGACGATTGCAGGAGGCGAGAACGGCGGCGGCCCGGGTGCTGGAGTTACACCCGACCTTCCGCTACGGCCGTCAATTCCAGGGCGTCAACTGCGCTCCGGCGCTGGCAGCGTCGCTCGGTGAAGCGCTTCGCGCCGCGGGATTGCCGGAGTAACCGTCAAACTCGCCTCAGGTGCAGCGTGCGCTCAATCCCGATGCACTGAGCCTCGCCATGACCTCGTCGAGATGTGCACTGTCGCGGGTCTCGATGACGAGTTGCAGCAGCGTCGCCTTGGCCGGCAGATCGGAGAAGGTCCGCTGATGCGAGACTTCGATGATGTTGGCGCCTGCCTCGGCCAGCAGTGCCGCGACGGCGGCGAGTTGCCCGGGTCTGTCGGGGATATCGAGCGAGAGCTGGGTCAGCCGTCCTTCGCGTGCCAGCTCGCGCGTGAGGACAGATGCGATCAGCCGCGTATCGATGTTGCCCCCACTCAGGACGAGGCCGACCTTCTGGCCGGCAAAGCGGGAGGGATCGGACATCAGCGCGGCGAGGCCGGCGGCGCCGGCACCTTCCACGACCGTCTTCTCGATCGAGATCAGGGTCGCGACCGCGCGTTCGAGCTCGGCTTCGTTGACCAGCGCGATGTCGTCGACGAGGCGGCGGACGATTTCGGTTGTGATCTTGCCGGGCGATTTCACCGCAATGCCTTCGGCCAGCGTATCGCCGCGCGCCGGCAGATTGCCGTCGTGGATGGCGTTGTACATCGAGGGATAGAGCCAGGCCTCGACGCCCAGGATTCGCAACGACGGCTTGATCGATTTGGCGGCGATGGCGATGCCGCTGACCAGCCCGCCGCCGCCGATCGGGACGACCAGCGTATCGAGCTCCGGCACGGCCTTCATCATCTCCAGTCCGACCGTGCCTTGCCCCGCGATGACCAGCGGATCATCGTAGGGATGGACGAAGATCATACCGCGGGCTTCGCCGTGGCTTCGCGCATACGCAGCCGCCTCCTCCAGCGTCGCGCCCGTCACCACCACCTCGGCGCCGTGATGCCTGGTGTTCTCGACCTTCACCATCGGCGTGCCGACCGGCATCACGATGGTGGCGGGAATGCCGAGCCGCCTGGCGTGATAGGCAACGCCCTGCGCGTGGTTGCCGGCCGACATGGCGATGACGCCCCGCGCGCGCTCCTCGGACGTCAGCGCGGTGAGACGGTTGAGCGCGCCGCGCTCCTTGAACGAGGAGGTGAACTGGAGGTTCTCGAATTTGAGCCAGATGTCGCAGCCGCAGATGCTGCTCAGCGTGCGGCTGTAGCTGCAAGGCGTCTCGACGACGGCGCCGCGGATGGTCTCGGCGGCGGCGTGAATGTCGCTCGGCGTGACCGGAAAACCGCTCAGGTCGGGCGATGTGCTTGGGGACAACTCAGCCATGGGACAGCATAGAGCATCTGGCGGTTTGAGGCGATAAGCCAACCGCTATTTGGTAAATTCCCGGGAACGTGAAGCCCGCCACAGCGTCCACAGCGTGCGCAGCCGCGACGTCGGCTGCGGCGCAAACGGATTGCGCCCCGGTTGCGACAGGCGCTTGAGATCGGCCCGCACCAGGCTCAGCGGCAGAAAGGCAGGACGTGCCGGTGCCGGCACCTCCGCGAGCAGCGACAAGGCAGTCGCCAGATGCCGCTGCGCCTCGCTCGCGAGCTGGTCCAGCACGGCGCGCAAGGCCGGCGTCTCCTTGCCGGCGAACACTTCCTCCATCTGGCAGCCATGGCTCGCCATCACCTGCTGCGGCAGGAACAACTGCCGATGCGCGGCATCGCGCGGCAAATTGGCGATGACCTGCACGATGCCCTGAGCCAGCCCGGCATGCCTGGCGAGATGCCCGATCGCCTCCGACGGCGGCGCCACGATCCGGGCTGCGAGATCGAACAGCGCCGAACATGTTGCCGCCAGATAGCCCTCCAGCGCCGTCAGTGTCGGCATCGGATCGTTGTAGAGATCGAACTGATGCTCGTCGGCGAGCAGCGACAGCGGCTCGACCGGCAGGTCGAAATCGCGGATCGCGCGCAACAGCTCGGCCGCCACCGGATTGCCCTCGGCGCTGCCATGGACTTGGCCCGACAGCATGTCGGTCCACCATTGCAGGCGGATTTCGCCTGGCAAGGGCTGGCTGACCTGATCGCGGACCCGGACAATCTCGACATTGAAGGCATAAAGCGCCAGCAGCGCGCGGCGCTCGGCAGCGGGGGCGAACAGGGTCGCGGCATAGCGCGGAAAGTCGTGGCTGCGCACGAGATGGGCACAGAACGCAACGGTGTCGGGCGGCGGCGCAGCGCTGCTCATGGCACGGCGATGAGCGCGGCGGCGACGCGCCGCCGTTCGCCGATCATGATGTTGTAGGTCCGCACGGCGGGACCGGTCTGCATCGTGTCCAGCACCACCCTCACCGCTTTGAGCGCCTGCCGCAGCTCCGGCGGTGGCAGCCACATGCCGGTTCCGGTGCCGATCAGGAGCGTGTCGATGCTGTTGGCGGCGGTGAAAACCCGATCCAGCGAATAGCGGTCGATCTTTGCGGGATCGGTCACATCCCAGGCCCAGATCGCCTCGGGCAGGCACAACAGCGAGCCTCGGTGCGACATGCCGGCAAAGGCGAAGCCGCCCTTGCCATAGGCGTCGATCGGCGCCGAGCGCGGGAAATGCGGAGCGTTGGGATCGCCAGCCATCAGTGTCGTCCGAATTTTCTGACTGCCCTCGCAAACGCCTGCGAGGGCAATGCGGTTCGGATCATGCCTTGCTTTTCTTCGCCGGCGTCGCGGTGTCGGGCGCATCTTCGCGATGCTCGCCGACACCGAGATAGATCAGGATCGGGGCTGCGATGAAGATCGAGGTGTAGGTGCCGACCAGCACCACGCCGAACATCATCACCGCGGTGAAGCTGTGGATGGCATGGCCGCCGAACAGCAGCAGGGCCAGCAGCGCCAGTGTCACCGTGAAGTGGGTGATGATCGAGCGCGACAGTGTCGAGTTGATGGACTCGTTGAGAAGCTGCGGCATCGGCATCTTCTTGTAGCGCCGCAGCATTTCACGGATGCGGTCGTAGATGACGACGGTGTCGTTGAGCGAATAGCCCAGAATGGTCAGGAGTGCCGCGATGCTAGTCAGGTCGAAATCGACCTGGCTGATCGACATGAAGCCGATCGTCAGCACGATGTCGTGCACGTTGGCGATCATGGCGCCGAGCGCGAACTGCCATTCGAACCGGAACCAGAGATAGATCAGGATGGCGACGATCGCGAGCATCAGGCCGGCCATGCCCCAACCCAGCAGCTCGCCGGAGACACGCGGGCCCACCACCTCGACGCGGCGATACTCCACGGCCTCGCCGAGGGCGCCGCGAACCTTGTCCACGGCCGCCTGCTGCGCCTTGTCGCCGCCCGGCTGCTCGGCCACGCGAAGCAGCACGTCGGCGGGACCGCCGAATTGCTGCAGCTGGACTTCGCCAAGGCCGAGGCTGCCGAGGGTCGTGCGCATCTGCGCAAGATCGGCCGAGCCCGACTTGGCCCGGACCTCCATCAACGTGCCGCCCTTGAAGTCGATGCCGAAGTTCAGGCCATGAGTGAAGAACAGCGTGATCGCGACGATCGACAGCGCCGCCGAGACCGGGAAGCTGATGCGGCGGAAGCGCGTGAAGTCGAAATGCGTATCGTCTGGAACGATGCGCAGCGACGGCAGGAGGCCGAGCACGCTGACCACGGTCAGCGCGGCAATCAGGACGCCGAGAGAGATAAGAACGAGTTGAGTAGTGGTCACAGCCGGCCTCGAATTGTCAAATCGGCACAGTCTTCGGCCGCTTCCACTGTACCCACCATGCCACGATCAGGCGGGTCATGGTGAAGGCGGTGAAGACCGTGGTGATGATGCCGATGCCGAGCGTCACTGCGAAGCCGCGCACCGGACCGGTGCCGATCATGAACAGCACGGCAGCAGCAATGAAGGTCGTGATGTTGGAATCGAGGATGGTCGCGAGCGCCCGCTTGAAGCCTGCGTCGATCGCCGAGATCGGGCTTCTCCCGCCGCGCAACTCCTCGCGGATGCGCTCGTAGATCAGCACGTTGGAGTCGACCGCGATGCCGACGGTGAGCACGATGCCGGCGATGCCGGGCAGCGTCAGCGTGGCGCTGAGCAGCGACAACAGGCCGAAGATCATGGCGACGTTGATGGCAACCGCGATGTTGGCGAAGACCCCAAACAGCCGGTAGGTCACGAGCATGAAAATGATGACCATGATCGATCCGACATAGGCCGCAAGTTCCCCCTTGTCGATCGAGTCCTGGCCGAGGCCCGGACCGACGGTGCGCTCCTCGACCACCGTGAGCGGCGCCGGCAGCGCGCCGGCGCGCAAGAGAATCGCGAGGTCGTTGGCCGACTGCACGGTGAAACTCCCGGAGATCTGGCCCTGGCCGCCGGTGATCGGCTCACGAATGACCGGTGCCGAGATCACCTTGCCGTCGAGGATGATCGCGAAGGGCAGCCCGACATTCTCCTGCGTGGCCTGCGAGAACTTACGCGCGCCCGAGGTATTGAACTTGAAGCTGACGACCGGCTCATTGGTACGCTGGTCGAAGGTCGCTTGGGCGTCGGTCAGATCGCCGCCCGCAACCAGCACCTGCTTCTTGACGACGTAGCCGGGCGGCGGTGGCGTGGCGGCCGGCAGGAACTCCGAGTCCGGCGGCAACCTGCCCTGCTGTGCCTGGTCCGGCGGCACCGAGGGATCGACCATGCGGAATTCCATCTTCGCGGTCTTGCCCAGCAACTCCTTCAAATGGGTGGGATCCTGCAAACCCGGCACCTGCACCAGGATGCGGTCGTTACCCTGACGCTGGATGATGGGCTCGACGGTACCGAGTTCGTTGACCCGCTTCTCGACGATCTGGATCGACTGCTCGATGGTCTTGCGCATGCGGTCGAGCATCGCGGCCTCTGAAATACTGAGGCGGATCAATCCGCCACCGGCATCGGCGGCTTCAAGGTCGCGCTGACCGGTGGACCCCATAAGGCCGCCAATCGGCTGCGCAAGCTCACGCAACTTGGCGAGCGCCGTCTGGACGTCCGCGTCCTTGACGCGCACCTCGACGGCATCGCCCTTCGTCACGAGACCAGTGTAAACGATCTTGGCCTCGCGCAGCACGCGACGGACGTCGTCGCGGATCTGGTCGAGCTTTTCCTTCTTCACGTAGTTGGCGTCGACCTCGAGCTGCAGAGAGGAGCCGCCCTGGAGGTCGAGGCCGAGCACGAGCCGGCGCTGCGCCCAGGCGGGCCAGGTCTTGACCTGCGCCTCGGGGAAGAAGTTCGGGACCGCGCAGAGGCACACGATCAGCGCCGTCAGGATAATCCCGAGCGCCTTCCACCGCGTGAAATACAACATCGACTGGACCTGTCAGATCGGGAGACTTGAGATGCTCGCGGAAGCGCTCACTTCGACGCGGCGTCGTCCTTGGCGGCTTCCTTGCTATCCTTGGATTCCTTGGCCGGCTCGCCCTTGGCACGCACGCCCGAAATCATCTGGCGCATCTGCCGCACCCGCACGCCATCGGAAATCTCGAACTCGATCTGGTCGTCGTCGACAACCTTGGTGACCTTGCCGACGAGGCCGCCCGAGGTCACCACCGTGTCGCCGCGGCGGATGTTCTTCACGAGATCAGCGTGGTCCTTCACCTTCTTCTGCTGCGGACGCAGAATCAGGAAGTACATGATCACGAAGATCAGGGCGAACGGCAGCAGCGACATCAACATGCTGTTGGTGTCGCCGGCGCCCGCGGCCTGGGCATACGCAGGGGTAATGAACATTCGGACGATCCTCGTGAGAACGGGGGAAAGCCGGTCAGGCCCTCAAAGGCGACCGGCTCGGTCAAATTCGCGCGGACTATAGCGGCCATTGCCCCAATTGCAACGCTGCCAGACCGCCCTTTTGGCCACCTTGCGGCGCGCCGTCAGGCCCGATAAGGCTGCATTCTCAGGAACTTCGGACATGCCCCAAAAACCAAGCAAAAGCCCGGCCGGCAAAGGCCCCCGCACCCCTGCCAAGACTCCCGCCCGCGTCGCGGCAAATCGCCCCAAGGGGACCGTCAAGACGGCCCTCAAGGCATCGCCGGACCTCTCCCAGGAGCGGATCGTCCGCGCGCTGGAGACCATTGCCGCGCACCTCGCAGCCCAGGGCAAGCCCGCCGTCGCGCGTGAGTCGTTCAAGCAGGCGGATGCGTTCGTCTGGCATCCGGACGGCCGCCTTGCCGCGGTGCCGCGAGTCAGCCGGGTCGAGCTGTTCCTCCTGAAGGGCGTCGACCGGATGCGCGACATCCTGATGGAGAACACCGAGCGCTTCGCCAACGGCCTGCCCGCCAACAACGCCCTGCTCTGGGGCGCGCGCGGCATGGGCAAGTCGTCGCTGGTGAAGGCGGCGCATGCCAGCATCAATGCGGAGCGCAAGCCGGCGGACAGATTGAAGCTGATCGAGATCCACCGCGAGGACATCGAGAGCCTGCCCGCGCTGATGGAGCAACTGCGCGCCTCCTCGTTCCGTTTCATCGTGTTCTGCGACGATCTCTCCTTCGACGGCAACGATGCGTCCTACAAGTCGCTCAAGGCCGTGCTCGAAGGCGGCATCGAGGGCCGGCCAGAGAACGTCATCCTCTACGCCACCTCCAACCGCCGCCATCTGCTCGCGCGCGAGATGATCGAGAACGAGCGCTCGACCGCGATCAATCCCGGCGAAGCCGTCGAGGAGAAGGTCTCGCTGTCGGATCGCTTCGGCCTGTGGCTCGGCTTCCACCGCTGCAGCCAGGACGAATACCTCGCCATGGTGCGCGGCTATTGCGGCCATTTCGGCGTCAAGATCGACGACGAGGCGCTGGAGCGCGAGGCGCTGGAATGGTCCACGACGCGCGGCTCCCGCTCGGGCCGCGTCGCCTGGCAGTTCGTGCAAGAGCTGGCGGGCCGGCTGGGTGTGAAGCTGGCGGCGACGTAGCGGGAGCGCTCGACGATAGCCATCGCCACAAACGAAATCGCCCGCTAACGCGGGCGATGACGATCGTCTTACGTTGAAGGAAGTTATGCCCCGTTCAGGAATTGAAGCGGGTCAACCGGGCTCGATCCCTTACGGATCTCGAAGTGGAGCTGCGGCGACGCCACCTCCCCGGATTGACCCGACTTGGCAATGACCTGGCCGCGCTTGATGGTATCTCCGCGCTTCACCATCAGCTCACTCGCATGGGCATATGCGGTGACGTAGCCGTTGGAGTGCCGAACCAGGACCAGATTGCCGTAACCCTTCAGCTCGTTGCCGGAATAGGCGACGACGCCGTCTTCGGCCGCCTTGACCGGCGTCCCCTCGGGCACCGCGAGATTGATGCCGTCGTTGGACTTGCCGTTGGTCTTGGCGCCGTAGCTCGTGACCACCTTGCCGCGCACCGGCCAGCGGAAGGTCGGCAGCGCGCTGGTCGTCTCCGCGGCCTTCGCCGAAGCCTCGGCAGCGGGCTTCTCTTCGACATTGGCCGTGGCCTGGGCGAGGCGTGCGCTCTGCACGGGCGCTGCGACGGCAGCCACCTTGGTGGCGGGTACGGGCGCGGCCGCAACGGGCTGAAGCGTCCCGACGGCGGGGGCAGCAGCAACCGGCGCTGCGACGGCAGCGGTCTTGGCACCGGGCACGGACAGCTTGGTGCCGAGCTTGAGCTTGGTCGACGGATCGAGGCCGTTGGCGCGAGCCAGCTCGGCCGCCGAGATATGGTTCTTGCGGGCGATGCTGGCGAGCGTGTCGCCGTGGTTGACGAAGTGCGTGCTCGATGGCGCAGCCATGGCGGCAACCGGCTTCGCAGGCGCTAACGCGGGAGCCGCCGCGACGGGAGCCATCGCTGGCGCGGGCGCAGCAGCAGTGGCGCCCGGATGCGGGATGATCAGCTGCTGGCCGGGCGAGAGCGCGCGCGGCCCCTTGTAGCCGTTGGCGGCGAGGATCGACTGCGGCGTGACGCGATAGCGCTTGGCGAGCACCTCGAGCGTGTCGCTGGTGCCGACGATGATCTTGGTCCCGCCGGCCGGCTGCGCGGCCGCGACCGAGCGCGGCGGCACGGTGGCTGTCGTTTCGAGATGCGGCTGCGCCGGGGGCGCGTAGGTGCCGACGCCGCGGCCGCCTCCGGACACGCCACCACCCGCCGCAACGGGATAGGATTGCGGCGCGGACACCGCCGGCGGCGGCAAGGGCTGCGACTGGTAGGAACCAGGCTGCGTCTGCGGCCGCGAATATTGCGGCAGCTCGCGCTGCGGCGGCGGTGCCTGCTGCACCGAACCGGTCTGGTCGGAGGCGAAGGGATTGGAGAAGTTCGACTGGGACAGCCGCGACGACATGTCGGCGCTGCATCCTGCGAAGCTGAAGGAGATCAGCGCCAGCACCGCGACCTGCGGTACGCGGCGCGAGTAAAGCAACTCGGCGACGACAGACATGGTTACTCACTCGTACGCAACAGAACTGGTCTTTTAAGTAAACACGCGCCGAGTAAATAACGGCTTAACCCTCCCAATAAGATGTTGGCAGCACAGCCGATCCGGAATTCTACAGCTCCCGCGCCACCCCGGGCAGCGCCGGCACGAAACGGACCTCGACGAGTTCCTTGCGGTTGATCCCGGCTTCGGTGCGGGTGAGACGGACCAGCGTCTGCACGCCCTGGTGCGGGCCGACGGGCGCGATCAGGATGCCGCCGACCTCCAGCCGGTCGACCAGATTCTCCGGGAGCTGCTCCATCGCGGCGGTCACGATGATGCGGTCGAACGGACCGATATTGGCCGGCAGATTGAGGCCGTCGGCGAGCATCACCTCGACATTGTGACAGCCGAGCTTTTCAAGTCTGGCGCGCGCCGTGTCCGCCAGCTTGCGATAGCGCTCGATTGTCAGCACCTGGCCGGCGAGCCGCGACAGCACGGCGGCCTGATAGCCGGAGCCGGCGCCGATCTCGAGCACCCGGTGCTTCTTCTGCAGCTGGAGCTGCTCGGTCATGTAGGCGACGACGAAGGGCTGGCTGATGGTCTGCCCGCAGGCGATCGGCAGCGCGGTGTCACGATAGGCCCCCTCGCGATCGGCTTCGTCGACGAACAGCTCGCGCGGCACCTCCTCCATGGTCCGCAGCACCGCCTGGTCGCTGATGCCCCGGCGTCTCAGCGTGAGCTGAAACATCATCTTTTCCGTTGGGTGCTGATGGGAGGTCATCGCTTCCTGTGTCGTCTCGTCATTCGGGATCGCGGCTTCCGCCGCGCGCGCCCGGGCAAGAATCTTGTTCCTGCTCAGGAACCCATGATAGCCTTTGGCTACAGCATTTGACCACAAATCGGCTTGCAGCGGGCTGACGGCAAAAGGTCATTTTCAGGCGTCCCTTCGCCGACGCGCATTGCGTCGATTCGTGTTATCTGCGAACGTTTCCGCAAATGGGCAAGGACTCAGCGACAATGACCGCGACAGGGCTTTCGGGCCGCTCTGTATTCCTCGTCGAAGACGAGGTGATGATCAGGATGATGGTCGCGGACATGCTCGAGGAGCTCGGCTACAAGATCGCAGCCGAAGCCGGCGACATCACCGAGGCGATGCGGCTCGCCCAGGCGACCGAGTTCGACATCGCCATCCTCGACGTCAACGTCAACGGCAAGGTCATCTCGCCGGTTGCCGACGTCATCAAGGCGAAGGGTTGCCCGTTCATCTTCGCCACCGGCTACGGCTCCTCGGGCCTGCCCGAGCAGTACCGCGACCGGCCCGCGCTCCAGAAGCCGTTCCAGCTCGACGCGCTCGGCAAGACGATCGAAGCCGCGCTGCGCGACGGCTAGCTATTTCAGCGTCGCACTCAGCGCGTCGGAAAACGCTTCATTGGTGCGGTCGAGCCGAAGCGGCGTGACCGAGACGTAGCGTTCGCGCAGTGCCGCGAGGTCGGTGCCGTCGGCTGGCGTATCCATCATCGCCGCGCGCTCGAAGCCGATCCAGAAATAGGGATTGCCCCGGCCGTCCCTGCGCTCGTCGATCCTGAGGAAGCCGAGATTGCGCTTGCCCTGGCGCGTGACGCGAATGCCCAGCACCTCCTCCGGCGCACAGGACGGGAAGTTGACGTTGATGACGGTGTCCTTTGGGATCCCGGCAGCCATCACCTTGCGCAGGATGTCGGGCCCGAACTTGCGCGCGGTGTCCCATTGCGGCCGATCTCGCGTCTCGACGCTGAACTCCTGTGACAGTGCGAACGAGGGCAGCCCCAGGATGGTGCCTTCCAGCGCGCCGGCGATGGTGCCGGAATAGACCACGTCCTCGGCGACGTTGCGGCCCTTGTTGACGCCGGACAGCACGAGGTCCGGCAGCGTGGTGCCCAGAATATGCCGCGCGCCCATGATGACGCAGTCGGTCGGCGTGCCGCGCACGGCGAAGTGGCGCGGGCCGACCTCGCGCAGGCGGAGCGGATCGTTCAGCGACAGCGAATGCGACACGCCGGACTGGTCGAGCTCGGGCGCGACCACCCAGACGTCGTCGGACAGCGCCCTGGCGATCTCCTCCACGACCTTGAGGCCGGGAGCATGAATGCCGTCGTCATTGGTGCAGAGAATACGCATGCGAAGGGCCGATTCCAGAAAGCGGGGTCTGAGCCGTCTTATCCGGCCGGGGCCGATCAGGCAAACCGGCCGATGGGGACCGTCGTTCCCGGCTTGGTCCCGTTTACCTGCGGACGCGCCATTGCGGCAGGAAGCGCGCCAGCCGGCCTTCGGCACGCAATGTCATCGCCGGCACAACCGGGCTCACGACGGGAGCTTCGATGACGCCGAGCGCCTGCAATTGCGCAACGATCGGATCCGCCCCCGGAAAGCGTTCGCGTGCCATCGTCAGCGCGCTGTCGAAATCCGCAGCATTCACGCCGGGCTTGGCCCGCCGGCTCTGGACCAGATCCTCGTCCCAGAGCCGCGCGACCTCGATATCGAGCACGCCGCGGAGGCGCTGGTCGACGGCCTGGATGCCGGCACCCGTCACCGCCCATTGTCGGCCGACCCAGAAGATGTCGCGGTGCAAGGCCATGAATGGTGGGTTCGCATTGGCGGGTGGCCGGCAGGATAACCGGCCGCCCGATCTTCGCAACCCTACTCGCGCGCGATCACCTTCAGCCCGCCCATATAGGGCTGGAGCACGCTGGGAACCGCGATCGAGCCGTCCTCTTGCTGATAGGTCTCCATCACGGCGATCAGCGCGCGGCCGAGTGCGGTGCCGGAGCCGTTCAGCGTATGCACGAAGCGTGGCTTGCCGTCCGGACCGCGCGAGCGGGCGTCCATGCGGCGAGCCTGGAAATCGCCGCAGACCGAGCAGCTCGAGATCTCGCGGAACGCGCCGCCCTCGCCCTGTCCGGGCATCCAGACCTCGATGTCATAGGTTTTTTGCGACGAAAAACCCATATCCCCGGTACACAGCGTCATGACGCGGTAATGCAGGTCGAGCCGGCGCAGCACTTCCTCGGCGCAAGCGAGCATGCGCTCATGCTCGTCCTTGCTGGCCTCCGGCGTCGTGATCGAGACCAGCTCGACCTTGGTGAACTGGTGCTGACGGATCATGCCGCGGGTATCGCGGCCCGCGGCGCCCGCCTCGGCGCGGAAGCACGGCGTCAGCGCAGTGAGCCGCATCGGCAGCTGCTTCTCATCGAGGATGGATTCGCGCACCAGGTTGGTGAGCGCCACCTCCGCTGTCGGAATGATGCCGAGACGCTCGGTCCGCAGCCGCTCCAGATCGGGTGCGGCGAGCAATTCGCCTTTGATCGCCCAGAACTGATCGTCCTCGAATTTCGGCAATTGTCCGGTGCCGAACATGATCTCGTTGCGCACCAGCAGCGGCGGATTGATCTCGGTATAGCCGTGCTCGTCGATGTGCAGATTCAGCATGAACTGGCCGAGCGCGCGTTCGAGCCGTGCCAGCCCCTTCTTCAACACGACGAAACGCGCGCCGGAAAGTTTCGCCGCCGTCTCGAAATCCATGTCACCGAGAGCGCCGCCGAGATCGTCATGAGGTTTGGGCGCGAACGCATAGTTGCGCCTGTTGCCGAACACATGGCGTTGCACATTGCCGTGCTCGTCGACGCCGTCGGGCACTTCGCCGAGCGGCAGATTGGGGATCGCCGACAGCGCCGTTGCAAGCTCCTCATCTGCGGCCTTCGCAACGGCCTCGAGCTCGGGCATCGTGGTCTTGAGCTCGGCGACCTCCGCCATCAGCTTGGCGGCGCGCGCGTCATCCTTCGCCTTCTTGGCGTCGCCGATCTCCTTGGAGGCCGCATTGCGCCGCGCCTGCGCCTGCTCCGAGGCAAGGATCGCCGCGCGCCGCTTCTCGTCGATCGCGAGCAGCGATGCCGACAACGGCTTCAGGCCACGCCGGGCGAGACCGGCGTCGAAGGCTTGCGGATTGTCGCGGATCGATTTGATGTCGTGCATGGCGGTGGTCCTGGATCAGCGCGTAAACCTACAACGGAAACGTTGTACGTCAGCGCGTTCCCCCTAGCACAGCTGTCATCGCCCGCGAAAGCGGGCGATCCAGTATTCCAGAGACAGGGGTGATTCCTCGACAGGCCGCGGCGTACTGGATTCCCCGCATGCGCGGGGAATGACACTGGTGGGTTTGGCCGCCCCTACTCCGCCGGATTGACCGGCGTCGACACGTCGGTGCCGGTGGCGGCCTGCGAGGCGGCCGCCTTCTTCTCCACCATCCCGACCGCGATGATCGAGCCCTCGTAGAGCGCCAGCAAGGGGATCGCGAGCGAGCACTGGCTGAGCACGTCGGGCGGCGTCAGCACGGCCGCGATGACGAAGGCGATCACGATGAAATAGCGGCGCTTCTCGCGCAGCATCTTCGAGCTGACGATGCCGATGCGGCCGAGCAGCGTCAGGATCACCGGAAGCTGGAAGGCGATGCCGAAGGCGAAGATCAGCGACATCATCAGCGACAGATATTCGCCGACCTTGGGCAGGAGCTGGATCTGCGCGGTCTCGTCGCTGCCGGCCTGCTGCATACCGAGCGAGAAGCGGACCAGCATCGGCAGCACGACGAAATAGACCAGCGCCGCGCCCAGCACGAAGAAGAACGGCGTCGCCACCAGATACGGCAGGAAGGCCTGCTTCTCGTGCTTGTAGAGCCCGGGCGCGACGAACTTGTAGATCTGTGTCGCGATGATCGGGAACGAGATGAAGCCGGCACCGAACAGCGCGAGCTTGAGCTGGGTGATGAAATATTCCAGCAGCGCGGTGTAGATGAACTTGGAATTCTCCGGACCCGCGACCCACACGAACGGCCAGACCAGCACGTTGTAGATCTGCTTGGCGAAGAAGAAGCAGAAAATGAAGGCCACGCCGAAGCCGAGCAGCGCCTTGATCAGCCGCGAGCGCAGCTCGATCAGATGGTCCATCAGAGGGGCTTTACTGGCCTCGATATCGGCGTCGCTCATGACGCTTTGGCGTCCTTGATCGCTTCGGATGGCGCCGTGTCCTGAATGACGGTGTCCTGCGCAACCTGCGCCTGCTCGACCTCACGGGTGATGGCGAGCGGCTCGTTCACAGCCGTATGCGCCTCGGCCTCCACGAAGGTCTCAGGCGTCGGCGCTTCCGGCGTCGTTGGTGTCGTCGGCGGTTCGACAGCAGTCGTCGTGGTCGTCTCGGCCGGCTTGTCCAGAGCATCGACGCGGAGCGCGTCGCTGACGTCCTTCTGCAGCGAGGTCAGCGGATTGAAGCCGGTGGCGGCTTCCTTGACCTCATCGAAGCTCTTCTTGAGGTCGGCCATCTCGGCCTCGCGCATCGCTTCCTGGAACTGGCCCTGGAATTCGGCGGCCATCTTGCGGGCCTTGCCCATCCACTGCCCGACCATGCGCAGCACGCCCGGCAGCTCTTTCGGGCCGATGGCGACCAGGGCCACGACCCCGATCAGGACCAGTTCACTCCACCCGATGTCGAACATGAGGTCTTCCGTTCACGCAAGGCCGCGACCGGCCCAATCCCTTGCGCGCAGGATCGGGGCCGCTACCCGCGTCTCGCGTACTCTTGCTCAGACGGCCTTGCTGCCGACGTCGGACCGGGCCGCGGTCGGCGCGGCATTGTGCTCGATGGACTTCGAAGGCTCGGGCTTGTCGGCGACCTTGTCGTCGTCCTGCATGCCCTTCTTGAATGCCTTGATGCCTTGCGCCACGTCGCCCATCAGATCCGAAATCTTGCCGCGGCCGAACAGCAGCAGGACGACTGCGATCACCAGGATCCAGTGCCAAATGCTAAGCGAACCCATCCTGCAACCCTCCAAACACGCTTGGCCGGGGACCCGGCCGATCTTCCCCGAAACCTAGGCGCGGCAGACCTCAAAAACAAGGACCAAGGCAGCGCCAATTCGCTGTTGGCGCTACGTAATCTTGCTAGTGTTAACTGGTCGCAGGGGGCCCCGTAAAAGGCCGCGACGTCAGTCCTCGCTGCCGCCCTCGCCGCCCTCATTGCCGCCTTCCGGCGGCGTCTCGGGCTCGACCGCGGGTGCCAGCGCCAGATCGAGGTCCTCGCCGGGTTCCAGCGGATCCTCGTCCTCGCGCAGGGCCGGGTCGTCCGACGGCGTCGGCACGCTGAATCCGGTCGGCAGGCGCGAATCCAGCAGGCCCGTCCCCTTCAGCTCTTCCAGGCCCGGCAGATCGCCGAGCTGTTCCAGCGTGAATTGCGACAGGAAGTCCTCGGTTGTTCCGAAGGTCAACGGACGGCCGGGCGTCTTGCGGCGGCCGCGCGGCTTGATCCAGCCGGTCTCCAGCAGCACGTCGAGCGTGCCCTTGGAGGTTACAACGCCGCGGATCTCCTCGATCTCGGCACGCGTCACCGGCTGGTGATAGGCGATGATCGCCAGCACCTCGATCGCCGCGCGCGACAGGCGGCGGGTCTCGTGGCTCTCGCGCGTCATCAGCCAAGCGAGATCGCCGGCGGTGCGGAAGGTCCATTTGTTGGCAACGCGCACGAGGTTCACCCCGCGCAAGGAATAATCGGCCTGGAGCTGCTCGAGCGCGGCCTTGACGTCGACGCCCTCAGGCATGCGCTTGGCCAGCGTGGCGGTGTCCAGCGGTTCGTTCGACGCAAACAGCAGCGCTTCCAGCAGCCGCAATTCCTCGGGACGCGCCTGGGATTCGTTCTCCATCGGCTCGGCCTCTTCTACCCGCACTTCAGCCAGGCTTGCCATGGCAGATTCTCCTTCTTGCACTTAACCGACCGGCGCATCGGGCGCAGGAACTGCGTCCACGACCGGTTTCGGCCGCCCCTTCCGGAAATAGATCGGCGCAAACGCCTCTTTCTGGTTCAGCTCGAGCTGACCCTCACGCACCAGCTCGAGCGCGGCGGCGAAGCTCGAGGCGAACACCGTCGCGCGCTGCGTCGGATCGGCAACGTGCCGGATCAGGAAGTCGTCGAGCACGCCCCAGTCGTCCTGCTCGCTGATGCTGCCGACCAGCCGCTCCAGCGTGGCGCGCGCTTCGGCGAGCGACCACACGGTGCGCTTGGCCAGATGCACGCTCGCCAGCACGCGCGACTGGCGCTGCGCGGCGTAGGCGGTGAGCAAATCGTACAGCGTCGCGGTGTATTTCGGATGCTTGATCTCGGCGATCTGTTCGGGCTCGCCGCGCGGGAAGATATCGCGCTGCAATTGCGGCCGGTTCATCAGCCGGTTGGCGGCTTCGCGGATGGCTTCCAGCCGGCGCAGCCGGTTGGCGAGCGCCGTCGCCATCTGCTCGGCGCTCGGACCTTCCGCACTCGGCGGCTCCGGCAGCAGCAGCCGCGACTTCAGGAAGGCGAGCCAGGCCGCCATGACGAGGTAGTCGGCAGCGAGCTCGAGCCGGATCTTTCGCGCGGCTTCGATGAAGTGGAGATACTGGTCGGCCAGCGCCAGGATCGAAATCTTGGCGAGGTCGACCTTCTGGTTCCGCGCCAGCGCGAGCAACAGGTCGAGCGGACCTTCATAGCCCTCAACATCGACGACCAGCGCCGGTTCATCCTCGGCGAGCTCTGCGGGCCGCCCGGTTTCAAACGATAGGATTTCTGCGCTCATGCGGATGCCGTGTTTGCCCGTGCGATCAATGCGTCCAGCTCAGTGCGTGCGGCCGCCCGGTCGAACGGCTGCGGCGTCTTGCGCGCAGCGAGCGCGGCGTTGGCTCGCTCCAGCGCCCGGCCCGACAATTCAGGGGTCTCGCCGGCGACTTCGCGCATCTCCTCGATATTGCCGTTGCAATGCAGGGCCACATCGCAGCCGGCCGCGAAGATGGCGCGGGTCCGTTCGGCGATATTCCCCGACAGCGCGTTCATCGACACGTCATCACTCATTAACAAACCCTGGAACCCGATTACGCTGCGAATCACCTGAGCAATCATTGTCGCAGAAGTCGTCGCCGGATGGGCGGGGTCGACGGCGCTAAACACAACATGTGCAGTCATGGCCATCGGCAGGTCGGCGAGCGGCTTGAACGCCGCGAAATCGGTCCGTTCCAGCTCGTCCCTCGGCGTATCAACCGTCGGCAGCTTGAAATGGGTGTCGGCGGTGGCCCGGCCATGGCCGGGGATATGCTTGAGAACCGGCAGGACGCCGCCCTGCTCCAGCCCCTCGGTGACCGCGCGGGCGATCGCTGCGACCTTGCCCGGTTCGGTGCCGTAAGCCCGATTCCCGATGACGGCATCAGCGCCCGACACCGGCACATCGGCCAGCGGCAAGCAATCCACGGTAATGCCGAGATCGGCGAGATCGGCCGCGATCAGGCGGGCACTGAGGCGCGCAGCCGTCAGTCCAAGCGCCGAATCAGTGTCGTACAAGCTCGAGAAAATCGCGCCCGGCGGATAGACCGGCCAGTGCGGCGGCCCCAGCCGCTGCACCCGCCCGCCCTCCTGATCGATCAGGACAGGTGCGTCACCGGTGCCCGCAACCGCCCGCAATTCCGCAACCAATGCAGCGACTTGAGCCGGCGTATCGACATTGCGCTTGAAGAGGATGAAGCCCCATGGGCGCTGGTCGCGGATAAACTCCCGCTCGACGGCGGTCAGTTCCGTTCCGGATACACCGGTAATGAAGGCCCGCGTACTCATAACGGCCGATTAACCCTGCCCCGCGAGGGGGTCAAGGAAACGGCCGTTAATTCCTCTGGACGAAGCAGTCGGACAGGCCTGCGGATTTCAAACTGTTGCAGGCCTGCGACGCTTCCTGGGCGGAACCGTAGGGACCGGCGAAGGCACGATAGACGATGCCCTTGCCCTTCTCGGTCAGATCGACCCGCTTGATCACTGGGGCACGCGATCCAAGCACGCTGCCGTACTTGCTCTGCAGCACCCGATAGGACGCGGCGGCACTGTCCTCGCTCTGCTGCGAGGAGACCTGCACGATATAGCCACCGCCACTGCTGGTGGGCGCTATCTGCGTCGGGGTGGTCGCAGCCATCCGCTGCGGCGGCTCGGCCGCCGGCATCGATTGCGGCGCCAGCGACATCGGCTGATTGGCGCTGGCATTGGCCGAGGTCGGCGGATTGCGCGGCGCAGCCGGTGCGGCGGGCACGGCAACAGGCTTCGGCGCAGCAGCCGTCGGCTTGGCTGCAGCCGATTGCGGCGTGGCGCTATCGGTCTGATCCCCCTTCACGGCCACGGTCCGGATTGGGCGCGGCGAATTGGCCGGCAGCGTACCGTTGCTCGGGATCGGACCTGCGCTCGGCGGCGGCACCGTGGACGGCGACACGCTCGCCACCGGCGGCGGGTTCGCGTTCGGGTTCAGCGGCGGGAACACCACACGGGGACCACCCGCCTTGGCGGCGACATCGACGGGCGTCTCTTCGCGCGGCACGATCTTCTCGGAGCCGTCGCCGCTCGCCATGCGATCCGGCACCTTGGCCGCCGAGTCCGTCGGCGCCGGCACGATCTTGGTCGGGGTGTTGTCAGCCTTGATGATCGGCGGCTCACCGCTGCGGGGCGAGCCCACATAGGTCTTGTAGGCGAAGGCCGCGCCAGTGCCGACCACGGCGAGCGCAAGGATCGCTGCGACCGTCATCATGCCGCCGCGCGGCTTCTTCGGCTCGTCGAGATCGGCTTCGGGATAGTCACTCTGGAAGGCGTAGGGATCATCAGGATAAGCTGGATCGCGCTGATAGTCCTGCTCGCCCGCCTCCAGCCGCCCATAGAGCGCGTCGTCGTAGCGCGCCGGGTCGGGCTGCTGATACGGTTCCTGATAGGCTTGTTCCTGGTGGGCCTGATCATGCTGCTGATGAGCGTGGCCCTGATAGGCCTGATCCTGATACGCGTGATCCTGATAGGCTTGCGGCTGATGGAAATCAGGCTCGGGCGCGGTCGGCTGGGCTGAATAGCGATGCAATGGATGAACCGGGTTCACGGAGACGGGATAGTCGGGCTCGGACGCTGGCGCCGGCTGCGGTTGCACGTTGGCCCTCCGCATCCATGACGGCGGCCCGGGCGGAGGCGGCGGGGCCTGCTCGGCATAGTCCTGCTGATCATCGTCCTGCGGATAGTCGTGGTCCTGATAGTTCTGGGCAGGCGCTGCCGGTCGCTGCGCGCTCGGCCGTCCCTGCGCTGCGAACGGATCGGTCTGTCCGATCAGGCGGGCGAGCTCGGCCAAGGGATCGTTTTCAGTCTTCCCATGCGGGTCGCCACCGCGACCATAGTCATCGGAGGGAAACGGTCTGTCCTGATATCGTTCGGCCATCGTGATGATGCGTCCCTTCGGGAAAGCCGCGCGCCCCTCGACCAAGGCGCGGCTTTCGACCCACAAGGCTTTCAACCAAGTCTAAGCGATCCGGCTTCTGCCGGTACCCCCAATATTCCCCTTAAGTAGTTCGCCCCAAACTACCGCATCTCGTCCGGAGCATGGACGCCGAGGATGGCGAGGCCCGATGCCAGGACGGAGACGACGCCCTGGACCATGGCCAGCCGCGCCTTTGTTAGATCTGCATCATTATTGATAATGAAGCGTAAATAGGGCAAATCGCGCCCCTTCGTCCAAAGTGCATGAAATTCGCTGGCTAAATCATAGAGATAGAAGGCAATTCGGTGCGGCTCATGGGCCGCGGCGGCTGCTTCCAGCATGCGCGGATAAATTGCGAGGCGCTTGAGAAGATCGAGCTCGACCGGGTCCGACAGCCGTTCCACGGCCGACTCACCAAGCCAGGCGATCCGCTTGTCCGGATCCTCCGGGAGTTCCGGGAACACCTCGGCCCGCGCATTGCGGAAGATCGAGTGGCCGCGGGCATGGCCGTACTGGACATAGAACACCGGGTTGTCGCGCGACTGTTCCATGACCTTGGCAAGGTCGAAGTCGAGCACCGCGTCGTTCTTGCGGTAGAGCATCATGAAGCGGACGGCGTCCTGGCCGACTTCATCCACCACCTCACGCAAGGTGACGAAGTCCCCGCTCCGCTTCGACATTTTCACCGGCTCGCCGTTGCGCAGCAACTTCACCAGCTGGACGATCTTGACGTCGAGCGCACCCTTGCCGGAGGTCGTCGCCTTCACCGCCGCCTGCATGCGCTTGATGTAGCCGCCATGGTCGGCGCCCCAGACGTCGATCATCTCGGCGAAACCACGGTCGAACTTGTTCTTGTGGTAGGCGATGTCGGAGGCGAAGTAGGTGTAGGAATTGTCCGACTTGATCAGCGGACGATCGACGTCGTCGCCATAGGCGGTGGCCTTGAACAGCAGTTGCTCGCGGTCTTCCCAGTCCTCCACCGGCGCGCCCTTCGGCGGCGGCAGGCGTCCCTCGTAGATGTCGCCCTTGGCCTTCAGGAAATCGATGGTCTCGGCAACCTTGTTGTTGCCGGTCTCGATCAGCGAGCGCTCCGAGAAGAACACGTCGTGGCGGATGTTGAGGGCGGCGAGATCATCCTTGATCTCGTCCATCATCATCGCGATCGCCTTGGCGCGCACCGTCGGAAGCCATTGCGCCTCGCTCATGGCAAGGAGCCTGTCGCCGTGCTCCTTGGCCAGAGCCGCGCCGACCGGCTTCAGATAATCGCCGGGATAGAGCCCTTCCGGCATCGCGCCGACGTTTTCGCCGAGCGCCTCGCGATACCTGAGGAAGGCCGAGCGCGCGAGCACGTCGACCTGCGCCCCAGCGTCGTTGATGTAGTATTCGCGCGTGACGTCGTGGCCGCCGAACTGAAGCAGGCTCGCCAGCGCGTCGCCGAACACGGCGCCGCGGCAATGGCCGACATGCATCGGCCCGGTCGGATTGGCCGAAACATATTCGACATTGACCTTGGAGCCGCCGCGGACGCGTCCGTAATCGGCGCCCTCGCGCAACACCGTGCGCAGAGCCTCGGCCCAGGCCTCGGGCTTCAGCGTCAAATTGATGAAGCCGGGACCGGCGACGTCGACCTTGGCAATCAGTGCGTCAGCGCGCAGCCGCTCCGCGATCTGCTCGGCGAGGTCGCGCGGCTTTGCCTTTGCCTCTTTGGCAAGCACCATGGCGGCGTTGGTCGCCATGTCGCCATGGGAGGCGTCGCGCGGCGGCTCGACCACCACGCGCGCGAAATCGATGCCCTCGGGCCAATTGGCGTCCGCCGCGAGCGCGCGGCAGACGGCGTGCACGCGTGCGAGCACGTCGGCGAACAAATGCGGTGCTGAGGATGTGTCGGGCATGGGCGCCGCCTAACGCAAATCCGGGGTCGAGTCAAAAAGCCGCTGGTGCTCGGTCAGGGCGAAACGGTCGGTCATTCCGGCAATGAAATTGCCGATCCGGCGGGCCCGGTCGCCCTCATCGTCCGCCTCCGCCCCCAGCAGCCATTCCGGCGGCAGTTCGGCCGGCGATGTCAGGTATTTCGCGAACAGGTCGAACAGGATCTGCTCCGCCTCCCCCATCACCCGCATCACCCGCTTGTGGCGGTACATGTGCTGGTAGAGGAAGCGCTTGATGGCGGCCTCTTCCTCAGCGACCTCGGCGGGGAACGCGATCAGCGCCCGGCTCTGCTGGCGCACGTCCTGGGCCGATTGCGGCTTCACGGCGGCGAGATTCTTCTGCGCCTCGGCGAATACTGCGCCGATCAGGTGCGAGATCAGCTCGCGCACCAGCTCAGCGCCGCGCCTGACGTCTTCGAGATCGGGATAATGCGCCGACGTCTCGGCGATGATCTCGGCCGTCAGTGGCATCACCTTGAGGTCGTCGAGGTGGAACAGGCCGGCGCGGAGACCGTCGTCGATGTCATGGGCGTCATAGGCGATGTCGTCGGCGAGCGCGGCGACCTGCGCCTCCAGCGAGGCAAAACTCCACAATTCGAGATCGTAGGTCTTGATGTAGTCAGCGATGCCGACGGGAACGCCATGCTCGCGATAGCGCCCGACCGGCGCACCGTTGCGATCAGTCAGCGGGCCGTTGTGCTTGACGATGCCCTCCAGCGACTCCCAGGTCAGGTTCAAGCCATCGAACTCGGGATAGCGGTGCTCCAGCGAGCCGACGACGCGGAGCGTCTGGGCGTTGTGGTCGAAGCCGCCAAAATCCTTCAGGCAGGCGTCCAGCGCCCGCTCGCCGGCGTGGCCGAACGGCGGATGGCCGAGATCATGGGCAAGGGCCAGCGTCTCCGTGAGGTCCTCGTCGAGCCCAAGCTGCCGGGCCAGCGCGCGGGCAATCTGCGCCACCTCCAGCGAATGGGTCAGCCGGGTGCGGTAATGGTCGCCCTCATGGAACACGAACACCTGCGTCTTGTACTTCAGGCGGCGGAACGCGGTGGAATGGATTACCCGGTCGCAATCCCGGCGGAACGGGCTGCGGGTCCGGCTCGGCGGCTCCGCAACCAGCCGGCCGCGGCTGCGGTCGGGATCGCAGGCATAGGGCGCGCGGGGGGCTGCCATTCCGACGGACACGACGAATTTAGTCCCTATCCATTTGATTCTGCGTATCCTTGCACTTAACTATGCCGGACGCGGGATACCAAATGAATTGACCAAGTGAATTTGGTGTGACCGCGGGACGATCGGAGACGAGCCATGACGACTGACGTGACCATCAGTGACCGCGCCGCACGCCGGATTGGGGAGATCCTCAAGGGCGAAGGCGCAGGCGCGATGCTGCGCATCTCCGTCGAGGGCGGCGGCTGCTCCGGCTTCCAGTACAAGTTCGACATCGACCACGCCCGCACCGACGACGATCTCGTCATCGAGCAGGAGAGCGCAGTGGTGCTGGTCGATTCCGCCTCGCAGCCGTTCCTGGCGGGCTCGCAGGTCGATTTCGTCGACGATCTGATCGGCGCCTCGTTCCGCGTCAACAATCCGAACGCCACCGCGTCCTGTGGCTGCGGGACCAGCTTCTCGATCTGAGCGCTTAACCGCCGGTCATCTGCCTTTCCTCGTCCGTCCACTCCACATCGACGGGCATCAGCTCCGGCTGCAACGGCGCGTCTTCCGACATCGCGTAACCGTCCAGCGCGCGCAGCAACGCAGCGGCCAGCGCGGGCTTGCGCAAGGGCTTTGCCAGGAAGTCGGACATGCCCGCCTCGCGGCAGATCTTGACGTCCTCGGGGAAGGCGTTGGCGGTCAGCGCGACGATCGGCAAGGCCTCGAAGCGCTCGCCCTGCGCGCGGATCGCGCGCGTCGCGGCAAGGCCGTCCATGTCGGGCATGCGCACGTCCATGAGCACGACGTCGTAGTCGGCCTCGGAGACCGCTTCCACCGCCTGCACGCCGTCGGTCACGACGCGCAGCTCGACGTCGAAGGCACCGAGCATCTTGCTGACGACCATGCGGTTGACGGCGTCGTCCTCGGCGACCAGCACCTTCAGCGGCCGGTCAAGCTCGGCGATCCGCGCCTGGAGTTCGTCGGCCTCGTCGCGTCCCACCGCCTGGCCGGAGGCTTGCGCCTGGCTCCAGGGCAGCACCAGCGTGAAGCGGAAGGTCGAGCCCTCGCATGGCGTCGAGGTGACACCGATCGTCCCGCCCATCTGCTCGATGATGCGCCGCGAGATTGCAAGGCCGAGCCCAGTGCCGCCGAAGCGGCGGCTGATCGAGGCGTCGGCCTGGGCGAAGTCGCTGAACAACTCGCCGAGCTTCTCGGGCGCGATGCCGATGCCACTGTCGGTCACGGTCCATTCGACGGTGGCCAGCAGGTCGCGGCGCGCTTGACACACGGCCGATATCGTCACCTCGCCGTCGTCGGTGAACTTCACCGCGTTGGACGCAAGGTTCAGCAGCACCTGCCGGATGCGCGCAACATCGCCGCGCAGCGTCGGCGGCAGGTTCGGATCAGGCTCGACCTTGACCACCAGTCCTTTGCTCTTGGCGCTCGCGCGCGCGACATTTGCGACCGTCTCGACCAGCGCCTGCGGCGCGAAGTCGATGGCCTCGAATGCGAAGCGGCCGGCCTCGAGCTTAGAGAGGTCGAGGATGTCGTTGAGGATGCGCTGGAGGTTGTCGCCGGACTCGCGGATCGTGGTCACGGCCTCTTGCTGCTCCGGATCGAGCTTGGTCTCCAGCAGCATGCTGGCCAGCCCGAGCACGCCGTTCATGGGCGTGCGGATCTCGTGGCTCATCACAGCCAGAAAGTCGGACTTGGCGCGGCTCTCGGCCTCGGCCTTCTCCGCGCGCCAGCGCTCGGTGACGTCGCGGCCGAAGCCACGATAGCCCAAAAATTGCCCGTCACGGTCATAAGCCGGCTTCGCGGTGAGCGACCACAGCCGCGCCTCGCCGCCGGCGACGACCTTGAGGTTCATCTCGTGCAGCGGTTCGGCATGCTCCATCAGGCCGACGACGTTGTAAGCCGCGCCCTTTTCGTCGGGGCAGAGCATGTCGAGCACGTCGGCGAAGTGCGATCCCTTCAGGAGCGGAAGCGGCAGTTGGGCGACGTCGGCGAAGCGCTGGGGCACATCGACGAGATGTCCCTCGGCGTCGGTCTGCCACAGCCAGTCGCTGGCGTTCTCCTGGAAGTCTTTCAGCAGCAACGAGATGATCTCGGTCTGCCGTTCAAGCTCGAGCTGGGCCTTGAGATTGCCGAGGAACAGATTGCCTTGCGAGACGATGTTGCGCGCCATGAAGAACGCGAACAGCAGCAGGAACACCGCGGTCATCAGATACGGCCCGGTGCCGCACGACAACAGCGCGCCGGTGCAGGCGACCGTCACGGTGGCGAGATAGACGAGGCCGGCGCGCGGGAAGGTCGAGAGCGTGAAGGCGCCGCCGGACATCATGCCGACCATCAGACAGGCCAGGATGAGCTGGCTGGTCGGCTCGACGCGGCTGAACAGCGCGAGCGGCAGCGTGCCCCAGATCGCGGCGAGGAAGAAGGCCTGCCGCAGCATCTGCCGCGCGGCGCGCGGCGAGGCTTCCTGCGGCGGGTTCTGATGCGACCGCCGCCATGCGCGCACGGCGAGCGAGGCGGTGACGGCGAGGGTCATGCCCCAGATCGCGAGGAAGTCGTTCCAGCCCCTGCCCCAGAACAGGATCAGCACGATGACGACGTTGAGCATGGTGACGGCCATCGTCACCGGGATTGCCTGCGTCACCGCATCGATCTGCTTGGCGCGGATGCGGCGCAGCTCGCGCCCGCTGAGACCGGCGGTCAGGCCGTCCTCGATCTCGAAGCCGCCGAGCCAGTACAGGAACGCGCCGATCAGGCCGTCGCCCGGCTCGCTTGCCTTCATGGATTTGTCCGGCCATCCCATTCGAAAAACCTTTTCGGTATCAATGGCCCGGGGCCGGCTTCAACCGGGTTAATTTTGTGGGAGATTTTGCGGCGTCCTTGACGGGGGCGTTAGCGGTTTGTTCTAACCATGGCCCCTGCCCGGAGCCATGCCGACATGCCCATCAGAGTTGCCACCTGGAACGTCAATTCGGTCCGGCAGCGGATCGACCTGCTGCTGACCTGGCTGAAGGAGTGCCAGCCGGACATCGTCTGCCTTCAGGAGATCAAATGCGTCGACGAAGCGTTCCCGCGGCTTGAGATCGAGGCGCTGGGCTACAACGTGGTTACCCACGGGCAGAAGACGTTCAACGGCGTCGCCCTGCTCTCGAAGCTCAAGTTCGACGAGACCAAAACGGGGCTCGCCGGCGACGACGAGGACGCCCATGCGCGCTTCCTCGAGGGCGTGGTGACACTCAAGTCTGGCGTGATGCGCATCGCCTGCCTCTATCTGCCCAATGGCAACCCGGTCGGGACCGAAAAATATCCCTACAAGCTCAAATGGATGTCGCGGCTTCTTGAGTATTCGAAGCAGCGCCTCAAGACCGAGGAGCCGCTGATCCTCGCAGGCGATTTCAACGTGATCCCGCATGCCCGCGACGTCCATAATCCCGCCGCCTGGACCGAGGACGCGCTGTTCAAGCCGGAGACGCGGGAGAGCTTTCAGTCCCTGCTCGGCCTCGGCCTGACCGACGCCTTGCGCGCCGTCACCGACGAACCCGGGCTCTACACCTTCTGGGATTACCAGGCCGGCGCCTGGCAGAAGAACCATGGCCTGCGCATCGATCATCTGCTGCTGTCGCCACAGGCCAGCGACCGGCTCGCCAATGTCGGGATCGACAGCTATGTGCGGGCCTGGGAGAAGCCGTCGGACCACGTGCCGGTGTGGGCGGATCTGGATCTCGAGGCGGCGTAACCGAAGCGCACTGCGAGCGACGACAAGACCAAGCGCTCAGCGACGGACGAGGATGTCATCGACCTCATCCCGCCTGGTTTCACGCCTGCGATGATGCGGCCGTGCCACAGTGGGTCGCGAACTGGGTGCGGCGGTTCTGTTTGCCGTTTTCAGAGGCGGCGTCTGGGCATTATGGTCTCGTCCAGAAACATTTGGACACAGGGGCTTTTCATGCAGGCGTTCAGATTAGGTTTTGCGGCAGCGATGGTTCTCGGCGGGATCAGCACGGCGTCCGCCGCCGACCTCGCTGCACGCCCCTACACCAAGGCGCCGCCGATGGTGGCAGCCGTCTATGACTGGACCGGCTTCTATATCGGCCTCAATGCGGGGTACGGCTGGGGGCGCAACGGACATCAGGACATCCTGCCCCCCGCCGGCGGTTTCTGGACGCCCTTCGCGCTCGGATTTGGAAGCACCCAGACCGTCAATCCCGAGGGCGGAGTGTATGGCGGCCAGCTTGGCTACAACTGGCAGTCCGCAAACTGGGTCTTCGGCCTCGAAGGTCAGTTCGACGGCGCCAGCATCCGCCGCACCGACATCAGCATTTTCTTTCCGGCCAGCGACCGTCTGAGCTCGCGTATCAACTCGTTTGCAACTGTGACCGGACGCGTCGGCTACGCCTTCAACAACTGGCTGCCCTACATCAAGGGCGGCTACGCCGGTGCAGATCTGAAGACGAGCAACTTCGACATCTTCGGCACCCATCTCGATCACGGCGCTTGGCGCAACGGCTACGTGGTTGGAGCGGGCGTCGAATATGCCTTTGCAGGCAACTGGATCGTCGGCGCCGAATACAACTACATGGAGTTCAACAAGCAGTCGTTCGCTGGTCCGAACCTAACGACCGGCGCGCCGTTCGGTGCCGAGAACTTCAGCGACAGCCTGCGGCTTCAGACCGTGACCGCTCGCATCAGCTACAAGTTCGGCCCGTCGGCCAGATAGAGCGATCCTCGACCCGATCGGTCGAAACATGCATCGCTTCTTCAACCCCGCCTTGTCCGCAAGGCGGGGTTTTCATTGTGAACATGGGAGGAGTTCGGCTGGCGCGCCCTGTAAAGTAAGGGCGTTTGTCGCCTTCCAATGGGGTCCCGACTTCGCTACTACCGGCGGCCCTGCCCCTGCACCCACTGCTCCAGCAGTTGCAGGCACATGGCACGGTCGTCGTCAGAAGCCTTGGAGAAGGCACGGTTGTAGCTTTCCTTGATCCAGGTCTCTTCGGTGCCGGCGCTGTCTCGCGCCAGCGTCAGCCACATCAGGCCGCGGGCGGCCTGGCGCGGCAGGCGGTCGCCGTTGAACAGCATCTGGCCGAGCAGCGCCTGCGCCTCATGCTGGCCCTTCTGGGCGGCAAGGCCGAGCCAGCGCGCGCCGTAGCGGAAGTCCTCGCGCGAGGCATCCGGCGTCTTCAGGTAGAGCCGGGCGAGATCGTACTGGGCATCCGCATTGCCGAAATAGGACGCCGCGTAGGAGAACATCTCCCGCGCCCGGTCCGGATCGGCCTTGATCTTCGAGTTCGGGATGCCGCTGAGATAATAGCGGCCGAGCGCGACGAAGGCGTTGGCCACGACCTGGGCCTGCGGCGCCGACGGGCTGTCCTCGGCATGTGCATTGGCGATGCGGCTGAAATATTCGAAGGCGCGCAAATCGTCCTGGGCGACGCCGTTGCCGCTGGCGTACATGCGGCCAAGCATGAACTGGGCGCCGGGATGACCGCCTTCGGCGGCGTATTGCAGGGCGCTGAGCGAGGTTTCCTGGGGCGCGGTCACCACCGCGGCCGCCTTGCTGCGCACGGTCGCCACGGCGCCGGGCAACGTGGTCACGACCGGGAGGGTCGCGTCCTTGCTGGCCGAGCCGTCAAAGGCGAGCGCCGGCGCGGACAGCGCCGCTGCCCCCAACACAAACGCAACTAAGGCACGCCTAGATGTCCGCATAGCACTGTTTCTCGTGCGCGCCGCCCGGGTGGGTGACTGCCCCCCCGACTGCTGGTCCAACCTGCTGAGCATATTTCCAGAGCGCGCCCGTCGTGTGGTTAGTCGCGCGAGCGCTCCATTTGGTCTTGCGCTGGGCAAGCTCCTGGTCGCTCAATTTTACGTTAAGGATACCCGCGACCGCGTCGATCTCGATGATGTCGCCATCCTCGAGCAGCCCGATCGGGCCGCCAACCGCGGCCTCGGGCCCGACATGGCCGATGCAGAAGCCGCGGGTGGCGCCGGAGAAGCGGCCGTCGGTGATGAGCGCGATCTTGCCGCCCATGCCCTGGCCGGTCAGCGCCGCGGTGGTCTGGAGCATTTCCCGCATGCCGGGACCGCCCTTCGGCCCCTCGTAGCGGATCACGATGACTTCGCCTTCCTGATAGGTGCGCTTCTGGACAGCCTCGAAAGCATCCTCCTCACGGTCGAAGCACCTGGCCGGACCGGTAAACCTGAGGTTGGACATTCCCGCGACTTTCACGATCGCACCTTCTGGCGCCAAATTGCCCTTCAGACCGACCACACCGCCCGTGACGGTGATCGGCTTGTCTGCCGGGTGCACCACGTCCTGGTGCGGATTCCATTTCACGCTTTTGAGGTTTTCGGCGATCGTTCGACCGGTGACCGTAATGCAGTCGCCGTGGAGAAATCCGTTGTCGAGCAGCGTCTTCATCAGAAGCGGTATGCCACCTACTTCAAACATGTCTTTGGCGACATAACGGCCGCCCGGCTTCAAATCCGCGATATATGGTGTCTTTTTGAAGATTTCGGCGACGTCGAACAGGTCGAACTTGATGCCGCACTCATGCGCAATCGCCGGCAGGTGCAGCGCAGCATTGGTTGAGCCGCCCGACGCGGCGACGACGGCGGCGGCGTTCTCCAGCGCCTTGAGGGTGACGATATCGCGCGGCCGGAGGTTAGAGGCGATCAGGTCCATCACCTTCTCGCCCGCAGTCATGCAGAAGGCGTCGCGGATTTCATACGGTGCCGGGGCACCGGCCGAGTAAGGCAGCGCAAGCCCAATCGCCTCGGAGACGGTCGCCATGGTGTTGGCGGTGAACTGCGCGCCGCAGGCGCCCGCCGAGGGGCATGCCACGCGCTCGATCTCGTCGAGATCCTCGTCCGACATCGCGCCGACCGAATGCTTGCCGACCGCCTCGAACATGTCCTGCACGGTGACCTGCTGCCCGCGGAAATTACCGGGCAGGATCGAGCCGCCGTAAATGAAGATCGATGGCACGTTGAGACGGACCATCGCCATCATCATGCCCGGCAGCGACTTGTCGCAGCCGGCGAGCCCGACCAGGGCGTCGTAGGCGTGGCCGCGAACGGTCAGTTCCACCGAGTCGGCGATGCATTCGCGCGACGGCAGCGAGGAGCGCATGCCGTCATGGCCCATGGCGATGCCGTCGGTGACGGTAATGGTGCAGAATTCGCGGGGGGTGCCGCCGGCGGACGCGACTCCCTTCTTCACCGCCTGCGCCTGGCGCATCAGGGCGATGTTGCAGGGAGCAGCCTCATTCCAGCACGAGGCCACGCCGACGAAGGGTTGATGGATCTGATCGGTGGTCAGGCCCATGGCGTAGAAGTAGGACCGATGGGGCGCGCGCGCAGGGCCTTCCGTCACGTGACGGCTCGGCAGCCTCTGCTTGATGTTCGTCTTGGCGTCCATCGCGAACCAGTTTCCTCGGCCAACCCTTTCAGACCCGAAAAATCAGAGCCAAGATTTGAATCGACCTTGGGATTTCCCGTCGCCGTCCTGGGGCCGCCGATGCCCTCAAACTTTAGAGCGATTTTATTCATGTTCGGGTGTGGCTAAAAAGCGGCGCTGATGCGAACGGACGGAGATAAGGGTTTAATCCAAGATGAGTGTTGCAGAGACGGCACAATCGTTACCGGGAAGACACGGATAAGGCTACTGCGATACCTTCGCGAAGATGACCATCAACAACTTTAGATTTTGTAGCGTAGGGATTGCTCCTGGCTTTGGCCCGACGGCCACGCGCACGCAAGTGAGTCGGTGCTGCTCTCCAAGTGACGCCGTCATTACCGCCACCGGGTCTCGCCTTGAGGCGCAGACACGCCTTCGCGATCTCGCGGCTTAGTTCGCGCGAGCTTTGCTTGATCTCTCCACCCTCGAAGCCAAGAGGGCGCAGGGAAGGCCGTGTGCCAGCGAGCACCCGCGGTCTACTGCGCGAAATGGAGCGCAAGGGAGACCGCACAGCAGCATACAGGTGTAGCCGTCACGCGGCCTTCCCTGCGCGATGGTTGGACGGCTTATGCCGTGCTCTCCCGGGAGCCGAGTTCGTTCTGGCCTCCCTCGCTCTCGCGAAAGTCGCCGGCACCGCGCCGGTTGACGCGACTGCCGCCTCCGCAAAGGCTTGACCGCAGCAACGACGGCCAGGACCACACGGTTTTGCCGTACGCACGGTTCGCGTGTTCGCCGCAGTTTTCCCGGCCCTGTCGACGAAGCCGGAAACTTACAGGCGAGACGAACCCGACAGCGCCGCTCGTCTGCACGAGGTTACGAGCTCACGGAGAGCAATCCGCCCTGCCCGTGACCTTTCGTGCCGACGCTGCCGCGTCCACCGCAAGCCCGGCTCGCGAAAATGACGACCACATGATCGCCCCTCAAGGATGAGCCGGGATGGGCGACACATACGCCGTTCCCGAATTTCGGTAAAGCGGAATATTTTCGCGCGTGCGGATTGACAGCCGCGCAGGTGTTTTGCCCGTCGGGCAATTTGATGCCTTCGTAGCCCGGATGGAGCCACTCAGGCTGACATCGCCTTGCGCCCGAACGGATCGAGCAGGCGGACGATCTCGCAGACGGCGACGAGGCCGGCGAGCCAGACGGCGCTGGTCAGCCCGATGCGCGCCACGATGGCGGCGGTGAAGGCGCCCTCTCCGCCGAGGAACGGCGTCGCGGCAAGCAGCGCGAGCTCGTAGGCCGCATAGGCGGCAACGAGCGCGACCGTCAGCATCAGCGGCATGCGGCCCTGCGGCAGCATCCGGAGCACGGACGACGCCGCCGCTGCCGCAATCAGCCCAGCGGCGCCGATGACAAAGCCCCAGACAATGGTGTTGCCATCGACGGGATAGTGCAGCGCGCCGAAGCCGATGCTCTGGTTCACGAGCCAAGCGCCGGTAACGACGAGCAGTGCCCGGCGCAGCGGCAGCATCGCAGCCGCCAAAACCGCGAATGCCGCAAAGGGCGTCGCGCAGGCGAGCGCGAAGCTCGCGAGTGCGCACGACACCGTCAGCAGTACAAGGCAGAACATCGGTGCAAGGCGCGGCGACACCGGCTGAAGCCGTAACTGGTCGGCGCGCGGCGGCAGCATCGTGACCGTCATGGATAGATCTCCTTGGCGGCCATCCTAGCACATTTGCGCCAAGTGCTCCGCACGTCCTGACCGCCAAAATGTCGACCGCCCGCGCTCAGGCCCGCCCTCTTGGCCGCTGCGCCTGAGCCCAGGCCGCGGTGACATCGCGCGGCGGGACGTCGATGCGCTTGATCGGCGTCAGCTCACCGGAGGCGGAGATGATGGCGGTCTCCTCGCGGCGGCAGCGCGGGCAGACGAAGCGGACCTCGTGCGGCGAGGCCGACCAGCTCGAGCGTTTGACGTTGGCCGCCATCGGCCATGCCTCGCAATGCGAGCATGACACCAGGAACCGGCCGGGATCGAGCATACCCATTCCATCGGACTCCGCATCCTGCCGCCCTCATCCAATGATTACCCCATGGGAATCGTTCCGGTGCCCCGACACCGTCAGCTCCGGGAAGCTGCGCCGCTCAGTGCGCGCCCTTGAGGGTGCAGGACGTCGTGCAGGTGACGGTGTTGCCGCGGTCGCAGGCCTTGCAGGCGGCAACGCACTGGCTCATGTCGCGAGGATTGTAGGAGCTGTAGTTCCGCATCGCGCAGACCGGGGTCGAGCCGGTGATGTCCGGCTCCTGGTTGCAGGCCGCCGTCATGAGCGCGAAGATGAGGACCGCAAGAAGGCGCATGGGATTGCCCTAGCAAGGAGCGGCAAAGCGATTTCAGCGAGATACGCTGCATCGCAACGGACCTCGGCATTCCCACTGCGAGCAATCGCGAATCGCGACGCTCGCATCTAGGACGATGCGCGCCAAATATTAAGAACCGCTTGCAGGCCGCCTCAGGCCGCAGCCCTGATCGCGATCGCCTGCCGCATATCGACCGCCAGCTGCCGGTACTGCTCCCCGAGCTTCAAATAAAACTCACGCTTGGTGCTGTCGGTGGCGAGCTTGGCGATCAGCTCGCATTCGGCGGTGAGAGTCTCAAACCGCTCCAGCCTGTCCTCAAGTTCTGTCATTGGCGTGTCCCCGTCAAACGCCTCAAGGACACGTAACCTAAGCCCGGGAAATAGGTCACTGCGAACATCGTTATGGAGTAGAATAAATTTTCGCCAGCGGGGGCCGCAAGGAGAGCATGTGGCTACCTATTTCTGCTCCAACCGCCAGGCGCCGTCCCAGCCCTCGTCCGGCGGATCGGCCTCGAACTGCGCGATGCGGGCGAGCAGCGTGCGCGAGGGCCCGTCGCCGGGGACGGCTTCGAGCGCGGCATTGAAGGCGGCGCGGGCATCATCGAAGCGGCGGGCGCGATAGGCGGCAAGGCCTTCGGCGTAGTGTGCGCGCAAACTCTCCTGCGGGACGCTGAGCCCGAGCGCCTTGCTCATGACTTCGAAAATGGCCTGCGGCATGCTCTGGCCGGCGACCGTCAGGCGATCGATCTCGCGCAGCTCGAGGTGGGATCCGATCGCATCCGCCGTCGCCTGCGAGATCAGGATACGGGTGCCGTAGACCTTGTTGACGGCCTCCAACCGTGAGGCGAGGTTCACGGCGTCGCCCATCACGGTGAAGCTCATCATCAGCTCGGAGCCGATGCTGCCGGTCAGGACCTCGCCGGTGGCGATGCCGATGCGCAGGTCGCAGAGACCGGGCATGACGCGGATGCCGAGCAGGTCCGGCAACTGCTTCTGCAGCGCCGGCACCTGGTCGGCCATGTCGATGGCGGCGAAGCAGGCGAGCAGCGCCGGCTCGTCCTCCTCGATGAAGGGAGGCCCCCAATAGGCCATGATGGCGTCGCCGATATATTTGTCGATGATGCCGCGATGGCCCCTGATCGGCGCGGACATCACCGTGAAATAGTGGTTCATTACCTTGACGAGACCGCGCGGGGTCATGCCCTCGCTCATCGAAGTGAAGCCGCTCATGTCGCAGAACATGATGGTCATGACCCGGCGCTGGCCGTCGATCGCGACCTCCGGCCGGTCGATCAAGCCCTGCACCACCTTCGGATCGATGTAGCGGCCAAAGGTCTCGCGGATGCGTTCATTGTGCCGCAACTGCTCGATCATGCGGTTGAAGGCGGAGGCGAGTTCGCCGATCTCGTCCTGGGTGGAGACGGTGATGGGCTTGTCGAAGCGGCCCGCCTCGACCTCGCGGGCGCCGGCGAGCAGCAGCCGTACCGGGCGCGTGATGCCGCTGGACACCAGCAGCGCAAAGGCAAATCCGACGATCGCCGCGAGCAACGTCACCACACCCGAAATGATCATCGCCTGATGCTGACGGCTGATCACCTGCGACGTCGAGAAGAAGACCTGCGTCAGCATGTCGGCGCGGATCGCATCGACCTTCCGGTTGAACGCGTCGCGCAGCGTGTCGAGCTGTTCCAGCGTGCCGCGGGCCTCGGCCATGTTCTTGGCCTCGATCTGCTTGAGCAGTTTCGCATTGCCCTCGTCCAGATTGCGCCGCAGCTCGGTGACAGCGCTCTCGATTCGAACGTCGAGCCGTGCCAGCGCGGCATTGTCGGAATACGTCCTGGGGTCGTCGATGATGGCGTTGATGAGCTTGCGCGCGGTCTCGGCCTCCTCCTCGAACTTGCGGTCCAATGCCTCGAAGTCGCGAAGCCGCGCCGCATAGGCCTCCTCGTCCGACGGCGACCCCATCCTGGTCATGACCATTTGCCGCAGCGCCAGCGCCCGCTCAAGTGAGCGGATATTGGCGCGGGCCAGATGGCTATACGCCGGGATGTAACGGTTGGTCAGCTCGTCAAGGAGGACGCCGACCTGGCTCGACATCACCATCGACAGGATCGAGGTGATGAGCATCAGGACGATCAATCCGAGGGCGATGCCGACGATCTTGCGCCGGATCGACTGGTTGAAAAGCGGCATAGGTGCGGGGCAAAGGGCTGAAATGATGGCTCGGTGGAACTCAATACACCGAATTTGGCCGCGGGAACACGTGCAATTGGCCGTTCGCAGCGTCCTGAACCACGTGCAACCCTTGCGCGAGCCTCATTCGTTAACAAAGGCTGAAGATACTGCCGTTTCCGCCGTTTCGGAAGTTCCCCAGTTCCCATCCGTATTTTGCCGCATTGTTGAACGAGCGTGAGGAATGCGAAACGATGCCGTGGCATCGTTTGGTGTCGTCTTTGATTCTCAAGCCGCAGTCGTCGCGGACCTTGGTTTGTAGTGGTTTCGCAGGGGGGACCATCGAATGAACCAGTGCCTACGCTCGCTCGCGTGTGTCGTTGCCGTGGCCGCTTTGGCCTTGATCTCCACTGAGCTCGCAGCGAAGAGCAGTCACAAATCGTCGGCGTCGAAGAAGACGCATGAGGCGAAAGCCGGCAGCAAGGCCGGCAAGCAGCGACACGCCGCTGCGAAGTCGCGTCATGGCAAGCATGCCGATGCGAAGCGCAAATCAAAGACGGACGACGAGGCCTCGGACAAGCCGGCGCCGCCGCCGCTCACCGGCGACCTCGCCGCGCTGAAGGAAGCCATCGATCTCGCGCGCAAGGGCCGGAACGACGACGCGAGCGCGGCACGCGAGCGCATCACTGACCCCGCCGGACAGAAGCTCGCCGACTGGTTCATGTTGCGCCATTCCGAGAGCACCGCAAATTTCAAGCGCTATGCGGCCTTCGTCGCCGCCAATCCCGGCTGGCCGAGCAGCACCCTGCTCCGCCGCCGCGCCGAGGCGCGGCTGTGGCAGGAGAAGAGCGACGCGGCCACCGTGCACGCATTCACGATGGACCGGCCGATCAGCGCCAAGGGCAGGTTCGCACTGGCCCGCGTGCTGCTGAGCGAAGGCGACAGCGACCGGGCCACGCGTCTCGTCCGCGAGGCCTGGCGCAGGGAGGAATTGTCCGAGCGCAGCGAGGAGGATTCCTACGAGGCGTTCCGCGATCTCCTGACCGCCGAGGACCATCGCGCGCGCATGGACAAGCGCCTCGGCGCCAAGGACTACGCGGGTGCGCGGCGCACGGCCAAACGGCTCGGCAGCGAGGATGCGCTCGCGATCGTCAAGGCCTGCGCGGCGGTCACTGGCAAGGCCAGCAAGGCCAAGGATTATCTCGAGGACGTCTCGACCGAGGCGCGCCGCGACCTCGGCTATGTGCTGTGCCGCGCGCAATGGCACCTCCAGAACGACCGCATCGACGACGCCGCCGAAGTGATCCTCGCCGCCGCGCCGGACATGATGGCCGCGCAGGACACCGACGCCTGGTGGCGCGAGCGCCGTCTGCTGGCGCGAAAGCTGCTCGACCAGGGCAAGTTCAAGACGGCCTACGACGTGGTGCGCACGGCGGCCGTGCCGGCCATGGAGGTCTATCGCGTCGATTACCACTTCATGTGCGGCTGGATCGCGCTGCGCTATCTCGACGATCCCAGGACCGCGATGGTGCATTTCGCGGCGATCGACGAAGGCTCGGCCAATCCGATCGCGCTGTCGCGCGCCCATTACTGGCGCGGCCGCGCCGCCGAAGCCATGGGTGCGACCGCCGACGCACGCATGAGCTACAAGGCCGCAGCGCGCTATCCGACTGCCTATTACGGCCAGCTCGCGCGGGCAAAACTCGGCCTCGACCGCATTGAGCTGCGACCGCCCTCGCCCGTGCTGGCTGCGGCCGACACACCGGATGAGCGCGTGCGCGCTGCCGACATGCTCTACGGCATCGGCGAGCGCGACATGGTGTTCTACTACGCCGAGGATTTCGCCAAAGAGAGCACCGACGCCGCAGCGCTCGAAGCGCTCGGCGAGCTTGCCCGCCGGCGCAACGATGCGCGCGTGATGCTGGAGGTCGGCAAGTCGGCGCTGGCGCGCGGCCTCGCGCTCGACCACTACGCCTTCCCGACCATCGGCATCCCCGAGCACAAGCAGGTTGCGCCCGCGATCGAGACCAGCGTGATCTATTCGGTGGCACGCACCGAAAGCTCGTTCGACCAGCGCGACAAGTCGGCGGCGAATGCGGTCGGCCTGATGCAGGTGACGCCGGAAGCCGGCCGAGATACCGCCAAGCGCTTCGGCCTGACCTATGACTGGGACAAAATGGTCTCCGATCCCGTCTATAACACGCAGATGGGCGCGGCCGAGCTCAGCGCGCTGCTGTCGGAATATCGCGGCAACCAGATCATGACCTTCGCCGGCTACAATGCCGGCCGCGGCCGGGTACGCGAATGGGTGCAGGCGCGCGGCGACCCGCGTGACCCCAAGGTCGATCCGGTCGACTGGGTCGAGCGCATCCCGCTGTCGGAAACGCGCAACTACGTCCAGCGCGTGATGGAGAACGTGCTGGTCTACCGCGCAAGGTTCGAAGACAGCAGCGTGGTGGCAGGCAAGAGCGACGAGCGCGTCGTGACGCAAGGGGTCGGCGCAACCGCGCCCGTGGCAGCCGCAGCACCCGCTCCCTAGTCGACGCCGCCGGGGCTGGACGCGGCGCCTGCGAGGTTACGGTGCTGCGGCTTCCACGCGAGTGCAGTCGCGCAGCTAGGTGTCACCTCCTTCCATCGTGATCAGATCGCGACCGTCCAGATATGCGCTGGTCAAAGCTCTTGCGAAGGTCCAGACGTGTATCGTGCAGCTCCAGCACGAGACGGCACTCAGGACCGCCAACATCTCGATCATGTTGCGAGCGGCGACCTCGACGTTCCCGGCGGCCGCCTCGTTGCGCCCAGGCGTCGACCATTGCATCAACAGCGTCACGAATTCGCCTCGCCGGTAGCAATCGTAGTCACAGTAACAGCGCTGTGTCCGCACATGCCGGACATAGCCGGACCGGATTGACCGCGAGCATGTGCTGCACGTGGCCGCGCGCAACGGGGGCTCGTGATTGACCACCACGAATTTCATGAGGCCGCCTTGACGCGATCTGCCGCGAGTGCCTCGCAGAACAGCGCGTAGCACTGATAGTCGCAGTAAGGTAGACGCGTCGCGATCTCGCGGAGATAGCTGCCCCCGATCGACTCACAGCACTGCATGCACCAGGTCTGTCGGAACGGAGTCCGGCCGTTCACCAGCACGAACGCGAATCTCATGTGGCACCTCCCAAAGCGAAGCAGTAAACGCTGTCCAACGGTGACAGTGCCGGCGGTGGAGCGCAGAGATGATTTCGGCCGTCCGGATTATCCCTGTTTCGCTCCACTTTTTGCGGTGGGATTGGAATGTATCTGCCGTCCTCCCTGCGCCGTGCATAGATCTGGCCGTCGATGTACTTGATATCGGTCGGATAGCAGTCAGAGCTGTTGCAGCAACTGAGGCTCGGATTATCCGGCATGTGCCAGGTCGAATAGAATTTTTCGTGCAACTCCTGGTCCTGAGGTGGGTGCTGGCGATGAACGGCACCGTGTCCCGTCTCCTGCGCCTGGACCGTCGCAGCGGAGCCGAGGAGAACCATCGAGCACAAGAGCTTGCATGGGCGATTCAACGCACGGGCTCCCGGATCAGACTTCTGAACGATGTAGGCTCTTTAATTCAGCCTCATGCGACCTGAGCCCGGAACAACCACCGGCGGTCGCGTTCGCGTCGTGTCCGAAAGCGTTCAAGGCATCTCTTCGAGCAGAGTGCGGTGCGCCATGAATAGTAGCGGATCAGACCAAACTTGCCGCCACACACCGCACAGCCGTTGGCGGAAGAGCAACGTTCGGACTCGGATGGGCCACGCTCAGGAAGTACCGATGTATCGCACATTGTTATCTCCCTCGTTGTGTTGCTGCCGTTCCCGCTCGTTAGTTCCCTTTGAATTCACGCGGATCGTGGCTCGCCGCCATCGCTGCTGCGTGTCGAGAATTGCAGCGGCCTCGACCTTGGTCGTCTGCCTGTCTGTCGGTAAGAGCCCTCGGCCGTAAGCTCCAGGCCTGGTTCTCGTGCGCTCGTCGCGACTGGCTGGTCGACACTCCCGATTGGTCATGAGGCTAGTCCACCGGGTCCGAGGCACACAATTGTACGGAGGTAAATGGCCGACATGATTAGGAATGAAGGAGCTATACCTAGGTTTGTCCGTACTCACTCCCGGAGGCTCCCGCGCCGGCTCTTGTTCAACGAGACAGCGCACGACGCCCCGGCTGCACGGTCGCCGCGAAAATGTTGCCGGCGCGGCGCACTTGATGCGCTGCGATGGCGAGGGCCGCGAGCGTCATTCCAAAGGCGACGTCATGACCGCAATCCGACCTTGGGCGGAATTGCTCCTCGCGCAGCAACGTGCTCTACTCGGGTTCACGCAGAGAGTGCCGGGAGCGTCTGCGATGAAGCCTGGCCGGGCAGCGACGTTCGGGAAGTCAGCCGCGCAATTCCTCGTCGGCTGCGTCAGGCAGACTGTCACCGTTAAGCCGCACGCCGAGCCCGATCGCGGCTTGCTCGAGGCGGTCAAGCAGTGGCAGCAAGTCTTCGAGCACAATCCAGTCATGTACTTCATGGTCGATCCGGCCGGAACCGTGATCAACGTGAACACGTTCGGCGCCGCGCAACTGGGCTATACGGCCGCGGAGTTGATCGGCCGATCCGTGCTGGACGTCTTCTTCGAGGAAGATCGCGACTTCGTCCGCGCGTGTGTCGCGCTGTGCCTGGAGACCGTCGATCAGTCCCACACCTGGGAGATCCGGAAGGTGCGCAAGGACGGCTCGGTGCTATGGGTGCGCGAGAACGCCAAGACCATGCTGCGGGCCGACGGCGGGCCAATCGTGCTGGTCGCCTGCGAGAACATCACCGAGCGCAAGGAAGCGGAGAATGCCCTGCGACAGAGCGAAGCTTATCTCGCCCAGGCGCAGGAGCTGAGCCACACCGGGAGTTTCGGCTGGAGGGCCGCGACCGGCGAGATCACCTGGTCCAAGGAGACCTATCGCATCTTCCAATGCGATGAGGGAACCAAGCCGCAGATCCCGGTCATGCTCCAGCGGATCCATCCGGAGGACCGGCTCGCGGTGCAACGGACCACGGGGCGGGCGGCGCGCGAGGGAAGAGATTACGACCACGAATATCGGCTCCTGATGGCCGACGGCTCCATCAAGTACGTCCGGGCGGTGGCCCGGGCCATGCGAGATTCCGGCGGCCGCGTGGAGTTCGTGGGATCGGTGACCGACATCACGGCGACCAAGGAGGCAGAGCGCCGGCTGCGTGACAGCGAGCAGCGCTTTCGCGACTATGCAGAAACCGCGTCTGACTGGTTCTGGGAGACGGGGCCAGACCACCGCGTCACCTTGGTATCGCAACACTCCGATACCATCACCGTCCCCGCGGGCCTGATTGGCCTCACGCGTTGGGACATTGCTCCGGACGCCGATCTCGAGCCGGAAAAATGGCGACAACATCGAGCAGCGCTCGACGCCCACATCCCGTTCCGCGACCTGGTCTACCGCAGCAAGGACCGCAACGGGACGCCGATCTATGTCCGGACCAGCGGCAAGCCGTTCTTCGATGCCGACGGGAATTTTCTGGGCTACCGTGGCGTCTGCACCGACGTGACCGCAGCCATCCGGGCCGATCAGGCCGAAGATGCGTTGCGCAAGGCCCAAGCCGAACTCGCACATGTGACGCGCGTCACGACGCTGGGCGAGTTGACCGCTTCAATCGCCCATGAAATCAACCAGCCCCTCGCTGCAGTGATCGCAAACGCCGACGCCTGCCTTGCGTGGCTGCAGCGCAGTCCGCCCGATCTCAAGGCCGCGCGCCGCTCCGTGGAATGGATCATCGAGGACGGCAAGCGCGCCAGCGACGTGATCCGTCATGTTCGGGCGCTCGCCAAACGGACCGAAATCGAGATGGCCCCGCTCGACGCCAGCCTGGTGATCCGCGAGGCCGTCGCGCTCGTTCAGCGCGAGATGGCCAGCCACGCCGTGTCAGTGCGATTGGAGCTGTCGCCGGCCCTGCCCAAAATCTATGGCGATCGGATCCAATTGCAGCAGGTGCTGATCAACCTGATCATGAACGGGATCGAGGCCATGGATGGCGTCCATGACCGCCCGCGCGAGCTGACGATCCGCTCTGCAGATGACGGTGAGAGCGCGATCCTGGTGAGCGTCGCCGACTGCGGCGTCGGCATCAGTGAACAGGCGATAGACCGCCTGTTCACGCCGTTCTTTACCACCAAGTCCGCCGGCATGGGCATGGGGCTGTCGATCTGCCGCTCCATTATCGAGACCCATCGCGGACGACTTTCGGCCGCTCCGAACCAGTCGGGCGGCGCGACGTTTCATATCACCCTGCCCCTCCATCGAGAGGAAGCACCGTGACTGAGCGCGTGGAGCCTTCACCGCCACTGGAGAACGGCGACCAGCCGATCGTCTTCATCGTCGACGACGACGCCTCGATGCGCCGTGCGCTCACCAACCTCTTCGAGTCGGTCGGCCTCAGGGTCGAAGCGTTCGGCTCGGCGCTGCAGCTCCTCCAGGCCAAGCCGCCGCAAGTGCCCAGTTGCCTGGTGCTCGACATCCGCCTGCCCGGAGTGAGCGGCCTTGACCTGCAGAACGACCTTGCCAAGGCAAATATCCACACACCTGTCATCTTCATCACCGGTCACGGTGATATCCCCATGACCGTTCGAGCCATGAAAAGCGGCGCGATCGATTTCCTGACCAAGCCGGTTCGCGACCAGGACATCCTGGACGCGGTCCAGGCTGCGATCGAGCGAGACCGCAAGCGCCGCGACCTCAACAAGACCGTCTCGAACGTCAGATCACGCTTCGAGTCCCTCAGCGCGCGGGAGCGGGACGTATTAGCACTGGTGACGTCCGGACTGATGAACAAGCAAGTGGCCGCCCAACTGGGATTGGCGGAAATCACCGTCAAGATCTATCGCGGCCAGATCATGCGCAAAATGGGTGCGAAGTCCCTGGCCGACCTTGTGAGAATGAGTGAGGCGCTCGGGATTCCGCCCAGCCGGTCCGACGTACAAACCTAAGTATGAGTTTCCAATGGTGACTGGCGGGTCCACCTTGCGTGTTCGGCTTGGGCCGTGGCGATAGCAAGCGTAATCCCGGGCAAGGAGCGGACGTCTTGCCAGCCACTTCAGTCATTTCGGTGCTTGATGATGACCCCTACGTGCGGGCCGCCATCAACAATCTCCTGGAATCGCGCGGGTACATCGTCCACACATTCGCCTCCGCCGAAGAATTTTTGAGCTCGACCGATTCCAGCCACACCTCCTGCGTCGTCGCCGACGTGCAGATGCCGTTGAAGACCGGAATCGATCTGTTGACGCAGATGCGCGCGCAGGGTTCGGTTACGCCGTTCATCTTGATCACAGCTTTCCCGGATGAGAGCGTTCGTATGCGTGCGCTCGAAGCCGGGGCAATCTGTTTTCTCGGTAAACCGTTCGTCGCCTCGGATCTGATGCAATGCCTGGACCGGGCGCTAGCAGCAGGCGACAGAACCATGGAGTGATTGCCCAGCGGTCAGCGAACGCTCGCTTCAATCCACCTTGATGTTCGCGGCCTTGATGATCGGCCACCATTTTGCGATCTCGGCCTTCTGCCGCGTGCCGAGTGCTTCGGGGGTGAGCTGATCCTGCGGCGTCATCTCGAGGCCCTGGCCCTCGAGCTGCTTCTTCACGGCGGGATCGTTCAGCGCTTCCACGGCGGCCGCATTGAGCCTGGCGACGATCTCCTTCGGCGTGCCCTTCGGCACCCACATGCCCGACCACAGCGTCATGTTGAAGCCCTTCAGCCCCGCCTCCTCTGCGGTCGGAATATCGGGCGCCGAGGCCAGACGCTTGTCGTCGGTGACGGCATAGGCGCGGATGGTGCCGGCGCGGACCTGGTTGATGGAGTTGGAGGTCTGGTCGACGATGACGTCGATCTGGCCGGCGATGAGATCGTTCAACGCGGGCGCGGTGCCGCGATACGGCACGTATTGCAGCTTGATACCGGAAACGCTTTCGAAATAGACGCCGGCGATGTGGCTGCCGGAGCCTGCACCGGCAGTGCCGGCGGTCGGTGGCGACGGCCGCGACTTCAGCCATTCGATCAGCTCTTTCAGCGAGGTCGCGGGCACCGCGGTCTTGCTGACAACGATCATCGGGTTGCTGGGCAGGAGCACCACCGGCTCCAGATCGGCGACGAGGTCGTATTTGAGCTTGTAGACGGCGCCATTCGCAACGTGGGTGCCGAGATGGCCGAACGAGATGGTGTAGCCATCAGGCGGCGATTGCACCGCGCGGCCGACGCCGATCGAGCCGCCCGCGCCGGTGACGTTCTCGATCACGAGGGGCTGACCGAGCGCGGTCCGCATGCGCTCGGCGAGCACGCGCGCCATCGCATCCGACGGTCCGCCGGCCGCGAAGGGCACGATGATGATGATGGGGTGCGAGGGATAGTCGTCGGCGCGCGCGGCGCCGGCAATAGCGAGAACAGCAATCAGCGCAGCCCAGACGGCCTTCTTCATTGTCTTCTCCCCAACGATGTCATTGTTGTTTTTGTCTCTTCCCGCGTACGGGAAGAGGAATCGTTCGTGAAGAGACGAAATGACGCGCTAGAACTGCGTGTAGTCGATCGGCTTGTGGCGATCGAGCGTGCGGGCGACAGGCGGCAGCGGGTATTTCAGGCCGGTCGCGCAGTTGAACAGCATCACGCGGTCACCCTTCGAGACGCGGCCGTCGGCGAGGCTGTCCTTGTAGGCGGCGTAGGTCGCGGCACCCTCCGGGCACAGCAGCAGCCCCTCCTCGCGCGCGACCTCATTGAGTGCCGCCGAGATCTTGTCGTCGTCGACCGCAATCGCAAATCCCTTGCTCTCGCGCACAGCGCGTAGAATCAGAAAATCGCCGATCGCCTGCGGCACGCGGATGCCGGACGCGATGGTGTGGGCATCCTCCCAGCGCGTCGCGTGCTCGGTGCCGGCGTCATAGGCGCGCACCATCGGCGCGCAGCCGGAGGCCTGCACCGCGACCATGCGCGGGCGCTTCGAGCCGATGAAGCCGATCTTTTCCAGCTCGTCGAACGCCTTCCACATGCCGATCAGGCCGGTGCCACCGCCGGTCGGATAGAAGATCACATCGGGCACGTCCCAGCCTAGCTGCTCGGCAAGCTCGAGGCCCATCGTCTTCTTGCCTTCGATGCGGTACGGCTCCTTCAGCGTCGAGGTGTCGAACCAACCAACCTTGGCCTTGCCCTCGCCGACGATCTTGCCGCAATCATCGATATAACCGTTGACGCGGTAGACGGTCGCGCCTTGGAGCTCGATCTCGCTGACGTTCACCTCGGGCGTGTCGGCCGGGCAGAAGATCGTGGTCTTGATGCCGCACGACGTGGCATAGGCCGCGAGCGCCGCGCCGGCATTGCCGTTGGTCGGCATCGCCATGTGCTTGATGCCGAGCGCCTTGCCCATCGACACCGCCATCACGAGGCCACGCGCCTTGAACGAGCCGGTCGGCAGCCGTCCCTCGTCCTTGACGATGATCTCGCCGCCCCCGAGCTTCTTGCCGAGCTTCGGCAGCCGGATCAGCGGCGTCGTGACTTCGCCGAGCGAGACGATGTCCTGGCATTTGCGCACCGGCAGCAGCTCGCGATAGCGCCACATGTCGCCGGGGCGCTGGGCCAGCGCATCCTTGGTCAGCGCCTTCTTCACGCCGGCGAGGTCGTAGCGCACCAGCAGCGGCTTGCCGGCCTTGGAGAGGTTGTGGATCTGGTCGGCGGCGTAATGATCGCCCTCCATCGCGCATTCGAGATGGGTGACGAAAGTCGGGCGTTCGATGGTCAGGTTGTCGTTGTCGTGCATGGGTTGGTTTCCTTCTTGTTTTGCAAACGGCTTTCTCCGCTCGTCATTGCGAGCGCAGCGAAGCAATCCAGAGTCTTTCCGCAGAGGCAGTCTGGATTGCTTCGCTTCGCTCGCAATGACGGCGGCGGTTAGATATTCAACACCCTTCCATAGGCATCCAGCACGGCTTCCTTCATCATCTCCGACAGGGTCGGATGCGGGAAGACCGTGTGCATCAGCTCTTCTTCCGTCGTCTCCAGATTCATGGCGACGACGTAGCCCTGGATCAGTTCGGTGACCTCTGCGCCGACCATGTGAGCGCCGAGCAGCTGACCGGTCTTCTTGTCGAAGATCACCTTGACCAGGCCCTGGTCCTCGCCGAGCGCGATCGCCTTGCCGTTGCCGACGAAGGGGAAGCGGCCGACGCGGATCTCGCGGCCGCTCTCCTTGGCCTTGGCTTCGGTGAGGCCGACGGAGGCGACCTGCGGCTGGCAATAGGTGCAGCCCGGGATCAGGTTCTTGTCCATGGGATGCGGATGCAGGCCCTTGATCGCCTCGACGCAGATCACGCCTTCATGCTCGGCCTTGTGCGCCAACATGGGCGGGCCGGCGACGTCGCCGATGGCGTAGATGCCGGGAACGTTGGTCTTGCCGTAGCCATCGATCACGATGCAGCCGCGGTCGGTTTTGACCCCGAGCTTTTCGAGGCCGAGATTCTCGATGTTGCCGACGACGCCGACCGCCGAGATCACGCGCTCGAACTCGGTGGTGACGGGCTTGCCCTTGCCGTCGTCGATGGTGGCGACGACGCTATCGGCCTTCTTCTCCAGCTTCGTCACCTTGGTCGAGGACATGATCTTGATGCCCTGCTTCTCCAGCCGCTTCCGAGCGAGGCCGGCGATCTCCGCATCCTCGACGGGGAGGATCTGCGGCAGCACCTCGACCACGGTGACCTCGGAGCCCATGGTGTGGAAGAACGAGGCGAACTCGATGCCGATCGCGCCGGAGCCGACCACCAGCAGCGACTTCGGCATCCGCTCCGGCACCATCGCCTCGAAATAGGTCCAGATCAGCTTCTTGTCGGGCTCGAGCCCCGGCAGCACGCGCGGCCGCGCGCCGGTCGCGACGATGATGTGCTTGGCCTGGTAGCTCCCCTCGCCCAGCGTGCCCTTCGGCGCCTCGACGTCGGACTTCTTCACCGTGACCTTGCCGGGCGCGTCGATCGAGGCGGCGCCCCAGATCACGCTGACCTTGTTCTTCTTCATCAGGAAGCCGACGCCGTCATTCAAGCGCTTGGAAACACCGCGCGAGCGCTGCACCACCGCCTTCGGATCGAACGAGACCTTCTCGGCCGAGAGGCCGTAATCCTTGGCGTGCTGCATGTAATGGTAGATCTCGGCCGAGCGCAGCAGCGCCTTGGTCGGGATGCAGCCCCAGTTCAGGCAGATGCCGCCAAGATAGGATTTCTCGACGATCGCGACCTTGAAGCCGAGCTGGGCGGCGCGGATCGCGGTGACATAGCCGCCGGGACCGGAGCCGATGATGATGATGTCGAAGGATGTGTCGGCCATGGCGGCTCCCGTTCAACTCAAGGGGCGCCGCGGGCGCGGCGCTTGACCAGAAAAGACCTCACCAGCCATTCGAGCATCACCGCCAGGACCATGACGGCCAGCGCGGTGAGCACAATAGGCTGGGCGATGTTCCGTGCCAGCTGCTCACCGGCAAAGAACGCAGAGTGAAGAAAATCGAGCCCAATCGGATTGAGCGCGACGACGGCTCCAAGCAGCAGCGACATCCATGGCCAGCGGGTACGGACATGCAAGATCGCCCCCTCCGCCGCCGCGTCAGACCATCATCATCACAGGGTTTTCGATCAGCTGCTTGAAGGCGCCGATCAGCTCGGCGCCGAGCGCGCCGTCGATGGCGCGGTGATCGCAGGACAAGGTCACGCTCATCATGTTCGCGATCTCGATCTTGCCGCCGCGCACGACGGGCCGCTCCTCGCTGGTGCCGACCGCGAGGATGGTCGCATGCGGCGGGTTGATCACGGCGGTGAAGTGGCTGATGCCGAACATGCCGAGGTTCGAGACAGCCGTCGTGCCGCCCTGGTACTCTTCGGGCTTCAGCTTGCGCGAGCGAGCGCGTGTCGCAAAATCCTTCATCTCGTTGGAGATGGTCGAGAGCGTCTTGGTCTCGGCCTTGCGGATGATCGGCGTGATCAGCCCGCCGGGCATCGCCACGGCAACGCCGACGTCGGAATGATGGTGCTTGACCATGCCGGATTCGGTCCAGCTCACATTGCAGTTCGGGATCTTCTGGAGCGCCACCGCCATCGCCTTGATGACGAAGTCGTTGACCGAGATCTTGTAGAGCGGCTTCTTTTCCTTGTCCTTGGGCGCAGCGGCGTTGATCTCCTCGCGGGCAGCGAGCAGCTTGCCGATGTCGCAGTCGATGGTGAGGTAGAAGTGCGGGACGTTCTGGATCGACGCGGTCAGGCGCTGCGCAATGGTGCGGCGCATGCCGTCATGCGGGACGACCTCGTAGGAGCCTGGCTCGAACAGCGACAGGATCTGCTTGTCCGACATGGTCGGCGCGATCGAGGGTGCACCTGATGGCGCCGCGGCGGGCGCCTTGAGGCCCTTGCCGGACTTGGCCTGCTCGACGTCGCGCGCCACCACGCGGCCGTGCGGGCCGGTGCCTGTCACCATCGACACATCGATGCCGGCGTCCTTGGCCAGACGCCGCGCCAGCGGCGATGAGAACACGCGGCCAGCATGGCCGTTGCCTTGCGCGGCCGGAGCGGCGGCCTGCGGCGCAGGGGCCGCGGCGGGCGACGGGGCGGCCTTGGGCGCGGGCGCCGGTGCAGCAGCGGGAGCTTCAGCAGGCTTCTCGGCTTTCGGCGGTGCGGCCGAAGCGCTGGGCTTGGCGGCCCCCGCGGCCTTCACGTCCTCACCCTCGCCGGCCAGCACCGCGATCACGTCGTTGACCGGCACGTCCTGCGTGCCCTCGGGCACCAGGATCTTGGCGATCGTGCCCTCATCGATGGCCTCGACCTCCATGGTGGCCTTGTCGGTCTCGATCTCGGCGATGACGTCGCCGGATTTGACCTTGTCGCCTTCCTTCTTCAGCCACTTGGCGAGGTTGCCCTTCTCCATCGTTGGCGAAAGAGCGGGCATCAGGATGTTGATGGGCATGCTGACCTCACGAAGAACTTCTCAAAACGTCGTCCCCGGGAGCGAGGACGAACAGACCAGGTTTAGTTGCCGATGTCGCCCTGCCACAGGCGCTCATTGGCAGGATTGGAACGCCAGTTCTTCATCATGGTGATGGAGCGGTCGTCCGCAAGATCGATCCAGGGGATGCCGAACTTGTCGAGGATGTCCTTGGAGCCCTCGAAGGTGACGGATTCCCCGATCACCACGAGCTTGACCTTGAACAAACCGAGCGCGCCGGCACACATCGAGCATGGCGACAGCGTGGTGTACATGACTGTGTCGTGGAACGAGATCGCGCCGGCTTCGCGCAGGCAGCTCATCTCGCCGTGCAGGATCGGATTGTTCTCCTGCACGCGATTGTTGTGGCCGCGGGCGATGATCTTGTCGCCGCGCGTCAGCACCGCACCGATCGGCAGGCCGCCCTGCGCGATCGAGGCTTCGGCCTCGCGGATCGCCTCCAGCATGAAATCGAAATGGTGAGCTTCGACTGCCACGGTCAGTGCCCCTTGCCGCGCGGCGTCGTGGTGCCGGTGTCGGTCGGACGCTCGATCTCCGCCTGGAACATCTCCAGGATCCGATTCAAGGCGTCCTCCTCAGTATATTCGCTCTCGCGCGCATAGGCGCGTGCGGCGTGGCGGGCGAGATCGACCAGCAGCAGGCCCCACATGTCGGGCTCCTCGAAGGCCCGCTGGAACGCCATCGACAGCCCGCCATCCAGCACGAACACGCGCAGGATCTCGACCGCGTCGTCGCGGGTCATGACGTCGGGCGGCAGTGGCTGCTCCTTCGGGCCCGCCATGGTCTACCTGTAGCAGACGGCTTTGGCGGCCTCGACCACTTCAGCCGCCGAGGGCAGCGCGAGCTTCTCCAGGTTGGCGGCATAGGGCATCGGCACATCCTTGCCGGAGACGCGCGCAACCGGCGCGTCCAGATAGTCGAACGCATTCTCCATGATGCGCGCGGCGATCTCGGCGCCGACGCCGCTCTGGGCCCAGCCCTCTTCCACCGTGACGGCACGCCCCGTTTTCTTGACGGAGTTGATAATGGTCTCGGTGTCCATCGGGCGCAGCGTGCGCAGATCGATCACCTCGGCCTCGATGCCCTCCTTGGCGAGCTCGTCGGCCGCCTTCAGCGCATAGGTCATGCCGTTCGACCACGAGATGATGGTGACGTGGGAGCCCGCGCGCACGATGCGCGCCTTGCCGATCGGGATCACGAAATCGTCGAGCTTGGGCACTTGGCCGGTGTGACCGTAGAGCACCTCGTTCTCGAGGAAGATCACCGGATTGGGATCGCGGATCGCGGCCTTGAGCAGGCCCTTGTAATCGGCGGCCGAGAACGGCGCGACGACCTTGAGGCCCGGGACGTTGGAGTACCAGGCCGAATAGTCCTGGCTGTGCTGGGCGGCGACGCGCGCGGCGGCGCCGTTCGGGCCGCGGAATACGATCGAGCAGCCCATCTGGCCGCCGGACATGTAGAGCGTCTTGGCTGCGGAGTTGATGATCTGGTCGATCGCCTGCATGGCGAAGTTGAAGGTCATGAACTCGACGATCGGCTTCAATCCCGTCATCGCAGCGCCGACGCCGATGCCGGCAAAGCCGTGCTCGGTGATCGGGGTGTCGATGACGCGCTTGGCGCCGAATTCCTGCAGCAGGCCCTGGGTCACCTTGTAGGCGCCCTGATATTCGGCGACCTCTTCGCCCATCACGAAGACGTCGGCGTCGCGGCGCATCTCTTCGGCCATGGCGTCGCGCAGGGCCTCGCGGATGGTCTGCGTCACCATCTCGGTGCCGGCAGGTACTTCGGGATCCGGCTCAGCGACGGCCTGCGGTGCCGGCGCGGCCTTGGGCGCGGGTGCTTCAGCCTTTGCAGCGGCAGGCGGAGCGGACTCCGCGGCCTTCTCCTGCTTGGCGGGCGCAGGCACTTTAGCGAGATCAGCCGCGCTCTCGCCATCCGCCAAAATGGTCGCGATCGGCGTGTTCACCGCGACGTCGGCGGTGCCCTCCGGGATCAGGATCTTGCCGAGCGTCCCTTCATCGGTCGCCTCGACCTCCATCGTCGCCTTGTCGGTCTCGATCTCGGCGATGACGTCGCCGGACTTGATCGGCTCGCCCTCTTTTTTCAGCCATTTGGCGAGGTTGCCCTTTTCCATCGTGGGCGACAACGCGGGCATCAGCACTTGAATTGGCATATCGACTCCAAAGAAAGCTTGCGCGCGTTCAGCGGTAAACGTCAGTCCAGAGCTCGGCAGCATCCGGCTCGGGATCGTGCTGGGCAAAGTCGGCAGACGCGTTGACGATGTCGCGCACCTCGGCGTCGATCGCCTTGAGGTCCTGCTCGCTGACCTTGGCCGCGAGCAGGCGGTTGCGCACCTGCTCGATCGGGTCCTGGTCGTGGCGGACCTTCTCGACCTCCTCGCGCGTGCGATATTTTGCAGGGTCGGACATCGAGTGGCCACGATAGCGGTAGGTCTGCATTTCGAGAATGAAGGGGCCCTTGCCGGCGCGGCACCAGGCCGCCGCCTCCTCGGCCGCGGCCTTGACAGCGCGGACGTCCATGCCGTCGACCTGCTTGCCGGGGATGTTGAAGGACGCGCCGCGCTTGGAGAAATCCTGCTGGGCCGACGCGCGCGAGACCGAAGTGCCCATGGCGTAGCGGTTGTTCTCGATGACGAAGATCACCGGCAGCTTCCAGAGCTCCGCCATGTTGAAGCTCTCATAGACCTGGCCCTGGTTTGCCGCACCGTCGCCGAAATAGGTGACGCTGACATTGTCGTTGCCGCGATAGTGATTGGCGAAGGCCAGACCCGTGCCGAGCGAGACCTGGGCGCCGACGATGCCGTGACCGCCGTAAAAGTGCTTCTCCTTGCTGAACATGTGCATGGAGCCGCCCTTGCCCTTGGAATAGCCGCCGCGGCGGCCCGTGAGCTCGGCCATGACGCCGTTGGCGTCCATGCCGGTGGCAAGCATATGGCCGTGATCGCGATAGCCGGTGATGACCTGATCGCCCTCCTTGAGGGCCATCTGCATGCCGACCACCACGGCCTCCTGGCCGATATAGAGATGGCAGAAACCGCCGATCGCACCCATGCCGTAGAGCTGGCCGGCCTTTTCCTCAAACCGCCGGATCAGGAGCATCTCGCGGAGCGCCTTGAGCTCCTGCTCTTTGGTGAATTCCGGGGGCGAGCCGCCGTCGGTCTTGTCCTGTGCAGCGCCTGCGGCGGCTTTCTTGGGTGCGGCCATGGGAATTCCGGGTCAGAGAAAACTTCAGCCCTCTCTAACCCAAGTCAAACGCCGTTGGAAAGCACCGCGGCGGCATGGCACGACTTTCATTATGCCGCACTGCAACGTGGCCGAAACTTTGCAAAACCTTTGGGCTTGATCAGGCAACTTTAGCTCACGCCTCAGTGAAGGAGGCACGAGCAGCCGACGCAAGGAAATTCGGGCCGCTCATCCGCGGGTCCGAGCCCTCGCGCGTGCCCGATTCGCCGCGCCGCCTACCAGCCCAGCTCGCGCAAATACGCTGCACGGGCCGCAACGCCGGTATGCGTGAAATCGGTGAAGACCCCGTCGACGCCGAGACGGAAGAATTTGAGATATTCAAGGCCGGGATCGCCGCGATAATCGGCCGCGAGATATTTCTTCTCGTTGCGGAACGTGAAGACGTGCACGAACAGGCCGAGCTTGTGCGCGTCGGCGATCAGGCTGGTCGCCTCCTGCGTCGAAGCGTCCGGCGTCGATCCCTTGTAGGGTGTGCCGTCGGCGTTGCTGTCCTTCCACGGCGCAATCTTGAGCGGAACGATATAGGCCTTCCACGGACCGATACCGTCGGCATAGGTCTTGATCTCGGCAAGGCCCTCAGGCGTCAGCATCGCATCGTACAGACGCGCATCGCCCGCGGCCGTCCAGTCGAACGGACGCGAATTGGTGATGTTGTCGAGCAGCACCTTGCCGGTCTTGAAGTCGATGCCGTTACCGTCAATGAGCTGGACCTGCCGGGTCTGAAGCCCATGGCTGCGCATATATTTGAGGCTGCCGGGCTCGAAGCTCTGAACCAGGATCGGCGCGTCCTTGGTGTTGAGGCCGTTCTCCCCAATGATCTTGATCAGGGCATCCTCGAGCGGACGGCTGCCGGGCGCGCCGCAGCCGTTCGCGATCGCCTGAGCATTGTTCCAGGTCGGGTTCTTGGTCTCGGGATAGACGAGGATGGAACGTCCGGTCTCCTTGCTCCTGGCCTTGGCGATGTCGATGACGTCCTGGAAACTGATGACCGGGAATTTGCCGTTGAAGACTTTTGGCCGCTCGTTGGCCGCATCATAGGTGGTGCCGCCGATCCAGCTCTTCAGCTCGGCCATGGTGAAATCGGTGACCGACCAGTCATTGGTATGGTCTTCGCCATCCACGATCAGTGACTTCAGCACCGATTTGGGATCGGCCGGATCGGTGAGATCCGTGAGGTAGTCGGCAGGCGTGCCGGTCGCAGACGGGGCCTTGACGCGCACACCTGATACCGTGCGCTTGCGGGCCGCAACGGCCGCATTGGTCTTCGCCACCTCCGTAACATTGGTGTTGTCGCTCAGCCAGGGATTATGACGCACGACCAGAACGCAATCCTTGGTCAGGTGCAAATCCTCTTCGAGCGCGTCGGTTCCCAGCGCAGCGGCGAGGTCATACGAGGCCTCGGTCTCTTCAGCGACCAGTCCCGGCAGGCCGCGATGGCCGAGGATCAGTGGCGGCTTGCCGTCGACGGTCAGGAAGGGTTTTGCGCCTGATGGCGCCGGGCCGGACTGTGCGAAGGCCATCGACAGCGGCAGCAGGGCCACGCCGAACAGCATCGCTCCAATACGCATTGACCGTCCTGAACGACCGTCCCGCATCACCAAGCCTCCGTCTTTGCCTGGCATTGCCGCGAATGCCAGCAGCGCCGACCCCGAATGGGAGCGGCGCTGCCGTCTTGTCGCAAGACTCTGACAGTGGGATGACGGGGCCGGGCGGCGCAGATTTGCGCCGCCCTCTCCTGTCCGATCCTGCCCGATCAGAAGAAGCCGAGCTTCTTGGGGCTGTAGCTGACCAGCAGGTTCTTGGTCTGCTGGTAGTGATCGAGCATCATCTTGTGGGTCTCGCGACCGACGCCCGACTGCTTGTAGCCACCGAACGCAGCATGCGCGGGATAGGCATGGTAGCAGTTGGTCCAGACGCGGCCGGCCTGGATCTCCCGGCCGAAGCGGTAGCAGCGATTGGCATCGCGGCTCCAGACGCCGGCGCCGAGGCCGTAGAGCGTGTCGTTGGCGATCGCAAGCGCCTCCTCGTCGGTCTTGAAGGTCGTGACCGAGACGACGGGGCCGAAGATCTCCTCCTGGAAGATGCGCATCTTGTTGTGGCCCTCGAACACGGTCGGCTGGACGTAGAAGCCGCCGGCGAGATCGCCGGCGAGCTCGGCGCGTCCGCCGCCGGCCAGCACCTTGGCGCCCTCCTGCTTGCCGATGTCGATGTAGGAGAGAATTTTCGCAAGCTGCTCGCCGGAGGCCTGCGCACCGATCATGGTGGCGGCGTCGCGCGGGTCGCCCTGCTTGATCGCGGCGACGCGCTTCAGCGCCCGCTCCATGAAGCGGTCGTAGATGTCGGCGTGGACCAGCGCCCGGCTCGGACAGGTGCAGACCTCGCCCTGGTTCAGCGCGAACATGACGAAGCCTTCGATCGCCTTGTCGAAGAAATCATCGTCCTCGGCCGTGACGTCGTTGAAGAAGATGTTCGGCGACTTGCCGCCGAGCTCCAGCGTCACCGGGATCAGGTTCTGGCTGGCATATTGCATGATCAGCCGGCCCGTTGTGGTCTCGCCGGTGAAGGCGATTTTTGCAATCCGCGGGCTGGAGGCGAGCGGCTTGCCGGCTTCAAGGCCAAAGCCGTTGACGATGTTGAGGACGCCGGGCGGCAGCAGATCGCCGATGATCTCGGCCCAGACCATGATCGAGGCCGGGGTCTGCTCGGCGGGCTTGAGCACCACGCAATTGCCGGCGGCGAGCGCGGGCGCGAGCTTCCAGCACGCCATCAGCAGCGGGAAGTTCCAGGGAATGATCTGGCCGACCACGCCAAGTGGCTCGTGGAAATGATAGGCAATGGTGTCATGGTCGATCTCGCCGATCGAGCCTTCCTGGGCGCGCACCACGCCGGCGAAATAGCGGAAATGATCGATGGCGAGCGGGATGTCGGCGGCGCGGGTCTCGCGGATCGGCTTGCCGTTGTCCCAGGTCTCGGCGATCGCGAGGCGCTCGAGATTCTCTTCCATGCGGTCGGCGATCCGGTTCAGGATCGCGGCGCGCTCGGCGACGCTGGTGCGGCCCCAGGCGGCCTTCGCGGCGTGCGCCGCATCGAGGGCCGCCTCGATGTCCTGCGCGTCGGAGCGCGCAATCTTGCAGACGACCTGGCCGTTCACCGGCGAGGCGTTGTCGAAATACTTGCCGGAGATCGGCGCGACGAACTTGCCGCCGATGAAATTGTCGTAGCGTTCGGCGAAGGGAACTTTGGTGACGCTGAGGAATTCCACCTTGTTCATTGATCACTCCCGATGTTTGCTGTTTGCGCAATTCGTCGCGTGCTCGCGACTTGCGCCAACGATCTCGCGGGAGGTGTTTTCTGTCAGCCCGGGGGAAAGCGATGGTCGGGCGCACCTGTCGCAGTTCTGCGACAGTCGCTCGGGCTACACGCGCAGCTCGAACCGCTTCAGCTTCCGGTGCAGCGTGGCACGGCTGACGCCCAGGGCCTTGGCGGCCGCGGACACATTGCCGCCGGCGCGGAGCAGCGCGCGCTGCAGCACCGCGCGCTGGCCGCCGGCAAGGTGATCACGTGCCGTATCGCCGCCGAGCAGATCCGCCGCGGGGACCGGCCGCAACGCCCTGCCCGGCGCGATCCCAAGTCCCGCCCGGGCGGACCGTGTCGCACCGATCACGAGATCGTCCGCATCGACCGCGACGAGGCCGATGGACTGGCCGTCGGCGCCTTGCGTCAGCACGATGCGGGCATGGGCGAAGGCATGGCGAAACAGATCAGCCTCGATGCGCCTTGCCGCCTCGCCGGCCGCCAGCGCGATCAGGCTGGAGAACGCATCGGTACGGTCGGCACGGCAGGAAGAAACGTCGAGCACGCCGGCAAAGGCCGCCTCATGGTCGTAGATCGGAACGGCGGTGCAGCTCAGAAGCGTGTTGCGGGTGAAGAAATGCTGGTCGCGATCAATTGTCAGCGGCCGCTGCTCGACGACGCAGGTGCCGATGCCGTTGGTTCCTTCATGCTCCTCGCTCCAGAGCGCACCGGTCCACAGGCCCCAGGATTCGAACGTCGCATCGTCCGCCGCCGTGCCGCGGCGGTCGACTGGCACGCCCGCGCCGTCGGCGAGCAGCACGCAGCAGCCGCTCGCGCCGACTGCCTGATAGAGCCGGTCCATGGCGCCTCGCGCGGCAGCAAGCAGCGGCGCGACGCGCTCGCGCGCCTGCCGCAGCTCGGCATCGCTCAGCCGCATCGGCGTGCTGCGGCCGGCAGGATCGAGACGATGCAATCGGGACGAACGGCGCCACGAGGCCACGAGCGCGGAGCGAGCCGCCTGGCCTGACGCAATAGCGGCCTCGACACGGGCCGCGTGATGCCGGGACATTGGCCCATTCATCACTGTTTCCTCCGGGTGGCAGTCTAGAACGTACCGGCGAGGCCCGGTTGATCTGCGTCAAATTCCGGGCGACAGCGACACAAGCCATGAGCCCGCGCCGGCGCTGCCGTCAAGGCGGCCGCCCGGTTCCGCACCTACGACTTTCGGTAGAATTGATACAAGCCATGCCGGATTCCGGCAGCGGCTTTCGATGCCGGTTTCGGATGGAGCGGAAAGCGCTATTTCGCCGGGATCATCCGAACGAGATCGTGCGGATTGACGTAGTCGAGCTGGAAGCGCGCCCGCTCGTCCAGCATGTCGGGATCGATCCGCGACGTCCGCAGCAGCGAGACGCGCTGCTCGCTCCTGGCGCGCTCGCGCTTGAGCTGGGCGAGCTCGCTGGTCAGCGCGATGATCTCCTGGTCGAGTTCCTGGCGGGCGTTGAGGCCGTATTTGCCGGTATAGGCGTTGACGCCGAAATAGCCGACGATGGCGGCCGCCATCGCATAGAGGGCAAGGCCGGTCAGGATCGATTTCAGGCGCGCGCGGGAGACCATCCTGGGAAGATGGGGCAGCTTGGTTAAGGGAGTGCTAATTGCACCCACCAACAGCCGTCATGCCCCAACTTGTCCCGGGCATGACGGAGAGTGGTTGACCTCAGCCGTGGTGCTTCGCGACGTGCGCGGCAAAGGCGTCGATATAGGCCTGCAGCACCGGCTTCAGGGAGTCCTTGGTCAGGGTACCCTCCGCATCGAAGGCGTCGCCGACCGCGTTCAGATAGGCTTCCGGCTGCTGCATGATCGGGCCGGAAATGCCCGGCAGGATGTTCTGGAGCGTCTTGGCGGCGCTGACGCCACCGAGCGGGCCCGGCGAGTTCGAGATGATGCCGACCGGCTTGCCGTTGAACGAGCTCTTGCCGTAGGGCCGCGAGGCGACGTCGATGGCGTTCTTCAGCACGCCCGGGATGGCGCGGTTGTATTCGGGGGTCACGAAGATGACGCCGTCGGACTTCTGGAGCTTGTCGCGGAAGGCCAGCCAGTCCGCGGGCGGCGCGCCCTCGAGGTCCTGGTTGAAGAACGAGATGCCCGCCGGCGTGACGACATCGAGCTTGAGCGAGGCCGGCGCGAGCTTTGCCAGCGCATTGGCGATCTTCAGCGAGAAGCTGTCCTTGCGCAGGCTGCCGGCGATCGTGACGATGTTGTAGGCCATGGGTGTCCTCGAGGGGCTTGAGCGGGAGTGCCGGGCGGCACTTAAGCCATCCGGACTGATGGATGCAAGTGCATGAACCGGCGTGATTTGGAAACGCTGAGTTTCTGAAACCGGTGCCCAAAGCAATCAGGCCGCCAAGCGGCGGCCTGATCCTTCGTGCAAATCTGCAACCCCGATCAGATCGTCGGATTCCATGCCGACGGGATCAGGCGATATTTGGCACCGTCCTTCTCGACATGACCGACCGAGGGGAAGGTGAAATGGAAGCCGATCACGGTCGCCTTCTCGGCTGCGGCCATGTCGTAGAACTTGTGGCGCGTCTGCTGCGCCATCGCGGCATCCGTGTCGAACATGACGTGCCAGTCCGGGTTGCGCAGGAAGAATTCCGGAATGTTGGTGACGTCGGACTGGATCAGGACCTTCGCATCGCCCGAGGCGACCGCGAACGAGGTGTGACCCGGCGTATGGCCCGGGGTTGCGATCGAGGTGATGCCGGGCGCGACCTCCTTGCCCCACTCGTACTTCGTCACCTTGGACTCGAGACCGGCGAAGGTCTTCTTCACGTTGGCGAAGTAGTTCTTCATCATCGGATTGGACTCGGCCTTGGCCGTGTTGTCCTCGCTGGTCCAGAACTCCCAGTCCTTGCCCGGCACCATGATCTCCGCATTCGGGAAGGCGAGCGCGCCGTCGGCGAGACGGATGCCGTTGGTGTGATCGGGGTGCAGATGCGACAGCAGCACGACGTCGATGTTCTTGGGGTCGACGCCGGCGGCCTGGAGGTTTTGCAGCGTGCGGCCGACCGCACCCTTGCTCGCCTCGAAATTCGCAATGCCGTTGCCGGTGTCGATCAGCACCAGCTTGGAGCCGGTGTTGATGAGTTGCGGATTGAACGGCACCGTGACCATGCCCTTCGGCATGTAGGACGCCTCGCCCGCGGCCAGCGCCTCGTCCTTCGGCACGTTGGCGACGAACTTGTCGGGCATCGGGAAGGTGCGTGCCCCGTCATTGATCGACGTGCACTCGTAGCTGCCAACCTTGTAGCGGTAGAAGCCCGGCGCCTGCGTCCCGGCTTGCAGCACGGCAGCCTTGACGGCAGCCGGCCGAAGGCCGGTAGCAGCAGCCGCACCGACGGCAGCGACGCCTGCGAGCAAATGACGACGATTGAGATCGGTCATGGAGAGGTCCCCTTCTGAGCGCTTGCGGTTTTCCGCATTCAATGGCGGCGGAATAATCCCCCGCTTCGCTCAGAAGGCAAGACCTTCCTTCGGTGACCTGCCGCCCCGGATCACGATTATTTATTTGGGTTGATGAGGAATTTTTCGCCGATTGCATGTCTGCGCCAATATCGCCGTGGCGAATGGCCGTACACACGCTTGAAAGCATGCCCGAACGCGCTCTCCGAAGAGTACCCCACTTGCGCGGCGGTCGCCGAAACGGTCGCTCCACGTCGCAGCCAATCGCATGCAAGCCGCATGCGCCATCGAAGCAGGTAGTCGAGTGGCGCCAGCCCCACCAACAGCTTGAACCGCTTCGAAAACGCGGATCGCGACATGGCGGCTGCATCGGCCAATACATCCACGGTCCATGGATGCGCGGCGTCCTCGTGCATCAGCTTGATCGCCTTGCCGATCCTTGGATCGACCAATGCGCTGATCCAGCCAAAGCCTTCGCCGGCGCTCTGATCCAACGCCGCGCGGAGCACCTGGACGAGCAGGACGTCGGCGAGCCTGTCGGTAAGAACGCCCGCTCCGATTCCCGTTCCCCTGATCTCGGTATCGAGAATCTGCAATGTGGACTGAATGATGGATGCCGACGGACTGAGCGACGGTATGAGCAGAAAGCAGGGGAGCGCATCGAGCAGCAATTCGGCGTCTGACGCTTCGAACCCAAAACTGCCCGCAAGCAGAACGGTGTCGCGGCCCTCGTGACGCGCGACATCCGACTGCGTCCAATCGAACGAAGCTATCCCGTCTTCGGGCGCCAGGTCTTCGTCGTTGGCCAGAACATAACCTGGTGCATTCGCCATAAGAAAGCAGTCGCCGGCAGCGAGCCGGTGATGGGCGTCATCGCCGAAGTCGATCCAGCAATCGCCGCGGATGACCGCACCGAACTTCAGGAAGGGCTTTGCGGGGAACCGGTACGACCAATTGCCACCGGCCTCGAACCGCGTGCAACGCGCGGCGCGAACCTCCAGGAGCGAGAAGACTTGAGACAGAGGATCCTGCGCTGGGTCCAAGACTTGATCCGATCACTCGATCCAATCTCGACGATTTTCGAGCGTTTCGAGCATAGATCATCCGCGATCCCAATGCGAATTTCATCTCGTAACGCGCTGAAGGAACATCTATGACGGGTATCGCAGGCAAGGTCATCGCGATTACGGGCGCGAGCAGTGGAATCGGCGAAGCCGCCGCCAGGCTTCTCGCCGAACGAGGCGCTGTCGTGATCCTCGGCGCGAGGCGGTCCGACAGGCTGGAGACGCTGGCCGCGAGCATTGTATCAAAGGGCGGAGAGGCGTCACATCTCGTCACCGACGTTCGGCGGCGCGACAATGTCGTCGCGCTCGTCGATCTCGCAACAGACCGTTACGGAAAACTGGACGTCCTGATCAACAATGCAGGGATCGCTCCAATTTCGCTACTGGACGATCTGAGGGTCGACGACTGGGACGCCATGATCGACGTAAACGTGAAAGGCGTGCTCCACGGAATCGCGGCCGCCCTGCCCGTCTTTCGTCGTCAGGGATTTGGCCATTTCGTCAACACGCTGTCGACCGCGGGCCTCAAGATCGTTCCGACGATGGCTGTCTACGCCGGGTCAAAAAACGCCGTCAGGGCGATTTCCGAAGGGCTGCGCCAGGAATCCGGCTCGTCCTTGCGAGTGACGACCATCTCACCTGGTTATGTCGACACCGAGTTGCCATCCTCGATGACAGATTCCGCGCTACGGGAGCAAGGACAAGCAAGCATGAAGGCGATGGCCATTCCGGCAAGCGCCATCGCGGAAGCGATGGCCTTCGCGATAGCGCAGCCGAATAACGTGGATGTAGGCGAGATCGTTATCCGCCCCACGGCTCAGGCCTGATATCGATCAGGCCTGAGCCGTCGCACCACGTTTACTTATTCGGGTTGATGAGGAATTTTTCGCCGGTGGCGCGTTTGGCATACACCGCGATGTTGGCGGGATCGAGCACCTCGGGAAGCGACACCACCTTGGTGTAGTGGCTGGCGAAGGTGGTCTTCAATTCGTCGACCACGCGCTGGCGCAGCTTGGCCCCGTCGGCTTGCCCGATCTTCATCAGGAACGGAAACAGCAGCCAGCCGCCGACGCCCCAGGCCATGCCGAAGCCGCGCGGCAGCTCGATCGGACGGACATCGAGCCCGCCGTAGACATAGACCTGCTTGTGCACGTTGGACCCGTAGCGGCTGTACTCCTTGGCGGTCTTGTTGATCGCGACTTCCATGCAATTGAGGATGTCGCCGGCGAGCTTGCCGCCGCCGATGGCGTCGAAGGCGATGGTGGCACCGGTCGCGACCAGTGCATCGGTGAGATCGCCGAGAAAGCTCGGCGCGGTGGAGTCGACGACGTATTTAGCGCCGATCTTGTGCAGGATGTCGGCCTGCTCCTTGTTGCGCACGATGTTGACCAGCGGGATGCCGTCCTTGATGCAGATCTTATTCAGCATTTGGCCGAGATTGGACGCGGCCGCGGTGTGCACCAGTGCCTTGTGACCCTCGCGCCGCATCGTCTCGGTCATACCGAGCGCGGTCAGCGGATTGACGAAGCAGGAGGCGCCTTCGGCCGGCGTGGTGCCCTCAGGCAGCGGCAGGCACTCGCGGACTTTCAGTGTGCGGTACTGCGCATACATCGCGCCGCCGATCATCGCGACGGTCTTGCCCATCAGCGCCTTCGCGGCGTCGGACGAGCCGGTCCTGATGACGACGCCTGCGCCTTCGTTGCCGACCGGCATGGATTCGTCGAGCCGGCCTGCCATCGCCCGCATCGCGCCTTCCGGCACCTTCGCGGTGATGACCGGAGCCTCCTTCGTGCCGGATGCCTTCGCCGTGCTCATGTCGGCTGCGCCGATCAGGAGCCCGAGGTCGGACGGATTGATCGGCGCCGCCTCGACGCGAACAACGACCTCGTCCGCGGCGGGCTCGGGGGTCGGCACGTCGAGCAGCGAGATTTCCAGCTCGCCGCTCTTCCTGATCAGCGAACGCAGTTGCAGGCCGGTGTTGCCGTCGCTCATGTCGATCCTCCCGTGTCGTTGTTGAAGCGCTGGCTTATGCCAGCGCCTTCAGTGCCGCCTTGCCGCCGTACAGCGCCTGCTTGCCGAGCTGCTGCTCGATGCGCAGGAGCTGGTTGTATTTGGCGGTGCGATCGGAACGTGCAAGGGAGCCGGTCTTGATCTGACCGCAATTGGTGGCGACCGCGAGGTCGGCGATGGTGGAATCCTCGGTCTCGCCCGAGCGGTGCGACATCACCGAGGTGTAGCCGGCCTTGTGCGCCATCTCGACGGCGGCCAGCGTCTCGGTCAGCGTGCCGATCTGGTTGACCTTGATCAGGATCGAGTTGGCCCGGCCGGTCTTGATGCCGTCGGCAAGGCGCTTGACGTTGGTGACGAAGAGATCGTCGCCGACCAGCTGGCACTTCTTGCCGATGAGATCGGTAAGCTCCTTCCAGCCGTCCATGTCGTCTTCGGACATGCCGTCCTCGATGGTGACGATCGGATAGCGGCCGACGAGGTCGGCGAGATATTTGGCCTGCTCCGAGATCGAGCGGGTCTTGCCCTCGCCTTCATAGACGTACTTGCCGTCCTTGAAGAACTCGGTCGAGGCGCAGTCGAGGCCGATCACGATGTCAGTCCCGGCCTTGTAGCCGGCCTTGCCAATCGCGTTCATGACGAATTCGAGCGCGGCATCCGCCGACGGCAGGTTCGGGGCGAAGCCGCCCTCGTCGCCGACATTGGTGTTGTGGCCGGCCTTCTTCAGCTCCGACTTCAGCGTGTGGAACACCTCCGCGCCGTAGCGCAGGCCCTCGGCAAAGGACGCGGCGCCCACGGGGAGGATCATGAATTCCTGGAAGTCGATCGGATTGTCGGCATGCACGCCGCCATTGATGATGTTCATCATCGGCACCGGCAAGAGGCGCGCCGAGGTGCCGCCGACGTAGCGATAGAGCGGCATGTCGAGCGAGTTCGCGGCCGCCTTGGCGCAGGCCAGCGAGACGCCGAGAATGGCGTTGGCGCCGAGGCGGCTCTTGTTCGGCGTGCCGTCGAGATCGATCATGATCTGGTCGATCTGGGCCTGCTGCTCGACGTCGAGGCCGCTCAGGGCCTCGAAGATCTCGCCATTGACGGCGCCGACCGCCTTGGTGACGCCCTTGCCGAGATAGCGCGCCTTGTCGCCGTCACGCAGTTCCACGGCTTCATGGGCACCGGTCGAGGCGCCTGACGGCACGGCGGCGCGGCCGAGCGCGCCATCTTCCAGCACGACGTCGACCTCGACGGTGGGATTGCCCCGGCTATCGAGAATTTCGCGGCCGATGATGTCGATGATGGCGGTCATGATGTCACTTCCGTTCGTTAGGGCTGATCGGTGCCGCGGGTCTTACACGGGCCGCAAGCAAATGTGAACGCTTGGGCGCCCTGCTTCGACTGACGCGCGAAGGAGCTCGGACTATGCTCGACGTCGCCTGCTCGGCGCGTCCAACCTCAATCTGAAACAGTCGGGGTAACGCCATGAATCGCCGCCAGTTTCTTGCTTCGAGCGCCGCCCTCCTCGCCGTCCGCCCAGGTTTTGCGCAGGAGAACCCGTTCCGGACAAAATATTTCCCCATTAGCGCCGGCATCGGCCTGCACGATCTTGCCCCCGCCCCTGACGGCACGGTCTGGTTCACGGCCCAGGGCAAGGGTCTGCTCGGCAGGCTTGATCCCCGGGATGGCACCTTCAAGACCGTCAGCCTCGGCCAGGGCGCGGCCCCGCACGGCGTGACAATCGGCCCTGACGGCGCGCCCTGGATCACCGAAGGCGGGCAGAACGCGATCGCGCGGGTCGACCCCGGCGATCTCAAGGTCACGCTGTTCCGCCTGCCCGAAAAGTTCGCCTCCGCCAATCTCAATACCGGCGTGTTCGACAAGGCCGGCACCTACTGGTTCACCGGCCAGTCCGGCTATTACGGCCGGCTCGCGCCGAAGTCCGGCGAGCTGAACGTGTTCAAGGCGCCCAAAGGCGTCGGGCCCTACGGCATCACGGTCACGCCCAAAGGCGATATCTGGTACGCCTCGCTCGCCGGCAGCTACATCGCAAGGATTGATCTTGCGACCGGCAATGCCACGGTGGTCGAGCCACCGACCTCGAAGCAGGGATCGCGGCGTGTGTGGTCGGATTCGAAGAACCGGATCTGGGTCAGCGAGTGGAACAGCGGTCACGTCTCCGTGCACGATCCCGCTGGAGGCTCCTGGAAGACCTGGAAGCTGCCGGGCGAGCATCCCCGCCCCTACGCGGTCTATGTCGACGACAAGGACAAGGTCTGGCTGACCGATTTTTCCGCCAACGCCATCGTGCGTTTCGATCCGGCCACGGAAAAGTTCGACGTCTTCGCCAGCGACAAGGCCAATGCCAATGTCCGCCAGCTCGACGGCAGGCCGGGCGAGCTCTGGGGCTGCGAGTCCGGCAACGACCGCATTGTGCTGATCCAGGCAATCGCCGCCGGTTGACGGCAGCGGCTTTTGCGTCCATCCCGACGTCGCGAAAGGACGTTACGATGGCGAAGAAATCCCTCCAGCTCGGCCGCGCGGTCGAATGGCCGCACACAACGGAAAAAGCCCAGCTCGACCGCGTGCCCAATCCGCAAGGGGGCACGGACTATCTGGTGCGCTTCACCGTGCCGGAATTCACCTCACTCTGCCCCGTGACGGGCCAGCCTGATTTCGCGCATCTGATGATCGACTACGCGCCGGGTGCGTGGCTGCTGGAGTCGAAGTCACTCAAGCTCTACATCGCGAGCTTCCGCAATCACGGCGCCTTCCACGAGGACTGCACCGTGATGATCGGCAAGCGCATCGCGAGCGAGATCAAGCCGAAGTTCTTGCGCATCGGCGGCTACTGGTATCCGCGCGGCGGCATCCCGATCGACGTGTTCTGGCAGACCGGCCGCGTGCCGAAGGGCCTGTGGGTGCCGGAGCAAGGCGTCGCGCCGTATCGCGGGCGGGGCTAGCCGGAGACAATGCGAGCCCGCGCCTGGATCAATCCGCACGCGGTGGCCGCTTCTCCAGCAAGGGCTCGCTGACCCCCTCGACGCCGACCAGCCCGAGCACCGTGACGAGTGAGTTCTGCGCTCCCTTCCAGGCGCCGGTCACATCGATCCATTCCGTCAAGGCATGAAAGCCGCCGGTCTTGCCGCCGCCGCCGACGATGATCGCCGGGATTCCAAAGCCCATCGGCACGTTGGCGTCGGTGCTGGCGCCTGTCAGCAGCGTCTTGACGCCGAACGCGGTGTTCGACCGCGTCGCCGCCTGCACGATCACGGACTCCGCCGGCGTGTGCCCTCCCGGTCGATCACCGATCAACGTGACATTAGCCGTCAGACTGGTCACGCCCCAGCGCTTGTTCTCCTCAGCGACGGCTTCGTCGATGGCGTCCTTCACCTTCTTCTCGGTTGCCATCAGCGGCTCCATGGCCTCGGAGCGAATATCGATCGACATGCGTGCATCGGGGGAGATCGTGTTGACCGACGTGCCGCCGGCAACCGTACCGACCGTGAACGTCGTCTTCGGCGACTTGGGAGTCTGTATCTCGGCAATCTTAGCAATCGCCCGGCCGAGGGCGTGAATCGCGCTCGGGACCTGCCCGAACGCATTGTAGCTGTGGCCGCCGGGCCCCTTGAATTCAACGTCGAAACGATGGCTCGCCACGCCCAGCACGAGCACGATTCCGTCACCTGCGGGCTCAAGGCCGACCATGCCGTCGATGTCACGATGGTCGGCAAAAATCCGCTTCATGCCGCGCAGATTGCCCAGCCCCTCCTCGCCGACATTGCCGGCGATCAGAAGATCGCCGACGGTCTGGACATGATTGTCGTTCAGCGCCTTCACCCATTCCAGCAGCACCGAAAGGCCACGGGTGTCATCGGAAATGCCCGGCGCGAACAGCTTGCCATCGCGCTCTTTCACTTTCACGTCGGTGCCGGCGGGAAACACGGTGTCGAGATGCGCTGCAATCAACAGAGTCGGACCATGACCACTGCCCTTTCGACGCCCGACCACGTTGCCTTCGGCATCGATCGCTGCGTCGGTGACGCCGACCTCCTTCAGGCGGGTCAGGAACGCTTCGGCCTTCTTCTGCTCGTGAAACGGAGGCGCCTCGATCTCGGTGAGCATCCTCATGTCCGAGACGGTGCGATCGTGATCGGCCTTCACGGTATCGAGCAGCTTGACGACCACTGGTGCCGCCATGAGTGCAGCATAGGCCTTGTCGATGGCAGGTCTGATCTCGGTCGGAGTCGGCGCTACGGTTTCCTGTTCCTGGGCGCCTGCCGTTCCAGTCGCGGACGGCACGGCGACGAGCAAGGTGAGAGCCGAAACGAGAGCGAAACCACGAGAAAGCATGCTGCACGACCGATGTCAGTGAGATCGATGATCAATCGTATACGGGCTCCGCAGGGACGATCAAGTCAACCAAGCGCGTGACGCCCGTCCCGCGACTTCCGGCCCCCGGGGACCTCAATACGCGCTCAGCAGATCCACCTTTGCATTCGCCAGCACCAGCCGCCGCGCCAGGATGGCGGCAAGGTTGCGCATGATCTTCAGCGACGTCTCGGGATGGAGGCGGCGGTAGTCGGCAAAGCTGTCCAACGGCAGTTCGAGGCAGGTCACCGGCGTATCGGCGAAGACGTCGGCGCTGCGGCTTCCCTCCAGGATCGCCATCTCGCCGAACGCCATACCCGGACCGAGCGAAGCGAGACGCACGCCGCTGCATGCCGCTCTGAAGGAAGAACAGCGAATTGGCAGGCTCGCCGGCGGCGATGATGCGCTGACCGGCGGCGTAATGGCGCGTGGTGGACAGCTTGACGATCGCGGCGATCTCGTCCGCGTCGAGCTCGGACAGCAGCGCCTGCTCGGCGAGATGCGCGCTCTCCTTGACGTCGGTAAAGCCACCGAAACGGTAGATCACCTGGTCCTCGGCCCATTCGATGGCGTCGTCGAGCAGCGCGAAGCGGCGCAGCCGGCGCGGCTCCGCCGTTCGCGCGGAGATCGCCGCCCAGACGACGGATGTCTCCTCGAAGCCCGAGAGAACGGCAGTGACATCGGCATTGCCAAGCGCGGTCAGCGTCTCGCCGAGCAGCTCGGCGCCGGCGGCGGTGATGTCGGGGACGCGGCGGAAATCGACAATGAGCAGCGGCGCGTTCGGCGGCTCATCCGAGAGCCTTCGCGTGACGTAGTCGATGGTGCCGAAATTCATCGCGCCGACCAGCTCGAGCACGCGGATGTCGCGATGGCGCTCGTCGAGGATCTGCTGCTCGTGCGGCTGGCGGCTGCGGCGCGAGGAAATGCCGCGGATGTCGTAATCCGCCATGATGCTCGTGCGGACGTCGGCGTTGCGATTGAGCATGTGCAGGTCGAACCGTGCCGACAGCGCCTCGCACACTTTCAGGCCGCGCACGCTGTTGAAATGATTGTCCAGCAGCGGAGAGAAGGTCCCCAGTCCCAGCTGCGAGGGCAGCGCCGCAACGATGCCGCCGCCGACGCCGCTCTTTGCGGGGATGCCGACGCGATAAGTCCACTCGCCGGCATAGTCGTACATGCCCGAGCTCGTCATCACCGACAGCGTGCGCGCGACGATATGCGGCGTGATCACCTGTACGCCCGTGACCGGATTGATGCCGCGATTGGCAAGCGTTGCCGCCATCACCGCGAGGTCGCGCGCGGTGACGAGGATGGCGCATTGGCGGAAATAGACATCGAGCACGGCGTCGACATCGTCAGGCAGCACCGCGTAATTCCGGAGCAGCCAGGCAATGGCGCGGTTGCGGTTGCCGGTCGCGGTCTCCGAGGCGTGCACGGCCTCGTCGACGCCGAGCTCGCGGCCGGCGAACTGGCCGAGCTTGGCGCGGACACGCTCGAAAGCGCCCTTCCCGTCCACCGCGTAGATCAGGCCCGAGCAGGCGATCGCACCGGCATTGACCATCGGGTTGAAAGGACGATTGTCGTTGGTGAGCCGGATCGAGTTGAAGGCCTCGCCGCTCGGCTCGACCCCGATGGTGGCCGCGACGCGCTCTTCGCCAGCCATCTCAAGTGCCAGCGCGAAGACGAAGGCTTTCGAGACCGACTGGATCGTGAACGGCACGGCACTGTCGCCGACCTCGTAGAGGTGGCCGTCGATGGTGACGAGCGCGATGCCGAAATGATCGGGGTTGGCGCGCTTCAGCTCCGGAATGTAGTCGGCGAGCTCACCGGACTGATCGGCCCGGAATTCCTCGTGACAATCGGTCAGGAAACGCCGCAACGGCGGCTTGGTGGGATATCCGGTCGATCGGGGCGCGCTGGCTGCGCCGGGCAAACGGCTGATCTGGGCGTCCACGATCTCACACCTCGATTCGCTCAAAATCGAAGCAATCCTCGTGCCATGTATACTGAGGATGTGGCTCAGTGACGCGAAAAGCGCCCCGCCGCGGCTGGCTGCGACGGGCCCGCGAACTTGCCGCCTCTCCGGAAGGCCTACGCCACCGCCCTCACCTTGCTGATGAAGTCGTCCACCTCCGACGTCAGCGAGGTCGACTGGCTCGACAGGTTGGCCGCCGCCTTCAGCACGCCGGATGCCGCGCGGCCGGTCTCGCTCGCCGCTGACGACACGGTTGCGATGTTGCGGGTCACGGTCGAGGTCGCTTCCGCCGTGTGCTGCACGGTGTTGGCGATCTCGGCGGTGGCCTTGTTCTGCTCCTCGATCGCAGCGGCGATGACGCGGTTGATGCTCGAGACTTCCTCGATGGTCTTGACGATGCCGTCGATGGCGGAGACCGCCTTCTGTGTCGCGCCCTGGATCTCCGTGATCTGGGCGCTGATCTCCTCCGTGGCCTTCGCGGTCTGCGACGCCAGGTTCTTCACCTCGCTCGCCACGACCGCAAAGCCCCGACCGGATTCGCCGGCACGCGCCGCTTCGATGGTCGCGTTCAGCGCCAGCAGATTGGTCTGGCCGGCGATCGAGGTGATCAGACCGATGACCTCGCCGATGCGGTCGGCGCCGTCGGCGAGCGCACGCATGGTGCTATCGGTTTCCTTGACGGTGACGACCGCGTGCTCGGTGGCGCGGCTCGCCTGCTCGACCTGGCGGTTGATCTCGCGGATCGAGGCGTTGAGCTCCTCCGCCGCAGCCGCCACGGTCTGCACGCCGCCGCCAACCTGGTCGGCAAGCGTCGAGGCCGAGCCGGCCTGGGTCTGGGCTTCGGCGGCCGTGCCCGACATCGAGCGCGCCGTCGTCTCCAGTTCGCCCGAGGCGCCCGACAGCGTCTGCACCATCTGGCCGATCCGGCTTTCGAACTGCCGCACGAGGCCGGACAATTCGGACGCGCGCTTCTCCTTGTCGGCGCGCTCGGCGGCCTGGTCGCCCGACAGGCGCTCGGCGTTGATCATGGCCTCCTTGAACACTTGAAGAGCATCGGCCATGCGGCCGATCTCGTCATTGCGACCGAGGCCCGGCACGTCGCCAGCAAAATCATGCGCGGCGAAACGGGTCATGACACCGGTAATCGCAGTCAGCGGCTGCGTGACGCGGTTGCGCATCAGCATCAGCCCGCCCACCGTCAGCGCCAGCGAAGCCGGCACCAGCAGGCCGAACAGGATCAGGCTGATGCGGGCGCGCGAGGCGCCGTCCTCGGCCTGCGAGATCATGTTGGCAAGCGCGGTCTGCGTGACGATGACGACATTGTTGGCGCCGACAAGCTGGCGATCGCGGTAGTCGATGCCGGCGACGCCGGCGGGCTCGCCGGCCAGCAGCTTGGTCGCAATCGCATTGCGTTCGTCGCTGAGCGCGCCGGAGATTTCCGGCTCGGCGTTGCGGATCGCCTGCAACAATTCCGGCGAGGCCACATTCGGGCCGAGGTCGCGCACCACGCTCCAGGACTGCTGGATGCGGCCGCGCAGATCGGCGAACAGGACACCGTCGGCGGCGATCCAGGTCTTGTTGGCGAGGATCGAAGAGAACTGGACCAGAATGGTCTGGCCGGCATTGGCGCGGGCCTGCCAGGAGGCCTGCTTGGCGATCAGGAGGCGATCGATCACGGGATCGATCAGCGTCATCGCGTTGTCGACATGGGCGGTGACGTCGCCGATCGCGTCCATATAGGCGTCGCTGACCTTGGCCCAGCTCGGCGTCAGGCTGGCTTCGCGCGCACTTTTCTCCTGCTTCAGGGCCGTGATCGCGCGCGGCCGCAGCCCCTCGAGCTGCGCCCAGATGCCGCGGAGCTTGTCGAGCTTCTCGGCAAGACCGGGGGCTTCGACGGAGGCGAGGCTCTGCAAGGCCTGCGCGTAATTCTTCGTCACAGTGGCGCGCTGCCCGGCGAGGCTGCTCATGGTGCTGTCCGGCGCGGGAGCGGCCGACGCCAGATAGCTCAGCGTGTCACCGCGCTCCAGGCGAAAGATCACCAGCGTGTTGGTGAGGTCGCGGCTGGCGACCGCGAGCGAGACGATACGGTTGCTGTCCGAGTAGCGGGTGACCGCGAGCTTCAGTGCATAGGCACAGATGACGACGAGGACGAGACCGAGGGACCCGACCACCGCCCCGAGGATACGGGCGACCGAACGCTGCTTTTGCATCGACTGATCCACAGATGTTGCCGCCCATTCGCGGTTCGCGGGCAATCTACGGAGCGAACGGTGAGATTTGATTTAAGATCGAACGGATTTGGCTACCGTTTTGCCCCGGGAAACTACGGGAATCGGTAGCGCGATACGTCCGTCAGGCCCGCGCATCCGCCGGTGCCCGCGACTTGAGCCACAGGGCGCAGACGAGGCCCAGCGTCATCATGATCGCGGCGCTCGCGAGCAAGGTCGGCACCTTGCCGCCGTGCTGCAGGCAGAGGCCATAGGCGATGGGGCCGACCGTCTGCCCCATGAAGAAGAAGAACGAATGCAGCGACATCGCCGTTGCCCGCGCCCCGACCGAGAGCTCGCTGGCGAACACCTGCAGGCAGCCGTGGATCATGTAGAAGCCCCAGCCCATCGCCAGCATGCTGGCAAATTGCAGCTTCCATTGGGGACCGAAGGCGATCACGCCGAGCTGCAGGCCGACCAGACCCGCGCCCGCGATCATCATGCCCTTGACGCCGAGCCGCGGCAGGAAGCGCGAGACCGTGAAGGTGTAGAACAGTCCGCCGATCGCAAAACCGGCAATGACGATACCCGCGATCGACGGTGACGTTTCACCGAGATCGAACAACAGCGCGGCGATGAAGGGAAACAGGCCGAACACGCAGCAGCCTTCGACGAAGACCGCCGAGTAGCAGTAGCGCGTGTTGGGGTTGGCGAAGATGGTGCGATAGCCCTGCCGCAACGCCTTCAGATCGGTCTTCGGCGGCGCCGTCAGCGCGGCACCGCGAAAGCCCGCCGCCACCGCAACGGCAGCGATCAGGCCGAGCGCACCGAGGATCATCAGCACGCCGCGCCAGCCGATCAGTTCTCCGATGATGCCGGAGGCGGTCGCGCCAAGCAGATTGCCGGTCATCGAGCCCGCCAGCGTGCGCCCGATCGCAACCTGCCGCTTGGCGGGCGCAACGAGGTCGGCGGTGAGACCAAGGGCAACCGGAAACACCCCGCCGGAGGCGATGCCGGCCAGGATGCGGCTCGCGAACAGGCCCGAGAAGGTGGTTGCGACCGCACCGAGAATGCAGGCGACGCCGAGCAGCGCCAGGCACAGCGTCATGAGCCGCGCTTTGCCGAACATGTCGGCGGCCGCTCCGATCACGGGCTGGACCAGTGCGTAGATCAGCGCATAGCCGGCCGCGATGCTGGCCGCCGTCGTGATGCTGATCGAAAAGTCCTCGGCGACGTGCGGCAGGACGGGATCGAGCGCGCGCGTGGACAAGGCCGCCGAGAAGCTCGCGAGCGCGATGATGTTGATCGCGGGTGGAAACTTCTGGTCGGACGACGCCCCGGTCGCAGGCTGGGACATCAGCGCGTTGTGCTTTTCGCCACCGCGTCGAACGCCATCAGCGTGCGGATGAGGCCCTCAAACTCGCGCAGCGGCACCATGTTGGGCCCGTCCGACGGTGCATGGTCAGGGTCGGGATGGGTCTCGATGAAGACGCCGGCGACGCCAACCGCAACAGCCGCGCGTGCGAGCACAGGGACGAACTCGCGCTCGCCGCCCGAGGATGCCCCCTTCCCGCCCGGCTGCTGCACCGAATGGGTCGCATCGAAGATCACGGGCGCGCCGGTGGTGCGCGCGAGGATCGGCAGCGCGCGCATGTCGGAGACCAGCGTGTTGTAACCAAAGGACGCGCCGCGCTCGGTGACGAGCACGTTGGGATTGTTCGCACTCGTGATCTTGGTCACGACATTCGCCATGTCCCAGGGCGCGAGAAACTGCCCCTTCTTGACGTTGACGACCTTGCCGGTCGCGGCTGCCGCCAGCAGCAGATCGGTCTGCCGGCACAGGAAGGCCGGGATCTGCAACACGTCGACCGCCTGCGCCACCTCGGCGCATTGCGCGGCATCGTGCACGTCGGTCAGCACAGGCAGGCCAAGCGAGGCGCGGATCTCGGCGAAGATCGGCAGCGACTGTGCGAGTCCGAGACCGCGCGCTGCGGATGCGCTGGTGCGGTTGGCCTTGTCGAACGAGGTCTTGTAGACGAGACCGATCTTCAGCCGCGCCGCGATCTCCTTCAGCGCGGAGGCCACCTCCAGCGCGTGCTGGCGGCTTTCGAGCTGGCAGGGTCCTGCAATGATAGAGATCGGCAGATCATTGCCGAACTTGACGCTGCCAATGGTGACGACCGGCGCCGCTGATGTCGAAGAGCTCAAGGTAAATCCCTCGTTTCGGCGCGACCATAGCCGCGATGAGGGTCCGATCAACCCTCTTCCGACCAGGCCGCTCGAATATCAGGGTTGCGCCAGGGTTCCCCGTCGCGCCGGAGATCGCTATTTGACCGCTGAGAAGGCGGTCGGCGTCAGGATCTGGCTGACGATGTTGCCGACGATCTGGCCATCGGCTTCGCTCTCGGCACGCGCCTTCATCCAGTCCGGGTCGGTCATGAACGCGCCCCACTTCTTCTCGCGTTCGGCGAGCGAGTCCCAGGCCAGGAAATAGGTCAGTTCCTGGTTGGATTCACCGATCAGCGTGGTGAAGAACCCGGCTTGCTTGATGCCGTGCTTCTCCCAGATCTTCAGCGTGGCGGTCTCGAACCGCTTCAAGAGCGCCGGCAGTCGACCCGGCACGCAACGATAGATGCGCATTTCGTAGATCATTGTTGTTTTCCTCCCTGAGGTCGGGCGGTTATAGCGATCGGCCATGACGCTGTCTTGAGCCCTTCCCGGCCGCCCCTGTGGCGTTTTGCGCATGGCTGGGCGGGCTTCGGAAACGCGCCGCGTCCGGCTCCCGCAATGCTGCCGCAATGATCGGGCCGCTAGAAGGGCTCAGCTGCGGTTCAGGTGCCCGATCATGCGGATTTTACTCGTCGAGGATGAGGCGGAGATGGCGGGGGCGCTGGCCTCGGCGCTGAAGCGCTACGACATGGTGGTGGACCATGCCCCTACTCTTGCCGAGGCGGAGGAGGCCATTTCCGCCGATGTCCATGCCGCCGTCCTGCTCGACCGCCAGCTCCCGGACGGTGACGGCCTCGCTTTGATCCCAAAGCTTCGCGCGCGCGCCGACGGCGTGCCGATCATCGTTCTGACCGCGCGCGGCGAACTCGCCGACCGCATCGCCGGGCTCGACAGCGGCGCCGATGATTATCTGGCCAAGCCGTTCGCAGTCGAGGAGTTGCTCGCGCGTCTGCGTGCGGTGCTGCGACGGCCCGCCGGCTTGTCGCCGGAAATCGTCCGTGCCGGCCGCCTCGCCTTCGACGTCGGTCATCGCGAGGCCAGCATCGACAGCCAGCCGTTCGAGCTGCCGCGGCGCGAGTTGCTGGTGCTCGAAGCCCTGATCCGCCGCATGGGCCGCACCGTGCTGCGCTCGGCGCTGGAAGAGGCCGTCTACAATTTCGACGACGAGATCCAGTCGAACGCGCTCGACACGCACGTCTCGCGGCTGCGCCGCAAGCTCGCCGAGGCGGATGCCGGCGTGGAGATCCACGGCATCCGCGGCGTTGGCTATCTCCTGAAAAAACTACCATGAGCGCGCATAACGATCCCTATTGCCTGCGCTCGCGGCTGAGCTGGCGCCTGCTCTCGCTTCAGGCCGCAATTCTCGTCGCGCTGATTGCGGTCGTCCTCGCCGGGCTCTGCGCATTCGGTTTCACGCTCGCCGAGCGGGACGAGGATCGCGTGATCGAAATCGTGCAGCGCGTGCTCGGGCGGGACGCGCAAGGTGAATTGACATTGCGGCCAACGTCCGAGCTGAAGCAGTTGCGCAGCGAGACACCCGACCTCTGGTTCCTGGTGCGCGACCGACAGGGGCGTTCGCTCAGCGAAGGCACGGTGCCGGCGGAATTCGCCGCGATCGGCGGCGGCCTCGACCAGATCAGCCAGGCGCGGCTCGGCTGGCAGATGTTCGAGGACGATCCGCGCAAGCCGGCGGCGCGGCTGAAGCGGGTCGACACCGACGCCGGCAATGTGCAAATCATCACGGCGACGCAGGGACGATTGACCGGCGCCAAGGCGCTGTTCATGACGTCACTTGCCTTCCTCGGCATCGCCCTGCCCGGCCTGCTGCTGATGGGCACGGCGACCTTCATCGCGACACCGATGATCGTGCAGCGCGCGTTCAGGGGTCTCGACACCACGGCGGACGAGGCGCGCCGCATCGACATCCATCAACGCGGCGCGCGCCTGTCAGTGACGCAGATTCCGCTCGAAGTCGTGCCGCTCGTGACCGCAATCAACGACGCGCTGGCGCGGCTCGACCAGGGCTATGCCCGCCACAAGCGCTTCGTTGCCGACGCCGCACACGAGTTGCGGACGCCGATCGCCATCCTGAACACGCGACTGGAATCGCTTGCCCCGGGTCCGGACAAGACTCGCCTGCTGGAAGATGCAGCACGGCTCGCAACACTGGCCGAGCAATTGCTCGATATCCAGCGGCTCGACCGCTGCGGCCATCCCTTCACGAAGGTCGATCTCGTCGCGGTTGCGCAAGGTGTCGCCGCCGACCTCGCACCGCTGGCGATTGCCGCCGGCTACGAGCTCGCGCTCGATGCGCCGGAGACACCGATCGAGACGATCGGCGATGCGGCGGCCCTGGAACGCGCACTGACCAATCTCGTGCAGAATGCGATCCAGCATGGCCCTCGCCGCGGCACGATCGGCATTCGCGTCAGCAGACCCACGAGCATCGAGGTCACCGATGAAGGCGCCGGCATTCCGGCCGATCAGCGCGAACAGATCTTCGAGCCGTTCTACCGGTTGACGCCGCTCGATCGCGGGGCCGGCCTCGGCCTCAACATGGTGCGTGAGATCGTGCTGCTGCATGGCGGCCAGGTCTCGGTGGCAGACGGGCTGGATGGCGGGGCCTGCTTCAGGATGACGCTGCCGCCGATGCGACAGAGTTGATTCAATCTGCATCCGCCTCTGGCAGCGCAATGCTGTCGCAATGCGCTCCCGCGACACTGCATCCGTCTCACCTCTGAAATTGCGAGGTGCAAACCAAGATGCCGGAGTGCGCATGCCCAACGATTTTCTTTCGTTCTTCCTGTCCTGGATGTCGTCCCCGCGCCAGGTCGGCGCAATCGCCCCATCGGGTGCGGCGCTCGCCGATCTGATCACGCGTGAGATCAGCGCAGCGACAGGTCCGGTCCTCGAGCTCGGTCCCGGTACCGGCGCGTTCACCTACAAGCTCCTCAAACGCGGCGTCCGGCCGCGGGATCTCACGCTGATCGAATACGGCTCCGACTTCATGAAGCTGCTGCAAATGCGATTTCCCGGCGCGCGCGTGCTGTGGATGGATGCGGCGCGGCTGGCGGCCGAGCGTCTCTACGACGGCGCGCCCGTCGGCGCCGTGGTGAGCGGCCTGCCGCTGCTCAACATGTCGACGCGCAAGGTGATCTCGATCGTCGGCGGCGCCTTCAGCCACGTCCGCCCGGGCGGCGCCTTCTACCAATTCACGTATGGGATGAGCTGCCCGGTGCCGCGCCCCGTGCTCGACCGGCTGGGCCTGCGTGCAAAGCTCGTGGACCGCGCCCTGCTGAACGTGCCGCCCGCGGCCGTCTACAAGCTGACGCGGCGGCCGCAGATGAAGCTCATCGCGGGATCGGTTGCGCGGGAGGCTTCAACACCGGTCGCCGCGTAAGCGGATTGCTACACCAGCCGCGATTGCACCATCGCCGCCTGGATGAACGAGGCGAACAGCGGATGCGGCTCGAAGGGCCGCGACTTCAGCTCGGGGTGGAACTGGACGCCGATGAACCAGGGGTGATCCTCGTACTCGACGATCTCCGGCAGCACGCCGTCGGGCGACAGGCCGGAGAATTTCAGCCCGTGCTGCTCGAGGCGGTCCTTGTAGGCGGTGTTGACCTCGTAGCGGTGGCGGTGGCGCTCGGAAATCTCGGTGGCGCCGCCATAGACCTGCGAGACGCGGCTGCCGCGATTGAGCGCCGCGGGATAGGCGCCGAGACGCATCGTGCCGCCGAGGTCGCCGGCCTTGGAGCGCTTCTCGAGCTCGTTGCCGCGCAGCCATTCCGTCATCAAGCCGACCAGCGGCTCCTTGGTCGGGCCGAACTCGGTGGAATTGGCGTCCTCGATGCCGACGAGGTTTCGCGCCGCCTCGATCACCGCCATCTGCATGCCGAAGCAGATGCCGAAATACGGCACGTCGCGCTCGCGCGCGAACTGCGCCGCGCGGATCTTGCCCTCGGCGCCGCGCTGGCCGAAGCCGCCGGGCACCAGGATGCCGTTGACGTGTTCGAGGAACGGCGCCGGATCTTCCTTCTCGAAGATCTCGCTCTCGATCCAGTCGAGATTGACCTTCACCTTGTTGGCGATGCCGCCATGCGAGAGCGCCTCGATCAGCGACTTATACGCATCCTTCATGCCGGTGTACTTGCCGACGATGGCGATGGTGACGTTGCCTTCGGGATTGCGAATGCGCTCGTTGATCTGCTGCCAGCTGCGCAGCTCCGGCGGAATCCGCGCCCCGATGCCGAAGGCGGCGAGCACTTCATCGTCGAGGCCCGCATTGTGATAGGCCTCAGGGACGGCGTAGATGCTGTCGGCGTCGCGCGCCTCGATCACGGCACTTTCGCGCACGTTGCAGAACAGGCCGAGCTTGCGCCGCTCCTCCTTCGGAATCTCGCGATCGGTGCGGCAGAGCAGGATGTCCGGCTGGATGCCGATCGAGCGCAGCTCCTTGACCGAGTGCTGCGTCGGCTTGGTCTTCAATTCGCCGGCGCTCGGAATGTAAGGCAGCAGCGTCAGGTGGATGTAGATGGCGTGATCGCGCGGCAGCTCGTTCTTGAGCTGGCGGATCGCCTCGAAGAACGGCAGGCCCTCGATGTCGCCGACGGTGCCGCCGATCTCGACCAGCACGAAGTCGTAATCGTCATTGCCGTCGAGGACGAATTCCTTGATGGCATTGGTGACGTGCGGAACCACCTGGATGGTCGCGCCGAGATAATCGCCGCGGCGCTCCTTGGAGATGATGTCCTGGTAGATGCGTCCCGTCGTGATGTTGTCGGCCTTGGTCGCTGGCCGGCCCGTGAAGCGCTCATAGTGACCGAGATCGAGATCGGTCTCCGCGCCGTCATCGGTCACGAACACTTCGCCGTGCTGATACGGCGACATCGTTCCGGGATCGAGGTTGAGATAGGGGTCGAGCTTGCGGAGGCGGACCTTGTAGCCCCGGGATTGCAACAGGGCACCCAGTGCCGCTGAAGCCAGACCCTTGCCGAGCGAAGAAACCACGCCGCCGGTGATGAATATGTACCGCGCCATGGGACCTAACCTCTAATCCCTCGAATTCGATTCGCCAAAGCGATTCGTATTCCGCCCCAAAGATTCTGCGGGCCTGTGGGTGAGCCAAAACTAAGAGTGGTGACAGTGCCTTGATGGGGATTGTTGATGCGGGGCGCTAGGAGCCGCCCTGCATGGCCCCCCTGCTTTATTGCGAGCGAGGCACTTGCGGGCCGCTCGGTGCCGGCGCCTGCTGCTGCTCGTCGGCCTTCTTCAGCGAATCCAGGATGCCGCCCGAGGTCGGCGGCGCGATCGGCGATCCGCCAGCCGGCTGGCCCTGCGAGGCTGGCTGTCCAATGATCGACGAGGGCGCGCGGCTGTAGCCGGCGTGCCAGGACAGGAACAGGCTGGTCAGGAAGAACCCGGCGGCGAGGATCGCGGTCGTCCGCGTCAAAAGGTTCGCGGTGCCGCGGCTCGACATGAAGCCCGCGCCTCCGCCCATGCCGAGGCCGCCGCCTTCCGACTTCTGGAGCAGGACGGCGCCGATCATGACGGCGACGATCATGAGGTGGATGACGATGACAACGGTCTGCATAGTGCCCTTCCGTCACAAGCGGGCGGCGCCTGACGGCGGCCGATCGCGCTTCGCGGGTTTTCCTGAAGTTGCGCGGTGTTACACGATCGGACCGGCCATTGCCACCCCCGATCGGCTCCAGACCAACGGTTTGGATTAGCTAGGGACAGCCCTTCGCAATCGCAAGGAAATCGGCCGCCTTCAGGCTGGCGCCACCGACCAGCGCGCCGTTGACGTTCTTGACCGCCATCAGCTCGGCCGCATTCGAGGGCTTGACCGAGCCGCCGTACAGGATGCGCATCCTGGCGCCGTCCGCCTTGAACCGGGAGGTCAAAAGCTCGCGGATAAAGCCATGAATTTGCTCGACATCCTGGGCCGTGGGGGTCAGGCCCGTGCCGATCGCCCAGACCGGCTCATAGGCCACGATCAGGTTGGCGGCGGTCGAGGCGTCCGGGAGCGAGCCGTCGAGCTGGCCACGCAGGATGTCCAGGGTCTGGCCGGCATCGCGCTGGCCTTGCGTCTCACCGATGCAGACGATCGCGATGACCCCGGCGCGCCAGGCGGCCTCGGCCTTCTGCCGGATCAGGGCATCGCCCTCGCCGTGGTCGGCGCGACGCTCGGAATGGCCGACGATGATGGCGGTCGCGCCCGCATCTGCCAGCATTTCGGCGGCGATATCGCCGGTATGGGCGCCGGAGGCCTTGGGATGGCAGTCCTGCGCCCCCACCGCGACCTTCTTGGCGCGCGCCTTGTCCGCAAAGGCCGCGATCAGCGTCGCCGGCGGGCAGACCAGCAGGTCGGCCTTTCCGGCCACATCTGCCGCACCATTGAGCATGGCGTCGAATTCGGCAGTCGAGCCCTTCAGCCCGTTCATTTTCCAATTGCCGGCGATCAGCGGTCGGATGGCGTCGGTCATGTCAATTTCCAGCAAAATGAGGTTTGTGCATGCGCTAGCAGAGCTGTCGCGGCAGTTCCAGAGGGGCTTTTAACCGCAGCCGCGAGCGCCTGCGTGACCTGAGGTTGCGGGGGGAAAGCCGCCACTTTATGATGATTGATCAATTTGGTGACGCGCTTTTGCGGAATCTGCATTAAGACGCGCTCCCGATCCCCTCCTGACCAAACAAGTTGGACCAAATGCTTCGAGGAATGCGCAAGGCCTCATCAAACTGGCTCGGCAAGACCATCATGGCCATCGTGATGGGCGTGTTGATCATCAGTTTCGGCATTTGGGGCATCGCCGACATCTTCAAGGGCTTTGGGCAGTCCACGGTCGCCAAGGTCGGCGGCACCGAGATTTCGCTGAACGAGTTCCGCCAGATCTACACCGACCGCCTCCAGCAGATCGGCCGCCAGTTCGGCCGGCCGCTGACGCCCGACCAGGCCCGTGCCTTCGGTCTCGACCGCCAGGTGCTGCAGCAGACGATCGCGGAGGCCGCGCTCGACGAAGAGGCACGCCGGCTCGGGCTCGGGCAGTCCGACGAACAGATCCGCCAGTTCATCATGAGCGACCCCAACTTCAAGGGTGTCGGCGGCAGCTTCGATGCGAACCGCTTCCAGTCCGTGATCCGCAATTTCGGCTACACCGAGCAGCGCTACGTCTCCGAGCAGCGCAAGGTGTCGCTGCGCCGGCAGATCACCGGCACGATCGGCGCCGGCCTGGAGCCGCCAAAGGCGATGATCGACGTGCTGACGCGCTTTCAGAACGAGCAGCGCGCGCTCGAATTCGTCAAGCTCGACGCCGCGCAGGCAGGCCAGATCGACGCTCCCTCGCCCGAAGCGCTCGCCGCCTATTTCGAGGATCACAAGGTCCAGTTCCGCGCGCCCGAATATCGCAAGATCTCCTTCGTCGTGGTCTCGCCGGAAGAGATCGGCAAATGGTCCGAGGTCTCGGACGAGGACGCCAGGAAGGCGTTCGATCAGCGCAAGGACCGGCTCGGCACCCCGGAGAAGCGACAGATCCGGCAACTCGTGTTTCCCAACGCCACCGAGGCGCAGGCCGCGCGCGAGCGTCTTGCCGGCGGAATGTCGTTCGAGGACCTCGGCAAGGAGCGCGGGCTGAGCGCGTCCGACGTCGACCTCGGGCTCGTGACCAAATCCTCGCTCGATGCCGCGGTCGGAACTGCCGCCTTCGCGCTGCCCGCGGGCGAGATCAGCCAGCCGATCCAGGGCGCTCTCGGCACCTCGATCGTCAAGGTCGACAAGATCGAGCCGGGCAAGGAAGCTGAATACGCCAGCCTTGCCGGCGACATCAAGCGCGAGATCGCCACCGAGCGCGCGCGCGTCAAGGTCGCCGATCTCCGCGACAAGATGGAAGACGAGCGCGGCGGCGGCGCCAGCGTGATCGACGCGGCACAGAAGCTCGGCCTCGCTGCCGTGACCATCGACGCCGTCGACCGCTCCGGCCGCGCTCCGAACGGCCAGCCCGTCTCCAGCGTCCCGCAGGGCCTCGACGTCGTGTCGCAGGCCTTCAACACCGATGTCGGCGTCGACAACGACTCGATCTCGTTCAAGGGCGGCTACGTCTGGTACGACGTGCTCGCCATCACGCCCTCGCGCGACCGCAATCTCGACGAGGTCCGCGACCAAGTCGAGGCGCGCTGGCGCCAGGATCAGATCGCGGCCAAGCTGAAGACCAAGGCGACCGAGATGGTGCAGAAGCTCGAAGCAGGCGGCAAGCTCGCTGACGAGGCCGCCGCGATCAACGCCAAGGTCGAGACCGCGAGCGGCTTCAAGCGCGACGACTCACCCGCCGGCGTGCCCGCCAACGTCGTCTCGGCCACCTTCCGCACCGCCAAGGACGGGGTCGGACAGACCGCCGTCAACGGCGGCAGCGAGGTGATCGTGTTCCGCGTCACCGACATCGTCGAGCCCGCGGCCGACGCCGCGTCCGACGCGGTGAAGAAGCTGAAGGACAGCCTCGACCGCGCGCTGACCGACGAGCAGGTCGCCTCCTATGTCAGCAAGCTTCAAACCGACATCGGGACCACCATTAATCAGGCCGCCTTCGCGCAGGTGACCGGCGCGAACCAGTGAGTTGAAAGCACGCGATGGACGACCTGAAATCGATCATTGGAAAAGTGGCGACCGGCGCCAGCCTGTCGCGTGAGGAAGCTGCTTCCGCCTTCGACGCCATGATGTCCGGCGAGGCCACGCCCTCGCAGATGGGCGGCCTCCTGATGGCGCTGCGGGTCCGCGGCGAGACCGTCGACGAGATCACCGGCGCGGTTGCGGCGATGCGCTCCAAAATGCTCACAGTCGAGGCGCCCGCGGACGCCGTCGACATCGTCGGCACCGGCGGGGACGGCTCCGGCTCGGTTAACGTCTCGACCTGCGCCGCCTTCATCGTTGCAGGCACCGGCCTGCCGGTCGCCAAGCATGGCAACCGCGCGCTGTCGTCGCGCTCGGGCGCGGCCGACGTGCTGGCCTCGCTCGGCGTGAAGATCGATCTGAGGCCCGAGCAGGTCGGCCGCTGCGTGCTCGAATGCGGCATCGGCTTCATGTTCGCCCCTGCGCATCATCCCGCCATGAAGAACGTCGGCCCGACCCGGGTCGAGCTCGCCACGCGCACGATCTTCAACTTGCTCGGCCCCCTGTCCAACCCGGCCGGCGTGAAGCGGCAAATGGTCGGCGTGTTCTCGCGGCAATGGGTGCAGCCGCTGGCGCAGGTGCTGAAGAACCTCGGCTCCGAATCCGCCTGGGTCGTCCACGGCTCCGACGGCCTCGACGAGATCACCCTCACCGGCCCGACCTTCGTCTCGGCACTCCATAATGGCGAGATCCGGAATTTCGAGATCACGCCGGAGGACGCGGGCCTCTCCCGCTGCGAGCCCGGCGCGCTGAAGGGCGGTGACGCCGACGCCAATGCGGTCGCGCTGCAGAGCGTGCTCGGCGGCAAGCCGAGCCCCTATCGCGACGTCGCGCTGATCAATGCCGCCGCCGCGCTGGTCGTGGCCGGACGCGCCAAGGATCTCAAGGAAGGTGTGGCGATCGGCGCAAAATCGCTCGACAGCGGCGCGGCAAGCGCGCGGCTGAAGCACCTGATCGCGGTCTCGAACGGCTGAGCCTGACATGTCGGATATCCTGACCAAGATCGAAGCCTACAAGCGCGAAGAGATCGCCGCCGCGAGGCGCGCGCAGCCGCTGTCGGACGTCGAGGCCAAGGCCAAGGCACAAGCCGCACCGCGCGGCTTCGCGCGCGCGATCAAGACTAAGCACGCCAAGGGCGACTACGCGCTGATCGCCGAGGTCAAGAAAGCCTCGCCGTCGAAAGGGCTGATCCGCGCCGATTTCGATCCGCCGCTGCTCGCCAAGGCCTATGAGGCCGGCGGCGCGGCCTGCCTGTCGGTGCTGACCGACACGCCGTCGTTCCAGGGCCATCTCGACTTCATGGTGGCGGCACGCGCGGCAACCTCGCTGCCGGTGCTGCGCAAGGACTTCATGTTCGACACCTATCAGGTGACCGAAGCGCGCGCGCATGGCGCCGACTGCATCCTGATCATCATGGCCGCGCTCGACGATGCCACCGCCAAAGACCTCGAAGACGCCGCCCTTGCCTACGGCATGGACGTGCTGATCGAGATCCACGACCGCGCCGAGCTCGACCGGGCGCTGAAGCTGCGTTCACCGATGATCGGCGTCAACAACCGCAACTTACGCACCTTCGAGACCACGCTCGCGACCAGCGAGACGCTGGCGCCGCTGATCCCCGCGGACCGGCTGATGGTCGGCGAGAGCGGCATCTTCACGCCCGCCGATCTCGCCCGGCTCGAGCGTGTCGGCATGTCGACCTTTCTGGTCGGCGAGAGCCTGATGCGGCAGGCCGATATTACCGCCGCCACGCGCACCTTGCTCACGCGCGAACCAACGGCCCGCGCCGCGGGCACGCGCTGACATGGCGCGCAAGTCGACGACGCCAAAGCCATCGAAAAAGGCCGGCCCCGCCCTCACCCATATCGGCGCCTCCGGCGAGGCGCGCATGGTCGACGTATCGGAGAAGCCCGCCACCGAACGGCTTGCGGTCGCCGAAGGCCGTGTCATCATGACCAAAGCGACGCTTGATCTGATCGTCTCGGGCAACGCCAAGAAGGGCGACGTGCTCGGCACCGCACGCATCGCCGGCATCATGGCCGCCAAGCGCACCTCGGAGCTGATCCCGCTCTGTCATCCGCTCGCACTGTCGAAGGTCACGGTCGACATCGCGCCCGACGCAAAGCTGCCGGGCTGCCTCGTTCGCGCCAGCGTGAAGGTGACGGGGCCGACCGGCGTCGAAATGGAGGCGCTCACGGCCGTCTCGGTCGCCTGTCTCACCATCTACGACATGATCAAGGCGGTGGAACGCGGCGTGCGCATCGAGGGCATCCATCTCGTCGAGAAACTCGGCGGCAAGTCCGGCCACTATCGGGCCTGAGCGCGCCTCACTTCAGCGAAGAGCTGATCGACCCGAATTTCGCACTGAGCTTGCTGCCCATGCCGTTCACGACGGTGATGATCGCAAGCGCGATGCCCGCTGCGATCAGCCCGTATTCGATTGCGGTTGCGCCGGACTCGTCGGCGAGGAAATTCTTCAAAGCGTTCTTCATGACCAGCGTCCTTTCTGCGTCGTTGCGGAGACGCTCGCAATCCGTGTGCCAATGCGGCTTTGAGGATCACCAACACCTTAGATGGTTAAGCTCTGGTTGATCATCGCGATGGCCGGCAGGAATTGACCGGCATCGCGGCAGCCTGCGGCAATTCCTGCATGCCGCCCGTCCCGGGCGTCGATCGCTTTTGATCATTGGCGTTCATGTTGCATTAACTGCGCTTCCTAACTTTGCTTCCACACCGCTCCCGTAAACCAACGGATGCTTTCGGGGCCAGGAATTGACCCTGACGTGTGTCCGGCAATGAACCAGCATGACGATGAAATTCGGCAGTCGCCTCTTTGACCAGGCCTTCGTGCGCAGCGGACCGGTCCGCTGGCTGGTGGCGGGCGGCACGCTGCTGATCGCCGCGATCGCCATCGGCTCGGTCCTGATGGCGCAGAATTTCCGGGAGCGCGCGCTGCGCAACAGCGGACGCGAGCTGGAAAACACCGTGCTGCTGCTCGCCCATCATTTCGACCAGCAATTGCAGGATTTCGCGGTCATCCAGAAGGATTTCGTCGACTACGCGCGTTCGTCCGGCGTAGCCAGCGCGGAGGATTTCCGCAGGCGCCTCTCCGGCCAGGACATCCACCGGATGCTGCGTTCGAAGATCGAGGCTCTGCCTTACATCGGCGGCGTCAATGTCATCGACGCCGACGGCAATCTGATCAATTCGTCGACGGCCTGGCCTGCGCCGAAAGTGAACGTGGCCGACCGCGCCTATTTTCGCACCTTCAAATACGACCCCTACTCACCAGACGTGCTGATCGAGCCGCTGCACAGCCGGATCTCCGGCGAGTGGACGATCCTGATCGTGCGCAGGATCGTCGGACCGAACGGCGAATTCATGGGCGTGGTCGGACGCGGCATCGAGCCGGCCAATTTCGAGAAATTCTTCGAGACCGTCGTGCTCGGCGAAGGCGCAACGATCTCCATGCTGCATCGCGACGGCACCCTGCTCGCCCGCTATCCCCATTCCAGCGAATTGATGGGCAGGAATTTCAAGACCGGCCCGTTCGCGCATCAGAGGGTCTTCGGGCTCGACCATTTCGCCGGGCGCTTCATCAGTCCGCTCGACGGCGACGACCGGCTGATCTCCTCGCGCGCGCTGCCCCACTTCCCGATCCTGATGATGGCCACTACGACGCGCGCGGCCGCCCTGACCGACTGGCGCGAGCAGATCGGCATGCTGATCTCGGTCGCCGGCGCCTCCGCGCTCGCCATCGCGGGCGTGCTGATCGCGATCGTGCGCAAGCTGCTGGAGCAGCACCGCGCCTCCCGCGAACGGCTGACGCTGGAGAAGCTGCGCCTCGACCGCGCCGTCAACAACATGACGCAAGGCCTTTTGCTGTTCGACGCCGAGCAGCGGCTCGTGGTCTGCAACCAGCGCTACATCGAGATCTACGGACTGTCGGCCGAGGTCGTGAAGCCCGGCTCCAGCTTCCACGACATCATCGCCCATCGCAAGGCGACGGGCTCGTTCACCGGCGACGTCGACAATTACGTGACGCGCGTACTGCACGACATCCATGTGCGCAACTCCATGGTGGTCAGCACCTCTGACGGCCGTTCGATCCAGATTCTCAACGAACCGCTCGCCGACGGCGGCTGGGTTGCGACCCACGAAGACATCACCGAGCGCCGGCGCATCGAGGAGCGCATCACCCATCTCGCCCATTTCGATGCTCTGACCGACCTGCCCAACCGCGCCCTGTTCCACGAGCATCTGCGCGACGCGCTGGCCGCCATCGCCCCCGGGCAGGAGCTCGCGGTGCACTACATCGACATCGACGAATTCAAGGGCGTCAACGACGCGCTCGGCCATCTCGTCGGTGACGAGCTGTTGAAATCGGTAGCGCAGACTCTGCGCCATTGCGCGGGTCCGGCGGACTTCGTGGCGCGGCTCGGCGGCGACGAATTCGCCATCGTGCAGGGCGCGGTGACGTCGCTGGAGCAGGTCAGCGACCTCGTCGCACGGGTGTTCGAGGCCATCCGCACACCGTTCGACTGCATGGGCCATCATCTCACCACCGACGCCAGCATCGGCATTGCGCTGGCGCCGGAACACGGCACGGCGCTCGACCAGATCCTGAAGAACGCGGACATGGCGATGTACGCCGCCAAGGCCGCCGGACGCCGGACCTATCGCTTCTTCGAGCCGGAGATGGATGCCAAGGTGCACGAGCGCAGGCAGCTCGAGATCGACCTGCGCCACGCCATCGCCCATGGTGGGCTCGAAGTCTATTACCAGCCCTGCCTCAGTCTGAAGGACGACCGCATCACCGGCTGCGAGGCGCTGGTGCGCTGGCGCCATTCCGAGCGCGGCATGGTCTCGCCGGCCGAATTCATCCCGATCGCCGAGGACACCGGCCTGATCAACGAGATCGGCGAATGGGTGCTGGCGACCGCCTGCCGGGACGCAGCGAGCTGGCCCGACGACATCCGCCTCGCGGTCAACGTCTCGCCGGTGCAGTTCAAGAGCGGCACGCTGGCACTGAAGATCATGGCCGCGCTCGCCGCATCCAACTTGCCGGCAAGCCGGCTCGAGCTCGAGATCACCGAAGCCGTGCTGATCCGCGACGACGACACGGCATTGGCGATCCTGCACCAGCTCCGCGCCATCGGCGTGCGCATCGCGCTCGACGATTTCGGCACCGGCTACTCGTCGCTGAGCTATCTGCACCGCTTCCCGTTCGACAAGATCAAGATCGACCGCTGCTTCGTCAACGACATCGCTGGCCCCGACGGCTCCGCCAGCATCGTCCAGGCCGTGGTCAATCTGGCAACGGCCCGCCGCATGACCACCACGGCCGAGGGCGTCGAAACCGAGGAGCAGCAGCGCCTGCTCCGCGCGCTCGGCTGCTCCGAGATGCAGGGCTATCTGTTCAGCGCAGCGAAGCCCGCCGACAAGATGCTGGAGCTGTTCGCGCTGCATCGCAGCCGTCTGGCCCGGCGCGAAGGCGCGGAGAGCCTCCGCCGCGAGGCAGGCTAGCTCTTACGGACGGGCCGATCCTTCCGGCTTGACGATAACGACCGGCCCGGATATTTCGATGCTTGCAGCTCCCGAAGCGGCGCTGCCGTAGGCGTTACCGTCATCCAACGCGTCCTTTGTCGAGAGGATCCCGGCTGGGAGTTCTCGATTCACGAGACGCCACGGTCATGCCCTCACTCTCCCTGTTTGCGACTGCTCATCCGTTCAAGACGTCACCTCCGGCGAAGCTGACGCGCGCCGGAATGTTTGCCGTCTTCCCCGGGTTGCCCGCCGCTGGGGTTTCCAAGGTTGCTGTGGCCTCAACTCCATTGAGAGGCGACCATGAAGATGACTGGCAACACGATCCTCGTCACCGGCGCGACCAGCGGCATCGGCCGCGCGCTGGCCGAGGCTTTCCACGATCGCGGCAATCGCGTCATTGTCACGGGGCGGCGGCAGGCCCTGCTCGACCAGATCATTGCTGAACGCCCCGGCCTGATCGGCCTGCCGCTCGACCTCGACGATCCCTTCAGCCTGCTGCGCCTGTCAGCCGAGGTCCGCGCGCGCTTCCGGGGCTCAACGTGCTGGTCGCCAACGCCGGCATCTCGCGTCCGGAGGACATGACCGCGGACGGCTGGGATGCGTCGGATGCAGAAGCCACCGTCGAGACCAATATTCTCGGCGTGCTACGCATGACGGCGGCGTTTCTGCCGGTCCTGAAAGGGCAGCCGAACGCGACGATCATGGCGACCAGCTCGAACCTCGCCTTCGTGCCCCGCGCCGACTTCCCGGCCTACTGTGCCAGCAAGGCGTTCCTGCACTCCTGGCTCCAGGCGCTGCGGCACCAGCTCCGCAAGATCCCCGGTCGAGGTGCTGGAGCTCGCACCGCCCTATGTGCAGACCGCGCTCACCGGCGCACAGCAGGCCAACGACGCGCGCGCCATGCCGCTTGCTGCCTACATCGCGGAGGTCATGCAATTGCTGGAGCTGCGGGTTCATCCCCGCGACGAAGTGCTGGTCGAACGCGACCGCGCCCGGCGCTGGGCCGAGCGCGACGGCCGCTATGAGGCGACGTTCGCGGCGATGAACCCGAGCTGAGACGGCGTCCCAAAACGAAATCGCCCGGGAGCGACGATGCACTCCCGGGCGATCGATATCTCGAAGTCCCAAGGCCCCGAAGTCCCAAGGCTTAGTTCGGCACCGCGGCCTTCGGCGCGGGCTTTGCAGCCACGGCGTTCCCAGTCTGGCCGTGCAGGAAGTCGTAGGCCGTATGCAGGGCCTTGTCGTCCTTCTCTTCGGGCGGAACGTAGGACTGCGATCCGGTCTGCTCGGTGCCGTCGGCGGCCTGCAGATGCCCGCGCATCTGGGATTCCGCCATGGTGTCCATCCGGCCCTTCAGCTCCGGCGGAATGTCCTGGAGGATCTCGATGTCGGGCGCGATGCCCTGGGCCTGGATCGAGCGGCCCGACGGCGTGTAGTAGCGCGCCGTGGTGAGCGCCAGCGCGCCGTTGCCGGCGCCGAGCGGAATGATGGTCTGCACCGAGCCCTTGCCGAACGAGCGCGTACCGATGATGGTCGCGCGCTTGTGGTCGTGCAGTGCGCCGGCCACGATCTCGGAGGCTGAAGCCGACCCGCCGTTGACCAGAACCACCAACGGCTTGCCCTTGGTGAGGTCGCCGCCACGCGCGGTGAAACGCTGGGTCTCTTCCGGATTGCGGCCGCGGGTCGAGACGACCTCGCCGCGCGGAAGGAATGCGCTCGACACGGACACGGCCTGGTCGAGCAGTCCGCCCGGATTGTTGCGCAGGTCCACCACATAGCCGGCGAGCTTCTCCGGCGGAACGTCCTTCGAGATCGAGGCGATCGCCTTCTTCAGGCCGTCGGTGGTCTGCTCGTTGAACGAGGTGACACGGATGTAGCCGATGTCGCCGTTCTCGACGTGGAAGCGCACCGGACGCACATGGATGATCTCGCGCTTGATCGCGACATCGAGCGGGGCGTCGGCGCCCTTGCGCACGATGGTGAGCTTGGTCTGGGTGTCGACCGGGCCCTTCATCTTGTTGACGGCCTGCTCGAGCGTCATGCCCTGCACGGCCTCGCCGTCGATCTTGCTGATGAGGTCGCCGGACATGAGGCCCGCCTTCGAGGCCGGCGTGTCGTCGATCGGCGAGACGACCTTGACCAGGCCCTCCTCCATCGTGACCTCGATGCCGAGGCCGCCGAACTCGCCGGAGGTGGTCTCCTGCATCTCGGTCCAGGCCTTGTCGTTCATGTAGCGCGAATGCGGATCGAGCGAGGTCACCATGCCGGTGATCGCGCCCTCGATCAGCTTGGAATTGTCGGGCTTCTCGACATAGCTCGCCTTCACCCGCTCGAACACTTCGCCGAACAGATTGAGCTTGGAATAGGCATCATCCGCGCTCGCCGCCGCCCGTGCCGCCCAGACTCCGCCGTGCGGACTGGCTACCAGAAGGGTCAGACACGCTCCCGTGAGCGCGCCCAGGGGGAACAGCAGGGTTTTCCGCATGGATAGGCTGGCCTTCTTGCTCGGAGCTTGGCTTTGGGCTTGGGAGGCGCCATGCAAATGGCGATCCAGCCCGCTGTTCACAATACCATTCGGGTTTCTTCAAGGCCGGGACGTCACGCTGGCGGGTTCACCGTAAAAATCCCTTCGTCCGGGCCTAAACTTTTGGCAACGTTCCGAAACCGTTTCGCGCAAAGCGGGAATCGGTCGGCCCGCCCCCTGCCTTGCAGCTATGCGATTTTATGATGGTTTTGGAGGTCCGGACGCGATAGGCGATGGCAATAAGGCTTCAAATTCTCGGGAGGACAACAATGAACGAAGCGCCCCGCATCCAGCCGGAAAGGAACGTTGAACTCGGCGCCAGCACCGAGCCGTTCCAGAATCTGCACGAATTCATCCGGAAAGCGCGCGCCAACCTCAACCAGAACGCCTGGGATTACATTGTCGGTGCCGCCGAGACCGAGACCACGATGCGCCGCAACCGCATGGCGCTGGACGAGATCGCCTTCCGCCCGCGCGTGCTGCGCGACGTCCGCAAGGTCGACGGCTCGGTCGAGCAGTTCGGCCGCAAGATGCGCCTTCCCGTGGTGCTCGCCCCCGTCGGCGCGCTCGAGATCTTCGATCCGGACGGCGCGGCAAGCGTCGCGCGCGCCGCCGGCACCTTCGGTGCGGCGCACATGCTGAGCTCGGTGTCGGAGCCTGGTCTCGAAAAGACCGCCGAGGCCGCCCCCGATGCCATGCGCTTCTACCAGCTCTACGTCCGCGGTGACGACGCCTTCGTCGCCGACGTCGTCGCCAGGAGCGAGAAGAACGCCTATGCCGCGTTCTGCCTGACCGTCGACACCGCCCATTACAGCCGTCGCGAACGTGACATCGCCAAGCGCTACGTTCGCGAAAGCCGCCTGCGCGCCACCGGCGGCGACTACCAGAAGGGCCTGGAGTGGCGGACCGTGCAAATGGTCAAGGACAGGTTCAAGATCCCGCTGATCATCAAGGGCATCGCCACCGCCGAGGACGCGCAGATTGCGATCGATCACGGCGTCGAGTGGATCTATGTCTCCAACCATGGCGGTCGCCAGCTCGATCACGGCCGCGGCGCCATGCACGTGCTGCCCGAGATCGTCGATGCCGTGAAGGGCCGCGCAAAAATCATGGTCGATGGCGGCTTCTGCCGCGGCACCGACATCGTCAAGGCGATCGCCGCGGGCGCGGACATGGTCGGCATCGGCCGGCTGCAATGCTGGGCCCTGGCGGCGGCCGGCGAAGCCGGTGTGACGCGGATGCTGGAGCTGCTCGAGGACGAGGTGCTGCGCTGCCTCGGCCTGTTGGGCGCGACCTCCTTCGCCGAGGTCAACAAGTCCTGCCTGCACCCCGCGACCGCGACCAATGCGCCGAGCGTCTTCAGCGCGTTCCCGCTGTTCGACCACGAGCCATATCGATACTGAGTGAAAGGATGCAGGTGACCTCGCTCTCTCCCGGCAGCGCGGACGCGCTTCTGTTCGATCTCGGGCGCGTGGTGCTCGATATCGATTTCTCCAAGGCGATCGCCTGCTGGGCGGGACATGCCGGCTGCGAACCCGAATCCATCGTCGCGCGCTACGTGCGTGACAGCGAGGCCTATCGGCTGCACGAGGTCGGCAAGCTCAGCGACGAGGATTATTTCGCCTCACTGCGCGCCTCGCTCGGGATCGGTATTTCGGACGCACAGTTCCTGGAGGGCTGGAACGCGATCTTCACGGGCGAGATGCCCGACATCGCCGAGCTGTTGCCGCGCGCGGCAAAGCAGATGCCGCTCTATGCCTTCTCCAACACCAACGGGCCGCATGTGGACTATTTCTCGAAGCAATATGCCGGCCTGCTCGACCATTTCAGCGAGCTGTATCTGTCGTCCAGCATCGGCCTGCGCAAACCCGATGCGGAGGCATTCGACCATGTCGTGGCCGCGATCGGCGTGCCGGCAAACCGCATCGTGTTCTTCGACGATCTCGCCGAGAACGTCGAAGGAGCGCGGTCGCGCGGCCTGACCGCGGTGCACGTGACCTCAGCCCGCGACGTCGGGAACGCCCTGAAGGCGCTCGGAATCTGATCCCTGGCCGGCGATCTGCCAGGCTGCCGGCCGACGACGTCCGGAACTATTTCCCCCGGGGGGAAGCGAGGAACCAAAACCCTCTGTGCATTTTTATAGAAAGTTCCGGGAACGAATGCCCGCCCCAGGACTCATGAGTCCGTTGGGAATTCTACATCGGACTTATCATCGTGTTGGGCAAAACCTACCTCACCAAGCAGGCCTCCCTGCTGATGAAATTCGCCAGAACCACCTCGGATTCTGAGCTTTCTGCCAAGCTGATCAGCAAGGCCGCCGACCTGAAATCCCAGGCCGATCCTATGCCTGACAGGGATCAAGGCCCCGCAGCGCCGGACGTCAGTCCGTACAAGCAGCCGGAGACCTGATCGATGCTGGCCGTGGCTCTCGTCTTTCTCGTCCTCGCCATGGCCATCCTCATACCGGTCTGTCTCGCCTTCCGGATCATGCCGCGGACTTGATGCCCTTCAAGCGTCCGAATGCTCCCAGTCCCGCGCGGGATGCTGGATCGTAAGAATGACGACTTCGCCGGCTTCCTCGTCCATCGTGTAATAGACCAGATAAGGGTATCGCCGCGTCACCAGCTTGCGTACGCCCTCGACCTTCTGCGGTCTCCCAAGCCGTGGGAAGCGAACGAGATTCTGAAGGGATTCAAGGATCGCGGCGCGCACGCGCAATGCGCCTTGCGGGCTGTGCTCTCGAACATAGCCGGCAATACTGATCAGATCTTGCGTCGCGCGCGGTGTGAACCGGAGCTTCATCGCTCGAAGCGGCGGAACGCGGCTTCGACCTCGGCATCGGATGAAAACTGCCGGAGATTAGCTTGCGCGAGCCCCTCAAGGACCGCCGGAAGATGATCGGGATCGATCTCCTCAGGCTCCCCTGCGTTGCCGGTCAAAGCCAGCATCGCGCGCGCGACCTCGTCCTGTCCATCCGCAGGAAGCTGCCGCACGGCTTGCAGAGCTTTTTCGAGCAGTTTTGTCATCGAGGCAAAGATAAGCTCAACGGGTGCCAAAGGGAAGTGTAGCGCGGTAAGCGATTCCCGCCCCGTTTTGCTTCGGCTCCTCCACTCGGCTAGAACTCAACCACGACACCTTCGATTTGTGGGAGTTTCACCCGTGGCCCTCATGCCGGTTTCCGACGCGCTCGCCGCGGTGCTCGCCGGCGCGGAGCCGCTGCCTGAAGAGATGGTAGCTCTCGACCAGGCCTTCCATCGCGTGCTCGCGCGCGACGTCGCGGCGCGGCGCACGCAGCCGCCGCAGGCGATGTCGGCGATGGACGGCTATGCGGTGCGCGCGGCCGACGCTGCAAAGATCGATTCCCAGCTCAACGTGATCGGCGAAGTCGCGGCGGGCCGGCCGTTCGCCGGATCGGTCGGCACCGGCGAAGCGGTGCGGATCTTCACTGGCGGCGTCGTTCCCGATGGCGCCGACGCGGTCGTGATCCAGGAGGACACGGTTGTCGACGCCAAGCGCATCACGATCAAGGAAGCCGCGGTGCCAGGACGGCACATCCGGCCCGCCGGCGTCGACTTCCGCGAGGGCGACGTGCTCCTGCGCAAGGGCAGCCGTCTCACCGAGCGCGACCTCGCCCTCGCCGCGGGCATGAACCACCCGCACCTCGCCGTCCACCGCCTTCCCAAGGTCGCGATCCTCGCCACCGGTGACGAGCTGGTGATGCCGGGCTCGACGCCCGGTCACGGCCAGATCGTCTATTCCAACGGCTACGCCCTGCACGCGCTCGCCCGCAGCGAGGGCGCGGATACCGTCGACCTCGGTATTGCCGCCGACACGCTGGAGGCCACCACGGCCGGCATCCGCCGCGCCCGCGAAAGCGGCGCCGACATCCTGATCACGACCGGCGGCGCCTCGGTCGGCGACCACGATCTGGTGCAGCAGGCGCTGAGGGACGAAGGTATCTCGATGGCGTTCTGGAAGATCGCGATGCGGCCGGGCAAGCCGATGATGAACGGGCAGCTCGGGGCGATGCGCGTGATCGGCCTGCCCGGCAATCCGGTGTCGTCCTACGTGTGCAGTTTCCTGTTTCTCGTCCCGCTGATTCGTGCGCTGTCGGGTCGCTCAGTGATTCATCATCGCCGCGAGCGCGCCGTGCTCGGCCGCGACGTCGGCGCCAATGATCAGCGCGAGGATTATCTGCGGGCGCGCCTGGAGATGCGCGACGACGGCGCGCTGATTGCTGTTCCGGTCAATCACCAGGATTCCTCGCTGCTTGCAAATCTCGCTGCGGCACAGGCACTTCTCGTGCGCGCACCATTCGCACCGAAAGCCGAGGCCGGCACGCCTTGCGAGGTGTTGCGACTGCCCGTCTGAACGCTTCGTTCGCGTGCGTTCCGCGAACTTTGTCGCGTTCACGGTAAATTAAGCAGTTGCGGAACATGTATCGAACATATAGTGTCCGTTCATGATTTGTTTCGAGGATGTAGCGGCTTATCGCTGAATTCATCGTCTCGGAATCGAACGACATCAACCGGGGGATTTTGGTCGAGATGTTAACGCGCAAACAATACGAGCTCCTGCGGTTCATCAGCGAACGGCTGAAGGAAAGCGGCGTGCCGCCCTCCTTCGACGAGATGAAGGACGCGCTCGACCTGCGCTCGAAGTCGGGCATCCATCGCCTGATCACCGCGCTCGAGGAGCGCGGCTTCATTCGCCGCCTGCCCAACCGCGCCCGCGCCATCGAGGTGATCAAGCTGCCCGAGCTTCAGGCGGCCGCCGGCAACCGTCGCGGCTTCACGCCGAGCGTCATCGAGGGCAATCTCGGCAAGGTGCGGACGACCTCCAGCCCGCCCGCCGACGAGGGCGAGCGCCCTGTCGCGGTGCCCGTCATGGGCCGGATTGCGGCCGGCACGCCGATCGAGGCCTTGCAGACCCGCAGCCACACCATCAGCGTCCCGCCCGACATGCTCGGCTCGGGCGAGCATTACGCGCTCGAAGTGCGCGGCGATTCCATGGTGGAGGCCGGCATCCTCGACGGCGACATGGCGCTGATCCAGCGCAACGAGAGCGCCGACACCGGCGACATCGTGGTGGCGCTGATCGACGACGAGGAAGCGACCCTGAAGCGCTTCCGCCGCCGCGGCGCCTCGATCGCGCTCGAGCCCGCCAATGCAGCCTATGAGGTCCGCATCCTGCCGCCCAACCGGGTGAAGATCCAGGGCAAGCTGATCGGGCTGTACCGGAAGTACTGATGGCGAGGGTACCTCGTATTGGAGGTACTTGGTTATCGCAGGTACTTGGTATCGAAGGTACTTGGTATCGAAGGTACTTGGTATCGAAGGTATTTGGTATCGAAGGTATTTGGCGCGATCGACGATCGCCCTCAACGATTGGAGCGGATGATTGTCCGCTCCCGCTGGATAGTCTTTCTGGTTTCGCGCAGATTATCCGGCCGCTCCTCCGGCGCTAGATCCTCGGCACGCCGCACGAAGCAAGCGTTGCTTCGCGGCCTTGACTGACCGAGGAGACGACCATGCGCAACATCATCGTGGGTACAGTCGCGGCGGCGCTGATGGCAGCATCAGCGTCGCAAGCCTTCGCCGCACCATCGCGTCACCATGTCCGCAAGGAGATGGCAGCCAGCGCGGAGGTCCGCAGCGCGCGTCATGCGATCGAGCAACCGTCGCAGCCGGGCTGGCAATACTCCGGTTGGTCGGCACCGGCAGGGCGTTGACACGCGCCACCGAAATGCACGGGCGCAGGCTTTGTTCCTAACGGATTCGGGAAAGATAATGTGATCGCGGCCTGCCGCGGCGAGCCGCAGATTTGCCTACAACCGGGCAGAGCCTTCATACTTTCACTCTGATGGAGGCTTGCGCCTCGGGAAGAGACGCGGGTCGCCATCTCTGCATGAGGAGCACCCGATGTGTGACTACAGCCTGCATGCCGTCGCGTCGCGTCCCGCCGAAGTCGGCGAGACGGTCGTCACGACAACCTTCCGCGGCACCTCGACGCGCGGCTTTGCCTCCGCGGCCGATCCGACCGTCGCGGTCTGTCTGCTGCCGGGAACGGAGCTCGCCTTCGCCGACAACGTCCGCTACGACAATCGCTGGATCTGGACGCGCACCGTCAACTCGCGCGTCGGCAAGTTCGGCAAGATCGATCCCCACATTCCCGATCGCCATCATGACGCGATCGAATTCCCCGACGGCAAATACGTGCTGGTGACGCAGCTCGTTGAAGGCCAGCGCGCGACCGTCCTGCAACTGCCCGTGACTCAGCCGGTTGGCGAGCGCGAGCACAAGCCGGAGATCATCGCCGACAGCCGGCCGACCATCACCCGCCTGCCGATCGGGTGACGCGGCCTTCCCCGCCGCCAGGCTGGGGCCAGGATTGAAATCGCCATCGCCGGCCGAGGCCGGCGAGATGGTTTGGTTGCGTTTCAAAAATCCGATCCGGCGGGTCAACTCGCCATACCTTCCACCGCACGAAGTTTGCGCTGTCCTGCCTGAATTTTGAACGTCCGTTCCACAGCCAGATGGCCGATGCTGTTCCCGGCTTGAGGCGGCGGACACGTTCGATGAAAACCTTCATTCGCGTCGTTGAACTCTGGGTACCCGACCGGACGCGGATGCGGCTGGAATTCGGCGGCGGCCTCTACGGCGACGAGGGCCTCTCCGCCTTCAGGTCCGTCAGCGAAACCTTGCGCTTCGGATATGACGAAGGCCTTCCCGGCAAGGCCTGGGCCAGCGGCCATCCCGTGATCCTCACAAAATTCGCCAACTCCTATTTCAAGCGAACCGACCAGGCCCTCGCGGCCGGCCTGACCTGCGGCGTGGCGGTGCCGGTGTTTGCAGGCGAATTCCTCCAAGCCGTCATGGTGCTGTTCTGCGGTGACGACGAGGCGCATGTCGGCGCGATCGAGCTCTGGCACAACGATGCCGACATCTCCCACGAGATGGGGCTCGTCGACGGTTATTACGGCACTGCCGACATGTTCGAATTCAACTCCCGCCACACCAGATTTCCGCGCGGCTTTGGCCTGCCCGGACGCACCTGGAAGGCCGGCATGCCGCTCATTATCAAGGATTTGCACGACGCCAGGAGCTTCCTGCGCTGGGAGGACGCCGCCAAGGTCGGGATCAATCTCGGCGTCGGCGTGCCCTATCGGACCGGCACCAACCAGACCTTTGTCCTCACATTCCTCTCGGCGCAGGCAACCCCGATTGCGCGACGCTTCGAGATCTGGGTCCCGAACGAGGCCCGTTCGGCATTGATCTTTCGCGCCGGCGATTGCAGCGCGCAGACCGACCTCGCTGCGCTCTACGCAACGAAATCCATCGCCAAAGGCGAAGGCAGCATCGGCGGCGCCTGGGCGACCGGCATGCCCGCGCTCAACGAGGATCTCGCGCATGACGGCTCGATCGCGGGCGCCGAGGCCCGCGCAGCCGGCTTCCGCCGGATGGTGGCCTTGCCGGTCATCGGCAGCACGGCACTCGACGCCATGCTGGTCTGGTATCTGTAGCGCCGCTCAATCCTCGGCTTGCAGGTCCGCCTCGGACGGCGTCGCGTCCCGATTGCGGGACGCGGCCGCCGGCGGCGCAAGGCTCGCCCCGAAATCACTCTCGCGCGCGATGGCCGGCGACCACGGGCGGTCGGTGCCCCTCGGCTTCACCGCCTGCACCGCAAAGCCGTCGCCGCGCTGCGTCAGCGCCAGTGCGCCCTGCCCTGCAAGGCGCTGACGATCGACCACCATCGCCGCGCAATCCGGCGGCGCGGGCCGCGCCGTCACCACCAGCGCGGCCCGGCTGCAATCATCTGCCAATGAATCGATGCGCAACGCCAGCGCGACCAGGCGGCCGTCGGCGAGCGGCGTCACACAGCCGGACTCGTCGCAGGACACACCAGCGCCAAGCGAGGGACTGCCGGCATCGCGCGGATCGGCGTCGGCAGCCAGCCACTCCCTAAGCAGAAAGCTGTCCTTGCCGGCCCTGATCAGATGTAGTTGGCCGTCCCTGCCTCGCACCGCGACGCTCTGGCCGTCACCGGCGATCAGAATGTCGGGCTGACGCGCCGCCAGTCCCCAGAGGATCCCGGCCAGCAGCACCAGCGCGCCGGTCCAGCGCAGCGGCGTGCGCAACAGGCCCATCACGATGATCCCCAGGCTTGCCACGACCAGCGGCGCGATGCCGAAAGCCGGGATGCGGCCGACCGCACCCGGCAGCGATGCCACCCAGCGCGAGACCAGGACCATCCAGTCGATGCCGATCCCCATCAGCCACCAGAACACGCCGTCGAGCCCGAACAGCGCCGCAAGCAATCCCAGCAGCCCGGCCGGCATCACCAGCGCCGAGACCACCGGCATCGCGCCGAGATTGGCAAGCACGCCGTACGGCGTGACGCGGTGGAAGTGGAAGGCGGCATAGGGCGTGGTCGCAAGCCCCGCGATCAGCGAGGCCAGGAACAGCATGGCGATCTCGCGGCCGCCCCACATCGCAATGCGAGCGGTCGCGGAATGGTCGGGCGAGGCGAACAGGTTCGGCATGCCGACCTGCACCAGCGCGACCAGCCCCAGCGTTGCCGCGAACGACATCTGGAAGCTCGGGTGCACCAGCGCTTCCGGCGCGACCGCCAGCACGATCAGCGCCGCCACCGCCAGCGTGCGGAACGTGATGGCGCGGCGATCGACCATCACGGCGATCAGCACCACGGCCGTCATGAAGAACGATCTTTGCGTCGCGACCTCGGCGCCCGACAGCAGCAGGTAGAACGCAGCCGCGACCAGCGCGGCAGCCGCCGACCATTTCTTGATGGCAAAGCCCACCGCCAGTCCCGGGATCAGCGCAAGCAGCGCGCGCACCGCGAAGAAGACGACGCCGGCGACGACGGCCATGTGATAGCCGGAGATCGACAGCACGTGGCCGAGCCCCGAAATGAACATCGCATCGTTGACGGGCGTGGTGATCGCGTCACGCCGGCCGGTCAGCAGCGCGGTTGCGATCGCACGGTTGTCGCCGTCGAGCGTGGCGCGGATGCGCGCATCGATCGCATCGCGCAGGCCCTGCATGAAAGCGGCGTAGCGCAGCCTGATGCCGCCGGTCTCGGGCGGCGCCGACACCGTGATCGCGCCCATTGCGAAACCGGAGGCGCCGATACTCTGGAAGAACATATCACGCGAAAAATCGTAGCTGCCGGGACGGACCGGCGAGATCGGCGGCATCAGCCGCGCCTTCAGCTGCACGAAGCTGCCGACCTCGGGCGCGGTCCCCTTGCGCACCGAGAGGCGCACGCGCTCGAGCTTGACGTCGCTGCGCTGGGCCTCCATCGCGGTGACGCGCAGCACGAAACGGTCGGTGCGCTCGCGGATATCCCGCGCCTCGACGAAACCCGACAGCGACACCGAATAAAGCGGTTTTGCCAAAACGGCGTGCGCGATGCGCGCGGTCTTCCAGGTCGCCACGGCAAAGCCGGCCGCGATCGCCGCGATCATGATGGCCGGCGCAAACAATCGGCTCCGCCGCAACAAGACGGCGCCAAGCATGAGCACGACGGCCGTCGCTGCAACAACCCACAGCACCGGCTCATGATCGGCAGCAAAATAGAGCGCGATGCCGCAGCCAAAGGCGACAGGCACCCACGGCAGCAAACGCCCGGCGCCAGCCTCGGCGCGCAGCCACGCGCGCAGTGTCTCGGCCAGCGATGTCCAGAGGTCGAAGCCGACGGGGACCAGGCCACCCGCGGACGCGGCGCGGCCCACGGGCCAGGTGCCCGCTATCCCCTGGGACCGTACTGGCCGGCCCGGCTCCGCCATTCCCTGCACCCGATGATACGCAACGGATGCCGAAGCTACCGGAACGTGCGGGCGGACGAATAGCGGTACGGATCAGGAACGGAGCGGCGCGCCCCCTACTTTTCCTCTTCCATCGTCACCGCGACATCCGCCTTGGCCGAGAGCCGGACCTTGTTGCCCTCAACATCGGCGACGAGGCCCTTGTCGATGAAGTGGTGGTGCCCCTTGTGGCGGCCCTCGCCGCTGTCCTTCTTGGTCAGCTTGATGCGGTGACCTTCGACCTTGTCGACGGTGCCGATATGGACGCCGTCGGCGCCGATGACTTCCATGTGTTCTGCGATGTTCTGCATGGTGGATCCTCGTTTGGGATCCACGTCAACGCGCCTGCAACCCGTTCGTTTCGCAGCGCCGCTTTAGCGTCTATCGCTCAATCTGACAGACGGGATGAACGGCACACTGCTGGCGGCACCGCCTGAGCATCATCTCTCGCCGCGGGCAGGTGCCGGAACCACCAAATAAACAGGCATGCGGCGGGCAGCTATTTTCGCACGGATTAACATCGAGACACCCCTGTTGGCATTCCTGGAGTGTGCAAGGGAGTGAAGTCCGAGGCATAGCAGTTCCAGCAGGGCTTGATGAGCTCATGGGTCGAGTTGAAACGGGTGCATCGGCAGCGTGACCGACTCCCGACAACGCGAGAAGCAAACAGGCAATCAACAGTGCAATCGCGCGACCGGTCAATATCCTAGGCATGCTCGTGCCTCCGCCCTTGCGTGCTGCAATCCATGGCGGCTCGTGGGGCCGACCGGATACGATCATGCCGCAAACGAACTCGGATGTATGTGAAGAAATTCACAATCTGCAGGTGCGGACGGCGAAGCCCCCACAACACCAGCTCGTCAGATCAGCGGCGCCTTCGCCGAGGCGTGGTGATTGACGATCTTCCACTCGCCGTCCTCGCGGATGATGACCCAGCTCATCTTGACGATGAGATCGGGGCGCTCGCCGGCGAGGTCGAACGAGATGGTGGCGCCCATGTTGATCAGGTCAGGACCTGCCCGCGCCGCGCTCACCTCGGAAAACACTGCGCTCGGCTTGCGCCAGCGCGGCAGGCCGTTGAAATAGTCGGCGACGCCGTCCCTGCCCCGATAGAGTTTTGGGTTGGAGCCGAAGAAGAACGCGTTCTTCGCATAGAGTGACGACAGCGCGGCCGCATCGAGCGTCGCGAAGCCGGCGCACCATTTCGCGATGATGGCGGAAACGATGTCGTCGGCCTCACTGCTCATGCCTGATCCTCAGCCCTTGGCGACTTCCTTCGCGAACGTATCGCGCAGTCCGATGGTGCGCGAAAACACCGGCTTGCCCGGCGTCGAGTCCTTGTCGCGGACGAAATAGCCCTGGCGCTCGAACTGCATCGGCTCGGTCGCATTGCTCTGGGCCACCGACGCCTCGATCCGCGCGTCGGCCAGAATCTCCAGCGAGTTCGGATTGAGATCAGCCGCGAAGTTCGAGGCGTCCGGGCTCGGATTGGCGAACAGCTGGTTGTAGATGCGGATCTCCGCCGGCACAGACGTCGCCGCCGGCAGCCAGTGCATGGTGGCCTTGACCTTGCGGCCGTCGGGCGCGTTGCCGCCCTTGGTTGCGGGGTCGTAGGTGCAGCGCAGCTCCACCACTTCGCCGGCGTCGTTCTTGATCACGCCGGTGCACTTGACGAAATAGGCATAGCGCAGCCGCACCTCGTTGCCCGGCGACAGGCGGAAGAACTTCTTCGGCGGGTTCTCCATGAAGTCGTCCTGCTCGATATAGAGCTCACGGCCGAACGTAATCTTGCGCGTACCGGCGCCGGGATCGTCGGGATGGTTGATGGCCTCGAGCTCCTCGGTCTGGCCTTCCGGGTAGTTCTCGATCACCACCTTCAGCGGCCGCAGCACGCCCATGCGCCGCTGCGACGTACGGTTCAGCTCCTCACGGATGCAGAACTCGAGCATGCCGACATCGACCACGCTGTTGGCCTTGGCAACACCGATGCGCTTGACGAACTCGCGAAGCGCAGCCGGCGGCACGCCGCGGCGGCGCATGCCCGCCATGGTCGGCATGCGCGGATCGTCCCAGCCGGCGACATGCCCCTCGCGCACGAGCTGGGTCAGCACGCGCTTGGACAGCAGCGTGTAGGTCAGGTTCAGCCGCGCGAACTCGTACTGGTGCGGCTTGGACGGCACCGGCAGCTTCTCGATGAACCAGTCGTAGAGCGGCCGGTGGTCCTCGAACTCCAGCGTGCAGATCGAGTGCGTGATGCCTTCAATGGCGTCCGACTGGCCGTGGGCATAATCGTAGCTCGGATAGATGTGCCACTTGGTGCCGGTGCGCGGATGGTGCGCGTGCAGGATGCGGTACAGCACGGGGTCGCGCAGATTGATGTTGCCCGCGCTCATGTCGATCTTGGCCCGCAGCACGCGCGCGCCGTTCGGGAATTCGCCCGCCTTCATCCGGCGGAACAGGTCGAGATTCTCGTCCACCGAGCGGTCGCGGAACGGCGAGTTCTTGCCGGGCTCGGTCAGCGTGCCGCGCGACGTGCGGATCTCCTCCTGGGTCTGGTCGTCGACATAGGCGAGCCCGTCGCGGATCAGCTGCTCCGCCCATTCGTACAGCCGGTCGAAATAGTCCGAGGCGAAGAACAGGTTCTTGCCCCAGTCGAAGCCGAGCCAGCGCACGTCGGCCTGGATGGAATCGATATATTCCTGCTCTTCCTTGACCGGGTTGGTGTCGTCGAAACGCAGATGGCAGCGGCCCGGAAACTCCTGGGCGATCCCGAAATTGAGCGCGATCGACTTGGCGTGACCGATATGCAAATAGCCGTTCGGCTCCGGCGGGAACCGGGTCACGATCTCCTTGTACCTGGCCTGATCGAGGTCGGCCTGGATGATGTCACGAATGAAATCGCGCCCAACCTCAGCAGCCACCGGTTCTGTCATTACGAAAATCCTGTAGGGAAATCAGCGGTCCTTCTGCCAAATTCGGGAGGCTGAGCCAAGCCCGGTTTCACGCCAGTCATAAGCTGTTCAGCAACTATTATAGGTAGATTATCTCGAATTTCGCACTCCGTAGATGGCATATTGGCACATCGCAGGATGCTCCGAGGTTTTCCTTCATGACGATCGTCGCTCGCACCGCCACCCTTCTGGCAATGGCACTCGTCGTGTTTGCATGTGGCCGTGCCAATCCGACCCTCGCTGGGGAGGCCAAGGCGGCCGCCGGCGGCGCGGCCGTCGAGAGTCCCGGCCGGGGTGAACTGACGGGCTTCGTCGCGACGCCGCAAGCCGCGGCTGGCGGCAACCAAGCCTTCCTGATCGCACCCAACGGCTCGTGGTTCCTCGCTACCTCGCCCCGGGCTTCCGGTGCGCGGCTGATCGACATCAGCAATGGCATCACGCTGCGATTTCTCACCAGTCCAGGCTTGCACATAGCCGCCCTGTCAATCTCGCCCGACAGCAAAACTGTCTTCGCGCGGGACTACGACGGGCACGACGTTGCCTGGGACGCCGCGACGGGAGAACCGGCCCCGAGCATACCGACGGCGGATTTTCGCGACATCACAAAGCTTTGGTTTTCCTACGAGGGCAACGATGCCGAGCGTCGCGCTCCGGTCGAACTGCTGACGCGCTATCACCTTCAGGTCCACTTCCCTCAACTGAAACGATTTGACAAGATTACGCTCAATCCAACGAAGGAATACGCGATTGTCGGATACGTCGGCGACGCCGATTGGAAGAGCTTCCAGATTTGGGATCTGAAGAACGAAAAAACCGCGGTGTTCTTCCGGCTTGCGAGCGATCCTTGCGGCTTTGATCCTAGCGCTTTCGACTACGATGGCAGGCATCTCATCTTTGGCAATAGCAGGGGCGAAAGTGAGTCCAACCAGCTGGATTTTGCGATCTTTGAGATCGCCTATTCCGGCCCGGACGAGGGGCCCAAGACGGCCCACGCAACCCAAATCCTGGGCAACAAGTGCAGCGTCCCTCCGAGTTTCGACGGCGGCTCTGAGCAGGAGTTCTCAATTTCGCCGGCAGGCGGATTGATGCTGAGGGGTGGAGGCCTGCCGGGCAGCCCCGAGTGGGCCGCATGGGACCTTCGCAACGGCAAGAAGGTCGCCTCCATTCATCCCGATGGTGAGGGTGTTGTTTCGTCCGACGGCAGCACAATTGTCGTCTTGCACAACCCGAAAGGCTTTGACTCTCACTCAAGTCGAATAACGGTGCAGCGCTACGGAAGGCGGAAGACTTTCAATATCCCACGAAGCCTGCAATCAGATGGATTGCAGGTTGGCATATCGCCGAACGGCCGTTGGATCGCATTGCATCTGGCGGAGACCATCGTTGTTTGGTCCGCAAGAGACGGGAAGGTTGCAAAGAAATATCAGGTGAGCCGTGACCATCCGGCCATTGTCCTGCAGATCACCGACAGGGGTGACGTGTTGCTAGTTGACGAAAGGGATGGCGCTGTTTTCGTGAATGGTCGATGGCGAGCCGTGCGTACGGTGGAGCATGGCCTGATCGTGCCACTCACACCAAATTTCCACGCGCAATGCGGAGTCATGTTCTGCGATCGGGTAATGGCCGACCTTGGGGTGGTCGAGCGCCAGCCTCGCGACGCCCGCGCTCGCGACGTGGCTCGCGCTGACCTGTCGCCGGACGGACGCTACATGATCGTTCGCGCGCGAGACAAAGAGGATAGTCTCACCCACGACGTCATCGACATCGCGGACGGTCATGTCGTCCTCCCCGGAAAGACCGGAAACTTTGTCTCGAACGGTAGATCCCTTATCGTCAGGGAAATCGACGCAGATCGCGTCAATTTCATCAAGTATGACCTGCCAACGGGCAAGCCAGTATGGACTGTAACTCCAAACCGCGCACAAGACGGCTTCTACATGACCTTCCCGGACGGCCGCGTCCGCTTCAGCGCGGGCGCGCACTACGGCGATCTGGTTCTCGTACGCGGATTTGAAGTCAGGCACTTCGGCATCGAGGAGACGAAGCAGTTCGTCGCCCCACCCGATGCGGTCCGGGACCGATGATGCGCCTAGCGGAACAGAAGAGAGCGGCGAACGCTTGAGTATTTCAAGCTTTCGCCACTGGCCGTTCCTGCTATACACCACCGCTTCCAATGCATAGGCCCTGCCAAGAATGACCGATTCCGTCGTCACCCGCTTTGCCCCCTCTCCGACCGGCTTCCTCCATATCGGCGGCGCCCGCACGGCGCTGTTCAACTGGCTCTATGCGAAGAAGCACGGCGGCAAGATGCTGCTCCGGATCGAGGACACCGACCGTGAGCGCTCCACCGAGGCCGCCATCGGCGCCATCCTCGACGGGCTGAAATGGCTGGAGCTCGGCTGGGACGGCGAGGTCATCTACCAGTTCAGCCGCGCCGCCCGCCACCGCGAGGTCGCCGAGCAACTGCTCGCCGACGGCAAGGCCTACCGCTGCTACGCCACCGCCGAGGAGCTCACCGCGATGCGCGAGAAGGCGCGCGCCGAGGGCCGCACTCGTCTCTATGACGGGATGTGGCGCGACCGCGATCCGTCGACAGCGCCCTCCGACGTCAAGCCCACCATCCGGCTCCGCGCGCCGCAGACCGGCGAGACCGTGATCGAGGACCAGGTCCAGGGCCGCGTGGTCTGGCAGAACGAGAACCTCGACGACCTCGTACTTTTGCGCGGCGATGGCAACCCGACCTACATGCTCGCGGTGGTCGTGGACGACCACGACATGGGCGTCACCCATGTCATCCGCGGCGACGACCATTTGATCAACGCCGCGCGCCAGAAGCAGATCTACGATGCGATGGGCTGGGCGCTGCCAAGCATGTCCCACATTCCCCTGATCCACGGCCCGGACGGCTCGAAGCTGTCCAAGCGGCATGGTGCGCTCGGCGTCGATGCCTACCGCGCCATGGGATACCTGCCGGCCGCGCTCCGCAACTACCTCGTCCGCCTCGGCTGGAGCCATGGCGATCAGGAGATTTTTTCGACCGAGGAGATGATCGCGGCGTTCGACCTCGCCAATGTCGGCCGCGCCGCCGCCCGCTTCGATTTCGCCAAGCTGGAAAACCTCAACGGCCACTACATCCGCCACGCCGACGATCAATCACTCGTGAAGATGTTCGAGGACGTGCTGGATCATTTGGTCCCGAGTCGGGACGAGCTTAAGGCCAAGTTGAACGACACCACGCGTGCCCAGCTCCTCAAGGCCATGCCGGCCCTGAAGGAGCGCGCCAAGACGCTGATCGAGCTGATCGACAGCGCCTATTTCATCTTCGCCGACCGGCCGCTGGAGCTCGATCCCAAGGCGCAGGCGCTGCTGACGGGCGAGAACCGCAAGCTGATCGGTCAGCTTCATTCCGCGCTGGAGAAAGTCGAGACGTGGAGCGGCGCCAACACCGAGGCCGCGCTGCGCGCTTTTGCCGAGGAAAATAGTCTCAAGCTCGGCGCGGTCGCCCAGCCTTTACGGGCCGCGCTGACCGGACGGACCACCTCGCCTGGTATATTTGAGGTTTTGGACGTGCTGGGACGCCAGGAAAGTCTGGGCCGTCTCCAGGATCAGGCTACGACGTAAGTCGAGCATGCGCGGCGCCATCTTGCAGCGCACACAGCAATAATATACCCATCTCCCCCGTACCTTCTGGAACATCCGGCCTGCCCCGCGATCTCGTCGGGGCCTTCCGGGTCCGGCCCGTTTCACCATACATCGGGGACCTACGATGGACGCACAAGCAAGCAACAAGACCGCCACTCTGACGGTCGGAAACAAGAATTACGATCTTCCGATCCACAGCGGCAGCGTCGGACCTGATGTCATCGATATCGGCAAGCTCTACGGCCAGTCCGGCCTGTTCACCTACGATCCCGGCTTCACCTCGACCGCGAGCTGCCAGTCCAAGATCACCTATATCGACGGCGACGCCGGCGTGCTGGAATACCGCGGCTATCCGATCGAGCAGCTCGCCGAGAACGGCGACTTCCTCGAGACCTGCTATCTCCTGCTCTACGGGAACCTGCCGACCGCCGTCCAGAAGAAGGATTTCGACGACCGCGTGATCCATCACACGATGGTCCACGAGCAGATGGCCCGCTTCTTCCAGGGCTTCCGCCGCGACGCCCATCCGATGGCGGTGATGGTGGCCTCGGTCGGCGCGCTCGCCGCGTTCTACCACGACTCGACCGACATCAACGATCCGAAGCAGCGCATGATCGCTTCCATGCGCATGATCGCGAAGATCCCGACGTTGGCGGCGATGGCCTACAAGTACACGGTCGGCCAGCCCTTCGTGTATCCGAAGAACTCGCTCTCCTTCGCCGAGAACTTCCTCAACATGTGCTTCGCCGTGCCGTGCGAGGAGTACAAGATCAACCCGGTGCTCGCTGACGCGCTGGACAAGATCTTCATCCTGCACGCCGACCACGAGCAGAACGCCTCGACCTCGACGGTGCGTATCGCCGGCTCCTCCGGCGCCAACCCGTTCGCCTGCATCGCCGCCGGCATCGCCTGCCTGTGGGGCCCGGCGCATGGCGGCGCCAACGAAGCCGCGCTCGCGATGCTCGCCGAGATCGGTTCGGTCGACAAGATTCCGGAATTCATCGCCAAGGTGAAGGACAAGAACAGCGAAGTCCGCCTGATGGGCTTCGGTCACCGTGTCTACAAGAACTACGATCCGCGCGCCAAGATCATGCAGAAGATGTGTCACGCCGTGCTCAAGGAGACCGGCCATGGCGACGATCCGATGCTGAAGGTGGCGCTCGAGCTCGAGAAGATCGCGCTCAGCGACCAGTACTTCATCGACCGCAAACTCTACCCGAACGTCGACTTCTATTCGGGCATCACGCTGAAGGCGATGGGCTTCCCGGTCTCGATGTTCACCGTGCTGTTCGCGGTCGCCCGCACCGTCGGCTGGATCAGCCAGTGGAGCGAGATGATCGAGGATCCGCAGCAGAAGATCGGCCGCCCGCGCCAGCTCTACACCGGCGTTCCCCGCCGCGATTACGTCGCGATCAAGGATCGCAAGTAAGATCGACGGAAGTGTCCAACGGAACGGCGCCATCGCAAGATGGCGCCGTTTTTGTTTGGGCGATGACCTCGACCGCACCCTCTCTTGCTGCCGCGCACAACAACAAGTCGATGCGTCACGCCGGCGACCGCTTGACAGCCGAAATGCTCCGCGCGCATTCTTACTCTAAGTAAGAATGACGACAGGGATGGAAATGCCGGAGCAGCCGAGAAGTCGGCGGCAGACGCGTGCTGCCATTTTGACTCATTTGCTCCAGTCGGGCGGCTCGTTTCGGCCGCCGCTGGCCAAGGCCGTGCGCCTGTCGGAAGCAAGCCTGTCGCGCATCCTGTTTGACTTGAAGGCCGAAGGCCTGATCGAGGAAGTGAGGCGCCCTGCCCCCTATGTGGGCGGCCCGACAGGCCTCGTGTCACTTGATGGCTCGGTGGCGCTCGCGGCGCTCGAGCTGAACAGTCAGTGGCTGACCGTCGGCGTTGGCAGCCTGTCGGGCGAACTGCATTACACCGAGCGCGTGCCGCTGCCGAGAAAGCCGACGATCGAGACAGTCGGCCGCGCGTTTCGCGAGGCGCTGACCTTGCTGCGCGACTGGACGCGCCGCCGTCGCATCGCGCCGGCGCAGATCGGCATCACGATTCCGGGCCTCGGCCGCCTCAGCGTATCAGGCAATCCGATCATTCCCTGCGATCTCGGACATATCAGCGGCATGCTCGGCGAAATGTTTGCGAACGTCCCGGTCGAGTTCACCAATTCGGTAGTGGCGCACGCCACCTTTCACCGCTGCCGCACGGAAAACTATCCGTTCAGCGGTGCGCATCTGTTCGTGTTCGTCGGCCAGGGCGTCGCGGGCACGTGGATGGACGATCCGATCGAGGAAGACACGCTCCAGCCGGTCGAGCTTGGCCACATGGTGTTCGGCACCGACGGACCACGCTGCCGCTGCGGTCATCATGGCTGCGTCGAAGCCTATACGTCGCTTCCGGCCCTTGCCGAGCTCCTCGGCGTGTCCGAAGCCGAGCTGCTCCAGCTCGGCAACGAATGGGTGAGCACGATTCCGATCCCAGCGCGTGTTCGCCAGGAGCTGCGCCGCCGGCTATTCCGGCTTGGCCTTGCGATCGGCAACACGCTGAACGTGAAGCCGTGCAACGGCGTCGCGATCAGCGGCTGGCCGTCGCTGCTCGCGGAAGACGATCGCAAGGCCGTGGTCGAGGGGATCGACGCCTGTCTGCTGGGCGGACGGAAACTGGCGCAGCTGTCCCTCGCCTTCGTGCCGCCCTCGAGCGGCAACGATCCGCAGGCCGCCCTCGCCTTCGCCGCCTTTTGTCTCGCCAGTCGCGGCGGAATGCCCGCGGCGTCGACGGAGGCCGCCTGACATGCCCTGAGCCGCGGCTCAAACGCGCCACGAAAGTTCACACCGGGAGGAACTTGCCATGCCGATCACCACAACAAGGCGTCGTCTGCTCGCTGGATCCGCTGCCGCGCTCGCACTGCCGGCCTTTGCCCGCGCGCAAGGCGCGGTCAAGCCGCGCCTGACGGCGATCTCGCAATGGTCCGCGGGCAGCGACGGTGCCGCCATCACCGCGCTCGGCAAGAAGTTCGAGGAGAAAGGCGGCGTCTGGCAGCACTCGCCCGTCCCCGGATTCACCACGGACATGATGAATAAACTGCGCGCGCAGATCATCGCCGGCGATCCGCCGGCCTGCTCGCAGCTCAAGGGCCCCGAGATTGCTGCCTGGTCGAAGATTGCTCCGACCGTCGATCTCGACGCCGTGGTCGCGGCTGCCGGGTATGAAAAGGTCGTCGCGCCGGACCTTGCAAAATTGCACAAGCCGGCGGGCAAGTGGATCGCACTGCCGCTGCAGATCTACAGCACAAATATGCTGTTTCTCTCCAAGCGCGGAATGGACAAGGCCAAGGCTGACAAGGTCCCCGTCACCTGGGCTGACTTCAATGACCTTGCCGGAAAAATGAAGTCGGCCGGAATGGCGTACCCCATCGCCAACGGCGGCACCCGCGCCGACGACGGGCAGAAATTCGAGGCGTCCCTGGCCGGCATCAGCCCGACGGCATACCGCGCCGCCCTCATGAATCTCGACAAGAAGGCCCTGGAAGGCCCCGAGATCAAGGCAGCTTTCGCACAGACGCGCAAGATCTCCGACTGGTGTGATCCCAATGTCGGCGCCCAACCCTATGCAAACAATTTGAAGCGCTTCGTCGACGGCGACATGGGCATGCTGATCATGGGCGGCTGGGCGCAGGGCGTATTGAAAAACGCCGGCTTCAAGTTTGACGACTACGTCATCGTTCCCGGCCCCAGTGATAACAGCAAGCCGGTGTTCCTGTTGAATGCCGACGCTTTCATCTTCTGGCAGCGCAAGGAGGCCGACCTTCAGGCCGGCCAGATGCTGATGGCGCAGCTCGTGATGGATCCGGCGATCCAGACCATGTACTCGCAAATCACGGGGTCGATCCCCGTGCGCACCGACGTCGATCTGTCCGGTGAAGGCTGGTCGGACGGCCAGCGGCGCACCGCCGCAGCGCTGAAAGACGCTGTCGCCAGCAACCAGGCGGTCCTCAGCCTTGCGCACAACATGGCGCAGGAAAACGGCCTGACCGCAGCGATGATCGACGTCATCACCGAATATGTGAAGAACAAGACGATCAAGCCGGATGAGGCCGTCAGCCGCCTCGCCGACGCCGTCGAGGGCGCACGTTGACCGACGCCGCTTCCACAGCCACGCGGCCCGGCCGACCGGCAATCTCCGGCGTGGTCGGCCGGCTGCCCGAAGTTCTGATGATCTGGGTGCCGCTGCTGTTGTCAGCAGCGCACCTCGTCTCGTTTTCGATCTGGACGATCTGGATTTCGTTTACGCCCTCCACCCTTGTCCCTGTTACGGGCTGGGTGGGCTTGCGCAACTACAATGCTGTCCTCGCGTCGCGGAACTGGCAAATTGCCTTCGACAATCTGCTGCTGTTCGGCGTTGCTTTCGTACTGCTCAGCTTGATCACCGGTCTCCTGCTTGCGATTCTGCTCGATCAGCGCATTCGCGGCGAGAACGTGCTGCGATCCATCTTCCTCTACCCCCTGGCGGTGTCGTTCGTCGTCACCGGCACGGTGTGGAGCTGGCTGCTCAATCCCGGCATCGGGATCGAGAAGCTCGTCCACGATCTCGGCTGGACCTCGTTCAAGTTCGACTGGCTGGTCGATCGCGACATGGCGATCTGGACGATCGTGATCGCCGCGATCTGGCAATCCTCGGGATTTGCCATGGCGCTGTTCCTGGCCGGCCTTCGCTCCGTCGATTCCGAGATCATCAAGGCGGCACAGATCGATGGTGCCGGGCCGATCAGAATCTATCGGCGCGTCATTCTGCCGACGCTTTGGCCGATTACCATCACTGTCGTCGTTGTCCAGTTGCAGTTCGCGATCTCGGCCTTCGACCTCGTCCGCGCACTCACCAATGGCGGGCCGGGAATCGCGACTCAGCTGCCGGCGCTTGTTGTCTATGATTTGATGTTCCAGCGCAGCCAGCTCGGCCGTGGTGCGGCGGCGGCGGTGCTGATGTTGCTCATCCTTCTCGCGGTGCTGCTGCCCTATGCAGCGTGGCGTTACGTCCAGCGACGGCAGGCCGGCCATGCGTGACCGAACCTTCGTACCCGGCCGCGCTCTGATCTACCTCGTCGTGACGTTGTTCGCGGTGGCTTACCTCGCACCGCTGGTCGTCGTCGTCTTGAACTCGCTCCGCTCAAACGAGGAGATCGCACAAGGGTCGATGGTCGGCTGGCCGCAACACTGGGCCTGGGGCAACTACGCCCTGGCCTGGAGCGGTTTCTGCGTCGCCGAGACTTGCGCCGGCATCCGACCCTATATGCTGAACTCCGCGCTCGTCACGATCCCTGCGACGATCTTCTCGACCCTGCTCGGTGCTGTTGCAGGTTACGCCGTGTCACTCTGGCGCTTTCGGGGGGATAACTGGATCTACGGCATCGTCACCCTTGGCCTCTTCCTGCCCCAGCAGATGCGCCTCTTGCCCTGGACCATCGTGCTGCGGGACATCGGGCTCATCAACACTCTGTGGGGCCTCGTGCTGATCCACACGATCCAGGGGCTCTCCTTCACAGTGCTGTTCTGCCGAAACTATTATGCCGCCATTCCCCATGAGCTGATCAGGGCCGCGCGCATCGATGGTGCCGGGTTCTTCCGCATTTTCTGGCGCATCATCCTGCCGCTCTCCTCGCCGATCCTGATCGTCACCGTGATCTGGCAGTTCACCCATATATGGAATGAGTTCCTCTATGGCGTAACATTCACGACCGGCCAACAGCAGCCGGTCACGGCCGCGCTCATCGCGCTGTCTGCCCCGGTCGCAGATATCCCCAAACATGGTGTGCAGAGCGCCGCGGTGATCATCGCAGCCCTGCCCACCTTGCTGATCTACTTCTTCGGCGGCAGGTACTTTGTTCGCGGCCTGACCGCCGGCGCAGTGAAATGATGGATGTGTCATGACAGCACTGAGCATTCGCGCCCTGTCGAAGCGCTACGCCAATCTGGAGGTGCTGAAGGAGATCGATCTCGACATCGAGAGCGGCGAGTTCACCGTGCTGGTCGGTCCGTCCGGCTGCGGCAAGTCCACGCTGCTCAACATCGTCGCCGGGCTCGATCGCGCCAGTGCTGGCACGGTGGAAATCGGCGGGCGCGTCGTCAACGACGTCCCGCCCAAGGACCGCGACATCGCCATGGTGTTCCAGTCCTATGCGCTCTACCCGTCGATGACGGTGCGCCAGAACATCACCTTCGGCATGGAATGCCGCCACGTGCCGAAAGCGGAGCAGGACAAGGCCGTCGCGAATGTGGCGAGGCTGCTCCAGATCGAGCCGCTGCTCGGCCGCAAGCCGTCGCAACTCTCCGGCGGCCAGCGCCAGCGCGTCGCGATGGGCCGTGCCCTCGTCCGCGATCCCCTGCTCTTCCTGTTCGACGAGCCGCTCTCCAATCTGGACGCCAAGCTGCGCGTCGAGATGCGGATGGAGATCAAGCGGCTGCATCAGCGCATCGGCGCCACCATCATTTATGTCACCCACGACCAGATCGAGGCGATGACGATGGCGACCCGGATCGCCGTGATGCATCGCGGCGTGGTGCAGCAATTTGCCGATCCCGACACCGTGTACCGCTATCCCGCCAATCTGTTCGTCGCCCGCTTCATGGGCTCGCCGCCGATGAACACGATGCCGGCGCGGCTGGAGGCCGATGCCGGTGGGCCGTTGGTCGTGATCGGCGCCGGGCGACCGGACGAGGTTCGTCTGCGCCTCCAGGGATATGACGCAGCGGCTGCCTATGTCGGCCGCGAAGTGGTGTTCGGCATCAGGCCGGAATGCATCGCCGAGGGCAGCCGCGCGTTCTCGGGCGAAGCGCCTATCGTCATCGACGCACCGGTGGAGATGGTGGAGCCCACCGGGGCCGAGACCATCGTGCTGCTGCGGCTCGGCGGCGAGTCCGCGCTGGCCCGCATCACGCCGGATATCCGCCCTGCGCCCGGGTCGACCGCCTCCTTCGCGCTCGACACCCGGCGCATTTGCCTGTTCGACCCCGAGACGGAGCGGCTGATCGCATGACGCAGACGACCTATTCCAGCCTGACCGGCCGCGTGGTGTTGATCACCGGTGGCGCCAGCGGCATCGGAGCTGCCTTCGTGCGCGCCTTTGCGGCACAGGGCGCCCGTGTCGCCTTCCTCGATATCGATGCGCAGGCCGGCGAAGCGCTGGCGCGGGAAGCAGCCGGAACGTCCGGTCCTGCGCCGCTGTTCGTGCCCTGCGATCTCCTGGATATTGACGCTCTGCGCGCTGCGATCGCGCAGGTTCGTCAGGCGCTCGGCGATGCCGCGGTCCTCCTCAACAACGCGGCCAATGACCAGCGCCAGGTGCTGGCCGAGGTGACGCCGGCCGAGTTCGATTGGGCGATCGGCGTCAATCTCAAGCATGTCTTCTTCGCAGCCCAGGCGGTGGTCCCGCAGATGCAGGCGCGCGGCGGCGGCTCGATCATCAACATGTCGTCGGTGGCGTGGATGCGCGGCGCGCCGGCACTGCCGGTCTACGCCGCGGCCAAGGCGGCGATCGTCGGCTTCACCAACTCGCTCGCCCGGTCGGTCGGCCCCGACCGCATCCGCGTCAACGCGATCGCTCCGGGCATGGTGATCACCGAGCGGCAGCGCCGGCTGTGGTATCCGGACGAGCAGATCATCGCCGAGATTCGCCGCACGCGCCAAGCCGTCCCCGACGCGGTGACGCCGGATGACATCGCGAACATGGCGCTGTTCCTCGCGTCCGACGAGAGCCAGCGGATCACCAGCCAGTGCCTCCGGGTCGATGGCGGCTTGGGTTAATGCCGTAGGGTGGGCAAAGCGCAGCGTGCCCACGTCTTCCCGCGACTGAAAAGAAATGGTGGGCACGCTTGCGCTTTGCCCACCCTACGAGACTGTCTCTTATCGCTTGCCCTTGCGCATCGTCGTCAGCACGATGTCGGCGGCGAGCACGCTCGGCGGCTTGTTGCCGGTCGACATGATGCTGTCGAGCCGCGCGAACGCCTCGACCTGCCGCTTGCGCAGCGGCGTGTCCATGAGAACGTTCGTCAGTGCCGGCGCCAGCTTCTCCGGCGTGCAGTCCTCCTGCAAATACTCCGGGACGACATCCTCGCCGATCACGAGATTGGCGAGGATCACCGAGGAGACGCGGATCGCGCGGCGCAGGATGAAGGCTTCGATCGCGCCGACGCGATACGCCGTCACCATTGGAATGCCCGACAGCGCGAGCTCCAATGTCACCGTGCCGGATTTTGCCAGCGCCGCACGCGCGATCCGGAACGCGGCGCGCCTTTCGTTTTCGTCGATCACGATCTGCGGCTTGACCGGCCAGCTCGCGATGCCCTGGCGGATGGTGGCTTCGAGATGCGGCATGGTCGGCAGCATCAATTCGAACGCGCGCCCCTCCGCCTGGAGCCGACCGAGCGTCGCGCCGAACACCTCGAGATGATGCCTGATCTCGCTGCGGCGGCTGCCGGGCAGCACCAGCAGAACCGGCGGCTCGGCATCGCGGCGTGCCTGCTCCTCCGGATTTGGCCGCAGCGAGCCCAATTGCTCGACCAGGGGATGGCCGACATAGCTGCATGGCGGCCCGCCGAGCTTGCGGTATTCCTCCGGCTCGAACGGCAACAGGCCGAGCACATGATCGACATAGCCGAGCATGGTCCGCGCCCGGCCCGGCCGCCAGGCCCAGAGCTGCGGCGAGACATAATCGACGACCGGAATCGCGGGATTCTTCGCACGCACGCGGCGGGCCACGCGATGGGTGAAGTCGGGACTGTCGATGATCACGAGCGCGTCGGGCGCGGCCTCGGCCACCGCATCGGCCGTCTCGCGGATCAGCCGCAGGATCTTCGGCAATTGCTGCACCACCGCCGCAAAACCGACGATCGACAGCTCCTCGATCGGAAACAGCGTCTCCAGCCCCTCGCGCGCCATGGTGCGGCCGCCGACGCCGACGAACTGCACGCCGTCGCCGAGCCGCTGACGCAGCACCTTCATCAAGGCGCTGCCGAGCCGGTCGCCGGATTCCTCCGTCGCGACCAGGAAAATCTTGCGCTTGGGATCGCGGGTCTGCATCACGCCGGCAGACCAATGACGAAGAGATACTTTGCGTCGGCAAACGCGATCATCGCCTGCGGCTCGGCGGCGATGGTGTTGCCGGCGATGACGGCGATGCCGGCAAGGCCGGCCTTCGCGACACCTTCGAGGGTGCGCGGGCCGATCGTCGGCAGATCGAATCGCAGATCCTGGCCGCTCTTCGGCGCCTTCACCAGCACGCCGCGCCCGGTGGCGGCACGGATGCGGCCCTCTTCGCGCAGGCGCGCCACGCGTGCGAGCAGCGCATCGGTGCCCTCGATGTCCTCCACCGCCACCACATGGCCGTCGATCACGACCGCCGCCTGGCCGATGTCGAACGGACCGAGCGCAGCCAACACCGCCCGGCCGCGCTCGATGTCGGTCTTGCTGTTGTCGTTCGGCCAGGCGCGGCTGATGCAGCCCTCGGGCATCAGCAGGTCAGGCGCGACATCCTTGATGCCGACCATGCGGAAGCCGTCCTGCTCGAGGATGCGGCCGACGCCGGACAAAAGATGATCGTCGCCGCCGCGAAAGGCGCGGATGACGTTGCCGAGCAGGCGCAACGTCTTGACGTCGAACCGGATCTCGGACAGCGAGGGCCGCACCAATGTGCCGATGAAGATCAGGTCGCGGCAGCCCTCCTCCCGGAACAGCCGCATGGCGCGGCCGAGCTGGCCAACCGAGATCCAGCGATGGCGGAATTTCTCCACCCGCGCCGGATCGCAGGCCCCGCGCAGCGGGAACAGCACCGGCGTGATGCCGCGCGCAACGAGCGAGTCGGCGACCGCGAACGGCATCGCGCCGCCGCCGGCGACCACGCCGACCGGTGATGAAATCTCCGCAGCCGCCGATGTCATGCCCGCGGCCATCCCGACATCACTTCGCGATGGCGGGAAGACAGAGCGGGCGGTGCTTGCCCTTGCCGATGAAGTCGAGGATTTCGGCGATCGCGGGATCTTCGCCCGCAAGCGGCTGGGCTGCAGCGAGCCGCTCGGCGAACATGCCGGGGCCATGGAACAGCTTTTGGTAGAACCCGCGCACGGTCGCGAGCCGTTGCTTGGTGAACTTGCGCCGCTTCATGCCGATGATGTTGAGGCCCTCGAGCACGGCGTATTGGCCGTTGACGAGACCGAACGGAATGATGTCGTCGCGCACGCCGCAGACGCCGCCGACCATCACCTGCGGGCCGATGCGGGTAAACTGGTGCACCGCGGACAGACCGCCGATGAAGACGAAGTCGCCGATCTCCGCGTGACCGCCGAGCGTCGCCGACGTCGCGAAGATCACGTCGCTGCCGACATGGCAGTCATGGCCGACATGGCTGCAGTTCATGAAATAACCGCGGTCGCCGACCGTGGTGATGCCGCCGCCGGCGACGGTCCCGGCATTCATGGTCACGGATTCGCGGATGGTGCAGCCCGAGCCGATCGTGAGCTTCGTCAGCTCACCGCGGTAGCTGAGCGACTGCGGCGGCGTGCCCAGCGAGGCGAAGGGATAGATGGTGCAATTGTCGCCGATCGTGGTCTGCGCCGTGACGTGCACATGTCCGATCAGCTTGCAGTTCGCGCCGATCACGACATGCGGGCCGATGATGCAAAAGGGTCCGATCTCGGTGCCCTCGCCGATCACGGCGCCGTCCTCGACCCGTGCGGTGGGATCAATCTTACTCATCAAGCAATCTGACTCATCAAGAAGGTCTGATTAGGTGTTGAAGTCGCTCGGTTTTCCGCTGGTTAGCGCGACTATGCCCAATCTGTCCAGTGACGTATCATCTCGGCGTGTTTCAGGTGCCGGATAAGCCGGCCTTCCCAACGCGTCAACGCGTTCATGTGGAGCTTGAGGTCATCATGGTCAGGGCCCTGGCAATCCTGCTCGCACAGCTCGCGACCACACCAATCGTGTCCGAGACGGTCGAGACCGGCGAACGTGGCTTGGTCGATCTTCGGACATTCGAATGCCGCGACATCACCCGCAGCACCGTGCTTCAGCGGGTCTGCTACGACCCTGCGCAGCAACACCTCATCGTCGCGGTGAACGGCGCGTATGACCGCTATTGCGGCGTGACGGCGGACACGGTCGAGCGGCTGCTGGGCGCACCGTCGATGGGCCAGTTCTTCAACCAGAACATCAAGCGCGATCTCACAGCCGGCCGTTACGCGTGCCCTACCCGCGTGCTGAGAAGCTGACTTGGCTTAGTCCCGACTTGGCTCAGTCCTTCAGCATGGCGCCGACGTCGGCTTCCGCAACGATCTGGCCGTTGACCTTGGCATCGCCGTGAAACCACCACATCGCCTTGCGGCGTCCGATCGAACGCATGTGATATTCGATGGTATCGCCGGGCAGCACGGGCTTGCGGAACTTGCACTTGTCGATGGTGAGGAAATACACCGCCCGCGGCTTCTCGGTGCCCTCGACCGAGGTGATGCCGATCACGCCTGCGGTCTGCGCCATCGCTTCGATCATCATGACGCCGGGATAGACCGGGCGCTCCGGGAAATGCCCCTGGAAGGCCGGCTCGTTGAAGGTGACGTTCTTGATGCCGATGCCGCTGTAGTCGGCGCGGATGTTGATCACGCGGTCGATCAGTAGCATCGGAAAACGGTGCGGCAGCGTCCGGAGGATCGCATTGATATCGACCAGCTCGAACTTGATTGGTGATTCCGCCGTCATTCCCGTCCCTCGTTCTTCGGATCGGCCTTGCTGTCGCGTACCAGGCGCTCCACCGCGATAATTTCCTTGAACCACTGCTTGGTCGGCTTGGCAAAGAAGCCGCCCCAGCGTCCGTTCGGCGGGATGTCGTCCTTGACGCCGCTCATCGCGGTGACCTGGGCCCCGTCGCCGATCTTGAGATGATTGTTGATGCCAACCTTAGCTCCCAGCGCCACGTTGTCGCCGATCGTCAGGCTGCCCGCGAGCCCGATCTGGGCCGCCAGAAGGCAGTTCCGGCCGATGGTTACATTGTGGCCGATCTGGACCTGATTGTCGATTTTGGTACCCTCCCCGATCACGGTGTCGCGCAGAGATCCGCGATCGATGGTGGTGCCGGCGCCGACTTCCACATTGTTCTGGATCAGCACGCGACCGGTCTGGGGCACCTTCAGATGGCCCTCGGGGCCGAAGAAGATGAAGCCGTAGCCGTCCTGGCCGATCGAGCAGCCGGGATGGATCAGCACGTTGTTGCCGATCAGCGAGCACTGGATTGCCGTGCGGGCGCCGACATTGCAGTCCCGGCCGATCTTGACCCCGGGACCGATGACCGCGCCGGCCCCGATCACGGTGCCGCTGCCGATCTCGACGTCCGGACCGATGACGGTCAGCGGCTCGACGACGACGTCGTCCTCGAGCCGGGCCGAGGAATCGATGATCGCCGACGGCGCAATGCCGTCATTTCCGAACCAGGACTGCGGGCGCAACGCATCGGCGTGCCATTCCCGCGCGAGCCCGACGAAGGCGCGGAACGGCTGCGCCACCCGCAGCACGGCCACATGCGCAGGCACCTGGGCCTCGAAGCGCGGGCTCACCAAGCAGGCCCCCGCCTTGGTCGCCTTGAGCTCGTCGGCATATTTGAGGTTGTCGAAGAACGCCAGATGCATCGGGCCGGCTTCGTCGAGCGAAGCAAGGCCCGTGATGATGTGGCCGCCCCTGGCGGGGTCGACGAGCTGCGCCTTGGTCTGCGCGGCAATGTCCGCCAGCGCCGAGGCTGGCGGCTTTTTGAAGAAGGTCGGCTGCGCCATTCCACCCCGTCGCGGTCCGGCTTCGGCATGAAGCGATCGGGCCGCATCATGCCTCATCTCACGATTGAGCACGATCTTTTTGGAAGAACCGGCCCCAGGGAACTCCCAGGCGGCCGGATCATGCCCTGCTGATCGAATTAGAACGAGGTGCCGCCGCCGAACCGGAATTCCTGCGTGCGGTCATACTTGCCCTTGCTGAGCGGCACGGCGTAGTCGAAGCGCAGCGGACCGAACGGCGACTGCCAGATCAGGCCGACACCGACCGACGAGCGGATCACCTTGCTGTCGTCATAGACGAGACCCGTACAGGTTCCCGTGGATGACGGATTGATGGTCGATGGGATACAGCCCGGCGCGTTGACTTCGTTGGTCACCGTCCAGCTCGTCGGCCCCTTATAGTCATACAGGCCGCCAGCATCGGCATAGACCGCGCCCTTCAGGCCCACTTCCTTCGGCAGGAACCAGAACGGCATCTGCAGTTCGAACGAGGCGCCCCAATACTTGGTGCCGCCGAGCGCGTCCTGCGTACCGAAGGGGTTCAAGTCGCGCGGGCCGATGCCGTTCGGGGCAAAGCCGCGGACGAGGTTCGGGCCCATCTGGAACTGGTCGAGCATCCGCAGGTCCTTGTTGACCTTGGTCAGGATGCCGCCCTGGAGATGGACGAGGCCGACGATGTCGGACACCAGCGGGGCGTAGTACTTTCCGTCCGCCACGGTCTTCAGATAGGAGACGTCGCCGCCGACGCCGGCGAAATCCTGACGGAAGTCGACGAGCAGACCGTCGGTCGGGTTCTTGTTGTTGTCCAGCGTGTTGTAGGTCAGCGTGTAGCCGAGCGCCGAGGTCAGGGTCTTGCCGTTCGCCAGCTCCTTGCGCACCGGCAGCGAGGCTTCGCCATCGTTGTAGCAGCCCAAACCGTTGGTCGAAGCGGCAAGGGGGGTACCAGTTGCGTTGGAGAAGGCCGGGCTCGGGTTGAACGCCGAGGAGAGCGGGTCATTGTTACAGTTCGCCAGGTAGCTCGGCAGCGTGATTTCCTGCTGGTAGACCGAGTAACGCAGCTGGAGCGACAGATCTTCGCGCAAGGAGAAGCCGAGACGCGGCGAGAAGCCGAGCGTCTTGGTGCCGTAGGAGATGTAGCTGTTGGAGAGCTGCTGGCGCTGATAGAGGTCGAGGCCGAGCGCCACGCGGTAGTCGAGCAGATACGGCTCGACGAACGACAGCGAATAGCCGCGCGCATACTGGCCGTAGGTCACCGACGCCTTGGCGAACAGGCCGCGGCCGAGCAGGTTGCGCTCGGAGATCGAGACTTCGGCGAGCGCGCCGTCGGTCGTCGAGTAACCGCCCGAGACCGAGAAGTCGCCGGTCGATTTCTCGTCGAGATCGACGATCAGGACCACGCGGTCGCTGGAGGAGCCCGGCTCCGTCGTGATCTTCACGGTCTTGAAGTAGTCGAGGTTCTTGAGGCGGCGCTCGGCACGGTCAACCAGCGCGCGGTTGTACGCATCACCCTCGGAGATGTCGAACTCGCGCCGGATCACGTAGTCGCGCGTGCGGCTGTTGCCGCGGATATTGATGCGCTCGATATAGGTGCGCGGGCCTTCGTCGATGTTGAACACGACGGAGACGGTGTGCGCCTCGAAGTTGCGATCGCCACCGGGGCGGACCACGGCGAAGGCATAACCGCGGCGCGATGCCTCGATCTGCATTTCCTCGACCGACTTCTCGACCGATTCGACATTATAGAGCGAGCCGACATTGATGCGCGAATAGGCACGCATCGTGGTCGGATCGAAGTTCGGAATGGACGAGCGGAAGTCGACGGTGCTGACGCGGTACTGCGACCCTTCCTCGATCTTGAAGGTGACGTTGAAGCCCTTCTTCTCCGGATCGTATTCGGTGAGCGCCGCGACAACCTGGACGTCGGCAAAGCCGTTCTTGAGGTAGAAGCGGCGGATCAGATCGCGGTCGGCCTCGACGCGGTCGGGATCGTAGATGTCGCCGCTGCCAAGGAAGCTCAGCAGGTTCGATTCGCGCGTCTTGATGACGTCCCGCAGGCGGTAGGACGAGAACGCCACGTTGCCGACGAACTCGATCGACTTGACGCCGGTCTTGGCGCCCTCCTCGACCGTGAAGATGAGGTCAACGCGGTTGTTCGGCTGCTCGATGACTTCAGGCGTGACACGCACGTCGTAGCGGCCGGAGCGGCGGTAGATTTCGGCGATTCGCAGCGTGTCGGACTGCACCATGGCGCGGGAGAAGGTGCCGCGCGCCTTGGACTGGACTTCAGCGGTGAGCTGCTCGTCCTTGATCTTCTTGTTGCCCTCGAAGGCAATGCGACCAATCACCGGGTTTTCCACCACGGAGACGACGATCTGGCCGCCGGCGCCGCGATTGATTCGCACGTCCTGGAACAGGCCGGTCTCGATCAGCGCCTTGAGGCCGTCATCGATGGCGCCCTGATCCAGGCGGCCACCCGGGCCCGGCTTGAAATAGGAGCGGATCGTCTCCACCTCGACGCGGCGATTCCCTTCGACGGAAATCGACTGAACGGTCTGAGCAAGCGCAGACGAAGAGACAAAAACAGCCCCAACCGGGGCAACCACCGGCGCGCCGAACATGATCAGGGTTGCGAGCAAGCCCCCCCGGAGTCGCAGTCCAAACTTCATTGCGCAACGCGCCCTTATCAGTACCAGACCCAACCCCAAAGCCGGTCTGGGAGATTCCCCAAGTTCGAAGCCGCTTGTAGCCAATTTCATCGGTGCCGCAAACGGCAGCAGACACCGTAATTTCAATTTCATTCCAAGACGTTGCTCAACAGCAACGCCACAAAAAAGCCCCTATCAGGAAGCGGCCATCCGCAGGATGTCGTTGTAGGTGGCAAACACCATCAGCATCAGCACCAATCCGAGCCCGATTCGGAACCCCATCTCCTGGGTCCGTTCCGACAAGGGCCGGCCACGGACCACCTCGGCCGCGTAGAACATAAGGTGGCCGCCATCGAGCAGCGGGATCGGGAACAGGTTCAGCAGGCCGATCGACACCGACAGCACCGCACACAGATTGATCACGAACTGGAACCCGGCGCTGGCCGCCTGCCCCGACATCTTCGCGATGCCGAGAACGCCGCTGACCTCGTTGGGATTGCCGTTTCCGACGAACAGCGAGCCCAGGAACTTGAAGGTGCTGGTGATGATGAACCAGACCTGCTCGACCCCGATCTTGAGCGCTTCGCCGACGCCGACCGGCGCAGTCGAGGCCTCACCCGCCGGCGATTTGTGCTCGACCCCGAGCACACCGAGGCGATGGCTATTGCCGAACGGATCCTTGCGCTCCAGCAGCGCCGGCGTTGCGGTCAGGGAGACGATGGCTCCGTCGCGCTTGACCTGGAAGGCAAGCGCCGAACCCGCGTTCATCGCAACGATTCGCTGCATGTCGGCAAAACTCTCGATCGGCTTGCCGTCGATCTGCACGACCACGTCGCCGATCTTGAAGCCGGCCGCGGCCGCAGCGCCGTCGGCGACGACACCGTCGACACGCGCGATCGTGCTCGGCTTGCCGTAATACAGCGCCATGCCGGCGAAGATCAGCGCGCCCAGGATGAAATTGGCGATCGGGCCGGCCGCGACGATGGCGGCGCGCGGGCCGACCTTCTTGTGGTGGAAGCTGCCGGCACGTTCCTCGGCGGTCATGGCCGCCAGCGCCTCTGCCGACGGGGTCGAGGCCTCGCTCTCGTCGCCGAAGAACTTGACGTAGCCGCCGAGCGGAATCGCCGAGATCTTCCAGCGGGTGCCATGACGGTCGTTGAAACCGACCAGCTCAGGTCCGAAGCCGAGGGAAAAGGTTAAGACGCGAACGCCTGCCCAGCGTGCGACCAGAAAATGGCCGAGCTCATGGAAGAACACGACGATCGTCAGGACGAACAGGAAGGGAACCGCATAACCGAGGAGCCCATGGCTCAACGTATTGAAACTATGGACGAAAAAGTCGATCATCGAATTCCCTCATCCAGCGCCGCAAGGCCCTGGCCCGAACCATCTAGGATGCCTTTAAGGCAATTTGAGGCAATAGGGCGGCAGCCCTATTTCGCGCAACATGGTCAACAGAGATTGCATCGTCGGCTGACGTCAGCGGAGCCTGGTTCCCGGTGCGGATCCAGTCGTCCAGCGTCGCCTCGACCAGCCGGGCGATCGCGCCGAACCGGATCTTGCCGGCGATGAAGGCGGCGACCGCGACCTCATTAGCGGCGTTGTAGACGGTGGTCGCCCCCTTCCCGGTCCGGAGCGCATCGAAAGCCAGCCGAAGTCCGGGGAAGCGCTCGAAATCCGGCGCCTCGAAGGTGAGCTGGCCGATCTTGGCGAGATCCAGCTTGGCCGCCGGCCCCTTGATGCGATCGGGCCAGCCGAGGCAGTGCGCGATCGGCGTGCGCATGTCGGGGGCGCCGAGCTGGGCCACCACCGAGCAGTCCGAGAACTCGACCATGCCGTGGATGATCGACTGCGGATGCACCAGGACGTCGATCTCGTCGGGCGCAAGCGCAAACAGATAGGACGCCTCGATCACCTCGAGGCCCTTGTTCATCATCGAGGCGGAATCGATCGTGATCTTCTGGCCCATGCTCCAGTTCGGATGCTTCAGGGCTTGTTCGAGCGTGGCCTGCTCGATGTCGGCCGGCTTCCATGTCCGGAACGGGCCGCCCGAGGCGGTGATGATGACGCGGACGAGCTCGTCGCGATTGCCCGATGCCAGCGCCTGAAACAGCGCGTTGTGCTCGGAATCGGCCGGCAAAATACAGGCGCCCGCCTTCGCCGCGCGCTGCATGAAGAAATCGCCGGCGCAGACGAGACATTCCTTGTTGGCCAGCGCGACATGTGCGCCGCGATCGACGGCCGCCAATGCCGGCTTCAGTCCGGCGGCGCCGCTCACGGCGGCCATCACCCAATCGGCCGGACGCGCGCCGGCTTCGATCACCGCGCTTTCGCCGGCGCCGCATTCGGTGCTCGTGCCCGCCAGAGCGGCCTTGAGCTCGGCAAGCTTGGATGTGTCGGCGATCGCGACGAAGCGCGCGGAAAATTCCTTGGCGAGCTTGGCCAGCGCTTCGACATTGCCGTTCGCCGTCAGGGCCTCGACGCGGTAGCGCTCGGGCGAGGCGCGCAGCAGATCCATCGTGCTGTCGCCGATCGAGCCGGTGGCGCCGAGAACCGTGACGCTGCGGACGGTCGACGCCGCAGCCTTGTTGTTACGCAATGGAACCGCGCTCATGTCCTCACCAAACCATAAGACCGCTTCCGGCGCTATGCACACCATGGCGGAGAAAGCCGATAATCCATGCCATCAGGATGGCCGCGACAAAACCGTCCAGACGGTCCAGTAGCCCGCCATGGCCGGGAATTAAGTGACTGGAATCCTTGACACCGAAGCGCCGCTTCACCGCGGATTCGAAGAGATCCCCGAGTTGCGACACCACCGACAGGATCGCGCTGACGAGCAGAAGTGGAACCGCCTTCCCGATTCCGCAAGCGGCAAAGCCCGCGGCCACTACAAGGCTTGCCGCAAAACCGCCGAGCGCTCCGGACCAGGTCTTCTTCGGGCTCACGCGCGGCCACAGCTTCGGTCCGCCGATGCTGCGTCCGGCAAAATAGCCGCCGATATCGGTCGCCCATACCACCAGCAGCACGAACATCAGGGCGGAGAAACCGTTGACGAGATCCTTCCGCACCAGGATCGAGGCCAGCAGCGCCGCCGACGCATAGGCAAAGCCGGTTGCTGCCCAGACGAACTTGCCGCGCGCGATCACCGTCACGATCGCGCCGCCGATGAGGCCGGTGACGACGGAGGTCTTGAGTGCGCCGAAAGCGACGGAGGCGCCCATCGCGGCGATGACGACCGTCCCTGCCCCGGCCAGCGCGGCCGAGCCTGCGCCCACCACCATCAGCCATTCCGCGAACAGCCCGATCGACACCAGGGTGACGAGAAGCGCCCACAGCCAGCCGCCGGCGTAAGCGATCGCAATGGTCAGCGGCGCCAGCACCAGCGCTGCGAGGACTCGCATCACCAGATTGCTCGGGGCTGGCTTGGTGCCCGCCGATGTGGCGTCGGGTTCGCTCACGAGGCGGTTTTCGCGACCAGGCCGCCGAAACGGCGCTCGCGCCTGGCAAATTCGGCGATCGCGCCTTCCAGCGCCGCCTTGTCGAAATCGGGCCAGTGGATCGGCACGAAGACGAGCTCGCTATAGGCGGCCTGCCACATCAGGAAGTTGGAGAGCCGCTGCTCGCCGCTGGTGCGGATGATGAGATCGGGATCTGGAATGTCGGGCGCATCGAGATGCGCGCCGAGCGTCTCGGCATCGATCGTATCAGGATCGCGCTTGCCGTCGGCGACTTCCCGCGCGAGCTTCTGCGCGGCTTTCGCGATCTCCTGCCGCGATCCGTAATTGAAGGCGACCACCAGCGTCAGGCGCGTGTTGTCGCGCGTCAGTTCCTCGGCCTCGTTGAGGAGCGCGCAGATGTCGCCCTCGAGCCCGTCGCGCTTGCCGATGATGCGAACCTTGACGCCGTCGCGATGCAGGCTCGCCAGATCGTTGCGGATGAAGCGGCGGAGCAGACCGAAGAGATCGCCGATCTCGCTCGCCGGGCGCGACCAATTCTCCGAAGAGAAGGAGAAGATGGTGAGATAGCGGATGCCGAGCTCGTGCGAGGCACGCACCACGCGGCGCAAGGCTTCGACGCCGCGGCGATGCCCCTCCGCACGCGGCAGACCGCGCGCGGCCGCCCAGCGCCCGTTGCCATCCATGATGATGGCGACATGCGCAGGCGCGTCGGACCGATCGGGTCCTTCCGTTGCTGGCGCGGCTGCGTTGGACATGAAGGCGATGCCTTAAACGGTGAGGATTTCTTTTTCCTTGGCGGCCAGCAACTGGTCGATCTCGGAGATGGTGCCGTCGGTCGCCTTCTGCACCTCGTCGGCGTGACGCTTCTGATCGTCCTCCGACATCTCGTGATTCTTCTCGAGCTTCTTGAGAACGTCGAGGCCGTCGCGGCGGACGTGGCGCGCAGCGACCTTGGCGGCTTCGGCGTATTTGTGCGCGACCTTCACCAGCTCCTTGCGGCGCTCCTCGTTGAGCTCGGGAATGCGAAGGCGCAGCACCTGGCCTTCGGTCGCGGGCGACAGGCCGAGATTGGAATCGACGATCGCCTTCTCCACCGCCTTGACCATCGACTTGTCCCATACCTGCACCGAGATCAGGCGCGGCTCCGGCACGCTGACGGTGGCGAGCTGGTTGAGCGGCATGTGGCTGCCGTAAGCTTCGACCTGCACCGGGTCGAGCATCGAGGCCGAGGCGCGGCCGGTGCGCAGGCCGCCAAGCTCGTGCTTGAGCGAGGCGACGGCGCCCTGCATGCGGCGCTTGACTTCGTTGAGGTCGAAATTACCCGTGGACATCACGTTTCTCCTTCAAAATCCCGGCGACCTCTCCGCGCCCCTCCGTCGGGGCACGCCAGATGAGCCGTCAGCCGGCGACGATGGTTCCGTGGCCGACGCCGCGCAGCATGGCGCCGATCGACCCCGGCTCCGCGATCGAGAATACGATGATAGGCAGCGACGTCTCGCGGGCAAGCGCGAAGGCGGTCGCATCCATCACCTTGTAGCCGCCCTCGATCGCTTGGGAATGCGTCAGGCGGTCGAACCGCGTGGCGGTCGGATCCTTCTTCGGGTCGGCCGAGTAGACGCCGTCGACATTGGTCGCCTTCAGCACGACCTGGGCGCCGATCTCGGCGGCGCGTAGCACTGCGGTCGTGTCGGTGGTGAAGAACGGATTGCCGGTTCCGCCGCCGAGCAGCACGATCCGGCCTTCGGCGAGGTATTTGTGCGCCGCGGTACGGGTGAACAGCTCGGAAATCTCAGGCATGACGAAGGCCGACAGCGTGCGCGCCGGCGTGCCCTTGCGCTCGATCGCCGATTCGAGCGCGAGGCAGTTCATCATGGTGGCAAGCATGCCCATGGTGTCGCCGGTCGTGCGGGAGACGCCGCGCGAGGACACCTCGACGCCGCGCACCATGTTGCCGCCGCCGATCACGACCGCCACCTCGCATCCGAGCTGGCGAGCCGCGATCAGATCGTCCGCAACCCGGTCGACGGTCGGCTGGTCGATGCCAAATCCCTGCTGTCCCGCGAGATATTCGCCTGACAGCTTGATCACGACGCGACGATAGACCGGATCAGTCATGAGCACCTTCCTTGTCCGGGCGCCGCTTCCGGCGGCACGCCGGAAGGAACGTTCCGGCGCTTACTTCTTGCCGCTGGCCGCTGCGACCTCGGCCGCGAAGTCGCTTTCCTGCTTCTCGATTCCCTCACCGAGAGCATAGCGCACGAAGCCCGCGATCTTCACCGCGCCGCCGACCTTGCCTTCGGCTTCCTTCACCGCCTGCGCCACCGACTTGCCGGTATCGTGGATGAAGGCCTGCTCGAGCAGGCAGACTTCCTTGTAGTAGGTCTTGAGGCCGGACTCGACGATCTTTTCGATCACGTTCTCGGGCTTGCCCTGCTGGCGATATTTGTCGGCGAGCACGTCCTTCTCGCGCTTGACCACCGCCGGATCGAGGCCGGACGGATCGAGCGCGAGCGGGTTGGCGGCCGCGACATGCATCGCGATCTGGCGGCCGAGGGTCGCGAGTTCGTCGGCCTTGCCCGGCGATTCCAGCGCGACGATCACGCCCATCTTGCCGGCACCCTCGACGACGGCGCCGTGGACGTAGCTCGACACCACGCCCTGGCTCACTTCGAGCGAAGCTGCGCGGCGCAGCGTCATGTTCTCGCCGATGGTGGCGATCGCATCATTGATTGCGGCTTCGACCGTGACGTCGCCGACCTTGGCGGCCTTGATCTTCTCGACATCGGCGCCGACGTCGAATGCGACCTGGGCGACCATCTTGACGAGGCCCTGGAACTGGCCGTTGCGCGCGACGAAGTCGGTCTCGGAGTTGACCTCGACCACGACGCCCTTGGTGCCCTTGGTGAGCGCGCCGATCAGGCCTTCCGCGGCGACGCGGCCGGACTTCTTGGCGGCCTTCGACAGGCCCTTCTTGCGCAGCCAGTCCTGCGCCGCTTCCATGTCGCCGCCGGTCTCGGTGAGCGCGGCCTTGCAGTCCATCATGCCCGCGCCGGTCGACTCGCGCAGGTCCTTGACCATCGCAGCTGTGATCGTTGCCATCGTTGAAAATCCTTCTTGCCTGCCGGTTCGCCGCGGCGTGGCATCACATAGCCCTCGCCGCGGTCCATCTCAGGAATTTCGCGTCAACTGAAATGGTGGCCGGACTTATATCCGGCCAACCCATCGCTCTTTTTGACTATTCCGCTTCCGCGGTCAGCGCCTTGGCCTTGGCCACCCAGGCATCCGCGCGGCTGGGCAGACCGACTTCTTCGCCGATCGTGTGCGCGGTGTCGTGGTCGAGCTCGGCGAGCTGCCAGAAGTGGAAGATGCCGAGGTCGTTGAACTTCTTCTCGATCGCACCCGACACGCCCGGGAGCTTCTTGAGGTCGTCGGCGGTGCCGCGGGGACCTGCAAGGCCCTGGAAGCCGCTCGAGGACGCCGCCGGCAGTTCTTCGGCGAGCGGACGAGCCGAGGCGCCGACGTCGATGCCGGAATCGCCCTGGGCGCGCGAGATGCCATCGATCGCCGCACGCGCGATCAAGTCGCAATACAGCGCGATCGCGCGGCCGGCGTCGTCATTGCCCGGGACCACATAGGTGATGCCCTTCGGATCCGAATTGGTGTCGACGATCGCGGCAACCGGGATGTTGAGCCGCTGGGCTTCCTGGATCGCGATGTCTTCCTTGTTGGTGTCGATCACGAAGATCAGGTCGGGCAGACCGCCCATGTCCTTGATGCCGCCGAGCGAACGGTCGAGCTTGTCGCGCTCGCGCTGCAGCGTCAGGCGCTCCTTCTTGGTGTAGGAGCTGGCGTCGCCGCCGGAGAGCACGTCGTCGAGATGGCGCAGGCGCTTGATCGAAGCCGAGATCGTCTTCCAGTTGGTCAGCGTGCCGCCGAGCCAGCGCGAGTTGACGAAGTACTGCGCACAGCGCTTGGCAGCGTCCGCGACGCCGTCCTGCGCCTGGCGCTTGGTGCCGACGAACAGGATGCGGCCGCCCTTGGCGACGGTGTCGCTGACCGCCTGCAACGCGTTGTGCAGCAGCGGCACGGTCTGGGCGAGATCGACGATGTGGATGTTGTTGCGGGCGCCGAAAATGAACGGAGCCATTTTCGGATTCCAGCGGTGAGACTGGTGACCAAAGTGCACGCCAGCTTCGAGCAGCTGACGCATAGTGAAATCGGGCAGTGCCATCGTTCTAATTCTCCGGTTGGTTCCTCCGGAAGCGTGTGAGCAAAACGGAGCGTTGTCGCCCCGGCTGCCACCGGACGGCCTTGAGAGCCATGCTTCCGTGTGAGATGGCGCGGTGTATAGCGCGATTTCGGCCAGAAGCAAGGAAATAAGGGCCTTTCGGGGGCGGTTTTCGCCCGCGCGAGGCCCCTTTCCGTAAAGACCCCGCTACGTCCCTAGCATCTCGGCTGGTTCGGTGGGCACTTCTTGGCCGCCGGCGGTGGCGCCGCAGGGCGCGGCGGCGGTGCCGCCGGACGCGGCGGGGGCGGTGGTGCAACCGCCATCCTGGGCGGCGGTGGGGGCGCCGGCCGGGCGACCGGCGGCGGCGCGGGCCGCGCCATCGGCGGAGGTGCCGGCCGCGCCATCGGCGGGGCCGGCCGCGCGACGGCAACCGGAGGAGCCGCGCGGACCGGCGGAGGCGCGGCATGCGGCGGCGGTGCTGGCGTGCGACGGCCGCGGGCGGCGGAGGCGTCGGCCTCGCCACGGCCTGGGGCCGTGTCGGCGGCGGTGCCGACGGCCGGCCGACCTGCGTCGGGGCGGCCGAAGGCGCATTCTGCGGCCTGACCGGCTCGCGCGCGGCCGAGGGCGGCGGCGTAACCGGCCGTCCCGCGACGCCGGGAGGCGCTCCGGGCGCGCCCGCAGCAGGCGGCGAGCTGGCCGGCTCGCGGGTTGCGGACTTGGCGCGATCGGAAGGTCCGGCCCCGGGCGGGGTCTGAGCCACCGGCGGCTTCGGCGGTTGGCCGGGCACCGCAGCCGGATTTGTCGCGGTCGGCGCGGCGGTCGCCGGAGCGGCAGCCGTTGGCGCGCCGGGACGACCGGGCAGTGTTGTGCCAGGAGCAGCGGTGGTCGGCGTCCCCGGATGCGTCGGCGGGGTCGCGCCGGGTGCAGTTGCCGTCGGTGGCAAAGGCCTGCCGCCCGGCAGAGTCCCCGCCCCGGCTGGCGGCGTCGGCGGGCCGCCATGGGCGCCGGGAACCGGCAGTGTATTGGCCTGGGGCAGCCGGGCCGTTGGCGCAGCGGATGGCGCGGCGGTCGGCGCGACATTGGCGGGCGTCCCCGGCGGCACGCCGGGCCTCGCCGTCGGCTGAATCGTCGCGCTCGGCGGCATCGGCGCCTTGCCCTGCTGGATCAGGGCGGCGCGCTGCGCGACCGCCTGCGGCACGGCGGGGCCCACCTGATTGGCACGGCCGGACACTGCCGGGGCGAGATTACCAGGTCCAGCTCCCGGCCCTGCGGGCCCTGCCCCCGCCGGCGGCGGGGCCGGCGGGCGGTTGATCACGGTGTTGATGACCGTGGTGTTGTGGATGTTCTGGTAGATGATGTTGTTCGGCGGCGGGGCGACATAGACCGGCGGCCTGACGAACACCGGGATCGGCACGAACACCGGCTGCGGCAGCACGAACAGGCCGACCACGGGCAGCGGCGGCGGCAGCACGACGAAGTCGGGCGGCGGCGGCGGCAGATAATAGACCGGCGGCGGCGGTGGCGGCGCGAAGCCAAAATCAGGGTCGCTGAAATACAGCACGGGACGGTCGACATAGACCACCTCCTCCGGCGGCGGCGGCGGCACGTCGTAGTCGATCATCGCAAAGCTCGGCGGCGGCTCGGCCGGCGCGGTGAGGATGGCGAGACGACGGCGCGCATCGCCCGCGTGCGGGCCGCGCGGATAACGCCGCAGATACGACCAGTAGGCTTCCGGCGTGTCGTTGCGATAAGTCCGCCGCCAGGTGATCGCTTCGCGGCGCGCCGCGACGATCGCCATCACGCGCTTGGAGAGCGGATCACCGGGATAAGCGGCGAGAAATTCCTCGTAGGCCGGCAGCGTGTCGCGTTCGAGCGCAGCCGCATAGGCGTCCTGCACGCCGAGATCGCGGATCGGCTTGTTGCGGATCGCGGCAACCTGGTCGGGTGCGGACTCCGGCGGCGGCGCATCGGGGCCGCGCTCGAAGAATGAGAATGGCGCCGATATCTTCTGCTCGTTCCAGGGCACCTGCGCGCCCTTCGAGGCCTCGTTGACGCGCAGGCGAACGCGGTCGAACACCTCGGGCAGCGGCAGGCCGCCGGTGCGGATCATCTCGGCCAGCGACTGCGCGTAGATGCCGTACGGCCCCGGCTCTTCCGGCGCCACCGTGCCCGGCGCGGCGTTGAAGGCGATCAGCATGTTCGGGTCGGGCTCGACCAGCGCCAGTCCGCTCGCGATCGGCTGGCCACCCTCGATGAAGGGCTGCGCGCGGGCCGCGTCGAGCACCACGATGTTGGCCTTGAGCGGAATGGACGCGAGCTGGCGGACGTAGTCGCTGATGCGCAGGCCTTCGGTCGGAATGTCGGTGTCGCGGGTGATGTTGGAATCGACCGGGATGAAATAGTTCTCGCCGGCAAGCTGCACGCCGTAGCCGGCAAGATAGATCATCGCGACGGTGCCGGGCCCCGAGGCCTGCGCCTTCTGGATGAAATCGCGAAAGCTCTTGCGCAGCGTGTCGCCGTCGAGATCGCGCGCGCCGACGACGTCGAAGCCCGCCGCCTGCAGCGTCTGTGCGATCAGACCGGCATCGTTCGCAGTCGTCGCCAGCGGCGACTTGGCGTAGGCGCCGTTGCCGACCACGAGCGCGATGCGCTTTTCCTGCTGCTGGGCGCGCGCGGCATCCGGCGCGCCCGCGGCAAGGAGTAGGAAGGGCAGGAGAAAACAGAGGAAGGCCTTGTTGGTCCCACGCATGGCTTGCTTGCTTGCTCTTGTTGTTGAGGTGCTGGCGCGCATCAGACGCGCGGCCAGCTGAATGGCGATTGAACGAAACACTTTGTCACGAAAGGCTCGGATTGAGGCGGCGGCGTGGCGCCCCCGCCTCATATCAGACCTCTGCGTCAGGCCCGCGTAAGCCTTACGACCGCACTGCGGCGCGCGCCCCTCGGCTCATTCAGCCCTGCGCGATCAGATCGACCGTTCCCGTGGTGAGCCGGTAGATGCCGCCGACGACCTTCAGCTTGCCCTGCTCCACGGCCGCATTGAGGATCGGCGCGGCCGTTTTCAGCTTGGCGATGTTGTCGACCACGTTCTGCCGGATCGCCTTGTTGAGCACGTCCCCACCCTGCTGCATCGCAGCCTTGGCGGCGGGTGCGATCGCATCGACCAGCGAAGGGATATGTCCCGGCGGCGGCTTGTCGTCCTTGATCGCCTTCAGCGTCGCATCGACCGCGCCGCACGCATCATGGCCGAGCACGAGGATCAGCGGCGCACCGAGCACCGCGACCGCATATTCCATGCTGGCGATGGTCTCGGTGCCGGCGAAATTTCCGGCGACGCGGCAGACGAAGAGATCACCGCGGCCGGTGTCGAAGGCATATTCCGGTGCGATGCGTGAATCGGCGCAGCTCAGTACGGCCGCGAACGGGTTCTGCCCGCCGGCCAGCGCCTCGCGCTCATGCTTGAAATCATGACGCCGCGACACGCCCGAGACGTAGCGCGAATTGCCCTCCATCAATCGCTTCAACGACGCGTCGGGCGACAGCACGTTCTGCGGCTTCGGCGGCGGCTTGGTTTCCTTTGCCAAGGCACCATTGGCGAAAGCACCGCCGGCGAAGGCCATGCCAAGAGCGGCGGCGCCAAAAAGCATCGCGGACCGTCGCGACGGCGCGATGTCTTGATGCAGAGATTCATGATGCAGAGATTCAGAGCACTTGTCGCACATGTGACGTTTCCCCAGGTTACAGCGGACGAATGGAATCGCCGCAATGATAGGTGCGCCGACATGAAGAAATCACGAATATGATCGATGCAACTGAAGATTGCCGCAACGCGAACCATGCTGCAAGCCGAAGCGACCGCTCACCTCGCGCGCAACGACGACATGGAGCTGCGTCCATCTGCATATATTCGAGATCGGCTGCTAGAGCCCGACCGGAAAAAAGGGCAGCAATTCTGTCTCACGACAAACGCGGCAGGCGATTGCGCGGAAATCATGCTCCAACAACGATCCCGAGCGCGATGACGATTCTTCCAGATATCATCGCGCCTTAGATCTGCTGCACGTCCACCACGCCCGCCACCGCCTTGATGGCGCCGGCGATCTGCGGCGAGACCTTGAACCGGCCGGGCAGCTTCATCTCGACCTCGGTCTCGAGGTCGAGCATCATCACCAGCGAGACCTCGCCGTCGCCGTTCGAGCGCGGCGCGATGGCGGGACTGCCGACTTTGAGCGCGGCGCCGTTCGACGTCGCCATGTCGGGGCCGGCCAGCCGCTTGGCGATCGAGTCCAGCGGCTTGGTATCGCGCACGAAGATGCGCAGGCCCTTCTGCGTCTTGGCGGCGGCGTCATCGAGCGGCTCGGCATGCAGCACGCGGGCGCGGACGTCCTCGCCCTGCAATTCCGCGCCTAACTGGAGCAGCACCGCGGCGCCCGGCTCGAGCACGTCGCGATATTGCGCAAGGCCCTCGGAGAACAGTACCGCCTCGAAGTGGCCCGTGGGATCGGAAAGTCCCATGATGCCCATCTTGTTGCCAGTCTTGGTGCGCCGCTCCATGCGCGAGACCACGGTCGCTGCGACCTTGCCGGCGGTCGCCCCGGTCTTCACCGCGCGGGAGAATTCCGCCCAGCTCTGCACCCGCAGGCGCTTCAGCACGGTGGCGTAATCGTCGAGCGGATGGCCCGACAGGAAGAAGCCGATCGCGTCATATTCGCGGCGCAGCCGCTCGGCCGGCAGCCACGGCTCGATCTGCGGCAGCATGATGCTGGGCGCGTCCGCCGAGCCGCCGAACATGTCGTTCTGGCCGATGGTCTCGGCCTGATGCGCGCGCTGGCAGGAGGCGAGGATCGCATCCGCGCCGGCGAAGACGCGGGCGCGGTTGGATTCCAGCGTGTCGAAGGCGCCGGCGGCGGCGAGACTTTCGATGATGCGCTTGTTGATCGCGCGCGGATTGACCCGTGCGGCGAAGTCGGCAAGCGAGGTGAACAGGCCCCGCTTGGTGCGCTCCTCGATGATCTGCTCGATCGCCTGGATGCCGACGCCCTTGAGCGCTGCGAGCGCGTAGTAGATCGTGTTGTCGCCGACCTCGAAGGTCGCCCCCGAACGGTTGATGTTCGGCGGCTCGACCTTGATGCCGAGTCGCTGCGCCTCGGAGCGGAATTCGGAGAGCTTGTCGGTGTTGTTCAGATCGAGCGTCATCGACGCCGCGATGAACTCCACCGGATAATGCGCCTTCATGTAGGCGGTATGGTAGGACACCAGCGCGTAGGCCGCCGCATGGCTCTTGTTGAAGCCGTAGTCGGCGAACTTCGCCAGCAGTTCGAAGATGGTTTCGGCCTGCCCCTTCGGCACGCCGTTCTTGACCGCGCCCGCGACGAAGATGTCGCGCTGCTTGTCCATCTCGGCGCGGATCTTCTTGCCCATGGCGCGGCGCAGCAAGTCGGCGTCGCCGAGCGAATAGCCCGACATCACCTGCGCGATCTGCATCACCTGTTCCTGGTAGATGATGACGCCGAACGTCTCCTTCAGGATCGGCTCCAGCACCGGATGCAGATATTCCGGCTCCTCGTCGCCGTGCTTGCGCGCGCAATAAGTCGGGATGTTCGCCATCGGACCGGGGCGATACAGCGCCACCAGCGCGATGATGTCCTCGAAACGGTCGGGGCGCATGTCGACCAGCGCGCGGCGCATGCCCTGGCTTTCAACCTGGAACACGCCGACCACCTCGCCGCGCGCCAGCATCTGGTAGCTCGCGGTATCGTCGATGGGGAGCGTCGCCAGGTCGATGTCGATGTTGCGCGGCTTGAGCAGTTTCACGGCGACGTCGAGCACGGTCAGCGTCTTCAGGCCGAGGAAGTCGAACTTCACGAGGCCCGCCGGCTCGACCCATTTCATGTTGAACTGGGTTACCGGCATATCGGATTTGGGATCGCGGTACATCGGCACGAGCTCGCTCAAGGGGCGATCGCCGATCACGATGCCGGCTGCGTGCGTCGAGGCGTGGCGCGTCAGGCCCTCAAGGCGCTGGGCGATGTCGAACGCGCGCGCCACGACCGGGTCTTCATCGCGGAAGGCCTGAAGCTTCGGCTCGCTCTCGATCGCCGCCGCCAGCGTCACCGGCGCGGCCGGATTCTGCGGCACGAGCTTGGTGAGCTTGTCGACCTGGCCGTAGGGCATCTGCAGAACGCGGCCGACGTCGCGCAGCACGCCGCGGGCCTGCAGCGTACCGAAGGTGATGATCTGCGCGACCTGGTCGCGACCGTAGCGCTCCTGGACGTACTTGATCACCTCGCCGCGGCGGTCCTGGCAGAAGTCGATGTCGAAGTCCGGCATCGAGACGCGTTCCGGATTGAGGAAGCGCTCGAACAGCAGGCCGAACTTGATCGGATCGAGGTCGGTGATGGTCAGTGCCCACGCGACCAGCGAGCCTGCGCCGGAGCCGCGGCCCGGCCCGACCGGAATGCCCTGACCTTTGGCCCATTTGATGAAGTCGGACACGATCAGGAAGTAGCCCGCGTACTTCATGCGCATGATGACGTCGAGCTCGAACGCCAGACGCTTGTTGTAGTCCTCTTCCGTGGTGCCCTGCGACAGCCCGTGCACGCGCAGGCGGTTGGCGAGCCCCTCCTCCGCCTGCCGCTTCAACTCGGCCGCCTCGACCGACGCGGCATCAGAACTGGCTGCGGCACCCACGGTGAAGAACGGCAGGATCGGCTTGCGCGTCATCGGGCGGAACGAGCAGCGCTCGGCGATCTCCACCGTCGAGGCCAGCGCCTCCGGAATGTCGGCGAACAGCACTGCCATCTCGGCGCGGGTCTTGAAGCGGTGATCGGGCGTGAGCTGCACGCGATCGGTCTCGGCGACCAGCCGGCCGCCGGCGATGCAGAGCAGCGCGTCATGCGCCTCGTAGTCGTCGGTCGTGGCGAAATACGGCTCGTTGGTCGCGACCAGCGGCAGGCCCTTGGCGTAGGCCATGTCGATCAGCCCGCTCTCGATGCGCCGTTCCTTGTCGATGCCGTGGCGCTGCAATTCGACATAGAGACGGTCGCCGAACAGGCTGGCCAGACGTTCGCAGCGCAAGGCCGCAATCTCGGCCTGGCCTGCGGCCAGCGCCAGCGAGATCGGGCCGTCGGGGCCGCCGGTGAGCACGATCAGGCCTTCGGTCTCGCCTTCGAGCCAGTCGAACTTGATATGGGAGGCATGGGTGTCGGGGGTTTCCAGGAACGCGCGCGAGTTCAGCCGCATCAGGCTGCGATAGCCGCGCTCCTGCGCCGCCAGCAGCACCACGCGCGACGGCGGCAGCGCGCTGCGCGCATTCGGATCCTGGTCGCCGAAATCGATCGCCAGCTCACAGCCGACGATCGGCTGGATGCCGGAGCCCGCCATCTTGTCGGAGAACTCCAGCGCACCGAACATGTTGTCGGTGTCGGTCAAGGCCAGCGCGGGCTGGTGGTCCTTCTTGGCGAGCTCGGCGAGCTTGGCGATCTTGATCGAGCCCTTGAGCAGCGAATAGGCCGAGTGAACGTGAAGGTGGACAAATCCGGCGCTCGGCATGGTCGCGTGACGGCCTCTTGCAGATGAGATGGAGCGGTCGCCGGCTCCAGGGGATTGTCAGGGCATCCTGCACCCGCCATCCACCTGCCTTCGCCGACTCGCCTCACAATGGTGGGGCGTCACCGCTTCAGAGTCCACGCCGGAGCGGCCGCTTCGCCGCGTCGTCCCGCTTTTCCCCAAGGAGGCTTGAGCGGGGTTTCCAAGCATCGGTTTCCAAAACCGCAGGTCTAAAGCTGCGGAATCACCTGGGCCCAGATTGCGACCATCCCGACGAACAGCGCGATCGAGGCGAGTGCGGCGGCTTCTTCGACGAAAATCCTGAACATGGCCTGCTCCATCACCAGAACGTATGAAGAACATTGTTCTCATTTCGTTCTCGGGAGTCAAGCACTCTCAGCCATCCCGAAACAGGATGGTTAACTCGATGAATTCAAACAACAAAAAAGCCCCGGCGCGAGGCCGGGGCTTTTCGACGACCGCTCCTTGTAGAGCGATCAGTCTCAGTACCTGCCGATCATCGGGCCGCCGAACTTGTAGTTCAGGCGGACGAGACCCATGTCGACGTCCTGCTTGATGTGGTCGACGGCGCCACTGGCGAAGGTGACGTCCTTGCCGCCCAGGAAGATGTGGTTGTACTCGACGCCAACCGACCAGTTCGGCGCGAAGCCGACTTCGAGGCCGGCACCGACCGTGCCGCCCCAACGGGTCGCACTCGCCGAGTCGACGTTCGCGCCAGCGCCGTTGAAGACGTCATACTTGCTGCCGACAACTGCCGCGCCGCCCTTCACATAAGCGAGCACGTTGTTCCAGGTGTAGCCGACCTGGCCGGTGAGCAGACCGAACGAGTCGATCTTGGTGCGGTTGCTGAAGCCCGTCACAGCGCTGACGTTGTCGCCCGAGAAGTCGGCCCAGTTGCCCTGGCCTTCCACGCCGAACACCCACTGGCCGGACTGGAAGCGATAACCGACCTGACCACCGACGGTGCCGCCGGTTGCATCGTGTGAACCTTCCGGACCGAAGCCGACGAGGTCCCAGCTCGCGTGCGACGAAGCGCCGCCGCCGTTGATACCGATGTAGAAGCCGCTCCAATCGTAGACCGCGGCGATCGCCGCCGGCGGCGCCTTGGTGTAGGGCCGCGCCGCGAGGTCAGCAGCCACAGCCGGCGCAGCCGCACTGAGCGCGACGAAGCTCACAGCAGCAAGCAACAAATTCTTGTTCATTTGATTCCCGTTCCAGTTTCGTCGTTAGGCCCCCGAGCCATGCGTGTCGTCATAACAGTGCTCGACGGAATTGCTGTAACCTCGACGCAACAGTCGCAGCGAAAGGCCGCTGCTGCGTTAATGGATGTTTAGCAGCGCGTGCGGGAAACCCTTTGAAACAAGTGGTTTCATGAGTTCCAATGTCGACTACACGACATATACTGCAGCGCCCGCGTAACAACGACGCGCGCACATTCGCGTGAGTGGCGATCAGAGATGCGCGGACATTTGCTTCCCAATTGTCGCCACACTTTCGCTCGTAATCGCCACATTCACACTCACACTCGGCGGGCACGCCGGCACGCGCATTCGGCACGCATCATTCGCTCTGCCTCACTGGCGATGAATGGCCGAGGCTGAGCAATGCACCTTCGACACTTATGCCCAGTGTCAGGCGAGTTCGTCGCCATCGGCCTGCTCTTACGATCCCAGCTATCCCGTCTGCATGCAGATCTACGGTCCCGCCGGACGCTCTGCGGGCTGCGTCTCGAACCCGTACTTTGCTCCGAAAAAAACCGCGCGCCGGTCGACGCGCGTCGGCTAGATTGGCACGTGCCAATCGGGACGCTGGTATGCGGTCTGCCCTGCCTTGAGACCCCGCTGTTGACGCGGGCTGATCCGCGTTTAAGTACGAGAGAGAAATCTTGCAGGGGTGGCGACGTTCACTGGGCTGGTTCCCGTTGACGCCACCAATGCAGGACACATGACGACCTCGCCCCAAGCGACCTCGCCGAGCGCAAACTCGGCCTCCGCGCCCCCTCGCCTCGCCATCGTCCTGTTCTCGCTCGCGATGGGCGGCTTTGCGATCGGAACCACCGAATTCGCATCGATGAGTCTGCTGCCGTTCTTCGCCGCCGACCTCGGGATCAACGAGCCGACCGCGGGGCACGCGATCAGTGCCTATGCGCTCGGCGTCGTGCTGGGCGCGCCGCTGATCGCCGTGCTCGGCGCGCGGTTCGCGCGGCGCACGCAGCTCCTGGTCCTGATGGCCGTGTTCGCGCTCGGCAACGCCCTCACCGCGCTTGCGCCTGGCTTTGGCTGGATGATCGCGGCCCGTTTCCTGGCGGGATTGCCGCACGGCGCCTATTTCGGCATCGCCGCGCTGGTCGCGGCCTCGCTCGTTCCGCATCACCGCCGTTCGCGGGCGATCGGCCAGGTGATGCTCGGCTTGACCGGCGCCACGATCGTCGGTGTGCCGCTGGCCAACCTGATCGGCCAGGCGGTCGGCTGGCGCGCGAGCTTTGGCCTCGTGTCGGTGCTGGCATTGCTCACGGTGCTTTTGTGCGCCCTGTTCGCGCCGCGCGACAAGGCTGGCCGATCCGATCCGTTGCGCGAGCTCGGAGCGCTCCGAAGCGGCCGCGTTTGGATCACGCTCGCAATCGGCGCCATCGGCTTCGGCGGCATGTTCGCCGTCTACACTTATCTGGCGACGACGCTGATCGAGGTCACCAGGGTCAACCCCGCGGCCATTCCGTTCTTCCTCGCCGTGTTCGGCGTCGGCGCCACGCTCGGCAATCTGTTCGTGCCGCGCTTTGCCGACCGCGCCTTGATGCCGACGGCAGGCATCATCCTGCTGTTTGCTGCGGTGGCGCTGCTGGTGTTTCCGCTCGTCGCCGACAATCCCTGGCTGCTCGCGGTCGACATCTTCGCCATCGGCGCAAGCGTCTCGCTCGGCGCCATTCTCCAGACCCGGCTGATGGACGTCGCCGGCGAAGCACAGGCGCTCGCCGCCGCGCTGAACCACTCGGCCTTCAACACCGCCAACGCGCTCGGCCCGTTCCTGGGTGGCATCGCCATTCGCGAAGGGCTGGGCTGGACCTCCACCGGTCCCGTCGGGGCCGCGCTGGCGCTGCTCGGCTTCCTGATCTGGATTGTTGCCTGGCGCGACGCCGGATCTGCTCCGGTCGAGATCGCCTCGAGCGGCGACGCGGGTTCGCTGGAGAACGCGCCCGCAAGACCGGCGCCGCCGCTGGCGCCGGATCATCGAAGCCGCGCGAATTCCGCCAGGGATCCGGTGACATGACGACCTGGACGAGCCGGAGGACGAGGCGGCGCCGCCATGCCACCGAAAGTTGAGGCCGGGCCGGACATCGTATAAATTGGGCACCTGTCCTCACACGCGTGCCCCAATCATTTCATGCTCGTCCGTCTCCTGTTTCTGATAGCCTTGCTGTCGATGTCCGGCGCATTGCATGCCGGAGAAAAGTCCGCCGAGAAGGCCGGATTTGCCTCGAAGCTGACGATCTATCTCGCCAAGGGCGCCCCCGATGCGTGCGGGCCGGGCTGCGACCGCTGGATCGCCATCGAGGGCGAGATTGATGGGGACGCCAGCCAGCGCATTCGCCGCTTCCTGGCCGGTGTCAAGGACACGCAGCGTCCGATCTACCTTCACTCGCCCGGTGGCAACGTGGAGCAGTCCTACGTCATCGGCCGGCTGCTGCGCAGCCGCAAGGCGGTCGCGCGGGTCGGCCGGACGATTGCGACCGCGTGCGCGGCCGGCACCCAGGTCGACGCCGCATGCCTGAAGACGAAAGCCGCCAGCGGCGAGGTCGAAGCCGAGCTCACCACTTATCATGCGATGTGCAACTCGGCCTGCGGCTATCTGTTTCTCGGGGCGACATCACGCGAGGTGGCGCCCGACGCTGCGCTGGCGGTCCATAATTCCAGGCTGATTCTCGCCTTTCACGGGCATCCGGCCGCGGAGGCGGTCGCAGAATACAGACGGCGCCGGATCGCGAACGCCGACCGCGACCGCGCCGGATTCATTGCGGCGATGGGGATCAGCCGCGAGCTTGACGGGCTGATCCGGACCGTGAAGTTCGAAAACCTGCACATGCTGACGCGATCCGAGCTCTATCGTTTCGGCATCGACACGCGCCCGTTTGCCGAGGCGATGTGGCGGCTGGAGACGGGAGCGCGGCCATCCCTCAGCAAGCTCGCGGTGATGAAAAAGGAGAACGCCTCCTCGTTCCGGACGATGGAGTGGCGCATGTTTTGCGAAACCAGGAATCGCGTGCCGCTGATGTTCGCGGGCGAAATCGACGAGGCGAGCGTCGGCAAGAGCAATATCCTGATGACGGCGGACGCCGACGCGGACAAGGAAGCCGGAGGGTCTCCGCTACGGGCCGCGAAGTACGAGATGTGGAGCGGCAGCATCGACCCTGACATGGTCAAGGCGATCATGGCATCCCGCTCCCTGCATGTCCGGCAGACAATTTCGATGCCGGACGAAAAGGTGGACGTCACGAAGTTCGACATCGACCTGACGGGACTGGCATCGATGCGGACGCAGCTTGCGACGGCATGCGCATCGGTGCCGGCCAAGCCGAAGAATCCCTGGCCGGCCGTTCCGTTCCCGAACGTCAGCTCAAGGCCTCCGGCCGTGCCGGCGCCGTGACGCAAGGGACGCAACGAGCAGCCCCGTGGATCAACCCTCAGAAACTGAGTCCCCGCGCTACACCGGCGTGTAGATCACCAGCTTCAGCGCGGGGTCGTCATTGGCCTGAAAGCTCGTGTGCTCGAAATTCAGCACGCCCAGGGTCGGATGCGACATCGTCTTGCGGCCCGAGATGGTGCCGCGGACATCGTGCGCTTCCCACCATTTGACGAACTCCGGACTGCCCTGGCGCAGCCGCGCCAGCAATTCCGCGAAGGCGGGATCGCCGGCCCAGACGTCATGGGTCGCGCGAAACATCGCCACCATGCCCTTGGCGATGTCGGTCCAGCCTGCACCGTAAAGCTTTCGCCGCTGCTTGTCGGTCATGACTAGGAGCAACGTGTTGCGATCCCGCTCCGGCAATTGCCCGAATGCGAACACCTCCTCGGCCGCGTCGTTCCAGGCCAGCACGTCCCAGCGCCGCCCGGTGATGTAGGCCGGCTGGTTCAGGCTCTCGATCATCCGCCGGATGGAGGGAGGCACGATCTCGCGTGTGAACGCGCGTCTGTCGCCGTCGCGCGCCAGCGCCTTCAGATGCGCATGCTCGGTCTTGCTGAGGCGCAGCGCGCGGGCCAGCGCATCGACGGTGGTGACCGACGGGCTGACAGTGCGGCCCTGCTCGAGGCGGATGTACCAGTCGACCCCGATGCCGGCGAGCTGCGCGACCTCCTCGCGGCGGAGCCCCGCGGTGCGGCGCCGGCTGCCCGCGGGCAGCCCGACACTCTTCGGCGTCAGCTTTTCGCGGCGGGAGCGGAGGAAATCGCCGAATTCGACGCGGCGTGGATCGGCCATGATGTCGCTTCCCCGATGGAGGGCCTTGGCAATACTAGGATAATACCAGGCCTTCCTGGCTCTTCCAAGGCGGCGCATATGGGCTTCACCCGAGTTCGAGGTGCAGGAAGGACGAAGCCATGAAAGCTGCCGTGCTCAAATCCTTTGGATCGCGGCTCGCGATCGAGAATGTCCCGGACCCGGTGCTCGGCACCGGCGAGGTCATCGTGGACGTCGTCGCGACGCGCGTGCTGTCCTACATGAACGAGGTCTTCGACGGGACGCGCAATTATGCGCTCGACCTGCCGATCATCCCGGGCCCCGGCGGCATCGGCCGGGTGCGCGCGATCGGCCCGGACGCAACCAAGCTCATGATCGGCGACTGGGTGTTCTGTGATCCGACGGTGCGTTCGCGGGACGACGCCATTGCGCCCGATATCGCCCTGCAAGGACTGACTGCCGCCGGTCCCGGCGGCATGCGCCTGCAAAACCATTTTCGCCACGGCTCTTTTGCCGAGCAGATGCGGGTGCCGACCGAGAACGTCACACGCCTCGGCGCGATCACGTCGGAAGAGGCCACGCAATGGTGCGCGCTGGGCACGCTGCTGGTGCCCTATGGCGGTTTCCTCGCGGCCAACCTTCAACCCGGCGAGACTGTGCTCGTGAGCGGCGCCACCGGCAATTTTGGCAGCGCGGCGGTGTCGGTTGCACTCGCGATGGGCGCGGCCTGCGTGGTCGCGCCCGGCCGCAACGCGACGATTCTGGCCGACCTCGTCCGCCGCTTCGGCGAACGGGTGAAACCGGTCAAGCTCACCGGCAACGAGAGCGAGGACTGCGAAGCCATGAAGCGTGCGGCACCCGGTTCGATCGACTGCGTGTTCGACATCATGCCGCCCTCGGTCAGCCCGAATGTGGTGCGCGCGGCGGTCATGACGGTGCGCGCTTACGGACGGGTGGTGTTGATGGGCGGCGTCGGCATGGCGGGCGGTGCCAGCCTCGAGCTGCCCTACCCCTGGATCATGCGCAACTGCATCAGCATCCACGGCGTCTGGATGTACCCACCGGACGCAGCGAGCCGCCTCATCGCGCTGGTGCGCGCGGGCCTGCTGCGGCTCGACGAATATGAGACCGCGGCGTTCGACCTCGATCACGCCAACGCGGCGGTGGACCACGCCGCGGCCCATGGCGGACCGTTCAGATTGACGGTGATCAGGCCGTAAAGCCCCAAGGCGGCGGCGATGCGCCGTCGTCGATTTTTTCGGCAGTCCCGCCAGGCACTTGGCTACTGTGCATGGGGTTGTTTTCGCAGTTTTTGTTATTCGAGCTCGACGACCTGACCGTTCGACAGCGACACGCGCCGGTCCATGCGGCCGGCCAGCTCCATGTTGTGGGTCGCGATCAGCATCGACACCTGGGTCGCCTTGACGAGCTGCATCAGGGCCTGGAACACGTGATCGGCGGTGTGCGGATCGAGATTGCCGGTCGGCTCGTCCGCAAACAGCACCTTCGGCGCATTGGCCACCGCGCGCGCAATCGCGACGCGCTGCTGCTCGCCGCCCGACAGCTCGGCCGGGCGATGGGTGATGCGGTCGCCGAGGCCGAGATAGCCGAGAATCTCCTTGGCGCGCTTGACGCTCTCGGACTTCTTCAGGCCGCGGATCATTTGCGGCATCATGACGTTCTCGAGCGCCGAGAACTCCGGCAGCAGCCGGTGCGACTGGTAGACGAAGCCGATGTCGGTGCGGCGAAGCTGGGTGCGCTCGATGTCGGGCAGTTGCGAGGTCGGTGCGCCCGAGACATAGACCTCGCCGGAATCGGGCGCTTCCAAAAGCCCCGCGATGTGCAGCAGCGTCGATTTGCCGGAGCCCGACGGCGCCACCAGCGCAACCGACTGGCCCGCCCACAGCGCGAGCTTGGCGCCGTCGAGGATCGTCAGCGGCACCTCGCCCTGCAAGTACTGCCGCTTTATCTCGTGGAGATAAATGACCGGTACATCCTCAGCCCCCTGCTGCTGCTCCATCAGCCCCTCACTCGTACCGCAGCGCTTCGACGGGATCGAGGCGCGCGGCGCGCCACGACGGGTACAGCGTCGCCAGGAACGACAGCGTCAGCGCCATGATGACGACCGCCGAGGTCTCGCCGATATCGATCTCGGCCGGCAGCTTCGACAGGAAATAGAGCTCCGGCGAGAACAGCTCCGTGCTGGTCAGCCAGGACAGGAATTGCCGGATCGACTCGATGTTGAGGCAGATCACGAGGCCGACGAAGAAGCCGACCATCGTGCCGACCACGCCGATCGAGGCGCCCGTGATCAGGAAGATCCGCATGATCGCGCCTTGCGAGGCCCCCATCGTGCGCAGGATCGCGATGTCGCTGCCCTTGTCCTTCACCAGCATGATCAGGCCGGAGACGATGTTGAGGGCGGCGACCAGCACGATCATGGTCAGGATCAGGAACATCACGTTGCGCTCGACCTGAAGCGCGTTGAAGAAGGTCGAGTTGCGCTGCCGCCAGTCGACCAGGAACACCGGCCGCCCCGCCGCCTCCGTCACCGCCTTGCGGAAGGCGTCGATCTTGTCGGGGTTGGTGGTGAACACCTCGATCGAGGTGACGTCGTTGCTGCGGTTGAAATAGGCCTGCGCTTCCGCCAGCGGCATGAACACGAAGCCGAGATCGTATTCGGACATGCCGATCTCGAACACGGCGACGATCTTGTACGGCTTGATGCGCGGCGTCGTGCCCATCGGGGTGACCGCGCCTTTCGGCGCCACCAGCGTCACACTGTCCCCCGCATGCAGCGAGAGCTGGTCGGCGAGCCGCCGGCCGATCGCGACGCCCTGCCCGTCGTCGAAGCCCTCGAGCGAGCCCTGCTTGATGTTCTTGGCGATCGAGGTGAGGTTGTTGAGGTCGTCGGAGCGGATGCCGCGCACCAGCACGCCCGAGGCGTTCCACGGCGACGACGCCAGTGCCTGACCGTCGACCACGGGGGCAGCAAGCCGGATGCCCTGGACCTGGCTGAGGCGGTCGGCGACGTCCTTCCAGTCGGTCAGCGGCGATTCCAGCGGCTGCACCAGGATATGACCGTTCAGCCCTAAGATCTTGTCGAGCAGCTCTTTCCGGAAGCCGTTCATGACGGCCATGACGATGATCAGCGTCGCCACGCCCAGCATGATGCCAAGGAACGAGAACCCGGCAATGACCGAGATGAATCCCTCCTTGCGGCGCGCCCGCAAATAGCGCGCCGACAGCATCCACTCGAAGGGCGCAAAAGGCGCGGTTGGCTTGGTCTCGGTCATGGTTTCATCCATCGCTCGATAATCCCATGATTCGGGGTCAAATGTGGCCGGATTACCGACCCACTATCGCGCGATGAACACTATTCAACCGACCAGCCTTATCAGCCCACAAGTCTTGCGACTGCGTCCGCAGGCGACATGGTCTCGCGTGAGCCGTCACTGCGCTTCTTGATCTCGACCTTGCCCTCGGCCAGTCCCTTCGGCCCGATCATGATCTGCCAGGGAATGCCGATCAGGTCGGCGGCGGCGAATTTGGCCCCGGCGCGCTGGTCGGTGTCGTCATAGAGCACGTCGACGCCCTTGGCGGTGAGCTCGGCATAGAGCTTCTCGCAGGCCGCATCGACCGCGGCATCGCCCTGCTTGAGGTTGAGGATCGACACGCGGAACGGCGCCACCGCCTCCGGCCATTTGATGCCGGCATCGTCATGACAGGCTTCGATGATGGCGCCTAGCAGGCGCGAGACGCCGACACCATAGGAGCCGCCATGGATCGGCACGTCGACGCCGTCGGGCCCAGCCACCAGCGCCTTCATGGCGTCGGAATACTTCGTGCCGAAATAGAATATCTGGCCGACCTCGATGCCGCGGGTATTCACCCGCTTGTCCGCCGGCACTTCCTGCTCGAAGCGTGCGGCGTCGTGGACGTCTTCCGTCGCGGCGTAGACCGAGGTCCACTGCTTGATGATCGGCGTCAGGTCGCTGTCATAATCGACGTCCTCGCCCGGCACCGGCAGGTCCAGCACGTCGCGATTGATGAAAACGCCGGATTCGCCGGTCTCGGCCAGCACGATGAACTCGTGGCTGAGATCGCCGCCGATCGGGCCGGTCTCGGCACGCATCGGGATCGCCTTCAGCCCCATCCGCGCGAAGGTGCGCAAATACGCGACGAACATCTTGTTGTAGGCGACGCGTGCCGCAGCCTCGTTGAGGTCGAACGAGTAAGCGTCCTTCATCAGGAACTCGCGGCCGCGCATCACACCGAAACGCGGACGCTGCTCGTCGCGGAATTTCCATTGAATATGATAGAGATTGAGCGGCAGGTTCTTGTACGACTTGACGTAGGCGCGGAAGATCTCGGTGATCATTTCCTCGTTGGTCGGCCCGTACAGCAGCTCGCGCTTGTGGCGGTCGGCGATGCGCAGCATCTCCGGACCGTAGGCGTCGTAGCGGCCGCTCTCGCGCCAGAGGTCGGCGAGCTGGAGCGTCGGCATCAACAGCTCCAGCGCGCCGGAGCGGTCTTGCTCCTCGCGCACGATCTGCTCGATCTTCTTCAAGACGCGGAAGCCCAGCGGCAGCCAGGCATAGATGCCCGCCGCCTCCTGCCGGATCATCCCGGCGCGGAGCATCAGCCGGTGCGAGACGATCTCCGCCTCTTTCGGATTTTCCTTCAGGATGGGCAGAAAGAACCGCGACAACCGCATGGCAATACTCTGGGAATCAGTGGTGGGTTGCAGTGAAACCGGATTGAGAGCGAAAACACAAGACCGGGAATGAGGAAAAGCCGCTAACGCGGCGGAATTCCTGTCATTTTTCCGTCGACTTCAGATTCAGCTTGAGGTGCCCGGCCGCCAACTACGGTTGCGCCACGTCGAGCTCATCCTCCAGCGCGATCGTCTCGAAATCGGTCACCAGCGCGTCGACCCGCACATGCCAGCGGCCGGCGAAGGGAAGCTCGACCTTGCGCACATGCCAGTAGCCGTCCGGCCCGATCTCCGCGGCGCGTTCCATCGGCTCGATGCCGCGTTCGGGCAGGCTCAGGGTCAGCGTGACCTCCTTGGCCGTGAGCGGCGTCGCATCGCCTGTCATGAGTTGGAGCACGAAATCATCGATACCCGCCTTCCCCGGCGAGACCAGCACCTGGAACATCGCCTTGTCGGTGTGGATATGAATGGCCAGCGGCGTCTCCGGAACGATGGTCCGCGGCGGCGGCGTGAACCGCCAGCCGGCGACGGCGGCGAAGATGGCGAGTGCGATGGCGCACTCAAGCAGGATCGAGCGCCTGAGCGCGGCCGCCGCTTTCTCGTCTCGCGCCAAGCCTGGCGTCAGCCGGAACCGATTGAGCGCGGCAAGCGCCAGCAGCAGGGTGACCAGCGCGAGCTTGATCGCGAGAATGAGCCCGTAACGCGTCTCGACCAGCGCGGACAGCTTTTCGAGCTGGACGATCGCGAGCCCGAGCCCGGTCAATGCCAGCAAGCCAACCGCCGGCGCAGCAATGCGCGAGAAGCGGTTCACGACGGGCAGTGCTGCCGCCGCTTGTTTCGACACCAGCACGGCGAGCGGCACGAGGGCCCCGATCCACAAGGCGACGCCGAGGCCGTGAAGGAAGATCGCAGGTCGCGTCAACATCTCAGGCGGTGCCGTCGCGGCGTGCCCGGTCATCGCGAGCGACAGGCCGACGCCGACGAAGGCGATGACCGCAAGAGCGCGTGCGTACCACGCGCTGCGCAACGCGATCAACGCGAGCAGCATCGCAGCGATGGCAACCAGCAGCGCGGGGCCGGTGCTGGTCGCGAATGCGACCTTCCATGGAGATGCCCTCGCGAGAGCCGCAAGCGGCAGGCCGAGGAGATCGAGACCCAGCGCACCAAGGGACGCCACCGCGCTCGGAAGGCCGATCACGAGCGCTATGCGCGGCACGGTCATACCGGTCATCGACCGCGCCACCCAGCGCGCAAAGAACACGCCGCCGACGCCGACAAACAGCCCGAGATAGAGGCCGACCCGCGCCAGCCAGATCAGCACGTTCAATCCGCCGTCCACATTGGCCGGAGGCTGCGTCCCCGTCGGCATGCCGATCGAGAAAATCACGGATCCCGCGACGGGATGACCATCCTGCGAGATCACGCGATAGCTCACCACCACTGTACCCTGCGGCAGGTCCGGCGGCATCGCGACCGAGATCGTCTCGCCCGATGCGCTGACGCGCGCATCGTCCCGCGCCCTGCCCGCGCCGTCGATCAGCCGGATCGCGCCCGGTGCCACCGCTTCGTTGAAGCGCAGCTCGACCGCCTTCGGCGCGGTCGCAAGCCTGCTGCCGCTCGCCGGCTCGACCGCGACGAGCGCGGCGTGCGCCGACGCCCCGGTCGCGAAGCCGATCACGAGAAGCAGCGTCGCGAGCGCGGCGAGCAGGCGCATCAGGGCTTTGGCAGCAGCTTCACGCCCGGCGCCGGCGACTTGCCTTCGTGCGAATGCCCTGCCCCTTCCGCCGGAATTTCGATCCAGCGGCTGACGCCGGTCTCGCATTCCTGGACGACCGGGAAATACAGCGTCGTGTTCGGCTTCAGGCCGCTGGTGAGGAAGCTGCTGATGACGAACTCGTCGTAATTGTGATCCGGCAGCTTGCCGCCGGACCAGGCCACCTCCTTGACGCCGGAGGAGAGCTTGTTGCCGTGATAGTCGTATTCACCGGCATATTTGCCCTCGACGACGTCGACGCTCCAGCCCGCCTTCGGCATCGGCTTCACCGCGATCACGCCTTCCGGAATCTGCACCCTGATCTTCACCGTGGGCGAGCCGTTGCAGCCGTGCGGCACGGCGAAGACGGCCTTGTAGGAGGAGCCGACGGTCGCCTGCTTGGTCTCGAGCGTGATATGCGCTGCGGCGGGTGACGCAGTGAGCGCGGCAATCAGGAACAGGCAGGATCGCTTCGACATGTTCGGCCCCTTCGACATCGTCACTTGATCAGGATCGGCGATTCAATGCTGACATGATCGGCCTCGGAGATCGAGATCCCGAGACCCAGCATCCAGCGTCCGGACGTCAACTGCGCGACCTTCACATGCCAGCTGTCCTCGCCGTCGCGCGCGGCCTCGACCGGCGCCAGCTTCCTGCCGGTTTGCGTATCCACGAGCGTCACCGACACGGCCTTGGCCGTGAGCGGCGCCTCGTCCGTGGTTTCGAGCTGGATCGCAATCTCGACCGGACCGGCGCGGCCCGGCGAAACGGTGACATTGGCCATCGCCTTCTCGGTGTGCAGATGCGTGAAGAAGCTGTCGTCGTCGGTCGCCGCTGCAAGGGGAGTAGCGCCAACCGACAGCAGCGCGGCCATCGCGAGCGCAAGGCTCGCAAGATTTCGACGCGAGGTCATGGCAGACTTGATCTGTTTCATCACATCTTCATTCCCGAATGATCCGGCATTTTCTTCATCATGTGCCCGCCATCGCCGGGCGCCTGCGCGCCGACGCCCTGCACATCGAGAGCAATCGCGACCTTGCCGGCCTTCTCGAACTGAAGCGTCACCGGCACCTTGTCGCCCTGCTTGAACGCGCCCTTCAGTTCCTGCAGCATCAGATGATAGCCACCGGGCGCGAGCTTCACCGTCTTGCCGGGATCGATCACGAGCCCCTTGTCGAGCGGGCGCATCTTCATCACGCCATTATCCATCGCCATCTCGTGGACCTCGGCCTTGCCAGCGATATCGGCGGACACGCTGATCAGCTTGTCGGCCGTCGTTCCCTTGTTCTCGATGGTGAGATAGCCGCCGGCGACTTTGGCGCCGCCCGGCGTTGCCCGGCTCCAGGCCTGCGAGACGACGAGATCGCCGGCCTTGACGTCCTCTGCCGCCGCTGGTGCCGCGCAGAGTGCGAGAGCGAACGCTGCAAGCAGCACATCTTTCAACATGGTCTTCATATCGGTCTTCCCGTTTTGCAGATTGAACTTCAATGTGTGGAGAGTTGTTGCGCCGTCCATTTTTCGAGATCGACCATCTCGGCCGAACCTTCGATCGTCGTGATGGTCCCGTCCCGGGAGATCAGCATTGTCCGGGGAATGTCGCCCTGCCAGGTGGGATCGATCTCGAATCTCAAACGCTCGACAAAACCGTCGTTGAAGATGAAATTCTCGGTCGACGACAGCCCCGCTTTGTCGAGCATCGCTTGCGTCGCGGCCGGCAGGTTCGGCACGAGGTCCGCGCTGATCGTGACGACGTCGATGCCCGGGTGGTCTTTGGCAAACTGGCCAAGCTGCGGCAACTCGACCTTGCAGGGCCCGCAGGTCACGCCCCAGAAATGCACCAGCGTCGGGCGACCCACATGCCCCCTAAGCACGCTTTGCCACGTGCCACGCTCGAACGGCTTCGGAGCCGGCTGCGCTCCGAGCCCGGCCGCCGATGCGATCAGGATACCCAGACCCAGTAAACCGGCAATTCGACGTCTCATGGCTGGTCCTCGATTGCTGTGAACCGATAGCCATCCGCTTTCGTCATCCATGACAGGTAGGTCTGGCGACCGTTGGAAACGAGCAAGGGGTGATCGGAGGTGTCGGTCGTGCTCGATATCGTCTTCGGCGGCGACCAGGTCTCGCCGTCGTCGCGAGAGATCGTCATCTGGACCGAGGTCTTCTCGCCATCGAACTCCTTCCAGACCATGACCGTTCCCGCTTGGCCCGCGAGCACGAAGGGGCGCGCCGGATTGCGGCCCGGCCGCCCCAGCGGCATGGGTTCGGAGAACGTACGGCCTTCGTCTCGCGAATGCGCGTAGAACAATCCTTTCCGCGCCTTCCCGTTCGTGTACCAGGCGACGTGATAGGTCCCGCTCGGCGCAACCGTGAGGCTCGGCCCGTGGTGTGGGCAGGCGTTGATCTGCCAGTCGTCGTTGCTGACGCGGTGGATTTCACCTGGCGTCGAGATGTCGGTGAAGGTCATGACCGCGTGATCGCGCACGCCGCCGTCAAAAATGTTCCTGAAGATCACGGCCGGCCGCCCCGGCGCCGCGAATGCCAATCCCAACCGGCAGCATTCGCAGGTGCCCTCGCGCGCCAGCCGGGCCTCGGCGTAGGTGGCGCCGCCATCGCGCGACGAGGCAAAGAACAGCCCTGCTCCCTCGTACTTCCGCCCCGTCTCCTTTGCGGGGACGCGATTGCGCTTGTCGAGCCACGCCGTAAAGACCGTTCCGTCCTGATCGAGCGCCAGCGCCTCGAACCGCTGGCTCTCGTTGTTCGCGGTGATGGGCTTGAGCTCCGCGAAGCTCTTCCCGCCGTCGGCCGAGCGCGTGTAGAGCACCTGTCCGTTGAAGGCCTCATCCCTGAAAATCGAGAAGGCGAGCGCAATGCCGCCCTTGCGATCGACCACGATCTTCGGCCGGGCATCCGGTCCCCAATCAAGGTTCAGCCGCATCGTCGGGACCTGGACGGGGACCGAGAAACTGCGCCCCGCATCCTGCGAACTCGCAACCGAGACCTGCCCTCCCGCCATCCAGGCGAGCCACAGCGTTCCGTCCGGCCCGAATGCGGGCGTCGCCGTGGTTGCGCAGCGCAGCGTCGGCTCATCGCACGCCGCTTCCGACGCATGCTGACCGTGCATCTGTCCGAGCGCCGCGCCCTGCAAGAGCGCGAGAGCGACTATCCCGAGCAAGCCGGTTCGGACCATGGCCCTACTCCCTTCGAGAGCCCGGATCATTTGAATGCCACCTTCATACCCGCAACGAACAAGCGCGGCGAGCCCGCGTAGATCGATCCCGTCGTGTTTGCGAGGACGCTCGCAGGATTTTGAATGCCGGCCGCCGTCACCGTGTTGGCGATGTTGTTGGCCGACGCAACGTAGGTGCGGTCGAATACGTTCCTGACTTCGAGGAACAGGTTCAGGGACCTGAAGGTGTCAGACACCAGATCGGTCTTGTAGTGAACGTTCACATTGACCAGCTCATAGCCCGGCGCTTTCAGCAGATTTGCATTGTCCATGTAGAACGAATCCTTCCACTGGACCTCGACGAAGCCTCCGAGACCCGCCAGCGGCCCGGCAAACTCGTCGTAGCCGATCCTGGCCGTCAGCTCGTTGGGCGAGATGCCGGGGATCTTGTTGCCGGCCCGGTTGAAGCTGAACACCGCGCCATTGGTGATGTTCTCGATATATTCGGTGTAGACCTCGTCGAGATAGGTGTACGCCGCCATGAACCGCCAGCCCGGATGGAACTTCCAGTCGGCCGCAAGCTCGATGCCGCGGTGTTCTGAGCGCGGCGCGTTGAACGTATAGCTCGTGTTCGGTGAACCGGCAGGCGTTGCTTGCGATACGAGCTCGTCGCGGAAAAACTCATAGAACCCGGTCGCGCTGACCTTGAGTGTGTTGTTCGGTGTCCAATCGAAGCCGAGATCGTAGCCCAGATTTTTCTGCGCCTGGAGCTGGGTATTGTTACCCGACTGCCCGTTCGCCGTGACGAACAGGTTTGAAACCTGCGGGGTGCCGTACCCTGTAGCAACCCGCCCCCGGACCAGCCATTCGCTGTTGACAGTATAGAGCAAGGCCAGTTCGGGCGCCGTGTTCTGGAATTGCCTGTCAGCAGCCGTGATCTTCAGAGGATCCAGGACGCCCGTCGGACCGGAGTAGCTGTAGGCCGTGTTTGTTCCCTTCAGCACGGTCTGCTCCCAGCCGATGCCGGCGACCGCAAGCAACGCCGGTGTCAGCTTCAGCTCTTCCCGTGCGCGGACACCGTAGTTCGACGTTTCGCTGTAGAGGTTGTTCGTGATCCTGCCGAGCGTCGCGTTGCCTCCCGGCATCACGTTCCGCGTGTCGCTCGACGCGGTCAGGGTGTTGTAGAAGCCGCCGAGGAACGTGGTCGATTCCAGGCCGAGAATCTCGCCCCGCTTGGTGACGTCGCTCATGAAGTTGTAGGAGGGAAAATCGCCGATCGCGCTGGTCGTGCCGGTCGGCTGGCTGATGTTCCTGTCGTCGAAGACGAACTGGTTGCGCCAGGTCGTGGTGTTGTCGAAATCGTGCTCCCAGCGGCCGCCGACGATGGTACGGCGGTCGTTGCGGCCGAGCCCGGCCTGCACGGCTGTCTCTGTGTCGGTGCCTGCGGTCGCATTGAAGCCGTTGTTGAACAGCCTGACCGTGCCGCATCCGGCCGCGGCGGTGACGCCGGTCGCGCAGCCCTGCTGGAAGGGATTTTGATAGTACTGGCTCAGCGACTGCCGGATCGGCAGCCGCGCGCTCAGATCGTTGTTGATGATCTTGACCGTGAAGCGATCGTCCGGCGTCGCCTTGAGAGTGCCGAGAAAGTTGACGGTCTGGGTGTTGAACCAGCTGTTGCCGATATAGCCGTCGCCCCGCGTGTCGCTTGCAAACAGCGAGCCCTCGAAATTGCCGACCTTCTTGCCGGCAGCGAGGTAGTTGTTGAGATAGCCGTAACTGCCGCCATCGAGGCCATATTCGACGCCGTCGATGGTGCCGCCCGGCCGTGTCCGGAAATTGAGCGCGCCGCCGGTGGCATAATTGCCGTAGAGCGCGGACGAAGGTCCGCGGATCACGTCGATGGCACCATAGGCGTGGGGGTCGATCAGGTCACTCCGCGACAGGCCGTCCGGCTGCGTCACTGGGAAACCGTCGTCGAAGATCACGAGATTGCGGATGCCAAAACCGTTCCGGGCGTTGGATCCGCGAATCGAGATGCCGAAATCACGCGGGCCATTCCCCTGCTTGATCGAAATGCCCGGACTGTCCCGCAGGACATCGCTGACCGAGAACGACGGGCGGTTGTCGAACTGGCTGCGATCGATGGTCGTCGCGGTCTGGCCTGCCGGCGCCTGATTGAGACCATCGCGCGCCGCGCCGGCCGTCTGGGCCCTGTTCTGGGGCGATGCGCCGACGCTCGGGGTCGGCGCAACGGGCCTCGCCGCGCGGCCGGCGGAAGCGGAGCGCTGGCGCGAAGGCCGCGTCATTGGTTTGGGCCGGGCGGCCTGCGGCGCCTCAACGGTCACCGCGGGAAGCACGGTGTTGCTGCTTTGGGCAAAGACTCCGCTCGACGACGCAAGCAATGCGGCCTGAACCGCAACGATGCTCACGCCACGGCGGGCATGACAACGTAACATGGGCATTCCTGACGCCGGCTTTCTCTCCGGCCATTCGACAGCATCAATCGCAAGCGGACGGTCCGCAGCGACAGTTGAGGGTCGTCAGGAATTTTGGGGAGGCGCGCGCGCCTGGGCGCTCGTGCCCTTAAAGGCGGAGATCGTCGACCGATCCGCCGCGTGCCACACCACGCGCGCGGCGTGGCGGAAGGGAATGGCGAATGCCGCGTCCGGCGGCGAATCGAGCGACACACTGGCCTGCGCCAGGCAACAGAGCGCGCACGCAGCGCCATGCGCGGTCGGCGTGCCGGTCTGGCCGCCCTGCTCGCTCGCACTATGGCAAATAACGGCGGCAGCCAGCGGATCGGCCACAGCCTGGCCGGCCGCCAAACAGGCGGCGATCGGCGCCAGCACCTGCATCGCCAGGGCGAGCAGGACAACAGGCAGGAATTTTTGCAGCCGCGCGTGCATCCGCCGAGCCATTCGTTCGCCTGCTAACTAAACACCGCGCCGGGCCCAAGTCGAGGTCAGTCCCGCCGCGTCTTTGGTCCAGCACAAATTTCTCGAAAACCGTGGTCGGAGAGACCGTACCCGAGCCGGGGATCCGGCCTTTGAGGCAGGTCAATCCGCCCTCCCATCCACAGATTTCTTATATTTGTCATATGCTTACAAGGTCAGAAGCCCGAACATTTCGTCAATTGCTCGAATTTTGAACATTCGTTGCCGAAAATGATGACAAGTGAGAAAAGTTGATCTAGCATCCCTCTTGCTCAGGCAGGCCGCGAGGTCGAAGTCTGGTGGTCCAAGTCTCGGGAGGAGCCCCTGGCGCGCAAAACGCAGCGTCGCCCCGTCAATCAAGAGCAAATCTTAGAATCGGGGATAATAGGGTCGACACAATTTTCGAGCGGGGCTAGGGCCCCGCTCTTTTTTTGTCTGCATGGCGCCTTCGCAGATGAGCGCTTCGTCTAATCCGATCGAAAACAGCTTCGAACGCGCGGCCTCGCGCTGCGCGGATCTCACGCCGCACGTCTATCGACGTCTGTTCGAGCAGCATCCCGAAACGCAGGCGATGTTCCGCTCGCAGGGGAGCGAGCTCGTCATGGGATCGATGCTCGCGCAGACGATCGAGGCCATTCTCGACTTCGCGGGGACGCGGAGCGGACATTTCCGGCTGATCGCCTGCGAGGTCGCCTCGCACGATGCCTATGGGACTTCGCGCGAGCTCTTCGTCGCCTTCTTTGCCGTCATCAGGGATACGTTGCGCGACCTGCTCGGCGACGAATGGTCGCCGGACATCGCGCGCGCCTGGGACCGGCTGCTCGTCGAGATCGAAGCATTCGCCGCCCTTCAGGCCTGACGCTTTGCGCTGCACCAACAGCCTGCGGCGGCCTGATGTTGATTGCAGATTGAGTGGCATCAACTCTTGTGAGACACTTTCGAGCATCGGTCGCGCAAGCAATGACGCGCCGACGATAAAATTTTATGGGAGCGAGCGATGTCCGGGACCAAAGATTTCTCGACGACGAGGCGCGATCTTCTTCAGGCGGCAGCGACCGCCGGCGCCGCGACTGCCATCCTCGGCAGCATGGGCATAAACCCTGCACTTGCAGCCGAGGTCGGACGCAGCGAGAAGCCGCTGAAGGCGGCGTTCTCCAACGCGGGCCTTCAGGCCACCTGGTGCGCGCAGGGCAAGCAGGCCGCGGAATTCTGGGGCAAGCTGTTCAACGTCGAAGTCACCTGGTTTGACGGCCAGCTCGACGCGGTGAAGCAGCGCGCGGCGATCGACAACATGGCCTCGCAGAAGTGGGACTTCGTCGCGATCCAGGCCTTTGGCATCGGCACCCTCACCCAGCCCGTGCAGAAGATGATCGACGCCGGCACGCCCGTGATCGACATGGACACGCTGATCGCGCCGCTCGACCAGATCAACGTCCACTCCTTCCTCGCCCCCGACAACGAGTTCATGGGCGCTTCGGTGACGCAGGCCCTGTGCAACGCCATGGGCGGCAAGGGCAAGATCATCATGACGCAGGGCGCGCTCGGCCACACCGGGGCACAGGGACGGGCGAAGGGCTTCACCAACGTCGTCAAGCAATTCCCGGGAATCGAGGTGCTCGACACCCAGCCGGCCGACTGGGACGTCTCCAAGACCGCGCGGCTCTGGGAAACCTACCTCACCAAGTACCCGCAGATCGACGCGGCGTTCTTCCACAATGATGACATGGCGCTTGCGGCGGCCAACATCATGAAGGCGCGGGGCCGCACCAACATCCTGATCGGCGGCGTCGATGCCATGCCGCCGGCGATCCAGGCGGTGAGCGAGGGCCGCATGTTCGCGACCGTCCGCAATCCCTCCTGCCGCATCCATGGCGGCGCGATCATCGCGGGCGTCTCCGCCGTGGTCGGCGGCGAGAAGAGCGGACAAGGCATTCCCAAGAACGTCGTCACCGACGGCCCGGTCGTGACCAAGGCCAACGCCGCCGGGATGCAATGGATGCAGGATCACTTCCTGATCTAGTCCTTCATGTCTGAGGTTCATTCGCCCATCCTTGAACTGCAAGGCATCACGAAGAGCTTCGGCGGCGTCGAAGCGCTTCGTGGTGTCGATTTCGCGCTTCTCCCCGGCGAGATCCACGGTCTCGTCGGCGAGAACGGCGCCGGAAAAAGCACGCTGATGAAGATCATCGCCGGCGTGCACAGCGAATTCTCCGGCCGCTTCCTGATCGACGGGAAGGAGACGCATTTCCGTTCGGCCCGCGATGCACACGCGGCGGGCATCGCCATGGTGCATCAGGAGCTCAGCGTCGCGCCCGATCTCACGGTCGCCGAGAACGTGTTCCTGGGCAACCAGCCGACCAACGCCCTCGGCCTCGTGCAATGGCGGCGGATGGCGCGCGAGGCCGGCGAGCAGCTCGCCCGCTTCGGCATCGACGTCGACCCGATGAGCAGGCTCGGGGACCTTCCGATCGGGCTGCAGCAGCTGATCGAGATCGCGCGCGTGCTGTTCTCCGGCGCCCGCATCGTCATCCTGGACGAGCCGACCTCGGCCCTCTCCCCGCCCGAGGTCGAACGACTGTTCGCGACGCTCAAGCGCCTGCGCGAGCAAGGCACGGCCATCGTCTTCATCTCGCATTTCATCGAGGACATTCTTCGCGTGTCGGACACGGTGACGGTGTTCCGTAACGGGCGGAAGGTCGCCGAGACAGCAAGTGCTGCGACCAGCAAGGGCGCGCTGATCGAGGCCATGATCGGCCGCGGCGGCGAAGCGCTCGAGCACAGCTACACCGATGATCTGATGCTGCCGCAGCCGAGCGACAGTTCGGTGGTCCTGAAGGTCGATCAGCTCACGCTGGCGCGCAGCTTGAAGGACATCTGCTTCGAGGCGCGCGCCGGCGAGGTGCTCGGCATCTACGGCTTCATGGGCTGCGGCCAGCAGGAGCTGTCGCGCATCCTGTTCGGCAAGCTGAAACCTGATAGCGGCACGCTCATCGTCGATGGCGCACCAAAGACCTTCGCGAGCACGGCGGCGGCGCGGCGCGCCGGGGTGGCGCTGGTGCCGGAGAGCCGGCGCGACATGCTGTTTCACCAGGAGCCGGTCTACAAGAACATCTCGATCAGCATTCTCGACCGCATCTCGGCGTTGCTGCTCAAGCCGGCGCAGGAGCGCGAGATCGCCCAGCGCCAGGTTGAGCAGTTGCAGATTAGGCCGCCGGTGGTCGGCCTCGACCTCGGCATGCTCTCCGGCGGCAACCAGCAGAAGGTCGCGCTGGCGAAATGGCTGACCTACCCGCCCAAGCTGCTCGTGCTGTGCGAGCCGACGCGCGGCATGGATGTCGGCGCCAAGAACGACGTCATCAACATCGTCCGCGACCTCCGCGCCAAGGGGCTTGCGATCATCGTGCTGTCGACCGAGCCGGAAACGGTGCTGTCGCTGGCCGACCGCATCCTCGTGCTCAAGCGCGGCACCTTGGTGCGGGAATTCAGGAACGAGCCGGTCAGCAAGGACCGCCTGCTGGAAGCGGCGTGACGGAGAAACACCATGGCGAGCAGTGAAACGGTTCCGGCGGCGGGTGCGCGGGCACGGGGGCTTGCCCCCTTCCTGCGCTCGCAGATGCGCAATATCGCGCCGTTCCTGACGCTGATCTTCCTGTCCGCCTTCTTCGCCTTCGCAAGCCCTTCCTTCGCCACGCTCGACAATCTCGGCAACATCCTGACCCAGGTGTCGGTCACGGGCATCATCGCCGTCGGCCTCACCTTCGTGATCCTCTGCGCCGAGATCGACCTCTCGATCGCCAGCATCGCCAACGTCACCGGCATCGCCGTCGCCTACTTCACGCTCCAGGAATCCTACGTCAACATCGCCAACATCCCCCTGCCCGGTGCGGTCGCGATTCTGCTGTCGATCCTGCTCTGCGGCCTGCTCGGCCTCGTCAATGCGCTGGGGCTGACAATGATCGGCATCCCCTCCTTCATCATGACGCTGGCGATGATGCAGATCGCGGCCGGCATCTCGGCGCTGCTGGTACGCGGCCAGATCGCCTACAAGGTCCCGAGCCTGATCACCACGCTCGGCTCGGGCTCGATCGGCGGCATCCCCTGGATCGTCATCGTCGCCGCCATCATGCTGCTCGGCGGCCATCTGGTGCTGACCTACACGCGCTTCGGCCGCTACGTCTACATGGTCGGCGGCAACCGCGAGGCCGCCGAATATGCCGGCCTCAACGTCAAGCTCATCTTGGGTGCGGTGATGGTGATCTCGGCGGTATCCTCGGGCATCGGCGGCATGCTGGGCGTCGCCCATTTCGGCAGCGCGCAGCAGAACGAGTTCGACACGTACCTCCTCGACTCCATCGCCGCCGTCGTCGTCGGCGGCACCAGCCTGTTCGGCGGCCGCGGCGGCATCGGCAACACCATCGTCGGCCTGTTCGTGCTCGGTGTCCTCAACAACGGCCTCGACCACGTCAACATCGACAGCTTCCTGAAGATCCTGATCCGCGGCCTGATCCTGCTCGCGGCGCTGGTGATCAACGTCTACGCGCAGCGCTTACGGGAAAAAGCGGCGGAGTAGACTCTTCCAAAACAAAAACTGCGAAAACAACCCCATGCACAGTAGAAACTGTGAGGAAGTTCAGCGGCTTGCCAAGCCCGTTGTGGCGTGATGGCGACGGTACCGACGTTTTGACTCGTCGGGCAAAACAGGAGCATGATGTCATCGTGGCGGCGCGCGCATCCGTGCAGTTCTCCCAAGACCGCTGAACCATGACCCGTCATCCTGAGGTGCGTAGTGTGCGATGCGGATGCATCGCATGCGGAGCCTCGAAGGATGAACGGTCGGGGTGCCAGCCGGGCCGTCGCCCTTCGAGGGCCGCTGAAGAAGCGGCCACCTCAGGGTGAAGGTGATAGAGCGAAAGTCGCCGCACAGAATGGATCATCGCAACGTGGCGGACTAACTCTCGGCTTTCGTATCCAACGGCAGCCGCGAGAATCGGAAATTGCAGTGGCTCGCGCCGCCCGCCAGCGTCTGTGTTCGTTCGAGGCGGATGCCGCGCCTTGCATAGGCGTCGAAATCGAGCCCGCAAATGTTCGGCAGGATGTCCTTGTCTCCGTGGCGAGCCGCGAATTTGCAGAAGCCGCAAGCCTTGTAGTCGATGCCGAATTCAAAGCTGTCCCCCGTATCAGGCTCGACGAAGTCGTAGACGAAATCCTCCGGAAACTCGTTCTGATGGGCTTCTGTCGCACTTTTCGTCGCCTGCTCACGCAGCAAGGTCTGGTTCTCTGACGACATGAATTGGCGCCCCGAGGCAAGACGTTCGGCTTCGGGCACGGCGAGCAATTGCGCCTTGTACGTTTCCCGCTCGATCTCGCCGATCACGGACAGCCGCACGCCGCGTCGCCGCAGCACACGGCTGATGGCCATGAAGCCCATGAGGCGCATGAAGAAATCGCTCATGCGGCTTGCCGCGCCTCCGACATAGGGCATCTGGGTGAGCACGATCTCGAATTCGTCCATCACCTCCTGCCTGATCCCGGCAACATCGGATAGACGCGTACGTTCGCACAACAACGCTTCGGCGAGGTTGAGGCGATGGCGCATGGCGGCTTCCATGGCACCGCGATGCTGCCCGTAGAAGGGATGGATGGTCTCAGCCATGGGATATCACTGCTCCCTTCGGACTAGTTTGGATCCGCTTCATTCCGCGGCGATCGCCTCGATCTCCAGCAGCCATTTGCTGTCGACGGTTTCAGCGATCATGACCGTCAGCGCGGGTTCGTGTCCCGCGAGCATCTTGCGGCGAACGACACGATTGGCCACGACCTGATCGAGGTCGGTCAGGAACGTCGTGACCTTGACCAGATGCGTGACGCCGAGTCCGGCGGCGGCGAGCACCGCGATGACGTTCTGCCAGGCCTGCTCGCATTGCGCTTCGAAACCCTCAGGCACGCTGCCGTCGGATGTCTCGGGCACCTGTCCGCTGATGAACAGCAGGCGGCGATGCTGACTGAGTTCAAGTCCCATGCTGTAACCACCGGCGGGAGCATGAACAGATGGAGGATTATGAGTGACGATTTGGGCCATGTCAGATTGTCTCCTGCTCGACAAATTCCAGCGCCAGGCCATGCGAGGCCGCGGACGGAACCAGCAACACGGGGCCGGATATCTCGAAATCGACGCCGTTGGCCGTCAACGACCGCCGCGTCGCATCGAGATCGGCGACCGCAAGACGCGCGGCGCAAAAGCGCGGTGAGGCATTGCCGGCCAAGCCCGGCAACCGCCGTGATAGTTCCGCAGGGCCGAGCACAGCAATCCGATCGCCGGTCTTGCCGACGGTGAGCCGCCCGGGCGCAAGCTCGGCTTCGCTGTTCATGAGGCGCTCGAGAAATTCGCGATGCCTCGCCGGCTCCGGCGCCGACATCACGATCTCGATCACGCGTGTGGCCCCGTTGGGGTGGCGCTGATAGTCGGGCTTCCAGAACAATTCCGGCGGGTGACGCTGCTGGCAGGTGAAGAAAGCGATCCCGGGCATGGCCGGGTCGGTGGCGAAGGCCAGTGAAAATTCGACGCGTGCCTTGCGTCCGTCCGGAAGCATCGCGTCGCGGCCAAAATCAAAAGGCGCATAGGCCCCGATATGATCGGTGCTGAAATGCGCCGCATCGGCGTGGGCGTCGGTGCTGTGCAAGGCCAGCATCGACATTCCTTCGCCCCTGGCGACAAAATCCTGGTTGTGGGCGGCGAAGCTGAAGCGGCCCGGAGCGGCGGGCGGCACGGCTGCCGCGTCGGTGACGGCGAGCAGCTCCAGAAAATTGTCGGCGAACATCGCCAGACGATTACTGGTTCCAAACGGATGCACGCCGGTCGGCGTGAGGGTGAAGCCGAGCTTTTGCCAATCCGGCGCAGCCTGCGTCAGATCGCGGACACAAATGACGAGATGATCGAGGCGGCGGGGCATGGTCTCTCCGGTTTGCAGCCGATCGACGTTAACCGGCTGGATCGCACCGGCGCAAAGCATTGTTGCTGCGGTTCAGCGCAAGAAAATCTATTGCAAGGCCACAGCCCATCGGTGTCAAACTGTCGCGCGATGACCTATGCCCTTCCACCACTCAACGCGCTTCGCGCGTTCGAAGCCGCCGCACGGCATCTCAGCTTCAAGCTTGCCGCGCACGAGTTGCACGTGACGCCCGCCGCCGTGGGGCAGCAGGTGAAAGCGCTGGAGGCGCGCCTCGGCGCGCAGCTGTTCGAGCGGCTGCACAAGCAGCTCATCCTGACCGCGGCTGGCCAAGCCTATCTGCCCGGGATATCCGAAGGTTTTCGTCACATCGCGGAGGCGACCTCGCAATTGAAACCAACAGGTGCGGTGCTGCTGCAATTGGGGGTCCATGGCAGCTTCGACCTGCGCCGCCTCGAATTGGCGGAGTTTCGCAGCACCCATGCGGAGATCGGTTTGCGGGTGCTGCAGCCCGCCGGCCTGCACGAGTTGGTCGAGGGCAAGGTCGACCTGCTGATCGCGCGCGGCCTTGGCCGCCATCCGGGCTATCGCTGTGACCGGGTCAATGAGGGATCTGGTCTCGGTGATTGGCTGATTGCGCCCGAGGGCACCGCGGATTGCCCCGAGGTCGTCGGTTTTCGCGCGTGGCTGCGCGCCCTGCCCGTGGAGAACTCGCGCGCAAACCGGCGCCCCCGTCTGGTCGGATGACCTGCAAAAGGACGCGCCCTCCATGCTCGGCGGCCAGTTCCGTCCATCTGGCCGCGAAGCAGGACTGGCAATTGCTCATACCCCTGACATAGACCGTGCGCCTGAGCGGCTGAGCTCAGTGGAGATTCGCCTTCTCCCAGGCCCGCGTATCTTTCTTGGCCTGATCGAACAGCCGCTCATGATTCTCGAGCCGGACCATCCGGCTGGCCTCCGGAGTCAGAAGTTTCCAGATCGGATCGTATTTGTGGAAGACGTCAGTCATCTGCTCGATTTTCCGCGGCGCGACGCAGTCCGTACCGAAGAGGAATCGATGCGGATGGTCGTTGATTGCCGTGGCGACGCGATTCATGCTTTCTGGCGATTCCACCGCGTATTTGGCGGTTTCGTCCCACGAAATGTCGAAGTAGACATGATCGAGCTTGGGATCCTTGAGCGCGCGCACGATGAGCTCCGCTTGATTCTCTATCGGCCGGACCACGCGGCCCAGTCCGATATGCGCCCAAATGATCTTTGTCTTCGGATGACGCTCGAACAACTCCCTCGTCTGCCGGGCGAGGAAGGGCGGCTGGTCGCTCTTGGGGAAGGGTTTGTCGATGTCGGTATGGATCATGGCAATCATGCCGACCTCGCCGGCGAAATCGAGAATGCGGCCCAGCGCCGGATTGCCGAGCGTTGCCTTTTCGCCCGCGATCTTTGAGGACACAAACTCCTTGTAAACCGAGAACTCTCCGATGCCGCAAAAGACGCCAGGGAATGTCCTGAGCACGCGGCGGATATGTTCGACGCCGTACATGTCGGCGGGATTAAACCCGGTGATCATCGGATCAAAGCGCGCCTGCTCCTCCGGCGAGAGCGACATGTAGGCCATGGCGATGCAGGCGTCCGTGAACGAGTAGTAATAGAGCGGCGCATCCGCTTGCATATAGTAGGTTGGCGCAAAGTCGCCCATCTCGGCATGAGACCAATGTTGCTGAAGCGGAAGGCCAAACAAGGTCGTCCGCTTGATCGTCGTGCCCATCATCTTAAGGAGTTCGCGGATATCTGGCCCGTCCTGGACGTAGTTCGTGAAGTGAATGTGTGTGTCGCTGAACTCATACTGTGCCGGCTGCGCCTCCGGCGCCTGTTTCTTCAACGCTACCATGGTCGTGTCTCCGTTTCGGATCTGGTGGTTGATGTGTCTCAGTCTTCCGAAGTCCCCAGCCTATGTCGCGAGTGCCATTGACAAGTAGCCGCCCACGGTAAGCAGTACGCCGGCGACCGCATAGCCGACCGGGAAGCCGACCCACGGCACCGAGCTTTCGATTTCCTTGGCGGCTTCTCGCGCTGGACCGGAATGCGTGCGCGCACCGGCGACGCCGCCCATCAGCACCGCCGCGTTGATATTCATCAGGTGATAGCCGATGGCCCACACCAGGATGGGGGGAACCGTCGTGCAGATGAAGCCCGCAAACAGGATCTTGAGCGTCAGCGCGCCGGTGAGCTGCGAGAGCAGGGCTGCGCCGGCATTGACGCCAACCATGCTGATGAAGAGGACCAGTCCGAGGTCCTCGATGATGTTGCGCGCGGCGTTCGGCGTGTTGCCGATGAAACGTACGCGGGAAGCGATGGACGAAACGATGACGCCGGACACCAGCAAGCCGGCACCGGCACCCAGCGTGACCATCGAGCCGGCCACTGGAAATCCGAGCAGGCCGATCAGGAAGCCGAGGATCATACCGATCCCCCACATCAAGAGGTCCGTGGCCGTGCTCGGACGCGCGACCTTGCCCATCAGCGCCGCAGCGTGGTCGACGGCGGACTTCACGCCGCTCACGAACAGCACGTCAAAGCTCTGCAGCTTGGTGTGGAGGCCGACGGGAATGGGCACGCCGCCACGCTCGACGCCGCGGAGCGCGATCTGCCCGGCAAAGTCGGCCGTACGGAACTCCAGCAACTCCTTGCCTACCACATCCTTGTTGGTGACCAGGATTTCTGCCGTGTCGATCGGAATATTGAGGATCTTGGCGTCCGGCACTTCCGGGCCGACAAGCCCTATGTTTTCGGTGATGGCGTCGAGCCGGCCGCCAATCGCAAGCACGTCGCCCTTCTGGAATTTGAGCTCATCCGGAGCTCCGAGCGCGTGATCGCTGCGCCCGATATTGAGAACCTTGTATTGCGGGTATTTCTTGGCGAACTGGCGCACGGACCAGCCCACGATGCCGTCATTGGTGAGCTTGTAGGCGCGGAGCGCGAGGGGGCGATAGCCGGTCAGGCCGGCATCGTCGACGTTCGGAACGCCGAATTCATCTTCGTATTTCTTCGCGGCGGCCCTGGCGTCGACACCCCACCAGCGCGGCAGGTATTTGCAGATGAGGATGATGCCGACGGTGCCCCAGATGTAGGTGAGCCCATAGGAGACCGCGATCATGCTGCTGACCTGCTCCGCCGTCTCGCCGGGTTTGAGATGAACGGCGCCCTGGCGCACGGCTTCCTCGGCCGAGCCAAGCGCAGCCGACATCGTCATCGAGCCCGCGAGAAGGCCGCCGGCCGTACCCGTCGGCATGTCCCAGAGCTTGGTAAACCCCACGGCACCCAGCATGCCGAGGCTGGAACAGAAGATCGCGAGGAAAACGAACTTGAGCCCGTCACCCTTCAGGCTGTTGACAAAGGAGGGCCCCGTCCGCAGTCCGACGCCATACATGAAGAGGTAGTAGAACAGCGACTTCGCAAAATCGTCGAACTTCATCTTGACGCCATACGACGCCGCCCATGCCGAGATCGCGGCGCCAACCACGATCGCGGACGCAACCATGCCGAGGCTGTAACCCTTGACACTGACGTTGCCGAGGATCACGGCCCCCGCCACGACAACGAACAACAGGATATAGGGATGTGCGGCCAGCCAGTTCAAAACTTGTCCCACGGCCCGTCTCCTCTTGATCGCAATCGCAGCTCTCGGCACGTAGCTCCTTGGCGGCATCCTTCCCACGCGTGGTGCCGCGCGGACCCGGTTGACTTTTCGAGGGGCTGAGCCGGCAGCATTGATCTTGATCAAGACTCCGCCAGGTCGATTGCAGAACGTGAGGCCATGACTAGGGATTGTTGCTGCAGCGCAGCAAGAGCAGGCAACATACCCGGCGGAATTGAGCTTGCTAGAGCATCTCCGGACACGTTCGAGGACGCCACGCTGGCTGGGCAACGATGGAAACATTTGCCGACTTGCTTCGAAGTCATCCAGAGCTTGCGCTCTTCCTGAGCGTCATATTCGGGCATCTGATTGGGAGATTTCATTTCAAGGGAGTTGGCTTTGGAAACGTTGTCGGCACGCTCCTCGCCGGCATAATCATTGGAATCTTCGCCAAGCCCCTCGTGCCCGACCTGCTTCGCTGGTCCTTTTTCTATCTTTTTCTGTTCGCCATCGGCTATTCGGTCGGTCCGCAGTTCTTCGGCAGCCTGAAGAGGAATTCGCTGCCGCAGGTTGCACTGGCAGTCGTCGTCGCGGCGACTGGCCTTGCGACAACCATAGCTATGAGCGTCCTTTTCGACTTTGACGAGGGGACCACGCTGGGCCTGCTTACGGGGGGTTTGACGACTTCGGCCGCACTTGGGACCGGGATCAGCGCGATCAACAGTCTGCCTATTCCAGCTGACCTGAAGGCGACGCTGGCCGCAAATGCTCCACTGGCAGATGCCATTACTTACGGCTTTGGCGATGTCGGAGTGATCTTGTTCCTGACCGTCGTTGGTCCACGGCTTATGCGCATCGACCTGAAGAGTGAAGCCGAGGCGCTCGAGGCAAAGCTGGCAGCCTTCGGACGTGACGATCAAGTACTTTCGGGCAGGTTTTTTGGAGTTCGAGCCTATCGGGTTGTCAAACCGGGCGATGCCGTTCTTACCGTTCGCACACTGGAGGACCGCTTTTCGTCCGGTCGGCTCGCTGTGCAGCGTGTCAAACGCGAAGACAAATTGCTGCAGGTTCAGTCGCAACTGGCGCTACATCCAGGCGATGCAATCGTTATCGCCGCCCGCATCGGGGTCTTCAGTGATATCGTGGACCACATCGGTCCGGAAATCACAGACGATCCGGAGCTGCTATCCGTGCCCCAGACAAGCGCATCGATCGTCGTCACGCGTCGCGCGGGGCACGGCAAGAGCCTCGCCGATCTCGGCGCCGCGACATTCGCACGCGGCATCTATCTTGAATCTTTGCGGCGGGGCCACGAATTGCTGCCGCGCGAAGCCTGGACAGTCATTGAACGCGGCGACGTTCTGCGGATAGTGGGAACGCCGGAGGATGTCGAGCGGGCGGCAGCTCACATTGGCTTTATGGAGCGCGATCTCGACAAGACTGATCTTGCATTCATCGCCGGAGGCATTTCGCTGGGTATCCTTATGGGGTTGCCCAAACTGGTTCTTTACGGAGTGCCCGTCGGCCTTGGCTTGGCAGGCGCGATCCTGCTGGTGGGGTTGGTCGCTGGTTGGGCACGGGGCCGCTACCCTGTGTTCGGTGCAATTCCTCAACCGGCTCAGCGGCTGCTCGCCGATCTTGGCCTCATCGTTTTCATCGCCGGCATCGGCCTGACTTCCGGCCCTCACGCTATGGAGGCACTGCACCGACACGGTGTCGGCCACTTCGCCAGCATTTTCCTTGCCGGAATGGTCGTCACACTCGTTCCACCGCTGGTTGGGCTTGCGTTCGCAAGGTTGGTGAAAATGAACCCGATCATGATACTCGGCGGTATCGCTGGTGCCCAAACTTGTCCACCGGCGCTTACGGCGCTGCGCGAGGTAAGTGGCAGCAACGTCGCCGCTCTCGCATATACAGTACCTTACGCTCTCGGCTATATCATCATCACGATGTGGGGAGCTGTCGTCGTCGCCATCATGCATGCTATTCGAGCATGAATGCCCACGCGGTCCAACGCGCTATAAGTCAAAGCTAGGCGGCGACCCATTCCGACTGGGGAGGAGCAGCGCATGAAAGGCAACAAGAAGGTCATCGACTATCTCAACAAGGCACTGAAGCACGAACTCACCGCCGTGAACCAATATTGGCTGCACTACCGTTTGCTCGATAATTGGGGCTACAAGGAGTTGGCCAAGGCGTGGCGCAAGGAATCGATCGAAGAGATGGTGCACGCCGACAAGCTCATCGAGCGCATCATTTTCCTTGATGGGGCGCCAAATATGCAGACACTGGAATCCCTGATCATCGGAGGGAACGTCAAGGCAGTACTTCAAAACGATCTACAGGCCGAGCTATCCGCCCATTCGCTCTACGCCGAAGCCGCGACACATTGCCATTCGGTCAAGGACTATGTATCGCGCGACTTGTTTGAAGAACTCATCCACGACGAGGAAGAGCATATCGACTTTCTGGAAACGCAGCTTGATCTGGTCGTCAGGATCGGTCCCGATTTATATGCCCAGCGCCATATTGGAGAGCTCGAAGACGACTGAATGCGAAATCTTAGTCTGCTGTTGCGTTTCTTCGATCGCTGACGAAGCCTCGGTAGGTGCAGGTCAAACCTCCCGCTTATGATTACGCGGCCGAGCCTTCCGGCGATCGCCCTAGTGATGTTCGCCCTCAGCCGAGGCCAAAGCCGTCTGACCGGCGATCTCGTCAGCCCGCCAGCACCGCACCGCATGCCCGTCGGCGCGCGTCTCAAGCGACGGCCCAGGCTCGTGCCGGCACACGTCTTCCGCGTAGCGGCAGCGCGGGCTGAAGGCGCATCCGTTCGGCGGATTGAGCGGATTTGGAAGATCGCCCCCTGTCGTCGCCAGCGGAGCATGGCGCAAGGGATCGGGGATGGCGGCGATCAGGGCCTGCGTATAGGGGTGCGCAGGCCGTTCGAAGATCTCGCGCCAGTCGCCATTCTCGACGATGCGGCCGAGATACATCACGGCCACCCTGTCGCTCATGTGCTCGACGACGCCGAGGTCGTGGCTGATCATGATGTAGGACAGGCCGAGCGTGTCCTTCAGCTCCAGCAGCAGATTGATGATCTGGGCGCGGATCGAGACGTCGAGCGCCGAGACCGGCTCGTCGCAGATGACAATTTTCGGATTGAGAATCAGCGCCCGCGCAATGCCGATGCGCTGGCGCTGGCCGCCGGAGAATTCATGCGGATAGCGATCGGCCTGCTCGGGCCGCAGGCCGACATGCCGCAGCATGGTCGCGACGCGGTCCTCGATCTCGCTTTTCGCGGTCACGCCATGGACGCGCAGGGGATCTTCAAGCGTGCGGCGAACGGTCTGGCGCGGATTGAGCGAGGCGTAGGGATCCTGGAACACGATCTGCACAATGCGGGCCAGCGACTTGCGGTCGCCGGATTGCCTTGATGTCACGACCTGCCCGTCCAGCACGATGCGGCCGCGCGTCGGCGTCAGGAGACCGAGGATCGACAGAGCGACTGTCGACTTGCCCGAGCCGGACTCGCCGACGAGGCCGAGGCATTCGCCGCGCTTCAGCTTGAGATCGACGCCGTCGACGGCACGGAGCAGCCGCCGGTTGCGACCCAACAGGCCGCCGCCCATCGGGAAATGAACCGCGAGATCCTCGACGCTGAGAATGAGATCGTCACCCGGCCTTTCTGCACCCGATTTTTCCCTGGGCTCATGCATGGTGATGACACCTCACCAGACCGCCCGCCCCCAGGAAATCCGCCGTCGGCGCGACGGTCCGGCAGATATCGGTCGCCTGCGTGCAACGCGGATTGAACCGGCAGCCCTCCGGGAAATTCGTGATCGCCGGGACCACGCCCGCGATCTCCTTGAGCCTGCTGCGGCCGAGCGCAGCACGGCTGCCCAGCCGCGGCAGGGAGGCGACCAGGCCTTGCGTATAGGGATGCGAGGGGGTGCGGAAAATATCGGCCGAGCCGCGCTCCTCGACGATGCGGCCGGCATACATGACGGCGACGCGGCGGCAGACATTTGCGACCAGGCCAAGATCGTGGCTGATCATCAGGATCGCCGTTCCCCGCTCGGCGCATAAATTACGCATCAGCTCGATGATCTCGGCCTGCACCGTGACGTCGAGCGCGGTGGTCGGCTCGTCCGCGATCAGCAGATCCGGACCGCAGGCTAGCGCGATGGCGATCATCACGCGCTGGCGCATGCCGCCGGAGAGCTGGTGCGGATAGTCGTTGACGCGCCGCTCCGGCGCGGGGACACGGACGTTCGCCAAGGCCTCGACCGCCAGCCGGTCGGCCTCCCGCCAGCTCTTGCCCTTGTGCAGTACGAACATCTCGGCGATCTGCCGGCCCACCGGCGAGACCGGGTTCAGCGCCGTCATCGGCTCCTGGAAGATCATGGCGATGCGATCGCCGCGCAGATCCCGCTGTTTGGCCGCGGAGAGATGCTGAATCTGTTGCCCGTCGAACCGGATGATTCCGCCGCCGATCGACAGCGGCGGCCGCAACAGGCCGATCAAAGCGAGCGCCGTGATGCTCTTGCCGCAACCGGATTCGCCGACGAGGCCGAAGGTCTCGCCGCGATCGATGCGGAATGAAATCCCCTCGGCCGCCGCAACGCGCCGCGATCCGTCGTCGAGATCGATGCGCAAATCCTCGACTTCGATCAGCGGTGTGCCGGTCATGCGCGGCGGCTCCGCGATTGTGGATCGAGAATGTCGCGCAGGCCATCGCCGAGCAGGTTGAGGCCGAGCACCGTCAGGAAGATGGCGAGGCCCGGAAACACCGAGAGCCACGGCGCCGTCGTGATCTGGTCGCGGGCGTCCGACAGCATGCTGCCCCAGCTTGGAAACGGCGGGCGGACGCCGAGGCCGAGAAACGACAAGGCGGCTTCGGACAGCACCGCGCTGCCCATGCCGAGCGTGCCGATCACGACGATCGGCCCGAGCATGTTCGGCAGCAGCTGCGTGATCATGATGCGCAGATCGCCGTAGCCGAGCACGGTCGCCGCCTGCACATAGCCCTGGCTGCGCAGCGATAACGCCGAGGCCCGCGCGATCCGGCACGTGAAGGACCAGTTGGTCAGCCCGAGCGCGATCAGCAGGCTGGTCAGGCCCGGCCCGAGCACCGCCATGATCGCGAGCGCGAAGATCAGCGACGGGATCGCGAGCATCAGATTGGTGAGCCCGTTGACAAAATCGTCCCACCAGCCGCCCCAATAGCCGGCGCTGAGGCCCAGCGCCACGCCGATGACGCTGTTGATGAGCTGGGAGATGATGCCGACCGTCAGCGAGATGCGGGCGCCGTAGACGACGCGGGAATAGATGTCGCGGCCCTGGTCGTCGGTGCCGAACCACCAGGTCCAGCTCGGCGGCTCCTCCGCGTTCATGAGGTTGGCGTCGAGGACGGGATCGGTGTGCGCCAGCCAGGGCGCGAGCAGGCCGACCAGGATCGCGAGCGCGAACAGCACGCCGCCGATGATGAGATTGGCGCGCAGCTTCATGCGTATCTGATCCTGGGATCGATCACGCCGTAGAGCACGTCGATCAGCAGATTGATCGCGAGAAAGGCCAGCACCACCACGAGAATGGAGCCCTGGACGGCGGGAATGTCGCGCTGCAGGACGCTGTCGACCAGCAGCGAGCCGATGCCCGGCCAGGAGAACAGTTTCTCGACAACGACCGCCTGCCCCATCAGGCCGCCGAACTGCAGCCCGACGGTGGTGAGAATGATGACGAGCGCGTTGCGCATGACGTGCCACTTCACCACGCGGGTCTCGCTCATGCCCTTGGAGCGCGCGGTGCGGACGAAATCGGCGGTCATGATCTCGAGGACGGCGGCCCGCGTGGTGCGGGCAAACAGCGCCATCGGCGAGACGCCGAGTGTCACGGCCGGCAGCAGCAGATATTTCAGGCCGCCATCGCCATAGCCGAAGCTCGGTAGCCAGCCGAGCTTCAACGCGAACAGATACATCAGCACCAGCCCGAGCCAGAACTTGGCGATGGAAAGGCCCGAGACAGCCACGACCATGGCGAGCGTGTCGACGATGCCGCCCGGCCGCAATGCGGCGATGAAGCCGAGCGGCACGCCGATCGCGACGGAAAACGCCATGGCCGCAAAGATCAGCTGCAGCGTCGGCCACGCCCGCTTGGCGATCATGGCCGTCACGGGCTCGCGGGTCCGGAACGAGGTCCCGAAATCACCTGTTACGAGCTTGGCGATATAGGCGCCGAAACGCACATAGACGGGCTGGTCGAGGCCGAGCTGCTTCTTCAGGCGCAGCTCGACCTGAGGATCGGCATCGTCGCTCATGCTCGTGACGATGCTGCCGGGAACGACGCTGAACAGCACGAACACCAGCAGCACGACGGCGAGCACGGTCGGAATGGTTTGCAGCAGACGACGGAACAGGAACGAAAGCATCGGCACTTTTCCTCTCTCCCTCCATCGCTGGTCGCGATGGAGGGAGCGCGAGAGCGCGTGTCACTTCGCGGGCGAGGTCTCGTCGACCCAGAGGTCCTCGACGTTCTGGTGAGTCAGCTCCGTCGCGTTCAGCTGAACGCCCTTGAGCCACGGCTGCACCGCCATGACCGCCTTGTTGTAGTTGAAGAACCAGACCGGCGCCTCCTCATAGAGCAGCGCATTGGCCTTCTGCAGCAGCTCGATGCGCTTGGCGGGATCGTCGGCCTGCCCGGCCTCATCGACGATCTTGTCGAAGTCGGCATTCTTGAAGTTCATGTAATTGCAGGCCGGCTGCGGCGTCGACGAGTGGAAGCATTTGAGCGCGGCCTGCGGATCCGGGCCGCTCGCCTGGGAATAGACGAAGGCCTGGTAGTCGCCGGTGCGGACCACCTCCGCCAGCACTGCCGTCTCGACCTGCTTGACCTTCGCCTTGATGCCGACCTTGTCCAGCATGGGGATGACGGCCGAGACGATCGGCAAGCCCCAGCTTTCGTTCTGGCTGGTGGTCCATTCGAATTCGAAGCCTTGGGGATAGCCGGCCTCGGTCAGCAGCTGCTTGGCCTTGGCGGGATCGTACGGATAAGGCTTCATCGCCTTGTCGTAGGCGGGCGAAGTCAGCGGCAGCCAGCTGGTGGCGCGATAGGCCTTGCCCTTGACCAGCTTGTTGATGATCAGATCGGTGTCGATCGCGTAGTTGATCGCCTGCCGGACGCGCTTGTCGGCGAACGGCTTGAACGAGGGATTCATCCCCATATAGCGCGTGAAGACCTCGGCGACCTCGACGATGGTGCCCTTGAGGGCGGCGTCGGACTGGTAGGCGACGTATTGCGCGGGCCCGAGCACCGAAGTGTCGATCTCCTTGTTGCGGAACGCGACGTCGCGCGCAGCGGCCTCGCCCATGATCGACACGACGATCTTGTCGGCATAGGGCTTGCCGGGCTTGTAGAACCGGTCCCACCGCTCCAGCACGATACGCGATCCCGGCACGTGCTCGACGAATTTGAACGGCCCGAGGCCGATCGGCTTCTGGATGAAGCTGTCCTTGGCGCCCTCGTCGGCGGGATAGATCGAGGTCAGCGCGGTGAAGAAGTAGAAGCCCGGCTCGACCTTCTCGGTCAGCTTCATCTCGAGGGTGAAGTCGTCGATCTTCTTCAGGCCGGAGATCTCCTTGGCCTGGCCTTTCTCGACCGCGGCCGCGCCCTCGATCACGCGGACGAAGCGGGCGCCGGGATAGGCCTTGGTGCCGTCCATGATGCGGTTGTAGGACCAGATGATGTCGTCCGCCGTCATCTTGCGGCCGTTGTGGAAATAGGCGTCGTCACGCAGCTTGAAGGTGTGAACGAGCCCTCCGCCGGAGACCACATCCTCCTTGGCAAGCTCCAGCACCGGCTTGCCCTCCGCCGAATTCCAGATGTAGAGCGAGCGATGCAGGGCCTTGGCGTAGATCTCGTCCTGGGCACGCTGTGTGGTGTGAATGTCGAGGCTCGTGAAGCTCGAGCCATAGGGCGCGGTCATGCGGATGGTTCCGCCCTTGCGCGGGGTCTGGGCCTCCACCGTTCCGGCGAGCGCCAGCGCCAAACCAGCAACGATCGCCACAATCCTGAGCACCATGTTCCCTCCGACAATGCAGGCGTGTCCCGACCAAGCGAGTTGATCATTCACCGCGTGTCGAATGCAAGCACCTTGAATGGGGTGACGTATGCGAGCCGGGGCTACGCCTCTCCCGCAGGCAGAGGTCGGATCGCATCCAAAGATGCGATCCGGGTGAGGGATTACGGTCTCACCGCCTATTGCGGCCCCTAGCCGGCCGAAAGCTCCGGCTGCCAGTCGCGCAGTTTCCGCGCTGCACCCGTGACATCGGTGATGGCCGGAAATGCCCCCGTCTCCACCATCATCGCCCGTGCGAGCCGCACGGCGCGGGCTTCGCTGATGGCGCGCTTCCGCGCATCCTCGATCAGCTCGAAGTCGATGTTGTGCGCGAGGCCGAAGATGCGGCGGATGGTCTTTGCAGCCGCGAAGCCGACGGTGTCGGCGAACAAACGCTGCATATAGGCTTGCCGCTCGGCCTCCAGCCGCGTGGCGCCGTTCTCACCGGCGAAGAGCGAGGCGGGATAGGCATCGCCCGCGGCTCCCGCACGCCAGAGGTCGAGGAATTTGCGGGCGAACTCGCTCCAGACCTGCTCGACTGTCTCCAGCACCCAGATCTCGAAGGCCTGCCGCTCGCCCGGGACACGCTCGTGGCCGGCGGAGGCAAAATAGGCCATCAAGAGGTTCGCCAGCACGGCGCCGACGTCGAATCCCATCGGGCCGTAGAACGCGAATTCGGGGTCGATCACCCGCGTCTGGCGCTCCGTCACCATGATCGATCCGGTGTGGAGGTCGCCGTGGAGCTGTGCCTCCGGACTTGCCATGAATTTCAGCTTCAGCCGGGAGATCGCGACATGCAGCTCCATGTCGTCGCGCAGCTCTGCGGCCAAGCCGTCGAGATAGGGCGCGGTCCAGCGGTTCTGCTCGGCGATGCGGTAGGGATCGGTGAAGATCAGATCCTCGGTGATCTTGCAGAGCGCATGGTTGCCGGCGAAGGCGGCGATGGCCTCCTTCTTGTCGGCGGCAGAGAGCGCGAGGTCGGAGGTGAAGAACAGGGTCTGCGCCATGAAGGTGGTGATGTCGTCCACAAAGCGCGGATATTGCGTTCCTGCGACCATGCCCTTGCGCATGATGATGTGGGGCTCGAGCAGCTCCATCACCGTCAGCGCCAGCGCCTCGTTGTGATGCAGCAACGCCGGCACGAGGCCGGGCGCGAGCTCGGCCTGCTTCGACAGGGCGAGATATTCGTAATGGGCCCGCGACAGCGGCAGCGGCCAGCTCTCGCCGACGAGGCGGACGTAAGGTAGCGCCTGCTTGACGGCGATGCCGCCGCTTGCCCCCTTGACGATGAAGACGAGATTGAGATTGCCGTCGCCAACCTCGGTGATCTCCCAGGCGGCCGGCTCGCCGCCGAGAAGCGCCTTGAGGTCCGGAAGGCCTGCGAGATAATCCCGCAAGGCCGCCTCGTGAAGAATTCGATAGTCCCCTGCCCGGTCCCCGGTCATACGATCCCATCCCATGTAGGGCCGGATCGTTACTCCCGCTCCAGGAAGCTCGAGCCGATCTCGGCCTTTCTTTTGATGGGATCGTAATCACAATAGACGAGGTCCGCCACCAGCGTGTAGCTGGCGCTGACATTGTATTTGTCCAGCTTGACCGAGTTCAGGCCGATGACCGAGGTGCTCTTGCCGCCGTTCCATTTGAACGGCGTCGAGCTCTTGGCCTGCTCGCAGGCCGCGACAGCCTCGTTGAAGACATAGCCCTCGACGAACGCCTTCAGCGTCCGCACCTGCACCGCCATCTTCCACTCGAAATAGCCGATGGCACCGAGACCGGCGACGATCAGCACCAAAAGCGCGACGACGATCCTCTGAAAAGTCATTCGTTCCCCCCGAAACAATATGGACAGCAAAAAAGGTCTAGAACGGCATGCCCATCAATTTCGACAGGCGCTCGATCGAGAGATAGCCGGCCTGATAGGCGAGCATGCCGAGGCCGTAGATGATCGCCGAGATGATCGTGGTCCAGATCAGCTTGCCGCCCATCCGCGTCAGGATCGGCGCGCCGGGGTCGGTGCCGGGCGCGCCGACGCCGTCCTCATGCTGGCTGCGCACGCCGAACGGCAGCGTCAGGAACAGCGCGATCCACCAGATGACGAAGTAGATCGCGAGTGCGGTTGAGATCTGGATGGCCATGGGGCGGCCCTATGCCTGCTCGATTTCGACCAGCGCGCCGGAAAAATCCTTCGGGTGCAGGAACAGCACCGGCTTGCCGTGGGCGCCGATCTTCGGCGTGCCGTCGCCGAGCACCCTTGCCCCCTCCTTCACCAGCGTGTCGCGCGAGGCGATGATGTCAACGACCTCGTAGCAGACATGGTGGATGCCGCCGTCGGCATTGCGCTCGAGGAATTTTGCGATCGGCGAGGCTTCCCCGAGCGGCTCGATGAACTCGATCTTGGTGTTGGGGAGCGTCGCGAACACGGTGATGACGCCATGCTCGGGAAGCGGGACGGCCTCCGAGATCTGCGCTCCGAATGCGGCGCCATAGATCTTCGCAGACTTGACGGCGTCCTTGGTCGCGATCGCGACATGGTTGAGCCGGCCCAGCATGTGTCTTCTCCCTTGGCGCATGATCCGGAAAAGTGTGAGCGGTTTCCCGAAAAGATCATGCGCAAACTAAACTGTCAGGACGTGTACCAGACAGGGGGGCTTTTTGCCCCAATGTTCGTTGATGACGGCCCGGACGGCGCGTCGCACCGACTCGGCCAAAGCGTCGGGATCCCTGCGGCGCGCCTTCGGCAGGCCTTCGACGGTGGAGACCACGGCATCGAACACGATGTCGTCGAAGGGCTCGCCGGCCCGGTTCTTCTCGGGAATGCCGACCAGATCGACCTCGGGATCGTCGGCGAGCTCGCCCTGCGCGGTCATGGCGATGGCGACGAAGGCGCAGCCGGAGAAGGCCATGCGGCGCCGCTCGACCACGGCGCGGGACTTGGAATCCTCCAGGATGTTGCCGTCCTTGTAGAGACGGCCCGACGGCACCTCGCCGACGATGCCGGGATCGCCGGGGCCGAGCTTGACCAGGTCGCCATTGCGGACGACCAGCACGCGGGGCACGCCGGCGGCGCGCGCGAGCTTGGCGTGCTCATGCAGGTGCAGGGCCTCGCCATGAACGGGGATCAGGAGCTGCGGCCGGGTCCAGGCGATCATGTCGCGCAGCTCGTCGCGGCGGGGATGGCCGGAGACGTGGACCAGATGGTCGCGGTCGGTGATGATCTCGACGCCTTGAAGCACCAGATTGTTGATAATCGAGCCGACCGCCTTCTCGTTGCCCGGGATGGTGCGCGAGGAGAAGATGACGCTGTCGCCGCGGTTGAGGGTGATCTCGGGATGGTCGTCATTGGCGATGCGCGCCAGCGCGGCGCGCGGCTCGCCCTGGCTGCCGGTACAAAGCGCCAGCACCTTGTCCTGCGGCAGATGGCCATAGACCTCGGGCGAGCGGAAATTCTGCACGCCGTCGAGATAGCCGGTCTCGCGCGCGACCTGCACGACGCGCTCCATGGCGCGGCCGACCACGACGACCTCGCGATCGGCGGCCCTGGCCGCGGCCGCGACGGCCTTGAGGCGCGCGACGTTGGAGGCAAAGGTCGTCACTGCGACCCGCCCCTTGGCGGCCTTGACCAGCTCGACAATGGTTTTGGCGACCTCGGCTTCCGAGGGCGAGCGGCCGTCACGCACCGCGTTGGTGGAATCGCCGATCAGGGCGATCAGGCCCGCATCGCCCAATTCGCGCAGCCGCTTTTCGTCAGTGGGACGACCGATGATCGGTGTCGGGTCGATCTTCCAATCGCCGGTGTGCAGCACGGTCCCGACGTCGGTGTGGATCGCCAGAGCGTGCGACTCCGGTATCGAATGCGCGACGGGGATGAACTCGACGTTGAACGGGCCGATATCGACGCGCCCGCCCGAAGGCACCACGGTCACCGGAATCTTCGGGGCGTTGCGTTCGGCGGCGCACTTGGCCTCGAACAGCGCGGCGCTGAACTGGGTCGCGTAGATCGGGCATTTCAGTTTCGGCCAGAGGTCGATGATGGCACCGAAATGGTCCTCATGGGCGTGGGTCAGCACCAGGCCCATCAGGTTCTTGCGTTCCTTCTCCAGGAAGCTGATGTCGGGCATGATCAGGTCGATGCCCGGCAGATGCTCCTCATCGCCGAAGGAGACGCCGAGATCGACCGCCAGCCAGGACCGCTGCTGGCGGTTGCCGAGACCGTAGATCGACAGGTTCATGCCGATCTCGCCGACACCGCCGAGTGGCGCAAACACCAGTTCGTCGGGCTTCGCCATCACGCAGCTCCCACCGAGCGGACCGGGCCAAAGAACACCTCGCCGGCCGCCACCGGCAGGCGCCGGCCGTCCTCGGTACGGACGATCAGGCAGCCGGTGTCGTCGAGGGTGTCAAAAATGCCTTCCAGCGTCATCGTTCCCGTGTTGATCGCGACCCGCTCGCCGAGGCCAGCGGCGCGCTCCAGCCAGAGTTTTCGGATCTCGGCAAAGCCGCGGCCATTGTCCCAGATACCGCGGAACTCGACCCACGCGTCCGACAGCGCCAAGAACAGTTCCTCCGCGCTGATCTGGACGCCGAGCGCGGCGAGCGAAACAGCGGGCGTGGGCGTGCCTTCCGGAGCTGCCACGACGTTGGTCCCAATGCCGACGACCACCGCCAGACGGTCGCCGACCGCCTCGGCTTCGAGCCCGATGCCGACGAGCTTCTTGCCGCCAGCGAGCACGTCGTTCGGCCATTTCAGCGCGTAGCGGGGACGGCCCTCGCCGAGGCGGAGCGCAGCCTCCAGGCTGACCTTCTCCAGCGCCGCCTCCTCCGCCAGCCCGGCCGCAAAGCCGAGCGTGGCAGCGACGGCGGGCGCGACGTCCAGGACCTCGAGGATGCTGGCGGCGAGATTGCCCTTCGGCGCGATCCAGGGGCGCTGGCGCCGGCCGCGGCCGGCGGTCTGCTCGGATGTGACGAACCACATCGGGCCGCGTTCGCCGGCTCTTGCGTGTTCGATCGCCTCGGTATTGGTCGAGCCGGTCCGTTCGAAAGCCGCGAGCTTGTAGCCCGCCGATTGTGCGCGAGGACCGAGCGCGAACCCCATCCTAGAACAGCGACTTGGCGGCGGCGGAGGCGACGCTCACCACCGGGCCCGCGAACAGCGCGAACAGGATGGTGAACAGGCCCGAAACCGCCAGCACCGTCTTCACCTCGACGCGCATCGGATCGACCTGACCGGCCGGCTCGTCGAAATACATCGTCTTGACGATGGCGAGATAGTAGTAGGCGCCGACCACGCTGGAGAGCACGCCGACCACGGCGAGCGTGAACAAATTCGCCTTGATGGCGGCGACGAAGACGTACCATTTGGCGAAGAAGCCGGCGAGCGGCGGAATGCCCGCGAGCGAGAACAGCAGCATCGCGAACATGAAGGCAAGCAGCGGATTGGTGCGCGACAGGCCGGCGAAATCGCTGATCTTCTCCAAAGCCAGGCCGTTGCGCTTCATGGCGAGGATGACCGAGAACGAGCCGAGCGTCATCGCGACATAGATCACGATGTACATCAGCACGCCCTGCGCACCCTCGACCGTGCCGGAGGCAAGACCGACCAGGGCAAAGCCCATATGGCCGATCGAGGAATAGGCCATCAGGCGCTTGATGTTGCTCTGGCCGATCGCTGCGAACGACCCCAGCGCCATCGAAGCGATCGCCACGAACACCAGGATCTGCTGCCATTGCGAGACGATGCCGGGGAACGCGGTCAGCGTGACGCGGGTGAACACGGCGAGCGCGGCCACCTTCGGCGCCGAGGCGAAGAAGGCGGTGACCGGCGTCGGGGCGCCCTCATACACGTCCGGCGTCCACATGTGGAACGGCACGGCCGAGACCTTGAAGCAGAGGCCGGCAAGCAGGAAGACCAGGCCAAAGACGAGGCCGACATTCGACACCGTCGCGGCCGCGGCGATGCCGGTGAAGCTGACGGTGCCGGTGAAGCCGTAAATCAAAGAGGAGCCGTACAGCAGCATGCCCGAGGACAGCGCGCCGAGCACGAAGTACTTCAGGCCGGCCTCGGTCGACTTGGCGTTGTCGCGGTTCGAGGCCGCCACGACGTAGAGCGCGAGCGACATCAATTCGAGGCCGAGATAGAGCGAGATCAGGTCGCCGGCCGAGATCAGCACCATCATGCCGAGCGTCGAGAGCAGCACCAGGATGGCGTATTCGAAGATGCGGCGCGACGGGTCGGACAGGAACTCGGTCGACAGCACCAGCGTCACCGCCGAGCCGATCAGGGCCAGGATCTTCATGAAGCGGGCGAAGTCGTCGACGATGAAGCTGCCGCCGAAGGTCACCTGCTTGCCCGCGGGCAGCATGTATTCGAGCACGCCGACCACGACCAGGAGCAGGACCGCGAGCGAGGTCACCGCCTTGGTCGTCTCCTGCCCGCGATAGGCCCCGAGCATCAGAAGCGCCATCGCGCCGACCGCGAGCACGATCTCGGGCAGCACCGGCGCCAGTTGATAACCTGCAGTCTCAAAGCTCATGGCGATATCCTGACCTGCCCGATCACTGGAGCAGTGCGGCGGCCTTCACGGCCGTCACAGCGGTGTTGTAGTTGTTGACGAGTTGCTGGACCGAGGCGGCCGACATGTCGAGCACCGGCTTCGGATAGACGCCGAATAGGATCGTCAGCGCGATCAGCGGGAACAGCGTCACGCACTCGCGCAAGGTGAGATCCTTCATGCTCATCAGCGACGGCTTGACCAGCGCCCCGAACACGACCTTGCGGTAGAGCCACAGCGCGTAGCCCGCCGACAGGATCACGCCGAAGGTGGCGAAGAACGCGGTCGGGATCGAGACCTTGAAGGTGCCGAGCAGCGTCATGAACTCGCCGACGAAGCCCGAGGTGCCGGGCAGACCGACATTGGCCATGGTGAAGACCATGAAGGTCAGCGCGTAGAGCGGCATCCGGTTGACGAGGCCGCCATAGGCCGCGATCTCGCGGGTGTGCATGCGGTCGTAGACGATGCCGACGCAGAGGAACAGCGCGCCGGAGACGATGCCGTGCGAGATCATCTGGAACACGCCGCCGGCGACGCCCTGCATGGTGCCGGCGAAGATGCCCATGGTGACGAAGCCCATATGCGCGACCGAGGAGTACGCGATCAGCTTCTTCATGTCCTCCTGCATCAACGCCACCAGCGAGGTGTAGATGATGGCGATCGCCGAGAGCGTGAACACGAACGGCGCGAAATCGTGCGAGGCCAGCGGGAACATCGGCAGCGAGAAACGCAGGAAGCCGTAGCCGCCCATCTTCAGCAGGATCGCGGCCAGAACCACCGAGCCCGCCGTCGGCGCCTCGACATGCGCGTCGGGCAGCCAGGTGTGCACCGGCCACATCGGCATCTTCACCGCGAAGGAGGCGAAGAAGGCCAGCCACGCCCAGGTCTGCAACGAGCGCGGCACCGCGGTGTGCATCAGGGTCGGGATGTCGGTGGTGCCGCCGTTCCAGTACAGCGCCATGATGGCGAGCAGCATCAGGACCGAGCCGAGCAGCGTGTAGAGGAAGAACTTGAACGACGCGTAGACCCGGCGCGGACCGCCCCAGACGCCGATGATCAGGAACATCGGGATCAGGCCACCCTCGAAGAACAGATAGAACAGCACGAGATCGAGCGCCGAGAAGGTGCCGATCATCAGCGTTTCCAGGATCAGGAACGCCATCATGTATTCGCGGACGCGGTTCGTGATCGCCTTCCAGCTCGCGATGATGCAGAACGGCATGATCGCGGTGGTCAGAATCACCAGCGGCAGCGAGATGCCGTCGACGCCCATGTGGTAGGTGATGCCGGTGGCGAGCCAGTTCGCCTTCTCGACGAACTGGAAATCGGCATTCGCAGGGTCGAAGCGCATCACCAGGATCACCGACACCGCGAAGGTGATCAGCGTGGTCCAGAGTGCGATCCAGCGCGCATTGCGCCGGGCGGCCTCGTCGTCACCGCGGCTGAGATAGACGATCAGCGCGCCGACCAGCGGCAGGAACGTCGTGACCGAAAGGATGGGCCAGGTTGTCATTTACTGGCCTCCAAAGCCGAACATGAACCAGGTGATCAGGCCGGCGGCACCGATCAGCATGGCGAAGGCGTAGTGATAGAGATAGCCGGTCTGGATCTTCACGACGTTGCGGGTGACGTCCAGCACGCGCGCCGAGACGCCGTCGGGACCGAAACCGTCGATGATGAAGCCGTCGCCCTTCTTCCAGAGCTGATAGCCGATCCACTTCGCCGGACGGACGAAGATGAGGTCATAGAGCTCGTCGAAGTACCATTTGTTGAGCAGGAACTGGTACAGCATCGGCTGCTCTTTAGCGAGCTGCACAGGGATGTACGGCCGGCGGATGTAGAACAGGTACGAGACGAGGAAGCCCAGCACCATCATCACCGTCGGCAGGAAGGCGATGGTCTCGGGGATGTGGTGCATCTCCTCGATGATATGCGGGTTCATCTTCACGGACTCGCGGAAGAACTCCTCCACGCCGTGACCAGCGAACAGCTCCTTGAACGGGAATCCTGCAATGATCGAGCCGACCGCGAGCACGCCGATCGGGACCAGTATCCAGAGCGGGGCCTCATGTGCGGCTTCGTAGTGATGCTCGTCATGCGGCTCGCCATGGAAGGTCTTGAAGATCAGGCGCCAGGAGTAGAACGAGGTCAGGCCGGCGGCGACGACCGTCATCAGGAAGCCGTACATCGCGAACGGATTGTGCGAGGCGTAGGCGGATTCGATGATGGCGTCCTTGGAGAAATAGCCCGCGGTGAGCGGGAAACCGGTCAGAGCCAGCGTGCCGACCACCATCACCGCGTAGGTGTAGGGAATCTTCTTCCACAGGCCGCCCATGTTGCGGATGTCCTGCTCGTGGTGCATCGCGTAGATCACCGAGCCGGAGCCCAAGAACAGCAGCGCCTTGAAGAAGGCGTGCGTGAACAGATGGAACATGCCGACCGAATAGGCCCCTGCCCCCATCGCCACGAACATGTAGCCGAGCTGCGAACAGGTCGAGTAGGCGACGATGCGCTTGATGTCGTTCTGGACGAGACCGATGGTCGCGGCAAAGAACGCGGTGGTGGCGCCGAAGAACATCACGACGGCCTGCGCGTTCGGCGCGAGCTCGAACAGCGGCGACAGGCGCGCCACCATGAAGACGCCGGCGGTGACCATGGTCGCGGCGTGGATCAGCGCCGACACCGGCGTCGGGCCTTCCATCGCGTCCGGCAACCAGGTGTGCAGCAGGAACTGCGCCGATTTGCCCATCGCGCCCATGAACAGCAGCAGGCAGGTCAGGGTCAGCGCGTCGGCGTGCCAGCCGAAGAAGTCGATGGTCTTGCCGGTGAGGCCGGGTGCGGCGTGGAAGATCGTCTCGAAATCGGTCGAGCCGGCCAGCACGAAGATCGCGAAGATGCCGAGCGCGAAGCCGAAATCGCCGACGCGGTTGACGATGAAGGCCTTGATGGCGGCCGCGTTCGCCGACGGCTTCTGGTACCAGAAGCCGATCAGCAGGTAGCTGGCGAGACCCACGCCCTCCCAGCCGAAGAACAGCTGCACGAGGTTGTCCGCGGTCACCAGCATCAGCATCGCGAAGGTGAACAGCGAGAGATAGCCGAAGAAGCGCGGCCGGTTCGGATCCTCGTCCATGTAGCCGATGGAATAGAGGTGAACGAGCGAGGACACGGTCGTCACCACCACCAGCATCACGGCGGTGAGCGTGTCGACGCGCAAGGTCCACCAGACCTGGAGCTCGCCGGAGAAGATCCAGGGCAGAAGCTGGATCCTGTAGTCATGGTGCATGAAGCCGACGTCGACCAGCGTCATCCAGGACAGCGCGGCTGAGACGAACAGCAGCGCCGTGGTGATCAGCTCGGCGCCGCGCGAGCCCGCCGCCGGCGGCTCGGTCGGGCCGTGGCCGTGGTCGTCGTGACCGTCGCCGGGTTCGTGGTGGCTCTCATGGATGACCGAGGCATCCTCGTTGATCGTGTCGGACGCATGCGCGTGAGCACCATGGCCGTGGTCGCCATGATGCTCGACCTCGTCGCCCGAGGGGTTGCGGCCATGCGCGCCGACGAGCGCAATCAGGCCGGCCAGAATGGCGCCCAGGAGCGGCAGGAAAACAATTGCCTGAACCATGACTGAGCTCAGCCCTTCATCAGATTGACGTCCTCAACCGCGATCGAGCCGCGGTTGCGGAAATAGACCACCAGGATGGCGAGACCGATCGCGGCTTCAGCGGCCGCAACGGTCAGCACCAGCAGCGCGAAGACCTGGCCGACGATGTCGCCGAGGAAGGTCGAGAATGCCACGAGGTTGATGTTGACCGAGAGCAGGATCAGCTCGATCGACATCAAGATGACGATGATGTTCTTGCGGTTCAGGAAGATGCCGAGGATGCCGAGCGTGAACAGGATCGCGCCGACCGCCAGATAGTGTCCGAGCCCGATCGTCATTTCACCCACTCCGCCGCGTCGGCATCCGAGAGCCCCTGCCCCGGCGCCACCTTGCGCATCGCCATCGCCATTTCGGGCGTGCGCGCGTTCTGAACGTTGATGTCCTGCCGCTTCACGCTCGCCTTGTGGCGCAGCGTCAGCACGATGGCGCCGATCATGGCGACCAGCAGCACCATGCCCGAGAGCTGGAAGTAGTGGATGTACTTCGTATAGAGCACCAGCCCCAGCGCTTCGGTGTTCGAGACGTTGGTCGGGATCGCCGCCGTGATCGTCTTGGCGACGCCGGGGTTGATGACCCAGAAACCGACGGTGAGCAGCAGCTCGAACAGGAAGATGCCGCCGATCACGAGGCCCACCGGCAAATACTCAATGAAGCCCTCGCGCAGCTCGAGGAAGTCGACGTCGAGCATCATGATCACGAACAGGAACAGCACCGCGACGGCGCCGACATAGACGACGATCAGGATCATCGCCAGGAATTCGGCACCCATCAGCACGAACAGGCCGGAGGCGTTGACGAAGGCCAGGATCAGGTACAGCACGGAGTGCACGGGATTGCGCGAGACAATCACCATCACCGCCGAGGCGACGCAGACGCCGGCGAAGAGATAGAAGAACAGCGCGGGAAGGATCATGCTCTCATCTCACCGGTAAGGCGCGTCGAGCTCGATCGCCTTCGCGATCTCGCGTTCCCAGCGGTCGCCATTGGCGAGCAGCTTGGCCTTGTCATAGAACAGTTCCTCGCGGGTCTCGGTCGCGAACTCGAAGTTCGGACCTTCGACGATGGCATCGACCGGACAGGCCTCCTGGCAGAGGCCGCAATAGATGCACTTCACCATGTCGATGTCGTAGCGCACGGTGCGGCGGGTGCCGTCGTTGCGGCGCGGGCCGGCTTCGATGGTGATGGCCTGCGCCGGGCAAATGGCCTCGCACAGCTTGCAGGCGATGCAGCGTTCCTCGCCGTTCGGATAGCGGCGCAGCGCATGCTCGCCGCGGAAGCGCGGCGAGATCGGGCCCTTCTCGAACGGATAGTTCAGCGTCGGCTTCGGCTGGAAGAAATAGCGCATGGCGAGGAAGAACGCCGAGACGAATTCCGACAGCAGAAGCGAGCGTGCAGTGGCGTTGATGTTGATACCCATGACGGCCCTCACTTCGGCGCGATGCCGGCGAAATGCAGCACGCCGGCCACCACGATCACCATCGCCAGCGACAGCGGCAGGAACACCTTCCAGCCGAGACGCATCAGTTGGTCGTAGCGGTAGCGCGGCACGATCGCCTTTGCCATCGCGAACAGGAAGAACATGAAGAAGACTTTGAGCGAGAACCAGATGATCCCCGGCACCCAGTTGAAGGGCGGCAGGTCCACCGGCGGCAGCCAGCCTCCGAGGAACAGGATCGTGGCCATCGCGCACATCGTGACGATCGCGACGTACTCGCCGAGCATGAACAGCAGATACGGCGTCGAGCCGTACTCGACCATGAAGCCGGCGACGAGCTCGGACTCCGCCTCGACGAGGTCGAAGGGCGGACGGTTGGTTTCCGCCAGCGCCGAGACGTAGAAGATCACGAACATCGGGAACAGCGGCCAGACGTACCAGTTCAGGATGGTGAGCTGCGGCAGCCCGATCAGGCTGGCGAGGCCGCGCGCATGCTGGGCCTCGACCACGGCCGACAGGTTCAGCGTGCCGGCGCAGAGCAGCACCGTGATGATGACGAAGCCGATCGAGACTTCATAGGACACCATCTGCGCCGCCGAGCGCAGTGCGGCCAGGAACGGGTACTTCGAGTTCGACGACCAGCCGGCCATGATGATGCCGTAGATCGACAGCGACGAGATCGCGAAGATGAAGAGAATGCCGACATTGATGTCGGAGATCACCCAGCCGAGATTGGTCGGGATCACCGCCCAGGCGGCGAGCGCGAGCACGCACGACACCAGGGGAGCAAGGAGAAACACGCCTTTGTTGGCGCCGGCCGGAATGATCGGCTCCTTCAGCACGAACTTCAAAAGGTCCGCGAAGGATTGCAGCAGGCCCCACGGGCCAACCACGTTCGGACCGCGGCGGATCTGCACCGCCGCCCAGATCTTGCGGTCGGCGAGCAGGATGTAGGCGATCGCGACCAGGAGGACGACGAGCACCAGGACGCTCTCCGCGACCATGATGATCAGCGGCCAGAGGAAACCGGTCCAGAATGCGCTTTCGAAGAATTCCATCAGATCACGCTCACTCCGCTGCGGTCAGCATGTGCCCGGAGGCAAGGCGCGAACATTCCGCCATCACGGCGGACGCACGCGCGATTGGGTTGGTCAGGTAGAAGTCCTCGATCGCCGCCTTGAACGGCGCCTTCTCGGGCGAGCCGCCCTTCCCCGCCAGCTTCCTGATCTGGTCGGCCGAGCCGGCCTCGATCTGGTCGAGGCGGATCAGATGCGGCACGGCCTTGAAGATCGCCTGGCGCAGGGCGGCAAGCGAGTCGTAGCCGAGCTTCTTGCCGAGCGCTTCCGACAGCGCGCGGACGATCGCCCAGTCCTCGCGGGCTTCGCCCGGCGGGAACGCGGCGCGGCCGGTCATCTGCACGCGGCCTTCGGTGTTGACGTAGATCGCGGATTTCTCGGTGTAGGCGGCCGCCGGCAGGATCACGTCGGCGCGATGCGCGCCGCGGTCGCCATGGGTGCCGATATAGACGACGAAGGTGCCGTCCGGCGCGTTGATCTCGTCGGCGCCGAGCAGGAACAGCAGGTCCAGCGTGCCGAACGTCGTCATCTGAGCCGCGTTCAGCCCACCCTGACCTGCGACAAAGCCGATATCGAGCGCACCGACGCGCGAGGCGGTCTCGTGCAGCACGCCAAAGCCGTTCCAGCCGTCCTTGAGCGCGCCGACGTCGAGCGCGAGCTTGGCACTGGCTGCGAGGATGGCCGCGCCGTCGTGGCGCGAGGTCGCGCCCGCGCCGACCAGGATGAGCGGATTCTTGGCGTTCTTCAGCACATCCATGAAGGAGTGCTTGCCAGCCGCGAGCTCGCCGAGCGTGTCGGTGCCCGCGCCGAGATGATCGTAGTCGTAGGTCAGGTCGACCTTGGCGCCGATCACGCCGACCTTGAAGCCGCCGGCGCGCCAGCGCTTGCGGATGCGGGCGTTGAACACCGCCGCCTCTTTGCGCGGATTGGCACCGATGATGAGCAGCGCATCGGCCTGCTCCACGCCAACGAGCGTCGGATTGAAAATATACGAGCCGCGCCCAAGCGCGGGATCGAAGGCGTCGCCGCCCTGCACGGCCAGATTGCTCGAGCCGTACTTGGACAGCAGATCCTTCAGCGCGAACATCTCCTCGACGCCGGCGAGGTCGCCGGCGATCGCGCCGATGCGCTTGCCGTCGGTGCGCGCCGCTTTCGCGGCGATCGCGGCAAAGGCCTCGGGCCAGCTCGCCGCACGCAGCTTGCCGGCTTCGCGGATATAGGGCCGGTCGAGGCGCTGGGTGCGCAGGCCGTCGACGACGTGGCGGGTCTTGTCCGAGATCCACTCCTCGTTCACGGCCTCGTTGATGCGCGGCAGCACGCGCATCACTTCACGGCCGCGGGTGTCGACGCGGATCGCCGAGCCCACGCCGTCCATCACGTCGATCGACTGGGTCTTGCCGAGCTCCCAGGGACGCGCCGCGAAGGCATAGGGCTTCGATGTCAGCGCGCCGACCGGGCAGATGTCGACGAGGTTGCCCTGCAATTCGGACGTCAGCGCGTGCTCGAGATAGGTCGTGATCTCCATGTCCTCGCCGCGGCCGGTGGCGCCCATCTCGGGGGCGCCAGCGACTTCCGCCGAGAAGCGGACGCAGCGCGTGCACTGGATGCAGCGGTTCATCGAGGTCTTGACCAGCGCGCCGAGATATTTGTCCTCGACCGCGCGCTTGTTCTCGGCGAAGCGGCTGGTGTCGACACCATAGCCCATCGCCTGGTCCTGAAGGTCGCACTCGCCGCCCTGGTCGCAGATCGGGCAGTCCAGCGGATGGTTGATGAGAAGGAATTCCATCACGCCTTCGCGTGCCTTCTTCACCATCGGCGAACGCGTCGAGATTTCCGGCGGCTCGCCCTTGGGACCCGGACGGCAGTCGCGCACGCCCCAGGCACAGCTCGCGACCGGCTTCGGGCCACCCTTCACCTCGACGAGGCACATCCGGCAATTGCCGGCGATCGACAGCCGCTCGTGATAGCAGAAGCGCGGAATCTCGGCGCCGGCCGCTTCGCACGCCTGGAGCAGCGTGTATTCGGCGGGGACATCGATCTCTTTGCCGTCGATGATGAGCTTGGTCATGTCTCTTACTCCGCCGCGACCATGTTCACGGGATCGCGGACGCCGATATCGTCAATGTCGGCCCTGTGCGAATACTGGTCGATGCGCGCTTCGATCTCGTGACGGAAATGCGCGATCAGGCCCTGGATCGGCCAGGCGGCTGCGTCGCCGAGCGCGCAGATGGTGTGGCCTTCGACCTGCTTTGTCACTTCCAGCAGCATGTCGATCTCGCGCTTGTGGGCGCGGCCCTCCGCCATGCGGGTGAGGACGCGCCACATCCACCCCGTGCCCTCGCGGCACGGCGTGCACTGGCCGCAGCTCTCGTGCTTGTAGAAATAGGAGATGCGGGCGATGGCGCGGATCAGATCGGTCGACTTGTCCATCACGATCACGGCTGCGGTGCCGAGGCCCGAGCGCAGCTTGCTCAGACTGTCGAAATCCATCGGCGTGTCGATGATCTGTTCGGCCGGCACCATGCGCACCGAGGAGCCGCCGGGGATCACGGCCTTGAGGTTGTCCCAGCCGCCGCGGATGCCGCCGCAATGCTTGTCGATCAGCTCACGGAACGGAATGCCCATGGCTTCTTCGACGTTGCAGGGCCGCTCGACATGGCCGGAGATGCAGAAGAGCTTGGTGCCGACATTGTTCGGACGGCCGATGCCGGCGAACCACGCCGCTCCGCGGCGCAGGATGTCCGGCGCAACCGCGATGGACTCGACGTTGTTGACGGTGGTCGGGCAGCCGAACAGGCCGACATTGGCCGGGAACGGCGGCTTCAGGCGCGGCTGGCCCTTCTTGCCTTCGAGGCTTTCGAGCAGCGCAGTTTCCTCGCCGCAGATGTAGGCGCCGGCGCCGTGCGCGACATAGATGTCGAACGGCCAGCCGTTGACGTTGTCCTTGCCGACCAGCTTGGCCTCATAGGCCTGGTCGATCGCGGCCTGGAGATGCTCGCGCTCGCGGATGAACTCGCCGCGGACATAGATGTAGCAGGCATGCGCGTTCATCGCGCAGCTGGCGATCAGGCACCCTTCGATCAACAGATGCGGATCGTGCCGCATGATCTCGCGATCCTTGCAGGTGCCGGGCTCGGATTCGTCGGCGTTGACGACGAGATAGCTCGGCCGGCCGTCGGTCGATTCCTTCGGCATGAAGGACCATTTGAGACCGGTCGGGAAGCCGGCGCCGCCGCGGCCGCGGAGCCCTGAGGCCTTCATCTCGTTGATGATCCAGTCGCGGCCCTTGTCGATGATGGTCTTGGTGCCATCCCAGGCGCCGCGACGCCGCGCGCCCTCGAGCCCCCAATCGTGGAGGCCGTAGAGGTTCTTGAAGATGCGGTCCTTGTCCTCGAGCATATCAGTGCTTTCCGATCAACGATTGGACTGCTTGTAGGCAAGTCCGGCGGCGCAGACACCGAAGGTCAGCGCCCAGAGCAGGCTGGATTCCAGCGACGCGTTCAGGCTGAAACGCTGCAGCAGGAAAATGAATGTGGCCGCCACGGCGGCATGCATCGCGATGAAGCCCCAGTTCTTCACGGCACCGCTCCCCTGCATGGCCTGCGACGAGAGATCACGCATCAGGTGATCTCCTTCAGCGTGGTCGGTCCGGTGCTCGGCGCCGAGAACTGGCGGCCGTTCTGCGGACCGGGCTTGGGCGGATTGCCCGAGGCAAAACCGTCGAGCACCTTGCCGAAGCTCTCCTTGGTCAGGTCCTCATAGGTGTCCTTGCCGATCAGCACCATCGGCGCGTTCACGCAGGCCCCGAGGCACTCCACCTCTTCCCAGCTGAAATTGCCGTCCTTGGAGAGATGGAAGGGCTCGTGATGGATGCGGTGCTCGCAGACGTGAATCAGATCCTCGGCACCGCGCAGGCGGCACGGCGTGGTGCCGCAGACCTGGACGTGAGCCTTCTTGCCCACGGGTGCGAGCTGGAACATCGTGTAGAAGGTCGCGACTTCCAGCACGCGGATATAGGGCATGTCGAGCATGTCGGCGATGACGCGGATCGCGGCTTCCGAGACCCAGCCGTCGTGCTGTTCCTGCGCACGCCAGAGGATCGCGATGACCGCGGAGGCTTGCCGGCCGGCCGGATATTTCGCGATCTGCTGCTTGGCGAACGCGAGGTTCTCCTCCGTGAACGCAAAGCTCGCGGGCTGGACTTCCTTCGGTGCTAATCGGCGGACGGACATATCTTCAATCTCTCACTGCATACGGCGCGAAGTCTTGGCATTCAGGTTCTTGGCATTCAGGGCTTCGATCCTGTCCTGCCAGAATGCGCTTGCGGTGCCGAAAACGTTGTAGCCGACATGGGTCGAAACCTTGATGCGGTCGAGGATCGACAGCTCGGTCACGGTCTCCATCCGATTGCTGCGCGGATCGAACACGATCAGCTTCAGCGGGGTCTGTTCGAGGATGTAGCGCGAGACCGCATGCGAGCGATCGCTGCCGTGCTCCTCGCACATGATGACGCTGTCGGCCTGGAGCAGCCGGGCGCCGCCCTTGATCGCCTCGATCTCGACACCCTCGACGTCGAGCTTGATCAGATATTTGCCGCTGGCAGAGACCTTGCCGTCGTCGATGAGGTTGTCGAGCGCGATCACAGGCACGTCCTCACCGCCCGCTGAGGGATCGCCGGCGATGCTGAAGGCTTCGTGCTTGGTGCCCGACAGCCGCGCGGTGCCGCGGGTGGCGCCGATGGCGCACTTCATGGCCTCGAAGCGGTTGCCATTGACGCGGGCGTTGTTGGCGAGCTTCGGGTAGTTCTGCCCGGACGGCTCGATCGCGATCGCCTTGTGCGAGCCGAACGGTCTGCTCGACACCAGCACCGACCAGTAGCCGTAATTGGCCCCGCAATCGAGCAGCGTGTAGTCGACGTCGATGGAATCGGCGAACAGCAGCTCCAGCTCGTCCTCGTAATTGTAGGAGCGGTTGAGCAGCTTGCTCCAGTAGCCGTCGCCGTAAGGGAATTCGAACACGGCGTCGGGGTTGAGCTTGATCGCGATGTTGCGCTTGGGCAGCGTCTTCGCCAGCAGATTGGCGCAGGCGATGTAGCCCATATGCGAGAAGTGCGAGGAGATCTTCGATCCCGTCACCAGCGCCAAGGCAGCCGTCCGCTCCCACAGGTTGGCCCCTTCAAGGGCCCCCGAGGCGCGGTCAAACTGGATTGGCGCCTGCGCCATCACCGATCGACCTCTCCGAACACGATGTCGAGCGAGCCGAGGATCGCCGAGACGTCGGCGAGCAGATGGCCGCGGCAGATGTGGTCCATGGCCTGGAGATGCGCAAAGCCCGGCGCGCGGATCTTGCACTTGTAGGGCTTGTTGGTGCCGTCGGAGATCAGATAGACGCCGAACTCGCCCTTGGGCGCCTCGACCGCGGCGTAGATCTCGCCGGCGGGCACGTGGACGCCTTCGGTGTAGAGCTTGAAGTGGTGGATCAGCGCTTCCATCGAGCGCTTCATCTCGCCGCGGCGCGGCGGCGCGACCTTGTTGTCCTCGACGACGACGGGGCCCTTCCCATCGGCCGCATTCAGCTTCTGGATGCACTGTTTCATGATGCGAATGGACTGGCGCATCTCTTCCATGCGGATCAGATAACGGTCGTAGCAGTCGCCGTTCTTGCCGATCGGAATGTCGAAATCCATCTCGGCGTAGCACTCGTAGGGCTGCGACTTGCGCAAATCCCAGGCCGCGCCCGAGCCGCGCACCATCACGCCCGAAAAGCCCCACTCCCAGGCTTCCTTCAGCGACACCACGCCGATGTCGACGTTGCGCTGCTTGAAGATGCGGTTGGCGGTGAGCAGCCGGTCGAGATCGTCCACCACCTTCAGGAACGGATCGCACCAGGCATCGATGTCGTCGACCAGCTTCTGCGGCAGGTCCTGATGCACGCCGCCGACGCGGAAGTAGGCTGCATGCATACGGCTGCCGGAGGCGCGCTCGTAGAATACCATCAGCTTCTCGCGCTCTTCGAAACCCCACAGCGGCGGGGTCAGCGCGCCGACGTCCATCGCCTGCGTGGTGACGTTGAGAAGATGCGAGAGAATGCGGCCGATCTCGCAATAGAGCACGCGGATGAGCTGGCCGCGGCGCGGCACCTCGATGCCGAGCAGCTTCTCTGCGGCGAGACAGAAGGCATGCTCCTGGTTCATCGGCGCGACGTAGTCGAGCCGGTCGAAATACGGGATCGCCTGGAGATAGGTCTTCTGCTCGATCAGCTTTTCGGTGCCGCGATGAAGCAGGCCGATATGCGGGTCGACGCGGGCGACGACTTCGCCGTCAAGCTCCAGCACCAGACGCAACACGCCGTGCGCCGCAGGATGCTGCGGGCCGAAATTGATGGTGAAATTGCGAAGCTGTTCGGGTTGCTCGTTCATGATCAGACCTTCGGTCCCGCCTTCTCGTCACCGGGAAGCGGATAGTCCGCCCCTTCCCACGGCGAGAGGAAATCGAACTTGCGGAATTCCTGGTTGAGGCGCACCGGCTCGTACACCACCCGCTTCTCCTGATCGTCGTAGCGGACCTCGACGAAACCGGTGGTCGGGAAATCCTTGCGCAGCGGATGGCCTTCGAAACCGTAATCGGTGAGGATGCGGCGCATGTCGGGATGGCCGACGAAGAACACGCCGTAGAGGTCGTAGGCCTCGCGCTCGAACCAGTCGGCGCCCGGGAACACCTCGATCAGCGACGGCACCTGCGTGGTCTCGTCGGCCTGGGCCTTGAGCCGGATCCGCGTGTTCAGCGTCGGTGACAGGAAGTGATAGATGACGTCGAAACGCTTCTCGCGATCGGGATAGTCCGCCGCCGTGATGTCGGTGAAGTTGACGAAACGGCATTTCGGATCGTCGCGGAGGTACGTCACCACCTCGACGATCTTGCCGGCCTCGACATCGACCGTGAGCTGGTTGAAGGCCACGGAGTGACCGAGCGCGGCGCCCGGAAGCGCGCTAACGATCGTCTGCCCCAGGGCGTCGAGCTTGGCGTCGTCCATGACGTAAAACCTTAGCGTTCGATGGTGCCGGTGCGGCGGATCTTCTTCTGCAGCAGCAGCACGCCGTAGAGCAGCGCTTCCGCCGTGGGCGGGCAGCCCGGCACGTAGATGTCGATCGGCACGATGCGGTCGCAGCCACGCACGACCGAGTAGGAATAGTGATAGTAGCCGCCGCCGTTGGCGCAGGAGCCCATCGAGATGACGTAGCGCGGCTCGGGCATCTGGTCGTAGACCTTGCGCAAAGCCGGCGCCATCTTGTTGGTCAGGGTGCCCGCGACGATCATCACGTCGGACTGGCGCGGCGAGGCACGCGGGGCGAAGCCGAAGCGCTCGACGTCGTAGCGCGGCATCGACACCTGCATCATCTCGACTGCGCAGCAGGCGAGACCGAAGGTCATCCACATCAGCGAGCCGGTGCGGGCCCAGGTGATGAGGTCGTCGGTCGCGGCCACGAAGAAGCCCTTGTCGGACAGCTCGGAATTGACCTCGAGGAAGAACGGATCATTGGCCCCGACCGGCTTGCCGGTCGACGGGTCCAGGATGCCCTTGGGGGCCGGTGCGAGAACCGGACCGGCGGACGATGCAGGGTTCAATCCCATTCGAGTGCTCCCTTCTTCCATTCATAGGCGAACCCGACCGTCAGCACGGCGAGGAACACCACCATGGACCAGAAGCCGGTCGCGCCAAGCTTGCCGAACGCCACCGCCCAGGGAAACAGGAACGCCACCTCGAGGTCGAAGATGATGAAGAGGATGGCGACCAGATAGAAGCGAACGTCGAACTTCATGCGGGCGTCGTCGAAGGCGTTGAAACCGCACTCATACGCCGACAGCTTTTCCGGATCCGGCTGCTGGAACGCGACGATGAAGGGCGCGATCAGCAGCACCAGGCCAATGAGGCCCGCTACCCCTATAAAGACGACGAGTGGTAGATAGTTCTGTAGAATACCGCTCATTGACGAGCCCTTTTTCCCGCAGCCTCGGGACAGCCACGGATTCGTCCAGTTTGGAATTGTTCTGAGCCTTAGCGCAGTGCACCAATGGGCGCAAGACACGCTCTTTTCAGGCCCTTTGCCGCTCCCAGACCAGCGAAAAATCCCGGAATCACCCCGCGGCTGGTATGGAGCAGATCGCCGGACCCAGCAAGGGCGGCCACAGTTTTGCAGCAGCAGCTCTGGAATTGCGGCGCGCCGGCCGCGGCAGCTATTTGCCGCGTAACATCCGGTCAAAATGCTCGGGTTTTTGCGTGCGGCAGCGCACCCAAACCCAGGCAATGACCAGTACCGGGGCCCCGACCGTCACCCAGGCGACATACTGACCGAGCGTTCCCCAGAGCAGCGCCGCTAACAGGCCCGTGATCGTCGCAACCACCAGCAGGATAGGTGCAGCAAAGACACGTATCCACAGGCGCGAGCGGTCAGAGGAGCCATGCGTCACGACGGGACCGGGGCTCGTCTGGCGAATGCGTCGGCCTTGGCGGGCGCGCGCTTGCGCCGCCGCGCCAGCCAGAGATAGAGGCCGCTGCCGATCACAACGATGGTGAGCAGGTCGAGCGCGGCCCAGATCACCTTGAGCGGCATCCCGCCATAGTCGCCGAAATGCAGCGGCTGCGAGATCAGAAGCGCCTGAAGATAGAGCGGCAGCGCCCGGCTGTCGGCGACCTCCCCGGTTTCGCCGTCAAGCAGCACCGGCTTGAGCAGCCGCGCAGTCAAAGCCGTGTCGCCGCGCATGAAGGCGGCGAAGTGATGCGAGGAGCTGAAGGGCGTGCCCGGAAAGGCGATGAAGGCGACCTCCATGCCCGGCGCCGCCTGTCTCGCGCGCGCGACGACGTCATCGAGCGAGGCGAGATGCGAGGGCGGCGGCTTGCCGGCATAGGGCGCGACCATGCTGGCAAGCTCGGTGGCCTTCCACTGGTTGAGCATCAGTTCGGCCCAGGTGTTGACGACGCCGGTGACGCCAACCACCAGCGCCCAGGCGACCGTCACGACGCCGATCAGATTGTGCCAGTCGAGCCAGCGCACGCGGCGCGAGGCGCGGTCGCGAATGGTGGCAAAGCGCAACCGCCGGGTGAACGGCCAGTACAGCACCACGCCGGAGACGATGGCGATGGCGAACAACAGCCCCATCCCGCCGAGAAACAGCTTTCCAGGCTGGCCGACGAACATGTCGGTATGCAGCTTGAGCATGATCAGCATCGGGCCGATGCCGACCGGTCCGAGCAGCTTGGTCGAGACCGCGTCGAAGGCGCGCACGGTGGTATTGTCAGGCAGCCCGTCGACGGCGCTGTTGGTGAAGGCGGTCACGATCCCGGGCTCGTCCTTGTCCCAGGAGATATATTGCATCACGCGGCCGGGATCCGCGGCGAGCGCGGCGTCGGCGACGGCTTGCGTCGTCGCACGCGCCGCGCCCGCGTGAGCTTCGGGCTGGGGGGCATAGCCCAGGAGCTCATCGATCTCGTGATGGAAGATCAGCGGCAGGCCGGTGAGGCAGAGCAGCAGCAGGAAGACGGTCGAGATCAGGCTGGTCCAGGTGTGGACCACGGACCAGAGCCTGACCGTGCGCGCCTTCACGATGGCGTCCCCTCGCCTGTCCTCACCATTTGTACGAGACGCTGGCGGCGACGCGCCTGCGGTCGCCGTAGAAGCAGGATGAGGTCGACGCGCAGCTCGCGACATAGATCTTGTCGGTGAAATTGATCACGTTGATCGCCGTGCGCCAGTTCTGCCATTCGTAATGGACCGCGAGATCGCCGAGCACCACTGCGGGAACCTCGAGGGTGTTAGCGGTGTCGGCCCAGGACGAGCCGATATAACGCACGCCGCCGCCGAAACCGAACCCTTCGAGCGGCCCATCCTTGAAGGTGTAGTCCGCCCAGCCCGACACCAGCATCTCGGGCGTGTTGGTCGGCGTCTTGCCGACCAGCGCCGGATTGAGATCCTTGCTGGTGAAGAGATGATACGCCGTGAAGGCGCCAATGAACTTCAATTCCTTCGTGGCATTGGCCACTGCTTCGAGCTCGATACCGCGGGAGGTCACCTCGCCGGTCTGGTTCTGCAGCGTGGTGATGACCGGATCGGTGGTGGCCACGTTCTGCCGCTTCAGGTCGAACACCGAGGCGGTGAAGTAGCCGTCGAATCCCTTTGGCGCGACCTTCACGCCGATCTCGGCCTGCTGGCCGGTCTCCGGCAGAAACAACTGGTTCTGCGCGTTGAGCCCGATGATCGGATTGTAGCTTGTCGAATAGGAGACGTAGGGCGCGATACCGTTGTCGAAATTGTAGATCAGCCCAGCGCGCCCGCTGAACCTGCTGTCGTCGCGGCTGGCGACCGTGGCGCCCGTGTCGCGCGCGGCCTGCGTCGTCTCGACCCAATCGTTGCGACCGCTCAGCACCAGCGTGAAGTTGCCGAGCTTCATCTGGTCCTGGACGTAGGTCCCGGCCTGCTTCTGCGTTATCCGGGCGTTGCGAAACGGGGCGCCAGTGATCGGAATGTTGGTCCCGTAGGCGGGATTGAACACGTTGATCGACGGGACTGTACCGAAGTTGAAGGCCTGATAGTCGTCGATCTGGTAGCCCTTCAGATCGACGCCAAACAGCATCGTGTGCCTGACAGGACCGGTGTTGAAGCGGTACTCCAGCTGGTTGTCGAGATTGGCCTGATTGGCAGTGTTCTTCGCATACCAATTGTAGCGAGCCAAACTGGCCGTGTTGATGTCGGACCAGCCGTTGCCGACATAGCCGCGATAAGTCACGTCGACATGCGCGAACCGCGCATTCTGCCGGAACGTCAGATCGTCGGTGAGATTGCGTTCGAACTGGTAGCCGAGCATCTCCTGCTCGCGGGTGAACTTGTCGACGTTGGGATCGCCGGCGAAAAAGCTGGTCGGGATCTTGCCGAGCGGCCCGTTGGTCACCGTGCCCTGGTAGGGCAGGAAGTTGATGCCGCGCGTGTCCTGCTTCGAAGCCGACGCGAGCACCGTAAAGGTCGTGTCGGCATCCGGCTTCCAAGTGAACGATGGCGCGATGAAGTAGTTGTTGTCGGGCGTGAAGTTGACCTGGGTGTTGCCGTTCTGGACCTGGCCGACGACGCGATAGAACAGCTTGCCGTCCTGCGGCTGCGTCGCGACCGGTCCGCCGACGTCGAAGCCGACATAGGCGTTGCCGAAATTGTTGACGCCGGTCTCGATGTAGCGGATCGGCTCGGTCGGCGGCATCTTGCTGATGACGTTGACGATACCGCTCGGGCTCGATCCGCCATAGAGCACTGCCGACGGACCGCGCAGCACCTCGACTCGCTCCATGTTCGAGGGCTGGAGCTTCCAGCTCGCATAGGACGTGTAGAAGAGCTGCATGCCGTCGAGAAACAGTCCGATGTCGTCGGACTTGAAGCCGCGGATCAGCCACCAGTCGTTGCGCGTATCCGCGCCGAACGTTCCGGCGCGCACGCCGGCTGTGTAGCGCAGGACTTCGTCGAGCTTGTTCGGCTTCTGGTCACGGATCTGCTCGGCGCCGATCACCGACACCGATTGCGGCGTCTGCATGATCGGCGTGTTGGTCTTGGTGCCTGACGAGCTGCGGCCGGCGACGTAGCCATTCACCGGACCACGCGGCGTCTCGACGAAGCCGACATTGCGCTGCTGAACCGGTCTGCGGCTGGCGGCGGTCTGCGCCGACGGCCGCGGCGCGCGGCGCGGCGCCGCTGCGGCTGCACGCCGCCGTGCTTCCGGCGCAGTGACGGTGACCGACGGCAGGTTCTGCGCACCACTGTGCGCGGAAGATTGTGCAAGCGACGCCTGCGGCATCAAAACCCAAGCGGACGCGGTCGCCAACACGGCCGACCGCAGCATTCCCAGACTGTTCAACGCGCACCCCAAAGCTGCATTTTTTGATGCGTCATGCCGCCTGTCCCGGAACGGCATGCGCTTGCGACGACGCTTATGTGAGGGAGCGCGAATTCGCTAATTGAAAACTTCTTAGAAAGACTCTTAGAAGCGATCCAATATTTCCGGAGATTGCTGAGGGATCAGCGCGGAACTTTCTCGGCTTCGAGCATTTTCTCGGCGGTCGCCGTGAGACGGTCGATCTGCGCCAGCAGCGTCTCGAACTCGTCCTTGCTCAATTGTTCCAGCAAGCGCCGATTGCGCTCCTGCGCGCCTTCGACGATCGCATCATGCGCGGCGAGGCCCGCCGGGGTCAGAGCGACCAGCACCTCGCGGCTGTCCTTCGGGTTCGCCGATTTCACGATCAGCTTGCGCGAGACCAGTTCCGCGAGCGCGCGGCTGATCTGGCCCTTGTCCTGGCCGACGGCTTCGGCGAGCCGCGCCACGCTCATCGGCGGCCGGCGGCCGAGCGAGGCGACGAGACCGAACTCGACCGAGTTCAGTCCGGCAAGGCGCTTGTAGCGCAGGATCGCGCCGCGCTTGAGCAGGTTGGCGAGCACCATCAGTCGCGACGACAGCATCACGGTGATCGGCGCCGGCGAGTGGCTTCCGTCCGCATCGGGCGACGCGTGCCCGTCCCTGCTCGATGTCTGGCTCATGGTCCACCTCTGCCAAGAAAGCCGGGGCATGCCAAGTCTGGTAGCGCAACCTCCCCCATCTGATCCGAATGCGACTAAGACGCATTCCGGAATATCGTTGACATTGTCATCTATCTGCTTTTGACTGACCCGACACGCGAAGATGACCGGCCATCCAAGGCCTGCGGCGCGGGAGGAACAGCATGACCATGACCCAGCGGGATCGCGATCTCGGCACCGCCTATGCAATGAAGCCGGCGAGCACGCGCACCGAGCTCACCTCGGTCGTGCGCGGCACGCCGATGGGCGAGCTGCTGCGCCGCTACTGGCATCCGGTCGGGCTTGTCAGCGACGCCAGTGACACGCCGAAGAAGGTGCGCGCGCTCGGCGAAGATCTGGTGCTGTTCCGCGACAGGCACGGCCGCGTCGGCCTGCTGCACGCGCGCTGCTGCCATCGCGGCACCACGCTCTACTATGGCAAGGTCGAGGAGGACGGCATCCGCTGCTGCTATCACGGCTGGAAGTTCGACACCGAGGGCCATTGCCTGGAGCAGCCCTGCGAGCCCGACGGCGGCCAGTTCAAGGACAAGGTGCGCCAGCCCTGGTATCCGGTCGAGGAGCGCTACGGGCTGATCTTCGCCTATATGGGCCCGGCCGAGAAACGCCCGGTGCTGCCGGCTTACGAGTGCCTGGAAAACATGGACGACGGCGAGTTCGTCGAGGCCGACGATTCATCGATCGGCGGCGGCGGGCCTGCGGTGATCCCCTGCAACTGGCTCCAGCATTTCGAGAACGTGGTCGACCCCTACCACGTGCCGGTGCTGCACGGCTCGTTCTCGGGGCCGCAATTCACCGACATGATGGCCTCGATGCCGGAGGTGAAATTCGACAAGACGCCGCGCGGCATCGCCGTGCGCTCGATCCGCAGGCAGGGCGACGGCCGTGTGTTCTATCGCGTCACCGAGGCCGCCCTCCCCACTTTGCGTGTCGTGCCGAACCCGCGCGTGGCGCAGTTTGCCCGCGTCGAGTCGATCGGCTGGACCCTGCCGATCGACGACACGTCTTTCCGCATCTACGTCGCCGGCCGCGTCAAGAACACAGGCGACATCGGGCGCATGCGCTCGAAATTCAACGGAAAATTCTGGTGGGACATGACGGAGGAAGAGCACCAGCAATTCCCGGGCGATTACGAGGCCCAGGTCGGCCAGGGCCCGCAGACCATCCACTCCGAGGAGCATTTCGGCCAGAGCGACCGCGGCATCCTGATGATCCGGCGCATGCTGGGCGAGCAACTGGAAGCGATGGAAGCGGGTCGCGATCCGATCGGCGTCTCGTTCGATCAAGGCGCGCCGCCGGTCGAATTCGAAGCGGGGAACTACATCCGCGAAGGCTGACCTGTCAGCCCCACGAAGAGCTGGACCGACAACGATAACAAAGACAAATTGGGGGGATGCGATGGTCGATGTGACGTCACAGATGTCGGTGCAAACGGCCACCGCGGCAAAGCCCTCGCCGCGGCGCTATTACGTGCTCGGCCTGCTCACGATCATCTACGCGCTGAACTTCCTCGACCGCACGATCTTCAACGTCCTGATCGAGCCGATCAAGAAGGAGTTTGCACTCAGCGATACCATGATGGGCTTGCTCGCGGGCTTCGGCTTCGCGCTGTTCTATTCCCTGCTCGGCATTCCCATCGCGCGCGTCGCCGACCGGCTCAACCGGCGCAACATCGTCGCCGCCGCATTCGCGTTCTGGAGCGCGATGACGGCGCTGTGCGGCGCGGCCTCGAGCGTGACCTCGCTGGCGCTGGCGCGCATCGGTGTCGGCATCGGCGAATCCGCAGGCTCGCCCGCCTCGCAGTCGATCGTCGCCGATCTCTTCGCCAAGAACGAGCGCCCGCGCGCGCTCGGTATCTACGCCATCGGCACCTATCTCGGCGTCTTCCTCGGCTATTTCGTCGGCGGCTACGTCAACCAGCACTATGGCTGGCGGATGGCGTTCTATGTCGCCGGCCTGCCCGGCATCCTGCTCGCATTGGTCCTGTGGCTGACGATAACAGAGCCGAAGCGCGGCGCGATGCAGGAGAGCTTCGTGCCCGAGCCGCTGGGGCCGACGCTGCGCTTCCTCGCCTCGCAGCGCAGCTTCGTCATCGTGCTGATCGGCTTCTGCCTCACCACCTACACGAACTACGCGACCGCGGCCTGGATCCCGCCGTTCCTCTCGCGCGTGCACCACCTGTCGAGCGCTGAGATCGGCACCTATGCGGGCACCTTCAAGGGGCTCGCGGGCATGGCCGGCACCCTGCTCGGCGGCTTCGTGGTGGCGCAAATCGGCCGCCGCGACGACCGCTGGAAGCTGTGGGCGCCCGCGATCACCTCGGGCCTTGCCGGCCCGGTGTTCGCGCTCTGCATGCTGACGCAGGACTTTGCGATGATGGTCGCCATGCTGGCGCTGACCTCGTTCCTGGTCGGCTTCCATCTCGGGCCGATCTTCGCGATCGCGCAGACGGTCGCCAAGCCGAGCATGCGGGCGCTCGCCTCCGCGCTGATCGCGCTCACCGCCACCTGCTTCGGCCAGGGCGTCGGCCCGCTCGCCGTGGGCGTCGTCAACGACGCCCTGAAGGGCGCTTACGGCGCGGACGCCGTGCGCTATTCCCTGCTCTCGGCGGCGGTCACCACCGTCCTCGGCGCCCTGCTGTTCGTCTGGGCGGCCCGCACGATCCGGGACGATATCGGCCGGGCGGCCTGAGCCCCGTCCTGCGGGGCAAGCCCGGCGCAACCAACCGGGCGTAGAGATGAAACCATTTTGCGGAACCCGCGAAACCATCCGGAAACAGACGGTCCTTACAACAAGAGCCCATAGACGGCGGCAAAGCCCGTCGGGAGGCTCATATGAACCACTCCATTCACTCTGTTGATCGTGCGACCCACCTGAAGATCGTAGTGGTGGCGCTGGTGGCCGGTATTGCCGTGGCCGCCTTCGGGATCGCAGCCCGCACCAATGCCGATTACAGCCAGACCGCCCAATCCACCCACGTGATCAAGGCCGGCAAGCCGGTCGTGGTGACCAGCGCGGGTGCGTCCCAGATTCGCTGAGGCGCACTCTTCCGGGCTGGACCGATGGCCGCCTCCGGGCGGCCATTTTCGTTTTCCAGAGCAATGCTTAGCCGAGATTGACCGGCGCAGCGCAACGTCCTTGACTTCACCCAGTCCCGCCTTTAATTCCCCCCTCGTTCCGCGCGCGTTCAGCGAACCACGCGGGAGTAGCTCAGTTGGTTAGAGCGCCGGCCTGTCACGCCGGAGGTCGCGGGTTCGAGCCCCGTCTCTCGCGCCATTTTTGGCAATCCTTTCATAGCCTTAGCCCGAACTTCTCGACGCCTTTCGTGCTTGCGCGGGCGATCGGCGGCCTTCGTCCGGCAGAGCCCGCGCCATAGTCAGCCCGCGCCCGAATCGTCTAGGCCTTCCGGTCTTAGAGAATCCCCACGTTCTCTCAGCTTTTCAGGGGGTTCCCTGCCATTGAACATTGGAGGAGGCCAGACATGGCTAAGAAGGATTCGGCCAAGAAGGCAGCCGCGGCCGCGACCATCACGCTCAAGCACCTCGCCGCAGATATTGCGGAGAGCCAGGACCTGTCGAAGAAGCGCGCCGAGGCCGTTCTCACCGACATGGTCGACCTGATCACCAAGCACCTGAAGAAGGGCGATCGCGTCCGCATCGTCGGGCTCGGCATCCTCCAGGTCCGCAAGCGCGCCGCCCGCACCGGCCGCAACCCGGCCACCGGCGAGCCGATCCACATCAAGGCCAGCAAGAAGGTCACCTTCCACCCGGTCAAGGAACTGAAAGAGGCGATCTAAACAAGCTTAAGCCTGATCCGGCCGCATCAAGGCCTGCTTTTCTGATATACCGCCTCTCTCCCCTGACCCCGGCGGTTTGACCAGAAATGTCCTCCCTCACCTTTTCGCACACCGTGACCGAGCGCTTCCTGCGCTACGTCACCATCGACACCCAGTCCGATCCGGAATCCCCCAGCTCGCCCTCGACCGAGAAGCAGAAGGACCTCGGCCGCGTGCTTGCCGCCGAGCTCAGGGACATCGGCGTGGCGGACGCCCATCTCGACGATTACGGCTACGTCTACGGAACGATCCCGGCCAACACCGACAAGAAGGTGCCGGTGATCTGCTTCTGCTCGCACATGGACACCTCGCCCGACGTGACCGGCAAGGCCGTCAAGCCGCAGGTCGTGACGAACTATCGCGGCGGCGACATCGTGCTGCCGGGCGATACCAGCCAGGTGATCCGCTTCACGGAGCATCCAGCGCTGAAGAACCAGATCGGCAACGACATCATCACCACCGACGGCACCACGCTGCTGGGCGCCGACAACAAGGCCGGCGTCGCCGAGATCATGGATGCCGCGTATTTCTTCATCAACAACCCCGACGTGAAGCACGGCACCATCAAGATCCTGTTCACGCCGGACGAAGAGATTGGCCGCGGCGTCGACAATGTCGATCTGAAGAAGCTCGGGGCCGACTTCGGCTACACCATGGACGGCGAAAGCGCGGGCTGCGTCGAGGACGAGACCTTCTCGGCCGACGGCGCCACCATCACCATCACCGGCGTCAGCGCCCATCCCGGCTATGCCAAGGGCAAGATGGAGCACGCGGTCAAGATCGCGGCCGCCATCGTCGAGCGTCTGCCCAGAGAAGGCTGCTCGCCGGAGACGACTTCGGGCAAGCAGGGCTTCCTGCATCCGATCGGTATCGAGGGCGCGCTGGAGCAGGCAACACTCTCTTTCATCGTCCGCGACTTCACCGAGGAAGGCTTGAGGGAGAAAGAGGACCTGCTCGAGGGCATCGTCAAGGATGTGATGAAGGACTATCCGCGCTCGACCTACAAGTTCGAAGTCAGGGAGCAGTACCGCAACATGAAGCAGGTGATCGACCGTCACCCGCACGTGCTCGAATACGCCATCGAGGCGATCCGCCGCGCCGGCCTGCGCCCGATGCGCACCGCGATCCGCGGCGGCACCGACGGCTCGCGCCTGTCCTTCATGGGCCTGCCCTGCCCCAATATTTTTGCGGGCGAGCACGCGTTCCACTCGCGCCTGGAATGGGTCAGCCGGCAGGACATGGAAAAGGCGGTGCAGACCATCGTGCATCTCGCGATGATCTGGGAGGAGAAGGCCTAGCGCGATCATGCAATACATCGCGTCCGGTCGCGCCAGGCTTGCGACAGAAGTTTCAGGCGACGGCTCGGCTGTCGTCTTCCTTCATGCCAATGTGTGCGACCGGCGCATGTGGCGCGCCCAATTGGATGGAATGGCTGCCACCCACAGGGCGGTCGCGTACGACCGACGCGGCTTTGGCGAAACGCGCGCCGAGCCGGAGGACTTTTCTGCGCTCGCAGATCTCGTCGCAGTGCTGGAGGCGACCGCGGACGGCAAGCCCGCGATCCTCGTTGGCTGCTCCCTCGGCGGCCGCATCGCGCTCGATGCCGCATTGCGGCACCCGTCGCGTGTCCGCGCGCTCGTTCTGATCGCTCCCAATGTCGCGGGCGCGCCCGACCCGGTCTATTCTCCCGAGATCGAGACATTGATGATGCAGTCGAAGGAGGCGGAGGCCTCCGGCGACCTCGGACGGCTGAACGCGATGAAAGCCAGGCTCTGGCTGGACGGACCGCTGGCGGCCGAAGGTCGCGTGACCGGCCCCGCGCGTGACCTGCTGCTGGATATGAACAGCATCGCGCTTCGTTCACCGCCGTTCGGATCGGACGTGGACATCAAGCCGTTCTTCCACCGTCTCCACGAAATCTCGGTGCCAACGCTGGTCATATGGGGCGGTCTCGATTTTCCCTACGTTCAGGACCGCTGTCGCCAGCTCGTCGCTTCGGTCCCGGGAGCGCAAGGTCACGAAATGCCCGATGTGGCCCATCTCCCGAACCTGGAACGCCCGGCGGAGATCTCGACGCTGATCGCCGAGTTCGTCCGCCGATGTGCCTCAAACAGATAGCTGAGCCCACGCCTGATCGGACTACGGCACCGGCATCGCGCGCCGGCCGCGATGGAAGCGGTCCGAACTTGTCATCCAGTCCGGCAGAGGCTCGCCGTCGCGGTGCCGGCCGCCTGCAGCAGCGGCAGCCCAGGCCACCACCGCTCCAATCAGGGTTGCGGCTGCAACCGAGAAGGCGAGGATGATCGAGCTGCGTCGCGCGCGGTTGATCGCCGTGCGGGAGTCCGCAATCACGGCATCGACCCGACGCTCGGAGTCCGGCGCCGGCAATCCGGTCAGCGCTGCGACCTGTTGCACCAGATAGGCGCGATCGTCAGTGCTGACGCCGCTGTGGCTCGACGACGTCATCAGGATGCGCCCGGCTTCCGCGCGGGTTTCCCTCAGGTCGGTGGGAGGTCGCCTCGGCGCGCGGAACAGCTTGTCCAGTTCATAGCTCAGCATCGGTTCTGCCGCAGTCGCTGCGCCGGTCGAAGTCCGGGCCGGCGAGCGATCGATCGCAGCCGCACCGAGAAGCGCGAGGAAGGCGCCGCCGATCAGCACGGCCAACGCCCATGACATCAGACCATGGAGACCGTCCCGACGCTCGCCCTCGTCGTCCATGCCCGCAGGCGAGACGGCAGGCCGCCTGATGCGACCCGCAATGTAGCCGCCGAGGCTGAAACTCGCGGCGGCCTGAAGGATCAAATACAATCCCGAAAGCAGTGCCAGTGCCGCTGATGCGTCGCGCCATGTCGGCGAGGTTGAGCTGACGCCGAGCCCAATGGCGACGCCAAAGCTTATCAAGATGAAGGACAACGCCGCGGCAGCGAATGCGCCTGCGACGATCGAACTCCATTGAACGCCCCAGCGGTCCTCGCCCGCCTGCACCCGACTTTCAATGACGTCTTCCTGCACGAGAGCTTCGATGGCCATGTTCAGCTCTCTCAACGCAGGCCGAACAACGACAAGATCGCCATGATCACGACGATCAAGCCGACGAGATAGATCAGTCCGTTCATAGTCCGTCCTCCTCAATGTTCTCCTGCGCGCTAATGAGGCAGACGGCGGAACGTTCCTATTTCGGCGGCCGAACGGAACGAACCCGCAGGATGCGAATTGTCTCCCCAAGTCCCAAGGGTGAAGATTGTGAGCACGAAGGCCTCAGCCGGTTAGCCCGGGCTGGGGCCTTTTCGTGTCCGACTGCGACGTTGAGTTCCCCACACGTAACACTATTGCGGGTCGACACTGTTCCCGCCGCCATGCTACCGCAGGCGGATCAGGAGACCTCGTGACTTCGATCCGCCACCCCAGCAGAATTCGCGTCTCGCGCAACTGGCGCGGGCTGGTGGCTGCGCTGGTGGCAACCATGTACCTGCTGTCGGGCCTGCTCCATGGCGCGCACGACATCGACGTCACCAGCCCCTCCGGCGGCTCGGAGATTTCGTTGATCCTCGACGACGGGTCCGCCGACCACGGCCATCACAAGGCCCCCGGCGGCCATCATTGCCATGGTTGTTTTTCGGTCGCTGTCGCGCAGCCGGTGCTGTCCGAAACTATCGCCGACATCCTTGCCGCACCGGTCCCGCAGCAGCAGCCGACGCTCGACGGCATCGCGCCCGACACGACGTCCCCGCCTCCCAAAGATCTGACCTGAACCGATCAGCCGGGTGCCCGTGCACCCACGATGCTATTGTTCACAGGTCATCTTCATGTCTTGCAGACGGACTGCCGCGCGCCTCGCATGCGCGTTGGCGATTTTCGTTGGCCCCTCGCTGACGCAGCAGGCGCACGCCCAGAGCCTGACCATGCGCGCGGCGCTGTCGCGCGCGCTGGCCGCGAGCCCGCGCCTGACCGCGGCGGAGCGCGATGTCGGCATCGCCACCGGTCAGCGCATCCAGGCCGGCGCCCTGCTCAATCCGGAACTGTCCTATGAGCAGGACAATTCGTTCGGCTCCGGCAATTATCGCGGCACGCGATCGGCCGAGACCACGGTTCAGATCAGCCAGGCCTTCGAGCTGTTCGGCAAGCGCGATGCGCGGATCGCCGCGGGCGCGGCCGGCATCGAGGTCGCCGCGATCCAGCGCAAGGCCGTCAGGCTCGAGGTGCTGTCGGAGACGGCGATCGCCTTTCTCAGCGTGCTCAGCGCGCAGCGGCGCATCCAGATCCTGGACGAGCAGATCGCCGCGATCGACCGGCTGACGCCGCTCTTGCGCCGCCGCGTCGAGGCCGGCGCCTCCTCGCCGGCCGAGACCGGCCGTGCCGAGGTCGCATCCGCGCTGGTGAAGGCCGACCGCGAGCGTTTCAAAGCGACGCTGGCGAGCGCCCGCCGCGAGCTTGCCGTGCTGATGGGCGATCCCGCGGCAAAATTTGGCGAGGTCTCCGGCCGGCTCGACACGACCGGACGGACGCCGACGTTCCAGTCGGTCGTCGCCGCCATCGATGCCAATCCGCAGCTGGTGCGCTGGACCGCCATCTATGCCCAGCGCAATGCCGAGCTGCTTATGGCGCGCCTCCGGCCCTATCCGGACGTACGGATCGCGGCCGGCTGGCGTCACTTCAACGAGACAAATGACGACGCCGCGCGCCTGACCGTCTCGGTCCCGATCCCGGTGTTCGACCAGAACCAGGGCAACATCCTCTCGGCGCAGGAAAGCCTCGCCAAGACCAGGGCCGAGCGCGAGGCCAACCGCAACACACTGATCGTGGTTGCGGGGCGCGCCTACGACTCGCTCCAGGGCTCGCTGCGCGAACTCGCGGTGCTGCGCGAGACCGCGATTCCCAAGGCGACGGAAGCATCGGAAGCGATCGCACAGGGCTACGGCCAGGGCCGCTTCACCCTGCTCGAAGTGCTCGACGCCCAGGCGAGCGTCACCCAGGCCCGCCTGCGCGAGCAGGAGGCGCTCCAGAACTTCCATGCGGGGGTGGCCACCATCGAAGGCCTCGTCGGCAATCCCTTCACGCTGGCCCGGGAGAGTGCACGATGAAGACATCCTCCACCATCCTCATTGCCATCGTTGCCGCCGCGCTCGGCGCCTACGGCACGTCCCTGCTCGCGCCGGCCAAGGTCACGCACACCGAGCATGCCGAGCATTCCGAGAAGAAGCCGAACGACCATGTCGAGCAGGACGAGCACGGCGCCGACCGCATCCGCATCTCCGACGTCAAGCTCGCGGCCGCCGGCGTGGTGCTGGCGGAGGCCGCGAGCGCCACGCTGACCGACACGCTGTCGTTCAACGGCATCCTGCGCGCCAACCAGGAGGCCGTGGTGCAGGTGACGCCGCGCTTTCCGGGCCTCGCAAAATCGATCCTGAAGCGCATCGGCGACAAGGTCGGCAAGGACGATCTGCTGGCCGCGATCGAGAGCAACCAGAGCCTCACCATCTACGAGCTCAAGGCCCCGATCGCCGGCACCATCATCGAGCGGCAGATCTCGCTCGGCGAATACGCTTCCGAGCAGAAGCCGGCCTTCGTCGTCGCCGACCTCTCGACCATCTGGGTGGATCTGTCGATCTACCGGCAGGACCTCCGGCGCGTGCGCCTCAACGACGAGGTGCTGATCGATCCCGACGACGGCCGCGGCGAGATCAAGGGCACGATCTCCTACATGGCGCCGATCGGCTCGAGCGAGACCCAGACCGCGCTGGCGCGCGTGGTGCTGCCCAATCCCGACGGGCGCTTGCGCCCCGGCCTGTTCGTCACCGCGCGGCTGATCCTCGCCGCACGCAACGTCGCGGTTGCGGTGCGCAAGAGCGCGATCCAGACGCTGGAGAACAGGACCATCGTGTTCGTGCGCGAGGACGGTGACAAGATCGAGGCGCGTCCCGTCGAGCTCGGGGATTCCGATCCGCGCCATGTCGAGATCAAGGCGGGTCTTTCCGCCGGCGAGCATTACGTCGCGGAGAACAGCTTCGTCGTGAAGGCGGAGATGGGCAAGGGCGAGGCCGAGCATGATTGAGCGTCTCATCGCCGTCTCGCTGCAGCAACGCTGGCTGGTGCTCGTCCTCGCGCTCGGCGCCGTCGCGCTCGGGGCGTGGAATTTCCAGCGGCTTCCGATCGATGCCGTCCCTGACATCACCAATGTCCAGGTCCAGATCAACACCCGTGTGCCCGGCTACTCGCCGCTGGAGACCGAGCAGCGCATCACCTTCCCCGTCGAGACCGCGATGGGCGGCCTGCCCAAGCTCGACTACACCCGCTCGCTGTCGCGCTATGGCCTCAGCCAGGTGACGGTCGTGTTCAAGGACGGCACCGACATCTACTTCGCCCGCCAGCTCGTGGGTGAGCGCATCCAGCAGGTGAAGGACCAGCTTCCGGCCGGCGTCGAGGTCGCGATGGGTCCGGTCTCGACCGGGCTCGGCGAAATCTTCATGTACACCGTCGAGGCCAAGGCGGGCGCGAAGACGCAAGCCGGCCGTGACTATTCGCTGACGGACCTGCGCACCGTGCAGGACTGGATCATCCGGCCGCAGCTTCGCAACGTCCCGGGCGTGATCGAGGTCAACACGATCGGCGGCTTCGAGCGCCAATTCCACGTGCTGCCCGATCCCGGCAAGCTGATGGCCTACCGGCTCGGCTTCCGCGACGTCATGACGGCGCTCGCCGCCAACAACGCCAATGTCGGCGCCGGCTATATCGAGCGCAACGGCGAGCAATATCTGGTTCGCTCGCCGGGCCAGGTCGGCAACCTCAGTGAGATCCAGGATATCGTGATCGGCTCGCGCGGCGGCAATCCCGTCAGGATCCGGGATGTCGCCACCGTCACCGAAGGCCGTGACCTGCGCACGGGAGCGGCGACGCGCGACGGCGAGGAAACCGTGCTCGGCACCGCCATGCTGCTGATCGGCGAGAACAGCCGCACGGTGGCGCGCCGTGTCGCGGCCCGCCTCGAGGACATTGCCAAATCGCTGCCCGACGGCGTCGTGACGCGGACGGTCTACGACCGCACCGATCTGGTCGAAGCCACCATCCGCACGGTCGAGAACAACCTGCTGGAAGGCGCCGCCCTGGTCGTGGCCGTGCTGTTCCTGATCCTCGGCAACATCCGCGCCGCTCTCGTGGTGGCCTGCGTCATTCCGCTGTCCATGGCCATGACCATCACCGGCATGGTGGAGACCAAGGTCAGCGCCAATCTGATGAGCCTCGGCGCGATCGACTTCGGCATCATCGTCGACGGCGCCGTGATCATCGTCGAGAACTGCCTGCGCATGCTTGCCGTGGCCCAGCGCGAGAAAGGCGGGCTACTCACCCTCTCCGAACGGCTGCGCGCGATCCTGCGCGGATCGAGCGAGGTCATCAAGCCGAGCCTGTTCGGAACGCTGATCATCGCGGTGGTCTACCTGCCCGTGCTGACGCTGACCGGCGTCGAAGGCAAGATGTTCACGCCGATGGCGCTGACCGTGCTGATGGCGCTGGGCGCCGCCGTCCTGTTCTCCATCACCTTCGTGCCGGCGGCGGTCGCTATCTTCGTCACCGGCAAGGTGTCGGAACACGAAAACCTGTTCATGCGGATGGCGAAGCGCGCCTATCTTCCCCTGCTACGCTTTGCCATCGACAACCGCGGCGCGGTCGCCATCATGGCTGCCGTCATCGTGGTTGCGAGCGGCATCGCGGCGTCGCGCATGGGCGGCGAGTTCATTCCGAGCCTCGACGAAGGCGACGTCGCGCTGGCCTCGATCCGGATTCCCGGCACCAGCCTCTCCCAGTCGCTGGATCTCCAGAAGGCGCTGGAAAAGCGCATCACGCAGATTCCGGAGGTGAAGGAGTTCTTCACCCGCATCGGCACCGCCGAGGTCGCGACCGATCCGATGTCGCCGGCGCAGACCGACGGCTACATCATGCTGAAGCCGCGCGCCGAATGGCCCGACCCGGATAGGCCGAAATCGGAGGTGATCGAGGCCATCGACAAGGCCGCCGACGACATTCCCGGCAGCGCCTATGAACTCTCCCAGCCGGTCCAGTTTCGCGTCAACGAGCTGATCTCGGGCGTGCGCAGCGACGTCGGCATCAAGGTGTTCGGCGACGACCTCGACATCCTCCAGGGCGCGGCCAGGCAGGTCGAGGCCGCGATCCGCGGCATCCGCGGCGCCAGCGACGTCAAGATCGAGCAGGTCTCGGGCCTGCCGATCCTCACCGTCCGCCTCGACCGCCAGGCGCTTGCGCGCTACGGCCTCAGCGTCGGCGAGGTGCAGGGCATCGTCGAGATCGCGGTCGGCGGCAAGTCAGCCGGCAAGCTGTTCGAGGGCGACCGCCGCTTCGACATCGTCGTCCGCCTGCCGGAGCACCTGCGCGGCAATCTCGACGCGATCCGGGCCATCCCGATCCCGCTGCCGCCGAGCGAGGACGCCAGCGCGCCGATCCGCACGGCGCTGGCCGGCTCCCCCCTCGCCCAGATGCGCTATGTGCCGCTGTCGTCGGTCGCGACCGTCGATGCGACACCCGGCCCCAACCAGATCAGCCGCGAGAACGGCAAGCGGCGCATCGTCGTCACCACCAATGTCCGGGCGCGCGATCTCGGCTCCTTCGTGAGCGAGGCGGAAGCTGCCGTCGCCGAGAAGGTCAAGCTGCCGCCGGGCTACTGGATCGGCTGGGGTGGACAGTTCGAGCAGCTGGTCTCCGCGACCAAGCGGCTGACGATCGTGGTGCCGGTGGCGCTGCTGCTGGTGTTCTTGCTGCTGTTCATGGGCATGGGATCGATGGCGGATGCGGCGCTGGTGTTCTCCGGCGTGCCGCTGGCCCTGACCGGCGGCATCGCGGCGCTCCTGCTGCGCGGTATTCCGTTGTCGATCAGCGCCGGCGTCGGCTTCATCGCGCTGTCCGGCGTCGCCGTGCTCAACGGCCTCGTCATCATCGCCTTCATCGAGCGGCTGCGCAGCGAGGGGCGATCTGTTGCGGAGGCCGTGCACGAGGGCGCGCTGACGCGGCTGCGGCCGGTGCTGATGACCGCGCTGGTCGCCTCCCTCGGCTTCGTGCCGATGGCGCTCGCCACCGGTGCCGGCGCCGAGGTGCAGCGGCCGCTCGCGACCGTGGTGATCGGCGGCATCATCTCCTCGACGGTGCTGACGCTGCTGGTGCTGCCGGCGCTCTACGTGCTGTTCCGCCGTGACGTGGCAAACGAAACGCCTACAATGGCGCCTGATTTGGCAGCGTCCGGGGAGCGCTAGAATTGGGCAGCCACGACCATCACGGTCATGACCACCACGATCACGGCGATCGCGCGCATGATCATGGCCATGACCACAGCCACGGGCATGGTCATGCGCATGTCCACGCACCCGCCAATTTCGGCAAAGCGTTCGCGATCGGCATCACGCTCAACACCGCGCTGGTGGTCGCCGAAGCCGTCTACGGCTATCTCGGCAACTCCACCGCCCTGCTCGCCGACGCCGGCCACAATCTGTCCGACGTGCTCGGCCTCGTCGTCGCCTGGGGCGCCTCGATCGCGGCGCGGCGCGCGCCGAGCGGCCGCTTCACCTATGGTTTTCGCGCCTCCACCATTCTGGCTGCGCTGGCGAACGCCGTCTTCCTGCTGGTCGCAACCGGAGCGATCGGCTGGGAGGCGATCCTGCGCCTGCGCGAGCCGGAGCCGGTCGCCGGCGTCACCGTGATGGTGGTCGCCGGCATCGGCATCCTCATCAACGGTTTTACCGCGATGCTGTTCGCGAGCGGCCGCAAGGACGACATCAACATCGAGGGCGCGTACCTGCACATGGCGGCCGATGCCGCGGTCTCGCTCGGCGTCGTGGTCTCGGCGGCGCTGATCATCTGGACCGGCTGGCTCTGGCTCGATCCCGTCACCAGCCTCGTCATCTGCTTAACCATCCTCTGGAGCACCACCAGCCTGCTGCGCGGCTCCATCGACATGTCGATGGCAGCAGTGCCCAAGGGCACCGACCTCGCCGCGATCAAGGCGTTCCTGCTGGCGCGTCCCGGGGTCTCAGGGATCCACGACCTCCACGTCTGGCCGATCTCCACGACCGAGACGGCGCTGACATGTCACCTCGTCATGCCCGCGGGCAGCAGCGATGCATTCCTGACGGAGACCGCGCAGATGCTGAAGACGACCTTCCGTATCGGCCACACCACGCTCCAGGTCGAGACGCATCCGGACAATGGCTGCGCGCTGGCGCCGGATGATGTGGTGTGAGGGCGTTGCGGCCTCAAACTCCGCTGTCGTCCCGGACAAGCGCAGCGAAGCGGAGCGAAGATCCGGGACCCATAACCACAGGGAGCAATTTGACGAAGACTCGTAGTTAGCAGTCTCGTACCACAACTTCTCCCTGGGGTTATGGGTCCCCGCGTTCGCGGGGACGACACCGAGTGTGTGGCTGCGACGTACACCACAGTGACGTTGAGCAGCGCCTACCCCGCCTTCGCCGTCACGATCCAGATCGCGCCCTGCAACGCCACGCTCTGCCCCTTCAGGAACGGGGTGAGCATCTCGCGGATCGAAGCTTTGGCGGCAGCATATGTCTCCGGCGGATGACCCTGCAGCGCGCGGCTGGCCGGGCCGATCTGGAGCGCGCCGTCGACGGCGGCATCGAGCCCGCCGCCGATGGCGACATCCATCGGAAGATTGTGCGGCTCCATCGCCACGTCGGCGAAGCCTGCGCCCTTCAGGATGCGTGTCACGCGCTCCTCCGAGGCGAAGGCGAACGGGCCCGGCTCCTCCGGCCCGACCGGCGGCATTTTGGGAACGTGTTTGTAGACCGCCATCAGCGGCGCCATCATCCACGGATTTTCCTTCGGCTCGCGCCAGCAGGCGAAGGCGAGCCGTCCCGATGGCTTCAGTGCGCGACGGAGATTTGCGAACGACGCGACCGGATCGGCGAAGAACATCACGCCGAAGCGCGAGGCGAGCAGATCAAAGCTCGCCGGCTCGAACGGATGCACCGTCGCATCGGCCAGCACGAAATCGAGCGGCAGGCCTTTTGGCGCAAACGCGCGCGCCTGCGACAGCATCGGCTCGGACACATCGAGGCCGAGCGCAAAGCCATCGGGCGCCACCGCCTTGGCGAACGCGAAGGTCGTTGCGCCAGAGCCGCAGCCGACATCGAGAACCCGCTCGCCCGGCTTCGGCCTGGCGCGGTCGATCAGCGCGTCGGCGATGGGGCCGAGCAGGCTCTCCTGCGCCGCATGGCGATCGGCCCAGCGCTGTCCGCTCGGTCCGTTCCAATAGGCGATCTGGTCGGCGTTTTGCTCGTGTCCGCTTGGCTGTTGTTGCATGGTGTCCCCGGTCATTCCGATCCGCGCGATGCGTTCCGTCGCGGTTCTGCGACCGCACAGCGGCGATATCACGTCGGGATGGCCGGCGCACCCTTTCCTGGAGCGCCGCTCTCCTTCTGGAATTACCAGATTGCGATGCTCGAACCGCCCTGGCTCATGCGTCGCGCTTCGCGCAGACACGCCCGGCAGCAATGGCGATAGATGAGATTCAGCAGAGCACACATTGGCCAACCCTCCGTTGTGACTTGCGGGCGGACATTGGCTCATTCCGGCGCGGGCGCATGTGACATTCTTCACACAGCGGTTCTTTGCCCGGGCGCCCCGGCGCAGCGCGTCTCGCCTGCACGCATTGCGGCCGCATTGGTTTCACCTGACGGCCACATCAGAATCAGATGCCAACCAGATTTGGTCGATACGTTTCGCCATTCCTCAAACTGGAAAAGGCATGACCATGCGCAGATTCACGGCATCCGTCCTCGTTGCAGCTCTCTCCCTGGGAGCACCGGCCCTCGTGCAGGCACAGGGGGCATCGTCGCAACCGGGCGCGGAGTCTCCGTCCGCTGAGTCCAGCACGGTGATCCGGAGCATACAGATTGTCGACGTCAAGGAGTTGCAGCCGGCGGTGCGCGCGAAAGTCGATGAAATCGTGGCGCAGACAAGCGACAAGGACATCCAGACGCTCCGGCAGTCCATCGACGCCACGCCGCAGGCAGCCTCAGTCCTCAAGTCCAAGGGCTTGAGTTCGGCACAAGTCGTCGCGATCAACATCGCCGATGGCGTGCTGACGATGTTCACCAAGACAGCCTGAGATCAGGCAGGAGTTCCAGGCCGAGGCGCTACGCAGAGGCGGCGAGCACGATCGCCGCCCGGCGCGCTCGGCCCTTGCTCCGACACCCGCCGAAGCGCTAAAGAGGCGCCGTGGGGCGGTTAGCTCAGCTGGTTAGAGCATCTCGTTTACACCGAGAGGGTCCGCGGTTCGAATCCGTGACCGCCCACCAGCCTTCACTCGCTTCGCGAGCTACGGCTGGGCAAGCCAGCCAAGACAAGCCAGCCAAAACCGGCAGCTCCAGATCAATCCCCCGGCCTTCCCGGCAGTAGCGGCACCGCGTCGATCCATACCGCTGCCGACTGGCACCAGATCTGTCTGACGGGCCTCAGCTTGTCGCGCTGGCGGATTGAGCCCCAGCGGACGCCCCAATCGTCGGCCTGGTCGCCTTCGCCGCTGGTGAACAGCGGGGAGCCGCAGTCGCCGCAAAAGTGCTGGAAGCGCATCCGGCCGTTGTCGCCGCGCTTGCCGTAGACCTTTGGCGTGCCGGCAGTCAGCTTCACGTCGGCCTTGGTGCAGACCGCGGTCACCCGGAATGGCGATCCGGTCAGGGTCTGGCAGTCCCGGCAATGGCAGACCGACACCGTCTCAGGGTCGATCTCGGCCTCGAAGGTGATCTGCCCGCAGTGGCACTGCCCATCGATCTGCATCGCCCTCGCCTCCTGCCTCAAAACAAAAACGGCGCCCGAAGGCGCCGTTTTATCATCTTTCGCTGAACCTTAGTGAGCGGTCAGGCCGCCGGCGGCTTCGTCGCCATCCGGCTTCACCGTCACCTTGGTGTCCTCTTCCCAGACGATCGGCACGGGCTTCTTCACCAGCGCCTTGGCGACGACGTCGTCGAGGCGGGAGACCGGGATGATCTCCATGCCGCCCTTGATCGCATCGGAAATCTCCGTGAGATCCTTGGCGTTGTCCTCGGGGATCAGCACCGTCTTGATGCCGCCGCGGGCCGCAGCGAGCAGCTTCTCCTTCAGGCCGCCGATCGGCAGCACGCGGCCGCGCAGCGTGATCTCGCCGGTCATCGCGACATCGTGGCGGACCGGGATGCCGGTCATGACCGAAATGATCGCGGTGGCCATCGCAACGCCCGCGGACGGACCGTCCTTCGGCGTCGCGCCTTCCGGCACGTGCACGTGGATGTCGCGACGGTCGAACAGCGGTGGCTCGATGCCGTAATTGATCGCGCGCGAACGGACGTAGGACGCCGCCGCCGAGATCGATTCCTTCATGACGTCGCGCAAGTTTCCGGTGACCGTCATCTTGCCCTTGCCGGGCATCATGACGCCTTCGATCGTCAGCAGCTCGCCGCCGACATCGGTCCAGGCAAGGCCGGTGACGATGCCGACCTGCGGCTCGCTCTCGATCTCGCCGAAGCGGTACTTCGGCACGCCGAGCAACTCTTCCAGAGTCTTCTCGGTGACCTTGACCGACTTCTTCTTGGAGATCATCAGCTCCTTCACCGCCTTGCGGGCGAGTGTGGAGAGCTCACGCTCCAGATTACGCACACCCGCTTCGCGGGTGTAGCGGCGGATCAGAAGCAGCAGCGCCTCGTCGTCGATCGAGAACTCCTTGGAGTCCAGGCCATGCTTGGACACCGCGTTCGGGATCAGATGCTTGCGCGCGATCTCGACCTTCTCGTTCTCGGTGTAACCCGCGATCCGGATGATCTCCATGCGGTCCATCAGCGGGCCCGGAATATTGAGCGTATTCGCGGTCGTGATGAACATCACGTTGGACAGATCGTAGTCGACCTCGAGATAGTGGTCGTTGAACGTCCCGTTCTGCTCGGGATCGAGGACCTCGAGCAGCGCCGAGGACGGATCGCCGCGGAAGTCGGCGCCCATCTTGTCGATCTCGTCCAGCAGGAACAGCGGATTGGACGACTTCGCCTTGCGCATCGACTGGATGATCTTGCCGGGCATCGAGCCGATATAGGTGCGGCGGTGACCGCGGATCTCGGCCTCGTCGCGCACGCCGCCGAGCGAGACGCGCACGAATTCGCGCCCCGTCGCCTTCGCGATCGACTTGCCGAGCGAGGTCTTGCCGACGCCGGGAGGTCCGACGAGGCACAGGATCGGGCCCGTCAGCTTGTTGGCGCGCGACTGCACCGCGAGATACTCGACGATGCGTTCCTTGACCTTCTCCAGCCCGTAGTGATCGGAGTCCAGGATGGCCTGCGCCGATTCCAGATCCTTCTTCACCTTGGACTTCTTGTTCCACGGGATCGACAGCAGCCAATCCAGATAGTTCCGCACGACGGTCGCTTCCGCGGACATCGGCGACATCTGGCGCAGCTTCTTCAATTCATGCTGCGCCTTCTCGCGCGCTTCCTTGGAGAGCTTGGTCTTGGAGATCTTCTCTTCGAGATCGGCGAGCTCGTCGCGACCGTCGTCGTCGCCGAGCTCCTTCTGGATCGCCTTCATCTGCTCGTTGAGATAGTACTCGCGCTGGGTCTTCTCCATCTGGCGCTTGACGCGCGAGCGGATGCGCTTCTCGACCTGCAGCACCGAGATCTCGCTCTCCATCAGACCCAGCACCTTCTCCAGGCGCGTGGTGACGGACAGCGTCTCCAGGATGCCCTGGCGGTCCGCGATCTTGACGGCGAGATGCGAGGCGACGGTGTCGGCGAGCTTGGCGAAATCGGTGATCGCCTGCACCACGCCGACGACCTCGGCCGAGATCTTCTTGTTGAGCTTCACATAGCTCTCGAAGTCGGACACGACCGAACGCGACAACGCTTCGGCCTCGACCGACTTCGCGTCGGTGTCGGCGAGTGCGACGGCGGTCGCTTCATAGTACTCGCTGCGATCGGTGTACTTCTGCACGCGCGCACGCTCGAGCCCTTCGACCAGCACCTTCACGGTGCCGTCGGGAAGCTTCAAGAGCTGGAGCACGCTGGCAAGCGTACCGGTCTCGTAAATGGCATCGGGCGCCGGATCGTCGTCGGACGCGTTCTTCTGCGTCGCGAGCATGATCAGCGCATCGTTCTTCATCACCTCTTCGAGCGCGCGGATCGACTTCTCGCGGCCGACGAAGAGCGGAACGATCATGTGCGGGAAGACGACGATGTCGCGCAGCGGCAGCACGGGATAAGCGTGTGTTTCGCCATGGACGATGGTTGGCCTGGGTTTTGGATTAGTCATGGCCTTTTCCTTTTGCTTTGCCCCCTTGCACGCAGCCCGCCATGCTCATGCGCAACCGCCACAAGGTGCCGAGGTGATCCGCAGAACCGGTCGGTCCTTTTGCGAGTTGGACCGGCTTGCCGGATCGGAACTGAGGCGAATCTTGAAGAGAATTTTCGCTCGCCGCCGACATTAGGTGGCTATCGACCCGGGGGGTGTCAAGTCATTGAAAGACGCGCGCCATCAGGCGCTTACGCACGCGAATAAGCGACGCAACACCGGCTGCGGAAGTACTTTCCGCAGCCATCAACTGATAGGACGATTGGAGCGTTCCAGCGCCGGGAGATCAGGCGCTGGCGTTCTCGACGGCACGATCGGACCGATCGGCATAGATGTAGAGCGGACGGGCCGTTCCTTCCACGACTTCGCGCGAAATCACGACTTCTTCCACACCTTCGAGGCCCGGCAGGTCGAACATGGTCTCGAGCAGGATCGCCTCGAGGATCGAGCGCAGGCCACGCGCGCCGGTCTTGCGCTCGATCGCCTTGCGGGCAACCGCGCCAAGCGCCTCGTCGGCGAAGGTCAGCTCGATGTTCTCCATCTCGAACAGCCGCTGGTACTGTTTCACCAGCGCGTTCTTCGGCTCGGTCAGGATCTTCTTCAGCGAGGTCTCGTCCAGGTCCTCGAGCGTCGCCACGACCGGCAGACGGCCGACGAATTCGGGGATGAGGCCGTACTTCAGGAGGTCCTCAGGCTCGACGTGACGGAAGATCTCGCCGGTACGGCGATCCTCCGGCGCGAGCACCTGGGCGGCGAAGCCGATCGAGGTCGACCGCCCGCGCGCCGAGATGATCTTCTCGAGGCCGGCGAACGCACCGCCGCAGATGAACAGGATGTTGGTGGTGTCCACCTGCAGGAATTCCTGCTGCGGATGCTTGCGGCCGCCCTGCGGCGGGACCGAAGCCACCGTGCCTTCCATGATCTTCAGCAGCGCCTGCTGCACGCCCTCACCCGACACGTCGCGCGTGATCGAGGGATTGTCGGACTTGCGGCTGATCTTGTCGATTTCGTCGATGTAGACGATGCCGCGCTGGGCGCGCTCGACATTGTAGTCGGCGGCCTGGAGCAGCTTCAGGATGATGTTCTCGACGTCCTCGCCGACATAGCCGGCTTCGGTCAGCGTCGTCGCATCGGCCATCGTGAACGGCACGTCCAGGATGCGGGCGAGCGTCTGCGCGAGCAGCGTCTTGCCCGAACCGGTCGGACCGATCAGCAGGATGTTCGACTTCGCGAGCTCGACGTCGTTGTGCTTGGTCTGGTGGTTGAGGCGCTTGTAGTGATTGTGCACCGCGACCGACAGGACCTTCTTCGCATGGCTCTGGCCGATGACGTAATCGTCCAGGACCTTGCAGATTTCCTTCGGCGTCGGAATGCCGTCGCGCGACTTGACCAGCGAGGATTTGTTCTCCTCGCGGATGATGTCCATGCAGAGCTCGACGCACTCGTCGCAGATGAAGACCGTGGGACCCGCGATCAGTTTGCGGACTTCGTGCTGGCTCTTGCCGCAGAACGAGCAATATAGCGTGTTCTTGGAGTCGCTCGTGCCGACCTTACTCATTCATGTCTCCGTCCGCGGTTCGATCCCGTTCCGCTCGATCGCTCCATTCCGACACGATGGCCGGCATGAAGCTTAAGTAGAGCAAATTCCGTACCAAAAAAGACCCTACGCGTTACATCCCGTGCGAATCACGGGCGCTCGATTCTCCGCGATCATAGCCGATCAATCGTAGCCAACCATGCTGTCACCCGACTATCAAGAATTCGCTAATCGGGGGCCTCCGGCTACCCGTGACAATACCGTGATTTCCGGTCTTGGCACGGGCGAAGTGATCGAAATCACCCCGCCGTTGCTGGATTGCCACGAAAAACAAGCACGAAAGCGGAACTTTCCGCCTGTCGCGGGGCGCATTGCTGCGTTTTGCGACGCGCCCAAGCGTCCTTAACGTGAACGCCGCCCTGACGGTCCACGGCGATCTCAGGGGATCGCCGTGACGGATCGGTAGTGCTACGGGGTCTTCACCTGCGCCGGTTCCTCGGCGCGCTTGTCGATGACCTTGTCGACCAGACCGAACTCCTTGGCGTCGTTCGCGGTCAGGAACTTGTCGCGTTCCAGCGCGTCCTCGATCGTCTTGTAAGTCTGGCCGGTGTGCTTCACGTAGATCTCGTTGAGCCGCTTCTTCAGGTTCAGGATTTCCTGGGCGTGCAGCATGATGTCGGTGGCCTGGCCCTGGAAGCCGCCGGAGGGCTGATGCACCATGATGCGCGCGTTCGGCAGCGAGAAGCGCATGTCCTTCTCGCCGGCGCAGAGCAGCAGCGAGCCCATCGAGGCCGCCTGGCCCGTGCACAGCGTCGAGACCGGCGGACGGATGAACTGCATGGTGTCGTAGATCGCAAGACCCGACGTCACCACGCCGCCCGGCGAGTTGATGTACATCGAGATTTCCTTCTTCGGATTTTCCGCCTCGAGGAACAAGAGCTGCGCGACGATCAGCGTCGACATGCCGTCCTCGACCGGTCCGGTCACGAAGATGATGCGCTCCTTCAGAAGGCGCGAGAAAATGTCGTAGGCGCGCTCGCCACGGTTGGTCTGCTCGACCACCATGGGCACGAGGTTCATGTAGGTTTCAACCGGATCGCGCATGAGTCACCTAGGGTTTTCGGACGCGGACACCGCTTGTCGTGGCTGCCAGCTGGGCTGGATTTGCCGGAAGGCGATGGACGTCCCGTGATGCAGGACTTGTTATCGAAGGCTTGTTGGTCGAGGAACTCGGGTACAGGGCGTACCGACAGATATAGCCCAATTCGCGCCAGACAAGTGTGGAGCGAATTAAGGCTTAATCCACCGGGCACTTGAAGCTGATTCTCGCAAACAGGCCCAGCCAACCACATGGCTAGCCGGGCCTGTTCGCTGATCATCCTTAATGGAAGGCTTTCTCAGGCAAAGGATTGCTCAACGCCCTCAGGCCGCGGTCTTTTCCGTCTCGTCGTCCTTGTACAGGTCCTCGCGCGACACCTTCTTCTCGGTCACGTTGGCGAGCTCGAGGATGAAGTCGACGACCTTGTCCTCGTAGATCGGTGCACGAAGCTGGGCCAACGCCTGGGCGTTGTTGCGGTAAAAGTCCCAGACTTCCTTCTCGCGGCCCGGCATCGAGCGCGCGCGCTCGATCACGGCGCGGCCGACCTCGTCGTCGGTCACGGTGATCTTGTTCTTCTCGCCGATCTCGGAGAGCACGAGCCCGAGCCGCACGCGGCGGTCGGCGATCTTGCGGTACTCTTCCTTGGCCTTGTCCTCGGTGGTGTCCTCGTCGGCAAAGGTCTTGCCGGCTGAGTCCATCTCGGCCTTGACCGAGTTCCACATCAGATTGAACTCCTCGTCGACCAGCGAGGGCGGCGCCTCGAAGCGATGCGCCTCGTCGAGGCGGTCGAGCAGCGCGCGCTTGACGCGCTGGCGCGTCGCAGTCGCGAACTCGGCGGAAAGACGCTCGCGCGCGGCTTCCTTGAGCTTGTCGAGCGATTCCAGGCCAAGCGTCTTGGCGAACTCGTCGTCGATCGCGACGTCCTGCGGCGCCTCGACGGAGGTCGCGGTGGTCTCGAACTCGGCCGGCTGGCCGGCGAGCTTGTCGTTCGTGTAGTTCTTCGGGAACGACACTTTCAGCGTGCGCGTCTCGCCCGCACCGATGCCGGTGAGCTGCTCCTCGAAGCCGGGGATGAAGGTGTTGGAGCCGATCACGACCTGGATGCCCTCGCCGGTGCCGCCCTCGAAGACTTCGCCGTTGATGGAGCCCTTGAAGTTGATGGTGACGCGGTCACCCTGCTCGGCCTTGGCACCGTCGGCCTTCGCGGCGTAGCCGCGGTTGCTGTCGGCGATGCGCTTGATCGCCTCGTCGACGTCGACGTCGGACACGTCGGCGACGGGCTTCTCGACCTCGAAGGTCTTGAAGTCGGCGAGCGCGATCGCGGGCACGATCTCGATCGCGACCGTATAGGTCAGATCGGTCTTGCCGCTGAGCAGCTCCTCGACCTCGGCCTGCTCGCTCGGCATGGTGATCTTCGGCTCGGTCGCGAGCTTGAAGCCGCGCTCGGAGAACAGCTGCGTGTTGGTGTCGCGAATGGTCTGGTCGATGGTCTCGGCCATCACCGAGCGGCCATAGACCTTCTTGAGGTGCGTGACCGGCACCTTGCCCGGACGGAAGCCGTTGATGCGGACCTTGTCCTTGAGGTCGACGAGCTTGGCACCGGCCTTGGCGTCGAGATCAGACGCGGGAACGCTGATCTTGAACTCGTGCTTCAAACCTTCCGAGAGGGTTTCTGTGACCTGCATGGCGTCCAATCTTCTTCTCGTTCGGTCCCGGCACGCATGCGTCGGGACACTGTCATTAATCGATCCGGCGCGAGGCAAATGCCTCAACGCCGGTGGTTCATCGGACCGGCTTCAAGGCGGACAAACATCCGCGAGGAAGCAGGCCTCGTAATCCGTGCAAACGCTGAAAGCGCTTGGTGCGGGCGGAGGGACTCGAACCCCCACAACTTTCGTCACTGGAACCTAAATCCAGCGCGTCTACCAGTTCCGCCACGCCCGCGTGAATTTGCATCAAGACCGGCCGCGATGCCGCGGGCGGCCGGGCTTATAGCATGTGCCTGACTGTTCGCAGCAAAAAAATGGCCGGTTGCAGGCCCCCTTCAAGTAGGCACGACGGCTGGACTTATCCAGCACTTCATGGTCCGGATCGGCCCATGACAACGCGGATCTTCGACCCGACGCGGCGTGAGGTTTTGGCCGGGCTTGGTGTCGGGCTTGGCGCCTCCGCGGCCGGGTTGATCGCCGGCGGCGCGGCCCCGGCCGTCACCGCCCAGCTCGCCCTTCAGGCAAGGCCGGCAACCCTGGCTCTCAAGCCGGGGCAGCCGCCTACATCGATCTGGGAGCTGGCCGCGGTAAGCCATCTCGGGACCATCCGTCTCAAGCGAGGCGACCGCTGCGAGGTGGTGTTCCGGAACGACCTGCCTGTCCCGCTTGCGCCAGTCTGGTACGGCCTTAATGGCCCGGCCGCGGCCGACACGTTGCGGGGACGCGCGCCGACAGCGCCGGACGCGACAGAAACATCAATTATTTCAATAGCAAACGCGGGAACCCTGGCAGCCGACTTCCGTCTCTTCGAAGACGATCTGAAGCTGCCCGCGCGCGCCCTTCCGATCATCGCCGGCGAGCCAAATCGCCCCGCCGTCGACCGCGACGAGGTCCTGTTGATCGAGGAATGGCGCCTGCGGCCGGATGGGACCGCGCTTCCCCCGGGCCGGGACCCGAAGGACACGAGCCCACTCTATACGATCAACGGCAAGACTTCATTCGAACTCTCAGCTGCGGCCGGCGAGCGGCTGCGGCTGCGCTTCATCAACGGCTCTCAACGCACTGTTCTGGCAATCAAATTGGAAAGCCACGACGTCCGCGTGATGGCCCTCGACGGACAGCCGGCCGAGCCGTTCCCGGCACGCAACGGTGCCCTGGTGCTGGCTCCCGGCGCGCGTGCCGATGCCCTTGTCGATGCAGTCACATCGGCCCCATTCATGCTCCATGACGGCAAGGAGGCGCGCCAGCTCGGGAGCCTCACGGTCTCCGGCAGGCTGGAGCGCCCGCCGCTGCTGCCTCCGCAGCCCCTCCCCTCGAACGACCTGCCCGAGAAGCTCGACCTGAAAGGCGCCCTGCGGTTCGATGTCGCGCTGGGCATCCCCGAGGCCGGCTGGACGCGGCCCGCAAGTTTCTCCGTTTCCTCCGCCCCCGCCTTCCGCGCCAGGACCGGCCGCACCGTCGTGCTGGCCCTCAAGAACCCCGGACCGGTGACAAGCGTCTTTCATCTCCACGGCCACCACTTCCGCCTGCTCGACAAGCTCGACGACGGCTGGAAGCCCTACTGGCTCGACACGCTTGCGATCGAGCCCGGCCAGACCCAGCGCATCGCGTTCGCCGCGACCTCCCCCGGACGATGGCTGATCGAATTCGTCGTCACCGACTGGAGCGCGCCGCGGCTGGTGCGCTGGTACGCGGTGGAGTGAGAGCCTACTGGCGCGTCCAGAGATAGCGAGCATCGGGCTCCCGCTCCTCGTTCCGCGCGCCGTCGGTTTGCTCGACCAGCCTGAAGCCGCGCGCCTCGTAGAACCGCCGTGCCGTCGCGTTGCGCTGAAAGGTCCAGAGCTCCAGCCGTTCGCAGGCGCCTTTGGCGACGTCGAGGAGCTCGGTGCCGGCACCCCGGCCTTGGGCGGCCGGAAGCACGTAGAGCTGCTCGACCCAGCCGTCACGGAAGGCGATGACCCCGCTCAGCGCATCGCCGTCGAAGCGCCCCCACACGCGGCACGCCGGAAAGACACGCTCGCGGTAGAACCAGCGGTCCTCGTCCGGCGTGTGCAGCCCGACGAGCCACGGCATCGCCTGGTCAAAGGCGGTCCGATGGACCTGCGCAGCCGCGCCCATGTCGGCGAGCGCGAGCCGCCTCAGCACTAGTACTCCACCCCCAGCGCGCCATAGATCCGCCGGTGCACCGCCGGCAGCGTCTCGGTCAGATCCTCCGCAATCAGGCCCGGCCCGGCCTCGCTCCCTGCCTCGCCATGCATCCAGACGCCGATGCTGGCGGCTTCGAACGCCGGCACGTCCTGCGCCAGCAGCCCTGCGATGATGCCGGCGAGCACGTCGCCAGCGCCGGCGGTGGCGAGCCAGGGTGGCGCATTGGCAGCGATGGTGGCGCGGCCGTCGGGCGCGGCGATCGTGGTGTCCGGCCCCTTTAGCAGCACCACCGCGCCGGAACGCTCGGCGGCGGCGCGCACGCGCTCGAGCTTGGAGCGGCCCGGATATTTGTTGCTGAGATCCGAGAACAGCCGCGGAAACTCGCCCTCATGCGGCGTCAGCACCACCGCATTGTCCTGCGAGGCCTTGATGGATTCGAACAGCCGCTCGGGCTTTGCGGCAAAGCTCGTCAACGCGTCAGCATCCAGCACGAGATGGCGCTGCGCGTTAAGCGCGGTGTGAACCATGTCGCAGGTGCGTTCGCCGATGCCCGCGCCGGGGCCGATCATGCAGGTGTTGTAGCGTTTGTCGCCGAGCAGCTCGCCGAACTCGACCATGGTGTCGACGGGACGGACCATCACCGCCGTCAGTGCAGCCGCATTGATCGCGAGCGCATCGCGCGGGGTCGCAAGCGTCACGAGGCCCGCACCGGCCCGCAGAGCGCCACGCGCGGCGAGCCGCGCAGCACCGGTCGCGGCCGCATCGCCGGAGACCGCGAGTACGTGCCCGCGCGCAAATTTGTGCCCGTCGATGCGCGGCACCGGGAAGGCTGTGCCCCAAAAGTCCGGATCGTTCTCAAAGGTCTGCGGCGCGATCGCGTCCAGCACCTGCGCGTCGATGCCGATATCGGCGACACGCACGCGGCCGCAATGCATGCGGCCGGGCAGCAGCAGATGCGCCGGCTTCTTGCGGAAGAAGGTGACGGTCTCGGTGGCGTTCACCGCCATGTCCATGACCGCTGCACTGGTGCCGTTGATGCCGCTCGGCAGGTCGACGGCGAGCACAGGCGCATCGTTGCCGTTGATCGCCTCGATCATCGCGCTCGCCTCGCCGTCGACAGGGCGGCTCAGGCCCGCACCGAACAGCGCGTCGATGATCAGCGCAGGCCGTCCGATCGCCTGCGGATTGAACGGCAGCACCGGATGCTTCCAGCCGCGCGCGGCGGAAGCCGCATCGCCCTGGAGTTGGTCGCGCTCGCACATCAGGATCACCGAGACCTCGCGGCCCTGTGCGGCGAGTTCGGCGGCCGCGACAAAACCGTCGCCGCCATTGTTGCCGGGGCCGGCGACGATCAGGATCGGCCCCTCCTCCACCAGCGCATTGGCGGCCTCAGCAACGGCCTGGCCCGCACTCAGCATCAGCTTGAAGCCGGGCGTACCTGCCGCGACGCTGAGCTGGTCAGCGCGCTGCATTTCGGCGGTGGTCAGAATTTCCATGCCACTTCCCTGGTCCAATCGCCTTTTCAACAGGCACGTTCCGTGCCGACCCATCCGACGGAACAACGATCTGCACAGATATTGAACCGTTTGCCTATTTCGTAGTCTGAGGTATTTTAAGCCGGTCGGCGCCACCTATCAGAGATGCACGTTAAAAGGCTGATAACGCTCCAATAATCAGGGCATTTGCAACTTGGCATAGACCCTGCTTTCGAGGAAGCCGCTTCGGTTCGTCGTGCTCACTGGTATCTCACAGGGTGTGGCCGGCCGTCGTTGCCGGACTGGTCAGGGGATCCCGGCATAGCGAAGACAACATCGTGCGTTAAGAAAAGCGCATCCTGACGAAGACGTTGCTATTTGATCGACAAGGCCGGAGGCGCGCAGTGAAGAAAATCGAAGCCATCATCAAGCCATTCAAGCTCGACGAGGTGAAGGAAGCGCTTCAGGAAGTCGGCCTTCAGGGCATCACCGTGACCGAAGCCAAGGGCTTCGGCCGGCAGAAGGGTCACGCCGAGCTCTACCGCGGCGCCGAATACATCGTCGACTTCCTGCCCAAGGTGAAGATCGAGATCGTGATCGGCGACGATCTGGTCGAGCGCGCCATCGACGCAATCCGCCGCGCCGCGCAGACCGGGCGCATCGGCGACGGCAAGATCTTCGTCTCCAATATCGAAGAGGCGATCCGCATCCGAACCGGCGAATCCGGGCTGGACGCTATCTGAGCCGGGTGCTATCCCGCATTTTGCGACACTCTGACAAGAAAAAGGCTGCTTCGGCGGCCTGATTTCGTTTGTGCGGTCGCGCGCGAACTCGCCCAAAGCGAGAACAAACTTGCTCATCTGGAAACCGACCCGCAGAGCCAAAAGGGGTATGCATGAAGACCGCCAAAGACGTCCTGAAATCGATCAAGGACAACGACGTCAAGTACGTCGACCTGCGCTTCACCGATCCACGCGGCAAGTGGCAGCATGTGACGTTCGACGTCAGCATGATCGATGAAGACATTTTCGCCGAAGGGACGATGTTCGACGGCTCCTCGATCGCCGGCTGGAAGGCGATCAACGAGTCCGACATGTGCCTGATGCCGGATCCGGTGACCGCGACGATCGATCCGTTCTTCGCCGAGACCACCATGGTCATCACCTGCGACGTGCTCGAGCCGACCACCGGCGAGCCCTACAACCGCGACCCCCGCGGCATCGCCAAGAAGGCGGAAGCCATGGTGAAGTCGATGGGCGTGGGCGACAGCGTGTTCGTCGGCCCCGAGGCCGAGTTCTTCGTGTTCGACGACGTGCGCTTCTCCGCCAACCCCTACAGCACCGGCTTCCGTCTCGACTCCTCGGAGCTGCCGACCAACTCCGACACCGAATATGAAGGCGGCAATCTCGGCCACCGCGTCCGCACCAAGGGCGGCTACTTCCCGGTGCCGCCGCAGGACTCCGTGCAGGACATGCGCTCGGAAATGCTCGGCGCCATGGCCAAGATGGGCGTCAAGGTCGAGAAGCACCATCACGAGGTCGCCTCCGCCCAGCACGAGCTCGGCATGAAGTTCGACACGCTGACGCTGATGGCCGACCACATGCAGATCTACAAATACTGCATCCACCAGGTCGCGCACATCTACGGCAAGACCGCCACCTTCATGCCGAAGCCGGTCTTCGGCGACAACGGCTCGGGCATGCACGTGCACCAGTCGATCTGGAAGGACGGCAAGCCGGTATTCGCCGGCAACAAATACGCCGACCTGTCGGAGACCTGCCTGCACTACATCGGCGGCATCATCAAGCACGCCAAGGCGATCAACGCCTTCACCAACCCGTCGACCAACTCCTACAAGCGTCTGGTCCCGGGCTATGAGGCCCCCGTGCTGCTCGCCTACTCTGCGCGCAACCGCTCGGCCTCCTGCCGCATCCCCTACACCGCTTCGCCGAAGGCCAAGCGCGTCGAGGTGCGTTTCCCCGATCCGCTCGCCAATCCCTATCTCGGCTTCGCCGCGATGCTGATGGCCGGCCTCGACGGCATCAAGAACAAGATCGATCCGGGTCCGGCGATGGACAAGGACCTCTACGACCTGCCGAAGGAAGAGCTGAAGCAGATTCCGACCGTCTGCGGCTCACTCCGCGAGGCGCTGGAAAACCTCGACAAGGACCGCGGCTTCCTCAAGAACGGCGGCGTGTTCGACGACGACTTCATCGACGCTTACATCGAGCTGAAGATGACCGAAGTCGCCCGCTTCGAGATGACCCCGCACCCGGTCGAGTTCGAGATGTATTATTCGGGCTAAGCGGCCCGGAGAGACACGACACGTGAAAGGCGCCCCTCGGGGCGCCTTTTTGTTTGGGGCGTAGCCTCACCACGTCGCCGTAAACGCCTTCTGCAACTCGGCCGGCGCCGTCACCCCGCTTGCGATCAGCAATTGGGTGAGGACGCGCGCCTTCTGTGGATTGAGGTCCTCGGACACCACAAAACCGTTCTTGTCGTCGTCGACCTCGACGTTCCTCGTGACGAAGCCGGACCTGACGCGCGTGGAGCGGACGACGAGGATGCCCTTCTTCGCCGCAGCTTCCAGCGCATCGAGGGCAGCCTTCGAGGTGTTGCCGTCGCCGACGCCGGCCAGCACGATGCCCTTGGCACCGCGCGAGATCGCATCCTCGATCGGAACGGCATCCATGTTGGCATGCGAGTAGACGATCGCGACGCGGGGCAATTGCTCGCCGGCCGGAAGCTGATAGGTCGCGCGCCGGAAGCCGCCGGCCTGGGTCATGAAGCGGATGCCGCCGGCGGTGTCGACATAGCCGACCGGCCCGTCATTGGGCGAGCTGAACGTCTCGATGCTCGTGGTGTTGGTCTTGGTGACCGAGCGCGCGCCTTGAATCTTGTCGTTCAGCACGGCCATCACGCCGCGGCCGCGCGCGCGGGGATCGGCCGCGACCTGCACCGCCTCGTAGAGATTGCCCGGGCCATCCGCACTCACGGCCGTGGCCGGCCGCATCGAGCCGACGATCACCACCGGCTTGTCGCCGCGAACCACATTGTCGAGAAAGAACGCGGTCTCCTCCAGCGTATCGGTGCCGTGGGTGATGATGATGCCATCGGCCTCGTTCTTGTCGAAAGCGTCCTGGATGCGGCGGGCCAGCGCGAACCAGACCTTGTCGTTCATGTCCTGGGACCCGATCGACGAAATCTGCTCGGCGTTGATCTTGGCGAGCTTGTCCAGGCCCGGCACCGACTGCATCAGCTGCTCGCCCGTGATCTGGCCGGATTTGTACGCGCCGGTCGCGCGCGCGTCCGCCTGGCCTGCGATGGTGCCGCCCGTCGCCAGCACGAGGATGCGCGGCAGATTGGCGGCGTCCTTGCCAGGCTCAGCAGCCTGGACTGCCGCGCCGATCGGCCACGAACAAAGTGTAAGGGCGACCAGCGGAACGGCAAGCATGGATGTCCGACGTTGGCGGCGGCTTGCTGGGCGAACGGCGTGCTTCGTCATCGAATGTTTCTCCCCGTTGAGGTAGGCATCAACATTCGATACGCCCATTGAGGCCGAAGATGGGTCAGCCTGCCGCTTGCCGCTATGGATTGTCACGCCGCGGCATCAGATGGTCGAGCAGGCCCGTCGGCAGCGGAAACACGACGGTCGACGACCGTTCGCCGGCGATGTCGTGCAGGGCCGCGAAATAGCGCAGCTGCATCGCCTGCGGCTCCTGCGCGAGAATCCGGCCGGCTTCGACGAGCTTTTCAGCGGCCTGCTGCTCGCCCATCGCATTGATCACCTTGGCGCGCCGCAAGCGCTCCGCCTCGGCCTGCTTGGCGATCGCGCGCACCATGGTTTCGTTGAGATCGACGTCCTTGATCTCGATGCCGGTCACCTTGATGCCCCACACGTCGGTCTGCTTGTCGAGGATCTCCTGGATGTCGGCGTTCAGCCTGTCGCGCTCGGCCAGCATCTCGTCGAGCTCGTGCTTGCCGAGCACCGAGCGCAGCGTGGTCTGCGCGAGTTGGCTGGTCGCCGCCATGTAATCGCCGACCTTGATGATGGCCCGTTCGGGGTCGACGATGCGGAAGTACAGAACGGCGTTGACCTTGACGGAGACGTTGTCCCGCGAAATCACGTCCTGGGGCGGCACGACCTGCACCATCACCCTGAGATCGACCTTGACGAGTTGCTGCACGATCGGAATGAGGATGATCAGGCCCGGGCCCTTCACGCCGGTAAAGCGGCCGAGCGTAAAGATGACGCCACGCTCGTATTCGCGCAGGATCCGAATGGCCTGGGATAGAAACATGATGACAAGCAGCGCAAGCGCTGCATAGGTCAGGTATTCCAGCATCATGGTGGACCTCCCTCGCCCGTTCGGGCCGATGCGCGCCGGATCAGCAGCGTCAGGTCGATGACGCCAGCGACTTCGACTCTCTCTCCGGGCTTGAACGTTTCGGCGCCGCGCGCCTGCCAGCGCTCACCATGGGCGAAGACATGGCCTTCGCTGCCGTTCCAGTCGAGAATTTCGGCAGGCAAGCCGCGCATGGCCTGCGCGCCGACCCGTTCAGGAGCCCTGGCGGCACGCCGAAGCGAACCGAGCACGACGAGCGCAAAGCCGGCGAACACGGCCGCAGTGGTGCCGATCACCCACCACGACAGCTGGTAGCCCGGCGCCTCGACCCTGAACAGCATCAGCGCTCCCAGCACGAAAGCGATGATCCCTCCGAGACCGATCACCACGGTCGGATTGAAGGCTTCGACGGTGAGAAGCACGAGCCCAACCAGCATCAGGGCGAGGCCGGCGTAATTGATCGGCAGCAGATTGAGCGCATAGAGGCCGATCAGCAGGCAGATCGCGCCGACGACCCCCGGGGCGACGGCACCGGGAGACATGAACTCGAAGATCAGGCCGTAGATGCCGATCATCAGGAGAATGAACGCCACGTTCGGATCGGTGATGACAGCAAGGAAGCGGGAGATCCGTCCGGGGTCGATGGCTTCGACGACGGCATCCTTGGTCGCGAGGCGTTGCGTCTTGCCGCCTGCAACCTCCACCACGCGGCCATCGAGCTGCCGCAGCAATTCAGCCTGGTCGCGCGCGACGAGATCGATGGCATGGGCCTCCAGCGCGCCGTTGGCGGACAGCGTGGCGGCCTCGCGGACCGCCTTCTCCGCCCAGTCTGCATTGCGGCTCCGCAGCTCGGCGAGGCTGCGGATGAAGGCGACGGCATCGTTCGTCACCTTCGCTGTCATCGCGTCCTTGGGCTCATCCTTCTTGTCCTTGCCATCCTTGTCCGGCGTGCCGCTCGGCAACCCCGGCAACGGCCCGCCGATCTGCACCGGCGTCGCGGCACCGATATTGGTGCCTGGCGCCATCGCCGCGATGTGGGTCGCATAAAGGATATAGGTCCCCGCGCTCGCCGCGTGGGCGCCGGAGGGAGCGACGTAACCGACGACGGGGATGGGCGAAGCCAGCACATCCGCAATGATCTCGCGCATGCTGGAATTGAGACCGCCCGGCGTGTTCATTCTCAGAAGCACGATTTCGGCACGCCGTTCGGCGGCCTTGGCCAAGGCCTCCTTCACGTAGCTGGCCGACGCAGGGCCAATCGCCCCATCGATCGAAACAACCAGTGCAAGACGGCCGTTCTCCTCCGCTGAGCTGGGAAGGAGGCAGCAGATCAAAGCCACGACGCCAATCGCCGCAACGAGGGCCGCCTTCATGGTCTGCACGGCAGGGCTCCCTTGCAGAGCATATGGTGCGTGTCTTGCGAACCTCAATGCAGCCGCGTGCTGGCCTTGTCGTGATTGTGCGACGCAATGGAAATTGCCCCGCAGTTCGGTTGAGCGCGGGACGGTGGCGGACCAAGCCTTGGGCTGATCCGCCGGCGTAGCTTGCCCGGCTACGGCCTCGCGATCCGCACCCCGTCCGCACCGATCGTGCCGAAGGTGCCGGCGATGATTTCCGGTGTCGGCTGCATGCCGCCGAGCGACCAGTGCGACGGCTCCTGCTCCTCGATCCTGACCCAGACGTTGCGGCGGAATTCCGGGTTGCCTTGCCCTTCGACCTCGACCAGGAGGTCGGTGACGCGTTCGAGCAGAGTCTTCTTCTGGGCGGCGTCCAGGATGCCGCGGACGGTGGAAATCGTGATGTAAGGCATGTCTCTCTCCAATCATGTCGTGTGCCGACGGTCGAGACATTGAACCGGACCAGCCGGAGACGGCAGTGGCGGATAAGACAGAGATCGGGCAATTTCCGCCATGGCGCCCGCGCGCCGATCGGCTAGGATCGCGATCCTGTCTGGAGGTCCCATGAAGCTCGCAATTCTGGCGCTGGAAGGCTGCATGCACTCTGCGATCGCCGGAATCGCCGACATCCTGGCGCTCGCCAATCACGTGATGCAGCAGAGCGGCGCAAAACCCCGCTTCGCCTGGCAGACGCTCTCGCTCGACGGCAAGCCGGTGCGCGCCGGCGGCGGCCAGATGGTCGCGGTCGACGGCGCGATCGGTAAACGCGCTTCCTTCGACGCGATCCTCGTCCCCGGCAACCTCGTCGATCACGTCACCGCCGCGCGCCTGCAACCGCAATACGACCGCGCCGGCGCCTGGCTGCGGCAGCAGCACGCCAACGGCCGGTTGATCGGCGCGTTTTGCAGCGGCGTGTTCCTGCTCGCAGGCAGCGGCCTGCTCGACCACCGCCGCGCCACCATCACCTGGTGGCTGCAAGGCGAGCTGCGGCAGCGCCATCCCACCATCGACCTCGCCGCCGACGCCGTCATCACCGTCGCGGACCGCATCGTCTGCGCGGCCGGACCGATGTCGTGGGTCGATCTCCTGCTCCGCCTGATCGAGATGGTCGAGGGCAAGGAGATCGCAAAACTCTGCGCGGACTACGTCGTCATCGACACCGCGCAGCGCAGCCAATCGATCTTCATGCCGGTCGGCTATCTGCTGTCGCAGGACCCGCTGCTGACCCGGGCCGACCTGCTGGTTCGCCGCACCGGCAAGCGCCCGATGACGGTCAAGCGCCTCGCCGACGCGCTGGGATTGAGCGAACGCACGCTGAACCGGAAATTTCAGGAGCTCACCCACGAGCCGCCGCAGGCCTTCATCATGCGCCGCCGCGTCGAGCACGCGCGCACGCTGCTGGAGACGACGACGCAGCCGGTCAAGGCCATCGCACGCGTGGCCGGCTATGAGGACGAAAGCAGTTTTCGCAAGGCGTTCCGCAAGCTCACTTTGATGTCGCCGCAGGCGTATCGTGCAAGGCGGATGGAGCGGACGGCGTGAGAGCCGAACTTGCCTCCGCGCCGGCTGACGCCAGACTGCCGCCTGAGCGCGGCTACGATTCAATTGCACTGTAGAGATGAGCGTTGCGGCTCAGAGCCGTCAGCTTTCGTTCCGCATCTGACTCCACTTCGTTCTCAAAGAACAAATCAGAACCGCGAAAATCGGGACGGACCAATTCCTACTGATTGGTTTATCTCGTCCGAGATTGGGAAGCGATTGAAGAGGCGATGTGGTTGTCTAGAAAAAAGCCTACGCCGCCGCGCGCTGGCGTTCGACCATGGCTTCGCCGAACGCCTCGAACAGTTTTCGGTTGATCGGATTGCGCTGCGGGTCGTATTCGGCGTGCCATTGCACGCCGAGCGCGAAGGTCGGGGCCTCCGCGATGCGGATCGCCTCGATGGTGCCGTCTTCGGCGATGCCCTCGATCAGGACGCGCTTGCCGGGATCGAGGATGCCCTGCCCATGCAGCGAATTGACCCTGATCTTCTCACAGCCGAGCAGCGTTGCGAACGCGCCTCCGGGCGTCAGGTCGACGTCGTGACGGTCGGCGAAGATCACGGTCGGATCGGGATGGATCTCGCCGTTCTCGAGCCTCGGCATCCGGTGGTTCATGCGGCCGGGGATTTCGCGGATCTCGGGATGCAGCGAGCCGCCGAAGGCGACATTCATCTCCTGGAGGCCGCGGCAGATGCCGAACAGCGGAATGCCGCGGGCGACGCAGGCGACCGACAGCGCCAGCGCGACCTCGTCGCGATGGATGTCGTAGGGCTCGTGCCGCTCACACGGATCGACATTGAATCGGGTCGGATGGACGTTGGCCCGGGCGCCGGTGAGCACGATTCCGTCGACCACGTCGAGCAGCGCGGCAATATCGGTGATGTCGGGCGCGCCCGCGAACATCATCGGCAAGCCGCCCGAGACCTCGGCGACGGCGCGCAAATTGCGCTCGCCGACCATCTGGACCTGAAATCGATTTTCGACGCGATGGGCATTCCCGATCACGCCGACGACCGCCTTTCTCATCTCCCGTTCCGACCTCCCGCCGAAAAAGATTCTCTGAGGATGCCCTCGGGATGGAACAAATTCAACAGAAGGGATCGCGGGACGGCAATGCTATTTTCGCGCAAATGCCCGGCCGGAGCGGCCGCGGCGCCCTCGGTAGCGTTGCCCGCGCGGCCCTGGACGCCTCAAATCGCGCCGGAGCCCGGCTTGATCCGAGGGAGGATTTCGCGAAAGAGTGCCTCCACGCCGGCCCCCTTGAAAAGGACATGATGTGACGATTCCCAGAGACGAATGGTCCCGGACCCGCGCCGATCTGGCCTGGGCCATTTCGGTCGGGGGCATCAGTGTCGTGCTGTTCACGGCCATGCTGGTCTTCACCTGGTATTTTGCCGCCACCCTGCTCCTGATTTTCACCGGCATGCTGCTCGGCGTCGGCCTCAACGCGCTGACGGGCGCGCTCGGCCGCCGCGTGCACCTGCCCCATGCGGTCCGGCTCGCGATCGTCTGCGTCGCGCTCGCCGTGCTGCTCGCGGGCGTTGCCTATCTCGGCGGCGCCACCATCGCCGATCAGGCGTCGGTGCTGAGCAAGACCATCAAGTCGCAGATCAGCAACGTTCGCTCCTTCCTCGAGAACCACGGCATCGACACCAGCTTTTTCGATCTCGGCAACGCTGCGTCCGATTCCGCCGCCGCTGCCCCGTCGGACTCGACGCCCTCACCTGCAGCGGCCTCACGCCCGCCCCTGCCCGGCGCCGGCGCGCTGGCCTCGAGCGGCGGAGCGATCGTGAGCCAGACCTTCAAGCTGCTGCTCGGCACCATCCACGGTGTGGGAAACATCTTCATCGTGCTGTTCCTGGGGCTGGCCTTTGCCGCCCAGCCCAGCGTCTATCACGACGGCCTGTTGTTCCTGGCCCCGGCCCGGCACCGCACCCGCATCACCCTCGTCATCGACCGGATCAGCGAGACGCTGGAGCGCTGGCTGATCGCACAAATCACCGTCATGCTCGCGGTCGGTGTGGTCACCTGGATCGGGCTTGCCGCCATCGGCATCCCCGGCTCGTTCATCCTGGGGATCCAGGCCGGCCTGCTCGCCTTCATCCCGACCGTGGGCGCCATCATCGCCGGCGTCGTCGTGGTGCTGGCGAGCCTCGCCTCGGGCTGGATTCCGGCGCTGTCGGCCTTTCTCCTCTTCATGGGTGTCCATGCCCTGGAGAGCTATGTGCTGACGCCGATCCTGCAGCGGCAGGCGCTCGACATCCCGCCGGCCACGCTGTTCGCGTTCCAGATCCTGCTCGGCGTTGTGTTCGGCATCTGGGGCCTGGCGCTGGCGCTGCCACTGGTCGCCATCGCCAAGGTCATGATCGACCATTTCAAGACGTATGAGGCGCCGCCTTTGGCGGAGGCGGCGTAATCCTCAGGTCGTCAGCACGGTCTCGGTGTGCTCGACGTCCGGGGGCGCGGCAAAATACTGGCCGACGAGGCCGCGCCATTCGGTGAAATTCTCCGAGCCGCGGAAATCGACGGTGTGGTTTTCCAGCGTCGCCCATTTCACCATCAGCCGGTAACGCTGCGGCTTCTCGATCGATTTGTGCAGCTCGAAGCCGTGAAAGCCCTTGGAGCGGCCGAAGGCGGCCTTGGCCTTGGCGACGGCCGCCTCAAAATCCTTCTCGCTGCCCGGCTTGACGTCGATTTGCGCGATCTCGGTGATCATCGTTTCCACCCTTTTTGCTCGATGGGCGTGTCTACCGCAGGCATGAAAAAAGAAAAAGGCGCCGAAACGGCGCCCTGCTCGGCCAAAATGCGGGTGCTCTCAGGCGAACAGCAGCGCGCTGCCTGCGACGATCAGCGCACAACCGATGAACAGCGCGAGCGGCCAGTAGTTGCGGCCTTGCGTGTATCGCCCCTGCGCGCGGCGCTCGGCGATCAACGCGCTCTCGTATTCATCCGCGGTCGAGAACAGGCAGGCGAAGCCGCTGCGCGCCGAGGCAGCTTGGGCTTCAAGCGACATCAGGGCAGCCTGCGGGTTCTGTCGACGGATCGATTCCATGACCGCAATGGTAGGGACCGAATGGTAAACAGAGACTTACCGCAAGCTGTCCTCGCCTCAGGCCGTGGCCGGACGCGCCTGCGGCGCACCGACCCGCGCGGCGCTCTGACGCCGCCAGTTCTCCAGCGACAGCGGCAGCTCCTCCGCCGCCTCGACGCGGTTACGGCCGCCGCGCTTGGCCTGGTAGAGCGCGGTGTCGGCCGAGGCCAGGAGCACCTCGAGCTCGGTGCCCGCCGGACCACCGGCGACGCCGATGCTGACGGTGGTGTCGACCGGGCCTTCATCGACGACGACGCCGGAGGTCTCGAACGCCTCGCGCACGCGCTCGGCAACGAGCACACCCTCCTCCAGCGAGCACGGCAGCAGCGCCGCGAACTCCTCGCCGCCGACGCGGCCGGAGAGATCGGTCATGCGCAGATTGCTGACGACGACGGTCGAGAACAGCTTCAGCATCTCGTCGCCGGCAGGATGGCCGAAGCGGTCGTTGATCGATTTGAAGTGGTCGATGTCGAAGATCATCACGGTCACGGGACGGCCGGCCTTGGCCTCGCGCTCGATCACGCGTCCGCAGGCTTCGGAGAAGCCGCGGCGGTTGAGCATGCCGGTCAGGGGATCGGTGGACGCGGCGGTGCGGTGCGCCGTCACCGTGCGCTCGGACACCAGCATGAAGATCACGAACACGGTGCCGACGGCATAGAGCACCAGCTCGACCGCGAACACGGTGACCCAGATGCTCGAGGAGAAAGCGGCATCATGCGGGCGCAGGAAGCTGCCGAGCAGGATCGGCAGCATCAGCACGCAGCCGTGCATCACCGGCACCACGAAGGCCGGCCAGCGCCGTTGCAGGCTCTTGCGCCGTTCGACCCAGAGCTCGCTCGCGGTCAGCGCCGCATAGATCGAGACGATGCCGGCGCCGACGATCATGCGCAGCATCGACGCCGTGGGATCGAGCAGCGTGGCGGCCGCGGCCCAGGCGAGCGCGCCGACCAGGAGCCCCGGCCAGTTCGGCTTGCGGCCGTGGAAGACGCGCGCCGCATTCCACACCATGCCGCAGGCCACGAAGCCGACCGCATTCAGCGCGAGATAGAGATGCGGGCCGAGCTTGTCGCCGGCCGCAGTCCACAGCGCGACGGAAGCAGCGCCGAGGAGATACGCGGTGCCCCACCATTTCAGCGCGGGACTGTTCTCCTGCCTGCCGAAAAACACCATCATGGCGCCGAGCAGTGCGGCAACCATGGTGGCAACCAAATAGAGCGTGATGCTATCGAGCGACATCATGTCGGCCCCCTTGAAAACATAGCAGTTACGCGATCGGCCCAGCCGACTTGCGCGCCCTTCCAAATGCGACGCTATGTCTCGCGGGTTCCATTCAGGTTTTCACGCGGGCCCAAGTTTTCGGGAAACACGTCATCAATTTGCGTACAAACGAACAACAAAAAGGGCGCTGAAATCAGCGCCCTTTTGCATCTCATTGGAGCCGCTTTCGCGGCGAATGCGACCGAAGCGATTAACGCTTCGAGAACTGGAAGGACCGGCGGGCCTTGGCCTTGCCGTACTTCTTGCGCTCGACCACGCGCGAGTCGCGGGTCAGGAAGCCGCCCTTCTTGAGCACGGTGCGCAGCTCCGGCTCGAAATAGGTGAGCGCCTTGGAGATGCCGTGACGGACGGCACCGGCCTGACCGGACAGACCGCCGCCGGCGACGGTGCAGACCACGTCGTACTGGCCGGAACGCGCGGCCACCGAGAACGGCTGCTCGATCATCATGCGCAGCACGGGACGGGCGAAATAGACCTCGACCTCGCGCGAGTTGACCGTGACCTTGCCGGCACCCGGCTTGATCCAGACGCGGGCGACCGCGTCCTTGCGCTTGCCGGTGGCATAGGCGCGATTGAACTTGTCGACCTTCTTCTCGTGCTTGGGCGCGTCAGGCGCCGCAGCGGTCTTGAGCTGCGAGAGCTGGTCGAGCGACTGGATGGATTCGGCCATGTTATGCGGCCCTCGTGTTCTTGCGGTTCAACTTGGCGATGTCGATCTTCTCGGGCGTCTGGGCCTCGTGGGGATGATCGGCGCCGCCGTAAACACGGAGGTTGCCCATCTGGACGCGACCGAGGGGACCACGCGGGATCATGCGCTCGACGGCCTTCTCGAGCACGCGCTCGGGATGCTTGCCCTCGAGGATCTGGCGCGCGGTGCGCTCCTTGACGTGGCCGACATAGCCGGTGTGCTTGTAATAGGTCTTCTGCTCGCGCTTGCGACCGGTGAGGACCGCATGCTGCGCGTTGATGATGATGACGTTGTCGCCGCAATCAACGTGCGGGGTGTAGGTCGGGAGGTGCTTGCCGCGCAGGCGCATGGCAACGATGGTGGCGAGACGGCCGACGACCAGACCCTTGGCGTCGATCAGCACCCACTTCTTCGTCACCTCAGCCGGCTTTGCCGAAAAGGTTTTCATGTCAGAGTTTCCGTGGACGGGGAGCATCGGCGCGAACACCGCACCGGACTGCGCGGTTTTCTAGAGAAGAGACGCGTAACGGTCAATGCCCGACAACGGAAATTATAACAGTAAAATCAAATACTTAAAAATATGGTGCTATATTACCTGCGAAAAGCTCAAACATTTGGAATGGAATAGGTCGAGGTGACATGGGCAATGGGATCGGGCGAGCTGCCGGACAGGAGCTTCACCTCCCCGACCGCGAGGCGCTTGCCGAGCTTGAGCAGCCGGGCTTCCGCCAGCACGTCCTGCCCGGGCTGGCCCTTGCGCAGGAAGTTGATGTTGAGATTGGTGGTGACCGCGAGCCCGACCGGCCCGATCGCGGACAGCAACACCACGTACATCGCGAAATCGGCCAGTGCCATCAGCGTCGGGCCGGACACGGTTCCGCCCGGCCGCAGCATCCTTTCGCTATAGCGCTGCCGCAGCAGGCAGGTCTGGCCGTCCGCGCTCTCGATCGTGATGTCGTCGCCGCTGAAGGCCTGGGGAAACTCGTCGCGGAGAAACTGCTCCACCTCCGCCACGCTCATTTTCGCCGATGCCATGCTGTTCCCCACCCTCGCTTCACTGGCCCTGTTACATTAAGTTAGCTGTGTCATCCAATTGCAATCATCCAACGGAAATCGCGTCAATGTCCGTCCAGGCCGCCCGCGCCCCCTCCCCGCAACCGCCGATCCTGCTGCGCGAGACCGTCGGCCCCATCGCGGTGCTGACGCTGAACCGGCCGGCCGCCCGCAACAGTCTGTCGGCCGCGATGATCGCCGCCCTGCATGCCGAGCTCGACGGGATCCGCGACGACAAGGCGGTCCGCGGCGTCGTGATCGCCGCCAACGGCCCGGCCTTCTCCGCCGGCCACGACATGAAGGAGCTGACCGCGCGCCGCACTGATCCGGATCGCGGCCGTGCCTTCTTCGCCGAGATGATGAACGCCTGCAGCGCGATGATGCAGGCGATCGTGCATCTGCCGAAGCCCGTGATTGCATCCGTCCATGGCATCGCAACTGCGGCCGGCTGCCAGCTCGTGGCGAGCTGCGACCTCGCGATCGCATCGGAGGACGCAAAGTTCGCGACGCCCGGCGTCGATATCGGCCTGTTCTGCTCGACACCGATGGTGGCACTGTCGCGCAACGTGCCGCGCAAGCAGGCGATGGAGATGCTGCTGACGGGCGAGCCGATCGAGGCCGACCGCGCCCGCGAGATTGGCCTCGTCAATCGTGTCGTGCCCGCCGGCTCCGAACTCGGCGCCGCGATCGAGCTCGCGCAACAGGTCGCGCTCAAATCCGCCTACACCGTCAAGCTCGGCAAGGAGGCGTTCTACCGCCAGGCCGAGATGAGCCTTGCGGAGGCCTATCGCTATGCCGCAGAGGTGATGACCGAGAACATGATGGCGCGCGACGCCGAGGAAGGCATCGGCGCATTCATCGAGAAGCGCACGCCGACATGGCGGGATGAATAGTCAACTCCTCATCCTGAGGAGCCGCGGGACGCGGCGTCTCGAAGGATGGAGGCCCGGCTGTGGCTTCATGGTTCGAGACGCGCGTGCCGCGCTCCTCACCATGAGGGTCAGAGAAAGAAAAAGATGAACCACGACGCCTATCCCGACAATTACATCCGCGGCATCCTCAACAGCGTGAAGTCGATCGCGATGGTCGGCGCCTCGCCGGTCAACGTGCGGCCGAGCTATTTCGCGTTCAAATATCTGGCACAGCGCGGCTACGACATGATCCCGGTCAATCCCGGCCATGTCGGCAAGGAGCTGCTCGGAAAACCCTTCGTCGCCTCGCTCTCCGACATCGACCGTCCCATCGACATGATCGACATCTTCCGCAACTCCAGCCACATCATGCCGGTGGTCGAGGAAGCGCTCACGCTCGATCCGCTGCCGAAAGTGATCTGGATGCAGCTTGGTGCGCGCGATGAGGCAGCGGCGGCGAAAGCGGAATCGGTCGGCATCAAGGTGGTGATGAACCGCTGCCCCAAGATCGAATATGGCCGCCTGTCCTCCGAGATCTCCTGGATGGGCGTGAATTCGCGCACGCTGAGTTCCAAGCGGGCGCCGGCACCGACGCAGGGCATGCGGCTATCCCTCAATCGGATGAGTGTCGGCGGCGGCGACACTGCGGCCTCCGATCGCGCGGCCAAAAACAAGACCGAGCAAAGCTGACGCAATCGCGAAGGATTCGTTTCGCGAACGCGACCATGCGTAGCAAGATCGTTCCCGAGTGACGCGGCGGCTTGACGGCAGCCGCGGCGCCGATCAGCATGCCGCGCGATTTCAGGCCACAAGAAATAGGACGCCCAAATGAGCGATCGCCTTCCGGGATTTTCAACCCTCGCCGTGCATGCCGGTGCACAGCCCGATCCCACGACCGGTGCGCGCGCTACGCCGATTTATCAAACGACCTCGTTCGTCTTCAACGACGCCGACCACGCCGCCTCGCTGTTCGGCCTGCAAGCGTTCGGCAACATCTATACGCGCATCGGCAACCCCACCAACGCGGTGCTCGAAGAGCGCGTTGCGGCGCTCGAAGGCGGCACGGCCGCGCTGGCGGTCGCCTCGGGCCATGCCGCACAGGTCGTGATTTTGCAGCAATTGCTCCAGCCCGGCGACGAGTTCATCGCCGCGCGAAAGCTCTATGGCGGCTCGATCAACCAGTTCACGCATGCGTTCAAGAGCTTTGGCTGGAACGTGGTGTGGGCCGATCCCGATGACATCGCGAGCTTCGAGCGTGCGGTGACGCCGCGCACGAAAGCGATCTTCATCGAGTCCATCGCCAATCCCGGCGGCAGCATCACCGACATCGAGGCGATCTCGACGGTGGCGAGCAAGGCGGGCGTGCCGCTGATCGTCGACAACACGCTGGCCTCGCCCTATCTGATCCGACCGATCGACCACGGCGCCGACATCGTCGTCCACTCGCTGACGAAGTTTCTGGGCGGCCACGGCAACTCGCTCGGCGGCATCATCGTCGATGCCGGCACGTTCGACTGGTCCACGGGCGGCAAATATCCGATGCTGTCGGAGCCGCGGCCGGAATATCACGGCATCCGCCTCCAGGAGACCTTTGGCAATTTCGCCTTCGCGATCGCCTGCCGCGTGCTGGGCCTGCGTGACCTTGGCCCTGCGCTGTCGCCGTTCAATGCCTTCATGATCCTCACCGGCATCGAGACGCTGCCGCTGCGCATGCAGAAGCACTGCGACAACGCCAAGGCGGTGGCCGAATTCCTCGCCGGCCATCCGGCGGTGGCCTCGGTGAGCTATGCGGGCCTTGCGAGCGACAAGTACAACCAGCTCGCACGCAAATACGCGCCGAAGGGCGCGGGCGCCGTGTTCACCTTCAGCCTGAAGGGCGGCTATGACGCCGGCGTCAACCTGGTGTCGAAATTGCAGCTGTTCTCGCACCTCGCCAATGTCGGCGACACCCGCTCGCTGGTGATCCACCCGGCCTCGACCACGCACAGCCAGCTCGACGACGCCGCCAAGGTGAAGTCCGGCGCCGGCCCCGACGTGGTGCGGCTCTCGATCGGCATCGAGGACAAGGAAGACCTGATCGCCGACCTGGAACAGGCGCTTGGCGCGTAATCGCCTGGCCGTGCCGGGGCGCAGAAAATGCGCCCCGGTTAACAGTCATTAACCATACCGGCCCCATAGATCGTCTTTGGATCGCCCTTTTGATTCGGAGCCGATGATGTTGCGCTGGATGGTGCCTGCCGTTGCGGCCATGCTGACTGTCTCAGCCGCTGTTGCCGCCGATCTGCCCGCGACGCCGAAGCGGCGGGCCGCGGCGCCGCCGCAGTATCCGCCCAAGGTCTATGTCGAAACCGATCCGGATGCGCTGATCTCGCCGGCCTATGGCATCGGCAGCTACATCCGCAACCTGCCGGGCACGCCGCTGCTGCCAGGCGCCCACACGCTGCCGGGCTATTACGGCCGCCCGTGGGATTACGACTATCAGGGCTCGTATTACGGCGGCAAGCAGGTCGACTATTTCTGGCGCCTGCCCTATTCGTGCGGCATCTACGGCTATTGCTGATCAGCCGGGCTGATAGTGATCAGCCGGGCTGACTGACTGGAAGCGCGCGCGGCTGCGCCTCGGCGGGCTGCCGTGACGCAAGCCGTTCCACCTGCATCACCGCAAGCGTCAGTACCACGATCGCGACGGCCTGGTGCGCGAGCGCGAGGCCGATCGGCACCTGGTTGAGCAGCGTGAGAATGCCGAGCACCGCCTGCAGGCTCACCGCGCCCAGCAACAACAGCGCTCCGCTTGCCGCTGCACCCGTGCGCGACCGCACCGCATCGAACGCATGCAGCGCCGCCAACGCGAACAGCGCATAGGCCGTCATGCGGTGCTCGAACTGCACCGTCAGCACATTGTCGAACATGTTGCGCCACCACGGCGTCTCGAACCACAGCCGCTCGCTCGAGGGAATGAACACGCCGTCGATCTGCGGCCAGGTGTTGTAGGCACGCCCGGCGCGCAGGCCCGCGACCAGCGCGCCGAAATAGATCTGCACCAGGGTTACGACGAGCAGCAGCGCGCTGGTGAAGCGCAGCCGCGCAGGCGCCGCAATCTGCGGCCGCTCATTGAGGCGCCGCACCGTCCAGACGATCCCGGCGAAGATGAGAAGCGCGAGCACCAGATGCGTCGCCAGCCGGTATTGCGAGACCTCGACACGTTCCGTCAGGCCCGAGGCGACCATCCACCAGCCCACCGCGCCCTGGAGACCGCCGAGCGCGAACAGCAACCACAGCCGCCGCTTCAACTCACCGGAGAGACCGCCGCGCCACAGGAAGAACAGGAACGGCAGCAGATAGGCGACGCCTATGAAGCGGCCGAGCAGCCGGTGGCTCCATTCCCACCAGAAAATCTCCTTGAACTCGGACAGGCTCATGCCGGCGTTGAGCTCGCGATATTGCGGGATCTTCTTGTAGGCATCGAACGCCTCGGCCCACGCCGCTTCCGACAGCGGCGGAACACTTCCGGTGACCGGCTTCCATTCGACGATCGAGAGCCCGGATTCCGTCAGCCGCGTCGCGCCGCCGACCAGCACCATCAGCGCGATCAGCGCGGCCACGGAGATCAGCCACCAGCGCACGGCGCGATGCGGCTCAGACGGGGCGGAAATCGTCGTCATTTCGGGGCCGAAACCAGGACTTGAAGGCTTGAACCGGACTGCGTGCCCCTTATAGTCCCCCGCTCCCGCAGCGCAAGTTACGCGAAAGCCGCAAGTCCCCATGACGATCCGCACCCGCAAGTTCCTCGGCGCCATCCTGCTCCTGGTCCTTTGCACCGTCTGGGCCCTGCTCGGCATGGCGGCGGCGCAGATGCCGTGGATCGCCGAATCCGGCTGGCGGCAGGCGATCTACTACGTCGTGGTCGGCATGGGCTGGGTGCTGCCGGCAATGCCGATCGTGAGCTGGATGCAGCGTCCCGACCGCGTCAAATCTAGCTCGTGACGCTGCCCGTCGGTTTCACCGGCGCAAAGGCGACACCCGACACCAGCACGCGCAGCATGCGCAGCGATCGCATCCGGCCGTCCCAGGAAATCCGCGGCAGCGCGCGCAGATTGGTGCGCCCCTCGGCATCCACGATGCCCGGGATGGTGGACACGGCGCTGGCAAAGCCGGCCTCCTCCGCCATCACGACGTGACTGCGCCGGAACGACGAGCGGTCGCCGAACGGAAAGGCCAGATGCCTGATCTCGCGGTGGAAGGCCGATTCCGCCACCGCCTTGCCCATTGTCATCTCGCGCAATGCAGCAGTGTCCTTCATGTTGGCGAGAACCGGATAGTTCACGGTCGCGCTGCCGATGGTGACGAGCGGATCGGCCGCAAGCTTCGCGAGGTCCTCCCAATTCATCGACGCTTCGCGCGACAGCGCGGCGAGATCGATCCGGTAGCGCGTGCAGAGATCGGCGATCGCGGCCGACACATCCGCCGGCGGCAGCGAGCGCAGCCAGCCTTCGAGATGCGAGAACAGTGCCTGCTTCTCGGCGTTGCCTGTGACGGTGAAGCGCTGCTCCTTCTCGCCCATCATCAGGCTGACGCGGCTCTCGCGCGCGATCACCTGCTCAAGGCCGAGCCACCAGGCCTCGCCGACGCCATCGGGAAACGCGGTGGGCACGTAGATCGTGAACGGCACCGCGTGGCGCGCCAGCACCGGATAGGCGCAGTCGATCAGGTCCTTGTTCGCGCCATCGAAGGTGAGCGCCACGAAGCGCCGTCTCTCCGGCAGCGTCACCGCGCGGCGGCAGACCTCGTCCATGCCGAGGAAGTCATACTTCCATCGCTTCAGCGCGCGGATGGCGCGATCGAGAAATTGCGGACTGATCTCGTCCTCGTGCAGCGGCTGGAACGCACCGCGCCGGCGCGGCCGCACATGGACGAAACGCAGGATGGCGCCGGCGCCACGGCTGCGCAGTGCAGCCTGGCCGGTGAACCAGGCCAGCTCGAGCCGCAACCGCTCCAGCCATCTGTCGTCGGATGCCAATATCCCACCTTCGCGTTCGCCGGCGGCCCGTTCCCTCGCGCATTGTCATTACCCTTTGTTGACATTTCTTTGCAAAGGTCGGCCACAGGCCGAATTACGCTTATTTTGATTTCTCGACAGGTTTCGCGAATGACCATGGCTGCGGCGATGCAAGGCCGGACGGCAGAATCGCCCGCGCGGTCGCAAGCGAGCCGTATCGCGCATGTCGATATCGTCGCCGATCTCGGCGAGGCCGAAGCGGTCTGGCGCGCCCTCGAGGAGCCCGGCCACCTCTTCACGCCCTATCAGCGGTTCGACCTGCTCAGCCCGTGGCAACGGCTCGTCGGCGGCTGCGAAGGCGCCCGCCCCTTCATCGTCATTGCCCGCGATGCCGAGCGCCAGCCACTTGTGCTGCTGCCGCTCTCGCTGCGCCAAAGCCACGGCGTTCGCACGGCCTGCTTCATGGGTGGCAAGCACACCACCTTCAACATGGGCCTGTGGAACGCCGGGTTCGCAGCGCAGACGGCGGCCGCCGATCTCGACGCGCTGCTCACGCCTCTGCATGAGCATGCCGATGTGCTCGCGCTGACGCAGCAGCCGCTGCGCTGGCATGACCAGCAAAATCCGTTTGCGCTGCTGCCGCGGCAGAGCGCGGTCAACGGCTGCCCGCTGCTCACGATGGAGCCGGGCGGGCCGCCCACATCGCGGATCAGCAACTCGTTTCGCCGCCGCCTCAAGAGCAAGGAAAAGAAGCTCCAGGCGCTCGCCGGCTATCGCTATCACCTTGCCACCACGGATGCCGACGTCACCCGCCTGCTCGACTGGTTCTTCCGCGTCAAGCCGGTGCGGATGGCCGAACAGAAGCTGCCGAACGTGTTCGCCGAGCCGGGCGTCGAAACCTTCGTCCGCAGCGCCTGCCTCGCACCGCGCGGCGAAGGCCGGGTCATCGACATCCACGCGCTCGAATGCGACGAGGAGGTCATCGCGATCTTCGCCGGCGTCGCCGACGGCCAGCGCTTCTCGATGATGTTCAACACCTACACGATGTCCGAGCACGCCCGCTACAGCCCCGGGCTGATCCTGATGCGCTACATCATCGACCGCTACGCCGAGCGCGGCTATCGTTCGCTCGACCTCGGCATCGGCTCGGACGAGTACAAGCGGATGTTCTGCAAGGACGACGAAGCCATTTTCGACAGTTTCGTCCCGCTGACCTCGCGCGGCAAGCTCGCGGCGATGGCGATGTCCTCGCTCAGCCACGGCAAGCGGCTGGTGAAGCAGAACCAGATGCTGTTCGATCTGGCGCGCAGGCTGCGACAGGCGTTCGGCTAGGCTTCGCAATATCGTAGGGTGGGCAAAGCGAAGCGTGCCCACGTCTGCCGCAATCGTTGAAAGGTGGTGGGCACGGCGCAAGGGCGCCTTTGCCCACCCTACGGCTCCGAACGCGTGGAGAGACCCCTCCCACAAGGGGAAGCGGGAAAGAGAAAGCTACGCCGCCACCACGCGCGGCGTCTCGACCGCATTCGACGGCTGCACCGGCCTGCTCAGCATCGTCACCTCGCTGAAGCCAACGGCCCGAAGCTGCTCGCACATCAGCGTGCGCGCATCAGCCTCCATCGATGCATCGGGCACCACGACGGCGCGGGCATGCGCCGTCAGCAGCTCCGCTGGAAGATCCGAGGCGCTGCCGGCATCGAGCAGCACGTGGTCGTAGGCACGGAGCAGCGCATCGATCGCGAGCGTCACGCGCGGCGATTGCAGCAGGCTGCGGTCGAAGCCGGGACGGCCGGCCATGACCAGGTGCAATCGCGAGAGCTTGTCCCGCGTGAGGATTTGCGCGAACGAGGCCTCGCCCTGCATCAGCTCGGCAAGACCGGGCGCGGAGGCATCGACCGACACGGCGGCCATGGTCGGCGAGGACGCAGCGAGATCGACCACGACGACGCGGGCCTCGCGCGCCAGATGCCGGGCCAGCGTCAGCGTCGACAGGGTGATGGCTTCGCCGGCCGCGGTGCCGAGCACGGTCACCTTCTTTGCCGCCGGGCCTGCGGCGCGCAGGCTCTCGGCCAAGTGTTCGATCTCGGCGAATTCGCGGACATCGGCGTCAGCCGTCATCTCCGGCTGAAGCGGCGCGGGCTCCACCGTGACCGGATCGACCATCGGCTCGACCTCCGGCGGGAAAACCGGCTGGTCAACCCGTTCCTGGCGAGCCGACACCTGGGCTTGCGCCGGAATGAACGCGGCCACCGCGCGCGGCGCAGTCTGGCGCAGCAGCTCGCCGGTGACGACGACGCCGGACGAGAGCAGCAGCGTCGCGATCGTCGCGATCAGCACGATCGGCATTTTCTTCGGATAGGCCGGCGTGTTCGAGACGATGGCGCGCGAGATGATGCGGCCGTCCGTCGGTGCGGTGTCGATGGTCTCGCGGGTGTTGGCCTCGCGATACTTGGCGAGATACGTCTCGAGCAGGTCGCGTTGCGCCTTGGCCTCGCGATCGAGCGCGCGGAGTTGCACGTCCTGACCGTTGGTCGAAGTCGCCTGCTTCTTGAGCTGCTCGAGGCTCATCGACAACTCCTGGACCCGACCGCTGGCAAAGCGCGCGTCGTTTTCCAGCGAACGCGCGATCTTGGCAGCCTCGTCCCGGATCTGGGTGTCGAGGTCGGCAAGTTGCGCCTTCAATTCCTTGATGCGCGGATGATTGCCGAGCAGCGTCGAGGACTGCTCCGCCAATTGGGCTCGCAACGCCACGCGTTGCTGGGACGGCGTGCGCAGCGACTCCGAGTTCAGCACTTCGGAGGCCTCGATCGGCTTCCCGCTCTGGAGCATCTCGCGGATCAGGCGCGCTTTCGCCTCGGCATCGGCCTTCAGCGCGCGCGCGTTGTTGAGCTGGGTATTGACCTCGCCCATCTGCTGGTTCGACAGCGTGGTGTTGTTGGTGCCGACGAACAGGCTCGACTTCGAACGGAAATCCTCCGCCTTCGTCTCGGCATCGGAGACCTTCTTGCGCAGGCTCTCGATCTCGCCCGCAAGCCATTGGCTGGCGTTCTTGGCCTGCTCCTGGCGCGCGCTCTGCTGGAGCACGAGATAGCCGTCGGCGATCGAATTGGCGACACGTACGGCAAGATCCGGATCGGCGGACTGGAATTCGACCACGATCACGCGCGACTTGTCGACGGCGTAGGCCTGGAGACGCTCGTAATAGGCGTCCAGCACGCGTTCTTCCGGCGTCATCGAGAACGGATCGCGGCCGATGCCGACCATTGCCGCCAGCGACTTCAGCGGCGAGACGCCTTGCAGCACCGGATCGAATTCGGGTCGCTCTGCAAGCTTGTTCTTCTTGATGATCTCGCGCGCGAGATCGCGCGACAGCACCAGTTGCACCTGGCTGGTGACGGCCTCGGCGTCGAGCGCCTGCCGCTCCTCGGTGCGGTCGGTGTTCGGGCGCAGGAACACGTTCTCGCGGCCGTCGATCAGGATGCGCGCTTCAGACTTGTAGCGCGGGGTCACGAGATTGACGGCAGCCACCGAGGCGACGAGCGCGAGCACCGTCGGCACGATGATCCAGCCGCGCTTGCGGGCGAGTGCACCGCCGAGCGCATGCAGATCGATGTCGCCGGATTCGACTTGCTCCTGCTTCGCGGCAGCGGGCGCAGGCCTCGCCTCCACCTTCGGCGCGACCTCGGCCTTGGGCTTCGACACCGCCCGCTCGATCACAGCCTTGTCCTTGCCGGCACGCCAGAACGCTAAACGCATCGAACACTCCCGCAGGGCAATGCTGCGACTCTACCTCAACCGGGGCGATTACACTCCATTAAGGTTGCTGCTGGGTTAATCGCGCCGCGCCGCGACTGATGCATGCGCCCTCGTCACCGTTTGTTAACCACGAGGGCTCTTAATCCATCTCGATATTTCGAAAATCGTCGAGCATTCGCCGCACGCCGCGCTGGTTCTGATCATGCCCCCCTCTCCCGACCGGCCGCTCCGTATCCTGCACGCCGTGCGCGCGCCCGTGGGCGGCATCTTCCGCCACATCCTCGATCTCGCCAACGGTCAGGTCGATCGCGGTCACCACGTCGGGATTCTCGCCGACAGCCTGACCGGCGGCGAGCGCGCCGACAAGGCGCTGGCCGAGCTCGCACCGCGCTTGAAGCTCGGCGTGCATCGCCTCGCGATCCGCCGTGAACCCTCGCCCGACGATGTCCTGGTGTGGCTGCGGATGCGGCGCCTGATCGGCGAGCTCAAGCCCGACGTCATGCACGGCCACGGCGCCAAGGCCGGCGCCTTCGTCCGCATGCGGCGGCGCTCGGACGACACCATCCGCATCTACACCCCGCATGGCGGCTCGCTGCATTATCCCCTCAACACCTTCAAGGGCGAGTTTTACGCGCGGCTCGAACGTACGCTGATGGACGCGACGGACCTGTTCCTGTTCGAGAGCGCGTTTGCGCGCGACACCTATCAACGCATCGTCGGTACGGCCAAAGGCGTGGTGCACTGCGTTTTCAACGGCGTGACGCCGGAAGAATTCGAGCCGATGGTCCTCGCTGACGACGCCACCGATCTCGCCTATGTCGGCGAGTTCAGGCACATCAAGGGAGCGGATCTGCTGGTCGATGCGATGGCGCGCCTGCACGAGGGCGGCAAGAAGGTCACGCTCACGCTCGGCGGCGACGGCGAGGAAACCGCGACCTTGAAAGCGCAGGTCGAGAGGCTCGGCCTCACCAGCGCCATCCGCTTCATCGGCCACGTCAAGGCGCGCTACGGCTTCTCCAAGGGACGGCTGCTGGTCGTGCCCTCGCGCGGCGATTCCATGCCCTATGTCGTGATCGAAGCGGGCGCCGCCGGCATTCCCATGATCGCGGCCCGCGTCGGCGGCATCCCCGAGATCTTCGGGCCCCAGAGCCCGGCCCTGTTCGCGGCGAGCAACGCCGAGGCGATGGCAGAGGCGATTGCCGCCGCGCTCGACGATCCCCAAGGCACCGCCCAGCGCGCAGCCGCACTTCGCAAGCGCATCTCCGCGCATTTTTCGCAAGCCGCGATGGTCGACGGTGTGCTCGCGGGTTATCGCGACGCATTTACCAAACACTAACCATCCTTAAGGCTGGCTTTAGAGAATCTTCCGATTTGTCCGATAATCCAGGAGCCAGGGGATGCTCGCCCGGGGCGCTAAGTCGCGGCCCGCGGGTTTTTGGAATGGACGTGGACGCCCGTGGAACCGCTCAACGCACGCTCGATGCTCGATGCCGCGACCAGCGCCGCGGCGAGGCCCGCTGATCAGCCCTTCGTGGAACGTCGCCGCCGCCTGACGCCGGCAGCGCTCGAAGTCGTCAACCAGAAAGTCGCCCGCGCCTATTCGCCGATCGTCATCACCGGCTTCGTGCGCGTGATCGACTTCGTGCTGCTGACCCTCGTTGGGGTCGCGCTCTATGTCGGCTACGTCATGCCGCTTGCCGACTTCAGCTGGGCCTATCCTGCCCAGATCGTCGCCGTCGCGGTCGCGGCCGTCGTCTGCTTCCAGTCCGCCGACATCTATCAGGTGCAAATGTTCCGCGGTCAGCTCCGGCAGATGACGCGGATGATCTCGTCCTGGTCGTTCGTCTTCCTGATGTTCATCGGCATTTCCTTCTTCGCCAAGTTCGGCACTGAGGTGTCGCGGCTGTGGCTTGCCGCCTTCTACGTCCTCGGGCTCGCCGCGCTGATCTCCGAACGTCTGATGTTGCGCTCGCTGGTGCGCGCCTGGGCACGCCAGGGCCGGCTCGACCGCCGCACCATCATCGTCGGCGCCGACAGCAACGGCGAACAGCTCGTCGAGGCGCTGAAGGCGCAGGACGATTCCGACATCCACGTGCTCGGCGTGTTCGACGACCGCAACGACAGCCGCGCGCTCGACACCTGCGCCGGCGCGCACAAGCTCGGCAAGGTCGACGACATCGTCGAGTTCGCCCGCCGCACCCGCGTCGATCTCGTGCTGTTCGCGCTGCCGATCTCGGCGGAGACGCGCATCCTGGAGATGCTGAAGAAGCTCTGGGTGCTGCCGGTCGACATCCGCCTGTCCGCGCACACCAACAAGCTGCGCTTCCGCCCCCGCTCCTATTCCTATCTCGGAGAGGTGCCGACGCTCGACGTGTTCGAGGCGCCGATCACCGACTGGGATCTGGTGATGAAATGGCTGTTCGACCGCGTCGTCGGCAGCCTCGCGCTGCTTGCAGCCCTGCCGGTGATGGGACTGGTCGCGCTGGCCATCAAGCTCGACAGCCCCGGTCCGGTGCTGTTCCGCCAGAAGCGCTTCGGCTTCAACAACGAGCGCATCGACGTCTACAAATTCCGCTCGATGTACCACCACCAGGCCGACCCGACCGCGTCGAAGGTCGTGACCAAGAACGATCCGCGCGTCACCCGCGTCGGCCGCTTCATCCGCAAGACCAGCCTCGACGAGCTGCCGCAACTCTTCAACGTGGTGTTCTCCGGCAATCTCTCCCTGGTCGGCCCGCGCCCGCATGCGGTGCAGGGCAAGCTCCAGAGCCGCCTGTTCGACGAAGCCGTCGACGGCTATTTCGCCCGCCACCGCGTCAAGCCCGGCATCACCGGCTGGGCCCAGATCAACGGCTGGCGCGGCGAAATCGACAATGAAGAGAAGATCCAGAAGCGCGTCGAGTTCGACCTCTATTACATCGAGAACTGGTCGGTTCTGTTCGACCTCGTCATTCTCCTGAAGACGCCGGTCTCGCTGCTGACCAAGAACGAGAACGCGTATTGAGTTTGCTACCCGAGCCATGCTGTCATCGCCCGGCTTGACCGGGCGATCCAGTAATCGCCGGCAGCGGAAACTGCCACGAACGGCTCGGAGTACTGGATGCCCCGCCTTCGCGGGGCATGACGGCGGAAGTTGTGTGTTCCAGTAGCGTGAGCGTGTAATGGCGTATGCGGCGACAGCCGGGGAGATGAATGCAGCGGTTCGCGCTGCGCCCGGCGTGCTGGCCATCCAGCGTGCGCTGGTGTGGCTGGTCGGCGCGTCCGGCGCGATCGTCTTCATCGAGCCGAGCCCCTACGAGATCGCGACGCTGCTCGCGAGCGTCATTTTCTTCGCCACCGGCCTGCGTCTGCGTCTCGCACTGATGCCGCTGGTGCTGATGCTGGTCCTGCTCAATGTCGGCTACACAATCAGCGCGATCCCGCTGTTCGAGCAGTCCGAGGTGGTGAGCTGGATCGCGACCTCCTGGTACATGGCGGTCACCGTCGTGTTCTTCGCGATGGTCACCTCGGAAGACACCGCCGCCCGGCTCGACATGCTCCGGCGCGGCCTCGTGGCCGGCGCGATGGTCGCCTCGCTGTCGGCGCTCGCCGGCTACTTCCACCTCGTTCCCGGCGGAGACGATCTCCTCACCCTCTACGGACGCGCGCGCGGCACGTTCAAGGACCCGAACGTGCTCGGCGCCTTCCTGATCCTGCCGGCGCTGTTCGCGCTCCAGAGCGTGGTCTCGGACAAGCTGGCCAAGGCGTTCCGCAACGTCATCGCCTTCGCCATCATGTCGCTGGCGATCCTGCTCGCCTTCTCCCGTGCCGCCTGGGGCGGGCTGGTGCTGACCTCCGCCTTCATGCTGGCGCTGATGGTGCTGACCAGCCGCACCAACGCGCAGCGCTCGCGCATCATCGTCATGGCGATCGTCGCCGCGGTGCTGGGCCTTGCGCTGATCGCCGTGCTGCTGTCGTTCGATTCCATCGCCGAGATGTTCAAGCAGCGCGCCAGCTTCGACCAGAGCTATGACGAGGGCCGGTTCGGCCGGTTCGGCCGGCACATCCTCGGTGCGGAGATGGCGCTCGACCTGCCGTTCGGCATCGGCCCCCTGCAATTCCACCGCTTCTTCCCCGAAGACACCCACAACTCCTATCTGAACGCCTTCATGTCCGGCGGCTGGCTGTCCGGCGTTTGCTATCCCGCGCTGGTCTTCACCACCGTGATCATGGGCTTCCGGCATATCTTCGTGCGTGTGCCCTGGCAGCGCGCTTATCTCGCCGTCTTCTCCGCCTTCGTCGGCACCGTCGGCGAAAGCTTCGTGATCGACACCGACCACTGGCGCCACTTCTGGATGATGCTGGGCGCGATGTGGGGGATGATCGCGGCCGCGCAGGTCTACAAAAGGACTAGCGACGACGCTTCTTCAGCTTGAGATCGGGACGTTTCTCCGGCGGCGTGTCGAGCAGGCCCTTCAACGCCTCGGTCGCCGCAAGCACGCCCTTGTAGCCTTCGGTCGCGAAGCGCAGCAGCAGGCGCAGTTCCTCGTCGGAATAGGCACCAAAAACCTTCTCCATCGCCTGCTGCATCGGCACGTAGAGCTGGCCGATCTTCATCGCCGTCTCCGGCACGACGGAAATGAAGACCTTGCGGCGGTCCTTTTCGTCACGCTCGCGGCGCACGAGGCCTGCTTTCTCGAGCCGGTCGACCACGCCGGTGATGGCACCGGTGGTCAGGCCCGTGACTTCGGCGAGCCGGCCCGCGGTGACGCGGCCCTCCAGATACAGGATGTCCATGCATTCAAGGTCGGAATTGGCAATTCCGGCAACGTTCGCAACGGTCTGGCCATAGAGCACGCCCTGCGCGGACGACCTGCGCATCGCCTCCTCGAGCTCCTGCAACAGCGCAGCGCGCGCCTTCGTCCTTGACAAGGCCGACCCCGTATCTTAGTCGATATATATCTTAGCCACTAAGAGATTTAGCGACCGTAATTTTCTCCTAGCACCACGGAAACGTCGGGAGCAAGCCATGTCCACCCGTCCCCGCAAGGCCCTGATCATCGGCGCCGGCATTGCCGGGCCCGTCGCCGCGATCCTGCTGCGCCGCGCCGGCATCGAGTCCGCGATCTACGAGGCCTGGCCCTATGCGAAAGGCATTGGCGGCGGTCTTCAGATCGCGCCGAACGGCATGCATGTGCTGGACGAGATCGGACTTGCGAACGAGTTGATCAGCCGCGGCTCGATCGCGGAGGCCTTCGACTTCTATTCGCAAGGCGGCGAGCGGCTCGGCTCGATCAACCGCGACATGGCGCGGCGCTTCGGCCAGCCCGCGGTGAACGTCTGCCGCGCCACGCTGAACGAAATCCTGATCGACAAGGCCTGGTGCGCTTGCGTCTCGCTCTATTTCGAGAAGCGCCTGATCAAGATCGAGGACCGCGGCGACCAGCCGATCATCGCCTACTTCTCCGACGGCACCACGGCCGAAGGCGATTTCCTGATCGGCGCCGACGGCGTGCACTCGGTGGCGCGCCGCCAGGTCGTGCCGGACGGGCCGCAACCGTTCAACACCGGGCTGATCGGCTTCGGCGGCTTCGTGCCGCACGCGGTGCTCGACGGTAGGTCGATCGGCCAGCATGTCGAGACCACGTTCGGTCAGAGCGGCTTCTTCGGCTACGGCTATTGCAGCCCGGATCCGACCGACGGCGTGATGTGGTGGAGCACGCAGCCCGCGCACGGCATGGATGCCGCGATGTTCCGCGCGCTCGACCACACGACCTTGAAACAGCATCTGCGCGGCTTCCACCGCGGCTGGCACGATCCGATTCCTGACATCATTGAAGCCGCCGAGAATATCGTGGTCACCGACACGCTCGACGTCGCGACCTTGCCGACCTGGTCGCGCAAGCGCTCGCTCCTGATCGGCGATGCCGCCCATGCGACCAGCCCCCATGCCGGCCAGGGCGCCTCGCTCGCGCTCGAGGATGCGATGCGGCTCGCACGCCTGATGCAGGAAGGCCAGGAGCTCGGCGTCACCTTCCAGGCCTTCGAGGCCGAACGGCGCCCGCGCGCCGAGAAGATCGTCGCCATCGCCCGCCGCAACGGCAACAGCAAGCGCGAATTCAGCGCCACCGGCGCCTGGGTCCGTAATCAGATGATGAAATGGCTGTTGCCGCTGGGCGCCAAGGGCATGGATTTCATGTACGCGTACGATGCGCGGGCGGTGTAGCGATTGACGCTGTCATGCCCCGCGAAGGCGGGGCATCCAGTACGCCGCGGCTCCTCGGCTCGATCACTGCTGTCTCTGGAATACTGGATCGTCCGGTCAAGCCGGACGATGACACCGTGATTGTGGCGCGCAATCGCGCCTAGCTCTCCACCTCGAACGTCAGCCCCGCATTCTCCCGCAGCCGCTTGATCAGCCTGTGCTGCATCGCCGCGCCCGGCGTCCAGAGACCGGGCGGGACATCCGGCGCGTCGCGCAACAGGCAGACCGCGCATTCCGAAATCATCTTCGCCGTTGACGCGTAGCCGGGATCGAGATCGCCCTTCACCGTCGCGCGAACCTGACGGCCGTCGGGCGCGATCGCAACGTAGAGCAGGTCGTAGTGACCGTTGTCGCGCTCTTCCTTCGACGGCCCCTCGCCGGGCTTGAGCGCCTCGGGGCCGGTCTTTTCGCTGTTGGCCGCCATGACGCGCTTGGCGTTGGCCTGCCCTTCGTCCCCCGCCCCCGTCAGCACCATCTCGTCGTAGACGAAATCCCGGCCATACGGAAATCCCATCAGCATGTTGGAGCGATGGACATTGCGCGTATTGAGGATCGCCATCGCGAACGGGGCGGACCAGGATTGCAGATCCTCCTCGAAGATGGGCTTGTTGCCACGCGGCTGCCTGGGCCCTTCGAATCCCGGCGTGAACGCAAATGGGTCTTTGAGGATCGACACCAGATTGAGGTCCTGCGCGACCGCTTCGAAGGTGACCCTGGCGCTCGCCGAGGTGCCGCCGGAGAACTTCCAGCTGAGGTCGCGGATGCGCCCTTTTACGCGCGGCACAGGCGCTCCGAACACGCGCCGCGCTTCCTCCTGCACGAAGAACGCACCTAGCTCGAACGGGATGGAATCGAAGCCGCAGGAGAACATGATGCGCGCTCCGCTCGCCCTGGCGGCCGCCTCGTGCCTGTCGATCATCTGCTTCAGCCAGATCGGCTCGCCGCAGAGATCCATGTAGTCGGTGCCATCCGCGATGCAGGCGGCAAGCAGATCGGACCCATAAAGCTGGTATGGGCCGACCGTGGTGACGACCAGCTTCGCCTGATCGACCATCGCCCGCAACGACGCCGGATCGGCTGCATCGGCTACGATGAGCGGCGTGTCCGCGGGCGCGCCGATCGCATCGCGAACGGAGGCGAGCTTGTCTCTGCTGCGCCCGGCCATCGCCCATGTCGGCGCGCCGTCGCCGACATAGTGCGCGGCGAGGTACTCGGCAACAAGCTGGCCGGTGTATCCGGTTGCGCCGTAGACGACGATGTCGAACTTCGCGGACACGATGATGCTTCCTGCAAGACCGTGGATTTAAGCTTCCACGGCGAACGTCAGCCCGGCATTGTCGCGCAGCCGCTTGATCAGCTTGTGCTGCATCGCAGCTCCCGGGGTCCAGAATCCGGCGGCGACATCCGTCGTGTCGCGCAGCATGCAGATCGCGCATTCGGAGATCATCTTCGAGGTCGAGCCGTAGCCGGGATCGCGGTCGCCGGTGACGCCGGCGCGGACCATGCGGCCGTCGGGCGCGATCGCGACATAGAGCAAGTTGAAGAGCCCGTTCTCGCGCTCCTCCTTCGAGGGACCCTCGCCGGGCTTGGGCGCATTCGGGCCGGTCTTCTCGGCATTGGCGGCCATCACGCGCTTGGCGTTGGCCTCGCCCTTTTCGCCGGGGCCGGTCAGGACCATCTCGTCGTAGACAAAATCCTGGCCGTAGGGAAAGCCCATCAGCATGTTGGAGCGATGAACGTTGCGGGTGTTGATCAGCGCCATCATGAACGGCGCCGCCCAGGATTGCAGATCGTCCTCGACGATCGGCTTGTTGCCCTTCGGCTGCTTCGGGCCGGTGAACCCCGGCGTCAAAGCAAAGTGATCGTTCAGGATCGCGATGAGGCTGATGTCCTTGGCAACCGCATCGAAGGTCGCCTTCGCGCTTGCCGCGGTGCCGCCCGAGAGCGTGCCACGCATGTCGCGCACGCGCCCCTTCACCCGCGCTGCGGGCGCGCCGAACACGCGCCTCGCCTCTTCCTGCACGAAGAATGTACCGAGCTCGAACGGCACGGAATCGAAGCCGCATGAGAACACGATGCGCGCACCGCTCTCTTTCGCCGCGGCCTCGTACTTGTCGATCATCTGCCGCATCCAGATCGGCTCGCCGCAGAGATCGAAATAATCGGTACCGGTGGCGACGCAGGCAGCGAGCAGTTCCTCGCCGTAGAGCTGATACGGACCGACCGTCGTGATCACCGACATCGTCTGCTCCGCCATCGCCTTCAGCGAGGCGGCATCGGACGCATCCGCCACGATCAGCGGCGTATTCCCCGGCGCGCCGATCGCATCGCGTACCGCCTTCAGCTTGCCGAGACTACGGCCCGCCATCGCCCATTTGAGCGAGTTGTCGCTCTTGTATTGCTGGGTCAGATATTCGGCGACGAGCTGACCGGTGAAACCGGTCGCGCCGTAGACGACGATGTCGAATTTCGCAGAGCTCATGGTCGGCCTTTATTTCTTTGCGTAACTCACGCCCATGCCGGCGCGGACATCGCTTTGAATACCATAGGGCGGGATCGGATAGCGCAGGCCGTTCTTGGCCAGCGCCTTCATGCCTTCAATTGCCTTGGCGAGATGCGAGGGTTTCAAGGCCATCAGCATCTCCTCGTCCGGCACGCCGCCATAGCGCCGTTCGGCATAGCATGGCAAGGACAGGCTGGGCTCGCCACTTTTGAGCGCCCGCCCCCAGGAATCCGCACACGCGGTCTCGCCGACCACGCCCCATTCGAACTTCTTGTAGCCGGTATATTGCAGCCCGTTGATCAGGATGATCATCTGGCCGGGCGTTGCATAGACGAGGCAGATGTCGGGCGGATCGAGCCGGCCGCTGGCGAGCGGGCTGACCGCGAGCGCCTGATACTGCCCGAACGGAACCACGTCCAGCGCCTCCTGGCGCTTGCGCGCATCCTCCGCGGTGCCGTGCCAGACCCCGACATAATTTTCGCCGGCGAGCCATTTTTCGTCCTGGGGCGCCAAGCCAATCACCGCGCGGCACTGGTTGCCTACGAGATCGTCGCCGGTGATGCCGACGGTCCAGCCGAGCCGCGAGGCCATGCTGACGATCTGGTCGGTAGTGTGGACCGCATTGGGCCGGCGGATCTTCGGGATCGCCTCCATGTCCGCGGCATGCGCGAACAGCTTCATGCCGATCACCGTCGTCTTCAGCCGCAACAGGCTGTTGAGATCGGCAACGAGGCCGGCAAGATCGATCCTGTCTGCGCTCTGCTGTTGCATGACGTCCTCCCGGCCGGCGATCGTGCGCCGGTGCTGTGTTCTTGTTTTGCAGCCCTCGTTCTAGTCCTTGCCAGGTCCCGGAAGCAACTCGCCGGTCCGCCCCATGACGCGATACGCCAAAAGGCCGATCCATTCGCGCACGGCGATGTCGGTCTTGCCGAGGCCCTCGGTGCCGTTGCGGGTGAATTCGAAAAGATCGTCGCGCCCACCCATCCGCCAGTCGACGGGATAAGCCTCGACGTCAAATCCGGCCTTGCGGAAAATCCCGATCGAGCGCGGCATGTGGAAGGCCGAGGTGACCAGCAGCCACCGCTCGCCCGGTTTCGGCGCCACCAGCTGTTTCGTGAAGATCGCATTCTCCCAGGTGTTGCGGGAGTCGCGCTCGAGGATCAGCCGCTCCTTCGGGATGCCGAGGCTTTCCAGGATCGGCGCGGAGTAATCGGCTTCCCTCGCCTCGGTCGAGACCAAATTCGCGGTGCCGCCGGTGAAGACGATGCGCGCATTCGGATAGCGACGCGCGAGCTCGGCCGGCGCCAGCATGCGATCCGCCGCATGCGAAACCACCGGCGTGCGATGCGCCGCCGACAGATCGGTGTCGACCGAGCCGCCGAGCACGATGATGCCGTCGGGCGCGCCCCGCGACGGGTCCCAGGCCGGAAAGCGCGACTCCAGGGGATAGAGCAGCAGATTGCCGAGCGGCGAGAACGCGACCAGCGCCAGCAGGACCAGCGTGGTCACGGCGATCTTGCGGCCGAGCGCGGCAAAGCGCGTCAGCATCAGCAGCAGCGACAGGATTCCGAGCTCGACCAGAAGATTGACCGGGAGCAGCGCGATGCCGAGGGTCTTGGACAAAACGAAATACAGGGAAGCCTCGCTGGAATGATCGTGCATTGAATGATCGTGTCATGAATGAACGTGTCTTGCACGGGCTTGACCGGCCCGTCCGTCTTCAGAAATCTTCTTGAAAGAGGATCGATCGCCCGGTCAAGCCCGGGCATAACAGGTTCTCATGACGAGTTCTGATGAAACCGATTGGACGCGGCAAATGACCCATCACCACCTGCAATCGAGCCCCGAGACCTGCCATTGGGGCTTTTTCGAAGCCGCGCTCAAGCCCGTGCTCACCGTCAAAAGCGGCGACGAGGTGACGGTCGACACCATCAGCGGTGGTCCCGACATGCTGCCCGACCGCAACAAATTCCACATTCCGCCGGAGATGGTCGAGGTTCATGCCAAAAACGAGCGCATGCTTCCCGGCCACATCCTCACCGGCCCGATCGCGGTCGAGGGCGCCGAGCCCGGCGACGTGCTCGCGGTCGAGATCCTCGATGTCCAGCTCCGGCAGGATTGGGGCTGGAACATGATCAAGCCGCTGTCGGGCACCCTGCCCGACGATTTCCACGCGACGCGCATCCTCACCATCCCGCTCGACCGGACGCGGATGGTCGGCCGCATGCCGTGGGGGTTAGACCTGCCGCTCAAGCCGTTTTTCGGCGTGATGGGCGTGTCGCCGCCGCCGGCATGGGGCCGCATCTCCTCGCTCGTGCCGCGCGCGATGGGCGGCAATCTCGACAACAAGGAGCTCGGCGCCGGTGCCACGCTGTATCTGCCGGTGTTCGTCCCGGGCGCGCTGTTCTCCTGCGGCGACGGCCATGGCGTGCAGGGCGACGGCGAGGTCTGCGTCACCGCGATCGAGACCGCGCTGCAGGGCCGCTTTCGCCTCACCCTGCGCAAGGACCTCAAATTCGATTACCCCCGCGCCGAGACGGCGGCGCACTACATGACCATGGCGATGGACCCCGACCTCGACCAGTGCGTGGTGCGGGCGCTGCGCGACATGATCGTGCTGCTCGGCGAGACGCGAGGCCTGTCGCGCGAGGACGCCTACACCCTGTGCAGCCTGGCCGCCGATCTGCGCGTGACCCAGACGGTCAACGGCTCCAAGGGCATTCATTGCATGATCGAAAAGGCGCTCGTGCACGGCTGAGCCGGCCTGCTTCCCTGACCTCTTGACGGTCCATCGCCGCACGGGTGCCCCGCGCGGTGCGTGACGCCGTGCCTGATTCTCTGAGCAATTCCAACAAGCTGAGCAATGAGCTCCGCTTGCATTTGACTTCTGCCGCCGAACCTAAATAGAGTCTTAATCGTTACTTTTATGTACCTGAGTAAGAGGCTAGCGTTCGGGCCATGGCCACCGAAAAAGCCGAGACTGACCGCATTCCCGTAACGTTGGCGCTCTCGACCATCACCTATCTGGAGAAGTTGGTGAGACAGGGCACCCACGGCACCAGCGTTCCCGGCGTCGCACGGACATTGATCGAGGAAGGCATCCGTCTCGCCATCAAGGACGGACTCTTGTCGATCCGCGACAATGGCAGGACGTGAGCGCGCCGGACGTGAGGCGGACGGATCTCGACAGGCGGATGGCCGACATCTGCAACCTGGGACCGCACCAAATGCCTGTTCTCTCACCCACCTGGACCGACGAACGAATCGAACTTCTGAAGCAGCATTTCGAGGCCGGCCTCTCCTGCCGCGAGATCGCGGCCGACATCGGCGTCAGCCGCAACGCCGTGATCGGCAAATTGTCCCGGCTGAACCTCACGCGCGGCCGCACGGTCGACGACCGCAAGGTTCAGGACAGGAGCTTTGCGCCGGCACGGGCGACGAGAGCGGTACCGCGCCTGCAATATGAGATGCTCGCCACGATCTACGGCGAGACCGATGCGCCCGTGGTCGCAGGTCCGATCGACGAGGCCAATCGCTGCTCGCTGCTGGAGCTCGCCGAGAACCGTTGCCGCTGGCCGATCTCGACGCCGGGCGCGGAGGACTTCTGCTTCTGCGGCAACAGCGCACCCGACGGCCAGTCCTATTGCGCCGGCCACAGCCGCCTTGCCTATCGGCCGAACTCGCGCGCGCGGCTCGCACGCGGCTAGAAGCGCATCACGAAACGAAAAACCTCCGGCAGGGCATTGCCGGAGGTTCTGGAGGCCTGACATGAAGCCAGGAGCCGCAATGTTGTTATCGGCCTCGCTCTATATAGCTGAGTAGCTCAAGTAAGTAAATAAGCATGGAAGCCAGCTGCGGAGTGTTTGCCAACACGCGGCCGGATTGATCGTGCATCGATCAGCCTCTGAAGGAAGCTGAATAGAGAGTACGGAGAGCACACAAAAAATCCCGGCGGTTTCCCGCCGGGATTCTCTGATATTCGAGAGTTCGATCTCAGAAGTTGCGCTGAGCGCGCAGCAACATGGTGACCGAGTTCTGGTCCTTCAGCTCGTACACGGCCGCCGGCTTCGCAGCGGTGGCAATGCCCGGGCTCGCGATGGAGCCAGAGTACTTCTGGTCCAGACGCGACCAGCTGAGGTCGGCAGTGAACGCCAGGTTCTTGACCGGAGTCCACACGGTGTTGACACCGACGACCGCGAAGTTGAAGTCCGGGTTGCAAGTCGCACCGGGCAAGGCGATCGCAGCGAAGTTGGTGCAGATCAGGCCCTTGCCCGTGTTGCCGTACTTCAGCTGGGCATAGCCACCGTAGACGGCGCTCGCCCAGTTCGGGCTCCAGTTGTGGGTATAGCCACCGCGGACGCCCCAGGTCTTGACGGTATCGATGCCGGTGCCGGTTCCAAAGACGCCGTCAGAAAGACCGGCGAAACCGGTGCTCTGATACGCGCCGTTGCTGCTTCCGCTGAACATGAAGAAGCTCTGCGGGAACAGGCTCTGGAAGTTGTAGCGCGTTGCACCGTCCGTGTAGACGGCCTGCAGGTTGATCACGTCACCCGCACCGGTCGGGATGTTCTTGATCGCAAGAGAGCCCTGCACAGCCCAGCCCCACTTGTCGGAGGGATGACCGCTGGATTCCGTCGCACCGTAGTAGGCCGAATGGAGGTCATGCGCGGCAACCGAGAGCTGGGCCAGACCCCAGGCCTGGTCGACGCGAACCTGACCGATGATGTCGGGCGAACGCGTGCCACCCCAGGCGTTGGCACCATAGACGCCCGTCACGAACTGAGCGGCCGTGCCCGACGACACGTTCCACAGGTTCGACTGGCCGTTGGTCGCCGTCGTCTCATCCTGCAACGCGAACGAAGCAGTGATGCCCTGGCCGAAGTCAGCCGTGTAGGCGACCTGGTTCACACCGTTGGTGTGGTTCGAACCGCCCGGAATGGTGTCGGGACCGCCAGCCGGATAGCTCTGCCACGGGGCATCGAAGATCGAGACCGTGCGGCCGAAGGTGAAGCCGGCGAACTGGATGAACGCATGATAGAGGCCGAGCGCAGCCGAGCCGGTCGAGAACGCCGACGGGTTGCTGCCGGTGACCGACTGGGAGTCCCAGGTGAAGACCATGTCGGCGTAGGTGCGCACCACGCCGTACTCGGTCGCCGTGCGGGTGTCGACGTTGAAGTCGAAACGGGCGCGGCTGGCATAGTAGTTGGTCAGACGGTTGTTCGAGCCGGCGTTCGCGCCTTGCTGGAAGTTATAATCGCCTGCGCCGCCAAGGATCGCGTCGGCACGCAGATAGCCGCCGAGCTTGATGCAGGTGTCAGTGCCCGGCATGTAGTAGAATCCGGCACCGTACAGCGAGCAGATCTTCACGTATTCGACCGCCTTGGCCTTCACGGGAAGATCGGCCGCCTGCGCCCCGCTCACGGCGATCAGACCCGCCGCTGAGCCGAGCAAGAGGCTCTTCACCAATTTCATATTCAATCTCCAAGTTGCTCATTTGCGAAGGAGCCCGAACCATTCGCGGCCCCCATGCTCTTTCGCTTTCAAATCCGCTCTGGGGGCTTCTCGACTTCGCACCCACCGCATCGACGCGAGGGACTTGGACGAACCACCTGCAACGGGACGATTGAGATTCCCCCACCGCCGCGGTCAATATGCATATGTATCTTCGGTAATTAAAATAGTTTATCAGCTCAGCTATTGGATTCCGGCCGCATTGTGTCGCACGAGCAACACCGCTGTCGACGCAGCCAAATTGCTGATCAGCTCATATTTGTAAAATGACTGACACAATTACCTTGCCCTGCACTTGCGTCAGAGCAGACTTGCGTGAACAATGGTCATCAAAGCGTCAGTGGCGAATGATCGAACCGGGAGCGCAGGGATGTCCACGTCGAGGAAGGAGGTCGCGCGATCTCGTCCCATCGGCAATCTGGATCTCATCAGGCGCTTCACCTGGGAGATATCGTCGATCAACATGTATCTTGAGGAGCTGCGTCAGTTCTGGGCGAGAACGCTCGGCATCAGCGGCCCGCAATGGCTGATCCTGATGGCGATCTCCGACCTCGACAAGGACGACGGCGTGCCCGTCAACGTGGTCTCCAAGCTGCTCCACGTCGATCCCTCGTTCGTCACCACCCAGTCCAAGCTCCTGGAGAAGAAGGGCTTGCTCCGCCGGCGGCCCTCGCCGACCGACGCCCGGGTCGTGCGGCTGTCGCTGCTCGACAAGACCCAGAAGCACATTGCGAGCCTCAACGAGCAGTACAAGACGATTCGCGAATTCGTCTTCGAGGAGTTCAACGAGAACGAGCTGACGGAATTCACCACCAAGCTCGCGACGCTGAAGGACCGGCTCGAAAAAGCCTGCGTCAGGATATCGCTCGACTTCTGAGACGCGAGACCGCGCTCAGGTCCGCCGGACGGTGGCGCCGAGTCGCGATTCGAGCCAGTCGAAGATGTATTCGTTGGCTAGGCTCGGATTGTCCGCATGGGCCTGCGCGGCGCCGGTCTCCGCTGCCGTGAATACCTTCAGCACGATATCGGAGCTGCCGAGCCGGGATTTCTGGACGATCTGACGCGCCCGGTCGGCCTTGAGCCAGCCATCCTCGCCGAGCGTGATCAGCACCGGACAGTCGGCGCTGGAGACCATCAGCGGCGCATGCGGCACCGGGACGATGCCGATGCCGCTCATCGCGAAGCGGCTGGCGAAGAAGGATCGTTCGTGCATGTCCCACAGGCCGCCATCGCAGACGGCGGCGGCGAGCCGCGGCTCCTGCAACACCGCGCGCGCCACGAAAGAAGACCCCCACCCGTCCGCCACGATGGCGACGCGATCGAAATCGACGTCGCCGCGCGTTTCCAGATAGTCCATGACGCTCGCGATCGAGCTCTCGAGGTCGCGGCGCTGCAAGAGCGTGTCGGCATAGTCATCGCGCTCGTCGCCGAGCAGGTCCAGCGCGAGCATCGACAGTCCGCGCTCGCGCGCATGGGGCGCGAGCTTGAACAGGAATTCCTCCTTGCGGTGTCCCGGCTCGCCGATGCAGATCACCGTCGGGGCCCGCCCGCTCGCCGACGGCGCGGGCAGGAAATAGCCCTGCAAGGCATGATCGTCGACCCAGGGAATCGTCACGACCTCGCCGGCCGGTGCGCGCGCCGTGAGGTAGCGGCGGGCGCATTCCTGCATCGCCAACACCGCGACCCAGCGTCGCTCGTCGGCCTGATCGAGCGGCATTGCCGCTGCACTATAGTAATTCATCGCCCGCAGCCAGTTGCGCTGCGCGGTCGCCATATGGCCCTCCGCGAACGCGGCCTCGGCGCGCTGCCGGTTGGCTTGCGCGAGCCTCTTCCACTCGCGATGCCAGGATTGCTCGTCGTCCCGCTTGAGCTGCCGCGCGATCATCAGGCATTCCGCGATCGTGGCGCCGCCCTCCTGGGCTGCGGTCAGGAGCCGCGTGAATTCAGCGGAGATGTCCTCTCTCTCCGGGCACAAGGTCCAGCCGTCGGAGAGGCATGCGGGTATCATCGGAGCTGCGCTTTGTGATGGCGTTACCCCTGATTGAGTAAACCATTTCAGTTCGACAACCAAGCTGCCGTGCGCCGGATGAGAGCCGTTTGACATCACCATCGCTTGAACGATCGGGCATGCCGCATGCGTGACATTCCAAATCGTCATAAGGCGGCAACGACTGGCAACAGATGGCACGTATTATTACCTGCGCACCTCTTGCCATGATGACCATCATACCCATATTGACGCGCGCTCACCGACGGTCTCGGCCAACAATCTCAGCCGAGCTTCCAGCCGACCTCTTGCGTAAAACTTTCGTAGAAGGCGCGGTCATAGGCCTGCTCCGGCGTGGAGCGTACGCGCGCGTCGAGGCGTTGGGCGTCCTCGCCCACGAGAATGCGCCACCGCTCCGCCCTGACGCCGTCCAGGATGATCTTCGCGGCCTGCGCTGCGGTCGTCGGCGCATCCTCGAGGAAGCTGCGGGCGCGCTCGGCGAACGCCGCCTGGATGTCCTCGTCCGACATTTTGTCGGCATCCGGCACCCCGGCGGCGACCATGCGCTTGCGGGTCAGCGCGACCTCGTCGGCGTTGAGTCGCTCCGACCCGTCACTACTCTGCACCTTGCGCGAATTCGAGACGATCGAGGTGCCGATATGGCCGGGCATCACCACCGAGCATTTGACGTGCGGCGCGTGCAGGCGGAGGTCGTTGATCAGCGCTTCGGTAAATCCCTTCACCGCGAACTTGGCCGAGCTGTAGGCGGTGTGCGCCTGGTTCATGCCGATCGAGGCCCAGAAGCCGTTGACGCTGGCCGTGTTGACGATGTGCGCCTCGTCCGCCGCGACCAGCATCGGCAGGAACGTACGCACGCCGAGATAGACGCCGCCCCAGCAGATGTTGAAGGTGCGCTCCCACTGCTCGCGCGTGTTGGTGAACAGGCTGCCGCCGCCACCGATGCCGGCATTGTTGAACAACAGATGGATGCGGTCGGTCTTCTGCTGCTCGGCGAGCTCGTCGCGAAAGCGCTTGAGATGATCCTCGATCGAGACGTCGGCGACGTGCGTCGTGACGCGCAGGCCCTGCGGCAGCTTCTCGACCTCGCAGAGCCGCCTGGTCTCGGCCATCGCGGCCTCCGAGACGTCGCACATCGCGACATTGCAGCCCTCGGCAACGAGTTGCCGCGCGAGCTCGCGTCCCATTCCCGTGCCGCCGCCGGTAATGACGGCAATCTTTCCTGCAAAATCCTTCATGGGACTTCGGTTCCTCCCCTTGTCGGTATGTTTCTTCACAGCTGGCGCCGCGCATCGGGGCGCGCGCGAAATGTAGCAGCGCCGCATCCACAGGTAAAAGCGGATCGGCGCTGCATCTTCACATCAATTATTTCGGCCGGCGGATTATTCCGCCGCCTCGACGCGCGCTCCGTTCAACGCACCGAGCGCCTCGAGCGCCTTGCGGGTCGCCGCCTGCTGCGCCGGCGAGGCCTCCGGCATCGGCGCGCGCGGATAGGTCTTCGGCAGGCCCTGGAGCGTCTGGGCGTAGCGCGTGCAGGCCGGCAGATTGTCGGCAATGATCGCGTTCCACAGCGTCAGCAGCTTCCTGTGCAGATCGAGCGCGCGCGGATGATCGCCCGCTTTCACCGCATCCCACAGCGCGACCGAGGCATGCGGCGCCGCGGTCAGGATCGCGGCGATCGAGCCATGGGCCCCGAGCGTATAGGACGGATACATTAGCGCATCGACGGCGCTGTAGATCAGCTTGTCCGGCGCCATCATCATGAGGTCGGCGAACAGCTTTAAATCGCCCGCGCTCTGCTTGACGCCGACCACCAGCGGCACCTCGGTCATGATCCGCGTCAGCAGCGCCGGCGACAGATACGACCACGGCACCACGTTGTAGATGATGATGGGCATGCCGGTCTCGTCGGTCATGGCGCGGAAATGTGCGACCATCGCCTCGTCATCCGGCTTGAACAAATAGTGCACCGGCGTGACCTGGAGGGCTGCGACGTTCATGTCGCGCACGAGCTTGCCGCGGCGGATCGCATCGCGCGTGGAGTCCACGATGATGCCGGCGATCACGGGGATGCGGCCGTTCACCGCCTCCACCGTCGCTGCCATCAGGTCGCGATATTCCTCGTGATCGAGCGTGTGGCCCTCGCCCGTCGAGCCGCCGGCCGCAACGCCATGCGCGCCGGCGCCGATCATCCAGTCGACCTGCGGCGCCACCAGCTTGCAATCGATCTCGCCGTCCTTCCGGAACGGCGTCGTCATCGGCGGGATCACGCCGGTCGGTCTTGCTTTCATGGTCTGCCCTCGCGTTTCCAGAGGTCTTGTGGCGGTCCCGCTCTCATGACGAGTATCCGCAACGCGTCCGAGCCTATCGGCTGCCCGGGCCCTGTGAAGGGCCGCCGGCGCGGCGCTGCCCCCACAATCGGTCATTCCAGGCTCATTCGCGCGGCATTCCCTGTGGGTTCCCCGTATTTGTCCGGCTTCGGTTTAAGGGCAATTTTTTTACAATCCGAATCGCCAAATGGGGTTGGACGCTGGGTCGAGTCGGCCAGGCCAGCGTGTTGTTCGTGTCACAGGCTCTGGCACTCCGCTTGCATCCTCTTCGTGGTCAGAAACTACCGATGAGGTGACTGGAATGTTCGTGACCGTCGTAGCCGTGCTCTGCCGGCTGAGCGCAGCCAGCTCAGGCAGTTGCATCGAGGAAATCGTGACCGACAGCAACATGACGCCCGAAATGTCGATGATGCAGTGTGCGATCGGCGCACAGGCGCCCTTGGCGAAATGGATGGGCGAGCATCCGATCTATCGCGCCAACTGGCGCCTCGAGCGTTACAAATGCGTGCCGGGCCACTACGAGATCAAGGGTCACGCCTAAGGCCCCGCAGAATTACGGACAGCGAGGAAACGCCCGGGGGCCGCATGTCCCACCGCACGGGCTCAAGCAGCGCCAGACCCATCGCGGCAGCGCTTTGTGACAACGATCACGCTCTCCAATTAAGCAACCTCACGCAAAATGATCGCACGCGCCTTGCGCCCCTCCGGCGTCGGCATCAGCGCATAATTGTGCGGCTGGTCGCGCAGCAGATGCAGCTCCACCGGCACACCCACCGCCCGCGCCCGCTCCGCCAGATCGACGCTATCAGGGTAGAGCAGATCGCGCGTACCTGCGAAAATCGTCATCGGTGCCAGCGCGCGGAAAGCGCCGTTGAGCGGACTGACGAAGGGATGGCCGACATCGAGCTCGCCGGCATAAAGCCGCCCCGCCTCGACGATCCCCGGAATGTCCTGGATCGGATCGCGGCTTGCGATCTCGACCTGCTCCGGGCGGCTGACCGATGCATCGGCCGCGGGCGAGATCAGCATCATTCGGTTCGGCTGCCGGTGCCCGCGATCGCGCAGCCACTGGCAGGCAGCGAGCGCAAGACCCGCGCCGGCGGAATTGCCGACCACCGTGACCTTGGCGGGCCCCGCATCCTCCAGCAGCATGCGCAGCAGCTCGGCCGTCGCCGGCACGATATCCTTCGCGGTCGCACGCGGCGCCAGCGGGTAGATCGGCACCACGCAGACGACGCCCGCCTTGCGCGTCATCTGCCCGACGAAGCGCCAATGCGCCGGCACGATCTCGTTGATGAAGCCGCCGCCATGCAGGAACATGACGAAGTTGCAGCCCTCATGGCCCGACGACGGCGCGGTGTAATAGACCGGCCAGCCGCCCATCTTGGTCAGGGTTGCCTCGACACCGCGCCCCAGGCCTGTCGGCTCGAATGAGGTCGGCTCCAGTGCGAGCTTCTGCACGCGTGCCTGCACGGCCTCGGCGGATGCCAGCTGCTGCTTGTAGGGAAGCTGCCCGAGCAGCAGGTTGAGGGCGCGGCTCTGCAAGCTCGGCGCGGGATCGCGCCGGGCCGGTGGACTGAACACGCAGCCGCCCGGGCAAAACTGCAAGGCCGACACAAGTCTTGCAACGCTCATGGCCACATCCCCATCTGGCTCTTTCGACACCGCGACAAAGAGGCTTGCCGACCCGCCGCCGCTTGCCGATATAATGCGAGCATTCACTCGCTTTTCCTACTCGCATTCAGATCACAAGGCCGTGGCCCGCAAACCGCCCACAACACCCCGGAAAAATGCCTCGCAGGAGCGATCCCGCGGCACCGTCGACGCATTGGTCGAGGCAACTGCTCGCATTCTGGTCAAGGACGGTTTTGAGAAGACCAGCACCAACCGCATCGCCGAGATCGCCGGCGTCAGCATCGGATCGCTCTATCAATACTTTCCAAGCAAGGAGGCCCTCGTCGCCGCCGTGATCGACCGTCACAACGAGGAGATCATGGCCATCGTCCGCACCACGCTCGCCGAAGTCGCGGACATGCCGATCGAGAAAGCCGTGCGCCGCCTCGTCACCGTCGCGATCGACGCGCACCGCATCAAGCCCGAACTGCATCGCGTCCTCGCCGAGCAGATCCCGCGCGCCGGAAAGCTCGACGTCGAAGCCTTCGACCGCGAGGTCCACACCCTCGTCCGCGGCTATTTCGAGAACCACCGCAAGGAAATGCGCAAGATCGACCTCGACGTCGCAACCTTCATCTGCGTCAGCACGATCGAAGCGGTCGCGCACAACATTGTGCTGAACCAAGCCGAGGCGCTGCCGGAGAAGAAGGTGAAGGTGCTGGTGGACGAGACGACACGGATGGTGGTGGGGTTTTTGAGGCCATCCACCTAACATTGGCTATTGGACAAAGCTCCGGCGCCCAACGAAATCCACGAGCGTTAAGTTCAGCCACCCAAGCAGTCGGTTTGCACGTATCGAGCCTTTGCAATCATCTGTTACGCCATTAAAGATCAATGTCGCCCAGACGCAACTATTGATTGCGAAGCGTACATTTCATATCGTTCAACTTGTTTTGCGATGCCTACAAGCCGAGATGCTCTCGAAGAAACCGATGGGAGTCTGTTGGACGAGACGAAGGATGGTGGTGGGTATTTGAGGTAGGCGGGCCTCAACCCACGGCACGCGTGCTGCTAGGGAAGCCGACGCTCCGTTAGCTCCCGAATCTGCCGCCCGATCGCGATCGCCCTCTCCTGCGCCCAAAGCTGGTCGTATTGCGCGACTTCATGCCTGACGAGATCTTCCGTCGTCGCCCCCTGGACGATCCGTTCTCTGTTTTTCTGGCTGCAGAAGTAAGCGACGAGTCCGGCAATCTTCTCCTGCTCGTCCAACGTTTGATCGGACAATCGCGCCAAGCTCTCGCGCCACAGACAATCCTCGCGCGCGATTTCGTCACGAAGGACCTGCGTGAGCCGATCCATTTCTCGATCTGCTGGCCGGTCGCCCGCCAACGTAGGCGAGGCGGTCAGTGCGAACATGCAGAGCATTGCAATCCGATACGTGACCCGACAGGCTGGCATGATGACATCATGCCCCTGTTTTGCCCGACGAGTCAAATCGCTTCGGAAAAACCTCATCCCGCCAATGACATCGCTACTGTGCATGGGGTTGTTTTCGGCATTTTGATTTGCCGACCACCAATGCCCCCACCCGCGACTGATCGGCGCGCATGCGCCACTCGGCGGGAGCGAACTCCAGTCCCGGTCAATCCACCCGACAGATGCTTTGGAAAAATGGTCGGAGCGAGAGGATTTGAACCTCCGACCCCTAGTCTCCCAGCGCTGTAGGCTAGACCTGACATTTATATGTACTTTCCGATGGTTAGCTGGCCTTGCGAGCCTGTTTTCGGGACTTTCTTGGGGACTTCTGGAACTGGTCGATACCGGCGGCGAGATCATCGTCGACTACATGGGCGTACTTCGCCGTCGTCTTGATGTTGGCGTGATTGAGCGCGCGCTGGACCAGCTTCAGGTTTTGGGTCTCCCTGAGGAGCTTTGTCGCGAAGTCGTGGCGGTAGTCGTGAAACCGGAAGCCAGCCACTCCAGAAGCCGCCCTGATGCGCTTCCAGGCCGACTTGAGGCCCGAGTAGGTGATCGGGTAGCGCTCGCCCTTGACGAGCCCCTGCGCCTTCCTGGTCCGCTCCGCCACGTAGGTGAATACAAATTCCTCATGGTGCCCACGAAGCGGCCATAGGATCTCCCGAACGGCGTCGGTGATGGGAAACGAGATCCGGCGCCCTCCCTTCCCCTTCTTCTCGATTCGACGGGCGTCCCAATTCACCTCAGGCCACCGAAGAATGCATTCCCGCATGCGCATCCCGGACTCGGCCACGAAGTCCATTATCGGCCGATAGTCGTCTCGGGTGGCTTGGTCCAGCTGGTCGGCCTCATTGCCGTGGAGTTCCCGGACAATCTCATCCGGCTCAGCGAGGATGTGGCTCTTCCATGTTGGCTCGGAGTCGAACTTGATCCCCCACGCCTTAGCTCTGGTGAAAAGCTTTTTCAGCATCTCGGTGGTGCTGCGGTTCACCGTCGCTGGAGCGATTAGCGGTGCCAGGTGCTGCCGCTTCCTGCCCTTTCCGTGGCGTGTGACGCGATGACCGCGGCGCCAAGCCACGAGCTCAGCGACGTCGTTGTCGGCGATCTCGGTTAGCAATTTCGTCTTGCCGAAATAGTCAATCAGCCTAGCGATGTCGCGGAAGGTCGTATCCGCCCCGGCATGGTGCTGCCCGATCTCGGACCAGTACCGGCCGCCGACGTATTCGAGATCCGACGACGGGCCGCGCGATTGCCTTACTTGCTGTTTGGCCTCGTCGCGCCGCGCGCGTTCGAACGCTTCAGCTTCTCGCTTGTTCGTTGCTCCCGTAGAGCCGTGAAACCGATTACCTTTGAATTGAAAGTCGTAGTGGTAAAACGGGCTGTCCTTGTGCTTGTAGACTGACATGCTCCATCTCTCTGCCGGCGATGCTCGACAAGTTGGTCGAGATCAGGATCGGTAAACATGCGGCGGGGCTTCTTCGTCCCCCGCCCCATATTGATGTACTGAAGCTCGCCAGCCTTCACGAATTCCAGCAAGGTTTTGGTGGAGACGCCAAGGCGTGCCGCGGCCTCTTTTGGAGTGCGTAGAGAGTCGCTCACCCTCGATCTCCTTTCTTCCCTGACGATAACGAACGCTCGCGAACGAAACTGATTTGCGACAATGGGCAAACAGGGAAATTGATTGATTTGGGCCTGCGCGGCCCGATCATTGGCTAAGTCATTCATCGCAGATGAAATTTCGGCATAAAAGAAAGCGGGATTAGTGGGGAAAAGCCGCCGGGCTAGAGAGCCCGGCGGCCCGCACACCCTCAAGAGGCTGTCCGGCTGCGGAAAAACGCAACTTGGCGCCGCAGCTTGCGGATCTCCGCCGCCGCCCAGTAGGTGCCCTTCGCCTTGATCTCCTCGCGGACCTCGGCCTCTTCCGCCATGTCACGGTCGATCACCGCGTTGAAGGCGTCGATGATGATGCGATCGAGAACGTCAGCCACGTCAGCCCCCTGCCTTGGCGACGAACCGATCGAGCTCAATGCAGAGGCCGCGGAGGTGGTCTATTCGCGGGTGCGATAGGTTCCTACAAAAATCCGCACTCGCACCGAGATGTTGACATCAACGGACCGGCGGAGGCGATGGAAATCGTTCTGTTGGCCAACCATCTTCTTCGCATCGTTGATGGTCGAGTGAAGATTAATCAGCCCTCACTTCCTTGCTCGGGGCCGTTGGTGTCGTCATCCGCAAGTAGCGAGCCTTAGTCTGAACAGCAAATCCGAGTTAGGCCGATTGCCCAATCGCGTCAGGGGGCGTCGGTAAGGCAACTTCTGTGTGCCTGGACCAGCCGCGCGGTTGGCCCGGCAACTTCGCGGCTCCGGCGTTTCCGCCAGCCCCAGCGCCGGGGCCGATCCTTTACTTCCAAGACAGAAGCAAAAACGCCGCCCGCTTAAATCAAGCGCGGACGGCGGCGTTCCAGCCCCGGGTGGGATGGCAAAGATCCCGGTATGGATTGGTCTCACGACTAGGCCTCGGCGCGGCCGCTCTTCCATCCAGATGGGCAACTAAGCATGATCGAGATGATGCAGTCGCGGCTTCGTGGCCAGAAAAACCGCCGCAGACCGGAGGTGGTGAAAGTGTTCCGCCGTCATCCGGATTTCGCCGGGTAATCGCCCGATGCTTTCCATGTTGCTGTCAGACAGGCGCAACAATTGCGTGACTTACTTCACACTCGGAGGTGAGGCATGTCTGATACAACCGGCCAAGCAAGCCTGGGGGCTGACGTGACCACGCAAGAACTCAACGTCACCAATAAAACGACGTTTCGCGACCGCGCCTTCCTCGCTGCCTACGCAATAGCGGTTGGTGTCGCGACGGCCGGCTGGCTCTACGCTATCATGCGTGCTGCACTAAAATTCGCCGGTTGGCTCTTGGGCTAAACGGCCGCTGCTAGTTGGCTGATCTTGATCACAACACAAACGATCATGCCCCACAGGGCGAAATTGATCTGCAACGCCTCCGCCATTTCCATTCCCCCTTTTTCCCGGGCAGCCGCGTTCTTGGTGACACGGGTCCGCGTTCGCAATGAAAGGTCAGTGCGACGTTTAACCTGACGCAATTGCTGACGGTTGGGCAAGCCCGGACGACTACTGACCACAGCCCTGAAGGGAATGAACAGGAACCAACGACGCCCCCGCAGATTGTTGCTGCGCGGATTTTTGCTCGCTCAGATTTGAGCGCGCGGGAGCGGTTCGAACAGATCACGGCTGAAGCGCGACGAGGTACCGACCGGCACAGAGGTTGCAGTTTAGACAGTGCTGGGACTTCGGTGTCCCAGTTCAAGAATAAAACTGCCGCCTGGTGTGTAAATTTGAAACCAGCGGCCCGACCAAGTGGGAGGCTAACGTTGGCCAACAACACACCGCCGCCAAGCCCTAGGTTCATCGTTCGGAAGGGAAGCGTTGACTGGATGGTCTACGATCGAGAACTCAAGAGGCCAGCGCAGTTGGGAAAAGATGGTCACTTCGGCGAGAGGTTGACGAAGGAACAGGCCGAACAGCTAAAGCAGAGGCTGATGGACGACCTCGTTAAGCAGCCGGGAACGCGCTCTGCCGCTCAGCCAACGCGCCCGGCCGAGCGTGGGCCATAATGCATCGTTCAAGTTCCACACTGCCATCATGAGCCGGCGCACCTGCCGGCATTGAAAATGCCGCGGCAATTGGACGGATGAACGGTCGGTTCGAGACGGATGAACGGTCGGTTCGAAACGGCATCGACAAGAAGTCATCTTCGCGACCGTGGAGCATTTGCTGATCTTCATGAGCGCAGAGCGTCGATCGCGTGCGCGATCAAGATCGCTACGCTGACTGCGATGAGCACTACAAGCAGCCACGTAATCACCGTTCACCTCTGTCCTGGGAAGGTGAACGCGCTCAGCGGTGCACAGTCAAAAACAACCAGCCGAAACTCTTAATTTCGGCCTTCGGCTGAGGATTAAAAGCAACTGTTGCGTCCGTTGTCGGACCTATCGGCAGAACGTAATGAAGAGCAGAACCCCAACAACGCACGCCGCGAGAGACAGTAAGAAAATACCCACGGCTCAGTTCCCCGACTCACAAGATGAGGGAACTTGAGATTTTAGGCCTCCAAGTGGTTATTGCCAACTTTTCCCCAGAGAAAAGGTCCCCTAAAGTTTTTGCGTCGGAAGGTTTTCTAAAGATGCCAGCCAGGCGTAGACGCTCCTAGTTTTAGGACACCCGACAAGTCGAATTAGGACACTCCGGAAAATCAGAGTTACGTCGGGTGCTCCGTCGCATACGCGCGACGATCATGCATGTTGATGTGCCCGGACCGGCGAAAGCCTTGGCTGGTCCGGCAACTTGGCCTCAAGTCTTGGGGCCAATTTTTTGCGGGACACCGGCAGAGAGGGGATTAGGACACTCCGAAGGGGTGCCTCTTTCGAACAATCGTCAGACTCAGTCCGTGGCCGTAGAATTGGGCCAGCCTTCGGGTTCAGGCGTCCAGCCGGCCCGGAGTGCAAGGCGGCCTCGCCATATGTAACCGCGTTGGCGGGGCCGCCGCCCAAGTTCCGCCACCCGTGCTGTCAGATTAGACACTTAGGAACATTCGCCCCGCTGCCAACTTTTCCCGATACCCTTCCCCAAGGGTGACCCCAAGTCGGCCCCAGCTCCATCGCCCCCCATTTGCGAGCTGGGGCCCCTTTTTTGGTCGCCTGCCAGAGGGGGATTGGGGCCCCGGCTTTACGGCAACTGCCGTGCTACCGACTAGCGTGGCGGTCACTTCTTTTTCCGGCCCGACTGTATTTGCCGCCATGCAAATCGACTATGTAGCTGGTTATGATACGCAATTTGCTAGTTGTGGCGGCTTGGACCGCACTCATCGCCATCACTTTTATGACCTTGTCGCCTATCGGTCTCCGACCAGAGACCGGCCATGCGGGGCCAGAACGCTTTGTGGCATACGGCGTGTTGAGCGCGCTTTTTATGAGCGCTTACCCTCGGCACTTTACCCGCGTCATGATCTTCGTCTTAACGGTCGCCCTTTCGCTTGAACTTGCGCAACACCTAACCCCCGATCGGCATGGCCACATTGCCGACGCCTTGGAAAAGCTCGGTGGCGGAATAGCAGGCTGTAGCCTCATGCGGCTTATGCAGATACTTACCGCTGAGGGCCGCCGATAATGACCCGTAGCCTCGTTTACATTGTGCTGGCGATCGCAGCGATCATCACGCTCGGCATTGGTGCGCGGTACGGTGGGCTCGTCTGGTTGCTCGTGAGCCCAGACTAGAAGGAGCGATCCTGAGGCGAGCAACCCGACACCCCTCGCTGGCCGCTATGAAGAGATCACGCCTGAGGCGCAACGCACTTAGAACAGGCTGCGCCCGGCAGCTTCAGAGATTGGGCAGGAGCGGCCCCGGTCTACCTCAAAAGTCCCCCTGTTCTGGTGCTGTCCCTATTTGGACGCTCGCGGGAGCAATTTAGGACAGGGCAGTCAGCGACCATCTTTCGACGGTGGCTTGTCGCCGGGGGCCGGGGTGATGAACACGAAGCTGAACACAGGCGCCGGGTATTTCGCTTTCAAGCGACGCACCGCCTCGGCTGCGGAATCCGCAGTTGCGCGTTCTAGGATAATCCTTCTATCGGCCTTGCTCTGAAAGCCCAGTATGAAATCTGGCAAGAGACATCGGTCTCCTAAGATTACTTCTCGGAGAGAAGGGTCGCCACACCGCACTTCATAGCCAATGAGCGAAAGCGTGTTTCGTCAGCAGGAGTTCTGTGAATCTGATTGGCTAACCACTCAAAGTCGAAAGTCTCGTCTGGAGTGAGCCCAGCCAGAATGATTTGGCCGCGCCCGTTGGTACGGTAAGGAAAATTTCGCCACATCGGATGGGTACTCGGCGAGGTCTAAGCTGGGCCGGATCGCCACAGTTATGCTGCGGCAATCCCTGGCCACCCGCCAACGCGCTAAAGAGATGGCCCCTGTTGTGAGCACAATAGAAGCCTCTCTAAATCACCGACAACTTAACTCCCCTGTTAAGCTTGATGTCCGCGCGGCGCGTTAATTCTGGAACGCGAGATCGCCGGCCCTAGCTTGCGTGAAGTGGCTGCCGTGTCCGTCTCGGACACGTTGCCACCGGTGACGGCCGATGACTCGTACCCCACGCGGCACATGAACATTCGCTAGGCGGGCCACCCTGACGTAAAGCCGCTTGGCACCGTCCCAACAAAGGCCGATGCGCCGAAGTTTGCCGTGAAGTTGTCGCCAGACGATCCCATGAACGCTACCGCTGGAGCATAACTGGCGGCGGCCGGGATAGAAGCGCCGTTTGCATTCGTGGCCGGGTCAGCCGATCCGTCGTTATTCCAATTCCCGCCGTTGCGTCTCCACCACGACTTGAGATTATCGATGTCGATAGCCACGCCGATGACATCGCCCGCGGCACCGGCGCCGATGGCCTTGGTTGTCCATCCGCCGTTGGCAAAGATCGGTCCCGCGCTGCCGACACTGCTATTCGGATAGTACCCGATTTCGTTTCCGGAATTGATGTTCGTCATGTTGGTGTAAGTGTACGAAGACACGGCGACGACCATGCAATCGAGACTGCCGTGCGACGCTCCAATCGTGATCTCGAAATAATATTTTCCCGAGTTCTTATAGGCGGTGGATCTCGCACCACCGACGCTCGTATTGCTATGCGTTGCGGTCAAGTTGCCGTTGGACAGAGTGGCGTTCGAGACCGTGCCAGTGTCAAACGTTGTGGAAGTAATCCCTCCGCCACCTGGGCCGTCCAGCGCGGCGCGCGACGACGTGATAAAGCTTGGTCTCAAAATCCAAATCAAACCATTTACTCCTGCTGATCATCGTCAGTTGCGGCTATGCGAGCGCGTCCCACGACGAAAAGCCGCTCGGCACCGAGTGTGCGAAAGCTGTCGCACCGAAATTCGAGGTCATGCTCGATCCGCCCCCTGACAATCCGCCAAATGCGTAGAACGGTCCGGTCGCAGGAGAGAACGAAATTCCTCCAAGACTCGTCGCTGGATTATTGGCGCCCGAGCCATTCCAGGGGCCGCCATTTTTTCGAAACCAGATCAGTTTCGATCCCAAATCAGCTGCAGTCGTTGAATTTGGAGGGCGGCTGAGGTAGTCTCGGTGCTGTTGACGACGATCTCATTGCTGGTGATGCTGCGATGATAGGGCCGCGCACGGTGCCCGCCGTGTCGCGGCCTTCGCTTTTCTGGAGGTGGGTGCGAGCTCGCCAACATCTTAGCGCCCTCCTCCAGCGGCCGCCCGGGCCTCTTCCGTGCGGCGCTCGGCGTCCGCTTCGAGATCGCGCCGGAATTTTAAGAGCACAGTCTCCGGCCAACACCGCTTGCCGCCAATCAGCAGAGGCGCCGGCGGCAGCCCACGCTTCACCCATCTCGACACCGTGGATCGCGCAGGCGGCGCTGGCAGTCCGATAGGTTCGTGCATCTGCACATAGGGTATCAGCTTGCTCATGATCGAAGGCCTCCAACGACAAGCGCCCCGCGGCGGGGGTCGCGCGCAGGGCGGTTCAAAGATGATGGTATTTCGAGCGAAAAGCTGGCGGTGTCAGAGACGCCGGGAATCTCAACCGCTTCTTTGCGGAAAGCCGAAATGCTCGCGAAGGCGACCCTCACGACGAATGTTGCAGCTATTGCGGTGAGTGCTGTCCCAGAAACGAAAAAGGCCCGTCGGAGCGTTCGACGCTCCACGGACCCAATTCCCGAGCACACCGGAATATATCGCTTAACCCTTGGGGTTGCCAAGCAACTGCGATCAAGCGCGCTGTGGACAAGTCGCAATCGGTGTGCCTCAGCGTCTGCTGAGGCACGTTGCGTCAACCCGAACGTCCCGGGAACAGCCTTCGGGACTATTTCGGGAGTTTTGGCGCCGAACCTTGCTTTTCGGTGCCTAAACGTTCTCTTTTTGCAAAAGTAGCGGCGGGACACCGCGTGCAGAAACCCTTTTGATTCAAAGGGCTTGATGGTCGGAGCGAGAGGATTTGAACCTCCGACCCCTAGTCTCCCAGACAGACGCAGGTGTTTGTTCCTCCATGGTAAAATCTGGAAACTAGCGAGCGGGGTCCTATTGCGCTCGCAGGACTTTTTATCTCGATTGTAAACCATTGGCGGGCCCTCCGGGAGCCGACGGGTCCCAGGGCAACTCGCTAAAGGAGCAACGTCAGCGGTCGGCAGTAGGGGGAGCCAGATCGAGCGCCCAGACCGCGGTTTTCGCAGCAAGATGCCCTAGATCCTCTAGCGCCGCGGGACCTTCAATTATCTCGATAGCGGGCGTTGTCTTCAATGCATCGGTTACAAGGTAAATGTGGTAGCGAGGACCATGTTCGAACGCTGCAGCCCACTCTTTTGCCGTGATCAGAAGCCCATTAATCTCGGAGCCGACGCTGGCTTTCACCTCAATGTAGATCGTTTCTCCGGCGGCATTAAGAGAGGTAATGTCCCATCCAGGCGTTTCACCATCCCTCGCGAGCCACCTCACCTCAGTCTCGTCAAAGCCGAGCTGACGGACTTTCTGGATTTCATAGTCGAACACGATCTGCTCACCAGCATCTCCGACCTTTTTTGACTCCTTCGACAAACGATAACGTCCATTTCCGGAGCCCGACCCTTTAGCTCTACGAGGCGCTCTAGGCTCGAATAACTTGACGTTTGGCTCAGCCTGTACAGCAGCTGGGGCAATTTCGGCCTCTAGTAGCTGCTGAAGATTGGGGAGGAGCGGATTTGCTACCAGGTCTCGATAAAGTTCCAGCATGAAGACGTAGTCAGTAACGAGATGCGCATCATCAGGCAGCGCATCCAAGTCATACCCAATTGCCACGATGCTCGACTGTTCGTAGTCGAAATGCATCCGGTCTCGGGGCTCTGCCGCAAGATCTAACGGTTCAAAATGAAGGTTTCTACCGGGATGAATCAATGCGCCGACATGTGCTGCGGCTGCACGGAGCGCAAGATGACGCTCCTGAACATTGGTGAAGTACTCGCCAAACTGGGTCGTGCCGAAAGCTAAAGAGAGATAAAGCCGCCTGAGGTCGACCGAAAAGAGATACACCAGGTAGAACCCCTGGGTTGCTGAGTTGGTAACGCTGCGATCGAATGTCGCCACCCAGGGCGCAGAGGTGATATTTCCTTTGCCTGTAGAACCTTCAATCCGGTAGGACCGACCGGCTCCAATGTGGAGCTCCAGCTCTCGACGAAAATCTCGCACCACCCGCGTGTATTCGGGATGCGCTTTCGATACCGTCCCTTCTGCTCGGTATGCCGCCCAACCCGCACGAATATCGTGGATGATCTCGTTTAGGCTCACGTCTTAGTCCCTTCTGGCAGCTCGATTGTTGGAGCTGCTGAATTTGCTCAAAACCTGAATTGCTCGGTGGGATAAGGGATCCGCTCGCCCTCAAGTGCCAGCCCAGCAGGCGTCTGATTCGATGCTCTGCTCATTAGTAAGCCACACAACTGAATATTTCATCGATTGCCCCTCGCTCTGCACAGTGGATTGTTGAAGGTTGACGTCGTTCCGGATCTGCAACGCCGGCGCCATCCAACTACATTGTCCGGCACCGCTAGGGAGCGCCACCGCGCCAGAGCGCGAAAAATTTCAGCCAGGAATCAACCTGTTACGCGTCGGGCAAAACGGCTGATACACAGTCTGCTACACAGTTTTCGCCTCGCGTTTGTTCTCCCTGCGTTCACGTGCCATAACAGCGGTACGGTCGAATGCTAGTTTCATTCGAGGAACCGAATCTCGCGCGTGGCGTTTTTGTGTCGAGGAGGGTCGCCATGACGCAGCGTCGTAGAGTGATACAGACCCGATCACTTGAAGAACGAATGGCCGAACAGGCCACGAAGCTCAAGGAACAGGCTAACCTCTTGCCCCCTGGTGCAGAACGCGAAGACTTGCTTAAGCGCGCCAGGATTGCCGAAACCGGCGCGCACCTGAGCGACTGGCTGCGTTCCCCCGGCTTGCAACCGCCCAATTAGTCTAAGCGCTGCGGCGCGACGTTTCCGCTATGTCCCGCGATCGTCTCTACATTCACTTGTCACTGATCTGGTTAGCCATCGTCGCAAGCTTCTTCCTGTGCGTGCTGATGCAGTGATCATAACACCACGCCATGACTGAGTCCGCCCTCACCCGCCGCCGCAGCGATAATCCACAGCAGGAGACCTGGCACGTCTATTTCGGAGACGTCCATGTCGGCACGATCGGCATGCGCGCCGGCGTCCCGACGACGGCCGACCAATGGGCCTGGAGCGTCGGCTTCTATCCGGGCACAGAGCCAGGCGCGCACCGGTTCGGCTCGGCCGCCAGCTTCGAGGCCGCCGCCACCGCCTTCAAGGCAGCGTGGGACCGCCTGCGCCCCACCCTCACCGAGGATAGTTTCGAGGCTTGGCGCCGCAGCCGGGACTTCCACGCATGGAAATATCGTATGTGGAGCACGGGGCGCCGGCTTCCGACGCAAAACCGGGATGGCTGGTCGACCTGCTTCTGTGGCGACCGCATCCCCATTGCCAGCGAGGCGCACATCTACACGGCTCACCGGGGCATCGGCGCATGAAGCTCGAGGAACGCCCCTATGCGGACCCGCAAGCCGCGGCCCGGAAGATCGTCGAGCTCGCCACCGCCATCGAGCCGGTCCAGGACGGCCGCATCTATATCGAGCTGATCAACGCGCCGTTTCTGTTCACACTGAGGGGGAGCGCCCGCGAGTTCGGCGCCGGGCTCGCCTGCGCGATCAAGCAAGGCTGGCTCTGGAAACACGAAAGCGGCACCTATGTGAAGCTGATGCCGCCGGGCAAAGACCTGCTGGTGCGCTGATGGGCTGGGCCGCCGCGATCGAGACGCCGAACCGCACTACCGGACGGCGGCCACGCGAAGAAGACCTTCAGGGTCGGTACTTCGTGGCAAAGTCGCTTTCCGGCATGTGCGACCTCAGTGGCCTAGATTTAAAATCGCAGTGGCCTGACTTGGTTTTAACGCGGCCATCTAACATTTGTTGTAGCCTGCATTTTTTGCGCGGACGGCTGCGATGAACGACACAGATCAGACCTGGAAGGTTTGCCCTCAATGCGAGGATTGCCACATCGCGACGCAGTTTCGGGCAAGGCTGTTTGACCCCCGTAAAAATGGTCATGTCCACCTCTACGCCTGCCCAACCTGCAAGCGGCTGTATTGGAAAGATTAAGGCTGCCCCAGTGGGCTTGATCTATTGAGGCCGCTTCAGCACCCAGAGTTCCCGGATTCGCAATCGGCAGCAGATGCGCCTATCTGCATTTTATGAGTAGCGCGTTCGAGTTTTGCCTGCCGACGCCCGCCAAGGCGGTCCCGACCGGCCCCGACTGGATTCACGAAATCAAATATGACGGCTACCGCCTGCGCGTCGAGCGCCAGGGCAAGACCGTGCGGCTATTCACCCGCAACGGCCACGACTGGACGGCGCGCTTCCCCTGGATTGTCCAGGCCGCGCTGAAGAACCGCGAAACGCACTTCGTCATCGACGGCGAGGCCGTGGTGCTCGGCGTCGACGGCGTCTCCGACTTCAACGCGCTGCACTCGCGCCAGCACGATGACGAGGTCCAACTCTACGCGTTCGACGTGCTCGCGCTCGGCGGCGACGACCTGCGGCCGCTGCCGCTGTCGATGCGCAAGGCCCACTTGGCGCGCCTGCTGCGCGGCCGGCCGGACGGCATGTTCATCGCGCCATTCGAAGCCGCCGCGATCGGGCCGGATCTGTTCGGCGCCGCCTGCCGCATGGCGCTCGAGGGACTGGTCTCGAAACGCAAAGACCGGCGCTATGGCGCCGGCCGGTCGAAAGACTGGATCAAGGTGAAGAACCGGACGCATCTTGCAATGACGCGCGTGTTCTGAGCCTCATTCCTTGTGGCCATCCTTCCCCGGTACGCCGCCGAGCATCCGATTATATAGCTGCTCGAGCGGAACAATGACCCAATCAACCCCGCATTGACGCGCGAAATACAGCAAAAAAATTAGAGTGAGTAGTGCAAGAAACACCGTGACCGCCCAAGGCGTATGCTGAAAAACCAGCGCATCCATCGCGATTACGAGAAGCAGTCCCCACCCGAACCTCTCCTCTTTTCTACCGTCGATTTCGGATTGTAGGCGACTCTGAAGTGCCGCGATATTCTCGTCAGACTTGGTAGGCTTGGTATTATCGAGAAGAATCTCGAAATCGTCAGGGTGTCGCGGCGACCGCTCGGCCGGTGCGGGCTCCGTACTCGGCAATGATGTCGGCATCGGGAATGACTTTGGATCGGACTCCTGGGACATAGTGCTTCGCCCACGCTCCATTTTCACTGTGAGTCATGGCGACAAGTTCACTCGCTCGTCGACCGATCAACAGTTCGCAAGCCTCTCGCAAAGTCTCCTCTTCTGGCGTGCCGAATATCTGAGGAGAACCAAAGAACACATCTTTGATGGGCTCATCACCGAACATGTTGACTGCTCGATAGAGCTGCGGGTTCACGGGGCCGTAGTCCCACGCCTGAAACTCGCCATCGATCAAACGTTGACCAGTCCGGCCAAGATGAACCATATGGGCGAGATAAAGGATCTTTTGGAGTGCGAGGTTGGTCACGCCCCAATCACCCCATGCGCAGATATAACGCGCTGCGGAATTCACGGGCACCGGCATAGCGGAAGCGCTTCCTCTTGGCCGTCGGTCGGCTGCTGGCACTATATATAGGATTCGTTTCCAGAAAGTCACCACTTCCAGTCGATCCGGCCTCAATTACTCGCCAAAAAAGCCCGGCGCGCAGGGTCATTGCGCGCCGGGCCAGGCCGAGGCCCCCGCCTCGGCATCCGTCCGGGAGGCGAACGCGGACGAATTCAGATTCTCAGTCCAGCCGCTCGACCCGCACGAAGCCGAGCCCGCCGATGCCGAGCGCATTGGCGCCGGCGCGGCCGAGGTCGACGCAGCGCCCGGCGATGAACGGGCCGAGGTCGGTCGACAGCGCCTCGATCGCGGCGCCAGTCTTCAGATTGGTGATACGGAACCGGCGGCCGAGATCGGCGCGCGACGGCCGCGCAATGGTGTAGGGGTTGCTGGCGTAGGTATCGAAGCGCTTGCCCGACGCGGTGGGGCGGCCGTGATGGCCGTCGCCAACGCCATATTGCGAGGCCGTGCACACTTCGGCCGCGCGCGCGGACGTCAAGGTCCCGGCCAGAACGGCCATGGCAATGATCGCGACGAGCGCCGCGCCGCAGAGCAAGCCCGCGGTCGTCGACGGCCCGCGCCGCGCCTCGACAACGGCCGCGATCGACACCACCAGCGCGATCACGATCGCAACCGCGACGACGACCGCATGCGGGTCGACAGCGTCGCGGTAGAGCAGCAACACAGGCTCGAGCTTCATTTTAGCGCCACCGAGATGTTGAGATATTTGACAACCACCCACGCCGCGCCGCCGGAGGCGATGATCGCGATGCGGTAGAGCCAGATGCTCACCCAGGACGCCCCGACCGCACGCTGCTTGACCACCTCGACGGCCTCGACGACCGGCTTCATCTCGGAAATGTCCTTGATCGCCGTCGCGAGCTGCCCGCCCATCAACGTCATGTCGTTGCGCATGCCGTCGACCTTGGCCGAGACGTCAGCACGCAGCGCATCAACCTTCTGATGCAGCTCGCGCCGGCCGCTCGACGCGCTCTGCTCCTGCTGCTGCCAGGTCGAGGTCATCGTCTTGACGGTCGACTCGAGCGCGCCGATCGAGCGCGCCATGTCTCGCAACGCCGCCTGGACGTCGTCGCTCACTTGCCGGCACCCGCCGGCGCGGCGCCCGCGCGCGATCGACAGACCGCGATCTGGTCGCGCAGCCGCTTGTAATCGCCGATGAACAGCCGCAGCGCGGAATCCTTCGGCAAAGCCTGGTACTCGGCCAGCGCCTTGTCCTGCGTCGCCTGATCGTACTGGTTGATCGTCGGGCAGACGATCTTGACCACGACCTCGCTAGAACCGTCCAGATCGCAGGCTGTCAGCGACAGCATCATCGGAAGGGCGGCTAACTTGATCCATCGCATCTTGCGTCTCCACGGTTTCGGCATTGACCTTGGCCGCGACCTCGGCGTTGCCGGCTTGCTTCAGCGCCTGGTTCGACTGGTAGGAATTCCAGCCGTCCAGGAGCAGCTTGGCGAGAGCGCCGAGCAGAAGCCCGACGCCCTTGCTGGCCAACCATGCGGTGACCGCGCTGGCGCTGAACACGGGTCAGGCCGCCCTGCTCAAGGCCACAGGGGTGCCAGGCGTCGCCGGGTTGTGGACGTCGAGCGCAATCGCCTGCGCCTGCGCCACCGCCGGCTGCTGCGGCAAGAGGTCGAGGATGCGCTTCTGCAGCGCCTCCGGCGTCAGGCCAAAGAACTTCAGCGCGTCGGGGATCGCATGCAGCGCGGTGTTGGCGGCAACCGCGAGCGCATCGTTCCCGACCTCGACCTTGAGGCCCTGCAGCTTCACCGCACCCTTGGCGACCAGGCTCGACGCCTGCCGGTTGAGGAACGCAGTCAGGGCCTCGCGGTGCTTGGCCTCGATGTCGATGTTGAACTTATTCCTGATGACGACGCAGACCCAGCCGACCAGCGCCGTGATGCCGGCCATCACCGCGCCGTTGATGGCGTCGACCAGGCCGCCGGTAAAGGCCTGGCCGACGTCGATCGTGGCGGCCGTCACCGGCGTCGCCAGAAACAACGCGGCCGCCAGCAATACGGGCGCAGACAAGGCCGCGCGGAAACAACGCTTCATAGTTCACCTCTGTGCTTTGTGATGCGTAGGGAGCCGCTACGCGCGGAACTTCAACTGTGCCGCGTCAGGTCTCGCTCGAGACGGGCTTGCCGGCGGCATTCACGATCGGCAGCGTGTCGATGGCGGTCACAGCGGGGAGCGCCGCGCCCTTCGGCCAGAAGAAGCCGACGAAGACATCGGGCGAATACGGCGAGTTGTTCACCTCGTCGTTCTGGTTGCCGCCGCAGCACACCAGCGCCCCACCCCTGGTGCGGCCGGCGACGAAGGTCACATGACCGCCGCCGTTCCGGGTCTTGACCGCGATGGCGCCGACGGCGGGGCCGCCCAGCCGCACCACCGGTTGATTCCTAGTGTCCGCATAGGACAGCGCCCAGAGCGGCTGGCTCGACGGCTTCTCGCCCGCCTTGGCGAGGCAATACGAGACCCAGCCGGCGCACCACGGCGTGGCATCGTGCTGGTAGTCCTTCGCGACCGTCTGGATGTCTGCGACCAGCTCGCGGTTGTCGATGTTGCCGGCGCCCTCCTTGAGGCCGAGATGCGACAGCGACACCGCCAGCCACAGTGGCGCCGGGGCCGCCTTCGCGGTCGCGACCGGCTGATCGAGCAGCGCCGCGGTCGCGGCATCGACGATGCCGGTCGGCGGCAGCCCGGCCTTGCGCTGGCAATCCTCGACGGCCGTATCGGTCTGCGGCCCGAAATAACCGGTGCCGGTCAGCGGATAGCCGCGCGCCTTCAGCGCGAGCTGGATCGATTGCACGGCCGGCCCGAACGCGCCCATGCGCAAGGGACCGGCGGCCACGAGGGCAGCAAGGGTCATTGTGGATTCTCCTTTCCGAACGTTGATGACTCACAACTAACAGTGGTATCGTGCACGTCACACTCGCAATGGAGCCCGCCGCCGACATGCGCCTATCGCTCACGATCACAGCCCTGATCGCCGTTCTGTTCGAGGCAATCCTGCTGTTTCTGGGCTACATCTCGCTGGGCAGTGCCGGCCTTGCGGTGCTCTACGTCGCCGGCTTCAACGCCTTCATCGGATTGGTCGCCGGCGCGATCTGGCTCAGTTGCAGACCCCGCCGGCCGACGTGGCGCCACCAGCGTTGCCAGGCAGCGCCGAACACCCGGACGCCCCCGTCCCGGTATCAACCAGCCCAAGATTGACCGCGTTGTAGCGCGGCCCGGTCGCAGACCCCGACCAGGTATTGCTTTGGATCAGGATCTGGCCGCCATTCGCCAGCACAAACGCAGATGCCCACGAAGGCGCGCCCGAGAGCGTGACCGTCAAGCCCTGCCAGGCAATGACGGCCCCGGCATTGGCATAGGCGAACGACCCCTGCCCAAAGGCCCCCGCGATCGTGAAGTTCGACAACATGTCGAACTCGGCGTTGTTGTAGGCTCGAATGCCGACATGGGCGCACGGTCCAATGATCAGATTATATCCGGCGACATAAACACCCGTCGACGACACCCAGAAGCAATCGCCCGATGTCGTCGTCGTCACCTTCATGTTCTTGAAGGCAACGGACATCTGCCCGCCGGTTTGAAACCATGTGAACGCACTGGCCGACGTCGTCGAGACCAGCACGCTGGACGGCGAGCCGGCATTCCCGTCGAAGACAAGGCACAGATAGACGCACGCGATCAGGCCCTTCTGCGAATTAATGCCGGAGGTGTAGGTCCCGTTCGCGACGCTGAAGGTCAGGATCTTGCTGTTGAAGTCGATGCGGTCGGCCGCATTGTCATAGGCTTGCTGAAAGCTTGCGAGCGCATTCCCGGACCCCGATGCAAGCCCATCATTGGAATTGCTGCCGTTGGTCACGTCGATATACATCGTCGTGTTGGCCGGAAGCACCCAGCGCTGCGGACCACATCCACCGCTGCCGCGCCCGCCGCACCGCCAGACGTTGTTCTGGTTGAAGACGATCACGGATTGCAGCGGCCACAGGATGAAATTCGAGTAGCCGTTGATTGCGAGCGTCTTGCCGCGCGTCGAGTCCTCATTGACGATCACGAAGGTGCAGGCGGTCGCATATCCCGACGCCGCCGACAGGGTCAGGGTGTAGAACGCCGAACCGCCCAGCGCGATCGTGTCGCCGCAGTCCCCCGTCACGGCGGTATAGGCCGCGGACTTGGCAAGCCGCGTGTTGCTCCAGGCGCCGCTGCCGCCGCCGCCGGACGGGGTCGCCCATGTCCCGTCACCGCGCCAAAAGGTCGTGCTGTTCGCACCGGAGCCGCCAGCAAGGCTGTCGACGGAAAGGCCGGCCGAGGTGAAGCCGCCAGCGCGAGCGTTATTGATGTAGAAATCGATCGGCTTGACGCCTCCTGCGTCGAGGATGATGCCGTTGTTGGCGGCGCCCGAATGGATGTAGGCGCGGTTCGCGATCTGCGGCAGCCCCGTATAGCCGGAGCCAGCAAGGCCAAAAGCCGACAGATCGAGGTTGTTCGTGACCGCCAACGACGCCAGGGCGCCCGTTCCGGACGTGGTGTTGCGCAGATCGATGATGGTCGCCGCATTCTGATTGACGATGACCGACAAGCCGCCGGCGAAGGTCTTGGCCGCCGTGAAGGTCTGAGCCTGGTTCAGCAGGTCGATCGTGCCGGACGCATCCGGCAGCGTGTAGGTCTTGATTGAGCTCGACGGCCCTGTGAACTGCATGAACGCATTGTTGGTGCCGCCCTTCGCGCCTGACAGCGGCGAGGTGCCGGGGTTGGTCTGGGCGAATGCTGGCGCACACAGCAGAGCGAGCGCAAGCGCGATGACGCCGCGAAGCTTCATGGTTTCAGTCCCGTTGGTTGCAAGGAGTGGAGGCGCTCAGACCCAGCCGGTGCCGTCGTCGAGCGGCACCAGCTCGATCGAGCCGCCGTTGGAGTCGATGACGTATTGCGCGCCGCCCATGATGGTCTTGGACGTCCCGGCCGAGGTGATGGTGATGTTGTTGGTCGCAGCGTCGTATTTGCGGTCGACGATGCGGACCTTCTTCGTGGTGGTCGACGGATCCGGCAGCACCACGGCCGTCGCCGCGCCGACCGTCTTCTTGATCAGGATCACGTCGGCATCGTCATTCGTGACCGTGACCGTGCCCGCGGCGGTGACGACGCGTTCGGTGGTGCCGCTGGCCATGAGGTCGGAGCCTTGGGCCAGGCCAATGCCGACATAGCGTTGCGTCTTGGTGTCGGCGCCATGCGTGACCGCGATCTGATAGAAGCCGCCAGCAACATAGAAGCCGAAATCGCCGTTGGCATCCGTCACCACGGGATTGCCGAGCGGCGTGGTGCCAGCGCGGTCGGAATAAAGCGAAACCAGCGGCTGCCCCGGGATGTCGGCGCGCACGGTCACGCTGGCGCCGGAGACGACATTTCCGAAATTGTCCGTAACCGTGCGATCGAAGCGCGCCAGCGTCATGTGCTACCCCTCAATTGATCTGCGGGCCGCGGATGTCGCCGCCGGCGGGGCTGAAGGTGATGTAAGAGACGCCATCGATCGCCTTTCCGGCGGCGCCGCCGGCACCGCCGATTAGCTCATCGAATCTCGTATTGGCCCCATTGCTGCCGGGCAGGCCCGGCCCGCCGCCATTGCCTCCAGCGCCACCGAGACCGATGCCGCCCGAACCTGCGACGCCGCCCGTTGTCGTGCTGCCAGCAGCGGAACTCCCTGCCGGCGGCGTGCTGGAGCCAGCGGAGCCTGGCACCACGCCAGCGCCACCGCCGCCACCGGCACCACCGTTACCAGGAAGTGCGCCGCCGCCCCCGCCGCCACCACCACCGCCCCATAATTCGCCCCCCGATGCGTCAAGCGTAATGGCCCGCCGGGTGTAAAGCGCGGTACCGCCAGGCGCCCCCGCGCCGCCGTTTTCGTTCCCGTTACCGCCGCTACCGCCGTTGCCTCCGGCGCCCTGGAGGCGGCCCCTCACGACAACGTTGACGGTCACGCCGACCGGCCATGAGCCGACATCGAAGGCCGGCGCGCCCATCGAATTCGATCCGATCGCGACGCCGGCATTGACGGTGCAGTTGACCACGTTGCCCGCCACCGGCGCCGGGTAGATCGCGTCGTGAATGGTGCGCAGGTTCACGTTATTGAAGCCGGAATCGAAGATGACGTTGCGCACGCCGGTGTCGGCCGCCGGCGCCGTCCACAGCATCTCCTCGCCCTCGACCGAATATATGTCCGCGCCCGGATTGAGCCGCACCACCTGCAACGGGATATCGCTGGAGGCACCGGTCGCATCCTGCACGCTCGGATGCTCGACGCGGTAGCCAACGCCGAGCGTGACGTCGGTGTTGGCGTGGCGCTGCAGCTGAAACTGCACATTGCGCGGCGGATCCCTGTAACGACCCAGCTGCACCGCGCCGAGCCTATCAGCGACCGCACGGCCGCCGGCGGGGATCCAGCGCGACAGGACAGTCTTGATGACGGCCGTGCCATAATCGGCTTCGGCATCTGCGTCGATCGACGGCGACGTCGAGCGGTAGTTGTCGAGATTGGACAGCGGCTTGGTCGGGTCGATCTGGGCGAAATAGACCTGGACTCGCGACAGCCGCTTATCCGGCTGCTCCTTGATCTTCAGCGTGCCCGCGAGCGTGTTCTCCGGCGTGAAGGTGTCGACATCGGTCACCACTGCGCGCAGCACCTGAAGCCGCAGCTTCTGCGCCTCGGCATCGTCCCAGATCGCGAGCGCCGCCTGCTCGACCAACTCGGAGACCAGCGTGGCGACCGCCGTCGGCTCGCAGATCGTCGCGGTGTAGACGTTGCCAAGGAAGGCTGCGGTTTCGGCCTGCCAGTCCGCCAGCGTGATCGTGCCGGGATCGATGTCGGCATAATTCGTCAAGAGATCATGGACGATGTCCGCGGCATCCGCGGCCGCATAGCGCAGCACCAGTTGCACGCGATCCTGCGTCTTGTGACTTGACGCAGTCGAGCCGAGCTGGCCGCGCACGATGGTGAGCGCATCGCCGGCGCGCGTGAACGACACCACCTCGTTACCGCCGATGCAGAGGTAGCCCGAGGCCGGATATTCGGCATTGCCGATGCCGGAGGGCAGCAGCGCCGCACTGGTCGCGCTGTTGGTGATGTCGGCGGCCAGGAATCCGCTCGACAACACCGGCGCCTGCGCCCGGTCGCCATCGGCCAGCTTGAGCAGATCCTTCGCCACAATCGAGAACTTGCCGTCCGGATCCGGTCCCGTGAAGCTATCAATCACGAAGTGCCAGGTCTCCATGTCGGCGAGGGCCTGGCCGACCACGCCGTTGATCCAGCGCAACGCCCGCCCGCGCAAAAACGGCTGGCGCGCACGGAACTTGCCGAAATAGCTGCCCCGCGCGTGGGGCTCATAGGCCCGCTCAGTCCGGTACTTGTCATAACCCTGCCCGGTATCGGCGTGGCGATGGTCCTGGAACGTGACCGTCAGCGAGGCTCGCTGGCCGAGGTCCTTGCCGAGCGAGACCGTCGCCGGGGAGAAATTCACGGAGGCGATCGAGGGGATACAATCGATCTCGCGCGGCAGATATTCCGCCGGCAGGGCAAAGCGCAACGTGACATCGGTCTCGCTGAAATGCGCCCGATCCTGACAGGTCTTGATCGAGTTGAAGCACTTAGCTGTTCCGGTCGCCGGGATCGACGCCGCGCAAGGCGCGACGCCATAACTCAGCTCGCAGAAAGGAATGTCGATCTCGACATAGGTGACGGACAGTGTCATCAGACGATCCCCCTCACCTTGAGATCGAAGGCGATCCGGTTTGACGGGGCCGTCGGCACCGGCATCGGATTGTCGATGATCCAGCAATAGCCGATTTCGTAGGGGTAGCTCTGCGGCCGCCAGCCGAAAAAGAACGGCGTCTCGGCCGCCACTGCCAGGAATTCATCGCCGCCGTGGTCGCGATACCAGGACGGCGATAGCAGCGACAACGGGATCACCGTCTCGCGCCAGGCGCCGAGGACAATGCGGCCGAGGAAGTTGCCGGTCTCGCTATAGCCGCTCTGCACATTGATCTTGCGGGCGTGCTTCAGCGGGGTGTGGCCGACATAGATCCTGCGCTCGAGCACCAGCAGCTTGCCGACATAGACCACCGCCGCACGCGGCAGATGAACGTCCGACGTCACGACCATCCGGATCCTGACCTGCGCCAGCGACTGCGACGTGAAGCGGAACAGCGCCGGGCTGTCGTCAGCGAGCAGAACTTCCTCGACAAGCACGTTGCCGGAGCCGTCCTCGATCCTGACCGGGATCTGATCGCTGCCGAAATTATGGCGGGCGATGCCGACATAATCGATCGCGTCCGCTGTGCCGGTCGTCACGGTCAGATACTGCACGCCATCGTCGTCGGACCGCCATTCCTCGTGCGTCGACGGGTTGGCGAGGTTAGAGGCTGGAAAATCCGGATCCTCACTGTCGGCCACGATGTTCGTCGGCGTCACGATGTTGTGCCAGCCGATCACGGGATGATCGAGTGTGACCGGAAACTCCGGCGTGGAGTCGACCAGAACGAAGTTTTGCGAGATGACGAGCGACATCAGGCCGGCTTCACGTTGAGGGTATAGCCGTCGGCGAACATCTCGTTGAGGCCGGCGATCATCTCGCGGAACGCATCGCGCGTAGTCACCGACCCCATGGCAAGGTTGACGATGGTCGGCGCGCCGCCGCCGCGGCGCCGATCGCCGCCGCTGGTCTCGTCCGGCCGCCAGATGTCGACCTGCTCGCCGGGCGACGCCATGATCGGCACGAACTGCGAATCCAGCCCACCGCTGCCGCCGACCGTGAAAGAGCCTCCGGTTTTGAAGCCAGTCGGCACCTGCTGGCTCTTGATCTGCGCGACCAGGGTAGCGCCCTTTGCGAGCACGGCCGCCATCGCCGCGAGGTTGGCCGGAAACGGCAGCTCCAGCGCCTTGGCAGCACCAGTGAACATTGAGATCGTCGCCTGGATGGCGCCGAACACCTGTGCCGCCTTGGCCATACCTGCGCTTTCCTTGCCGAAGGCAGCGGAGATGGTCGCGAAGCTGCCGGCAATCGAGGCTCCCGCCTGCCCCCACGTCGCCTGCGCCGCCTCCGCGATCTGCTTTTGACGCTCGCCATAGGTCTCCAGCGAGATGACGCCGGCGTTGTAGAGCTGAGTCAGCTGCGTCATCTGGAATTCGAATTGCTGCGCCGGATTCATCGCCTGCACCGTAGCCTGCGCGCCGGCGACTTTCATCGCAGCAAGCGCCGCCGCATCGCCGGCCTCTGAGATCTTCAGCGCCAATGCGCTGGTGATGGTGAAGTCGTTGGTCTTAGCGATCGCAGCAGCCTGATAGGCAATCTTCAGCTTCTCCTGCTCGCCGATGGTTTTACCAATCGAGTCCGCCTCTGCGGCATGCGCGGCCGTGGCCTTCGCCTGCGTATTGAGAAACTTCTGGATGGCCTCGCCGCCAGAATTGGCGGCGCTGACGATTGGCGCCGCCGTCAGCGCCCAGGTCTTGCCATACTCCATCACCTCGCGGTTGAGCTGCTTGAGCCCCAGCGCCTGGCTTTCCCAGCTGAAGGTCGGAATATCCGACCACAGCGTCGACACCGTTTGCTTCAGCCCTGAGAAGGCATCCACGGTCTGCGCCGCGCCGGACTTCATCTTGTCGAATGCCGCTGTCACCTCGCCCGAGGCGAGCAGGCCGAAGGCCTCCTTGAGGTTGGAGGCGGTCGCGAAGATCTGCTGCCAGGTCGTGACCAGCGTCACACCGACAGTCACTAGCGCTTTCATGGTGTTGGCGAGGGCATCGCCGACCGAATTCCAGAGCTCGGTATTCTTTCGGGTCTCCAGCATCACCTCGGAGAGCTGCTCGAACGACGGCAGCATCTTCGCAGTCACCGTCATCACGATGCCCTGCTTGATGGAGTCCATCCGCTTCAGATTGTCATTGAAGGCCTCGGCGGCCATCGTCGTCTTTTTGTCCAGCACAAGGCCGAATTTTTCGGCCTCGTCCCCGGCCTGCTGCAACCCGTCGCGCCCCTGATTGAGCAACGGGATCAGCGCCGCGCCGGACTTGCCGAAGATCTGGATGGCAAGATTGGTTTTCTCTGCACCGTCCTTATAGAACGCGAATTTGTCGGCAACATCCTTGAGCACGTCGGAGGAGTTGCGCAGCGTACCGTCATTGTTCTTGACGGAGACGCCCATGGCGCTGAAGGCACTCGCCGCCGGCCCCGCGCCCTCGCTCGCGGCCGACGCCATCGCCTTCGACAGCTTGCCCATGGACTTGCCGAGCGCCTCAGTCGAGACGTCGGAGAGGTCCGCGGCATATTTGAGCTTGGACAGCTCCTCGGTCGACAGGCCGGTCGACTGGGACATCTTGTTGAGCTGGTCGGCCGCCTCAATCGCGGAATGTACCTGCGACGTCACCGCCACGGCGGCAGCCGTCGCCGCAGCTGCAGCCGCCGCAAAGCCAAGCGCCAGCTTGCCGCCGAACGCGGCCAGCTTGGACTGAGATTCCGCGAGGCTCTTGTCGAGCCCGCTGGTATCGCCGCCAAGAATGACCTTGAGCTGTCCGATCACCGACATCTAGGGAACGTCCTGCTTTGAGACGATGTTGCCGTCAAACGCCTGCGTCAGCAGCTTCGCGACGGCCTTCATATCCTGCCAGCTCTGCCGCTTCTGCCGAGCGCGCGGGACACGCGCTTGCAGTCGCCGCAGCGGCGGCATCTTCTTGGTCCGCCGCAACGCCTCTGCGGTATGGACCATCCATGCGCGGTCGTTGTGCTCGCGGATAAGCCGACGCTGATGGCCCGTCATCACCACCACGATCTGGCGCGGCGTCTTGCGCCAGAACGCATCGTCATCGAGGCCGAGCGAGATCCACTGCTCTAGGAGGCCGAGCCAGTCCCATGCTGCTGGTTCTGACCCGGCTCCGGAGGGTCGGCAGGCGCCGCCCCCGGCAAATTGCCGAACGCGCCGTTGAACGCGCGCACCACTAGGCTGCACGCCTCGAGCGGATCGACCTTGGAGAAATGGAGCCCGACGTCCTTGTGATCGAGGTCGGGATGCGTATCGAGCAGCCCGGCCCAGAACATGGTGCGGATCATCGCAAAGCCGAACTTCTCCGGATTGCGCATATCCGCCTCGATCTCGCTGGTCTTCTTGCCGAGCAGCTCCTCGACGCGAAACAGCGACTCGGCCGAGAAGGACAGCTTGCGCGGCTCGCCGTCCGATCCGGTGAACGAGACCTCGCCCTTCAGGGGATTCGCCATCGGACTAGACCTGTACCAGCGTCGGCTTGCCGGTCACCTTGAAGGTGACGGACGCTGCCATCTTGTCGTCGAGCGGGGCGTCAGGCTCGTAGCCCGTGAGGATCGCCGCGAACGTGAAGTAAGAGCCGTCCGGAAAGACGATCTTACGGTTTTTTACCGCCGAACGGCCCTGCAGATCGAGCTCGGCCATCATGCTGGCCGCCTCGGCGCTGTCGGGCACGAAGTTCATATCGAACGAGACCTCGCCGCCATCCTTCAGGCCGGCGATGAACTCGCGCCAGGCCTCCGGCGACAGCTCATGGGTCGCGTCGACCGTATCGCGAGACAGCGACGGCGGCGTGATGCCGGTCACCTCGGCAAAGGTCGCGAACACTTCCGGCGTGGCGCCATTGCCGGACTGGAATAGCGTGCTCCAGCCGATCACTGCATCGGTAGACATGCGTCAAATCTCCTTGATGGTTGTCGCGGCGAATACGTCCGGCGCCGCTTACGCGGACACGCCCGACAGGGTCGGATTGAACGCAAGCACGGTGGTCGATTTGGCGACACCAATCGGCGTGAAGTATTCGCCGGTGCCGACGTCGGCGAGCGGGCAGATCCCGCCGGGCGTGTCAGACAGGAAGTAGGTCGTGCCGGCGGTCATCACGGCATTCATGGTGATCTCGCTGCCAGGCCGCGCGATCTGAAGCGGCTGGCCAGCGGACGCTCCGTTGAGCGCAACGCCGCGCACGGCACGGGCGGCGGCCGTGCCGGCATTCGAATCCGACATAAAATATTGATTGGTGGTCGCGTCGCGGTAGACCAGCTTACCGGCGGTAATCGTCTCTCCGGCCACGCCCTGCTCGGTGCGCGCGCCACTGTTCGCAAGCACGGCAGAGGCCGTAATCCCAAGATCGGTCATTTTCAAGTCCTCCTGTTGATGGTCGGGGAAAAATCAGACAGCCGCGGTCGGCGCGCCTTCGGCCGTGCGGTAAGTCGCGAGATATTCGAGACGCACGCCGCCGAGGTGCCGCTCGCCGTCGGACTCAGCAATCATCTCGGTGGAGACCAATTTGAGATCCAGCAGTAACCCGTTCAGAAACGAGCCGCGAGGATCGACAAGCCCCCACATGGCCCCTTCGATTTCGACGGCGATCTGATCAAGCGTGTCGTCCGGCACGCTTGCCATCGAGACGCGGCCCTCGATGTCGACAATAGCTCCGCGCTCGAGCGTGGGCGGGAAGCCCTTAACCGCCCGCGCCGCCGTCTCCGAACGCACATAGACCAGGAGCGTCGGTGCGTGCCCTTTCGCAAGGGAGCGCGTGCGACCTGCAAACACGCGGTCCGCTGTCGTCGGCAGACCGGTCAGCGCAGCGACCAACGCGTCGCGAGTCGTCTTGCGAACATGATCAGTCATCAGGCAGCTTTCGGCAGCTTGGAGAGCACGAATTTCTCGAAGCCAATGCGCGCATTGGCGACAAGCTTCTGATCGAACACGGCCGCAGCCCGCTCATAGAAAGGAAAGCGCTTCTGGTAGCGCGGCGCCCGCACGAACATGATGACGGGCACCATCGCCTGCAGGTCGGCGCGGTAGTAGATGCCGGCAGCGACCTTGCGATCGGCATTGCCGGCAATGCCTGGCCGCAGCACGAAGTAGCGACCAACAGCCTTTTTCTTCGCCCGCGCCCGCGACTTCTTGGTTTGGTTGGCCTGATAACCCGCCTTCTGCTCGGCAGCACCGAGCTGCGACAGGATCCGCTCGATCGTCGAGCCCGAAATGTTGCCGTAGGAATCCAGCTTGACGCCACTGCCCGGCACCGCGAACTCGTCGGACTGCATCAGTCCGGCCCGGATCAACCGCCGCTCGAATGCCTTATGGACGCGCGCCCCGCCTTCGACCTGCGGACGAAGATAGCGCCAGGCCGGCACCGAGCCGAAACCATCCTTGAAATAGACCTCGGCGACCAGGTCGCGCTTCGTGGCCGGCTTCACATACAGCGCATTCAGCGTGAACCGTGTCGGCCGATCGAACACGCCCTGCATGGTCTCGACCTCGGCCGCCTTGATGTCCTTGGCGGTCTGCGTAAGCGCATAGGCCGTGACGAAGGGCGCATCGCGCTCGGAGAGATCGCGCAGCGCACGGCGGACGTCGTCGACCTCGACGCGATAATGAACGCCAGCGGCCATCAGACCAGCGCCCCCAGCCGCAGCAGCGCCATGCCCTGCCCGTCCGGCTCGATCGAGACCACCTCAAACGCGCCCTCGCCGGTGACGGCCAGCTGGTCTCCGGCGTCACCATCCGCCGCCCCCGGCAGGTCCGCCATGCGGCAGAAGAACGTCGGCCGAGCGTCGATCGAGGCGACCTGGTTGAGGTCGGTGCTGATCGACGGGCGGTCGAAGATGCCGGAGAACGGGTCCGACGCCGCGCCGGCCGCGCGCGTGTAGATGCCCTCGGCGCCGAATTCATCGGCGTTGAGGAACACGGCGCGATCGGCGGCGGACTCGATCGACATCGGTCAGGCCTTGTCGGGCTGAGCCTTGGAGGCTTCAGCAAATTCCTTGCGACGCGCGGCAACGTAGTCCCCGACCTTGGGATAATCTTTCTTGACCGCCTCGGTCGTGGCCCACTCTTCGGCCCACGCCGACTCGCGGGCGGCCGTCTCGCGCTGCTCCTGCTCTGCGAGACGCGCAGCCTCCTCCTGCTCAATCTTCCGGGCGCGCTCCTCTTCGGCCCGGTCGGCCATGGCGTTATGGATCTTCAGCGCCTCGAGGAATGCCAGCACGGGATCGTCACGATCGCGCTTGCCCTTGACGGGCACGACATCCTCGACCAGCTCGAGCTGGCCTTTCGGCGGCTCGGTGAGGCCGAGCAACTCGCCGGCCTTGAACGCCTGCGTTTCCTTGGCCCGCGCGAGGCCAAAGCCATCGCAGACCCGCCCGCCGCCGGGCAGCGGCTCGAGCTTGTGCGCGCGCCCTGTCGCCTGCGCGGTGCTGAGCAGCAGCAGCGCGCCGGCGCCGACATGAAAACCACGACCGATAACGCGATAGGCCTGCATAGGACGTCTCCTTTGAGGTTGATGAAACAGGGCTGTCGACGGCAGCGGCTTCTCACGGCTGCCCGCGACAACCCTCCCCGGCAGGCGAGCCGGGGAGAGAAGCGGAGATGACACTGAGGATCAGTTGAGCGTGACGTGCACGCTGCGCTGCCAGTAGCCGTATCCCGCGCCGCGCCAGGCATCGATGCCCATCTGCCAGGCGTCGTTGTCGAACTCGAACTCGGACCCTTCGGCCTTCATCTTCATCTCGACTTCCTGCTCGGTCTGGCGGATCAGCGCCTTGATGGGCGAGTCCGTACGGAACACGGTGAACTGGTTGGTCCAGCCGGCCGCAGTCAGGCGCACATTCAAGACGACCTCGACCTTGAAGTTGCGGAGCAGATTGGGGTTGAGGTTCTGCACCGACATCGCCGGCACCAGCGTCGAGACCGCCGCGAGTGCGGACTGCATCAGGCCGAGCGGCACCATTACCGTGAAGCTGGTGGCGTTCTCGTTCATCGGCTCACCCTTGTCGTCCTTGAACGACAGGATCTGCACGATCGCCTTGATGATGGCCTGCTGCATCTCCTCGGTCGAGGGATTGGCGGGCGTGCCGTGAAGAACGCAAGGCAGACCGGCGATGGCGACGCCGATCTTGTTCGACTGCACGCCGGAGTCGCCCTCGACGTGGTCGGTGTCGTAGAAATACTGGCCGTCATAGCAGAGCGACGACACGCCGTTGACGATCAGGGTCGAGGTCAGCGAGGCCCAATGGGTCTGGCTGCGATCAGCGAATTCGTCGATGCGAGCGCGGATCTGGCCGGTCTTGTCGCGGCGCGCATCCTTTTTCTGGATCTCGAGCGTCGCTTCATAGTGCTTGTTGATGATGGTCAAGCCGTTGCCGGTGAATCCCTTAGCCTGGCGCTGGCCGATCCATTCCCGCATCATCGGGGTCTGGCCGAGGAAGTTGTAGGTTTCCGAGGACTGGTCGGAGCCAAAATAGTTCGAGACGCCGTCCAGCCAATTGGTGCCGGGATCGGTCTCGAGCCGGGCGAAATACATGCCCCGGATGGCACGGCTGGAAAGCAGGGAAAGATCAGACATGGTCTAGCGTTCCTTGTGGTTGAGATGGTGAGCCCCGCGGCCGTGCGGCCGGGAAAGTGGGAGCGCGGCGACCAGGATGGCCGCCGCGCGGGTGACGCCTTACGCTTCGCGCGCCCAGGTGCCGAACACGCGGGCGGACCAGCCGTTGGCGTCGCCCTGTGCGATCTCGGCCCAATCACCACGCCGCGCCGTCGCCTTGGTGTTGATGAGGTCCTTGTTGTCGGCCGCGGCGATGCCGGGTCCCTCGATCATGTCGGCGGCGTTCGGGCTGATCGCGACGCCGACCGTGCCGAACGAACCGAGGTTGCCAATGCGGACAAAGTTGATGCCCTCGACCGCCGGCAGAGTGATGACCACGGCGTCGGTATCGACCCACAACCACTTGCCAGTGTCGGTCGCGTCAACCGCGTAGTTCGCGCTCTTGAGCACGTGCGTGAAGCCGGCATAGGGATCGCGCAGGCCATCCGCGTCGAACTCGACCAGGACGATACCGGCCGAGATGAAGCGATGCACGAAGCCGACAAAGGATCCGCCGACCGGCGAGAACGAGAACGTGTCGTCGTCGGAAGCGTAGACCGGCAAGCCGCGATCGGTGATGACGGCGCCGGTGACCGGCAGCACAATCATGCCGAAGGTGCGGAGGTCGACGTTGATCGCCGCAGCGGCGCCGGCCGAGTTATCGGCTTGCGCGTTGGCAAAGCCGGCGAAACGGTCGCCGGCGACCAGCGGGCGGCCATGACCGGTCGCATCGACGCTGCCGACGGCGGCGCCTTCATAGATGATATCGGCTGCAATCACCGGCAGCGCGCTGTACTCGATCGCGGTCCGGCTGCCCTCATAGACGCGCGGCTTATTGACGGCCAAAGTGGTCATTGGCTGGTTTCCTGTTTCGGAATGTTGGAAGGAAAGCGCCGGCGCGGAATGCGGGACGGCGAAAAACGCGAACACGCAAACCGGGCGGCTGACGGAGCCGCCCGGAACTGGTCGAATTACCTGCGGGCGCCGAGCACGCGGACCTTGCCGGCAGACTCGGCGACCTTCAGCGAGACATAGTCGTCGACCGTCGCGAACTCGGCCTGGAGCGCGGCCGAGCTGGCGTATTCGGCCTTCCAACCGTCCGGCGTCGAGCCCTTCTCGACCTCGGACGCCGCAGCAGCGGTCGGATGCGACTGCGGCGCGGCCACGACCTTGCCGGTGACCTTCTCGACGTCGACGATGGCCTGCGCCTGCTGCCCGCGCGCAACCTTCTCCGCAGCCAGGATGCGGCCGGCCGCCATGTCGGGCGTCACGGTCGCGTCCGCCTTCATCGTCGCGATCAGCGCCTCATGGCCCGCCATGGCGTGCGCCTCGATGCCGATGATGCGCGCGCGCTCGGCGGTGGCACCCTCGGCGCGGATCGCCGCGCAGAGATCCGGGAACGCGCCAGCGAGCTCGGCCGCGGTGGTCACAGTCGCAGCAGCGGGCGGAGCCGCCGCGCCAGGCGCCGGCGGCACCTGCACTGCGGTCGACGACATCGCAGCCGCATGCACGGCCGCCAAAGCAGATCCAGCACCAGACATGTAGTTCACTCCTCTTGGGTTGTTGGCCGGTAGCGGCCTAGTTGACGCTCTTGACGAACTCGGAAAACGCGACTTGCGGATCGATGATGCCGTCGACCAGGCCGGACGTGACGGCGTCCTCGCCGTGATAGACCTGCGCCTCGGTCGCCAGCGCTTTCTGCACCGACAGCCGCGAACCGCGGCCGCTTGCGACCGCCGCAGCGAACGCGTCGCGACGGCGATCGACGCGCGCCTGCAGAGAGGCACGCAAATCGTCGGGCAGCGGCTCGGTCGGATTGCCGTCGGCCTTGTGCTTGCCGGACGTGATCAGCGTGATCTTGACGCCGTCCTGCTCGAGCTTTTTCGACATGTCGGCATGCATGGTGATGACGCCGATCGAGCCGGCCGCGCCGGTTTCGGGCATCACGATCTGACGGGCTTGCGAGGCGAGCAGATACCCGGCCGACAGCGAGAAATCGGTTAGGATGGCAATGGTCGGCTTTTGCGCCGAGAGCTGGCCGATCATAGCGGCCGTCTCGAATGCGCCATTGACCTCGCCACCGAACGAGTCGACCTCGAACGCCACGCCCTTGATGTTCGGGTCGCGGCCGGCGCGCGCGATCTGCGCTTGCAGGCCCTCATAGGAGGTTTCGCCGGACGACTGGCCGATAAATTTGCCCTTGTGGACGAGCGTGCCCTCGATCCCGATCACGCCGACATTGCCGACGCGCTGCACCAGGCGGTCGCCGGCATTGGCGCGCTCGTAAGCACTGCCGATGGGATCGCCGAGCTTACCCATCGCATCAGAAGGACGGCCGTGCTCGAACGCGACATGGTTCACCGCCGCAATACCCGGCAGCGTCACGCCGCCGTCGACGATGCGCGCGCCGAGGCCGATCAGGAAGGCCTGCAGCTTGCCGGGATCAACCATCAGCTCGGCGCCGAACAGGCGGCTCGCGATATGCGGCATCAACAGCGTCATTTGGCGGCCCTTTTCGGTTCGGGTTGCTCGTCACCGTCATCCGGCTCGGCGTCCGGATCGTCAGGCTGCGCCGGCGCGTTCGGGTTGGCGGCGGGCGGTGGCGGCGCGACGACGCCGGTCTGCTTGCGCATCGCGGTTTCCTTGGCGCGCTGCGCGTTCTTTTTCTCGAACTCGCCGCCGGTCCGCTCCATACAGACCTGCTCGATGGTCTTGAAGCCTTGCTCGACATCCTGCGTGTCCGCGTCCGATTCCTGTTTCGGGTTGAGGCTGGCGCGCTGCGGCCCGATCCACTCGGCGCCGCAATAGGCTTTGCGCAGCATCGGGTCGGCAAAGAAGCCCGGACGATTGAGGCGGCCGGTCGCAACCGCCTCCTCCATCATCCATTCGTACGCCGGCTGCACCAGGCGCGCGGCGAGCCAGGTGCGGCGCCGGCGGAAATACTGCCAGGCCATCTCCAGCGCGGCCCGGGAGGCCGAATAGGACGCTGTGAAATGCTTGACCAGCAGCTCGAATGGGATCTCCAGCGCGACGCCGATCTGCCGGCAGAACGACATCACGAACGGGTCGAAATTCGAATTCGGCCGCGACGGATTGAAGGTGTTGAGCTTCTCCCCCTCCGCGAGCCCGACGACCGCGGCCCCGCCGAGCTTGACCTCGTTGGAGTTGAGGCTCGCATCGGTCTCGCCGAGCGGCGGCTCCGAGCCGTCATCGTTCGGCGCCTCGATCACAAACGCGACCATGGCGGTTGCGACTGCGGCGTCGACCTCGGCCTCCGAATAGGTCGCGAGCTGCTTCAGGAACTCGATCACCGGCGCCAGATACGGCACGCCGCGCGTCTGCTCCGGCCGCAGACGATCGTAGAGGTGCAGCACCACCGGCAGGCCGGTCTCCGTGCGCGCGGCGACCCGCTCCCACTCAAGGCCGAGGACACGCAGCCCGCCCGGGTGCTTGTTGGTGACGTGATAGGCGACGTGCACGCCGTGCTTGTCGACCTCGACGCCGCCAGCGATGGCGTCGGTATCGGCCGCGCGCTGCGGATTGCAGACGCGGTCCGCCTCGATCATCTGCAGCTTGGTGCCGTAGGCATCGCCGGGGTCCTTACGATAACGGCGCAGCATGAACAGGTCGCCCGACTCCAGGACGCCGCGATAGGAGGTCGCCTCCAGCTCGTCCATGCACTGCACGCGCGTGAAATCACAGGTCGCGCAGAACAGCTCCCATTCCCGCTCCTGCTCGCGTTCCATCGCGTCGGCCTGCTCCGGCGTGATGCCGAGCGCCTCATGATCGACATTGGCCTGCAGTTTGAGGCCATCGCCGACCACGTTGGTGACGTTGGTCGCGATGGCACCGGTTGCGATCGGCGCGTTGCGCGCGAGGTCGCGCGAGCGGCCGCGCAGATCCGGCAGGTCGAGCAGCGTATCGGCATCGGCCGAGCCATCCCTCGGCCGATAGCGCTTGGTCGCTCGCCGCTCGCGTGCCCCGCCATTGTAGCCGCCGGCGCCGGTCGCCGAGGCGAGCTCGGTCCGCGCCTGCGCCCGCGCCAGGCCGCGCTGCGGATCGAAGGTCGCGACGACGCGGTCAATGAAATTCAGCTGCATCGGCTGCCTGGTCGAAGGATTGGCCATGGTCACTCCGGCACGATGTAGCGGGTACGGCGGCGGCCGCCGGCCGCGGCCGGCGTCAGGGTCTTCACCTGTGCGTCCCAGAATTCGATCATCTGGCGGATCTCCGCGGCGTCGGCGCGCTGCAGCTTGCGGCGGCCGTTGCCGGTCTCGATCTCGTAGGACTGGCTCGCAGCGACCGCCGTCGACGCTGCAATCCAAGTCGCGAGCTGGGCTTGCGCCTGCTCGAGCGTGATGCCTGCCATGGGGCGGGCTCCTGCGATGTGGGGTGGTTCTACTTAAGGAACGGACACGGTGCTAAGGTCGGCCCATGGACTGGCACCGGGCTGCCTTCGCGACGTCGCTGATATTGCTGGCAATCGTCGCCGCCGTGCTGCTCTACGTGCTGTACGCTGCCTAGCAGTCACGATCCGCGACGAAAATGGGGCCTATGTTCGAGACCGTCGCAACGTTCGAGACCAGGACGCTGCCCTGAAGGGAGTGGACGACTTTAGCTTGATCAGGCTAGGTTGCCGCTCAGAGCCGGAGGAGCCCAATGCCGTATTTCACCTCGAAACAGACCCGCGACATTCGCATTTGCAAGGTGCTCGCAGACGTGTTTTGCGCACTGTTACTGCTAACGTTTTCAATTGTCTTCTTCGGCTGGCTCGGCGGCCTCATCGCCTTCATTATTGCCGAAGCCGGCCTACTCGCCGTTGACTGGCTTGTTCCTAGCGAGGACGACGCTGCTGCCGTAGTTCGCTGATAGATCGGAGCATGAACGGCCGGTCGCCTGCCCCTGAATCTGGATCAGATGAGCCAAGAAGACGCCGAGCGATTCCGGGCCGAAGCCGAAGAATGCCGCCGACAAGCAGCAAAGGCGAGGACGTCAGCGGACAAGAAAGCGTGGCTGCGGCTTGCTGCCGACTGGATCAAGCTGGCAGAAGAGGCCACCGTTCGCCGGAGCCGATTTGACTAGGAGACGACAGCTCGTCCGGTTCGATTGACGTCCGATAACCGCCCTTAGCGGACTCCAGCACTCGAATGTCCATCCTGGTCGGCGTCAGCTTCTGATCTTTAGCAGGCCTGATCTTCGCAGCAGCTGGAGGCTCGCTGTAGCGGGCTGCAGCTCAAGGTCTTGATTTTTCCGGCATCATTAAAAGCCAAGTCCGCCTTCACTACATTTTCCTCGCAAATGTAGGAGATCGTTGCCCCACCGCGCGAGGGCCGAAGATTGTCCAGCTCGGCAGCGGGGTATTTTTGCAGACGGGCAGCCCAGTAGCTTCGGAGGCCTTCTCTGCCGGTGATAACCAACCCGTCACAATCGCAGTACATCACGGCATCTTCGGCGTACATTTCGAGGATCGCTTCGATATCGCCGGCACGGTAGGCATCGAGCCAATCAACGGCAGCGGCCATTGGGTCAAACGACATAGAAGCACCTCCAACCGCCAGAGCAGAGATTTGGCCGGGGTACCCAGCTAAGTCTCCTCACGAATCGAGCCGGAATTTTTGATGTTTTCACTTGGCCAAGCCCATATGCCGATCGCCATAGGGAACTTTTCCGGGCTCAAGCAATTCGCTGCCCCTCCCTGAGGGAGTGGACCGCTAAACCCCGCTGAACGTCCCCTGCCAGATTCCGAAGGCCTTGTTGCCCATGTCGGTGTGCGCGACCAGGTTCCAATGGGTGCCGTCCCACCTGGTGTAGCTATCGGTGTCGAGCAGGAAGATCTTGACCTGGTCTCGCTTGGCGAGTTGCGCGTCGCGCACGGTCGTTGATGACGCGCCTCCCGTGGGGGACCGAACCAAGATTGTTTTTGCGTCGGTCGCATAGCCGGGGATGTCCGCCGTAAACCGGGCATAGATGTTGTCGAGGTCGGTCGCGAATGCCGCTGCAGTCGCAAGGGCGATATCGTTCGTGCCAATATTATGGACGTGCGCGACAATCTTCGGAGTGGTGAGCAGCGCCATTCCCGCAACAATTCGAGCGCGGGCGCCGTTGGTGATCGAAGCCGAATTTCCGTTGTAGGTGAGACCCTCCGTCGACGACCACGACAGAGTGCCGTTGTACTGACCCGACAAATCGACAGGGCCGAAGGCTGGGGCGGATCGACCGCCCGCGACGCCAACCTTGGACAGGAAGCCAGCAAAGGGGACGTACACGCCGGTTTCGATGCCGGTCCCAGTGATCAGGGTGTTGGCTCCGTTGAGGATCGACCCCGAGTTGAGCGTGTAAGTATTGCCGCCAGCCGAAGTCAGATTCGCGGCGGTCGCGGCATTTAGGCCTCGCGTTTGATACGAGCCGCTCGCAGCCTCTTTGATGATGTAAAGCGTATCGTTCGGGAACGCTGCGCGGAATAACGCGATAAACCCGATCTCAGTCCCAACCTTCCCCGTGTTGGCCCCGAAATCGACTCCCGTGATGGTGCCGGGCGTATAGGTGACGAACGCGCCGGCGATGTTGCGGACTTTGATTTTCGACGTCGGCACATAAGCCGCAACAGCCGCATTCTGATCCGTGGTGCTGAGCGTGCCTGCAGCCTGACTGTCGCCCGTAATCAGAAGGACGGGCGAATAAGCCAACGCGGGGCCACCGCCCCCAAAGACAGCCACATCTTGCGGTAGCATCGTCGGCGCAAACGCGATCTGCTGTGCGCCAGCGCCGGCCGACGGCGCCGCCAGCGCGACGAGCAGCAGCGCCCAGCACTTCGCGAGCGAGCCGCGCATCCTGTTTGCGATCGACGGCATGAGAATCAATTCTGCAAGATTTCGAGCAGGATCGTGAACGTCTGTGCGTTGGTCGGCGCGTAAGCCGCGCGCGCCTCCAGCAATCCGTAAATCGCGGTCGTCCCGGAGTCGGGCACGCCGACGATGTAGCTGCCGCTGCTCGGGACCGCGATGCCCTTGGCGCCATCGGTGAACTGCCGGTCGAAGGTGACGTCCATCGACCCCATGTAGTTGGAATTCGTCGTCGACCAGGCGCCGTTGTCGCCGTTGGCGATCGTCGGGCTCTGGCGGTACAGATGCAGCCGGAACGAGGCATTGGTCAGCGTCGTGTTCGACGCGCTGATCCGCGCGCGCGGGATCAGGAACGACTTGTCGGCCTGCCGGGAGACCGCAAACGTGAGCGGCGCGCAGCCGCTTGCAGAGACGGTGGTCGACTGGCAGACGATGTCGCCGCTGGCATAAGCCGTGGTGTCCGCCGGCCGCGTGAAGGTGACGGCGGCAGTGTCGCCATAGCCGACCACCGAGGCCTGCGCCACAACGGACGTTGCCACGAAAGGCGACGCGCACAGCGACAGCGCGACCGCCAGCACGGCAGCGCCGTGGCCAAACAACTTGCTCATGGTCAGAAAACCCCTCGGCTGTGAATGGTCATGCCACGCTTTTTCGGCCTGCGGGTGAGCAGCGGCCGCACCGGCGCGGGCTCGGCGGCGGCGATCTTGACGGCATCCGGCGCAAGCAGGTCCGGCTGCTGCAGCACCTGCGGCACGCCGCGCTCTTTCGCGATGGCCGCCCATTGATCGGCAGTCAGGCGCGACAGGCCGAGATATTCGGCCATCGCCATCGCGTAGATCCGGCAGTCGAGCAGATGGTTCGGCCCGGTTTCCTGCCACTCCTTGACGGTGCGGCCGCGGCGGACCGTGGTCTTGAGATATTCCGCGGTCTGCTGCTTGAAATAGCGCTCGTCGCAGCCTGCGTGGTGGTGGCAGTAGCCGTCCGGATCCTGCTCGGCGCCGGCGCGGCGGCCGTCCTTGACCAGGTTGGAATAGAACGTCGCCTTGAGCGCCCACGTGCCGACCGGCCAGAGCGTGGCGCCCTTCTTGATTTTCTTGCCCGACAGCTTGATGTCGACCTGGATCGGCGTGCCGATCGCCGGCGCGCTCCAGCCCGACACGCCCTTGATGGCGAAGGCGCGGGCGCGGCCGCGGCAGAACCGGTAGACCTGGTTGGCGCGACCGCCGTCGCCGGCGTCGATCGCCATGCAATCGACCAGGCGGGTGCCGCCGAACGCGTCCGGGAATTTCTGGTCGTACAGCTTCTCGAGCTTGGCGAAGGCGCCGCCCTTGTGGTCGGTGGTGTCGCCCTCGAGGAAGTCGTGCACCACGCTCCAGGACTCGCCGTTCGAGGCGAACGCGACACCCTCGACCCAGATTCCGGTATGCTGTACGTCCGCGCCCATCACGAACAGCAAGCCGCGCGCCGGAACGTGGCCCTGCTTGTAGTCCTCGCGGCGCGCGAGCAGCCGGTCGAACTCCGGCGCCTCGCCCTTCAGCTCGAACGGCAGCCCCAGCGTCAGATTCCAGAACGCCTTGAGCTTGATCGGATTGTCGCCGGCCGCGACGTACTCTTTCGCGATCTCGTCCCACGGCACGAACGGCGACGACAGCGCGTCGAAATGATAGCTCTTGTAACGCCCCTCGCCCGGCGCGGTCGCAACCCAGCGCCCCGTCGCATAGACCGCGAATTTTTGCCAGCCCTCGATCACTACGCCGCAGCACGGCGGAATGTAGCGCGCCCGGTACGGCGGCTTTGGATCGAACTCGAAATGACGGTTCTTTTCCGACCACTCGAACTGCAGATTGTCGTCGTCGCAATGCGGGCAGACCATCGTCCAGCGTCGCTGGTCGCCTGCCTCGAACTTGGACTCGATCGACGAGGCGCCCTTGATGGTCGGCGTCGAGAAATAGGCGCGCTTCCACGTGCCGGAGCGCAGGAACGAGATTTGCCGCGCCCGGATCATGTCGAGCGGGTCGCCCTGGTCGTTCAGATCGGCCGGATATTCGTCGATCTCGTCGCACAGCGCTTTCTTGATTGTCTTGGAGCGCAGATCCGCAGTCGAGGACGCCAACGACAGGAACAGCGAGCAGTCCGGCGAGAACTTTTTCTCGTAGGTTTTCGACGCGTTACCCGCGCGCGCGGTCTGCGGAAAGACCTTCTTGCGCATGATCGGCGACAATTCGAGCGCGCGGCCGAGCTTCTGCGAGTTGAAGTCGCCGAGGGCCGAGTCGGTCGGCTGCACGATCATCATGTCGCAGGGGTCGCGGTCGATCGAATGGCAGGCCGCGATCTGCAGCAGCGTGGTGAAGGCCGATTGCGCCGACTTCATCACCGCGATTTCGTTGTCGGGCGCGTCCGGGCCGAGCGCGTCGAGCGGCTCGACCAGGTGCGGCGTGCGCGACAGGTCGATCAGCTGGCTCTTGCGCTCGCCGTCCGGCAGGAAAAAATGCTGGTTGGCCCACGCCGACGGCGTGATCGGTGCCGGCGGCGAGAACACGGCCGCGAAGATGCCGGCGATGATCGGGAGGGCGCGCGGAATCGTTTTCATGACGTCACTTCCTCCTTTCCGGTCTCATCCTCGGCGGCCACAATCCGCATGTTCTGCTCGAGGGCCGCCCGAATGTTGCGCGCCATGTTCTTCAGCGCCTGGCGGACGCCAGGGATGCCGTCCCTTGCGAGCGCGGCGGCCACGTCGTCGGCGAAATTCGGCAGGCCTTCCAGCTCACGGACGATGACCGCCGCGCACTTTTCCATCGAGCGCGTGACGTCATCGGTCTTTAGAAGCTTGCCAACCCGCTGCTCGTATTCGAGCTCGGCCGTGCGCCCCCTGTAGAACTCTGTTTGAGCCCGGAACTTGGTGAGATACTGAACCGAGCTATCCTGTGCGGCACCGGAGCCGGCGCGGCTACCAAAGGTCGGATCAACATCATCGTTGACGTCCGCCGGCTCTTCCGACCTGATCCGCTCGCGGGTCTCGCCAAGCGCAAAGTCGGCCGCAGCCGGATCGATCATACGCTTACCGTCAGCGCCGATCTTGAACGCGCTCGCCGGAATTTTGCCGGCGCTGATCAACTTCGTGATGGCCGGCCGCGAGACGCCCCGATGGCGCGCGTACTCAGCCTGGGTCATCAACTGGTCCATCACGATCACGCCGCCGCGCGCACACCGCGCGTGATAGCGACCTCCTGAAACGTGTGGCCATCGCCATCCAGGATGGCGACGCCGCCCGTAAAATCCTGCCAACGCTTCACGGCCACATCGACGTAAAGCGGGTTCAGCTCCATGGCAAAGGCACGACGACCGGCGACATGAGCAGCGATGATGGTGGAACCTGAGCCATCGAAGGGCTCATAGATCGCATCGCCGACGCGCGAATTGTTCACGATTGGCCGGCGCATGCATTCGATCGGCTTCTGCGTGCCGTGGCCGGTGTCGTTCTTGACCATCGGGATCTCCCACACGGTCGACTGCTTGCGGCCGCCGCGCCACTGCGCGGTCGCCTTGTCCTTAACGGCATAGCTTCCGATTTCGTGATCGTCCTCGAACCGCTCGTTCTGCCAGTTGTCGTCCTCACCATCCTTGGCGACGTAGAACGCCGGCTCGTGCTTCCAATGATAGGCGCCGCGGCCGATCGCCATCTTGTTCTTCACCCACACGATCTGCGCTTTGAGCTTCAGGCCCGCGTCCTCGAGCGAGCGCTGGACCGTCGCCGAATGCATTCCGCCATGCCAGACGTAGGCGACAGCGCCAGGAAACAGGCGCCAGGCCTCGGTCCAATCGGCGATGTCGTCGTTAAGCACCTTGCCGGCCGCCGCGCCGGCGCCGTTGAGGCCGGCCGCCTGGCGCCAGGACGGGTCGTAGTTCACGCCGTAGGGCGGATCGGTCACCATCAGGCGCGGCTTTTCGCCGGCGAGCAGCGCCGCGACATCCTCCGGGTTCGTCGACGACCCGCAGCGCAGCCGGTGATGGCCGCCGAGAAGCCAGGTGTCGCCGGGGCGAGAGACGGCCACCTTTGCCGGCTCCGAAGGCGCGTCTAGCTCCGTGCGCCCCGGTGAGCCGCCGTGGGCCCCTTTGAGCAGTCGCTCGATGTCCTTGGTGGCGAAGCCGACCACCTCCAGCTCGAACTTGACGCCGGCGGCCTTCAGGAACGCCAATTCCTTGGCGAGCAGGTCCTCGTTCCAGGTCGCATCCTCGGCGATCCGGTTGTCGGCCATGGTGTAGGCTCGACGCTTCGCCTCCGACATCGCCGGCAGGACTAGGACGGGCACCTCGGACAGGCCGAGCAGTTTCGCGGCCGCCAACCGACCATGGCCGGCGACGATCATTCCCTCCGGATCGACCAAGATCGGCGCGTTGAAGCCGAACGCCTTGATCGAGGCGACGATCTTCGCGACCTGCTCGGGAGAATGCATCCGCGCATTGCCCTCGAACGGCACGATGGTGCCGAGCTGGCGATATTCGAAGCGGCTGCGTTCTAGCTGGTCCAACGGAAAAACACCCCTCTGTTAACTGCGAGGTGTTAACCGCGTTAACCGTGTTAACCTAAGTTTTGGACCCCTCCGGCTAGCGAAACGGCGCGGTCCGAATTACCCGCGGGCGAGTTTGAAACGCCAGAGGGACCCATCGACCCAAATAAAAAAGGGGCGAGGCCGATCGCTCGACCCCGCCCCGTGCAAGTCTAGGGAGGAAACGCCCAAGGAGGGCAGCGGCAGCGCATCTCCGAACTGCCGCACACCCTAGATATGCGAAAGCCCGGCGCGATGGCCGGGCTGGTCTGTCTTACGCTTCGCGCGTCTACCTGGAATCAGGTGCTGCGCATCTGGCTGTTGAGCCTGACATCGAACAACCTCAGCCGCGTGGCGTACTGGCGATCGGTTCGATCTGCATCTCATCCATTTGGAGCGAGACGCTGCGCTTGAACGCGTCGATGAGAACAGTGAGTCGCCCCCTTGAGTCAAGCCGTGCCACCCTGCCGACGAATGATGAGAACGGACCATCCACCACCCTGATGGCCTCGCCGACCTTCAGCTTGCCGCGATGACCACGTTGCGAGCGCGGCGTGTTGAGGTAGGCCTCGATACCGCGCAACGTCGCCATATCGCCAGGAGACAGCTGCGCGAGGCACTCGCCAATGCGATGAAAACCATCGACACCGGGGAACGACAGCATCTGGTCGCTCGTCTCGGTGGACGGCACGAAGATCAAACCTGGCACAAGCGGTCGAACGATACGACGGCCAAGATGCGGCCTGCGCGCAGCTGCTCCCGTCGAGCGGTTCACGTGCCTAACCTCGATCGGATACCAGCCGGAAAGGCCGTAGTAGCCGAACCACCGCATGACCGTGGACTCGCGGCCCGGATAGACGTCGAGCAGATACCAGCAACTCGGCACAGGCTCGGCCGCGAGCAATTCCCCCCGTTGCAGCTGCATGTTCATTCGTCTCCCCCTGCCTGTGATGGTTCGTCGTGTGATGCGGAGAGCGTGCCGTCGACGCGCGGAGGCCAGTCGAACGGCACGTAGAAACCGGACTTGTCGCCGCGCTGCTGCAACAGCGCGGGTCTGCCCCCGAACACGTGCTTTGCCAGGAACGCCTGCCAGGCGGCGAGCTGCTGCCTGTCATCGATCCACAGCCAGGCATCGCGCGCCGGCGCCTGCGCGAAGGCGAGCAGCTGCGGCGTCATCATGCCGGAATAGATCACCCGGCCCTTGCTCTCGAGCGGCCGCATCCGCGCGACCGCGTAGAGCACCTCAAGCGCGCTATGCTCGACGCTGCCCAGCTCGATCTGCGGTCTCACAGCAGGACCGCCCTCGGCAGCCCCTTCGCCCTGCTTCAACAGCGTCCAGCGCTTCTCCTCGAGATAGCGCCAGCCCGCCGGCACGGACTTGCGGCCCTGTCGCTTCAGCTCTTCGAGGAACGGATCGATGCCGTCGAGCGCCGCTTTCTCCTCCTCGGCCGAGAGTGCATCGGCGGCATAGTCGGTGCGCTGACGATCGTCGACAGCCGCGGTCGGCCATCGCTTGCGGAACTCAGCCTTGAAGCGCTCCTTGCGATCTCTCGCGCGCGCGCCCGCGTCTCTCTCAATCGTTTTAAGGGGTCGTTCTAAAGGGTCGTTATTGGTGCCCGCGTATGTGTGGGCACCCGTGCCCGCGTATGTGTGGGCACCCCTGCCCATGGGCGGGCACCCCTGCCCACCAGCGGGCACCCCCTCCCCGATTTCCGGCACTTCCGCGTTTTCTGCATGGCTCTCGTCGTCGACGTCGTCGGGCTCGCGCGCAAGGCTCTTGAGGTCGAAATCGTCGCGGTCGAGCTTTACGCGATACGCATAGCTCGACGAAGGTGCCGAATCCTCCGGCCGCCAATGGTCGCGGCGCCGCTTCTCCACCCAGCCTGCTTCATACAGGCGGTCGAGCGAGCGCTGCAGCGTGGCGCGGCCGCAGCCGAGTTCGGCCGCCATGCGGACCTGGCTGCGCGTGCACCAGCCGGCACGATCGATATGACGGCCGAGCAAACACAGCGTTTGCAGGTCGCGCGGCTCGAGCGAGCGATCAGTCACCGCCCCCGCGGGAATAATCGACAGACGAGGATTGGACACGTGATGCTTTCAGAAATGGAGTCAACTGGACGCGCTAAACAACTGGCACTGGACGAGGTTTTGCTATCGCGCCCGTCATCATGGCGGGCTTGCCACCTGATGCGAGGGTTGCGAGTATGATCGACGCGTCAGCAACGACGCGCCTCGACATTCGGTGTGCGATGCCAGACACATCCAGCGCTGCACTGACCGCCCACTCGCTCTATGACTTCGTCAAGGATTTTCAGCCCATGTTCGCCGCAGCGGTCGCCCTGACGGCCGCGGCGATCGCCTATCGAGGCGTCATGGCCAAAGTCAACTTCGACCGAAGCATCGACAGCCGGACACAACGAAGTATCGACCTCGCTCTTTTCTTGCGGCTCCGCACGCAACTCGAATCGGCAGCGTCGTTGGCCTTGATCTTGCGCCAAAATCTCAATTCGCCATCCATGAGGCAAATGAAGGTGGATTGGGATAAAACACTCTATTGGGAATGTGACGTTTCCGAACTTGACGAAGCATGGAAGCATCTTGATCGCATTCCAACGCCCTGCATCATTGCAGTCGCGCGTGCCCGAAACGCCGATAAGATTCTCAGGTCTTGTGACGCGGAGGGACGCCAGGCGGGGCATGCGACGCCTGACCTGAATGGCAGGTACTGGACCGCAGCTCACGAGTTCGCCACAAACGCTAAACAGGTGCTCGAGGTCATAAAGCCTGAGATAGAGCGCTTGCAAAATAGCTAGCGATACGCTCATGCCGGCACCTCGACCACTTCACAGACCGGCGTGTTGCCGCCGATCTGGATTTTTTCGCTGCCGCGCCACCATTCCCTGAAATGATCCTGCCGCCCGTGATCGTCGATGCGATGGCACGACACGCAGACGATCTCGCAGCCCTCACGCGTGCAGATCTTGCGGCTGTCGCCGTTCGGCTGGCGGGTCTTTTCGCTCCAACTGTGCTTCATCGCGCAGCCCCCAGTCACAGATGCTGCCCTACCCTGGTCGGCTTGATGCTCCACATCGCGACTTCATCGCGCAGCCGGTCCAATTCGTCCGGCGTCATCGGCATGTCGCAGGCGAGCGCGTTGTTGACGGGATCGAAGGTGATGCGCGGCCCGCTGCGGCGCTGGCGCCAGGCGATCGCGTAGCCGAGCATGAAGCCGGCAAACATCACGATGGAGCTGGCGCCGACAGCGACATTGATGCTGATGGTGATCATGCAGCCGCCTGCGTCAGCTCGGCAAAGCGCTGCAGGAAAAGTCCGCGGGCGTGCAGCGGTGCCCACCCGACCAGCTCGCCACCGAGCGGCTGCTCATTGTCGATGACCCAGGGCTCACCGATATCCCGCATGATCTGCAGCCGTTCGGTCCGCAAGGCGCGCCGATCGGCCTGCTTGACGGATGGTGGCGTCGCCTCAGGGAGACCAAACGCGCGATAAACGGCTGCCTGGCAGCGCTTCTCTGCCGCCTTGTAATCCGGCATGAACTGCTTGATGGGCGACAGCATGTCGAGCAGATACGCCTCGCTGCCGTCGTGCAGCAGTCCGGCGAGCGCATCGTCGCCGCAGTGGCGCGAGACCAGCACGGAATGCTCGGCGTTCGAATAGAACCGAAGGCAATGGCCGCCAAACCGGCACTGCATCGCAAGCGCGTGCGCGATGTCCTCGATGTCGACGTCCTCTGGCCGCGGATCGAGCGGCCAGAACTTCTTGCCTGTGTAGGTTTGAATCCATCCGGCGAGCTTCATCGTGCGATTTCCCCCTGCTGTTGAACGGATGCCGGAGCGACCAACTGCGCCAGGAAGGCCCGGCCGCGCTCGGTGATCTTGAGTTGCCTGGTGCTCGCGATCAGCAGGTCGCGGCCGACCAGGTGGCGGGCCATCTCGCCGTCGACCTGCTCGCCCGCATCGATCGCGAGCAGCGCGAGCTGCTCGGCGAGTTCGTCGGCATCGACCGGGAGGCGCGTCTGCAGAACGCCGTCGACCACCTCCGCCGGCGGCGCGTCGTCGAGTTGCCGCGCGACATCGAACAGGCTCGGCTGCGGCGCGCGGTAGGGCTCGGTCAGAATGGCAGGCGCAACGGGCCTGGCCGTGGCGGCCTCCAGCTCGCGAAGCCGGTCCCAGCCCGCGCCGCGCAGCTGCCATTGCTCGTTCGAGACGTAGGACAGGCCGCGGTCGACATAGAGCGGGCCGATGACGGGCGCGAGATCGCGGCGCGCGTGGCAGAAGTCGGACAGGATCTTGAGCTGCTGCAGCCCGGTCAGGGCCTGCGCCTCGGCGGCCAGGTCATCGGCCGAGGGAGCAGACGGCGCCAGCCATTCGGAGCCGGCGAGCTGGTCGATGGTGACGACGTCGTCGGCATTGTACGGGGCCTCGACGGCCGCAGCGGCGCTGGCCCCTTGCGATGTTGCATCCGCCGCGGCCGTCTCGTCCTCACCGGAGGGCTCCGGGAGACCGTGCGATGACGGCGAAGGCGCCGCATCGGTCGGGGTGGAGATCGCGCTTGTCAGCGCGACGCCGGCCTGATTGCCCCATGCATCCCAATTTTCCGGCAGCGGATGCTCGGCGTCGACGCGGGCGAACAGCTCGAGCACGGGCAGCGGCGCGCCGTCGCTGTCCTTACCGACCATGGTCGCGATCATGTTGCGGTAGTGGTCGGGTTTTCGCGAGTGCTCGCGCGGTCGCTCGCGATGGTTGGAGCCGAACTTTTCGGACGCATCCGGTTTCGGCAGGCCCTTGCCGCGCTTGAACTGCAGCAGCAGCTCGTCCTGGTCCCACACCAAGAGGCCGGAGCCGGAGACGTCGGGATGTTCCTCGTCGGTCTTGGTCCAGACGTAGCAGGTCGAGTAGCTGTCCATGCCGAGCGCGAGCATGCAGGCATAGGCGAGCGGCAGGTCGACGGTCGCGAGCACGCCCTCGCCATCCGCCAGCATCACCTCGGTCTTGACCGGGATTTTCGCGAGCAGATGCGCCCGCGGAATCCACATCCAGAACCAGGCGTCGGGCAGCAGCGCCTCGCCGGCCCGCTTGAGATAATCGAGGATCTCCGGCCAGGGCATGGTCGGGTAGTGGTTCTCATAGGCGCGGTTGCCGATGCCGCCTTGGCGCTTCCACGGCGGATCGCCATAGCCCGCCGGGTAAAGCCGGCCGGAAGGCGCCATCGCCGAGGCCGAGGACAGCGCCGAGGCGAGATCGCGGCGATGAACGCGGCCATCCTCCTCGGCGCCGATCTTAAGCAGGTCCATGGCGACCCGGCCTTTGCCGGACAGCATCTCCTCCGCGTGCCGCTCGACCAGGGCTTCGAACTTCTCCGGCGGCAGCGCAGCGAGCTTTTGGGCCTGCGAGGAGAAGCGATGCGTCACGCCGATGTCGCGCAGCGTGATCTCCGGCAACTCCTCCGGCTCGCCGGAAACCCCTGACAACTCGTCAGAGGTTTTTTCCGACCGCGGCCGCCCGCCCCTCGCCACCTTTCCGGCGGCGTGCTGCTGCTCCATCAGCTCCCCGAACCGGCGCTGCGCCCGGAAACGGATCTGCGCGGCCTGGATCTCCAGCTGCTTGTCCCCAGCAATCCTCGCCGCATGCCGCAAGGCCTCGGCGTGGTCATGGATCGCCTTGACCTCGTCGACCGCGACCGCCTCGGCCAGGGCGCGCCGCGCCGCCTCGTATCGGACCAGCTCAGTCAAAGGGAATCTCCTGCATCGACCGCGCCGGTAGGCCCGCGAGCAGATCGCGCACGATCTCATCCAACGTCGGCGCTGTGCCGCGCGGACGGCGAATGACGGCGTTGTGGGGTTTCGTCAGCCAGCGCCGGTTGGCCTTGCGGTTGTCCAGCGTCTGGCCGTTGATATGGTCGACGACGTGCGCACGCAGGAACGCCTCGTCGAGGCTTGGCTCATCCTTGATCGACAGCTCGCGATGCATGCGCAACGTGTCGCGGCGCACGCCGGTGTTGCGCTTGGCGTAGAGCATCCAGCTGTCGCCGCGGTTCTTGCCGGCATGCCAGACGTTCCAATGCCATTGCATCAGCCAGGTGACGTCGTCGGCATCGACCAGCGTCCACACCGGCTCGCGCGACGACAACCAGATCCGCGCCCATGGCGTACCGGTCAGATCCGGCAGGCCGGAGACGTCGAAAGCGACCTCGCGTGCATCGGTGGTGACGATGGGAGCCTGCATCATCACAGCATCCCCAGCGCGTGCATGTAGGTTTCGAGGATGGTCTCGAAGGCCTGACGCTCGATCGGGTCCTGCTGGCGCATCTTGATGATCGCCTTGAGGGCGCCGGTATCGTAGCCATTGCCTTTCGCTTCCGCGTAGACATCGCGGACGTCGTCGGAGATGGCTTTCTTCTCCTCGAGGAGCCGCTCGATGCGCTCTATGATCGACTTGAGCTGATCCTTCGCGATCTGCTCGGCGCGCTTCGCGGCAATGTGGGTGACCTTGCTCACGACGCCCCCTCGCTTTGCGAGACGCCAGCCGCCTCTAGCAGGCCCGCGTCGGCGCGATACGGCCGCTCCTGCCCGTAAGCGAGCACGGCCTTGGCGTCCCAGCCGGGCGGCACCTGCATCGGCAGAAACGGATCGCCGTCGTAGAGAATGACCTTCGGCGCATCGTCGGCGATGACGACGCGGACGGCGCCAACGATCACGCGCCGGTCGAGCCCGAACAGGATGGCGCGAGCGGACTTCATTGGCGCTTGACCCAGCGGAAGCCGAAACCGCGGTCGATGCGATGCAGGAACGGCTGCGCACCGGCCGCGACGGCCAGGCCGGCGCCGACCATCAGCACGGCAGCGAACATCACCAGGAAGCGCAGATCGTCCGGATCTGCAACGCGAGCAGCAAGGTCGGTCACGGCTCAATCCCCCTTTCGGCTTCGGCAAGACGACGCTGCGCTGCCTCGACCTCCGCGCGCGCAGCGGCGAGGTTTTCGATGCGGCGATGGCGTTTGACCCAGGCCTGCCCCGACCCGTGGGTGAGCGCGCGAATGACGAGGTCGCCATGGGCTGAAGCGATCATGCGGGCGAGCGCCTCACCGCTGGGCGCCCGGCTGCCGTCGAGCCACAACTCGGCCGGGCGGACGTCGCGGAGACCCGCAATGTCAGCCAGAACCTCGGCGGTTTTCTTCGGGAAGTTCTTCCGGAATGTCAGCGCGATAGGCAGAAACCAGCGATCAGGCGATCGGTCTTTGCCGATCGGTTGATCGGGGCACTGCTTTGACTGTTGCGTGCGAATGGGGCTCATGAGGCCACCCGCTCGGGACGCGAAAGGCCCTCCGGCCAAACCGCACCCTCGGGCCAGTTGTCGGAGAACCAGCCCATGACCTGGTCATACTTCCGCGCCGTGAAGGTCTTCGAGCCATCCTGCAGATGATCGAAGAAGCGCCAATCCCCGGCCGCCCTACGGCCGAGCGTCGGAAGAGCGAGCGGCCTAGAAAGCCTAAAGGCACTCGCAACGGCGACCAGGTTTCGAATCAGCTGCTGCTCCATGGCTCGACGGTTAGTCGGGAATTTCCGATTCGTCCAATTGAAATGTCGGGATCATCCGATTGGAATTCAGCAGATCGGCGTCGGATAATTCCGCGCATGGAAAATGATGAGCTACGTCAACGAATTAAGAGCAGGCTCGCAGAGCTGCGGCTGGGCCCGATTGAGGCTGCCCAGGCCGTCCCTGGCCTGGAGCGCAATTACCTCAGCGACTATCTAGCTGGACGAAAGAAGTCTTTTTCATCCGCGAAGCAACCCCTTGTCGCGCGCGCGCTCAAATGGTCAATCGAAGACTTGCTCGATGCGCGACCACGCGTCTCAAACGCACCCGCCCCCAAAATTGCGATGGTGCCCCTTCTTGACAATGTGACTGCCGGTCGGCTTTCTAGCCCGGCATCGCAGGTACCTGTTGATCGTGTGCCACTATTGGCATTTGCTGATCTCGGCCGCGGTGAGTTTTTCGCATTGAGGGTTGAGGGCGATTCCATGGATCGCTTTTCTCCAGAGGGGTCGATCATCGTCATAAACAAATCGGACCGCACTCTCCTCAACGGGAAATGCTATGTATTCGCCGTTGGTGGCCAGACAACCTACAAGATGTGGCAGGGTGGAGACACCCCGTTCCTGGCGCCGCATTCGACCAATCCCATTAACAAGCCAATCTTTTTCAAGCGAAAGCGTGATCTCGAAGTAATCGGCCGGGTGAAACGGACCATCCTCGACCTTTAAGCCAGCCTAACAGACGGTCGGATATTCCCGATTTTGTTGTTGACCGTCGGGTTTTTCCGACCATATTGTTTCCCGTGAAACACCTTCGGGAGACAGCTGTGTCGCGCCGCATTTTGCCCGCTACCGACCTAACCGCCTCTGATTTCGCCGCGCAGCTGCGGCTCCATGGCTTCTGTCGATTGCCGGCCGAGGGGCACTTCGCAGACGTTCGCGCCAAAGGCTGCCCTCGCACAGCGCCCGTGATGCGCGGGAAGCGGATCAACCGCCAAGGCACTTTGGACGCCCTGCTCGCGGCCCGTAAGGCCCGCCAGGACGCCGCAGCGGCTCAGGAGGCCGCTCAAGCCGAACGCGAGCGCGTGGCCGGCCTCATCGCCCCCCAGGCCATGCCTGGAGCTAGGGCCGGACTTGAGGGGCCGGCAGCGATAGCCCAGCTCGCGGACGACTTCATCACCATCACTACCCGCAACGAAGGCGCGGCTTTGCCGGACCTCGTGCGGATGGGATGGCGCAAGTCGCAGATCTTCGAGCATGCCGACGCGGCACGAACACTGGCCTATTCCAAGCAGAACGGAGTGGCCGCATGAGCGAATTGGGGCGGCCGCCACAACCTGTTCTGTCAAGTCAGAACGTCGGGCAAAGTCTTTCCAAAAATGGGCAGAACGTTTCCAGGAATCGAGAACGAAGCGCGATCAAGAGCGAGGCAGCTGGACTACGCCAGCCGCTTCCTGCCCATCTGTACGCACATCTAAGCCTGCTCAAACTCAGCCCCTTTGAGCAGGCGACGCGCGGCGGCTGGCGGTTCGGCACGCGGCGGATACGCGATAGCGTTGTCACCCGCTTGATCGCCAGCGGCCGCGCGGAAATCGTAGGGGGACGGCTGCAGCTGAAGCAGAAGCCGCCCTTATGACAGAAAAGCGTTGCCTCACGAAGCAGGAAGCCGCCGAATATTGCGGCTGCAACACCCTCGCCGCTTTCGACCGTTGGCGAGCTAAGGGCATCGTTCCGGGCCCTATCCCAGGTACCAACCGCTGGGATCGGAAAGCTCTTGATCGTTCGCTGGACTGTTCTTCCGGTCTTGTGACAGACTTGGAGGCCGAGCTTACCCCTTATCAGCGCTGGAAGGCCCAGCATGCGCGGAAGACCGAGGCTGCCTAACAAGCCCCTCAAGCTGAAGGGCGTTCATCGGGTCAAGAAGCGCCAGGCGGACGGCTCTATCAAGGTCTATCTCTACCATCGCGCGACCGGCCTCCCACTCGACGAAACGAGGCTTGCCGAGACCTACGCTGATGCCGAAAGGAAAATGCGCACGAAGGGCGAAGGCACCTTCATGCAGCTCATTCGGCACTTCGATCAATCTGCTTATTTCGACGGGCTCAGCGAGGAAAGCCGCAAGCAGTACGTATGGAAATTGAAGCGGCTAGAGGTGCGCTGGGGCACCTGCCCGATCGCTGCTTTCAACGATGCTGACGACGCGCTTGAGTTTCGGAAGGATGCCCTCGCCTGGCACAACGAGCTCGGCAAGGCTTCGCCGCGATCGGCTGACAACCTGGTCGCGGCGCTCGCTCGTGTGCTTTCATTCGCGAAAGAAAAGGCTGTCATCAAGTTCAACCCGCTCGACACCTTCGCGCGGCTCTACAAGAGCCACCGATCGGAGCTCACCTGGCCGGAAGAATTGCAGCAGCAGTTCATGCGGACCGCGCGGCCGGCGATGGTGACCGCGATGGTGCTGGTTCGAAATACTGCGATGCGCGCGAGTGACGTCCGCAAGTTTGCTTGGAATCGGTACGACGGAGAGCGCGTGGAGATCCGGTCAACTAAGACCGGCAAGCTGCTCTGGATCCCGGCAACACGCGAGCTCAAGGCCCACTTGGATGCACTCAAAGAGGCGAAGGTCGGCGCCTTGGTGATGTTGACGCAAACCGGCAAGGCCTACAGCAAGCGGTACTTCAATGAGCACTGGCGCGAGGACTGTGACAAGGTCGACACGCTCAATGCCGAGCCGATTGCCGCAGATCCAGACCTCGTCAAAACCGCCGATCTCAACTTTCACGACAACCGCGGCACAGCCGCGACGCTGCTTGCCGAGGCTGGCGCGACGGCGCCGGAGATCGCGGAGGCGCTGTGCTGGAGTGTCGACAAGGCGCAGAAGGTGATCGACCTGTACCTTGCCCGACGCGGTGTGCTGGCCGCGAATGCGATTAAAAAGCTTGAGAATTACAGGGACAAAGTGACAAAGGTGCCTTTAGGTCGCCGCTAAACCTGAGACAACTTGCCGGATACCTCCTGTCCTTTATCCCGCTTATTCAAAATTATCTGAATGCACAAGACCATGCAGGCCAGCTGCACCCCTCGGAGAAACTGCGTCCGTGGGTTGGTGCTGCTGCGAAACATCGAGAGCCGTATTTGCGGCTGCTCTGGCGTTGTGATTGCGTCGAATACCTTGTTCATCTCTCGATACGTGCGGCTACTGACTAACTTCGAACAATCTGCACTCTGAGATTTGAATGAGATGGGATGCATGCTGTGCGCAAAATTATTTCTGATGCGTCGAATCAGGTGCATCCTTTTGTGGTGTCCGACTGAATAAAGTCCGAGCAAAAGTCCCATGTCTATGCGCGACGAAAACGTCGCCAGAGGGCCATAACCGCTGAAAACCTTCTTCTCTACTGGATCATGTCGATCCAGCTTCGATTGGATGGCTTCGAGAAGATGTTCTTCAAGAACCGAGGTCGCCACAATTGCCGCCCCCCGGTCCCGTTGCTTGGGTATTTCGATTAACGCGTGCCGGTACTTCATGGGGTCGGAAACAAACCAGGACATAGCCACTACCCAGTCGCCCGCGATTGACTTTCCATCGCCTTGCGCGCGGGCTTTGTGCGAGTCACACAGTATAGGGGGCGGTTAACCGGCTGGTTGATCGCCCCATCTAAGTAAGCCCCTATGAAGCTGGAGCGCTGGGGTGAGGCTGCCCGGAAGACTGGTCAGAGGGGCCGGGAGTTGTCCTCTCCACTATATTCAGAAGCCCACATTCTTCCTTCTCATCTCCGCATTTTAAGACGACGGTCAACTTCGCCGGTTGCGGAAATTCCAGTGGCTCATTCATTTCAACTCGGCCAATCAAAGTGCCGTATGGCAAGCCCCTGTTTCTCGCCCGCTCGACGGTTCTGCGGACGAGTTCCATGGGAGCTGGCTCACGCTTAACTGCTTCAATATCAGCATTTTCACTTTCAACATCGATCATGACGGCTCTATCGCAATCGAAATCGGCTTGAATCCTAATACGGAAGTGAATTGTAATCCTGCGCACGACCCAGGGAAACCTCGGGACCTGAACGGTGTCCGGCAATATCCCGATTAGCGTTTCCCTTCCGCCGTTCTCGCGACGGACATCTTCGCAGAAGAAAGCGAACGCCCTTAGTCCACGCATCAGGCTGCTTCAAGATCGAATTCAGATGCAGGATCGGCCAATAATCCCTCTTCATTTAGGGAATAATCAATCTTGGCCTCAATGTTCTGACCTTCCGAACGTATGCGCTCCGGGAATTCAATAACCGCGATCCGCCCCATGCTCGAAGCTAACTCGGCGACGCGGCCAAGCGTGATATCCTTCTGCCCGCGCAACTCTCTGTTGATTACAGAGCGATGCACGCCAATTTCGCGCGCGATGTCGGTTTGAGTTAGACCTCTTTTTTGCGACTCTTCCGATAGAGCCGACAAGAGCTTGCGCCGAACGTTATTAACGAACCGGCCCGCCGCGCGCTTGCTTGGACTGAGAGTAATTTGAAACGACGGCATTGGGGTCTTCTCCGGGGATAAATTTCGGCTCGTTCAGATCTAGTCGGTCTCGGAAATTAGCCGTCTCTCCGGCCAATCCGTAATACAGGTTATGTTCTTTGACGTAGTCAGCATGTTCGGCGCGCCAACCAATGAAGCAGTCTTTGGCGTGGAACCAGCCAAAGATGCGAAGATCAGGCGTTTTGAGAACCCAAATTCCATCTTTGACATGCGCAATTGGATGCAGGTGCTCTGGCAGGTTAAGCCTTTCGCCGGAACAATATACCTCAACGAAGGCGTCCAGTTGCTGAACGCAATCGATCTCGGATTCCCACCTCGCCTCAAGGGTGGGCAGTGCGTCCACGATCCAGGTGCAAAGGCGCGGGGATAGGTAAATGCATCGCCACTCCTGTTCCTGCGGCTCCAGCTGCGGGTCAAGCTTGAAAAGAAGCTGCGCATGATCCAACTCTAAGACTGTTGCCATTTAAGTCAACAACTCTAATCCGCAATGGTTAGCACCGAGTCGAAATGTCACATTATTGCTACTTGAGATGAGGGAACAACCCCTGAAAGGGCAACGTGCCCACTAAGGCCCAATCCGGGTGACACGCGCGCGAATCCCCCGGCGCTTACTCACGATGCACCTGAATAGAGGAACGCCCACAGAACGGAAATGTAAACCAAATGTAAACGGGCGGTCCGATGTAAACCGGCCGCCCGAGATTGGCTTTGAAATTATTGCTGAATTTGGTCGGAGCGAGAGGATTTGAACCTCCGACCCCTAGTCTCCCAGACTAGTGCGCTAACCGGGCTGCGCCACGCTCCGAACGTCGTTCCATTAGCTAGGATCGGCGCGATGCGCAAGACGAGGCCGCACCATTATGGTGTCCCCGTCCAAAGCCCCGGAACCGCCCGCAAAGCTCGCGAAAAGCGCCCTACCCGTCGTTCAGCGCCTGATCCAGCATTTCCCGGCAGGCAACGAGGTCGGCGAGCGCCCGCCCGAGCCGCTCCCGGTCCAGCGCGCTGGGGCCGGCGGGCGCGGAGGTGCCGCCCTTGCGGAAGGTGGTGAGGATGTCCTCGTCGTCGACCTCGGTGAAGCGGAAGTCGATGCCTTCCGCCTCGTCGCCCTGGTAATCGTCATCGTCGGCATCGGTGATGCCCTTGATGGGCGCCTCGTCGTCGGGCTCCATCAGGCTCGCGCCGATAGCGTCCTCGATGGCACCGAACGAGACCGCGGCCGCGCCGTCAGCGAGGCCCTGCACCGATTTGACGCCGTGCTCCTTCAGGATCCGCTGCACCCCGCGGATGGTGTAGCCCTCCCCGTAGAGGAGACGGCGGATGCCCTTGAGCAGGTCGACGTCGTCGGGACGGTAATAGCGGCGGCCGCCGCTGCGCTTCATCGGCTTGATCTGGGAGAATCGGGTCTCCCAGAACCGCAGCACGTGCTGCGGAATGTCGAGTTCCTGCGCTACTTCGCTGATGGTTCGGAACGCATCCGGCGCCTTGTCCAAATGCCAAATCCTTTGCGGAAGGCGTTATGCCTCTTGTGGAGCCTTGCTGGCGTCACCGTTGGTGCGATGCTGGGCGTTGATCCGCTGCTTCAGGATCGCCGACGGCTTGAACACCATGACCCGGCGCGGCGAGATCGGCACCTCGGTGCCGGTCTTCGGGTTACGGCCGATGCGCTGACCCTTCTTGCGGACCATGAAGGAGCCGAACGAGGACAATTTCACCGTCTCGCCCTTTTCGAGGCAGTCGGTGATCTCCTTCAGCACGAGTTCCACGAACGCAGAGGATTCCGTGCGCGACAAGCCCACCTTCTGGTAGACGGCTTCGCAGAGATCGACACGCGTTACGGTTTTACTTTGATCGGTCATCGCCCTGCCCCACATCACGGCGAACAATTGTTGTCTGAAATTAGGAGCTTACGATACTGCGGTCAACAGCGCTCATCAATGCAGACGCATCGATAATCAGCGCTGATTCGCAAAATTTTATCGACTGTGGCTCTACCAGCGCACGAGCGCGGAGCCCCAGGTGAAGCCGCCGCCCATGGCTTCCAGCAGGACCAAGTCGCCGCGCTTGATGCGGCCGTCCTTGCGCGCCACCGAGAGCGCCAGCGGGATCGAGGCCGCCGAGGTGTTGCCATGACGGTCCACCGTCAGCACCACCTTCTCCGCCGCGATGTGGAGCTTGTGCGCGGAAGCATCGATGATTCGCTTGTTGGCCTGGTGCGGCACGAACCAGTCGATGCTGTCGGCATTGAGCCCGGTCGCCGCGAAGGCATCGACGATGACGTCGGTGATCATGCCGACCGCGTGCTTGAAGACCTCGCGGCCCTCCATGCGCAGATGGCCGACGGTCTGGGTCGAGGACGGCCCGCCGTCGACGAACAGCTTTGCCTTGTGGCGGCCGTCGGAGCGCAGATGCGTGGTGACGATGCCGCGGTCGGTCGCAGCCTTGCCCGGCTGTTCCTGCGCCTCCAGCACGACCGCGCCGGCGCCGTCGCCGAACAGCACGCAGGTGCCGCGGTCGTTCCAGTCGAGGATGCGCGAGAAGGTCTCGGCGCCGATCACCAGCGCGCGCTTGTAGGCGCCGGTGCGCAGGAAATTGTCGGCGGTGGCGAGCGCGAACACGAAGCCCGAGCACACCGCCTGAAGGTCGAAGGCCGCGCCGTGGTTGATGCCGAGCGCGTTCTGCACGGCGACCGCGGTCGCGGGAAAGGTGTTGTCGGGCGTCGAGGTTGCCAGCACGATCAGCTCGATCGACTGCGCGTCCACGCCGGCATCGGTGAGCGCAGCCTGCGCCGCCTTGATCGCCAGATGCGAGGTGAACTCGCCTTCGGCGGCAATGTGCCGCTCGCGAATGCCGGTGCGCTGCACGATCCACTCGTCGGACGTGTCGATGCGCGCCGCCAATTGGGCGTTGGTCACCACCTGCTCCGGCAGATAAGAGCCGCAGCCGAGCACGACCGAACGAATTTGAGTCACGAAACATCCTCCGGCGCGGGCTGCACGGAATTGAGTGCACCACCCTCGCGGTTGAGCATCTGATTGATCTTGTTCAGGAGATCGTAGTGAGCCATCTCATAGCCAACATCGATCGCATAGGCAAAGCCTTCGGCGCTGGTTCCGCCGTGGCTCTTGACCACCAGTCCCTTCAGGCCCAGGAACACGCCGCCATTGGACTTGTTCGGGTCCATCTTGGCGCGCAGGGCCTGGAACGCGCTACGCGCGAAGAGATAGCCGAGCTTGGACAGCCAGCTCCGCTGCATCTCGTCACGGAGTAAATCCGCCATCTGACGCGCGGTTCCCTCGGCGGCCTTGAGCGCGATGTTGCCGCTGAACCCTTCGGTGACGATGACGTCGGCCAGCCCCTTGCCGATGCCGTCGCCCTCGACGAAGCCGATATAGTCGAGCTCGGGCAGGTTCCTCGCGCGCAGGATCTCGCTGGCCTCGCGGATTTCCTCGTGCCCCTTGATCTCCTCGGCCCCGATATTGAGCAGGCCGACCGTGGGGCGCTTCTTGTCGAACAGCACGCTTGCCATCGCGGCACCCATGAGCGCGAGCGACACCAGATGGTGCGCGTCACCGCCGATGGTGGCGCCGAGGTCGAGCACGACGGATTCGCCGCGCTTGTTCGGCCATATCCCCGTGATCGCCGGACGGTCGATGCCCGGCAGCGTGCGCAGGTGGAAACGCGACATCGCCATCAGCGCACCGGTATTGCCGGCGGAGACCGCAACATCCGCCTCGCCCTGCTTCACGGCGTCGATGGCCAGCCACATCGAGGAGGTCTTGCGGCCGCGCCGCAGCGCCTGGCTCGGCTTGTCCGAGCCGCTGACGGCGACGTCGGTATGGATGATCTTCGAGGCGGCCTTGAGGGCGGGATGCTTGTCGAGCTCGGGCTCGATCCTGGCGCGGTCCCCGACCAGCAGAAACTCGATCTCGCGATGCCTTTGAAGCGAGATGGCGGCGCCTGGAATGACCACGGCAGCGCCGACATCGCCCCCCATGGCGTCAAGCGCGATACGAACCTTGCTTGGCATAAAAGTCCTGGAAACCTGGTCTGGTGCGGTCTTGAGTGAGCGGGGCCGCAAAATGGGTTCGCCATGGACATGGCGACCGGCCAGGCGCCACGCTGCACCCCGACCGGGGCGCGACAATAGCGTTTTGTTATCCCGAAACAACCTCTTGCCCCCAGCCTTTTGCATGCGGGGCGATCCGGGGGCGGACCTGAAAATTCAAATGAAATAGATTGAAATCAAATAGATAAGAACGAATCCCAAACCACATCGGCAGGCACCTCGCCCCGCCCGGCAAGGCGTTCTTACGGGGATTGCCGGGCTATTTGCCTTTCTTCTTGTCCTGCTTCTTGCCCTGAAGCACCTTCAGCGCCGCAAACGGATGGTCCTCCGGATCGAGGGCGGTGACTTCGGCCTCGAACACGGCCCCCTCCTTACGGGGATAGGGATCGATCGCCAGGAACAGCGCATCGGTCGCGAGACGGCCGAGGTCGATGATGCCACCAACGATCGCCTCGGGCGGATCGACGACCTCCGGCGGCTCCGCCTCGTCCTGCCCCTCCTCGATCAGGTCGGCCAGCCGACGCGCCTCGGCCTCCGGCGCGAACATCAGGTCCACCTCCTCCTCGATCTCGTTCTCGATCGGATCGAGCGTGACGACGCAGATCTGACCAATCCGGGCGCGGACGCGGCCCGTGACCTGGATCCGGCCGCCGCTTTTCGGCACGACGTCAAGGTCGGCGTGGGCAGAGAGCACCTCCCGCACGCCCGCGAGCTCGGCCATGGCCTGCCGCTCGGCCGCCGAGGCCTCGAGCTTGCGATGCAGGCCGGTGTCGGGAATCTGCGCGACGATGACTGGGGATCGCCAGGGATCGGGCCTGGATTCGGCGTTCGGTCGGCTCATGGCGTGATGTCCTGCGTGAGCGCTGGGGGAAACCTGAAGGACGCAGCCAGCAGCGCAGCCTCGTCGGTCCGGCCGAGATCGGCCTCGGTGGCCCGGGCGTAGGCCGCAAGCTGCCGCGCCTGGTCCAGGCCGGTCCCATTCAAGATATTCTTGCAGATGGCCTCTGCCAGAGCTTCGCCGCCGCCTTCAATGGCTTGGTCATAGGCCTGATCATAGGCTTGGACGCGGCCGTAAAAGGCCTCGCCAAAGGCCCGCATCCGCTTCGGCACGGTCTGGTCGCCGATCCCCATCTCGCGCAGATTGTCGTCCATGTCCTCGCAAAAGCGGTCGAACAGCGCCTGCGACAGCTCCGTGGCGCCCTGAACCGTGCGCAGGCGGCGCAGCAGCAGCCAGAGATGGAGCAGCAACAGGTCGAAACGCCCGTTAACCGTATCGGGGACGCCCAAGTGGCGGTAAAACATGGGTTCTCGCGCCTGCGTCACGATCATGCCATAGATGGCTTCAATGGTGCCGCGCGGGGCTTGCCGGGGTTTCCTGAAGTGATTGAACGGCCAAACCATTGTGGGTTCCGCAAGCGGGCATGCGCGTGTTGCAATTGCAGCCTCCGCCCGGTACTTCAGCGCCTCGCGCGACGCAAGGGGACGGAATCAGTTCCGCTATGACGATAACGATTAGGACCAGCCAGCGCGCAGGCAAGCAGCGCGGCCTTTCTGCACGCTGGCGCGGCCTGCGCATGCTCGCGGCCGTGGCCCTGGTCGGCGGCGCCCTTGCGGGCTGCACCGGCGAGCAATTCCAGAAGGGTTACATCCTGCCGCCCGGCGCGCTCGAGCAGATTCCGATCGGCGCGAGCCAGGACCAGGTGCTGATCGTGATGGGCACGCCCTCCACGGTCGCGACCCTCGACGGTGAGGTGTTTTACTACATCTCGCAGCGCTCGGAACGCGTCGTCGCCTTCATGAACCAGAAGGTGGTCGATCAGCGCGTCATCGCCGTCTATTTCGACAAGAACCGGCGCGTGCGCAGGCTTGCGAATTACGGCCTCCAGGACGGCAAGATCTTCGACTTCATCAGCCGGACGACGCCGACGTCGGGCCAGGAGATGAGCTACCTCACGCCGATCTTCAAGCTGCTCAGCTTTAACTGAGCCTTCAGCCTGCGGCGTCGTGCCGTCTCGTACGGCTTGCCGTTGCGCATCGGGTTCCCTACGCTCCCCTGCAAAACAAGACGCAGGGAGTGGATTCGTGTCCAATAAATTGTTGTCCCGCCGCCGCGTGCTCACGGGCGTTGCCGGTCTCTCGGCCGCAGCGATCCTGCCGCGATCGAGCCTGGCGGACTGGAAGCCCACCGAGAACGTCCGCCTTGTCGTGCCGGCTGCGGCCGGCGGCTCGACCGATGTGATGGGCCGGCTGCTGGCCGCGCATCTGCAAACCGCCTGGGGCCAGTCGGCCGTCGTGGAAAACCGCTCCGGTGGCGGCGGCACCATCGGCACCGCCGAAGTGGTCCGCTCAAAACCCGATGGCCATACCATCCTGATCGGCAATCCCGGTCCGAATGCGATCGCCTACAGCATCTTCAAGAACCTCACCTACAAGCCGGACCAGCTTCAGCCGGTTACCAACATGATCCGGATCCCGAACATCGTCTCGGCGCATCCGAAGACCGGCATCAAATCGGTCGCCGAGCTGATCGCGTATCTGAAGGCCAATCCGGACAAGCTCAGCTACGCCTCCTCCGGCGTCGGCCAGAGCCCGCATCTCACCGGCGCCTGGTTCCTCCAGCTGACCGGGCTGAAGATGACGCACATCCCGTTCCGCGGTGCAGGTCCTGCGCTCCAGGCCGCGCTCGCCGGCGACATCCAGATCCTGTTCGACAATCTCTATCCGAGCCTGCCGCAGGTGCAGAACGGCACGCTCAACGGTCTCTGCGTCACCACGCCCGAGCGCAGCGAGCTTGCGCCGAACCTGCCGACCATGCGCGAGAGCGCGCCGGAGCTGGCGGGTTTCGACGTCTCGTCCTGGTTCTCGGTGTTCCTGCCGAAGGGGGTCTCACCCGAAGTGCTCAACGCGCTCAATCTCCAGGTCAAGGCGATGCTGGAGCGCGACGACATCAAGAAACAGATCACCGCCATGGGCGCCCGCGCCGACTACGGCACCCCGCAGCAGTTCGCCGCCTTCGTGGATGCCGAGACGAAGAAGTTCGCCGGCATCATCCAGAAGGAAGGGCTCCAGATGGACGTGCAGTAGCTCGCCCGGTCGTGGCGCGCCGAACGGCTTGACCGCACGTATCGACCGAACATGCGTACAACGTCGCTCCCAATCGCCCCGACGGGGGCCTGCTTGCTTATTGTCCCGATCAGCCAGCTCGCCGGCACGGCTGCGTAGCCGACGGCCAAAGTTCGCATCGGCAGGCCCAAATGTCTCTTGACTTAGAGTGCGCTCGAACTCGTAGTTTCCGCGCGTCGTGATGAGAAACAGGCATGAAGATCGGCGAACTCGCGAAGCGTTCCGGACTGACTGCCCATACGATCCGCTACTACGAGCGGATCGGACTGTTGCCTTACGCCGACCGAGATCGATCCAGCCGACGTGACTACGATGCCTCGATCCTGGTGTGGATCGAGTTTCTCGGCCGACTGAAGACGACTGGCATGCCGATCCGGGACATGCTGCTTTACGCGGAACTCCGGGACCGAGGCAGCGGCACCGAAGCCGAGCGGCGCGCGCTGCTGGAGCGGCACCGTGAAAGCGTGCGTGCCCACGTCGACGAACTGAATGCCTGTCTTCTCGTCCTCGACACCAAGATCGGCGGTTATGCCGAAACGGAACAGAGGATGAAAGATTATGATGCAACACTTCCCGAACGCCGGCGAAAGCCGGTTGGAGCGCGGTCGCCGCGCACTCGCTGAGATCGACGGAGAGGCCGGCCATAAGGTCGTGGCGGCGCTGGGTGACATCGCCCCAGACTTCGCCACCTACATACTCGAATTTCCATTTGGTGACATCTAGTCACGGCCCGGGCTCGACCTCCGTTCGCGCGAAATCGCAACGATCGCAGCGCTCACGGCCATGGGGAACGCCACACCTCAGCTCAAGGTGCATATCGAGGCAGGTCTGAATGTCGGGCTCGGCCGAGAGGAGATTATCGAGATCCTCATGCAGATGGCCGTCTATGCCGGCTTCCCGGCTGCCCTCAACGGCCTGTTCGCAGCGAAGGAGGTATTTGCGCAAAGAGCCGAGGACGGATCGGCGCCGAAAGCCTGAAGCTCGACCGTCGAATCCTGTTTTGTCGTGCAGCCGGACTGCGCTGCCCTGACAAGAAGCCCCGCGGCTCGCGCCGCGGGGTTTTGTTTTGTCTTGTCTCGTCTGCGCCGCTCAGTGCGCCAGGATCGCCAGCAGCAACAGCGCCACGATGTTGGTGATCTTGATCATCGGGTTGACCGCGGGGCCGGCCGTGTCCTTGTAGGGATCGCCGACTGTGTCGCCGGTCACGGCAGACTTGTGGGCATCAGAGCCCTTGCCGCCGAAATGACCGTCCTCGATGTACTTCTTGGCGTTGTCCCAGGCACCGCCGCCCGAGGTCATCGAGATCGCGACGAACAGGCCCGTCACGATCACGCCGAGCAGCATGGCGCCGACCGCGGAGAACGCCGCCGACTTGCCAGCCACGCCGCCGCCCGCGATGGCGTAGATCAGGAAGTAGACCACGATCGGCGACAGCACCGGGAGCAGCGAGGGGATGATCATCTCCTTGATCGCCGCACGGGTCAGCAGGTCGACCGCCTTGCCGTAATCAGGCTTGTCGGTGCCCTGCATGATGCCCGGCTTCTCGCGGAACTGCCGGCGCACCTCCTCGACGATCGCGCCGGCCGCACGGCCGACCGCCGTCATGCCCATCGCGCCGAACAGATACGGCAGCAGGCCGCCGAACAGCAGGCCGACAACCACGTAGGGATTGTTGAGCGAGAAGTCCGGATTGACGCCGGCGAAGTAGGGATGGTGCGCGCTGTCCGCAACGAAGAACTTGAGGTCCTGGTTGTAGGCTGCGAACAGCACGAGGGCGCCGAGACCGGCGGAGCCGATCGCGTAGCCCTTCGTCACCGCCTTGGTGGTGTTGCCGACCGCGTCGAGCGCGTCGGTCGATTTGCGCACCTCCTTCGGCAGGCCCGCCATTTCGGCGATGCCACCGGCGTTGTCGGTCACCGGGCCGAAGGCGTCGAGCGCAACGACCATGCCGGCCAGCGCCAGCATGGTGGCCGTCGCGATCGCGATGCCGAACAGGCCGGCGAGGCTGTAGGTGACCAGGATGCCGGCGATGATGACGATCGCGGGCAGCGCGGTCGCTTCCATCGAGACGGCAAGACCCTGGATCACGTTGGTGCCGTGACCGGTGACCGAGGCCTGAGCGATCGACTTCACCGGACGATAGTCGGTGCCGGTGTAGTATTCGGTGATCCAGATGATCAGCGCGGTGACGACGAGGCCAACCACGCCGCATTCGAACAGCGCCATGCCGGTGTAGTCGACGCCGGCGAGCTTGCCGAAGCCGATCAGATAGTAGATCACGCCGGCGATGCCGATCAGCGACAGGATGCCGGTTGCGATCAGGCCCTTGTAGAGCGCGCCCATGATCGACTGGCTCGGCCCGAGCTTCACGAAGAAGGTGCCGATGATCGAGGTGATGATGCAGACGCCGCCGATCGCGAGTGGCAGCGTCATCATGTCGGAGAGGATCGGCGTCTTGGCGAAGAAGATCGCCGCCAGCACCATGGTGGCGACCGCGGTCACGGCATAGGTCTCGAACAGGTCGGCGGCCATGCCGGCGCAATCGCCCACGTTGTCACCGACGTTGTCGGCGATGGTCGCGGGGTTGCGCGGATCGTCCTCTGGAATACCGGCCTCGACCTTGCCGACGAGGTCGCCGCCGACGTCCGCACCCTTGGTGAAGATGCCGCCGCCGAGACGGGCGAAGATCGAGATCAGCGAAGCGCCGAAGCCGAGCGCCACCAGGGCGTCGACCACAAGGCGGCTGTCGGGCGCGAGCTTCAGCGAATGAACCAGGAAGCCGAAATAGAGCGTCACGCCGAGCAGCGCGAGACCCGCCACCAGCATGCCGGTGATGGCGCCCGCCTTGAAGGCGAGCTCGAGGCCGCCGGCCAGCGACGTCGTCGCCGCCTGCGCGGTGCGCACATTGGCGCGGACCGAGACGTTCATGCCGATGAAGCCGGCCGCCCCCGACAGGACGGCGCCGATCAAGAAGCCGATGGCGACGTAGATACCAAGGAAATAGACCAGCAGCACGAAGATGACGATGCCGACGATACCGATCGTGGTGTACTGGCGCCGCAGATACGCCTGTGCGCCTTCAGCGACCGCGCCTGCAATTTCCTGCATGCGCGGTGACCCCGCATCTGCACTCAACACCGAAGACGTCGCCCAAATCGCGTAGACGACGGAAAGCACTCCGCAGAGCACTATCAACCATAATGCTGTCATGTGATTTTTGCCTCAGATCCTTGATGTACGTACCCCCGGCGCCTTTTGTTTTTCCGTCATGCGGTGGGCGCCCTTATGTTGAACAGGGCCGCCCCTCGCGCGAAGGTGTGGCCCTGGTCGGCCACAAGCTTGCCAAAATCAAATTGAGGGTGCAACGCCGGATAAGGCCGAAAAGCCGATCTCGGCAGGTATTTAGGCCAATCAGTCGCGCTCGGCCGCCGGTTTGGAGCAATTCCTAGAAGTGGCTGTAGGACAGCCGCTCCAAAACCAGTTCCCGGCCCTGCCCGTCCAGGAAGCGCGGCCGCTCCTGCCCCGCGACGATCGTGCCGATCGCCGTGACGGCAAGACCCGCCGTCCGCCCGGCGGCAATCAGCGCGTCGCTTTGCGCCGGCGGCACCGTGCACAGCACCTCGTAATCGTCGCCCCCGGCAAGCAGCGTCTCAACACAAACGGCGTTGCGCACGATCAAACCGGCCGCCGCAGCCGAGAGCGGTACATTCGGCACCTCGACGATGGCCGAGACGCCGGACGCGGCACAGAGTTTCGTCAGGTCACCGGCGAGCCCGTCGGAGACGTCCATCGCGGCCGACGCATGATCGCGCACCGCCTGCGCCAGCAAATTGCGCGGCTGCGGGATACGATAGCGTGACACCAGAGCTTCCCTTGCAGCGGGATCGGAGGCGAGCGCCGCTGCGGCCGGCCCGCCGGTGAGCATGTCGAGGCCGAGCGCGGCATCGCCAATCGTCCCCGTCACCATGATCAGGTCGCCCGGCCGCGCGCCGGTACGGCCGACCATTTGCCCCTTCGGCACGCGGCCGAAGGCGGTGATCGAGATCATCTGCGGCCCCGGCGTCGAGACCGTGTCGCCGCCGAGCAACGGGCATGCGAACGTCTTGGCGTCCTCGCCGAGCGCATCGGCGAACGGCCGGAGCCAGGAATCTTCCTTGCTGTGCAGCGCCAGCGTCAGCACGAAGCCGACCGGCACAGCTCCCTTGGCGGCGAGGTCGGACAGGTTCACCCGCAGCGCTTTTCGCGCGATCGTGTCAGGCGGGTCTGTGGCAAGATAATGCACGCCCTCGACGACGGCGTCGGTGGTGACGACGATGTCGTCGCCGGACGAGGACAGCACCGCGGCATCATCGACCAGCCCGAACGCGCCGGGATCGGTCGCGAGCGGCTTGAAATAGCGCGCGATGAGGGAGTCTTCGGCGGAGAGATTTTGCGGGTTTGCCATCGCGTCAGCCAAACACACCGCTGTCATCGCCCGGCCAGTGCGCAATTGCGCACTAGGACCGGGCGATCCAGTATTCCAGAGACAGTCGTGTCAAATCGATAGGCCGCGGCGTACTGGATGCCCCGCCTTCGCGGGGCATGACAGCGGAGTATGGGGCAGCCGTATCGCATCACTTCACCGCCCTCGCGGATAACTATCCCCGCCCGAACTCGTCGCCGCGAAACTGGCGGCCGATCTGGTCGAGCACGGCGTTGACCATGCCGGTTTCCTCGCGGTCGACGAAGGCGTTGGCGACGTCGACATATTCGGACACAACGACGCGCGCCGGCACGTCCTTGCGGTGCTCCAATTCATAGGCCCCGGCCCGCAGCACCGCGCGCAGGATCGCCTCGATCCGCTTCAGGGGCCAGCCCTTCGACAGCGCCTCGTCGATCAGGGGATCGAGCTTCTTCTGGTCGCGCACGACGCCCGAGACGACGTCGCGAAAGAACGCGGCTTCCGCCGGCAGGTAGGTGTCGCCCTCGACCTCGTTGCCGAGCCAATGGCTCTCGAACTCCGCAAAGATGTCGTTGATGCCGGCACCGGCGATGTCCATCTGGTAGAGCGCCTGTACCGCCGCGAGCCGCGCCGCACCGCGCCGGTTCGCCTTCTTTTCCGGAGTGCCTGCCGCCGGCTTTTTGCTGTTATCGACCATGATCAAGCCCGCGCCAGGCGGCGCTTGATGCGCAGCATCGCAAGCGCGGCGCGCGCGGCATCGCCGCCCTTGTTGAGCTCGCTGGCGCGCGCCCGCGCCCAGGCCTGGTCTTCGGTGTTGACGGTGAGGATGCCGTTGCCGAGCGGCAGCTTTCGCGCAACCGCAAGGTCCATCAGCGCACGCGAGGATTCCTGCGAGACGATCTCGAAATGGATGGTGTCGCCGCGGATGACGCAGCCGAGCGCGATCACCGCGTCATAGGGCTTGCCGTTCGCCGCGGCCGCGTCGATCGCGATGGCGACCGCCGCTGGGATTTCCAGCGCACCGGGAACCGTAATCACGTCATGCGTGAGACCCGCCGCCTTCAGCTCTGCCACCGCCCCATCGAGCAGCGCGTCCTGGAGATCATCGTAGAACCGTGCCTCGACAATCAGCGCCCGCGCGCCGGAAATGTCGGTCTGGTCCTTCAGGGGTGCGCGCCGCGCGTCTGCCATCGTTAAATCCGTTCTACTGGGGTCGGCGCGTATGTAGTCGCCGCACGCGGATAAGCCAAGTTTTAAACCGTCATTTCCGTCAGCCGCGCCGCATAGCGGGCCATCAGATCGACCTCGATATTAACCTCGGCGCCCGCCTTCCAGCCGCCGATCGTCGTGACCGTCAACGTGTGCGGGATGATCAGCACCGAAAAGGTCACGTCCTTCACCGTATTGACCGTCAGCGAGACGCCGTCGAGCGTGATCGAGCCCTTGGTGGCGATGAAGCGCGCCAGCTCCCGCGTGGTCGAGAGCTCGAACCGCGCCATATCAGGCAGGTCCTCGCGGCTGACGATAGTGGCAATGCCATCGGCATGACCGGCGACGATATGGCCGCCGAGCTCGTCGCCGATCTTCAGCGCACGCTCGAGGTTGAGCTTCGTACCCTGCTTCCAGTGTTTTGCCGTCGTCAGCGCCAGCGTCTCCGCCGCCGCATCGACGTCATACCAAGTCTTTCCGCCGGCAACGCCGGACGCAACCACAGTCAGGCACACGCCGTTGCTGGCGATCGAGGCGCCGTCGGCGATGGTGGTCTGATCGTAGCTGCAGGCGATACGCAGGCGATGCAGCTGGCCCTGCGCCACTGGCGTAAATCCGACGATCTCGCCGATATCGGTGACAATACCAGTGAACATTACGTGCGCTCGTAGATGGTGAGAGTATCCTTGAGAGTATCCTTGCCGAATGTCTCGCTAGCATGAACCTTGTAGGCCTGCGACTGCGTGATTTTCGACAGGGGCAATGCATCGAGCGCATCGACGCCGTCAGAGCCCACCTCTTCCGCGCCGCGGAACAGCCAGATCTCGTCGACGAGGTCCGCGGCGACGAACGAGGACGCAACGCGGCTGCCGCCCTCGACCATCAGCCGTGAGATGCCCTTCTCGGCCAGCGCCTGCAGCACGGCGGGCAGATCGAGCCCGGATGCGCTGCCCGGCGGCACACGCATGATCTGCGCCCCGGCAGCGCCAAGGCGGGTGGCGGCGGCAGCTTCCGCAAGCTCGGACGCGATCACCCAGACGGGCGTCTCGCGCGCGGAGCGCACCAACTGGCTCGAGGCCGGAATGCGCAAACTCTTGTCGAGCACGACGCGCACGGGAGAACGGGCTTCCATGCCCGGCAGGCGGCAATTGAGCTGCGGATCGTCTGCCAGCACCGTGCCGATGCCGACCAGGATCGCGTCGCACTGCGCGCGCAGGAGATGCACGCGATTGCGCACGGCCTCGCCGGTGATCGCAAGCGGCTTGCCGCCGGCAGCGCCGATCTTGCCGTCGGGCGAAACCGCGAGCTTGAGGATCACACGCGGGCGCTTGTCCCGGATACGGCGAAAATGCCCGGCGTGGTCGAAGGCGGCTTCTGCCGCGCACAGGCCGACATCCACCGTGATGCCGGCGGCGCGCAAGCGCGCATGGCCCTGGCCGGCGACCTCAGGATTGGGATCCTCGATCGCCGCCACCACGCGGGTGATGCCGGCGGCGATCACCGCATCGGCGCAAGGCGGCGACCTGCCGAAATGCGAGCACGGCTCCAGCGTGACGTAGAGCGTGGCGCCGCGCGCAGCCTCACCGGCCCGCCGCAGCGCCTCAGGCTCGCCATGCGGCCGACCTCCGGGCTGCGTCCAGCCGCGGCCGACAATGACACCGTCCTTGACGATGACGGCGCCGACGGCGGGATTGGGCCAGGTACGCCCCTGCCCGCGCTTACCCAACGCCAGCGCCAACTGCATGAAGCGGCGATCGGCATCCTTGGTCTCGCGGATCCTCGCGGCGAACTGATCTTCCAGGATGCGGAAGATCATTTGCGGATCGCGGCGAGCCGCGCTTCCTCCTCACCGGAGAGCTCGCCGAGCACGTCGGCGAAATCCTTCGCCTCGCGGAAATTGCGATAGACGGAAGCAAAGCGCACATAGGCGACGTCGTCGAGCGTGCGCAGATGCTCCATCACGGTCTCGCCGATCACCTCCGAGGAGATCTCGGCCTCACCGCCGGTCTCGAGCTCGCGCACGATGGTGGAGACCATCTTCTCCACCCGCTCCGGCTCGACCTGCCGCTTGCGCAACGAGATCGACACCGAGCGCATCAGCTTGTCGCGGTCGAACGGCACGCGGCGGCCGTTGCGCTTGATCACCGTGAGCTCGCGCAGCTGCACGCGCTCGAAGGTGGTGAAGCGGAAATTGCAGGCGACGCACACGCGCCGCCTGCGGATCACGGAAGAATCTTCGGTCGGACGCGAGTCCTTTACCTGCGTATCGAGACTGTTGCAGTTCGGGCAGCGCATCCGTGTACCCTAAGCCTTACTGATAGATCGGGAACCGATCGGTGAGCGCCTTGACCCGTTCCTTGATCGCGGCCTCGACCAGCGGCGCCTTGCCGTCGGAGGACTGCGCGATCGCGTTCAGGACCTCGGCGATCATGCCGCCGACCTGCTGGAATTCGGCGACGCCGAAGCCGCGGGTCGTCGCCGCCGGCGTGCCGAGACGAATACCGGAGGTGACAAACGGCGACTCGGGGTCGAAGGGAATGCCGTTCTTGTTGCAGGTGATGGCGGCGCGAACCAGCGCCTTCTCCGAGGCGTTGCCCTTCAGGCCCTTCGGCCGGAGGTCGACCAGCATCAGATGGTTATCGGTGCCGCCGGAGACAATGTCGAAGCCATGGCCCTTCATCGCCTCGGCCAGCGCCCTGGCGTTCTCGACGACGTTCTTCGCATAGACCTTGAAATCCGGACGCAGCGCCTCGCCGAAGGCGACCGCCTTCGCCGCGATCACGTGCATCAGGGGGCCGCCCTGCAGGCCCGGGAAGATCGCAGAATTGAACTTCTTGGTCAGCGCCTCGTCATTCCACAGCATCAGGCCGCCGCGCGGACCGCGCAGCGATTTGTGCGTCGTGGTCGTGGTGATATGGGCATACGGCACCGGCGAAGCGTGCACGCCGCCGGCGACCAAGCCGGCAAAGTGCGCCATGTCGACCAGCAGGTACGCGCCGACGCTGTCCGCGATCTCGCGGAAGCGCTTGAAGTCCCAGGCCCGCGAATAGGCCGAGCCGCCGGCGACGATCAGCTTCGGCTTGACCTCCTCGGCCTGCTTGGCGACGGCGTCCATGTCGATGATCTGGTCCTCGCGGCGCACGGTGTAGTGCGCGGCCTTGAACCACTTGCCGCTCATGTTGACGGGCGAGCCGTGGGTGAGATGGCCGCCTGCCGCCAGATCGAGGCCCATGAAGGTGTCGCCGGGCTGGAGCAACGCCAGGAACACCGCCTGGTTCATCTGGCTACCGGAGTTCGGCTGCACGTTGGCGAAATTGGCGCCGAACAGCTTCTTGGCGCGATCGATCGCGAGGTTCTCGGCGACGTCGACCCACTCACAACCGCCATAGTAGCGCGCGCCCGGATAACCCTCTGCGTATTTGTTGGTCATCACCGAACCCTGCGCTTCCAGAACGGCCCGGCTGACGATGTTCTCGGAGGCGATCAGCTCAACCTCGTGGCGCTGCCGGCCGAGCTCGCCCTTGATGGCGGCGGCGATTTCCGGGTCGGCCTGCTCGAGCGAGGCGGTGAAAAACGAATCGGGCGCGGAGGCGGTTTGGGCTGAGGTCATCTTGCGAATATCTCCACCGCCGCAGGCCTTTTAGGGGCTACGGGCGGTCTGGTGTGGCGATCGGAAGCGGCGAGCGCGATCTACCACATCGCCCGCCCCCGGCCAAGTAGTTGCGGGTCGGGCCAGATATTTATGCAAGATATGGTGGGGATCGAAGGTTTTCGACTGGGCGATTCTATCGAACCACCCCGTCTGCCAACATCCGGAATGGGGCCGCTTTGAGTCTTAAACTTCGCGCCGGGCCCGCCGCCCGAGGGCTGCGCCCCTCACAGCCCGGTATACCCCGCCTTCACCGGGTCCACGCTGCCGTCGAGCTGGCGCAGATAGGTCAGGCCGCATACCGTCAACCTGTGAGGGTCCTTCTCGCCGGCTTCCATCAACGTATTGAGGTAGTTCGTGACCTTGGCACGCGCCTCCTCGCTCGCTGCCGCGGTGCGGTTGGCGAGCAGGTCATAGGTCTGCATGATGCGGTCGATGGCGGCTTCCATGGCACCCTCTGGTTCTCTTGAATTTCGGGACTCTTGATCAGGCAACCGCTTTGGCCTCGGACTGCGCCTCGAACCTGGCGATGGCCTTGTTGGCCAGCCTGATCTTGTTGAATTCGCCTTGCTGGAGCAGTTTGATGACGATCTCGAGCAGGCGCTCGTCGGTGACGAGGGTGTCGGGGATCGCACCGGAGCGGCGAAGATAGTTCGCGGCGATGGCATAGGCCTCGCTCACGAGTTCCACGTTCATCGCGCCCAAGCCACGCTCCACCAGCATCGTCAGCCTCCGATCCGAAGGGGATAAGCGCCGAACCGGGAACTCGTTCCCTGCGGTGAGCGGTTTTTTTCGCAACCGCGAAATGACAAAACGCACCGGTCCGGAGGGAATCCGGGCCGATGCGCTTGGGGAAGGCACGTTCGGAAAGGCTTGCCGGTCTTGTTGCGGGCCGGCTTGGCCTTGATCCGTCCAAAAACTCAGAGGCGATACAGGATCTGGTCGGTCCAGAACCGCTCGAGGCGGTGCAGCGACTTGTTGAGCGTGGAGAACTCCTCGCCCGAAATGCCACCGACCTGCTCCACCGTCTTGACGTGCTTCTGGTAGAGCGAGTCGACGATGCGGCGGACTTCCTGGCCCTGCGGCGTCAGGCGGATGCGCACCGAGCGGCGGTCAACGCGCGAGCGCTGATGATCGAGAAAACCGAGCTCGACGAGCTTCTTCAGATTGTAGGAGACGTTGGAGCCGAGATAGTAACCGCGCGTGCGCAGCTCGCCCGCAGTCAGCTCCTTGTCGCCGATGTTGTAGAGCAGAAGCGCCTGCACCGAATTGATGTCCGCGCGGCCGCGGCGATCGAACTCGTCCTTGATGACGTCGAGGAGCCGGCGATGCAGCCGCTCCACCAGAGTCAAAGCTTCCAGATAGAGCGACTGCACCGAACCCTGCTGGCCGGAGACGCGCTCTGCGGTATCTGCCGCAGTTGCGACGGCTTTCATCATGACACTTCCCCTGTTGTCGTTTTTATCGACACTTATTCGACGAAACTTGTGCTCCGTCTGATAGGTGCAACTTAAGGGGAGGCGTTTGAAGATCGGCTTAAATAAGAGAATAAAGAGATCATGAATTTAAGACAGTGAATTGCGGATTAAGCCTGTGCCACAAGGGCTTTTCGCAACACTCTGTTGACCCTCGCAAGGTCCTGTTCACCCTCCGTCCGCACCGGTTGTCGCATTCCAGAACAGCCCCGCCCCGTTTCGAAACGCACGCGTAAGAGCTGTGGCGGAACGCGCTGGTCAACGAAAACTTACCGCAAATTTTAGGCAACTAACGGTCAACCAAGCGCGCACAACTCCGCAAACTCCGCTCTCCGTGTCCCGGACAAGCGAAGCGCAGATCCGGGACCCAGAAGGCGGCAAATGAGGTCGTGGAGGGATGGGCCCCGGTTCTGCAGCGCATCACTGCGTGCTGCGCAGCGTCCGGGGCACGAGAGCGTGAGCGTCAAGATCGCCTGCGCTACGGCGGCCGTTCCCGCGCGGCCATCCAGGCGAGCGCGAGATAGGCGGCGAGCATGAAGGCTTCGACACCGACCACGACCAGGCTGCCGCCGTAGATGCCGGGGAACATCAGCTCGATCACCGCCATCGACACCACGGTGGTCAGCCAGACCACCGCGCCCCAGGGCGTTGCCAGCCAGAGCCCGACCGCGGCGACGAGCTCGATCACGGCGAAGTAGACGGTCGCGGCCTGCCAGGCCATCGACTGGTTCTCGAACGCCTCGTCCTCGCCGCCGACGAAGCCCGTGACCTGCGCCCAGTGATAGAGACCCTTCAGGATCGAGAGCAGCGCCATCACCCGCAGGAACAGCACGAGCCGCCGTGTCCAGACATTGTCGTCGGACTCCTGGCGCTCCGACGAGATCGCCGCCACCGACATGGCATTGTCTCTGGCATTGTCTCGGACGGCGTCCCTGGCACTGGCGCCGTCGCGGGCCGCATCGCGGGTGGAGATCTCGGACATGGCCCCCTTCTGGCTGCTTCGCCCGGCAAAATCAATCGGCCGCCCAAGTGACTTCAACTTTGCCTTGCGGCAGGTCAAGCCGCGGTGACGGGAACCATGCGAGCTGGTATAAGAATAATCCCAGCCGGAGGAAGAGTGATGGCGATCAAATACGGACGTCCGATCGAATTGCGCGAGGTTTCGCGCGGGACCGGCACGGCCGTGCCCCATGCCCTCGATCTGACCGTCCGCCCGCGCCGCAACCGCAAGGCCGAATGGGCCCGGCGGATGGTGCGCGAGAACGTCCTCACCACCGACGATTTGATCTGGCCGCTGTTTTTGATCGACGGCCACAACAAGCGCGAGCAGGTCGCCTCGATGCCGGGCGTCGAGCGCCTCAGCGTCGACCAGGCCGTGCGCGAGGCCGAGCGCGCGATGAAGCTGACCATCCCCTGCCTCGCGCTGTTTCCCTACACCGACCCGTCCCTGCGCGACGAGGAAGGCTCGGAAGCGACCAACCCGGACAATCTGGTCTGCCAGGCGGTGCGCGCGATCAAGCAGGAATTTCCGGAGATCGGCATCCTCTGCGACGTCGCGCTCGATCCCTTCACCAGCCACGGCCATGACGGCCTGATTTCCGACGGCAAGATCCTGAATGATGAAACAGTCGCCGTGCTGGTGCGCCAGGCCCTGGTGCAGGCCGAAGCCGGTTGCGACATCATCGCGCCCTCGGACATGATGGACGGCCGCGTCGCCGCGATCCGCGAGGGGCTGGATCGCTCCGGCCTGCTCGACGTGCAGATCATGGCCTATGCGGCCAAATACGCCTCCGCCTTCTACGGCCCGTTCCGCGACGCCATCGGCTCGGCCAAGACGCTCACCGGCGACAAGCGCACCTACCAGATGGACAGCGCCAACACCGACGAAGCGCTGCGCGAGGTCGAGCTCGACATCGCCGAGGGCGCCGACATGGTGATGGTGAAGCCGGGCATGCCCTATCTCGACGTGGTCCGCCGCGTGAAGGACACGTTCGCGATGCCGACCTTCGCCTACCAGGTCTCCGGCGAATACGCGATGATCGCTGCGGCCGCGAACAACGGCTGGCTTGACGGCGAACGCGCGATGATGGAGAGCCTGCTCGCCTTCAAGCGCGCCGGCGCCGATGGCGTGCTGAGCTATTTTGCGCCGAAGGTCGCGGAGAGGCTGCGCACCCAAGGATAAGGTGCCGTAGGGTGGGCAAAGCGGAGCGTGCCCACCAATTTTGAATGATGGTGTGATGGTTGGTGGCACGGCGCTTCGCGCCTTTGCCCACCCTACGAAGCCCGCACCCGCGCTTGCCCCCGAATCGCCGGAATATTTCGGCTTGTTAATGCCAGCGCGCCCTTGGCACACGGACGGCCTGTTCCCATGTCCTGTCACGGGAGTTTTCCCTTGGGAGGACGGTCATGTCTTATTCGGATTCGGGCAACGCCTGGCGCAATGACGGCGGAGCGCAGCCGCACGCCTATGACCCCGATCTGCATCCGGAGCTGTTCCGCGGCGTCGCGACGCGGCGGGCGTTCGCCTTCCTGATCGACCTGGTCATCATCTCGGTGCCGGTGATCCTCGGCTATGTCTTCATTTTCGTGTTCGGCGTGGTTACGCTCGGCGTCGGCTTTCTGCTGTTCGGGATCGCCTGGCCGGCCTCCGTGGTATGGGCCATCGTCTATTGCGGCGCCTGCATCGGCGGCTCGTCGTCGGCCACGATCGGCATGCGCCTGATGGATCTGGAGCTGCGCACCTGGTACGGCGCGCCCGGCTACTTCGTGCTCGGTGCCACCCATGCCGTGCTGTTCTGGGTGACGGTCTCGTTCCTGACGCCCTTTGTGGTGCTGGTCGGCCCGTTCAACGGCCGCCGGCGCCTGCTGCACGATTTCGTGCTGGGGACGGTCGTGATCAACAATTCCGTCCGCGCGCCCGTGCCGCAGGCCGCAAGGACCTACTAACCAGGATCGACTAGACTGGCTGCTGATCTGACCTGCCGAGCAGACCAATTGACCGGGGGCCTTCGTAGCGCGATGCTCATATTCAGTTTGGAGGCCCACGACGTCCCTTGACCCAGCACTCGCGCGACACCCCCCAGTTTTACCTCACGGCGCCCTCCCCGTGCCCGTACCTGCCGGGCCGGCATGAGCGCAAGGTGTTTACGCACCTCGTAGGCGAGCGCGCCGGCGACCTCAACGACCTCCTGACCCATGGCGGATTCCGCCGCAGCCAGTCGATCGCCTACCGGCCGGCCTGCGACCAGTGCCGCGCCTGCGTCTCGGTCCGGGTCGTCGCCAACGAGTTCCGCCCCTCCCGCAACTTCCGCAAGGTGATGGCGCGCAACGCCGACATCATCGGCGAGCAGCGCAGCGCGGTGCCGACCTCCGAGCAATATTCGGTGTTCCGCGCCTATCTCGACGCCCGCCATCGCCATGGCGGCATGGCCGACATGACCGTGCTCGACTACGCCATGATGGTCGAGGACAGCCACGTCGAGACCCGCATCATCGAGTATCGCAAGCGCGGCCCCGACAGCGGCATCACCGGCCGCGGCGAGGAGTTGATCGCGGTGGCGCTGACCGACGTGCTCAGCGACGGCCTGTCGATGGTCTATTCGTTCTTCGAGCCGAGCCAGGTCAGCCGCTCGATGGGCACCTTCATGATCCTCGACCACATCGCCCGCGCACGGCGCCAGGGCCTGCCTTACGTCTATCTCGGCTACTGGATCGATGGCTCCAAGAAGATGGACTACAAGGCCCGCTTCCTGCCGCAGCAGCGCCTCGCGCCCTCCGGCTGGCTGCGCATCGACGCACAAGGCGACACGGCGTCCGAGCCGCAGGATTAGTTCTCTGTCATGCCCCGGCTTGACCGGGGCATCCAGGGCGCCGCGGCTTCCCCATTCATCACAACTGTCTCTGGAATACTGGGTCGCCCGGTCGAGCGGGCGACGACCGCGGTGTGTAATCACCCGAACAGCGTATCCGCCAGCAGCTTCACGTTCAAAACCACGATGATGCCCGCGACGATCCACGCGATCGCGGCGACGTAGGGCGGGATCGCGAATTTGCCCATCTTGCGGCGGTCGGAGACGAAGCGGACCAGCGGGATGACCGCGAACGGAAGCTGCATCGACAGCACGACCTGGCTGAACACCAGGAGATCGGCGGTGCCGCGCTCGCCATAGATCGCGGTCACGACGATCACCGGGATGATCGCGATGCCGCGCGTGAGCAGGCGGCGCGCCCAGCTCGGCAGGCGCAGGTCGAGAAAGCCTTCCATCACGATCTGGCCGGCGAGTGTCGCCGTCACCGTCGAGTTGAGACCAGAGGCGAGCAGCGCCACCGCGAACAGCGTCGAGGCGATGCCGAGGCCCAGCAAGGGCGAGAGCAGCTCGAAGGCCTGGCCAATCTCGGCGACATCGGAATGGCCGCTCTTGTGGAACGTTGCGGCGGCGACGACGAGGATCGCGGCGTTGATGAACAGCGCCAGCATCAGGGCGATGGTCGAGTCCGTCGTCGCCCATTTGATCGCCTCGCGCCGGCCCTCATCGTTGCGCTGATAGGCGCGCGTCTGCACGATCGACGAATGCAGATAGAGATTATGCGGCATCACGGTCGCACCGATGATGCCGATCGCGATGTAGAGCATCTCCGGATTGGTGAAGATCTCGGTCTTCGGCATGAAGCCGTGCAGGACCTCCGCCACCGGCGGGGCTGCAGCCGCGATCTGGACCACGAAGCAGACCGCGATCACCGCCAGCAGCGCGATGACGAAGGCTTCGAGGAAACGGAAGCCGCGGTTCATCAGGATCAGCAGCAGGAAGGCATCGAGCGCGGCAATCAGCGCGCCGCCGATCAGGGGAATGCCGAACAGCAGCTTGAGCGCGATCGCGGTGCCGATCACCTCGGCGAGATCGCAGGCGATGATGGCAGCTTCGCAGGCGAGCCAGAGCAGGAAGTTCACCGCCGGCGAATAGGTCGCGCGGCAGGCCTGCGCGAGGTCGCGGTCCGTGACGATGCCGAGCCGTGCCGCCATCGACTGGAGCAGGATCGCCATCAAGTTCGAGAGCAGGATGACCGAGAGCAGCGTGTAGCCGAACTTGGACCCGCCGGCGAGGTCGGTCGCCCAATTGCCGGGGTCCATGTAGCCGACGGAGACCAGATAGCCCGGGCCGACAAAGGCGAGCAGCCTCCGCCACCAGACCCCCGCGGCGGGGACGGCAACGGTGGAATTCACCTCGGCAAGGCTCTTGGTGACGGGCGCATCAGCGCGCCAGCCGGCGGCATCGGGGGTCAAATCAGGCGATCGGGCATCCATGAGATTGAGAATACCGAAGTTGAGGCTTATTGCAACTCATTTGCAACTGCATCTAGCCACATGGGTTCCCGGACGGCTCTTATTCATTGCCCTGTCGGGAAGCGGGTGGGTTTGGCTGTCCCCGGACGCGGATACTGGCGCCAACCAGACTTTGCAGGAAATGAGCCATGTCAAATTCCCCGCGCCTCCCCGACACCTTCAACCGCCTCGCCTGGTCCAACCTCGCGGCGCAGTCGGCCGAGCAGATCGCGCTCGCCGCAGCCCCCATCGTCGCAGTGCTGACGCTGGGCGTGGCGGAAGGCCAGACCGGCCTGCTCCAGACTGCCCTCACCTTGCCCTTCATCCTGTTCGCGATTCCGGCCGGCCTGCTCGCCGACCGCATCTCGCGCCGCGCGCTGATGGCGAGCGCCGAGGCGCTGCGGACCGTTGCTCTCGCAGCCATCGTGCTCCTGCTCGCGCTCGGCGCGCTCAATCTGCCGCTGCTGGCGCTGCTCGGCTTTGCCGCCGTGTGCGGCACCGTCGTCTATAGCGTGGCTGCGCCGGCGCTGGTGCCTTCGCTGGTGAGCGCGGAGCTGCTGCCGGCAGCCAATGCCCGCATCGAGCTCGCGCGCACCATCGCCTTCGCAAGCGGCCCCGCGCTTGGCGGCGCGCTGGTGGGATGGTGGGGTGCGAGCCCGGCCTTCGGCTTTGCCGCCGCGCTCTCGGCCGTCGCGGTCGTGCTGCTCTCCGGCATCTACGAGCCTTCGCGTGCGCCCTCGCCGCGCCGGCATCCGTTCCAGGACATCCGCGAGGGCGCAGCCTTCGTGTTTCACCATCCGCTGCTGCGGCCGGTGTTCATCACCCAGTTCATCTTCAACACCGGATGGTTTTTGCAAATCGCTGTGTTCGTGCCCTACGCCGTGCGCCATCTCGGCCTGACGGCCGTCGGCGTCGGCACCGTGCTGACGATGTACGGCGTCGGCATGGTGATCGGCGCGCTGTTCGCCACGCGGGTGATGCAGCGCATCGCCTTCGGCACGGTGGTCGGCCTCGGCCCGGTCACCGGCTTCGTCGCCGCTGTCGTGATGGCGCTGACGGTGCTGGTCCCCTCGCCCTGGCTCGCGGGCTTGAGCTTCTTCCTGCTCGGCGTCGGGCCGATCCTGTGGGTGATCTCCACCACGACCTTGCGCCAGTCGGTGACGCCGCCGCGCCTCCTGGGGCGCGTCTCCGCCATCAACATCGTGAGCTACGGCGCCCGCCCGGTCGGTTCGGCGCTGGGGGCGATCGTCGGCGGCTTCTGGAGCGCGGAAGCGTGCCTGTATCTCGCCGCTGCGGTGTTCGGCGTGCAGGCCCTGGTGATCTGGTTGTCACCGGCGGTGGCGCTGGACCGGCAGCCGGCGATGGTGGAGGATGGCGTGGCGGCGCGGTGTTAGCCACACCGTCATTGCAAACTCAATTCGCCAGATACCGCTCGTAGCTGCCCGTCACCGGCTCGCTGGCATCGACCTCGGGATCGAGCGTGTAGAGGTCCTGTGCGCGGCCGATGCCGCGCAGCGCGTAGCGGCCGGTCGAGACGAGGTAGCGGCGGCCGGCGGCGTCGAGGCCCTTGTAGAATTCCGCCGACGCCAGCAGCTCGCGGTCGACCGAGCGGCTCATCGAGGCGATCCGGCTGACCTCGTTGACGGTCGGGCCGACCACCGTGAAGTCGAGTCGGTCCTGGCTGCCGATATTGCCGTAAAAGACCTCGCCGACATGCAGACCGATATAGGCCGATGTGGTGGGACGGCCATCGGCCTCCCGCCGCACATTCAGCGCCGTAACGTTCTTGCGGAACAAATGCTCGGCACGCAGCGCGGCGCGGCGCGCATCGGCCATGTCCTCTCCGGTGAACATCGCGAGCACGCCGTCGCCGATCAGCTTCAGCACGTCGCCGCCGGCCTCGTGGATCGCGTCGATCACGGCCTGCGCATAATCGTTGAGGAACGGGATGATCTCGTCGGGCCCGATGCTCTCGCTGATCCCGGTCGAGCCGCGCAGATCCGAATACCACAGCACGGCGTTGATGCGCTCGGTGACGCCGCGCGAGATGCGCCCGCGCAGCACCTGCTCGGAGGCATCGCGGCCGAGATAGACCCGGCCGAGCGTGCGCGCGATGTCGACCTGCTGCGCCGATTTGATCGCGAGCCCCAGCACCGGCACGAGATCGCGCAGCGCCTCCAGCCCGTCTTCGCCAAAGCCTTCATCGCGCCGCGTGGTCCAGCAGGAATATAGGCAGTCCATCAGGCCGAGCGCGCCGTTCTCGCCGAAGCGATGCACGAAGGCGAGGTAGTGCCTGTGCCCCTTCTCGGCGAGCTCGCCGATCTGCGAGAAATCCATCGACGGCGCGTCGGCGAGATCGATCACCATCTCGTCGTGGCCGTGCTCGAGCATGTGGAAGAAGGTCGAGCGGCGCCAGCTCTTGGCGGCATCGCCCTCGGCGGTCGAGCCGTATTCGAACGCGTCGCTCTCGTTGCTGGGCCGGTCGCTCCAACGAAAGCCGCGGCCCTCATAGATCGGATGCAGCGTGTCGATCACGACGAGGCCGCGCGAGAGTTCCAGCCCTTCGGCGCGGCAGCGCTCGCAGAACCCGCGGAGCAGTTCGTTTTCGGGCAGGCCCGTGAGCCCCTGGCCGGTCAGCCAGTTCATCAGCGCAAGGCGCGAGGTCAATTGCATGCGCCATTATGGCGTGCATTCGTGACGAACGAAAGGCCGCGCGCGGACGCTGCGGCGGAGACGTCCGCCTACGGCAGGTCGCATATGCCGCAGGCGCTGTTGACGCGCTCTCGCCCCAAGCTGCAAATGCAGGAAATGACGCAGCCGACCAGAACCACAGGGATATGAGTCAGCGCCAGCTTCCGATCATCCTGGCGCTCGGCACCACTCAGACCCTGGCCTGGGCGTCCAGCTACTATCTGCCGGCGCTGCTCGCCGATCCCATGGCGCACGACCTCGGCATCTCCTCCAACTGGATCTTCGGCGCCTTCTCGGCCTCGCTGGTGATCTCGGCGATGCTCGGCCCGCGCATCGGGCGGCAGATCGATCTGGTCGGCGGCCGGCAGGTGCTGTCGGCGTCGAACCTGACGATGGCCGCCGGCCTCGTCCTGCTCGGCTTCTCCCACTCCGTCCCGGTGATGGCGGTTGCCTGGCTCGTCCTCGGCATCGGCATGGCGATGGGGCTCTATGACGCCGCCTTCGCCGCACTGGGCCGCATCTACGGCACCGAGGCGCGCAGGCCCATCACCGGCATCACGCTGATGGCGGGCTTTGCCTCGACCATCGGCTGGCCGCTCACGGCCTGGGGCCTGTCGCATATCGGCTGGCGAGAGACCTGCTTTGCCTGGGCGGCCGCCAATCTCCTGATCGGCCTGCCCCTCAACTTCTTCATGTTGCCAGCGATCAAGGGCGCGAAGCAGGCCGCGGCGACAGCCGAAAAGCCGCATGTGCCGCTCGACCGCACGATGGTGCTGCTCGCCTTTGTCTTCGCGGCGGTCTGGACCGTCACCGGCGCCATGGCGGTGCATTTTCCGCGCCTGCTGGAGACAATGGGCGCGACGCATGTCGAGGCGATCGCGGCCGGCGCGCTGATCGGGCCGGCGCAGGTGGCCGCGCGCATGGTCGAAGCGGGCTTTCTGAGTCGCTTCCATCCTCTGTGGTCGACGCGCCTTGCCTGCGTCACCCATCCGCTCGGCGCCGCCGTCGTCGCCGTCTTCGGTGCTCCCGCCGCAAGCGCATTCGCGCTGCTCTACGGTTCGGGCAACGGCATTTTGACGATCGCGCGCGGCACGCTGCCGTTGTCGATCTTCGGCCCGAAGGACTTTGGCTATCGCCTTGGCATCATCGGTGCACCGGCGCGGATGGCGCAGGCGGTGGCGCCCTTGACCTTCGGCCTGCTGATCGACGTCATGGGCGCCAAGGTGTTGATCGTCTCGTCCGCGCTCAGCCTTGCGGCGCTGGCCGCGCTGTTCCTGATCCGCGCCGGGCGGCGGCCGGATTGACCGTGCCGGAGCTTTCGCGCACAAGCGGGCCATGACCAACGACAACAGCCCGCCCCGCACGTTCAAAGGCCTCTTGCGTTGGGCGACCACGCCGCCGCAGGCCTGGGGTGTCTATCTCCTCGCCATCATCCTGGTCTGGCTGGTCTCGTTCTACGCCGGCACACTGAAGTCGAAGAAGACGCCCGAAGGCGGCGCACCGACGGTCACCGCGCCGCGCAGCTAACCCTTCTGCGCCTCGCTGGTCGCGATCCAGATGCCGGCGAACACGGCAATCAGCCCGACCAGAAGATTTGGCGTGATCGGCTCGCCGATCAGCAGCGCCGCCAGCAACGTCGCCGCGACCGGATTGACCGTCATCGTATTGGCGACGCGGGTCGGCGTCGCGCGCGCCAGCGCCATGACCCAGAGGATGAAGGCGAGCGCGCCGCCACCAACGCCTAAATAGACGCCCGCAACCCACTGTCCCGCCGTGAAGTGATCGAGCGCCGCAAAGCTGCCCTTCACCAGACCCGCCAGCACCAGCACGACGGCACCTGCGCCCATGCCGACCGTGAGAAAGCCGAGCGCACTGGAGCGCTGCATCAGCGGGCGCGACAGCACGTTGTAAAATGCCATGCAGAACACGGCACCGGTCATGATCAACTCGCCGCGCCAGGCGCCCGGCGGGCTCTGCGCGAGCCCTGCGGCCAGCGCCGCCGCCACGCCGAGCACTGCGATGCCGACGCCGGCGATCTTGCGTGCGGTCAGTCGCTCGACGCCAAGGATCGCGCCGACCACCATCGTGTGGAGCGGCAACGTCGCCAGCGCAAGGCTGGCGCGAGCGGCGGTCGTATAGGACACCGCGATGTTGTAGAGGATGAAGAACAGGCCGAAGAAGCAGACGCCGAGCAGCACAACGGCCGGCCAGTCGGACCGCTGCGGCCAGCGCACGCCGAGCATCAGCGCGCACGGCAGCAGGCAGAGAAACCCGATCCCCCAGCGCAGGATCGCGAGCAAAATCGGATCGGCGCCGCCGACGAGATAGCGGGTGATCGCCGCAGCGGTGCCGCCGAGGCTGCTCGACACCAGCGCGATCGCGACCCCGGCCCACTCCCCCACGATCGTCTCCTGTTGCGGAGCCTTTCGCGGGCCCTAGCACGCGGCTGCTGCCACCATCATGGCAGCAGCATCGACGCGACGCCCTAGTCGTAAAACTCCGGCGCCATCTTCTGGCCGTCGCGCTGGGCCTTGTCGTGATTGATCCAGAGCTGCGCCTTCTCCTTGCCGAGCGTGTCGGCGATCTTCTGCATCGAGGCCGCGCTCATTTCCTTGTTGGCGTTCATGCTGGGGACACGGCGATTGTCCCAATTGTCCTTGAAGTGCACGGCGTCGCCGGACAGCACCACCGCGCCGGTCTTCGGCAGCTTCACCAGCAGCGACTGGTGCCCCGGCGTATGGCCGGGCGTCGACAGGATGGTCACGCTGCCGTCGCCGAACACGTCCTTGTCGCCCGTGAGCAGCTCGACCGGGTGCGAGGGCTTGAAGCGCGGCTCGTTGTTGGCGCCGGGCCAGTCATATTCGGCCTTCTGCACGTAAAGCATGGCCTGCGGGAACAGCTCGACATTGCCGGTGTGATCGGGGTGCGTGTGCGACACCGCCATCGCCGTGACGTCGTCGGGCTTGAGGCCGAGCTGCTCGAGCTGGCCGGCAAGCGTCTTCGGCCGCCGCCAGGTCACGGCCTTGGGGTCGGCCGGCGCAAGGCCATTCGGCATCGCGGCAACGGAATCGGCGATGCCGGTGTCCCACAGGAACCAGCCCTTGCTGTGCTTGATGAGATAGCAGCTGTCGACGAAGTCCATCGTCTTGCCTTCGTTCAGGCCGGGGGTCCAGCGCGAGATGTCGCCGGCGGTGCCCTCCCCGCAATTGAGGACGTAGAGTTTTTCGACGCCTGATTTTTCGGACTGCGCAACGGCCACCGGACCGGACAGAGCGAGCGTGACGATGGCGAGCGCGAGCTTGATCCTCGGCATTGGTTCCTCCTTGGCAGCGCGTTGCGCGGGCTGCGACCGAGGATCAACCCCGGCCGCGCCGCTGAATTCCACGTCCGTCGATCACGTCAATGCGGGCAGGTCTCGACCTCGACCGTGACGTGGCTCAGCCCCTTCAGCCCCGCAAGCCGCCGCTTGTAGGCGGCCGGCTGCTGGGGCGTATCGGAGACCACCGAGAGCAGTACGGCGCAATGGCCGGGGCCAACCTGCCACAGATGCAGATCGGTGACGCGGTCGTCGTCGACCTCCATGCGCGCGCGGATCACCCGCTCGAGCTTCTCGTCGGCGCGCACATCGAGCAGCACCGCGCCTGACGTCTTGACCAGGCCGAACGCCCAGCTCGCGATCACGGCGCTGCCGATCAGGCCGACCGCCGGATCGGCCCAGACCCAGCCCGAATTCATCGCCACCAGCAGTGCGCCGATCGCCAGCACGGAGGTTGCAGCATCGGCCATCACATGCACATAGGCCGCGCGAAGGTTGTTGTCGTGATGATGGTGGTGATGATGATCGTGGTCGTGGTCATGATCGTCGTGCGCATGGCTGTGGCCGTGATCGTGCCCGTGAAGATGGTGATCGTGGCTGTCGCGCAGCAGCCACGCGCTGGCGAGGTTGACGCAGAGGCCAAGGGCTGCGACCGCAATCGCCTCGCCATAGACGATCGGCACCGGCGTGATCAGCCGCAGCACGCTCTCATAGGCGATCTCGACCGCGATCAGGCCCAGAATGATCGCGCTGGAGAAAGCGGCGAGATCGCCGAACTTGCCGGTGCCGAAGGTGAAATGCGCATTCCCGAGGTGCCGGCGCGCAAAACGGTAGGCGAAGGCGGCAATGCCGAGCGCCGCCGCATGCGTGCCCATGTGCCAGCCGTCGGCCAGCAGCGCCATCGAGCCGAACAGCGAACCGGCGACGATTTCGCCGACCATCATGACCAGCGTCAGGACGACCACGAACCAGGTGCGCCGCTCGTTCTCGTCGTGCTTGTCGCCGAGGAAGGCGTGATCGTGGGTCCACTGGTCAAGGGAGTGGGAATGCATCGAATTTCTCCGGAATCTCACGTCGGTCAGCAATATAGACCGGGCGGCGAAAACTTTCTAAGCCCCAATCGCCCGACGGATTGACAGTTCCGCCTGGTTTCGCTGTAATCAGCGCCATGGGGATTTGAGCGATCTCCCCACGAGGCGACATGCCCAAGTATCGCGTCCCGTTCGGTTATTGCGAGGACGCAATCATGTCTACTTTCACGACGATATCCAATGACAAGCTGGCACGGCTGATCGGCACGGCGAACGGCCCTGCCCTGATCGATGTGCGCACCGAGGAGGATTTTGCCGCCGACCGGCGGTTGATCCCCGGCTCGATCAAGCTCAGCCACGACAACGTGACGGACTGGGGCGGCGATTTCGCCGGCCGCCGGGCCGTCGTCTTGTGCTTCCGCGGCGAGAAGCTCGCGCAGGGCACGGCGGCCTGGCTCCGCCAGCTCGGCGTCGAGGCCGAGACGCTGGAGGGCGGCTTCGAGGGCTGGAAGGCGGCCAAGCTGCCGCTGGTCGACGCCCGCAAGCTGCCGCCGCGCGACGCCAAGGGACGCACCGTCTGGGTCACGCGGGCGCGGCCGAAGGTCGACCGCATCGCCTGCCCCTGGCTGATCCGCCGCTTCGTCGATCCCAACGCGGTGTTCCTGTATGTGGCGCCATCCGAGGTGGTCGCGGTCGGCGAGCGGTTCAATGCCGCACCGTTCGACATCGAGAACGTGTTCTGGAGCCACCGCGGCGAGCTCTGCACCTTCGACGTGATGATCGAGGAGTTCGGCATTGCCACGCCGCCGCTGCTCCGGCTCGCGACGCTGGTGCGCGGCGCCGACACCGCGCGGCCCGACCTCGCGCCGGAGGCCCCCGGCCTGCTCGCAGCGTCGCTCGGGCTGTCGCGCATGTATGACGACGACCTCGCGCAGCTCGAGGCCGGCATGACGCTCTACGACGCCTTCTACCGCTGGTGCCGCGACGCCACCGGCGAAACCCACAACTGGCCGACCAACAAGGTGAAGGCGTAATGGACACCCGGAATGTTCAAGCAGGAGCTGATGCCGGTCACGGCATCAGCTTCGGCGAAGCCTTTCGCGTCTGGCTCCGCGTCGCCTGCTTGAGCTTTGGCGGGCCCGCGGGCCAGATCGCGGTGATGCACCGCATCCTGGTCGAGGAGAAGAGGTGGATCTCCGAAGGCCGTTTCCTGCATGCGCTGAACTATTGCATGCTGCTGCCGGGGCCGGAGGCGCAGCAGCTCGCGACCTATGTGGGCTGGCTGATGCATCGCACCGCCGGCGGGCTGATGGCGGGCGGGCTGTTCGTCCTGCCCGGCATCATCGCCATCATGGGCCTGAGCTACATCTACGCGGCTTTCGGCAATGTCAGCTTCGTCGAGGCGCTGTTCTTCGGCCTCAAGGCCGCCGTGCTCGCCATCGTGGTCGAGGCCGTGGTCCGCGTCGGCAAGCGCGCGCTGAAGAATCGCATCATGATCGCGCTCGCCGCCATCGCCTTCGTCGCGATCTTCTTCTTCGCGGTTCCCTTCCCAATCATCATCATCGCCGCCGGCATCATCGGTTATGCTGGCGCGCGCAGCGGCCGTCCGGAATTCGCGCCAGCCGGCCACGGCGATGGCGGCAGCACCGCCGCGATCGACAGCATGCTGGGCGAAGCCGTGCCCGAGCATGTCCGCCCGAACACCGCCCGCGCGATCCGCGTCGGCGCGCTGTGGCTCGCGCTCTGGCTGGTGCCCGTGAGCGCGCTGCTCCTGATCCTCGGCCAGGCCAGCGTGTTCAGCCAGATCGCGCTGTTCTTCTCGAAGATGGCGCTGGTCACCTTCGGCGGCGCCTATGCCGTGCTGGCTTATGTCGCCCAGCAGGCGGTCGAGCATTATCACTGGCTGAAGCCGCACGAGATGCTCGACGGCCTCGGCATGGCCGAGACCACCCCGGGCCCGCTGATCATGGTGCTGCAGTTCGTGGGCTTCATGGCTGCCTACCGCGACCCGAGCGGCCTGTCGCCCATGCTGGCGGCCACGCTGGGCGGACTGCTCGCGACCTGGGTCACCTTCACGCCATGCTTCCTCTGGATCTTCGTCGGCGCCCCCTATATCGAGCGCCTGCGCGGCAACACGGGCCTCGCCGGCGCGCTCAGCGCGATCACTGCCGCCGTCGTCGGCGTGATCCTCAACCTCTCGATCTGGTTCGCGCTGCACACGCTGTTCCGCGAGACCGTGCCGGTGCATGCGTTTCCGCTGAACTTCGACATGCCGGTGCTGACCAGCGTCGATATCCCCGCGCTGCTGCTGTCGATCGCCGCCGCCACCGCGATCTTCCGCTTCAAGCTGGGGATGCTGACAGTGCTGGCGGGAAGCTGCGCGGCGGGCGTGGCGCTGCGGATGGCGGGAGTGATTTAGGGCGTGCACTCACGGTTCGTCGCATTCCGTTTGCCATCGGGATGGCGACGTTGATGCCGACGGCCGCTGCATGGCGACCTTGGCCTGGAGCGGAAGCGGTAGATAGGTCCTTTAGATGGTGAGAACTTGCCTTGGGGCCATGAGGCTGCCGGGGCCACGACGTCGATTTGAAGTGCGTAGGATTGGTTGAGCCCTTGCGAAACCCATCTGCCCTGTTAGCGGAGCTGCGGGCTTGATATTTATGACGGGAGGATCGGCATGGCATGCCGCGGGGTATTTTTTGCAATCACCCCGGGGCAGGCGAATGCGCTGCTCGCTGCAGATGACGACGACAGCATCATGGCGCTTATCGAGGCTATCGAGGAAACGTGGGACGAGGACAATCTGGCCGAATGCGACAAGGCTTGGGATGCGATGCATCGCTGCCTCACAGATGGTCGGCTAGAATATGGGAAGGGCGCCGATCCGCTCAATCATTGCATTCTCGGGCCGCGACAACTCCATCAGGGCGAGGCCTACATCGTTTCGCTGACATCAGACGAAAAGGTCCGGGAGGTGGCTGCCGCGCTTAAGGACGTCACTGAGGAGTGGTTTCGGCAGCAGTACCGTACGATTGTTCCAAAGGACTATGCGCCCGAGTATGGCGAACAAGACCTGGCTTATACCTGGGATTGGTTCAAGGGCGTGCGGGAGCTCTACGCGAAGGCTGCGGATCGCGGCCGTGCGGTTGTTTTCACCGTGGATCAGTAAAAGGAAGATCCAGCGAATTTTCCATCGATCGATTTCGCGCGCCTCTACTCCGAGACGGCGTGATTGAGAAGAGAGGCCGCGGCGTACTGGATGCCCCGGTCGAGCCGGGGCATGACACCGTCCTTGTCGCGCTATCGCATCATCATCCGCGCGATCGCTTCCCCGATCACCACCGTCGTGAAATGCGTGTTGGCGCGGCAATCGGACGGCATGATCGAGGCGTCGGCGACGCGCAAGCCGGAGATACCCTTCACGGTGCCATCGGGATTGACCACGCCATCGGCGTCATTGACGCCACTCATGCGGCAGCTCCCGGCGGCATGCTGGATGTCGCCGGTCTCACGCCGCAGCACCGCGTCGAGCTCGTGATCCGGCAATGCTGCCGCCTTCGGCAACGTCAGGTCGGTGTCGGCAAGCCTGATCCAATCGGCAATGCCTGAAAGCGCCGGCTGGGAGGTGATTACGGCGAGCCACTTCACCGCATCCATCATGCGCAGCATGTCGCGGGGATCGGCCAGCATGTTCTCCTCGACGACGGGATCGATCGCGGGATCGGCCGAGGCCAATTTGAGCGTTCCACGCGAATACGCGTTGAACAGCCCGGCACCGATGGCCCCGGGCGCGCCGATGCCGCGGTGATTGAAGGCGATCAGAATCATGTCGCGCTTGCCGCCGTCGGCGAGGCCGGACGAATAGGTCACGCAGCAATTGGTGTGACGGGTGTCGGGATCGGTCGGCCGCAGATCTTCGTGAAGCTGGATCGTGGCGCGAAACAGCGGATGGTCGAAGAAGTGGCGCCCCACAGGTAGATCGCGCTGGACCGCGATCCCCATCGCCTTCAACTCATCCGCAGGTCCAATGCCCGAGCGCAGCAGGATCGCCGGGCTGTGGATGGCGCCGGCGCACAGCACGATCTGACGCGCGCTGATCTCGTGGGTGCCCTGCCCTTCGATGTGAACACGAAGGCCGGTCGCCCTTCCGTCGCTGATCAGCACGCGATCGACCAGCGCACGCCCGCGAATTTCCAGATTGGCGCGGCCGCGCGCGGGCTCCAGATAGCCCTCATTGGTGGTGATGCGGCGGCTGTCGCGGCTGTTGATGGGATAGCAGGCGACGCCCTCGCCGTCCGCGCCGTTGACGTCGGCACACCAGGGATAGCCGCTCGCCAGCGCGGCATCGCGCAAGCCCCGATCGATCGGGCCCCATTTCTCCGGCGGTGCGCGATAGACCGGCAACGGCCCGCCGCGGCCGTGGCCGTCAGCGTCGCCGAATTCCAGATCGTCCTCGATTATCGAGAACAGCGGCATCACCTCCCTGGCCGACCAGCCGGTGCAGCCGGTGGCGGCCCACTCGTCGAAGGCATCCGCAACGCCGCGGATCGCGATCTGGCCGTTCATCATCGACGATCCGCCGAGCCCCTTGCCGCGCCAGTAAAAGCGCGGCTCCTGCCCCGCCACCCGGCGCGTCAGAAGATCAGGCCATTGCCATTTCTCCTGATACTCGCGCTTGTGGATGATCGGGATCGGGTTCGGCGTCCTCACTTCCCAGGGCGCCTCATCGGCGCGCCAGTCGAGACCGGCTTCGAGCAGCAGCACGCGGCGTGCGGGATCCTCGGAGAGCCTTGCGGCCACAGCGGCGCCGGCGGAGCCGCCGCCGACAACAATGACATCGTACATCGCGTTATTTCTCGACCTTCAAGAAACCCGGGATGTCGGATGATATCAGTAGGAAGTCATTTGGACAGTGGCGCTTTCGCCGCGCGTCATGACGAGGGGGACATAGGTGCGCGCTCAATCGCGCTGTCATCGCCCGGCTCGACCGGGCGATCCAGTACTCCGAGACAGCTGTGGTTGAATCGATAGGTCGCGGCGTACTGGATGCCCCGCCCCCGTGCGCAATTGCGCACTAGGCGGGGCATGACACCAATGTTGCGGCAGTCGCGCCCCTACCCGATCACCCGGCCGAACTTGTTCGACTTCGGGAAACCCTTCGGCGGCAGGCGGCCGGCGTCGGCGCGGGTGCCTTGCCACTCCGCGAGCTCCTTCATGGTCGCGGAGAATTCGCGGCCCGCGGAGTCCCGCCAGGTCAGGCCCGCCTTGGCCTCGAACACGGCAATGTCCGAGAGGCCGCCGTCCTTGTACTTCTGGAGGCGGACGCCGCGGCCGCGGGCCATCTCCGGCACCTGGTCGAGCGGGAAGACCAGCATCTTGCGGTTCTCGCCGATGACTGCGACGGTGTCGCCTGTAACCTCGGTGATCGCGCGCGCCTCGTTGGGCATGTCGACGTTGAGGACCTGCTTGCCCTTCTTGGTGGTGCCGACGCAATCGTCCTCGTTGACGACAAAGCCCTGGCCCTCGTGGCTCGCGACCAGGAATTTGCGTCCGCCCTTGTTGACGAACAGCGCGACGGGCGCGGCCTCCTGCTCGAGATCGATGAACAGGCGGATCGGCTCGCCGTGGCCGCGGCCGCCCGGCAGTTTTGCGACATCGAGCGAGTAGAATTTGCCGTTGGTGGCAAACAGCAGCAGCTTCGACGTCGTTTCCGCGAAGAACGCAAAACCGAGCTTGTCGTCCTGCTTGAAGGCGAGGCCCGAGAGATCCTCGACATGGCCCTTCATGGTGCGGATCCAGCCCTTGTCGGAGACCACGACCGTCACCGGCTCGCGCTCGACGAGAGCTTCCTCCATCGCGGCGAGATCGTGCTCGGGCGCGTCGGCAAAGGTGGTGCGGCGCTTGCCGAGCGGCGTCTTCGGTCCGAACATGTCGCGGACCTTGCCGACCTGCTCGCCGACCTTCTTCCACTGCTCGGGCTCCGAGGCGAGCACCGCGTTGATGCCCTTGAGCTCGGCACGGAGGTTCTTGTCCTCGGTGCGGATCTCCATTTCCTCGAGCTTGCGCAAGCTCCGGAGACGCATGTTGAGGATGGCTTCAGCCTGCACCTCGGTGAGCTTGAACTCCTTCATCAACGCCGGCTTCGGCTCGTCCTCGTTGCGAATGATCCTGATCACCTCGTCGATGTTCAGATAGGCGATCAGGAAGCCGCCGAGGACTTCCAGCCGGTGCTCGATCTGCGCCTTGCGGTAGTTGCTCCGGCGGATCAGGACGTCGCGCAGATGGTCGAGCCATTCGCGCAGGCACTCCGCCAGCCCCACCACCTTGGGGATGCGGCCCTTGATCAGCACGTTGAGGTTCAGCGGAATCTTGTTCTCGAGCTCGGTCAGCCGGAACAGCGATTCCATCATCAGCGCGGGATCGACGTTCTTCGATTTCGGCTCGATCACGATGCGGACGTCTTCGGCCGACTCGTCCCTGATGTCGCCGACCAGCGGCAGCTTCTTCTGGTCCAGCAGCTCGGCGACCTTCTCGATCAGACGCGACTTCTGCACCAGGAAGGGGATCTCGGTGACGACCACGACCCAGGCGCCTCGCGCGCCCTCCTCCTGCTCCCACCTGGCGCGGACGCGGAATGAGCCGCGACCGGTGGTGTAGGCTTCGGCGATCGCCTGCTTGGAATCGACGCAGATGCCCCCGGTCGGGAAATCCGGACCCTTCACCCACTTCAGCAGCGCCCTGGATTTGGCGTCGGGCTTCTCGATCAGATGCAGCGCGGCGTCGCAGAGCTCGGCGGCGTTGTGCGGCGGGATCGAGGTCGCCATGCCGACCGCGATGCCCTGCGCACCGTTGGCGAGCAGGTTCGGAAAGCCGCCGGGCAGCACGACCGGCTCCTTCGACTGGCCGTCGTAGTTCGGACGGAATTCGACCCCGTCCTCGTCGATGCCCTCCAGCAGAAGCCGCGCGACGTCGGTCATGCGCGCTTCGGTGTAGCGGTAGGCGGCGGGGTTATCGCCGTCGATATTGCCGAAATTGCCCTGGCCGTCGACCAGCGGATAGCGCGAGGAGAAATCCTGCGCGAGGCGGACCATGGCGTCGTAGATGGCCTGGTCGCCGTGCGGATGGAACGAGCCCATCACGTCGCCGACGATCTTGGCGGATTTCTTGAAGGCCGTGCCGGGATCGAGCCGGAGCAGGCGCATGCCGTACAGGATGCGCCGGTGCACCGGCTTCAGGCCGTCGCGCGCGTCGGGCAGCGCGCGGTGCATGATGGTGGAGAGCGCATAGGCAAGATAGCGCTCTTCCAGCGCCTCACGCAGCGGCACATCGTGAATTTCGGCCGGTTCTTCCGGCGGAACGATTCGTTTTCCCATGCCGCCCGGTTAAACCGTGGAAGCGAATCGGGCAAGGATGGATTGGTTCCCTGTGGGCGGCCTACTGGCCTGCCCAACCGGCCGTCACGGTCTGCGGGGTCTTGGTCTGTGCGGTGACCGGCGCAGTGGTCAGGCAACGCCGGGCCGCCTCGATCTCGGCCTCCGTCGCACCCTTTGACCTCGCCCATGTCTCTGCGGCCGCAGCAGAATATTTCGCCACATAGTATCGGACGACGGTGCACGATGCCCGGCGAAACACGCCCGGCTGCGGCTCACCGGCCATGGCATCAGGCGCGAACGCGAGCAGCGCCGCGGATAAGGCGAATCCCCTGATCAACATTTAGGCTGTCCCCGTTGTGGAACCAGCAGGGCCAATTCGCCCAATCCCGATTTCGTTCCGGGGAACTCCATGTCCCTGGGCAAGGCAGAGGCGCGATCAGCTCATGGCGCGGGAATCGCGGCGCGCGCCTGCTGCCGCGTCAGCGCGTTGATGAAGCCGGCGCGCGCGTCGGAATGGCCCTGCCCGCGCGGCTCCAGCACGTGTCGCAGCAGGAACAGGCCGGTCAGCCGAAAGCCGTCCTGGAGATCCTGCTCGGTGACCTCGCGCGCGGCTTCGCCGTGGCGCAGGAACGGCGGCAGCCGCAACAGGCGATCGCACCACGGCTCGCCCGCGCCGCGCGAGACCGCGCCGCCGGATTTCGGCGAGACATAGATCAGCTCCGTGGTCTCCCCGGTCACCGCGCAGTTTTCCAGCGCGAGCCCAAATCCGAGCTCGGCAAGCATCGCCAGCTCGAAATGGATGACGTGCACGGCGGCGCTGCCGATGTCGTCGAAATCATCGAGCGAATGCTCGAGCCGCGCAAAAATGTCCCCGTGCGGATCGCGCTCGGGAAGCAGCCGCGCGATCGAGGCCAGATGGGTGACGCCGTAGACGCCATGGGAGGATCCCAGCAGGGTCGCCGCGCGCAGCTTCAAGCCCTCGATGGCATAGGTACCGAGGTGCTCGTCGAGCCGCGCCCGCCACACCGCGCTGACGCTGTTGCCGGGTTGCAGCAGCGGCCGCATCCGCGAACCGGCGCCACCGCGCACGAGGCCGAGATGCCGGCCATGCGCACGCGTCAAGAGCTCGACGATGGCGCTGCTCTCGCCATGCCGCCGCACGCCCAGCACGATGCCTTCGTCGGTCCATTCCATCTGCTAGATATAGCGCTATATGTCCCGACGCAGAAGATCAGACACGCCGGGGATCACGATGGACATCATTGCCGGTTTTATCGTCTCAGTTCTCGAACTGGTGGTCTGGCTGCTCTGGTGGGTCGTCTTCGACGCCTTGCCGACCATTTTCTATTTCACGGCGCTGGCTTTGCTGTTCGCCGTCACCTTCGGCAAGGTCACCGTCGAAGTCCCCAAAGGCATGACCGGGATCGGCTGGACCGGCTTCCTGCAGATCACGCGTTGCGGCGAAGGCCGGGTGATCCTGTCCCCGGCGCTCGGCGTCATCGTCGGGTTTGTCGTTTGGACCATCATCGTGAGCGGGGTGATCATTGCTCACGCCTATCAGACGTAGGGCGGATTAGCCGAAGGCGTAATCCGCCGCATTGTCCACCGCGCAAGACCTCACGCGTTGAACCAGCCCTGGGCATCGCCGCTGAAGGAGAAATACAGGCCCAGCGTCGTCAGCACGCAGGAGACGATCTCGATGGCGCTGTCGAGCTCCATGCCCTTCTCGCCGATGATCTGGCCGAGCGAAATCACCGACAGCACGAGGGCTGCCGCCAGCACCCAGCGCGGCCAGTTCTTGCGCCAGTGCGCGGCCAGCCAGACGAAATAGACCAGCAGCAGGATCATGCCGCCGGCGAGCAAGGTCGCCGTCATGATCATTTGCTCGGTCATCTCGGCAGTGGGCGTGCGGTCCTGCACCGCGACCGACAGGGCATCCAGCATCAGTGACGCATAGAGCAGCGCTTCGAAGCGCCGGACGTTGCTGGGTACGCTCATCGGTGACCGATCTTTTCTTGCTTATTCTTTGGGAAATTCCAGGCCCATCTCGCGGTAGCGATCGGGATCGTCGCCCCAGTTCTCGCGTACCTTGACGAACAGGAACAGGTGCACCGGCACGCCCAGGATCTCGGCGAGCTCCTTGCGCGAGTCCGCGCCGATCGACTTGATGGTGGCGCCGCCCGCGCCGAGCACGATCTTGCGCTGGCTCTCGCGCTCCACGAAGATCGTCTGCTCGATGCGCACCGACTTGTCCTTGCGCTCCTCCCACTTGTCGGTCTCGACCGTGGATTGGTAGGGCAATTCCTGGTGCAACTTGCGATAGATCTTCTCGCGCGTGATCTCGGCCGCAAGCTGCCGCATCGGCGCGTCCGACATCTGGTCCTCGGGATAGAGGAACGGCCCCGGCGGCACGATCTCGGCCAGCGTATGCCTGAGGTCGTCGACGCCGTCGCCCGAGATCGCCGCGATCATGAAGGTCTTCGCGAACGGCATGCGCTCGTTGGCGGCCTGCGCCAGCGCCAGCAGCTTCTCGCGCTGAACCAGATCGACCTTGTTGATCACCAGGATCTTCTCGTGTTTCACGCTGGCGACCTTGGTGAGGATCGCCTCGGCCTCCTCGTCGATCCCGGCCTTGGCATCGAGCAGCACGCAGACGAGATCGGCGTCATGTGCCCCGCTCCAGGCGGTCGACACCATCGCGCGGTCGAGCCGGCGCTTGGGCAGGAAGATGCCGGGCGTGTCGACCAGAATCACTTGCGCGTTGTTCTCGATGACGATGCCGCGGATCAGCGCGCGCGTGGTCTGCACCTTGCGCGAGACGATGGTGACCTTGGCGCCGACCAGCGCGTTGACCAGCGTGGATTTTCCGACATTCGGCGCGCCGATCAGCGCAACGAAGCCGCAGCGCGTCGCGGCGGGCGCCTCGCCGCTTGTTTCAGCCGTCATTGCCGCCGCCAACGCCTTCACGTTCGATCATCACCGAGGCCGCCACCTTTTCTGCTGCGCGCTTGCTGCCGCCGATGCCTTCGGCCGGCGCCAGTCCCGGCAGGTCCACCGCGACGCGGAACTGCGGATCGTGATGCGGGCCGGTGCGCTCGACCTCGCGGTAGACAGGCGTCGGCAGCCCCTTCCCCTGCGCCCATTCCTGCAGCACGGTCTTGGGATCGCGCAAGGGACGCCGCGGCTTGTGCATGCGTTCGGTCCAGTTGCGCTTGACGAAGTCGGATGCCGCCGCATGGCCGCCGTCGAGGAAGATGGCGCCGATCACGGCCTCGCAGATGTCGCCGAGCACGCTCTTGCGCAGGCGGGCGTCGGCGCTGGGCCCGACCGAGCCGAGCTTGATGTCGTCGAGCAGACCGAGCGACTTGGCGACGTCGGCGCAGCTCTCCTTGCGCACCAGTTCTGCAAGACGCTTGGACAGCTCGCCCTCGTCGGCATTCGGGAAGGCGTGATAGAGCATGTCGGAGACGACGAGCCCGAGCACGTGGTCGCCGAGGAATTCCAGCCGCTGATAGCTGTCGCCGCGCTTGCGCCCGGATTTCAGCGCCGAGACATGCGTGATCGCTTGGATCAGCTGGTTCGGATCCGCAAAGCTGTAACCAATGCGCGCCTCGAGTGCCGCATTCGCATCCGTGGCTTTGGCCTTGCGTACCCGCTTCTTCTTCGCAGGCGTCTTCGGTGCAGCTTCGCCCTCAGGGACGGCTTGCGCCTCGATCGGTTGGGTCGCGATGTCCTTGGCTTCGTCTTTCATCGGACGATATTGAAGAACCGGTTCCAGCGCACCGCCCACGGCCAGCGCCAGAACATCCAGGCATGCTCGCCTTCGGCGATGGAGAAGAAGATCATCTGGGCGCGGCCGATCAAATTCTCCTGCGGAACGTAGCCGACCTGGCCGAGGAAGCGGCTGTCGGTGGAGTTGTCGCGGTTGTCGCCCATCATGAAGAAGTGGCCGGGCGGCACATTGTAGACGTTGGTGTTGTCCATGTAGCCGTTGTCGGCGCAGTCGAGCGTCTCGTAGGAGACGCCGTTCGGCAGCGTCTCCTTCCAGCGCTTCACCCGCGAGATGCCGCCGCCTTCGGAGCCGCACGGATCCTCGCCGACGAACTCGCTCATGCGCTGCCGCTCGACCGGGGTGTCGTTGATGTAGAGCAGCCCGTCCCTCATCTGGACGCGGTCGCCGGGAAGGCCGATCACGCGCTTGATGTAGTCGGTGGAGTCGTCCTTCGGCAGGCGAAACACGACGATGTCGCCGCGGTTCGGATCCGAGCCCCAGATCCTTCCGGAGAACAGGTTCGGCGAGAACGGAATCGAGTAGTGGCTATAGCCGTAGGAATATTTCGAGACGAACAGATAGTCGCCGACCAGCAGCGTCGCCTTCATCGAACCGGACGGGATGTTGAAGGGCTGGAACAGGAACGTGCGGATCACCAGCGCGATCAGGAGAGCGTGGATCACGACCCGGATCGTTTCGCCGACGCCGCTTTCAGTTTTCGTTCCCGAAGTCACGCTCATTGCTCTCTCAATTCCGGCCGGCGGTCACAGAGCGCCCTCCTCCCGCGAACAGCCCATCGTTCGCGGCCCAAGGAGATTGTCCTGATTCTGATAGTGAGGGCCAATTCCGGCGTAAAGCCGAATTCGCCCAGCCTGATTTGCGTCGGCGGACTTTTAGACGGTTGTCGGGGTCCACGCAATCAAGGATCGCGTCAAAACTTCATAAGATGTTGATTTTAAATACGAATTATAAAACGAGCAGTTGTGCTTCAAGGCTTGGCCAGCGGCACGGCGGAAATGATGACGAAGGCCTGTGCCAGCGGCCAGTCGTCGGTGATCGACAGGTCGATCCTGGCCTCGAACCCCTCCGGCGTCAGGGCCTGGAGCCGGGCGAGCGCCCCGCCCGTCAACTGCATGGTCGGGCGCCCCCCGGGCAGGTTGACCACGCCCATGTCACGCCACCAGACACCGAGCCGGATCCCGGTGCCAAGCGCCTTGGAGCAGGCTTCCTTGGCGGCGAAGCGCTTGGCGTAGGTCGCGACCACCATCCTCTCGTTCTTGGCGCGCCGCTCCGCCTTGGCGCGCTCGGCCGCGGTGAAAATGCGGTCGAGGAAGCGCTCGCCATGGCGCTCGATCACCTTGGCCACCCGGGTGATGTCGATCAGGTCGGAGCCGATGCCGATGATCATGCCCGGCCCCGGCCGCGGTCCATCGCCGCGCGCATGCTCCGCACCGTCTCGGCGAGGCCGACGAACAGCGCCTCGCCGATCATGTAGTAGCCGATATTGAGCTCCATGATGTCAGGCAGCGCCGCGATCGTCTCCGCCCTCGCATAATCGAGCCCGTGCCCGGCATGGACTTCGAGCCCGGCGGCCTTCGCCAGCTTCACCCCAGCAACGATCCGCTGCCATTCGGCCTCGGCCTTGTCGGTGTGACCATCGACGACGGCGTCGCACCAGGCGCCGGTGTGGATCTCGATCACGGGCGCCCGCAGCCGCGCCGCCATCTCGATCTGGGCGGGATCGGCCGCGATGAACAGCGAAACCCGGATGCCGGCATCGTTCAGCCGCGCGATGTAGGGCGCGAGCGCATTGTGCTGGCCGACCACGTCGAGGCCGCCTTCGGTCGTCACCTCCTGCCGGCGCTCCGGCACCAGGCACACCGCATGCGGCTTGGTGGCGAGCGAGATCCGCATCATGTCGTCGGTCGCCGCCATCTCGAAATTGAGCGGCTTGGAGATCTCGGCCTTCAGCCGCGCCATGTCCTCGTCGCGGATGTGGCGGCGATCCTCGCGCAAGTGCGCGGTGATGCCGTCGGCGCCGGCCTCGATCGCCAGCAGCGCGGCGCGCACCGGATCGGGATGGCGGCCGCCGCGCGCGTTACGGACGGTTGCGACATGGTCGATATTGACGCCGAGGCGGAGCGGAGAAGCGGGCATTTCAGGACTCACGAAATCAGGGAGACAGACGCATGCGAGCGGCGTCTATCCATTAACACGTTCGACGCGGGCGACGACCGCCTTTGCCCGCAGCTGGGCCAGGATCGCGCTCAGGTGCTTCAGATCGTAGACTTCGAGGTCGATCGTCGTCTCGGTGAAATCAGGCGAACGGCGCTGCATGCTGATGTTGTCGATGTTGCCGTCGTGCTCGGCGATCACGGTCGCGATCTGCGCCAGCGCGCCCGGCTCGTTGACGTTCTCGACCCTGATACGCGCCGGGAAGCGCTGCGGCGCGGAGTCCTCGATGTCCCAGCGCACGTCGAGCCAGCGCTCCGGCTCCTCCTCGAAATCCTTCAGGGCCGGCGCCTGGATCGGATAGATCGTGATGCCCTCGCCCGGCGTGACGATGCCGACGATGCGGTCGCCGGGCACGGCGCCGCCGTTCGGCGCGAACTTCACCGGCAGGTCGGAATTGATGCCGCGGATCGGGATCGCGACCGGGCTGCGCGGCTCCGACGATTTCTCCTTGAGCTTGGCGGCAAGCCCCTTCTTGACGCCGTAGCGCGCGATGCGCTCTTCCTTGTAGTCGGGATACATCGCGCGCGCGACGTGGGAGGCCTTGATCTCGCCGCGTCCCACGGCCGCCATGACGTCCTCGATCGAGGTGCGCGCGAGCCGCGGCAGCGCGCCCTTGAGCTTGTCGTCGGCGTATTCGATCTTGGCGCGCTCGAACAGGCGCTCGACGATACGCCGGCCGAGGCCGACATATTGATCGCGCACGGCGGTGCGGGTGGCGCGGCGGATCGCGGCGCGCGCCTTGCCGGTGACCGCGAGCGTTTCCCAGGCGGACGGCGGCGCCGATTGCGCTTCCGAGGTCAGCACCTCGACCTCGTCGCCGTTCTGGAGCTCCGAGGACAGTGGCGCGAACTGGCCGTTGATCTTGCAGCCGACGGCGCTGTTGCCGACGTCGGTATGCACCGCATAGGCGAAGTCGATCACGTTGGCATGGCGCGGCAGCGCGATCAGCTTGCCCTTCGGGGTGAAGCAGAACACCTGGTCGTGGAACAGCTCGAGCTTGGTGTGCTCGAGGAATTCCTCGGGATTGGCGCTCTCCGAGAGGATGCCGATGGTGTGGCGCAGCCAGGCGAACGCATTGGACTCGCGCTTGAGGAATTCGGTCGGCGAGCCCACGCCTTCCTTGTAGAACACATGCGCGGCGATGCCGCGCTCGGCGATCTGGTCCATCGCCTCGGTACGGATCTGCAGCTCGACGCGCTGGTTGCCCGGGCCGATCACGGTGGTGTGGATCGAGCGGTAGTCGTTCTGCTTCGGCGTCGAGATGTAGTCCTTGAAGCGCCCGGGCACGACCGGCCAGGCGGTGTGGACGATGCCGAGCGCGCGATAGCAGGACTCGATGTCGTTGACGACGACGCGGAAGCCGAAGATGTCGGACAATTGCTCGAAGCCGACCGACTTGCGCTCCATCTTGGTCCAGATCGAGAATGGCTTCTTGCGGCGGCCGTAGACCCGCGCCCCGAGGCCGCGGTGGCGCAGGTTGTTGGAGAGCTGCGCCTCGATCTCGCCGATCAGGTTGCGGTTGCGCTCGGCGAGCGCATCGAGCCGCTGCATCACCACCGAATAGGCTTCGGGATCGAGGGTGCGGAAGGACAGGTCTTCCAGCTCCTCGCGCATCTCCTGCATGCCCATGCGCCCCGCCAGCGGCGCATAGATGTCGAGCGTCTCCTCGGCGATGCGCCGTCGCGACTCGGTCGGCACGAAGTCCAGCGTGCGCATGTTGTGGAGGCGGTCGGCGAGCTTCACCAGAAGCACGCGGACATCGTCGGCAATCGCCAGCAACAATTTGCGCAGGTTCTCGGCCTGCTTGGCCTCGCGCGACACCAGCTCGAGCCGCTTCAGCTTGGTGAGGCCCTCGACCAGCGCGCCGATCTCGGGCCCGAAGATCTGGTCGATCTCGCCGCGCGTCGCCTCGGTGTCCTCGATCGTGTCGTGCAGCAGCGCCGCCACGATGGTGGCGTCGTCGAGCTTCAGGTCGGTGAGAATCGCTGCCACTTCGAGCGGATGCGAGAAATACGGATCGCCCGAGGCACGGGTCTGCGAGCCGTGCGCCTTCATGGCGTACACATAGGCGCGGTTCAGCAGGTCTTCGTTGGTGTTGGCATTGTAGGACCTGACGCGCTCGACGAGGTCATATTGACGCATCATGCGCGCGCGGGGCTTGGCCGGGCGGGCCACCGGCGCAGTCGGAGCCGCGGCAACCGATTCGGTTGCTGCCAGCATCTGCGTTGGTCTCCGGCGCCGATACACCATGCCATCCTGCCTTCAAACGGACCTTGAGGCGGCCCGTTGCATACACCTTAGCTCCGATCGCGCGCGCGTCCGATCAATTCAGTGACAGCACGCAGCGCGAACGGCAACACTATGGTAACCACGAAAACACCAACAAAAGCAAAGGCCCGAACGCAGGTTCGGGCCTTTGATAAGATCACAAGAAGTCGACGACTGCGATGGGACGATTTACTCGTCCTCCTCGGGCTGCTCTTCCGGCGGCGCGAGGCCTTCGAGGCCCTTCAGAAGCTCCTCTTCGGTCATGCGCTCAACGGCAACTTCGGTATCGTCCGCATCGACGCTGGCGCCGGCGGAACCGATCAGCGGCACCGTATCGGGCTCGGGCTCGTCGACCTCGACGAACTTCTGGAGCGAGTGCACCAGCTCTTCGCGGAGGTCCTCCGGAGAGATGGTCTCGTCCGCAATTTCACGCAAAGACACAACAGGGTTCTTGTCGTTATCGCGGTCAACCGTTAGTTGTGAACCGGACGAAATCATGCGGGCACGGTGGGCGGCCAGCAGGACCAGGTCAAACCGGTTGTCGACCTTGTCGATACAATCTTCTACGGTGACGCGAGCCATGGACTGTCGCTCCGTTGTGGGTGGGACGAAATATGTGGATGATCGGGGCTAGTTATAGGGGAAGGGGCGGTTTCGCAAGGCCAATTTGTGATTTGGCCTCGCCAAACGGCTCTGCTACCCCCACATTGGGGCTAGGATGGGTGGTTTCTCGGGCTGCCATTGAGGGCGGCACCGGATGTATGCAGATCGGCCATAACTATACCTTGATTGCCCCGACTTCTCCGGATTTGCGGTTTCGACGGGTTTCGGCGTCACCTTAGGACTGCGCGGCTTGCTGCCGCCGCGCCAACAATAAACGATCAATCACGAACTCTACGCGAGCAAACTGAATGTCACCTTCTCCGACCAACAAGATCGCGCTCTTCATCGATGGGGCCAATCTCTACGCGACAGCGAAAACTCTGGGCTTCGACATCGATTACAAGCGCCTGCTGAAGGAGTTTCAGAGCCGCGGGACGCTGCTCAGGGCGTTCTACTACACTGCCATCATCGAGGATCAGGAATACTCCTCGATCCGCCCGCTGATCGACTGGCTGGACTACAACGGCTACACCGTCGTCACCAAGGCGACCAAGGAATTCATCGACGCCTCCGGCCGCCGCAAGGTCAAGGGCAACATGGACATCGAGCTTGCGGTGGATGCCATGGAGCTCGCCGAGCACGTCGACCAGATGGTGCTGTTCTCGGGTGACGGCGATTTCCGCTCCCTGGTCGAGGCCGTCCAGCGTCGCGGCGTGCGGGTCACGGTGATCTCCACCATCGCGAGCCAGCCGCCGATGATCGCCGACGAGCTGCGCCGCCAGGCCGACGTCTTCACCGACCTCGTCGAGCTGCAATCCAAGCTTGGCCGCGACCCGTCCGAACGCCCGGCTCCGCGTGACCGCAGCGAGCGCGAGCCGCGCCATCATGCCCCGCAATTCCTCCAGCGCGCGACGACGATGGCGCCGAGGGGCGATGACGACCTCGAGGAGTGAGGCGGTAAGGTCAGGCCGCCCGCCCCTCACCCTCGTCCCCAACCGTGACTGTCCGCTCTGTCCGCGCCTGGTCGCCTTTCGCGAGGCGAACCGCGCGCGCGAGCCGCTATGGCACAATGCGCCGGTCGCGCCCTTCGGCGACATCAAGGCGCGGCTTTTGATCGTCGGCCTTGCGCCGGGGATGCAAGGCGCCAACCGCACCGGCCGTCCCTTCACCGGCGACTATGCCGGCGACCTGCTCTACGCCACGCTGCTTGAATACGGCTTCGCCAGGGGCACCTATCAGGCGCGGCCCGACGACGGGTTGAGGCTGGTCGACTGCCGGATCGCCAACGCCGTGCATTGCGTACCGCCGCAGAACAAGCCGCTGCCGGTCGAGATCAACACCTGCCGCCAGTTTCTCGCCGCGAACCTTGCGACCATGCCGAACCTGCGCGCGATCGTCGCGCTCGGACGCATTGCGCACGACACCGTGCTCAAGCCGCTGAATCTGAAGGCTTCTCAGGCCCCGTTCGGCCACGGCGCGGTGCATCAAGCCGGCGCGTTCAAGCTCTACGACAGCTATCACTGCTCGCGCTACAACACGAACACCGGCGTGCTGACGCCGGATATGTTCAGGTCCGTATTCGCGAAGGTGAAGGCGGGCCTCGACTAGGCCTTGGTGGAATTCTCGGCGGGATTGGCCTTCAGCCAGTCCAGGACGTCGCCGGCGTTCCGGTCGGGCGGAAACACCGGATAGAACACGTGCGTGATCCTGGCGTCGTCGATGATCAGCGCAAGGCGCTTGATCAGCGTTAGACCTGCGACCTCCATGGTCGGCAGATCGAGGGCGCGCGTCAGCGCCAGCTTTTCGTCCGACAGCACTGGAAACGGCAGATGCAGTCGTGAGGCCATCTCGGTCTGATATTCGTTGCTTTGGGTCGAAAGGCCATACACCTGCGCGGCGCCGGCAGCCTTCAGCTCGGCGAACAGATCACGAAACGCGCAAGTCTGCGGCGTACAGCCGCGCGCCCCCGGAATCATGTCCCAATCGTCGACCAGCGAAATCTTGCCGGGCTCACCGGTCCGCGGATAGGCGAACACCACGGTCCGCCCCGAAAGCGCCGACAGCGCCACCGAGGTGTCGTCGGTGGCGAGCAGGCTGATCGGAGGCAAGGTCTTGCCCTTCAGGTGCGCGGCACCGCCGTCGTCGGCGGGTGCGGGAATCTGGCTCCAATCGACCTCGAGCAGGTTTCTCTGGTTCATCCCGTCCTCTTGCCGCTATCCCCTCGCCCGCATCAGCCGGCCCTTCTCTCGGCTCCAGTCGCGCTTCTTCTCGGTCTCGCGCTTGTCGTGCAGCTTCTTGCCTTTCGCAACCGCGAGCTGCAATTTGGCGCGGCCCCGCTCGTTGAAATAGAGCTTGAGCGGGATCAGCGTCATGCCCTCGCGGTCGACCGCGCCCATCAGCTTGTTGATCTGCCGGCGATGCAGCAGCAGCTTGCGCGGCCGCTTGGGCTCGTGATTGAAGCGGTTGCCCTGGAGATATTCGGGAATGGTGGCGTTGATCAGCCAGATCTCGCCGTCCTTGGAATCGGCGTAGGATTCCGCGATCGTGCTCTTGCCGTTGCGGATCGACTTCACCTCGGTGCCGGTCAGCGCAATGCCCGCCTCGACCGTGTCCTCGATGGCGTAGTTGAAGCGGGCCTTGCGATTTTCCGCCATGACCTTGATCGGACGTTCGTTCTTGTCGGCCATGGAGGTCAAACCTGATCGAGATGCGCGCGTAAGCTAACAGTTCGGATGAAGCGCGCGCGTCACTTCTTGAGGAGATCGCGGATCTCGGTCAGCAGCTCGACCTCCGCGGACGGTTTTGGCGGAGCCGCAGGCGCCGCCTCGTCCTTGCGCTTCAACTTGTTCATGGCACGGATCACCAGGAACAACACGAAGGCAATGATGATGAAGTTGATCGTCAGCGTCAGGAAGCTACCGTAAGCAAGTACGGCGCCTTGCTTTTTCGCGTCAGCTAAGTTGGTGGCGGTCACCGACTTCGACAAGGGGACGAAGTAGTTCGAGAAGTCGAGGCCGCCGGTGGCGGCGCCGATGATCGGCATGATGATGTCGCCGACCAGCGACGTGACGATGGCGCCGAAGGCCGCGCCGATGATGACGCCGACCGCGAGGTCGACGACATTGCCCTTCATGGCGAACTCGCGGAACTCCCTGAGCATTCGCGTGCCTCTTTCCTCGACGCTCATGAAAGGTCTCCGGGAGGCGAGCGCCTCAGTTGATCAAGCCGGCATGAACCATGGCGCTGCGCACGGCAACGCGCGTCGGCTCCGAGACCGGGACCATGGGCAGCCGCAGCGTCTCGTCCAGCTTGCCGAGCAGCGACATCGCGTACTTGATCGGCGCCGGATTGCTCTCGATGAAGAGATTGTTGTGCAGCGGCATCAGCTTGTCGTGCAGCCTCAAGGCGGTGGCGTGGTCGCCCTTCGCCCAGGCCGCCTGGAACTCCGAGCACAGGCGCGGCGCGACGTTCGAGGTCACCGAGATGCAGCCGTGGCCGCCATGCGCCATATAGCCGAGGATGGTCGCGTCCTCGCCGGAGAGCTGGTTGAAGTCCTCGCCCATCGCCGCGCGCTGCTGCGAGACGCGGACCATGCTGGCGGTGGCGTCCTTGACGCCGGCGATGTTCTTCAGCTCCCACAGCCGCTTCATGGTGTCGACCGACATGTCGATCACCGAGCGCGGCGGGATGTTGTAGATGATGATCGGAATCCCGATCGCGTCGTTGATCGCCTTGAAGTGCTGGTACATGCCTTCCTGGGTCGGCTTGTTGTAGTAGGGTGTCACCACCAGCACCGCATCCGCGCCCGCCTTCTCGGCATGCTGGGAGAGCTCGACCGCCTCCTTGGTCGAATTGGAGCCGGCGCCGGCAACGACAGGCACGCGGCCCTTGGCTTCAGCGATGCACCATTCGACGACCTTCTTGTGCTCGTCATGGCTGAGCGTCGGGCTCTCGCCGGTGGTGCCGACCGGGACCAGGCCGTTGGTGCCCTCGGAGATCTGCCAGTTGACCAGCGAGCGGAACGCCGCCTCGTCCAGCGCGCCGTTCTTGAACGGCGTGACCAAGGCGGTGAACGACCCCCGGAATTTTGTCTTGGCTGCCATGGACTTCCTCCGTACGCGGCGATCTCTCGAGCAAGCCCCCTTCATACCGGGTCTGTCCCGGCGGTAAAAGGGCCGCTTCCGTGTGACACACCGTTTAGGCCGCGATTTTGCCGCGGTGGTGGTGCAAACCCGGCGACGGTAAGCGGCTGTTGGTATTTTGTCCGCATATTCAATCAAATACAGCCAGATCTTGTACAGATAGGTCTTGAGCCAATTGACTGATTCGGGGCGACGTAACGCCGTGACCTCCTTTCCGCGCGCCGCATGGCGATCCCTTGGTCTGGTCGTGTGCCTGACGGCAGGGCTGTCGGTGGGCTGCGCCGCCCTCGCCAAGTCCAATGAGACGGCTGCGGACCCCGCCAAAGACGCTGCGAAGAACACGGCGAAGCCAGCCGCCAAGGATGCGGCCAAGGGGCCAGCCAAAGGGTCGGCCAAGGAAACAGCCAAGGATACAGTCAAGGGAACCGGCAAGGACGCAGCGAAGGGCGCGAGCAAGGGTGCGACGAGTGCCCCGGCCAAGGATGCAGCGAAGAAGCCTGGCAAAGATGCCGGTAAGGATGCTGGCAAGAACGCCGGCAAGGATCCCACTAAGGACAAGCCAGCGGCGGCAGCGCCGGCGCCGAAATCGCATCCAGCCGCCAGCGGTTCGTCTCCGAAAACCGCACCTGCGCCGGCCGCGACGGCCACCATCAAACCAGCGGCCCCGGCCGCCGCCAAGCCGGTCGCAGCCCCCGTGCTGGCGCCTGCGACCCGCCAGCATGCGACGCCGCGCAAGCCGGTCACGCCGGCCGCGGTCGCTGCGACCTCCTCGACGCCGCAAGCCGACAAGGACACGCTGGAGACCGTCATCGAGCTCGTGCGCAAGCGCAAATCGGGCGATGCCAGCAACTACGCCGCCTCCATCTCCGACCCCGTCGCGCGAAAGCTCGCCGAATGGATCATCCTGCGCAGCGAAGACAATGGCGCCACCGTCGAGCGCTACCGCGCCTTCCTGTCCGCCAATCCGAGCTGGCCGTCGCAAACCTTCCTGCGCCGGCGCCTCGAGGCCGCGATGTGGGACGACAGGCGCGACGATTCCGTCGCGTGGTCGTGGTTCGAGAATGAATCCCCCGTGTCCGCCAAGGGCCGCTTCACGCTCGCCAAGGCGATGCTGGCGCGCGGCGACCGCGCCAATGCAGAACGCCTGGTGCGCGAGGCCTGGCGCAGCGATCCGATGTCGGAGGACACCGAGAACAACGCGCTCGACCAGTTCGGCGCCCTGCTGACGCCGGGCGACCAGAAGGCGCGGATGGACACGCTGCTCTACGGCAGCGAGAACGAAGCGGCGCTACGCGCTGCAAAGCGCCTCGGCGCCGGCTATGTCGCGCTCGCCAAGGCCCGCATCGCCGCCGTCAAGAAAGCGCCGAACGCGCATGCGCTGCTCGACGCCGTGCCGCGCGAGCTGCACAACGATCCCGGCTTCATCTTCAGCAAGATCCAGCTGCTGCGCCGCGAGGAGAAGTTCACTGAGGCCGCCCAGCTCATGCTGTCGGCGCCGAAGGATCCGGGCCGGCTCTACAATCTCGACGAATGGTGGATCGAGCGGCGTCTCCTGGCGCGCAAGATGATCGACACCGAGGAATTCCGCAGCGCCTATCTGATCGCGCGCGATGCGGCCCTGCCCTCGCGCGACATCTACAAGACCGAGCAGGAATTCACCGCCGGCTGGATCGCGCTGCGCTTCCTCAACGATCCGGCAGCGGCCACCCAGCATTTTGCCCGCATCGGCGTCGGCAGCGTCAATCCGACCACGCTGGCGCGCGCCGGCTATTGGCAAGGCCGTGCCGCGGAAGCCGCCGGCCGCCAGCAGGAGGCGCGCAACGCCTATGCCCGCGCAGCCGAACAATCCACGAGCTATTACGGCCAGCTCGCACGCGCGAAGCTCGGCCTGCCGCAGATCGAGCTCAACAGCCAGCCGCGCGGCCGCGGCGCCGAGCGGCTGGAGATCGTGCGCGCCGCGCACCTGCTCTACGAGCTCGACGAGCGCGAGATGGCCGTGCCCATGCTCGCCGACATGGGCGAGAACGGCGATCCCGAGGCGCTTGCCGGCCTCGGCGAACTCAGCCAGCGTTACAGCGACGCGCGCGGCATGCTGCTGCTCGGCAAGGCCGCGCTCAACCGCGGCCTGCCGTTCGACTACTACGCCTACCCCGTCAACGGCATACCACAGTTCACGCCGATCGGCCCCGAGGTCGAGCGCAGCATCGTCTATGCGATCGCGCGGCAGGAGAGCGCGTTCAATCCCTCCGTGGTCTCGCCGGCGCAGGCCTACGGGCTGATGCAGGTGACGCCGGACGCCGCACGCTATGTCTGCAAGCGGCACGGCGCGACTTACGATCTGGGGCGGCTGAAGAACGATTCGGTCTACAACGCCACGCTCGGCTCAGCCGAGCTCGGCGGACTGCTGGAGGATTATCGCGGCTCCTACATCATGACGTTTGCCGCCTACAATGCCGGCCGCGGCAGCGTGAAGAAGTGGGTCGACCGCTACGGCGACCCGCGCGACCCCAAGGTCGACGCGGTCGACTGGGTCGAGCTGATTCCGTTCTCCGAGACGCGCAACTACGTGCAGCGGATCATGGAAAACCTTCAGGTCTATCGCGCCCGCTTCGGCGGCGGCTCGCGGTTGCAGATCGAGGCCGATTTGCGCCGCGGCGCCGGCAGCGTGGAATAGGCGTGCGTGTCGATGAAGCCGATCCTGCCCTGGGCCGTGGCCGCGGGATTCGGCAAAATCCCATTACCCTGCCGACCGCATGGCGATAGGATTGGAACGAGCATTGCCACTCACCGGTTGGTGGGCTCTACAAATCCGGAGACGTGTCATGTTGCGCGCAGTTGGTGCATTCGTGGTTGCAGCCGTGATCTTGTCCAGTCTTCCAAGCGGTGGCTCGCCCGCCTACGGCAAGACTCGCCATCACTCCCAGCCGCAGCCAACCGGCATTCAGGATCGTTACTGCCTGCAGGGAATGCGTTGGGGGTACCCTGGCAACTGCCAGTTTTCCACTTACAGCCAGTGCATGGCGACCGCGTCGGGGACCATCGATGCCTGTGGCCTGAACCCAACCTATGCCTTCCAGGAGTGGAAGGGTCCAAGATAGTCGTCTGAGATGGTAGTTTGATCGCGATCGTCGAGAGGGCGTAGCTCCCACGCAGGCGCGAGACCCCGCCCTTCACAGGATTCGATCCTCACCACCCCCTGTCGGGGGCGGGTCGGCGGTGAAGTGGGCGGGCTGAAGTCGGCTCGGACCAATATGGGTTCGTGAGGCACGTCGCCGACAGTCCCATCGCAGAAGTCTTGCAATCCTCCCATGACCGGTAGCTACAGGAAATCCTGCTGCTGCCGCCCCACTCCCATTTCTGAAGGCACACCGGATAGTTGGGGTCCAAGGGTTCGGCGGCCGCCGGCGCGAATACCGGAGCAACCAAGACGACCATCGATATCGCACCGAGCACGCTCAGCATCCGCCCGCGGATCGTCGAAAAGTTCATGGCCTGAAGCTCCCTTGCCGCGCTCTCGAACGATCCACCACTTAGGTGCTCTGTACACGGCCCGCAAATAAAAACCCCGGCAGTTTCCTGCCGGGGTTCGCTTCTCGATCAGATGATCGAGATCAGAAGTTGCGCTGAGCGCGGAGGAGCAACTGGAGGTTGCCCTGATCCTTCAGCTCGTAGGTGGCCGCCGGCTTCGCAACGGCGGCGTTCGCCGTGGCAGCACCCGCGATCGTGCCCGAGTACTTCTGGTCGAGCCAGACGTAGCTCAGGTCGGCCGTGAAGGCGAGGTTCTTGACCGGGGTCCAGACCACGTTGCCGCCGAGAACCGCGAGGTTGAAGTCGGGGTTACAGGTGGCAGTCGCGGCGCCGTAGGCGGCGACGAAGTTCGCGCAGATCAGAGCCTTGCCCGTGTCGCCGTAGCGAAGCGAAGCGTAGGCACCATAGATCGACGAAGCCCAGTTCGGGGACCAGTTGTGGGTGTAACCACCACGGAAGCCCCAGGTCTTGACCGTGTCGATACCGGTGCCGGTGCCGAAGACACCGTCAGCCATACCGGCGAAGCCGAGGCTCTGGTACGCGATGTTGCTGCCGCCGTAGATGTAGATGTTCTGCGGGAACAAGCTCTGGAAGTTGTAGCGGGTCGCACCGTCGGTGTAGACGGCCTGCAAGTTGATCGAGTCACCCGCACCAGTCGGGATGTTCTTGATCGACAAGGCACCCTGCACCGCAAAGCCCCACTTGTCGTCGGGATGGCCGCTCGGTTCCGTCGTGCCGTAGTAGGCCGAGTGGAGTTCGTGCGCGGCAACCGACACCTGGGCGAGACCCCAAGCCTGGTCGACGCGAACCTGACCGACGATGTCGGGCGTACGCGTGCCACCCCAATCGTTCGTGCCGTAGATGCCCTGGATGAGGGCAGCGCCAGCAGCCGAAGCCGAAGTGAAGCCGCTGAGACCACCAGCAGTGATGCTGGCGTTATAGAGGTTCGTCTGGCCACCTGCAGCCGTCGTCATGTCCTGCAACGCCACCGAAGCGGTGATGCCCTGGCCGAAATCAGCTGTGTAGGCAACCTGGTTCACACCGGTCACGTTGTTGCTGCCGCCCGGAAGGAAGTCGGGACCGCCAGCCGGATAGCTCTGCCACGGCGTGTCGAAGATCGAGACCGTGCGGCCGAAGGTGAAACCAGCGAACTGGATGAACGCATGGTAGAGGCCGAGCGAAGCGGAACCGGTCGAGAACGCCGACGGGTTGCTGGCAGTGGTCGCCTGGCTATCCCAGGAGAAGATCATATCGGCGTAGGTACGCACCACGCCATACTCGGTCGCCGTCCGCGTATCGACGTTGAAGTCCATACGAGCGCGGCTCTGGTAGTAGTTGTCCAGACGGTTGTTACCACCGCCGGGAGCGCCCTGGCCAATGCCGTAGTCGCTGTTCGTGTTCCCCAGCATGTCAGCACGGACGTAGCCGCCGAGCTTGATGCAGGTGTCAGTGCCCGGCATGTAGTAGAAACCGGCACCGTACAGGGAGCAGATCTTCACGTATTCGACCGCCTTGGCCTTCACGGGAAGATCGGCTGCCTGAGCTCCGCCAACGGCGATCAGACCCGCCGCCGTACCGAGCAAAAGGCTCTTAAAGTTCATGTTAAACCTCCAAGTTTGCTCTCTAGGGAAGGTTCCGGATCCGCTGGGTGATGACACCCTAAGGTTGGTTCCCTTGTCCCTTGTAACCACCGCTTAGTCGCTTCGCGCCTTCGGACACACCCGCTGAAACGCGAGGGACTTAAGCGAACCACCTAGAACGGGACGACCTCGGGATGCCCCCCTCCGTCGCTCGATCACAATTACTGAACGTCTTTGCACACACAACAAAAGAACGCTTCGGATCGGGCCTCCAACACGTGTTTTCCGATGGGTGTTGCACAAATAACACGCAGATGTGATCAAACCACTCGTGTAACCGACTGATAAATATAGAGAAATTTCTTCGGTTCCAATCGCCTTGAAAAATCCCCGGTTTGGGCACCGGCCTCCGTAGCGCAGCTGCGCCGCTGTCTCACTCGAATCGAGCGCGCGAATCCCCGCCGAATCTGTGCGCAAAACCGGATCGTCGCATGGAGTACGGCTGGGACCGTCGAGGACGCGGCATCGGCTGCTCGCGGCCCCGATCGAATCCGGATCAACCGATCGGCCGGCGTTCCACGCGTCAGACGGATCGTACCGAGGACATCTCGATGTGGTCGGGCGGCAGTCCGGCACGATACCGCCGAACCATGGCCTCAAACGCTTGTTCCAGGTTTCGGGCAAGCAGAGGCGTATCGAAGAGCGGCATCGTATGACGACGCTTTTCCAGAGTTTCCCTGATGCCGTGGAGCTTCTCACGATTGAGAGCCAGTTCAATCGCGCGTTCTTCATATTCATCGCGAGAATGCGTGATGAGTTCGGCCAATCCGAGAGCATGCAGCAGGCTGGCTGCGACCCGGCCCGCATAGGCTTCTCCTGTCAGCGTCAGCACGGGCAGGCCAGCCCAGAGAGAGTCGCCTGCGGTGGTGTGAGCATTGTACGGCAGAGCGTCCAGGAACAGGTCTGCCAGGCCGTGACGCGCCAGGTGATCCGCCGTCGAGGCAATGCGCGCCGCAAAGACCAGGCGCTGCGGATCGATGCCGCTCGCCTCGGCCGCTCTCCGCAAATTGGATTTTGCGACATCCGGGAGATCGGAAAGCCAGACGACAGAGCCGTCGACATCCCTCAGGATGCGCATCCAGCTCCCAAACGTCGCAGGATTGAGTTTGTAGGCGTTGTTGAAGCCGCAGAAGACGACGCCGTCGGCGGGCAATCCCTGCGCCCGCCTGTCGAGCCCGGCATGCGAGATCGCGCGTCCCTCGGCATCGTGAGGCATGAAGCAATGCGGCAGCCAGACGACCTTCTCCGAAAAGTGCTTGCGGTCCTCGGCAGGAATGACCCGCTCATCGGCGATCACATAATCCAGCAATCCTCCGCCGACGGTGCCGGCAAAGCCGAGATAACCTGCGAGAACTGGAGCCGGCCGCCGCGCGAGAAGAGCGAGCCGTGCTCCGAGCGTATGCCCCATCAGGTCCACGAGGATGTCGATCTTGGCCGCCTCGATGCAGCCCATGATTTCATCATCGCTCCGCCCGAAGAGATCGGTAAAATGGTCGAAGCTCCTCTCCAATCGGGCGCGCAGATCGCTGTGGTCGGTCGGGCCGATCGAGAAACCATGCGTTTCAAATCGGGTGCGATCGTGGGCCTCGAAAAGCCCTGCGGCCAGATAGCTGACTGGATGAGTGCGAAAATCCCCCGACAAGTAGCCGATGCGGATCTTGTCGGCCTGAACGGGGGCAGCCTCGACGGTCTTGCGCGCGGCAAGACCAAGCATCCTTTCGATCCAGAAATCGGCGCTTCGTCGCTGGTCCTCGGCCGAGGCCGCAATCGAGAGCAGCGCAAACGGCTGACAGCCCCCCTCGCCCGCACGAATGGATGCGATCAAGCGCGTTCTTTCAGCCTCTATCTCCGTCCAGTCGCAGCAATTCAGCTTCGAATAGAGCCTTGCGCCTTCCACCCCGGGCAGGCCGCGATTGAGCGAGAACGCCCTGTCGAAGGCCGCGAACGCGTCGTCGTGGCGACGAAGGTCGGCGAAGATGTTCCCTCGCCCGAACCAGGCCTCCGCCAGGTCGGACCTGATGGACAGCGCCTTGTCGTAGCCGTCGAGCGCCTCCCCGTAGTTCTTAACGTCGGCGAAAACGTTGCCGCGGCCCAGCCAGGCTTCCGCCAGGTCCGGCGCGATGGAGACCGCCTTGTCGTAGGCGGCGAGTGCATCGTCGTGACGCCGCAAATCCAGAAGGACATTGCCGCGGCCGAGCCAGGCCTCGGCCGAATTCGCTTTGCCCGAGAGCACCACGTCGTAGAGCGCGAGGGCATCGTCGTGAAGCTTGAGGGCCGTGAAGACGTTGCCGCGGCCAATCAGGGCCTGGGTCGAATCCGGCTTGATCGAGAGTGCTTTTCCGTAGGCCGTGAGCGCTTCGTCATAGCGCTTGATATCCGCGTTGACGTTGCCCCGGCCAAGCCAGGCGGCCGCCGATTCAGGGGCGATGCCGAGTGCGCGGTCGTAGGACGCGGCGGCATCCGCGTAGCGCCTGAGCTCGTACAGGACATTGCCCCTGCCGATCCAGCCCTCCGCCAGATCGCCCCTGATGGAAAGTGCCCTGTCAAAGGCGGCAAGAGCCTCGTCGCGGTGCCCGCGCCGAGCCAGCGCCGTGCCGCGGCCGAGCCAGGCTTCCGCCAGTTCGGGCCTGACGGAGAGCGCCCGGTCATAGGCGGCCAACGCCTCGGCATGGCGCCCGAGTTCGAGCAGCGACTTGCCCTTGTTCGCATGAGCGTCGGCGTAGTTCGGATCGAGAGCAATCGATCTGTCGAAGTCGGATATAGCCGCTTCGTATTGACCGAGATCGTTACAGGCCGCGCCGCGGTTGTTCCAGCTCTCGCGCACATTTGGATTGAGCCGCAAGGCCGAGGTGAATTGCTCGTGCGCGAGTGCGGGCTTGCCAAGCTGCTTGGCGATCAGCCCGTAATTGTAGAAGGAAACATCCGATCCTTGATTGAGCTTGACCGCGCGCGCGATGAATGGCTCGGCCTCGGCGAACCGGTTCGTGTTCATGAGAACGATTGTCAGCAGGTTGAGCGCAGGCACATGCGACGGCTCGGACTTGATGACCCGCCTGAAGCCCTCCTCGGCCTTCTTGAGATCGCGCGCATTGAGGGCCGAGAGCGCCTCATTGAAGATCGCTGCAATGTTCTTCATCGACGGGAACACACCTCTTGCACGGCGTCCCACTACGTCCACGGACCGACGTCGCGCTCAGCCCCCAAACCATGCCCATATTCGCCAAGTATTCGCCGTGTCGAGCGAAAGACCGGTGAAGTACCTCACGCTGGCTCGGTTGAACATACGCCGCGCGCCATGTTTCTCAGGCAAGGCGCAGAGGACAAGGCGCAGAGGATATGGTCCATTAGGCTGGGAGGACGTCAGCAGAGCCGGATTTGACGGTTCCGGGAGTTCCTTACGGCGATTCGCCGAGCTGCAAACCAGCGGCCGCGGACCATGTAGGATGGTAAGGCCGGGGGCGCTCCGCCTTCAGCCCATCCCGGCCGCCGAGCGCGCGCCCAATCCGCAAAAAATGGAAGACATTTCAATTGGATACATCTGGCGGAGACGGAGGGATTCGAACCCTCGATAGGCCTTTACAAGCCTATAACGGTTTAGCAAACCGCCGCCTTCAGCCACTCGGCCACGTCTCCAATGCGCCGGGTATGCCCGACACGGCGGCGGGCTGCAAGCGGCAGAATTGGGACGAGCGGGTTTCTTTGCACATGAAAGCTCTGGCAGTGATGGAATAGGACGGGCGGGACCGGCTGACGTCCCGGCCGGCTGGCCGTCGTCACGCCCGCACAGCGGCCAGCCCTCGCGTCGGTTGGCCCGCATCGAGTTCGTCATGCGCGAAATCTCGGCCCAGGCGCGATGGTTTCGTGCCGCGACGCGCGAGCGGCGCGGCCGTTGTTCTCTCCGGCAAAGGCGGCTAGTGTTTTTGCGCCAATCCGCCGAAGCACAGCCCCGTCACCGGGGTCCAGAAATCCAATCACATGTCGCAGCAAAGCCGCAACAAGGGAGCTTCGGCCCCCTCCTCACTTCATCCGTCGATTATTCTGGACAAGGCAATTGCGGCGCACCGTGCGGGCAATGTGTCGGATGCGGAGCGGGCCTACACGGCGATCCTGAAGGGAAGCAGAACGCACCCCGTCGCGCTCCACATGCTTGGGCTGTTGCACGCACAGCGCGGCAATTTCGCGGATGCCGAGCCATTGCTCAAGAAGGCTGTCCGCGTCGATCCCGGTAATCCCGACGTCCTCTTCAACTATGCCAACGTGCTGCGTGCCTTGGACAAGACAGACGATGCGCTCGGCTGGCTTGCGAAAGCGATTGCCCTGGCGCCGAACTTCGCCGGCGCGCATCTCAATCGCGGAGCGATCCTGATGGCACGGAAGGAGCTTCACGATGCCATCGTGGAATTTGACCGCGCCATTGCGATGGCGCCGTCGAGCGCAGCGTTCGCAAACCGAGGTAGTGCGTTTCACCAGCTCGGTCGGCTCGACGAAGCGCATGACAGCTACCAAAGGGCCGTCGAGCTCGGACCGTCGGATCCACAGAACCATTTCCTCTTGTCTGAAGTCCTTACCCAGATGGGTCGGCACGACGAAGCGATCGGGGCGCTCGAAAGAACGGTCGCGCTGGACAAGGCTTTCCCGTTCGCATTGAGCAAGCTCGTTGGTTCCAGGCGGCACCGTGCCGACTGGCGCAGTTTCGAAGTTGAACAGGCCGCTCTGGACGAGGCCGTCGAATCCGGCGTGGCGGTCGACCCTCTTACCTACTTTCATGCCTCGTCGTCTCCCGCACATCAATTGACCTGTGCAAAGACATTTGTCGCCAAGGTCGCTTCGGAACGAGCTGCCGCGATCCCCGGAGCGCCGTCACCGGTTTCCCGGCTGCGGGTCGCGTATCTGTCCGCCGATTATCGCAATCACGCCACCGCGCATTTGATGGCCGGAGTTTTCGAGGAGCACGACCGCGAGCGCTTCGAGCTCAGCGCCATCTCCTACGGACCGGATGACCGCAGCGACATGCGCGATCGCCTGAAGGCGGCATTCGAACGCTTTGAAGATGTCAGCGAGCTTGCCGACGAGGACGTGGTCAAGCTGATACGCCGGCTCGACATTGATGTTCTTGTCGATCTGGGAGGCTTCACCACCGGTGCGCGGCCGAATATCCTTGCGTGCCGGGCGGCGCCCCTCCAGGTCAGCTATCTCGGCTTTCCCGGCACGATGGGCGCGTCATATATCGACTACGTCATTGCCGACAGGATCGTCATCCCCGAAGCCGAGCAGAAGTATTACGCCGAGAAGGTGATTTATCTTCCCGGCAGCTATCAGGCGACCGACGCGAGGCGACCGCTCCTGCGAAATGGTCCGGCCCGGAGCGAGGTCGGACTGCCGGAAGACGCATTCGTCTACTGCGCGTTCAACAGAGCGTCCAAGATCACGCCCGTGCTGTTCGATGTCTGGATGAGGCTGCTGACCAAGACAGCAGGCAGCGTCCTCTGGCTGCTCGACGGGGATCCCATCGCCAGGGAGAACCTGAGGCGTGAAGCCGTTGCGCGCGGCGTCGCTGCCGAGAGGATCGTGTTCGCCCCACAGGTCCCTGCTTACGAACATTTGGCGCGCCACCAGCACGCCGATCTCTTCCTCGACACGTTGCCCTACAACGCCCATACCACGGCCAGCGATGCCCTCTGGGCCGGCTTGCCGGTCCTGACCTGCCTCGGCACCGCCTTTGCGGGACGTGTTGCAGCCAGTCTCCTGAATGCCGTCGGCCTTCCCGAGCTGGTGACGCGGTCGCTGGACGAATATGAGGCTTTGGCGCTTCGCATCGCGCACGATTCTGAACTTCGAGCCGCCCTCAAGAGCAAGCTGGCGACGCATCGGACCTCCTGGCCTCTCTTCGATACCGTCGGCATGACGCGACACATCGAAAGGGCCTTCAATGAAATGTGGCGCCGGCATTGCGCCGGCGAAGCGCCGGCCTCGTTTGCCGTCCAAATCTCATCGTGAGGGCGCCTTGGCGCAATCGCGCCAATCGGCCAGTTCGGTTCCCTGCGGCGGGGTAGGTCAGTGGGTGGAAACCCACGCCCTCGCCTCGCGCTGCGCGGCCGAGATCTCGGCATCCGACATCTGTCCGGCGATTTCCTGGCGCAGCGTCACGGCGTCCTTGCGGCCCTTCAGGGCGGCGAGGTTGAACCATTTGTGCGCGGCGACGAGATCGACCAGGCCGGAGCGGCCGCTCGCCCAATAGATCCCGCGCTCGAACAGCACGTCCGACAGCGCGCTCGTATCGATCGGCGTGGCCGTCTCGAGATCAAAAGTACCCTGAAACATAACGCATCCCCTTTTTTCTTATGCCGCCTCGTTCCCCCGAGCGCGGCTCCCGTCCAACTCCGATGTGCATGACCCTTCCCGGGATCGTGCACTGTTCAACTCTCCCCATGCCGTTTGCCGGCTTGTTGGAGGCGATGATGGCGGGCAAATTTGAATGGCAGTTTAAGTATCGCGATGAAGCAGACGTAAACGCGGGCGCACGGCAGTCGCGCGCTGAATTCAAGAAGTCCCTGATTTGCCGGCACTTCTGCGATTCGTCAGATTTGGTTTACCCTGGGATTTTGGGACATCGATAACCATCGCGCGCGGTCGGATGCGCGCTGCGCGGCCACCTCGCCCTGTCATTCCCCGCCACCGGCTCTCGCCTTCGGCGAGCCCGATGACGGGCTCCGGCGGGGAATCCAGGACGCCGCGGCTCACCGATCAACGACTGGCGACCCGGAGTACTGGGCACCGGGTCAAGGCCGGGCGATCACGCCCGGAATAGGGAAGCCGCGCGCAAACGCCGGGGCAAGCGCACCGCAGCCCTCGCCTGCCCCAAGGCAGAGCGACGACGTCAGCGCGGCGACGTCGCGGTCAGATCAGCAATGTGGGGAAAGGGATGCCGGCAATACCCCGGCCTCAAGAGAACGAGGGCGTCGGCGAACACGTCAGGACCAGATCTCACATTGGCCCGAAGGCCGCTTGTGAAATTGCGGAGCTCCTTGCGGAGAACCGCACCGAACGAAGAAAACTTGTTTCTTCTGCCGGACCGGGCTTTAGCGAGCGAACCCGCGAAGAGAACGATCCGACCGTTGACCTGATGTCTCGCCGACACCCTCTATCGTCGATCAGAACCTTTTGGAGGCGCTGATGACGTGCCGGCTCTCTAGGAGCCGGCAACTTCAGAAGCGAAGTTACTTCTTCTTGGCGACCTTGCGGGTCTTCTTCGCAGTCTTCTTCACTGCGCTCTTCGCCTTCTTCGCCTTCTTTGCCTTCTTAGCTTTCTTGGCCATGTTGCCCTCCGATGTGTGAGATGGCTTAATCGCTGCGTGCACTCGGGTATCGATATGCACTCATCCCGAATACACCAACACGACGAAAAAAACAGCGTCTCGCTTAAAGAAGTGTTGACGGCGCAACGCGCCTGCGCTTGGCGAACGCGATGCAAGTGCTCCGCACGAGGCGTTGGTGCGATCCCGCAGAGCTGGCGCATCGTGCATGTCCGCGAGAGATGCGATTGCAGAAAAACACTATGCAGAAAGTATTTTCCCGCACTCACGCATTGCGCATGATCGGCACGACGACGCGTGTCGCGACGGGCGCGACGACCTCGCGAAGGCGCTTCGCGGACTCTGAGTCGCGAGTTTTGGCAACGAAAATATTTTCATGCTTAACGGCGCAAACGCTCGTCGGAGCGTGTGCAAGCCGCCGTTTTGCGCGAATCGCGTCACGGCGATTCGGTGGCGCTGCGCGCCTCTGAGCGGATGAAGTTGGCCGTTGATGATGCGCGCGCGCGTCGCATCGCGAACCCATGGCGAGGTGACGACGCGTATCCGTCACCTCGTTCGAACGCGTGAGGCTAGACGCCGAGCTTCGACTTGAGCAGGTCGTTGACGCTCTGCGGGTTGGCCTTGCCGCCGGACGCCTTCATCACCTGGCCGACGAACCAGCCGAGCGACTGCGGCTTGTCTTTGACCTGCGCCGCCTTGTCGGGATTGGCCGCGATGATGTCGTCGACCACCTTCTCGATCGCCGAAAGGTCTGTGACCTGCTTCATGCCGCGGCTTTCGACCAGCGCGCGGGGATCGCCGCCCTCCTGCCAGACGATCTCGAACAGATCCTTGGCGATCTTGCCCGAGATCGTGCCCTCACCGATCAGGTCGATGATCGCAGCTAACTGCTCGGCGTTGACCGGAGAGCCCGTAATATCCCGGCCTTCCTTGTTGAGACGGCCGAACAGCTCGTTGATCACCCAGTTCGCCGCCATCTTGCCGTCGCGCGCGCGGTTGCCGAGCTTGCCGAGCACCGTCTCGTAGAACACCGCGCTCTCGCGCTCGGCCACGAGCACGCTCGCGTCATAAGCCGAGAGGCCGAAATCGGCGACGAAGCGCGTCTTCTTCTGGTCCGGCAGCTCGGGCAGCTTCGCCTTCAGCTCGTCGACGAACGCCTGGCTGAATTCCAGCGGCAGCAGGTCGGGATCGGGGAAGTAGCGATAGTCATGCGCCTCCTCCTTGGACCGCATCGAGCGCGTCTCGCCCTTGTTGGGGTCGTAGAGCCGCGTCTCCTGGTCGATCCGACCGCCATCTTCGAGGATCTCGATCTGGCGGCGTGCCTCGTACTCGATCGCGTGGCCGATGAAGGTGATCGAGTTCATGTTCTTGATCTCGCAGCGGGTGCCGAGCGGCGCGCCCGGCTTGCGCACGGAGACGTTGACATCGGCGCGCAAGGATCCCTTCTCCATGTCGCCGTCGCAGGTGCCGAGATAGCGCAGGATCGAGCGCAGCTTGGTCACATAGGCCTTGGCCTGCTCGGCATCGCGGATGTCGGGCTTGGAGACGATCTCCATCAGCGCGACGCCGCAGCGGTTGAGATCGATCAAGGACTGCGACGGCAACTTGTCGTGCAGCATTTTTGCCGGGTCCTGCTCCAGATGCAGCCGCTCGATGCCGATAGTAGCGGTCCTGCCGCCCTCGAGCTCGACGATCACCTCGCCCTCGCCGACGACGGGCGATTTGTATTGGCTGATCTGGTAGCCCTGCGGCAGGTCCGGATAGAAGTAGTTCTTCCGGTCGAACACCGAACGCAGATTGATCTTTGCGTTGAGACCGAGCCCGGTCCTGACAGCCTGCCTGACGCACTCCTCGTTGATGACGGGCAGCATGCCCGGCATCGCGGCGTCGACCAGCGACACCTGGGTGTTCGGCTCGCCGCCGAACGCGGTCGAGGCGCCCGAGAACAGCTTTGAGTTCGAGGTCACCTGGGCATGGATCTCCATGCCGATGACCACCTCCCAATCGCCGGTTGAGCCCTTGAGAAGCTTGTGGGGTGTCGCGTCAGCAGTCATGGCGGAAGTGTCGTTCCGAGCTGGAGAAAAAGAGGCCGTTGCCACGGGTGAGGCCCGGCAGGCGACAGATAAGCCGATGCTGGTGGCGATGCAACCTGCGCAACCGCGGCACGATTTGGCGTGAACCCACACGCCATCCGTGCCAGACTCCGCAGTCGGCAGACGGGGGGAAGGCAATGGCGCAATTGTCGCTTCGCATGGCGGACGGGACACATATCATCGTGCCGCCGTCGCTCGACGCAATCACGACCTATGTCATTCTCGAGCAGGAGAAGTGGTTCGAAAAGGAGCCGGCATTTCTTTCGCGCTGGCTGAAGCCGGGGATGACCGCGCTCGACATCGGAGCCAATCTGGGTGTCTACAGCCTCCCGATGGCGCGGATGGTCGGCCCAGAAGGCCAGGTCTTCGCCTATGAGCCCGCGAGCGAGCCGCGCCGCCTGCTCGCGCTCAGCAAGGCGAAGAACGGGGCCGCCAACCTCAATCTCGTCGATGCAGCCCTCTCCGACGGCGTCCGCGAGGGCCGATTGGTGCTCGGCGCATCGAGCGAACTCAATTCGCTCGATGGCGACGGCCCCAGCGAGACCATTCGGATCACATCGCTGGATCATGAACTGAGATCGAGACATTGGGGCTCGATCGACTTCGTCAAGATCGATGCCGAAGGCGAGGAAGAGCGCATTCTGGCCGGCGCGACCGCCTTCTTCTTCGAGCATTCGCCCCTTGTCATGTTCGAGGTGAAGGCCGGCCTCAAGCAGAACGACAGCTTGCCGGCCGCCTTCGCGCAGCTGGGGTTCGGCATTTACCGCCTGCTCGACGGCGATCCGCTGCTGGTTCCGGTGCAGACGGGCGAGCCGCTCGACGGTTACGAGCTGAACCTCTTCGCCGCCAAACCCGACCGCGCCGCTGCGCTGGCCCAGGACGGCCTGCTGATCGAAACCAATCCGCAATGGGAGCTCGACGATACCGCGCGCAGCAAGGCACTGGCCCTGTTCGAGGCACAAGCTTTTGCTGGGATCTTCGCGGCCTTGTCGGGCGGGGCTGTCGCGGAGGATCCGATCTATCGCGATGCGCTCGCATGCTACGCCCTATGGCGCTCGCAGGATCTCGCCTGGCCCGTCCGCTACGCCGCGCTGAAGCACGCCTATGGCACACTCGAACCGTTGTGTCGGAAACAGGATTCACTGCCCCGGCTTTCGACCCTCGCGCGCATCGCGTCGGACCTGGGATACCGCAGCGTAGCCGTCAACGTGCTCCAACTCGTGGCCGATGTCCTCAAGGGTGGAAAGGGCCGGATCGCGGAGCCATTCTGGCCGGCGCGTCCACGGTTCGACAAAATTGCCCCCGGTACCGATCCTGTCGGTTGGTTCGTCGCCGCCGCGCTCGAGCAGCTCGAGCTGATAGCGTCCTACTCCTCCTGTTTCGCGGCCTCCCGCATCGATCTCGACTGGCTGGCAAAGCACCCACTCGCTTGCATCGAAATCGAACGCCGGCGCGTCCTTCAGCGCGCCCGCGCCGGGCAAAAAGTCGAGGTGCCCTCGCGGCTGCTGTCGGCCGCACCCGACAATGCCAACGCCGAGACCTGGCGCTCCGGCGCCGTGCCGAACACCATCGTGCGATGAGCCTGTCCGATCGCGGGGGGCGCCGCTCAGATCAGCGCCTTTACGATCCGCTCCCACTCCGCTTCCAATGAATCCTTTGCCGCCGGCTGGCCGGCCTGACGGTACCAGTAGCCGGCATTGCCGAGATCGCCTTCGACCCGGTGCAAATAAGCGTGCACCCAGGCGGCCTCGCGGCTGCTCTCGTCCTGGACGATCTTGTGGGCCTGATCCCAGTCGCCCTTGGCGGCCCACCAGAGACCTCCAAGCGGCGCGTTCAGCTCCGGCGCGGGCGCCGCGCCGTCGAGGCTTGCGATGAAGGCCGCGACATTCACCACCACCTCGCGGGCGTGAAGCGGCCGGCGGCCTGCTCGATCACCTCACCGAGCGAGAACAGCGTCTCTTCGTCGAAGGGACGGCCGATCAGCTGCAGGCCGAGCGGCAGGCCCTGCGCGTCCTTGCCGGCGGGCACGGCGATGCCGGGCAGGCCCGCCATGTTCACGGTCACCGTGAAGATGTCGTTGAGGTACATCTCGACGGGGTCCGCACCGCCCTTCTCGCCGATGCCGAAGGCGGCCGACGGCGTCGCCGGCGTCAGGATCGCGTTGACGCCCTTGGCGAAGCAATCCTCGAAATCCTTCTTGATCAGCGTGCGCACCTTCTGGGCGCGCAGATAGTAAGCGTCGTAATAGCCGGCCGAGAGCACATAGGTGCCGATCATGACGCGGCGGCGCACCTCGGCGCCAAAGCCTTCGGCGCGGGTGTTCTCGTACAGCTCGTTGATGTTCCGACCCTGCTCGCGCAGGCCGTAGCGCACGCCGTCATAGCGCGCGAGGTTGGAGGACGCCTCCGCCGGCGCAACGATGTAATAGGCCGGCAGCGCGTACTTCGTATGCGGCAGCGACACCTCGACGAGCTCGGCGCCGGCCGCCTTCAGCCAGGCCGCGCCCTCGCTCCACAGCTTCTCGATCTCGGCCGGCATGCCGTCGAGACGGTATTCCTTGGGAATGCCGATCCTGAGGCCCTTCACGGACTTGCCGATCGCGGCCTCGTAATCCGGCACGGGCATGTCGACCGAGGTCGTGTCCTTCGGATCGTGACCGGCCATCGAGCGCAGCAGCATCGCGCTGTCGCGCACGCTGCGCGCGATCGGACCGGCCTGGTCGAGCGAGGACGCAAAGGCGACGATGCCCCAGCGCGAGCAGCGGCCATAGGTCGGCTTGATGCCGACGGTCGCGGTGAACGCCGCCGGCTGGCGGATCGAGCCGCCGGTGTCGGTCGCGGTCGCGCCCATGCACAGCAGCGCCGCCACGGCCGAGGCCGAGCCGCCCGACGAGCCGCCCGGCACCAGCGTGGTGTTGGAGCCTTCGCGCCGCCAAGGGTTGCCGACGGGACCGAAGCACGAGGTCTCGTTCGCCGAGCCCATTGCGAACTCGTCATTGTTGAGCTTGCCCAGCATCACCGCGCCGTCGCGCCAGAGCTGCGAGGTCACGGTCGACTCATAGGTCGGCACGAAATTGCCGAGGATCTTCGAGCACGCCGTGGTGCGTACGCCCTTGGTCGCGAACAGGTCCTTGATGCCGAGCGGAATGCCCGCGAGCGGGCCGGCGTCGCCCCTGGCGATCTTCTCGTCCACGGCCTTCGCCATGTCGCGCGCGCGATCCGGCGTCTCCATCACGAAGGCGTTGAGCACGCGCGCTTTCTCGATCGCGGAAAGATGCGCGTCGGTCAGCTCGAGTGACGTGAAAGTCTTGTCGGCGAGACCCTTGCGGGCCTCGGCGAGCGTCAGCGATGTCAAATCGGTCATTTATTGATCGGGCTGCAGAAGAATGGAGACAGGGTCTTGTCGTTGGCCGGGTCGTCTTTTTTGGCGGCAGCTTTCGCGGCAGCCTCGATCTCGTCGAGCACGGCATTGACGGCGACGTTGGGGTCGGCGGCCTTGCCCTGCCGCTCCATCCTGTCGAGATAGTTCATGTAGGCCTGATAGGCCTTCTCATCGTCGCAAAGCATGCACATCGGGCGGCGTCCTAAGAATTACTCGACCACCTTGGGCACAAGAAAGAAGTGACCTTCGGTCGCAGGCGCATTGGCAACGATATCGTCGGCGATCTCGCCGTCATCGACCACGTCCTGCCGCTTCTTCATCTGCATTGGCGTGACCGAAGTCATGGGCTCCACGCCCTCGACATTGACCTCCGAGAGCTGCTCGACAAAGGCGAGCATGGCATTGAGCTCGCCCTGTAGATGCGGAACCTCGCCCTCGGAAACCGCAATGCGCGCCAGATGCGCGATGCGGCGGACGGTAGCGGCGTCGACGGACATTATATATGGCCTCTCACGGCAAAACCCATGTGCCGTATAGCAGAGGCCGCTTTTGCGCCGCAACCGGCGCTTCCCACCTATCCGGCGAGCGTTTTCATGCGGGCCAGCGCCGATTTGGCGAGATCCCGGGTCAATTCGGCCGCCGGCACCTCGCGGCCGAGGGCAACGGCCTGGCCGGCCCAGAGATTCGTGAAATCGACCCTGCCCTGCTTTTCGGCAGCCGCCTTCAACGGCCCCAGCGCGGTCGCGGCATGGGGAAACGGCGGCGCGTCGGGCGAGATCGGGCCGGCCTCGCGCATCAGGCGGTTCTGGACCCCGCGCGCGGGCCGCCCGGTCATCACGTTGGTGATGACGGTGGAATCGTCACCCGCTTCGGCGAGCGCCTTGCGGCCGCCGGGCGTGACCTTGGATTCGGGGCAACGCAGATAGGCGCTGCCGATCTGCACGCCGGAGGCGCCGAGCGCGAAGGCTGCGGCGATGCCGCGCCCGTCGGCGATGCCGCCGGCCGCGATGACGGGCACCTTCACGGCATCGGCGACCTGCGGCACCAGCGCGAACGTGCCGGGCTGCTCGGAGATCTTGTCGGTCAGGAACATGCCGCGATGACCGCCGGCTTCGGCGCCTTGCGCGATCACGGCATCGACGCCGCGCTGTTCCAGCCAGACCGCTTCCTTCACGGTGGTGGCCGACGAGATCACGAGGCAACCGGCCGCCTTGACGCGCTTGAGCAGCCCCTGCTCCGGCAGACCGAAATGGAAGCTGACGACCTCCGGCTTCAACTTCTCGACGACCTCGCAGAACGCGGCATCGAACGGCGCACGGTTCGCCGCATTGATCGGCGCCGTGGGATCAAGACCATGCTCGGTGTAATAACCCGCGAGCCGCTGCTTCCAGCGCGCCTCGGCCTCGGTCGTGAGCTCGACCGGCGTGTGGCAGAAGAAGTTCATGTTGACCGGCGCCTTCACGCGCTGGCGGATAATGTTGACCTGCTCCCGCGCCTTCTCCGGCGACAGCATCGCACTCGGCAGCGAGCCGAGCCCGCCGCCTTGCGCAACCGCAATCACCAACTCCGCATCCATCACGCCGGCCATGGGCGCCAGCACGACCGGGAATTCAGTCTTGAAGAGGTCGATCAGTCGACGGTCAGGCCACATGGTTGTTCTCTCTCGTTGGTTCGTTCTTACCCTCCCCTTGAGGGGGAGGGTCGATCGCGCGAAGCGCGAGCGGGGTGGGGTGACGGTCTCTCCATTGAGACGCTGCCCGCGGGGAGAGATCACCCCACCCGCTTCGCATTTCGCTTCGCTACATGCGTAGCGACCCTCCCCCTCTAGGGGAGGGTTAAGAATTCTGCCCAGCAACTATCGAGTTACGCCGCCCCGCCAGCAACTGCTCCGCCTCAATCGCAATCCGCTCCACGATCTCGGCCGCCGGGGAAATATCATGGATCAGGCCGACCGCCTCGCCGGCAAAGACGGCCGCGACCTCGAAATTACCCGCGGCTTTCGCCGCAGCGTACTCCGCAGCCATCTCGCCTGCGCGCTGCATCAGCTCGATCTCTCGGCCGGTCCAGCTCTTGATGTGATCGTTGACCAGCGTGCGCGCGGTGAACGGCGCCGGCCAGAACAGGTTCCGCGACCAGTCGGCGATCACGCCCCGCACCGTGTCGTTGCTGTTTGCCGCGCGAATGCGCAGCTTCGCCTCTTCGGCGCCGTTGGCCTCCACGCTCGCATAGAAGCGTGTGCCGATCAGCACGCCGGATGCGCCCAGCATCATCATCGCGGCGAGACCCCGGCCATCGGCGATGCCGCCGGCCGCGACGACAGGCGCGCGCCCTGCCGCGAGATCGACGATGGCAGGCACGATATCGACGGTGGTGCGCGATGCGCCGTGACCGCCCGCCTCCGTCCCCTGCGCGATCAGGATCTCCGCACCGGCATCGAGCGCCTGCTTCGCCATGTCCTCGCTCTGCACCTGGCAGATCAAGCGTGCGCCACTCGCCTTGATGCGCGGCGCGAACGGCGCAGGGTCGCCGAACGAGAGCATGACGGCCTGCGGACGAGCGTCGAGCGCGATGTCGAGAAGCTCGGGCTGTTTTGCCAGGCTCCAGGTAATGAAGCCGATCCCGAACGGGGCAAAGCCCCTCAGCTCCCTGGTCTCAGTTTCCAGCCGGGCCCGGTCGCCGTAGCCACCGCCGAGGATGCCGAATCCGCCGGCATTGCTGACGGCGCGGGTCAGCCGGCTGCCGGCGATCGTGTCCATGGGCGCCGACAGGATCGGATGCCTGATCCCGAGAAGCTCCGTCAGCGGCGTCGTGATCGGCATCGGTCCTCACACTCTGGACAGGAACATTAAGCGCGAATAGCATTCTCCAAAATTGAATTCTTGCGAACGCTGCCATCTCAAAATCGAAACGATCATGGAACTCAGCGATATCAAGACCTTCGCCGCAGTGGCCCGCGCCGGCGGCATCACCCGTGCGGCGGAAGAGCTCAACACGGTGCAGTCGAACGTCACGCAGCGGATCAAGGCGCTGGAAGCGGTGATCGGCACGCCGCTGTTCGAGCGCCACAGCCGCGGCATGACACTCACGGCCGCCGGCAAGCGTCTGCTGCCCTACGCAGACAGGATGACGGCATTGTTGCACGAGGCTGTGCTTGCGGCGCGCGACGATGGCGAGCCGAAGGGGCCGCTCGCGATCGGCTCGATGGAGACGACGGCCGCGGTGCGATTGCCGCCGCTGCTCGCCGATTTCCACCGCCGCTTCCCCGCCGTGCGGCTCAGCCTGCGCACCGCGCCGACCGCCGACCTCGTTGCTAGCGTGCTCGAAGGCGCGCTCGATGGCGCCTTCGTCGCGGGGCCCATCGCGCATGCCGACCTCACTGCGACGAGCGCCTTCCGCGAAGAGCTGGTGCTGGTCAGCGCGCGGCGCTGGACCTCGCTGGCCGAGCTGCGCGCCGGCACGCCGGAGTCGGGCCCGACCGCGCTGGTGTTCCGCACCGGCTGCACCTACCGCCAGCGTCTCGAACAGATCTTTGTCGAGTTCGGCTGGCCCTCGGCGGCGCGCTTCGAGCTCGGCACGCTTGACGGCATGATCGGCTGCGTCGCCGCCGGCATGGGCGTGACGCTGCTGCCGCGCGCAGTCGTCGAACGCAGTGCGATGAATGGCAGCGTATCGATCCACGCGCTGGGTCCATCACACGCCCGCGTCGAGACGCTCTTCATTCAGCGCCGCGCCGGGCATCACTACAGCGCGCTCACCGGCTTCATCTCCTGCCTGAAGAACGACGACGAAATCATCGCAGCGTGAGGCGACGCAGCGTTCCACGGCACGAAATTCGTCACAAATCCATCGTGTTTGAATCAAGCTGCGCTGCGTTCAGCCGTCGCAGCGCAGCACTCGAAAAGCTTTGAAGCGCGCGCTCCTTCTACGTTAGGATGAGCGACTGGCCAGCGCGAAACCATAACGAAGCCAAACATCGGCAAAACATCGGGAGGACTATCGATGCGCAATACGCTCGTGTTGTGCTGTGTCGCCGCGTTGTCGGCGACGATCCAAACAGCAAGCGCTCAGGACTGGACCAAATCGAAATGGGGGCCGAACGACGAGATCGGTGCCGCCAATTACATGACGCCCGAGCTGGTGCTGAAGGCGGCCTCGCTGGTGAAGACCGGCAAGACCTATGCTCTCGGCATTCCCGTCACGCCGCAGACGCCGGCCTATCCGCCGCGCGCGTTCAAGCTCACGATTGTGCAGCCCGGACAGGCCGGCAGCCCGGGTCTTGGTCCCAACAAGGCGACCTATAACGACGACATCCTCGACACCTGGGTCGGCATCGGCAGCCAGCTCGACGGTCTCGGCCATCTCGGCGTCGAGCACGTCTATTATAACGGCAACAAGCTCGCCGACTTCGCCGATCCCAACGGGCTGAAGAAGCTCGGCATCGAGAAGGTGCCGCCGATGGTGACGCGCGGCGTGCTGCTGGACATGGCCGCCTATTACAAAACCGACGTGGTGAAGGAAGGCACAGCCTTCAACGTCAAGGAGATCGAGGACGTCGCCAAGGCGCAGGGCGTCGAGATCCGCCAGGGCGACGTCGTCATCTTCCATACTGGCTGGCTCAGCCTGATCGGCAAGGATGACAAGCGCTATTCGGCCGGCGAGCCCGGTCTCGGCGTCGAAGGCGCGAAGTACTTGACCAGCAAGGGCGTCGTCGCCATCGGCGCCGACACCTGGGCGCTCGAGGTGCTGCCGTTCGAGTCCAAGAACGTGTTCGAGGTGCATCAGATCCTGCTCGCGATGAACGGGACCTACATCCTCGAGAACATGGACACCGCCGCGCTCGCGCGGGACAAGGGCTACGAATTCCTGTTCGTGCTGGGACAGCCGCGCTGGACCGGCGGCGTGCAGGCCATGATCAACCCGATCGCGATCCGCTGATCCCGGATCTTCCGGGCGAGCGTTTGCCTGCAATATCGCAGGCGCCCTCGCCCGGACTTTTCTATCGCGGCCTGAGATGCCAGCGCCGCAACGCAACGACGGCCCAGATCGCCTCGACGAGGCCGAACGGCCAGGCGCCTTGCAGGAAGCCGTAGCCCGAGCCGAGCGCACAGGACATCGCGAACAGCAGCACGAACCAATGGCTGCGATCTTCCAGGGCATAGCAGACTAGCATCGCGGAGACGGCGAACAGGCCGAATAATGTCAACGCATCCATGTTCCGGGTTCACTCCGCGGCACGGCGCGTGATATGCGCTAAATCCATGCCGGCTCTTATCCTGCCTCTCGTCGATGCTGCAACCCACTGGCCCGAACGCGGCGGGTTGGTCGGGCTCGACCTCGGCACCAAGACCATCGGCGTTGCCGTGTCTAATCCGGACCGGCGGCTCGCGACAGGCGTCGAGACCATCCAGCGCAAGGCGTTCAAGCAGGACGCCGCCCGGCTGCTCACGATTGCGGCCGAGCGCAAGGCGGTCGGCTTCGTGCTCGGCCTGCCCATCAACATGGACGGCAGCGAGGGCCCGCGCGCGCAATCGACCCGTGCCTTTGCGCGAAACCTTGCCAATCTCACCGCGCTCCCGATCGGCCTCTGGGACGAGCGCCTGTCGACCGCGGCGGTCGAGCGCGAGCTGATCGGCATGGATGTCAGCCGCGCCAAGCGCGCCGAGGTGATCGACGAGCACGCTGCGATCTTCATCCTGCAAGGCGCGCTCGACCGCCTTGCCAATCTTCGCGCCAGCCCGGGGGCCGGCTGATCCATGACTGTGGTGATCGCGGCGCTGCTGCCGGTCTTCCTGCTCATCGTGCTCGGCGTGGTGCTCCGGCACAGCCTGATGCGGCTCGACACGCAATGGCACGGGCTCGAGCGGCTGACCTATTTCGTGCTGTTCCCGATGCTGCTGATCCAGACACTGGTGAAGGCGGACCTCACAAAAGTGCCGGTCGCCGGCGTCGGCGGCGCGCTGCTGCTGTCGGCGCTCGCGATGTCGCTGCTCTGCCTCGCGCTGCGCCCGGCGCTGGCGCGGTTCGACATCGACGGCCCCGCCTTCACCTCGATCTTCCAGGGCGCGACGCGCTGGCAGACCTATGTGGCGCTCTCCGTCTCCGCCAACCTGTATGGCGATGTCGGGCTGGCGCTGGCCTCCGTGGCCATGGTCGCGATCATTCCCCTGGTCAACGTGTTCAGCGTCGCCGTGCTCGCGCATTATGCGTCGCCCGAGAAGCAATCGGGACGTGCCATCGTCATGACGGTGATCCGCAATCCGCTGATCTGGGCTTGCGTGATCGGGCTCGCCGTCAACCTGCTGCATCTGCCGCTGCCGAAAATCTGGCATGAGGTGGCGGACGCGCTGAGCCGCTCCTCGCTCGCGATCGGCCTGCTCGTCACCGGCGCCGGCCTCCAGCTCAAGGGCTTGCTCCGCCCGAGCGTGCCGGCGACCATCGGCGTGGCGTTCAAGCTGGTGCTGATGCCCGTGATAGCCCTGATGCTCGCCGCCGGGTTCGGGCTCTCGGGCGACAGCCTCGCCATCGTCGCAATCTGCGCGGCGGTGCCGACCTCGCCCAGCGCCTATGTGCTGGCGCGGCAAATGGGCGGCGATGCGCCGCTGCTGGCGCAGATCATCACGCTGCAGACGATCTTGGCGGCCATCACGATGCCGATCGCGATCGCGCTGGTGGCCTAGCTCCCCAGCCACATCGTCAGCACCACCGCGGTCAGATTGTTCAGCGCGTGCAGCACGATCGTGAGCCAGAGCGAGTTGGCGCGGTAGCGCATGTAGCCGAACCACACGCCGATGGTGAAGACCTCGGCGAGGAAATACAAATCGTACTGGAGATGCACGACCGTCCAGACCAGCGACGACAGAAGGATCGCACCGGGCACGCGCAGAAAACTCGACGACCAGCCGCGATAGAGGAAGCCGCGCGCGAGCACCTCCTCGGACATCGGCGCCGCCACGCTGAACGCGAACAGCAGCATCACGGCGCCGCCCTTGTCGCGACCGGATTTCAACAGGTCGGTCATGAAGCCCGGCGTCGCCTCGCGGCCGAGACTCCGCGACATCGTCTCCCAGGCGACCACGACCAGGATAAGCCCGACCGCGCCGAGCAGAAGTTGCTTCCAGGACGGCCAGTACAGCGCGAGATAGTCGACGAAGGAGGCCTTCTTGATGCGGATGGCGAGCCACACCGCGGCCAGCGTCGCCGGCAGGCCCATTGTGACCGACAGTGCGAGCGATGCCGGCTCGCGACCGACGTGCTGCATCGATGCGAGGTCGACAGGGTCGCCACCGACCCAGACCAGATAAACGATGGCACCGATCTGTCCGACGAACATTGCCGCGAAAATGACGACGCCCCACACCGCTGTGCCCCAGAACTTCCAGACGCGCGGCGGCGCAGGGCTCACGGTCAGCGGCGGATGGTCGGGATTGAGGGAGTCCATCAGGAGGCTTTCGTTAGGTTCGGCAAACCATCGGGCCTTCAGGGCCGCGGCAGGATCGGGAAATCATAGGCCGCCCCGCCCGCCCCCGGCAGGGAAAAGTGCCACCACTCCTTCGAATAGTTCACAAAGCCTTGCCTCGCCATGGCAGCGACCAGCCGCCTGCGCCAGGCGCGCTGCTCCGGCGTGATCGATGGTGCAGCGGTGTGTCCCTTCGTGTCCGTGCAGTCATAGCCCGTGCCCATGTCGACGCTGCCTTCCGGCAATCGCGCCTCGACCGGCGCCGTGCAATCGGCATACGATTTCGCGGGATCGATCCTGGCGGAATGATCGGCCTTGAGATCGACCAAAGTGAGATCGAGCGCAGCACCGGTCGAGTGCTGCGAACGGCTCGCGATGTAGCCGAGACGGAACAACTCGGTCTTCGGGATCTTCGGATTGTAGCGCCGCTCCGCGGCGGTCTCGCGGCCGTTCTGCGACCATCTCACCATGTCGAGCGAGGCCCGCGCCGGCCGGTAGCAGTCGAACATCTTGAGCGAGAGATTTTGCGCCGCCAGCTCCTGCTGCACGGCCTTCAGCCGCAGCCCCACCTCCCGCTTCACCACGCATTCGCTGGCGCCGTACCCGGCGAGCGGACGGCCGACGAAATTGTTCGATGTGGCGTAGCGAATGTCCTGGATGATGGTCGGATCGATGTCGCGCAGATAGACGAAGCCGCCGGGGAGCGATTGGGCGTGGGCTGCGCTGATGAGCATTGCAGCGAAGAGTGTCGTCAGCATTGTTTTCACGTGATGTCTCCCCGTCGTCATGGCCGGGCTTGTCCCGGCCATCCACGCCCTTTTTGCGTCAAATGCGATAGAAGATCGTGGATGCCCGGGACATAGGCTAGCGGAAGCGACGCCGTCCTTCAGACGGCTATGCCCGGGCATGACGGAGACCTTGGAGACAGGTCGCGCCACGACAGCAAGTCCGACAGATCAGGGGATAACTCCCCGCCCCGGCATTGGCCCTTGCCCCCCCAGCCATCCGCGCCTATAGCTCTCGCTTTAATGACATCGAAATCGACCTTTGTCCTCGGTCACCGGCATTTGCTGGGCATCGAGGGCCTTTCCGCGGCCGACATCAGCGGCCTGCTCGACCTGTCCGAAGAATATGTCGAGCTCAACCGCCAGGTTGACAAGAAGCGCACCGTCCTGCGGGGACGGACGCAGGTGAACCTCTTCTTCGAGGCCTCCACCCGGACCCAATCCTCGTTCGAGCTCGCGGGCAAGCGGCTCGGCGCGGACGTCATGAACATGTCGGTGGCGTCCTCGTCCATCAAGAAGGGCGAGACGCTGATCGACACCGCGATGACGCTCAACGCCATGCACCCGGACATCCTGGTGATGCGCCATCACGCCTCCGGCGCGGTGGAACTGCTGGCCCGCAAGGTCGACGGTTCCGTGATCAATGCCGGCGACGGCGCGCACGAGCATCCGACCCAGGCGCTGCTCGACGCGCTGACCATCCGCCGCAACAAGGGGCGGATCGAGGGACTCGTGGTGGCGATCTGCGGCGATGTGCTGCATTCGCGCGTCGCCCGCTCCAACATCATCCTGCTCAACACGATGGGCGCCCGTGTCCGCGTCGTCGGCCCCTCCACGCTGCTGCCGCCCGGCATCGAGCGGATGGGCGTCGAGGTCGCGCGCGACATGCGCGAGGGCCTCAACGGCGCCGACATCGTCATGATGCTGCGGCTCCAGCGCGAGCGCATGAACGGCTCCTTCGTGCCCTCGACCTCCGAATATTTCCACTATTTCGGGCTCGACCAGAAGAAGCTTGCCTACGCCAAGCCGGACGCGCTCGTGATGCATCCCGGTCCCATGAACCGCGGCGTCGAGATCGACTCGATCGTGGCCGACGGCGCGCAGTCCCTGATCCGCGAACAGGTGGAGATGGGCGTGGCCGTACGCATGGCCGTGCTGGAAGCGCTCGCCCGCAACCTGCCGAACGCGTGATGCCGATGTTGACAGACCGCCGACCGATCCTGCTCGCCAATGCCCGCGTCGTCGATCCCTCTAGGGATTTCGACGGTATCGGCGACGTCCTCATCGCCGACGGCACCATCCGCGAGACCCGCCGCGGCATTGGGGCTGCCGGCGTCCCCGAAGGCACCGACATCATCAACTGCTCCGGCAAGGTCGTCGCGCCCGGCCTGGTCGACATGCGCGCCTTCGTCGGCGAGCCCGGCTTCAGCCATCGCGAGACCTTTGCCTCGGCGAGCCAGGCGGCTGCGACCGGCGGCATCACCACCATCATCTGCCAGCCCGATACGTCGCCCGTCATCGACAATTCGGCGACCGTCGACTTCGTGATGCGCCGCGCCCGCGACACCGCGATCGTCAACATCCAGCCGATGGCCGCGCTCACCAAGGGCATGCGCGGCGAGGAGATGACCGAGTTCGGGCTGCTCAAGGCCGCCGGCGCGGTTGCCTTCAGCGACAGCGACAGGAGCGTGACCAATGCGCAGGTGATGCGCCGCGCCCTGACCTACGCCCGCGACTTCGATGCGCTGATCGTGCATTTCACCGAGGATCCCGATCTGGTCGGCGAAGGCGTCATGAACGAGGGCGAGTTCGCCTCGCGGCTCGGCCTGATGGGCATCCCGAAAGCCGCCGAGGCCGTGATGCTCGAACGCGACATGCGTCTCGTCGCCCTGACCGGCGGCCGCTATCACGCGGCCTCGCTGTCCTGCATCGAGTCGCTCGACATTATGAAGCGTGCCCGCGATGCCGGCCTCGCCGTCAGCGCCTCGGTCTCGATCAACCACCTTGCGCTGAACGAGAACGACATCGGCCCCTACCGCTCCTTCCTGAAACTGTCGCCGCCGCTGCGCACCGAGGACGACCGCCGCGCGCTGGTGGAGGCGGTGGCCTCCGGCCTCGTCGACGTCATCATGTCCGATCACAATCCGCAGGACGTCGAGGTCAAGCGCCTGCCGTTCGCGGAGGCCGCCCCCGGCGCCGTCGGGCTCGAGACCATGCTGCCGGCGGGCCTGCGCCTCGTGCACAATGGCGAGATGGAACTGAAGACCCTGATCCGGGCGATGTCGACCCGGCCGGCCGAGCTGCTCGGCTTGCCTGGCGGAACCCTGCGCGCGGGTGCACCTGCCGACGTCATCGTGATCGATCCCGATGTGCCCTGGGTGGTCGATCCCGCCGATCTCAAATCGCCCTGCAAGAACACGCCGTTCGACGAGGCCCGCTTTACAGGCCGCGTGGTGCGCACCATTGTCGGCGGACGGACGGTTTACGAGCATGTCTGACGTGCGGGATCATGCGTGGCGTCTCGGTTCGGGATGGAGATGCGGCCACAGGATTTGCAGACACAGGACTTGCAGACATGGGCTTTGAAGCATTTTTGCCGGTGGCCCTCGTCATCGGCTACCTCCTCGGCTCGATTCCATTCGGGCTGATCCTGACGAGGCTCGCCGGCACGCAGGATATCCGCTCGATCGGCTCCGGCAGCATCGGCGCCACCAACGTGCTGCGCACGGGACGCAAGAGCCTTGCCGCAGGCACCCTGTTGTTCGACGCCCTCAAGGGCACCGTGGCCGTGGTGATCGCGGGTTATATCGCCGGGCCAAACGCCGCCATGGTGGCCGGGCTCGGCGCCTTCCTCGGCCATCTCTTCCCGGTCTGGCTCAAGTTCAAGGGCGGCAAGGGTGTCGCCGTCTATATCGGCATCCTGCTCGGCCTGTTTTGGCCGGGCGCGGTGGTGTTCTGCCTGCTCTGGCTGGCGACCGCCTTCACCACCCGCTACTCCTCGCTGTCGGCGCTGGTGGCAGCGTTCATCACGCCGATGTTCCTGTGGTGGTTCGGGCACCTCGCGCTCGCCTCACTGTTCGCGATGCTGACGCTGCTGCTGTTCTACGCGCATCGCGAGAACATCAAGCGATTGCAAGCCGGCAAGGAAAGCCGGATCGGCGAAAAGGCTTAAGTAGCGTTTTCGAGCGAAGTGGATACCGGTTCGCGTCAAGAAAACGCGTCAAAACAAAATCTGAACTCCTAAAAAGTACGGATATCGCCGTACCGCTTCCGCATTATATGCCAAATCCTGTTCGCAACTTGCAGCCGACTCAGCGCTAGAGTGGCGAACGGGTTCCATGCCTGTCATCCTGACGGAGCAAATGGCGTTACGCGGTTGCTCAGAATGAGCGAGAAGATTGTCGGCACGCATGTCGAAGGCGGCTCGCAGGGCACTGCGGCAAGCCGGCTGCTGTCGACGACCAACATCTGGTCCGATGCGCCCTCGCCGCTTCCCGCGCCGGAGCCTGTCCCCGTTGCGCCGCCCGCTCACGTCGCTTCGGCCCCGATCGAGGTCGTAACGACGGCCAGGCCAGTTGTGCAGTCACGCCCCAAGCAATGGCCGCCGCGAAAACTCTCGCTGGCGCTTCAGGGCGGCGGCACCTTTGCGGCCTTCACCTGGGGCGTGCTGGAACGGCTGCTGGAAGAGCCTGATATCAGGATCGACACCATCAGCGGCGCCAGCGCCGGTGCGATCAATGCCCTCCTGCTCGCCTCCGGCCTCGCCGAGGGCGGCCGCGAAGCGGCCCGCGCCCGCCTCAACCGGTTCTGGCTCCGCCTGATGCACGAGGCCTCGTTCCGCTCGCTGATGCTGCTCGGCGGCTTCTCGCCGGCGGGAAGCTCGGTCGCGTTCGGTCCGACGCTGCGCTCCGGCCAGTTCGATCCGTTCGATCTCGATCCGCTGCGGCAGGCGCTGTCGCGCGACATCAACTTCGCCGCCTTGCACGATGCGGTCTGCCCGAAGCTCCTGATCGCGGCGACGCGCATTCGCGACGGCCAGCAGCAGATCTTCCGCAACGATGCCATCACCGCCGACGTCGCGCTGGCCTCGACCTGTCCGCCGCTGGTCCACTGCGCCGTCGAGATCGAGGGCGAGGCCTATTGGGACGGCGGCTTCGGCGGCAATCCGCCGCTGATCAAGCTGGCGGAGGAATCCACGACCTCCGACGTGCTGCTCGTCCAGGTCACGCCCGCGCGCGACAGCTATGTGCCGATCACGCTCGCCGCGATCGACCGAAGGCTCGACCAGATCGCGGCCAATGCCACGCTCAATGCCGAGATCGCGGCGATCGAATGGGCGACTGCACATGGCGCGCCGTCGCTGCGGCTTTCCAGGATCGCGGCAGAAGACTCCGTCGACGGTCTGGCGCAGCGCTCGTCCACCGACCTTGGTCGCGGCTTCCTGCGCTCGCTGCACCGGAACGGCCGCGAGGCCGCCGGGCGCTGGCTCGGACAAGGCGCTGCTGGCACCGAGGCCGAACGCCCCATGCTCGCTTCCGAGCCTGCGCTAGCCTGATTTCGCCAGCGCGTTCTCCAGGAACCACGCCGCCGCCAACGCCATCGGATCGTTGCCGAAGCGCGCGATCACCTGCACGCCGATCGGCAAGCCGCCGACCTTCAGCACCGGCACGTTGACGCAAGGATTGCCCATCAGCGTCCATAGCCGGTTGTAGCGGGGGTCACCGGTGGAGGCGAGCTCCTTGGCCGGCGGCGTGCCCGGCGCCGAATAGGTCAGGAGCACATCGAAGCTCTCGAACAATTCGCTCATCTCGCGGCGGCCGCGCCGGGCGATCCGGCGCGCCTCGTCATAATCCTTCGGCGTCAGGCCGACCGTCGCGTCGAGGCTGGCGCGCAGCAGCGGCGCGATCTCGTCGTGTCGCTCGTCAAACTCCCAGGCGAGCGCGCGATGCGCCTCGAAATCCTGGATGATCGGGTGGATGCGCCAGGCCTCCTGCACCGACGCGGGAAGATCGATCGTCTTCACGCTGGCGCCGGCCTTCTCGGCTGCCTTGATCGCGGCTTGCAGCCCCTCCTCGGCCGCCGGCTCGACGGCGCCGGCAAACTCCTGCCTGACCACGGCGATGCGCGGCGACTTCGCGGGCGCGATGCCGGAGAATTCGCTGCGCCCTGTCATTCCTAAAAGTCCGCGCGCGAGATCCTCGGCGCGCGATCCGAACAGGCCGACGGTGTCGAGCGCCCACGAATAGCATTTGACGCCGACCGTTGGCAGCATTCGGAACGACGGCTTGATCGCAGCAGTCCCGCAATAGGCCGCCGGCCGGATCACCGAGCCGCCGGTCTGGGTGCCCAGCGCCAGCGGGATCATACCGGCGCCGACGGCAGCCGCCGAGCCCGAGGACGAGCCGCCCGGCGTATGGCCGAGATTGTGCGGATTGAGCGTCGCCGTCGGATCGCGCGAGGCGAACGCCGTGGTCGTGGTCTTGCCGATGATGGTCGCGCCTGCGCGCTTCAGCATCATCACCACGGGCGCATCGCTGCGCGGCTGCCAGCCGCGATAGATCTCCGAGCCCATCTCGGTCGGCATGTTGGCGGTGTCGATGATGTCCTTGATGCCGACCGCGATGCCGCGCAGCGGGCCGGAGGCTTGCGCTCTTGCGGATTTGTCATGACGGACGAAGGCGCGAACGTCCTTCTCTTTGGCCTCGATCGCCGCGTGCGACTGGGCGATGGCGTCATCGGGCGAAAGCTCGCCCGCTTCGATGCGGCGCTGGAGGTCGGCGAGTGAGATCATGGCAATACCCTTCTTATTGGCATCGCTTTTAGCATCGCGATGAGACCGCGCAAGCGCACGACCCTGTTGCGCAACGCCCTCAGGTTGTTCCATGCTGCTCCCACAAGGAGACGCCGTGGACGCCATCAATCCCAGCGTGGAGCTGACCGAGGCCGAGCGGATCGACCGCCTCCGGCTGATCCGGTCCGACAATGTCGGGCCGCGCACCTTCCGCTCGCTGGTCGATCATTTCGGCAGCCCGCGGGCGGCACTGGAGCGGCTGCCGGATCTCGCCCGCCGGGGCGGTGCGCAGCGGTCGGGCCGCATCTGCAGTGCGGATGAGGCCAAGGCCGAGCTCGCCGCGAGCCGCAAGTTCGGCATCATCTGGCGCGCGCCCGGCGAGGACGGCTATCCGGCGCGGCTGGCGATGATCGACGATGCGCCGCCGCTGCTCGCTGTCCGCGGCGACACCAAAACCCTGATGCGGCCGACGATCGCGATCGTCGGCTCGCGCAACGCCTCCGGTGCCGGGCTGAAATTTGCCGGTCAGCTCGCGCGCGAGCTTGGCGATGCCGGCTTCATCGTCATCTCCGGGCTCGCCCGCGGCGTCGATCAGGCCGCGCATCGTGCCAGCGTCGCAAGCGGCACGGTCGCCGTGCTCGCCGGCGGACACGATTGCATCTATCCGCCCGAGCACGGCGATCTGCTCACCGCGATCCTCGACCACGCGGGCGCTGCGATCTCGGAGATGCCGCTCGGCCACGAGCCGCGCGCCCGCGACTTTCCCCGCCGCAACCGGCTGATCTCGGGCGCCGCGCTCGGCGTGGTCGTGGTGGAGGCGGCGCACCGCTCTGGCTCGCTGATCACCGCGCGCATGGCCGCCGAACAGGGCCGCGAGGTCTTTGCAGTGCCCGGCTCACCGCTCGATCCGCGCGCTGCCGGCACCAACGACCTGATCAAGCAGGGCGCGACGCTCGTCACCGAAGCTGCCGACATCGTCAACGCGGTTCAGCCGATCATGGAGCGGCCGCTGATGCATCCGGCGGGCGAGCCCGACAGCGAGCCGTTCGAGAGCGATCCGCAAGGCCACGACCGCGACCAGATCACCGGCCTGCTCGGCCCCGCCCCCATCTCAATCGACGATCTCGTGCGCATGTCCGGCGCCTCGCCTGCGATCGTGCGCACCGTGTTGCTGGAGCTGGAGTTGGCCGGCCGGCTCGAACGCCACGGCGGCGGATTGGTATCCTTACTCTAGCTGCTATTGCGCTCGTCGAAGCGCGTCCGCGCCGACGCGATCTGTTCCTGATGCATGATCGCCCACTCGCCGAGCGCCTTCACCGGCTGCTGGAGACCGCGGCCGAGATCGGTCAGCTCATAGTCCACACGCGGCGGAATGGTGGGAAAGATGGTGCGCGTGACGAGGCCGTCGCGCTCCAGCCCGCGCAGCGTCAGGGTCAGCATCCGCTGCGAGATGCCGTTGATCATGCGCTTCAGCTCGTTGAAGCGCTTTGGCCCGTCACTCAGCTTCATGATCACGAACACACTCCATTTGTCCCCGACCCGGGCGAGGATCGAGGCGACGCCGCGGCAATCGGCATGGTCAGGGTGCGGCGCCTGCAAGGCAGGCAATTCGCTGTGTGTCGGTTCCAAAGATGTGCCCATGGCTCAAAAAAGTGCGTTCTTGCGGGGATTTCTATAGTCACTCATGTAGCTCTGGTTACAAACATATACCAGGGTGATCCCAAATGAAACTCCTCCATATCGACTCCAGCGTGCTCGGCCCCCACTCCGTCTCCAGGCAGGTTTCCGCCGCCATCGTCGACCGGCTGCGGCAGGCAACGCCGTCGCTCGACGTGACCTATCGCGACCTGACCCAGACCCCGCTTGCCCATCTCTCCGGATCGCATCTGGCGGCCGCACAGGGCGCGCCCGCCCCGGCGGAGCTCGGACCTGACCTTGCCGCGAGCGCGGCCGCGCTGGACGAGTTCCTGGCCGCCGACGTCGTCGTGATCGGCGCCCCCATGTACAATTTCACCATTCCGAGCCAGCTCAAGGCGTGGATCGACCGCATCCTGGTGGCGGGAAAGACATTTAAATACGGCGCGGCCGGCCCTGAAGGGCTTGCCGGCGGCAAGCGTGTGATCGTGGCGATCTCACGCGGGGGCTATTACGGCGCGGAGACGCCATACGCAGCCGGCGAACATCTCGAAAGCTATTTGCGTTGGGTGTTCGGCTTCATGGGCATCACTGGCCTCGAATTCATCCCAGCCGACGGCATCCAGGTCGGACCGGATCACCGCGAGAAAGCGCTGGCCGGCGCGCTTCAGGCGGCAACCGACCTGCGGGCGGCGTAAGGCTCACTGCGACGACAGCCGCTGCCGGACTCCGGCGGCGGCTGATCGATCGAGCGCGTTAAAACCAGGCGCCCTGCATTCCCAGAATGACGGCAATGAGCGAAACAAACAGGCCGATGCCGGCGAAAATGGCCACCCCGATGAATTCGGAGATGTCCGAGCGTTTGGCGGGAATGGCGGAACGTTCGACGTAAATACGCGGTGCTGAAATCGACGAAAAAATGCGAGCTGCTTTTGGCATCACGGGCTCCCTGAAAAATGAGTCTTATGACCCCCTGCCCGTAAAAATGTCTGTGCAGCAGATGCGAAGGTTCAACGCCTCACGGAAGGTTCAGAGAAATACAGCTCGCGAGGTGTAGGAACCGGCCGGCGCAACCGCTTGCCGCGGCGCCGACCGATTCAATTTTCGACAGAGTTGATCAGCCGCGATAGATCGGCGCGCCGCTCGGCGAGGCCACCGCGCCGCCGTCGACGAAGATCTCCTGTCCCTGCACATGCGCGGAATCATCCGAGGCAAGAAACAATACCGTCTTCGCAATGTGATCGGGTTCACCGATGCGGCCGAGCGGCGTCGACAACGCGATGCGCGTCTCGAACGCCTTCTCGGCTTCCGGCGTTGCGACCGCCGCGCCCCAGATCGGGGTACGGATCGCACCGGGCGCGACCACGTTGACGCGGATACCGCGCGGCGACAGCTCAGATGCCATGATCCGCGCCATCGCGCGCACGCCGGCCTTCGCGGCACCGTAAGCCGAGTAACCGGGAATGCCGAGCACGGAGATCACCGAGCCGTTGAGGATGATCGAGGAATTGTCGTTGAGATAGGGCAGCGCGGACTGAACGGTGAAGAACACGCCCGTGAGGTTGGTGCTGATGACCTTCTCGAAAACATCCAGCGTTGCCGAGCCGAGCGGCGTGCCGCCGGGAATGCCGGCATTGGCGAACACGATGTCGAACTTGCCGAATTTTTCAGCGCCCTGCTTGATCGCGGCTTCCGTCGCGGCGATGTCGGTGGCATCGGCGGCGAGCGCGAGTGCATTCGGGCCGAGCTCCTTGCCGGCCGCCGCCAGCGTCTCCTTGTTGCGCCCGGTGATCACCACCTTCGCGCCCTCGGCCACGAACAATTTTGCCGTCGCCAGGCCAATGCCGCTGTTGCCGCCCGTAATCAGGGCCGTCTTGCCTTGAAGTCTCATGCTCGCCTCCAGTGGTTGCATAATGAAACTAAGTTGCCATCTAGGGCATACGGTTTTATGATGCAACCACACAAGCGCGTGATGGATGTCAAAACGCACGACGTGACGGGACGAAGGACGATGGTGAAACGAACGAGCTTTGAGGGCGATGCCTGCCCGATCGCGCGCGCGCTGGAGGCGATCGGCGATTGGTGGTCGCTGCTGATCATCCGCGAGGCGCTGTTCGGCCTGCGCCGCTTCGGCGAGTTTCAGAGCAAGCTCGGCATGGCCAAGAACATTTTATCCGTGCGCCTGCGTGCTCTGGTCGATCACGGCATTCTGACAACCGCTCCCGCCTCCGACGGCAGCGCTTACCAGGAATATGTGCTGACGCCGAAAGGCCGCGGCACCTTCCCGATCCTGGTGGCGCTCCGGCAATGGAGCGAGGCGTTCGACGATCACCCCGAAGAGATCGCGACCATTCTGGTCGATCGCGAGAAAGGTCGTCCCGTAAAGAAGCTCGAAATGCACGCCGAGGACGGCCGCCTGCTCACCCCCGCGGACACCACGCTGAAGCCGCGACCGGCACCGCGACGGCGGTCGGCTTGAACGCGACGCGCTGCCACCCCGTCGTCGTTGCAAGGAGCCCTTGCGACGAAGCAATGACGGTGTGGTGGGACTTGTGCAAAATCTCGACGACGTCAAAGATGGCCAGGCATCCGAAAGTGGCGCCACCATGCCCCTGCTCGCCGTCGTCTACTTCTCCATCTCCGGCACCACCGAGAAGCTGGCGCATGCGTTGGCGCGCGGCGCGGCTGGGATGACAGAGATCGTACTTTGTCGGATCATGGGCGACGATATCGTGTCGGGCCGTTTCCAGAATGAGGGCTTGCTGGAGACGCTGGACGGCGCCGACGCCGTCGCGTTTGGCAGCCCGACCTACATGGGCGGACCAGCGGCCCAGTTCAAAGCTTTTGCGGACGCTTCGAGCGACAGATGGAGCAAGCAAGCCTGGGCCAACAAGATCGCAGCCGGGTTCACCACGGGTGCCTGTGCAAGCGGCGATCAACTGCACACATTGAGCTATTTTTCCATTCTGGCCGCGCAGCACGGCATGCTCTGGTGCGGGCTGGATATTCCGGGCGGGGAGGATCCGAGCGGCCGGAATCGTTTAGGCAGCCAGCTTGGCCTGGCGACACACTTGGTCGACGCCTCGTTACCGCAGAGCGACCTCAGCACGGCCGAATATCTCGGCCAGCGATTGGCCAAAATGGCGAGCCGTAACGGCTAACCGCACCGTCACCCCTGAGGCGCCGGAGCGAAGCGGGTGCCTCGACGAGCGACGGCAAAGCCGGCGCATCGGTCGATAGGACCATGCATCTCAGGTAAACACGAAGGTCTCGAGAACGATGCGTTCGACGGGATCGTAGTAAAGCAGGATGCTGTCTGCACCGGAGGCGCGGTAGTGCCAGCCGGGCACATCCGCAATGAACCGATAGGATCGTCCATCGCGCGTCATCGGGGCTGCATCCCCGTCGACGTAGGTGAACGCGGACCCCTCGACATCTTCCCAAATCAAGTTGCCGACCTCTGGGATGCCGCCGAGTTGCGACAGCGCTGCTACCGGCGTTGGTTCTTGCCCGCCGTCGACCCGACACACCTGGCCCGACCTGGCAAAAGCGGCCTTGCTCGCCGAAAAACTCGAATGCTGCTCATCGTAATGGTCCCGGAGATATCCCTTGACCCCTTCCCCACCGGCCGCCTCGGCTTCAAAGAACCGAAAATCGCCCAGCAGCTCGTAGCGATCGTCTGTGCCGACGCGGAAGGCGATCCAGTTCGGTTGCAGGTAAGGGCCCCAATACGCCTTGCTGCGGTCGCCGATGCATCCATCATACGGCTCGATCGGGCTGACAAGATGGACCCACCCCGAGAGGCCGGGATCGATCGCTGGGAGCTGGATGGACACGAGCGGATGGAGAACGCGTTGATATCTGGCGACCGGTTCCACGAAAACCGCGTCCGACTTAGGAAACGCCTTCAGAAATGGCTGGGGCAGGAAGATGTCTTGCACGAAGCCCTCCTCGCTTTTGGTCCCGGGGACCATGGCGCGACGCTCGCGAGAGCAAATGGCTGGCCCTCAGCGATATTCTCCAGTTGCACCATAAAGACGTTGTGACAGTGGCGGCATTCGCTGCGCTCGCAACGATAGGAGTTAGAGCAGCGCCCACGGAACTCCCCGTCACCCCCGCGAAACGGCGAAGCCGTTGTCGCTGGAGGTGCTCGCCTCTTCGGCGAGCCTCGGAGGGCGACGGAACTGATCTCAGGATGACGGGGCTGATAAAGGCGCAAGCCTCACGACAGCTTGCGCCTGCTCCGCAGCCTCAAATGCTCGTCGGCCTCAAGCTTGGTCATGCCCAACAGGTAGTGCAACACATCGAGCTTGTGGCGCTCGGCGAGCTTGCGCAACGCCCCAACCTGCTCGGCGATGAAGGCGACGGCCTCATCGACCCCGCCCTCCCCGGGTTCCTCGTTGCGCGAACTCCCTCGCGCACCTGATGCGGCGCGCGCTTGTTTCTTTCCCGGCCTCGTCACCAGACCCCACCCGAATCCATGCCCGAGGGAACTTTACGCCGACACCGGCCACAACTCAAAGGTGGTATTTCGCAACTTTCGCGATATGAAACTTTTCCCATCCGGGGGGCTTTCAACAGCCCCCGATTTGACAGCGGGGGCCTCACCACCCATGTTCGGGTCGAAAGGGCCGACCCGAATCTCATCGAATTCGGCCCGGATTTTCCCCGTAAGTTACTGGAACTACATGAATATCGTCATTGTGGAGTCGCCGGCGAAAGCCAAGACGATCAACAAGTATTTGGGCTCGTCCTACGAGGTTCTGGCCTCGTTCGGCCATGTCCGCGACCTGCCGGCGAAGAACGGCTCCGTCGATCCCGACGCCAATTTCAAGATGATCTGGGAGGTCGACCCCAAGGCGGCCAGCCGGCTCAACGATATCGCCAAGTCGCTGAAGGGCGCCGACCGCCTGATTCTGGCGACCGACCCTGATCGCGAGGGCGAGGCCATCTCCTGGCACGTGCTGGAGGTGATGAAGGAGAAGCGCGCGCTGAAGGATCAGAAGATCGAGCGCGTGGTGTTCAACGCCATCACCAAGCAGGCGGTCACGGACGCGATGAAGCATCCGCGCCAGATCGATGGTGCGCTGGTCGACGCCTATATGGCGCGCCGCGCGCTCGACTATCTGGTCGGCTTCACCCTCTCCCCCGTGCTGTGGCGCAAGCTGCCGGGCGCCCGCTCGGCCGGCCGCGTGCAGTCGGTGGCGCTGCGCCTCGTCTGCGACCGCGAGCTGGAGATCGAGAAGTTCGTTGCGCGCGAATACTGGTCGCTGATCGCGACCCTGCTGACGCCACGCGGTGACGCCTTCGAGGCGCGTCTGGTCGGCGCCGACGGCAAGAAGATCCAGCGCCTCGACATCGGCAGCGGCGCGGAAGCCGAGGACTTCAAGAAGGCGCTGGAGCTTGCGACCTACGCGGTCACCGCGGTCGACGCAAAGCCCGCCCGGCGCAATCCGCAGGCGCCCTTCACCACCTCGACGCTGCAGCAGGAAGCCAGCCGCAAATACGGCTTTGCCCCCGCGCACACCATGCGGATCGCCCAGCGCCTCTATGAAGGCATCGACATCGGCGGCGAGACCACCGGACTCATTACTTATATGCGGACCGACGGCGTGCAGATCGCCCCCGAGGCGATCACCCAGGCGCGCAAGGTGATCGGCGAGGATTACGGCAACGCCTACGTGCCGGACGCCCCGCGCCAGTACCAGGCCAAGGCCAAGAACGCCCAGGAAGCGCACGAAGCGATCCGCCCGACCGACCTCTCCCGCCGCCCCGACAGCATGAGCCGCAAGCTCGATGCCGACCAGGCCCGACTCTATGAGCTGATCTGGAAGCGCACCATTGCCAGCCAGATGGAATCGGCCGAGCTGGAGCGCACCACCGTCGACATCGTGGCGAAGGCCGGCGGCCGCACGCTGGAGCTGCGCGCGACCGGCCAGGTCGTCAAGTTCGACGGCTTCCTCGCACTTTATCAGGAAGGCCGCGACGACGAGGAGGACGAGGACTCCCGCCGCCTGCCCGCGATGAGCCCGAACGACGCCTTGAAGCGGCAGTCGCTCGCCGTCACCCAGCACTTCACCGAGCCGCCGCCGCGCTTCTCGGAGGCTTCGCTGGTCAAGCGCATGGAAGAGCTCGGCATCGGCCGTCCCTCGACCTATGCCTCGATCCTCCAGGTCCTGAAGGACCGCGGCTACGTCAAGCTGGAGAAGAAGCGCCTGCACGGCGAGGACAAGGGCCGCGTCGTGGTCGCGTTCCTCGAAAGCTTCTTTGCCCGCTACGTCGAATACGATTTCACCGCGAGCCTCGAAGAGCAGCTCGACCGCATCTCCAACAACGAGATCTCCTGGCAGCAGGTTCTGAAGGACTTCTGGACCGGCTTTATCGGCGCCGTCGACGACATCAAGGATCTGCGCGTCGCGCAAGTCCTCGACGTGCTCGACGACATGCTGGGCCAGCACATCTATCCGCCGCGCACCGATGGCGGCGACATCAGGCAGTGCCCGAGCTGCGGCAACGGCCGGCTGAACCTGAAGGCCGGCAAGTTCGGCGCCTTCGTCGGCTGCTCGAACTATCCGGAGTGCCGCTACACCCGTCAGCTCGCCGCCGACAGCGAGCAGACAGCCGACCGTTCGCTCGGTCAGGATCCCGACACTGGTCGCGATGTCTGGGTCAAGGCCGGCCGCTTCGGCCCCTACATCCAGCTCGGCGAGCAAAAGGATTATGAGGAAGGCGAGAAGCCGAAGCGCGCAGGCATTCCGAAGGGCACCTCGCCCGGCGATGTCGAGCTTGAGCTTGCGCTGAAGTTGCTGTCGCTGCCGCGCGAAATTGGCAAGCATCCGGAAACCGGCCAGCCGATCACGGCCGGCCTCGGCCGCTTCGGGCCGTTCGTGAAGCACGAGAAGACCTATGCCAGCCTGGAGGCCGGCGACGAGGTCTTCGACATCGGCCTCAATCGCGCGGTCACGCTGATCGCGGAAAAGGTCGCCAAGGGTCCGAGCCGCCGTTTTGGTGCCGATCCCGGCAAGGCGATCGGCGATCATCCGAGCCTCGGCACCGTCACCGTGAAGAGCGGCCGTTACGGCGCCTATGTCACCGCGGGCGGCGTCAACGCGACGATCCCGGCCGAGTTCGAAAAGGACACCGTGACGCTGGCGCAGGCGATCGCGCTGATCGACGAGCGCGCGGCCAAGGGCGGCGGCAAGAAGCCGAAGAAGGCGGCGAAGCCGGCCAAGGCCAAGAAGACTGCGGAGAAGGCTGCCGACGGCGAGGACGCCGCCCCCAAGAAGAAACCGGCCGCGAAGAAGGCGGCCAAAACCAAATCCGAATCCACCAGCAAGGCGCGCGCAGCCGTGTCGTCGTCCGCCAAGACGTCGCCAACCAAGCCATCTGGCGCCAAAGCTCCGGCCAAGAAGAGCGCCGGCACCAATTAGAGGTTAAGTGAAACGCAAGAATGACCATGGCTTTCCCGACAGGGCAGCCATCGTCGCCTTCATCAAGGCAAATCAAGGCAACGTCGGCACCCGCGAAATTGCGCGCGAGTTCGGCCTGAAGAACGCCGATCGCATCGAGCTCAAGCGCATGCTGCGCGAGCTTGCCGACGACGGCACCATCAAGAAAAAACGCCACAAGGTGTCCGAACCGGACACGCTCCCGCCGACGCTGGTCGCCGACATTACCGGCCGCGACCAGGACGGCGAATTGATCGCCTCCCCCACCGAATGGGACGAGGTCGAAAGCGGCGAGCCGCCAAAGATCCGCATCCAGATGCCGCGCCGGCCAAAGCCGGGCACCGTTGCCGGCGTCCGCGACCGCGTGCTGCTGCGCGTCGAGCGCACGGACGAGACCGAGGGACCTGCCTATCGCGGCCACATCATCAAGGTCTTCGACAAGACCAAGACCCGCATCCTCGGCGTATTCCGCGCGCTGCCCGAAGGCGGCGGACGGCTCGTCCCCGTCGACAAGAAGGCCGCCGACCGCGAGCTGAACATCGCCGCGGCCGATACGCACGGCGCGCAGGACGGCGACCTCGTCAGCGTCGACATCGTCCGCACCCGCAGCTTTGGGCTGGCGTCAGGCCGCGTCAAGGAGAAGCTCGGCTCGGTCAAGTCAGAGAAGGCGATCAGCCTGATCGCGATCTACGCGCACGACATCCCACTGCAATTCCGTCCCGCGGCCGAGCGCGAAGCCGAAGCGGCGGAGCCGGCCAACCTGAAAGGACGCGAGGATTGGCGCGACGTGCCGCTCGTCACGATCGATCCGCCCGATGCGAAAGATCACGACGACGCGGTGCATGCGCAGCCCGACGACGATCCCAACAACAAGGGAGGCTTCATCGTCAACGTCGCCATCGCGGATGTGAGCTTCTACGTGCGGTCGGGCAGCGCGCTCGACCGCGACGCGCTCGATCGCGGCAACTCGGTCTATTTCCCCGACCGCGTCGTGCCGATGCTGCCCGAGCGCATCTCCAACAATCTCTGCTCGCTGGTGCCGGGCGAGCCCCGCGGCGCGCTCGCGGTGCGGATGGTGCTCGGCCCCGACGGCCGCAAGCGCTCGCACAGTTTTCACCGCATCCTGATGCGCTCGGCGGCGAAGCTCAGCTACGCGCAGGCGCAGGCCGCGATCGACGGACGGTCTGACGACACCACCGGCCCGCTGCTCGATCCGATCCTGAAGCCGCTCTACGCGGCTTACGCCTGCGCCAAGCGCGCCCGCGACGAGCGCGATCCGCTCAATCTCGATCTGCCCGAGCGCAAGATCTTGCTCAAGAGCGACGGCACGGTCGACCGCGTCGTCGTCCCTGAAAGGCTCGACGCGCACAAGCTGATCGAGGAGTTCATGATCCTCGCCAACGTCGCTGCGGCCGAGATGCTGGAGAAGAAATCGCTCCCGCTGATCTACCGCGTGCATGACGAGCCGACGCTGGAAAAGGTCCACGCGCTCGCGGAATTCCTGGAGACGCTCGACGTTCCCTTCGCCAAATCAGGCGCGCTCCGCCCGACGACGTTCAACCGCGTGCTGGCCCAGCTCGAAGGCCACGACTACTATCCGCTGGTCAGCGAGGTGGTGCTGCGTGCGCAGGCGCAGGCCGAATATTCCTCGGAGAATTATGGTCATTTCGGCCTGAATTTGCGCCGCTATGCGCATTTCACCTCGCCGATCCGCCGCTATGCCGACCTCGTCGTGCACCGCGCGCTGGTCCGCGCGCTTGGCCTCGGCGAAGGCGCCCTGCCCGACAGCGAGACGCCGGAAACCCTCAGCGAGGTCGCAGCCCATATCTCGGTCACCGAACGGCGCGCGATGAAAGCCGAGCGCGAGACCGTCGACCGGCTGATCGCCCATCACCTCGCCGACCGCATCGGCGCGAGCTTTCAGGGCCGCGTCTCCGGCGTCACGCGCGCCGGGCTCTTTGTCAAACTCGCCGAAACTGGCGCCGACGGCCTGATCCCGATCCGATCCCTCGGCACGGAATATTTCAACTATGACGAGGGCCGCCACGCCCTCATCGGCACACGCAGCCGCACCATGTATCAGCTCGGCGACGTGGTTGACGTTCGTCTAGTCGAGGCAGCACCTGTCGCAGGTGCGCTACGCTTCGAGTTGCTGTCGTCGTCCAGCGAGACCGCACCGCGCGACAGCAGACGCCCCGGCCAGCAACGCCGCCCCTCCTTCAAAGCGCATCCTGGACGCAGTCCGGCGAAAAAACACAAGCCCGCGAAGCCAAAGTCCGGCAAAGCGAAGAAGGCCAAAGGTAAGAACAAGGGCAAAGGCAAGGGGAATAAGGGCAAGGCATGGTGAGCATGAGCACGGCCCCAAAGATCTGGACGCGCGAGACCGGCCTGGTCGAGAAGCGCGACGTCTGGACGGCGATGAAACGCGGCTTTCGCAGCCGCTGCCCGCGCTGCGGCGAGGGAAAACTGTTCCGCGCCTTCCTGAAGACCGCGGACAATTGCTCGGTCTGCGGCCTCGACTTCACGCCGCACCGCGCCGATGATCTGCCCGCCTACCTCGTCATCGTCATCGTCGGCCACATCGTGGTGCCCGCGGTCCTCTGGATCGAGACCAATTACACCACGCCGGTCTGGATCAGCTTTGCGGCCTACCTTCCTTTCACCTTCGTCGCTTCGCTCGCGCTCTTGCAGCCGGTCAAGGGAGCCGTGGTCGGCATGCAATGGGCTCTGCGCATGCACGGCTTTGACGACAACCCTACGGATGGTATTCCGCCGGTCTAGGCCAAATAAGCAAAAGTCAGTTGGGTGAGGACATGACGGATACGTCGCAAGGAGCCGAAAAGGCAAAAATCCACGAGGGCAAGGAAGCCGACCACCATCCCTATTTCCGCCCGAAGGATGCCGCGACGCTGATCCTGGTCGATCGCGGCGGCAGTATTCCAAAAGTCCTGGTCGGCAAGCGCCACGACAAGGTGGTGTTCATGCCGGGAAAATTCGTCTTCCCCGGCGGCCGCGTCGACAAGAACGACTATCGGGTGCCGTGCGCGGCGCCGATCACCGCAGAGCTGGAAGCCAACCTCGCCAAGGGCAGCCCGAAGACCCCGGCTTCGCGCGCGAAGTCTTTGGCCATCGCCGCGATCCGCGAGGCCTGCGAGGAGACCGGTCTCTGTCTCGGCCGCAGGTCCGAGGGAAAAGCAAAACTCGAAGGCGCCTGGAAGCCGTTCGCGGATGCGGGCCTCCTCCCCGATCCCTCCAGCCTGTTCCTGATTGCGCGCGCGATCACCCCGCCCGGCCGCGTCAAGCGGTTCGACACGCGCTTCTTCACCGCGGATGCCTCCACGATCACCCACCGCGTCGATGGCGTGATCCATGCGGACGCTGAACTCGTCGAGCTGGTCTGGGTCGAGCTCGGCTCAAAACCGCTCGCCGACCTGCATCCGATGACGCGCAACGTGCTCAACGAGCTCGACACCCGCCTTGCCACCGGACCGCTCCGCCACGATGCGCCGGTGCCGTTCTTCCATTTCTATGGCGGCAAGATGCAGAAGGATATTTTGGCCTAGGACGCGGACTCATTCAGGCGCAGCCACATCAACCCATCCGCGACGCGACCGATCATACGTCCGGCGGCCGTGGATAGCATTGTTGCCTGATCAGTCATTCACGCCGATATCCGTAAAAAGGAACCCCGCCGGCGTCTTGGTAAAGACGAAGATGTGCTGGCCGCAGAAGACGGAGTAATAATCATTGTTCTCTTGATCGCGATCGTAGAAGGCCTTGCCGCGCTGGATACACGCGCGATTTTTCGCCGTGAAAAAAGTCCCATAGGTCTTAGCGCGAAATTGCGCGGCGTCGCGAATTGCGCTGTCGTTCATGAACGGCAATCGTGTCATGCCGGCGACGGCGGCGGAATCGTTTGTCTTCAGCGCCGTGCGAAACTTCTCAATGAAGCCATCGAATTCCTTCTGCAAGGCAGAAGAAGCGACGGCGTTCTTCGGCGTCTGGGCGACGGCTGGAGCAAGGTTCACGAGAGCGGTTGCAAGCATAACTCTCAGCAAAAATCGCACAGGCGGCTCCTTCCATCGAACAATCAAGGTCTTCCGACCGATCCAAATCCATGGCGTACGTCAGGGATTTTCTGGCTCGCCGGGTTTATGGGTAGACGACCTAATCGGCGTCCGGCTCGGTGCCGACATAGTCGCGCGCCGGCAGCTTGAGGACACAGCCGATCTCGCCTGCGAACCTGTCCGCCTCCTCACGCTTCGTAAAACTCATCAGCGTGATCGGCTCGGTGCCCCTGTTGCCGCAGAGATTGACGTCATAGGCCGTCAGCTCCGAATCATTGTCCTCGGTGATGCTGATGAAGTGATAGTCGGCGAGATCGCGGTGCTTGCGGATATTCAGCGGGCCGAACTGCCTGGTGATGACGATCTGGCGAAGCGTCTCGTTGAGCACGACAAAAGTGCGGTAGGTCAGCAGGATCAGGCCGGGGATGCCGACCAGCAGCCCGATCCCGGTGAACACCAGCACCGGCACGAGGTCATCGGCGAGCCGGCCGAAGCCCGAAAAATCCTGGCGCAGGCCGAGCGCGACAATCCACAAGAGATAACCGCTCGCCGCCAGCAGCGGCAACGACAGCAGCCGGCCGACCCAGGGCATGGGCCGGTCGATGCGGACCATGCCGCCATCCACTGTCATTGCGCCTGCCATTAAAAGTCTCCTTACGAGGTCATGGCTTGGTCGGGGCGAGGGGTAGATAGGTTCGAAGAGACGCCCCGGCGCCGTTCGCCCATTTTTACGGCGGAAGGTGCGACCAGATGTGCTAGGTGAAGGAAAGGGCGCTGAAGGATTGGAGGATCGGATGACGCGGTTTGTAAGGCCTCTGCTCGCTTCCGTGGCGTTGTGCGGCCTGCTCTCGCCGACTGCTCATGCGGAGCTCGACGTCGCCAGACTGAAGCAAACGATCGAGACCTCCTTCGAGAGCGAATATCCGAAGCTCGACGCGCTCTACAAGGACATCCACGCCCATCCCGAGATTGCCTTCCAGGAAGAGAAGACCGCGGCGAAACTCGCCGCCGAGATGCGTGCGATTGGCTTTGAGGTCACCGAGCACGTCGGCAAGACCGGCCTTGTTGCCATCTACAGGAACGGCGACGGTCCCACCATCATGGTTCGCACCGAGCTCGATGCGCTGCCGATGGAGGAGAAGACCGGCCTTGTTGCCATCTACAGGAACGGCGACGGTCCCACCATCATGGTTCGCACCGAGCTCGATGCGCTGCCGATGGAGGAGAAGACCGGCCTGCCCTATGCCAGCCGCGACAAGCAGATCTGGCAGGGCCGCGAAACGTTCGTTGCTCATAGCTGCGGCCATGACATCCACATGGCGAGCTGGGTCGGCACGGCGAAGGCCCTGGTCGGCATCAAGGACCAGTGGCACGGGACGTTGATGTTCATCGCGCAGCCCGCCGAGGAAGAGGTCGCGGGCGCAAGGGCGATGATCAACGATGGCCTGTTCACCCGCTTTCCCAAGCCCGATGCGGGATTTGCCCTGCACGACAGCAGTGGGGCCTACGGCTCCGTGACCTATCGGGTCGGGGTCGGATCGTCGAATGTCGACGGTCTCTTCATCAGATTTGTTGGCCGCGGCGGCCATGGCGCGATACCGCAGGCGACCATCGATCCCGTGATGATGGCATCCCGCTTCGTCGTCGACGTGCAGAGCGTGATCAGCCGCGAGAAGGACCCGACCGAATTCGGCCTTGTCACCATCGGCGCGATCCACGCCGGCACCGCCGGCAACATCATTCCCGACGAGGCCAGGGTGATCGGCACGATCCGCAGCTTCAAGCCGCAGGTGCGCGCCAGGATGCTGGCCGGGATCGAGCGGACGGCGAAGGCGGTGGCAGCGATGGCGGATGCGCCGGCGCCCGAAATCCATCTCGACGAGGGGACCAAGGCGGTGGTGAACGATGCCGCTGTCGTCGGCCAGGCCGAGCGGGTGCTGAAAGCGGCCTTCGGCGACAAGTTCAACGTCAGCCCCGCAAACACGACCAGCGAGGACTATTCGGAATATGTCAACGCCGGCGTGCCTTCGATGTTCTTCAACATCGGCGTCTATGAGCCCGACCGCGTCGCCGCCGCACGTAACGGCAGCGGCCCGCCGCTTCCCGGCAACCACTCGCCGCAATTCGCCCCGGTGCCGAAACCGACCATCCAGACCGGTGTCACCGCGATGACGCTCGCCGTGCTGAGCGCCTTCGATCAGAGGGCGCGGGGACAGTAGCCCCTCTCGCGTCAGTGTCTGTGGCTTGATGGCTTCCAGGCTCATCGCCACGCGGCGCGCCGGAATGACGCAATTGTGCTGAGGTGCCGGCAAAAAACAAAAGATTCTTCCCGCCTCCCCCAATGGCGGAGTTCCGACTCGTCCCTATGTCTTCTCGAACGACACCGAGAACGGACAGCGGGCGATGGCACAACGGCAACTCAAGCTTGGCGCATTCATGCGCCCGATCAGCATTCACACCGGCGCCTGGCGCTATCCCGGGGCCTGGCCGGACGCCAATTTCAACTTCAGTCACATCAAGACGCTGATCCGAAAGCTCGAGGCCGGCAAGTTCGACGCCTTCTTCATGGCCGATCACCTCGCCGTCTTGAACATGCCGGTCAATGCGCTCAAGCGCAGCCACACGGTGACGTCGTTCGAGCCGTTCACGCTGCTGTCGGCGCTCTCGGCCGTCACCGAACGGATCGGCCTGATCGCGACCGGTTCGACCACTTTCGACGAGCCCTATCACGTCGCGCGCCGCTTCGCCTCGCTCGACCATCTCAGCGGCGGACGGGCGGGGTGGAACATCGTCACCACCTCGAATCCGGACGCGGCGCTGAACTTCGGCCTCGACGATCACATGGAGCACGCCGAGCGCTACAAGCGCGCCCGCGAGTTCTACGACGTCGTCACGGGCTTGTGGGATTCCTTCGCCGACGACGCCTTCGTGCGCGACGTCGAGAGCGGGCTGTTCTTCGATCCTTCGAAAATGCACACGCTCGACCACAACGGCAAATATCTGAAGGTGCGCGGGCCCCTCAACATCGCCCGCCCGGTGCAGGGCTGGCCGGTAATCGTGCAGGCCGGCGCCTCCGAGGACGGCAGGCAGCTCGCGGCCGAGACCGCCGAGGCCGTGTTCACCGGCGGCGGCAGCCTCGCCGACGCGCAAAAGCTCTACGCCGACATCAAGGGCCGCATGGAGAAGGTCGGCCGCGACCCCGAGCACCTCAAGATCCTTCCCGGTGCTTTCGTCGTGGTTGGCGACAGCGTCGACGAGGCCAAGGAGAAGCGCGCTTTGCTCGACAGCCGCGTGCATTACGACAGCGCCATTGCGTCGCTCTCGGTCATCCTCGGCACCGATGCCTCCGGCTTCGATCCCGACGGGCCCCTGCCCGACATCCCCGAGACCAACGCCAGCAAGAGCGGCCGCCAGCGCATGGTCGATCTCGCCGCGCGCGAAAAACTCAACGTGCGCCAGCTCGCCCAGCGCGTCGGCGGCTATGGCGGGCTGTCCTTCGTCGGGACGGCGAAAACCATCGCCGACCAGATGGAGGAATGGCTGGTCGGACGCGGCTCCGACGGCTTCAACATCATGTTCCCGTTCCTGCCCGCTGGCCTGGACGATTTCGTCGACAAGGTCGTCCCGGAGCTGCAGCGGCGCGGGATTTTCCGCAAAGAGTATGAAGGGGCCACTTTGAGGGAGAATCTCGGCCTGCCGCGGCCGAAAAACCGGTTCTTTGCGGGATAATGGGGCCGATCCGAGCGCTTTTTCGGCCCTGAAACCTTGACATCAGGCGGTTTCTGGCTAGGTTGCCGGCCAACGCGGGCCGTTTGGCCGGCTCCAGATTCCCCAATATTCTGAGGTTCAGAACATGGCCAAAGCGGTCACCATCAAGGTTAAGCTCGTGTCCTCGGCCGACACCGGCTTCTACTACGTCGCCAAGAAGAATTCGCGCACCATGACCGACAAGCTGGTCAAGAAGAAGTACGATCCGGTCGCGCGCAAGCACGTCGAATTCCGCGAAGCCAAGATCAAGTAAGATCGCGGCATACGCTGGAGAGTTTTGCGGGGCCCTTTCGGGCCCCGTTTCATTTTCTGCCCTCTCGTGTCCCGGACGCGCTGCAGTGCCCTTGCGCTGCGTCCGGGGCACGAGAGCTGCGCGCTAAATGACCCCATCCTGTGATCTGCCCATTTGGACGGCGACTGAGCAAGTGTGACCAACATCAAAGAGCCCGGTGAAAGGATTCAATATCTCCAGCGGGATCGTTGCATGAATTTGGTCCATTCCCGTGAAGAGCCATTTGCCGCTGCTGGATCCGCTGCGCTTCGCCGCCGCTCTCGGAGTCGCCATTTTTCACCAGATGTTCTGGTCATGGGCCTGGGCTTCGATTGGCGTCCCGGGTTTCGAGCGCACCGTCGCCGCCGATGTTCTCTTCCCGTCCGCCGCGCCCTTCACATGGTTCGGCTGGGTCGGCGTCGAGATCTTCTTTGTCATCTCCGGTTTCGTCATCGCGAATTCCGCGAGCACGACCTCGCCGGGCGAGTTTCTTCTCGGCCGCGCACTCCGACTTTATCCGGCGGTCTGGGTTTGCGCCACCGCGACCTTCCTCGTTCTGCTGCTCTTCGGGAGTGGACCGGCGTCCGAATTGATCCTGCCCTACATCCACGCCATGCTGATGGTTCCCAAGGGAGTCACAGGTCAGTGGCTCGACGAGGTCTATTGGACGCTGGCCGCCGAGACGGCGTTTTATGGTCTCGTATTCTGCGCGATGCTCACGAAGAAGATCACGCTCCGGCACCTGGCCTTCGGTCTCACCATCTACAGCGCAATGTTCAACGCTATCGCGCTGCTGGTCGCATCCTGCACGACGCCATCCGACCTGCCCTATCTCGTCATTCTGATGTTTCGGGTGCCGTGCGCAGCGTTCCTGTTGAGCCATGGCTGCTTCTTCGCGCTGGGGATCTGGCTGTTCATTTCTGCAAACAGACAATTGACCGCGCTCGAGCAGGCCGCAATTGCCGTCACGTGTCTGTCGGGTGCCGCTGAAATCTATTTCTTCGCCTCTTTCTTTTTGACGTCGATACCCGCCATCGCGGATCAATCAGCCCTTGTGCCGGTCATGGTCTGGGCCGCCGCGGTGCTGCTCATTGCCCGTGCCGCGAACAGGAACAGACGCTCTGCGGGCACCGCCGCTGCCGAAGCTCCGGCTTATTTGCGAACGCTCGGATTGATCACCTATCCGCTCTACCTCACTCACAACGTCGTCGGCTCCGCGATCATTCGTGCCCTGGTCGAGGCGGGCCTCGATGCCACCTCGGCCGTATGGCTCGCGCTTGGCATGCTGGTCCTGGCCTGCTGGTTCATCTGCGCGAAGATCGAGCCCGCCGTCAGGGTCGCGCTGATGCAAGCCCTCGCGCATTTCGGCAAGCTGCCGGCGAGACGGCCGCTGTCGCGCCGCCCTGCGCTGGCGCGGGGGCTGCGCCTTCCGCGGCCGGTCGCTGTCAAGCTGACCGTCGCGGCGTCTTAGCTCTCGAAAGCTTGCCCAAGAAGCGCACGCCCACGACGACTCGCGCGTCGCGCACGTTCACTGCCGGCCGGCTCCCTATCTGACAGCGAACGGCGCCTGATAGGGCCGACCAAAAGGCACGCCGTTGATGACGGTCTGGATCGGCTTGAGATAGGCCTTCCCGTCCCTCTTGTTGTTGCGGGTGTCGACGAAGCTGACCGGCCCCTCCACCAGCTCCATGATGGCGACGTCGCCGGGCGCACCGACTTGCAGCGTGCCGATCTTGGGCGCGCGATCGATGATTTTCGCCGGCGCTGTGGTGGCCATCGCGACCACCTGCTCCAGCGTGAAGCCCAGCGTCATGAACTTGCTCATCACGTTGGGCAGGAACGGAATGCCTGGCGAATTGCCGGAGAAGACGTGGATGTCGGACGAGATCGTGTCCGGCGTGCAGCCGCCGGGGATCGCCACCTCCGCCACGGTGAAATCGAAGCTGCCGCCGCCGTGACCGACGTCGAACATGACGCCACGTTGCTTGGCCGCCAGCGCCGCAGGCAGCAGCTTGCCTTCCTGGACGATATTGGTGAAGACGTTGGACATGTTCGGGGCGCCTGAATAGGCATGCGTCAGCACGTCTCCCGGACGGAGCAAGTCGAGAATCTGCGACATCAGCTCCTTGGATTCGACGCCGCCGATATGCACCATCATTTTGGCCGGCCAGCCGCACATCTCGCAAGCCTGGATGCCGCGCTTCAGCGGCTCGAGTCCATGCTTATAGATCACGTTCTCCGACATCCGCACTTTGACGCCGAGCAGGAAATCGGCGTTCTCGGCAAGCGCCATCGCGCAGGCTTCGGTCTGTGCGACGTCGATATTGTACAGTTCGGCGGCCGGGAACGCCGACAGGCCGTTATTGGCGATATGGACGAAGGCGTACATCCGCGCCCGCGTCTGGGCCACGATGAACCGGCGCAGCGCCGCCAGATTGTTGACCCCGGCATCGCCTGCCGAGACGACGGTGGTCGTGGCCTGGAATTGGACGAGCTCGTCGGCGGGAATACCGATGGCCGAGCCGTAAGGGTAGACGTGACAATGCAGATCGATCAGTCCGGGCATCACGAGCTTGCCTGACGCGTCGATGCTTTTCAGCGCGCGCTCGGGGGGAATCGTCTCTTGCACCGTTTCGATGATGCCCCAGCGGATGCCGATATCGCGTCGGGCGCGCAGCGACTGGCTGGGGTCGAGCACCTCGCCGCCGCGGATCACCAGATCGTATTTATCGTTCGGCCCCATCGCAGCCCGCACCGGCGCGGCGAGGCCGACGGCTGCAGCGGATGTCGAAAGTGCCAGGAAATCGCGGCGTGACAACGCGGACATGATGGTCCCCCCCTGTGCTTTTTTATGAGCGGCTTCGACGAGCAGCTCCGCTTCCGGCGTCAACGCAGGAATTCAGAATGAATCGATTGGAGCTGGAGTCACGTCGCCCTGAGAGACCGATCCTATGTCTGCATGCGCGCGCTGGCGAGGCGGGAAATTTGCCAGAACGCGTGAACCTTCCCGGATAAGCGACGACTAAGCGCCCGCTTCCGCAGGTTCGCCTGGGTCGTTCGCGTCGAAAGCCTGCTACCGTCCGGTAACGGGGGACTAACTGTTCGCTCCCTTCAGGGGATTCGAACCGTTGGTCGGCAATGTGGAAGTCTCCCAAGAGCGTTTTGGGTTCACAATCGCATGCAATCACTTCGCGAGCACCAGAAGCGAATATCCACCCAAAAGCCGGACGGTAAGATCCTGGTGCACAGAGAAGGCTGCCTTTCGAGGCAATTTCAAGCAACGGTCGAGGACCGACAGGTTGGGCAGCTCGATACCGCATGGCGTATAAAAGTAATCGACGATCTCGTAGCCGCTGTCTCGCAGCGTCGCAAGGGCGGTATCTTTCATGAAGTAATGGAGATGTCCGACGCGATTGCGGCCATTCACGATCGGCCACTTCAGAAGAGTCCAAAGTACGGACATGTCGAGAGGAATGTGGAAAACCTTGTAGGTTGCTCTCGGCTTCAACTTTCTTAGGAAGCTGAAATAGTCTTCCACGTGTTCGAATACGTCGATCGCTAGGACGACATCGAAATGTTCGGCGTCTTCGGCCAGAAGATCGGTTAGAGAGAACTGGACGTTGGATGCGCGCTTGGATGCGCATAACGCGAATGCATCGGGTGAAATCTCATAACCCTTGAATCTCGTTGTTGGCGACATCTCGCGCGCCATGGACGTCAATATACCTCCCGCGCCGCATCCAATTTCACAGATTGTCGAAGGTTTGAGCCTGTTTGCCTCGAGCAATCTGACGATCTGCCGCGCCTTCCAAGGGGAGTCCTCTTCGTGCCAGCTAGGGTTATTAGCTAGGTAAGAGCCATCCCTATAGATTACTTCGCTCATGCAGCATGTTTCCGGTCAAATGGTTCGATGAAATTCCGATTGATAGAAAGGCGAAAGGTTGCAGCCACGCCAGCTCATTGGTCAAGTGCAACTAAATAATAGGGTTGACGTCTCGCGATTGCTCCGCTGAAGCCGTTGAACGGCCGTCGCCCAAATCCACCGAGCAAGTTGATGACCGGCCGCGCAACGTCCCCAGCGCCCGGGCTCCCAGGGCACCGAAGAGCGACCTATTGCGTTCCGATAAGACCAACCGGTCCGATTTTGCAGCGCCAACATCGAATAAAGGTAATCCGATAGTCAGCGACGCCAGCCAAGACCGCGCTCCTTCGGAGGCAGTCCGCTGCCTTCAAGGAAGTGCAACGTGGGAGTCTCAAAATCAGCTAAGGGTCCAAAAGCGGACTTGCCCGACACAACATCCGTTCACCAATATTATGACTTCGCTTTAAGTAGCCAACCAAAGACAGTCGTAAGTCGTGATCAACATTGATATCCTTGGTGAATGGCGAATTCGAGAATGCTCGGTATTCTCCGAGTTGTGAGTCTACTTTGCGTATGCATCGTGGGTGCTGCTCTCGTTGTAGCCCCGTTCGAGCTTGCCGCCTATCCCGCGCTGAAAGCCGTAGGATGCAGCTGGACTACCGCACAGCAAAGCTTCACCTGCCCAGATGATCGGGTCGGTCATGTCATTTCGACCGTACTCAACTTGCCAATGCGGTTCTCTGAAGCGAGAGAGTTTGCGTTTGTGATCAATGCGCCGGCTGGTCGAGGATTCGCGGTTTACCTATTTGGCGCGATCTTCGTTCTCGCACTGATTTATCCTTTGCTGGCACTTTTTGCACGGAAAGGCAGTCGGCAGAGCAGCTAACGTCTGCTTCGGGCCAAATTCAGACACGCACTCTCATTCAGAGCCCGAACTGTACGAGGTGGCCAGGGAGGTGAAATGGCTCCATTTCTGAATTTGATAGCCTTCTTTGCGACCAGCCCCCTCGATTGTGATCTGAGCAGTTCAAACGGCAGTCAGCTTGAGGTCGCACGCTGTCGTTCACAACGAAGCAGCGCGTCGTTCGCCACGAACTCCCAAGCGGACGTTCATGAGCCGCCTCTCCTCTTACGCCGCCTTCAACACCGGCGCTGGCGGCTGCGACGGCCTGATCAGCGCGAACGCCACTTGCACGATGCCGCCAGCCAAGCCCAACGCCACGCCGATGCGCCAGGCCGTCCTGCAGGAACCAGACGCGTCGTAACCCGCACGTCGATCTCGTCAGAACTGATTAACCAACAAACCTTTACGGCGGTATCGATCTTTGAGCTTCGATTATAGGTTGTACAACGGCAGATAAAGAGCCGGCGATCATTGGCGCAAGTGTTCGACAATCTCACGCAGGAGATCCGGCCCGGCAACGATCTGCACGAAAACGACAGACTTTGAGGCGCGCATGATCTCGCACTGGATAGCCGTGATTGCGTTGTTCCTGATCGTCGCCGGCGGAATGGCGCTGGCATGGCCGCGTCGGAAAAAGGCGTCCGGCCTTGGGGCAGATATTGATGGCCCAGGCCCTTCGATAGATGCCGGAAGCGACCATCATTCCGGCGGCGATGGACTTTCGGCAGGTGACTAGCTCAGCGCGGGCGCGAACTGTCCAAGCGGACGTTCTTTCCCTCCCCGCCCTACGCCGCCTTCAGCACCGGCGCCGGCGGCTGCGACGGCCTGATCAGCGCGAACGCCACTTGCACGATGCCGCCGGCAAGTCCGAGCGCCACGCCGATGCGCCAGGCCATGGTGTAGGAGCCGAGCGCGTCATAGAGCACCCCGCCTCCATAGGCGCCGAGGAAGCTGCCGATCTGGTGGCTCATGAAGGCGAGGCCCTGGATCATCGCCTGCCAGCGCAGGCCGAACATCTCGGCGACCGCGCCCGCGACCAGCGGGCCGACGCCCATCCAGAGGAAGCCCATGATGGCGCCGAACAGCAGCGTCGAGAACGGCGTCGCCGGCAGCATGAAGTACCAGGCGAGTGCGAGCGAGCGCAGGATGTAGATGGCGCCCAGCAGCGCCAGCTTGTTCCAGCGCTGGCCGGCCCAGCCGAAGAACAGCGAGCCCAGCACGTTGAAGCCGCCGATCATGCCGAGCGTCTGCGCGCTCAGCATCGGATCGAGGCCGCAGATCGCAAGATAGGACGGCAGATGCGTGGTCAGGAACACGAGCTGCATGCCGCAGACGAGATAGGCGCAGGTCATCACCACGAAGGACGCGTTGCCGAACGCGGTCCTCGCCGCGATCGCGGCGGTGGCATCGCCGATGTCGTCGGCGGCGGGCTTGGGCAGCGGGATTCTGTCGACGCGGCCCGCATACCAGGCCGCGGGGATCATCAGCACCGACATGATGACGAAGCCGGCCAAGCCGACGCGCCAGCCAAAACCCTCGTTGAGCATCTGCCCGATCGGCGCCGACAGCAGCGCGCCGAGCGAGCCTGCGCCGGAGACGATGCCGAGCACGGTGGAGCGCACGGTTTCGGGCACCGCGCGCGCCGCCACCGACATCGCGATCGCCGCCGCCGTGCAGGCCAGCGAGGTCCCGATCAGCACGCCGGCGCCGATCATGATGCTGACGAGCCCGTTCGCCGTCGCCATCAGCACAAGGCCCGCGATGTACATCAGCGAGCCCACGATCATGATGGGCCGGAAGCCGTAGCGCACCGTCATCGCGCCCGCGAGCGGCTGGAGAAAGCCCCAGGCGAGGTTCTGCACGGCAAGGGCCAGCGTGAAATCCGAGATCGAGATGTGGATGTCGTGGGTCAGCGGCTGCATGAAGATGCCGAGGCTCTGCCGCAGCCCCATGCTCAGCGTCAGCATGATCGAGGCGCCGATCAGGATGGGCAATGTCGGACGCAGGACCTGCAACAGGGGCATTTTTTGTCTCCCTCGGGGGCGCGGCGCAACAGCCGTCGTCTGCGATTGCCATTGATTTTAGTTACACAGACCTGTGTACTTAGGCTATGAATGGGCGGTGCTGTCAAGCGAACAGGATGCACGCTACCGCATGGCTCCCCCGCCCGCCCCACAGACGATGAAAGAGCGGATCCTTCAGACCGCCGACAAGCTGTTCTATCTGCAAGGCATTCGCGCCATCGGCGTCGACACCATCGCGGCCGAGATCGGCATCTCCAAGCGCACGCTCTACAACCACTTCCCGTCCAAGGACGCGCTGATCGCGGCCTATCTGGAGCGCCGCTTCGTCCATGCACGCCCCTCCGACAGGCCGCCGGCCGAGCAGATTCTCGCCACCTTCGATTCGCTCGAGCGGCGGTTTGCGGCAAAAGATTTTCGCGGCTGCCCGTTCGTGAATGCGGTCGCCGAGCTTGGCCCGACTGACCGTGCCGTGAAGAAGATCGCAATCGCCTTCAAGGAAAGCCGCCGCATCTGGTTTCGCGACCGGCTGAGCGAACTCGGCGTTGCGGAGGCGGATGCGCTCGCGACGCAGCTCGTGCTGCTGGTCGACGGCTCCATCGCCCAGGATCTCGTCCGCGACGATCCCGCGATGGCGCGGGCCGCGAAGGAGGCTGCGATCGTGCTGCTGCGGAATGCGGGGGTGGATGTGGGGGATGGCGCGCCGAAGCCGGTGAAGGGCCGCAAACGCGCGCCGCAATAACCGGGGCCGCCGTACCACGTTGTTCGCGGGCGCTGTCGAATTTCGCTACGGCGCAGCCTTTGCGGAGGTCTCTGCGCTGTGACTGCGGAGCAACAGATCGGCCAGACGTTTCGCTCCAGCGCATCAAAATTTGGCTACGACGCATTCGGCAGCCCGCGCCTGGAATTTCTTGTCCTCAAACCGCAGTTCCCGCGTTAAACAGACAAGGTCATTTCGTTGTGCATGCGGCCCCGCAATCGAGAGGGCCGAACGAGCGAGGTCAGGATGAACCGAATTAGTTTCACCTCGGACCAGCTTCCTGCGCACCTCGGCGACGCGGCGCGGTTCGCGCACTGGCATGAGCAATTCGAGGCGCTCACTTGCTGCGTCGACTATTCGCGCTTCGAGGACTGCGCCTTTCGCGCTCGATTTCAATTTGCGCAATTTTCCGATCTGCGCGTTGCGTTGTTCGACGGAACGCTGAAACGGTTTTCCCGCTCCGCAAGCGCCATTGCACGCGGCCCTGATGATGATTTTTGTCTGTTGCTCAATCGCGGGACGGCCCCGCTACAACTGTCACAGTTTGGCCGGGAGGCGACGGCCGGAGCCGGTGGCGCGTTCGTCGGGACCAACGGCGCGGCCGCCGAGATGATGGTCGCGGCACCAGGCGAATGGGCGACGGTGACGATCGCCCGCGACCGTCTGCTGCAGCTCGTTCCCCGTGCCGACGACCTGATGGCAAGGCCGCTCGATCCCGGCCAACCGGCACTGCGTCATCTCAAGCGCTATTTGGAGAGCGTGCTCGATCCAGACGAGATCGGGACCGATCCGGATCTGGACCGGCACATCGGCACCACCGTGCTGGATATTGTCGCGCTGGCGTTGGGCGCCGGCCGCGATGCCGCCGAAATTGCCACCCTGCGGGGCCTGCGCGCGGCGCGGCTGCACGAGATTCTTGCCGAGATCCGCGCGAGTTTCACGAATCCGGCATTCTCGCCGCGTTGCCTTGCGCAAAAGATCGGACTGTCGCCCCGCTACATTCAGGCTCTCCTGCATGAGACCGGAACGAGCTTCACCGAGCGCGTGCTGGAATTGCGGCTCCAAAAGGCAAGAACGGCGCTCATGTCGCGCCACCACGGCCGGCTCAAGGTGAGCGAGATCGCCTACGCCTGCGGTTTCAACGACATCTCATATTTCAACCAGGCCTTTCGGCGCCGCTTTGGCGCCTCACCAAGCCAGTTCCGCGGATCAGCATGATGTCGTGGCGGCGGCTCGGCGCGGCGTCCGGTGATGCAAATTGTGGGATGATCGCAAGATCCGCCTGTTTTGCCCGACGAGTCAAACGCCTGTCCGCGCAAGCCGTTTTGCCACCCGCGTAAGCCATTGATTTAGCTGGCGTCGGCTACTGTGCATGGGGTTGTTTTCGCAGTTTTGTGCGAACGGCCTCACGCCGCCTGCGACACCACGCGATTGCGGCCGTCGTGCTTGGCACGATACAGCGCCGTGTCGGCGCGCTTGAGCACGTCGGCGACCGCCTCGCCCTTCTGCTCGAGCGTGGTCAGGCCGATCGAGATCGTGACCTCGATGCGCTTGCTTCCCTTGTGAACGGCAAACGGCTCGCCCGCGATCGAGCGGCGCAGGCGCTCGGCGACCATGCCGGCGACGTGCAGATCGGTCTCCGGCATCACGATGACGAACTCCTCGCCGCCGTAGCGGCAGGCAAGGTCGATGCCGCGGATCGACTTGCGCACGCGCACGGCGAACTCGCGCAAGACGTCGTCGCCGGCGTCGTGGCCGTAATTGTCGTTGATCGACTTGAAGTAGTCGATGTCCAAAATCATCAGCGCGAGCGGCTTGCCGCGGGTCGAGGCCTGCTCGGCCAGCGTCGCCAGATGACTCTCCATGTAGCGGCGATTGTGCAGGCCGGTGAGCGCATCGGTGATCGCCATCTCGATCGAGTTCTGCACGTTGTCGCGCAGATGATCGGTGTAGCGGCGGCGGCGGATCTGGGTGCGGGCGCGTGCCAGCAGCTCGGTCTTGTCGATGGGGCGCAGCAGATAGTCGTTGACGCCGATCTCGAGCCCACGAAGAAGCCGGGTCGAATTCTCGGGGTCCGCGATCGCCAGGATCGGCACATGGCGCGTGCGCTCCAGCGAGCGCGCCTGGCTGCAGAGCCGCAGGCCGTCGAAATTGTTGAGGTCGAGCGAGACGATCAGCAAATCGTAATTGCCCTCGGCAGCGTGGAACAGCGCTTCCGTCGGGTTCGGCTCGACGTCGATGGTGTGCTCGGCGGCGAGGATCGTCGCGAGCCGCTCATAGGAGGACTGGCGGTCGTCGACCAGCAGGATGCGGCCGCCCTTGCCGGTGTCGGCGACAGCGCTGCGCTCGGGCGCCTGCATGCCGATCTCGAGCGAGGTGATGGCGCGCATGCGCAGCTCATCGGTCATCATCTTCAGCCGCGTCAGCGAGCGCACCCGCGCGATCAGCACGACGTCGGAGACGGGCTTTGTGAGGAAATCGTCGGCGCCGGCTTCCAGCCCGCGGTTGCGGTCGGAGGGGCTGTCGAGCGCGGTGACCATCACGACGGGAATGTGGTGCGTGGCCGGGTCGGTCTTGAGGCGGCGGCAGACCTCGAAGCCGTCCATGTCGGGCATCATCACGTCGAGCAGGATGATGTCGCATTCGGCGCGGGCGCAGATCGCCAGCGCCTCGGTGCCGTTCGAGGCGGTCATCACGTCGAAATATTCGGCGGACAGGCGGGCTTCGAGCAGCTTGACGTTGGCAGGAACGTCATCGACGACCAGGATACGCGCGGACACTGTGAACTCACTTCCTATCCGATAAAACGCCGGACCGTCTCGATGAATTTGCCGACCGAGATCGGCTTGGACAAATAGGCTTCGCAGCCGCCCTCGCGGATGCGCTCTTCGTCGCCCTTCATCGCGAACGCCGTGACTGCGACGACGGGAATGGCGCGCAGCTCCGGATCGTCCTTGATCCAGCGCGTCACCTCGAGGCCGGAGACCTGCGGCAATTGGATATCCATCAGCACGAGGTCGGGCCGCATCTTGCGAACGAGGTCGAGCGCCTCATATCCGTTGCTGGTGCCCGAGGTCTGGTAGCCGTGCGCCTCCAACAGGTCGCGGAAGAGCTTCATGTTGAGCTCGTTGTCTTCCACGATCAGGACGGTCTTAGCCATCCCGCCCTCCTGATGGTCCGATGGACCGATGCATGTGACGCCTCAGGCGCCGCTCGGCGGCGCTTCGAAAACTGGATTCAAACTAGCCTCAGATTCGCTTGAGTTTCGTTAAACCCGAGGGCCGACTTTCTGCGATGTGGTTTCCAGTTGCTTGTCCAGGGTCGCAAATCTCTGGGTCACAAGACTCAAGCCGAAGACTCGGGCATGATGACTCCAAAGTAGACACCGAAAGTTAACGGAAAGGCAAACCGGCCGCGTGAAAAAGCCTGTTCACAACCCCCGCGAAGTCGCTGAAATCGTTGCGATTCAGGCACTGTCCTTCGTCGCGAGCGAGCCGGAGCGGCTGGGCCTGTTCCTGGCCGAGACAGGCGTCGGCCCCGAGACCCTGCGCAACGCCGCCTCGGACCCGAATTTCCTCCTCAGCGTGCTCGATTTCGTGATGCGCGATGACGCGACCGTGAAGGCCTTTGCCGCGACCGCCGAGCTGCACCCGACCAACGTTGCTGCGGCGCGGCAGGTCCTGGGCGACGCGCTCGGCGACCCCAATTGGGAGCGCGACGTGCCGTGACCACCCCCGACCCGGCCGGGCCCCGCTGCTTCTGCCGGGATTGTTCGGCCGACCTGGATGTTGACGTGCAGAAGCCGGGCGTGCGGCGCTGTTCCGCGTGCGGTTCCCCCCGCCTCATCCGCCACCGCGCGCTTGCGGGCCTGACCATCGCCCATATCGACTGCGACGCCTTCTATGCGACGGTCGAGAAGCGCGACAATCCTGACATCGCCGACAAGCCGGTCATCATCGGCGGGGGCAAGCGCGGCGTCGTGTCGGCCGCCTGCTACATCGCGCGCACCTATGGCGTCCGCTCGGCGATGCCGATGTTCAAGGCGCTGGAAGCCTGCCCGCATGCGATGGTGATTCCGCCCGACATGGCGAAGTACGTCCGGGTCGGCCGCGAGGTACGGCAAGCCATGCAGGCGCTGACGCCGCTGGTCGAGCCGCTCTCGATCGACGAGGCCTTCCTCGATCTCTCCGGCACCGAGCGCGTCCACGGCATGATCCCGGCCAAGGTACTGGCGCGCTTTGCCCGCGAGGTCGAGCGCGACATCGGCATCTCCGTCTCGGTCGGCCTGTCCTGCAACAAGTTCCTGGCCAAGATCGCCTCCGACCTCGACAAGCCGCGCGGCTTTGCCGCGCTCGACCAGGAGGAAGCACGCACGATGCTGGCCGAGAAGCCGGTCGGCTTCATTTTCGGCGTCGGGCCGGCCACACAGGAGCGCCTCGTGCAGCGCGGCTTCCGCATCATCGCCGACCTGCAAAAGGCCGACGAGATCGAGATGATGCGGCAGTTTCCGAGCGACGGCCGCAGGCTGTGGCGGCTCGCCCGCGGCATCGACGATCGCCGCGTCGAGCCTGATCGGGGCGCCAAGACGATTTCCAGCGAAACCACCTTCGAGACCGACATCCGCGATTTCGCGACGCTGGAGAAGATACTCTGGCGGCTGTGCGAGAAGACGTCGTCGCGCCTCAAGAGCAGCGAGCTCGCCGGCTGCACCGTCACACTGAAGCTGAAGACCGCCGATTTCCGCCAGCGCACCCGCTCGCAATCGATCGCCGCCCCGACGCAGCTCGCCGCAAAAATCTTCTCGATCTGCCGCGAGATGCTGGCGAAAGAGATCGACGGCACCGCCTTCCGCCTGATGGGCGCCGGCGTCAGCGCGCTGCGTGAAGGCTCGCCCGCCGACGACACCGACATGCTCGACCGCCGCGCGGCGCATGCCGAACGCGCGGTGGACAGCCTGCGCAAGAAGTTCGGCAATGCCGCGGTGATCCGCGGCATTGCGTATGAGGGACCGGAGAAGGCGCAGGAGTGATGGCCGCCGAACGCGACCTCGACGCGTTGCTGAGAGACATGAAGCCGGAGCTGCAGGCCGGCATCTTCGTGTTTTGCACGATGCCGCCAAACGCCCCCATTCCCGCAGCACTCAATCCGCTGCTTGCGTTTCGCGAGCAGGAAGGCACGACGCTGGTGATGCTGCGCGAAGAAGCCGAAGCGGCGGGACTGCGCTACGCATTCCCCTCGCGCCTGATCACCCTGACGGCTCACTCCGCACTCGATGCGGTGGGTTTTCTTGCGGCCGTCACCACGCATCTGGCTGAATGCGGCATCAGCGTGAACGCCGTTTCAGCCTTCCACCACGACCATCTCTTCGTACCCTCCGACCGGGTCGAAGATGCGATGGCCGCTCTCCAGGATATGGCAGAGACCAGCTTGGACTAATCCGTCGCTCCCGCAGCGCGCGAGCACATTGGAAGCAGCTTGTCGCGCGTCAGGGGTGCGAGCTTCACGGATCCAGGGGCATTCGGGTCCAGCCAGAGAATTTCTTCGATCTCCGCGCCGGGACGGACAGAACGCGCGACGGCGACACGAAAGATGTCCGCATCGACCAGCCGGCCCGGCTCGTGCGCAGCAGGCGCGGTGTATCGTCCGACATAGCTCATCTCGTCCGGATCGACCTCGATCCCAAGCTCTTCGGACAATTCCCGCCTCAGCGCGGCCTGCGGATGCTCGCCGGGCTCGATCTTGCCGCCCGGCTGCATAAAGCTCTCGGTGGCCCGTTTCCTGACGAGCAGAACGCGTCCATCGCTCCTGCTCATCAGCGCTGCCGCAATCCGAATTGAATCCTGCGACGTCATTCCCACCCCTCAATCCGCAACCGCGATCGCCTCAATCTCGATCAGCCACTCCGGCGCGGCGAGCGCGGAAACGCCGACGAGCGTCGAGGCCGGCGGCTCCATGCCTTCGAAGAAGGCCGAGCGGGCCTTGCCGATGATCGGGCGCAGCTCCGGCTTGTAGCCGACCACGAAGGTCGTGATCTTCACGATGTTGGCGTAGGTGGCGCCGGCCGCCTTCAGCGCATGGCCGAGATTCTGCATCACCTGCGTCGTCTGCGCGGCGAGATCACCCTCGCCGACGATCCGCCCCTCCTCGTCGGTCGAGACCTGCCCCGAGATGTAGATGGTGCGCGCGCCCGTGGCGGTGACGACATGCGAATAAGCGGGATTGTGATGCAGGCCGCTGGGGCGGAGATGGTCGAGCTTGGTCATGGGCTGGCTCCCGGAGTTTGTGATTGGGGGCAGCGTAGCGGGAGAGCGCGCTAAGAGCTAGATGCGACGAGCACCCCTCATGCTCCGTCATCTTGAGGTGCTCGCGCAGCGAGCCTCGAAGGATGCGCGGCCGAGGTGCTGCGGCCGGGCCGTCGCCCTACGGCGACTCAGGGTGACGGTGAGAGATTAGTCGCCCTCAATTACAGGGCTTGCTGTCCTTGACGTCGAATTTGCCCATCGCGCCCGAGATCACAAAATCGTTGTAATCGAGCACGAGCTGGCGCGAGACGCCGTTCTCGTAGAGCTCGAAGGCCATCGCGTAGACCGGCGTCTGCTCGCCTTCCTTCTGCTGGGCGTCGCGGTCGAAATAGCTGACGGTGACGGGCCAGCGCTTGAGCGATTTCATGTGCTCGTCAGAGGTCGTCGGGTCGGACGCGGTGGTGCGCTCGGCGGAGACCGGCTGGCCGATCACGGTCAGCGTGTTGTAGACCTTCTGGCCGTCGTCGGAGCCGTCATAGACCGAGAGCTCCAGCAACGACTTGCCGTCCCTGGCGGCCGCGATGATGCGCTGGATCTGCTCGGTCGGAAACACGATCTTGCCGTCGAGCGTAAAACTCTTCGGCGCCGGCAGCTTCAGCTTGACGTTGATGTGGTCGCCGTCGCGTTCGGCCGAACCATCGACCCGGCCGGCGTCGGCCTCGTTCATCCGCGTCTCGATCTTGAAGCGGTAGCTTTTGCCCGCAGCATCTTCCCAGGAATTGGAGCGGAGGTCGCTCAGCGTGACCTTGCCCTCGCCGCTGTCGAGCTCCGAGACCTGGCGGAATTCGGAGGTGTAACCCTCGCACGAGCTTCCGGTGAAATTGTAGAGGATGCGGCCCCGCGCGTTGTTGACCGAGTTGGAGCGCGATTTGACGAGGCTCAGATCATAGAGCGCCTGATGCGCGAGGAACGGGCCGCTGGCGGCCTCTGCCCTTGCGCCCGGACCGAAAGCAGCCGCTGCGAGCGCCATCACACCGAGCGAAGTCCGGAAAAGGTGCACCATGTCTCATCCTTGGGAGCGCACTTTGGAAGCGCAGATTCGACAGTTTAGTGACCGTTCCATTGCGTCGCAACTGAGGCCGTTTCACGTAAATTTGCGGCCTCCGCGTTGAACCTGCTGCTCTGCCACAAGAAAATGCAGCCCTCGCCGGTTGCTTGCATGTGGCGGCACGATGGGCGAAACAGGGCCCGCCCGGGTCCCCAACGGAAACACCCCGGGCGGATGATTTTTTGGACAACGAGGTCGAACATGGCGGGCACGGTCGAGCAGAAACTGGCGGAACAGGGCATCAAGCTGCACGAGGCCCCCACTCCGGTGGCCAATTACGTGCCGTTCGTGCGCACCGGTAATCTGCTGTTCGTCTCCGGCCAGGTCTGCTTCGACCCCGCGGGCAAGCTGATCGCCAAGGGCAAGCTCGGCGCCGGCGTCTCGATCGAGGACGGCGCGGCCGCCGCGCGTGGCTGCGCCGTGAACCTGCTGGCCCAGGTCAAGGCGGCGCTCGGCGACCTCGACAAGGTCGTGCGCGTGGTGCGCCTCGGCGGCTTCATCAACTCGGCGCCCGACTTCCTGGACGGGCCGAAGGTGCTCAACGGCGCCTCCGATCTGATGGTTGCCGCCTTCGGCGACAAGGGCCGCCATGCCCGCACCACGGTCGGCGTCGCCTCGCTGCCCGCAGATGCCGCGGTCGAGGTCGACGGCGTGTTCGAGGTCGCCTGACGCGCATGCGCGCTCCAGATTGGCTGACAGCCCGGCCGGTCGCCCATCGCGGCCTGCATGACATTTCCCGTGGTATCGTCGAGAACATGCCGGGCGCGGTGCAGGCTGCGATCGCAGGCAATTTCGCAATCGAGGTCGACATCCAGCTCTCCGCCGACGGCGAGGCGATGGTGCATCACGACCACGCGCTCGGCCGCCTCACCGAGGCCACCGGCGAGGTGGTCTCGAAGACCGCAGCCGAGCTGAAAGCGGTCACGTTCAAGGACACGGCCGAGCGGATGATGTCGCTGTCCGACCTCTGCACCATGGTCGCCGGCCGCGTCCCGCTGGTGATCGAAGTGAAGAGCCATTTTGGCGACGACCGCAAGCTGGTGAAGCGGATGGCCGAGGTGCTGGCGTCCTATGACGGCCCCGCCGTCGGCATGTCCTTCGATCCCGACCAGGTGCTGGCGCTACGCGAGCTGCTGCCAAACCGCCCGCGCGGCATCGTCGCGCAGCGGACCTATGAGGACGAATACTGGGCCAAGCTCACCCAGGAGCAGCGCGACAGCATGCTGTATCTGCGCCACGGCTTTCAGACCCAGCCGCACTTCGTCGCCTTCAAGGTCGACCACCTCCCGGCCCCCGCCCCCTGGATCGCCCGCAACGTCTTCGGCTGCGCCCTGCTCGGCTGGACGGTGCGCACGCCCGAGCAGCGAACGCGGGTCGGGCAATATGCTGACCAGATGATTTTCGAGGGGTTCGTGCCGTAGGGCTTGATGGTTCCCCGCCTCTTGAAGTCGCTGCTGCAATGCACGATCTTGGGCACGATGGCATCATCTGAAATCACGCTCGAGGCGGTCCCCTCCATTGGCGAGGTGTCCGCCGAGGATTGGGACGCCTGCGCCAATCCCGGCAACGCCTTTAACGACAAGGCTTGCAGCGGGCATGGCGCGGGAACCTCATCCGCCCTCCAAGGCGATTCCCTCGGTCTCTTAAAACCCGCTTATAACCCGTTCGTTTCCCATGCATTTCTCTCCGCCGTTGAGAAATCGGGTTCGGCAACGATCCGCACGGGCTGGGGGCCGCGGCATCTCGTGGCGAAGCTCGACGGCCGCGTCGCCGGCGTCGTGCCCTGCTATCTGAAATCGCACTCCCAGGGCGAATACGTCTTCGACCGCGGCTGGGCGGATGCCTATGAGCGCGCCGGCGGACGGTACTATCCGAAGCTGCAGGTCTCGGTTCCCTTCACGCCGGCGACGGGGCCGCGGCTGTTGGTCCGCGACGGCGTCGACCGCGAGCGCATCACGGACGCCCTGGCGAGCGGACTGGTGGCGCTGTGCGGCGTCAGCAAGGCTTCATCGGTCCACGTCACCTTCGCGCGCGAGGCGGAATGGAAGCTGCTTGCCCAGCACGGCTTCCTCCAGCGCACCGACCAGCAGTTCCACTGGCGCAACGAGGGCTTTGCCAGCTTCGACGATTTCCTGGCCACGCTGAATTCGCGCCACCGCAAGTCGATCAAGCGCGAGCGGCGCGACGCGCTCGCCAATGGCATCACCATCCACTGGCTCACGGGCAAAGACCTCACCGAGGATGCCTGGGACGCGTTCTTCATGTTCTACATGGAGACCGGCTCACGCAAATGGGGCCGGCCCTATCTGACGCGAGAATTCTTCTCGCTGATCGGCGAGACCATGAGCGAGGATGTGCTGCTGGTGATGGCCCGCCGCAATGACCGCTGGATCGCAGGCGCAATCAACTTCATCGGCTCTGACACGCTGTTCGGCCGCAACTGGGGCGCAGTCGAGCATCACCCGTTCCTGCATTTCGAGGTCTGCTACTATCAGGCGATCGATTTCGCCATCAAGCGCGGCCTCACCCATGTCGAGGCCGGTGCGCAGGGCGAGCACAAGATCGCGCGCGGCTACCTGCCGCGCACAACGCACTCCGCCCACTTCATCGCCGACCCCGGCCTGCGCCGTGGCATCGACGATTACCTCAAGCGCGAGCGCGCCTATGTCGCGGAGGCCGGACGCGAGCTCGCCGAGCTCGGCCCGTTCCGCAAAGGCATCGACGAGGCGCCTTGACGGTTTACCGTCGCTTGGTGAGAGTAAGCGCGAAATTCTAAGCGCAAAGTCCTTGCAAGTTCTTGGGAGCTGCCGCCATGACCGTCTACGACACCAACAACATCTTCGCAAAGATCCTGCGCGGCGAGTTTTCCTGCCACAAGGTCTATGAAGATGAACACGTCTTCGCCTTCCTCGACATCATGCCGCGCGTGCCCGGGCACACGCTGGTGATCCCGAAGGCCCCTGCCCGCAACATTCTCGACATCAAACCCGACGACTATGCCCATGTCGCCCGCGGCGCGCACAAGATCGCGGCGGCCGCGATGAAGGCGTTCGAGGCCGACGGCATCACCGTGCAGCAGTTCAACGAGCCCGCCGGCGGACAAGTGGTGTTTCATCTCCACATGCACGTGATGCCGCGCCACGACGGCGTCGCCATGCTGCCACCCGCCAGCCGCAAGGAAGATGTCAAGGTGCTCGAAGAGAACGCGGCCAAGCTGATCGCGGCGCTGAAGGCGGGCTAGATCTCTCGTCTCGTCATTGCGAGCCACTTGTCCGCCGAAGCTCAGAGCGTGAAGGCGGAAGCGAAGCAATCCATACTGCATCCGCACTGGAAGTCTGGATTGCTTCCTCGCAAGAGCTCCTCGCAATGACGGAGTGGGAGCGGAGCGCTCCTCACTCGGTCTGGAAATCCCCTGCTTGCGGCGCGGCCAGCGGGGTGAACTCGCAGCGGTCGGGCTTGATGTCGATCAGCGGCGTGTGGTCGATACAATCGAGGCCGCGCACCAGAATCGCATTGCCCTCGATGCCGACCAGCTTGACGATCGAGGTGCCGATCGGATTGGGCCGGACCGGCGAGCGCAGCGAAAACGTGCCGCGGGTTTTCTCGTTGTTCTTCGGGCTTTGCAGGATGATGTCGCGGCGCGACTTGTCGAGCCAGTAGAGCACTTCGAGATTGCTGTAGAAATCGACACCCTTGATGGCCGGGACGAACGGCTCGAATATCTCGAGCCGGCATATCGGGCCGTCTTGACGGCCCTGCCGCGGGGTCTCCAGCCGCGACGACCAGGGGGTGCGGATGCGGCCGATGAAAACGAGGCCTGCGTCCTCTGCGGGCGGCAGCTCGATGGCGACCTCGCCCTCGCGGAGCTCCTGTTCGCGAACCATATTTCCTGTTCCTTGCTGTTCGCGAGCCTTTTAGCCCAACCACCACGTGCCGGCCAGCATGAAGACCTCACCGATCACCACGCCCGCAAAAATCGAGCGGCGGGTCAGCAGGAAGACGACGAGGCCGGCGCCGACCGCGCCGTAGCGCAAGACATCGGGCACGCTTGCCAACGCCCCCGGCGGCTCGACCACGATCTGGGCGATGACGCCGGCCAGGATCGCGGTGGCGACCGCCCGCACCCAGACCAACAGCTCCGAGCCCTCGTCGATACCGCCGCCGAACCACAGGCCCAGCATGCGCCATATCTGGTTCGGAACGACGCCGGCGACGAACAGCACCGCCAGCGCGTGCCAGTCGCCGATCGCTTGTGCAAAGCTCATGCGCGCACCTCCCGCCACCAATGCACGCCATAGGCGATCGTACCCGCCAGGACGCCGCTGACGAGGATGTCGAGGCCCGAGTTCATCTTCGCCGCCAGCGGGTAGAGCAAAATCCCGAGCACGAGCGCGATGACATCGGCGACCTCGCGGCTGTTGCGCGCGGTCGAGAACAGGAACGATAGCGGGGTCAACAGCAGGATCGCGGCTCCAAGCGTCTGCGTAAGATTAGCGGCGAGGAAATAGCCCACCGTGTTGGCGGTGAGGCACACCGAGACGAGGCCAACGCCGAGGCCGTGGACGAAGGCGATGCGACGCTCGCGCGGCACCTGCGGCAGGAAACGATGGCATTCGACCCAGAGCGTCACCGCGGTGAGATGCGCGGCAAAAACCAGCTCGCGCCGCCTGGTCGTCGGCGTACGCATCAACGGCAGCACAGACACCACCATCGGAAACAGGCGGATGGCGCTGACGGTCACCGCGATCGCCGACTGGATGACGGTGGCACCTGAGCCGAGCGTCGTGATCAGGATGATCTGCGCCGGCCCTGCCCAGACGAACAGTGTCGAGCAAAGCGCCCAGAGCAGGCTGAAATGGGTGTCGTGGGCGAGCGCGCCGATGCCGAGATAGGTCACGAACAACACGATGGTGAGGATCGTCTGCGTGATCGAGCGCAGCCCCCACGCAAAGGCGCGCCAGGGACTTTGCCATTCAGGTGAATCGAGCGGAGGAAGCGCCACGGGAGTCTTGGCCGGTGAGGAATCGTGCCTGCATAACGGGCAATGCCACGCCTGACGTCAAGGAAGCGCGCGGCGGGGCTGGCATGCGCGGGGGGACACAAGCTCCTACCCCCTCACACCCCGGTTCTTCAGCACGAAGCAGGCACCACCGGCCTTGCGGATGCGATTGCAGAGATCATCGGCTTCGCTGCGCGTGTCGGCGCCGATGCGCACCTGGTAGAACGCATGCGTGCCACGGCTGCGCAGTACCGAGCTCAGCAGGCTCGGATCGCGCTCGCCGATCACGGTGCTCAGCCGCGTGACCGCGCGCGAATACATCGCCAGCGCCCGGTTGCGGTCGAAGCCGGCGGCGAGCTGCACGCCCCAAATCTTTGCAGCCGCAAGCTCCACATGCTGCTCGAGCTCGGCGACGAAGGCATTTGGCGCGCGCTTCAGAAGCGCCATCAGATCGCGGCAGCTCGTCGGCGGCGCGCTCGGCGGCCCCTTGCCGGTCGCTCCGGTCTTGGCCCATGCGTCGACGCTCGTGCCGGTGATCGCGAGAACGTAGTTGCGGGTCTGCTCCGGCATGCCCCCGGTGCCGGCAAGCCATTCCTGCACCCGGCGCGGCCCGGCATTGTAGGCCGCGGCAGCCAAGCCGAGATTGCCGAACTGGTTGCGCAGCTCGTTCAGAAACTCCGCCGACTTCGGCAGCGCCTGGACCGGGTTGAAGGGATTGAGCAGCCCGCGCTCGCTCGCGGTGCCCGGCATGAACTGCGCGATCCCCTGCGCGTGCTCGCCGCTGCGCGTCATGGGTCCCACCGCGTCAGCCTGGAAGCGGCTCTCCTGCCAGATCACGCGGGCGAAGAATTCGAGCGGCAGATTGGCATCGCGCGCGGCCGCCTCCACGATCAGGCAGATCGATTCCCGCGTGTCGCTCTCGCGCCCCGGCTCGGGGGATGGCGACGGCTTTGCGGGCGCTTCGGGGCCGAGCTGCGTGGGAGGAACCGGTGCATCCTCGGCCAGCGCCGACGTGCAGACGACCGCTGCCGCGAGCAACTGCCAGATCAGCTTCTGAGCCCCACCAAACCGCATTTTGCTCCAAGCCCTTGAACTCGGACCTTAAGGCAACTAGCAACGGCCGAAATAATCAACGCGGAGCCCGGCCAGAATGCGGACAATCTATTTTGATCTCGACGGCACACTCACCGATCCAAAGCCCGGGATCACCGGTTCGATCCAGTATGCCCTGAAAAAACTCGGCCAGCCGGTCCCGAGCCAGGACGAGCTGACCTGGTGCATCGGACCGCCGCTGCATGCCAGCCTGAAGAGGCTCGTGGGAACCGACGAACTCGCCGACCAGGCGCTGCTGCTCTACCGCGAGCGGTTTTCCGAGGTCGGCCTGTTCGAGAACACGGCCTATCAGGGCATCCACGACACGCTGGCCGCGTTGGCCGCGACCGGCGCGCGCATGTTCGTCGCGACCAGCAAGCCCGCGATCTATGCCACCCGCATCGTCGATCATTTCGGCCTGAAGCCGTATTTCGAGCGCGTGTTCGGCTCCGAGCTCGACGGCACGCGCGTCGACAAGCGCGACCTGCTGCGTTACGCGCTCGATGAAGCCAAGGTCGATCCTGCCAGCGCGATCATGATCGGCGACCGCAGCCATGACGTGGTCGGCGCCCGCACCAATGGCATGACCGCGATCGGCGTGCTCTACGGCTATGGCAGCGAGGCCGAGCTGAGGGATGCCGGCGCGCATCACATCTGCGTCGCGCATCCCGAGCTGCTCGGCCATTGCGTGGTGTAGAGCATGATCCGGAAAAGTGTGCAGCGGTTTTCCGACAAGATCATGCTCAAGTAACAAGCATCAGCCGCTGACTGTCTCGACCGCGGCCAGCATGCCGGTTTTGGGATGGCAGTTCAGGTATTCGAAGAACTGCTCGTCCGCGGCGGCCACCGTGACCTCGTGATAGAGCCGCAGCTTGGCTGACGGCCCGAGCGTCGAGAGATACTTCATCGCCGCGCCGAAGATCTTGACATGGGTCGGATGCGATTCCGCCCAGCGTTCCAGCGCGGCGAGACTCTTCCACCAGCTCTGGCCGTACGACTTTTCGCTGACGCTGCCGTCGGCCTGGAGCACCTGCATGTATCGGTTGGCGTAGCAGCCGATTGCAAGGCCGTCGTCGCGCAGAAACTCCATGCCCTCGCGCAGCACCGGCTCGACGTCGTCGAGATACAGCTTTCGTTCCGACGCCTCGGTATCGCTCCAGTCCTGACCGGAGCGGATCAGGCAGAGATTGTCGTGCGCCTTCACCCGCAGTCGTGCGCCGTCGCGGATCAGCTCGGGATTGCCGCCCGGCGACATCGGATCGGTCTGCGACAGCGGAATGCGATCGCGCATGCCGCCCCAATAAGCGTGCTCCTGCACCTCGCCGCTGATGCCGTCGGCGATTGCGGCGACGCCCTCCGGCCGGTCGGGCGAGGAAAACAGCGTCTCGTGCCGCGCGACGGCGGGACGCAGCACCTCGATGAAGGTGCCGATGCCTTCGCGCTGCCGCCCGGTCCACACCTCGCGCACCGATGCAAACCAGGCATCGAAGCGAGCGATGTCGTTCCAATAGGCCACCGAGACGATGTTCTCATAGCCGGCCTGGTCGACATATCGCGCGCGATCCCAATGCGAGGGCCCGCCTTCCCCAGCAAATCGCCCCGCGATTTCGGCGAGCGCTTCCGTCGCCGCCGCCGGCGCCGCGCCGCGATACTGCACGCCGAAATAGGCCATCACGATACGGCCCACCGCCGGCTTGTAGCGCGCCACGAAGGACGGATACGGCGGCTGGTAATCATCAGGCACGCGTTTGTGGCGCGTGCGCGCCGTTTCGAGATGAAGAGGAATTGCGGATTCCATGATCAGGCCCTCCCCTTGCTGTCAGCGATCAGCTTGCTGCGGCGTTGATATCCGTGGGCTCGACGGTATCGACCGGCAGTGCGAACTGCTCGACGCGCTGGTATCGCTTCTTGTTGAGCAGGAGCCGCGTCACATCGGGCCGCGAATAGTGCCCGGCTGGATCGGCCGCGTTCTTGGCAACGCCGATGGCGCCGAGATCGATCTCGGCGATCAGGAGGCCCTCCTGATCCGGCGCGAGCCTGTCGCCGATCTGACTGCCGTCGGGGCCGTAGATCGCGGCAAAACCGCCGCCGACATGCAGCAGCGCGTTCTTGTCGGGCCGGTCGCAGAGCTCGTCGATCATCGCCTGCGAGACCGTCGCGCACGGCGCGAGCACGAAGCAGGAGCCCTCCACCGCGTAGACGCGCGAGGCGGCGTTGTTGACCTCGGCGCCGAGCGCCGGCGCGAAGGGATCGTAGAGCGAGAAGCTCGGCCAGGCCGCGACATGCACCTGCTCGTTCTGGGCGTACATGGCGTATTTCGACAGCGGCTGGAGATGCTCCCAGCAGCACAGCGCACCGATACGGCCGATGTCGGCCGTCGCATGCACGGCGAGATCGCTGCCGTCGCCCTCGCCATAGACCGTGCGCTCGGCATGGGTCGGCCGCAGCTTGCGCCGCTTTGCGATGGTCTCGCCATCGGGCCCGATCAGCCATTGCGCCAGATACAGGCTGCCACCGTCGCGCTCGGACAGGCCGAGCACGGCGGTCAGCCTGGCCTTGCGTACGGCGTCGCGCAGGCGCTCGGCCTGCGGGCTGTCATAGGACAGTGAATTGTCGAAATAGCGCTGCACGAAGCCGCGGCCGATCGCCCAGGCCGGCGAGTCCATCCAGATGTGCCAGGGGTAACCGGGGATGAAGGCTTCCGGAAAGGCGATCAACCTGGCGCCCTTCTCGGCCGCTTCTCGGATCAGCGCGATCGACTTGTCGATCGAGGCGTCGAGGTCGAGCCAGGCGGGCGCCGCCTGCACCACCGCGACCTTGTATTTCGGATGTTCGATGCCCATTCCCGCCTCCATTGCCGGTTGATCGGAAGCCACGTCCGATGCAGTCTATTTGGCCAAGCCGGGCGGCCGGGCGCTCGACCACGGCGGAACAAAAACTCGACTGGGAAGGATCGCCGAACGGGTACGGAACTTGCCTGCGGTCAGGCTGGCTCTGTGCCAGATGCGGCTTTGCGGGATGCGACAGGGAGGCTTGCTGATGACAATCCAGTTCACGACGGACGGCAGCCCCGGCTACCGGCGGCTGGCGCTCTGGCAGGACATCGTCTGCGACGTCTTCGTCGGGCTCGACTGCAAGTCCGACCTCGGCAGCGCCTTTCGCGGATCGGTCACGCAGGCCCCGCTCGGCAAGGCGGTGTGCTCCGAGGTCTGCTCGGACCGCCAGCACGTGTTCCGCACGCCGTCCCGCATCGCGCGTTCGGATCAGGATTTTGTCCTGGTCGCGCTCGGCCATCGCGGCGATGGCGGGGTAGTGCAGGACGGCCGCGAGACCGTGGTCCATCCCGGCGAGTTCGCGCTCTACGACACGACGCGTCCCTATGAGCTGAAGTTCAACGACGCCTTCACACAAACCATCTTCAAGGTGCCGCGCCAGATGTTGCAGCGCCGGCTCGGCGCGACCGAGACGCTCACCGCGATGGCATTCGGCACTGACGTGCCGCTCGAACGGCTCGCCTACGATTTCATCTTCCGCCTTTGCCAGAGCGCGGACCGGCTTGCTCCGGACCATGCCGCCGCGTTGTCGGAGCAGGCCGTCGACCTGCTCGCGATGGCGCTGAGCGAACGGCTGGGCACGACGTCGTTGCCATCCTCGACCCATCGCTCCGCCCTGCTCTACCGGTTGAAGGCACACATTCGGACGCACCTCGCCGATCCCGACCTCTCGCTATCAGAGACCGCAGCTGCGCTCGGCATCTCGCCGCGCTATGTCAACGATCTCCTTGCCGACGACGACACCTCGTTCCAGCGCCACGTGCTGGCTGAGCGCCTCGCCCAATGCCGGCGAGACCTCGCCTCGCCCGTGCTCGCCCATCGCCATGTCAGCGAGATCGCCTTCGCCTGGGGTTTTAACGATCTCTCGCATTTCGGCCGCGTCTTCCGCGAGCATTTCGGGATGTCGCCGCGCGACTTCAGGCAGAGCCAGTTGCGGCACTGATCCAATCGACTGCCACCTCGAGCCTTCGCTTCCGGCGAAGGTGATGCTCGTCAATTCCAGATTGCCTGGTCCGGCCGCACGCATCAGGCTGGCGCGCATGAGGACTCACGCCACGATAAGCGGATCGGAGCTGCTGCTGGGTGTGATCGCGATCCGGCTCGCGGTGCTGGTCGTGGTAGGCTGGAGCCTGACGCTGCTGCCGCGGCCGTCACGTGAGAGCGAGGCCGCCTGCTTTCCCTCTCCTGCAACCAGGATCGACGCGCCGCCTGCGCTGCAGATGGCCGGTTCGCGCAGCGGCGATCCCGCGTTCGACGACATGCTTCGACACGACTAGGCCTCCCCGAGCAAGGCCGGTATGTACCTGCGTGATAGGATCAGGCGCGCGGTTACGTTATCGTGCGGCAACGGTGCCGCGCGCATCAACCAGCGGCCAGCCAAGGAGCAGATCGATGGAATACCGACGCTTGGGCCGCTCAGGCCTCATGGTGCCCGCTTTGAGTCTTGGGACCGGCACCTTCGGCGGCGTCGGCCGCCTCGCCGCGTGGGGCACGACGGACGCGACCGAAGCACGGCGCCTCCTGGATATCTGCCTCGAGGCCGGCGTGTCGATGTTCGACACGGCGGACGTCTATTCGCTCGGCGAATCCGAGCGCGTGCTCGGCGAAGCCATCAAGGGCCGCCGCGACAAGGTCTTGATCTCGACCAAGGCAACCTTCCGCTTCGGCGACGGCCCCAACGACATCGGCTCGTCGCGGCAGCATCTGCTCGCAGCCATCGATGCCTCGCTGAGCCGGCTCGGCACCGACTACGTCGATCTGTTCCAGCTCCATGGCTTCGACGCCTTCACACCGCCTGAAGAGGTGCTGTCGACCCTCGACGTGCTCGTGCGCGCCGGCAAGATCCGCTATGTCGGCGTCTCGAATTTCTCCGGCTGGCACCTGATGAAGTCGCTTGGCGTTGCCGACAAGCACGGCTTCCCGCGCTATGTCGCCAACCAGACCTACTATTCGCTGATCGGGCGCGACTACGAATGGGAGCTGATGCCGCTCGGCGTCGACCAGGGACTCGGCGCGGTGGTCTGGTCGCCGCTCGGATGGGGACGCCTCACCGGCAAGATCCGCCGCGGCCAGCCGAAGCCCGAGGTGAGCCGCCTGCCCAAGACCGCCGATTTCGGCCCGCCGGTGCCGGACGAGCACGTCTATCGTGTCGTTGATGCGATCGACGAGGTCGCGAAGGAAACCGGCAAGAGCGTCTCGCAGATCGCGCTGAACTGGCTGCTCCAGCGTCCGACGGTCTCGACGCTGATCATCGGCGCGCGCAACGAGACGCAGCTGCGCGAAAATCTCGGCTCGGTCGGCTGGTCGCTGACCAAGGACCAGATCGCAAAGCTCGACGCCGCAAGCACGGTGACGCTGCCCTATCCCTACTGGCACCAGCGCACCACCTTCACCGACCGCAATCCGCCGGCGGTGTAGGCAGCTTCGGAAACACGAAAACGCCGGCAGGCAGCGAAAGGCTGTCCTGCCCATGCTCTCGGCGCCCGGCAAGCCGCCCCGGGCGCGGGAACTGTCCGGCTCCTGCCGGGTTGCGGTGCATCTCGCCATTTCCTAATCCGGAGATGAAACACGGCTCGAATCAAGCGCGCCTCCATGATGTCGTCCGCCCCCATCGAGCATGCCGACGGCCTGCCGCAGCCGCAGCGCAACCAGGCGGTCCTGACCATTGCGCTCGGCATCACCATGGCCGTCGTCGACAGCGCCATCGCCAATGTGGCACTGCCGACGATCGCGGCGGACCTCGACGCGAGCCCGGCCTTCTCGATCTGGATCGTCAACGGCTATCAGCTCGCGATCACGATCTCGCTCTTGCCGCTCGCTTCGCTCGGCGAGATCGTCGGCTATCGCCGCGTCTATCTGGCCGGGCTGGTGCTGTTCACGCTCGCATCCGCCTTCTGCGCGCTGGCGCATACGCTGCCGCTGCTGACGATCGCGCGCATCATCCAGGGCTTTGGCGCGGCCGGCATCATGAGCGTCAACGCGGCGCTGGTGCGCTTCACCTATCCGCGCAGCCAGCTCGGTCGCGGCATCGGGATCAACGCGCTCGTCGTCGCCTTCTCGGCCGCGGTCGGGCCGACGCTCGCCGCGGGCATCCTCGCGGTCGGAAGCTGGCCCTTTCTGTTCGCCATCAATGTCCCGCTCGGTGCAGTGACGCTGGTGCTCGGCCTGCGCAGCCTGCCGCACACAAAACCCGCCAGCCGTTCCTTCGACTGGCAGAGCGCGGGGCTGTCCGCGATCACCTTCGGGGTCGGCATCGCGGCCGTCGACAGCGTCGGTCACGGCGAGGCCGCGATCACCTGCCTCGTGCAGTTCGCCATCGCCATCGTCGCCGGTGCGCTGCTGATCTGGCGCGAAACCCACATGACCTCGCCGCTCCTGCCGGTCGACCTGTTGCGCATCCCGGTGTTCGCGCTCTCGATCGCGACCTCGATCGCCTCGTTCTGCGCGCAGATGCTGGCCTTCGTCGCGATCCCCTTCTACCTCCAGAGCCGCTTCGGCTATTCGGCGGTGCATATGGGCCTGTTGATCACGCCATGGCCGATCGCGGTGGCGTTCGCGGCCCCGCTCGCCGGCCGCCTGGTCGAGCATTATCCGGCCGGCTTGCTGGGCGGCATCGGGCTGACGCTGTTTGCCTGCGGCCTCGCTGCGCTCGCCTTCCTGCCCGCCAGCCCGACGCCGTTCGACGTGATCTGGCGCATGGCGCTGGCCGGTGCCGGCTTCGGCCTGTTCCAGACCCCCAACAACCGCACCATGATCGCAGCCGCCCCGCGCGAGCGCGCCGGCGGCGCCAGCGGCATGCTGGGAACGGCGCGGCTGCTCGGCCAGACCACCGGCGCGGCGCTAGTGGCGCTCCTGCTCGGCCGCTATCCAATCGAAGGAACCCGGTTGGCGCTTCTGACCGGTGTTGGATTTGCCCTCTGCGGTGCCGTGCTGAGCATGCTGCGGCTGTCGCCCGCCGGCGCGCGCGGCGCCGAGCATGTCCGCGTGCAGGACGACCAGCGTTTGCGCGGCGAATAGCGGGAGCGGCGTCAGGTTACCGCTGCTCCCGTGCTCAACCCGTGCGAGGCTTAACGATCTGGACCAATGACGTATTGCCCTCCCGCTCTGGTTGCGCTTCACTGGCGCGGGGAATAAGGGGCATTTATGCGTTCATTTGGAATTGTGGCGCTCAGCGTCATGCTGGGCGGCTGCGCGTCTGTCACGCGCGGCACAACCGAAAACATCAGCATCTCATCGACACCATCAGGCGTGGAAGCCGTCGTCAGCGGATTGGAGGTTCCGACCACCTGCACGACGCCGTGCTCCGTGGTCGTCAAGCGGAACGCCGACATCTCGATCACCTTCCAGAAAGAAGGCTATGAGCCGCAGATCGTGCCGCTTAGCCGGGACATACCGACCTCCGGAGCCGCCGGCTTTGCCGGCAATCTTCTGCTGGGCGGTGTCGTCGGCATGGGCGTCGATGCCGCGACCGGGGCGGCAACCGATCACAAGCCGAATCCGGTCATCGTGACCATGCAGCCATCCGTCCCCCACGCAGCACCGCGCGCTGCGAAGAAGCCGCGGCCGCCGGCGGCGCCAGCGCCCGACACTGGGACTTAGAACACCGCACTGAGGCGCAAACGAAAAGGCCGGCTTCTCAGCCGGCCTTTTCAATTCATTGCGCGCAGATCAAGCTTTGACCAGCGGCCCCTTGGTCGGCCCCTTCGAGCCTCCCGGACCGCCCGGCTTGGACTTGCCCGGCGGACGCTTGCGGGTGCCGGGCAGCTTCTCCTGCTTCGGCGTGACCGGACCGTCGAGGTACTCGAAGCCGATCTTCTCCTTGGTCTCGTCGGCCTCGTCCTTGACCAGAACGACGCGGACATGGCCGCCGCCCTTGAGCTTGCCGAACAGCACCTCGTCCGCCAGCGGCTTCTTGATGTGCTCCTGGATCACGCGGGCCATGGGACGTGCGCCCATCTGCTCGTCGTAGCCATGCTGGACCAGCCAGGTCTTGGCGGGCTCGGACAGCTCGATGGTGACGTCGCGGTCGCCGAGCTGCGCCTCGAGCTGAAGCACGAACTTCTCGACCACCGTGCCGATCACCTCGACGCTGAGATGGCCGAACGAGACGATGGCATCGAGACGGTTGCGGAATTCCGGTGCGAACTGCCGGTTGATCGCCTCGTGATCGTCGCCTTCCCGCTTCGAGCGGGTGAAGCCGAACGCCTGCTTGGCGAGATCGGAAGCACCCGCGTTCGTGGTCATGATCAGGATCACGTTGCGGAAGTTGACCTGCTTGCCGTTGTGGTCGGTCAGCCGGCCGTGGTCCATGATCTGGAGCAGCACGTTGTAGAGGTCGGGATGCGCCTTCTCGATTTCGTCGAGCAGCACCACGCAATGCGGATGCTGATCGACGCCGTCGGTGAGCAGGCCGCCCTGGTCGAAGCCGACATAGCCGGGAGGCGCGCCGATCAGGCGCGACACGGTGTGCCGCTCCATGTATTCGGACATGTCGAAGCGCAACAACTCGACGCCGAGCGACGCCGCGAGCTGCTTGGCCACCTCCGTCTTGCCGACGCCCGTGGGACCAGAGAACAAATAGCAGCCGATCGGCTTCTCCGGCTCGCGCAGGCCGGCACGGGCCAGCTTGATCGAGGCGGCGAGCGACTCGATCGCCTTGTCCTGGCCGAACACGGTGCGCTTCAGGGTCTGCTCGAGATGCTTGAGCACCTCGGCATCGTCTTTCGACACGCTCTTCGGCGGTATCCGCGCCATCGAGGCGATCGTGGTCTCGATCTCCTTGATGCCGATGGTCTTCTTGCGCTTGTTCTCGGCGACCAGCATCTGCGCCGCACCGGATTCGTCGATCACGTCGATCGCCTTGTCCGGCAGCTTGCGATCATGGATGTAGCGCGAGGAGAGCTGCACGGCAGCCTCGATCGCCTCATTGGTGTACTTCAGCCGGTGGTAGTCCTCGAAATACGGCTTGAGGCCCTTGAGGATCGCGATGGCATCTTCGACCGTCGGCTCGTTGATGTCGATCTTCTGGAAGCGCCGCACCAGCGCGCGGTCCTTCTCGAAGTGCTGGCGGTATTCCTTGTAGGTCGTCGAGCCCATGCAGCGGATCGTGCCCGAGGCGAGCGCCGGCTTGAGCAGGTTCGAGGCATCCATCGCACCGCCCGAGGTTGCGCCCGCACCGATCACGGTGTGGATCTCGTCGATGAACAGGATGGCGTTGGGATGCGCTTCGAGCTCCTTCAGCACCTGCTTGAGGCGCTCTTCGAAGTCGCCGCGATAGCGCGTGCCGGCGAGCAGCGTGCCCATGTCGAGCGAGAACACGGTGGCAGCCGCCAGAACCTCCGGCACTTCGCTGTCGACGATGCGCTTGGCGAGGCCTTCTGCGATCGCGGTCTTGCCGACGCCGGCCTCGCCCACGAACAGCGGGTTGTTCTTCTGCCGACGGCACAGCACCTGGATCGCTCGGTTGATCTCGGAATTGCGTCCGATCACCGGATCGATCTTGCCGTCGCGCGCCTTCTTGTTGAGGTTGACGCAATAGGTCTCGAGCGCCTCGCCCTTCTTCTTGGCGTCCTCGCTGCCCTTGGCCTCGGTCTCCTCGTCGACGCCGCGAACGGGGCGCGCCTCGGAGACGCCCGGCCGCTTGGCGATGCCATGGCTGATGTAGTTGACGGCGTCGTAGCGCGTCATGTCCTGCTCTTGCAGGAAATAGGCGGCATGGCTCTCGCGCTCGGCGAAGATGGCGATCAGCACGTTGGCGCCGGTCACCTCTTCGCGGCCGGACGACTGCACATGGATCACCGCGCGCTGGATCACGCGCTGGAAACCGGCGGTCGGCTTGGCGTCATCGGCGCCGTCCGTCACCAGATTCTCGAATTCGGTCTCAAGATAATTGACGAGGCTCGTACGGAGCTTGTCGAGGTCGACGCTACAGGCGCGCATGACGGCGGCTGCATCGGAGTCGTCGATCAGGGAGAGCAAGAGATGCTCGAGCGTCGCGTATTGGTGATGACGCTCGTTTGCGATCGCCAGCGCACGATGCAGGGATTGTTCAAGGCTTTGGGAAAAAGTCGGCATTCGCGTCCTCTATGGCCCCCACCATCATGATCGCCATCGCCCGGTCAGGCAACAACAACCTTTGTCACATATAGTTATACAAGATCACGGCGAAAGACCGGTTCCGCGACTCGATGGGCAATACACGCCCACCGCGTTCTCGATGCAAAACCCGTTCCGGTTTGGGCAAAACTACCCATTTGGGCAGGATTGACGCCGGCGCTGATTTTCGCCGGATCACGCGGCAGCATGCGCTGGAGTCACACACCGCGTGGACAGAACCAATCTAAAAACTCAGGCTTCGAACGCGCGGTTACTTCTTTTCCATCACGCATTGCAGCGGATGCTGGTGCTTGCGGGCGAAATCCATCACCTGCGTCACCTTGGTCTCGGCGATCTCGTAGGTGAACACGCCGCACTCGCCGATGCCGTGATGATGGACGTGCAGCATGATCTTGGTCGCGGCCTCGACGTCCTTCTGGAAGAACTTCTCAAGCACATGGACGACGAATTCCATCGGCGTGTAGTCGTCGTTCAGGATCAGCACACGATACAGGTTCGGCCGCTTGGTCTTCGGTTTGACCTTGGTGATGACAGACGTATTCGGCCCCGTCGGTCCGCCCGAACGGTTCTCGTCATTGCCCATACGAGGAGCGCGGACAGCGGCTGGCGCGAAGAGGTCTGGTCTGGAAGTCAGGTGCGGCATGGCTCAGGCGTTCAAATTCCCCACGGAAGCGAATGACGGCCGGCCGCGCAGCCCCGCCCTTCGGAGCCTCGCACGGGCGCGCCGCCTTGTTGGATCGCCGCTTCCAACCGGTCCGGTCCGGATCGATTATGGAGAATATGGGCCTGCCCCCGGCTCGCCGCAAGCGTCAACGGTTTGGCCGACACGGCCGAGGCAATCCCGATTCCCGGTCCGGGCGATCTTGACCAAGGTTAATCAATCCAGACCGATTTGACAAAAATTTCCGCTGTACCGTTTAGAACGTCTTGACCAGGAACCCGCCGTCGCGGCGGCTGCGGCAGTTTCGCGCGGACACCTCCGGTTTTCTACGGTCCAATTATCTGCCGTTCAATCGCGTGGCGCCAAATCGGGCAAAATCGCCGATCCCGGGAATCGCCATGTTTCGCATGCCCGCCGTCGGCAGCCCTATCGGTCGACAGCTCGCCCGCTTCGCCGGTGCCGCGGTCGACGATAGCCGCGCAGCCCAGGCCTGCTCTTCGATGCGTCACTGACGACGGCAAGATGCCCGCGATGCAGACGGCCGCCAAGAACCTCGTAGATCAACTCAGCGCGCTCGCCAGGAACGATGGCGACGTCTACATCTCGATCGTCCCCTTCTGCCGCGAATGACGCGTGCAGCGACCAAAGCTATGCCAAGCAATCGACTTGCGTGAATGCCGGCAACCTGGACGTCCGGGAATCACAACACCTGGAACGGCTGCCTCTCCGACGATCTCAACACGCAGAACCGCTGGTACAGCAACGCCTCGCAGATCGACTCACGGCAGAAGAAGAAGCTGTGCGACAACGCCAAGAGCCAGACCGTGTCGGTGTTCAAGGACATCGGAACATCACTGGCGAAGCAGCGCGTGGCGCGCTGAAGCGGATCTTGATCGCGACAAACGAAGAGGCCCGAAACGAAAAAGGCCCGGCTGAACCAGCCGGGCCTTTTCATTCCAGGACGTCCAGAAGACGTTAGTTGGCGGCCGGGGTGAACTTCGACACGATGGTCTCGACCGGCTTGAACGCCTGCTTGGCGAGGTCGCTGTAGAGGCCGGCGATCTTCTGCGATTCCGCAACGAAGGTCTCGTAGGCGGAACGGGCGAAATCGGTCTGCGCTTCCATGGCCTTGTCCAGCGACTTCACGCCGGAAAGCTTCTCGACGAAGGACTTGGTGTCTTCAAACGACTTCTTAGTGTAGTCGCCATACGCGCTGGCGATCGCCTGGAGGCCGTGCTGCACCGAGGTCGCGGAAGCAACGCACTGCTCGAACTGCTCTTTGCCGTAGCTCTGAAAGTCTTCAACCTTGAACATGTCGGAATCCTTTTCCCTGGCTCTCGTCGGGAAGCCCCGGCTCCCTGACTCTGCCCACAATTAGTGCAACGCACAAAAAAGTCAAGAATCTTGTGCGACGCACAAAACTTAATGCAAATCGCGGAGATTCCCGGGGTTTCCCGCAAGGGTTCCTTAAGCTTTTGGAAACCGCGGACCCCTACTTTGATTCCCTGGACGTGTTCATCTTCCGCGAGCGGTCAAAAGCCGTTTGAGAACATCACCTTAGCCAGAACAGCGGCTCAGGCCCAACGTCCCCCGTGGCGAACACCAGCGGAGGGACAGCCAGAGCAGGTAATGATCCCGGGTCCAGTGGGCACAATTTCGCCTCACGAGCCGGTGATCAAGTCAGAAACGGGGACGGGGTTTCATGCTTCGTAAAAACTTGTCTTCCTCGCGCTTGGCGCGGGTTGGCGTTTTCGGGCTTCTTACGGTCACCACCGCGGTCATCTTCACCACCGATGCAGCCGAGGCACGGCGTCACCGGCGCCATTACGCGCACCACCGGGTGCAGCGCGACGTGTCCGAGAGTTCCAGCCCGAAATTCGCATCGATCATCATCGACGGCAATTCCGGCTCCGTACTCCAGGCAACGAGCCCCGACGGGATCCGCCACCCCGCCTCGCTGACCAAGATCATGACGCTCTATCTGCTGTTTGAGCGCCTCGAGTCCGGCAAGATGAAGCTCGACACCGAGATGCCGGTATCGCAGCACGCTGCCGATCAGGATCCGACCAAGCTGAACCTGCGTGCCGGCCAGACCATCCGTGTCGAGGATGCGATCAAGGGTCTCGTCACCCGTTCGGCCAACGATGCGGCCGTGGTGATCGCGGAAGCGATCGCCGGCGATGAGGACGACTTCGCTCAGATGATGACGCGCAAGGCGCGCTCGCTCGGCATGTCCAGGACGGTCTATCGCAACGCCAACGGCCTTCCCAACGACGAGCAGGTCACGACCGCCCGCGACCAGGCCACGCTCGGCCGCGCCATCCAGGAGCGCTTCCCGCGCTACTATCGCTATTTCGCGACCTCCACGTTCAACTGGCGCGGACAGTCGATCCGCAACCACAATCACCTGCTCGGCAGCGTCGAGGGCGTGGACGGCATCAAGACCGGCTACACCCGCGCCTCCGGCTTCAACCTCGTGACCTCGATGCGTCGTGGCAACCGCCACCTGATTGGCGTGGTGCTGGGCGGCCGCAGCGGCGGCTCGCGCGACGCCATCATGCGCAACCTGCTCGCGGAGAACCTCGATAAGGGTGCGACCACCCACACTGTCGCTGCGGTTACCGAGCGCAACGGCGCTGACGCCGCCACCGAGGTCGCCGATGCGTCGGATACCCCGGCCCGCTCCGCTCCGCAGGCCGCTGCCGCCCCTGAAGCCGCCCCGTCGCGTCTCGCCGCGCGCCTGTCGACGCTTGCGGCTGCGACGGCCGCGGTACCGCCGGCTCCGGCCAAGCCTGAAGCCAGCAAGCCCGAGGTTCGCCCAACTGAATCCAAGATCGAGCCCGCGCCACTCACCAATGGCGTGATCTCAAGCCAGCCGCTCTCCATCATCCCCGGCTCATCGGAACCGATGAAGCCGGTCCGGGTGAAGACGGTTCAGGTCAAGGCCGGCACGGTGAAGGTCGCCTCCGCCGCCCCGGCGCAGGTCGCACCGCAGGTCACGAGCACGATTGCGTCCCGCTCCGACATGGCAGAGACCTCCGGCGCCGTCGTCGCCCGCGCCGACCTGATCAACAAACCTGAGATCGTCAGCCAGCCGGAAACGCCGAAGGCCGAGATCGCCCGCACCGAGATGCCCCGCCAGCCCGCGGGCTTCGGCACCGGCAACGGCATCCTCGGCGTGCTGCCGGCAGCACCCGCCGCGGCCCCCGCCCCGGCTGCTGCGAAGCTCGCGTCCGCCGATCCGGCGCCGCAGCCGATCCAGATGAGCGCCACCACCAGACCGGTCGTCACCCACAGCGGCTGGATCGTCCAGGTCGGCGCACTCGAGAGCGAGAACGAAGCCCAGCAGCGCATCGATGCCGCGCGCAGCTCGGCCCGCGGCCTGCTCAGCAAGGCCGACCCGTTCACCGAGGTCGTCGCCAAGGACAATCGCAAGCTCTACCGCGCCCGTTTCGCCGGCCTCGAGCGCGACCAGGCCGAAGCCGTCTGCCGCACCCTGAAGCGCGCCGACATCTCCTGCATCACCGTCCGCAACTGATCTTTGCCAATCCCCTAATCAAAATGCCCGCGCCTTGCGCGGGCATTTTTGTTTTGGGGATGCGGTGCACGCAAAGTCAGTTCCGCGACAACCTCTCGTCAACGATTTACGGTTAAATTTTTACTCAAGGGATCGACCACGCCGACAATGGCGGGCATCGAGGCGACGGCAAACAGAGCAAGCGGAGCTCACGCGGTACTGGCGTTTGTAGCGTAGTGCTGGAGTTAGCCGTTATGCGTGCGAAGCAGAGTATCCTTGGCCTCGTTCACACGGGCAGCGAGATACGTCGAGCCCCCCTGGTCGGGATGGAGTTTCTTCATCAGGGACTTGTGAGCCCTGCTGATGTCGTCGCGCCCCGCACCCGGCTGCAGGCCAAGGATCTGATAGGCCTCCTCCGTCGTCATTTTGCCGCTCGCCGCCGTGCGGCGCTGCCGCCCTGCCGCGTCGCCCTGCGCGTTCTGACGCCAGGCGGGAAACCGGCGGTCCAGATAGCTTTCAAGTAAGGCCACGCTCTCGGCGTCGAACGCCGGGGCCATCGCCAGCAGGCCCGCGAGATCGAACTCGTCGAGGTCGCGACCGGCATGGGGCCCGGCGACGATCTGGCCCGCGAGCTGGCCGGAATCGTGATCGAGCCGCATGTCCAGAAATTGCGAGCGCACGCGCGAGGCCTGGCCGGTCGGGCGCGTCGCGCCGCCGCCGAACAGCCCGCCGATGTTGCCGAAGCCGGCGTTTGCCAAGGGCGTCCAGCCCAGCAGCCCTGCGCCGAATATTCCGAGCGGGATCGCGACCACCAGCTCGCCCCGCAAGCCTGTAAACGCTGCGACCGCCAACGCCAACACGCCGCCACCGAACTTGACGGCCCGGGCCAGCACCGCCGGATTGGCGGAGCGGAACATCTGGAGCAGCAGATAAAGCGTGATAATTGCGACGGCGCCGGCGATCAGGGTCATGGCCGGAATATAGTCGCCCTCTTGTCAAAAAGCATGGTGTCCCTGTCCCGCCGGGGATCGCGCCAGCGCTACTTCATCTGGCTGATCAGCTTTGCCGCGCCGCTCGCGCTTCCAGCCAATTTCTGCAGTGCCTCGCGGCCGCCGACGGCATAGGCCGCGGCAGCGCGCAGCAGCTCGCGGAGCTGCGCCGCCGCACCGGGATCGAACCGGCACCAGGCCCCGCCGGTCAGGCGCGCGATCTCGCGAAAGGCCCGCTCGGCCACGGCGTCGTCGCCTTCCTGAAACACGAAGACGGGTACCTTGAGCATGCCGAGTTCGCCCGCCTTGGCGCAGAGCTCGTCGACCCTCTCCTCCATGGCATCGCCGACGAACACCACGGCACGCACGCCCGAAGCGACAGCCTCGCGCCGCACGTCGCTCAGCACCTTGCCGATCTGGGTGTCGCCGCCGCGACAGTCGATCTTGCTCATCAGCGTCGCGAGCCTGGCGCTGTCCGAGATCCAGCTCGTGGCGCGGCACTCGTTGAGGCCGCGATAGTAGACCAGCCGGATGTCGAGGCTGCCAATGGCTGCCGCCTCGCGGAACATGTCCGCCTGGAGCGCGCAGGCCATGTCCCAGGTCGGCTGCCGGCTCATCGTCGCGTCGAGCGCGAAGATCAGCCGCCCCTTCGCACCGGGCGCATGCGGTGAGAGCGCACGCGCCCTGGCGACGAACGCGGCGATGTCCTCGGACGTCGACGTCCCGGCTTGCGGCACCGAGCCCTCTCGCTGCGCCGAGACGGCATCACGGCCGCGCGGTTTGATGGGTTCGCCCGGCATCCCTGCTTGCACCTTGCCTGAGCGGCTAATGTGGATAGCGCATGTTGCCGGGTCAATGTGCAAAGCCTCCGCGGGCGGAGCCCGCGGAGGCTTTGAAATCGGTGCCGTCTATGTCGGGGACGTCAGCTGTCTTGGACGTCAGCTGTCTTGGACGTCAGCTGTCTTGGACCTCAGCTCTTGGCGGGCGCCATCAAAGCGACTGGGCCGGGTTCGAGAATCTTGGGCGGGGACGACTGCGTATCGACCGGGCCGACGTTGCTGTCAGTCGCACTCAGGAACTTGTCGAGCATGCCCTGGATGGAGTTCTTGGCCGCATCCGGACCGGTGTCGCGCATGTCGTTGTGCTGGAATTCGGTCTTCACGACTTCGATGCCGGCCTTCTCGCATTCCTCGTCGGTCGGGATCACGCCCGCATCGGTCTTGAACTGCGGATCCTGGGAGCGGAACGACAGGATCTTGAACTTGCCGGCGGTGACGAAGGGCACGCGCAGATTGTCGAGCGTGACGACCTTCTTGACCTCGTCCGGATATTGCTTGGCAAAATACATCGTGATGTCGCCGCCCATGGAGTGGCCGACCATCGTCACCCGCTCATAATCGGCGTTGGGCTGAACCTTCTTCATCTCCTGCATGGCGAGATGGATGTTGGCGACGCCGCGCAGGATCTGCGGCAGCCGGCCGACATAGAGCTCGCCGGGCTTGGTCACCATCGGAGGATCGGTCGGCAGATCATGCTGCGGGCTCACGACCATGTAGCCGCGCGCCGCGAAGATGTTGGCGAGGAAGCCATATTCGGTGTTCTTGACGGTGTTGCCGTGATTGATCACGGCAACCGGCAGCGTGATCATGCCGGCGTTGGCCTGCATTTCCTTGTCGCGGCGCACCGCGATATCGACAGGCACGGGACGATTGTCGCGCGAGGCGTCGTAGAAAGTGACGGTCTCGTGCTTGATCGCCCACTTGCTCGCCGTGAAATAGGCGATACCGCAGAGGGCACTGACCGAAACCAGAACGGCAATTCCACGCTTCATTTTCGTCCTCAGCCTCAGGCTCTTGCGGCCTGAATCCCTGTTGAAAATCGTGTTGTTCCGGGGCTCTTCGGCCCCTGGTCGCCTATTCCCTAATATATGTCACAGCCGCGTGACAGGAAGGCCAAATATTGTGAACTGGCAGCCCTTTCATTGTGCGTCGCACACGTTTCTTGGGCACCCCGTTCTCGTCCGGCTACGTGAGGTGCAGGTCACCATCCGACGCAACCGGTCTCGATTGGGTTCAATTTTGCAGTAAACGCAGGATGAAAACGGCCGAGCGCGGGCTCGGTTCCAGCGGGAACCGGCGACTTCAATCGACTGGAAGTAGCAGCATACCGCCGCCTCAGGCGCCGAGGATGTCGTGGACCTCGAGCGGCTTGTCGACCTGGCTGAACCACTCGGCGCGATTTGCCGCACGGCGGCGGCCGCGCTCGTCGAGCGGCAGCTTGAGCTGGCGGAGCAGGCTCGTCACCTCTTCCCGGGCGGTGAGATGGCCGAGATTGGGCCGCATGCCGAGCGTGGCCTCGTCGATCTCGTCCAGCGCAGTCAGGCCGCGCGGGAAGAATTCGCGATAGACGACGCGCTCGGCGAAACCGTCGACGTAGCGGAAGCCGAGTCGCAACGACAGATCCTTCAGGCCCTCGGCGACGAGCTGCTTGTTGCGGGAGCCGAGCATCGACAGGCGGTTGCGCACCACGATCCAGTCGGTGGACGAGCCGTCGAGTTGGCGGCGCTTGCGCCTGACATCCCGCACCATCTCGGCATAGTGGCTCTCCCCCGTCACCGCGTAATTGGCGGGATCGACCGTGCCGAGCACGTCGAAATCGAGGAAGCTGTCGTTGATCGGCGTGACCAGCGTGTCGGCCATCGAGTGCGCGAGCCGCATCAGATAGCTGTCGGTGCCGGGCGTATCGATGACGATGAAGTCGAAGCTGCGCTCGACCGCCGAGACCGCCTCCATGAATTGCTGGAACTCGGAATTCTCGTTCTCGGCGATCTGCATGGTCTCGCCGAGCTTGATGCAGCGATGCACCGGCAGTTCGAGGTCGAGCTTGGTGCGGCGGGCCCAGGCGGAGCGGTTGTTGATGTAATGGGTGAAGCTCTGCTGGCGGCAGTCGAGGTCGATGGTGGCGACGCGCTGGCCGGCCTTCAGCAGCGCGACCGCGATGTGCAGGGCGGTGGTGGACTTGCCGGAGCCGCCCTTCTCGTTGCCGAGCACGACCACATGCGCCGAGCCGGATTGGCCTTGGCTAGCCTGCACGAGCATAGTGATCCTCAAAACCCCTGACGAATATCTTCGAGTTGGCCGCGCCTGCGGTCAAGTGAAATGCGTGACATGAAATGCAATTCGCACTGCGCCGTTCGTCATCATCAATCGCGGCATCGACGCGCGTCTGTGATCCAGCCCACACTGTTGCGACGACGTGCACGGCCCGACGCGGGATGCTGTGCCGCATCCGGATGCATGGCGTCCACGATCGCCGCTTGTTAAGGTTAGCCGCCGGGCGCCGGGACGCGCCCGCCTCCCATCGCCAACCGTCGAGTTCTGATGTCACCGAGCCCCTTGATCGCCCGCACGGTCCCCGCCTTGCGGCGCGCCGTCGACAATCTTCGCAAACGAAAGGCCACGGTCGCGCTGGTCCCGACCATGGGGGCACTCCATGACGGGCATGTGTCGCTGGTGCGCCTCGCCAGGCGACGCGCCAGCCGCGTCGTGGTGTCGATCTTCGTCAACCCGACTCAGTTCGCCCCGACCGAGGATTTTGGCGCCTATCCGCGCACCTGGAAGTCCGACATCGCCAAGCTCGCGGCCGAAGACGTCGACATCGTCTGGCACCCCGGCGTCGAGGCCATGTATCCGGAGGACTTTGCGACTCGCATCGTGCCGGAGGGCCCGGCGCTCGCAGACCTCGAGGACCGCTTCCGTCCGCACTTCTTCGGCGGCGTCGCCACCGTCGTCGGCAAGCTGTTCACGCAGTGCCGGCCGGATTTTGCGATCTTCGGCGAGAAGGACTTTCAGCAGCTGCGGGTGGTCTCGCAGATGGCGCGCGACCTCGATCTCGGCGTCAAGGTGATCGGCTCCCGCACGGTGCGCGAGCGCGACGGGCTCGCGATGTCCTCGCGCAACGTCTACCTCTCGCCGGAGGAGCGGCAGACCGCGACCGTCCTCTACCGCGCCATGAAGGACAGTGCCGGCCGCATCCGGGCCGGCGAAGCGATCAAGCCGGCGATGGCGCGCGGCGCCGGGATGATCAAGGCGACCGGTTTTGCGCTCGACTATTTCGAGGCCCGCCATGCCGAGACGCTGGCACCGGTCACCTCGCGCAAGGACGGGCCGTTGCGGATCCTGGTCGCGGCCAAGCTCGGCACGACCCGGCTGATCGACAATATCGCGGTTTAGAGCAATCCGAGATCGCGCAGCTCGCGCCGCATCGGCTCCGGCATGGCCGCGATCGAGCCGGCGGCGGACTTGCCGAGATCGGGCGGGACGGAATCGTCGGTGAGATAGCGCCAGCCCTGGAACGGACGCATCGGCCGCGGCGACACCGAGATCACCTTCGGCTGCATCACGATCCGGCAGCGGCCGATGCCGTCCTTGTCGCGGAACGGCTCGATGCCGATGATCTTTTCGCGCGCGGCGATCTCGCCCTTGATGACCCAATAGAGCGATCCACCCGACAGGATCTCGGCGTCGCGTTTGGGCACCATGCGGGTGATGTGGATGTGATGTTGCGGCAGACCCTTCTTCTTGGCGGTCTGCATCCGTTCGGCGATCCACCCCTTCAATTCCTTGACGGAGTCGCAGCCGACGGCGAGTTTGATCAGATGTAGCGGCATGCCCAAGCATTAGCCGGGCAGCCGCGCATTTGGAATGCCGAACTACTCGTTATCCGCAGCCGCAGGAGCCGGCGCCGAGGCCGGCGGTGCGAGCGGAACTGGCGCTGTGGCCGGCGCACGCTTCGCGGCCGGCTGTTTCTTTGCGGCCGCGGCCGGCGCCGCGGGAGCAGCGGCCTGCGCGGAGGTCGCAGCGGGAGCACGCGGAGCCGGCGCTGCGCCTGCGGCGGGCGAGGCCTGGCGCGTTGCGGCCGTGGGCGGCTCCGGATTCATGATGCTCACCGGCGGCGTCGACGAGGCGCTCGGGAACTCCGCATTGGTCGGCTTGCCCGTCGGCATCGAGGGCGGCAGCCCGGCGAGCGCCGCTGTGGCCGGCATCGCCGGTGCGGTGCCCGGCGCATTCCAGGTCGGCGCATAGCGCGCGACCAGCGTGTCGTAGAGATGCGAATCCATGTTGGCGGCGACCTGCTGCTGATCGGTCAGCGAGCGGAAGGCGGCGCAATCGAACTGCGTGCAGCCGTCGCGCGCGACCAGCACCTGCGCGACGAGACCGTAGCGATCATGCTCCAGCGATCTGCGCAGCACCTTCATGTCGAGCGTCAGGCTCTTCTCGGCGGTCGCGGCATCGCCGAGCGCGGTCAGGCGGTCGATCCTGGCGGCGGTATAGGCGACGGCCGCAGCCACCGCATCAGGCGCGCCGAACAGCGCCTTCTCGCAGCCAGTCGCCACGGCATTGCCGGCGAGATCGTCGAGACAGGACAGCGCCGGCAGGCTGGCGACGACCGCCGCCTGAGCGCGCGCCTCGGCCGGGGCGGCCTGCTCGACCGGTCCATAGACACGCACGGTCGCAGCCCCCGCGATGGCAATGGCCAGCAGCGTGATGACAGCCAGTGCGCCGTTGGCAACCGATCTCTCGGCGCGCAGCAGCGTGAGCAGGAGGATCAGTCCGAAGAAGCCGGCCGCCGCCAGCGTCATCCACATCGGGAAGGCCGGCGAGCGCCAGATTTGGTCGAGCGAAGAGGCCCAGGCCCAATTCATGCGCGACGTCCCCTCACGCGAGCTGAGAGCGAATGGTCAGAGCGAGCACCGCGAACCGGCGACTGCCCCCGGGCCCACCTTGTGAAGGTGAAGGGGGCCTTTTGACGGCGGCAGGACACATTTCCTCGGGAGGCGCCGATGCGGCGCGGTCAGCCTTCAGGACAGCGCGAGCTGGCTTTCCTTGGCGACGCGTTCGAAGGCTTCGGTGGAGCTCTTGATGCGGTATTGGCAGTCGTCGCCATCCGTCGGCAGCAGGCGGATGACCTCGTATGAGCCACTCGCAGCCGGGCGCGCGACGTTGCTGGCCGTGAACAATACGCGCGTTCCAATCGGGAATTTGTGCTTCAACACCCTCTCCATCACTCAAACAGCGCCTGCCTCGCCCATGGTCCCACTACGACGGCCGGCCGGAAACCCACGCGCTCTATAGCACGCGGCCCGCCGTTTTGGCCAGTGCTATGCCAGCATGGCAAATGCGCAAATTTTGAAGTCTTTTCAGAACGATAGGGAGGAAACCGGTGGGCCGATGGTACCGCCGCGGGCCGCGCATATGGGCAGCGTGTCGCAGCCTGGTGTCGCAGGTCGCGCGCCCCGATTCCCCTGGCCGTTCCGCCGCCCGGCCGGACCAGTGATCAGACGTCCTCGAACCTGTCGATGACGAGCGTCTCGGCGAGCCCGTCGCGGGTCCATTCCTGGAACGCCGGCAGCGCCATCATCGTATCCATGTAGGCCTTGGTCTCCGGCGTGACGTCGATTGCGTAGGTGCGGAAGCGGTGCACGACTGGGGCATACATCGCGTCCGCCGCGCCGAAGCGGCCGAACAGGAACGGCCCCTTGGCGCCATAGCGCGCGCGACATTCGCGCCAGATCTCCTGAATGCGTGCGATGTTCGCCTTGGCATCCGCCGACAGCGTCACGGGGCGCACGGGGCGGTGCAGGTTCATGCCGCATTCGTTGCGCAGGGCCATGAAGCCGGAATGCATCTCGGCGCATACCGAACGGGCATGGGCGCGGTCCGCGACGTCGTCGGGCCACAGCTTCACTTCCGGATAGCGCTCGGCGATGTATTCGATGATGCTGAGCGAATCCCACACCGTGGTGTCGCCGTCGACCAGCACCGGCACCTTGCCGGCGCGGCTGAAGGACAGGATATGTTCCTTGTCGGCGGGGTTGTCGGTGTAGAGCGGGATCACGGTCTCCACGAACGGGATGTCGTTGGCGCGCAGCGCAAGCCAGGGCCGCATCGACCATGACGAGTAGTTCTTGTTGCCGATCGCGAGCTTGAGCGCTGCCATGTCACTGGTCCTTCCTTCAGTCCTTCAGGATGCGGCTGCTTTTAGCGCCATCGCCTGCCGCCAATCAATCGTTGCCGCACCCCTGCATGCGTGGCAATCGTTGCGACTTGCAAGGAGAGGGGCATGAGCAGGCATTGGGTCGACATCACGGCGGTCGGCTTCTTCATCATCGAATGGCTGGTCTACGCCCTGACGCTGGAGCACTCGGCCTATGGCCGCGACAGCCTGTCGGCGCGCATGAACCGCTATCGCGAGGTCTGGGTCCGCCGCCTGCTCGACCGCGACGCGCGCATGGTCGACATGCAGATCATGGCCTCGCTCCAGAACGGCACCGCCTTCTTCGCCTCCACCAGCCTGATCGCGCTTGGCGGCGCGCTGGCGCTGCTGCACGCCACCAACGACGCGATCGCGATCCTGGGCAAGCTGCCGATCGACCTCAGCACTTCGCCGGCGCTGTGGGAGCTCAAATGCGTCGGCCTGGTGCTGATCTGCGTCTATGCCTTCTTCAAGTTCGCCTGGTCCTATCGCCTGTTCAACTATGTCGCGATCCTGTTCGGCGGCATGCCGCCGGCTGACCGGCGCGACACGCCCGAAGCCGAAGCCCATGTCATCCGCACCTCGCGCCTGTTCGAATCCGCCGGCCGCCATTTCAATCGTGGCCAGCGCGCATTCTTCTTCGCGCTCGGCTATCTCGGCTGGTTCGTCAGCCCCTGGGTGCTGTTCGTGACCACGGCCGCGGTGGTGGTCGTGACATGGCGGCGGCAGTTTGCGTCGAGTGCATGGGCGGCGATGGCACCGGAGGTGGTGGCCGCGGATGGCGAGGATGCGTTGAAGCGCGGTCATTGATGTTAGCTCTCGCCACATCGTCATTGCGAGCGCAGCGAAGCAATCCAGAATCCCTCCGCGGAAAGACTCTGGATTGCTTCGCTGCGCTCGCAATGACGGAGCGAGGGGCAGCGTCGTCACCCTCCAATGCATATTCCAACTTGCAGACACACCTTCGCCTCCTCGCGGCGCAATTCGCCCGAGCTTTGCTTGATCTCTCCACCCTCTTATCCAAGAGGGCGCAGGGAAGGCCGGGTGCCGGCTGGCACCCGCGGTCCGCTGCGCGAAAAGCACACGCAGGAAGAACCGCACAGCAGCATACAGGTGTAGCCAATCACTCGGCCTTCCCTGCGCGATGGTTGGACGGCTTATGCCGTGCTCTCCCGGGAGCCGAACTTTCCCTCTGGCCTCCCTCGCCCCGCGAATTGGATGATGCAGTCTGCCCGGTTGGGCTCGCTCGCACCTTCGCGAAGACTTGACCGTAGCAACGACGGCCAGGACCACACGGTTTTGCCGTACGCGCATTCGCCATTTCGCCGCAGGGTTCGACGGCATCGTGCACGTAGCCATCGAAATACGGACGAGACGAACTTGACAGCGCCGCTCATCCGCACGCGGTTTCGGGCTCACAGGGACTACCCGCCCTGCCCGCACCATCTCGTGCCGACGCTGCCGCGTCCACCGCAACCCGGCTCGCGCATCGTGACGACAACATGATCGCCCCTCAAGGATGAGCCGGGATGGCCGACACATACGACAAATCCGAATTTCGGTAAAGCGGAATATTTTTACGAAAGTGGATTGACAGCATCCGGGGTGTTTTGCCCGTCGGTAACCACACGCACCTTATTCGACAATGGCTATTACGCGCTCTATCGCGAGCCTGTTGGTGGAGACGACAGGCGCCAAGTGAAATAGGAGAGTGCTCAATAGACCGCGGCGCGGCGTGAAGCCCGTGCGGCCGAGACAGGAGCTCGCGGCCCGGCGAGGGCACGACGCTCGCGCCGCCATTGCCCAGGCGACATTCCCGTCGTCGCCTTGAAGGCCCGGCTGAGCGCGACGTCTGTGCCATAGCCGGTTTGCTCGGCTGCCGCCGCGATCGAGTGGCCGGCTGCGAGCAAAAGCTTGGCCCGGTAGATGCGCCACGTGGCGATATAGGTCAGCGGCGGCACGCCGACGACTGATTTGAACAGCGCCGCGAACGACGAGCGCGACATCGCGGCCTGGCGGGCAAGCTGCTCCAGCGTCCATGGGCGGGCAAGATCGGCATGGATCAGGCTTAAGGTTCGGGCAAGCTGGCGATGGGTCAGGCCCGCGAGCCAGCCATCGGACACGTTACCCTCGGACGAGGCCCAAGTCCGGATCGCCTGAATGAAGAGCACGTCGAGCAGGCGGCCGACAACGTAAGAACCGCCCAGCGACCCCTGTGCTTCCTCCGCTCCAATCTGTTCGAGGATCGAGACCATCTGCCCTGCGTCGCGGTCGGGCATCGTGACATGGACGACGTCGGGCAGCAGCGCCGACAACGGCTCGCCCGCGGAATGATCGAAGGTGAACAGCGTCGAGAAGAACTCGCACGGCTCGCCGTCGCCGCCGAAGGCGACCAGTTCCCCCGTCACGTGATCGGCCACCTGCCAACAGGGGATCGCGGCGCGATCGGGCGTGTCGCCCAATATGCCCTGAACCCCCTGCTTGAGGATGAGGCAGTGTCCAGCCTGGACGACGACGGGCGGGTGCCCGACCTGGGTGAACCAGCCCTTCCCCTTTGCCACGACCACCAGCCGCGCCTGTCCCCCGCTGTCGAACGAAATCGCCCAAGGTACATGCCCGCGCAGGCGGACGAAGAGCGAGCTCTCAAGCTGCATCGCGCTCAGGACGGAATCGAAGGGGTGCATGGGAACTTTGGACGATGGGTTAGGAAACCTACACTCCAGGTAATGGATCATCCGGTCAAGTCCGACCTACATGCCTTCCAGAACCGGAGGTGACTTTCATGAAGATCTATCGTCTGCAGAAGATCGGCTCGATCGACGGCCTGGAATTGTGCGAGGAGCCCAAGCCGCAGCCCGGTCAGGGCGAAGTCCTGGTCAACATCAAAGCGATCTCACTCAATTTTCGCGACCTCACGATCGTCAATGGCTGGTCGCCGTTTCCCCTCGAGGAAGGCCGCGTGCAGGTGTCCGACGCCGCCGGGGTGGTCGAGGCGGTCGGCTCGGGGGTCACCCGCTTCGCGGTCGGCGACCGGGTGGCGAACAACTTCATGCCGGGCTGGTATGCGGGGCCCTTCCGTGAGTTCGCGCCGCAATACGGCAGCCAGATTGATGGCTGGATGGCCGAGTATCGCATTGTCGATCAGCACGAACTGGTCGCCATTCCCGCTTCGATCAGCTTCGCCGACGCCGCGACTCTGCCGTGCGCCGCGGTCACTGGTTGGAACGCGGTCGCCGGCGTTGGTCCGCAGCACCGCGTGCTGACGCAGGGGACCGGGGGTGTGTCGCTGTTCGCGCTTCAGTTCGCCAAGGCGCGCGGCGCCGAGGTCATCGCGACGACCTCGTCGAACGAGAAGGCGGAGCGGCTGCGTGCCTTGGGCGCCGATCATGTCATCAACTATGCCGATAATCCCAACTGGGGCGAGCAGGCCAAAGCGCTCACCGGCGGGCGCGGCGTCGACCGCGTGGTCGAGGTGGGCGGACCCGGCACCTTCGCCCAGTCGCTGAAAGCGGTCGCGCTGAGCGGCCAGGTGTCGATGGTCGGCGTGCTCGCACAGGGTGAGATGCCCGGCTACCTCGACATGTTTCTCACCTTCGCTCGGTTCCAGACGATCGCGACTGGTAACCGCCAGGACCTCGAGGACGTGATTGCGGCCGTCGCGCAGAATGGCACCCGTCCAGTGATCGACAGCCGCTTCACGTTCGCCGACGGCAAGGCTGCGTTCGAGCACTTCGGCAAGCGCAATGTGTTCGGCAAGGTCGTCATCACCAACGGCGCGTGATCGGTACGAAGCAGTCGCTTCCGGCCGACTGCACCAACACTCTGAGAGCAAGCAACCCTACGGAGCTTCTTACCCATGAGCGCCTATGCCATCTTCATTCGCGAACGTACCCGCAATCCGGGTGAACTGCGGACCTATGCAGACATGGTCTCCCCCCTTCTCAACATCACGGAAGCGACCGTTCTCTCCGCCTACGGCCCTCAGGACGTTCTTGAAGGCCCTTCTCCCGAGGGCGTGGTGATCGTCAGATTCCCGACTATCGAAGCCGGGCGCGCATTCTATGATAGCGCCGAATACCGCGCCGCGGTCCAACACCGCTTTCTGGGCGCAGACTATCGATCCATCCTCGTTCAGGGGATCGACGACTAACCTGTTCGGCAAGGTCGTCATCACGATGGATGCGTGAGTGGAAGAGAGCGGGTCGTTCTTGAACTCGCCCCGATCAGGATCCGCCGAAATCCCGCGGCGAGAACGGCAGGTCCAGCACTTTCCATTCCTCGTATTTGTCGGCCGGCAGCATCTTGTAGGGCTGACAGGCCTGGAGCGCGTCCAACGCGGATTTCACGAGGGCCACGCCCTTCGCGGATGGCGGAGCTTCGATCAGGATCGGCTCGCGCGCCAGCGTGCCGTCGGTGGCGAACACCGTGCGCAGCTTGATGTTGACATTGTCGGTCGGCGCGAGCCCAGCCGGCAACTTGGCACAGCTCTTCAGGTGGCGGCGAAGCTCGGCGACGACTTCGGGCGGCAGCTTGGCGGCCATCGAATCCTTGGCGTCGCCGCCGTCGTCCTTGGGTGCGCCTTTCGGCAACTCCACCGGCAATTCAGGCGGCAGGCCCAGCATGACGCCGTACTTGACGGTGACGTCGGGCTCGGGCGCCCGATAGGCCGGCGGTGGTGCGGCCTCCTGCTGCGGCATCGCTTGTGGCGACGGCTGCATCGGTGGCGGCATCGCCTGAAGCGACGGTTGGGGCTGAGGTTGTGGCGGCTGTTGCGATGGCGGCGGTTGCTGAGGCTGCGGCTGCACATTCGCCTCGTGCTGCGTCGGGGCCTGTGAGGGCGACGGCTGCTTCTGTTCCGGTTCGGACGCCTTCTGCTTGGCGGCCGGCTTCGGCGCCGTTTCCGCCTTGTCCTTGTCGGTGGAATCCAGCTTCGGCAGTTTCAAGTCGGGCTTGGGTGCAGGCGGCTTCTCCTTCGCCTTTTCCTCCGCCTTCTCTTGGCCCTTCTCTTGGCCCTTCTCCTCCGCCTTGGCCTCCTCCTGCTTCACCTGCTCCGGCGTGACGATGTCGACCGCCACCGTCTCGGGCGCTGCGGCGTGGAATGGATGGACTTCGCTGATCACGATGATCAGCGCCACCAGCATCAGGTGCGCGATGGCCGACGCTGCAATGTCCGTCCGTATGATCTTCCGCAGTTCCATCGCCCGGTCTTGGGTTGCCGCCCTGCTGTTAGCATACCGCGCTCTCCCCTCAATCCCATTTCGGCGCGAAGCCGAAATCGGTCAGGCGCCCCTTGGGGCTGGCCAGTGCGGCGATTTGGACCATCTCGTCATCCGAGAGCTCGAAATCGAAGATATCGATGTTTTCCGACAGGCGTTCGACGCGCGAGGTGCGCGGGATCGCAGACACATTCTGTTGCACCAGCCAGCGCAGGCAGATCTGTGCCGGAGTCTTGCGATGCGCGCGGCCGATTGTCGCCAGCGTCTGGTCGGACTTGATGCGGCCCTTGGCGATCGGGCTGTAGGCGACCAGCGCGAGACCGTGCTGATCGCAGGCCGCCCTCACCTTCGCCTGGTCGAGATAAGGATGATATTCGACCTGGTTGCAGACGAGAGGCTCCGGCGACAGCGCCACCGCCTGCTCGACCAGCGCCACCGTGAAGTTGGAGACGCCGATGTGGCGGGTCAGGCCCATGCGCTTGGCATGCGACAGCGCACCCAGCGTCTCCTCCAGCGGCACGTGCGAATTGGGCCAGTGCAGCAGCAGGAGATCGACGGAGGGAAGCCGCATGCGCGCCAGGCTCTCCTTGACCGAGCGCTCGAGGTCGTGGGGCGCGAAATGGTTGGTCCAGACCTTCGTGGTGAGGAAGATGTCGTCGCGGCGCACGCCGGAGGCGCGCAAGCCGTCGCCGACCTCGCGCTCATTGTCGTAGACCTGCGCGGTGTCGATGTGGCGATAGCCGAGCCGCAGCGCCTGCTCGACCACGCGCGCGGCCAGCCGCCCGCTCAGCTCCCAGGTCCCGAGCCCGATCGCCGGTATCTTTGCGCCATTGGCCTCGACGAACAGCATGAGGAATCCTCTCTGTTGCGGCAGCCCCGGATGTCATTATGGACCTCGCCCGCCAGCGTGCCAACGGACGTCGCCGGCTGCCGGACCGGTTCTTCAGGGCAATGCTAACGGGAGGTTCGTATCAGGCCGTGACTCAGGCCTTGACGTCAGGCTTTGGCGAGCGCCTGGAACACCGTGTCGGGCGCATGCGCGATCACGGCGAGCAGTGCGCGCGCCGGTCCCCGCGGGGCACGCTTGCCCTGTTCCCAATTGCGGATGGTCTCGACGGGAACGCCGAGCTTGGCCGCGAACTGCATCTGGGTGAGGCAAGCCCGGCGGCGCAGGTCGCGCACCGCGAGCGAGCTGGTATCGGCCGGCGCGGCATGGGCCGCCGGCTGAACCGGAAATTCCTGCCCGTCCCGCAACTCGACGACCCGTCCGTCCGCCTTCAGCCGCAACCGCATGTCCATTCCCCCAAGCGGGGCGATGATGCGGCAGGTCGCTTAAGTTCGGATTAAAGATGTCGGCGCCCGGAGCCCGCCACCTCCCCCGTCATTGCGAGGAGCTCTTGCGGCGAAGTAATCCAGACTGCCGCCGCGGAGAAATTCTGGATTGCTTCGCTGCGCTCGCAATGACGTGGAGAGAGCACCGCCTCCCAAACGGGCCCTACCTCAACCCGAACCACAGCGTTGCAATCCCGAGGAAGGAGAAGAAGCCGACCACGTCTGTCACCGTGGTGACGAACGTGCCTGACGCCACCGCCGGATCGGCCCTGACGCGTTCGAGCGCCATCGGGATCAGGATGCCGCCGAGCGCGCCGGCGAAGAGGTTCACGATGATGGCGAGCCCGATGACGAGGCCGAGGCCGGGGATCTTGAACCATGCCACTGCCGCGATGCCCGTGATCACGGCGAAGGCGAGGCCGTTGACGAGGCCGACCAGGCCTTCGCGCATCACAACGCGCCAGGCATTGGACGAGCCGAGCTCGCGCGTCGCGAGCGCTCGCACCGCGACCGTCATGGTCTGGGTCGCGGCATTGCCGCCCTGGCTCGCCACGATCGGCGCGAGCACGGCGAGCGCCACCATCTTCTCGAGCTGGCCCTCGAACAGGCCGAGCACGGACGACGCGAGAAAGGCGGTGGCGAGATTGACCAGCAGCCAGTTGAACCGCGCCCGCGCGATGGTGAACACGGTGTCGGAGAGCTCTTCGTCGCTGGTGACGCCGCCGAGCGCCTTGAGGTCCTCGTCCGCCTCCTCCTCGATGACGTCGACGACGTCGTCGACGGTGATGACGCCGACCAGGCGATCCTGGGTATCGAGCACCGGGGCTGCGACGAGATTGTACTTGCCGAACATGCGCGCCACCTCTTCCTGGTCCTCCAGGACGGAGACGCGGCGGCGATCCTCGTCGGTCAGCTCGGCCAGCGCCACCGGGCGGCGGGCGCGCAGCAGGACGTCGAGCGAGACCGCGCCCTGCCAGTGCTGATCCTTGTCGACGACGTAGATCTCGTAGAAGCGGTCGGGCAGATCCGGCGTCTCGCGCATGTAGTCGATCGCCTGCCCGACGGTGAAATCCTGCGGCACCGCGATGAACTCGGTCTGCATCCGGCGGCCGGCGGAGTTTTCCGGATAAAGCAGGCTGCGCTCGAGCGCGACGCGCTCCTTGAGCGGCAGCTTCTCGAGGATCTCCTCCTGCTCTTCCTGATCGAGCGTCTCGAGCAGCTCGACCGCGTCGTCGGATTCGAGCTCGCGGACGCCTTCGGCGACCGTCTCCGGCAGCAGCTCCTCGAGGATCTCCTCGCGGACGGTCTCGTCGACCTCGTTCAGTGCGGAGAAGTCGAAGTCGCGGCCCGTGAGCTCGACCAGGCGGACGCGGTCGTCGGGCTCGAGCGCGCCAATCAGATCGCCGAGATCGGCCTCGTGCAGCTCGGCGACGCAGGCGCGCAGCGCGGCGCTGTCGCCGGCCTCGATCGCACGGGCAATTTCCTCGACGAATTCGTGCCTGATATCGCCGTCCTCGTTGCGCATCGGCACGTGGTCGAGTACCGAATCCTCGGATGGGGCAACGTCCATATGTTCATCCATGGCGCGCCTCGCCGTTTGACAGGTTGGAACGAGTGGTCTGAGCTGATGGTTCAGGCAATACCCACAAGGCAACTCTGAGCGCAATGACAAAGATGCTTCGATGGAGATGGATGTCGCTGGGCGCGGTTCTTGCGCCCCTCATCGGCATCGCCTCGGCCGTGGCTGCCGAGTGTCCGCGCAAGGATGCGCTCGGCACCTCGCGGGTCCTGAGCGTCGACGCCAGGACCACGCCGCGCGTCGGCCTGAAGAGCTTTCCGCAGACGCTGTCGCTTGCCGATCACGAGGTCGTGCTGACCTTCGACGACGGCCCGAACCCGCCGACGACGTCGAAGGTGCTGGCGGCGCTGGCGCAGGAATGCGTGCGCGCGACCTTCTTCCTGATCGGCCTGCACGCCTCGCAGCATCCCGACATGGTCAAGCGCATCGCGCGCGAGGGTCACACCATCGGCCACCACACCTGGTCGCACCCGTTCATGGCGCGGATCCCGTTCGACAAGGCGAAGGACGAGATCGACCGCGGCATTGCGGCCAACGAGATGGCGCTGAAGGGCACCTCGACGACGACGCCCTCGACGCCGTTCTTCCGCTTCCCCTATTTCGAATCCACGCAAGCGCAGCTCGACCTGCTCCAGGCGCGCGGCATGGTCGTGTTCGGGGCCGACCTGTGGGCCAGCGACTGGAACGAGATGACGCCGGAGCAGGAATTGAAGCTCGTCACCGAGCGCCTGGCCGCGAGCGGCAAGGGCATCGTCCTCTTCCACGATCCCAAGGCGCGCACCGCCGCGATCATGCCGGCCTTCCTGCGGTATCTGAGGGAGAACGGTTTTCGCATCGTGCACATCGTACCGGCGGTCCCGTCACAGAAGAATGCCGATGCGCATTGATGCCGGAATGTCACGGCGGCGCAAAATGGGGTGATTTGAGCCCTATTAACACTCTGTTCATGCTACGCCATGCAATGATAGCTGGCGCCGCCTGAACCGTTTTTGGCGCGTCTCCGACCTACTATGGCGGCAATCGCGTAAGAGGGCAGACCGGGTTCATGATCGGAAGTGGCGTTGTATTTCGGACGCGATCGTGGATCGTCCTCGGCCTGGCAATGCTGACCGTCGGTGCGCCGGCGGCGCTTGCGGCGGACTGCCCAGGCCATCCTGACGCGCTCGGGACCTCCCGCACCCTCGTGGTCGATCCGCGCGAGCATCCGCTGATCGGCACCATGCAGTACCGCGAGACGTTGCCGCTGAAAGACCATGAAGTCGTCCTGACCTTCGACGACGGTCCGCTGCCGAAATATTCCAACCAGATCCTCAAGATGCTCGACGACGAGTGCATCAAGGCGACCTTCTTCATCATCGGCAGCCAGGCCAAGGCGAACCCGGACGGCGTGCGCAAGCTGGTGGCGGCGGGCCACACCGTCGGCACGCACAGCATGAACCATCCGCTGACGTTCGACCGGATGCCGATCGAGAAGGCCGAAGCCGAGATCAACGGCGGCATCGCGTGGACCTCGGCTGCGATGACCGATCCGTCCAAACAGCTCGCGCCGTTCTTCCGCATTCCCGGCCTGATGCGCGCCGAGGGCGTCGAGAACCATCTGATCTCGCGCGGCATCCAGGTCTGGAGCGCCGATTTCCCGGCCGACGACTGGCGCCATGTGCCGTCCGACCGCGTCTACCAGCTCGCGATGCAGCGGCTGGAGGCCAAGGGCAAGGGCATTCTGCTGCTGCACGACATCCAGGCCCGCACCGTGGCGGCCTTGCCCAAGATCATCCGCGACCTCAAGGCACGCGGCTATCGCATCGTGCATGTGGTGCCGGCGACCGCGGACCGGCCGGCAACGCCGACCACGCAGGTCGAATGGCTGCTGCATCCCCCGACGGAAACGACGCCGATCGCGCGCTGGCCGCGCGTGCCGGGCTTCGTGTTCACAGAGACCCGGACGCTGCCGGCGCCCTCGCTGGCCGACCTCAACGCGCAGACCGAACATCGGCCGCTGCTGCCGCGCAAGACCATGGCGCTGGCGAATGTCGCGGCCACCCTGCCCGTGCCGGGCCGCGATCTCTTCGCGATCCCCGAGGGCTCGGTCGAGGTGCTGCAGTCGACGACCTTGTCGCGGCGCGCCGCGACGCGGCTGGCAATGGCGGCTTCGACGCCTCGTGCGGACAAGGGCAAGGCAGCCAGGTCGCACGGACATCGGACCGCGCATGCGGCATCGGCCGCACCCAAGGCCGCATCCAAGCATGCTGCGCAGGCCCCTGCCCCCAAGAGCCCGGCGCCGCGTCCGACCCGCGTCGCCAGCCTGAAGAAGCGCGCCTGAGCCTTTGTTACTGCCGCATGATGGCGGCGACGCAGAGCAGCACGATCAGCGCCAGGAAGAACAGATCCATGTAGGATTTGAGCTCGCCGTCGCGGCGCAGCCGCGCCACGTCGGTCACGACCTGCCTGCGCGCATTCGTTCCGCCCGAGCCGTCATTGATCGGCGCCTGAAGGCGCCTGGTCTCGGCTTCCAGCTTCTCGATCTTCTGGAAGAAGTAGAACGCCCGCAGCGTCGAGGCCGCGCGCATGCCGGCATAGACCAGCACCAGGAACGCGATGATCGCCCGGTTCTGGTATTTTTCCATGAAGTTCAGGCTGAAATAGACCATCGCCATGAAGGCGAAGTTGGTCACGAAGCGGTAGACGAAGCTTAGAAAGACCATGCTGGCTCCAGCCGTGAGCGGTACGACCCCGTCTACGCCGACTTTGTTTCAACAAGGATACGATTGCCGGCCGCCTTTTAGCCACGCGCGGTCATAATGCAAGCGAGAGTACGGCGTTTGCCGGCGGCGCGATGGAGATTCGGCGGAAGCTGCGGTACACTGGCACAGCCACCGCATGTGGGGTCTGCCGATGCCGAGGAAGGGAATCACGGGCCACGACGACTGGGTTCTGACCGAGGCCCTGGCGACTGCGCTCGTCGCGCTGGAGCAGCTCGAGCCAAAACACCAGCCGAGCGCGCATATGGACGACATCCGCAAGATGCTGGCCAACGGCAAGGAGCCGTCGGCGGTGAGCCTGCACCTCGCCCAGGCCAAATGCCGCCTGTTTCCGGAGTCGGACCCGCTGGAGATCTACCGGGAATACGGCATCGGCGAGGAATATGGCTGAAGGAAAGCAAACTTTCTGCGATTCCAACGAGATAATTGAGGACGCGAGGCAATGGGATGGCCGCTTCCGAAGCGTCGGCGCGCAAACCGGGATTGCGCCGTAGCGGATTATCGCGACACGGGCGCCGGAGCGGCATCGACGAAGCCAATGACTGACCGGAAGCGGCCGTCTTCGGCCATGAGGGCAAAGTCGGTGCCCTTGATGTAGAGCGGTGCGTCCGCCGTACCGCCCGCGGTCCAGGAGAAGCGCAGGTAATCGTGGTGAGCTTCAATTCCGCTGGCGAGACTGAGCCGGTAGCCTGGAAACTGCCCCTGGGCCTTGGCGATCATGCCGTCGATGGATCCATGTCCATGTCCCTCCCGGACGCGATCGACATAGGTGCCGTCTTCAGTCCACGTCGCGGCTATGAGATCATGACGTCGCCTGGCATCCTGCTCGTTCCACGCCGTCAGATATCGCACGACCACGTCGTTGACGTTGCCAGCTCCGCTCCTCCCGCCCTCTGCGCGCTCGGCTGCAAGCGCATCGGGCGCAAAACGCGCGCCGAGCGCGGCGAACGTCGTTGCAATCAGAACATTCCGCCTGTTCATTCGATCCTCCCTGTCGCCATTCGCCGGCGAACTTGATCTCGGCAGGAGGATGCGCGCGCGGCCGGAGCTGGTCGATGACCCCAGAGATCAAAATCGTGCCTCCAAAATCGTGCCTCGGAGATGGCTCCTCGGTTGATCAACCGGCCCTGGACGTGAGTGGATCACCGCCGGCCGACGACTTGGCCTCATCGACCATGTCCCTCACGACGGCAATCGTGGCCTCATCGGCCGGAAACAACATTTCGAGCGCAAGCTCCGACAGTGTGATGTCGGCGGCCGCAGCGAAGACGGTCGTGGTGTTCAGGAACGAGACCCTGCCGAGTCTGGTCCGGATTCGCAGAGGCGTGACGTACCGCTGTGGGCCATCGCTTGACGCGAGTGCAACGGCCCCCCTGGGGGCCGGATAGGACAACACCTCGGTGAGCAGGGCCTGAATGACCGGATCCGCCCTCACCTCGATCTGCTGCTTCAGCACCGTGACGGTGTGGGCGCGCCACTCGACGAAATTCTCGACACGCGGCCCCATGCCGTCCGGGTGCAAGATGAGGCGCACGGCGTTGACCGGACTGCGAAGCAGCTCCGGCGAACATCCCTCGTATAGCTGCGGCAGCGCCGCGTTCGACAGAACGACATTCCAGTGTCGGTCCAGAACGTAGGCCGGGTAAGGCAGATGGACCCGAAGGATCTGTTCCATCGCGGACCTGGCGGATGCCATCTCACCGAGAGGCCGCTCGGGGAATGTGGGGGCAAACCCTGCGGCAAGCAGGAGCGCATTTTGGTCGCGCAGCGACACATTCAACTGCTCCCCCAGGCGCAGGACCATGTCCCTGCTCGGACGAGCGCGGCCGGTCTCGAGGTAGGACAGGTGCCGCGTCGAGCTGTTTGCAGCCAGCGCGAGCGCCGTCTGCGACATGCCCCGGCTGGCACGCCACCTCCGTAGCAAGACACCAAATTCAACTGCGCGAACGGCCATGTGCCCACCTTATGAAGTGCCACACCCGCCAGACCATAACCTCCGAGGTCAAATTCGGACCGCGGGTCCGTGTCTTTTTTACCTGCGACGTCATCGACCGGCCGCGGTCGCGTGAGGCACCTTCGGCGCGCCTCAACGAGGGCGCGAGCCGCGAGGCTGCGCCGGAACCGTTAGTTCAAGGAGATGACCATGGAAAGCCCAGGCAGTCTGGCCGAGCGCTACGTCGCCGTCTGGAACGAGACCGATTCGGAGCGGCGCAAGAGCCAAATCGCGGACCTATGGATTCCCGGAGGCCGGCATTATGTCGGCGAGCGCAAGGTCGAAGGTTACGACGCGCTCGACGGACGCGTGCGTGAATCGCATGAGAAGAACGTCAGGGACAATGCCAACCGGTTTCGAGCCGCCGGTGATGCGCGCCGGGTGCACGACATCGTGGTCTTCCACTGGGAAATGTTGCCGGCCGGCGGAGAGATCGTTCTGGCGCGCGGGCTCGAATTTCTCGTCGTTGATGGCAGCGGAAAGATCGTCGCGGACTACCAGTTCTTTCCGGCCTGAGGCCGACGGATCGTCATGCGGGCGGCGATCCTCCGCCCGGCAAGTTCCGCCAAGCCAACACCGAGGCAAATCACTGTGCCTGTCACCTATGTGATCAAATTTGACGTCGTGCCCGAGCAACGCGCGAATTTTCTGCAACTGCTCGGGACGGTCCTCGACACCATGAGAGACGAGCCCACCTTTCACCGGGCGGTGCTGCATCGCGATCCCGCGTCCGATTATCGCTTCATGCTCTACGAGACGTGGGAGAGCCATGAAGAGGTCTTGAACGTTCAGATCAAGCGGCCATATCGAGACGCCTGGCACGATGCGCTTCCCGGATTGCTCGCGTCCGATCGCGAAATCGAGATCTGGGAGCCCCTGCGGAGCGACCATCCCTGAAGTTTTCCGAGCGCCGCCGGCGTGGATGTTCGGCTGAAATCATGCATGATCCCGCCGATTCCGGCGTGCACCCGATCGTGGAATCGGCTTGCGGCGCTGCCCCACGAAGCGTAATTTACAACTCTAAGCAGCTCATTCGAAAGCATCTTACGGGTTCGGCCAGGCGGGAGAGAGCAATGGCGGATGTCCCATGGCACCTTTCCGGTGACTATTTCGAGAATTGCAGTTGCAGCATCGTGTGTCCCTGCCTGGTGTCGGCGGCGCCGCCATTGACCGCGCGACCGACCGAGGGCTTCTGCAACGTACCGCTGATCTTCCACATCGAGAGCGGCCGCTATGGCGATGTCGCGCTCGATGGGCTGAATGTGCTCGTCATCCTCCACGCCCCCGGGGTCATGGCGGACGGAGACTGGTCGGTCGCCGCCTATATCGATCAGCGCGCCGATGATGAGCAGACCGAGGCCCTGGCTACAATCTTCACCGGCGGTGCCGGCGGTCCAATGGCCGCGTTCGCGCCGCTGATCAGCAAGAACCTGGGAGTACGCAAGGTCCCGATTACGTTCCGGATCGACGGCAAGACGCGGTCTGCGGAAATCCCCGGCATCCTGCACATGTCCGTCGATCCCCTGCCGACCATGCATCCGAGCGGCGAAATGTGGGCGAACATCGGCCATCCGGTCAGCCCCGACGCCATGGTGATGGCCGTCGGCGCCGCCGGCAATACCTTCAGCGATCATGGCATGCGCTGGGATAATTCCGGCAGGAACGGCCTCTATGCGCCGATCCGCTGGTCCAACCAGGCGTGACGTAAACTCCAGATACCGGCCCTGTGTCAGGGCCGGCAATTTCGATCGCAAATGACGGACAGCCCCCTGGAAACCGTGCTGCGGCGCGATCGCTGGATCGTCGGCGGCACGATCGGCCTCATTGTCGCGCTGGCATGGAGCTATGTGCTCTGGCTCGCTGACGACATGGACATGGGCGGCATGGACATGACCGAGTTCCGCATGATCCCGGCCGGGATTGGAATCATGCGGCCGGCCACCGAGCCGTGGCGAGCGATCGAGTTCGCCTATGTGTTTCTGATGTGGGCGGTGATGATGGTCGGAATGATGGCCCCCTCGGCCGCGCCGATGATCCTGATGTACGCCCGCGTCGGCCGACAGGGCAAAGCGCAAGGCAAGCCGTTCGCCGCGACCGGCTGGTTTGCCGCCGGTTATCTCCTCGCCTGGTGCGGCTTTTCGCTGGCAGCCACCTTTCTGCAATGGGCGATCGAGCGGGCCGCGCTGCTGGATTCCCGGATGGCGATCGCGAGCAACCTGCTCGGCGCCATCGTGCTGATCGCGGCGGGTGTCTATCAATGGACACCGCTCAAGGACGTCTGTCTCGCCCAATGCCAGTCGCCGTTTCTGTTCCTGATGCGCCACGGCGGCTTTCGCGGCGACCTGCGCGGCTGCCTGCTGCTGGGCTTTCGGCACGGAGCTTATTGCGTCGGCTGCTGCTGGGTCTTGATGGCGCTGCTGTTCGTGGGCGGCGTGATGAACGTGCTCTGGATTGCGCTTTTGGCGCTGCTCGTCCTTTTGGAGAAACTCACGCCGGTCGGACGCTGGATCGCGCGCGCTGCCGGCCTCGCATGCGTGGCCGCGGGCGCCTGGCTGCTGCTGTCCTTGCCGCATTGATCAGCGACCTGCGGGAATGCCGCGCCAGGTGCGCTGCCGTTGGCGATCACATGAAGCCTGGGTTGCGGGGCAAATACTGGACCCAATTGCCGAACTCTCGCGACGACATCAGCAACATGGGAAATCTGATCCGCATGCCGTGCTCCATCGCGGTGTTGAGAGCCGCCTCGCTTGCGCCGGGCAGGAATGCCGATACCCGTAACGAGCCAGACTCGATCGCCAGATGCAGCGCCGTCCTGAACGCCGGAGCCACGGCGTTCGGCTCCATGACCGCGAGCGGTCCGATGTGGCCGCCGGCGTCCACGTAAGCGTAGCCCATCCAATTGCTTCCATCGTAGAGATTGACCCCTCTCGTCGCGCGGTCCTTGATGAGATAGCGGTGATGCTTTTCGCGCGAGACGCCAAGGACCCGCTCATCCGCTTCTGCGAGGCGACGCAGCGTCGAAGCCTCATCATCAAGCGGCTTGAACTGAAACCGCGGGCCCTGCAAGCGCGCGATCAAACGCTCTCGCGGTGCATCGACACTGTAGATGGGAAATCGTGGCAGGAGTCCATGGCGGATGTAGAGCCCCTGCGACACCGTGTTGAAGCTGAAAGTGATGAGCCCCCTGTTGGAGGCACCAGACTTGTCGGCGTGCTCCAGAGTCCGCTTGATGAGCTCGTTGCCGATGCTGCGTCCCTGCTGATCGGGCGACACGAACAGCTGCGCCAGAAACCACATGTCGCCGCAGACCCAGCTCCAGGCGAAGCCGAGGATCCGCTCGCCCTCCGCCACCCAGAGACCCGCGGGGTCGTCCTGCAAGGAAAACAACTGAAACCGGGGAGGAGAACAAGCCGCCATCGGCCCGAAGCCATGCCGCTCCGTGAGATCGTTGATGCTGGAGACGACGAGAGCATCGGCGACCTCCAGATCCTGGGCGCGCGCCGGCCGGTAAACCACAGACATTGGATAGCTCCGCTGGTGATGAGGCGACGATCAAAATCTCGCGGTTCCGGGATCGAGTCCCAGCGTCAGCCGGCCGGCGACGATGTAATTGTTCGGGCTCATCGCGATATGCTTCGCTGCGGCATGCACGTCGCGGACCGCACGCTCGAGGGCGCAGCTCTCGAAGATGGCGGCAGCGCCCGCACTCGCGGCCAGCTCATCGGCAACGGACATCGCAGTCTCCGCCGCATGCGCATTGGCGATCCGAATGTCGGCCCGTGCTTCCACCAATCGTTGGCCGCCCGTCTCGGCGGCAGCCATCAATTCGGTCATGGCGCCGATCAGGAAGGTCCTGGCGGCGCGAAGCGTCGCTCTTGCGCGGCCCACCGTCGCCTGCACGGTTTCGCGGTCGCGCAGCAGGGCCCGCGTGCCGAGACGGCTCTTCCGGCAGGCGAGCTCCGCGAAGGAGGCAATGGCGCCGGACGCGATGCCGAGCGGCACCCCGCAGATGCTCCACGCGAACACCGATACTGGCGGCAAGCGATAGAGCAGTCCGGGCTGGGTCGGTTGCGGTCCAAGAAACGGATGGACGTGCGCGGCCGGCACGAAGACGTCCCGCGCCTCGAAATCACAACTGCCAGTGCCGCGCAGCCCGGACACATGCCAGTTGTCGAGGATGGTCACCTCGGCCCGGCCGAGATAGCAGCAGAGAAGCGGTGAAACCGGATCCTCGGGCCTGACGCTCGCCAGGCCCATGAACCGCGCCGCGTGATGCGCGCCGCTGCCGAACGGCCAGCGCCCTGAGAGGCGATAGCCGCCAGCGACGGCGGTCGCTGTGCCGACCGCCCCGGTTGCGCCGGCGACGAAGGCGCGCGGGTCGGCAAACCACTCGCGTGCGACGGCCTCGCCGAGGTAGCCGCCGATCCGGCTCATGCCGCCGCCGTTGCCGACGAGCCAGCCGACGGAGCCGTCGAGCGCCGAGGCGGCTTCGACGACGCGCATGAAATCGAGGGGTGACAGCTCAGGTCCACCAAGCGCGCCCGGTAGCCACAGCCGGAACAGGCCGGCATCGGCGAGCGCTGCGAAGACCTCGTCGGGCAGGCGCCGCGCGCCGTCGAACTGGCTGCGCTGAGCCGCGATCAACGGATCCAGCGCCTGGACGGCCTCCAGCAGGCGGCGAACCGGCTCCGGAGCGCCGGCGATCAGGTCCGGACCAGGCCGGGACATCAGTTCGCCCGCCTCCACCACATCCCAGTGATTACGCATCGGGCGCCTCCTTCAAAATTTGTCCAGCACGGCCCAGCATGGTCCTCGCCTTTCCAGCGGGCCTAAATCCGTTCCGAAAAGTTCATGAAAAATGTAGTCTCCAGACATGACCATCCACGAATTCGGTCCCTACCGCCTCGATGCGAAGGCCGAGATACTGTTTCGAGGATCCGAACCGGTCGCGCTCGGACGGCGCGCGGTGATGCTCCTTCGGCTGCTCGTCGAGCGGGCCGGAACGCCGGTTTCCAGGGACGCCTTGATGCAGGCGGCGTGGCCGGACCTCGCCATCGAAGAGAGCAATTTGACGGTGCAGATCGCCGCCCTGCGGCGGATATTCGCCGAGATCGACGGGGCCGCGGCCTGGATCGAGACGCTGCCCCGCCGCGGCTACCGTTATGTCGGACCGCCGGTCGCCACCGCGTTCGGAGCCGACCTGCCCGCGTCATCGGCACCTGCCGTGTCCGACAGGCCGTCGCTTGCGGTGCTTCCGTTCTCCAACCTGAGCGGTGATCCCGGGCAGGAATATTTTTCAGATGGGATCACAGGGGACATCATCGCCGAACTGTCGCGATTCAGGTCGCTGCTCGTCGTCGCCCGCCATTCCAGCTTCGCCTACAAGGGCAAGACGCCCGAGATCAAACGGGTCGGCCGCGAGCTCGGCGTCAGCTACGTGGCCGAGGGAAGCGTGCGCAAGATCGGCGGCCGGGTAAGGGCGATCGTCCAGCTTCTCGACTCCGCGAGCGGCTACAATCTCTGGACCGAGCGCTACTACCGCGAACTCGAAGACATCTTCGCGCTGCAGGACGAGATCGTGAGGGCAATCGTCGCGGCTCTTCCCGGCCGGCTGGAGGATGCCGGCCGCGAGATCGCCCGGCGCAAGCCGACCCCGAGCGTCACCGCCTACGATCTGGTTCTGCTGGGGAACGAGCGGTGGCGCCAGTTGACCGTGAGGGGTATGGCGGAAGCGAGGCAGCATTTTCGGAACGCCGTCGCGCTCGACCCGCAATATGCCCGCGCCCATGCCAACATCGCCTGGACCATGGTCTGCGATGTGTTTCTCGAATCGCCCGCCCCTGCGACTTTGGACGAGGCGCGTCGCGAGATCGAGGCCGCACTCGATATCGACGACGGCGACGCCTGGTCTCACGGCGTCTTCGCTCAGTTGCTGTTCCTGCGGAACGACGACGCCAAGGCCGAAATCCATTTCAGCCGCGCGCTCGCGCTCAATCCCAACGACGCCGATGTCATCGCCGTGTTCGCCAACATTCTGGTCTACTGGGGACGTTGGCGTGAGGCGCTCACATGGATCGGAGCGGCCAAACGGCTCAATCCCTTTCCACCCAATCTGTACCATTGGTATCACGCGCTTGCCCTTTATTCGGGGCGCGAATACGAGCTGGCGATCAAGGCGCTGATGGAGGCGCGATCGCTCGACCGGTGGTCACACGCCCTCCTCGCGGCCTGCTATGCGCAGATGGGCCGGCGCGGCGAGGCGCAATCCGAAGCAGACGCATTCGTCAGCGAGCGGCGTCGTGAGATGATTGCGAATGGCCAAGCCGTACCCGCGAAGACTCTCGACCTCGCTCGGACCCGCGCCGACAGATATCGCGATCCCGCCGATCGCGACCACTTCCTCGACGGATTGCGCAAGGCGGGTCTCACCAGTTGACGGCGCGCAGCCGTTCTCTTTTGACGGAACCCGGAGCAACAATGCGGGAGTGGAAGGACCGCGAAAACATTTTTCCGCATTAACGACTTATGTCATTGGGCGCGCTCGGAGGGCGGAGATGATATTTGCAATTTCAGTACGTTGTCCAGATGGATGGAAACGTTAGAGACCTGAAGCATCGCCGCATCCCGTTGCACCAATCGCCATTGACGCGGCGTCCCCGGCTTGTCATGTAGGTCGCCCGCACATCCTAGGGTGGTCGATGCAAGTCGTTCGTTCCGTTCGCCTCTGGATGAAGGAGGGCCGTTCAGACAAACTCTATGAAGTCGATCTGATCGATCTCGAACGCGCTGACGTCGACGCACGCTATCTCGTCAATTTCAGATATGGCCGTCGCGGCACGTCGTTACGGGATGGAACCAAGACTCCGTCGCCGGTCACCCGCCCGAACGCCGAGAAGCTGTTCGATAGTGTCGTGGTATCCAAGATCAACGACGGTTATCGCCGCATCGACGGCGACGCACCAGCGCTGAAGGTTCTCGACACCGGCGGCGCTGCCAGCGGGCGCGATGCGGAGTTGCTCAAGAAGCTCGCGATCGGTGCGCGCGGTGCATGGCCCGACAAGGAACGCGACCGCCTGTTCTGGCGCCTCGGCGTGATCCGGCTGACCCCCGCCTACCCCCAGCTCGCCGCCATTGCCGAGAAGACCGGCGCGGCGAACATCAGTTACAGCCTCGTCTATGCGCTGGCGCGCTGTGGCGGTGCGGACGCCGTCGATCTGCTGCGCAGCTGCGCCGAGACCAATGTCAGCGTCGTGACACGCGATTACGCGGCCTATGCCCTCGCCAGCGACTTGATGGGCGCGCGGCGGCTGCCGCCACGCCTGTCGTTGCCGCGAACGACGGATGCTGCGGCGACACGCGACATCGAGACGGCGCTGACGAACGGCAACGGCGCGGGGCTGTTGCAGGCCCTGCTGGCGGCCAGCTCGGCACAGCCGGGCTTCGCCAATCAGTTCCTCATTGCTCTTGCCCACCATGCGCTCGCCGACAGCGTCGCGCGCAAGGCGTTGCTCGCGGCCGTGTACGCGATGAGTCCGCGCCCGCCCTACGTGCAGGTGCTGCGGCGCCTGTTCAAATATGCCGATCTCACCGATGACGGCCCGCTGTTCGCCGCAACTGCGCGGCAGTTCGAGCTGGCGACGCCGATGTATCGGCGTGCCCGCGTCTATAACGACCGCGTCTGGGTGCCCGGTGCGCGCCAGGCGCTGAAGCTCAGCGAGGAACAGCGGAGCGGAGCTCCACGCATCGCGCTGTCCGACCAGACCCTGCTCTACTTCAAGCGGCGCGCCTGGCGAATGCTGCGCAAGCGCGCCGAGCTCGGCCAGGACGCCTTCACGGCGATGGCGAGCGACCTCCTCCTCGCTTTCACGGACGCCGACGGCGTCAAGCCGGCGACATGGGACAAGCATGTCCGCATCGACGGCCGCTTTCATCCCGTCCCCCATGCGACCGAGGCACTGGGTCGCGCGTGGAGCATCAGCCACCTGCTGTATGCCGGGGCCCAGACCAGCCGATTCAATGACAAGGGGCTCACCCATCGCCATGTCGGCCCGCGGGCGGCGGCACAGCGCGAGGAGGCGTTCCCCGCGCTGTGGGATGCCCAGCCACAACGGCTGCTGCGCGTCGCGGCACTGGCGCGCAATCATGCGGCGGCGCGGTTCGCGGCGGAAGCACTGCGGCAGGGCCCGCCGCGCCCTGACACGATGGATGCGGCCGCGGTCGGCGGCCTGCTGGCCTCCCCCTATCCGGAAGTCACCGCGCTCGCGACCGACATGGCGCGGCGCCTGATCGATGCTGGCAAGGCCGATGCGACGCTGATCGCCGCGCTGCTCGATGCGACCGCACAGGACATGCGCGACCTGGCCATCCGCGCCATCGACGACCGCGCCGACTGGCCGTGGGCCGACCCCAGCCTTGCACGCGCCGCGCTGACGAGCCCGCACGACCACGTGCAAGGCCGGACGCGCGGCTGGCTGCGCGACCGCGCGCCCTCGCCCGACCAGCGCGCCGGCGTGGCGGAAGCGTTCGCAGCCTGGCTCGCGCAGCTGCCGTCAGAACTGGACGACATGCTCCGCGCCGGCCTCACCGCCGCCCTCGCGCTGCTGCCGCTGCTATGGCCCGATCGCGACTGCCCGCTGCAACCGGAGATCATCGAAAGCCTGACCGGCCATTCCAGTCCCGACGTCCAGGCGGCCAGCGTCCAGCTCATCGCCGTGACCCCGACGCGGCCTGACGATCTGCCGGCAGAATTTTGGCAGGCGATCCTGCAGGCTGATGCGCCGGAAATCCGCATTGCCTCGATGATCCTGCTGGCACGGCTCGATGACGCCGCGCTCGCGCAACACCTCGACGGCATCACGCTGGCGGCGACCGGCGCCCATGCCGGGCTGCGAGCGGCCGCGCGGCCATTGGTCGCGCGCCTCGCGGCGACCGACGAGGCTTTTGCCATCCGGTTGCGCGACATGCTGATGGCCGGCTTCTTCCGCACCGAGCCGTTCGAAGGCCATGCCGCCGACATGGTCACGCTGTTCGCCGATGCCTTGCCGCAGGCAGCGGCGGCCGTCGACGACGGCACGCTGTGGCGCCTGCTGCAGGCGCGCGCGGCCGGCGCCCGCATGCTGGGCGCAAAGCTGCTGGAGAGCCGCGACCCGCAGCGCTTCTCGGTCCGCCAGCTTGCCCGCCTCGGCAACCATTCGTTCGCCGCCGTCCGCCGCTTCGCGCTTCATGCGTTTGCGGCCGACGAAGCCCGTTTCCGCGCCGACCCGCAGAACGCCGTCCTGCTGGTCGAGAGCGAATGGGGCGATGTGCGAACCACCGCGGTGAACCGCCTCACTGCATGGCCCAGCGGCGCGCTGCCGGCGGCGGCGCTGGCGGTGATGGCGGACTCGACCGAGCCTGCGGTGCAGGACGGCGCCCGCCTGCTGCTGCGGCGCAGCCTCGCCGACGGCGATGTCGCCGAAGTGCTGGAGCGCGTTCTGGAGCATCCTTCCGGCAGCTTCCATCTCTTCGTCACCGAGCTGATAACCGGCGAATCGCTGGCGGATGCGGCGATCTTCGCCAAGTTCCTCACCCAGGCCCGCATCATCCTGATGCAGATCAACCGCGGGCGCATCGCCAAGGACAGGATTTTCACGGCATTGCGCAACGAGGCGCTGGCGCACCGGGACCGCGCCGCGGCGATCGCTCAATTGCTGCACGACTTCACGCTCAGCGTGACCCTTCGCGACAAAGCGCCGGCACTGATGATCCTGCGCGACATCGCCCATGCCTGGCCCGATATCACTCTGCCCGTCACCGTGGCTCGCGCCGGCCGCACGCCATCGGGCGGTGGGTCGCAAAGCAGCGGAAGCGCCGCATGAATTTCGCATATCGATTTCTCGGCAGCACCAGCGCCTCGTCCGACGCCGCATCGTCGTCGTTCGCCTTCGCGCCGGATACATTGCGCCAGCCGACCTTCTTCACCGGCAGGGTCGCGCGCCATCTCGCGTTCCGCGAAGCGATCTCGGCACTGCATCACGTCGTCGTGTCGGACCTGCGCTTCAAGCCGCGCGACCGTACCGCCTACTTCGAGTGGCTGAAGCAGAACGAGGCCAACTTCCTCGCCGAGGCGACGGCGCAGTCTGCAGCGCTCAAGCCGCGCATCGCGGAATTGCAGGACCGCATCCGCGGCCTCAACCGCGAGCGCGATCGACTCATGACGCCGTTCTGGGCGGCACGGCAGGCCTATTTCAACTACCTCTACAAGCAGAACCGCGACGCCTGGATCGTGCTCGATCCCGTCATCACCGTGCATCCGGACGAGATTTTCTTCGAGTGCTTCAGCCTCGACGAATCGAGCTACGGGCGGCTGTCTTGCGATCACGACGTGTTCGAGAACCTCGGCGAGATGGCGTTCGGCACCACCAACATCGACTACAGCCACGCGCTCTACGACGAATTCCAGAAGATCCGCTCCTATCGCGACACCACGCTGACCATCGACCCGTCCGGATTCGAGGTGCAGACCGGCGACGACTTCGACTTCCGCGAGGAGAAGATCGAGCTGCCGGACAGCTGGGTGCGCGGCTTCCTGCAGGTGTCGAGCGCCATGACCCTGCCGGCGCACGTGTTCGACCTGCATCCCGTGGATATGGCCAACATTCTCACCCGCCTCGCGCAGAAGAAGGAAAAGGCCGGCCCGCGCTCGCTGCGCTTCGTGCTGAGGCCGGATGCGCCCGTGGAAGTGGTCATCGAGCCCTGGCACGAGAGGCTCACCTTCCGCCGCTCGATCTATCGCGGCAAGGAGCCCGCCGAAATCCGCATTTGGGGCCGGCGGCGGCTTGCGATCCTCGGGCGGGCGCTGCCGCTGGCGCGGTCGGTACGGGTACATCTGACCGGGAGTGGTCTGCCATCGTTCTTCATGGTCGATTTCGGCGGTCTGCGCTTCACGCTCGGCTTATCCGGCTGGACCGCGAACGATTGGTCGTCCTCCGGGCAGTTCGACCTGCTCGCACCGCGCCACAGGGTCGACAGCGACACCGCCCAACGCGTTTTCGCAGCGCTCGGCACGTCCCACGCGGCGACCGCTGCTCAGTTGGCGCAGCAGACCGGCGTCGACCAGACGCTCGTGCATGCTGCGCTCACGGCCTACACCCAGGCCGGACGCGTCATGTTCGACCTCGACAAGTCGCTCTACCGCCTGCGCGAACTGACGCGCGAGCCGCTGTCGCCTGCGCAACTGCGCTTCGCGAGCCCACAGGAGGAGAAGGCCGACCGCCTGATCAACGCCAACCTCGTGACGATCGGCAGCATTGATCGCAACCAGGGCGCTCGCGCCGTCAGCGGCAGCGTGCTCGACAACGCGCGCACCGAGCAGGTGAGCCTCGTCATCGACGACGACGACCGTCTCGTTGAAGCACGCTGCAGCTGCCATTTCTACGGCCACAACAAGATGGCACGCGGCCCTTGCGAGCACATGCTGGCGCTGCGGCGGATCTTCCACGCGCAAGTCGAGGGCGTCGCCCAGGATGGACACGCCACATGAGCGACATGGAAGCTGCCGTCCGCAGACCCGGCTTGCACCGGAGACGACAATTCGCGTATCACCGTAATCGGAAGGGCGCAGGCTGGTCAGGACCTTGCAACCCGGGCGGCGTATCGCCGTCCTTGCACCATGACTATGCATGCGTCACTGGCCCGATCTTCACTGGGCCGGGGCAGTCCACCCGTACGCAATCGCAGATTGGGTTCTTTGAACCCAATTGCGTACGGGTGGACGCCCCGGCGTCGAGTGGATCGATCCAGTTCTTAGATGAGACGAAGGCTATCCGGCCTGCGCCCTTTCCGATTTCCCTCCGCGTGGCCGGCGCCACGATCCTGACCGGAGGGTTGGCCGCGTGACCGAGACCGTTTCTCCCGGCACGCTGACGCGCCAGGAACTCTACGATCGTATCCGCCAGTCGTCGAAGGACGAGGTCATCCTCGAAGAGATGATCCGCCTCGGTTTTTGGCCCGACGGCGAAGATGAGCCGGCGCCTGCCGCGGACACGATCCGCGCTCGCGCAGAGGCGATGCGTGAACTTACCGAACTGCAGCGTCAGAACGCCACACTTGGCGACCCCGTGCGCGCGCTCAAGGAAATGCACAAGCGCCGCAAGGCCGAAGCGATGGCGCGGCGGCAGGAGACCAAGCGTCGCAACGCCGAGGCGCGACAAGCGCGGGCGTTTGCCTGGCACGAGCGACGCAAGCACGATGTGCTCTATCTCGGCGAGGACGTCTCGCGCGGTCTTCACACGCGCACGACCACCACGCCCTTGCACGACGGCTTGCCCGCACTGGCCGACGCCAAGGCGCTGGCTGACGCGATGGGCGTACCGCTGGGCGAGCTGCGCTTCCTCGCCTTCAACAGAAAGGTGTCGTCGGTCAATCATTACCAGCGCTTCACGATCCCCAAGAAGAGCGGCGGCGAGCGGTTGATCTCGGCGCCGATGCCGCGCCTCAAGCGCGCGCAGTACTGGGTTCTGGACAACATCCTCGCGCGGGTGCCGCTGCATGATGCCGCGCACGGCTTTGCGCCTGAGCGTTCCATCCTGACCAACGCGCGCAATCATGTCGGCCGCGACGTGGTGATCAATCTCGACCTCAAGGATTTCTTCCCGACCCTGACCTATGCCCGCGTCAAGGGTCTGTTCGAGGCGCTGGGCTATGCTGAAGCGGTCGCGATCCCGCTCGCGCTGTTGTGCACCGAGCCTGTTGTCGATGAAGTGACGCTCGACGGCGAGCGTCACTTCATCGCCGATGGCCCGCGGCTGCTGCCGCAGGGCGCGCCGACCAGCCCGGCGATCACCAACCTGATCTGCCGCAGGCTCGACCGACGCCTCATGGGGCTCGCACGCACGCTCGGTTTCATCTACAGCCGCTACGCCGACGATCTGACCTTCTCCGGCTCGGGCGAAGCGGTGAAAAAGATCGGCACCCTGCTCAAGGCCGTGCACGGCATTGTCGAGGCCGAAGGGTTCAAGGTCCATCCGGACAAGACGCGCGTCATGCGCAGATCGGCGCGCCAGGAGGTCACCGGCCTCACCGTCAACGAGGCCGTGGCCGTGCCGCGTGACCTGCTGCGCCGTTACCGCGCGGTGCTGCAGCAGGTCGAGCGCCACGGGCCAGTGGGCAAGCACTTCGGCCCCGGCAAGGACGTGATCCGGTCGCTGCTCGGCTTCGGCCATTTCGCCATCATGGTCGATCCGGAGAGTGGCACGCCCTTGCTGCAGCGCGCGCAGCGCCTCGCCGAACGGTACGCGCCCGCCCGCTCCGCGCGGCGCGCGACGCGTGCCGCATTCCGCAAGGCCGCGGGCGCCGGCCAGACGCCGCCGGGCCGGCAATGGAATCCCGCGGAGCGGCCACCGCCACCGCCGGACCCGATGTTGGTTGCGCTGGCGCGGCAGGACGAAAAGAAGCGAGCCGCACAGGCGCGCACCGCAGCACCCGGCCCGTCACGCCCGCCCAACGTACCGCCATCGCCGTGGGGCGCGCCGCGCGGTGCCGGCGCGCAGGCGGTTCCCCCGGCGGGACCGGCGACGGCCCCCAAGAAGAGACAGCCTTGGTACGTCACGGCGCTGGTGATCCTGCTGGCGTTGGCGCTCGCGCTCGCGGTCGTGCCTGGCGGCACCATGGTCGCCGCCGCGATTCTGTATCTCTACTTCAGGCGATGGTGGAAGCGTTGAGCGACCGCCCCGTCTCGTGGCGCTCGCCTGCTGCCCTTAAAAACGCGACCGCGCCATGTTGAGGCGAGACACAGCGCGGGCGCCGAGATCGCGCGAACGACGAGCCCATATGCGATGGGCCAGAGTGGAATAGTGTTTTTGAGACGAAGGGGCGGAAAACCCTGAGATTTCAACGCCAAGCGTTGATATGGTGCGCTCGGAGGGACTCGAACCCCCACGGTGTTACCCACTGCCACCTCAAGGCAGCGCGTCTACCAGTTCCGCCACGAGCGCTAGGAGATACCGGCCTGAGGTCGTTCGGCTGGCCGGATCAGCGGCCGCCGATCTAACAAATCCATCAGGGGGATACAAGCCTGCAAAGGCCCCGAATTCCACAGCTTGGCAGGAAAGTTCGCAACCCCTGCCCGGATCGGCCCTACCGCGTGCCCAGGCCGCTATCGCGTGCCCTGCGTGCGCGGCAGCATCTGCTTGACCTCGACCGCGATGCGGTTGCGGTCGACCAGCACGACGCCGGAGGCGACCGGCAGATTGTTGGCGAGAACCTTGACCTCGTCGGCCTCGGTTGCGTCCAGCTCGATGATGGCGCCGCGGGAAAGACGTAATACTTGATGGATCGGCATCGTGGTCGTCCCGAGGACGACCATGAGATCCACGGTGACTTTATCGAGAGTGGGCACTGTCAGGACCGCCGCAACTTGAAGCTCAGGACTTGGGACTGAACCAGAGGACTTGGTATTTGCTCCCGAGATGATCACCACGTTATGGTTAGCCAATGGTTAATTCGCCTCAAAACCCGCGCCAAGAGCTCGATTTGACGTCGTTTTCCGCCGCAGGCGGCGCGCCCGTCGAATGGCGAATCTCGGACGCGCCCGTGCCCTATCCGGAGGCGGTTGCCGCCATGGAGGCGCGCGTCGCAGCGATCGCCGCGGGCGAGGCGCCGGAGCTGGTCTGGCTGCTCGAGCACCCCCCGCTCTACACCTCGGGCACCTCGGGCAAGGAAAGCGACCTGCTCGATCCCCGATTCCCGACTTTTGCCACCGGCCGTGGCGGACAGCTCACCTATCACGGGCCCGGCCAGCGGGTGGCCTATGTCATGCTCGACCTCAAGCGGCGCCGGCCGGACGTGCGGGCCTATGTCGCCAGCCTGGAGGAACTGATTCTGCGCACGCTCGCCGCCTTCAACGTCCGCGGCGAGCGGCGCGAGGACCGCGTCGGCGTCTGGGTCAGACGGCCCGACAAGGGGCCCGAGCACGAGGACAAGATCGCGGCGATCGGCGTGCGGTTGAAGCGCTGGGTGTCGTTCCACGGCATCGCCATCAATGTCGAGCCGGAGCTGTCGCATTTTGCCGGCATCGTGCCCTGCGGCGTCGCTGATCCCCGCTACGGCGTCACCTCGCTGGTCGATCTCGGCCAGCTCGTGACGATGGCCGATGTCGATGTCGCACTCCGGCAGGCGTTCGAAGAATTGTTCGGGCCGACTCGTGCGTTGGTGCCGGAAGCAGCCGCCTAGAATTTTTCTGTTCGAGCCCGACCGCGCCCGTTCTCCGCTCGTCGGGGAATCGGCTATGCTTGAGCCCGGTGCCGCCCACGCCTCCCCCCTCCGCCGGGAAAGTACAGATCATACCGGGCGACTACACCATCGGACCGACTGTTCGAGCGCCAGGCATAAGGAGGGATTGCGCTTTCTGCTCGCAATGGGAGGTTCTCTCTATGAAGTTGTCTGCACCGATCTATCATCTGAAGCGAAAAGCAAAACGCCTGTCGCGCGAGGACGGCATTCCGCTGCACGACGCACTTGACCGCATCGCCGCGACGGAAGGGTTTTCCGCCTGGAGCCTGCTCGCGGCGAAAGCCGCTGCAATGACGCCGGCGGGCAAGCTGTTCCCGCACTTCCAGCCCGGCGATCTCGTGCTGGTCGGGGCGCGCCCCGGTCAAGGCAAGACACTGATGAGCCTCGAACTGGCCGTGGAGGCGATGCGCGCGGGCCATCACGCCGCATTCTTCTCGCTCGAATATACCGAGAAGGACGTCGTCGACCGCTTTCGGGCGATCGGCGCGGACCCCGCGCAATTCCGCGAATTGTTCGAGGTCGATTGCTCCGATGCCATCAGCGCCGATTACGTCGTCAAGCAGATGGCCGTGGCGCCCCGCGGCACGGTCGTGGTGATCGACTTTCTGCAACTGCTCGACCAGCGGCGGGAAAATCCTGACCTGACCGTTCAGGTGCGCGCGCTGAAATCCTTCGCGCGAGACAAGGGACTGATCGTCGTCTTCATCTCGCAGATCGACCGGTCCTATGATCCCTCGACCAAGCCCTGCCCTGACCTCAGCGATGTCCGCCTGCCGAACCCGCTGGACCTGAATCTGTTCGACAAGACGTGCTTCCTGAACAAGGACGAAGTTCAGTTCCGCGCGGCGAGCTGACGATCGGGCCGCGGGTGGGATCGCTCACCCGCGGCCTGCTGTCTCACGCCGCCAGCGACACTTCGAGCTTGCCGGCGATGTAGCGCCGCTCCTGGGTCAGGCCGCCGAAGCCATAGGCATCGGCCTTGACCTCGTCGACATGCAGATAGGTCTCTGGATGCAGCGGCCCCAGGATATCGGCCATGCGCTTGAACATCGCGGCGAGATAGGCCGCCTTCTCGTCCTTGGTGTTGGTGCCCTCGCTGACATGGATGTCGATCCAGTAGCTGGCGAGCTTCTGCTCGGCGAGGGATTGGCCGCCGGCGAACCAGTCGGCGGCGTCGACCGACTTCACGATGATGGCGGTGACCTCAGGGTCCTTGTGCAGGATTTTTGCGGTGAGCTCGGACACGGCGCCCGCGATGTCGGCCTTCAACGAGGGCGACTGGCGGGACGAGGTGTAGGACACGGTGATCAGGGGCATGGTCGTTCTCCTCAAGGTGCCGCGCAGGTCTTGCGCGGCGTTGATGAGAAACTAGACCTCCTCTCGTCATTTTGGTACCTTATCTCGATTGATACTAGTGATAAGATTTCATAATGACAGCCACGCTCGACATCGCCACCGTCCAGGCCTTCCTGCTGGTCGCCGACCTCCAGAGTTTTACGCGCGCTGCCGAAGCGCTCGGCACGACGCAGGCGGCGGTCAGCCTGAAGCTGCAGCGGCTGGAGACGCTGCTTGGAAAGCGCCTGGTCGAGCGCTCGCCGCGCGCGGTCCGGCTCACGGCCGATGGCGCAAGTTTTCTCGACCGTGCCCGCGCGCTGATCGCGGCACATGACCGCGCGCTGTCGGGCGAAGCGCCGGCCGCACAATCACTCTCGCTCGGCATCTCCGATCACGCGACGGGTCCCGAACTGGTGCCGCTGCTCGAACGCCTGCACGCGATGTCTGCAAATCTCACCCTCGCCGTCACCATCGGCTTCTCGCGCGAGATGCAGGATGCCTATGACGCAGGCCAGCTCGATGCCGTGATCGTCCGCCAGGAAGGCAGCCGCCGCGGCGGCGAAAAACTCACCGAGGACGAGTTCGGCTGGTTCGCGTCAAGACGCTTCGCCTTGCCAAAGGGCGAGCCGCTGCCGCTCGCAACGCTCGCCCCGCCCTGCGGCGTCCGCGCCATCGCCGTGCGCGCACTCGACAAGGCCGGCATCGCCTGGCGCGAGCGCTTCGTCGGAGGCGGCGTCACGGCGGTGGTCGCCGCCGCGCTGGCCGGGCTCGCCATCGCGCCGCTGGCGCGGCGGATCGCGCCTCCCGGGTTGATGGACATCGGACCTGCGCACAAGCTGCCGAAACTCGGCAGTTCGAAGGTGATGCTGCATTCGAAGGTCAGCGATCCCGCCAAGCTGGCAGCACTGCGCGCGGTGGCGGCTACGTTTCGAAGTGTAGCTGCCACTTGATGCCTCACAAGATCGCCTCGAACGCGCTGCGCAGCGTCTCGTGCCGGAACACAAAACCGCGGCTCAGCGCCTTGTTCGGCAGCACGCGCTGGCCGCCCAGCAAGAGCTCATCGGCGAAACCGCCGCCGATCCGGCGCAGCAGGCCGCCGGGAATGCGGAACAATGCAGGCCGGCGCAGGCGGCGGCCGAGCTCCTCGGTGAACTTTGCATTGGTGACCGGGATCGGCGCGGTGGCGTTGACGGGGCCGGTGAGATCGGGCGTCGCCATCACATAGGCGATCAGCCGGATCAGATCGTCGCGCTCGATCCAGGACATCCACTGCCGCCCGGTGCCGAGCGGACCGCCGAGCCCGAACTCGAACGGCGTCAGCAGGCGCGTGATGAAGCCTCCTTCCGTGCCGAGCACGAGACCGATACGCAAATTGACCACGCGGACGCCAAGCTCCTCTGCGGGCCGCGCCGCCTGCTCCCAGGCTGCACACAGTTCGTGGCTAAAGCAGGCATGCGACTTCGCGGATTCCGTCAGCACCTGGTCGGCCCACAGGCCGTACCAGCCGATGGCGGAGCCGCTGACGAGTACCTCGGGCTTGTGCTCGAGCCGCGCGATCAGTTTTACGACCTCGCCGGTCATGTCGATGCGCGAGCTGATGATCTTCGCACGCTTCGCCTCGGTCCACAGACCGTTGCCGATCGGCTCGCCGGCGAGATTGACGATAGCGTCGATTGGCGTGTCGGCGGCGAGCTGATCCAGACTCGTGATCAACGTCACCGGCGGCGGCAGCATCTCCGTCTTGGCGGGGTTGCGGATCAGCGCAATGACGTGATGCCCTGCGCCGCTGAGGCTTGCCGCAAGGCGGCTGCCGATGAAGCCGGTGGCACCCGTGATCAGCACGGTCTTGCGGCCGGGCAGCTTTTCGACGAGCCCGTGCGCCGGCACACTTCGCATGCGACCGAGCCGGCGCATCGCGGCAAAATCCCTGACACCGCAGAGCGCCGCGCCGACCGCGCACGCGGTCGCGGCGATGCTGAGCAGACCCTGGTACACGACCGTCACGCCGAAGGGCTGCATCGCCCAATCGATCAGCACCGGCAGCAGCAGCACCAGGATGGCGCCGTAATTGATCGCCAGCAGCGTGTGGTTGATGCGCTCACTCGGCGGCAGCTTCCGGCTCAAATCCTCCTCGACGAAATCCATCAGCGTGATGACGATCTCGGCGACCAGCACCGCGACGATCAGGAGCGCCAGCACGCCGTAGACCTCCAGCCAGCCGAGCAGCAGGAACAGCAGCGCATAGAGCATGTTGCGGATGCCGTGCAGCTTCAGCTCGAAGCGCTGCGACGGGCGCCAGGCCAGACGCTCGGTGAATTCGTGGTGATAGAAAGTGTCGAACACACCCATCACGATCTGGATAGCGATGAGCGTCCACAGCAGCGGCGTCATGACACGGCCTCCCTGAACAAGGCGGACTGGTGAATCAGCGCGCCGTAACGCGGGTGAGTGACGTCGAGGGTGAAGCGGAAGGCGCCCTCGCCGAGATCGCTATGCGTCACCGTGAGGTCGCCCGGCGTCAGCCATTGCGGCAGCGGGATCCACAGGCGCCCGAGCTGCAGGCCATAACCGGCGCTGCGAAAGGTTAGCGTCTCGCCCTCGACCGCGATGCGGAGCGCCATCGAGACGCCGAAGCCGACATACTCTTCGAGTCCGGTCGGGCCGGCGAAGCGCTTTGCGGAATGGATCACCTGCGGAAAGCCGCGCTTGCGTGCGCAGATGCGAGTCCAGGTCTGGCCGCCGCCCCCAGCGTCTTCGGTCACCGTGACGATCATGGGCACACCCGTGTCGCGTCCCGTCGGCAGCGGGCCGCCGATCAGGCGCGCGGCTTGCGCGAACCACCAGCCGATGTCGCTGAATGAGACCTCATCGACGATTCCGACATAGACGACGCTGTCGCCGTCCGCGACGCGCTTGGAGAAGCGCCGCCAAGTCGCCAGCGGCAGCCGGCCCCAATCCTCGTCCGACAGCAGCGTGCGGAAGCGGCGGTCGTCGAGAAGCTTGATGTGAGCGGAGGTTGGTGCGTTGGAGCCTGATAATCTCGCCGACGTCATCGCACCCTCCTCAAGTTTATTTGGCCTTGCCCAGCGGCAGCAGGTTGGCGATCTTCTCGCCAAGCCGCATCAAGGCGACCAGCCGCGGCCGCGGCACCTTGAGCATCTGCATGAACCAGTGGTCGGCGAGCTCGGTGAAGGCGAGCATCTCCTTCAGCCGCTTGCTCGCGACCGGATTGATGGTGGGATCGTCGGCGGCGTCGGACACGCAGGCCCGCAGCGCCGTGATCGCGGGATCGAGCTCCCGCTCCTTGCGCCGCGCCGCGATGCGGGCTGCGACCTCCCAGATGTCGGTCTCGGCCTCATAGTGATCACGGCGGTCGCCGAGGATCGGCACCCGCCGGATCAGGTTCCAGGCGAGCAGCTCCTTGAGCGAGTTGGAGACATTCGAGCGCGCCATGCCGAGCGTGTCGGCGATGTCCTCGGCCGTCATCGGCGCCTCGGCCAGATAGAGCAGCCCGTGGATCTGGCTGACCGAGCGATTGACGCCCCACTGATCCCCCATATCGCCCCAATGCAGGATGAAGCGCTCGACGGCGGCCGGGAGTTTCTTCTTTCCGGTTATTTCTGTCATGACAGAAATATCTGACGGATACGATTGCCTGTCAAGAGCAGCCGGTCGCGCTTGCGTCCTGCATACCGTCCGGCGTAATTGCCTAAAAACGTCCCAACGAATGGGGAACCAAACGCCCCCTGCAGCGTTTGTCCCCGTCGAGGTGGGGTCCAGGAATGCCGAAAAAGTCCAGTCAACAGAGAGACTTGTTCGAAAGCGAGCGCAGTTTTCGGCTGTTGGTGGAAGGAGTCGCGGACTACGCGCTCTACATGCTCGATCCGACCGGAATCATCACCAGCTGGAATATCGGCGGCGAACGGATCAAGGGATACGCGCCCCAGGAGATCCTCGGCCAGCATTTTTCCCGCTTCTATACCGAGCCCGACCGCGCCAACGGCAAGCCCGCGCGCGCCCTAGGCATCGCCCGGGACCAGGGCCGCTACGAGGAAGAAGGCTGGCGCGTTCGCAAGGACGGCACCTTCTTCTGGGCGAGCGTCATCATCGATCCGATCTACGAGGACGGCACCCTCGTCGGCTTCGCCAAGATCACCCGCGACATCACCGAGCGGCGCAACGCGCAGCTCAAGCTCGAAGCAATGCAGACGCAGCTCGCGGAGTCGCAGAAGTTCGATGCGCTCGGCCAGCTCACCGGCGGCGTCGCCCACGACTTCAACAACCTCCTGATGATCATCAGCGGCAGCCTTCACACCTTGAAGAGGGGCGAGGTCGACGAGGCCAGGCTTCAGCGCGCGATAACCGCGATCGAGACCGCAACCAAGCGCGGCGCGGCGCTGACCAGCCAGCTCCTGACCTTCGCGCGGCGGCAGAGTGTCAACCCCCAGGCGATCCGCTTCGACGACCGCATCGAGGCGATCCGCGAAGTGCTTCACGCCGGCGTCGGCAGCGCCGTGCGCCTCGCCTTCGACATCGACCGCGAGGTCTGGCCGATCAAGGCTGACATCTCCGAGCTGGAGACGGCGCTGCTCAATCTCGTCATCAACGCCCGCGATGCCATGCCCGACGGCGGCACGGTCACGATCGGCGCACACAACGTCGTGCTGGACGACCCGCTCCACCGCGGCGAGTTCGTCGCCGTCACCGTCGCCGATACCGGGCTTGGCATCCCCTCCGACGTCGTCGACAAGATCTTCGAGCCGTTCTTCACGACGAAGCCTGTCGGAAAAGGCACCGGCCTCGGCCTGTCGCAGGTGCACGGCTTCGCGCATCAGGCGGGCGGCACGGTCAAGGTCGCAAGCGAGCTCGGCAAGGGCACGACCTTCACCATCCTGCTGCCGCGCGAAACCGCGACCGTGCCGGCGGGCGCGCCCGAAGCGGCGCCGGTTCTCGGCAACGGCACGGTGCTGCTGGTCGAGGACAATCCGGACGTCGCCCTCGTCAGCATCGGCTTGCTGGAGCAGCTCGGCTACCAGGTGTGCCGGGTTGCCGATGCCGAAGCCGCCCTGCGCGAGATCGAGAAGAACGGCGTCGACTTCGTGTTCTCCGACATCGTCATGCCCGGCAAGATGGACGGGCTGGGCCTCGCCCACCGCCTCCGCCAGATCCGCCCCGGCCTGCCGATCCTGCTCGCCACCGGCTACAGCGAGGTCGCCGCCGGCGTGCGCGGCGATTTCCCGATCCTGCGCAAGCCCTACGAGATCCATGAATTGAGCGAGGCCATCTCGAAGCTGCCGAGGTGATAGCTGTTCTTCGCCTCTCCTCGCGTGCGGGAGAGAGAGTCGCACGTCCCTACACCGTCGGCAGCACCGAAAACGCTTCCCCGGCCCTGCGCAGATTCAGCTCATCCGCACTGGCGGTCTCGCTGGTGACGCTATCCACGCGCGAGGACGGCGGGCCGTGGCGGCACAGCGCCACCAGGTCGGCGACATGCGTGGGCGGCCCCGCGAACAGCGCTTCCACGCTGCCGTCGCGGCGGTTGCGGACCCAGCCTTCGAGACCGCACGCGGCCGCCTGGGATTCGACCCAGGCGCGATAGCCGACGCCCTGCACGCGGCCGCGGATCATGACCTGGAGGATCGCCCGGCTCATGTCTTGAGCCCGAGAAGATCGGCGCTGCGCGCCCTGACGTCGGCCTCGCGCATGACGCGGCTGGTCAACTCCGACGACGGCAATCCCTTGAGCGCTTTCGGCGCGGTGCCCTCACGCAACGCCTTCTGGGTCTCATAGACGGCCTGCGTCGCCGCGGCGATCGGCGCGTGGCCCTGAAGCGCGATGCGCACGCGCTGCCTGGCGAGATAATCGATCGCGTTCAATTCGTCCGGCGCGCCGCCGAGCACGATCGGCAGATGCGTGGCAGCGACAATCGCCTGAAGCTCCGCCCGCGACTTGATGCCGGTGAAGAACAGCGCATCGACGCCGGTCGCCTCATAGGCCCGTGCACGCCGGATCGCATCCTCGATCGAGGTGATCGAGGCAGCTCCCGTGCGGCCCATGATGACGAGCGAGGGATCGCCGCGGCCGTCGAGCGCCGCCTTCATCTTGCCGACGCCCTCCTCCAGCGAGATGAGCTGCGCCTTCGCTTCGCCGAAGGCCGCCGGCAGCAGCGTGTCCTCGATGGTGAGGCCGGCAGCGCCCGCCGTCTCCAGCTCCTGCACCGTGCGGCGCACATTGAGCGCATTGCCGTAGCCGTGATCGGCATCGACGAGCACCGGGAGCGCCGCCGCGCGCGACATCCGCCGCATCTGCTCGGCAAGCTCGGTGAGCGTGATCAGCGTGACATCGGGGTCGCCGAGCACGGCGAGCAAGGCGACCGAGCCGCCGAACATGCCGAGCGGAAAACCGAGGTCCTCGGCGATGCGGATCGAGATCGCGTCGTAGACCGAGCCAGGATGGACGCAAGTCTCGCCCGACAGGATGAAGCGCAGTTTCTCGCGGCGGGAACGAAAGGCCATGGTGCCTCACTCTCAATTCCGCACCCTGAGGAGCGCGCTCTTGCGCGCGGCTCCTCAGGGGGAGGTTTAGTGTTGCGCTCTGCGCGCCTACGCAAACTCCAGAATCAGCGCATCCACCGCCAGCGTCGCGCCGGCGCTGGCGTGGACCTTCTTCACCGTGCCGTCCTGCTCGGCGCGGAGCACGTTCTGCATCTTCATGGCTTCGACCACCGCGAGCGTCTCGCCGGCCTTGACCTCCTGCCCTTCGGTCACCGCGATCGAGACGATGAGGCCGGGCATCGGACAGAGCAGCTTCTTGCCGGTGTCGGAGGCCGTCGTCACCGGCATCAGCCGGGCCGAGGCCGCCTCCGCTTCGGTCCAGACATAGACCGGCACCTCGACGCCCTGATGCGCCAGACGGATGCCGTTGGCGATCGGGCGCGCCTGCACAGCGACGAAATGGCCGTCGATGGTGCCCTGCCAGACCGGATCGCCCGGCTTCCACGGCGACTGCAACAGATGCGCGTTGCCGGCCTTGCCGTCGGCATCGACGAAGCGGATCGCGATGGCCTCGCCCTCACGCGCAACCTCGAGCAAAATCTCCTGGCGCTCGAGCCAGACCGCACGGCGGCGCTCGCGCTGCACGATGCGGCCGCCCATCTGGCCCGAGATCTGGCGCTTGCGCTCACCGAGCACGTGATCGATGGCGGCGCCGACCGCGGCGATGCGCCGCGCGACCTCGCCTTCCGGCACGCGCACTGTAAAGCCCTTGGGGAATTCCTCGGCGATGAAGCCGGTCGAGAGCCGGCCCTCGCGCCAGCGCGGATGATGCATCAGCGCCGACAGGAACGGGATGTTGTGCCTGATACCGTCGACATAGAACGAGTCGAGCGCGGTGGCCTGCGCCTCGATCGCGGCCGCGCGCGACGGCGCGTGCGTGACGAGCTTCGCAATCATCGGATCGTAATGGATCGAGATCTCGCCGCCCTCCTGCACGCCGGTGTCGTTGCGCACGGTGATGCCGTCCTGGCTCACTTCCGCCGGCGGACGGTATTTCACGAGGCGCCCGATCGAGGGCAGGAAGTTGCGGAACGGGTCTTCGGCGTAGAGGCGCGACTCCACGGCCCACCCCGTGAGCGTGACGTCCTTCTGGCTGATCGCGAGCTTCTCGCCGGCGGCGACGCGCAGCATCTGCTCGACGAGATCGACGCCGGTGACGAGCTCGGTGACGGGATGCTCGACCTGGAGGCGCGTGTTCATCTCCAGGAAATAGAAGCTCTTGTCCTGGCCTGCGACGAACTCGACGGTGCCGGCGGAATCGTAGTTCACGGCTTTCGCCAGCGCGACGGCCTGCTCGCCCATCTTGCGGCGGGTGGCTTCGTCGAGCAGCGGCGACGGCGCCTCCTCGATGACCTTCTGGTTGCGGCGCTGGATCGAGCATTCGCGCTCGCCGAGATAGATCACGTTGCCGTGCTTGTCGCCCAGCACCTGGATCTCGATGTGGCGGGGATCAACGATGAACTTTTCGACGAAGACGCGGTCGTCGCCGAACGAGGCCTTCGCCTCGGCCTTGGCGAGATTGAAGCCTTCGGCGACCTCGGCCGTCGAATGCGCGATGCGCATGCCCTTGCCGCCGCCACCGGCGGAGGCCTTGATCATCACGGGATAGCCGATCTCGTCGGCGATCTTGACCGCGTGCTTGTCGTCCTCGATGACGCCGAGATAGCCCGGCACGGTCGAGACCTTGGCCTTCGCGGCGGCCTTCTTGGATTCGATCTTGTCGCCCATCGCGGCGATCGCGCCCGGGTTCGGGCCGATGAAGACGATGCCGGCCGCCTCCAGCGCGCGCGGAAACGCTTCGCGTTCGGAGAGGAAACCGTAGCCGGGATGCACGGCCTCGGCGCCGGTCTTGCGGCAGGCCTCGACGATCTTCTCGATCACCAGATAGCTCTCGGCCGCGGCGGGCGGGCCGATCAGCACGGCCTCGTCGGCCATCTCGACATGGAGGGCATCGCGGTCGGCCTCGGAATAGACCGCAACCGTCTGAATTCCCATCTTGCGGGCAGTCTTGATGACCCGGCAGGCGATTTCGCCGCGATTGGCGATCAGAATGCGTTTGAACATGCTTTTCTTGAGTCTCGACCTTGGGCGGGACCCTTCCCCGGCCGTTGGGGCCTATGGGACGGGCCGTGTGGCTCCCGTGGTACATCAAAATGGGCCGGAGGCAACGGTCTAAATCCCTCCCCTCTGGCGTACCAGCACAAGACCGAAATCGCCCCCGAGCCCCCTGTGCCGCCCTACGGCTTCCTCGCCTTGGCGACGTCCCGCACGAGGCCATGAACAAAGCCCAGCTTTGCGACCACTGCGGGCGACAGGATGAACGGATAGAGGTCGCGCAGCCCCATGGCACGGTTGACACTGTTCATGGCGAAGGTGAAGGGCAGCCATGCGTCGACGAGCCTGTGGACGTCCTGTGCCTCGTAGGGATTGAACCGGATCCGGGTCGACAACTCTCCATCACGGTCGACCTTGGGTCGCACCTCCATGCCGAACTCGGCGGCCATCTCCAGGGTGTCGACGATGTGGAGATAATGCGCCCAGGTCTCGGCGAAGTCCTCCCAGGGATGCATGGTCGCGTAGGCCGAGACGTAGTTCTGCTGCCAGTCCGCCGGTGCGCCTTCGGCATAATGGCGCTGCAGGGCTTGGCCGTAATCCACCGTATCGTCGCCGAACACCGCGCGGCATTCGTCGAGCTTGCCGCCGCCCTGCACCAGCACATCCCAGAAGTAGTGGCCGACCTCGTGGCGAAAATGTCCGAGCAGCGTGCGGTAGGGCTCGCCCATCTCGAGCCTGCGCCGCTCGCGTTCGATGTCGTCCGTCTCGGTCAGCGCGATCGTGATCAGGCCGTTGTCGTGGCCGGTCAGGATCTTCTGCCCGCTGTTCGGATCGTCGGCGAGGAAATTGAAGATCAGCCCGTGCTCGGGATTGTCCTGTCGGGTCTGGAGCGGCAGCTTCCAGCGGATCAGGGAATAGAACAGCCGGTGTTTCGCCACCTCCAGTTCGCGCCAGCCGGCGAGCTGAACCGGATCGGAGAGGTCAGGCACGATGCCGTTGTGGCGGCAGGCACGGCAATAGCCGGTGCTGTCGCCCGCATCCGTCAGCCAGTTGCAGGCATCGTACTCGGCATTGCGGCACAGCATCCGCCCCCTGCCCTTGTCGGCGAGCGTCGCCCAGCCCTCACCGTCGGGCTCGATCGCCGACATCGTCTCCTTCTCCGGCAGGAAGGCGACGCGGTGGCCGCAGCGTTCGCAGGCGCGGTTCTCGAAATAGAGGACGTTGCCGCAGGCCTGGCAGACAAAGAGCTTCAAGATTTAACCTCTTCGGAAAGGGAGCGTTACGAACGCAAATCTGGTGCCTCGCGAAGACGCGGGCGCCGTCTCATCGTTCCAATGCCAGGAACAAATTGCCAGACCCTGCGTTTCGATCATACCCGCCGCAGCCCGTCCGCCAGCGCCTTATTCCTGCATATTCCCTTCTAAGCGATGGCCATCACGCTCCGTCTGTGTGAAGATCGGTCCGGCATGTGCGCACCCGCATGACAACGGCCGACGCCTTGAACGATCCCTTGCCCGAGACCATCGCCGCCGAAAGGCTGCGCCAGCATCTGGAGGAGATCGCGCGCGAGCGCGACAACGCCTATCGCTCGCTGCAGGAGCGCGAGGCGGAACTGGCGCGTATCCAGCGTATCGCCAGGATCGGCGGCCTCGAGATCGATCTCCGCAAGGGCTTCAAGAACCGCCGCTCGCCCGAATATCTGCTGGTGCACGGCCTGCCTCCCGAAGCAACCGCCGAAACCTACGAGGACTGGGCCGCCAGGATCCACCCGGAGGATCGCGAGCGGACGGTGAAGCACCTCTTCGATACACTGAAGAGCGAAAGCTGCGACTATTCCGACGAATACCGCATCATACGGTGGAACGACCGCGAAACCCGCTGGATCCGCGTGGTCGGCCAGATCGAGCGCGGGCCGGATGGCCGTGCGCTCCGGCTCGTGGGCGCCGACTTCGACATCACCGACCAGATGCTGGCGCGCGAGACCTTGCGCGAGAGCGAGGAGCGCTTTCGGCTGATCGCCGACAGCGCGCCGGTGCCGATCTGGGTGACGAAGCTCGACCGCACGCGCTCCTTCGCCAACCAGGCTTATGTCGACTTCGTCGGCCTGCCCTACGACCAGGCCATCGCCTTCGACTGGCGCAAGGTGCTGCATCCGGACGACCTGCCGCATGTGCTCCAGCAATCGGTCCAGGGCGAAGCCTCGCTGAAACCGTTCGTGCTGGAGGCGCGCTACAAGGACGCAAGCGGCAAATGGCGCTGGCTGCGCTCGGAATCGCAGCCGCGCTGGGATCCGACCGGCAAGCATATCGGCTTCATCGGCGTCGCTCACGACATCACCGCCGCCAAGCAGGCCGAGATCGAGCTGCGGCGGCTCAACGAGACGCTGGAAGAGCGCATCGTCGAGCGCACCGCCGAGCTCGAATCCAACGAGGCGCGGCTGCGCGCGATCCTGGAGACCAGCAATCAGTATCAGGGTCTCGTCAATCTCGACGGCGAATTGCTCTATGCCAACAACACCGCGCTCGACGGCATCAAGGCGCGCTCCGCGGACGTGATCGGCAAGCCGCTGTGGGAGACGCCGTGGTTCACCGGCACGAAAGGCATGAGCGCCACCGTGCGCGAGGCCTTCAATACCGTGCTCCGGGGCGAACCTGTGCGGATGGAGATGCGGCTGCGCCTGCCGATCGGCGAGCGCGATTTCGACTTCGGAATGCGTCCCGTGCTCGACCGCCAGGGCAACATCACCGGCGCCGTGCCCGAGGCCGTCGACATCACCGAGCGCCGCCGCGGCGAGGAAGCCCTGCGGCAGTCGCAGAAGATGGAAGCGATCGGCCAGCTCACCGGCGGCGTGGCGCACGACTTCAACAATCTCCTCACGATCATCCGTTCGGCCACCGACTTCCTGCGCCGGCGCGAGCTGCCGGAGGAGCGCCGCCGCCGCTATGTCGACGCCATCTCCGACACCGTCGAGCGCGCTTCCAAGCTGACTGCGCAGCTTCTGGCCTTTGCGCGCCGGCAGCCGTTGAAACCGCAGATCTTCAACGTCGGCAGCCAGGTCGAGGGCGTGGCGCAACTGGTCCGGCCGCTGGTCGGCGGGCGCATCGAGATCGCCGTCGAGATCGACGATGCCGATTGCTTTACCGTGGCCGACATCGCGCAGTTCGAGACCGCGCTGATCAACCTCGCCATCAATGCCCGCGACGCCATGGACGGCGAAGGCCGTCTCACCATCGCCGTGCGCAAGGTCGCTGGGATTCCGAGCCTGCGCGCGCAGTCGGCGCGGGGCGGCGACTATGTCGCGATCTCCGTCGCGGACACCGGCAGCGGCATCGCGCAAGAGAACATCGACGCCATCTTCGAGCCGTTCTTCACCACCAAGGAAGTCGGCAAGGGCACCGGCCTCGGGCTCAGCCAGGCCTTCGGCTTTGCAAAGCAGTCCGAAGGCGACATCGCGGTGGCGAGCGCGCAAGGCGAAGGCGCGACCTTCACCATCTACCTGCCGCAGGCGCAGAGCCCTGCCGCGGAAAAGGAAGCCGCCGCGCTGACCAGCGAGGCCGCGACCACCGGACGCGGCTACCGCGTGCTCGTGGTCGAGGACAACGACGATGTCGGCCAGTTCTCGACCGAGCTGCTGGAAGATCTCGGCTATGTCGTCCGCCGCGTCGCCAACGCGACCGCGGCGCTGGCCATCCTCGGCGAGAACGAATTCTCCGTCGACCTCGTCTTCTCCGACGTCATCATGCCCGGCATGAACGGCGTCGAGCTCGCGGGCGTCATCCGCGAGCGCTATCCGGGCCTGCCCGTCGTGCTCACCTCCGGCTACAGCAACGTGCTTGCGGAAAACGCCCATCGCGGCTTCGAGCTGATCCAGAAGCCGTATTCGGTGGAATCGCTGTCGCGCATCCTGCGCAAGGCGATCACGGAGAGACTGTCGGTGGCGCGGTGAATGCCGATCGACAAGTCGCAATCACGGCCCGGAGCATCGGCGCGTGATCTGCTTCCTCGCCTTGCTCGAGACGCGGCATAGCGCGGATGGCGAGCCGCGCCCGCGGGGGAAGACAGCGGCGTCCGCATCGGCTATCGCTGCCGAATGAACCGTTGCCCTTCGAGGACTGAACGTGCCGTCTGACGCCATCTGGGCCTGGAGCATCGTCGTCGCCGCGACCGCAGGCGTCATCATCCGCCCCTTATCCCTGCCCGAGGCGGTCTGGGCCGTGATCGGCGCCGCGGCACTCGTGCTGCTCGGTTTCCTGCCGTGGCAGGATGCACTTGTCGGCATCGAGAAAGGCCTCGACGTCTATCTCTTCCTGATCGGCATGATGCTGATCGCCGAGCTCGCCCGGCTCGAGGGCCTGTTCGACTATCTGGCCGCGTTCGCGGTCGAACATGCACGGGGCTCGCCGCAGCGGCTGTTCCTGCTGATCTACATCGTCGGCACGCTCGTCACCGTGCTGCTCTCCAACGACGCCACCGCGATCGTGCTGACGCCCGCCGTCTATGCCGCCACCCGCGCGGCCGGCGCCAAGCCGCTGCCTTATCTCTTCGTCTGCGCCTTCATAGCGAACGCCGCGAGCTTCGTGCTGCCGATCTCCAACCCGGCCAATCTCGTCGTGTTCGGCAAGCACATGCCGCATCTCGGGACATGGCTGCGCCAGTTCGCCTTGCCGTCGCTCGCCTCGATCGTTCTCACCTATGTCGCACTGCGCCTTGCCCTGCATCGCGAGCTGAAGAACGAGACCATCGAGACAAGCGTCCCTCACCCGAAGCTCGGTCGTGGCGGCCGACTGACCGCGTACGGCATCGGTGCGATCGGCATCGTGCTGATCTGGGCCTCTGCGCTCGATCTGCAATTGGGCTTGCCGACCTTCGTCTGCGGGACCGCGACGGCCGCGGCGGTGCTGTTGATCAATCGTCAATCGCCGCTGCCTGTGCTGCGCGGCATCTCCTGGAGCGTGCTGCCGCTGGTCGGCGGGCTGTTCGTGATGGTGGAGACGCTGGTCAAGACCGGCGTGATCGGGCAGCTCAGCGCGCTGCTGCACGAGGCCGTGGCGCAATCCGTGACGAAGGCCGCCTGGAGCGTCGGCATCGCCACCGCGATCGCCGACAACATCGCCAACAATCTGCCGGTCGGCCTCGTCGCCGGCTCGGTCGCCGCCAGCGATCACCTGCCCGCACCCGTGGTCAGCGCGATCCTGATCGGCGTCGATCTCGGGCCCAACCTGTCGGTCACGGGCTCGCTCGCCACCATCCTGTGGCTGGTCGCGCTGCGGCGGGAGAAGATCGAGGTCGGCGCCTGGCCGTTCCTCAAGCTCGGCCTGCTGGTGACGCCGCCGGCCTTGATTGCGGCGTTGGCGGCGGCAATCTGGTAGCGGTGGCAAGACCGCCTTCGAAATCAAGTGCAGTTATTTGCGGTGCATCAATGCCACCGGTGACGCCGCGGCTAGAATTCCATTGTCGCGCGGCTCAGACGCTTATGGCGCGGCAAGGAAGGTTCATCATGCAGATCCAATCGAAAGCATTGCCGCAGAGCTTCTCCCTGCGTCGCGCGATCCAGGGCTTCACCGCACCAGGCGAAGGCGAGGCATCGCACCCGCTGCTGCTCGTCTCGGCTGTCGTGCTGCTGACCCTGTTCGCGATCGTGGAGATCGACCTGCACAGCGCCCAGCTTCAGGCGATCGGCCTGCTCGGCCATGGCGTCGGGATCGATCCCGTCTTCCTGAGCCCGTAGTCGCTCGTGCCGCACAACGCCCGATCGCGGCCATGACGGCCGCGACCGGGTCGCGCATCGTCAGTCGTTCTCGTAGCCGTAGACCTCCGGCAGGATGAAGATTGCGGCGAGCAATCCGATCAGCGGGAAGACCGCGACCATCAGCGTGGCATTGGCCTGGCCGATCGCCGCGAACACCGTCGGGAACAGGAAGATCGCCAGGAACGACGGCAGCTTCACGAACATGTAGGCGAAGCCGCTGGCCGTGCCGCGATATTTGGGCTTGGCGACCATGGTCGGGATCGTCATGCAGTTCGACGCGTCCCAATAATGGCCCCACAGCATGGCGGCGGCTGCGAACGGCAGCAGGATCTTGTTGTCGGTGTAGAGCGCGAACGCGGCGACCAGCAGCGCGGCCAGCACGATCGAGAACCCTGCAATCGAGATGCCGCGGTGGCCGATCTTCGGCGTCAGGAGCGGGCCGACCCAGCCCGACACGGCGGCGAAGGAGAACAGCGCCATCGTCACCAGATTGATGCCGAGCACGCTCGACACGCCGACCATGACAAAGAGCACCGGCAGATAGAACGCGAAGGTCGAGAATTCGCTGGCTTGCACGAAGCAGGCGATCCAGCCGTAGAGCGTCGCACGCCAGCGGATCGGATCCTTCCTGAGATCGGCGAGGAATGCGCGGGTCGAGACCTTCGGCACTTCGACGTCCTGGTCCGGCAGCATGTCGAGATTGTCGTTGAACATCTCGCGCGCGACCTGCTTGGCCTCGCGGTAGCGGCCCTTCTGCACCAACCAGACCGCCGTCTCCGGCACGTCGTGACGCATGATGAGGATGATCAGCGCCGGCAACGCACCGAGGCCGAGCGTCACCCGCCACAGCGTCTCGTGGTGAATGTCGAGCAAGAGGAAGATCACGATCACGCCGATCGTGAGCACCTCGCCGACCGCGAACATGAACTGCCAGCGGTTGCCCATGACCTCGCGCTCACCCTTGGCCATGGATTCCATGATGTAGGTGTAGCCGGTGGAGATGTCGGAGCCGAGCGGAATGCCGAGCAGAAAGCGGATCACGATGAGCCAGGTGATATTGGGCACGAAGGCCTGCGCCAGCGCCAGCACGATGAACAGCACCATCGTGGCCAGGAACATGACGCGGCGGCCGATCTTGTCCGAGAGCCAGCCGCCGAGCAGCGCGCCAATGAGCGCGCCGCCCTGGGTGCCTGCTGCGGCAAGGCCCAGCATCAGCGGATCAGGATTGAATTGCTCCTTGATGAAGATCAGCACGAAAGCGATGGAATAGAGGTCCCAGGCCTCGACCAGGATCGAGGCCATCATCAGCCAGCCGACCTTGTTGCCTTTTGGACTGTAGTTCGTGATGAGGTAGCGGACCGCGGCTTCGCTCGCGGTCGGTTGTGGCATCGCCATCGTCGACATGTCTGGTCCTCTCTTCAAAAACTCTTTAGAGCGCGATGAGATCAGGATGGATCGTCATCGCGCTTTAGCTTTTTGTTTGAGCATGATCTCTCGGGAAAACCGCCGTACACTTTTCCGGATCACGCTTCACGCGCCGAGCAGCGGCTCGATGCTGCAATCGAGCAGGCGCGGGTCGATCCCCGCCTCCATGCCCGTGAACATCTCGCCCATGTAGTCGATCAGGGCATCACTCGCCTTCACGGCGTCCTCGACGTGGCGGCCGGCCACCGCAGCGAGGATCGCGAGATGATGATCGATCGTGCCCGACAGATCGGCCTGCCCTGGCATGAAGCGGTGGTGGATGTAGCCGATACGGCGATACAGCGTGTGCAGCGGCCGCAACGTGTGCACCAGGAACGGCTCGCCGGCGGCCTCCAGCACCAGTGCATCGATGCGGCGATCGATGCTGTTGAACTCGTCGAGGGTCAGGCTGGCGCGGCGCTCGCGCAGGAGGCGCTCGATGTGCAGCGCCTGATTGCGGTGCGAGAGGCTGGCGCGATCGGCCGCGAGGCGGATCACGAAGCGCTCCATGTCGCGCCGCAAGGCCAGCAGCATGCGTTCGCGCGCCAGATCGATCGGCGCGATGTGCAGGCCGTGGCGCGGACGGATGATGATCAGCGTGTCGGCGGAGAGACGATTGACGGCGTGATGCACGGGCGTGCGCCCGAACCCTGTGATGTGCTGCAATTCCAGCATCGTCATGAATTGTCCGGGCTTCAGCTCGCAATGAACGAGAAGCTCTTCGATCTTCTGGTAGGCCAGCTCGAAGAAATTGAGACGGTTGCGCCGGGAGGGCCTGCCCTCGCCGTCGTCCTCGTTTCTCACCACCTCGAGCGCGCGCTTGCGCCGTGCCATGTCGTCCTCCTGTCAGCCCGCGCTCTCGTTGAAAGGTGGCGCCTTATCTGTGACACCCTTAAAACATGTTGTGATATATTACAAGCAGGCGTAAGACTTGCGCACGCCCGCACCATGCTGCGGTGCGGAATAACAACGAGACGGCGCTAGCTGCGCCTGTGATGGGAGGAGTATTGCCGTGAAGATCACGTCGATCGAAACGCTGCGCACCGAGGAATTCTCCAACGTCATCTGGGTGCGCGTCCACACCGACACGGGCGTGATCGGTCTCGGTGAAACCTTCTATGGCGCGGGCGCGGTCGAAGCGCAGATCCACGACACCTTTGCCGGCCGCCTGCTCGGCCGCAATCCGCTCCACATCGAAGCCATTCATCGCGACATGCTGAACCTGCCGATGGCGCAGTCCTCCACCGGCGTCGAATATCGCGCGGCCTCCGCGATCGACATCGCACTGTGGGACCTGTTCGGAAAGGTCTGCAATCAGCCGGTGCACCAGATGCTGGGCGGCCTCTGCCGCGACAAGCAGCGCATCTACAACACCTGCGCCGGCACCCAATATGTCCGCTCGACCAATATCAGCCCGGTCGCGAACTGGAATCTCGGGGCGTCCAGGGGCCCCTATGAAGACCTTGATGGCTTCATGAATCACGCCGATGCACTGGCCGAGAGCCTGCTGGAAAGCGGCATCTCCGCGATGAAGATCTGGCCGTTCGATCCGGCGGCGCAGGAGAACAAGGGCCTTTACATCACCGCCGCCCAGATGAAGCAGGCGATCGAGCCGTTCGAGAAGATCCGCAAGGCGGTCGGCGACAAGATGGAGATCATGGTCGAGCTCCATTCGCTGTGGAATCTGCCGACCGCCAAGCAGATCGCGCGCGCGCTCGAGCCTTACAAGCCGACCTGGTACGAAGATCCGATTCGGATGAACTCGCCGCAGGCGCTGGCCGAATATGCGCGCTCGACCGACGTCTGGGTCTGCGCCAGCGAGACGCTGGGCTCGCGCTTCCCCTACAAGGACATGCTCGACCGCGACGCCATGCATGTGGTGATGGCGGATCTGTGCTGGACCGGCGGCCTCACCGAGGGCCGCAAGATCGCGGCGATGGCCGAGACTTATCACCGGCCTTTTGCTCCTCATGATTGCATCGGCCCGATCGGCTTCATCGCCGCCATCCACATGTCGTTCAGCCAGCCCAACACGCTGATCCAGGAATCGGTGCGCGCCTTCTACAAGGGCTGGTACAACGAGCTCGTCACCACGATGCCCACGATCAAGGATGGTTACGTCTATCCGATGGAAGGACCCGGCCTCGGCGTCGACCTTCTCCCCGCCGTATTTGAGCGCTCCGATCTGACCGTGCGCCGCTCCAACGTTTGAGGATTTCTTGAGATGAGCACCGCCCTCTTCAACCTTTCCGGCCGCACCGCGCTCGTGACCGGCTCCTCCCGCGGCCTCGGCCGCGCCATTGCCGAGGGCATGGCTAGGGCCGGCGCCAAGCTGATCATCAACGGCGTCGATCCCAAGCGAGTCGAGCAGGCCGTCGCCGAGTTTCGCGCCGCAGGCCACCAGGCCGAGGGTGCCGCCTTCAACGTCACCGACGAGCCCGCAATCGTCGCGGCGTTCAACGACTTCGACAAAAAGGGCATTGCGGTCGACATCGTCGTCAACAATGCCGGCATCCAGCATCGCAAGCCGCTGGTGGAATTCACCACCGACGAGTGGCGCAAGGTGATCGAGACCAACCTCACCAGCGCCTTCGTGATCGGCCGCGAGGCGGCCAAGCGCATGATACCGCGCAAGCACGGCAAGATCATCAATATCGGCTCGCTCGGCAGCGAGCTCGCGCGCCCCACCATTGCGCCCTACACCGCAGCCAAGGGCGGCATCAAGAACCTGACCCGCTCGATGGCGGTGGAATGGGCCCAGCACGGCATCCAGGCCAACGCGATCGGCCCCGGCTACATGCTGACCGACATGAACGAGGCGCTGGTCAACAACACCGACTTCAACAATTGGCTGATGGGCCGCATCCCCTCGAAGCGCTGGGGCAAGCCGGACGAGCTGGTGGGCGCCGCGATCTTCCTCGCGTCCGACGCCTCCACCTATGTCAACGGCCAGATCATCTATGTCGATGGCGGCATGATCGCCGCGATGTAATCGCGAAACAGGGAACGAGACCATGCGCGCCGTCGTCATTCACGCCCCGAAGGACCTTCGGATCGACAGCTATCCTGATGCAGAACCCGGCCCGGGCGAGGTCCGCGTCAAGATCGCGAACGGCGGCATCTGCGGCTCCGACCTGCACTACTACCATCACGGCGGCTTCGGCGTCGTCCGTATCCAGCAGCCGATGGCGCTGGGCCACGAGATCGCCGGCGTGGTCGCTTCCGTCGGCGACGGCGTCACCGGCGTGAAGCCGGGCACGCGCGTTGCGGTCAATCCGAGCAAGCCGTGCGGCCAGTGCCTGCACTGCCAGGAGGGCATGCGCAACCAATGCCTCGACATGCGCTTCCTCGGCAGCGCGATGCGCTTTCCCCATGTGCAGGGCGGCTTTCGCGAGTTCATCACGGTCGATGCCACGCAGGCCGTGCCGATCGCGGACAAGCTGTCATTGGCGGAAGCCGCGGTCGCCGAGCCGCTCGCGGTGTGCCTGCATGCCGGCAAGCAGGCCGGCCCCCTGCTCGGCAAGCGCGTCATGATCACCGGTTGCGGCCCGATCGGCGCGCTGATGATTCTGGTCGCACGCTTCGGCGGCGCGTCCGAGATCGTGGTGACCGATGTGGCTGACGCACCGTTGGCAGTCGCGAAGAAGCTCGGCGCCACGCACGCCATCAATGTCGCAACCAACGCCACCGCGCTCGATCCCTGGCGCGCCGGCAAGGGTGTGTTCGACACGCTGTTCGAAGCTTCCGGAAATCAGGCCGCGCTACGCGCCGCGCTCGACGTGCTCAGGCCCGGCGCGACGCTGGTGCAGCTCGGCCTTGGCGGCGAGATGACGCTGCCGATCAATTCCATCGTCGCCAAGGAATTGCAGCTCCGCGGCACCTTCCGCTTCGACCCCGAGTTCGAGCTCGCGGTGCGGCTGATGGGCGAAGGCCTGATCGACGTGAAACTGCTGATCACGGCGACGATGCCGTTCGAGAACGCGGTCGCCGCCTTCGAGCTCGCCAGCGACCGCGCGCAGTCGATGAAGGTGCAGTTGACGTTCTAGGGGCGTCGATGGCCTATTGGCTCTCGATCAGACGGTCGCTGACCAGCCGCACGGCGCCCCGTTTCCACGAATAGTCCGCGCCCAGGCGCAGGCCGCTGTCGCCGCGTGCCAGCACGGCGCCGGTCCTGGCATCGCGCACCTGAAAGCCGAGCGTGTATTCGGTGCGGCTGACCCGCCGCACCACGCCGATCAGCGACTGGTCCGCGCCGAGCTTTTGCGCGATCGCCGCCTCGCAGCCGCCGCAGTCCCGCAACGCATGCGCCTTCGCTGCCTCGCCGCCGACATCGACGATGCGATAGCGGCCGGATTGACCGAGCGACTCGCGCACGCTGGCTGTGACTTCGGCGAGGTATGACGCATCTGACGTCGCTGATGCACCCGCTGCGGCAGCGGTCGTATCCTCGAGCTCGAAATCGAACACCGCCAGCGCGACCGGCGCCGGTGTGCCGAGGGCGGCCATGACTTCGCGGGACACGAAGATCTCGGCGCGCTCCCATGATTCATCATTGTCGCCGCGGAAGGTGTAGAGCTTGTCCATCACGAGCTTTTTGGCGCCGACGTCGATCACGGCGACCTTGGCCCATTGCACCAGCGTGCTGGTCTTCTGAATGCCGCCGATGACCTTGAATGCCGCGCCGTCCTGGGCGGACGGCACCAGCCGGTAGCGCCCGCCTTCGCCGATGTCCCGCCTGAGCGCGGCCATGAACGCCTGAAGCCGCCGCTCATGGGCGGCGGTCTGGTTAGCCGGTTCTGCCGACGTGTCGGCATAGCTGAAATCGTCCATGGCAACGCCGATGCCGGCCTCGGCACCGGCCGGCGAATAGGCCGCCGGGAGGACGAGGAGGAGGACGGCAGAGAGGATCGACCTGATACGGCGCATGCGGGCCTCGTGTGATGGAGCGGCGGCGCAATCTGGACGGCGGCTTCGCGCCGTGCAGCCGTCCCCGTCCCGGCGAGTGCCGGGAAAATTTCACGACGTTGCACCGCACTATGCGCGGCGCTTTCCGCAGCCTGCGTTCTGCCGTTTAATGCGGGAGGGACAATTCCGTTCGCACCAGGTGCAAGCCGATGTGGAACCGCCCGAGGTTCGATCTCAAGGTCCGTCTGACGTTGCGCGTGGCCGCGATATCGGCCGCCTGCTTCGCCGCGATCTCCGCCTATTTCCTCATCACGGCCGACCGCGCGGCCCATGCGCGCATCGACGATATCGCCGCCATCGTGGCCAAGACGCTGGAGCTGCAACAGGGCAAGGTCCAGTGGGTGGCCAGCCCCCGCTCGGACTTTCCCAACCTCGATCCCGTGTCGGCCTATGTGATGACGCCCGGCCTGTGTCTGGCGTTCCGCGGCCCCGGCGGCGACATGCTCCAGCGATTCTGCAGCGGCGCGCCGACCCCGGCGAGCCCGCCACCGCAACTCTTCGCGGCCTTCTACCGCAGCCTGTTCGACCCCGGCCGCGAGGCGGCACGGCCTGTGATCGTGCGCGGCGCGAAGCTTGGCGAGACCGTGGTCTCGGTCGATCCGGCCGTGCAGACGGCCGAGGCCTGGCACGAGGCCGGCCGCCTGATGCTCGCGCTTGCGATCGCACTGCCGCTGCTGTGCGTCCTGGTCTACGCCGCGCTCGCCCGCGCGCTGCGCCCCACCCGCATGATCGGCAGCGGCCTCGAGCGGATCGCCGCGGGCGACCTCACCACGCGGCTGCCGCCGTTCGATCTCGCCGAGCTGTCCGCGATCCGCGACGTCTTCAACCATCTCGCCGAAAGCCTCGATATCGCGCTGGCCGAACGCGCCGAGTTGACGCGGAAGCTGATCGCGCTTCAGGACGAGGAGCGCCGCCATCTCGCGCGCGAGCTGCATGACGAGTTCGGTCAGTCGCTCGCCGCGATCCGCGCGCTCGCCTCCTCTGCCCGCCAGACTGCCGCGCAGGACTGCCCTGACCTGCTCGGCGAATGCGACGGCATCGCGCGGACCGCGACCGGCATGATGGAGACGTTGCGCGGCGCGCTGTTCCGGTTGCGCCCGCCTGACGTGGAGGAGCTCGGGCTCGTTGCCAGCCTCGAAGGCCTCGTCGCGGGCTGGAACGGGCGCAGCCGCGGCCAGACGCGCTTTACGATCCGCTTCGACGGCACGTTCGAGAGCCTGCCGGCCGCGACCAGTGCCAGCCTCTACCGCATCGTGCAGGAGGCACTCACCAACGCCGCCAAACATGCCGGCGCCACCAGGGTGAGCCTGGAGCTCGCGATGCACACTGAGGAGATCGCACTTGCGATCGACGATGACGGGCGGTCGAACGATCCCGCCGCCAAATCGGGCATGGGCCTGCTCGGCATGCGCGAGCGCGTCGCGGCCTTGCGCGGCCAGTTGAGCTTCGAGGCTGCGCCGAACGGCGGCTCCGCGCTGCGCGTGGTGATTCCGCTTGCAGCCGCCGACCGGCAGCCCCTGGATCGCGCGGCATGAGCGCGGCCGACGCGACCATTTTGTTGGTCGACGACCATTCCGTCGTCCGCGAGGGCTATCGCTCCGTGCTCCAGAAGCAGCCGGGATTGCGCGTCATCGCCGAAGCCGCCGACGGCGCCGAAGCCTACCGTCTCTACAAATCCGAGGCACCCGACCTCGTCATCATGGACCTGAGCATGCCCGGCATCGGCGGCATCGAGGCGGTCAGGCGGATCAGGCAGTGGGACAAGGCGGCACGGATCCTCGTCTTCACCATGCACGAGAATGCCGGCTTCGCCGTACAGGCGATCCGCGCCGGAGCAAGAGGCTACGTCACCAAGACCAGCCCGCCGGAGACGCTGGTGCGCGCGGTGATGGACGTGCTCGCCGGCAAGATCGCCATCAGCCCCGACATCGACCACGAGCTCGCACTCAGCCGGCTCGCCGGGGAAAGCTCGGCCGCCGACGTGCTCACGCCGCGCGAGTTCGAGGTGATGCGGCTGCTGCTCGCCGAGAACACGACGGAGGAGATTGCCGAGACGCTGCATGTCAGCCCGAAGACGGTGGCGAACCTGCACTCGCTGATCAAGGACAAGCTCGGCGTCGGCTCCGACATCGAGCTGGTCCGCCTGGCGCTGCGCCAGGGACTGCTGACGCAGCCCGATCTGGGCGAGGCCTGATCCGCTCAGGCCAGATACTGCGTGAGATAGCCTTCCATGGCGTAGAGCGCGCAGAGCGCGAGGCTCGACCACACTGCGGCGCTGAAATACAGGAACATCCAGGTCAGCTCGCCCTTCCAGTGCGCGATGTCGTGGGTCACGACCCAGCGCGTCGAGACGTCATGCAGGCCTTCGAGGAAGCCCAGGAACCTGCCGCCTTCTACATGCCCTGCCCGCCAGCGGCTGAGATACATCGGCACGTCGACGGTGACGAGGAAGGCGAGGAAACAGGCGATGCCGACGATGCCTGACATCAGCGCCCAGCGCACCACGCCCTGGAATTCCGGCATCAACCGGCAAAGCGCGATGCCGGCGAGGAAGAAGGTCACCGCCCACAGCGAATTCTCGATCGCGTTGTAGAGGAAGTTCGTGGTGACGACCGCGTACCAGGAGAAGCACTCCGCGATGATGATGATCGGCACGATCACGAGCGCGATGTTCACCGCCGTCTCCGCACCCGTCATGCCCCCGAGTTGATGCAGGATGATCGCCCATTGCGCGACGAAGCAGAGTTCAGCCACGGTCGCGACCGTGCGGCCGACGAAGATGCTCGACAGCCAGGTGTCGAACAGGCAGATGCGCTGCACGTCGGCGCGCGGCAGCACCGAGCGGAAGGCGCAGCCGAACACGTAACCCGCGCAAAGCAGGAACATCAGGCCGATATCCGTACCGCCGCCGATGCTGCCCGCCACCGTCGGGTAGAACTCGCGGTACAGCATGAACCAGACGAGGATGTTGGCCGCGCTGACAAGCGTCAGGGACCCCCACCACCACGCCAGGGGATTTGACCGTGCCTGCCACTGCAACATGAATCGCTCCGCCGTAATCGATATGACATTAACTCGTAATAATCTTGTCACAACAAGCCAAGGAATCACGACAAAAATCTGTGTGGCGATGCCTGTCCGCACCTCTTTTGTCCTCAGCTTGAGGCACGCTTCGCGTCCGCATAGTGGACGATCGGTCGTACTTTATGAATCTATTGGACAACAGGCCTCTCCGGGTTCATTAAACCCGCATGGCTCGAACCGTGTCCAAACCAAGCCGCGCCCCCTCGTCCGCCGCCGTCGTGCTGGCTTCGAACGCCGATGACGCCGCGTTTGCGACGACGCTGGCAAAAGGTCTCGTGGTGCTCGAAGCATTCAAGGCCGGAGCGACGCTGCTCGGCAACATGGAGCTGTCGACGCTGACGGGGATTCCGCGGCCGACGGTGGCGCGGCTGACGCACACGCTGGCCGAGCTCGGCTACCTCCACTACGATGCCGATCGCGCCAAATATCGCGTCGGCGCACGTTCCTTGCGGATGGCGCATCCGCTGCTCGCCGACATGCAGTTCCGGCAGGTCGCACGCCCCATGATGCAGGAGCTGGCGCAGAGCCTGCGCGGCACGGTCTCGATCGGCCTGCTCGACGGCACATCGATGATCTATGTCGAGACCGCACGCTCCGGCGATGTCGGCCCCCACGTCCCCGACATCGGCATGCCCATTCCCGTGGTGATGACGGCCATGGGCCGCGCCGCGGCGGCGACCTTGCCGCAGACCGACGCTGCGCGCCTCGAACAGCGTATCGAGGGCGAAGACGCCGAACTGTGGTCGGCCTTTCGCGACAACTACCGTGCCGGGCTCGCCCAATGCACCAGCCGCGGCTTCTGCACCTGCTGGGGCGAGTACATGGCCTCGATCCACGCCGTCGCAGCGCCGCTGTTTCACGCGAGCGAGGCGAAGCGATCGTTCTCGATCAATTGCGGCATCCCCGCGTTCCGGCTCCAGCCCGGCCAGCTGGAAAGCGAGATCGGCCCGCGCATCGCCGCTCTCGCCGACAGCATCCGCGCCATCGTCAGGCAGGCGGAGCCGACGACGACACCACGCAAAATCAAGAAAATCACGAGCCCCGGGAAATGACATGGCTGGCCCCCTCGAAGGATTGAAGGTCCTCGACATCGCGACGATCATCGCCGCTCCGTTTGCCGCAACGCTGCTGGCCGACTACGGCGCGGACGTGCTCAAGATCGAAATGCCCGGGCATGGCGACGGCGTGCGGTCGTTTCCGCCGTTCAAGGACGGCAAGCCGCTGTGGTGGAAAGCCGCCAATCGCAACAAGAAGTTCGCCACCCTCGATCTGCGGACGCCGGATGGGCTCGCGCTGTTCAAGCAGCTGCTTCCGCGTTTCGACGTGCTGATCGAGAATTTCCGGCCGGGAACGCTCGATCGCTGGGGCCTGTCGAAGGAGGTGCTGTGGTCGATCCAGCCGCGCCTCGTCATCCTGCGCGCCACCGCCTTCGGACAGAACGGGCCCTACAGCGAGCGCCCCGGCTTTGCCCGGATCTTCGAGGCCATGGGTGGGCTGACCTACATCACCGGCGAGAGCGAGGGCGAGCCGACCCATCCCGGATACCCGATCGGAGATTCGATCGGCGGCCTGTTCGGTGCCGTCGGCGTGCTCGCGGCCTTGTGGAAACGGGCACGCGATCCCGATGCACCCGGCGAGGAAATCGATCTCTCGCTCACGGAGGCCACCTTCCGTCTGCTCGACGTTCTCGCCATCGAGCACGACCAGCTCGGCACCGTTCGCGGCCGCATCGGCAACGCCAACGGCTATTCGGCTCCGGCTGCGGTATTCCGCACCAGCGACGATCACTGGGTGACGCTCGCAGGCTCGACCAACGCGCTCTATGCGGCCAATTGCCGGGCCATTGGGCGGCCCGATCTCATCGACGATCCCCGCTTCGCCACCAACGACCGGCGCGTCAAGCACGCCGCAGAGCTCAACAGCATCTTCTCTGCCTGGTGCGCCGAGCACCGTCTTGACGATGTCCTCGCGAAATTCAATGCGGCGCAGGGGACGCTGGCGCCGATCTATTCGATCGACCAGATCGCCGACGATCCACAAGTGAAAGCGCGCGAGGCCATCACCCGCGTCGCCGACCGGGATTTTGGGACCGTCGCCATGACCAATGTCGTCCCGCGCTTCGCCATCGATCCCGCCCAAATGCGCCATGCCGCCGGTGACATCGGTCAGGACAATGCCGAGGTTTATCGGGACTGGCTCGGCCTCTCGGAGCAAGAGATCGAACAGCTCACTGCACGGAAGGTGATCTGAAGCCGAAGCAAGACAAAGCCAACAACAAAGAAACAACAACAAAGAAACAACAACAAAAGGGAGGAAGAGACAGTGGCTTCATTCAAGGTCACACGCCGAACCCTGCTGGCGGCACTCGCAGGCGGCCTGGCCGTCGGCTCTATCCCGCCGGCACGGGCAGAGGACGCATGGCCTTCGCACCTGGTGCGGCTGATCTCGCCCTACGGGCCCGGCGGATCCAACGACATCTCCCTGCGCCTGCTGGCCGAAGAGTTCGGCCGCAGCTTCCATCAGCAGTTCATCGTCGAGAACAAGCCCGGCGCCGGCACGCGCATCGCCAACGATATGGTCGCCCATGCGCCCGGCGACGGCTACACCATTCTCTACGTCGCGGCTCCCTACGCCACCGCCGAGGCGCTGTTCGGTAAGCTGACTTATGACCGCAAGGAGCTGCAGCCTGTCGCGATGGCTGTGATCGCGCCGCTTTTTCTCATCATCAGCGCCGAGGCGCCGTTCAAGACGCTCCCCGAGTTGATCGCCTACGGCAAATCCAAACCGGACGGACTGACCTTCGCCTCGCCAGGCGCCGGCTCGCAGCCGCACCTTGCCGGAGAGCTCCTGTTTCGCGATGCCGGCGTCAAGGGCCTGAACATTCCGTTCCGGGGTGATGCCGCCTCCTACACCGAACTGCTCGCCGGCCGCGTCGATGCCACGCTGACGGCGCTGCCGACTGCCTTGCCCTACATCCAGAGCGGCAAGTTCATCGTGCTCGGCGTCGCCTCGCCCGAGCGCAGCGCGCTCTATCCGCAGGCGCCCACCCTGCGCGAGCAGGGTTTTCCCAACGTCGCCGCCGCCGGCTGGTACGGCTTCATGGCGCCGTCGACGACGTCGCGCACGATCGTCGACAAGCTCCAGGCCGAAGTTCTGCGCGCCCTCGCCGTGCCCGCGATCAAGGACAAGCTGACCGCCCAGGGTCTCGAAGTTCGCGCCGGCACCGCCGCCGAGTTCGGCCAGTTCATCGACAGCGAGACGCAGAAATGGACCAAGCTGATCCGCGAGGCCGGTCTCAAGGGCGAATGACTGCCCCGATCTGCGCCGCCGAAAGACGGATGTTCGCTTGCATGTCCTTCGAGACCAGCCGTCACCCACTGGGGTGACGCGGGAACAGGAGCGTCCCGTTAGCGTTCGGGCGAACCGGGCGTGACGAGCGCGGCCGGCAGACCGCAAATGTGAAGCACGACACAGCGATGCTCGAACGAAGATGCTATGGGGTGGCACTGGAATTGCAAAGCCGCGGCAGGTGACGTCAGCAGCGCCGCGAAACGGGGCCGGTCCACCCATGCTAGAGCCGAGCTACACGGATCTCGTCGTCGCGATCTATCAGGCGGCGGTTCGGCCGGAACTCTGGGCCAGCGCGCTCGAGCTGGTCGCCGACCATCTTGGTGTCGACAGCGGCATGGTGCTTCACCTTTCGGCCTCGGGCGACGGCAACTTCATCGTTCACCATCGCCTGCGCGACGACCTCAACCAGCTCTTCCTCCAATACCATACCGAGAATCCCTACTCATTCGCGTTTGCTCGGGCGCCGGTCGGCAAGACGCTCATGACCGGGGAGCTCGTCGAAAAGGCGGTGCTCCATCGCAGCGCGTTCCATGCCGACATTCTCGCGCCGCAGGACATCGAGGAGATCATCGCGGTGCGCCACGCCGATCTGTCCCGCGACGGTGTCGGCGGCATCCTGTTCAATGTCTCGAAGGCGCGGGCCGACGTCGCCGGGCATGCCGCAGCACGGCTCGACGAGCTCGTCCCTCACCTTTCCCGCGCCATCGATCTGACGCTCCTGACCAGCCGGGCGAATGCCGGCAACTGCCACCTCGAGCAATTGCTCGCGAATATGCCGGGCGCTGTCATTCTGCTGGATGGCCACGGCGGCATTCTCCAGATGACGCCGGCTGCGGAGACCCTGCTCGGCGAACGCGACGGGCTGTGTACCGGCGGGAGCAGCCCTGTCGCCCTTCGCGCGCAGGCGCGCGACGACGCCTCGCGCCTTGCAGCCTGCGTCAAGCAGGCGCTCGCATCGGCACGCGGAGAGCAGCCAACCCTCGATGACACGCTTCAGGTCAGTCGCCCTTCCGGCCGGCGCGCGCTGCTGGTGCGGGTCACGCCGCTTCCTCCGCCGGCCTTCCTGCCCTGGAGCAGGGTCGATGGCGGGGCACGAGCGATGGTCCAGGTCGTCGATCCGCAGGCGCCGGTCGACGCGCAGGCCGAACGATTGCGCCGGCTGGTCGGGCTGACCGCGGCCGAGACGCGCGTCGCCGCGCTGCTCGCCAGCGGCCTCGGTCTCACCGAGGCGGCAGGAGTGCTCGGCGTGTCGCTGAACACGGTGAAGACGCACGCCCGCCAGGTTTTCGCCAAGGCCGAGGTGCGTTCCGCTGCGGCCCTGGCGCGGCTCGTGGCGTCGATTCCGGCCGGGCCGCCGCGGCCCGCCGGAACGTCGTAGATGCGTCGGGAACTCCGTCAGACCACCATCACCCCTTCCTCCCCGCGACATAAGCCGCGAGCTTGTCCAACGTCTGGTAGCCGTATTCGACGGCACCGAATCCGATCATGCCGTCGCGCTGCTCGGTGCTCGAGGCCAGTTGCCGCATCATCAGCACGGTCTTGCCGTTGCTCTGCTCGGCAAAGGTGACGGTGAAGCGGAACATGCCGGGATCCTCGTCCTGATCGGTGCCGTGATCCATCTCCATCAGGGACGGCCGCTCGATGCGGCGGAAGCGCATGCGGTTCGGATAGACGGTGCCGTCGGGGCCGATCATGTTGAAGCGCCAGACGCCGCCGACGCGCACGTCGATCTCGAAGGTCTCGACCTTGAAGCCCTTCGGCCCGAACCATTGAGGCAGATGCTTTGGATCGGACCATGCCTCGAACACCAGCTCGCGCGGCGCGTCGATCACGCGCGACATCACGATCTCGCGGTCGAGCGACCATTGCGACAGGGCGGGATTGGCAGAGTTCGTCATCGTCAGGAACCTTTCTTCTTGGTTGTACGGGACGGCCGTCTGGCGGCCGCCCGCTCCTTCTCTTTCTTCAGCTTCATCACGTAGGCCTCAAAGCGGTCGAGCCGCGCCTCCCAGATCGCACGCTGCTGCTGGAACCAGTCTTCGGCGCCGACGAGCGCATCCGGACTGAGGCGGCAGGTGCGCACGCGACCGGATTTTTCGGATTGAACGAGCCCGCTCGTCTCCAGCACCTTGATGTGTTTCATGAAGCTCGGCAGCGCCATCTCGAAGGGATCGGCGAGCTCGCCGACCGACGCCTCGCCGGCGCACAGCCGAATCACGATCGCCCGCCGCGTGGGATCGGCAAGGGCCGCGAAAACCTGGTCGAGCCGGGATAATTGGTTAGCCATGAAGCTAACTATAGCGCCGCCATCGACCGGCGTCAATGATTGTTAGCTCATGAGCTAAGTATTTTTCGGAGCGCCTCGACGCGCGGAACCCACCACGCGCAATCGTGAATTGGGACGCGCGCTCCTCCTCGTTAAAAGAGATCGGGGGCACATCGCATCATGTGTCAGAGCCGTGCCGTCTGTTGTCACCTCATCACACCTCACCCGGCGGGCGTTCGCTGCGCTCGTTCCCCTCGCGCTTGCCTGGCCGCGCCGCGCAGCCGCGGATTCCGACATGATCGCCCAGATGCGCGACATCGTCGCGGCCGAGCTGACGCCGACCGTAACACCCGACCAGCCGGGCGGCCTTGCCGCCGCGCTCTATGCCGGCCGCCATGTCGAGTTCTTCAGTTACGGCTTTGCCGACGACGCCACGCGAAGGCCGGTCACACCGGACACGCTGTTCAATCTCGGTTCCCTGCGCAAGCCTTTCGAAGCGACGCTGGTGGCGCTCGGCGCGCTCCGCGGCGAGCTGCGGCTCGATGATGCCTTGCCGAAATACCTGCCTGAGCTCACCGGCGACTATGTCCGCAAGGTCACCGTCGGTCAGCTCGCCACGCACACGTCCGGCATGCTGCTGCCGACCGACCATCCACCCTGGCCGAACGATACGTTCTCCCGGGCGCAGTTCATCGACATGCTCAACGCCTGGACACCGCAGGCCGGCGAAGCGCCGGGCAAGCAGCGCATCTACAGCCATGCCTGTTACGTGCTGCTCCAGCTCGTGCTCGAGCGCTGCTACCGCACTCCGGTCGCGACGCTGTTCGAGCAGCGCATCCTTGCTCCGCTCGGCATGAATGCGACCTCTCTGCCGGAGCGCGGGGAGGACAACCGCGCCGCCATGGATGCGGCGTGGATGCAGCGCGTGGTCCAGGGCTATTCGGATCAGGGCACGGCGATCGGCCCGCCCGGCAACCAGCAGAGCTATTTCGACTTTCCCGGTACCGGCCAGATGTTCTCGTCGCCGCGGGATCTCGCGACCTTCGTTGCGGCCTGCGTCGACGGCCGCTCGGTCGATCCGCATCTGCGCGAGGCGCTGCGGATGACGCAGCGTGAAGTCTTCCGCTTCGACGAGAAATTCGGACAGGGCATGGCCTGGGAGAGCGTGCGTCTGCCAGGCGTCACCGTCATCGACAAGCCGGGCGGCCTCAACAACGCCTCCGGCTATATCGGCCTCCTGCCGGCGCGGCGGATCGGCATCGTGCTGCTCGCCAATCGCGGCGAATATCCGCATGAGATCGCCCGCTACAAGATCCTGCCCGCGCTGGCACATCTGCTGGCATCGCACGCAGGCTGACCGTCGAAATGAAAAAGCCCCGGCCGCGCCGGGGCTTTCCGTAAGTCGCAGAACGTGATGCTCCTCAGTCGACCATTAGTATCGGGCGACGACAGGTCCGCCGAACTTGTAGTTCACGCCGACGCGCACGATGTTCGACTTGAGATCGACCGAGTGGGTGAAGGTCTGGGCTGGCTCCGCGGCACCCGCGACGAGATTGTTGCTCGTCACGCTAACGCGTCCGAGATCGACGTAGAGATATTCGGCCTTCACGGACCAGCCGTTGCCGACTGCGTATTCGCCGCCCACGCCTGCGGTCCATCCAACGCGAGTGTCGCGGATCGATCCCGACTCAGTCGCGGGTGAGAAGGTGTCGGTGAAGGCGAAGTTGCCCTTCACCTCGGCGATGGCCGCGCCGCCGGTGGCATAGAGCAGCCAGCTTGGCGTCGCGAGGAAGCCGACGCGGCCACGGATGGTGGCGAGCCAGTCGGCCGAGACCGACGAATTGATGGTGAAGGTGTCCGGTGCGCAGCAGGGATACACGGCCGTGTTCGTCGCGCTACCCTTGAAGCCGAAATAGTTGATGTCGCCCTCGAGACCAAGCACGGCCTGATTGACCTGCCAGTTGTAGCCGGCGGTGAAGCCGCCGGTCACGCTGGAGCTGTTGATGCGCTGGGCGCCGACGGACCCGATGGCGGTCACGCTCGAATCCGCGAAATAAGCAGCCACCGGAAACAGGGTGGTCGTGGCCGGGTTCGCGGTTCCCCATTGTCCGCCGACATTGGCGCCGACATAGAAGCCGGTCCAGTTATAGGCCGGTGCCATCACCGGCGCCTTGGTGTATTGCGCCGCAAGGTCGGCGGCCTGCACCGATGCGGTGCCCAACGCGATCGAAGCGACCGCCAGCAAAAACTTCTTCATTCCAATCTCCTTGCCCCACGCGATTGATCTCGCGTTGCCGAGTGCGCGCGGTGGAGGCATCCGGCGCAGTTCTGGCATAGGGCCCGCGCCGCTATCCGTCTTGGGCTGCGGCGAAGTCCATGGGGACTGTGACGCAGCGTGCGCCTCAGGTCGTGCGAACGGATGGCGAGTGTGACCGAACAGCCACGCGTCATCCCTGGTCAGCGGCGTGCAACGCACGCCGGTGTCGCGTCACGACAAGGTCGCGACATCGCGATTCGACGGCGCGCCTCACACCGAGCGCGTCAGCCCGCCGTCGACGCGAATGTTCTGGCCGGTGATGTAGGCCGCACCGTCCGAGGCGAGGAACGCGACCGTCGCGGCGATCTCCTCGACCTTGCCGTAGCGCTTCATCGGCACGCTGTCGCGGCGCGCGTCCAGCTGCGGCAGGCTGTCGATCCAGCCCGGCAGCACGTTGTTCATGCGGATGTTGTCGGCCGCATGGGTGTCTGTGAAGATCTTGGTGAAGGCGGCGAGGCCGGCGCGGAACACCGCGGAGGTCGGGAACATCGCGCTCGGCTCGAACGCCCAGGCGGTCGAGATGTTGATGATGGCGCCGGCCTTCTGCGCCTGCATCAGAGGCGTCACCAGCCGGGTCGGGCGGATCACGTTGAGCAGATACGTATCGAGGCCGGTGTGCCACTGCTCGTCGGTGATCTCGGTGATGGGCGCGCGCGGGCCGTGGCCGGCACTGTTGACCAGCACGTCGATCCGTCCCCACTTCGCCATTGCACCGTCGACGAGGCGCTTCAGATCGTCATTCGACGTGTTTGAACCGGTGATCCCGAGCCCACCGAGCTCGGCCGCCAGCGCCTCGCCCTTGCCGGAGGACGACAGGATCGCGACGCGAAAGCCGTCGGCCGCGAGCCGCCGCGCAGCCCCTGCCCCCATGCCGCTGCCGCCGGCGGTGACGAGTGCGACCTTCTCTGCTGCCATGACTGATGATCCCTGTGTTGAGGCGAGCCGCGGGCCCGGCCTATCATGAGGCCTTCTACCGCCGGAGCCGCCGGCAGGTCCACCGTTCGAAGGCATCCATGATGAGCGATTTGCAGATCCGCAATCTGAACGCTTCGGAGATCGCTGTCGCCGTCGATTGGGCCGCGGCCGAGGGTTGGAATCCGGGCCTCTCCGACGCCGCCTGCTTCGCGATCCCCGACGCGAAAGGCTTCTTCGTCGGCGAGATCGACGGCGAGCCGGTCGCGATCGTCTCCTGCGTCAACTACGATGATCGCTTCGCCTTCCTCGGCTTCTACATCGTGCGATCGGGCTATCGCGGTGCGGGTCACGGCCTGCGGATCTGGAACGCCGCGATCGCGCATGCGGGCGCCCGCGTCATCGGGCTCGACGGCGTCGTGGCCCAGCAGGACAATTACAGGAAGTCGGGCTTCCGGCTTGCCTACGCCAACATCCGCTACGGCGGCATCGTCGCGGCGCCGCAGACGCCACCCACCGACGTCGTCGCACTCAACAAGATTCCGTTCGCGCTCATTGAAGCCGACGATGCCACGGTCTTCCCCGCCCCGCGCAACGCCTTCCTGCGCGCCTGGATCAACATGCCGGGCCATATCGGCCGCGCGCTGCTGCGCGACGGCAAGCTTGCCGCATGGGGCGTGATCCGGCCGTGTCGGACGGGCTGGAAGATCGGCCCGCTCGTCGCTGACGACCGCATGGCGGCGGACGCGATCGTGCAGGCCCTGCTGGCAAGCGCCGGCGGCGGCGAAATCTTCCTCGACGTCCCCGCCGTCAACCACGACGCGCTCGCACTCGCGGAGCAGCTCGGTCTCAAGCCGGTGTTCGAGACCGCGCGGATGTACACGGGACCGATCGCGCCGCTGCGGATCGACCGCGTCTTCGGCGTGACCAGTTTTGAGCTGGGTTAGCTGCGCGGACGACGCCGCTCAATAGCAGCGCATGATGTTGACGGTGTGCTCCGCACCGCCGCGGCCGGGCACGGTCACCTGCTCCGTCGGGCAGCTCGGCACATAGGGCCGGTCGGACGGCACGACGTTCGGCGGGAAGCGATGCGTCCAGTCCCAGGGAACGTCATAAGTGTAGGTGTAGCGGATGTCGGTGGAGACCGGCTGTCCGGCATCGGCGAAAGGCTGGCCGTAGCCTGCGTTGTCGTACGAGAACCCGCCGCCGCCCGGCCAATAGACCCAGGGCGCGTGGCGGCCGCGGAACCGGGCGCCGGGCGCCATCGGCGGATGCGCCACCGCCCCGGACGGTGCGGCGGCCACCCCATGCGCGGCACTGCCGCCGGGCCGTGCAAAACTGTCGCTGGAAGCAAGGAGCAGCGCGGCTGCGCTGAGCGAGGCCAGCAAGGCCCCATATGATCTGGACATCATGATACGCACCAACTCGTTTGGCTTCGGCGGCTCCCCATCACACGCTAGGCCGGGCCGTCACCCACCCGCAAACGTATAATTAATTGTTGGTTAAGGCACGGGATTAACCGGGAACAGGGTGCGGCAGAACGCCCGGGATTCCCGGATGATTTCAGGCACTTCGTTCCAAGAACTTCGAAGCAACGCCGCTTCATAACCTGTTGATCAGACTTGATCGCGCAAGGCGAATACGTCCGGAACGCTCCCCCATCGCGGTCGTTGGCCCCGACAAGAAGCAAGGAGCATCTTCAATGCAGAACACGTCAAAACTCCTCTGCCTGATCACGGCATCACTCGTTGCGGGCACCACGGCCGCGTCGGCGCAGGGCTACGATTGGAACGGATCGCGCGCAGGCTGGGACCGTACGGCACCGAGTTACGAGCCGGTTCAGCCGCGCGCGTACTATCCGGATGCCGCCGGGCCGTATGGCGCGCTCAACGGCACCAACCATCCGACGCCGAGCTCGACGCAGGGCGATGTCGGTCCGGAGGGAAACAATAACGGCACACTGACCGGCGTCTATCGCGACTGGTAAGGCCCGCTCACGTCGAGGCCCATCGTCCCCCGGGGACGATGGGCCTTCGTGCGTCAGCGGCCCTGCTGCTTGCGCAGCCAGTCGAGCATGTCCTGCGGATTCCCGCTGCCCTGAGTCACGATGGCGGTGTTGCCGCCGCTGCGGCGATAGACGGTGGTGCGCCCGGGCTCCTTGTCGATCCTGACCTCGGCCTGCGCGGGATCGCCGCTTTGCGTGATCGCCACCGTTCCGTTCTCGTCCTGGACCACCGTGGTGTGGCCGTCGCCGGCCCCGGCCGGCGCCATCGCGACGGCGCCCATGAGTCCTATTCCGGATGCGAGCAGAAGCAATCTCATGTCACACCTCCATCACCGGCTGAACTGGAAGATCGCCAGCCAATTGAAACGCCCGAACTGCCTCACCGCTCCCGTGTTCATGTCGCCGATCTGGAGCAGGAGCGCGTTGGTGGAATTGCCGATCTGGGTGATGTCGGCGGTGTTGCTCAGGCCGGACTGACCGATGGCGGCATTGGTGGTACCGCCCACCTGGATCACGTTAGCATAGTTGCGCGTGCCGTTCTGGATGATGGTCGCATCCACCGTGCCGGTCCCGCCGATCTGGATCACCCGCGCGATATTGATGCGGCTGTTCTCCTCGATCGTGACAGGCTGAACGTTGTCGCCGAACTGCACGACCGTTTCGATGCTCACGTTGCGGTTCGTCACGCTGCGCTGGACGGATCCGGCGCACGCCTGCGTCGCGGTGCCGACGACGGCAAGCAATGCCGCCAGGGCCAGCGCGTGCTTCAAGGCGCGTCTCAAGACTTGTCCGCCGCATCGCATCGCGTTTCCCCTGGTTCTCGACACCGACGAATCCGCGCAACCGTTACGGGCCGGTCTGGACGATCGTCGACGCGTTGACCGTGCCGAACTGCGCCACGGCACCCGTATTCATGGTGCCGAGCTGGGAGATCTGGCTGGTCGCCGATTGGCCGGCCTGGCCGACAAAGGCGAAATTGTTCATCCCGGCCTGCCCGATCGACGCGGAATTCGTTCCGCCGAATTGAAGGACGCCCGTGGCATTGTTGGTGCCGTTCTGGGTCACGGTCGCGCTGGTGCTGCCGCCGATCATGAACACGCCCGCCATGTTGAGCTGACTGTTCTGGTTCAGCACGACCGGCGGTCCGCCGACCGAGACGATGGTCTTGATGTCGGCGGTCTGGGCTCCGGCAGATCCGGCGCCGGCCGAGCACAGCGCGAACATCGCGGCGCACGCACTTCCCAAAAGATGTTTCATGACGGCCTCACCACTTCACGCCTGCTCACGGAGTCTGCTGGAGAATCGTCGAGCCGTTCAGGATTCCGAGCTGGCCAACGCCCGCCGCATTGTTGGCACCGATCTGGCCGATCAGACTCGAATTGGAGCCGCCGACCTGGCCGGCCAGCGCCGTGTTCGACGCCGTCGCGGTGGTGCCGCCCTGCCCGATCACCGAATTGTTGACCGTGAGGAGCGAGCCGGTCTGCAACGTGGTCGCGGTATTGGTCGCGCCGAATTGCAACGTGGTGGCGTCGTTGCTGGTGCCGCCGCTCTGCGAGATGAAGGAGTTGTTGGTGGTGCCGAACTGCAGCACGCTGGCCGAGTTTCCGGCCTGCGCATCGACGGCCGTCAGCGCGCCGAGCGCCACGATCGTCGCAACGAGGTAGGTGATCCGCATGTCATTTCCTCCGCGAAAGTAAGCGAGCGACCGCCGACTGGCTCGATTGCGGTGCTGTTCGAAGATGGTCCGGACGCGCCGCACTGCGACGCGTCCGGCCAACAGGCTGGCTCAGTGCGCGGTCTGCGAGACCGTGCTCGTGTTGACGCCGAAACCGCTCAGCTGACCGACGGCGGCCGAGTTGTTCTGGAGCGCGGCGGGCCCGAACGAATTCTGGGTGATCCCGCTGCCGTTGTTGCCGAAGGCCACCTGGCCCGTGGTCGCCGAGTTCTGCACGCCGATCTGGTTCACGGAGCTGGCGTTGTTGAGCGAGGGGGAGCTGGTGCCCTGCATGGTGGACGCACCGTTCAGGATGCCGACCTGGGTCGTCGACGACGTATCGTTGGTGAGGCCCTGCTGCGAAACGCTCGAGGAGTTCACGACGCCGACCTGCACGGTCGTCGAAGTGTTGGCGGCCTGCGCGGCGGAAGACAGAGCGAGCACGGCAACCGAAGCAAAAAACAATTTACGCATGGAGTATCCCTTTCTGGCAAAGTTGTCTGACTGGATTCTGATGCCGTCTTGGAAGAGCCGACATCGTAGGGATGACTCTGAACCGATCGTGCTTGGTGCGATAGACTGCAGTTCATGCTAGTCGATACGGACTAGACGTCGCGCGATAATCTCGCTCCCGGCAGATCTAGTTCTACGCGGAGCGCTCGGCCTGGAGTCCCATGCTGTCGATCAATCGCGCCACCTCGATCGGCGAACGCAGCTCCAGCTTTCGCATCATCCGCGCGCGATGGACCTTCACCGTCACCTCGCTGACGCCGAGCTTTGCCGCGATCTGCTTGGCGACGAGCCCTTCGGCCATCAGCAGCATGATCTCGCGCTCCCGCACCGTCAGCGTCTCGATGCGCTGCCGCGCCTCGCGCACGCCGTCCTCGCGCTCAAGGCGCCTGCGATCACGCTCGATCCCGTGCCTGATCGCATCGAGGATCTCCTGCTCGCGGAACGGTTTTGGCAGAAACTCGATCGCGCCGCGCTTCATGGCCTCGACCGAGACACGTACGTCCGAGTGGCCGCTGATGAAGACGATCGGTATCGGCACGCCCGTTTCCGCCAGCCTGCGCTGAAGCTCGAGCCCGGTCGGCGAGGTGCCGGGAAAGCGGATGTCGAGCACCAAGCAGGACGGACCGTTCGCGAGCGTCTCCGCGAGGAATTCGTCGGTCGAAGCAAACAATCTCACTTGATGCCCCGTCTCCTCGCAGAGGCTTCCAATCGCGTTTCGTATCTGGATTTCGTCATCAACGACATAAACTGTGGCTTGATTTGAACTCATTCCAAAAGGCTCCCGGCCTTGGCGCTCGATGATCCAGCAACGAGCCAACCATTGTTCTTGCAAGCGATAACAAGGTGCTTGGAAGCATGCGCAATGACCGAGAGACTCTCATCGGTCCGCAGATATCACGTCTTAGAGCCAACAACCCGTGGAGACGAGTGAAGGCGTTCACATATCGGACTTCGTGATTGAAAGAACGCGGCGCCGCCACAGGCAGCGTCATGGCGAGGTGCCATCCGGAGAATGCAGCAGTCCGGCGCTGCCGCTGTGATATCGTCCGCTGCGTCATGGCGTCGCGACCCATACGCCAATCGAACGCCAACCGTCTGCAAACCTGACGGGACGTTCAGTCGGCTATCGAGTTTTGATACCGCGCGCGTTGTTTGGAATACGCCTGGTATGCACTCTGCGCAAATCACGAAAAGTAGCACCGCGGGGACTTTACGACTAGATCACGAACCGCGCCCGTCCGTCGCCCCCGGCAACGGCGACATAAAGCCAATATCTCGAGATTGTTTCGACGAAATACAACCATAGCGCGATACACGATCTTTCCGCCAGCAAAGTCATTTTCAAGAGGCGGGCTTTTGATATGCGATTTGGACCTGTCATTGCCTTGTTCGGAACTGCGTGTGGCCTCGCCGCGATCTACGGTGCGGGGCCGGATCTCATCACCAGAGCTGCCGGACACGCCGCAGACGGCGCGGCTCGGGCCTATCAGTCGACGAGGACGTTCCTCGCGCCTTCCGGACTGGACGCGCCGACCTTCGGATCGGATGCGCCCGTGTTCCGCTACGCCGCGATTCAACGCGGCAGCATCGAGCAGACCGTCACGGTCACCGGCGCCCTGCAACCGGTCAAGACGATCGAGGTGGGGTCCCAATTGTCCGGGCAGCTCGCCCGCGTCTATGTCGATTTCAATGACACCGTCACCAAGGATCAGCCGCTCGCTTTGATCGATCCGCGCAGCTTCGCCGCCAAGGTCGACGAAGCAAGGGCCTCGCTCGCGGTCGCCAGCTCCCTGGTCGACATCGCGCGCGCCAAGCTCGATCGCGCCAGGATCGATCTCCAGAACGCCCGGGGCAGCCGCGACGTGCTTGCGGCCAAGCTCGAGAGCGCCCAGGCAGTCAAGAGCTCGGCGCAGAAGACCTTGCAGCGGAAGCTGGCGCTCCAGTCGCAAAACGTGGTGGCGACCTCGACGGTCGACGACGCCCAGACGGAATTTACCGCGCGCCTCGCCCAGGAGCGCGAGGCCGAGATCATGATGTCCCTCAACGCCTACTCCGTGGATGGCGCGCAGGCCGACGTCCGCCGGATCGAGGCTGAGCTGCAACAGGCGAGAATGGCGGTCCCGGAGAAGGCGGCCGTGCTCGCTGCGGCCCAGGCCGATCTCGACCGCACCGTGATCCGGTCGCCGATCGACGGCGTCATCGTCGGCAGGTTCGTCAATGAGGGCCAGACGCTTGCAGTCGGGCTTGAATCGCGCACCACTTTCGTGGTTGCGCGCCGCCTCGAGGACATGGAGATCCACGCCCAGGTCGACGAGGCCGATATCGGGCGCATCGCCCCCGGCCAGCGCGCCCATTTCACGGTGGATGCCTATCCCGACCGCCGCTTCGAGGCGGTGGTGCGACAGGTCCGCAAGGCGCCGCAGAACCAGCAGCACGTCGTCACCTACACCGTCGTGCTGGCGACCTCCAATCTCGACGGCGCGCTGCTGCCCGGCATGACCGCCCTGGTGAAGATCGTGATCGAGCGGCAGGACGACGTGCTGAAAGTGCCGCTTGCCGCGCTGCGCTTCCAGCCCTCCGGCACGCGGTCGGATGCCGCGGCGCGCAGCGGCGTGTGGGTGCGCACCGCAAGCGGCGCGCTCCAGCGCGTTGCCGTGACGGTCGGCGCGGCCGGCACCGAGCAGGTCGCGCTCAGGAGCGGAGACCTCGTCGAGGGCAGCCAGGTCGCGGTCGGTCAGGCCATCCGTCCGGCGGGCATGGAGTTCCTCGGCATCAGGTTCGGATCATGACCGCGTCCCCGCCCCTCATCAGCCTCCAGTCGGTCTCGAGGACCTATCGCACCGACGGTGTAGCGGTGACTGCGGTGCGCAATGTCAGCTTCGCCATCACGCAGGGCGAGATCGTCGCGGTGATGGGACCGTCAGGCTCGGGCAAGTCGACGCTGATGAACATGATCGGGCTGCTCGACCTTCCGAGCGAGGGCGCGGTCTATCTCGAAGGGGCCAATGTCGCCGCGCTCTCGGAAGATCGCCGGTCCTCGTTGCGCGCCCGCAGCATCGGCTTCGTGTTCCAGTCCTACAATTTGCTCGCCCGCCACAATGCGATCGAGAACGTCGCGCTGCCATTGGTCTATTGCGGCGTCAGTCGCAAGGAACGGCTGGCGCGCGCCAAGCAGAGCCTTGAGGCCGTCGGCATGCTGCACCGGGCTCATCACTTTCCGCGGCAGCTCTCGGGCGGCGAGCAGCAGCGCGTCGCGATCGCACGCGCGCTGATCGCCTCCCCGCTGATCGTGCTCGCCGACGAGCCGACCGGCGCGCTCGACAGCCGCACCGGAACCGAGATCCTGGCCCTGTTCGCCGCGCTCAACAGGACCGGCCAGACCATCGTGATGATCACGCATGATCCGGCCATCGCGACCCAGTGCCGGCGCACCATCCGCCTGCACGACGGCGAGCTCGTCGGCGACGAGGCGCAGGACCAGATCCTGCCGAAACGGAGCACGGCGTCATGACGATGCTCCAGGGCTTTCAGATCGCGCTGCACGCCTTGCGCCTCAATCCGCTACGCAGCTTCCTCACCATGCTCGGTATCGTGATCGGCGTCGCCTCCATCGTAACGGTGTTTGCGATCGGATCCGGCGCGCAGCTTCGCCTCCAGGAGCAGATCCGCTCGATCGGTGCCAACGTGCTGATGATCACGCCCGGCGCGGTCTATCAGGGCGGCGTGCGTCTCAAGGACGGCAGCAAGCTGACGATGACCGAGAGCGACGTGCAGGCCATCCTCGAGCAGATTCCGGAGGTCCAGGCCGCGGCCGGCTCGATCGCCGGAACGGCGCAGGTCATCCACGAAAGCAAGAACTGGAACACGACCATCAACGGCACGACGACCGGACACTTCATGGTGCGCGACTGGCAGCTTGCGACCGGGCGCTATTTCTCCGGCACCGAGGAGGCCGGCGCCGGCAAGGTGGTGATCCTCGGAAGCACGGTCGCACGCGAGCTGTTCGCGCCCGGCGTCGACCCGATCGGCGCGCAGATCAGGATCATGAAGGTGCCGCTCGAAGTGGTCGGCGTACTCGATCGCAAGGGACCGGCGCAGGACGACGTCGCCTTCGTGCCGCTCACCACGGCCAAGCTGCGTTTCCTCGGCAGCGCGAGCAACATCAACCGGGATTCGGTCGCCTACATCATCGCCAAGGTAGCCGCGGACGGACAGATGCCGGGGGCGCGATCGGAAATCGAAAGCCTGCTGCGGCAGCGCCACCGTATTCCCGCCGGCCAGGAGGACGACTTCAAGGTCCAGGATCCGGCCGCTGCGATGGAGGCCCAGCAGGGCGCCATTCGCACCGTCGCGCTGCTGCTCGTCGCCATCGCCTCGGTGTCGCTGCTCGTCGGCGGCATCAGCATCATGAACGTCATGATCGTCTCGGTCACCGAACGCACCCGGGAGATCGGCATCCGCCGCGCGCTCGGCGGACGGATGCGGGACATCCGCCTTCAGTTCCTCTGCGAAGCGCTCGTGCTCTGCCTGCTCGGCGGCGCCATCGGCGTTGCCGGCGGCATCACGCTGTCGATGACGGTCGCCCGCATGGCGGGATGGATCACCTCGATCGACGGCCAGGCGATCGGCCTTGCGCTCGCCTTCTCGATCGCGACCGGCCTCATCTTTGGTTTTTATCCCGCCCACAAGGCGTCCAAGCTCAGCCCGATCGAGGCGCTCAAGACGGAATGAGAACATGCTGGGATGTTCAAATCGACCAAAAGCCAGGGAGGAACCAGTCATGAGCCCGGATTCGAAGGATTCGATTACACCGACACCGCGCGAGCGTGAGTTGATGACGCTGATTGCGCGAGGCATGCAGAACAAGAACATCGCCTACGAGCTCAAGATCTCGGAGAACACGGTGCGGGCGCATATCGGCAACATCATGCGCAAATATCGCCTCCAGAACCGGACACAGATCGCGATCATCTTCGCCCTGCACGCGGCGCCGCCAGCGCTCCGCCGCGATCTGGCCGATGGCGACGGTTATTCGACGACGGTCGGGCCGGTCCGCGCTCGGAACACGCGGGTGCCGACCGCGCCGGATTGACCGTCCCGCCACAATCCCTTGCGCCGCGTCGGGCGAAACACCCAAGTCCGGGGTCAACGGACCAGCATCAAAATATTTCTCTTTATTCGAATTCGGAATTTTGTTAGAAATTTTACACTTCGGCCCAAGAAAGAGGGGCGTATCGCGATCGTCACGAACGCGGGCCGGACGGCGGTGGACGTCAGTCACATCGGCGCGAAGGATTTCGTAGGGCAGGCAACTGTGAGCGAAAGGTCTCGCGCACACGACCGGTGTGATCGGCGTACGGCCAAATCGTGTCGTCCTGGCGCCCGGGGTCTGTGCGCCAAGTCTTGCGGTGATGTGGCGGCCCGACCGGGCACGCGCATCAGCCATCCGATAAGGCGACGGGGGCAATAGTGCATCGCTCCCCGGGGAGAGCACGACATACGCCGTTCCAACCACTGCGCAGGGAAGGCCGGGATGTCCTGGCTACACCTGTATGCCGCTGTGCAGATTTCTCACGACAACCTCGCACAGTGGACCTCGGGTGCCAGCGGGCTCCCGGTCTTCCCTGCGCCCTCTTTCATCGATGAGGGTGAGCGACGAAGCCAAAGCTCGGGCGAAACGCGCCGCGAGGATAATTAGCTATGCCTGTCGATAAGCAGAGGTCTCGTGCCCCGGCTCTGCAGAGCGCCGTCGCCACACACCGTCATTGCGCGTGCTCCCCACCCTTCTTTACACGCCTCTCCGCCCTTGTAACAAAACCGTCATACAGCAAAACTAAACGATAGCCGGGGGCCGCGGTCGCGGCCGAGCCGCCTCACCGTCAGGAGATTTTGATGCGCCGTTCACTGGTGTTGCTGTCAGCGGGACTGACCGTGCTGTCCACCGGATTTGCTTCCGCCCAGAACAATACGCCCCGTAACCTGATCCTCTTCATTCCGGACGGGCTGCGCGCACTCAAGGTGACGCCGGAAACCGCGCCGGCCATGGCCGAGGTTCGCGACAAGGGCGTCAACTTCAAGAACCCGCATTCGCTCTTCCCGACCTTCACCATGGCCAACGGCTCGGCGATGTCGACCGGCCATTATCTCGGCGACACCGGTGTGTTCTCCAACACGATCTGGACCAACTACACCTCCGTCCCCGCCGGCGACACCGTCGTCCCCTTCATCGAGAACGATGCCGTGCTCGGCGACATCGACGAGCATTTCAAGGACTATCTCAACGAAGACACCATCCTGAAGCTGGCCCGCGACAAGGGGCTGAGCACCGCGGCGATCGGCAAGGTCGGCCCCACCTACCAGTTCGACCACACCGACAAGCTCGAAAAGCCCGGCCCGCATTCGGTCGTGTTCGACGATTCCACCGGCGGCAAGAACGCCGTAGCATTGTCGGACGAGGTGAAGGACGCACTGACCAAGGCCGGCCTGCCCCTCGCCACGCCGCCGCGCGGCGACAACTCCAAGGCGGGCGATGCCAAGACACCCGGCACCGTTGTCGCCAACGTCGCGCAGCAGGCCTATTTCGCCGACGTCGCCACCAAGGTGGTGCTGCCGATGTTCAAGGCCCGCAACAAGCCATTCGTGCTGGTGTTCTGGTCGCGCGACCCTGACGGCACCCAGCATAACCAGGGCGACAGCCTCAACCAGATCAAGCCGGGCATCAACGGCCCGAGCACGATGGCGAGCATCAAGAACGCCGACAACAACCTCGCCCAGCTCCGCAAGGCCTTGGACGAGCTCGGCCTCTCCGCCAGCACCAACATCATGGTCCAGGCCGACCACGGCTTCTCGACCATCTCCAAGGAAAGCAAGACCAGCCCCTCGGCCAAGGTCAGCTATGACGACACGCCGAAGGACTTCCTGCCGATGGGCTTCCTGGCGCTCGATCTCGCCAAGACGCTCGACCTGCCGCTGTTCGACCCCAACGACAAGAATGCAAAGATCGAGGGCAACAAGCATCCCAAGGCCGGCAACGGCGTGCTCGGCAAGGATCCTGAGAAGCCCGACCTCGTCGTCGCCACCAACGGCGGCTCCGACCTGATCTATCTGCCGAGCAAGGACAAGAAGCTGGCGGCCAGGACCGTCAAGGCGCTGCTCGAGCAGGACTACGTCTCCGGCCTGTTCGTCGATGACTCGCTCGGCCGCTTCCCCGGTACGCTGCCGCTGTCGAGCATCAATCTGCGCGGCAAGTCGGCGACGCCGACGCCGACGATCGTCGTCAACTTCCGTTCCTATGCCAGCGATTGCGGCGAGGCGCCGACCAATTGCTCGGTGCAGGTCGCCGACACCGTGCTGCGCCAGGGCCAGGGCATGCATGGCAGCTTCAGCCGCGGCGACACCATGAACTTCATGGCCGCGATCGGTCCCGACTTCAAAGCCGGCTATGTCAGCGAGATCCCGGTCAGCAATGCCGACGTCGGCATGACCGCCGCCCAGCTGCTCGGACTGCGCGGTTCGCAGAACGGCGGCCTGGTCGGCCGCGTGATGTCGGAGGCCCTGCCCAACGGCATCGTGCCGAAGGCGTACAAGGCGGTCGAGAAGTCGAAGAAGTCCGAGAACGGCCTTCAGACGGTGCTCAACGTCCAGCGCGTCGGCAGCCAGCGCTATTTCGACGCCGCCGGCTTCCCCGGCCGCACGCTCGGCCTCGAGCCTGACACCGACAAACAAAAAACGGCGGGGAAATAACCCCGCCGCTTTCTGTCGCGCCTCGCAAGAGGCGCGACAATCTCAAGAACCCAAATCCTACATGCCGATGTCGAACACGTTCGGCAATTGGCCCGCCAGAGGCAGCGCGGTGGCGCCCAGGAAGGTCGCCACCATCGCCATCAGGCGGCGGTTGTTCTGGCGCTTGCCGCGCATCTGACCGGCGATCCACTCCAGCATCTCGCTGTTGACCTTGGAGGCATAGGACGGCGCCCAGCTCTCGATGTCGGTGTCGGCCGCCAGCGCGACGCTGCGCGGCGGCACCTTCAGGCCCGAAGCGCTCGCGGCGTAGTGAGCAACGGCCTTGGCCAACAAATCGTCGAACCGGCCGCCATCGGTGCGCTCGGTCGCGGCTTCGTTGATCTCGAACAGGATCTCGGCTTCCGTGCGGCTGACCGGCTGGTCGTTGACGGCGGTGGCGGTCAGGATACGGGTGCACCAGGCGGTGTCATCGGCATCGAGCGAGCGGGAGAAATGGACCCGGCCCTTGGTGGTCGGGCCTTCGCCCGTGATCACACCGTCGCGCACGATGGAGAGTGCATGGGCCGCGGTATCGCGGCAGGACGGTTCGAGGGACGGAGACTCAACAGAGTGATGCGCAGCGGCAGACATAGTTCACTTCCAGATTTCTTCTGATCGACCAGCATTTTCATGCGGACGTAAAGGGGTGGTTAATGATTCGATACGGGGATCGCGACTTTTCTAGATGGTTGCCAATTGGTCGCTGTCAGGACCATTTTGGTTCTAGGAAGCGCCGGGCGGGCGTGATGCGGGTCATAAAAGGCTTTATCGGGGCAATCGCGACCGTGTGACTGCGGTGGAGATGTTTCGCCGCAGGCGCCGCTGTAACAGAAAAGTGCTAGGAGATGGGCCCTTCAGGCAAGGAATTCACATTTTACTTGAAGCGGTTCACTCGAACTCGACGACACCCTATACTGAACGCGACGGCACAGACAAATTCCAAAGTAACTTCAATGAGATGAGGTAGAACCATGACACTTCCGATCGGCGCCACCGCCCCCGACTTCGAAGCCGAGACCACCGAAGGGAAGATCAAGTTCCACGACTGGATCGGCAATAGCTGGGCACTGCTGTTCTCGCACCCCAAGGACTTCACGCCGGTTTGTACGACCGAGCTCGGCGCTCTCGCCAAGTTGAAGCCGGAATTCGACAAGCGCGGCGTCAAGCTGATGGGCCTCTCGGTCGATCCGGTCGACCGCCACGCGAAATGGTCGGAGGACATCAAGGAGACGCAGGGCGCGGCTCCGAATTATCCGATGATCGGTGACACCGATTACAACGTCTCCAAGCTGTACGGCATGCTGCCGGCCGCGATCTCGGGCGACCCCCTCACCCGCACCGCCGCCGACAACCAGACCGTCCGCAATGTCTTCATCATCGGGCCGGACAAGAAGATCAAGCTGGTGCTGGTCTATCCGATGACCACGGGCCGGAACTTCCAGGAGATCCTGCGCGTCATCGACTCGCTCCAGCTCACCGCCAAGCACCGCGTCGCGACCCCGGCCGACTGGTCGCAGGGCGAGGACGTGATCATCGCGGGCTCCGTCTCCAACGACGAAGCCAAGACGATCTATCCCCAGGGCTGGAAGGAACCGAAGCCCTACATCCGCATCGTGCCCCAGCCGAAGTGATTATTGGCGGTTGCGGATAGCAACCGCTAGACTCCCCAATGCGCCATGGCGCATTGGGGCCTGACTCACGCCGCGTGCACGCGGTCCAGGAAACCGTCGACCTCGGCCTTCAGGTGCAGGCTCTCGCCTGAGAGCGCCTGGGCGGAGGCAAACATCCGGCTCGAGGTCTCGCCCGTCTCGCTCGCGCCCTTGGCGGCGTGGCGGACGTTCACGGCAACATCGGCGGTGCCCGAGGCCGCAGCGCGAACGCTGGCCGCGATGTTGTGGGTGGCGCTCCTCTGCTGCTCGACCGCGCTCGAGATCGAGCCGGCGATGCCGCTGATGCGCTCGATGGTCTGGCTGATCGCCTTGATGGCGGCGACCGATTCCTCGGTCGCAAGCTGCATGCTCTCGATCTGGTTCGAGATCTCGTCGGTCGCCTTGGCGGTCTGACCGGCAAGCGTCTTGACCTCCTGGGCCACCACCGCGAAGCCGCGACCCGCATCGCCGGCACGTGCGGCCTCGATGGTGGCATTCAGCGCCAGCAGGTTGGTCTGCTCGGCGATCGAGGTGATCAGCTTGACGACGTCGCCGATGCGCGCGCCCGCCTCGGAAAGCTGCGCCATGCGCTGGTCGGTGGCTTCGGCCTGCCGCACCGCTTCGGCGGAGATCTCGTTGGATTCCTGCACCCGGCGGGTGATCTCCGAGATCGACTGGGACAGCTCGTCGGAGGCCGAGGCGGCCGAACGGACGTGCTCGGAGGCGCTCTCGGAGGCGCCGGCCGACTGCGCCGACAGATCGGCGGTGGAACGTGCCGTATCGGTCAATTGCCGCGCCACCCGCTCGAACTCGCCGGAGGAGCTCAGCACCTTGTCGAGGATGCCGCCGACGCTGCCGCGGAACTCCTCGACGAAGTTGCGCAGCTCCGCCTTGCGCTGCTCGGCCGCGGCAGCCGAAGCCTCCGCCTGCTCGCTGCGCATGCGGGCCCGCTCCAGCGAATTGCTCTTGAACACGGCGACCGTGCGGGCGATCTCGCCGATCTCGTCGGCGCGATCCTCGCATTCGATCGCGACGTCGCCCTGGCCGTTGGCGAGCGCCGTGAGCGAGCGCGTGACCGAGGTGAGCGGCTTGGTGACGCGGCGGACGACCAGCAGTGTGAGGACCAGAACCAGCAGCGCGGCAATGCCGGCCGCAATGGCCATGCTCTCGATCGCCTGGGTCAGCATGCTCTCGAATTGCGCCATCGGGATGCCGACATAGAGGATGCCGACGACCTTGCCCGCTGCATCGACGACCGGGAAATAGGCGGTCATGAAGGACTTGCCGAACAGCGTGGCTGGACCCTTGTAGGCCTCGCCGCGGCGCAGGACGGCCTGCCCGGGATGGTCGGCGGCAAGCTGGGTGCCGACGGCGCGGTCGCCATTCTCCTTCTTCACGTTGGTCGAGCGCCGCACGAACTGCCCGCTCGCATCGTCGAACACGAACAGGGTCGCATTGCCCCCGACATAGGACACCGCCCGATCGACGATGGCGTGATCCTTGAAATCGGGCATCCGGGGAATCTCGGCGCGCGCAAGCGCGCCATCCCGCATCGTGATCTTCGCGTCGGGCACGACCTCGGCAAAGGCCAGCGCCAGCGTGCGCAGATTGGCCTCGATCTCGCGGAGGGCGCGATCGTTGAAAGCAGAGGTGAGCGACCAGTAGCCGGCGCCGACCACGAGCGCCGTATTCACGGCGATCAGCAGCACCGCGCACAGGACGGCCTTGGTACCCAGCTTGAATTGCGGCAGGAACTTCGCCGTTGGAAGGTTGGACATGAATGGAATGACCCCCGTAATTCCTGCATATTCGTGCAATCGGCTTACGGTCCTATTAATAATGGTTCACAGCCCCTGTGGGCGGGATGCTTACCAAATTGTAAACGAGGGATACCCCTGACCACGCCAAGTGCGCCGCCCATCATCGTCTGGTTCCGCGACGACCTCCGCCTCTCCGACCACCCTGCCCTCCACGCCGCCGCGAAATCAGGCGCGCCGGTGATCTGCCTCTACGTGCTGGATGACGGGGCCGGGCGTGCGCCGGGCGGCGCCGTGCGCTGGTGGCTGGCGCAGTCACTGCGGGCTCTCGGCGCCGACATCGCCACGCGCGGGGGATCGCTGATCCTGCGCAAGGGGCCGGCGGCCAAGGTCATCAGTGAAGTGGCGCGCGAGAGCACTGCCGTGGCCGTCTACTGGAACGCGATCGCACAGGCGGCGCATCAGGCGGTTGAGAGGCGGCTCGAAGCGGCGCTGACGAAGCTCGGCGTGGAGTCGCGAAGTTTCCCCGGCGACCTGCTGGTGCCGCCCTCGACGATCCGCAACAAGGAAGGCCGGGGCCTGCGCGTGTTCACGCCGTTCTGGCGGCGAGTCCTATCGCTCGGCGATCCGCCCAAACCATTGCCCGCACCGAAGGAACTGCGCCCGGGTCCGAAGCTCGCCAGCGACGCGCTGGAGAGCTGGAAACTCGAGCCGACCAAGCCGGATTGGGCGGGTGGTCTGCGCGAGCGTCGGACGCCGGGCGAGGCCGCCGCCCGCGCGCGCCTCCGCAACTTCCTCAAGCACGCCGCGCGCTTCTATGTCGGCGATCGCGACCGCCCGGATCGCGAAGGCACGTCAGGCCTGTCGCCTCACCTGAGATTCGGCGAGCTCAGCCCGCGCCAAGTCTGGCACGCCGCGCGCTTCGCCGCGGCGGAGAATCCCGCGATCGGGTCCGGCGTCGAGAAGTTCCTGAGCGAGCTCGGCTGGCGCGAGTTCTGCCGCCACCTCCTCCACGATCACCCCGACCTTGCCACCAAAAACCTGCAAGCCAATTTCGACGACTTCCCCTGGAAGGACGACAAGAGAGCCCTCACCGCCTGGCAACGCGGCCTCACGGGCTATCCCATCGTCGATGCCGGCCTGCGCGAGCTCTGGCACACCGGCGTGATGCATAACCGGGTACGGATGGTCGTCGCCTCCTTCCTGGTCAAGCATCTCCTGATCGACTGGCGCGATGGCGAAAGCTGGTTCTGGGACACGCTGGTCGATGCGGATGCCGGCAGTAATCCCGCGAATTGGCAGTGGGTCGCCGGCTGCGGCGCCGACGCTGCGCCGTATTTCCGGGTGTTCAATCCAACGCTTCAGGGCGAGAAGTTCGACCCCGATGGAACCTATGTCCGGCGCTGGGTGCCGGAGCTGAAGGACGTGCCGGCCAAGCTGATCCACCAACCCTGGCAGGCAGCGCCGATCGAGCTTGCAAGCGCCGGCGTCACGCTCGGCAAGACCTATCCGCTGCCGATCGTCGATCACGCCAGGGGACGCGAGCGCGCGCTCGCCGCCTACACAAAGATCCGCAAAGGTTGAGCGTTGCTTTGACACAATTATGAAACGCGCTATCGTCATCGCTCCATACAAACCGTGGGGGACGATATGGACGACGATAAGCCGATCACCGAACAAGCGATGGAGACGATCACCACCGCCGTGGAAGCAACCAAGGACGCCGCTGTCATTGCCGTCAAGAAGGTGAAGAAAGCCGCCAAGAAGGTCGCAAAGAAGGTCACGCCGAAGAAGGCTGCGAAGAAGAAAGCCGCCAAGAAGTCTTCGAAGAAAGCTGCAAAGAAGTCGTCGAAGAAGGCAGCCAAGAAGTCCGCGAAAAAGGCGACCAAGAAATCTGCAAAGAAGGCTGCCAAGAAAGCTGCCAAGTCGAAAAAGAAGGCCAAGAAGGCCAAGCGCTGATCGCAGCGCTCGGAGTCTCCGGGTGCAGACGCGCCCGGGGACTCCAGCGATACCCTACCCTCGCGGCTTGGCTGCGCGCCGGCCGGCGTGATGCTCGCCTTGCGGATCGCGGAATTCGCTGCGATGGCCGCGCCGGTCCTCCTTGGCAAACCGACGCCGCTTCTCGGGCGAACCGAACTGCTTGACCACCCTCCTGCCGTTGACCTTCTTGATGACGTAGCCGCCCTCGGTCATGGAGAACGGGGCCTTCAGCGACCCCATGTGGTCGAACCTGGTGCCGCGCGGGTGCTTGAACGGCTCGAACCAGGACGGATAGACGAAGTTCGACATCGGAAAGCCGTTGACGAGGAAGGCCTCTTCCTCGACGGCATCGCAGACCTCATAGGCATATTGGGTGTGCCGGGTCTTGTCGGCCCACAGATTGGCCATGGGATCGAGCACCATCTCGAACAGCTCGTGCGAGGCCGCCAGGCTGACCGGATCGTCCTCGCCCAGCGCCTTGAGGAAAATCTTCGAAATCGGCTGTCCGCGATGCGTCAGCTCGTGCCGGCCAAGGAAGTTCTTGTGGGTGGCATCGTCGAAATAGACCAGTTGCCAGTCGGTGGGCTTCGGCTTGCGGGTGACGTCGAGATCGACCGGATAGCCCCAGACCGGTAAGAAATGCTCGTCGTAGCACTTCTGGAGCGCGGCCGTGAGCCGCGCCATCATCCGGTCGCTCATCATCTCCTCTGCGTAGTTGATGCAGGCAATCCGGACCGGCTTCAGGGATCTGCCGAGCAGTGCGCGCCGCGCCTTCTTCATGGAAATCACCGTGTCAAAGGGAAGCTGAAATGCGGTCAGCGTAACACGACGCGCCGTGCACGTCAGGGATGTATTCCCCGGTGCGGCCTTCCGTCTAGAAGCGCCGATTGACCACGAACACTGCCGCCGCGCACATCGCCATGCCGGCAATCGCCAGCGCATCGAGCTTCTCCCCGAACAGCAGATAGGCCATCAGCGCGGTGACCGCAGGCACCAGGTAGAACAGGCTCGCGACCGAAGTTGCCGCGGCGTGGCGGATCAGCCAGTAGAGCAGCCCGATCGATCCGATCGACAGCGCCACGGCGAGCCAGGCGAGCGCGAGCACGAACTCCCGTGTCCAGTGCACCACACGCTCCTCGAACAGGAAGGCCCCGACCGCGAAGAAAATGGTGACGGCGACATATTGCACGAGATTGCCGGCACGCCAGTCGATGTGGTTGCAGTAGCGGCGCTGATAGAGCGTGCCGAGCGTGATGCTGATCAGCGAGACCACCGAGGCGAGCCAGCCGAGCCCGGCTTCGCCGCTCATGGGACGGCCGTGCAGGATCAGCACCACGCCGCCGAGGCCAAGCACGAGACCGGCCCATTGCACCGGCGTCACCTTCTCGCCGAGCCAGCGGTTGGCAATGGTCGAGGTCAGGATCGGCTGCAGGCCCGGAATCAGCGCGGAGAGCCCGGCCGGAATCGAATGCGAAATCGCAATCGCGGTGCCGCCGAGATAGAAGCCATGGACGAGGATACCGGCGACCGCACTATGCGCGATGCCGATACGGTCTGGCCATTTCGGCCGCGCAATGCCAGCGATGATCGCCATCAGGCCGACCACGATCGCCATGCGGATGGCGAGATAGGTCAAGGGATCGGCGTTGTTGATGACGTATTTGGTGCCGATGAATCCGGTGCTCCACAGCAGCACGAACAGGATCGGCGCGGCGCGGGCGGTCAGGGCTTCTTGATTATGGTTCATTGCCGCCCTCATTGCCCCAGCGGGGCCTGTGCGGCAATGCGAATTTCGTCTGGACGATGCTGCGCTGCGAGCGACCGCGGCGGACCGGCTCAGCCGCTCACCATTCTTCAGGACAGGGGTCGATGATCTTCCAGAGCTCGACGCCGTTCTTGATCTTCTTCATGTCGGTGGTGAGCCCGCCATTGCGGCGGATCCATTCCTTCACCGTGCTCGGGTAGTAGGACATCAGGTCGGACGTCCCCTCCGCGCTGGTGACCTTGATACCGAAGGTAAAGGCCTTGTCGTAATAGGCCTGATGGAAGCCGAGGCTGGCCCGCGGCGTCACGCAGATCTTGTTCATCGGCACGATGCCGAGCACCAGCGTGCAGGCCGAGTTGCAGATGCCGTCGATGATGACGCGCTCGCCCTTCTCGCGGACCCGCTTGTACTTGGCCTTGTACTCCTCGACGTAACCGCCGTGGTCGCGGGTGATGTGCAGCTCGGCACGCGCCGGCGTGGTGGCGGCGACGAAGAGCAACAGCAGGCTCAAAAGCGTGATGCGCATGGCGAGGTGACGGCGAAAGCCTTCAGGAATGGATCGGCCTTGAGGGACCCCCCAAGAACCGTTCGGGGGCCGGCGACAGGATTCTTAAGCGAATTCTCTTTGGTCATACTTGTGTGGGGAATTCGTTAAGCATCCCGAAAAGGCCAAAAATGGGCAACCTTCGGCCCTGCTCCCGGCATTTCTGTCACACCCCTCCGGGAATCTGCGGGATGGGCCCCGTTTTCCGGGTGCCGGATGGGTGTCCGGGCGCCCCGAAATGGCTATAAACAGCGGACCTATTCGCGCGGGTTCCGGAGAATCGAGATGAGCACGTTGAAGCTTGTAGCCGCGGTTGCTGCCCTGTCGGCGGCAATCCTCGCCCCCAGCCTTGCGGAGGCGCGGGGACATCACCGGTACCACCGCTTCTATGCCAATCCGCTGCCCTATCCGATCAGCTACGTGCACAATTACGGCCCCGGCATCACCCCCGGCACCTTCGCCTTCTACGACGGCCCGTCGACCAACCATTGCTACCAGAGCGCGGCCGCCTATGTCGGCCAGGACCGCCGCCGGCACCCCTGCTACTGAGGGGCGCAGGCAGGGCCTTTCTGCGGGCGTTCCTATCCGGCGGCGCCCGACAGCAGCAACTGCTTCTCGATCTCGTAGACCGGCAGCTTGACGAGGTCCTTGCCGACCTCGCCCTGAAGCGCTTTGCGCACCACGTCCGAATAATCGGCGCGGATCATGCCGAGTGCGCGGGGTGAAGCCACCATGGTCAGCGCCGAGGTCTCACCCGCGCTGACGGCGGCATCGAGCCGGCCGGCCAGGCTGCGCAGGAAGGCGCGCTCGGCCTCATCGTGCCAATCGGTCTGCTCGACCGAGCTGCGCGCGCCGCCGACGCCCGCATTCAGCCGGCCCGGCGCATCGGTGCCTTGCGCATGGGTCGCCGGATTGGGCTGCTCATGCACCTCCCTTGTGTGGAGATTCGGAAACATCTCGTCGCCGAGATTTTCCAGAATGAGCGCCTTGCGGCCGTCGCACACGACCAGCCAGTCACCCTTGTCGATTCTCATCTTGTCCATTGCACAGCTCCAAGCAACTTCGCGAGCCTGCTCTTCGAATTCCTCGAAGGACCGGCCACGGCGACAAGACTAGGGACGAAGCTGCGAAGGCGAATTGCGCAGGATCAAGCATGGTGGCGATGTCGTGCGGGATCACAGCAACGCAAGCGCAGCATTGGTACCGCGTGCGAAGCTGGGCTAGTCTGGTGGAGTGAGAGACCGTGGCGGGCTGGCTGAAGATTTGTTCATCAGCATTACATTTCGGTTCCGCCACAATTTGATCAGAACAACTTCGATATCCTGACCTGCGTCAGCGGAGGAAGACATCATGAAGCTCAAGATTGGCCTCGTCGCCGCATCCCTGTTCGGTGCCCTCATGGCATCGCCGGCGGCGTCCGCCATGCCCATCGCACCCGCGCCAGTGGCGCCCGAGGTTTCCAACGTCGAGCAGGTCCGCATGGTCTGCGACGCCTGGGGACGCTGTTTTTGGCGCCCGAACTATTATGGGTATTACGGGCCGCGGCCGTATTACGGGCCCAGATATTATGGCCCGCGGGTTTATGGGCCCCGCTATTACGGCTATCGCCGCTGGTGATTTTGAAGGGGCCCTCGGGGCCCCTTCGCTTTTGCGAGACGGCGGGCGGCGTCGATCTCTTCCAATCTAGACCGGCTCCAAAACTGATCCAGATCAAAGACGACAGGCGCGATCTCGTCATGCTGTGTCGATGGTGGATTTCATTGTTTTCCGATGCCCCCAGACGGGCATGAATGTGCAAACGCATCTGGAAAGGCAGCAGAGACCCGAAGGGCGCAGCTTCGAGTCCTTCGCCTGCCCCGCCTGCACGCGCCTGCATTTCATCGACCTAGCCTCCGGCCAGCCGATGAGCCGGGACCGTTGACGGTGACATCGATCTACCGGGAATTTGCCCGCGCCTCGTGACATGATGTCCGCAATACTACGGCCAGGAATCCGGTTTACTGAATCGCGATGTTTCGCCATTGATTGCGATGTATCGACATTCATTTAATCGTCACATTGCAGCATCCGGCCAGACGCATGTTTTTCGACGCTCTCGCCCCCTCGTCCGCACTCCAGCTGATCCGATTTGCCGATGTCGACGCGTTTCGGCCGGCCGAGTCGATGGAAGATGCCCGGAGCATTCCCCTCGACGTCGCCAATTTCGCGGCAGCCCGTGCGGTCGTGAATCTGCCGGGGTGCCGGATCATCGTGGCGCGCTCGTTTGCGCGCATTCTCGATAGCGCTTATCGCGCGCCGGGCGGCATGGTGATCCTGCCGATGACCGACGATCTGCGCGCCAGCTCGGGCGGCATAGAGCTCGACTCGCGCGTTTTCATCGCCTTGCGCGGCAATCATCACTGCCATTTCGTCGAGCATCAGACCAATTACCACGCGCTGATCATGTTCTCGCCCGCGCTGAGGGATCGCGACTGGTTCGATCGCGCCGACTCATTGTGGGTTCGCAGCGCGGACCCCGCCGCTCTTTTCTACGCGCGGCAGCTCGTGCAGGACATCCTGCGGACCGCGTCGGTCGAGCCGCACATGTTCGAAACCACCGAGGTCGCCGCGCATCTCCAGGAGGGCCTGCTGCTCGCCCTCGACGATTTGTTTCAAATCGACCCGCTGTCGGAGCGCGGCGCGCCGAATGCAAGCGCGCGATCCGCCAGGCTCGTGCAGCAGATCGACGATTACGTCACGGCCTATCCGACCGCACCGATCTATACGGCCGATCTCGCCGGCGAATTCGGCGTCTCGGTCCGGACGCTCGGCGGGGCGGTCAGCAAGGTGCGCGGCATGAGCCTGCATCAATACATCCGCCTGAAGCGGCTATGGGCGACGCGCGCGCGGCTCCTCAAGGGCGGCGGTGCGACGGTCGCCACATGCGCCCGCGCCCAGGGCTTTCATCACCTCGGCGAGTTTGCCGCCGCCTACCGCGCGACCTTTCACGAGACTCCCTCGGAGACCCTGGCCCGGGCCAGGCACACCGGTCTTGCCGCAAGCTGACATCACTGGCCGCGGCACCGGCTGCTCGGCCCTGGACTTGTGCGTCGAGCAATTCGGGAACCAGTTCCTTCGAACCGCGTTACCCAGTTCAAGCAGTGCGCCGTCAGCCAGCCCCGGTGGCGCACTGAAGAGCCCCGCGCCTCCACGCGCGGGGCTTTTTCTCGCCGTCAACCGGGTGGTTCAGGGAAAAGCATGTCCATCAACCGCAATGTCCTGTTTCTGATCATTGGCGCTCTGGTCGTCACGGCGGCCGTGCTCGGCTACAACCTCTACCAGGCGAAGATGCAGCCCGACGGCCTCCAGATCAACGTCGGCCCCAATGGGCTGAAGATCCAGGGCAAGTAGACGGAGGCTTGCGCGTCGGCTGGGGGCTTCAAAGCCCTAGCCCGACAAATGGCGCGCTCGGAGAGATTCGAACTCCCGACCCTCGGAATCGAAATCCGATGCTCTATCCAGCTGAGCTACGAGCGCCCCGGCCCGGGCGTTGGGCCGCAACCGAGAAGCGCCGGACCGGCGGCTGACAGGCCAGCACATCGGACGGCGTTCGGATGGGTTCGAATTAGCAGAGAGACTGACCAATAAAAAGCCCTCCCCGCCGCGTTTCGGGACGGGTCAGAGGCGCTCTCACCAGGTCGTGTTGAAGAGACCGAAATGGGGCTGCTGCGCCACCAGCATCATCGGCCGGCCCTGCTGCGGCGCCGGATGGGTCCGGGCCACCTTGCGCTTGGGCTGCTGCGCCTGGGTCTGCGGAGCTTGGCCTTGAGCAGGCTGGGCCTGCGCCTGAAGCTGCGGCTTCACGTCGGTCTTCTTCGCAGCGGCGGTATCGCCCTTCAGGGCCGGCGTGAACTGGGCAAATGTCTCGCGCACCCGCGCCTTGGCCGACATCTCGGCCAGCGCGGGCGACATAGCCTCCTGCGCCGGCGGTTGCGGCGCGACGACCGCGGCTGTCTTGACCACGGGAACCGCAATCGTCGGCTGGCTGGTGTCGAGCACGACGCGCTCAGGCAAATGGCGATCGGACCGGATCCGGATCAGCGGCTGATCATTGCTTGCGGTGGCAACGGCCTGCGCAACCGGCTGCGACGGCAGAACGTAATTTGCCGCGAACAACAGTGCGAGCAAGGCTCCACCGACAAAAACGAAATACCGAAAGATGGGCATTGGCCACGCTCCGCCCCCCGCATCCCCGCGTGGGCTCTTCGCCTTAAAACAGGCGATACTCTAATTGGTTCCTACCACCCAGCCATTGGTTCAAATGGCAACGCCAGGTTTTTCAGCCAAGCCCCTCGGAGGGTAACTTTTCCGCTACCGGAAATGCCGTCCTTATGCGCGCCGTGCCGCGACAAGCGAACACTTCGCCTGATCGGCATTGACGTTGACGACGCCGACAGGAATGCGCGCAAAGGTCTTGCGGCTCTTCATCGTCACCGTATCCGCAAGCACACGGCTGCGGTCGGTGAGATGGCTGCCATCGCGCCGCGTGAATGCGCAGACGATCTCCAGATCCTTTACGGCATAGTCATTGTCGTTTCGCAGCGTGAATGTCACCAGCGCCTTCGAGCCGAGGCCGCCGCGACGCCAGGTCTGCGACGAAATTCTGAGACGATCGAGTTCTGCCGCAGCCGGGGCCTGAGCCTGGGTCACCGGCGAGACTGACGGTCCCGCGTCACGCGAAGGAGGCGGTTCAGTCGCCACGTCGGACTTCACCGGTTCAGCGCTGTTGCCCTTGGAGGGCGGCAGGAGCATCCAGATGCCGCAACCGACGATGATGGCCGCCATCAGCCACAGCAGGCTTCGGCCAAAGGCGACGCTCGCGATCGTCACGATCCGCGCCAGCCGCTCGCTGCTTCCCGCAAAACGTGCCAACCCGATCCGGTCAAACCTGGCGTTCATGGTCCATCACCGACAGCGGCCGAAGCGACGGACTCGGTCGCTATTTACCCTAATCCGGCAGACGAACTAAGGTTCCCGCGCTCGTGCCGAGTCGGCAAGGACGGTGGCGATCACCACCTGAGGCCGCTAACATGCGCTGCAACATCGAAGACCCCGTTGGGAGAACATGAAATGCCTGTCGTCGTCACTTGGGACCACGTCCATCTGCGCAGCCCCGATCCGGAGGCCACCGCGGCCTGGCTGCGGGACATCCTCGGCGGCGAGATTGTGCAGGCGCCCGGACGGATAGACGTGAACCTCGGCGGCGCAAAGATCTTCATCGCGCCGCTCGAGGGCCACAACGCCGTCAGCCCGCCGCCTCCGCACCCGCATCAAGGCCTCGACCATTTCGGCCTCACGGTGAAGGACATCGACGCCGTCGCGGCCGAGATCAAGGCCAAGGGCGTCACCTTCACACGCGAGCCGACCACGATCCGGCCCGGCGTCCGCATCTGCTTCATTCGCGGCCCGGAAGGCATCTCCATCGAGCTGCTCGAGCGCGACAAGAAATACGCCTGACGCGGCGCCGCATCCAATGCCGGCGAGAGGCCGGGCGCGCTGTCGCCCGGCTAAGTCATGCTACCGGGCATGAAGCAGCGGATGGCCACGCCCGTGTAGCCGTAGATCGGCCACACCATGGTCCGTCCGACCCGGTTCGGCTCCGAGATCACGGCTTCCTCGGGCACGTCGACCCAGATGAGTTCCTGCTTCTGGCCGTCGAGCCCGTAGCCGTAGCGCGGGACGCGGACACGGTAGTGCCCGTCCTTGCTCTCCCAGTCGGTATCCGAGAGCGCCGAGCCGTCGGCATCGGAGCAGCACGGTCCCTTGCCGCTGCGCAGGCCGTCGAACCAGGCCTTCAAGTCGGCATTGGTGTTGACGAACTGGCCGCGGTCGCGCGCGTGCCCGAACGGGGCTGCGAGTGCGATCAAGGCCAAGACGCAGGCGAGGCTCGCCACGCGTCGCCAGCGTGTCGCGGTGCCGGTCCGCCGTTGTCGTGTTTCGCAAATCGTGGGACGCACACTGTACAGACGCGGCTCATCGCCGCCGGAATCGATCCAGTTGCTCACGTTTGTCCTGCTCCAGCACCCCGCGGCCAGTGCAACAATGGTTATGCATTTCGCGGGCCAACTTGATTCGCAACGACTGGCCTCGCGTCATGATCAGACCGTCATGGCGGTGTCATAGACAAGCCGGGACAACTACGGCTCGCGGCAGCCGACTCGCACGGCCGGCCGGCAAACTGCCGCGTTGCGCGAGCGGATGCGCTTTGGCATAAAAGCGCTACCGGTTACGTCATTGGGCGATGGCGGCCGGCCTCGGGACGTTATGAAGAACGGCCTCTATTCGATTCACGTCAACCTGCTCGATGGTCGAGTCGGCAAGGGCAGCGGCGTCATTCTCTTTCGCGACGGCAAGATCCTTGGCGGCGATGCCTACCTCTATTACACCGGCAGCTACGTCGTGAAGGACGACCACACCTTCAAGGGCGAGGTGCTGGTGCAACGGCACACTTCGCCGCGGGGCGATGACAATCCACTGTTCGGCGGCCCCGCGCCGGTCGGCATCGGCGTCAGCGGCACCTACACGGACACCCGCGCGGAGATGACGGGCACGGCGCTCGTCGGCAAGGCCAGCCTGATTTTCGGTGCGACGCTGCACAAGCTCGCGGAGGCCGACTAGGCCGCGCCGCCGCGAGCGGCCGAAAACAAGTCGCGGCGGCCCCTGCTGACATCCCGCGCAATAGGTCTTATGCAGTGAGAATGCCTGGATCGTGGACATATCGCCCATGGGAACGCGGCTCGGCGATCGAGCTGGGTCACCTCGCGGCGACAAAGGCTGCCGCGCTCGCGTATCACGTTCACCCGGATGTTCAAGTCGCCGCCGTGATCGAAGGATGGCGCATGTACATGACGGCGTTCGGAGAGTTTTGCGCCACCATCGGCGATATCGTCGTCATCCCCGGGGGCGTACCACATGCCTCGTATGGTGGCCCCGGCTCGATCGTCACCCATCTGTACGTGCCGAGCGATCATGCAGCGGTGAGAGAGATCTCGGGGCCGCTCCGCATCCGCCACTCGCTAGCGACCTCGCCAGACGAGATACTCGATGCGATCGGCTCGCACGACCCATGGCCGAGAGATCCCGTGCTGCCTGCGCGACGTGCCGCGCTAACGGAGCTGGTTTCGTGCGAAGGCCTCGACATCCGCGCGTCAGCAGCACGGCAAGGCCGATCGACCGACGGCTTCATTCGGCGGTTCAAGCGAGAGGTCGGGATGACCCCTGCTGCCTATCGCCTTGTGTTGCGACTGGCCTCGGCACGCTCGCGGTTGAAGCGCGGCGACACCGTCGCCGACGTGGCTTATGCCGGCTCGTTCTCCGATCAGAGTCACCTTGGTCGCCTGTTTCGTCGCGCTTACGGCGCAACGCCGGCCGCCTATCGTTCGGCTTTCGCGGAATGAGGCGGTCGATTTCATTCCAGACGTGAATCGGCCCCGGTCGTTAAGCTGGCTCCACCTCTGCATTCATTGCGAGCTGCGCATGAACCTCCTGGCATCTTTCGTGGTCCTGTTTGCGGGCCTAAGCCTCGCCCTCCAGCAAGTGCTGAACGCTGGCCTTGGCAATGCCTTGCAATCAGCGAGGTGGGCGGCGTTCGCGAGTTATCTTGGCGGAACAATCGCCTTGCTGCTGGTTCTCGCCGCGCTGCGCGAGCCGATTCCCGCTGGCCCCTTGGCCGGACGAGCTCCCTTGATCGCATGGACCGGGGGAATTTTCGGCGCGATCTTCATCGTGACCAGCATCTTCATGGTGCCGCGCCTTGGCGTGGCGACGGTGTTGACGTTGATCGTCGTCGGTCAGTTGCTCGGTTCGTTGGCGTTCGACCACATCGGTATGCTCGGCCTGCCGCAGCATCCGGTCAGTTTGACACGCGCACTGGGCGCCGGCTGTCTCGTCCTCGGCGCAGCTCTCGTTCGCGGGTAAAGATCGCCCGCAGTGCCGGCTTGCTGCCGCGTCAATGCGACCGCGGGGCTGGTCACTCCGCCGCCTGTTCGAGCGGCGCTACGCGCGGCAAAATGATCTGGATGCGCGTGCCCTCGCCCGGCTCGGAATCGAGATCGAGCCGCCCGCCGAGCCGGTTGGTGACGATGCTGTAGACGATGTGCAGTCCGAGGCCGGTGCCGCCCTGATCGCGTCTCGTGGTGAAGAACGGATCAAACGCGCGGCGGCGGACGTCGAGCGACATGCCGCAGCCGTTGTCCGAGAAGATGATCTCGACATTGTCCTTGCCGGACTCGCGCACCTGGATGTCGATCGTCCCCGGCCGGCCGTCCGGGAAGGCGTGCGCCACCGAATTGAGAAACAGGTTGGTCAGCACCTGGCCATATGGGCCGGGGTAGCTGTTCATGGTCAGATCCGGCTGACACTCGACGTTGAGCGTCAGATTGTGCTTGCGCAGGCCCGGCCGCAGACTCATCACCACCTGCTCGGTGAGGTCGCCGAGATCGAAGCTGCGCTGGTCCGAATAGTTGCGGTCGGCCGCGACCTGCTTGAACGACTGGATCAGCTCGGCAGCGCGGTTGAGATTGGAGACGAGCTGCGAGGACGCGTCGCGGCTGGTGTTGAGGAAGTCGTTGAGCGTGGAGCGGCGGAGCTCGCCGCGCTCGACCTCTGACGTGAACATCGCGGTCTTGCGCTCCAGCGCGGAGGCAACCGTGAGGCTGATGCCGACGGGATTGTTGACCTCGTGTGCGACGCCCGCAACGAGCCGCCCGAGCGCAGCCAGCTTCTCCGCCTCGATCAGCGAGGCCTGGGTCTCGCGCAGATTGCGCAGCGCGGTCTCGGCGGATTCCTTGGCTTTGCGCATCTCCTGCTCGCCACGCTTGCGCTCGCCGATGTCGAGCGCCACGGTGACGATCCGCTCGATCTCGCCCTCGGCATCGAGCAGCGGCAGCTTGTTGACCAGCCATTGCCGCATATTGCCGGAGGCGTCCTTATACTCCTCCTCGTAGAAGCCGAGTCCCTTGCGGAGCTTGAGCACCCTCTTGTCGCTCTCGTCGGACTTGGCCGCGCCATAGCGCGACATCAGGTCCGCCGTGGTGCGGCCGAGCGCATCGCCGGGCTCGATGCCGAAGATGCCGGCCATGTAGCGGTTCATCAGCACGTAGCGCAGGTCGCGGTTCTTGACGTTGATGACCGCGGGCACGGTGTCGATGACCTGCTGGAGCAGGCGCCGTCCTTCGGCAATGGCGTCTTCCGCCCGCTTCTGATCGGTGATGTCGCGCAGCGTGCCCTCGTAGCGGACGATGTTGCCCGCCTCGTCCCGCACGCCGGTCGCGCTGTCTGAGAGCCACAAAATGTTGCCGCTGCGCTGGCGCACCTGGTACTCGAACTCACGCACCATGCCGTCGCGCGCCATCAGCCGCTGATATTCGTCACGCGCCTCGGGACTGACGTAGATCGTGTGGGCGATGTCGTTGATGCTGTCGATCAGGTGCTGCGGGCTGTCATAGCCCATCATCCGCGCCAGCGCCGGATTGGCGTTGAGGAGGTCGCCGGCCGGCGTCGTGACATAGATGCCGTCGATCGACCCCTCGAACAGTTTGCGATAGCTCTCTTCGGCGAGGCGCTGCTCGGTGAGCGCGCGTACCGCCGCCTCGCGCGCCGTGTCGGCCTCCTCCAGCGCGCGGCGGAACACTTCGGCCGCCCGCGCGATGTCGCCGATCTCGTTGTCGAGGTCGGCCGACGGGATCGAGGTGTTCTTCTCGCCCGCCGCGAGCGCGCGGATCGATCTTGCGATCTTCGCAAGCGGCCGGACCGTCCGCCGCACCACGAAGGCGGCTGCGACCATGCCGATCAGCACGCCGATGGAACCGAGCACGATGCTCTGCCACCGTGCTTCCGTCAGCGTGCGCGCGAAATCGCGCGACAGCACGTGGCCGCGCCGGGCGCTGACCTCGCGCAGCAACTCGGTGACGCGACCGATCAGGCGGCCCTCGGTGCCCAGCACCTCGCGGTCGATGTCGGCGATCTGCCGCTCCCGGACGGCCACGGCCATAATGGCTTCGGCGTAATCATTGACGGCCGACTTCAATCTGGCGTCGGCAATGTCCATCGCCCGCATCCCCTCGGCGGCCTGCTCGGCCGCAGACGGGTTGCGCGCGAGCAGCCCGAGTGCAATCCGGCTCTGCGCCTCCGACAGGCGGGAGGCCAGCTCGCGGTCCGCTGTGGCGCCGACGGCCACGTCGAACCGGTCGCGCAGCGGCGGCAGGCCGGCAAGGAGCTGGGCGCGGCGGTCGATCAGGGTCGAGATCCGCTCCAGGCCATTGCGATAGGTCGCAAGGCGTTCGGTGACCCCGTCGATCATGTCCTGCTGCTCGGGTGCGAGCTCGATGCGGGTCTTCTTCAGGATATCGCTGAGCGTCGAGGCCGCCTCGCCGACTTGCTGGAACTGGATGCCGGCGCCGGGATCGGTGACGAAGTCGCGCGCGGCGAGCCGCAGCTCGTTCATGCGGCGGTCGATATCCTCGGCGAGGTCGCCGACGCTTTGGAGCCGCTGCAACTCGGCGAAGGTCGTGTCGATGTGCCGGATCGCGATCACGCTCGCGGTCGAGGTGACGATGATCACCGCCAGCACCAACAGGAAGCTGCCGAAGGTGAGCTGGCCGATGGAGAGCGAAAATGTTCGCTTTTTCTCAGGGGTCGGCGTCAATTCGGCGGACATTGGTGCGTTTTAAGGACCGGGCTACTGGAGACCCAATATACGACGTATTGCGGCCCCGGGGGAACATGCCTCTGGCCGCCAAATATCCTTAATATCGCGGACCCGCCGCCCTTCTCCCCTTCCGATTATGATGTTTTGACGCTTGTCCGCCGCCGGGCCGGGATGGTCATGGCGGCAACGCCGAGGACGACGCAGGCAAGGCCGATCCAGGCGGTCTGGCTCAGGCTTTCGCCGAGAAAGGCGACGCTGATGGCGACCCCGATGGGGACGCGCAAATACGCCTGCGCCGTGGTCCCGACCGACCCCAGGGTCTGGATCAGGCGGAAGTAGATCGCGAACGCCGCGGCGGTCGAGAACACGGCCAGCGCGAGCAGCGCCAGCACCGAGCTCAGCGACGGCGACAGCGTCCAGGGCTGCTCAACCACCAGCGAGGCCGGGATCAGGACCGCGGCGCCCGCCAGCAGCGAGCCGGCGGCCGGCGCCATCGGGTCGAGGCCTTTGAAGCTGCGGCCGAAGATCGCGGCGCAGGCATAGCAGATGGTGGCGGCGACGATCGCCGCTTCCGCAATGATGCCGCTGCCGATGTCATGGAAGGCATCGACGCCGACGATCAGCAGGATGCCAGCCATGCCCGCCACGACGCCGAACAGCTTTCGCGGAGTCGTGGCCTCGTGCCGAGTCACGACCGCTGTGAGCAGGAAGGTGAAGATCGGCCCGGCCGAGTTGAGGATGGTGGCGAGCGCGGCATCGACATGGCGCTCGCCCCAGGCGATCAGCGTCCAGGGAATCACGCTGTTGAGCACGGCCTGGAACGCGAAGCGCTGCCATGTCGCGGCATCCGTGGGCATCCTGATTCCCCACGCCGACATGATCGCAAGCAGCAGCAGGCCTGCAATCGTCGTGCGGGCCGCGATCAACGTGATCGGCGGGATGGTGGCGACGCCGAGCTTGATGAAGGTATAGGAGCCGCCCCAGAGCGTTGCGAGCGCGACCAGCAGCGCCAGCTCGACGGCGATGTTGGTGTCCTGCCGGTTGTCCATGATGCGTCCCGTCCCGATGTCAGGGACGGAACCTAGCGCGTCCGCGCTCGTCAATACTTCGTTCTCTATCGAAGTATCCTAGCCGACCGCGCCGACCTCGAACACCTCGCCGTCATAGCCGGCCTCGCGGGGAATGCGGAGCTGGCGGCCGGTGTCGGTCTTGGTCATCACGGGCATCACCGTGACGATGGACAGGCCGCGGGCGTGCTCCAGCGCGGCACTCACGCTGCTTTGCTTGGCGAGGCGGATCAGGTTGCGCGTGGTCGGAAACGGCAGCTTGAAGCGGCCGCTGTCGCCGCCCTCCACCGCCTCGCGCGGCGAGACCCAGATCGAGTCGGTGGACTCGCGGCCGTCATGCGCGCCGAGCTGATCAGGCGGTGCCGCGGCGAGGAAGAACCAGGTGTCGAAGCGTTTCGGCATGCCTTCCGGCGTGATCCAGTGCGCGTAAGGCACGAGCGTGTCGAGCGCAAGCTGGAGGCCGTTGTCAGCGAGAATGTTCAGGAAGCTGATCTTGTGCTCGTTGAGCGCAACGCGGTGCTTGTCCGCAATCTCGCCGGCGCGCTTGGCATCGACCGGTGTGCCCGAGTCCTTCGCCCGCGCCAGCAGGATGCCGCTCTCCTCAAAGGTCTCGCGGATCGCCGCGATCCGAAAACCGCGGTCCGCTTCGCTCAAGTCCTCGCCGCCCGAATACAGGTCGGAGCGGGCGACGATCTCCTGATCGCCGGCATCGACGCTGCCGCCCGGAAACACCAGCGCGCCCGAGTTGAACTCGATCTGATGATGGCGGACCATCATGAAGACCTCCAGCTCCCTGGCACCGTCACGGAGCAGAAGGATGGTCGAGGCCGGGCGTGATGCTGATGTCTCGGCCATTCAACTAGCCTGCGGCGCTGGATTGCGGGCCGAGATTGGCGCGCTTGTCGAAGCGGGCAACGCGCGACAACAGGTACTCGACCTCTGCCTTCGCCGCCGGCGTGATGGTGGCGCCGGGCTTGCGCTGGGCGCTGGAGGCGATGATGCCGCGCTTCTGCAGCACGTATTTGCGAATGGTCAGGCCGACGCCCGGCTGCTGCTCGTAGCGGATCAGCGGAAGATGTGCGTCGAACAGATCGTGCGCGGCATCGCGCTTGCCGGCCTTGGAAAGGTTCACGACATCGATCAGGAGTTCGGGGAACGCATAGCCGGTCATGGCGCCGTCGGCGCCGCGCTCCATCTCGAAGTCGAGGAACGTGCCGCCATTGCCGCAGAGGATCGACAGCGGCCGGAGCGAGCCGTCCTTCTGGAAGCCGCGCAGCGTCGAGATTTTTTCCAGCCCCGGCCAGTCCTCGTGCTTGAGCATCACGCAATTCGGATTGTCCATGACGATCTTGCGGATCACGGCCGGCGTAAACACCACCGAGAGCGTCAGCGGGTAATCCTGAAGCACCCAGGGCACATCTGGCCCGATCGCCTCGGCCGCCTGCTTGAAATAGCCGACGATCTGATCGTCGGTGCGGAGCGAGGGCGGCGGCGCGATCATGACGCCGGCCGCGCCCGCATCCATCGAGGCCTTGGCCAGTGCGCGCATGGTGGCAAAGCCCGGCGCCGAGACGCCGACGATCACCTGCATTTTCTTGGCGCGCTTGACGAAGCGCACCGCCACCTGCTCGGCCTCGGCGGCGTCGAGCTTCGGCGCCTCACCGAGGATGCCGAGCACCGTGACGCCGTCGCAGCCGACCTCCTCGTAGAAATCGGTCAGGCGGTCGATCGAGCGCTCGTCGATCCGGCCGTCATCGTGGAACGGCGTCGGCGCGATTGCGAAGGTGCCCTTGGCGTCGGCGGTGAGCTTCATCAGTCCTTGTGTCCTCTGTTCGTCATCCCGAGGCGGCTCGCAGAGGCGTCCCCGGAACGGCCATGGCCTAAAACCTCCGCGCCCCCATCTTGATCTGCTCCTCGGAGAAGAAGATCTCCTTGGCATGATCGGCGATGTCCTGGGCCTTCCAGCCCGAGTGCGGCGGTTTCCAGCCTTCCATTTCCATCATCCGCATTTCGCGCACGCCGCGGGGCCCGGACACGCCCAGCACCTTGCCGGTCTGATCGCCCGACAAATCGCTGACCATGTATAGCACAGCCGGCGCGATGCCGTCCGGCCCCAGCGCCGCCCCCGGGTTCTCCTTATAGCGGGGCAGGTCTGCGGTCATGCGGGTCAGGGCGCCCGGGGCCAGCGTCCAGATCCGGATGTTGTATTTGCGGCCCTCGATCGCCAGCACGTTGGACAGGCCCCAGATGCCGCCCTTGGCCGCGCCGTAATTGGTCTGCCCGAAATTGCCGATCAGGCCCGAGGTCGAGGAGGTGTTGACGATGACGCCGCCGCCGTTTTCCCGCATCCAGCGAAACACCGGCATGGTGCAACAAAAGGTGCCCTTCAGGTGCACCTTGATGACCTTGTCCCAGTCGGATTCGCTGGCCTTTGAAAAGGTCTGGTCACGCAGGATGCCGGCATTGTTCACCAGGATATCGGCTCGGCCAAAATGCTTGATGGCGTCGTCGAAGACCGATTGGCCGCCTTCCATGGTGGAGATGTCGGCACCGTTGGCGACCGCCTTGCCGCCTTCGGCCTTGATCGCATCCACCACGAGCTGTGCCATCGACTTGTCGGCGCCGGAGCCATCGCGGGGGCCGCCGAGATCGTTGACGACGACCGAGGCCCCTTCCCGCGCGAACAGTCTTGCGTAGGCCTCACCGAGCCCCCCGCCCGCGCCGGTAATCAGCGCAACCTTGCCATCGAGCAGTCCCATGGTGGCGTCTCCCTGTTTTTGTTTCTTTCTCTTCTTATGTCGCTCTTGCGATCCGGGTGAGGGGTACAGGTCTCAATACCGTCCCAGTTCGTGGTGAGAGCCCCTCTCCCCGCAAGAGCGGGGCGAGGGAGACGACGGCCGTCGCGTGTTGCTAACCCAGCACCGTCTTGCCGTTCTTGATCACCGTAACCCCGCGCGAGTTCACCTTGGCTTCGAACGAGATCGTGTTGCCGTCCTTCCAGAGGTCCATGGTCACGGTCTCGCCGGGATAGACCGGCGACGAGAACCGCGCGACATGCTGGCGGAAGGCGCTGGCGTCGTAGTCGGCATAGGTCTGGAGCACGCCGCGACAGGTGATGCCGTAGGTGCACATGCCGTGCAGGATCGGGCGCGGGAAGCCGGCCTTCTTGGCAAACTCGGGATCGGAGTGCAGCGGGTTGCGGTCGCCGCAGAGGCGATAGACCAGCGCCTGGTCCGGGCGCGTCGTGATGTCGATGGTCCTGTCGGGCGCGCGCGAGGGGATCTTGTGCGGATCGGGCTGGGTCAGGTTCGGGCCGCCAAAGCCGCCGTCGCCGCGGGCGAAGCGCGAGGCGACCAGCGTCGCCAGCTTCTCGCCTTTCTCGTTCTTGAGCACGGTCTGGTGGCTGATGACGACGCCCTTGTCCTTGCCCTTGTCGTAGACTTCGACAACGGAGGAGTCGGCGGTGATGTGGGCGGCCACTGGCAGTGACTGATGAAAAGTGATGTCGCGCTCGCCGTCCACCACCATGACGCGGTTGAGGTTCATCTCGCCGGGGCCCGCGCCCCACGCGGCAACGGACGCAAAGGTCGGCACCACCTTGAGCGGCCGCGGCGTCAGCGTGCCCTCGTTGACGAAGGCGAGCTCGTTCTCGTCCATGGGATCGGCGCCGAGGCCGATGCCGTAGGCGTAAAGCATCACCTCGCGGTCGGTGTAAGCGTATTTCTGGCCGAGATTTTTCAGGCCTTTGAGCTCTTCGTATCTGGCGGACATTTTTCTGGTTTCCTCCCGGAATTTCACCGGCGCTCATTGATGCGCCCTCTCCCCTTGTGGGAGAGGGCCACGAGGTGCCGGCCACATACGCGTTTGGGTGAGGGGTTGCCTCCGCACCAAAAGCTCTCTCCATGGAGAGAACCCCTCATCCGGCGCTTCGCGCCACCTTCTCCCTCAAGGGGAGAAGGAAGAATTCGTAGGATGGGTAGAGCGCAGCGAAACCCATCATTGCTGGCGTCGGTGGGTTTCGCTGCGCTCTACCCACCCTACGCAGCGTCGCATCAGGCCGGCGTGAAGAACGGCAATGGCGCGCCGTCGGTCGGCTTGAACACCACCTTCACCTTCTGGCCGATCTTGAGCGTCTCGAGATCGCAGTCGACGAAATTGGTCTGCACCGACGGTCCCTCCTTCAGCGTGACGTAGCCGATCGCGTAAGGACCGGTCGGCGACTTCCGCATCAGGCTCCAGGTGTAGATGGTGCCCTCGCCCGACGCCTCCTCCCACACCGTCTTGTCCGAATAGCAGAACGGGCAGATCGAGCGCGGGAAGTAGTGCGCCTCGCCGCACGCCGTGCAGCGCTTGATCATGAACTTGCCCTCTTTCGCCGCATCCCAGAACGCGGCGGTCTCGGGGTTCGTCACCGGGGCCGGATATTTCTTTGCATCACCCATCACACGCGCTCCAGAATGGCGGTCGAGGCGGCGTGGCGCACGCCCAAAAGGCCGCCGGTGCCGTGGGCGATGGCGAGATCGCAGTTCCTGACCTGGACCTTCGGATGCGCCTCACCGCGCAGCTGCCTGACCGCCTCGATGATCTTGGTCATGCCGCCGCGATTGACGGGATGGTTGCTGCAGAGGCCGCCGCCATCGGTGTTGAACGGCAGCTTGCCGACGCCCGAGATCAGATTGCCGTCGGCGACGAACTTGCCGCCCTCGCCCTTCCTACAGAAACCGAGGTCCTCGAGCTGCATCAAGACGGTGATGGTGAAGCTGTCGTAGATCGAGGCGTATTTGATGTCTTTCGGCGTAATGCCGGCTTCCTCGAACGCGCGCGGGCCGGACCAGATTCCGGCGGAGTAAGTCAGATCGAGATCCTTGCCGCCGCGCGGGCCCTTCATCGCCTCGCCATGGCCGATCAGCTTGACCAGCGGCTTCTTCAGGCTCTTCGCGATCTCCGGCGTGGTCACGATCAGCGCGCCGCCGCCGTCGGAAACAACGCAGCAATCCATGCGGCGCAGGGGATCGGAGATCATCGGCGAGTTCAAGACATCCTCAACGGTGACGACGTCCTTGAGCATCGCATGCGGATTGTATTGCGCGTGATGGGAGGCCGCGACCTTGATCCAGGCGAGCTGTTCGCTGGTGGTGCCGTAGTCGTGCATATGGCGCATGGCACACATGCCATAGGCATTGTGCGTGGTGGCGCCGTAAGCAGATTCGAAATCGACCTCGGCACCGGCCGCGCGCGGCGGCATCACCCCGGTGCGCGGCTTGCCGGCCAGCGTGATCAGCGCGATCGAGCACTTGCCGGCGGCGATCGCCTCAGCCGCGTGGCCGAGATGGATGATGTAGGAACAGCCGCCGGTCTCAGTGGAATCGACGTGGCGGAGTTTTTTGGTGTTCAGGCCGAGATAATCGACCATCGGCCAAGCGCCGCCGGGCGCATCGCCCGCGCAGAAATAGCCGTCGACATCGTCCTTGCTGATCCCGGCATCCTCGATCGCGCCCTTGGCGACCTCGGCATGGAGCTGCGCGGTGGATTTGTCCGGCGCATGCCGGGTCGGGTGTTCGTAGATCCCGGCAATGTAGGCCTTGCCCTTGATGGTCAAACTTCAGGTCTCCGCTCGCGTTTCTTCTTGGCTCTTTTTTCTGAACCGCGGTGGGCTGATTGGCAAGCGGGGAAATATTCCGCCCCGCGAGAGGGCAGCGGGTTGGCGCAAGTGGAGGTGCATCCAAAATCAGGGCCGCGGATAGGAAACGACCCTGCCTGTCGCATCGTCATTGCGAGGAGCCCTTGCGACGAAGCAATCCAGAATCCCTCCGCGGAAGGATTCTGGATTGCTTCGCTGCGCTCGCAATGACGGAGTTCGTGGGCACTGACAGCGCAATTTCAACTCAAGTCGCGTTTCGCAGACACACCCCCGCATCCTCGCGGCGCACCTCGCCCGAGCTTTGCTTCCGTCTTGCTCCCCTCCGGGAACAGAGGGCGCAGGGAAGACCGGGCGCCGGCCGGGCACCCACGGTCCACTGTGCGAAGGTTGCGCTACAAGAGGCTGCACAGCGGCATACAGGTGAAGCCAAACAACCGGCCTTCCCTGCGCAGTGGCTTTACGGCTTATGTCGTGCTCTCCCCGGGGAGCGATGCACTATTGCCCCCGTCGCCTTGCGGATGACCGCAACACTTGACGCACAGACCCCGGGCGTCAGGACCACACGATTTTGCCGTACGCGAGACCGCGCCCGTCGTGCACGAGACAATCGCTCGCGCGACGCAGCCCGCGTCCACCGCCACTCACCCCGCGTTCGTGACGATCGCGATACGCCCCTCTGACTGGGATGAGGTGAGCAGCAGGTACGACAATTCCGAATTTCGGTAAAGCGGAATGTTTTTACGCCAATGGATTGACCCACGGCGTGGATGTTTTGCCCGGCAGGCGACACAAGGGATGGTGTGGCTGCCCGGATCAGCGCAGCGACATCCTGGAGATGCCGCGCAAACCGTCTCGGGTGTCGCTACGCTCACCCGAGCTACGAACCGGCACTCGGACGCGCGCGATAACCGAAGAACAGCATCAGCCCAGCCAGGATCAGGCCGAAGGCCAGGAAAACAGCGCCGCCCTTCACGCCAAAACTGTTCTGGTATTGGTGTTCGGCCGCGTCGTCGACGATGAGAGGCCGCGCATCCGGCCGGCCCGTGAGGTAGCGGATCCTGGTCTGCCTGACCGTCTGAACGCCGTTACGTGTGATCTGCCGCCAGAAGGCCGGGCTGATATGGGTCGGCCCGTAGGTCTGCTGCTGTCCGCTTCTGTCGGTCCACGCTAGCGTAACGAGATAGCTTGGAGCCTCGCCGGCCTTGTTCACTTCACCATAGGCACGGGTGATATCCGCGGTCGCTTCATCGCCGCGGTCGAGGATCTCCTTCAACGTGCTTTGCTCGGCATAGGAGCTCACCAGCATGTAACCGCCGAATGAAAGCATCACGACGGCCAGCAGCGCGAGGGTGTAAGGAAAGGGACGCGCTCGGTTGGCGATTGCGGCGCTCCCGGGCCCGCTTCGACGCGCCGACCATGCCTGCCACCCGATCACGAGCACCAGAATGACGGCGCAAATGGCTGTTCCCGCCAACATGAAGCCGGACAGGGACCGGAGATGGCTCAGATGGTCGTCGAGATCCTCGACCACCACCGGAAGCGATGAATCGTCGTCAACGACCTGAATGGGAATCGTCAGGAGCTTGAGCTGATTGCCGACCGTGACCCGCGCCGCATAGGCGGCGCTGACCGCGATGCCCTTGTGCTCGCGCGCAACGCCGTCCCGACCGGTCCATTGCAATCCGATCGACAGGTTTTCATCGACATAGCGCGGCCAGGCTCCGTCGAACACGAACGGAAATCGCGGCGAGACGGGTTGGGCCGACGTGATTTTCCCCGTGGTGCCGTAGCCATCACGCATGACGCGTTCGATGGCGTGCTGGTTCCAATACAGCCCCAACGTCGCCAACACGCCGACGGCCAAAAACACTATCAACACATTGCGCAATGACATCGATCGCCGCCTCGCTTAGCGCACGACCGCGTCGCCCGGCGCGCTTCACTATCGCAAGTTGCTGATATCGTGCGGGCGCAACTTTTGTCAAACGCACAAGATCATCAGAATCCGAGGGTGGGCAAAGCGCAGCGTTCCCACGTCTCCTTCGTAATCAATGGCAGGTGGTGGGCACGGCGCTTTGCGCCTTGCCCACCCTACGAGACCTCGTGCCGTCCCCGCCAACTGCCTTCCGTCAGGTCGGGCTGCGCGGCGCGGGCTTCAGTGGACGCCTCCGCGACCCAGGGAAAATGCCCGTCGCGATCGGGGTACACGACCTGCAGGCATTCAAACTCATCATTGCCGTAGAACCACCTGCTCCATCCGAGGTGAGAGTGATAGTGTTGCAAGGACACCGGAAGAAGCACGGCGGCGACGTTCTGAAACAGCGCATCGGTCAGCTCACCGATCGGCGGTCGCCGTCCAGCGTCGAGCTCCTGGTAGATCGTCCAGAACGTATCCTGGGCCGTCTGTTGCCGCATCGAAAACACGATCAGCTCTGGAAATCTGAACCTCAGCCAGAGGCCGGTCGTATAGGCGAAGCCGGGTCCTTCGCCATCAGGCATGACATGCGTGCCAAACCAGCCGTGGTTGCGAACTTGCTCGACGAAGTTCTGCTCGTGCTTATCGAGCCGATCGGGAGGCGCATCAAGGGCTGTAAACATTGCTCGCGCGTCCGGTCCAACGAGGAGGTGAGGATACGATTACCAAATAGCTCGGACCGGGTAAATCGCCGGCTCGCTGGCACGTATCGAACCGCTGTCCGGGCAAGATTCCGTAGGGTGGGCAAAGCGCAGCGTGCCTACGTCTTCTTCGTAATCAATGGCAGGTGGTGGGCACGGCGCGTTGCGCCTTTGCCCACCCTACGAGACTGCCCTACTCGGCTGCGATCTGCCGTGGCGCCGGCGGCGGGTTTGCCAGATCGGCAGCGAGCTGGGCGTAGCGGGCCTTCGCGTCGGCAACCGCCTTCTCCTTCACGGGGCCGTAGCCGCGGATGCGGTCGGGGAGCGAGAGCAATTCCACCGCGGTGTCGATCGTAACAGGCGACAACAGGCCGAGCACGGTTGTGACGTCCTTCTCGTAGCCGGCGATCAGGTCACGCTCGAGCTTGCGGTCGGCGCTGCGGCCGAAGATATCGAGCGCCGTGCCGCGCAGGAACTTGAACTTCGCCAGCACGCGGAAGACGTTCAGCATCCACGGGCCGAAGGCGCGCTTCTTCGGGCGGCCGAGCGCGTCGAGGCCACCGCCGAGGATCGGCGGGGCGAGGTTGAAGCTGAACTTGAAGTCGCCCTCGAACTGGTCGCGGAGCTGCTGCGCGAAGGCGCCGTCGGTGAAGAGACGCGCGACTTCGTATTCGTCCTTGTACGCGAGCAGCTTGGCGTAGTTGACCGCGACCGCGCGCGGCAGCGCATCGCCGTAGCCGCCCTTGACCGCGGCGTCACGGACCTGATCGACCAGCTTGCGATAGCGTTTGGCCAACCGGCCGTTCTGGTAGGCGGTGAGATGCCTGGTGCGATGCTCGATGACTTCGTCGAGGGTCATCGCCTCCAGCGTCTTCGGCGCGACGACCTCGTCCGTGCCCTTCAGCATGCCGGCGAGGCGCTGGGGATTCGCGACCGCGAGACGACCGAGACGGAAGGCTTCCTTGTTCATCTTGATCGAGACGCCGTTGACCTCGATCGCCTGCTCGATCGATTCCGCCGACAACGGGAACAGCCCCTTCTGATAGGCATAGCCCATCATCATCATGTTGGTGGCGATGGCATCGCCGAGCAGCTGCTCGGCCGGCTTGGTGAAATCGAAGAACACCGAGTCCTTGTGCAGCGCCGTCTCCAGGAGGCCGTTCAGCTTGCGGGTCTGGAAGTTGAAGTCGCGGTTGAGGACGAAATCGGCGGTGGGAATGACGTGGCTGTTGATGATGCCGCGGGTGCGGCTGGTGTCGCAGAGCGAGATCGTGTCCTTGGCGACCGCGACCACCTCGTCGGCCGCGAGCACGAGATCCGCCGTGCCGGTGACGATGCGCGAGCATGTCACCTCGGCCGGGTGATCGGACAGGCGGACGTGGCTCAGCACCGCGCCACCTTTTTGCGCGAGGCCCGACATGTCGAGGATCATCGAGGCCTTGCCCTCGATGTGGGCGGCCATGCCGAGCAGCGCGCCGATGGTCAGCACGCCGGTGCCGCCGACACCGCCGACCGCGATGTTGTAAGGCTTGTCGAGCGTCGGGCGCGAGGCGGGCTCGGGCAGCTCGCCGATGTCCGCCAGCTCGGCCGGGGCGCGGTGGCGCGGCTTGCCGCCGTCGACGGTGACGAAGGACGGGCAGAAGCCCTTCACGCAGGAATAGTCCTTGTTGCAGGACGACTGGTTGATGGCGCGCTTGCGGCCGAACTCGGTCTCCAGCGGCTCGACCGAGATGCAGTTCGACTGCACTGAGCAGTCGCCGCAGCCCTCGCACACGGCCGGATTGATCATGACGCGGCGCGCCGGATCCTCCATCAGGCCGCGCTTGCGGCGGCGGCGCTTCTCGGCGGCGCAGGTCTGCACGAAGACGATGGCCGAGGTGCCCTTGTAGTCGCGGCACAGCTTCATGACGTTCTGAAGCTCGTCGCGATGATACAGCTTCACCCCGGGCGCGATGGTGTCGGCCGGATAGGCGTCGGGCGCTTCGGAGACCAGATAGATCTCGCGGATGCCTTCGGCGTGGAGCTGGAAAGTGATCTGCTGCGGCGAGAGATCGCCGTCATGGCGCTGGCCGCCGGTCATGGCCACCGCGTCGTTGTAGAGGATCTTGTAGGTGATGTTGGTCTTCGACGCGACCGCCTGGCGGATCGCCAGAAGGCCTGAGTGGAAGTAAGTGCCGTCGCCAAGGTTGGCGAAAATGTGGTTCTCGTTGGTGAACGGCGCGATGCCGACCCACGGCACGCCCTCGCCGCCCATGTGCGTGAACGTCTCGGTCGAGCGGTCCATCCACAGCGCCATGAAGTGGCAGCCGATGCCGGCCAGCGCGCGGCTGCCTTCGGGGACCTTGGTCGATGTGTTGTGGGGACAACCGGAGCAGAAATACGGAGTTCGGGAGACGGGTGCGACCGCCTGCATCTGGGTCGCCTGACGGCCGTTGAACCAGTCGGCCTTGGCGCGGAGCATCGAAGCAATCTCGGGGTTGAGATTAAGTCGAAGCAGCCGCTCGGTCAGCGAGGTCGCGAGCGAGGCGACGCTGAGCTCTGCCGAGAAGGTCAGGAAGCGCTTGTCGTGCTCGTCCATCTTGCCGACGATGCGCGGGCGGACGTCGTCGCGCCAGTTGAACAGCTCCTGCTTGACCTGGTTCTCGACGATCTCGCGGCGTTCCTCGATGATGAAGATTTCCTCGAGGCCGACCGCGAACTGCCGCACGCCTTCCGGCTCCAGCGGCCAGGGCATGCCGATCTTGTAGAGGCGAAGGCCGATTTTTGCGGCGACCTCTTCGGTGATGCCGAGCTCGCGCAGCGCCTGCCGCACGTCCTCATAGCTCTTGCCTGAGGCCATGATGCCGAAGCGGGCGTTCGGCGAGTCCATCGTGACGCGGTTGACCTTGTTGGCGCGCGCAAAGGCGATGGCGGCAAAGCCCTTGTAGTCCTGCAGGCGGCGGTCCTGCTCGAAGCGGTCATCGGGCCAGCGCAGATTGAGGCCACCGGGCGGCAGCTCGAAATCCGGAGGGATGATGAACGGCTTCATCTCGTCGGTGAGGTCGATCTCGGCGGTCGTCTCCACCGTCTCGGTGATCACCTTCATGCCGACCCAGCAGCCCGAGTAACGCGACATCGCGATGCCGAGCAGGCCCATCTCGATCATCTCGTGGATGCTCGAGGGGTAGAGATACGGCATCAGCGCCGACATGAAGGCATGGTCGGACTGATGCGGGACGGTCGAGGATTTTGCGCCGTGGTCGTCGCCGGCAAGACACAGCACGCCGCCGTTCTTGGCCGAGCCCGCGGCATTGCCGTGGCGGAACACGTCACCACAGCGATCGACGCCAGGACCCTTGCCGTACCAGATGCCGACCACGCCGTCGTATTTGGCGCCGGGCGAGAGGTTGAGCTGCTGCGAGCCCCATACCGCGGTCGCCGCCAGATCTTCGTTCACGCCGGGCTGGAACTTGATGTTGTACTGCTCGAGATGCTTGCGGGCGGCGAAGAGCTGCTGGTCGTAGCCGCCGAGCGGCGAGCCGCGGTAGCCGGAGATGAAGCCCGCGGTGTTGAGGCCGTTGGCGCGGTCGCGCCGGATCTGGGCCATCGGCAGCCGGACCAGGGCCTGGATGCCCGTGGTGAAGACGTGCCCGGTTTCCTGGGTGTATTTTTGATCGAGACTGATCGGACCCTGGTTGATGCCCATGCTGTCCTCGTTTCGCCCTGTTCAGGTCTTGCCACTTAAGCCGTTGCCTGCCCGTTGTTTTTAGCTAGGGCGCGCCGACCACCTCTGCCACTCTATGTCGGATATTTAACGCGGCGCATCACAATTCTGGACCAAAGGGAGCGTCGGGTAAAAATCGCAACTTCGTGGCTGCAAAGGCATCGGCGATTTTCAATTTGTGTCACCATACCCCCGCCGTCGCGAAATGAATCGACGCACCGACAATGCAGGACGACGTCGATTGGTCGCAGGAGAGGCTTTCGATGCGGACGATTCTGGCTGGTCTTGCGTTGTGCAGTGCGGTTGCGAGTACGGTTACAAGCGTAACCCTCGCCGCCGAGCCGTCGCCCGAGCTGATCGCCTACGGCAGGACGCTGGTCGAGGCCGGTGGCTGCGCGGGCTGCCACACCGCCGATCCGGCCAAACCGTTCGCGGGCGGCAAGCGCATCGACACGCCCTTCGGCACGATCTATGCGCCGAACCTGACGCCCGACCGCGACACCGGGATCGGCGCCTGGACGGATGCCGATTTCACCCGCGCTGTGCGCACCGGCATCGCACCTGACGGCTCGAACTATTATCCGGCGTTCCCCTACCCCTACTTCACGAAGATGACGAAGGACGACACGCTGGCGATCCGCGCCTATCTCGGCACGCTGGCGCCCGTCGCGAGCCGCAACAAGCCGCCAGAGCTACGCTGGCCGTTCGGCTATCGCGGCCTGATGCGGGTCTGGAACGCCCTGTATTTCAAGCCCGGTCTGTTCGAGCCGGACCAGAGCCAGAGCGCGGCGTGGAACAGAGGCGGCTATCTCGTCACCGGCCTCGGCCATTGCGGCGCCTGCCATACACCGAAGAACTATTTTGGCGCCGACAAGCAAGCGCAGGCCCTCTCGGGCAGCGAGGTCGGCGGCTGGTACGCGCCAAGGCTCGATGGCGCCGCGCGCACCGGGCTGAGATCGTGGAGCGTCGAGGACATCACCGAATATCTGCAAAGCGGCCGCAACGCCAAAAGCCATGCCGGCGGGCTGATGGCGGAGGTGGTCGTCAACTCGACGGCGAAGATGGGCGATGCCGATGTGCGCGCGATCGCGGTTTACCTGAAGAGCCTGCCGCCGTCGCGGCGCGAGACCATCGTGACGCCGCCTGACGATACCGAGATGAAGTCCGGCCTGGCGGTCTATGCGAAGCTGTGCGTCGCCTGCCATGAGGCCGACGGCTCGGGCGCCCCGCGGATCTACCCGCCGCTGCCCGGCAACGCGCTGCTGCAATCGGTCAACCCGTCCTCGACCCTGCGCATCATCCTCGACGGCGCCCACACCGTGACGACGGAACGTGCGCCCAACACCGGCGAGATGCCTGGTTATGCCAAGCAATTGTCCGACCAAGAGATCGCGGCAGTGACGAACTACATCCGCAATTCCTGGGGCAATGCGGGCCCGCTGGTGACGCCGGCGCAGGTGGCGAAGGCGCGGAAGGAGGAGTAGTCCCTCCCCGTCATTGCGAGGAGCGCAGCGACGAAGCAATCCAGGATCCTTCCGCGGAGACATCTCTGGATTGCTTCGCTGCGCTCGCAATGACGACGTGGATAGAGCCTACTTCTCCTCATCCCCCGTGAAGACGAATTTCGGCATCTCCCATTTGTAGCGCACCGCCAGCAGACGGAAGCTGAGGCCGAGGACGAAGGTCAAGATCGTCCAGAGCTCGGCATTGAGATTCAAACCGAACGCGGTGGCATAGAACAGCCCTGTCACGACCGAGACGCTGGCGTAGAGCTCGGAACGAAACAACAGCGGCACGTCGTTGCAAAGCACGTCGCGCAACACGCCGCCGGCGCAGCCCGTCACCATGCCCGAGACGATCACGATCGGCAGCGAGACATCCATCTGCCAGGCGACGTTGCAACCGATCATGGTGAAGACGACGAGGCCGATGGCATCGAGCACGATGAAGGCGAGGTGCAGGCGATGCACGAGCCGCGCGATCACGATCGTCAGCAGCGCCGCGCCGCCCGGCAGCGCGAGATAGACCGGGTTCGCGACCCAGACCAGCGGATAGTGGCCGAGAAACAGGTCGCGCAGCGTGCCACCGCCGAGCGCGGTGATGCAGGCGAGAAGACACACGCCGACATAGTCCATGCTGCGCCGCCCGGCAGCCAGTGCGGCCGTCATGCCCTCCGCCGTGAGGGCAACGTACGCCAGATAGTGCAGCACCGTGTCGGTCGGGGGCAGGCTCCACATCAGCTTATTCCCTCGGGCTTGTTCCCTCGTCGCCGTCATGGAACTCGCGTCCAGTTCCGGGGTGAACAGGTTCCCGATTCCCGCCGCCGGAGCAACATGCGACGAAAGCATTGGAGGGCGCGGAACAGAATCTCGCACCTGAGGGTTGTCCCGCCGTGATCAACGAGGAGACCCAATCGATGGCTGACGACCGTTTTCCCAACGATCCGTATCGCCCGAACCTCGCCGACGATGAGTATGTCCGTGCGGCGCGCCGGGATGCCGAGCTGCAGGCTGATCCCGAGCTCGGCGAAGGCCCCGCCTCCAGCGGCAAGGTCGCGCTGTTCGCGGTGGCCGTCGCCCTGGTACTGGGCGCCGTGTTCTACGGCTTGAACAACACCAGCACGAGCAATCAGGCCAGCAACACGCCGGCGACGCAGACCGCGCAGCAGGCGCCGTCCGCCAATCCGGCCGCGCCTCCGGGCATGCGCGACGTGACGCCGCGCACCAACACCGAGCCAGGCACGACCACGGGCGCGGCGCCGAGCAAGCCGGCCCCGGATACGCAGACGCCGTCTGACGGCGCCAAGTAACGATTTGCAACAACATGCGACAGCGGCGGGACCTCACATCCCGCCGCTTTTCATTCGGCTCTAGCTGAACATCTTGTTGAGCTCGCCGCCGGGATAGCCGCTGCCGAGCTCTGTGAAGGTGCCCTTCTCCGCCATTTCCTTTGCCGCGCGCATGAAGCCGCCCCAGGCGGCGCGGGCGAGCGAGCCGCCGACACTGATCCGGCGCACGCCGAGATCCTCGGCTTCCTGCCGCGACAGTCCGGAGCCGCCGATCAGCAGGTTGAACGGTTTTGGTGCGACAGCCTTCACCACCGCGGCGATATCCTCGCGGGTCTTCAGGCCCGGCGCATAGAGACAATCGGCGCCGGCATCGGCGTAGGCGGTGAGCCGGTCGATGACGAGCTTGAGATCGGTCACGCCCCACAAATAAGCCTCACAACGCCCGACCAGCAGCGTGCCGCTGTCACCGATCGCCTTGCGCGAGGCCTTGATCCGCTCGACCGCGAGCGCGCGATCGTAGATCGGCTTGTCCTTGTCGCCGCTGGAATCCTCGATCGAGAGGCCCGCGACGCCGGTGCGCACACAGCGCTCGACGTTATCGGCGACCTTGTCCGGCTCGACGGCGAAGCCGCCCTCGAAATCCGCGTTGACCGGGATGTCGACGGAAGAGCTCAATGCTGCCAGATGCTGACAGACATCCTCGACGGTGACGTGGTTGTCGGCCTTGCCGATGGTCCAGGCAAAGCCCGCGCTCGATGACGCAATCGCCTTGAAACCGAGATGCTGCAAGGCTTTCGCGCTGCCGACGTCGACCGGATTGGGCAGGATGAAGCAGCCGCTCTCGTGCATTGTCCTGAACGTCGCGCGCTTGTCAGCGGTCGTCACATGCATGTTTCTCTCCCTGAGTTGGCCGCGCAGAGATAGGCACGGGTGTGCGCCAGTGCTAGTGCACGTCGTGCACGGCGCGGCTGTCCTTTGGCGCCTGCTCGCGATCATTCATGCTGTAGTCGCGGACGACGCTGGCGATGCGCAAGTGATAATCGGCAAAGATTTTTGCCCTGCCCTTGGCCTGGGTGCGGCGGTGCTCCATCGTGTTGCGCCAGGCCTGAACCGCCGCCTCATCCCGCCAGAACGACACCGACAGGATCTTGCCCTTCTCGGTCAGGCTCTCGAAGCGCTCGACCGAGATGAAGCCGTCGATGGTTTGCAGGATCGGCTTCAGATCGGCGGCGAGGTCGAAGTAATCCTGGCGATGTTCCGGCTTCGGCCAGACCTCGAAGATCACGGCGATCATGGGCGTCTCCTCATCGTTGGTGGCCCTACAATACCACTTACAAGACCACTTGGCGCAGGAAGGTGCGCTCTTCGGCGAGGATGAATTTCTCGGCTTCGGCATAATTGAAATTCGCTACGCCATCGAGATCAGCGCGCAACGTCTTGCGGTAGGATTCGTAGGCCGCCAGGCTCGCGAAGGAGATCAGGCCGAAGGCGATGTTGTTGGTTCCCTCGTGCGGCATGAAATAGCCGATCAACTCGCCGCCGCAGCGCGGGATGATGGTGAGCCAGCGCTTCGAATATTCCTCGAACTGCGCGCGCTTGAACGGATCGAGCTGGTAGCGGATGAAGACGGTGACGGACATGATGGGCTCCTGTGTTCTCTGTCGCTGCAAGCGCAGGTCTCGTAGGGTGGGCAAAGCGAAGCGTGCCCACGTCCTTTGTCCGCAACGACGATTGGTGGGCACGTCGCTGCGCTCCTTTGCCCACACTACGGGGACGGATTGCTTCGCTCGCAATGACGTGTTTGCAAAGCCACGCTACGCGCTTGCCCGACGACAATGCTTCGGCTACCATCGAAGCATGAAATCAGGTCCCGACATTGCCATGGTCGCCTCCCTGGTCGGCGACCCCGCCCGCGCCAACATGCTCACGGCGCTGATGAACGGCCGCGCGCTCACCGCGAGCGAGCTGGCGCAGGAGGCCGGCATCACGCCGCAGACCGCGAGCTCGCATCTTTCGAAGCTCGAGGCCGGTGGGCTGGTTGAGCCGGAGAAGCAGGGCCGCCACCGCTACTACCGCCTCACCGACGACGATGTCGCCGGCGTGCTCGAAGGCCTTGCGGGCCTTGCCGCCCGCACCGGCCACATGCGCGTGCGCACCGGGCCGAAGGATCCGGCGCTGCGGCGCGCACGGATCTGCTACGACCACCTCGCCGGCGATCTCGGCGTGCAGATGCTCGATTCCTTGCGCGCACGAAATCTGGTCAGGCAGAAGAAGCAGGACATCGAGCTGACGGCCGAGGGCGAGCGATTCCTCGCAAAACATCTGCAGATCTCGCCCGACATGCTCACCCATCCGCGCCGGCCTGTCTGCAAGGCCTGCCTCGACTGGAGCGAGCGGCGCCATCACCTTGCCGGCACACTGGGTGCCGCCATGATGCAGCGCTTCAACGAACTGAAATGGGCGGCGCGCGACGCCACGCCCGGCAGCCGCGTGGTGAATTTCACCCGCACCGGCGAAAAGCAGTTCGCCGCGCTGTTCGGGAACGGCAAGGACTGATCGCACGTTTGCGTGTGAATGAAGGCTCTCGTCATGGCCGAGGCTTGACCCGGCCATCCACGTCTTTAATGCGGCTGGCACGTGGATGCCCGGACATCAGCGCGAAGACGCGCTTCGCGCGTTTGCCCGGGCATGACGAAGACCGTGTCTCGCACCAAGAGCCTGTTTATGAACCGCCTCCTCCCGGCCGCGCTCGCGGCTGCCCTCCTCGCCTCCCCATTCACGTCCGCCCACGCCGCCGACACCGCCCCACGCGAGCCCTACGGCATCGCGCTTGAAGGCTTTGCCTATCCCTATCCCGTGCATCTGCTGCCTGTCATCAATGACGGCGAGCAGCTCAGCATGGCCTATATGGACGTCGCGCCTGCGCAGCCGAACGGCCGCACCGTCGTGCTGCTGCACGGACGCAATTTTCCGTCGAGCTACTGGGCGCCTGTCATCAGGATGCTGAGCGAGGCGGGCTATCGCGTCGTGGTGCCGGACCAGATCGGCTTCGGCAAATCCTCCAAGCCGCAAGGCGAACTCCATTTCGACAATCTGGCGCGCAACACCGTCGCGCTGCTCGATCACCTCAAGATCGAGAAGGCCGAGATCGTCGCCCATTCGCTCGGCGGCATGCTCGGGGTACGCATCGCCCGCGCCTATCCCGACCGCGTCGTCCATCTGGTCCTGACCGCGCCGATCGGGCTCGAGGACTACCGCCTCTATGTGCCGCCGACGCCGACCGAGACAATCATCGCGACCGAGGACAAGCTCACGGCCGACGGCTATCGCAAGCAGCTCCAGACCAATTACGCGATCAAGCTGCCGCCCGACGCGATCACGCCGTTCATCGACGCCCGCTTCAACATCAAGGGAAGCCCCGATTATCCGCGCTGGCTGCGCGCCTTCGTCAGCTCCGGTCAGATGATCTATCGCGAGCCGGTCGCGGACGAGATTCCGCTGATCACGCTGCCAACGCTGTTCATCATGGGCGCCGATGATCACAACGCGCCGGGCCGCCCTCTCGCACCGGAGGCGTTGCGCGCGAAAATGGGAGAGAATGCCGAGCTTGCGAAAGCGCTCGCCGCGAAGATGCCGAATGCGCGGGCGGAGGTGATCCCGGACACCGGCCACCTCGTGTTCCTGGAAGCGCCGGAGAAGTACAAGGAGTTGGTGCTGGGCTTTCTCGGCCGGTAGCGACACCAGGATGTCGTCCGAGGCAAGACACGGGGAACGTTCATGCCGCATTCAGGTCATGATTGGCAGATTTGGATCGCGACGTGTCGACTTGTTGCAAGATTTAACATGTCGAATCGTGTCTTTTGATTCATTGTGCGCCGCAAGCGCCAGTCCCCCCAAGAATCTACCCCAAGGACGAGAAGGAAGATCAAATGAAATATCTGTTCGCAGCCGTCGTGCTCGCCACCACGGTCGTCGGGTTCGGCGAGATGGCCAGCGCCGCCGAGGGCTGCGGCCCCGGGTTCTATCGCGGCCGCTACGGCAATTGCCGCCCGATGCGCGGTGCGGTCGTTGTTCGCCCCGCCCCCGTCGTGGTCGCCCCGCCAGTCGTCGTCGTGCCCCGCGCCCGCGTGTGCCCCTATGGCTTCCGTTGGTGGGGTGGCCGCTGCCGCCCGATCTGATCTCGTCTTTTCGGTATTGCAAAGTGGCCGCGCGGCGAAAGCTGCGCGGCCATTTCTTTTGAGCGTCCGAGATCGCATCGGGGTGCGCCCCGCCGAATCAAAAACGGGGACCGCCATTGCGGTCCCCGTTCAGAGCTGGCTAGTTGCGAGCTTACCAGTGGTGGCGGCGATGCCAGCGCCGGCGGCGCCAGCCCCAATGACGGTGACGCCAGCCCCAGTGACGGCGATGGCCGTGCCAGTGCACCTGCTCGGGCTTCAGCTGCGCGGTCTCCTCGCTGGTCGTGACGGCAGGACGAGCCTCGAGATTGCCTTCCGGCATGCGGGCGGGACCACCGGCCGGCTGCGGCGACAACGGCGCGGCCTGTGCAGCGGTCGTGGCGAAGGCGGCGGCGCCCGCCGTCACTCCCAATGCAAGCTTCAAAAAGTTCCGGCGCTCCATGACAAATCCCTCTCGGCTACCTGGCAAGTGATGCAGAGGAAGTGTCGGGGTCACGACATGAACCAAAGCTGAATCAGGTGTTCAGCTTCATTGCGAAGCGGACAGTCTTCCACCTACTTCGCAAACTCCTGCGCCAGCACCAGCGTCTCGCGCGTGCGTTTCACATTGGGCCAGTCGCGGTTGAAATCGGCAACGAGCTGCCTCAAGGCGTCGCCCTTGAGCATCGTATCGAGCGCGGCTTCGTCATCGAACTGATACATCGCCTGATGTGTCGAAGGCGGCGCGCTTGCTGGCGTCAGTGACGGTGGCGCGGACGACGAAGTAGGCAGCGGGCATGCGTTTCCTCCTGTTGTTTGGCCGCAGCATAGCCGGTTATGCTTGCGGCAACAAAAAGCCCGCACGACCGGATTATTCCGTTGCGCCAAAAAGAGAGGGAGCGACCATGCGCAGGATCATCACGGGTCTCATCGCGATCACCTGCCTGTGGCCGGCTGCCTCGCTCGCCGAAATCGTCCGCTTCGACATCGTGGAGCGCGTGCCCGCCTTCGCGGGGCGCAGCTTCGGCGCCGTCGGCACTTATGAGCGCATCACCGCGCGCGCCACCTTTGCGCTCAACCCGGCCGACGACCGGAACGCCGTCATCACCGATCTCGCGCTCGCGCCGCGCAAGGCCGACGGCAAGATCGAGGCCGCCGCGGACGTCGTGATCCTCAGGCCCAGCGATCCCACCCACGGCAACGGCACGCTGCTGCTGGAGGTGCCCAATCGCGGCCGCAAGCTCGCGCCGCAGCTGTTCGACGATTCCGCCCCGCCCGGCGCCAACAACGCGGAGAAGGCCGAGGATGCCGGCATCGGCTTCCTGCATCGCCAGGGTTTCACGATGGTCTGGGTCGGCTGGCAGGGTGACATCCCCTCCAGGCCCGGACAACTTGCGCTTGCCGCGCCCGCGATCAAGGACGTCACCGGTCCCGCGCGCGAAGAAATCATCTTCGACAGCACAACCAACCCCGGGCGCGCGACGCTGACCTGGCCGGCGACTGACCCCGCCGACCTCAAGGTCTCCGTGCGCGCGGCCTGGTCCGATGTGCGGCAGATGCCCCCCGGCCTCTCCGCAAAACTCGTCGATCCCAATACGGTCGAGATCACCCGCCCCGATGGCTTCGACGCCGGCGCGCTCTACGAGATCAGCTACACCGCACGCGATCCGGTCCCGCTCGGCGTGGGGTACGCCGCTGTCCGCGATGTCGTCAGCTTCCTTCGTCACGACGAGACGCCGGCGAACCCGCTGCTCAACGGCCTGCATCCGTCGGTCAGCCGCGCCATCGGCTTCGGCGTCTCGCAGTCCGGCCGCTTCCTGGGCGACTTCCTCTATCTCGGCTTCAACGAGGACCTCCAGGGCCGCATGGTGTTCGACGGCCTGATGCCGCATGTCGCGGGCACGCGGCGGATGGCGACCAACGTCCGCTTCGGCCAGCCCGGCCGCAACCCGCGCCATCCGCAGGATCCGGCGTGGCAGGCCGATCTGTTCCCCTTCACCTATGCGAGCCTGAGCGATCCCTATTCCGGCAAGACCGATGGCCTCTTGCGCCGCTGCGCGCTCTCGGCGACCTGCCCCAAGGTGATGCAGACCGACAGCGAGCACGAATGGTGGGCCTCGCATGCTTCGCTCCTGGTCACCGACCTCTCAGGCAATCACCTCGACCTCCCGGACAACGTCCGCGCCTACATGATCGCAGGCACGCCGCACTTCGCCAGCCCCACCGACGTGACGCAGAAGGGCGTGCCCGCAATGGCGTTGCCGCAGAACCCGATGCATGCGGGCATGCCGATGCGCGCGCTGCTCACCGACCTCAACGCCTGGATCAGCGACGGCATCAAGCCGCCCGCAAGCCGCGTCCCCATGCGCGCTCACGGCACGCTGGTGCCGGCGCAAGGCGCCGTGCCGGCGGACATCCCCGGCCTGCCCTATGCCGGCATCTACACGCTCGCCGCCTTCTCCGACCAGAGCGTGCTGCCGCCCAAGGAGATCGGCCGCTATCCCGTGTTCGTGCCGAAGGCGGACAATGACGGCATGGCCATCGCGGGCATCCGCCAGCTCGCATTGGCCGTGCCGCGCGCAACCTACACCGCCTGGAATCCGCGCGCGCAAGGGTTTGGCCCGACTGCGCTCTATCCGCTGCAAGGCGCGGTGGTGCCGTTCGCGCCGACCGAGGCGGCACGGAAGGAAGTGCATGATCCCAGGCCATCGATTGCGGAACGATATGCCGATGACGGCGCGTATATCGCCGCGGTGAAGCGTGAGGCAGCGCGGCAGGTGGCGGAGCGGCTGCTGGTGCCGGAGGATGCGGAGCGCGCGGTGGATGCCGCGAAGCAGGGCAAGCTGGCGAAGCTGGGGCAGTGAAACAAACCCGGTGACCCCGTAGGGTGGGCAAAGCGAAGCGTGCCCACGGCTGCCGCCGCCGTGCAGAAGATGGTGGGCACGGCGCAAGTGCGCCTTTGCCCACCCTACGAAAAACATCGCCGCATTGTCGGAACGCCCGCCCCTCATCCGTCCTATGCCCAGACAGCACGGAGACACCCCATGGCCGACCTCACCCTCACCACCTTCGACTGGGTTCCCCCGCCTCCGCGCGGCTTCGTCCGCGACCTCCGCGTGCGCTGGGCGCTGGAGGAAGCCGCCCTGCCCTATCGCGTCGCGAGCGCGCCGTTCAGCGATCGCGGCCCCGCGCATCTCGCGCACCAGCCGTTCGGCCAGGTGCCATGGCTGACCGACGGCGACCTCTCGATCTTCGAAAGCGGCGCGATCCTGCTGCATCTCGGCGGGCTCAGCGCAAAGCTGATGCCCCCAGATCCGCGCGGCCGTAACGAGGCGACCGAATGGCTATTCGCCGCGCTCAATTCGGTGGAGATGGCAAGCCTGCCCTGGACGATGTCGAAGTTCATGGGCCATCCGACCGACACGGCGGCGTGGAAATTCGTGGACGATTTCCTCAAGCTCCGCCTCAAGCACATGGAGCCGGTGCTTGCGGGGCGCGAGTGGCTGGCGGGCTCCTTCTCCGTCGCCGACATCCTCATGTCCGACGTGCTGCGCATCGTCGATCAGTTCGACGGGCTGGGGGACAGTCCCGCCTGCCGCGCCTACGTCGCCCGTGCCACCGGCCGTCCGGCTTTTGCAAAAGCCCACGCCGACCAGATGGCGCATTTCGCTGCGGCGGATGCGGCGCGCTAGCGCCAGGTGAGCGTGATGTGACGCACATAACTGCCCGGGGTGATCGCCGTACCTTCGCCACCATCGAAACGAAGTCGCGTCAGATCATTCAGGCGGAAGGTGACCCATGGCCCGCATCGAATATCTCAAGGACCAGCTTGCCCGCGCCGAGCGGCTGGCGAAAGCCATCCTCGACCAGCAGACGGTGCAGCGACTTCAAGCCTTCGCCGCCGAATGTCGCGCTGAATTGCAGGTGCTGACGCGGAGGGCCGCAGCGTAAGGCGCGTTACACCAGCTTCATCGGCGCATCGGCGACCACGCGCAGGTCGATGCTTCCGATCAACGCCGCACGGCGCACCTCCGCAGCGCTGATCGCATCGTCCGTCTGGCGCAACGTGCTGACGTTCGAGCCGAGCGAGACGATCCCGCCCAGCACGAGCGCGATCGATGCGAGCGCGGCAGTCTGACCAAACCCAAACACCCCGAAGATCGTGACGAGCAGCAGCGCGGCCCCGGCGCCGATCGCGATCTTGGACGCCAGGATGTACTTCCGGCATCGCTCTGCGATCTCGGCGAGGCGCTCGATCCGATCTTCGATGTCAGAAATCTCGTCGGTCGGGTCGTCTTCGGTCATTGTCGAGCAAGCTCAATTGCGAGTTCCAGTATACGACGATCTGGCTTCGTCCTACCGGCCTTCAAGTATTCCTTGATGCCGCTTCTCTCGAAGACAATCTCTGTCCTGCTCACATCGCGCGGAAGCTCAACGTGAACGACAGTCACCCCATCGACGAGGATATCGTACAGATCCTCGTATTGTTCTGGAATGCGGCGAACGATGTAGACGTTCCGAGTGATCGACAGCAAACGATGCCGAAGCAGCGATAGCAGCCTTCGTGCCGCGGGCGCCGACAGCAGGTGCTCGCGGCCTGCTTCCAACTCCCGGATCATTTGCTTGTCCGACAGACGGCTCGGCGTCACTAAGCCCCCAGCTTTCGGTCAGTAGCCCACATGAGCGAAGCGACATGCGGGGCCCAAGTAAGAACCCGGATGTCGCTACGCTCCATCCAGGCTACGTCCAAATCACAACGGCAAATTGTCGTGCTTCTTCGCCGGCATCTCCACCTTCTTGTCCTTCAGCATCGCCAGCGCCCGCGCGATGCGCTTCCGCGTCGAGTGCGGCATGATGACGTCGTCGATGTAGCCGCGCTCGGCGGCGATGAACGGCGACAGGAAGCGGTCTTCGTATTCCTTGGTGCGGGCGGCGATCTTGTCGGGGTCGCCGATATCGGAGCGGAAGATGATCTCGACCGCGCCCTTGGCGCCCATCACGGCGATCTGGGCGGTCGGCCAGGCGTAGTTCATGTCGGCGCCGATCTCCTTGGAGGCCATGACGTCGAAGGCGCCGCCATAGGCCTTGCGGGTGATGATGGTGACGAGCGGCACGGTGCACTGCGAGTAGGCGAACAGGAGTTTCGCGCCGTGCTTGATCAGGCCGCCATATTCCTGCGCGGTGCCCGGCAGGAAGCCCGGCACGTCGACGAAGGTGACGATCGGGATGTTGAAGGCGTCGCAGAAGCGGACGAAGCGCGCGGCCTTGCGCGAGGCATCAGAGTCAAGCACGCCGGCCAGCACCATCGGCTGGTTGGCAACGAAGCCGACGGTGCGGCCCGCGATGCGGCCGAAGCCGGTGACGATGTTCTTGGCAAACAAGTCCGCGATCTCGAAGAAATCGCCCTCGTCCACGACCTTCAGGATCAGCTCCTTCATGTCGTAGGGCTTGTTCGGATTGTCGGGGACCAGCGTGTCGAGCGACATGTCGATCCGCTCGATGGAATCGAAGCTCGGCCATTCCGGCACGCCGTCCGAATTGTTCGACGGCAGGAAGTCGATCAGGCGCCGCATCTGGAGCAGCGTCTCGACGTCGTTCTCGAAAGCGCCGTCGGCGATCGAGGAGCGCGTGGCGTGCACCGAGGCGCCGCCGAGCTCTTCCGCCGTGACGACCTCGTTGGTCACGGTCTTCACCACGTCGGGGCCGGTGACGAACATGTAGCTGGTGTTCTTCACCATGAAGATGAAGTCGGTCATGGCAGGCGAATAGACATCGCCGCCGGCGCAAGGGCCCATGATGACGGAGATCTGCGGGATCACGCCCGAGGCCAGCACGTTGCGGCGGAACACGTAGGAATAGCCGGCGAGCGCGGCGACGCCCTCCTGGATGCGGGCGCCGCCCGCGTCATAGAGGCCGATGATGGGCGCCCGCGCCTTCATTGCCATGTCCTGGAGCTTTGTGATCTTCAGCGCGTGCGTTTCCGAGAGCGAACCGCCGAACACCGTAAAGTCCTTGGCGAACACAAAGGTCTTGCGGCCATTGACGGTGCCCCAGCCGGTGACGACGCCGTCGCCGGGCACCTTGGTCTTCTCCATGCCGAACTCGGTGGAGCGGTGCTCGACAAACATGTCGAATTCCTCGAACGATCCCTTGTCGAGCAAGAGCTCGATGCGCTCGCGGGCGGTCAGCTTGCCGCGAGCGTGCTGCGCGTCGATGCGCTTCTCCCCGCCGCCGAGCTTTGCGCCGGCACGACGATCTTCAAGGGCGTCCAGGATGTTCTTCATTTGCTCCCGCCAGTTCTTAGCCTAAATGCGATTGCCGGGGGTTCTAACACGGCATTTTGCGGGCCGGGAAGCGGCTTTCGGCGCCGCAGGGCTGCCTTGCCGCAGCGTGAAAGCGCAAGGAATTACAAAGCTTTGCTAGGAGGCGACGATGGACGAGAGAGCTACCGAGACGGGGGCCGCGACAGGCAGTGTCAACATCCTGCTCCGCCTGGAGGGCCTGACCCTGTTTGTGGGGATGGTGATGCTCTACGCGGCCTGGGACGGTTCGTGGCTGGTCTTTGCCCTGCTGTTCTTCGTCCCCGATCTGAGCTTCCTGGCCTATCTCGCCGACGCGCGCTTCGGCGCGATGGTCTACAATGCCGCCCACAGCTACATGGCGCCGGTGACGCTGCTGACGCTGGGTTTCGGCCTCGCCTCGCCCCTCACCCTGTCCATCGCCTTGATCTGGCTCGCCCATATCGGCATCGACCGGGCGCTCGGCTATGGTCTGAAATATTCGGCCGGGTTCGGCTTCACCCATCTCGGGCGGATCGGGCGGCAGAAGGACACCTGATCCCACGCGCCTACGGCTGCGCGCCGTCCGCAAATTTGGCTGATCGGCCCGGTTGACCCGGCTTGCCGATTCAGGCTTGCTTTGGGTCTACGATCAGGCGCCGAATGTTGCGTGAGCCCAGTCGGTACGGCGGCGGTCATCATGCCCTGGCTCAAGCATCACCATGTCCGCGACGGTCGTCCCCCTGCCGCCGAACTCATCGTCCGAAACCGTCGACTTCCTGCGGCGCATGGCCAGCATGGTGTCGGGCCGGAACGGGCAGATGCTGCTGCGCGCGGCCGCGCTGATCGAGTCGCTGGCGCAGCGGGCCATGACGGCCGAGCGGCTCTATCACCAGACGCAGGAAGAGAACACGCGCCATGTCGAGCTGCGCGAGGCCGCCGAACTCGCCTCCGACGCCATGGTCAGCCAGATCAAGGCCTTGCGGACGCAGCTCGCTGAAGTGACTACCGCAGCAGCAGCCGAGCGCGCGGCGTTCGATGCCGAGCGGGGCAAGCTGCTCGGCCTGATGCAGCATGCCGAAACTCACATCGGCAAGCTCACCACCGAGCTCGACAGCTTGCGCGCCTCCGTCGACGGTTTCAACGAGACCGTGGTCTCGGTGCCGATCGAGGTGCTCCGGCTGGCGCGCACCCAGTTCGATTTCCTCTCCGCCGGCTTCGCCCGCAAGGGCGACGTGATCTCGCAGGCGATGAGCGAGATCGGCGGCTTTGCGATCGACCAGGCCCTGACGGTGAAGAAGACCGACACCGCCTGAGGCGGACGCGCGCCAGCCGAAGGGGATGCCGCGGATCTATCCGTGATATTCCCAGGTGGACGCACTGTCCGAGAGGACCCGCAAGAGACTGCGGATCCGCGTGGGCATCTGTTTGCGGCTGACTTGCACGGCATGGACCGGGATATTCGGCACCCGCCAGCCGCGCAACAATTCGACAATGCGTCCGCCTTCGAGGTCCTTCACGCCGCACCAGGCCGGAAGCCAGGCTATTCCGAGGCCTCGCGAGACCATCGCCCACGCGACCGACATGTCCTCGACGACCACGCGCTTTCGCGGCAGCATCCGGATCAGCGTGCCGTCCGACGGATCCTGAAACTGCCAGGGCATGAGCTGTCCGGTTGCCGGATCGCGAAAACCAATCTGATGATGCGCTTTGAGGTCTCGAACCGAGCGAGGCTCTCTCATGAACTCAACATAGCGGCGGGTCGCGACCAGCACCCAGGGGAACGTCGCCAGCCGCTTCGCGGTGACGCCGGGGTGGCGATCGAGGGAGCCGAAGCGGATAGCGATGTCGATTCCTTCGGTTCCCAGATCGAGGCCGAAATCGTCCACCTTCAATTCGAGCTCGAGCGCCGGATTGGCCTTTAAAATGGCCGGGAGTTTCGGTGCGATGCAGGCCCTGAGAAAAGCGCCCGGAGCTGCAAGGCGCACGCGTCCGGCTTCGCCGCCTGTGGCTTCGTCCAGCATCACGTCGAGTTGCTCCGCCTGCCGCAAGAGATCACGGGCGCTCTCCAGCAGGCGTTCGCCGTCATGCGTCAACGAGATCGCATGCGTGGTGCGATGAAGAAGCTTCACGCCCCGCATCTGTTCGAACCGCGCAATCGCCTTGGACATGGCCGACGTCGACGTTCCGGCCCGGCGGGCAGCTTCGGCGAACGAGCCTGCTTCGACGACGCGGACGAACTGGAGCAGATTGAGGAGCTGTTGATGGCTGCGCGGTGTTGCCATGGCGTCATCATAGCAATGACACCGCGCCCACTACAAGACCGCCTGAGAGGGCTGGTATCAGATCACAGCAATGGATCTGACGATTGGAGAGAACAGTGTTTGTTGAAATCGGCGAAGCAGCACTCGCATCAGCGGCCGCAAAATATCCTGGAGATCAGCCGATCTTCATGCTCAACCTCCTCCGCTACCGGGACGAGGCCTTGTACCGAGCGAACGCAGAGCTTCCCGTCTGCAGCGGTCGCGAAGCCTACTACACGCGATATGTTCCTGCATTTCGCAAGCTGGCGCTCAGGCAAGGGGTCGTGCCGACTTGGCTTGGATCGGTCGGAGCTCTGCTGGTGGGGGCGGAAGGCGAAGCCTGGCACGATGTCGCCATCGTGCGCTATCCCGACTTCGCGACCTTTCAGCACATTGTTTCGAGCGCGGATTATCGACGTGAAGCCGAACCCCACCGCCTGGCCGCGCTCGCCGACTGGCGATTGATTGCGACGACCGAAGTGCAGGTGCCGGACTAGGGGCCACTGCACGCCCCGATTGACAGCGCGTGGAGCCGTTGTTCTACTGACCAAAAATCGGGGAGCGTTCCAATGGCCACGACATGGCGCGCCGTCGCAGCGCTGATCGCGCTGTGCGTTTCGAACTGGTTTGTTGGCGGCGAAGCCGTCGCGCAGGCACTCCCAAAGGAAGTCGCCACCCGCACCGAGATCTATCCGGTCCCCTCGCTCACCCTCTCCGACCAGCAATTCCTCAGCGGCGATGCGGCGGCCGGCAAGCCGGTGACGGTCGCAGGCGAATTTCGCGTGGCGCAAGGCACCGGAAAGCTCCCCGTCGTGGTGCTGATGCACGGCTCGAGCGGCGTCGGCGCCACCACCGAGGCCTGGGTGCACGCGTTCAACGCCATGGGCATCTCCACCTTCGTGATCGACGGCTTCACCGGCCGCGGGCTGACGGTGGTCGGGCCGAACCAGGCCCTGCTCGGCCGGCTCAATCTGATCGTCGACATCTACCGCTCGCTGGAGATTCTTGCAAAGCATCCCCGCGTCGACCCTGATCGTATCGTGCTGATGGGTTTTTCGCGCGGCGGACAGGCGACGCTCTATGCGAGCCTCGACCGCTTCAACAAGCTCTGGAACAAGTCCGGCGTCCAGTTCGCGGCCTACATCCCGTTCTATCCGGACTGCTCGACGACCTACGTTGGCGACAGCGAGGTCGCCGCACGTCCGATCCGCATCTACCACGGCACGCCCGACGACTACAATCCCGTGAAGAGCTGCAAGGCGTTCGTGGAGCGGCTCAAGGCGGCGGGCCGCGACGTCGTGCTGACCGAATATGCCGACAGCGCGCACGGCTTCGATAGCGGCCTGCTCGGCGTCAACACTGTTACAGTGTCCGCCAACGCACAGACCGTGCGCAACTGCAAGATCAAGGAAGGCGACGGCGGCGTGCTGATGAACGGCGACACCAACGCGCCCTTCACCTACAAGGATTCCTGCGTCGAGCTGAACCCGCGTGTCGGCGGCAATCCCGCGACGGCCGCGGAGTCGCGCAAGGCCGTGGAGGAGTTTTTGCAGGCGCTGTTCAAGCTGGGCTGAGAGTGCCTGCTCGGCACGCGATGCCGCAGGTGGGGGATGCCAATCGAGCGGCGCCAGCGCGGCAGCGCTAGATCGCGCCAATCTCGGCAAGGCAGGCTTGCGTCAGCGGCATGCGCTCACTGATGAGACGCGGCTCCTTGCAATCCATGTTGAGCGCGAACACGGTGTGTGCTTCGCCCTTCTCGGCCCAGCCGACCATCCAGCCCAGCGACGGCTCACCGCGCTCGGCTCCCAGCAGCCCAGACTTGGCGCGAATGACGCTGTCGCCGACCTTCGTCACCGGCAGGATGTCGGCGACGAGATCCTGGCTGCGCTTGCTGACCGGCAGCGAGCGGCGGCGCAGCTGGTCGACGAAATCGATCTGCTCGACCGGATCGATGCGCAAATTCCCGGTCAGCCAGAACTGGTCGATGCCGCCGCCGATGTCGCGATTGCCGTAGTCGAACAGATCGACGTATTTCTGCATCCGCTCCTGACCGATGCGGCGCGCGATCTCCTGATAGACCGGCACCGCGCTGACCGCGATTGCGCTGCGCAGCGTGTGATCCTTGTTCCAGGCTTCGATCGGGCGCTTCACGCCGTCCCACGCAAACACATCCTTGTCGGGATCAGCGACCACGCCGGTCTCCAGCGCGATCAGCGAGTTCGGAATCTTGAAGGTCGAGGCCGGCAGCTTCCCCTCGCCCGAGCGCTCCTTGTCGCTGGCGACGATCAGATAGTCCTCGACCTTGTAGCCGACAAAGGTGCCTGACGTGCCGAGGTCGGTAAAGTGCTTGGCCAGGCTGTCGCGGAATTCATTCCGCGGCGGCGCGACATGGGCAAGCGCACGCTGCGGCAGGATCGCAGTCGCGGCGAGAAGACCGAGGGTGGAACGGCGAGTGAGCAAGGGCGGTATCCGTTGAGCGATGAAAGTGCCGCGACCATGCAGCGGCTACGTGGTCAAACGATGACAGCGCTCAGCGCCGCCCCGACAGCCGCAGCACGAACACCAGCACTTCGGCGACGGCCTTGTAGAGGTCGGGCGGGATCTCCTCGCCGAGCTCGACCTTGGACAGTGCGCCGGCCAGGATCTCGTTCTCCTCGACCGGGATGTCGTTGGCTCTCGCGATCTCGACGATCTTTTCGCCGATCGTGCCCTTGCCCTTGGCGACGACGACGGGCGCACCAGAGCCCTTCTCGTAATGCAGCGCGATCGCGAGCTTGGTCTGGTCGCTCATGTGGCGCGATCCAGGAAGTGGCCGGCACGGGCCGGTGCGGGCTGCGGCGGGGTGCCGTCGCGGACCAGGATGTCGCCGGGCTTGAGCTCGGCGCGCGTCAGGGCCTGAGTGAGCTCGCCGATGCCGGCGCGGAGCTGCTGTGCGGTCGCCGGCCGCTCCGCCCACATCCGCACGAAGGTCTTGTCGCCGTTGAGCGTTACCAGTGCATGCACGGGGCCAGCCGGCTCGACATTCAGTGTGAAGCGCGCGCGCCAGGCGCGCTTGGCGGGATCGGCGGACTCGTTGCCGCCGTCGCGCGAGATCTCGAACTGCGCCATCGCGGTGCCCTGCCGGGTCGCAAAAGGAATCTCGAAATTCCACTGCGGCACGTTCGGGTCGATGCGGTGACCGCTGGCGTCGGTGCGATCTGGGAGCGAAGCGACCTGCAACAGCGTCTGCCGCGCGATCGCGGCGTCGGTGTCGTCGAGCAGGCGGTGCACCGTCGCAGAGAGCGGTGTATCGGGCGCGAGCGATGGCGAAGCAACCGCCTGCGGCGCCGGCAGCGCACCGCGGAACGGCGGTGGTGTCGTGCGCGCGGCCTCGAAGAGATGGCCATCCGGCACGGCCTTGTTCGAGCCGGGAACGTTGCCGGTCAGGCGCGGCAGGTTTTGCATCGCTTCTTGCAGCAGGGTCGCGGCAAGGCCGGCGGACACGGTGCGCGGCACTGCGGCTTGCGGAGCACCGCCGGCGATGTCGGCCAGCACGGCGGCAGCGAGATTGGCGTTGCGTGGCAGTGGAGATTGTTGGGAGATCTCGGGGCCAGTTGAAGGCGATGCCGCCTCATTTGCCGCTTGAGCCGTTGCTGCGGTGACCTGCAGTGTCGCCGCAGCAGTGGTTGAAACCGCAGCGCCCTGCGGCGCGGGAGTCTCGAGCGTGGCCAGCGTCTGGCGCAGCACCAGCAATGCGGCCTTCAGGTCCGGGACATTGCCGGAGGACGGCGTCGCGCCCGAGGCCAGCGAGGCTTCGAGAAACAGACCGGATTTCTGGAAGGCGGATTCGATATCGCCGCCGTCGAGGGCGCTGTTGAGCGGCGTCTGCTGCGCCAGCACGTCCAGCACCGCCTGCTTCAATCCCGCCGGCAGATCACTGCCGGTGACGACGGCGGCCAGATTGGCGAACAGCGGCGCTTGGCTGCCCTGTTTCGTCACGGCCTCAGCCGAAGCGGCGGTGACAGCGACCTGTTCTAACGGCGTCAGAGTGTTGCGTGCCGCGCTCGCGGACGGCGCAAGCGGCGGACTCTCCACCAGCGAGGCCGCGCGCGGCGTCAGCGTGATCTGGTCGGCCGGCGCCTCGCCTGCCCCGTTCATCACCGCGAGCCGGATGGTGCCGTCGTTCTGCGACACCGCGAGCTGGAGATTTTGCCCCGGCGTCAGCGCCACCTCCGACATCACGTCCATCGAAAGGTTGGCGATTGCGATCCGCACCAGATTGTCGGCGAGCACGCTGACGACCCGGGCGTCGACGACGCTGCCGGCCTGGAGCACGAGATCGGGCGTCGCCGCATCAGCCGCAGGGCTGGCAGCACTGACCGGAAGGATCGAGCTTATCGGCGTCGGCATCTTCGGGGGCCCAGGGAACGCTGGCCCCACCCTAAGGCCCCGTCGTAAACCCCTCGTTAAGGACCTTTGGCCGCCTGCGGCTTCACCGCGGCCAAAACCGTCACGGCGGCCTCGAAATCCCGCAGGCGCGCGGCCCGTCGGCGAGCTGCCTCCTCGTCCACGCCCCATTGGTCGGCGTTCCAGTCCTCATCGACATGGGCGGCGGCCCAGACCTGGCCGGCATCGCGCACGCCATGGGCCAGCGCCAGCGCCAGCAGCGCCGATCCGGTCAGGGTCGTGACCACGTGGAGCACGGCCACCGACCAGGCATCCTCGGGCAGCGCGGCACGGGCGGCCCGGAGCGCCTCGTCCGGCTGCTTCACATGCATGATGCCTTCGGACAGGATGAAATGCGCGCCCAGCGTCTCCGCTGCCCAGAACAGCACGGGGTCCCAATGCGCGGCCTCGCGGGCGACCAGCCCCTCGGGATGGCCGGCGCGATAGAACAGCAAATCGGACTCAAGGTATTTTGCGAGGTCCTCGGCGACAAGTTCGACGCGGTCGACGACGCCCTCGACCACGCTGTTGGCGATCCGCGTCAGCGGCATGCTCATCGGATCGATCGCCTCGCCCTGGGCCGCCCATTCGGCGGCGACTGCGTCGGCCAGGCCGCGCGAGGGGATCACCACTTGTCGGCTGGACGGCGTGCGGATCGGCCTGCCGTCGAGCGTGATGACGAAGCCGCCCTCGGCCTCGGTGACGCCGGCCTCCTTGTAGAAGCGCTTACGCAGGGGCGTGCGCGCGGATTCCCGTGGATCCGGCGGGGGTTGCCCGGCTGCTTCTTCGAACAATTCGCGCATCTTGAGTTTTCGGTCTCCGCCGCTGGATGCTAGCCTTTTAAGGTAAGATCAGCAGCCGATAAAGCGAGCGGCAGGCATGAGGGAACTTGCGGGCGTTGGGGCCCTGTTGGCCGGGCTTTGGCTGGCCGCGGCGGAGGCCGGCTTTCGCACCCCGGAATCGCTGGTCCGCAACGTCTATGCCCATTACGGCGAAGGTGCGCCGGAGCTGTCAAAGGGCCTGCCGCGGGATGCCGCCACCGCCCGGCAATTCTTCGATCCTCCCTTGCGCAAAGTGTGGTCCGCGCCGCGTGTCGAGCCCTACGACTTTCTGGTGCAGAGCCCGAGCTGGAAGCTCGGCCCCGTTACGATCGCGGTCGTGCGGAGGCAATACGACAAGACCTATGTCGCAGCGAATTTCGACAATCGCGGCCGGAGGGTCGCGCTGAACTTCATCCTGGTCAACGGGCCCGAAGGCTGGCTGATCACGGATATCGAGAGCCCGCACGACTCTCTGCGGATGTTTCTGGAGCAGTTTCGGAATTGAGCCCCGCTGTCATGAGCGTGTGGCTCGCCGCGCGCCCTGCTAGGTCGCTCAACTACTCTTCCGGCGCGTTCTCGATCGGGTCGAACCGGCTCGCGTCGAGCCCGAGCAGATTCCACGACTGTTGCATGTGCTGCGGCAGCGGCGCGGTGGCATCGATGAAGCCGCCGCGCGGATGCGGAATGACGATGCGGCGTGCGAGCAGATGCAGCCGGTTTTGCAGGCCGCCCGGCAACTGCCAGTTCTCGATGTTGAAATATTTGGGATCGCCAACAATGGGGTGGCCAATATGCTCCATGTGGGCGCGCAGCTGGTGGGTGCGGCCCGTCACCGGTTTCAACGACACCCAGGTCAGCTTGTTACCGGCGGTCTCGACCACGGCGTAGTACGTCACCGCGTGGCTGGCGCCCTCGTCGCCATGCTGGGCGATGCGCATGATGGTGTCGTCCTCGCTCTCTTCCTTGGCGAGGAAGGTCGAGATGCGGCCCTGCTTCGGCTTCGGCAGGCCCGGCACCAGCGCCCAATAGGTTTTGCGTGCCGACCGCGAGCGGAACGCGCCGGTCAGATGCGAGGCGGCAAAGCGCGTCTTGGCGATCAGCAGGCAGCCCGAGGTCTCGCGATCGATGCGGTGCACGAGGCGCGGCTTCTGGCCCTTGGCATCGCGCATCACCTCGAGCATCTGGTCGATGTGCCGGGTCATGCCCGAGCCGCCCTGCACGGCAAGTCCGGCGGGCTTGTTCAGGACGAGGACGTCGTCGTCCTCGTAGATCGTCATCTCCTTCAGCGCCTTGAGCGTCTTCTGCGCAGCCTCCGAGAACTCGCCGACGACCTTCGGCGTATCCAGCTTCAGCGGCGGAATGCGGACGCTCTGGCCCTCCTCCAGCCGGTCCTTGCTGTCGACACGCTTGCCATCGACGCGCAGTTCGCCCTTACGGACGACGCGCTGGATGTGGGAGAACGACAGCCCAGGAAAGCGCGCTTCGAGGAAACGATCCACGCGCATGTTGTTCTCGTCGGCCGACACGGTGACGGTCTGCACTTTGGTCGGCAGCAGCGCCTCGACCGGCCTTTCGGGCGCGGCCCTTTCCGGCTCGGCTTTCGGCGGACGCCGCTCGGCACGCTCGGCTGCAAAGCGCGGCGGCTTGCTGCCCGGCTTCCCGCCCGGACGCTGTCCCGCCGTCTTCGCGCTGCGCGCCTTGAACGGGCGCGATTCCTTGCGCTCATCGCGCGAACGGGGCTTTGGATCGGTTCTCTTGATACGGCGGCTCATGGATGCCTGCGTACCCTAAAAGCCGGCTGCCGTCACGGCGAAATGGCCGTTTCTAGCGCGAGCCGCCCCGCTCCTTCCGCAGCTTGGCCCAGTAATCCAGCCGCTTCCTGATCTCCCGCTCGAACCCGCGCTCGGGCGGGTCATAGAAGGTCTGGCGGCCAAGGGCTTCCGGAAAATAGTCCTGGCCGGAGAAGGCATCAGGGGCGTCGTGGTCGTATTCGTAGGCGGCGCCGTAGCCTTCCGACTTCATCAGCTTGGTCGGCGAATTGAGGATGTGTTTTGGCGGCAGCAGCGAGCCGGCCTGCTTGGCGACCTGCATCGCCGTGCCGAAAGCCGTATAGACCGCGTTCGATTTCGGCGCGGTGGCGAGATAGACCACGGCCTGCGCGATCGCGAGCTCGCCCTCGGGATGGCCGAGGAAGTCGAAGGCATCCTTGGCCGCATTGGCGATGACCAGCGCCTGCGGGTCGGCAAGGCCGATGTCCTCGACCGCCATGCGCACGACCCGGCGGGCCAGGAACAGCGGATCCTCGCCGGCGTCTAACATGCGCGCGAGATAATACAGCGCAGCGTCGGGATCCGAGCCGCGCACCGATTTATGCAGCGCCGAGATCAGGTTGTAATGGCCGTCGGCCGACTTGTCGTAGATTGGCGCGCGGCGCTGCAGGATGTCCTGCAATTGCGCGGCATTGAAAATCTCGTCCGCCCGGGCCGAACGCCAGACCTCTTCGGCAAGCGTCAGCGATGCGCGGCCGTCGCCATCGGCCATGCGCACCAGCACCGCCCTTGCCTCGTCATCGAGCGGCAGCTTGCGGCCCTCGACCTCCTCGGCATGCGCGAACAGCTTCTCGATCGCGGCGGCATCGAGCGAGCGAAACACCAGCACGCGCGCGCGCGACAAAAGCGCCGCGTTGAGCTCGAAGGACGGGTTTTCGGTGGTGGCGCCGACCATGACGACGGTGCCGTCTTCCATCACAGGCAGAAACGAATCCTGCTGGGCGCGGTTGAATCTGTGCACCTCGTCGACGAACAGCAGCGTGCCCTTGCCCATCTCGCGGCGGGCCCGCGCGGCGTCAAAGGCTTTCTTCAGATCGGCGACGCCGGAGAACACCGCGGAGATCTGCTCGAAATGCAGGTCCGTCGCATCCGCCAGCAGCCGCGCCACCGTGGTCTTGCCGGTGCCGGGCGGCCCCCAGAACACCAGCGAGCCGAGCGTGCGCGTCTCCAGCATGCGCGTCAGCGCGCCGTCGGGGCCGAGGATATGGTCCTGGCCCACGACCTCCGACAGCGCGCGCGGGCGCAGCCGGTCCGGCAGCGGATGCGGAGCCTCGTGGTCGAGCCCCGCCGCGGCGAAGAGCGTTGGCGTCTGCTGTGGTCGCTTCGGACTCATCCGCCCAGCGTGACGTTGATCTGCTGGCCACCACGCACCAGCGTGATGCGCCATATCCGCGGCCGCTCGCCCGCGGCCTTTTCGAGGTCGCCGGTCTTGCTGATCTTCTGGTTGTTGACCGCGAGGATGATGTCGCCCTTCTGGAAGCCGACGCTCGCAGCCGCGCTGTCGCCGCCGAGATCGGTGACCACCACGCCTTCGGTGTCGGCGTCCAGATGCAGCTCGTCGGCGACCGCCGGTGTGATGGTCGAGATCTTCGCGCCCTGAAACGGCGAACGCGCGGTGATGACGAGCTCGTTGCGGCCGGTGTCGGGCGCGGTCTCGAGCGCGATCGTGACCCTGAGCGGCTTCCCGCCGCGCTGCACGTCGATCTGCGCGGTGCCGCCGAGCGGACGCGTCGCGAAGCGATAGTCGAAGGCGTTGGGGTCATCGACGGTCTGGCCGTCGATCCCGGTGATGAGATCGGAGGATTTCAGGCCGGCCTTCGCCGCGGGGCCGCTCGAGACCACGCTCGCGACCAGCGCGCCGGTCGGCGAGCGCAGGCCGAGGCTTTCCGCGATCTCGGGCGTCACCGCCTGCAATTTCGCCCCTAACCAGGGACGTTTCACCGCCTTGCCGCCGCTCTTGGCGGAGGCGACGACGACGCGCACCATGTTGGCGGGGATCGCAAAGCCGATTCCTTGCGAGCCGCCGGAGCGCGAATAGATCGCGGTGTTGATGCCGGCGAGCTTGCCGCTCATGTCGACCAGCGCGCCGCCGGAATTGCCGGGATTGATCGCCGCATCGGTCTGGATGAAGAACTGGTAGTCGGTGATGCCGACCTGGGTGCGCGCCAGCGCCGAGATGATGCCGTGGGTCACGGTCTGGCCGACGCCGAAGGGATTGCCGATCGCGAGCACGACATCGCCGACCAGGAGCTCGTCGGAATTGGTGAAGTCGAGGGTCGGGAATTTCTCCTTGGTGTCCTTCAGGCGCAGCACCGCGAGATCGGTGCGCGTATCCTTCAGCAGGATCTCGGCTTCGAACTCGCGCTTGTCCGACAGCGACACCTTCACCTGGTCCGCGCCCTCGATGACGTGGACATTGGTGACGACGAGGCCGGAGGCATCGACGATGACGCCGGAGCCGAGCGAGCGCTGCATCTGCTCGGGCTGCTGGCCCGGCACGCCGAAGAAGCGGCGGAAGATGGGATCATCGAGCAGCGGATTGCGGTTCTGCACCACCTTGGCGGCGTAGACGTTGACGACGGCCGGCTGCACCCGCTGCACGATCGGCGAATAGGACAGCCGCAGCTCGGCGGGCGAGGACGGGACACGGCGGTCCTGCGCGGCGGCCGGATTGAAGTGGGCTGAAAACGCTATGCACAATGCCGTGACGACGGCGGTTCGGGTCGATCGAAACATTCCTACCTCTCGGAAAAGACGCCGGAATATAGGCGCGTTCGCCCGCCAATAGAAGGGCGCCAGGGGGCATTATTCAGCCCCTCTCCGGTGTGTCCGGCATGCAAGGCCGGTGTGCGAATCGCGCAATTTGCCGGAGCCGTGGATTGGCATGATGCGCATCATCCAGCATTGTGGTGAGAAGCGGATTCGGTTGCGGCGAATTGGCATCAGTGGGAACCCGCACAACCGGGCGCAGCGTCGCGGGGCAGTCATCGATCACACATAGGCTCTCCGCCGGCGACTTGGGGAAGTTCGTCAAACGATGGAGGCGTAACGTGAGCAGAACAAGATTTGCAGCCACGGCAATCGGTCTCGCCGGCGCGCTGGCGGCCTCGCAGGCCCAGGCCCAATCGGCAAGCAGCAGCGAGCAGGAGATCGCGCTGCTGAAGCAGCAGTTGAAGATGCTGGAGCAGAAGCTCGACAAGCTCCAGAGCCAGACCGCCGCGAATACGGCGGCCACGGCGAAAACCAAGGCCGAAGCAAAGGCCGAGGCCAAAGCCGAAGCACGCTCGGAGGCGAAGGCGGTCGTGGCCAATGCGAACGCGGCGTTTCCCGTCAAGGGCGCCCCGCCCACCTCCGGCGTCATCGTCACGATGCCGAACAACCGGCCGACCATCTGCACCGCCGACGGAGCCAACTGCGTCGCAATCACCGGCCGCGTGCACTGGGATGTCGGCGGCTACGACTACCGCCCCAACACCGCGGGCACCGTGCCGCAGAAGCTCGACAGCGGCGAGAACGTCCGCCGCGCGCGCATCGGCGTCACCGGCAAGTTCTTCAACGACTGGAATTTCGCGCTGGTCTACGACTTCGGCGGCTCCTCCGACGGCTTTGGCGGCGCAGCGCCTGGCTCGCTGCCCGGCGGCGGCGCCTCCGGCGTCGAGAACGCCTATCTCAGCTACACCGGCCTGAAGCCGTTCGGCGGCAAGATGGCCATCGAAGCCGGCATCATGGACCTACCCTACACCATGGACGAGGCCACGAGCTCCAACGACATCATGTTCATGGAGCGCGCTTCGGCCGGCGTGATCGCGACCAACATCGCCGCGGGCGACTTCCGCTCCGCAGCCGGCACGCGCTGGTACAACGACCAGCTCTGGATCGGCGGCTATGTCACGGGACCGTCGAGCGGTGCGATCCATTCCGCATCGAGTGCGGCGCCGGCGGGCACGAGCGAGCAATATGGTGCGGTGGCGCGCGTTGCCGGCAACCCGATCAGCGGAAAGGACTACTCGGTGCATATCGGTGCCGACGCGCAATGGCTGATCCAGCCGCCGCGCAATCTGATCGCCAACACGCAGACGGTGACGCTGAGCGATCGTCCGGAATTGCGCCTCGACCCGACCACGCTGGTCTCGACCGGCGCGATCGCCAATGCCTCGGGCGCGCAGGTCTACAGCGTCGAAGCGGCGGCGACCTATGGGCCTTTCATCGTTCAGGGCGAGTACTTCTGGTACAACGTCGACCGCACCGCCAACACCGGTGTGCCGCTGGTCGGCGCACCGAGCCTGAAATTCCAGGGCGGCTATGCCCAGGCGGGCTACGTGCTGACGGGCGAAGGCCGGACCTACAACGCAGCAAACGCGGCCTATAACGGCGTCAAGCCCGCGCATCCGTTCTCGCTCGACGGCGGCGGCTGGGGCGCGTGGGAGATCGCCGGACGCTTCTCGACGATCGACCTCAACGACCAGCTCGCGACCGCCAACGGCATCGCCGGCGGACGGCAGAACGTCTACACCCTGGCGCTCAACTGGTACGTCAACGGCAACGTCCGCTTCATGCTGGACTACCTGCATGGCGATATCGCCAGGCAGGCTTCAGCGGTTTCGAGCGCTAATGTCGGCTCGAAATTCGACGCGGTCGCGATGCGCACGCAGTTCGCGTTCTGACGCAATCTCTTCCGGGAGCGGCGATCCGCTCCCGGACGTTCACGCCGCACGCTTCTTCTTCACGACCACCGGCGCAGGCGCGCCGGACAGCCGCTGCTGATGGCTCTCGCCCCAGGCCTTCAGGATGTCGATCACCGGCTTGAGGCTCTCGCCTAACTCGGAGAGGCAATATTCCACGCGCGGCGGCACCTCGGCATAGACCTTGCGGATGACGAGCTTGTCCTCCTCCAGCGCGCGAAGCTGCTTGGTCAGCATGCGCTGGGTGATGCTGGGCATCCGGCGGCGCAATTCGCCGAAGCGCTGGGTGCCGCTCTGGAGGTGATAGAGGATCACGCCCTTCCACTTGCCATCGATCAGGTCCAGCGTCGCCTCGACCGAGCAGCCGGGGCGACGGGTAAAATTGCGCCGTTTCATGCGTGTCTTCCCAATAGTATCCAAACAGGGACTATATCCCCGAATTTACAGTACTTGCCAAATCGGAGCCAGAGCGACAGTTAGGACGGCAGGCGAGCACGCCATCTGATGGAGACAAGCCATGAAGGCCGTCGGCTACAAGAAGTCGCTTCCGATCGAGGATCAGGACGCGCTGATCGATTTCGAGACCGCCAAGCCGGATCCCAGGGGACGCGACATCCGCGTTGCCGTGAAGGCGATCTCGGCCAACCCGGTCGACTACAAGGTACGCAAGCGCGCCGCGCCGCCCGAGGGCGAGACCAAGATTCTCGGCTATGACGCGGCTGGCGTCGTCGATGCCGTCGGCCCCGAGGTCACGCTGTTCAAGCCGGGCGACGAGGTGTTTTACGCGGGCTCGATCCTGCGCCAGGGCACCAATGCCGAATTCCACCTGGTCGACGAGCGCATCGTCGGCAACAAGCCGAAGAGCCTGTCGTTCGCGCAGGCGGCCGCCCTTCCCCTCACCTCCATCACCGCCTGGGAGCTGCTGTTCGATCGCCTCGGCGCGGTGCCCGGCAAGAGCGTCGATCCGCGTACGCTCCTGATCACCGGCGGCGCCGGCGGTGTCGGCTCGATCCTGATCCAGCTCGCGCGCCGCCTCACCGGCCTCACGGTGCTCGCGACCGCGACGCGGCCGGAGTCGCAGAAATGGTGCCTCGATCTCGGCGCGCATGCGGTGATCGACCACGGCAAGCCGATGAAGGAGCAGGTCGAGAAGCTCAAGCTGCCGCCGGTCGCGCTGGTGGCGAGCCTCACCTTCACCGACCAGCACTACAAGGCGATCGCCGAGTTCATGGCACCGCAGGGCCGGTTCGGCCTGATCGACGATCCCCCGGAGTTCGCCATGAGCACGTTCAAGGGCAAGGCGATCTCGGTGCACTGGGAATCGATGTTCACCCGCTCCTCGTTCCAGACGCCGGACATGATCGCGCAGCATCATCTGCTCAACGATGTCGCCGATCTCATCGACAAGGGCGTGCTGCGCACCACGCTCGACCAGACTTTCGGCACGATCAACGCTGCCAACCTCAAGCGCGCACATGCGCTGCTCGAGAGCGGCAAATCGCGCGGCAAGATCGTGCTGGAGGGGTGGTAGGCAAGGGCTTCGTAGGGTGGGCAAAGGCGCATTTGCGCCGTGCCCACCCTACGGCAGCTACGCTTCCGCCACGCCTTCGACGAACAACAGCCGCCGCTCCAGCGCATCGGCGCGGATCTTGAGCGCCTCGGCATATTCCGGCGAGGCGTACCATTCCTTCAGCATCGCCATCGACGCGAATTCGACGATGACGATGGCTTTCGCCGGCAGGTTGCCTTCGGCCAGCTCGGCCTTGCCGCCGCGGACGAGATAATGCCCGCCATACTGCGCAATCGTCTTCGCGGCGAGCGCACGATAGGCTTCAAATCCATCCGGGTCCCGCATCTCGACTTCGGAAATCACATACGCAGTCATACGCCGCCCCTACGCAATCGTATTGACGATGCCGCCCTCGGCCCGCAATGCCGCGCCGTTGGTCGCGGACGCTTCCTTCGACGCGACATAAACCACCATGTTGGCAATCTCGTCGACGCTTGCAAAACGCTGGATCAGCGAGCTCGGGCGATGCTGCTTGACGAAATTGGCGGCGGCTTCTTCCACCGACTGGCCGTTCTGCTTCGCGAGATCCTTCACGAAGGTCTCGACGCCTTCCGACATGGTCGGACCCGGCAGCACGGAATTGACGGTGACGCCGGAGCCGCGGGTGAGTTGTGCGAGACCCCGCGCGACCGAGAGCTGGGCCGTCTTGCTCATGCCGTAATGGATCATCTCGACGGGGATGTTGAGCCCGGACTCCGAGGAGATGAAGACGATGCGGCCCCAGTTGCGCTCGAGCATGCCCTTCATGTAGGCGCGCGACAGCCGCACGCCGCTCATGACGTTGACCTCAAAGAAGCGGCTCCAGTCTTCGTCCGGGATGTCGAAGAAGTCCTTCGGCTCGAAGATGCCGGCATTGTTGATGAGGATATCGACCTCGGGCAGCGCCGCGACCAGTGCCTTGCAGCCAGAAGCCGTCGAGACGTCGGCGGCGATACCGCGCACCTTGGCGCCCGTCCCTTCCAGCTTGCGCACGGCCGCATCGACCTTGTCCTGGCCGCGGCCGTTGATCACGACGCTGGCGCCGGACGCCGCAAGGCCCTTGGCGATGGCGTGGCCGATGCCGGCGGTCGAGCCAGTCACGAGGGCGGTCTTTCCGGAAAGGTCGATGTTCATGTAATATCTCCATCAGATCGATGGTGGGGATATCGGACGCGGCGGATTGGGCTGCAATCGGCGTTCACCAATCAGTGAGACAATCCCAGAGCCCTCCGGCGGCATCGGAGCCTGACCCAGCCCTGCCTCGACTACTGCTGGAACGATTATTGCTAAGTCAGACCAAGTCTTTTTAAGTCAGACCAAGTCTCTTCATGTGAACGGGAAGAACCATGCGATGAAAAGAACGGCCCTCACTGTTGCGCTCGCGTTGCTTGGTCTGATGGGCGGCAATTCGATCGCTCCGGCTCAAGCGGTCTATCCGGAAAAATCGTTGCAATTGATCGTCCCCTTCCCGCCCGGCGGCGCCTCCGACGTGGTCGCGCGCATCATCGGCGGTGAACTCGAGACCCGGCTCGGCAAGCCCGTGATCATCATGAACCGTCCCGGGGGCGGCACCACGATCGCGGCCAAGGAAGTCGCGCGCTCGGCGCCGGACGGATACACCCTGTTCTTCAGCTCGAACTCGAGCTTCACGCTGCCGGCCGCCGTGAAGGAAAGCGTGCCTTACGACGCCGCCAAGGATTTCGAGCCGCTCGGACAAGTCGGCAAGATCACGCTGGCGCTGGTCACCTACAAGGACAACCCGGTCAAGGACGTGGCTGCACTCGTCGCCGAAGCGAAGGCCAATCCCGACAAGCTGTCGCTGGCGTCCTTCGGCGTCGCGACCGTCTCGCATTTTGCCGGCGAGTTGTTCAAATCGGACGCCGGGGTCAAGATGGTCCACCTGCCCTACAAGGGCAGTGCACCTGCGATGAACGACCTTATCGGCAAGCATATCCAGTACCATGTCGACACCGTGATCGCCGTGAAGCCGCAGATCGAGGCTGGTACCGTCAAAGTGCTCGCTGTGTTCTCGGGCAAGCGTACGCCTTTCCTGCCCGACGTGCCGACGCTCGCCGAACTCGGCTATGCCAACATCGACTTCGCGTCCTGGGGTGCCGTGGTCGCTCCCAAGGGGCTGCCGGCGGCCGTTCGCGACAAGCTGGCGGCGACGCTGGAGGAGATCATCAACAGCCCGTCCGTGGTCGAGCGCTTCGCCAAGGTCGGCTTTGAGCCCGGCTTCGCGCGCTACAGCGATTGGGCGGGAGCCATCGGCAAGGAGACCGCCGCAATGAAGGAGATCGCGCAAAAGGCAGGAATCAAGGAGGAGTAGTCCCTGGGCTCCGCACGCTTCCAGAAAAAACGGCGCCCGAGGGCGCCGTTTTCAATCCATATCTGTCCGATCAGCTTACGCCGCCTCGGCTTCCTTTTCCTGCACCGGACCTGAGTCCTGGCCCTTGGCGTCGACGTCGCGGTCGACGAACTCGATCACGGCCATCGCGGCGTTGTCGCCGTAGCGGAAGCCGGCCTTGATGATGCGGGTGTAGCCGCCCTGGCGGTCCTTGTAGCGGGCCGCCAAGACGTCGAACAGCTTCTTGACCTGGTCCTTGTCGCGCATCTCGGAGATGGCCTGGCGGCGCATGGCGAGGCCACCCTTCTTGCCGAGGGTGACGAGCTTCTCGACGATCGGACGAAGCTCCTTGGCCTTGGGCAGCGTGGTGACAATCTGCTCGTGCTTGATCAGCGCGGCCGCCATGTTGGCGAACATCGCGCGGCGATGCTCGGCCGTGCGGTTGAGCTTCCGATGAACCTTGCCGTGACGCATGTGACTATTCCTTAGATTGAAACTGCCGCGACGGTTCGTCGGACATGTTGCTCAGGTGGGCTGCCTGCGTTCGCCCAGATAGCGAGTAGTGAACGGCGAGTAGCGAGTTGTATTCGCTATTCGCCACTCCCCATTCGCCAAACTCAGTAGTGATCCTCGAAGCGCTTGGCGAGCTCGTCGATGTTCTCCGGCGGCCAGCCCGGCACTTCCATGCCGAGATGCAGACCCATCTGGGCCAGCACTTCCTTGATCTCGTTCAGCGACTTGCGGCCGAAGTTCGGGGTGCGGAGCATTTCCGCTTCGCTCTTCTGCACGAGGTCGCCGATGTAGACGATGTTGTCGTTCTTCAAGCAGTTGGCCGAACGCACCGACAGCTCGAGCTCGTCCACCTTCTTGAGGAAGGCCGGGTTGAAGGCGAGGTCCGGGATGATCTCCTGGGCGACTTCCTTGCGCGGCTCTTCGAAGTTGACGAACACGTTGAGCTGATCCTGGAGGATGCGGGCGGCGTAAGCCACCGAGTCATCCGGCGAGATCGCACCGTTGGTCTCGATCGTCATGGTCAGCTTGTCGTAGTCGAGGATCTGGCCCTCGCGGGTGTTCTCGACCTTGTAGGAGACCTTGCGGACCGGCGAGTACAGGCTGTCGACCGGGATCAGGCCGATCGGCGCATCCTCGGGACGGTTGCGCTCGGCGGGCACGTAGCCCTTGCCGGTGGCGACCGTGAACTCCATGCGGATCTCGGCGCCCTCGTCGAGCGTGCAGATCTGGAGGTCCGGGTTGAGCACGACGACGTCGCCGACTGTCTGGATGTCGCCGGCGGTGACGACGCCCGGGCCGGACTTCTTCACGACCATGCGCTTGGGGCCTTCGCCCTGCATCTTGATCGAGATGTCCTTGATGTTCAGCACGATGTCGGTGACGTCCTCACGGACGCCCGCGATCGAGGAGAACTCGTGCAGCACGCCGTCGATGTGCACCGACTGCACCGCCGCGCCCTGGAGCGAGGAGAGCAGAATGCGGCGCAGTGCGTTGCCGAGCGTCTGGCCGAAGCCGCGCTCAAGCGGCTCGGCGACGATGGTCGCAAAGCGGTTCGAATCGCTGCCGGGGGTCACCTGGAGCTTGTTCGGCCGAATCAGTTCTTGCCAATTTTTCTGGATCGTCACTGTTTCACCCATACAGGCCAGTCAAACTGCCATTGCAGATTCTGGCGTTGGAGAAAGGCCGCAGGTCGCACCTGCGGCTTCTTAAAAAAAGTCATCGCGGACGACGATGGCGCCCGCGACCTCGTATCAAACGCGCCGACGCTTGCGGGGACGGCAACCGTTGTGCGGGATCGTGGTCACGTCGCGGATCGAGGTGACGGTGAAGCCCGCGGCCTGGAGCGCGCGGAGCGCCGACTCACGGCCCGAACCGGGACCGGCGACTTCGACTTCCAGCGTGCGCATGCCGTGCTCTTGCGCCTTCTTCGACACGTCTTCGGCGGCAACCTGCGCGGCATACGGGGTCGACTTGCGCGAGCCCTTGAAGCCCATCGTGCCGGCGGAGGACCAGGCAATCGTGTTGCCCTGCGCGTCGGTGATGGTGATGGTCGTGTTGTTGAACGACGAGTTCACGTGCGCGACACCGGAGGCGATGTTCTTGCGCTCACGACGACGAACGCGGGTGGCTTCCTTGCCCATAGACTACCTTTCCTGAAGATCTCAAACGCCGCCGTAATGCCAGCGGCTACACCTGTGGAACGAAAGGCGCGCGGCGAAAGGGATATTCCCTCCTCGCCGCACGCCGCGACTGAATTCGAAAACTTACTTCTTCTTGCCGGCGATGGCCTTGGCCGGGCCCTTGCGCGTGCGCGCATTGGTGTGGGTACGCTGGCCGCGCACCGGCAGACCGCGACGATGACGCAGGCCGCGATAGCAGCCGAGATCCATCAGACGCTTGATGTTGATGCCGACCTCACGACGCAGGTCGCCCTCGACGAGATAGTCGCGGTCGATCACTTCGCGGATCTGGAGCACTTCGGCGTCGCTGAGCTGATTGACGCGACGATCCGCGGGGATCTTCACTTTCTCCACGATTTCGCCGGCGATCTTCTCGCCAATGCCATGGATATACTGAAGCGCGATCAGCACGCGCTTGTTGGTGGGGATGTTCACGCCGGCAATACGGGCCACGGCCTTCTCTCCTGTTGCCGATCCCTCGTCAGGAATCGGTCTTAAGTGCTTGTGTTCTCGGGCAGGTGTTCACAAACGCGAACACGACGCCCACCCCCGGTCTTCCTGGGGCCCGGCATCGTCTGAAACTATCCGACTTGGATGCGGGGCTTATTAGGGGATTCCAGGGGCTTTCGTCAACCGCTGCTAGCGCTTGGCTCGCTTTTTCGTGACCTTTTTTGCGGTCTTCTTGGCACCCTTTTTGACGGCCTTCTTGGCGGTCTTTTTGGCTGCCTTTTTGACCGTCTTCTTGGTGGTCTTCTTGGCGCCCTTCACGGCCTTCTTGGCCGCCTTTTTGGCGGATTTGGCCGATTTGGCGGCCTTTTTGGCGGATTTGGCCGGCTTTTTGGCCGATTTCTTCACCGCCTTGGCCTTCTTGACCGGCCCCGCCTTGGCCGCGCTCTTAGAGGGAGCCTTGGAATGGGTCTTGGGCTCGACCGCCCCGAGCGCCAAGAGCTGCCGGTGGATGGCGCGGGTGACCTCGTCGATGGCCATCATGCCGTCGATGGTGGAGAGCTTCCGCCGCTCGGAATAGTAGTGAATCAGCGGTTCCGTCTGGCTGCGATAGCTGGCGAGCCGCTTGGTCAGGACCTCCGGGGTATCGTCGAGGCGAACCTCCTCGCCGCGCTCCCGCATCTGGGCGACGCGGGTCTCGACACGACTCAGCAACGCACTTTCGTTGACGCGGAGCTCGATCACGGCATCGAGCTTGAGATGCTTGTGCTTGAGCAGCTCGTCCAGCGCCTCGGCCTGCGGCACGGTGCGCGGGAAGCCGTCGAGGATGAAGCCATTCTTGGCGTCCGGCTGGTCGATACGATCGGAGATGATTCCCACCACGATCTCGTCGGGCACGAGGCCGCCGCTCGCCATGATCTCCTTGGCCTTCAGCCCGACCGGCGTCCCCGCCGCGACGGCTGCGCGCAACATCTCACCGGTCGAGAGCTGGACGATGCCATAGCGCTGCACCAGCAGCTGCGCCTGGGTCCCCTTGCCCGATCCCGGCGGTCCCAGAAGTATAATTCTCATCGGCGTACGCCCCCCGGATTGGTGAGCGATACGTCGCGCACCTGTGTTTTGATATCAAGAGCAGTGCAAACCACAACCAGCGCGGCACCGCCATCGACGACCATACTATAAGGCAGACCGATCCCGTAAAGCTCGAACACCTCCGGAATCAACTGCAATGCCGTCAGGTAGACGGCTCCGACGACCGTCGTCAATGATACGACGCGATCGAGATAGCCGGCCGTAGCCTCGCCGGGCGCGACACCGGGGATTGCGCCGTCACGCTGCGCCAGGGCCTTGGCCGTGTATTCGGGGTCGACGACAGAGGCGGTGTAGACGAAGGCGAGCACGAACACGGCGATCGACACGAGGATCATGTGCACCGGCTGCCCGAGCTGGAGATGCCGGTAGGTTGCGGCGACCAAGGGATGATCGCCGCCCAGGATGAAGCCCGCAAAGGCCAGTGGCAGAAAGAAGAGCCACGGCGCCACGGTGACCGGAATCAGGAACCCGGCGCTGTTGAGCTTGATCGGCAGCACGCCGGCGCGCGCGGGCAATTGCCGCGTGCCGACATTGAGCGCGCCGAATTCGACCCGAACATTTCGCCGCGCGCCTTCGACGAGAACGATCACGGCGACGGTCACGATCCAGAACATGGCGTGGCCGAACACGAGGCCGCCCGAGACCGCCCCGCTCCGCACGAGACCCACGATGCCGGCAATGTCGCGCGGAAGGGAGACAAGCACGCCGACACATAGGATCAGCGCGAGACCGTTGCCGATGCCGTAGCGGGTGATCTGCTCGCTCAGCCACACCACAACGAAGACCCCGCCGACCATCGTGGCCGTGGCCGCCAACACGAACCAGCCGTCGGGATTGCTGACGAAGCCCGGAACGGTCGTCAGCGCGCTGGCGATGCCGAAGGCCTGAAAGGCAGCAAGAACCAGTGTGAGACCGAGTGTGGCACGGGCCACCTTGCGTCGGCCGCGCTCGCCCGACCGTTCGAGTGAACTCAGGCGGCGCCATACCACGGAGAGCAGCCGGATGAGGAGCGCCGCAGTCAGATAGGGAATCGGGCCAAGCGCGAAGATCGAAAGCCGGGCGATGAGGTCGGGCGTCGACGGGAAACTCGACGTGGTCACTCCCGCGACGGGGACCTGACAACCGAGTCTGAAAAGGAGCAGCGCGCCAATCGTGAAAGCGATCCGGCGCGCGAGCTCCCTGCTCATCTACGGCGGCCGCGCAGCTTCGACTTCCGGATCAGGCCTTCATACTGATGCGCCAGCAGATAGCCCTGCACCTGCGCCACCGTATCCATGGTGACACTGACGACGATCAACAGCGAGGTGCCGCCGAAGTAGAACGGCACCGAGGCGTAGGAGATCAGGATTTCCGGGATCAAGCAGACGATCGCGAGATAGACGGCACCGAGCACCGTGATGCGCGACAGCACGTAGTCGATATATTCCGCCGTGCGCTCGCCGGGACGGATGCCCGGGATGAAGCCGCCGTGCTTCTTCAGATTGTCCGCGGTCTCGGTCGGGTTGAACACGATCGCGGTGTAGAAGAACGCAAAGAACACGATCAGCGCGAGATACATGATCAGGAACAGCGGACGGCCGTGGCCGAGCTGGGTGGTGATCCACTGGAACCATTCCGGCCCGCTGCCCGCATTGAAGTTCGCCACCGTGGTCGGCAGCAGCAGCAGCGAGGACGCGAAGATCGGCGGGATCACGCCGGAGGTGTTGAGCTTGAGCGGCAGATGCGAGGACTGGCCCTCGAACATCTTGTTGCCGACCTGGCGCTTCGGATACTGGATCAGCAGCCGGCGCTGGGCCCGCTCCATGAACACGATGAAGGCGATCACGGCGACCGCCATGACGATGACGACCAGGATCAGGCCGGTCGACATCGCACCCTGACGGCCGAGCTCGAGCATGTTGGCGAGCGCCGCGGGCAGCTCGGCGACGATGCCGGAGAGAATGATCAGCGAGATGCCGTTGCCGATGCCGCGCGAGGTGATCTGCTCACCCAGCCACATCAGGAACATGGTGCCGCCGGTCAGCGTGATCGCCGTGGACAGGCGGAAGAACATGCCGGGGTCGCTGACGACGTTGCCGGCGCCTTCGAGGCCCACCGCGATGCCATAGGACTGGAACGCGGCTAGGATCACGGTGAGATAGCGGGTGTACTGGTTCAGCAGCTTGCGGCCGGACTCGCCCTCTTTCTTCAGCGCCTCGAGCTGCGGCGAGACGGTGGTGAGGAGCTGGATGATGATCGAGGCCGAGATGTACGGCATGATGTTCAGCGCGAAGATCGCCATGCGGTGGATACCACCGCCGGCGAACATGTTGAACATGCCGAGAATGCCGCCTGCCTGGGAGCGGAACACCTGCTCCCAGATGTTGGGATCGATGCCGGGCAGCGGGATATAGGTCCCGAGCCGATAAACGAGCAGCGCACCCAGGGTGAACCAGATGCGCTTCTTCAGTTCGTCAGCCTTGGCAAACGCACCGAAATTGAGATTGGCTGCCAGTTGTTCCGCTGCAGAGGCCATCTTGGACTTTCTCCCGCCGCCTATTGCGCCGTCATGCCCGCGGCCGGGCTACTATTATAGCGGACGCCGGACATTATCTGGGGCTCGGCTTCGATAAGTCCACGTCCCGCATGCGTAAAGGCCCGCGAGCCGCGGGCCAATGACGCAGTTGTTACGCCGCCTCGCCTTCTTCCTTGGCAGGGGCGAGGATCTTCACCGAGCCGCCGGCCTTCTCGACCGCGGCGATCGCGGTCTTGGTGGCGCCATGCACTTCGATGTTGAGCTTCGACTTGAGCTCGCCGCGGCCGAGCAGCCGCAGGCCGGCCTTGGCGCGGCGCAGCACGCCGGCCTTCACCAGGGCCTCGATGGTCACGACGCTGCCGGCGTCGATCTTCTTGGCATCGACCGCTTCCTGGAGCCGGTCGAGATTGATCTCGGCGAACTCCACGCGGAAGATGTTGTTGAAGCCGCGCTTGGGCAGACGGCGATGCAACGGCATCTGGCCGCCTTCGAAACCCTTGATGCGCACACCCGAACGCGCGGTCTGGCCCTTGCCGCCGCGGCCGGACTGCTTGCCCTTGCCCGAACCGATGCCACGGCCGACGCGCATACGCTTCTTGCGCGAGCCGGCGTTGTCGGCGATATCGCTGAGCTTCATCGCCCTTCTCCTTGTATCTTGCGCACGATCGTCACCGAAAACCGGTACCCGCTTTTCGGGATCGCGCGCCGCTTCTTACTTCTCGTCGACGATGCGGACGAGATGGTGAACCTTCTCGATCATGCCGCGGACTGCCGGGGTGTCCTGCAGTTCGCTGGTGCGACCGATCTTGTTGAGCTTGAGCCCGATCAGCGTCGAGCGCTGCGAGTGATGGCGGCGGATCGCGCTGCCGATCTGCTCGAGCTTGATCGTCTTGCTGGCCTTGGCCATGGGAGTCTACTCCAAAGCTTCGTTAGTCGGCAGCCGCCTCGGCATCACCACCGATACGGCGGGACTGCAGAGTGGACACCTTGATGTTGCGGCGGGCTGCGACCGAACGCGGCGAATCCTGATGCTTCAGCGCGTCGAAGGTCGCACGAACCATGTTGTAGGGGTTCGACGAGCCGATCGACTTCGCCACCACGTCCTGGACACCGAGCGTTTCGAACACGGCGCGCATCGGGCCGCCGGCGATGATGCCGGTACCGGCAGGTGCTGCACGCAGGTAGACACGGCCCGCGCCGTGACGGCCGGCGATGTCGTGATGGAGCGTGCGGCCCTCGCGCAGCGACACGCGGGTCAAATTGCGCTTGGCGGATTCAGTTGCCTTGCGGATCGCCTCGGGCACTTCGCGCGCCTTGCCGTGACCGAAGCCGGCACGGCCCTTCTGGTCGCCGATCACGACCAGAGCAGCGAAACCGAAGCGCTTGCCGCCCTTGACGACCTTGGCCACGCGGTTGATGTGGACCAGCTTGTCGACGAACTCGCTATCGCGCTCCTCGCGCTGCTGGCGGTCACGTCCGCCGCCGCGTTGATCGCGTCCACCACGTTGTTCGCGTTCTGCCATTTTTCCAATCCTTCAGAGGCTTGCGCCTCAATCCTCAAATTCCGTTAGAAGCTCAGCCCGCTCTCACGCGCTGCGTCGGCAAGAGCCTTGACGCGCCCGTGATAGAGGTAGCTGCCGCGATCGAACACGACTTCCTTGACGCCCTTTTCGGCGGCGCGCTCGGCCAGCAGCTTGCCGACCGCCTTCGCCGCATCGATGTCGGCGCCGGTCTTGCCGCCGTCACGCATCGACTTCTCGAGCGACGAGGCAGAGGCCAGCGTCTCGCCCTTCAGGTCGTCGATGACCTGGGCGTAGATGTGCTTGGACGAGCGGAACACCGACAGACGCGGACGGCCACCACCGGAGCGGCGCAGCTTCAGCCGCACACTCCGCTTGCGCCGGGCATTCGTAACCTTGGCTTTCGACATGACCGGCTCCGTTACTTCTTCTTGCCTTCCTTGCGGAAGATAAATTCGCCAACATACTTCACGCCCTTGCCCTTGTAGGGCTCCGGCGGACGATAGGAGCGAATCTCGGCGGCGACCTGGCCGACGCGCTGGATGTCGCTGCCGGTCACCGTGATCTCGGTCGGCTTCGGCACGGTGATCGTGATCCCCTCGGGGATCTGATAGACCACGTCGTGGCTGTAGCCGAGCGCGAGCTGCAGGTTCTTGCCCTGCATCGCGGCGCGGTAACCGACGCCGGTGATTTCGAGCTTCTTCTCGAAGCCCTTGGTGACGCCTTCGACCAGATTCGCGACCTGGGCGCGAGCGGTGCCATACAGCGCCCGCGCGCGGTTGGTCTCGACACGCGGGTTCACCTTGATCTGGCCGCTCTCGAGCTTCACCTCGACGTCGTCATGGACGACGAACTGAAGCTGGCCCTTCGGCCCCTTCATCTTGACGGTCTGCCCGTCGACGGTCGCGGTCACACCCGACGGCACCGCAACCGGCCTTTTGCCAACACGTGACATGGATCAAAAATCCTTCTCAGAACACCGTGAAGAGAACTTCACCGCCCACGTTCGCTTCACGCGCACTGTGGTCGGCCATGATCCCCTTCGGCGTCGACAACACCGAAATGCCAAGCCCGTTATTGACCCGCGGCAGAGCCTTCACCGAGGCGTAGACACGACGCCCGGGCTTGGAAACTCGTTCGATCTCGCGGATGACGGGCTCGCCGTCGAAATACTTCAGCTCGATCTCGATTTCGCTGCGGCCCGAGGAGTGCTCGAGCGTGGCGTAACCGCGGATGTAGCCTTCGGTCTTCAGGACCTCGAGCACGTTCTCGCGCATCTTCGAGCCAGGCGTGGAGACCTTGCTCTTCGAGCGCATCTGCGCGTTGCGGATGCGGGTGATCAGATCGCTGATTGGATCGTGCGTAGACATCTAAACGACCCTCCTTACCAGCTGGACTTCACGAGGCCCGGGACCATGCCCTTGGAGCCAAGGTCGCGCAGCGCGATACGGGACAGCTTGTTCTTGCGGTAGTTCGAGCGCGGACGGCCCGACAGCTCGCAACGCAGACGGATGCGGGTCGCCGACGAATTGCGCGGCATTTCCGCCAGCTTCAGGGTGGCGGCGAACCGCTCCTCCATCGGCAGCGTCTTGTCGGCGATGATCGCCTTCAACCGCTCGCGCTTGGGGGCGGCGTTCTTCACCATCCGCTTGCGCCGGTTGTTCTTCTCGACTGAACTCTTCTTTGCCATGCTTGGCTCCTGGGTATCCGCGTTTGAGAGGCTTTAGGTCAGCGTCTCACTGCCGGAACGGGAAATTGAAAGCGGTCAACAAGGCCCTCGCCTCTTCGTCGGTCTTGGCCGTGGTGCAGACGGTGATGTCCATGCCGCGGGCTTCCGTGACCTTGTCGAAGTCGATCTCGGGGAAAATGATGTGCTCCTTGATGCCGAGCGAGTAGTTGCCGCGGCCGTCGAAGCTCTTCGGGTTCAGGCCGCGGAAGTCGCGGACGCGCGGCAGCGCGACCGTCACCAGGCGATCGATGAACTCGTACATGCGGGCCTTGCGCAGCGTGACCTTGCAGCCGATCGGCTGGTTCTCACGCAGCTTGAAGGTCGCGATCGCGATCCGCGAATAGGTCACGATCGCCTTCTGGCCGGCGATCTGGGTCAGCTCGGCAGCGGCGGTCTCGGCCTTCTTGCGGTCGTTGACGCTGTCGCCAACGCCCATGTTCAGCACGATCTTGTCCAGGCGCGGAACCTGCATCACGTTCTCATAACCGAACTTCTCGGTCATGGCCGTGCGGATCTTCGCGTCGTATTCCGCGCGCAGGCGCGGCGTGTAAGCGGCCTCAGCCATCGATCTCAGCTCCCGAGCTCTTGGCGATGCGGACCTTCTTGCCGTCCGCCAGAATCTTGAATCCGACGCGGGTCGGCTTTCCGTCCTTGCCGACATACGCGATGTTGGACAGTTGGATCGGCGACTCCTTCGAGATGATGCCGCCCTCCTGGGCCTGCGTCTGCTTCTGGTGACGCTTGACCATGTTGATGCCGCGCACCAGCGCGGTGCCAGCGTCGGGGCGAACCTCGAACACTTCGCCGGTGCGGCCCTTGTCGCGGCCCGTCAGCACGACGACCTTGTCGCCCTTGCGGATCTTGGCAGCCATTACAGCACCTCCGGCGCGAGCGAGATGATCTTCATGTGGTTCTTGGCGCGCAGCTCGCGCGGCACGGGCCCGAAAATACGGGTGCCGACCGGCTCGGACTGATTGTTGATCAGAACGGCGGCGTTGCGGTCGAATCGGATGACCGAACCGTCGGCGCGGCGGATGTCCTTGCGGACGCGCACCACGACGGCCTTCATCACGTCGCCCTTCTTCACCTTGCCACGCGGAATCGCTTCCTTGATCGAGACGACGATGACGTCGCCGATCGTGGCGTAGCGGCGCTTGGAGCCCCCGAGCACCTTGATACACATGACACGGCGTGCGCCAGAATTGTCGGCCACGTCGAGGTTGGTCTGCATCTGAATCATTGATGCACCTCGTCCTCTTTTTCAATGCGCCAGCCCAGCCGGCGCTCAACATTTCCCTGAAGTCAGTCGGCTAAAGCCAACAGATCAGGCGCTTTTCTTGTGTTCGCCCCGGATCACGACCCAGCGCTTCAACTTCGAAATCGGCTTCGATTCCTCGATCCACACCATGTCGCCCGGCTTGAACTCGTTGCTCTCGTCGTGCGCGTGGTAGTTCTTCGAACGGCGGATCGTCTTCTTGTAGATCGGGTGCGTGAAGCGGCGATCGACGCGCACCACGATGGTCTTGGCTTGCTTGTCGCTGACGACCACGCCCTGCAAAGTACGTTTCGGCATCTTCGTAAGCCTCTTACTTCTTCTTCGCGCGCGTCTGCGCGGCGACGGTCTTGATCCGGGCGATGTCACGGCGGGCCTCGCGCAGGCGCGAGGTGTTCTCGAGCTGCCCGGTGGCGCGCTGGAAGCGCAGGTTGAAGCGCTCCTTCTTCAGGTTCAGGATGGCGTCATCCTGCTGGTCGGAACTCATCGCGCGGATGTCTTCGATCTTCATCTGTGCCATGGCCATTACTCCGCAATGCGCTCGACGAAGCGCGTCTTGATCGGCAGCTTGGCGGCCGCCAGGGTCAGCGCCTCACGCGCCGTCTGGGTGTTGACGCCGTCGATCTCAAACAGCACCCGGCCCGGCTTGACGCGCGCGACCCACAATTCCGGCGAACCCTTGCCGGAGCCCATGCGGACTTCGGCCGGCTTCTTCGACACCGGAACGTCGGGGAACACGCGGATCCAGACGCGGCCGGCACGCTTCATGTGACGGGTCAGCGCGCGGCGCGCGGCTTCGATCTGGCGCGCGGTGACGCGCTCAGGCTCGGTCGCCTTCAGGCCGAACTGGCCGAAGGCCAACGTCGCACCCGAAGACGCAACGCCGTGGATACGGCCCTTATGCGCCTTCCGGAACTTCGTTTTCTTAGGTTGCATCATGGCTTCAAGCCCTCAAATTCTCTGTGCTGGCGTCAGGCCGCAGCGTTGTCACGGCGCCCACGGCCACCGCGATCACCACCGCCGCTGGTCTCGCCTTCGGCCATTCTCTTGTCCTGGGCCATCGGATCGTGCTCGAGGATCTCGCCCTTGAAGATCCAGACCTTGACGCCGCAGGTGCCGAAGGTCGTGAACGCGGTCGCAACGCCGTAGTCGATGTCGGCGCGCAGCGTGTGCAGCGGCACGCGACCTTCGCGATACCACTCCATGCGCGCGATTTCCGCACCGCCCAGACGACCCGAGCAGTTGATGCGGATGCCTTCCGCGCCGAGACGCATCGCCGACTGAACGGCGCGCTTCATGGCACGGCGGAACGCCACGCGGCGCTCGAGCTGCTGCGCGATCGATTCCGCCACCAGCGTCGCATCGAGCTCCGGCTTGCGGATTTCGACGATGTTGATGACGACGTCGGACGAGGTGATGTCCGCGACCTTCTTGCGAAGCTTGTCGATGTCGGCGCCCTTCTTGCCGATCACCACGCCCGGACGGGCCGAGTGGATGGTGACGCGGCACTTCTTGTGCGGACGCTCGATCACGATGCGGGCGACGGCCGCCTGCTTGAGCTCCTTGTGCAGGATCTCGCGGATCTTGACGTCCTCGTGCAGCAGCTTGCCGTATTCCTGCTTGCCGGCGAACCAGCGCGAATCCCAGGTGCGGTTGATGCCGAGACGCAGACCGATCGGATTGATCTTTTGACCCATCGTGTTCTCCTGCGCCCTTAAGCCGCTGCTTCGGCTTCGACCTGACGAACGATGATCGTCAGCTGCGAAAATGGTTTGTAGACACGGCCCGAGCGGCCACGGCCGCGGGGGGCAAAGCGCTTCATGACGAGGCCGTTGCCGACGAAGGCCTGCGCCACCACGAGATCGTCGACGTCGAGGTCGTGATTGTTCTCGGCGTTGGCGATAGCCGATTCCAGGCACTTCTTCACGTCGACCGCGATCCGCTTGCGCGAAAACTGCAGGTCGGCGAGCGCAGCAGCCGCCTTCCGGCCGCGAATGAGCTGGGCGACCAGGTTGAGCTTCTGCGGGCTCACCCGCAGCATCCGGGCGACCGCCTTGGCCTCGTTCTCGGCGAGGCTCCGTTCGCGCTTAGGTTTGCTCATCGTTTAATCCTCAAGCCTTCTTGGCTTTCTTGTCGCCGGAGTGGCCATGGAAGGTCCGGGTCGGCGAGAACTCGCCGAACTTATGACCAACCATTTCCTCGTTGACGGCAACCGGTACGTGCTTCTGACCGTTGTAGACGCCGAAGGTCAGGCCGACGAATTGCGGCAGGATCGTCGAGCGGCGGCTCCAGATCTTGATGACGTCGTGACGGCCGGACGCGCGGGCGGCATCTGCCTTCTTGAGCAGAGAACCCTCGACGAACGGGCCTTTCCAGACTGAACGAACCATGTCCGGCGTTCCTTACTTCTTCCGCTTGTGGCGGCTTAGGAGAATGAATTTGTTGGTCGACTTGTTGGTGCGGGTCTTCTTGCCCTTGGTCGGCTTGCCCCACGGGGTGACCGGGTGGCGGCCGCCCGAGGTACGACCTTCACCACCACCGTGCGGATGGTCGATCGGGTTCATCGAAACGCCGCGGTTGTGCGGCTTGCGGCCCAGCCAGCGGTTGCGGCCGGCCTTGCCGATCGACGTGTTCATGTGATCAGGGTTCGACACCGCGCCGATCGTGCCGCGGCAACGGCCGTGCACCAGACGCTGCTCACCCGAGTTCAGGCGGATGATGACGTAGTCCTGGTCGCGGCCGACGAGCTGGGCGTAGGTGCCGGCGGAACGGGCGAGCTGGCCGCCCTTCCCGATCTTGACCTCGATATTGTGGATGATCGTGCCGACCGGCATGTTGCCGAGCGGCATGACGTTGCCCGGCTTCACGTCGACATAGTTGCCGGCGATGATGGTGTCGCCCACGGCCAGGCGCTGCGGCGCCAGGATGTAGGCCTGCTCGCCGTCCTGATACTTGATCAGGGCGATGAAGCCGGTGCGGTTCGGATCGTACTCCAGCCGCTCGACGGTCGCGGGAACGTCAATCTTCTCACGCTTGAAGTCGACGGTGCGCAGCGTCCGCTTGTGACCGCCGCCGCGGAAGCGCACGGTGATGCGACCGGTGTTGTTGCGGCCGCCCGCGGAGTGCTTGCCTTCGGTGAGCGCCTTGACCGGCTTGCCCTTGTACAGGGCCGAACGATCGACCATGACCAGCTGGCGCTGGCCCGGCGTCGTGGGATTGAATGTCTTCAGTGCCATCGTCGTGCGACCTTACAGACCGGTGGTCACGTCGATCCGGTGACCCTCTTCGAGAGTCACGATCGCGCGCTTGGAGTTCGACTGCGAGCCGAGATTGCCGCGGAAGATCTTGGTCTTGCCCTTGCGGACCAGCGTGTTGACGCTCTTGACCTTGACGTCGAACAGCTTCTCGATCGCTTCCTTGATCTGCGGCTTGGTCGCCTTGGCGGCCACCTTGAACAGCACCTTGTTGTGCTCCGAGGCGATCGTCGCCTTTTCGGTCACGACCGGCGACAGGATCACGTCGTAGTGGCGAGGCTCGATGTTCTTCGTCATTTGAAGCGCGCCTCCAGCGCATCGATGGCGGCCTTGGTCAGAACGAGCTTCTGACGGCGCAGGATGTCATAGACGTTGATGCCCTGGATCGGCAGCACGTCCATGTTCGGGATGTTGCGGGCCGCAGCGGCAAAGCCGTTGTTGAGCTCGGCGCCGTCGATGATCAGCGCGTTGGTGAGGCCGAGGCCCGAGAAGTGACCGAGCAGCGCCTTGGTCTTGGCGGCTTCCAGCGCGGCCTTGTCGATCACCAGCAGATCGCCGTCCTTGGCCTTCGCCGACAGCGCATGCTTGAGAGCAAGCGCGCGGACCTTCTTCGGCAGGTCGGTGGCGTGCGAACGCACCACCGGACCGAAGGCACGGCCGCCGCCGCGGAACTGCGGCACGCGGGCCGAGCCGTGACGAGCACCGCCGGTGCCCTTCTGCTTGTACATCTTCTTGCCGGTGCGCCAGATCTCGGCGCGGCCCTTGGCCTTGTGGGTGCCGGCCTGACGCTTGTTGAGCTGCCACTGCACGCAGCGCGCAATGATGTCCTGGCGCGGCTCGAGGCCGAAAATGGCGTCGGAGAGCTGGACCGAGCCGGCTTCCTTACCTTCGAGGGTGGTGACCTTCAATTCCATCTCACGCCTCCTGCGCGGCCGGAGCGGCGTCAGCTTCGCCAGCAACCTTGAACTTGCCGGGCTTCGGAGCGTCCTTCGGCAGCGGCTTCTTGACCGCGTCGCGCACGCGGATCCAGCCGCCCTTGGAGCCGGGAACGGCGCCTTCGACGAGGATCAGGCCGCGCTCGACATCGAGCTGAACGACGCGGAGGTTGAGCGTGGTGATCCGGTCGACGCCCATGTGACCGGGCATCTTCTTGTTCTTCCAGGTCTTGCCGGGGTCCTGACGGCCACCGGTCGAACCGATCGAACGGTGCGAGACCGACACGCCGTGGGTGGCGCGCAGACCGCCGAAGTTCCAGCGCTTCATACCGCCGGCGAAGCCCTTGCCGACCGAGGTGCCGGTGACGTCGACGAACTGGCCGACGACGAAGTGGTCAGCGAGGATCTCGGCGCCGACGGGGATCATCTGATCCGCGGAAACGCGGAATTCTTCGACCTGCCGCTTCGGCTCGACCTTGGCGACCGCGAACTGGCCGCGCTCCGCCTTGGGCAGATAAACGGTCTTGCGGCTGCCAGAACCGAGCTGGAGCGCAACGTAACCGTTCTTCTCTTCGGTACGGTGGCCTACGACCTGGCAATTGCCGAGCTTCAGCACGGTCACGGGGATATGTTCGCCGGCCTCTGTAAAGACCCGCGTCATCCCGACCTTTTGTGCGATCACTCCGGAGCGCATCGGCTTGCTTCCTGTTCTTTCTGTCCGCTTTGAGCGAACGGGATCCAAAAATCTTAGAGCTTGATCTCGACGTCGACACCGGCGGCCAGGTCGAGCTTCATCAAAGCATCGACGGTCTGCGGGGTCGGATCGACGATGTCGAGCAGGCGCTTGTGGGTGCGCATCTCGAACTGCTCGCGGCTCTTCTTGTCGACGTGGGGCGAACGGTTGACGGTGAACTTCTCGATGCGGGTGGGCAGCGGAATGGGTCCGCGGACCTGCGCGCCGGTGCGCTTCGCCGTGTTCACGATCTCGCGGGTCGACGTATCGAGGATACGATGGTCGAACGCCTTGAGACGGATACGAATGTTTTGGCCGTTCATTGCCGTGTCTTTCTTAGTGAGTGGCGAGTAGCGAGTAGCGAATAGAATTCCCTATTCGCCACTCACCATTCCCTATTCGCTTGTTTACTCGATGATCGAGGCGACGACGCCGGCGCCAACGGTACGGCCGCCTTCGCGGATCGCGAAGCGGAGCTTCTCTTCCATCGCGATCGGCACGATCAGGTGCACTTCCATCGCGATGTTGTCGCCCGGCATCACCATCTCGGTGCCTTCCGGCAGATGCACGACACCGGTCACGTCGGTGGTGCGGAAATAGAACTGCGGACGGTAGTTGGTGAAGAACGGGGTGTGGCGACCGCCCTCTTCCTTGGTGAGGATGTAGGCTTCAGCCTTGAACTTGGTGTGCGGCTTGACCGAACCCGGCTTGCACAGCACCTGGCCGCGCTCGACGTCCTCGCGCTTGGTACCGCGGAGCAGCGCACCGATGTTGTCGCCGGCCTGGCCCTGATCGAGCAGCTTGCGGAACATTTCGACGCCGGTGACCGTGGTCTTCTGCGTGGCGCGCAGACCGACGATCTCGATTTCCTCGCCGACCTTGACGATGCCGCGCTCGACGCGGCCGGTCACGACGGTGCCGCGGCCCGAGATCGAGAACACGTCTTCAACCGGCATCAGGAACGGCTGGTCGACCGGACGCTCCGGCTGCGGGATGTAGGAGTCGACGTTCTTCATCAGCTCGAGGATGGCCTCGTGGCCGAGCTTCTTGTCGGAATCTTCGAGAGCGGCGAGCGCCGAACCCTTGATGATCGGGATCTTGTCGCCCGGGAAGTCGTACTTCGAGAGCAGCTCGCGGACTTCGAGCTCGACGAGCTCGAGGAGCTCCGGATCGTCGACCATGTCGCACTTGTTCAGGAACACGACCAGCGCGGGCACGCCGACCTGGCGGGCGAGCAGGATGTGCTCGCGGGTCTGCGGCATCGGGCCGTCAGCGGCCGACACGACCAGGATCGCACCGTCCATCTGGGCGGCGCCGGTGATCATGTTCTTCACGTAGTCGGCGTGGCCTGGGCAGTCGACGTGGGCGTAGTGGCGGTTCGTGGTCTCGTACTCGACGTGCGCGGTCGAAATGGTGATGCCGCGTGCCTTCTCTTCCGGCGCCTTGTCGATCTGGTCGTACGCGGTGAACGTCGCACCGCCGGTCTCGGCGAGGATCTTGGTGATCGCCGCGGTCAGCGACGTCTTGCCATGGTCGACGTGACCGATGGTGCCGATGTTGCAGTGCGGCTTGTTACGTTCAAACTTTGCTTTGGCCATTTGACTCTCCGTTCAATCGTCAGTTTTCAACCGACGACAATCAGGCAAACTTCTTCTGGACTTCTGCCGACACGTTGGCCGGCGCTTCTGCGTAGTGGTCGAACTGCATGGTGAAGGTCGCGCGACCCTGGCTCATCGAGCGCAGGTTATTCACGTAACCGAACATGTTCATGAGCGGCACCATCGCGTTGATGACGTTGGCGTTGCCGCGCATGTCCTGACCCTGGATCTGACCGCGCCGGGAATTCAGGTCGCCGATGACCGAGCCGGTGTAGTCTTCCGGGGTCACCACTTCGACCTTCATGATCGGCTCGAGCAGCACGGACTTGCCCTTCTGCAAGGCTTCGCGGAAAGCCGCGCGCGATGCGATTTCGAAGGCGAGCGCCGACGAGTCGACGTCGTGGTACTTGCCGTCGACGAGCTGAACCTTGACGTCGACCACGGGGAAGCCCGCGACCACGCCAGAGCTCATCACGCTGTTGAGGCCCTTTTCGACGCCGGGGATGTATTCCTTCGGAACCGCACCGCCGACGATCTTGGACTCGAACTCGTAGCCCTTGCCGGGCTCGTTCGGCTCGACCACGATCGACACTTCCGCGAACTGACCGGTACCGCCGGTCTGCTTCTTGTGGGTGTACTTGACCTCGGCCTTCTTGGTGACGCGCTCACGGAACGCAACCTGCGGCGCGCCGATGTTGGCGTCGACCTTGTAGGTACGCCTGAGGATGTCGACCTTGATGTCGAGATGGAGTTCGCCCATGCCCTTGAGGATGGTCTGGCCGGACTCCTGGTCGGTCGACACGCGGAAGGACGGATCCTCCGCGGCGAGCTTCGCCAGCGCCACGCCCAGCTTTTCCTGGTCGGCCTTGGACTTCGGCTCGATCGCGATCTCAATGACCGGCTCGGGGAATTCCATCTTCTCCAGGATCACCTGCTTGTCGGGATCGCACAGCGTGTCACCGGTGCGCGCTTCCTTCAGGCCGGCCAGGGCGACGATGTCGCCGGCATAGGCTTCCTTAATGTCTTCGCGGTTGTTCGCATGCATCAGCAGCATGCGCCCGATGCGCTCCTTCTTCTCGCGCGTCGAGTTCACGACGCCGGTGCCGCTCTGGAGCACGCCGGAATAGATGCGGCAGAAGGTGATGGTGCCGACGAACGGGTCGTCCATGATCTTGAACGCGAGCAGCGCGAGCGGCTCCTTGTCGTCGGCCTTGCGCACGACCTCGTTGCCGCGGTCGTCGGTGCCCTTGATCGCGGGCACGTCGATCGGCGACGGCAGATAGTCGACGACGGCGTCGAGCAGCGGCTGAACGCCCTTGTTCTTGAAGGCCGAGCCGCACAGCACGGGATAGAACGCACCGGTCAAGACCGCCTTGCGGATCAGCCGCTTCAGCGTCTCTTCGTCCGGCTCCTTGCCGTCGAGATAGGCGGCCATGGCGTCGTCGTCGAGCTCGACGGCGGCCTCCACCATCTTCTCGCGGTATTCCTTGGCCTGCTCGACGAGATCCTCGGGAATGTCGACATAGTCGAACTTCGCGCCGAGCGATTCATCGTTCCAGATGATGCCCTGCATCTTCACGAGGTCGACGAGACCCTTGAAGTTGTTCTCGGCACCGATCGGAAGCTGGATCGCGATCGGCTTGGCGCCGAGGCGGTCGACGATGTCGGCCAGGCACTTGAAGAAGTCGGCGCCGGTCTTGTCCATCTTGTTGGCGAAGACGATGCGCGGAACCTTGTACTTGTCGCCCTGGCGCCAGACGGTCTCGGTCTGGGGCTCGACGCCCTGGTTCGAGTCGAGCACGCAGACGGCGCCGTCGAGCACGCGCAGCGAACGCTCGACTTCGATGGTGAAGTCGACGTGGCCCGGGGTGTCGATGATGTTCAGGCGCTTGCCGGCCCAGAACGCGGTGGTCGCAGCCGAGGTGATCGTGATGCCACGCTCCTGCTCCTGCTCCATCCAGTCCATCGTCGCGGCACCTTCGTGCACTTCGCCGATCTTGTGGCTCTTGCCGGTGTAATAGAGGATGCGCTCGGTCGTCGTGGTCTTGCCGGCATCGATATGCGCCATGATACCGAAGTTGCGGTAATTCTCTATGGCATGAACGCGGGGCATGGGGTGTTCCTCAGATTCCGTGTGTCGCCGTTACCAGCGATAGTGCGAGAAGGCGCGGTTGGCTTCCGCCATCCGGTGCACGTCTTCACGCTTCTTGACGGCGTTCCCGCGGTTGTTCGACGCGTCCAGGAGTTCGGCCGAGAGCCGCTCGGTCATCGTCTTCTCGTTGCGCTCGCGCGCAGCCGAGATCAGCCAGCGGATGCCCAGGGCCTGACGGCGGGTCGAACGAACTTCGACCGGGACCTGGTAGGTCGCGCCGCCGACGCGGCGGGAGCGCACTTCGATCGTCGGCATGACGTTCTCGAGTGCCTGCTCGAACACGCCGAGCGGGCTCTGCTTGGTCTTGCTTTCGATGAGACCGAACGCACCGTAGACGATGCCTTCGGCGACCGACTTCTTGCCGGCGTACATCACCGAGTTCATGAACTTCGTGACGATGATGTTCCCGAACTTCGGATCCGGGAGAACTTCGCGCTTTTCCGCTGAGTGGCGACGAGACATAGGACTGGTTCCCGCTTACTTCGGACGCTTCGCGCCGTACTTCGAACGACGCTGCTTACGGTTCTTGACGCCCTGGGTATCCAGAACGCCGCGGAGGATGTGGTAGCGCACGCCGGGCAAGTCCTTGACGCGACCGCCGCGGATCATGACCACCGAGTGCTCCTGGAGGTTATGGCCTTCACCGGGGATGTAGCCGATCACCTCGAAGCCGTTGGTCAGGCGCACCTTGGCAACCTTACGAAGCGCCGAGTTCGGCTTCTTCGGGGTCGTGGTGTAGACGCGGGTGCAAACACCACGCTTCTGCGGCGACTGCTGCAGCGCCGGCACCTTCTTGCGCGACTTCTGCACTTCACGCGGTTGAGCGATCAGCTGGTTGATCGTCGGCATCCTGGCCTTACCCTTTGTTATCGCGGTCCCTTGCGGGTCCGCTGTCTTGCCGCGGCCCGTTGCCGGAACCGCAAATTCTTGTCGCGCTACCCGCCCGACGGGGGCGCCTCGCACGGAACAATCCGCACAAAGCGAAATTGCGCCAACCGCTCCATCACCGAGCGGAAAGCGTTACGACGCCACAGAGGACCGCAGTTTTCAGGCCAATCAGCGTAATGCTGCGGCCCGCGCACCGAGGTCATGCATCCGAATTCGATCTCAAGAGAACAAGCTCAAGAGAACTAGAATCGCACTGGCATTGCCTAGCTATAATCGACAGCGTTTGAGCGGCATTCGTCGAGGTTGGTGCCCGCCTTTAGCGATCCCTTGGAGGTCAAACTCTTGGGGATCAACGGGTGGCCCGTTCCGACGCTGGCGATGCTCACCGCCTGTCGTTAAGTGAGGCGCTTTCTATAAGTGAGAATCGATCAAGTCAAGGCGAAACGACAGTCAGAAACGCCTCTGGCACCTGTCAAAATCATTGTTTGCCCGCACTCGCCGCACCTTCCGGATATGGGCACGAGATTCTTGTTCCGCCACCCTAAACGCAATTTATATCCGGGTGAAATATACTTTTATAACCCCTGCTAAGGCTTTTTTTCCTGTTGATGCGCGATTCTGCCGCCTTCGGCAGAGATTTGCGTCATGCGGTACACCGACATTGCCATTATCGGCGGGGGATTGTCCGGCTCAACCGCCGCCGCAATGCTCGGCCGCGCCGGCATTTCGACGGTGCTGATCGATCCGCATGAGAGCTATCCGGCGGACTTTCGGGTCGAAAAACTCAGCGGCCATGCGCAGGTCGAGCGATTCCTGAACACCGGAATCGGAGAATCGGTGCTGCGCCGCGCCACCTTCGCCGGCGAGAACTGGGTCGCCCGCTTCGGCCGCCTCCTCGACAAGGCACCGAGCCGGCAGTTCAACATCCTCTATGATTCCCTGGTCAACGCCGTCCGCGACGAAATCCCGGCGGACGTCGAGCGCATCTGCGCCAAGGCCGTCTCGGTAGAGACCAGCCCGGAGCGACAGAAGGTCGTGCTCTCCAATGACGAGACGATCTCGGCCCGCCTGGTCGTGCTCGCCAACGGCCTCAATGTCGGCCTGCGCCACCAGCTCGGCATCACGCGACGAATCGTCAGCGCCTGCCATTCGATCTCGATCGGGTTCGACCTGGTGCCGGCGGGGCGGAATGCGTTCGACTTCCCGGCGCTGACCTATTTCTCGGAGCGGCCGAGCGACCGCATCCCCTATATCTCGCTGTTCCCGATCGGCCCGCGGATGCGGGCCAATCTGTTCGTCTATCGCGGCTTCGACGATCCCTGGCTGCGCGAGCTGCGCCGCGCGCCGACCGAGACGCTGAACGCCGCCCTGCCCCGGCTCGAGCGCATCACCGGCGCCTTCGACATCCCCGGCGAGATCAAGATTCGCCCGGTGGATCTCTACGTGAACGATGCGAGCGGCCAGCCCGGCCTCGTGCTGGTGGGCGATGCGTACTCGACGTCCTGCCCCGCCGCCGGCACCGGCTGCGACAAGGTCTTCACAGACGTCGAACGGCTCTGCAACGTCCATATCCCCGACTGGCTCGCCTCCGACGGAATGGACACGGCCAAGATCGCCGCGTTCTATGCCGATCCGATCAAGCGGGATTGCGATGAATGGTCGGCGGCCAAGGCGTTCGACTTCCGCTCAGTCTCGATTGGGACGAGCCCCTACTGGATGGCGCAGCGCTGGGCGCGCTTCATGGCCTGGTCGACCCAAGGACTATTGCGGCGGCTTGGAGGAGCGTTCCATCTGGAGCCGAACTTCCTCGGTCACTCCTCCTCCTCGTCCTCATCATCCTCGTCGAGGTCGTCCTCTTCCTCGTCGTCATCGTCGCTGTCGTCGTCGGCCTGAGCCACAGCGCCGTGCGGCTGATGGATCTGGTCATTCCACAGCTTGCGGTAGGTGCCGTTCTTCGCCAGCAGTTCGGCATGCGAGCCGCGCTCGATCGCCCTGCCCCCTGAAATCACGATGATCTCGTCCATCTCGACCACCGAGGTCAGGCGGTGGGTCGACCAGATCATGGTGCGGCCCTTGGCGACCTTGAGCAGCGTGCGGTTGATCGCGGCTTCCGTGGTCTGGTCCAGCGCCGAGGTGGCTTCGTCCAGCAGCAGCACGGAGGGATTGCGGATGATCGCGCGCGCGATCGCGATGCGCTGGCGCTGGCCGCCCGAGAGCGTATCGCCGCGCTCGCCGACCGGCGTGTCGTAGCGCTGCGGCAGGCTCATGATGTAGCGGTGGATCTCGGCCTTCCTAGCCGCCTCCTCCACCTCCTCGTCGGTCGCGCCTTCCTTGCCGAGCCGGATGTTCTCGCGGATCGACATGTTGAACAGCATGTTCTCCTGGAACACCACCGCCATGCTCCGGCGCAGCGAATCCAAGGTCACCTTGCGGACGTCGACGCCGTCGATGGTGACGCGGCCCTCGTCGGGCACGTAGAGCCGCAGGATCAGATTGAGCAGCGTGCTCTTGCCGGAGCCCGAGGGGCCGACGATGGCGATGCGCTTGCCGACATCGAGCTTGAGGCTGAGATTGTCCAGCACCGGCGTCTGGCTGCCCTCGTATTGAAACGTCACACGGTCGAAGGTGACGTCGTGGGTGATGCGCGGCAAATCGGGCGCGCCGGGACGGTCGGCGCCGCGGGTCGGCTCGTCCAGCAGCTCCTGCATGTGACGGATCGCGGCGGCCGAGGAGATCGACACCGGGATGAAATGCATCACATGGGCGATGTTGTAGGAGACCTCCCAGAACGCGCTCTCGAAGGTGACGAAGGTGCCGATGGTGATCTGGCCCTTGGTCGCCAGGTAGGCGCCGATCGCGAGCACGACGAGGTGCAGCAGCAGCACCGAGATGGTGACCGTCCGCTCCACCATGGTCGACAGGAACGCGGCGGAAGCGATCTTGCGGCGCGTCTCGTCGTTGCGGAAGGTGAAGAAGCCGAACATCTTGCGTTGCAGGCTGAACGCCTTGATCACCGCCTGCGCCGCCACGTTCTCCTGCACCATGCCGAGCAGCGCGCTCTCGTTGAGCTTCTGCTCGTAGTTCGCCTGCACCGCCTTCGGGGTGAGGATGCGCGGGCCGATCAGCGTGATCGGGAACACCAGCAGCGCGACCGCCGCGAGCTGCCAGTTCAGGAACACCATCAGGATGATGCCGGCGATCAGCTCCAGGAACGGCAGCGCCGCGCTGTTGGCGAAGGTCTTGACCGAGCCCTCGAACGCCGAGAGGTCGACCGAGAAGCGCGACAGGATCTCGCCGCGCCTGGTGCGGCCGAAATAGGCCGCCGGCAGGTCCTGGACGTGCTCGAACAGGCGCTTGCGCACGTCGGAGATGACGCAGGCCGCGAGCCGCGCGTCCCAGCGCTCGTACCAGACCGCGACGATCGAGGTGAAGATGCCCGCGACCGCAAGCACGCCGAGGATCTTGTAGAGCGCCTGGAAATCCTCCTCGCCGAGCGCATCGTCGATCAGGTATTTCAGGCTGAGCGGCATGATGACGTTGAACAGCGTCTCGACGAAGACGCCGAACGCCACGAATGACAGCATCCGCTTGTAGTTGGTCAGGAAGGGCTTGACGAAACCCAGGATGGTCGCGAGCGCGCCGGCGGCTTCGCGCGCGGTGAAGACGACGAGGTCCTCGTCCTCATCGTCATCATCGAGTTCCAGCTCGTCATCCGCCTCGTCTTCGTCCTCGTCGTCTTCGAGGTCCGGCTTGGCGGGGACGAGCTTGTCCTCGAGCTCGGCCGCCTCTTCCGCGGCGAGCTTGGGTTTGTCGGGCGGGAGGGGCTTGGACGCCATGAAACCAACCGATGCTGACGGCCGGCATGACCGCAGAGAAAGCAGGAAATAGCGTTACCGCTATTGCACCGATTCTATGCGATCACGATGAATTCGGCAAAGCAATTGGCGAATCCGTGCGTCCAGTTCTGCTGCCTCACAAGCACTCTGCTCCTCATCCTGAGGGGCCCGCTTAGCGGGCGTCTCGAAGGATGGCTGCGGGCGAGAGCCGGGCCTTGCATGGTTCGCGACGCGCGTTTCGCGCTTCTCATGAGGGTCTGGCAAACCAGCAGGGCTAGTCGTCGTCCTCGTCCTCGACCTTGTCGAAGAAGGAATAGCGCAAGCTGTCGGCGTCGGCATACCACTGCCCGGGGCCCTTGTTGGCGGCGAGCGTCGCCTCCCAGAGCGCGTCCGCACAGTCCTTGCGGTGCATCGACAGGTCGAAACCGTTGCCGAAGAACAGCTCGGACCATTCCCACCAGGTGCCGAGCTTCTTGACCCCGCGCAACAGGTCATAGCGGTCGATCACCACTGACGCCATGTCCGAGGTGACCGAGCCAAACACCAGCCCGGTCTTGACCACGCGGTTGAACTCGCGGATCGCGCGGACCACCTGCTTCGGGGACACGTGGCATAGGCTGGTCTCGAACACGAAGTCGAAGCTGCCGTCCTTGAACGGCATGTCGGTGATCGAGCCGAGCTTGTTGTATTTCTTCAGCGCCTTCGGCGTCTTGGCGTGGATGGCGCGGTTGTTCTCGATGCCGTAGGCGTCGATGCCGCGCTCGCGCAGCGCACCGACCAGCTCGCCACTGGCCGAGCCCGCGACCAGCAGCTTGGCACCCTTCGCCTTGCCCCAGACGATGCCGATCAGCTTCGTCAGATAGTCGGGATCGGTGAAGTGCTGCCACACCTCGCTATAGGGACCGAGGCCGCGATAGTTCTCGAAGTAATCGCGGTCGATCTTGTCCGAGACCGGCTTGCCCTCTTCTTGTGCGCGCTCACGGCGCAGGCGCATCATCTCGGTCAGGATGATGTCGGTCGCAGCATCGGAGGAGTCGAGCAGACCGTTCAGCGTCGAATCGAACAGATAATCGCCGACCACCACGATGCCGGGATGTTCTTTCGGCTCCGGCCGGTGATTGGTCATGACGTCGCGCACGGGCAGACCGCCGGGAATCGCGTTCACCGACGACAGCCAACGGTGGATCTTGCCTTCCAGGAAATGCGAACGCGCATCGCCGAGTGAGGCCGGCAGCGATTTCAGCGCGGCGTCGATCAGCTCCTGATCCGAGAGATTGGCGAAGGCCAGCGCGTCGGAGCCGGGAATCAGCCAGTTGAGCACGCCATGCTTGCCGACATCGTGCCGCGCGCCTTCGTTGTAGACGCAGCAGCCGCCGAAGGCTTCCGACATGAACCAGGCGCCGGGAATTTTGTCGCCCCAGAATGGCGCATCGAACAGGATCGAGACGCGCAGGTAATGCGCGGGACGGTCGAAATACGAGACGTGCTTGACCATCGACTTGCGCAGCTGCTCGCCTTCCCACCCCACGGTGGCAAGCCAGGAATGCGGCAGGCAGACCAGCACGAGGTCGAAGTCGCGCGTCTCCGGCCCCTTGCCGTTCATCATCTTGAGCTGGTAGCGGCCGGTCGGCGCCTTGCCGACGGTGAGCACGCGATGATTGAGCTGGATGTCGGCATTGACCTCCGATTGGAGGCACTCGATCAACTGCTCGTTGCCGTTCTGGATGGAATAGAGGCCGATATAGCCGTCGACATCCATCAGATAGTTCTTCAGCGCGTTGAGGCCGTTGGTGTTGTGGCTCTCGGTCGCAATGTCCGAGCGCGCCATCACCTTGAAGAAGCGCTTTGCCGTTTCGTCCTCGACCTCCTCGTCGAGCACCTGCTCGGCGGTCTTGTAGGCCCAGGGGTTCTCGTTGTCGTGCGCGCCGACGCCCTCGTAATATTCGATCGGCGACATCGCTTCACTGCAGCGCTTGCGGAACGCCTCGATCGCCGCTGCGGTCTTGTCGCCGTATTTGCGGCGCATCCCCGGCACGTCGTTGAGCAGCTCGCCGCCGAACTGCACCTGCTCGGCATCCATCGGAATGGTCTGAAGTCCGAAATGCTGGATCAGTTCGCGCAGCGGATCGGGCCCGGTCATCGAGTAGTCGTAGATCTCGGCAACGCCGGCCTCGTACATCGCGGGCGCGGAATCGAATTTACGCGTGACGATCTTGCCGCCGAGCCGGTCGGACGCCTCGTAGATGGTGACACGGCAGAGATCGCCGAGCTTGCGCTTCAGATACCAGGCGCTCATCAGCCCGCCGGGGCCGCCGCCTACGATTGCGAGATCAAGCATATCAGTTCCGTGGTCTCCGGCCCTGCCCCCGTCACGGGATCCACCGGTCTAAGTCGCCTTAGCAAAAGCGCTTTTCAGCCTGAAGGAAAGATGAACAAAGCGCGTCCCTGCACCGCAGCACGCGCAGAGCGCAGCAAAAAGGCCGGCAAAAGCCGGCCTTTTCACTGTCCTCGGTAGTCTTACGGATGAACGATCATTCCGCAGGCGGCAGCGCAGGAAGCTCCGCTTCCGGCGCGGGCGACACGACGGCCGCCTGCTTCTCGCGCTCGTCCAGGATCATCTTGTCGCGCTTCACGGCGACTTCGCGGATCTTGGCCATGGAGGCGCCGGTGCCCGCCGGGATCAGCCGGCCGACGATGACGTTCTCCTTGAGGCCTTCGAGCGGATCGACCTTGCCGTTGACCGCCGCTTCCGTGAGGACGCGGGTGGTCTCCTGGAACGAGGCCGCCGAGAAGAAGGAGCGGGTCTGGAGGCTCGCCTTGGTGATGCCGAGCAGAACCGGCGTACCCGTGGCGATCTTCTTGCCCTCTTCCTTGGCCTTCTCGTTCAGCGCGTCGAACTCGATCTTGTCGACCTGCTCGCCGGAGATCATGTCCGTGTCGCCCTGGTCGGTGACTTCCACCTTCTGGAGCATCTGACGGACAATCACCTCGATGTGCTTGTCGTTGATGAGCACGCCCTGAAGCCGGTAGACCTCCTGGATTTCGTTGACCAGATAGGCCGCAAGCTCCTCGATGCCCTTGACCGCAAGGATGTCGTGCGGCGCCGGGTTGCCTTCCACGATGAAGTCGCCCTTTTCGACGACGTCGCCGTCCTGAAGGTGGATGTGCTTGCCCTTCGGGATCAGGTACTCGCGCGCCTCTTCGGTCTTGTCCATCGGCTCGATCGAGATGCGACGCTTGTTCTTGTAGTCGCGTCCGAACCGGATGGTGCCCGAGATTTCGGCGATGATCGCCGCATCCTTCGGACGCCGTGCCTCGAACAGTTCCGCCACCCGCGGCAGACCGCCGGTGATGTCACGCGTCTTGGCGCTTTCGGTCGAGACACGGGCGAGGATGTCACCCGCCTGGACCTTGGCTCCGATGTCGACCGACAGAATGCCGTCGACCGACAGCATGTAGCGGGCATCGCCGCCACGGGCGAGCTTGAGCACCTTGCCGTCCTTGCCCTTGACCACGATGGCGGGACGCAGGTCCCCGCCGCCGCGGGTCGAGCGCCAGTCGATGACCACGCGCTTGGCGATACCGGTGGCTTCGTCCAGCGTTTCCGAAATCGACAGACCCTCGATCAAGTCCTCGAAGCCGATGGTTCCTTCCACTTCGGTGAGAAGCGGACGGGTGTACGGGTCCCACTCGACGATGCGCTGGCCGCGCTTGACGGTGTCGCCCTCGTCGACGTGCAGACGCGAGCCGTATTGGACACGGTGCGTCGCACGCTCGGTGCCGTCGGCATCGACGATCGCCACCACCATGTTGCGCACCATCGCAATCAGGTGACCTTCGCTGTTGCGGGCGATGGCCTTGTTCCTGATCACGATCTTGCCGTCGAAGTTGGCTTCGACGAAGGACTGCTCGTTCAGCTGCGCCGCACCACCGATGTGGAAGGTGCGCATGGTGAGCTGGGTGCCCGGCTCGCCGATCGACTGCGCCGCGATGACGCCGACCGCTTCGCCGTGGTTGACCGGCGTGCCGCGGGCGAGGTCGCGGCCGTAGCACTTGCCGCAGATGCCGTTGACGAGCTCGCAGGTCAGCGCCGAGCGGATCTTCACCTCCTGCACACCACCCTGATGGATGGCCTCCAGATGGCTTTCTTCCATCAGCGTATCGCGCTTGATGATCACCTTGCCCGAGCTGTCACGGATGTCTTCGCAGGCCGTGCGTCCGAGGATGCGCGAGCCGAGCGAAGCCACCACGGTGCCGGCATCGACGATGGCGCGCATCTTGATGCCGAGCTTGGTGCCGCAGTCGCTCTGCGTGATGATGCAGTCCTGCGCGACGTCGACGAGACGACGGGTCAGGTAGCCCGAGTTCGCGGTCTTCAACGCGGTGTCCGCAAGGCCCTTGCGGGCGCCGTGGGTCGAGTTGAAGTACTCGAGAACCGAGAGGCCCTCCTTGAAGTTCGAGATGATCGGCGTCTCGATGATCTCGCCCGACGGCTTGGCCATCAGGCCGCGCATGCCGGCGAGCTGGCGCATCTGGGCCGGCGAACCGCGGGCACCGGAGTGAGCCATCATGTAGATCGAGTTGATGTCGGCATCGGCCCCGCTCGCCGTCTTCTTGGTCGAGGAGATCTCCTTCATCATCGCCTTGGCGATTTCTTCCGTGGCCTTCGACCAGGCGTCGACGACCTTGTTGTACTTCTCGCCATGAGTGATCAGGCCGTCGTTGTACTGCTGCTCGAAATCCTTCGCCAGCGTACGGGTGGTGTCGACGATCTTCCACTTGCCATGCGGCACGACCATGTCGTCCTTGCCGAACGAGATGCCGGCCTTGAACGCGTTGTAGAAGCCGAGCGCCATGATGCGGTCGCAGAAGATCACCGTCTCCTTCTGACCGCAGTGACGGTAGACCTGGTCGATCACGCCCGAGATCTCGCGCTTGGTCATCAGCTTGTTGATGATCTCGTACGAAATCCGCGGGTTCTTCGGCAGCAGATTGCCCAGCATGACGCGGCCGGCGGTGGTCTCGATCCAGCGCGTCGAGACCTTGCCGGTCTCGTCCATGCCCTGCCACCGGTACTTGATCTTGGTGTGGAGGTGGATGACCTTCGCGTGCAGCGCGTGCTCGAGCTCGGCCATGTCGCCGAAGATCTTGCCCTCGCCGGGCAGGCCTTCACGCATGATCGAGACGTAGTAGAGACCGAGCACGATGTCCTGCGACGGCACGATGATCGGCTGACCGTTCGCCGGATGCAGGATGTTGTTGGTCGACATCATCAGGACGCGCGCTTCCAGCTGCGCTTCGAGCGACAGCGGAACGTGCACGGCCATCTGGTCGCCGTCGAAGTCGGCGTTGAAGGCGGAGCACACCAGCGGGTGAAGCTGGATCGCCTTGCCCTCGATCAGCACCGGCTCGAACGCCTGGATGCCGAGGCGATGCAGCGTCGGCGCGCGGTTGAGCAGCACCGGATGCTCGCGGATGACCTCGTCCAGGATGTCCCAGACCTCGGGCCGCTCCTTCTCGACCAGCTTCTTGGCCTGCTTCACGGTGGTGGACAGGCCCTTGGCGTCAAGCCGCGAATAGATGAACGGCTTGAACAGCTCGAGCGCCATCTTCTTCGGCAGGCCGCACTGATGCAGGCGCAGCTCGGGACCGACCACGATCACCGAACGGCCCGAATAGTCGACGCGCTTGCCGAGCAGGTTCTGACGGAAGCGGCCCTGCTTGCCCTTGAGCATGTCGGCGAGCGACTTCAGCGGGCGCTTGTTGGCGCCCGTGATGACGCGGCCGCGGCGGCCGTTGTCGAACAGCGCATCGACCGCTTCCTGAAGCATGCGCTTCTCGTTGCGGATGATGATGTCGGGCGCGCGCAGCTCCATCAGCCGCTTCAAGCGGTTGTTGCGGTTGATGACGCGGCGGTAGAGGTCGTTGAGGTCCGAGGTCGCGAAGCGGCCGCCGTCGAGCGGTACCAGCGGACGCAGGTCCGGTGGAATCACCGGAACCACGGTCATGATCATCCATTCCGGCTTGTTGCCGGAGTGGCGGAACGCTTCGACGATCTTCAGGCGCTTGGCGAGCTTCTTGTGCTTGATGTCGGAGTCGGTCTCCTGCATCTCGACACGCAAGGAGGCCTCGAGCTTCTCGAGGTCCATGCCCTTGAGCAGCTCGCGGATCGCTTCGGCGCCGATCATGGCGGTGAAGGAATCCTGGCCATACTCGTCCTGCGCCTTCAGATACTCGTCTTCCGACAGGAGCTGACGGTCCTTGAGCGCGGTGAGACCCGGCTCGAGCACGACGTAATATTCGAAGTAGAGGATCCGCTCGAGATCCTTCAGCGTCATGTCCAGCAGAAGGCCGATGCGCGAGGGCAGCGACTTCAGGAACCAGATGTGGGCGACGGGGGCGGCGAGCTCGATATGGCCCATGCGCTCGCGCCGGACGCGCGACAGCGTGACCTCGACCGAGCACTTCTCGCAGATGATGCCCTTGTACTTCATGCGCTTGTACTTGCCGCACAAGCACTCGTAGTCCTTGATCGGCCCGAAGATGCGGGCGCAGAACAGGCCGTCGCGCTCGGGCTTGAAGGTACGGTAGTTGATGGTCTCCGGCTTCTTGATCTCGCCGTAGGACCAGGACAGAATCTTCTCGGGAGACGCGATCGAGATCCGGATCTGGTCGAAGACCTGAGCCGGAGTCGTCGGGTTGAAGAGATTCATAATTTCTTGGTTCATCGTCTTCTCCTCGCGTGCCGGTCGCCTACGGCCGCAAATTCGAAAATCACTTGAGCGGGGCGCCCTGCCCTCAAGGCCTCGGGAGGGGCGCCAATGCCCGGCCGCGAAGGCCGGGCATGAAAGGTCGTATTACTCGGCTGCTTCCGACGTCGGCGCCGGTCCCACCTTGGAGTTGTGCAGGTCGACGTTGAGGCCGAGCGAGCGCATTTCCTTGACCAGCACGTTGAACGATTCCGGAATACCGGCCTCGAACGTGTCGTCGCCGCGCACGATCGCCTCGTACACCTTGGTGCGGCCGGCGACGTCGTCCGACTTCACCGTCAGCATCTCCTGGAGCGTGTACGCCGCACCGTAGGCCTCGAGCGCCCACACCTCCATTTCGCCGAAGCGCTGGCCGCCGAACTGCGCCTTGCCGCCCAGCGGCTGCTGGGTGACGAGCGAGTACGGACCGATCGAACGGGCATGGATCTTGTCGTCGACCAGATGGTGCAGCTTGAGCATGTAGATGTAGCCCACCGTCACCTTGCGATCGAACGCATCGCCGGTACGGCCGTCATAGACGGTCGACTGACCCGAAGCGTCGAGACCGGCCAGCTTCAGCATCTCCTCGATGTCGGCTTCCTTGGCGCCGTCGAACACCGGCGTCGCGATCGGCACGCCGCGGCTCAGATTGTGGCCGAGCTCGATCAACTCGTTGTCGTTGAGCGTCTTGATCGTCTCGTCCTCGCCGTAGACCTTCTTCAAGGTTTCCTTCAGCGGCTTGATGTCCTGCTTCGACAGGTACGCATCGACGGTCTGGCCGATACGCTTGCCGAGGCCGGCGCAGGCCCAGCCGAGATGGGTCTCGAGGATCTGTCCGACGTTCATGCGCGAAGGCACGCCCAGCGGATTGAGCACGATGTCGGCATGCGTGCCGTCTTCGAGGAACGGCATGTCCTCGATCGGCACGATCTTCGACACCACGCCCTTGTTGCCGTGGCGGCCGGCCATCTTGTCGCCGGGCTGGATCTTGCGCTTCACCGCGACGAAGACCTTGACCATCTTCATCACGCCGGGCGGCAATTCGTCACCGCGCTGAAGCTTCTCGACCTTGTCGAGGAAGCGCTGTTCCAGCCCCTTCTTCGACTCGTCGTACTGCTTCCGCATGGCCTCGATCTCGGCCATCAGCTTGTCGTTCGGCGAAGCGAACAGCCACCACTGCGACTTCGGGTACTCCTCGAGCACCGCACGGGTGATCTTGGTGTCCTTCTTGAAGCCCTTCGGACCGGCAATGCCCTGCCGCCCTTCGAGCAGCTCGGCAAGACGGTTGTAGACGTTGCGGTCCAGGATCGCCTGCTCGTCGTCGCGGTCCTTGGCCAGACGCTCGATCTCTTCCCGCTCGATTGCCAGCGCACGCTCGTCCTTGTCGACGCCGTGACGGTTGAACACGCGCACTTCCACGATCGTGCCCTGCACGCCCGGAGGAACGCGCAGCGAGGTGTCGCGAACGTCGGACGCCTTCTCGCCGAAGATGGCGCGCAGCAGCTTTTCTTCCGGCGTCATCGGGCTTTCGCCCTTCGGCGTGATCTTGCCGACCAGGATGTCGCCGGCACGCACTTCGGCGCCGATGTAGACGATACCGGCTTCGTCGAGGTTCTTCAGCGCTTCTTCCGAGACGTTCGGAATGTCGCGCGTGATTTCCTCGGGCCCGAGCTTGGTGTCGCGGGCCATCACCTCGAATTCTTCGATATGAATTGAGGTAAACACGTCTTCCTTCACGATCCGCTCGGAGAGCAGGATCGAGTCTTCGAAGTTGTAGCCGTTCCACGGCATGAACGCGACCAGCACGTTACGGCCGAGCGCGAGCTCGCCGAGATCGGTCGACGGACCGTCGGCGATGATGTCGCCCTTCTTGACGATGTCGCCGACCTTCACCAGCGGACGCTGGTTGATGCAGGTCGACTGGTTGGAGCGCTGGTACTTCATCAGCCGGTAGATATCGACGCCCGACTTGGTCGGATCGAGATCTTCCGTGGCGCGGATGACGACGCGGGTCGCGTCGATCTGGTCGATCACGCCCGAACGGCGCGCCGCGATCGCGGCACCCGAGTCACGCGCAACCACGCCTTCCATGCCGGTGCCGACGAACGGCGCCTCGGCGCGAACCAGCGGCACCGCCTGGCGCTGCATGTTCGAGCCCATCAGCGCGCGGTTGGCGTCGTCGTTCTCGAGGAACGGGATCAGCGCCGCGGCGACCGAAACGAGCTGCTTCGGCGACACGTCCATGTAGTCGACCTTGTCCGGCGTCACCGGCAAGACTTCGCCGGCGTGACGGCAGACCACGAGGTCTTCGGTGAAGCGGCCCTTCGGGTCGAGCGGCACGTTGGCCTGCGCGACCGTGTAGCGGCCCTCTTCCATCGCCGAGAGGTACACGACCTCGTCGGTAACGCGGCCGTCCTTGACCTTGCGGTAAGGCGTCTCGACGAAGCCGTACTTGTTGACGCGCGCGAAGGTCGCGAGCGAGTTGATCAGGCCGATGTTCGGGCCTTCCGGCGTCTCGATCGGGCAGATGCGGCCGTAATGCGTCGGATGCACGTCGCGCACCTCGAAGCCGGCGCGCTCGCGGGTCAGACCGCCCGGTCCAAGCGCCGACAGGCGGCGCTTGTGGGTGATCTCCGACAGCGGATTGGTCTGGTCCATGAACTGCGAGAGCTGCGAGGAGCCGAAGAACTCGCGCACGGCGGCGGCCGCCGGCTTGGCGTTGATCAGGTCCTGCGGCATGACCGTGTCGATGTCGACCGAGGACATGCGCTCCTTGATCGCGCGCTCCATGCGCAGCAGGCCGATGCGGTACTGGTTCTCCATGAGCTCGCCGACCGAGCGCACACGGCGGTTGCCGAGATGGTCGATGTCGTCGATCTCGCCCTTGCCGTCGCGCAGGTCCACGAGCGTCTTGATGACGGAGAGGATGTCTTCCTTGCGCAGCGTGCGCTGGGTGTCGGGCGCATCGAGGTCGAGGCGCATGTTCATCTTGACGCGGCCGACCGCGGAGAGGTCGTAGCGCTCGGCGTCGAAGAACAGCGACTGGAACATCGCCTGCGCCGAATCCAGCGTCGGCGGCTCGCCCGGACGCATCACGCGGTAGATGTCGAACAGCGCGTCCTCACGCGTCATGTTCTTGTCGGCCGAGAGCGTGTTGCGGATGTAGGCGCCCACATTGACGTGGTCGATGTCGAGCAGCGGCAGTTCCTTGTAGCCGTGCTCGTTGAGGGCCTTCATCGACTTGTCGGTGATTTCCTCGCCGGCTTCGGCGTGGATCTCGCCCGTCTTCGGGTTGACGAGGTCCTCGGCGAGATAGTTGCCGACCAGCTCCTCATCCGACAGGCGCAGCGCCTTCAGCCCCTTCTCCTGCATCTGACGCGCACCGCGCACGGTGAGCTTCTTGCCGGCCTCGAGCACGACCTTGCCGGTATCGGCGTCGATCAGGTCGTTGATGGTCGAGTAGCCGCGGAAGCGGTTGGCGTCGAACGGAACGCGCCAGCCTTCCTTGGTCCGCTTGTAGAGGATCTTCTTGTAGAACGTCGACAGGATCGCCTCGCCGTCGAGGCCGAGGGCGAACATCAGCGACGTCACCGGAATCTTGCGGCGACGGTCGATACGCGCATAGACGATGTCCTTGGCGTCGAACTCGATGTCGAGCCAGGAGCCCCGATACGGGATCACGCGGGCGGCGAACAGCAGCTTGCCCGACGAATGGGTCTTGCCCTTGTCGTGGTCGAAGAACACGCCCGGGGAGCGGTGCATCTGCGAGACGATGACGCGCTCGGTGCCGTTGACGATGAAGGTGCCGTTCATCGTCATGAGCGGGATGTCGCCCATGTAGACGTCCTGCTCCTTGATGTCCTTCACCGACTTCGCGCCGGTTTCCTCGTCGATATCGAACACGATGAGGCGCAGCGTCACCTTGAGGGGTGCCGCGAAAGTCATGCCGCGCTGGCGGCACTCGTCGACGTCGTATTTCGGCTGCTCGAACTCGTAGCGGACGAATTCCAGCATCGAGGTGCCCGAGAAGTCGGAGATCGGGAACACCGAGCGGAACACAGCCTGGAGGCCTTCGTCGAGACGCCCGCCGGCGGGTTCATCGACCATCAGGAACTGGTCATAGGACGCCTTCTGAACCTCGATGAGGTTCGGCATCTCGGCGACTTCCTTGATGTGTCCGAAGAACTTGCGAACGCGTTTGCGACCGGTGAATGTCTGCTGCGCCATCGTGGCCTCTCATTTTCGTCGCCCGCTCTGGGCGCGCCGTCCGGGACGCGGCTGCCACCGCTCCCCGGGTTGAATTTTTCGAACCCGCCTTGGGGGCCGGAGACTCAGTTTCAGGTGGGAATGTCCTGAATCTGTTCTTCAGACCTTCAAAACGCAAAACGACGCGCGGGGCGCATAGGCACGCCCGCCCGTCACAACGATCGTTTTCACGGACTGCAAAAGCCCGAAATAGCTTGCTCTCCCAACGGCTTACAGGGAAATCCGGCATCCCTGCCCACCGCGCTTTCGTGCTGCCGAACCGATATGGGGCGACAATAGTGCAGATTCGAGGGGTAAACCCTCAAATCCCCACACTTTTTCGTGTTCGGCCTGCGTCGGGACGTTCCGTCGCACGCCTTTTGCATCCGGCCCACCCTTTCGCGGGGTGGACCAAGATCCCGGGCTTCGCTTGATGCTCGCCCGGGATCTCGCCAGTAAGCGTTGCTTACTTGAGTTCGACCTTGGCGCCAGCCTTCTCGAGCTGGGCCTTGATCTTCTCGGCCTCGTCCTTGTTCACGCCTTCCTTGACAGGCTTCGGCGCGCCCTCGACGAGGTCCTTTGCTTCCTTCAGGCCCAGGCCGGTGATGGCGCGGACTTCCTTGATGACCTCGATCTTCTTGTCACCGGCGGAGGCCAGGACAACCGTGAACTCGGTCTTCTCTTCCGCCGGAGCGGCGGCAGCGCCACCACCAGCCGGGCCGGCCACGGCGACGGCCGCGGCAGCCGAAACGCCCCACTTCTCTTCGAGGAGCTTCGCCAGTTCAGCAGCTTCGAGCACGGTGAGGCTCGAGAGGTCGTCAACGATCTTCTGCAAGTCAGCCATTGTTCAGTTTCCTTGAGTGTAAGTCTGGTTCGGGTTTGAGTTTTGCGAAGGGCGTCAGGCCGCTTCGCCCTTTGAGGCATGAGCCTGGATGACGCGCGCAAGCTTGCCCGCGGGCGCGTTGGCGAGCTGAGCGATCTTGGTCGCCGGGGCCACAAGCAGGCCGACGATCTTGGCGCGCAGTTCATCAAGCGACGGCAGCGAGGCAAGCGCCTTGACGCTGTCGACATTCAGGACGGTCTTCCCCATCGAGCCGCCAATGATGACGAACTTTTCGTTCGCTTTGGCGAATTCGACGGCGACCTTTGGCGCCGCTACCGGATCGTTCGAAGTGGCGATCACGGTCGGTCCCTTCAGCATGGGGCCGATGGCAACGACGTCAGTGCCTTCAAGAGCAATTTTGGCGAGACGGTTCTTCGAGACCTTCACCGAGGCGCCAGCCTGCTTCATCTGCATGCGCAGCTTCTGCATCTGGGCAACGGTCAGGCCGGAATATTGAGCAACGATCGCGACGCTCGTGGTCTTGAAGACCCCATTGAGCTGTTCGACCGCGTCCTTTTTTGCCGCTCGTTCCACAGCAAGCTCTTTCCGGTTGGCGGTCATCGCAAAAGCGGGACCGCCGGGTTGCACCCATCGTCCCACCCAAACCCTGAACCTCCGGGCCAAAACCCATCGGACACGCGCCGGGCGAGACGACAATTCAAAGCCTGCCCTCCGAGAGCCCTTTGAGGCCCACGGCGTGTCGAGGTCCGAACCAGACCCGTTTCGCAAGACCAGCCCTGAAAGCTGGATACGAAGTGAAATCCGGTCTTCACCCGTCTATGCAGGCCATGCGATTAAGCCGTTGAGAAATCGAAATTCCTCGCGGGCGCCTGCAGTCTTGGACAGGACAAGGCCTGACGGCGAACCGTCCGACCCCTGCCCGCATCCCCACCAACTGACGGGTTTTCCTTCCTTTTCCGGCAAATCCTTACGGACGTCCTGAAAAGGAATGATCTCCTATCTTGTCGGGTTTTCGGAATGCGTGCACGAACGCGCCAGCCGAGGCCGGTACGTCCGGAAGCGGTTCTTTAACCGCTCTCTGCCCGCTTGCCAAGAGCAAAATTCGCACCAGTTCCAATCCGTTGTCGCCGGAGCCTGACCCGGGTCGACAAGGGCCGATTCAGGCCGATTTGACCGCATAAGGCAGCGGCCTGCCCTCGAAAAACGCAGTCAGGTTGGCCAGTACGCAGTTCTGCATCGCGACATGCGATTCGAGGGTGTGGCCGCCGATATGCGGGGCAAACACCACGTTCGGGAGCGCCGTCAGCGCATCGGGCGCGTGCGGCTCCTTCTCGAAGACGTCGAGGCCTGCGCCGGCGATGGTCTTGTCGGTCAGGGCTGCGACCAGAGCCTTCTCGTCGATCACCGAGCCGCGGGAGATGTTGACGACATAGCCGTCCGCCCCGAGTCGCCCAAGGATCTCGGCATCGACGACGTGCCGGGTCTCGGCCCCGGCCCGGACCGCGATCATCAGCACGCTGCACCAGTCGGCCAGCGCTTCCAGCGACGGGAAATATTGATAGGGCAGATCGTATTTGCTGCGGCTGAAATAGCCGATTTCGCTCTCGAAGGCGGCGCAGCGCGCCGCGATCTTGCGGCCGATCTCGCCCATGCCGTAGACGCCGATGCGGCGGCCGGGCATGCCGGCCTGCGGCCGCATCATCGGCGATGGCTTTGACGCCGCCCAGTCGCCACTGCGGACATATTGGTCGGCGACCAGGATCCGCCGCGTCGTCGCCAGCATCAGCGTCATCGCGATGTCCGCGACCGAGGCGGCATTGGCGCCGGGGCTGTGGCCGACCGCGATGTTGCGGCTGGCGGCCGCCTTCAGGTCGACGCCGTCATACCCGGTGCCGTAGCAAACAATCGTGCCGAGCTTCGGAAACAGATCCATCGCCTCCGCCCCCAGCGGCGAGCCGCCGGCAGTCAGCAACGCGCGGATGCCACCGAGCCGGTCGGCCGAAAACATCTCCCGTGCCGGCTTGCCGCCGGTGTCGAGCAACTCGAACCGTTCGGCGAAGCGCGCCATCATCGTCTTTGGAAAGCGCGAGTAGACCAGGACCTTGTCAGCCATTGTTCTTCTTTCCCGGTTCTTGTTTCCGATCAACGCCGCCACAAACGGCGAAGGGCGGAATCGGTTGCCCAATTCCGCCCCTCGCCTCATGCAATTTCCAGACTTAGCCGAGGCAAGCCTTAGCCGAGAATGGTGCCCGGCTCGACCTTCACGCCGGGGCCCATCGTCGAGGACACCGCAACGCGCTGGATGTAGGTGCCCTTGGAACCGGCCGGCTTCGCCTTGGTGACGGCGTCAGCCAGGGCCTTGATGTTCTCGACCAGCTTCTCCTCGGTGAACGAGGCCTTGCCGACGCCAGCCTGCAAAATGCCGGCCTTCTCGACTCGGAACTCGACCGAGCCGCCCTTGGCACCCTTCACCGCGCCGGTGACGTCCATGGTCACGGTGCCGATCTTCGGGTTCGGCATCAGGCCGCGCGGGCCGAGCACCTTACCGAGACGGCCGACCAGCGGCATCATGTCGGGAGTGGCGATGCAGCGGTCGAAATCGATCGAGCCGTTCTGCACCTTCTCGACCAAATCCTCGGCACCGACGACGTCGGCACCCGCAGCCTTGGCTTCATCCGCCTTGGCGCCGCGGGCGAACACGCCGACGCGGAGCGTACGGCCGGTGCCGTTCGGCAGGGTCACGACGCCGCGGACCATCTGGTCGGCGTGACGCGGATCGACGCCGAGATTGATCGCGACCTCGATGGTCTCGTCGAACTTCGCCTTGGCGCGTTCCTTGACCATCTTGATGGCGTCCGCGAGCGGGTAAAGCTTTTCGCGATCAACACCTTCGCGGGCTTTGTTCAAACGCTTTCCGATTGCCATGACCGCTTACCCCGCCACTTCCAGACCCATCGAACGGGCAGAGCCCTCGACCATCTTCATGGCCGACTCGATGGAATCGCAATTGAGATCCTTCATCTTCTTCTCGGCGATCTCGCGCACCTGCGCCTTGGTCACCTTGCCGGCCTTGTCGCGGCCCGGCGCCTTCGAGCCGGACTGGATCTTGGCGGCCTGCTTGAGGAAGAAGGACATCGGGGGGGTCTTCATCTCGAACGTGAACGAACGATCGGCGTAGATCGTGATCACGACGGGAATCGGGGTGTTCTTCTCTTCCTTCTGGGTCTGGGCGTTGAACGCCTTGCAGAACTCCATGATGTTGAGACCGCGCTGACCGAGCGCGGGACCGATCGGGGGCGAAGGATTCGCCGCACCGGCCGGGACCTGAAGCTTCAGGTATCCGGTCACTTTCTTTGCCATGTATCACTCCTGTTGTGCCGGCCGAGGCCAGCGGTTTCAGGTTCCGTGGTTGGGATCGAGCGCGGCTGGCTACCGCCCTCTTCCTCCCACGGCCTCTTGCTGCGCGAGACCTGAGGTCTCACGCCTACCCGATCAGACCTTCTCGACCTGACCGAATTCCAGTTCGACGGGCGTAGCGCGGCCGAAGATCGACACAGCGACCTTCACGCGCGAGCGCGCCTCGTCGATTTCCTCGACCACACCGGAGAACGAGGCGAACGGGCCGTCGGCCACGCGCACGTTCTCGCCGATCTCGAACGACACCGACGCCTTCGGCCGTTCCACGCCCTCCTGCACCTGGTGCAGGATGCGCATCGCCTCGGATTCCGAGATCGGCATCGGCTTGTTCTCGGCGCCGAGGAAGCCCGTGACCTTCGGCGTGTTCTTGATCAGGTGAAACGCCTCGTCGGTCAGCTTCATCTTCACCAGCACGTAGCCCGGGAAGAACTTGCGCTCGGCGTCGATCTTGCGGCCGCGGCGCACTTCCGTGACCTTCTCGGTCGGAACCAGCACCAGCTCGAACAGCTCCTCGAGCCCGCGCTGCTTGGCCTGCTCGCGGATCGATTCGGCGACCTTCTTCTCGAAGTTCGAATAGGCGTGGACGATGTACCAGCGCTTGTCGGACAATTGAGCGGTTGCTGTAGCCATCAGTGGATGCCCAGAAGGAAGGTGATGAGGTAGCGGATGATCTGGTCGGCGGCGAAGAAGAAGATCGAGGCCACGGCGACCATCACGAACACCATGATGGTGGTGATCGTGGTCTCACGACGGGTCGGCCAGGTGACCTTGGCGGTCTCCGAGCGCACTTCCTGCAAGAACTTGAACGGGCTGACTGCCATCGTTTGAATGTCCAACGTCCGTCGCCGGACGCGAATGAATTTCGGGGATCCGAACAGCCGCCGTTGGCCCAGCCCTCTGTCGCGAAGGATGAGCCGGAAACCGGGCTCGATTGTTCGGGGATTTCAAAGCCGCGCCGGAGATCCGCGTCTAACGGGCCGGCTGCGAGTGCCGGGTATCTACTGCGGATAGGGCCAAAGGTCAAGGTGTTGGCCGGCCGGGATCCGCGCCGCGGCCGCCTTCGGACCTGATCCGGATCAAGGGCTTACCCGATCCTCATGACCCACGGTCCGAGCTGTCGCTCGCCTGCCTGTCGATCCTGATTGCCTGGGATGAGCTGGCAGGAGTGGCAGGGCTCGAACCTGCGACCCCCGGTTTTGGAGACCGGTGCTCTACCAATTGAGCTACACTCCTACGGACCCTCGCGTCGCCACGCGGATCAGGGGCGCTTTCAAGCACAGGGGGCGGCCGGATTGCAAGGACGGATTGCAAAGGGGAAATTGCAAGGGTGAAGCGCGCTGGCTTCGCTTGTTTGTGCCGCGCCTTCTGGGCCACTCTCCGTTCCCGACAATCAAGAACAAACGGGAGTGCCCAATGACTGCCCAAGCGACGACCGCAGCCGTCCCTCGCCCCTCGACCGCGCCGAAAACCCCATCTCTGCCCGAGGCGAGGCCCGAAACGCTGGGCCTGTCGCGCCCCCGCCTCCAGGCGATGTCGGACGCGTTCAAGCGCGAGATCGACAAGGGAACCGTTCCCGGCGTGACCGTGCTGGTGGCCCGCCGCGGCGAGGTCGGCTGGTTCGAGGCGCTCGGCAAGCAGAGCCCGGCGGGCCCGGCCATGGCACTTGATTCGATCTTCCGGATCTTCTCGATGACCAAGCCGATCGTGTCGGTCGGCATCATGGCGCTGGTCGAGGACGGCCACCTGCTCCTTGCCGACCCCGTCGCAAAATTCATTCCGGAGTTCGCGGACCAGAAGGTCGGATTGGTCAGCGGCGGCAGGCTGGAACTGGTTCCGCCGAAGCGCCCGATGACGGTGCAGGACCTGCTCCGCCACACCTCGGGCCTGACCTACGAGCACCAGGGCGACGGCCCCGTGCACAAGCTCTACCAGGAGTCCCGCGTCCGCAGCCGCAAGATCACCAATGCCGAGCACGCCGCGCTGGTAGCGAGCTTCCCGCTGGTCTGCCACCCCGGCGACGAGTTCAATTACAGCCGCTCCACCGACATCCTCGGCCGCATCATCGAAATCGTCAGCGGCAAGTCGCTCGGTGCGTTCCTGACCGAACGCATCCTCGCGCCGCTGCAGATGACCGAGACCGGCTTTGCGACCTCGGAGGCCAACGCCAACAGGCTCGCCGAACCCTTCCCGGCCGATCCCTGGACCCGCGACAAGGTCGCGCTGTTCAACATGCTCGAGCAGCCGGTGATGGAGTCCGGCGGCGGCGGTCTCGTTTCCACGACGATGGACTATGCCCGCTTCGCGCTGATGCTACGCAATGGCGGCACGCTCGGCGGCAACAGGGTCCTCGGCCGCAAGACGCTGGAGCTAATGGCGTCAGATCATCTCGGACCTGATGTCGTGACCAACGGTACGCTGCTGTCGCCCGGTCACGGCTTCGGTCTCGGCTTCGCCGTGCGCCGCGAGGCCGGCATCGCACCCTTCCCCGGCAGCGTCGGCCAGTATTTCTGGAGCGGCATTGCGGGGACGTTCTTCTGGATCGATCCGAAGGAGGATCTGTTCACCGTGTTCATGAGCCAGGGCCCCGGCCAGCGCGACTTTACGCGGACCTTGGTGCGGGATCTGGTTTACGCAGCGGTGGAGTGAGGCGGCGCCGCGCGACGCGGCGGTGCATCCACATTTTCGCTGTCATGCCCCGGCTTGACCGGGGCATCCAGGGCGGATTCAACCGCTCGTCGCAACACCCTGTGTATCGTTCACTTGTAGCAATTGGTCGAGAGTTTCGGCCGGTGTTTTCCAGCCGAGGGTTTTCCTGGGCCTGGTGTTGAGTGCGAGAGCCACGGCCTCGAGATCACCAGAGTTGTGCAGGCTAAGATCGGTCCCTTTTGGAAAGTACTGGCGCAGCAACCCATTTGTGTTCTCGTTGGTGCCGCGCTGCCATGGGCTATGAGGGTCACAGAAGTAGACCTGCAGGCCTGCATCGATCCTCAGGCGTGCATGCTGAGCCAGTTCAGCTCCTTGATCCCAGGTCAGCGATCGACGCAGCTGTTCGGGCATGCTGACGATTGCGCGGGTGATGGCGTCGCGCACTGCCTCAGCGCCATGTCCGGCGAGTGCAGGTCCGTTCTTCACGCGAGCTTCCTGTTCATGGCCTGTGATACGCGGCAGATGCAGCAGAATGGTAAAGCGGGTCGTGCGCTCCACCAAGGTGCCGATCGCGGAACTTCCAAGACCCATAATGAGATCACCTTCCCAGTGGCCCGGCACAGCTCGATCGGCGGCTTCCGCCGGACGTTGACTGATCATGATCTCGGAAGGAATGAAGCTTCTGCCTTTGCGGACGCGCGCCCTCGGCATCCGCAACACCCGCCCGGTGCGCAAGCAGGCCGTCAGTTCGCGGCGCAAAGCTCCTCGACCCTGCACATAAAGTGCCTGATAGATCGCCTCGTGACTGATGCGCATCGTCTCATCCTCGGGAAAGTCCAGCCGAAGTCGCCGAGAAATCTGTTCCGGGCTCCATGCCCTGGCCCAGCGCCGGTTTTGCCGATGCACAGCCCGGCGTCCCTTCCACACGACCTTCGGGCCAGCCAGGAGCTCCCCGTCCGGCTTGGCGATCATACCGGCAAGCCTGTCCTGCACGTAATCCCGCAGGGGCGGATTGATCGCCAACTTCGCCGGCTTGGGCCGTCGGGCGGACCGATCAGCGTGCCATTGTGCCGTGGTTGCTCGGTACTGTGGGGCGCCGTGGCGGCGCGCCACATTACGACGGAGTTCACGAGAGATCGTGCAGGGAGCTCGATCAAGCTGACGAGCGATGGCTCGCACCCCATGACCCTGCACACGCAAGATGGCGATCTCCTCGCGCTCGGCGAACGAGAGATAGCGCTCCGATGGAAGCCTTGACGACGGTGACAAATGTGTTGGCGGCATGCCGCCCGCCCTCCGGAACCAGCGCACTCCAACCGAAGGCGATACCCCGGCCTCAACCGCAGCATCTTCGCTCGATCGCCCCGAGGCAATCGCAGCCCAGAACCGTCTACAATCCTCTCGTCGGGCCTCTTGAGGACGACTTGCTCGCGCACGGCTCTCCATCGCAACCTCCTTGTTCAGGGTGTTGCGACGAGCGGTTGAATCCGCCCAGTACTCCGCGGCGAACGTGGCGAGAGCGAACTCTCTAACGCTGGCCTCTGGGATACTGGATCGCCCGCTTTCGCGGGCGATGACACCGATGTTGGAGCGGCAGCGTGCCCTTCCCGCGCCGACGCCTCAACTGATCGTCGCGCCGCCGTCGATCACCATGGTCTGGCCGGTCATGAAGTCGCCGGCCTTCGATCCCAGGAACACCGCCGCGCCCGCGATCTCGTCGGGGATGCCGATGCGCAGCAGCGGCGAGCGCGAGGTCGAGGCTTTCAAATTCTCCGGGTTGTCCCACAGCGCTTTCGCAAAGTCGGTCTTGATCAGGCCGGGCGCGATGCAGTTCACGCGGATGTTGTCCTTGCCGTATTCGCAGGCGAGGTTGCGCGCGAGCTGCATGTCGGCGGCCTTGGAGATCGCATAGGCGCCGAGGATGGTCGAGCCCTTCAGGCCGCCGATCGAGGAGACGATGATGATCGAGCCGTCCTTGCGCTCGATCATCTGCGGCACCACCATCGAGATCAGCCAGTTGTTGGCGACGATGTTGTTGTCGAGGATCTTCCTGAACTGATCGTCGGAAATGCCGGCGAGCGGACCATAATACGGGTTCGACGCGGCGTTGCAGACCAGCACGTCGATCTTGCCGAAGGCGCGGTTGCTCTCGTCGATGAGGTTTTGCAGATTTTCCTTCGACGAGATGTTGGCGGCGATCGCGACCGCCGTGCCCTTGCCGAACTTGTCGTTGATGCCCTTGGCAACCTGGTCGCAGACATCGGCCTTGCGCGAGGAGATCACGACCTTGGCGCCGTGCTCCGCCATGCGCTCGGCGATCGCGAGTCCGATGCCGCGCGTTGAGCCGGTGATGACGGCGACTTTCCCCTTCATGTCGAACAAGGTCATGTTTCTCTCCCATAGCACGATTTGATTTGGCTTGAAGCTTACGCCGTGCCCGCGCAAGCGGACAATTGCTTTAGGCGAGCTTCTTGACTTCCGGTCCGGCGGGCTGGTGCATCGCCGCATGTGCATCGTCGGCGATCCAGGGCTGCTGGTTCACCATCGGCAGCCGCCAGACCGATCGCTCGGGGCTTGCGAACAGATCGAGCCGCGTGATCGACACATTGTCGATGTCGAACGACAGCGCCCGCTCCACCTGGCCGTCGAGTGCGAGGCCGATCGCCGCCTTGATGGTGCCGCCATGCGCGACAGCAATGATGTCCTGCCCGGCCGCCTCATTGTTGATCCGCTCGATGGTGCGACGCGTGCGGTTGTAGAGGTCCATGAAGCTTTCGCCGCCGGGTGCGGGCTCGTTGATGTCGGCGAACCAGCTCGAACCCACTGGACGGCTGGCGACGAACTCGGCGCGGTTCATGCCCTGCCATCTTCCGAGATTTTGCTCGGCAAGATCCGCTTCCCAAGGCATCGACGCCGGCTTCGGATAGCCGGCCGCCCAGATCGCTTCCGCCGTCTGGTGCGTGCGCATCAGATTGCTCGAATACCAGACCGCCTTGCGTGGCAGCACCTTGGCAACAGCATTGAACACGTAGGTATCGCTGGTGTCGCAGGCGAGATCGCTCTGCCCGTAGATGTTGCCGCCGTCATTGCGCACCGGCGCGTGACGGACCCACCACCACCGTGTCGTGACCACTTTCGGCTTGTCTGCAGCTGCCATAAGCCTCTTCCATCCCGTGTGATGTCGCTGTACGTCAGGTGTGAACGTGTCTCAAGACACTTTACTGTTTCAAATTCTGTTTGAAATTCCGTCGCGCGGCAAGCGCCACGCGACACACCAAAAGGGAGAAACGCATGGGCCGCCTGCAAGGCAAATCCGTCATCATCACCGGCGCCGGCAGCGGCATCGGCCGCGCCGCTGCGCTCCTCTTCACCAGGGAAGGTGCAAAACTGATCGCGGTGGATCGCACCGAGGCGGTGAAGGAGACCGTCGACGAGGTGAAGAAGGCCGGCGGCGTTGCGGAGGCCATGGTGGCGGACGCCGGTTCCGAGACAGACGTCATCGCCGTGATCGACAAGGCCGTGAAGACGCATGGAAGGCTCGACGTGATCTGGGCCAATGCCGGCGTCAGCGGCGGGCTCGTCCCGCTCGGCGAGCAGACCGTGGAGCATTGGCAGGAGGTCTTGCGCGTCAACCTGATCGGGCCGTTCCTCGCGGTGAAGCATGCGATGCCGCACATGGTGAAGCAGCAGTCCGGCGCGATCGTGCTGACGGCATCGGTCGCGGGCCTCAAGGCCGGCGCGAGCGGACATCCCTACGCGGCGAGCAAGGCCGGTGTGATCTCTCTCGTGCAGACCACCGCCTATTCGCTCACCGGCACCGGCGTGCGCATCAATGCGGTGTGCCCCGGCCTGATCGAAACCGGCATGACCAAGCCGATCTTCGACCGCGCCAAGGAACGCGGCACCCAGGACAAGATCGGCCAGCTCAATCCCCTCAAGCGCCCCGGCCAGCCGCACGAGCTCGCCGCGATGGGACTGTTTCTGGCCAGCGATGAAGCGTCCTATGTCAACGGCCAGGCGTTCCCGGTGGATGGCGGGCTGACGGCGTCGATGCCGTATACGGGCAAGCCGGTTTAGCAACGGCGATCTCGTGTCCCGGACGCGGTGCGTCCGGGACTCTGGATCGGAGTTTGGCGCACAATTGCATCAACGTCGTCATTGCGAGCCAACGGGTCCGCGCGAAGCGCGGCCCGATGACGGGCTCCGCGAAGCAATCCAGAATCCCTCCGCGGAAGCAGTCTGGATTGCTTCGCTACGCTCGCAATGACGAAAAGGTGCATCGACGCCATCGATCAACTCACATCTCAACGCGCAGACACACCCACGCTGTTCCGGGTATCGCTCACCCGGCCCGGGGGGCTGTGTTGATTTGCTCATTGGGCCGCCACGTTGGTATGGTTCGTGCAAGCTGCCTCGGCTTCCGTAATCCCTGACCAGAACGTGACAATGCCAAGCTCAAGACCCGACCGTATCCGCACGCTGCTCGCCGACCTCGTCGGCTTCGACACCGTCAGCGACCGCACCAACCTGCCGTTGATCGCCCACATCGAAAGCTATCTCGCCAAACTCGGCGTCAAGAGCGAGCGCATCACCGACGAGACCGGACAGAAGGCCTCGCTGTGGGTCACGATCGGGCCCGAGGATCGGCCTGGGCTCGTGTTGTCGGGCCATACCGACGTGGTGCCCGTCGTCGGCCAGGACTGGAGCCACGATCCGTTCAAGCTGGTCGAGCGCGACGGCAAGCTCTACGGCCGCGGCACCACCGATATGAAGGGCTTTGTCGCGGTGTGCCTTGCGATGGTGCCGGAGATGCTGGAAGCGAAACTCACGACACCGATTCATCTCGCGATCTCCTATGATGAGGAGATCGGCTGCGTCGGCGTACGGCCGATGCTCGGTGAGGTCGCCAGGAAGAAGGTCAGACCGCTGGGCGCCTTCATCGGCGAGCCGACCGAGATGAAAGTGATCATCGGCCACAAGGGCAAGCACGGCGTGCGCGCGACGTTTCGCGGTCTCGCGCGCCACTCCTCGATCGCGCCCGACGGCGTCAACGCGATCGAATATGCGGCCGAGCTGATCACCGAGATCCGCCGCCGTGCCGTGAAGCTCGCGGCCGAAACCGAGCGCAACAGCCTCTACGACGTCCCGCATTCGACGCTGCTCACCAGCATCGTGCATGGCGGCGCCGCGCTGAACATCGTACCGGACACCTGCACGGTGGATTTCGAATGCCGCGGCATCGGCATCACCGAGTCGCGCGAGGTGACGGATGCGATCGTCGCCTGGGCCCGGGCCGAGCTCGAGCCCGCGATGAAGACGCAGCATCCGGAGTGCGGGATCGAATTCGAGGAGATCCTCGACTACCCCGCGCTCGACACCGCGGCCGATGCCGCGATCGTCACGCTGGCCAAGAGCCTTGCAGGACGCAACGACCACGCCAAGGTCGCCTTCGGCACCGAGGCGAGCTTGTTTGCGAGCATAGCCGACATCCCCTCGGTGGTGATCGGCCCGGGCTCGATCGCGCAGGCGCACACGCCGGACGAGTTCGTGGAAATGGCGGAGCTCGAGAAATGCGCGGGGTTCGTGGCGAAGCTGATCGCGCATTGCGCGAAGACAGCGTCGTAAGCGACGCCGCCGTAGGGTGGGCAAAGCGAAGCGTGCCCACCATCTGGCTGCGATCACGGGAAGATCGTGGGCACAGCGCTACGCGCTTTTGCCCACCCTACGAGGGCCGCGCCTCGTCATCGCGAGGAGTTCTTGCGACGAAGCAATGATGGTGAAATGAGCTCGCCTCATCACCGCTGTCATGCCCCGGCCTGACCGGGGCATCCAGTACGCCGCGGCTTCTCGGTTCAAGCACTATTGTCTCTGGAATACTGGATTGCCCGCCTTCGCGGGCAATGACACCGAGCGCGGCGGAACAGCGAACCACAAAAACGAAAAAAGCGCGGCCATCAGCCGCGCCCTTGTCTCCCCTACACCGCGCCCGCCTTCTGCGCGTAGTCCCATGACGCCTTCGACAGCGGCACGGTGCGCTTGGCCGACTCCAGGGCCTTGGCATTCGCCGCGGTGCCGTCGCGGACGCGGCCGGCGATGCCTTGCGTGATGCCGGCGAGACGGAACAGATTGTAGGCGAAGTACCAGTTGAGGTCGGGCACCGTCATCTTGGTGACGTTGCAATAGATCTGCGCCGCCTCCTCCACGCTCGGGATGTTGAGCGCCTTGAGGTCGGCGCCCTCCAGGCCCGGCATGACCCACTGCATCAACAGATAGGTGAAGTCGGCCATGGGATCGCCAAGCGTCGACAGCTCCCAGTCCAGCACCGCCTGCACACGCGGTTCCGTCGCATGGAAAATCATGTTGTCGAGGCGGTAGTCGCCATGGACGATCGAGACGCGCGCCTGCTCCGGCACGGTCCTCGGCAGCCATTCGGCAACCTTCTCGAATTCCGGAATATGCTGCGTCTCGGACGCCCGATACTGCTTGGTCCAGCGGTCGATCTGGCGCGCAAAATAATTGCCTGGTTTGCCGAAGTCGCCGAGCCCGATCGCCGTGGGATCGTACATATGGAGCTTTGCCAGCGTCTCGATCTTGCTGGTGAAGATTTTTCGCCGCGCATCGTTGTCCTGGCTCGGCAGCGTCGGATCCCAGAACACGCGGCCGTCTTCCATCGACATGATGTAGAAGGCCGAGCCGATGACGCCGTCGTCCTGGCACAGCGCATAGGCGTGCGCGACCGGAAAGCCCTGCTTTCCAAGGGCCGCGATCACGCGGTATTCGCGATCGACCGCATGCGCCGACGGCAGCAATTTGCCGAACGGCTTGCGGCGCATCACGTAGGAACGGTTCGGCGTGTCGAGCCGGTAGGTCGGATTGGACTGACCGCCCTTGAACTGGAGCACGACCAGCGGGCCCTGATAGCCCTCGACGTTGTCGCGCATCCAGGCTTCGAGCCGCATCTCGTCGATACGATGACGCTCCTCGACCGGCTTGGTGCCCGAGAACTCTTCGTCTTTCCTGACGCCGTCAGCCACGGTGACGCTCCCTCTTCAGTCCTGACCATTTCAGGTCGCGCATGATCCTAATCGGTAACCGCTCTTGCACTTGCGTCAAGCGGTCATCCGATCACGGATCATGCCCCGTCGTTTCTTTGAGTCGGGAGCGCCGCGCGGCCCTCCCTTTTAGTGACTGGGAGAGTTTGCATACTTCCGAACTTCGAGCCTTGCAATGGCGCGATTGTGCACCTCGTCCGGACCGTCGGCGAGACGCAGCGTGCGGATGTGGGCGTAGTCCTTGGCAAGGCCGGCATCGTCGGAAACGCCCGCGCCGCCAAACGACTGGATCGCCTCGTCGATGATCTTCAGCGCCATGTTGGGCGCGGCGACCTTGATCATGGCGATCTCGGCCTGCGCGGTCTTGTTGCCGACCTTGTCCATCATGTCGGCGGCCTTGAGGCACAGCAGACGCGTCATCTCGATGTTGGTGCGGGCATCGCCAATGCGCTGCTCCCACACCGAGTGCTCGACGATCTTCTTGCCGAAGGCGGTGCGCGAGGAGAGCCGCTTCACCATCTTCTCCAGCGCTTCCTCGGCCTTGCCGATGGTGCGCATGCAGTGATGGATACGGCCGGGTCCAAGGCGGCCCTGCGCGATCTCGAAGCCGCGGCCCTCCCCTAACAGGATGTTCTCCTTGGGCACGCGCACGTTCTCGAGCAGCACCTGGGCGTGGCCGTGCGGCGCGTCGTCGAAGCCGAACACCGGCAACATCTTCTCGACCTTGATGCCGGGAGTGTCGAGCGGAACCAGGATCTGCGACTGCTGCTGATGCTTGGCCGCGTTGAAATCGGTCTTGCCCATCAGGATCGCAATCTTGCAGCGGGGATCGCCGACGCCGGACGACCACCATTTGCGGCCGTTGATGACGTAGTGGTCGCCATCCTTCTTGATGCTGGTCTCGATGTTGGTGGCGTCGGACGAGGCGACCGCCGGTTCCGTCATCAGGAAGGCCGAGCGGATCTCGCCGTCGAACAGCGGACGCAGCCATTTGCGCTTCTGCTCCTTGGAGCCGTAGCGCATGAACACTTCCATGTTGCCGGTGTCGGGCGCGGAACAGTTGAACACTTCCGAAGCCCAGGTGATGCGGCCCATCTCTTCCGAGAGCAGCGCGTATTCGAGATTGGTCAATCCCGCGCCGCGGAATTCGTCATCCTCATGCTCGTTCGGCGGCATGAACATGTTCCAGAGACCTTCGGCCTTCGCCTTCTTCTTGAGGTCTTCCAGCACCGGGATGACCTTCCAGCGCTCGCCGGTGCGATCCTGCTCGTCATAAACGGGCACTGCCGGACGCACGTGCTTGGCCATGAAGGACCGCACGCGGTCGAGCCATTCCTTCTGCTTGGGCGACAGATCGAAATCCATGGGACGCTCCTCGTCTCTCTCTTTGCGAAACTGTTTTGCGCCGGACTGTCCTCCCGCCCTGCGTGACCCGCAAGCGCGAATGCGCAAGCTGGCGGACGCTTCGGAACCAGACCCGCGCGTTGCGAACGAGTCTCGATTGCGGATTGACATTCTCCGGCCTTCAAACGATAGTTTCATACAAGTGTTTGAAATGCAACTCCCCTCCCGGAGGGCGTCCATGGCCAGCGATCATACGAGGTCTGCCATTCTCGCCGCCGCCGAACGGCTCTACGCCGATCGCGGCTTCGGCGACGTGACGCTGCGCGACATCGTCGCGGCGGCCAATGTCAACCTGGCCGCGGTGAACTATCATTTCGGCTCGAAGGACGAACTCATCGCGGAGCTGTTCGTCACCCGCTCGATCGCCACGAACCGCGAGCGCCTGCGCGAGTTGAAGGCGGCGGAGGAGCACGGCGGCGGCCGCGCGCCGATCGAGGTGATCCTGCACGCGCTGGTCGGCCCGACCTTGCGCGGCTGCCTCGGTCCCGAGAACCAGCGCTCCACGGCGGCGCGCTTCATGATCCGCGCCTCGATCGAATCCGTGCCGCCGATCCGCCGCATCAAGAACCGCGAGATCGACCATCTGCGCAAATTCGCCGGCGCAATGCGCCGCGCCCTGCCCGACCGCAGCGACGTCGACATCTATTGGGGCCTCAACTTCGCGCTGGCCATGGCGCACCACACCATCCGCGAAAGCGAGCGGCTGACGAAGCTGTCGGAAGGCAAATGCGATCTCGACGACGTCGAGGACGTGGTCGCGCGCGTCGTCAGCGTGGCGACGATGGCACTGACGGCGGGACGGGTAGAGGCCAAGGCGGCGGCGAGAGTCGCGGCGCGCTGACGAACCAGCTTGATGGTATCGAGCACACGCCTCGTCCTTCGAGACGACCGCTTCGCGGTCTCCTCAGGATGAGGCTAATCGGCATCTCGCCCGTTGAAGCTGCAGCCCCGCACTCGATCCTCATCCTGAGGGCCCGCGAAGCGGGCGTCTCGAAGGATGGCCACCGGGAAGCCGGAGAGCCATTCACCTCACATCATCGCGATGCAATCGATCTCGACGTCGAAGGGGCCGAACCATTCGGGCGTAACGACGAAGATCCGCGCCGGCGGATCGACCGGGAAGTAGCGCGCATAGACTGCATTGAAGGCGGCGAAATGTTTCGTCGAGGTGCAGTAGACGTTGCACTTCATGACGTTGTCGAGCGATGCACCGGCCGTCTGAAGGCACAGCTTCATCTGCTCCATGATGATCTCGCTCTGCCGCTCGATCGGCATCTCGGCAAGCTCGCCCGTCTCCGGGTCGAATGGCGGCAGGCCGGCAACGAAGATCATGTTGCCGGCGCGCGTCACCGGCGAGGTCGGCGCCTTCCAGCGGTCGAGGAATGTCGAAATCGGTTCGACGCGGAGCGCTTCGCGTTTCATGGGCGGCCACCTTCGGTTCGAGCGAGAGTGGCGCCTTGCTACATCATGTTGCAGCCGGCATGTTTCGCTTCCGACCGAACCGTGGTCGCGGGGGCGGGTTACGCCCGCTGCGGCATCTCCTCGGCCTCTTCCTTGGCGAGCAGCAGCAGCATCTCGATGCCCATGTCGCCTTCCTGGGGCGAGCGGATGAACTTGATCTCGTCGGCGCTTTGCCGCAGCGCGGCAATGATGGCGACGGCCTGGTTGGCCGTGGCGGCCTCAGTTGCCAGAACGGCCTTCTGGTTCTTGGCCTGAAACCCGATCGTGTAGGACATTCCGCTTCCCTCCCGGATGTAAGCGGAGAGATCGAATCTGAGTCGCGCGCGAAGCGGAAGCCTGTGCGATTACGGACCGGGTTAATCTGGGGATTGCGCGCAAGCCTCGCGTAAGGCCGCGCCGGCGTCACACTACTGCCACCAAACTATTGTGCCAGCCCCAGCATCGCGCGCGCGTCAGCTGCGGTGGCAACGCTCGCTCCCAGGCTCTTCAAAATGCTGGCAGCATGCGCGACCAACTCGGCATTGGTCTTCGCCAGCACACCCTTGGACATGTAGAGATTGTCCTCCATGCCGACGCGGACGTGGCCGCCGAGCAGCCAAGCCTGCGCCACCATCGGGAATTCGGCGCGGCCGATGCCGAAGCCGGACCAGATCGCGCCCGGCGGCAGCAGGCTGCGGGCATAGAACATCGTCTCCGGCGTCGCGGAGAAACCGTACTTCACCCCGAGCACGAGCGAGAACAGGCCCGGCCCCTTCAGGGTGCCGTCGGCGAACAGGTCGCGCGCCAGATGGCAGTCGCCGGAATCGAACAGCTCGATCTCCGGCAGCACGCCGGCGGCCTTCATCCGCTCGGCCATGATGCGGACGTTGCGCGGCGTGTTGATCACGACCTCGCCGCCGGAATTCATGGTGTTGAGATCGAGCGTGCAGATGTCGGGCTTGAGCAGCTCGATATGCTCGACGCGCTTTTCGGGCTGGAGGAGCGTTGTGCCGGGCCCGGCAACGCGCGGATCCTCGATCGAGGGCACGAAGCGCCCGCCGGGGCCGGTGGTGAGATTGATGACGAGGCTCTTGTTGCGGGCGCGGATGCGATCCACCACGTCGCGGTAGAGGTCGATCGACATCGAGGGGCGGCCCGTGGCGGGATCGCGCACATGGATATGCGCGATGGCGGCGCCGGCTTCGGCCGCCTCCAGCGCGGAGGTCGCGATCTGCTCGGGCGTGATCGGGAGATACGGCGACTGCTCGGGTTTTGTCAGATTGCCGGTGATCGCGCAGGTGATGATGGTTTTGCCGGTGGTCGTCATTCGTGCTGTCCCGGTGTCGTTGTGGCGCGAGGGCCTTGCGCAAATCTACCTGACCCTCCCCTGGAGGGCCCTTCCAGAGGGTAAGAGCGCGCTAGATGATCCCCTGCTTCTTCAGCTCGTCGATCTTGCCCGCATCATAGCCGAGCTTGCCGCCGAGCACCTCCTGCGTGTGCTCGCCGAGCAGCGGCGGGGCGCGGTAGGTCTCGATCGGGGTCCCCGAGAGTGTCAGCGCGTTGCGGATCAGCGACAGATCCGGCTGGAACGGATGGTCGACCTTCACCCGCATGCCACGCGACTGCACGTGCGGGTCGGCAAACACCTGCTCGAAATTGTTGATCGGCCCCGACGGCACGCCGGCCTCCTCCAGCTTGTCCAGCCAGTAGGCCACCGGCTGCTTCAGGAACAGGCCGGCGAAGATCGCCATGATCTCCTTGCCGTGCACGACGCGGTCGTTGTTCTTGACGAAGCGCGGATCGCTGGCAAGCTCCGGCGCGCCGAGCACGGCGCAGGTGCGCTGGAACTGGCCGTCATTGCCGACCACCAGCATCAATTCGCCGTCGGTGCAGCGGAACACACCGGCCGGCATGCCGCCATTGCCCCAGGTGCCGCGGCGCGGCGGGGTCTTGCCGTTGACGAGGTAGATCTGCAACCAGTGCGACAGCGAGGCGATGACGGTGTCGAACAGGCAAACGTCGATGTGCTGTCCCTGCCCGCGATTGACGTCGCGATGGTAGAGCGCCGAGAGAATCCCGATCGAGGTATTCATGCCGGTCATGTAGTCGACGATCGACGGGCCGACCTTCATCGGGCCCTCGCCGGGCTCGCCGTCGATATGGCCGGTGACGCTCATCAGGCCGCCCATCGCCTGGAGGATGGCGTCATAGCCGGCGCGCGGCGCGTAAGGGCCGGTCTGGCCGAAGCCGGTCACCGAGCAATAGATGATGCCCGGGTTGATCGCCTTGATCGTCTCGTAGTCGAGGCCGTAGCGCTTGAGATCGCCGACCTTGTAGTTCTCCATGAAGACGTCGCAGTCCTTGGCGAGTTCGCGGATGATCGCCTGCCCCTCGGGCTTGGCGATGTTGACGGTGACCGACTTCTTGTTGCGGTTGGCGCAGAGGTAGAACGAGTTGTTGTTGTTCGCCTTGCCTTCAGGGTCGGTCAGGTAAGGCGGCCCGAAGGCGCGCGCGTCGTCACCGGTGCCCGGCCGCTCGATCTTGATCACCTCCGCACCTAAGTCGCCCAGCATCTGGGCCGACAGCGGCCCGGCAAGCACGCGGGTGAGGTCAAGGATCTTGATGCCTGAGAGCGGCAGGGCCGACATGTAGCTTCCTCCGGGGAACTGGATCTTCGAGCTGATCTTGGCGCGGCGGCGAGATCGCGGGCCGCGCACCCTGCGGATACACCATTTTGGCGATCCGAGCACTGCACCTGGGGCATACGGCCATCCCTGCCCAGCGGTGGAGGCCGCCCGTGCGGACCAATTTCCGCTCTGCGAATATTAGTGAGCTCAAGTCGCGGCGGCGGCCGCCGTCTGCGGACGACGGCGGCCGAGCAAGACCAGGATCAGCACCGTCGCGCAGGAGAAGACGAAGGTGAGGCCGAGCGCACCGCGGCTGCCGAACTGGGTAAGCAGGCCGACCAGGAGCGGCGGCGAGATCGCGGATGCCAGATTGAGCGGCAGCGCGATCATCGACATCGCCTTGGCGAACTCGGCCTGGTCGTAGAACACCAGCGGGATCGTCGCCCGCGCCACCGCCATCGCGCCGCTGCCGGCGCCGTAGAGCAGGATGAAGACGGCGACCGCCCAGGTCGCGCCCTCGCCTGTCATCAACAGCAACATGGCCACGGGCAAGGCCGTGCCCGCGACGAGCCCGGTCGTGATCCCGTCCCACCGCCCACCGCCGAGGAAATCCAGCCCGCGGGCGCTGACCTGGATCACGCCGAGCATCGAGCCGAACGCGAGCGCCTGGGCGGGTGCCAGCCCTTCCGCGCGGAGCAGCTCGATCATGATGGCGCCGACGCCGAAATTGACGAAGGCGTTGAGCGTGATCGCGATGACGACAAGACCGAAGGTGCTCTTGGCAATCGCAGGCGGCGGCGCAGCCTTGACCGCCTCTCGGCCATCGTCCTTGGCGATTTTTCGGCGGGGGGCAAAGAATGCATAGAGCGGAAGGTTGATGACGAGCATCATCGCCGCATAGACGAGGCACGTCCCGCGCCAGCCGAGCAGATCGCTCAGATACGACGTGGTCGGCCAGAAGATGCTGCCGGACAGCCCCGTCACCAGCATGAGCCCGCCGATGGCGTTCTTGGCCCAGCGACCGGCGACTTCGTTCAGCATGATATAGGCGCCGGTCGAGAGCGTGGCGCTGCCGGCCAGGCCGAGCACGATCCAGGCGGTGAAATAGAGGATTGGCTCGCGGGCGAAGGACAGCAGAATGTAACCGGGGATGGCGATGACCGTGCCCGCCATCATCACGTTTCGCGCCCCATGCCGTGCAAAGGATTTGGCGAGCCAGGGTGCACACAGCCCCATCGAGACGTAAAGCACCGAGGTGCCGGCAAACACCATCGGCAGGCTCATGCCGAGATCGGCGGCGAGATCGCGCCCGACGATGGGCGGAAGGCCGATTGTCCCCCACCCGATCAATTGGGTGACCGCGAGCACCAGCAGGACCCCGATCAGCCTGCCGTCAGATTTCAAGAACCGCATTCCGATCGTCGCCTGCCCCAGCTTCATGCCTGCGCACAGACCCGTCATAGCGGGAGTTTTGGCGCAGCGGAACGCTCGCCGCCGAATGGCAGAAGGCAGCCGGGAGCATGTCAGCAGGAGGCAGCAGCTCCTACACCGCGATCCCGAGCAGGGATCGCGCCTCGGAAGCGGTCGCAACGCGCCGGCCGTGGCGCGCGACAGCTTCGGCGGCGATGGTCACGAGCTCCGCATTGCTGGCGGCGAGGCGCGTCTGGTCGATCCTGATATTGTCCTCGAGCCCGGTGCGGACCGCGTCGGCACCCCGCGCGAGCGCCCAGCCCATGACCTCGGCCTGATGACGTCCGATTCCGGCCGCCGTCCACGTCGCTTTCGGGATCAGCCGCCTCAGCTCTCCGAGGAGAATGTCGAGAACATGCTCGTCGGCCGGCATCGCGTTCTTGACGCCCATGACGAACTGCACGTGCGGACGCGCGTCAATCAGCCCCGCCTCGATCAGGCGGCGGGCGCCATGCAGATGCGACAGATCGAAGATCTCGATTTCAGGCCGGATGCCATTCGCCTTCATGCCTGTCGCGAGGGTCTCGACCAGGGCGGCGCTGTTCTCATAGACGATGGTCGGAAAGTTCACTGATCCCGTCGACAGCGAGGCCATGTCGGGCTTCAGATAGAGCGACGATCCCCGCGCCAAGGGATCGCGGCCCCGCCCGCCGGTCGAGAATTGAACGATCATTTCCGGACAATGCTTTTTGATCCCCTCCTGCACCAGGGCAAAGCGCTCCGGGTCGGATGACGGGGTCTCGTCATCGTTTCGAACATGGATATGCGCGAGCGTGGCGCCGGCCTCGAAGGCCCTGTGCGTCGACTCGATCTGTTCGGACGGCAGAATCGGCACCGCCGGATTGTCCTTCTTGCGCGGAACGGAGCCCGTGATGGCGACGGCAACGACGACAGGGTTCATCCTGCAACCTCATAATGATCGCGCTCACGCGCACAAGATTCAATCGGCGGTCACTCTATACCGGGAAGCCTGCCGCTGCGAACATCATCGATCGCAGCGGCATTGCCTCCTACCATTCTTGTCAGGCACGAACTGCGGCGGCGGCGCTCGCCGCGTCCGCACGCTGCCGCTCATAATCTGCCCGCGGCATCGGAACGGCCTCGGGATTGCCGAGATCGTCGATGCTGACCCGATAGGTTTCCCGGGCCGTGACGGCCGCAAGCGCCGCAATCACCGTGATGCCGAAGGCGATCGCCCCCACCGTCAGCGGAATGTTGGTTGAGCCTGGAGGCGCCACAGTCGCAAACAAGGCAGGAAGCAACGCGGTGATGGTCGTTCCGATGTTCTGCGAGATCGCCATCGCCGAGACACGCGTGCGCGTCGGAAACAGCTCGGGGTAAAAGCTCGGGAAGATCGCGTTGTAGCCCTGATAGACGACGCCCCACATCAGGAGCGACACGAGGATCGCCAGCGGCACGTTCTTGATGCTGATGGCATAGAGATAGAGGAAGGCGAGCAAGCCGGAGAGCAGCGCGCCCACGATGATCGGAGGCTTGCGGCCGACCTTGTCGGAGAGATTGCCGACGAAGGGAATGACGAACACGGCCAGCATGTTTCCGAGCACCGGGATCCAGAGATAGACGTCCTTGGCAAAGCCGATGCCATAGGCCGGCTGGACCGCGTAGGCCGCACCGAAGATGGTAGCAACGACCGGAATGACGTTCATCAGCGCCATGCAGATGACCCTGAGCATGTCGCGCCAGCTCAGCTTGATGGCCTCGACGATGGGCGCCCGCGGCGTCTCTCCCCGCTCGCCCTCGCGGGCAAAGGCAGGGGTCTCGTCGACCTCGCGGCGAATGATATAGCCTGCGACGATGACGAAGAAGCTGAGCAGGAAGGGAATCCGCCAGCCCCAGCTGTTGAAGGCCTCGGTCGGCATGTACGCCGCCAGCGGCAGGAAGACGGCGGCGGCGAGAATCTGCCCGGCCTGCACACCCTGAAGGGCGAAACTGGCGTAGAAGCCGCGGCGGCCGAACGGCGCATGCTCCAGAATCATTGAACTCGCGCCGGAGATCTCACCGGCCACGGCAAATCCCTGCACGAGGCGCAGGATGACGAGCAGGATCGGCGCGAGGACGCCGACCTGCTGATAGGTCGGCAGGAGTCCCACCGCCATGGTCGAGGTGCCCATCAGGAACATGCAGACGATGAGAACGGTCTTGCGGCCATGGGTGTCGCCCCAATGTCCGAGCACGAAGGCGCCGATCGGCCGGGCCACATAGCCGACACCGTAGGTTGCCAGCGATGCGACGATCGCGACGGTGGGATTGTCCGACGGGAAGAATATCTGCGGGAAGATCAGCGACGCGGCCGTCGCGTAGATGAAGAAGTCATAATATTCGAGAGCCGACCCGATCCAGCCGCTGGCAGCAGCCTTCCTAGATTGACTCATGTCGCGGGTCGCGGTCATCTCAAAATTCCTCCCTGTTTTGCTGATGTCCCTTTGACGGGCTTCTTGGAGAAATCGGGCAGCACTTTCCCGACGCTCTGCGGACGTCCGCGAGCGCTTGTCACTGCCGATCGGTGTCTGATTGGTCGCGACAATAGGCTATCGCCGGGCTAACACAATTACCCAGTTATGCGATAAACCTAACATGATGTTATTTTACGCGGTTGACGTTTGAAGTCGCTCGAAGCGCCTTCTTCAACGTCACTCGCCTTGCGCTTCGCCCGGTCGTTCAGTCTGCGACCGCGCCCTCGGCTGCCCCTGGATGCTGATACGTCAACCTGAATGTTGAGATTGTACGACGGTGAATTTCGAGCGAGGTCCAGCGTCGTCCTCACCCGGTCGTTCGCGCGCCGCGATAGGCTAGCGCCACAGTAGGAATCGTTCCGGCCGCCACGCCTCAGCGCGTGCGGCCGATTGCGCCGGGCGGCGATCGTAAGATCCTGACCTTGGTCAGGTCGCACGGAAGCTAGATTCCGAGCGCGTTCTCACCCGCTTCGCGGCCGGGCACGCTGACATGGACTTCATGTCCCTCGCGAAGGGCCAGTGATGCAGCGGCGACCGCCGATTCGAATGCGGCTTCCTTGGTGGCGTATTTGCTCTTGACGTCACCGTCATGCAGCACGCCCCATTCGTCCTGCACCGGCACGATAGCGTATTGAGCGAGACCCATCGTCCTACTCCCTGGCGTTCAAGATCGTCTGGACTCTCAACGCGGCACCGCGCTCAACGTTGCGTCAGCTGCGGATGCGCCGCGGTGACGCGCCACACGGTGTTGCCGCTGTCGTCGGCGACCAGCAGCGCCCCGGTCTTGTCAATGGCGACGCCGACGGGACGGCCGCGCGCATGGTTGTCGCTGTTGAGGAAGCCGGTGACGACGTCCTGCGCCGGCCCGCTCGGCTTGCCGTCCGTGAACGGCACGTACACGACTTTGTAGCCGTTCAGCACCTGCCTGTTCCAGCTGCCGTGCTCGCCGACAAAGGCGCCGCCGCGATAAGCGGCCGGCAGACTCGTGCTGGTGTTGAAAACCATTCCGAGCGGCGCGACATGCGAGCTCAGCGCATAGTCGGGCACGATCGCCTTGGCGACGAGGTCGGGCCGCTCCGGCTTGACGCGGGGATCGACGTGCTGGCCGTAATAGCTGTAGGGCCAGCCATAGAAGCCGCCGTCCTTCACCGACGTCATGTAGTCGGGGACGAGGTCGGGGCCGAGTTCGTCGCGCTCGTTCACGACCGTCCACAGCGCGCCGGTCTGCGGCTCGAAGCTGAGGCCATTGGGATTGCGCAGGCCGCTTGCAAAAATGCGCCAGCGGCCGCTGGCGCGGTCGATCTCGAGGATCGCGGCGCGATTGTGCTCGGCCTCCAGGCCGTTCTCGGTGATGTTGCTGTTGGAGCCGACGCCGGCATAGAGCTTCGAACCGTCGGGGCTCGCGACCAGGCTCTTGGTCCAGTGATGATCGATCGGCCCGCCCGGCAGCGGCGTCAGCACCGTGCCCGGCGCGGTGATCTTGGTATCGCCCTCGGTGTAGGGATATTTCACGATCGCATCGGTGTTGGCGACATAGAGGTCGTTGCCGACCAGCGCGACGCCGAACGGCGAGTTGAGATGGTCGAGGAAGACGCTTTGCGTATCCGGAACGCCGTCGCCATTGCTGTCACGCAGCAGGGTGATGCGATTGCTCTCGCCGGTCTCGCCGCCGGAGGTCGCCCAGGACTCGATGTAGCCCATCACGATTTCCTTGGGCCGCTTGATCGGGGCGCCCTTCGGCGCCTTGGATTCCACCACCAGCACGTCGCCATTGGGAAGCACGTAGAGGAAGCGCGGATGCTGCAAGCCGGTCGCAAAGGCCTTGGCTTGCAGCCCCTGCGCAACCGTCGGCGTCTCGTCCTTCTTCCAGCCGACGATCCGCGCGATGTGCATCGGCGGCAGCCAATATTGCTGGATGTCGGGCAGCTTTGGATTGGCGCCGATCTGCGCCTTCGGATCGCCGCTGCCGTCACCGCAACCGGCAAGACACAGAAGCGCAGAGCACAGCAACGCGCGGACAAGCAAGGACTTCATCGCGCAACTCCCACACGGTGGCGGTACACCAAGGCCCAGCCGAGCCAGCCTGTGACCGGCAGGATCAGCACGGTGATCACTGACAGAATGAGCCCGGTCGGCCACACCGAGGTCCAGGCATCACGCGTGTGGATCAGCGCATTGACGATCGCCAGGATCAGCGCCACGGCGTTGCCGATCAGATGCGGCCAGGCTGGCGCCTGCGCCCGCACCAGGCGGTTGCCGATGAAATCGGTCAGGCCCGCGATCGCCGCCAGCACGCCGAAGATGACGCCGACGACCAGAAGCCAGGCGGAGAAATTCGACCACATGATCTCGGCACTGACGACATAGGCAATGTCGGTCAGCAGCGCTCCGATGAAGCACGCGATCGGGATCGGCACCAGCATCGGATGAAGCGGATGGCCCGCAATTTGCGCGGTGGAACGCACGCGCACGGCTTCCTGCACGATTGGCCTCGTGTGATGTTTTGCCCACCCGATCGGCCAACTCGTGCTGGGAACGATGGTTCCTAGAACATGAGGGTGATGCAACCGGATCCGGCTTGCGACTGCACTCACTCCGGCGGGTTGAACGTCCGCGCGAAATACACGGGCTCCCTGCCCGTCTTCAGACGGTAAAGCTGAGCCGGCCGGTTGGGCCCACGCCGCATCCCGGCGGCCGGCTCGATCATGTCGGCGGCGAGGATACGGGTACGGAACGCGCTCTTCTCCAACGGGCGATCGAGCACGATCTCGTAGACGCGTTGCAGGTCGGGCAGCGTGAATTCCGGCGGCATCAGATAGGCCGGCAGCGAGGTGTATTCGACCTTGTTGCGCAGGCGGCGGATCGCGGTGCCGAGGATCTCGCCGTGGTCGAACGCGAGCTTCGGCTGGACCGCATCCCCGGCAACGGCAAACCATTGCGCGTCGGACGCGGGCAATTTCGCGACCGCCGCTTCCGGCATCAATGCGAAATAGGCGTGGGTCGCCGACCAGCCGCGCGGATCGCGGGAGGCACTGCCCCAACTCCCAAGCTGCTCCAGATACGGCGCTGTGACGCCGGTTTTCTCCTTCAGCTTGCGCGCGGCGCAGGCCTGGAGCGTGCGGTCGCGGGCAATGTCGACGAAACCGCCGGGCAGCGCCCAACTCCGGGGAAACGGCTCGCTGTCGATCGCGGGCCGCTGCACCAGCAGGACATGGAGGTTGTCGGCGCGGATGGCGAAGATGACGACGTCGACCGTCGTCAGCGGCCGCGGGAAGTCCAATTGTCCCGATACGTCAACGCCTTTGGTCTCGTTCCTGCCTGCCATGACCGCCTCCCCGTTCGAGGCCTTGACAGTAGCCCACTTAGTTGTACAGTGCAACTTACTTAGTTGCTCTGACTCACTTATGAGGAAAGACCATGTTCGGGATCAAATTCATCAAGGCCCAGCCCACCACCTACCTGATGAAGTATCGCGCCGGCGCCGTCATCGCCGAGGGAGCCGGCCTGTCCGCGCTTTATTATGCGCCGGTCACCACCCTGGTCGCCATTCCCATCGGAAGCCGCGACGCTCCCTTCATCTTCGAGCAGATCGCGCGCGACTTTCAGACCCTCACGGTGCAGGGGCATGTCACCTATCGCATCAGCGAGCCGAAGAAGGCCTCCACGATGCTCGACTTCACGCTGAAATCCGATGGCAAGACCTATGAGACCGACGATCCCGAGAAGCTGCCGCAGCGCATCCTCGCCGCCGTCGAGGTGCTGACCCAGCAGACCGTGAAGGAGCTGACGCTGAAGGAGGCGCTGCAGGCGTCCGACCGCATTGCCGAGGTGATCGCGACCGGCTTGCAGGCGCGCGCCGATGTCGCGGCCCTCGGCCTCGAAATCCTCGGCGTCTCCATTCGCGGCATCAAGCCGACGCCGGACACCGCGAAGGCGCTCGAAGCGGAGGCGCGCGAAGCGATCCTGAAGAATGCCGACGAAGCGATCTTCGCCCGGCGCAATTTCGCGGTCGAGCAGGAACGCTCCATTCGCGAGAGCGAGCTCGACACCGAGATTGCGGTCGAGCAGAAGAAGCGGTCGATCCGCGAGACGCAGATGGACGCGGAGGCCAGCGTCGCCGCCAAGCGGCACGAGCTGCGGCAGGCCGGCATGGTCGCGGACATCGGGCTCGAGGCCAAGCGGAAGGACTTCGTCGGCCTCAACGCCGAGAATACGAGGACGCTGGCGGACGCCGAGGCGTACCGCGTCGGCGCGTTGATGAAGATCTTCGAAGGCGTCGACACCCGCGTGATCCAGGCGCTGGCTGCCGCCGGCATGCAGCCGGGCCAGCTGATCGCGCAGGCCTTCACCGGCATTGCGGAGAAGGCCGAGAAGATCGGCCAGCTCAACGTCTCGCCGGATCTGCTCAGCCAGTTGATGGAGCGCCCCAAGGCCCCGGAGGTCGGCAATGCCCGCCGCCAATGACCGCAAGATCGTGCTGGTGACGCGCAAGACCAGGCTCGAGGACCTGGTCGCGCGGTACCTCACCGCGGCGCAGGCTCGCTTCTATGTCGAGCATCTCGGCGCCGACTTCTCCGACTATGAGCGCGAGCACGAGGTCTACCACGCGCAGCGGCGCCTGACCTTGCAGGTGCTGGAGCAATGGGGACGCTATCAGGCGATCGAACGCAGCTTCCTGCCGAATTTCATCTTCGCACCCTCCGACATCGTGGTCGCGCTCGGGCAGGACGGCGTCGTCGCCAACACGATGAAGTATCTCGACGGCCATCCGCTGATCGGGCTCAACCCCGACCCCACGCGGCACGACGGTGTCCTTCTCCCCTTCGCGCCGCGTGATCTTGCAAAGCTCCTGCCCGACATCGCGGCCGAGAAGCGCGCGAGCCGGGCCGTGACAATGGCGCGCGCCCGGCTCACCGATGGCCAGGTCCTGCATGCCGTCAACGACCTCTTCGTCGGTGCGCGAACCCATGTGTCCGCGATGTACGAGATCGCGGCCGGCGGCGCGACGGAGCGACAGTCGTCGAGCGGCCTCATCGTGTCCACGGGGCTGGGCTCGACCGCCTGGTTCAAGAGCATCGTCACCGGCTCGGTGGCGATCGCAGGTGAATTCGGCCACCCGGCCGAGCCGGGCACTTACAACGCGCTTGCCTGGGACGCCCACGAACTTCGCTTCGCCGTGCGCGAGCCCTTCCCCAGCCGGAATTCGCAGACCAGCCTCATCTGCGGCCGGCTGGCGTCGTCCGAAGCGCTCCGCGTGCGCTCGCTGATGCCGGAGAACGGCGTCATCTTCAGCGACGGCATCGAGGCCGACCGGCTCGATTTCAATGCAGGGACCGAGGTCGAGATCGGCATCGCCGAACGGCAGGGCCGGCTGATTGTGTGAGACTCAACTATTCTATCGCACAGCGACAGGCACGCTGGTCAGATAGGCTTCATACGCGCGCCTCAAGCCATCCTCGAGCGACGTCGTCGCGTGCCAGCCGAGCTTGGCGAGACGGCTGACGTCGAGCAGCTTGCGCGGCGTGCCATCGGGACGCGAGGCATCGAAACTGATCTCGCCGCTGTAGCCGACGATCTCGGCGACAATGTGCGCGAACCCGGCGATGGTGATATCCTCGCCGGTGCCGATGTTGATCAGCTCCGAACCGGAATAGGTCTTCATCAGGTGCACGCAGGCATCCGCCATGTCGTCGACATAAAGGAACTCGCGCCGCGGCGTGCCGGTGCCCCACACGACGACGCTTTTCGCGCCCGCAACCTTCGCCTCGTGGAAGCGCCGGATCAGCGCGGCGACGACGTGGCTCAATTCAGGGTGATAATTGTCGCCGGGGCCATAGAGATTGGTCGGCATCACGCTGATGAAGTCGCATCCGTACTGGCTGCGATAGGCTTCCACCATCTTGATGCCGGCGATTTTTGCAATGGCATAGGGCTCGTTGGTCGGCTCCAGGGGGCCGGTCAAGACCGAGTCCTCGCGCAGCGGCTGCGGCGCCAGCTTCGGATAGATGCAGGACGAGCCCAAAAACATCAGCTTCTCGGCGCCGTTCTGATGCGCGGCCTGGATCACGTTCGCGGCGATCGCGATGTTGTCGTAGATGAACTCGGCGCGCAGCGTGTTGTTGGCGACGATGCCGCCGACCTTGGCCGCGGCGAGGAAGATCACCTGCGGACGTGTCTTGGCGAACCAGTCGAACACGGCGGCCTGGTTGCAGAGATCGACCTCGCGCCGGTCGACGGTGACGAGTTGCACGTCCTCTTGCGCCAGCCGGCGCACGAGCGCACTGCCGACCATGCCGCGATGGCCGGCGACGTAGACGCTTCTGCCCTTCAGCTCAAACGCTGCGTTGGCCACGGCCGGCGTCCCGCTTTGCCTCGGCCAGATCACTCGCCATCATCTCCGCGACCAGCTCCGCAAAGCTCCGCTTCGGCTTCCAGCCGAGCACCTCGCGCGCCTTGCTGGCATCGCCAATGAGGAGATCGACCTCGGTCGGGCGAAAATAAGTCGGATCGATCTTCACCAATGTCTTGCCGCTCGCCTCGTCGATGCCGGTCTCCTCGACGCCCTTGCCGCGCCAAGCGATGCGGCGGCCGACATGCGCGAACGACAGCTCGACCATCTCGCGCACCGAGCGCGTCTCGCCAGTGGCGAGCACGAAGTCGTCGGGCTTGTCGGCCTGGAGGATCAGGTGCATGCCCTCGACATAGTCGCGCGCATGGCCCCAGTCGCGCTTGGCTTCGAGATTGCCGAGATAGAGCGTCTCCTCGAGCCCGACCTCGATCCGCGACACGCTGCGGGTGATCTTGCGGGTCACAAAAGTCTCGCCGCGGATCGGGCTCTCGTGGTTGAACAGGATGCCGTTGGCCGCGAACATGCCGTAGGCTTCGCGGTAGTTCACCGTGATCCAGTAGCCGTAGAGCTTGGCGACGCCGTAGGGCGAGCGCGGATAGAACGGCGTCGTCTCCTTCTGCGGGATCTCCTGCACGAGGCCGTAGAGCTCCGAGGTCGAGGCCTGGTAGAACCGCGTCCGCTTCTCCATGCCGAGGATGCGGATCGCCTCCAGCAGGCGCAGCACGCCGATCGCGTCGGCATTCGCGGTGTATTCCGGGCTCTCGAAGCTGACGGCGACGTGGCTCTGGGCGGCGAGATTGTAGATCTCGGTCGGCCGGATCTGCTGCACCAAGCGGATCAGATTGGTCGAATCCGTCATGTCGCCGTAATGCATCAGGAACGGCACGTTGCCGACATGCGGGTCCTGGTAGAGATGATCGACCCGCGCGGTGTTGAACGAGGACGAGCGCCGCTTGATGCCGTGCACGACATAGCCCAGCGACAGCAGGTGTTCGGCGAGATAGGCGCCGTCCTGGCCGGTCACGCCGGTGATGAGAGCGATCCGCTCAGCCATTTATGCTCCAGCTCCCGGTGACCGCTCGACGCGGGCAGTCCGCGCATTCCTGGCAGCAGTCGATGCAATGCCCTTCTTGACAGAATGGCCGCCGGGGTCAACTTGCGGGGAGGAGCAATCGAGGGTCTGGAGCGGGTGAAGGGAATCGAACCCTCGTATTCAGCTTGGAAGGCTGCTGCTCTACCATTGAGCTACACCCGCGCTACGGGCTCCCTAACACGGCCGGGCGGCGGTCTCAACTGCCTCAGAGGCAGCATCTTGCGGCTTTTCGGCCTGCTTTACGGCGTTACGAACAGCTTCGGTTCCCGACTCCCCGCCGCCCCTTAACAGCGGCGGCCGCTCGGCCTATATTGATGTCTTCCGCAACCAACGAAAGGAGGTGATCCAGTGTCTTTTACCAAGCGCTGTCACCTCGCTGGGATCGCCCGCTAGGCTTTTAAGTGAGGCTTGGCATCGGGGCGCTCTCAGCCCTGGACCAGCGAGCAAGAAATCGGGCGCGACGGGGTTTTCCCCGCCGCGCCTTTTCTTTTGGGAATTGTCCTGATTGGGCGAGGTCCGCCGGCTCAAATCGCCCGAAGCCGCTCGCGGACGGCGACGGCGGCGATCAGAAGCCCGACGCACCAGGCCATGGCGGCGCGGGGCGGCTCATCACCGAGCAGCACGGTGAAGATGCTCGCGCACAGGCACGGCGCGATCGCCTTGCCGGACCGGCTCGCGAGCGACAGCAGGAACGGCATCGCCGCGATCAAAACTTGCAGGACACTCATTGTCGCGCGTCATTCCGGTACGAGGGCTTCAGAAGCCGCAGACATTCAGTGCGCGCGGCCGCTTGCCGCGGCGGCTCTCGACGATGCGCTCGCCGCCGTTCTCGACCGAGCTGCCGTAATAGCGGTGATGGCCGGACTGGTCATGCAAGTCCGCAGCTTCCGGCTTTGCCGCCCGACGCGCGTCGCAGATGATCTTGATGGTCGACATGGCCGCCTCCGAATTGCTTGAGTGTTCTTGGTGGCCATCAGTCGCGCCGGTTTCAGCCGGCGTTCACACGTCCGAGCGGCAATCGGGTTTCAGGACGGTTTCGTCGAGATCCACGCAACGCAATAATTGGCGCTCAGCCATTGTCGGAAACGACGGGGGTGATACGTCCTTGGGGGCGCGCGCAGCAAATCAACGAGGTGACGATGCTCTACGCTATCCTGGCCTACCATGTGGAAGACGAGGTCCTGTCCTGGACGCCGGAGCAGGACGCCGCGGTCGTGGCCAAAGTCATCGAGGTACAGGCGCCCTTGAGGGCAAGTGGTCAGTTTGGGCCGGCCGCCCGTCTGGATGAGACCCGAAAGGCCCGCACCCTGCGCGGCCCCGGCGCGGGCATGGTGCTGGACGGCCCGTTTGCCGAGACCAAGGAGCAGCTTCTGGGCTTCCACCTCATGGAATGCGACACCGAGGATGAGGCGATCGCGGCGGCGCGGAAGCTGCGCCAGGTCAATCCGACGGCGGTCTACGAAATCCGCCCGGTCAAGCTTTACGTGCCGGCCGACGGGTTCGGCGCGACAAAAGCGTGAGCTGGCGCCTTACGCGTCCGGCTCGGACCGTGCGATGGTGAAGCGCTGGATCACGAGGCCGCCGAAAGCAATGAACCACACGAAGGGCGCGACACGCGGCGCGAACGCCGCAACGACCGTGCCCGGGATGAACACGAGCAGCGGAAACATCGAGGCCATGATCTCGTGGCGCCAGCCGCCAAGGATCCTCCACCACAGCCAGGCATTGAGGCCGGCGATCGCGGTCAGATGCAGGCCATAGAGCACGGCGACCGCGCTGCTCATGGGATAATTGGTGTAGAGACCGTTGGTCACCGGCAGCAGCACGATCGAGAGCAGGAAGAACAGATTGAGGATCACCGCGCCGCGGCTGCCGACGGGCTGGCGCGCCAGCCGCCGGTGATGGCTGATCCAGAACACGCCGGCGATGATGAAGCTGAGCGCGAGGCCGGCGAGCTTGCCGGAATAGATCCGGGCGAGATCGCTCCAGTCCGGCGCGCTGGTGAACACGGCGGCCCTGGGCAGGTCATAGGCGAGCAGTGTCATGGCGACGCCGAAGATGGTGTTGCTGAGCGATTCCAGCCGCCGCATCTCGAACTGGTCGGGCTTGAGCTCGGTCATACCGGGTGCACTTCGCGGGCTGGAACCTGGGGCCGTCTTGTCCCTAGGTCTTAACACCGGTTGCGTCCAGCCGCATTGCGATTCGCGGGCAAATCGCCGACTCTCGCCCTTTCACCGGGGCGATTCGTGGCGACATATCTGGACACGCTCAATGCGGAGCAGCGCCGCGCCGTGGAGCACGGCGTGGTCGATGGCGCGACCGTGGGCGCACCGCTGCTCGTCATCGCCGGTGCCGGCTCCGGCAAGACCAACACGCTGGCGCACCGCGTCGCACATCTGATCGTTGCCGGCGCCGATCCGCGCCGCATTCTGTTGATGACGTTCTCCCGCCGCGCGGCCGCCGAGATGGCCGGCCGCGTCGAGCGCATCGCGCGCAAGGTGCTGGGCGAGAACAACGCCGCGATCATGCGCGACGCGCTCACCTGGGCCGGCACCTTCCACGGCATCGGCGCGCGGCTCCTGCGCGAATATGCCGAGCGGATCGGCGTCGACCCCGCCTTCACCATCCACGACCGCGAAGACTCCGCCGACCTGATGAACCTGGTCCGGCACGAGCGCGGCCTGTCGAAGACCGAGAGCCGGTTCCCGGCCAAGGGCACTTGCCTGTCGATCTACTCGCGCTGCGTCAACGCCGAGATGGAGATCGAGAAGGTGTTGGGGGCGCACTATCCCTGGTGCGCGGGCTGGGCGGCCGAGCTGAAGGGCCTGTTCGCGGCTTACGTCGAGGCCAAGCAGGCCCAGCACGTGCTCGATTACGATGATTTGCTGCTCTACTGGTCGCAGATGATGAGCGATGCGCCGATCGCCGAAGAGATCGGCGGCCGTTTCGATCACGTGCTGGTCGACGAATATCAGGACACCAACCGCCTGCAATCCTCGATCCTGCTGGCGCTCAAGCCCGACGGCCGCGGCCTCACCGTGGTCGGCGACGACGCCCAATCGATCTATTCGTTCCGCGCCGCGACCGTGCGCAACATCCTGGACTTCCCTCAAAGCTTCTCGCCCCGCGCGGAGATGATCACGCTCGACCGCAACTACCGCTCGACGCAACCCGTGCTGGCGGCAGCCAACGGCGTCATCGGTCTTGCCCGTGAGCGCTTCACCAAAAACCTCTGGACTGACCGCACCGCGTTGCAGAAGCCGCAGCTCGTCACCGTGCACGACGAGGCCGACCAGGCGCGCTACATCGTCGAGGAGGTTCTGGCGAACCGCGAGCAAGGCGCGCTGCTCAAGCACCAGGCGGTGCTATTCCGGACCTCCTCGCATTCCGGTCCGCTGGAGATCGAGCTGACCCGCCGCAACATCCCCTTCGTGAAATTCGGCGGGCTCAAATTCCTCGACGCCGCGCACGTCAAGGACGTGCTGGCGCTGCTGCGCTTCGCCGAAAATCCGCGCGATCGCGTCGCCGGCTTCCGCATTCTGCACCTCCTGCCCGGCATCGGACCCGCAACCGCGCAGCGCGTGCTCGACCAGATGGCCGAGAGCACCGATCCGCTCGCCTCGCTCGGCCAGCTCCCGGTGCCGGCGCGCACCGGCGCGGACTGGACCGACTTCGTCCGTACGACCCAGAATTTGCGCTATTCGGAATGGCCGGCCGATCTCGAACGCGTGCGGCTGTGGTACGAGCCGCATCTCGACCGCATCCACGAGGATTCCGAAACGCGCCGCGCCGATCTGATGCAGCTCGAGCAGATCGCGAGCGGCTATGCCTCGCGCGAAAAGTTTTTGACCGAGCTCACGCTCGATCCGCCGGATGCGACCAGCGACAAATCAGGCCCCCCGCTTCGCGACGAGGACTATCTGATCCTCTCCACCATTCACTCCGCCAAGGGCCAGGAGTGGAAGTCGGTGTTCGTGCTCAACGTCGTGGACGGCTGCATGCCGTCCGACCTCGGCGCCGGTACCAGCGCCGAGCTGGAGGAGGAGCGCCGGCTGCTCTATGTCGCGATGACGCGCGCCAAGGACGATTTGCACCTCGTCGTGCCGCAGCGCTTCTTCGTCCACGGCCAGGCCGCCAAGGGCGACCGTCACGTCTACGCCTCGCGCACCCGCTTCATCCCGGAATCCCTGGTCTACCTGTTCGAGCGCGCCGCCTGGCCGAAGGCCGCAGCCGGCGCGGCCCGCACCGCGGCGCAGGGCCCGAAGATCGACATCGGGGCGAAGATGCGCGGGATGTGGCGGTAGACACAAGAGGCTGGTGTCGGGACCTGTAGGATAAGCGAAACAACAGAGGTCCGACATGAAAGCCGTCGTCGTCGAGCAATATGCGCCCATCGATCAAATCGCACTGAAGGATATCCCTCACCCGCTTATGCAGCCCGGCCAGTTGCGCATCCGCGTGGAGGCGGCAGGAATCGGCTTTGTTGACGGCTTGAAGATCGAGGGGCGCTATCAGACCAAGGATCCCCTGCCCTTCATTCCTGGCACCGAGTTCGCCGGGATCGTGGAAGAGGCTCCAGGCAGGCCTGGCGGCTATCAGCCCGGCATGCGCGTGATGGGGATGACACGGTCGGGCGCGCTTGCCGAAGAGATCGTCGTCAGTCCCGAAGCGGTCTATCCTCTCCCGGACGGCATCGCGGCCGAGGTCGCCGCCTCGTTTCGCGCCAATTATCTGACCGCGCTCTATGCGCTCAGTGCACGCGCCTCGCTCTGCACGGGCGAGCAGCTTCTGGTGCTGGGCGCAGCGGGCGGCACGGGAATCGCGGCTGTTCAGATCGGCAAGCTGCTCGGCGCCCGCGTCATCGCAGCGGCGTCGACACCGGACAAGCGCGAGTTCGCGCAACAACACGGCGCCGACGCCGTGATCGACTACACGCAGGCCGGCTGGCGCGACACGCTGAAGGAATTGACCGGAGGACACGGCGCCGACGTGATCTTCGATCCGGTCGGGGGCGAAATCTCGGTGCAGGCCTTTCGCTCCATTGCCTGGCGCGGCCGCCATCTCGTGGTCGGTTTTGCCGCCGGTGCGATCCCGGCATTGCCGTTCAACTTGCCGCTGCTGAAGGGCGGCGCCCTGCTCGGCGTCGACCTCGCGCAGATTCCGACGCGCGAGCCTGAGGTGCAGAAGCGCCTGATGTCCGAGCTGACGGGCTGGCTCGCCGAGGGCAAGTTGAAGCCTGTGGTCGGTCGCGTCTTCGCGCTGGACGATTTCCGAGAAGCGTTCAGGACCATGCAGACGCGCGGGGCGCTCGGCAAGATGGTCGTGCGCATCTCGAAATAGGACGCATCGGCGCGCGGGGCGTGGCGGTCATTACGCGTTCAGCCGGTCGAACTGGACCTTGCCTGATTTCATCACCATCGGGATGTGCTCGCCCTGGCCGAGCAGGCAGGCTACGTCGCGCAGCGGGTTGCCGTCGACCACCAGCAGATCGGCGACAGCCTCGGGCACGATCCGGCCGAGCTTGCCTTCCATGCCGAGCACCTCGGCGCCGATAACTGTTGCGCTGGCGATGACGGCGCGCGGACCGAGGATCTCGGCGCGAATGCGGAATTCGTCGCTCTGGAGGCGCTGCGACGGCCCGAGCAGATCGCTGCCAAATCCCATCTTGACGCCGGCATCGCGATAAATCGCGAGCGAACGCAGACCCGCATCGCGGACGTCGGCGATCTTGGCGACGCTCTCCGGCGGCAGGCCATATTGGGCGCCCTCGTTAGCGAGTGCCTCGTAGGTGACGAGCGTCGGCACCACATAGGCGCCCTTCTCGGCCATCAGGCGCGCGGTCGGCGCATCGACCAGATTGCCGTGCTCGATGGTGCGCACACCGCAGCGAACCGCGCGTTCGATCGCGGCGGCGGTGTAGGCATGAGCGAGCACATAGGTCTGGCGCCCGCGCGCCTCCTCGACGATGGCGCGGATCTCGTCCTCGGAGTACCCGAAGGCCCCGACCGGATCGGTCGGCGACGCCACGCCGCCGGACGCCATGATCTTGATCTGGTCGGCGCCCATCTGGAGTTCTTCGCGCGCGGCCTTGCGCACGCCGTCGACGCCGTCGGCGACACGCGCCAGCGCGCCGACACGCACGCAGCAGGGACACGGCGCGTCGCTGGCGAGATAGTCCGAACGCGCCCGCATGTCGCCGTGACCGCCGGTCTGGCTCAGTGCACGGCCGGAGACGAACAGCCGCGGACCGTCGGTGAGGCCGGTCTCGATCGCCTGCTTCAGCGCATGGCCGGCGCCGCCGGCGTCGCGGACCGTGGTGAAGCCACGCCTGAGCATGCCGCGCAGCAGCAGCGTCGAGCGCAGCGTCACCAGCACGTTCGGCATGTGCACCTGCTGCGACAAATTGAGCTCGACCGCGACCGCATGCACATGCAGGTCGATCAGGCCGGGCATCAGCGTCTTGCCGTTCAGGTCGATAGTGCGGTCGGCCGAGGCCTGGAGCGGCCGGTCGGAGACCTCCTTGATCAGATTGTCCTCGACCAGCACGTGATGCCCCTCCAGCAAGTCCGGCTGAAGCGGATCAAGCAAAGCGGCGTTCTTGAAGAGGATGCTGGACATGGATCGTTTCCTGTCTGGTCAGGACTGTGTGAGCAAAGCCGGCAGCGCGAACTGGGCGAAGGGAAGGCACGCGGCGATATCGTCCTCGCCGTACCAGCCCGCCTCGTGAAGTAGATTGAGCGAGCCGAGCGTGCGCCCGCGCCAGCGCACCGGCATGTTGAGCACGCTCTCGCAGCCGAGCGAAGCGATCAGCTCGTGATCGGAAAACACCTCGCGCAGATCGTCCCGGCTGCGGCCGATATAGGCCTCGCCGCGGTCGAGCACGGCCTCGGTCCACGGCCCGGTCGCCAGGCGCTTGCGTCCGCCCGTGGGGTAAGGTCCGGGGAGATTGGAATAGACCCGCGCCGCATCTCTCGTATCGTCGTCATAGGTCAGGATCGTGAACAGCTTGTGCCCGATCGCCGATTTCAAGGCGTCGTCGAGCGCCGAGAACAGGGCGATCGGCTGATCCGCCCTGCCCTGCGCAGCCGCCACCGTGCAAAGCAGCGGATCGGCTCGGCGTGGCGTCTCCCTCATGCGACTTCGCCCGCGGCAATGTCTTCCAGCGATCGGCCGCGCGTCGGCACGCCCATCACCACGACGGTGAGCGCGCCGAGCAGAAGGACGCTGGTGGTGAGGCCGAACACACCGGCGAAGCCGAAATTGGGATAGAGGTAGCCGACCAGGATCGGCGAGATGATCGCGCCGATCCGGCCGATCGCGGAGGCGAGGCCTGCGCCGGTGGTTCTAACCGGCGTCGGGAACACCTCGGCGGTATAGGCATAGACGCCCGCATAGGTGCCGTTCATGAAGAAGGACAGCAAGATACCCGCCACCATGATGTGCTGATCGCTCTGCGCGAAGGCGAGCCCGAGCGCGCTGATGCCGCCGAGCACCATGTAGGACGCAATCGTCGCCTGCCGGCCGATGCGCTCGTTGAAATACGCGGCGCTGAAATAGCCGGGAATCTGCGCGCAATAGATCGCGATCGAATAGGCAAAGCTCTTGGTGATGCTCATGCCGTTCTGGACCAAGAGGCCCGGGATCCAGACGAAGAAGGAATAATAGCTGAAGGTGATCGCCAGCCACATGATCCAGGTCATGATGGTGATGCGGGCCTGCCGGCCGGCGAGCAGCGCGGCGAAATTCGCGAGCAGCGTTCCGCCGGTCCCGGCCGGCGCCGCGGCTTCGGCGACCGGTTGCGGCAGCACAAGGCCCTGGCGCGCGAAGCCGGCCTCGATCCGGTCCAGCACCGCTTCGGCTTCCTTCTCCCGGCCCCGGCTTTCCAGCCAGCGCGGCGATTCCGGCAGCGCCCTGCGCCACCACAGCAGCATCACGACCGGCACCGCGGTGATCACCAGCACGATGCGCCAGCCGTTCTCATAGGCCGGGACGATGAAGTAGCCCAGCAAGGCGGCCGCGACGAAACCGAACGAGAAGAAGCCGGCCAGCGCGCCGGTGAAGCTGCCGCGGAAGCGCCGTGCCACGAACTCGGCGAGGTAAGGCGCGATGATCGCGCTCTCGGCGCCGGTGCCCATGCCGGCGACGACGCGCGCCGCGAAGAAGGACGGCCAGCTGTCCACCATCGCGCTGACGATGGATGCGGCACAATAGAGCGCCAGCGCCGACATCATCACCGCGCGACGGCCGATCAGGTCGCCCAGCGTGCCCGCCAGCAACGCGCCGAACAGGAAGCCGATATAGGTGCTGCTGCCGAGCACGCCGATCTGCACGCTCGACAGATTCCACGCCGTGCGCAGCACCGGCAGGATGAACGCCAGCACGGCTGCGTCCATCGCGTCGAACATGTAGCCGAGCCCGCCCATCAACAAGAGATGCGTGTGGAAGCGCGCGAATGGCAGGCGCTCGATGCGCGCCGAAATCATCGACATGAAAGTCCCCCTCTGTCTGGCGGCCCGGCGCACCGCGTGTCCCTTTGGGGAACCATAGACAATGAGACATTATCGTCATAATTTATAATCTTGATCTGATACATCACTGTGGTGAATGTTCTGTCGTTCCGATCGCTCGACCTCAACCTGCTGAAAGTCTTCGAGGCCCTGATGACCGAGGGCAGCGTCACGCGCGCCGCGAACGCGCTGCTGATGACGCAGCCGGCGGTCAGCAACGCGCTCGCGCGGCTGCGGGACGCGCTCGGCGACCCCCTGTTCGTCCGCTCCGGCACCGGCATCCGTCCGACCCAGCGCGCGGTGGCGCTGTGGGGGCCGATCGGCGAGGCACTCGAAACCGTCCGCCGCGCCCTGGACGAGCAGACCTTCGATCCCGCACGCGCGCAGACCGAGTTCAGCCTGTCGATGTCGGACTACGTCGCTTCGCTGGTGATGCCGAAGCTGCTGAACCATCTCGGCAGGGTCGCGCCGAAGGCACGCGTCCACACCATCCCCAACACCGTCCTGGAGATCGCCGACCAGCTCGAGGACAACAGGGTCGATTGCGTGCTCAGCGTCTATGTCAACGAGGCGCAGCAGCCCGCCGCCATCCGCTCGCGCTCGCTGTGGACCGTCGACTATTCTTGCTTCATGCGGCGTGGCCATCCGCTTGCCGCACAGAAGCGGCTCGGCACGCGCAGCTTCCTCAATGCGGCGCATGTCGATGTGAGCCTCGCCGGCAAGACCTTGCCGTCCTACGACCTCTTCCTCGCCTCGCGCGGGCTGTCGCGCAACCTGGTCGCGACCGTCAATCACTACAGCGCTGCCTACGAGGTCGTGCGCCAGTCCGACCTGATCGCCGTGCTGCCGAGCGATCTTCGCTCGCAATCGAGGCACGCGCCGTTCCTGCACGCCATGCCGCTTCCGCTGAAGGCGCCGCCGCGCATCGTCAGCCTGTTCTGGCACCAGCGCAACGACACCGTGCCGGCACAGCGCTGGCTGCGCGAGACCCTGGTCGAGATGTTCGCCGAGGCCGACTGAGTGCGGACACCGGTCCAACACAATCCAAAAAGGAAACGGTGCGTTTCCCGGAACAGCATTGTTGCACCAGCCGCTGCGGCCTAGCTCCACCGCAAACAATCCCCTCCCAAACGACAGGCGCAAGCCGCGCCCAGAGACCTCATCAATGACCGCACCGCTGCAATTCGGACTGGATACTTTTGGCGACGTGACGAAGGACGCGGGCGGCGCCATGCTTCCGCATGCGCAGGTGATCCGCAACGTGGTCGAGGAGGCCGTGCTCGCCGACGAGATCGGCCTCGACTTCATCGGCCTCGGCGAGCACCACCGCGCCGATTTCGCGATCTCCTCGCCGGAGACCGTGCTCGCCGCGATCGCATCGCGGACGAAGCGCATCCATCTCGGCTCGGCCGTGACGGTGCTGAGCTCGGACGATCCGATCCGCGTGTTCCAGCGCTTTGCGACGCTGGACGCGCTCTCGAACGGGCGTGCCGAGGTGATCCTCGGCCGCGGCTCGTTCACGGAATCCTTTCCGCTGTTCGGCTTTGATCTGCGCAAGTACGAAGAGCTGTTCGAGGAAAAGCTCGATCTGTTCGCGGCGCTGCTGTCGCAGCAGCCGGTGACCTGGGAAGGCAAGCTGCGTCCGCCGCTGAAGGACCAGCTGGTCTATCCTCCGGTCGAGAACGGCACGCTGAAAACCTGGATCGGCGTCGGCGGCAGCCCGCAATCGGTGGTGCGCGCCGCGCATTATGACCTGCCTTTGATGCTCGCGATCATTGGCGGCGACCCGACGCGCTTTGCACCTTTCGTCGATCTCTATCACCGCGCCTTCAAGGAGTTCGGCCGCCCCGCGCAGCCGATCGGCGTGCATTCGCCCGGCTACGTCGCCGAGACGGACGAGCAGGCGCGCGAGGAGCTGTGGCCCGATTACAAGGCGATGCGCGACCGCATCGGCAAGGAGCGCGGCTGGCCGCCGATGGGGCGCGACGAGTTCGTCAATGAGGCCGAGCACGGCTCGCTCTATGTCGGCTCGCCGGAAACGGTCGCGCTCAAGATCTCCGCGACGGCAAAGGCGCTTGGTATTTCGCGGTTTCAGCTGAAATATTCGGCGGGGCCGTTGCCGCATGAGAAGCTGATGCGGAGCATCGAGCTCTATGGGCGCAAGGTGGTGCCGATGGTGCGGGAGATGATGGCGTAGCGGTTCGACAACAGCGCCGCCTACTTCATCAGCCCGAGCCGGCTCGCGCCGACATAGAGCGAGAGCACGGCCGCATTGGACACGTTGAGGCTCTTGATCTCGCCCGGCATGTCGAGCCGTGCCACGACGCTGCAGGTTTCGCGCGTCAATTGCCGGAGCCCCTTGCCTTCGGCGCCGAGCACCAGCGCCAGCGGCGCGCGCAACGTGACGTCCGAGAGGTTCTCGGTGCCTTCGCTGTCGAGGCCGACGGTCTGGAAGCCACACTCGTTCAGCGTGGTAAGCGCGCGGGCGAGGTTCTGCACGGTGATCATTGGCACGAGCTCGAGCGCACCGGAGGCGGCTTTCGCGAGCACGCCGGTGGCTTCCGGACTGTGGCGCGCGGTGGTGACGATCGCCTTTACCGCAAAGGCCGCGGCCGAGCGCAGGATGGCGCCCACATTGTGGGGATCGGTGATCTGGTCGAGCACCAGCACCATGCCTTCCTGCGTCAAGGTCTCTATGTCGGGCGAAGGCAGAGGATCGGCTTCCGCGAGCAGCCCCTGATGCACGGCATCGGGCGAGAGCAGACGGTCGATCTCCTGGGGCCGGACGATCTCGGGCGTGACGCGGGTCTCGATGTTTTCGTCCGCAAGCCGCTTCGCGGCGTTCTCGGTCAGCGTCAGCTTGCGGATCCGCCGCTCCGGATTGGCCAGCGCCATGGTGACGGTGTGCCAGCCATAGAGGATGACCGGCCCGTCGGCGTGCGAATCGCGGTCGCGCCAGGCCGGCCGGCCGGCCGATTTCCCGGGCCTGTTGAAGGGCTTAGCCCCGCCGCGAGGCCGCCTGGGGGTGAATTTTCGATCCTTCATGAGCCCGCTTGTGTCACGGGTCCTCGAATATGGCAATTTGGGAGGCTTCGAGGGCGATTTTAGCTGTTCGCCTCGGTTGACTTTACCCCACCGCTTCGCCCATAACCGCGCCCGGTCGCGCCCCCATCCGGGCTGTCGCGGCCTTCACGTTCCATGGCCGTCTTCGGTCCGCCGGCAAGGTCCGGCCCGATTGTGCTGCCGTCGAGCGGGGGAGTGTCCCGAGTGGCAAAGGGAGCTGACTGTAAATCAGCCGCCTCATGGCTTCGCAGGTTCGAGTCCTGCCTCCCCCACCACGCTTCACCCTTCGGGCTACGCGTGGCGCAGCCACGAGATGCCCGAAGGGTGAAGCGTGGTGTCCGGCGAAGCCCGTAGGGCGAAGACGGACTGAGGCGAACGCGAGCTCGCAACGCCCAACACCAGCAATACAAAACGCCCGTCCGCTTCACGCGAACGGGCGTCTCGTCGGCTCAACCGATCAGAGATCAGTAATAGCGGCGCAGCACGCGATGGCCGCCGTAATAGTACGGCGCCGGCGCGCGGCGATGAGCGTAGCCGTAGCGCGGACCATAGCCGTAATGCGTGCGCGGCAGATAGCCGGTGCGCGGACCATAGCCATAATGATACGGACGGTAATGCGGCCGGTGATAGCGATACGCGACCGGCGGCGCCACCGCGGCGGCGCGATAGCCGTAGCCGTAATTGGCGGGCGCAACGACCGCGTCCTCACGGTAGGTCGGATACGGCGCGAACGCGCCCGGGCCGGTATAGGTCGGGCCCTGGTTGACGTAGTAATACTGCGTGGTCGGCTCGGCGAGGCGCTCATAGGCGCCGTAGCCATAGCCGCCGCAGCCGCTGTTGCAGCCGGAATAGACCGGGGCAACCGGCGCGCATGTGCTGAAGCCGCACGCCGCGGCGGGCGCGGTGGCGGCGAACATCACGGCAGCCGCCGCGACCAGTCCCGAAATCATCTGACGCATTACTCTCTCCTGTTGATTTTCGTATTTTGGATTTTGACGTTTCTTAACCGGGCGGCCTGCCGGCCCCCTCGGCATGGGGCCGCGGCCGAGGAGGCCGCGGATGGTCGTTGATCTCGGGCGCGAGGATCACCGGCGGCGGATTGACGGGCACGTCCATCTGCGGCGGCAGCGGCGCCGATTGCGCGCCCCAGCTCTGGTGATAGCTCTCGGCGGGCTTCGGCAATTTGCGGTTCGCGGGCGGCTCGACCTCGAGCCGGCCGTAGCCGGGCCGCAGGCCCATCGTCGGATAATAATGGCCGACGTCGTCGGGCTGGCGCTCGGCGATGTAGCGCCCGCCATAGATCGTTGGCTGCACCTGGACGTTCTTGCCGAGGCCCCAGACACCCTCGACCACGCTGTAGGACGCGTCGATGTTGTTGATGATGATCGGCACGCCGGGACGGCCGGGAACGACGATATCGAAGCCGCCGCCGGCAAACGCCGTCGCGGGCAGTCCGATCAGAAAGGCAGCGAGCGCTGATGCGCGCATGAGAGGACCCCGATTATCCGAACGACAACCTATCCGATCGCAACGCAGAGAGGGTTAAGGTCCGCTCACCAACTTCCGGTAAGCCTAATGTGTAAGGATTGCGCGCCGCTCAAATGCTGCAACGCGAACTAGCAAAGCGTTAACGGCACGGAGCCGTTTGTTCGGAACCAGATCCGCGTGCTCACGTCCGTTTGACCGTCGAGCTGCGAAAAATCAGCCGGTTTCACCGGAACGTCGGACGCTCTCGGCATTTAGCCCCCGTCAATCACAACGGGAGCCACAATCATGAATATCAAACTCCTCGGCGCCGTCGCGATCGCGGCCACCACTCTCGCGGGCCCTGCAATGGCACAGACGGTGGTCAATAATCCGGCCCGCTGCTCGGCCCAATTCGCTAACGCCAACTGCCAGAACCTCGGAGCGGGAAACCCGTACACCGACAGCCGCTATCGCCATCGCCGCGTCTCTGCGCGCCAGACCAATGGCGACTGGAATAACGACTGGAACAGGAGCCGCACCGGCTTCTGGCCGACCGACGTCGCAGCGGGTGTGGCCGGCGCCGCCATCGGTACCGCCGGCGCGATCGCAAGCGCTCCGTTCCGCGCCTTGGACAATTCCTACGCCTACGACAATTCGTGGGACAACCGTGGCTGGGACAATCGCAACTGGGACACGCGCACCTACGCCCAGCGCAACGGCTTCGTCTGCACGCCCGGCACCTGGTTCAAGGGGCAAGACGGCCGCCAGCACATCTGCCAGTAAGGCGATCTAGCGCGAACGCGACACATCAGGCGGTGGATCAGGCGGCTCTTGGGCCGCCTGATCCACGTCTGCGACCACCACGTTCGGGTTCTGGCACTTTCCGATCAAGTCTGGTATTGCGGCGCGCACGGGCGGACAGCGTCGGCACAGGCCGGTCCCTGCCCCGCTTCATGAGCGTCGCCGGCTTAGCTCAGCGGTAGAGCAGCGGTTTTGTAAACCGAAGGTCGGGGGTTCAATCCCCTCAGCCGGCACCAGCGCTCGATGCGATCCTCAACTTGAAGTCTTCGGCACACTGCTTTGCTGGAAGTGCTCGACCGCGGCACCGTTGACGTCGACCCAGCTGTGCTTCGACCGCTCGAAAACCGATCTGATCGGCGCCGGAAAATTTGGGTCCGCGATCGCACCGACGGCAACACCGATCATCGCCGGCAGATTGTCGGCCTTCCAATACACGGTCGAGCCGCAGTCCGAGCAAAAATAGGAGCGGACCATACCGCCGCTTTCGGCGGCACGAACGTACTCCTTCGGCGTTCCCGAGATCGTCACCGCCTCAGCCGGATAGAATGCACCGACGCCGAACGGCGCGCCCGTGCGCCGCTGGCAATCGATGCAATGACAGGCCGCGACCAACCCGGTCGGCCCGGGAAGCGAAACTGAAACAGCGCCGCATCTGCATCTGGCGTCGATCATCGAACCCACTCCATTGCCTCACACTGTCGAATGCCCGGCGCTTTGTTCCACCGGGGGCGCCGTGATCGCCTCTGCCAGGAGTGAGTCAGGCCAATCCCACGCCATCAGGCGGCAATTCATCCAGCCGCCACAGCCCGACGCTCTTGTCGCGCCAGCCACCGTCGCCCTCCTCACAGCGCTCGTTGATCAGCGCGCGTGGCGCGGGCCAGTCGAACGGCGCCCTTTCCATGTTCAGCGCGCGCCAGTCGCCGTCCTCGCAATCGCGATTTGCATCCCATTCGGGAAATGTCGTGACCAGCAGAAAGTGCGCGCCGCTGTCGGCAAAGCGGCCGACGGCGCGGGCGATGTTGTCGAAGCTCAAATGAACCAGGCAGTCCCGGCAGAGAATGACGTCCGCGCGCGGCAGCGCATCGCGCGTGATGTCGGCGACGAGAAACCGGCCGGCCAGCTCGCCACGCGCCACGCGCTGATTGTTGGCCTCCACCAGCGACGGCACGATGTCGATGCCGGTGTAGTCGACATCGAGCTTCATGCGGCCGATCCAGCCGGCATCGCCGCAGGGCGCATCGAGCAGCGAGCGCGCGCCGAGCCACCGTAACAAGGGAGGAAGCTCCTCCCGGATCGCAGCCGTCGCCGGGTCCTCCGAGCCGAGGCCCGAGACCGAGGTGGCCGCGCCCCACAGGTTCGTCCGCTCGATCCGTTCGAACCGTGCGGCAAGATCGAGGCCGGCAAACTTCTCGCGATCGGCGACGAACCGCTCATGCGCGAGCGCGGGTGGACGGTTGGCGATCATCGCTTGAGGCTCACATCAAAATTCCGTCGTCGGCTCACCATACATGCGACGCATCACGTCCGAAATCTCCCTCACGCCGGCTTCTGCCACTCCATGATGTGGAAGTAAGGCACCCGTCGATGAAAGGCATTCCTGTCGGGGTTGCCGCCCGCGGGCTCCGGCTCGACGAACAGGCGCAATTGGAGGCCGTGATCGAGCAGGAGCGTCATGTAGGTGCTGAGCGGACGATGCCAGTTCTGGACCCGGATGCCGCGCCAGCTCACCCAGGTCGCCCGTTCGTCCATGTAGTGATCGATGGTGAAGCGCAGGACGCCCTCGCCGTCGCGCGTCCAGCCTTCGGGCGGGCCTGCGGTAATGAAGCTGGTCAGATTGGCGATCAGCAGCGTGCCGCCAGGCCGCAGCGCCGCCGCCATCTTCGCGATTGACGCGGCGAGGTCCGGCATGTCGATCAGGCTGAGATAGCTGACGACGAGATCGAAATCGGCGTCAGCGTCCATGGTCTCGGCGCGGCCAAGCCGATAGTCGCCGGCCGGATCCAGTTCCCTGGCGCGCGCAAGCAGGGCTTCGGTGGGATCGATGCCGGTAGTGCGGATTCCGGCCCGCTGCATGATGCGGCAGAAGCGCCCCTCCCCGCAGCCGACGTCGAGCGCGTTGCAAAAACCGCGGCCTCCGATGCGCTCACGCATGGGCGCGTCCAGCACGAAGCGGCGGCCATAGTCGCCATCATCACCTTGTTCGACGATCCAGGCGGCCGCGGACGCGGCCCAGCCGTCGCTGACATCCTCGCTCATGGGTTGACCTTCGGAAATGGATGTTGCCGCTTGCCTCGCGGGGACGGCTACTGACCACAGATTGGATCAGAGTTCAACATCAGGTAGCATGCGCATCCGATGCGCTCGACCACCCCCAGAGAGAAGGCCATGATTGCCGCCGGCGCGGTGACGGCCGTCGTGATGACGGCCGTGCTGTTGGTCCTCGCGCTCGGTTTTCTGCTGGCGTGATCGAGCATGATCCGGAAAAGTGTGCAGCGGCTTTCCGAAAAGATCATGCCCAACAACAACCTAAAGCGCGATCTCGTCGCGCTTTAGAACGCGCGGCGGAACGTGCGGCCGCGCGGACTTACGCCGCGCGCACCGTCCGGAGGAATTTTCCGACTTCGTCCTTCAGCCGGTTGCTGTCGGTCGCCAGCATCTTGGCAGTCGAGAGCACCTGCGAGGACGCGGAGCCGGTCTCGGCCGCGCCGCGCTGCACGTCGGTGATGTTGGTGGAGACCTGCTGGGTGCCGTGCGCGGCCTGCTGCACGTTGCGCGAGATCTCCTGGGTCGCGGCGCCCTGCTCCTCGACGGCCGCGGCAATGGTCGAGGACACCTCCGACAGCCGCTCGATCGTCGCGGAGATGTCGCGGATCGCGTTGACGGAGTCCTGGGTCGCGGACTGGATGCCGGAAATCTGCTGGCTGATCTCGCCCGTCGCCTTCGCGGTCTGCTCGGCTAGCGTCTTCACCTCGGCGGCAACGACCGCGAAGCCGCGGCCGGCTTCGCCGGCACGTGCCGCCTCGATCGTGGCGTTCAGCGCCAGCAGGTTGGTCTGGCCCGCGATGGTGTTGATCAGCTCGACGACGTCGCCGATGCGCGTGGCCGCGACCGAGAGCTCGCTGACGCGCTCGGTCGTGGTGCGGGCCTGGGTGACGGCCTCGCCCGCCATCCGCGCGGATTCCTGCACCTGCCGGCTGATCTCGTTGACCGAGGAGGACAGCTCCTCCGTGGCGGTCGCAACCGACTGCACGTTGCCGGTGGCTTCGCCCGAAGCGACCACGACCACCGAGGTCAGCTCCTGCGCGCGCTGCGCGGTGGTGGCGAGCGTCGAGGACGACGCTTCGAGCTCGGTGGACGCCGAGCCCACCGTCTCGATGATCTCGCCGACCGCACGTTCGAAGCCGTCGGCAAGGTTGAACATGTCGCGCTTGCGCTGCTCGGCAGCCTGCTTCTCCGCTTCGACCTGCGCAGCCTTGAGGCGCTCGACCTCGATCGCGTTAGTCTTGAACACTTCGACGGTCCTGGCCATGTCGCCGATCTCGTCGTGCCGGTCCTTCTCCGGCACCTCGGTCTTGAGATCGTTGCGGGCGAGGCCCTCCATGGCGAGCTTGAGCCGGGCGACCGGCTGCGACATCGCCTTGAGGCCGATGAACAGCGCAATCGCGATGCCGACGATGAGGCCGCCGGCGCTGACGCCGATCACGGTCCAGGTCGCGGACTTGGCGTCACGCTCGAGAGCGTCCTTGCGCTTGGCAGCCAGCTTGCCGGTCTCGGTCGTGAACTGGGCGATGCGCGCCAGGGCCGCGTCGATCAGCGGGTCGCACTCCTTGTGCGCGCGCTGGGAGGCCCTTGCATTCTCCTCGGTGCTGCTTGCCTGGGTGCCGGCCAGGAGCACGGGGTCACAGCCGGCAAACACGGCCTTCAACTGGTTGCCGAGGCTCTTGATCTCGGTTGCGCGCGACGGATCGTCCTGCTCTGCCGCGTCCAGGAATTGGCGGATTTCGTCCCGGTTCTGGTTGGCGGTCTTGAGGCGATTGGCGTTGCCCGCCTCGGTCGTCTCCGTGAAGATCGCATAGAGCGCCGCGTGATAGGTCTCGGCCCGGCGCTGCGCGCGCGACAGATTGAGTGCGGAGGATTGCGCGGCGGCGAGCTCGCCGAACCCGTCGACGGTCGCCGAAAGTTCACGCGTGCCGAAGGCGGCGACGGCGACCATCGCACATCCCATCACGGCCACGATCAGCGCGACCTTCCACACGATTTTCAGATTGTTCAAGAAGCTCATCTCTCAGCCGTCCCAATGATTTTTCTGCCGACGCGTAATCCCAGCAACGGGCATTGGAACCGGTGGACGTTAAAATTTGATGCCAAATGCCCTGAATAGTCATACGGAAAAATAACTATTCGGGTGCCGGCGTAAGCTTCGCGTAAGCTTCGGCCCGTTTCGGGATGCACTCCGGGCGCTGGCGGAACCGGTCGCCGGCGTCAGCCGTTGTCGGTCCATGCTGATCAAGGAAGAAAACCGAAACATGTTTCTGCTGGCGACGGTGACGCTGTGCTGTGTCGCCGTGGCCGGCACCGTTGCGCTATTCGAGCTGGCGCCAGGGCCGGCTCCGGCAACGCAGGTCGCCGAACGCGCGACGATCGACGTGGGCGATCCGACACCGGTCCGGGTGGTCGGGGCGCCGTTCGCACCCAACGTCAACCCGCGCGAGCGATAGCGCTCACGTCGGCGATACCTCCGTGCCCGCCTCGGGCCGGCCTTGGGCGCGCGCCAATTCCTCGACGAACGCGATCACCTCCGCCCGCTTGTCGGGCGGCAGTGACAGGAACGCGCGGATGAGCCTCAGGCCCTGCGCTTCCTCCGACTGGTTGCTTTCGGCGTCCATCCCGTCACTGTCGGGCGTTCGGGAAAAATATGCAATCCCCCATACGGTCTGCCTGCTTGATTCGGCCGGCCAGCTTTGCTGGAATAGCCTTCAACAGAGGTGGACCATGAAGTGGATCAGGGAGCGCGACGCACTGATCGCGCAGACAATGGCCTTCGTCCAATCGGTAACCGGCAAAAGGGATGACGCCCATCCGCCGGAGACCCCAGCGGCCGCGCCGGAGATCCCAGCGGCTGCGCCGGAGGTCTCGGCGGGGATCGTCACCGTCGAGACCGTTGCCGCCCAGACCTTCGCCATCGAGATCGAGCCGCCGCAAGTCGTCCCGCCGCTCCCGCCCGTCATCATTCCGCCGGCGCGGACAGGCGGCGATTTCCGTTCCGAGATGCAGGCCCGCATCGCCAATTTCCGCAAGCATCAGGAGCGGTTCGAGCGCGAGCGCGAGGAATATTGCGCGGCCACCCTGATCAAATTGCGCGCCGCCATCGGCGACGCCTCCCCCCGCCCTCCGGTAGAAAAATGAGGCAGCGACCGCCTCACCGGTCCTTATAACCAGGACCAGACCAGCCAGAGATTGGCCGCACAGGCACCGAACAGCGCCACCGTCAACGGCAGGAGCATGTGCCCGCAGGAGGTTTTCAGGTCGCTCGTCATGACCGAAAACATCCGCTGATTCCGGCAAATGAGTCCCGGGGATTCTTTTTTCGCGGATTCAGGACTCGTTAAGGACTCAGGGCCCGGCCGCCCGATCACGGCCCCGTGATCGCCTCTCCGGCCGGAACCCCTCGCCCCGTGACTCGTTAACGCGTTTTCCCGGAGCGGAAGAATGCCGTACGCCCTGTTCTGTAACGATGCTCAAATCAGCAAGGCCTATCCCGATGAGGCCGACATCTGGAAGCTCGCGCAGCGCAGCGGACTCGTCGTGGATATCAGCGCCGATGACGATCGCCCCGGGCCGCGCCGGGTGCTCGACAACGACTACGAGATCAAGCCCTGCCGGGCAGCGCAGGGCGAAGACCCCGCCAGGAATAAGGCGGAGGCTGAACGGCAGTCCAGGCTGGAGCTCGAGCTGAATTCTTGAGGTCGGCCGGTAAGGCCGGAGAACTCGGGAAAGATCTCAGGGCGTCGCGGTCGCGAGCGAAGCCTGCTCGCCCGCCATTGCCACGCAGGCCTTCCGGCGGTGCAGCCCCCGGATCGCGCCCGTCACCTTCAGCACCTTGCCGGATGGGCAGGAGGCGTCCTTGACGAAGGCCACCTCATAGGGTGCCAGCATCAGAGGCTCGGATTTGAGGATTGTCTGTGCAGAGCACGGCAAAGAAATGAAGCACGAGAGCACACCTGCCGACACCAAGATACGCATGTCTGTCGTCCCACCAGCCCGGTAATTCTCATATAACGCGTTCCGGAGCGCGAGTTCCGTAAGCGTCAAAAATTATTTTTGCTTTACGCCCGTCCGATGACGGGCGTGAGAAGGCTCGCGTCCAACTGTTTGCCTGCAAATGACGCGCCAGATGGTTCACGCAAAGCAAACAAACGAGCTGGCAAGCAACGGACCGGCAAGCGAGGGCCTGGCAAACGAAAGGCCGGCGTGAGCCGGCCTTTGTCTGATCGTGGTGTCAGATCCTGGTCCTGGGCGGACGGTCAGTAGCGCGTGGCTGCCGGACCGCCCCAGCCGAAGCGGTAGTTCACACCAACCTTGACGGTATGCTCGTCCTCCCGGCCCCGGACGCCGACGATGTCGGCCGGACCGGAGGTGAAGGTCGTGCTGCCGAAATTATAGTACTGGTACTCGGCTTTGGCCGACCAGCTCGGCGCGAACATGTATTCGAGGCCGGCGCCGACGGTGTAGCCATCCTTGCTGTTGCCGGTGGTGGTGAAGGCCTGCGGCACGCCGGCGATGTTCACGCCAAGGCCGCCGTTGCGCCAGGCATAACCACCCTTGGCGTAGAGCAGCGTCGGTCCCCAGGTGTAGCCGATGCGGCCGGTCACCGAGCCGAGCTGGTCGGTGTTGGACGTCACCTGCGTGCCCAGCGGGAACGTGACACCGTTGTTGTTGGTCGGCAGCCAGGAATACTGGGCCTCGATACCCACCACCCAGTTGGGGGCGAACTGGTAGTCGAAGCCGCCCTGCACGCCGCCCAGGAAGCGGGCGTCGCTGGACTGGAAGCTGCTGTCGCCGGCAAACGCACCGCCGACATGGCCGCCGATGTAGAAACCGGTCCAGTTGTAGATCGCCTGCGGCGGCGTATAGGCCGGGGCCTTGGTGTAGGGGCGCGGCTGCATATCGGCTGCTGCAGCCGGCGCGGCCAGCGCAAGCAAGGCGACAGCGCCCAGCAAGATCGTCTTCATGGTCATCCCCGTTCTTTCATTTACGACACTCAGCAAACAACGTGGCGTGAATTGGGTTGCTTCGCGGCGATGCCGGAACGTTGATCGTTCGAGACTGTGACGGGGTGGCAACAACGCGATTTTGTTCCGTCACGTCGGCTTGCGCCGACCAATTTTGTCGTAAGCGCAAGGTCTTCCGTACGATTTGTCGCAAGGCGGAACCACCCCGTTCAAAGCTCGCCGAAATGTGATCCAGCGGCTCCGGCAGCCCCTGTCCTAGCAGCAAGCGATGAAAGCGCGCTTTGCCCTATCGCGTCATGTTTTCCAGTTCCGGAAAGGGTACGTAAACCGCGCCGGCGCAGAGTTCACTGGCGCGGTCGATGACGCGATCCGCCCGACCGTTGACGAAGATCACGGCGCGCTCGCGCATCCCCTTGGTGCTGCCGTCCGTCTCGCGCGGGATGAAGCGCAGGCAGCTGACGTAGAACTGTCGCCCGCCGACCTCGCGCTGCACCGGCTCGGCCATGCTGGCCTCGCGCACCCCGACGGGATTGTTGAGATAGCTACGCATCAAGGCGAGCGTGTCACTGCGGAAATTGTCGGGATATGGCTGCGGCCCTCCGGCCTGGCCCCCCTCCATCAGTGACGGACGATCGCCGTCGCTGCCGAAACATGCCGCCAGCGTCAACGGCAATGCCAGGATCAATGCCAGGCTCGCCGCACGTCTCGCCAATCGCCCCACAGCTCACGCTCTCCGCTCGAACAGACTCGGAAGACGTTCCAGCCCCAAGGTTGCAATGATGCATGTCTAGAGGTGTTTTGCCCGACGAGTCAACGGATTCGCAAAATCCGTAGAGCCATGCACGCAAGCCATTGATTTACCTGTGGCCGGCTACTGTGCATGGGGTTGTTTTCGCGGTTTTTGTTTTGCGGTCGCGAAACGCACCGGCCCGCCGCCAGCACCTCGCGCTCTCGCGCAAGGCATGACGAACGGGCCGGGCCTGACGTCCGCACGCGGCAGCGGGGCAATGCCAGGGATGCCGCCGCGCGCGGGATCAGTCTTTAGCTGCGCTTGTCGACGGCCGCCGGCTTGGTCACGTCAGGCTGCGCCTTCAGCGACTTCTTGGCCGACAGATGCTTGTTGTGGTGGCGATGCTTGCGCACGGTCTTGTGCTCGTCGGGCGTGACCGCGGCATTGGCGTTCATCGCCTTCGACTTGGTGTCCGCCTTGGCATCCGCCTTGACGTCGGCGGCCTTGGTGTCGGCCTTGACGCCGGCATCGGGTTTCGCGGCGGTGGTCGAGGCCTTGGTCTGGCTCTGGTCCGCCTTGATCACCGGCGCGGTCGTGGTGGTCTTGCCGGCCTCGGCCGCGAAGGCCGGGGCTGCGATCACGGAGGCTGCGAGCAAGGCTGCGGAAATGGTCTTCAACATGGTGTGTCTCCTCTTGGAAGGATCTTGAGGCGGCGCCCTCTCGCCAGCTCTTCGATCGTGGGTGTGAGCCTAGGTGCGGCGCGCTGAACCCATTCTGAAGCCGGCTGCCAGCTTCCGTTCATCTCGATGACAAGTTTGTCATCTTGCGGCAGGCGAATAGACCGGGCCGGCCGGGAATGTTTTTGCCCGCCGGGTGTTCCGGTCTTCAGGCAATCGTGTAGGATCGCCACGTTCCATACGGGAGAACTTAGATGCGCAGACTCTCAATGCTTCTGGTGCCGGGACTCGTTTCCATGACGCTGGCAGCCGGGCCGGTGCTGACCAGCGCCTATGCCGCGGGCAGCGACGAGCCCTCGCCGCCGAAGTCGGACACCTCGACCAAGAAAGAAAAGAAGAAGAAGAGCTCCTCCGTCAGCGATCCCAAATTCCTCGCGGCCTATCGCACCGCCTACACCACGATCTACGACAACCACGATTACACCGGCGCGATCGACCAGCTGAAGTCGCTCAAGCGCGACGACGTCGCCGACGTCGCCAACCTGATCGGCTATTCCTATCGCAAGCTCGGCGACTACCAGTCGTCGAAGGTCTATTACGAGCTGGCGCTGAAGGACGATCCGAACCACGTCCGCACCTGGCAGTATTACGGCCTCTGGCAGCTCGAGCAGGGCAACCGCGAGCAGGCGCAGTATCATCTGAACAAGATCGCCTCGCTCGCCGGGACCGACAGCTCCGAGTATCGCTCGCTGGCCGCGGCGCTCGACAAGCAGACCGGTGCGACGCTGGTCTACTAAAGACTTCGCATCTTCGAACGACACGAACGGGCACAACCTTACGGGTTGTGCCCGTTCCGCTTTCTCGGCTAGCCTCCCGCACCAATCCTCCCTCGCAAATCGGTGCGCAATGGACCCGTGGCTGCGATCCGCGATCGACTACATCGGCTCCTGGATCGAATTCCAGCAGACGACAATCCAGCAGCCGGGCGTGATTGTCGCGTTTGCTCATCGTGGCGAGGTCGTCGCCGAGCACGCTTTCGGCCTCGCCAATCTCGACACCGGCGAAAAACTCACTCCGCGCCACCGCTTCCGCATCGCTTCGCATTCGAAGAGCTTCACCTCCGCCGGCATCATGAAGCTGCGCGAGCAGCGCAAGCTCCGGCTCGACGACACAATCGGCCAATATGTTGACGGCCTGCATCCGCGCGTCGCCGAGACGACGATTGCGCAAGTGCTCTCTCACAGCGCGGGGCTGACGCGCGACGGCGCCGATTCCGGTCAGTTCATCGACAGCCGCCCCTATCTCGACGCCAGGGAGCTGCTCGCGGAACTGAAACTGCCGACCGCGATCGAGCCCGGCACGCGCTTCAAATATTCCAATCACGGCTTTGGCCTGATCGGCCTCGTCATCGAAGCCGTGACGAAGGAGCCCTATCCGGTCTGGATCAAACGCGAGATCATCGAACCCGCGGGCCTGCGCGAGACCGAGCCGGACGCACCACTGCCCAAGGGCGCATCGTTCGCGCGCGGTCACACGCGCAAGCTGCCGCACGGAGAGCGCTGCGTGGTCCCCGGCGACAATCCCGCGCACGCGATGGCGTCTGCCGCGGGTTTCGTCGCGACCGCCGGCGATACCGCCCGCTTCTTCGCACAGCTCGCGCCCAATGCGAAAAAGAGCGTGCTGTCGGCCGCGAGCCGCCGCGAGATGACGCGAAACCATTGGCGTGTCCCGCAAAGTTTTGAGGCCTATTACGGCCTCGGCGTCAACGCCGGCAAGACCGACGGCTGGGACTGGTTCGGCCATGGCGGCGGCTTCCAGGGCTACATCTCGCGGACCTGCTCCATCCCCGCTTGCGAGCTCGCGATCAGCATCCTCAGCAATTCCATCGACGGCGCGGCGCCGTTCTGGATGGACGGTGCGATGCAGATCCTGCGCGTCTTCAAGACACGCGGCGCGCCCGACCGGCGCGTGCGCGACTGGACCGGCCGCTGGTGGACGATCTGGGGCGCAACCGATCTCGTGCCCGCGGGCAACCGCGTGCTCGTCGCCAATCCGCAGTTCAACAATCCGTTCATGGACGCCGCCGAGATCGAGGTGACCGGCCGCGAGACCGGCAAGCTCGCCTGGGCCGCCGGCTACTCCAGCCATGGCGAGCCGGTCCGCCGCGTGCGCGACAAGCGCGGCAAGGTCAGCGACATCTGGATTGCCGGTGCCAATATCAAGCCGGCCAAAGTCGTCGCACGCGAGATCGAGCGCAGATACACACCGCGCAAGCGCCGGCCTACTCCCTGATCAGCGCCTCGACCTCGCTTCGAAACGCTTGCCGCGAGCCGTCGCGCGAATAGAACATGTGGCCGCCGGGATAGACGGCGAATTTCACCCGCTGGGTCGCGAAGGCGGGCAGTTGGTCGAGCACCCGTTTCGTTCCAAAATAGGGCGTGGCGAGATCGAACAGACCGTGTGCGACCAGCACGTTCAGCTTGGCGTCGGTCGCAAGGATCTGGCGCAGCTCGGAGACCGACTGCGGCGGGTTGATGCCGCGGCCGAAATCCCAGTGGCCCTCGACGGCGCCGTTCAGGACCTCGTAGGAGCCGTCGGGCCGCCAGTTGAGCTTGCGCGAGAGGACATCGACCGCGGCGCTCGTCAGCGGCGCCTGAAGCGCGTCGCCCGAGGGGTCGCCGAAGCGCGAATTGCCCGAATCCGGATAGGGATCGAAGCCGCGCACCGAGGCGTCGTAGCGTCCCGTCACCTTGCCGTTCCTGCGGTCGAGCTCGCGGCGGAATTCGCCGACGTCGAAGCGGCCGGCGAGCCGGCGGCTCACAGCCTGGTCGATGCCGGTGAGCTCGGCCACCTTGTCGGCGAGCCGGTTGGTGGCCTCCTTGTCCGCCTCGCCCTTGACGAGATCAGCCAGAAATTCGCCTCGCGCGTAGGCCTCAACGTCGGCGAGATCGGCGCGCTTGACCGGTCCTCTGGCTTCGCGCGCCACCGCGACATAGCTCGGCAGCGTCGCGACATATTGCAGGAGGCTCGTGCCGGTGAACTCGCGGAAGTCGAGCAGCGGCGACACCAGGATCAGTCCCTTGGCGCCGACGCCGTGCTGGAGCTGCAACTGGCGCACCACCTTCGGGCCGCGAATGCCGCCATAGCTTTCGCCGGCGACGTATTTCGGCGATGTCAGCCGGTCGTGCTTCTCCAGCCAGCGGCGGATCACCAGCGCGATCGAATTGACGTCGCCGTCGACGGAGTAGAACGATTTGCGCGCGTCCTCGCCGCTCGCAATGAGGCGGCTGTAGCCGGTGCTGACGGGATCGATGAAGACGAGATCGGTGAAGTCGAGCCAGGTCTCCGCGTTCGGCTTCACCTCGGGCGAGGCCGATGGCGACAGGGCTTCGCCGTCGAGCGGCAGCCGCCACGGCCCGGCGGCGCCGAACTGGAGCCATGCCGAGGACGCGCCGGGTCCGCCGTTGAACAGGAACGTCACGGGGCGCGTCGCGCGCTCGGCACCGTCGAGCTCATAGGAGGTATAGGCGATGTCGGCCAGCGGCTCGCCCTTGCCATCGAACACGCGGATCGAACCGGCGGTCGCGGCGAAGTTGAGGGTCCGGCCGGGCAGATCGAGCGTCTGCTTCGTGGTCGAATCCGGTGGCAGGCGGTGGAGCTCGGCGGCGGACGATGAATTCTGCGACGCGCTTTGCGCACCGCCGCGCCCGCCCTTCTGTCCGGCCGCCGCCGCCTCGGCGCGCTGTTGCGGCGGATCATCCGCGCGCGCTAATCCCGCGAGCGCAAAAGCCGACACCGCCAGCACCAGGGTCGCGCGACGGAACGCCGGCATATTCGTGACCATGATCGTTCTCCCTGCCCGGCTGCGAGAGCCGGTGCGGACCGCAAGGCTAGCGCGAAATTGCGACGGTTTGGGGGATCATCGGTCCGGCGTCCCCTGAAGGGGCCGATCGGGCGCGAAACGACCCGGTTTTGTGCTCAACCCGGCAGTCACCCGTTTGCCTTGAAGGGCGGTCATCCTCGACAATGGAGCCCCAGGTCGTATAGACGAGCCCGGCGGAACTTTCTCCAGCCAACGGCCCTGCCCGAAAAGCCATGACCAAGCCAGCGCGATACGACCGGATCGCCTTTGTCGCCAGCCCCAGCAGCGAGGCAGCGGCCGCCTTCCACCAGCTCACCGCGCAATATGGCAATTGCGATCCGAGCGAGGCCGACGTCGTCGTCGCGCTCGGCGGCGACGGACTGATGCTTCAGACGCTGCACCGCCACATGCGCTCGGGAAAGCCGATCTACGGCATGCACCGCGGCACGGTCGGCTTCCTGATGAACGAGTACTCGACGCACGATCTGCGCGCACGGCTCGCGGCAGCGCATGAATCCGAGATCAATCCGCTCCTGATGCGCGCCACCGACGTCAACGACCGCGTCCACCTGCACCACGCCATCAACGAGGTCTATCTGTTTCGGCAGACCTCCCAGGCGGCGCGCCTGCGCATCCTGATCGACGAGCGCGAACGCATGCCCGAGCTGATCGCCGACGGCATCATCGTGGCGACGCCGGCAGGCTCAACCGCCTACAATCTGTCGGCGCAGGGCCCGATCCTGCCGATCAACGCAGCGCTGCTGGCACTGACCCCCATCAGCGCCTTCAGGCCGCGGCGCTGGCGCGGCGCCCTGCTCCCGAACACCGCCTATGTCGTGATCGAGGTGCTGGAAGACGACAAGCGCCCGGTCGCGGCGGTCGCCGACCACGAGGAGGTGCGCAGGGTCCGGCGCGTCGAGATTCTCTCCGACAAGAGCATCGCGATGCGCATGCTGTTTGATCCCGGCCACAGCCTGGAAGAGCGGATTCTGCGCGAGCAATTCGGCTCCTGAGCGCCTCACCCGGCCTGGGATCGCAACCCTTCATTAACTCCCGGAGGGATATGGTTAACGAAAGTTGACCGCTTCGGCCCGGGCTCCATGTTCCGCATCGATTTCAACAAGCTGCGCTTCCTCGTCTGCGACGACAATCCGCACATGCGCCGCATCCTGCGGACGCTGCTGCACTCGTTCGGCGCGCGCGAGGTCTATGAAGCCGAGGACGGCGCCACGGCGCTGGAAATGTACAGCCATTACGTGCCCGATATCGTCATCACCGACTGGGCGATGCCGATCTTCGACGGGCTCGAGCTCGCACAGATGATCCGGCAGCCGGAATCCAAGGGAAATCCCTACGCGCCGATCATCATGCTGACCGGCCATTCCGAGAAGCGCCGCGTCACGGTGGCGCGCGATGCGGGCGTCACCGAATTCCTGGCCAAGCCGATCTCGGCCAAGGGCCTCTATCAGCGCATCCTCAACGTGGTCGCCAGTCCCCGCCCCTTCATCAAGACCAAGACCTATTTCGGTCCGGACCGGCGCCGCAACACCAGCTCCGCCTATATGGGACCCGAACGCCGTGTCGGCGAAAAGCACGAAGTGCTCCAGCAGCCGTCGCTGCTCGACAAAGCCCGTTCCTCCATCTAGCGCAACGTCTCACACGATCGGGGCAGACATCATGGCGAAGAACGGCGCAAGGGATATCGAGGTCACGGCCTTCGCCACGCACCAGATCATCACGCAGCCCAATCCGCTGCGCAAGGTTCTGCGCCGGGTCGAAGAAAAGGACATGGATGATCCGATCGGCCGCGCAGAGCAGGCGCTCGCAGGCCTCTCGGGCGAGTTCAAGGACTGGATGACGACCGAGGTCAACCGCCTCTCGGCCGCCTACGTCGCCATCCGCAACGACGGCTTCACCAAGGACCGGCGCGACGAACTATTCCGCGCCGCGCACGACATCAAGGGCGACGCTGCGACGTTCGGCTATCCGGCGGCGGCGGGAATTGCCGAGAGCCTGTGCCGCGTCGTCGAGCACGCGCCCGATCTCGACAAGGTGCCGGCCGAGCTGTTCACGCACCACATCAACGCCATCCTCGCCATCGTGCACGAAAACACCAAGCTCGATCGCATCAGCGTCTCCGCCGAGCTCAGCCGGCGCCTGCGCAAGGTCGCCGACGACTATCTCGCCGACGTCAATCGCGACCGCCCCGAGCATCTCGAGGTGATCCTGGCGCCGAGCATCGCGCCGGCGGAGTAATGACCCCGCTCTCTCCTCTCGTCATTGCGAGCGCAGTGAAGCAATCCAGAGTCCCTCCGCGGAGAGATTCTGGATTGCTTCGTTACGCTCGCAATGACGGAAGTTGCGGATCCGGCTACGCCGCGATCAGATCGTCATAGACCGGATCGATCGCATCATCGGCGACGATCTCGTCGCAGAACAGCCTTGCCTCTTCGCGCGCGGATTCGGTGGCGAAGCGGCGGAGGAGGACCATCAAGGGCTCGGCGGCGCCGCGGTCGGTCTCGCAATGGGTGAGCACGCGCTCGACCATGCGCCGGCGCAGCCGCGCCGCGCCGTCGTCGCTGTCGACAAAACCCTGCTCGTGGCAGGCATCGAGCGCGACCTGGAACGCCGCGAAGGTCGCCTCGGGCAATCCGGCACGGCGCAGCAGCGCGTGTAGGCTGTTGCCGCCACGGTCGTGCAGCAGCGCGGAGACGCGCGCCAGCGGCAGTTCGGCGAGCTCGGCGAGCGCCGCGTCGAACAGATCGAGATTGCTCGACAGCAATGCGCGCAGGATCAGGCCCGCGGTGAGCTGGCCGGTGACGCGCAAATGATGCACCAGGCCCTGCATGTCCTCGCCGCGCGAGCGCGCCGCGATATTCACGGTGGAGCGGTCGCGTGCCTCGATCGTCACGCGCTCGGCACGGTCGGCGCTCAGCCAGTTCCGCGCCACGACGAATTGCGCCAGCGTCTCGGAGAGTTTTGCCACCAGCGCGGCGCGCGTGGCGGACGGCAGCTCCTCCAGCACCAGCATCGCCTCGCGGATCGCGGCGAGATGACCGTGGCGCTCGACGATGCGATTCCAGGAGAACGGCGCGAGCTCGGCATGCGGATTTTCGATCAACTCGAGCGCGGCGGCCGCGCAGCCGACTTCGGCGATGGCGGCGCAGACCGAGACCGGCAGCGCGATGCGGCGGGCGACCGCACACTGCACCTCGTCGTTACCGGTGGCGACGATGTCGACGAGATCGGCATCGATCAGGAGCGGAGAATGTTCGAGCACGGGCAGCGCGACCGTCGGCTGGTCCGCCGACAGGGCCCGCACAATCGACGCCGGCGCATCGGTGCTGCGCGCAAACGCCTCGGCCATCGCCTGCCGCACCAGCGGCGAGGGATCGTCGAGCAGCATCAGCAGCGCGCCTTCGGCGGCGACGCGGTCGTCATGAGAAAGGTTTGAGATCAGCCAGGCCCGGGCCAATGCCCGTGTGGCCTCGGCCCGCTCGCCGGCGGGCGCCGTCCTGATCCAATTGATGAACTGCCGAACAATCATGCTGCTTCCGGCTTACACAACAAACGAAAATGGTGACGGCTTGTCACCTGCAACACAAAATAAACCACGACGCTTAACAAAGCGTTCACCATAACTGGCTGGTTTTATTGACGTTTTGTTAAGGGAACAAAGCCGCGGCGCAGCATGGGTCCGGCGCTACGCGCTGCAGCGCGTCCGGGACACGAGACGCTCGATCAGCTCGAGAACGTGCCGCTGCGATCACTGAAGAGATCGAGCGGCTGCGGCGAACGCACATCCGGCGTCGATGATGCGACCGAGGTGAGCGAGGCGTTGTTGCCCCACAATTTCTGCACCGTGGTCGAGACCGGCTGCGCGGCATCGCCGGGCTGATAGATCGAGCGGAAGGCCGGCGTGGTCGGCGCATTGTCTGCGACCGTGGTCGACGATGTCGCGCTGACCGGCGTCACCCCGCGCGCTTCCGGAAAGGTCTGGAGATAGGCCGCGTTGTCGGTAATCCGCGCAGCGGGCTGCACACCGTTGGCGCTCGCGACCTGCGTGGTCGACGGCGTGCCGCCATACATCGCCATCGCACTGCGGGTCGTCTTCGAATTCGCCGCGCTGGCGTAACGCGAATCCAGCACCGAATAGACTTCGGAGACGCTGCGGGCGCGGCCGTCCCTGGCGTAGAAGATCGAGCGGTTGGCCGATGCCGCATTGGGAAACAATCGCGCGCCGACGGCTTGCGGATTGTCCTCGGCATTGGCGATCAGTTTCGCGGCGCCGCCGACACCCATGAAATGCGCCATATAGAGCTCGCTGTCGCTCGGCCTGCGGCCGAGCAGCCCGGTGAGCTTAAAGCTGTTCGACTGCGTCAGCGCCGCCGCCATGCTGGATGCGGCTTCCGGATCGTCGCGCAGCTTCATGATCGACCGCTTCATGAAGGGGTCGTCGACGGCGTAGCTGCCGGAGGAGGTTTTCGTGATCGCGTTGGCGTAGTTGCCGTAGCCGAGCTGGGTGCCCGCTTCCTTCACGGTGCCGAGCCAGGTCTGGTCGATGAACTGGTAGAGCCCATGCGCGGACGACGTCGTGGCTCCCGCCGTCGGATCGAAATCCGATTCCATCTTGGCGGTGGTCAGCATGTATTGGAAGCTGACGCCGGTCCGGTTGGAGACATCCTTGATCGCACCGGCGACACGCGCCCGCGACGGATCGAGACCCGCCGTCTGAGAGGCACTGGAATTGTCGACCGACATGATGAAGTGCCCGCCCCGTGCGGCATTGAGCGCGCCGGCAATTCGGACGCCCTATCGTCTCACCGTGGGACAGATATGGTTAATGCGGGGTTAATTCGGCGACTTGCGTCATTCCGGGTGCGCGTGGCGCGAGCCGATTACGTCTTATAGACCGCGCCCGGATCGAACAGCCTGTCCGCATCGACGAAGACCAGCTTCGCGCCGCCGCCCTCTTCCTCGACCTTGCGGTAGAAGCACGAGCGCCGCCCGGTGTGGCAGGCCGCGCCGATCTGCTCGACACGGATCCAGACCGCATCCTGGTCGCAATCGGTGCGCATCTCGACCACGCGCTGGGTCTGACCCGACGTCTCACCTTTTCGCCACAAGGCCTTGCGCGAGCGGCTGAAGTACCAGGCTTCGCCGGTCGCTATGGTCTTGCGCAGCGCCTCGTCGTTCATGTGGGCGACCATCAGCACGTCGCCGGTGGCGACGTCGGTCGCGACGACCGTCACGAGGCCGCTCGCGTCGAACCGCGGCTGGAAGGACAACCCTTCCTCGATCTCATGGGAGTGAGCGGACATAGCGGCCTCGCGAATTGACTTGCGAGGTCAGCGCGTCATGCCTCGCACCATGGACAGGAAGCGAGCCTGCTCCGCCGGATTGTCGCGGAACATGCCGGTGAAGCGGCTGGTGAAGGTGGAGGCGCCATGCTTGGCGACGCCGCGCACCGACATGCAGGTATGCTCGGCCTCGATCAGGACGGCAACGCCGCGCGGCTTCAGGATCTCGTCGATCGCCGCCGCGATTTGCGCCGTCAGATGCTCCTGGGTCTGGAGCCGGCGGGCGAAGATGTCGGTCAGGCGGGCGAGCTTGGACAGGCCGACGACGCGCTCCACCGGCGTGTAGGCGATATGCGCCTTGCCGTAGAACGGCATCATGTGATGCTCGCACTGCGAGGTGAACTCGATGTCGCGCACCAGCACGAAATCGTCATAGCCGGCGGTCTCACCGAAGGTGCGGTCGAGCACCTCGGCCGGGCACTGATGATAGCCCTGATAGAGCTCGTCGAAGGCCTCGACCACGCGGCGCGGCGTGTCCAAAAGACCCTCGCGCTCGGTGTTCTCGCCGATATAGGCGAGCAGCGTCTTCACCGCCGCTTCCGCCTCGGCCCGCGCCGGGCGCGGCTGGTCGGCGCGAACGGCGGCCGCGAGGAATTCGGCAGGGTCGAGCTCCGCCGGGCGGCTCTCGGGCTGCTTGTCAGCGGGCTTGTTCGGGCGGATGGATTTGATTGCAGCGTCCATGTCTACTCCGTTCGACGGCCTTGCGGCCGGAGTGTCACCGGCAGACGGGGCGGATAAGCCGCCAGACGCCTGAAGAGAACAGTTTTGACGAAAAAGGCCCCGAGGTCATCCCATCAGCCGCGCAGATCTGGCTCACTGCAGCCGCACCGCTGGACTGTTTTTCCGCCAGTTCCGCCCCTATATAGGACCGTGGACGGCGCCCGCCAAGGCCGATCGGGTGCGGAAGTGTTGGACACCATCACATGCTGAACGACATCTATAACAAGCGGATCATCGAGCTGGCCGGGAATATTCCGCGCCTCGGGCGGTTGTCGGCCCCCGATGCGACCGCCACCGCCCACTCCAAATTGTGCGGCTCGACGGTGAAGGTCGATCTCAAGATGAGTGGCGACACCGTCACCGACTTCGCCCATGACGTGAAGGCCTGCGCGCTGGGCCAGGCCTCTTCATCCATCATGGCAAGTCACGTGGTCGGCTCGACTGCGAGTGAACTCCGTGAGTTACGCGAAACCGTTCGCAAGATGCTCAAGGAGAATGGTGTGCCGCCTCAGGGCAAATGGGAAGAGATCAAATTCCTCGAGCCGGTCCGCGACTACAAGGCGCGCCACGCCTCAACCCTCCTGACCTTCGATGCCGTGGTCGATGCCATCGGCCAGATCGAGGCAAAGGCTAGGCAGCCGGCAGCCGCGCAGGGCTGACCTCCCTCCCAACGAGATCCCCGGCTCGCGCTAACGCGCGCGCCGGACTGCCCCTCAAAGAATTTCGGTTACTTCTGCGAACCCGCGCTCGGCGCAGCGCCGGTCGGGACCATGGCTTCCGCCGTCTTGGTCGACTTGGCTGGCTGGGGTAGTTCCGCGTCCGCCCCGAACTTCGCCTGCGTCTTCGGTGCAAGCTCCGCCACCGCGGGCGCCGCGACGTCCACATGCGGCAGCACATCGGCCACCAGATCGGTCGTCACGAGATTGGTGAGCTTCAGCTCTCCGGCGTCGAGCTCGTGCAGATCTTCCCAGGGCGGCACGCTGAGCGCGAGCGACAGCAGATCGCCGGCACCGCCCATGTCGAATGTGTATTTGGCAAGCCGGCCGATGTCGCGTTCCACGATCATCAGGTCCTGCGCGCTGTAGCTAGCCGCCTTGGCATCGTCGGCGCGGTCGCCCATCCAGATCTGATGGACTCGGACATGGGCGGCTTCCGGCACATAGCGCGTTTTCCCCGCCAGCAGCAGAAACACACACATGGATTCGCAATAGGCCTCGGGTGCGACCGCGGGACGGGCGCTCTTGCCGCCGCGATTCTGGAGGCTGATGCCGACCGTCGTCAAAAGGCCGAGATTGCGGAAGCGCCGACCGAGCGTGATCGCGTCGTTGACGGAACCGCCGCTGGAATCGAGCACGACGGTGGCGCCGCCGAGCTGGCGCCCGCGGGAGAACTCCTCGAAATCCTTGGGCGTGTCAGCGGTGATGATGCCGACTGCGCTGACCCAGCCGCGGCAGTTCGGCTCGCAGGCAATCCAATTGAACTTCATCGGCAGCTTGCGCTCTTCGAGGGTGACGCCGGCGCGGGCGGACGAACCGATGGTCGCGACGGCTCCAGCCAACACGACCCCACAAGCGGCGGTTCCTACCAGCAACCAGCCACGAAGATTGAGCGACTTCAGAAGTTTCAAACTGGTCCCTTCCCCAAGCCCCACTGGCGCGATTATCCCCGTTTCGCGCTCGATGAGTCCATCATACAGTCGTATGTTTTCACGAGTGTCATAGAAATGGTATCCGGGGGAATACAGCTCGTCCATATGGACTTGCTGCACTGCTCCCAAAAAGCATGGAAAATATGGCGCGAAAACAACAGCTTGCTGTTCCCTGCGCCGGAACCGGGCAACACCGCGCCCACGATCGCAGCAAACCGCACATGAAGTATTCAACCTGCGAGTGTTCCAATCCCGTCGCCGGCGCGCTCCGACTCCCGCGACGATTCGGTCGCGCGCTGATCTGGCTCTACCGCCATACGCTCTCGCCGCTGGTCGGCTACAACTGCCGTCACCTGCCGACCTGCTCCGTCTACGGTGATGAGGCAATCGAACGGTTCGGGCTGTGGGCCGGCGGCTGGATGACGCTGGCGCGCCTGCTCCGCTGCAACCCGTTCGGCACGTCGGGCATCGACAATGTGCCGCTCGCCGCGCCGCGAGACGCGCGCTGGTATTTGCCCTGGCGTTATGCCCGCTGGCGCGGTGTCAACGCCTCCTGAACATGCCGCCTAAGCAGCGGCGATACGCATTGCTGCCCTGAGTGGAACCGGAACTCTCCGCTCGCGTTGTTTTGAAGCTCCCACGGGAGGAAACAACAATGCGCTGGAAAATCAGCCCTCATTTTCATTTCAGGCTTGGTTCGACAAATCTCAGTTCCAAGGGGCACCACGATCCCAGAACGATGGACCTTCTCGCAATCGTCGCGTTGCTGGCGCTCGTGCTGGGCTCCGGCTGGTATCTGGGATCGAGCCTCGCCACGCCGCCAAGCACGACGGCGTTCGTCGTGCCGAGCCAGAGCGTGCATTGGTAATTAGCGGAACCAGTAGAACCGCCCGGGCGGCGGCGGGATCGGTTCGGGCGGACGCAGCCGCTTCAGGCGCAGCGGTTTTGGCGCCGGCTCGGCCGACGATGTCGCCTCGGCGCCCGGCACCGTTTCGGTCCCCGGCACCTTCACCGACAGCAGCAAGTTCGATTCATGCATGCGCCAGCGATAGCCGACGCCGAAATCGATCGGCTGGGCGCGCGTGAACAATTCGGCGTAGCGCTCCTGGTAGCGGCCGGGGAATTCGCCGATCGGCCCGAGATAGCGGCCGAACGGGAAGAACCGCCATTGCCGCGCGCTGTAGTTCGCAAGCGGAATGCCGGAATCGTCCTGGACGATGGTCGCGCTGTTGGCGAGCAGCCAGTCGCGCGCGACGGTGAAGTTGCCGGAGTGCAGCAAATAGGACGCGCTCTTGAGCAGGCTGTTGCCGGGGCCGAGCGTCTCGCAGAACTTCAGGAAGCCGGCCGCGCGCGCGCCGGAATTGGAGAGATCGGTCGAGAAATAATACAGCGTGCGCGCTTCACCATCGGCGCCCGCAAAGGTGATGCGGGTGCCGCGCGTCGCGTTCGGCCCGGGATTGTCGTTGCCGACATGCATCCCGCCCTTGTCGTCGAGCGCGACCATCTCGACATTGCGGATGGTCTTGCCGGAGCGGACCAGGAAGACATAGAGGATCGGCAAGGTGCCGTTGACCTGGTTGGCATGCAGGTCGACCTTCATCTGCTTGGTGATGAAGAAGGAGAAGCTCAGGATCGAGCCGAGCGAGCGCTCGACATTGTAGAGCGCGGCGCCGACCGAGCCGCGCGGCAGCCTTGTCAGATCGGGCACCGCGCCGACCGGCTCCAGCGCGCCGAGCACGTAGGTGCTGGCCTTGGGATAGAAGGCGTTGGCATAGAGGAAGTCCGGGCCGCTGAACAAATAGAACATGGTCGGCCTCGGTGCCGCCAGATTGACGTCGGCCCAATTGCGGATCTTCGAGAGCTGGCGCTGCTCGAGCTGCGCGAAGGCGCCGTCGAAGAATTTTGCGTGGCGCTGCCAGCCCGGCTCCTTGGTGAGCGGCACCAGCGGCGAGTCCGCCGAAGGCTGCATGCCCGCGAGGAAGCGGGCGGTGTCGTCGAACGTGACGTCGGCGGCACGTGCCGACGAGACGGCCGCAGCCAGCAGGGCAACAGCGACGGCCGCATTTCTCAAGGCTCGAAACATGTCTATTCGCGATGCGATGAATTGCCAGCGGCGACCGGCCGCCCGCGGAAAACAGCATAAATCAACAGGCCCGAGAGCATGACCAGCATCCCCGATAGCGACTGCACGGGCCGCTCGGTCAAAAGATAGTACATCATGAATCCCGTCACGAGCAGGAAAACCAGCGGCGTGAACGGGTATCCCCAGGCGCGATAGGGCCTGGGCAGGTCGGGATCGGTGATGCGCAGCTTGATGACGCCGGCGACCGTGAAGAACGAGCAGAACAGCAGCGCGAACTGGATGAAGTCGAGCACCGCTTCGAAGCTGCGCGTGAACAGCAGCAGATTGGCGACCGCGAGCTGAAACAGGATGGCATAGGCCGGCGCACCGCTCACCGAGCGCTTCGAGAATACGCGCAGGGCCGGGATGTCCTCCCCCATCGTCATCATCACGCGGGGACCGATCCACATCATCGCGCTGATCGACGAGATCAGGCCGAAACAGATCATGGCGCCGACGATCCGGCCGCCGAGGCTGCCGAAGATCGCACTGCCGGCGACGCTGGCGACATCGAGCTGGCCGGCGAGCGCGCCGACCGGCGTGGAATAGAGAAACACCGCGTTGAGCGCGACGTAGAGGACGAGCACGATCAGCGTGCCCGCGAGCAGCGCGCGCGGCAGGTCCCGCTGCGGCATGTTCATCTCGCCGATGATGTAGGTCGCGGCATTCCAGCCCGAGAACGAGTACATCACGAAGACGAGGCCGATCGCGAAGGGCGCGCTGACGATGTGCGCGAGGTCACCCGCCTGTGGCGTGAAGGCGATCGGCTGCGGCACGCCGATGACGAAGCCGGCGACCAGGAAGGCGACAATCAGCACGACCTTCAGGATGGTGGAGATGAGCTGGAAGGTCGAGGAGTGCCTGACGCCGGTCAATTGGACCAGCGAGACCAGCCACACCACGCCGATGGCGAGCGGGATCGGCGGCAGATCAGGCACGACCGACTTGGCGTATTCGCCGAACGCCATCGCCGCGAGCGCGACGGGCGCTGCGAAGCCGACCGTCGCCGAGACCCAGCCGGCGAGAAAGCCGAAGGCGGGATGATAGGCGCGACTGAGGAAATTATACTCGCCGCTCGAGCGCGGAAACATCGCCCCGAGCTCGCTATAGGAGAATACCCCGCACAGCGCGACGATGCCGCCGACGGTCCACAGCAACAGGATCGAGAAGCCGGAAGGGATGTCCTTGACCTGGAAGCCGAGGCTGGTGAAGACGCCCACCCCGATCATGTCGGCAACGACGATGGCGGTCGCGACCAGAACGGAGATTCCCGACCCGCTTCCGGTCAGCCGGCCAATCCAGGGCGCGGTACCCGCATCTGATGCCGTCATCGGGGTCCTTAACCTCAGCCGTCACGCCTCGCCGGGAGCATCGTGCAGTTTGGTCCAGTCAATTCAAGCAGGGTTAACAAGGGTTAAATGAGGCAGCGGAAATAGGTATTCCAGCACCCTTTATGCACGGCCCTGGGCGATAAACCTGCGCAAACACCGGAGAATCCCGTTTCCCTCCCCCACAATCAGGACACGATTGCATGGTCCTTTTGAGCGTTCCGGATGTGGGGAAGTTTCTCCGGACGCTTAACGTCGCCTAAACGCCGGTCGGCTCAATTGTCTCAATGAATTGCCGATGGAGCGTGTGACTTGGGTCGTGACTTGGGGTCATGGGTGGATGGTCGGGGCCGTTCCGAAACTGAGAGCTGACATTCGCGCCGATCGGACGTCGTCCGGTCTGCGCGGTCGCGCGCTCCGGCTCGCCCTGATCTCTGCCTTGGTGCCGTTGTCGCTGACGTTGGTTCAATGCGGCAAGGCGCCCAACCCGGCGGCGCTCGCGGCGAACTCGCAGGCCAACGTCCAGGTCGTCGCGAAGACCAATCCTCAGGTCGCAAGTGCAGACACGTTCGAGGATCGCTTCCCTGCGCCGCGATTCGGGGAGCGCTTCCCCTCGGCGAGCGAGAGCTTTCTGCAGCGGCAGATGTCGGACTTCGCGCCCAAGCGCGCCGCGCAGCAGCCGCCTCAGCCGGAGCAGGCGCCCTACAAGGTCGCCTCGCTCGCACCGCAGGTCCCCTACCAGCGTGCGCCGCGTGAAGATCTGACGACGCTCGTCAGCATGAAGTCGTCGGCCTTCCCCTATTTCGGCAACAACCCCGCCTCGGACGCGCCGTTCCTCAACATCTCCAAGGGCGATCGCCGCGGCCACCGCAGCTATTCCGGGCGCGTCTACTGGCAGGACGAGACCTACAGCGACAGCCGCGTGCTGATGCACGTGCCCGAGCATTTCGACGTGCGCAAGCCGGGCGTGATCGTGGTGTTCTTCCACGGCAATGGCGCGACGCTCGAGCGCGACGTGCGCGACCGGCAGCTGGTGCCGCGGCAGATCACCGATTCCGGTGCCAACGCCATCCTGCTCGCACCGCAGATGGCGGTCGACGCCGCCGATTCCAGCGCCGGCAAGTTCTGGCAGGCGGGCGGCCTCAAGCGCTTCATGGATGAGTCGGCGAGCCACCTCGCCCGCCTCACCGGCGATCCCAACAGCGCGCGCGCCTTCGCCAACATGCCAATCGTGATCGTCGGCTATAGCGGCGGCTTCCTGCCGACGGCGTGGAGCTTGGAAGTCGGCGGCATCAGCGACCGCGTCCGCGGCGTCGTGCTGCTCGACGCCGTCTATGGCGAGATGGACAAGTTCGCCTCATGGATCGCGAGCCACCGCTCCGGCTTCTTCGTCAGCTCGTACACCCGCTACACCGCCCGGCGCGACCGCGAGCTGATGAGCATGCTCAGGCAGAAGGGCATCAGCGTCTCCGAAGACATGGACGGCCCCTTGCGCCCCGGCAGCGTGGTGTTCGTGGAGACCGGCGACGGCATCACCCATCGTGACTACGTCAACCGCGCGTGGACGCAATATCCGCTCAAGGACGTGCTGGTGAAGATGTCGGCAACGCCGTCACTCGCGCTCACCCGCGTGGCCGCGACGACACCATCCGCATCGAGCCGTTGATTGGACGCAGTGATCGCTGAGCGCCCGGTCCTGCCGCTCAGGTCTTGGGCAGCTTCGGAATGCTCTCGGCAAAGCCGTTGAAGCAGGCCAGCCGCTCGTCCTCTTCCTTGAAGAAACGGCAATCGGCGTAACCCTTGGCCTTCGCCGGTTTCGGCTTCGGCGTCGGCGGGATAATGGCGTCGTAGCAGTTGAGCCGGTCCTTGGTGCCGTCATCGAGGTCGAGGCAGGCCTGGAGCCGCGCCGCGATCGATTGCGGCTTGCCCTTCGGCGCCGGAGTGGCGGTCGCAGCCGCGGCTTTCGTCCCCTTCGGCTTGACCTGCACCAGCGGCTTGTCCCCCACCATCGGTGGCTTGTCGGCTTGTGCAAACGCGGAGGCTGAATAGAGCACCGCGGCAACCGCCAGAATCATCCTCATCTCAGTCAACTCTCTTTGGTCCCCACGCCTTGCCTTCTAGCGCTCCGGCGCGCGGTTTGCCAAGCACCTGCGCACACGAAAACACGGGATTCAGGCCGCGGCGGCAGCCGGCCGCGGCCGGGTCAGGACCACCAGGATCAACGCCAGCACGACGAAGCCGACCGCGACGAAGCCGAGCGGATGCAGCAACTCGCGGGCGAACAGCAGCCCGCCAATGGCGGAGCCGACCGCCTGGCCGATATAGAGGACGGAGGTGTTGAGCGCGACGGTCGCCGATGCAAGCCTTGGTGCGGCCGCGACCAGCCGCACCTGCTGCATCGAATTGGTCGAGGCAAAGCCGAGCCCCCAGATCGCGACCGCGACCGCCATCAATCCCAGGCTCCCCGCTCCGACGGCCCAGCCCGTGATGCCCGCAAGCAGCAGGCAGGTAAACAGCAGCGAGGTTCGGTAAGGTCCCCAGGTGTCGACGATGCGGGTCGCGATGACGACGCCGAGGAAACCGCAGACACCGTAGATGCCGAACACCATGCCGATCGCATCGGGGCCGGCGTCGGTCAGCTTCTTGAGCAGCGGGCCCATGAAGGTGAACACCACGAACTGCCCCGACATCTGCAACATCGTGATCGCAAGCAGCAGCAGGATGGTCCCGTTGCGACCGACCGCGCTCCAGGTCTTCAGGTCCACCGGCGTGCCCTTCAGGCCCGCCGGCAGGCGCAGCAGCAGCAACAGGAAGCTGATGCCGCCAAGCACGCCGATTCCGCCATAGGCCGCGCGCCAGCCATAGCGGCTGGCGATGAAGGTGATCAGCGGCAGGCCGACGGCGGCCGCCAGCGACCAGCCGAGAAAGATATAGGCGATGGCGCTGCCACGCCGCGCCACCGGCACGATCAGCGCCGCCGTGCCGGCAGCCTGCGGCGTGTAGAGCGCGCCGACCGCGAGCATCATCAGGCGAATGACGAGCAGGCTGGTATAGTCAGGCGCAAAGGCCGAGGCGATATTGCCAAGGGCCAGCACCGCAAGCGTTGTCGTCAGCAGCGTCCGCCGTTCGATGCGGCTGGTCAGCCACGCCGTCAGCGGCGAGCCGATGCACAGCGTGATCGCACCGAACGTGATCAGCAGCCCTGCCGCATGGATGCTGATGCCGAGCCCCGTCGACAATTCCGGCAGCATGCCTGCCGGCGCCAGCACCGAGCAGCCCGTGACGAGATTGCCGAGCATCAAGGCGGTGGGCGTGAAACGGCCGGCGCGTGCGCTTTCCATGCAATTGCATGTAGAGGAGACATCCGACCGGTTAAAGGGCGTGGCTCGAAATAGTTGGCGCGCCGCCCCGGCTTTTGCGCGCCACTTTCTTGGAAATGCCGGATTGCACAGGCCGAATCGCCTGATATATCGCTCGTTCCCGCTTACCTGCGCTCGTTCGCAGGAGTGAGCTTCAGGAGAAAAGCAATGTCCGACCAGAACAAGTCCGAATCCGGTTTCCAATACAGCCTGAGCAATCTGAAGCCCGTGACCCCCGCCGCAAAAGTCACCCTCACCTTCCCCGATGGCGCCCGGCGCGAATACGACAAGAACATCACCGGTCTCGAGATCGCCAAGGGCATCTCGCCCTCGCTGGCCAAGCGCACGGTCGCGATGGCGCTCGACGGCGTGATCGCCGACCTCGACGATCCCATCGAAGCCGATGCCAAGCTCGAGCTGATCAATCGCGACGACCCGCGCGCGCTCGAGCTGATCCGCCACGACTGCGCGCACGTGCTGGCCGAAGCCGTGCAGACGCTGTGGCCGGGCACCCAGGTCACCATCGGCCCCGTGATCGAGAACGGCTTCTACTACGACTTCTTCCGCAACGAGCCGTTCACGCCGGAAGACTTTGCCGCGATCGAAAAGAAGATGCGCGAGATCATCGCGCGCGACAAACCGTTCACCAAGGAAGTCTGGGACCGCGAGAAGACGAAACAGGTGTTCCGCGACAAGGGCGAGGCCTTCAAGGTCGAGCTGGTCGACGCGATTCCCGGCAACGAGCCGATCAAGATCTACTACCAGGGCGACTGGTTCGATCTCTGCCGCGGCCCGCACATGACCTCGACCGGCAAGGTCGGAGGCGCCTTCAAGCTGATGAAGGTGGCCGGCGCCTATTGGCGCGGCGACAGCAACAACCCGATGCTGACGCGCATCTACGGGACGGCGTTCGCCAAGCAGGAGGACCTCGATGCTTATCTCAAGCAGATCGAGGAAGCCGAGAAGCGCGACCATCGCAAGCTCGGACGCGAGCTCGACCTCTTCCATTTCCAGGAGGAAGGTCCGGGCGTCGTGTTCTGGCACCCGAAGGGCTGGACCATCTTCCAGCAGCTGATCGCCTATATGCGCCGCCGCCTTGCCGGCGACTACAACGAGGTCAACGCGCCGCAGATCCTGGACAAGTCGCTGTGGGAGACTTCGGGCCATTGGGGCTGGTACCGCGAGAACATGTTCGCGGCCCAGTCGGCCGGCGACGAGGCCGAGGACAAGCGCTGGTTTGCGCTGAAGCCGATGAACTGCCCCGGCCACGTGCAGATCTTCAAGCACGGCCTGAAAAGCTACCGCGACCTGCCGCTGCGCCTCGCCGAGTTCGGCGTGGTGCATCGCTACGAGCCGTCCGGCGCCATGCACGGCTTGATGCGCGTGCGCGGCTTCACCCAGGACGATGCGCACATCTTCTGCATGGAGGACCAACTCGCCGACGAATGCCTGAAGATCAACGAGCTGATCCTGTCGACCTATGCGGATTTCGGCTTCACCGGCGATCTCACGGTGAAGCTCTCGACCCGGCCGGAGAAGCGCGTCGGCACCGATGCGATGTGGGATCACGCCGAACGCGTGATGGCCACCGTGCTGAGCCAGATCCAGGCGCAGAACAATCACATCAAGACCGAGATCAATCCGGGCGAAGGCGCCTTCTACGGGCCGAAGTTCGAATATGTGCTGCGCGATGCCATCGGCCGCGACTGGCAGTGCGGCACCACGCAGGTCGACTTCAACCTGCCGGAGCGGTTCGGTGCGTTCTACATCGACCATGACAGCGGCAAGAAGCCGCCGGTGATGGTGCACCGCGCGATCTGCGGCTCGATGGAGCGCTTCATCGGCATCCTGATCGAGCACTATGCCGGCAGCTTCCCGCTCTGGCTCTCGCCGGTGCAGGTGGTGGTCACCACCATCACCTCGGAGGCCGACGAGTATGCCAAGCAGGTGCTGGAGCAGGTCCGCCGCGCCGGGCTCCGGGCCGAGATCGATCTTCGCAACGAGAAGATCAACTACAAGGTCCGCGAGCACTCGCTGGCCAAGATTCCGGCGCTGCTCGTGTGCGGCAAGAAGGAGGCCGAGACGCATTCGGTCTCCATCCGCCGGCTCGGCAGCGACGGCCAGAAGGTGATGACGACGGCGGAGGCGATCACCGCCCTCGTCGACGAAGCGACCCCGCCGGACGTTCGGCGGGCGCGCGACGCCGCCTGATTCCTGAAATCGATCTAAATTCGCTTCCGGTTGCGGGCGTGCATGCTTATCTCGGCATGGCACGCCCGACGACCAGCCGAAGAGGATATCGTAGTGCCCGACGCCATCGAACTGCTGAAAACCCGCCGCTCCGTCAAGCCGCGCGAGATGACGGGGCCCGGCCCCTCGCCGGCCGAGCTCGAGACCATCCTCACCATCGGCGCGCGCGTGCCCGACCACGGCAAGCTTGCGCCCTGGCGCTTCATCATTTTCGAGGGCGATGCGCGCCAGCGCGCGGGCGAGGTGATCGCCAAGGTCTTCGCCCGCAAGAATCCCGGCGCGCCCGCGACCGATGTCGAGACCGAGCGCAGGCGCCTCACCGACGCGCCGCTGGTGATCGGCATCGTCAGCTTCACCAAGCCGCATCCGAAGGTGCCGGCGTTCGAGCAGGAATTGTCCGCGGGCGCGAGCGCCATGAACATCGTCACGGCCGCGACCGCGCTCGGCTACGGCGCCTGCTGGCTGACCGGCTGGTTCTCGTTCGACCGAGACGTTCTGGACGGGCTCGGCCTGAAGCCGGACGAGAAGCTCGCCGGCTTCATCCATATCGGCAAGCCGACCAGGCCGAGCGAGGACCGTCCGCGACCGTTCCTTTCGGAAATCGTGACGCGATTTTAATCGAAGGCTTGTTGACGCCCCTGATGTCTTGCGGCTTTGTTCCCGGCGAGGGAGGAAGCCCGGATGAAACGTCGTGAATTTCTGGTCGGGGCTGCGCTGCTGGCCGGCACGATGGCGCGGAGCCGTGCGGCCGATGTCCCTGCCCCCTCGCCCGGGGGGCTCGACCGCATCACCGACTATTTCAACAACGAGGTCACGAGCGGCCGGCTGCCGGGCGCCGTGATCCTGGTCCAGCAGCACGGCAAGCCGGTCTACCTCAAGACCTTCGGCGTGCGCGACACCAGGACGGGCCTCGCCATGACGCCCGATACGATCTTCGCCATCCACTCCATGACCAAGCCGATCACGTGCCTTGGCGCGATGATGCTGATCGACGAGGGCAAGCTTGCGCTCACCGATCCCGTGTCGAAATACATCCCGCTCTTTGCCGGCACCAAGGTGGGCATCGAGATCACCAAGCCGGACGGTCCAACGACGATCGAACTCGAGACGCCGGTCCGTCCCGTCAACATCGAGGATCTGCTGCGGCACACCTCGGGCATCAGCTACGACTATATCGGCGCCCCATGGGTCATGGAGGTCTACTCGGCCGCCAATATTTTCGAAGGCCCCTTCAACAACAGACAATTCGCCGACCGTATCGCCGGACTGCCGCTGACGCGTCAGCCCGGGACGCTGTGGCGCTACGGCCATTCCACCGACGTGCTCGGCGCCGTCATCGAGATCATCTCGGGCCAGACGCTTTATGAGTTCCTGAAAGCACGCATCCTCGATCCGCTCGGCATGAGCAGCACCAAATTCGTGCTCAGGACTCCGGAGGAGCGTGCACGGATGGCGCGGCCGCTGCCGAGCGACCCGATCCTGCTCGCCGGCGAGCGCGACCGCCTCGCCCATCCCGAATGGGAATCCGGCGGCGGCGGCCTGCTCTCGACCATCACCGACTATCAGCGCTTCTCGCAGATGCTGCTCAACGGCGGCGAGTTCGAGGGCAGGCGCTATCTGAGCCCCGCCGCTTTCAAGGCCATGACGACCGATCACATCGGCCCCGGCTCCGGCGTCGGACGCGATTACTTCTACTTTCCGGGCGACGGCTTCGGCTATGGCTATGGCATCGGTGTGCGGACCGATCCCGGCAACGCAAAACCGCCGCCGCCGGGCTCGCTCGGCGAGTTGAAATGGGACAGTGGCAGCGGCACCTATTTCGGCGTCGATCCCAAGCTCGACATGGTCTACCTGATGATGCAGCAGACCCAGAACGAGCGCAGCCGCATCACGCCCGCCTTCAAGGCGCTGGTCTACGACTGCTACCCGGAAGGACTACGCCGCCCGTGAGGCGCGCTGACCGAACTCGGCGAGCAGCTTTGCGATCTCGGCGGCCGGCCGCGCCGCGCTGAACAGAAAGCCCTGCACCTCGTTGCAGCCTTCGGCGCGCAACCAGTCGAGCTGATCCTCGGTCTCGACGCCCTCCGCGGTCGTGGTGATGTTGAGACTGCGGCCGAGGCCCGAGATCGCACGCACGATGGCGACGCAGTCGGGACGCTGCGCCAGATCCTTCACGAAGGAGCGGTCGATCTTGATCTTGTCGAACGGGAAGCTGCGCAGATAGCTGAGGCTGGAATAGCCGGTGCCGAAATCGTCCATGGAGATGCCGACGCCGAGCTCGCGCAATTGATGCAGGATCGCGAGGTTGGCGTCGGTCTCGGCCAGGAAGATCGACTCGGTGATCTCGAGCTCGAGCCGCTTCGGCGACAGGCCGGACTGCGCCAGCGCCGAGATCACGACCTGAACCAGATTGCGGCTGCGGAATTGCGCCGGCGACAGATTGACCGCAATCTTGACGTCGGAAGGCCATTTCATCGCTTCGGCGCAGGCCTCGCGCAGCACCCACTCGCCGAGCTGGGTGATCAGGCCGATGTCTTCGGCGACCGGAATGAATTCCGCAGGCGAGATCATGCCCTTGTCGGGATGACGCCAACGCAGCAGCGATTCGAAGCCGGAGATGCGATCGGACGCGATCGACACCAGCGGCTGGTAGTGCAGCTCGAACTCGCCATTGGCGAAAGCGCGGCGCAGGTCGACCTCCATGTCGCGGCGCTTCTGCGCCTGGAGATCCATCTCGCGCTCGAAAAAATGATGCACGCCGCCGCCGTCGGATTTCGCCCGGTACAGCGCCATGTCGGCATTGCGCATCAACTCTTCCGGCGTCACGCCGTCGCCCGGCGACAGCGCGATGCCGATGCTGGCGCCGATCACCATCTCCTGGCCGTCGAGGTCGTAGGGCGCTTTCAGCATGTCGATCAGCAAGGTCGCGCAGGCGCTGGCCTCGTTCGGCGAGACGTCGGCGGCGAGGATCACGGCGAACTCGTCGCCGCCAAGTCGGGCCGCGAGATTGGCGCCGCGCACCGCGGTGGTCAGACGTTCGGCGACCCGCTTCAACAGGCGATCGCCGACCGGATGTCCGAAGGAATCGTTGATGTTCTTGAACAGGTCGAGGTCGATGTAGAGCACGCCGACCCGTTTTCCCGCGGCCTGGTCGAGCGCCTGCTTCAGGCGCTCCTGGAAATATTCGCGGTTCGGCAGGTCGGTGAGCCCGTCATGGTGCGCCATGTGGGCAATCCGCGCCTCGGCCTTGCGTCGCTCGGTGATGTCGACCACCGCGACCAGATAGCCGTCGCGATCGTCGAAGGCGACGCGTCGGCCGAACGTGAGCACCTCGATCTCGCTGCCGTCGGCGCGCAGATGCCGCCAGTTGCGCGAGGAGTGATAGGTGTCACCGAGCCGTTCGAGCGCCTCGGCGTGGCTGTCCCACTCGTCCTCGGGCCAGATCTCGTGCAGCTTCATGCGCAGGAAGGTGCCGCGGCTGTAGCCGTAATGCTGGACCGCGGCATCGTTGACGCTGAGAAACTCCTTGGTCTGCGCGTCGAACACCCACATCGGCATCGGGTTGTTGTCGAACAGCAGGCGGAACGAGGCGTCGCGCCGCTTGAGCGCGGTGAGGTCGGAGATCGTCAGCGAGACCACGTCGGCGAAGGCGGTGGCGCTGAGGTGGAGATTGCGGCCATCATGCTCGATCTCGAGCTGCTCGCCGCGGCCGCCGGAGACGGCCTTGAGCAGGAATTTGATGATGTCGGGCGCGGCGAGCAAGGTGTCGCCCTCGCCGATCCGGCGCCACAACAGGCCGGCGCCCGCAGCCTTCAGCAGCAACCCCGCGCTCTTGTTGTGATGCACCACCTGAAGATCGAACGGCCTGCCTTCGGCATCGCGCAGCGTCGCCAGCGAGATCACGGCGTCGTCGGTCGATGAGAAAATCGCGTCGAGGAGATTGTACTGCGCGCCGCGCTCGTTGATGTAGGCGCCGACCAGCGTGGCGCCCCAGCGAGAGGAGGTCGGCAGCGCCAGCAGATCGTAGGTCCTGACCATGCCGTCGCGCACGCAATGCGCACTGGCCTGGTGCGGCCGTCCGTTCTGGAGCGCGCTCGCGACCGCTTCCGACAGCGCGGTGGCGCAATCGGGCGAGAGATCGGCGACCGGGATGTCCCAGCGCTCCTCGCCAAGCCATTTCTGCACGTAGCGTCCGCTGCGCGACAGTTCGAGGGCGCCGTCGTTCTTCAGCAGCGCGATGTGATCGGCGAGCCGGCCGAGGCTCCCGAGCATCACGTCTTCATAGCGCGGCAGCCGTTCGCCCGGCTTCAACGCGGCACGCCATTTGCGCTGAAGCACCGGGATGTCATCGAACATTTCGGTGGCCGGTTTTCCCGACAGTTTCTTCGCGGCACTCATGGCAGTCCCCAACGCACTTTCCCCGCGCATCCAATGCGCCGCACGCTTAATGCCGTGTAAAAGGGACGCAGGCGCGGGTTCCATTCGGCGATTATGACAGTTTTAAGTCGGCTGTTGGTTAGTGCGTGTTAGAGACTATGACAGCTCTGCAAAGGCTTGCGTGTGCCCGAACATGAGAGCTAGCAGTTTCGCTCGTCACTGCATCAACTCGTGATTGCGAGCGCAGCGAAGCAATCCAGAATCCCTCCGCGGAGACAGTCTGGATTGCTTCGTCGCAAGGGCTTCTCGCAATGACGAAGTGTGGGGTAGCGGCATCGCTCTTTGGATTTGCATTTCCAATTGCAGACACACCTTTGCTACCTCGCGGCGCATTTCGCCCGAGCTTTGCTGCATCGCCTCACCCTCGAATGAAAGAGGGCGCAGGGAAGACCGGGTGCCGGCCGGGCACCCACGGTCCACTGTGCGGAAGGTGGCAACAAGAATTTGCACAGCGGCATACAGGTGAAGCCAAAACATCCGGCCTTCCCTGCGCAGGGGAAAATAAAAATACCGACGCACATGCGCGCACGCCGACGCACTGACCACCCTATTGATATCTCGACATTTTGCGCTGAAATTGCCCGTAGCGCATGCGTCGGTGCGCCGTGGCGCGCACAGACACGATCGCGACACTTCGCGAGAACGGGGACACAATCATGGCTCGCAAAGTCAGCTTCAGCGCTCTCGAAAGCCGCAGCGCTCGCCTTCGCTTGAAAGCCCGCCGCAGACCCTACAGCGGCCCGTCGCTCGCTCGTGGCATCTCGTTGATGTATCGCCGCAACAAGACCAACGGCACGTGGGTGCTCAAGTCTAGCGATGGTCACGGCGCCTACTGGACAAAGGGCTTCGCCCTCGCCGACGACTTCGAAGACAGTGATAGCAAGAGCGTGCTGACGTTCTATCAAGCGCAGGACGCTGCCAAAAAGCTGGCGCGTGGCGATGCCGACACGGCCCCCATCACCGTTGACGCCGCCCTGACAGCTTATCGGCTCGACCTCGAAGCCCGTGGGGCTAACCCTTACAACGCTGAATGGCCGCGTCGTCGGCATCTGACCCCTACGCTGCTGGCTAGGCCCGTTCAGTTGCTCAATCCGAACGAACTGAGGAAATGGCGCGACAGCCTTCTTCCGAAAATGGCTGCCTCAACGATCAATCGGCTTTGCCGTTGCCTCAGCGCAGCCCTTGAACTGGCCAGACAGCACGACGAGCGCATTCAGAACGGACAAGCTTGGGAGGTCGGGCTGGCTGGTCTGCCGGACGCAGTCGCAGCCCGCAACGTGATCTTGTCGGATGATCAGGTACGAAACTTCGTTGCAACGGCGTACGCGCGCGGCGAACAACTCGGGTTACTGATTGATGTCCTCGCGAAGACCGGCGGGAGACCATCGCAGGTCGTGCGGCTGCTTGTCGAAGATTTTCGCGACCATCCAACTACACCGAAGTTGATGATGCCGAAGTCAGCCAAAGGCGGCGGCAGGAACCGCAGTCAGAAGAAGCAAGAGCGCTATAGCGTGAATATCACTACGCAACTCGCCGCGAAGCTGCGGTCGGCGGCACATGGCCGTAGCGACACGGCGCCGTTGCTGTTGCAGGACGATGGGACTGCGTGGGGCCAAAATCCGGGCCAGAGATATCATCGTCAGGTTGATCAAATCGTCACTGCCATTGGGCTCGATCCGGCCACCGTAACCGTTTACGCGCTGAGGCATTCGAGCATCGTTCGGATGTTGCTGAAGAACGTCCCAATTCGTTATGTTGCATCGGTCCACAACACTAGCGTTCGCATGATTGAAGCGCATTATTCGAAATATATCGTGGAGCGCGCCGACGATCTTTTTCGCAACGCGCTGTTGCATGATGAGCCTGCAAGTGGCGCCAATATCGTCGCTTTGGCGAGCTGACTGCAAGCCAAGCGCCACGGTTGTCGTCGCAGCTTCCTGCTGAACGTCCCCATCGGGGGTTATCCACAGCGAGCCGACCTAGTGTCGGGTTCGCGCGATGCGTTTGTGCGGAAGTCCACGTGTTTATCGGTAACGCTCTTTCCAAGCTCCCGCGAAACACCGCAGTGTTCAGACACACAGCAATGCACGCGGAGTTATGAGAATGCGCCCCGAAATTACCGCCCGTAAGTTGAACCATCCGACTTCGGCGATTGAGCCCGATGCCTTGAGCATTGACGAGTTCTGCGCTCGTCATCGCATCAGCCGCAGGCTCTTCTACAAGCTGAAGTCTGAAGGCTTGATGCCCGTTACGTTCAAACTCGGCACTCGCGTGTTGATCTCGCGCGAGGCCGCAGCGGCTTGGCGTCGTGCGCTTGAGGCTGACGCGACCGCCGCGTAATTGTAGAAAAAGGCAGCCTGTGCCGGGCTGCCTCAAAGCACTCAAACCATTCACTCTGCTTTCCTATGACCTAGCCACAGGTCACGGGAAACGACCAACTGCACCTTTGGAAAGGATACAACATGACTACTACCACATCTCTCGATGAGAATGCAAAGTGCCCGTTTGAGAAGTTTGCCGAGTTCGCTTTGGCCTATGACGGCGGCAAAATCTTTGAGCTGGGCCAGAAGTGGCCGACTACAGGTACGCCAGAGTGGAACGCGCTTCAGTATGCCATGCGCGGGTGGAACCCTGTCCCGCTTCCGCTTCGTCAGAAGAAGCCGATCGGCACGGATTGGCAGCACCGTGTTATCACCGGAAGCAAGGTTGTTCGCTTCTTCAGCGATCAGCCGCAGAACATTGGCGTGCAGCTCGGCCGGAAGTCGGGCGGCTTGACGGACGTTGATCTGGATTGTGCGGAGGCCGTCGCTATTGCGCGCGTGGTGCTGCCGAAGACTGGCGCGGTTTTTGGTCGCTCTTCAAAACGTGACAGCCATTTCCTTTACGTCACGTCCATCGGGGAGAACCTTGATCAGGCAACCGTGCAGTTCAAGGATCCGATGAGCAAGACCGTGCTGTTGGAGGTCCGCGTCGGCGGCGGCAACAAGGGCGCTCAAACCGTTTTTCCGGGCTCGGTGCATGATTGCGGCGAGCTTATCAATTGGGAAGAAGACGGCGAGCCCGCTCAGGTTGCGGACGATGAGCTGTTGCGGCGCGCCAAGCTGCTGGCTGCACTCTGCTTGATGGCACGCTATTGGCCGATGAAGGGCGGCCGTCACGACGCGGCCTTGATCGTGGGCGGCTTTCTTGCCCGCTGCGGCTTCGACCTGCCGCACATTAAGCTGTACGCCGAGTACATCGCGCGGGCTGCGAAGGACGAAGATTTGCGTGATCGCATTCGGACGGCGCATGATGCCGCTCTCGCCTATGAGAAGGGTGACCGCACGTACGGTTACCCCTCACTGAAGGAACTGTTCGGCGAGAAAGTTACCGGCAAGATTGCGGAATGGCTGGATTACAGTGAAGCGAACGCGCGCAATTCTGATCTGCCCTCTGAAGCGATCCACGACAATCGGGGCGTGGCGCATCTCGGTCCCGCGCACAAGTCCAATGACATCGTGACCGAAGACAGCGCCGCGCAGGAGTTCGTTGACCTGCATGGCGAAAACCTGCGCTACTGCCATACACACGCTGCATGGTTCTATTGGAATGGCATCTGTTGGAAGCCAGACAGCACGGGCCGTGCGTTCGACTTCGCCCGTAAGCTCGCTCGCCAGCTTTCGGAGAACCAAGACGAGCGCAAGCGTTACATCACCAATAAGACAAGCTTTTCGGCCGGCGTCGAGCGCTTTTCCAAACACGACCAGAATGTCGCTGTGACCAGCGAATATTGGGACCGCGATCCTTGGTTGCTGGGCACGCCCGGCGGCACGGTCGATCTGCGTACCGGCAAACTGCGTGCGAGCGTCCCGGAGGACGGCATCACGAAAATCACAGCGGTCACGCCCGCAAACACAGGCTGCCCGCTGTGGCTCAATTTCTTGAAGGAGGCGACGAACGACGATCATGAATTGATCCGCTTCTTGCAGCAGTGGGGCGGTTATGCATTGACCGGCATTACGTCGGAACATGCGCTCTTGTTCGCGTACGGACCCGGTGGCAACGGTAAGAGCGTGTACCTGAACACCACGTCGCACATTTTGCACGACTACGCGGCCGTGTCAGCGATGGAAACCTTCACGGCATCGGCCAACGACAAGCATCCGACTGACTTGGCGATGTTGCACGGAGCGCGCATGGTCACGGCTTCGGAGACTGAGGCTGGCCGTGCTTGGGCGGAAGCCCGCATCAAACAGATGACGGGCGGTGATCGCATCACAGCGCGGTTCATGCGGCAAGATTTTTTCACCTACATGCCGCAGTTCAAGCTGACGATCATCGGAAATCACAAGCCGACGCTGACCAACGTTGATGAGGCCGCGCGTCGGCGGTTCAATATCGTGCCGTTCATCTTTAAGCCCTCCGCACCCGATCGTCAGCTTCCCGAGAAGCTGCTGACAGAAGCGCCCGGCATCTTGCACTGGATGATTGAGGGCTGTCTTGACTGGCAGAAGAGCGGTCTTGTTCGGCCGAGCTGCGTGATCGAGGCTACCGAGGAATACTTCAGCGATCAGGAGGTGTTTCCGCGTTGGTTGGAGGAGCAGTGCATTACTGGCGGCACGATTTCCGAAGCCAGCAGCACGCTTTACCGTTCGTGGTCTGAGTACGCCCGCTCGGTCGGCGCGAAGCCCGGCACGCAGGCCGATTTCAAGGAAAGCATGCGGAAAGCGGGCTTTGCCTACCGCAAGCGCAACAATGTGCGTGAGTTTTGCGGCGTTGCCTTGAAGCCGGACGACGGCTCTGATGCGTGATCTGTAGTCGGTGACAGGCGTGGCAAGCGTGACGGCTTTTTCTCATTACCAGTACCACGCGCGCGCGTGTGGTCGATAAATGAAAATGGCTGTCACGGTTGTCCCGGCTGTCACTCCAAGGAGGACAGGCGTGGCAGACGTGACACGTATTTCACCAAGGTTCTTCTCAAGCCATGCCCCATGCGGGTGGCTCCTGCGCTCTCGGGCGCCGCAGGGCCAGCACTTGCTTAGGGGTTGATATTAAACCGCACCACAACTTAGGAAACAACTATGACTGCAATCTCAAGCGCGATGCCCAAAGCAGCGGATGATCCCGCCGCTGATCGCGACCCGCATGCTGCAATCAACGAGCTGAAGCAGACCATTGCCGTGCTCGCGGCGCGCGTTACACAGCTGGAACAGACGCCCGAAGAATGGTTGCCATTAAAGGCAGCTGCTCACGACGCTGATGTCGTGTACGAGACCGCACGTCTCTGGGCGAAAGCGGGGTTGATCCAAGCTCGCCGCGTGGGCAAGCGCTGGTTCGTCAACGTGGCGAGCCTGAAGGCTCGCAAGCAGGTCTTTGCGCGCTAAGCCGTGCGGCAGAAAAGATTGCGGGTCGCTACGCGCAGCTGCGACCCCATTGCGACGTATTCCGACAGTCTGGGCCTTTCATCGGTACCAAAGCCATGTATAAGCTACCACTCTAGGTGGAGCGCTAATGGTAGAAAATATCGCAAAGATCATTGAGGCTTTGGCCAAGTTGATATCGGCTTTTGCATGGCCTGCTGTCGGGGCCTATTTAATTTGGCGATTTACGCCCACCATCAAAGACTTCCTATCCAACTTATCAGAGGGATCATTAAAGGCTTTCGGCGTTGAAGCATCCGCAAAGCGCGCCGCTTCGGAAGCCATTGCGAAAGCCGACCTTGGTGGAGGTGCCGATAAAACAAAGCTGAAGCCTTCCGAGGAGAGGCCCAGCGTCGAAAGCGCGATCCGTCTTGCGGAGCTGGTCACGGATGCCATTCCTCGACGCGAACTTCAGGGCAAGCGTGTTTTGTGGGTAGATGATCGACCTGACGGTAATCGTTACGAAATGCTGGCTCTGGCGGAGTTCGGTGTTGCGATTACCATCGCCCGCAGCACAGAGGACGCGCTGAAGCTGCTGAGCGAAGCACCATTTGACCTTATTATTTCCGATATGAAGCGCGGGGATGACGAAGAAGCAGGATACGATTTCCTAGCAAAGTTGCTTCCACTCCACATCAACCTTCCGGTGATCTTCTACACGCGATCAAAGCTTGATGAGACGATCGCGAGACAGCGGGGAGCCTTTGGCGTCGCGACCAAAGCCTCCGATTTGATCATACTGATTACCTCGGCTGTCTCGCGTCGTTCGTTCGACAGTTATTGGAAGAGGCGGTCTCGCCCGTTCGATCAGGGCAACCTCTTCTAGAATTCTTGCGACCCGCGCGGATTGGCTTTCTTTCGGTGGGGCTTGTACAGCATGCGTCCCTTCGGTCGAATTTCCGATCTCGTTCCGGAGCCTCTTCACATCCACAAATGCGTCGAATACGCCGCGTGACCGAAGATCCTTCGCAGCCCGAGAACTGCATGGATAAGTCGAATAGCACCGTGCCATTCTTCTTCAGTCAGGCTTCTTGTTTACTGCAATCTGTAGCCAACGCTGGCTGACCGCCGACGCATAGTCGTTCATCGGATGAAATCCTTCCCAGTATCTGAAGGCACCGCGTCACATCGACAGATATAGGAGCCGCCGTTTGTAATAATTTGGTTTTCAACGTGTGCGACGCGCGCCGCAGCCGCTTACACTAGCTTCAACTGAAGGAGCTAGACAAATGGCATTATTCAAATCATCGAACCCCGAAAAGGTGGTGCAACGCGATATCGATGCGGCTAATGCCAATCGCGAGCGTGTGTCTGCCCGACTTGCTGACTGCGATCAGGCGGTCACCCGCCATCTGACATCTGCCAAAGACTGCGCTCTGTCCGGCGACGAGGCCGGGCTCGACGCCGCCCAAACTTCTCTTCGTGCGGCTCAGGATCGCGCTGTCACGCTGCGGAGCGCGCTTTCTGAGATCGATCGGAAGATCACCGATCTTGAGCACGCCAAGGCCGAGATGGCGGACCGCAAGCTGCGTTCTGAGACGGCGGCGGAAATTGAACTGCTCGCTCGCAAGCTCGGCGAGATTGGCTTGGAGTTCAATAGCGTGGCCGAGCGCCTGTCCGAACATACCCATCGGGCTGTGCCGATCGTTTACGAGGCGCTAGGCATCAACAATTTTGCGAAGGTTTGCCTTTCCGAGGTTCCTCAAGCGGTCGAATTGGTCAGCACGATGCTGCGCGCGCATGCCGACGCTGTGCTCGCGGGCACTGCTCCGGCCAAGTTGCCGTTGCCGGAGGAGGCGTCGGCCGAAGTGCCGGCACCCGCACCGCCGGAGGACCGCTACCGTTACTTGCCGATCCAGCCGAAATTTCTCGTCGGCTAGGAGGTACCTCGCTCATGAAATCAGCTCCCGCCGGCTGGCAGCCGCACCAGATCATCACACGCATCGATGGCTGGGTTGTCGATCCCCAGAATACAAATCGCATCCCGACCCGTGTGGCGGAGATGATCGCGCGCGCCATGCCGCAACTCTCGGACACTCGGGTTGCCACTATCCGTGCACGCATGGTCGTGCGGCAGTTGAAGGTTATCGGTCATGTCTGATGGATGCCCGGTCGAGGATGGTACTGCTGAGTATGCGACCTGTTCTCCCGGAACTGGGGCCGCCGCCGCCGAAATGGTCGTTCCTGCGGCTGGCGGCGGCCCAGATGAACCGCCCGACGAATACGACGAGTTGCTTGCCACGCTCGGCCGGACCGAAGAACAGGATCAACGGATCAGCGTGCATGAGGCCGGGCATGCCATCTGCGCGCGTTTGCTCGGTCACGAAGTTGGCGGCGTCACTGTGAACCCGGACCCGATCCATGGCTCCGAAGGCTTGTGCTGGGGTGTCGGCCATTCAGAGGCTTTCAGTGAAGGCAGCGGCGATGCCTCTGATGTTCGGGCTGTGATCAGTCCTATGATGCCGAAAGCCGGCGAAGACCGCCGGCCGGTGGCTGATGTCTTTGGCAGTGTCTACTCCAAGTGCATCGAGTTTCTGGCCGGCCGCGCTGCCGAGCGTCTGCTGCTAGAAGTTGAGCCGGCTTACCCGGTTGATGACCTCCGGCAGGCTCGCGAGCTGGCGTTGCTGATCTGCTCTAGCGATGAGGCGATCGAGACGTTTCTCGCGCACTGCGATGTCGTTGCCCGCGATCTCCTGATGCCTCACGGCGATGTGCTGATTGTGCTATCTACGGTTCTGCGCATCAGGCGAACGCTTGATGGACGTGAGATTGATGAGATCATTTCTGACGTGGTTACGCGCAAGGCGATGGCGCTTGAGCGGCGGCGTCGGGCTGAATGGCGCAAGAGCGAGCTTATGGCAGCTCGCTTTAGAGAGAAATGCGAGCCGCTAGATCGTCGGTCTTAGCGTACGTACGGGGAAGCACAGCGACCGACTAAGACTTCCTTGCACAATTCTGACTATCCGCTCATTGGCTGGATTGTCTCGCACGAGATAACCCCTTTGCACATTTACTAGCGGTCGCGGCCCGCATACAAATGACCACTATCTCGCCGTTCTCAGCAGCCGGGAACAATACGCTTTGTGCCCAGCTCAAGGATGCCCGGCTGGAAGGCAACGACATGACGGCTCGCCAGTCCTTCACGCGGCGCGAATGCTAGGCGCCGATGTTCAGCACTGCGAGGCTATGCCGGATGTCGTCGTAGTCGCCAAAGCGCTTTACAATGCTCCTGAGCCACTTACTTCCATCGCCTTCGTCGCGAAATGGCTCTCGGCCCTTCCATCGACGCATATAGTAATCTTTTCCCTCATTCGTATTGGCGTCGGAGAGGTCCAGTTGGCTGCTCAATCCGGGGGAAGCGAAGAGCAAGACGACCTTGGCGGTCTTCAAAGGACCGCCGAATGCTGCCGGTAAGCACCTTAAGTCAAACCCGTGCTTTTCGGCGCCTAGACGCCCGAAGACTTCGGCATCGTCGGGATGGATAGGCGATCCTCGCTTAATTCGCGACCAGAACTTAAAGATATCGCTCATTACTCCCTCGACTATGCCTCAGCGGCGCGGCGGAAAAAGCGCAAAGCGAATGCCACCGGCATCATCAAAGCTACGCGTCCGTGTCATTGAGCAATTCGCGCTGCATTTGCTCGACGTGTTGCAACGGCCTTTCGCGCGGCCTCGCTCCGCCGCTTTTTAATGGCGTTCGCTGCACGTGTAGCCGCGGCTTTCTTCCCCGCGTCTTTCATATATGCGTTAGTCCTCTCCCCCTTTCTGTCCTGCCAGTGAGAGCGTTGGACCTTCAACGCGGCGAGCGAAAAGAGGCCAGCGTCATACATCCAATGATGATGATTGCAGAGCCACGCAAGATTGTCTGGATCGTTGTTGGCCGCTTCGTGATCCAAATGCGCCAATTCTCTCCCAACCGTCTGCCCACACAGACAGCAGCCGGGATAAGGGTAAGCTAGTTCGGCAATTCGTCGTGCCTCAGATTGATTTCGAGAATTTTTGATTACTTCCATCCCTAATCTGCCTCACATAGACAAGAACCGTGGGTCATCGCTCGAAGATCCCCCGCAATTACGGATCATGCTTGCGAAGCTCTCGCGCGGCCAGTTCGAACTCCATTTCGCGAAGCTGCTCAATCAGCAGTGCTACGATCTCCTCGTAATCAGATCGCGATAGCGAGCTTATGCCGCGTGATGTCATCTGGTCTTGGAGAATAGTTGCCATCATGGCTTTGACGCTCATGTGCGCCCCGTCTGAAATTCGGATGGTCTTCAAAACAATCTGAAGTAGATGCGAAGAGGGATAAATATGCAATGCCCGTAGAATTACGGATGAGCGAGTTGCGCTGTATTGCAGCGCATATGGAAGGCGTGTTTGACCACGAGCACGATCGAAAGCTAGGATCACCCGATTGGTTCTTGAAGTTTATTTTATGGTGTGCGTGATGCAGAGTGCGATTGAGTTGATTGTCGAAGGCTATGCCCGGCTCGGCGATCGGCAAGCCCTAGAAGACCTTCGGATGCACAGGCGGCGGTTGGCGGTCGATCTGAAAGCGATGAAGGGCTTCGATTGCAGTGGCGCGGTCCAGCGGATCGAGGAAGATATCGCGGCAGTTGAGGCGGGCCTATCCAGCCTGTCTGATACGGTCGCAGAAGTTGGTGCGGCATCCGCTCGAAGTTCAGCTGCGCTCAGCCATTAGGGCTGCGCTGGCGCGTGGATGGTGCCAGCCTGCTGAGTTGACGCACCGCTACTTCTTCAACGTTATACCGACCGTCCGCGCCATCCGCCTTACTGAACCGGCATAGCGCCCCAGCTCGGCTGCAATCTTCGACGTACCCGCTCCTTGCCGGGCCAGCTTAATCAAACGGCGGATTTCCTGCTCAGCCCATTTCTTTGGCTTCGGTGCTTTCATGCGCGGCGCTCTAGGGCCGCAGTTAACCAGCCACCCCAAAAGCCAGCACTTGGGAAATTTACGGGTGCCTAGGAGCTTGACCATGCGCTACGTCCAAAGGTCGCACGTGGTCCTCCCGTAATACCGCTTGAAAGTGCGAGACTACTTTGAAAAATGTCGCTCAACTTCAGGTCGCGCTGCATTTTGATAAGCCGGCGGCAGTTTTGTTTTGAAGGGCATTGTGATGCAGGAAATTGAAATTGGCTACGAACTAAACCGAGCTGTGCCATTTTTCGGCGCTCGTGCCTTTGCCCGCAAGATCGTAGCGGAGGCGGATCAACTTTGGTCAAAGCTGGAAGCTGTGGAGGCTGAGCGGCGGGCGCTCCTCTCCAAGAACACTGAACTTGGAGCTACCAGCGCGCAGCTACGAGCGGAACGCGATTTGGCGCGGCAGCAACTCGAATACTTTGGAGCTGCTCCCATTCTCGATATGGACGCACGCCGGCAAGAATTGCAGAAGCGTGTGGACGCGCTTAACGAGGAACTCGAGAATGTTCGTGCGACCATCGCGGCAGAACGAGACAATTTGCGGAAAGAAGTTGAGGCCGCGCGGCAGACAATAGTCGAAACAAGAGAGACAGCCATCCTTCAAGAGATCGGCATCTACGAGTATCGCCATCCGCTCAACAAGAGATCGAGCGTGAGCGCTCAAAGCTCGCCAAGGAAAAGCAGCACTATCAGAATGCGCTAGAGATCGTAACTGCAAATGGCGATGAAGCTGGCATGAAGCGGCTTCAAGAGCAGATTGTCGAGGTTGATAGTGCGATTGAGAGTGTCGATGCTCGCGCCGCCAATACTCGCGCTGGATACGTCTATGTGATCTCTAACCTTGGGTCCTTCGGGGAAAAAATGGTGAAGGTTGGAATGACAAGACGCCTTGATCCGATGGAACGTATCCGGGAGCTGAGTGACGCATCGGTGCCGTTCAATTTCGATGTTCATGCACTCTTCTTCTCAAACGATGCTGTCGGCATCGAAAATTCAATGCATGACCGCCTGTCGGGCTATCGAGTAAATGAGGTGAACCGACGACGAGAGTTCTTCCGGGCAACCCCATTAGAAGTCAAGGCGCATCTTAGTCAGTTAACCGGGCAGCTACTGGAATTTCGCGAAATCGCCGAGGCTATCGAGTACAGGCAGACCTTACGAATGCAAACAGCAACGAACGAACTGGCAGAGAGCGAATAATCGCCGCTGCACGCGCTTAAGGACAGTGCTGCTAGTTCGTCCTCGTGATTTAGTTTGTCACCCTGATGAGTTCATGCCGCAACCTCCCAGCCCAAACCCGCTTCATTCTGACCCCGGTCCAGAACAGCGACTACGTGATTTGCAGCGGCGCTTCCGCGCGGTATCAGCGCGCCATGATCGCACTACTAAGCTGTGGTGGGCAATTGCAGCATTGAGCGTCATCGCCGTCATTTTGGTTGCCTATCCGCCTATTTGGCTCCTTATTTCGAGCCCTTGGCCGGTCACGACAACGCTTAGACACATCATGTCCGCCCCCAACTGTGAATTTGCTCGACTGGTCGGTTTGGCGCCCGCGAGGCGTGGAGAGCCCGGCTATTGGAAACACCACGATCGCGATGGGGACGGCATTGCTTGTGAACCATGGCCCGGCCGCAGGTAAGTTGGTCGCAGCTATTCCGCTCACAGCGGAAATCACCACGTCAGACGGAAGCTCCAAGATCGTTCCTCCCGATGCATGCGGCGGATCAATTTTCCTTTCCGCTCCACCCACAGCGATAGGGAACGCGCGATCCGGTAGGCACTTCAACGCATTGGCTCACCCACTGCACACGCGTCTATTGCGCCCCGTTAAGAAATTGGTGAGAGGTCAATGCCACCATTCGCGTATTAGCCGCGAGATGCGGCAGCGCATTCTAAAAGCGGTTATACTTTTCGACACGCCCGGTTGGCGGTCTCTCTTGAAGGAGAGGTCCAATGTTTAAGGGCTTCACGGTGGCAGTCGTGGCGCTGGTTGGCACAGCGCAGCTGGATCGATACCTAACCAACGGTCGGTACACCGACGCGGCCACGGAGATGCTGCGGCAAATCAGGCACGCGTTTGGATTTTAGATAATTCCTTTTAGCGCGGAGGCGCGTGATGGACATTTCATGGGCTGATCTCGATAGCAATGAACAGCGCACGATTGCGGTATTGGGAGCCGGACTTTCCATTGGATTGTGCGACCCTCTTGCCCTCCTGACGTTAAGGCGGCTTGGGCTAATCGTGGGGGTCGATTTGACGGCTGCCGGACATAATCTGCGAAGAGATGCCGTTATGAAGAGCGTCGCACGCGCGCGCTCGATCTAGGCTCTCCGCTCCTTTGCGACCCGCGACTTGCGAATGTAATAGCCGTGTTGCTGTACCGCCGATTTGATCTCGTCGCTGGCTTTGCGAACTCGTTTTCTGCTTTTGCGCCACCTCTTGCCGGAGCAAGCCGCCGGTATCGGCGAGCCTAATCTTAGAACGAGCAAGTCACTCGCGCCGTTGCGATACCCGAAGGCCCTTGCGCTGGCCGCGCTGGTCAAACAACTCGGCTGCTGTGATTTTCTCGGGAAGCTTAGCGTTTAGTCCCGCCACGAACTTCTCGTGCTGACGGAAGCCGATTTCGACTAAGCTCAAGCGCTCTTTGACATAGCGATCAGCCGATACTTTTCCGTCGTAAGGCGCGAACATCCACGTTTCGCACATTTGCGCAGCGGTATTGTAAAAGCCCTGCCATTGGTTTTGCTTGTTGTAGAAGCCGATATACGACGGAGATAATTCCTTCAGACCGAGCTCTCTCGCTAACAAGTCGTGTATCTGCGTCCAAAACTCCTTCCCGCGTTTGTCTTCGTTGCCGCCCACATAATAGGGACAAAGATCATTCAGGAGCTGATAGCTCTGCACGAGAAGGCGGCGATGCTCCTCATAAAACGTCTCCCAGATACAGGGCTGCGCGTAACGATAAGAAAAAATATCAGTTAACATTAGTCGATCTTCCTGAGCCAATGCACTCGCGGTGATCAATGAGAGGATCAGCCCGGTTTTTCACCGGTCAGTCCAGTTTCGACGAGATAATGCAGGAAGTCCTTGCCAGCCGGCGTGATCGTCACTGGACTTGTTTCAGCGATATCTGGAAAGTTGATCAAGCCAACGTTCTTCGGCCACATTACCCATTCTGAAAACATAAAGTTCTCATACAATCCGGGATGGTTCTTCTTGGTTTGCTCATACAATTCGCGCGCGTCCGAAAGACGAATTGTAGCGCCCGTATTCAGCTTCAGTAACAGCGCAATTTGCGATCCCAAGATGATGCGATAGTTAGTCTCGTGGATACGGCGGATCTGTTCAATTGCCAACCCGCGGACCAACCAAGCGATCTTGACCTCGTCCGAGGCATGTGACTGCGCCAGCGTGGCCTTAAGGTTTGTTTCGAATGGTACGATCGCCTCAGGTGCCGGGGGCGGCGGAGCTTCTTGCGATGGTGGCTGTTCTTCAACGACCGCGATCGTTTGCTTCTTTTGTTCGATTGCTAACGCAGTTGGCTCAGCGAACTCGACGGATTTGTCGCCGAAAGCCGCGCTTTTTGCCCTAGATACGAGTGAAGTCACAGTTGATCGAAACATTAGTAGCGCAGCTAGAGCGACGCCGGGCCACTTTAGGGCTTCGATTAACTTCAGGATCAGTTCGTCAACTGGCATTGCTGCTGCTCTGGGTGCGAATCGGTGAGTACAGACGATGCTACAATGCAGGGTAGTGCGGAGCCGGAGGATGATGGAGGCGCCTGTGGATAAGGCGGATGAAGCGCCGACCGGCGGCCCGGATAATCGCAATGAGCTGGGCGAACTTCCTGCCGCAAGCCGTCGAGCCTAACGCTCCAACTCTGCCAGCAGCCGGTCGCGATCCTGAAGGTGCAGTCGCTGTGTCGCGCGCATGGTGGCAAGGAACTTCAGAGCATCGGCCGTATCGTGGCCATCGCGGTCCAGCTCCCCGATCAGTGCCTCTTGCCTCGCAAGGTGTTCTACGCCGAGAGCGACGTGCAAGGTGCTTCCGCAAGATGAAGTGCGGTACATGCTGCCCCGTACCGCCCGGCGAAAGCCGCCCGATCTCAGCATTCCATTGATCCACCTCAAACGGTTTCCAGCGACTCGTCGCGACCATGCGATCAGGACCCCGTCCGACAAACCCGCGCCGCCGCCGAAACTCAAGCCCGTGCCCAAGCCGCGCGAGTGGCTGGTGGACAAGGCGCTGCGGAACATCGAAGCATACGCCGACAATCTGCGGGAACTGTTCCGGAAGCTGAAAGGACGGTTGCATTGATGCCGCAGAGCGCGATCGTGCGTGTCTGTTTTATCTTCGAGGTGGTGTGGGGTTGGTGGCATTTTGCTCTGCGTTCTCCACCGCTTCTATCAAGACGGGGCACTTTTCGTACGCCCCGGCTTCGCCCGCCTCGGTACCGCGAAGCTCCCGGCATTCTCCGCCGTCGAAGAACCACTTGGTCCTTCCAATGGCCGCGATCACTTTGCATTTGGGGCATTGAACCTGCATGTCGCTACTATGCCGCCAACGTGCGTCCGTCTTCTAGTAAACAGGTCTGCCACAACCGAACTCATCCACAGGCTGAAATTCCCGCGCGGTTCGCTACCACCGTACCCGCAGCCATCGCGCGGCGGCCCCGGGAGGGTTGGAATGCGTATGGAATGCAAAATATTTTTGGGATCGCGGATCGCGACACAACGGTGAACACAAACCCACTTCAATATTGATTTTATTGGCCTTTTCTGGCCTGATCACTCCCTGCGCAGTGGTTTGACGGCTTATGTCGTGCTCTCCCCGGGGAGCGATGCACTATTGCCCCCGTCGCCTTGCGGATGGCTGATGCGCGGACCCGGTCGGGCCGCCACATCACCGCAACACTTGACGCACAGACCCCGGGCGTCAGGACCACACGATTTCGCCGTACGCCGATCACACCGGTCGTGTGCGCGAGGTCTTTGCTCACAGTTGCCTGCCCTGCAAAACTCTTCGCGCCGATGTAATTAACGTCCACCGCCGTCCGGCCCGCGTTCGTGACGATCGCGATACGCCCCTCTTCCTTGGGCCGGAGTGCGCGCAATATCCGCCCATTCCGAATTTCTGTAAAGGCGAATATTTTCGATGATGCGCATTGACCGACCGCTCGGTGTTTTGCCCGTCGGGCAACGCGACATCTTGTAGCCCGGATAAAGCGCAGCGCAATCCGGGCTACGGAGCCGTGCCCGCCAGCTTCTCAATCACGAGGTCAAGCAGCGCGCGCAAACGCGCCAGCCGCCTGAGATCGCGGTGATAGCCCACATACGTGTCGCGGCCGGGCGGGCTCGTGCCGACGTCGAGCGCAACCAGCCGTCGGTCGCGATCACCAAGCGGACGCGGCAGCACGGCGAGCCCGCCACCGTATGCGCACAGTTCGGCCTGCGCCTGCCGGTTGTTGCTGCGCGAGGCGACCTCCGCATTCGGCAGCGTGCGCTTCAGCCAGACCGCGTCGGGCATGTCGGCGAATTCGGCATTCATGGTCACGACGCGTGCACCGCTGCCATCGCCGGCGCGCGGCGGCTTGCAGCCTTTCTTGCCATAGAGCGCGTAGGGAATATGCAGCAGTTTTCGGGAGATCACCTCGGGCTCGCCGAACGGCTTGATGCGGAAAACGAGATCGGCTTCCCGTCGCGGCAGGCTGTAGAGCCGCGCATCGGTCAGAAGCTCGACGGTCACTTTGGGATGGCGCTTGCCGAAGGCGGCGATCACCGGCGACAGCATCACCGTGCCGAACCAGTCCGACGACGACAGGCGCAGCAGGCCGTCGAGCTGCGTCTCCGCGCCCGAGGCGTGCCGCTGAAGCGCGAGCGCCTCGTCCTCGATCCGCTCGGCGTGGCGAAGCACCGCGGTGCCCTCGTCGGTCAGCACGAAGCCATCCGCCGTGCGCTGAAACAGCGTCTGTCCCAAAGACGTTTCGAGCGCGCGCAGCCGCCGTCCCATGGTCGGCTGGGTCTGGCCGATCTTTCGCGCGGCGGCACCAAGCGTGCCTTCGCGCGCAATCGCCAGGAAGATGCGCAGATCGCTCCAATCCATCGGAAGGCCTCATACAAAAACGCACGATGACCGTACATCCTTGTTTCTTTCCATGCAAAAATTCATGGGCATATTGAAGGCCGACAACGGAGCAAGACGATCATGACGAGACCATCGACGATGCGCGCGGCTCTGCTGGAGACCCACAACGCTCCCTTACGCCTCTCAACCATCTCCACGCCCGAGATCGGCCCGCGCGAGGTGCTGGTTCGGGTGCGGGCGAGCGGGGTCAATCCGCTCGACACCAAGATCCATGCGGGCGCGGCGGCGCATGCGCGTCATCCATTGCCGGCAATCCTCGGCATCGATCTCGCCGGCGTGGTCGAACAGACCGGACGCGAGGTCTCGCGGTTCAAGCCGGGCGACGAGGTCTACGGCATGACCGGGGGTGTCGGCGGCGTGCAGGGATCGCTGGCCGAATTCGCCGCGGTCGACGCCGATCTCCTCGCGCTGAAGCCGGCCAATCTCACCATGCGGGAAGCTGCCACTTTGCCCCTGATCGTCATCACCGCATGGGAAGGCCTGATCGACCGCGCGGCATTGAAGGCGGACCAGAAGGTGTTGATCCATGGTGGTGCGGGCGGCGTCGGTCATGTCGCGATCCAGATCGCGCGCGCCTTCGGAGCGGAGGTGTTCGCAACCGGCTCGGCCTCGCAGCGCGCCACCATCGAAGAATATGGCGCAGTGTTCATCGATCGCGACACCTCGGTCGAAACCTACGTTACGCAGCATACTGGCGGCCGCGGCTTCGACATCGTCTACGACACCGTCGGCGGCAAGGTGCTCGACGCCTCCTTTGAAGCGGTGCGCCGCTTCGGCCATGTGGTGAGCGCACTCGGCTGGGGGACGCACGCGCTTGCGCCGCTGTCGTTCCGCGCCGCCACCTATTCCGGCGTGTTCACGCTGCTGCCGCTGCTGTCGGGCGAAGGCCGCGCGCATCATGGGGAGATCATGGCGGAAGCCACGCGCATCATCGAGGCCGGCAAGCTCGTGCCGCTGCTCGACCTCCGGCGCTTTACGCTGGAGAGCGTCGGCGAGGCCTATGCGCTGATCAGAGACCACGCGGTCAAGGGCAAGCTGGTCGTCGATATCTGAGGTGAAGCTGGCAGTGCGGAGAGCGCTGCGGACGCCGCTAGTCCTCGCTGGACGCCGCGGAGCGGTTGCGCAAGGGAGCCTGCGACAACAGGAAGAACAATGCGCGCTCGCCATGATATTTGGCGGACGGCCGGGTGCGCTCGAAGCCATCGGCAAATATCTTGCCGGACTGGTCGCACACCTGCCATCGCCAGCCGAACCGCTTACGCCTGGTGAGGATGACTTCGAACATGCGACGAGCTTGGTCCCCTGCTCCCTGCCGGTCTCGCAGACGTACGAATCTGCTCCGGCCTCCCCCGTTTGACGGATGCTCGACATATATCGCAGCAGGATGGAAAGAGAATAAAATTGATTATCGGAAATACGTATCTTCCACCGTCTATGATGAACGCGCGCGAGGCGCGGAATAAGCCCTCGCTGCCGGTGTTTCTTGCAGCTCCAAGAGGCAGCCCGGTAGCACCGGCCGAAGTATTCAAATCGGTACACAGCGACGACGCCAGTGAGCGTCTGCTCACTTGCTGCGAAGGTAACGGGAGATGGTGGATTGGTGCGCTGTTTGAGAAGCGGCGCATTCTGTCCGCGCAAGGTCCGACGTCCGGCCGCACGCAGGCCAGGACCGGGCTGAACAGCCAGCCCTACCGCGCCACCACCTCGACCTCACCGTCGACGCCGTTCACGACGTTGAAGCCGCGCTCGTAGACCTTGCCCTCGTTCTTGGCGATGGCGCGGTATTCGCCTTCGGAGAGCACGACGCGCGGGAAGGCGCCGATCGATTCCTTGATGACGTCGCCGCCGGGGGTCAGCACCGACCAGGCGGTGTTAGCGAGCGCCTCGCCGCCCCTGTCGCTGACCAGCTTGAGCGTGATCACGGCAGCGCGGTGGGTGATGGTGACGTCGGTGAGCTTGCCGGCCTGGACGCGGATGTCCGAACGCACCACCGAATTGGCGTCGCCGTAGTTGGAGATGATGTAGTAGGTGCCCTCCGGGATCAGCACGACGTCGCCGGCGGCGACGTTGGGCACCAGCGAAGCGCGCTCGCCGGATTCGAACTGGCTGCCCTTGTAGATCGCGAACGAGATCTGGTTCTGCGGAATCCGGCTGGTGCCGACGCGGCCCTCGATGCGCAGGCCCCCTGCAGGCAGCACGAAGGATTCGCGGTCGGTCTCTGCCTTCAGGCTGACGGTGCGTACCGCGCTGACGAGGCCGAAGGCGACGTGCACGACGTAATTGCCGGGCGGCAGCACGATGTTCGGCGTGGCGTTGCGATCCTCGCGGATCAGCTTGAAGGTGCCGTTCTCGTCGGGACGGTCGGCGAACACCCGCCAGACCAGGCCGCTGGTGATCGCGGGGGTGTCCTTGCCGTATTTCGCGGTCAGCGACAGCACGCCCTGGCCGGGCACGGCGGCGTTGAGCGGCGGGGCCGCCGGCACGGTCGAGACCGCGGGTGGCGGCATGCTGGGGGTGTTGGGCTGGATCAGGGTCGGCGGCAGGCTCGGGGGGGCAGCGGTCTGGCCGGACGGCGCAAGCTGAACGGCGTTACCGGGGTCGGGCACCGATGCCGGGGGCACCGGCGGCGGACGATCGGAAAAAAGCTGCGCCTGCGCAGCATTTTGGCCGAGCGCATAGAGGAAAACAGCGAAGGTCAGCGTCGGCAGCAGCGATGCGCTGCGCCGCCATCCGATGATGCCGTCACCCCCGAGAGTCATGCCACCTGCTTTTCACCGAAAACGCGGCAAATTCAAGCCTCTGATACCCCAGGAAATACGGGCCTGCCACGTTTGACGGAACCCGGTTGACGCCTGCGTGATTAGAAGGAAGGCAATCGGCACTCGCCACACTCCTGCCCCCTGCTTCCCGAACGGTATAAACCATGCTTCGCCCTTGGTCTGGCGGAGCGGAAGTACGGTGCCTACTCTGGTGAGAGAGGGTTGCCGCAGGGTGGGAGAGTAGCGGTGTTGGACATATTGAAGGGACGGGGCGCGAACGGCTCGAATGGCGAGAAGGTCGGCCTCGGCGCCACGCGCCGGCCAGTCATTGGCCTTGCCCTCGGCGGCGGCGCCGCCCGCGGCTTCGCCCATATCGGCATTATCAGGACCCTGGTCGCCAATGGCATCGTGCCCGATGTCGTGGTCGGCACCTCGATCGGCGCCGTGGTCGGCGGCCTCTATGCGGCCGGCCGGCTCGACACGCTGGAGGAGTGGGGCCGCAGCCTGCAAGGGATGCGCAACATCCTCGGCTATCTCGACATCCGCCTCAACGGCTCCGGCCTGATCGGCGGCGAGAAGCTGGCGACCCGGCTCGAGGCCGCCTGCGGCCAGACCCTGATCGAGGATCTCCCGATCAAGTTCGCCGCCGTCGCGACCGAGGTCCGCACCGGCCACGAGATCTGGTTGACGCGCGGCCGCGCAGTCGACGCCATGCGCGCCTCCTACGCGCTGCCCGGCATCTTCTCTCCCGTCCTGATCGGCGACCGCTGGCTGGTCGACGGCGCGCTGGTGAACCCGGTGCCGGTCTCGGCCGCGCGGGCGCTCGGCGCCGAAATCGTCATCGCCGCAAATCTTTCCAGCGACATCTTCACCTATTCCACCACCATCCATTCGCACGGCGCGGTGCCTGAACCGGACGTCCCCGTGGCCGAAGAGCCGACGTCCAAGCGACTCTTTCCGAGATTCTTCTCGCCTGAGAAGACGGTGAAGCGCGAGTTCTTCGGCGGAGGCGGCAGCCGGCCCGGCCTCTCCTCGGTGATGGTCGACGCCTTCAACATCATGCAGGACCGCATCACCCGCGCCCGCCTCGCCGGCGATCCGCCTGATCTCCTGATCACGCCGCGGGTCGGCCAGTTCGGCTGGTTCGACTTCCATCGCGGCGAGGACCTGATCGCGCACGGCACCCGCGCCGCCGAGCGCGCGCTGGAGTCGATCCGGGAGGCGATCGAGGTGCTCGCGCCGGCGCCGGCGGGCAACGCACCCAAAGCGGAATCCAGCGCTGACGAGTGAGCCGCTCAGGCCGTCTTGATGTAGTCGCGCAGGGCTTCCTGCTCGGACTCGTATTCCTGAACGCGGCGCTTGACGATATCGCCGATCGAGATCAGGCCGACCACCTTGCCGCCGTCGATCACGGGCAGATGGCGGAACTTGCCGGTGGTCATCATCTCCATGAGCTCGGCGACCGTGTCGGTTTCCTTGCAGGTCACGACCTTGCGGGTCATGACCTGAGAGACCGGCTCCTCCAGCGCGCCGGCGCCGCGCTCGCCGATCACCCGCACGATGTCGCGCTCGGACAGGATGCCTTCCAGCCGGCTCTGGTTCATCACCAGCACCGCGCCGATCTTCTTCTCGCCGAGCAGCTTGACCGCGGCAGCCAGTTTCGCGTCCGGCTCGACGCTCATGATCTGGTGGCCCTTGGTGTTGAGAATGGAACGTACCGTCATTGTCGCCTCCTGAATCGGAGCCGCCCGCCTTTTGGCGGTCCGGACTTGTTCTTCGAGTCTTCAACTAACAGTTTCAGCGCCGGTTTCACGCTCGGGCGCTTTGCGAAGCATTGCCGCTAACGGCATGTCGCTTCGGAACATTCTTCAACGGAATGATGGATGAATTCGGGCCGCGCCGCAAGCGCCGCTTCAAATTCGGTCGGAAACGTCCCGTGATGACGCATCCGCAGCATCGTCGTTTCGCACGCGCGGCACGGGATCGAACAGCGCGAACAGCAACAGGCCGGCGAAGAAGCCGCCGATATGCGCCTGCCAGGCGACGCTGGTGGTTTCGGAATCGATGCCGATCGCCCCGACGCCGAAGATGATGTTGACGCCGAACCAGACGCTGAGGAAGCCGACCACCCGCCCGTCGCGGAGCGCGCGCGACAGCGGCAGCGCCGGAACCCTTGCGGCGGTATCGGCGTCCGATCGGCTGAACGACAGGAAGCTGCCGCGAACGAAGGCAAAGCGGATTGCGGCTGCCATCGCGCCCGACACCGAGGCCGAGGCGCCGATCATCGGCGCCACCGCATGCTCATGGGTGACGAGATGGGCGAGCGCGCCGGCCGCCGCCGTCACCGCGAGAAACAGGAAGAACCTGATGGCGCCGAAGCGCCGCGCCAGCGCGCTGCCGAACGGCAGCAGCCACAGCACGTTGAAGCCGAGATGGGTCAGATTGGCATGGAGCAGCGAATAGGTGACGAAGGTCCAGACCTTGGCGCCGGCGCCGCCGGGGATCTGCAAATTGAGCAGCGAGGAATCGTAGCGCTTCGGAATGAAGCCGAAGACGTCGATGGTCCAGTTCTCGAGCTCCGGCGGCAACAGCACCCGCAGATGAATCACGGCCAGGAGCAGGATATAGGCCGTCAGCGCCACCGGCAGCGTCAGGATCGGCTCGCGCGGGGCCTCCTCGACGACGGCCGGCACCTCGTGCGGAGGATCTTGCGGCGGAGAATTTTGCGGGGAATCCAAGGCAGCTTCGCTTTCAGCGCGATCGGAGCGACAGGTTTAACGACAAGCCTTAACGACAAGCCTTGGAGATAGTCGCCTTTGCCGGCCTTGCGCAAGTGCACAAAAGGAAAAGGCAGGGCCCCTGGGAAAGCCCTGCCTGTCCGTGTCGGCCTTCCGGTGCCGGAGGAATGAAGGTGTATCCCCACCCCTCCCCGGCCCGTGGCCAAACTGTTTGACGCCCTAAGTACAGGCCCCGCCGAGAACCTGGATGAAAGCGGCGAGGCTTGCGACCGCGATCACCATAGCAGCGGTGCGCGAGGTGCAAAGCGCATAGTTAATTTAACGTTAACGACGCAAAGACCGGCTTAAGGGAGCCGAAAACGCCCCTGCGGCATGGACGCTGCAGATCCCCTCCTACACAACAACGAAAGGGATCGCGGGTGCGCTGAAGCGGGACAGGTCTGTCCCGCGAGGTTGCGCCCCGGGGTAAGCGTCCAGTCATGAAACATCCGTCGAGCCGCGCGTTCTTCGCGTATTGGGACAAGAAGCGCGGCACTGCGCGGGCCCCTGACCGGGCCGACATCGACCCGGCCGCCGTCCGCGGACTGCTCGGTGATATCTTCGTGCTGTCCTGCGAACCCAATCTCGGCTTCCCCTTCCGCGTCGCCGGCACGCGCGTCTGCGCGCTGGCAGGGCTCGACCTCAAGGATGCGAGCTTCGCGGCGCTGTTCGACGAGGCCAGCCGCAGCGAGATCGAGGAGATCACGGCCATCGTCGCCGACGAGACGCTGGGTGCGATCGCCGGCGTCACCGCGGCGCGCGAAGACGGCAGCAAGGCGCATCTCGAGCTGCTGCTGCTGCCCTTCAATGCCCGACCCCACACGCCGGTGAGCGTGACAGGCGTGCTCGCGCCGTTCGACGACGAATGCGGCGCGCTTGGAAGCTTCACCCTCACCTCCTGGCGCTATCTGCACCAGCCGGAGAAACTGCTGCCGCGCGCGATCCGCAAATTGCAGATCGCACGCGGGCTGATGGTGTATGAGGGGCTGAGGTAGAGCAACGCTCGTGTCGTGCGCACAGCGTGTGCAAACGGCCCGCTCATCATCGCTCGATCAGATGGCGGACGTACGCGCCGGCGCGCGGACTTGCAATGCATCGCTGGAACCTTACCTACGATGGTGGGTTTTCCCATCTTGCCGGGCAAGTGCCTGCACGGCAACGCGGCCCGGCCGGAGACGACGCTTTAGCCAGCCGCCGGGCCTCCGTCGAGGGACGATTACCCGTGATGGAGCACGCGACCAGAGTTGGTAATCGCCTGTTAGCTGCGTTACCGCCGGCCGACTTCGCCTTGCTTGCACCGCATCTGCGGAAAGTGCCTCTTCTACACGACGCAGTCCTGGTCCGGTCGGGCGACCGGATCGAACATCTTTACTTCCCCTGCAGCGGCGCGATCGCCCTCATCATGGAGCTGCCGAACGGACAGACGGCTGCAACCGCCGTCATCGGCAACGACGGCGCCGTCGGTCTCATGACGGCGCTCGCCCCCGTCCGCTCGCCCATGACAGCGGTTGTCCGCGTCGCCGGCACCGCACTTCAGATCTCGCCCGCGCGATTTCACACGGCGCTTGAACGCAGTCCCGCCGTCGCAAGCGTGGTTCAAATTCTCAGCCGGGCGCTGCTCACGCAATTCCAGCACGTCGCTGCCTGCAATGCGCTCCACTCCGTCGAAGCGCGCCTCGCGCGCTGGCTGCTTCATATTCACGATCGGGCCGAGGGCGGCGGTGACGTGCTGCCCCTGACGCAAGAGACGCTGTCCGAACTGCTCGGTGTCCGGCGCACCACCGTCACGCACGTCGTGAGCGCACTTCGCACGTCAAGGGCGCTGAAATCCAGTCGGCGCGGCCAACTCGAGATCGACAGGCGGCGGCTCGAGGTCGTCGCCTGCGAGTGCTACAAGGTGATGAGCCGCAGGATCGATCGGATCGTTTCGCAGGATGCCGTCAGGCTGCTTCACGCCGCGCCGGCACGAAACGGCTGCCCGCCCCCGGCCTTCCCGTTCGCCAAGACGGATTCGTAGACCCACGCCTCTCTGGCGAACCACTCGTGCGTCGCCGCGCAAATTCCGCAATAAGTCCGCGAAAAGAACACTGCACTGCACCGAAATCTTTCGCGATCCATCTCGATGCCCGTTGAAATGGCGCGGCCCGTTTCCGGGCATTTGATCATCACCATACCCATCCCGATTTCCTCCAGCTTGGCAGCACCTCACGGTATCCCGCCATCGGCCGGACGGCGTCTCTTCTGGCGAAGACGCTCGTCCGGCCGATTCACGCGGCCGGTAGCCTCGATTCAAGCAGCCCTATGCAGAACCCGGTTGAAGCTCTTCTTGATCGGCTCGGCCGTCTCGGTCGCGACCTTCTGGGCAAGGTCCCAAAGCTCCCGGTTTTGACCGGAAGCCGCTTCAAAGGTCTTGCGGGCGTGGGTGGTGGAGAGGTTCACGACATCCGCAAACGACCTCGCATCCGCGAGATGGGACAGGAATTCGAGCGCGGAGCTGGAATTGATGTTTGATATTTCGATGACCTTGGTGCCGTAATCGGCGGCACGCGTCGCATTGGTCGCACAGGCCTCGCGGAGAGCTTCGCTGATCTCCTCGGAAGCCGCCTTCATCTGCTCGAAATTTGCCTTGGCCCGCGCGGCGCCTTGCTCGGCGAGATCGCCGAAGATCGTCTGCATGTTGAAAAATGGCATATCGAACTTGAGCTTTGCACCACCGTTCGCCGTCCCGCTCAGCGCAGTGGCATTCGTCTCGGCTTTCACATTGGCATCATTCATCGTCATTCATCCTTTCACGCGAAACCAGATAATGGATTGAAGACCCCCAGAAGCTCCCCAGGTGCGGGCCGCACCGGGAAACCAGTGCCCCTATTCTCAAAATGGAGGGATGCCGCTGATGAGCTGCTCTCGCCCCTTGCCGAAGCCAACTATGACCAACCCAAATCGGGCCTTCGGTTCGCTTTCAGACTCTCGACTTGAATAAATTCGATTCAAGCGACGATGTGACACGGGCCGTGCTTTTACGTCTTTGAAGTTGTCGCAATCGTCTTCACCAACTTGAGATCAGTTCCGGCGAGCGGTTCGAAGACGCCGTGCCGGTGCCCTCCAGGTGCGCGGCGAGGCCCCGCCCGTTTCCGGATGGCACCCGTTACTGACCGACTGCGAGTTGATGCACCCGCTCTGCAGCGCACCGCATTGAACGATAATTCACATCGCCAACAAAGCGCTGCGCTGCGTCCGAGGCACGAGACGGGTGGCGTCTCGTCAATTTCAGACACGATATCGCATTCCCGCGACGGTGTGTCCGCTCACGGCATCGCCAGATGCCAGGCGCCGTTCAGAAAGCCGTCGCCGGTGATGTCGCCGGGCTTGGTGTCCTTGGCGAAGGTGTAGAGCGGCTTGCCCTTGTAGGCCCACTGCTTCGAGCCGTCGTCACGCGTGATGATGGTGTAGCCGTCGGCGGCGGCATCGCTGGCCTCGGCCTTCAGCACCGGCCAGTTGGTCGCACACGGACCGTTGCAGGCCGATTTGCCGTCGACATCCTTGTCGAAGGTGTAGAGGCTCATGCCCTTGGGGTCGGTGAGGACGCTGCCCTTGTCGGTCTTGCCGGTCTTGGTCGGGGGCGCGGCGAAGGCTGCGGGAACGATCGCGAGCGATAGCGCGAGCGTAAGCGCGAGGCGGATCGAGGACGTCATGATATCTCCTGTCATGCAATTGGCTTGCATGGGATAGGACGCCGCGCGGCCCGCGGTATTCCTGAAACGGCGGCAAAGATATTTTTCGCTGCGCGCATCAACGTGGCGGAATAAACTGGGATGATTGAGACGGACCAACAGATCGACATGACCAAGCCGCATTGGCGTCCCGCGCGCATCTCCGACCTCGCCGCAATCAGCGCGATCGCAGCGCGCATCCATCCCGATCTGCCCGAGCGCGCCGAGGTGTTCGCGGAGAAGATGCGGCTCTATCCCGATGGCTGCCGCGTGCTCGTCGTGAATGATGCGATCGCCGGCTACGGGCTCGCGCATCCGTGGAAGCAGCATCAAGTTCCGCCGCTCGACGGCTTCCTGCAAACACTGCCCGAGGATGCGGACTGCCTCTATTTGCACGACGTCGCCGTGCTGCCCGGCTTCCGCGGCGGCATTGCGCGCGACTATGTTGCCGATATCGAGAAGCTGGCACGCGCATCACGCATCGCGACGCTCGCGCTGGTCTCGGTCTACGCCACGCGGCCGCTGTGGGAACGTCTCGGCTTCCGGCCCGTCACGGCGGATGCGGACCTCCGCGCAAGGCTCGCATCTTATGGCGAAAGCGCGACGTACATGCTGCGCGCCCTCGCTGCGAAGTAAGGCCCCTGCCCGGCGCGGCGGAGGTGGCGGCCGCTGAGCGCGCACCCGACCTTCCAGATGATGCCGCCGGGGCAATCCGGCGGTATCATTGCCGTCCCATGGCGGCGGTTCAGCCGCGATGCTTTTTCTTCTTCGGCTTCTTTCCGCCCGCGCCCTTGACCGGCCACGGCTTGACCGATGGCTCGGCGTGACCCGGCTTGTTCTTGTGCTTCTTCTTTCCAAAAGAAGGCGCATCGTCGAATTTCGGCGCGCGCTCGCCGCGCGGCTTGAATTCACTCTTGTCGCGCGGGCGATCATCGCGACGCGCGCGATGATCGCTGTCGCCGCGCTCACCCCGCGGCGGATGTGACCGCTCTTCCGGAGCCGCCTGCCGTTGCAGAGCGTCCGCCATCGGCTCGAGGCGGATATTGTCTTCCTTGTCCGGACGCTTGATCTTCGCGGCGAAGGAGTCCGCAACCCGCCCGGAGATCTCGAACTCTGTCGTCGTGTCCATGATCTTGATGGCGCCGATGTCGCCCTTGTCGATGCCGCCACGACGGCAGATCATCGGCAACAGCCAGCGTGCCTCCGCGTTCTTTCTTCGTCCGATGTTGGCCCGGAACCAGACGCTACCTTCCGCCATGCCATGTTTCGACGACGATTTCCCCGATTTGGGTCGGGGCCTTTCGGGCCGATCATCGCCGCGCGAACTGCGGGCATCGTCGCGCGGCGCACGGACATTGTCACGGCCGCGATCGTCGCGCGGCCGGCTGGTGCGCTCACCGGGATCGATGATGTCCTCGGGCGACGGCAGTCGCGCGCGATAGAGCCGCGCCAGCGCCGCGGCGATATCCTCGGCCGACCGCTCGGCCAGCAAGGCCTGCGCCAGCACCAGATCGTCGGCGGTGGTCTCCTCCGTGAACAGCACGTCCTTCATGCGCTCGTGATCGAGCTTACGGATTTCCTCCGCCTGCGGCGCCGTGCCCCAGGCCGCGTCGACGCCTGCGAGATTGAGCAGCAGCTCGGCGCGCCGCCGCCGCGCCGGCGGCACCAGGAGGACGCTCGTCCCCTTGCGGCCCGCGCGCCCGGTGCGGCCCGAGCGGTGCTGCATCACCTCCGCGTCGTTGGGCAGATCGGCGTGAATGACGAGATCAAGGCTCGGCAGGTCGATGCCGCGCGCGGCGACGTCGGTCGCGACGCAAACGCGGGCGCGCCCGTCCCGCAGCGACTGCAGCGCCATGGTGCGCTCGTTCTGGGTCAATTCGCCTGACAGCGCGACGACGGAAAAGCCGCGCTCCAAGAGCGCTGCCTGCAAATGCCTGACGTGATCGCGCGTGCTGCAGAACACCAGCGCGCTCGGCGCCTCGTAAAGGCGCAGCACGTTGACGACCGCGTGCTCGGCATCGGCGGGCGCGATCCGGATCGCGCGATACTCGATGTCGGCGTGACCGCCCGCATCGCCGGCGACCTCGATCCGGAACGCCTGCTGCTGATACTGCTTGGCCAGCGCGACGATGCCGCGCGGAAACGTCGCCGAGAACAGCAAGGTGCGGCGTGTCTCCGGCGTGGTCTCGAGGATGAACTCCATGTCCTCGCGAAAGCCGAGATTGAGCATCTCGTCGGCCTCGTCGAGGACGACCACCTTCAATTCCGAGATGTCGAGACGGCTTCGGCGCAAATGATCGCAGAGCCGGCCGGGCGTGCCGACGACGATATGGGCGCCAGCGGCCAGTTCGCGCTGCTCGCGGCGCGGATCCATGCCGCCGACACAGGAGACGACCCGCCCGCCCGTATGCCCGTAGAGCCATGCAAGCTCGCGCTGAACCTGCATGGCAAGCTCGCGGGTCGGCGCCACGATCAGCGCCAGCGGCGCACCGGCCTGCGCAAACCGCTCGGCGTCGCCGAGCAGATCTTTGGCCATGGCGAGGCCATAAGCGAGGGTCTTGCCGGAGCCGGTCTGGGCCGAAACCAGGAGGTCGCGGCCCGCTGCTTCGTCTGCAAGCACGGCGAGCTGAACGGGAGTCGGGGAATCATAGTTTCGCTCAGCCAACGCACGGGCGAGCGGCGGGGTCAGGGCCGGAAAAGACACGGGATGGAAAACCTTGGTTAATTCAGGCGCGGAACGGTGAACCGAGGGGCCGGAAACGCCGCATTCGCGGCAGAAGGCCCAATCACACGCGTGACGATTTGATTTGGACGCTCTTTACGCCAAGAGCGGGCAAATCACCATGCCTATGATGCATAGCGTTGGCTACAGGGTGAACATGCCCGCAGGTGCTCCAATCCGCGGTTTGGCGCCATTTTATTTCGTTCGGAGAGCTTTTGGAGCGGATCAGCAGATTTTGGCGGCCACCTGGCTTAACCTGCCGGCGATCGGACGTGCCGGAGATGCACGCAGGACTTCTCCAGCCGAGGCAGGTGAACCATGGCCGACAGCATATCGCTTTCCGACAAGCTCGCGACCTTTCAGGACTATTGGTCGCCGCGCACGGTCACGACCTTCAACGATTGCGACGTGATGGTGGTGAAGGTGAAGGGCGAGTTCACCTGGCACAAGCATGACGACACCGACGATTTCTTTCTCGTGCTGAAAGGCCATCTGGACATCGAATTGCGGGACCGCACGGTGACGCTCGGTCCGGGCGAACTCTATGTCGTGCCCAAAGGTGTCGAGCATCGTCCGGTGGCACGCGAGGAGGTTCATCTCATGCTGATCGAGCCGACCGGCACACCGAACACGGGTGACGAGGCCACCGCCGCAGCACGCAAGCTCGCATAGAGGCTAACGCGCCGGTCCTAATCCCTGGAGGTCGCCAGCCTGTTGAAGCTCCCGACCAGCTTGGCTCTCGCCCGCGCAACGGCGTCCTTCACTGCGAGGCTCAAGGCGCGGATGGCCCGCCAGGCTTCGGTTGCCTGGAGCCACGCCTTCATTTCGGCGAACTTTCCGTAGGCCCAGGCGAACGCCGGAATCCGCATCAGCTTGTCGCGTGTGAGATGGAACAGGCGCTCGACCAGCACGAGCTTGAGCAGTTCGCCGACGATGAAAGTCACCGCGCCGCTCAGGACCTGTCCCGTCGCGGCGAGGTAGGCGGCCACCGGCTTGATCGGCTCCAGAATGATCACGGGCACGGAAAACAGGGCGAGCGACGGATAAGGCGGCAGCGACCTGATCCAGGCACGCAACCGCCTGAATTCCAAATTCCGGCCGATCCAGCGCGCAATCGGCCTCGCCACGGCCATGAACACCGCATCCACCAGGAAGTAGATGGCGGCCAGGATGTAAGTGACGGGTTTCAGGATTCGCTTCACGACACCTCTCCCGTGAATTGAAAGCCGGAACTGGGGCCTAAGTTTCACCTCGGCGTGAATAACTCGTGGATTCCCAATGGAACTTTCTGGGCATCGGCCCGCCTCCCACACTCAGATCTCCGCATAGACCTCCAACAAATTGCCGTCGGGATCGCGGAAGAACAGCGTGCGATGCCCGAACGACTGGTTCGTCGGCGGCGACAGCAGCGCCACGCCGTGACGCACGAGCTCGTCGGCGCAGGCATCGACTTCAGCGGCCGATACCTTGAAGACCAGCTGCAGAGAGGCGGTACTTGGCGGGATAGGCGCATCAGCGGCGGTGCGGCTCGGCCTTGCCAGCGCCAGCGTGTTGCTGCCGAGGCCATATTCGATCCAGTTCGGCGACAGCTCGCGCAGCAAGGATAGAGCGAGCACATCCTCGTAGAAACAGCGCATCGCGGCCATGTCGCGCACGAAGATCACGGTGTAGTCGATCGCGCGGATGGCGCTGAAGGGGGAGCGGGGCCTACCTGACTGCGGCTCCATCGCGGTCCCCTTCCTGCGCGACGCGGTCGGCGACGAAGACGCCGTTTGGCTGGTGAAAGACCATCTGGTCAATTCCGCCATCTTCTCCGCGAAACTCGACAGCAAAACCGTCCAGTTCAGCAATGCGAAACCGGCGGCCCTGCTGTGGTTCGAGACGATAGGCCGGCTGGAAGTCGGGCTTCAGAGTCAGCCGGCCGACAGCGTCGAGCGTCACGTGGTGGTTCATATTGCCGCTCCTGAAATGCCCGGCGCAGCGCTCCCGAAACGCGGGATCCGTGCATTCGCCGGCGGCGCATCGCTCGAACACGATATCCCTGACCATTGGCTCCAGGGGCGCAGACAGGTGCACGATATTGCCCTCACGGTCGGTGTGGAACGTGATGGAAAGATTGTCCGGCAGAAGTCGCTCGATGGCCTCCGGCGTCACGAATGTTTCGTAATGCCGATGCGCGAGTGCGGCGTTCATCCCGCGCCACGACCAGTGCAGCGCGCCGTCCTGCATGCGGATCGACATCACGCCATAGGCTGGATGCGCGTAGTCGGCGGCGTAGGCGGACAGCGCGTGCGCGGGCTGCGTATCCTTGTGACGCGCTCTCTCCCGTGCCTCCTTGTCGGCCGGGATATGTGCGATGAAGTCATCGCGAATCTTGTGGAAGCGCGCGAACCAGTCAACGGGCTCGCGGCCGCACAACCGATCGACGATGTACCATGTCAGGATCTGCGGCACTGCGCTCGGACTGCGATTGGTGAGAACGGCAACACCGATGCCGGCATTCGGCACCAGCGTCATCAGCGAGCCCCAGCCAGTCCAGCCGCCGCCGTGCCACATCAGCCGATCGCCACGATAGGTGTTGGACTGAAACCCCAATGCGTAATGGCCGTGGCCGAACTCGGGAAATTCCGACTTCCCGACATGAGCCAACGGCGCATGCAATTGCTCCACCAGTGCCGCCGGCAGCAGGCGCTCGCCCTCGAACTCACCTTGCCCGAGATGCAGCCGCATCCAGTTTGCGAGATCAACCACCGACGTATTGATGGCACCGGCGGCCGTGGTGCGGATCGGCAGCCGCAGCGCCGGCAGCCGCGTGTCGACATGGATCATGTACGGTCGCGCCGCCTCGGCCCCGGCTTCGAGCTCGTCCAGCGAGAAGCCAACCGCCATGCCGAGCCGATCGGTCAGGCGTTCCCGCACAAAGGCCTCAAAGCTCTTCCCGCTCAGTCGCTCGATCAGGAGACCGGCGGCATTGTAGCAGAGGTTGTTGTATTGCCACGTGGTGCGAATGTCGCGGCTCAGTTCGAGGTGCCGCATCAGCGGCAGCATCTCGGCCGGAGCCAGGTCACCGGGCAGATGAAGCCAGTCGTGGCGCGGAAGCCCTGATTGATGGGTCAGCAGGTCTCGAATGGTGAGGCGCTCGCCGGCGACGGCGTCATGCAGACGAAACTCGGGAAGATAGTCGCGCACCGGCTTGCTCCAATCGAGCAGACCTTCGTTATGCAGCAATGCGATCGCGGTCGCTGTGAAGGATTTCGTGATCGAGCAGATGACAAATTGGGTGCGTGGCGTCATCGGCAGATTGGCCTCGACATCACGCTGGCCATAGGCGCGCATGAATGGAACCCGGCCGTTCCGGACGATGGCGAGCGCCGCGCCCGGGACCTTCCAAACGGCCATCGCTTCCGCGGCAAGCCGATCGATATCGGGAATGAGAGACGCGAGCGCGGAATCTGGGGTGTCGGTAGATGTGTGCATGGTACACGGGCATCCTTGCGAGGTGCGAAGGCTAGCCGCATCAACGTCAAATGGAAACAGGCAGCGGACGTTTCTAGCGCAGAATTGAGATCTCGGTCATGAGGCCTGAGAGACTTATCGCAGCAGGCCGCCCCCATAGCGCAGCTCATAGAGCGGCGCGCCATCATGCCGTGCGATCGTCTCGACACCATGAAAGCGATCGAGCGCGCCCTCGATCTCGTTGCGGTAGACCATACCGTCCTGCTCGAACATGCGCGGTCCCCGATAAGGCTCCTCGACGCGCACGCCCAGCAGCGCCTGGCGCAGGAATTTGTAGATCGCGAGGAAGGTGTCACGATCCGTGATCTCGGCGCGGGCGCCGCCGCTGTAGCTCATCGACCAGATCATGCGCTCATCCCGCAACACCGTCTCCTGCCCGACGAAGAATCCCATCCCGAAATAGATATCGCGATAGGCATAAGGTGGCGCGCGGTGCTCGAGCTGTTTCGAGCCGGCGAGCAGCGGCATGGCCACGGTGGCGTCGTCGTCGAGGCCCGCATAGGTGCGCCGCTTGGCTTCGACCAGGAACGCTGCGAGATCGTGGGGGATTGATGCCATCGGCTATTCCACCAATTCCGGCCACGGCACGATGGTCGACTTCACCGTCTTCATCGCCATTGCGTCCCTCACCGCCTGCGCGACGCCTTCTTCCGTGAACGGATAGATCGTCTGCATCTTCAGCCACGGATACTTGTCACGCGTGCGGTAGAGCATGTCGACGCCGAGCGGCAGGTCGTTGCCGGTAAAGCCCCAGGATCCCAGCACGTTGAGGTCCTTGGTGCAGATGCGATGCCAGGAGGTCTCGATCGGGCCGGCATCGGTGAACTGGCCCATCTCGACATAGGTGCCGCCGTCGCGCAGCATCTCGATGCCTTCGGGGCCGGCCGAGGGGTGGCCGGAGCAATCCATCACGAGATCGGCGCCGAAGCCGCCGACAATCTCGCGGACGCGCGCGATGCGCTCCTGCGGCGACTTGATCTCCTCGATGTTCACCGTTTCCTCCGCGCCGAACTCGCGCGCGAGCTTGAGCCGCGGTTCTTCCGGGGCACCAACGCAGATGACGCGCCCTGCCCCCATCTCCTTCGCGGCCGCGACCGCGAGAATGCCGATCGGGCCCGAGCCCTGGATCACCACCGTGTCGCCCCAGGAAAAACCGCCGGCGCGGCTGGCGCGGTTGAAGGCGCGGATGCAGGAGGTCAGCGGCTCCGACAGCGCGCCGAGGCGCAGCGACATGTCGTCGGGCAGCTTGTAGATCTTGGTGCCCGGCAGCATGTCGAGATCGACATAGACATATTCGGCCCAGCCGCCCCACATGTGCGGCGCCTTGTCGAAGCCGAGATAGCGGCCGTAATAGACCGGCGTCAGGCATTTGTTGGCGGTTTGCGGATAATGGATGCAGTAATAGCAGCGGCCGCAGGGCATCAGCGGCGGGATCATCACTTTCGAGCCGACCTGCAATGGCTTGCTCATGAAGTCCTCGGTGAACTCATCGCCGCATTCGACGATCACCCCGCCGAGCTCGTGACCGAGCGTGAACGGCCAGGGCAGCGGCTTCGGCCAGTGTCCCTTCAGGATATGCAAATCGGTGCCGCAAACGCCGCAGGCGCCGACCTTGATCAGCGCGGCCCTCTTGCCGACCTTCGGCCACGGCACGGAGCGGATGACGGGCTCCGAGCCCGGCCCCGCGTGGGTGCAGACGCGGATCTGGTTCATGGCGGCTTCCTCGCTGCCCGTCTGTTGTGATTGATGGTGCGGGCTGGGTCGAAGCGTATGTGAGATGGGTACGGGTGCCAAGTCGAAGTCCTGCAGCGGAGACAGTCACCCCGGATTACGCTCCGCTCCATCCGGGCTACGATGGCGTATAATGCCTGAATGACAAGCTGGATTCGTGGCACCTGTACGGCAAATGATATCGACATCCATTATCTCCGGACTGGCGGCAACAAGCCCGCGCTGATCGCGCTGCATGGGCTGACTGGAAGCGGCGTCTGCTGGACGCCGCTGGCGCGCGCTCTCGAAGATCGCTACGACGTCATCATGCCTGACGCGCGAGGACACGGCGCGTCGAGCGCGCCGGCTCGCGGGTATCTGTACCAAGATCTCGCGAACGACGTCACCGGTCTCATCCAAGCGCTTGGACTTGCCTCTCCGGTCCTGCTCGGTCATTCCATGGGCGGCATGACGGCGGCCGCCGTTGCGAGCGAGGCGGGTACGGCCATTCGCGGCGTTATCCTGGCCGATCCGACGTTTCTAAGCCTCGAGCGCCAGCGCGAAGTTTACGCGAGCGACGTCGCCGAGCAGCATCGCCGGATTTTCGGTCGAGACAGAGATGAGGTGCTGGCCGAGGCGCGGCAGCGGCATCGGCATCGTTCGCTCGAGCTGATCGAGCTGATCATCGATGCGAGGCTGGGGACCGAAATGCGTGCCTTCGAAGTTCTCACGCCACCGAATCCGGACTATCGCGAGCTGGTTAGCGCCATCTCTGTCCCAAACCTGCTTGTCATTGGAGACAGTGGCGTCGTCGCTGTCGAGACCGCGCATCAGCTGCAGGCGCTCAATCCACGCCTTCGCTATGAGGTGATCGCGAACGCAGGCCATGGGCTGCCCTATGACAGGCCGGATGAGTTTGCGGCGGTGGTCAGGTCATTTCTGGAGACGGTGGATGCCCCACACATCCAATTGTCTTGAGCGCTCGCCAGCGAACGTGTAAGGCCCCAAACGTCCTTTCCAGGTGCCCGCTTGAACCCCCTCCCGCAAAATCCGATTGCCGCGTCCGGATCGTTCGCGGCGATGAAGTCCGTGCCGTACCGGCTCCAGTTCATCGCCTATGTGCTGGCGATGATGGCCGATAATATCGAGCATGTGATCAGCTATTGGGTGGTGTTCCAGAAATTCCACTCGCCGACGCTGGGGGGCTTTGCCGTGCTGTCGCACTGGCTGCCGTTCCTGCTGTTCTCGGTCGCGGTCGGCGGGCTCGCCGACCGATTCGATCCGCGCCGCATCATCCAGTGCGGCATGCTGCTGTTCATTATCGCCTCGGCGGGATGGGGTTTCTTCTTCATCACCGACACCATCGAGATGTGGCACGCGATGCTGCTGCTGGTGATCCACGGCTGCGCGGGCGTGCTGTGGCAGACGCCGAACCAGCTGCTGCTCTACGACCTCGTCGGCCCGGCCGATCTTCCGAGCGCGGTACGGCTGAACGCGATGGCGCGCTATCTCGGCATTCTGGTCGGGCCCGCCGTCGGCGGCGTGATCATGCTGACGCTCGGCACCTCGCACGGCATCATCTTCAACACGCTGTTCTACCTGCCGATGCTGCTGTGGCTGTTCTGGGCGCCGGTGCGCGACAGCAGCGTGGCGGTGCGACGCTTCGCGGTGCGCGGGATCGCCGACATCATGTTGACGATACGCGCCATCGGCACCCAGCCGGTGCTGACGGCGATGACATGGCTCGCCGGCCTCACCTCCTTCATGATCGGCAACGCCTATCATGCGCAGATGCCGGGCTTTGCCGGCGATCTCGGCCATGGCGATCCCGGCGTCTCCTACAGCGTGCTGCTGGCGGCCGACGCAGCCGGTGCGCTACTCGCCGGCATCGCGCTGGAATCCTGGGGACGGCTCAAGGGCACGCCGCGCACCGCGATCACGCTGGCGATGCTCTGGAGCGTGGCGCTGCTCGGCTTCGCCGTGGTGCGGATCTATCCGGTCGCGATCGTGCTGCTGTTCTTTGCGGGCTTCTTCGAGCTGTCGTTCAACACCATGGCGCAGGCACTGGTGCAGTTGAATGCACCGTCCGACATCCGCGGCCGCGTCGTCGGGCTCTACAACATGGCGGGGCTCGGCATGCGCGCCTTCAGCGGCATCACCGTCGGGCTATCAGGCGCGGCAATCGGCATTCACTGGTCGCTCGGCCTGACGGCCGCGGTTCTGCTGGCGCTGCTGTGTCTTCTGTATCAGCGCGCGACGAGGAAGAAGGCCGGTTGACTCGGGCCTCTCATCGCCCCACCCTCGATACAGGGCGTGGGGAGATGAGGCATTGCGCAATCGCTGGGCCATTCTTGCAATCCTGTTTTTCGTTCGCCTCACCATCGCATTCCAGTTCCAGAGCGTGGCCGCAGTCGCGCCGCTGCTGGAGACGACATTTGGCGTCGGGCTCGCCGATATCGGCATCCTGATCGGGCTCTATTTCACGCCGGGCGTGGTGCTGGCACTGCCGGGCGGCGCGATCGGCCGCACGCTCGGCGACAGGCCCACGACGATCGCCGCGCTGCTGCTGATGACGGCCGGCAGCCTCGTCATGGCCGCCACCGACGTCTGGGGTTGGCAGCTGGCGGGCCGGCTGGCCTCAGGCGCGGGCGGCGTGCTGCTGACGGTGCAGCTGACCAAAATGTGCACCGACTGGTTTACAGGCAAGGAGATCGCGACGGCCATGGCGATCTTCGTCAACTCCTGGCCCGCCGGCGTTGGGATCTCGCTGCTGGTGCTGCCATCGATCGGCATCACATACGGCGCGGGCACCGTGTTCCTCGCCGCCGCCGCGCTGACCGCGATCGGCATCGTGCTGATCATGCTCTACCAGCCGCCGCCGGGAGCCACAGCCAGTGCGACCGGCTCGGCGCGGCTCGATCCGCTTGCCCTGCTGGCGCTGATCGTCGCGGGGGCGATCTGGGGCCTCTATAATATCGGCTTCGCCATGGTCTTCTCGTTTGGCCCTTCCCTGCTCGCCGAGCGCGGCTGGAGCATTGCCGCTGCGGGCTCGGCGATCAGCGTCGTGATGTGGCTGTCGGTGATCTCGGTCCCGGCGGGCGGGTATCTGGCCGATCGCTTCAAGCGGCCCTTTATATTGGCGGTCGCGGCCAGCCTGGTGGTGGCCGCCCTGCTGGCCTGGCTGACCCGGTCCGATGCCGTGATCACGATCCTGGTGCTGATCGGGCTGATCGGCGGCCATCCGGCCGGGCCGATCATGAGCCTCGCCGCCCGCGTGCTCGCGCCGGAGACACGAGCGATCGGGATGGGCGTGTTCTACACGATATTCTATGCCGCGATGATGCTGGGGCCGGCGGTGGCCGGCCGGCTCGCCAAATCGGCCGGGACCGCCGCCGCCGCACTCGATCTCGGCGCGCTGACGGTGCTGGCCTGCCCGCCCCTGATGTGGCTTTTCGAACGCATTGTTTCTGTTCGTCACCGCCGCACCCAATCCTAACGCGGCATTAACCCTGTGCACCTTAGGGTCGTCCCGGACTCCGCCAGGCGGGGAGTCGGGTTGTGAAAATGGCGTTGGCGAACAAAAAATTTCTTCCGGCCGCCGAGGAACGTCGGCGTTTCCAGCGGGTGAAGGTTCACCTGCTCGGCCGCTACATGCTGCCGGACCGCCGTGAATTCCCCTGCCAGGTGATCAACATGTCGCCGGGGGGCCTCGCGCTGCTGGCGCCCGGCATCGGCAATGTCGGCGACCGCGTCGTCGCCTATCTCGACCATATCGGCCGCGTCGAGGGCAAGATCACCCGCATCATCGACAATGGCTTCGCCATGACGGTCGGTGCGACGCCGCGCAAGCGCGACAAGCTCGCCGCGCAGCTGACCTGGCTCGCCAACCGCGACATCCTCAACCTGCCGGAGGATCGCCGCCACGACCGTATCGTGCCGCGCAATCCGATCGCGGTGCTGACCCTCGAGGACGGCACCAAGATGACCTGCCGCATCATCGACCTCTCGCTGTCGGGCGCGGCGATCGCCGCCGAGAACCGCCCCCCGCTGAAATCGACGGTTCTGCTCGGCCGGGTCCAGGGCCGCGTGGTCCGAAACCTCGAAGACGGCTTCGCGCTGGAGTTCGTCCACGCACAGCCGATCGAGACACTCGAAGAGAGCGTTACCGCGCGGTAAAGCGCGACGACGCCAAAACCACTGAATTTCCAGCGTGAAGGCGGCCTCCGCGATGCGGACGCCGCCTTTTTCATGGCTTGTGACTGGCCCCGCGCGCGTTAACGGCAGGGGTGCGCATGCGCGCAAACAGCCCTTCCGCCAGCGTTTGCGGGTTAACAGATAAAATTTGAATCAATTGCAGTCATTTCAAATTTTACGAGAATTCGATTCAAGTATAGATCGAATTCGCCGCGCCTTTTACTTGCATTCGTCTCGACTTGACTTGGTCGACTTAGCGGCAACTCAAAAGCTCCATGCGCAATGTGGTCCCAACAAGAAACGGGGGCCGCAATGTTTGATTTCAGGGGACAGGGGAAGGGACTGGCGCTGGCCGCCATGCTCTTCGGGATCAGCACGGCAGCGCAGGCCGGCGAAGGCCGCCTGCTCTACGCGAGCCTCGGCGACACCACGCGTGCGCCGATCGGCTGGGTCGAGTTCTGTGCGGACAATGCCGCTCAGTGCCAGGGCGCACCGACGCAAGCGCGCGACATCGTGATGTCGCAGGCTGCATGGCGCGACCTCGTCAAGGTCAATCGCTGGGTCAACGAGACCGTCAAGCCTTTGACCGACCAGGAGCACTGGGGCGTGATCGAGAAGTGGTCGCTGCCGACCGACGGCTACGGCGACTGTGAAGACTACGTGCTGCTGAAGCGCAAGATGCTGATCGACGCCGGATGGCCGCGCGAGGCCCTGCTCATCACCGTCGTGCGCGACAAGAAGGGCGAAGGACACGCGGTGCTGACGGTGAAGACCGACAAGGGCGAATTCGTTCTCGACAATCAGAACGAGAACGTCGTTGCCTGGACGGAGACCGGCTACCGCTTCGTCAAGCGCCAGTCGCAGAGCGATCCCAATGTCTGGGTCTCGCTCGGCGATACCAAGCCGGCGGTCTCGACCGCCAGCGCAAGAGATTAGTCAGAACGCAACAACGAGTTACGCGACCCGGTCACATCCCCACCCCTCCCCGTCCCAGACCGGTTCGCGCGCGGCCAGCCATCCCCCAATGGCTGGCCGCAACTTTTTTTGAGGTATGCGCGATCAGTTCTGTGACGACCACGGCACGCGCGCGGCGGTGAAATCGCGCCACGTGCCTTGCAAGGCCGGCTGTACGCCGACCGATGCGCGCGCCTGCCAGCCGGCGATTGCCGCAGCCGCAATCGCGCTGTCGGGTTCGGCGCCGAGCCCGTCGAGCAGCGATGCCGTGACCGCCATGTCGTTGAAGGCGCCGAGCTCCTCCTGCAAGCCGGCGAGCCGGCGCGAGAATTTTCGCGCGGATTTGCGGTCCGCGAACAGCGGCAGCAGGAATTCGCTGAGATAGCGCAGCCGCTTGGTCGCGAGCCGCACCCGGTGCAGCTCATCCGCGGAAAGCGACTTGAAGCGCCGGCCGCGCTTGAGCACCTTGGCGTATTGCGCCGACAGGATTCGCTGCGCGAAATTGACGGCAGGCTCGGCGAGCTGGCCGAGATCTTCGGCCGCGACGTCGTTGCGCCAGCCGCGCGTCTCGATCCAACCGCCGAGACCGATCAGGAACATTGCGCAGCGGCGATCGGCGAGCGCACCATGCGCCTTGCGGTAGGCGTCCGACTGGCGCCCGGCCACGGCGCGGCCCAGCGCGTCGAAGCCGGCGACCGACGGACAGGCCTTTGCGATCGTCGGCAAGGTCTCGAGCTGGAACACGTCCCAGTCGCGCGCGGCGGACAAATCTTGCGCCAGCCATTTGGCCTCCGACCGCAGCGCATCGAGATTATTGAGCGCGCCGACCGATGCCATCAGGTCGAGCGCCGATCGCAGCCGGCGCAGCGAAACGCGCAGCTGATGCACGCCTTCCGGATTGCGTCCGTCTTCCGCTGCCGGCAGCGACTGCAGCAGATGCAGGAAGCAGGAGCGCAGGATCGTCGCGAAGGCCTCATCCAGCGCGATCGACGCATCGAGGCGAAGTTTTCGCGGGCGTCGCGCCGCCGGCGGCTGGTCGGCCGCGAGGTCGAAGCCGCGCGCCGACTTGGTGCGGATCGACGGCTTCACCGCCCCGTGCTCCGCAAGCCGCAAGGCAACCTCGTAGATCGTGCTCGCGCTGCCGCTCTTCAGCTCGAGCTCGATCTCGCTCACCCGTAACGACCGACCGCCGGCGGTCAGCTCGCCCTGGTCGAAGGCGATCTCGACCGTGCCGGACGGCAGATCGATCATCCGCGCGTGGCGGTGGACGTCGGCGGTGAAGACGGCTTCGAGCGGCTGCGTTTCGAGATGGCTGCGAAGCTTCTCAGGAATGAAGGGCATCGCCAAAGCGAGATCGGGCGCAAGCGACGGCACGCTCGCCTCCCACTCGCCGCGGCGCAGCGGATCGTCCGTGGCATCCGTCTTCACCGTCTGCACGAAGCGCGCGCCGCTCTGGCGCACGCGCAGGTTCAGGCCGTTGCGCCGAAGCAGGCGTCCGGATGTGTCGTAATAGACTGACTTGAGATGTTTTCGCACGCCCTTGTTGCGCGCATTGGCCGCGACGACAGGCGCGGCGTTGAAATGCGCCATCCGATCGGCATCGACCAGCAGCTTGAGCTCGATCTCGCCGGTGGAAGGTGCGGCAGCGTTCGACTGAGCTGGTTCCGGTACGGCTGTCGCCTCTTGCGATGGCATCGGATCGATCACGGCGCCCTCGGCAATCGCAGGTTCCGCGTCCGGCGCAGCGGGCTCACGCTGCCTGAGGAAGCCGGCGAGAGCTTGCGTTCTCTTATTGTCGTTCGGAACAGGATTGCCATCCGGCGCGCTCGGAGTTTTGCGGGCCGGTGTTGTATCTGACTTTAGCATTGACGGTGACATGACAATTTGATGACAGGGCGACAGCATATAGCCGGTGCGGCCCGAGAGGAATAGTCACGTTACGCAGCAATGCATTGTCGTCCACACGGCGTGCCAAGCGCAGAAATCCGGCAAGGACTGTCACAATTTGGCCTGGCATTACGAAATAGGCTGCTTCAGAGATTGGCAAGTGATCGAATTGATAGCGAATCTCGCCGTTCTCGAAACCGAGATAACCGTGTCAACGAGCTTGACTCATGCTAGCCGAGAAATTCTTTCTGGTTCTGGAGACGCTTAGAAGCCACGCCTCCGACGAGCGGCCGCAGATTGTGACAGGCCCTGCAAACCGCGGCACGGTCCCGGAGCCTGCGACCCGGGCGCGACGAAGGCCACCGGTTCCCGACGATCAGAGTTAGAAACGTTCTTCGCTTCGCGCGTGGACCATCCCCCTCAAATCGCTGGCTTCTAACGGCTCGCCGCAACTTGTTGGGCTGAGGCCTCCGCTGGCTCGGCTCCCATCGCGGTCGGCCGCGCGATCAGGGCGTAGGCGACGGGCACCACGAACAGCGTGAACAGCGTGCCGATCGACAATCCGGTCGCGATCACGAGACCCATGTTGTAGCGCGACACCGCGCCTGCGCCGCTCGCCGTGATCAGGGGAACGACGCCGAGCACCATCGCCGCGGTGGTCATCAGGATCGGTCGCAGTCGGATCGTGGCCGCCTCGATGATGGCTTCGGTCAGTTCCTTCCCGGCCGCGCGCAGCTCGTTGGCGACCTCGACCATCAAGATGCCGTGCTTGCTGACCAGACCCATCAGCGTGAGCAGCCCGACCTGGGTATAGATGTTGAGGCTCGCGCCGCCGATGCCGAGGCTGATGAAGATCAGCGCGCCGGCGAGCGACATCGGCACCGACACCAGGATGATGACGGGATCGAGGAAGCTGTTGAACAGCGCCGCCAACGCCAGGAAGATGATGATCACGGCGAAGGCGAAGGTGGTGACGAAGCCCCCCGATTCCTGCTCGAGCTGCCGCGAGGCGCCGCCGAAATCGACGGAATAGCCGACCGGCAACGTCTTTGCGAGATTCTTCAGGGTCGCAAGCGCGCTCCCCATGGAGACACCGGGCATCGCGACGCCCGAGATCGTCGCCGCGTTGATCTGCTGGAAGTGGTTGCGCGACTGCGGGATGGTCTTGCTCTCGAGATGCGCCACGGTGGACAACGGCACCATCGAATTGTCGCTGGCGCGAATGTAGTAGCCGAGCAACTGGTCGCTGGTCAGCCGCTCGTTCTGCCGGGCCTGCGGAATCACCTTGTACGAGCGGCCGTCCAGGCTGAAATAGTCGAGATAATTACCGCCCAGCATGGTCGCGAGCGAACCGCCGAGATCGCTCATCTTGAGGCCGAGATCGCCGGCCTTGTCACGGTCGAACATGACCATGGTCTGCGGCTTGTCGACCTTCAGATCGGTGTCGAGGAAAATGAACTGGCCGCTCTTGAGCGCCTCCGCCATGAAGTTCCGCGAGACCTCGTCGAGCTCGTTGAAGGAGCCGGTCGTGCCGATGACGAACTGGATCGGAAGCCCGTTGCTCCCGGGTAGCGGCGAGGGTTGAAACGCGACCGACCGGGTCCCGGCAATGGTGTTGAGCAGGTTCTGGAACTCAGGCTGCAACGTCTTGGTGGTTGCGCTGCGCTGATCCCATGGCTTGAGCACCCAGCCGCTGATCACCTGGGTCGACGTGTCGATCTGGAAGACCGTCTGCGTTTCGGGCCGCCTGGCCACGAGCTCATAGAGCTGCTCGCCGTAGAATTGGCGCTGCTGGAGTGTCGCCGAGGGCGCGGCCGTGGACAGCGAGAGCACGACGCCCTGATCCTCGTCCGGCGCAAGCTCGCTGGTCGATGTCGCGTAGAGCCAGGGGATGCCGGCAAGCAGCAGCAGGGCGAAGACGACCACCACGGGCTTCATGGCAAAGACAGCCTCCAGCCGGCGGCGATAGGCGGCGGAGAACCGCTCCAGCACGTGGTCAATGCCGCGGACCAGGCGCGCTTCCCAATTGGTGGCATCGCGCTCGGTCTTGCGCAGAAGCCAGGCACAGTTCATGGGCGACAGCGTCAGCGCAATCACAGCCGACACGGTCACGGCACCGGCGAGCGTGAAGGCGAATTCGGTGAACAGCGCACCGGTGAGGCCGCCCTGGAATCCCACGGGCACATAGACGGCGATCAGGACCACCGTCATGGCGATGATCGGGCTCGCCAATGCACGGGCCGACTGGATCGCGGCGTCGACCGGCGAAACACCCTCGTCGATCAACCGGTGCACGCTCTCCACCACGATGATGGCGTCGTCCACCACGAGGCCGATGGCGAGCACCAGCGCCAGCAGCGTCAGGAGATTGATGGAGAATCCCATCAGGAGCATCAGGCCGAACGTGCCGATCAGCGACAGCGGAATCGCGATCACCGGGATCAGCACCGAGCGCCACGATCCCAGGAACAGGAAGACCACGACGATCACGATCAGCACCGCCTCCAGCAGCGAGTGAATGACTTCGTCGATCGAGGAGTTCACGAAATCCGTGGAATCATAAAGCACCTCGCCGACGATGCCGTTCGGGAGCTGTGCCTTGATATCGGGCAGCACCGCCTTCACACCGTTGATGACGTCGAGGAGATTGGCGGTGGGCGCGGTCTGGATACCGATATAGACGGCGGTCTTTCCGTTGAACCTGGTTCCCGAATCGTAGTCGTCGTTACCGAGGGTCACGCTTGCCACGTCACGCAACCGGATGATCGCGCCGTTGACGGTCTTGATCACGAGATTGCGGTACTGCTCGAGCGAATGCAAATTGGTCGATGCCGCAAGATCCACCTGCACGAGCCGGCCCTTGGTCGCGCCGAGCCCCGAGATGTAGTCGTTGCCGGATAGCGCGGTCGAGACGTCGCTCGCGGTCAGACCGTAGGCGGCGAGCTTGTCGGGATCGAGCCAGGCGCGGAGCGCGAACTTCTTGGCGCCCAGCAGTTCGGCGGTCTGCACGCCGGAGACAGCCTGCAGGCGCGGCTGCACCACGCGCGTGAGATAGTCGGTGATCTGGTTCGGCGCCAGCACGTCGCTGGCGAAGCCGATATACATGGCGTCGATGGTCTGGCCGACCTTCAGCGTCAGCGTCGGCTGCTGCGTGCCACTCGGAAACTGGTTGAGGACCGAATTGACCTTGGCATTGATCTCCGTCATCGCCTTGCCGGAGTCGTAGTTCAGCCGCAGATTGATCGTGATGGTGCTGGAACCGGTGACGCTGCTCGACGTCATGTAGTCGATGCCGTTGGCCTGCGCGATGGCGTTCTCCAGCGGCGTGGTGATGAAACCGGCGATGATGTCGGAATCTGCGCCTGCATAGGCCGTCGTCACCGTGACGATGGCGTTCTGGGTCCGCGGATATTGCAGGATCGACAGCGTCGACATCGAACGCAAGCCGAGCACCAGGATCAAGGCGCTGACCACCAGCGCCAGGACCGGACGGCGGATGAAGATATCGGTGAAACGCATGGTCTATTGCTGCCTGCTCGAATTCGTGGCCGGGTCTACTGATCGACGATGTTGGGCGCGACTTCCGCGACCGGCACATGGGAATTGTCGATCTTGACCGGGCTGCCGTTGCGCAGCTTGAGCTGGCCGGCGATCACCACCGTCTCGCCCAGCTTCACGCCATCGGTCACCGCGATGCGATCGCCCTTCGGCGACCTGGTCTTGACGAACATCTGGCGCGCGGTGCCCTGCCCGTCGCGCAAATTGTCGACGAGATAGACGAGATCGCCGTAGGAATTGTTCACGATCGCAGTCAGCGGCACCGTGGCGATCTGCTCCGGCTTGCCGACGGCGATCTCGACCTTGGCGAACATGCCCGGCAGCAGTCGGGCTTCGCCGTTTCGCAAGGTGGCGCGCACCTGGACGTTGCGGCTGGTCGAATCGACCTTGGCGTTGATCGCCGTGATCTGCCCGGTAAACCGCTCCGCCGGAAACGCATCGACCGAGATCGCGACGTCCTGGTTGATGCCGATCGACGCCAGCGCCTGCTGCGGCAGGTAGAAGTCGACATAGATCGGATCGAGGCTTTGCAGGGTGACGATGCTCGTGCCGGCGCTCAGATATTGACCGAGATCGACGGCGCGAATGCCGAGCCGGCCCGCAAACGGCGCCTTCAGCGTCTTCTGCTCGAGCAGGGCCTTCTGCTGCCCCACCAGGGCCTGGGCGTTCTTCAGATTGGCCTTGTCGCTGTCGACCGTCGCCTGGCTGACGGCGTTGAACTTGATCTGCTCCTCGTCGCGCTTCAGCACGATGGCGTAGTTCTCAGCGGTTGCTTGCAGCGAGTTCAGCTTGGCGATGTCATCGGTTGCAACCAACGACAGCAATGGCTGCCCGGCCGCGACGCTGTCACCGGAGGAGAACTGGATAGTCTGGACGATGCCCGCGACCTGAAGCGCGAGATCGGCGCCGTTGACGGCCCGCAGCGAGCCGACGGCGCTGAAGGTCGACTGCCAGGGCGCGTTGGCCGCCACCACGGTGGACACGACCTGCGGCGGATTGGCCATGCCCCCGATCGCCTTCCGGATCATCATGTCCTTGAAGGTCTGAAAGCCGTAGAGGCCGCCGAACAGGACCGCCATCCCGCTCAGCATGATCGTCATGCGCTTGATCATCGCATCGCTTCCTGGTTTTTCTTGTCGGGACCGGCGAAGTAGCCGGGATTGGCGCGCGGCAGCGCGTCGGGGGTCTCATCCGTCCGATTCCACCAGCCGCCGCCGAGCGACTGGAACAGCGCGGCCGTATCGGTGAAGCGCGTCGCCTGCGCCTTGATGCGCGACACGCGCGCATTGAGATAGGACTGCTGGGCGTTGATGACGGTCACATAAGGGACCGCGCCGGTCTTGAATTGCTCGACCGCCATCGCGAGACTGTCCGCAGTCGCCTTCTCCGCGGCCGCCTGCGCCTTCAGCGTCGCGGCGTCGTACTGGATGGCGCGCAGCGAATCCGCAACGTTCTGGAAGGCAGTCACCACTGCACTCTTGTAGAGCGCCAGATCCTGCTCGAACGTCGCCACGTCGGCTTCCTTGGTGTGATACAGCGTCCCGCCATCGAAGATTTTCTGGCTGACGCTGGAGGCGGCGCTCCAGACGATGGTGTCAGGCGAGAACAGCCGTTCCGGGCCGCTGGCTCCATAGCTGCCCGACAGCGTGAGCTGCGGCAGCAGATTCGCGATGCCGACGCCCACGGTGGCGGTCGCCTGATGCAGCGTCGCTTCGGCCTGGCGGATGTCGGGACGCTGCCGCACCAGCATCGAGGGCAAGGACACCGGCAACCGGCCCGGCAGACGCAGATCGGCAAGCCTGACATGTTCGCCGCGGTCCTGGCTCGGCAGCCGCCCGAGATAGGCCATCAACTGGTTGCGCTGCTGCGCCAGCTGCTTCTGAAGCGGGGCCAGCGTTGCTCTCGCCTGCGCCAGCGTCGCTTCCTGCGACAGCACATCCGATTTCGAGTTCGCACCGATCTCGAACTGGTGCTGGATGCGCACGAGTTGGTCCGTCTCGGCCTTGATGATCTCCTCGGTCGCGGCGATTTGATCACGCAGCGAAGCGTCCGTGATCGCGGCAGTGACCACGTTGGCGGTCAAGGCCAGATAGGTCGCCTCGAGCTTGAACGCCTGGTAGTCCGCCTGCGCCTGAAGGGATTCGACCTGACGCCGCGTGCCGCCCCAGATGTCCAGGGCATAGGACACGCTGACCGAGGCGCCATAGAGCGTATAGTTCGAGGTCTGCCCCGGCCACTGCCCCTGCTGGGCCGTCGTCGCCTGCTCGCGTTGCGCCGATCCGTCCGCGGTCACCTGCGGAAACAAGCTCCCCTGCTGCGCCAGCGCGCTTTCCCGCGCGCTGCGCAGCGCGAACTGCGCCGCCTGGACGTCAGGATGGTTGCGCACCGCCTCCTCGACGAAGGCGCTGAGCTGCTTCGATCGAAACAGCGTCCACCAATACCCGGATATGTCGCCGCCCGACGCAAAGCCCTGCGCGTTGCCGCCCGCAACCGGGGCGCTCGTGGTCGACGCAACGCGCTGCTCTCGCGTGAAGCTGGCGACGGCCGGGCCCGAGGGCGCGACGAAGTCCGGGCCGACGGCGCAGGACGCAAGCAGAACGCCGGGCACGAGCATGCCCGTCCAGGCAACGGCCCTGCCCCGCCAGTCGGCCATGATGGACAGCCGGCTGCGACGCGGACCTGAAGGGTTGAATGTCATAAAACTAAACCGTTTAGTTTTTCGTCCGGGCCATGTATGTTGCTAGCCTCGGCGGAATGTCAAGCCTTGGAGAATTGCAGATCATGGCTGCTGCCGCGCAAAAACCGCAAACACGACGGGCCGCGCATCGGACCGATGCCGGCGAACGAACGCGCGCGAAGGTGAAGCACCGCCAGATCCTCGACAGCGCACGCGAGCTGTTTCTCGATCTCGGCTTCGACGCAACGAGCATGGATGCGATCGCACGTCATGCCGGGGTGTCGAAGGCGACGCTCTACGTTCATTTCGACGACAAGGACGACCTGCTGCTGGCGCTGGTGAGCGACGAGTGCCGCCGCGTCGGGCCGAAGACGTTGTGGCAGGACGACGGCGAGCCGATCGATCTCAGGAAGGGACTGCGCGCGATCGCAAGGACGTTTCTCGAAGGCTTTCTCGACCAGAGGGGGCTGGCGATGCACAGGCTGATCATGACCTGCGCCTCGCGCTACCCGCGCGTGGCCGACGTCTTCATGAAGGCCGGACCAGAGCGCTGCGACGCCGAGGTCGCCGCATTCCTGCGCGCGGCGCAAGCGCAGCACCTCGTCGACATTCCCGACATCAAGCTCGCGTCGACACAGTTTCTCAGCCTCGTTCAGGGCAAGGAAATCCTGAAATGGGCCCTGTCCATGACCACGCCAAGCGAGGCTCGGCATCGCGCCTTGATCGACGGAGGCATCAACGTCTTCCTTGCGGCGTACGAGCGTCGCCCACGCCTCGCGCGGCCGCCCGAGAAACAGAAGCGCGGCAGTTCGGCGAAGGCACGCCCTTCACGTTAGGAGCGGGCAACCCGCGCGCGCTCACGCACCCAGCACGTCCGCGAGTCGCAGCTCGTCCGCAGCGGGATCTTTCAGGAACAGCTCGGCCTCGATCTCATCCAGATGCGACAGCATCTGCGCGCGCGCGGCCTCCCGGTCGCGCTTGCGGATCGCGGCGACGATGCCGGCATGGTGATCGGTGCCGCAGGCCGGCGTGTCGTGACGGCGGTAGAGCAGGATGATCAGCGAGGAGCGTGCAATCAGCTCCTTGAGGAAACCGAGATAGATGCTGTGGCCGCTCATCTCGGCGACGAGGCGATGAAACTCGCCGGAGAGACGGACTGACGCGCGTGCGTCGCCGCGCATCTCGGCCTCGCGCTCTTCAGTGAGATGCTGCTGGAGGCGAGCAATCCAGACCGGCGAGACAGCGTCGATCGCGTGATCCATGATCGTGGGCTCGATCAGGCGGCGGGCCTCGAACACTTCGCGGGCATCGGCGGGCGTCGGCCGCGCGACGAAGGCGCCGCGGTTCTTCTCGATATTGACGATGCCCTCATGGGCGAGCTGCTGAAGCGCGGTGCGGACCAGCGTGCGGCTCGCGCCGTAGATCTCGCCGATCTCGTCCTCGCCAAGCTTCGTGCCCGGCAGCAGGCGATGCTCGAGGATCGCCGCAGTCACACCCTCCCTGATACGGCTGACGCGATCGCTCGCGTCTGGCGCGTCGGATTTCGGGCGGGTTCTGGCGGCCATCAGTTCGAGGGTTGGGTTTGAGGGGCTCGATCGGCGACGTTTGGCTTGGAATGTTAGTCGACCAGCTGTATCCAATCACAGGCGAAAGTTTATACAATCTGCGCCCGTTTTGTGTGCAGCGAGGCAGGTCGAGGCCGGGACACCCAATGGCGCCGGATTCGATCTAACTACCTGACTCTGCTACAAAGTTCTGGAATTCAGCCGGCCAAGGGCGGTTGGCACGGACCTTGCGGAGAAGACGGGAGCATCGCCCCTCCCGCGGACACGCCATGGCCACTCCCGCCGCCCTCGAACTGGTCGCCGTCACCAAGCGCTACGACACGACGCTTGCGGTCGATAACGTCAACCTGAAGATTCCCGCCGGCACCTATTGCTGCCTGCTCGGCCCGTCCGGCTGCGGCAAGACCTCGACCCTGCGCATGATCGCGGGCCATGAGGCGGTCAGCGCGGGCGACATCATCCTCGGCGCGCAGAACGTCACCGACCTCGAACCCGCCAAGCGCGGCACGGCGATGATGTTCCAGTCCTATGCGCTGTTTCCGCACCTGACCGTGCTCGACAACGTGGCGTTTGCCCTGAAAATGCGCGGTGTCGACCGCGCGAGCCGGCACAAGCGCGCCGGCGAGCTCCTGGAGCTGGTGGCGATGAGCCAATATGCGGGCCGGCTGCCGGCGCAGCTCTCCGGCGGCCAGCAGCAGCGCGTTGCGCTTGCCCGCGCGCTGATCACCGAGCCGCAGATCCTCCTGCTCGACGAGCCGCTGTCTGCGCTCGATCCGTTCCTGCGGGTGAGGATGCGCGGCGAGTTGAAGCGCCTTCAGCGCGAGCTCGGCATCAGCTTCATCCAGGTCACCCACGGCCAGGAAGAGGCGATGGCGCTCGCCGACCACATCGTGGTGATGAATCACGGCAGGATCGAGCAGCAGGGCGCGGCCCGCGACATCTTCCACCATCCCCGCACCGAATTCGTGGCGCGCTTCATCGGCGGCCACAACGTCCTCAACGACGCCGGCAAGCTCATCGCCGTGCGCGCCGATCAGCTCGGCATCGTGCCGTTCGCTGACGGCTTATTCGGCGCGCCGGCGCTTTTGACCCAGACCGAGTATCAGGGCTCCTACATCGCCGTCTCGCTCACGCTCGACGACGGCACCGCCCTGTTCTCCCACCTCCCCGAGGCTGCCTTCGACGTCCACCCGTTCCGTCCGGGCGATCGCGTGCTGGCCACCTGGGATCCCGCCAAGGCGCAACGCCTGCAATAGCGCCGATCGATCACTGGAATGCGCAACAGAGGAGTGACTGATATGACCGAGACCACCAGGACGAAGGGCGTCAGCCGCCGCACCCTGCTCAAGGGCACAGCGGGTCTCGCCGGCCTTGCCGCCGGCTCCGGCGCGATCACCGGCTTTCCCTATGTGAAGTCGGCCGACGCGAAGGTGCTGCGCTATCTCGGCACCGCCGTGAACGAGGGCGATGACATCTCCAAGCAGTGCCTGAAGGACACCGGCATCAAGATCGAATACATCACCGCGACCACCGACGACGTCACCAAGCGCGTGATGACCCAGCCGAACTCGTTCGACGTGCTGGACACCGAATATTTCTCGCTGAAGAAGCTGGTGCCGTCCGGCAACATCCTTGCCCTCGATGCCAGGAAGATCAAGGAATTCGACAACATCACGCCGGTCTTCACCAAGGGCCAGACGCCCGGCGGCAAGAAGATCGGCAACCAGGGCACCGCGCCCTGGAAGGTGCTCTATCTCGAAGGCAAGGACTCCAAGAAATTCGCGACGTCGGCAACCGAGTTCGTCACGCTGATCCCGACCGTCTACAACGCCGACACGCTCGGCATCCGTCCCGACCTGATCAAGCGGCCGATCAGCTCGTGGTCCGAGCTGCTCAACCCTGAATTCAAGGGCAAGGCCTCGATCCTCAACATCCCCTCGATCGGCATCATGGATGCCGCGATGGTCGTGGAAGCCACCGGCAAGTACAAATATGCCGACAAGGGCAACATGACCAAGGAAGAGATCGATCTCACCATGAAGGTGATGACCGAGGCCAAGAAGGCCGGTCAGTTCCGCGCCTTCTGGAAGGATTTTAATGAGAGCGTGAACCTGATGGCCTCAGGCGAAACGGTGATCCAATCGATGTGGTCGCCGGCGGTGACCAAGGTGCGCTCGATGGGCATCGCCTGCACCTTCCAGCCGCTCAAGGAAGGCTACCGCTCCTGGGCTTCGGGCTTCTGCGTCTCAAAGGGCGTGTCGGGTGCCAAGCTCGAATGGGCCTACGAGTTCGTCAACTGGTTCCTGTCCGGCTATGCCGGCGCCTATCTCAACCGCCAGGGCTACTACTCCGCCGTGCTCTCCACCGCGAAGGCGCACATGGAGCCGTACGAGTGGGCTTACTGGATGGAAGGCAAGGCGGCCGAAAAGGACATCAAGGCGCCCGACGGCTCGCTGCTCGAGAAGGCCGGCGCCGTGCGCGACGGCGGCTCCTATGAGGACCGCATGGGCGGCGTTGCCTGCTGGAACGCCGTGATGGACGAGAACGACTACATGGTCCGCAAGTGGAACGAGTTCATCGCGGCGTAATTTGATGGATACGTCAGAGGACATCCTGCAACAGGCATCCCCGGGCTTGATCCCGGGGTCAGGCACAGCGCGCGCCGCGAAACCGACGCGCCTGTCGCCGTCCTTCATCTCCTGGCTTCAGGCCGGGCCGATGATGCTGGTGTTTCTCGCCTTCTTCCTGATCCCGCTGGTGTTCGTCGTCATCGTCTCGTTCTGGGATTACAACGAATACCAGCTACTGCCGGCCTTCTCGGGCCGAGGCTACACCGACACGTTCGAAGGCTGCATCGCGCAGCTTCCCGATCTCTGTACGATCGGGCGAACCTACGTGATGACGTTGAAGCTGTGCTTCATGGTCTGGGCGATCACGCTGTTCATCGGCTTCTGGGTCGCCTATTTCCTCGCCTTTCATGTGAAGTCCAAGACCTGGCAGATGGGACTGTCGCTGCTCTGCACGATCCCGTTCTGGACCTCCAACGTGATCCGCATGATCGCCTGGATTCCGCTGCTGGGTCGCAACGGCCTCGTCAATTCCGGCCTCGTCAAGACCGGACTGATCAACCATCCGCTGGAATGGCTGCTGTTCTCCGAATTCTCGGTGGTGCTGGCGCTGGTCCACCTCTTCACCTTCTTCATGGTGGTGCCGATCTTCAACTCGATGGTGCGCATCGACAAGTCGCTGATCGAGGCGGCCTATGATGCCGGCGCGACCGGCTTCCAGACGCTGGTCAACGTCATCATTCCGCTGGCAAAACCCGGCATCGTGATCGGCTCGATCTTCGTCATCACCATCGTGATGGGCGACTTCATCACCATCGGCGTGATGGGCGGCCAGCAGATTGCCGCTGCCGGCAAGATCATCGAGACGCGGGTGAACGCGCTGCAATTCCCGGCAGCCGCGGCCAACGCCGTGATCCTGCTCGCCATCACCTTCCTGATCATCACCATGATGTCGCGCATCGTCGACATCAAGAAGGAGCTCTAGAGCATGACGGAAGGACGCCCGCGCTCTTTCTACGTGCTCGCGATCTTCTTCGCGGCCTATGTGCTGTTCCTCTACGGTCCGATGATCGCGATCTACGTGCTGTCGTTCCAGGGGCCGCAGGGCGGCCTCACCTTCCCGATGAACGGCGTGTCGACCTTCTGGATCGCAAAACTGTTCCAGGGCACCGGCATCGTCGATCTCGGTGCGGCCTTTCGCCGTTCGCTGCTGCTCGGCGTGATCGTGATGATCGTCACCGTCGTGCTGTCCGTCGCCGCCGGCATGGCGTTCCGCCGCAAGTTCAAGGCGCAGAGCATTTTGTTCTACTCGGCGATCGCGAGCCTCATCGTGCCCTCGATCATCACCTCGCTCGGCATCTCGCTGGAATTCCGCATCATCGACGATCTGATCAAGGCGCATTGGAACGAGAACTTCGAGACCTCGATGGGCCTGCTCACTTCCGGCTTGGGCGCGCATCTGACCTGGACGTTGCCGTTCGGCCTGCTCATCATGTTCGCGATCTTCAACCGCTTCGACCCGCGCCTCGAGGAAGCCGCGCGCGATCTCGGCGCGACGCCGTGGCAGACATTCTACCATGTCGTGCTGCCGATCATCCTGCCCTCGGTGATCGGCATCGGCCTGTTCGGCTTTACGCTGTCCTGGGACGAGCTCGCGCGCTCCAGCCAGGCGATCGGAGCTGTGAACACGCTGCCGCTCGATCTCCAGGGCCTCACCACCACCGTGACGAACCCCGACATCTATGCGCTCGGCACCGTGATATCGGCCGTCTCGTTCACGGTGATCACGCTTGCGCTCGGCACCATCCACGTGCTCAACAAGCGGCAGGCGGCCAAGGGCTCGGACGCCGGCCAAGGACTCGTCTAACAAGGCGCTTGTCTGACAAAAGGACTCGTCTGATCGCGATGCGGCTGCACGTCGTCAATCCCAACACAACGGCGTCGATGACGGCGAAGATCGCCGCCGCCGCGCGCAGCGTCGCCCTGCCCGGCACCTTGATCGACGCGCGCCAACCCACGATGGGCCCGGTCTCGATCGAGGGATTCTACGACGAAGCCTTTGCCGTCCCCGGCATGCTCGGCTGCATCCGCGAGGCCGATCGCGACGGCGCGGATGCCCACATCATCGCCTGCTTCGACGATACCGGCCTGGATGCGGCTCGCGCCGCGGCGAAAGCGCCGGTGATCGGCATCGGTGAAGCCGGCTTCCACATCGCGAGCCTGATCGCCGCGCGCTTTGCCGTGGTGACGACGCTCGGTGTCTCCATCGTGCCGATCGAACACAATCTGCGGAAATACGGCCTTGCAGATCGCTGCGCCCGCGTCCGTGCCGCCGAGGTGCCGGTGCTCGCGCTCGAGGAGCGCAATGCCGACGCGCTTGGAAAAATCTCCGCGGAGATCACGGCCGCGATCCGCGACGACCGGGCCGAGGCCATCGTGCTCGGCTGCGCCGGCATGGCCGATCTCGCGGCAGAACTCGCCACCACGCACGGCCTGCCCGTGGTCGACGGCGTCGCCGCGGCGGTCACGCTGGCCGAATCCGTGGTGAGGTTGGGGCTGACGACGTCCCGGCTCGGGCCCTACGCGGCACCGCGATCCAAGACCTATTCCGGGCCGTTTTCGCCGTTCCAGCCCTAAGTCTGATCGGGCCGTCCGTCCCCGTTTTCGAGGACTGCCGGCGATCGACGTCTGCCCTACTCGGTTTGCTCGACCGCAGCCGGCATCTTCGCGACCGACATCAGGGAACGAGCGACCTGATTGAGCAACTGATCCGCGTTTTCCTCTTCCGCCAGCGACTTCGACAACAGGCCGACGATGGCGCTGTGACGTAGCTGTTGGGCTAGGTTGCGCGCCGTGCTGTAACCGGCAATCTCGTAGTGCTCCACGCGTTGCGCCGCGCCGATCAACGCGAGGTCGGCAGCAGCATCTTCCTTCTTTTCGCCCTCGTCGATGATTTCCTGGCCTTCCTCGACCAGCCCCATCATCCCCTTGCAGGGCTTGGCCCGGGCGGATTTGCCGAGCAGCTCGAAGCATTCGTTGATGCGCTCGATCTGGGTCTCGGTTTCGCCAAGGTGCAGCTCGAAGAGCTCGCGCAACTGGTCAAAGCGGGCCGCTTCCGCCATTTTTGGAAGCGCCTTGGTCAATTGTTTCTCGGCGTGCAGGATATCGCGGAGCTCGTCGAGCAACAGATCGCCGAGACCCGCCTCGTCTGCCGGCGGCGAGCTTTCAGTGACAATGGCCGTTGCCGGACCGGGCTCTCCAGCCTGAATGGCGGGCGAATCCGTGAAGACCCAGTCGCCGCCTTCGTTCCAGGGGCCGCGGGTGTCGATCTCACCGTGATCACCGGCGCCGGTGGAGTCGTTGAAGAACTGATCGACGAGACCCGGCGTCGGCGCGATGCGGCCGATGCTGAAAGCCGGCTTGCCCATGCTCTCCAGCGCGAGCGAGAACGCCTTCATATGGGTGATCTCGCGCGTCATCAGGAATTGCAGCGCATCCCTGGTGCCGGCGTCATCGCAAAAATTGATCAGCCGTTCGTAGACGATCTTGGCGCGCGCTTCCGCCGCGATGTTGCTGCGCAGGTCGACGTCCAGCTCGCCGGTGATCTTCAGATAGTCGGCGGTCCAGGCATTTCCTTGCGAATTGAACAGACTGACGCCGCCGCCGCCAGCGATCGCAATCAGCGGATCGGCCTCGGCGGCCTGCCGGTCGAACTTCGAAGGCTTGAGATGCATGCGTGCCAGGGTGCCAACGATCTCCAGATGACTGAGCTCTTCGGTACCGATGTCCATCAACAGGTCCTTGCGATCCGGGTCTTCGCAATTGAGGCCCTGAATCGAATACTGCATGGCCGCTGCCAGTTCGCCGTTGGCGCCACCGAACTGCTCGAGCAGCATGTTGCCGAACTGCGGATCCGGCTCATCGACGCGAACGGTGAACATCAGTTTCTTGACGTGGTGATACATGTGAAAGTGCCCTGGGCTGGAAGGAAGATGAATTCCGAACAAGCCGGCGTTGCGCTGGTTCCTATCGTTGTTGCGTGCCGCGGCGTAGAGACAACGAGGCGGCAAAGTCCTACTGCCGATGCGTCGTGAATTGCGACGCCTTATAGGAACGATTGACCCTCAACACGCTTGGCGTGCTGCGACCTGCAGGAGGACGATCAGATGGACAGCGAAGACGTCTTGGGAAAAGTGAAGGACGTGTCGGAGAGCGTGCGCGAGACCGCACACAGCGTGCGACGGAATCTTGAAGAGGGACGGCCGTCAGGCCAGACGCTCGCCTTTCTGCGCGACGTGGCTCGCGAAGCCCCGCTCCCGTCGCTCGTCGTAGCCTTCATGCTCGGCGTCCTGCTGGCTCGCCGCTAGCGCTGCCGCCGTACCCTGATACCCGACCACTGCTTTCTCTGCGCTTATCCCGAACAGAGAAGCTTTCGGGATTGGGACAATTACGTTTTTCGGCTCGCGGCCTCTTTTTGGTCCCAATTGTTGCCGAACAGTAACACTTTCGGGACATCCCGGCTGCCGCATCCGGCCTGCCGGTCTTCGCCACTCACCAAGTTTCAATTTGGGCTTTGTCAGCGATGATCGATCTCGCACAGGACTCGCCGTCCACCCCCCTGCTTCGCCTTGGCGCCCAGCCGATTGCGCTGACCGCCGCCGCTCTGCTCCTGCTGATCGCGGGCGTGACCTCGATCGCGATCTGGCGTGCCTATACCGGCGCGGCCCCCGAGACCGACCGGGTGGTGGCGTCGCGGCAGCTCCAGGCCCGCACGGCCCAGGCGTCCGAACAGCTGGTCGAGAAGACCAAGGGGCTGGAAGCGACCCAGCAGGAATCGATCGACCAGCTCCAGGTCGTCCAGGACCAGCTCCAGACGATGAAGCGGCTGATGGCGGTTCAGCAGGCCGACACCAAGCGCCTGTCCGAGCAGGTCGCGTCGCTGAACGAGTCCATCGACGGCTTGCGGCAGTCCTTTGCCAGCGCCCGGGCCACGGAGGCCGAGCCCGCCTCGGTTACCCGCGGGAAACCGGCGCGGCACCGCGTCCATGCCAGCGCACGCAAGCGTTCGCGCGGCTGAGCGGATCACGACGCCGCGACTAATTTTTTCGACTTGTGAACTGGATCACATTCACCGGTGTGATTCCGCGCGATGCTCGCCGTCACCGGATGGCGTGAGCCGATTTCAATGTCCGGGGCTGGCAAGGTCGTTGACGGTATATTGCGTCAACGGCCTTGTTTTTTAAGTGGGCCAGGCGGCGCGTCAAAGACGCTATTCGCAAACATCTACGCGGCGGTATCGCCATCCCGACGGCGTCATGACGCGCTTCCGCACGACGTAGCAGCCGCCGTAACCACCATCGTCGTAGCCGGTACCATAGTAATAAGGACCGCCGTAACCATAGCCATAGCCATAGCCGTAGCCGTAATAGCCGCCGTAGTAGCCGGCGCCGGCGATCCCCGCCCCGATCGCGACTCCAGGCCAGAAGCCGCCGCCATGCCAGTGGCCGCCATGGCCCCAACCGCCACCGTGCCAGCCACCACCACCGTGGCCGCCATGTCCGAAACCGCCTGCCTGTGCCGCCTGCGGCACCGACAGCGCGACCACCGCGACGGCCAGTGCCGCCATCATCATCTTCCGTAACATCACTCGATCCTCCGCGTGGAAACGCTCCACGCTTCAAAGCAGGATCAAGCTAACGTCACCCGAGCCATTCTGACAGCCTCACTGCCTCACTTCCGCGCGAGCGTCAGCAGCCGCGGCAAATGCTCTTCATCTTCTTGTCGAGCTGCCGGTTCTCGGTATTGACGGTGGCGTCTGCCGCCTCACCCGCGCCGGTGCCGGTGGTGACGCCGGAGGCAGCATTCGCACCCGACGATTGAGCCGTACCCAGGCTATTGGTGCCGGGCGGCGGAGCGGGCGCATTGGAAACGCCTCCGGTCGATCCCGCGGAGCTTCCGGTCGATCCCGCAGAGCCGCCTGTCGCCTGCGCGAACGATACGGCGGGCATCGCCGCGAGGGCGAAGATCACGATCATGGTCTTGAGTGAAACGATCGCAGAGGATGCAGCCATCGACGTTCTCCTTTACCGCTCAACCGCCGCGGCGAAGACCGGTTCCGGAACAAATGCCGTCACATCAGCTTGACTGCGAAGGAGGCCAGACACGATGAAAGATCGCGATCCTTTTGCAGAAGGCGAGCGCGCCGCGCGCGACAACATCCCGGCCGAGGCCAATCCGTATTCAGATGGCAGCGACGAGCATGCGCTCTGGGCCGCCGGTCACGAGAAGGTCGCCGGCGCCATCGAGGCGCGCGAATCCGAGGGAAGCTGAGGCGCCGCGCTGAAGGCGCGCGCCTGCCGCTATGCGGCGGCCACCATCTTCTCGGTCCGGTCCTCGACCATGGTCACGAACATGTGCGACTCTTCGCTGGCGCCGCCGATCTGGACGCGGCGGGCGGAGATCACGCGGCGCCCGCGCGCGGGATTGTCGATGGTGTCGACGATCGGCTCGAGCTGCTGCTTTTGCGCCAGAAGCTGCTGGTCGCGCCGCTCGATCAATTCGGCGGCCTCCGGCGAGAACAATTCCCGCGCAGTCTTGCCGATGATCTCGCCGCGCGACATGCCGATCATCTTCTCGGCCGCCTTGTTGACGAAGACGTAGCGCAAATTGCGCGCATCCTTGGCGATGATGCCCTCGGCGACGTTCTCGATGATGGTGGCGAGGAAGCGCTCCATCCGCTCCAGGATGCGCTCGCGCTGCCGCAGCTCGGTGACGTCCTCCTGCACCGACACCCAGCCGCCGCCGTCCATCGGACGCTCGTAGATCTTGATGATGCGGCCGTCGTTCAAGGCGATCTCGTTGGCTGCCGGCTCGCGTCTGGCGATCCGGTCGAGCACCGCCGCCAGATATTTCGCGATGTCGCCGCTGAACAACCCGCTCTTGACCCGGTGCTGGAGGATTTCCTCGAGCGTCGATCCCGCCTGGATCGTCTCGGGCAGATTGTAGATCCGCCGGTAGTTGGCGTTCATCGCAACCACGTTGGCCTTGCCGTCGAGCATGATCAGGCCCTGCGGCATGCTGTTGATCGCGGCCGAGAGCTGCCACTTCTTGGCCTGGTACTTGTCGTTGAAATTGTCGCGCTCGGTCATTGCCGCGTCGCGCGCCTGCGCGGTGCCGATCTCGAGCTCTTCGAGCTCGAAGATGCGGGCGACCGCGTCGCGGAAGTGCTGCACGGCGCGCGCGAGATGTCCGATCTCGTCGTGGCGGCCGAGATGCGGCACCTTGCTCTTGACGTCGCCGTCGGCGATCCGGTCGGTTGCCTGCGTGATCTCGGCCAGCGCGCCGACCACCGAGCTGCGCATGACGACGACGTTGAGCCCCGCGAGAACGAGCGCCGCGAGCCCGAGCGCGAACAGATAGGCGGCGGCATAGCGGTTCTCGTTGGCGAGTTCGTCCGCCTGGCGGGCGCGCTCCCTGTAGATGCGCTCGAGCGCCTCGATATCGCTGTTGAGCTTGTTACGCACCGTCCGGTTGGCGTCGTTGTCGCCCCATTCGCGCGCCGCGGCCGAGCTGATCTCCACGCCGCGCCGCACGAGCTCCTGGCGGAACTCGATGAACTGCACGATCCGCTGCCGGAAGCTCGCGAACAGCTCGGCGTCGTCGCCGCGGACGTTCTTCTCCATGCTCTTCACGGACTCGGCGAGCTCGCGGTTGCGCCGCAGGAGGCCGTCCGCGAACTGCTTCATCTTGGCGCGGTCGTCCGTCATGTAGATGCCGCGCGACTCCATGACGATCGCATAGATCAGCGCGTTGATGTGTCCGACGTTGATCGCCGCCTCGGCGGAGGAAGCGTGCATGTGACGATAGGTCGTCTGCAACCGCACCGTCTGGACCGACATCACAAGGAGGAACGTGGTGACGATCGCGAGAAAGCCGGCGATGCTGTAGACCTTCTCGGCAACGCTCAGCGTGTCGGCGCCGCGAGCGAAACGAACGAGCTTCTTCAAAAATTTGGTTCCGGCGCTGAAACCGGATCCCAGCGCCGCAACACCCATGGCGCCGCTCCTCCTGGTTGAAAACGCGGCAGGATAGGCACGATCGCGCTAGCGGAGGATTAAAGTATCAGCCGGTATTCTTACGGTACGGAACCAAGGTGCGGCCGCACACGGTCCGCGGGTATGTCTCAGCCGATCCGTTTCAGGCCTTGCTTGAAGCGCGGACCGTTGGCGACATAGAACTTCGCTGCGCTCCCCATCCGCTGCACCTGCGCATCGTCGAGCGTGCGGATCACGCGCGCCGGCGAGCCGATGATCAGCGAGCGTTCGGGAAACTCCTTGCCCTCGGTGATGACGGAACCGGCGCCGACGATGCTGTTGCGGCCGATCCTGGCGCCGTTCATCACGATCGAGCCCATGCCGACGAGCGCGCCCTCCTCGATGGTGCAGCCGTGCAGGATGACGTTGTGGCCGACGGTGCAGTTCTTGCCGATGACGAGCGGAAAGCCGAGGTCGGTGTGGCAGGTCGAGCCGTCCTGCACGTTGGCGCCCTCGCCGATCTCGATCCACTCATTGTCGCCGCGGAGCACCGCGCCGAACCAGACGCTCGCGCCCGGCTTCAGCCGCACGCGGCCGATCACGGTGGCGGTCTCCGCGATGAAGTAGTTGCCGTCGGCGGGAAGATCGGGTGCCTGCCCGTCGAGCTCGTAGATCGCCATGGAGGTCTCCTGTTACGCCAAGCCTGCATAGCGAAACGGGAGCGAGGTGGCAAAGGGCCGCCGCGCCACGCAGCCCTGCAAAGCGTCAGACCAGAACGCCGGCGGCGCGCAGCGTCATCAGGAAGAAGGTGCCGCTCATCATGCTCCAGAAGCCTGCGATGACGGTCGCCATCATCACGAATTCGAGGCGACGGGCTTCTACCCGCACGCCACGCAGCGTGTTGCGCATGATGATGAAGGGCGCCGCAAACACCAGGAACGGAACCGCGGCAAACGTCTTCGGCGCCACGCCGTCCTGCAACAGGCCGAAGCCGGCGGGGCGCTGCGCGAACGCCTGGTATCCGTTCACGAGCGCGCCAGCCAGCGCGAAACCGATACAGATCGAGAAGAGAGAATTGAAAGCCTCAGGTGTCATCGGAACGGTCCGCCCTTACGCAACGCCGGAGCCTTCCTGTGACAAAGAGAGCCGGTTAACGCTACATTATCCTTAAGGGAAGGTTAACAGCGCCCGCCCGTCCGCGCAGGGCCCTCCCCCGTCCCGGCAGCCGGGAATGCTGCGCGAATTCGCCGCCGCATGGCATATTCGCCGCTGATTCGTCGGCCATCGGCCGACTTCCCGGGTCGATTTGCGCAAGCTCATGACGATGTTTTCGGCAGCCTCCCCACGGTCCTCCAGGACGCACCCACGGGCGCATGTCGTCCCGATCGTGCTCGGCGGCATTGCGGCGCTGGGGGCGGTGGCGCTCGTCGCCTATCTGCTGTGGCCGACCTGGGGCTCGAGCGGTGCGAGTGCGCCGGACAGGCTGCCGGTGAGCGTCGGCGGCACGCTGTTCAATGTTCCGACGACGGCGATCCGGATGAAAATCCAGCGGCATTCCGGGCCGCAGGAGCGCATCGATCTCGACTTCCTCTACCCCTCGCTCGAACCGCCGGGCGCGCCGAAGCACGTCACCGCCGACACCGTCGAGGAGGCGATGCAGCCGATCGACCGCGTCTTCCTGTCGATCTCGGCGCACCACGATGCACTGGCGCCCGAGCAGCGAACGGCCACGATCTATCCGCGCTATCTCGACCAGGCCGCGGCCATGCCGCAGGACGGGCTGACGATGCGGATGTTCCGCAGCGATACGCCCTATGGCAGCGAGGACCTCTATTCCGCTGCAAGCCCCGCGCTGACCGCGCGCTGCACGCGCGATGCGGCCACCCCGGGCATGTGCCTCTCCGAACGCCGCGTCGGGGGCGCCGACCTCACCTTCCGCTTTCCGCGCAGCTGGCTGTCGCAATGGCACGAGGTGGCGGATGCGCTGGACCGGCTGACGGCGCAACTACGCGGGCCGAAGGGCTGAGCGCGGCTCCCTGCCTTGGCTTCGGCTGGAGCGCCCAAAACAAAAACTGCGAAAACAACCCCATGCACAGTAGCCAAGCATTGGCGGCATCGAGCATTTTCGTATTTTTCGAACGGCCGTTGACCCGTCGGGCAAAACAGGAGCACAATTGGCATCATGGGAGGATCGATTTGAATGGATGCGGTTGCGCATCTTCCACCCGGTACCGGAATTGCCCGGATCGCCGGACCGATGTGTGACTGATATCACTGATCTTGGATTGCACTTGGGCATTGTGCGAATAATCTGAGCTATTGCATTCGGGGGCTGGAATGCGGCTTCGGCTGTTTGGTTTGTTGATTCTTGCGACCTGGTTTGGGACCGGCTCTGCGCTGGCCGAGAAGCGCGTCGCGCTCGTCATGGGCAACTCGGCCTACAAGAGCGCCCCGCGGCTCGCCAACCCCGTGAACGATGCCACCTTGGTCGGTGGCATGCTCAAGAAGGCTGGTTTCGACAATGTCGATGTCAGGCTCGATCTCAACGCCGCCGACATGCGCAGGTCGTTGCGTGAGTTCGCGGGCCGGACTCGCGATGCCGAAGTTGCCGTCATTTACTATGCCGGGCACGGCATCGAGCTGGACGGAGCGAATTACCTGATCCCCACTGACGCCGCTCTGGAAACCGACGGCGACGTGCTCGACGAGACCGTTGCGCTGGACCGCGCCCTGTTCGCCGTCGAGCCTGCCAAGCAATTGCGCCTCGTCATTCTCGATGCCTGTCGCGACAACCCGTTCGCCAAGACCATGAAGCGCACGGTTGCCTCGCGCGCCATCGGCCGCGGCCTCGCCAAGGTCGAGCCGACCAGCCCGAACACCATGATTGCCTTCGCGGCGAAGGCGGGCTCGACCGCCTCGGACGGCGATGCCAGGAACAGCCCGTTTGCCACCGCTCTGGTCGAACGCCTGCCGATGCCGGGCCTCGATCTGCGCAAGGCGTTCGGCTTCGTGCGCGACGACGTGTTGAAGAATACCGGCTACAAGCAGGAGCCATATGTCTATGGCTCGCTCGGCGGCGATGACGTCTCGCTGATACCGGCCAAGCCGGCAGCAGCGCCAGGCCCGCAAGCCAATCCGCAGGACAGTGTGCGCCGGGACTATGAGTTGGCGCTCCAGGCCGGAAACCGCGACGCGTGGGAAGCCTTCCTCCAGGCCTATCCCGATGGCTTCTATGCAGGGCTCGCTCGCGCGCAGCTGAAGAACGTCGCCGCCGAGGAGGCGCGCGCCGCTGCCGCCGCGAAGGCGCGCCAGGCCGAAGACGAAAAGGCACGGCTGGCAGCCGAGCGGGCGAACAAGGCCGAGCAGGAGAAGGCGGCGGCCGCCGCCAAGGCCGCCGAGAACGCCCGGCTCGCCGCCGAAAAGGCCAAGCAGATCGAGGAGGCCAAGGCCGCCGCCGCCGAGCAGCGCCGGAAGGACGCCGAGGCCGCCGTGGCGAAGGCGCTGGCCGACAAGCAGGCCGCCGAGAAGGCGCTCGCCGACAAGATCGCGAGCGACAGAGCCGCCGCCGAGAAGCAAGCGACCGAGAAGCCGCAAGCTGCCGACGGCCAACAGAAAGTTGCAGCCGTCGCCCCAACCTCGTCGCAGCCGAGCCTGTCGCCGCAAGAGACCGCGAAGCTGGTTCAGTCGGAGTTGCGCCGCGTCGGCTGTCTGGCGACCGCTGCCGATGGCGAGTGGAATGCGTCGTCGCAGCGCTCGCTGACGCTGTTCAACAAATATGCGGGAACGAAGTTCGACGCCAAGCAGGCGAACTTCGAGACGCTCGATGCGATCAAGGCCAAGCCGGGCCGGGTCTGCCCGCTGGTGTGCGATCACGGCTTCAAGGCCGATGGCGACGCTTGCGTCAAGATCGCCTGCCGCGCCGGCTATCGCGTCAACGACGACAATGAATGCGAGAAGGTGCAGGACAAGAAGCCGGTTGCGACCCGAGAGGACGCCAAGCCGCGAGACAACGAGAGGAAGAAGGTCGAGTCCACACCGTCGAAGCCGCAGGCCGCTGGACAGATGTTCTGTGGACAGGGTGGCTGCAGGCCGGTGCAAAAAGGCTGTCGTCTGGAAAGCGCTCGACCTAGTACCCCGCAGGGCGCAGCAGCCATGACATCGGGCGGGATGGTGGAAATTTGCAATTGAGGGGCGCGAGCCTTGGGCGACCGGCCGTCCGGTGTGTTCTTCAATCGTGGCACGGAGTTGTTCTGGCTTTACCCTGACTACGCTGATCACTTTATGATTTTGGGGCTGCAATGGCTGCGCTTCGTTTTTTCTTGATCATTCTTGCTGTGTGGCTCGGATGCGGACCGGCCATGGCCGAGAAGCGCGTCGCGCTCGTCGTGGGCAACTCGGCCTACAAGAACGTGGCGAGGCTCGCGAACCCCGCGAACGACGCCGCGCTGGTCGGCGGCATGTTCAGGAAGGCCGGCTTCGATACGGTCGACGTCAAGCTCGACCTCAACGTGGTCGACATGCGCAAGGCGCTGCGCGAATTCGGCAGCAAGGCCCGCGAGGCCGATGTCGCGGTCATCTACTACGCCGGTCACGGCATCGAGCTGGACGGCACCAACTATCTGATCCCGACCGATGCCGCCTTGGAGACCGATACCGACGTTCTCGACGAGGCGTTCCCGCTCGACAGGGTGCTGTTCGCCATCGAGCCGGCCAAGCAATTGCGCCTCGTCATTCTCGATGCCTGCCGCGACAATCCGTTTGCCAAGACCATGAAGCGCACGGTTGCCTCGCGCGCCATCGGCCGCGGCCTCGCCAAGGTCGAGCCGACCAGCCCGAACACCATGGTTGCCTTTGCGGCGAAGGCGGGCTCGACCGCCTCGGACGGCGATGCCAGGAACAGCCCGTTTGCCACCGCTCTGGTCGAACGCCTGCCGATGCCGGGCCTCGATCTGCGCAAGGCGTTCGGCTTCGTCCGCGACGACGTGTTGAAGAATACCGGATACAAGCAGGAGCCATATGTCTATGGCTCGCTCGGCGGCGATGACGTTTCGCTGGTCCCGGCCAAGCCGGCAGCAGCACAGGGCCCGCAAGCCAATGCCCAGGATAGCGTGCGCCGTGACTATGAGCTGGCGCTCCAGGCCGGAAACCGCGACGCGTGGGAAGCCTTCCTCCAGGCATATCCCGATGGCTTCTATGCAGGGCTCGCTCGCGCGCAGCTGAAGAACGTCGCAGCCGAGGAGGCGCGCGCCGCTGCCGCCGCGAAGGCGCGCCAGGCCGAAGACGAAAAGGCAAGGCTGGCAGCCGAGCGGGCGAACAAGGCCGAGCAGGAGAAGGCGGCCGCCGCCGCCAAGGCCGCCGAGAATGCCCGGCTCGCCGCCGAAAAGGCCAAGCAGATCGAGGAGGCCAAGGCGGCCGCCGCCGAGCAGCGGCGGAAGGAGGCCGAGGCCGCAGCGGCGAAGGCGCTGGCCGACAAGCAAGCCGCCGAGAAGCAGCAAGCTCCCGACAGCACACAGAAAGTCGCGGCCGTTGCCCCGACCTCATCGCAACCCACCCTATCCCCCGCAGAGACAGCGAAGCTGGTTCAGTCCGAGCTGCGCCGCGTCGGCTGCCTGACCGCTACTGCCGATGGCGACTGGAATGCGTCATCGCAACGCTCGCTGACGCTGTTCAACAAATATGCGGGAACGAAGTTCGACGCCAAGCTCGCGAGCTTCGACGCGCTCGACGCGATCAAGGCCAAGCCGGGCCGGGTCTGCCCGCTGGTGTGCGATCACGGCTTCAAGGCTGATGGCGATCAATGCGTCAAGATCGCTTGCCGTGCCGGCTATCGCGTCAACGACGACAACGAATGCGAGAAGGTCCAGGACAAGAAGCCGGTTGCGACCCGCGAGGATGCCAAGAAGCGGGATACGGAGCGGAAGCAAACCGAAGCGGCACCTTCGAAGCCGCAAGGGTCTGGGCAGATCACGTGTAATACGATGGGCTGTCGTCCCGTCAAACCTGGCTGCAGATTGGTGCATTTAGGTGTTCGCGGGGAGCCGGGGAACGGTTCGGAAGTCTGCAACTGAAGACAAGGGCTGGAATGGGCGCGCTTCGGTTTTTTGGTTTGATCGTCCTCGCTGGCTGGCTCGGGTGCGGCTCCGCGCACGCCGAGAAGCGCGTCGCGCTCGTCATGGGCAACTCGGCCTACAAGAACGTGGCGAAGCTCGCGAACCCCGCGAACGACGCCGCGCTGGTCGGCGGCATGTTCAGGAAGGCCGGGTTCGATACGGTCGACGTCAAGCTCGACCTGAACGTCGCCGAGATGCGCAGGGCGCTGCGCGACTTCGGCGGCAAGGCGCGCGAAGCGGACGTTGCGGTGGTCTATTATGCCGGCCACGGCATTGAGCTCGACGGGACCAACTACCTGATCCCGACCGACGCGACGCTCGAGACCGACAGCGATGTCCTCGACGAAACGCTGCCGCTCGACCGCGCACTGTTCGCTGTCGAGCCGGCCAAGCAGCTCCGCCTCGTCATCCTGGATGCCTGTCGCGACAACCCGTTCGCCAAGACCATGAAGCGCACGGTTGCCTCGCGTGCCATCGGCCGTGGCCTCGCCAAGGTCGAGCCGACCAGCCCGAACACCATGATTGCCTTCGCGGCGAAGGCGGGCTCGACCGCCTCGGACGGAGATGCCAGGAACAGCCCGTTTGCCGCCGCTCTGGTCGAGCGTCTGCCGATGCCGGGGCTCGATCTGCGCAAGGCTTTCGGCTTCGTGCGCGACGACGTGTTGAAGAATACCGGATACAAGCAGGAGCCTTATGTGTACGGCTCGCTCGGCGGCGATGACGTGGCGCTCGTCCCTGCCAAACCGGTGGCCGCCGGGCCGCAGGCCAATCCAGACAGCGAAATCCGCCGCGACTATGAACTGGCGCTCCAGCTCGGCACGCGTGATGTGTGGACCGCTTTTCTCAATCGATATCCGAGCGGGTTTTACACAGATCTGGCGAAGGCACAGCTGAACCGGATTGCTGCCGAGGATGCGCGTGCAATGGCTGCGGAAAAGGCCAGGCAAGCCGAGGACGAGAAGGCTCGGCTGGCATCCGACCACGCCAAGAAGGCCCAGCAGGAGAAAGCCGCCGCCGCCGCCAAAGCCGCTGAGGACGCGCGGATCGCGGCGGAGAAGGCCAAGCAGATCGAGGAGGCCAAGGCCGCCGCCGCCGAGCAGCGCCGCAAAGACGCCGAGGCCGCAGCGGCCAAGGCGACGGCCGACAAGCAAGCGGCCGAGAAGCAGGCGACTGAGAAGCAGCAAGCTACCGACACCGCGCAGAAGGTTGCGGCTGTCGCACCAACCTCATCGCAGCCGAGCCTGTCGCCGCAAGAGACGGCGAAGCTGGTTCAGTCAGAACTGCGCCGCGTCGGCTGTCTGGCAAACGCTGCTGATGGCGACTGGAATGCGTCATCGCAGCGCTCGCTGACGCTGTTCAACAAATATGCGGGAACGAAGTTCGACGCCAAGCTCGCGAGCTTCGACGCGCTCGACGCGATCAAGGCCAAGCCGGGCCGGGTCTGCCCGCTGGTGTGCGATCACGGCTTCAAGGCCGATGGCGACACGTGCACGAAGATCGCCTGCCGCACCGGCTATCGCGTCAATGACGACAATGAATGCGAAAAAGTCCAGGACAAGAAGCCCGTCGCGACCCGCGAAGATGCCAAGCCGCGGGACAACGAGAGGAAGAAGAGCGAGGCTGCGCCCGCGAAGCCGCAGGCGGCTGGGCAGTTGATATGTAATAGTGCGGGCTGCCGTCCGGTAAAGCCTGGATGCCGGGTGGTACCCTATCAGCAATTCAAGCATGGGACGGTTAGTAACGGCCAGCCGCAAGAAGAGTGCAACTAGCGCGTTAGTGGCGGCTCATGCGAGGGTGCTGGTACTCTTGTCGTTAAAGCCTCGTGGCGCATCGCGTCAGGCGGGCGCCAAACCCACCGAGCAAAGCGGTCGCAGCACCGCTCGGTCAAGCGACCTCATCGTGCAGACGGCATCATCGTTGCCGACGCCGCGGCTCGGCTGCTCGTTCTCGGAAGAGATGAAGTTGCGGGCCTGCGAAGCAGACCGCCTATTCCTGATCGACGAGATCGTCCTCGAGGATCGCCATCTGGAACTGGAACGAGCGATCATCGTCCTCGTCGTCGACGAACAGCACGCCGATGAACTCCTCGCCGATATAGACCTCGGCGGAATCGTCCTTCTTCGGCCGCGGCACGACGCGAATCTTGGGATTGCCGAACACGCGCTTCAGATAGGCGTCGAGCTTCCTTACTTCCTTGACGTCCACGGCAAGTCTCCAATCGAAATCTGGGTTGGCGGGGTTTTAGGACGAGACGCGACGAACCGCCAGCATGAATTGCCAAAGAATTTGGGGACGAAAAGGGCCGGAGAATCCGGCCCTTACGTGCAAGCTCAAAGCCCCATCGCGTTGATCATCTGATCCATGGTGCGCGACGGCTCGGCGCAGCCGGCTTCGCCGACGATCTTGGCGGGCACGCCTGCAACCGTGACGTTGTGCGGCACGGGCTTGACCACGACCGAGCCCGCGGCGATGCGCGCGCAATGGCCGATCTCGATGTTGCCGAGGATCTTTGCGCCGGCGCCGATCAGCACGCCGTGACGGATCTTCGGATGACGATCCTCGTTCTCCTTGCCGGTGCCGCCGAGCGTGACGCCGTGCAGGATCGAGACGTCGTCCTCGATCACAGCGGTCTCGCCGCAGACGAAGCCGGTGGCGTGGTCGAGGAAGATGCCACGGCCGATCCGCGCGGCGGGATTGATGTCGGTCTGGAACACCGCCGAGGCGCGGCTCTGGAGGTAATACGCAAAGTCCTTGCGCCCCTTCAGCCAGAGCCAGTGCGCGAGGCGATGGGTCTGGAGCGCGTGAAAGCCCTTGAAGTAGAGCAAGGGGTCGATGAAGCGCGACGTCGCGGGATCGCGGTCGTAGACGGCGACGAGATCGGCGCGGAAGGCGTTGCCGAGATCCGGATCGTCGCGCAGCGCCTCGTCAAAGGTCTGGCGGACCAGATCGCCCGACAGCGCGGAATGATCGAGGCGGTCGGCGACGCGATGGATCACCGAATCTTCCAGACGGCTGTGATGCAGCACCGTCGAATAGATGAAGGTCGCAAGCTCGGGTTCGCGATGGACGATGTCCTCCGCTTCGCCGCGGATCCGATCCCAGATCGGATCGAGCGTTGCGAGCTTTCCTCCCGGATTGACCTGATGCACTGCCATGGATTTTCTCTCTGGGATCTGCTCGTTCGAATTGGCCGGTTTTGTTGGCTCTATAGCACAGTCTAGGCGACAAAGTCCCGACGGGCTTGCCTGAGAGTGAACAGCACCTTGCGCCGCGAAAGCAGGCCAACGCGTTGAAACACAACAGCTTCTTCTGACGCCCCCAACCGGCAAGGTTGGCTAAAAATGGTCAGGGTTTTGGCAAATTCAAGCCGTGCCGCGTCAAACTATTGGTGAATTCTCTCCCGACCCTTATTGCGGGCATGGTCCCGGCGACGACGGAGCGGATTTGACCACCACCACCGACCATTTGCGCGCGCGCGCCGCTGATACCTTCTGGCTCCGGCTGGCGGCGGCGGCCCTCCCCCTCCTCATGATCGCGCCGGCGTTCTGGAACGGCTACCCGCTGTTGCAGTGGGACACCGGCGGCTATCTGGCGCGCTGGTATGAAGGCTATCTCGTCCCCAGCCGCTCCACCGTATTCGGCCTCTATCTGCACTACGGAGAAGGCTTCGGCTTCTGGATCAACCTCGCGGTTCAATCGCTGGCGACGCTATGGCTGCTGCAGCTCACCTTGCGCGTGCTAGGCTTGATGCAGACCTTCCGCTTCGTCGCGATCAGCCTGCTCCTGATCCTGTCGACCGCTCTGCCCTGGCTGGCGAGCATGCTGCTCACCGACATCTTTGCCGGGCTCTCGATCCTGTCGCTATTCCTGCTGGTCGTCGGCGGGCAGCGGATCTCGGTGCTCGAAAAGATCTCGCTGTTCGTCTTCACCGCCTTTGCCGCCGCCACCCACAGTGCCACGCTCGGCGTGCTGCTCGGGCTCTGCGTCGCCGGCTGGATGGCGCGGCCGTTCGTCGGACGTCGCCTCCCGGTGGCAGGATTGGCGCAGGCGAGCCTGACCATCGTCGTCGGCGGGGTGATGCTGGTGTCGGCCAACCATGCGCTGTCAGGCAAATGGGCGTGGACGCCCGGCGGCTATGGCGTCGCCTTCGGCCGCATGATGCAGGACGGCATCGTCGCGCGCTTTCTCAACGACCATTGCCCGCGCGAAAAGTTCAAGCTCTGTCCCTATCGCAACGAATTGCCGGCGACCGCCGACGAGTTCCTGTGGGGCAAGAGCATGTTCAACACGCTCGGCAGGTTCGAAGGCATGAACGACGAGATGGGATACATCGTCGTGCAATCGCTCGCCGACTATCCGGCCTGGCAGGCCGGCGCCGCCTTGCGGGCGATGGGCCAGCAATTCCTGCATGTGGCGACCGGCGAAGGCACCAATGGCTGGATCCCACATACCCGCGGCATCATCGAGCGCTACATCCCGGCGCAGGCCGCGCCGATGCGCGCCGCGCGCCAGCAGAACTGGGGTCTCGATTTCGGCACCATCAACTGGCTGCACGTGCCGGTCGCGCTGACCTCGATGCTGGCGCTGGTCGTGCTGCTCGGCCATGCGCTCGCGAGGCGCCGGCTGGACGATCTGACGCTGCTGGCGGCGACCGTGACGCTGGCGCTGCTCGGCAACGCCTTCATCTGCGCCGTCATCTCCGGCCCACACGACCGCTACGGCGCGCGGATGGTCTGGGTTGCGACCTTCGTGGTGCTGATGGCGCTGGCGCGCCGCTTTGGCGACGACACGCCTGTGGACGAGACCTCAGCCGCGGCGTGACAGAAAGTCGAGCACGCCGGTCTTGTAGACCTTGTCGCCGACCGCGCGCATGTGATCGCGCCCCGGAATATCGAGCACTTCCGAGCCCGGAATGATCGCGCCGAGCGCGCTGGCGGATCCCGCAACGTCGTCGGTGCTGCCGACCGCGATCAGCACGGGCACCTCGATCCGCGCGGCTTCCCCCTTCGTCATGAGATCGCGCGTGCCGCGCAGGCAGGCGGCGAGCGCGCGATGGTCGGAGCGGGTCTGGTCGGCGAACGCGCGGAAGGTACGCCCGACGGGATCGGTGACGTCATCCAGCGAGGGCGCCTCCAGCGCTTTCGCCACGTTCTCGCCGGGCCCGGTGCCCTCGATCAGGCCGCCAATGCCGATGCCGCCGAGGATTGCCGAGCGCAGGCGCTGCGGCTCGTTGAGGGAGAGCCAGGCCGCCATCCGTCCGCCCATCGAATAGCCCATGATGTCGGCTTGCGGGATCGCGAGATGATCCATCAGCGCCAGCACGTCGCCGGCCATGGTCGGGATCGAATATTGCGCGGGTTCGTAGAGCTTGGCGCTTTCGCCATGGCCGCGATTGTCGAGCGCGATGACGCGGCGGCCGTTCTTGCGCAGTTCCGAGACCCAGGTCGGATAGACCCAGTTCACGTTCTTGCTGGAGGCAAAGCCGTGCACCAGGATGATCGGATCGCCCTCGCCTTCGTCGAGATAGGCAATTTCAACGGCGCCGTTGTGAAAGCTCGGCATCAGCAATTCCGCGATGTTGGGGGGAAGGTTGATCTTAGGCCGTGGCGGCCGAATTCGCCAGAGCAGCTTCGGCTGCGATCCGGGCCCGGCGAAGGCGCCGCGCCCGTCTGCGATCGCACCAGGCCTGTGTCATCCGCTCGGTTGTCGCCTTGATGGAGGAGAGAAGGCCGAACAGTGTCAGCGCCGCACCGAGCAGCCAGAGCGTCAGATCGAACGCGCCGCCGATCAGCAGCAACGCACCGCGGCCGAGCAGCTTCATGATCGCGCGGGTCTTGCTCCCTTGCGCTTCCGCAAGCCGCGCCGCACGCGCGACGTCCTTCGGGCCCTCGGCGATGCGCAGCGTATCCATGGCGCCGCGCGTGCCGGTCTTTTCGGCCACGCGCGTGACGTCCTTGCCGAGCCGAACCAGCGCCCCCGCCTTCTCGACGCGGAACGCGGCCTTGATTGCGCTGACGGTCTCGCCGGGGCGGAACACCGAACCCTTGGCGACCGCGTTCTGGAGCATCGGCCCATCGACGACCTCACGCGCGGACCGGCCGGCCCACACGGCAAGTCCCTCGCCGAGCCGCCCGACCTTGCGCGCGTCCTTCACCAGCGTCAGCCCGGCGCGAACAGGCGCAGCACCGCCGACGGAGACGTAGGTCACGGCCGTCACCGCAAGGCCCGCGGTGGCAAGACCGAGCACGAGATGGTCGGTGTCCTCGCCCATGGCCAGGTGCTTGCCCTCGCGCACGACGTCCCTGATGTCGCCGATCACGAAGAGGTCGCCGGCGACGGTTCCGGACAGGCTCGCAACATCGTCGGCGTTGCCGGTGACGAGGCCGGTGGCAAATCGCTTGGCGAAATGCGAGGTGGAGTTTTCGTCCCTAACCGCGTCGTTCACGCGGCTCAGCAGGTCGTCGGGCAGCGCGATGTTGCGGTCACGCGCGAGCGAGACAAAGCTGTCGGCGAGATCGGCGTCGCCCGCGGCGAGTGCGGCCTCGATATTGTCCTGAACCAGGCGGTCGTTCTGCCGCAGCAGCGCGTCGAGCTTGAGCTCGGAGAGCACGGCCGGGTCGTCCTGGGCGGCGAGGATCGCACCGGCCTCGCGGGCATGCGGTGCTACCTGCGCGAGCAGGAAGCTGCATGCCGCAAGTCCGGTCAACGCTGTGCTGATTCGCAGCCACTTCATGTGGAAAACCTGGAGGGTCATGAGACCGGTTCGCGCCTATTGATCCCGTCTTTGGTCGCAATTGCGCGCCTCACCAGACATAGTATGCCCAAATTGCGACACAACGTCCCCGACGAAAGAAGGGCTTCTCTCAGGCCGCAAGATTGTGTCGAATTTGCATGAGCAAATGAGCATGGGGCAATTGCGGAGCTTTCGGTTCCGCTGGACTAGCAATCATCTGCACCCGCCAGTATGGTCCGCGGCGCCTCAAAGATGCCGCGTCAGTTTTCGATTGTGTCTGCCGCCATTGCCACTCCAGGATGAACTACGATGTCCGACCATGTCGTCCCGCACTTCCATAACGATGCCGGTGTTCCCGTCATCGAGATCGGCTCGCAAGAGTTCATGTGCGTCGGCGCCAACCCTCCGTTCGATCATCCGCACGTGTTCCTGGACCTCGGCAACGACAACGAGATCATCTGCCCCTACTGCTCGACGCTGTACCGTTTCGCCGCAGACCTGAAGGCCGGCGAAGCCCGCCCGCCGGAATGCGTGCTGAAGGACAAGGTGGCCTGACCGCGTCCATCGGTCAGGGGTGACGCTCTCCCGAACGATTGTCATCGCCGGTGCCGGCGTCGGTGGACTGACGGCCGCGCTTGCACTTGCGGCCCGCGGCCTTCGCATCGTGGTGCTGGAAAAGGCCGAGCGACTCGAGGAAGTCGGCGCCGGCCTGCAACTCTCCCCCAATGCCAGCCGCGTGCTGGTGGAGCTCGGCCTCACCGAGCGCCTCAAGCTGCGCGCCGTCACGCCTGAGGCGCTCTGCGTCATGAGCGCGCGGGCCGGCGGCGAAGTGCTGCGCATGCCGCTCGGCGAAGCCGCTTCTGCGCGGGCCGGCGCCCCCTATTGGGTGGTGCACCGTGCCGACCTGCAATCCGCGCTGGCCGGCGCGGTCGCCGACCATCCCGACATCGATCTGAAGCTGGGCGCGACCTTCGAGGATGTCGCCCCCCACGCCAAGGGACTGACGGTGGTCCATCGCAGCGGCACCATCCGGCGTAGCGATCTCGCCAGCGCGCTGATCGGCGCCGACGGCGTCTGGTCGACGGTCCGCCAGCATCTGTTTCCCGAGGTGCAGCCGCGCTTCTCAGGCCTGATCGCCTGGCGCGGCACGCTCGATGCCACGCAACTGCCGAAGGATTTTACCGCGCGGCGGGTGCAGCTCTGGATGGGTCCGAACGCCCATCTCGTCGCCTATCCGATCTCGGGCGGACGCCAGATCAACGTGGTTGCGGTGCTGCCCGGCACCTGGAACAGGCCCGGCTGGAGCACGCAGGGCGATCCCTTCGAGGTGATGGATGCCTTCGCCGCGCCGCGCTGGCCACCGCCGGCAAGGATGATGCTCACCGCCGTCGACAATTGGCGCAAATGGGCGCTGTTCGGCGTACCCGACGGCTGCCCCTGGAGCCAGGGACCGATCGCGCTGCTCGGCGACGCCGTGCACGCGATGCTGCCGTTTGCCGCCCAGGGCGCCGGCATGGCGATCGAGGATGCCGCCGTGCTCGCGCAACATCTGAGCCTCGAGACCGCCGGGAGCGCAGCCGGCATCGCCGCGGCGCTGACGCAATATGGCCGCGCGCGCCAGGCGCGGGTGCGGCGGGTGCAGCGGACCGCGCGGCAGCAGGGCCGCATCTATCATCTCAGCGGGCCGCTCGCGATCGCGCGCGACCTTGCGATCCGCGCGCTCGGCCCGGAACGCATGCTGGCGCGGCAGGACTGGATCTACGGCTGGCGGCCTTGACGGCGGGCATCGGCTCGGCGCACGGCGCTAAAGCGCGATGAGATTACGATGAATCGTCATCGCGCTTTAGGTTGTTGTTTGAGCATGATCTTTTCGGAAAACCGCTTCGCACTTTTCCGGATCATGCTCTAACGGATTTTCGGGGCGGGCTTGATGACCGGGCGCTGCGGAGCAGCGGCCGCCGGCGGTGCATCGGGTGGCGTTTCCCGGCACTTGTTGCGACGCCAGGCGTCGTCGGCAAGCTGTGCCGAGCCGCGCACCGCGACGTAGTCGTTGCGGTAGGCGAGCTCGGACACCACAGCCCCGCCGGTCCCGGTCTCGGCCTTGTCCATCAGCTTCTGCAAGTCGGCGGTGCGGCTGGCGAGCGACTTGCGCTCGGCCTCGAGCTGCTTGCAGTCGTACAATTCGTACTTGCCGGGATCGGCAAAGGCCGGTGCGACCGTCTCGCTCATGCCGGCGCAGCCGGACAGCGCGGCGCCCGCGAGCAGCACAACGAGCGCGCCGCAATAGCGCAGCGGTGAGGAAAGCGAAGCAGCCATGCCGGATGAATAGTCCCCGTGGATTGAGAATGCCTAAAGCAGCAACAGATGTCCGGATTGAGGCTTTGCCTTGTGCGGCCGCCTCGCTTAAGGAAGAACCACCCACCCGGCCAGCGAAGCGCCAATTCCAGACGGCCGAACGTGGACTTAAGTGTTTGATCTCGTTGGATCAAGCGGGCATGGCGGAATTGGTAGACGCAAGGGACTTAAAATCCCTCGGCGCGCAAGCGCTGTGCCGGTTCGACCCCGGCTGCCCGCACCAACGGAGCTGATGGGCCGGAGCCGGACGACCTTCGTCAGGATTGGGCGGCTTCCCGCTCCAGCCGCTCCGGCGCCGCGCGAAAGTCGAGCAGCAGAATCCAGAAGCCGATCAGTGCGATGATGAGGAGGATGAAGCTGCCTTCGAAGACCGTCCCCAGAAGCGAGATCAGGGTCGGAAAGGCGAGACCGGCGGCGAGGAAGGCCGCGAGTGCCACAGCCGGAAGATCGACGATGAGAACCGCTGCATAGAGCGCGAGCTCGAAGAAGGCATATTCCTTGAGGCGCGGCGAGCAGAGATAGAGCGCGAACATCGCGAGCACCGTGATGCGCATGGCGGCGCGGGGATGGTCCATCAGCCAGCGATCCAGTCGCGAAGGAAGCCATTCCCCTTCCCGCGCCGGCCGGCTCGCGACCGCACGGAGGATGGACACGGCGAACGGCACCAGCACGAGCGCCGACGCGGCGAGCGCATAGATGGCGAACGCGGCCGGCTTGCTGTCACCGAGGCCGAGATGGTCCATGAGGTCCCGTGCCGCCAGCAGCAGCGACGGGTTTAGCTCGAAGAGATCGACGAGATGCTGGTCGGGGATCTTGCCGGCCATCGCGAGCTGCCAGCTTGCGAACAGATCCGGGTAGCCCAGCCGCGATATCAGGATCGGCAATGCGAAGCCGAACGTCGCCGCCGCGATCAGCGTCAGCTTGCGGCCGCGCGGCAGCGGCAGGAAATAGAGCGCGGCCAGCACTGGGAAGAACACCAGCTTGAACGACATCACGAGGCCGAGCAGCGCAGCGCCCGCGAGGCGCAAGGCGAAGCTCGGGTCCTCTGACGCTTCAGATGCGAGTGGAAGAAGCAGAAGCCTCAGGGCGATGGCGGTCAGCATGCCGCTCAGGATGGCAAAGTTGCCGGTCGCTTGCACCCATTCGAAACCGACGAACGCGCCGAGCGCGCAGAGCACCCTGAGCGCAACATCGCGCGCGCTCGGGCGGGTTCGGCCGAGACCCGGCAGCAGCAACCCGCAAAGCACGGCGAGGACAGGGAAGATGCTCTTGAAATGATCGACCAGAATGCCGCCGGCGCAGAACGGACGGAACACGTCCAGCGTCACCGGCAGATAGGGATAAGAGAGCTTGGTGCCCTTCAGGTTCTTGACGACGTAGGGATCGAGCCCGCCGGCATGCGCTTCGACCGCCGCGCAATTGACGCGGGTGTCCCAGCCATATTTCGTGTCGAGCCTCGCGTCGTTGGCGAGATTGCCGAACACCAATAGCGCGGTCAGTGCGATCAGGCAGGCGAGCCAGATGTTCCGCCGCGACGCCGTGTCGGCCGAGGGTTCCAACCATCGTGCTGCACCGGTGACGTCGGACACAATCGGATACCCTGTTGGCTGGTTTCTCCCGGCGTCCACGCGGCGCCCGGTCCGACCACCATGGACAGGTTGGGTTGCGGATTCATCTCCCCGATGCGCGGCGCTCGCCGTTATGGTGAATCCCTGGTTGCCAGCGCTCTGCTTAAATGGCGCACCGCGGGTCGACTGGCGCTCGGCCTGCCCCGATCCGGCGGCGCACGCTCATGTTTCAGCGGGTTGCCTGTCGCGCCCGGTTCACCAATTCTTGTCCGGCCCCCTCCCGTCTGCCAGCCATCCCGAAACATGGGTTGTGCGACGCAGCATAAACGATCAAAAAGCCTCAGATTTTCAGAGGTGAGCTGCTTGTCCGACGTCAATGCCGACGATTGGGTGTCCTCGGGACACCGCCCCATGGGTTTTCCGGAATTCGTCATCGTGATTGCCTCCATCATGGCGCTCAACCCGCTTGCGATGGACATGATGCTGCCGGCGCTGCCCAACATCGGGACAGCCTTCGGCATTCCCAACGCCAACCATCTTCAGCTGGTGCTGTCGACCTTTCTGATCGGCTTCGGTGCCGGCCAGTTCGTCATGGGGCCGTTGTCGGACCGCTTCGGCCGTCGCCCGGTGCTGCTGGGCGGCATGGCGGTCTATGCGGTGGCGAGCGTGCTGGCGATTGCGGCGCCGTCGTTCGAGACGCTGCTGCTGGCGCGCGCGCTCCAGGGCTTCGGCACTTCGGCGACGCGCGTCATCGCCACGTCGATCGTGCGCGACTGTTACGTCGGCCGCCGCATGGCGAGCGTGATGTCGCTTGCGATGATGATCTTCATCGCCGTCCCCGTGGTCGCACCCTCGTTCGGACAGGCGGTGCTGCTGGTGACGCAATGGCGCGGCATCTTCGTCGTGCTGATGCTCTACGGTCTGCTCGCGCTCGCATGGAGTGTGCTGCGGCTGCCGGAGACCCTGCCTGAAAGCGAACGCAGGTCGCTCGCGCCGGCCGACGTGCTCGCCGCGTATTGGCAGACCGTAACCAACCGCCAGACCATCGGCTACGCGCTCGCCGCCGGCTGCGTCATGGGTGCGCTGTTCGCCTACGTCTTCGCGGCCCAGCAGGTGTTTGTCGGCATCTATCACCTCGGGCGTTATTTTCCGCTCGCCTTTGCCGCGATCGCGGCCGGCACCGCCGTCGCCGGCTTCCTCAACGCCAGGTTTGTCGGGACCCTCGGCATGCGCGTGATCTCGCACGGCGCGCTGACGCTCTACACGGCGGTGGCGGGCGTGATGCTGCTGACGGAGAGCCTCGGCATGCTGCCGCTCTCCCTGTTCATGGTGCTCTCCGCCCTGATGATGTTCTCGTTCGGGATGATGGTCGCGAACTTCACAGCGCTCGCCATGGAGCCGCAGGGCCATATCGCCGGCACCGCCTCCTCGCTCTACGGCTCGATCACGACGCTGATCGGCATCGTGGTCGGCATGGCGATCGGCCAGAGTTTTGACGGCACGCTGCTGCCGTTCTCGGTCGGATTCTTCGCATCGACGCTCGCCGCGCTTGCGATCGTGCTGATGGTGGAAAAGGGGCGGCTGTTCAAGCCACATCATCGTCCCATCGGCTGAGGAACTTCCCGGCCGCGTCGATGTTGTCCTGCAGCAATTCGAAAGGCCGCCTCAATGGAACCGAAACGCCGCGAAGATCATACTGCCCCGGATCGGACGGAAACGGAGCGCACGACGCCGAGCAGCGAACAGGCCGCGTTCACCGCGCCCTTCGCCAGCGAAGGCCTTGAAAGCGTGCGCGACAGCCATTGCTGAACGCGCCCCCTACTTCGCAGCCCGGCTGCTCGAACTGAATTCATCGGCAGCGCTCTCGGGCGCCGTGCGCCCTCCGCTCGGCGGCACCATCAGCACCACCAGATCTCGCGTGACGCCGGCCCTGCCCCACAGCGTCGCCTGCACGGTGAATTCGCGCTTGACGAAGTGTTCGGCGCGGCCGGACACCCATTCCATCCATCGATTGCAATAGTCTTGGCCGCGGAAGCAGAGCGCGGCCCAGCCGCGGTCGAGCGTCGTCCTGCGCGGCAAGCCCCAGGTGTATTGGTACTCGAACGGCCGCGCGTAATGCGGATGATCGGGGCTGTAGAACGCCGTCGCGAAGGCGAGCGAATCATCACCGCTCACGGCACTGAGCGGCTCGCCGGTCAGCTCGCGCCACTGGCGTGTCAGCTCCTTCGCCGTCTCCGCGTAGAAATTCCGCCCCTCTTCATAACCGTGATTGTTACGATAGACGGCGTGGATCGGCGCAGCGATCAATACGGCGGCAAGCGCGACGCCGGCGGTGATCACCGTGACGTTGACGGTATAAAACCGTTCGATCGGGTAGCGCGCACCGCAGACCACGAGCACGACAAACAGGAACAGGCCCTGCAGCGCCCACAGCGAAGGCAGATCCGTGCCCATCGCCAGCGATGTCAGCGCCGGCAGCGCAATCGTGCCGATCGCGATATAGAAGAGAAGCCGCAGAGCCGGGCTCATCGCGGCGAAGTCGGCAGGAAATTGCTTCAGCCGCGTGCCGGCGATGAGCACCCAGAGCGCGGCCGACAGGCTTCCCGCCGCCGCCAGCCCCAACAGAAAATTCTTCACCTCGCCGAGCGAGGTGACGGCATCGCCGCTGGCGTGGTTCAGCGCGTAGGTGAAGGTCGAGGCACCCGTCGTCGCGACCCAGTAGATGTGCGGCGAGAGCACCACGAGCCCGGTAACGACCGATATCCAGGGCGAGGCCGAGGTGAAGTAGGCCCGTCGCGCCGGATGGACGATCGCGGCAAACGCAAAGCTCGCGACGAGAAAAACGGAATAGTATTTGCCGACCATCGCCAGCGCCGCCGAGCACGCCGCGGCGACCGCCCATAGCGCGGCGCGGGTTTCGAACGCACGCAGGAAACACCAGGTCGCCAGAGGCCACGTCGCCAGCAGCACCGAGTTGGCGTTAAAGCGCTGAGCATGGAACTGATAGGCCGGCGTCAGCATCAACAGCAGCAGCACCAGGATGCGCTTGTGTCCGGTCACGAACTGCCGCGCGATCAGATCGACGAAGAACAGCGCAAGTCCCGCATTCGCCATCGCCATCAATTGCAACGACCAGTCACTCGGCGGAAAGACGAAGGTCCAGGCCGCCACGACCCAGCCCATCAGCGGCGGGTGCTTGTGATAGCCCCATGCGAAATGCTGCCCCAGCGTCCAGGCCTCGAGCGTGTCGGGATGCAGGCCACCGCCCGCATAGGCGACGACCAGATAGAGCGTCCAGATCGCAACGAAGCTGACCAGGAGAAGCGGCACGGCCCAGCCTGCCTCGACCCCATCGAGCCAGCGCAGGAAAGGCCGGCGCCATTGCGCCGGGGCGCGATCGGACCGTTCGGCCATCGCCTGGAATGCAAAATCGATCGGCAAGGGACTCAAATCGGCTAAGAAAATGATGCGGCCGGACGGCACATCTATTTCACAATCGAAACAAATAGCAATGACCGGAAACTGGAAGGGTTAAAGACAGACGCGAAGCTGACAAACGAAAACGGCGCCGCGGATAGCAGCGGCACCGCATGATGATTGGGATCAAAGGCGCGAAATGCGCCCTCTCCTTACTCGGTCTTGTCGATGTTCCAGAACACCGGGGTCGCCGGGCCGTCGATGACACCGGTCAGCGATTTGCGCCAGGCGGTGGGCGCCTGATACTGGCCGAGCGGCATATAGAGCACCTGATCGTAGGCTTCCTTCTGGATCTCGGCCGCGACCTTCTTCCGCTCGTCGAGCGAGGCAGCCCGAACGAAGGTGTCCTTGAGCTGCTCGATCCTGGCGTTCTCCGCCCAGCCGAACCAGCCGCCCTTCTTGCCCTGCCCGCCGACAGCGACGTTGGAGATCGGGTTGTCGACGTCGGCGCTGACCCAGTTCGTGATGAACATGTTCCAGCCGCCCTCCTTCGGGGGCTTCTGGCTGGCGCGACGGCTCACCACCGTCTGCCAGTCGGTGGCCTGCAGGTCGACCTTGAAGCCGGCCTCGCGCAATTGCTGGGCGACCACGATCGGCTGAGCCTTCAGCGTCAGCACGTCGCCCGGGGCCATCAGCACCACAGGCGTCCCGTCGTAACCGGACTCGGCGAGCGCCTTTTTGGCCGCGGCCATGTCGCCGCCCTTCGCAAGAGTCTCACCGCCAACCTCTGTCGCGAACGGCGTGTCGCAAATGAAGGCCGCGGCGCACGTCTTGTAGTACTTGGGATTGCCGATCAGCGCATCGAGCACGTCCTTCTGCTTGATCGCAAGGAATGCTGCACGGCGGACCTTGACGTTATCGAACGGTGGATGAAGGAAGTTCATCCGCGCGCCGGTCTGGAATCCGAACTTGTTCAGAATCTCGACCTTGAGGTCCTTGTCGGCTTCAATGGCGGGCAACATTTCAATGGCGGGATTTTCCATGAAATCGATGTCGCCCGACTGAAGCGCGTTCAACGCCGTCTGCGCGTCCGGCATCGTAATCCATTCGACGCGGTCGATCTTCACCACCTTGCCGCCGGCGGTCCAGCTCGCAGGCTCCTTGCGCGGCAAATAGTCGGTGTTCTTGACGTAGACCGCCTTCACGCCGGGCTGGAATTCAGCCTGCACGAACTTGAAGGGGCCGGAGCCGATCTGCTCGGGGATCTGCTTGTCCACCGGCGTCTCGGCGAGACGCTTCGGCATCATGAAAGCGACCCGCGAGGACGGCTTGCCGATCGATTCCAGCACGAGCGCGTACGGCTCCTTCAGCTTCAGCGTGATGGTCTTGGCGTCGGTCGCCTCGATGCTCGCGGTGAACAGCATCATCTGCTGGCCCATGCCATCGACGGCGGCCCAGCGCTTCAGGGAGGCAACGCAATCTTCCGCGGTGACCGGCGTACCGTCATGCCACTTCAAGCCGTCGCGCAGCGTGAAGGTGTAGGTCAGCTTATCGTCGGAGATCTTCCAGTCCGCCATCTGCGGCTGGATCTTGAAGTTCGAATCCGTCGCGATCAGCGTGTCATAGACCATGTAGCCGTGATCACGCGAGATATAGGCGCTGGTGAAGATCGGATCGAGGATGCGCAGATCCGAATGCATCACCGCGGCAATGGTCTTGCCTGCGGCAAGAACCGGCGAGGCTGGTGCCGAAAGCCCGAGGACTGAAAGCGACAAAGCTGAAATTGCAAGTGTGGAGACGAACGTCCGGCGCCGCATGAGTTGGAACACTGAAGCTCTCCTGGAAAGTTTCTTGGGAAGTTTCTTGGAACGTTTCTCCTGGCGAGCGGCGCCGCTGATGACGGCGGCGCCGCGTGATGATCGGGATAAGAGGCGCAGGAATGCGCCCTCCCCCTACTCCGACTTGTCGACGTTCCAGAACAGCGGCGTTGCCGGGCCGTCGAGCACGCCGCTCAGCGATTTGCGCCAGCCGCTCGGCAGCAGGTACTGCCCGAGCGGAATGTAGATCACCTGCTCGTAGGCTTCCTTCTGGATCTCGGCGGCGATCTTCTTCTGCTCGTCGACCGAGGACGCGCGGACGAAGGTGTCCTTGAGCTGCTCGATCTTGGCGTCTTCCGCCCAGCCGAACCAGCCGCCCTTCTTGCCCTGGCCGCCGATCGAGAGATTGGCGATCGGGTTGGAGACGTCGGCCGCGACCCAGTTGGTGAAGAACATGTTCCAGCCGCCTTCCTTCGGCGGCTTCTGGCTGGCGCGGCGGCTCACCACCGTCTGCCAATCGGTCGCCTGCAGGTCGACCTTGAAGCCGGCTTCGCGCAGCAACTGGGCCGCAACGATGGGCTGCGCCTTCAGCGTCGTGACATCGCCCGGCGCCATGACCACGACCGGAGTGCCGTCATAGCCGGATTCGGCGAGCGCCTTCTTGGCTTCCGCCATGCCGTTGCCCTTCACCAGGGTCTCGGCGCCGGCGTCGGTCGCGAGCGGCGTGTCGCAGATGAAGAACGCGCCGCAGACCTTCTGGTATTTGGCGTTGCCGACGAGCGCGTCGAGAACGTCCTTCTGATTCATCGCCAGGAAGGCGGCACGGCGCACCTTCACGTTGTCGAACGGCGGATAAAGGAAGTTCATCCGGCCGAGCGTCTGGAAGCCGAACTTGTTCGAGACCTCGATCGTGATCTCCTTGTTCGCCTCCAGCAACGGCAGCATGTCGTAGGGCAGATTTTCCATGAAGTCGATGTCGCCCGACTGCAGCGCGTTCACCGCGGTCTGGGAGTCCGGCATGGTGATCCATTCGACGCGGTCGACCTTCACCACCTTGCCGCCGGAGGTCCAGCTCGACGGCTCCTTGCGCGGCACGTAATCGGTGTTCTTGACGTAGACCGCCTTCACGCCCGGCTGGAATTCCGACGCCACGAACTTGAAGGGACCCGAGCCGATCTGCTCCGGAATCTGCTTGTCCGCCGGCGTCTCGGCGAGGCGCTTCGGCATCATGAAGGCGACGCGCGAGGACGGCTTGCCGATGGAGTCGAGCACGAGGCCGTAGGGCTCCTTCAGCTTGAGCGTGATGGTCTTGGCGTCGGTCGCCTCAATGCTCGCGGTGAAGTCCAGGAGCTTCTGGCCCATGCCGTCGACCGCGGCCCAGCGCTTCAGCGAGGCCACGCAGTCTTCCGCCGTCACCGGTGCACCGTCATGCCACTTCAGGCCGTCGCGCAGGGTGAAGGTGTAGGTGAGCTTGTCGTCGGAGATCTTCCAGTCCGCCATCTGCGGCTGGATCTTGAAGTTCGAATCGGTCGCCACCAGCGTGTCGTAGACCATGTAACCATGGTCACGCGTGATGTAGGCGGTGGTGAAGATCGGATCGATGATACGCAGATCCGAATGCATCACCGCGGTGAGGGTCTTGCCGGCCGCAAACACCGGCGAGGCCATCGCCGTGGACAGCGCGACGACCGACAGCGCAAGTGTGGAGGCGAACGCGCGACGCCCCCGGCGCATCAAGCTCAACATAAAGTCTCTCCTGACGTGAAACTGTTCAAAGGCAGGTTATTGATTGAGCATCAGGTTCGTTCCTTAGGCGAACTAACCTCATGCAATACCTTTATCTTTCGAGACTTGCAGACAGTCTTGAGCGCGTCAATCCGGTTTCGGTGCAGCCCATGGCATCGCACGCACGGGCTCCACAAGGTTCGGTTTGGCTCTACAACTCTCCACTCGTCCTGTCCGCGCCAATGCAATGCGCGTTCCATCTTCGAAGCTTGAGAGACATTAAGATGAATCCAGCCAACCTTCCCTTCGATTCCGAGGCGATGCTCGAGGGCCTGCGCACCTGGGTGGAATGCGAGAGCCCGACCTGGGACACGGGTGCCGTCAACCGCATGCTCGATATCGCAGCGCGGGATATGGCGATCATGGGTGCGACGATCGAGCGCATCGCCGGCCGCCAGGGCTTTGGCGGCGTCATCCGCGCGCGCTTTCCCCACCCGAAGCAGGGCGAGCCGGGCATCCTGATCGCCGGCCACATGGATACCGTTCATCCGGTTGGCACCATCGAGAAGCTGACATGGCGGCGCGAGGGCAACAGATGCTACGGCCCCGGCATCTACGACATGAAGGGCGGCAACTACCTCTCGCTGGAAGCGATCCGGCAGCTCGCGCGCGCCTCGTTCACGACACCGCTGCCGATCACCGTGCTGTTCACGCCGGACGAGGAAGTCGGCACGCCCTCGACACGGGACATCATCGAGGCGGAAGCCGCGCGCAACAAATATGTGCTGGTGCCCGAGCCCGGCCGCGCCGACAACGGCGTCACCACCGGACGTTACGCCATCGCGCGATTCAACCTCGAGGCGACGGGACGACCGAGCCACGCCGGCGCGACGCTCTCGGCGGGCCGCTCGGCGATCCGCGAGATGGCGCGGCAGATTCTCAGCATCGACGCGATGACGAGCGAGGATTGCACCTTCTCGGTCGGCGTCGTGCATGGCGGACAATGGGTCAATTGCGTTGCCACGACCGCGACCGGAGAAGCGCTCTCCATGGCCAAGCGCCAGGCCGACCTCGATCGCGGCGTCGAGAGGATGCTGGCGCTCTCCGGCACAACCAATGATGTCACCTTCAAGGTGACGCGCGGCGTGACGCGGCCGGTGTGGGAGCCGGATGCCGGCACCATGGCGCTGTACGAAAAGGCGCGCGGCATCGCCAAATCGCTCGGCGCCGAGCTGCCGCATGCGAGCGCGGGCGGTGGTTCCGACGGCAACTTCACCGGCGCGATGGGCATTCCCACGCTCGACGGCCTGGGCGTGCGCGGCGGCAACGGCCACACGCTGGAAGAGTATATCGAGGTCGAGAGCCTCGTTGAGCGTGGTCGGTTGATGGCCGGCCTGCTCGCGACGCTGGAATGAGGGCATCGCAGACACTGCCGCACGGCCGGGCTCGCTCCACGGCATGACGGCCATGTGTCGTTTCGGCGACCGATGGCACGGGAATTGCTGAATTCTTGGGCCGGTGGCAGAACCATGCCATGATGGTAAGCACTGCCGATTTGACTCTAATCTGACGGATCCCACTTGCTCGGATATCTCCTTCGCCGAATCTTCGCCGCCGTGCCCGTCATGGGCGTCGTCGCGCTGTTCGTGTTCCTGCTGCTGCGGCTGACGCCGGGCGACCCTGCCGCGATTCTCGCGGGCGACAACGCGACGCCCGAGCGGCTGGAACGCATCCGCACCTCGCTCGGCCTCAACGAGCCGCTGATCGTGCAGTTCATCACCTGGGTCAACAAGCTGCTGCACGGCGATCTCGGGACCTCGCTGATCTCCAATTTGCCGGTGATGAAGATGATCGGCCAGCGCGTCGAGCCGTCGATCTCGATCGCGCTGTGCACCATCATCCTCGCCGTCATCGTCGCCGTTCCCTTGGGGGTGATCGCTGCGTGGAAGCACGGCACCTGGATCGACCGGTTCGTGATGGGGCTGTCCGTGCTCGGCTTCTCGGTGCCGGTATTCGTGGTCGGCTACATCCTGATCGAGGTCTTCGCGATCGATCTGCGCTGGGTGCCGGTGCAGGGCTTCCGCAGCATCTTCAATGGTTTTGGACCGTTCTTCGAGCGCATCATCCTGCCGACCTGCGCGCTGTCCTTCATCTATATCGCGCTGATCGCGCGCATGACGCGGGCGGCAATGCTCGACGTGCTGGGTGAGGACTACGTCCGAACGGCGCGCGCAAAGGGCATCAACGAGGTCGCGGTGATGATGCGCCATGCGCTGCGTAACGCCGCCGTCCCCGTCATCACCGTGATCGGCACCGGCTTTGCGCTTCTGATCTCCGGCGTCGTCGTCACCGAGAGCGTGTTCAACATTCCCGGCATCGGTCGTCTCACCGTGGATGCGGTGCTGGCGCGAGACTATCCGGTGATCCAGGCGATGATCCTGCTGACGTCTCTGATCTACGTCGTCGTCAACCTCCTGATCGACGTCGCCTACACGCTGCTCGATCCCCGGATCCGGTACTAGGGCCAAGGATAACAACAAGAATGTCGGTCGATACCCTTCCCCAGTCGTCCATTCCGATCACGTCGCCGCTGCGGCCGCGCTTCGGATTCCTCACCTCGACGCCGATCATCGCGACGGCGACGATCCTGCTCGCGCTGATCGTGGTGATCTCGATCCTCGCGCCGCTGATCGCACCGCATGATCCGATCCAGCTCGCGCCGTCGCAACGGCTCAAGCCTTCGTCGGTCCAGTTCCTGCTCGGCACCGACGCCTATGGCCGCGACCTCCTGTCCCGCGTCATCTATGGCGGCCGGATCTCGCTGCTGATCGGCATCGGCTCGGCGATCCTGTCGATCGTGATCGGGCTCGCGATCGGCCTCGTCTCCGGCTTTTTCAAGCTGATCGATGCCGTCCTGATGCGAATCATGGACGGCCTGATGGCGATGCCGAGCATCCTGCTCGCGATTGCCGTGGTGTCGCTTTCCGGCGCCAGCCTCTGGACCGTGCTGATCGCGATCACGATCCCTGAGATCCCGCGCGTGGCGCGTCTGGTGCGCTCCGTCGTTCTGTCCGCGCGCGAAGAGCCTTACGTCGAGGCCGCGATCTCGGTCGGCTCGTCCTTGCCGAAGATCATGTGGCGGCATTTGATGCCGAACACGATCGCGCCGCTGATCGTCCAGGGCACCTATGTCTGCGCGTCCGCGATCCTCACCGAGGCCATCCTCTCCTTCCTCGGCGCCGGCATCTCGCCGGAGACGCCGACCTGGGGCAACATCATGGCCGAGGGCCGCCAGTATTTTCAGCTCAAGCCGACGCTGATCTTCTGGCCGGGCCTGCTGCTCTCGATCGCCATCCTCAGCATCAATCTGATCGGCGACGCCGCCCGCGACGCCCTCGATCCCCGCATGAAGCAGCGGGAGGGCAAGTGATGGGCAATCAAGTGATGAGCAACGTCGTTCTCGACATCAACAACCTCGCCGTGTCCGTCGGCAAGAAGCCGAATGGACCAAAGATCATCGACGGCATCTCGATCCAGGTCCGCGAGCGCGAGACGCTGTGTCTCGTCGGCGAAAGCGGCTCGGGCAAGTCGGTGACCTCGCTCACCACGATGGGCCTCTTGCCGAAGGGCACGCTGGTTCCGACCGGCGGCAGCGTCAAGCTGGTCGGCGAGGAGATTCTCACCGCGACCGACCGCCGGCTGCGCCAGCTGCGCGCGACGCAGATGGCGATGATCTTCCAGGAGCCGATGACCGCGCTTAATCCCGTGGTTCCGGTCGGCCGCCAGATCGACGAGGTGCTGCGCGCCCACACCGATCTCGACGCAAGAGCGCGGAAGAAGCGCATCCTCGACATGATGGAGCAGGTGCGCCTGCCCCAGGTCGAGCGCATCTTCGCCTCCTACCCGCACCGCCTCTCCGGCGGCCAGCGCCAGCGCATCATGATCGCGATGGCGCTGGTGCTGGAGCCGAAGCTGCTGATCGCCGACGAGCCGACCACCGCGCTCGACGTCACTACCCAGAAGCAGATCCTGACCCTGATCCGCGACCTCCAGCGCGATCACGGCACCGCCGTCCTGTTCATCACCCACGACATGGGCGTTGTCGCCGAGATCGCCGACCGCGTCGCGGTGATGCGGCAGGGCCGTCTGGTCGAGACCGGTCCGCTCGACACCGTGCTGCGCAATCCGACCATGGAATACACCCGCAATTTGCTTTCAGCGGTGCCGAGCCTGGTGCCACGCGCGGCGCGGCCCGAGACCAAAGAGCCGGTGGTGCTGGAGGCCAACGAGCTCAGCAAGGTCTATAAGGAGCGTGCGTTCTTCGGCAAAGGCCGCGAGGTCGTCGCCGCCGACAAGGTCACGCTCACGCTGCGCAAGGGCCGCACGCTCGGCATCGTCGGCGAGAGCGGCTCGGGCAAGTCGACGGTGGCGCGCTGCATCGTGCGCCTGATCGATCCGACCTCGGGCGGCGTGCGTCTCGCCGGCCGCGAGATCGCCGACATCTCGCGCCGCCTGCTGCAGCCGCACCGGCAGAAGATCCAGATCGTGTTCCAGGATCCCTACCGCTCGCTCAACCCGCGCATCACCGTCGGCGAGAGCATTGCGGAAGGCCCGATCAATTACGGCACCTCGCATACCGAAGCGATGAAGCGGGCTCGCGAATTGCTCGAGCTGGTCGGCCTGCCGGCCGATGCGGTGTCGCGCTATCCGCACCAGTTCTCCGGCGGTCAGCGCCAGCGTATCGCCATTGCGCGCGCGCTCGCGCTCGATCCGGACGTGCTGGTCGCGGACGAAGCGGTCTCCGCACTCGACGTCTCCGTGCAGGCGCAGGTGCTGGAACTGCTCGACGAGATCCAGACGCGGCTCGGCATCGCCATCCTGTTCATCACCCACGATCTGCGCGTCGCAGCGCAAATCTGCGACGAGGTCGTGGTGATGCAGCACGGCCGCGTCGTCGAACAGGGCCCGGCTGCCGAAGTGTTGACGCATCCGAAGGAGGCCTACACCAGGGCCTTGCTCGAGGCAGCGCCCGGCCGCAACTGGGATTTTTCGAACTTCCGGCCGGTGTCGGAGGGCGTGGCGGCGAGCGCATAGCTCTCTCCCCCTCGTCATTGCGAGCGAAGCGAAGCAATCCAGAATCCCTCCGCGGAAAGACTCTGGATTGCTTCGCTACGCTCGCAATGACGGTGTGCGCGGTACACATTCCCAAAACAGCTTGAGGCCATGCGCGGCGCGATTGCTTCCCGGCTTGCTCTCGCCGCAAGCACAGGGCTAACGTCGCGCACTTTCAATCGCCTGGACTTGAATTGATGACACGTATCGCCGTCGGCGGCTTCCTGCACGAGACCAACACTTTCGCGCCGACAAAGGCGACTTTCGCGGATTTCCAGCATGGTGGCGGCTGGCCGGCGATGACTGAAGGACCCGACGTGCTGAAGGTGATGCGGCGCATCAATGTCGGCCTCGCCGGTTTCGTCGACAACGCAGAGGCCAATGGCTGGGAACTCATCCCCACGATCGCGTGCGCTGCAAGCCCGTCCGCTCATGTCACCCAAGACGCCTTCGAGCGGATCGTGAAGGTCATGGTCGACGGCATCGCGGCCGCCGGGCCGCTCGATGCGGTCTATCTGGACTTGCACGGGGCGATGGTGACCGAGCATCTCGACGATGGCGAAGGCGAGATTTTGGCGCGCGTGCGCCGCGTCATCGGCAAGGATGTTCCGCTGGTCGCGAGCCTCGATCTCCACGCCAACGTCACGCCCGCAATGATGGACCATGCGGACGCGCTGATCGCCTACCGCACCTATCCGCATGTCGACATGGCCGAGACAGGCCGCGCTTCCGCCCGCCACCTCGCCCTGCTGCTGAAGACGAAGCAGCGCTTCGCAAAGTCGTTCCGGCAATTGCCGTTCCTGATCGCGATCAGTTGGCAATGCACCAACGACTTCCCCACCAAGGGCATCTACGAGAAGCTCGCCGCGCTCGAGAGCGATGCGGTTCCGACGCTTTCCTTCGCACCGGGCTTCCCCGCTGCCGATTTCCGCGATTGCGGACCGAGCGTCTTCGCCTATGGCAAGACGCAAGAAGATGCCGACCGCGCCGCGGATGCGATCGTCAAGCTGATCGAGAGCCACGAGGACGATTTCGACGGCAAGATCTGGACGCCCGACGACGGCGTGCGCCACGCCATGGAACTCTCGAAGAGCGCGAGCAAGCCGATCATCATCGCCGACACCCAGGACAATCCCGGCGCCGGCGGCGATTCCGATACCACCGGCATGCTGCGCGCGCTGGTGCGCAACAAGGCCAGCGCTGCGACCGGCGTGATTTACGATCCGGAATCGGCCAGGGCCGCGCATGCGGCCGGCGTCGGCGCCACCGTGACGCTGTCGCTCGGCGGCAAGTCCGGCATTCCCGGCGACGAGCCCTATCGCGAGACTTTTGTAGTCGAAAAACTCTCCGACGGCCGCTTCACCGCGCCCGGTCCCTATTACGGCGGCCGCGAGATGGAGATGGGTCCCTCCGCCTGTTTGCGCATCGGTGACGTCCGCGTCGTCGTCTCCTCGCACAAGGCGCAGCTCGCCGATCAGGCGATGTACCGCTATGTCGGCATCGAGCCGACCGAAGAGAAGATTCTGGTCAACAAGAGCTCGGTGCACTTCCGCGCCGATTTCGAGCCGATCGCGGAAAAGCTGATGATCTGCGCCGCGCCCGGCGCGATGCCGGCCGACACGGCCTCGCTTCCCTGGACGCGCCTGCGTCCGGGCATCCGCATCAAGCCGAACGGCCCCGCTTTCACTCCCTCCTCACGCTAACCGGACAGGACCCATGCCCACCATCGACCGCATCGACGGCTATGCCGACGAACTCACTGCTATCAGGCGCGACCTCCACGCTCATCCCGAGATCGGCTTCGAGGAAGTGCGCACCTCCGGCATCGTCGCCGACAAGCTGAAGAGCTGGGGCATCGAGGTGCATCGCGGCCTCGGCGGCACCGGCGTGATCGGCGTGATCAAGGGCAAGGGTTCGGGCGGCAAGCGCATCGGCCTGCGCGCCGACATGGACGCGCTGCCGATGGAAGAGAACACCAATCTGAAGTGGAGCTCGAAAATCCCCGGGCGCTTCCACGGCTGCGGCCATGACGGCCACACCACGATGCTGCTCGGCACCGCGCGTTACCTCGCCGAGACCAAAAACTTCGACGGCACCGTGCACCTGATCTTCCAGCCGGCCGAGGAAGGCCTCGGCGGCGCCCGCGCGATGATCAAGGACGGGCTGTTCGAGAAGTTTCCGTGCGACGAGCTTTACGGCCTGCACAACGCGCCCGACCTCAACCACGGCGAGATCGCGATCCTGCCGGGCCCCGCGATGGCCAGCGCCGACTTCTTCGACCTCCGCATCACCGGCTACGGCGCGCATGGCGCGATGCCCGAGCGCTCCAAGGACGCGGTGATCATCGCCACCACGCTGGCGCAGGCGATCCAGACCATCGTCAGCCGCAACGTCGAGCCACTCCAGGCCGCCGTCGTCTCGATCACGCAGATTCACGCCGGCTCCGCCTACAACGTCATTCCCGGCGACGCGCATCTTTGCGGCACCATCCGCACCTTCTCGAAGGAAGTCCGCACCCTGATCAGCGAACGCATCCGCACGATCTGCGCCGGCATTGCGAGCGCCTATCAGTGCGTGATCGACGTCGATATCCGCGACACCTTCAATGTGCTGGTCAACCAGGTCGAGCAGTCCAAGGTGGTCGAGGACGTCGCGCGCACCATCGTCGATCCCGCCAAGGTGATCACCCGCGCTCAGCCGAAGATGGGCAGCGAGGACTTCGCCGATATGCTGGAGACCATCCCCGGCGCCTATTTCTGGGTCGGCCATGACGGCTCGGTGCCCGTGCACAATCCCGGCTTCGTGCTCGACGACAAGATCCTGCCGATCGGCGCCAGCATGTTCGCCCGGATCATCGAAACCCGCATGCCGGTGGGTTAGCAATGCAGAAAAAGAGCGTCGAAGATGCCGTCACCTCGCTGCACGATCTGTCCGCGGTTGATCTGATCGCGGGCTATCGCGCCAAGCAATTCTCGCCGAGCGAGGTGCTGGAGGATTTGCTCGCGCATGTCGCTGCGTGGGAGCCGCATCTGAAGGCGCTCTATGCATTCGATCCCGACGGAGCGCGCGAGGCCGCAAAGGCCTCGACCGCACGCTGGACCGGCGGCGAGCCATCAGGCGCGCTCGACGGCGTGCCTGTCACGGTGAAGGACAACATCGCGACCAAGGGCGTGCCGGTGCCATTGGGCGCAGCGAGCGTCAAGCTGGTGCCGGCCGAGAAGGACGCGCCGCCCGCCGCGCGGCTGCGCGAGGCCGGCGCGGTCATCTTCGCGAAAACCACCATGCCGGATTACGGCATGCTCTCGTCGGGGCTCTCCAGCTTCCATGCGCTCGCGCGCAATCCCTGGGACCTGTCCAAAAACCCCGGCGGCTCCAGCGCGGGCGCGGGCTCTGCCGCGGCTGCCGGCTACGGTCCGCTGCATCTCGGCACCGACATCGGCGGCTCGGTGCGCCTGCCCGCCGGCTGGTGCGGTCTCGTCGGATTGAAGCCGAGCTTCGGCCGCGTGCCGATCGATCCCGTCTATGTCGGCCGCGTCGCCGGCCCGATGACCCGCACGGTCGACGATTGCGCGCTGATGATGAGCGTGATCGCCAAACCCGACCGGCGCGACGGCATGAGCCTGCCTGCCGAGCCGCTCAACTGGAAGGGCCCGGAAAAGTCGCCGCGAAAACTGCGCATCGGATTGATGCTCGATCCCGGCACCGGCCTGGCGCTGGAGAAACCGGTGCGCGAGGTCGCGGTGAAGGCTGCGAAGGCGTTCGAATCCGCCGGCAGCGTCGTCACCGAAGTCGACGGCATCCTCACCCGCGAGATGCTCGACGGCCTCGACAATTTCTGGCGCGCGCGGATGTGGGACGATCTGTCGAAGCTGACGCCGGCCGAGCAGGCCAAGGTGCTGCCCTACATCTTCGCATGGGGCGAGTCCGGCGCAAAACTGTCGGGCGTCGACGTCATTCGCGGCTTCAACCAGACCATGGCGATCCGCGCTGCCGCTGCAAAACTGTTTTGCGAGCTCGACTATGTGATATCGCCGACCGCGCCGAACGTGAACTATCCAGCGGAGTGGGCCTCGCCCACCAACGATCCGATGAAGCCGTTCGAGCACATCGCCTATACCGTGCCATGGAATATGTCGGAGAACCCCGCCGTCTCCATCAACGGCGGCTTCGACGCCAAGGGTTTTCCCATCGGCGTGCAGATCGTCGGCCGCCGCTTCGACGATATCGGCGTGCTCGGCATGGCCAAGGCGTTCGAGGGCCTGCGCGGACCGCAGCGGCCCTGGCCCAAGCCGCCGGCGCGCTAGCGTCTCAGCACAAGCGCGGGCCCAACCCGCGCATCCATCCTCTTCAAGAAGATGGATTGCCGGATCAAGCCCGGCAATGACAGAATTGATTCAAGAATACGAGGGAAGGGAAGAACGCCCATGGCGTACGAGACGATCAAATACGAGGTCGCCGAGCAGATCCTCACCATCACGCTGAACCGGCCCGACAAGCTCAACGCCTTCAACGCCAAGATGCAGGCGGAGTTGATCGACGCGTTCGACGCCGCCGACAAGGACGACGACGTCCGCGCCATCATCGTGACAGGTGCCGGTCGCGGTTTTTGCGCGGGCGCTGATCTGTCGTCAGGTGCGGACACGTTCGATCGCGACGCGCGCCGTGGGCCCGTCAAACGCTTTGCCGACGGCAAGGTCGATTACAGCGATCCGCAGGTGCGTGACGGCGGCGGACAGGTGACCTTGCGCATCTTCAAATGCCTGAAGCCGGTGATTGCCGCGGTGAACGGCCCCGCCGTCGGCATCGGCGTCACCATGCAGCTCGCGATGGATATCCGCATCGCCTCCGACGCCGCGCGCTTCGGCTTCGTGTTCTCCCAGCGCGGCATCGTGCCTGAGGCGGCCTCGAGCTGGTTCCTGCCACGCATCGTCGGCATCGCGCAGGCGCTGGAATGGTGCTATTCGGGCCGCGTCTTCCCGGCGCAGGAGGCGCTTGCCGGCCGTCTCGTCAGCAAGGTTGTGGCGCCGGATGATCTGCTCCCCACTGCGCGCGCACTCGCCAAGGAGTTCGCGGCCAAGACCGCGCCGGTGTCGGTCGCGCTGATCCGCCAGATGATGTGGCGCATGATGGGCGCCGACGATCCGATGGAAGCCCACAAGGTCGACAGCCGCGGCATCTACGCCCGCGGCCGCTCGGACGATGTGAAGGAAGGCGTGGTGTCGTTCCTGGAGAAGCGGCCCGCGCAGTTCAAGAACAAGGTGTCATCCGATATGCCGGACTACTTCCCGTGGTGGACGGAGCGGGAGTACAAGTGACGCTGTCGTAGGGTGGGCAAAGGCGCTCTTGCGCCGTGCCCACCACCTATCAACCAATATCAGAGTGGTGGGCACGCTTCGCTTTGCCCACCCTACGGCACCGTCACTCCATCACCAGCGCCACGCGTCCGATCGCCTTGCGGTCGAGCAACAACCGCATCGCCGTGGCATAATCTTCCAGCGGCAGGCGGTGCGAGATGTTCGGGCGCAGCTTGCCCTCCTCCGCCCATTGCAGCAGCGCCTTGAGGCGCACTTCGCCGAGCGCTGGATTTTTCCGCACGGCTTCGCCTGCCCTCACGCCAAGTACGCTGGCGCCCTTGATCAGCAGGAGATTGGTCTTCGCCGAGCCGATGCCGCCGGTGAAGCCGATCACCAGCAGCCGGGCACCCCAGGCAATGCAGCGCATCGAGTCCTCAAAGACCTGGCCCCCGACCGGATCGAACACGACATCCGCGCCGCGGCCGTCGGTGATGCGCTTGACGGCGTCGCGAAACGGCTCGCGGTCGTAGCGGACGAGATGATCGGCGCCGCGCGATTTCGCAATGGCGAGCTTCTCGTCGCTGGACGCGGTGGCGATCACGGTCGCGCCCAGCATCTTGCCGATCTCGACGGCCGCGAGACCCACGCCGCCGCCGGCGCCATGCACCAGCAACACCTCGCCGGGCTCAACCCGGCCGCGGTCGATCAGCGCGTGATAGGCAGTGCCGTGGCCGGCGAGATAGGTCGCAGCCTCCGCGTAGTCGAACGTCGACGGCATCGGCGTGAGTTGCGACGGCGTCACCACTGCTTCATCGGTGAAGGCGCCGTGGCGCATCTTCACGATGACCTTGTCGCCGACGGCAACGCCGCTCGCCTCCGCGCCGACCTCGGTGACATCGCCCGCAGCTTCCATGCCGGGCGTGAACGGCAGCTCCGGCTTGAGCTGGTATTCGCCGGCCGCCATCAGCACATCGGGAAAGTTCAGCCCCGCGGCACGGATCGCGACGCGCACCTCGCCCGGTTTCAGGGCGCGCGACGGAAACTCTTCCAGCCGCAAGGTTTCGGGCGCACCAAGTGCGCGGCAGACGACCGCCCGCACCATCAGGCCGCGCTCGCCTTGCTGCGCAGCAGTGCCTCGCGGATCAGCGGCAGGCGATCGTTGCCGAAATACATGTCGGTCTTGTTGACGAAGATCGTCGGCGAGCCGAACCCGCCGCGGGCGACGACCTCTTCCGTGTTGGCTTTGAGCTGATCCTTGATCGCCTGCTCCGAGATGCCCGCGAAGAATTTTGGTTCGTCGACACCCACCTTCCTGCAGATCTCGGCCAGCACCGCGTCCTGCGAGATGTCCTTGTCACCGCCCCAATAGGCCTCGAACAAGGCGGTCGCGAACGGCACCATCTCCTTGCCGAGCCAGATGCAGCCGCGCATCGCCTTCACGCTGTTCACCGGAAACACCGTCGGCGGCATCTTGATTGCGAGCCCTGCCGAGCGCGCCCAGTCGGCGAGATCCTTCTTCATGTAGCGGGCCTTCAGCGGCACCGGCGTCTCGCGCTGCGCGTAGACGCTTGGATTGACCGTGTTGAAGATGCCGCCGACTAGGATAGGCCGCCAGACGATCTCCGCGCCGACCTCCCTGGCCAGCGGCTGGATGTTGTGGAAGGCGAGATAAGTCCACGGGCTGGAACAGTCGAAGAAGAATTCGATCATGGCGTTTCCACTCCGGCGTCGCCGGCATCAAGGCGACTTTTGTTGTTCTGTACCTTGACGTTAAGACATGGCAGGAAGGGGCGCAACACAACCTACCGGGAGGGCCGCCATGCTGTTTCCAACCACGATCGCCGGCTCCTTGCCGAAGCCGGAATGGCTCGCCGAGCCCAACATGCTCTGGGCGCCGTGGAAATCTGGAGGTGACGAGCTTCTCCGCGCCAAGCGCGACGCGACCATGCTCGCCGTGAAGGTCCAGGAGGACGCCGGCATCGACATCGTCACCGAGGGCGAGCAGGCCCGGCAGCATTTCGTGCACGGCTTTCTGGAGAAGATCGAGGGCATCGATTTCGCCCACAAGGTCGAGATGGGCATCCGCAAGGACCGCTACAAGGCGATGGTGCCGCAGGTGGTCGCGCCGCTCCGGCTCAAGGGCCGCGTCCATGCCGACGAGGCGCGCGTTGCGCGCACGCATACCAAGAGAAAGCTGAAATTCACCCTGCCCGGCCCGATGACGATCATCGACACCATTGCGGATCGCTACTATGGCGACCGCGTGAAAATGGCTTTTGCCTTCGCCGATCTCCTGAACGAGGAAGCCAGGGCGCTGCAGGCCGACGGCGTCGATCTCGTGCAGTTCGACGAGCCCGCCTTCAACGTCTACATGGACGAGGTCAACGATTGGGGCATCAAGGCGCTGGAGCGGGCCGCACAGGGCCTCACCTGCGCCACCGCCGTGCACATCTGCTACGGCTACGGCATCAAGGCCAACACCGACTGGAAGGAGACGCTCGGCAGCCAGTGGCGCCAGTATGAGCAGATCTTCCCGGCGATCGACGCCAGCCCGATCCAGCAGGTCGCGATCGAGTGCCGCAATTCGAAAGTGCCGCTCGACCTGCTCGCGCTGCTCAAGAACAAGATCGTGCAGGCCGGCGTGATCGACGTTGCCAGTGACGAGGTCGAGACCGCGGAAGACGTCGTCAAGGTGATCGATGCGGTGTCGAAATTCGTGCCCAAGAGCAACATCATCGCTACCACCAATTGCGGCATGGCGCCGATGCGGCGCGAGATCGCGGAGGCCAAGCTGATGGCGCTCGGCGCCGGCGCCGCGCTGGCGCGCGAGAAGTTGGGGTGATGGCAAGGGCGACTGCTGTGCTAGTCCAACGCAGTCGGATGCAAGACTGGCCGGTAGCCGGCGTTCAATGTGCGCAGTGTCGAAGGCGGCGTCAGGAGCGCCGCTTCGCCAAGCTGACGCTCGACTGACGCGTAACCCGCCGCCGACCACAAGAGCGCCCTGCCCTGCGTCACCAGAAAACTCTCCTCGCCCTGCTGCACCATCGCGCCATCAGGAAGCAGGTCGAGAGCTACCAGCAGCGCATGCAGTCGTTTCTTGCCGTGGTCGAGCCGCTCGTGGTGCAGCACGGTGTCGATGTCGTGCATGCGGACGTCATGCACACGATTGCCTTTCTCCCATGCGGCGCGGAAGCGGTTGGCGTCGTCCTTGCGGCAGTAGAAACAGGGGCGATGCCCGGCCGCCAGCGCGGTGGCCTCATCGAGGAAGAACAGCTCGGTCCAGCTTCGCTGCGCCATCACCTCGCGGCGGCGGCCGCGGAATTCGCAGGTGCAGGTCAGCCAGGCCGGCGACGACCAGCGCTTCTTCAGAAGCGTCTTGGTCGCGGGATCATGGATAATGCCGCGGTTGCCTGTGAACAGGCCCCGGTGCGGGGTGGCGATGATGTCGCCGGTCGGCGTGACGCGATTTTGCAGGGGCATGGCTGCCTCCACTCGTCATTGCGAGGAGCGAAGCGACGAAGCAATCCAGAAACGTACCCGTGGAAGCAGTCTGGATTGCTTCGCTTCGCTCGCAATGACGGTGATCGTCACGCCGCCCCGTCGCGCAGCGGCGGGTGATAGGACAACGCGGTGTCCCAGGGGAAGAAGATCCAGGTGTCCTGCGAGACTTCCGTGATGAAGGTGTCGACCAGCGGGCGTCCCTTCGGCTTGGCGTAGACGGTGGCGAAATGCGCATCGGGCAGCATCTCGCGCACCAGTCTGCCGGTCTTGCCGGTGTCGACGAGATCGTCGACGATCAGGAGCCCCTTGCCGGTGCCGCCGCCGAGATTCATTGCCTGTTCGGAAATGCCCTTCAGGACCTGGAGTTCGCCCTGCTTGTCGTGGTCATAGCTGGCGATGCAGACCGTGTCGATCACGCGCACCCCTAACTCGCGCGCCACGATCGCGGCCGGCACAAGCCCGCCGCGGGTGATCGCGATCACGGCATGGAACGGGCCAACCTCGTTGAGCCGCCAGGTCAGCGCCCGGCAGTCCCGGTGGAACTGGTCCCACGAGACCGGAAAGGCCTTGCCGGCCTTCTCCTGCGCATTCAGTTCCGGTGCTTCACCAGCCATTGTCGTCTCCTGCTTAGTCTGCCGGTGCTAGCGGGTGATGTTCAATCCCGCCAGCATGTCCTTCACCGCCGCCATCGCCATTGCCAGCTTGTCCGCATCGCGCGAGCGCACCACCAGATTGGTGTTGGGCTTCTGCTCCTCGTCCATGAAGGGATAGCTGCCGATGATGGTGTCGGGATGGGCCGCGGCGATCGCCCGCAGCGGGCTGCCGATGTCGCCTTCGCGCGCATTGGCGCGGACCGATTCGGACAGCATGCGGACGCCCGATTTCAGCTTGGGCGAGACGATGTCCATCATCGCCTGCATGATCGAGGGCACGCCGGCCATCACGATGACGTTGCCGATCTTGAAGCCGGGCGCGAGGATGGTCGCGCTCTGGATCAGCTCGGCGCCGTCGGGGATGCGGGCCATGCGCAGGCGGGCCTCGTTGAGGTCCTGCTCGCTCCAGCGCTCGCGGAAACGGGCGACCACCTCCGGATGGTGATCGATGCCGACACCGAACGCCTTGGCGACACTGTCGGCGGTGATGTCGTCATGGGTCGGCCCGATGCCGCCGGTGGTGAAGACATAGGTGTAGCGATGCCGCAGTGCATCCAATGCGGCAATGATGTCGGGCTCGTCGTCGGAGACGACCCGGACTTCCTTCAGGTCGATGCCGATATTGGTCAGGTATTCGGCGATGAAGCCAATATTCTTGTCCTTGGTCCGGCCGGACAGGATTTCATCCCCGATGACCAGAATGCCCGCCGTGACGATCTCGCTCATGCCTTAAGTCCCTCACCTGTGGCGCCGACTTTGCCGAGGTAACGCGTTGAAGTCACGCGGTTTTGCTGCCGAAATAAGCAGACCCCAGCCATTTTTTCAGGCAAGCCGCCGGCCGTCCCCGCTAAATGCTGCCAGTCCATGCTTATCGCGCTGGCCCGGCCCTTGCTACCACATGAAAGTCATGCACTCTTGCCGCATGGCCACGGAGAACAGTCGGCATCTATGGCAGTCGCGTTTGACGAAATGAACATTCCCGGTGGGGACCTGCGCCCCGCCTATCAGGAGCTGGCACGCTGGCTCAAGGAGACGCCTCCCGAGGCGCTCGAATATCGCCGTCAGGAGGCCGAGCTCCTGTTCCGCCGCATTGGCATCACTTTCGCCGTCTATGGCGATTCGGAATCCACCGAGCGCCTGATCCCGTTCGACGTGATCCCGCGGATCATGTCCGGCAAGGAATGGGCGCTGCTGGAGAAGGGACTGAAGCAGCGCGTGCGCGCGCTCAACATGTTCCTGCGCGACATCTATCACGGCCGCGACATCCTGCGCGCCGAGATCGTGCCCGACGATCTGATCTTCCAGAACCCGGTGTTCCGGCCCGAGATGAACGGCCAGCAGGTGCCGCACGACGTCTACGTGCACATCGCCGGCATCGACATCATCCGGGTCGACGCCGAGGACTTCATCGTTCTCGAGGACAATGCGCGCACGCCCTCCGGCGTGTCCTACATGCTGGAAAACCGCGAGATCATGATGCGGCTGTTTCCGGATCTGTTCGCCCGCCACAGGGTGGCGCCGGTCGAACGCTATCCGGACGAGCTGCTCTCGGCGCTTCGTTCGGTCGCGCCGCATAGCGCCTCTGGCGAGCCGACGGTCGCCCTGCTCACGCCCGGCGTCTACAACTCCGCGTACTACGAGCACTCGTTCCTCGCCGACAAGCTCGGCATCGAGCTGGTCGAAGGCCGCGACCTCGTCGTCAAGAACAACGAAGTGTTCATGCGCACGACCGAGGGGGTGAAGCGGGTCGACGTGATCTACCGCCGCGTCGACGACGATTTCCTCGATCCCCTCACCTTCCGTCCCGATTCCGCGCTCGGTGTGCCCGGGCTGATGTCGGCCTATGCGGCCGGCAACATCACGCTCGCCAACGCCGTCGGCACCGGCATCGCCGACGACAAGGCGATCTACTCCTACATGCCGGAGATCGTGAAATTCTACCTCGGCGAGGAGCCGATCCTGAAGAACGTGCAGACCTGGCGCTGCCGCGAGCCGAAGGATCTCGCTTACGTGCTGGACAATCTCGGCGATCTCGTCGTCAAGGAAGTGCACGGCTCCGGCGGCTACGGCATGCTGATCGGCCCCGCCGCGACCAAGGCGACCATCGAAGCCTTCCGCGAAAAGCTCAAGCGCGAGCCGGAAGGCTTTATCGCCCAGCCGACGCTGGCGCTCTCGACCTGCCCGACCTGCACCGCCTCCGGCCTCGCGCCGCGCCACGTCGATCTCCGCCCCTTCGTGCTGACCGGCAGCAAGAGCACCACCATCGTGCCCGGCGGGCTGACGCGTGTTGCGCTGAAGGAAGGTTCGCTCGTGGTCAATTCGAGCCAGGGCGGCGGCACCAAAGACACCTGGATTTTGGACGAGTAGAGAGATGCTGTCGCGTACCGCCGAAAACCTCTACTGGCTCGCCCGCTACGTCGAACGGGCCGAATACCTCGCGCGCACCATCGATGCGACGCTTCGCGTCACCGCGCTTCCCGCCGCCTATGTCGGCAAGACCAACGAATGGGACTCGGCGCTGCTCACCGCCGGCGTCGCCGCAAGCTTCTACCGGACCTATGAGGAAGCCAACGAGCATAACGTCGTCGACTACCTCTCGTTCTCGGCGGACAACCCGTCCTCGATCCGGAACTGCATCGAGGCGGCGCGGCTGAACTCGCGCTCGGTGCGCACGGCGCTGACCAGCGAGATGTGGGACACCATCAACTCGGCCTGGATCGAGCTCCAGGCCGTCTGGAGCAAGGGCACCTCGACCCGCGAGGACCTCGCAAAATTCCTGCGCTTCGTGCAGGAGACCTCGCTGCGCTTCGACGGCTCGGCCTACCGGACCATGCTGCGCAACGACGCCTACTGGTTCTCCCGGCTCGGCCTGCACCTGGAGCGCGCCGACAACACGGCACGCATCCTCGATGTGAAGTATCATGTGCTGCTGCCCGAGGAAGAGCATGTCGGCGGCCCGCTCGACTTCTATCAGTGGAGCTCGATCCTGCGTTCGGTGTCGGCGCTGACGGCCTATCACTGGGTCTATCGCGAGACGCTCAAACCGTGGCTGGTCGCGGACCTGCTGATCCTCAACGGCACGCTGCCGCGCTCGCTTGCGAGCTGCTACGAAAATCTCACGCGCAACCTCGACCAGATCGGCGTCGCCTATGGCCGCCAGGGCCCGGCCCAGCGCCACGCCCGCGGCATCCGCAACCGGCTCGAACACAGCAATATGAACGACATCTTCCAGCACGGCGTGCATGAATTCATTCAGGAATTCATCGCGGACAATTCCAGGCTGGGCGAAATCATCACGAAGCAGTATTTGATCTGATACACGCAGTTGTTCCGGGGCGCGCGCCGCGCGAACCCGGAATGACGGAATCAAACACCATGCGCCTGCGAATCCTGCACACCACGACCTATCGCTACGAGCCGCCGGCCACCAGCGTGATCCAGATTCTGCGCATGACGCCGTGCAGCCATGACGGGCAATATGTGGCGGAGTGGCAGATCGACGTCTCGACCGACACCAAGCTCGACACCCACGAGGACGCGTTCGGCAACGTCACCCATGTGCTGTCCTGCGGGCCCGTCAGCGACATCAAGATCACCGCCGAGGGCCTGATCGAGACTCACGACACCGGCGGCGTGCTGCGCGGCGCCGACGAGCGTTTTCCAGCCGGCATGTTCCTGCGCGCCACCGACCTCACCACCGTCAATCCGGCGATGATTGCGGTCGCGCGGCAATTGCGCAGCGAGGCCGAGAGCGACACGCTCGGCTTCCTGCACACGCTGATGTCGCAAATCAGCGATCACATGACCTTCGACGAGGACCCGACCAACAGCGGCACCTCGGCGGCGGAAGCGTTCACGCTCAAGCGCGGCGTCTGCCAGGACTACGCGCATATCTTCATCGCCTGCGCCCGCAGCGGCGGCGTGCCGGCGCGCTTCGTCTCCGGTCATTTCCTGCGCTCCGACGGCACCGTGCATCAGGACGCCGGCCACGCCTGGGCGGAGGCTTACGTCGACGGCCTCGGCTGGGTCGGCTTCGATCCCGCCAACTGCATCTGCACCACCGACGCCCATGTCCGCATCGCGATCGGGCTCGACTATCTCGGCGCAGCCCCCGTGCGCGGCACCCGCTATGGCGGCGGCTCGGAGACGCTGACGGTGGCCGTGAAGGTCGAGCAGGCCGGCCGGCCCGGACAGTGGCAGAGCCAGACGCAGTCATAAGGACCGCGGCGAAAAAATCGTCAGGTGCCAAGAAAATCTTCAGGTGCCAGGTAGAGCCACAGGCAAGATGCCGTAGGGTGGGCAAAGCGAAGCGTGCCCACCGTCACGAGCACGCCGAGAATGATGGGCGCGGGGCAAGGGCGCCTTTGCCCACCCTGCGCAGCTCTGCTGATCCCGACCGACCGGAGACGAGCCATGGCAACTGTAAAACTGCTTTCGGACGATGAACTCTCCAGCGAGGCACGCGCCGTTTTCGACGACATCCGCAAGGTGCGGAAGTCCGATTTCGTCAACAATTTCTGGCGCACGCTGGCGCACGATCCGAAGACGTTGCGGCGGACCTGGGAGAGCATCAAGGAGGTGATGGCTCCCGGCGCGCTCGATCCCAAGGTCAAGGAAATGCTCTATGTCGCGGTGTCGATCGCGCATGGTTGCAGCTACTGCATCCATTCCCACACCGCAGCCGCACGGGCCAAGGGCATGACCGGGGCCGAATATGCCGAGCTGCTCGCCATCGTCGGCATGGCCGCGGAGACGAACCGGCTGGTCACCGCGCTCGGCGTTCCCGTCGACGAGGCGTTTCTCGTCGATGCGGCTGACTGAGGTCGGCGCGTCCCGGAATGACGACCTCCCCCCGGGAATCGGGGGTTTCATGGCCCCCCGAAATTGGCTAGTAATTCCGCGCAAACGCGTTCGGGGACTGGAAATGACCTATTGTTGCGGAATCCTGGTTCGGGACGGGCTCGTCATGATCGCCGACACCCGCACCAATGCCGGCCTCGACAATGTCTCGACCTTCCGCAAGCTGCATATCTTCTCGAAACCCGGCGACCGCATCATGGCGATCGCCAGCGCCGGCAACCTCGCCATCAGCCAGTCGGTGCTGTCGACGCTGACCGAAGGCCTGGAGGACCCCAACACGGGCGAGATCGAGACGCTGATGAACGCGCCGACCATGTTCCAGGCCGCCCAGCGCATCGGCCGGGCGATCCGGGCGGTGCACGCGACCGAGGGGCCGGCGCTGAGGTCCGAGGACGTGTCCTTCGACGTCTCCTTCCTGTTCGGCGGCCAAATCAAGGGCGCGCGGATGCGCCTGTTCATGGTCTACACGGCAGGCAATTTCATCGAGTGCACCACCGATACGCCCTACTTGCAGATCGGCGAGCACAAATACGGCAAGCCGGTGCTCGATCGCGCCATGCATTACGACGTCGAGCTCTACGAGGCGCTGAAGACCGGCCTGATCTCGATGGACTCGACCATGCGCTCCAACCTCGGCGTCGGACTGCCGATCGACGTGCTGGTGGTGCGCGCCGATGCCTGCGAGGCCGATCTCAACCACCGCATCGAGGCGGGCGAGCCTTATTTCCACGACCTTCGCTCGCGCTGGTCGGCGGCCCTGCGCGCCGCGCATCAGAACATTCCGCGGCCGCCCTACAAAAACGAAAAAGAACCCAAAACCTGACAACTTGAGAGAAAAGGCAGGAAACGATGAGTGAAGCAAAAAAGATCGCAGTGGTGACGGGCGCCGGCACCGGTGTCGGCCGCGCCGCGTCGCTGGCGCTGATGAACACCGGCTTCACCGTGGTGCTGGTCGGGCGCCGGCTCGACATGCTCGAGGAGACCGCGAAGCTCGGCCCCGCCGGCAAAAGCCTGTGCGTCACCGCCGACATGACCAAGCCGGACTCGATCGCCGCGCTGTTCGACAAGGTGAAGGCGACCTATGGCCGCCTCGACGTGCTCTTCAACAATGCCGGCATGGGCGCGCCGGCGGTGAACTTCGAGGATCTCAGCCTCGAGCAGTGGCAGGCGGTGGTGAACACCAACCTCACCGGCCCGTTCCTGTGCACCCAGCACGCCTTCCGCATCATGAAGGATCAGAGCCCGCGCGGTGGCCGCATCATCAACAACGGCTCGATCTCGGCGCATGCGCCGCGGCCGTTCTCGGCAGCCTATACCTCGACCAAGCACGCCATCACGGGCCTCACCAAGGCCTCGAACCTCGACGGCCGCATGTACGACATCGCGGTCGGCCAGGTCGACATCGGCAATGCCGCGACGCCGATGACGGACCGCATGGTCAACGGCCCCGGCGTGCTCCAGCCCGACGGCACCACCAAGCACGAGCCGCGCATGGATGCCAAAGCGGTCGGCGACGCCGTCGCCTATATGGCCGGCCTGCCGCTCGATGCCAACGTGCTGACCATGACCGTGATGGCGACCAAGATGCCGTTCGTGGGGCGGGGCTAAACTAAAAAACTGAAATACAACCCCATGCACAGTAGGCGTCAAGAGGACGCTTACTGTGCTCAGCTGCGCGCGTGACGCGAGTTAAGCCCCCGCGCTGCTTCAACAATCGTCATTGCGAGCGCAGCGAAGCAATCCAGAGTCTTTCCTCGGTGGGATTCTGGATTGCTTCGTCGCTTCGCTCCTCGCAATGACGGGGAAAGAGCGGAGGCCTACTCCAAGCTCTCCACCTGCCGCAGGCTGGGGAACAGCTTCATCCACAGCAGAGCCACGGCGACGGTGGCGACGCCGCCGAGCACGGCGGCCGGCATGGCACCGAACAGCGCGGCCGCGACCCCGCTTTCGAACTGGCCGAGCTGGTTGGAGGCGTTGATGAAGAGGAAGTTGACCGCGCCGACGCGGCCGCGCATCTCGTCGGGGGTGGCGAGCTGCACCAGCGAGAAGCGGATCACGACGCTGATCGTATCGGCCGCGCCGAGGATCGCGAGCGACAGCACCGACAGCCACATCCACTGCGACAGGGCGAACACGACGGTGGCGAGGCCGAACACGATCACGGCCTGAAACATGCGCAGGCCCACATGACGCGAGATGGCGTGGCGCGCCAGCACCATGGTCATCAGGAGCGCACCGACGGCGGGCGCCGCACGCAGCACGCCGAGACCGATCGGACCGGTCTGGAGGATGTCGCGGGCATAGATGGGCAAGAGCGCGGTGACGCCGCCGAACAGCACCGCGAACAGATCGAGCGAGATGGTGCCGAGGATCGCCGGGTTGCTGCGGATGAAGCGGACGCCGGCAAAGATGTTGTCCGCGTCCGTCCCCTCCTTGGCGACCGCCTGCGGTCGCGGCCGGATGAAGCCGGTCAGGATCATCCCCAAAATCCAGAACAGCAGCATCGCGGCATAGGCGAGGTGTGGCGCGATCGCGTAGGCGAAGCCGCCGAGCGCCGGCCCGGTGATGGTCGCGACCTGCGCTGCGCCACTCGACACGGCGGTGGCGCGCTGGAGCGATCCCTGCGGCGCGATCGCCGGCAACAGCGCCGCGGTGGTCGGGCTCTCGAAAGCTCCGGCGATGCCGAGCACGAAGGTGGCGATGAAGATCTGGACTTCGCTGACCGCGCCAAGATAAGTGATGATGCCGAGATAGAGCGCGGTCCCCGCTTCCACGAGCTGGCAGAGCTGGACCACGCGCTTGCGCTCGAACCGGTCGGCGGCGTGGCCGGCGACGAACACCAGCAGCGCCGTGGGCAGGAACTGCACGAGGCCGACCATGCCGAGGTCGAAGGCCGAGCCGGTGAGATCGTAGATCTGCCAGCCGATCGCGACCGCAGCGATCTGGCTGGAAAAGCGCGACAGGCTGCGCGAGAGCAGGAAGAACAGGAAGGCGCGGTGGGAGAGGAGTTCGCCGGCACGAACCGGCGGTTTGACCTGCACCGGCTGCGCTCCACTCAGCTCCTGGCTCACCTTCTGGACCATCCGCGTCTGATATTGACGAAACTCCGCGTGGCTGACGCGGGCCGGCTTGTCAACAGCGGGAGGCTCCGGTGTCCTTCCGGCATTGCGTTTGCAACGCACGCGCGGCCATAATCATTGGGGGTTTGGGGACATCATGCTGCGGCTGCAATCGGCACTCGGCGTTTTCGCATTGCTGTTGATCGCCTTCGCGCTGGCGGAGAATCGCCGCGCCGTCTCGCTGCGGCAGGCGGCGATCGGCCTCGTTGCGACCTTCGTCACCGCGATCGTGCTGCTGAAGGTGTCCGTGGTCGCGCGCGCGTTCGGCGCCATCAACGACGCGGTCGGTGCGATCTCGGCGGCCTCGCGCGCCGGCTCGTCCTTCGTGTTCGGCTATATCGGTGGCGGCACCCTGCCCTTCGACGTGAAGGTGCCGGGCGCCGACTTCATCCTGGCGTTCCAGGCGCTGCCGATCGTGCTGGTCATGAGCGTGCTGACGACGCTCTTGTTCTACTGGCGGGTGCTGCCCCCGGTCGTGCGCGGCATGGCCTGGCTGCTGGAGCGCACGCTGGGTGTCGGCGGCGCGGTCGGGCTCTCGACCGCGGCCAACATCTTTCTCGGCATGGTCGAGGCGCCGCTGTTCGTGCGGCCGTACCTCGCGCAGATGACGCGGAGCGAATTGTTCCTGGTGATGACCGGCGGCATGGCCGGCATCGCCGGCACGGTGCTGGTGCTCTATGCGACGTTCCTTGCTCCGCTCATCCCCGACGCGGCCGCGCATTTCGTCATCGCCTCCGTGCTGGGTGCGCCGGCCGCGATCCTCGTCAGCCTGATCATGGTCCCTGAAACCTCCGACCAGCGCACCGGCGGCATGCTGGAAGACCCCGACATGGAGGTCGCCAGCACGATGGATGCGATCGTGAAAGGCACCACCGCCGGCCTCGAGCTGCTGCTCAACATCGTCGCGATGCTGCTGGTTCTGGTCGCGCTGGTCTATCTCGTCAACGCGGTCCTCGGCCTGTTGCCCGAGATCGGCGGCGCCACAATCTCGTTGCAGCGTCTACTTGGACTTGTGATGGCGCCGGTGTGCTGGCTGATGGGATTGCCCTGGGACCAGGCGGTGACGGCTGGCAGCCTGATGGGCACCAAGACGGTGCTCAACGAATTGATCGCCTATGTCGACTTCTCGAAGCTCGCGCCCGATGCGCTCGATCCGCGCTCCCGCCTGATCATGCTCTACGCCATGTGCGGCTTCGCCAATTTCGCCAGCCTCGGCATCATGATCGGCGGCCTCGGCGTCATGGCACCGGAGCGGCGCGAGGAGATCAACGCGCTGGGGCTGAAGTCGATCGTGTCGGGGACGCTGACGACGTGCCTGATGGGCGCGGTGGTGGGGGTGTTGTCGTAGGAAGTCTCTCCGCCGTCATTGCGAGCGAAGCGAAGCAATCCAGAGATCTATCTGCGGAGATAGTCTGGATTGCTTCGTCGCAAGAGCTCCTCGCAATGACGAGGGGTGAGACGTTCGCGCCCTTCCCGACAGAGCCTACGCCTTCAACTCCACCGTCTTGAACTCCGCCGGCAGGATCACCTCCAGCAGCTCGACGTCATCCGAATAGTCCAGAATCATGTGCTTGATCTTCGGCGGCTGGGTCCATGCGCTGCCTTCCTTCATCAGGGTCTCGCCCTGGCCGTCCATGTAGGTCTTCACCCAGCCCTTGAGCACATAGACCATCTGGAATTCGACGTCGTGGAAGTGCAGCTTCGACACTTCGTTCGGATCGCAGGGACCTTGCAGCCGGATCACGTGCGCTTGCGCGAGGCCGTGGCTGGCTTCGGCGATGCCGAGGTCGCGGTATTTTGCGTAAGTCCGCAGGCCGTCGGCTTTGAAATCTTCCTCGCGGTGATGGCTGATGGCGATGCGCTGCTTCGGGCGGGCGGGTTTCCTTGGAGCAACAGTGCGCGCCTTCGATTTCACGGCCTTGCGTGCGGACGATCGCGTCGCCGCCTTGGCGCCACTCCGCTTCTTCACCGCGGTTTGCGCTGCGCTGCGCGATTTTGTTTTCTTGGCCATGGGCGGCCTCCCGTTGTTGTTATGGCGAGAGGCTAGCATGGAAACAGGTCTTGCAGGGTGGGCAAAGCGGAGCGTGTCCACCATTCCAAATGCAATCGCATAGAGATGGTGGGCACGGCGCGCGAAGTGCGCGCGCCTTTGCCCACCCTACGAGAGCGGTGCTTTGGTCAATGCAGCCGGAACACGCCGTCCACGGCGCGCAGCTCGGCCGGCTTGATCAGCTTGGAATGCGCGACGGTCACCGCAAACAGCGGGCCGTCGAGCTTCTCCTGCCAGAAGGCCAGGAAGTCGGTCAGCGCCGGGAATTTCGGGAAGAGATCGTAGTTCTGCCAGACATAGGTCTGCAGCAGCGAGGGATGATCCGGCATCCGGTAGAGAATTTGCGCCGTCGTCAGCCCGTAACCCAGCACCTGTTTCCGGAAGTCGTCGGAAACCACCCCAACCCGCGAGACCATGCCAACCTCCTTTTCAGGAGCGCATATTCAGGGTGGCTTTCCGGTACGCTGCTTACGAGCCACCCGGCAACGATGCGCTCACATGAGAGAAATGTGACGCAAACTGACAACCCATCTCAAGCCCAAAAGTTTAACAAGCTGTTGAAATTCAATGCGTTAGCAGCAGATGGGGCTCCGTGCTAATACGGGCCGTCAAACCCGGTTAACGATGGTAAAGGAATTTGGCAGGCCGGCCTGCCGAGTGCTTATTTTTCTGCTAGAAGCCCTTGCTCCCGCAAAATTCCTGGCTTATCTCAGCTGTGCCCATGCTGGCACTCGCTGGCATGGACTGCTAACAATTCCGAAATCATCAACCCGAGCAATTGCTTAGGAGGACTGCATGAAATTCCGTCCGCTTCACGACCGCGTCGTGGTCAAGCGCATCGACGCAGAAGAGAAGACCGCTGGCGGCATCATCATTCCCGACACTGCCAAGGAAAAGCCCTCCCAGGGTGAAGTCGTCGCCGTCGGCCCGGGTGGCCGCGACGAGGCCGGCAAGCTGATCCCGATCGACCTGAAGGTCGGCGACCGCGTGCTGTTCGGCAAGTGGTCCGGCACCGAGGTCAAGATCGACAATGTCGATCTCCTGATCATGAAGGAAAGCGACATCATGGGCGTCCTCGACGTCCCCGCTTCCAAGAAGAAGGCGGCCTAAGCGCCCCTCTCTCCCTCCCGTCAAATTACCTAAGGAAAATTTCAGATGGCAGCCAAAGAAGTCAAATTCTCGGTTGAAGCGCGCGACAAGATGCTGCGCGGCGTCGACGTTCTCGCCAACGCGGTGAAGGTCACGCTCGGTCCGAAGGGCCGCAACGTCGTCCTCGACAAGTCGTTCGGCGCTCCCCGCATCACCAAGGACGGCGTCACCGTCGCCAAGGAGATCGAGCTCGAGGACAAGTTCGAGAACATGGGCGCCCAGATGGTGCGCGAAGTCGCCTCCAAGTCCGCTGACGCCGCCGGCGACGGCACCACCACCGCCACCGTGCTCGCTCAGGCGATCGTGAAGGAAGGCGCCAAGTCGGTTGCCGCCGGCATGAACCCGATGGACCTCAAGCGCGGTATCGACCTCGCGGTCGAAGCCGTCGTTGCGGACCTCCAGAAGAACTCCAAGAAGGTCACCTCGAACGACGAGATCGCCCAGGTCGGCACCATCTCGGCCAACGGCGACGCGGAGATCGGCAAGTTCCTCGCCGACGCCATGAAGAAGGTCGGCAACGAGGGCGTCATCACCGTCGAGGAAGCCAAGTCGCTCGAGACCGAGCTCGACGTCGTCGAGGGCATGCAGTTCGACCGCGGCTACATCTCGCCCTACTTCGTCACCAACGCCGACAAGATGCGCGTTGAGATGGACGACGCCTACATCCTCATCAACGAGAAGAAGCTCTCCTCGCTGAACGAGCTGCTCCCGCTGCTCGAGGCCGTGGTGCAGACCGGCAAGCCGCTGGTCATCGTCGCCGAGGACGTCGAAGGCGAGGCCCTCGCCACCCTGGTCGTGAACCGTCTGCGCGGCGGCCTGAAGGTCGCGGCCGTCAAGGCTCCGGGCTTCGGCGATCGCCGCAAGGCCATGCTGCAGGACATCGCGATCCTGACCGGCGGCCAGGCGATCTCGGAAGATCTCGGCATCAAGCTCGAGAACGTCACGCTCAACATGCTCGGTCGCGCCAAGAAGGTGATGATCGACAAGGAGAACACCACGATCGTCAACGGCGCCGGCAAGAAGGCCGACATCGAGGCGCGCGTGGCCCAGATCAAGGCGCAGATCGAGGAAACCACCTCGGACTATGACCGCGAGAAGCTCCAGGAGCGTCTGGCCAAGCTCGCCGGCGGCGTCGCGGTGATCCGCGTCGGCGGCGCGACCGAGGTCGAGGTGAAGGAGCGCAAGGATCGCGTTGATGACGCGATGCATGCGACCCGCGCAGCTGTCGAGGAAGGCATTGTCCCGGGCGGCGGCGTCGCCCTGCTCCGTGCCTCCGAGCAGCTCAAGGGCCTGCGCACCAAGAACGACGACCAGAAGACCGGCGTCGAGATCGTGCGCAAGGCGCTGTCGGCTCCCGCTCGCCAGATCGCGATCAACGCCGGTGAAGACGGCTCGGTGATCGTCGGCAAGATCCTGGAGAACAAGACCTACGCCTACGGCTTCGACAGCCAGACCGGCGACTATGCCGACCTCGTCAAGAAGGGCATCATCGACCCGACCAAGGTGGTCCGTACCGCGATCCAGAACGCAGCCTCGGTTGCAGCTCTGCTGATCACCACGGAAGCCATGGTCGCCGAGCTGCCCAAGAAGGGCGGCGCAGGTCCCGCGATGCCCCCGGGCGGCGGCATGGGCGGCATGGACTTCTGATCCAGCCACCTCGAGAACTACGAAACCCCGGCAGCGATGCCGGGGTTTTTGTTTCTCCCTTCGTCTTCCGGGGCGCGCGGAGCGCGAGCTCGCAATGACGGGATCGGACAGCTTCGCCTCACCACACCTTCCCCAGCCGCTCCATGTGCGGCTCGCCGTCTTCGTCGAGCGACCAGAAGATTCGCGTCACCTTGCCGACCAGATTGTCCATCGGGATGAATCCCATCGCCGACATCATGCGGCTATCGGAGGAATTGTCGCGGTTGTCGCCGAGCACGAAGAAATGGCCAGGAGGCACCGTGAAGACGCCGGTGTTGTCCAGAAAACTGTTGTCGACGCAATCGTAGGTCTCGTAGGACACGCCGCTCGGCAGCGTCTCGCGCCAGCTCCTGACCTTGAGGTCGCCTCCACAGGCGGTGCCGGCGAGCGTCTCTTTCAAGGCGACGCGCGTCACCGCACGGTCGTTGAGGAAGAGCTGGCCCTGCCGCATCTGGATGCGGTCGCCGGGCAACCCGATCACGCGCTTGACGTAGTCGACCGAATTGTCCTTCGGCGTCCGGAACACGACGATGTCGCCCCGCTCGGGCTCGGCGGCCAAGACGCGGCCCGAGATCCAGGACGGCGCGAAGGGGAAGGAATAGCGGCCATAGCCATAGGCATATTTCGCGGCGAAGACGTAGTCGCCGACCATCAGCGTCGGTGCCATCGAACCCGAGGGGATGTTGAACGGCTGGTACAGGAAGAAGCGAAACAGGAACGGCGGCGACCATAGCACCGGGATCAAGAGGATCAGGACGACGATCGCCTTCCATTCCCGGGGGCGCGCCGTCGACGGCCGGATGGTTTGCGAAAGAGTGGTCATGCACCTGCCCTGATCAAGTCTCGTCGCGAGATTACGCAACCTTCGCGCGCGTGCAATCCCCGCTCAGTGATCTTGGTCGCACCGTCACGCTCATGCGTTCATGCCAAGCAAGCACAACGGAGATGTGAAGGGCCGCCCGTGGGCGGCCCTTCTGTTCACGTGCTCTCGGGCGCCTTCAGGCGCACGAGCCGGGTCAGGAGGGCATCGAGGCCCTCGCCGTTGCCGGCATGGAGATCGATGCGGCCGACCTTCTCGACCAGCCGCTCCAGCGACTCCAGCTCCTTGAGCCGCAGCAGCAGGGGGTTCTCCTCCATCAGGCGGGCGGTGTTCAGGAGCGAACGCGTTGCCGCGGTCTCTTCCTGCCGGCGGATCAGGTTCGCCTTGGCGACCCGCTCCGCCTCCACCACCTTGTTCACCAGCTCCCGGATCTCGCCGGGCAGGATCACGTCCTTGACGCCGAGCTCGGTCACCTCCGCGCCGGACTCTGCGACGCGTGCCCGCACATAGTCGCGCAGCTCCGCATCCAGCGCCGCCTTCGCAGACAGCACCTCGTCCAGCGTCCGGCTCGCGACCGCCTCGCGGATCGCGAACTGCACCAGGCGGTACAGCCACGCATCCACGTCGGGCACGGTCGCAACCGTCCGCTCGGGATCGACCACCTTGCGGAACGCCGTCAGCGTCACCCGCAGCGCGATGCGATCCCTGGTCAGCATCTCCTGCGCGGTGATCTCGACTGCCTGGGGCCGCAGGTCGAGGCGCTTCACCTCGATCTTGCGGCCGACGGTCCAGAAGGCGTGCCGGCCGGGCGCGAGCCGCTCCACGAGCCGGCCCTCGACATAGAGCAGGCCCGCCTCGTGGTTCTCGACCACGGTCTCCGACGTCACGGCCGAGCGGTTGCGCTCGATCATGGTCAGGTGCCGCGCGTCGACCCTGACATCGCTGGACACATCGATGCGCTCGACTTCGATGCGGGTCGCGACCTTCCAGTACACGCGCACCTGCCAGGGCGTCATCAGATGCACGGGCCGGCCGTCGAGGCTGACGATGGCGATCTCGTCCGCCCTGGTCTCGACCGCCTCGAACAGCTCGGCTGCGAGATCAGGCCGCGCGGCCTTCAGCACCGCGTACCGATCCGCAGGGAATTCGGTCCCCACGACGTTGTACACGACGGCCGTCAACTCGTTGCGCAGATCGAACAGGCGATGCCGCCCAGGCGCGAGCACACGCTCGAGCTGGCCGTTTCGCGTGAGTAGCGCGCGCTCACCGTCCTTCACGGTGATCGTGGTCGTCAGCAAATGCCAGGTCTTGTTCGAAGTCATGGCAAGCCTCCTTCGTTTGCGCCCGGCCGGATGCCGGACAACAGGTTTCATTTGCAAAGGACGTGAGGACGCGGACGACGCTTCCCATGACATCGGCGGGCCGGGGCTTGAGCTTGCGCGATGACGGGCGCACGCGCGCGATCGCCCGACGCGTGTCGAGCGGTCATGCGGAGCCACCCGGCATCAGCGCAAGCGGTATCTACCCGCGGCGCAGAGCCGGTCTCACAGTGTCTAGGTTCGGACGGAAAGCCTTGCGGCAAAACGGCCGGACTGCGACTGAAGCGCGCGTCCGGTCCTCGTCAGAGGTGTCAGTTTTTCAGGCTGACCCGTAGCGCTGGAGCGGGATTCGAACCCGCGTCACGATGATTATGATTCACCTGCTCTACCACTGAGCTATCCTTTGGTTGGTACAAGAAACCGGAATCGAACCGATGCCTCCGGGTCACCCCGGCGCTCTCCATGAGCTACATCCTGCATCTTCATTCGGCGGAACACGAAACCGGAGACCGGCCCGCGCCAGTCGGGATCTCAGAGAGCCCGAACCCATGGCCTAGCGAAGGAGCGGGTCAATAGACGAAGCACGTTCGGGTTGCAAGAGGGTGGTTCGGGATTTTTCATCGCGCACCACGCACTGTGGCGCGATGATCACAATGCGATGTGAGCGTCAGTTGCGAGACGTTTCCTGAAAACATGCCCTCACCCAGTCGATCGTCACCCTCGTCGCGGGATCGCGCTTGAGGTGGTTCTGCACCAGCAGCCAGACGTCGCGGCGCTTCGGCAGCAGCGTCGCGCGCAGGCGGCGATCGCCGAGCAAGTCCGCGCAGACATGCTCCGGCAACACGCCGGCGGCCTGATGCATGCGGATCAGGTTACGAATGACGCGAACGTTGTCGGTGACGCAGCGCGTGCGGGCTTGCTTCGTGCGCAGGAATTGCATCTCGGGAATGGCACCGAGCTCGTCCGGATAGGCGCACAGCATCGGCTCGCCCTCGGTCGTCACAGGCTCGAAATAATAGAGCTTGACGTCGCCGAGCCTCGATATCGCGAAGTCGCCCTTGTCGGGCTTGCGCAGCCGGATGGCGAGATCGGCCTCCCAGCGCGAGAACTTCACGTTCTCGCTCGAGGTGAGGAATTGCAACGTCAGGCCGGGATTGGCCCGCAGGAAATCGCTCGCGCGCGGCGACAGCACCTCCTCGGCGATCGTGTTGGTGGAAGCGATGCGCAGGCGTCCCACCGGACCTGCCAGGCTCTCACCGACGCGACCGATCTCGGCGGCATGTGCGGCCATCGCCTCGATATGCGCCAGCACCGCCTCGCAACTCCGCGTCGGCTTGCGGACGCCGTCGGCTGCCTCGAACAGGCGCACACCGAGCGCGCGCTCGATGCGCGACAGCCTACGCCCGACCGTGGTCTCGTCGATGCGCAGCCGTCCGCTGGCGCCCGCGTAGGTGCCCTCGTCCCTGACGGCAGCGATGATGCGCAGATCGTCCCAGTTCATTGCACAAGGTTATACCGGGTGGGCGCGGCCTGCAATATCGCAGCTACCCGCTGCAATATTCCTGCATATCGGCAGGCATTTCCGGAGCTATGTTTGTCAGGCCTTTTGCCCGGAGATTTCCAAGTCCATGACGACCGCAAAGACCTTGCTGCAGCTTGCCGGTGCCGATCTCAACCCGCCACGTCTCGGCGACGCCGCGCTGGTGCTGATCGACATCCAGAACGAATATCTCGCAGGCCCTCTCGCCTTGCCCGACGCCCGGCCCGCGATCGCGCGGGCGGCCGCGCTGCTGGCGCGGGCACGCGAGAGCGGAGCCGCGATCATCCATATCGCCCATCGCGGCAAGCAAGGCAGCCTGTTCGATCGCGGCGCCGACCGCGGCGCCATCGTCGCCGAGCTAAGCCCCCGCGCCGGCGAGCTCGTGATCGAGAAGGAGCTGCCGAATGCGTTTGCCGGCACTGATTTGCAGACGCGCCTTGCCGCAACCGAGACGAAGAACATCGTGCTGGCCGGCTTCATGACGCATATGTGCGTCTCCTCCACCGCCCGTGCCGCACTCGACCTCGGCTTTCGCACGACGATCGACGCCGACGCCTGCGCCACGCGCGACCTGCCGGATGGCCGCGGCGGCACGCTGGACGCACGGACCATCCACGAGGTTGCACTCGCCGAGCTATCCGACCGCTTCGCGATCATCGCGCGCGGCGATGCGCTGAAATAACGGAGCAACGCGATGCTGCAACTCTATTTCTCGCCGATGGCCTGCTCGCTTGCGAGCCGCATCGCGCTGATGGAAGCCGGTATCGAAGCTCGCTATCATCAGGTGCATCTCTGGACCAAGCAGGTCGCGGACGACAGCAGCGATTTCCGCGACGTGTCGCCGAACGGCGCGGTGCCGGTCCTGGTGCTGGAGAACGGCGAACGACTGACCGAAAGCGCGGCGATATTGCAATACATCGCCGATGCGAAGCCGGAGGCAGGCCTTGCGCCGCGGTTCGGCGATCCCGACCGCTACCGTCTCCAGGAATGGCTGAGCTTCACCGGTGCCGAGATCCACAAGGCGTTCCTGTTCCCGACCTTCTGGTACAAGGATGACGGCTCGCTCGCCAAGCCGCGCGCAAGGATCGCACAGACGTTGTCGGTGCCATCGGCGCATCTTGCGGACCGTGAATTCCTCGTCGGTGACCGCTTCACCGTCACCGATGCGCACCTCACCTGGGCCTTGTTGCTGCTCCGTCCGGCGGGCGTCGACATCAGGCAATGGCCGTCATTGTCGGCCTATCTCGAGCGCATGCAGGCGCGCCCCGCAGTGCGGGAGGCGATTGCGACCGAGATGGCGCTGCGCAAAACCCTGGCGGCGTGACAGGATGCCACGGCCGCCAAATCTGACGGTTCCACGGCAAGGGCATTGATGCCGGCGCGGCATGCGCTAATCTCCGGGGATATTTTTCGATTTTCCCCGGACGGTTTTCATGCGCGCTCTTTCCAGATTTTATGTGCCCGGAATCTGCCTGCCTCTCCTCGCCTGCTGGCTTGGCCTTGGTCCCGCATCGGCGGACACGCGCGTCGCGCTGGTGATCGGCAACGGCGCCTATGTCTCGACGGCGCAGCTTCCCAACCCGTCGCACGATGCCGAGGACGTCGCGGCCTCGCTCAGGCGCAGCGGCTTCGAGGTGATCCAGGGCATCGATCTGCGTCAGGCCGACATGCAGGACCTGACCATCCGCTTCGCCCGCGCCGCAAGCAAGGCCGATGTCGCCATGTTCTATTACAGCGGCCATGCGATGCAGTACAACGGCGTCAACTATCTGATGCCTGTCGATGCCGCGCTCGCCGATGAAGCCGACCTGAAACGCTTCGTGCGGGTCGACGACATCGTGAACGACCTGCAGCAGGCCAAGAATTTGCGCATCCTCGTGCTCGATTCCTGCCGCGACAATCCGCTGGCGGACATGCTCAAGCGCTCCGCGACGCGCGCCGCCTCGGTCGGGCGCGGCTTGTCGAAGGTCGAGGCGCCGCGCGGCACGATCGTGTCGTTCTCGACGCAATCAGGGCAGACCGCGGCCGACGGCACCGGCCGCAACAGCCCCTATACGACCGCGTTCCTGAAGCACATCGAGGAGCCGCAGGAAATCGGCGACGTCTTTCGCGACATCAGCAGCGACGTCTATGATTCCAGCGGCAAGTCCCAGCTGCCGGAGCTTTCACTGTCGATCATCGGCAAGTTTTATCTGAACGGTCCGGTGTCGGTCACGGTCGCCCCCGCAGCGCCGCAAGCCGCGCCCCGGGCCGACCCCTGCGCAGCCGCGGAAGCGCACTGGAAGGCCGCCGACGGCATCGGCACGCTGGCTGCTTTCGAGGATCATCTCGCGCGATTTCCAAATTGCATCTTCGCCACGCTCGCCAAGGCACGCGTTGAAGGCCTGAAGCAGAAGGTGGCGCTGGCGCCAGCCAACAATGCCAAAGCCGGCGGCAGCAAGGATTTTGACGGCAACTGGGACGTGACCTTGAACTGCCAGGCCACCGGCAAGGCGCAGGGCTTTACCCGGCCCCTGGTCGCCACCGTGACCAACGGCGTGTTTCACGCCGAGGCGCAGGGCCCGGGCAACAACCTCAACCGGCTGGAGATCGATGGTCAGATCCCGGCGGACGGCAAGACCACGCTGAGCGCACGCGGCACGACGGGCGCAAGCGCCTACACGCTCAACAACCTTGCCCCCGGCTCGCCTTACGCCTTTACGGTCGATGCGCAGTTCGATCGCACCCGCGGCAGCGGCAAGCGCAACGAGGCCCGTGCCTGCAATCTGGTTTTCGTCAAACGCTGATCGTGCAGAAAGCGGCCGAGGCGCGCTGCGCCTCACTCCACCCGCGCCAGTACCGCGAGCTTGCGGATGCCCTTGTTGCGGTAGGCGTCTAGGAACGCGTAATAGTCCTTGAACGACACGCAGCCGTTGGAATCGCCGTTCGGCCCGAGCATGAAGGTATGCGCGAGCAGGCCGTCGCGGCCGTAGATCGCGCTCTCGCCGCCGACCGGGGTCAGGCGCAGCGCCGGCACGCCGTGGAACAGCGCCTCGCGCGGCTTCAGCGTGTAGATGTGCGGCGGCGTCACGCCGCGCATGCGGGTGCGTTGCGAGCGCGGATCGTCGAGATTGGAGCCGAGGCCGGAATGCGCCTCGAGCCTGGTGCCGTCGGGCAGGTAAACCGTCTTGGCGGTGATGTCGTAGACCGCGGTGTCGCGCTCATAGGGCGGCGCGCCACCGAGCATCGGGTTCTGCTCCTTCGGCGCGATCACACTGGCATCGGCGGAGGCGTAAGCGAGCAGCCCGCCGGACGGCTCACGCTTGCCCCAGAGCTTTTCCACCATCGACTGGCGCGGGCCGGTGATCGACATCACCGCGGCCTTGGCGCGATCGGCAAACGATTTTGGCTTCGCCTCAGGCGCCGGCACGATCTCGGCCGGATCGGCCGAGGCCAGCTGCACCTGAGCATCGGCGCCGCGCTTGCCCTTGGCTGCGTCGGCGATCTTCTCGGAGACCTTGGCCGCGGCCGGCTTCAGCACTTCCGCAACCTTCGCGATCACGGTCGGCTTCGGCGCGTCCTTGGCGACAGCAACCTGAGTTGCGGGCGCGGCGCTCGCCGCATTCGAGGCAACGCCCTGCGTTGCAGCCGCGGCAAAGCGCTCGTTGAACATCTCGCGCGAGATGGGCGCTGCGACCTGGAGCCGGTCCGGCAGCAGTGCAAAGGTTTCCTTGATGGCCTCACCGGCCTCGCGCAGCGCCACCTTGGGCGCGCGCTTGATCACGGGCTCGTCGTAGCCAATGCTGCCGACGGTCGGATAGACGCTCGCGCCGAGGACGTTGGTGTAAACGGTCCAGCCGGCGCCCATCACGGCGCAGCCGATTGCCGCGGCGCCAAGCCAATTGGTCGTGGTCATTTTCCGGGAAGATTTCCGCGAATTGTGCTTCGAGAAATTTTTGGACTTCCGTGCCGCGTTACTCTGCGCAGCGATACTCGTACTCATTCGCCTTGCGTCCAGGACGGTGTCACTCAGTCCCCCTTGAAGTGCCGCTGGTCACGATCCGGGAACAGCATCTCGCAGGAGGTCGGAGCGTCATTAAGGCGACTTTTAGTTAAATGCGGATTAAGTTCGGGCAGTTCCGAGGCAACTCGCCAAGGCTGTGCCATTTCGAGAAAAAAGCCCGCAGAACTACGGACTTAGACGCATCTGTTAACTATAATTCTCGGCCGGTTCAGCACGGTCGGCGGACTTCTCCGGCCGCATCTCTAAACGCACCAACCAAGTCCTTTTCGTGGTCTTCAATACCCGGAAGATAGCGGGGAAGCGTTGCGTGAGGCTGGTGCGGCCGGGCATCCCTCGCCGCTCGCGAGCAGCTCACACACATCACGCACCCGGCACGGAGCGCTCACGCGGCACGGCGCCCTGACTGAAAGTTGATCGCACCGGACTGGAAATGGCCGTGCCGAGAAAATAGCTGCGAGAGCGGCACTTTTCAGCAGCCTCTGCGTGTGATACGGTACCGTATCAACACCGCCTTGAACTGTGCCGAGCACGCATACGGAGGCTGGCATGAGAGGGTTCGCGCGCGCAGGGTTTATTGCCCTGGCAGGATCGTTTCTGTTGATTGGATCTGCAGCTGCACAGCCTGCCGCCAATGCGGGCTGCACGGCAGCGCCGTCCGCCGCAGGCACGCAGGTGTGGCGCTGCGACAACGGCATCACGATCGTTGCCGAAAGCGGCGCCCGATTTGAACTTAAGGACGCCAACCGCGACGGACATATAGACTCCGTGGAGTTGAGCAGCAAAGCGCTGCTGGTCGAGGTGCCCAAGAGGCCCGGCGGCAATCCCTTCAAGGTGCTGACGCCGCAAGCGATCGCCGCCGTGCGCGGCACCAAATGGGCCGTCGATGTTGCCGAGGCAAAAACCTCCGTGTTCGTCGCCGACGGCCGTGTCGGCGTGACCCGCAGGGCTCGCGGACGCGGTGTCGTGCTAGGCCCCGGCGAAGGCGTCGATGTCGAGGCCGCCGGTCCGCTGACCGTCAAGACCTGGGGCCAGCCGCGCGTTGACGCGCTGATGGCAAGGCTCGGACAATAAACAATGGGCTTGGCCAATAAGGCTGGGCCACCAAGGCCCGGACAACAAGATTTGGAAGATCGAGAAGATTGCAAAACGACCGCATGAGTAGCCGACGCGTTCAGATCCTGGTGGCGCTCGTCCTCACCGCGCTGTGGGGCGCCGGCATCTATGCCGGCCACGCCAACGGTCATCTGCGCTTTCTCGATCGGCTCGAGGCAACGCTGACGGACTGGCGGACGCAGGTCCGCGGCGTGCAGCATCCCCCCGATCTCGTCACCATCGTCGCGATCGACGATACCGTCATCAAGCGTGGCGGCAGCTATCCGCTGCCGCGCGCCGATCTCGCCCGCGTGGTCGACACCATCGTGCAGTTCAAGCCAAAGGTGGTCGCGATCGACCTGCTGTTGGTCGATCGCAGCGCCGCGATCGGCGACGCAACGCTCGCCAACACGCTCGCCACCGGCCCGATGGTGCTCGCCGCCGCGGCGATCTTTCCGTCCGCCAGCGAGACCGTGAAGCCGAGCAGCCAGGGCCCCCTCGCCGTCCTGCCGCAGGCCGAGCGCTTCCTGCTGCCGTTGCCGGCGTTCGCCGACCACGCCGAGGTCGGCGTCGTCAACGTCGCTACGGGGCAATCAGGCTCGCCGCTGTCGGTGCCGATGCTGTTCCGCACGCGCGACAAGGTCGAGCTGTCGTTCCCCTTGCGCGTCGCAACGCGCGCGCTCGACAAGCCGCTGACGATCGCGCCGGATCATCTGATGCTGGGCGAGCGCGCGGTGCCGACCGACACCGACTTCGCGCTGCCGATCACCTATTACGGCCCGCGCAGGACCATCCGCACCGTCAGCGCGCAGAGCATCTTCGACGGCACGCTCAATCGCGCGGCGATCGAGAACCGGATCGTCGTGATCGGCGCCTCGGTCGCGGGCGGCGGCGACTTCTATCCGACGCCATTCGATTCCCTGATGCCCGGCGTCGAGGTGGTCTCGACCGCGATCACCCATCTCGTCGCAGGCGACGGCATCGTGCGCGACCGCAAGGTCCACATCGCCGACGCGCTCACCGCAATCCTGTTGCCGCTGCTGCTGGTGGGCCTGCTCGCGTGGCGACGCAGCGCGCCCGGCATCATAGCGGCCGCCGCGGTGATGATGGCTTGGGCCGGGCTCAATTTGTTCGCGTTCACGCATGGCGTCTGGCTGAATGCGGCGACCACGCTCGCGGCCGCTGTGCCTCCCGTCGTGGTCTTTGCCGGCGTGCAATTGTGGGCAGGAGGCCGCCGCACGCAATATCTCGCCGCCAAGAGCCGCTCCCTCGCGCAATTCCAGGCGCCCGCCGTGCAGGAATGGCTGGCGCGCGATCCGAATTTCCTGTCCAAGCCGGTCCGGCAGGACGGTGCCGCCGTGTTCATCGACCTCTCCGGCTTCACGGCGCTCAGCGAGAAGATCGATCCGGACAAGCTCCAGGACATCCTCGAGGCGTTCCATGTGCTGATCGACAAGACCGCGGTCGATTGCGGCGGCATGATCACCAGCTTTCTCGGCGATGGCGCGATGATCCTGTTCGGCCTGCCGGGCGCAATGCCCGATGACGCAGCGCGCGCGCTGAAATGTTCGATCGAGCTGCACCGCGGTGCCGAGCGCTGGATCGCGTCACTGCCACCCGAGATCGGCAGCCGGCTTGGTTTCAAGATCGGCGCGCATTTCGGTCCGATCGTCGCCTCCCGCCTCGGCGAGAGCCACCAGCACATCACGGCCAACGGCGACACCGTCAACGTCGCGAGCCGGCTGATGGAGGTCGCCGCCCAGAACAATGCGCGGCTCGCGCTGACCGATACGTTGCTGGATGCGGCAGACTTCCAAGACGCTCCCGACGGCGTGCTGAAGGGCCCCCTGCTCACGCAGGTCCGCGGTCGCGCCGGCATCGTGACGGTCTGGTTCTGGCGGGATCAGAACGGACCGAGCCAGGCTACCGCCAGGGCCGAGATGATCGACTGAGGCCCGCTACCGCGCTTCCGGCGGCGGCGAGTGGTCGAGCACATCGCCCTTGGCGCCTTCGAGCAGATCGATGCCGTAGGTCTCGACCACGAGCGGGCCGCGCTTGCGCTGCAATTGGACGATTTCCGTCACCTGGGCAAAGAGGTCCTTGAGGGCGGGATGGCCGTCCGGGCGCAGCTCGTCGACATAGATCAGCTTGCCGGCAAGCAACTTCGGATCAGGTTCGGGCATGTTGACCCAGCGGATGCGCTGGTTCTGCTGCGCCACGCAGGTGCCGCGCGGCAGGTAGAACGCGAGCCAGCCGGTGGTGCCGTAGTCCGGCGCCAGCACGCAGGTCGCGCCATTGCGCGCGCGCACGGCATCGATCTCGGCGGCGAGCTCGGACCAGCCGACGCCAACGCTGCGCACGGTCGCATCGCGGCGATAGCCCGACAGCCAGCCGGTATTGGCCTGCACGATCAGCGCGGCAAACATCACGATGCCCGTTGGTGCGGCCCAGCGCAGGCAGAAATCGACCAGGCGGCGCGCGCGCGGCTTCCATTGTGCCAGATTGGCGGCGGCCGCGGCGGCGACGACGAAGGGCGGATAGACCGGCGCGAACCAGTTGGCCTCGACGCGGGCATGCAGCGAATGCCAGACGAAATAGGCGACGATGGTCCAGAACATCGTCTCGATCAGCGCGCGCGAGGCCAGCGCGCCAGCCCTGTGCCAAGTCAGCGCGTGCAGACCCATCGCACCGAGGATGAAGACCAGCGGGGTCGCGAACGCGATCTGGGTCGGGATCAGCTCGGCGATGAAGACCGGACGGAAGTCTTCGATCTTCGCGCGCCCGAGCTGCTTTGCGAACGAGACCCATTGATGATCTGCGTTCCAGAGAATCACCGGCGAGAACAGCGCGAGCGCAACGAGGCCGCCGAGATACGGCCAGGGCGAGAGGAACCAGGACCTGAGCTTTGGCACGGAAGCGAGCCAGATCAGGATCGCAGCGCCAAAGAACATCGCCGTGTATTTCGACAGCAGCGCCGCGCCGACCGCCGCGCCGACGGCGAGCCACCAGACACCGCGGCCGGTCTCCAGCACTTTTGCGAGGAAGAGCAGCACGAAGCTGGAGGCGACCAGCAGCGGTGCATCCGGCGTGACGATCAGCGTGCCGACGGAGGCCATCATCGTCACGTTGAGCAGGATGGCGCTGGTTGCGGCGAGCCGTGCGCCGCCGAACAGGATCGCGGCGGAGCGATAGACCGCATAGCTCATCGGCAGCGCGAGCAGGATCGAGACGAGGCGAACGCCGAGCTCGGTGTCGCCGGCGATCATGGTCCCGGCGCGGATCACATAGGCGACCATCGGCGGGTGGTCGTAATAGCCCCCGGCGAGGTTCTTCGACCACATCCAGTAATAGGCTTCGTCGAAAGTGATCGGCGTGAACGCGGCCGCGACGAGGCGCAGAGCCACCAGCGCAAGAATCACCAGCGCCGTATTGCGGACGATCCGCGCGTCAGCTCCGCCCATCTCGCGCTATTTCTTACGCCAGACGAACAGTCCGGACATCGCATAGTTCCACACCACGCCCATCAGCGCGCCGGCCATGCCGGCCAGCCACCAGATCGGCTCCTGGTCGTAGACCGAGAAGGCGACGCCGACATTGGCGAGCAGGCCGACGCTGCACACGATGTAGAAGGCGATCAGGCCGCGCAGCAGCGCAAAGCCCTTCAGCCGCTGGTCGCGATAGGTGAGGAAGTTGTTGAGGACGAAGTTGCTGGTCATGGCGACGATGGCGCCGGCGGCCTGCGCCTCCGCGAACGGCGCCTTGAACAGCTGAAGAGCGACGAACAGCGTCGTCAGATGCACCACGAGGCCGATGCCGCCGACCATCGCGAACAGGATGAAGCGCAGTGAGACGGCATCGTTGGTGAACTTCGCCAGCACCAGGCCGAGAAAGTCCAGTGCGACCATGGAATCGAGCTTGCTCTCGCCATGCTGGCGCTCGCCGAACGTGTAGGGAATTTCCACGGCTCGCAAGGCGCCGTTCGCGCTGGCGACGACGTCGAGCAGAATCTTGAAGCCGTGCACCGACAGTTTTGGCGCAAGCTGCTCGAAACGATCCCGGCGGATCATGAAGAAGCCGCTCATGGGATCGGCGATCTCGACTCGCAACGCCTTCCTGGCGAGCTCGGTCGCCAGCGCGCTGGCGCCGGCACGCTGCTTGTTGAAGCCTTCGCTCTTGTAGCCCTCGATGTAGCGGCTGCCGACCACGAGCTCGGCCTCGTCGCTTGCGAGCAGCAACAGCATCTTCGGCAGTTGCGTCTCGTCGTGCTGGAGGTCGGCGTCGATCACGGCCACATAGGGCGCGCTCGAGGCCAGGATGCCCTCGATGCAGGCGCCGGACAGGCCGCGGCGGCCGATGCGGCGCACACAGCGCACGCGGCTGTCTTGCTGCGCCAGTGCGCGCACGACGTCCCAGGTGCCGTCGGGCGAATTGTCGTCGACGAACACGACTTCCCAGGCGACGTTGACGAGCGTCGCCTCCAGCCGCCGGTACAGCACCGTGACGTTGTCGCGCTCGTTGAAGGTCGGGACGATGACCGACAGTTCCGGCCCCTCATGAGCCTGGTTGCCGACGCCCGGTCTGATCGCTTCATTCATGACGGCAGCGTATATCCGCCGCGTCCTGCGCTGCCAAGTTCTTGAACCAAGAGCCGGGGGTTTCTCTGGGAGACGGCCCAAAAGGGCCCTAAAATGCCAACGACCCCGGAACGGCGGACCAGCGCGTACATCCGGCGCAGGCCCAAGCTATTCCAAGGTCGTTCCAGCGCCGGAGTTTTCGCTCAACGTCGCCGTTAGGGGCTAGATGGGGATGGCGAAACCGCTTTGCAAGAGGGCCAAAAGACCCTTTTTTCAGACTCTAGTTCGGGACTTCCTTGATGATCGGTCCACGCGGCGCGGGGGCGGCCGGGGCTGCGGGAGCCGCAGCAGGGGCCTGCTCGACCTTCGCCGGCTTGGGCGGCTTGCCGTATTGTCCGATCGGCCCGAACACGACGGCGACCGCCAGCACGATCGCCGCGACGATCGCGCCCAGAATGCCACCCACCGACTCAGACGACATGGAAACCCGTCCCCGTTCCAGATGCGTCCAGTGATACCATGGATGCGCGCGGCGCCGAAAGGGCTGCCGGAGGGGGCGAATAGCGAATGGCGAGCAGCGAATGAGGCAAACCCGCCTTCTTCTGCCCTGGTTGCTATTCGCCGCTCCCCATTTCCTATTTCGCTGGCGGCCGGTGCTTGACGAAGGCCGTCACGATGTCCTTCTGCGCCGACTCGACCGCCCTGTTCGCGGTGGCGAGATGGGCGCCGGAATCGATATTGGGATATTGCGTGGTGAGATAGTCGAGCAGCGCCACCCGGTAATATTGCCGCTCCGACGGACAGGCGCCGGCGACCGAGCGGCCAAAGTCCTGTTCCGACAGGCCCTGATTGGAGTCGCGCGAATACTCCCGCGCCAGGCAATGCCAATAATCGTCGCGGCCTTGCTGGGCGAGCTTCTGCGCCCCCTTGGCGTCGTCGTCGTCCGCCATTGCAGAATATGTCATGGCAACAGATGTCATCATGACGAGCGCCGCTCCCACCATCAGCATCCGCATTCTTGTTCTCCTTTTTTCGCGGGTCCCATGGCAAAGCTTAGACGGGACGCGGCAACTGGCCAATCACATCTGGTTTGATTAGGATGAGGTCCCTCCCCCGTCGATGCGAGATCCTCCCGTGGCCAAAGCAAAAACCGCGTCCAAAAAATCCGGCAACATCTTCATCGGCATCGGCGGCTGGACCTTCGAGCCCTGGCGCGGCGTGTTCTATCCGGAGAAGCTGACGCAGGCGAAGGAGCTGTCCTATGCCGCCTCGAAGCTGACCTCGATCGAGATCAACGGCACCTATTACGGCTCGCAGAAGCCGGAGAGCTTTCGCAAATGGGCGGGCGAAGTGCCCGACGGATTCGTGTTCTCGGTGAAGGGACCGCGCTTCGCCACCAACCGCCGCGTGCTGGCCGAGGCCGGCGATTCCGTCAAACGGTTCTACGATTCCGGCGTGCTGGAACTCGGCGACCGGCTCGGGCCGGTGCTGTGGCAGTTCGCACCGACCAAGAAATTCGACGGCGCCGATTTCGGTGCGTTTCTCGAGCTGCTGCCGCGCAAGCTCGAGGGCCGCGCGCTGCGCCATGTCGTCGAGGTTCGCCACGACAGTTTTTGCACGCCTGATTTCATCGCGCTGATCCGCGAGTTCGAGACGCCCGTGGTGTTCGCCGAGCACGGCAAATATCCGGCGATCGCGGACGTTGCCGGCGACTTCGTCTATGCCCGGCTCCAGAAGGGCAATGACGAGATCAAGACCTGCTATCCGCCGAAGCAGCTCGATGCCTGGGCTGAGCGCTTTGAGGCATGGGCCGACGGCGGCGAACCCGACGATTTGCCGAAGGTCGACAAGAGCAAGCCCAAGAAGGAGCCGCGCGACGTGTTCGCCTATGTGATCCACGAGGGCAAGGTGCGCGCACCCCACGGCGCCATGGAACTGATCGCGCGGGTGAGCTGAGGCGTCCCATGGCAAGAGCAAAAAAGCTGTTCACCATCGGCTACGAGCAGACGCCGCCCAAGGCGGTGCTGGATGAGCTGGAAGAGGCCGGCGTCAAGCTCGTGGTCGACGTGCGCGCGGTGACGTCGTCGCGGCGGCCGGGCTTTTCCAAGAAGCAGCTGTCCGCAGGCCTCGATGAGCGCGGCATCGCCTATGTGCATCTCGCCGCGCTCGGTACCCCCAAGGAAGGTCGCCTTGCCGCGCGTAGCGGGCAGTACGACATGCTGCAGAAGATCTTTTCAAAGCACCTGAAGACGCCGGAAGCCCGGGAGCAGATGGACGAACTCTCGGCGCTGGTGAAGAAGGCCGGCCCCGTCTGCCTGCTCTGCTACGAGCGCGACCACACCCACTGCCATCGCCAGATGATCGCGGAGATCATCGAGGAGCGCGACGGCGTGGCGGTGAAGAATCTGGCGGGGCAGCAGGTGTAGCACTGCCGCTGTTGTCAGCCGTGCCACCGACGTAGCAGCTCGGCCGTACATCCTTCGAGGCTCGCAAGAGCTCGCACCTCTGGATGACGGGACTACCCCCGGCGTGCCGCGCGCCTTGGGGGTTACCCCTCCTCCGCCAGCTTGAACGTCCCCTCCATCATCTGTACGCAGCTGCCGCCGACATGCGCGGAGACGATCTTGCCGTCCTGCTTGCGCACGCGCGTCTGGAGGATGCTTGGCCGGCCCATGTCAAACCCCTGGCCGACCGTGAGCTTCAGCTCGCCGTCACGCATGGGATCGAGATCGGCGAACAGCGCGGCGGCCGCAACGGTGGCGCTGCCGGTGGCGGGGTCCTCAGTCAGGCCGCTGGCGCCGCGCATGAACATTCGCGCCTGTCGCTCGCAAGGCGCCTCCGCCGCGGGCACGTCACGCGTATAGAACCACACCGACCGGGCGCCGTCGCGCGGCAAGACCCTGCCGTAGGCCGCAGCATCAGGCCGAGCCCGCTTCAATGCCTCACGCGAATGCAGCTCGATCACCAGAAACGCGTTTCCGACGGTGACGATTTGCGGCGCGTGGCTGTCGGTCCTGACGTCGTCTGCGCTGAGCGAGATGCAGCTCGCGGCTTCAGCGGCCGACAACTGTGCAAGCCGCGCGAGCGGCTGCGGCGCGGTGAGCTCGGTTCGGATCACCCTTCCCTGCGCTCGCACGATATCGACCGGGACCAGCCCGGCCTTCTCCTCGAACAGCACGCGCGGCTTCGGCTCTTTCGCCATCGAAGCAAGCACGAAGGCGGTGCCGACATTCGGATGGCCGGCAAAAGCAATCTCCAGCACGGGCGTGAAGATACGCACCTCGGCGTCGTTGGCCTTGTCGCGCGGCGGCAGCACGAAGGTGGTCTCGGAATAATTGAACTCGGTCGCGATCGCCTGCATCTGCGCGGTCGAAAGCCCGCCGGCATCCAGCACTACGGCGAGCTGGTTGCCGCCGAAGGCGCGATCGGTGAACACGTCGACGGTGACGTAGCGGCGCTGCATCTTTCACTTCCTCATGCCAATCGCGGCCGCGACCGGCCGCATCGCGCGGCAGTCTACAGGCCGGCAACATCGCTCGTCATGCCCCAAAATTCGGAGCACTCGGAGCAATCGCGATGACGTGTTGGAAGCGGAGAAGCTGCAATCGTTCGCGACGCCGGGCTGGCGGATTTCACCAGCCCGGTATCGTCTGCCGTGATCGTTAGTAGGCGTAGGCGTACGGCGATGAGTATACCGTGTTCGGCAGGCAGGGCGGCTGCCTGTAAGGCGCGGTGGCATATGCGCCCTCTGCCGGAGCCCTGACGCAATAATCCGCCGTTGCCTGGGTTGCGGCGGCGCGCGTCGGGGTGATGTGGCGCGCGGATGCGGCCTGGGTCTGGAAGACGGCGGCGGCGATCATGGCGGCCGCAGCAAGGGTCGATCGGGTCATTGGCTTTCTCCGGATTGCAAACGGAAGGCGAGATGTTCGGCTTCCACTGTGCGAGACCCGAAAGCTACCAGAGACAGTTCATCACGCGTGTTCAACGGAGCGCGACCAGCTTCAACGAAACGCGACTCGCATTTGAAGGCGCGTTATCCCAATTGAAACACCGCGACCGGCTGCTCGTAGCCGCGGACCTCGACTTCGCCGAGCGCAACGGCGTCCGCACCGTCATCGCCGAGCGCCTCGCGCACGGACGCGGAGATCAGGAGTTGCGAGCCGAACTCCTTGTTGAGTGCCTCCAGCCGCGAGGCGAAGTTCACGGTGTCGCCGATCACGGTGTATTCCTTGCGGCGGGGCGAGCCGATATTGCCGGCAACGACCTCACCGAAATGAATGCCGATGCCGATTCTGAGCGGCCAGCTCGTTTGCGCGTTGATGCGGTCCATCGCGGTCAGCATCTCGCGGCCCGCCGCGACCGCGCGATGCGCGGCGTCGGCGGCTTCCAGCGGCGCACCGAACAGCGCGAGAAAGCCGTCGCCGAGAAACTTGTTCACGATGCCGCCCTGGCGATCGAGGATGTCGACCAGCACGGCGAAGGCGCCGTCGAGCCGCTCGACGACCTCCGTCGGCGTGCGCGACTGCGCGCCGGCGGTGAAACCGCGGAAGTCGACGAACATCACGGCAACGCGGCGGAGATCGCCACTGGCGCTGGTTCCCGCCGCCATCAACCGCTCCACCACCTGAGGCGAGACGTGCTGGCCGAACAGGTTGGTCACCCGGTCGCGCGCAGTCGCCGCCGCGATGCTCGCGCCAAATTGCCGCCGCAGCTGCGCGCCGACGGCTCCGGCCAGCACGCCGCAGATCAGGATGACGACGCTGCGCACGACGTGGAAATAGATCAGGGGCTCGCCGGCGTCGCTGGCCGAATTGTAATACAGCGCGACGGCCAGGAGTTCGGCGGCGGCCACAAATCCCGTGAAGGTGGAGAGCCAGAAATCGAGCCGCAGAGTCGAAAGGATGACAAAGATGAAATAGACCAGTGGCAACACGAAACCGAGCGCCTGGCTCGCTCCCATGCTGCGGATCTGCAGAATCAGGATGATCGTCGGCAGCGACGTTTCGATTGTTGCGCCGATATAGCGCCTGACCACCGGCAGGTCGCGATCGAGCTTGAGGTTTCGCCTGATCTGGCTGTGGACCCAGACCTCGAAGAGAATGAAGCCCCCCACGAGAATGTATTCGCGGACGAGACCCTCCGTCCCGCGCCAGACCCGGTTCACGAGAGCTGGATCGATCAGGAAGGTTGCTGTGAGGAACACGACTATGACGCAGCCCGTCGTGATCAGCGCTCTCACCCGCAACAGCTCGGTGCGCAGCACCTCCCGCGTCAGCTCGCGCTCGAACTCCTCCGACATCACGGCATGCTGCCGCGTCTTCCTGCTCGCAAACCTGACCATTCCACCCCTCGATTCCGGGGGCATTCTGCCTCAATCCAGCGTGCGGCGGAAGCGCGTCACGGCGATGGTCATGGCGACCAGCATCAAGGCCGCCAGCGCCAGGGTGTCGAAGCGCAAATTCTGCATGGTCGCGCCCTTCAGCATGATGGCGCGGACGATGCGCAGATAGTGCGTCAGCGGCAGGCATTCGCCGAGATATTGCGCCCAGACCGGCATGCCGGCGAACGGGAACATGAAGCCGGATAGCAGGATGCTCGGCAGGAAGAACATCATCGACATCTGCATGGCCTGGAGCTGGTTCTGCACCAGCGTCGAGATCGTGTAGCCGATCGCCAGATTGGTGGTGATGAACAGCGTCGAGAGCAGCGCCAGCAGGAACAGATTGCCGAGCACGGGCACGCCGAACAGGCCGACGCCGATGCCGATGATCAGAAAGGCCTGGACGAAACCGACCAGCACGTAAGGGATGATCTTGCCGAACATCACCTCGACCGGCCTGATCGGCATCGACAACAGGCTCTCCATGGTGCCGCGCTCGACCTCGCGCGTGACGGAGAGCGAGGTGAAGATCAGCATGGTCATGGTGAGGATGGTGCCGACCAGACCCGGCACGATGTTGAGGCTGGAGGCCGCGGCCGGGTTGTAGCGGGCATGCGCGCGGATCTCGAACGGCATCTCCGGGGGATCGCCGATATAGAGATCGTGCTTGAGCGCGGTCTGCACGACCATGCCGAGCGAGCCGATTGCCGAGCTCGCCGCCACGGGATCGGTGGCGTCCGCTGCAACCAAAAGCGCCGGCTTGTCGCCGCGCCGCACCGCCCGCTCGAAGCCGCGTGGGATCTCGACCCCGAACAGCACCTTGCCGGATTTCAGCAGATTGTCGAAATCGTCGACGTCGTGCACTTCATAGAGAAAGCGGAAATATTTGGTGTTCTCCAGCGCCTTCAGGATCGAGCGGGCAAGATCGGAGTCTTCCTGGAGCAGCACGGCGCTCGGCAGATTGTGCGGCGTGGTGTTGATGGCATAGCCGAACAGCATGAGCTGCATCACCGGCAGCATCACGATCATGGCGAACGAGACACGGTCGCGTCTGAGCTGGATGAACTCCTTGATCAGCATCGCATAAGAGCGCCGCAGGAAGCCGAAGCGCTCCCGGATTTCGCGTAGCGGCGCGGGATGATCGGCGGCGCTCATTGGAAATTGTCCCTGGATCGGCTCATCAGCTCGATGAACACGTCTTCGAGCGAGGGCGATGATTTGTGCCAGTGCAGGCCGCCCTGCTCACGCCACGGCGCGATGCTGGCTTCGAGCGCCGCGACGTCGCGCCCCGAAACGTGCAAGGAGGTGCCGAACGGCGCCACCATGTCGATTCCGGGCTTGCCGGTGAGCGCGGCCGTGAGCTCGTTCAGGTTCTCGCCTGTGACCGTGTAGGTCGACAGCGCGGATCCCGCGATCACCTCCTCCACCGTGCCGTGCGTCAGCAGATGGCCGTAGGCGATGTAGGCGATCTCGTGACAGCGTTCGGCCTCGTCCATGTAGTGGGTCGAGACCAGCACGGTGAGACCGTCGGCTGCGAGCGCATGGATCTCGTTCCAGAAATCGCGCCGCGCCTTCGGATCGACGCCGGCGGTCGGCTCGTCCAGCAGCAGCAATTTCGGACTGGGCAGCGTGCAGGCCCCGAGCGCCAGGCGCTGCTTCCAGCCGCCGGAGAGCTCGCCCGCGAGCTGCTCTTCGCGCCCCGACAATCCGAGCCGCTTGATCATCTCGCGCGCGGCACCGCGCGCATCGGTGAGGCCATAGAGTCGCGCGACGAATTCGAGGTTCTCGCGGACGGAGAGGTCCTGGTACAGGCTGAAGCGCTGGGTCATGTAGCCGACCTGGCGCTTGATCTTCTCGGCATCGCGCCGGATGTCGTAACCGAGGCACGTCCCCTCGCCGCTGTCCGGCGTGAGCAGCCCGCAGAGAATGCGGATGGTGGTGGTCTTGCCCGACCCGTTCGGCCCGAGGAAGCCGTAGATCGAGCCGCGCTTCACCTGCATCGACAGATCATGCACGACCTCGCGGCCGCCGAACGATTTGGTCAGGCCCTTGACGTCGATCGCGATGCCATTGCCGCCGTTCATCGCTTGTCCGCCACCGGTGTCTTTGGATTGAGGTAGACGTCGATCGGCTGCCCCACGCGCAGGGCATCGGGGCGCGAGGGCCGCGCCTGGACGAGATAGACGAGCTTGTTGCGCTCCTCGAGGCTGTAGATGACAGGCGGGGTGTATTCGGCCGAGGTCGCGATGAAGTAGATTTTTGCGGTGAGATCGGCGGCGCAATTGTCGCACACGATCCGCACGGTGTCGCCGATCGCGAGCTTCGGCAGTTCGGTCTCGGGCACGAAGAAGCGCAGCTTCATGTTGCCGGGCGGCATGATCGACAGCACCGGCCGCTGCGCCGCCACCATCTCGCCCTCGCGGAAATAGATCTGCTGGATGGTGCCGGCAACGGGCGCAAAGCCCTTGCGCCGCGCCATCCGCGTCTCCGACGTCGCCACCCGCGCTTCCGCGACGCGCAAGGCCGACACGGCGGAGTCGAGATTGGCCTGCGTGCCGGAGCCGGTCTTGCTCAGCGAGGCCGCACGATCATAGGTCTGCTGCGCGTTGGCCAGCGTTGCCTTGTTCTGGTTGAGATCGGCAAGCTGGAGGTCGTCGTCGACGGAATAGAGCTGATCGCCGACCTTGACCTCGTCGCCCTCGCGGACGCCGAGCTTGGTCACCCGGCCGGCTTCGTCCGGGCTGACGAAGATCATGTCGGCCTCGACCCAGCCCTGGAAGCCGGGATCGCGCTTCTCCTTGCAGCCGGCGAGTCCGGTCGCGAGCACGGCTGCCAATGCGAATCTGAAAATGACTTGCGACGACCTCATGTCGTCCTCCGTTCGCCAAAAATCAAATCGAGATGGACGCGCAGCATCTCCTGCGCGTCGAGCGGCGAATGCCGCGCAAACAGGCTCTGCCAGATCACCGCGATCATCGCGGGCGCGACCAGGATCTGCGGATAGCGCGCAAGGTCCTTCTGGCGGATCTCGCCGCGGGCAATGCCGAGCTCGATCAGCGTGCGCATGCCGGCCATCCCGCGCGAGACGACCTCGCGGTAATAGAAGTCGGCGACGGATGGAAAGCGCGGCCCCTCCGCCACGATCAGGCGCACGAGATCGCCGCGCCTGGTGTTGATGACCTCTTTCAGGAAGTTGCTGGCAAAGGCCTCGACGAGATCGCGCACCGAGCCCGCTGGCGGCGGCAGTGTCGTGAGCCGCGTGACGACCGGCACGATCACGGTGCGCACCAGCTCCTCGAACATCGATTCCTTGTCCTTGAAGTGCAGGTAGATCGTGCCCTTGGCGACGCCGGCCCGCTTGGCGATGTCGTCCAGCCTGGTCGCGGCAAAGCCACGCGCGATGAACTCCTCCATCGCCGCGTCCACGATCGCCTGGCGCCGCTCCGCCGCCCGCGCGGCACGGCTTGAGGCGGGCGCCTCTCCGTCGGCTGCAGACGACGCGGCGAGTTTGGTCGATCTCTTCGTCATAGCCACAATATGACTGACTGGTCAGTCATAGTCAAGCTTGGCTTCGGAGCGAACAACGGGTCGGCTAAATTAGTATTGACTAATGAATTAGCCACGACTAATCTAATTTCCATGCTCGAAGCACTCCCAAACCCCGTCACGACCGTGATGCGCGCCCTCGCTGACCCCACCCGCCGCGCCGTGTTCGAGCGCGTGTTCGAGAGCAAGGAGATCAGCGTCGCCGAGCTCACGCGCGGCAGCGGCGTCACCCAGGGCGCGATCTCGCAGCACCTGAAATCCCTCAAACAGGCCGGCCTCGTCGCCGAGCGCGCCGAAGGCCGCAACGTCTACTACCGCGCCGCGCCGCAAGGACTCGAGCCGCTGGTCACCTGGATGGACCATTACGGCGTGTTCTGGCGCGAGCGCTTCCAGAACCTGCGTGACCTCTTGAAGGAGATCGATCCGTGAGTGCAGCCGCGTTGAAAGACGAGACAAAAGACATTGTTCTGGACGAGGTCTTCCCTCACGCGCCGGCAACGATCTGGAAGGCACTGACCAGCGCGCAGTTGATCGCGCGCTGGCTGATGCAGCCGACCGGCTTTGAAGCCGTCGAAGGCAACGCCTTCACGTTCCAGACCACCCCGGGCGGCAACTGGGATGGCGTCATTCATTGCCGGGTTCTGGAGGTCGTGGCGAACAGTCGCCTCGTCTACGCCTGGAAGGGCGGCGACGTGCGCAACACCGGCTACGGCGCGCCGCTCGACACCGTCGTGACCTGGTCCCTCACCCCGGTCGAGGCCGGCACACGAATTCAGCTGATTCATGCGGGCTTCGTCCTGCCCAGGAACGAGAGCGCCTACACGGTCATGAGTGGCGGCTGGAAGAAGGTCGTGCGCAAGCTCGACGAGATCAGCGGCGAAGAGTGAGGAGTTATCGCGATGAACAAGCCCTACACCGGTGGCTGCGCCTGCGGCGCGATCCGCTATTCGATTGTCGGCGAGCCCCTGTTCAGCAATCACTGCCAGTGCCGGGACTGCCAGCGCGAAAGCGGCAGTGCGCATGGCTCGTACGCGACGTTCGCGCGTGCCGGCGTCACGCTGACCGGCGAGGCGAAGCATTGGGACATGGTCGCCGACAGCGGCAACGTGAAGACGCGCGGCTTCTGCACGCAATGCGGCGAGCCTGTGTACATGACCTTCGCGGCACAGCCCGACGTCTTCACAATCCGCGCTGCGAGCCTCGACGAGCCCGCCCGCTACAAGCCGCAGGCGGTCACTTTCGCCGCGCGCGGCCATGACTGGGATCGCCTCGATCCCAGCCTGATCAAGTTCGAAGGCATGCCGCCCGGATGAAGCGCTAGCCAAAGTCCAGCACCATACGGCCGTCGATCTTGCCGGCCTTCATCCGGTCGAAGACGTCGTTGATCTCGGCAAGCGGCACCTTTGCGACTTCGGCCTTCACCTTGCCGTCCGCGGCGAACGCGATGGCTTCGTCAAGATCGCGCCTTGTGCCGACGATGGAGCCGCGCACGGTGATGCGTTTGAGCACGACGTCGAAGATCGGCGTCGGGAATTCGCCCGGCGGCAGGCCGACGAGGCTGACGGTGCCTTTCCGCCGCACCATCTTCAGCGCCTGGGCGAAGGCGGCGGTCGAGACCGCCGTCACGAGCACGCCGTGTGCACCGCCGCCGGTTGCCGCGAGAACATTGTCCACGGCGCCGGCTGTGAGGGCGTTGACCGCGAGATCGGCGCCGGCCTCGCGTGCCAGCGCGAGCTTGTCCTCGGCGATATCGACCGCGGCGACCTTGAGTCCCATCGCCTTGGCGTACTGGATCGCGACATGGCCAAGCCCGCCGACGCCGGAGATCACGACCCACTCGCCGGGCCTTGCTTCCGTCTCCTTCAATCCCTTGTAAGTGGTGACGCCGGCACAGAGGATCGGCGCAATGGCGGCGAAATCGACGGTGGCCGGCAGTTTCGCCGCGAAGGCGGCCGAGGCGATGACATATTCGGCGAAGCCGCCGTTCACGCTGTAGCCGGTGTTGTGCTGGTGCTCGCACAGCGTCTCCCAGCCGGTCTCGCAATATTCGCAGGACATGCAGGCATCGTGCAGCCAGGCGACGCCGACGGCATCGCCGACCTTGAGGTTTTTCACCCCGACTCCGAGTGCGGCAACGATGCCGGCGACTTCATGGCCGGGAATGAAGGGCGGAACCGGCTTCACCGGCCAGTCGCCGGAGGCGGCGTGCAGATCGGTGTGGCAGACGCCGCACGCCTTCACCTTGACCAGGACCTCGCCGGGACCGGGCTGCGGCACCGGCACGTCCTCGATCACCAGCGGCTTGCCGAATTGTCTGACGATTGCGGCTTTCATGGTCGGCATCTGTCTGCTCCTTTGCATTACAGGGAGCAGACTAGCGATGCCGTGGAGCGCGCCTTTGATTGGGGTCAAACAGCACAAAGTTTGCGCAAGCGCGCGCCATCGTGACATCACGATGACAACGCGGCGCGGGGCGCGTCAGCTGTGGAATTTCAGCCCGTCCACGACCTTGTCGATCACCTTGCGCTCAGCGCGCATCGCGATGCCGACGAGATCGAGATCGGTGCGTGCCACCGCCCTCACCGCCTCGCGATTGGCGGCATCGTGCGTGGTCTTGAACATATCCTCGGTGAAGACCGCCGGCTTGACGCCGCGCGTGAGCGCACGGTCGAGCGCGCGCGACAGGGCGGGACCATCGGCGCCGTAGATCAGGATCGGCTGGCCGATCAGCGCAAGATATTTAGTACCCGAGGCGTCCTCATAGGGCTCGCCGATGCAGTCCGGAAAGGCCGCGGCAATGCCGCTGGTGAGAAACGACGCGACGTTGAGCTTCTGCCAAGCCTGAAGATCGGAGCGGATCACGACGGCGATCTTGGTGTCGAACTGCATGCGGTTCCTCGACTATCATTCTTGACGCGATGCTATGCATCGCATCGGAATGACAGCAAGAGGAATCAGCGCTCGAAAGATTATCCCTTGGCGTCGCAGGCCCAGGCGCGGATCACGCATTCCTTGCCGCCGTATTTGTAACATTCGCGCGTGGCGGCATTGAGCGAGGCCGAGATCTTTGGCTTCACCGCATAACCATAGGCGCCGCACGGATTGGACAGATCGACCGACATCGCGGCACAGGCGCGCTTCATCGTCACGGTCGTGCAATCGCCCTTGCACTGCTTCTGCGCCGCGGCACGCGCCTCGTGCTCGTGGCCATAATCAAAGGCCTGGCCATAAGCGCCGCACTTGCCGACGGCAATTGCGCCGGCGGCGTGCGCATCCGTGACGTAGCGGGCGCCGGCGACACAAACCGACAGCGCAAAGAAAAACATCGCGCAACGGCGCGCGACGACGTTCGAAGCCATGGAAAAACCCCTCCCCCCAAGGCAGGTGCGAGCGACTCTAAGCGCCGGTCGTTTCCAGATGGTGAACGGGTGGTTGAAATTGGACGATTGAGAGCTGTCGTAGGGACCGTAGGGTGGGCAAAGGCGCATAGCGCCGTGCCCACCGTCTATCTCCGAGACCATCAAGAGTCGTGGGCACGCTTCGCTTTGCCCACCCTACAGCAGCGTCACCCTACGGCAGCGTCATCCCCGTCTTGCCGCTTCCAACGCCTGCGGGGTGTCGATGTCGAGGAAGGCGCTCTCGCCATCCACGGGCACTTCGGCGACGGCCTCGGTATGCTTGGCGATCAAATGGCGGGCGCCAACGTCGCCGTCGAGCGTCATCAATTCCTTGAAGAAGCGGCGCGACCACAGCACGGGATTGCCGCGGCGGCCCTCGCTGACGGGCACGACGATGAGGTTGCCGCGGTCCGGCGCAAAGCCGTCGATGAGACGGTCGATCAGGCCGGCATCGATCAGCGGCATGTCGCCGAGGCAGACAACGGCACCGTCACTCGCGTCAGAGACGGCCGCGATGCCGGCCTTGACCGAGCTTGCGATACCGCCGGCGAAATCAGGGTTCTTGACGAACTTCACCTTCAGGCCTTGCAGCGCCTGCTCGACCAGCTCGGTCTGATGGCCGGTGACGACGATCACCTCGGACGCCTTCGAGGCCAGCGCCTGCTCGGTCGCGATCCGCACCAGTTTCTTGCCGTCGAGCTCGGCGAGCAGCTTGTTCGGCCCGCCCATCCGGGTCGAACGTCCTGCCGCGAGCACGATCGCCGCGACCTGGCTGTTGCCCTCGATCTCCGGCTTGGCGCGCGGCTGCGGCCGCGTCACGATCTCCATCAGCAGTCCGCCGACGCCCATGCCCATCAGCTCGGCACGCGTCACCTTGATGCCGGCGAGGAGCCGCATCAGCACCCAGTCAAAACCGTTCTCGACCGGCGAGCGCGCGCAGCCCGGCGCGCCCAGCACCGGCACGCCACCGGCACGCGCGATCAGCAGCAGATTGCCGGGATCGACCGGCATGCCGAAATGCTCGATCTCGCCGCCGATGCCCGTGACCGCGGCCGGAATCACGTCGCGGCGGTCGGCGATCGCGGACGCCCCGAACACGATGACAAGCTCGGCGCCGAGGCCGAGCAATTCCTTGATCGCGGCAGACAGCGCGTGTTCGTCGTGCTCGACCCGCCGCTCGGCGATGATGCCGGCGCCGGCCGGTGCGAGCCGTTCGGCGGTGACGCGCAGCGTCTTGTCGATCACCTTGGAGGACAGGCCCGGCAGCAGCGTCGAAACCACGCCGACGCGCTTGATGACGTAGGGCGCAATCTGCAGCACATCCCGGCCCGCCGCCTTCACCGCGGCATCGCGCAAATTGCCTTCGACGCCGAACGGGATGATCTTGACGGTGCCGACCATCTCGCCCTCGACCACCGGCTTGTAGGCGGTGAGCGTGGCAAAGGTGATGGCCTCGTCGATATTGTTGATGCGGTCGACCGCGGCGCGGTCGATCACCAGCACGCCCGGGCGCGCGGCGAACAGATTGGCGCGGCCGGTAAAGGCGCGCTCGACGTGAATCCCCTCGCCACCGACGGCGAGTGCGATGCTGGCGGCCGCGACGTCCTCGGAGACGTCGCCCCCCTCCATCCGCACCACCACGATGTCCTTGATGCCGGCGCGCTCCAGCGCTTCGATCTCGGCAGGGCCGATGGTCGTGCCTTTCTTGAGCACCAGCGGCCCCTGGCGCAGGGTGTGGACAGTCACCCCGCCGATCGCATCCCTGGGGCTCGCCGGTCCAAATTTCATGCCGCTTCTTCTTTTTCTCTTGGTGGCAGGCGGAGCACCGCCGTGATCTCGGCCATGATCGACACCGCGATCTCGGACGGCGAGACCGCGCCGATCGCAAGCCCAATCGGCGCGTGGATGCGCGCGATGTCGCTCTCTTTCGCGCCCTGCGCGCGGAGCCGATCGCCGCGCTTGGCATGCGTCTTCCGCGAGCCGAGCGCGCCGATATAGAAGCAGTTGCGCTCGAACGCGTGCAGCAGCGCGGGATCGTCGATCTTGGGATCGTGCGTCACCGCAACGAAGGCAGTGTAAGCGTCGACGTTGAGCGGCGGCAGCGCCGTGTCCGGCCACTCCGCAACCAAGGGAATGTCGGGGAAGCGCTCGGGGCTTGCAAAGGCCGTGCGCGGATCAACGACGGTGACGTCATAGCCGAGCGAGCGCGCCAGCGGCGCCAGCGACTGACTGATGTGGACGGCGCCGACGATGACGAGCTTTGCCGTCGGCGCATAGACGTTGAGGAACAGCTTCTTGCCGCCGGCTTCGACATTGCCGCTCTTGCCCATGCGAAGCTGTCTTTCCAGCTCAGCGCGTAGCGGGTCCTTGGCGAAATCCGCTGATTTCACCAGGCGCTGCTCGCCGCTCTCGATGTCGGTCACCAGGATCGCCGGCCGGCGAGCGGCGCGTTCGGCGTTGAGTTCGTGCAGGATTGCGAGCTTCACGGTCAGCCGACCTTCTCGACAAAGACGCGGATGGTGCCGCCGCAGGAGAGACCAACATTCCAGGCGGTCTCATCGGCAACGCCGAACTCCAGCATTTTGGGCTTGCCGCTCTCGATCACGTCCATGGCCTCGGTGACCACGGCGCCCTCGACGCAGCCGCCGGAGACCGAGCCCAGGAACGTGCCCTCATCATTGATGACGAGGCTCGAGCCCGCCGGGCGCGGCGCCGAGCCCCAGGTCTCCACAACCGTCGCCAGCGCGACGCCACGGCCGGCCTTCTGCCAGTCCTCCGCCGCCTTCAGAATATCCTCGTCGCGATCGAGCATGGTGGCCTCTCAAGCTGCGGAGCGGATCAGGCTGCGGTGATGCGGCGGCAGCGGCCGGGAGAGCGTCGTGATCAGCTCCTGGATCGAACTCAAATTATGTACCGGGCGGAATTCGTCAACGTGCGGGAGCATCATTTTGATGCCCTGCGCCTTGGCCTCGAAGCCACCGAACCGCAGCAGCGGGTTGAGCCAGATCAGCCGGCGGCAGGACCGGTGCAGCCGGTCCATCTCGAAGGCGAGCCTGGAATCAGCCTCCCGCTCCAGCCCGTCGGAGATCAAGAGCACGATGGCACCCTGGCTCAGCACGCGCCGCGCCCACAATTTGTTGAAGTTGTGCAGCGAGGCCGAGATCCGGGTGCCGCCGGCCCAGTCCTCCACCGAGGCCGAGCAGCTCGCCAGCGCCTCGTCGGGATCGCGCTGGCGTAGCGCACGGGTGACGTTGGTGAGGCGGGTGCCGAACAGGAACACCGAGACCCGCTTGCGGGCGTCGCCGATGGCATGGAGGAAGTGCAGGAACAGGCGGGTATATTCGTTCATCGAGCCCGAGATGTCGAGCAGCGCCACGATCGGCGCCGGCTTCTCGATCCGGCCGAGGCGGTGGATGTCGATGATGTCGCCGCCGGTGCGCAACGACGCGCGCAACGTGCGGCGCAGATCGAGGCGGAGCCCGCGCGGATCGGGCCGGTGCCGGCGCGTCAGCAGTTCGGCCTGCGGCAGCCGCATCCGCTCGACGGCGCGGAGCGCTTCGGTGATCTCGGCCGCGCTCATCTGCGCAAAATCCTTCTTCTGAAGGATTTCCTTGTCGGAGACCGACAGGCGCAGATCCTGCTCCTGGTGCTGCGGCGTCTCCGTCATGCGCGGCTGCGACATCGCTTCCTGCACGCGGCGGGCGCCGGCCTGCGGCTTCTTCTTGGCCTGCTCCGGCAGCGGCACCGAATCCAGCATGTGCTTCCACTCCTCGGAGGCGCGGAAGAACAGGTTGAAGGCCTGCCTGAAGATCAGCGCATGCTCGTGGCGCTTGACGAAAATCGCCTCCAGCGTGGTGAAGACGTCGGCGCGGTTGCCGATGTCGATCACCTGAAGCGCGCTCATGGCGTCGATGACGGCGCCTGGACCGACCGGCATGCCGGCCGAACGCAGCGCGCGGGCGAAGCCGACAATGTTGTCGGCGAACTGCTCGGTCTGCTCAGGCGCCAGGTGGTTGATGGCCATGGTTCAGCACTCTCACTCGTCATCCCGTCGCGGCGCTGAATGACGAGCTCGGTCGTGACGCGGAAGCGTCAATTCTCGCTCGTCGCTTCCTTCAGCACCTTCTGCAAGGTGTCGCCCTGCATCCGGGTGATGTCGTCCTGGTATTTGAGCAGCGCGCCCAGCGTGTCGCCGACCACTTGCGGGGTCAGCGAGCGGGCATCGAGCTCCGACAGCGCGGTGGCCCAGTCGATGGTCTCGGCGACGCCGGGGGACTTGTAAAAATCCTGGTTGCGCAGCGCTTGGACGAAGCGCACGACCTGCTGCGACAGCTTGGCCGAGATGCCGGGCACGCGCGTCTTGACGATCGCGAGCTCGCGCTCGGCAGCGGGATAGTCGACCCAGTGATAGAGGCAGCGCCGCTTCAGCGCGTCGTGGATCTCGCGGGTGCGGTTGGACGTGATGATCACGATCGGCGGATGCGGCGCCTTCACGGTGCCGAATTCGGGGATCGTCACCTGGAAGTCGCTGAGGATTTCGAGCAGATACGCCTCGAACGCCTCGTCGGCGCGGTCGAGCTCGTCGATCAGCAGCACCGGCGGACCGGCAACGTCGGGCTCCAGCGCCTGGAGCAGCGGCCGCTTGATCATGTAGCGGTCGGCGAAGATGTCAGACGAGAGCTGATCGCGATCGGTATCACCGGCGGCCTCGGCCATCCGGATCGCGATCATCTGCGCGGCGCTATTCCACTCGTAGACCGCCGAGGAGACGTCGAGGCCTTCGTAGCACTGCAGGCGGATCAGCTTCCGCCCCAGCGCCGCCGACAGCACTTTTGCGATCTCGGTCTTGCCGACGCCGGCCTCGCCTTCCAGGAACAGCGGCCGGCCCATGCGCAGCGACAGGTAGGTCACCGTGGCCAGCGACCGCTCGGCGAGATAGCCGCGCGACGTCAGGAGTTCGAGCATCGCATCGACCGATGCCGGCATGGTATTGGCCCCGGAAGTATTGGCCGCTGAAGTCATGAAAAAGCCAGTCTCGCTACGCCCTCACCGGGGACAAGTTGGGGCCCGGAAGTGAGATCACTCACTCCTTGGCATTGGCGGCATCGAGAGCGCGCCGCGTCAGCACGCCGATGAGATGCGCGCGGTATTCGGCGCTGCCATGGATGTCGCTGTTGAGGCCTTCGGCCGGCACCTCGATGCCATCGAGCGCCTTCGACGCGAAGCGCTTCTTCAGCGCTTCCTCGAACGCGCTGACGCGGAACACGCCTTCGGAGCCAGCACCGGTGACGGCGACGCGCACGTCCGACGGACGGCGCGCCACGAACACGCCGACCAGCGCATAACGCGAGGCCTGGTTGCGGAACTTGATGTAGGCCGCCTTCTTCGGCAGCGGGAACATCACCTTGGTGATGATCTCGTCGGCTTCGAGCGCCGTCGTGAACAGGCCCTGGAAATACTCTTCGGCCTTGAGGCGGCGCTTGTTGGTGACGATGGTGGCACCGAGCGCGAGCACCGCAGCCGGGTAGTCCGCGGTCGGATCGTTGTTGGCGAGCGAGCCGCCGATCGTACCCTTGTGGCGCACGGCCGGGTCGCCGATCTGGCTCGCAAGGTTCGCCAATGCCGGAATCGCCTCACCGACGATCGGGGAGCTTGCGACCTCGGCATGCCTGGCGGTGGCGCCGATCACGAGCGCGCGGCCCTTCATCTCGATCGTGTTGAGCCCCTCGATATGGGAGAGGTCGACCAGATGCGGCGGGCTGGCGAGGCGCTGCTTCATGACGGGAATCAGCGTGTGGCCGCCGGCGATCACCTTGGCGTCTTCGTTCTTCACCAGGAGGTTGGCCGCCTGGCGAACGGTCCCAGGGCGATGGTATTTGAATTCGTACATCTGAATGTCCTGATCGCAGAATGCGCGCGGTTACGCGAGATCGGATTTCGCCATCGCCTTGGCGCCGGCGGAGATCGAGGCGACGATGTTCTGGTAGCCGGTGCAACGGCAGAGATTGCCTTCTAATTCTTCCCGGATCGTATGGTCGTCGAGTTCATTGCCCTTGCGATGGACGATGTCGATCGCGGTCATGATCATGCCCGGCGTGCAGAAGCCGCACTGGAGGCCATGGTGCTCGCGGAAGGCCTCCTGCATCGGATGCAGCGGCGCGCCGTCGGCGGCCAGCCCCTCGATCGTCTTCACCTCGTGGCCGTCGGCCATCACGGCCAGCGTGGTGCACGACTTCACGGCCTTGCCGTCGAGATGCACGACGCAGGCGCCGCACTGCGAGGTGTCGCAGCCGACATGGGTGCCGGTGAGGCGCAGATTCTCGCGCAGGAACTGCACCAGCAGGGTGCGGGGATCGACGTTGGCCGTAACAGGATTGCCGTTCACGATGAGGGAGATTTTTGCCATAAGCACTCTCTGTCAGCGCCCCGACGGGTCCCGTCGAAGCGGTTCTTATAATTATTCCAACCCATCATATGGGCCAATATGCCCCGGGGCAACATCGCCCGGGGCGCAAGCGGCCATGCCGAAAGGCGATAGCCTTCAGCCCTGTACCGCTTTGGCGAAGTTCGCGAAAAATTCGTCGGCCAGCTTCTTGGCGGCGCCGTTGATCAGGCGCTGACCGAGCTGCGCCAACTTGCCGCCGATCTGCGCCTCGACGTCATAGGACAAAAGCGTGCCGCCATCCTTCTCCGCGAGCTTGACTACCGCGCCGCCCTTGGCGAAGCCGGCGACCCCGCCCTCGCCTTCACCGGAGATCTTGTAGCCGTTCGGCGGGTCGAGATCGCTCAGCGTGACCTTGCCCTTGAAGCGCGCCGACACCGGTCCGACCTTCATTTTCGCGGTCGCGCGAAAACCGCCGTCCTCGGTCTTCTCCAGCTCCTCGCAGCCGGGGATGCAGGCCTTCAGCACCTCGGGATTGTTGAGCTTCTCCCACACGGCCTCGCGCGGCGCCGCAAGCTGGACTTCGCCGTTCATCGTCATGGCCATGGGCTGCCTCCCGGGATGCGTTACTATAATGCTGATCAAGTAACGCACGAAGGCCGCAAAGGAAAGGGCGACCCTCGGTCACGTGCAATGCATATTCGCAACTGCAAAAAGTCTTGTACGGGCAGTTGGGTATTGGCACAGCCGGGCCATGATGGTTAGGTCGCGCACAACATGAGCACAGCCCTCTCCCCCCTGCTCGCGCCGATGCTGTCGAGCGCAGCCATGCGCGCCGTCTGCGACGACCGCGCCACGCTGCAAAACATGCTCGATTTCGAGGCAGCCCTGGCACGGGCCGAGGCCGCCACCGGCGTGATTCCCGCATCCGCCGTGGGCCCGATCGAAGGCGCCTGCAAGGCAGATGCCTTCGACATGGCTGCCTTGGGCGAGGCCGCGACGCGATCCGGTAATCTCGCGATTCCCCTGGTCAAGACGCTGACCACCAATGTCGGCAAGGCCGACGCGGAGGCCGCCCGCTACGTGCATTGGGGCGCGACCAGCCAGGACGTGATCGACACTGCGACCATGCTCACGCTTCGCGCCGGCATCGATGCGCTGGACGCCGACCTCAGCCGCGCCATCAAGGGCTTTGCGGCGCTGGCGCGCAAGCATCGCAACACCGCGATGGTGGCACGGACCTGGCTCCAGCACGCGCTGCCGATGCCGTTCGGCCTGAAGGCCGCCGAATATGCGGCCAGCCTCGCCCGGGCCCGCTGCCGCCTGCGGCGGCTCTCCCGCGAGGGCCTCGCACTGCAATTCGGCGGTGCCGCCGGCACGCTCGCGGCCCTTGGTGACAAAGGGCTCGCGGTCGCCGAGCGTCTGGCGCAGGAGCTGGGCCTGCCGCTGCCGGAAGCGCCCTGGCACACCCATCGCGACCGGATCGCGGAGGCTGCATCGGCCTTCGCGATTCTCGCCGGAAGCTGCGGCAAGATCGCGCGCGACGTCTCACTGCTGATGCAGACCGACGTCGGCGAAGCGTTCGAGCCCGCCGGCGAAGGCCGCGGCGGCTCCTCGACCATGCCGCACAAGCGCAACCCGGTTGCGGCCGCGAGCGCGTTGGGTGCTGCGACCATGGCGCCTCAACTGGCAGCGACGATCTTTGCCGCGCAGGTGCAGGACCACGAGCGCAGCGCCGGGCCGTGGCACGCGGAATGGCCGACGCTGCCGCAATTGATGCTGGTCGCCTCGGGAGCGCTCGCCGCCATCGTCGACATTGCCGAAGGGCTCGACGTCGATGCCGCGCGCATGCGTAGCAATCTCGATGCGACGCACGGCCTGATCATGGCGGAAGCCGTCACCTTTGCGCTGGCCGACAAGATCGGCAAGAGCGACGCGCATCATCTGATCGAGGCCGCGAGCAAGCGCGCCGTCGCCGAGAAGAAGCATCTGCGCGAGGTGCTGTCGGCCGATTCGCTGGTCACAGCGCATCTCGCACCGGAAAAAATTGCGGCATTGTTCGAGCCGATGGCCTATCAAGGGGCTTCCCAGGCCCTGATCGACCGGCTGCTCGACAGCCTCGACCGCGCGTAAAAACTGCAAATACGACGGAGACGCCGCATGCCCATGATCGATGCCGACGGTTGCCTGATCAACGTCTCCGTCGAGGGCCGCGACGGCGGGCCGACCTTGATGCTCTCCAACTCGCTCGGCTGCACGCTTCAGATGTGGGAGCCGCAGATGAAGGCGCTGACGCAGGTGTTCCGCGTCATCCGCTACGACCGCCGCGGCCACGGCAAGTCGAACGTGCCGCCCGGCCCCTATACGATGGAACGCTTCGGCCGCGACGTGCTGGCGATCCTCGACGACCTCAACATCGAGAAGGTGCATTGGTGCGGCCTGTCGATGGGCGGCATGGTCGGGCAGTGGCTCGGCGCGAACGCGCCGGAAAGGTTCGGCAAGCTCATCCTCGCCAACACCTCCTGCTACTACGCCGAGCCGACCAAATGGCTGGAGCGCATCGACGCGGTGAAGAAGGGCGGCATTGCGGCGGTTGCCGATGCCGTGATCGCAGGCTGGCTGACGCAGGATTTCCGCGAGCGTGAGCCTGATATCACCGCGCGGATGAAGACCATGCTGCTCGCCACCCCGGTCGAAGGGTATCTCGCCTGCTGCGAGGCGCTGTCGACGCTCGACCAGCGCGCGATGCTGCCTGACATCAAGAGCCCGACGCTGGTCATCGCCGGCCGCCACGACATGGCAACCCCGATCTCGGCAGGCGAGCTGATCCGCTCCAACATTCCCGGCGCCAGCATGACCATCATCGACGCCGCGCACATTTCCAATGTCGAGCAGCCGCACGCGTTCACCGACGCGGTGGTGGGATTTTTGACGCAGCGCTAATCACAGCCGTCATTGCGAGGAGCGTAGCGACGAAGGAGGAAAGAACAATGGACGACCAGAAGCGCCGCGATGCCGGCATGACCGTGCGCCGCAAAGTGCTGGGCAATGCCTGGGTCGACAAGTCGATCGCGGGTCGCAATGCCTTCAACACCGACTTCCAGGACATGATCACGCGCTATGCCTGGGGCGAGATCTGGACGCGGCCGCATTTCGACGAGCGCACGCGGCGGGTGCTCGTGATCGGCACCATGGTCGCGCTCGGGCAATGGGACGAGTTCCGCCTGCATGTGCGCGCAGCACTCGCCGAGGGCGGTTTCACGCCCGACGACATCAAGGAAATTCTGTTGCAGCAGGCAATCTATTGCGGCGTGCCGGCGGCGAACCACGCCGTCAAGGAAGCCTCAGCGATTGTGCAGGAGCTCGGCCTGCTCAAGCCCTAGCGGCTGAGGTGCCTCGACAGGCTTGTGAACGACATTGGGCGCGGCCTCGGGCCGCTCGATCACCACGACGATCGCGGCCCCCAGCAGCAGCAGTAGTTCGGTGGCGTGCAGCCGGAGCGCGGCCATCTCGCCGACCTTCGAGGCCATCACCATGCTCGCGAACGAGATGATGCTGCCGATCGCGAGCGCAATGCCAAGCGCCTCGTCACTGCCGCCATTCTTGCGAACGCGGGGAATGCAGAGCAGCGCGAGATAGATGGCAAAGAACGCCACCACGGTCAGCCGGCCCAGCGCCAGCAGCCAGGCGGCGCGCACGGTGTCCATCCCCGCCATCTGGAGGTGGTCGCTCAGATACAGGGCGACGGCGACGCTCGGCCGCTCATAGAGGCCGTGCACCGGTGCCACCATGATGTTGAAGGCGACCAGGGTCCAGGCCGGGATGAAATAGGCCGCCAGCAGCGCACCGTTGACCGAGCCAATCCGCCAATTTCTGAACATGCCGCTTCCCGCTTCGCCTGCCTTGCGCCCTCGAAAGAAGGCTTTGCGGGGAGCTAACTCGCATCAGACTGTGGCGGCAATTTAAACCCTTTGTTTACCTTAACTGGTCCGCCGGGCGGAGTGCCCAAGAAGGCGCCCACGAAAAAGGCCCCGCCTTTCCGGCGGGTCCCACTCTACTCTTGGGCTCCCTGAACTCTTGGGCTCCCTAGCTAGTTGTCCTGGTCGCGCTGACCGCCCTGCTGCTGGCCGGGCCGATCGCCTTGGCGCATCGGATCATTCTGCTGCTGCTGTCCGGGTTTCTGGCCGCCGCCCTGCTGCCCGGGGCGCTGGCCCGGGGTCTGAGTCTGCTGACCCGGATTCTGGTTCTGCTGCTTCGTCATTGAGGGGAACTCCCTTGTTGGACGTCAGAGGGAAGACAACGGCCGACCTCCATTTTGGTTCTTTGTGGAACCCGGTTCCTCGCACCTGCGGAACCGGGACATGACATCGGTAACCGAAATGACCTCTGTACAAGCCCCTGTGCCGAGCCATGGCCAGTTGCAGCCGCCAGTTCCCTGCTGTTACAAAACGGAAAGAACGCTCAAGGGCTGCCGGGGCCCGAGAAGAAACTCAAACACTCTCTCTCGAAAAGCTCCCTTTGAACCGCATCAGGTTTGGTAACGGCAGCCCATGGATTATTTCGCCCAGCAGTTCATCAACGGTCTCGTTCTGGGGTCGATCTACGGCCTGATCGCCATCGGCTATACGATGGTCTACGGCATCGTCGGCATGATCAACTTCGCCCATGGCGACGTCTTCATGATCGGCGGCTTCATTGCGCTCATCACCTTCCTGATCCTGATCTCCCTCGGCCTCACCGCGATCCCGGTGATCCTGCTGGTGGTGCTGCTGGTCGCGATGGCGATCACCGCACTCTACGGCTGGACCATCGAGCGCATCGCCTACCGGCCGCTACGCCACTCTTTCCGCCTGGCCCCGATGCTGTCGGCGATCGGCATGTCGTTCGTTCTGACCAACTACTCGCAGGTCGCGCAAGGCGCCCGCGTCAAGCCGATCCCGCCCTTCATCACCGGCGGCTATACGCTGCATGAGAGCGCCGACGGTTTCGTCATCCAGCTCTCCAACATCCAGATCATGGTGGTCATCACCACCATCGTGCTGCTGGCCATCTTCACCTGGCTGGTCTCGCGCACCCGGCTCGGACGTGACATGCGCGCCTGCGAGCAGGACCAGACCATGGCGGCGCTGCTCGGCGTCGACGTCGACCGCACCATCTCCATGACCTTCGTGATCGGCGCCGCGCTCGCCGCGGTCGCGGGCCTGATGTACCTGCTCTATTACGGCCTGGTCGATTTCTTCATGGGCTTCGTCGCCGGCATCAAGGCGTTCACCGCCGCGGTGCTCGGCGGCATCGGCTCACTGCCGGGCGCCATGCTGGGTGGGCTTGCGATCGGCCTGATCGAGACGTTCTGGTCGGCCTATTTCTCGGTCGAGTACAAGGATGTCGCCGCGTTCTCGATCCTGATCGTCGTGCTGATCTTCATGCCGACCGGCCTGCTCGGTCGCCCCGAAGTCGAAAAAGTCTGACGGATCGGCCGCGTGACAGCTCCCTCGACCAAGACCGCCAAACCTGCAACGGGCATCCCCGCTCTCCTGAAGACCGCCTTCATCAACGCCGTGATCGCGCTGGTGCTGTTCTCGCTGATGGTCGGCATCCGCACCGAGGCGGGCTCCTCCGGACAGCTCACCTACTGGACGCGCTTCGGCGAGCTCGCCTCCCTCGTCGCCGCGGTGTTCGGCGGCTCGATCGTGATCGAGCTGCTCAAGCAATGGATCGGCCCGACCGGCGCTGAGAAGCTGGTGCCATCTTCGGTGCGGAGCGGAATGTCGTTTGTCGGCCGCTACCTTGCGCCCGCGCTCCTGATCTTCACGCTGCTGGTGCCGGTGATCTTCTATAACCAGCGCTACATCCTCGACCTCGCGATCCTCGTGCTCACCTATGTCATGCTGGGGTGGGGCCTCAACGTGGTGGTCGGGCTCGCCGGCCTGCTCGACCTCGGCTACGTCGCCTTCTACGCGGTTGGCGCCTATTCCTACGCCTTGCTCGCCACCAATTTCGACTGGTCGTTCTGGGTCTGCCTGCCGCTCGCCGGCATCCTTGCCGCGTTCTGGGGCGTGCTGCTCGGCTTCCCCGTGCTGCGCCTGCGCGGCGACTACCTCGCCATCGTGACGCTCGCCTTCGGCGAGATCATCCGTCTCGTCATCATCAACTGGCAGGAACTGACCGGTGGCCCCAACGGCGTCTCCAGCATTCCGCGCCCCTCATTCTTCGGCATCCCGCTCGACAACAGCGACAACGGGCTCGCCGCCAGGCTCGGCATCGAATATTCGCCGACCCATCGCATCGTCTTCCTGTTCTACCTGATCCTGGCGCTCGCGCTCCTCACCAACTGGGTGACGATCCGGCTGCGTCGCCTGCCGATCGGCCGCGCCTGGGAGGCCCTTCGCGAGGACGAGGTCGCCTGCCGCGCGCTCGGCATCAACACCACGACCACCAAGCTCACGGCATTCGCGACCGGCGCCATGTTCGGCGGCTTCGCCGGCGCGTTCTTCGCGACGCGCCAGGGCTTCATCAGCCCGGAATCCTTCACCTTCCAGGAATCGGCGCTGGTGCTCGCCATCGTCGTGCTCGGCGGCATGGGCTCGCAGCTCGGCGTCGCGCTCGCTGCGCTCGCCTTGATCGGCGGCTTCGAGCTGTTCCGCAGCCTCGAGACCTACCGCATGCTGGTGTTCGGCATGGCCATGGTGCTGATCATGATCTGGCGGCCGCGCGGTCTGATCGGCCATCGCGCGCCGACCGTGTACCTGACCAAGGCGCAGGCGATCTCCTCCGACCTCGTCAAGGAAGGGCACGGATGAGCGGCGACAAGATGAGCGACCAGATTCTTGGCGTCGACCGGCTCACCATGCGCTTCGGTGGCATCGTCGCCGTGCAGGACCTGTCGTTTGCGGCCGAGCGGAAGAAGATCACCGCGCTGATCGGACCGAACGGCGCCGGCAAGACCACCGTGTTCAACTGCATCACCGGCTTCTACAGGCCGAGCGGGGGCGCCATTCGCCTCGCCCATGACGACGGCAAGGTCATCGCGCTGGAGCGGCTCAACGATTTCCGCATCGCCAAGCAGGCCAAGGTGGCGCGCACTTTCCAGAACATCCGCCTGTTTCCGGGCATGACCGCGCTGGAAAATCTGATGGTGGCGCAGCACAACGCGTTGATGCGCGCCTCCGGCTTCACGTTCCTCGGCCTTCTCGGCGTCCCCGCCTACCGCGACGCCGAAAAGCGCGCGATCGATCTCGCCACCGACTGGCTGAAGCGGGTCAATCTGCTCGACCGCGCCGACGACGCAGCCGGCAATTTCGCCTACGGGGACCAGCGCCGGCTCGAGATCGCACGCGCGATGTGCACCGAGCCTGCGCTTCTGTGCCTGGACGAGCCCGCCGCCGGCCTCAACGCGCGCGAGAGTGCCGCCCTGAGCGAGCTCTTGCTGTCGATCCGCAACGAGCTCGGCACCTCGATCCTCCTGATCGAGCACGACATGTCGGTGGTCATGGAGATCTCCGACCACATCGTGGTGATGGACCATGGCGTGAAGATCGCACAAGGCACGCCGCGGGAGGTGCGCGACGATCCCAAGGTGATCGCCGCCTATCTCGGCACCGACGAGGAAGAGGCTGTGGCCGTGATGGAGGGCGGCTCGTGACATCTGCCCCCACTTCCCCCCTGCTCGCGATCCGGGGCTTGCGCGCCGCCTACGGCAAGATCGAGGCGCTGAAGGGCGTCGACGTCGAGATCAATGCCGGCGAGATCGTCGCCCTGATCGGCGCCAACGGCGCCGGCAAGTCGACGCTGATGATGACGATCTTCGGCAAGCCGCGCGCCCGCGCCGGCCAGATCCTGTACGAAGGCCGCGACATCACCGACGTCCCCACCCACGCGATCGCGCATTTGCGCATCGCGCAATCGCCGGAAGGCCGCCGCATCTTCCCGCGCATGAGCGTGGCCGAAAACCTCCAGATGGGGGCGGACGCCACCGAGTGCACTGATGCGGAACGCGAGGCCACGCTGCAACGCGTGTTCACGCTGTTTCCGCGCCTGAAGGAGCGCTACGCCCAGCGCGGCGGAACGCTGTCCGGCGGCGAGCAGCAGATGCTGGCGATCGGCCGCGCCCTGATGAGCCGCCCCCGCCTGCTCCTGCTCGACGAACCCTCGCTCGGGCTGGCGCCGCTGATCGCGCGCCAGATTTTCGACGCGATCCGCACCCTGAACCGGCAGGACGGCCTGACCGTCCTGATCGTCGAGCAGAACGCCAACCATGCGCTCAAGCTCGCCCATCGCGGCTACGTCATGGTCAACGGCCTGATCACGCTGGCCGGGACCGGCGCCGAGTTGCTGCAGCGCCCCGAGATTCGTGCCGCCTACCTGGAAGGCGGCCGGCACGGCTGAGGCTACCCGGAGCGGGACCCGGTGCGGAGCACGTGCGGCCGAATGTGGCGAGATATCTCTGCCAATGCCCGTATTTTGCCGGTGACTTCTCCCGAGATTCATTCAAGAATGGTGCCGGTTTGGACCGGGCGTATCCGGCAACTTCCACAGGCGACCACCCGCGAGGTATCTCATGAAATCACTGAAGCTCATCGGTCTGGCATTCGGCGCATCGATAGCGCTCTCGAGCGCAGCATTCGCACAGGATGTCACCGTCGCAGTCGCAGGTCCGATGACCGGCGGCGAGTCCGCGTTCGGCCGCCAGATGAAGAACGGCGCCGAGATGGCCGTGGCTGACATCAACGCCGCCGGCGGCGTCAACGGCAAGAAGCTCGCGCTCAATGTCGAGGACGACGCCTGCGATCCGAAGCAGGCGCGCTCGATCGCCGAGAAGATCGCCGGCGCAAAAATCCCGTTCGTGGCCGGGCACTATTGCTCATCGTCGTCGATCCCCGCTTCCGAAGCCTATGCCGACGGCAACGTGCTCCAGATTACCCCCGCCTCGACCAATCCGAAGTTCACCGATAGCGGACTGTGGAACGTGGCGCGGGTCTGCGGCCGTGACGACCAGCAGGGCTTGGTCGCGGCGCAGTACATCGCCAAGAACTTCAAGGGCAAGAACATCGCGATCCTCAACGACAAGACCACCTACGGCAAGGGTCTCGCCGACGAAACCAAGAAGGCGCTCAACAAGGCCGGCATCACCGAGAAGATGTACGAGTCCTACAACAAGGGCGACAAGGACTTCAACGCGATCGTCTCGCGCCTGAAGCGCGACAACATCGACCTCGTCTATGTCGGTGGTTACCATCAGGAAAGCGGCCTGATCCTGCGCCAGATGCGTGACCAGGGCCTCAAGACGATCCTGATGGCCGGCGATGCGCTCGCCGACAAGGAGTACGCCTCCATCACCGGCCCTGCCGGCGAAGGCACGCTGTTCACCTTCGGCCCCGATCCGCGCAACAAGCCGACCGCGAAGAAGATCGTCGACGCCTTCAAGGCGAAGAATATCGACCCCGAGGGCTATACGCTCTACACCTACGCGGCGATGCAGGTCTGGTCGCAGGCGGCGAAGAAGGCCGCCACCACCGACGCCAAGAAGGTCATGGCGGCGATCAAGGCCGGCAAATGGGACACCGTGATCGGCCCGATCGAGTACGACGCCAAGGGCGACATCAAGCAGCTCGACTATGTCGTCTACAAATGGGACGCCAAGGGCGGCTACGCCGAGATCAAGGGCAATGGCACCTGAGACAGGAAGCCTGACCTTTTGATCAGATCGGTTTCAACCAGTTCGATCCCAACGCCCCGGTTCGCCGGGGCGTTTCTTTTGCCCTATGGGCTTCTTTTGCCCTTTGGTCAGACGGCTGCGGAGAGCTCGCCGTCCGCTGCAGCCTGGGCCTTCCGGAGCGCTTGCAGGAGATCGTTCGGCCGAAACGGCTTTTGCAGGCACACCACGTCGGCCAGACCGGGCGCCTCGCCCATGAAATCCAGTGCGGTCATGCCGGAGATCGCGACGATCGGAAACCCCGGAACTCGCTCGCGGATGGCCACCATGACGTCGACGCCGCTGGTGTCGGCCAGGAAAATGTCGACAATCGCAGCTTCGAAAGCGCCCTCGCTGAAGGCCTTCAGGCCCGCCGCGCCGCTCTCGGCCTCGACCACGTCAAAACGGTTGACCCGAAGCACGATCGCGACCATGGCGCGGACGTCCTTCTGGTCGTCGACGACGAGGATTCGGGGCATGGGAACAACTCCCGGATTCGTATCATTATTTGGTTCAATACACTGCAAAGGCGCAGCAAGGCAGTATGAGTCCGTCCCGGTAAAGCACCTCTTACAGTTACCTGTTCCGAGTCTCCCTCCAAGTTAAGTAAGCTGTAACCCTCGGTTGAGTCGCAAGCGCTTTCTGTCAGGATGCGCGCCTGGAGCAGGCTACCATGAAGGTAGTGGCTTCCCGGCCCGAAGAGATTGACGTAGGAGGTCATCATGCCGGCTTACGAGAGATCGACGTGCTAGCACCCAACGATCGAAGCACATTCCTGTCGACCTTGCCGGCTGCGCGGAGCGACCGCAGGGCGGCATTGGCGATCGTCGGCATCTCCGCGATCCTGTTCGCGCTGGCCGTACCGTTTGCGGGCATGCCGCTCGTCCAGGTGCCGGCTTTCGTGGCGAGCTACCAGTCGGCGCTCGCGGTCAGCGACATCATCACCGCCGTCTTGCTGCTGTCGCAGTTTGCGGTCCTGCGCAGCCGCGCGCTGCTGCTGTTGTCGATCGGCTATCTGTTCACGGCGGCGGCCGCGGTGACCCACGCCCTCACCTTCCCCGGGCTGTTCGCCCCTGCCGGACTGTTCGGTGCAGGCTCGCAGACCACCGTCTGGCTCTACATGATCTGGCACGGCGGCTTTCCGCTGTTCGTGCTGGCCTATGCCTCGCTGAAGGACGGCAACGGCGGCAACAAGATCGCCGGCTCGACGGCGTCGGTGATTGCATTCTCCGTCGCAGGCGTGTTCGTTGCGATCACCGTGCTCGCCTGGCTGGTGACGGCGCAGCACGGCCTGTTGCCGGTCCTGCTGAGGGACGGTCACTACACCGCCACCATGATCGGCGTGGTGTCGTTCGTGTGGTCCCTGAGCTTTGCGGCGCTGGTCACGCTGTGGTTTCGCAAGCCGCACACGGTGATCGACGTCTGGCTCATGGTCACGATGTGCGCCTGGCTGTTCGACATCGCGCTGTCGGCAATCGTCAACGTCGCGCGTTTCGACCTCGGCTTCTACGCCGGCCGGCTCTACGGCCTCTGTGCGTCGAGCTTCGTGCTCGCGGTGCTGCTCATCGAGAACGTGCGTCTCCAGGCGAACACGGCGGGCATGGTCGGCGCACTCCAGCGGCAGTCGAGCTCGGAGCGGAACTATTATGCCGAGCGCGAGCGGCTGTTCAGCGCCGTCGTCGAATCCTCCAACGACGCCATCATCACGAAGTCGCTCGACGGCACCATCACGTCCTGGAACGACGCGGCCGAACGCGTCTTCGGCTACTCAGCCAACGAGGCGATCGGCCGCCAGGTCGATATCATCATGCCCGAGGGGCAGCGCGAGGAAGTCGCCGAAATGCTGGCCCGCACCCGCAACGGCGAGGTCATCGACCAGCACGAGACCGTGCGGCTGCACAAGAGCGGCCAGCCGATCGACGTCTTGCTGAGCCAGGTCCCGCTGCGATCGACCGACGGCAAGATCATCGGCGCCTCCAAGGTCGCACGCGACATCACCGAGCGGAAGCGGGCGGAGACGGCTCTCAACCGCGAGATCGAGGAGCGCCAGCGCATCTTCGAGACCTCGCAGGACCTGATCCTCGTGACGGACGGTTACGGCAATTTCATCCAGGTCAGCCCGAGCGTGAAGGACATCCTCGGGTACAAGCCGGAAGACATGATCGGGCACAGCGCCATCGAGTTCATTCACCCTGATGACCTCGACAAGACGCGAAGCGAGATGCGCGCGGCGCGGCGTGGCGCGGTCAAGCGCAGCTTCGAGGCGCGCTACTATCATGACGACGGCCACGAGGTGACGCTGAACTGGATGGGCACCTGGTCGGAGCCGGTGAAGCGCCACTTCTTCATCGGGCGCGATCTCACCGAGAAGCAGGCCGCCGAAGCCCAGCTCAGGCAGGTCCAGAAGATGGACTCGATCGGCCAGCTCACCGGCGGCGTCGCCCACGATTTCAACAACGTGCTCACCGTCATCACCGGCACGATCGGCATCCTCGCGGATGCGGTGGCCGACCGCCCCGAGCTCGCCGCCATCACCAAGCTGATCGACGATGCCGCCGAGCGCGGCGCGCAATTGACCAAGCACCTGCTCGCCTTTGCCCGCAAGCAGCCGCTCCAGCCGCGCGAGATCGACGTCAATGCGCTGGCGCTCGAAGCCGCCAAGCTCCTGCACCCGACCCTCGGCGAGCAGATCACCATCATGCCGCAGCTCACCGAGGATGCCTGGCCGGCCCTGGTCGACCCCGGCCAGCTCTCCACCGCGATCCTCAATCTCGCACTGAACGCGCGCGACGCCATGCCGGACGGCGGCACGCTCGTGCTGGAGACCCGCAACATCTTCCTCGACGACGGCTATGCCAGCATGAATCCCGACGTCGTCGCCGGCAACTATGTGATGATCGCGGTCAGCGACACCGGCACCGGCATTCCGCCGGAGCTGATCGAGCGGGTGTTCGATCCCTTCTTCACCACCAAGGAGGTCGGCAAGGGTACCGGGCTCGGGCTCAGCATGGTGTTCGGCTTCGTCAAGCAGTCCGGCGGGCACATCAAGATCTACAGCGAGGAAGGCCACGGCACGAGCGTGAAGATCTACCTGCCGCGCTCGAGCGGCGTGCAGGAGACCGAGTTCGAGGCGTTCCAGAACGCGCCCATCGCCGGCGGCGACGAGAAAATCCTGATCGTCGAGGACGACGCGCTGGTACGGCAATATGTCGTGACCCAGATCAAGAGCCTCGGCTATACCGCGTTAGAGGCCGCCAACGCGGCCGAGGCCCTCGCCATCATCGATGCCGACAAGGCGATCGACCTGCTCTTCACCGACATCATCATGCCGGGCCACATGAACGGCCGCCAGCTCGCGGACGAGGCGTTGCGGCGGCGTCCCGACCTGAAGACGCTGTTCACCTCGGGCTACACCGAGAACGCCATCGTCCATCACGGCCGGCTCGATTCCGGCGTGCTGCTGCTCGCAAAACCCTACCGCAAATCCGAGCTCGCCAAGATGCTGAGGACGGCACTGGCGAGTTGAGCGCGCGGCACCATTGCGCTATCGCTGACCCGTGAAGCGCATGGAGTGCCGGCCTTGAAAAATCTGCTCACCGATATCGCCGGGGTCCGCGTCGGCCATGCCGAGGATGCGAAAGTCGCCTCCGGCGCGACCGCGATCATCTTCGATACCCCCGCGGTTGCGGCCATCGATGTTCGCGGCGGCGGCCCCGGCACGCGCGAGGACGCACTGCTCGATCTAGCCAACACCGTCGAGCGCGTCGATGCGATCGCGCTGTCGGGCGGCTCGGCCTTTGGCCTCGATACCGGCGGCGGCGTGCAGGCCTGGCTCGCCGAGCAGGGTCGCGGCCACCGGGTTCGCGAAGCGCTGATCCCGATCGTGCCGGGCGCGATCCTGTTCGATCTCCTCAACGGCGGTGACAAGGCCTGGGGACGCTTCTCGCCCTATCGCGACCTCGGCTACGCCGCGGCAGCCGCTGCCGCCAGCACGGACTTCGCGCTCGGCAGCGCCGGCGCCGGCCTCGGTGCCACCACCGCGACGTTCAAGGGCGGGCTCGGCTCGGCCTCGGCGGTGACGCCTGATGGCGTCAAGGTCGCGGCGATCGTCGCCGTCAACGCGGTGGGCAGCGTCACCGTCGGCAACGGGCCGTGGTTCTGGGCGGCGCCGTTCGAGGTAGCAGGCGAATTCGGCGGACGCGGCCTGCCCGACAAGTTCACCGACGATATGCTCCGCATGCGCATCAAGGGCGGTCCCGCCGCGAGCGCGCGCGAAAATACCACCATCGGCGTGGTCGTCACCGACGCGCTGCTGACCAAACCCCAGGCCAAGCGGCTTGCGATGATCGCCCACACCGGATTTGCCCGCGCCATCTATCCGGTGCATGCGCCGACCGACGGCGACGTGCTGTTTGCGGCTGCGACCGGCGAGAAGCCGATCGAGCCGCTGGTCGGCCTCACCGAGCTCGGCACCATCGCCGCCAACGTGGTCGCGCGCGCGATCGCACGCGGCGTGTACAGTGCAACGGCGCTGTCCTTCCCCGGCACGCAGCCGGCGTGGAAGGACCGGTTTGGCACTTGAGGAACACGCGCCTCCCGCCACACAACGCGTGTCATCGCCCGGCGAAGACCGGGCGATCCGGTATTCCAGAGACGAAAGTGATTGGACCGAGAGGCCGCAGCGTACTGGATGCCCCGCCTGCGCGGGGCATGGCAGCGAGAGGCTTTAGACGCTCATCGACATGGACGAGCCGGCGCTCGCTGAGGCGCCTTGTCCCTGCCCGCCCTGCTGCTGCATCAACTGCGCAAACAGATCGTAAGCCGAACTACGGGCAGCGTTCGCGCCCGGGACCGTCGTCGACATCTTGAAGCCGTCGGCATAGGTGACGGTGGTGGTGGTCGAGCCGTCGGCGGCGGTCGTCGTGGTCGAGGTCGAGCCGCCACCGGACTTCGACGAGGAATCCGATCCGTCGCCCGAGCCGCCCGCGCCCTGCGCATGGTGGCCGCTCTTCAGCGCCTTCGACATCTCGTCGAGGCTCACGCTGCCATCGGAATCCGAATCCATCTTCGAGAAGACGTCGTCGGCCTGTGCGAGGTTGGTGCCGCCGGCGCCCAGCGCGTTCTCGAATTCGGACTTGGTGATGCTGCCGTCGCCGTCCGCGTCGATCTGGGAGAAAAGGTCCTTCAGGGCGTCCTCGCGGCTCATCGACTTCGAGGACGTCGAGCTCGACGTCGTCGAGCTGGCGGTGCCGCTGGTGCTGTCCGACGACTGGCTTTGCGCGGCTAGCAACGCGTTCATCGTCTCCGGCGCGATCTGCGGGCCCTTGCTCGAACCGACCAGCGAGGTCGCGATGCTGGCCGTGCTGTCGATCGCGAACGGATTGGCCGCGCCTTGCGACGATCCCGTCTTCTGCGTCGAGCCGGTCTTCTGCGCCGACGAGGTCGACTTCGAATTCGTCAGCGACTGGATCGCGTCGAGCGCACTCGATACGGCACCAAGGGCAAACAACATTGCAAAACTCCAACCAGCGCGGCACGCCGCGGCCAATGTTCTGGAGCTGAGTCAGCAAGCGTCGTGCCAGCGCGAAAAGCTCAATGAAATCCGCCTTCACCACACTTTGCGCGGTTCGGGAACACCGGCAATTCATGCCGGTCGCGGCAGAAATTTCCGCCCACAGGAAGCACGCCGCCCCTGCATTGCCCGGCTGACAGGCCCATGTTAGGCGAGGTTCATCTTTCACGGCCGCCACGGGAAACCGCGCCATGACCCAAGCCTTCGCCCCCCGCCCCCTGGCAATCGCGCCCTCGATCCTGGCCTCGGACTTCTCGAAGCTCGGCGAGGAGGTGCGCGCGGTGGACGCGGCCGGCGCCGACTGGATCCATCTCGACGTGATGGACGGTCACTTCGTTCCCAACATTTCCTACGGCCCCGATATCATCAAGGCGATGCGCCCGCACACCAGGAAGATCTTCGACGCGCATCTGATGATCTCGCCCTGCGACCCCTATCTCGAGGCCTTCGCCAAGGCCGGCTGCGACCACATCACCGTGCATGCGGAGGCCGGTCCCCATCTGCATCGCTCACTCCAGGCGATCCGCGCGCTCGGCAAGAAGGCCGGCGTCTCGCTCAATCCGGGCACGCCGATCAGTGCGCTCGAATACGTCCTCGACCTCGTCGACCTCGTGCTGGTGATGTCGGTCAATCCCGGCTTCGGCGGCCAGGCCTTCATCCCCTCGGCGATCAACAAGATCCGCGACATCCGCGCGATGATGGCGGGCCGTCCGATCGACATCGAGGTCGACGGCGGCGTCGGCCCCGACGTTGCAGGTCCCCTCGCCGCGGCCGGTGCCAACGCCTTCGTCGCCGGCACCTCCGTGTTCAGGGGCGGCACGCAGGAGGCGTACAAGACCAACATCGCCGCGATCCGCAACGCCGCCGCGGGCGCGCGCGGCGAAGCGATCTGAGGCTTCGGCCCCGACACCGCGTAGAGATGCGACTTCTACGCGAGCTGCGGCGCGCAATTGTCTAAAATTGCAACCTCGACCCGTACTCATCCGGGCTTCACTGATTCGTGCAAATCACTGCAAGTGATTCCCGCCTGCTTTTGACGGGAGCACATCATGACGACGACCCTGGTTTGGACTGGCGTGGCGTTGTGGCTTGGTTTTTGTGCGTTTGTCGTGTTTGGGCCATCGGCCGGACCGGTGAAGGTGCCGGCACGTTCGGCCCGCGTCGTCCGCCGCGACTGGTATCGGGCCTGAAGCCCATGCAGATCGCACTCGTGAAGCGTCAGCCAAAGCGCCGGTGCCGCATCCCACGGCGCCCGCATCCCAACCTCGACTATTTCTTCGGTCGGCTCGAACGCACCGAAGGCGAGATGCGCGACGACGCCAGACCCGAAACGGCCGACCTCGACCATCCCTTCCTATCGCCGCGCCGTCACTGAATTTCCTCTTCCGGACCTGAAGCCATGAAACCGCATTGCCCGAACTGCCTGAAGGAAATGTCCAAGGCATCCGCGTCGCGTAACCTCTTCAACTGCGAGCCCTGCCGCGAGATCATCCAGTATTTCGGCGGCAGCGCGGATCATGGCGAGCCCGGCCCGCAATTCTCCTGGCCGATCCGCCGCAAGCGCACCACTCACACCGCTCACGCGGCCTGATCGATCCTAAAGCGCGCTGAAAGGATGAATCATCGCGCTTTAGGTTGTTGTCTGAGCATGATCTCTTCGGAAAACCGGTTCGCACTTTTCCGGATCATGCTTTAGCCCCACACCACGCCGGCGTCTGTCTTTGCCACATCGCCGGCCATCCTCGGCGGCCGCACCACGGTGACGGTGCAAATGGCCTCCGCAGCCACCTTGGCCGAGACGCTGCCGAGCCAGGTACGCCTGAAAGAATTTTGCCGCGCGCCGATAATGAGATGGTCGACCGAGTTCATCTCGGCGAATTCCAGCAGGGAAGTGGCGGGATCGACCGCCTCCAGCACGTGAACCGACAGCCGGCTCTCGTCGAGCTTCAGCGGCATGGCCCAATGCCGGAGCGCCACCAGGCGGTCGATGTGCTTGTTGGAGCCCTGGTCGTCCAGCGTCTTGTCTATGGCGATGCGATTGAGCTTAAGGACATTGACGCAGGCAAGCCGCGCCGAAGGTAACGTAGCCAGAATGCGCTCAGTCGTGACGCGCAGCGCCTCGTTCAGCTCCGGCGCGCCTTCGGCGGTATCGAGCGCGACCGCGAGGATCGGGCTGGAGGCGATCTGCACCGCGACGTCCGATTTCGCGCGCGGCGCCATGACGCCCAGGTTGAAGCGCCGACGCCAGGCGACGCTGAGGGGGTCACGTTTCAGCCGCTCCGAGCGCGCGCTAAGCTTGACCTGATCCGGATGGGTGAGATCAAAGGCGAGCTGGGACGCGGTCGGATAGCGCCACACCGGCTCGATCTCGAGACAGCGCAGCACCACCTCCTGGAGCCACGGCGGATAGTCCGCGCGAAGTGCGCGCGGCGGATGCGGATCGCGCCAGAGCCGGCGCCGCATCGCACGCAGCGTCTCGCCCTCGCCGAACGGCCGTTCGCCGGTGGTGAAGAAATAGAGCAGCACGCCGAGCGAAAACAGGTCGCTGCGCGGATCGTCGCGCACGCCGAGCAGCCGCTCGGGCGCCATGTAGGGCGCGGTGCCATAGGGCAGGCGAAACTCCTCCTGCAAGAGGTCAGGCAGATGGTTGTGATGCGATAGGCCGTAGTCGATCAGCACCGCCTCGCCAGACTCGCGGGACATGATGCTGCTCGGCTTGATGTCGTGATGGATCACGTTCTGCCGATGCAGGTCGGCAAGCGCAGTCGCGATCTTCGCAACGAGCTGCCGCGCCTCCTCATAAGGCAGCGGCAGGTCCGGCAGCCGTTTGTAGAGCGTGGTCCCGACGATGCGCTCGATCACGACATAGGCCTGGTGGGCGAAATCGCCGGTGCCGAAACAGGCCGGCACGTGCGGCCCGGCGAGCCGCGGCAAGATCATCATCTCCATCTCGAAGGAGACGATCGCGGCGGGGTCCTCGCCCTCCGACACCCGCGGGATCTTCATCAGCAGCGGCACGTCGATGCCGGGATGGGTGACGGTCCAAAGCGTTGCCATGCCGCCGGCATGGACGCATTCGCCGATGGTATAGCCGTCGATCACCGCGCCTGATTTGACCAGAGGTTTCGGCATCGGCCTCTAGCGCCCCTGCGACAGCCGGTCGGCGAGCCAATGCGGCAGGCCGTTCTCGCGAATGCGGCTCGCAGCCGTCTCGATGTCATAGGGCGCGCGGCAATAGGTGATCTGGCACGACACGGGGTCGAACAGCGCGAAGGATGCGGACGGATCGCCGTCGCGGGGCTGGCCGACCGAGCCGAGCACGGCCAGCCATTGCCGCCCGCGCAGCAACTGCACGGGGACGTCGGTCCTGGGTACGAAGCTCGTCATCTTCGCCGTCACCGACATCGAATAGAGCGCCGGGCGATGGACGTGGCCGCAGAAGGTGACATGAGCAGGCGTCGCGATCAGGCTCTTGGCGGCATCCGCCGTCGAGCGGACATAGTGCCAGCGCTGCGGGCTGGAGGCTTCCGAGTGCACGAACAGGCGATCGGTGTCCTCCACCCGCATCGGCAACTCGGCGAGGAACCGCCGCTGCGCGGCGTCCAGCCGGCCGCGGGTCCATTCGATCGCGATTTGCGCCTCGGCGTTCATGGTCTCGGCGGAGGAATTCACAGCCTGGTCGTGATTGCCGCGCACGGCGACGGCGCCCTCCTCGACCAGGGCCATCGCGGTCTCCACGACCCATTCCGGGTCCGCGCCATAGCCGACGAAATCGCCGAGCAGGACGAACCGCTCCGCGCCCTTCGCGCGGGCAACCTTCAGGCAGGCCTCGAATGCCTGCCGGTTGCCGTGGATATCCGAGAAGACAGCGAGAAGCACGCACCCTCCACCCTCAAATTCTTATCGAAAGCCGATAAGGCCAAATTGAGGGACGTCAAGAAGATGCGCCAGCGCCGGTCCGTTTTCCAGCGTGGCTCTTCCGCAATGGTGAAGGACCTACTGCTCGTCCTTCGGCGGCATCCGGGGCGGTGGGATCGGGGTGAACACGGCGCCCTGCGCGCCGGCCGGTGGTGCGAGGAATTCGCCGGTCGAGGAATCGCCGCCGGTGGTCTCCAGAATGGTCTTCGGCGTCACATATTCCCGGACCATGTCGATCAGGCTGCCATCGCCGCCGCCGAAATCGGCGGCACGGCCGCCTTGCGGATGTCCGAGCGCGATCTCGTTCTCCGCGGCATGGGTCTTGTCGGCCAGCCTGTCATTATAGGGTACCCGAAAGGCCCTCGGGATGCCGCTCGGGCGATTGTCCTCATCGAGCTGCTCGACCCAGAGATAGATCGAGCCGGGATCGCCCTCCAGCGAATGCGGCTCGACGATGCGGGCCTTGAGCAGCTTGAACGAAGCAGGCAGCCTCTCCGCGCTGGCCCACCCGAGCAGCCCGCGCATCTCGGTGAAGCTGACGACATAGAAGGCGCTGGTCACGACCACCGCGACCGCCTTGAACGACCAGTGCAGCCGCGCATAGACCAGCACGATTAGCAACAACGCGCCGATGACGGCGTAGGCGATCGACAGCGTGAGGATGACCGTTTGCAGGCTAGTCACGGCGCACCCTCGCAGTGTTCTTGCTCACACCGGTCCTCGGGTCGAGATCGGCGCCGTTGCGCCAGCTGCTGCGAAACGTCTCCAGCAGCGATTTCGGCCGCTGGTCGACATTGACGACCTTGCCCTCGGCATCGAGCCGGAACCGCACCGCAGTCTTCTCGTCGCCGGTGTGATCGAGCTTGAACTTGTTGTCGAAGACCACCTGCGCCGTCGGATTGAGCTTCTGCACCTTCACATTGGCCTCGACCGGTTCGCCGGTCGTCGCCACGAAATGCGAGACGTTGACGGTGTATTCGCCGGCGACGATGCCGCGCAGGGTGACGATTTCCTCGCGGATCGGCGAGGCGATCTTCTTGCCAGCGACCATGATGAAGTCGTTGGCCCCGCCGCGGTCGTCGCGGTCGAGCGTGAGGAAGCCGGCCTCGCGGTGGCGGTACCAGGCGATGTTGCCGGCGGGATCCTGCACGAACAGGTCGAGATCATCCGGATGATTGTCCGGCCAGTCCAGCGTGATCATGAACTCCGCCTTGGAGTCGATCTTGCCGTCCTTGGCGTCCGGGGAGACCGCGAGCAGAGCGAGGAAGAACAGGAAGGCGATCACCTGGAGCGCCTTGAACAGCATCACGCCCAGCGGATCGAACGGCTCCTCGCGCGGATAGAGACCGAAATCATCCATCATGGCGTGGTTCCAGCGCCTTTGCGCTCCAGCACCGGTGTCACATAGGTCTCGGTCAGCACCACCGCATCCGAGAACACCCGCTGGGTCGCGGCGTCCAGCATGTAGTATTGGATGCGGACCAGGATCGAGCCGACGAGGCCCGCCAGCGTCGTGTACATCGCGACCGCCATGCCGTCGCTCATCAGGCCCATCGAGGAGCGCATCGCGACCTTATCGGCGGCATCCAGCCCCGCGATCGGCGCCAGCATGATGATGAAGCCGATGATGGTGCCGAGCAGGCCGAGCTTCATCAGCGTGTCCGAGACGAAGGCGCCGAACCCGTTGGAGCCGCGCAAGCGGTCGGCGAGCGTCCGCAGCAGCAGCGTCTGGTCGACCGGCCGGTAATCCTGCGCGGCCGCTTTGGTCACCAGGCTTTCGATGTGATCCCGCACCAGCCCGCGTGGCAGCCGGGCCGCGCTGGCATCGAGCGCCTTGCTGCCGTCGGGCGCCGCGAGTGCCGCCCGGCAGCGCCGCGCCGCCGCCCCTTCCCGCGCGATCGCCCGCGTCCGCAGGAAGCAATGGCCGCAGGTGAGGACATAGAGCAGTGCGATCACGCTGGAAATGTAGGTCCGATCCGAGGTCAGCATCAGGTGGATCAGGCCGAAGCGCCACAGCAGCACGACGGCGAAGATCGACAGCCCGGTGAAGATCATCCAGAACAGGAGCGCGCTGCGCTCGGATGGGTCGGTCGCGGTGGCCGCGATCGGTCCAATCGTCATCGAACTCATGCTGCACTGCTCCTGGCTTGCAAGGACTAGCTTGCAACGATTCCTCGCCCATTAGATCAAAGCCGCCGCGCCGGGTCCAAAGAGCCATGCCCAATCCGGCTTGGGAAATTTGCCCGAGCTGCAATCCGGCCCAACCCTTGCAATTGGCAAGCCGCGGCGGCGTTGTTAGGCTGAGCCTATCAAACGTCGGGGATGATCGCATGCGCCTCGTGCTCCAGCTTGTCGCCCGTCTGCTTCTGATCGTCGTGCTGTGCCTTGGCGCGGCGACCGTGTGGGCCACGTTCGATGCCTATCGCAGCGTCGATCGGGCGACTGCGGCCTCGGCGCAGCGGGTCGCCCAGGCGCTCCAGGCGCTGTACTGGCACGAGTTCTTGTTGCGCAGCAGCAGAACGCGGGAGCAACTCTTGCCGGTTCCGGAGTGGCGCACGCTGGAGACGATGAAGCTGATCTCGCCCGGCGTCTGCGTCGAGTTCCAGCCAGCCATCGCATTCGAAAAGCCGCTCTGCGGCCAGAATCAGGGCATCGGCAGGACGCCGCCGCACTGGTTCAGCGCGATCGTACCGATCTTCCTCGGCAGCCACGCCGAGGTGATCAGGCCGGTCAGTCCCCGCGCGGCAGCCGCCGGAACGGTCGTCGCGACGCCGGATGCTGCAGCGGCCATCTCGCTTGCCTGGGAGTATCTCCTCAACGTGGTCGATGTCGCGCTGCTGATGGCGGCGGCGATCTCGCTGCTGGCTTCGCTTGCGATCGCGCATGCGCTGGCGCCGGCCCGCACCATCGTCACCGCGCTCCAGCGCATGGCGCGCGGGCAATATCGCACCAAACTGCCGCGCTTCCGCTCGATGGAGCTGGCGATGATCGGCAACGCCGTGGGCGAGCTCGGCGGCCGGCTCGAGGAAGCGACCGAGCAGCGCGCGGCGCTGACACGGCGCCTGATCGAGATCCGCGATGACGAACGCCGCGCGCTCGCCCGCGAGCTGCACGACGAGTTCGGCCAGAATCTCTCCGCCATCCTCGCCTTCGCCAACACGATTGAGATGGCGAGCGCGAAAGAGGGCAAAGATAACGGCATCGCGCAGGACGCGCGCTTGATCTCGCAGGCCACCCATTATCTGATGGCTTCGCTGCGCGATGCGCTGAAGCGGCTGCGCAATCCCCTGCCCGAGGAGCTCGGGCTGGAGGCGAGCCTCGTCAATCTGGTGGACAGCTGGCGCTCGCAGAGCGCCGCGCAGCCGACCATCCGGCTCGATCTCAAGGGCGACCTCACCGACATCAGCGGCCCGGCCGCCACCACGGCCTATCGTGTGGCCCAGGAATGCCTGACCAACGCACTGCGCCACAGCTCGGCGCGCGAGATTTCCTTGCGCATCGAGCGGCGCGCCGGTGACGACGACGCGCTCCTGATCCGCGTCGAGGACGACGGCGGCGGCGATGCGGAACGCGTCGCGCGCTCGGCCGGCTTCGGCCTCACCGGCATCCGCGAGCGTGTCGCGGCGGCCGGCGGATCCTTGTCGATTCTATCAGCCAATCGCGGCCTCAGCGTCGCCGCTACCATTCCGCTCGCCGCATGAGGCCGCTATGAGCGAGGTTGCGGCATCAGGCATCTCCGTGCTGCTGGTCGACGACCATCCGATCGTGCGACAAGGCTACCGGCGGGTGCTGGAAAGCCAGGGTGATCTCCATGTCGTGGCGGAAGCCGACAACGCCGCGGACGCCTACGGCGCCTTCAAGGCGCACGACCCCGATGTGGTGGTGCTCGATATCTCGATGCCCGGCGCGAGCGGGTTGGAAGCCATCCGCAACATCCGCGCGCGCAATCCGCGGGCGCGCATTCTCGTCTTCACCATGCACAACGAGGCAGTGCTGGTGAAGGCAGCGTTCGGCGCCGGCGCCTCCGGCTTCGTCACCAAGAGCAGCGAGCCCTCCGCGGTCGTGACCGCGGTCCGCAGCGTCGCCCGCGGCGAGCGCGCCATGAGCGACGACATCGCGCATATTCTGGCCGAGGACAGCCTGTCGGCAGGCTCGGTGCTGGATCAACTGGGCGAGCGCGAGATCGAGATTTTACGCCAGTTCGCCGGCGGCGCGACCACCGAGCAGATCGCGGCGCATCTCAATCTCAGCGTCAAGACGGTGCAGAACTATCACTACCTCATCAAGACCAAGACCGGCGCCCGCACGGACGCACAGCTGGTGCGGCTGGCGGCGAGTTGCGGGCTGACGCGGATTTAGCAGCAGAGCTGCCGTACTGCCTTGGTCCCTGGAATCTTCTTAATCTGCTGAACGAAATTGGAACGGAGACCATCCCGCTCCGGTTAGTTTCGCAGTGAAGGAGTAGGTCATGAGTAAGGGTCATCACAACGCAGTCGACCATCCCCCGATCATCACGGTAGGCGAGCTCATTGACGAACTCTGCCGCCTCCCAGACACCGCGGTCGTCCACTTTCGCTGCCCCATGCTCGATCTGGAGCTAACCTTCTACCACCTGCGCAAGCGGTCAAAAGACGCCGTCGAGATCGCGGTCAATGCCTATCCGGGAAGTCCCTCGGTCGTGCCACCCTCCGACCCGGCCTTGCCCGCGCGGACACGCTCAACGTCCTCGCCACCGGCCCACAATGGCGCCGCTCTTCACAAGGCAAAAGGTCCATAAGCGCGCGTTGAACAGGTGGGGCGGTCTATCCCGCCTTCAGCCCGCGCAGCACCAGCGCCAGCGTCGCATCGACGCGCGCCGGCAGATCGGCATCCTTCCACTCGTCGGCATGGGCCGGATGGTGGAAGCGGACGGTGGCATCGAAGATCGCGCGCGAGGTGGTTTTGACGTCGTCGACAGCGAATACGCCCTGCTTCACGCCGTCGGCCAGGATCCCCGCGATCTGGTCGATCATGGTGTCCTTGTGGCACTTCACGGCCGCACAGGCCTCGCGCGCCAGCGTCAGATAGGTCTCGAACATCTCGGGATCGTCGAGCACGCGCGAACGCTTGGCGGCGAACAGCGTTCGCAGCCAGCGATCGAGCCTGTCAGGCGCCGGCCCCTGCTCCTTGGCGATCGCCAGGAGCGGCGCATCGATGCGGTCCAGCCAGCGTTTGGCGACGGCCTCGCGCAGCGAGGCCTTGCTCGGGAAATGGCGATAGACGCTGCCGTGGCTCACATCGAGCGCACGGGCAACGTCAACCACGGTGGCCTTGGCAAGTCCGTAGCGCCGCAAGACGTCCTCGGTGACTTCGAGGATTCGCTCCGGCGTCAGGATAACGGCTTCATTCATGCCAGCACCTTGTTCCCGTTCAGGGTTCACCCGGCGATAGGGCTGCTTCCGAAGCGCCCGTACCGGTCGTTTCGGAAAGCCTATGCCTTAATGAGGCAGTTTTGCAGCCTGCGCCGCGATCTGGCGCGCCACCAGCAAATTGAGCCAATGCCCAATCGCCCCGGTCAGATTGATGATTTCGGTCGTCATTGTCCTAAGTCTCCATTCGTCCGCGGTCCCCTCTCTTCAATTTCGGCCCTCGATCCGCATTTGTTTCGGATGTCGGGCTCTCCGGGGGTAGCCGTGGGGCGCCCAATCGGAGCGTCCGAGAACGGATATACACGTCCCGCTGACAGATTTCAATATCTGTCAGTCAATGATCCGTGATTGACAGGTAATTTCTGTAGGCGTCCTCCCTGTGTGCGGCGTCCGGGCTGGGCCGGGACGGGCCGGTGGATAGCTCCGCTATCCCTCTCTGGTCGGCGCCCGGATCGTTTGTTTCGCCCTGTCCGCTCTGGTAAATCACGGCGTAAAAAGCATTTTGGCAGGTCACGTCCCCCTTGGACCATCCTTTGGGGCCGCCCGCCCACCTCCTGGAGCCGTGCAATGATCCCCCGCTATACCCGCCCGGAAATGGCCTCGATCTGGGAGCCGCAGACCCGGTTCAAGATCTGGTTCGAGATCGAGGCGCATGCGGCGGACGCCCTCGCCGAGCTCGGGACCATCCCCAAGGAAGCCGCCAAGACGGTCTGGGCCAAGGCCAAGGACGCCACCTTCGACGTCGCCCGCATCGACGAGATCGAGCGCGAGACCAAGCACGACGTCATCGCCTTCCTCACCCACCTCGCCGAGATCGTCGGCCCCGAGGCGCGTTTCGTGCACCAGGGCATGACCTCGTCCGATGTGCTCGACACCTGCCTCAACGTCCAGCTCACACGCGCCGCCGACCTGCTGCTCGCCGATATCGACAAGGTGCTGGCGGCGCTGAAGAAGCGCGCCTTCGAGCACAAGATGACGCCGACCATTGGCCGCAGCCACGGCATCCACGCCGAGCCCGTCACCTTCGGCCTCAAGCTGGCTTATGCCTATGCCGAATTCACCCGCGCAAAAGAACGCCTGATCGCGGCCCGCAAGGAGGTCGCAACCTGCGCCATCTCCGGCGCCGTCGGCACCTTCGCGCAGATCGATCCGCGCGTCGAAGCGCATGTCGCGAAAGCCATGGGTCTCGTCCCCGAGCCGATCTCCACCCAGGTCATCCCGCGCGACCGCCACGCGATGTATTTCTCGACCCTCGGCGTGATCGCCGCCTCGGTCGAGCGCATCGCGGTGGAAATCCGCCACATGCAGCGCACCGAGGTGCTGGAGGCCGAAGAGTTCTTCTCGGAGGGGCAGAAGGGCTCGTCCGCGATGCCGCACAAGCGCAATCCGGTGCTGTCGGAAAACCTCACCGGCCTCTCCCGCATGGTGCGCGCCTATGTGACGCCGGCGCTGGAGAACGTCGTGCTCTGGCACGAGCGCGACATCTCGCACTCCTCCGCCGAGCGCATGATGGGCCCCGATGCCACCGTGACGCTGGACTTCGCGCTGGTGCGCCTCGCCGGCCTGATCGACAAGCTGCTGGTGTACCCCGCCAACATGCAGAAGAACCTCGACCGCCTCGGCGGCCTCGTGCACTCGCAGCGCGTGCTGCTGGCGCTGACGCAGAAGGGCGCGAGCCGCGAGGATTCCTACAAGCTGGTGCAGCGCAACGCCATGCCGGTCTGGCGCGGCGAAGGCGACTTCCTCCAGCTCCTGAAGAAGGACGCTGAGGTGAAGAAATATCTCAGCGATGCCGAGATCGAGGAGCAGTTCGACCTCGGCTATCACCTCAAGCACGTCGACACGATCTTCAAGCGCGTGTTTGGGGAATCGTAGGATCGCAGGGTGGGTTAGCCTTGCGGCTGCGCGAAGCGCAGTCCGCTGGGCGCATCCCACCTCTTTCGCGTCCATGGAGACAAACAGTGGTGGGGTACGCTACGCTAACCCACCCTGCGAACAAGAAACGGATCCCCCTCATGCCCATCGTCAACCGCGTTGCCGCCCTCTCCGACGAAATGGCCGCCTGGCGCCATGATTTCCACGAGAACCCGGAGCTGCAATACGAGGTCCATCGCACCGCCGGCATCGTCGCCGACAAACTGCGCGAGTTCGGCTGCGACGAGGTGGTGACGGGCATCGGCCGCACCGGTGTGGTCGGTGTGATCCGCGGCCGCAAATCCGCCTCCGGCAAGACCATTGGGCTCCGCGCCGACATGGACGCGCTGCCGATCATGGAAACCTCGGGCGTGCCTTATGCGTCCAAGGTCCCCGGCAAGATGCACGCCTGCGGCCATGACGGTCACACCGCCATGCTGCTGGGCGCGGCCAAATATCTTGCCGAGACGCGCAATTTCGACGGCACCGCGATCATGATCTTCCAGCCCGCCGAGGAAGGCGGTGGCGGCGGCAAGGCCATGGTCGAGGACGGGCTGATGACGCGCTGGAACATCCAGGAGGTCTACGGCATGCACAACATGCCGGGTCTGCCCGAAGGCCATTTCGCGACCACGCCCGGCGCGATGCTCGCCTCCTCCGACAACGTCCAGATCACGGTGCACGGCAAGGGCGGCCATGCCGGCGCTGGTCCGCACAAATCCGTCGACAGCGTGCTGATCGGCTCGCAGATCGTCAACGCATTGCAGTCGATCGTCGCGCGCAACGTCGATCCGCTGAAGTCCGCCGTCATCTCGATCACGCAATTCCACTCCGGCACGGCCTTCAACATCATCCCGGAAGTGGCCGAGCTCGGCGGCACCGTGCGCACGCTCGATCCTGAGGTGCGCGATCTCGTCGAGCGCCGCATCGGCGAGGTCGCCGACAGCGTCGCCCGCGCCTATGGCGGCTCGGCCGAGACCAAGTACACGCGGATGTATCCGGTGACGATGAACCATGCGCGCGAAGCCGGCCTTGCCGCCGACGTCGCCCGCGACATCGTCGGCACCGAGCGCGTCAACGACAAGTTCATTCCGATGATGGGCGCCGAGGACTTCTCGTTCATGCTGGAGGCGCGCCCCGGCGCGATGATCCTGGTCGGCATGGGCGACGGCAACGAGTGCCACCATCCGGCCTATGTCTTCAACGACAACATCCTCGGCCACGGCGCATCATATTGGGTGCGGCTGGTCGAAACGCGGATGCCGGCGGGTTAGCGTCGGGCCGTGACAATGTCGTAGCCCCGACCGAGCGCAGCGATAGTCGGGGACGAGAGGAAGCGTCAAGACGACGCGAGGATTACCCTTGCGCTCGACTTGACGATCTGGCCCTTAGAGAAATGGGCTGCCGAGGGCACTTACAGTTCAGTTGCAGACCTCGACCATGCTGCTACCGCCGCCGCTCGCCATGCCAGCATTCCTGTTGCCCCAGCCTTCGAGCCGACAACCCTGCCGGACCGGACGGCACCCCGCACTGTTGCAATAGATCTGGCCTGTGGCCTGCGGCTTCGACGGCGCGGACTCGCTCTTCTTCCGGTCATCGTCTCGCTGTCTGGAATCCTCGCGCGTCGCAACCGGCTTCTTCTCTTGCACCTTCTCGCATTCGTTGTCGTCCCCGACGCGATAGCCGGCGCGGCAGGTGATCTTCACGCATTGATCGCCGTCGGCCTTGAAGCCGAAATTGCACACGAGCGGGCACACCCGTCCGGGCTTCGCCTTCAGCGCGTCGAGTGCGTCGACGCTTGCAAGCTTTGCATCGAACTGGGTGCCGGCGTATTTGTTGAACAGCGTCAGCGAACGCTGCGACGCTGCGTTCCAGTCACCCTCGCTGCCGGCCGACAGGCAGCCGACGCGGCGCAATTCGCTCTGCACGGATTTTGTCAGATCGGCTGCCGACAACGTGGACGCCGGTGCGGGCGAGAGAGCCGCGACCTTCTTCTCGGGCTCCGGCATCTGCCGATCAGCGGGGGGCTTTGCGCCCTGCTCCGCTTTCTCTGCGGCCTGCCTGGCAGCGAGTTCGGCCTTGGCCTTCTCTGCCGCCTGCTTTTCGGCCTGCGCCTTCTCGGCCGCCGCCTCGGCCACCTTGCGCTGCCGTTCGGCCGCATCAGCCCGCGCCTGCTCGATCTGCTTCTGCTTCTCGGCCGCGATCCGCGCCTCCTCGGCGGCCTTGGCCGCGGCGGCCGCCTTCTCCTGCTCGGCCTTCTGGGCGCGCTCGGCAATGAGCCGCGCCTTTTCCAGTTCGGCCGCCTTGGCCTTTTGCTCGGCCGAAGCGCGCGTCTCTTCGGCGCCGATCTTGTTCAACTGGCCTTTGGCGAGGTTCGCGTAGAAGCCTTCCGGATAGGCCGCCAGGAACGCTTCCCAGCCGTCGCGCGTGGCAAGCTGAAGCGCGAGCTCGTAATCCCTGCGAATGGCATCCTGCGGGTTGGCCTGCGGACCGGTGGCGGCCGGCTTGACCACGACCAACGGCACATCGTCGCCGCCGAGCGAGCCATAGACATAAGGCTCCTGCTTGTAACCGGTCGCCTTGAGCACGTCGTCGCGCACGAAGCCGAAGGCCTTGCGCAGATCAAGGCCCGGCTTCGGCAGGTGCTCGACCAGCGCGGTGGCAAACGGGCTGTTTCGGGAATCTCCGTCGGAGGCCGTCGACCCCGCCTTCGCGGCGAAGGCGATCATGGTGTTGGGACTGGTCGGCTCGACCTTCGCCAGGCCGCGTCCGATCGCACGCGAGGCCAGCGTGCGCTTCATGGTCTTTGAGAAGGGATTGTCGCGGCAGGCGTCGAGAATGATGAGGCGAAGCTGCTTGGCCGGCTCGACCGCGAACAGCGCACGCTCAACCGGGATGGTCTCGTCGAGCACGTCACCGTCCGTCTCCAGCGTTGCGTCGGTCGGTATGAGATAGTTGGTGCCGTCGAGCTCGATGCCGTGGCCGGCGTAATAGATCACCGCCATTTCCGCATCGCGCGTTCTGCCGGCAAACTCGCGCAGCATGCGTCGCATCTCGCTCGCGCTGAGATCCAGCCTGACGTCGACGGAATCGAAACCGGCCTTCTTGAACATGCCGCCGACCAGCGTGGCGTCGTTCACGGGATTGCCGAGCTTCGGTGCGCTCTTGTAAGCGGAATTGCCAATGACGAGCGCGACCCGCCGGTCGGCATGCGCCGGTCCGCAGGCAAGGCCAATCGCAAAAATCAGCAAAGCAAAAAGTCGAAACGGAATCACTTGCGTCCCCCAGGATGCAATTCCACGAGACTATTCGGTAGCGTCGCCGATTGCCAACTCTTCCTATGTGATTTCGATCACATAGGGCTCCTCGAACGGGGGTAAGGATAATGCGACGAAGCGTCGCCCTGCTTTCGGACAGACGCCGAAGCGGGTTAAGTCCGCTACATCTGCACCACCTCGTGGCGCATCACGAACGGTGCAAGCAGCGCGTGCACCTCGCTCGCGACCTGCTCGCGCCGATCCGCCGGCAGACCGGCAAGCGTCACGGTCGCGATCGAACCGTGGCTGCCGTGGGCACCGACCTTCACCTTGCAGTCGATGCCGCGTTCGGCGAGCGGCGCCAGCACCTTGGTGAACACGCGTTGCGCGGCGTCCCAGCGAAGCTGCGGCTTGAACACCTTGCCGACGCCCGTCACCGGCATCGGGTCGATCGGAATGACCTGCACCGGAACGGCGGCGCGCTCCGGCGTCCGCTCCCGCACCCAGGACTCGAGCTCGCCCGGCTCGACGGTCGCGCCCGGCTTCAGCTGCACGTAACCCACAGGCAGTTCGCCGGCATAGGCATCGGGCTGGCCGACCACCGCAGCGAAGCCGACCGCGGGATGGCGGAACATGATCTCCTCGATCGGCGCCGGATCGATATTGTGGCCGCCGCGGATCACGAGGTCCTTGGCGCGGCCCGTGATCCAGAGATAGCCGTCGGCGTCCAGCCGGCCGAGATCGCCGGAATTGACCCAGACCTCGTCGACGAAGGCGCCCTTGTTGTGCTCGTCGTTGAGATAGCCGCCGAACACGCCGGGCCCGGCCATGATGACGACGCCGATCTCGTCAGGCACGCAGTCGCGGATCAGGCGGCCGCCGGCGTCGAGCTGCACGATGCGCACGCGCGCGTAAGGCATGGGAAGGCCGACCGAGCCGAGCCGGATCGGCCGCGACGGATAGGCCAGCGTGTGCACGCTCGAGGTCTCGGTCATGCCGTAGACCTCGACCACCGGAAGCTTCAGCTTCTCCTGGATCGCCGAGCCAACCGCGACCGGAATCGCCGAGCCGCCGCCGGCGGCATATTTCAGGCTGGAGATGTCGGCATTGCCCGGCGGCACCGCGAGGGTCGCCGCGAGCACCGTCGGCACGCTCGATAGCGCCTCGGGCTTGAAGCGCTCGACCAGCCCCCAGATGTTCTTGACCGAATTCGGATTGCGCCAGCCGCTCGGCGACAGCACGACCAGCGAGCCGCCGCTCGAGAGCGTCAGCAGCACCTGCGTCAACGATCCGCCGACGTGAAACAGCGGCATGCCGAACAGCAAATTCGAGCCCGGCTTCGGCCTCAGCAGCAGATTGAGCGCCCAGGCCTGATAGACCTGGTTGGCGTGGGTGTGCCGCACCAGTTTTGGCGTACCGGTGGTGCCGCCGGTGTGGAAATAGGCGGCGATGTCGCTACCCGAAATCTTGCGTCCGCTGACGAGCCGGTCGGAAGGCTGCTGCCTGATCAGGTCGCTGAAGGCAAAGATGCCGTTCGCGGGGTCGCCGCCGCCGAACACCTGCACGATCGCCTTGAGCTGCTTGAGCTGCGGGCGGATCTGCTCGACCTTCTGCCAGATGTCGGTGCCGGGCATCGGCCCGAGCGCGACCAGGATCTTGGTGTTCGCGGCTTCCAGGATCTCCGCGATCTGGTGCGGCTCCAGCAGCGGATTGACGGGATTGGCGATGCCGGCGGCCTCGGCGCCGAGCAGCGTCACGAAGGCATCCGGCACCAGCGGCAGCATGAAGCTGACGACGTCGCCCTTCTCGACACCGAGCGCGTGAAACATGTTGGCGGCCTGCGTGACGCGCGCGATCAGATCGCGATACGTCACCACGACCGGCGTGTCGGCCGAATCGGCATTTTGCAGGAACTGGATCGCCGCCCCGTCGGGATTGCGCGCAGCACCGAGCCTGACAGCGTCATAGGTGCTCTCGGCCGCGACGCGATCGGCGTAAGGGACCTGCTCGAAGGCCCGGACCTGCGCGTCCGTCAAAAGCTCCGGATACTCGCTGCCGATGAACCGATCGAGCGCGTGGATGCCCGCCATGGAATTCCGTCCTCCCTCAGATGCATTTCCCCGCCCCCTTGTCTTTTGACTTTTTGGGGTGGCAGGACCTCGACCAATGGCCGGTCGAGCGAGGACAGAATGATGGATGATCGGGCGTTCGTCCATGGCCTAACGGCTACGCCCGCAGCACCGGCGTTCGAGGTCATTGAACCTTGGCGACCGCTCTGGGGACCAAGAGCAGGTATTGGATTCGCCTGCCAGCGCCCTGCCGCAAGACTTGAGGTGATCATGACTATGCCCATGCGGGACCGCGCCACACGACTGATCGGCGCACTCGCGATGGCAGCGGCGCTCGCCCTTCCCTGCACGGCGCTTGCCGGAGACAGCCAGTTCGACAAGATGCGCGCCAAGCTCGCGGCCTTCGTCGGCGACAAGATGGAGAAGCTCGGCGGCTCGCGCATCGTCTACAAAGTCGACACCGACGGCTTGCGCGAGAGCGTCGTCACGGATTTGCGCGACGAGGTCTACAAGACCCTGCGCGAGGGCAAGATCGCCTTCTCCGGTCTTGCGATCCGCGACGGCGGCGTCGAATTGAAGATCACGGATGCCCGGGGTCGCGAGCAGCTCGCGCGCAAGCTCGCATCGGCCGCGGAGGGATTGCCGTCGCATGCGCTTAACCTGTCCGACGGCGGCGACGGACTGGTCAGGCTTGCGCCGACCGATGCCGCGTCGGCGGCACGGTTGCGCGAACTCGTCGAAGATTCCATCGCCATGATCGAGCAGCGACTGAAGGACGCCGGCATCAAGCTCGCCAGTGTCCAGCCGGATGGCTCGGACCGCATCCGCATCTTCCTGCCTGAAGTGATGGAGCCCGAGCGCGTCACCGCGGTCTTTGCCAGGAAGGTCAAGGTCAGCTTCCGACTGGTGGATCTTTCGATGTCGGGCGAGCAGGCGCAATCCGGCACGCCGCCTGCGGGCAGCGAAGTCCTGTTCGGCTTCAAGGACAAGCTCCCCTATCTGGTCGCCAAGGACAGCGCGCTGGACGGCGATGACATCAGCTATGCAGGCCCCGGCTTTGCGGGAGGCACGAAGGAGCCGATCGCCTCGTTCCGCTTCGATGGCCGCGGCACGCGGCGTTTCGCCCACGTCACCGAAGAGAACGTCGGAAAACCCTTCGCCATCGTGCTCGAGGGCAAGGTGATCTCCGCCCCTGTGATCCGCGAGCCCATCACCGGGGGCTCCGGTCAGATCTCCGGCAATTTCACGCTGGAGGAGGCAAACAGCGTCGCCATGATGCTGCGCGCCGGGTCGCTCCCCGGCCACCTCACCCTCGTCGAGCAGCAGGTCGTGCAGCCCGCCGCCAAGCCCTGAGGCGGGATCGCCCCGCGGCCCCGCATCGTCGGGCGCCGGATCCATCCAAGTCCGCCAGAGCCCGCACCCGGCGCCCCGAATCACGGACCGCGCCACCGCCATACGCGCAACCAACGGGCAATTGCCGAAACGCCCGATCAGGCTAAAATTTGCCTCTTGCGGCACGGCGGCCGAAGGCCTCATTTCAGGCGGCCGTCATTCGATTTCGGCTATACGTGTCGAGCATACCGACCAGGACTGAAGGCCTTACGCGGGGTTAGTACCATGCCGTCCGGCAGCGCAGACATTTCGTCGATCCTCGACCGCATTCTCGATGCGGCGACGGACAACCTCAGGATCGCAAAGATCCTGGTCCAGATGGGCCTCGATCCGAACAACGTCACCTACGACGCGATCTTCAATCGGTTGCTGGAAATCTTCGTCCAGAACATCACGCTTGCCAATTTGTTCGCTACGATCGGCGCTGGCTTCTTCGTCGCCACCCTCCTGATGCGGACGATGGTGCCCCTGCGCGTCGCCAACATGATCGGCTGCGCGTTCTTCGCCATCTTCGGCGCGCTCTCCGCCAACGTCTCGACGTTCCTGCTCTATCTTCTGATGCTCCCGATCAACGCCTTGCGCCTGCGGCAGATGCTCAAGCTGGTGAAGAAGGCGCGCCATGCGGCCGAAGGCGACATGTCGATCGAGTGGCTGAAGCCGTTCATGACCGAACGCAAATATCGCCGCGGCGACACGCTCTTCAAGCTGGGCGATCCGGCCAAGGAGATGCTCCTCACCGTCACCGGCAAGTTCCTGGTCAAGGAGATCAACATCGAGATCCTGCCGGGCGCACTGATGGGCGAACTGGGCTTCCTCACACCGGACAACCGGCGCACCGGCACGATCGAGTGCATCGAAGACGGACAGGTGCTGACGATCACCTATGACCGGCTGCTCGAGATCTACTTCCAGGATCCGCAGTTCGGCTACTACTTCCTCGTGCTGACCAGCCAGCGCCTGCTGCAAAACATCGACCGCTTGCAGAAGCAGCTCGCCACGGAGCGGGGGGCCACCACGAACAGGATCGCGTGATCAGTTGCGCGACACCCCGGGTTTTTGCGGATATGTCCCCATCGGCAACGCATTCAATCCTTCCAAATCGGCTCCAGGCAGCATCCGCCGCAAAACCGCCCTAAAAACCGAATGGTAACCATGGCGCCCTTAAGGTAGCGACGTGACCTATTCCCCGACCATCCTGGTATTCGATTCCGGCCTTGGCGGCCTCACCGTGCTGCGTGAGGTCGTGGCCGCACGCCCGGATGCGCATTACGTCTACGTCGCCGACGACGCTTTCTTCCCCTACGGCCACCATGGCGAGGACGAGATCGTCGCTCGCGTCGTGCCGCTGATGGGGGAGCTGATCGGCACCCATGATCCTGACCTCGTCGTCATCGCCTGCAACACGGCCTCCACCCTGGTCCTGTCGCACTTGCGCGCCGCTTATTCCGTGCCCTTCGTCGGCACCGTCCCGGCGATCAAGCCGGCCTGCGCGCAGTCGAAGACCCGTCGCGTCTCGGTGCTGGGCACCAAGGGCACGGTGAAGCGGGAATACACCAAGGCGCTGATCCGCGACTTCGCGCTGGGCTGCGAGGTGACGCTGGTGGGATCGCCCGAGCTCGCCTCGCTCGCCGAAGCTGAGCTCAGCGGCTCTTCCATCAGCGACGGCGATATTCTCGCCGAGCTCGCCCCCTGCTTCGTCGGCGATGCCGCGGACGCGACGTCGCGCACCGATACGATCGTGCTCGCCTGCACGCATTATCCGCTGCTGCTCGACCGGATGAAAAAGCTCGCGCCCTGGCCGGTCGCATGGATCGACCCGGCACCCGCCATTGCCCGCCGCGTCTCCGACCTGCTCGGCGCACCCACCTACGGCATCGCGCAGTCCGGCGCCGAGATGATTTTTACCTCGAACCGCGTGCATGGCCTCAGCGCCGCGCTGACGCCATTCTTCGGCGGCCGCGCGCTGGCCTGACTTTCCGAGGTAACGGCGCGCTGCTAGGCTTCGCCGTCGCCATCTCGTGCAAGGTCATCCCATGTCAGTCCCGGCAACGCCGCTCAATCGTCTCCGCCAATTGTGGAGCGAGGGCCGCCCCGCCTTCGGCGCGATCGCGACCATCCCGAGCGTGCAGATGGTGCAGATCATGGCACGCTCGCTCGACTGGATCATCGTCGATCTCGAGCATGGTCCGATTGGACTCACCGAAGCACACGCGATGATCGCGGCCACCACCGGCACGCCGTGCACGCCTCTGGTGCGGATCGCGGCGAACGAGCCGTGGCTTGCGAAAGCGCCGATGGACATCGGCGCCTTCGGCATCAATTTCCCGATGATCACCAATCGCACTGAAGCCGAGAAGGCGGTGCGCAGCGTGCGCTATCCGCCGCGCGGAGATCGTCTCTGGGGCCCGTTCCACGCGCCATTCCGCTGGGGCCAGTCGATGCCGGACTACATGGCCTCAGCCGACGACGAGATGATCTGCATGGTCACCATCGAGCATGTCGAGGCCGTCAACCGCATCGACGAGATCATGGCCACACCGGGCATCGACGTTGCGGTGATCGGCCCCGGCGATCTCGCCACGTCCATCAACAAGCGCGGCCAGATGGACGATCCGGAATTGCTGGAGCTGATCGCCCGCGCCGAAGCCGGCATCCTCAAAAGCGGCGTGCCGATCGGCGGCGTCGCGCGCACCGCCGACCAGGCCAACGCCCTGATCGACCGCGGCTACCGCGCCATCGCGCTCGGCTTCGACTGGTCGCTCTTCCAGCGCGGCATCATGGCCGCGTTCCAGGGCATCAGGCGCTGAGCAAACGTATTGCCACCTTGCCGGGAACCGCGGCGCTGCTAGGGTCTGGCCGTTCCAGGGAGGAAAAACCATGCTCAAAAAGACTTTGCTCGCTCTCGTTTTCACGGGCGTTGCCGCCGCGGCCTTCGCCCAGCAGACCGGCATCAAGCGCACCCCGCTTCAGAAGGTCGAGTTTCCCGACGGCTACAACACCATCACCGCCATCGCGGAAATTCCGGCGGGCGGCGCAGCCGGACGCCATACCCATCCTGGAATTGAAACGGGCTACGTCCTGGAAGGCGAGCTGAATCTGCTCGTCGACGGGCAGCCGGAGAAAACCCTGAAAGCTGGCGATTCCTATCAAATCCCGGCAGGCGTCGTGCACGACGCCAAGGTCCACGGCGATAAGGCTATGAAAGTGCTGGGAGTTTACGTCGTCGACAAGACCAAGCCGCTGGCCTCCCCGGCGCCCTGATGCGGCGAACCGACCGCTCCTCAGCGGGTTGGTTCATGCTAGAGCAGGCGGCGAGCGGAAACCCGCTTGCTGCCCATATTTTCATCCTCGGGAACCGAAAGAGCGATGCGCGGAACGCCCAAGACCATTTCGCTGCGGCGCCGCCTGATCTGCGACCTCATGCGCGCGTCGATGGACGTGCCGTTCGTCTCGCTCTCCCGTTCGCTCAATATCCGCCCTCTGCTGGAGGCCCGCGCCGGCGCGATGGCGCCTGCGGGCTGGGCCGCGATGTTCGTCAAGGCCTTCGCTGTGGTGGCCAAGGACGAGCCGGTCCTGCGCACGGTCTACGCCAAATGGCCCTGGCCGATGCTCTACGAACTACCGAACAGCGTGGCCTCGGTCGCCATCGCCCGGGTCGAGGCCGGCGAGGAATGCGTGATGCCGCAGCGAATCGCGGCTCCTGAGGCCATGACGCTGGCCGCGGTGGACGCCGAGATCCGGCGTGCCAAGACGGCGCCGATCGACGACGTCCCGATGTTCCGCAAGATCATGCGGGCGACCCGCCTGCCCCTGCCGCTGCGGCGCCTGTCCTGGGCGATCGGCCTGAATTTCGGCCGCCAGCGCGGCAACTGGTTCGGCAGCTTCGCCGTGAGCTCGGTAGCCGCCTATGGCGGTGGCGAGCTCCACCCCATCACGCCCGGCCCCTATATCGTCAGCTATGGGGTGGTCGAGGGCGACCAGACCATCCATGTGGTCATCCGCTGGGACCACCGGGTCACCGACGCTGCCCCCATTGCCCGGGTCCTGACCCGGCTGGAACAGGTCCTGAACACTGAAATCGCTGCCGAATTACGGGCGGCGGGGTCGAAGCCGATCCGGGCGGTCGGGACCTGATTCCGGGGTCATTCGCATTGACAGCGAACCCCAAACTCCCCTAAAAGCCGCCTGCTCGCGGGCCGATTTCGGCCCGCGAAGCGTTTCGCGACCCGTGGTCCAATCCCTTCAAGCTTTGGGGATCGGACCTGTCAGTGCCGGGCTAGCCCGTCACACAGGAGGGCGCGTTTCCTCAAACCATGTACCTGAAGAGGACGCGATGACTAAGCGCAGTGAGGCGAAGTACAAACTCGATCGCCGTATGGGCCAGAACATCTGGGGCCGCCCGAAGAGCCCCGTGAACCGCCGCGAGTACGGCCCCGGCCAGCACGGCCAGCGCCGCAAGGGCAAGCTCTCCGACTTCGGCGTGCAGCTGCGCGCCAAGCAGAAGCTGAAGGGCTACTACGCCAACATCAGCGAGCGTCAGTTCCACGGCATCTATGTCGAGGCCAGCCGCCTCAAGGGTGACACCGGCGAGAACCTGATCGGCCTGCTCGAGCGTCGTCTCGACGCGGTCGTGTACCGCGCCAAGTTCGTCTCGACGATCTTCGCCGCCCGCCAGTTCATCAACCACGGCCACATCAAGGTGAACGGCCGCAAGGTCAACATCTCGAGCTACCAGCTCAAGGTCGGCGACGTGATCGAGGTCAAGGAAGCCTCCAAGCAGCTCGCCCACGTGCTCGAAGCCAGCCAGCTTCCCGAGCGCGACACCCCCGACTATCTCGAAGTCGACCACGGCAAGATGACCGCGAAATACGTGCGCATCCCCGCCCTCTCCGACGTGCCGTTCCCGGTGCAGATGGAGCCCCATCTGGTCGTCGAATTCTATTCGCGCTAAGATCTGAATATCGAAAGGCCCCGGTTCGCCGGGGCCTTTTTGCTTAAGAGCCACATTTCAGTGGCCGCAATGCCTGAGGAGCCGTCGCATGCTCTACACCCCTCCCCCGATCGATCCCAAGGCGCCGCCGGTGCGCATCAATCTGCTGTCGGACACGCAGACCAGGCCAACGGCTGCGATGCGCGAGGCGATGGCGCGGGCGGAGGTCGGCGACGAGCAGGTCGGCGATGATCCGACCGTGAATGCGCTGTGCGAACGCGTCGCGGAGCTGCTCGGCAAGGAAGCCGCGGTCTACATGCCCTCGGGCACGATGTGCAACGTCACCGCGACGCTGGTGCATTGCCGCCCCGGCGACGAGATTTTGGCGCATGAGACCGCGCACATCATCGCCCGCGAAGGCGGCGCGCATGCCGCGATCGGCGGCTTCCAGGTGACGCAACTCAAGGGCCCCGACGGCCAGTTCACGCCGGAGACATTCCGGAGAGCCTTGCATCCGCGCACGCGCTACCAGCCGCCGCAGACGGTCGTCAGCGTCGAGCAGACCGCCAATATCGGCGGCGGCACGATCTGGAAGAAAGCGGCGCTCGACGAGATCGTGACGATCGCCAAGCAGCACGGCCTCATCACCCACATGGACGGCGCGCGCCTGCTCAACGCCACCGTGGCGAGCGGCATCTCACCGCGCGACATGACCGCGGGGTGGGATTCCGCCTGGATCGATTTCTCCAAGGGCCTGGGCGCGCCGATCGGCGGCGTGCTCGCGGGCACGCGGGCCTTCATCGACGCGGTTTGGCAGTGGAAGCAGCGCCTCGGCGGCTCGATGCGGCAGGCCGGAATCTGCGCGGCCGCCTGCATCTACGCGCTCGACCATCACGTCGATCGCCTCGCCGACGACCACGCCAATGCGCGCGCGCTTGCCCGCGGGCTGTCGCAGATCGCGGGCATCGAGGTGCAGGAGCCCGAGACCAATCTGGTATTCTTCAAGCCCGACGGCGCCGGCATTGCCGGCGACAAGATGGTCGCCGCACTGCGCCAGCGCGGCGTGACGCTCGCGATGATGGACGGCCGCATTCGCGCCTGCACCCATCTCGACGTCGATGCGAGCCAGATCGAAGAGACGATCGGCTACGTCAGAGAGATCGTGCGCGGGACGTAGTTACCGCCCCATCGCCTGATAGATCAGCGTCTTCAGCGCCAGCTGAATCCGGCCGCGCTGCGACGGGGTCTGCACCATGAAGATCCCGAACAGATCGTCTTCGGGATCGATGAAGAAGAACGTGCCGCCGACGCCGTCCCAGCGATATTCGCCGAGTGGCCAGGATGTCCCTGGCGGCACCGACGTGCGCACGGCAAAGCCGAGGCCGAAGCCGGAGCTGCTGCCCGGATAGTAGTTCTGGTCGCGCGTGATTTTGGTCTCGGGCCCGATGTGATCCGACGCCATCAGCGCGATGGTCTCGGGCTTGAGATAGCGCCGGCCGTCATAGCTGCCGCCATTGAGCAGCATCTGCGAGAAGCGGGCATAGTCACTGATCGTGCCGACCATGCCGCCGCCGCCCGACTCCCATTTCAGTGGTTTCCTGATATCGCGGACCTGCGTCATCGGGCTGATCGCGCGATCAGTCGGCATCGGCTCGGCGATGCGCGGCCATTTGGCGGGATCGGCAACATAGTACGCCGTGTCCGTCATCCCGAGTGGATCGAGCAGCCGCTCCTTCGCGAACTCGAACAGCGTCTTTTCCGAGATCACCTCGATGATGCGGCCGAGCACGTCGGTGGAGTGACCGTAATCCCAGATCGTGCCGGGCTGTTCGGCCAGCGGCAGCGCGGTGATCTTCGCGACGAGTTCGGCGTTGGTCGAATCCTTGTTGTTGAAAAGACCCGCGTCGGCATAGAGCTTGTTCAGCAGGCCCCCGCCATAATAGCCGTAGGGCAGCCCGGCGGTGTGGCGCATCAAATCCTCGATCGTCACGGGACGATTGAGCGGCTCCAGCACCAGCGAGACCTTGCCGTCCTCGGCCTTGGTCTCGACGCCGACCTTCATCCCGGCAAAGGCCGGAATGTATTTCGAGACGGGATGGTCGAGCGAAAGCTTGCCCTCCTCGACCAGCATCATCGCCAAGACTGACGTGACCGGCTTCGACATCGAATAGAGCCGGAAGATCGTGTCCGCGCTCATCGAGATCTCGGTCGCGACATCGCGGACACCGAAATTCTCGTAATAGGCGGGCTTGCCGTGCTGCTGGAGCAGCAGGATCGCGCCCGGAAACGTGCCGGCGGCAATCTCCTTCCGGATGTAGTCGGAAACCTTTGCCAGGCCCTCGGGCCAGAAACTGCGCGCGGCGCGCCCTTCCGAGCCCGCCGTCGCACCGACGACACCGAACAGAAGAACGAGCGCCACGATCATCTCGCGGCGCCCGAACATGTCACTTCTCCATGGCTTCATAAACCAACTGCTTCAATGTCCGTTGCACGCGCTGGCGCTCGGTCGGGGTCTGTTCCAGCAGCACGAAGAACATGTCCTGCTTGGGGTCGATCACGAAATAACAGCCGGAGGCGCCGTCCCACTTCAATTCGCCGAGATCGCCGGGCGGCGGCGGCTTTGCGTTGCCGGGATCAGTGCGGACCGCAAGGCCAAGGCCGAAGCCAAAACCGTCGCCGGGGAAGTAGAAATAGTCGCGATCGACGCCGGATTTCGGACCGATCTGGTCGGTCGCCATCAGCTTGAACGTCTCGGGCTTGAGGATGGTCTTGCCGCCGAAACTGCCGCCGTGGAGCAGCATCTGCGCAAAGCGCTGATAGTCGGCCATGGTCGTGACCATGCCGCCGCTGGCGAACTGGATCTTCTTGACGACCGTCGGATCGTTGATCCGGCCGACCCGGAAATCGCTGTCGTTCGGCACCGGCTGCGCCAGAAGCTTCTGCTTCTCGGGGTCCGTGACGAAGAAGCCGGTATCGACCATGCCGAGCGGATCGAGCAGCTTCTCCCGCATGATGTCGATCAGCGGCTTGCCCGCCGCGACCTCCATGACGCGCGCGAGGATGTCGGTGGAATGGCCGTATTGCCACAGCGCGCCCGGCTGGTTGTGCAGCGGCAGTTTGGCGATGCGCTCGGCAAACTCGGCGAGGTCGAAATCACCGTCATAGATCTTGGCATCGCGATAGGCCTTGCGAACCAGGCTGTCGCCGTAGAAGCCATAGGTGACGCCCGAGGTGTGGGTCATCAGATCGTGCACCGTCATCGGCCGGTTCGGCGGCACCAGCTCGAGCGACTTGCTGCCGTCCTCGGCCTTCTTCTCGACGCCGACCTTCACATTGGCGAATGACGGAATGTATTTCGAGACGGGATCATCGAGCTTGATCTTGCCGTCCTCGACCAATTGCATCGCGACGACCGAGGTGATCGCCTTGGTCATCGAGAACAAGCGGAAGATCGTCTTGTCCGTGATCGGCGCCTTGCTGACCGCATCCTGCACGCCGAAGGCTTCGCGGAACACCGGCTGGCCGTGCTGCTTGATCAGCACGGTCGCGCCGGCGATCTTGCCGGTCGCGACCTCGTTCTTGAAGAACTCGCTGATCTTGCCGAGCTTGTCCTGATTGAAATGCGCGCCGGCCGGAATCTCGTAGGTTCCTTCCGCACGCGCGAGTGACATCGCGCCAAGCGATAGAAGCGCGCCGCAGGCGAGCGCACGCAGTCCAGACTGTGAAATCATATCCCCTCCCCGGAACATGGCCCGGCGGAGTGTACCGGCCGCGCCATCAGGCACAAGGGCTGCCGTAGCGCGCCAAAACGTCCGTGTGGAGCGCGGCGCTGGCGTCCGAAAAACAACAGAATATGACATGGCCGACCGAAGGCGCAGCCGGCAGGGCGTCAATGGTCGTATGGATCGCAATATTTGCCGCCCGGTCGGCGGGAAAGCGGAAAATGCCGGTCGATATCGCGGGAAATGCCACTGATGTCAGCTTGTGCTTCCCGCACAGCTCCATCGAACGGCGATAACAGGAGGCGAGCAGATCGTCCTCGCCGAGGGTGCCGCCGTTCCAGACCGGCCCGACGGTGTGGATTACATGGGCGGCCTTGAGCCGGTAGCCCTTGGTGATCTTGGCATCGCCGGTTTTGCAGCCGTGGAGCATACGGCATTCGGCGACCAGATCGGGCCCGGCGGCCCGATGGATCGCGCCATCGACGCCGCCCCCGCCAAGGAGCGACGAGTTCGCGGCGTTGACGATCGCGTCAACGCCGAGTGTCGTGATGTCGGCAACGATGACCTCGAGATCGACACCGCCGATCCGGCGCGTCAGCCGGGTCATTTATCAGGCCGCGACGGCGACGCCCTTCTCGGAGAAGAGCTGCTGCAATTCGCCGGCCTGGAACATCTCGCGGACGATGTCGCAGCCGCCGACGAACTCGCCCTTGACGTAGAGCTGCGGAATGGTCGGCCAGTTCGAGTAGTCCTTGATGCCGTTACGCAGCTCGGCGGATTCGAGCACGTTGAGGCCCTTATAGCCGACGCCGATATGGTCGAGGATCTGGACGACCTGGCCCGAGAACCCGCACTGCGGAAATTGCGGCGTGCCCTTCATGAACAGAACCACGTCGTTCGACTTCACTTCGTTAGCGATGAATTCCTCGATGCTCATATCCATGTCCTTCCGGGGCGGAGCCCTCACCGATCGCTTCGGGCTGGCTCAGCCGATTTAACCCGATACCTGCCTATATATGTAGCCCAAACCGTTGTGCATCCAAAGTAAAATGGCGGCGAACAACCCCTTGGCGGCCGGCCTGGGTGGCACCAGCCCATTGCATGACGGCACGAATATCATCGCCGGGGAGGACTTTCATACCGCAACGGAGCCCCTATCTAGGACAAACCCCGGTTTTGGAACCGGGCAACGCCAACAACGTTCTCTTGTCCTGTCTGGAGAAAAACGTGACGAAACAAGCCTCCGCTACGGCCAGTCCGCCGCTTTCGTCACCGTCTTTTGACCCGGGCAGCCTCGCCCGGCGGCTGGAGGAGGCGTTTCTCGCCGTCCGCACCGAGACCGAGCGCCGGGCCGCGCCGCTCTCGCCCGAGGACCAGCAGATCCAGTCCATGCCGGATGCGAGCCCGATCAAATGGCACCGGGCCCACACCACCTGGTTCTGGGAGCAGTTTCTGCTCGGCGAGCATTCGCCTGGCTACCGCCCCTTCCACCCCGACTTCGCCTTCCTGTTCAATTCCTATTACGTCAGCGCCGGGCCGCGTCATGCGCGCGGCCACCGCGGTGACATCACGCGCCCGAGCGCCAGCGAGGTCGGCGCCTATCGCAGCTATGTCGATGCGGCCGTCGTCAAATTCTTCCGCGAGACGGGCGAGGACCAGCTTCGCGCCCTCGCGCCGCTGGTCGAGGTCGGGCTCAATCACGAGCAGCAGCATCAGGAATTGATGCTGACCGACATCCTGCATGCCTTCGCGCAGAACCCGGTTTATCCAGCCTACGATCGGGACTGGCGCTTCCCCGCCTCGACACGTGCCAGTGAAGACTGGCTGATGCTCAATGAAGGCATCCACACGGTCGGCCATGTCGACGACAGCTTTCATTTCGACAACGAGAAGCCGGCCCATCGCGCGCTCGTCGGGCCGGTCAAGATCGCCCGCAATCTCGTCACCAATGGCGAATGGCTCGCCTTCATGCGTGACGGCGGCTATCGGACCGCGACGCTGTGGCTGATGGACGGCTTCGCCGCCGCCAGCAACGAAGACTGGCAAGCCCCGGGCCACTGGCGCGAGGTCGATGGCGCATGGCAGGTGATGACGCTCGCCGGCCTCGAGCCGGTCGATCCCGACGCACCAGTCTGCCATGTCAGCTATTACGAGGCCGATGCGTTCGCCCGCTGGGCCGGCAAGCATCTCCCGACCGAGATGGAATGGGAGGTCGCCGCGCGCGCGGGCCAACTCAACGATGCCTTCGGCATCGTCTGGCAATGGACGCGATCGTCCTACGCGCCCTACCCCGGCTATCGCGCCGTCGAAGGCGCCCTCGGCGAGTACAACGGCAAGTTCATGGTCAACCAGCTGGTGCTGCGCGGCTCCTCGCTTGCAACTCCTGACGGCCACAGCCGTATCACTTATCGCAACTTCTTCTATCCGCACCACCGCTGGCAGTTCACCGGACTGCGGCTCGCCGACTACGAGTAAAATTCTTATCCGACGACAAATGCGCGCCGGACAGCGCGTTCAGGAGAGTATCATGAATGTGCGCGCCAGCGCTTTGGCCGAAGCCCATCTTCCCGACGAGCAGACCACTGTCTTCGCCCGCGAGGCCATCGGGGACCTCTCGCAGCAGCCGAAAAAGCTGTCGCCGAAATATTTTTACGATGCCACCGGATCGGAGCTGTTCGAGGCGATCACGAAGCTGCCGGAATATTATCCGACGCGCACGGAGCTGGCGATCCTGAAGGCGCGCGGCAGCGAGATCGCAAAGATCATTCCGGAGCATGCGGCGCTGGTCGAGTTCGGCGCCGGAGCGACCACAAAGGTCCGCCTGCTGCTCAATCACTGCAAGTTCGCCGCCTATGTCCCCGTCGACATCTCCGGCGACTTCCTGAAGGCGCAGGCCAACGGCCTGAAGCGGGACTTTCCCGCGCTCGGCATCTATCCCGTGGCCGCCGACTTCACGACGCCGTTCGAGCTTCCCAAAGCGGTCGTGTCGATGCCCAAGGTCGGCTTCTTCCCCGGCTCGACCATCGGCAATTTCGAGCCGCATGAGGCCCAGGCCTTCCTGAAGAGCGCCCGCCAGATCCTCGGCAAGGGCGCGCAGATGATCATCGGCGCCGACCTGGAGAAAGAAGAGCGCGTGCTCCATGACGCCTATAATGATGCGGCCGGCGTCACCGCGCGCTTCAACCTCAATGTTCTCGTGCGCATCAACCGCGAGCTCGGCGGCAATTTCGACCTCTCCGCCTTCACCCATCGCGCGATCTACAATCGCGAGCGGCACCGCATCGAGATGCACCTGATCAGCAAGAAGAGCCAGACGGTGCGGCTACTCGGCACCAGCTTCTCGTTCCGTCCGGGCGAGAGCATCCACACCGAGAACAGCTACAAATACAGCCTCGAGCGCTTCGCCGCGCTGGCGCAGGGCGCGGGCTGGCGGGTGCGCGAGAGCTGGACCGATGCCGCGAAGATGTTCTCGGTGCATGCGCTGGAGGTGGCGGAGTAAACGCTCCGGCGCATCCTTCGCCCCCTTTGGCGGGCTCTCAGGATGAGGACGGAGTACGCGGCAGCAGGTTCAACGAGCACCTAAGCTGATTAACCTCATCCTAGGGAGACCGCGCAGCGGTCGTCTCGAAGGACGAGGCGCTTGCTCAGGCCGCTCCAGAGTCCTCGGCCTCCTCCGGAGCCGACCCCAGCGACATCGACTCCCACACCGCCACCACGATCATGATCGCGCTCGTCGCAACCGACAGCCAGAGCGGTGAGAGGTCGGCGGCGAACCACCACAGCACCGCGAGCGCGATGATGCCGATGCCGTGGGAGAGCTGGAGGAAGCCCCGGATCGCGTGCTTGAACAGGACGGTGCCGATCAGGAACACCAGCGGACCACCGATCGTGCTGACGATGGTGCGGACGTCGGAGTGGCCGGTCGGATGCTTCAGCACCAGTTCGTCCGAGACCGCGGTCAGGATGATGCCGGCGATGATCGGCATGTGCAGATAGGTATAGGCGAGCCGCGCCAGGCGGCCGGATTCGGTGGACTTCGAGATGCGCTCGGCGCCGGCCTCAGCGCCCTTGTGGAAATAGACCCACCACATCGCGATGGCACCGACCAGCGCGGAGACGAAGGCGATGATGTTGTCGGCGGTCCAGTCCAGCTCGGCAAAGGTCGCACCATTGACGACGACGGCCTCGCCGAGCGCGATGATGACGAAGAGCGAGCAGCGCTCCGCCATGTGGCCGCCTTCGACGGCCCAGGCCTCGACCGACGAGAATCCCAGCTTCGGGACCCAGAACCGCACCGCCGGCGAGACATATTCGATCGCGAGCGCCGCGATCCAGAACCACAGCCGCGCCTCATCATGGGCGAGGCCGCCGAGAATCCAGAAGACCGCGGATCCGCAGAGCCAGACCAGGATGCGGATCGCGTTATGCCGGACGGCCGTCCGATGACGCGGGGTCGCGAACATCCAGAACGCCGTGCGCCCGACCTGCATGGTCGCATAGGCGATCGCAAACCACAGGCCCCGCCCCTCGAAGGCCGTCGGGATCGTGGTCGACAGCACGAGGCCGCCCAGCATCATCAGGAAGAGCAGGATGCGGACCGGCGTCAGATCGGGATTGAGCCAGTTGGTGACCCAGGCGGTGTAGACCCACACCCACCACACCGCCAGAAACAGCACCGTGACATGCACCGCGCCGAGCGGGGTGAAGTGGTGCAGCAGCGTGTGCGAGACCTGCGTGACGGCAAAGACGAAGACGAGGTCGAAGAACAGCTCGGCATTGGTGACGCGGCTGTGCTGATTCGGCACGATGACGCGAAACATCGCGCCGCGCGGATTGTCCGCAGCCATCATCGTGCCCCCGTCGCGCCGGTCAGGTCAGGTGCAACTTCGTCAAGTCCCTGGTACGCCGGTTTGCAGCGCCAGAGCGTGCAGAACGCCGCCCATCTGGCCGCGCAGGGACTGATAGACGATCTGGTGCTGCTGGACGCGGGACTTGCCGCGGAAGGATTCCGAGATCACGGTCGCGGCATAATGGTCGCCATCGCCGGCGAGATCACGGATGGTCACCTCGGCATCGGGGATCGCTGCCTTGATCATCGCCTCGATATCGTGGGCGTCCATGGGCATTCGGGTCGTGCTCCTCATATCGGCTGCAAAGCAGCCTCATCGTCGAATCGCTGCCGGGGGTCCCCTCGCCGGCAGCGCCAAACTTAGCGTGAACGGCCTTCTACGTCACGCACTCAGGCACTATATCCCTGATCCCATCAGGATAAAGGGACGACAAAGTGCCGCGCGCGGCAGATTGATCGAAAAGGCGTGAAGTCATGAAGCTTCCAGGGCCCGACCACCCCATCACCATCACCCAGAACCCCCGTCGTGTCCGTGTCACGGCCGGCGACATCGTGATCGCCGAGACCAGCAAGGCGCTGACCTTGAAGGAGGCCAAATATCCGGCGGTGCAATATGTGCCGCGCGAGGACGCCAACATGGCGCTGCTCGAGCGTACCGACCGCGTCACCCATTGCCCTTACAAGGGCGACGCGAACTATTACAGCGTCAAGGCCGACGGCAAGGCGCTGGACAACGCGATCTGGACCTACGAGACCCCATTCCCCGCGATGACGGAGATTTCCGGCCACCTCGCCTTCTATCCGGACAAGGTGAAGATCGAGGAAGTGGGGTAGGCTCACGGCTCCGTGAGGTGGAGCGATCAGGGATCGCTTCCTCTCAGTCGATGCAGGGCACCAATGCCGCGCAGGGCCGCAAGACTGATTGTCTTCTCGTTGCTGGGATTAGCCGGCGCTCTCCTTGTGGTGGCGGGGGCAGGACTCGGCTTTCGTGCCTATCGCCAGCATCTTGCTGCGGACACCCTTGCAATCGACTCGCCAAGAGGCGTGCAGGAGGGTGCGTTCGTCGACATCGGCGGCATCAAGCAATGGATCCAAATCCGCGGCGAGGATCGGGATAACCCGGTTCTCCTGTTCGTCCACGGCGGGCCCGGAGGCTCCAGCTGGCCCATGTCGTCGGGCTGGCGCCCCTGGGAAAAGCATTTCACCGTCGTGCAGTGGGACCAGCGCGGCACCGGCCGGACCTATGGCGCTGCTGGAGAAGATGCGCTCGCGCCAACCATGACGTTGGAACGAATGACGCAGGACGGCGTCGAGCTAACCGAATATCTGCGAACCCACCTGCACAAGGACAAAATAGTCCTGGTCGGGCATTCGTGGGGCTCGTTCCTGGGCATTCACATCGTCAAGCAGCGCCCTGATCTGTTTTATGCCTATGTCGGCACGGGACAAGTGGTCGGCAGGGTGACGTTCGAGAAGCAATTCGAGATCACGATCGCGCATCTGCAAGCCTTGGCGCAGTCCGCGGGCAACAGCGAGGCCCTGGCAGAATTGGCGCCAATCGTCGCGCGGCCTCTGATTAATCCACAAAATCGACTGGTTGCGGACAAGTGGAGCAAGACGCTGGGGCTACCCTCCATCGAGAGCTTCCAGTTGGCGGGCCCCGTCCCACCTCCGTTCATGCCGGATTTCTCGCTGCTGGACTGGTACAACTGGCGCAAAGGCATGGCCTTCTCCGCAAAATATCTGCGCGGACGAGAGGGCCCCATGTTCAAGCGCAACGTCGCCTCGCTGGGACTCGCGTTTCCGATCCCGGTGATCTTCATCGAGGGCGATGCGGACTACAACACACCGAGCGGGCCGGCCGAACAACTCTTCAATCAGATCACGGCCCCACATAAGGAATTTGTCTGGGTGCGCGGCGGGGGCCATTTCATTCCGTTCGATCGTCCCGACGATTTCCTGGCGGCCCTGGTCACCCACGTAAAACCGCTCGCAGGCAATTGATGGCCGGCGCGGCCCGGTTCGAGCCGGCTCCCGGCTACGCCCTGAAGATCGTGAGCCCGAGGATCAGCAGCACCAGGAAGATCACGACGAAGACATAGAACAGGAAGCGGGCGATGTCGGCGGAGGCGGCCGAGATGCCGGTGAAGCCGAGCACGCCGGCCACGATCGAGACCAGTAAAAAGATCAGCGCCCATTTCAGGATCGTCATCGCCAGCTCCGAATTGGTGCCGCCCCTCGCGGCGCTCAAGCCCTTTTCGCGAACGCTAACTTCGCTGCGCGGAACTGGTTCCTAGGGTGTCAGGACTGCAGTACAACTCAAACGAGGCTTGCTGAATCCGGTTCCCGGCGGCACAGTCGCGCCGGGAGTTGGAGCGCAGGGCGGCCATGATCACGATGTCACATTCAGCGACGATCGGCGCGGAGGCGCACGCTGCGCCGAAGAGCAAGGCGCGCAATTTGTCGCTCGATCGCGCCCGCACCTTCCTGACCCTCGTGGTGCTGCTGCATCATGCGGTGATCCCCTATACGCATTTCGGTCACACCGATCCGGCGTCCTTTGCCGGTTTCGACATGATCGTGCTCGCCACCGACAGCTTCTTCATGGCGATGTTCTTCTTCCTGTCGGGGCTGTTCACCTGGCCCGGCATCGCGCGCAAGGCGCCACAGGTCTTCCTGCGCGACCGCCTGCTGCGGCTCGGACTGCCGTTCGCGATTGCAGCCTTCACCGTCATCCCGCTCGCCTATTACGCGATCGCGCTGCGGCAGGAGCCGGAGCTGACCTTCGCGGCGTTCTGGTGGAAGACGGTGACTGAGGGTCCGTGGCCAAGCGGCCCGATCTGGTTCGTGTGGGTGCTGCTCGCCTTCGACCTGACCGCGAGCCTGCTCTACCGCGTCTCGTCGCATCTGGTCGATCCCGTCAACCGCGTTTCGCTGCGCGGCTTCGAGCAGCCGGCTGCGTTCTGGCTGCTGCTCGCCGCCGTCAGCATCCTCCTCTACGTGCCGGCGCTGGTTTATTTCGGCGCCAACAAATGGTTCGAGTTCGGACCGTTCTCGGTGCAGGCGAGCCGCGTCCTGCTCTACTTCGCCTATTTCTTCATCGGCGTCAGCGTCGGTGCCGCGAATTTCGATCGCGGCATCCTCAGCGCCGACGGCCAACTCCCCAACAGCCGCTGGTCGTGGGTGATCGTCACGCTGATTCCGTACTGCCTGATGTGGAGCATGATCTACATCAAGCGCGAGATTCTCGGGAATCCCGATCCACTGCCGCACTGGTATCACGTGTTCTACGGCACGTTCCTCGTGCTGTTCTCGGCTTCGATCCTGCTCGCGATCCTCGCCTTCTTCCTGCACCAGAAGACGCCGGGGCCGAACCTGCTCGACCGCATGCAGGCGGACGCCTACGGCGTATTTCTGGTGCACTACCCGATCGCGCTATGGATCCAGTACGTGCTGTTCGACTATTCGCTGCCGGCGATCGTGAAGGCCGCGATCGGCTTCGTGCTCACGGTGATTTTGAGCTGGGGACTGACGGCGGCGCTCAGAAAGATTCCGGGGGCGTCGCACGTGTTGTGAGGCACGCGCAGCGATATCCGGGCTACGGGACTGGGATTGTGGCCGCGCCTCAGGCCGCCTTCCCGCCCATATATTCCGGCAGCCAGCGCTCGTGCGACGTTCGCAGCGTGTCGATCGCAATCGGCGCCTCACCCGCGATCGCGATCGCATCGCCACCGGTGGTGCCAATCCGCACGCAGGGCACCTCGCAGCCGCGCATCTTGGCGAGCACGAGACCGGCCTCTGCCTCCGGCACGGTGACGAGATAGCGCGCCTGGTCCTCGCCGAACCAATAGGCCTGCGGCACCAGCGCGGTCGGCGCCGCCAGCAGCTTGGCGCCGATGCCGCTCGCCATCGCCATCTCGGCCAGCGCGATCAGCAGGCCGCCATCCGACAGATCGTGCACGGCGCTCGCCGTGCCCGCATGGATCATGCCGCGCACACAATCGCCGTTGCGCTTCTCGGCGGCGAGATCGACCGGCGGCGGCGCGCCCTCCTCACGACCGCAGATGTCGCGCAGGTAAACGGACTGGCCGAGCCAGCCGTGAGTTTCACCGATCAGCAGGATCGCCTCGCCCTCGGCCTTGAAGGCGAGCGAAGCGGACTTGGTGAAGTCGTCGAGCAGGCCGACACCGCCGATCGAGGGCGTCGGCAGGATCGCGCGGCCGTTGGTCTCATTGTAGAGCGAGACGTTGCCTGAGACGACCGGGAAGTCGAGCGTGCGACAGGCTTCCGAAATGCCCTTCAGGCAGCCGACGAACTGGCCCATGATCTCGGGCCTCTCAGGGTTGCCGAAATTGAGATTGTCGGTGATCGCGAGCGGCTTGCCGCCGACCGCGGTGATGTTGCGCCAGGCTTCCGCCACCGCCTGCTTGCCGCCCTCGAACGGGTCGGCCTCGCAATAGCGCGGCGTGACGTCGACGGTCAGCGCCAGACCCTTCGGCCCGTCCTCAATGCGCACGACGGCGGCGTCGCCGCCGGGACGCTGCAAGGTGTTGCCGAGGATGACGTGGTCGTACTGCTCCCAGACCCAGCGCTTGCTGCACATGTCAGGCGTGCCGATCAGCTTTTCGAGCGCAGCACCGAGCCCCATCGGCGCCGGCACCTCGCGCGCATGCACGACCGGCAGCGCGGCGGAGGGGGCATGCGGACGGTCATAGAGCGGCGCCTCGTCGCCGAGCTCCTTGATCGGCAGGTCGGCCATGACGTCGCCGCCGTGCTTCACGACGAAGCGCTTGCTCGGCGTGGTATAGCCGACGACAGCGAAGTCGAGGCCCCATTTCCTGAAGATTTCCTCGGCTTCCTTTTCCTTCTCGGGCTTGAGCACCATGAGCATGCGCTCTTGGCTCTCCGAGAGCATCATCTCGTAGGCGCTCATGCCGGTCTCGCGCGTCGGTACCGCGTCGAGATCGAGGTCGACGCCGAGATCGCCCTTGGCGCCCATCTCGACCGCCGAACATGTCAGCCCCGCCGCGCCCATGTCCTGGATCGCGATGACGCAGCCCTTCTCCATGATCTCGAGGCAGGCTTCGAGCAGCAGCTTCTCGGCGAAGGGATCGCCGACCTGCACGGTCGGGCGCTTCTCCTCGGACTTGTCGTCGAACTCGGCCGACGCCATCGAGGCGCCATGGATGCCGTCGCGGCCGGTCTTGGATCCGAGATAGACGATCGGCATGTTCACGCCGGAGGCGGCCGCATAGAAGATCTTGTCGGCATCGGCGAGGCCCACGGCCATCGCGTTGACGAGGATGTTGCCGTCATAGCGGGTGTGGAAGCGCACCTGGCCGCCGACCGTCGGCACGCCGAAGGAATTGCCATAGCCGCCGACGCCGGCGACGACGCCGGAGACGAGATGCCGGGTCCTCGCATGCTCGGGCGCGCCGAAGCTCAGCGCATTGAGGCAGGCGATCGGGCGCGCGCCCATGGTGAAGACGTCGCGCAAGATGCCGCCGACGCCCGTGGTCGCGCCCTGATACGGCTCGATGTAGCTCGGGTGGTTGTGGCTCTCCATCTTGAAGACCACGGCCTGGCCGTCTCCGATGTCGATCACGCCGGCATTCTCGCCGGGGCCCTGGATCACCCAGGGCGCCTTGGTCGGCAGGCCCTTCAGATGGATGCGGGAGGACTTGTACGAGCAGTGCTCGTTCCACATCGCCGAGAAGATCCCGAGCTCGGTGAAGGTCGGCTCCCGCCCGATCAGCTTCAGGATGCGCTCGTACTCGTCGGGCTTGAGCCCGTGGGCGGCAACCAGTTCGGGGGTGATCTTGGGTTCATTCTTCATGGATTCGGGGCTTTCGGCGGCGGTTTGGCCGTTCTTAGGAACATCCGGGGCTCGCGAAAAGCCCTTTATGGCGCATTTTCCCGCTGTCCCACGTTTTGCAGGCGGGGGCGGCGGGAACAGGAATTGCACGGCGCGGACGGATCGGATTTAAGGGCTCAACACCCGCAATTGAAGGCCTATTTCCTTGCACGAATTGACCAAAACGCCCCCGCCCCGCCGCCCCGACCTTCACGTCGCCACCGAGGGCGAATTTGTGGGCTGGCGGACCTGGATTCGCGACAGTTTTGAGTCCCATGTCGGCCCCTTCTGGCACCGGATCGAGGCGGACGGCAGCGTCCGCAGCGCCTTCCGGGTCGAGAAGAAGCACCTCAACGGCTCCGGCAACGTCCATGGCGGCTGCTACATGGCCTTTGCCGACTACTCCCTGTTTGCGCTCGCCACCCATGTCCTGGACAGCCGGGCCGTGACGACCAATTTTACCTGCGAATTCCTCGACGCGGCACGGGAAGGCGAACTGATCGAATGTACCGGAGACGTGAGCCGGGCCGGCGGTTCGCTGATTTTCCTGCGCGGCAAGATGATGTCCGGCGAGCGGGTGCTGTTCACCTTTTCCGGCACGATCAAGCGGATGAAGCGGAAGGCGCAACCTCAGCCAAACGCATAGCTCGACGCCTTCCCTTTTCGCGCCCCCTCGCCCAGAGTCGGGCCAAGCGCTGTCGCGCCGGGGAGCAGAAACAAGGTGCCGCAGAGCACATCGCCGGCGGGCCGCACAGCGGCTGCCGCGTCGTCGCCATCCATCACTGCCACCGGCGCGCGCAGCTGGCGCGATTATGCGCTGCTGTTCGCGCTCGCCTGCTGCTGGAGCTCGACCTATCCGCTCGCCAAGCTGGCGCTTCCCACCATCCCGCCCATCACCTTCATCTCGGCGCGCTCGCTGATCGCAGCCGCCTTCCTGTTCGCGATCCTGCGGATGCGCGGCATCAGGCTGCCGACCGACGTGAAAGCCTGGAAGCTGTTCGCGGTCCAGCAGCTGATCAACTCGACCTTTCCATTCCTGATCATCACCTGGTCGCAGCTCTATGTGCCGGCGTCGAACACGGTGGTGCTGGCCTCGACGACGCCGATCTTCGCCTTCCTGATCACCGCGCTGATCACGCGGCACGAGCCGGCCACGCTGCTCAAGCTCGCCGGCGCGATCCTGGGCCTCGCCGGCACCGTCGCCATCGTCGGCCTCGATGCGCTACGCGGCTTCGGCAGCGAGATCATTGCGGAGATCGCGATCCTGCTCGCCACCATCTCGTTCGCCTGCGCGACGATCTTCGGCCTCCGCCTCTCCGAATACGATCCGATGGTGGTGGCGACCGGCTCGCTGCTGTTCGGCGGCATCATCCTGCTGCCGCCCGCGCTGATCATCGACCAGCCCTGGTCGCTGCACCCGACACCGACGGCGATCGTCGCCACCATCGTCATGGGCATCGTCTCCAGTGCGCTCGGCTTGATGCTGTTCTACGTCTGCCTCGGCCGGCTCGGCACGCTGACCACGAACGCGCAAGGCTATCTGCGCATCCCGATCGGTGTCGGGCTCTCTGTGCTGCTGCTCGGCGAGAGCGTGCCGTCGAACCTGGCGCTGGGGCTATTGCTGGTCATGGCCGGCGTCGCCGCGATGACGGTGCCGGCAGAGAGGCTCAAGCTGCGCTAACTCAAGTCGATATCTGCTTCTCGGCGATCGACAGCCACTCCGCCTGCGCCTGCCGCAGATATTTCGGCGCGCGGCGCATCTGGATCAGCAGCTCGTTGAAGACAATTCGCGCTTCGGCGCTGCGGCCGACCATTTGCAGCAACATGCCGTAGCGCACCCGCGCTTCGGCGCCGGGGGCATAACCGGTAAGTGCGTGATACTCCTCCAGCGCTTCGTCGAGCCGGCCGACCTCCGCGAGCGCACGGGCATAGAGCAGATGCGCGTCGGCGGAATCGAAATCCGGCCATTGCTTCTGGAGATCGTCCAGCGTCGCGAGCGCATCGGCCGGACGCTTGGCGGAGAACTCGGCTTGCGCCTTGCCGAAGGCATAGGCGGGATCGTGGCCCATCGGCAGCGATAAAATGTGATCATAGTGCTGCAGGGCTTCGTCGAACCGTCCGACCTTCGCGCACTCCTCGGCCAGTGCCGCACGATTGGCAATGGTATCGGTGACGACCAGCCGGTCGGAAAGCTCGCGATAACGCTTCTCAGGATCGAGCTTGTTGGCGACACGCTGACGCGCCTGCCGCGCGCCGGGGCTCGAAAACCATTCCGGGATGAGCTCGACCGCGATATAGGCGAGCGCCCCCATCATCGGCACCAGCAGGATGATGAAGGCCCAGGGCCGCAGTCGCCCGGTCCGCGAGGCGTGATAGATCAGCGTGATATCGAGCAGCAGAACGACCAAAGCGACGGGCATGTGACATCCGGGAGCATAACGACAGCGCGGGTTTCCTGATACCGCAAATGACGCGATGAAACAACTTTGAGTTGCCCACTTGCGCAGGAATCGACGACGCAGGACGCGCGCCTTTACGGCGACGAGGATTCAGTCGTCCCAAATTCGATCGAGGTTCACGGGATCGCTGCGATTGCTCGGCGTCGCCCACCAGATTCGTCCGCTCCTCGACATCCCTCACGAGCTACTGAAGCGTGCTCTGCAATGCATTTGCATCACCCGCAGTCAAACCGCCTTGAGCAGCAATCCGCTCGCCAACTGCCGAAACGCGTCAACAGCCTTGTTCAGGACGCCCCTCGGATCGTCGGCTGCGGCAACCCATAGCGCGGCGCTAAGCGCGGCACCGTTCAGCAACCGCCCCGCCGCTTCGACATCAACCGGCTTCAGGATTCCTTCTTGGATCAGCGACCGGATCGTTCGCATCGTGATGTCAAGGCAGGCGTTCTCGCCGGGCCATTTGGAGGGATCACCGAGCACGGCGGGTCCATCCAGAAGCATGATGCGCTGAATCTCGGGATCGAGCGCCATTTCGATATAGGCACTGCCCTCTGCGAGCAGGCCTTGCCACAAGCTGGGCGCCTGCTCGCGGACCAAGCGGAGCCGCTCCGCCATCTCGCCGTCGATCTGCTCGACGACGGCCCAGAGCAGCCCCTTCTTGTCTTCGAAGTTGTGATACAGCGCGCCGCGCGTCAGTCCGACCGAGGCCGTCAGTTCGTCCATCGATGCGTCTGCATAGCCTTGTGTGGCAAATGCCTTGCGCGCGGCACCGACGAGCTTGGCCCGATTCTCCGCCATCGTCGCGGCGCGCTTGCCCTTCGTCATGCCCGCTCCGTTTTTGTATTGACATACGCCTCGTATGTGAGCGATATATCACATACGAGGCGTATATGAAATACGCATGGAACACCACCCGGGCGGCCCGGCACACGCAGCCCCGGCACGCTTCCATTGCTCGATTTGAAAGGCTCAAGCCATGCCCCAGCGAGAGGCTATCTTCCCCGCCAACCGCCATGCGCTTTATCAAGCGCATCGTTATTCTGCAGCGATCAGGTCCGGCGACCTGCTCTTCGTCTCCGGGCAAGTCGGCAGTCGCGAGGACGGCTCGCCCGAGCCGGTGTTCGAGGACCAGGTCCGCCGTGCGTTTGCCAATTTGCGCGCGGTGCTCGCAGCCGCCGGATGCACGCTGGACGATGTGGTGGATGTCACCACGTTTCATACCGATCCTGCCAAGCAGATCGATACGGTGATGGCTGTCCGGAGCACGGAGATCGGTGACGCGCCCTATCCGAACTGGACGGCAGTAGGTGTGAATTGGCTTGCCGGCTTCGACTTCGAGATCAAGGTCATCGCCCGGATTCCTTGAGCCGAGTAAAGCCTTCTCGGCGGCTATGGCGCCGGCAGTCAGGAGGCGACGCGCATTACTTGGCGTCGTCCGCCAGCATCTTCCGGTACTTCTCGACGTCGCGCGTCACCAGCTTCTGAAGCACCTCGGGTGTGTGCTCGTCGGGATCGGGCGCAACGGTCGAGAGGTCGGCGAAGCGTTTCTTCACCGCGTCGGTCTCGACGGCCGTGCGCGCGGCGGCGTTCAGCTTGGCGATGACGGCCGGCGGAGTTCCCTTGGGCGCGAACAGGCCGTTCCAGCCCTGCGCCTCGAACTCGGGCAAGCCTGCTTCGGAAGACGTCGGCAGGTCAGGCAGCGTCGCAAGCCGCACGGTGGAGCCGACCACGAGGCCCTTCACCAGCTTCTCGTTGATCGACTGCGACACCGATGCAGCCGCATCGCAGACGCCGTCGATCTGGCTGCCGACCGCGTCGGTTAGCGCGGGCGCGGCGCCGCGATAGCCGACCAGCGTCGCGTCGATGCCGGCGGCCGTCACGAAACTTTTGCAAATGAGGTAGTTCGACGAGCCGACGCCGGCATGGCCGAGATTGATCTTGCCGGGATTGGCCTTGGCGTAGGCGATGAATTCTTTTAAATCCTTCGCCGGGAAATCCTTGCGGAGCGCGATGATGCCGAAGGTCTTGGCGACCATGGCGATCGGCACGAAGGACTCCGGCGTGAACGGCAGCTTCGGATAGATCGTGTAGGTCGCAGCATTCGTGCCGGCATTGCCGATCGCGATGGTGTAGCCGTCAGGCTCGGCGCGGGACGCACGCGCCAGCGCCGTCGAGCCACCGGCACCGGCGACGTTCTCGATCACGATGGTCTGCCCGAGCGCGATGCCCATCTGCTCAGCGACGGCGCGTGCGATCACGTCCGAGGTGCCGCCGGCTGCGAACGGCACGATCATGGTGATCGGACGCTTGGGGAAATCCTGCGCGAACGCGGCCGTTGCACATGCAACGACGGCGATGGCGGCCGAGAGCCGCTTCAGCACGAACGGGATCACGCGGCCTTTTCCAGATGCGCGGTGAGGCCGGCGAACAGGCCACGGCCGTCGGTGCAGCCCATGATGTCTTCGACGTGGTTTTCCGGATGCGGCATCATGCCGAGCACGTTACCGCCGTCATTGACGATGCCGGCGATGGAATGCGCGGCGCCATTGATGTTGCTGTTGTCGTCGACCACGCCTTCGGCGGAACAATAGCGGTAGAGCACCCGCCCCTCGCCTTCGAGCCGCTTGATGGTCTCGTCATCCGCCTCGTAATTGCCCTCGCCATGCGCAACCGGCACGCGGATCACCTGGCCGGCATTGTAGCCACGAGTGAACGGGGTGTCGGAACGCTCGACGCGCAGATGCACGTCATGGCAGATGAATTTCAGCCGCGCATTGCGCATCAAGACGCCCGGCAGCAGGCCGGATTCGCAGAGGATCTGAAAACCGTTGCAGACGCCGAGCACGAGGCCGCCCTTGGCCGCATAACCGCGCACCGCATCCATCACCGGCGAACGAGCCGCAATCGCGCCACAGCGAAGATAGTCACCATAGGAGAAGCCGCCGGGCACCACGACGAGGTCGGTGCCCGCGGGCAGCGAGGTCTCGGCGTGCCAGACCATCGCGGGCTCGTGGCCCGAGATCAGTTTCAATGCCCGCGCCATGTCGCGCTCGCGGTTGATTCCGGGAAAGACGAGGATGGCGGCTCTCATGGCTCAAGGTTCCGACGGTGGCTGGAATCGGGTTGGCCCGCAGGCCAAATCGTGAGGAGACATAGCCATTTGACGGGAATTTTACCAGTGCTAGCCTTGCCGGGCGGCCTTGTACACAGGCCATAGCCACGGCACTCCCGCCCCACGATCCAGCCCGGGATTGAAGCCATGAATGTCCCGTCACTGCCCTCATCCCAATCCGAACCGGTGTCCGCCGAGGGCGTCGTCGCCGCCGGCGCCTATGTCGACGGCCGACGCGTCGCCAATATCGCCATCAGCGAGGCCTCGAGCTGGCGCGCCAAGCCCGGCCATGTGGTCTGGATCGGGCTGCACGAGCCGGACATGGCGCTGCTCGGCGCCGTGCAGAAGCAGTTCGACCTGCACGAGCTCGCCATCGAAGACGCCAATCACGCCCACCAGCGGCCGAAGATCGAGCAATATGGCGAGGCCCTGTTCATCGTGGCGCGGACCGCGCAATTGATCGAGGGCCGGATCGCCTTCGGCGAGACACACATCTTCGTCGGCGAAGGCTATCTGGTCTCGGTGCGCCACGGCGCTTCGACGTCCTACACGCCGGTGCGCGAACGCTGCGAAAGCTGCCCGCGGGCGCTGGCGCGCGGCGAGGACTATATCCTCTATGCCATCCTCGATTTCATCGTCGACAATTACTCGCCCGTGCTCGAGAGCATTAGCGAGGAGGTCGAAGGCATCGAGGACGACGTGCTCTCCAAGCCGATCAGCAAGGCGCAGATCGAGCGGCTCTACATGCTGCGCCGCGACCTGTTGCGGCTCAGGACCGCGATCGGGCCGCTGGTGGAGGTCTGCCGCCGGCTGGAGCATGACGAGCTGGCAATGGTGCGGCAGGCCATGCAGCCGCTGTTCCGCGACGTCACCGACCACGTCCGCAACATCCAGGAGCGGATCGATTCCATGCGCGAGGTGCTGGCCTTCGCCTTCGAGGCAAGCCTGCTGGTCGGCCAGGCGCAGGAGACGGCGGTCTCCAAGAAGCTCGCCTCCTGGCTCGCGATCATCGCGATCCCGACCGCGCTTGCCGGCATCTACGGCATGAACTTCAAGCACATGCCGGAGCTGGAGTGGGAGTACGGCTACTTCATGCTGCTCGGCGTGATGCTGACCGCGTGCGGCGCGCTCTACTGGCGTTTTCGTCGCGTCGGGTGGCTGTGAGCAAAGCGCGCAGCCAACAACGTCGTTGCCGCTGGATCCTCATGGTGAGGAGGCGCGCAAGCGCCGTCTCGAACCATGCAGGCCCAGCTCTCACACCCAGGCCTTCATCCTTCGAGACGCGCGCGAAGGGCGCGCTCCTCAGGATGAGGAGCGACAGCTCAGACGATCTCGACCCGATAATTCTCGATCACGGTGTTCGCCAACAGCTTGTCCGCGGCGTCCTTCAGCGCGGCTTCGGCCCTGGCCTTGTCGGCACCGGCGAGCTCGATGTCGAACACCTTGCCCTGGCGCACGCTGGCGACGCCGTCGACGCCGAGCGACTTCAGCGCGCCTTCGATGGCCTTGCCCTGCGGATCGAGAATGCCCGTCTTCAGGGTAACGGTAACACGTGCCTTCACGTCAGGATCCTCTTCAGCTCTTCACCAGCACCGGGCCAGTGCCCTGCGGACGCTCGTTCTCCATGAGGATGCCGAGGCGCTTTGCGACTTCGGTATAGGCCTCGAGCAGGCCACCGAGATCCCTGCGGAAACGGTCCTTGTCGAGCTTCTCGTTCGACTTGATGTCCCACAGACGGCAGCTGTCCGGCGAGATCTCGTCGGCGACGATGATGCGCATCATCTCGTTCTCGAACAGACGGCCGCACTCCATCTTGAAGTCGACGAGGCGGATGCCGATGCCGAGGAAGAGGCCGGTGAGGAAGTCGTTGACCCGGATGGCGAGCGCCATGATGTCGTCGATCTCCTGGGGCGTCGCCCAGCCGAACGCGGTGATGTGCTCTTCCGACACCATGGGGTCGTTGAGCTGGTCGTTCTTGTAATAGAACTCGATGATCGAGCGCGGGAGCTGCGTGCCCTCCTCGATGCCGAGGCGCTGCGACAGCGAGCCGGCAGCGACGTTCCGCACCACCACCTCGAGCGGCACGATCTCGACCTCGCGAATCAGCTGCTCGCGCATGTTGAGGCGACGGATGAAGTGGGTCGGCACCCCGATGTCGTTGAGGTGCTGAAACAGGTACTCCGAGATCCGGTTGTTGAGGACGCCCTTGCCCTCGATCACCTGATGCTTTTTCGCATTGAACGCGGTGGCGTCGTCCTTGAAGTGCTGGATCAGAGTACCGGGCTCAGGACCTTCATACAGAACCTTTGCCTTGCCTTCGTAAATGCGACGCCGACGGCTCATAGGGATGTACCGTGTTTTGTTGAAATCCATGTATTTGGTGTGCTCCGGTTACCAGGTTACGACCCACAGCGGAGCTGCCGTGAAAGGCTGGGAACCCGTCCAGAATCCTTGGAAACAGAACAGGAACCAAACCTCCAGGCAACCTATCCGATTGGCTGTCCCAGCACAATCGATCCGGCCATCCGACGCTGACTTATACCGCCTTGCCTGCGGCTTAACGGCTCGTTGTTTTGCCGATTTCTCCTCCCTATCTAGGCATGCGCCGGGGCCGTCGCAACGAGGGCCAGCCGGTCCAGTCAGCAGGGAATTGGAACAGGCATGAGCGAGTTCGACAAGCGCCAGGAAGGCTTTGAGAAGAAGTACGCCCTCGACGAGGAGCAGAAATTCAAGGCGGAAGCCCGCCGCAACCGGCTGCTCGGCCTGTGGGCGGCTGAAAAGCTCGGAATCACCGGCGAGGCCGCCACGGCCTACGCCAAGGAGGTCGTTGCGGCCGATTTCGAGGAAGCCGGCGATGCCGACGTGCTGCGCAAGGTCATGGCCGATTTCGCCGCCAAGAACGTCGCCATCACCGAGCAGGCGATTCGCGCCAAGATGAGCGAGCTGATCGCGGTGGCCGCGGCCGAGGTGAAGGCGGGAAAATAGTTCATTCAGGCGACGCGCCGGCGTGCATTGATCTTGCGCGTCGGCGGCCTTTTGCGGGAGCGCGGATGGGGCGAGACATCGACCGCAGCATAGTCGCGGCGGATGGTCTCCAGCAGGCGCTGGGCGGCCGCGCTCAGAAAGCCGCCGCGCCGCGTGACGAGGGTGACGGTCTGGTCCGCGGCAAGGTCGCCGACGGCGATCGTCGCGATCGAAGCGGTGCGGAATTCCTCAGCCACATGGCTTGCCGCCAGCAACGCAAGGCCGAAGCCTGATTCCACCAGGCGCTTTTGCGCCGTGAGGCTGTCCACCGCCGTCCATGCGACCTCGCCGAGCCCCTGAGTGAAAAACAGCGCGAACACGTGAGCCGCGGCCGTCTCCCGACGTCCACGTGTCTCGGGGAATGCGATCCAGCGCTCATCGCGAAGCTCGGCAAGCCGCTTCACGCGCTTGCCGGCAAGTGGATGATCGGGCGCGCACACGACCCGCAGCCTCTCTGTCAGCACCGGCTCGTAGTCCAGATCGCCGGAGCGGTCGGCGTTGTAGCGCAGGCCGATCGTGGCTTCGCCACGTCGAATGAGATCGCTGACCTCCGCGCTGGTCGCGGTCCGCAGGGCGAGCATGGCGCCAGGGTTTTCCCGGGCAAACCGCTTCATGATGCTCGACAGGCGGCCATCGGCAAGGGTACCGGTCACGACCAGCGAAACCGGCCCGCAATTCTGCCGGGTGAGCGCGCGTACCGCCTGCTCGGCATCCTGCGCCGCCGCGACGGCGCGCTCGGCATAGGGGATCAGGACGCGCCCGGCATCGCTGAGCCGCGTGCGGCCCGCCACCCGCTCGAACAGTGGCACACCGAGCTCCTGCTCCAGCAGCGCGATGCGGCGGGAGATCGCCGGCTGCGAACGGTGCAGGATCTTCGCTGCATTCGAGATCCCGCCTCTGCGGTGAACGGTCAGAAAGGTGTGGAGGGCATCGCTGTCCATCGCGGACACCTCATGCAAAAAGCGGATGGTGGCGAAAGAAATAACAAATTTGGCGGATGGCCGAAATGGCTCTATCGCGGACGCCGGGGTGACACCAACAACGGAGCGAACCATGCCCAGCCAATTGGAGAAGGCGGAAACTTTTCGGGCCCTGCACCAGCGGCCGGGCGCGTTCATCATTCCCAACCCTTACGACGCCGGCACCGCCAAGCTGCTCGCATCCATGGGATTCGAAGCACTCGCGACCACCAGTCTCGGCGTCGCGAACATGCTCGGCACCTCGACGGTCGGTCTCGATGTCATCCTCGACAATTGCCGGGCGATTGCCGCCGCCACGGAGCTGCCCGTCAGCGTGGACCTCGAGAATTGCGGGGCACATGAGCCGAGGCGCGCTGCGGACGCGATCCGGCGCGCTGCCGAGGCCGGCGCGGTCGGCGGCTCGATCGAAGACTCCACCGGAGACCGCGAGCGGCCGATCTACGATTTCGCGCTTGCGGTCGAGCGCGTGCAGGCCGCCGTCGAGACGGCGCGCTCGCTGTCCATTCCGTTCACGCTGACGGCGCGCGCAGAAAACCTCCTGCACGGGCGCAACGATCTCGACGACACGATCCGCCGGCTCCAGGCCTTCGAGGCCGCGGGCGCCGATGTCCTCTACGCACCAGGCGTCCACGACCTCGCCACGATCCAGACTGTCGTCGCCGCGGTCGGAAAGCCGTTCAACCTCGTGATGGGCTTTGCCGATCCGACCCTGACGCTGGCGCAACTGTCGGCGGCGGGCGTCAAGCGCATCAGCGTCGGCGGCGCCATGTCGCGTTATGCGCTCGCGGCATTCCTGAGGAGTGCGCGCGAGATGAAGGAGAACGGCTCCTTCACCTTCGTCCGCGAGATGGCTCCGATCAGGGAATTGCGCGACGCGTTCGCCGCGGTTACTCCTCCTTGAAGCCGTATTCCGGCACGTTGCCGCTGGCGCCGTAATATTTGTACGGCAGGAATTTTCCGCTCATGGTGATCTTGACGCGGTCGCCCTTCGGGTTGGCGACGCGCTCGATGCCCATGTCGAAGTCGATCGCCGACATGATGCCGTCGCCGAACTCCTCCTCGATCAGCGCCTTCCAGGCCGGGCCGTTCACCATCACCATCTCGTAGAAGCGGTAGATCAGGGGATCGGTCGGCGGCATCGGCGTGCCGGTGCCGCGCATCGGCACCTCGTTGAGCATGGCGGTCTCGGCCTTCGACAGGCCGAACAACTCGCCGGCATTGGCGGCCTGCGGTTTTGTCAATTTCATCTGGCCGAGAATGGCGCCGACGATCAGCACCTCGGAATAGCCGCCGATCTTCTCGCAGATATGCTTCCAGCTCCAGCCCTTCTCGCGCTTGATGTCGAGCAGCTTCTCGGTGAGGTCTTCGCGTTTCATTGTCAGGGTCTCCCTTGGCCAGGTGTTGTGATGGACCTGCCGCTTTGGAAGGCACGAAACGTGCCAATAAATGAGGCTAGCGCTTCACACCGGCGCCCTCGCCGCGTGACCGCAACGCTTCCATAAACCGCCCGATCGCCGCAAGCACCGGCCCTTGATCGCCGGCAAAAAACCAATGATCGCTGCCGTCGAGCTCGACGAACTCGGCGCCGCTGATCCGGCTCGCAACATCCCGGCCCGCCGCGATCCGCACGGCCTTGTCGCCCCGCCGGTGCAACACCAATGTCGGCACGGAGACCTGCGGCAGCAACTCCCGGACGTCGGCGTCGCGAAATGCCTCCAGCACGGCCGAGATGCCGCCGGGACTGGACGCGGCGCGCAACAGTCCCGCCCACCAGGCGCGGGCCTGGGGATCATTGGCCAAGCTCGGCGCAAAGGCCTCGATCCCGACCGGGCCGCCCCATTGCGCGATGAGATGCTTGCTCCAGGCGTCGTACTGGCTGGCGCGCAGCGCGTGCGGATAGTCCTGTGACCAGCAGCCCTTGGCCAGCGCGCCGAACAGAATGAGCCCGGCCACGCGGCGGGGGTCGTCGACTGCAAACTTGACGCATGCGGGCCCGCATTCGGATGCACCGAACAGCACGACGCGGCGCGAGTCCGCCGCGCGCAGCACGGTGCCGATATCTTCCGCGGTGACATCGATGCCGGGCGCCGATCCGACCCGGTCGGACAGCCCAATGCCGCGACGATCGAAGACGATCAGGCGCCCCAGCTTCATCAACGACGCCAGAAACGTCCGGCTCGCGGGATGCTCCCAGGCGCGCTCCACATGCGACACGAAGCCGGGCATGACCAGGATATCGAGCGGCCCGCTTCCATGGGTCTGATAAGCCAGATGCACGCCGGAGCCCTTCACATAGCGTGTCACCGGGGCGGCATGCGGCGCCGCCGCAGGACTCATCAGCGCCTCCGTTTCGGCTTCCGGTGCAACCCCAAGCTCGTCGCGCAGCCGCTGTGTGAGCGCTCCGTGATGTCGTTCCGCCGCGCTTCGATCGCCCGCAAGCAGAAGGCTGCGGATCAGATGCCGGCCATAGACTTCGCTGAGCGGATCGAGCTCGACCAGCCGTCCGGCATGCGCGGTCGCGGCAAAATGATCGCCGGCGGCGTTCCTGTCCTGCACCAGACGCTCGAGCGCGTGCACGAGCCGTCCCCGCAGCGCCTCGCGCCGGAAGAACGCCCAATCGTCGAATTCGCGACAGCCGTCCAGAGCAAAGCCCGCAAGGAAGTCCCCCCGATAGATCGCGCAGGCCTCCTCGAAGCCGCCGCTGTCGCAGGCGCTCTCGAACAGATGCGAGTCGATCTTCAGCTCGACCGCCGGAGACCATTGCACGCTGGTGCGGTCGGTCTCGAAAACCGGCTGGCCGAGCGTGAGTTCGATGCGGTGGAGCAGGCGCCGCAATCGAGCGAGACCCGTCTCTCGGGAAGCTTCCGGCCACAGCAGCGTTGCCATGACGTCCCGTGCGACCGCACCTTTGGCTTCGGCAAGGTAGACCAGCAGCGCAAGGCCCTTGCGCAAGGCCAGCTTGATCGGGCGGCCGTCGGCGTGGACCTCCGGGAACCCGAACGTCCCCAGCGAGAAAGCCGTCATGGAAATCCTCTTTCCCCGGCCAGCGCCCCCGGGGGACGCGCAGGGGACGGTCCAGCGATAACGATCGGCCCAGATCGAGCCTGCCCGCCAGCGAGCGGCTCAGGCTCCTGCATGCGGCACCGCTGTATCAGGCACAATAGGAAAAACCATGACCGCGCGCCTCGCAATCCTGCTCTACGCTCTCGTGAGCTATGGAATATTCACGGCTTCGTTTCTCTATGCGCTTGGTTTCGTCGGCAATTATGTCGTGCCGAAGTCCATCGATGTCGGTGGCCAAGCGAATTTGAGCGAGGCCATCGCCGTCAACCTGCTGTTGATGAGCCTGTTCGCCGTCCAGCACAGCGTCATGGCGCGGCCATCCTTCAAACGGCGGATGTCAACACTCCTTCCCGCCGCCTGCCAGCGCAGCACCTATGTGCTGCTCTCCAGCCTGATCCTGCTGCTGCTGTTCTGGCAGTGGCGTCCGATCCCGGCGCCGGTCTGGCAGGCCAGCGGCATCGCGGCCGGGCTGCTGACCGGCGTGCATTGGCTCGGCTGGGTGATCGTGTTTGCCTCGACCTACATGATCGATCATTTCGATCTGTTCGGGCTGCGTCAGGCTTTCTTCGCGTGGCGCGGGGCCGAGATGCCGGGTCAGTCCTTCAGGACGCCGCTGCTCTACAAGATCGTGCGGCATCCGCTGATGCTGGGCTTTCTGATCGCGTTCTGGGCGACGCCCGAGATGACCGCCGGCCATCTGCTGTTCGCACTCGCCAACACGGCCTACATCCTGATCGGGCTCCAGTTCGAAGAGCGGGATCTGATCGCCGAGTTCGGCGCGACCTATCAGCAGTATCGCAGGCAGGTTCCGATGCTGGTGCCGCGCCTTTTCGGTCGTCGGCCGACGGAAGATCGCCGGACTGCAGGAGCATCGCGATGAACGCGCCATTCCCTGTCCCCCTGACGTCCGCGGAAGCCGCCACATTCGCCGATACGCTCGATGGGCTCGACGTCGGTCTGTATCTCGTTGACGTGGACGCGCGCCTCATCCACGCCAATACGGCCGGGCAGGCCATTCTCGATGCGCGCGACGTCATGCACGAGATCCGCGGGCGCCTTGCGGCCGGCGATCCGGAGGTCAACCGGACATTGCGACACGTCTTCGCCGCGGCCGGGTACGGCGATTCAGCCCTCGCCGTCCGCGGAATCGCGGTGCCGATGATCGGGTTGGATGGGCAGCGCTACGTCGCCCATGCCCTCCCTTTGACCGCTGGCGCGCGCCGGCGTGCAGGTGCGAATTACAGCGCCGTCGCGGCGTTGTTCGTTCGCAAGGTGGCGCTGACGACAACGTCGCATTCCGAGGTGATCCGGAAGGCATTCAAATTGACGCCGACCGAGTTGCGCGTCCTGCTCGCGATCGTCGAGCTCGGCGGTGTTCCCGAAGTCGCCGCGGCGCTCGGCGTTGCCGGTACGACAGTCAAAACGCATGTCCGTCGCCTGTTTGAAAAGACCGGTGCAGCGCGACAGGCCGATTTCGTCAAGCTCGTCGCGGGATATGCGACACCGCTCAGGGAACCTGCCGAATTTAGACAATCCGTTGGAGCCGCACGATGAGAGCGATCCTGTGCAACTCGTTCACCGGGCCGAAAGACCTGCGCCTCAGTGAGATCGACGAGCCCAAGCCCGCCGGCGACGAGATTCTCATCGACGTCCATGCGGCCTCCGTCAGTTTCATGGACCAACTGATGGTCTCGGGCCTCTACCAGATGCGGCCACCGACGCCCTTCGTGCCCGGCACCGAAGCATCCGGCGTCGTCGCCGCGGTCGGCGACAAGGTCACGACATTCGCGCCCGGTGATCGCGTCGCCTGTAGCAGCTGGACCGGCGGCTACGCCGAACGGATGACCGCCAAGGAATCGAAGAGCGTGCATCTGCCTGATGGCGTCGGGTTCGAGGCGGCAGCAACGGTGCTGCACAATTACGGCACGGCCTATTATGCGCTGGTCGAGCGGGCGCGGGCGCAGCGTGGCGAAACCCTCTTTGTCACGGGCGCGGCCGGCGGGGTTGGCCTGGCCGCCGTCGATCTCGGCAGCCACCTGGGCCTGCGCGTCATCGCCGGTATCGGCTCCGACGACAAGGCGGCGCTGGTGCGCAGCTACGGCGCCAGCGAAATCGTCAACTATCGCAGCGAAGATCTGCGCGACCGCATCAAGTCGGTCACATCAGGAAACGGCATCGATATCGGCTTCGATAACGTCGGCGGCGCGATCTTCGAGCAGATGGCCCGGCTGATGGCCTGGAGCGGACGGCTGATCCCGATCGGCTTCACCAGCGGCGAGATTCCATCGATCCCGATGAACCTGCCGCTCCTCAAGAACTATTCCATCCTCGGCGTCTTCGTCGGCGCCTGGGCGGAGAAATTTTCTGTCGAAGCCGCGCGCATGAAAGACACGCTGATGCAATTGCTCGCCGACGGAAAAATTCGTCCGCACATCGACCGCGTCCTCCCTTTGGAAGAGGCTGGCGAAGCCATGCGCGCCGTGGCCAACCGCACGGTTCAGGGACGAATTGTGCTCAATATCCGGTAGAGTGCGTGAGGGAACGGCAAGAGAGGTAGGCGAGAGTTGGCAGAGATCATCATCGACAAGCGCTATTGCGGCCCTCCGAACTCCGGCAACGGCGGCTATGTCTGCGGCCGGCTGGCTCGCCACATTCCCGGCGGCGCGGAGGTGACGCTGCGCGCGCCCCCTCCCCTGGACACCCCGCTCGCGACAGTCGCAACCGACGATGGCACCTGGGAGCTTCGCGATGGCGCCAAGATTGTCGCAACTGGGCGCGCCGCGAACGTCGAGCTTGCGCGCGTGGAGACAGCAAATTTTGAGGAAGCCCGAGCCGCCGAGTTATTGACGCCGGTGAAGCCGCACGAGCATCCCCTGCCGACATGTTTCGTCTGCGGCCCCGCAAGAGCCAAGGGAGACGGTCTGCGCATCTTCGCGGGATCACTCGGTCGTCAAGCGCACGCACCCGTTCTGGCAGCAAGCTGGACGCCCGATCCAAATCTCGCCGCCGACGACGGCCTGATCGCGCCGGAATTCCTCTGGTCAGCGCTCGATTGCCCCACCGGCTTCGCCTGCAATTGCAGTCCACAGAGCGACACCTACGACAAGACCCCGCTCCTGCTCGGGCGGATGTCGGCCCGCATCGAGGCCCGCCCACGCCCCGGCGAGCGCTGCATCATCACGGCCTGGCCAACCGGCCGCGACGGCCGCAAGCGCACGGCCGAGGCTGCGGCGCATGATGAGGCCGGGAGGTTGCTGGCGGTGGCGAGGACGACCTGGATTGCGGTGGAGCGCGAGGTTCAGCTCGGGCAAACGTCGTAGGGTGCGTTACGCCCGGCGGACTGCGCTTTGCGCAACCGCAAGGCTGACGCCTCTACAAAATGGGTCTCGTTGGGGACCTTCTGGCGGGCGCGCCTTGAGCCAAATCAACAACCGCCGGTCCGCGATGCCCAGTCTCATCCAGCCTGTCTTGCAGAAGGGGTTGACACATGGGATCGCTGCTGAGCGAAATTCGCCGTAACCCGCTACTCTGGATGCTCGCCTTCGTGCCGATCGTTTTGATCGCTGAAAAGGCCGCGCCTGACGCGCACACGGCGCTGTTCGTGCTCGCGGTCCTCGCCATCGTGCCGCTGGCGGCGCTGCTCAGCCACGCGACGGAGGCGGTCGCGGAAAAGACCGGCGACGCAGTCGGCGGCCTGCTCAACGCGACGCTCGGAAATCTCACCGAACTCATCATCGCGGTAACCGCGCTCCACGCCGGTCAGTACATGCTGGTGAAGGCCTCGATCGCGGGGGCCATCGTCACCAATTCGCTGTTCATGCTGGGCGCTTCGTTCCTGCTTGGCGGACTCAAATATCACGTGCAGGAATACAACCGCGCCGGCGGACGCTTGCAGTCGGGCCTGCTGCTGATGGCGACGGTCGCGCTGCTCGCCCCGTCTGCCGTCGCCGACCTCGATCTGGCCCATGGCGAGGTCGTCACGCAGAAGCTCAGCATCGGCCTCGCCGTGCTGCTCATCATCGCCTATGCGCTCGGCCTGCTGTTCTCGCTCAAGACGCACAAGGAGCTCTTTGCGAGCGAGCAGCATGGCGAGGCAGAGGCACCTTGGCCGATCGGGCTTGCGATCGGCACACTCCTCGGCGTCACCGTTCTGGTCGCGCTCGTCAGCGAGATCTTCGTCGAATCCGTGCAGAAGGCGGCGGAGACTTTTGGCATGAGCCCGGCCTTTGTCGGCTTCATCATCGTCGCCCTCGTCGGTGCTGCGGCGGAAATGGCAGTCGCGTTCTCTGCGGCGCGCAAGAACCGCCTCGACATGAGCGTCAGCATTGCGCTCGGCAGCGCCTCGCAGATCGCGCTTTTTGTGGCCCCCGTGCTGGTCCTGCTCAGCTACGTCACGGGACCGAAGCCCATGGACCTGCAATTTTGGCCCGGGGCGGTGACCATGGTGATGGTGTCGGCCCTGACAGCCAGCTTCATCACGAACAGCGGCCGGTCGGCGTGGTTTATCGGCGCGCTGCTTCTGTTCATCTACGCGATCTTCGCCCTGACGCTTTACGTGGTCCCACCGGGCTCGGCCGCGTGACGTCCCGCGCAATGGACGCTGCTTGCGACCGCAAGCACGACGTCACGAGACCTACTGCGATTGCTCCACCATCCCCTGCAGCCGCACCAGCTCGGCCTCGATATCCCGCTCCACATCCGCCGCGCGAATGTCGATCACCCGATAATCCCGCGCTTCGAGCCACGCCCTCCGCGACGCGCGATCCGCCGCGATGGCCTCACCCTCGCCCGGGTTGACCAGCTCGATCGCGATCCGGTGCGGGAACGAGACGAAGTCCGGGATGTGGCGCCCCACAGGGGTCTGGCGCTTGAACCCACCTGCGAAACGGCGGTCGCGCGTGAGCGCCTGCCACAGCAGGCGCTCGGCGTCGGTCGGGTTGCGGCGAAGCAGGCGGGCGAGACCGCGCACGGTGGAGCCGCTGTCGGGCACGCCGCCGCCCTGCCCGTGCTCGGCCAGCAGCGCGCGCAGGCGCGTGGCCTGCTCGCCGTCGAGCACGCCGCCCTTGGCCGGGCCCTTGCGCCCTTCCGCGATCGCCATCACCACGCCATGCAGGGTGTGCATGTCCTGCTTGGTCGGCTCCATCCGGCTGAAGATGTTGCGCAGGTTCACCAGCATGGTGTCGCGCTTCTCCGCCGGGCGCAAAAATTCGACCCGGTCGAGCTCGCGGATGAGGTTGTCGAAGAAGGCCTGCATCTGGTGCTGCGAGGCGCGCTCGGAGCGCTCCGGCATGGCGTGCGGCAGCTCGCCCGAGGTGGCGCGCTTGAACCATTCATAGCCGACCAGCAGCACGGCCTGGGCGAGGTTGAGCGAGGCAAAGCCCGGATTGACCGGGAAGGTGATGATGCGGTTGGAGAGCCCGACCTCCTCGTTGGTCAGGCCCCAGCGCTCGCGGCCGAACAGGATACCGGCCTTGCCGCCGGTCGCGACGTGTCCGGCGATCTCGCTGGCGGCAGCCTCCGGCCCGACCACCGGCTTGGCCTGGTCATGGGGGCGCGCGGTGGTGGCGAACAGCAGGTCGAGGTCGGCGACCGCCTCTTCGACCGTGCCGAACAATTCGACCTTTTCCAGAATGTGGTCGGCGCCGGCGGCGGCGCGCTGGGCGGCGATATTGGGCCAGCCGTCGCGGGGGTTGACGATGCGCAATCGGCCAAGCGCAAAGTTGCCCATGGCGCGCGCGGCCATGCCGATGTTCTCGCCGAGCTGCGGCTCGACCAGGATCACGATGGGACCGTCGAGGGAAAGACCCGCCTTGCTCTTGTCAGTCCCCGACATCTGGTTTCGCTTTCACACTGTCTCTCAAGGCCTTGTCAGAGCGCTCTCAGGAATTGATTCAGGGCCGGACTTGGCTCGGTCTTGGCTTGATCTTGGCTCGGACCTGGCTCGGTCTCGCCCCTGTCCTGGGCCGGCGGCCCGTTCGCCTGTCGTTTGCCTGTCCTGACGAAATTCTCAAGAGAAATAACGGGTTGGATTCGACTTTTGAATCTCGCCTGAAACTTCACCTCGCCCCTGCGGCCGGGCCCCGTCCCGCCCCCCATCTGTGGAAGCTGGATGAGCTAAAAGTGCATAATCACTTGGCTTTCGCCCGCTGCTATCAGGTGCTAAGAGGCGGCGGATATTCAATTTGGCGCCGGCGGCGCCGTTCCCAAGAAGGCTTCTCCGATCATGGCAAAAATCAAGGTATCCAATCCCGTCGTCGAACTCGATGGCGACGAGATGACCCGGATCATCTGGCAGTACATCAAGGACAAGCTGATCAACCCGTACCTCGATGTCGAGCTGATGTATTTCGACCTGGGCATGGAATACCGCGACCACACCAACGATCAGGTGACCATCGACGCCGCCGAGGCGATCAAGAAGGTCGGCGTCGGCGTCAAGTGCGCCACCATCACCCCGGACGAGGCCCGGGTGAAGGAGTTCAACCTCAAGCAGATGTGGAAGTCGCCGAACGGCACCATCCGCAACATCCTCGGCGGTGTGATCTTCCGCGAGCCGATCATCTGCAAGAACGTGCCGCGCCTCGTTCCCGGCTGGACCAAGCCGATCATCATCGGCCGCCACGCCTATGGCGACCAGTACCGCGCCACCGATTTCAAGTTCCCCGGCAAGGGCACCCTGTCGATGAAGTTCGTCGGCGAGGACGGCACCGTGATCGAGAAGGAAGTGTTCAAGGCGCCCGGCGCCGGTGTCGCCATGGAGATGTACAATCTCGACGACTCCATCATCGACTTCGCCCGCGCCTCGCTGAACTACGGCCTGCTGCGCAACTACCCGGTCTATCTCTCGACCAAGAACACCATCCTCAAGGTCTATGACGGCCGCTTCAAGGACATCTTCCAGGACATCTACGACCGCGAGTTCAAGAAGGAATTCGAGGCCAAGGGCCTGACCTACGAGCACCGCCTGATCGACGACATGGTGGCCTCGGCGCTGAAATGGTCCGGCGGCTATGTCTGGGCCTGCAAGAACTACGACGGCGACGTGCAGTCCGACACCGTCGCGCAGGGCTACGGCTCGCTCGGCCTGATGACCTCGGTGCTGCTCACCCCCGACGGCAAGACCGTTGAGGCCGAAGCCGCCCACGGCACCGTGACCCGCCACTACCGCGAGCACCAGAAGGGCAAGGAGACCTCGACCAACTCGATCGCGTCGATCTTCGCCTGGACGCGCGGCCTGTCGCACCGCGCCAAGCTCGACAACAATGCCGAGCTCGCCAAGTTCGCGAACACGCTGGAAAAGGTCTGCGTCGACACCGTCGAGGCCGGCTACATGACCAAGGACCTCGCGCTGCTGGTCGGCGCCGACCAGCGCTGGCTCTCGACCACCGGCTTCCTCGACAAGGTCGCGGAAAACCTGACGAAGGCGCTGGCGGCGTAAGCTGCCAACCGCAATTTCGCCCGACTGGGCCAGACATCATCACGGGCCGCGCCTGAAAGCGCGGCCCGTTCGTTTTTTTGAGACCCCTCGCGCGGAGATGCGACCATGTCGATCAAGCTTGCCGTCCCCTGCCTGTTGCTGCTCGCTGGACCGGCTGCGGCCGCGGAGACGCTCCCCGAGGCCATCGCCGCGCCCGGAGAGACGGTGGTGCTCAGCACCCACGCCGAAGGCGCGCAGGTCTATGAGTGCAAGGCCGGCACCGACGGCAAGCTCGCCTGGGCTTTCCGCGAGCCGATCGCGACGCTCCTCGCCGAGGGCAAGACCACCGGCCGCCACTATGCCGGCCCGAACTGGGAACTCGCCGACGGCAGCGCCGTGGTCGGCAAGGCCGTCGGCAACGCGCCGGGTGCGACGGCCGCCGATATCCCCTGGCTGAAGCTGGAGGTCGCCTCCCACCGCGGCAGCGGCGTGCTGACGCCTGTTACCACCGTCCAGCGCATCAACACCCATGGCGGCAAGCTCGACGGCGCATGCGACAAGGCTGGCGAGTTCAAAAGCGCGCCGTATTCCGCCGATTATATCTTCCTGAAGAAGGGCTGACCGCTCAGCGGTCTGTGCCCTCGCGCTCCGCCTGCGCCAGCTCCGCCGCAGCGAGATCGCCGCTGTCGGCCAGCCTGGCCTTGGCGACGGTGTGGACGTGGTCGGCGAGCGTCGGCATGCGCGCGATCAATGCGTGAAAATCCTGGGCGTCGAGCACCAAGAGGCGCGTCTTGCGCGCCGCCGTCACCGTGCCGCTGCGTTTGGTCTTGTGCAGCAGCGCGATCTCGCCAAAGAAGGTGCCATCGGTGAGCCGCACATGCTGGCTCGGCAGCGCGATCTCGACCTCGCCGGCGGTGATGAAATACATCGAGGACGCCGCATCGCCCCGCCGCACCAGCACCTCGCCCTGCTCGATGGTGCGCGCTCGCAACAGCCGCATGATGTCGGCGATCTCCGATGCGGACAGATGCGAGAACAGCGGCACCCGCGCCAGCATGCCCCAGGTGACGACGAAGTCGCGCCGCTTCAGCTCTTCGGCGAAGGCCGTGGAGATGATCGCGACCGGCAGCGCGATCATGGCGAAGCCCGCGATGATGGCGAATGTGGAGATGAATTTGCCGAGCGGCGTCACCGGCACGACGTCGCCATAGCCGACGGTGCCGAGCGTCACGATCGCCCACCACATCGCCTGCGGGATGGTGCCGAGCTTGTCCGGCTGCACCTCGCGCTCGATGGCGTAGAGCAGCGAGGCGAAGGTCAGCACGGCACCGATCAGGATGACGACGCAGCCGATCAGCGCCCGCCGCTCGGCGTGCACGGCTGCGAGCAGCGAGCGCATCGCCGGTGAGTACCGGATCAGCTTGAAGAACGGCAGCACGCCGAGCGCGGCCAGCGTCGCGTGCCGTCCCGTGGCCAGCACGATGGCCGCGGGCAGGAACGCCATGAGGTCGATGACGCCGAGCGCCGAGAAGACATAGCCGAGCCGGTCGGCCAGCGCAGAGCCCGTGCGCGGGGTGTGCCCCGCCACCGTCCAGAGCCGCGCCGCATATTCCAGCGCGAACACGATCACGGACAGGATGGTGATGCCTGCGAACAGCGTGCCGTACCGATCGTCCAGCTCCGGCACCGAGGCCAAAATCATCGCGGCGACATTGAGCACGATGACGCCGATGATGAGCTGGATGAAGCGCGACCCGATGGAATAGGCCAGCGGATCGTGCTCCAGCAATTCGTAGAGGCGATCCCTCAAATTGGGATCGGCTGAGCCACGTCCTCGCGGAACGGGGCGCATGGGCGTTTACGCAGCCCCCATCGCTTTTTCGATCGCCGCGAGGGCCTCGGGTGCCTTGGCACCGTCGGGGCCGCCGGCCTGCGCCATGTCGGGCCGGCCGCCGCCGCCCTTGCCGCCGAGCGCTTCGGAGGCGACGCGGACGAGATTCACGGCGTTGAAGCGCGCGGTCAGGTCGGCGGTGACGCCGACCACAACGCCGGCCTTGCCGTCCTCGGTGACGCCGACGATGGCGACCACGCCGGAGCCGATCTGCTTCTTGCCGTCGTCGGCAAGGCTCTTGAGATCCTTCATCTCGATGCCCTCGACCGCGCGCGCCATGAGCTTGACGCCGCCGGCCTCGCGCACGCTCGCCGCTGCGCCATCGCCGCTCGACGCGCCGCCGCCCATTGCGAGCTTCTTGCGGGCGTCGGACAATTCGCGCTCGAGCTTCTTGCGCTCGTCCATCAGCGCGGTGATGCGCGCCGGGACGTCGTCGATCGAGGTGCGCAGTTCGTTCGCCGCGGTCTTCGCCAGTGCCATGGTCTCGTTGGCGTGCCGGCGCGCATAGTTGCCGGTCAGTGCCTCGATGCGGCGCACGCCGGAGGCGACCGCGCTCTCGCCGGTCAGCGTGATCAGGCCGATATCGCCGGTGCGCCGCACATGGGTGCCGCCGCACAGTTCGACCGACCAGCCGAGCGCGTTGGCGCCGCGCTCGCGCGCGGTCCTGCCCATCGAGACGACGCGGACCTCGTCGCCGTATTTCTCGCCGAACAGGGCGCGCGCGCCGGCCTCGCGGGCCTCGTCGACGCCCATGACGCGCGTGGTGACCTCGTCGTTCTCCAGCACCACGTCGTTGGCGATGTCCTCGACGCGGGCAAGCTCCTCCACCGTGATCGGCTTCGGATGCACGAAGTCGAAGCGCAGCCGATCCGGCGCGACCATCGAGCCGCGCTGGGCGATGTGGTCGCCGAGCACCTGGCGCAGCGCTTCATGAATGAGATGCGTCGCCGAGTGATGCGCGCGGATCGAGGAGCGCCTGGAATGATCGACCTCGAGCTGGAGCGCAGTGCCCACCTTCAGCTCGCCGCTCTCGACCGTGCCGACGTGAACGAAGAAATCGCCGAGCTTCTTCTGCGTGTCGGTGACGCGGAATTTTAGGCCGCCCTCGCCCGTGAGCACGCCGGTGTCGCCGACCTGGCCGCCGGACTCCGCATAGAACGGCGTCTGGTTCAGCACGATTGCGCCGGTTTCGCCGGCCTTGAGGCTGGCGGCTTCAGCGCCGTCCTTCACCAGCGCGGACACCACGCCTTCGGCGCTCTCGGTCTCGTAGCCCAGGAATTCGGTGGCCCCGAGCTTCTCGCGCAGCGGGAACCAGATCGCTTCGCTGGCCGCTTCGCCCGAGCCCTTCCACGACTCGCGCGCCTTGGCCTTTTGCCGCTCCATCGCGTCGGTGAAGGCGGACTGGTCGACGCCGATGCCGCGCGACTTCAGCGCGTCCTGCGTCAGGTCCAGCGGGAAGCCGTAGGTGTCATACAGCGTGAAGGCGACGTCGCCGTCGAACATGTCGCCCTTCTTCAGGGACGCGCTCTTCTCGTCGAGAATGGCAAGGCCACGCACCAGCGTCTTGCGGAAGCGGGTCTCTTCCAGCCGCAGCGTTTCCTCGATCAGCTTTTCCGCGCGCATCAGCTCGGGATAGGCCTGGCCCATCTCGCGCACCAGCGCCCAGACCAGGCGATGCATCAGCGGCTCTTTCGCACCGAGCAGCTGCGCATGGCGCATCGCGCGGCGCATGATCCGGCGCAGCACATAGCCGCGGCCCTCGTTGGAGGGCAGCACGCCGTCGGAGACCAGGAAGGCCGAGGAGCGCAAATGGTCGGCGATGACGCGGAACGAGGCCACGGTCTGCTCGTTCGGCCCGCTGCCGAGCGCGGACGCCGTCGCGTCGATCAGGTGACGGAACAGGTCGGTCTCGAACACGCTGTCGACGCCCTGCATGATGGAGGCCATGCGCTCGAGGCCCATGCCGGTGTCGATCGAGGGACGCGGCAGATCCACGCGCTCCTCCTTCGTCACCTGCTCGTATTGCATGAACACGAGATTCCAGAATTCGAGGAAGCGGTCGCCGTCCTCTTCCGGCGAGCCCGGAGGCCCGCCCCAGATGTGCTCGCCGCGATCGATGAAGATCTCAGAGCACGGCCCGCACGGGCCGGTGTCGCCCATCGCCCAGAAATTGTCCGAGGTCGGAATCCGGATGATGCGGTCGTCGGAGAAGCCGGCGATCTTCTTCCACAGGCCAGCGGCCTCGTCGTCGGTGTGGTAGACGGTGACGAGCAGCTTGTCCTTCTTCAGCCCGAACTCGCGGGTGATCAACGTCCAGGCGAGCTCGATCGCGCGCTCCTTGAAATAGTCGCCGAACGAGAAGTTGCCGAGCATCTCGAAGAAGGTGAGATGGCGCGCGGTGTAGCCGACATTGTCGAGGTCGTTGTGCTTGCCGCCGGCGCGCACGCACTTCTGCGACGTGGTGGCGCGCTGATAGGGCCGCTTCTCGACGCCGGTGAAGACGTTCTTGAACTGCACCATGCCGGCATTGGTGAACATCAACGTCGGATCGTTGCGCGGCACCAATGGCGAGGACGACACGATCTCGTGGCCGTTCTCGGCAAAGAAGTTCAGAAAGGTCGACCTGATCTCGTTGACGCCGCTCATGTTCATCCAATCGGGTGTGCTTGGACCCGCTTCCCAGCCATCCAAACCGCACGTCTGGGCTGATATCTGCGGGCCAAAGCGCTTTTAGACAAGGCCAGCTTCGCTGTCCAGAAACTGTGCAGACGGATCAGTGGGTTGCCGCAGGCGCGCAGGTCCCGTTGCAATCCCGTTGAAAGCCGCTGATGCCGCGTTGACAGGCTTGGCTACCCTGTGGTCTGTACCCATCTGTATCGTACGGCCACGTCGGGAGAGACCGGCACTGGTGCCGGCGCCGAAGGAGCAACCGCCCCGGAAACTCTCAGGCAAAAGGACCGCGTGGCTTTGACGACATCTGGAAAGAGGCGCCGACGGGCAAAGACCCTTTAAGGGGTTGGTCCGGACAGCGCCCGCCGACGGGATAATACTCTCAGGCACAGCGACAGATGGGGCTTCGACTGGTGTCCTCAGGGAATCGTCCCCGGGGAACCGCCGAGGGCCCCGTAATGTCAGTGCGTGACGACAAAGACTCCCTGAAACGTACCCCCCTTTACGACCTTCATGTGTCGCTCGGCGGCAAGATGGTGCCGTTCGCGGGCTATGACATGCCCGTGCAGTACCCCGCGGGCGTGCTGAAGGAACACCTTCATACCCGCAGCTCCGCCGGCCTGTTCGACGTCTCCCACATGGGCCAGCTCGCGCTCCGGCCGAAGTCGGGCAAAGTCGAGGACGCCGCCCGCGCGCTGGAACGGCTGGTGCCGCAGGACATCGTGGCGATCGCGCCGGGCCGGCAGCGCTACGCCCAGTTCACCAATACGGATGGCGGCATTCTCGACGATCTGATGGTCGCCAATTTCGGCGACCATTTGTTCCTGGTCGTCAACGCCGCCTGCAAGGCCGAGGACGAGGCGCATCTGCGCGCGAATCTCTCGGACGACTGCGTGATCGATTCGCTGGAAGGCCGCGCGTTGATCGCGTTGCAGGGCCCGAAGGCCGAGGCCGCGCTGGCGAAATTATGTGCAGAGGTCCCCTCCATGACCTTCATGGATGCCGGTCCGCACAAGGTGGCCGGCCTCGCCTGTTTCGTCTCGCGCTCCGGCTACACCGGCGAGGACGGTTTTGAGATTTCGGTCCCTGCTGGCGATGCCGAGCGTCTCGCCAAGACGCTGCTCGAAAACCCCGACGTGATGCCGATCGGCCTTGGCGCCCGCGACAGCCTGCGGCTGGAAGCCGGGCTCTGCCTCTACGGCCACGACATCGACACCGCGACCACGCCGGTCGAAGCCGCGCTGGAATGGTCGGTGCAGAAGAGCCGTCGCAGCGGCGGCGCGCGCGCCGGCGGCTTCCCCGGCGCTGAAAAGATCCTCGCTCATTTCGACAACGGCGCATCCCGCCGCCGCGTCGGCCTGCGCGCCGAGGGCCGTGCCCCGGTGCGCGAGGGCGCGCTGCTGTTTGCGGACGCGACGTCGAGCGAGCCGATCGGAAAGGTCACGTCGGGCGGCTTCGGCCCGAGCCTGAATGCGCCGGTCGCGATGGGCTATGTGCCCGTGACCCAGAGCGCGCTCGGCACGCAAATCTTCGCCGAGGTGCGCGGCCAACGGCTGCCGCTCACCGTCGCCGCCATGCCCTTCGTGAAAAACACCTACAAACGCTGAGGACAAGACAATGACCACGACGCTGTACACCTCCGACCATGAATGGCTCGCCATCGACGGCGACGTCGCCACCGTCGGGATCACCGACTACGCCCAGTCCCAGCTCGGCGACGTCGTGTTCGTCGAACTGCCCAAGGTCGGCCGCGCGCTGAAGAAGGCGGAAGCCGCAGCCGTCGTCGAGTCCGTGAAGGCCGCTTCCGACGTCTACGCGCCCATCTCGGGCGAAGTGCTCGAAACCAATGCCGAACTCGCCGGCGAGCCCGCGCTGGTCAACTCGGACGCGCAAGGCAAGGCGTGGTTCTTCAAGATCAAGATTGCCGACAAGAGCGAACTCGGCGGCCTCATGGATGAGGCCGCGTACAAGGCACATACGGCGTGAGATGACGAGAACTCCAACCTCATTCTCAGTGTCATCACCCGCGCAGGCGGGTGATCCAGTACGCCGCTGCTTCTCGGTTAAATCACGAACGCCTGCGTCTACTGGATGCCCCGCCTTCGCGGGGCATGACAGCGGAGTGATGAGGCCAGCCGCCACCACATCATTGCCCGCCGGAGTGCGCAATTGCGCACTAGGCGGGCGATGACAGCAACTCCTAAGCGAGGACCCATGATGACCGCGCACCGCAAATCCAACGGCGACACCGCCACCTTCGCTCGCCGCCACATCGGCCCCTCCGCCCGCGATGTCACCGCCATGCTCGAAACCGTCGGCGCCAAGAGCGTCGATGCGCTGATGGCGGAGACGCTGCCGGCCTCGATCCGGCAGGCCGCGCCGCTCGATCTCGGCAAGCCGCTGAGCGAGACCGAGGCGATCACGCATATGGCCGAGCTTGCACGGCAGAACCAGGTCTTCACCTCGCTGATCGGCCAAGGCTATTCCGGCACGATTTTGCCCGCGGTGATCCAGCGCAACATCCTTGAGAATCCGGCCTGGTACACGGCCTACACGCCCTATCAGCCCGAGATCAGCCAGGGCCGGCTGGAAGCGCTGCTCAACTTCCAGACCATGATCTGCGATCTCACCGGGCTCGACGTCGCCAACGCCTCGCTGCTCGATGAAGCCACCGCGGCGGCCGAAGCCATGGCGCTCGCGGAGCGGCACTCGCGGGTCGAAGCAAAGGCCTTCTTCGTCGACAAGGACGTGCATCCGCAGACGCTGGCTGTGATGCGCACCCGCGCCGAGCCGCTCGGCTGGACCCTGGTCGTCGGCGATCCCCTCACCGATCTCGCGAAGGATGACGTGCTCGGCGCGCTGCTGCAATATCCGGGCTCATCCGGCGCAGTGCGCGACCTCAGGCCCGCGATCGCGGCGCTGAAGGCCAAGGGCGCGCTCGCGATCGTGGCCGCCGATCTCTTGGCACTGACATTGCTCGCCTCTCCCGGCGAGCTCGGCGCCGACATCGCGATCGGATCGGCGCAGCGCTTTGGCGTGCCGATGGGTTATGGCGGACCGCACGCGGCCTATATGGCGGTGCGCGATGCGCTGAAGCGCTCGCTGCCCGGCCGCATCGTCGGCCTCTCCGTGGACTCGCGCGGAATGCCCGCCTACCGTCTCGCGCTGCAGACCCGCGAGCAGCACATCCGCCGCGAGAAGGCGACCTCCAACATCTGCACCGCGCAGGTGCTGCTCGCCGTGATCGCCTCGATGTACGCGGTCTATCACGGCCCCGAGGGCCTCGCGCAGATCGCACGCAACGTGCATCGCCGCGCCGCCGTGCTCGCGAGCGGCCTGCGCAAGCTGGGCTTTGCGCCTGACAGCGACAACTTCTTCGACACGCTCAGCGTCGATGCAGGTGGCAAGCGCGCCCAGATCATCGCGCGCGCGGCTGCCGAGACAATCAATCTCGGCATCGGTGACACGAACTTGCGCATCGCGCTCGACGAGACCACCACGCCCGCGACGGTCGAGGCGGTCTGGCGCGCCTTCGGCGGCACGCTCGCCTATGCCGAGATCGACGCTTCGACGCGCGAGGCGCTGCCGGAGGACTTGAAGCGCAAGACCGCTTTCCTCACCCATCCCGTCTTCCACGCGCACCGCTCGGAGACCGAGATGCTGCGCTACATGCGCAAGCTCTCGGATCGCGACCTCGCGCTCGACCGCGCCATGATCCCGCTCGGCTCCTGCACGATGAAGCTGAACGCGACCACCGAGATGATGCCGCTGACCTGGCCGGAGTTTGGTAGCCTGCATCCGTTCGCTCCGCGCGAGCAGGCCAAGGGCTATCACGCGCTGTTCGCGCGGCTGGAAAAATGGCTGTGCGACATCACCGGATATGACGCGATCTCGCTGCAGCCGAATTCCGGCGCGCAGGGCGAGTACGCCGGCCTGCTGGCGATCCGCGGCTATCATGCCGCGCGCGGCGAGACGCACCGAAAAATCTGCCTGATCCCCTCCTCCGCCCACGGCACCAACCCGGCCTCGGCCGCGATGGTCGGCATGGACGTGGTGGTGGTCGCCTGCGAAAAGAACGGCGACGTCGACGTCAACGATCTCCGCGCCAAGGCCGAGAAGCATTCGAACGACCTCGCCGCGGTCATGATCACCTATCCCTCGACCCACGGCGTGTTCGAGGAGCACATTCGCGAGATCTGCGACATCGTCCATGGCCATGGCGGCCAGGTTTATCTCGACGGCGCCAACCTCAATGCGCAGGTCGGCCTTAGCAGGCCCGGCGATTACGGCGCCGATGTCAGCCATCTCAATCTGCACAAGACCTTCTGCATCCCGCATGGCGGCGGCGGCCCCGGCATGGGTCCGATCGGCGTCAAGGCGCATCTTGCGCCGTTCCTCCCCGGCCACCCGGTGACGAACGGCGAAGCTCCTGTCGGCCCGGTCTCGGCCGCGCCGTTCGGCTCGGCGTCGATCCTGACCATCTCCTACATCTACATCCTGATGATGGGCGGCGAAGGCCTGAAGCGTGCGACCGAGATCGCGATCCTCAACGCCAACTACATCGCCGCGCGCCTCGATGCGCACTTCCCGGTGCTCTACAAGAACGCCAAGGGCCGCGTCGCGCATGAGTGCATCGTCGACCCGCGTCCGCTGAAGACAAGCTCCGGCGTCACTGTCGACGACATCGCAAAACGCCTGATCGATTACGGCTTCCACGCACCCACCATGAGCTTCCCGGTGCCGGGCACGCTGATGATCGAGCCGACCGAATCGGAATCGAAGGCGGAGCTGGATCGGTTCTGCGACGCCATGATCGCGATCCGCAAGGAGATCGCAGAGGTCGAGGCCGGCCGCTTCAAGATCGAGGCTTCGCCGCTGCGCCACGCTCCGCACACCGTGCACGACATCGCGGATGATGATTGGGCCCGCGCCTACCCCCGCAGCGAAGGCTGCTTCCCCGCGGGCACCTCGCGCACCGACAAATACTGGAGCCCGGTGGGCCGCGTCGACAACGTCTACGGCGACCGCAATTTGGTGTGCTCCTGCCCGCCGGTGAGCGATTACGCGGAAGCGGCGGAGTAAGGTCTCGTAGGGTGGGCAAAGCGGCTTGTCCGCCGTAGCTCGAAGAGCGAAGGCGGAAAGCGTGCCCACCACCTTTCTCCGCGTTGAAATGTCGTGGGCACGGCGCGTGCGCGCCTTTGCCCACCCTACAGCACCGGCTCAAGGCGCAACCAACGATCGGCTTTCGCGATCCCACCGCCACAGTCGTTCGTTGGTGAGTTCAGTACCGCCCCACCAGCGTCTGATCGGGTTGTGGCGCCACATGTCGTCTTCGCGCGCCAGAAGTGAACGCCCGAGTTCAGTCAGCGTGACCTTCCACTCGCTCCTGCCGAAGTAGCGATCCTCGTTGTTGAACGCCGGATCACCCAACAGGACCGGCGGCGCCGAATAGTCCGCCAGTTCGAGCAAGGCATCGCGCGCGTCGTTTTGATCGAACACGTCGCGAAGCCACCTCGCTTCCTCGACGATCCTCGGGTCGGTGTGCCCGTCGTTCACAGAATCCAGCAGATCCATTTCGCTGGCACCGAGTCCCGTCACGCTGTCCGGAAGCTCCTCGAGCACAGCGATCAAGGCGGATCGAAGTCTCGGCAGGATCGTCAGGTCCGTCATCAGCAGATCGAAACAGGATTGCGGTGTTTCAGCCCGATAGGCTCGCCAGGCGCGGCTTGCCATCACCAGATGGTTCTCCGTCACCTTGAAGGCCGGCAGCTTCCATTTTTTCACGGACTCCGGAGCATAGTTCGCAACAGTGTCATCCGCATGCACCAGGCTCAGCTTTGTCGTGATCTCCCTGTAAGGGCGAAGCAGGTCGAGCAACCAGACCAGCACGAGCTGATCATTGGGCCGAGGGTCGACCCATATTTCAATTGAGTCGAACTTGGCGCACAGCTCGAAGAAACCGGTATCCCACGTGCCGAAACCGTTGAGCGAGCCGCGACAAACGTCATCGAGCCAATGATCGCCGGGATTGCAGTGCTTTGCCGATCTGCGCTCCAGCCCCATCAAGAGTTGCTCCTCGGAAGGCAATTTCCGCCAGATGAAGCGTGGATAGAATCCAAGCACGACGTTCGCGACCCGCGACTGGCGAAGCGCGTTTTCCGCGAGATCGTTCGTGGCTAAAATCAAATGGGACAAGGTCACCTCTCAATCGAAACCGATATGAAACCAGGAAGCGCTATCAGCAGCCCCCCGCATCAGGTCGGCGCAATCAACGAACGGGTCTTGGGATCCCATCGCCAGAGCCGCTCGTTGGTGAGGAGCGTGCCACCCCACCAGCGCCGAAGCGGATTGTAACGGCGGAAATCTTCGCGGCCTTCGAGAACTGCTCTTCCGAATTCGGTCAGCGACAGCCGGCTCCGGCGATAAGCGGCGTTGCGGCCGCGCGCATCGTGCGGGGCGAGCGTCGCGAGCTTCGGGTCGAGACCCGCGATCGCCGGCACGGGACCGGAGGCGAGCCCTTCGAGCAACGGGCCGAGCTCCCATTGGTCGAATACGCGCGTGTCGAGCAGCCCGCCCGGCTGAAACAGCTCCCGGGTACGGTTGTGCCCCTTTGCGATCAAGTCGAGAAGCTGCGTTTCCGTCGCACCCAGGCCCGTGATGGGTGACGGCAATTCTGCCAGCAACTGCTCCATCGCCGGCTTCAGGAAGGGCAGCTTGGGGAAATCCCTGCCGAGCAATCCGAAACAGAGCTCGGGCGTTGGTGCCCGGTAGGCCTCCCAGGCGATGCGGGCAGCCTCGAAGTCGCGCTCGGTGACGTCGAAGCCCCGCACGGTATGATCGCGAAGCCTGGCGCCGCCTGCTCCGAGCAAATCGAAATCGACGACTCGCAGCTTAAGACGCTCGGCCGCGTATGGTTCGGAGCGGAGATAGTCGAGTATCCAGATCAATAGCAATTGACTGTTCGGTTCGGAATCGAACCACAGCTCAATGAGATCGACGCCATAAGCGTTACAGAACCAGACCAATCCAAGATTCTTGTGTGCGAGGCCCGTCTGGGAGGACCGCCTCACGAGGTCGGACCACTGCACCTCCGGATCGCGTGGGTACTTGCGACCTTCGAGATATTGATCAAGATGATGCGACGTAGGCAACGGCCCGGAAACGAAGCGAAAGATGAGCGGGGCGACCATGTCGACGGGATTCGCGTGGATGAGGCCAACACCGGACGAACTCGTCAGGACTACGCGCTTCATGGCCCGGCACCCTACTCCCAAACGAGACACAATCGCCTCTCAGATCTTTCGTGTAGGCCGCAAAATAAGCCGAGAGCTTTTCCGCTGGCGGGAGCGGCCCCACGCAGATTGAAAATGGAACGGGATGATGATCTCGGCCAAACCCGATCGAGCAAGATCACTCCCGCCACCCCAGCCGGTCAAGATCAGACGCTTCATCGCGCCACCCGATCGCTACAAACAAAACGAAACGGGCACTGACGACGTCGGCAACTCAACGTCCTCAGCGCCCGCTCCTCGCGAAAAACTCTTCGCGTTAGTCTTACTCGTCCGCCGGCTCCTCGCCGTCGGCGTCGCGCTCGGGCGTGCCGGCGAGAATCTGCTCGGCGATCAGGCCGGAGTTCTGGCGGATCGAGGTCTCGATCTTGGCGGTGATGTCGGGGTTGGCCTTCAGGAACGCTTTCGAGTTCTCGCGGCCCTGGCCGAGGCGCTGGCTGTCATAGGAGAACCAGGCGCCGGACTTCTCGACGATGCCGGCCTTGACGCCGAGATCGAGGATCTCGCCCATCTTGGAGACGCCCTCGCCGTACATGATGTCGAACTCGACCTGCTTGAAGGGCGGCGCCAGCTTGTTCTTCACCACCTTGACGCGCGTGGTGTTGCCCACCACTTCGTCGCGCTCCTTGATCGCGCCGATGCGGCGGATGTCGAGGCGGACGGAGGCGTAGAACTTCAGCGCGTTGCCGCCGGTGGTGGTTTCCGGCGAGCCGTACATCACACCGATCTTCATGCGGATCTGGTTGATGAAGATCACCATGGTGTTGGACTTGTTGATCGAGGCCGTCAGCTTGCGCAGCGCCTGGCTCATCAGACGCGCCTGAAGGCCCGGCAGTGCATCGCCCATCTCGCCCTCGAGCTCGGCCTTCGGCACCAAGGCCGCGACCGAATCGACCACCAGCACGTCCACCGCGCCCGAGCGCACCAGCGTGTCGCAAATCTCCAGCGCCTGCTCGCCGGTGTCGGGCTGGGAGATCAGGAGCTCGTCGATATTGACGCCGAGCTTGCGGGCATAGACCGGGTCGAGCGCGTGCTCGGCGTCGATAAAGGCGCAGATCCCGCCCTTCTTCTGCGCTTCCGCAACCGTATGCAGCGCCAGCGTGGTCTTGCCCGAGGATTCCGGCCCGTAGATTTCCACGACGCGCCCCTTCGGCAGGCCGCCGATGCCGAGCGCGATGTCCAGCCCGAGCGACCCGGACGAGACCGCCTCGACATCCATCGAGCGGTCGTTCTTGCCGAGCTTCATCACCGAGCCCTTGCCGAACTGGCGCTCGATCTGGGAGAGCGCGGCAGCCAGAGCTTTACTCTTGTCCATGGAGGATCCTTCGACGATACGCAGGGCAGTGGTGGACATTGGGTCGTGCTCCTTATGGCGAGGATTCGCTAGAGGGACAAACGGTTGGCGGGGCGGCGCGGCGATAAAATCAATGTACCCCATTTGTTCTAGGTTCGCAATATGTTCTTTTGCGGATTTTGGCGCTGGCCTGTTTCCGACCTCAGCGGCCTAGTTTGAAAGTGGTAGTGGCCTAATTCGCGATTCTTCTTGAGCAACCCTGCCCTTAGTGAAACGTTAGGAACTATCACCGAACGGAACGTGGCTTTTATCGGTGATGAGAACGCCGGTTCGCGCTCCCGCCTTCCTCGAAAGGAAAGGAGCAGCGCCGTGCAAAAGCGACGCCGTTTCAGGCACCCCAAATCCCTTGAAGAACGTCTTGCGGATGAAGCCAAGGCTTTGCGTGAGGCAGCCAACGCCCTTCCGCCTGGCGTTGAGCGCGAGTGTATGTTGCTCAAAGCTCGACGCGATGAAACCGCATTGCACATAACGGAATGGCTTACCTCGCCCGGCCTGCGGCCGCCGACCTAAGCCCTAATTGAGCAAATCACACGCCGAAAAATGCCGCATGCGAGCGAAGCAATGCCGCTTGAATGCAGCTAACGCGCAAAGTGCGACTGAAGAAGAAGCTTGGCTTGATCTTGCTTCCGATTGGGCAAGTCTGGCGGCCGCCTTTGAAGTGGAGGATGGCCCCTCAAAGCCGAATGGAGGACAGTAGAGGCCGCCTCAGTTGGCGGCCTCTTTCATTTCTCAACGAACTGCGAAATGTCCTCGTCGTCCTGATCGGCTAGAATTTCTTTATCGATTGCAAGCTTCTGAATGAGGCGCTCAATTTCCTTCACGCCAATCTTGCCAGTGACGATCAAGCGAAAGCTTGCGTCCTTAGGCAACGTGGCCTGTTTTGAAAATTGCCGTGGCTCATTTCGGCCAGTACCCAAATTTGAGTACCGTCCGTATTTGACCCCTAGTGGCCTAAATTGAATTTGGCAGTGCCCTGTTTGGGACTAGGCCGCCCGATATTGGCACGAACTGCACATCACACGGGTTCCACTTCCGCTATCATGGCCTCACAGAGCCCGTGGGGAGGCCTCGATGCAAAACGAGCGCTTGTACATCGCTGCGGTAGTTGCATTTGGAACGCTACCTGTCCTGCTGACAGCCATTGCCGTCCTCATGCAGTAAGGCCGCCTCAGTTGGCGGCCTCTTTCATAGATCCAGTTCGAGTTTGTTGACCGAAGATGCGCTTGACGTGGCCCTCGTACTCGGGGCGATCACGCGTTGGATTTTGAGGGTGGCCTGATTGAATTGTGTCCACTCTGGAACCGACAGCCGCGCATCTGCGTACTTAGATCAAATCCCAGTAAGCCCCACGGATTAGGACCCGTTTTTGGAGGTTGCGATGAGTGAGCGGCGTCGGTTCAAACAAACAGACATTCTCGAGGTCCGTCTAGCCGAAGAAGCGGCTCGCCTACGTGAGAAAGCCAAATCACTTCCACCTGGAGCGGCTCGCGAGGAGATGCTGCGAAAGGCCCGAGAGGCAGAAACCGGCTCGCACATGAGCGAGTGGCTGCGGTCCCCCGGTCTACAGCCGCCGAAGTAAAGTAAGGCCGCCTCAGTTGGCGGCCTCTTTGATTTTCCCCGATCCACCGCATTTGGTGCACGGGCGAAACTCGATCTTTTCACCGAGCCGAACCGGCTTCATGCCGGCGTCCTGGCCCGTGCCGTCACATTCCGGGCAGTTGCGTTCGACGTCCTTCGGTTCTGTCATGTGTGCCTCCCGCTATCCCAAAGTTACTTAAACGTGCATTCTCGGGCAATGCTTCTTATCCAGACGGGCCGGGCAAAACGGGTTCGCAAATATTCGATCACCCTAGCGATCATCCTTTCGCTATCGGGAGCGTTTGCGGCTTTGCTGACACTGCATTGGTATGTCCTGCCGCCACGGAAGTAGGCGCTGTCCCGTGTCCAGATTCAGAGACGAGCGAGCTCGTCATGCCTCCTCTTCCACTGAACATGACGCGCATCAAAGACTCGGGCGCCCATCGCCGTCATAATTCCGCAATCGTTCGGCACTGAACCTTCCGTGATCGTCGGCTTTGTCTGGGTTGGGATCGCCATAGTGGGGACCTCTGTCATGACGGAAAATACGCACCAGGATGCTCTCAGGCGCAATCCCCTGCTCGAGGCGGCGCAGGAGGAGATGGTGAAATTCGAGCGGAAGGAAAACGAGTTCCGCAAGAAGGACCGCGCGGAGCGCGCCGCCGAGCTCCACCTCCCCTTGGGCGAGATCAAGGTTCATTAGGCCCGCGAGGGCCAGGCCTTCGGATCTGACCGCGGTCGCGCCGGCGCCAGGCTGACGGCCCGGGGACGCGTCACAGAGGGGTGGCCGCCAGGATGCGCCTTCGGAGGCCGGTCAGAAGCAGTAAAGGTATCCAAATACCGCAAGTAACCCATTGATCGCGCAGCGAAATCGCCAGGCCACCTACTGTGCATGGGGTTGTTTTCGACTTTTTTGTTTGGGACGCGCCCGCGGGTGTCCATCCTGGATGGCCGGCCCCCGTCCCCTCCCACCGCGCTACATCAGCACCAGCAGCGCGATGCCGATCACAAGCACGACGAAGCCAGCCGCCGTCGCGGCGGCGAATGACCGCTCTACGTTATCCATGATGCCACCCCGTTCCCGGCGCGCCACGTTTCCCCCATGGCTTCGCCGAACGAGACGGAATCTCGCTCGCGGGTGTGGCTCCAGTGGTGCGATCGGATGGCCAAATTGGGACGGGTGCGGGGTCAGTCTGCGGCCTCGAACGATGCCGATTTCGACGCCGCTGTCAGGCGCGCGTAAGCGTGGTCGCCTAGTCTCGTCACGCCCGGTGGACCAACACCGGGCCTCCATACCAGTCGAGGACCCCGCTCCCCCCGAGCGGGGTTTTCTGTTCGCGCCGACGCGCGCCGGAGGCCGGATCTGGCGCCGGTGTCAGGCTGACGTAAGCTCAACCGGCTAGGCTCGTTCGGCTAATGGTGTTGCAGCCCAGCACCTCAGCCTCCAATAACCTTCCACCCGCTTGGCTCTCCCCAAGCGGGTTTTTTCATGCCGGCCGTCCGGCTCACGAGGCCCGCTCCTCCCGCGTCAGCCGCAGCGAGAAGGCGCGGATCGCGGGCGCAGCGAGCAGCACGAGCGGCAGCATCGCGGCCCAGGCGATCAGCCACGACACCATCCAGTGCTCCAGGAAGACCATCGCGCTGATGGCGGGAAAGCTGGCGATGCCCGCGGCGATCAGCGAGGTCAGACCGGACTGGATGACACCGAAGACGAAATGAGAGTAGCGGCGGGGAATGCCGAGCATGAGGCGCCCATGTATGTTGACATGCTTGTTGACTGTCATGGGGCCAAGCAAGGCACATGCCGCAGCCCAGGCTTCGATCGCATCGCCGGTCTGGAATCAGTGCCGCGAGCTGGACAGCTGCGCGGGCTGTGTCGCTCCCGTGCACTCGGACCGCCACGACAGCCCCTCGAACCGCCAGAACGTGACCACACTGGTCTCGCCGCACCCTTCGCAACTGAGCTTCTCGTCACCGAGCATGAAACGCCCGCGCCTGAATGCCGGCAAGGATGCGGGACGCCGGCAATGAGGGCAGACCAGCGAGAAATTCCGTGCACCCCAGCGCAGCGCAAGATGTCTCAGCCAGTTCACGCCTTCCCCTTCGTGACATCGCGTTTGAACCGTCGTTCGCGAGCAGAGCATAGTTACGTGACACGCAAAAGTGGAAAAACGTCGAACGTACCCCGTACGCTTGGAAGGCCACGAGCGCGACAAGCCCAGACGCCGGAACGGAACCGGGAACCCGGAACAGCGATATTCGACGCATCATCCTTCCCGTGGTTCTCCGACCATGAACAGAGTTCCTCGGCGCGAACGGTCCCCGCCGTGACCGGTTGAATTGTTCCGCGTTGCCCAGATTCCGTGCACGTCTTTCGGAAGTTCTTTTCGTTTGTTTCGGACCGCGCGCGTTCTTGGGATTCCCGTGAACTCTCCAAGTCTTACCGGCAAATTTTACTTGTCGCGGGAATATGATGACGGCCAACATGTTCAGATGTCATGGACGTGAATCGTGGAGGGTGACCATGAATCACAGGGGCGTCGAGTTCAGCGTTGCCAAGACGGCGATTCCGGGAATCTGGCAGTGGCAGTTCCGCATCGGCGAGGAGACCAAGACCGGCAAGACCGAGACGAAGATCGATCTGCTCGCAATCCGGCGGGTGCAGCTTCGCATCGATCGGGAGTTGAAGGCGATCGGGCGCAAAACGGCTTGAACAGGACGGCTTGAACCAGGCGGCCGCAGCCCTGCAGGGAACCGCGACGCGCCCCGCGCAGTGCCGTCCGTAGCGGCCCGGAATTGATCTGTTCACGGTTTGGGATTGGACTGCGCGCGCCTATGGCCCGGCAGGCGGGACCATCACGCGCGACCGGTGCCAGCCATGCCGCTCTACTTCTTTCGAATCCGGAACGGGCGCTATTCCGGCTGTGCGGACCAGGCGACGGAATTTGCCGATCGCAATGCGGCCTGGAGAGAGATGACCAGCGTCTGCGCCGACATGGCCGCCGGCATCGCCCGCAAGCTCCACGAAAATTCCGAATGGCACATGGAGTTGCTGGACGAGACCAAGGAGCCCGTGTTCCGGATCCGCATCGTCGCGGAAACCTTCGAATAGGAAACCGCTTCGCACTTTGCGCTAACGCGGCCCTTCGGGTCCGGATCATGCTCTAGTCGGCGCTGGGCAGCCGCCGCATGGTGAATTCGATGTCGCCGCCGGGCAGCTCGCGCCAGGTCTCGACCACGCTCATATAGCCGGCCTTGGGGTAACGGGCGAAGAACGCCTCGGCCCTCGCCCGCGCCGCCGCGCGCGGCAGCGTGAATGTCTCGCGCAGATAGCCGTCGCCGCCGCTTTCGCCCGGCTTGCCGCCCATCTTGCGCCGGCGTGCCATCCGCTCGGCGAGATCCCGCGGACGCTCGGCCATGCCGTTCCTCCTCAACGCGATACGCTCTGGAAGATGTAGGGAGCAGGCCGGCCGGAGAGGAGTCCCGGCCGGAGGCGTCAACCGCCCCCGATCCGGCACAAGATCAGTTGGCGGTCGTGCCCGACTTCTTCTTGGGCGCACTGGTTGCGGCCGAGGCCTTCGGCGCAGCCGCCTGCTTCGGCGGATCGGAACGCATGCCACCCCAGGGATCGTTGGACGCCTTGGAGTCCGGAATCTTCTTCAGCGTTTCCTTGTAGGCCTTGTCACGCTCGACTTCCGCGGCCCTCTCCTCCGGGGACTTGCTTGGGGCGTCCTGCATCAAATTGATATTGGGCATTTGCGCATAGGCCGGTCCCGCCGCGACGGCCAGCAGCACCGCCGCCATACGGAAAAGCTTCATCACTCACTCCTTGATCATCCAGACAGGTGCGGATCAACCGCGCCCTGTCATTCCTGTCAACGGCCCACCGGGACCGAATGGCGCGCTAGAGCCGGTCCGATCTGCACGATTTCGGCGAATGCAGCCAGTCGTCCCAGATCGGGCCGCACCTGGTACAGCCGCTCAGCGCGAGGCCGACCGCCACCAGCGAAAACACGAGGACACACCGACGCAACATCGCCCACCCCATCCCAAGCGAGCTATCATATCGGGCGAAGTCGGGCATTTTCAAGCCGGCGGGCCGGTGCAAGACCGGGTGACTTTGCCGGGCCGATGCGCGCAGAATGGCTGAAATATCCGGCAACACGGGAGGAACCGACAGCAATGCCATCGCAGCCAGAGGCCGAGTTCGGCATCACTGATGCAAGACGCATACTCGGCGAGGTCTTCGCGCCCTGGGTCCTGGATCTCAACCTCTCCGTCGAGCGCATCGAGCACGTGCCGCCAGCGGATGTGCCGGACTGGCAGCCCGGCGCGCTCTTGCGCATGCCATTCGCCGAGCGGCTGTGCCGCAACGGCGGCGTGGTGTGCGGACAGGCGCTGATGGCGCTTGCCGACACCGCGATGGTGATCGCCAACCTCGCCGCCAATCGCGGCTATCGTCCGATGACGACGGTCGACCAGACCACGCATTTCATGCGTGCGGTCTCCTCGTCGGACGTGCTCGCCGACGCCCGCGTGGTGCGGCTCGGACGCACCATGAGTTTCGGCCGCGTCACATTGCTCTCGGCCGCCGACAACAAGCCGGTGGCGATGGTGTCGAGCGCGTTCGCGATGCTGCCGGGCTGAGCGGCACCCCAAAAGAAGAGAGCCGTGTGAGCGCAAGGCGCACCGCGGCTCTCCATCACGTTCGCATTGAAGCGGGAGACTGAAGCGCGATCGCATCCGCGCTTCAGTCGGCACGTTTCAAGAATTATTTGCCAAGAATCTCGTCAGCCGCGGTGACGACGCTGACGGTCGGATTCTTTCCGCAATAGGCGCCGAACTTCTTGGCGTTATCGATGAACACCTCGGTGTCGATGATCGCGTTGTCCTCGTCGCCCTTGTACCAGCCGTCCATCCAGGTCAGCACGACCGCGATGTTGTCCTCGCCGCTCTCGAGAAACTGCTTGCAGGTCATGGTCGAGAGGTCCCACTTGACGGCGTGGGCGGGCATCGATGTCAGCGAGAGCGCTGCGGCGAACAAGAGCGAAAGCGTGGTCTTCATCGGAATCTCCATCGGCGCTAACGCCATAAAGAAAAGGCTTGTGAGAAAAGTCGGCGGGAAGTGACTCACCGCTCCAACGTCGTAAACGAAGTCCGAAGCGCTATGCAAGTAGTGCCAGTATTGAGTTTAGCGCGATGCGAACGGCCGTTCGCATCGCATCCACAACACGATTATGATTGCGTGACACGACGACGTCGTCGCCAGCGCAGGCTCGCGATCGCAAGCGCAACGATCGCGATTACGATCGCTGAGGATGCCGCAAAAAATCGTCCGCCGGGACGATCGATGGTGCGAGACCATAGCGATGGCCCTTCGCCCGGCCGCGCCAGGCGAAACGCAACGACGCTGTCGCCGATCGACGTTGGACCGTCGGAATGGCCGCCAGCGCCAATCGCGACATATTGCTCGCCCTTCCAGAGATACGTCATGGGATTGGCGACGCCGGGCACCGGCAGCCTGCCCTGCCACAGCTCGCGCCCGCTTCGCGCGTCGAAGGCGCGCAAGTAGGCATCCATCGCGCCGGTAAAAACCAGACCTCCGGCAGTGACCGCGAGCCCGTTGACGAGCGGGGTGCCCCAGGGAAGAGGCAGGCCCAAAGGGGCGAGATCCTCGGTCGTGCCGACGGTCGAACGCCAGAGAATCCTTCCGTTCCTGAGATCGACCGCCACCATCTCACCCCAGGGAGGTTTGACGCATATCATTCCGAGTGGCGACGTCATCACTCCACGCAACATCGCGAACGGCGCGCCCTTCTGCTGGCCGAAATCATGACCGGGCGGCGGATCGAATCCGGCCGCCTCCGCGCGCGGGATCAGCTTGATGAGATGAACGGCGCGGCTGGTGTTGGCGTAGAGGATCTGGTTGGCGGGATCGAAGGCCGCGCTGCCCCAGCTGACCCCACCGCCGGTGAAGGGAAACTCCAGCGTGCCTTGGGTCGAGGGCGGCGTGAACAGCCCCTCGTTACGTGCCGCCGCGAACTGTCTTTCGCAGGACGAGCGGCCCAAGCCGGGCAGCAGCGAGAGCGCATCCTCAGTCGAGATCTTTTGCGACGTCAGCGCCGGCACATGCGTCGGGAACGGCTGTGTCGGCGACAGCATTTCACTCTCCGCGCCGCCCTGCGGCACCGCGCGCTCCTCGACCGGCCACACCGGTTTGCCGGTCTCGCGATCGAGCACGAAGACAAAACCCTGCTTGGTCGGCTGGATCACGACGTCGCGCTGACCTTCGCCGGTGTCGATCCGCGTCAGCGTCGGCTGCGCCGGCAGATCGTAGTCCCAGACGTCGTGATGCACGGTCTGGAATGCCCATACGAGCTCGCCGGTCTCGATGCGCAGCGCGACCACCGAATTGGCATGCTCGTTATTGCCCGGCCGTTTGCCGCCCCAGAAGTCCGGCGACGGCGAGGACGTCGGCAGGAACACCAGCCCACGCGCGGCGTCGACCGACATCGGCGCCCAGACATTGGCGTGACCGGCTTCGATGCCGTCGCGCTTGAGCGGCTCGAAGGTCCAGCGCGGCTGCCCCGTGCGCGCATCGAACGCGCGCACGACGCCGCTCGGTGCGTCGACGCGGCGGTTGTCGCCGATCGCGGAGCCGACCACGACGACACCGCGGCCGATCGCCGGCGGCGAGGTGATCTGGAATTCGCCGGGCCAGTCCAGCTTCATGCCGATATCGGGCCTGACCTCGCCGCCATGGCCGAAACCGGCACAGGGAATTCCCGTCTTCGCATCGAGCGCGATCAGGTGGACATCGTTCGTGCCCATGAAGATGCGCGATCGACAGGCGGCATTCGCAGGCGCCTCGTCGTCGATCCAATAGGTGACGCCGCGGCAGACGTAGCGGTTGGCGGGCCGCTGGTTGACCGCGATCTTCGGGTCGTAGCGCCATTTCTGCGCGCCCGTGCCGGGGTCGAGCGCAATCACCTCGTTGAAGGGTGAGCAGAAGATCAGGCTGTCCTCGACGAACAGCGGCGTCGCCTGGAATTTGGTTCGCCGCATCACCTCGGGCGGGCGCGCCGCGAGATCGCCGGTGTGGAATTCAAAGGCCCGGACCAGATTGCCGACATTGTCGGGCGTGATCTCGCGCAATGGCGAGAAGCGCGAGCCGCCGGCATCGCCGCCCCAGCTCTCCCAGGCGGTGCATGGCCGCGACAAAAGCAAGAGAAGCGCCAGGAGAGCGGCCGAATGATACGGGCGGGTCACCAGCGCCCACCCCGCTTATTTCGACTTCTTGGCAGGCTCGGCCGGCCGAGCCCCGCTCCACGGGTCGTACTTCTCCTTGGGTTCGGGAATGCGCTCGAGCGCGGCCTTGTAGGCCTTGTCGTCGACCTTGGGCTTGTTGTCCGCCTTCTGGCCGCCTTCATTCGGCTGGCCCCTGCCGCGCCCCTGCGCCTCGGCCGAAGCAGCCGTCAACGTCAGCACTGCGGCCGCTATGACCAAAATCCTCATTGGTGCAATCCCCCTCGCCTGGGGTACAAATTAGCCCGCCTTCCCCTAATAGCAAATGCCGCGGGTTCCAAGGTATTCGGTAAAACTTGGCTTCCGTAAACTTGGCTTCAGCAAATCTTGATCGGCGGGGGCTTCGCCAGATCGCATTCCTGCCTATCTGTTGGCCCGCAGGGGACCTTCACGGATGTTGCGGATTGTTGCTCATGCGGCGCTGATGGCCGGTGCCCTCGCGCTGGCTTCTTGCGGCTTTGCCGATAGCCGCGCGCCGGTGCCCGAATTCATGCGGCTGAAGGAAGCCGAGCAGCCGGCGCCCGAGCCAGCGCCCGACGTCAAACGCGTGGTGCGCGAGCAGATCAACGTGGTGTTCCTGAACACGTCCTATCCGCGCGAGGTGCACGTCGCCCCGCCCCATCGCGAGGTGCGGGGACCGGGCTGGACCGCCTGCGTCCGCGCACAGCTCACCTCCGCCACCGGCTCCGCGCTCGGCACCCAGATCTACATCGTGACGATCAACGGGGGAAAAGTGGTCGATCGCCGCCGCGCGGAGGCGGACGACATCTGCGGATCGGAGACTTACGAGCCGATCTAGGAACAATCACGCGATCCTAGGAACAATCACGCGATCCGGTTCCGGGAAAAACCTGTCAATTGACCGGAACGATCGCCGCCTCGCATTCTTGTTACCGCCGAGGGCAGTTTCGGAGGAGGACACGATGAGAACATTCACGATTGCACTGCTGGCTGGCGTCGGGGCCCTCGCTGCGGCGAGCGGCGCGAAAGCCGCCGACGTCTACACGACCAGCGAATACACCAGCCCAGATCTCATTCAGGAAGTCCGGCTCGTCTGCGACGACGCCGGTAATTGCTATCGCACCCGTGGCGGCTCACGCGTGATCGTGCGCGATTCCTACGCCACCATGCCGCGCGACCGCTATTACGAGCGGCGCACCTATCGCGACTGGGACGATGGCCCGCGTGCCGGCGTCGGCATTCGCGCGCCCGGCGTCAGCGTTGGCGTCGGCGTTGGCGATCACTGGTAGACCATGACGGCGGGACCGGTCGAGACGAATCGCCCGGTCCCGTTGACGTGCTTGAACGGGATTGCCGACGTCAGGCGGCAACCGTCTGCTGCTGAAATTGCTCATAGGCTGCGATCGCATCGGCGGCGTACATCAGTGACGGCCCGCCTCCCATGTAGACGGCCATGCCGAGCGTCTCCTCGACCTCCTCGCGCGTCGCTCCCAGCTTGACGAGCGCTTCGGTGTGAAAACCGATGCAGCCGTCGCAATGCGCGGCGACGCCAAGGGCCAGCGCCATCAGCTCCTTGGTCTTCTTGTCGAGCGCGCCCTCGCGCGTGGCGGCCTGGGCAAGCGCGGCAAATCCCTTCATGGTGTCGGGAATGTCGCCCCGCAGCTTGCGCATGTTGGCGGAGATGTTTCTGGTGATGTCGACGTAGTTCTTGTCCATGACTTACTCTCTGCGGTGACTTCAGGTTTCGAGCGGATCGGCTGGCGCGACGATTCGCCTTAGCGACGGCAAACGAGCGACGAAGCGTGCGAGCACCATGCCGGCGCACATCGCAGCGACGAAGATGACGGCGGACGCCGAGCCGAATCCGAGCGCAGTCAGCGCCGGGCCCGGACAGAAGCCCGCCAGTCCCCAGCCAACGCCGAAGATCGCCGGACCCGCGACGATCCTGGAATCGATGTCCCTTCGTGAGGGAAGATAAAATCGCTCGGCGAAAAACGGTCGCGCCCGCCTCAGGACACGATTGAAGCCGGTGAAAGTCACGGCCACCGCACCGGCCATCACGAAGGCAAGGCTCGCATCCCACGTTCCTGCGGGAATGCCGCCAACATCGAGGAAATTCAGAACCTTCGCCGGGTTCGACATGCCGGAGACGATGAGGCCGAGACCGAAGATCAGGCCGATCACGAATTGAACCGGGATTGCCATTGCCGTCAGCCCCAGTGCCGCATCACGAAGACCGTCGCCATGCCGGCCGCCATAAAGGTGATGGTCGCGACCAGCGAACGCGCCGAGAGCCGCGACAGGCCGCAGACGCCGTGCCCGGAGGTGCAACCGCTGCCCCACACCGAACCGAAGCCGGTGAGCAGTCCGCCGACGATCAAGATGGCCGGCCCCGCCTCAATCGTCTGCGCGGGCAGGCTTCCGGTGCCGAGCCGAACCAGCACGGGCGCGGCAAGCAGACCGACAACGAAGGCGAGCCGGCCGGCGAATTCGCGGTCCTCATAGGGCGGAAACAGCCGCGCCGCGATGCCGCTGACGCCGGCGATCCGTCCGGTCGCCCACATCAGCAGAACGGCCGACAGGCCGATCAGCGCGCCGCCGACGAGGGAGGCAATCGGCGTAAATGATGTCGAACCCATCAGAACCTCCGGATTTAGAACACTCTCGGCGGCAACGTTATTTAGTTGTTTCTTATTTTCGAATGTACTAATATATTGATCGATCATGAAGCGCAAGCCCCGGAATCAGGAATTGCTCGCCCTAGAGGAGAAGGCCGAAGAGGCCTGCCGCCTCCTCGCGGCCATGGGCAATCCCAAGCGGCTCCTGGTTCTCTGCAACATGCTGGACGGCGAAAAATCCGTCGGCGAACTCGCCGACATCGCGGGGCTGTCGTCGGCCGCACTATCGCAACATCTCGGAAAGATGCGCGCATTGAGCCTGGTCAAACCCAGGCGGGACGGCCAGACGATATACTACAGCATCGCGAGCCCTGAGGTCCGCGCGGTGCTGGAGACTTTGTACCGCCTCTTCTGCGCACCGGAATAGGGCTGCTGGCGCAAACCCGGGGAGCGCAGCATGACCGACGACACCTTCATCGAGGGACCTCTCTACGAGAAGCGAAGGAAGGTCTATCCGCAGTCGGTCCACGGCCCTTTCCGCCGCATCAAGTGGGCGATCCTCGGCGTCACGCTCGGGACTTATTACCTGCTGCCGTTCGCGCGCTGGAATCGCGGGCCCGGCTTGCCAGATCAAGCCGTGTTGATCGACCTGCCGCATCGCCGCTTCTACTTCTTCTTCATCGAGCTGTGGCCGCAGGAGGTCTACTATTTCACCGGCCTGCTGATCATCGCGGCCATGACGCTGTTCCTGATGAACGCGGTCGCGGGCCGTCTGTGGTGCGGCTACATGTGTCCGCAGACGGTGTGGACCGACCTGTTCTATGCCGTCGAGCGCTGGGTCGAGGGCGATCGGCGCGAGCGCATGCAGGGCGACAAGCGCTACTGGACCTTCGATCACATCCGAAAGGTCGCGCTGAAACACTTTCTCTGGGTCATGATCGCCTGGTGGACCGGCGGCGCCTGGGTGCTGTATTTCGCCGACGCGCCGACGCTGGTGAAGGAGCTCGCCACCTTCCAGGCCCCTGCCATCGCCTATCTCTGGATCGGAATCCTGACCGCAACGACTTATCTCTTCGCCGGTCACGCCCGCGAGCAAGTCTGCATCTACATGTGCCCGTGGCCGCGCATTCAGGCGGCGCTGACGGACGAATGGGCGCTCAACGTCACCTACCGCCGCGACCGCGGCGAGCCGCGCATGTCGGTCAAGAAGGCGCAGGTCGCACGAGCGCACGCTGATCTCGCCGGCGATTGCGTCGATTGCCACCAGTGCATCAACGTCTGTCCAACCGGCGTGGATATCCGCCATGGAATCCAGCTCGGCTGCATCCAGTGCGGCTTGTGCATCGACGCCTGCGACAACGTCATGCGCGAGATCGGCCGGCCCGCCGGCCTGATCGGCTACGACACCGACGTCAACATGGAGCGGCGACGGGAAGGCAAGGCGCCGATCTACCGCATCATCCGTCCACGCACGCTGATCTATACCGCGGCCATCGCCATCGTCGGCGGCATCATGCTCTATGCGCTCGCCACACGCGCAACGATGGACGTCAATGTACTGCACGAGCGCAATCCCCTCTTCGTTCAGCTCTCGGATGGCGGCGTGCGCAATGATTACACCGTCCGCATCCTCAACAAGGGCGCGCAGCGATCCTTTACGCTCGACGTCTCCGGCCTGCCAGGCGCAACCATTCGCGTGGCCGGCATCGAGGCCGGTCCCAGCGGCAAGCCGGTCGTCGAGGTCGGGCAGGATCAGACCCGCGAGGTCAGACTGTCGGTGCAGGTTGGCCTTGCCGACCTGCCGAAGACCTCGCGCGACATCGACATTGGCATCGCCGACACCGCCGGCGGCGGACGCGCAAACGCCCGCGACCATTTCGTGCCGGGTGACCGATAGGACTTGCAGAGCATCCGGCGGCTTGCCCCCGCATGCTCAACGAGACGTTAACAATACCACTCGAATTGAAGCGGCGTCCCAACGGTATTTTCCAATGTTTGCGCTAAGCATGACCTCCTGAACGGGGAACGACGGGACGTGGTCGACATCGCGCGCCAGGCTGCGATCAATCCGGCATCGGCAAGGCACGCCGCGGCAACGCACGCGCTCGTCCCGCTCAATTCCATCGAACCCGGCCAATGGCGCGCGCTCGCCCAGCGCGCGATCGAGCCGAACGGCTATTACCTGCCGGGCTGGGAGCTTGCCGTCAGCGCCACCGCGCGCGGCCGCACCTCAGCCTCGGCGCTGCCTGCATGCGACGGATCCTCGGCCCGGCTGATCGGGCTGATGCCGGTGATCTCGCTCTGGCGCGCCTGGAAGATCCCCCTGCCCGCACTGGTGAGCGCGCATCCCTACGGCACACTGTGCAGCCCGCTGATCGACCGCGACGCCCCGATCGAGGCGGCGACGCGTCTGTTGCGGCAGGCGCGCGAGGCCGGAGCGCATGCGCTGGTGCTGACCGACGTCGCGCTCGACGGTGCGGCAATGAATTCGCTCAAGCAGGCTCTCGATCGCGACGGCCTGAAGCCGCGTATCCTCTCCTCCTACATCCGCGCCGGCTTGGATGCGACGCAGGATGGTGAGACGCTGCTCCACGATGCGCTCGGCGCCAAAAAGCTCAAGGAGCTGCGCCGCCAGCGCCATCGTCTCGAAGAGCATGGTCCTGTGGCGTTCGACGTCGCGCGCAAGCCAGACGAGATCAGGCCTGCGCTCGAAACATTCCTGCAACTCGAAGCCAGTGGCTGGAAGGGCAAGCGCGGCACCGCGCTGATCCAGCATGCAGGCGATGCGACCTTCATCCGCCGTGCCGTGCCTGCGCTCGCCGAGACCGCGCAATGCGAGATCATCACCATGCGCGCCGGCACGACGCCGGTGGCCGCCGGCATCGTGCTGCGTCACCAGGATCGCGCCTTCTTTTTCAAGCTCGGTATCGACGAACGCTTCGCAAAATATTCGCCGGGCGTGCAGCTCACGCTCGACCTCACCCGTCACCTGTGCGCTGATCCCACCATTGCGAGTGCGGATTCCACGGCGAGCGCCGACCACCCCATGATCAACCCGATCTGGCGAGGACGCTTTGCGATCGGCGACGTGCTGATCCCGCTGCGTCGGAACGACCCAATTGTAGCGCTTATTCACGGAGCGCTAACCGGCCTCAACGCCGCGCACGATGCGGCGCGACGCGTGGTGCACTTGATCAGGAAGTGACGAACTACAAATCCGAGTCAGACAGCTCAGCTATTTTGATCAGATGACGGAGCAATCCGGCCTTCAGAGGCTTGTTGCCGTGAATGGGGACCGATAACCGGACGATGCTACCGGGCTTACCATAGATGTGATGGCTGCCGCTGACCCGAAGTAAACTCCAACCGTGGCGCTCGACGATTCGTGCGAACTCCCGACCGGAGATTGACTTCACGCCGGCAATTCCAAAATCCGCTCAACGCCACCCGGCTCGGGTGGTGCAACTTCGACGGATAGACAGCCCTCGATCGCATCCCGGAGGTTGGCCATCAGCTCATCCATGGTATCGCCTTCGGTGGCACAACCAGGAAGCGCTGGAACCTCGGCCCAATAGCCTCCCTCTTCAGCCTCGTGCACAACGATTTTGATCTTCATGACAACCTCGCACTTCGGATAGTCGCCCAAGCTGCCGACATATTCAACCTCAAGAGGCTACTCCGCCGCCTGCGCGTTGATCTCCGCCGACACCTGGCGGATGGCGCGCGCGAGCATGTTCGGATCCTGCGCGCCGGAGACGGCGTATTTCTGCGCGAACACGTAGGTCGGCACGCCGGAAATGCCCTTCTCGGCGGCCTCCTGCGCGTCTGCGGAGACGCGCGCGACGTCCTCGTCGGTGGCGAGGCGCTTGCGGACGTCGTCGGCATCGAGGCCGACATCGGCCGCGGCCTGCACCAGCACGTTGACATCGGTGAGGTCGCCGCCGTCGCGGAAATACAGCTCCATCAGGCGCTGCTTCATCTCCGGCGCCTTGCCGATCGCCTCGGCCCAGAGGATCAGGCGGTGGCAGTCTGTGGTGTTGGGCTGACGCGCCACCAGCTCGGGCTTGTAGATGAGGCCCTCCTCGCCCGCGGCCGCAACGACGCGGCCGGCGATATTCTTATAGGCCTCCACCGAGCCGAACTTGGTGGTGAGATAGTCCTCGCGGCTGATGCCATCGCGCGGCACCCAGGGATTGAGGAAGAAGGGGCGGAAATTCAGCTTGACCGGCACGTCGGGAACGAGCGCCAGTGCGCTCTCGATCCGGTGCTTGCCGATATAGCACCAGGGGCATACCACATCGGAGACGACGTCGATCTGGAGCGGTTTCAGCGTGCTCATGAGCGCCTCCTTCGGGCGATGGGGTTTGATCCAAGATAAGCCGAACCCGCCCCGAGGCAAGAGCACCAGATGAGCGCGCTAGCTCATGGCTGCTGCCATCTGCCTGAGCCGCTCGGCGGTGCGCTCGTCCGCCGGGAAGAACGTCTCCAGCGCCAGCTCCGACAAGGTGATGTCGACGGGCGTGCCGAACACCATGGTGGTGGAGAAGAAACTTAGTATCTCCCCCTGATGGCGCAGCTTGAAGGGAATCGCGACATTGTCGCTCGACAGCGGCGCCGCGCGCGCCGGAATCGGATAGCCCTTGAGGTCGTTGTAGAGCTTGATCAGCTCAGGATCGGCCGTGGCCTCGCATTGCCGGTGCAAGCGCTCCAGCAGATGCCCGCACCACTCCGCGAGATTGACCGTGCGCGGCGCCAGCGCCTCGGGATGGAAGGCGAGCCGCAGCACGTTGAAGGGCTGGCCGAGCAGCCGCGGCGGGATGCCGTCGAGCAGCGGCGCCACCATGCGGTTGGCGGAGACCAGGTTCCAATGCCGGTCATAGGCCAGCGCCGGATTGGGCTCGTGCGCCTTGAGGACGAGGTCGATCGCCTGGCGGGCTGATTTCAAGGCGGGATCCTCCAGCGGGCGCTGCGGAAAGGCCGGAGCAAAGCCGGCCGCGACCAGCAGCACGTTGCGTTCGCGCAAGGGCACGTCGAGACGCTCGGCGAGCCGGAGCACCATGTCGCGCGAGGGCGCGGCGCGGCCGGTCTCGACGAAGCTTAAGTGCCGCGCGGAGATTTCGGCCTCGCCCGCGAGATCGAGCTGGCTCATGCGGCGGCGCTGCCGCCATTCGCGCAAATGATCGCCGATATGGACCGGCTGGCTGCGCTCAGTGTGTGCCGTGGATGCATGTGCGTTCATGGTCGAAAACCTAGCATGCGAAATTCGGTGCTTCCATTACCCGCGAGGTAATCGAATTGGGCCGCAGCCCGGCGCATCTTCGGTCGCAACAGGAGATGACCATGATCGCGCTGCTGCTCTACCGGACCATTGCAGACCACCTTGCCCCCTGGGCCGTGACGCTCACGACCCGGATGCTCGCGCGCAGCCTCAACATGCCGGAGCCGCTGGTGCATTCGACCGGCGACTATGTCGTCGCGCGGGTCGCAGCCTTCGAGCATGGCGTCGGCAGAAGCCTCTGCCCGTTCCGCCTCGCCCGCCTGCTTCGCGCCTGGTGGCGCGGATTGCACTGAATTCTCCCCAGCCCACCCCAACCATGGAGACCTCAGATGATCGACGCATCCACCTTCCTCCGCCGCGCCCTGCTGGCCGACGCGATCTTCAGCGGCGCCGCCGCCCTAGGCTTCACCTTCGGTGCCAGCGCGTTCGCAACGCTGTTCAACCTGCCTGAAGCGCTGCTGCGCGAGACCGGCCTGTTCCTGATCGCCTACACCGCGCTGGTCGGCTGGCTCGCCTCGCGCGCGTCAGTGGCAAAGCCGCTAGTGCTGCTGGTCGTGGTCGGCAATGCAGCCTGGACGGTCGGCAGCATCGCACTGCTGCTCTCGGGCGCGGTGTCGCCGAACCTTGCCGGCGAGCTCATGGTCGTCGCGCAGGCGATTGCGACAGGCGTGTTTGCCGAGCTGCAATATGTGGGATTGCGGAGGAGCGGGAGTGCGGTGGCGGCGTGAGGCCACATCACTCGCTGTCGTCGCCCGGCCTTGTGCGCAATTGCGCACTGGACCGGGCGACCCGGTATTCCAGAGACGTCAGTGATAGAATCGAGAAGCTGCGGCGTACTGGATGCCCCGGGCAAGCCGGGGCATGACAGCGGTGGCTACGCCCGCGCGCGGCCGTTCTTCGTGGCAACGGCGTGGCCGTTGAGCTTCTTCTTTTTCGCGCCCTTGCTGGCGCTCTTGGCACCCGCCTTCTGCGCCTTACGCTCCGAACGCGCCTTGACCTTGGCGCGTTCGGCCCGCGCCTCGGCGCGCAGCTTCTTGCGCTTGGTCTCGCAGGAGGGGCATTTGCAGCCGATCGGCTTCAGATACGCCTTGAAGTAATCGGTGCCGTAATCGTAGTTGATCTCGTCGCCCGGCTCGATGTTCTTGATGGCGCGGATGAAGACCTTGCGCTCGCGCGGCCGGACGTCGGATTCGGCGTTGGGCCGGCAGGAATGGTTGATATAGCGCGCGAGGTTCTTGCGCACCGAGCCGTCGATGGTCCAGCGGCCGTTGAGCTCGAACAGATATTTGTTTTCGATCTCGTCGTGCGCGGGAATCCGGGAGTCCAGAATCGGTCCGAAGTAGCGGATGATCCGGGTGCCCTTCTTGATCGGCATGGTGGCGAAGAGGCCGAGCCCGGTTTTCGAGCGGCCGACGCGATAGGATTTGCTGGGAGCGATGGCTGGCATGATCGAATGAGATGTCGCGAACGGAGCGCGGTAAGCGCCGGCGGAAGGCGCCCTTCTAGAACGATTCCGCGCCGCTGTCAGGTCTATCCGGCCTTTGTTTGAACCTTGCCCACAATGAAGACGTCCGATGGAGGGAGTTCCCGCTGTATCGAGTCCGCATGACCCATCGCATGCCTGCGGCTCCCCGGTCGATCAGGGGCATGGCAGCTTCCCCGTGATCGGGGCCATCAGCATCGCCTCGAGCAGGCGTTCGGCCGTCGTTCCCTCGGGCAGCCGCCCCAAGATGTCTTGCAGCCGCCCGTCGAGCAGCAGCGTGGTGAAGCCATGCACCATCGACCAGGCGCGCGCGATTGCGGCGCCCTGATTCAGCGTCAGCGCATCTTCGCTGATCTGCTCCTGCCGCATCATGCCGATGGCATTGGCAAGCCCCGCGAAGGAGGCTTCAGCCGCCTCGTGCAGCGAGGGCCGGGAATAATCGAGCCGTTCGGTGCGGAACATGATGCCGTACATGCCGGGATGCGCCTGCGCATAGGCGACATAGGCCTTCGGCCGCGCCAGCGCCCGCTCGAGCGGCGTGGTGGCGGCGTCGCAGGACGAGGCCATCGCCGCGTTGAACTGGCGGAAGCCGACGGCCGCGAGTTCGCTGAGCACACCCGTGAGATCGCCGAAATGATGGGTCGGCGCGGCATGCGAGACGCCGGCCTCGCGCGCCACCGCGCGCAATGTCAGCCCGGACAGCCCCTCGCGTTCCAGCACCCGCTCGGCGGCCTCGAGCAGCGCCTCGCGCAGCGCGCCGTGGTGATAGGGCGTCTCGGTCTTCGCGCTCGTCGCGCGGCGTGCCGGACGCGATGCCGCGGTCGACGTCGTTCTTCTGGGGGCACGCGAGCTTCGCGCCGTTTCGCTCTTGGTGTCGGTCTTGGCCATTTGCAAGCTATATGACGCAATATTGACAGTGTAAAGATTTCGCTTGACCAAAATCGCAATCGGCGCTATTTGATCTTTACGATGTAAAGATAGGGAGGGATACGCCGTGCAGCACGACGCCATCGCCGAGCGCCGCAACAATATCGCGCCGATCCCATTCGAGGCGGACGCGCCCTTCCTGAAGATCGTCGGCGAATTGCCGCGCGATCTGAACGGCGTGCTGTACCGCAACGGTCCCAATCCGCAGTTCGAGGCTCCCGGCGCGCACTGGTTCGTCGGCGACGGCATGCTGCATGCCTTCCATCTCGAGAACGGCCGCGCCAGCTATCGCAACCGCTGGGTCCGTACGCCGAAATGGCTCGCCGAGCACGACGCCGGCCGCGCTCTGTTCGGCGGTTTCGGCCGCAAGCTGCCGGATGCGCCACAAGACCTCACCGATGGCGGCGTCGCCAACACCAACATCATCTTCCATGCCGGCAAGCTGCTGGCGCTGGAAGAGGCGCATCTGCCGACCGAGATCGAGCCGGGCACGCTGGCAACGCACGGCTACCACAATTACCAGGGCCGCGTCGCCGGCAGTTTTACCGCGCATCCCAAGATCGATCCTGTCACGGGCGAGCTGGTGTTCTTCGGCTACAACGCCGCGGGACCGCTGACGCCCGCCCTCTCCTACGGATCGATCGATGCGTCCGGCAAGGCGACGCAATTCGAACGGTTCGAGGCGCCCTATGCCAGCATGGTGCACGACTTCATCGTCACCGAGAACCATGTGCTGTTTCCGATCCTCCCGATCACCGGCAGCATGGAGCGTGCGATGAGCGGGCGGCCGCCTTACGCCTGGGAGCCGGACAAGGGCGCCTATGTCGGCGTGATGAAGCGCAGCGGCACGGCGAAGGACATCGTCTGGTTCCGGGCCGAGGCCTGCTACGTCTTCCACGTCATGAACGCGTGGGAGGACGGCGAGCGCATCATCGCCGACGTCATGCAGTTCGAGGAAGCGCCGCTGTTTCCGCATCCCGACGGCCGGCCAACCGATCCGGAGAAGTCACGCGCCCGCCACTGCCGCTGGACGTTCGATCTCTCTGGCAATACCGACCGCTTCCAGCAGACCTATCTCGACGACCTCACCGGCGAATTCCCGCGCATCGACGATCGCCGCGCCGGGCTGAAGAGCCGTCACGGCTGGTACGCCTGCGCCAATCCGAAGCTGCCGATGTTCGGCGCGCTCTCAGGCATCGTCCATGTCGACGGCAACGGAAGGCGTCTCGGCCATTATCTGCTGCCGGCCGGCGACACCATCTCCGAGCCGGTGTTCGTCGAGCGATCGAAGGACGCAGCCGAAGGCGACGGCTGGCTGCTGGCGGTGGTCTGGCGCGCGCGGGAGAACCGCAGCGACCTCGCCGTGTTCAACGCCACTGATGTCGAGGCCGGCCCCGTCGCGCTGGTGCAACTCGGCCACCGCGTGCCGGATGGCTTTCACGGCAATTGGGTGGGCGCCCAGTAGCTCCCTCGACATCGCGGATGTCACCAAGGAGGTCTCTCATGCATATGCCTTCGATCACTGCGGACTGCCTCGCCGTCCTCGTCCTCATCTGCGCCGCGCTCACACTCCAGATGATCCGGCTACGGCGGAGCGGCCAGACCATCTTCAACGGCGGCATCTTGCTCGCCCTCGGCCTCTCGATCGCCTGCGCGCTCCCCGTCCTGCCGCGCCTGCCATGGGCGGAATTCGCTGACGAAATGGCCGAGCAAGCCGTTGCAGCAATTCAGTTTTTGGAAGTCGCCTACGTCATTTTGACACTGTAAAGATTTTACTTGACGCTGCGCCGGCCTAGGATTATTTATCTTTACATCGTAAAGATAAGCCCGACCGAGGCGGCCCATGGCGATTTTCCTGATCCTCGCGCCCTACGGCGCCTACACGTTCCTGATGCTGGTGACGTCGGCCACTTCAAGCGTGTTCGCGGCCTCCGCAATCTGCCTCGTCACCGTCGCGATCGACGTCGCGCGTGGCCGCTCGGTGAAGATTTTGGCGGCGGGCTCGGCGATCGTGTTCGCCGCCATCGGCCTCTACCTCGCGCTGGTCGACCCGACGCTCGGCACGCTCGGCACGCTCGGCGTCAAGCTGTCGGTCGATATCGGCATCTTCGTCATCTCGCTCGGCTCGATGCTGGTGCGCCGTCCGTTCACGCTGCAATATGCGGTTGAATCGGTCCCGGCCGAGACCGCGGCAATCCCCGGCTTCCTCACCGCCAACTACATCATTACCGGCGCATGGACCGCCGCCGCGCTGCTGATGGCGGCCGCCAACATCGTCCTGCTCTACTTCCCCGGCCTGCCGCTCTGGTCGAGCCTTGCAGTCGCCTTCGCCGCCCGCAACAGCGCGATCTACTTCACAAAGTGGTATCCCGAGTATCGCCAGATCAAGTACGGTGCGCCCGCTCGCGCACTGCCCCACCCGCGTTGAAGACAGGACACAGGACAGACGATGAAAGACGTATTCCGCCGGCTCGTCTCCGACTTCCTCTCCACCATCGTCTTCCTGGTCATCTATCTCGCGACCGACAACGTCATCCTCGCAACCACAGTCGCCATCCTCGGCGCGATTGGCCAGGTGGTCTGGTCACGCATCAAGGGCCAGACCCTGGGCTACATGACGTGGGCAAGCCTCGGCCTCGTCATCGTGCTCGGCGGCGCAACACTGCTGACCCACGACCCGCGCTTCGTGCTGGCCAAGCCCGCGATCGGACATGTCGCGATCGGCTTCATCATGCTCAAGCGCGGCTGGATGCTGCGCTATCTGCCTGCGATCGTGACCGAGACCATTCCGGAATACGTCACCGTCGCGGGCTACGCCTGGGCGGCGCTGATGTTCGTGCTCGCCGCAGGGACCGTCGCCGTCGCCATGACAGGGGACATGAAGCTGTGGGCCTTCTATATTTCGGTGGTCCTGATCGGCGCGAAGATCGCTGCCTTTGCGATCCAGTATGTTGCCTTCCGCCTTCTCATCGGCAGCCGCATGCGCGCAGCCGCCCGTGCGTGAGGCCGTCAAAGAGAGCGTTAGGCACGCCAACCGAGTTGGGCTATAGGCGTCCCTGGCCAGCCATGCGGATTGTCGCGAGGCGCCGGAAAAAAGTTGGGAGATACGAATGGCCGTGGACGGCAACTGGACTCTGACCATGACGACGCCCATGGGCGAGCGCAATGCGACGCTGAGCCTGACGGCCTCCGGCGGCACGCTCACGGGCACGCAGGGTGCGGAAGGCAATACCGCCGAGATTTTCGACGGCACCGTCTCCGGCGACAACGTCTCCTGGAAGGTCTCGATCACCAACCCGATGCCGCTCACGCTCGAATTCACCGGCACCGTCTCCGGCGACAGCATCAGCGGCGAGATGGGCATCGGCCCGATGGGCAGTTTTCCGTTCACGGGCGCGCGGGCGTAACGCCTCACGTCAAATGACCATGCGCGCGCTCCGTCTCATCGCGGCGACGATTCTGTCTGTCGTGACACAAGCGGCGCGCGCGGACGACACCGAACCGGCGTGGCGCGCAAGCGCGCTCGCCATGGTGCCGGCGGGCCACGTCGCAGGCCTCGCCTACCGGACCGAAGCCTCGACCGGTTACCTCGCCGTCTATCCCGCGACATCGAACGATCCGAAGACGCCGGCCAGCGTGTTTGCTGCGCGCCAGACCCTCGTGGTGGCGCTGACGCCGGACGAGAAGCGCGCGGTCTCGGCCGAACTGAAGCCGCGCAGCGGGCCGGACCCTGACAACGACGACACCGATTTCGCAAAGCTACACGCCGACCTTGCCGCGAAGCGCCCAACGCTGCCCGAGGGCACCGAGCCCTGCGATCTCGGCGCCTGGTCCATCGACAAGGATCCTGATGGCCTCAATGTCCGCGCCGAGCCGTCGGCGAAGGCGCGTGTGCTCGGCACGCTGCCGCCGCCCTACAAGCTGAAGCTCGGCGGCGCCGAGAACACGCCCGACGGCGGCTGGCTTACCGAATTCCGCATTATCGGCTTCAGGAATGGCTGGTTTCTGATCGAAGGCGCAAAACCGCCGGGCAAGGATTACGAGGACGAAAAGCGCTATCCGCGCAACGCGCCAAGACCCTATGCGGGACGCGGCTGGGTCGCCTCCAACAAGGTCGGCGCCTCCTACGCCAATGGCGCCACGCGCATGGGCGGCCTGTTTCAGGCGCCTTTCGTGGATGCCAAATGGATGCCCGCCCAACGCGAGCTCGGCGGCGCAATCGATACCGACGGCGGCCCCAAGCGCATCTTCGCGTGCAGCGGGCTCTGGGGTCTGGTCGAGAGCCGGGACGGCGTCCGCGGCTGGTGGCGCGCGCTGTGCTCGAACCAGGTCACGAATTGCAGTTGAGTATTCTCCCTCGCCCCGCAAGCGGCAAAGCAATGGCGCTTTGCGAGTCCTGAGCGCGCGCCTCGTCCTTCGAGACGACCGCTTCGCGGTCTCCTCAGGATGAGGCTAAGCATCGGTGCTCGTTGAAACTACAGCCGCGCGGTCGGTCCTCATCCTGAGGGCCCGCCAACGGCGGGCGTCTCGAAGGATGGCCACAGGCGAAATCGCTCCGCTCTGCGATGATCCCGCCGCAAGCGGGGCAAGGTGCAGCGCTAACCCAGATTCAGCTCCTTGAAGAAGTCGTTGCCCTTGTCATCGATGATGATGAAGGCCGGGAAGTCGACGACTTCGATGCGCCAGATCGCTTCCATGCCGAGCTCGGGATATTCGAGCACCTCGACCTTCTTGATGCAGTGCTCGGCAAGGTTCGCCGCGGCGCCGCCGATCGAGCCGAGATAGAAGCCGCCATACTTCTTGCAGGCCTCGCGCACGGCCGGCGCGCGGTTGCCCTTGGCCACCATCACCATCGAGCCGCCCGCGGCCTGGAACTGGTCGACGAAGGAATCCATGCGGCCCGCCGTGGTCGGACCGAAGGCGCCGGAGGCGTAGCCCTCGGGCGTCTTGGCCGGGCCGGCGTAGTAGACCGGATGGTTCTTGAAATAATCCGGCAGCGGCTCGCCCTTTTCCAGCCGCTCGCGCAGCTTGGCGTGCGCGCTATCGCGCGCGACGATCATGGTGCCGGTCATCGAGACGCGCGTCTTGGTCGGATATTTCGAGAACGTTGCCAGGATGTCCTTCATCGGCTGATTGAGGTCGATCTTGACGACATCGCCGCCGAGCGACTCCTCGACCTCAGGCAGATACTGCGCCGGGTTGTGCTCGAGCTCCTCGAGATAGACGCCGTCCTTCGTGATCTTGCCCAGCACCTGGCGGTCGGCTGAGCACGATACGCCAAGCCCGATCGGCAGCGAAGCGCCATGACGCGGCATGCGGATCACGCGCACGTCGTGGCAGAAATACTTGCCGCCGAACTGCGCGCCCACTCCCAGGCTTTGCGTCATCTTGTGGATTTCCTGCTCCATCTCGACGTCGCGGAAGGCGTTGCCGTCAGGCGAGCCGTGGATCGGCAGCGCGTCGAGATAGCGGGCGGAGGCAAGCTTCACCGTCTTCATGCAGAGCTCAGCCGAGGTGCCGCCGATCACGATGGCGAGGTGATAGGGCGGGCACGCCGCGGTGCCGAGCGTCAGGATCTTTTCCTTGAGGAAGGCCAGCAGACGGTCCTTGGTCAGCACCGAGGGCGTGGCCTGGAACAGAAAGCTCTTGTTGGCGCTGCCGCCGCCCTTCGCCATGAACATGAACTTGTAGGCGTCATCGCCCTCGGCGTAGATCTCGCACTGCGCCGGCATGTTGTTGGCGGTGTTCTTCTCCTCGTACATCGACAAGGGTGCGACCTGCGAGTAGCGCAGATTGCGGCGCAAGTAAGCATCACGCGCGCCTTCCGACAGCGCTGCCTCGTCGTCACCGTCGGTGATGACGTTGCAGCCCTTCTTGCCCATGATGATCGCGGTGCCGGTGTCCTGGCACATCGGCAGCACGCCGCCGGCCGCGATGTTGGCGTTCTTCAAAAAGTCGAGCGCGACGAACTTGTCGTTCGGGCTCGCCTCGCCGTCCTCGAGGATCGCACGGAGCTGCTTCAGATGGCCGGGCCGCAAATAATGGTTGATGTCGCCAAAGGCCGCCTCCGACAGCGCCCGCAGCGCCTCGCGCGACACCACCAGCATGTCTTTCCCCAGGACCTTCTCGACCCGGACGCCCTCGGCCGTGATCTTCTTGTAGGGCGTCTCGTCCTTGCCCAGCGGAAACAGCGGAGTGTGCTTATAGGGCGGAACGGGCTTTGACGGGTCGGGGAAGGCGGTGGGAGCGTTCATGGGGTGAATCCAGGGGTTTTGGGCCTCGCGGGCCTCTCAGCATAGAAGCGTTCTAAGCGTATTTTAGTGGGAAAAGAAAGGGAGCGATATGCATAGGAGCCTGGGCTCGGGCATTGGCAGAGCACGTGGAAATGCTCCGACCCGCCCTTGCACTTCGCGTCCACCGACGCTTGAATGCGTCCCTTAAGGGGCTTTCCATCATGATTTTCAAACTGAACGTCCGCGGCGCGATCCTGGTCGCCGCCGCCATCACCGGCCTTGTGACCCTCGCCTCGCCTGCCCGCGCTGATCGCTGCGACGACAGCGCCAAGGAGCTGGCGAACCAGGTCGATCGCCTCAAGGTGAATTTTCGCGCCGCCAACGTCGTCTATCTCTCGCACCCGGCAGCCAAGGAGCTCTCCGTGGGCTGCCGCGGCGACAAATATTCCATCGAGCTCTACGCCAAGGGCGACCGCAAGCCGACGCCGGAATTCCTTGCGCTGGTGGGCTCGATGGCGGCGATCGTCTTCACCGTGACCAAGGACGACACCACGACGGGCGCGACACGCTGCCTGAAACGGATGGGCCTGCTCCGCGGCGACAAGGTCGTCATGCGCTACCGCCGGCTCAACATGGAATGCACCCGCACCAAGACGGACGCGTCCATCGCGATCACGCGCGGCAAGGACGAGTAGAAGGGGCGCTCGCTCTTTCCACGCGCTCGGCGCAACGCATCGCGACGCCGCCCACCACACGCTCCGTCATTGCGAGCCAACGGGTCCGCGCGAAGCGCGGCCCGATGACAGGCTCCGCGAAATAATCCAGAGTTCCCTCCGCGAAGACAAACTGGATTGCTTCGCCGCAAGGGCTCCTCGCAATGACGAGGAGAGATCGCTCACACCCAGCGCGATGGGGCGAGAAAGCAGCACATCCCGTCGCACCAATTTCCTCGCATTTTAACGATTGCCTTGAAGGAAATTTCGCTCCTCGCGGTGCAGGGTCAATTGTTTCCATGTGTGAGGATTTGCGGATGAACGTTTCTACCGTTGCGCCGCCGCCCATCGCGATCGTGGTCCCGAACTACGACACGACCAAGCCGCAGGACGACCAGACCAAGGCCAAGGACAGCGACCCGACCTACAAGCCGCAGCCGCCCGCGCCGCTGCCGCCGGGACAGGGCACACGGATCGATCAGCTCGCCTGATCAGGCCTCGGCAAGTTGAAACGCCCGATCCGGTCGATCGGGCTTTTCGCGATTCCGGCCGCATCTTCGCCGGATAGCGGAACCAATATCGTGCGCGGCTGCTCCGGAACCTGCGCATGATTGCAAGACTGCTGTTGCAGAACACGATCATCACTGTCGCGATAGGCGCGCTGCTGTTCGCCTGCGCCGGGACCTTGCATTGGCCTTCGGCCTGGGTGTTCCTCGCCACCTGTGCCCTGCTCGGCCCGCTCTGCGGCTGGTGGCTTTATCGGGTAGACCCCGCGCTGCTCGCCGAACGCCTGCGGCCGGTCCTGCAAAAGGACCAGCCCGCCGCCGACAAGGTGTTCATGACCGTCTTCATGGTTGCGATGCTGGCCTGGCTGGCGCTGATAGGCCTCGACCGGCGTACGCTATCCTCGGACATGCCGGTGGCGTTCCAGGTGCTCGGCCTCGTGCTGTTCCTGCTCTCGATGCTGTTCACGCTCTGGGTGTTCCGCGAAAACTCGTTCGCCGCTCCCGTGGTGAAGCTCCAGGCCGAGCGCGCACAGCACGTGATCTCGACGGGGCCTTACGCGCATGTTCGCCATCCCATGTACAGCGGCATGATCCTGTTCTTCGCCGGCGTGTCGCTGCTGCTGGGCTCGTGGTGGGGCCTTGTGATGGTGCCGCTCATCCTCGCCCTGTTTGCGGTCCGCATCGGCATCGAGGAGCGCACGCTGCGCGAGGGCCTGCCGGGCTATTCCGACTATGTGACGCGCGTGCGCTATCGCCTGATGCCCGGCGTGTGGTGAGCGCATAACGCTCTGCATGGCGCGGAAAAGCGCATCGCCTCCTCCGATCGACTGACGTCGCCACAGACGAACCTCGCTAGAGGGAGCCCGCACCCAAATAGCGGGAGACGCGACGATGTTCTGCAAGCCCCCCTGCCCCGACGAGCCTGATCTCTCTCCCGTTCCCGATGCCTCAGGCAACCGACCCTCCCCACAGCCTGCGCAGGCGCCCGGGGGCCGCGACGTGTTCGGGCGATTGATCGCGCCCGAAACGGCCGGTCCGGAACGGGGGCTGCCGCCAGCCACCGTCCGGACCGGCTAACTATCGAGCTCCTTGTAGCGACGAAAGATGCCCTGCTCGTTGAAGGGGATACGGCGCTCGCTTGCGAGATAGGCCTTGATGTTCGGCCGCGCGGCGATGCGGTCGTGCAGGCCGACGAGGCCCGGAATATCTTTCTCGAACGACGTCATGCGTTTGGGGAAGGCGTAGCGCAGCCCGTCGACGATCTGGAACAGCGAGAGATCGACGTAAGTGAGCCTGCGTCCCGTGACATAGGCGCCGCCATTGCCGGCGAGAAGCTGCTCGAAATAGCCGAGATATTTCGGCACGCGCTCGTCCCAGAAGTCGGCCGTGCGCTTCTTCGCCGGCGCCTTCTGGTCCTCATAGTACTGCGAGGGCCCGAGCGGATGATGGGTGTCGTGGATCTCGACCACAAGGTCGGTGATGGTGAGCTGAAGCTGGTGCACCCAGAGTTTGCCGGCTTCCGTCTTTGGCGCAAGGCCATGACGGCTGCCGAGATAAAGCAGGATGTTGGCGGTCTGGCCGATGACGAGCTTGCCGGCTTTCAGGAACGGCGGCGCAAAAGGCGGCGAAGCCTCATGCGCGTCCATCATCTTCATCATCGCAGCCGTGCCGCGCGGCCCGCGCGCGACGTCGAGATAGGCTGCGCCCGCCTCTTCCAGCGCCAGCCGCACATATTCACCGCGCCCCTGGATCTCGGGCCAGTAATAGAGCTCGTATTTCATGCAGGAAATCCTCGAGGAGAGCGCCTCAGGATAAGCCTAGCACGCCTCCGCAAGTTCCGTTGCGGCGAGTCGGAACGTTACCACCACACGTCATTGCGAGCGCAAGCGAAGCAATCCAGCTCATCTCCGCGGAGAGACTCTGGATTGCTTCGTCACGTCAGCGCAAAATTGCTTTGCAATTTTGTCGCGAGCTCCTCGCAATGCGAGTCTCAATTCGCCGCGAAGCAATACAGCAGACCGTCGCCACCGGTGCTCTTCAGATCGGCCTGCGAGCAGCCGCCGTCGGGACCGCGCGAGGGGTGCGAGCTGTTCCAGGACTTCGAAGGCTCGTCGTCGCGCAGGCCCTTGCGATCGGCATGGCCGACCACCGCAGCGCCTTGCGTGCTCGACGTCCAGTTCTTGCAGGTCTTGTCGTCACCCGCGGGAAAAGCGGTGCCGTCGGCCTGCGATCCGGTGAGGATGTCGTGCCGGTTCGGCGTGTCGCCGGCGCCGTTGATGACCTCGCCCTTCTCGCTGAGCGCAGTCTGCTTGGTGAGATTGTTGGCCGAGCCATGCAGGTCGGCCAGGTCCTTGGCGATGACCGCGCCCTTGGCATTTTGCCACGGTCCCTTGCCGATGCGGTCTTTTGCGTTGACGGCCGGCTTGCCGTCTGCGGCCTGCGTCGAGAGATAAGCGCGCCAGGTCTTCGTGCCGGCGCCGCCGGCCTGCGCCAGCTTCTGGCATTGCGCGTCGGCCCCCTCCAGGCCGCCGAGATCGGCGCCCTTGCCAGGGCCGCTGGACGTGACGAAGAAGGTCATGTCGGCGGATTGCGCCTGCGCCGATGGCGCCGCAAGCAGGGCCATTGCGAGTGCAAGGCCTGAAATCGTCGCGGATCTCTCGATGCGGATCATGTTGTCCTCCCAATTGTGTTTGTCGTTGGCCGCCTGATTTCAACCCGACGCGCGCCGGCTTATTCCGATGCCGCGATGCGAGATGTGCAAAAGAAAAGGGCGCCGTGCAAAAGCACGACGCCCTGGTTTCTCATGTGGGACGCGATCAGTTGGTCTGCTGGATCGCCGACAATTCCCAACCGCTGCCAGGACGGCGGGCGAAGGTCCAGACTTCGGTGGCCTCGCCCGGCTGCTCGCTGCCGGCGACAACCGCGTTGGTGTTGCGGTCGAGCGTCTTGTCAGTGAGCGCGAAGCGCAGCGCCACCGTGGCGTACTCGGTCTCGCCTTCGCGCCAGGCTTCCGCGAGGTCGCCCTGCAACAGCTTCACATTCGTGACCTTGTTGACGACGTTGCGGGCGCGGTTCTGGCCAAGATCCTGCTCGAAATAAGAGACCATTTCCGGCGTCGCGAGCGTGTGCAGCTTGGCCACGTCCTCGTTCGACCATGCGGTCTGGACATCGCCGAGCAGACGCTCGAACGCCTCATAGTCATCAGGCTTGATCTCGAGCGGGGCGTTGTTGGCGGCGCCGAAGCCAAAGCCGCCGAGGCCACCACCAAGTCCGCCGCCGCTGCGATAGTTCGGCTGCGGTCCCGGACCGGCGCCGGCATCAGCGTTGGCATAGGCCGTCTGCGGGGTATGGCGGCGCTGCCACCAGGACATCGCGAACCGGACCACCAACACGACGAGGGCGATCTGGATGATCAGGCCGATGATCGACGACAGGCCGCCGAGGCCACCGAACAGGCCGCCGCCGAACAGCATGCCGAGCAGGCCTGCGCCGAGGAAGCCGGCCGCAAGGCCGCCCATGAAGCCGCCGGCGCGGCCGAACAGGCCGCCGCGCGCGGGCGCAGTGGCGGCAGAATTCATGCCTGCGCCCGGCTGGGTGTAGGTGCGGTTGAACTGCGAGGTCGAGCCCGGCGCGGTCGTGGTCGAGGGCGGCGCCGAATAGGTGCGCGAGCCGCGCGACCCCGACGACATGCCGCCGCCGACGCGCGCGTCAGCGGACGAGATCGCCAGTGCAGTCGGCAGTGCAAGCGCCAGCACGACGGCGATCGTCTTGAAGAGACTGCGGGAGCGTTGCGAGAAAGTCATGTGCGTTTCCCAAATCCCCGGCATGGGGACGTGCCCCTAAGATGGGCAGACTTCCCGAAAAGTGAAGACGGTTTCGGAACCTATGGCTGCGGCCCTCAGTCGCGGGGATGTGGCAAAAGCCCATATTTGGCGAGGGTTTGGCGGGATGCGGCGGGGAACCGTGGTCGCTGGTTACCGGCGGGTTTACGCCCGAAATTCCGCTTTTTCCCCTCCTCGTCGAGGGCCCAGCTCTCTCCGCGGCAATGACGAGAGCGCGACCCTCACCCCTGCTTCGCCATCGTCTCCTTCACGGCCGCCACGAGCTGGCTCAGCGTGAACGGCTTCGGCAGGAAGTCGAACTGCTGGCCTTCCGGCAGGCTCTTCTCGAAGGCGTCCTCGGCATAGCCGGAGACGAAGATGAACTTGATATCGGGATTCTTCTCGCGCATCGCCTTCAGCAGCGTGGGGCCGTCCATCTCCGGCATCACGACGTCAGAGACGACGAGATCGATGCCGCCGCTCTGCTCCTCCAGCACCTCCATGGCCTCGACGCCGTTCTCGGCCTCGACCACGGTGTAGCCGCGCGAACGCAGGCCGCGGGCGTTCAGCGCGCGCAGGCCCTCTTCGTCCTCGACGAGTAGGATGGTGCCCTGCCCGGTGAGATCGGTGCGCGGCTTGGCCTCGACCGCCGCAGGTGCGGCGTCCTTCGCAGCGCCATTGGGTGCGGCAACCGCCGGCTGCTCGACCTGCACGTCCGGTTCGGCGTGATGACGCGGCAGGAAGATGTGGAACGAGGTGCCCTGCCCCGGCTCCGAATCCACGTAGATGAAGCCGCCGGTCTGCTTGACGATGCCGTAGACGGTGGAGAGCCCGAGGCCTGTGCCCTTACCGACTTCCTTGGTCGAGAAGAACGGCTCGAAGATCTTGTCGCGGATATCGGCGGGAATGCCCGTGCCGGTATCGGCGACCTCGATCCGCACATAGTCGGCGGCCGGCATGCCCTTGTAGGCGAGCCTGGCCGCTTCCTCAGTGGTGACGTTGGCGGTGCGGATGATCAGCTTGCCGCCGTCGGGCATGGCGTCGCGCGCGTTGACCGCGAGATTGACGATCACCTGCTCGAACTGGGAGACGTCGACCTTGACCGGCCAGAGATCGCGGCCGTGGATGGTCTCGTGCTTGACCTTCTCGCCGATCAGGCGGCGCAGCAGCATGGCGAGGTCGGACAGCGCGTCGCCGAGGTCGAGCACCTGCGGCCGCAACGTCTGGCGCCGCGAGAACGCCAGCAGCTGCCGCACCAGTGTGGCGGCGCGCGTCGCGTTCTGCTTGATCTGCATGATGTCCTGGAACGACGGATCGGTCGGCTTGTGCGCGTTCAGCAGGAAGTCGTTCGCCATCATGATGGCGGAGAGCACGTTGTTGAAGTCGTGGGCGATGCCGCCGGCGAGCTGGCCGACCGTCTCCATCTTCTGCGACTGGTTGATCTGGTTCTCCAGCGCGCGCCGCTCGGTGGTCTCGAGCATGTGCACGATGGCGGCTTCCGCGTCGTTCTCGCCCCCGTCCACCGGCGTGACGAAGAACTGGCCCCAGCGTTCCTTGGTTCCTTCGAGGGCCACCTCGACCGGTGCGATGTCGGCCTGGTTTTCGGCGGCCTGGTTGATCGCCGCGATCAGCAGGTGCCGGTCACGCGCATTGACCGCGCGGAAGATCGACTTGGAGGCGCTGTCGAGCCCGAGCGCCTGACCGAGCTTGGCGTAGCGCGCATTGGCGCGCACGACATTGCCGCCGCGGTCGACGGTCGCGATCGCCATCGGCGTGTGGTCGAAGAAGCGCATGAAGCGCACTTCGGCGGCACGGTCGGGATCGCTGCGCTCGTCGCGGGCGCGGCTGATGACGAGCGTGCGCGAGGGCCCCGGCGCGCCGTCGGCACCGAAGGCGAGCTTGTGATAGAGCCGCACCGGCATGGTCTTGCCGGTGCGCATACGCAGGTCGATGTCGAAGACTTCCGTCTTCACCTCGCCCGGCACCGCCACGATCGCGGTGAGCAGCGAGGCGCCGTCGCCGGAGACGATGTCGGTGAGCTTCAGCCCGCCCGAGCCGATCTCGGCGAGGTCGTAGTCGAGCCAGTTCGCCAGCGTCGCGTTGACGTAAGCGAGCTCGCCGGCCGGATTGACCGAGAAGAAACCGCAGGGCGCGTGGTCGAGATATTCGATCGCGTGCTGGAGCTCCTGGAACACGTCCTCCTGGCGCTCGCGGTCACGGGTGATGTCGGCAATCGACCACACCGCATATTTCGCCTCGCGCTTGCCGCTGCCGAGCGGGCGCACCCGCATGCGCAGCCAGCGGCCCTGGCTGCCGTCATGGCCGGAGATGCGCACCTCTTCCTGCTGCCGCTTGCCTTCGCGCGCGGCCTTGAGCAGGCGGAACACGGCTTCGGAGACATCAGGGTTGCCGATGAAGACGCGCTCGACGGGGCGTACCTCCTGCGGGCCGGTTGCGCCGGTCAGCGTCAGATAGGCCGCGTTGGAATAGACCACGTGGCCGCGCGGATCGGTCACCGCCAGGCCATCGAAGGCATGATCGGAAATACGGCCGATGATGGGATCATCGAGATTACGGTCGGCGAAGCGGATGATGCCGGCGGCGAACGCGAACAGGTTGAACAGGCCGACCATCGCCAGCACGGCGAGGGTGCCGAGGATGTAGGGCTGCGCCTGCGCGCGCCCGAGCGTCATCAGCCCGACGGCGACGGCGACGAGGCCGGCGGCCACCAGCAGCACCAGCGCGATGCTGCCCGAGCGCGGCGACGGCTCGTGCGCCGCAACGGGCTCGCGTGTGAGGTCGTGGTCGGTCTCAGCAGTCATCTCAAGCTGGCGCAGCCTGTTGGCAGAGAATCAACGCGCTGCGGCGCGCGCGGGGTCTTCCCTGCCTCATCAGGACCCGCAGGCGCAAGGGCAGCAAGGGCGAAAGGTACGCTGATTCCCAGTTTACGGCCATTTCCGGTATTTTTCGGGTGTTTTAGCCTCGCCCGGCGCTGAAGCCACGCTTCAGCCGCATGACGTAGCCGATGACTTCGGCGACCGCATGGTAGTGCTCGGTCGGGATTTCCTGGTCGATTTCGACGGTGGCGTAGAGCGCGCGGGCCAGCGGCACGTTTTCGACGATCGGAATGTCGTGCTCCCGCGCGATCTCCCGAATCTTGAAGGCGAGGTTGTCGACGCCCTTGGCGACGCAGATCGGCGCCGACATGCCGCGCTCGTAGGACAGCGCCACCGAATAGTGGGTCGGGTTGGTGATGATCACGGAAGCCTTGGGAACCGCCGCCATCATGCGCTTCTTGGCGCGCTGCTGCCGCAGCTGCCTGATCTTGCCCTTGATGTGCGGGTCGCCTTCGGACTGCTTGAACTCTTCCTTGATCTCCTGGAGCGACATCTTCTGCCGCTGGAACCAGCTGCGATACTGGAAGAAATAGTCGGCGATGGCGACGACCGCGAGCGCCGCGACCACCGCGCCGAGCAGGTGGACGGTCATGCTGGTGGTGGTACCGAGCATGGCGGCCGGATCGAGCCTGACCATCGCCTCCATGCGATGCCGCTCCGGCCACAGGATCATGGTCATGACCACGCCGAGCGCGATCAACTTGCCGATGCCCTTCAGGAAATTCGCCGCCGCCTGCTTGCCGAAGATGCGCGCGAAGCCGGCCGCAGGCGAAATCTTGCTGAATTTGGGCGTCAGGGATTCGGCCGACCAGACCAGACGGTGCTGGAGCATGTTGCCGGCAATGGCCGCCAGCACCAGCATCAGCAAGGGCACCCCGACCGCCGCGAGCACGGCGACTTCGATCTGCTGCATCAGCGCGAGCAGAGCCCTGCCGTCGGTCTTGATCATCCAGGCATTGGCGAGCAGGTTCCGCATCGGCGTCACCAGTCCGCTGCCCACCGAGGCCGAGAAGGTCGAGAGCACGAGCGTGGCGCCCGCGATCATGAACCAGGTGTTGATCTCCTGGCTCTTGGCGACGTCGCCGCGTTCGAGCGCCTCGTCGAGGCGTTTTTGCGTCGGGTCTTCTGTTTGACTCTCGGGATCCTTGTCTTCCGCCATCGATCCCTCGTTACCTGAGCGGCATCATCTGGTGCATCACACCGATGAAGTAATCGAGATACGTGCCCATCATCGCCGTGAGCACCACGGCGAGCACCAGGAAGCCGAGGAAGATCGACAGCGGCACGCCGACGAAATAGACCTGCATCTGCGGCATCAGCCGCGCGAGAATCCCCAGCCCGATGTTGAAGACGAGGCCGAACACCAGGAATGGTCCGGAGAGTTGCAGACCGAGCCGGAACGCGGCAGCAAAGGCGCGCGTCGCAAGCGAGGCGACATCGCCGCTGGAGACGGTCTCGCCCGGCGAGAAGATCGCATAGCTGTCGTTCAGCGCGGCGATCACCAGATGATGGCTGTCGGTGGCAAACAGCAGCGTCACCCCGAGCATGGTCAGGAAATTGCCGACCAGCACGCCCTGCTGTCCCTGGGTCGGATCGACCGAGGTGACGAAGCCGAGCCCCATCTGCTGCGCGATCACGGAGCCCGCGACCTGGAGCGCCGACAGCGTCACGCGCGCGGTCGCTCCCAGCACGATGCCGATCACGATCTCATGCAGCATCAGCACCAGCAGCGGCGCGAGCGATCCCATGTCGACCTGATAGGCGTTGCGGTGCAGCGGCAGAATGATGAGCGTGAGCAGCAGCGCGATCGACAGCTTGATCCGCGTCGGAATGTTGGTCTCGCCCAGCCCCGGCAACAGCATCACCATCGCGCCGACCCGGGCGAAGGCGAGCATGAAGGACGCGGCAAGCGCCGGCAGCAGCGAGACGTCGATGCGCATAGCGCTCGCATTGTGCCTCAGCCGCCGATGATTCGCGACGATATCCGCAGCATGTGGGCGTGGAGCGAATCGGCCATGAACGGGAGCGCCAACAGCATCGTGGCGAAGATGGCCAGGATCTTCGGCACGTAGATCAGCGTCTGCTCCTGGATCTGCGTCAGCGCCTGGAACAGTGACACGATGACGCCGACCACGAGACCGACCACCATCAGCGGCGACGACACGATCACGATGGTCCAGATCGCATCACGCGCGACATCGAGGGTTTCAGGTCCGGTCATTTCAAACTTCCATTCTCGTTTGTTCGATACATCAGACAGCGCAAATGGCGCGTAGCGAATGGCGATTGGGAACTCCCTAATTCGCTACTCGCCATACGCCACTCGCCAAAATCAGATCGGCATCTTCATGATGTCTTCGTACGCCGAGATCACGCGGTCGCGGACCGAGACCAGCGTGGACACCGCGACGTCGGTGTCGGCCACCGCGGTCACCACGTCCATCACGTTGGCCTTGCCGGCGGCCATCGCCACCGTCTGGGCGTCGGACTTGCGGCCGGACTCCATGACGCTGCCGACGGCGTCCTTCAGCAGCGAAGCAAAGGACTGCCCGTTCGGCTCGCTGCCCTTGCCTGCTCCGCTGTTCTCCAGCACGCGGGCAAGGCTGGCATAGGCGTTGGCGGCGATTGTCGGTGATGCCATGGCTCAATTGTCCTTGTTCAGCTCTTGAGGATGTCGAGCGTGCGCTGGATCATCCGGCGCGTCGCACTGATGATGTTGAGGTTGGCCTCGTAGGACCGCTGCGCGTCGCGCATGTCGGTCATCTCGACCACCGAGTTCACGTTGGGGTATTTGACGTTGCCGGTCGCATCGGCCGCCGGATTGTTCGGCTCGTATTTGGTGCGGAAGTTGGACTGGTCGGGCTTGATCCTGCCGAGGGTGACGACCTGCGCGTCGAGCGTGCGGTCGAGCGCGGAGGAGAAGGTCGGAACCTTGCGCCGGTAGGGATCGCCGCCGGATGTCTGCGACGTCGAATCCGCGTTTGCGATGTTTTCCGAGATCACCCGCATGCGCCCGGCCTGCGCGCGCAGGCCCGAGGTCGCGATCGCCATCGAGCGGGCAAAGTCGCTGCTGTCATTGGCCATGATGTTCCCCTAGCTCTAGCCCTTGCCGATCGCGGTCTTGAGCAGATGCAGGCTCTTCGAATAGAGCGAGGTCGCCGCCGCATAGTCCATCTGGTTGCTGGCAGCCTTCATCATCTCTTCTTCGAGATTGACGGCGTTGCCCGCGGGACGGGTCTCGAAACCCACATTCTTGTTCTGGTCGAAGCTCGAGGCCGCGCCCGACGGTGTCATGTGGGAGCCGCTGGTGCGGGTCATCGCCAGGGGGCCCATCGAGCCGGTAACGGCGCCCGATTTGTCGAGCTTCGGCTCGACCAGGTCGCGCGGCCGGAACTTCGGTGTGTCGGAATTGGAGACGTTCTCGGACAGGACGCGTTGGCGTTCCTGGTGCCATTGCATCTTGGTGCGAAGCGCCGACAGCACCGGAAGATCGTTGATGGACATCGTTGCGGCTCCTTCCGCCTCTCTTCGGACCTTCAGGCCCGAAGCTAGGCAGAATTTGCCGCGTGTATGGTTAACAGGTGGTTAAGGTTGCTACCGGCACATGTCTCCTGTCGGGACACGAGTCTGTGCCTCCGTGATTCTACGCATCCAAAAGCGGCATTAACCCAACCGTTTGGCGGGCCATGCACAGGCCAAGAAGTCGTTTTGGATCGAGCGATTCATGGGTTATTAAGAGTTGGGGACGGCAAAACTTGCCGTGGGACGTTAAGAAATCGCAGTTTTGGGGCATCCTACGCCGGTGGTTGGCGCATCTGACCATGGGCACGAGAAAAGCGCCATTTGCCGGGGACAAGTATGCAAGGCAGCCCTATCACCTTCATTGTCGCGTTCATCGTCGTTCTGGCGTTGATCGGCCTCGCCGCTTGGCTGGTTCGCCGATTCGCCAACACGCGGCTCGGCGCCAACACCCAGCGTGGCAGGATGCCCCGCCTCGCCGTGATCGATGCGGCCGCAGTCGACGGCCGTCGGCGTCTGGTGCTGGTGCGGCGTGACAATGTCGAGCATCTCCTGATGATCGGCGGCCCTACCGATATCGTCGTCGAGCCGAACATCGTGCGCGCCGCGCCCGGCCGCGACCAGATTCCGCAGCGTCCCAATGCCGCCGAGCCGCCGCGTCTGGCGCCCATGCCCGATACCAGCAGCTGGGCCGACGAAGCGCCGCCGCGGCCCGAGCTGCTCGATCATCCCGAGCCGCAAATGCCCGAGCCGCCGCCGCGGCCCGCACGTCCCTCCTTCGCCGACGAAGTGCGCCGGCCCGCGCCCGCTTTGGCCGAGCGCCGCAACGAGCCGCCGCTGGCCGGCTTTCCGCCCGAGCCGATCGCGCCGCGCCCCGAGCGCGAGCCGCGTCCCGAGCCCATTCCGCCGCGCATCGCCCGCAACGAGCCCCCGCTGATGCCGCGCCCGCCGCGCCAGAGCGAGCCGGTGAAAGTACCGCCGGTGCGCGCCGAGCGCGCGGCCGCGCCGCCGCCTCCTCCGCCCGTGCCGCAGGCTCCGCCCGTTCCACCGCCGGCCCCCGCCGCCGCTGCGCCCTCGAGCGCCGAGCAGAATCTCGCCGAAATGGCGCAGCGTCTCGAAGCTGCGCTGCGCCGCCCCGCCGGCGAGACGGTCGCGCCTCCGGTTGCACCCGAACCGCCCGCTCCGCCGCCGCCCCGCGCCGCACGCAGCGAGCCGCCGGCACCACCGGCCCCGCCCGCAAAGCCGGCCGCGGAGAAGACCAGCTTTGAAAATCTCGAAGACGAGATGGCCTCACTGCTCGGCCGTCCGAAGCCGTCTTCGTGAGGCTGCCGGCCCTCCCGCGTAGAGTTCTTTTTCTTTCTGTCCTGATCGCCGCGGCTTCGCTCGCGAGCCTTGCGTTCGCCCCGGTTGCGCATGCGCAGGACATCAGCATCAATCTCGGCGGCGCTCAGGGTGGCGGCGGCGTCACCGAGCGCGCGATCCAGCTCATCGCGCTGCTCACGGTGCTGTCGATCGCGCCGTCGATCCTGATCATGATGACCTCGTTCACGCGCATCGTGGTCGTGCTGTCGCTGCTGCGCACCGCGATGGGCACGGCGACCGCGCCGCCGAACTCGGTGATCATTGCGCTCGCGATGTTCCTCACCTTCTTCGTGATGGGGCCCGTCCTGCAAAAATCCTACGACGACGGCATCCGCCCGCTCGTCGCCAACCAGCTCAGTGTCGAGGACGCGCTCCAGCGCGCCTCGGTGCCCTTGCGCGGCTTCATGCAGAAGAACGTGCGCGAGAAGGACCTCAAGCTGTTCCTGGATCTCTCCGGCGAGCCGCCGCCGGCCACCCCCGACGAACTGGCACTTCGCATCCTCGTCCCTGCCTTCATGATCTCCGAGCTGAAGCGCGCCTTCGAGATCGGCTTCCTGCTGTTCCTGCCCTTCCTGATCATCGACCTCGTCGTCGCATCCGTGCTGATGTCGATGGGCATGATGATGCTGCCGCCGGCCACGATCTCGCTGCCGTTCAAGCTGATCTTCTTCGTGCTGGTCGACGGCTGGTCGCTGGTGGCGGGGAGCCTGGTGCAGAGCTACGGGGGAGGATGACCTCCCCGCTCCCGCACAATTGCGAGGAGCCCTTGCGACGAAGCAATCCAGGCTGCCTCCGCGGAAAGATTCTGCTTCGCTCCACACAGCAATGACTGAGCATGTGGCGACCAGTCGGGCCGCTCTTGGCGAGGTCGCCGAATTCCTACCGCGTCATCTTGATCTGCCGCACGGCCGGAATCTTCGGCAGCGAGCCGGTATGGTCGGACTCGTCCTTGGCCTGCGGCGAGGCCGGCGCGCGGGCGGTGGCATCGGGGAAGCGCTGCTTCATCTCGCGCAGGAAGCCGTCGAGCGTGTCGACGCTGGCGGCGAGCTTGGCGATCTCGGCGAATTCGGCGCTGGAGGACGCCGCCGGCTTGCTGGCGATGTCGAAGGCGAGACGGTCTGCGCTCTCGCTCATCAACGGCGCGTATTTCTCGCGGAAGCGCGACAGGCCGATCGAGTCGTCGGCGAGCGCATAGCCGACGGCGGCGCGGATGATGTCGCTCTTCTCCACCGCATTGAGCGGCTTGAAGTCGCGGAAACGGTCGCCGTAATAGAGCTCGATCTGCTCGGCGGATTCGCGCCAGCGCCGCGCCGCCCAGAAGATGTCGGAACGCAGGCGCAGCACCTCGCGCCCGGAGACGTTGGACACGATGTCGAGCGCGAGATCGTGGCGGCCGACGTCGCTCTGCGCGCGCGCCTCGAGCAGCAGGCGCTGCTGCCGCAGCTCGCCGGAGAGATCGCTGATGCGGCTCGCGCGCAGCGCCGAGATCGCCATGTCGGGCTTGCGGTTGGCGAGATAGATCATGGACAGGCGCGCGGCGACCTGGGCGCGCGCGGCGCCTTCGAGGCGGTGGTCGACCTGGTATTGCAACAGCTCGGCGGCCTGGTCGAGCAGGTCGATCGAGGCGAGACGATCGGCAAGGCGCCGGATCAGCTCATCGCCGCGACGGCCGATCGGCGTCAGCTCGCGGAACTCGTAGAACATGCCGAGCGCCTCGACCGGCGGCAGCTCGTCGCCCTTGGGCCCCAGGAAGATCTGCGTGAACAGGTCGGAGGCGAGGTCCTGTGCCTGGCGCGAGGCCTCGGCGTTCGGCTGGAGCCTGGTCGCGGTCCGCGCCGCCGCGAGCGCGTCCCGGTAACGCCCGTTCTCGGCGTAGATCTTCGACAGCATCTGGAGCGTCTTGACCTCGATCGAGTCGCCCCGCCAGGTCATCGACAGCGTCTCGAGCTCGCGCAGCGCGTCTTCCTTGCCAATCTCGTCGCGCTTCTGCCGCAGCGCCACCTCGAGCTGCTTGGCCTCGGCCGCCGCCTGACGATCGTTGGAGGCGACCGCGAACTTGTAATCGTCGAGCGCGTCCTTGTCGTGGCCGAGCGCCTCGGCGAGCCGGCCGCGCAGCACGGCGAAGCCGGGCGCTGCCTCGGGCGAGATGCCGACCACCTCGATCTCGCCGCGCCGCTTGGAGGCGCCGGCATAATCCTTCACCTCGAGCGAAGCGCGCATCGCCTCCATCGTCACGATGCGCTGGATGTCGATCGGCAGCGAGGCGATCGCGAATTCGACGTTCTTGAATTTTTCGCGGGCGTCCGCCCATTTGCCCTGGCGCGCATAGGCGAGCGCCTTCCAGAGCTGGGAATCGTGGCTGTTGCCGATCACGGGATTGGCGAGGTCCTTCAGGCCCTGCGCCGGACGGCCGACCAGGATGCTGGCGATCGCATGCATGATCAGCGCGCCGCTCTCCTCCTTGTTGAGGGGATCGCTCAGCATCAATTCGGTGACGGCCTTGGCTTCGTGATACATGGCGCGCGACATATAGAACTGCGCGAGATCGAGCCGCGGCAGCGAGCGCTGCGCCGGATCGACCGTGGAGATCGCCGTGATCAGCTCGCTCTGGCGCGCCATGAAGTTTTCCGACTGGCCCTTGCGCCAGCCTTCCGGACTGAAGACCGGCCGCACCGCGGTCGGCGCCCGCTCGGCCGAGATATCGACCGGCGACAGGGTCAGCCCGCCCTTCTTGCCGAGAATGACCTTGTCGGATCCGACCTCGACGCCGACCTCGTCGGAGTTCGGCCGGATCGCGATGCCGTGCGCGGATTCCAGCAGCGAGAGATCGACGAGATCCTGCCGCTTGATGAAGCCGCGGACCGGCCGCTGGCCCGTGACGACATAGAGCATGTCGCCGGCATCGGGATCGGTCAGCTTGTGCAGCAGGCCCGGATTGGCGAAGGGAATCGCGATGTTGGCGAGCGCGGGGTCGGTGATGTTGCGCGACATCATCAGCGGCAGCGGCGTCGCCGGGATCTTGTCGGCGAGCGTCAAGAGCCAGTTGGTCTCCTTGCCGACCTCCTCGCTCGACAGCGAGTAGACCAGCGGCCGGGTGAGACGAATGCGCACCGCCTGCCCCTTGTCGAGCGGCATGCGGCCGACCTCGCCGATCATCGCGCCGCCCCTGGCGCGGATCGCCTCGACGTCGATCGGCTTCGGCGTATCGAACACCAGCCACACCGTGTCGCCGCGGCGGAACGCCGCCGCGGGCGTTGAGACCTGAAGCGGGAACATCACACGCAGGCCGTCGCTGTCGCGGCGGACATCGACGCTGGCCACAGTGGGCTGGGGCGCGGCCGGCACCTCGGCAGGCGCAGCCTTGACCGGCTCCTTCGCAGCCTCCGTCACGCCCCCCTTGGGCGCTTCGACGACGGCAGGCGTCATCGGCTTGACGGGCGCGGCCGGCGCCGCGGCCTCCGCGGGCTTGGGGCCTTCCTTGAGCGCTTCCGCAGCATGCGGAGCTTCGGCCGCGGGAGCCGGCGCAGGCTTCGGTGCTTCGACGGCCGGCATCGCCCCCGGCGCTTCCGGCTTCACCTCGGGCTTCACCTCGATTTTGGCTTCGCGCGCGATCGTCTCCGACGTGGGCGGCGCGATCTCGCGATGGACTTCCTTCGGCTTCTCGGTCGCGGGCTTCTCCGGGGCCGGGCCATGACCGGCAGCAGGCTTGGCCTGCGCAATCACGGACTCGGCCGTTGCGGCGATCTTGCCCTTGTCGGGCTGGAAGGAGATGTCGACGACGTAATTCTTGTCGTCGCGGAAGGAATGCACGTCGGAATCGCCGATCAGCGCGATCTCGACGCTGGTCTGGTCGATGTCGGCCTTCTGCTTGATCGAGGCGACGTTCGGGGGCGCGGCGACGACGGCGTCCGCCAGATCGAAATTGAGGCCCGCGTTGAAGGCGAGCGTGAGCTTCTGCTCGTTGAGCACGGAGGAGACGCCGACGCCGTCGGGCATCTCGAACACGAAGCGCACGAAGGTCGGTTGCACCGAGGCGCGCACGCGGATCTGCGGACGCTTCCTGGTCTCGGCCGCGGCACGCTGGGCGCGAAGTGCGCGTTCGGCGACACGCGCGCGCTCGGCCAGCTCCTTGACCACGTCCATCGGCAGGCTCGGCGGAGGCCCCTTCCAGCCCTCCGGCAACAGGTCGATGAAGGTGCGCTCGCCGGCATTCATGGTGTTGACGGTGACGCGCCGCGCCAATGACAGGCGGATGGCGCCGCCATCGGGATCGCGGCGGGCCGAATTGACGTAGTCGGGCGCGCCTTCCGGGACGCGGTCGACGGGAACGTCGACCGCCCGGTCGAAGCGGATGATGAGAATCGAGCCGGCCGTCGTCACCTCGGAAGGAACATCCTCGCCGAGCCTGATCACCAGACGGGCAAAGCCGCCGCCGGCCGAGAAGGTCGCCTCGCCCCGGATGGCATCGGCGGAATGGGCAGGCGCGGTAAAGCCGATCAGGAGGCAGGCCGCCGCAAGGCGCGCTTTCCGGACATGACGCGACAGCCCCAGCGCCAAAGCGCGGGCTCGCGACCACAATCCATCGGCAGCCTCTCGCGCCATTTGCGGCATGTCTTCCGGTTCGACGGTCCACGCCGGCACTGGTGCCGGCCCCTGCCCCCGAATGTAGGTTTTGCCAATTAAGGACTTCTTAAGTATGAGCCCTCAATTCGGCTTTTGCGTCGGCTTGCCGTCGATCTTCGGCAGTTCGCCGGCCGAGGCGGACTGATCCCCGCCGCCATTGGCCCGGCGGGCCATCTCGACCGTCAGCCGCTCGGCGGCCTCCGGCGACATCACGCCCATGATGTCCGACATCTTTCGCGGCGCGATCTGGGAGGCGATCTCGATCAGCACGCCCATCTCGAGCCGGTCGAACACCCGCGCGGCGTCCTTGGGCTTCATGCCCTCATACATGGTCACGAGGCCCTTCATGCGCTGGGCCTCGGCGGCCTTCTGCTCGGCCTGCGTCGCGGAGATGCGGGTTTCCACCGCCTTCATCTCCTCGACCTTGTTCTCGATGCGCTTCTCGGCCGACTTCAACAGGCTCTCGCGGATGTCGATCTCGCGCTGGCGGGCCTCGATCTCCTGGCGACGGGCCTGCAAGCGTTCCAGGATCGCGCGCTCGGAGGCTGAGACCTGCGGCTGGGCCTCGTCGATCTTGACCACGGTGCCCTCGGCCTTGGTCTCGGGCGCGGCGGGCTTCGGCGCCTCCTTCGGCGCGCCATGGGTCGAGCCCGTGATATCGGGGTCCTCGCGGCCGGTCGGGAAGTTCAAATTCTCCTGCGCCCAGGACTTCTTGGCCTGGCTCGGCTTGTAGTCGAACACATAGCCGCCATTGATCACGAGGCCAGCGACCTTCAGCGTGGCGAGGCCGGCGACGGCGACCAGGACGACCGGAATGACGCGGATGTTACGAAAGGACTTCATACCCTGACTTTATGCGGCAAGACCGTTGGATCGTCGGCGCTCGGAGAAGGCTTCGGCCGCAGCCGCCACCGCCTTCGCCGATGAAGGCTTGGCCGTCGGCGGCGCAACCGTTTCCGGGCTCGTCACGGGGCGCGCGGCGATCGCGATCTTGGACAGGCGCCGCACCACGCTGTCGGCTTCGCCGAGCTGCTTGTAGAGCTGGTCCGACATCTGCGTCGCCGCGGCGAGCTGGCTGCCGAGGTTCTCGTTGACGTCGCGCACGGCGAGCTTCAGCCCGCCGATCGCCCGCTCGGCGATCTCGGTCGCGGTGATCAGCTCGCCGATCACCGCCTTCAGCGAATGCTCGTCCGCCTTCAGCCGCGTCAGCCGCTTGTTGAGCATGACGCAGTAGACGATCGTCAGCATCAGCAGGATAGCCACCAGCGTCTCGATCGCCATTCCCAGGGAGTGGTTCATGGGGCCTCCATCATCTTGTTCTGCTCGTCGACCTTTTCAAACATCGCAAGTGTCGTACTTGGCTTGCGCAAGGGTTTCGTCACCCTTATGGCGACGCGGTCGCCGACCCGGCCCATCCGCCCCTCGGTGAGGGTGACGTCGCCGCAGCGCACGGTCACGGCGGCATCCGCGCGCATCTCGAGCGGCAGCGTGTCGCCGACCTTGAGCCGCATCAGCTGCTTGAGCGGAATGTCGGCCTCGTAGAGCACGGCATCGACGGCGATTTCGGCCTGGTTGATCTCGGTGGCGAAATGGCCTTCCCAGATCTGGTCGCGGCCGAACTTTTCGCCCATGAACATCTGGAGCAGGACGCCCCGGATCGGTTCGATGGTCGCATAAGGCAGCAGCAGCTCGATGTTGCCGCCGCGATCTTCCATGTCGATGCGCAGGCGCACCAGGATCGCGGCGTTGGCGGGGCGGCTGATCGCGGCGAAACGGGGATTGGTCTCGAGCCGGTCGATCGTGAAGGTCACCGGCGACAGCGGCCGGAACGCCTGCTCGGCGTCGGCCAGCACCACTTCGACCAGCCGCTTGACCAGCTCGGTCTCGATCGTGGTGTAGGGCCGGCCCTCGATGCGGAGCTGGCTCGAGCCGCGGCGGCCGCCGAGCAGCACGTCGATCATCGAGTAGATCAGGCTGGAATCGACCGTCGCCATGCCGAAGTTTTCCCACTCCTCGGCCTTGAAGACGGTGAGCACGGCCGGCAGCGGGATCGAGTTCATGTAGTCGCCGAAACGGACCGAGGTGATGCGGTCGAGCGAGACTTCGACGTTGTCGGAGGTGAAATTGCGCAAGCTGGTCGTCATCAGCCGCACCAGGCGGTCGAAGACGATTTCGAGCATCGGCAGACGCTCGTAGGACACCATCGCCGAATCGATGATGGCGCGAATGCCGGAATGGTCGTCGAGCGTGACGTCGCCGACGGTGAAGCCGAGGAGGTTGTCGATCTCCTCCTGCGACAGCACCCGCTCGCCGGAGTTCTTGCCGCTTCCGAGATCGCGGCTGCCGTCCTCGACCATGGCCGCCCATTGCAGGGCCATGGTCTCGGATAGTTCGTTTTCGGCAGCAGCCTTCGCGGCCTCCGCGGGATCCTCGGAATCGAGCGAGGCCTCCCATTGGGCGGCAATTGCATCCTGGTCTGGTTGGTCGGTGCCTGCCATGATCCCTAGCCCATCATGCTCACTGGATCACGACTTCCTTGAACAGCACCGCGCTGACCTGGACCGGAGAAACCGCCGCGTTGACGCGCTTGGTCAGCTCTTCCTTGAGGCGGAAGACACCGGCGGAGCCGTTGAGGTCGGAGGAGCGCAATTCGCGCACATAGGTCTGGAAGATGTCGGTGATGCGCGGCATCGTCGGCTTGATCGCCTCGATCTGCTTCTCTTCCTTCAGCTCCAGCACGATCTTGAGCTTCAGATATTGCACGCGCTCGCCCGGCGCGCCGGCGAGGTTGACCATGATGTCGGGCACGTCGACGAAGGCCGGCGGCTTCGGCGGCGGCGCCGCCTCGGCGTGATGCTCGTCGTCGCCATGGCGGAAGAAGAAGAACCAGGTCGCAGCACCGCCGCCGAGCACGGCGAGCAGGCCGACGGCCATGATGATGAGCTTGAGCTTGTTCTTCGGCGGAGCGGCTTCTGCGCCCTCAGTGGCTGCGCCGCCTTCAGCTTCGTTCTCTGCCATGGTCGACGGGCCCGCTCATCTCATAAGGGTCGAAAGAGCGAAGCCTCCTGGCAGACAGTGACGCGATACGAATGCCCCAGCGCAACGCGCTCCTCTTGCACGCAAACGCTACGGTAATAATGGTTAACGGTTTCTTTCGATTGGGCGTCAGCTAGGAAAAATCTGCCGGGCAAACATGGTCAACAGAACCTTTCTGCCGCCTCCCCACACCCGTCAAAAACCGACAAGATGTTGAAATCACGCAATTTTATGAGTTGGCACGGCTTTCGCTGAGAAAGGACCGAGACCGGAGGGTTTGGGAGAACCCGACAGTCTCGTTCACGGGGTCGGCCAAGGCGCTTGGGAGAGCGAGGTGGCAGGCTCACTCAGGGGAGATTTCCGATGCAGAACGCGCTTCTGATCGGCTTGTCACGGCAGATGACGTTGGAACGGCAGATGGATGTCATCGCCAACAACGTCGCCAATGCCAACACCAACGGCTTCAAGGCCGACCATTCGCTGTTCGAGGAATTCCTCAACTCGAACGCGCGTGAGGACAATTTCATCGCGTCCGACCGCCGGGTCTCCTACGTGCAGGACCGCGGCACCTTCCGCGACACCGGTCCGGGGCCGATGGAGATGACCAAGAACCCGCTCGACATGGCGATCACCGGGGACGCCTATTTCGCTGTGCAGGCCAATGGCGGCGAGCGCTACACCCGCGACGGCAAATTCTCGCTCAACAGCACCGGCCAGCTCGTCACCTCCGACGGCAACCTCGTGCTCGGCACCGGCGGCCCGATCACGTTCCAGCCGACCGACCACGACATCAACGTCGCGCCGGACGGCACCATCACGGTGCTCGAGGGCACGGCCAAGACCGATTCGATCCGCGGCAAGATCCGCATGGTGTCGTTCGACGATCCGGCCCGGCTGACCAAGCTCGGCGCCAACCTCTACGCCGCCGGCTCCGCCACCCAGCAGGCCGCCACCAAGTCCACCGTGCAGCAGGGCTATGTCGAGAAGTCGAACGTGAACTCGGTCGGCGAGATGAGCCGCATGGTCGAAGTCATGCGCAGCTACACCGCGATCGCCAACCTGCTCCAGCAGCAGAGCGATATGCACAAATCGGCGATCGAGAAGCTCGCCGACGTTCCGGCCTGATTGAAGGAGAACTGACATGCAGGCGCTTCACACCGCAGCAACCGGAATGGCGGCACAGGAACTCAACGTTCAGGTGATCTCCAACAACATCGCCAACCTGCGCACCACCGGCTTCAAGAAGCAGACCGCGTCGTTCCAGGACCTGATCTACGAGCACGTCCGCCGCGTCGGCGCGCAGGCCTCGGACCAGGGCACCATCCTGCCGGTCGGCGTCGACATCGGCGGCGGCGTCAAGACCGTGGGCACGCCGCGCAGCATGACGCAGGGCACGCTGTCGCAGACCGGCAACGACCTCGACCTCGCGCTCTCGGGCGAAGGCTTCTTCAAGATCCTGATGCCCGACGGCAGCTATCAGTACACCCGCGACGGCACCTTCCAGATGGACAATCAGGGCCGCGTCGTCACCGCGCAGGGCAACCCGGTGCAGCCGACCATGACCATCCCGAACAACGCCTCGGGCCTTGCCGTGAGCGAGCAGGGCCAGGTCTCGGTGACGCTGCCGGGCTCGTCGACCTCGACCATCGTCGGCCAGCTCGGCGTCACCCGCTTCATCAACAAGGCCGGCCTTCAGCCGGTCGGCAACAACCAGTTCACCGAGACGCCGTCGTCCGGCGCGCCGCAGGACGGCACCGCGAACTCCGAAGGCTACGGCAAGATCACGCAGGGCAGCCTGGAGCAGGCCAATGTCGACGTCGTCTCGGAAATGAGCGACCTGATCGCCGCCCAGCGCGCCTACGAGATGAACGCCAAGGTCATCAGCGCCGCCGACCAGATGATGCAATCGACCACGGCGCTGTTCCGCTGAGGTAATGACGATGATCCGCACTACAATCGCCACGATCTCCGCGCTGCTCGCGCTGGCGCTGCCGGCGCAGGCCGCCGACGATTTCATCGCGGCCCCGACGCTGCGCGCCAGCGTCACCGTCACCGCGGACGTGGTGCGGGTCGGCGATCTCATCGACAATGCCGGCTCGGCCGCGCTGATCGCGGTCTACCGCTCGCCCGATCTCGGCACCACCGGCGCGCTGCCGGTCGCGCAGGTGCTGAGCGTGTTGCGCGCCAAGCAGGTCATCGGCGTGATGACCGGCGACATCACCGAGGTCCAGGTCACCCGCCTCGCCCGGACGCTCGCGAGCAAGGACCTCGAAACCGCGGTGGCCTCGGCGCTCGAGCGCCGCTTCGGCCTCGGCGACGCCGCCAACATCAACGTCACCTTCGACCGCGGCATCGCCGACATGCGGCTCGATGCCTCCAACACCGGCGCATTGCAGCCGATCGCAACCCGCTACGACGCGCGCAACGGCCGGTTCGACGTCGCCTTCGAGATCAACAACGACCACAATCCGACGCCGACCAAGCTGCGCTTCACCGGCACCGCGATCGAGACGGTGGAAGTCGCCGTGCTGACGCGCGACATCGACCGCGCCGATCTCCTGAAATCTTCCGACATCGCGCTGGAGCGCCGGCCGAAGGCCGAGGTCACCGGCGAGCCCGCCTCGCGCGACCGCACCATCGGCATGCAGCTGCGCCGGCCGATGCGCTCGGGCACGCCGATCCGTGTTGCCGACATCGTCAAGCCCGACTTCGTGCTGCGCGACCAGAGCGTCACCGTCATCTACCAGGTCCCCGGAATCTACCTCACCACCCGCGGCAAGGCGATCGAGAGCGGCGCCGAGGGCGACACCGTGAGCGTCCTCAACCTCCAGACCAAGCGCACACTGACCGGCGTCGTCACCGGCCGCGGCCAGGTGACGGTGCAGGGCGCCAGCCAGTCCACGCCGATGGTGGCCGCCGTCGAGCAGACCTCCTCGCTCAAGCGTGACGAGGCACCCGCTCCCGTCAACACCGATGCCCTCATCCGTAAACTGGTCCAGGCCCCTGCGTCGCAAGCTCAAGTCGCACAAGCCCAGATCCCGCAAACTCGCGTTTCGCAAGCTCCAGCCAAGTCAGAGTAAGTCATGTCCTCGTTCAGTTCGGCTTTTCGTCTTCGTCGCATCGCGATCTCTGCCCTGCTGCTGGCCTCTTGCGCGCTGGGCGGCTGCTCCTCGATCGACCGCCTGTCGCAGATCGGTGAGCAACCGAAACTGTCGGCGATCGACAATCCGACGACGCAGCCCGGCTACAAGCCGGTGCAGATGCCGATGCCGAAGCCCGAAGTCGCCTCCTACAATCCGAACTCGCTGTGGCGCAGCGGCAGCCGCGCCTTCTTCAAGGACCAGCGCGCCCACCAGATCGGCGACCTTCTGACCGTGACCGTGAACATCACCGACAAGGCCAACCTCTCCAACGAGACCCAGCGCAGCCGCACCAATTCGGAAGATTCGGGGATCACCGATTTCATCGGCGCCAAGACGCTCGGCGCGCAGGCGCAGAAGGTGCTGCCCGGCCGCATCCTCACCGCCGACTCCTCCGCCTCCAGCGATGGCAAGGGCTCGGTCAACCGCACGGAAGCCTTGCAGACGAACGTCGCCGCCGTCGTCACCCAGGTGCTGCCGAACGGCAACCTCGTGGTCGAGGGCAAGCAGGAAATCCGCGTCAACTACGAGATCCGCGAGCTCGTGGTCGCCGGCATCGTCCGCCCCGAGGACATCCAGAGCGACAACACCATCGATTCCACCAAGATCGCGCAGGCCCGCATCGCCTATGGCGGCCGCGGCCAGATCATGGACGTGCAGCAGCCGCGCTACGGCCAGCAAGTCATGGACGTGCTGCTGCCCTTCTGAGCTTCTCCCGAGCTCCCACATCGTGTTCGCGAACCTAGGCGCGAACGACGATGTACGACGCGGCCCTTGCTAGCTCCCCTGGCAAGGGCCGCATGTATTTTGCCTGCGCCGCCTGAAGCGGCGCAGGCAACTCTCACAAGAGCATGATCCCGCGTGCCTGCGCCCACCGCGCGAGGATCTTGCTCTCCTCCGCGAGCGGCGGGCGGTTTGCAAACCCGCGAACCTGAACCGCCCTGAAACGGGGATCCAGTTCGATGGTCAGCAGCCGCTGGACACTGCCCGCGGCACGGCGACGGAGCGACCAGATCGACGCGTGCCCGGCAATGCACTTTGTCGCGTAGCTGGCGACGCAGTGACGCATGCCCCGCGTTTCGGCCACGAGGGCGTCCGCGGTCCGCAACTGGACCACGACATACTCCTCACGCTTGGCCCGGTCCTTGGACGACGTCGTCCATGACCAGTCCGCGATCGCTGCACCGAGCCAACGGTCCTCGATCTGCTCGGATGCTACTGCCAGCCCTCGCGCACGGTTTCGCGCAGCCTCGGCGCGACGGCGTGCGGCCTCGATGCGAGCGATCGCATCGAGATCGCGATGCCATTCGCGCATCTGCCGGCCAAGCGAGATCAGTGAACGCCCCTTGAGGGTGTACTCCGGATCACGCCGGTGGCAATCGGCGAGGTAATCGTGGAAGTCATCCATGTCCTCGACCGTGGTGGGATGCGCGCAGAAGAAGCGCACCACCTCGCGCCAGAAGCGATGCTGAGCGCGCGGCGTCTGCGTGATCCTGGTGCGCGCGATCCGCAGCGCAACGCCCGGATCGTTCGCATGGGATCGCGCAATCGCCTGCCAGATCGCAGCCTCGAAGCCGACGTCCCCCATGGGATTGAGGAACGCATGAACCTCCTTGCGAGACAGCCACTCGGCCGCACCGGCACCGTAGAGCGAACCACCACCGGCCGCCGCGATGTACCAGCGCTTGCGCAAACGGATCTCGTCCGCGCCCAGTCCCGCGCCGTCGACCCAGATCTGCTCCAGATGTTCTGCGACGGGATAGCGCGCGAAGAGATAGCGGGCCGCGGTAAGACGAAGACGCGCGGCATCACGAGTCTTCATCCGCGGCTTCCAGGCCTCGGCATCGCGCACGATGTCGGCCTCGAAGCCACGCTTGGCCTCGTAGATCGCAGTCTCGAAATCCGGTGGAGGGCGCGTCCGCTGAGACACATGCCGCAGCGACAGCTCGTAGGCTTCAACCCGCGCGCGCTCGGCCTCCCGCCGGCGCTGAATCAATGAATGGGCCATTGTCGTTCAACATGATTGGATGACTGTCAGCCGGACGCACTGAGAGCGTCGGCACGGAGCGTGTCGATCGCCACAGACTGTTCACGGCTGGTCTCCTCATTGTTGAACGCGCAGGTTGAATGGGAGGGGGCTCATATACCCGATCGCCAGCGCGCGCAAGATGTCTCGGTCTGATGGACCTAGAAACTGCGCATCGCGAGAGAGGCTCGCGACATTTTGGCAACGCTGCGGCCGCATACTCCGTCATTGCGAGCGACGCGAAGCAATCCAGACTGCCTCAGAGGAAAGACTCTGGATTGCTTCGTCGCAAGAGCTCGTCGCAATGACGGCCGAGAGAAGTCACGTAAACTCCGCCTCCACCGTCCCCAGCCCGTCCAGCTCCATCCGCACCTTGTCGCCGGCGTTCAGCCACAGCGTCTTGACGAGACTTCCCGTCAGCACGAGCTGTCCCGCGTGCAACCCCTTGCCCTCGGCGGCGAGATGGTTGGCGAGCCAGGCGAGGGCGTTGTGGGGATGGCCGAGCACGTCGGCGCCGGTGCCGTGGCTGACCTCCTCGCCATTGACGATCGCGCGGCCCTTGACCGATTTCAGGTCCGGCACCGACGAGCGCGGCACCACCTCACCCAGCACGCAGCCGGCGGCGAAGAAGTCGTCGGCGATCAGCGTCGGTGCGCCCATCGTCTCCCACTTCACATAGCGGTCGTCGACGATCTCGATCGCCGGATGATAGCTTTCAACGGCCTCGCCGACCCATTCGGCGGTGAATGGCGCCTCGCCGGCCGCAAGGTCCCGCTTCAGCCGCACCGCGATCTCGCATTCGACGCCGACCCGGACATAATTGGAGGCGGCGAGCTTCACGCCGCTGTCGTGGACGCCCTTCTGGAATACGCCGCCGCCGCAAGGATGCGGGATGCCGATATAGTCCTGCATCACCTGGCTGGTGCAGCCGATCTTGTAACCGACCAGCGGCCCGACATGCGGCAGCAGGAGGTCGTGCAGCGCGCGCTGGACCTCATAGCCCTCGGCTTCGTCGGCGGGCGGGTGATCCAGCGCCGCGAGCGGGGCGTGGTTGCGGCGCGCGAGCGCAATTGCCTTTGCGGCTTTGAGAATATTGTCCATCGGCGCCGCCTCCCACGCATCACAATCGAGGTCGGCACTTCAGCATCCCCGCCGGGGCGTGACAAGCGCGGGCCAAACGGCCCAAGGGCGCCCTCAGTTCTTGACGAGGCCGAGCCGGATCAGGCTCTCGGCTGTCGAGAGGATCGTTTCGTCGTTGGAACGGGCCTGCCAGCCGAGCAGCGCGCGCGCCTTGGCGCTGCTGGAATGCCGCACCTTTCCGAGCATCGGCACAACCGCGCGCAGCAGCGGAATCCGGTTGGCAGCGAGCCGCACCAGCCAGTCCGGCGCCTCGAGCCGCGGAACCCGACGCGCCCGAGGTCCCAGTTCCCGCCGCAGCACCCTGGCGATGTCGAGGATCGACATCGTCTCGCCGGAGACCGCGATGAAGCGTTCCCCCTTCGCCTCGGGCGCGATCATCGCCCGCAGGTGCAGATCGGCGACGTCGCGCACGTCGACCACACCGAAATAGACCCGCGGCACCGCCGGCATGGCGCCGTCGAGCAGCGATTTGACGATCTCGATCGAGCCGGAGAAGTCCGGCCCCAGCACCGGACCGAAAATGCCGGCGGGGTTGATCACCGACAATTCGAGCCCACCGCCCTCGCGCGCGACGAAATCCCAGGCCGCCCGCTCGGCCAGCGTCTTGGACTTGATGTACGGCTGCAGGTCCGCGCCATCCAGATTGGTCCAGTCGGTCTCGTCGAACGGTTTTTCGCGCGGCTTATGGCCATAGCCGATCGCACCCAGCGACGAGGTGATGACGACGCGTCTGACGCCGGCCTCGCGCGCGGCCCGCAGCACCCGCAACGTGCCGTCGCGGGCCGGGATGATCATCTCGTTCTCGTCCTTGGGCACACTGGTCGACAATGGCGAGGCGACATGGAGCACATAGTCGCAACCCGTCACCGCCTGGCGCCAGCCGTCGTCGGCGGTGAGGTCCGCGGTAAAGAAGGACAGGCTTTCGGGCGACGCCGCCCCGCCTTCGCGCAGCATCGCCAGCACGTCGGCCTGCCGGTCCGGCCGGCGCACCGTCGTCCGCACCGTATGGCCGGCGGCCAGAAGTTGCACGATGACATGGATGCCGACGAAGCCGGATCCGCCGGTGACCAGAACAGTGCTCATTGCCAAATTCCCCTGACTGGGCAGGCCGGCAAACTGGTTCCGCCGCCCTGCTCAAGGCGGCATCTGGTCACTATCTCCCGGGGGAACAAGTAGAATGGATTTCGAGACCAGTATGGAAAACCTGACCAGCGTTTGCGACGGCGACTGCGATTGCAGCCCCGACCCTGCCCTGCTCGCCGACTTCAAGCGCGCCATCCACGCGCTCGGCGGCAAGTGGAAACTGGAGATCCTGTTCGCTCTGATGAACGGCGCTATCAGGTTCGGCGCGTTGCGGCGATCGATCGGCGGCATCACCCAGCACATGCTGACCACGCAGCTGCGCGAGCTCGAGCAGGATGGGCTGGTGTCGCGCACCGCCTTCGCGGAGAAGCCACTGCGGGTGGAGTATGAGCTGACGGACGCGGCCTACGGCCTGCTGCCGGCGTTTAAGGAAATATTGAGCTGGTCCAGGCTTTATGGGGAAGCGCGCCTCGTGGCGTCCCCACGGGCCTGATTGCAGCGATGCGTGAAGCTGCTGGATCAGCGTCTCAGCATCCGAGCCGATCTCGTTGATGCGACTCGCAAAACTCGCCCCACCTGAAGTAAAGGCTGTTTCTCATCCGAACTCACGTGAGCTCGGAGGAATGGGCTCTAGCCCATTGATCGCGATTCACTTTTCGCGATCGCGCGGATGCACATCATGTCGTGGCGCCTGAAGCGGCGCCACGACACGAGGACCGAAGCTGCTCGCCTCAGGCGTAATCCAGCGCCATCCGGATCGCGATCTCGACCGGCGAGTAGCTGCCATCGCTACGGTCGAGCCGGTACGGTTCGGCCGGAGGCAAATCCGGCTGCGCCATGAAGCGTGGTGTTTTTCCGCGATGCCTTTGCGCGGCATGCACCAGGAAAGGGTGACACAGATAAACCGTGCCGGCGTCGCCGGTCGCCAGCGCGATCGGGCAATCGGCGCCCATCTCGTCCAGCACCATGCGCGACCGTCCGGCCTCGCCCGCAGGCGCGAGATACCGCGCCATCGGCATGTGCGAGCCGACCCTTATCCGCGTCGGCGCATCGTTCTCGCCGACATCGGAGAACAGGAACAGCATCAATAGCGCCCGACCGCGCGAGACAATGTTGGCCCGCCACGCCGAGAATTCGTGCCGCTCGTTAGGATCGCAATCCTCGCCGGGAAAACTGAGGTCGATATGCCAACCGGCGTCGCCGGGATCATCGGGGTGCGGGAAGCGCACCGCAAAGGTGCCGCCGATGTCCCTGCGCGGCCGCCAGCGACCGACGCCGACCAGCTGGTCGAACGCGCGATGCAGCACCGGCGTGTTGGCGATCTCCGGAAATGGCGGATTGCCATAACCGGACAGCCGGATCACCGGGCGCGTCCAGGTCGACGGATCGTGCTCCCTGCAGGGCAGATCGCGCCACAAGATGGCACGGCCCTGCTCTGCGAGCTCGCGGGGAAAGGCGTTGTCGATGCGGACAAAGCCCTGTTCGATGAATTGCTGGATTTGCGCAGCGCTCAGCGCACACGCGTCGTCGGGGGCGGTCATGATTGTCTCTCTCAAGCTGTCGCCAGCAATCGTCGGTCCGCGTCATGCGGAACCTGGCCGGCTCATTCGGTTCACTGGAATCCCGCGCGCGAAAGCCGGCGGGGTCGATCAGCGCTTCCGTGCGGAAGCGGGATCAGCCCAGGAAGAAGACCGAAGCGATATTGAGAGTGCAAATCATCATGGCGGCGCGAGTTTACGCGCCAAAACAGCGGCGCTCAAGCGGCACCGGGAGCCCAAAAACAAAGAGCCGCATCGCTGCGGCTCGGATTCTATTCGTCGCGATAGACCTTCTCGCGTTTCTCGTGGCGCTCCTGCGCCTCCACCGAGAGCGTCGCGATGGGCCGGGCTTCGAGCCGCTTCAACGAGATCGGCTCGCCGGTGTCCTCGCAATAGCCGTAGGTGTTGTCCTCGATACGCTGGAGCGCGGCGTCGATCTTGGCGATCAACTTGCGCTGGCGGTCGCGGGCGCGGAGTTCGATGGCGCGGTCGGTTTCGGACGATGCCCGATCGGCAAGATCGGGGTGGTTCACGTTCTCCTCCTGCAAGGCTTGCAGGGTGAGCTTGGACTCTTTGAGGATCTCATCCTTCCAGGCGAGGAGCTTCAAACGGAAGTACTCCTTCTGCCGGTCGTTCATGAAAGGCTCTTTTTCGGTCGGTCGGTAGTTTTTCAACTTTTCCAAGGGCGGCCTATCTGTCTAAGCAACGACTCGCAACGGAAACAGGGTCCGTTGAGCCGGGGCTTATATAGTGGCCTCCCGTGACAGACAATGTTTCCCTGAGCCGCCGGCTGGCGCCCCCAAACCCTTGCACAGGAAGGTTTATCCTGGAGGGCTTGGAGGCGGCCGAAGGCCTAGTAGCCGACCGTGAAACGCTGCCTCGGATGGGCCGGCCGCTCGATCTCGTCGGCCAGCGCGATGGCGTAGTCGGCGAAGCTGATCCAGCTCTTGCCGTTCGCATCTGCGAGAAGCTGATCGGTCCCGAGCCGGAACTTGCCCGTACGCTCCTCCTCGACGAACAGCGCCGACGGCGAGATGAAGGTCCAGTTCAGCTCCTTTTCCTGCCGCAGCAGGTCGAGGAAGGCACCGCCCGCCTCCGCTTCGGCCTTGTATTGGGCCGGAAAATTGGGAGTCGTCACCAGCTTCACGCCCGGGGCGACCTCGAGGCTGCCGGCTCCGCCGACGACCAGATAACGGCCGACCTTGGACTCCTTTGCCGCGCCGATCAGCTTGAGCGGATCGCTGGCCAGGAAGTGCACGGAACTCACAGCGACGTCGTGCCCGGCCCAGAGCTTGGCAAGACCGGCCTGATCGAGCACGTCACCCTTGGTGGGCGTGACGTTTGGCAGGGCCGCGATCTTCTCGGGGTTCCGGGCGATGGCCGTGACGGCGTGGCCGCGACGGGACAGTTCCTTGGTGATTTCCGACCCGGCCCGGCCCGAGGCGCCGGCGACTGCGATTTTCATGGAAGGCTCCTTTGCTTCTGTGGTAACTAGCAGTTACTAGATATCGCAAAGAATGCTGGTGTTAAGAGAGCACTTTGTGCTTACCTGATTACGCAGGAGTAACCCGGTCCCGGCCGGTGCGCGCGACGGCAAGCGACTTGAATGGCAAACGACTTGCAGACGGCTTGCAAACGACTTGAAAGGATCGTGAGGACCCGACGATGAAGCCAGACGTCTATGCAGCGAACTGCCCCACACGCCAGATCCTCGACCGCGTCGGCGATAAATGGGCGGTGCTGATCCTGTTGCTGCTGCGCGAGGAGCCGATGCGCTTCAATCAGTTGCGCCGCACGATTGAAGGCATTTCGCAGAAGATGCTGAGCCAGGTTCTCAAGTCGCTCGAACGCGACGGATTGATCAAGCGCCATGCCATCGCGACCGTGCCTGTGACGGTGGAATATTCGATCACGCAGCTCGGGCTGACGCTCGCCGCCGCCGTCGATCCGCTGCGCGATTGGGCCGAGCAGAATCTGAAAGACGTGCTGGCCGCCCAGCGCCGCTATGACGCGCAGCAGAAGGATGAAGCGGCGTAGGCGCTACGCCTGCCCGGCCTTCGCGAGCTCGACCTCGACGCGCAGCTCGATCTCGGAGAGCACGGAATCAAGACCCGCGTCGCCCGAGGACGATTTCAAATTCGCCGCCGCATCGCGCAGCCGCATCACGGTCGATGCGTCGAGATTGCCGGACAGGAGGCCCATCTTGAGATCGTCGAGCACGTCGAGCGCGGTCTTGCCGCGGGCGACCGAGCGCTTGCGGCGCTCGACCGGATCCTCCTCGACGCCCTGCAGCGCGAGCAGCCCATCGATGTTCGCGGCGGCCTTCGGTGCGGCGGCACTGCGCGTCTCCTGCGCCGACGCGGTATCCGGCAGCACGAAGGTGCCGGAGCTCGTCCGCCTGGCCTGGCTGGCCGGCGTTCCAAGCGTGGTGCCGTTCGGTCCATAGATGCGCATCGGAAGCAATCCGGGTGATCGATGCGCCACATTCGCCGTTTTATGGTTAACGGGCCGTAAACAGCCCGGCAAAATCTGCCGACAGGCGGCAGTTTCGCTCCTCACGGCGAACGCCCGCTGACGCCGGTGGAAACAGATTTATTCAACCTATTCAACCGCGTAACCCCTCTGCCCCGCGTTGGCACAGCCCTCGCAAGGACAGCGTCGGACCAGCTCGACATGGGAGTGTCGGGGTTGGTCCGAGATTTGAGGAGCCTTTTGAGGAGGCTTGGGGAGCAGAGATGCCAGGCGTTCGTTGGGTGAGGATTGTTGGGGTGGCCTGCGCCGCGCTGTCAGCGCTGGCGCTCTCGGTCACGTCGGCAAGCGCGACATCGCGCATCAAGGACCTCGCCAACATCGAGGGCGTGCGGCAGAACCAGCTCATCGGCTACGGCCTCGTCGTCGGCCTCAACGGCACCGGCGATACGCTCAACAACATCCCCTTCACCAAGCAGTCGCTGCAAGCGATGCTCGAGCGCATGGGCGTCAACATCCGCGGCGCCACCATCCGCACCGGCAACGTCGCCGCCGTGATGGTGACGGGCAATCTGCCAGCCTTCGCCACCCAGGGCACCCGCATGGACGTCACCGTCTCCGCGCTCGGCGATGCCAAGGATCTGCGCGGTGGCACCCTGCTGGTCACCCCCCTGCTCGGCGCCGACGGCAACGTCTACGCGGTCGGACAAGGCTCGCTCGCGATCTCGGGTTTTCAGGCCGAGGGCGAAGCTGCGAAGATCGTGCGCGGTGTTCCGACCGTCGGCCGCATCGTCAACGGCGCCATCATCGAGCGCGAGATCGAGTTCGCGCTGAACCGGCTTCCGAACGTGCGGCTGGCACTGCGCAACGCCGACTTCACCACGGCCAAGCGGATTGCGGCCGCGATCAACGACTATCTCGGCGTCAAGACCGCCGAGCCGATCGATCCCTCGACGGTGCAGCTTTCGATCCCGCCGGAGTTCAAGGGTAACGTCGTTGCCTTTCTCACCGAGATCGAGCAGCTCCAGGTCGATCCCGATCTCGCGGCGAAGATCGTCATCGACGAGCGCAGCGGCATCATCGTGATGGGTCGCGACGTCCGCGTCGCCACCGTCGCGGTCGCGCAAGGCAACCTCACCGTCACGATCTCGGAAAGCCCGCAGGTCAGCCAGCCCAACCCGCTATCGCGGGGGCGCACCGTGGTTACGCCGCGCACCGGCGTCAGCGTCACCGAAGACGGCAAGAAGTTCGCCGTCGTCAAGGACGGCGTCTCGCTTCAGCAGCTCGTCGACGGCCTCAACGGCCTCGGCATTGGCCCGCGCGATCTCATCAGCATCCTCCAGGCGATCAAGGCCGCCGGCGCGATCGAAGCCGACATCGAGGTGATGTGATGCAGGCCGGCACGATCAACACCCCGCGCGTCGCCACCTCCTCCGCCTTCTCGGTCGAGAGCCGCAACGGCCGCCCCGACTTCGAGCTCGCGAGCGCCCTGCAAAAGGTCTCGCCGCAGCAGCAGGCCAAGGCGCAGAAGACCGCGACCGATTTCGAGGCGATGTTCCTCAACAGCATGTTCTCGCAGATGACGTCTAGCCTGAAGGGCGAAGGCCCGTTCGGCGACACGCCCGGCACCGGCGTGTGGCGCTCGATGCTCACCGAGCAATATTCCAAGAACTTCGCCCAGGCCGGCGGCGTCGGCGTCGCCACCGAAGTCTACCGCACCCTGATCATGCAGCAGGCGAAAACGATCCGCACGGCATAAGGTCAACCGAGATGAACCACTTCAACGCCTCACGTCAGCCGATGCAAGCGCAACGCCAGAACACCGCGCCCGGCAGTGCCGAGGCGCGCAAGGTCGCCGAGCAGCTCATGGATGCGATGAGCGCGCTGCTCGGGCTGATCGAGCGCGAGACCGAGCTCGTTCGTGCCGGCAAGGTCCGCGAGGCCGTGACGCTCGAGGGCAAGAAGCAGGAGCTGTCGAGGAACTATGTCGTCGCCGTCAGCGAGTTGAAGGCGAACCAGGCCCAGCTCGCGAAATCCGCGCCCGAGCTGCTCTCGACGCTGCATCGGCACCACGACGCGTTCCGCGCGATGCTCCAGGTCAACCTCACCGTGCTTGCGACCGCACACGCGGTCTCCGAGAGCGTCGTGCGCGGCGTCAACGCCGAGATCCAGAAGCGCAACGTGCCGAACACCTATACGGCTGCCGGTCGCCGCGCGGCGCCAGGACCGCGCCACATCACCCCGCTCGCGGTCAGCCGCTCGCTCTGAGCACGCGAAAACTGCATTCAATTTTACGAAAAATCGCGCGGCGATGTCGTCGCGCGGTTAGTCACGTTTCCTTACCGGGTCTTCAGTCCTGGTGTTCCATGGTTGCGTATTGAGAGGGGTTGGGATTTGACTCACGACTAGGCAACCAGGAGGCTGCCCATGAGTACAGATTTCAGCATCAGGCCGGTGGGGATCCCGGCCCCCGCGCAGATCGTGACGACGTCGAATTCGGCGGCGAACGAGGCCGTGCAAACTGATTTGCCGGTGAGCCAGACGGTCGCCGCGGGCGATACCAGCGCGCCCGTGCGCAACGATTTGCCGAACCACGAAAACGTCTCGCGCCAGGTCGTGTTCGACCAGGCGGCCGCATCCTTCGTGTTCCAGGTCGTCAACGACAGGACCGACGCGGTGGTCAATCAGTTCCCCGACGAAGCCATGCTGCGCCGGCGGGCCTATTTCCATGCAGAGGATCTGAAGTCCCAGCCCTCGCGCCCGCTCAGCACGGACGTCAGCGCCTGACGCTCACGTCGCGCGCGTGGCGACGGCGGTGTCGAGATAGGTCGAGCCGGTCGCGGGATCGGTGACGACGTTCTTGACCTGGGCCTGGCCGGCACCGGTCAGGGTGAACTTCGTATTGCCGAACTTGAACGAGGAGTCCTTGATCAGCACCTGCTGGTACTGGGACGTCGCGCCGCTCTCGTAGTGCACCTGGGCGCGAAAGCCGTCGACCTGCGAGATGCTGATCGAGAACTTCTTGCCGTCGGAATACTTGCCGCTCCACGAGCCCTGGTAGAGCGTCGGGTCGACCGCGACGTATTTGGTCTTGCTCGGCACCGACAGCCCGGCCGCCTTGTACGAGCTCGACAGGATGCTCAGGACGTCGGCCACGGCGCGGCTCCCGCTTACGACCTGCCGGACAGGCCGGCAGCAATGTTGCGGTTGATCTCGATCAGCGGACGGAAGTGATCGAACTGCGGGGCGAGCTGCAGCGCAGCGGTCTGGCTCAGCACGAACACGCTGATGTTGGCGATCTTCTGCCGGACGTCGAGCGGCTGCGGATTGGTGTCGCGCATCGCCTCGCTCAGGAAGATCGTCCAGAGCTTGCGGTTGAACATCAGGGCCTGCATGGTCTGCTCGCTGAGCGGATCGGCGCTGTTCATCGCGTCCTGGAGCTTGTTGGCCGCCTTCAGCAGCGTCTGCGCTTCAACGTCACGAGGAGACGCAGTGGCCGTGGCTACACGCGCATAGGCTGAAGCAGCAGAACTCGACATTGATCACCCTGGAGGTTACCTCGCCCGTTGCACAGGCTTAAGGATTTGTTTCCCAACCCTAGGCAGCACCGCTTAAGATTTGCTTACGTGAGTGATTGGAAGCACTCCGGACAAATACGGGCCGCAGAGTTCTTCCTCGCCGCAAGGTTAGATGCGTGCGTGCACGCTGTAAACTTGCTTCGTATCGCCACGTCGATTGCGGCTAATCTTGTCTTAGCGATCTTCCTCAAAACAACGGCGGGGCATTAGCCCCGCCGCGATATCTCGACGAGCGAGCTTCCGGATTAGCGGAGCAGCTGCAGCACGCTCTGCTGCGACTGGTTGGCCAGCGACAGCGCGGACACCGCGATCGACTGGCGAGTCGACAGCGCCTGGCTGTTGGCCGCTTCCTCGTTGGTGTCGGCCAGCGTCAGGTTGGACGAGCCGGTCTGCAGCACGTTGATCAGGTTCTTGGAGAAGTCCTGGCGCACCTGCACGATCGAAAGGTTGGAACCGAGCGCGGAGGCCTGCGAGCGCAACGTGCTGGAGGCCGCGTTGAGGCTGGTCAGCACCCTGTTGGTCGCGCCGTTGTCGATGAAGTCGGTGCCGCTGACGAGGCTGCTGAGGCCGAGACCCGCGGCGTTGAAGACCACGCCGTTGATACCGAGCGTCGAGCTGCCGGTTTCGTTGAAGACGAGCTTCAGCGTGTCGCCGTTGAGCAGGTTGACGCCGTTGAAGGACGCGTCCTGCGACGTCGTGTCGATCTGCTGCAGAATGTTGTTGAACTGGTTGACGAGGTTCGCGCGCGCCGTCTGCGCGACCGGATCCTCGACCGGCGGCTGGGCCGTCGAGAACGTCAACGTGCCGGTGATCGTGCCGCCGATCGCGCCGCCGGCGGTCAGGGACCCCAGCGTCGAGGACGCGAATTCGTTGACGGTGGTGACCGTGAGCACGCCGTTGGCGTCGATCGTGGCCGTCAAGTGGTTCGCTTGCAGCGCGACGTTCAGCTGGTTCAGCGTCTTGACCGTACCATTGGTGCCGTCGCCGAAGGTCACGTTCACCGGCGTACCGCCGTTGAAGGCGGTGAAGGTCAGGGTCTTGCCGCTGATACCGCCGACGCCCGAATTGCGGGACGCGGTGAAGGCCGAGGCCGTGCCGGTGTTACCGGCGAGGCCGAGAACGGGGAGCGCATTGCCGGTGCTGGTGATCGCGAGGTCGGCATTGATGCCGGTCGAGATCTTCAGCGCTCCGCTCGGCGCGATGGTGGAATTGGTCTGGCCGGCCGCGGTTGCCAGGGTGCCGCTGCCATTGCCGTTGAGGGTGAAGGTCTGCACGCCGGTCGCGAAGTCGATCGCCTTCAGGACGTCGGCGACGCTTCCCTGCTGGAGATAGACGGTGGAGTTGCCGTTGCCGTCGGTCACGACGTTGCCGGACACGCCGAGCGTGGATCCGACGGAGGCCGCGGTCGGTGTCGGTGCATCCTTGAAGGTGATGACCTTGCCGTCGACATTCAGGGTCGAGCCCGACTGCACCAGCGAAGCAAGGCTGGTCGGTCCGGTGACGCGGGGGGCGGTGATGCTGACGGTGCCGCCGCCGCTCGATGTCGTCAGACCGAAGCTCTTGAGCAGGTCGGCCTTGCCGGACAGGCTGAGGTCGGAGCCCGTCGACGATTTGAGCGTAGTGACGCCCGCCGCGATGCTCGACAGGGTCTGGCCGGCATTGGCCGTGACGGTGCCGCCGTTGTTGTAGGCAACGCCGCTGGCGAGGTCGATCGCGCCGAGGACGTCGTTGACGGTGACGGCGGTCGAGGTCGTGCTGGCGCCGAGATAGATGGTCGAATTGCCCGAGCCGTCGGTGACGACGTTGCTGCCGACCTGCGATGATCCCGCGGGCAGGCTGGCCGGAAGGGCCGAGGTCTTGAACGTGATGGACTTGCCGTTCACGGTGAAGGTGTCGCCATCGGCATAGGGCGAGGACGTCGCCAGGGAACCGGTCGCGCCGAACAACGTGGTTGTTCCGCTGATGCTGCCGGCGGCAATCGGCGCCGTGGTGCGCGTGGCAGTGTTCGAAGTCGTCAAGCCGAGCTTTGCGAGGGTGCCGGCCGACGTATCGGTCAAGGCAATATTCGCATTCAGACCGGTGTTCAGAACAAGTGCACCGCTACCGTTCACACTGGATGCGTTGGTCGTGTTGCCCGTGATCGCATCGACGGTTGAAAGCAGGTTGCCGACCGTCTGGTCGATACCGATCGTGTAATTGCCGTTGGCATCCACAGCAGCGGCGCCGGATGCCGTGAAGGTAATCGTCTTGCCGTTCACGGCAAACGCATTGCCCGCAGTCAAGGCACCGCCGTTGGCCGTGCTCAACACCGTTGCAGAAGTGGTGGCCGCGTTGATGACCGAGCCAGTGGTGGCTGCGTTGACGTAGGTCGTGCCCGTCGCCGCGGCGCCGGCCAGGGTGCCGGGGGTGCCGCCGAGCGTGGTCGTGAGGGTCGCTGCGGTCGTGCCGCCGACCGTGCCGTTGTACAGCACGTTGCTGGAGGCAATTGCGCTCGTGAAGCTGGTGGTGCCGCGCAGGTCAGCGGGCGTCGCACCCGGGATCGTGGTCGAGACGTTCGACTTGGTCGAGTAGCCGACGGTGGTCTGGAGCGCCTGGTTGGCGATCGATTTCGCGCTGTCGATCAGCTTCTGCAGCGAGGTGATGCCGGTATTGGCGGCCTGCAGCACCTGCACGCCGTTGTTGATACCGTCGAGAAGGTTGCTGATGTCGCTGGCGCGGTTGTCCAGCCCCTGCGCCGTGAAGAAGTTGGTGGGGTTGTCGAGGGCCGTGTTGACCTTCTTGCCCGTCGCCAGGCGCTGCTGCGTCGTGGCCAGGAGATCGGCCGTCGACTGGAGCGACAACAGGTTCTGACGAACCGAGGCCGAAAGAACGATGTTGGACATTGCGGGTCTTCCTCTTGAAGCGACACCGGATACGAATCAGGGCTCGCCGAGTTCCAGAACGAGCTTTTGTCCAGTTGTAGGGGGTCTCCTTTAAAGTATGGTTAACGCCGGCTTAAGCGGTACGGTTAACGGAGGGTTAACGCTGCGCCCGGCCCTGGATCGGGGACGAAACGCCCTCTCCCTGCGAGCTCCCCGCCCAAAAGAAAAGCGGCGGGGCCGAAGCCCCGCCGCCATATCTGTTAGGTGATTGCTGCCGCGGATTAGCGGAGCAGCTGCAACACGCTCTGCTGCGACTGGTTAGCCAGCGACAGCGCGGACACCGCGATCGACTGGCGGGTCGACAGCGCCTGGCTGTTGGCCGCTTCCTCGTTGGTGTCGGCCAGCGTCAGGTTGGACGAGCCGGTCTGGAGCACGTTGATCAGGTTCTTGTTGAAGTCCTGACGGATCTGCACGATCGACAGGTTCGAACCCAGAGCCGACGCTTCCGTACGCAGTGTGCTCGAGGCAGCGTTGAGGCTGGTGAGCACCTTGTTGGTGGCTGCGTTGTCGATGAAGTCGGTTCCTTGGGTCAGGTTCGCCAGGCCGAGGCCGGCCGAGTCGAAGGTCACGCCAGTGATGCTCAAGGTCGACTTGCCGGTCTCGTTGAACACCAGCTTCAGGGTGTCGCCACCCAGCAGGTTGACGCCGTTGAACGAAGCGTCCTGGGCAGTCGTGTTGATCTGCGACAGGATGTCGTTGAACTGCTTCACCAGGTTGGCGCGGGTGCTCTGAGCGCCGGCGTCGACGGTCGGAGCAGTCGCCGTCGAGAAGCTCAGGGCGGTGGTCAGGGAGCCCCCGATGACGCCGCCGGAGACTGCATCACCGAGCGTCGACGAAGCGTAGTCGTTGCTCGCCGAGATCGTCAGCTTGCCGGTGGAGTCCAGCGTCGCGTTCAGGTTGTTGGCCTTCAGCGAAGCATTGAGCTGGTCGAGCGTCTTGACCGTGCCGTTGGTGCCGTCGCCGAAGGTGACGTTGACCGCCGTACCGCCGTTGAAGGAGGTGAAGGTCAGGCTCTTGCCGTTGACGCCGCCGGCAGCCGAGTCACGCGCCGCCGAGAAGGCGGTGGCGTTGCCGGTGGTGCCGTTGAGGCCGAAGGCGGCCAGCGCGTTGCCGGTGCCGGTGATCGACAGGTCGGAGTTGACGCCGGTGCTGAGCTTGAGCGTGCCGCTGGCGCTGAGCGAAGAGTTCGCCGCACCGGTTGCCGTGGTCAGGGTGGCACCCGTTGCAGCCAGGGTCGCCGTCTGCACGCCGCTGGCGAGATCCACGGCCTTCAGCAGGTCGGCAACGGTCGCCGATTGCAGGTAGACGGTGGAGTTGCCGAGGCCATCGGTCTCGACATTGCCGCTGATGCCGGTGTGGCTCGCCGAAGCAGCCGGGGTCGGGGCGTTCTTGAAGGTGATGACCTTGCCGTTGACGTTCAGCGTCGAGCCATCCTGGACGAGCGAGCCGAGGGTGGCGGCGCTCGTGGTGCGCGAAGCGCTCACGATCGCAGTACCGGAGCCTGACGCGGTCGTCAGACCGAGGGCCTTCAGCGCGTCGGCCTTGCCCGACACGTTGAGATCAGCACCCGTCGACGACTTGAGCGTGGTGACGCCCGCGGAGATGCTCGACAGGGTCTGGCCGGCGTTGGCCGTCACGGTGCCGCCATTGTTGTAGGCAACGCCGCTGGCCAGGTCGATCGCACCGAGCACGTCACCAACCGTGGCGGTGGTCGAGGTCGCGCTGGTGCCGAGGTAGACGATCGAATTGCCGGAGCCGTCGGTGACGACGTTGTTGCCGACCAGCGAGGAGCCGGTGGGAGCAGTCGTCGGAGCCGCCTGCGCCTTGAACGAGATGGTCTTGCCATTCACGCTCAGCGTATCCCCGTCAGCGAATGTCGAGGCGGTGCTCGACACCGCGAGGCCACCGGTCGCCGCAAACAGCTTCGTGGTACCGCTGATGTTGGCGCCCGCACCGGTGGTGCGCGTCGCGGTATTCGAAGTCGCCAGGCCGAGCTTTGCGAGGGTACCGGCCGACGTATCGGTCAGAGCAATGTTCGCATTCAGACCGGTGTTGAGCACGAGCGCGCCACTGCCGTTCACGCTGGATGCGTTGGTCGTGTTGCCCGTGATCGCATCGACGGTTGTAAGCAGGTTGCCGACCGTCTGGTCGATACCGATCGTGTAATTGCCGTTGGCATCCGCAGCGGCGGCGCCGGACGTCGTGAAGGTGATCGTCTTGCCGTTCACCGCGAACGCATTGCCCGCAATCAAGGCACCGCCGTTGGCCGTGCTCAACACCGTTGCCGACGTGGTGGCCGCGTTGATGACAGTGCCCGTGGTGGTCGCGTTGACGTAGGTCGTTCCGGTGGCAGCGGCGGCGGCGACGGCCGAGCCGGCGAGACCACCGAGCGTGTCGGTGAGGGACGCAGCGGTCGTGCCGCCCGCGGTGCCGTCATAGATCACGTTGCTGGTGCCGGTCGCGCTGGTGAAGCTCGTCGTGCCGCGCAGATCGGACGCGGTCGCGCCGGTGATCGACGCCGAGACGTTCGACTTGGCCGAATAGCCCGTGGTGGTCTGGAGTGCCTGGTTGGCGACCGACTTGGCGGAATCGACCAGCTTCTGCAGCGAGGTGATGCCGGTGTTGGCGGACTGCAGAACCTGCACGCCGTTGCCGATACCGTCGAGGAGGTTGTTGATGTCACCGGCGCGGTTGTCGAGACCCTGGGCGGTGAAGAAGTTGGTGGGATTGTCGAGCGCCGAGTTCACCTTCTTACCGGTCGACAGACGGGACTGGGTGGTGGCGAGCAGGTCGGCGGTGGACTGGAGGGAGAGCAGGTTCTGACGAACCGACGAGGAGAGAACGATACCGGACATGATGTTACCTTTCTGGTAGCTACGCGTCTTGCCTGGCACTTCTGACCAAGCGACCGCGGAAACCTGCCTCCAAGGCTCTAAGAAAGGGTGAAATGAAGCCGGCACTTTCCAGCCAACCTCGTCGCCGGACCTGCTTCGCGCCCTGGACACGGCCGCGCGGCGGATCGCACTCCGTTGAGATTGCTCGCGATTTCTGCTGATACGGGAGGCGTTTACGCCGCGTTAACCATATTCGGCAACGATTGCCGCCAAATCAGGGTTCGGCACCATTATCTGCCGGGGCGCAACGGCCGCTCATCGGAACACGAGTTGACGGAGAACAGGTATGGCCCTCAAGGTCGAGCTCAGGCCCCACGAACGCATCATCGTCGGCAATTGCGTGATCACCAACACGGATCAGCGCGCCCGATTTCTGATCGAGGGCGATAACGTGCCGATCCTGCGCGAGCGCGATATCCTGACGCCGGAGACGGCCGACACGCCGGCCAAGCTCGTCTACCTGGCGGTCCAGCTCATGTACATCTCGCCGGATCCGCAGACCCAGCACGGCACCTATTTCAACCTGGTGCGCGACATCGTCACCGCGGTGCCGAGCGCCTGGCCGATCATCGAAGACATCAACAACAACATCATGAGCGGCGATCTCTATCGCGCGCTGAAGGATGCCCGCAAGCTGATCGCCTATGAGGAGAAGCTGCGGAGCCAGTTCGAGGCCACGCATCCCAAGGACGAAGCGGGCAAGCACGACGTCAGCTCGGCCGCCTGATCCATCCGAGCGCTCTGAACGACAACGGCCCCGGATCATCTCCGGGGCCGTTGTCGTTTCGACTTGCGTGTCCTGCTCACTGCGCCGCGAGGGGCGGCGCCTCGACCTCGATCATTCCGTCGCCGCTCCGCCGTGCGCCGAACTCCAGCACCGCAGCCACAAGCGCATCGATGTCGGTTTCGTCGGTCCGGTGATTGACGATGGCGGCGCGAATCGCGAACTTGCCGTCCAGCGTCGTGCTCGACGGCGCCGCGACCCCGGACTCCTGGACGTCGGCGACAATCTCGCGATTGACCGCGTCGTCGGCGCGATAGCGGAAGCAAACGATGTTGAGATTGACCGGCGCGAGCAGCTCCAGCCGCGGCTCGGCCAGCACGCGCGTCTCCAGATATTTCGCCAGCGCGCAGCTCCGCGCGATCACCGTCCCGAGGCGGTCGGTGCCGAACGTCTTCAGCGTGAACCAGGTCTTCAGCGCACGAAAGCCGCGCGACAGGTCGGGGCCGAGATCGCAGGGCCAGACCGCGCCCGCCGCAAGCCCCCTCGCCTCGCGGCGCAGATAGGCCGCCGGCTGCGCAAAGGCCTGCCGATGCTGCTCGCCATCGCGCACCAGCAGGAAGCCGGCGTCGTAGGGCACCTGCCCCCATTTGTGGAAGTCGAGCGCGATGGAATCGGCGAGTTCGATCCCGCAGAGCAATGGCGCGAGCTCGGGCGAGAGGATCGCGAGCGCACCGAACGCGCCATCGACGTGAAACCAGATTCCTTCTTCGCGGCACAGCTCCGCGATCGCCTTGAGATCGTCGACCGCGCCGATGTCGACCGTACCCGCGGAAGCGACGACGAGGAACGGCTTGAAGCCTACCTCGCGATCGATTGCGATCTGCGCCCGCAGCGCGGCGACATCGATGCGATGATCGGCATCGACGCCGATCTTGCGCAGCGCATCGGTGCCAAGCCCCGCGATATCCATCGCCCGCGAAATGCAGCCATGCGCGGCGTACGATGTATAGGCCGTGAGCAGCGCGCCGTCGTTGCCGGTGCCGTGCTGCCGCGCCAGCGTGCCGAGCGCAGCAGTGCGCGCGACCAGCACGGCCATCAGATTGGCCATCGACGTGCCGGTGACGAAGATGCCGCTCGCGCCTTCCGGAAAAGCGAACAGGTCGCGCATCCACGCGACGATCTGGCGCTCGACCTCGATCGGCATGTGATCGCGTCCGCCGAGATTGGCGTTCAGGCCGGCTGCGAGCATCTCCGCGAGCATGCCGACTGCGGTGCCGCCGCCATGCACCCAGCCCATGAAGCCGGGATGGACGTTGCCGGTCGCATAGGGCGCGACATGCTCGGCGAATTCACGATAGACGTCGGCGAGATCGCTCGCCTCGCGCGGCACGTCGGCCTTCATTGTCGCGCGGACGCCGTCGGGGATCGGCTGCCAGACGGGGCGCGCACGAACATTGGCGATGCCGTCGATCGTCTCGTCCAGCATGCGATGGGCGAGCGCGCGGAATTCGTTCCAGTCCTGCGGATCGAGCGAGGTATGCGCGAGCGAGCTTTGCGTGTTGCGGATGATCTCGTTCATGCTGCACTCCCCTCGCCCGCTTTTGCGTGGCGCGACAGCATCGCCGTGAACGCGGCAAAGATCTTGCGCATCTGCGGCGGCTTGTACGGAAACACGACCGGCGAATCCATGTTGTGCACGACGGCGGTGTTGTCGGCTTCGAAGACCAGCAGCTCGCCGTTCTGGTTCTCGGCGCAATCGACGATGAAATAATCGAGGCCGACGCGCCTGCCCATCTCGTCGAGCGCGCTTCTGTGGCGCGCGGCAAAGGCATGATCGAAGTCGAGCATGAAGGCGGCCTCCTCGGCGCGCTTCTCGTCGCTGAACATCATATCGGCGTTGAGATACCAGATGTCCCAGCGCTCGGCGATCGCCATGTGACAGGCATAGGGCTTGCCGTCGACCATCGTGAGCCGAATCTTGCGGTAGAGCCCGTCGGGGCTCGCATAGTCGACGAAACGCGCGACGAAGAAATCCTGCTCCTGCCGCTCGGCAAGATAGGCCGCGAGCGCCGGAACGTCGTCAATCTTCGCAAGCCCGACGCCGGCATGCGTGCCGCGCGGCCGCACGATCATCGGAAAACGCAATTCGCCCGTGATGTCGGCGCAAGCGATCCGCCCCTGCACGAGATCCGACAATTGCGCGCGCGTCGCGTGGGCGGTCACGGGAATCTCGAGACCTCGAATGTCCGCCAGCAGCCGATACAGCTTGTCGCGATCGAGATTGCCGATCAACTCGGGGCGATTGAGCAGCGGCCGCGGCCAGTTCGGCGCGGCCTTCTCGATCAGCGCGAGCGCTTCGCGGCATTCCTCCGAGTCCGATGCGACCACGATGGCGACGTCGTGATCGGGCAGATTCTCCGGAAGACCGGCGCCCTTGACCACATAGAGCGTCAGGAGCTCGATGTCGGAGCCCTCGAGCAGGAACTCGATCGGCGTATTGCCGCCCATGTCGATGTCGGCCGCAAGCGCCAGCACGCGCAAGCCGGGCTTCGAAGCCGCGGAGGGCGTGCGAAACAACTGGTGGAAGGTGAGCACCTCCGACTGGATCGCAAGCCCCGCCGCCTTGTCGCCCAGAAGCTGGACGATCAGTGACAGGTCGAGGCCTTCGCCTGCGTGCGCCGCCCCTGCCGTAATCCGCTCAACGAGTTGGTCACGCAGCGGCTGCAGATTGACGCCTTCGAAGGCCTGGCGCGTCAGCTGCGCAAAGCCCATTCGGTCGGCATAGTTCGGTACGGTCACGCCGAGCGGCGCGGAAACTGGATGCTGCATCTCACACCTCGAACGCGGGCTTCTCCGGCACCGCCATGCCACGGTCAAGCAGCAGATCGATCTTCACCAGCACGTGGGCGATACGATCGAGCACGTGCTGCACGTTGCGTTGCGCCTGCGCCATGTCGGGCGACCAGGCCTCCGTCACCAGCCGGGCGCCGACGCAGAGGCGCAACACGGCCTGCGGCGTCTCGTCCTGCCGCTCAAGCCGGACCGGCCGGCCGATCAGGCAGCGCTGCACGGCGACCTGCCGGTCCGCTGCGCTGCCGCTGATCGCCTCGTTCATGTCACGCGCCAGCGCCCGATGAACGGCGCCGGTCTCGGCAATCGAGACCGGCTTGCCGTCGCGCAGCAGCGTGAACGGAAAGATCGTGCGTTGCGCGAACTCCTCGTCGTCCGCCGCGCGGTTCTCGATTGCGCCAGGAACGGCGCGAACCGCGGGCGACAACGCGATCATGCTGTCGATGCCGGCGGCAAGCTCGGCCAGTGTCCTGGCGCGGAAAGCCCCCGGCACGGAATAGTAGCCGCCGATCTCCGCGAGGGCCGCCTCCCAGCGCAGCCATTGCCCGAAATTCGGCCGGCGCTCGAAGCGTGAGCGCAGGGCCGTCCAGGCCATCGGCCAATCGCAGCGGCCGGCATAGTCGAAGATACCAGGCGCGATCCCGTCGATCCGGTCGAGCGACCGCGACAGCCCCTTCGGCACCAGCAGCGCACCGCTGAAGGCCGGCCCGCCGAAAAACTTCGAGCCGGTCATCAGCACCATATAGCCGCGGTCGAGATAGGAACGCAGCCGGCGGCGGCCGAGCCGCGCCTGACAGGCATCGACGACCACCTGAACCTTGCGCGGCCAGCGCCGCGCGATCTCATCGAGGCAGGCAGCACTCGGCGCGCGCCAGCCGAGTTTTGACGAATCCATGATGTGCAACAGAACGCGGCGGCCTTGCGCGAGGCTGGCCTCGACCGCGCGCAGCACCGCAGCGTCCGCATCCGCGCGCATCGCGACGCCCGACGCGGCCGCGAGCAGCGGCACCGCGATGCTGTCGCCGGCAAGGCCCGCGACCGCGCCGTCCTTGCGCACGGCAATGCCGCCTGCCGTCATCGCGCTGAAATGGTGACCGCGCGCGGTATGGACCGTGCCGCTGCCGGTCTGATCAGCGCCGACCACGATCGTCACCGGCGGAGCGCCGAGCACCGCGCGCGCCAGGAACAGGGCGTGGAGCTGGGAGTCCGTCCCGGACGGCGAAAACACGATGTCGACGCGCGGCGCCAGCTGGAGATGGCCGCGCAGCTCCTCGCGCATGTCCTCGCAGCGCGCGTCGAAGGCGATCTCGACCTCGTCGAACAGGCATCTGTGCATCAGCTCTTCGCGCGCCAGCGCGGCGCGGTCATAGGCCATTTGCGAGATCGTCGACGCGGTCGAGGAGGCGAAATTCCAGATCTCCGGCTCCGGCGAGGCCGCACAGCCATAGGCGTTGACGCGATCCTTCGGGTCGAGCGCCAGCCGCGGATCTCCGCCGGAGACGAGCAGCGTGTCCAGCGGTGTGAAGAGATCGCGCAGGCGATAGCGCGAGCCGCCGCCGGGCGTGCGCTCCGTGTCCGACAGACGGGATGCGCCGGCGCTCATCCCGGATGGCTCAGGCCGCGTCGGCCGCCGCCGCGGGCGCGGCGGCGAATTGCGAGGTGATGTCGCCGTGGAATACCGACGGCCCGACGTGATCGAGCGAGCTCTGGATGTCGGCCCAGATCTCGCCGCCGATATCGGTCCAGCGCTTGCAGAAGGCGAAGTCCTCGGAGAGATAGGTGCCGGTCGCCGGATCGATCATGCATTCGAACAGCGCGAACCGATTCTGGCTCAATGCCAGCGTATCGTGCGAATGCTCGCGGAAGAATTGCAGATTGGCGTAGTCCGGATGACGGCACATCGCTTCCAGCACGTGGCGGCGGATCATCAGGAAGCCGGTGCCGGCGTAGCGCACGCGGGTGAACCCGTTGACCACCACGATGCGGTCGGGGTCCTCGATCTCGAGCACGTAGTCGAGCGATGCGGCCGGCACGTCGGTGCGGCCGGCCTCGATCGCCCGCTTCGCCTTGTCCCAGTTGACCCGCTTGATCGGATAGCAGCCGGCGACGACGTCCGCGCCGCACTCGATCAGCCGGAACACCTGCTCCGGCTTGAATCCGATGTCGGCATCGATGAACAGGAAATGGGTCGCGCTCGGATCGTCCAGGAACATCGCAGCCAGATTGGCCCGCGCGCGGGTGATCAGCGCATCACCGTCGCGCAGCAGCACCTTGAGCTCGAGATTGGACATGCCGTGCACGGCACGCTGGAGCGCGAAGATCGAGCTCGCGTAAATGCTCGACACCTGCCCGCCGAAGCACGGCGTGGCCACCACCAGCTGCATCTTGTCCGACATTGACGGCTCCGCCCCCGGGCTCAAATCCTCACCAAGAGGTAAAGAGGCATGGTTAACGACGCCTTAATGCATCCTTACAGGAACTTGACGAGCGAGAGCTGCGAGAGGTTCGAGGTAACCTGGTAGGACGCCTGCAGCGCGTTCTGAAGCGCCAGGATCTCGCTCGCCACCTGGTCCGGCGAGGCCGACTCCGCCTGGTCGATGATGGACTGGAGCTGCGCCTTGGCCTGGGTCTGGCGCGTGCCCGCTTCCTTCATCGTGTTCTGGGACATCGCAAGGTCGGTCTGGATGTCCTCGAGGCGCTGCTGTCCCGGCTGTTTCGTCAGCGCCTGCGTCACCCGCAGGCTCAGCGCGGAGACCTGCCCGCCCGCATATTGCCCGGTCGGCGAGGTCGAGAACGTCCCGAACACGGCGACCGCCTGCAATTGCTGGCGGATCGCGTCCTCGTTGGCCTGCACGCCATATTGCACCGTGACGGAATCGTCGACCCGCGCCATCGCGGTGGAGCGCGGCGAGCCGGGCCCGTCATTGCCGGTGTACCATTTCACGGTATTGGCCGAGCCGTTGACCAGCGTCGTTGCCGAGCTCGCCGGCGAGGAGCCGACGCGGAGCGGCGGCTGCGTGGCGGTCACGGGCGTCGAGGCGAAGCCGAGCGAACCCAGCGCGCCCGTGTTCGAGGTCGTGACGTTGAGGCTGGCCGCATCGTCGGTGTTGATCGTGATCGAACCGCCATGCACGGTCGATGGCTTCGACGTGCCGGTGATCGCGTCGATCTTGCTCATCAGCGTCTGGACGCTGTCGCCGACGTTGAGCTGGTTGCCGGTCGCGCCCGAGCTGACGAAGGTCAGCGTGGTGCCGTTCACGGTGATGGTGTCGCCGGCGACGAAGCCGGGCGAGATCGAATCCGAAGGGCTCGCGCCGGACAGCGTGGTTGCTCCGGTGACGGGAGCCGGCGGTGCCGCCTGATTGTTGACGGGCGCACCGATCGCCGAGCTCGCGGTGTTGAAGAAATTGTCGCCCGCGACGACCGCGGATGCCGCCACCAGCGAGGTGTTGGCGAGCTTCGTGATCGCGGTGTTCAGCGCGGTGTTGAGATTCGCGGCGGTGTTGTTCGGGTTGACCGGGACGCTCGCATCGATCGCGAAGCTGCCGAGCGGCGTCGGCGTGGCCGTGGACGCGGTCAGGTCGATCTGCTCGGTCGAGCCGTCCGGCAGCGTGAACTGGACGCTCAGCTTGTCGCCGTTGTTCGGGTTGACGCCGTTGAGATCGACCGAGAACGACACCGGCGAGCCGCTCGGACCGGTGACGGTCGCTCCCGTCAGCGTCGAGGACACCGCCGAGAGCTTGAGCCCGAACGGCGATCCCGCGACGTCCTCGGACACCTGCACCGAGCTCGGCGTCGGCTGCGTCTGCACCAGCCGTCCCGTGCCGCCAGCGCCGAGATCGGCGGCCTGGCGTTCCGCCATGACGGTCTTGAAGCCCGCCTGCGTGGTGGTGCCGTTGATGATGTCGCCGGCATTGGCGACCGACTGCGTGTTGAACGCCGTCCCGGAGAACAGATAGCGGTTGCCCGACTGCGTGTTGAGAACGCCGACCATCGAGCCGAATTGCGCGGCGGCCGTGTTCTGCGCGACGGTCTGGCCGTTGACGTTGAGGTCCTGCGCCGTGCTGGCGGAGCCGGTCTGCACCGTGTTGCGGATCGTCGTGAGCGACTGCAGCGCGGTGTTGGCGAGGTTGATGTTGACGTTCACGTTCGTGATCGTATCGGTATAGGCGGCGATGTTGGAGAGCTGCGCGCGCCCGGCGATCGCAAAGGCCTCGTTGGTGCCCATCCCGGAATAGTTCTGCGACAGCTTGCCGGTCGAAAGCTGCGTCGACAGATCGGTGAGCTGCTGATTGATGTTGCGAATCTGCGCGCCGAGGATCGACGAGGAGTAGTTGATGCTGCTGATCGACATGTTTCAGGACCCTGTACTGGTTACCCTTGAGCCTGGAGCAAGGTGTTCATCATGCTCTGCACCACCGACATCACGTGGGCGTTGGCGGCATAGGCATTCTGAAGCTGGATCAGGTTCGACATCTCCGAGTCCAGGTTGACGCTCGAGGTCGAGTTGAACTTGGCCTGGAGCGTCGAGACCACGACGCTCTGGCCCTGCTGAAGCTGGGTCGCCTGCGTCGCCGCATTGCTCTGGACGCTGAGGAACTGCTGGAGGTAGTTCGAGATGCTGCCGGTGAACGGCTGGCTCGACGAGCCGAGGCCGGTCTGCGGCGAATACGAGAACACCGCGCTGGTGAGCTGCGAGTAGAGATAGTCCGAACGCGTGGTGTCGCCGGTGGGCGTCACCGGCGAGGTGTTGTAGACCGACAGCTTGGTCGGGTCGGCGACCAGCTGCGTATTCACGGCGATACGCCCGGCAAGGCCCGTCATCTGCGAGCCCGATGCCGTGATGGCGCCGGTGTAGAGCGCCTGCCCGCCATCGGTGAACAGCGGCAGTTGCGGATTGCCCGAGGTCAGCGACGAGATCGTCTTGGTGGTCGAGGACGAATTGACCTTGGCAAGGCCGGTGTTGTCGTCGGTGACCCGCAGCGTCGTCGCCGTCGCCGGCGATGGAGCTGCGGAGAATGTCAGATGCGCGTTCGACAACGCGGTGTTGAGCGCGGAGGCGATCGCACCCATGCCGCCGGAGAAGTTCACGCCGATCTTCATCGGGTTGGCGCCGGTCGCGTTCTGGAGCGGCAGCGCGGCCGGATCGGTCACGTTGACCAGCGTGATCTGGCGCTGCGTGTTGGTGGTCGTGTCCGTATAGGTGATGTTGACGGTGTTGCCCGGCTGCGCGCCGGCAAGGTCGAGGTCGAAACCGGCCGGCGGACCGGACACCGCGCTGCCCGCCGTCGTCTTGTCCGACAGCGCGCTCGACATCGCGGCGGCGAACTGGTCGATCTGGCTCTGCGCCTGCACCAGCGTCTGGTCGCGCAGCTTGAGATCGGCCGCGATCTGGCCGGAAGAGACCACGCTGTTGGCGACGACGTCGACCGAGGAGCCGTTCGGCAGCTTGATGTTGAGAGCGCCGACGCCGGACTTGGCCGGATCGAGGTCGTATTGCGAGGTCGCCGAGAGCGCGCCGGCCGAGGTAAAGGAGAATTGCGAAGCAAGCCCCGCGCCGACGAGCTGGATGCCGGTGGTGGTGTAGATGTTGGCCTGGTTCGAGCCGTCGGTGGTGACGCGGACGTCGACATATTTCGACAGCGTGTTGATGGCCTGGTCGCGCTGGTCCATCAGCGTCGCCGCGGAGGGGTCGTTGGCCGACAGGCCCTGGAGCTTGATGTTGATGTCGGCGATCTGCTTCATCGCGACGTTGGCCGCCTGCGCCGAGTTGCCGAGATCCTGCTCGACGTTGGAGCGCAGCGACTGGATGCCCTTGGTGGTGACGTTGAGCTGCTGCGCCAGCGCCTGCGCTGCACCCAGCACGACGTTCTGCGCCGACGAGGAGCCCGCGTTGGTCGAGAGCGACTGGAGCGCGGTGGTGAAATTGTTGAGCGCGGTTTCGAGCGTGCCGCTGTTGCCGGGCGTGCCATAGACATTCTGAAGCTGCTTCAGGATGCTGGCCATCTGGTCGGCGTAGCCGCTGCCGCCGGTCTCGGTGCGGAGCTGGTTCAGCACATAGGTGTCGAGCTCGCGGCTGACGCCGGTCGTCATCGCCGTCGAGCCGAAGTCGCCGGTGGTGACCTCGATCTGGTTCGGCGTCTGGACGACGTAACCCGGCGTCTGCGAGTTGGCGACGTTCGAGGAGACGATCGAGAGCGCGGCCTGGTTGGCACGCAGACCGCTCATCGCACTGGCGAGGGCTGAACTCAAACCCATGTTACTTGCCGCCTTTGGTTACGTTACGCGCCGGTCAGCGCAACACGTTCAAGAGGTCCTGCACCATCGAATTCGCCGTCGTGATCACCTTGGTGTTGGCCGAATAGGCCTGCTGGGTCACGATCAGCTTGGTGAACTCGTCGGCGATGTCGGTGTTGGATCCTTCCAGCGACGAGCCGCTGATGCTGCCCGAAGCGCCTGCGATGGCATCTCCCGACTGTTCGGTCGCAGCGTAAGCGCCGCCGTCCATCGCCTTCAGGTAGTTGGTGCCGTTGAAGTGCGACAGCGTCACCTGAGCGAGGTTGAGGTTCTGGCCGTTGGAGAAGGTGCCGACCACGAGACCGCTGTTGTTGACGGAAACCGAGCGGAGCTGGCCGGCGGAGTAGCCGTTCTGCGTGATGGTGTTGATGGTCACCGCGCCGCTGGTGCTGGCATATTGCGTCAACCCGCCCGAGGAGATGTTGAAGGCCACCGAGCCGAGCGACTGGCCGCTGACGCTGACGTTGTTGATGGTGATGCCCGAGCCGCTCGGCGAGGTCAGCGAGCCGTCGTTGGCAAAGGTGAAGGCCTGCCCGGTGTTGACCCAGCCGACCGTCGTGCCGGTCGCATTCGGATCGGTCTGGTAGAACAGGTTCCAGGTGTCGGAATGACCGGCGCCCAGCGAGGCGCTGTCGGTCTTGGCCCAGCGCAATTGCAGGTTCACCGGCGTGCCGGCGGCGTTGTAGGCGGTGACCGCACCGCCGCTGATCGATTCCTTGGTGAAGGTCGAGATGTCGTTGCCGATCACGCCGCCGGTGCCGGCGGTGCCGCCGCCGTCGCGGTTCTTGGTGATGGTCGAGGTGAAGCCGAGCGCGGCGAAGGCGGCGCTGTTGGAGCTGGACACCGACAGGTTCGAAGCGGAGCCGGTGTTCAGCGTGATCACGCCGCCGGTGCTGACCGTTGAGCCCGAAGCGCCGGCGAGCGCGTCGATCTTGCCGAGCAGGGTCGTGATGTTGTCGGTGATGTTGATCTGGTTCGCACCCGACGCGCCCGAGGCCATGAAGGTCAGCGTCTGGCCGTCGACCGTGATGGTGTCACCGGCAGCGAAGCCCGACGACAGCACCTGGGCGCCGCCGGCCGTCGCGGTGCCGCTCAGCACCGTCGCGCCCGAGATCGCGGGCGAGGACAGCACGTTGCCGCCGCGCGTCACGCTGCTGATGCCGAGGGCCGTGGCCGCCGTGCCGCTGCCGATCGCCACGTCGGTGCCGGTGCCGCTCGATATCTGGATGTTGCCGCTGGCGGAGAGCGAGGCGGTGACGCCGGCGCCGCCGGCGGTCTGAATCGCGTTCAGGATACTGGCCACCGTGGCCGTGGTGCCCGCCCCGAGGCCGATCGTGGTGTTGTTGCCGACCGTCGTCACGGTGGTGCTGGTGTCGAAGGTGACCGTGTTGCCATTAATGGTCAGCGTCTGGCCGCTGAGCGCGGTGAGGATGCTTGAGGCGAGATGGGTGCCCACGGTGTTGTCGAGCGAGGTGGAGGTCGAGGCCACCGCGGACGAGTTGTTCTGGAGCGCAACCGTGCCCGTACCCGTCGTCGACGAGTAGGCCGAGCGGATGTTGCCGGTGGCGGCGGCACCGGACACCGTCGCGTTGGTATAGGGCGCGGGCGGCGTGCCCACCGGCAGCGGGTTGGCGGCGAAGTCGGACGGGTTGAGGCCGCCGGCCGCCAGCAGCGTGCCGGTCGCCGCGGTCGAACTCGCCGCGGTGTTCGGCTGGGTCGGCAGGTTCGCCGCGTATTGGATCGAGGTGGTCGCCTGGGCCGGGATGAAATTGTTCTGGAATTGCAGCACCGTCGGGACGCTGCCGGTCGGATTGCCCGTCTTGGAGTCGACCGCGACGCCCATCAGGTAATAGCCGGCGCCGTTGACCAGGTTGCCGTTCGCGTTGAGCTGGAAGTCGCCGCGCCGCGTATAGTAGGTGACGCCGCTGAACACCGGCACGTTGTCGACGATGCCGGTCGCCTTCTGGATCGAGAAGAAGCCGTCGCCGGTGATCGCCATGTTGGTGGCGACGCTGGAGCCCGAGATCGTGCCCTGCGTCGTGATGGTGGCCTTGGCGTTGGCCGTCACGCCGCCGGCGACCTGCTTGCTCGGCGTGGACGAGTCGGGAATGAGATCGACGAAGCTGGTGCCGATGCCCTTGTAACCGGTGGTGGATGAGTTCGCGATGTTGCCGGAAATGTTCTGCAGCGCGTAGGACTGCGCCTGCAGGCCACCCACCGAGGTGTTCATTGCATCGAAGATACCCATAACTTTGTCTCCAGATCCGATCTCGGCGGCCGGTCGACCATGGCCGCAGTCGGAAGAGACAGTCGCAAGGGCTATGCCAATGCAGGTATTCTCAGGAAATCAATGACTTAAATGGACATGCCCCGGTCGGATGACCGGGGCACAATTGCCGGGGCGGCAACAATTGCCGGGATGACACTGCGTTTTGGCCTTACGTGGCGGACGCCGCCGCCGGGTGGAATACCAGGCCGAAACCGTCGATGCAGTAGCGCAGGCCGGTCGGCTTCGGACCGTCGTCGAAGACGTGGCCGAGATGGCCGCCGCAGCGCCGGCAATGCACCTCGGTGCGGAGCATGCCGAACGTGCGATCCTCGGTCTTGCCGACATTGCCCTCGATCGGCTGGTAGAAGCTCGGCCAGCCGGTGCCGCTCTCGAATTTGGTGTCGGACGCAAACAGCGGCAGGTCGCAGCCGGCGCAGGCGAAGATGCCCTTGCGGTGCTCCTTGAGCAGCGGGCTGGAGCCCGGCCGCTCGGTGCCCTCCTTGCGCAGGATCTCGTATTGCTGCGGCGTGAGCTGGGCGCGCCATTCGGCGTCCGTCTTCTCGATCTCGAATTTTTGCGTGGCCTTCTCGCCAGCCTCGGCGGGCGTTCCTCTCAGCCAGCGGAAGGCCGAAAGGCCGAACAGGCCGGCGACAGTCGTTAGCAGGATGCGGCGGTCAAACATCTCATTCTCCGTGCGCGAGGAGTCACGCCCTGAGATACGGGCTCTAACGGCCGACGTTACACTTTCGGGCGAAGTTTTTCTCGGGCTTATTGCGGAACGCCGGTGTCCTGAGCGGCCGGTTCCGCGGCTTCAGCCGCTGGCTTCTGCGGCGGAGCCGGCCTAGGCCGAACGCCGGGTGGCGGCCGGCGCGGACCGGTACCGGCGGCCCGATTGGCTTCGGCCAGCCGCGCCTCGCGTTCCCTGTCCTTGATCCGGGCCCGTTCGCGGTAGCGCGCCAGCGAGCCCGCAGCGGCGGAACTCGCCCTGCCCCACACCCCCACCAACTGGCCCGCGACCCGTCCCGTGGCGCCACCCGCCCAGACCAGCTCGAACGGCGAGAACAGCTTCCAGCGCTCGTCGCCCCACAGAATGCTGCGCGCGATCAGCTGCCCGGCCATGGCCGAAGTGTTCATGCCCTGGCGGCCGAACCCGCTCGCCACCCAGAGGCCTTTGCGCAACTGGCCGATCTGCGGCATGCCGTGCACGGTCTGGCCGGTGGCGCCGCCGAACATATCGGTGATCTCGACATTGCCGAGCTGGGGAAAGATGGTGCGGATCCGCCGCCCGACGCTGCCCGCAAATCGCTGCGGACGCGCGGCCCAGGTGGTCTCCGGGCTCTCCCACATCAGCCGGTCGCCGTCGACGATGCGAAAATGATCGATGCCGTCGGAATCCATCACCGCCCCCTTGAAGGCGATGATCTCGTGCACGCGCTCGCCGAGCGGCGCGGTGATGCCGGCATAACGCCAGACCGGCAGCAGCGTCTCCGACAGACGCTTCAACGGCGCGCCGAGATGGATGTTGCCGGCGAGCACGATGTGCGTGGCGCGCAGGCGCGCCGACGGCGTGACGATCCGTTTGCGGATGCCGGAATGATCGATGCTGACCACCGGCGTATCCTCGAAGATGCGGGCGCCTGCGCGCCGCGCCAGCGCCGCGAGGCCATGCACGTATTTGCGGCCGTCGACCTGGAATCCCTTCGGATAGTAGACGCCGTGGAAGTAGCGATCGGTCTTGAGCACCTCGCGGACGCGATCGGCCTGCCAGCCCTCGACCTCGGTGTCGAAATCCTCGTTGAGCATCTGCAAGCGGCTGATCAGCCGGTCGCCGGCATCGACGTTGGAGACTTCGAGCACGCCGTCGCTCGGGCCGATCCCCGGCATGTTCTCTTCCGTGGCGTTGGCCCGGACGAACTCGGCGCCCTCCTTCGACAGCGTCCACAATGCGCGCGCGTCCTCGAAGCCGATGCGCTCGATCAGTTCAGTGAGCGGAAGCGCAAAGCCCGGCATCACGGTGCCGAGCTGGTTGCCGGAGGCGTTCCAGCCGACATGGCGGCCCTCGAGCACGGCGACGCTGGCCCCCAGCCGGGCGGCCTCCAGCGCGATGGAGAGCCCGGCAAGCCCTGCCCCGATGACACAGATGTCGGCGTCGAGGTCGAATGAGAGCCGTGTGCGCTCGCGAAAGCCGGCTTCGTCCTGGGATGCGCTTGTGAAAGTCTCGTTCATATCGTTTTCTTAGAGCATGATCCGGAAAAGTGTGCAGCGGTTTTCCTCGCGACAAACGCAAAATGCGTTTGCGCGGAGATCATGCTCAAAATAACAACCTAAGCCCATCGGGCGCTTGTCACCTTGTGCTCAGCCGGCGCCTGTAGATTATCCTTGATGTGGAACGATTCGAGAATGCCATGCGCCGTTTGATGCTGCTGCGTCACGCCAAGACCGAGACTGACGCGCCGAGCGGCCGTGACCAGGATCGCCGCCTCGACGGCCGCGGCCACAAGGATGCCGCGCAGATCGGGGACTGGATCGCCGCCCATCCCCCCTTCCCCGATGCCGTGCTGGTCTCGCATGCCGTCCGCGCCCGGCAGACCTGGGACATCGCCTGGGAGACGATGAAGGACCGCGTCCCGGCGCCGCAGGTCGAGGTGCTGCCGGAACTCTACGGCGCCGATCCCGCGCAGATTCTGGAATCCATTCGCACTGCAACCGCCCCGTCCGACCCGAAGCAATTGCTGCTGGTCGCCCACAATCCCGGCATGCACGAGGCCGCCTTGATGCTGCTGGGCGGCGGCGAACCGGCCGGCGCCAGGGCGCTCGCCGACAATCTGCCCACGGCGGGGCTTGCGATCTTCGACTTTGACGTCAAGGATTGGGGTGACGTGGCCTACCGCCGCGGCAAGCTGGTGCTGTTCGTCAGTCCCAAGCTGCTTCGATCGGATTGAGACGGACGGGCGCCGTCTCGAGCGGTTGATCCAGTTCGGTCAACAGGTGCTGAAGATTTGGAGGCGCAGATGTTCAAGTCCATTCTCGTGCCCATCGACCTCGCCGACACCGACCTCGCCAAGCCGGCGATCGCAACCGCCGCGACGCTGTCGCAGACTTGGAGCGGCTCGGTGCGCCTGCTCAACGTGCTGCCGATGACACCGGTGATGCTGGCCGAATACGTGCCGGCCGATTTCGACGAGCAGCAGCGCCAGACCTCGGAGGAAGCCCTCGCCATCGTCGCGCGCGAATCCGGCATCGAGGCCGGACGCATCTCCAGCGTGGTGCGCCAGGGCGGCATCTATCACGAGATCCTGGAGGAAGCGGTGCACATGAAGGCCGATCTGATCGTGATGACATCGCACCGGCCGGCGATGCGCACCTATTTCCTCGGCTCCAACGCCGGTCACGTCGTGCGCTACGCGAAGTGCTCGGTGCTGGTGGTGAGGCACTGAACTCGGAGCAATGCCGTGAAGCAATGGTGGCGGAGATGGACTTACGAAGTCCCGCTCGCGATCGGCGATGCGCTGTGGGATGTGCTGGTCGTACAACTGGCGGCCCTGCTGGACAAATTAACGGTGCGGAAGGTCATCGCCTTCATCCCCGTCGTCATCCTCGTCCTGGCCTACTACCACAGGATCCCGATTCCGCCTGAGCTGATTCTGCTCGGCGATCTCCTTGCCTATATCGACATCTTCTCGGTGCTGTTCCTGCTCGGCGTGCTGAGCCGGATCACGACAATCATGTTCGTCGTCAAACAGGCGACGGCGCGCATCGCGTTACTCGTCGGCGGCATCATCACGCATTTGCAGCGCCTGGATGTCCGGCATCGGCGCCAGCGCGGCGCTCCGACGCGGCCCGGCCGCCGACCCGCCCCGTCCGAGGACGACCGAGCTTATGGCGGCGTGTGGCGCCAGGTCGCTATCGCCTGATCCCGAGGGCAAGGCTCTGCACCGCCCCGGCCGTAGCCCGATGAGCAGAGCGACACCCGGGCTACAAGACCTTGCGTTGCCCGTCGGGCAAAACACCCAAATTGTCGGTCAATGCGCACCATCAAAAATATTCGCCTTTACAGAAATTCGGAATAGGCGGATGTTGCGCGCACTCCGGCCCAAGGAAGAGGGGCGTATCGCGATCGTCACGAACGCGGGCCGGACGGCGGTGGACGTCAGTCACATCGGCGCGAAGGGTTTCGCAGGGCAGGCAACTGTGAGCGAAAGGCCTCGCGCACACGACCGGTGTGATCGGCGTACGGCGAAATCGTGTGGTCCTGGCGCCCGGGGTCTGTGCGCCAAGTGTTGCGGTGATGTGGCGGCCCGACCGGGCGCGCGCGTCAGCCATCCGCAAGGCGACGGGGGCAATAGTGCATCGCTCCCCGGGGAGAGCACGACATAAGCCGTCAAACCACTGCGCAGGGAAGGCCGGATGTTTTGGCTTCACCTGTATGCCGCTGTGCAAATTCTTGTTGCCACCTTCCGCACAGTGGACCGTGGGTGCCCGGCCGGCACCCGGTCTTCCCTGCGCCCTCTTTCATTCGAGGGTGAAGAAACGAAGCAAAGCTCGGGCGAAACGCGCCGCGAGGATGCAGGCTCATGTCGGTCATTCAACAACGCTCTCGTGCCCCGGACGCAGCACAGCGTCTCTTCGACGGCGCGCTGCAGAGCCGGGGCCCATCCATCCGCGCGTTGCGTGGCCTCCTGGGTCCCGCCTCTGCGCAGCAGCGCAAGAACGCTGCAGCGCGTCCGGGACAGAGCAGCAATGCTCGCTCAACCAAGTCTCACAGATACCGCGTCAGCTCGGCCTTGAACTGCCCGTAGACGGCGTCTTCAATCTGGCTGCGCGTGATCCCGATGTCGCCCAGGGCGCGGTCGTCGAGTTCGTTCAGCGTCTTGACGGCGGTGCGGCGCTCCAGGCGGTCGAACAACGCAGTGGCGGCGTGGGCGAGCGTGCTGAAAAATCCGCTCGTCGAGGATGGGCGTAAACTCCGCCCGGCAGTTTGCGAGATCGTGGTCATTTTTCTTCTCCGGCTATCGTCCGCACGGCGAAGCAGGTGCCGTTGGCACAGACGCTGTCAGCGCCTGCACCTCATTTGCCACCGGATTGCTCTCGCTCTCCTCGGCTCAATCGCGGAACTTGATGGAACTTAAATGCTCCAGTACACTACTCGGAGCAAGTAAAACATTGCTCTCGGTGCAATAATGTCCAAGTTCGAGTACGTGAAGCTCGCCGATGCCATTGCGGCCGATATCACTAAAGGCACGTTAAGGCCCGGCGACCGGCTGCCCCCGCAGCGCAATTTTGCCTATGACCGTGGCATTGCCGTCTCGACCGCGAGCCGGGTTTATACGGAGTTGCTCCGCCGCGGCCTCGTGGTCGGCGAGGTCGGCCGCGGCACCTTCATCTCCGGCGACATCCGGCGCGAGGTCGAGGCGCTGAGCGAGCCGCGCGACGCGCGGATCGACTTCGAGGTCAATTATCCGTTATTGCCGCAGCAATGGGCGATGATCGCCAAGAGCCTTGCAGGGCTGGAGCGCGTCGATGCACTCGAATCCGCGCTGCGCGTCTCGACCAGCACCGGCACCAAGAGCGCGCGCAATGCCGCCGCCGCCTATCTCGCGCGCAAGGATTTCACGCCACAGGCCGAGCAGATCGTGTTCACCGCCAACGGCAAGCAATCGCTCGCCGCCGCGCTCGCCGCTCTCGTTCCCACCGGCGGCCGCTGCGGCGTCGAGGCGCTGACCTACCCTTACGTCAAGAGCATCGCGGCGCGTCTCGGCGTGACGCTGGTCCCGATTCCGATGGACGAGCACGGCGCGCGCCCCGACGCGATCCAGAAGGCGCATCGCGAGGCGCATCTGTCGGCGCTGTATCTCCAGCCCATCATCCAGAATCCGCTCGGCGTCACCATGAACGCGACGCGGCGCGCCGACATCATGCGCGTCGCCGAAAAGCTCGACCTCACCATCGTCGAGGACACCGTCTACGGCTTCCTCGCCGACGACACGCCGCTCGCCGCGCTCGGGCCGGACCGCTGCATCGTGATCGACAGCCTGTCCAAGAAGGTCGCGCCGGGCCTCGCGCTCGGCATCCTCGTCACGCCGCCGCACCTGCGCGAGAGCGTGATGAGCGCGGTCCGCACCGGCGGCTGGATCGCCTCGGGCCACGCGCTCGCGTCCGGGCAGCGGCTGATGGCCGACGGCACAGTCGCCGAGCTGACGCGGCTGAAACGGATCGATGCCGGACGCCGGCAGCAGACCGCGGCCAGGCTGCTGTCGGGCTACCAGCTCGCGGCCGACCCGCGATCCTATCATCTCTGGCTGACGCTGCCGCCGCACTGGCGCTCGCAAACCTTCGTCGCCGCAGCCGCCCGGCGCGGCATCGCACTGACGCCGTCCTCGACGTTTGCGATTGCGCATGGACATGCACCGAACGCGGTGCGGCTCGCGCTCGCCCCGCCATCGCCCGAGCAGCTCGATTCCGGCCTGCGCACGCTCGTGTCGCTGCTCGGCACCAAGGAAGAGGATTTCGACTCGACGGAGTAGCTCTCAGGTCTGCGGCCATTCCGCGATGAAGCCTTTCGCCCTGTACGGCTCGATCTTGTCCCATTCATGCAGCATGCGGCGGCGAAACTCGGCATCGGTGTGCCACAGCGCGCGCGGCGTTGCAAAGCTGTCAACCGTGAGCAGCATCTTCTCGACCTCGGGCCAGTGCCGGTGCAGCGTCATCGGGTAGCGGCGCGCGGTCCAGGTATTGCCGAGGCAGATCACGCTGCGGATGTTTTGCAGGCCGAGCGCCGCGTCGATGACCGGCAGCGAGAACATCACGTTCTCGCCGGTGTTCATCGCACGATGCTCCTCGAGGACAAGTTCCGCCGGAATGCCGGCGGCAACCATCGCAGCCTTGATGATGGTGCACTCCGATTGCTCCGAGCCCGGCGTCACGCCGCCGCTGACAATCGACCAGCGAAAAAGACCGTCGCGCCACAGCCTTGCGGCCGTATCGGCGCGCAGCGCGACGTCCTCGCGGGTGCCGAACATGAACAACAGGTCGGCCGGCCGAAGCGGCATATTGATCAGATGCGTGCGGTTGATCTCGGCGATCTCATCCGCCGTAAGCGTGCGCGCCGTGTGATGCATGGCTGACATGGCCGCACGATGCGACACCGGCGCGGGGCCGCGAAGTCACGTTTGATTGCGGCCGATTGCACCTCGGGCAGCAAGGCCTTCAGGGCAAAGCCTTCAGGGTAGCAACGCCTTGGGCACGCGATCGAAGCTGTAGCCCTGCGGCCGGTTACGCCGCACGAGGCCGCCGACCTGCCAAGCGAACAGCGCGGCAAAGCCGATGATGAACAGCGCGCCGGCGAATTCGCCGATCAGGAGCGCGCGGATCAGCAGCCCGGCCATGGCCACCGTCAGCACCGCGAGGAACGCCAGCACCGCCGCATAGGTCCTGCGCCCCAGGCCCGTGGTCAATTCGGCGCGGCTGCCCGCTCTCGCCATCCGCGCATGCAGTTCGACGATGAACGCGCGAAAGCCGTTGTCCTGCGGCGCCATCAGCGCCGCGGTCTGCCAGCTCGTCGACAGGATCGCGAGACAGCCGCCACTGGCGTGGCTGACATCGGCGCGAAAGCGGTGCTGCTGCATCGACACCGGGCGGAACGACAGCCGGATCGCCGATATCTCGTCGTAGCGCCACAGGCCGGAACGGCGGCCGATGCGCCAGGACAGGCCCTCGTCCGTCAGCTCGAAACGATGCGCCGAGCCGATCAGCGACGCCTTGTAGGCATAGCTCGCGCCCGTCGCCTCGGCTCCCGAAACCCGCATCCTCACGATCAATCCCGTCTGCGATCGGCTTGCGCGATTGCCCTCGCCCATCCTACAAGCGAGGCATGGCTGAGACGATGTTTTTTCCGCGCCGCCTGATTCTCGGCGCCGCCGTGATCTCCGGCGTGCTGCTCGCGCTCGCCGTGCACATGCTGGGCGCGCGCTACGGGCTCGACCTCGGCGGCCTCTGGCGCTCCGACACGCATGAATTCATCCCCGCGGGCGCGGCGATCGCCTGGTGGCTGATTGCGACCGTCGGCTGCTCCGGCGGCTATTTCACCGCGACATTGATGCAGAGCGCCGTCTCAGGCCAGATCCCGCAGCGGATGCGGCAGTTCCTGATCGCGGTCGGCGTGCTCCTGCTCGCCGGTGCCGGCCAGGTGGCCTCGGCGCCGAGCCCGGTCCCGACCGTCTCGGGCGTGCTCGCCGGGCTCGCCGCACTGTGCCTCGGCGCCGTGATGGCGTTCTGCGGCGCGCATTTCGCGCTGCGCCGCGGCTGAGCCCTACGCCGACGCACGCAGCCGCGGGCGTTCCAGCATCATCGCGACATCGGACGCCGGCCGCGGCTTGCTGAACAGATAACCCTGCGCCTGGGTGCAGCCCTCGCGCCGCAAGAGCTCGAGCTGCGCGTCGTTCTCGACGCCTTCCGCCGTGGTGACGATGCCGAGGCTGCGGCCGAGGCCGGTCACGGCGCGGATGATCGCCATCGAATCCTCGCGCGTCGCCAGCTCGGACACGAAGGAGCGGTCGATCTTGATCTTGTCGAACGGGAAGCTGCGCAAATAGCTCAGCGACGAATAGCCGGTACCGAAATCGTCGAGCGAGATCCGCACGCTCATGGCACGCAGCTCGTGCAAGGTGGTCAGCGTCGCCTCGCTGTTCTGGAGCAGCACCGATTCGGTGATCTCGAGCTCGAGACGGCGCGCCGCGAGCCCCGAGGCGGCCAGCGCGTCGGTCACGGATGCGATCAGGTTCGGGCTCTTGAACTGGATCGGCGACAGGTTGACCGCGACGTCGACGTCGTCGGGCCATGTGGCCGCATCGGCGCAGGCGCTGCGCAGGACGAACTCGCCGAGCTGGACGATGAGGCCGGTCTCCTCCGCCAGCGGAATGAAATTGATGGGAGCGATCAGGCCACGGTGCGGATGGTTCCAGCGCAGCAGCGCCTCGAAGGCGACGACCCGGTCGCTGGCGACGTCGCGGATCGGCTGGTAGTAGACCTCGAACTCGTTGCGCTGAAGCGCCGCGCGCAGATCCATCTCCAGCAAGCGCCGCGCCTGCGCGCGCGCATCCATGCCGGTCTCGAAGAAGCGATAGGTGCCGCGGCCGTCCGCCTTGGCGCGGTACAGCGCGAGGTCGGCGTTCTTCAGGAGCTCGTTCGGATCGCTGCCGTCCTGCGGCGACAGCGAGATGCCGATCGAGACACCGATGACGATCTGATGGTCGTCGATCTGGTAAGGCGCGGAGATCACCTCGACGAGGCGGCCGGCAAGGGCTCTCGCCGCGGCTTCCTCCGAGCGTCCGATCTGGACCACGGCGAACTCGTCGCCGCCAAGCCGCGCCACGGTGTCGCTCTCGCCGACGGTGGCCTGCAGCCTGCGGCCGACCTCCTTCAGCAGAGCATCGCCGATCGGATGGCCGAGCGAGTCGTTGATGTCCTTGAAGTGGTCGAGATCCAGACACAGCACCGCGAGCTGGTCGCTCGACTTCGCCCGGGGCAGGCCCTGCTCCAGCTGCTCGTGGAACAGCACGCGATTCGGCAGGCTGGTCAGCGCGTCATGGCGCGCCATGTGCGAGATCTTGGCCTGCGCCTCCAGCCATTCGGTGATGTCTTCGAACGTCGCGACCCAGCCGCCGCCCTGCATCGGCTGGTTGACGACCCGGACAGAGCGGCCGAACCGGTTGACGATGTCGGTCGTGGTGCGGCCCTCCCGCGCGTCGGCCACGAGGCGGGCAAAGAAGTCGTCGGCATCGCCCTGCCACTGGCCCTTGGCCTGCTCCTCCTTCAGCACATCGACCAGCAGACGGCCGGTGAGCAGGATATCGGTGCGGCGGAGCATTGCGGCATAGCGGTCGTTGAACAGCATGATCTTGCCGTCCGCATCGAACATGCACAGTCCCTGCGACATGTTCTCGAGCGCGGTGTCCAGCACCACCTGCTGGCGTCCCAGTTCGCCCTTGGCGCGGCGGTCGAGCAGAGCCGCCGCGAGCGCGATCGCGATGATGGCGACCGCGGCGCTGGCGGTGAGGACGGACAATGACGCCGGCGGGATCGAGAGGCCGCTGATGACGATCGCCGGATCCGGCGTCAGCTCCACCGCGCCCATGGCGGTGAAATGATGTGAGACGATGGCAAGCGTCAGCAGGGCCGTCGCGCTAAGCGCGCTCGCCAGGCTGTCATGTCGCCCCGCAACGACCAGGGCCAGCGATCCAAAGACGATGCCGAGAACGATCGAGACCGTCACGGTGCCGATCTCCCAGCCGACATGCGCGGGAATCTCGAGCGCCATCATGCCGGTGTAATGCATGGCGGCCACGCCACCACCAACGACGGCACCACCGAGCCCGATCAGGGTCGCGCGCGTCGACGACACCGAGATGCTGAGACCAATGAAGGTGACCGCGATCGCGAAGATCAGCGACAGGACCGTCACTGGAACGTTGTAAGCGCCGCCCGCACCAGGCCCGTAGGCCAGCATCGCGATGAAATGGGTTGCCCAGATGCCACAGCCGGCGACGATGGCATCAAGCGCGATCCATGCGACGCGGGCTCCCCCGCTCGCCGCGCGTGCGCGGAGGAACAGGCTGATCGCTGCCGCGCTGGCGAGCAGACACACCGCGCCGCCGAGTGCGACCAGGCGCCAGTCGTGCTGGTCCGTGAGACAGTAGAGAACTTGATACATTGCCGGCCCCTATTCCAAAGCGCACTAGAACCGGCAGAGATGGACAGTCGGTAACCGGCTGTGCCCCGGCTCCGGGAATGGTGAACGGAGAATGTGTGCGACCGCTCACATTGGGCGCGCTTGCGCCCTCGCGCCAAAGCCGATCACGCCAGCGGCAAGCAGCAGGACAGCCGCCGATATGATGAGCGTCTGGTGAAAGCCCGTCATGAACGCATCGTCCGAGGCCACCAATGAACCGAACAGGGCGACGCCGAGGACGCTGCCGGTCTGTCGCGTCGCGTTCAGGACGCCGGCGGCGATGCCGGAGCGCGCCTTCTCGACGCTGCCGAGCAAGGTCGAGGTCAACGGCGGCACCAGCAGGCCGAGTCCGCCGCTGATCACGATCATCTGCGCAAAGATGGCCCAATAGCTCGTCCCGGCTTCGATCCAGACCAGCCCGAGACAGCCGAGCGCCGAGGTACAAGCGCCGACGACGATGGTCGGGCACGGGCCGATGCGCTCGGCCAAACGCGGCGCCAGCAGATTGACCGGTAGCACCGCCCCCATCATCGGCACGAAGGCGAGCCCGGTCCACCAGGCCGACAGCCCGTTGATCCGCTGGAAATACAGGCTCAGCACGAAGATCAGACCGTAAATCGCGATATTGACGAGAAGACCGACGATCGTGGTCAGGGTAAACAGCCGGTGACTGAACAGCGCCAGCGGCAGCATCGGCTGCACCGCGCGGCTCTCGCGCCAGACGAAGAGCACGGCGAGAACGGCGGCCCCGACCAAGGCTGCGATCACGGCCGGATGGCTCCATCCAAGCGCGCCAGCTTCGATGATTGCCCCGGCAAGCGCGCCCAGCGCACCGATCGCAGCGAGTTGGCCGGGCAGATCGATCTCGCGCGAGCGCGCCCGCGAGGTCTCGCTGGCATAGCGCCAGCTCAGCCACAAGCCGGCGAGCCCGATCGGCAGATTGACCAGGAAGATCGCGCGCCAGCCGACCAGCGTGATCAGCGCGCCGCCGACGAAGGGGCCCGCGGTGAGCGCAAGGCTGGCGCCGGCGGCCCAGACCGCGACGGCGCGGCCGCGCGCGCGGTCGTCTGGATAGGCATGATTGAGCAGCGCCAGCGAGTTCGGCACCAGGATCGCCGCGGCGAGCCCCTGGACCAGCCGCGCTGCGATCAACACGATCGCGTTGGGAGACAGTGCACATGCCAGCGAGGCCGCGGTGAAGATGGCGAATCCCGCCATGAAGACGCGCTTGGCGCCGATGCGGTCGCCGAGCGCGCCGGCCGTCAGGATGAAGGCGGCAAAGGCGATGGTGTAGGCGCTGACGACCCATTGCAGCTCGGCGACGCCGCCGCCGAGCGTCTTGCCCATCGCATCGAGCGCGGTGTTGACGATGGTGACGTCGAGCTGCACCACGCCATAGCCGAGGCTCATCGCCGCCAGCGTCAGGGAGGTCGCAAGACGCGACGAACCGTGCGGTGTGGCGGCGCGGTCGTCGTAGGTTTCGTATTTGATGGTGCTCACTCGCATGCTGCCACCTCGGTTGCAGCCCCATGCGAAACATACGCCGTTGGCGCACTGTCATGATTCGATAATGACCGAATGATGAACGTGCGCCGCGCAGATGACCGCGCGGCGCCTTCCGTCGCTACACGTCCTTACCCCGCCGCGCGCAAATTCACCTTGCTCTCGGCGAGCGTCGTGAGCTTTTTGTCGGTCGCCTTCTCCTCATCCAGCGTCTTGGCGAGCACGGCGGCGCAGTCGTTGCGGCCGAGCTGCTTGGCCCAGGCGACCAGGCTGCCGTAGCGGACGATCTCGTAATGCTCCGCGGCCTGCGCCGCGTTGATCAGGGCAGCGTCCAGCACCGCCTTGTCGGCGACTTCGCCGGCGGTCTCGTCGGCTTCCTCGATAATGCCGTCGATCGCCGGACAATCGACCGCCTTCACCTGCGCGCCGTGCATCTTGAAGACTTCCTCGAGCCGCTTGACGTGCTGCTTGGTTTCCTCGAGGTGCGTCAAAAAGCCCTGCTTCAGCTGCGGATCGGTCGCCTTATCTGCCATTTTCGGCAGCGCCTTTGTGAGCTGCTGCTCGGCGTAATAGATGTCCTGAAGCTGATGCACGAACAGGTCGTTCATGGTCTTGATGTCTTTTGTGAACAGTCCCATCGCTCCGATCCTCTCAAAGGTTTCGGGAACACGGAGGCGTCGGCTTGCACGAAAAGCCGCTTATTCCCCATGTTCGATTGCTGATGAGGCGCTAACCGGCGCACGGCAGCGACGTTCCAAAAAAGCCGGCATCGCCTTGCGCTGGAACAACGCCGGCGACGTCAGAATTCGACATCATGTCAACATACGGGCGGGCGTCCCCGGGGGCGACATCCCGACTCATATGCTTAACGCGCGGTCCGATGTGAACCACATATGACAAAAGCGGCCGGTCCAACGCAGAACCTATCGTTGTCAAGGGCTGCACAAGTCGCTGTTTTTGCCTTAAATGAGCTACATCATGCCTAGCGGTCGAAGCCCATTTCGGGCAGTGATCGCACCCGACCGGCCAATGTCTGGCCCGGTCGGTCTTGCCCCCCGCCGGGAGGATGAATGCACGGACTGCTGCCCGCGCTGAAACGCGGCTTCAAGAGATGGATCGGCTGGCGACGGCTCGGCGTTGCCGCGAGCGTCTTCATCATCGCCTTCGCGATCACGACGCTCGTGCGCACGCTCAAGCACATCGATACCGGCGTCATCCTGACCGCGTTAACCGAGATTCCCCGCGCCAATATCGGGCTGGCGGCGATCTGCGTCGTCTTCGCGTTCTGTACACTGACTTTCTACGACTTTTTTGCACTGCGAACGATCGGCAAGAAGCATGTGCCCTATCGCATCGCGGCACTCTCCAGCTTCACTTCCTATTCGATCGGCCACAACATCGGCGCCACCGTCTTTACCGGCGGTGCGATCCGTTTCCGGATCTATTCGGACTACGGGCTGAACGCGATCGACGTCGCAAAAATCTGCTTCCTGTCGGGCCTGACCTTCTGGCTCGGTAACATCTTCGTGCTCTCGATCGGCATGGTCATCCATCCGGATGCCGCCTCGTCGATGGATCAGCTGCCGTCGTCGATCAACCGGCTGATCGGGCTCGGCGGCCTCGCCTCGATTGGCGCCTATCTGGTCTGGCTGTGCTTGGGCGAGAAGCGCCGCGAGCTCGGCCAGAAGGGCTGGAAGGTGGCGCTGCCCTCGGCGCCGCTGACGCTGGTGCAGATCCTGATCGGCGTGGTCGACCTCGGCTTCTGCGCCACGGCGATGTACCTGCTGATGCCGGCCAATCCGCCGATCGACTTCATATCGCTGGCGGTGGTGTTCATCCTGGCGACGCTGATCGGCTTCGCCAGCCACGCGCCCGGCTCGATCGGCGTGTTCGATGTCGCCATGCTGGTCGCATTGCCCGAATTCGGCCGCGAGCAGCTTCTGGCGACCCTGCTGGTGTTCCGCATCCTCTATTTCGTCATCCCGTTCGGCCTCGCCATCTCCATCATGGGCGCGCGCGAGCTCTGGATGAACGTGGTCGAGCCCTGGCAGGAGCGGCGACGGCTGGCCGAGGCCTGCGCCCAGGCCAACCTGCCCAAGCAGGTGGCAGCGATGGAGCGCGAACGGTCGCTACGACAGGCCAGCAAGCGGTAAACGGTCAGACAAAGGTTGCGGGCGGGGCAGCAATGCTCTCTTATTTCCGCCTCAACTTTGCCGTTGAACACGCGGGCCATGATCCGATCATCTCTTCGCACCTTCTCCGCAGGCGCCCTGCTGCTTGCCGGAATTCTGACGTCTTGGCCGCTCCAGCGCGCCGCCGCGCAGGACGCCGGCGCGATGCAAATCTCCTGGGAGGTCCGCAACCGCTTCCGCCTGTTCCGCGAGGAGCGCGACTTCCTACTCCATGTCGAGAACGCGCGTAACCGCAGCGTCCTCGCCGCCGAGCAGTCGCTGGAGCTCCAGAGCGAGGGCCGAGGCTGGGCCCGCAACATGGTCAACCGGCTCTGCATCGACCTCCAGGGCCGGGTCAACCAGCCCTGCAACCGCGACAATGTCAAAGAGAACTACCTCACCCCGACCGACCATCCGGTAACGGTGCGCCTGACCGGCGCGGTGCCGGTCGGCGCGACCTGCGCCTGGTCGTTCGACGACGGCGACGGCCCGCAGACCTCGACCTTCGACTGCGCCGAGCCGATCAATTTGCGCGTCCGCTACGGCAAGCCGACGGTGGCGAGCGTCGACGTCTCCTCCGGCTCCGACCCGACCCAGCGGGTCCAGACCGAGATCCAGGTCCGCGACATCTTCGTGGCCGGCCTCGGGGACAGCATCGCGTCCGGCGAAGGCAATCCGGACCGGCCGCTGCCGCTGTCGGACGAAGGCTTCTGCTTCCGCTCCTATCTCGGCACCGCCGGCGGAGGCCAATATTACCGGCCGAGCCGGGCCGGATATAAGGGCGGCCGCGCCTGCGAGGCGCCGGATACGCTCGCCAACTGGCAGCACTACAGTGCGCTCTGGTTTAATTCGCCCTGCCATCGCTCGCTCTACAGCTACCAGGCCCGCACGGCTCTCGCGCTCGCGGTGCGCTACACCCACGTCGCCGTGACCTTCCTGCCGCTCGCCTGCACCGGCGCCAGCATCGGCGACGGGCTGCTGGGCTCACAGCGCGCCCGCGAATGCCCGCCCGGCAAGACCGGCGTCTGCAACACCAGCGTGAACGCGCAGGTCGCCGAGATGCGCGAGGCGCTTACCGCCGCCAAACAGCGCCAGCCGGATCGCACCCTCGACCTCGTGCTGCTCTCGATCGGCGCCAACGACATCTACTTCTCCGGCCTCGTCGCCGACGTCATCGTCGACACCGCGACCGAGCGCGCGCTGTTCCGCCGCTCCGGCGTGATGGCGAGCGTCGACGATTCCCGCGATGCGCTGGCGCGGGAGCTGCCGCGGAATTTCGTCAAGTTGCGCGAGGCGCTGAAGCCGCTGGTCGGCGGCGATCTCTCGCACGTGGTCTACGTCTCCTACGCCAATCCCGCGCTCGCGGACGGCGGCGTGCCCTGCCGCGGCGGCCGCGCCGGCTTCGACATCCATCCGTCCTTCAACGCCGACCCGCAGCGCCTCGCCCGCGTCTCGACCTTCGTCGACACCGAATTCCTGCCGCAGCTGAAAGGTCTCGCCACCTGCACACGAGGTGCGCTATGCCGCGATCCCGAAGCCGACCGCATGACCTTCGTGGATTCGCATCAGGCCGCGTTCGCCGATCACGGCTTCTGCGCCCATTCGGGCAACGATCCCGAATTCGACCGCGCGTGTTTCGCCGAGAACGGCCAGAGCTTCAATCCAGACATCGTGAGCGCGGCGAGCCAGCCGATGCTGTGCGGCCGCGGCGCCTCGGAGTACCGCGCCTACCTGCCGCGCGCGCGCTGGATCCGCGACGCCAATGACAGCTATTTTGCCGCGATGACCTATCCACAAGGCTTGCCCGCGGCGAGCCAGCCGACCGATATCCACGACGCGACCTGGGGTGTGCTCTCGGCGGTGTACGGCGGCGCCGTGCATCCAAGCGCGGAAGGCCACGCCGCGATGGCAGACGCGGCGCTGCCGGCTGCGAGCAGCGTGCTCGGGCTGGACGCGGCGCCGCCCGGCGTGACGCGCGGCCTTCTCGCGCCACTGCTGCCGCGCGCACAGCAGTAGGCCACGCTGCCTCCACACGAACGCTGTCATCGCCCGACTCGATCGGGCAATCCAGTACTCCGTGACAGCAGTGATTGAATCGAGACGCCGCGGCGTACTGGATTCCCCGCCTTCGCGGGGAATGACAGCGGCGCGTGACGCGCGCATTCGCCATCTCCACGTAACGTTCCCCCCACCTGCCGTTCCATCAATCCAAAAACGGCATCGATCGATACTGCCTTGAACTTGGACACTCTGCCGCACGCGCCTCTAGGACTCGCCTTGAGGAAATGTTCAAGTTCTAAGGAGGCGCGTGATGAGCGCAGTGGTGTCCGCAGCGGACGTGAGGAGGTCTCGCGTCAGGCTGTTCATCGTGACCATGTTGTTCCTGGTCACCACCGTGAACTATGCCGACCGCGCCACGCTGTCGATCGCAGGCCCCGCGCTTTCCAAGGAGCTGCATCTCGATCCCGTCGCCATGGGCTGGATCTTCTCGGCGTTCGGCTGGTCCTATGTCGTAGCGCAGGTGCCGGGCGGCTGGCTGCTCGACCGCTACGGCTCGCGCCTCGTCTACGCTTTCAGCATCATCGTCTGGTCGATCTTCACGATGATGCAGGGCTGGGTCGGCTTCCTCAGCGCGGGCGCCGCCATCACCGTGCTGTTCGCGCTTCGCCTCCTGGTCGGCGTCGCGGAGGCGCCCTCGTTCCCCGCCAATGCCCGCATCGTCGCGGCCTGGTTTCCCGGCAATGAGCGCGGCACCGCCTCGGCCTTCTTCAACTCGGGGCAGTATTTCGCGACCGTGATCTTCGCGCCGCTGATGGGCTGGATTGCGCACGCCTACGGCTGGCGCTTCGTGTTCTTCGTGATGGGTGCGCTCGGCGTGATCATGGGTCTCGTCTGGATCAAGACCATCTACGGTCCGAAGGAGCATCCCGGCATCAACGAGGCCGAGTTCGACTACATCAAGGAAGGCGGCGCGCTGGTCGACCTCGACGCGCCCAAAGATGATCTGAAGCCGGCGCGCGCGCCCGAGTCCGGCTCCGGATGGGATCATATCCGTCAGTTGCTCTCCAACCGTATGATGCTCGGCGTCTATCTCGGCCAGTACTGCATCAACACGCTGACCTATTTCTTCCTGACCTGGTTCCCGGTCTATCTCGTCAAGGAGCGCGGCCTGTCGATCCTGCAAGCCGGCTTCGTCGCAACGCTGCCGGCGCTGTGCGGGTTCATCGGCGGCGTGCTCGGCGGCATCATCTCCGATGCGATCCTGCGCAGGACCGGCTCGCTGACCCTGGCGCGCAAGATCCCGATCGTCGGCGGCATGCTGCTGTCGATGTCGATCATCGCCTGCAACTATGTCGACGGACAGGCGCTGGTGGTCGGCTTCATGGCGCTCGCCTTCTTCGGCAAGGGCATCGGCGCGCTCGGCTGGGCGGTCGTCTCCGACACCTCGCCGCAGGAAGCCGGCGGCGTCTCGGGCGGCCTGTTCAACACTTTCGGCAACCTCTCCTCGATCACCACCCCGATCGTGATCGGCTACATCCTGGCCGCGACCGGCTCGTTCAACGGCGCGCTGGTGTTCGTCGGCGCCAATGCGCTGGTCGCCGCGTTCGCCTATCTCGTGATCGTCGGCAAGATCGAGCGGGTGGTGCTCAAACGTTCCTCCTGAGAACTCCGGGTGACCGGAGCGGACCAGGCAACTCAACGGCGGCTTAACAGCCGCCGTCTTTGTTTTGGGAGTGATCGATGCTAGAAGTGCCGGGGAAACGCCTTATTCATCTAAGGCATGTATCGATGTTCGACCTCAACCAGCTCCGCTGTTTCGTCACGGTGGCGGAGGAACTGCATTTCGGCCGCGCCGCCGCGCGGCTGAACATGACCCAGCCGCCGCTGTCCCGGCAGATCCAGGTGCTCGAGCACATCATCGACGCGCCCTTGCTGGAGCGCACCAGCCGCTCGGTGCGCCTGACGCCCGCGGGGCGCAGCTTCCTGCCGGAGGCGCGGCGCATCCTCAAGCTTGCGGAAAGCGCTTCGCAGGTCGCCCGCCGCATCGCGCTCGGCAAGACCGGCTCGCTCAAGATCGGCTTCACCGCAGCCGCCGCCTACGGCTTCCTGCCCGAGCTCGTCGCCGCCTGCCGCGCCAAGCTGCCCGAGGTGGATTTTTCGCTGAAGGAGATGGTGTCGGGCGACCAGTTCGAGGCATTGACCTCGGGCCAGATCGATGCCGGCCTGCTCAGGCCGCCGATCGCGCGCCCCGAGCTCACCAGCCGCCGCGTCGTCGCCGAACCCCTGCTCGCCGCGATCCCGAAGAAGCATCCGCTGGCGAACGCCGACAGCATCACCATCAAGGACTTCGACGACCAGCCCTTCGTGATGTATTCGCCCTATGAGAGCCGTTACTTCCACGATCTGCTGGTGGCGCTGTTCACCCGCGCCGACATCCTTCCCCGCTATGTCCAGCATCTGAGCCAGATCCACTCGATCCTCGCCATGGTCCGCGCCGGCCTCGGCCTTGCCATCGTGCCGGCGGCGGCGGCGAGCCTGAAGATCGCGGACGTCCGCCTGCGGCCGCTCAAGCTGCGCACGCGCTTACCCGCCGAGCTGTTCATGGTCTGGCGGCGCGACAACGAGGATCCACTGCTCGCGGCGCTGGTGAAAATCGCCGGTGAATTGTCCTCGGCGGAGGTGATGGAAGATTGATGCTCAATCCGCATCGGTCGATATAGGCTTTGGCTTGGACGCGCATCGAACGGTTGCCTAAACAACGGCGCATGGACGCGCAGGCTTTCGGCCCGCGTCCTCCACAACACGCAATCAGGGAGCAGCGCCCATGAGCAAGATGACCCCGCAGGAAATGGCCCAGAAGATCGGATCCGGCCTCCTGTCCTTCCCCGTCACACCCTTCAAGGCCGACTACTCCTTCGACGAGGCGACCTACCGCGCCAACATGGACTGGCTGTGCGGCTATGACGTTGCCGGCCTGTTCGCCGCCGGCGGCACCGGCGAGTTCTTCTCGCTGACGCCGAGCGAGGTTCCGCAAGTGGTCAAGATCGCCGTCGACGAGACCAAGGGCCGCGTGCCCGTGCTGGCCGGCACCGGCTATGGCACCGCCACCGCGCGCGAGATCGCGATCGGCGCCGAGAAGGCCGGCGCCGACGGCCTGTTGCTGCTGCCGCCCTATCTCACCCATGCCGAGCAGGACGGCCTTGCCGCCCATGTCGAGGCGGTCTGCGCCGCCGTGAAGATCGGCGTGATCGTCTACAACCGCGACAACGCCATCCTCCAGCCAGATACGCTCGCCCGCCTCGCCGAACGCTGCCCGAACCTCGTCGGCTACAAGGACGGCATCGGCGACATCGAGCTGATGACCCGCGTCTACACCAAGCTCGGCGATCGCCTGACCTATGTCGGCGGCCTGCCGACCGCGGAAACCTTCGCACTGCCCTATCTCGACATGGGCGTGACGACCTATTCCTCGGCCGTGTTCAACTTCGTGCCGGAATTCGCCACCAAATTCTACGCCGCGGTGCGCAAGCGCGACCACGAGACGATCAATGCCGGCCTGAAGAACTTCATCCTGCCGCTGATCGCGATCCGCAACCGCAAGAAGGGTTACGCGGTCTCGATCATCAAGGCCGGCATGAAGGTGATCGGCCGCGATTCCGGCCCGGTCCGGCCGCCGCTGACCGATTTGACCGAGCAGGAGATTGCGGAACTGACCGCGCTGGTGAAGAATCTGCCTGCCATCCGATCGTCACAACAGGCTGCAGAATAGCAAGACAACAGGGAGGAGCGTGCGATGGCCCAGACCGAGGTTTCTGGCGCACCGATCGTCACGGCGATGCAGGTGATCCCGGTCGCGGGCCGCGACAGCATGCTCCTCAATTTGAGCGGCGCGCACGCGCCGTTCTTCACCCGCAACATCGTCATCCTCACCGACAATTCCGGCCACACCGGCGTCGGCGAGGTGCCGGGCGGACAGAAGATCTGGCAGACGCTCCAGGACGCCCGCGATCTCGTGATCGGCAAGACCGTCGGCGCGATGAACAACATCCTCGCCGACGTCCGCACGGCCTTCGCCGATCGCGATGCCGGCGGCCGCGGCAAGCAGACGTTTGATCTCCGCGTGATGATCCATGCGGTCACCGCGATCGAGTCCGCGCTGCTCGATTTGCTCGGCCAGCATCTCAACCTGCCCGTCGCCGCGCTGCTCGGCGAGGGCCAGCAGCGCAACAGCGTCGAAACGCTCGGCTATCTCTTCTTCGTCGGTGACCGGCGTAAATCCAAGCTCAGCTACGTGCAAGGCGAGACCGGCAAACCGGAATGGTTCAACCTCCGTCATCAGGAGGCGTTGACGCCGGACACCGTGGTGCGGCTCGCCGAAGCCACTCACGACCATTACGGCTTTGCCGATTTCAAGCTCAAGGGCGGCGTGCTGCGCGGCGAGCACGAGATCGAGGCCGTCACCGCGATCGCAAAACGCTTCCCCGACGCGCGCGTCACGCTCGATCCCAATGGCGCCTGGTCGCTCGACGAGGCGATCGGCCTCTGCAAGGACATGCATGGCATCCTCGCCTATGCCGAGGATCCCTGCGGCGCGGAAGGCGGCTTCTCCGGCCGCGAGATCATGGCCGAGTTCTGCCGCGCCACCGGCTTGCCGACCGCGACCAACATGATCGCCACCGACTGGCGGCAGCTCTCCCATGCGCTGCGCCTGGGCGCGGTGGACATTCCGCTGGCCGATCCCCATTTCTGGACCATGCAAGGCTCCGTGCGCGTGGCCCAGACCTGCCGCGACAACGGCCTGACCTGGGGCTCGCACTCCAACAACCACTTTGACATCTCGCTCGCGATGTTCACCCATGTCGGCGCCGCCGCCCCCGGCAAGGTCACCGCGATCGACACCCACTGGATCTGGCAGGACGGCCAGGCGCTCACCAGGGAGCCGCTCCAGATCAAGGGCGGCAAGATCGCCGTCCCCGACAGGCCAGGCCTCGGCGTCGAAATCGACCGCGCCGCCATCGAGGCGGCGCATGAGCTCTACAAGCAGCATGGACTTGGCGCCCGCGATGACGCTATGGCCATGCAGGACCTGATCCCCGGCTGGACCTTCGACGACAAGCGTCCCTGCCTGGTTCGTTAAAAACTCTGGAGGAAGCTATGACTGCGATCCTGAAGAACTTCATCGGCGGCGAATGGGTCGACGGCTCCGGCGTCACCAAGAACATCAACCCCTCCAACACCAACGACCTCGTCGGTGAATACGCCAAGGCCGACAAGGCGCAGACCGAGAAGGCGATCGCCGCCGCCAAGGCCGCCTTCCCCGCCTGGGCGCAATCGACGCCGCAGGTGCGCTATGACGCGCTGAACAAGATTTCGCTCGAAATCCTCGCCCGCAAGGAAGAGCTCGGCCGCCTGCTCGCCCGCGAGGAAGGCAAGACCCTGCCCGAGGGCATCGGCGAGGTTGCGCGTGCCGGCCAGATCTTTGCGTTCTTCGCCGGCGAAGCGCTGCGCCTGATCGGCGAGAAGGGTGCGTCCGTCCGCCCGGGCCTCGACGTCGAGCTCACCCGCGAGCCGGTCGGCGTCATCGGCATGATCACGCCCTGGAATTTCCCGATCGCGATCCCGGCCTGGAAGATCGCACCGGCGCTCTGCTACGGCAACACGGTGGTGTTCAAGCCGGCCGAGCTGGTGCCGGGCTCGGGGCACGCGCTGTCCGAGATCATCACCCGCTCCGGCATTCCCACCGGCGTGTTCAACCTCGTGGTCGGCTCCGGCTCGGTGGTTGGCCAGACCCTGCTCGAGCATCCGGACGTCGCGGCGATCTCCTTCACCGGCTCGGTGCAGACCGGCCGCAAGATCGCGCAGGCCTGCGTGCTGTCGAACCCGATGAAGAAATTCCAGCTCGAGATGGGTGGCAAGAATCCGCTGGTCGTGCTCGACGACGCCGACCTGAAGACCGCCGTCGAAGTCGCCGTCAACGGCGCCTATTTCTCCACCGGCCAGCGCTGCACCGCCTCCTCGCGCCTGATCGTCACCGAAGGCATCCACGACCGCTTCGTCGCGGCGATGGCCGAGCGCCTGAACGGCCTCACGGTCGACGACGCGCTCAAGGCTGGCGTGCATATCGGCCCGGTGGTCGACCAGAGCCAGCTCGACCAGGACCTGCGCTACATCAAGATCGGCCAGGACGAGGGCGCCAAGCTCGCCTTCGGCGGCGAGCTGCTCAAGCGCGAGACGCCCGGCCATTATCTCCAGCCGGCGCTGTTCACCGAAGCCAACAACAACATGCGCATCGCGCGTGAGGAAATCTTCGGACCGGTCGCCGCCGTCATCCGCGCCAAGAACTACGAGGAGGCGCTGGCGATCTCCAACGACACCGAGTTCGGTCTCGCCTCCGGCATCTGCACCACCAGCCTGAAATACGCCTCGCACTACAAGCGCAACAGCGAGTCCGGCATGGTGATGGTCAACCTGCCGACCGCCGGCGTCGACTATCACGTGCCGTTCGGCGGCCGGAAGGGCTCGAGCTACGGCGCCCGCGAGCAGGGCTCCTATGCGCGCGAATTCTACACCACGGTGAAGACGGCCTATACTTTTCCGGGCTGAGACATCGTAGGGTGGGCAAAGCGAAGCGTGCCCACCGCCTACGTTTGACGTGAAGCATGGTGGGCACGGCGCGTTGCGCCTTTGCCCACCCTATGACTTCAAGTTCTAAGGCAAGAGCAGATGGACCAGGACGTCGCAGCGAAAGAGCAGCCCCGCTACATCAAGCTCAACGAGCGCGACAATGTCGCGATCGTGGTCAACGATTTCGGGCTTCCCACCGGCTCCCGCTTCGCCAGCGGACTGACGCTGCGCGCCTTCGTGCCGCAGGGGCACAAGACCGCACTGGTCGACATCGCGCAGGACGCGCCGATCGTCCGCTATGGCGAGGTGATCGGCCACGCGCTCTCGCCGATCCTGGCCGGCGAATGGGTGGACGAAGCGCGCATCCGCATGCCGGAGGCCCCTGCCCTCGACAAGCTGGAGATCTCCACGGCTGTCCCCGCGCCGCTGCCGCCGCTCGAAGGTTTTACTTTCGAAGGCTTTCGCAACACCGACGGCTCGGTCGGCACCAAGAACATCCTCGGCATCTCCTCCTCCGTGCAATGCGTCAAGGGCACGATGGAATATGCGGTGAAACGCATCCGCGCCGAGCTGCTGCCGAAATACCCGAATGTCGACGATGTCGTGCCGCTGACGCATGCCTATGGCTGCGGCGTCGCCATCAACGCGCCCGATGCCGTGGTGCCGATCCGCACGCTGCAGAACATCGCGCAGAACCCGAATTTCGGCGGCGAGATCCTCGTCATCAGCCTCGGCTGCGAGAAGCTCGCGCCGGAGCGGCTGGTGCCGGAAGGCGTCAGCGACGCCATCGTGCGGATGCAGGACGAGGCGTTTGACGGCTTTGGCGCGATCGTCGATGCGATCATGACCCAGGCCGAAGCCCGCCTGAAGATCCTCAACACCCGCACCCGCGAGACCTGCCCGGCCTCCGACCTCGTCATCGGCCTGCAATGCGGCGGCAGCGATGCCTTCTCCGGCGTCACGGCCAATCCCGCCGTCGGCTTCGCCGCGGACCTCCTGGTGCGCGCCGGCGCCACCGTGATGTTCTCGGAAGTGACCGAAGTGCGCGACGCCATTCAGCTGCTCACCCGACGCGCGATCAACGAGGACGTCGGCCGCGCGCTGGTGCGCGAGATGGCCTGGTACGATTCTTATCTGGCCCGCGGCGGCGCCGACCGCAGCGCCAACACCACGCCCGGCAACAAGAAGGGCGGCCTCGCCAACATCGTCGAGAAGTCATTGGGCTCGATCGTCAAGTCCGGGTCGTCAGCCATCACCGGCGTGCTCTCGCCCGGCGAGAAGGCGACGCAGAAGGGCATGGTGTTCGCGGCAACGCCCGCGTCCGACTTCATCTGCGGCACGCTCCAGCTCGCTTCCGGCATGACGCTGCAAGTGTTCACCACCGGCCGCGGCACGCCTTACGGCCTTGCGGCTGCGCCCGTGATCAAGGTCGCGACCCGCACCGAGCTGGCCCGCCGCTGGAAGGATTTGATCGACTTCGACGCCGGCGGCATCGCCACCGGCGAGAAGACCATCGAGGAAACCGGCTGGGATCTGTTCCGCCTGATCCTCGACGTCGCCAGCGGCCGCACCAAGCCGTGGTCGGATCGCTGGGGCATCCACAACGATCTCACGCTGTTCAATCCGGCGCCGGTGACCTGAACGCCGGCCAGCCGGCTTCACTGACTGTCGATCAGGTGCATGTCGCCCAGCGTGACCGGCAGGCTGCGCGTGATGAGATCGGCAATTGCCGCGCGCAGCCGTTCACTCGAAGCCGGCCCTTCAAACGTCTCGTCGACCGGCCCGCTGGGACCTGCAAGCCGCATGGTCCCCGTGTTGTCGAGCGGCGCGGCCGCCCGCTTCTCGATCACGTCGAACGACTTGCCCTCGATCACGCGGACTTCGTAGAGCGCGTGGATCAGGCCGTAGTCCGCCAGCAGCGTGCGATATTGGGCGAGCCCGACGCCCTCGACCATGCGGCCGTTGCCCAGCTTCGACTTCGCGCGGGTAATGACGATGTACGCATCCAGCCCCTGCGGAGCCACATCGCTGCGGACCAGCTCCTTGAAGGGATCGCTGCGCAGGAGATTGACGGGCGCAACCGCTGAATCCCTGATCGCGGCGAACGCGGCGCGCCTGTAGCTGACCGGTTGCACGCGGAAGCGTCCGCTCAGCAGTCTGGTCGCCTGCTGGACGATCAGCTCGTCCAGGCTCCATGCGCTGATCGAGACGCTTTGCCCGCTATTGCCCAGGCCGATCAGGCCGGCTTGCGTCAGGCTCATCTCCTCGCCGATGGCCGAGACGATGCCGACGGTCTTGATCGCCTGGAGTCGCGTCGCACGCGTCTCGAACGCCGCGGCGGCGCCGAGGGCAACGCAAGCGATTGCGCAGGCGAGACCTAGGATGACTCTGCGACGCATGTCCTATCGGATCCTGAAGTCGAACGAATAGGACGCGCCTATCCCAACGGTGGTCTGGTTCGACGAGCCCCGAAGCTTCACGAGCGGACTATCGGCCGCGTCGCCCAGCAGCTTCTCGTACTCGACATAGGCATGGACCTCCCACTGCGGATTGATGCGGTAGGAGATCTGGCTGCCGAAGCCGACCGAATGCGCGCCGCCCCTGGCGTCGTACATCGACAATCCCGACGCCGCTGCCTGCGCGGCATCGACGCCGAAATACGGCGCGGTCGCCTTGGTGCTCTTCCAGGTGAAGCGCGGGCCGGCCGAGATCGTGAGCCGCTGGATCAGCGGCAGGACGACGTCGGCGGAGACATCGGCCACCGTGCCGGTATGACCGCCGATGCCCTGGCGCAATTCGCTGCGCAGGCGCAGCCAGTCGACCGGATAATACTCGACGAAACCGCCGAGCTCGTAGGCGGCCTTGACGTCGCCAAGGCCGGTCAGCTCGGCATATTTGTCGCTCTTGCGCGAGGCGACGTATTTGAACGCAGGCCCGGCGCGAAAATTGCCGACGTCGAGCAGCGCGATGCTGGCGCTGTCGCGAGGCCCGCGAAACTGATCGATCGACCCCGCACGTCGGATTGTGAAGATCGGGATCGGAACGAATTTGTCGTTCTTCGCACCGACGAAATCCGGCCTGTACTCCCCGCCGATGCCGACCATGACAGTCCAGTTGCCGGAGGGCGACGGCAGCATCGGCACGTCGAACGGCGGGGCCGGCAACGTGAATGCGGTCTGCGCCGATGCCGACTGAGGGATGGCCAAAGGGATCGCCATGACCGCGCCGAGTGCGGCAAGGAAAGCGGTCAGCATGGTCTGCTGCGCGCTCGCCGCAGGATCGAGAGCGGGTTCGTCAAAATGCTTCATTACAGGGCCCCGGACCGGCCTTGCTGGCCTGGTCGACTCGTGTTGGTTAGGAGCCCAGCATGTGGCCCGGTAAAATTGCCCCAAGATTGCAGGGCGAAAACCGTCGCCCACACCGTTCCTGGCTCGCGGCGCCGGATCAACATTGCCCGAACATTGCCGCGCCGCGCTCACGCTCCCAAACTTTGGCCGCCAGGGCCGCTGAGCGCTCTCGTTACTGCCTTTTATTCGCCAAGCTCGCTGCCTTAATGGGAACCCTGCGCACGAGCCGAAACACCAGACTTCGGCCAGGGAGCATCACGCTCAGGGTCTTGTTGCCCCAGCAGAGTCAAGGACGACCCGCGTGCGTTCCCTCGTGATCGAAGACGAACCGCAGATCGGCACCTATATCAGCCGGCTGCTCGGGCAATTACACGGCATCGTCGACCTCGTCGGCTCGATTGCCGATGCCCGTCAGGCGCTGGACAATTTCAAATATGATCTCGCGATCGTCGACCGGATGCTGCCCGACGGCGATGCGCTCCAGGTGGTTACGGCGCTGGGCCAGTCGCAGGAGCGCCCCGCGATCATCATGCTGACGTCCAAGGACGCCAAGGAAGACGTTATCGATGGCCTCAACGCCGGCGCCGACGACTATCTCGGCAAGCCGTTCGAGCCGCAGGAATTGATCGCACGGGTGCGCGCGGTGTTGCGCCGGCCCCGGCTGCTCGCGCCCTCGGTGCTGTCGCTCGGCAATGTCGAGCTGCACCTCGGCAGCAACGAGGCGGTGGTCGCCGACACGAAAATCCTGCTGCGGCGGCGCGAGGCGTTGATCCTCGCGGCGCTGTTGATGCGGCGAGACCGCGTCATCACCCGCGCCGCCCTGATCGAGGAGATCTACGGCTTCGACGACGAGATCGAGTCCAACACGCTGGAAGCACAGGTCTCGCGCCTGCGCAAGAAGCTGGCCGAGCTCGGCGGCGACGTCGAGATCCGCAGCATGCGCGGCATCGGCTACATCCTGCGGCTGGCTACTCCTCAATGAGATCGATCGCCCGGACGTTTGCGCTGTCGCTCGGCATCGCCGCCACGACGATCTTCCTGATCATGGTCGGTATCTTCATCTGGCGATACCCGTTGGAAGAGCGCGAGTTCAGGGCCTGTCGGGCCGTGGCGGCCGTTCTCGATCGTGCCACCGTGATCGATGGACAAAACCTGACGGTACGTCCCACTCCCGCCCTCGAGGAGCTGAAGGCGGACAGCCCAAACCTCTGGTACGTCGTGTCCGCGGGCGATCTGATCAGCGAGTATGGTAGCGAACTCCGGCCCGCCCTCCCGTTCGCCTTTCCCTATCGCGGACCCGTCGGCCTGTCCGTTTTCAGCACCGCCGACCAGAGCAGCACGTTCTGTCTCGCCGTTGCGCAACGGGGCTCTTTGCGGCTCACGACGATGGTCGGCGAGCCTCAGGTCCGCTTTGGCCGGATTGCGAGGAGTTTCCTCGTCCGCAGCAGTTTTTCGATCTTCTTGGTGGCGCTGGCCTTTGCCGCGACCGTCGCGATCGGTTCGGCGCTTGCTGCACGTTTCGTCTCACGCGGCATCGAACGGGTGGCGCGTCGGGCGCTCGCGATCAACCCGGCGGCCCCGCAAGGCCTGATATCCCTGTCCGAGGTGCCCTCCGAGCTGAGGCCTCTGGTCGAGGCGCTGAACCGCGCCTTCGGCGAGATCGACGCCTACATCAGGAGGCAACGCCGCTTTCTCGGCAATGCTGCACACCAGCTTCGCACGCCATTGACGCTTCTGCGCGCAAAGATCGAGGACGTGCCCGAACCGGCCCTGAGGGCCGAATTGGTGCGCGACGTCCGCCGGTTGACGTCGCTGGTCTCCGCCATGCTCGACCTGGCGCGACTGCAAAACCACACGATCGAGAAACGGCCGATCGATCTTGCCCAGATCACGCTGGACGTGCTGGCCGATTTCAGCCCCTCGGCGCTGGACGCCGGTATTGAGCTCGCGCTGGAGCGCGCCGAAGACGGTCCGCTTCTGGTGCAGGGCGTGGACGCCGCGGTTCGCAGCGCGCTCGCCAATCTGGTCGGTAATGCGCTGATCCACGCCCATGGCGCCCGACGCATCGTCGCCACGCTCGGCCGCGGCAACGTCTCGATCGACGATGACGGCGCCGGCCTGCCCGATGACGCGGAGCACAGGCTGCTCGAGCCGTTCCAGACCGGCAACGGCGCGGGCGACGGCGCCGGCCTTGGCCTGTCGATCGTGCGCGAGATCATGGCCGCTCACGGCGGCGAGCTCGTCATCTCCTCCGTGCCCGGCCGGGGCACGACGATGAGCCTGCGCTTTCCCGAGGCGAGCGCGACGACGAGATCGCCGCAGCTCGACCTGCAAGCACACTAGCGGGCTATCTACGTCCCCTCGCGAAACCGTCCGGAAACATTTGCGCGAAAAACGTCTTCTGCGTTTCATCCTTTCGCGTCAAGCAACCAAATATGTTCGCTGGCGGCGATCGAATGTTCGCACACGAGCGAACCTGTTCCTGCATCGCGGCGACCAAACCTCCGATTGATACCTTCAACGGAGATTTTCCAATGCGCGTTCTTTCAATGATTGCCGTTGCCGGCGCCATGATTGCGGCCTCGGCCGGTGCGTTTGCCGACGAGCTTCCCTCTTACGAAGTGCAGTCGTTTCCGATCTCGGCAACGCAAGTTCAGGTGCTCGGCGGTGCCGGCGTCGAGGAGCAGTCGACCGCGCCCGCGATGATCGTCGCCGGCATGCCCGCCTCGCCTGCGCAAGTTTCGGTGCTGTCGCCGCGCGTCAAGCGGCTTGCGAGCGCGACGACGGAGCGCGAGGCGCGCTGATCGGCTCCTCCCTTGCGACGATCGCATCCGATACGCGCTGAGCTTTCCACAAACGTCATGCCCGGGCCTGTCCCGGGCATCCGCGTTCTTCGTACCCTCACCCAAGGCGTGGATGGCCAAGGCAAGCCCGGCCATGACGATCTCTTCCGACTTCGACGCTCGCGCGCCTCACGTCATGCTGCCCGGCATGAAGCAGCGCACGCGCGGATGGCCGTCGATATAGTGCTTCCACACCATGGTGCGGCCGATCTTGTTCGGCTCGGTGATCACGGCGCCGTCGGGCACCACGACCCACTCGTTGTCGATATGCACGCGGAACCGGCCCTTGTCGGACTCCCAGTCGACATCGGCGACCACGTAGCCGTCGGCGTCCGAGCAGCATTGCCCGTACGCGCTGTGCAGACTCTCGAACCAGGGTTTCAGCGGCGAATTGGCGTAGCGCCCGTCGTCGCGGGCCAGCGCCGATGTCGCCAGCAGCGCCGCCAGCCCGAGCAGCGCTGCCGCAGATAATCCTGCAAGTCTCATGTCGCGTTCCCACGGAGTCATCGCCGCAGGGGACGAACAACGTCGCCTTCTCGGCCGCGCAATGAGACAGCGCAGCGGCGGCGACTCGTTCCCCCAGCTTCCTTGCGACACCTATGCAAATCCGGCGCCAGCGCGCATTCCGGAGAACTACTGCCGCGCGTGGCGCTCTCGACCGGCGCGCCGGTCCCGCATGTGTGACGCACCGGCGATTTGCCGCGGCTCTTTTGGAGGCTTTCCTTGTCGCGCAAGGGCGTGTACGAACTTGCCGCAGAGACGACCGCATCGCTTAATCAACTGTTTCAATTGGAGAAATCGGGTGTTGGCGTGACTGGCATTGGACCGTCAGTGCTATGAGTTCGAAAGACCTGCTTCCCAGCCAGCAGGACCCGACCGACTTGCCCGCAAACCAGGTGCAGTTTGCGCTCGTGATTTCGCGCATGCTCGATACGGTGAGGGACGACCCGGAGGCCAGGCGGCAGATGGTCTACGATCTCGCCCGCTACAAGCTCCAGGAGCAGTTCACCCACGCCGACGCCAGGAACATCGATCAGATCAAGCAGGCGCTCGAGGTCGCAATCGAGGAGGTCGAAAAATTCTCGCGTGACGAGGCGCCGCTGGAGCGTTTGCCGTCACAACAACTCACGTCAGCCAGGGCAAGTGAGGCAGGCGGTGTTCTGGTGTCAGGCGACGCCACCGTCCTGCGATCAGGGATCGGGATGTCCCGCAGCAAGCTGCCCACGATCTCGAGCCCGCTTCTACCGGTGATCAAGCGCACGGCGGCCATCCTGCTTGCCGTCGGCGCCGTCGTCCTGATCGTTTCGCAGCGAGACAACATCGCCGCGCTGCGCCGGCTGATTTCGTCTCAGCCCCCGGAGATCGCGCAGGTCGCGCCCAAGCCGGAGACGACGATCACGGTCACCAAGCCGGAAATGGTCACCGCCGCGCCCGCCCCAACGCGCGTGCTTCCGACCGATTACGGCATCTACGCCCTGATCGACGACAAGTCGCTGACGGAGTTGAATGCGACGGGCGTGATGGCGCCGGACATGCGGATTGCGATTTCTGCAGCTTTCAAAAAGCCGGATCGGCCTCGTTTGTCCAACGGCCGCGTCAAGTTCATCGTGTTTCGCCGCGATGTCGCAAAGGCAATTCCCGAACGCGTCGAGGTTCGCGTCGTGGCGAAAGTCGCCAGGGAGTATTCGACCGATGCCGCAGGAAAGACACCGAATGGCGGAGACGATTTCGGAGTTGTCCGCAACATCGCCTACCCGTTCCGAGCGTCCCCGATTCCAGGGACGCCCGAAATGTACGAGCTTCATGCCGGCGATTCAGAGCTCAACCTTCCGCCAGGCTATTACATCCTGAGTCTGGGAACGCAGGCCTACTATTTCCAGGTCGAGGGCGAGATCACCGATCCCCGGCATTGCCTCGAGCGCGTCGTTACCGGCAACGGCACGTTCTACGCGCCCTGCAAGAAGGCGCGGACCTATTGACGATTCTGTAGCCCGCGAAATCGAGGCACGCACAAGCCACATACTTAGCCGTCATCGCCCGCCTCGTGCGCATTTGCGCACTGGAGCGGACGATCAAGTATTCCAGAGACAGTGCGAGGATACGGAGAAGCCGCGGCGTCCTGGATTCCCCGCCTTCGCGGGGAATGACAGGGAGTATGAGGCGAGCGCCGTACGAACGCGAAAGCAGCCTACTGCTTCGGCGCCGGCGCCATCATCGCGCCGCCCTTCTTCGCAGGCGCGGGCGCGGGCTTCGTCGCGGCGGTCGCCTGCGCGGGCAGATACTTCGCGACGATCGCGGGATCGACCTGGGCGAGGTTGGCGTCGGGCAGGCGCGTCCAGGTCTCGTCCTTGCCGAACAGGGAAATGCCGAGGAAGCCGCGCATGGTCAGGGTCTGGCCATCCGGGCTGACCGTCATCTTGGCCTTCCAGATGTTGCCGTCGCGCGGATTGACCACGTTGCCGCCGTCATACTTCAAGCCGTCGCGCTTCATGTCGCGGATGAAGGAGAGCCCGAGCACCGGTGCATTCTTGCGATCGTCGGTGCACTTCGTGCAAGCCTCGTTCGGATCGTCGCCGGGACGCGGAAAGGTCTTTGCGATCACGCCTTCGAAGATGCCGTTGTGGTCGATGAAGAGAAACCATCCCACCGTCTTGCCGTCTTCGACCTTCTGCCAGAGACCCGCAGCAGTCGGCTGCTGCGCCTGCGCGCCAGCCGGCCTCACTGCACCACACGTCAGCACGAGACCGAGCGCGAGGAGCGAGAGCAGCCGAAAGCTGGAAAAGAGATTCCGCATTATGATCACCTTGCTAAGCCGCCACTGCAATGGCCGCAGACTACGGCGATTTCGCGAACGGTTCCAGCACCAGAAACATGGGGCATCGCCTGCCCGCTCCCGGCGCCGTCAGTTGACACCGAGCTTCTTTTGCAGGCTGGAGGACGAGGTCGTGTACTGGAACACGAGCCGCTTATCCGGATAGACGTAACGATGGGCTTTTTGCGACATCAGCGCGCCCTCGTGGAAGCCGCACAGGATCAGCTTGATCTTGCCGGGATAGGTGTTGATGTCGCCGATCGCGAAGATGCCCGGCACGTTGGTCTCGAACGCGCTCGTCTCGACCGGCACCAGATTGTTCTCCAGCGCAATGCCCCAGTTCGCGACCGGACCGAGCTTCATGGTCAGGCCGAAGAACGGCAGCATGGTGTCGCAGGAAATTTCGCTGACGCTGTTGTCGTTGCCCTTGACGGTCGCACCGGAGAGCTTGCCATCGGCGCCCGAGAGCGCGGTGACCTGGCCGAGCCGCAGATCCATCTTGCCGCCGGCGACCAGCGCGCGCATCTGCTCGACACTGTGGGGGGCGGCGCGAAAATCGTCGCGACGGTGCAAGAGCGTGATGCGCTTCGCAATCGGATGCAGATTGAGCGTCCAGTCGAGCGCGGAATCGCCGCCGCCGACGATCAGCACGTTCTTGTCGCGGAACGTCTCCATCTTGCGCACGGAGTAGTGCACCGAGCTGCCTTCATAGGCTTCGATGCCCGGCACCGGCGGACGCTTGGGCTGGAACGAGCCGCCGCCGGCCGCGATCACCACCACCTTGCATTCGAACACCTTGCCGGCGTCGGTGGTGCAGCGAAACAGAGGATCGCCGATCTTCTCGACTGTCTCGATCATCTCGCCGAGATGGAAGGTCGGATGGAACGGCTTGATCTGCTCCATCAGCGCCTCGGTGAGGCCCTGCCCCGAAACCTGCGGAATGCCGGGAATGTCGTAGATCGGCTTTTCCGGATAGAGCTCGGCACACTGGCCGCCGACCTTGTCGAGGATGTCGACGAAGTGCGCCTTCATGTCGAGAAGGCCGAGCTCGAAGGCGGCGAACAGGCCACAGGGGCCGGCGCCAATAATCAGCACATCGGTTTTGATCACGTCGCTCATGTCGTCTCTTTATCGATCGTTATCGGTTGGACGGCGCCCTTTGGGCCGAGGTGACCCTGCCTGTCTAGCCAACGGGAATGGATCAGGGAAGGCATAAAAGCGGGAGCGCCCCGCAAGCACGCCCACTTGCCGGGTCAGGATAACTGGGCTGTAACGGGATGCGATATGACGGAGATCAATCGGTGAACGCACCAAGCCGCCTCGATACGACGCCGCGCCCGGAGGACTATCCCTATCGCCTCGGCGACAATGTCCGCTTCGGCGATCTGGATCCGAACCAGCACGTCAACAACGCGGTCTACGCCACCTATTTCGAGACCGGCCGTGTCACGCTGATGAAGAGCCCGGAATACGGCCTGACGCCGCCGGGCCTCGCCTGGATCATGGTGCGGCTCGACATCCATTTCCGCGCCGAGCTGCATTGGCCGAACACGATCGAACTCGGCCTTGGCGTCGTGAAACTGGGGCGGACGTCGGTGACCTTCGAGCAGGCCGTGTTCTCGGAAGGAAAGTGCATCGCCTCGGCGATTTCGGTCGGCGTCATGATCGACGAGGCGACGCGGCGACCGGCGCCGCTGACCGCAGAGGTGATCGAGAAGCTCAGACCTTGGCACAAGCGCGGCATCGAAGTCGCGCCGCCGAGCGCATGATATGTGAGGCTGATTAAGCCTGGCGTTCCGGTGTCGCCACGACCAGCCCGTCGAGCTCGTCGGACACCTTGATCTGGCAGGACAGGCGCGAGTTCGGGCGCACGTCGAAACCGAAGTCGAGCATGTCCTCTTCCATCGGCGTCGGGCTGCCGACCTTCTCGCGCCAGGCTTCGTCGACATAGACATGGCAGGTTGCGCAGGCACAGGCGCCGCCGCATTCGGCCTCGATGCCGGGAATGCTGTTGCGGATGGCGGCTTCCATCACGGTCGCGCCGTTCTCGACTTCCACCGTACGGGTTTCGCCCTTGTGGTCGACAAAGTGAATCTTGGCCATGTGTGCTCGTGCTGCCGCGATGTTGGGAATGAAGGAGGGTCCGGGCTGTCCTATAACGGGTCGGTCAGCCCGGCGCCATAGCGTTTTCGCGCGAAATGGCCCCCGGTTCGCGCGAAGAAATCGCGTCAAAACAAACGACTAGACCCTGATTTTGAGCGAGTCAAAACCCTAGTGCTTCAGGATCGCCTCGATGGCGGCGCGGGCCTCGGTCACCGCCTCTTTCAGCGCGGCGAAGGCGTGGGGCCGGCCATGACCGGTCTGGATCGCGGTCTCCAGGCTGGCTGCGGCGTCCGCCACCGCAAAGGCGCCGATGCCGCGCGCCGAGCCCTTGAGCTTGTGGGCAAGTGGACCGGCCTCCGCCGGCAGCGCCGCCATGGCCGCGACCAGACGGACTGCCTGCTCGGCGAACATCGCCAGCACTTCCTGTTCCAGCTCGGCATCGCCAAGCGTCATCCGCGACAGATGATCGAGGTCGAGCGGGCTGTCGATGGGTGCAAGCGGGGGCGAAGGCATCCAGTCCATCCGTTGCAGTTCAGGCGTCATGGCGCAGGCCCCGGCATCGCACGATGGGCCGCCGGTCCGGCGGTCAGGTTCCCTTCACCCAAGCATGGAAATGGTTAACGAATTGTTCGGGCTATTTTACCCAATTCCGCCCGTTTATTGACGAAAAGTTGCCGCAATCCGGCGAGTCCGGTGGAGAATTCCATTTATTGCTAAGGCGTTACGGCGCGATCCTGTTAACGATGATTAAGATTGTCTTAATCGCAGCCATTTCATTCGCGACGCTCTGCCAATAGGATGTTGCAGAAATTGGCGGACAAGCCGTCCGGGTGGGGACGGCTCGGAAATCCGCGCAAGCGGCATGATCCGGTCTGTGGGCTTGCGTAGCGCGCAGGGCTCGCGGGGGGACGCGTACTAGTAACGAGGGCTCGGACTGAACATGGCGAACACTCCGAAAAAGGTCAAAGACCCCACAGAAGTTGCGCTTTCTGCGATCCAGGAAGCCCTGAACATCAGCGACACGGCCGCGGACACCAGCCGCAACGCCTCGATGCGCAACGAAACCTCGCCTCCGGTGCCACCGCCGGCGCCCTCGATCTTCGACGAGCCGAGCTTCGAGCCGCGTCCTGCCGCCAACGAACGGGCGGTGTTCGACCCGATCGAGGAGCCGCGCTCGCGCCGCGCCGCCAATGACGACCGCGAGACCATCGGCCAGCTGCTCCAGGCGCTTCAGAAGGGCCGCCCTGCCCGCAACGTCTATACCTTCGCCACCATCTTCGCCGGCGTCTGGCTCGCCGCCTGCGCCGCGCTGACCTTCGGCTTCCTGCCTTCGATCCAGGCGGCCATGGGCCAGAGCGGCGGCGTGCTCGTGATTGCCGGCCTGGTCGCGATGTTCTTCGCGCCGATCATGCTGTTCTACTTCCTCGCGAGCCTCGTCTGGCGCGGCCAGGAAATGCGCATGATCGCGCAGGCGATGGCGCAGGTCGCGATCCGCTTCTCCGAGCCCGAAGGCTCGGCCTCCGATTCCATGGTCACCGTCGGCCAGGCCATCCGCCGCGAGGTCGCGGCGATGGGCGACGGCATCGAGCGGGCGATCGCACGCGCTGGCGAGCTCGAGACGCTGGTCGCCAACGAGGTCGCCGCGCTCGAACGCGCCTATTCCGACAACGAAGTGCGTATCCGCGCCCTGCTGCAGGACATCGCGCATCAACGCGACAATCTGGTCGGCCAGGCCGAGCAGGTCCGCAGCGCCATCTCCGGCGTGCAGATCGATCTACGCCACGACATCGCGCTGATCTCGGACGCGATCGCCTCGCGCGTCGACGAGGTCGCCAAGTCCATCACCGGCGCGCTGGAAGAGCGCGGCGCCCACATCACCGGCGCGCTGAGCCATGCCGGCGACAACATGATCCTCGCGCTCGGCGAGCGCGGCGGCGACCTGCTCGACCGCCTCGAGGAAGCCAGCAACGAGACCACGCGCGCCGTGCTCGACGCCAGCGAGCGGCTGACCACCAGCCTCAATTTCAAGACCGGCCACGTCCACGACGAGTTCGTCGACCTCGCCGACCGCGTCCACGAGATGCTGAACGAGCGTATCGACCGCATCACCGGCGAGTTCGAGCAGCGCTCCGCCGCGATCGTCGACGGCATCTCCGAGCGCACCGAGCAGGTGCACGATAGCTTGAAGAATTCGTCGGACTCGCTGCTGCTCGAGCTCGAGCTGCGTTCCAACGACCTCTCCGCCAAGATCGACGACGCCGGCAACCGCCTCGCCGGCCAGATCATGACCTCCGGCGACAAGGCGAGCGAGGCGCTCGACGCCACCGTCAACACCCTCGTCGCCAAGGTGGTCAGCCAGACCGAGACCGCGCACGATTCTCTCTCCTTGCAGATGAGCGCGTTCGACGAGCTGGTGAAGAACCAGGGCACCGAGCTGGTCGAGAAGTTCGCCCGCGACTCCGGCACGCTGGGCGCACTGATCACCCGCCACATCTCCGAGTTCGACCGTACCGTGAAGACGTTCGGCGGCGAGATCGTCGATCGCATGGGCCAGCGCACCCAGGACATCCATGAGTCGCTGAAGACCTATGTCGACAATTTCGACACCCGCTTCACCTCCAATGGCGGCGCAATCACCGCTGTGCTCGACCAGCGCCTGCTGCAGTTCGAGACCACAGTCGGCGAACGCGTCAGCAATCTCGACGCTTCGCTGAACGGCAAGATCGCCAGCCTGGATGGCACGATCGAAGGCCACATCAAGACCTTCGACGAGCAACTGGTCGGGCGCGTCGCCGCGCTCGAACAGTCGTTCGACACCCGCGCGAAGTCGGTAACCGAAACCATCGACGGACGCCTGAATGCGCTGTCGACGACGCTGACCGATGGTGCCGCCCAGGCGATCCAGTCAGTGGATACGCGGCTGACGCACCTCACGACCACGCTCACGGGCGGCGCGTCGCAGGCTCTGGAGTCCATCGACTCCCGCCTCACCAACCTTACGACGACCCTCACCGGGGGCGCCTCGGAGGCGCTCGAGTCCATCGACTCCCGTCTCACCAGCCTTACCACGACGCTCACCGATGGCGCCTCGCAGACGATCCAGGCGATCGATACCCGTCTGACCCATCTGACGACGACGCTGAACGGCGGCGCGACGCAGGCGCTCGAGTCGATCGATACCCGCCTCACCTACCTGACGACCGCGGTGACGAACGGCGCCTCGCAAGCCGTGCAGTCGATCGACACCCGCCTCACGCTGCTGACCTCGACGCTGACCGACGGCACCGCGCAGGCGATCGAGGCGGTCGACCGCCGCATCACCGGCGTCGCCGAGATCATCGACGGCCGCAGCACGCATCTGACCGACACGGTCACGGCGCGCTTCCAGGACATCCAGCAGGCCATCGAGACCAAGGTCGGCGCGGTCGCCAGCGACATCGACGTGCGCGTGGCACAGTTCGAGGACCTGCTCGGCTCGCGTGTCGAGGCGGTCGCCGGCCGCATCGAGAGCAGCGGCCGCCAGGCCAGCGAGGACATGATGTCCCGCGCCGAGATGATCTCGACCGCGATCCGCTCGCATGTCGAGGACGCCGAGCGCTCGCTCACCAACCTCGTGGTCAACACCAGCGAGACGATCCAGACCGGTGCGCGCACGGCACAGCAGTCGCTGATGACAGTCTCCTCCGACGTCAACGCCCAGCTCAAGATGACCTCGTCCGAGGTCGAACGCGCACTGACCGCGGTCGGCACCGGCGCTGCGAACTCGATCCTGACCAGCGCCCGCGAGGCGCAGTCGTCCCTGGTCGCAGCCTCCGGCGATGCCTCCAACCAGATCAAGGGGCTCGCGGCCGACGTCGAGCGTACGCTCTCGGCGGCCGGCTCTGCGACCGCCGCCTCGATCCTGGCCGGCGCCCGCGAGGTGCAGACCACGCTCGTCACGGCGTCTTCGGACGCGGCCAACCACGTCAAGACGCTCACCGCCGACGTGCAGCGTTCGCTGTCGATGGCCGGCTCCACCACGGCGGAATCGATCACCGCCGGCGCCCGCGATGCGCAGAGCACGCTGATCGCGGCCTCGACCGAGACCGCCAACCAGATCAAGGCGCTGTCCTCGGACGTGCAGCGCTCGCTCTCGATGGCCGGCACCTCGACGGCCGAGACCATCATGACCGGCGCTCGCGAAGCCCAGAGCACGCTCGTCAACGCGTCCTCGGATGCGGCGAGCCAGGTCAAGTCGCTCGCGGCGGAAGTGCATCGGTCGCTCTCGCAGGTCGGCCAGTCGACCGCCGAGACGATCACCACCAGCGCCCGCGACGCCCAGAGCACCCTGCTCACCGTCTCCGCCGAGCAGACCAGCCAGGTCCGTTCGCTCGCGGCCGAGATGCAGCGCGCGCTGGCGACCGCCGGCGGCGCCACCATCGAGGCGCTCACCAGCGGCGTCCGCGAGGCCCAGGGCACGCTGATCTCCGCCTCGACGGACGCGGCGAGCCAGATCAAGTCGCTGACCACGGACATCGAGCGCACGCTGACCTCGGTCGGCGCCGACACCGCCTCGACCATCCTCAACAGCGCGCGTGAGGCGCAGACCTCGCTGACCTCGACCTCGGCGGATGCCGCAAGCCAGATCCGCACGATCTCGACCGAGATCGAGCGCGCGCTGAGCACGGCCACGACCAATGCGACCAACGACATCCAGACCAGCGCGCTCAACGCCCAGAATGCGCTGATCAACGCCTCCAACGAGGCAAGCTCGCGCGTCAAGTCGAGCTCTGCCGATGTCGAGCGCTCGGTGCTCGCGGCCAGCAGCAGCTTCGGCCAGGCCATGACCGGCAAGACCGACGAGATCGTCACCTATGTGCAGCAGCAGGCCGACCGCCTGTCGAACATGATCGACGCCAAGCGCGGCGCCCTCGTCGACGCGATCGGCTCGAAGACCAGCCAGCTCACGCTCGACATCGACCGCGTCACCTCCGACGCGCTGAAGTCGATCGAGACGCGCGGCCACGCGTTCTCGCAGACCATGATGGGCAACGGCTCGGAAGTCGCCCGCACCATCAACGCGGCGAGCGAGATCGCCACCAGCGCGGTCGGCAAGTCGCTCAAGGACCTCGAGCAGGCCTCGCGCTCGGCGATCGACCAGTCGCGCCAGGTCTCGATCGCGGCCGTCACCGAGATGCAGGAGACCAGCAAGATCCTGCGCACCGACACGGTCGCCCTGTTCGAGCGTCTGCGCGAAGGCAACATCCTGCTCCAGGAGGTGCTGACCGGTGCGCACGACAACCTCAACTCGCTCGAGCGGGCGCTGGTGACGCGTGTCGCCGACTTCGTCTCGGCGATGAACGACGTCACCTCGCGCAACGGCGCTGCGACGCAGAACCTGGAAGACCAGCTCAACGTGTTCAACAGCAAGACCACGCGGGCGCTCCAGGATCTCGGCGAGCTGTCGACGCAGTTCGACGCCCACGGCAAGGCCCTGGTCGAGGCCGCGCAGGTCGTCGAGCAGAGCAACAAGAACACCACCGCCTCGCTCGCCGAGCGCAAGCAGGCGCTGGAATCGCTCGTCACCACGATCGACCTGCGTACGGCCGATCTCGACCAGCGCCTGTCGCGCTTCACCGGCCTGCTCGATGAATCGCTGGCCGCTGCCGAAGAGCGCGCCCGCGACATCGCCCGCGTCGTCGCGGAAACCGCCGGCGCAGGTTCGGCCGCGATCACTCGCCAGTTCGAGGCGGTGCGCGCGGCGTCCGAAGAGGAGCACCGCCAGACCATCGAGGCCATGCACGACATCTACCGCCAGACCACGGACGAGGCGGACACGATGTTCAAGCAGTCGACCGAACGGTTCACCAACCTCGTCTCCAGCATGAAGCAGATGGCGTTCGAGATGCACAACGAGCTCGAAGCCACCCGCAACGAGCTGCGCCGCGGCGTGCTCGAGATGCCGCAGGAGGCCGCCGAGAGCACTGCGCAGATGCGCAAGGTGATCGTCGACCAGATCGAGGCTCTGGCCGAGCTCAACCGCATCGTGGCCCAGCACGGCCGTGGTCTCGACGTCTCCACCGCGGGCCGCGCTTCCGTCGCCGTCCAGCGTCAAGAAGAGCCGATGATGGCGACTGCGGGCGGTCGTGGCACCGAGACCCGCATGCGCGACACCGGCAGCGCCTCGACGCTGCCGCCGCCGGACCTCGGCATGCCGGCGCCCTCGCGCCGCACCGAAGCGCCGCCGGTCGCGCCCTCCAGCAACGACCAGGGCCGTGACGGCTGGCTGTCGGACCTCCTGAACCGCACCGACGCCAACCAGGGCGCTCCGACCGGTCAGGCTCCCCGTGGCCGCGCCGCCCCCGCGCCGCAGCCGCAGGCCCCGCAGGCCAGCAGCAATCCGCTGGAGTCGCTGTCGCTCGACATCGGCCGGCTGATGGACCGCAACCTCGCGGCCGAGATGTGGGACCGCTACCAGCGCGGCGAGAACAAGGCCTTCACCAAGCGCCTCTACACGCCGGCCGGCCAGAAGGCCTTCGACGAGGTCGCCCGCAAGTACCGCGCCGACCGCAACTTCAAGGGCACGGTCGACCGCTACGTCGCCGAGTTCGAGCGCCTGCTCGACGAAGTCGCCCGCGACGGCCGCGGCCCGCAGGAGCTGCGCAACCACCTGACCTCGGAGACGGGCCTCGTGTACACGCTGCTCGCGCATGCGGCGGGCCGGTTGGGGTAAGCGGCGGCGACAACGAATAGAGAATGAAAACGGAGGCCTCACGGCCTCCGTTTTTGTTTGAGCCCACCGTTGCAATAACGAGCAGGAACGTGCGCAGACCCATCCATCCCGTCACCCTGAGGCGCCGGAGCGAAGCGGAGGCCTCGAAGGGCGACAGCCCGGCTGCATCTCGGCCGCCATCCTTCGAGGCTCTCAGGATGACGGAGTAAGAGCGAGCCTCGCGTCGGAATCAAAAGAAAATTTGAACGACCTTTAGTTGCAAAATTGACATTGACACTGCAAAAGCCGGCATCATCCTGAGGTACGAGCCATGCGGTGCGCGGCATCGCACGGCGAGCCTCTGAGGATAATTTGTGTGGGCATCTATATTTACATGCTGAGATGCGCGGACGGCTCCTTCTACATCGGGAGCGCCACCGGTGAGGACACGTCGAAACGTGTCGACGAGCACAACGCCGGGGCTCATCCGGGATATACGTACTCGCGACGGCCGGTCGTGCTCGTGTGGTCCGAATATTTCGATCGGATCACCGATGGGATTGCTGCCGAGCGACAGCTCAAAGGCTGGAGCCGCGCCAAGAAAGAGGCGCTTATCCGTTCGGATTGGAAAGCGGTAAGCCAGCTTGCGCGACGGCGCGCTGGAGCGACGAAGTCCGTAACATAGGCTCCGCGGCGGCAGACGGGCCGTACGTCCTTCGAGGCTTGGCCCGCGCTGCTGCGCATCGCCGGCCGCGCACCTCAGGATGACGGGAGCAGTAGCGAAATCGACGGATCAACCGTTAATGCGAGGAGCGCTTGCGACGAAGCAAACCAGACGGCCCCTCAGAGACAGTCTGGATTGCTTCGCCAAGCTCGCAATGATGATGGTGGAAAGAAACCTCGTCCGAATTTATCCCCGTCACCCTGAGGTGCTCGCCTCTTCGGCGAGCCTCGAAGGGCGACGGCCCGGCTGCATCTCGGCCGTCTATCCTTCGAGGCTCCCGGCGCGATGCTGCGCGCATCGCGCCACTCGCACCTCAGGATGACGGGACCAACAGCAACGATGAGGAGAGGTCCGTAGTTTCGGCCGCTTACTACCGCCTGCGCTCACTCGCCGCGGGCTTCGGCGGCTCGGCCGGCGGAGCGGCTGCCGGGGCGCTGTTGCTGGCGCCGAACAGCACGCGGGTCGGGTTGCGGTCGAAATTGTTCACGGCGCGGCTGATGTCGCCGAGCGTGCGGCGGCCGTCGGACATCAGCGCGCCGGAGCGCTTGTCGAAATCGTCGGCGAGCTCGCGGATCGACTTCACCGCCTGGAACAGCTCGCCGCCGTCCTTGCCGCCGGCGAGCGTGTTGAGGCCGAGCATGAGGCTGTCGGCCTTGAGCATCACGCCGTCGACCTTGGCTATCACGCCGTCGATCTTCTCGGAATTGCGGGCGAGCGAGTTGGTGAAGGTCTCGAGATTCTTCAGCGAGTTCTTCACCGATTCCTGATTGTCGGCGACGATCTTGTTGATGTTCTGGAGCGTGCCGCGGATCGCCTCGGTGACGTCCTGGAGCTTGTTCGGATCGGCCGTCAGCGTCGGGATGCCGTCCTGGTCGAGCGGCGGCGCAGCCGCGGCCTCGTCGCCACCCTTGAGCGAGATCGCGGCAACGCCGGTGAGGCCCTGGAATTCGAGGCCGACCAGGGTGTCCTTGCGGATCGGGGCGTTGTTCTCGATCATGGCGAGTGCGACAACCCGCCGCGGGTTGTCGAGCTTCACCGAGACCACCTCGCCCACCCGGATACCGTTGAAATTGACGCTGCCGCCATTGCGCAGGCCTGCCGCGGGGCCCTCGAACACGACGCGCAGGGGACTGCGCTGCTTGGTGGTGTGCAGCGACTGAAACCACAGCACGAAGCCGATCGCAGCGGCGATCACCGCCAGCGTGAACGATCCGATCAGCACGTAATTCGCCCGCGTTTCCATCGATTACTCCGGCACCCCAGCCCAGCTGCTCAACCCATGACCGCGCGGGCGCGCTTGCCATGGAAATACTGCCTCAGCCACGGATGCTGCGAGGCCTGCATGTCGGCGATCGACCCTGCCGCAATGATCTTACCGTTCCCTAAAACGGCGATGCGGTCACATGCTGTGTAAAGGCTGTCGAGATCGTGGGTTACCATGAAAACGGTCAGCCCCAAAGTGCGCTGAAGCGTCCGGACCAGCTCGTCGAAATCGCCGGCGCCGATCGGATCGAGGCCGGAGGTCGGCTCGTCAAGGAATACCAGGTCGGGATCGAGCGACAGCGCGCGCGCCAGCGCCACGCGCTTGATCATGCCCCCCGACAGTTCGGACGGGAAGCGATCCGCAACCTCCGGCTTGAGGCCGACCATCGTCAGCTTGGCCATGGTGATCTCGTCCATCAGCCGCTGCGAGACCCGCAGATATTCGCGCATCGGAAACTGGATGTTCTGCCGCACGGTCAGCGAGGAGAACAGCGCGCCCTGCTGAAACAGCACGCCCCAGCGGCGCTCGACATTGCGGCGCTGCGATGTGCTGGAGGAATCCAGGTCGACGCCGAACACCTCGATGGAGCCTGCGACCTTCGGCACGAGTCCGATGATGGTGCGCGTCAATACGGACTTGCCCGCACCCGACGGGCCGACAAATCCCAAAATCTCGCCGCGCTTGACGTCGAGGTCGAGGCCGTCGAGCACACGCGTTGTGCCGAACTGCACCGTGATGTCGCGGACGCGGATGATCGGATTTTGAATCTCGCCAGCCATCTCACATCCCGATCGAGGCGAAGAAGATGGCGAACACGCCGTCCATGACGATGACGAAGAAGATGCCCTTTACCACGGATGCCGTGGTGTGCTGGCCCAGCGATTCCGCGCTGCCCTGCACGGCGAGCCCCTCGACGCAGGCGACGATGCCGATCACCGCGGCCATCACCGGGGCCTTGACGATGCCGACGATGAAATGGTCGATCGAGATGGCGTCGCGCAGGCGCAACAGGAAGGCTTCGGGCTCGACGCCGCCATAGAGCCAGGCGACGAGGCCGCCGCCATAGAGCGCGGCCATGGCGCCGAGGAAAGCCAGGATCGGCAGTGCCAGCACCAGCGCCAGCATGCGCGGCAGCACCAGCACCTCGATCGGATCGAAACCCATGGTGCGGAGCGCGTCGATTTCCTCGCGCATCTTCATCGAGCCGAGCTCGGCGGTGTAGGCGCTGCCCGACCGGCCCGCGACCATGATCGCGACCAGGAGGACGCCGATCTCGCGCAGCACCAGGACGCCGAGCATGTCGACGACGAAGATGTCGGCGCCGAACCTGCGGAAATGGAAGATGCCCTGCTGGGCGATGATGCAGCCGATCAGGAACGTGATCAGCACGATGATCGGCACCGCGCGCCAGCACACCTGCTCCATGTGGTGCACGGTCGAGGTCAGGCGGAGCGAGCGCGGGTGGATCAGAACGCGAAAGCCTGCTGCAAGCACCGCACCGAGCATGTCGACGAGGCCCGCCACCGTGCCGGCGATCCCGGCGACGGTGCGGCCGATCTGCTCCAGCATGCCGGTGATCGTGATCGTGCCGCCGTCGACCACGGGGGTCGCCCTGACCCGCCGCACCTCGTCGACGAGGCTGGAATAATTGGCGGACAGCCCCGCAATCTGCGCCTCGACCGCCCCCTGCGTCAGGCTGCGGCGCAGCCGCTCGATCAGCCAGGCACCGAAAGTGTCGAGCTTGGCGACCTCGGAGACGTCGATGAAGATGCTTTGCGAGCCACCGGCGAGCTTCTCGGCGTCAGCCACCATCCGCTCCAGCACCGGCGCGAAGCTCGCGGTCCAGGTTCCGGTGGCGCAGAGTGCCAGCGCGTTGCCCTTGGCAATCCGCTCCAGCTTAGGATCGCCGTTCAAGATGTCCGCTCCCGTGCCGGGGCGGAGAAAATCAGATGGTTGCGCACACGCCCTTACCCAGAGAAGGTATCCCCAACTGGTTAATGTTAGTTGCTAGAGGTAACTAGCAGGTTCAGATTTCGCCAGAGTTCAAAATGACTTCCACGAAACTTGTCTCCCTGGCGGCCCGAATCGAGCGCTTTCCCATCGCCGGCAGTTTTACCATCAGCCGGGGCGCCAAGACCGAGGCCGTGACGGTCGTGGCCGAGGTCAGCCGCGACGGCCTGACCGGCCGCGGCGAATGCGTGCCCTACCCCCGCTATGGCGAGACGCCCGAGGCGACCCTGGCCGCCATCCAGGCCATGCAGCAAGCCGTGGCGGGCGGCCTCTCGCGGGAGGCCCTGCAAGCCGCCATGCCGCCGGGCGCGGCCCGCAACGCCCTGGATTGCGCCCTGATCGACCTCGAGGCCAAGGCGGCCGGCCTGCGCGCCTGGAGCCTGCTGGACCGCCCGGTGCCCGGCGAGCGCACCACGGCCTACACGATTTCGTTAGGTAGCCCCGAGGCCATGGCCGCGGCGACCGCCAAGGCCGCGCACCGCCCCCTGCTCAAGATCAAGCTCGGCGGCGACGGCGATCCGGATCGCATCGCCGCGGTGCGCAAGGCCGCGCCGGAATCCGAATTGATCGTCGATGCCAACGAGGCCTGGACCGAGGCCAATCTGGAGCAGAATCTCGCCGCCTGCGACGCCGTCGGCGTCACCCTGGTGGAGCAGCCGCTGCCGGCGGGCAAGGACGACGCGCTGGCGCGGATCAAGCGGCCGCTCGTGGTCTGTGCCGACGAGAGCGTGCACGACCGCAATTCGCTGGCGCCGCTCCGCGCACGCTACGATGCCGTCAACATCAAGCTCGACAAGACCGGCGGCCTCACCGAGGCGCTTGCGATGGCCGATGCAGCGCAGGCGCTCGGCTTCGAGATCATGATCGGCTGCATGGTCGCGACCTCGCTGTCGATGGCGCCCGCGATGCTGGTGACGCCGCAGGCGCGCTTCGTCGATCTCGACGGCCCGCTGCTGCTGGCGCGCGACCGCGATCACGGCCTGCGTTACGACGACAGCCTGGTCTACCCGCCCGCTTCGTCGCTCTGGGGCTGAGCGATCAGCCGGTGCCGCGCCGACCAGATCACGAGCGCGCCGACTGCGGCCATCACGGCCATGACGTAATACAGGCTGTCGCCGATGCGGGCATAGATCGCGCCTGACGCGATCGAGGTCGTCGCGCCCAGCAGCCCGTTGCAGGCGGCATAATAGCCCTGCCCGCGCGCGAGTTGATGCGGCGGCACGCGCTGCACCAGGAGATTCATGGTGCCGACGATGGTCATGCCGAAGGTGAGGCCGTGACCGAGCTGCACGACCGCGAGCAGCGCGAGCGGCGGCTCGTTGGCGGTGACGATCCAGCGCACCACGGCGCTCACCCCACCAATCGCGATCATCGTGGACGGCTGCAGCGAGAAGCGCGGAGAGAGCGCGAACACGACGATCTCGGCAATCACACCCAGCGTCCACAGCCCCGCGATCGTCAGCCCACTGATCCCGTGGAGCTGCCAGTTGATCGCCGAGAACGTGTAGTAGGCGACGTGGCTGCCCTGGATCAGCGCGGCCGAGGCGATCACGGCCCAGAAGCCGCCATCGCGCAGCAAGGCCTTGCCGGCATGCGTATCAATCGCCTTTCGCCTGACATCGTCGAGCGGCTGGAGCAGCAGGCTGGCCGCGACCGCAACGACGGCCCACGCGACGATGATCCAGATCAGATCGCGCGCCGCGATGTGATCGACCAGCAAGCCGCAGGCGAGCGAGCCGGCGGCGAAGGCCGCCGAGCCCCACAGCCGCAAGGGGCCGTAGTCGAGCCCGTAGCGCGCGACGCCGCGCAGCGCATAGGCATCGGTCAGCGGGGTCGTCGGCGTCCACATCATGCAGGTCAGCGCATAGATCAGGAACAGCGCCAGCGGCTGCTGCTGCAGGCCGACCGCCGCAAAGCCGATCGCCGTCGCCAGCACCAGCACCATCATGGCAGCGCGAATGGCGTGTCGCTTTTCGGCAAAGGCCGTGATCTGCGGCAGCGTGGTGAAGCGCGTGATCGCCGGCAGCGCGTTGATGAGGCCGATCCAGGCCGCATCGATGCCGATCGCCTTCAGCCAGACCGGAAAGAACGGCAGATGCGTGCCCGCGACCGCGAAGATCGCCGAGTAGAACAGGGCGAGGCTCACGGCGAATCGCCGCTTCACGGCGGCTTGCGTGGGGATTTGTGATTCGCCTGCCATCAAACCAATTGCGATTCGGTCGATATCGTGGTGATCGTTACAGTAACGCGTACTGATTTGCGCGACGAGATTGTCATGGCCAACGAAGCATTCGCCCTCTCGCCCATGTCTGCCCGCGCGGCTGAGCCGAACGAGCAGGATTACGACGCGATCCGCGAAGCCTTCATGGAGACCGCGCGCGGCCGCTGGTTCCTCGGCGAATATGCCAAGCGCAACCGCAATGCGGATACCCGCATGGTGCTCGATGCGGTCGCGAAAATCGAAGAAACCCTTGCAGCACAGCGACAACCGGTCGTCGAGGACCGACTGCCCGAGGCCCTGGTCGAGATCCGCCGCGCCATCCGCGAAGCCGAGACGATCGCGATCGCAGCGTTCGATCCCGCGGCGATCGAGGCCAGCCTCGCGCCGATCCCGCGCGGCGTGCGCATCATCAAGGAGATCTCCTGGCGCTGGCGCGAGATCGGCGCCGACGGGCGAATCTGCGACCTCATTGATTCGCAGCTCGCCTCGATCGAGGCCGCGTGTGGCCAGATGTCGACCATCGACCCCCGCGTCGAGCTCAAGGCCGCATTCGATCTGCTCAGGGATCGGGTCGAGCAGCTTGATGGCGACGGCGACACAGCGCCGCAAGCGGAGGCCCGTCCCGCGCCGGTGCAGGAAGCAGCGCCGCCCGCCGCCGAGGTTTCGCCTGCGGCGATGGTTAGCGAAACACCCGTGGCTTTTACGGAGACGCCACAGGACGTCGCCGAGGCTGGCGAGCCCGAAGCCGCTGTCGAAGCCGCAAGCACCACTGAAGCGTTCGCGATCGCCGAGCAGGCCATGGACGCCGCCGTCGAGCCCGTGGTTGCTGCGGAAAGCAACACTCCGCTCGAATCTGCCGCGCTTGAAGAGGTCGCTTTTGAGCCGGTCGCGGAGTCCGCCGCCTTGGCGGAGGTGACCGACGAATTCTCGCTCGATGCCGCCGCGGACGCCGAGGACGAAGCCATCCTCGAAGCCATCGCGATGGAGATGGCTGCGCCCGATCCGGAGTTCGACGAGATCGTCGCGCCGGCCGAAATGGAAGCGGCAACGCCGGAACCGATCGCCGCGGAAGTCGCAGCCCCGATTGCCGCCGAGATCCCGGAGCCGGTTGCAGCCGAGCCGGCCGCCACCGCGGTCACGCACGAGCCCGCCGAAGATGCGCCGATCGCGATGGACTCGCTCGCGCGCCTCACCGACGCCATCGCAGAAGCCGCCGCCGAAGTGATGGAGCAACCGGCCCCGGCCATCGCCGCCACGGCAGCCTACGGCGCGAGCCCGGCCACGACGCTGCCGATGCCCTCGCCCACCTTCTCGCCCGAGCCCTCGCTCGGCGCCACCATCCTCGCCAGCGGCATTTTGCAAAAACCCCGCGCGGCCGCGAACGATCCGATGGCTCCGATCCGCCGCATGACCCAAGCCGAGAAGATCGCGTTCTTCTCGTAAGCGGGCGCAGGTCCTCCACACCCTTCGCTCTCGTGTCCCGGACAAGCGAGGCGCAGATCCGGGATCCAGGAGCCACAGCCTCCTCAGCAATATGGGCCCCGGCTCGGCAGCGCCGCACCGTCAAAGAGACGCTGCGCTGCGTCCGGGGCACGCAAGTAAGATGCGGTGTCCACTCTCGCCGCGCCGTCATTGCGATGCCATCAGCTCCGTCATCCTGAGGCGCTCCTCATGGGACGCAGCGCGTCCCATGAGGAGCCTCGAAGGATGAACGGCCCCGATGCAGCCGGGCCGTCGCCCTTCGAGGCTCGCCGAAGAGGCGAGCGCCTTCAGGGTGACGGTGATGGAGCTGAGGACCTTGTCAGTGTAAGTAAGGGGCCCCGGGAGCCCATCGTCAAAATCATGTCCCCCACCGGAAACACCCTCACCCTCTGGCGCCCCGTCGGTCCGAAAGAGCTGGAGCTGATCCGGCAAGCCGATATGCGTGCGTTCCCGCCGCGCCTGCCGGACCAGCCGATCTTCTATCCGGTGCTGACCGAAGACTATGCCATCAAGATCGCGCGGGACTGGAATGTCCCGGCAAACGGCGCGGGCTTCGTCACGCGCTTTGAGGTCAAGCGCGAGTTCATCGCGAAGTACGACGTGCAGGAGGCCGGCGGCCGCGCGCATCTGGAGTACTGGATTCCGGCCGAAGACCTTGATGACTTCAATGCCGCGATCGTCGGCCAGATCGAGGTTATCAGCAGCTTCCCCTGACTGCCACGCGCTCGCTCGATCACCCGCAATTCCAGACCGGGCCGATCGGCGTGCGCGTCCAGCACGGCCCGAAGCTGCCGCCATTGTAGCGGCCGCCGCCAAAGCCTGGGCGGCCGAAATAGTGCCACTCGCCGTCCCAGCGGTAATACTGGGGAACGGGGTCGATGTACCAGTGGCGCCGGTCGGCGCGCGACATGCGACGCATCGCATCCTTCTGCTTGTAGAGCGGAATGCTGTTGCTCAGCGGCTGGCGATAGCCCGGCAGGAAGCCGTAGCCACGCCAGGCGGGCGCCGGCCGTTTCTTGATGGACTCCGCCGGCGCGGTGGCGGGCAGCAGCGACAGGATGATAGCGACGGCTAGACACAGGACTCGCGACATGCGCCGACCATAGACAGCCGGTGGCGCGATGACCATTCAAATTCGGGTGCAGAGTTCCTCGCAGCGGGGAATCCGACCGGCATCGCGCGATCAGCGTTTCCACGGCGAGCCACCGAAACCGATCGAAACAGCCCGTTGCATCAAGAAACTTTCCTGCCGCGATGTAACAAAACCCTCCACCAAACCGAACAAGCAATCGAGCGACAGGATTCTATCAAACAAGGCGAGGACGCATGATCGACGAAGTGATTGTCATTGGCGATTTGAAGCTGCGCGACGGCGTCTCCCTCGAAGAACACGACCGGCTGGGCGGGCGCATGTACGAGATCGTCAGCCGCCTGCCCGGCTTTCTGTCCGTCAAGTCGTTCAAGGCCGAGGACGGCGAGGAGCTCACCGTCTTCCGTTTTGCGTCGGAGGACGCGCTCGAAGCCTGGCGCACCCATCCCGATCATATCGAGACGATGAAGCGGGGACACGCCGAGTTCTACGCCAGCGGCTTCTTGCAGATCTGCAAGGTGATCCGCGAGGTCGGCCCGTTCGAGCACGCCTGACGCCGTTCCGCGTCCCCATTCTCCGGGCGCGCGAGCTTTCCGGGGCATGTGACGGACTATCCTCCCTATCGATCGCACACCATGGCAGGTTCCGAGCGTGATTTAGATCACGCAGCCACCCATGGTGATCGCGATCACGGACCAAAGGCTCGAACGCAGCCAAGCTTCCTCGCAACCAATCTCGCATCGAGATCAGTGCCAGAGGAGCACGCCATGTTCCGCCTAAAGCCTTTCCTGATGACGGCCAGCCTCGTGGGAAGCCTGTTCGGCTTCGCCTGCGGGCCCGTTTCCGCGCAAGTTGCCCCGGTCCAGCCGGCCCCCACCGCGTTGCAAGGCCCGGAGCAGCGGGTGGCGCTGGTGATCGGCAATGCGAACTACCGGAACGCGCCGCAACTTGCGAACCCCGACGATGACGCGCAATCGATGGCGCAGTTCCTGAACTCGGCCGGCTTCGAAGTGGTCGCCGCGACCGACCTGACCCAGAACGACATGCTGCGCGTGGTGCAGGACTTTTCCGCCAAGGTCGCTTCGCGCGGACCGAACACGGTGGCAATGGTGTATTACGCCGGTCACGGCGTGCAGCTCGCCGGCGAGAACTACCTCGTTCCCGTCGACGCCAAGGTGTCGAGCCCGACCGAGCTGGTCAACAACTCGGTGCGCCTGGTCGACGTGATGTCGACGCTGGAGACGATCCCGAGCCGCATGCGCATCGTCATCCTCGATGCCTGCCGCAACAACCCGTTCCCTGAGGTCAACGACGCCGGCCGCGGCCTCGCCATCGTCGATGCGCCGAACGGCTCCATCGTCGGCTATTCGACCGCGCCGGGCGCGGAAGCGCAGGACGGCACCAACGGCCACAGCCCCTATACGCAAGCCTTCCTGAACGTCGCGCGCGAGCCCAACTTGCCGATCGAGCAGCTGTTCAAGCGCGTGCGCCTCGAAGTCAACCAGACCACCAGCGGCGCGCAGATCCCGTGGGAGAGCTCGTCGCTCACGTCCGACTTCACCTTCTTCGGCGACACCGCTGTTGCCGCGAGCCGCGCGCCGGTGAACACACCGGTGGTGCAGATGGCTTCCAACCTGCCGAGCCGCTCGACCCGCCAGGCCTATGATTATGTCGTGTCCGAGGGCCGGCCGGAGTACTATCAGGAGTTCATCCAGATGTACCCGCACGACCCGCTGTGCGACCACGTCCGCTGGCTGCTCAACAACTTGCTGCTCACGCAGGCCTGGCACAAGGCGGTGCTCGCGAACTCGCCGCTCGGCTACAAGAGCTTCTACGACAGCTACGGCACCAGCCCCTATGCGCAAATGGCGCTGAAGCTCCAGGCGCAGCCGAAGCAGATTCCCCTGATGCAGGCGACCAAGTTCCTGGCCCCGCAGAACATCAACCCGACGTTCAAGATCGGCAATCTCGGCCAGCCCAAATACATGCCGCTGCAGCCGGGTCATGGTGGTGGCCAGATGAACGGCAACCTGCCGATCGTGCAGAAGCCGGGCGAAAACAACGGTATCGGCAAGCTCGGCAATGGCGGCCAGATCGCCAACCTGCCCGCAGGCAACAACCAGCCGAACGGCACGCCGTCGCAGACCCCGGGCAAGATCGTCACCCTGCCCGCGCCGACCAACACGACCAACACCAATGGCGGCAGCGGCAAGATCGTGACGCTGCCTGCGACCAATAACACCCAGAATGGCGGCAACGCCAACGGCAAGCCGGGCAAGATCGTGAGCATGCCGGTGAATGTCGGCAAGGGTGGCTCGACTATCGACGCCAAGCCGGTCGTTCAGACGCAGAACCATCCGATCCGCATCAACAACGGTGTGAACGTCAACAACAACCCGGTGAACAAGGTGCAGGTCCAGAACAATCGTCCGCAGTTGAACGCGGTGCCGAACCGCATGGTCAACAGCAACAACAACTTCCGCCAATCGATGAACCAGAGCCAGGGCAATGGCGGCGGCAACAATCACCGCGGCTTCATGCACTGATCGCGGCAAGAAGAAGGTGCGCTCCCTCCCCCGCTTGCGGGGGAGGGTTGGGGAGAGGGTTGCTTCCACAATGGGACAATCCCCAAGAGGAGAAAACCCTCACCCGGCACTGCGTGCCGACCTCTCCCGCAAGCGGGAAAGGTCGCACCGAGCAAGCCGGTAGTTCGATCCCCAAGATAGACAACACGCAAAAGGGGCAGAGCGGTAACGCTCTGCCCCTTTCTTCAGGTCATAAGATCAGAAAATCAGGCCACCAGCTCGGCAAACAAATCCGCATCGACATTGCCGCCGGACAGCACGATGACGACGTTCTTGCCGGTGACATCGAGACGTCCCGCCAGCAGCGCGGCAAGGCCCACCGCGCCGCCCGGCTCGACCACGAGCTTCAGCTCGCGATAGGCAAAGGCAACGGCGGCGCCGACTTCCTTGTCCGACGCCGTCACGCCGCGCGCGAGCAGCTTGCTGTTAATCGCAAAGGTCATCTCGCCTGGGATCAGGGCCATCAGCGCGTCGCAGATGGTGCGGCCCGCGGGCGGATGCGGCTCGCGATGGCCCGCGGTCAGCGAAATGCCGTGATCATCGAACGCTTCGGGCTCGGCCACCACGATCTCGGCGAGCGGATAGCGCGCCTTCACGGCGGTCGCGACGCCCGCGATCAGGCCGCCGCCGGAGGCCGGCGCCACCACGATGTCGGGGGCGAGGCCGAGGCTCGCCATGTCCTCCGCGATTTCGCGGCCGGCGGTGCCCTGCCCTGCGATCACGAAGGGATCGTCATAGGGCCTGACCAGCGTCGCACCGCGCTTCTCGGCGATGCCGCGCGAGATCGCCTCGCGGTCGTCGCGATCGCGGTCGTACAGCACGACCTCGGCGCCGTAGGATTTGGTGCGCTCGCGCTTGGACAGCGGCGCATCCGCGGGCATCACGATGGTCGCCTGCATGTCCAGGATCTTGGCCGCCGCCGCCACGCCCTGGGCGTGGTTGCCGGAAGAGAATGCGACCACGCCGCCGGCGCGCTTGTCCTGCGGGATCGAGAACACCTTGTTGAAGGCGCCGCGGAACTTGAACGAGCCGGTGCGCTGGAGCATCTCCGGCTTCAGGAACACTTTGGCACCGACGCGCTCGTTGAGCACGGGAAAGGACAACAGCGGGGTGCGAATGGCGTAGGGCGCGATCACGCGCGCTGCGGCATCGATGTCGGCGGGGCCGATCGGGAGGAGCTGTTCGGTCATGTCAGACCTTATCGCGGCCATTGAGCCGCGGGCAAGACACCTCCGCGCGAGGATTTTAGCCCTTCAGGCGACGAAGCGCGGCTGTTCCGCGCCGTTCCGGCCCGGCAGCACCGCGCCGACCGCCTCAATGCTGGCGACAAAGGCCCTCGCCGAGGCTTACCAGGTGTAGTTGGCGGCGAACTCGACGCAGTCCTGGCGGGAGATATCGAGCGCGGCGAAGCAGGCACTGCGCAGATCGTGGTCGAGCGCGCCGACCGGCGCGTTGCCGATCACGTCGCGGGGGCCCTTCACCGGGAACGCGGCCACCGGCAGGCCGCTTGCGAGCGCCTCTAACAGGACCAGGCCGAACGTGTCGGTCTTGCTCGGAAACACGAAGACGTCAGCGGCCGCATAGATCTCCGCCAGCGCCTCGCCCTGCTTCTCGCCGAGGAAGATCGCATCGGGATAGGCCTCTTCCAGCGCGGCCCGCGCCGGGCCGTCGCCGACGACGACCTTGGTGCCGGGCAGGTCGAGATCGAGGAACGCCTCGAGATTCTTCTCCACCGCGACGCGGCCGACCGACAGAAACACCGGCCCCGGCAGGCAGAGATCGATGGCGCGGGGGTGGAACAGCTGGGTATCGACGCCGCGCGGCCACAGCACGACATTGTCGAAGCCGCGCTCGGTCAGCTCGCGGGCCAGCGCCGGCGTCGCCGCCATCACGGCGCTGCTGGCGCTGTGGAAACGACGCAGCGCCCGCCAGATCAGCGAGCCCGGCACCGGCACGCGGGCGCGGACATATTCGGGAAAGCGGGTGTGGAAGCTGGTCGTGAACGGCAGCCTGCGCTGGCGGCAGTAGCGGCGGACCATCAGGCCGATCGGCCCCTCCGTCGCAATATGGATGCTGTCGGGGCGCGCCTCCGCGATCAGTTTCGCGATGCGCGCGGGCCGCGGCATGGCGAGCCGCACGTCGCGATAGCTCGGCATCGCGAAGGTGCGGAACGATTGCGGCGTCAGGAACGTGAACTCGACCCCAAGCCCGTTGGCGGCGTCGGCGAGCTTGGTCAACGTCCGAACCACACCGTTGACTTGCGGGTGCCAGGCGTCCGTCGCGACCAGGATGCGCATCAAGCGGACCTTGTTATGCAGCTCTGGCTGCAACCTGCGGGACCTGCGCCGGCTTCTGCGCGTGGTCCGCCCAGGTGATGATCTCGAAATGGCCGTCGTCGTGCTCGACCAGCGCCGTGCAGCTCTCGACCCAATCGCCGCAATTCATGTAGCGGATACCGCCCTCGTCGCGAATGACGGCATAGTGGATATGGCCGCAGATCACGCCGTCGGCGTCGTGACGCCGCGCCTCCGCGGCGAGCGCCTGCTCGAACGCGCCGATATAGTTGACGGCGTTCTTGACCTTCTGCTTGGCCCATTGCGACAGCGACCAATAGGGCACCTTGAACATGCGCCGGAAGAAATTGACGAAGCGATTCATCTGGATCGCGAAATCGTAGGCCTTGTCGCCGAGATGGGCGAGCCAGCGCGCGTTCTGCACCACGAGGTCGAAGATGTCGCCGTGGATGACGAGATAACGCTTGCCGTCCACGCCGGTGTGGACGGTGTTCTCGACCACGTCGATGCCGCCGAAATGCGTGCCGTAATAGTTGCGCAGGAACTCGTCGTGATTGCCGGGGATGTAGATGATCTTGGCGCCTTTGCGCGCCTTGCGCAAAAGTTTCTGGACCAAATCATTATGCGATTGCGGCCAGTGCCAGCTCGATTTCAGCGCCCAGCCATCGACGATGTCACCGACGAGATAGATCGTGTCGGCATCGTGGTAGCGGAGGAAATCGAGCAGAAGATCGGCTTGAGAACCGCGGGCTCCGAGATGAACGTCGGAGATGAACAACGTGCGAAAGCGCCGCTCCGGGCTCTCGTCACTCACATCGTAACTTCCCATGCGCCAGCCTGTAACAAATGTCCCGTGACAGGGGGATGACAGATTGAACCTTTGAGGCACCCTCAGATACGAATCACGCCTTGCCTCGCCCTCCCCGCGAATATCAGTCGCATGCGACAATCAGGCGACACGGCGCCGCAGCGGGGCCCCGCAAGACCCCGGACCTGCAATGACCGTGGCCAGATGCCCCCTTACCCTCCCCTCCAGGGCAGGGCACCGCATATGGGAGCGAGTCCCCTGTGGCCATCCTTCGAGACGCCCGCCGTTGGCGGGCCCTCAGGATGAGGACCGAGCGAGCGGCCATGGTTTCGACAGGCGCCGATGCCGCTTAGCCTCATCCTGAGGAGACCGCGAAGCGGTCGTCTCGAAGGACGAGGCGCGCGCTGTGATCGTGCCAAATGCCATATGCGGTGCCCTGCCCTGGAGGGACCCTGGGGGAGGGTCAGACCGGAGGCTCGCGGCCCCAGTCAGTAAAATTTGTGGAAATGATGGATCGGCCCGTGGCCGTGACCGACACTGAATCGGTCGGCGGCCGCGATTGCGGCGCTGATCCAGGCCTTGGCGCTGCGCACGGCCTGCTCGAGATCCTCGCCTTTGGCCAGCCCCGCTGCGACCGCCGAGGACAGCGAGCATCCGGTGCCATGGGTGTTTTGGGTCGCGACGCGCGGCGCCGCCAGCGCGATGGTGTTTGCGGCATCGACGAGATAGTCGGTACTCTCGGTGCCCTTGCCGTGCCCGCCCTTGATCAGGACCGCACCGCAGCCGAGCGCGAGCAGACGGCGTCCCTGGCCTTCGATGGCGGCCGCGCTTGCCGCGACGGGCTCGCCGAGCAGTGCCGCAGCCTCCGGCAGGTTCGGCGTGATCACCGAGGCCAGCGGTATCAGCCTGGTGCGCAGGGCGTCGACGGCTTCGGATGCCAGCAGGCGATCGCCCGATGTCGCCACCATCACGGGATCGAGCACCACGTGGCCCGGCTTCCAGCGCGACAGCGCGGCCGCGATCGCATCGATGCTGGCGACTTGGGCCACCATGCCGATCTTCACCGCGCCGACCCCGAGATCGGAGAACACGGCGTCGATCTGCGCGGTGACGAATTCGGCGGGCACCGCGTGAATGCCGGTGACGCCGCGCGTGTTCTGCGCCGTCAGTGCGGTGATGGCGGAGGCGCCATAGACGCCGAGCGCCGCAAAGGTCTTGAGGTCGGCCTGGATGCCGGCGCCGCCGCTGGAATCGGAGCCGGCGATGGTGAGTGCGACCGGGGTCGTCATCGCCGGATACATTTGCTCGAGAGGAACACCGCCATGGCCTCTCCTAGCGCGACCGTGCAACGCCAGCAAGCGCACCGGGCCATGGTGCCCTTGATTCGCGACGCACCACATCCGGCAGATCTGCCTGGCCGCGATCCGCGCGCAACGCAACATCGGCGCCCGGCAATCGTGCGGGCTTGCCAAATCAACCCGACAGTACCCTTGATATAGTCTCGCGCCTTGGCGTGCTTCGCCGATGCGTGAGTCGTTGGCGCTGGAACCGTTCGGCAACACCATGTTGCGGGCTGCCCAGGCTGCAATTCTCCCGGGATGGAATCATGTGGGCCTATTTCGAACGTCTCCTGGATTCGTCGATGTTCTCGCCGCACGGCATCTGCCTGCTGTGGGAACCCGAGCTGATCTGGCTCCATGTCGTCTCGGACGCCCTTATCGCGGCTGCGTATTTCTCGATCCCGTTTGCCCTTGCGATCCTCGTCACCAAGCGGCGCGATCTCAAGTTCGGCTGGGTCTATTGGGCCTTCGCGATCTTCATCATGGCCTGCGGCCTGACGCATGTGCTGTCTATCTACACGCTCTGGGTTCCGATCTACGGCATCGAGGGCATGGTCAAGGCGGCGACGGCCATTGCATCGGTGTTCACGGCCGGTGCGCTCTGGCCCCTGCTGCCCAAGATCCTCGCGATCCCCTCTCCGTTCGAGCTCCGGCAGGTCCAGGCCGCGCTCGAAGAGGAGGAGACCAAGAGCCGGGATGCCAAGCAGCTGCTCCGGCAGGTCGGAGACGCCCAGCGCGCGTTGCGCGAGAGCATGACGCGCCTCACCGCCGTCGTCGACACCGCGGTCGACGGTGTCATCCTGTTCGACGCGCAGGCGCGCATTCTCCTGTTCAATCCCGCCTGCGAACGGTTGTTCGGCTATCGCGCCGATGAGGTCATGAATCTCGACATCGCCATGCTGATGTCCGACGAGGAGAATCCTCCATCCACCAGTCGCGCGCAGCGTCTGGCGACCGGCGAAGCCGTCGGCCTGCGCAAGGACGGATCGCGCTTTCCGATGGATCTGTCGGTGGGCCAGGCGTGGCAGGACGGCGAGCTGATCTACGTCGGTATCGTTCACGACTTGACCGCGCGAAAGCTGACCGAGCAGCAGCTCCAGCAAGCGCAGAAAATGGAGACGGTCGGCCAGCTCTCCGGCGGCATTGCCCATGACTTCAACAATCTGCTGACCGTCATCATCGGCAACGCCGAGCATTTGAGCGAGCAGCTCAAGAGCCGGCCCGATTTGCGGCAGTTTGCCGACGACATTTGCCAGTCCGGCGAACGCGGCGCGGAGCTGACGCAGCAGTTGCTCGCGTTCAGCCGCCGTCAGTTGCTCCAGCCGCAGACGATCGACTGCCGCGAGCTGCTCCAATCCATGTCCAAGCTACTCAAGCGCACCTTGCGCGAGAACATCGAGATCAAGACGGCGTTCGGCCCGGGCACGGTACGTGCGTTTGCCGACCGCGCCCAGCTCGAATCCGCCGTGCTGAACCTCGCACTGAACGCGCAGGACGCCATGCCGTCAGGCGGGCATCTGACGCTGAGGACGGAGCTGGCGGCGATCGACGAGGACTATCGCACCCTGCATCCCGAAGTCGTGTCCGGCAGTTACGCCCTGATCTCCGTCACCGATGACGGCGAAGGCATGACGCGAGAGGTCATCGAGCGCGCCTTCGAGCCGTTCTTCACCACCAAGGAAGTCGGCAAGGGCTCGGGCCTTGGGCTCAGCATGGTCTACGGCTTCGCCAAACAATCCGACGGCCATGTCTCGATCTATAGCGAAGAGGGCCTGGGGACGACGGTCCGGCTCTACCTGCCGCGCGCCGGTGGCGGACAATCCTCAGGCGATCTGCTGGAGAGCGAGGACGACGCGCCGCGCGGTCACGAGACCATCCTGATCGCGGAAGACGATCCGTTCGTCCGCTCCTCGGTCATCCTCAGGGTGGAAGCGCTCGGCTATCGCGTGGTCGCCGCCGTCAACGGCAAGGAGGCCTTGGAGCGGCTGCGCATCGACCCCGGTATCGACATGCTGTTCACCGACATCGTCATGCCGGGCGGCATGAGCGGCTGGGAGCTCGCCGATCAGGCCCGGCGGATTCGTCCCGGCCTGCCGGTCCTGTTCACCTCCGGCTACGCGCTGGAGACGCTGGTCGAGCAGGGCCGTACGCACGCGCTGGCGGTCGTCCTGACCAAGCCCTATCGCAAGATCGAGCTCGCACAGCGGCTCAGGGACGCATTTGCCGCCGCGACTGTGACCTCCTGAGCGCCGGCATCTGGCGGCCGGCAAGTTCGCTTGCTAAATCCGGCCGGTTTTGGCCTATTAGCCGCCAGCTATGCCTTCGGAGTGACTGCAATGGTTCCCTTTTTCGTCCAGATCAAATGCAAGCTCGGCCAGTCCTATACGGTCGCCAATGCGCTTGCCGAAGCCGAGATCGCCTCCGAGATCTACTCAACGGCCGGCCACTACGATTTGCTGGTGAAGTTCTACGTCGACAAGGACACCGACATCGGCCACTTCATCAACGAGAAGGTGCAGGTGCTGCCCGGCATCCAGGACACCCTCACCATCATCACCTTCAAGGCGTTCGGCGCGAGCTGACTGCCCGGAATTGACGCAAGGTCCGTGGTTGCGCAGCCGGAAGCCTGTGCTAGCGTCCGGCCGTTGGAATTGAACTGAGTACCGAGCAAGTCATGGCTCTCACTACCACGGTGCCGCTGCTGATCAGCCAGCAATTTGATAGTGAAGTGGTGCTCGCCAACTATCAGAATGGCGTCTATTACAACCTCGACGGCAGCGCCGCGCAGGTCTGGCTCGGCCTGAAGGCCAACCGAACGGTTGAGGAGATCGCCAGCGCTTTCGCCGCCGCGACCGGCGGCGATGTGCCGTCCGTCACACAACAGGTGCAGGCCTTCGTCGACAGCATGCTCGCGGAAGGCCTCATCGCCGAAGGCGCCACTGACGCGCGCGTCGAGATCTCCAACGAGACCTGGGCGCCGGTGCTGTCGGGCGCATTCGCCGCCCCGGAATTCCAGCGCTTCGACAATCTGCGGGAGCTGCTCTTGATGGATCCCGTGCACGATGCCGGCGAGGAAGGCTGGCCGCTGCGCGAGCCTCATGAAAGCTAGCGGCCTCATCCGGCAGGAGATCGCGGCGGTCTTCGCCAAGACAATGTCGCAGCCGGTCGAGGCGCACGCTCGCTGCGGCCCGTTCTCCTTGCATCTCGGATTTGCCTCGGAGGAATTGGCCGGCACATTCCTACCCGCCTGCATCCCAGGCACGCTCGGCAATTTCGATCTCGACCTCCGCTTCATCACCGCAGCCGACCTCGATCTCTCCGCGCTGGTGCCGGAGGCGGCCGAGCGCCCGCGCCTGCTGATCGAGGACGGCATCTATTCGGTGTGGCAGCCCGCAATCATTCCCGTGCTGTTTGCGATCGACCTCACGGCAAAGCGCGGCATCGCCTGGCTGCCGAAGGGCGAGGCGCCGCCCTGGGTCCGCAGCCGTCCGGCGATCTCGCTGATCCATGCCATGATGCACGATACGCCATGGTGCGCGGTCCATGGCGCGGCGGTGGGACACGACGCAGGTTTCACGCTGCTCGCCGGCGAAGGCCACAGCGGCAAGACCACGGCGGCGCTGGCCTGCGCCAAAGCCGGCTGGCTTTATGCCGGCGACGATTTCGTTGCCGTCAACAGCGAGACCGGCCGGATCGAGCCGCTGTTCTGCTCGGCGCGGCTGCGCCCTGCCCTGGTCGAGACGTTTCAGAATTTCATCGGTGAAACCACGCCGGTCTCCGATTTCAACGGCGAGCCGCGTCACGAGCTGAGTCTCGCCGGACTCGGCGACCGCATCGGCGGCGGCAGGCTGCGCGCGACCTTCATTCCCCGCCGGCGCGGCGCTGCGACGCCTGAGTTCATGCCGGCGCGGCCGTCGGATGCATTTCGCGCGCTGCTGCCGACGACGGCGTATGAGCTGCCGGGATGGCCGAACGAGATCGCCGACAAGGTCGCGAAGATCGCGGGGCTGGCGCCAGTGTTCTTCGCCGACACCGGGACGACGCCGATGGAAATTCCCGCCGCCTTCGCCCGCCAGCTCGACCAGCTCTGAGGCCGCATGCACGTCTCCGTGGTCATCGCCGCCTACAACGCCGAGGCCTACATTGCCGAGGCAATCGAGAGCGTGCTCGGCCAGACCGTTCCGCCCGACGAGCTCATCGTCGTCGACGACGGCTCGCGCGACGGCACGCGCAGCGTTCTAGATCGGTTCGGGAGCCGCATCATCGCGCTCACGCAGGAAAACAGCGGCCAGGCCGTCGCCGTCAACAAGGGCCTTGCGCTGGCGCGCGGCGAGCTGATCGGATTCTGCGATGCCGACGATCTCTGGACGGCGCGCAAGCTCGAGATGCAACTGGCGCTCCTGGAACATGACCGCAGCGTCGAAGCCGCCTTCGGCAAGGTGCAGCAATTCGTCAGCCCCGACGTGCCGCAAGAGCATCGCGTGCGCCTCACACCTGATGTCGAGATCATGCTGGGCGAGCTCAAGCAATGCATGCTGATCCGGCGTGCCGCCTTGACGCGGATCGACCCGTTCGACGAGAGCCTGCCCGCGACCTTCTTCATCGCATGGCTCGGCCGCGCCAAGCAGAACGGCCTCAAAACCGCGCATGTCGACGAGATCGTGGTCCAGCGCCGGCTGCATCTCGGCAATGGCGGCCGCACCAACACGGACGCGCAAAATCTTCAGACGCTGATGGCGCTGCGTCAGGCCATCAAGGCGCAGCGCTCGCCGGAGTGAACACCGGCACGCCGTTGATCGACACCCTCTTCACGAACAGGCCGAGCAGGCGGTGGTCGATCGAATGGCCGATATCCATCGGGCGTCGTGTATCGAGCATCCGCAACGCCACGACGATCTTCCGCTGGCCCGTGCCGACGATCGCCGCCTTCAGCGCGACCTTGAACGGCATCGGATCGTTGCGTCCTGCCGTCATCTGCAACGCCTCGCCCATGCCGGCATAGACCGTGAAGCGAAAGCTCTCGGTGCCCGGCGGCAGGAACGGGATCACCGCAAGCTCGACCGTGGCATCCGACGCTGCGTCGATCGAGATTTCGAGGACCGCGAACCGACTGTCGGTCCAGCGTCCGTCGTCCTCCGGAATCGAAAATCCCTGCCCGAACCAGACGTCCCGCCCTTGCAGCGGATGCGCCGCGCGTGCGGCGTGCTGCCAGACCCGCTTCAGGATCGCATCCCCTAGAAGCGGAAAGTGCACGGCACTGGCATCGAATGCCGCGATGGCCGCGCCGGGCAATTTCAGCCAATCCAGCATGCGAAACGGCGCCTTGAACTGCGCGCGGAGCGCCGTGAAAAAGGCAACGCCGAACTGCTGCCATGGCGTGCGCTGCACCCATGGCACCGCGCGCACGGCGATCTCGATCGATTTCCCGGGCGGCGCGTAGGTCCACAATTGCTCGATCAGCCCATCCGGCACCAGCGCCGGCATCTCCCGCGCGACGACGTCGAGCAATTGCGCCGCGAACAGGCTACCATTGTAGCGCGTCACGACCGCACGAAAGCGATCCCAATCGACCTTGTCGCCGGCGCTTTCCAGCACATGCACGACCTCGAGCGCCCGGAACACCATCTCCTTCTGGTCGGCGGGCTCCGGCCGCATCGCCGCGATGGCGAGATGCTCGGCAACGCCGGGGATCAGCACCTCATGCGTCAGCAGCCTCGCCGCCTCGGCCGTGCCGAACAGTTCCTCGGTAAAACGCGCCTCGTCGAGCCAGAACAGCGCGCGCCAGTGCAAATCGATGGCGCGGCTGAGGCCGGCGCGCGACATCGCGACGGCGTGGATGTCGCGGTCGAAATCGGAGGCCGAGAACAGCTCGACCTTCATGCCGTGGCTGCGGAACGCGGCCTGCCGCAGCACCTCGATCGCGCGCGGCGCGTCGCTGCGGCGAACCAGCAGATCGTAATCGCCGGTCATGCGCTTCGCCATATAGCTGGCGTCGCGCGCGAACAGCGCGCCGCCCTTGATCAGCAGCGACGCTATGCCGGCGGCCTTCAGCGCGGCGCAGGCCTCGACGACATCACGCACCCGCGTCGCGTTGGACAGCCAGACATGCTTGACGACGCCGCGCATGCGCTTCGTATCGGCATCGGCAATCCCGGCCCGGTCGGCGGTGGCGACCAGCAGCGGCATGGTGCGGTAGACGACTTCGTCCGCGGCATCGAGCGGCTCGGAGGCGCGCCAGGCCTGATAGGCTTCGACTGCGGTCTTGCTCTGGCCGAGCGCGGCCCGGAACAGCATCAGAAAGCGCGGGTTCAGCGCGGCCGGGAGTTTCGGTGTGCGGGCCATCTCAACCGAACGGTTGAGACGCGGGGCCTGCGGCGTCTGGCCCTGTGAGATCAGGTATCGAAACGATCAGCAGCAACCGCGCAAAAACTCGACACCCCATCGTCACGCACTTCCAATTCCGAGCCGGCGGCGAAGGATGCGGGCGCGCTCCCTGCGTGTCAATTGGAAAGGGCCGGCGTCAGCCGCCGGCCTGCTTGCGCTTGGGCGGGGTCGGGCCGTCCACCGGCGGCAGCGATTTGAGGTAGTCCGCCATCGCCGCGAGATCCTCGTCCGGCAATTGCGAGGTGTTCTTGATCACGCGCGTCATCGCACCGCCGACGCTGTCGCCGTCGGGCAATTCGCCGGTCTTGAGGAAATAGGCGATATCCTTCGCGCTCCATTCGCCGAGGCGCTTCTGGGTGATGTTGGGCACCCAGCCCTCGCCTTCCGGATTGGGCCCGCCGGCAAAGCGTTCGCCGGAGATGATGCCGCCGAGCGCATTGCGCGGGCTGTGGCACTCGGCGCAATGGCCAAGACTGTTGACGAGATAGGCGCCGCGCTTCCACTGCGGCGACTTCGTGCCGTCGGCCATGAGCGGCTTGCCGTCCATGAACAGGAATTTCCAGATGCCGACGTTGCGGCGGATGTTGAACGGAAAGCCGATGTCATGGTCGCGCACCTTGCCGCTAACTGCCGGCAGCGTTTTCAGATAGGCGAAGAGATCGAGAACGTCCTCGCGCCTGGCGTGCCGATAGGAGGTGTAGGGAAAGGCCGGAAAGTAATGCTGTCCGTCAGGTGAGACCCCGTGCATCACCGCATTGACGAAATCGGCATCGGTCCATTTGCCGATGCCGTGGGTCGGATCGGAGGAGATGTTCGGCGCGTAGAACGTTCCGAACGGCGACTTGATCGCGACGCCGCCGCCGAGCCTGGTACGATCGGGCTGGTCGGGAACGGCATGGCAGGAAGCGCAGCCGCCCGCATTGAACATCGCCTCGCCATTGGCAAGGTTCGGCGTGTGGGCGGCGCTGGCGGCCGCCACCACGGGCGCGCTGAGCCACCAATAGACACCGCCAGCCATAATCGCGGCGAACAGCGCCACAAAAATTGTTCGTTGCAACATTTCGTCCATCCACGCGTTGGAACGAACTTATGACCGATGTCCGCGCGGCTCCAGCCACGAAGAATTTAGCCCGCCCCCGCCGGCAACGGGAATAAACTGAAAACGCCGCTGTTGGAAGTTTGGCAGGCCAGCGAGGCCTCAGGGAGAATGTCATGAACAAGACCGTCATCGCCATGGTCGCGCTCAGCGCGGTTGCTTTTGCAGCCCCTGCCAGCGCCGAAAAGCTGAAAGCAACGCTCGACGGCAAGTCCGAGGTGCCCGCAACCACCAGCAGCGGCACCGGAACGGCCGATCTGGACTACGACGCCGCCAGCAAGAAGCTGTCCTGGACCGTCACCTATTCCGGACTGTCGGGCCCTGCCACCGCCGCTCATTTCCACGGCCCCGCCGAAGCCGGCAAGAATGCCGGCGTGGCCGTCGCGATCCCGAACGCGGCCTCGAGCCCCGTCAAGGGCGAAGCGACGCTCACCGAGGCGCAGGCCGCCGATCTGCTCGCCGGCAAGCTCTACGTCAACATCCACACCGCGGCCAATCCGGGCGGCGAGATCCGCGGCCAGGTGATGAAGTAAGTCGCAAGGCCGCTTCGTTGCGCGAAGGCCGGGCGCCGGAGGGGCGTCCGGCCTTTTCGATTCCGGCACCCGCGCAATTTGCGGGCTCGTGCCTTGCCAGCCTCCGGCCCAGTCATAAATGTGAGCCTCCAGCCATCTTCGGAGTGACATCGTGCGGCGCAATCCCGGCATTCTTAATCAGCCTCATGACGTCAGGAGCGGAAGACGGGCTCGCGCGCTACCGTATGGTTTGGCAGGCGTTGTCGTCGCCGCGATGCTTCTTTCATTCTCCGGATCGGTCGTTGCGCAAACGGACCGGGAAAAGCAGGCCCAGTGCGAACTGTCCGCGATCCGCGATACACGGTCGCCCCTGGCCGTCCAGTACATCCGTTCAGCCTGCAACTGGCTCGCCCTCAACGGCGATTCCTTGTTGAACGAATCCAGCAGGGGTTACTATGTCTGCCTGGTGCGGCAGCTGTCGGGCGCCCAGGCCAACGAGGCTGCGGCAGCCATCATCTCGGCATGTCGCACGTCAAATCCGCTGTGACGCCTCCGCGACGCCGAAATGACGTTTCTGCCTCGCGCTCAAAAGCATGATCCGGAAAAGTGCGAAGCGGTTTTCCGCAAAGATCATGCGCAAACAACAACCTAAAGCGCGATGACGATTCATCCAGATCTCATTGCGCTTTAGTCCATCTGGGCCGCGTTCAGCGCCTGCGCGAGGTCGGCGATCAGGTCCGACGGGTTTTCGATGCCGATCGACAGCCGGATCGTGGAATCGAGCACGCCGATCTTTTGGCGAATGTCGGCGGGAACGCCGGAATGGGTCATGGTCGCGGGCAGGCTCGCGAGCGATTCCGTGCCGCCGAGACTCACCGCCAGCTTGAGGATTTGCAGCGCGTTGAGAAATTTCACGGCCGCGTCCTTGCCGCCGGCGATGTCGAACGAGAACGTCGATCCCGCCCCCAGGCATTGCCGCGCGAACACGCGCCCCGAGGGCGAATCCGCCTCGTGATGGCCGAGGTAGTGGACCTTGGCCACCTTGGGGTGATCGCGCAGATAATCCGCCACGAGGCGCGCATTCGCATCGGCTTTTTCCATGCGCAGGCTCAGCGTCTCGAGCGACCGGTTGATCATCCAGCAGGAATGCGGATCGAGCTGGGTGCCGATGGCGCCGCGCAGCGCCTTGATGCCCTTCATGATCGTCTTCGCGCCGAGCGCGGCGCCCGCGATCAGGTCGGAATGACCGCCGACATATTTCGTGAGCGAGTACAGGGAAATATCCGCGCCATGCTCGATCGGCCGCTGAAATACCGGACCTAACAGCGTATTGTCGCAGGCGATGACCGGAACATGGCCCTGAGCCTTTCCGATGGAATCGGCAACGCGGCGCATCATCGCGATATCGACCAGGCCGTTGGTCGGGTTGGCGGGGGTTTCGACCAGGATCATCGAGACCCGGCCCTTGCGCATGGCCTCCTCAGCGGCCTGGCTGACCACAGCTTCATCAACGCCATCGGCGAAGCCGACCGCGCCGATCGACAGCCGCGCAAGCGTGTTCGTCAGCAGGGTTTCCGTCCCGCCGTACAACGGCTGGGAGTGCAGGATGACGTCGCCGGGGCGAACGAAAGCCAGGATCGTGGTTGCGATGGCCGCCATGCCGGACGAGAACAGCGCACAGCTCTCGGTGCGCTCGTAGATCGCGAGCCTGTCCTCGACGATTTCGCTGTTGGGATGATTGAAGCGCGAATAGACCAGGCCCGCACCCATCCCTTCCGGCGGCTCGCGCCGGCCGGCGACGTAGTCGAAGAAGTCCTGCCCGTCATCGGCGGTCTTGAACACGAAGGTGGAGGTCAGGAACACCGGCGGCTTGATGGCGCCTTCCGACAATTGCGGATCATAGCCATAGGTCAGCATCAAGGTTTCGGGATGCAGCATATGGTTGCCGATGTGCGTCTTGGACGGGAACGGTTTTGCCATGGCCTGTCTCGCTGTTCTGATTCGGATCCTCGCCGCGTGTTGGAACTCCTGATGTCACGAAGCAGTCAGGAAAGAGATGCGCCGACTCGCATCAGCGCCGCGGCCGTCGGTGCAAAGATAACCGCTCGGACGACAATTCGTCAGACCTTGCGACGGAAAAAGGGCGGCTGCTTTCGCAACCGCCCTTTTTGAATTGCTATCAGTCCGTTCGCTCGTGGCCTCAGCCGTTCTTCACCCGGAACGTCTCGTGGCAGCCGCCGCATTCCTTGCCGACGGCGGGAAAGTTCGCCTTGAGCGAGTCCATATCCTTGATCTTGCCCTTGGCTTCGCCGACGACCTTGGCGAAGCTCGCGACCTTGGCGTCGAAGCCGGCCTTGTCCTCCCAGACCTTCGGCGAGGCACTGTAATCGCCCTCGGCCTTGACGCCCTTCGCGCTGGCCGGAAACAGGTTCGGCAGCTTCTTGGCGGTATCCTCGAACTGCGCCAGCGCGCTGTCCACCGCGGCCTGGTCGTAGGGCTTCTCGCCCTTGACCATCGCCGACACCGCGCCCGCATTCTTGCCGTTGCCCTTCATGAGGGTCTGGACTTCCTTGACGGAGTCCTGCTGCGCCCAGACGGCGCCGATGCCGAACAGGAGCGCGCCCCCGACAACCAAAACTCGCTTCATTCGCAAAATCCCTTTCCCTGAGACCGGATCGTGCTGACCCCACATTGGGCCAACACCGTTTGACAGATTTCATTCCATCCAGAGCGCGAGGATAAATTGTCGCGCTTTGGACTGCATTGGACACGATCCCCCGCGCAAACGCGCTTCTGCGTTTGTCGCGAGATGATCATGTTTCAGCTTAGAGGCTGTGGCGGCGACGGTGCTCGTTGATGGCGATCCACACCCGCTCCGGGGTTGCCGGCATGTCGATGTGGTCAATCTTGTATTCGCGCCAGAGCCCGTCGACGATGGCGTTGACCACGGCCGGGCAGGAGCCGATCGCGCCGGCCTCGCCCGCGCCCTTCACCCCCAGCGGATTGGTCTTGCAGGGAACGTTGGCGGTCTCGAACACGAAGGCAGGGCCGTCCGCTGCGCGCGGCAGCGCGTAGTCCATGTAGGTGGCGGTGATCAGCTGGCCGTCGGTGGCACCATAGACCACCTGCTCCATCAGCGCCTGGCCGATGCCCTGCATGGCGCCGCCATGCACCTGGCCGGCCAAAAGCAGCGGATTGAGCGTCTTGCCGAAATCGTCGACGATCACGTAGTTGACGATCTTGATGATGCCGGTCGCCGGATCGATCTCGACCTCCGCCAGATGCGTGCCGTTCGGATAGGTGCCGTCGGCACTGGCGAAGGTCGCGCTGCCGTTCAGCTTCGACGGATCGGCGCCGGGCCGCTTGGCGAGATCGGCGAACGAGATCGAACGGTCGGTGCCGGAGATGCGGACGACACCGTCGGTGATCTCCAGATCGCCGGCGCTCGCTTCCATCGCTTGCGCTGCAAGCTCCTTCAGCTTATTGCCCAGATCGCCCGCAGCACGCTCCACGCAGACGCCGCCGGTGGGAATCGAGGCCGAGCCGCCGGTGCCGAGGCCCGTCGCGACCTCGTCGGTATCGCCTTGGCGGATATGCACACGCTCCGGCGCCAGGCCGAACTGCTCGGCGACGATCTGCGCATACGCCGTCTGATGACCCTGCCCGCTCGATTGCGTGCCGATGAGGACGGTGACGTCGCCATTGGGGTCGAGGCGGACGTTGGCCGTCTCCTCACCCATCACGCCGCAAATCTCGACATAGCTCGCAAGGCCGATGCCGCGGATCAGGCCGCTTTTCTTCGCCGCCTTGGCGCGCTTGGAAAACTCCTTCCACTCGCCGATCTCCATCGCGCGCTTGAGATGCGCGGCGAAGTCGCCGGAATCGTAGACCTTGCCGGTCGCGGTCTTGTAGGGCAGCGCCTTCGGCTGGATGAAGTTCTTGCGACGGATCGCGTCCGGCGTCATGTCGAGTTTGCGCGCGCAGGCGTCCACGAGCCGCTCGATCACATAGGCCGCCTCGGGGCGGCCGGCGCCGCGATAGGCGTCCACAGGCACGCTGTGGGTGAAGATGGTGCGCACCCGGCAGTGGAAGGCCTGGATGTCATAGAGGCCCGGCAGCATGCCGGCGCCGCCATGCGGGATGTAGGGCCCGAAGGTCGACAGATACGCGCCCATGTCACCCATGAGGTCGCAATCCATCGCGAGGAATTTGCCGTCTTCAGTCAGCGCCATCTTCGCGGTGGTGACGTTGTCGCGGCCTTGCGCATCGCCCATGAAGTGCTCGGTACGATCGGCCGACCACTTCACAGCCTTCTTCAACTGCCGCGCCGCGACCGCCATCAACGCGTATTCCCGGTACGGAAACAGTTTCGTGCCAAAGCCGCCGCCGACGTCGGGGCAGATCATCCGCATCTTGTCGGTAGGGATGTTGAGCACGTTCTGGCAGAGGATGTCGCGCAGGCGATGGCTGCCCTGGCTGCCGATCGTCAGCGTCAGGTGGTCGCGCTTGGCGTCGTATTCGCAGACCGCCGCGCGCGTCTCCATGAAGCTCGCAACCACGCGCGGATTGACGATGGAGATTTCGGCGACCGCATGCGCCTTGGCGAACGCGGCTTCGGTCGCCTTCTTGTCGCCAATCGAGACGTCGAAAAGTACGTTGCCGGCCTTGTCGGGCCAGACCTGCGGCGCGCCCTTCTTCACGGCATTGACGACGCCGGTCACCGCCGGCAGCGGGCTCCATTTGACGTCGATCGCCTCGATCGCATCGCGGGCCTGATCGATGGTCTCGGCGACGACGAAGGCGATGGAATCGCCGACATGGCGCACCTCGCCCGCAGCGAGGATCGGGTAAGGCGGGCCGGTGAACGGATCGGTCTCGAGATTGAACAGGCACGGCAGGTTGCCGAGATCCTTCACATCGTCGGCGGTCAGGACCAGCGCGACGCCGGGCAGCGTGCGGGCGCGGCTCACATCGATGGTGTATTTGGCATGCGCATGCGGCGAGCGCAGCATCAGGCAGCGCAAGGCCGCCTGCGGCGCGTAATCGTCGGTATAGCGGCCCTTGCCGCGAATCAGCGCGTCATCCTCCTTGCGCAACACGCTTTGGCCAACGCCGAACTTGATGGGAGCCGCCATTTTCTTGTCCCGTCCTATGGTTGTTTTGCGGGCATATTGCCGTGGAAAAAGTGGCAAGGCAAACGGGTTTAGCCACGCACATCGGCGCAGGACGGAAAAAGGCGCCGCCCGCCCGTCATGGCGGGACTGCGCGAAAGGGCCGGAGGTCGCACCTTTCCCGTGGGGGTCGATATTCTGCGACCTCCACAACGCGCCCGGCGCTGCCCACCCCCGACCGGCCGCGCCAGACGGACGTTAATGACTGAACCTCTTCACCATAAGGTGGTTGTCATACACGGTGTCACCTATGCGAACGACACGCGGATCCGTGCCGTAGATCTCGAAGCCGTTGCGCTCGTAGGTCTTGATTGCGGCGATTTCCGTCGACACCACGGCAAGATGCACCTGTTCGACGCGTGCTTCGGCATGGGCAAGAAGCTCTTTGATGAGTCGATCTCCGACACCGTGCCCTCGACTATTCTTCCTCACGTAGACCGTGAAGATATGGCCCCTGTGCTGTGACCTCTTGTCCGCTGAGACATAAAAGCCCGCGACTCCGATCAAGCTCCCGCACCCAAATGCGCCAACGATAGTGCCGCTGAGCCAATGGCGATAAGCCGCCACCATGGCCTCGCCGCCTTCGTCCTCTTCGTGCGATCCAAACGTTTGAGGGTGGTTCTGAAGCGCTTCCGCGCGAATTTCGCGAAAAAGATTCAGATCATCGAGCGTCAATCGTCGGATTTCGAGGTTCGCCTGAGCACTGGAAGCATGTGACGCCATGATCGCCACCTTTCTTTCATAAATGCGAAGGATCGTATCGGCAGGGATTCGTGACCTGTCACATCCCGCCACGGCTCAACAGATACCTCGTGCCCTCTCTCAACCTGTCGATAGCGCGTTCAGGCGAGAGGTAGTCGACTTGGCCGCGCGTCAGACCGATATCCCTGAGCTCCCTGTCGCTCAGGTCCTGCACGGTGACCCGTGGGACCTGGCGCCGCTGCTGAAACGCACGCCAATATTGCTTGAGCAAGCCCAGGACGTTCGGCGTCGATGCGGCCGATGGTCCGGCAGCGTCCTTTTCCGACAAGGCGTCGTCCAGCGCTGCGGCGGACGCCTTGAGGCGTGCCGCCAAAGCCTGGTCGATCGCGTCCTTCGCCTGCACGATCGAGAGGTTGAGGCTGCGCCGTGCGGCATCGCCCTCAATCCCGGGTGAGATGTTCGTCAGTTGGGGTGGCATCGCATGCTCCTGCTGTTGTGCCGGCAGGGAGCGTGGCCAAACAAAAGGCCCCGTCCGATGCCGGCGGGGCCTGGTGGAAAAGATGTCGTCGTCGAATTGCTAGCGCACGACTCCTTCCACGGCCCAGCCGAAGCGGGTCATGTGGTTGCGGTTAATGGTGCGCGAGCATTTGATCATGAGCGGCTCATACCACGGCAATCGTGCAAAATCAAGAGATGTGCGGTGCTTTGCTGCAGCCTAGAGGCGAGCGCCCTGCCCGCCTAGCCACGCACCAGCGAGACCAGCCAGCGGCGGCCGAATAGGACGAGGATCGCGAGCGCGTAGACGATCGTGCCTCCGACGGCGAGCAGGACGAGCGTCAGCTCATCGTGGAAGTGCATTGCGCCCAACCAAGAGCCGCCGAAGCGCGCGATCAGCCAGAAGGCGGCGGCGAGGATGATGCCGGTCACGAGGAATTTCGCGAGCGACACTACCCAAGCGCGGTCCGGCACGAGAAAGCCGCGCCGCACGGCGAAGAACAGCACCAGCAGCAGATTGGTCCAGACGCCGACAGCGGTCGCGAGCGCGAGGCCAATCTGGGCAAGCGATCCCATCAGGGCGACCTTCAGGGCGACGTTGACGGCGATGCCGGTCAACGACGCCCGCACCGGCGTGGCGGTGTCCTTGCGCGCATAGAAGGTCGCAACCGCGCTGCGGATCAGCACGAAGGGGATCAGGCCGATGGCATAGGCCGCGAGCGTGGCGCCGGCTACGGCTGCATCGGCCTTGGAGAACGCACCGCGGGCGAACAGCGCACGCATGATCGCGTCGGGCACGGTGATGAAGGCGGCGACGAACGGGATCGAGAACAGCAGCGTGAAGTCGAAGGCGCGGCGTTGCGCCTTCATCGCGCCGTCATGGTCGTTGGCCGTGATCCGCCGCGACATCTCCGGCAACAGCACGGTGCCGATGGCGATGCCGATCACGCCGATCGGAAGCTGGTTGAGGCGATCGGCATAATACAGCGCCGACAGCGCGCCAGCGGGCAGGAAGGTCGCGATGATGGTGTCGGCGAACAGCGCGACCTGCGTGCCCATCGAGCCCAGCGTTGCCGGCCCGAGCGCTTTGAAGAAGCCGCGAATGTCCTCGTCGAGCCTCAGTGGCGCAAAGCGCGGCAGGCCGCCATGGCGCGCGAGATCGCCCGCGAGCAGGAAATATTGCAGGAAGCCCGAGATCAGCACGCCCCAGGCCGCGGCGTGGCCCGCGGTCGGAAACCAGGCGGCGACCGCCAGCGTCATCATCATGGAGATGTTGAGGAAGATCGACGCCGCCGCGGCGCTGGCAAAGCGCTGCATCACGTTGAGCATGCCGCCATAGAGCGTCACCAGCGTGATCAGCAGCAGATAGGGAAAGGTGATCCGCGTCATCTCGATCGCGAGCCTGCGCTGCTCGGCGTCCTCGCTGAAGCCCGGCGCCAGAATGCTCATCGCCTGCGGCATGAACAGCCAGGCGACGATCAGCAGCACCACCTGCGAAGCCAAGAGCAGCGTGAAGATGCGGTCTGCGAACAGTTTTGCCGCTCCCTCCCCGCGCTCGCCATGAACATGGGCATAGGCCGGCACCCAGGCGGCGTTGAAGGCACCCTCGGCAAAGATCGCGCGAAAATGATTGGGCAGCCGCAGCGCCACGAAGAAGGCGTCGGCCACAGGACCAGCGCCGAGAATCGCCGCGAGCATGATGTCGCGGGCAAACCCTGTCAGCCGCGAGAGCAGCGTGTAACCACCGACCGTGAAGATGCGTCCGAGCATGCGTCTGTTTTAGAGCATGGCGAGATTAGGTCTAGGTGCAAGCCGCGAAGAAGGTTTGCCCCTTCCCCCGCTTGCGGGGGAGGGTTGGGGAGAGGGTGTCTCCACAGCGGGACAGTCCCCAAGAGGAGAGAACCCTCACCCGGCGCTTCGCGCCGACCTCTCCCGCAAGCGGGAGAGGTGAGCCTCACCCCGCGAGCGCGCCGCGGACGGCGGCGATGATTCGCTCCTGGTCGGCTTCGGTCAGATAGGCGTGCATCGGCAGGCTGATGACGTCCTGCGACAGGCTCTCGCAAGCAGGCAGGCCACCCTCGGCGACCGGATACTGCTTGTAGGCGGTCTGCTGGTGCATCGACTTGCCATAATAGATCGCGGTCGGCACGCCCTGGGCCTTCAGCGCAGCGGCGAAGCCGTCGCGGTCGGTGCCCTCAGGCAGGCGGATGGTGTACTGCGCCCAGACCGAGGTGTTGCCCGGCGCCAGACGCGGCACGGTGACGACGTTGGAGAGGCCCCGCGCGTAGCGCTCGGCGACCCTGTTGCGGGCGGCGATCTCGTCGTCGAAAATCTTCAGCTTCTCGATCAGGACCGCGGCCTGCATGGTGTCGATCCGGCCGGTCAGGCCGAGGCGGACGTTGTCGTATTTATCGACGCCCTGCCCGTGCACGCGGATGCTGCGCAGCGTGGCCGCGAGCTCGTCGTCATCGGTGAAGATCGCGCCGCCGTCGCCGAAGCAGCCGAGCGGCTTTGCCGGGAAGAAGCTGGTCGCGGTGGCGAGCCCGAAGGTGCCGAGCTTGCGGCCCTTGTAGCTCGCGCCAAAACCCTGTGCGGCGTCGTCGAGCACGAACAGGCCTTCGGCCTTCGCGATCTCGGCGATGGCGTCGTGATCGGCGGGCTGGCCGAACAGGTCGACCGGAATCACCGCAACAGGCTTGAGGCCCGCCTTGCGTGCGGTCGCGATGCCGCGCTTGAGCGATTCCGGGCTCATGTTGAAGGTGGCTTCGTCGACGTCGACATAAACAGGCGTAGCCCCGGTCCGCGCCACCGGCGAGGCGGTCGCGATGAAGGTGAAGGACGGGCAGAACACGGCATCGCCGGGCCCGACATTCTTCGCCATCATCACCATCAGGATCGCGTCGGTGCCGCTGGCGCAGCCGATCACGTGCTTGGCGCCACTATAGGCCGCAAGCTGCTTCTCGAGCTCGGCGACTTCAGGGCCGTTGACGAACTGGCAATGGTCCATCACGCGCTTGACGGCGGCATCGAGCGAGGCGCCGAGCCGGCGGCGCTGCGAGGCAACGTCGATGAACGGAATGGGTTCGGAACGCAAATGCTGGTTCATGGCCTGGTTCTTGGCGCCTTCTTGCGAGGTCGACATGGAAAGAGTTCAGCCGGCGACGCGGCGCGGACCCTTGCGGGCGGGCGCCGTCGCCGCGGGACGCGACGGCGTCTCGAGGCATTGCGTCGCGATCTCGAGGCTCGCAACGCCCTCGTCACCGGTCACTGCCGGCGTCTCGCCGTTGCGGACGGCCTTGAGGAATGCGATCAGCTCGGCGCGCAGCGGCTCGTCATGGCCGACCGGCAGATGCCGCATCGAGTAGCTGCCGTCCGGTTTGAAGCCGAAGCACTCGGTGACCTGGCGCGTGAGCAGATCGCCCATCACGTATTTGCCGCGGGTCGCGACCGTGACGCTGCGCGCCTTGAACGGCGTCAGCCAGTTGGTGTTGATGTGCGCGAGCACGCCACTCTCGGTGCGGAACTGGAGCAGTGCGATGTCCTCGCGCTCGGCGACCGCGCTCGACAATTGCGGCTGCACCTCGACGATGTCCGATTCGGTGAACCAGCGGATCAGATCGATGTCGTGCACGGCGAGGTCGATGACGACGCCGACGTTCGACATGCGCGGCGGGAACGGGCCGACGCGGGTGATCGCAATGGAGAGAATGTCCTCGCCCGCGATCGCCTGCTTGACCGCAGCGACCGCCGGATTGAAGCGCTCGACATGGCCGACCATCAGCGTCACGCCGGCCTTCTGTGCGGCGGCGACGATCTCGCGGCCTTCCGCGACCGTGGAGGCGATCGGCTTCTCGACCAGCACGTGGATGTTCTTGGCGATGCAGGCGAGCGCGACCTCGTGATGCAGGTGGGTCGGCGCCGCGATGGTGACGGCATCGACGCCGGCCGCGAACAGCTGGTCGATGGTCTCGAAGCCCTGGCAGCTCGCAAGCTCGGTGGTGCGCGTCAAATGCGCCGGCGACGGATCGACCACGCCGACGAGGGTGACGCCGGGAAGACCCGCGAGCACGCGCGCGTGGTTGCTGCCCATTACGCCGGCGCCAATGACACCGACGCGCAAGCCGGCCTTTGCCGGTTGTGACCCTTTGGAACTCATCTGAGCAAACCCCGATTCAACGCAAATCCCCGGGCCGCTTCTAGCACGGACGCCACATTTGTGGCGAATGCCGCCCCAATGGGCCGGACACGATTTGATTCAAAAAATTACACGTTCCCCGGGCCTTAAGCCGAAAAAGATACCGCCTTTTCGGCCCGGGTCGCGTGATTCGGAGCTTGCTGGTTACGACCTTTGATAGTCGTCTTCAATCCGGATGATGTCGTCTTCCCCGAGATAGCTTCCAGTCTGAACCTCGATGAGTTCCAGCATGATTTTACCGGGGTTCTCCATCCGGTGCACCGCGCCCATCGGGATGTAGATGGACTCGTTCTCGTGCACCGTCTTCACGGTTTCGTTGACGGTGACCCGGGCGGCGCCACGGACCACGATCCAGTGCTCGGCGCGATGATGGTGCTTCTGGAGCGACAGGCGCCCGCCCGGCTTCACCACGATGCGCTTGACCTGATGGCGCTCGCCATTGTCGACCGACTGGTAGCTGCCCCAGGGCCGGTGCACCTTGAGGTGCTCCTCGGTGACCTTCGGCGCGACCGTCTTGAGCTTGGTGACGAGGCGCTTCAGGCCATTGGCATCCTTCTGCCGCGAGACCAGCACCGCATCGGCAGTCGCGACCACGACGAGATCGTCGACGCCTTCGAGCGCGACCAGCGCCTGGTCGGTGGTGACGTTGCAATTGCGCGAGTCTTCGAACACCGCGGTGCCGTGCGCGGCATTGCCTTGCGCGTCCTTCTCCGACAGCTCCCACACCGCGAGCCAGGAGCCGACGTCGGACCAGCCGCAGGACACCGGCACGACCGCGGCGCGCGAGGTCTTCTCCATCACCGCATAGTCGATCGAGATCGCCTTCGCCGCGCCGAACGCCTCGGGCTCCAGCGTCACGAAGCCGAGATCGCGGCCGGCATTAGTGACGGCGTTGGAGATCGCTTCCACGCTTCCCGCATCGACCTTGCGGTATTCGTCGAGCAGGACAGAGGCCGGGAACATGAAGTTGCCGCTGTTCCAGAGATAGCCCGAATTGACGTATTCGGCGGCCTTCACCGCGTCCGGCTTCTCGACGAAGCGCGCGACCGCGTGCACCGTGCCGGAGATCGCCTCGCCCGGGCTGATATAGCCGTATTCCGTCGCCGGCCGTTCCGGCTTGACGCCGAAGGTGACGATGCGTCCGGCGCTGGCGGCGGTGAGGCCTTCGCGGCAGGCGGCGACGAAGGCGGCATTGTCCTGCACCACGTGATCGGCGGCGAGCGCGAGCACGATCGCTTCACTCGAACGATTCTGCGCGAACACCGCGCCCGCGGCGATCGCGGGGCCGGAATCGCGCCGCATCGGCTCGAGGATCACGTCGGCCTCGATGCCGATCTCGGCGAGCTGCTCCAGCACCATGAAGCGGTAGGACGCGTTGGTGATGACGATCGGACGATCGAACAGCGCGGCGTCGGAGACGCGCAGCAGCGTGTCCTGGAAGGTCGAGCGCGTGCCGAACAGCGGTAGGAATTGCTTGGGGCGCACCTCGCGCGAAGCCGGCCACAGCCGCGTTCCGGCGCCGCCGCACATGATCAGGGGGATAATGCGTTTGTCCATCGTCATCTCAAACCTTGAAGTAGTCCCGATACCAGGTGACAAAATTACGAACCCCGAGCGCGATCGGCGTTGACGGTGCAAAGCCGGTGTCGCGCATCAGGTCCTCGACATCCGCGAACGTTTCCAAAACGTCTCCCGGCTGCATCGGCAGCAATTCTTTGATCGCCGTCCGACCCAGCTCCTGCTCCAGAAGCCCGACGACATGCATCAGCTCTTCCGGATGGTGGTTGCCGACATTGTAGACCTTAGACGGCGCATTTGCGGCAGCCGGGTCATCTGCGGGCACACGATCGATGAGCTTGGATACTACACGGGTGACGTCGTCAATATAGGTGAAGTCGCGGCGCATTTTGCCATGGTTAAAGAGCCGGATCGGCTGGCCCGCCATGATGGCGTTCACGAACAGAAACATGGCCATATCAGGCCGTCCCCACGGGCCGTAAATGGTGAAGAAGCGCAGGCCCGTGACCGGGAGCCGGTAGAGATGGCTGTAGGACTGCGCCATCAGCTCGTTGGCCTTCTTGGTCGCGGCATAGAAGCTCACGGGATGGTCGGTGCGGTCCTGCACGGCAAACGGCAGTTTTGTATTGGCACCGTAAACGGAGGATGACGAGGCGTAGACGAGATGACGACAGCCGTTGTTGCGGCAGCCTTCGAGCACGTTGAGGAAACCGCTCAGATTGGAATCGGCGTAAGCCTGCGGCTGCTCGATCGAGTAGCGCACGCCGGCTTGCGCGGCGAGATGCACGACTTTGGCAAATCGATGTCGCGCGAACAGCGCCGCCATCGTCGCGCGGTCGGCAAGATCGGCCTCGACGAAGGAGAACCGGGAATCGGTCGCGAGCAGTCCCAGCCGCGCCCGCTTCAGCGCCGGATCGTAATAATGGTTGAGATTGTCGAGTCCGACCACAGGCCGGCCTTCGCCAAGGAGCTGCCGGGCGACGTGAAAGCCGATGAAGCCGGCGGCACCCGTGACCAAAATCGCCTGATCCGTCATCCTGTTCCCACGGGATCCCTAGCTCACGGCGTCCCTTTAGCCACGGTATCGAGGGGGTCGCAAGAGCCCGAGAGCCCTCTTCACGACAGCTATTGCAAGATCGGCGCCAAAACCATACCAAAGCGGCCGAATTCGGCGCCCTGCGTCGGGTTGCCTCAAATCTTCGCAAACCCAGTTCATGCGGGCGAGATGCGCCGAATCCTGCTGTCGACGGCCAAAATCCTGATTTCCGCGGCGCTGCTCTACCTGGCGCTGCGCAAGGTGGATCTGACCGAACTGTTTTCGCGCTTCACCGCGACCAGCCTGTTCTGGATCGCCATGGCGATCGCGATCACGTTCCTGCAAATCTTCGTCGGCGTGCTGCGCTGGCGCGAGATCAGCGCCGAATGCGGCGCGCCGCTCGAGTTCGCCCGGGCCATGCGCTACAACGTGATCGGCGCTTTCTTCAACCAGACGCTGCCCTCCGCAATCGGCGGCGATGCGGTCCGGCTGTGGCTGGTCGCGCGCGCCGGCGCCGGCTGGCGAGCCGCGACCTACTCGATCTTCGTCGACCGCGCGATCGGCTTGATCGCGCTCGCGATCCTCATCGTCGCGAGCCTACCCTGGAGCTACGAGCTCATCACCGATCCGCACGGACGCTCGGCGCTGCTGCTGGTCGACCTCGCCGCGCTTGCAGGCGGGCTCGGCTTCCTGGTCTTCGGCGCGCTGAAATGGTCGTGGTTGAAGACCTGGTGGGCGACCCACCATGTCCACGCCTGCGCCGCGATCGCCAACCGCGTGATCTTCAACACCAGGCGCGGCCCCGTCATCGCGATCCTGTCGCTGCTCATTCACGTGCTCGCCGTCGTGATCGCCTGGTGCGTGGTGCAGTCGATCGCGGCACCGGTCACGTTCGCCCAGGTCTTCCTGCTGGTGCCGCCCGTGATGTTGATCACCCTGATGCCGATCTCGATCGCGGGCTGGGGCGTGCGCGAGGCGACCATGGGCCTCGCCTTCGGCTTCGCCGGGCTTGCCGCCAATGAAGGCGTCAACGTCTCGCTGCTGTTGGGCGCGGTTTCCTTCATCGTCGGCGCCTTCGGCGGCCTCGTCTGGATCCTCAGCGCCGAGAAAGCCGCACAGGGCTCGGCGCAGCTCGGGGTGCCGGAGTGAACCCACCCGCCGATGCCGTTGCCGCCGCGCCCTCGCTGCTTGCCCTCGCGATCGCCGCGCTGATCTCGGCGCTCATCACCAGGACCAGCCGTCCCCTGCTCCAGCGCTACGCGCTGGCGCGACCGAATGCGCGCTCCTCCCATCGCACCCCGACGCCGCAAGGCGCCGGTATCGCGGTGATCTCAGCGACGCTTCTCGTTGCATCGATGTGGGCGACCTGGGCGAACATCGCGATCCCGCCGGCGCTGGTCATTGCGACGATCGTGATCGCGCTGGTCGGATTCGCCGACGATATCGTGTCGCTGCCGGTGCTGGTGCGGCTCGCGCTGCAAGCGGCCTGCGTCGGCGCGGTGGTGTTCACCGCGCCCGAGACGGCGCGCATCGTGCCGGCGCTGCCGCTCGTGCTGGAACGCGGGCTGATCATGCTCGCCGGCGTCTGGTTCGTGAACCTCGTCAACTTCATGGACGGGCTCGACCTGATGACGGTCGCGGAAGTGGTGCCGGTCGCAGCGGCGCTGCTGCTGCTGGGATGGCTCGGCGATCTCTCCTGGCCGGCCGTGCTGATCGCGACGGCGCTGTGCGGCGCCATGCTCGGCTTTGCGCCATTCAACAGGCCGGTCGCAAGAGTCTTCCTGGGGGATGTCGGCAGCCTGCCGATCGGCCTTTTGCTCGGCTGGTGCCTGCTGGAGCTTGCCTGGCACGGACAGCCCGCCGCGGCGCTGCTGCTGCCCGGCTACTATCTTGCGGATTCCACCATCACGCTGTTTCGCCGCATCGCGCGCCGCGAGCAGTTCTGGTCGGCGCATCGCTCGCACTTCTATCAGCGCGCCACCGACAACGGCTTTTCGGTCCCGCGCGTGATCGGCGAGGTGTTCGCTCTCAATCTCGTGCTCGCATTGCTCGCCATCGTCACCGTCCGCGCCGGCGCGATGGCGACCACGCTTGTCTGTCTGCTCGCAGGCGCGATCGCGATCGTAGTCGTGCTGCGCCGCTTCTCCCGCCCTTAGATCTTCTGAGCCGACAGCGCGAGCCGCAGTCCCTCGTCCAGGGAGACCTGTGGCTGCCAGCCGGTCGCGATCGCCTTGGCGAGGTTGAGCTCGAGCGAGCCGATCAGGCTGTCATGCGTATCCTGCCGGCCCATCACGCTGAGCAGCGTCGAGAGCAGGTCCGGCGACATCCCGAACAGCCGCGAGTTCTTGCCGGCCGCCTTCGCCAGCCGCTCGATGAATTCGGGCGTCGAGACCTGCTCGGTGTCGGCGACCAGGAAAATCTCGAAATTGCTCGCGGGATCGGGATGGGTGAGCCGGCGCAGGATGAACGATGACAAATTCTGCACGGCCAGGAACGCGCGGTGATTGCGGATCGCACCGAAAGGCAGCGGCATCCCCAGATTCACCGCGCGCGTCAGCAGCGCGAAATTGCCCTTGGCGCCCGCGCCGTAGACCAGCGGCGGGCGGATCACCGAGATTTTCATGTCGCTGTCGCGCGCCAGCGTCCGCAAGCCCGCTTCAGCAGCGGCCTTGGACATGCCGTAGAGGCCGCGCGGCGTGAGGATGTCGTTCTCGCTGAACGGCGCGCGGCCTTCATTGCTGCGGCCGTGCACGAGAACGGTGCTGACGAAGATGAACTGGCGCGCGCCCGCCGTCGCCGCCGAGCGCGCCAGGTGCAGCGTGCCGGCGATGTTGACGTTGCGGTAGAGCTGGACCGCGTGTTCCTCGTGCTTGTGATGCACGCGCGCGGCGAGATGGACCACGGCGTCCACACCTTCGAGCGCGGCCGTCCAGTCGGTCTCGGGGCCGATCGATTCGATCACGACCTCGTCGTCCATCCCTTCCGGGCTGCGCACCGCACGGCGCACCGACCATCCCTCGCGCGCCAGCGCGGGCGCGACGTGACGGCCGACGAAGCCGCTTGCTCCCGTCACCAGCACGATCGGTTTGCGCTCGCTCATCGTTGCTCCGCCAAAACAGGGTTGCGCAACAATTCGTCGATCAGGCCGGCATAGGCGTTCATCGCGACGGTCCGGTCGAACTTTGCGGCGGCCCTCACCGTGCGCTCCGCCATCGCGCCGTCGCAGGACACGGACGCCGCGCGAATGGCGTCGGCGAGCTGATCGGCGCGGCCCGGCGTCACCACCCAGCCGAGCCCGTTCTCCACCACCGTCAGGGCGGCCTCGGCCTCCGGCTCGGAGACCAGCGCCACGGGGCGCCCGACCGCCAGCAGATTGTAGAAACGGCTCGGCACCGACACCCCCGCAACGTCCTTCCGGTACGGAATGATCCAGAGATTGGCAGCCGCCAGGAACGCCTCGAGCTCGGCATCCTCGACCCGCGCCACGAACGAGACATTGGCGAGGTTCGCCTCGGCCTGCAACTGCTTCAGCCGCTCGAAGCCTATGCCCCAGCCGGACAGCAGGAAGTGGATATCCGGCTCGTCCTTCAAAAGCCGCGCGGCCTCGAACACGATCTCCGGATCATGGGTGAAGCCGAGATTGCCCGACAGGCCGACGATGAAGCGCGCGGACAGCGCTTTCCGGAACGGATTGTCCGGCGTGATCGGCCGCGCCCCGGGCGCGAGCGTCGCCCAGTTCGGGATGAAGCGGATCTTGTTCCGCGTCATCCCGGCATAGCTCAGCAGCGGCCGCTCGGCGTCGCGCCCGATGGTGATGACGGCATTGAGCGCGCGGAACATCAGGCTGTTGGCGGCGCGCATCGTCCGCGTCACGATGGAACCTGGCTTCAGGATTCCCGCCATCACGAGCACGTCGGGGAAGAGGTCGTGCATGATCAGCGCCGAGCGCGCACCCCTCAGCCTTGCTGCCGCAGCAACGGCATAAGGCAGCATGAACGGCGCGGTGACGGTGAGCACGACATCGCCTGCCTTGAGCTCCCGTATCAGTGCAAAGAACGTGCGCGCAGCGAACAGCAGCTCGGATAAGCCGCGCCGCACCAGCGCCGCCTTTCCCGCCATTCTGTTCTTGATGGCGACGATTCGCGGCTTGCCGGGACCTGTCTGCAAGGCCGGCAATGCGCCCGATGAGCCCGACAGCACCACAACCTCATGATCTCCAGCAACGCGGCAGGCGATGTCGGCCATGATCGCCGCGGTCGTGCTCGGATCCGGCGGGTAGTGCTGGCTCGCGACGACGATCTTGCCTCGAGACTGCATGGTCAGGCCGCGGTCGACCCGAATTCCGGAACCGCATCCTTCAGGATCGTCCTGATGGTGGCCCGATCGTCGCGCGCGATTGCCTGCTCCAGCGCGGCGATCCATTTGCGCAGCGTCTGCATCGGCGGCTCGTTCGGCTGCGCGGCCATGATGCCGGCGACGCCGATCTCGCGGGTCGGCTCCTCGGATGCGAACAGGATCTCGTGCAGGCGCTCGCCCGGCCGCATGCCGGTGAACACGATCTCGATGTCGTAGCCGGGCTGCAGGCCCGAGAGGCGGATCATGCGCTCGGCGAGATCGACGATCTTCACCGGCTGGCCCATGTTGAGCACGTAGACCGAGACGTCGGGACGCTCGGTTCCGAGCGCGTGCGTCGCCGCCGTGATGACGAGATCGCAGGCCTCGCGGATGGTCATGAAGTAGCGAACCATGTCGGGATGGGTCACCGTCACGGGGCCGCCGGCCTCGATCTGGGCCTTGAACTTCGGCACCACCGAACCGTTCGACGCCAGCACATTGCCGAACCGGACCGAGATCAGCCGCATCGGCGGCCTGGGGCCGCCGGCACCTGTCGCAAGATCGTGGTCAAGCGCCTGGCAGTACATCTCGGCAAAGCGCTTGGTGAGGCCGAGCATCGACACCGGCTCGATCGCCTTGTCGGTCGAGATCATCACCATGGCCTCGGCGCCGGCGCTGTGTGCGGCATCGGCGACGTTGATCGAGCCGAAGATGTTGGTCTTGACGCCCTCGCTCCAGTCGCGCTCCAGGATCGGCACGTGCTTGAGCGCGGCGGCATGGAACACGATATCAGGCTTGAAGTCGGCCATCAGGCGCATGATGCGCTCGCGGTCGCGAATGTCGGCGATTCGTCCCTCGATCTCGGCCACCGCGCCGTGCGCGGCGAGCGCTTCCGTCACCGCGTAGAGCGCCGGCTCGGAATTCTCCACGATCAGGAGCCGCGCGGCGCCGAACGCGACGACGCGCTCGCAGATCTCCGAGCCGATCGAGCCGCCGCCGCCGGTGACGAGCACCGCCTTGCCCTTGATCAGGGCCTCCAGCCGCGCATAGTCGATGGCCTCGCTCGGCCGCAGCAGCAGGTCCTCGACCGCGACGGCCGTGAGGCGCGGCGTATCGCCGCTCTCGAGCGAGGGCATGCGGTTGACGATTACACCGAGCTTGCGCGCTCGCATCAGGATCGATTCCGGATGCGCCTCCGGCTCGAACGCCGACGGCGTCATGATGAGGCGCGCGATCGCCTTGTTGCGCTTGGCGAAGTCGGCGATGACGTCCTCGATGTCGTCGATGCCGCCCAGCACGGGCACGTTGCGGATGAGCTGGCCGCGATCGGACGTCGAGGGCGACAAGACGCCGACCGGCCAGATGCGCTTGATCGCCCCGCTCTCTATGCCGCGCAGCAGCACCTCGGCATCGGCGGCGCGGCCGATCAGCAGCGTTGGCGCGGCGTCGGCGGTGCGGGCATGGCGCCGCACCCGCGTATAGCGGAAATAGCGATAGGTCATGCGCAACGCGCTGAGGAAAGAGATCTCGAGGAACCAGTAGAGGACGATGGTCACCTTGCCGAGGAAGAAGGCGCCGCGGACGTTGGGGGCGACGAAGATGTAGTCGAGCACCAGTAGCGCCACCGTCAGCACGGTCGCGACGCGGATGATGTTCAGCGCGTCAGGCAGCGAGATGAAGCGCCATTTCGTGGTGGTCAGGTTGAAGAGGAAGAACACGACCACGCTGAAGGCGAGGAAGTAGGGCAGGATCTGGAACAGCAGCGGCAAACGGTCATAGAAGCCGTCGCCGCCCTCGAAACGCAGATAGAACGCGACGAACAGCGCCGCCGCGGTCGCCAGCAGGTCGTGGAGCGCGATCATGAAATTGCGCAAGGTGAGATGCGAAAGCCGCGTCATCCGCCGACCGATGATAATCCCGTGAGTTGCAACCTGACCGCGCTGATAGCCCATCTCGACCAGAGTTGCCAGCCGCGCGGCCGTTCAGGAACCGGCTTCCCCCATCTTCGCCCCGGCCTGTTGTGTCCGGATCACCATGCCGCCGGCAACGCCGACGCCGATGACGTACATCCAGCCCTCGTGGAAGTCGAACAGATGGGAGTTGAACAGCGAGGTGAAGAGGTTCTGAACCACGACCAGCAGCCCGATCCAATGAGCCAGCCCGTCGCCGCGAAACAGCAGCAGATGCAGGATCCAGATCGCGTAGAGAACAACGACGCCGATGATGCCCCATTGCACGGCGACGTTCAGCGTCTGGTTGTGCGGATTGCCGATCACCTCGGCGGAAGCCTGGTACTGCCCGCTGGGGGTGGCAACCTGCTCGAACAATCTGCGCGTCGAGCCCGTGCCGTGCCCCACGATCGGCGCCTCCGCGAAGAAGCCGAGCGATTTCCGCCAGAATTCGAGCCGCAGGCCCAGCGAGGTCGGCTCGCCCTTTTCGACATAGCGCGTGTAGTCGCTGACGAAGGTGTCGGCGGTCTTGCGTAAATACGGCGAAGCCTGCCAGGCGACGGCTGCGCCGACGATCAGGGCGACGGAGATGATCGCGATGCTGCGCCAGCGCAGGTGCAGCAGCGCGAACACGCCGAACATGATCGGAATGGTGACGAGCGCGGTGCGCGACACCACCACGAAGGCCATGTTGACGAAGAAGCCGAGCGCCAGGGCGATCAATAGCCCGGCGAGCCAGTAGCGCTTCTCGCGCAGCAGGGTCACGATCGGATAGGCCAGCGCGACCGCGCACAGCGTGAATTCCTGGCTCTGGTCGATGTAGTTCTTGACGAAGATGCCACGTTCGAGGTGGTCGGGCTTGAGCGTCAGATCGGGATAGAAGGCGACCAGCCACGACATCACCGACAACAGCGCGCAGGACACCAGGAAGGCGATGAATATCCAGTGCCCGCGCGGCGATCGCTCGAAGTGATAGAGCAGGACCGGCAGCACCAGCAGCTTGACGGTCGGACTGAGCGCATAGATGCGCGCACCCCAGGCCGCATCCGACCACAGCGTGCCCACCAATGCGAGCGCGACCATCGCGATCGGCGCCGCGCAGATCGGACGCTTCAGCGATTGCAGGAAGGCGCGGACGTCGAGAAACGGCACCATGCAGACCAGGAACGCCACGTTGAAGATCGCCGCGAGCGAGGTCGACCAGGGCAGCGAGGCCACGGTCAGGATCGCAAGCAGGTCGACCGTCTCGCACCACGCCGCCGGGCTGCGAAAGCGCCGCCACAGCATCTGGGTGGTCGTCTCCCGGGCGAGCGTCGTCGCTTGCTCCGTCAATTGTCCCCTCCCCGCGCGCGATGGACCAGCGCGGTCGTGCTGAATCCCTGGAGGATGTCGACCAGCACAACGGTTCCGCCGGCGGCCTCGACGACCTCGTGGCCGACCACCTGCTCGCGGGTGTAGTCGCCGCCCTTCACCAGCGCGCTCGGCTTGATCCGGGTGATCAGGTCGATCGGTGTGTCCTCCTCGAAGATGACGACGAGGTCGACGGCCTCCAGCGCCGCGAGTACTTCCGCGCGCGCGCGTTCGTCCTGCACGGGACGTTCCGGCCCCTTCAGCCGCCGCACCGAGGCATCGCTGTTGAGGCCGACGATCAGGCGGTCGCAGGCGGCGCGCGCCGCGGTGAGCACCTTGACGTGGCCGGGATGCAGGATGTCGAAGCAGCCGTTGGTGAAGCCGACCCGCAGGCCCTGCCGTTTCCATTCGGCGAGCTGCGCGTCGAGCGCGCCGGGCGCGAGCACGATCTTCTCCTCGGCCGCGAGATAAGCATGCGGCAGGATCTTTTGCCGCAGCTCGGCCGCGCTGACGCTGGCGGTGCCCTGCTTGCTGACGGCGACGGCAGCAGCCGCATTGGCCATGCGCAGCGCCGTATCCCAGTCCGCGCCGGTGGCGAGCGAGACCGCGAGCGCCGCAGCGACAGTGTCGCCGGCGCCGGAGACGTCTCGCACCTTCACCGGGAAAGCCGGCACATGAACGGCCTCGCCATTGCGCGGCACCAGCGTCATGCCATGCTCGCCTTGCGTGACCAGGATCGCCTCGCAATCGGCCAGCCGCATCACGTCCTCGCTGGCATCGACGATGCTCTGCGGCGTGTCGGCGCGGCTGCGGGTAGCTTCCGCAAATTCCTTGCGGTTGGGCGTCAGCAGCGTCGCGCCGCGATAGATCGCCCAATTGAGGCTCTTGGGATCGACGATCACCGGCTTATCGAGCTTTCGCGCGGCATCGATGGTGTGACGAATCACACGCGCGGTCAGCACGCCCTTGGCGTAGTCGGAGAGGAGCACGATGTCGGCGCGCGCGATCTGCGGTAGGATCGCCTCGATCAGCTTCGTCTCGATGTCGTCGGAGGCCGCGACCGCCTGCTCCCAATCCGCGCGCAGCATATGCGTCGAAAAATGCTCGGAGACGAAGCGGACTTTGCGCGTGGTCGGCCGCGACGGATCGCACACCAGCACGCTTTCGATTCCACCCTGTTCGGCCAGCGCCGAGGCGAGCCGCCCGCCCGCATCGTCCTCGCCGACGAGCCCGACGAAGACACAGCGCGCGCCGAGCGAGGCGACATTGCGCGCGACGTTGCCGGCGCCGCCGATATGGATCTCGCTGCGCTGGGCAACGATGACAGGCGTCGGCGCTTCCGGAGAGATCCGCGACACCTCGCCATAGACGAACTCGTCCAGCATGATGTCGCCGATGCACAGCACCGTGCGGCGGCTGATGGCTTGCGCGAGCGCATCGAAATCGAGAATGGGGGTCGGCATGATCCTGAAACCTCAGCGGAAGCGGTCGGGCCGGTCGAGATAATCCCCGACATAGGCTTTCACCGCGTCCTCGAGCGTCGTGAAGCCACCGTTATAGCCGGCGCGGTGGAGGCGATCGACCTCGCTCTGGGTGAAGTACTGGTAGGCGCCGCGAATGCTTTCGGGCATGTCGACATATTCGATGTTCGGCCTAGTGCCGAGTGCCGCATAGGCGGCTAACATCAGGTCCTTGAAGCTGCGTGCCTTGCCGGTTCCGACGTTGAAGAGGCCGGACACCGACGGCGTCGCCAGCAACCACATCACGACGCGCACGACATCGTCGACATAGATGAAATCGCGGTGCTGATCGCCGTCGGCGATGCCTTCGCGATGCGACTTGAACAGCTGCACGACACGGCCCGCTCTGACATCGTCGAAGCGGCGCGCCAGCACGCTCATCATCGAGCCCTTGTGGTATTCGTTGGGGCCGAACACGTTGAAGAATTTCAGGCCCACGCATTGCGGCGGCAGCGTCTCGCCTCGCGCGACGCGCTCGGCGACGGCGAGATCGAACATGTGCTTGCTCCAGCCGTAGAGATTCATCGGCCGCAGTTTCTTCAGCGCTTGCACCGAACCATCGTCGTCAAAGCCCGTCTCGCCGTCGCCATAGGTCGCCGCCGACGAGGCGTAGATGAACGGCACCATATTCGTGGTGCACCAGTCCAGCAGACGCATCGACAGACGGAAATTGGTCTCGATCACGAGGTCGCCGTCGGTCGCGGTGGTCGCGGAAATGGCCCCGAGATGGATCATTGCGTCGAGCTTGCGGCCCTTCAGCCAGTCGGGCAGCTCGACCGGTGGGACGATATCCACAAGCTGCCGCTTGGCGAGGTTGCGCCATTTGCCGTCGTTGCCGAGCAGATCGCAGACCACGACGTCGCTGCGGCCGGCCTCGTTCAGCGCGGCGACGACATTCGATCCGATAAAACCGGCCCCGCCGGTCACCAGCAACATTCCGAAATCCCTGCCCGATGTTTTGCGACCCGATACCTGCCGTAGCGCATCATCTGCCAAAGTGTAAGCATTTTGGGGCAGGCGCTTTTGGACTTGGGCTCTCCCGGCTTTACGTCCCGGCCCGGAGCAGCTAACCGAACCGCCACCTCACCTCGCCTCAGCCCTATAAACAAATGAATTCAGATTCGCAATTTAGTGGAGATGCAGATCGGAGCGACACACGCCCGATCCTGATCATTCCCTATATGTGGATCGGCGATTTCGTCCGGAATCACACTGTTATCCGGGTCCTGAAGGAGCGCTGGCCCAATCGGCCGGTCGATCTGCTGACAACCTCGCTCTGCGCCCCGCTGGTCGACTACATGCCCGGCGTGCGCGAGGGCATCGTCTGGGACCTCCCCCGCAGCCAGCTGGCCGTTGGCCGTCAGTTGGGCCTGGCGAAGCTCCTGCGCGAGCGGAACTACGGCACGGCCCTGGTGCTGCCCCGGACCTGGAAGGCCGCCATTGCGCCCGCGCTGGCCGGCGTCCCCGAACGGGTCGGCTTTGTCGGCGAATTCCGGTTCGGCCTGCTCAACCGCTGGCGCTGGGGCGAGAAGAAGCTGCCCCGCTTCATCGACAAGAACGCCGCCCTCGCCCAGCCCGACGGCGCTCCCCTGCCGGCGGAATGGCCGGTGCCGCAACTCCGGGTGCCGGCCGAGGAGATCGTCCGCTGGCGGCAGGCCAATGGCATCCGTGCCGGGGCAGCCGTGGCGCTTGCCCCCGGCTCGGTCGGGGTGTCAAAACGCTGGACCTACTATCCGGAGGCCGCCCGCCTGCTGGCCGAGCGCGGGCTTGAGGTCTGGGTGGTCGGCGGCCCCGGCGAAAAGGGGCTGGCCCAGGAGATCGTCGCCGCCGGCGGCCCGGGGGTGCGGGACCTCACCGGCAACGATTTGCGCAACGGCGTCCTGGCCATGGCCGCGGCCGGTGTCGCCATCTCCAACGATTCCGGCCTGATGCACATCGCGGCTGCTCTCGGCACGCCCACCATGGGCATTTTCGGCCCGACCAGCCCCTATCTCTGGGCGCCGTTGAACGGTCTTGCCGCCACCGTGGTCCAGGACAAGAGCGTGCTCTCCTGCCAGCCCTGCCAGAGCACGATCTGCCGGATGAACGACCACCGCTGCATGCGGGATATCGCGGCGAGCGAGGTGGTGGCGATTGCGGAGAGGGTGCTGGGTGAGGCCGGAGTACGGGCTGGGACGTGAGGCCGCCGCAGCTTCGTCGACGATGACATCATGCCACTGTATTGCCCGACGCGTCAAATCGACTTCGTAAAATCCGTAGCGCCTTGCACGGCGCGCCAAGCCATTGATCTTGCTGACCCCGGCTACTGTGCATGGGGTTGTTTTCGCGGTTTTTTGTTTGGCCACGAAAATGGTGGCTCAGAGCAGCGGCCGATAGACCTCGCCGATCCGCGCCGCTTCTGCATCGAGACTGAACTTCGCGAGCACCCGTACCCGCCCGCGTTCGCCCATCGCGATCGCGGCAGCCACATCGCGCATCAGCGGCTCCAGCGCCGCAGCGAGCGCATCGGCGTCACCTGTCGGGATCAGCACGCCGCTCATGCCATCCTCGACCACGAGTTCCGCCGCGCCGGCGCGTGCGGCGACGAGCGCGCTGCCGGCAGCCATCGCCTCGATCAGCGTCAGGCCAAAGCCCTCGTTGCGTGAGGTGAAGGCGAAGATCGTCAGCCGCTGATACCAGCGCTGCACCGCTTCGATCGGCAGTTCGCCGGTGATGACGATGCGCGATTGCAGGCCGGCGGCTTCGATCCGTTTCTTCAGGTCGTTCGCAAAAACAGTCTGCTCGGCCGTGACCTGGCCGACGATCACGGCCGTGAAATCCGGATAGCGCGGCAGCAACCGACACATCGCGTCGACGAACACATCGGTGCCCTTCTGCGCGCGCACGCGGCCGAAGCAGCCGATGGCGTAGCGGCCCGGCAAGCCGCTTTCCGCGAAGGCCGCGGCGCGGTCGTGCGGCGGTGCATAGACGTCGGTGTCGACGCCGTGCGGGATCACGGTCGCCTTCACCTTCAGGAACGCGGCCGAGAGATCCGATGTCGCGATGATCGCGTCCATGCGCCGGATCAGCCAGCGCGTGATCCAGCTGTGATGGCGCTGCGCCGCCGAGGTGAAGACGAGCTTCAACGGCCAGCCGAGCGCGCGCAGCACGACGCCCGCGATCATCTCGTTGTTGCGCCGCGCGTGCCAGATCAGCGGCTGCTTGCGGCGCCACAATCCCAGGACATCGACAGCGCCGAGGCGCGAAATCCCCTCCGGCGCGTCGGAGCCGAACCAGCCTGCGCGAAACAGCTTTGCCAGCCGCGGCGCCACCATCCGGTTGGTCGCCGTGACCCCGGAATAGCGCCTGTGCAGATTTGGCACGATCACCTGTAGATCGCGGGGGGAATTCGCCACGTCACGCTCCGTTTCGCAAAGTCCCTATACGCAACATTAAGCATAGTGACCAGTTCAGCCGCGCCGATACCCCCTCTTCACCACGCAAACGCTAGCATCCCGCGTTGATCGAAGACGGGTGAGACCATGACTGTGCTAGTCACCGGCGGCGCCGGCTATATCGGAAGTCACACGGTTCTAGCGCTGGCGGAAGCCGGCGAGGACGTCGTCGTGATCGACGATCTCTCCACCGGTTTCTCCGCATATCTGCCCGAGGGCGTGCCGCTGTTCATTGGCGATGCCGGCGACGAGAATTTGCTCGAAGGCGTGATCGCCCAGCACAACATCGAGAGCATCATCCATTTCGCGGGCTCCGTGGTCGTGCCGGATTCGATGCGCGATCCGCTCGGCTACTACCGCAACAATTTCACGACCGCGCGCAACCTGCTCAACGTCGCGGTCAAGCGCGGCATCGGCCGCTTCATCTTCTCTTCGACCGCGGCGGTCTACGGCAATCCGGATCAGGTGCCGGTGCCCGAGCACGCGCCGACGCGGCCGCTGTCGCCCTATGGCTCGTCGAAGCTGATGACCGAGATCATGCTGCACGACGTCGCCGCCGCCTACGGCATGCAATATGTAACCTTGCGCTATTTCAACGTCGCCGGCGCCGATCCGCAGGCGCGCATCGGCCTCGCCACGGTCGGCGCCACGCATCTGCTCAAGATCGCCGTGGAGGCCGCGACCGGCCAGCGCGCCAAGATCGACGTGTTCGGCACCGACTATCCGACCCAGGACGGCAGCTGCATCCGCGATTTCATCCACGTCACCGACCTCTCGCAGGCGCATCGCTCGGCGCTCGCCTATTTGCGCAACGGCGGCACCTCGACGACGCTGAATTGCGGCTATGGCCGCGGCTATTCGGTGCTGGAAACCATCGACGCCGTGCGCCGGGTCTCGGGCCGCAGCTTCGCCGTGCAATATGCCCCGCGCCGGCCCGGCGACATCATGACCATGGTCGCCGACACCAGCCGCATCCGCGGCCTGCTCGACTGGAAGCCGCAATACGACGACCTCGAGACCATCGCGGCGCACGCGCTGGCCTGGGAGGACAAGCTGTTCCGCGAGCGCCATGGCGAGCTCCGCCACGCCGCCTCGGCCTAGATTCCATCGAAGCGCAAGCCCCTAATTGGGCTTGAAAAACCCCGCTTGAGCGGGCACAGAGGCCCATCGATCCCTGACGCGCGGGCAGACTTGTCCCTGCCCCGTCAATGGACACCGGATGGCCCAGTTTCCAAAGAAAATCACCGACGATCCCTATGCGGCTGCGGCCTTGATTCGCCGCCTGGTCACGGAACAAGGGGTCGTCTACTGGCGGCGCTACCTCGTTGCCTTCTCGCTGATGGCGGTCGCCGCCGGCGCAACGGCATGCGCGACCTACGTGCTCGGCCAGGTCATCAACCAGGCCTATGTCGACAAGAACATCCCGGGCATCGCGATGTTCTCGGGGCTGACGGTGATCCTGCTGTTCATCAAGGGCGTGGCGACCTACGGCCACATGGTGATCCTGACCAAGATCTCCAACGCGATCCTCGCGACCAACCAGCGCCAGCTGTTCGCCAAGCTGATGCGCGAGGGCGTCGGCTTCTTCTCCGAGCGGCACTCGTCTGAATTCCTGGCGCGGCTGACGGCCGGCGCCAAATCGATCACCGACGTCCTCAACATGCTGGTCAATGCCATCGGGCGCGACCTGTTGATGCTGCTCGCCATGATCGGCGTGATGGTGTGGCAGGATCCCGTGATGTCGTTCATCGGCCTCGTCGTGGTGCCGCCGGCGATGCTGGTGCTGCGCAAGCTGGTCAAGCGCATCAAGGGCCTCGCCTACAACCAGTTCACCGGCACCGCCGACATCATGGAGACCATGCAGGAATCGCTGCAAGGCATCCGCACGGTGAAGGCGTTCACGCTCGAAGAGACGATGCAGAAGCGCATCGACGAGAACATCGCGATCGTCGAGCGCAACGCCAACAAGATGGCCCGCGTCGCCAACCGTTCCAACCCGCTGATGGAGATGCTCGGCGGCTTCGCGGTCGCCGGCTGCCTGCTCTATGGCGGCTACAGCGTGGTCGCGCTCAACGCCACGCCCGGCGCGTTCTTCTCCTTCATGACCGCGTTCCTGATGGCGACCGAGCCGGCCAAGCGGCTGGCGCGGCTCAACATCGACCTCAACAGCCAGCTCGTCGGCGCCCGCATGCTGCTCGAAGTCGTCGACAGCCCGGCGAGCGAGCACTCCGACGACGACAAGCCAGCGCTCAAGCTCTCCGACGCGCGGATCGAGCTGCGCGACGTCAGCTTCTCCTATCGCGCCAATGAGACTGTGCTGAATCGGATGAGCTTCACGGCAGAGCCCGGCAAGGTCACCGCGCTGGTCGGCCCTTCCGGCGGCGGCAAGTCGACCGTGCTGGCGCTGCTGCTGCGCTTCTACGAGGTGACGCAAGGCGACATCGTGATCGACGGCCAGTCGATCGGCGCGGTCTCGCGAAAGTCGCTGCGGGCGCAGACCGCCTATGTCGGCCAGGACGTCTATCTGTTCCGCGACTCCATCCGCAACAACATCGCCTTCGGCAAGCCGGGCGCGAGCGAGGACGAGATCATCGAGGCGGCGAAGGCGGCCTGCGCGCATGATTTCATCATGGGCTTCCCGCTCGGCTATGACACGCCGGTCGGCGAGCACGGCACGCAGCTCTCGGGCGGCCAGCGCCAGCGCATCGCGGTGGCGCGCGCGCTGATCAAGAACGCGCCGATCATCCTGCTGGACGAAGCGACTGCCGCACTGGATTCGGAGTCCGAGCGGCAGGTGCAGGAGGCGATCGAGCATCTCTGCCAGAACCGCACCACCATCGTGATCGCGCACCGCCTCCACACCATCATGCACGCAGACAGCATCCTGGTGGTCGAAGGCGGCGAGATCGTCGAGCAGGGCAGGCATGACGAGCTGCTGCGCCGCGCCGGCCGCTACGCCTCGTTCTTCCGCCTGCAACATCACGACGCCGGCGCTCTGGCGCCGATCAGCGCAACCGCATAGAGTTCCACATCACCTCAAGAGCCGCGAGATCGCTCCATGAACGCCGCCTCCTACGTCATCCCGCTTCCGCCCCAGGCCTCGCTTCCCGTCGTCGGGGAAAGCGGCCGCTATCCGGTGCGCCGCATCTGGTGCGTCGGCCGCAACTATCTCGAGCACATCCGCGAGATGGGCAATGACGAGCGCGCCCCGCCGTTCTTCTTCGCCAAGCACGCCGACATGCTGGTGCCGGATGGCGCCACCATCCCCTATCCGCCGCTGACCAAGGATCTGCATCACGAGGTCGAGCTGATCGTCGCGATGAAGAGCGGCGGTCTCAACATCCCCGCCGACAAGGCGCTCGACCATGTCTACGGCTACGCGGTCGGCATCGACCTCACGCGCCGCGACCTCCAGATCGCCTCGCGCAAGAAGGAGCGTCCCTGGGAGATCGGCAAGTCGTTCGACGGCTCGGCCCCCTGCTCCGCAATTCAGCCGGCCTCGAAGATCGGTCATCCCGCCAAGGGCAAGATCTGGCTGACCGTCAACGGCAAGGAAGCGCAAAAGGGCGACCTCACCGAGCTGATCTGGAACGTGCCCGAGATCATCTGGCAGCTCTCGCAGCAGGTGAAGCTCGCCGCCGGCGACATCATCATGACCGGCACCCCGGCCGGCGTGTCGCAGCTCCAGCCGGGCGACAAGCTCGAATGCGGCGTCGACGGCGTCGGCACGCTGAAGGTCTCGATCGGCCAGCCTGAATAACGCTGCGGCGACTGGAAATCAAAAGCCCCGGACGCGTCCGGGGCTCCTTTGTTTTTCACCAGGCCTTCACCGGCCGATTGGCGTGGCTGGTCTGCGGCACACCACGGTTCAGCGACATGTGCGAATGCACGCACAGCCAGCCGTCGCCGTTCCTCGCAAACACCATTGTCGCCCGGCCGGGACGCGGAAACGCACTGCCATCGGGATGATAGCCCGTGCTCGTCCACGGCACGATCACCGTCGCCATCGTGCCATCGGCGGACGCCAGAACGGAAGCCTGATCGAGTACGAAGCGGAAGTCGCTCGTCTTCGGCCACACGTTGTCCCATTGCGACGTGACCCATTGGTCGAGGCCGGGGATGACGTCGTTATGCGTGCCGAAGGCCAGCACATCCGGATGGAAGAGCGGCCGCGCCGAAGCGTAGTCGACCTCGCGGACGTAGCTTGCGAAGGTTTCCAGCCAAGCGCGGAAGAACTGTGCTATCTCCGCGTTCGCGGTCGGCAAGGGCGCCATTGCCTGCTCCATGTTCGGCCACTCAATCGCGGCAATCCTGTTGTTGCCATGGACCGAAGCGTCCGGCAACTCCAGGACCGCGAACGGTCAGGACCGGAGCGTCCGCCGCAAGAACGCATTGGATACGAAAGGATGCCTCTGATGTCAGCGACGACCACGGAGCTTGAAGCGCTCCTCATGCAGCGCTCGCTCTCCGACCCGCAGCTTGTGGCCGCAACGGAGGCGGCTTCGGACTTCCGCATCCTGCCGGACGCCACGGTGATCAAGATCGGCGGCCAGAGCATGATCGATCGCGGCCGCGCAGCGGTCTATCCGGTCGTCGAGGAGATCGTGGCCGCCCGCAAGGCACACAAGCTTCTGATCGGCACCGGTGCCGGCACCCGCGCGCGGCATCTGTATTCGATCGCCGCCGGGCTTCGCCTGCCGGCCGGCGTGCTGTCGCAGCTCGGTGCGTCCGTCGCCGACCAGAACGCCGCGATGCTCGGACAGCTGCTTGCCAAGCACGGCATCTCCGCCGTCTCCAGCGCCGGGCTGTCGTCGGTGCCGCTCTTCCTCGCCGAGGTCAATGCGGTGATCTTCAGCGGCATGCCGCCCTATAGCCTGTGGATGCGTCCCGCGGCCGAAGGCGTGATCCCGCCCTATCGCACCGACGCCGGATGCTTCCTGGTCGCCGAGCAGTTCGGCTGCAAGGCGATGATCTATGTGAAGGACGAGAACGGTCTCTACACCGCGAACCCGAAGACCTCGAAGAATGCCACCTTCATCCCGAAAATCTCGGTGGCCGAGATGAAGGCCAAGGGCCTCCAGGACTCCATCCTGGAATTCCCGGTGCTCGATCTCCTCACGGCGGCGCGCCACGTCCGCGAGGTGCAAATCATCAACGGCCTCGTCCCCGGCAATCTCACCCGCGCGCTCGCGGGCGAGCATGTCGGCACCATCATCACCGCGAGCTGAAGAGAGCACCGTCATGGCTGACACCAACCAGATCAAGCACGTCGCCTCGCCGCTCGCGCGCCAGACGCTTCTCGACAGCGACCTCACCCGCCCCGTCGCCGGCAACCGCCCGATCAAGCTGCTGCCCTGGCTGCAGGTCGTCAAGATCGGCGGCCGCATCATGGATCGCGGTCACGAAGCGATCCTTCCGCTGGTCGACGAGCTGCGCTCGCTCCTCCCGGAGCATCGCCTGCTGATCCTGACCGGCGCCGGCATCCGGGCGCGCCATCTCTACAGCGTCGGCCTCGACCTCGGCCTGCCGGTCGGCTCGCTCGCGCCGCTCGCCGCCAGCGAGGCCGGCCAGAACGGCCATATCCTTGCGAGCCTGCTCGCGCCGGAGGGCGTCTCCTACATCGAGCATCCCACCATCGCGAGCCAGCTCGCCATTCACCTCACAGCTAGCCGCGCGGTCGTCGGCAGCGCCTTCCCGCCCTACCACCATCATGAATTCCCGACCTCGCGCATCCCGCTGCATCGGGCCGACACCGGCGCCTTCCTACTCGCCGACGCGCTCGGGGCCGCGGGGCTCACGATCGTGGAGGACGTCGACGGCGTCTACACTACGGATCCCAATGGCGCCGATGGCAAGAAGGCGGAGCTGCTGAAGGAGACCAGCTTTGCCGAACTCACAAAACTCAAGGGCACGCTGCCGTTCGATCCTGCGCTGCTCGAGGTGATGGCGAATGCACGGCACATCAGCCGTGTGCAGGTCGTGAACGGCCTCGTCCCCGGCCGGATCAGCGCGGCACTGCGCGGACAGCATGTGGGGTCGATCATCAACACGGGCGCCCGGCCGGCGTAACACTCCGACCAAGCCCGAAAACAACAAAGCCCCGGAGATCACTCCCGGGGCTTTTCATTTTCAACGCGGCGATACGATCACCGCAACGCCGACAGCACGATGAGGCCGAGGATCAGCGCCGTCAGCGAGTACTTCAGCGCGTAGTAGACGTTGCGATTCCACTCCTTGATCTTGCGGCTGCCGAGATGGATCTCGTAGAGCTTGCCGAACACCTTGTTGAGCGCGCCGACATTCTCGCCGTCGACGTTCTGGGTTGCCGACGCCTTGACGATGTGATGGCTGACCCAGCGATTGATCGCGGTCATGAAGCCGTACTTCATCGGGCGCTCGACGTCGCAGAACAGGATGATGCGATTGATTTCGGTCGCATTCTCCGCGCTGTGAATGAAGGTCTCGTCGAACATGAAGGCCTCGCCGTCGCGCCAGACGCATTCGACGCCGTCGACGAGGATACGGCACTTGTTCGAGTTCGGCGTGACGAGGCCGAGATGATAGCGCAGCGAGCCGGCGAAGGGATCGCGGTGCGCGCCCAGCTTGCCGCCGGGCGGCAGCATCGCGAACATCGCGCCATGCACGCTCGGGATCGACCTGAGCAACTCCACCGTCTTCGGACACAGCGTGTTCGCCGAGGGCAGGAAGTCGTCGTACCATTTCAGGTAAAAGCGCTTCCAGCCGCTCTTGAAGAACGAGTAGAAGCCCCAGTCGTTGTTCTTGGCGGCCGCGCGGATGAAGCCTTCATCGAACAGGCGCACGGCCTCGTCGCGGATGGTCTCCCAGTTCTCGCTGAGGGGTTTCAGCTCGGGAAACTGCTCGACCGGGATCACCGGCCTGTTCGGCACCGCCGAGCCCGCATACACCAGCACGTTGTAGGGCGCGAGATAGGTCGAGTGATCGCCGAGCTGGCGCGCGAAGCGCAGCCGCTGCTTGCCGCGGAAGTGAACGTAAATCGTCGATGCTGCAAGCACATAAAGAATGACAAGTTGCGGCGCAAAAAGCTGTTTCAACATCTCCCCGTTCCCCAGTGACCCAGCCGGGGAGGTGATCTACTCCGCCCCGATTGGAGCGGCAAGATATTCACCGAAGGGTTGCGGTCACACTGGCGAGAGCGGGAGGCCGGAATCCGGGCCGAACCCGGCCGAATCACGCCCGGGACAGCGCCTGAAGACCCTTGAAGGTGAGGCGCTTGGGGTCGGTGACACCGGCGAGATAGAGCCGGCGGATGAAGGCGATGACGGCGTCGCGGTCGCAATCGGTCAACGCAACGACGGCGTCGACCGCGATCTTCTGGGCTTCCATTGGGCTCACCTCGGCCTTGCGAGTAACCCCGGCCGAGACAGGCTAGGACTCATCCGTTAAATCGCCGTTAACCGTTCCCGGATCATCGCCGATTCAGCCCAGCGGCCGTATACGCAAAACAACGCATTGGCGAACGATGCAGTGGCTCAGCGTGCCCTGATGCTCTTCTTCAGCAGCGCAAACTGCTTCTTCAGCCGGGGCACGGCAAAGTCGGTGAAGGCCCGCACCTTCGGGACCGAGAGCCGGCCCTGCGGGCAGATCAAATGCGCGGGCATCGAGGGATCCTCATCGCCGGCCAGCACGATCTCGAGCTCGCCGCGCGCGACCTGCTCGGCCACCTGGTACGAATACATCCGCGCCACCCCGCGCCCGGCGACCGCGGAGGCCACCGCCGCATAGGTGCTGTTGACCAGGAGCCGCGGGGTGAACTGCACCGTGCGCGGCGCCGACGAACCGGCCTGCGGCGCAAAGGTCCACGAATTGGGAAGGTGCGCCATCGCGACGATCTGGTGTTTTGCGAGATCGCCGGGCTCGGTGACGCGGGGATGCTGTTTCAGATAGCGCGGCGCCGCCACCACGACGCGGCTGATCTCGCCGACCCGCATCGCGATCATCGCGGAATCAGCGAGGGGGCCGATGCGGAGCGCCACGTCGACGCCCTCCTCGATCAAGTTGACGGCCCGGTCGAACAGCAACAGCTTGGCCGACACCGTCGGATAGGCGTCGAGAAACGCATCGAGGATCGGCCGCAAGACCATCTCGCCCGACACGACGGGTGCCGTGATCGTGAGCAGGCCGCGCGGCGCCGTCCGCGGCCCGGCCGCGATGTCATCGGCCTCCTCCAGCTCCGCAAGCACGCGGCGGCAGATTGCGGCATAGCGCTCCCCTTCCTCGCTCAGCTTGATCGACCGCGTGGTCCGGTGCAGCAACTCGGCGCCGACGCGCTCTTCGAGAAAACCGATCGCTCGGCTCACCGCCGCCGGTGAACGGCCGAGCTTGCGCCCTCCGGCCGCAAGGCTGCCCTCATCCACAGCAAGGACAAACACTTTCATCGCATCCAGACGATCCATACGCTTCCCGTCGCCCTATGAAATTGCGGTGCAAGCTAGGCGTTTGCCACCGCCGCGACAACCGCCTCCGGCGGCCGATCCGGCATTCGTTCGCGCCGCGAAAGAGTGTCTGCCGGACAGCGAGTATTCGCGAGCAAGCCGTCGCGGCGTACCTCTCTGCCCAAGCCAGCCGCTGCTGGCGCAGATTCTCAAAGCCAACAACAGGAGCCCATCATGGGTATCGAGCAGAAAGTCGCCATCGTCACGGGTGCTTCGCAGGGCATCGGCGCCGCGCTGGTCCAGGGTTTTCGCGATCGCAACTATCGCGTTGTCGCCACAGCGCGCTCCATCAAGCCGTCGAGCGACGACGATGTCCTCGTCATTCCCGGTGACATCGCCGACCGGAGCACGGCGGAACGCCTGGTCTCGGAAGCCGTCGCCCGCTTCGGTCGCGTCGACACGTTGGTCAACAATGCCGGCATCTTCGTCGCAAAGCCGTTCACGCAATATACGGCCGAAGACTATGCGGCGGTAATGGGGACCAACGTCGCCGGCTTCTTTAACATCACGCAGCTCGCCATCGCCGAGATGGAGAAGCAGGGCTCTGGCCATGTCGTCCAGATCACGACCACGCTGGTCGATCAAGCGAACTCGAACGTGCCGTCGGTGCTGGCCTCGCTGAGCAAGGGCGGACTGAACGCTGCGACCAAGTCGCTCGCCATCGAATACGCGAGGCGCGGCATCCGCGTGAACGCGGTCTCGCCCGGCATCATCAAGTCGCCGATGCATCCGGTCGAAACGCACGCCCAGCTCAGCGCGCTGCACCCGGTCGGCCGTATGGGCGAGATGTCCGACATCGTCGATGCCGTGCTGTATCTCGAGGGTGCTTCCTTCGTCACCGGCGAGATCCTGCATGTCGATGGCGGCCAGAGCGCCGGCCACTGAGCGGAGGAGAACGACAATGCCCATCGTCACAATTCAAGTGACCCGCGAAGGAACGACGCCGGGAGCGGCGTCGGTCACGGCGGAGGAGAAGGCCGCACTGATCAAGGGATCAAGCGAGCTCCTGCGGGATGTCCTCGGCAAACCGCTCGATGCCACCTTCGTCGTGATCGAGGAAGTCGACACCGACAATTGGGGCTGGGGCGGCCTGCCCGTGCCGGAATTCCGGCGCCGCCGCGCCGCCCAGACGGGATGATCCGCGCGCCGTCGCGCGCAGGAGGATGACATGACCAACGCCAACACGAAGCAGCACATGGAGACCCGGCTGCATCCGCAGCCGGGGTCAGAATCACAACAAACCTGGCGATATGCAGTGGCCGGCTTGTCCGCGTCGCTTGTCGGCCTCGGCCTCGCCCGCTTTTCCTACACACCGCTGATCCCGGCGCTGATTGCGGCAAAATGGTTCAGCGCATCCGACGTCGTCTATCTCGGTGCGGCGAACCTTGCCGGCTATCTCGCCGGCGCGCTCGCGGCCCGAGCCGTGGTCACCCGGATCGGCGCGGTCCGCGCACTGCGTTCGATGATGCTGCTGGCCACCGTCTCCTTCTTCGCAAGTTCCACACCGGTGTCGTTCACCTGGTTCTTCGCTTGGCGCTTTCTCTCCGGCCTCACCGGCGGGATCATCATGGTGCTGGCGGCGTCTGTCATTCAGCCTCACACCTCGCCGGCGCGGCGCGGCATCGTCGGCGGCGTGATCTTCGCCGGCGTCGGTCTCGGCGTCGCCGCGTCGGGCACGCTGGTGCCGTTGCTGCTGCAACAGGGCTTGCAACAGAGCTGGTATGGCCTCGGCGTGCTCTCGGCCATGCTCACGCTCGCGAGCTGGTGGAACTGGCCGACAGAGACCAAGGCCGATGCTGCATCCTCGCATCAAGCCAATCCCCATCATACCTCGCCCGCTGCCCGCGCGTTGCTCGTCCAATACGGCCTCAACGCGGTCGCGCTGGTACCGCACATGGTCTTCATCGTCGACTTCGTCGCGCGTGGCCTTGGCCAAGGGATCGCCGCAGGATCTCGCTACTGGGTACTGTACGGCCTCGGCGCCATCGCAGGTCCGCTCGTCACCGGCCATCTCGGCGACCGCTGGGGTTTCGGTCCGGCGCTGCGCGCGGCGTTCCTGATCGAGGCGGCCGCCGTGCTGCTGCCGAACGTCAGCGCCACGCCAATATCGCTGATCGTATCGAGCATTGTGGTCGGCGGCTTCACGCCCGGCATCGTACCGCTGGTGCTCGGACGCATCCATGAACTCGTGCCTCACTCCAACGAACGGCAGCGCGCGACATGGAGCCACGCCACTACCAGCTTTGCGCTGTTCCAGGCCGCCGCAGCCTATGGCTTCTCCTGGATCTACGCGCAGACCGGGGGTGACTATCTGCTCCTGTTCGGACTTGGCGGCGGCGCTGTCGTGCTGGCGCTTGCAATCGATCTTGGCCTTGCGCTCGCCACGCGCAAGGCATGACCGCTGACGATGGCGCGATCAGGAATACTGCATCACGCCGTCGTCGATCCCGCCGAAGCGCAAGGAGACGATGTCGAGCGCATAGTTCTGGTACAGCCGCCATGGCTGCTTCGAGCCCTGCTTCGGCATCTTGGCGACCGAGCGCTGCACATAACCCGAGGTGAAATCGAGCGACGGCTGCGCGGTGATTTCAGGATCGTCATTGTGCGGCATGCACTGGCGGAAATTGCGCCGGTCCATGTAGTTGATGAGGCGGCAGACATATTCGCAGGTGAGATCGCATTTCAGCGTCCAGGACGCATTGGTGTAGCCGAAGGCTGACGCCATGTTCGGCACGTCCGCATACATCATGCCCTTGTAGGTCAGCGTATTGGCGAAATCGACGGCGCGGCCGTCGACGCTGACGTCGAGGCCGCCGACGACCTGGAGCACCAGCCCCGTCGCGGTCACGATGATGTCCGCCGCAAGCTCGCTGCCGTCCTTGAGGCGAATGCCATCGCGGGTAAAGGTATCGATCTCATTGGTGACGACGGCGGCGCGCTTTTCGCGGATCGCCTTAAAGAGGTCGCCGTCGGGCACGAGGCACAGCCGCTGATCCCAGGGATTATAGCGCGGCGTGAAATGAGTGGCGAGGTCGTAGTCGGGGCCGAGCGCGATTCTCACGCCCTTGAGGACCAGTTCCTTCACCTTCGCCGGGCGGCGGCGGCTGAGCTGGAAGAAGAACATCCCCCACATCACGTTGCGCCAGCGGATGACATGATAGGCAAGCCGCGTCGGCAGATTGCGGCGCAATTTGTTGGCGACGGGATCCTGCGCCGGGCGCGACACCACATAGGTCGGCGAGCGCTGGAGCATGGTGACCTGCGCCGCAGTCTTGGCGAGCTCCGGCACCAGCGTCACTGCGGTCGCGCCCGAGCCGATCACGACGACGCGCTTGCCCGCATAGTCGATATCGTCGGTCCATCTCTGCGGATGCACGATGCGGCCGGCGAAATCCCCGACGCCCTTGAACTCCGGCGTGTAGCCGGCCTCGTACTTGTAATAGCCCGAGCACATGAACAGGAAATTGCAAGTGAAGCGCACCAGCTCGGTCGCGCCCTCACCTGTCATGCGCTCGGCCTCGACGGTCCAGCGCGCCTCAGGCGTTGACCACGCCGCACGCTTGACGCGGTGGCGAAAGCGGATGTGCTTGTCGATGGCGTTCTCGGTTGCGGTCTCGCGCACATAGTTCAGGATCTGCGGCCCGTCCGCGATCGCCTTCGGGTCGGTCCACGGCTTGAACGAATAGCCCAGCGTGAACATGTCGCTGTCGGAGCGGACGCCCGGATAACGAAACAGGTCCCAGGTGCCGCCGATGCAGTCGCGGCCCTCCAGAATGACGTAGCTCTTGCCCGGGCACTTCGTCTGAAGATGATAGCCGGCGCCGATGCCGGACAGGCCGGCGCCGACGATGAGAACGTCGAAATGTTCCTGGGGCATGGTTTCCTCCGCCGAGGAGGATTGTCCGCCCGTCGCCGCAGGCCGTCAATTGGCAATCAGTGGTGCAACAACCCTAAAGCGAGTTGAATTCCATGCGCCGAAACAACGAAGCCCCGGATTGCTCCGGGGCTTCGAGTCGAAATCGATGTGAGCGGCGGATCAGTACCGATAGTGGTCCGACTTGTACGGACCTTCCTGCTTGACGCCGATGTAGTCGGCCTGGTCCTTGCGCAGCTCGGTGAGCTTGACGCCGATCTTGGCGAGGTGGAGGCGCGCGACCTTCTCGTCGAGCGACTTCGGCAGCACGTAGACTTCCTTCTTGTACTTGCCGTCCTTGTTGTTGGCGAACAGCTCGATCTGCGCCAGCGTCTGGTTGGTGAAGGACGCCGACATCACGAAGCTGGGGTGCCCCATCGCGTTGCCGAGGTTCACGAGGCGGCCCTCCGACAGCATGATGATGCGGTGCTTGTCGGGGAATTCGATCTCGTCGACCTGCGGCTTGATGTTGGTCCACTTCAGGTTACGCAGACCCGCGATCTGGATCTCGTTGTCGAAATGGCCGATGTTGCAGACGATGGCGCGATCCTTCATCGCGCGCATGTGCTCGATCGTGATGATGTCCTTGTTGCCGGTCGCGGTGACGAAGATGTCGGCGCGGGGCGCCGCGTCTTCCATCGTCACGACCTCATAGCCTTCCATCGCGGCCTGAAGCGCGCAGATCGGATCGACTTCGGAGACCATCACGCGGCAGCCGGCCTGGCGCAGCGAGGCGGCCGAGCCCTTGCCGACGTCGCCGAAGCCCGCGACCATCGCGACCTTGCCCGACATCATCACGTCGGTGCCGCGGCGGATGCCGTCGACCAGCGATTCACGGCAGCCATAGAGGTTGTCGAATTTCGACTTGGTGACGCTGTCGTTGACGTTGATCGCCGGCCACAGCAGCGTGCCGGCCTTCTGCATGTCATAGAGACGATGCACGCCCGTGGTGGTCTCTTCGGAAACGCCCTTGATGCTCTCGGCGATCCCGGCGAAGTAGCCCTTCGGCTTCTCCTTGAGCTGCTTCTTCAGAAGCGCGAAGAAGACTTCCTCTTCCTCGGAGCCGGGCTTGTCGAGGAACGCGGCGTCGCCGTTCTCGGCGCGCAGACCGAGATGGACGTACATGGTGGCGTCGCCGCCGTCATCGAGGATCATGTTCGGGTGACCGCCGCCGTGCCAGTCGAACAGTTTTGCGGTGTAGTCCCAGTATTCGGTCAGCGTCTCGCCCTTGACCGCGAACACTGGAATGCCGGCGGCAGCGATCGCCGCCGCGGCGTGGTCCTGCGTCGAATAGATGTTGCAGGAGACCCAGCGGATGTCGGCGCCGAGTGCTGCCAGCGTCTCGATCAGCACGCCGGTCTGGATCGTCATGTGCAGCGAGCCGGCGATACGCGCGCCCTTCAGCGGCTGCTTGGGGCCATACTCTTCGCGGGTTGCCATCAGGCCGGGCATCTCGGTCTCGGCGAGCGAGAGCTCCTTGCGGCCGAAATCGGCGAGCGAAATGTCCTTGACGATGTAGTCGGTAAAGCCGGGCTTCGCATTCATAGCGGAGGTCCTGTTGTTGAATTGGTCATTCCGGGTGCCTCGACGAGGCGAACCCGGAAACTCGACGTGATGGATTTGGGATCCCGGGCTCGCCGCCCTCGCGGCGGCCCGGAATGATGTCGGTGATCAGACGGCGCGCTTGAGCGCTTCGACGAGATCGGTCTTCTCCCAGGAGAAGCCGCCCTCGTTGTCGGGCGTGCGGCCGAAATGACCGTAGGCCGAAGTCCGTGCGTAGATCGGACGGTTGAGATCGAGATGGGTACGGATGCCGCGCGGGGTGAGATCCATCGCCTTGGCAGCGGCCTTCTCGAGCTCGTCCTCCGACACTTTGCCGGTGCCGTGGGTGTCGATGTAGATCGACAGCGGACGCGCCACGCCGATGGCGTAGGCGAGCTGCAGCGTGCAGCGATCGGCAAGACCGGCTGCGACGATGTTCTTGGCGACGTAGCGCGCGGCGTAAGCCGCGGAACGGTCGACCTTGGTCGGATCCTTGCCGGAGAACGCGCCGCCGCCATGCGGGGCCGCACCACCATAGGTATCGACGATGATCTTGCGGCCGGTCAGGCCGGAATCGCCATCGGGACCGCCGATGTAGAACTTTCCGGTCGGGTTGATGTGCCAGATCGTCTTCGGCGTGATCCAGTCCTTCGGCAGCGCCTCGCGCACATAGGGCTCGACGATGTCACGGATCTGCTTGGACGAGATGTCCTCGACCAGATGCTGATGCGACACCACGATCTCGCGCACGCCGACCGGCTTGCCGTTCTCGTACTGCACGGTGACCTGGCTCTTGGAGTCCGGACCCAGCACCTTCTCGCGGCCGGAGTGGCGCGCTTCGGAGATCAGGCGCAGGATCTTGTGGGCGTAGAAGATCGGCGCCGGCATCAGATCAGGCGTCTCGTTGGTGGCGTAACCGAACATGATGCCCTGGTCGCCGGCGCCTTCTTCCTTGACCTCGCCCGGCTGCAGCGCATCGACGCCCTGCGCGATGTCGGCCGACTGCGGATGCAACAGGATCTCGATGTCGGCGGTCTTCCAGTGGAAGCCGTCCTGCTCGTAGCCGATGTCCTTGATGGCACCGCGCACGACGCTCTCGATCTGCTCGTTGGTGACCGATGCCGGGCCGCGGGTCTCACCGGCGATCACGACCTTGTTGGTGGTCGCGAGCGTCTCGCAGGCCGCACGGATCTGCCACGGATCGATGCCGGCCTTCGGCCCTTCGCGGTAGAACAGATCGACGATTTCATCGGAGATCCGGTCGCAGACCTTGTCGGGATGCCCCTCGGACACGGACTCGCTGGTGAAGAGATAGGACGCGCGCATCAGTAACCCCTTGTTCCGCCGCTGAGCTGGCGGGCGTTTGCGATGTTTACCTTCGGATGAAATCAATCACGCCGTCGCGAGATGACGTAGGATTCGTCGAGAAACCAGAGCCCGTTGTACTTTCGCAGCACATCCCTGGCGGCATCCAGGGTGCGGCCGTTTTGAGTCATTTCCGTCAAACGATCGTCCTCGATCTGAGCGACATACACCGCCGCATTCCACGCTGCAAAGGCCGTCGAGGTTCCGATGGTACCCGTGACCTCGTTGGGCAGCGCTTCCATATCATACCTGAAGATCGAACGGTTATCCGCGTAAGCATTAAAATTTAGGTCCCGGCCCAACGATCCGAGCTCGTACTTTACCGCGCGCAATAGCTCATGACGGCTGACCGAGAAAGGATTTTCTCCCGGCCAGATCGCCTGGATCATTTCCATGCCCGGATCCTGGCCGTGGGAGTGAATTCCGATCAGCCGCCCCCCCGGTCGAAGCGCCCGCGCCAGCGGCGCGATGATCCGCTTTGCCCGGAAATTGACCGAGGACAGGGCCCGGTAGGGCTGGGATGCGATGACGAGGTCGAAATTGGCCTCGGTCTGCCCCGGCCGCGGAATGGTCGAATCGAGCAGGAACCTGTGGTCCTCGCGGTAGAGCACGAGGACGACGGGCCGCTCATAGAGCGGCATGGCCGTGCGTGGGCTGATCGCCGCGCGCCAGTTCTGCTCCAGGAACGGCCGCAGCTCGGCGATCTGTTGCTCGAATTCGCCCGATGAGGCGCCCCGCAGGGGAACTTCGTGCCAGACGGTCGCCGCCGCTGCCGCGGGCGATGCCGGCGTGAGCCAGGGCGCCTCCGAATAGAACATGTTGGTGAAGACGAATACCGACGCCGGATGCTCGAAAATGCGGTCCGGCACCTTTTCTAGCGTCAGGCGCAGATCCTCGAGACTGAGCTCTTTGCCGGCCACGTAGAAGGGCATATGCGGGTAGCGCTGGTGGGTTGCACGCAGCACCCGCGCCAGCACCGTGCCGTCGCCGACGCCCGCGTCGAAGATGCGCAATGCCGGCGGACGCGGATGGATGCTGGAGAGTTCGAGCGCGACGCGCTCGGCGACCACCCGCTTCTCGCTACAGGTATGGACGAACAGCAGGTATTTCTGCCGGTTCTCGAAGAAACGGAAATTGCCGCGCGGGTCGCGCTTTTCCGGGGGCACCTGAAGCCCCCGCGGCGGCGGCAGCCCGCCGGTCGTCGAGGCCGCGATATAGGCCTGGATCCGGTCGAGCGTGTCGATGGTGATGCGCTTTCCCTCGCGCAGGCGGTGCACCAGCTTCCCATCGTTCACCGCGCGCCGGCCAAACGTCGATTCCGCCATGTCCGCCTTGCGGCAGAACTCGGTGATCTGGCTCAGGATTTCGTCGTTTTTCATGAGTGGGAAGCTGGTGGGCAGCGGTGTTGGGTTCTGCCTCGTAGCAAAATCTGCCCACTGAGGGAATACCCTCCCCTGGATTTCCCCGCGTCCAATGACGGGAGCGTGAACCCTGGGGCTCTGCCGGGCAACAAACAAGCGCTTCACCTCAGGGGACCACCGTCATGCGCCGCCTGCTCGTCGCGCTCTGCCTGCTCGCCGCAACCCTGTGGGCCGCACCCGCCTTCGCCCAGGCGCGCAGCCAACTCGGGCCGCTCTGCACCACCGACACCACGCCTGCCGACCAGATGATCGACGCCTGCACCAAGATCATCGCGCTGAAGGTGTTCAAGGGCGAGCAGCTTGCGACGGTCTATTTCTGGCGCGCGGTGGGCTGGAACAAGAAGGGCGACTACGCAAAAGTCATCACGGACGCCACCGAAGCGATCCGGCTCCGGCCGAGCCAGGCGGTCTACAATCTCAGGGGATCGGCCTATTACGACAAGGGCGACTACGACATCGCGATCGCCGATTTCGACGATGCGCTGAAGCTCGGCCCACCGAGTGGCATCATCTTCCACAATCGCGGCAATGCCTGGCGCGGCAAGGGCGACTACGCCAAGGCCATTGCCGACTACGACATGGCGATCAAGGCCGACCCGAAATCGGCGTTCTCGTTCCAGAACCGCGGCATCTCGAAAGCGGCGCTCGGCGAGCTCGACGGCGCGCTCACCGACATCAACCAGGCGATCCGGCTCGATCCGACGCTGCCGCAGCCGTTGATCAACCGCACCGCGATCTGGCGCGCCAGGGGCGATCTCGACCGCGCCATCGCCGATGGCAGCGAGGCGATCCGGCTTGCGAAGGAGAAGCCGCCCGTCAACATTATGACGCCGCCGAACAGCGTGCTGATCTCCGGCTATATCCATTGCGCACTGTCCTATGAAGCCAAGGGCGACTATGCGCATGCGCGCGACGACTACAGGGCGACACTGGCGATCGTGGCTTCCGATGCCGGCAGCAAGGCCAATCAGGCCACCGCAAAGGTGCGGCTGTCGCTGGTAACGGATGCGCTCACACCCATCCCGCGCGATGCGCCGTCACCGACGACGCAGCCGGCACCGCAGACGGGCGCGGCGCCGGTGCCCTCGCCTGCGCCGGTTGCCCTTGGCAAGCGCATGGCACTGGTGATCGGCAACGGCGCCTATGCGCATGTCAAGGCGCTGCCCAATCCACCCAACGATGCGCGTGCCGTCGCGAAGAGCTTGCGCGACATCGGCTTCGCGGTGACGGAGGGCGTCGATCTCGACCGCGCAGCGATGCAGAAGGTGACGCGCGACTTCCTGCGCGAGGCGGCGCGGGCGCAGGTCGCATTGGTCTATTATGCCGGCCATGGCGTGCAGGTCGACGGCCGCAACTATCTCATTCCCGTCGATGTCGAGCTCAAGGCTGGCATCGGCATGACGGAGGCGATGATCGACATGGACACGATCATGGCCGGCCTCGACGACCAGGTCCGCACCAACATTCTGATCTTCGATGCCTGCCGCAACAATCCAATGGCCCCGCAGGTGGCAAGCACCGGCGCCAACCGCGCCATCGAAGGTGCCTCGGGTCTTGCAGCTCCGACGAGCTTAGGTGCCGGTGCGACGCTTGGCGCGGGCACGCTGATCGCCTTCGCCACTGCGCCGGGCCAGGTCGCGCTCGACGGCGAAGGCGCCAACTCGCCTTTCTCCGCTGCGCTGTCCCGCCATCTCGGCACGCCGGGACTGGAAGTGCAGCAGATGCTCACGCGCGTGCGGGCGGAGGTGGTCTCGAGCACGAAGAACAAGCAGGTGCCGTGGTCTAACTCGTCGCTGTTGGGTGAGGTCTATCTCGCGTCGAAATGACGACACGCTAATCGCCCCAACACTCAGCTATCATCGCCCGGCTTGACCGGGCGATCCAGTATTCCGAGACGTCAGTGATTCACCGAGAGGCCGCGGCCTACTGGATTCCCCGCTTTCGCGGGGAATGACAGTGTGTGTGGTGAGGCTTCGCCGTTACCCAGCTGCGGGACGACGTGGCGCGTCAGTTGCCCCACACTTCCTTCGCGATCTCCACCGCAAGGCTCAGCTTGGCCCACTGCTCTTCCTCGGAGAGGATGTTGCCCTCTTCCGTCGAGGCGAAACCGCACTGAGGCGACAGCGCGAGCTGCTCCAGCGGCGCGAACTTGGCGGCCTCTTCCAGGCGGCGCTTGATGTCGTCCTTCTTCTCGAGCTCGCCGAACTTCGAGGTGATGACGCCGACCACGACGACCTTGTTGCCCTTCGGCAGGAAGCGCAGCGGCTCGAAGCCGCCTGCGCGGTCACTGTCGTATTCGAGGAAGTAGCCGTCGTAATTGGTGCCGGCGAGCATGGTCTCGGCCACGGGCTCGTAGCCGCCCGAAGAAATCCAGGTCGAGCGGAAATTGCCGCGGCAGACATGCGTCGTCACCACCATGTCGGCGGGCTTCTCTGCCAGCGCGTAGTTGATGACGCGCGCATAGATCTGCTGGAGGCCGTCCGGATTATCACCGCGCTCGCGCGCCTTCTGCAATTCATCCGGCGAGCAGAGATACGCCCAGACCGTGTCGTCGAACTGGAGATAGCGGCAGCCAGCGTCGTAGAACGCCTTCACCGCCTTGCGGTAGGTCTTGCCGAGGTCCTCGTAGAAGGCGTCCAGATCGGGATAGACGTCCTTGGAGATTGCCTTGCGGCCGCCGCGGAAGTGCAGCACCGCCGGCGAGGGGATCGTCATCTTGGCGGTGACGTGGGCCTGATCCGCGTTCTTCTTGAGGAAGCGGAAATGGTCCAGCATCGGGTGGTCGTCGGGGAAGTCGAGCTTGCCGATCACGCGCACCGCGTCGTGACGGGTCTGCACACCCGCGAACTGGATGCCGGAGTCGGGGTGAAACAGCTCGCAGCCGGTCAGCTTGGCCAGGAAGTCGAAATGCCACCAGGAACGGCGGAACTCGCCATCGGTCGCGAGCTTCAAGCCGACGGAGGCCTGCTTGTGCACGACCTTCTCGATCTCCATGTCCTCGATCTTGCGCAGATCGTCGGCCGAGATCTCGCCCTTCTCGAGACGGCTGCGGGCTTCCTTGATCTTGGCGGGGCGCAGGAGGCTGCCGACCTCGTCGGCGCGGAAGGGGGCTTTGATTCGCTGCATTTGTTACTCCCGGGATATTTTAGTGGGCGGCCGCTCCGGCGACACCGAGGTGGCGCTCCAGGACCGACGGGTCGGCCTTCAGCGCGGCGCTCGGGGCGTCGTGGACGATCGTTCCGCGCTCCAATATCACAACGCGGTCGGCGAGCCCCAGAATCTTTTGGGCATTCTGCTCGACGATGATCGAGCAGATGCCACCCGCCCGGGTGATGGCCCCGATCGCCCTCAAGAGCTCCTCGACGATGATGGGGGCAAGACCCTCGGTCGGCTCGTCCAGCAGCAGAACCTTCGGGTTGAGGGTCAGTGCGCGGCCGATCGCCAGCATCTGTTGCTCGCCGCCGGAGAGCTGGTTGCCGAAATTGCTCCGCCGCTCCTTCAGCCGCGGGAACATCTCGTAGACCTTCTCGACCGTCCAGGGGCCGGGCTGCGCCACGGCGGTCATGTTCTCTTCCACCGTGAGCGAGCGGAAGATGTTGCGCTCCTGCGGCACCCAGCCAATCCCGGCGCGCGCCCGCTGGTCGGGCCGCAAACTCGTGACGTCGGCGCCGGCAAGTGCGACCGAGCCGGAGAAGCGGCGGGTGACACCGACGATGGAGTTGATCAGCGTGGTCTTGCCGGTGCCGTTGCGCCCCAGCAGCGCCAGCACCTGCCCCTCGGCGATGCGCAGCGACATGTTGGGCAGCACCACCGCCTCGCCATAGCCGGCGCGCAGGGAATCGATCGCGAGCAGGTCAGACATTGACCGCCTCCTCGCCGAGATAGACGGCCTTCACCTGGGGATCGCGCGCGACCTGCTCGGGCGGACCTTCGGTGAGCAGCGCGCCCGAGACCAGCACCGAGATACGGTCGGCAAAGGAGAAGACGAGGTCCATGTCGTGCTCGATCAGGAGCACCGTGACGTCACGCGGCAGCGCGCCGACCACCGCGAGAATGTCGTGGCGCTCGCTTTCGGGCACACCGGCGGCGGGCTCGTCGAGCAGCAGCACGCGCGGCTTGGCCGCGATCGCGACCGCGATCTCGAGCAGGCGTTGCTTGCCGTAAGGCAGAGTCACGGTCTGCTCGTTCATGACATCGAGCAGATGGAAGCGCGTCAGCAGATCGGCGATCTCGCCGTTGACGTCGCTGCGCGTGCCCATCCGCCGCCACCAGTCGCCGCCATGTCCGAGGCGTTCGGAGACCGCAAGGCCAATGGTCTCGAGCGGCGTCAGGTCGGGATAGAGCTGGTTGATCTGGAAGGTGCGCGACAGGCCGCGCAGCACGCGCTTGTGCACGGGAAGGTCGGTGATGTCCTGGCCTTCAAGCAGGATGCGGCCGGAGTTCGGCTTCAGCACGCCGGTGAGCTGGTTGATGACCGTGGTCTTGCCAGCGCCGTTCGGGCCGATCAGCGCATGGCGGGCGCCCTGCTCGATCTTCAAGGACAGATCGCGGGTGACGCGCAGGCCGCCAAACTGCTTTTCGAGATTCTGGGTTTCGAGCGCGATGGTCATGAATCGCTCTCCGGCACGGCGACGACGGCCTTGCGCCCCATCACCTGCTTGATCACGAGGTTCGGCACGTACAGCACCCAGCGATGCAGGCGCTGGCGGCCGACCAGCACGATCACGACCAGCACGAGGCCGATCCAGAACATCCAGTATTGTGGCGTGATGGTCTGAAACAGTTCCTGCAGCATCTTGAAGACGACCGCGCCGATCAGGCCGCCATAGAGATAGCCGGTGCCGCCGATGACGAGCACCAGCATCAGATCGGCCGAGCGCTCGAAGGCGAACACGTCGAGCGAGGCGATCGCGGTGGTCTGGGTGAACAGCGCGCCCGCGATACCGGCATAGAACGCTGCGAGCGTGTAGATCGCGATCAGCCGGCGGTTGACGGGGATGCCGATCGCGGCAGCGCGCAGCGGATTGTTCTTGATCGCGCGCAGCGACAGACCAAACGGCGAGTGCACGACGCGGCGAGCGAGCAGAAACAGCAGGAACAGCACGGCCAGCGAATAGAAGAAGCCGGTCTTGCCGAACATGTCGAACGGGATCTCGCCGAAAATCGGCTCCATCTCGATGCCCTGCAAGCCGTCGGTGCCGCCGGTGATGTTGGAGAAGCGCTCGGCCAGCGCCTCGAGCAGCAGCGCGATGCCGAGCGTGACCATCAGCCGGGTCAGGTCGACGCCGCGGATCACGAGAAAGCTCGTGGCAAAGCCCAGCACCATCGCAGCCAAGCCAGCGACGATCAGCGCGAGCACCGGCTCCTTGACGATGCCGTGAAGCGCAAGAAGCCCCGCCGCATAGGCGCCGACGCCGAAGAAGGCGGCGTGGCCCAGCGAGACGATGCCGGCATAGCCGAGGATGAGATCGAGCGACATCGTGAACAGCGCCAGCCGCAGGATGTCGGTCATGATCAGATAGCGCGTGGGAAATATGAAGCCGCAGGCCAGCACGAGGAGCCAGAAAGCGACTTCGCCATAGTGCCAGCGCGCCTGGCGCTGGGCATGATAGCCGACGTCGGAGGAAGCGCTCATCGGCAAACTCAACGCGCGGCCGTGCGGCCGAACAGGCCGTTCGGGCGCCAGATCAGGATCACGATCATCATGGTGTAGATCACGAAGGGGCCCATCTTGGGCACGTAATATTTGCCGGCGACGTCGCCAATGCCGAGCAGAAGCGAGGCCAGGAACGGCCCGGTGATCGAGGACGAACCGCCGACGGTGACCACGATCAGGAAATAGATCATGAACTTCAGCGGGAAGTACGGATCGAGGCCGAGGATCTCCGCGCTCAGCGCACCGCCGAGACCGGCAAGCCCGCAACCGAAGGCAAAGGTGAAGGCGAACACCTGCGGCACGTTGATGCCGAGGCCGCTCGCGGCACGGGGATCATCGACCGCGGCGCGCAGGCGGCTGCCGAAACGGGTCTTGGCCAGTACCATCTGAAGACCGATGGTGAGCAGGCCGCAGATCACGATGATCATCAAGCGGTAGCGGCCGATGCCGACGCCGAACACGTCGAACTGGCCCTGCAGCGCCGCCGGCAGATTGATGAACACGCGCGACGAGCCCTGGATGTAGTCGACGGCCGCGACCGACATGAAGGTCAGGCCGATCGTGAACAGCACCTGGTCGAGATGGCTGCGCGTGTAGAGATGGCGATAGAGCGTGCGCTCGAGCGCGATGCCGATGGCGGCGGAGGAAACGAAGGCGAGCGGCAGCGCGGCGAAGAACGGCCAGCCCATCCGGTTGACCAGCACCATGCAGACATAGCCGCCCGCCATGGCGAAGGCGCCGTGGGCGAGATTGACGAAGTTCATCAGGCCGAGCGTGACCGCGAGCCCGCAGGCCAGCACGAACAGCAGCATGCCGTAGGCAACGCCATCGAACAGGTTGGTGAGGATAGAGGTCATCGAGGCTCGAAGGTCATCCTAGGTGTGGCCTGGGGCCGTGCTGCGCTCCCTCTCCCGCTTGCGGGAGAGGATTGGGGAGAGGGTGTCTCGACGGAGAGACTCCCGATGAGGAGGGAGCCCTCACCCGGCGCTTTGCGCCGACCTCTCCCGCGAGCGGGAGAGGTGAGCCCCGGGATGACGCGCTTTCGCGCGTCACTTCTTGGTCTTGCCGAGATCCTTGACGGCCTCGAAGGTCGCGAACTCGACGTTGTAGAGCTCGCCGTCGACCTTCTCGACCTTGCGGATGTAGATGTTCTGGACGATGTCGCGGGTCTCGGGATCGATCGAGATCGGGCCGCGCGGGCTCTCCCACTTCTGGCCCTTCATGGCTTCGATCAGCTTGGTGCCGTCGGTGTCGCCATTGGTCTTCTTCAGAGCCTCGTAAATCAGGTGGATGCCGTCATAGCCGCTCACGGCCATGAAGCCCGGACGGTTGCCGAAGGCCTTCTTGTAGGCCGCGACGAAATCCTTGTTCATCTGCGAGGGGTGCGCGGCGGAATAGAGATGCGCGGTGACCGTGCCGAGCACGGCGTCGCCCATGTTGTTGAGCAGATCGTCGTCGGTGACGTCGCCGGGTCCGATCACCTTGATGCCGGCCTTGTCGAGACCACGCTCGGCATATTGCTTCATGAAGTTGCCGCCCTGGCCGGCCGGCACGAACACGAAGATCGCGTCGGGTTTTGCGTCCTTCATGCGCTGGAGGAACGGCGCGAAATCGGGATTGGCGAGCGGCGTCTTGACCTCTTCGACGACCTCGCCGCCACCGGCGGTGAAATTCTGCTTGAAGAAGTTGAGCGCATCATTGCCCGGCGCATAGTCCGAGGTCAGCGTCGCCACCTTCTTGATGCCGTTCTTCACGGCCCAGTCGGCGATGATGGTCGAGGACTGCGCGAGCGTGAAGCTGGTGCGCACGATATAGGGCGAGCGCTCGGTGATGATGGAGGTGCCGGCCGCCATCACGACTTCCGGGATCTTGGCCTGCGTCGCGAGCGGCGCGGCGGCGAGCGCGGCCGGCGTCACGCCGAAGCCGGCGATGAAATTGACCTTGTCGTTGACGATCAATTCCTGCGCGGCGGTCTTGGTCTTGTCCGGGATAGCGGCGTCATCCTTGAGGATGATCTCGACCTTCTTGCCGGCGACGGTGTCGCCCTTCTGCTGCATGTAGAGCTTGATCGCGTTCTCGATCTGCTTGCCGGTCGAGGCCTGGCCGCCGGTCATCGGCAGGATCAGGCCGACCTTGACGGTGTCCTCGGCCTTGGCCGGCACGACGGCCGCAAGGCCGGCGATGGCAACCGCTGCTGCCGTGCGTGAAAACGTGCTGCGTTCGAACATCAGATGTCCCTCCCCTTCATTCCTGACCTCTTGTGCGCCGAACCGAGTGCCCGGTCCTTCTTAACCTTAGCTCACGCAGGCGCGTGTCGCGCGTCACATGGCGTCTTTCGCGCCCTCATTGTCAATCGGACGTTTGGCGACCATTCGGCGCAAGCCGAACGTTCCGATTGCCGACGGCGGGAAGCGCTGCCGCGGTTACGTCGGAGTGACCCGAGCCCCCGATCGCGGTTTCACCTATTTGTACGATTGTACAAATAAAATGGACCTGTCAACGAAAAATCCCCTGCGTCGGCCAAGCCAATTTGTCTCGAGCCTGTTGCCGCAGTCTAGGAACGCAGCGGACCGGGTGGATGGAGGATTTCGTCTTTCTTTTGCAGAATTCGGACACGGGCCCGCCCGTGCCGGCCACAATTCGGTAACAAATTACCTACCTCGAATAAGTCTATTTTACCTTGTTGAAGGCTACGCTCCGTCCCGCCAGCCTGACCTGGCGCCCAACAGACCGAATTCGCGCGCACAATGCTCAAGCCATTCCGCTCCGTCCTAATCCTCGTTGCGCTCGCCGCGGGGCTGTCCGGCTGCGGCACCGTCAACGAGAAGCTTTCGGCCGGCATGGGCGACTACATTCCGCAATGGGCTGGCGGCCTGCCGGCCGGCGCACCGCCGCGGCCGGGCACGCCCCAATACGATGCCTACCTGAAGGAGCGCGAGCGCAAGCGGCTGTTGCCGGCGGCGGATCGCGAGAAGGAAGAGCAGGCGCAGCAGGGCGCGACCGGATCGACGTCGGGCGACGCGGTGCGCTGAGAAAGCGAATGGCGAATAGGGAGTGGCGAACAAGGCCACCGATTGCTATTCGCTACTCCCTATTCGCCATTCGCTAATCCATGAACACCACGGTCTTGCGACCATTGAGGATGACGCGATCGTCGAGGTGGTAGCGGATGGCGCGCGCGAGCACGCGGCGCTCGATGTCGCGGCCCTTGCGGACGAGATCCTCAGGCGTGTCGCGATGGCTGATGCGCTCGACGTCCTGGTCGATGATCGGGCCCTCGTCGAGGTCGCGCGTGACGTAATGCGCGGTGGCGCCGATCAGCTTGACGCCGCGCTCATGGGCCTGGTGATAGGGCTTTGCACCCTTGAAGCCCGGCAGGAACGAGTGGTGGATATTGATGCAGCGCCCCGACAGGTTTGCCGAAAGGTCGTCGGACAGGATCTGCATGTAGCGCGCGAGCACGACGAGATCGGTCCCGGTCCCGGCGACGAGATCGAGGATTTGCGCCTCCTGCTCGCGCTTGGTCTCCTTGGTCACAGGCAGATAGTGGAACGGGATGCTGCCGAAATCGAGCCCGGCGTAGACCTCGCGCGGATGGTTGGACACGATCGCGGCGAGCGTCATCGGCAGCTCGCCGGTGCGCCAGCGATAGAGGATATCGACCAGGCAGTGGTCGGATTTCGACACCAGCAGCATCACCTTGCGATGCGCGGCGCGGTCGCGCATCTGCCACTCCATGCCGAAACGCTCCGCGATCGCGGCAAAGCCGGTCTGGAGTGCCGACAGTTCCACCGCGAGGTCGGCGGCGGTGAAGACCACGCGCATGAAGAATTTCTTGGTCTCGACGTCGTCGAACTGCTGGGCGTCGAGAATATTCTGTCCGTTATGGGCGAGGAAAGTGGACACCGCCGAGACGATGCCGGGGCGATCCGGACAGGACAGGGTCAGGACATATTGATGATCGGGCATGGTTCTTGATCAAGGTTTGTGCAGCGGCGCGCGGAACAACCCGCGATTTGCGCCCTGCTCTATCACCGACCCCGCCCTTGCGCCAATCCCGATCGCGGAGTCAGGATGAATGGTCCATTGCGATTTGACTGACCGGAGCATCCCCATGGCCGACCGCTTGAACGGCACCCGCATCCTGATCCTGGAGACGCGCGAGGAGGCGCAGTTTTCCAAGCTGCTGGCCGAGCAAGGCGCCGAGGTCGTGCAGTGCCCGATGTTCACGATCGAGGATGCACCGGACCCCGCGCCAGTCGAGGCCTGGATCCGCCGCGCCATCGACAGGCCCCTCGACGACCTCGTGCTGATGACCGGCGAAGGGCTGCGGCGGATCATGAAGCTCGCCCGCGCCCGCGGGCTCGACGCGGCTCTCGTGACAGCCCTCGCCAAATCGCGAAAATTCACCCGTGGCCCCAAGCCCGGCAAGGCGCTGCGCGAGATCTCGCTCGAGGCGCAGCAGACCACGGAGAAGCCGACCACCGAGGGCGTGATCGAGATGCTGGGCAAGCTCGACCTGAAGGGGCGCCGCCTCGGCCTTCAACTCTATCCGGACAAGGATCACAGCGCGCTGACCGTCGCGCTCTCGGCGCAAGGTGCCGACGTCGATACCGTGCTGCCTTATGCCTACGATTCCAAGGCAGCGGATGCGAGCATCGTCGCCGCCATCGACGACATGGCGGAGGGACGGATCGATTCCATCGCGCTGACCAATCTTGGCCAGGTCCGTCGCCTGGTCGAGGCAGCGAAGGCGCATGGCAGCGAGGCAAAGCTGCGCGCCGGCTTCGAGCGGACGCTGATCGCATCGGTCGGCCCGGCAGTCTCGGGCGAGCTCGCCGCGCATGGCTTGCGCACGGACATCTCGCCGGCCGATGAAGCCTATTTCATGCGCCCGCTGATCTCGGCGATGGCCATAGCGCTCGCGGAGAAGCTGCCATCACGAGAGACCTGAGAGTCCTACGCGCGCAAGACACGATACACGCTGGCGTTTCCTTCAACGCCGCGAAGAGGAGCATCAAACACCGCGATTGCATGCCCGGAAAGGAGATCGCACACTCCTGGCGCCGAATACAGCGCCTCCGAGATGCAAATCTCGCACGCGTCCGCCAGCGACTGCACACGCGCGGCAACATTCACGGTCTGACCGAAATAATCCAGATTGTCGTTCAGGGTTACCGCGATGGAAGGGCCGCAATGGGCTCCAATCTTCAGGATGATGCTCGGCTCGCCATGCTCTGAGTTGTGGCGTTCAATTTCCCCCAGCATGTGGAGCGCAGCCGAAACCGCGTCCGTTGGTCGAGAGAAAACAGCCATGACCGCGTCCCCAATCGTCTTGACGATGGCCCCGGAATGTTCCTGGACGGTCGCACCGAGCAGGGCAAAATGTTCGCGGACCAGCGCATAGGCATTGAGATCGCCGAGCCGTTCGTACATGGCGGTCGAACCTTTGAGATCCGTGAACAGCAAGGTCACCTGCCGGATACCCAGCCCCTCCCTTTCGTCCACGCGTTCTGACCGGAACAGGCGACGAAACGTTTGTCTTGCAAGCAACATCCCACCGGACATGTAGGGCTCGAAATCAAGCGGCGGCTTGGTCGCTTGAGCCAGAACGTCAGGCGGCCAATTGATCAGGAGCAAGGAGCCTCGCATCGCTCCGGAGTTCTCCGTCTCGACAATGACGGGACCGGGCGGGACGGCGGCCAGCGAAGACGAAAAGCGCTGCCCGTCGTATCCAATTCGCAAGATTGTCGGCGTGGTCGTCGGCTCGCCGGCCACCCCGACCACGAACGCAGCCTGGGTTTGAATATTGACCCCCGCCAGAGCGCCGGGACCGAGCTCGCAGCGAATGGTCGTGGCGGAGCCTGGCGGCAAGAACGAAAGTCCACGAACGAACGCATGCAAATGATCGAGGAACCGGATTTGCTGGCCCGGTATCCGCGCGTCACTCAGAAATCGAAGCTTCCAATGGAAATCCTCGACCGAAAGGGAGTCGGGATCGTGAAACGGAAGCCGCCGCAGTTGGGGCGACACAGTAAACGTGACATCTATGAAGTCGTCGAGATCAGTTTCGCCAGAGACGTCGCACAAGCCGCAGACATAGTGGGTCTTGAGCGTGCGCAAGGCGCCGAAGCTATCGAGCACCATGCCGGATTGAGGACAAACAACGCCCCAGCTCATCTCGAACAGCCCGCTTCTCGTCGCGTAGAGAAACAGGTCTATGCTTTCCGGCTCCGCTATGGCGCGGTCGCGCGCGAATGCCAGAGGATTGACGCGGTAGAGCGATAAATCGTCACCGCTCCTGATGAGCGTTTCGAATTTGGAGATCACGCGGGGGCTCCAGGATCGGGCCCGCTCGATCTCGGTCATCTTGCTTTCGAGGAGCCTTTCCTGAATCTGGGTCATGGTACGCCCGGGTCATTGCCTTCGTCATGTGCGGGCCTGGTCGGGAAAACGGCGGCTGCACCTCGAGCGCACAGGCTCATGCCTTCTGGTGCCGAGGGCAGCGCGCCAACCAGGCGACGACGCCTAGCCTGCGACCTGCGAAGCAGCCGACATCAATTCCTGCGGGCTCGGCATCCCGAACATGCGATGGCCGCCTTCGGGTACCTCGGTAAAGGTCCAGCGTACGACCCCTTCCCGATCGAGCAGGAACTGGCCGAACAGCTGGCCCTGCCCGGTTGCTGCCATGCGCTGATCGGCGTCCATCATCTCGTAGCCATCCTTGTTGTTGAGCTGCTCGGCAGCCGCCAAGCGATTCATCGGCCCTGACAATTCTCCGGGAATGTCCACCTGCATGCTCGTGACCACGTCCATGCCCACCTTGCGCGGCCACTCGGTTTCCTTCTCGGTGAACTCGAGATTGGGCAGGCCGAACGCGCGATGCGACACCCGCTCGGGGTCGGACGCGGCGAGCAGATTGGGCAATGGATGATAGCGGAAGTAGAGCCGCGCGCGCTCGATGGGCGTATTCACGACCGTGAGACTTTCGACGCCCTTCTCGCGCAGCGCTGCGTCAAGTTGCGCCTGTGCCGCGATATGGCGTCGGCAGAACGGGCAATGCAGACCTCGAAACAAGCCGATCAATATCGGACTATGCCCGCGGTAATCCTCGAGAGCGATCTTTCCGTCGCGTGTGATGGCATCCAGCACGACGTTCGGTGCGCGGTCGCCCGGTTGAAGCGGTCCATCGACGTGAAGTTCTGGCATGGTTGAACTCCTTCATATGACCTAGTCAAGAAACGGCAGTACGATCAGCCCTGCGGGATCGAGCCCGTGGCGGGCGCAGACATCCTGGGCCAGCGCGAAATATCGATCGGCCTCGGGCATGTCGCCTCGATCAAGGCTCAGTGTCGCGAGACCATCATAGCATGGAAAGAGCTGCTGCGGTTCACCGGACTCGTTCGCCACCTCGATTGCCTCATTGTAGCAGCGGGCGGCCAGATCGGGGCGGAAATGGCATTGATGGATCTGCCCGAGCACGATCAAAGGCACCGATAAATGCTCGCGCTGATCGAGTGCACGATCGATCTCGATCGCCTTTTCGGCGGCCGGCACTCCCTCGTCGGTACATCGGTCCGTGAAGGTGCAACAGGCAACGGCAAAATTGGCAAGAAGACGCGCCTGGAAGCCGAGATCGCCAATACGGTGCGCGACATCGAGTCCGCGCCGGCAAACCTCGATGGCTCGCGCCGGATCGACGATCGTGTAGAGCACGCCAAGGTTGGTGTAGCCACGACACACCACGTTGAGGAGGCCGGCGGCTTCGGCGGCTGCGACACTTTGCTCCACCTCGCGTATCGCCTCCTGATATCGTCCAAGCCGCGCCAGTGCGACCCCCTTGGTATTGAGAGCCTCCGCAATGGCGCGCGCCGCCTCCAGCCCGGCCTGCTTGTCCACGTCGACCGGCACGGACCGGGCATAGCCGAGCGCCTCGTCGGCCCAACTCGCGGCGGCCACGTGATCGCCGGTGCGAAACGCGAGACGGCCGCGCTCCTGCAGGAGATGAGCCCACTCGATAGGGGCGTCGGCCCCTCCGAGCAGTTTGGCCGCCTCGGCGTAATGCGTCTCCGCCTTGATCCGCTTGCCGGCGTCCCACAGCAATCGGCCAAGCTTGCGAAGAATTCGCGCTTCGCCGATCCGGTCCCCTATGGCGCGGTGTCCCTCCAACGCGCTCTGATAGTGCTCCTCGGCCGTGTTCCGGCGGCCAGCCGCACCGCAGAGGTCCGCAATCCGCTCGTACAGGACCAGACGTTCAGGCTCCCGTTCGCCGCCGGTCGCCAGCACCGCGAGGGCCTGTTGGTAGAGACGGATGGCATCCTCATTGGCATAGGTCGCGCGCGCGCGATCGCCGGCCGCGCGCAGATAGCGCGCGCCTTTCGGCTTGCTCGCGCTCAGACTGAAGTGATGTCCGAGCAGTATGAGATCTTCGAGGCGCTCGGGCTCGTTGCCGTAGAGCCGCTCCAGCGCGGCCCCAATCCGTCCATGAAGCTCGATCCTGCGCTGCAGAAGCAGATTTTGATAGATCACGTCCTGAAGCATGGTTTGCGTGAAGCGGTAGGCCCGCAGCGAAATCGAGTTCGAGCCGGCGATCTCCTCGATGATCTCCGCGTCGCACAGAAGTTCGAGCCCTGTTTCAACCCTTGCCGGTTCGGTTGCCGCCGCACCGAGAGCCGCCGCATCAAAACGTGGGCCGATCACCGCGGCCTCCTGTGCCAGGCGGCGCACCTGATGCGGCAACCGGTCGAGGCGCGCCAGCAGCAACGCCTGAATGCTTGCCGGAATATCGGCGGCGGCTTCATCCGATTTCATCCGCCACTGCGCGCCGTCGCGCTCCAGGGCACCGGCTTCGATGAGACCGCGTATGATCTCCTCGAGGAAAAGCGGATTGCCGCCAGCGCGATCGAGGATTCGACCGAACAGACGTCCCGGCGGTTCGCGCCAACCGTGACTGAAATAGGCCGCGAGAAGCCGTTGTCCGTCAGCGTCGCCAAGCGGGGGCAGCCGGAGGGTTGCCTGACTGATCCTGCTCGAACCGAACTGGTCCAGTTCCAGCATCGGCCGATGCGTAAACAGCAGCATCAGCCGCGTCCGCTCCAGTCGGTCCATCAGGAACCGCAACGCTTCAAGAGACACCGCATCGGCCCAATGCAGATCCTCGACGATGATCAGCAGCGGCGACAGGGCCAGGCGGCGTTCGAAGACGGTGCGAATCGCGAAGAATATCTGCCGGCGGAGCTGTTCGGGCTCGACATGCCTGAGCACGGCGTTGGGGTCGCCGAGACCGAGTACGTGCAGATAGAGGGGCATCAGGCGGTCGGCCTCGTCAGTCGCGAGGCCAAGCTCCGAAAGCGCTTCGGCAACCCTCGCCTCCGCCTCTGCTGCGCCGGCCTTCTGCGCGATGCCATAGGCGCTGCGCAGCACGGCGGCGAGTGTGCCGTAGGATTGTTCGCCGAGCGGCGAGCAGGCCGCCTGCCGGACCGCCACGCCTGCGAAGCGGTCCTCGTCGCGGATGCGGGCGACGAATTCGCTGACCAGACGTGTTTTCCCGATGCCGGCTTCACCGACCAGCCGCACCAGTTGAGCCGCGCCGCCGCACGCAAGATCAAGGCTGCCGATCATGCGTGCAAGCTCGGCGTCGCGCCCGATCAGCGGCGCATTGAGGCCTAGCGTGTCGAGGCCTCGTGCCGCACGGGGCGTGTCGAGCGGCTCCTTCAGACGGTGGACCAGTACGCTGCCCATCTTGCCCTTGAGCGAAACCTCGCCAAGCGAATCGTAGGAGAACGCATGCCGCGTCAGACGGTGGGTCAACGGCCCGACCAGCACCTCGCCCGGAGCCGCCATCGACTGTAGTCGCTGGGCGGTATTCACCGTGTCGCCGGTCACGGAGTAGGATTTGGCAACGCCCACCCCCAGTCCGCCCGCGACCACGTGTCCGGTGTTGATGCCAATGTGGAGCAGCAGCGGCGCACCGGCATAGACCTTCGCACGGGCGCTGAGCTGCTCCGTCCGCTTGATCATGTCGAGGGCAGCGCGAACCGCACGCTCGGGATCATCCTCGTGCGCAGCCGGCGCGCCGAATAGCGCCAGCAGCGCATCGCCGATGAATTTGTCTACGAAGCCGCCAAAGCCTTGCACGGCCGCCGTCAGCTCCTCGAACAACTCGTTCTGAAGCGTCTGCATGACCTCGGGGTCGAGGCGTTCGCTCATCGCGGTGAAGCCGCTGAGATCGGCAAACAGCACGGTGATGGTGCGGCGGTTGGCTTCGCTGTCGATCTTGTCCGGCTGCGGTCGAAGTGCCGGTTGAGGGTCGTCCGTCGGCGCCAGCGGCGGAGACGACGCCCTGATCGGCGCTGTCTGCCGGACCTGTCCCCCGGCTTTCGGGGCTGCACCGACGAGGGCGCCGCATTTCGGGCAATACGCAAAATCCGGTGCGCATGCATAGCCGCAGCCGGGGCACGCGTTCGGCTGCTTCGTGCCGCACTTCGGGCAGAAGCCAAAGCCGCTCTGAACCTCGGAACCGCAGCAAGAGCAGTTCATGGGTCAAGTCCTCGCGGAAGCCGCGACGGCGCGATCTACTGGACCTGCCGGATAGGTCCAGGAACCTGGCAAGCATGGGCTCGCCGCTTTGGAAGAGCAAGCTGCCTTTCGATGTCGAGGATAGTGGCCCCCAGTGCTCCAGCCGCAAAAAGAACCCTCCTTCTCCGGCCGGTATCAGCCCGCGGCATCGCGCTGACCCACTACAGGGCGCCGGTCCCCACCAGCACGAACGGCGCCCAGGTTCCTGGCCGCGCGCTCTCGGTGCCCTTTGCGATCAGCGCCGAAATCGAACGGCGCAGCGCCTCGGCGCGGCCGACGTCGGGATGCGCACGCATGGCGTCGATCGCACCTGTGGTGACGGCGACCGCCGCGTCGGAGTTCACCGCCCAGTGCGACACCAGCAGCGCGCGTGCACCGGCATAGAAGAAGGCCCTCGCAAGACCGGAGAACGCCTCCGAATTGGCCGCCTGCCCGCCGGCGGTGTTGCAGGCCGACAGGATCACCCAGTCTGCGTCGAGCTTGAGGCCCGATATCTCCGACGACGAGAGATAGCCGTCATCGGTCAGTGTCGGCGCCGTTGGCGGGCTGAGGATCAACCCAGGCTCGATCGAGCCACGCACCTGTCCCGCAAGCGCGCCATGTGTGGCGAAATGCAGGATGCGATACTTCGCGAGATCACCGCTCAGGCTGAGCGCCTTCATCTTCGTCTCGGAGGCATCGCCCGCGAGGGCGACGTCGCCTTTGACGGGCGTGAAGGTGTCCGCCACCGCGCACAGTTCGAGCGCGGTTTCCGGCAGCGGCATCTGGCGCCGGAGCTGGGCGATATCGGCCGTGCCGCCCGACAGCGCATCCACGGCGCGCAAGCTCCTTTGCGCGACCTGGGTCGCCTGGGTCGGGATCGCGGCACAGCTCTGGATCTGGCGCGCCAGTTTGGCGCGTGCCAGCGCGAGCTCGCTGCGGCCATCGCCGTCGAGCACGGGATTGCCGACGCCGAGAAACGGTTTCGGCGCCATGCTCTTGCGCGCGACCTGGCGCAGCGCCCTGAGGCTGGACACGGAGGGCAAGACGGTCGTGGCAAACCGCCTGACGAGCCAGGGCGCCTTCGTGAGGTCTCCACCCGCCACGGGCTTGTCCGTCAGCAAGACCTGGAAGGGCAGCGTCGCCAACGGACCCGACGGCACCAGGATCAGCTCCTTGCCATCGATGTCGCGCGCGACCGGGCCGAGCAGCGCCTGGTAGAGTGCGAAGGCGCGCTCCTGATCGAACGGCAACGGCTCGTCTGCGCCCAGCGGCGTTTTTCGGCCGAGCTTCTGCGGACATGTGGATGCCTTGTCCAGCCATGCCTCCGCATCGAGACCGCAGCGCAGGGCGCTGACCGCTTCGTTGAGCTGCTTCTCGCCGAGATCTGCCGCATGCCAGCGCACGTCCGAACGTGTCACCGTCCAGACAAAGGTGGCGCGCGCCGTTGTCGTGAACAGCAGCATTGCCTCATTGGGTCGAAGCTGCTTCTGGACATCCTCGATCGCCACCGGCGCCTTGGTGACCAGTGCCGTATAGTCCGGAAACTGCGCAGCGATGGTACGATCCAACTCCCGGATTTGCCCCGCGATGGCCGCGGCCCGGGCCCGAAGCGCCTGCTCCGATGCCGCGTTGCGCGCCGCATCGGCTTGCGAGATCGCCGCGACGAGCATCTTGTCGGTAGCGACGGCCTGCTCGCCGAGATCCTGCCGCTCACGGACGCGGGCGGCCAGATCGCCGCGGCCATCAGCGATGCGGGCCGACATCCCTGCGATCGCCCGCGCGGCCTGCTCGTCACCGATCCATTGCGCCGCCTCGAACGCCTGCGACCGCAAGGCGCCCGCCTGCCCGCCATTGGCGGCGAGATTGTAGGCGGCAACGATCAGTCCCGGATATGGATTGGTGTCTTCATGAGCTTTCAGGTCGCCTCGGCTCTCCTCGCCGAGCTCCGCGGCACGGCGGCCGTTCTGAATCGCCGCCGCGCGCGCGAACGCATCGCGGGCTTGCTGCCAATCCTTCAGATCGAGAAAGTGGGCGCCGAGGTTCGCAAAGCTGCCAGCGACATCCGGATGCTGCTCGCCGAGAGTACGGAGACGGATATCCAGCGCGCGTTTCAACAGCGGTTCGCTCTCCTGCTGCCGGCCGGTGCTGTCCAGAACGACGGCGAGATTGTTGAGGCTGTTCGCGACCAGCGGGTGAGAGCTGCCGAGCGCCGCCTCGCGTATGGCCAGCGAGCGACGCGCGAACGGCTCGGCCTCGGCGTAACGACCGCCGTCACCCATCAGCGTCACGAGATTGTCGAGCGCGATCGCAACGTCCTGATGCGCCGGACCGAGAGCTTTCTCGCGTATGGCCAGCGATTTGCGGAACAGCTGTTCGGCTTCCTGGCTGCGGTTCAGACGCGTCCAGGCTTCGGCAAGATTGTTCAGTGCCGTCGCCACGTTCGGATGCGCCGCGCCGAAAGCCTTCTCCTGGATCGCGAGCGCGCGCGTCAGCAGCCCCTCGGCCTCGGCGTCCCGCCCCTCGCGCGAAAACACCAAGGCAAGATTGTTGAGGCTCGCCGCGACGTCGGCATGATCGGGCCCCAGCGCCTTTTCCCTGATGGCCAGAGTCCGGCGGGCCAGTTGCTCGGCCTCCTGAAGCCGCCCCTGCGCACGCCGGAGCTCGCCGAGATTGCTGAGCGTCGCCGTCAGATAGATGCTATCAGGACCATGCTGCTTCTCCTGAAGCACCAGCGCTTCGGCAAAGCTCGCCTCGGCCTGCTGCAGCCGGCCTTGCGCCCGGTTGACCTCCGCGATGTTGTTCAAGGTCACCGGAATCATGATCTCAGCCTGTCCGGGAGAGTTCCTGAAAACGACGAGTGCGCGGTTGAACAGGTCGAGCGCCTCCGTCTCCCTCATCTGGCGGTGACGGAGATTGCCGAGCTGCATCCGAGCCAGCGCCGTCGTGAGATGATCGCGGCCCAATACGCTCTCGTCGATGGCGATGGCGCGCGACATATCCTGCTCGGCCTCGCTCAACCGGTTCAGGCCCAGCTCGATCTGGCCGAGCGTGGCGAGCACCGCGGCGACGTCGGGATGATTGGGACCGAGGCTCTTCTCGCGAAACGCGAGTGCCCGCCTCAGCACGGTCTCCGCTTCGGCCGATTCGCCTTGCGCCTGGAGCGCTTGGCCGAGCACGACCAGCGTGGTTGCGGTCAGGGGCGACTGTCGCCCCGCGGTCTTCTCGGCCTCGCTAACGAGCTTTCGCGCAAGACCCACCGCCTCGCCATAACGGCCCTCCTTCGCCAGCGACGTAATGCGCTGCATCAGGGTCACCATGTCCTGCGGACCGGCGCGGCAGGGCAACACGACGACGCTCATGAAAAACAGTGCACCGAAAAGCCGCGCGGCGAGCTTTTGCCAACGTACCCACATGCTGCGATCGCTCCACTCCCCCGAGCCGGCCGACCCTTAGGGCCACAGCAAAATGAAAACTGTGTGACCGCACCATCGGATTTTGGCCGCGGCAACGGGAAATGAGGACGCGCGGAATGGTGACGCCGGCGCGTGGCAAGCCGTCCAGTATCTTCGAGCATGACGCCATGCGGCAGCTCCGATTGACATGAACACTCCCCGCGCTACGCTGACGAACGAAAAGAACAAGAATAAGGGCAGGGAATCGCCGTGACACGCGTCATCGCGTCGTGAGCGCAGCCGCGCGGCCTTCGGCGCTCGCGCCGTTCCGCATCCGCAATTATCGTTTCCAGTGGCCGTCCGATCTGCTGACCTCCTGGGCGTTCGAGGTCGAGACGCTGGTGCTCGGCTGGTACGTCCTGGTCGAGACCGGCTCGGTGCTGATGCTCACATTGCTTGCATCGCTCCAGTTCGTCGGGACACTGGTGGCGCCGGTGTTCGGCATGATCGGCGACCGCATGGGCCATCGCGATCTCCTGGTGGTGATGCGCCTTGCCTATACGGTGCTGTCGTCGACCATCATGGTTCTCGCGCTGAGCGGTCACCTCACGCCGCTGAGCGTCATGATCATCGTCGCGATCATGGGCCTGATTCGCCCGTCGGATCTCGGTGTACGCGGCGCGCTGCTTGCCGAGATCATGCCGGCCGAGCAGTTGGTGGGTGCCATCAGCGTCGCGCGCACGACCCAGGACAGCGCGCGCATCGCCGGCGCGCTGACGGGCGCCGGACTGTTTGCTCTGCTCGGCATTGGCTTCGTCTATGTGGCGATCGCCTGCCTTTACTTCGTGGCCGCACTGCTCATGCTCTGCCTGACCCGGCCGGAGAGGACCATCATCACGAGCGATCTTCCGGCCAACAGCCACGCCATCTCGCGATTGCTGGGCGATCTGAAGGAAGGCATCGTCTACGCCTGGAACGGCCCGGGAATGAGCGCGGCGCTGTGCGTCGCCTTCCTGGCCAATCTCACCGCATTTCCCTTTACCGGCGGACTATTGCCCTACATCGCGCGCGAGATCTTTCAGACCGACCAGACCGGCCTCGGTTATCTCTCGGCGAGCTTCGCAATCGGCTCGCTGACCGGCTCCATCACGCTCAGCCTCGTCGGCGGAGTGCGCATTGCCCGGCTTCTGATCGGCGCGACGCTGGCGTGGTATGCGATGCTGCTGGTGTTCGTCGAGATCAGGACCATGCCGGTGGCGATGGCCTGCCTCGTGCTCGCCGGCATCGCCCAGAGCATGTCGATGATCTCGGCCGCGGTGATCCTGATGCGCACGGCGAGCGCGCATTTGCGCGGCCGCGTCATGGGCGTCCGCATGATGGTGATCTACGGCCTGCCGCTCGGATTGCTCGCGGCCGGCAGCCTGATCGACGTCATCGGCTATTCCGCGACGGGCTCGCTCTACGCCGCCGCCGGCTTCCTCGCGATGCTGGCGATTGCGATCCACTGGCGCGCCGACCTCTGGCCGGCGCACGCCCCCGCCAACGCGCGCTAATCCCCGTAGCCGCGCAGCCGCGCGACATCGAGGATGGTGACGCCGCCATATTCCAGCCGCAGCAGCCCCTCCTTCTCCAGCCGGTTCAGCGCGCGGTTGGCGTTCTGGCGGGACATGCCGGAGAGCGCGCCGATCTCCTCCTGGGTGATCTCCAGATGCGCGGTCGATTCCGGATAGAGGATCGGATTGAACAGCGAGGCGATGCTGCGCGCGAGGCGCGCGGTGGCATCCAGCGTACGGTTGACCTCGAGCATGCCGATGAACTGGCCGAGCCGCTCGTTGAGCTGGCGGACCAGGAAGCGGTTGAAGCCGACACTGTTCTCGAACAGCCACATGAAGGCGCTGCGCTCCATCAGCGCGACGCGGCTGTTGCGCAGCGCGACGACGTCGTAGCGGCGCGGCTCGTTCTTGAGCACGCTGCCCTCGCCGAACCAGGCCCCGGCCGTGAGCCCGGCAAGGCTGGTCTCCTTGCCGTCGCGCGAGACCCCGCCCATCCGGGCAAGCCCGAAGACCATGCCGGCCCAATAGTCGAACGTGTCGCCGCGCATGAACACGGTTTCGCCGGTGCCGTAGGACCGCTCCGTGATCCCGGCACGAGCAACCTCGATCTCCGCTTGCGTGAGCTCGCGTGACCAGGCGGCGACGCGCTTCAGTTGATCCTCTGAAATCATGATCCCGAAGCCAGCCGCACCGTGTCGTTACTCCACCTTCTGCTGCATTGCAGCATATTCACTCGACCACTATCCGACGAAAGATGGAGGTCGCTGCCCACCCGAAAACTTTGTCGCAGAATTGTCAGGCCGGAGACATTTCAAAATAGCGCTTTCCCCTATTGAGGACCACCTCGGGCGATGCGGCTTTTGATCCCAAACGGGAACGAGAGCGGTGCGGCTCCGGTCGAGACCATGTGCTGCATGGCCTCACCGGCACGGCCGTACTAGGATCGGCCGGCAGAAACCGACGAAGAGCGCTGCTGAATGCGCCATCACCGGGAGGGATTTGTTTGGTGGCTACCAGTCTCGAAGTGCGCGGCGTGTCCTTGCGATTCGGCGGCGTGCGCGCGCTGACCGACGTCAGCTTCGCCATCAATACGGGCGAGCTGTTCTCGATCATCGGCCCCAACGGCGCCGGCAAGACCTCGATCGTGAACTGTATTTCCGGCCGCTACAAGCCGACCGAAGGCCAGCTGTTCTACCAGGGCCGCGACATTACCGGCCTGACGCCGAATGCGCGTCCCACGCTCGGCATCGGCCGCACCTTCCAGAACCTGGCGCTGTTCCACCATATGAGCGTGCTCGACAACATCATGGTCGGCCGTCATCACCTTCTGAAGAACAATTTCCTAACGGGCTCACTGTACTGGCTCACAGGTGCCCGCAAGGAAGAGCTCGCCCATCGCCGCAAGGTGGAAGAGATCATCGACTTCCTCGACCTCCAGTCGGTCCGCAAGGCCACCGCCGGTACCCTCCCGTATGGCCTGCGCAAGCGCGTGGAGCTTGCCCGCGCCATGGCGCTGGAGCCGCGCCTCATCCTCCTCGACGAGCCGATGGCCGGCATGAATTTCGAGGAGAAGGAGGACATGGCCCGCTACATCGTCGACCTCAACGAGGAGTTCGGGATGACGGTGGTGATGATCGAGCACGACATGGGCGTGGTGATGGACATCTCCCATCGCGTCATGGTGCTGGATTTCGGCCGCAAGATCGCCGAGGGCGACCCGGCCGCGGTGCTCGCCGACCCCCACGTCAGGCGCGCCTACCTTGGTGAAGAAGACGAGGTGCTGGTCGATCCCGACGATGCTCCGCCGGCGCAGGAGAGCGCGGCATGATGGACTACGCAGGACGCGTCGCGCAGGCCGATACCTATCCAAAGATGCTCCGGCTCAACGCCAGGGAGCACGGCAACGAGATCGCGCTGCGCGAGAAGGATCTCGGCCTCTGGCGCATCTTCACCTGGAATGATTACCACGCCCGCGTACGTGACTTTGCGCTCGGCCTCGTCGAGCTCGGCCTCGGCCGCAACGACGTGATCGGCATCATCGGCGACAACCGGCCCGACTGGGTCGCTGCAGAGATCGCAACCCACGCCATCGGCGGTTTGAGTCTCGGGCTCTATCGCGACGTGCTCGACGAGGAAGCCGCTTATCTCCTCACCTATGGCGAGGCCCAGCTCGTCTTCGCCGAGGATGAGGAACAGGTCGACAAGCTGCTCACGCTTGCCGAGCGCGTGCCGAGGCTGAAGCACATCATCTATTCCGATCCGCGCGGCATGCGGAAATATGACGACCCGCGCCTGATGTCGGCGGAAAAGTTCGCTGAGCTCGGCCGCGCCCGCGCCGCACGCGAGCCGGATCTCTACGACAAGCTCGTCGATGCCACCAAGGGCGAGGATGTCGCGATCCTCTGCACCACCTCGGGCACGACCTCGCACCCGAAGCTCGCCATGCTCGCCGCCGGCCGCGTGCTCGGCCATTGCGCGACCTATCTCGCCTTCGATCCGAAGGGTCCCGACGACGAATATGTGTCGGTGCTGCCGCTGCCCTGGATCATGGAGCAGGTCTATGTGCTCGGCAAAGGCCTGCTGTGCCGGATGAAGATCAACTTCGTCGAAGAACCTGATACGATGATGAACGATTTGCGCGAGATCGCGCCGACGTTCGTCCTCTTTGCCCCGCGCGTCTGGGAATCCATCGCCGCCGACGTCCGCGCCAAGGTGATGGATGCAACGCCGTTCAAGCAGCGCCTGTTCGATCTCGGCATGAAGTCGGGTCTGTCGGCGCTCGCAGAGGGCAAACGTTCGGGCTTCGCCGACGCCATCCTGTTCCGCGCGCTGCGCGACCGGCTCGGCTTCACCCGCCTGCGCTCGGCTGCGACCGGCGGCGCGGCGCTCGGGCCTGAGACGTTCAAGTTCTTCCAGGCCATGGGCGTGCCGCTGCGCACGCTCTATGGCCAGACCGAACTGCTGGGCGCTTACACGCTGCATCCCGAAGGCAAGGTCGATCCTGACACGACCGGCGTGCCGATGGCCGACAGCGTCGAGATCCGCATCGACAATGCCGACGTCCATGGCGTCGGCGAGATCGTGGTGCGGCACCCCAACATGTTCCTCGGCTATTACAAGAACCCCGAGGCGAGTGTTGCCGACATCAGGGATGGCTGGATGCTGTCGGGCGATGCCGGCTATTTCAACGCGAACCGCCAGCTCGTCGTCATCGACCGCATCAAGGATCTCGCCGAGACCTCGCGCGGCGAACGCTTCTCGCCGCAATTCATCGAGAACAAGCTGAAATTCTCGCCCTATATCGCCGAAGCCGTGGTGCTGGGAGCCGGCCGCGACGCGCTCGCGGCGATGATCTGCATCCGCTACTCCATCATCTCGAAATGGGCGGAGAAGAATCGCTTCTCCTTCACGACCTACAGCGACCTCGCCTCGCGGCCCGAAGTCTATGCGCTGCTCCAGAAAGAGGTCGAGACCGTCAACGCCACCTTGCCCCCGGCCCAGCGCATCTCGCGCTTCCTGCTGCTGTACAAGGAGCTCGACGCCGACGACGGCGAGCTCACCCGCACGCGCAAGGTTCGCCGCGGCGTCATCAACGAGAAATACGAAGGCATCATCGACGCCATCTATCGCGGCGATGCCGACATCCCCGTCGACACCGTGATCCGCTTCCAGGACGGCACCACGCAAAGAGTGCGCACCACGCTGCGCGTGGTGGATCTCGGGGGGCACGGGCATATGGCGGAGGCGGCGGAATGAGTTTGCTTCGAACCGAGAGCGCGATGCCGGCCGATGTGCCCTCTCCCCTTGTGGGAGAGGGCATCTCCGCCACCAGCCACGCCCTCACTCGGGTGAGGGGTCCTCTCTCCGCACCGTCACTGCCGAAGCAACCCCTCACCCGTCTTCGCTTCGCGAAGCCACCCTCTCCCACAAGGGGAGAGGGAAAGAGCACGCCGGATTTGTCAGCGAGCACCACTGCATGAACACCGCCTTTCTCATCCAGCTCCTGGTCAACGGCCTCGTGGTCGGCACGCTCTACGGCGTGGTCGCGATGTCGTTCGTGCTGATCTACAAGGCGACGCAGGTCGTCAATTTTGCGCAAGGCGAGTTGCTGCTGGTCGGCGCCTGGGTGTGCTGGGCGCTGCTCGCGAAATACCAAGTGCCGTTCTGGATCGGCATGCCGATGACGCTGGTGTTCATGTTCGTGTTCGGCATCGCGGTCCAGGTCCTGATCCTGCGGCCCATGATCGGCGAGCCCATCATCTCCGTAATCATGGTAACGATCGGCCTCTCCACGGTGCTCCAGGCGACGCTGAAATGGATGTTCGGCGTCAATCCGCAGCCGTTCCCGCGCGTGTTCGAGAGCCAGTCAGTCAGCCTGCTCGGGCTTCAGGTCCAGACCGTCTATGTCATGAGCCTCGTGGTCTCGGTCGCGATGATGATCGGCATGGCCTGGTTCTTCCGCGCTTCGAAATACGGCCTCGCGATGCGCGCCACTGCGTTCAATCAGCAGGTGGCGCAGTCGCTCGGCATCTCCGTGAAAAGCGTGTTCGCGATGGCCTGGGCGATCTCGGCCACGGTGTCCGCGGTCGCGGGCGTCGTGGTCGCCGTGGTCAACGGCGTATCCTCGGGCCTTGCCGCCTACGGCATCAAGGTGTTCCCGGCGGCGATCCTCGGTGGGCTCGATTCCGTCGGCGGCGCCGTGCTCGGCGGCATCATCATCGGGCTGCTCGAGAATGTCGCGCAATATGTCGACAGCGAGTATCTGCACTGGGGCAATCTCTACGAGATCGCGCCGTTCTACGTCCTCATCATCGTGCTGATGATCAAGCCCTACGGCCTGTTCGGCACCCACGACATCGAGCGGATCTGATTCATGGCCGGCCCTGCCCTCATCCCCGCTGGTGATTTCCGCACCTCCTATGCCGCGGACACCACGATCTTCCCGACCTCGACCAGCCGCAACTTCGCGATCGCGGGCGCGCTGCTGCTGTGCCTCGCGCCGCAGTTCTTCAGCGGCTACTGGCTCAGCATCCTGATCCAGATCGGCATCTTCTCGATCGCGGCACTGGGGCTGAACATCCTGGTCGGCTTCACCGGCCAGATCTCGATCGGTCACGCCGCCTTCTTCCTGCTCGGCGCCTTCACCTCGGCCTACATCTCCAACAACGCGCCGATCCCGGTGTTCTTCGCGATTCCACTCGCCGGCGTGGTCACCGCGCTGGTCGGGCTGATCTTCGGCATTCCGGCGGCGCGGCTGAAGGGGCTGTATCTCGTCATCGCGACCCTCGCCGCGCAATACATCCTGCTCGACTTCTTCTCCCGCGCCGAGTGGTTCACCGGCGGCTCGGTGCCGGCGAGTGCAAACCCGTTTTCGATCTTCGGCTTCACGCTGCGCGGCGACAAGCAGTATTTCTACGTCGTGCTGGCCTATGTGCTCGCAAGCTACATCCTCGTCACCAATCTGATGCGCACGCGCGATGGCCGCGCGCTGGTGGCGATCCGCGACCATTATCTCTCCGCCGAGATCATGGGCATCAACCTCACCAAATACCGTACGCTGTCGTTCGGCCTTGCCGCGTTCTTCGCCGGCATCGCCGGCGCGCTCTATGCGCATTACCAGCTCGTGGTCTCGCAGGAGGGTTTCGGCATCGAGCGCTCGATCCTGTTCCTCGCCATGATCATCATCGGCGGCACCGGCTCGATCATGGGCACGCTGATGGGCACGGCTTTCGTGGTGCTGTTGCCCGAGGCGATGGAGTTCATCAGCCACTATTTGAAGGGCGGCGCCATCGACAAGGCGCTGTCGCTCAATACCAATATTACCTTTCTGCGCGAGATCGCGATCGGGGTGATCATCATCGCGTTCCTGATGTTCGAGCCTGACGGCCTCGCCCATCGCTGGCGGCAGATCAAGGCGTACTGGAAACTCTACCCGTTCTCGCACTGAGCGCGGTAAATTCACTACCAACGAATAAAACAGGAGGAGGCAACCCATGAAGACAAAATCCCTTTTGAGCACCGCGTCGCTCGCTCTTGCCATCGCAGCCTTTTCTGCAAGCGCACAGGCGCAGATCGCGATCGGCCATCTCGCCGATTATTCCGGGGGCACCTCCGACGTCGGCACGCCCTACGGCCAGGCCGTCGCCGACACCTTTGCGTGGGTCAACAAAAACGGCGGCGTCGGCGGCAAGCAGCTCAATGTCGACACCAACGACTACGGCTACCAGGTGCCGCGCGCGATCGCGCTCTACAAGAAGTGGTCGGCGCCGGACAGCAAGGTCGCCGCGATCATGGGCTGGGGTACCGCAGACACCGAGGCGCTGACCGGCTTCCTTGCCCAGGACAAGATCCCCGACCTCTCCGGCTCCTATGCTGCTGCCCTCACCGATCCCGAAGGCGTCAGCGGCAAGGCCAAACCCGCGCCCTACAATTTCTTCTATGGCCCAAGCTATTCGGACTCGCTGCGCGCGATGCTGATGTGGGCGGCTGAAGACTGGAAGGCCAAGGGCAAGCCCGGCAAGCCGAAATTCGTCCACATGGGCGCCAACCATCCCTATCCGAACGCGCCGAAGGCCGCCGGCGAAGCCATGGCGCAGGAGCTCGGCTTCGAAGTGCTGCCGCCGCTGGTGTTCGCGCTGACGCCGGGTGACTACAGCGCGCAGTGCCTGAGCCTGAAGTCCACCGGCGCCAACTACGCCTATCTCGGCAACACCGCCGCCTCCAACATCTCGGTGATGAAGGCCTGCAAGACTGCGGGCGTCGAGGTGCAGTTCCTCGGCAATGTATGGGGCATGGACGAAAACGCCGCCAAGACGGCAGGGGATGCCGCCAACGGCGTGATCTTCCCCTTGCGCACCGCAGTGAGCTGGGGCGGCGACGCGCCCGGCATGAAGACGGTGATGGAGATCTCGAAGATGTCCGACCCCACCGGCAAGGTCTATCGCCCGGTGCACTACGTCGCGGCCGTCTGCTCGGCGCTCTACATGAAGGAGGCGCTTGACTGGGCTGCCAAGAACGGCGGCGCCACCGGCGATAACGTCGCCAAGGGCTTCTACCAGAAGAAGGACTGGGTGCCGGCGGGAATGGAAGGCGTCTGCAATCCCTCGACCTGGACCGACAAGGACCACCGCGGCACGCTGAAGGTCGACCTCTATCGCACCAAGATCGCGGGCGCGACCGACGGCGAGCTCAATGACCTCATGGCCAAGGGCGCGATCAAGCTCGAGAAGGTCAAGACCATCGAGCTGCCGCGCAAGCCGGAACTGCTGGGGTGGTGAACCTCACTATTCCCTCGCACGCAACTGTCATCCCCCGCCTTGTGCGCAGTGCGCACTGGAGCGGGGGATCCAGTACGCCGCGCCCTCTCGGGGAACGTCAGGCGTCTCTGGAATACTGGGTCACCCGCCTGCGCGGGTGACGACAGCGGAGATTGAAGACGCATGTCCCAAACGATTGAAGCGACCCACCCCACTCCTGCCGCGGTGCCGGCGCCTGCCCTCCTCGCCGTGCGCAACATCGAGGTCGTCTATGACGACGTCATCCTGGTGCTGCGCGGCCTCAGCCTCGACGTGCCCAAGGGCGCGATCGTGGCGCTGCTGGGTGCCAACGGCGCCGGCAAGTCGACGACGCTGAAAGCGATCTCGGGGCTGCTCAAGACCGAGGACGGCGAGGTCACGCGCGGCGAGATCCTGTTCGAGGGCGAGCGGATCAACGGCATCGATCCCGACAAAATCGTCCGCCGCGGCATCTTCCAGGTGATGGAGGGACGGCGCATCGTCGCCGACATGACGTCGCTGGAGAACCTCAAGCTCGGCGCCTTCACCCGCAGGGACCGCGAGGTCGATGCCGATCTCGACATGGTCTTCAACTATTTCCCGCGCCTGAAGGAGCGCACCGGCCTTGCCGGCTATCTCTCCGGTGGCGAGCAGCAGATGCTCGCGATCGGCCGCGCGCTGATGGCGCGCCCGAAGATGATCCTGATGGACGAGCCGTCGATGGGCCTGTCGCCGCTGCTGGTGAAAGAGGTGTTCTCCATCATCCAGAAGATCAACCGCGATCTCGGCGTCACCATCCTCTTGGTCGAGCAGAACGCGCGCGCTGCGCTGTCGGTCGCGAGCCACGGCTACATCATGGAGCAGGGCAAGGTCGTGCTCGACGGCACCGCGGACGAGCTCCGCGACAACGAGGACGTCAAGGAATTCTACCTCGGCGGTGCCGGCGACCAGCGCAAGAGTTTCAAGAACCTCAAGAGCTTCAAGCGGCGCAAGCGCTGGCTCTAATCCAGCACCTGCTCCGCTTCCGTGACTGCACAGAGAACATGATAGAACGACGACGCAGGAATGGTGTCGACCAGCGATTTGCCGTCGCGATCAAACTGGTCGTACCAGCCACCCTTGACGGGATGGCTGAGGTAATGCCGTTCGAGCCGCGCCAGCGCCGCGCGCGCCTCGTCCGCCGCACCGACCTCGCCGGATTCGGCCTGCGCGATCCACGCCTTCGCCATCTCGGTCTGCGGCCACAGCCGTCGCGTGCTGCGACGGATGCCGCCACTGGCATCGCCCTCGTCGACGAGGCAGCCGGTCGCCTCGTCGCGATAGCGCAGCGCCGTCGCCAGCAGCTCGGCACGGCGCTGCCCGGTCGGGCATCCCGTGATGCGCTCGAATCCCTTCAAGAGCCAAACCCACTCCGCCTGGTGGCCAGGCTCGACGCTGACCGGCTCGATCTTCGACCAGTCCTCCTCGAAATACTCCGTCAATATCCGCTTCTGCTTGTCGTAGAGATTGGCGAGGAACAGCGCGAAGAACTCGCCGGCGCGATTCTGGAACGACAGATCGTGGGTCGCGTCGAAGCACGCGATCATCGCCTCGAACAGATGCATATGCGGATTCTGCCGCCGCGGCAGCGAGACCGGCAGGCTCTCGTGCACGCCGCCATGCGGCGAGCGCAGATGGCCGTCGAGGAAGGCCAGCAGCGCGCCGATCTCGGCGCGGATTTGCGCGTCCTGGTCGAGCGCGTAGACGGTCGCGAGCGCAAACAGGATGAAGGCGTGGTCATAGGCATCGCGCCGGCCGTCCAGCACCGCTCCCTCCGGCGTCAGCCGGTGCACGTAGCCGGGCTTGCCGTCGGGCGCCTTCGCGCGTCCCAGCAGATGCTCCAGCCCCTTCAGCGCGATGGCGCGCCCGTCCGGATACCATCCCATCTGCGCCGCCTTGGCGTAGCACCAGATCTGACGAGCCTGCACGAACACCCGCCGCGGCGCGGCTGCATCCGCCGTGCCGTCATGGTGCAGCCGGTCGATGAACCCGCCTGCGGCGTGGTCCCAGCCGACGGTCGACCACAGCGGCAACGCCTCGTCGATCATGCGGCGCTTCAGGCGTGCAACGACGTCGTCCGCCGCCATGATTCCCTCGTCCGCCATCGCGTCCTCTTCAAGCCTTACCCATGGCCGTTTGATAGCCATGCCGGCGGCGGCGCGCAACGGATGCCAACCCGGAAAGACCCGCCATGACCGCCCATTACGATGCCCGCGAGACGCGCGAACAGGCCGCGCGCGAGGCCGAGCTGTTCGCCCGCCTGCCGGAGGTGCTGCGCAGCGCGATGGCCGCGCCCGCCTATGCCGAGCGGCTGAAGGGCGTCGATCCGGCCGCCGTGACCTCCAGGGCGGCGCTGGCGGGCCTGCCGGTGCTGCGCAAGTCGGAACTGCCTGTCCTGCACAAGGCCTCAGCGCCCTTCGGAGGCTTCGTGGCGGCAGCCCCCGGCTCGTTCGCACGCCTCTTCACCTCCCCGGGGCCCATTTTCGAGCCGGAGGGCCGGCACGCCGATCCCTGGCGCGGCGCACGGGCGCTGTTCGCGGCGGGGTTCCGGCCCGACGATATCGTGCTCAACACGTTCAGCTACCACCTCACCCCCGGCGGCTTCATCTTCGACGCCTCGGCGCGCGCGCTCGGCTGTGCGGTGATCCCGGCCGGCCCCGGCAATACCGAGCAGCAGTTCGAGCTGATCGAGGCCTACCGTCCGGTGGGCTACAGTGGCACGCCGGACTTTTTGAAGATTCTGCTCGATGCCGCGGCAAGCTCAGGCCGCGACGTCTCGTCGATCAAGCGCGCGCTGGTCTCGGGGGCCGCCTTCCCGCCCTCGCTCCAGGCCGAGATCAAGGCGCGCGGCATCGACGCCTACCAGGCCTTCGGCACCGCCGATCTCGGCCTCATCGCCTTCGAGACGGAGGCACGCGAGGGCATGGTCGTGAACGAGGATCTGATCATGGAGATCGTCAAACCCGGCACCGGCGATCCCGTCGCGCCGGGGGATGTCGGCGAGATCGTGGTGACGTCGCTCGACCCGCATCATCCCTGGATTCGCCTAGCGCTCGGCGACCTCACCGCAGCACTGCCCGGCCCGAGCAAATGCGGCCGCACCAACATGCGCATCAAGGGCTGGATGGGCCGCGCCGACCAGACCACCAAGGTCAAGGGCATGTTCGTCCGCCCCGAGCAGGTGGCCGAGATCGGCAAGCGCCATGCCGCGCTCGGCCGCCTGCGCCTCGTCGTCACGCGCCAGGGCGAGACCGACGCGATGACGCTGAAGGCCGAAATAGCGGGCGCGAGCGACAGCTTGCGCGAGGAGATCGCCGGCACCTTGCGCGCGGTGACGAAACTCGGCGGCAATGTCGAGCTGGTGAACCCGGGCGCGCTGCCGAACGACGGCAAGGTGATTGCGGACGAACGATGAGGTTCGGTTGTCCGAATGGAAATTTCGCTTTGATGGGCAAACGCCCGCGTCCTTCCTCTGAGGAGGTCGAGAGCAAGAGCCATATGCACGCCAAATGAGCGGCAGTCTTGGCGCCATTCCGGGGGCGATTGGAGCGCAGGATCCGCCTGGGCAGGGGAGACGCCGCACACTTCGTGCTGGCAAGTTTCTTGCGGGACCGATCATCCTCTCAGGTGAATTTTCGGTGAATGCACCGTTCAGCTCTCGTTCCACTTGAACTACAATACTTCCTGCTACAACACTTCCTGCTACAACCCGATCCGTGGGAGAAGCCATGTTCATTCGTGCGATAACGTTGGTGCTGGCGACAATCGGCGCCACGGCGTGCGCTGCTGCGCAGGCGCAGGAGCCTCAGATCCACCACATACAGTTTCCTGGGAGAGGCGGCGCATGCCCGGATGGATACGATTTCAATTTCTCGAACGGACGCTGCTATCCAAACACGATGCACGCTCCCGGCGTCTACAATCGGGGCGACCCGCCATATGGCTATGACCGACCCCACAGGTATGGCGCTTGTCCTCACGGTTACGACTTCAATTACTCGGATGAACGCTGCTATCCGAATGGAAGGCGTGTGCCAGGCACTTATGCCCGCTAAATGGAGCCGCTGAGTTTCCCGTTTCCCCGCGCCGGAGTCCGGGGAAGCGGAGTGCGAGATGTCACTCGCTGCGTCGGCGCCAGGGCCTTTGTTTGAAGGCGCCCAGACGGCCCTCGGCATGCTCGACTGCCGTTGATGCCGGCTCAGTGGAATATCTAGAGCGCGATGAGATTACGATGAATCGTCATCGCGCTTTGGGTTGTTGTTTGAGCATGATCTTTTCGAAAACCGCTTCGCACTTTGCGCTAACGCAGCCCTTCGGGTCCGGATCATGCCCTAGCGCAGTTTGGACAGTCGATAAGGCCCGAGATAGAGCACATCGAGTCCCGAGCAGAAATAGGTGTGCAGCGCTTCCAGCGGCGCATTGACGGTCGGCTGCTCGTTGATGTTGAGACTGGTGTTGATCAGGACCGGCAGCGAACTCGCTTTCGCGAATTCGCCGATCAGGCGGCTGTAGAGCGGATTGCTGTCGGCATGGACGCTCTGGATACGCGCGGTATTGTCGACATGGACCACCGCCGGCATTGTCTCGGCGACCTTCTGATTGACCGGAAATGTCACCACCATGAACGGCGCGTCGAACGTATCCTCGAAATACTCGGCCTGGCGCTCGTACAGCACCGAGGGGCAGAACGGTCGGAACTCCTCGCGATATTTGATCGTGAGGTTGATGCGGTCCTTCATGTTCGCATGGCGCGGATCGGCCAAGATCGAGCGGTTGCCGAGCGCGCGCGGACCGTATTCCATGCGCCCCTGGAACCAGCCGACCGTCTTCTGCTCCGTCAGGTCGGTGACGCAGCGCGAGACCGGATCGTCGAGCAGTTCGAACCGCGCGCCGATCTTGTCCAGCGTCTCCTTGATCATGTCGTTGGAATATTCCGGTCCCCAATAAGCATGGGTCAGCGGCGCGATCCTATGGCCCGCCTCCGCGCACTTCATCATCGCAGCGCCGAGCGCCACGCCCGCATCGTGCGGTACCGGCGGAACGTAGAGACGCTTCACGGACGGCTCGGCCGCGATCTCCATGTTCATCTTGCAGTTCAGCCCGACGCCGCCGGCAATGCAGACGTCGCCGCAGCCCGTCTCGGCGATGGCGGAGCGGATCACCTCGGTGGTGACGATCTCGAGTTGCTTCTGGCCGCTGGCGGCGATGTTCGTCATCCGCTGGTCGAGCGGCGCGCCGCGCAGCCGCCGCGGGCCAAGGATCTCCTCCATCTTCTCGGTGAAGATGCGCTCCTGGCGCGTGGAGAAATCGCTGGTGAAGACATCGGCGTCACGCCTGCGCTTGTCGAGTTCGGGATCGAGCTCGTAATTGATGCCCGCCGGGCGCAGCAGCTTGGCGAATTTGTCGAGATATTCGGGACTGCCATAAGACGACAGGCCCATGACTTTGTATTCGTCATTGGTCATCTGATAGCCGAGATACTGGGTCAGCATCCCGTAGTAGAGACCGAGGCTGTTGTGGCGGCCGAACCGCGTCAGCACGCGGAAGTCGTTGCCGCGCGCATGGGCGACGAGGCCGGCGCTGGAATCGCCCGAGAAGTCGAAGCAGGCCACCGTCGCCTCGGAAAATCCGGAGCCGTAGAACGAGCTTGCGGCGTGACAGAGATGGTGGTCGTAGAGCTCGATCTTCGGGCTGTGGCCGAACTGATATTTGAAGTATTCGGTCAGGCGCTGCGTGTAGTTGGTGTAGGTCTTCAACGGCGAGCAGATCCAGTCGACGTCGCGCATGGTGATGCCGGCCTGCTTCAGGCAGAAGCCGATCGCCCCGCGCGGCAGCTCGCCGCGCGCGTGCTTGGCCAGCGTGAAACGCTCCTCCTCGGCCGCCGCGATCAGCTCCCCGTCACGCAACAGCACCGCCGCGCCATCATGATGGCCGTGCTTGATCCCCGAACTGATTCCGATCACATACATGCGTTCATACCTCTGGGGCGCGTTCTATAGGAACCGCAGTCATTTGTGAATTGGCGTAGCGCCTGCGCCGCAATCGATCGTGCGCGCCTCGGTTGGCGTCGCAAGGACGAACACCGTACGCAACCCCCACCGAGTTGCGCGGCTACACAGCTCCTCGTCCGTCGTTGGCTGGGACACAGAGTCGGGCCCGTAGGAGGGAAAGCCGTAATTGGGCTCGTTGCGGCACTCGGGTGCTATTGGACTGAGTCCTCTGATCATCGGCGCGCCGAGCAGCGCAGGAATGAACAGCGAGCCAGTGCGGCAATCCCGGAGGTGCGACCAGAACGGCACGTTTTCCGGCGGAATGAATACGGCGCTGCGCGGGGTTTCGGCAAGTCCGGCGTCGAGCAGCGTCTTGATCGACTGTGCACGCGGCAAGCGAGCCACGTCGGCTGCGAACGCGCGGCGTGTCCCGCTGACCGGGAACAGAAGCGTGTCGAGGCGACGCCGCGTCGATCCCCCCACATCGGTGGCGCTCCCGAAATAACCGCTCGTGCGATGCGCGAGATCTGCCAACGCCTCGCCGACGACGATGGGACTTCTGATTTTCTGGGGCGTATCGAGCGTCGCGAGCACGAGGGCGGCAACGAGGAGCTCCGGCCTGAACAGGTTCGGCACCTTGCCCTCAAGCCAGGGGCCGGCATAGGCGACGACGAAGACGACCGCGGCGAGCGCCCCGACGTGGATGAAGTAGTAGGCCGAGCCGCCGGTGATCGCCAGCAGCAGGCTCGGCGTGCTGGCCGCGAACGCCATGATTGCAAACGACTCGGCGCAGAGACGGTCGGCGCGCTGTCCAGCGATCCACACCGCGACGGCGACACACAGCAACACGATGTTCGAGACGAGCATCGGCCAGCCCGCCTCGGGATATTCGTTCATGATGCTGAACGGATCGATCATCTCCAGGCGTCCACCCATCGCCCTGACGATGACCCACGCTCCCACCGCAGCCAGCACAACAGCCGCGGCTGCGGAGACCCACAGCGTCATCGGCCTCAGGCCGATCTGGCGGAGCAGCAAGTATCCGGCAGCAGGCAGGAACACGACGCCCACCGACACTTTCGACGCCTCCATCAGCAATCCCGCGGCGGCAACGCTCGCGGCCTGAACGCAGAGTCTGCGGCGGCTCGAGGTTCTCGAGATTTCCGCGAGCAGCGGCACGCTCAGCAGAAAGATGATGATCGCAAGGAAGTAGGATTCGGAGATCAGGTAGGACGATACGTTCCACATCTCCGTCAAGGACAGCAGCAACAGCGGTGCAAGCACGACAAGTGCACCGGAGCGGAGCCGCTCGCCCTGCGGCCTCAGCAAGTAGACTGCCCAAAAAAGGCTGAAGAACAGCAGGGGCACGGCGACGATTTGCGCGCCGATGTAATAGGCGTTGAACGTGCCGGCGCCGAGCCACAATCCGAGGCAGCCGAGCCAGATGTGCGACAGGAAGTGATAGGCGATCGGCACGAGACCATCGATGCCTGTGCTGAGCGCCCCCTGCTTCACCAGCATGTTGGCGATCGCAGCATGAAACAACGTATCGAGGTTCTCGACGCCAACGATCGCCTGCTCCGGCGACAGCACGGTGGCGAGGCCGCGGGAGTTGATCAGCATGAAATAGCCAAGGCCGGCCAGGCCCCCGAGGCTCACCGCCGGCAGCTTCTGGCGCGACGTCATCGCGCGTGCCGCCAAGGCGTTCTGCCGGATGCCAAAGGCAAGAAGCACGAGCAGGACCGGATCGATGACGAGGTCAGCGGCCCGCCCGAGCAGCAAGGCGAGGCAGGGCAGAAACAGCGTCGCCAATCCCGCCATCAAGACGCCTGCATAAGATCCGCCGCGCCGCTCCGCGACAGCGCGCATCAGGGTCACGGCAGACACGACCGCGCCGAACAACAGAAAGGCCTTGGCGAAGACAAGCCAGTGCGGCCCGCCCAGAGGCCCGCGGACGATCGCACAGGTCATGGCCGACACCGCCGACATCGTCAGGGCGAAGACCGTGACGAACTGGAACGGCCCCGGCGAATCAGCACCCGGGCGTTGGCGCGCCGCTGCGAATGACGGGAACCAGGGATTGAGGAGATCTTCAGCTGCTTGCACGCACGCCCGTCCCAGGGTGAGGAAATCTAGGGTTCCGCAACCCGGGGGCCCCCGGGGACGAAGTACTCCCATATCGCCCCATGACGGTCCAGCGGCGGCCTGCCGCTAGCACGCAAGGCCGGCGTCCGCCACCGCCGGAAACCTTGCATGATGTTGCCCCGTGCCGTATCTAGCAACTCCCGGACGAGGTTGACCGAGCAGCTCGTCGCGGACATAAGGGCTGGAAATACCTTCGGTTTTTCGACCCGCCAACGGGGGCAGACGCAGCATCGGCAGAAAGCCCGTGTGAGCATTCGCCGAGATCACCACCTGCTCTCCCCGGCGATCTCCGCCTGACATGGATGAACGTTGATTCGATGAACGCCTCGCCTGGCAAGCAGAGCATTGCGGCACTGGTTCCGCTGCGCGGGGGGTCGAAGTCCATCCCCGGCAAGAACATCAAGCCGTTTTGCGGCCAGCCGCTCTGCGCGTGGACGCTGAGGGCGCTACTCGACTGCGACTTGATCTCGCGGGTCTTCGTGTCGACCGACAGCGAGGAAATCGCCGCGGTGGTGAGGTCCGTCGACGCCCGGATCCTCATCCACCCCCGCCCCACGCATCTGGCGGCCGACAACTCCACCACCGAAGAGGCGATCTACGACCTGACCGCGTCCTGCGACATCACGGAAAAATATTTGATCACCGCGCAGGCGACGAGCCCGCAGACGACCCGCCGCGACGTGGCGAGCGCCATCTCCCATCTCCTCGCCAGCGGCGCCGATTCGCTCGTCACTTGCGTCAGGACGCGGCGGTTCTTCTGGAATGACGACGGTACGCCGATCAACTACGATCCGTCGAGACGACCGCTGCGTCAGCAATGGAACGGCACCCTGATGGAGAACGGCGCATTCTACATTTCGACCGTGGAGCGGCTGCGCGGCGGCAGCGCGCGCCTTCACGGCAAGATCGCCGTCTACGAAATGGATGAGAGCACGAGCATAGAACTCGACGAGCTGTCCGACTGGGAAGCGCTCGAAGCCACGTTCCGCAGGAACATCGCAGGATGATCATCGACAGAGACCTCCAGAGCTATCTGGTGCACGAGGACGCCTCCATCCAGGAGGCGGCGAGCAAAGTCGCGGCGAACCGGCGCGAGATCGTGTTCTGCGTCGACGGCAGCGGCCGGCTGCTCGGCAGTCTCTCGAACGGCGACATCATCCGCTGGATCGGCGCAGGCGCCGCCTCGGGCGTGCAGGCCGCGGTCGGCGACCTCTGCAACCGGCGCGTCCGCAGCGCCGTCGCCGGCGACCGTGAGACCGCCAACCGCCTGCTGCGCGATGTGCTCTACGTGCCGCTGGTCGACGCCGAGCGGCACGTCGTCGGCGTCGCCCGCCAGCGTCATCCCGGCGAGGGCATCAGGATCGGCGGCCGCACCATCGCGGAAGAGAATCCGACCTTCCTGATCGCGGAGATCGGCAACAACCACAATGGCAGCCTGGACGCCGCCTTCGCCCTGATCAAGGCGGCGGCGGAGGCCGGCGCCGATGCCGCCAAATTCCAGATGCGCGACATGTCCGGCCTCTACGGCAAGCGGGCGAAGGGACAGAGCGAGGACCTCGGCACCGAATACGTGCTCGACCTGCTCGACCGCTTTCAGCTCAGCGACGAGGACCTCTATCGCTGCTTCGACTATTCGGCCTCGCTCGGAATGGAGCCGCTCTGCACCGCCTTCGACGTCAACAGCGCGGACAAATGCCGCGCTTACGGATTGAAGGCGATCAAGACCGCGTCCGCCGACCTCACCAATCACGAGCTGCTCCAGCACATCGTCGACCAGCGAATCCCGATCATCTGCTCCACCGGCATGTCGACCGAGGACGAGATTCGCGAGACGGTGAAGCTGCTCCAGACCTCGGGCGCGGAGTACGTCATGCTCCACTGCAACTCGACCTATCCGGCGCCGTTCCGCGACATCAATCTGAAATACATGCTGCGCCTCCAGGAGCTCTGCGAGAGCGTCGTCGGATATTCCGGGCACGAGCGCGACGTCTTCGTGTCGGTTGCGGCCGTGGCGATGGGCGGACGCCTGGTCGAGAAGCATTTCACGCTGGCGCGCGACCAGGAAGGCAACGACCACAAGGTCAGCCTGCTGCCGCACGAATTCAAGCGCCTGGTCGAAGGCGTGCGCCAGGTCGAGGACTCCCTCGGCAGCGCCCTGCCCCGCATCCTCAGCCAGGGCGAGAAGGCCAACCGCATCAGCCTCGGCAAATCGATCTTCGCCATCGACGTCATCGCAGCCGGTGCGACGATCACGCGGGAGATGATCGAGATCCGCAGCCCGGGCCAGGGGCTGTCACCGAATCGCATCGACGAGGTGGTCGGACGGAAGGCGCCGCGCGCGATCCCGGCCCAGACGCCGCTCTATCCATCCGACATCTCGGATCTCGGCGAGCTCACGGCCGGCGGACAGATCAATTTCCGCCGCCCCTGGGGCGTTCCGGTGCGCCATCGCGACGCCGACAAGCTGATCGCGACGATCAACCCGGACTTCGTCGAGTTTCATCTCAGCTATCGCGACCTCGGCATCAACGATTCCGACTTCCTTGCCGACAGCTATCCGTGTGGCCTGATCGTGCATGCGCCGGAGCTGTTCGAGGGCGACCACGTGCTCGACCTGACGATACCGGACGACGACTATCGCACGCGCTCGATCGCGGAGATGAAGCGCGTCATCGCCAAGACCAAGGCGCTGGCGCAGCGTTTTCGCAACGACGGCCCGGTCGGCATCATCTGCAACGTCGGCGGCTTCTCGTCCACACGCTTCCTGACTGCGGAAGAGCGGGCGGTTCGCGAAGCCCATTTGCGTGCCAGCGTCCGTGAGCTCGCCGATCCCGCGGTCGAGCTCTGGCCGCAGACCATGCCGCCCTATCCCTGGCATTTCGGCGGCCAGCGCTATCACAATCTGTTCGTCTCCAGCGACGACATCGTGCGCAGCTGCCGCGAGCTCGGGTTGCGCATCTGCTTCGACACCTCGCATTCCCAGCTCGCCTGCACCGAGAATCGCTGGTCGTTCGACGAGTTCATGGAGGCGATCGGCTCGCTGGTCGCTCATGTTCACATGGGCGACGCCCGCGGCGTCGACGGCGAGGGCCTCCAGATCGGCGAAGGCGAGATCGACTTCGGCAACGTGTTCCGGGTGCTGAACCGGCAGGCGCCGCAAGCCTCGTTCATCCCGGAAATCTGGCAGGGACACGAGAACGACGGCGAAGGATTTCGCATCGCGCTGCAGCGATTGTCGAGCTTCGAGGACCGCTAGAGCATGATCCGGAAAAGTGCGAAGCGGTTTTCCGAAAAGATCATGCTCAAACAACAACCTAAAGAGCGATGACGATTCATCGTAATCTCATCGCGCTTTAGAATTCACTCGGGCTTCGGTCCAACCGGACTGAAGTGGTAATAGCTCGAATAGCTCCAGAGGTCGCTGAACTTCATGCCCTTGCTGGTAATGAAGCCGGCTGCAGCGATATAGCCCTTTCCCTTGCGCACCAGTTTCAGGCCGGCGCGATTGATAAGAGATTGCATCACCGAAGAGGGAAACAGCGAGATGTGGCCGAATTCACCGGGACGCTCTGTGCGATAGCGGTAGCTGTTGCCCGTCAGCAGCCAGCTTACTCTTTGGAATACGTTCGTGCAGTTCGGCACCGTGACGTAGAGTGAGCCCGTATCGGTCAACAGCTCCCGCATTGACCGTATGACTTTGGCCGGGCGCTCGAGATGCTCCAGCGTGTCCGAGCACACGATGAGCTCGAACTTTGAATCGACCACGTCCTCCAGCCTCTGCTCGTTGAGATCGACCTGCTTGTAGGAAGAAACCGAATTTGGAATAAGGGAAGAAGCGGCACCCCAGTCGACACCATGAACCTCGGGGAACCCGGCTTCCCTCATCAGCTTGGCGAGATATCCAGGTCCGCAACCGACATCGAGGACCTTGCCGACGAAACCGGGCTGTTCTTCCTTAATGAATTCGACAAGATCTTGATGCCGCCGAAGCTGCGGAAATGCGTTCGGACTGCTCTTTATCCGTTCAATCATGCTCGACCCGGCCGGTTAACCTCCCCAATATCTAATCAAACTCCCCACCGGTTGAAAGTGCGATTTGTCCGGCTCAAGATGGCCGGTCCGGGCCACTTCTTCCCGCGTGGAGATTCCATGCCTAGACGGCTTCGAATGTCTATGGTAACAGCCGCCGTTCCCCCGACATCACCGCAAGCCGTTTAAAGCGCCCATGTTTGACGAAAGATCTGTACTGATCACCGGAGGCACGGGCTCGTTCGGCAAGAAGTTCGTCGCTGGCCTCCTCAAAAACTTCAAGCCGCGTCGCGTCGTGGTCTATTCGCGCGACGAGCTGAAGCAGTACGAGATGCAGCAAGACTTCGACCAGCCGGCGATGCGCTACTTCATCGGCGACGTGCGCGACGGCGAGCGCCTGCGCACCGCCATGAAGGGGATCGACTTCGTGATCCATGCCGCGGCGTTGAAGCAGGTTCCGGCCGCCGAATACAATCCCATGGAATGCATCAAGACCAACGTCCATGGCGCCGAGAACGTGATCCAGGCGGCGCTCGAGGCCAACGTCGAAAAGGTCGTCGCTCTCTCGACCGACAAGGCGGCCCAGCCGATCAACCTCTACGGCGCGACCAAGCTCGCCTCCGACAAGCTGTTCATCGCCGCCAACAACATGGCCGGCGGCCATCGCACCTCGTTCGCCGTGGTCCGCTACGGCAACGTGGTCGGCTCGCGCGGCTCGATCGTGCCGCTGTTCAACAAGCTGATCGCCGAGGGCGCCGATCATTTGCCGATCACCGACCCGCGCATGACGCGGTTCTGGATCACCCTGCAACAGGGCGTCGACTTCGTGATCAAGAGCTTCGAGCGCATGTCGGGCGGCGAGATCTTCGTGCCGATGATCCCCTCGGTGCGCATCCCTGACCTTGCGGCCGCGATGGCGCCGAGCCTGCCGACCCGCGTGATCGGTATCCGGCCGGGCGAGAAGCTGCACGAAGTCATGTGCCCGACCGACGATTCGCATTTGACGCTGAAATTCGACGATCACTTCGTGATCAAGCCGACGATCAAGTTCTTCCGCCGCGACGTCGACTACCTCACCAACCAGATTGGTGAACATGGTGAGCCGGTATCCGACGGCTTCGAGTACAATTCCGGCCGGAACGACCACTTCCTCGACGTCGCCGAGATCAGAGAGTTCAACAAGATAGCGGTCCAATGATTCCGTACGGGCGCCAGGATATCTCTGCCGAGGACATCGACGCGGTCAGAGACGTCTTGACCTCGGACTGGTTGACCCAGGGACAGGCCGGGCCGCGTTTCGAGCAGGCGCTGGCGACATATTGCGGTTCAGCCCACGGCATCGCCGTCTCGAATGCGACCGCCGCGCTCCACATCGCCTGCCTCGCGCTCGATCTCGGGCCGGGCGACATGCTGTGGACGGTGCCGAACACGTTCGTGGCATCAGCCAATTGCGCGCTCTATTGCGGCGCCAGCGTCGACTTCGTTGATATCGATCCGCGCACCTACAACATGAGCGTTGCGGCATTGGCCGAAAAGCTCGCCCAGGCGGAAGCCGCAGGCGGTCTGCCGAAGGTGGTGGTGCCCGTGCATTTCGCCGGGCAGTCCTGCGAGATGGTGGAGATCCGCGCCCTTGCGGACCGCTACGGCTTCCACATCATCGAGGACGCCTCGCATGCGGTCGGCGGCGACTACCGCGGGCGCAAGGTCGGCGATGGCGCCCTCAGCGACGTCACGGTGTTCAGCTTCCATCCGGTCAAGATCATCACCACCGGCGAAGGCGGCATGCTGATGACCAACGTGCCGAAACTCGCCGAGCGGCTCTCCTATCTGCGCAGCCACGGCATCATTCGCCCAATGCAGTCACCCCCGACGGCCGACGAGCGGCGCTCGAACGAGGACCGACACGGTCCCTGGATGTATGAGCAGATCGAACTCGGGCTGAACTACCGGATGACCGACATCCAGGCCGCGCTCGGCAGCAGCCAGCTCAATCGGCTCGATGCGTTCGTCGAACGCCGGCGCGAGCTCGCGGCGCGCTACGATCGCCTGCTGTCGAAGCTGCCGGTGACCTGCCCGTGGCAGCATCCGGACACGAACTCGGCCTGGCATCTCTACGTGATCCGGCTCCGGCGCAACGAGCTCAAGCGCAGCCGGCGGCAGGTGTTCGAGGCGCTCCGTGCCGCCGGCATCGGCGTCAACGTGCATTACATCCCCGTGCACACCCAGCCCTACTATCAGCGCCTGGGCTTCAAGGTCGGCATGTTTCCGGAGGCCGAGAGCTATTACCAGGACGCCATCACGCTGCCGCTGTTCTCGAAAATGACGGATGCCGAACAGGACACCGTCGTCGCAGCGCTCACGAATATCCTCGCGTGAAGATCGCGGTCATCCCGGCCCGCGGCGGCAGCAAGCGCATCCCGCGCAAGAACATCCGGCCATTCTGCGGCAAGCCCATCATCGCCTATTCGATCGAGGCGGCGCAGGCGAGCGGCCTGTTCGACGAGATCATCGTCTCCACTGATGACGCTGAGATCGCCGAGGTGGCGCGCCAGTTCGGCGCGACGCTCCCTTTCATGCGGCCGAAGGAGATCGCCGACGACCACACCGGCACCGCCGCGGTCGTCAAGCACGCCGTCTCCTGGTTCATCGAACGCGGTGACGACGTCACTCATGTCTGCTGCATCTACGCGACTGCGCCACTGATCCAGACGCGCTTCCTGTGCGAGGCCCATGACGCCCTCACCGGCTCCGACGCCGCCTACGCGTTCTCGGTGACGAGCTACTCATTTCCGATCCAGCGCGCCTTGCGCGTGACCCCGGCCGGCCGCGTCGATCCGTTTCACCCCGAGCATCGCATGACGCGATCGCAGGATCTCGAGCCGGCCTACCACGACGCGGGCCAGTTCTACTGGGGTACCGCCGCGGCGTTTCTGGAAGATGTCCCGGTCTTCTCAGAGCGTGCCATCGGAATCGTGCTGCCGCGCCACCTCGTGCAGGACATCGACACGGTCGAGGATTGGGAGCAGGCGGAATTCATGTTCCGCGCGATCGCCCGGAGTTAACTCCGGGCGGTGAGCAACGGACGGAGGAATGCGGCGAGGTCGCCTTCCCTGAACAGATGTCCCGGTATTCCCGCGGCAACCGCTGCCTCGATGTCGCGAATGTTGTCGCCGACGAGCAGGCTGCCCTCGATCCGCACCGGCCACGTCTTCAGGCAATCCAGGATCATTCCGGGGGCCGGCTTGCGCCGGTCGCTCACGCGTCGATAAGCCTCGACCGTGCCTTCCTCGTGGTACGGACAGTACTGGAAGTCGTCGATATGGGCGCCGATCGCACCCAACTCCCTGTTCATCCAGTCGTGCAGACGGTGGATATCGTCGACACCAAAATACCCTCGGGCGACCCCCGACTGATTGGTGACGACGAAGACGTAGTAGCCGAGATCATTGCAGAGTTTGACAGCCTCGCGCGCTCCCTGCACCCACTCGAAGTCGTCGATCCTATGCACATAGGCCTTGTCGACGTTGAGCACGCCATCGCGATCGAGGAATACGGCCGGGCGTCTCGGCCTGTCGTCCGCCGGCTCGCGTCGGGCGTGCCGGGGATCAGCAGGATTTTGCATCTTCACGAAGGCTCCGCCAAAGCATCTGGCACCGAGCTGACCGACCCCGGCCATTTCGCGTGCGCAGGTCGACATCGACAATTCGCAACCGGATCGGCAGGCTAGGCCGATGTCGGCCTGCTCACCATGGCATATACGAGCATGATCACCAGCACGATCGCAGCGGCGAAAATGGCGTGCCGAAGCGGACTTGGAGATATCTGTCGGATGGTCACATCGTCGCTGAGTGTTGCCGGGTAAGTCTTGGACAGCCCAATCCGCTCCGCCAGAGCGCGCCGATCGTTCGTCGCGGCCGCCAGCTTTTCCTCATTGCGCGCAATCAGATCGAGCACCCACACCCGCCGCAGCATCACCGAGGCCGGATCGTTCGCCGACTCCGGCGCGATCGATCCGGGAGACGCGAGCGCCTCTCGAACTCTGGTCAGACTGGCGATATTCGAGTCAACCAGGCCGACCTGGATGTTGATCTCCGCGAGCTTCGGCTCACGAATCTTTTCCTGATCGGCGTTCAAGGTGCGCACGGCGGCCTGAAGCGCTTCTGCCGCAGCCTGCTCGTTCGCGGCACCGACGAACAGGGTGAGCAATTCGGCCGTCGCAGGCCGCACCTCAAAGCTGTCCAGGATCAATTTCCGTGACTTGGCGTCACCACCAGCCGATGCATCCGCGCCGGCGAATGCCCGGCGCTTGAACGACGTCGAATTCATCTGGAGGACGATCGACGACATTGGCGCGACGTCGGCGCCATCGATCCGTCCGACCCGCATCACGCCTTGCGCGGCGTTAACGACCGGACGCATCCAGTCCCCGACGAAGACGACGACAGCCGCGAGCAGCGTTGTCAGGACAACGGTCTTCAACCGGAATCTAACCGAGCGGGCCAGAAAGCTGAACATCCCGCCAATATAGGCAACAGTCGATATGGAAGTCGTCGTATCTCTCATGGCGTGACTTCCTTCTCGAATACCGTCGCCTGATCCGCTCCAGGCGATATCGATGCCATCAACCTCGCCCGCCACCTATCTTCCAGGACGTAGACGAAGATCGCCACCCCCAATTTTATCATAAAGGTCAGCTGGATAAACGAATTCATCATTCCCGACGCGAGGTTGATTTCAACCGCATACAATATCGGCGTCAGGAAAAAGCAAGTAGCATATCGCTCCTCCACGACACAGCGCATCAACAAAAACAAGAACTCAGAAAAAATGATCGCCGAGATTGCAGTTAAAAGAAATCCGTTAACCGGTCCGCCGAGTTCAAACAACACCTCCGGCCAGCCGCCTGCGTAGGCTATCCCTGAATCGATCAGGTCATGCGTACGCTCGATCGGCAGACCGAGCTCCATCAGCAGTTGCATTGTCGAATTGCGGTTCGGATTAAAAGGATCGAGGAAAAGCTTGATGAAAGCCAGACGTGCGTTCCAGTCTCCGTGCAGAAAGACGCGCTCATACGTCATCCACCACATCTCACCCTGCTGCACCAGAAGCCGCTGAGTGAGTTTGGCTTGGAGCAATCCCGATTCCCCACCACGCACGACGGCGTAAGAATATGTCAGCGCGCCCAGAACGAGCGCACCAAGACCGGCCACCGGCAACCAGAGAGCGCGCAGCATGCGGAAGAATGCCGAATGGTCGAACGCTGCTGCCTTGCTGCGTCCCAGGAGAATGCAGCCCAAGGGCATGATGAAAAACGAGAAATACAGAAAGAACGACGAAAACCTGTGCCCGACGAAGAGCAGGTAAACCATCAGGCCGCCGAACAACGCTCCAAATCGGTGGTCAAAGCGCGCGCCGCGCAGGACCGGCGCCGCGAAAAGCAAGCCTAGCTGGAAAGCCAGCATCGGCCCCCAATCCATCAGGCGTCCGTGGAGAAAACCCCCGAACTGCCTCGAATAGTCCAGCCGTTCGATTTTACCGACAATCGGGATCGACCCCCGGCTCAGCATCTCGATCCAGAGAGCAACTTCGAACAGGAGGACGATCCAGAACGCCAGATTGAACAAGTCGAGGCGACCGGACGGCAGAAAATTCGGCATTCTGAAGTTGGACGCGGCCGCGAGAGCCTTCAAACGCTGCGGGTGAAAGGAGACCAGCAACATCAGCAAGACAAGGATCTGACAGGCGGCCAGCGGCACTGACGCCAGCCCGGGACCGATGCTCCTCTCCAGTTGCTCGGAGGCGATCGGCCCGGATATGTCAATATAGAGAACCGAGACGAGCCTCCAGCTACTGACAAAGCAGAAAAGGAGACTGAGGAGAAGCAACCCAGGCTGGGACAGAGAGATCCGGGCAATGAGCGCAAAGACAAGCAACGTGACGGATGCGTTGAGGAATAGTTCGAGCAGCGCTCCGGAATCCCATAGCAGTGCGCCCACTTCACGTCCCCCATTCACACCAAGGCTCGAACCGCAAGCCTGGTTTGATCAACCGCCTAGCGGCTCCCCGGCTGACTGAGCGAAAACAGGTGATGACCGGTCCAAGAGCCCAACTCGACCAGTGATGTCGCTTCGCCGCCATGGCGCATCATCCAGGCACGCTCGTTCAGCACTCTGTCCCAGACACCGCTGCTGTATTCAGAATCGACGGCGTCGCCGGTCCGTTTGCCATTCCTGAAGGCGAGGCGGAGCAGGCTCCGTGCAAGGTCGGGCGTACAGGGACGGGACAACGCCAGCATCGATGCCGGTGCGATATCAGGCGACAGCATCAACCCTGCCCCTGGACTGCTGATCCATGGAAATCTCGATGGCCGCCCCGACCGCACAGTGCGAAAGCGCCAAAGTCAACCAAGCCCCAGGATCATCTTGTGCAGTTCGGAGGTGTCCCGGGTTGCGCGGAACGGCCGATCGCCCCAGGGAAACATCCGAGGAAAAGCAAAGAAGGTCGCAGTGTACATTAGCCGGCCATGACCGGGAGCGATCCGGCTGCCCATGTGCAGACAATGGCTGGTATCGATCATGAAAGAAACAAGACGAGGCGCCTTCATCACCTTCACGTCTTGGCGCGAAACTTTCTCGAAGACTTCCTCGTCCTTGAAATGGCTTCCAAGCAACGGATAGCCAAATCGGTCGGTCGATTGCCGGGGCAGAAACGTGAAGGGACCGTCTGCATCCTCCTGCACGTCGGTGAGATAGGTGTAGAACTTCACCACCCGGACGTCATCATGATCACGATGCCACAGCTGCGATGACGCGAGCGCCTGCCCGGTGTGTCGAGAATACGACAGCATGACATAGTCGAGCCAGGGAACTTCTCCGAGCGCGCTGGCAACGACGTTCACCACACCCGGCTGCAGGGCGTATCGCACGAACAGATTGTCTGCGGCGAGCTTTCCATCGACCATCTCGGAGTCGAGCAGGTGGACAAGGAACTTCTTCCAGTATCCGGCCTGCTGCTCGGCGGCGGCGTCTATTTCCGACAGCTTCGCATCGCCCGATGCGGCAAGCTGCTGAAGCAGCGAGGGGTCGATCAGATCGCTGACGACGGCATAACCGTCGCGATTCAAGTCAGCCGCCGCGGCAGCTTGCGCCGCGTCCACGTGCAGTTGGTTCAAGGCCTGCTTGCGCTGCCGTTTGGCGCCGTAATGCCAGGTGTTGACGCCGGTCTTTACCGCCCATCGCAACGGCGAACGGTTTACCTGCCAAAGTGCTCTGGACATCAACCCCATTCTGCCCACCCAATCGTGCCGGTTTCGCATCCCTTGTACCCAAGGGCTGATCGTACGGTTGCCATTAGCAAATCGCCCCATAGCGGGCAACCGTAGAGTGTCTGCCGGGAGCTTGACCACGCTGGGCGGCGAGATTGCCTAATGGTGGGTCATGGCGCGGGCGAACTTGCCGAACATGGCGCGATCGCTGCGGGACAGAATCAGCATGAGGCTCAGCGCCCACGCTGCGACGCACCCCGTTGCGCCCGCAACGATCAGCGCGGCCAAGCTCTGAGGCGGCACATATGTCTTGTAGGCAAGCACCAGTGCCGCAAGGATCGCAGCCACCAGCGCCTGCCGAGCGAGGTGCTGCCAGAGCAGCGAGCTCGGCAGTTCCATGAACCTGAGCATGCGATGTGCGGACACGGGCGTCAGCGTCACATAAGAGAACACCCAACCGAGGATGAACGCGCGCTCCTGAAACCAATGCAATGTGATCGCGGTCGCCACATATTGCACCATCACCTGCGAATAGAGGTATCGATTTGCAAAGCGCAGGTAGTCGGCCTTCACCAACAGCGCCATCTGTCCGGCCCCGACCATGACCTGAGCAGCAGGCACAATCAGCGCGAGCGCGAGCCACGGCCATTGCTCGCTGCCCTGCGGTCCAATCCACACCTTCAATATCTCTTTCGAGTACAGCGCCATCACCACCACGATCGGAATGACGACGGCGGCAGGCAGCACGAGGCTATTGCGTCCCAACAGCTGTAGCCGGCGAACGTCGGTCCTCTCATCGATATGCGCCGAGATCGGAAGGATCGCAGAGAACAACGGACTCAACACCGTCTTCAGGAAGCGCGGCAGACGCATCAACAGATCGTAGGCACCGACCTGCGCGGGTCCGTACAGCGCACCGATTGCGAGCGGAATGACGGGCTGCTGCAGGATGCCGCCGATACGGGCGTTGAACATCAGCCAGCCGCGGTAGACGAGGTCGTCGCGCGTCTCGCGGGTCCACGAAACGAAGCGGAGCGAAGTGCGCCTCGCGGCTGTCGCGACAATGAGCGCGAGCACAAGATATTTGACGACCATGGTGGCGAGATAGGCGTAAGCGATCCACTCGAAGGAGAGATTGTGCGAGGCCGCTAAATAGATCGCGGCGACATAGAGGAGGCTTCCACCCACCTCGGTCAGCCGCAACCAGCCATACTCTTCGAATCCCTTCAGGGCGCCTTCCACCACTAGGCCGACGAATGCCAGCGGCGTGATCAGCGCCGTGACCTTCAGGACCGAAACGAAGGCCGGTGCCTCCTCTGCCGCAACCTTGAGCAGGATTGCGAGATCGGTCGCCGCAAACCACAGCGCGACACTTGACACCAGACCGGTGACGGCGGCAACCGCGGTCAGGAACGAAACTCTCTCGCTCGCCGCCACCCAATCCCCGAGGCGCCCGCGGGCGACCATCTGCGTTGTGGTCTCGGAGACACCGAAATCGATCAGGGACAGAAAACCGCTCGGCAGGAACGCGCGTGCCAGTGCAATGAGGCCAAGCCCGGCAAGCCCGTAGAATTTCGCGATCAGTCCGACCGAGAACAGCCCCAGCAAGCCTGCCAGGCCGAAGGCGACAGCGGAAATCGCGGTGTTATGTAAGAATCTACGCAGCACGAATCAGCCCGCCTGGATCCGCAGCACAATAACGCGGCAGGCGGCACGAAAGCCTAGTCCGCCGGCAACGCGGCAGGCAACCGCGGAAATGGCGGCGTCAGACGGGAAGTTCCAAGGCACGGATCGGTTCGCCTCGCCACAGATTATCGCAACGGGTAGATAACATAGCCCAACGTCACTTACCCATCATCCTCAATGCCGGAGACAAGCAAGCATCATCGAGGTTTGTCCTATTTAGTATCATTCTATGACCCTCGCGGAATCCTAGTCCGCCGCCAATCCCACCAATCTAATGGTATTTTGTTACCGGAAGCCGCACAATGCGTGGATGGCCGCTACAGCCCAACCGACATAGCCGCAGGACCCCTGGCTTGCGCCTTCGCCCGGCGATCGGTCGTAGAGCACCGCAACCAGCTTTGCGAAACGGCTCTTATCGACAGAATACCGAGATATATGCCAAAGGGGGTCCGCATGGAGCAACAGCGCGCAATCGTCATCACCGGGGCTTCGCGTGGGCTCGGCTTCGAGCTGCTCGATCTCCTCGTTGGGGTTGGCGCAAGACCGATCGCGATAGGCCGGGGTCTGGACCCGCGCCACGCGGCGGCCGTAGCCAACAGCGCCTGCATTTTCCTGGCTGCTGATCTTTCCGTGTTGGAGAGCCTCGAGCAGATCGACCTTGCCGGCGCGTTGCCTCAAACCGCCGATGAGATCGTCCTGATCAGCAATGCCGGCGTGGTTGAGCCAATCGGCACGCTCGGCACCATCGATGGCGCGTCGCTTGCCGCGGCGTTCGCGGTCAATGCTCTGGCCCCGGCGATTCTCGCACGCAAGCTTCTCGCGGCGACCGGCGCGCAAAAGACACGGCTGCGCATTCTCAATATCAGCACGGGAGCCGCGCGCCGCCCGCTGCCGGGACTTGCCGCATACTGCGCCAGCAAGGCGGCAGCCGCGATGATCCTTGATTGCCTGGGCAAGGAACGATCCGACATCGCCATCGAGCATATCGATCCGGGCGTCCTCGACACTGACATGCAAACGACGCTGCGGAGCGCCGACGATCAGGCCTTGCCGGTCCGGCAACTGTTTGCGAGCTTCGAGAGCGAGGCAAAACTTCGACATCCTCGCGACGTTGCCCGCGAGATCCTCACGCGAGCCAGCCTGCTATGAAGATCGCCGTGCTCGCGGACATCCATGGTAATGCCGGGGCTCTGCGCGCTGCCCTCATCGAGGCGCGCAAGAGAGGCGTCGAGCATCTGGTCGTGCTCGGCGATCTCATCGGCTACTACTATGCCGCGCGCGACGTGCTTGAACAATTGAGGGAGTGGCCCTTCGTCGCGATCCGGGGCAACCATGAGCGGATGCTCGCCGAAGCTCTCAAGAATGATGGGGCCATGCAGACGTATCGCGAACGGTATGGCAGCGCGCTGGACGTGGCCGCGACGACGCTTCAGCCGCAGGACATCGATTGGCTGATCGGCCTGCCCGACCGGACAAGCATTCATCTCGGCGAAATGGCGCTGGAGCTGTGCCATGGCTCGCCGCGCGATCCCGATGAGTATGTCTATCCCGACGCGAAGGCGGCCACGCTGGAAGCTTGCCGGGTCGCCGGGGCCGATCTCGTGCTGATGGGACACACTCACTATCCCATGCTTGCCGCCGGCGAGCGCCCTCTGCTGCTCAATCCAGGCTCGGTGGGGCAGGCCCGCGACCGCGGTGGATTTGCCTGCTGGTGCCGCATCGACACCGACACGCGTGTCGTGGTGCTGGAGCGAACCCCCTATGATACGCGCGCACTCATCGATGAAGCACGACGGCGCGACGGGCACCTCCCCTACCTCGCGGATGTGCTCGAACGAGGCTATCCCGCAGCCGCCCGCACAAGCTGAGACCGCCAGATGATTTACGACACCATGCTGATCACGGGATGCGCAGGCGATATCGCGCTGGCGCTGGCCCGTATCGCGCGGGAAGCGGGCGCAGTGCGCCGGCTGATCGGCTGCGACATTCATGCCGACCACGCAGGTCCTGCCTTCTTCGATGCGTGCGAGGTGGCTCCGCGTGCAAACGTTGCTGCGTATCTCGAAGCACTCGAACGAATCGTCAGGACGCACGGCGTCGACGTAATCGTGCCGATGTCGGAAGCGGAGCTTACCGTGCTGCTCGCCGCCGGGCACTTGGGCGCTTTCGCCGGCGTGCCGGTCCTCGCCGCAAACCGGCTCGCCGTCGAGACTGGTCTCGACAAGCATGCGACGTTCAATCGACTTGCCGCACACGGACTTGGGGTGCCCTGGACCCGTGTCGTCGGGGAGGCGCCGCCGCTCACCCTGCCCTGCATCCTCAAGCGTCGGCGCGGCCAGGGCAGCAAGGATCTGCGCCTCGTCAACACCGAGGCGGACGTCGAGGTCGCCGGGCAGACGCGGGCCGGCGACCTGTGGCAGGAGTTGCTGCTGCCCGACGACCAGGAATACACCTGCGGCTTGTACCGCAGCCGTGCCGGGGAAACCCGCATGATCGCACTCCGTCGCCGGTTGCAAGGCGGGCTCACCGGCACGGCCGTGGTGGCCGACAGCGCACCGTTCAGCCCCCTGCTGCACGGAATAGCGGACGCGCTTCACCTCAATGGTTCGGTTAACGTACAGCTGCGACTGACGGCCGACGGCCCGAAAGTGTTTGAGATCAACCCGCGCTTTTCGAGCACGGTCCGCTTCCGTGACAAGCTGGGCTTTCGCGACTTCATCTGGTCGTTGCTGGATTTACGTGGGCTTGCCATCGGGGACTATCGTGCGCCCACTCCCGGCATACGAATGTATCGCTGCGCCGATGAAGTCATCATCGGCTGACATCCGGCCCGTTCAGCGCTGCACGACGATACAAATATCCCTACCCAGTCCCGCCGTGAATATCGACCTGAACAACCCGAGCCTGGCGTCGACGTCGATCCTGCTTGCATAACGGAAAAACTTTCGCCGCAACGAATGCGCCGAAGGACCAAGCTTCTTATCCTTGTAGTAATTGAACGCATCCTCCATCAACAGATGGTCGATGGGGTAATCGCCGAAGCCGTCAAGGACGGAAAAACCGTTGCGCCGCCCAAGCTCGGGAAGCGTCTTCGTCGTGAAATAGTGCAGGTGCACCGGCGGCACGAAGATGGAAAGCTCTTCCTTGCTGGTATCGCCGAATATGATCGAATGAAGCTCTGAGAAATCATTGGGAACTTCGATGATCGCTACCCCTCCGGGAGCCAGGTAAGACGCAATGCGCGTCATGATGCTGTCCGGATCGATGACGTGCTCGATGACGTTCTTGCAATAAACCAGATCAAACGCGACGCCTTCGAAATGACGCCGGGATCCGATGTCCCCGGCGACAAAATGGCTGGGATCGCTGTCGATCAGATCGCGATTTTGCCGTTCAATGCCGACCAAGGAGTGGTCCACACCGTAGACATTGAAGCCGCGTCGCCGCGCCGACTTCAGGACAAACCCCTCCCCGCAGCCGAGATCAAGCACATTTCCCTTGGTGACACCGTGAAGCGCTGAGAAGTCGAGCGCGACGTTCGCTCGATCGTCGAAATAGTCGAGTTCCACTCTCTCATACGTCTTGCTGTATTGCCCGGTCGGGTCTTGATAATAGGACTCGCGATAGTGTTGCTCGATCTCCTCGATGCTCGGCATCGGCTCGGCCGAGTGACCATACACGGAGGGGACGCATCGATATTTCTGCATTGGCTACTCGCGAGAAAGATCAAGGGACATGAGGTTGTGAAGCGGTAACATCCCGTTTCTGCGGTCAGTTCGCTTCCATCAATTGCAGGCTGCCGCCGCTCACGGCTCCGGCCATCCGGCGCGCGTCACCAACGACCCTGCGGACGGAAAATCGCCTTCCATCCACGGAAGCAGCGTCTATCCTGCCGAGTACGGCGCCGACCATGTCCACTGCGAAGGACTTGGCGAGGCGACGACGCTCGATCTCCGGCGAGCCAAATCGGCGACGCAGGGCCGAACTCGCCTTGTACCCAAGCGTGGCACGGGCCATGGCAACGGCACGGCCGCGCAACGAAGGTCGCGGCACGGCGCCGGAACGCACCTTGCCGCGAGCGTTTGCGATGGTGTCGAGGACGACATCGGCAACGCGAATCGAGCTTGCGCCGTCGACGGCTGTAAAGAGATCGCTGATGATCTGGCGGCGGAATTGCGCGGTTTCCTCGGCAACCGAGGGCAGCCGTCTTTCCAGCCCCTCCTTCACCAGCGCGATCAGATCGGATTCCGAGGCGACCGGACGGCTGACCTGTGCGGCGGCCTGAACGCGCAGGGAAGGCGTATTGAACCACTCCATACTCAGCGGCTCAACATTCAGCATCGTCGCTTCGATTGCCGTCGAGCAATTCTGGTGGATCAGCAGGCGCGCCCGATTGATCCACTCGATCGACGTCCCTTCCTGCCGCACCTCGAAATTCGGATAGGCGGCCAACGCATCGTAGGACTTGATGTTCTCGAAGGGGTGCGGGCGCAGCACGAAACGCACGTCGGGAAAATGCTCGGCGAGCTTCTTCGACATCTCGAGCGTCGATTGATAGGCATGCCTGGCTTCGACAATGACCTGATTTGCGTAATCCCTGGAGTAGCCCGCGTTGACGATGGTCTCCACCTCATCACCCGGTCCCTTGGAGAAACGCGGATTGACGCTCGGGAAGTTCGTGTTGAGGAGCACATAGTCCGTACCGACCGACGGCTTGGACAGCGCCGCGCGCCACGGCCCCGCGCAAAAATCGTATCGCGGACACCCGGTCGCATGCAGGATATGCGCAGGCACGGTCCCGTGCTTGAGGAAGGCAGCCCGTTGCGCCTGTCCCCAAACGCAATAGAGGTCGAGCAAATCGGGAGAACCCGCTTTTTTGACCAGCTTGGCGAACTCCTCGGCATTGTTGCCGCCGATGCCCTCGGTATCCAGCACGCCGACCAGGATGCCTGCCCGCTTGTAACGCCTGATCAGGTCGGCATTGTTCGGTCGCGTGTAGTTCAACAGCACCAGATCGGGTTGCAGCGCCGGAACGTCGTATCCCTGTTCGTACATGGGAACGAGGGTGACCTTCACGCCTCGCGTCGCAAGTTCCCGCCCAAGCAGAACCAAGCCCTCGAGGTCACGAAGCGGATTGTCGACGATCAGGCAGACATGCGGCTGGTCAGGCACGGGCGTTCCTCGACGCGGCCTGTCGCGGCTCCACGACCGGAGCGTCGACGGGCGTCAGAAGGTCCCAACTCATCGGCGTGCCCTTGCGCACGGGGCGGCCGACGCGCTTGCCGATCAGGGTCGAGAAATACTTCGGCGGCAGCCCAAGGCCGGGGCGGATGATCCGCAGGTTCTTATCCGTCAGGACATCCCCCGCCGCGAGGTCCTCGGCCACGTAGAGCGAGCGGCGGAAGACCCGCGAGTCCTTTTCCTTCCCGGTCAAGCCGTAGTGAACCTCGCCGAGCGCCATCCAGGCGCGCTCGGTCTCGACCACCAGCGAGGCCATCTCGTCGGGCTCCATGGAGAAGCTCGAGTCCACCCCGCCATCAGCGCGCGCGAGCGTAAAATGCTTCTCTATGACGCTGGCGCCGAGCGCCACGCTCGCCACGCTGGCTCCGATGCCGAAAGTGTGGTCGGACAATCCGACCTCGCAACCGAACATGCCGCGCAAATGCGGAATGGTCAGGAGATTGGTGTCGGACGGCGTCGCCGGATAAGTGCTGGTGCATTTGAGGAGAACCAGCTCCTTGCAGCCGACCTCCCGCGCAGTGCGCACCGCCTCGTCGATCTCGGCCACATTCGCCATGCCGGTCGATATGATCATCGGCTTGCCGGTCGAGGCGACCTTGCGGATCAGCGGCAGGTCGGTGTTTTCGAACGATGCGATCTTGTAGCAGGGCACGCCGAGCCCTTCGAGGAAATCCACCGCACTCGCATCGAATGGCGACGAGAACGGGATCATTCCAAGGGCGCGGGCGCGCTCGAAGATCGGCTTGTGCCATTCCCAGGGCGTGTACGCCTGCTGGTAAAGCTTGTGCAGCGAGTTGCCCTTCCACAGGCTGTCCGGATCGTTGATGAAGAATTCATCCTGGTCGAGATCGAGTGTCATCGTGTCGGCCGTGTAGGTCTGCAGCTTCAGCGCGTGCGCGCCGGTCTTCGCTGCGGCCTCGACGATGGCCAACGCCCGATCTAGCGATTGATTGTGATTGCCCGACATTTCCGCAATGATGAACGGCTTGTGCGACCGGCCGATCGAGCGCCCCGCAATTGAGATCTTGTCCGTCATCGATTGCTCCTAACGCTCACGGATCGCGGTTCCATCGTATCAAGCAGCGATCCGGCCGGCTCGTTTGTTCCAGCGCATCTATGGTCGCGGGCCGCTTCATGTCATTTCGATAACAGTCCGGCCTCGTCTTTGGTAGCTGATCGTCCCAAAACGTCGCATCGCGAACCATTCCAAAGCAGTCCCGCCATAAGCGTGGACCGTTGATGAGTCAACCGACGGGGCGGGTCTCAGGCCCGCTTCCCATTGGAAAGTCAGCAGAAAACTGCGCGGCGGACACGCTCCGCGCCGCCGCCGTCGACGAGGGCCAGTGCGGTCTCGCTCATCAACCGCACCTGCCCCGGATTGCACAGCAGCGAATGCAGCGCCTGCGCAATCACCCCATCAGTCACTGACGCGGCTGCACCGATATGCATAATCGCCCCGGCCGCTGCGAGGGCCGTGAGGACGTCGGCCTGGTTCTCGGCAATGCCGATCGCCAGCGTCGGCAGACCAAGACAGCAACGTTCCCAGCTCATCACGCCACCTGCCCCGATCGAGAGATCGGCGCGCCGCATCAGCTCAGCAATATTGTTCGCTCCGCGATGCAGCGTGACATTCGCCATCCGCTGGCAGAGCGCATCCACCGACGCCGCATGCGGGTTGGTCGCTCCAATGGCGACATCCGCCGCAAGGCGCGCCATCGCAAGGCTCGCGATCGCCTCCAGCGCCTTCGCGGTTTCGTTGCTCGGATCGGAGCCGCCGAAGCAGATCAGGATGCGATTGATCTCGCCGCTGCGCGGGGCGAGGAGAGCGCGCAACGCGGCAAAATCCGGACGAAGCAGTGCGTAGCCGGGCCCGAGCAATTGCGCGCAGGCGGCGGGCACGCGGCCACGATAGCGCGTCTCCATGCCCCTGACGAGATTTTGGTCGAGCAAGATCTCGCAATCATGATCACGGTCGGCAAGGTCGTCGATGGCGAGGATGCGCATGCCGCCGCGCCGGCAGGCGTGCTCCCATCGTGCGTCGAGGGCGTAGTGATCGACGATGAGCCATTCGACCGCGCCGATCTCGTCGAGTGCGCTGCGCGTCTGGGCCGCGTCTTGTTGCCAATTGGTCGGCAGCCAATGCGCGTACGGCCCGCCACTATCGTCAGTTCCGGCCAGCCGCACGGGCGGATCGGGGAGCAGCCGCACCTGATGTCCACGGCTCTCGACGAGATGTGCCAGTCCGGCCGCATGACCGCGCATGAGGAAGCACGACCGCGCTCCGGCCGCGGCGAGCGCATCGGCGAGCGTCAGACACCGCGTGAGGTGACCAAGTCCCATCTCGACCGAAGCGTCGACGCGGAAGACGACCTGCCTGTTCATCGATTTGAGCCAACAATCCTCTGTTCTGTCACCCGAGCCCGGTGCGTTTCGCCATGTCTGGCCCGATAGCACCGTCTATTACCACAATTCGATGGTGGAACTGGCCTCAATCCACCCTTGAGCTATCGTGCAGGCTTCTATATGCGGAAACCGCAACCGAGCAACCCAGCCCCAACACATGTCTTCCGAGAAAACCCTCCTGATCACGACGCTTGCGGAATACCAGACCCGGTTCTGGATCCCGGTGGCGCAGCGTCTGCGCGCGGCGGGATACGCGGTCGAACTGCTCGCCTTCGACGATCGCAGCGCCGAAATGTCCGGGGCCGCCGGCGTTCCGGTCATGAACATGTACCGCCAAGGCCTCAAGACGGGCGCTGCACCCGACGACCGGCAGGCTTTCGACGCGCGCATCCAGGCCTACGGCCTCGACGGCTCCAACTTCCTGTTCAGCCACGAGCGCTTCACCTTCGGCATCCGCGATACCGCCGCATTGCGCCGTCGCTTCATGATCTACACCAATGCCATGGAGGCCCTGCTCGACCGGCTGGAGAGCCAGGGCAAACGCGCCGAACTGGTGCAGGAGCTCGGCGGCTTTCTCTCGGTGATCACGAGCTTCTACGCCGCCAAGCGCCGCGGCATTCGCAACTGGTTCATCGAGCCGTCGTTCTTCCGCGGACGGATGTATTTCACGCCTGACAGTTTTGGCGCGCCCGAGATGATGGCAAAGCCGGCCGACGCCGTGTCGCCCGACGTGAAATCCTATCTCGATGCCACGCTGAACCAGCGCGCGATCGTGATCCCGAAGAAGGACGCGCATCACTACTCGGCCGCCTTCAAGAAGGTGGTGAACTTGCGCAACTCACGCCGCCTCGCCGAAAAGCTGTGGGACCAGTTCGCGCTCGGTAAGCACCAGGAGTTCGGACACAATCTGCGGCACGCGCGGGTACACGCGATGATGGCCGTCAACGCGGCGCGGCTGCGCAAGCTCTACCGTCCGATTCCCGAGACGCCCTTCGTCTACTATCCCTTCCACGTACCCGCCGACATGGCGTTGACGCTGCGCGCGCCCGACTATCTCGACCAGGTCGCGACCGTCGACTTCCTGCTGCGGACGATCCCGGACTCGCACGTGCTCGTCGTCAAGGAGCATCCGGCGCAGATCGGCGCGATCTCGGCCGATCGCCTGTTCGAGCTCGCGCGGCGTTTCGACAATCTCGTCCTGTTGCCGCCGCAGACCAACAATTACGCCGTCCTCAACCGGGCCGATGCCGTGATCTCCGTCAACAGCAAGTCGGGCGCCGAAGCCCTGCTGCTCGGCAAGCCCGTCGTGGTGATGGGCGATGCGTTCTATCGCACCTGCCCGCTGGTCTATTCGACCGACCGTCTTGCCGACGTGCCGAAGCGCCTGCGCGAGGCGCTGCGTGCCGGGCCGTTCGATCCCGCCCTGGGCGCGCCCTATTTCGAAGCCGCCTGGCGCCGCTCGTTTCCCGGCGAGCTCTACATCGGCGATCCCACGCTGCTCGATACGTTCACCGCCTCGCTGCGGGCCGCGCTCGCCGAGCCTGCGACCGCTCACTGAACGGATCACGCGATGCCCCTCGTCTCCATCATCATGCCGTCCTGGAACGTCGAGCGCTTCATCGAGGAGACTATCCATTCGGTGCAGGCGCAGACCTTTGACGACTGGGAATTGCTGATTGCCGATGACTGCTCGACGGATCGCACGCCCGCGATCATCGCGGAGATCGGCACGCGCGATCCCCGCGTCGAGCTGATCCGAATGGCGAAGAACGGCGGCCCCGCGCTGGCGCGCCAGGCCTCGATCGACCAGGCGCAGGGCCGCTATCTCGCTTTCCTCGACAGCGACGATCTGTGGCTGCCGACCAAGCTGGAACGCCAGCTCGCCTTTGCCGGCGAGAGGCGCGCCGCGCTGAGCTACACGGCGTTCCGCCGCATCGACGAGGCCAACACCATGTCCGGCCGGCTGATCGAGGTGCCGGCGTCACTGAGCTACGATCAGCTCCTGAAGAACACCTCGATCGCGACGCTGACGGCGCTGGTCGACCGCGAGATTTCGGGCCCCGTCGCGATGACCAACGAGGGCTATGACGATTTCTGCCTGTGGCTCTCCATTCTCAGGCGCGGCCACACCGCCCACGGCCTCAACGAGGATCTGGCGCGCTACCGCGTCCGGGGCTCATCCGTCTCCAGCCGCCCGGCGCGCTCCGCCAAATGGGTCTGGAACATCTACCGCAACGTCGAGAAGCTGCCGCTGCTCAAATCGGCCTGGTGCTTCGGCCATTGGGCCGCGCGCGCCTGGCTGAAGCGGCGACAATTCTAGCGATCTGCGACGCACGTGACCGTAGCGCGGACGAGCGCCGCGCGGCCGTCCGCAGCGGGCGGAAATCAGCATTGCGAGCCGGATCGGTTGTCACTAGTCTGACCTGGATCGAAGGGGCTTTGCGTGTACAATCAAGCTGTTATGCCGTTGGCGACACGCCCCCTCGCCGGGCGAAGAGCCAGCCTTGCCTGGGCGCTGGGCAGCTTCTTTCCTGCCGCCTTTCTGTTCGGTCTGTTTGCGCTCATTCTACTCAGCGCGCCCGAGCATGATGATTTCTGTTTCGCGGATCAGTACGCGCGCCACGGCTTCATCCAGACCATCTCGATCATCTATCATTCGCTATCGGGCCGGGTGGTAGCCCTGTTCCTGAGCCAGATACCAACGGCGATCTCCAAGGCCACGAATGTCAGCCTGCTATCGGCCTATTCACTGACGCTGATGGCGTGCGCCGGCCTGTTCCTGTTCGGCTCGGCTGTGGCGACGATTCGTGCATGGCCGCGCGCGGGCGTGCTGCAAGTGACATTTCTCACTTTGGCGTTTGCGAGCACCGTGGTGAGCGCGGCGCCGAGCCTGCGCGAGTTGCTTTACTGGCTGGCGGGCCTGACGTGCTACGTTCCGCCTGCGCTGCTCACCATTCTGATCCTCGGCGAATGCACGCGGGCGCTCGACACTGATACGGAATTCTCCTGGCCGCTCACCATCGGCGTGGCTTTGGGCGGACTCGTCGCCGCAATGTGCAATGAGTTCACCGGCCTCTGGCTGCTGCTGATCGTCGCCGCATCCCTCCTCGCGCGTCACCTCTTCGGCCAGCGGCGCCAGATCACACATCACAGCCTGATCGCTGTCGCCATCGCCGTCGGCTTTGTCGTGGTGGTCTCGGCCAGCGGCAACAGCACGCGCATGGAGCAGCTCCCGAACGCCGGGCATTTCCTGCCGTCGCTGTTCAATGGCTTCCGGGATTCGCTGATCGGGCTCGTCCGGTTCTTCCGCGAGCCCGCGACACTGGTCTCGCTGATCGCCGCTGGCGCCATCGCCCTGGTCGAACCGGAGCCGGCGAAACCGGCATCGTCCAAAGGCAAGATGCTGGCGCTCGGCATCATCGCCACGTGCATGGCCTGCTGCTACTTCGAATATTTCGCGCATCAATACGCGACGGGATTCCGGCTGGTCGAAAGGGCGCAGAACCAGGCCCTGATCCTGCTGCTGTTCGGCCTGATGCTGAGCGTCAGGCTATTGGTCCAGGCTTATCGCCCGCAATTGCGTGAGCGGATTTCGGTCAGCGGCTACCGCGGCCTCCTCGGTCCGGTCACGCTGCCGACGGGCCTTGCGCTTCTCATGATCGCCTCGCTCGGCCTCGGCTCGACGGCGGCGCTGCTGCGCAAGCAGTGGCAAGACCTCTATCCGTACTGGCAAGAAAGCAACGCCCGACACGTACTCCTGACGACGAGCACCGAACAAGTGGTTGCCGTTCCCAGGCACAGGTGGACGCCGTCCTTGCTGATGAGCTCCGACGTCACCGCCGATGCCGACCGATTGCCGAACGACTGCATCGCCAGATACTATCACAAATCCGCCATCTACGCCTCCGACGCGCCACGCTGACAGCTTCCCCTTTCCAGAGACATGAACGTGAAAACAATCAGCGTCATCACGCCCTGCTACAACGAAGAACTCAATGTCAGGGATTGCTACGAAGCGATCCGGAAGATATTCGACACCGAGCTTGGGGGCTACCAGCGCGAGCACATCTTCTGCGACAACGCCTCCGACGATCGCACCGTGGAGATCCTGCGCGAGATCGCCGCACAGGACCCGGCCGTCAAGATCATCGTCAACGCGCGCAATTTCGGGCCGCTGCGCAACACGTTCAATGGCGTCATGGCTGCGAGCGGCGACGCTGTTCTTCTCTTCATGCCGGCCGACCTCCAGGATCCGCCCGAACTGCTTCCCGAGTTCGTCAAGCTGTGGGAGGCCGGCAACGAGATCGTCTACGGCATCCGCGCGGTACGCGAGGAAGGGCAGCTGATGCGCGGCATCCGCAACGTCTATTACCGCCTGCTGACCCGTTTCTCCGAGATCAAGGTGCCGCCGGGCGTCGGTGACTATCAGCTCGTCGACCGCGCCGTGGTCGAGCGGATGCGGCTCGTCCGCGACGGATACCCGTTCATGCGCATGATGACCTTCGAATGCGGCGGCCGCGCCGTCGGCGTGCCTTACACCTGGCGCGCACGCAAGAAGGGGCTATCCAAGAATCGCGCGGCGGCGCTCATCGACCAGGGGCTCAACGGTCTCGTTTCCTTCACGTCGGCACCGCTGCGCTTCGGCCTCTATGCCGGCTTCATCCTCTCATTCGCGAGCATCGGATATGCCGTGATCAACCTGCTGCTCGGCCTGCTTCTCTATCAGCGCCTCGCGGAGCCCGGCATCCTGACGCTCATCGTGGCGATGTTCTTCTTCGGCGGCGTCCAGTTGTTCTTCATGGGCATGATCGGTGAATATATTCTCGCGATCTACGGCCAGGTCCGGGAGAAACCCGTGGTGTTCGAGCGCGAGCGCGTCAATTTCGACGGGCCGCCGCCCGGCTAGAGATTACCTGTCGCCCGCTTCCGCGGTCCGGGACCACGCAACCGTTTCGCGCAATCCTTGATCGAGCCCGACCGCGGGACGCCAGCCCAGACCTTCGAGCCGCCTCACATCCGCGGCAAGGACCATCACCTGGTCGGGCCGGTAGGGCACCTCGCCGAAGCCGAGATCACCGGCGCCGATCTGATCGCGCAACCGCGTGACCGTCTCGCGGAGCGGCGGCGCCTCCGGGCTGCCGAGATTGTAGACCCCCTCCGCGGCCGGACTTGCCAGCACCAGCCGGACGGCCGCCGCGGCGTCGCGGGCGTGAAGGAAGCCCCAGCGCTGTTCGCAACCCGTCAAAGCCATGTGCCCGTTGGAGCGCAGAGTTCTGATCAGGCTCGGAATCAGCCAGGAATCGTTGTCCTTGGGGCCGTAGACGGAAAATATGCGCAGCCATACAAAACGCAGCTTGCGTTCCGCGCAGCGCCGCTCGGCCATCAGACAGCTTGCGAGTTTGGCGATGCCGTAGAGAGTTGTCGGTTTCGGCGGATCACTCTCGACGATCGCCCGATCATAAGGGCCATATTCGGCCTGAGACCCCGCACCGACGAAGATCGTCGCGCCCGCGTCCGCGGCGAGGTCGACCAGGTCCACGGTATCAACGACGTTTCGCGCTTGGTCCTTGTTGTTTCGATCGCTGTTGCCGACGCCACGCCAGGCCATGTGCACCACGGCGTCCGGCCTGAAGGAACGAAGTCCGCTCCCCAGCGCAGCAAGATCGTCGAGCGCGCCCCCAATCACGGTGAGCCGATCCAGCTTGGCCGCGAGGCGCCAGGGCCTGACACCAGGCCGCAACAACACTGCAACATCGTGCCCCTGATCGATCAGGTCGGTGACGACGTAAGACCCCAGAAAGCCCGTCGCTCCCGTTACGAAGATGCGCATCGCGATCCCGACAATGTCATGGGGACGACCTCCTGCGAGACCTATGCGGTTCGCAGCGAAGCCGGCCTGGGGTAGTCGACGAAGCGGTTGCCTTCAGCGTATTCGCTCTCGCCGAGATAGGGAAACTGGTCGTTGATGGGGCGCCCCATCTCGAGCTTCGGTTCGATCAGCGTATGCTCGCTCAGCATCACGTCGATGACGATCGGCCCGCTAGTGAACAATCCCGGCTCGATCTGTTCGAGTCGCTCGATTCGGGCATAGCGCAGCCCATAGGCCGCAGCCAACGCCCCGAAATCGGGAAAGCTCAGGCCATCGCGCGAGGCGTTGTAGCGGCCCTGCATGTAGCTGTCCTGGAACTGCTTGATGATCCCATACGATCCGTTGTTCATGACGATGATCGCGATATCCAGATTGTTGTGCCGAACAGTCTGAAGCTCCTGGATATTGAGATGAAAGCCGCCATCCCCGTTGTAGGAAATGACCTGCCGATCCGGACGGTCGATCTTGGCCCCGATCGCTGCCGGCAGCGCATAGCCCATCGGCGAGTTGCCACCCGGATTGAACAAGGTATGCCGCTTCACCTTGAAGGCCTGGTAGAGCCAGCAGACGGCGGCGCCGGTATCGCCAATGACGATCGCGTCCTCCGCAATGATCTCGTTGACACGACTAATGACGTCGTAGGGTGACAGCGAATTCAGCCGCGCAGCCGACGTGCTGACTTCCTTGTGGTAATAGCGCTGCTTCATTGTCGCGACGTAGTCGCCCCACTCCGGATCGAGCGGCCGAACATCGAGCTCGCGCAAGGCCTCCGGCAGCAGAGCGAAATCAAGATGGCTGGTGCGATAGCCGTCGTTGCGATATTTCGCCAGCTCCTCGACGTCGACGTCGACGACATGGACGATGGCACCCGCAGCAAATTGCTTCGTGTTGCCCGAGCGTTGACGATTATCCAGCCGGCTACCGAGCACCAGCACGGTATCGGCGTTCTGCAAGACGAAATTCGCGCCGCGATTTCCGTAAACACCGATCTGCCCAACGAAGCCGGGCTGATCGTGATCGAAGTAGCTCAGGCCGGCCCAGCTCGAGACAAACGGCAGGCCGGTTTGGCGCAGCCAGGTCGCCACCTCCCGCTCGACGCCGGCAAGGCCAATCCCCGCCCCCCAGAGAACCACAGGCCGTTTCGCCTCGGCCAACGTCTGCCTGAGGTCCGAGAGCACCTTCGCCGGCTCCTCGGCCGTCACGGGCCCCTTGGACGGCAGCAATATGTCGTCTCCGGCCTCAGCCTGCTGAACGTCCATGGGAACATCGATCAGGACGGGGCCCATCCGGCCGGACGTTGCGATCGCGTAGGCCTTGGCCAGTTCCTCGCGCAGTTCGGCCGCGCTTCTGACCATGGTCGCATACTTCGTGACCGGCCGGACCATTTCCACGATCCTGGTCTCCTGGAACCCGGCCTGACGGACATTGGCGCCGTGAAACGTGCTGCTCTCGCGCTGATTCACCTGACCGGTGATGTGCAGGGAGGGTATGGAATCGAAATGGGACGTGGCGATGCCCGTGATGAGGTTGGTTGCCCCGGGCCCGGACGTCGCCATGGTCACGCCGACCTTGCGATTGACACGCCACAGCGCATCAGCCGCCATCGCGGCTCCCTGCTCGTGCTGGAAGCAGGTGTAGTGAAGCCCCCGATGCTGAGCGACCGCATCGATCATGAATGCGCAGGCGCCGCCAGTCAGGAGAAAAACCCGATCGCTTCCGACCCGAGAGAGGAACTCCGCGATGTATTGTGCTCCATTCATCGTGTCATTCCCAACTAGACGCCACGCGCCTGGGCGACACAGAAGTCGCGGATCACCTCGACGACGTAGCCGATGTGCTCGTCGCCAAGCCCCGGATAGACGCCGACCCAGAAGGTCTGGTTCATGATCGTGTCGCTGTTGGCGAGCGATCCGTGAACCCGAAAATTGCGGCCTGTCATATAAGGCTGCCGCACCAGATTGCCGCCGAACAACAGGCGCGTGCCGATGCCAAGGTCGTTCAGGTGCCGTACGATCGCGTCACGCTTGAACGGCGCGGCTTCACGAACGGTCAACACGAATCCGAACCAGGACGGCTCGCTGTTCGGCGTGGGCTCCGGCAAAATGAAGAACTCTTCGAGCGGCTTCAATCCACTCTTCAGGAGATCGAAATTCCTTCGTCGGTCAGCAATGAAGCCTTCGAGATGCTCGAGCTGGGAAACACCGACTGCCGCCTGCATGTCGGTAATCTTCAGATTGAAGCCGAGATGGCTGTAGATGTATTTGTGGTCATATCCGTGAGGCAATTCGCCGAGCTGCCAATCGAACCGGCGCTGGCAAGTGTTGTCCTTTCCGGGTTCGCAATAGCAATCGCGTCCCCAGTCACGAAACGTCTCCATGGCGCGACGTAACGCCGGGTGACTTGTGAAAACTGCGCCGCCCTCGCCCATCGTGATGTGGTGAGCCGGGTAGAAGCTCAGTGTGCCGATATCCCCGAAGGTGCCCACATGACGGCCCGCAAACGTCGCACCGAGCGCGTCGCAACAATCTTCGATCAGCCACAATTTGTGCCGCTTGGCGATATCGGCGATCTTGCCGACATCGAAGGGGTTGCCGAGCGTGTGTGCCACCATGATCGCGCGCGTGTTCGGCGTGATCGCCTCCTCGACCAGTTCCGGGATGATGTTGTAGGTCGGAATGTCGACATCGACGAACACCGGAACCATGCCCTGCGTCATTGCAGGATTGACCGTCGTCGGAAATCCCGTCGCTGCGGTGATCACCTCGCTTCCCGCCGGAACCTGCCGTTCGCGGAGCAAGGGCGAGGTCAGTGCCGAGAAGGCAACGAGATTGGCCGAAGACCCCGAATTGACCGTCATGGCGTAGCGGACACCCACCCGCTTGGCCAGCTTCTGCTGGAACTCCTCATTGAAGCGACCCGTGGTCAGCCAGAAGTCCAGCGCCGAATCAACCAGCGACTTGACGTCGCTTGAATCGAACACCCGCCCCGACACGGGCACCGGAGACTGCCCGGCGACGAATGGCTTGGATGCATGCGCGATGGCGGAGTATTCCTCCACCAGTTCCATGATCGAGGCCCTGATATCTTGAAGGTTTCTTTGGCCCGATCGAGCAGATGCTGGCGTCAATTTCATGAGATTTGCTTGGCGTTGACCCGCGACGACCTGACCGCGAGATGGTTTGGATGCCTACTGCGCTGCGCCGTTCGATACGGCGCCATGCAGTACGCGTTCGAGCTGTTCGAGCGAGACGCGACGAAGGTCCTGACCGCGCTGGAGCGCCTTGTACCAGTCGACGGTGAGAGCCAGCCCCTGCGACAGATCGAGACGCGGTGTCCAGTTTAGTCGCTCGCGGGCCCGTTCGCAATCGAGCCTGAGATAGGCGGCCTCGTGCGGGTGCGGACCGGCATCGGCGGTCCAGCGCGCACCGTCGCCCCACAGCGCGATCAGACGTTCGACCACGGTTCCGACCGGCACCTCGCTCGCGGCATCGGGCCCGAAATTCCAGCCGCCGATGAAACCTTCATCGTTCGCCAGCCGCTCGACCAGTCTGAGATAGCCGAGCACCGGATCGAGTGCGTGCTGCCAGGGCCGCACCGAATCGGGATTGCGGATGCGCAAGGTCTCGCCGGCGAGGAAAGCCTGCATCGCATCGGGCACCAGGCGGTCGCGCGCCCAGTCGCCGCCGCCGAACACGTTGCCGGCGCGCGCCGTCGCGACACGCGCCGCGCCCGGCACGTTGAAGAAGCTGCGCCGATAGGAGTGCGTCACGAGTTCGGCGCAGGCCTTGCTGTTGCTGTAGGGATCGTCGCCGCCGAGACGGTCGCCTTCGCGGAAGGCCGCACCTGCGCCGTTGTTCTCGTAGCACTTGTCGCTGGTGACGTTCAGGATCACCTGCACTGAACGCAGCCGACGTGCCGCCTCCAGCACATGCACCGTGCCCATCACGTTGGTGGCAAATGTCTCGACCGGCTCCTGATAGGACGGGCGCACCAGCGCTTGCGCGGCCATGTGGATGACGATGTCAGGCTCGGCCTCCGCCATCGCGGCGCGCAAGGCCGGGAGATCGCGAATGTCGGCGATGCGGTGCTTGATGTCGTCGGCGATGCGCGCCGTCACGAACAGCGCGGATTGATGCGTCGGCTCGAGCGCATAGCCGTAGACTTCGGCTCCCATACGGCGCAGCAGCAACGAGGCCCATGCGCCCTTGAAGCCGGTGTGCCCGGTCAGAAAGACCTTCTTGCCGCGCCAGAATGCCGGGTCCGTCACCAGATCCTCCATTTGGCGCGCCTGTTGGCCCACTCCTCCTCGAGGAAATTGCGATCGCGCAGGGAATCCATCGGATGCCAGAAGCCGGGATGCACATAGGCGCGCAGATCGTCGCTGCGGGCGAGCTGCTCCATCGGCTCGCGCTCCCAGATCGTCTTGTCGCCTGCGATCAGCTCGCCGACCACGGGCGACAGCAGGAAGAAGCCGCCATTGATCCAGCCACCGTCGTCATTCGGCTTTTCCTCGAAATTGACGACCCTGTCGTCCTCGATCGTGACTGCGCCGAACCGCTTGGCGGGGCGCACCACCGAGACAGTCGCCTTGCGGCCATGCCTCTTGTGAAAGGCGACCTCGGCGGCGAGGTCGATGTCGGCGACACCATCGCCATAGGTCAACGCAAAGAACGGCTCATCGGCGACGTAAGGCAGCACCCGCTTCAGCCGGCCGCCGGTCTGGGTGTCCTCGCCGGTGTCGACCAGCGTGACCCGCCAGGGCTCGGCGGTTTCACGATGCACCTCCATCCGGTTCTCGGCGAGATGGAAGGTCACGTCGGACATGTGCAGGAAGTAATTCGCGAAATACTCCTTGATCATGTAGCCCTTATAGCCGAGGCAGATCACGAAATCATTGAAGCCGTAATGGCTGTAGATCTTCATGATGTGCCACAGGATGGGCCGGCCGCCGATTTCGACCATCGGCTTCGGCCGCGTGCTGGTCTCCTCCGAAATTCGGGTTCCCAGTCCTCCGGCGAGAATTACGACTTTCATTCAGTTGGCTCCGAATGGGGACTCCCATCCCTCCTGCATACCCGATGGCTTCTATACGAACCGGAAACGGCTGGAAAATCACCGGACGCAACCTGGGAAATATCCAGAGGTAATATATTACTTAGCGTACCCCTATTGGCCTTTCCACCCGTAGTCGATACCACTGCCCGCCGAAGGCAAGCACCGGACGAGACCGTCCCGAGACCCAGCTGGAACCGATAATGCCGTTTGAAAGCTATAAGAACAGCCGCATCCTCGTCACCGGGGGCGCCGGCTTCATCGGATCGCACATCTGCGAACGGCTGCTCGATGCCGGGGCCGAAGTGGTCTCCGCGGACAATTACTTCACGGGCAGCCGGCGCAACATCGCCCATCTGATCGCAAATCCGCTGTTCGAGCCGGTCCGGCACGACGTCACCTTCCCGCTCTACATCGAGGTCGACGCGATCTTCAACCTGGCCTGCCCGGCCTCGCCGATCCACTACCAGCGCGACCCGGTGCAGACCACCAAGACCTCGGTCCACGGCGCCATCAACATGCTGGGCCTCGCCAAGCGGCTGAAGGCCCGGATCTTCCAGGCCTCGACCAGCGAGGTCTATGGCGATCCGCTGATCCACCCGCAGACCGAGGATTATTGGGGCAACGTCAACCCGATCGGCATCCGCTCCTGCTACGACGAAGGCAAGCGCTGCGCCGAGACGCTGTTCTTCGACTATTGGCGCCAGCACGGCCTGCCGATCAAGGTCGCGCGCATCTTCAACACCTACGGCCCGCGCATGCAGCCCAATGACGGGCGCGTGGTGTCGTCCTTCATCGTCCAGGCGCTCAGGGGCGAGCCAATCACCGTGTTCGGCGACGGCGGCCAGACCCGCTCGTTCTGCTATGTCGACGATCTCGTCGAGGCCATCCTGCGATTGATGGTGACGAACGAAGACGTCACGGGCCCGATCAACCTCGGCAACAATTCCGAGTTCACGATCCGCGAGCTCGCCGAGAAGGTCATTGAGTTCACCGGCTCGCGCTCCAAGCTGGTGTTCAAGCCGCTGCCGCAGGACGACCCGCGCCAGCGCCAGCCCGACCTCACCAAGGCCAAGGCGACACTGAACTGGGTGCCGAAGGTCGCGCTCGAGGACGGCCTGAAGGAGACCATCGCCTATTTCAAGCACTCGCTCGAAATCGCCTGATCCCGCTCGCAACTCACCTCGTCCGCAAGCGAGCCCGCTTCCGCCATGAGCGCACCGTCCGTCTTCATCAGAGACCTGCGAGCCCGACTGGACTCCAGGGTCTTGGACTCGAAGCCCGCGCTTGCGGTCCTGGTGCTGCTGCACAGCGCCGTCACCTGCCTGTCGCTGATCAAGGTCGCGACCTTCCAGTCCTACATCCACTTCAGCGGCGAGCGTGTCTGGATCGCGGTCGGCATTGCGGTCGCCTTCTCGGTCGTCTCGCTGCTGTTCGCCGCCGCCCGCTTCAGCTTCGGCTATTTCGCCGCCTTCTATTTCTACACGATGATCCTGGGCTTCCTGTGGATCGACGTCTTCTCGGAATACAGCTATCCGCGATTGCTCGCCGGGTTCTCGGCGGCGCTGTCGCTGGTGTTCTTCCTGCTGCCCGCGCTGTTCGTCAGGGCGCCGTTCCGGCAACTCGTCGTGCTGTCGAATGCGCATTTCGAGCATTTGCTCACGCTGATCCTGGTGATTTCCGTCGCGACCATCGCCGCGGCATCAACCTACAATTTCCGCCTGGTCGCGATCGCGCACATCTACGACTACCGCGACGCGCTCGAATTTCCGGGAGCGGTGCGTTATCTCACGGGCTGGGTTTCGAGCACGCTGCTGCCGTTCGCCTTCGCCTGCTACTGGCTGCTCGGCCATCCCAAGCGCGCCGGCCTGGTGCTGGTCCTGCTCCTGCTGTTCTACCCGATCACACTGACGAAGTTCGCGTTCTTCACGCCGGCCTGGCTGATCGCGCTCGCGGTGCTGTCGCGCTTTCTGGAGGCGAGGACCTCGGTCATCGCATCGATCTTCGTTCCGATGCTGCTCGGCCTCGTCTTGATCGCCCTCACCAGCGCCTCCCTCACCAGCGTCCCCGGCAGATATTTCGACCTCGTCAACATCCGGATGATGGCGACGGCGTCGAGCGCGCTCGACATCTACAACCATTTCTTCGCGAGCCACCCGACGACCTGGTTCTGCCAGATCTCCGTCCTCAAGCCGCTGACGCAGTGCCCCTACCAGGAGCCGCTGGCGGTGGTGATGCAGAACACCTACGGCTTCGGCAATCTGAATGCGTCGCTGTTTGCGACCGAAGGGGTCGCCTCCGTCGGGCTTTATCTCGCGCCCCTGACCGCGCTCGCAGCGGGTCTCGTGCTGGCGGTCGGCAACCGCGCCTCCGCGGGACTTCCGCCCCGCTTCGTGCTGATGTCCTCGGGCGTGCTGCCGCATGTCCTGCTCAACGTGCCGCTCTCGGTCGCCATGCTCACCCACGGCACCGCGCTCCTGTTCCTGCTCTGGTACGTGATGCCCCGCAACCTGTTCGAACCGAAACCGTGACGCCGTGCGCATCCTGATCCTCAATGCCGACTATCCGCGTTTCCTCGCCTGGCTCTACCGGCGCCATCCCGGCCTGGAGAACGAGTCTTACGCGGCACAGATGGCGGCGCGGAACGCCAGCCTGTTCGGGGTTGCCGATTTCTACTCGCGCAATTTTGCAGGGCTCGGGCACGTCGCTGCCGACATCCATGTCAACAATCCCTGGATGCGGGCGGCCTGGGCGCGCGAGCACGGCCTTGTCGTCGCTGAACCATCGCCGCCAGGCACGCCCGCCGCGCGCGATGCCGTTCCCGGCTGGCTGCAACGCGCCGTCGCGCCGTTCAAGCCGGTGCTGCGGCCGCTCGCGCGCAAGGTCGGGCTCAGCCCGCGGCTCGATGCGGAGGCCGAAAAAATCCTGCTGGCGCAGGTCGAGGACTTCAAACCCGATCTCGTCCTCAACCAGGATCTGTTTCACGTCGACACGCGCCTGGCGCGCCGGATCAAGCAGATCGGCCGCCCGATCCTGATCGGCCAGGTCGGCATCTCGCCCTCGCGCGGCGAGGATTGGTCGGTCTACGACCTCATGATCTCGCAGATGGCCGCGGTGGTGGATTTCTTCCGCCAGCACAACGCGCGCGCCGAGGTGGTCCATCTCGCCTTCGAGCCCGGGATCCTCGACGTCCTGCCTGCGCCGCCAGCGCAGAATTTCGACGTCACCTTCGTCGGCGCGGTGTCGGCCGATCACCAGCTCCGCGTCGCGCAGCTCGAGGCGGTGGCGCGGCGCTACGACCTGAAACTGTTCGGCAGCGGCCTGCACTCCCTTCCCGCCTCCTCGCCGCTGCATCGCTGCTACCAGGGCGAGGTCTGGGGCGTGGAGATGTACCAGGCGCTGCGCGCCTCGCGCGTCACGCTCAACTCGCACATCGACATGGCCGGCCGCGAGGCCGGCAACGCGCGGCTGTTCGAAGCGACCGGCGTCGGCGCATTCCTGCTCACCGACTTCAAGGACAATCTGCACACGCTGTTCGAGCCCGCGCGCGAGGTCGCAGCGTGGCGCACCGTCGAGGACTGCCTTGCGCACATCGAGCACTATCTCGGCGACGAGGCGGCGCGCAGGTCCATCGCCATGGCGGGACAGACCAGAACATTTGCCGCTCACACGTTCCACCGGCGCGTCGAAGAAATCCTGGCTTTCGTCGGTTAAATCCCGCTCGCGGGCATACCATTCGTCATATTCGGTCCGCCCTTGACGGTCCCGGCCAAAATGGCCAAAGTGTTCGACGGGACCGCTATCTCACTCTAATTACAGCATTTTTTGTCGAGGCTCAGGATGGACCACGTCGAACATGTTCGATTCGGCGACCAGCTCTACGCGATCATCGTGCGCGCCTCGTTCCGCGAGCCGGGTATCCATTTCTTTTCGACGCCGGAACTGTCGCAGCAGCTCGCCTATATGAGCCATCCGAAGGGCAAGAGCATCGAGCCGCATCGCCACAACAAGGTGACGCGCGAGGTGCACTACACCCAGGAAGTGCTGCTGATCCAGAAGGGCAAGCTCCAGGTCGACTTCTACACCGTCGAGGAAAAATATCTCGAAAGCCGCGTGCTCGGTGCCGGCGACATCATCCTGCTGTGCAGCGGTGCCCACGGCTTCCACGTGCTCGAGCCGCTCGAGATGTTCGAGGTCAAGCAAGGCCCCTATTCCGGCGAGGCCGACAAGACCCGGTTCGCCGAAGTTGCTCCGTCCGAAATCCGGATCAAGGGTCCGGGCCTGTGAGTACGCCGTTCATTCCCGTCAACACGCCGCTGCTCGACGGCAACGAAGCCGACTATCTCGCCGAATGCATCCGCACTGGATGGATCTCTTCGGAGGGACCGTTCATCAAGCGCTTCGAGCAGGCGATGGCCGAGGCCGCGGGACGTCGTCACGGCGTTGCCGTGACCAACGGCTCGGTCGGGCTCGACATCGCCGTCCACGCGCTCGGGCTCGAGCAGGGCTCCGAGGTCATCATCCCGACCTTCACGATCATCAGCTGCGCCAGCGCCATTGTGCGCGCCGGCCTCGTGCCGGTCGGAGTCGACTGCGATGCCGCGACCTGGAACATGACGGCCGCGGGCGTCGAAGCCGCGATCACGCCGCGGACGCGCGCGATCATGCTGGTCCACATCTACGGCCTGCCGGTCGATCTCGATCCGATCCTCGCGCTCGCCCGCAAGCACGATCTGAAGGTGATCGAGGACGCCGCGGAGATGCACGGCCAAACCTATCGCGGCAAACCCTGCGGCGGCTTCGGCGACGTCTCGACCTTCAGCTTCTATCCCAACAAGCATGTCACGACCGGTGAAGGCGGCATGATCCTCACCGACGACGACGCGCTCGCCGACCGCGTGCAGAGCCTGCGCAACCTCTGCTTCCAGCCGCAGCAGCGTTTCGTCCACGAGGAGTTCGGCTGGAACGCGCGCATGACCAACCTGCAAGCCGCGCTCGGCGTTGCCCAGGTCGAGCGCCTGCCGCGCACGGTCGAGATCAAGCGCCGGGTCGGCCGGCTCTATGACGAACATCTCGCGGGCCTCAACAGCATCCGCCGCCCGGTCGCCCGCACCTCCTATGCCGACAACATCTACTGGGTCTACGGCATCGTGCTCGGCGACGACGTGCCGTTCGACGCCAAGGAAGCGATGCGTCGCCTCGGCGAGAAGGGCATCGGGACGCGGCCGTTCTTCTGGTGCATGCACGAGCAGCCGGTGCTGCGCCGGATGGGCCTGATGCGCGACGAAGGCCATCCGAACGCGGAATACATTGCCCGCCGCGGTTTTTACCTGCCGAGCGGGCTTGCCTTGACCGACGACGAGATCGCTCGCTCCGCCCAGGCGCTGAAGGAGATTTTGGCGTGACGGTGTTCGCCGACTACGCGCCCTGGTATGACCTCCTCTATCAGGACAAGGATTACGGCGCGGAGACGGCGTTCGTCGAAACGCGCCTGCGCGACCACGGCGCCTCCCCGGGCAGACTGCTCGATCTCGGCTGTGGCACCGGCTTGCATGCGCTCGTCTTCGCGCGCCAGGGCTGGAGCGTTGCCGGCATCGATCTCAGCCATGAGATGATCGCGAGCGCTAAGGCGCGCGCCGAACAGGCCGGGCTGTCGATTCCGTTCCGGCAGGGCGATGCCTGCGAAGCCGGTCTCGAGCGCGACTTCGATGCGGTGGTGTCGCTGTTTCATGTGGCGAGCTACCAGACCAGCCGCGATGCGCTGGCGGCGATGTTCCGCACCGCTCATGCTGCGCTGAAGCCTGATGGCTTATTCTTCTTCGACTATTGGTATGGCGGCGCAGTGCTGGCCCAGGGCGTGGAGACCCGAGTGAAGGTGATCGAGCAGACGCCACTGCGCCTCACCCGCATCGCGCAATCCGATCATGACGAACAGGCCGCCACCGTCACCGTGAACTACACGCTGTTCTGCGAGGACACCGACCGCGGCACCATCCGGCGCGTCGATGAAGCGCACCGCATGCGCTACTGGTTTCCGTTCGAGATCGACGCGGCGCTGCAGGCGAGCGGCTTTCAGCCCGCAGCTCATGCCGCATGGCTGACGCAGGATGCGCCGAGCACGAAGAGCTGGGCGGCCTACGCGGTTGCGAGAAAGAGCGGCACGCCGTGAGACCGCTGCGGCTCGCCGTGATGCTGGAGCAGGCGCTCGAGGTCGGCGGCGGCTTCCAGCAGCCGCTCAACGATTTGCTCTGGCTGCGCGACTGGGCCGCCAAGTCCGGCAACGAGATCGTGGTGTACTCGCCCTATCCGAAGACGCTGGAGATCCTGAAGGAGTTCGGCGTCGCGGCCCGCCTCCGCAAGTTCGGCGTGCTCGACTATCTCTTCCTGTTCCTGAAATATTGCGGGCCGTTCGATCTCGTCCAGATCGCCCTTAGGCTGAAATCGCCGTTCGAACGCGCCCTGATCCGCGACGGCATCGACGTCGTGCACTTCACCTCGACCTCGAAGCGGCACCTTCTGCTCTACGAGCTGCCCTTCGTCATCACCATCTTCGACGGCTGCCATCGCGACGCGCCGGAGTTTCCTGAGGTCCGCAACTTCGGCGAATTCGAGCGCCGCGAGATCCTGTTCGGTCTTGCCAGCACCAAGGCGGCGGTGGTGATCGTCAACGCGCCCGAGTTGATCGACGATCTCTGCCGCCGCTACGCCATGGAACGGGACCGCGCGGTCTGCATCCCGTTCTCGCCCTCGGCCTATGTCGGCCAATCCGCGCCCGCCGCCGATGACGCGGCGGTGCTGGCAAAGTACCGCCTCGAGCCCGGCTATCTGTTCTATCCGGCGCAGTTCTGGCCGCACAAGAACCACATCACGCTGCTCGCAGCCGTCGCGAGCTTGCGCGAGCGCGGCATCACCGAACGGCTGGTGCTATGCGGCTCCGATCGCGGCGGCCGCGACAAGATCGACGCAGCGATCCGCAGCTACGGCCTGTCGGACCAAGTCTCCATCATCGGCTTCGTCGAATCCGCCGAGCTCGGGGCGCTCTATCGCGGCGCCGCAGCGCTGGTGATGCCGAGCTATTTCGGCCCGACCAATCTGCCGCCGCTGGAAGCCTGGGCGGTCGGAACACCGGTGATCTATCCCGAAGCCTTCAAGGCCCAGGCCGGTGATGCCGCGATCCTGTTCGACTACGACGATCCGCGCTCGCTCGCGGACGCGATCATTGCCCTCCGCACCGACGGGACGCGCGAGCGGCTGCGCTCAGCCGGCCATCTCAGACTCGCGCAATTTGCCGAAGAGACCAAGACCGGGCACCAGCAATTTGCCCGCCATTTGGAACGGCTGAAGCATCGGCTCGCGCTGACGCCGCGCTAGTGTCCTGAACCAGAAGTTCGCAACATCTTTGTCTCGATCGATAAACCAGACTCGGGACACTAGCTAGATCGGCTCGAAGGTCTCCGAGCTACAATTGTCCTCGGCCTCGGCGCGACGCCGATCGACCACCTTCCCGCCTGTGATGGTCACGATGTAGGTCTGCACGCCCAGCGCTGTGCCGGTCGCGGAGGTGAGCTGTGCGCGGATGCAGGCCGTCCAACCCGGCCCGCGCAACTCTCGGTGCGGCGCGGCCACCTCGACGCCGCGGGGATAAGACGTGGTGAGGAAAACCACATCGAGCTGCTCGTGGACCACCTGCTTCACGTCGGGCGCCGCCTCCGGCGCTGGTTGCCCGGTTTCCTTGGTGCGCATGAACGAGGGCAGCGGGGCATGACTGTCGGCAAAGCCGCAGGCGCCAAGCACGAGCGCAACGGCGACGGCCGCCGCGCGAGCCGCAATTCGCAACGCGGCCCTAGCCATACCTGCGCGCGATGACGATAAAGCGGTCGGGCTCCGCCTTCAGGCGGCGGAGCAGGTCGTCCGGAGGATTGACCGGCACGGGCACGCCGACGTAAGGGCGATCCGCCATTCCGACGATCGGCGCCGTTTCAGGCAGCGCGAACGCCTGCCTCCGGTCGGCCGGCACGAAGACCAACACGCTCATGTCGGAACGTGGCCGGATCACCTCGGTGCGCCGGCGCAACCAGGCGTTCGTTTCGTGGTCGTAGAGACCGCTATATCGCAGGGCGCGCTCCAGCCAGGTAGCATCTGGCCGCTCGCCTCGGTCCGGCGGAATGTAGACCGTAGCGCCCTCAAGCTCAGGCGGCACGCTGGTGAACCAAAGCTCCCGGCGCGTCTGGCCGAACGGCTTGAGGCCTTCGCCTAGAACGCCGATCCGGCTCCACTCGATCCGGCCGAGATTCGGGACGACATAGGACACTCGGCTTGCGATGGTCCGGTAGTCGGCGGCTTGCGCGTAGACCAGCTCACGCGCATGGGGGGAAACGACGTGGCCCGTGGCGTTATCCTTGACCAGCAGCCGCCCGAACGCGTCCTGGATCTGTTGCTGATTGCCCGTCTGATAGGGTGTCAGGATCTGGCGGCTCTCCTTGAAGTAGCCGGCATATATTACGTTCGTCAGGGCCGGAATCTCGGCCTGCGCCACACCGCGCGCGAGCAAGACCACGACGCATAAAGTAGCCAGGCCGCGAGCGGCCAGTCCGCCCCTCTGATGGATCAGCGCAAGCATAAGACCGAAGTGGGCGAGCACCAGCGGCTCCGTGAAGATCGCGTCCTGATGGATGATCATGCGGTCGAACCAGAGGATCGAAACCACGTCGAAGAGGCCGATGAGCGCAAGCACTCCAACCTCGCGAAGCGAGGCGAGGCGCGGTGACCAGAAGCCCAACACCGCGAACAGCAGAACCGGCGGCAACAGCAACGCAGGCGAGCTGACAACCTGCTCCCAAAATCCGGCGTAGCCGGGCGCGAGCGCGGGATCGATGACGCCGAGAAAACATACCTTTGCAAGTGCCGCAACGAAGCGAATTCCGCTCTCCGGACTCATCATGACAAACCAGAGTGCCAGAAAGGACAGCGTGAACCCCAACGCCATCAGATTGGCGAACGAGAAGAAGCGATAGAGCACGGAGCGCTCGGGCAGGATCCTCGTCACGATTCCCGGCCCGGCAATCGCCGCAAAAGCAGCAGCGCAAAGCAGGTAGTTGTGGAACGAAACCCGAGTGTGGATGAACGTTGAAGGCATCGGCAGCAGCGCCAACATCAGCAACAGGACATAGACCGCCACCGCGACGACAGAAACACTCCTGTTGAAGCGGCGCGAGACATCGAAGGAACGAGTGAAGGCCTGATCACGCCGCACCAGCATGAAGAGGACCAGAGCGGGCGCGAGAGCGATTGTCGGCACGATCGTGAGCTTTGACGTGAAGGCGAAGCCAGCGGCTATGCCCGCGGCCGCGGCGAGCGCAATCGCAGTGTGCCCGCGCTGTCTTACAGCCGATACGGCGAAAGCGGCAGCCACGGCCGCGTAGAAGAGCGCAAAGCTGTCGGTCCGGAAGATCAGCGTATGGAAGGCGAGCGCGCGCGAGACTGCGATACAAAGGAAGATCGGCACAACGATCCATGGGCCTGCACCGGCAGCCCAGGCGACAGCCAGCGCCAACAACAAGGAACTCCCGACGGCAAGGAACGGCAGATGCGCCCTCAGGAAATCGATCAGTTCCGCCGTGCCGAGGAGAGGGTTTGCCCAGATGTCGACGAATCGAAAGTCGCGCAGATGCACGAAATCCAACAGATAGCCTATCCTGTGGGTGAGCGTCAGCAGCACGTACATGCCGGCCGTCGGATGCGTGATGTGATCCGGGAGCACGCCCCCCCTGATCAGCAGCACGTCGAGCGCCGTCAGCTCATCCATGTCGTCGAGCGCGTAATACGGATAACGCGCATTGTGGCCCTGGAACAGCGCCAGGCTGATGAACGCCAGCAGGACGATGACGAGCCAAGCCGGCCACCTCCCGCGGAAAGTCGATTGTTCCTGTCCCATGCAATCATTAGTTGGAGCGAAGTACATTCTGTCAAGATAGCCGAATGATCCCTCTTCCGAATCGAAAAGGCCGCAGTCTCTGTCGCTGTTTGCCTCCATTCTCCGCACAGCTACACGAATCTATGATTGCGAACTTGTGACTCGGGACCCTAGGCCGGAATCAACCACCGCAAACGCTCGCGCCGCGCCCTGCTCAGCAGCGGACTCGTCAGCACACCGACCGCGGCCAGCCAGATCGTGCACTCCACGATGAAGTGGACGAGCCCGCTCCCCGGCACGAGCGCGACAATCGCCTGCCCGATCAGCCAGCCCGACATCACGATGACGACGGCCATCAACATCAGAAATGCGACATGCCAAAGCGGCTGACGCAGGGTCTGCCGCATGATCATCAGTGCGAGCAGGCCGAACTGGACGAAGATGTCGCTCGCGACCACGGCGAGCGCGGCGCCAAGCGGTCCGAACTGCGGGATCAGGACGAAGGACAGAACCAGGAAGACGATGAGCTGAAGTCCCTTGGTGCGGATCAGGAGGTCGCCGCGATTGCTGTGGTTGGCAAAGCCCAGCGCCAGCAGCGACGGCGCCACCGCCGCAGAGCCGAGCAGCAACGTCACCGTAAGCGGCACATCGTAGGGGATGCTGCCATGGGTCCACAGCGCGAAGAAGTCCGGCCAGAACGGCAGCAGGCCCGCGACGATCAGGCAGGCGAGGCCGGTGACGAACACCGAGCCATGGGCGTAGAGCCGGCGCAGCCGCTCCTTGTCGCCGATCGCATGATCATGGCCGAGCTCGGCGGCGATCGGGAGCGTGACCTGGAGGCAGAGGCCGCGCACCAGGCTCGCGATCACGCGCGTCAGGCCCCATTGCGCCACTGCGACGCGGTTGGGGACCAGCGCCGAGACCAGCAGCACCGGCACGTTGACCAGCGCAAGCTCGGTGACGTTGGCGACCGCGAAGGGCAGCGCACGACCGAACTGTCCGGCGCTCCAGCGCAGCGAAGGCATTGCGGATGGCGGTCTGCCGGCACGGCGCAGGAACGGAAACATCCGCGGCGCGTCGAACGCGGCAAGGAAGATCGTGAACAGGAGCTGCATCGACACGAAGGCGATCGCTACTGCAAGCAGGCTGCCGAACATCGCCAGCGTGGCAAGCTGCGCAATCTGTCCGAGCAGCAGCGCGCCGTTTTGCAGCCAGACCGTCCGGCCGTATTGCCCACGCACGCGATAGAGGCCGGAAGCGAGGTTGGCGGGCAAGGTCAGCACCATGCCCAGCGTCATCACCAGCATGGCGGCATCGAAGGTCGGTGCAGCGCCAAAGCCGAGGACCGTTGACGGCGGCGCAAAGTATATCGCCGCGCACAGGAGAACACCCAGCACCGCGATGACGGCGAGATAGATCCGCAGCATGGCCGCATAGAAATTCGCCGTGCGCCCGTCGCAGTCGACGCAAGCCTTGAACGCGAGGAAGCGGTTGATCGCACGAAGCTGCAATCCGGCGTCGGCCACGACGACGAGACTGCCGGCCGCATAGATCGCAAGCCACGCCGCCAGCAGATCGCCGGTCCAGACATGCAGGAAGGCGGGGATGAGAAGCAGTTGCTGGGTCAGCCCCAGCACCATCTGGACCAGGTTTGCCGACCAGCCCCGCAGCAGCCGGCGGCCGCGGCCGGCGCCACCGAGGCCACTCGAACTGCCGGCCTCGCCGGGCGCGTCAATTTGCGTGTCGGACAAGCCGCATCCTTCCCGGCAAGCGATCGGCCCAGCGCGCCAGCGCCAGTTGATTCCCGCAACGAAAGCCGCCAATTTGACGCGATCGGATTGGGGCGTTGAAGGCGCGTCTTAAGGCGGTTAGACAGCTTAGGCAATGGCATCCGAAATCATCCCCTTCAACCGGCCCCATGTCACGGGCGGCGAGCAGGCCAATATCGAGCAGGCTCTGAAGAGCCATCACTTGTCCGGCGACGGGGCCTTCACCCGGCGCTGCCACCAATGGCTCGAACAGCGCACCGGCTGCGCCAAGGCGCTGCTCACGCATTCCTGCACCTCGGCGCTCGACCTCGCCGCGATCCTGCTCGACCTCAAAAGCGGCGACGAGGTCATCATGCCCTCGTTCACCTTCGTCTCGACGGCGAATGCCTTCGTGCTGCGCGGCGCCGTTCCTGTTTTCGTCGACATCCGCGAGGACACGCTCAACCTCGACGAACGCCAGATCGAGGCTGCCATCACCTCGCGCACCCGCGCGATCGCGCCGGTGCATTATGCCGGCGTCGCCTGCGAGATGGATCCGATCGGGACAATCGCGAAACGTCACGACCTTCGCATCGTCGAGGATGCGGCGCAGGGCATCATGGCGAGCTACAAGGGCACGCCGCTCGGCGCCATCGGCGATCTCGGCAGCTTCAGCTTCCACGAGACCAAGAACATTCAGTCGGGCGAAGGCGGCGCGCTGCTGGTGAACGATCCCGCGCTCGCCTTGCGCGCCGAGATCATCCGCGAAAAGGGCACCGATCGCGGCCGCTTCTTCCGCGGCGAGGTCGACAAATACACCTGGCAGGACGTCGGCTCGTCGCTGCTGCCGAGCGATCTGACCGCAGCCTTCCTGTGGGCCCAGCTCGAGGACGCCGGGCGCATCACGAGCGAGCGGCTTGCGATCTGGGACCGGTACCACGCCATGCTGGCGCCGCTCGAGCAGCGCGGATTGCTGCGTCGTCCGGTCGTACCCGGCCATTGCACGCATAATGGCCATCTCTATTACGTGCTGCTGCCGCCGGGCACGAGTCGCGGTGCGGTGCTCGGCAAGCTGCGGGAGGCGGAGATCCGGGCCGTCTTCCACTACGTGCCGCTGCATTCCGCACCGGCCGGGATACGGTTCGGACGTGCGCATGGCGATCTGCAGCGCACCACCGATCTGTCCGAGCGCCTGATCAGGCTGCCGTTCTGGATCGGCCTGCAAGAGGCGCAGCAGCAGCGCGTCTGCGAAACGCTCGGCGCGATTCTCGGGCGTTAAAAGCTCTTGCTCAGAGTCCGTCCGACTCGCCGTTCTTCGGCGTCGAGCGCGGCACGAAGGGCGCGAACGACGTGTCCGTCGTGGTCGGCATGGTCAGCTTGCCGCCGGCATCGGGCGGGCCGGCCGCAACCGCGGGTGCGCCGGCGGGCGGAGCGGCGGGCGTTCCGTCCGGCCGTTGCAGCGCCAACACCTCGCTGCGATCGCCCTGCTTGAGCGTCACCTCGCGCGGCTGAACCTCGGTCAGCGACCAGCCGCCGAGCGATTCGCCCTGGCGCAGGCGCACGACCTTCTGATCGGTGCGGTTCACGAAGATCGCGATGGCCTCGCCCTCGCCGACCACGGCCCCGACCAGCAGCAGCGGCGGCGGCGCCTCGACCGCCTTGGGCGGCGCCGGCACATTCACCTCTTCGACCGGAGACGCGGCCACCGCGCGCGGCGGCGGCCGGCGCATCGCCGAGAAGATCGGGCGCTCCTGGGTCACGGTCAGCGCCGAGAGCGGCACCGACCACAGCGGATTGCCGCGGGGGATCGGCTTGCTCGCAGCCTGCGCCGGCCGCGCGATCGGCCTCACTGCACCGACATCGACGCTTTCGGCGGCGCTCGGCGCGGCATCGTCGGACAGGATGTCCATGCGCGACGAGGTGGCCGCCGAGGTCTCGGCAATCCCCGCTACCGCGCACAGCACGGCCAATCCAGTCGCTCTCAGCCAGCCGGACATCGAACTTCCCTTGCAGCCGCCAGCATGCGGCAAACCCGCAGCAAGCTAATTCCGATGCGGCCGACCATCAAGCCGCGTCGAAAAGCGCCATGCCATCCGGCGGATGTTGCAACGCATGAAAATGTTGCCCAACGGCCACGATCATTGAAATTGCACGCGGAACCGCCGGGAACCCGGCGCAAATGGACGTCCGTTCATTGCGAGGCGCTGCGGCGCCGTGAGACTATGGCACGGGGCCGGGCTTTGCCACGCGCTTGAGTTGCATGTTTGCGATGATTTCATTTCCGATTTGAGAACACTGATGGCCGGACCGATGATGGCGCGTGAGAGGATCGCAAGCAGGCTGGGGTCCCTCCTCCGTCACTCGCTGGCGACTTTGCTCGCAACGACCGCGCTCGGAATCGTCGCCGCCCACGCCGTCGACGGCACCTGGACCGGCGCCTCGTCCACCGAATGGACGGATGGCACGAACTGGACATCGACTCCCGACGTGCCTGACGGCACCGCCACCTTCACCAACACCGGCCCTGCCACGGTCGACAGCAACGGTTTCGTCAACATCGGCGCCGTCGTGTTCACGGCCGCCCCCGATGCACAACCCTATACCGTCAACACCTACGACATCTTCGTGGTGAACGGCGCCGGCATCTCGAACAATTCGACCAACGTGCAGACGTTCAACGTCAACTCCAGCATGGTGTTCACCAATTCGAGCAGCGCCAGCGCCGGCAGCAATGTCGTGACGTACAATGTCAGCGGCGGCGGGATGAGCTTCGCCGACACCTCGACCGCCGGCACGGCCGCCATCACCAACAACGGTGTCGTCGAGTTCAACGGCAGCAGCAATGCGGGCACCGCCACGATCACCAACAACATCGTGTTGAACTTCAACGACACGAGCTCGGCGAACGGGTCCAGCATCACGAACAGCGCGACCGGCTTCGTGGCCTTCAACGCCTCGTCCACCGCGGGCACGTCGACGATCTCCAACAGCGGCTCGCTGACCTTCGTCAACTCCGCCACCGCCGGCAGCGCCACCATCACCACCGAGAATTTCGCCACCACGAGCTTCACCGGCACGTCGACCGGCGGCAATGCCCGCTTCATCACCAATGCCGGCGGCACCTTCGACATGTCCGGTCTCACCAGCACCGGGATGACCGCGGGCTCGATCGAAGGCGCCGGCGACTATGTGCTCGGCGCCAAGACGCTGACCACCGGCAGCAACAACCTCTCGACCCAGGTCGACGGCGCGATCTCCGGCGCCGGCGGCGGATTGACCAAGGTCGGCACCGGCACGCTGACGCTCACCGGCGGCAACACCTACACCGGCGCGACGACCGTCTCGGGCGGAACGCTGACGCTGTCGGGTTTCGGCATCCTCTCGGGCTCCAGCCTCGTCACCGTGAACGCGACGCTCGACATTTCCGCGATCACGCCCTCGTTTGCCGCCATCACGACGCTCGCCGGCAGTTCGAGCGGCGTCGTGAATCTCGGCAGCAAGTCGCTCTTCATCACCGCCGGCTCGACCGAGTTTGCGGGCGTCATTCAGGGCAGCGGTGGACTGGAAATCGGCGGCGGCATCCAGACGCTCACGGGCGTCAACACCTACACGAATGCGACCCAGATCGACGGCGGCGCCACGCTGGCCCTGAAAGGCGGCGGCTCGATCGCGAGCTCGCTCTATGTTGCGCTCGCCGGCGCCGGCGCCACGTTCGATATTTCCCAGACCACGTCCGGCGCCTCGGTTGGCGGGCTGTTCTCCTTGAGCACGGTCGGCACCGTCTCGCTCGGGTCGAAGACGCTGACGATCACCACCGGCAGCTTCTTCGGCGGCGTGATCCAGGACGGCGGCATCGCCGGCGGCACCGGGGGCAACCTTGCGATCGCAAGCGGCGCCACGCAGCAGCTCTACGGCACCAACACCTATACCGGCACCACGACCATCGCGAGCGGCGGCGAGCTGGACCTGATCAATTTCGGCGGCAGCGACGGCAGCATCGCGACCTCGAGCAATGTCGTCGCCAACGGCATCTTCGACATCCAGGGCTTGAGCGGCGGCACCTCGATCAAGTCGCTCTCGGGCTCGGGCAACGTCAATCTCGGCGCCAACACGCTGACGATCACCGCCGGCAATAACACTTTCGCGGGCGTGATCGACGATGGCGGCGCGGGCGGCGGCCTCACGGTCGCCGGCGGCACCCAGACACTGACCGGCGCCAACACCTATGTTGGCGCCACCACCATCAACGGCGGCACGCTGGTGGTGGACGGCTCGATCGTCAGCGCCTCCACCGTCAATGCCGGCGGCACGCTCGCCGGCAGCGGCACGGTCGGCAGCGTCGCGGTGACCGGCGGCACGCTGGCGCCGGGCAGCACGGCAACCCCGTTCGGCCCGCTGACGGTGAACGGGCCCCTGAGCTTCACCGCGGCCTCGACGTATCTGGTGCAGGTGTCCTCGACCAATGCCAGCCTCACCAATGTCACCGGCGCGGCCACGCTCGGCAATGCGACGGTGAGCGCGAACTTCACCTCGGGCACGCTCAAGAAGCAGTACACCATCCTGTCGGCGGCCGGGGGCCTCGCCGGCACCAGCTTCAACGCGGCCGTCGTCTCCAACATGCCGACAATCTCCGCGACGCTGAGCTACGACCCCAACAACGTCTTCCTCAACGTCAACGTCGATTTCGCGCAGGCCGGCGGCCTCAACGTCAACCAGCGGAACGTCGCCAACACGCTGACCAATTTCTTCAACGCCACCGGCAGCATTCCCGCAGCCTTCGCCGCGCTGACGCCGGCGGGGCTGACGACCGCCTCAGGCGAGCTCGGCACCGGCATCATCCAGTCCGCCATCAACGCCGACGGCCAGTTCCTCAACCTGATGCTCGACCCGACCGTGATCGGCCGCTCGGGCGGCTTCGCCAAGGCCGGCAGCGTCGCGCAATTCGCCGACAGTGACGACATGTCGGCCTACGCCAAGATGCGCCCCGCCAATGCGCGCGAGCGCGAGGCCTATGCGATGGCGAACAAGGCGCCGCTGCTGTCCTCGCAGCCGAGCAGCCGCTGGAGCGTCTGGGCCGCCGGCTATGGCGGCTCGGCGCAAATCGGCGGCAATGCGCCGGTCGGCTCGCAGGATTTGACCGCGCGGGTCTGGGGCGGCGCGGCCGGCGCCGACTACCGGCTTTCGGTGGACACGCTGGTCGGCTTCGCGCTCGGCGGCGGCGGACTGAACTACTCGCTCGCCAACGCAATGGGCTCGGGCTCGGCCGATTTGTTCCAGGCCGGTGTCTATGGCCGGCACAATTTCGGACCGGCCTACATCTCGGCCGCGCTCGCCTATGGCTGGCACGACGTCACCACCAACCGCACCGTGGCGCTCGCGGGCACCGACCAGGTCCAGGGTCGCTTCAAGGCCGACACCTTCTCGGCCCGCTTCGAAGGCGGCTATCGCTTCGCAACGCCGCTGGTCGGCATCACGCCCTATGCGGCGGCGCAGGTGACGAACTTCAACCTGCCGAACTATTCCGAAGTCAGCCTCAATGGCGGCGGTCTGTTCGCGCTGAACTATGCTTCGCAGTCGCTGACCGACACCCGCTCCGAGCTGGGCTTCCGCACCGACAAGTCCTACGCGATGCAGAACGGCGTGCTGACGCTGCGCGGCCGCGCCGCCTGGGCGCACGACTACAATCCGAGCCGCGCGGTCACCGCGCTGTTCCAGACCCTGCCCGGCACCAGCTTCGTCGTGAACGGCGCCAGGGTCGACGCCGACTCCGCGCTTCTCAGCGCCAGCGCCGAGATGAAATGGCTGAGCGGCTTCTCGATCGCCGGCACTTTCGACGGCGAGTTCTCCGGCAACGTCACCAGCTATTCGGGCAAGGGCGTGTTCAAGTACAGCTGGTGAGTGCTGCGGATCGCATTACTTCCCCGCCTGCCACTGGCCGGAGACGCCCAAAATCACCCTGACGCGGCCGGTGGCGGCCTCGTTCAGTGCGGTCGCCTGCGGCACCTGGACGTCGAGCTGATCGACGAACAGGAACGGCATGCCGGCTTCGAGATCGTAGAGCACCTTCTGGAGCGCGGGCTGGTCGAGTTCGCAGCTCACGACGAGGCCGACGAAGCCGTCCTTCACCTGCGCGCCTGAGACGTCGACCTGCGAGGACTGCACCGAGCCGCCGACATTGCCGACGGCGGCGGCAACCCGCTGCAGCAGATTGGCGCCCGCGACCGTCACCGTCGGCCCTTCCAGGAACGGCGTGCCGGGATGCTCGGCCATTGCGGCTGCCGCATTCTTGGCGCCGCCCTTGCGGCCACGCAGCTGGTCGAGCAGGTCGGAGGTCTGCGCCAGCGCCTGGCGGTGGGCAATGACATCGGCGATCGACAGGCCCGCCATCAGCAACAGCCCGCCTGTCACCGCGACGTAGAGCGTGACCGCGATCAGCGGCGAGCCGGCGAGCGCCCGGCTGACCGCATTTCCGCTTCCGATCCCTGCGCCGCTCATGCCACTGCTCATGGCGCATTCCTCGGCTCGATCTGCGCCTCGATGTGGAAGCGCTCGCCGGGATCGGAGGAGCTCCGCGTCGTCGGCGCATAGAAGGTCGCGCGGGTGAAATGCTGCGACTGCTCGATCAGGGGGATCAGCGAGGGCGCATCGCGCGTGATGCCGCCGATCTGGATCTTGTTGCCGGAAAGATGCAGCTCGGTGACATAGGTGTGATCAGGCAATATCCGGCTGAGCGATTCCAGCACGATCACGCTCGCTGCGGTCTCGTATTTGCGGCGCTCGAGCAGCGCGAGCGGCGAGCGCTCGCCGCCGTCGCCGCCGCGAAGCGCGGCACGGCGCTGGGTGATCTGGCGGTCCAGCTCGCTCTCCTGCGCGCTGAGGCTGTCGGCGAGATAGCCGGCGGCGACCGATCCGATCACCGCGGCGACCGCGACGAGGACCAGCACAGCTTGCAACATCCGGCTTAGCCGCGCGGGATCGACAGCGCCGCGCGACTTCTGCTCGAACACCTTGATATGCGCGCCGGCGGGCCCATCGGTCGCGATCGCGATCGCGGAGGGGTGGAAGCCGGACAGCGCCTCGACATAGCCCATCGCCAGCTTGCGCGGCGCCGCCGCGATCTCAGTCGTGATGCTCTCGCGGCCCTGCGCCAACGGACGGCTGCAGCCGAACACGGCCTCGCTCGCGCTCCAGGGCGTCAGCCGGTCGATCTGCGCCCGCACGATGCCGTCGAGGAAGTCCGCCGCGCGGGCCGGCAGCTCCAGCGGACGGAACAGGAAGCGCTGCGGCCGCAGCACGATCTCGACGCGGCTGCCGCGGACGATCTGCGCGAGATTGGGACTGGCGAACTTGCCGTCCTCGAACGCGATCTCCTTCGGGACGTTCTCCGACTTCGCGACCTCCAGCGCGAACGCGCCGGTCTCGCCTTCGACCAGCCGCACCACGCGCGGCGACACCATCCGCTCCAGGGTGGCCACGAGCGTGCCGGCCACGGTGCCGGTCCAGGCATCGACGATGGCGCGAAGGGAATTGAGCGAACTCATCTCACAGAGGCTTTCCGGCGGAGCCGTCGAAGGCGTTGTGCCACGACAATACACGATAGGGCTCATCGCCGCTTTCGAGAAGCAGGATGACGATCTCGGCCGAGCTCTGCCGGCGCGACGGCGCCTCGACGGCCACCGTGAGGCGGTAGGCCCTCGAGCCCTCGACGGTCGCGTTGGTGCCGCCGGCCAGAGTGATCAGGGAGCGCGGATCGATGTTGGGATCGGTGCGGTCGCGCAGCAGCTGTTGCAGCGTCTGCGGCGTCATGCCGGGCAGCGCCGCCACCACCTGCGGCGCAGCGTCGAGCACGTTCACCGCCCGCATGTTGCTGAACACGGTGACGAAAGGCAGCACGCGCTCGACCACGGCGGGCGGAATGCCGCGCACCAGCCAGAGCTCGTCGCTGTGCGGAAACGGCGCATGGCGCGGCAGATAGGACGCACCAAGCGTGCGGTAGTAGGAATCCTCCGGATTGTCCTGGCCGGGCTCCATCGACGAGCGCCAGGCGAGGATCCGGTCGGCGTAGACAGGTGCATTGTCCGCGGAAACGCCCAGCGCCGTCATCAGGCCCGCGAGGACCGCCTTCGGCGCCATGTTGAGATCGACGCGCGCGGCCTCCGAACGGAACGTCACGCTCACCCGGCCGGCCCCGACACGGGCGTTGAAGGTGCCGCTGGTCGGGCGCACGGCCTCGTTCTGCGCCGTCAGCCGGTAGGCTGCAAGCTCGAGCCCGGCATTCACCAGCGCATCGGCCTGCAACCGGTCGGAATTGACGGCGACCGTGACCGCGGTGTTGGTGACATAGGTCAGGTAGATCAGCGCGAGCGCGGCCAGCGCCGCCAGCATCCAGAGCACCGCGACGACGATGAAGCCGCGGCGATCGCGAAGCGCGCCGATCTCGTGCCTCACGCCGCTCAAAGCTGCTGCTCCTCTTTCTCCGCCTGTTGCGGCCGGCCGCGCGCCGCCACGCAGGTCGCCGCGTTCTTGGCGCGCGCGCATTCGGCCGGCGCATTGATATGCGGAACCGCCGCGGCCGAGACCGCCAGCACCTGGCCGCTGGCGCCGTCCCGCACGGTGATGCGGATACGGTCCGGCAGTTGCGGCTGGCCGCGCCAGACCGGCTGCCACTGACCATCAGGCCCGGCATAGGAAAAGCTGACGCGGAACGGCGCGCGGATCAGCACGACCTGATCGACGAAGCGGATCTGCCCGTCGGTCGGCATCGGCTGGAACGGCGCGCGCTCGCGCACCAGCGCCAGCCCCTGCGCATCGGCCTTCTCGATCAGGCGGATGAATTCGAGCCCCGGACGCGCACTCGGGCCGAGCGCGGTGCGCAGGAAGGTCACCGACAATTCGGCGCCGTCGAACAGCGGCGCCCTCGCGTCGCCGTTCACCGTCATCTGCTCGGCGACCGAGAGGTCGGCGACGATGCGGTCGAGGCCGGTGGCGAGGCGCTCGGCGCGCTGCACCCGGGCGATGCCGCGATTCCAGTTCGGCAGCCATTGCGCCGTCACCGTCGCCAGCGCCGCCAGGATCACGGTCATCAGCAACGTCGCCAGCAGCACTTCGAGCAAAGTGAAGCCGGCCTCATCGGCGAGCGCGCGGCGCAGGCGGTTGATCGCCAAACCCTTCATCGCGTGCCCCGCGGCACCAGCTTCACGGTCGTGACCTGGATCGCGCTGCCGTCGGCGCGCTGCAGGCGCAGATTAACGGCCATCGGCACGAAACGATCGGTGGCGGGATCGCCGCCGGCCACGTTCATCGGCGCGACATCGACGCGCCAGCGGCTGCCGGCGAGCTCGCCGCTCTGCCGGCCGGGCTTCAGCAGTCCGCGCGCGGGCAGGTCCGCCAGCAGCCGCTCGGCCGTGCCCGAGAGCGCCAGATGCTGGTCGATCGAGCGCGTGCCTTTCGCCGTGGTGGCGATCACCGAGCCGATCGTGCCGAGCATGACCGCGATGATCGCGAGCGCGACCAGCGCCTCGATCAGGGTGAAGCCGGCGGCGTCAGAGCAGCTTCTGCGGGACAATCTCGACGCCTCCGGTCAGCCAGTTGACGCGCACCTCGTAGCCCATGCCGGGCCGCGCCAGTGCGATCGTACCGCCGCACGACATGCCCGACGGAAAGAAATCGATCGACCGCCCGGTCGCGCGATCGGCGCAGCGCGAGGCCAGCGTCGCCTGCACGACCACATCGCCCGGCAGGCGGATGGTCCGCCCGGTGACGCCGGAGCGGATCGCGCGCGCCTCCGCGTCCACCTGCGTCACCACCCGCACCTGCCGGCGCAACGCCGCGTTGCGGTCGGCCTTGAGCAGCGCCGCGGTCTCGACCGCGTAGCTCTCCAGCCTGGCACGCGTCGTCGAGCGCGGAATCGCCGGCAGGATGATCGCTACCAGCAGGCCGATGATCGCGAGCACGCACAGGATCTCGATCAGCGCGAATCCGCGTGCGTCGCGAAGACCTTCAGCGCGCGTTGCTGACGATGTCGGCTGCCGTTCCACTGCCGCCTTCCTGACCGTCCGATCCGAGCGAGATGATCTCGTAGGGCGCGCTCGCACCCGGCGATCGATAGACATAGACGTGGCCCCAGGGATCGTTCGGCACCACGCCGCCACGCAAATAAGGCCCGTTCCAGCCGGCCTGATTGTTCGTGCGCGTCAGTCCGACGAGGCCTTCATTGGAGGTCGGATAGCGGCCGACATCGAGATAATAGAGGTCGAGTGCGCTCGAGAAGCTCTCGATCTGGATCTTCGCCGCCTTCGCCTTGGACTCGCTGAGATAGTTCAGCACCCGCGGGCCGACCAGCGCCATGATCATTCCGATGATGGTGATGACGACCAGCATCTCCACCAGGGTGAAGCCGGCCTCCCCTCGCCGCGCGCGCCGCCGGCCGCGCCTTAACGATGGATCTTTGGTCACGTCAAACCCCTCCCGCTTCCCTGTCCTAACCGACAATCTGGCTCACCGACATCAGCGCCGTCATCACCGAAGTGATCAGGCCGCCGACGACGAGCGAGATTGCGATGATCGCCGCAGGCCCGGCGATGCCGACCGCGCGGTCGAGCGTGCGCTGCAATTTGGCTTCGTAGAATTCGGCAACGCGCCCCGAGAGCATCGGCAATTGTCCGGTCTCGTCACCGAGCCTGAGCATGCGCACTGCCATCGGCGGCAGCGCTTCGGTCTCGGCCAGCGCGTCGGACAGTTTCGAACCGTGGCGGACACGGTCGGCAGCATCGCTCCAGACCGCAGACGGGCCGGTCGTCGCCATCATGTCGATCAGGATGCGCAGCGTGGTGGTGAGATTGACGCCGCTGCCGAGCAGCAGGCCGAGATTGCGGCAGAACAGCGCTGTGCGGTACGCGCTCATGATGTTGCGGATCGCCGGCAGCCGCACGATCACATTGGTGATGCCGCGGCGGATACGCTCCTGCCGCAGCACGAGCCATGTCGCGGCGATGACGGCCGCAAGGCCCGCCAGCACCGCATCGGAATTGCCGCGCAGGAAGGTCGAGATGTTGAGGAAGACGCCGACGACCGGATCGACCTTGGCGCCGAAATCCTGCAGCACGCTGGCGAACTGCGGCAGCACGAAGGTGAGGAAGAACAGCAGCACGCAGCCGGCCGCGCCGAGCACGAACAGCGGATAGCGGATCGCGTCCGACAGCCGGCGCCGCAACGCCTCGCTGCGCGCGCGCTCGCCGGCCAGCACCTCCAGCACCTGATCGAGCGATCCGGAGGCCTCGCCGACCCGGACCAGCGCGATATACATCGGCGGAAACAGCCCCTCGTGCCGCGCCAGCGCTTCGGCAAAGCTCTCGCCCGAGATGACGCGCGACCGGATGTCGGCAACGACCGGACGCAGCCGGCCGAAATCGGGATCGGCCGCGAGCAGCTCCAGTCCGTCATTGATGCGGGCGCCGGCGCGCAGCAGCAGCGCGAGATCGCGGGTGAAGATGGTGACGTCTTCCGGCTTCGGCCTGCTGAACAGGCTGAAGACACTGCCCGCCGCGCCGCCCTCTTCCGGGGTGACGTTGTCGACCAGAACGAGGCCAAGCCGCTCGATCCGCTGCGCGACGTCGCCGGGCGCGGGCGCGGCGATGGCCCCGGAGACCAGTTCGCCGTTGGCATTGAGCGCGCGGTAGCGATAATTCGGCATGGGCCTCAACGCAGGATAAGCTTGGGTTGAAACGATTGGCCGCGAAGTCGGTACACCTCTCCCGCAAGCGGGAGAGGTCGCGCCAAAGGCGCGGGTGAGGGTTCTCTCCTCTGGGGGGCTCTCGATCGCGGAGACACCCTCTCCCCAACCCTCCCCCGCAAGCGGGGGAGGGAGCATACCTCCCTCGGAGCTGCGTCTGAACCTAATCTCATCATGATCTAGCGCACCGTCGTGACGCGGAAGACTTCGGGCACGGTGGTCAGACCCGCCCGGCATTTGGCGACCGCGTCCTCCAGCATCGTCGTCATGCCGCCTCGCATCGCGGCGGCATCGATCGAATGGGAGTCGGTCTGCGGGCCGATCAACGTACGCACCTCGTCGGACATCTCTAGGATCTCGAACACGCCGTTACGGCCGCGATAGCCGGTGCCGCCGCAGCGTTCGCAGCCGCCGGCCTCGTGCACGACCTCGCCGCACTTGAAGCCGATCACGGCAAAGCGCGGATCCCTGGCGAGATCGGCCTCGGTGAGCGTGTGCGGCACCTTGCAGCGGTCGCACAGCATGCGCACCAGCCGTTGCGCGACCACTGCCCGCAATGTGGACTTCAGCAGGAAGCCCTCGATGCCGAGATCGATCAGGCGTGGCACGGCGGCCGCCGCGGTCTCGGTGTGCAGTGTCGTCAGCACGAGATGGCCGGTCAGTGCGGCATGGATCGCGATATGCGCCGTCTCGGCGTCGCGGACCTCGCCGACCATGATCACGTCGGGGTCCTGGCGCACGAAGGCGCGCATGGCGGAGGCGAAGGTCAGCCCGATCGACGGCTTGACCTGCGACTGGTTGATGCCGGGGATCTCGTACTCGACGGGGTCTTCGATGGTGAGGATCTTGCGCGTCGGCTCGTTCAGGATCGACAGCATGGTCGCGAGCGTCGTGGTCTTGCCGCTGCCGGTCGGTCCCGTGACGACGATCATGCCGTGCGGCATCGCCAGCAGCCGCGTCATCGCGCTCTCGTCGCGCGTGGCGAGGCCCAGCTTGCTCATCTCCAGCAGGCCGCGGTCGCGCGGCAACAGGCGGATGACGGCGCTCTCGCCATGCTGCGTCGGCATGGTCGCAACGCGGACGTCGATCTCGCTGCGCCCGACCCGCACGCGCGCGGCACCGTCCTGCGGCAGCCGCCGTTCGGCGATGTTGAGGCTGGCGAGAATCTTGATGCGCGAGATCAGCGCTTGCGGCGGGATGCCGTGCGGCGACGGCAGCGCGCGCAACAGGCCATCGACGCGCATGCGCACCGTGAGTCCGGCGCGGAATGGCTCGACGTGAATGTCGCTGGCTCGTAGATCCACCGCACGCTCGAGGAGATCGTTGAGCGCACGCACCACCGGCGCGCCGCTGGCGAGATCGCGCAGGCTCTCGATGTCGTCGTCGGACTGCTGCGCAATGCCCTTGCCGGTTCGATCGGCACTTGCATCATCGGCATCGGCCCGTTGATCGAGGACCGTGGTAATATCCTCATATGACGCCACGACGACATCGACCGGCGCTCCGAACACGATTTCGGCGGCGCGAATGGCGGCCGTGTCAGAGGGGTCGGCGACAGCCAGCCGAAACACGTCATTCGGCTCATAAAAGGGAAAGATGGTGGATTCACGCAGGAAACGGCGCGAAAAACCGTCGAGGCGGGGCGTGGCCGCGAGCAATTGCGGAAGGCTCAGCCGCGGCAAACCAAAATAATCGGAGACTTCATCGGCGAAGTCGGCTGCGGAAAGATCGGTGGCCTCCCACAATTCGCGCAAGGGGCGCGTGAGCGCGGGATTGGCTGACTTGTCCACATGGGCGTGCGCCCGCAGCGGCAAAGAATATTTTTCGAGGAGATGCTGCCGGAAGCTCTCTGCGGAAAGGTCTCGCATCGCACTCACAGCTTGCCTTGTTACCTGAAAGCAACAGCCTCCGCAGTCAACGGAAGGTCCTTTACCCTTGACTTATTTGTTAGCAAAAACATAATCGTGGCGCAAATTATTGCGCGTCCGAACCGAGGGGGATCGGATGCAATCTCCAGTCACACCCAGAGTTGGCAGGCGTATCTTGTTTGAAGTGGTCCAGCCGCTTTTGCGCCTTCGCTCAGCGTTGCCTGGAACGCTCGTTCTGTTGTCGTCAGCCTTCCTGCTCGCCGCCTGTATCGTGACGGCCGACCAGTCGATCGAGGCGGATCCCAAGGATCCTCGCGCGCAAGACATCGCCGACAAGATCCGCTCCCTCGATCTCCAGCCACGGCAACCCGGGGACACAGGATCGGGCGGCGTCGCCCAGGCCAAATCGTCGAGGCCGGCGATCTATCTCAGCGATGGTGCAACGCCACAGGGCGGTGCGCTTGCCGAGCGCGATGACTCCGGCGGCAGCGGCTACGACCTCAATTTCGAGAACGCACCGGTGGCGACCGTCGCAAAGGTCATCCTCGGTGACGTGTTGAACGTCGGCTACACCATCGACCCGCGCGTGCAGGGAACCGTCACGCTCGCCTCGGTGCGGCCGGTGCCCAAGGCGGACGCGGTCTACGTGCTCGAAAACGCGCTGCGCATGTCGGGCGTCGCATTGGTCCGTGATCGCACCGGCTATCGCCTGCTGCCGGCGCCGGAGGCCGGTCCCGGCGGCGTCGACCGCTCGATGAACGCGGCAGCCGGCCAGGGCATCACGGTGGTACCGCTGCGCTACGTCTCGGCCCAGAACATCTTCAAGCTGCTCGACGCCTTCGGCGTGAAGGCCCAGGCCATGCGGTCCGACAATGCCCGCAACACGCTGATCGTCAGCGGCAGCGGCAGCGATCGCGCCACCGCGGTCGACACCATTCTGTCATTCGACGCCGACTGGATGCGCGGACAATCCGTCGGCATCTTCCCGGTCCGCAACTCCACGCCCGAGCCCGTGATCACCGAGATCGAGAAGATCATGGATTCCGGCGAAGGCGGCATGAGCCAGAACGTGATCAAGTTCCAGCCGATTTCGCGGCTCAACTCGATCCTCGTGGTCAGCCAGAAGCCGGAATATCTCAAGCGCGCGCAGACCTGGATCGCGCGGCTCGACCGCTCCGACACCGACGGCGTGAACCTGAAGTCCTATCCGCTGCGCTACGGCAATTCCAAGCTGATCGTGTCGATGCTGAACGACATGCTGCTCAACCAGAGCGCGACGAGCAACTCGACGCTCGACAACGCATCGAGCCAGGTCGCGCCGGGTGCCGGGATTTCGACCGCGTCGTCCGGTGGTCCGGTGGCAGCGCTCAGCGGGTTGCCGACCGCCGCCGCCGGCGCGGCGACCCCGGTCTCCGGACCTGCCGGCTCGGCCCTCGGCGCGCGGCCCGCTCCGGTCGCATCCGCAACGCCGGCGCAGGACAATAGCGGTCTTTCGAGCGGCAGTGCGAAGCCCGGCCTCAACAGCCTCCTCCAGAATGTGCGGATCACCGCCGACGTCACCAACAACGCCGTGCTCGTCTACGCCAACCAGGAGGCGCAGCGCATCGTCGAGCAGACCATCCGCCAGATCGACCGGCCGCAGCGCCAGATCGCGATCGAGGCGACGATCGCCGAGGTGACGCTGAACGACCAGCTGAATTACGGCGTGCAGTTCTTCCTCGCCAGCAAGCAGGGCTCGATCTCCAACACCATCTCGGGCATCAGCAATGCGGCCACGGTGGGCAGCAACACCGAGGGAACGAGCAACGCGGTCAATGCCGCGGCCGGCGCCCTGCTCGGCCGCGCGCTGCCGGGCTTCAACTTCCTGATCGGCGCCGAGAACTCGCCGCGCGTCATCCTCGACGCCCTGCATGGCGTCACCAACGTCAAGGTGCTGTCGAACCCGTCGCTGGTGGTGCTGGACAACCAGGCGGCGACCTTGCAGGTCGGCGACCAGGTGCCGTTCTCGACCGGCACCGCGACCGTGCTGACCGCCAACAACACCGTGGTCAACACCATCGACTACAAGAACACCGGCATCATCCTGCGCGTGCTGCCGCGCGCCAATGCCAACGGCAATGTCGTGCTCGACATCGAGCAGGAGATTTCGAACATCGCCGCCGGCAGCGCCAATTCGCTGACGCCGACGATCTCGCAGCGCCGGGTCAAGAGCTCGATCGCGGTGACCAGCGGCCAGACCGTGCTGCTCGCCGGCCTGATCAGCGAGACCGAGAACAGGCAGCGCCAGGGCCTGCCGATCCTGGATTCCATTCCCGGCGTGGGCGATGCCTTCTCGCACCAGACCAACGCGCGCAGCCGCACCGAGCTGATCCTGTTCATCCGCCCGACCGTCATCAAGGACGGCGTCGATGCGCATGTCATCGCCGAGGAGATGCGCAGCAAGATGAACAGCCGTCTGGTCGGGACCAGCAATCCCGTCGTCACCGTGAGCCCGCCCAAGGCGGCGCGCTGACGCGTGACCGACCAGGCTCCCCACGAGGGGGTGGGGCCACCGCTCGCGCTCAGCGTCGCCCTGCTGCTGGGCGTGTTCGCAAGTCTCGTCACCGCGCCGGGCGCGGAAGGCCTGTACGGCGCGTACCTCGCCGCCCTGATGCTCGCGATCGCGGCGAACGATGCCCGCCACTACCTCATCCCGAACGAGCTGACGGGGGCAGCCTTCGCGCTCGCCTTGCTCCGCGCCGCCGCCTTCGTGCCCGATATCGGCGTCGAGGCCCTGCTCTGGCCGCTGGCCCGCGCAGCTGCCGTGGCGGTCCCGCTGCTGCTGCTGATGGCGTTCTACCGGCGCTGGCGTGGCCGCGACGGGCTTGGGCTCGGCGACATCAAGTTAGGCGCGGTCTGCGGCGCCTGGCTTGACCTGGCGACCGTGGTCGCAGTGATCGAGCTTGCGGCACTGGCCGCGATCGCCGCTTATCTGGCCAATGCTGCACTGCGAAGCAAGCGGGTCCGCGGCACAGCCTTCCTGCCGTTCGGGCTTTTCCTCGCCCCCGCGATCTGGGTCGGTTGGCTGGGGGAGAGCTGGTACACGAGCTGGTTCGGCGGCTGGCCGGGCTGAAGCGCGATGTTGTCCTGGACGACCAGCTTAAGCCGTTGATTCTACAGTCCTCGGCTACTGTGCATGGGGTTGTTTTCGACCTTTTTTTGTTTCGGGAGGCCGACGCGCCGGCTCAGGGCTCGCGGCTCGGCGCCCATTCCAGCGCCCGCAGGCGGGCTTGGGCGATCTCTCCGCGCGTCATTTTGGTGGTGACGGCATCGCGGATCCGGGCCCGCGCCTCGCGCGACGGCGGCGGCGCGGCAGCGGTCGACAGATTGAGCCATTTGGAGGCCTCGACGATGTCGCGCGGCACGCCCTGGCCGCGGTCGTAGAGCAGGCCCAGCGAATATTGGGCGCGGCTGTCGCCCTGCTCGGCCGCCCGGCGGTACCACATCGCCGCTTCCGTGTAGTTCTGCGGCACGCCGCGGCCGGTCTCGAACAGCAAGCCGAGATAGGTCTGCGCCGGCGCATTGCCGCGCTCGGCGAGCGGAATGAAGATGCGGGAGGCCGTCCTATAGTCTTGGCGCTGGTACGCGGAGAGGCCCTGGCGGAACGACTGGGCGTGGGCCGGCACCGCCGTCAGCAGCAGAAGCACGGCGACGGCCCCCAAGGCCCATCGCGACAGCCCGGCATGGCGCCGGCGCTCAAGATCATATCCGCCGAAAGACGTCATGCCGTTCCTTCCCCGCATGTCATAAGATTAGTCCGGCGGTGTGAGGGAATCCAGAGCACCGCCGGGCCGCGCCGCAACCGGCGATTTGGCGCTTTGGGTGCAGGACCGGCCCGACTATAAGGCGAGCGAAGATCTCCTCGCCGCCGCGCCCGATGCGCAGGGCCGGCCGTCACGGGCACAGGATCGCGCGTTTTGCGGATTTGCATCATCCAGTCCTGTTACATCCCCTGGAAGGGCTTTTTCGATCTAATCCGGCGTTGCGACGAATACGTGATGTTCGACCGCGCCCAGTATGTGAAGCGGCACTGGCACAATCGCAACCTGATCAAGACGGCGAGCGGCCCGGCCTGGCTGACCATCCCCGTCGTGGTCAAAGGCCGCTTCGAGCAGCCGATCGACGAGGTCGAGATTGCAAGTCCCTGGGCCGAGAAGCATTGGCGCGCGATCGAGCTCGCCTATCGCCGTGCCGCGTTCTTCGACGAGTTCGCCCCGGTGGTGAAGGGCTGGTACGAACAGGCCGAGCGCGAGAAGCGGCTGACCGACATCAACGCGATCTTCCTGCGCGGCATTGCCGGTTTGCTCGGGATCACGACACGGATGACGCGCGACACCGCTTATCCGGTGCTGGGAGCCAAGACCGAACGGCTGCTCGCCATCGCCCGTGCCGCGGGCGCCGACCACTATCTCAGCGGCCCCTCGGCGCGAGTCTATTTCGACGAGGATTTGTTCCGCGCTGCTGGTGTGACGCCGGAGTGGATGAGTTACAACGGCTATCCCGAATACAGCCAGCTGCACGGCGACTTCGTGCATGAAGTGACCGCGCTCGACCTGCTGTTCAACACTGGGCGAGACGCCGCGCGCCATCTCGATCGGAACGCCTGAAGGGCAGAAAAAACGCTCCGGACGAGGCCATCGTCCGGAGCGTCTGTTCGAAGCGGTAATGCGGCGACTTACTTCAGCGCGATCCCGGACATCGCCCCGTCCGTGGTGTTGCCGTTGAGTTGGTTGGTCGTATAGGACGACACCGTGCCCACCACGCCGGTCGCGTTGCCCTGGATCGCAGACGAGCCGACCCGGATGTTGGTGGTTCCGCCGGCGTTCTGGATACCCGTGGCGTTGTTGGAGGCCGTCGCGCGCATGACCATCAGGTCCGCGGTTCCGGAGCTGGCGGTGCCGATGATGCCGGCAAGCGTGCTGTTGGTCGCGACGCTGTCGTCGATGCTGAGCTTGACGCTGCCGCCGGTCGCATCGCCAGCGATACCGAAGGTGTTGCGATCGGCAACGACGCGGTTGACCACGCCCTTGCTCGACCCGCCAGCCGCAGGCGCAATGCGAATTCCGGCTCCGGACGAGCCGTTACCGTTGCTGAACACCGTGGTGCGGGTGATTTCGAAGCCGGTGGTGCCGGGCGCCGTGATCGAGATGCCACTGCCCGTGAAGCGCCGGATCACGCAGTCCTCGACATGGAGGAACCCGCCGTTGAGGAAGGTGACACCGTTGATGCCGGTGCCAAGGCCTTCGATATCGAGCCCCTTGAGGAAGAGGTAGTCGTTGACGCCGGCATTGAAGATGATGCCGTTGGTGCCGGACACCAGCACGCCGGCCGATCCGATCTCGCAGGAGATCGTCATCGACTTGGTGACCGTCACCGCGCCGAAACCGCCCGGATCCAGGCAGTTGATCTCGCCGGCCGCGGCCGTCTTGGAGATCGCGCCCGCGAAGGTCTTGCATGGTGCGGTGCGGCTACAGGGGTTGGCGTCATCACCGACACCTGACACCCAGGTTCGGGTCGCTTGCGCGTTGGCGGGTGCCGACGCGAGGAGTGGAACGAACAGTCCGACGGCCAAAGCCACCAAGGCAATGCGACGCATGGGTATATCTCCCTTAAAGCAGTGATGTTTGCTGGGGTAATGCAGATTTTCCGCGAGCCGATACTCGTAGCTCGGGGAGGCGTGGGACAATGGAAGCGTATTCGAAACTGACAGGCCCCCTGTCAAATTAGCGCAATTCTGATCTTGTCGCCGGCTTGTTATTATTTCGCAAGTTCTATCTCGGATCGCAGAGAGCTTTGCGACATGCCGTCGTGGAAATCATTCGATTTGCCCACAATGATCTGACGCTAGCCCACTGCACGTCGGAACCTGCTTGGATTGGTCTTTGCAACCGGGGGGAGGTTCAAGTCATGCGAGGCTTTTTTCCGCGGCTTCTCGATCGCGGAGAGCTGCGACGAATTTCGTCAGTCGTCACAAGCTCCCCCGGCCCTTGATCGGCGCGGCGGTGCGGCCTGTGACAAGGTATCGCACATGCCTGACGCGGGACGTGTAACGCAATCGCGGCTCGTCAGCTGACGATATGCCAGCCGCCGGCGGTATTTGTCGTGCCAATCTGCTGGTTGACCGCGACCTGGGTGCCGTTCATCTCCCACACCGTCAGCGCATGGGTGCTCGCGTTCTCGAACAGAACGTCGGACTTGTGGTCGCCGTTGATGTCCTGCAAGCCCGCATAGACGTCGCCTGAAGCAGCGATTCCGATCTGGGGGCTGTCGGTGATCTGCGTCCCGTTGAGCTGCCAGACGGCAACGCCTCGGGTCGTGCTGTTGACGAAGAAGAGATCGGACTTTCCGTCGCCGTTGAAATCGCCGACGTCGGTAAACTGCCAGCCACTGGCCGCGTTGATCGTGCCGATCTGCGGGCCTGCGGTGATCTGGCTGCCGTTCATCAGCCAGACCGCGGCACCGTGGGTGGTGTCGTTGACGAAGAACAGGTCGGTCTTGCTGTCGCCGTTGAAGTCGCCGGTCGCCGCGAAATGCCAGCCGCCTGCCGCGTTGATCGTGCCGATCGTCGTCGCGGACGAGACCTGCGTGCCGTCCATCTGCCACATCTGGACGTCGTGGGTCGTGTCGTTGATCAGCAGAAGGTCGGTCTTGCCGTCGCCGTTGAAATCGCCAGTGGAGGCAAAATGAAAGCCGGACGGCGCGACGCCCACCTGCGGACCAGTGATGATCTGCGTGCCGTTCAACTGCCACTCGGCAATCCCATTGGTGGTCGCGTTGACGAACAGAAGGTCGGTCTTGCCATCGCCGTTGAAATCGCCGACGTCGGTGAACTGCCATCCTCCTGCGGCATTGACGGCACCGATGACGACAGGCGCTGTGCTCTGCGATCCGTTCATCAGCATCGCCGACAGCTCGTGCGTCGTGTCGTTCAGGAACAACAGGTCGGACTTGCCGTCGCCGTTGAGGTCGCCCTTGGCGGCATAGTGGGAGCCGGTGGACGAGGTGCCGACCTGCGTGTTGTCGAGTACCTGGGTGCCGTTCATGTCCCAGACGGTGACGCCATGCGTGGTGTCATTGAGGAACAGCAGATCGGTCTTGCCGTCGCCGTTGAAATCGGGCTCGCGGGTCGCGGTGTGCCTGGCGGCGAAAGCGGCCGCCAGCGTAGCGTTCGTCACCGTGCCGTCCGCGAACTGGAAATACTCCACGCCCGTGATCGTGTCGGTGCCATCGGGGGTGCCAGAACGCTGATCGGCGATGGTGAAGGTCTGCGCGGCCGAGTTATAGACGATGATGTAATTGGCTTCGTTGCCCGAAAACACCGCCGTATCGGTGCCGGTGCCGCCGATGATGGTGTCGCTGCCGCCGCCGCCGGTCAGCGTATCGTTCCCGGAGCCGCCGTTCAGCACGTTGGCGATGGCGTTGCCCAGGATGGTGTCGTTGCCCGACCCGCCGATCGCGTTATCGATGTAGGACCGCACGTCGCCATTGTAGAGATAGGCGTTGTAAACGTTGCCCGACGCGGAATGGTCGTTGCCGAGATAGGCCAATTGGGCGGAGGAGAACAGCGACGACGCGCCGGGATTGAGATTGATGCTCAGGCTCGTCGTGTAGTTCGACAGATCGTAGGTGTCGACGCCGCCGCCGTCCCAGACCGTCTCGTAGATGCGGTTGGCGGAGCCGCCGGCGCCGCCGCCCGGCGCGAGCTGTGACACGCCGTTGACGAACTCCTGGCCCGTCGTCGGGCTCCAGGTATAGACCGTGTTGCCGCTCTGGGTCGTGTAGTCCGCGCCGTACATCGTCTGCAGCGCGAGAATATCGTTGGCCATGTAGGTCTGCGGATATCCGTAGGCCTCATTGGTGTAGCCGCTTGTCGTCGAAGCGCCGACATAGCTGCGATAGCTCATGACGGTATATTCGCTGTCGTCATGCGCGCTCGGCACCGCGACGTCGGCGACGCCGCCGGTCTCCTGGCTGTGCTTGAGGCCGAAGGCGTGACCGAGCTCGTGCAGCGCGGTCGTGAAATAGTAATTGCCGAGCTGCGCCAGCGAATAATTGTACTTGGTCCCGAACCAGATGTCGCCGCCAGCCGCATAGTTGCCGGGATAGTAGGCGTAGGAGGTCGGATTGGCCGACGGCGACTGCGCAATCATGATGTCGCCGCTGCCGGTCCCGTTGTACAGGATGGTCGCGTTGGTGTAACTGAGGATCAGCCCGATCGCGTAGTTGATCGCCGACTGCATCGCGCTCGGCGCCGAGGCGAAACCCGAGGTCGTCGGCTCGCTGCTGCCGCCGCTATAGGGATTGGTGTAGTCGCTCGAGGCGTCCGGGAAGCTGTAGGTGATCGTGCCGGACCATTTGACGCCCGACAGCAAGCCGTCGATATCCGCGTTGTTGGTGGCACTGACGGTAACAGAAGTGGCCAAAGGACTCTCCGGAGCGACACTCCCACGCGATTCGGCGCGCGGGCAAGCGATTCTAGCTTGAGATTGATACGTTTGGTTTAATTTTGGCGAAGGTCACCGGCGGTTTGCGTAACGCTCCGTTAAACATCAAATCCTGTATTGGCACCGGACCGGCCGGAGGGTTCCAACCGCTCAGCGTGGCCAGATTTGCGAAGAAAATCGTGAAAATACCCCGACACTCAGCCAGTGTGCTTGGCGTCCTGTTCGCCCTCACCAACTCTGGAGGATTGCCTGTCATGGACGGGAAAGCCAAAGCGGCCGAAAGCGGCAAAGGGGTCCGTTCACCGTCAGTTCCGCTCGCCCGGGATCCGTCCGCCGCGGTTGCCGAGGAATACGAGGCTGCCCGTCGCAAGGACACCGCGGACGCCTACGAACTCTTCATCGCACGCCACGGCGACGATCCGCTCGCCGAGAAGGCACGGGCCGACCTCAGGCGTCTGTCGCGCTGAGACGGCAGACACTGGATGGCGCTATGTTCGGGAGCCCCTCGCCGCCCGGTCCGCCGGTGGGTGACACATCCTGGCCCAATCTATACAAGTTCGGCTCAGATTGACGCCCCAACCGGAATGCCGCGTGCTCGACTTCGTTAGCCCGGAACACCACCAGCCCCTGACCCCGGCCGCGGACGGCTCGGCGCTCGTCGGTGCGGACGGTGCGCGCTATCCCATCCGTGACGGCATCCCCGATTTCGTGCCCGCGAGCGGCAGCGAGGAACCGCCGCACGGCAACCAGGATTTTTACCGCACCCGGGCGCACGAATATGATCTCGGCAACAACGTCATGTTCAAGATGCTGCTTGCCGAGGAGGAGCCGGTCCGCGAGGATCTCGCCGCGAGCCTGATGCTGCGGCCCGGCGCGCGCGTGCTGGAGATCGGCTGCGGGACCTGCCGCGACACCGTCCATCTGCTGCGCAGGGACGCAACCGTCTATGCCGGCGACCTCTCCTACGAGATGCTCGCGATCGGCAAGCAGCGGCTCCAAGACGCAGGAGCCGATTTCAGCCGTGTCCGCCTGTTCCGGGGCGATGCGATGCGGCTGCCGTTCCCGGATGGAAGCTTCGACGCGGCCTTTCATTTCGGCGGTCTCAACCTGTTTCCCGACGTCGCCGGCGCGCTCAAGGAGATGGCGCGCGTGGTGAAGGCGGGCGGCCGTGTCGTCGCCGGTGACGAGAGCGTCGGCCCGTGGCTCGCGGACACCGAATTCGCGAAGATCCTGAAGAACTCCAATCCCCTGTTCGCGCATGTGGCGCCGCTCGACAGGATTCCGGTCAACGCGCGCGACGTCAGTTGCCGCTGGGTGCTCAACGGCTCGTTCTACCTGATCTCGTTCGAGGTCGGCGCGGGCGAGCCGCAGCTCGATCTCGACGTCGAGTTTCCCGGCTGGCGCGGCGGCTCGCACCGGACCCGCTATTTCGGCCGCCTCGAAGGCGTGTCGCCGCAATTGCGCGAGACAATCGTCAGCCGCGCAGCGGCCGAGGGGATGTCGATCGTCGCATGGCTGGAGAAGACGTTGCGCAAGGCGACGGAAGCCGACTAGCGTTCGTGACGGGAGCGAGAGCGTGAAGCAGCAGATCGTCATATTCGGTAACGGCGAGATCGCCGAACTTGCGGATTTCTATTTCACGCATGATTCCGAATTCGAAGTCGCAGGTTTCACCGTCGACGAGGCCTTCCTGACCGCCACCACTTTTCGCGGACGACCAGTCGTGCCGTTCGAGACCGTTGCACAGCAATTTCCTGCCGAGCACTACCGGATGTTCATCGCAGTCAGCTATTCAAGGCTGAATGAAATACGGGCCGCCAAGGTCGCAGCGGCACGCGAGGCGGGATATCAACTCGCTTCCTACGTCAGCAGCCGCGCGACGATATTTCCCGGCCTGACCATCAAGGAAAATTGCTTCATCCTGGAAGACAACACGATCCAGCCCTTTGCCGAAATCGGGGCCAACGTCACCTTATGGAGCGGCAACCATATCGGACATCATTCGGTGATCGAGGATGATGTTTTTCTCGCCTCTCACGTCGTCGTCTCGGGCGGCGTGAGGATCGGCAGGGCGAGCTTCGTTGGCGTCAACGTCACTCTGCGCGACCACGTTTCGGTGGGACAAAAATGCGTACTGGGCGCCGGCGCGCTGATCCTGGAGGACCAACCCGACTTCTCGGTTGTTGCACCGCGCGGTACGGAGCGTTCATCTGTTCCGAGCTCGCGGTTGCGTCGCATCTGAAAGAAGCAGTTCATGCGGTGGAGAAAACTCGGCCACATTTTTGTCGCTCGCGGGCATTCGGAATCGTCGCACAGTCACGCCATCGTTCCAATCGCGAAAAGTCTGGGCGATCGCCGCTACAGGATCTATTTCACGCCGCGCGATCAGAAGAGGCGATCCAATGTGTCGTGGCTGGATATCGACATCCACGATCCGACCCGCATATTGCGCATGGCAACCGAGCCTCTCCTGTCGCCGGGCCCTCTCGGCAGTTTTGACGACAGCGGTGCAATCGGATGCTGGATCGTGGAGCACGGCGGAATCGAGCGGCTCTATTATCAGGGATGGACGCTTGGGATCACCGTCGGCTTCTATGCTGCGATCGGGGCAGCCGAGCGGCCGGCCGGCCGGCCGGATCTGCCCTTCGAGCGCGTCAGTCCTGGTCCCATCATCGACCGCTGCATGCAGGAGCCTCTCTTCGTCGCCGACCCCGCCGTCCTCATCGAGGGGCAACGATTTCGCATGTGGTATCAGTCCGGACGCAAATGGACCTTGCAGGACGGTAATGCGCTTCCCTCCTACGACATCCACTACGCGGAATCGACCGACGGAATTCGCTGGACCATCGAGGGCACGAGCGCGTTGACGTTCGAGCATCCCGGCGAGGTTGCGATCGCACGCTTCTGCCCTCTGCGCGAGGCCGACGGAAGCTACAAAGCCTGGTACTCCTATCGGGGAAACGACTGGGGCTATCGGATCGGCTATGCGACGTCGCGGGACGGCCTGGTCTGGACACGCCGGGACGAGCTTGCCGGAATCCACAACGATCCGGAGAGCTGGGAAGGCACGATGGTGTGCTATCCCTTCGTGTTTGACACGGAGATCGGCCGGCTCATGCTATACAATGGCGGCCGCTATGGTGACGCCGGTTTAGGAATGGCGATCCTCGAGCAGGATTGAGGATCATCCAGCCCGGTCGTGCCGAACGATGACCGTGAATTCGAACAGGCCATAGTCCTGAAGCAACGCCACTGATCGGCCATAGCGTCGCAAGCAGTGTGACAGCATCTCGGCGGCATCGGCATAATGGAGGTGCGCCGCGCGACGGTTGGGGTCGCTGGACAGGCTGAGGATGTTGAAGGCAAAGCCAAGGGTGCTCGCGCCTGCGAGCACGTCGATGGTACGGTGAACATATTCTGTCCACATCGAGGGTGCCACGCCCCCCCTAACGTTGAAGATGCCGCTGGCGACCGCGAAGTCAGCAGGCTCCGACGGATTGTCGCCAACCCGCCAGCGACAACCCGCCTCGCCATGGAGCCGTGAAGCCTCGGCGATCATGCCGGGCACCACGTCGTATCCCGTGAAGAGGCCGTGATAGCCCTCGGCGCGCAGGAAACGGCAAAAGTCGCCGTATCCGCAGCCAAGATCCAGTATGGACGCCCCTCGATTGCCGTCCAGCAGGCGCAAGAATTGGCGATGGCGCAGTTCGTGTGAGACCGTCCCGTTCCAGTCCACACCGCCCGACGTCGCCCCGAAAGCTACGAGCTTTGAGGCGTAGTAGGAGGTCACCTGCTTGAGAACGATATCGAGTTCGTTCGCGGAGTGCGGGCTTCCGGCATCGCTGCTCATTGCAGGCCTCGACCGGCCTCATGCCGCTGATCTCGCGACGTCACGTGGAATACGTTTTCGGCGGCTTTCGCGCGGTAGACCTCCCGTATCGTCGTATAGGGACGCCGTTTGACCTCGATGAGTATGTCGGCGATGTAGATTCCGATAATGCCGAGAACGAAAACCGTCACCCCGCCGAAGAACCAGATCGAAATGATCAACGAGGCATACCCGCTGACGCCGATGCCGGAGGTGAAGTAGCGGACCAGGATATAGAGGATCGCGAGCAGCGACATCATGAAGATCGCGATGCCGCCGTACATCACGTAATACAGCAACCGCGACGAGGTGGTGGTGAGATGCTTGACCGCCATCTCGAGCCGCATGCGGAACGAATAGGTCGTGGGCGAGGTCGCGAGCTTGCCGACCTGAAGCCCGACCTGGCGGAATCCGGCGAGCTGAAACAGGTTTCCGATCAGGAACTCGCGCTCCTCATGTGCGAGAAGCGCGTGGACATAGGCGCGGGTCATCAGCCGCGCCACCAGCACATTGCGCGGCAGCGATTGGTCGCCGAGCGCATTGACGAGCGCGAAGAAGAGCTCGCCCGTGACGCGCTCGAACAGATGACCGCGGCGAACCTCCTGAACGCCGTACACCACGTCGCAATCACCCTGCGCCAGGCGCTCGTGAAAACGCGTCAGGAGCTCCGGCTCTTCCTCCAGGTCGCTGTCGACAAGAAAGACGAGGTCGCCGCTCGCCTGTGCCAGGCCGGTCATCAGCGCCTTGTGGTGGCCGAAATTGCGCGAGAGGTCGATCACCACGACCCGCGGGTCCGCCTCGTGCAGCGCCACCGCGCGCGCAAGGCTGTCGTCGGGCGAGCCGTCGTTCACCATCACGAGCTCGACGTCGCGCGTGATCGGCTCGGTCGCCGCGATCGCGCGGCGATAGAACTCGTCGATTGTCGCCGCCGAGCGATAGAGGGTGGTGACGATGGACAATTTCACCGGAACATCCCCTTGAAGCCACGGAGCGTTGCGGGATTTGCCGCACCCGCCTCGCCCGCGCAAGGGGAATCTAGGCGCGGGATCGCGGCCGAAGCAAGCATCGAAATCGGACATCGAGATTGGGCATCGAGATTGGACATCGAGATTGGACATGGCAGGCTGCGCCGGCCGACACTTTGCCGCATGGTTTTTCGGCACTATGGTGGCTCCGCAATCTGTCCCGGAGCCTTTCACGATGCCCTTTCCGCATGCCTCGGAAGCCCTGTCGCGCTTCACTGTGCTCGATCTGACCCGTGTCCGGTCCGGGCCCACTTGCGTACGGCAGCTCGCGGATTGGGGCGCCAATGTCGTCAAGATCGACGCGCTGACCGAGGATAGCGGCGGCGAGCAGCCGGGCGGGCCGCGGCGGGGCTCCGACTTCCAGAATTTGCACCGCAACAAGCGGGCGATGACGCTGAACCTGAAGGATGAGCGTGGGCTTGCCGTGTTCAAGCGCCTCGCCGCCAAAGCCGACGTCGTGGTCGAGAATTTCCGTCCCGACGTGAAGAAGAAGCTCGGCATCGACTATCAGAGCCTCGCCGCAATCAACCCGCGAATCGTCTATGGCAGCATCTCCGGCTTCGGCCAGGACGGGCCCTATCACAAGCGGCCGGGCTTCGATCAGATTGCACAGGGCATGGGCGGGCTGATGTCGATCACCGGCGCGCCGGGCGAAGGACCGATGCGGGTCGGCATTCCCGTCGCCGATCTCACGGCGGGCCTGTTCTGCGCCATGGGCATCCTCACTGCGCTGCTCGAGCGTGAGGTGTCGGGCAAGGGCCAGTGGGTGCAGACCTCGCTGCTCCAGGCCCAGATCTTCATGCTCGACTTCCAGGCCGCGCGCTGGCTGATGGAGAAAGAAGTCGCCAAGCAGGCCGGCAACAACCACCCGACCAGCATCCCGACCGGCGTGTTCAAGACCTCAGACGGCTACATCAACATCGCCACCACGGGCGGGCGGATCTGGGAGCGCTGCGCGCAGGCGATCGGCGCGCCTGAGCTGTTTGGCCATCCCGACTATGCAACGGCACCTGGCCGTTCCAAGAACCGCGACGCGCTCAACGCCGAGATCGAGAAGCGCACGGTGACGAAGTCGACCGAGACCTGGGTCCGCGAGCTCAACGAGGCCGGCGTGCCGTGCGGGCCGATCTACGCCATCGACCAGATGTTCGAGGACGCGCAGGTCAGGCATCTCGGCATCGCGCAGGACGTGCCGACCGACGACGACCGCCACATCCGTCTGGTCGGCCAGCCCGTGACGCTGTCGCGCACGCCGAGCAGGATGGTGGCGCGGCCGCCGGAATTCGGCGAGCAGACCGACGAGGTGCTGAAGGAGTTCGGCCTCAGTGCCGACGAGATTGCGAAGCTCCGGGATGCCAAGGTGGTGTGAGCCCTTCGCTTGACGGGTCGCGAACGAAAAAGCCCGGCGCACGTGCCGGGCTTTTTGATTCGCGTATGAGTTTTCGGCTTCGCGTCCCGCGTTCGAAGCTCAGCCGTTCGAAGGGCGCAGGCATGCATTTGTGCGCACGAACCGGGCGGGTGTGATGCGGACGATCTCGAAGATCGCGTTCAAGAACGACAGAGCCCGGCGCGAGGCCGGGCTTTGCTTCTTGTTGACGCCTTTGTTGGTCTCAGTACTTGGCAACCACCGGGCCGCCGAACTGGTAGTTGATGCCGGCGCGCAGGATGTGGTCGGTGAAACGTGAGGAGACGTTGGCTGCGATCGTGGGGGACGGCGCCAGCGAGAACGGACCGGCCGAGAAGCGGCCGAGATCCATGTAGAGATATTCGAGCTTGGCGCTCCAGTTCTGGGTGATCTTGCCTTCCACACCCGCGCCGACGGTCCAGCCGACGCGCGTATCCGACGTCGAGCTGGTCGCAGCGACCGCGACACCAGCAGGCGTGAAGCCGGCGATGGTACCCGTGGTCTTGATCTCGCCGAAGGCCACGCCGCCGGTGCCGTAGAACAGCACCTTCGGCGTCGCCAGGATGCCGACTCGGCCGCGGACCGTGCCGAACCACTGGAGCTTCTGGTCGATCGTCAGCGTGGTGCCGGCGGCGGCGCCGGCAGGGAGGGCGGTCACGCCAGGAAGACAGGCTCCGCCTGCCACTCCGGTGGGGGCGCAATTGAAAACAGCGCGGCCCCTCTCGTCCGACCAATTCAGGTCGCCCTCGATGCCGAACACCCAGTTGGCACTCTGCCAGTTGTAGCCGGCCTGGCCACCGGCAACGGCACCGTTCATGTCGAACGACGCATTGGTAATGGAACCTGCCGGAGGCACGATCACCGCACCGGTCGCCGTGTTGTTGTAAGTGACGTCGGTGCGTGAACGACCCCAGCTATAGCCGCCATTGCCGCCGATATAGAAACCGGTCCAGCTCCAGACCGGATCAACCATGACCGGTGCCTTGACGTAAGGTCTTGCCGCCAGATCAGCGGCCAGCGCGCCCGTCGCAAACAGCGACATCGCCGCTGCCATTCCAATCACGATCCGCTTCATGGAGAACTCCCCCTCCGCACGATTTTGTGATGAAAACATACGCCGGGTGGCGCCCGGAGACTGTGCCGGGCCAGCAACAAGCAGAAACAATCGGGGCGTGTGGCATTGCGGACTACAACGACATGCTGCCCTTATATTATTGAATTTGAAAATTGTTTTGGCTTACGCCGATGTCGTTTTGGACCCCTGCGTCAATCCGCCACGGGCAAGCAAGCCGTCGATCACGGGCCAGAACAGCAGCACGATCGCCAGGGTCGTGATCGAGCCGACCAGACCGTTCGACCAGAACACCCCAAGGTTCCCGCCGGAACCGATCATCGACAGGCGGAAGGCATCCTCGGCGCGGTTGCCGAGCACGAGCGCCAGCGTGAACGGCGCCAGCGGAATGCCGATCTTCTTGAAGACGTAGCCGACGATGCCGAAGCCGAGCATCAGCCAGATGTCGAACATCGCGTTCTGGATCGCATAGGCGCCGATCGCGCAGGACACCACGATCATCGGCGCCACCGCGGCGAACGGCACGCGCAGGATCGAGGCGAAGATCGGCACCGTCGTCAGCACCAGCACGAGACCGACGACATTGCCGAGATACATCGAGGCGATCAGGCCCCAGACGAAGTCCTTGTGCTCGACGAACAGGAGCGGGCCCGGATTGAGCCCCCACACCATCAGGCCGCCGAGCAGGATCGCGGCGGTGCCGGAGCCGGGAATGCCGAGCGCCAGCATCGGCAGCAGCGCCGAGGTGCCGGAGGCATGCGCCGCCGTTTCAGGGGCGAACACGCCCTCGATCCGGCCCTTGCCGAAACTCTCGGGCTCCTTGGCAAAACGTTTTGCCAGATTGTAGCCCATGAAGGAGGCCGCGATCGCACCGCCCGGGGTGATGCCGAGCCAGCAGCCGATGAAGGAGGAGCGCAGCAACGTCACCCAGTATTTCGGCAGGTCCTTCCAGACGCCGAGCACGACGCGCAGCGAAATGCTCGCCGCATGTCCCCGCAGCGCCAGGCGTTCCTCCATCGTCAGCAGGATCTCGCTGATGCCGAACAGGCCGATGACGGCGACGAGGAAGTTGATGCCGCGGAGCAGCTCGGCCGAGCCGAAGGTCATGCGGAGATTGCCCGACACCGTATCCATGCCGACGCCGGCGAGCAGCAGCCCCAGCGACATCGAGATGACGGTCTTGTGCTTGGCCTCGCGCCCCAATCCGACGAACGAGCAGAACGTCAGGAGATAAACCGCGAAGAACTCCGGCGGGCCGAACTTCAGCGCAAAGGACGAGATCATCGGCGCAAGGAAGGTGATGAGGAGCACCGCAACCAGCGAGCCGATAAAGGACGACGTGAACGCCGCGGTCAGCGCCTCCGCCGCCCTGCCCTGCTGCGCCATCGGATAGCCGTCGAAGGTGGTCGCGACCGACCAGGCCTCGCCCGGGATGTTGAACAGGATCGAGGTGATCGCGCCGCCGAACAGCGCGCCCCAGTAGATGCAGGACAGCATCACGATCGCGGAGGTCGGATCCATCGTGAAGGTCAGCGGCAGCAGGATCGCCACGCCGTTGGGGCCGCCGAGCCCGGGCAGCACGCCGACGAAGATGCCGAGCACCAGCCCGACCATCATCAAGACGAGCGTCTTCCACGTCAGCAGGACGGCGAAGCCGTGCAGCAGGAGACCGAGAGCTTCCATCGCGGGCCCGCCTAGTGGCCGAAGGCCGCTTCGAGCGGCCCTTTCGGCATGATGACGTCGAAGGCGATATCGAAGGTGACGAACATGATCGCCGTGAACACGAGGGCGGTGAGCAGCGACTTCCACAGCGCGATCTTGCCGACCAGGCGCATAAAGCCCGCGATCAGCAAGAAGCTCGCGACATAGAGGCCGAGAAACTGGGTCACCAGGCAGAACAGCAGCGTCGGCACGAACACCGCCATCACGCGGCGCGCCTGCGCACGCGTGACGAAGGTCTCTGCCGCCTTGCGGTGCGCGATGAGCGCCACGATCAGGCCGTAGAGGCTGCCGCCGCCGAGAATGACGGAGAGATAGAACGGGAAATAGCCGGGCTCGGGCCCGGTCGAATCCCAGGAGGCGCCGGTGCGCCAATTGTCGTAGCCGAGCGTTGTGGCCAGCGCGAGCAGGAGGAGACAGACCACGATCTCGATCGTGCCGGAGGAGACGACGGAGGGCGAGTCGTCTTCAGGCGCGGTCGGATCGTCGACGACGATTTCAAGATCGGTTTGGGACATGAGCTCTGATGCACGTCTGGGACTTGTTCACCTCTCCCCGTTCTTACGGGGAGAGGTCGGCGCGAAGCGTCGGGTGAGGGACTCTCTCCCCGGACTCGACTCGTGGAGAGAGCCCCTCACCCCTGCCCTCTCCCCGTAAGAACGGGGAAAGGGAGAAGAGGGAGACGACTACTTCGCGACGAATCCGGCTTCCGTCATCAGCGACTTGTTGATGGCGTCGTCCTCTTCGAGGAATTGCACCATGTCCTTGCCGGTGAGGAAGATCGGCTTCAGCGCCTGCTTTTCCATGTAGTCCCTGTATTCCGTGGTCTGCGTCACCTTCTGGAACAGATCGACATAGAACGCCTGCTGCTCCGGCGTGACCTTGCCGGGCAGGAACATCGCGCGCAGCATCAGATACTGGACGTCGACGCCTTCCTCCTTGCAGGTCGGGATGTCGGCCCAGGACTGCGTGTCCGTCACCTTGCTGGTGTAGGAGATACGCTCCTTGTCGAACACGCAGAGCGGACGCACCTGGCCGGCGCGCCAGACTTCGAGATTTTCGCTAGGGTTGTTGACGTTGGACTCGGTGTGGTTGCCGACGAGCTGGGTCGCGGCCTCGCCGCCGGACTTGTAGGGCAGATAGGAGAATTTCGCGCCGGTCTTCTGCTCGAGGAAGACGGTCAGCACGTGATCCTCGCGCTTGGAGCCGGTGCCGCCCATCTTGAACGGCGCGCTCGCGGCCTTCGCGGCCGCGACGAACTCCTTCACCGTCTTCGGGCCGGCGCTGTTGTCCCACAGCACGAACTGATCGAGCGCGATCACCGAGACCGGGGTCAGCTCACGCCAGTTGAACGGGATCTTCGCCGACAGCGGCAGCATGTAGATCAGCGAATAGGCGATCAGCACCTTGTTCGGATCGCCCTCGCTGGACTTCATGTACATCAGCGCTTCTGCGCCCGAGGCGCCGCCCTTGAGCGAAACGACCACCGGCTGCTTCATCAGATTGTTCTTCTGGATCGCGGCCTGCATCATCCGCGCCATCTGGTCGGAGGCGCCGCCCGCGCCCGCAGCAACCACGATCTCGACCGGCTTGGCCGGTTCCCAGCCGGCAAACACCGGCGTGGCGCAAAGTGCCGCCGCCAGAACGACCGCGGCCTTCATTCCATGTCCCACGCGCATCTTCCCTATTTTCTTGTTCGGATTGGCAATTCGCGAAGTCGAGCGGACTGCATTGTGCGGGCGAATGCCGGCCAGTTCAAGCCGGGCCGGCGCCGCCACGCTTATGACTTTGGAATGAGGCCGATTGCAAGCACGACCTGCCTGCAAAAAAGCGCGGGCCCCTTGCGGAGCCCGCGCCCGTTCGGAAAGCAAATGCGCCGGCCCGCTACACCAGCAGGATGTCGTGCGGGTTGATCACCGCCCCGGCCTGGACCACGACGACCGCGACCGCCGAGCCCTGTGTGCCATCCGCGCTGAAATAGAGCGTCTGGTTGCCCGTATCGAAGTGGAATTCGGCCGCGCCGGAGAAGGTGTTGTCGGCCGAGGTCTCGAAGATCGACGTCACGTCCATGCCGGATATCAGGCCGCCGCCAAAACTGCTTGCCGAGATGGCGATGCGGTCGTGCTCGGTGGTGGTGTTGAAGTCCACGATCTGGCCCGGCGCTGTGGGTGGTTGAAGGAACGCAAACACATCGTTGCCGCTGCCGCCGGTCATGACATGGCCGGAAGCCGTCCCGATCAGGACATCGTTGCCGCCTGCGCCATTCAAGGCCTCGGTCCCGTTGGTGGCGACGATGATGTCGTCGCCGCCGGTCCCGTTCAGCACCGAGGCGCTGGCGGCGTTGTTGATCACGGTCGCGGTCGCGCTATTGGACGATGTCGTCATCCCGTCGGAGGCCGTGTAGTCGAACGAGCCGCCGGCCGTTGCGTCATCGGTGAAGAAGGCAAAGCCGAAGGCAGTCCCTGCGCTGCCGCCGGAGCTCGACGTGACGGCGCCGAGCGAGTGGCCGTCCGTGGTGTCGGGGTCGGTGTCGTTCAGTGCCAAAGCCCAGGCGGCAATGGCGACCGAGCCACCGGCACCGGCATCGGTGACGACAGTTTCGCCCACCGCGGTCGGCGCGTCGTCGGTGCCGTCGATCGTGACGGTGACGTCCTGAATGACAGTGCCGCCGTGACCGTCGTCGACCGTGACGAAATAGTCCTGGGTCAGCGTCTGCCCCTGCCCCAGGAACTGGATGTCGGCGTTGTTCACCGTGAAATGCCAGCCGACCGAACCCGCCCCGCCGGACTCGCTGACCGGATCGAGCGAGAACGTGCCGACATAGTTGCTGTCTGCGGGCACGAAGCTGACCGTGTGCGTATCGGTCGTTTCGGCATCGGAGAACGAGAACGAGCCCGAGGTGGACTCGGTCGCCGGCCCCGTCGCCGGACTGACGTTCACGGAGTCGAGGATCATGCCGTCCGTGAAGTTGTTGTAGGTGAATTGCAGCGTCGAGGTGGACAGCAGGGGATCGCCGGTGACGTCGAACGCGTAATGATGAATGCCCGGCGTGACGCCGGTCGACATCAGCGTGACGCCGTCCCAGACCACAGAGAACGGCGTGCTGATCTGCTCGGGATCGCCGATGAGGTCGAAGCTGAGGAAATAATGCTGGCCGGGCGTGGTCGCGATGGCCTGTGAGAGCGTCTCGTCGGAGTCCGTCGGGGCAAGCTGCACCGAATAATGGCCGAAGCTGCCGCCGAGCTCATATTGCAGGACGTGAATGTGCGACCCGCTGACACTCCAGCCTGTCAGATTGCCGGTCTCGAAATCGCCGTTGACGATCGAGGCGGGACCGGCATCCTCGGTGACCGATCCGCTCACATTGGCCGACGTGACGATGGGATAGTCGTTGGTGCCCGCGATATTGAATGTCAGCGTCGTCGTGGCCTGATGGCCCTGGCCGTCGTCGACGGTGAAGTTGAAGATATCGCTGACATTGTCGCCGGCCTGGAGCGGATCGACGGAGGCGTCGGCGTAATAGGCGTAGCTGCCGTCCGAACTGAGCAACAGCGAACCATGGGCGCCGGCAACCATCGTGCCGACATTGGCGGCGCTGCCGTTCACTTCCGAGATGGTGCGCGGCGTCGACAGGTCGATCGGATGGCTCACGTCGGAGATCGCGCCGCTGGCGAGCACGGTGCCGGTGTCGGGCACCGCAGTGTCGGACGTCTCCACCGTGACCGGTGTCACCAGCAGCGGGTCCGAGGCACCGTTGATCGTGACCGTCACCGTCTGGGTCGAGGTCGTGCTGCCGTCGGCGACGATGACGTCATATTGCACCGTGAGCGTCTCGCCGGGGCTGAGGAAGTCGAGGTCGCCGTCCCGGATCGAGAAGGTCCAGTCGATGCTGCCCGTGCCGGTTCCGGTTGAATCGTGCAAAGCCGTGGTGAGCGCATTCTGGAGGTCCGCCAGTGTCTCCGACGGCACGAAGTCCGGGTCGAACGACCACACGGCGGAGTTCAGCACGACGCTGACGGAGTGAACGTCCGACAGGTCGACGTCGCCGAAGCTCAGCGACCCCGTCGGCAGCGGGCTCGTCGTGTCCATCGCATTCGACCCGGTCACGCCGGCCTGCTCGGACAGCGAGGCCGAGCCCGGTCCGCCGGTCATTGCAACGGCGTCGTTGGCGCCGGTGATGACGACGGAGACGGCCTGCGTCGAGCTTGTCGAGCCGTCGGCGACCTTGAGGTTGTAGTTCACCGTCAGCGTCTCGCCCACCGCGAGATAATCGAGATCCTGGTCGGGAATCGCGAAATTCCAATCGATGCTGCCGCTGCCGGTGCCCGTGGAATCGTGCAGCATCGTCGTCAGCGCCGCGGCAAGATCGGCCTGCGTCGCGGCCGGCGGCGTCGGGCCGGAGCTCGAATCCAGCATCACCGTCACCGTGTGCGTATCGTTGGTGTCCTGGTCGGTGAAGGCGAGCGTGCCGGCCGGAATTGTCGGCGTCGTGTCGGGCACGGACGAACCCGTGGTGGCGTCCTGCTCGGCCACGGTCGAGGATTCCGGACCACTGGTAATGACGACGGGATGATTGACGCCGAGGATCGTGATGGTGACGTCCTGCGTGGTGGAGCCACCGTGGCCGTCGTCGATCGCCACGTGATAGACGAGCTTGAGCGTCTCGCCGCCATTGAGGAAGTTGGTCGAGGAATTGGCCAGCGCGAAATTCCAGTCGACCTCGCCGATCAGATGGCCGGTCGAATCCTGGAGCGAGGTGCCGAACGCGGCCAGCAATTGCGCATTCGTCAGCGGGATCGCGCCGCCGCCCGAGCGGGTCGCCGTGACCGTGGTCGAGACGGTGTGCGCGTCGGCAAGATCGATATCGGTGAAGAGCAGGCTGTCGCTGGCGTGGAGATTGCCGTTCGGATCGACATTCTGGTCCTCGACGAGCGCCGCCGATTCCGGGCACGACAGGTAGATCGGCTTGTCGTTGGTGCCGACCACGGTCACCGTGACCATCTGCGTCGAGATACCGCCGGCGTGGTCATCGAGCTGCACCGTGTAGGTGATGTCCAGATGCTGCCCCTCGGCGAGATAGTCGAAAGCGAGATCGGGCGCGGAGAAGGTGGTGTTGATGGTGCCGGTCGATGAGCCGGACGTCTTGACGACGTTGTCGACGTGGTAGAACGACATCAGCTCGGCCTCGCCCCATGGGCCCGGCAGCAGCCCCGCAGTGGCGCCGGCGGCGGACACGCCGATCACGGTCGCGCTGTGCCCGGTGTTGGCGAGATCGTCGTCGGTGAAGTTGAGCGCGACACGAACGGTGTCGGGCGTGAGCGACAGCGTCTGATTGGTCTGCTCGGTGACGGTCGCAGCCGTCGTCATGTTGATGACCGGCTTGTCGTCGGTGCCGGTGACCGTGATCTTGACGGTCTGGATGGCGAAGCCGCCGTGGTTGTCGGCGACCTTGACGTCGTAGGTCAGGACTAGCGTCTGGTTCTTGGCTAGGAAGTCGAAATCCTGGTCCTGGTCGCTGAAGCTCCATTTGAGCTGGCCGCTGCCGTTTGAATCGCTCAGAATCTGCGACTGCATCGCGGTCTGGAAATGCGCAAGCGAGGCGGCAGGGACGACCGTTCCGCCCGAGACCACCGCGGAATGCAGCGTCGCGGTCGTCGTGTGGGTGTCGGTCTTGTCGCTGTCCTTGAAACTCATCGTTCCCGACAGCGTGTGCAGCGTGGTCGAATCGTCGAGATTGGCGAATTCGGTGAAGCTGCCCGTGGCGGATGACGAGGTGAAAACCGGCGTATGATTGGTCATGAAAAAATCCCTGCCTGCGTTGCCATGAAGGCGCCGCCGCATGATGGCGCGGCGACGTGACTAATCGGTCTGAGAAATCAGACGAGACTCAAACGGTCTTGAAGCAAAGGCCTTGAATTGAGGGCGTTGGCTTGAGGGTCTTGGTTCAGGAGTTCTGGCTTGTTCGCGAGGTCGTGCCTGGCGTCGGGATGGTCAGCAGCAATGAAAATTCTGGCGCGGCTCGCGTCGTGAAAAACTACGTCGCTACTTCTACAGTTCAATTTCAGTTCGATGACATCGGTTGCAGGACGGTCGGTCAGAACGCACGACGAAAATCAAATCACCCAATTCGACTGGACTTAAAATCACTTGCTGGCCGGCCTGTCGGCTCGAAAATACGAGACGGCATCATGCAACCTCCACGATCTTATGCCCGAGCTTGTCGCGCCGTCAACGTGAACGCGCAGGCGCGCACGCGCACAATTGCGGTTCCGGGCGCCGGAACCGCCTGAAAGACCTGCGACAAATGGAGATCGCGTCAAACGCCTGACGATCGACGTCAGCGATCGCATCCGCCTTTCGCGCCACTTCAAGAGCGGCGCAAAAAGCAAAGGACCCGCGCTACCTGCCCTGCCAGTTCGGCGTCCGCTTGTTGAGGAAAGCGTCCATGCCCTCGCGGAAATCCTCGCTCATATAGGCATTGAGGATCAGGTCCTCGCCCTCTTCGCGCGACAGCGTACGGCGGATGCGGCGCACCGCCTCCTTGGTCGCTTCGAGCGTGAGCGGTGCATGGCTTGCGACCAGCTTTGCTGTGTCGTCGGCGCGGCGCTGGAGCGTCTCGACGTCGGGCACGATTTCGTTGAGCAGGCCGAGCGACAGCGCTTCCTGTGCCTCGACGAGGCGTGCCTTGAAGATCAGATCCTTGGTCCGGGCGGGACCGACCAGTGCGACGACGCGGCTGATGTTCGACATCGACAGGCAGTTGCCGAGCGTCCGCGCGATCGGAAAGCCGATCCGCGTCGTCTCGGTCCCGATGCGCAAGTCGCAGCAGGCCGCAATGCCGGCGCCGCCGCCGGTGCAGGCGCCCGCGATCGCCGCGATCACGGGCACGCGGCACTGCTCGAGCGTGCCGAGCACGCGGTCGATGCGGGCCTCGTAGTCGAGCGCGTCCTGCGCGGTCTTGAAGGCGCGGAACTGAGAAATGTCGGTGCCGGAGGCGAAGGCCTTGTCGCCGGCGCCGGTCAGGATCAGCGCCTTGATCGAGCGATCGGCGTTGATCTCCTGGCAGATCTCCGCCATGCGGTCATACATGGCGAAGGTCATGGCGTTGCGCGCCTGCGGGCGGTTGAAGGTGATCCGCGCGATGCCATCCTGGACGGAGTAGAGCAGGTCTTCGCTGGTCGTCGTCGGTGCGTTCATTGCGCGCTCACTTCAGTGTTGTTGATTTTATGCAACCTGGGCCTTGGCCATCGGCACCGCGTCACGTCCCTTCAGGACGTCCATGGCCGCCAATACGCCGCCGCTCCGGTGCGGAATCTTTGCAAGATCGAGGCCCATCTCGACGCCGGCGAGCGTGCCCATCAGCATCAGATCGTTGAAATGACCGATATGGCCGATGCGGAACACCTTGCCCTTGACCTTGTTCAGGCCGGTGCCGAGCGACATGTCGAAGTTTTCCAGCACCACCTTGCGGAAGGCGTCGGCGTCGTGGCCATCAGGCACGCGCACGCCGGTCAGCGCCGGCGAATGCGCGGCGGGATCGGCGCACTGCGTCTCGAGGCCCCAGACCTTGACCGCGGCGCGCGTCGCCGCGCTGTGGCGCTTGTGGCGGGTCCAGACGTTTTCCAGCCCCTCCTCTTCCAGCATCTTGACTGCTTCGCGCAGGCCGTAGAGCAGATTGGTCGCGGGCGTATATGGGTAGGTGCCGAGCTTGTTGAAGCTGATGACCTCCTGCCAATCCCAATAGGAGCGCATGCCGGGGTTGGCCTTCGCGACCGCCAGCGCCTTCTCCGAGACGGCGTTGAAGCCGAGGCCCGGGGGCAGCATCAGGCCTTTCTGGGATCCCGCGACCGAGACGTCGATGCCCCAGGCATCGTGCTCGTATTCCATCGAACCGAGGCCGGAGATGGTGTCGACCATGAGCAGCGCCGGATGCTTGACGCGGTCGAGCAGCTTGCGCACGTCGAGCGGCGCCGTCACGCAGCCGGTCGAGGTCTCGTTGTGGACGACGCAGACCGCCTTGATCGCGTGCTGCTGGTCGGCGGCGAGCCGGTTCTCGATCTCGGCGAGGTCGGCGCCATGGCGCCAGTCGCTCGGGATGAAGTCGACGTCGAGCTTGAACTTGTCGGCGATGCCGCGCCACAGCACGGCGAACTGGCCGGTCTCGCACATCAAGACCCTGTCGCCGGGCGAAAGCACGTTGACCATCGCCGCTTCCCAGGCGCCGGTGCCGGACGAGGGGAAGATGATCACGGGCTGCTTGGTGCGGAACACCCGCTGCATTCCGGCCAGGACGGCGAAACCGAGCTCCGCGAACTCCGGACCGCGATGGTCCAGCGTCGGCATGTCCATCGCCCGCAGCACCCGGTCGGGCACGTTGGTCGGTCCTGGAATCTGGAGAAAATGCCTTCCAGTATGCACGGTCATCGGCGTCCTTCCCGGTCTTGCCTTGGTTTTGATGGCCGCCGAATAGCACCATTTGACTGGCTTGTCCCCTCTCCTAAAGGCGTCTTCCATGCATAACCGGCGGCCTTGCTCCGGGCGCGCTCCCCCTATTCCGCGGCCACCACCCGCCCCGAGGGAACGCTCCCCTCGGCCTCCGTGAACGGCCGCTCGGGATGCATCAGGAAGGCCGAGAAGCCGCCGAGCAGCAGCAGCCCCATCGACATCAGGAACGGCAGGTACCAGTTGCCGGTGGCGTCGATCACGAAGCCGGCAACCAGCGGGGAGACGATCGCGGCGAAGGCCGAGCCGGTGTTCATGAGGCCTGAGGCGGTCCCTGAATATTTCGGGGCGATGTCCATCGGGATCGACCACATCGGGCCGATCACGAGCTCGGCGCAGAAGAAGCCGGCCGACAGGCACAGTGCGACGATCGTGATGTCGTGGACGAACAGGATCGGAAACAGCGAGAGCAGCGCGCCCGTAAATCCCGTAACCGTGACGCTGAGCCGCGCCAGGCGGACATTACCGGTACGGTCGAGGATCTTGTCCGAGAGCACGCCGCCGACGCTGTCGCCGACCACGCCGGCGAAGAACACGCCGGAGGCGAACAGCGCCGAGTTCTTGATGTCGAGACTGTAGTTGTTCTTGAAGAACAGCGGCAGCCAGTTGAGATAGAGCCACAGGCACCAGCCGTAGCAGAAATAGGTCAGCGTCACCGGCCACATGCGGCCGAGCAGCGGGCCCCAGGGCACGCGCGGCCGCTCGCCGGTCGGGCGCGGCGGCAGCGCGGCGAGCTCGGCCTCGGTAATCGAAGCATGCTCCTTCGGCTCGTTGCGGAAGTACCAGACCCAGACGACGCCCCAGATCAGGCTGACGAAGCCGAGCACGACGAACGCCCCGCGCCAGGTCAGCCACAGGATCAGCAGTGCGACCACGGGCGGCGTCACCGCATTGCCGAGCCGCGCGAAGGAATGCGTCAGTCCTTGCGCAAAGCCGCGGCGGTTCGCGGGCGTCCAGTATTGCATTGCGCGCGTTGCGGTCGGGAACGTCGCGCCCTCGCCGAAGCCGAGCGCGAAGCGGGCGACGAACAGCGCGGCCAGGCCATTGACGAAGCCGGTCGAGATGGTCGCCACCGCCCAGATCATTCCGCACCAGAACAGCGTCTTGCGCGGCCCGAAGCGATCGCCGACCCAGCCGCCGATCACCTGGAACAGCAGATAGGGGTAAGCGAAGGCGGAGAAGACGAGGCCGAGCTGGGTGTTCGACAGGCCGAGCTCCTTCTGGATCTCGCTCGCGGCGGTGCCGATGTTCACCCGGTCGACATAGGTGATGAAATACATCGCGCAGAGCATCGCCAGCACGACATGCGTGGCCTTGAACCTGATACCCATCTCCACCCTCCCTGTTTGCTTTTTTGTGATTGTCGCCTGCGTGCTTCGCGCGATCTAGGTGCCGACCACTTTCAGGTGTGGCGACGCATTGCCCTGCGGGCGCTGCTCCAGCAGCTTCATCGCGGCGTCGACGCCGCCGGCGCGGTACGGCACGCCCGCGACCGACAGGCCCATCTCCACGCCGGTGAGCGCGCCGAGCAGCGTCAGCGCGTTGCATTCGCCAAGATGGCCGATGCGGAAGACTTTTCCCGCGACCTTGGACAGGCCCGAGCCGAGCGACATGTTGTAATTGTCGAGCACGACTTTCCGGAACTGATCGGCGTCATGTCCCGGCGGCATCAGCACCGCGGTGAGCACGGGCGAGAACTCGGCCGGCTCCTGGCAGAGGATCTCGAGACCCCAATGATTGACGGCGGCGCGCGTCGCAGCAGCCAGCCGCTGATGCCGCGCGAACACGTTTTCGAGCCCCTCCTCCAGCAGCATCGCGATCGCCTCGCGCAGGCCGTAGAGCAAGTTCGTTGCCGGCGTGTACGGGAAGAAGCCGTTGGCGTTGGGCTTGAGCATCTCCTCCCAGTCGAAATAGGAGCGCGGCATCCCGTTGCTCTTCGCCGCCGCGCGCGCCTTCTCCGAGATCGCGTTGAAGCCGAGACCGGGCGGCAGCATGAAGCCCTTCTGCGAGCAGCTGACGCTGACATCGACCTTCCACTCGTCATGGCGGTAATCCACCGAGCCGAGCGAGGAGATGGTGTCGACCATCAGCAGTGCGGGATGGCCCGTGCGGTCGATCGCGGCTCGGATCTCGGCGATGCGGCTGGTGGCTCCCGTCGAGGTCTCGTTGTGCACGACCATCACGGCCTTGATCGCGCGCGCGGTGTCGTCGGTGAGCCTCGCCTCGATCACGGCTGGATCGGCGCCGCGGCGCCAGTCGCCCGGAACGAAATCGACCTCGATGCCGAAGCGCCCCGCCATCTGCCGCCACAGCGTGGCGAAATGGCCGGTCTCGACCATCAGCACCTTGTCGCCCGGCGACAGCGTGTTGACGATCGCGGCCTCCCAGGCGCCGGTCCCTGAGGAGGGGAAGATGATGACCGGGCCCTTGGTCTGAAAGATTGTCTGGCTACCTTCGAGCACGGCGCGGCCAAGCTCGCCGAATTCCGCGCTGCGGTGGTCGATCACCGGCATATCCATGGCGCGCAGGACGCGCTCGGGGACCGGGCTCGGGCCCGGAATCTGAAGGAAATGGCGTCCCTGGTGCATGAAAATCTCCCTGGCGGCGGGTTCTGGCCGGCTCTGAACGCTATTTTGCATTCATTTTTTGTCCTTTCAATCGAAATTTGGTATTCGATTGTGGATGTCGACGCGACCAAACGGGCAAACTATTGTGCTGCAAATGAAATCCACGATTCCCGACACCGGGGTTCCGATCGCCCCGCCCGCTGCAAATGGCGGCGACCGCCAGGAGGCCTCGCTTCATGGCGAGATCCTGCTGCGGCTGCGCGACTACGTGGTCGAGGGCAACATTCCCGACGGCGCGCGCGTTCCCGAGCGGCAACTCTGCGAGATGCTCGGCATCTCCCGGACACCACTCCGCGAAGCCTTAAAGGTGCTCGCCGCCGAGGGCCTGATCGAGCTGCTGCCGAACCGCGGCGCGCGCGTGCGCCAGCTCAGCCAGCGCGACCTCGAGGAGCTGTTCGACGTAATGGCGGGGCTTGAGAGCCTGGCCGGGCGCCTTGCCTGCGAAGCCATTACGGACGCCGAAATCGCCGCAATCGAGCAACTGCATTACGAGATGTACGGCCATTACCTGCATCGCGACATGCACGGCTATTTCCAGGCCAACCAGCGCATCCACGAGAGCATCGTCGCGGCCGCGCGCAACGAGACGCTGAAGATCGCTTACGCCAACTTTGCCGGACGCATCCGCCGGGTCCGCTACTCCGCCAATTTCGCCCGCAAGCGGCAGCGCTGGGCGGAAGCCATGCGCGAGCACGAGGCCATCCTCGATGCCCTGCGCCGCCGCGCCGCCAGCGAGCTGAGCGACATCCTGTTCCAGCACCTGCGCAACAAGCGAGCGGCCGCAATCGAGCACCTGACCGAGCCCCAAGAGGACGCGCCGGCCTCGCCCTGAGGGCGATCGGCTTGCTCATTTTGAATTCATAATATAATCGATCAGGAAAGATAATGAATAACTCAGCAGGGCTGAGCCGCCTCGCTGAGGCAGTCCGGGATCAGGAATGACAAACGCCTCCTCGCTCGAACGGCGCCTGCGCGCGGAAATGATAGGCGACGTCCTGTTCGACGGCTTCAGCCGCGGCCCCTACGCCACCGATGCCTCGTTTTATCAAATCATGCCGGCCGGCGTGGTCGTGCCGAAGACCATGGACGAGGCCCTGCGGGCGCTGGCGATCGCTCGGGACGAGGGACTGAAGGTCACCCCCCGCGGCGGCGGCACCTCGCAGTGCGGCCAGACCGTCAATGACGGGCTCGTGGTCGATCTCTCCAAGCACCTCACCCGCATCCTGTCGCTCGACGTCGCGACCCGGACCTGCGTGGTCGAGCCCGGCATCGTGCTCGACGACCTCAACCGCCAGCTCAAGAAACACGGCCTGTGGTTTCCGGTCGACGTCTCCACCGCCTCGCGCGCCACCATCGGCGGCATGGCCGGTAACAATTCCTGCGGCGGCCGTTCACTTCGCTACGGCACAATGCGCGACAACACGCTGTCGATGGAGGCATCGCTCGCCGACGGCACGCTGAGCCGCTTCGGTGAGGTCTCGCGCGACCTCTCGGATCTCGACGCCGGCGACAGCACCCGCGCCCTGTTCCGCGACATGCTCGATCTCGGTACGCGCGAGGCGGATGAAATCGCGGCGCGCTTCCCAAAGGTGCAGCGCCGCGTCGGCGGCTACAATCTGGATGCGCTGACGCCGCGCAACGCGCGCAACAACATGGCTCATCTGCTGGTCGGCTCCGAGGGCACGCTCGCCTTCACCACCAAGGTCGAGCTGAAATTGTGGCCGGTGATCCGCAACAAGGCGCTCGGCATCTGCCATTTCGGCAGCTTCTACGAGGCGATGGACGCGGCCCAGCACCTGGTCAAGCTCAAGCCGATCGCGGTCGAGCTGGTCGATCGCACCATGCTGGCGCTCGGTCGCAACATCGCTATGTTCAGGCCCATCATCTCCGCCGCCATCAAGGGCGATCCGGATGCCGTGCTGGTGGTCGAATTCGCCGAAGAGGACCAGGCCGACAATCTCGCGCGGCTCAAGCAGCTCGGCGAGCTGATGGGCGATCTCGGCTTCGGCTGGAACAACGAGACGCGCAAATGGGGCGGCGTGGTCGAGATCACCGAGCCTGCGTTGCAGAGCGGCATCGCCGATTTCCGCGCCGCCGGCCTCAACGTCATGATGTCGATGAAGCAGGAGGGCAAGCCGGTCTCCTTCGTCGAGGACTGCGCGGTGCCGCTGCCGCATCTGGCCGACTACACCGCGCGCCTCAGCGAAGTCTTCGCCAGGCACGGCACCAGCGGCACGATGTACGCCCATGCCTCCGAAGGCTGCCTGCATGTGCGCCCTGTGCTGAATTTGAAGCTGGAGAAGGACGTCAAGGCGATGCGCGCCATCGCCGAAGAGGCCTTCGCATTGGTGCGCGAATACAAGGGCTCGCATTCCGGCGAGCATGGCGACGGTCTGGTGCGCTCCGAATTCCACGAGACCATGTTTGGCGAACGCCTCGTCGCCGACTTCAGGGAAGTGAAGCAGCGCTTCGATCCCGGCGGCGTTCTCAATCCCGGCAAGATCGTCGACGCACCCAAAATGGACGACCGCTCGCTGTTCCGCTTCAAGCCCGACTATCGCGTCGGCGAGCTGAAGACAAAACTCGACTGGTCCGCGTACCCCGGCGCCGGCGGCGGCTTTCAGGGCGCGGTCGAGATGTGCAACAACAACGGCGCCTGTCGCAAGCTCGAAGGCGGCGTGATGTGCCCGTCCTACCGCGCGACGCGCAACGAGAAGGACGTGACGCGCGGGCGCGCAAACACGCTGCGGCTCGCGATCTCCGGCCAGCTCGGCCCTGATGCGCTATCCTCCGACGAGATGATGGAGACGCTCAAACTCTGCGTCTCCTGCAAGGCCTGCCGCCACGAATGCCCGACTGGCGTCGACATGGCCAAGATGAAGATCGAGGTGCTGGCCGCGCGCGCAGCCTCGCGCGGCCTGACGCTGCGTGACCGCCTCGTCGGCTATCTCCCGCGCTATGCCGGCATCGCCGCGCGCTTCGCGCCGATCGCGAATTTGCGCAATCGTAGTCCGCTATTGCGAAAGCTGTTCGAGCGCTTTGCCGGCATCAGCGCACGCCGGGCACTGCCCGCCTTCCGCAGCGATGTCTTTGCGCCGCCGGCTGAAGCCGTCGGGCCGGAAACCGGCCGCGAGGTCGTGCTGTTCGCCGACACCTTCAACCGCATCTACGAGCGCGAGAACCTCGACGCCGCGCTGCGCGTGCTCGCGGCTGGCGGCTATCGGGTGCATCTGCCCAAGCCTGCGGGCGGAAGCCGCCCGCTCTGCTGCGGCCGCACCTTCCTGTCCGCCGGACTCGTCGACGAAGCGAGGTCCGAGCTCGATCGTCTCGTCGCCGCCTTCGCGCCTTTCGCCGCGCGCGGCGTGCCGATCGTCGGCCTGGAGCCGAGCTGCCTGCTGACGCTGCGCGACGAGCTTGCCTCACTGCGCAAGGACGATGACGCCAAGGCGGTCGGCGCCCATGCGCTGACCTTCGAGGAGTTTCTGGTGCGCGAGGCGGAAGCCGGCCGGCTGCAACTGCCGCTCGGCGCCGTCGCTGAGAAGGCTGTCGTCCACGGCCATTGCCATCAAAAATCCTTCGGCGCCTTCAAGCCGGTCGAGCAGGTGCTGCGCCTCGTTCCCGGGCTGAAGGTCGAGACCATCGAGTCCAGCTGCTGCGGCATGGCCGGCGCCTTCGGCTATGGTGCCGACACCTATGATGCCTCGATCGAGATGGCCGAGCTGTCGCTGCTGCCCGCCGTGCGACGCGCGGAACAGAACACGCTCGTCGTCGCCGACGGCACTTCATGCCGGCACCAGATCCACGACGGCACCCAGCGCGAGGCGCTTCACGTCGCGCGCGTGCTGGCCATGAGCCTCGACCGCGCCGCGCCCCAATCCACAACCACTCCCACGACAAAGGAAACCAGCCATGGCTGACCTCACACTCAACACCGCCCGCAAGATCCTCGACGCCGCCCTCGCAAAATCCACCGAGCTGAAGTTGAAGCCGCTGGTCGTCACCATCCTGGACGCCCGCGGTGTGCTCAAGATCGCCGCCGCACAGGACGACACCAGCCTGATGCGCGCCGAGATCGCGCACGGCAAGGCCTATGGTGCGCTCGCACTCGGCATGGGCTCGCGCGCGCTGTACCAGCGCGCACAGGAGCAGGCCTATTTCATCGACGCCGTGAACACCATCGCCAAGGGCGCGCTGGTGCCGGTCCCCGGCGGCGTGCTGATCATGGACGGCACGACCTTGCTCGGCGCCGTCGGCGTCTCCGGCGACACCTCCGACAATGACGAGGCCTGCGCGGTGGCGGGCATCCAGGCGGCGGGGTTGAAGGCCAACGCGGGGTAGCTCGTCATTCCGGGGCGCGTCGCGCTAAACCATCACCGTCACCCTGATGAGGTGGCCGCTTCTTCAGCGGCCCTCGAAGGGCGACGGCGCGGCTGCATCGCGGCCGTACACCCTTCGAGGCTTCAGGTGCGATGCTAGCCGCATCGCACCGCTTACACCTCAGGACGACGGACCGACCAGCAGCGCCCCTCTACCTTCCCGTCCAGACCGGCTTCCGCTTCTCGCCGAACGCCTTCAGCCCCTCCTTGGCGTCCTCGGTCATCGCGAGCAGCGCGATCTGGCTTTCGGTGTAGGCGATGCTCTCATCGAACGACATCGAGGCGATCGCGCGCATCGCATACTTGCCGCGGCGGATCGCGGTCGGGGATTTGTCGACGATGCGGCCGATCAGCCAGTCGACTTTGGCGTCGAGCTCGGCTGTGGGCACGACATAGTTGAGCAGCCCCGCCCCTTGCGCCGCTTTCGCGTCGAACGGCTCGCCCGTGAGCGCCCATTCGTTGACGAGGCGCGGCGGCGCGATGTTCTGCAACAGGCTCAGCACCTGCATCGGAAACACGCCGACCTTCACCTCCGGCAGGCCGAAGACAACATGATCGGCAGCAACCGCCATGTCGGTCATGCAGAGCAGGCCCATGCCGCCCGCCATGCAGACGCCATTGAGGCGCGCAATCGCCGGCTTGGTTGCGTTCTGCGACAGGCGCAGCAGATCGGCATAGTCGACATTCGGCTTGGAATGATCCATCGCGAACGCCGCGCCGGAGTTCTGCAAGTCCGCGCCGGCGCAGAACGCCTTGTCGCCGGCGCCGGTCAGCACGACGACGCGGACGTCCTTGTCGTCATGCGCGTCGCGATAGCCCCTGGTGATGCCGGCGATGACGTCACCGTTCAGCGCGTTGCGTTTCTCCGGCCGGTTGATGGTGATCCAGAACGCCTGCCCGCGTTTTTCAGTGATAACGGCTTGGGTATCGGTCATGGCACGCTCGCTTCCTTGCTCCCGTTTGGCAGCCATTTGCGGCAGCCCGGGCGACAGGTGCAAGGGCAATCTGCGACGCGGCGCCGCTTTAGCGCCTCGACACAAATTTGCAGACGATCGGCGCGCGAATGCGTCTCAGGCCGAGGCCGCTTTTTTGATCCAGACCTTGTTGTCGTGGAATGCGGCACCACCGATCGGCGCGATCGTGTCGGCTCCCGTCAGAGTATTAATGCCGCGGCCGCCGATATGATTCTTGTTGGGATGCACGGACTCCGCGATCAGCACACCACGCCGCACGCCCTCGAACAGCGTGGCAATCAGCGAAGTTTCGCCGCGGCTGTTGCCGAGCGTCACCGCATCGCCATCGACGATGCCAAGCACGGCTGCATCCAGCGGGTGAATCATCACACTGGCCTTGCCTTCGCGCGCCTGAGAAGACGGCGTCTCGTTGAAGGTGGTGTTGAGGAAGCTGCGCGAGGGGCTGGTGGCGAGCCGGAACGGATGAGCCTGGTCGCTATGCTCGATCACCGCCCAATGGTCCGGCAGATCGGGCATCTTGTCGAAATCGCCCATCGTCTGGCCGAACGGCGGATGCGCCCAATCCGCCCTGAAGTGGAATTTCCTGTCGGCATGGGCAAAGCCGTCGAGATAATGCGAGGTGCGGAAGTCCGGCTGCAGATCGCGCCAGAGGTCGGCTTCGAGGCCGCCAATGTCACCGTGGTTGCTCAGCTTCAAGGTCGCGTCGATCAACTCGCGCGGCGTCAGCTCGAAGCCCGGATGCCTGGCGCCAAGCCGCGGCGCCAACGCCTGCAACACCTCGTGGTTCGAGCGGCATTCGCCGGGCGGGTCGATCAGCTTCGGTCCGACCGAGATGTGCTGGTGGCCGCCGCCGTAATAGAGGTCGTCATGCTCCATGAACATGGTTGCCGGCAGCACGATATCCGCCATCAGCGCCGTCTCGGTCATGAACTGCTCGTGCACCGCGACGAACAGGTCCTCGCGCGCAAAACCCTCGCGTACCAGCGCCTGCTCCGGTGCCACCGTCATCGGGTTGGTGTTCTGGATCAGCATCGCCTTGACCGGACCCTTGCCAAGCAGAGCCTCGGCATCGCCGGTGAGGATGCGGCCGATCTGCGACTGGTCGAGCGCGCGCGTGGTCTTGTCGATCGCGTCGTGGCCCTCGATGATGGATTCGTTGAAATGCCACAGCGCGTAATTGTTGAAGAAGGCGCCGCCGCCTTCATATTGCCAGGCACCTGTTACCGCGGGAATGCAGTTTGCCGCATGCATTTGCGCTGCGCCGTTGCGCGAGCGGGTGAAGCCGTAACCGAGGCGGAAAAACGTCCGCTTGGTCTCGCCAACCGCCTTGGCAAAGGCCTCGATCTCCGCCGCCGGCACGCCACAGATCGCAGACGCCCATTCCGGCGTGCGTGTTTGCAGATGCGCCTCGAGCTCGGTGGGGCAGTCGGTGTATTTGTCCATATAGGTGCGATCGGCATAGCCGTCGCGGAACAGGACGTGCATCACGCCGCAGGCAAACGCGCCATCGGTGCCGGGGCGCAGGATGATCTTGATGTCAGCCTGCTTCATGGTCTCGTTGTCGTAGATGTCGATCGCCGCGATTCTGGCGCCGCGCTCCTTGCGGGCGCGCGCGGCGTGCGTCATCACGTTGACCTGGGTGTTGACGGGATTGGTGCCCCAGATCACGACGAGATCGGACAGCGCCATCTCGCGCGGATCGACGCCGGCGATCTTGCCGGTGCCGATCGCAAAGCCGATGCGCCCGACATTGGCGCAGATGGTCTGATAGAAGCGCGAATATCTTTTCACATGCGTGAGGCGATTGAGACCGTCACGCATCACCAGGCCCATCGTGCCGGCGTAGTAATAGGGCCAGATCGATTCCGCGCCGAATTCGCGCTCGGCCTGGTTGAAGCGCTCGGCGATCTCGTCGAGCGCCTCGTCCCACGAAATCCGTGCGAACTCGCCCGAGCCCTTCGCACCCGTGCGGCGCAGCGGATACATCAGCCGCTCGGGGTGATGGATGCGCTCGGCATAGCGGGCGACCTTGGCGCAGACGACGCCAGCCGTATAGGTCTGCTTTTTCGAACCGCGAACGCGGCCGATGCTACGGCCTTCGACCACCTCGACATCGAGGGCGCAGGCCGACGGGCAATCGTGCGGACAGGTCGAATGGCGGATCTCGATCTTGGCGTGCTGGTTCATGTCAATTTCGTAACACCAAAATACCTGTCAGCCGAGGGCATTTATCCGGCAGCGCCCATGCGATTTGCTCAAACCGCATGCGCCGCCGGTTCCTGCCGCGACCGCGAAATATGGCGTGGTCACACCGCAAATCGCGCGATATTCCCTGCCAAATCGGCCTTGTCAGGCGTCGACAGTCCGCACGCCCAGCCGCTACAGTACCGGCCAATAAAAACGACATCAGGGAGGTGGGCATGACAGCCCGAAGCTTCATGCCGGCGCTGGCCGCCGGCTTGCTCGCCATGTTCTCCGCAGCCCCGTCCCTGGCACAGGAATACCCTACCCACGCGGTCCGGATCGTCGTGCCCTTCGGCGCCGGCGGGCCGGCCGATGTCGCGGCCCGGCTGATCGGTAACGTGCTCCAGGAGAGCTTTGGCCAGCCCTTCGTCATCGAGAACCGCACCGGTGCGGGCGGCGTCATCGGCACGGTCGAGGCGGCAAAGTCGCCGGCCGACGGCTACACGCTACTGATGATGTCCAACACCCAGACCGCGAACGAATCGCTGCTGACGCCGGACAAGCGCAAATACGAGCTGATGCGCGACCTCGCGCCGATCGCGCCGGTGAACTATTCCGATCTCGTCATCGTCGTAAACCCGCAAGTGCCGGCGAAGACGCTTGCCGAGTTCATCGCGCTCGCCAAAGCGCAGCCCGGCAAGCTGAACTACGCCTCCTCCGGGCAGGGCACGCCCTATCACATGGCCGGCGAGCTGTTCAAAGCCATGGCCGGCATCGACGTCGTCCACGTCCCCTACCGCAACAGCGGCGAGGCGCGCAGCGGCGTGATCGGCGGACAGGTGCAGATGATGATCGATGCGGTGCCGGCGATGGCGCCGAACATCGGCGAGAACCAGGTCCGCGCTCTCGCGACAACGGGTCAGCAACGCTCGATCGTGCTGCCGAACGTGCCGACCGCCGGCGAGGCGGGTGTCGCGGGCTATGAGGCGACGATCTGGCTGGGCCTGATGGCGCCCGCGGGCACGCCAAAACCTGTCATCGACAAGCTCAACGCTGCCGTGAACGCGATGGTGAAGCGACCCGACATCATAAAACTCTGGACCGAGCAGGGTGCCGTACCCATGTTGATGACGCCGCAGGAGTTCGACGGTTTCCTGCGCGGCGACATCGAGAAATGGGCCGATGTCGTCAAGAAATTCGACAAGTCGTGAGGCCGTAGACCGGTAATGCCTGTCATTGAATTCCAGCTTAACGGCGCCGCGACGGCTGTGGACGCCGATCCGGATCAGACATTGCTCGACGTGCTGCGCGGCCGGCTCGGCATCACCGGCCCGCATTTCGGCTGCGGAGCCGGTGAGTGCGGCGCCTGCCACGTCATGGTCGACGGCCGCGCGATGGCCTCCTGCGACATGCCGATGTGGTCGGTCGCGGACAAGGACGTCGTCACGGTAGAAGGCCTCGGCACAGTGGACGCACCGCATCCTCTCCAACGCGCCTTCATCGCCGAGCAGGCCATGCAATGCGGCTATTGCGTCTCGGGCATCCTGATCAGCGCGGCGGCGCTGCTGAAGCGCAATCCGTCGCCGACGGAAGCGGAGGTGAAAGCGGCGCTCGATCGCAATCTGTGCCGCTGCGGGTCGCATAACCGCATGGTCCGCGCCGTACTAGGGGCGGCCTCGGAGATGGCAACGTCATGAGTGCACCGTCCCCTGCCCCGAAACTGCCGGTCAGCCTCGCCGCCAATCCAAGACTCTCGTCCTGGGTGACGTTCACCGGCGAAGGCCGTGTCGTGATCTCGCCCGGCAAGGTCGAGATCGGCCAGGGCATCGTCACAGCGCTGGCGCAGATCGCCGCGGACGAGCTCGATGTGGATATCGTCCGGATCGAGATGGTCCGCGCCTCGACGGCGACGAGCCCGAACGAAGGCGTCACCTCGGGCAGCCTGTCGATCCAGCAATCCGGCCGCGCGCTGCGCCACGCCTGCGCCGAGGTGCGCCGGCGCTTCCTCGTCGCCGCATCGGAACGCCTCGGCGTCGATGCCGCGCTGCTCGGTATCGATGACGGCACAATCTCGGGCCCCGGCAATGTCAGCACCAGCTATTGGGAGCTGGCTGATGACGTCTCGCTCGACCACGACGCCACGGCGGATGCGATAGCCAAGAGCGTCACCCAGCGCGGGCTCGCTGGACAATCCGTCCAGCGCGTCGACATTCCCGACAAGGTGTTCGCACGGCCGCGCTTCATTCATGACAGCACGCTGCCGGGCCTGCTGCACGGACGTGTGCTACGGCCGGACATCTCGGGCGCCAAATTGATCGCGCTCGACGAAGCGGCGGCGCGCGCGGTTCCCGGCCTCGTCGCGATCGCCCGCGACGGCGGCTTTGCCGGCGTGATCGCCGACACCGAAGCGGCGGCCGAGGCTGCGCTGAAGGCCCTGCGCAAGGGCGCGACATGGTCGGCCGGCGAGCCGCTGCCCGATGAAGATGATCTCGCCGGATTCCTGAAGAGGCAGCCGGTCGAAACGACCATCATCGACACCCGGACTGCGGACACGACGCCCAAGCACGCTCAAACCCTGCGACAGCAATACACCCGCCCTTACATCGCACATGCCTCGATTGCGCCGTCCTGCGCCATGGCCCGGTGGAACGGCGATCGTGTCCATGTCTGGACGCACAGCCAGGGCGTCTACCTGCTGCGCGCCGATCTCGCCATCGTGCTCAAATTGCCGGTCGAAAACATCGTCGTCGAGCACATGGAGGGCGCCGGCTGCTACGGGCACAATGCCGCCGATGACGTCGCGCTCGACGCCGTGCTGCTGGCGAAAGCCGCCGGTGGTCGTCCGGTCCGCGTGCAATGGTCGCGCCACGACGAGATGTCTCACGCGCCGTTCGGCGCGGCCATGGCGATCGAGATCGAGGCCGATCTCGATGCCGACAAGGAGATCGTCGGCTGGCGCCATGCGATCTGGAGCAACGGCCACGCGGCACGGCCCGGGCGCGCGGCGCAGCCCGCACTGCTCGCAGCGACCGAGATCGCAAACCCCTATCCGCGCATGATCTCGACCAACCCGCCGGCCGCCAATGGCGGCGGTGGCGACCGCAACTCCGTTCCGCTCTATGACTTTCCGGCCTGGACGATCACGAGCCACCGGCTGCTGACCATGCCGGTGCGCACCTCGGCGCTGCGGACTCTCGGCGGGCAAAGCAACGTGTTCGCCATCGAATCCCTGCTTGACGAGATCGCCGCGCTGCGCGACGAGGACCCGATCGCGTTTCGCCTGCGGCATTTGCGCGACGAGCGAGCAAAGGACGTCATCCTCGCCGCGGCGCGACGCGCGGCATGGAAGCCGCAGAAGCGATCCGGCATCGGTCATGGCATCGGCTTCGCCCGCTACAAGAACACGGGGGCCTATTGCGCCGCGATTGCCGAGATCGAAGGCACCGACGACATTCGCGTGACGCGGCTGACGCTCGCGGTCGATGTCGGCGAGGCCATCAATCCGGATGGCGTCATCAACCAGATCGAGGGCGGCGCGATCCAGGCGACGAGCTGGGTGCTGAAGGAGCGCGTCCGCTTCGACCAGACCCGCATCATTTCGACCTCCTGGACGGACTATCCGATCCTCACCTTCAGCGAGGTGCCGGTGGTGGACGTCGAGATCATCCAGCGGCCCGAGATCGAGCCGGTCGGCGCCGGTGAGGCCGCGCACGGCCCGGTGACTGCGGCGATCGCCAATGCAGTCTACGATTGCCTCGGTGTGCGCGTGCGAGACCTGCCGATCAAGCGCGACAGAATCATTGCAGCCATGGAGCTTGCATCATGACGACAGTGAACATCCTGAGCGGCGGCGCCGCGCAAGGACTGGTGCGCGGCCTCACTGAGCCCTTCAAGACGCAGACCGGATTCGGCATCGACGGCGCATTCGGCGCGGTCGGTGTGATGGCCGACAAGCTGCGCGCCGGTACGCCGGCCGATCTCGTCATCCTGACGCAGGCGCTCCTCGCAAAGCTTGCCCAGGAGAAGCTCGTCATCCCCTCCTCGATTGCGGATGTCGGCCGGGTCGAGACTGCACTGGCGGTTCGCAGTCGCGATCCCAAGGTCGCGGTGAAGACCGAAGCCGATTTGCGCGAGGTGCTGCGGGCAGCCAACGCGATCCACGTCCCCGACATGAAGGCTTCGACCGCGGGACAACATTTCGCAAAGGTGCTGGATCGGCTCGGCATCGCCTATGAGGTCGCATCGCGCCTCAAGATTTTTCCGAACGGCGCGACCGCGATGCGCGAGCTTGCATCGTCAACCGCGACGCATCCGATCGGCTGCACCCAGGCGACCGAGATCATCGCGACCGATGGCATCGCGCTGTCGGGGTCTCTGCCGCCGGGCTGCGAGCTGGTGACGATGTACACCGCCGGCGTGACAACGCGGGCCACGCATCCGAGCGAGGCGGCCGCACTCATCGCGCTGCTGACTGGCGCAGATCACAAGGAGCTGCGCCAGCGCGTGGGCTTTGCCGGCTAGATGCGGATGGCCGCCTATTTGTGCAGCTGGGTGAGGCCGGTCGGAGGGCCGTCGACCGCGGTCCAGCCGCCGTCGACGAACAGCGTGCTGCCGCTGACATAGCTGGCGGCGTCCGAGGCGAGATAGGCCACAGCGGTCGCGACCTCGTCGGCGCTGCTCCAGCGGTTGAACACGGTGTGGCCGGCGTAGAGATTGTAGATGTCGGGGCGCTGCTTGAACGGACCGGTCAGCGCGGTCTCGGCGATGCTCGGCGCGATCGCGTTGACGCGCACGCCGGCATGGCCGACCTCGGAGGCAAAGCCCTTCACCAAGAGGCCGATCGCGGCCTTGGTCGAACCGTAGACGCCAAGGCCCGGCTCGATCGTCACCGCGCGCACCGAGGAGCAGGCGATGATGCTGCCGCCCTTCTGCGCGACCATAATGCGGCCGAAGGCCTGGAAGAACCAGACTGTGCCCTTGACGTTGAGGTTGAGGACGCGGTCGAGATCCTCCTCGGTGTAGTCGAGGATGGTCTTGCGGATGTTGAGCCCAGGCGTCGTCACGGCGATATCGAGCCGTGGAAATTTCTGCATCACGGCCCTGGCCAGCGCATTGACGTCCGCAGCGCTCGCGGCATCGCAGCCAGCTGCTTCCGCCCAGCCGCCCTTGTCCCGAATGCCGGCGGCGGTCGCCTCCGCGGCGTCAAGCGCGCGATCGGCACAAACGACACGAGCGCCGAGCCCGGCCAGCGCCTCGGCCGACGATTTGCCGATGCCCGATGCGGCGCCGAGCACCACGGCCGTCTTGCCGGTGAGATCGAAGAGCTTGCGATAGTCAGTCACTGACAGAGTCTCCCTGTGTTGCTGCTATCCCTTGTAGCCCATCAGCAGGCGGGGCAGCCACAGCGAGAATGCGGGGACGTAGGTCACGAACATCAGAGCAGCGATCAGGGCGGCGTAGAACGGCAGGATGGTGCGCATCACCGCGCCGACCGAGATGCCGCCGATGGCGCAGCCCACGAATTGCGTGGTTCCGACCGGCGGGGTGTTCAGCCCCAGCGCGCAGTTGATCAGCATCAGCATGCCGAACTGCACCGGATCCATGCCTGCCTTCATCGCGATCGGCAGGAAGATCGGGGTGCAGATCAGGATGGTCGCCGCCATGTCCATGAACGTGCCGAGCACGAACAGGATGACGTTGATGAGCAGGAAGATGACCCAGGGCTGCGACGACACCTTGCTCATCATGGCGCCGGCGAGGTCGGCCACCTCATAGAGCCCCATCAAATACTGGAACATGGTGGAGACGCCGATCAGCAGCAGCACCACGCCCGTCGTCTTCACCGCCTTGGCCGCCGCCCGCAGGAAGTTCGGCAAGGTCATGGTACGGTAGATGAAGAACGTCAGCAGGATCGTGTAGGTGACCGCGACGGCTGCGGATTCGGTTGCCGTGAAGACGCCCGACAGGATGCCCGTCAGGATGATGCCGACGATCAGAAGGCCGGGCATTGCGGCCGCGAACGAGCGGAATACCTCGGCCCAGCCCGGGAATTTGCCGGCCGGATAGCCGCGCTTCACCGCGACCGCGTAAGCGGCGACCAGCATGCACACCATCAGCACCAGCGCCGGCAGGAGGCCGGCGGCGATCAGCGCGCCGATCGAGACCTTGCCGCCGGCGGCGAGCGCATAGATGATCATGTTGTGGCTGGTCGGCATCAAGGCTCCGACCAGCGAGGCGTGAGTGGTGACGTTGACGGCGTAGTCGGTGTCGAAACCTTCCTTTTTCATCATCGGGATCATCACCGCGCCCATCGCCGACACGTCGGCGACCGGCGAGCCGGAGACGCCGCCGAACAGCGTACAGGCGACCACGTTCGACATGCCGAGACCGCCGCGGATGTGTCCGACCAGATTCTTGGCGAGCTGCACGATCTTGTCGGCAACGCCGCCATGCAGCATCAGCTCACCGCTGAAGACGAAGAAGGGAATCGCGAGGAACGAGAAGATGTTCATCCCCGACATCATCTGCTGGAAGATGACGGCGACCGGCAGGCCTTCGTACAGGATGGTGCAGATCGCCGAGAGGCCGATCGCGAAGGCGACCGGGACGCCAAGGATCAGGAAGCCGAAGAAGGTGGCGCCGAGGATAATCAGTTCCATGAGGGGACGACCTCTTCGCCGCGCAGGAGAGCAATGATGTGCTCGATGGAAAAGGAGACGATCAGGACGCCGGAGGCAATCAGCGGCACGTAGCGGATGACCTCAGGCAGGCCGAGATTGGGGATATGCACGGTCCCGACCGACGCACCGAGAATCCAGCCATTGTAGACCATCGCCACGCCGAAAATCGCCACCAGAACGTGGATCACGAGTTCGATCTTCTCGCGCATGTGATCCGGGAGCATGACCAGCAGACTGTCCATGCCGATGTGCCCGGCATCGCGCACGCCGACCGCGGCGCCGATCAGCGTGACATAGAGGATCAGGACCAGCGCAAGGTTCTCGGTCCAGGTCGGGCTGGAATTGAGCACGTAGCGTCCGAACACCTGGTAGAACACGATGGTGACGATGACGAGCAGCCCGGTCACCGACAGATACATGCCCAAGCGAGCGACGACGGCATTGATTCGCGACAACAGGCCGGTCGACGGGCGCCCGGCGACCTCCTGCTCGTGGTCTGCGACATGTGGGTCTGTCATTCCAGCGTCTCCTTGCCAGCGTCTCCTTGCGAAGGTCCGGTGCCGCCTCGCGGCAACACCGGACCCCGACGCTTACAGTCTTACTTCGTGTCCTGGATGCGCTTGACGAGGCCCTTCAGCTTCTCGTCACCGGCGAACTTGTCGTACACCGGCTTCATCGCGTCGACGAATTCTGCCTTGTTGGCGATCGTGACGACCTGAACCCCGGCCGCTTCGACCGTCTTGCGGGAGGCCTGCTCGCGCTCGTCCCAGAGCTTGCGCATGACCGGCACCGATTCCTTGGCCGCCTTGCGGACCATCGCCTGGTCCTCCTTGCTCAAGGTGTCCCAGACCTTTTTGGACATCACGAGAACCTCGGGCGCCAGCGAGTGCTCGGTCACGTTGTAGAACTTGGCGGCCTCGAAATGGCGCGAGGATTCGTACGAAGGCCAGTTGTTTTCGGCAGCGTCCACGAGGCCGGTCTTGAGCGCGGTGTAGACCTCGCCATACGGCATCGGCGTCGGGTTGGCCCCGAGGCTCTGGATCATGCCGACCCACAGGTCGGACTGCTGGACGCGGATCTTCAGGCCCTTGAGGTCCGCGAGCGACTTGACCGGCGCCTTGACGGTGTAGATGGAGCGGGCGCCGCTGTCGTAATAGGCAAGGCCGACCAGGCCTGCGGGCTCCATGGCCGCCAGGATCTCGTCGCCGATCGGCCCGTCGAGGACGGTGCGCATGTGCTGCGTATCCCGGAAGACGAACGGCAGGCAGAGAGCGATGGTCTCGGGCACGAAGTTGTTGAGCGGCGATGAGTTGATCCGCATCATGTCGAGCGCGCCGATCTTGAGCTGCTCGATGGTGTCCTTCTCGGATCCCAGGGCGCCGTTGGGAAACACCTTCACGCCGAGCTTGCCGCCGCTCGCCGTCGCGAGCTGCTTGCCCATGAACTTGACGGCCTCGACGGTCGGATAATCGGCGGGGTGGACGTCGGCGGAGCGGAAATCGCGAGCAGTCGCCAGGGGCGCTGAGAGCGCCAGTGCAACGGCTGTGATGATACCGGTGAGTGTCTTCATCTAGGCTTCCTCCTGGGTTGATTATGTCGTTGTCGGCAAGTGCTGCGAGCCGCCTTGGGTCGCTCCACCTCAGTCGTGAAGTCAAGCGCCAATGTCGTCCCTAGGGCGGGCGGCATTCTCTGTCCAAGCCAAATCCGGCATCGATCAATGCAACAGTTGCATCGATCAATTTCTGGCGCAATTCGCATTATGGGGGGTAAGGCGGGCACGCTGACGTCGCCAGCCCGTGACTTGACGCCGGCAATCGAGGCCCCTCAAGATGACAGACACAGCGGACTACCCCGAGGGAATGCCCATGCCGCGGAAGCTGATCGATATTTCGGTGCCGCTCAGAAACGACGTGACGGCCGATCCGCCAGGCAACCATCCGACGATCCAGTATATCGATCACCAGCAGGGCCTGCCCCGCATGCTCCAGTTTTTCGACGGGCTCAAGGCAGACGATCTGCCGGATGGCCAGGGCTGGGCCGTCGAGCAGGTCTCGCTGTCCACCCACAACGGCACCCATCTCGACGCGCCCTGGCACTTCCATCCGACCATGAACCGCGGCGAGCGGTCATGGACGATCGACGAGGTGCCGCTGGATTGGTGCCTTCAGCCCGGCGTGAAGCTCGACTTCCGGCACCTGCCGGACGGCCGCGTGGTGACAGCCGACGACGTCGAGACCGAGTTGAAGCGCATCGGCCACACGCTGTCTCCCCTGGAGATCGTCGTCGTCAACACCAGTGCCGGCGCGAAGTTCGGCCGGGCCGATTACGTCAACTCCGGTTGCGGCATGGGCTATGAAGCCACCATGTATCTGCTCGAGCGCGGCGTGCGGCTGACCGGCACCGACGGCTGGAGCTGGGATGCGCCGTTCGTCTACACCGCGAAGAAATATGCCGAAACGAAGGATGCCGGCCTGATCTGGGAAGGCCACAAGGCGGGACGGCACATCGGCTACTGCCATCTCGAGAAGCTGCACAATCTCGATCAATTGCCTTCGACCGGGTTCACGGTCTCATGCTTCCCGGTGAAGATCGAGCGGGCCTCCGCGGGCTGGACCCGCGCGGTCGCCATCATCGACGATTAGGCGAAAATATTCACTCGCCGTCGAGGCCGCTCTCGGCGAGCTCGCGCAGCGCATCGGTATCGAGCACGACGATGGCGCCGTGCTCGAGGCGAACCCAGTTGCGTCCGGCCCAGGCGCGCAATTGCTTGTTGATGCTCTCTCGCGTCATGCCCACCATCTCACTGATCTCCTGCTGCGTGATGGCGAGCGTGCCGCTGCCGGAGTCGAACTTGCGCTCTTCGGTGAGACCGAGCAGCGCGCTTGCGAGCCGGCCTGGAAGATTTTGCAGGATCACCTGCTCCACCTGCTGGCTGGTCCAGCGCAGGCGCGCACAGAGCAACTCGATGAATTTCATCGCCAGCGCCGGCTGGCTCTTCACGAATGGCAGGAAGTCCCGGCGATCGATGATGTAGAGCTCGCAATTGGTGTTGGCGGTCGCGTCCGCCGAACGCGGCGCGCCGTCGAGAACTGCGATCTCGCCAAAGATTTCTCCGGGGCCGATCAGATTGAGAATGGCGTTCCGGCCATCAGGGGACGAAGAGGAGATCTTCACTGTCCCCGTGATCACCGCGAACAGATTGTTGCCGGGATCGCCCTTGGCCGCGATCGTCGCGCCGCGCTTGACCGTGGTGTGCTTGGCATAGCGGCAGAGCTGATCAAGCGCCTCCGGCTCCAGATCTGCAAAGATCGGGTGCTTGCGCAGGACCGATAATTTGTTGCCCGCAGCTTGTCGGGGGTCGCCGGTCTTGTCCTGAGGCACGCCGCTGGGCTCCTAAGACTGCGAGGCACTGGAGTTCCTGCGTAGTCAACGTTGCCGGGCTTTTCAACCACAAAGCATGCGCGCTGTTTGAGGCAAATGCGCGGAAAAGCCCGCGCTGGCGCGAAGTCCGCACCCGGAGGATGAGCCAATGCGTCCCCGTCGATGCAGAGTTGCAGCAATCGCGCGCCGGATTGCGTTGAGGCGCTGCCGAGCGGCCAAGAGCTGACTGTGGCGACACCACCTGCAGCACATACCGCAGAAAACGGCGGCTGGATCTCAGGGATTGCGACGCCTGGCGGCCGGGTCGAGCCGGCCCGCGCTTGTCTGCCGGTCTGCCCAAGCCAGAGCCCCGGCGAATGTGACAAAGATGGCCACGACAATGATAGTCACGAGCAGCGCGTCGGTCGGCATGATGCCCTCCCCCGATTGTCTTGGGCATTGTCAGCGACGCGCGGCTGCCGTCATTGATCAGGATCAAAATTGGGGCCGCTGCGACGGGATCGGGCGTCAGGCCGCGGCCAGGGCCTCGACCCTGGCCGGATCGAGCAGGCTGATGCCGCCATGAATGATCTCGATCACCCCGTGACGCTCCAGCTTGGTGAAGGTGCGGCTGACGGTTTCGATGGTCAAACCCAGATAGTCGGCGATGTCCTGCCGGCTCATCGGCAGCGGAACCGTGTCCGACAATCCCTTCAGTGAGAGCAGACGGTCGCGCCAGCCCAGCAGAAAGGTCGCGATCTTCTCGTCGGCCGAGCGCCGACCGAGCAGGACCATGTGATCGCGCGCGTGGCTCAACTCGCGAATCGCCAGCTCGTTGATCCGCCTCAACAGATGCGGCCGGTCCTCGATGAAACGGCCAAAGGGCACTTTTGCGAACTGGCACACCGTCACCGCGCCGATTGCATCTGCCGAAAAATTGTGCCGGCCGGAAATATTCATCCCCAGGAAATCGCCTGGTAGCGCAAACCCCACGATCTGCCGTCTTCCATCGGGAAGCAGCTTGTAAAGCCGCATGACGCCATCGAGGAGATTGTAGAAGGAGGTCGTGATGTCCTCCTCGGAGAAGACGGTCTCGCCTCCGTCAAAATGGACGCGGCGCCCGAGATGCTCGAATTCCCTCAGCTCGGCCGGGTCCAGCGACGAGCAGACCGCGAAATCGCGGACCGCACAATCGCTACAGAAATGCCCGTTCGGCTCGATCGTCACCACGGAAGCCTTCATCCACCGCTCCAAACGCCGGCTGCCCACATCAGGCCGAGTCCACCGCGCGAACGGCATTTTACTGCACTGCGCCAAAGGCGATTGATCCAGATCAATTTTGGTGGGCATGGCCGCCTTATTCTGCCCGCAGAGTTCGATGGGATGACTTTCCATGCTGCAAAGCGCACTGCGTCACGGCCTGATCGGGCTGCTTCTGATCACGCCTGCGCTGGCGGCCCCGACCGCCGAACAACGCGGCAAGGCTTTTGCGCAAGCCAATTGCGCGCGCTGCCACGCCATCGACCGTGGGTCGAGGAGCCCGCTCAAGATCGCGCCGCCGTTGCGTACGCTGCACAATCGCTATCCGATCGAGGCCCTCGAGGAGGCACTGGCCGAAGGTATCTCGACCGGACACCCCAGCATGCCCGCCTTCGAGCTCGACCCGGACCAGATCCACGATCTCCTGTCCTACCTGAAGACGCTGGAATAAAAGGCGTCAGACCGCCTGCACCGTCCAGCCGATCAGCTCCTTGGCGATGCGGACAAAGGCCACATCGAATGCGGCGACCGCCGCGGCCGGCTCGACCTTGTCGAGCTTTTCGCCGGCCTCGATGAGGCGCGAGGCAATCACCTTGCCGGTCTTGTCGACGATCCGCGCCGACAGCCCGATCTCGACCCGCGTCTCGCCCTCGGTGGCGATCCGGAAGCGCCTGATGTCGATCAGGAGCTGGTAGTCCGCCTGGCCGAGATCGCTCGTGCGCAAAGGTGCGTGGGCGATGTCGTAGTTCTCGAAACTGTCGATCAGCCGGGCCTGTACCAGCTTTGGAATGCTGTCAGCCCAGAGGAAGTCTGCAAAGCCCGGATTGTCGCCGCCGGGTGCGAACAGCATGCGCTGAGTCTGAAGCATCGCGACAGCGGTCGGCTCGGGAATGGCCAATGACGCGGACAGCGTCTTGCCGACTGGTCCCAGATTCTGCGGCGTGCGCAGGTCGTAGGTGATCTTCTGTGCAGGCGTCCCGCCGCCGGTCATCTTCTCGAGGCCCGCCAAGATGCCGTCGATCTTGCCGGTGTTGCGCGCCAGCCCGTCGGAGAACGTCTTCAAATTGGCGATGGTGTCCTTCAGCGGTCCGGAATTGTCCTCCAGCACCGTGTCGACCCGCCGCAGCGCGTCGCGCGCGGCCTGCGTCATGCTCTGGCCTGCGCCGGCCTCGGCGATCAAGGTCAGGGGCTCGCCGGATTTGGCGACGATCATCCCGCCCTCCAGCGTCACCACGGGCACGCCGGTCAATCCCTGGAAATCAAGCCCGACCTTGGTGTCGGTGCGCACCGGTGTCGTCGCGGCGACCGAGATCGTCGCATTGACGAAGCGCGGGTTGTCCGGCGCGAGTCCAAGCTGGGTCACCTCGCCGACCCGGATGCCGTTGAATAGCACGCCGGCACCGACCAGCAAGCCCGGCACCGGTCCCTGGAACTGCACGTGATAGTTCGTGCGCGGCCCGATGCCGCCGGTGTTGTTGAGCCAATAGACGAAGCCGAATACCGCAATGATCGCCGCCAGCACGAAACTGCCGATCAGCACATAGGGAGCGCGGGTTTCCATGTCTCATCTCATCTCGTGTTGGAGCATCTGCGAGCGCTTGCCGTGGAAATAGGCGCGCACCCAGGGATGCTCGGATTGCAGCAGTTCGCGCATCGGGCCGATCGCGACGATCCTGCCGTCTGCGAGCGCGGCGACGCGGTCACAGACCGTGGTCAGGCTCGCAAGGTCATGGGTGACCATGAACACGGTCAGCCCCAGGGTCTTTTGCAGCGTGCCGATCAGCGCATCGAAATCGCCAGCGGCGATCGGATCGAGGCCGGAGGTTGGCTCGTCCAGAAACAGGATCGGCGGATCGAGCGCGAGCGCGCGCGCCAGTGCCACGCGCTTGGTCATGCCGCCGGAAAGCTCCGATGGATATTTGTCGGCGTCCTGCGCCCGCAGCCCGACCATCTCGAGCTTGGCGATCGCGATCTCGTCCATCAGCTCCTGCGAGAGCACCAGATTTTCGCGGAGCGGAAACTGCACGTTCTGGCGGACCGTCAGCGAGGAGAACAGCGCGCCCTGCTGGAACAGGATGCCCCACGTCGTGGCCGCGCCGTCCTTGCGACCGCCGATGGGCTGTCCCATGACCTCGATGGTGCCGCCTTGGCACGGGATGAGGCCGATGATGGTGCGCATCAACACCGACTTGCCGCCGCCGGACGCCCCCACCAGTCCGAGGATCTCGCCCCTGCGGACATCGAGCGACAGATGGTCGAGCACGGTCTGGCGGCCGAAGCCGACCACGAGGTCGCGGACGCGGATAGCCAACTCCTCTTGCGTCGCGTCCATCATCACATTCCGATCGAGGCGAAGAAGATCGCGAACAGGCCATCGAGAACGATCACCAGGAAGATCGACTTCACCACCGACGTCGTGGTCTGCCGTCCCAGCGATTCCGCGCTGCCCTTCACGCGCAAGCCCTCGCTACAGGCGACGATCCCGATCACCAGCGCCATGAACGGCGCCTTCAGGATGCCGACCTCGAAATGGGTGACGGAGATGGACTCATGCAGCCGCGCGATGTAGATCGCGGGCCCCATATCGCCGTAGAACTGCGCGACCAGGCCGCCGCCATAGAGCGCCGCGATCGATCCGATGAACGCTAGGATCGGCAGCGCGATGACGAGCGCCGCGACACGCGGCAGGATCAGGACGTCGACGGGATCGAGCCCCATGGTCGAGAGCGCGTCGATCTCCTCGCGCATCTTCATCGAGCCGAGCTCGGCGGTGTAAGCGCTGCCCGAACGTCCCGCAACCATGATGGCAACGATCAGCACGCCGAGCTCGCGCAGCACGAGGATGCCGACCATGTCGACCGTGTAGGACTCCGCACCGAACCTAAGAAAATGAAAGAACCCCTGCTGGGCGATGATGGCACCGATCAGGAACGTGATCAGCACGACGATGGGGATGGCCTGCCAGCCGATGCGGTAGAGCTGGTAGACCAGCGAGGTCAGCCGTAGCGACCGTGGCCGGCGCAGCACGCCGATCACGGCCACGAACAACGCGCCGAGCATTTGCAGAAAGATCGTGATGTCCTCGCGCGCACCGACCGCGGACTTGCCGAGATCGCCGAGCCTGAGCAAGACAGGATTTGGCGCGGCGGCCGGCGCCGGCGTATGGCGGTTGACCTGACGCACCTCGTCCATCAGGCCGCTGAAATGATCGGCGACGCCGACGAATTCGGCCGGTCTGCCAGACGATGCGGCCCGGCGCGACAGCTTCTCCAGGACCCAGGCGCCGAGCGTGTCGAGCGCGCTGACGCCCGACATATCCAGCGTCACCGCGAGGGATCGATCGACGTCCGCGCCGACCGAACGGGACAGCGTCTCGAGCACCGACACGTTGGCGGCAGTCCACGGCCCTTCCGGGCGCAATTTCAGCACATCGCCGGAGGGCGTTGCCAGCAACAGCGGTTCGGAGTTCACGCTTCCACCTCGTCGGGACAATCGGTCCCCATTCAGCCGGGACTTCTAGGCCAGCATGTGGCGACCGGGTTGACCTGTCTCAAGACCGGGGGTCGCGCCCCGCGTCTTGACGCAAATCAAGCGCGGCCCCGCCGACCGGTCTTAGGTTTGTTCTCATTCAATGGAGGCATCAAATCCATGTTCGATAGTGACAGGATGAGCGAAGAACTGAGAACGCTGAAGGTGGATGTCACGCGCCTCTTGAGCAGCGTCGGCGAGGAGATGTTCGACAGTTCGAAAGACCGGGCCGAAGCTCTGGCCGACCAGATCAAGGCCGCGCTTGCCGAGCTCGGCGAGACCGTCAGCGACGAAGAGGAGCAGCTTCAGGACCTCGTTGCAGAGCGCCCGATCACGTCGCTCGCCTCCGCCTTCGCACTCGGCGTGGTCGTCGGCTTCATGCTGAGGAGGCACTAGGTGAATACGGAGAACGTCGTCAAGCATCTGCGGGTGCTGTGGCGCACCGACAGGATCATCGCGGACATCAGGCTGCGCCATCTGCTGATGGGCCTCGGCCTGCGCGCCTTTGCGGCGCTGATCGCCGCATTCGGGCTTCTGATGCTGGAGCTGTCGGCCTATTTCGCACTGGTGCAGATCTGGAGCGCGATCGCCGCGGCCGCCGCTCTCGGCGCGATCAATTTCGTCATCGCGGCGATGTTGTTTGTCGTCGCCGGCCGGTCTCCATCCGGCCGCGACATCGAACTCGCCAATGAAATCCACGGCGCCTCCATCGAAGCCCTTCAGCTCGAGGCACGCGCGCTTCAGGTTCAGGTGAGCGGCGCGGTTCACCATCCGCTCGGCACAATTGTGCCGGTGCTAGTGCCGCTGATCGCGATCATCGTTAAGGGCTTGCGGAAGACCTCGAAGGAAGCTGCGGCTTCGCCCGAAGCGCGTTCGTAATGGAAGCGCTCAGAGCTTGAGCCGGACGTCGCAGATGTCGGGCTCGGCCGGATCCGGCTTCACCTCGAAACCGAGCTGCCGGCACATCTCCAGCATCACGCTGTTCTCCTTGAGCACGTCGCCCGAGATCGCTTTCAGCCCTTCCGACCGCGCATAGTCGATGATGAGCTGCATCAGGGTCCATCCGAGACCTCTGCCCTTGAGATCGGACCGCAGCAGGATTGCGTATTCGCCGCTCTCGTAGACCGAGTCCGAATGAAGCCGGACCACGCCCACCATCTCGCCGGTCTCCTCGTCGAACGCAATGAAGGCCATCGCGCGCGCATAGTCGAGCTGGGTCAGGCGCGCGATGAATTCGTGGGTGAACTCCTTCATCGGCGCGAAGAAGCGCAGGCGGAGGTCATGCGCCGTGACGTGACGCAGGAACTCGTGGATGGTCGGCTCGTCCTCGGGGCGCAGAGGCCGCACGAAGATACGCCAATCGCCCTTCAACGCCAGGCGGCGCTCCCATTGCGACGGATAGGCACGGACAGCGAAGTTGGCCGGGCCGGAGCCTGCGAATTTCCGCTGCGCAGGCCCCACCGCGACACGGGCATCGACCGCGGTCACGCCGGTCTCGTCAGCCAGCAGTGGGTTGATGTCGAATTCGCGGATCTCGGGGATGTCGGCCGCCATCTGGGCGAGCTTGACCAGCACTGTCGCGACGGCGTCCGGCTTGACCGCGGGCACGTCCCGATAGGCCTTCAGCAGCCGTGACACGCGCGTGCGATCGATCAGGTCGCGGGCGAGCTGCAGATCGAGCGGCGGCAGCGCCAGTGCCTTGTCGTTGATGATCTCCACGGCCGTCCCGCCGCGGCCGAACACGACGACGGTGCCGAAGGTGGGATCGTCGGCGAGACCCAGGATCAGCTCGCGCGCCTTCGCCTTGACGACCATCGCCTGCACGACGACGCCCTCGATGCGGGCTTCGGGGCGCAGCTTCCTCGCGCGCGCGAGAATGTCCGTGGCCGCCGCGCGCACGGCCTCCGGCGTCGTCAGGTTGAGAACGACACCGCCGACGTCCGACTTGTGGATGATGTCGCGCGACATGATCTTCAGCACGACGGTGGCGCCCTGCGCGAACATTTCATTCGCATAGGCCACCGCCTGCTCGACATCGGTCGCGGCACAGGTCGGCACCATCGCAATGTCGTAAGTTTCGAGCAGATGCTTGATCTCGACAGGATCGAGCCATTGGCGGCCGTCGGCAATGGCCGCGGCGACGATCTGCCGGGCGGCCCGGGCGTCGGGCACGAAAGTGTCGGGCATCGCTGGCGGAACCTGGCTCAGCTCTTCGACCACTTCGCGGTGCCGAACCAGATGCATGAAGCCGCGCACGGCGTCATCCTCGGTCGGATAGTTCGGAACGCCGGCGCCTGAGAGCGCTTGAATGATGTTCTGATCGGCTCCGACCCATGCGGCCAGCACGGGCTTAGCCCAACTGCGGTGCCGCTCGCGATATTTACCGACGAGCTCCGTCACGGTCGCCGCGATGTCGGTCGCCGAGGCAATCGCCGTTTGCACGTTGAGAACCAGGATTGCGTCATTGTCGGAATCGGCGAGCAGCACTTCCAGCGCCGCCGCGTAGCGCGATGCATCGGCATCACCGACGATGTCGACGGGATTTGCGCCGGACCAGGTCGGCGGCAGCGCGCCGTCGAGTTTTTCGCGGGCCTCTGCCGAGATGGTCGCCGGAATTCCGCCAAGCTCGACCAGCCGATCGACGGCGAGGACGCCGATGCCGCCGCCATTGGTCAGGATGGCGAGACGCTTTCCCGTCGGCGATTCGACACGGCCGAGCGTCTCGGCGCAGTCGAACAGCTCGCGCAGATCGGAGACCCGAAGAACGCCCGCGCGGCGGAATGCGGCATCATAGACGGCGTCGGCGCCGGCGAGCGCGCCGGTATGCGTCGCGGCGGCCTTCGCCCCCTGCGCCATGCGGCCGGACTTCACCACGACGACCGGCTTCACGCGCGCTGCGGCACGTGCGGCCGACATGAACTTGCGCGCATCCTTGATGGCTTCGATATAGAGCAGGATCGCGCGGGTCTTGTGATCCATCGCGAAATGGTCGAGCAGATCGGCAATATCGACATCGATCTGATCGCCGATCGTGACGATGCCGGAGAAGCCGACGCCGCGCTGCGCGGCCCAATCGACCATGCCGGCGGCAATCGCGCCCGATTGCGAGATCAGCGCGAGGTTGCCCGCGCCGGGCATGTGCGCGGCGAAGCTGGCATTGAGGCTGACGCCGGGCATCATGATGCCGAGACAGTTCGGCCCGATCAGCCGCATGCCGTATTTGCGGGCCGCGGCGATTGCGGCCTCATGCAGGGATCCCGGTCCATGGCCGAGCCCGGCCGAGACGATCAGCGCACCCGCCGTACCGCGACGCCCGGCCTGATCGATGATGCCGGGAACCTCGCGCGCGGGCGCGGTGATAACCACGAGCTCGGGCACGAAGTCCAGCTTGTCCAGGTTCTTGACCGCGGCGATGCCGCCGATCTCGGCATGGCGCGGATTGACGAGACCGAACTGGCCCTTGAATTCGGCCTTGCGGATGTTCTCCAGCACCGCACGCCCCACGGAGACCGGACGTGCGCTGGCCCCGACAAGCGCGACCGACCGTGGCGACAGCAGATTCTTCAGACGATAGGTGGACATGACTGCAAATGCATCCGATCGGTGGCGGTTCCGATGGTTGAAGATCAGGCCGGCAACTGACGATGCGGCTAGTGCGAGATCATAACCCAGCACGGTGGCTGGCCAATGACGGTCTTTGTCACACCGCCCCAGACGATCTCGTTCAGGCGCGAATGATGGTAGGCGCCCATCACGATCGCGTCGATGGCATGGGAATTCGCCCAGCTTCCGAGCACCTTGCTGATCGAGCTGCCGCTGCCCTTCACCGCCTCGAACGAGGCATAGATCCCGTGTTCCCTGAGGTGATGGACGAGACTCAGGCCCGATTGCGTGATCGCGTCGGTCTTGTCGTCCGCCACGGTCACCACACGGACCGAGGTGGCAGCCTGAAGGATCGGCAACGCATCGCCGACTGCCCGCGCGGCGCGGGCGGAATGATCCCAGGCGATCATGACATTCTCGAATTCGGGTCGCAGCTTGTCGACATGTTGTTCCGGGCAGAGCAGCAGGGGCCGGCCGGATTCGAACAGAAACGTTTCGATGATGTGCTCGGTTCTGCTGTCATGCGGCTTGACGGGGACCAGCGCGAGATCGCTGAAACGCGCGTGCTCGGCCAGGATCGACGCGATCTGGTCAACCGGCACCTTGGCCGACCTGCTTTGGGCGCGAATGTTGGCTCGGGAGGCTGCACGGGTGAAGGCGTTCAGGAGTTGCTGCACGTCGCCTGGCTCGCGCGAGCCGCTGGCCTCCGCAGAATCCTGATCGTCGGGGAGTATGACCTTCGGCCGCACGAAGACGTCTTCCTCGAGCGCGAGCGCCGTGATCCTGGCGCCGAGATCGGCGGCGAGAGCTACGCATGTCTCGATCGCCGCGAGGGTCGGCTCGTGCGGTTGACCGACGAGCGGCAGAAAGACGTCCTTGATGGGCATCAGGGTTCTCCTTGCCGGCCAAGATAAGCCGTCTTTCGTCGGGGATGCTTGATCCTGCTCAAGGCGGGAAATGCCACACAGCCCGGCCAACGACAGGTTTTGACTGATGTCAAGGACTGGCCGCGATCCAGCCCTAAGGGTTAGCCTGCCGCCTTGCTGCTGACGCATCCGGATAAGCCCGCGAGATGACGGACGATTCTGCCACCCAGGAACGGGTCTTCCGAGCGCTAAGCGAGCTGCCTGGCGTGAAGCGGATCGACACGCACGCGGCTTCGGTGTTTCTCGACGGCACCCGCGCGCTGAAGATCAAGCGGGCTGTCATGTTTCCGTTCCTCGACTATTCGACGCTCGAAAAGCGCAAGGCGGCCTGCGAGGAGGAGATCAGGCTCAACCGGCCGCTCGCGCCGCAAATCTATCGCCGCGTCGTGGCGATCACGGAGGAGCCGGATGGATCGATCAAGATCGGCGGTCGCGGCCGTCCGGTCGAATATGCGGTCGACATGTCCCGCTTCGACGAAAGCCGGACGCTGGACCATCTGGCCAAGGCCGGGCCGCTGGACGCGGAGCTGGCCGCGGCCATTGCAGACGCGATCACAGCATCGCACGAAAAAGCGACGATCTCGGATGGCACGGCGTGGGTCAATTCCATTCCCGCCCTGATTGACGGCAACAGCGCCGGCCTGCGCCATGGCGACCATCTCGAGGCGGCCGCGGTCGGGCCGCTTGGCGAAGCCTCCCACCAGGCTTTCCTGCGCGTCCGCGCTGCACTGAAGGAACGTGCGCGCCAGGGCTTCGTGCGCCGCTGTCACGGCGATCTGCACCTTGCCAATATCGTGCTGATCGACCGGCAGCCCGTGCTGTTCGACGCGATCGAGTTCGACCCGCAGATGGCGACGGTGGACGTGCTCTACGATCTTGCGTTCACGCTGATGGATTTGCTGCATTACGACCAGTCGGTGGCAGCCAACCTCGTCCTGAACCGGTATCTGGCCGCAGCGCCCGTTGAGACCCTCGACGCGCTGGCAGCGCTGCCGCTGTTCATGTCCATTCGCGCGGCGATCCGTGCACAGGTGGCGCTGGCGCGATTGACGCGACCTGACGCCGACGGCCCCGGCATTCTCGGCGAGGCGTGCCGTTATTTCGACCTCGCCCGGGCGCTGATCCATCCGCCAGCTCCCCGCCTGATCGCAGTTGGCGGACTGTCGGGCACCGGCAAATCCGTGCTCAGCCGCGCGCTGGCGCCCACTGTGGTGCCGCAACCGGGCGCTATCGTGCTGCGCAGCGACGTCATTCGCAAGCAGCTGTTTCAGGTGGGACACACCGAGCGGCTGCCGCCGTCCACGTATCGGCCCGAGGTGACGGCGCAGGTCTACGAGGTTCTGATGCAGCGCGCCCGGCAGGTGCTGGCGCAGGGTCATTCCGTTATCGTCGATGCCGTCTTTGCAAGCGAGTCCGAACGGGACGATTTGGCTGCCCTGGCACTCGCGTGCGGCGTGCCGCTCAACGGACTATTTCTTGTCGCGGACCTCGCGACCCGGCAGGCGCGAATCGGCAGCCGCCACAGCGATGCGTCCGACGCCACGCAAGAGGTTGCCGCGTTGCAAGAGCACTATAATATCGGCCATCTCGGTTGGGCGACGATCGATGCATCCGGGACACGAGCGCAGACGCTTCAGCGCTGCCGGGACGCGATCGCTGAGGGCAAATAAGGCAATCTGATTGGCGCGGGCTAGGATGGCACGATCCACCACGAGTTCGACTGCGACCGCTCGCGCCCGGCCCGCGGCGCGGCGTAACGCCCTGCCCGGCCGCCTCAGCCCCGGCATGGCCTGCGACACCGCATTCCGGATCATCGCCCGCCGTCATCTCGATGCCGTCCTCGCCCAGCATGACGGCACCTGCCGCGGCGACCCCGAGGCGCTGCACCAGATCCGGATCGCCCTGACGCATCTGCGCACCGCCATCCGCTTCTTCTCGCCCATGGTCGATGACGCGCTACGGCCTGAAGTCTGGGCCGAGCTGAAATGGCTCAACAGCCAGCTCGGCATGGTCAGGGACCTCGACGTGGCGATCGACCGGGTCATCGCCGAGAGCGGCGGCGAGCTCGATGTGATTGCAGAGCTTCAGCATTGGGACGAGAAGCGCGCCGAGAGCCACCGCCTGCTCGCACGCGCACTGCAATCGGCGCGGTACCGCCGTCTCGTCGAGCAGACCTCCGGCTGGATCGAGAGCGGCCCCTGGTCGACGAGGCGCAGCAAGGAGGCCATCAGGCTGCGCCGCTGCTCGCTTGCCGACCACGCGACGGCGCAACTCACCGAATGGGAAACGACGCTGCTCAAGAAGGCGCGAAAGCTCCGCAAGCTCGATGTGGAAAAGCGGCACAAGCTGCGACTTCTCAACAAGCGGCTGACCTATTCGGTCGAATCGCTCGAGGATTTGTTCGCCGACGAATCGTTGACGAAGCAGAAGGCCATCCTCAAGCAGTTGCGCAAGGCGCAAAAGTCGCTGGGACAGTTGAACGACGATGCGCGAGGGCAGACGCTGGCGGCCTCACTGAACGAGGCCGTGCCGGAGGCGGGAATTCGCTTCCTCAATCGCAAACGGGAGAAGAAACTGCTGCGAACCGCTTCGAAAGCCTACCGGAAACTGGACGAAGCCAAGCCGTTCCGCTCCTCCGACCTCGCGCCGAATGCTGAGCCCGAGGATTAGGTTTTGACGTAGTCTCCTGGCGCATCGGGCAGGCCGGAGACGTCTCCAAGCCCGATCTGCGGTGGGTCGCGGGGCTCGCCCGAACGCGCCGTGAGCCAGTCGGTCCATTCCGGCCACCACGATCCCTCGACATGCGGCGCCAACTCCAGCCATTCGTCCGGGCCGACATAGGGCGCGTCCATGGCCTTGGTCATGGCCTGATAGCTGTGCCCGGGCTCCTCGGGAGGCGCGACCACGCCGGCGTTGTGGCCGCCACTGGTCAACAGGAAGGTCACATCGGCATCGACCTGATAATGGATTTTGTAGACGGACCGCCACGGCGCGACGTGATCGGCGACCGTGCCGACCACGAACATCGGCGTATGAATGTCGGAAAGTGAAATACTCCTGTCCTCGACGCGATAGCGGCCTTCGGCCAGATCATTGTCGAGGAACAACTTGCGCAAATATTCTGAGTGCATGCGATAGGGAAGCCGCGTCGCGTCGGCATTCCAGGCCATCAGGTCGCTCGGAGGCGCGCTCTCGCCCATCAGATAGTCATGCGACAGCCGCGACCAGATCAGCTCGTTGGAACGCAGCAGCTGGAACGCGCCGGCCATCTGCGTCGTATCGAGATAGCCGCGCTGCCACATCGCATCTTCGAGGAAGGCGACCTGGCTCTCGTTGATGAAGAGCGTCAATTCGCCTGCCTCGGTGAAATCGGTCTGGGCGGCAAGGAGTGTGACGGTGCCCAGCCGCTTGTCGCCATCGCGCGCCATCGCGGCGGCAGCGATCGACAACAACGTTCCGCCCAGGCAATAACCGAGCGCATGGATCGTCCGGTCCGGAATGATCCGGCCGATCGTGTCCAGCGCGGCCATCACGCCGAGCTTGCGATAGTCGTCGAACGCGACATCCCGGTCCTTCGCATCCGGGTTGCGCCATGAAATCGCAAACACGGTGAAGCCCTGACCGGTCAGATGTTTGACCAGCGAATTCTGCGGCGACAGATCGAGGATGTAGTACTTCATAATCCAGGCCGGCACGATCAGGATCGGCTCCGGCCGCACTTGCGCAGTCGTCGGATAATATTGGATCAGCTCGATCAGCTCGTTGCGGTACACGACCTTGCCAGGCGACACCGCCACCGTCTTGCCGACGACAAATTGCCCGTCGCCCGCCGGCTTTGCGGCCGAGAACAGGCGCATCAGATCGCTGCACCAATTCTGCCAGCCGAACACGAAATTCTCGCCACCGCTCCGGAATGCCTTCTCCAGCACCTGCGGATTGGTCGCCGCGAAATTCGACGGCGCCAGCGTGTCGAGCATCTGGCGCATCGAAAACTCGACGATGGCCTCATTTGCGCGCGACACGCCGCGCACACCGGTCGCGGCATCGTGCCACCAGCGCTCCCCGAGCAGAAACGCCTGCGCCAGCAGATTGAACGGCGCGATCTCCCATGACGGTTCCTTGAAGCGTCGATCCCGCCCCTGTGGCTGAATCACGGACCACGGCTCCTGCCCCGGCGACGTCGCATGCGCGGCGGCTTCGATGAAGCGGCGGGAATCGCGCAGGACATTGCGCGCGATCTCGATCCGGCGCTCCGGCGCTGCGGCGAGATGCAAACTCCAATCGAGCCAGGCGAGCGACAACGCCGCCGGCGATATCCCACCTGTGAAACGGGCCAACATCGCGTGGAAGGCGCGGTCGAGAGTGTATGGCTCCGGTGGAGGCAGGGAATCGGCCGCAACCGGCTTGCTTGCTTGCCTTTCGGGTCTCGGGGAGACGACAACGGGATCGTCCGAGACAGGCCGCGCCGCCGGCTCTTCAGCCCGTGGAAATATCTGCACGACGCTCATGGCGAAATGTTCCTGCGGACTGCTGTTTACGTCGATCGCAGCATATGGCGACGCTTCGGCTACGCGTTGAGCTGCATCAAATCCAGGCACGGATCACAATTGCTTGGCCGGCAACAGCCGACTTTGTCCGCTTGACCTGGGTCAAGCTGCACCTCGGCGCTCACGCTAGGTTTTGCGCAACGAAATGCGACAAGCCAGCGGAGTTTTCCATGCGCGCCCACCAGATCATGACCCGGTCGGTCATCTCGGTCACCCCCGACACCAGCATCGTCGAGGCGGCGAACATCATGCTGAAACGGCACGTCAGCGGCCTCACAGTGGTGAATGATGCCGGCAAGCTGGTCGGCGTCGTCTCGGAAGGCGACTTCATCCGCCGCAGCGAAATCGGCACCGGGCGCGAGCGCGGACGCTGGTTGCGGTTCATCCTCGGGCCCGGCAGGTCCGCCAACGATTTCGTGCACGAGCATGGCCGCAAGGTTTCGGAAGTGATGACCGCCTCGGTCGTGACGATCACCGAGGACACGGCGCTTGCCGAGATCGTCGATCTCATGGAACGGAACAATGTGAAGCGCCTGCCGGTGGTGCGCGGCGACAAGGTCGTCGGCATCGTGTCCCGTGCCAATCTGCTGCAGGCGGTGGCTGGGCTCGCCCGCGAGGTGCCGGATCCGACCGCCGACGACGATCACATTCGCAGCCGCATCATCGACACCATGGAGAAGAACGACTGGTGCCCGTTCGGGCTGAACGTCATCGTCCGCGACGGCATCGTACATCTCAGCGGTGTCATCACCGAAGAACGGGCGCGGCAAGCCGCGGTCGTCGCAGCCGAGAACGTCGAAGGCGTGAAGAAGGTGCACGACCATCTGTGCTGGGTCGACACCATGTCCGGCGTCTATCTGAACTCGCCCGAGGACGATGAACTCGCCAAAGCGAGCTGAGCGCGAGCGGAACCCGGCTTAGCGGGGAATGACGGCGGTGGCCTCGATTTCGACGCGTGCCGCCTTCTCCACGAGCCGAACGACCTGAACCAGCGCCATCGCGGGATAGTGCGCACCGAAGATGGCGCGGTAGACCTTTCCCAGCTCCCTCAGGTTCGCCAGGTATTCGTCCATATCGACGACGTACCAGGTCAGGCGCACGAGGTGCTCGGGCCGGGCACCGGCCTCCGCGATAATAGCCGCGATGTTGCTCAGGGTCTGGCGCACCTGCGCCACAAAACCATCCGCGAGACGCTCCTCGGAATCCCAGCCGATCACGCCACCGGTGACGACGATCCGCCCCTCGGCGGCCATCCCGTTGGCATAGCCCTTCGGCACCGGCCAACCCGACGGCTGGAGCACTTGCACCCCGAGCTGGGTTTCGTCCTCGGCTGCGGTCGGCAGCACTGCAAGCTGCGGGCCTTTCGGCGTCGTCACGGACAATTCTCTATCCTTCTCTCATTCCGCCGCGACGCCCGAAGACGTCACTGCGGCCTGCGCCAGTTGCCGCAGGGCAAAGCGCTTCAGCTTGCCGGTCTCGGTCTTCGGCAATTGCGTCACGAACTCGATTGCGCGCGGATATTTGTAAGGTGCTATCTCGCGTTTGACGTGTTCCTGCAACTCGGCCACGAGCTGCGCATCAGGCGTCACGCCAGGTGCGGCGATGACATAGGCCTTCACGATCATCCCGCGCGCCTCGTCCGGCGCACCGACCACGCCGCACTCGGCGACGGACGGATGCGTGAGCAGCGCCGCCTCCACATCCGTACCCGCGATATTGTAACCCGCCGACACGATCATGTCGTCGGAACGCGACTGGTACCAGAAATAGCCGTCGCTATCCATCAGATAGGTATCGCCGGTGATGTTCCAGCCGTTCTGGACATATTTGCGCTGCCGCTCGTCGGCGAGATAGCGGCAACCAGTCGGACCGCGCACAGCGAGCTTACCCATCGTGCCCGGCGGCAGATCATCGCCGTCGTCGTCGACGATCTTGGCCTCATAGCCCGGCACGGGCTTACCCGTCGCACCGGGACGGATCTCGTCTTCCGTCGCGCTGATGAAGATATGCAGCAGCTCGGTCGAACCGATGCCGTCCATCAGCTTGATGCCGGTGGCCTTGAGCCAGGCGTCGAATGTCGGCTTGGGAAGGGTCTCTCCGGCGGAGACGCATTTGCGAAGCGAGGAGATGTCGCGGCCTGCGAGCTTGCCGATCATCGCACGGTACGCGGTCGGCGCCGTGAAGCAGACCGTGGTCTTGTATTGCTCGATCGCCGACAGGATATCGTCCGGCGTCGTCTTCTCCAGCACGACGAAGGAGGCGCCGATGTGCATCGGAAACAGTACGCCGCCGAAGCCGAAGGTGAAGGCCAGCGGTGCCGAGCCGACGAAGCGGTCGTTCTGCCCGGCCCGCAGGATGTTGCGCGCATAGCCGTCGCAGACCGCCAGCATGTCCCGGTGGAAATGCATCGTGCCCTTGGGATCGCCGGTCGTGCCCGAGGTGAAGGCGATCAAACAGACGTCATCGGAAGCGGTATCGACCGCCCCAAACTCCGGGCTCGCATCTGCAATCAATGCCTCGAGCGAGTCCGCCGCGCCGTTGCCCCAATAGACCACGTGCTTGAGACCGGGCGCTGCCGCCTTCGCCTTCTCCATCTCTTCGGAGAGCTTTCCGTCGCAAAGCGCGAGCGTGATCTCCGCCTTCTGGATCGGATAGGACAGCTCCTTGGCACGCAAGAGCGGCATGGTCGCGACGACAATGCCGCCGGCCTTGATCACCGCCAGATAGGTCGCCACCATCATGGGGTTGTTGGCCGAGCGCAGCAGCACGCGTCCGCCGGTCACGAGACCCAGCTTGCCGACCAGCACATTGGCGATGCGGTTCACCAGCGCTTGCAGCTCGCGATAGGTGTAGCTGACGGCCGGGCTGATGACGCAGGACGCGTCGCCGTGGCCCTGCTCGACCCAGCGGTCGAGGAAATAGCTGACGCAGTTCAGTCGCGGCGGATAGTGCAGCTCCGGCCGCGTGAAGATGAATTCGGGCCAGAGCTCACGCGGCGGCAGATGCTGCCGCGCGAATGTATCGACATGGGCAGTCGCGACGTTGCCGTCATGCGAGTCCGTCACTTGAACCTTGGCGGCGTTGGCCATCGCACGCTCCTTTCAGCATGGATTGCACCCGGCAGCACGATCTGAGAAACATTTTAGGCTTAAAACAATTTGGCGCAATAGCGGATTTTGGGCATCCAATGCATTTTCCTGCGGCAAATGGGATTGGCAGGCGCGTCGCCCGCGGGCCTAGGCCCGGCGGCGGCCGGCCGATTTCTGCGCCGACGCCTTGGTCTTGGCGAGCAGCCGCATCAATTCGCGCACGTCCTTCGGCGTCAAATCGGCGAAGAGATCGGCAATCCAGGTCTCGTGCTCCGCAGCCATCTTCCGGAACTCGGCGCGACCAACCTTCGTAAGCCGGATCACCTGGACGCGGCGGTCTGTCTCCGAGGTGCGTCGGTCCAGATGGCCCGATTCCACCAGCCGCTCGACGAGGCCGGTGACGTTGCCGTTCGACACCATCATGCGTTTGGAGACGTCGGACAGCGTCATGCCGTCGGGCGCCTTGTCGAGCTGGGCCATCAGGTCGAACCGGGGTAACGTGACGTCGAAGCGCTGCCGCAGACGGCCGCGGACTTCACCTTCGATCAAGGTCGTGCAGGTGAGCAGGCGCAGCCACAGCCGAAGCTCTTCGGCGTGGTCCTCCGGAGTTTCGACGGCCTTGGTCTCGGAATCGAGCATTCGATGCAGCCACTCACGGCCGGCATTGGCGCCGGCACGGATTCCCCAACGTTTTGAGCTTCAAATAAATCCGTGCCGGCCGCAAGCCCAAAGCTGCAACAATCGACCGCAGGCGAATTTCTTTAGGCTTCAAATAATTGGCGTGCCGCTTGCATGCGCGGCTGTCCGCAGGATGGCGACGCTTGAGCTTTGCTTGCCGCGGCAGCCATCATCGGCATAAGCTTGAATTGGAGTACGTGGCTTGCAGCGCAGGCCCGATCGGCACGAGGACAGATCATGAAGACGCAAATGACGATGGCCGCAGCCGCGTTGCTGCTCGGCACCGCGGTGAGCCCTGCCCTCGCCCAGGAGAAAATCAAGCTGGGCGTGATCGTGACCCTGTCGGGACCCGCCGCCGCACTTGGCCAGCAGGTCCGCGACGGTTTTGCGCTCGCAGTGAAGGACCTTGGCGGCAAGATGGGCGGCCGCGATGTCGAAGTGATCGTTGCGGATGACGAACTGAAGCCGGATGCCGCGGTCACCAAGGTCAAGGGCCTTCTGGAGCGTGACAAGGTCGACTTCGTCGTCGGTCCGATCTTCTCCAACATCCTCCAGGCCATCCACCGGCCCGTCACGGAGTCGAAGACCTTTCTGATCAGCCCAAATGCCGGCCCGTCGACCTTTGCCGGCAAGGACTGCAACCCGTTCTTCTATGTGACCTCGTACCAGAACGACCAGGTGCACGAGATCCTCGGCAAGGTCGCGCAGGATCGCGGCTACAAGCGCATGTACCTGATGGTGCCGAACTATCAGGCCGGCAAGGATTCGGTGGCGGGATTCAAGCTCGACTACAAGGGCGAGATCGTCGAGGAATCCTACATGCCGCTCAACACGCTGGACTTCCAGCCGGAGCTGTCCAAGATCTCGTCACAGAAGCCGGATGCTCTGTTCACGTTCATGCCGGGCGGCCTCGGTGTCAATCTCGTCAAGCAGTACCGGCAGGCCGGCCTTGCCGACAGCATTCCGGTGCTCTCGGCTTTCACGGTGGACGAATCGACGCTGCCGGCGCAGCAGGATGCGGCGGTCGGCATGTTCGGCGGCGCGAACTGGGCGCCCAATCTCGACAATCCCCAGAACAAGAAGTTCGTCGCGGCCTATGAGGCCGCCTACAATGTCGTGCCCGGCACCTACGCCTTCCAGGCGTATGACGCTGCCATGTTGATCGACAGCGCGGTCAAGGCCGTGAAGGGCGACCTCTCGATCAAGGATGCAGTCGGGACCGCACTGAAGAAGGCCGACTTCACCTCGCTTCGCGGCGCCTTCAAGTTCAACACCAACGGCTATCCAATCCAGGATTTTTATCTGACCAAGGTCGCCAAGCGTCCGGACGGCAAATTCCAGACCGAAATCGTCCAGAAAGTCTTCGAGAATTACGGCGACCGCTACGCCAAGGACTGCAAAGCGGCGAACTAAGCCGCCTGTCGCGTTTAAGGGAGGACTTCAATGAGCAGCGAAATCACCGGCATCACGCGGGCCAATGAGGGGATTCAGGGCATTTCCTGGAACATTCTCGGCCAAACTTATGTGCCGAAGAGCAACACCGAGCACAGCTTCTCCTGGCACGCGACGTTGCCGCCGGGCACCTTCGTGCCGCCGCACATCCATCCCGACCAGGATGAGTATCTCTACATGCTGGAGGGCAAGCTCGACTTCATGCTCGGCAATTCGGAAGCGCAAGCGACCGCGGGCGATCTGATCCGGCTCGGCATGGGCGTGCCGCACGGCATCTTCAACAAGTCGGAGCAGACCGCAAAAGTGTTGTTCTGGGTCTCGCCGAGCCGCAAGTTGTTCGACCTGTTCTGGGGCCTTCACAACATGAAGGAACAGAAGCCGGAGGACGTGGTGGCGATGGCCGCCGAGTTCAACATCCACTTTCTGCCGCCGCCTCCCGGCGCCGGCTAGCTGCAGGTCTTAAGCGCGCACAGCCGCAAGTCCCGGCACTGCGGCGAAGCCTGCCTTGGTGGCATAGCCGCGCACGATCGCCTCGCGCTGAGAATAGCTCAGCACATTGTCGATATTGTCGAAGCCATCGGGCGCGAGCTGCTCGACGGCGTCGATGACACCCTCGGGGCCGCCGCGGCGGTTGGAGCGGACGATGTCCGCAGTCATCGGCAGGCGCTTCTTCTCGTATTCAAGCAGCGCCTGGCGCGGATGCTCGGCGCGCACCAGCGCGTCGGCAAGACAGCGCGCATCGAGGATGGCCTGCGAGGCGCCATTGGATCCGACAGGATACATGGGATGGGCGGCATCACCGAGCAGCGTGACGCGCCCGGACGACCAGTACGGCAAGGGATCGCGGTCGCAGGTCGGATATTCGTAGAATTCGGGCGTTGCCGAGATCAGGCTCTTGACGTCGATGTAGGGCACCGAGAAGCGCGCAACGTGCGGCATCAGATCCTCACGACGGCCGGGCCGCGACCAGTCTTCCTTCCGCGGCGGCGGGGCGTTGCCCTCGCCGACCTTCACCAGCACCGCCCAATTGGTGAGACGGCTCGCCGGGCTCGATCCCTCCGCGATCGGATAGATCACCACCTTGGCATTGAGGCCGCCGGCAACGATCATCGACTTGCCCGTGAGGAACAGCGGCCAGTCGCGCGCACCGCGCCACAACATCAGGCCGTTCCAGCACGGCGGCCCCTCGCTCGGGAACAGCGTGTCGCGAACGCGTGAATGGATGCCGTCAGCGCCGATCAAGATATCGCCGCGCGCGGTGTGGATATGCGCGCCGGCACGGTCGAAGAAGTAAGCGGTGACACCGCCCTCGTCCTGCGTGAAAGCGCCGAGCCGGCAGCCGGTGCGGATTGCCTCGTGCCCGAGCCGCTCCTCGACGGCGCGATGAATGACGCCCTGAAGGCGGCCACGGTGAATCGAGAATTGCGGCACATCGTGGCCGGCGTCGATGCCCCGGGCTTCGCGCCAGACTTCCTGGCCATGGCGGTTGAGGTAATAGAGCTGATCGGTGCGGATCGCGACGTCGTCGAGCTTCTGGAGCAGGCCGAGGCCGGCAAGCTCGCGCATCGCATGCGGCAACGTGTTGATGCCGACGCCAAGCTCGCGAATGGTGTCGGCCTGCTCGAAGATCTCGCAAGCCAGGCCGCGCGAGCGCAGCATCAACGCCGTGGTGAGACCACCGATACCGCCACCGACGATAATCGCCTTCATCGCCTCAACTCCACTCAATACACAGGCAACGGGGTTAACGTCGCACGGGCGGTCACTCCGCCGCAAGCGGCTTTGTCGCCTCCGCCTTGAGCTCGGCCCGGGTCTTGGGCTTAGCCTTAATCGGGCGCAAAGCCGGGGTTCAGTCGCCCCGGAAGACCGGCTTGACCTTGTTGGCAAAGGCCTCGAAAGCCCGCTCGAAATCCGCTGTGGTCATGCAGAGGGCTTGAGCAACCGCCTCAGCTTCGATGGCTTCCTCCACCGACATCGCCCATTCCATCGCCAGCATCCGCTTGGTCATGGTGTTGCCGAAGGTCGGCCCTTCCGCGACCTGTTTGGCCAGGAGCTGCGCCTGAGGCAGCACCTGTTCCGGCGTGACGATGCGGCTGAAGAAACCCCAGCGCTCGCCCTCCTCCGCGGTCATGAACCGGCCGGTAAAGAGCAGCTCCGAGGCGCGGGATTGCCCGATGATCCGCGGCAGGATCGCGCAGGCGCCCATGTCGCAGCCGCCAAGGCCGACCTTATTGAACAGGAACGCCACCTTGGCGCCGCTCGCGGCAAGCCGCATGTCAGATGCCATGGCGATGATCGCGCCGGCGCCGGCGCAGATGCCCTCGACCGCGGCCACGATCGGCTGCGGGCAGGCTCGCATCGCCTTGACGAGATCGCCGGTCATCCGCGTGAAGGCGGTCAGCCCCTTGGTGTTCATCTTCACGAGCGGGCCGATGATCTCGAACACATCGCCACCGGACGAAAAATTTCCGCCGGCGCCCGTGACGACGATGGATTTGACTGCATCATCGAAAGCGCAGGCGCGGAAGAAGTCGGTCAGCTCGCGGTAGCTCTCGAAGGTCAGCGGATTCTTCCGCTCAGGACGGTTGAGCGTCACGGTGGCAACACCGTCGACCACGGCCAGCAGAAAATGCTGCGGCGAGTAATCTGCGAGCGGCACGGTCACGGGATTGGCTGGTCTGCTCATGCGATCTCCTTAAATTGCTTGTTCCGCGCCTGCGCTACACACGCTAGATCTCGCCACCGGCCACGGCAATCGCCTGCCCGGTGATCGCGCCGGCGCCCTCACCGCATAACCAGAGCACGGTGTCCGCCACTTCCTGGGGCGTGATCAGTCGTCCCTGCGGATTGTGCTTTGCCAGCTCGGCGATCGCCTGCTCCCGGCTTCGGCCGGTCTTCTTCATGATGTTTTCGATGCTGCCTGCGACCAGATCGGTGTCGGTGAAGCCCGGACACACCGCATTCACCGTCACGTTGCTTCCGGCCATCTCCAGAGCGAGCGAACGCACGAGACCGACCACGGCATGCTTGGCAGCCGCATAGGCGCTGACATAAGCATAACCCTTGAGCCCGGCCGTCGATGCGATCGCAACGATGCGGCCATAGGGTCGATCCTTCATTCCCGGCAGCACGCCGCCGATGGCATGAACCACGCCCATGAAATTGACGTCCATCATGCGTGTGAACAGGGCGCTATCGGATTTCGAGAACGGCGCGGATTCGGCGCTGCCTGCATTGGCGATCAAGATATCGATCGGTTTTCGTGCATGAGCTTCAGCGATCGTGGCCTTTAGACCGGCCTCGTCCGAGACGTCGGCGACGGCAACAAAATGCGCGGCTCCTGCACTGACGGCCTCTTGGAGAATCGCGGCGTTCCGGCCAAGGACGGTCACCGTTGCACCTGCCTCGACGAGAGCTGCTGCGATGGCGCGGCCGATGCCGCGGCCGCCGCCGGTCACGAGCGCGTGTGGCGAATGCGGCAATCCGGACATGCGCTGGCTCCCTTGCGTTCTGCTGATCGCTCTCTCGATATATTTTAACCTTCAAACTTTTGCAAACAAAGGGGGCACAGCATTGCGAATGGCTGCACGCCGAGGACCGGCCCGAAAATTGCTTTAAGTATAAAATTATCGCTTCCCATCCCCCGCAGGCCTGTTAGCATCAAAGGGCCAAGCAAAAGGATGTCGCGTGCCGCAGCCTGCGCCAATGATAACAACGGACGGCCGCTTCGCCTATGAAGCCGCAGGCGACCCGAGCGCGATACCCCTGATTTTCCTGCATGGCATCGGCGGCGCGGCGCGGGCCTGGCGACAGCAACTCGCCACGTTCGGCAACCAGTTCCGCGCGATTGCGTGGGACATGCCGGGCTACGGCGGATCGGCGCCGCTCGCCAGCGTCAGCATCACTGCCCTGGCAGAGGCACTCCAGCAATTCATCGAGCAGATCGGTGCAAGCAGGCCCATTCTGGTTGGCCATTCGATCGGCGGCATGATCGTCCAGAAATGGCTGGTGCAGTTCCCAAAGCTGGCGCGCGCGGTGGTGCTGGCGCAGACCAGCCCGGCCTTCGGCAAGGCTGACGGCGACTGGCAGAAATCGTTCATCGCGGCGCGGCTCGGGCCACTCGATCGCGGTGAGACAATGAAGTCGCTGGCGCCCTCGCTGGTGACGGAACTGGTCGGCGACGATCCGGATCCGAAGGGAATGGAGCTTGCACGCGAATGCATGGCAAGCGTGCCGGAGGCAAGCTATCGCGCCATGATGCTGGCTCTCATCGGGTTCGATCAGCGCAGCGCACTCAAGGATATTTCCGTCCCGACACTGCTGCTGTCGGGCTCCAGGGACAACAACGCGCCTGCGCCGATGATGGCGAAGACGGCGACCTACATTGCTGCGGCCGACTATGTCGAGCTCGCCGGCGTCGGCCATCTCGCCAACCTTGAACGTCCCGATGCCTTCAACGAGGCCCTCGGCCGGTTCCTGAACTCTCTTGCGACCAAAGCGTAAGGTGACTGCGCAATGATCATGCAAGTCAGCAAGACGATCGGCACGACCGACAAGGTGGTGCTGGATACGCCGATCTTCGATCCCGTCGCATTCCGCCTGAGCGACGAGCAGGCCGGCATCATCGCGCGCGCCCGCGAGATCGGCCAGAGCGTATTTGCAGGTCGCGCCGCCACTTACGATCGCGAGGCGACCTTCCCGACCGAGAATTATCGCGACCTGCATCGAGTCGGCCTGCTCGGCATTGCCGTGCCGAAGAAGCACGGCGGCCTCGGCGCGAACTACCAGACTTATGCCTTGGCGGCGGCCGAGATCGGCCGCTATTGCGGCGCGACCGCGCTCACCTGGAACATGCACGTCTGCTCGACCCTGTGGTCAGGTCCGCTGGCCGACGATCTCGACATGGACGCGGAGACCCGCGCCGAGCACGAGCGGCGGCGCGCGGTTCATTACAAGCGCATCGTCGAGGACGGCGCGATCTACTCGCAACCCTTCTCCGAGGGCGGCGCTGCGGCCGCAGGCGGCGTCGCGTTCGGGACGGAGGCAAAGCCCGTGAAGGGCGGCTGGATCGTCAACGGCAAAAAGATTTTTGCATCGCTCTCCGGCCACGCCGACTATTACGGCGTGCTTTGCACCGAGATTGAAGAAGGCGAGAAGGCTTCGCGTCGGAACACGCTTTACCTCGCCATCTCCGCGAAATCGGAAGGCGTCTCGGTCGTCGGCGACTGGGATCCGCTCGGCATGCGCGGAACGGTCTCGCGGACGCTGTTATTCAAGGACGTGTTCGTGCCGGAGGATTCTGCGCTGATGCCGCGCGGCGTCTATTTCCAGGCCGCGATGCGCTGGCCGCACATGTTCCTGACGCTGTCGCCGACCTATATGGGCCTCGCGCAAGCGTCCTACGATTTCACCGTGCGGTACTTGCGCGGCGAAGTGCCGGGCATGCCGCCGGTCAAGCGCCGGATGTACCCGACCAAGCAGATTGCGGTCGCGCAGATGCAGATCAAGCTCGAGCAGATCAAGACGATCTGGTTCCAGGCCGTCACCGAAGCCTGCGCCAATCCGAGCAAGGAGCAGGTGCTGCGCGCCTATGCGGCGCAATATTCGGTGATGGAAGGCGCCAATGAGCTCGCGGCCCTCGCGATCCGCACCTGCGGTGGTCAGGCCATGCTCCGGTCGCTGCCGCTGGAGCGGATCTATCGCGACAGCCGCTGCGGCTCGCTGATGCTGCCCTGGACGGCCGAGCTTTGCCTCGACCGGATCGGGCGCGAGGCGCTGTACGAGGCCGGCGAAACGGATGACTAACGGTGGACCTCTGTAGTCTGATCGATCGCAACGCGGCGTTCTCGCCAGACAAGACAGCCATTGCCTTTGAAGGGGAGCGGCTGAGCTATGCCGCATTTGCGACACGGATCGAGCAGGCGGCGATCGCGTTGAAGCAGGAGCTCGGCGTCGGCCGCGGCGACCGCGTCGCAATTCTGAGCCTGAACCGGCCGGATTTCCTCGTCCTGCTCTACGCATGCGCGCGGCTCGGCGCGATGCTGGTGCCGCTGAACTGGCGGCTGGCCATCGCCGAGCAGCTCTTCATTCTCGCCGACGCGGGCGCCAAGGTGCTGGTGCTCGAGCAGGCGTTCGAAAGCGTGCTTCCCGAACTTGCGCCGGGGACTGCGGTGGTCGGCTTCGATTTCGAGCCGCCGTGCGGCACGGCCTTCGAAAGCCTGCTGGCTCGCAGCGAAGGCAACGGGAGCAACCCGCACACCGATCTCTCCTGCCCGCTGTTGATCGTCTACACCTCCGGAACGACCGGACGGCCCAAAGGCGCCGTGCTCCGCCAGGAGGCCCTGTTCTGGAACGGCGTCATGAGCCAGCACATGCACAACATGACGTCCGACGATCATGTTCTGACGGTGCTGCCGTTCTTCCATGTCGGCGGCCTCAACATCCAGACCACGCCAGCGCTCCAGCTTGGCGCGACCGTCACGATCCATGCCCGCTTTGCGCCGGATACCGCACTTGCGGCCATCGAGCGGGAGCAGCCGACACTGACAGTGATGGTGCCGACGATCATCCAGGCCGTGAGCGAGCATCCCGCCTGGGACGCCGCCGATCTCTCGTCGCTGAAAGCAGTCGCCACCGGCTCGACCATCGTGCCGCCGCACCTGATCGACCGCTTTGTCGCCCGCGGCGTGCCCGTGCTTCAGGTCTACGGCTCGACGGAAACCTGCCCCATCGCAATCTACACCCGGCTTGGCGGCGATCTATCGCGCGCGGGATCGACGGGACTTGCCGGCCTGTGCTGCGAAGCCAAAGTGATCGATCAGGCTGGCAACGAGGCCTCGCCGGGCACGCCGGGGGAGATCGCGGTGCGCGGCCCCAACGTGTTCTTTGAATATTGGGGCAATGCGGACGCCACGCGCGAGGCGCTGCACGACGGCTGGTATCGCACCGGCGATATCGGCCTGTGCGACGCCGACGGCTATTTCTGGGTGCGCGACCGCAAGAAGAACATGATCATTTCCGGCGGAGAGAATATCTACCCAGCAGAGGTCGAGCGCGTCCTGCTCGAACATCCCGATGTCAGCGAATGCGCCGTGATCGGCCGCTCGGACCCGCGCTGGGACGAGGTGCCGATCGCCTATGTTATCCGCCGATCGGACAGCCGGCTGGAAGCGGCGGAACTGAGAGCGCATGCTCAGACACAGCTCGCCCGCTACAAGGTTCCGCGCGACATCGTCTTCGTCACCGACCTGCCGCGCACCGCGCTGGGCAAGGTCCAGCATTTCCTGCTGAAGCAGGTTGACGCTCAGTCACGCGCGCAGGGAGAGGCATCTTGAAGATTGCGGTTCTGGGTGGAGGAAACGGCTCTTTTGCGGCCGCCGGCGATTTTGCGCTGTCGGGACATGAGGTCCGGCTCTGGCGCCGCGACGCAGACCACGTTGCAGCCCATCGCTCTGCCGGCTCGCGCATCCTGGTCAAGGATCATAATGGCGCTCACGACGTGGAGCTCGCGCTGGTCACGACCGACATCGCCGAAGCGGTCAACGGCACGGAGCTGATCCTGGGCCCAGCCCCAGCCTTCGCACAGCCGGACATTGCCCGCCTGCTCGCCCCGCATTTGCGGGACGGTCAGGTCGTATTTCTGCCGCCGGCGACATTTGGCTCGATGATCTTCGCGCAAGCCGCGCACGACGCAGGCAACCGTGCTCAGGCCAGCTTTGCCGAAACCGGCACGCTGCCCTGGCTCACCCGCAAACATGGGCCGTTCGAAGTCGCGATCACCATCCGTGCCAAGCGGCTGCCGGTCGGCGTGTTTCCGCTCGATCGGGCGCCGCACGCACTCGAGGTGATTGGACGGGCTTTCCCCGGCGTGATCGAACCGTGCGGAGATGCTCTGTCCGGCTCGCTGATGAACGCAGGCCCGATCATCCATCCGCCGCTGATCGTGATGAACGCCGGCCCGATCGAGCACTTTGAGCGATGGGACATCCACAAGGAAGGCACGCAGGCCGCGATCAGGCGGGTCACCGACGCGCTTGACGCCGAGCGGATCGCGGTGCGCGAGGCGCTTGGATACGGCGCGCCACATTTTCCGCTCGCTCACCACTACGCGAAGGAAGGTGAGATCTGGATGTATGGCCGTGGCTCGCATGACCGGTTGACCGATTCAGGCGACTGGCGCGAGCGGATCGCGCTGACCGAGCACCGCTACATGAGGGAAGATTTGCGGCTTGGGCTATCGCTGCTCGTCTCCGTCGCCGCCCTGGCGGGTGTACCCACGCCGCTGGCAAGAGCATTCCTGGCCATTGGTGGCGCCGTCTGCGGGGAGGATTTTGCACGAGGTGGGCGGACGCTCGAAACGCTCGGACTTGGCAAGCTCGGCAAGGCCGAACTGCTCACACTTCTTCGCACGGGATTTTGACCGATGACCAACCGCGCCAACATTGCCTGTCTCGGGGCCGGCCGCATGGGACGCGGCATCGCCGTCGCATTCGCCTATGCGGGCCATACAGTCACGATGATCGACATCAAGGCCCGTTCCGCAGAAGATTTCACCAAGCTTGAGGCGGACGCGCTCGGCGAAGTCAGAAAGACCTTTGCCAGCCTGTCGAGGCTGGGGTTGCTGACCGAGGCAGATGTCGCCCCGCTCATCGCTCGGGTCTCGGTGGTACCGGCGAACCAGAGCGGCGCAGCGCTGTCGAAAGCCGGAATGGTCTTCGAGGGCGTTCCCGAAGTCGTCGAGCTCAAGCGCGAGGTGCTGGAGGCGGCCTCAAAACAGGTCGGTCCGGACACGATCATTGCCTCGACGACGTCGACCATCCTCGTCGACGATCTCTCAGGTGCGATTGTGAATCCTCGCCGCTTCCTGAATGTGCACTGGCTCAATCCAGCCTATCTGATCCCGCTGGTGGAAGTCTCGCCCGGCAAAGCCACCGATCCCGCCATCATCGACGAAGTCAAGGCGCTGCTCGAGGGCATCGGCAAGGTGCCGGTGGTCTGCGCGGCGACGCCCGGCTTCATCGTGCCGCGCATCCAGGCGCTGGCGATGAACGAAGCCGCACGCATGGTCGAGGAAGGTGTCGCTAGCGCCGAGGAGATCGACAAAGCGATCCGCTACGGTTTCGGCTTCCGCTATGCCGTGCTCGGGCTGCTCGAATTCATCGACTGGGGCGGCGGCGACATCCTGTACTACGCCAGCCGGTATCTCGAGGGTGCGCTCGGCAGCGACCGCTATCGCGCACCAGACGTCATCTCACGCAATATGCATGAAGGCCGGATCGGCCTGCGTACAGGCGCAGGCTTCCTCGATTATTCGGGCCTTGATGTCGATGCCTATCGCGTGAAGCGTCTCCAGGCCATGGTGGACCTGCTCCGGCACTTCGACCTGGCACGCCCACCCGTACTCGACCGTAACTAGCCGAAGACGTCCTGAAGCACACCGTCGCGAACGACCGCGACACCATCGAGCTCGATCGTCGTTCCCATCATTGGCAGATCGAAATGCCCCGCCGTGTAGCGGCCGGCGAATTCGTTCGCACCGGTCGAGAACAGGAAATTGCCCGACACCGCGCGAATTTCGGTGCCGTTGGTGTCGCGCTGATCGTACATCGACAGCGCCTCGTAGCGCGCCGCCGGGTTCATGCCGAAGCCGACATGCGAGACCGCATAGGCCTCCCGATCGCCCCAGGCCGCGAGATAGGCGCGCATCATCGCGGCATCCGTCCCCTCGCCTTCCAGCTCGACGACGTAGTCGTCCTTCAAAGTCATTATCACAGGCGACGTCAGGTAGCGCTTGAAGGTCAAATTGATGTCCCCGGGCGCCATCACCAGCGTGCCGTTGATCGTCCCGCTCTTGGGAAAGCTGACGACGATGCCACCGGGCCAATGCGCCAGCGTGCCGGGCTTGTCGGTCCAGCCCCACACCCCGACCGTGGACGCTCCGACCATGTCGACGTCCAACGCAGTGCCCGCTTTCGAGGTGACACGCATCCGCTTGGTCCCGCGCAGCATCTTTGCCGCCGCGCGAACGCGCTTCTCGAGCGCGGGATCCGGCACCATGCGCTCTAGCGCCTCGGGATGCTCGTTGGAAATCACCAGGATGCGCGCACCGGCCTTCAGGATCTCGGGCGTCTCCACGGCGTGCATCAGGCCCTCGATGGTGCAATCCACCACAAAGCCGGCCTGCTGAAGTGCGGTGATGACCGGGCCAAGCCGCTGGATCGCCTCGCTCGCACCTGTCGAGCGAACCGGCACGATATTGCGATTGCGCGGCGTCGGCATCACCACATGAAATGGCCGCGCGCCCATCCGCAACAGGGCGAGCTCCGCCAGATGAACATTCAACGCACGCGACTGAGTTTCCGAGAGGATCGCGGCGGTATCGCCAGCCTTGACGGCGCAACGCTCAAAGATCTCGCAGAATGCCTCGATCCATTTTGCCTCGATGCGATCAGCCAGCATGGTTCACTCCCGGTCTTCTGGTTTCGTGTTGATCAGTTCACGCTTCGGGGAAGCCCCGCAAGAGATAGGATCGCACAGCGCCCAACAGGCCGTTCAGGATCAACCCCAGCAGCGAGATCGTGATCAGCGGCACGAACATGTCGACGGCCTGAAAGGTCCGAGCCGCCGTGACGAGCACGTGGCCCAATCCGTCCGTCGAGGTGATCATTTCAGCCAGAAACACGACGATGCAGGAAATGACAAGGCCGATCCGGCATCCGGTCAGGATCGACGGCATCGCCGCCGGCAGCACCACCTTGAACAGGATCTCGTAGCGCGATGTCCCCGCCGCCATGGCCGACCAGATCAGCTTCTGCTCCACGGTTGATGCGCCGTAGTAGGTGGATAGCAGAATGGGAAAGAGTGCGTCCGCAGCGACCAATGTGATCTTCGAGCCATGACCGAAGCCAAGCAGCAGCAACAGCGCCGGATACAGCGCGACTTTTGGCAACGGCGCCAATACCCGTACGATCGGCCGAACCACAGCGTTGACCGCTGGACTAGCGGCAGCGGCGATTCCAATGCTGACACCGAGCACCACCGCAATCGCGAAGCCGGCAAACAGCCGGATCAGGGTCGCCGCGATCTCCTGCTGGAACGTCCATGTCACGAGCTGCTGCAACAGCCGACCGAAGACGTATCCCGGCGGCGGCAGCAAGACCGCGGGCGCGAAGCCGAATGACACGAGGCCTTGCCACAGCCCGATCACCAGCACGATCGGCGTGAACCCGAGGACGACGTTTGTTGAGAGAAGGCGCGACATCATGAGAAGCTCAGCGGCATGTCGAACTGAGGCTCAGACCAGCGCACCAGCCGCGCGCGGACCCGCTCGAAGATCGCGTCCAGGCAGATTCCCATCGCGCCTACGATGATGATCATCGCAAAGACGGTGTCGTACTGTCCCATGTCGAGCGCGTTGAACAGGATGTTGCCGGCGCCGGACTGGCGGGCGATCATCTCGCTGGTGATCATCGTGATGAGCGCCAGCACGAGCCCCGTACGGCACCCGGTCAGGATCTCCGGCAGCGCCGCCGGCAGCACGATCCGCACCAGCTGTTGCACGGCCGAGAGGCCCATCGCTGCGCCCGACCACAGCATCTTCTCTTCGACCGCCTTGGCGCCTTCAAAGCTGTGATAGATCACGGGCAGGCTGACGCCGAGAAAGATCACCAGCGTCTTCGTGATGTCGCCGACGCCGAGCCACAACATGATTATCGGCATCAAGGCCGCCTTCGGCACCGGGTAGATCACCATCAAGAGCGGATTGAAGAAGGCCGCGACGGCCCGGCTACGGCCCATCAACAGACCGAGCGGAATCGAAACGAGCACGGCTATGCCGAACCCGATCGCCATGCGGCGGAGCGAGGCGAGGATGTTGATCAGGGATTCCTTGTCGCCAAGAATGTCCGGAATTGCGCGGATCGCCTCGATCGCCGTCGGAAAGCTATCGTTCTTCAGGGCGAGCGACGCAACCTGCCACACTGCCAATAGCCCGATACAAGCCAGCACCGGCGCCGCGCGTCTGACCAAGGCAGCCGGCGACATCATGAAGCAGATCCGGCTTCGTCGCTCTCGTCGAACATGCGCTCGATGTCGACGACGTATTTCTGGTAGCGCGGATCGAGCAGCAGCTCGTTGCGCCGGCGCGGCCGCGGCAGATCGATATCGATGACCTGCCGGATGCGGCCTGGCGATTTCGACATCATCACGACCTTGTCCGAGAGGAAGACAGCTTCGTCGACCGAATGGGTGACGAACAACACCGTCTTGCGGTCACGTTCCCAAATGTTCAGGAGATCGTTCTGCAGACGCGTCCGGGTGTGAGCATCGAGCGCGCCGAACGGCTCGTCCATCAGAAGGACTTCGGGATGGTAGGCGAGCGTTCGGGCCAGCGCCACGCGCTGCTTCATGCCGCCCGAAAGCTCCTTGGGATAGAAGTTCTCATAGCCCTTGAGGCCGACCATCTCGATCAAGGACCGGCTCTGCACTTCCGCCTCGGCGGTGCGCACACCCTGCTGGCGCGGGCCGTACATCACGTTGCCCAGCACGGTCTTCCATGGAAATAACGCGAACTCCTGGAAGACCGGACCGCGATCCGGCCCTGGGCCCGTAATCGCCCGTCCTTTCATCTTCGCTGCGCCACCAGTCGGGCTGACAAAACCGCCGACGATGTAAAGCAGAGTCGACTTGCCACAGCCGGACGGACCAAGGATGGAGACGAAGGCTCCTTCCTCGACCGTCAGCGAGATCTCCGATAACGCCAAATGATCCTTGCGCGCCGAGGTCTGGAAAACCTGCGAGACGCGGTCGATCTCGATGATCGCAGAAGCCGGCTTTTGTGACGTCACCGGTCTCACCCATTCATTCGGTCTCGGAGGCGCTACCGTCATCCCAGCTCACTTCACTTGCGCGCGAACGTCGCGCAGCCGATCTGCTGAATGTCCTCCATCAGCGGCACGAGCTTAGCAAGAAACTTGCCAGAGGGGCGGGCGTTTTCGCGCGAGTGCGGCGCGTCATTCGAACCACGGCCATTCCGCCGGGCCCTCGTGCGTGACAGCTCCGCCCGGCGCCTGTCCAACCAGTCGCGCGTACTTTGCGAGCGCACCTGCACGATGGCGCGGCGGGCGTTGCTTCCAATCGCGTCGCCGCGAAGCGAGTTCGTGCTCGTCGAGCAGCACATCCATCCGCCGGTTCGCGGCATCGATCCGAATCGCGTCGCCATCGCGAACGAGCGCCAGCGGACCGCCGACAAATGCCTCAGGAGACACGTAACCGATACACATGCCCCGGGTCGCGCCGGAGAAGCGCCCATCCGTGATCAGGGCCACCTTCTCGCCCATGCCCTGCCCGTAGATCAGCGCAGTGACGCCGAGCATCTCGCGCATGCCGGGACCGCCGACCGGCCCTTCATTGCGGATCACGAGAACCTCGCCCGCCTTGTAGCTGCGGTCCCGAACGGCTTTGACACAAGCTTCCTCATCTTCGAAGACGCGCGCAATGCCCTCGAAGAACTGGCTCTTCAAACCTGCAACCTTGATGACCGCACCGTCCGGACAGAGGTTGCCCTTCAGAACTGCCACGCCACCGTCGGGCATGATCGGCGCGCGGGACGCGTAGACGACCTCGCCATCAGGTGCATTGGCCGCCTCATATTCCTCAGCGAGCGTGCGACCCGTGATGGTGATGCAGCTGCCATCGACATGACCGCTCTGGATCAGCTCGCGGATCACCACGGCAGCACCGCCAATATCGTAGACATCCTTGGCCGTGTATTTTCCGCCGGGTCGCAAATTTCCTATCAGCGGGGTCCTTGAAAAAACCTCGCCGACGTCATCGATCGTGAACGCAATACCGGCCTCGTTCGCGATTGCCGGCAGATGCAGCGCGGCATTGGTCGAGCCGCCGGTCGCAGCAACGATCGCCGCCCCGTTCTCCAGGGATTTCCGCGTCACGATGTCGCGCGGCAGCGGCCCGTCACGCTCCAGCATCTCCATGATCAGCCGCCCCGCGCGCCGCGAGATCTGCGCACGCTCAGCATAGACACCCGGCACCATCGAGACGTTGGGAATAGTGAGTCCCATCGCCTCCGACACCATTCCCATCGTATTCGCCGTGAACTGGCCGGCGCAGGCGCCGATGGTTGGCAGGCAGGCGCGCTCGATCCGCTCGAGCGTCGCGCTGTCGATCTCGCCGGTCATAAAGCTGCCGACAGCCTCGTAGGAATCGAGTACCGTCAGGGTCCGCCCGTCCACGCGACCCGGCAGCGAGCTGCCGCCGTAGATGAAAATCGACGGCACGTTGCAACGAACCATGCCCATCATCACACCGGGGAGCGTCTTGTCGCAACCGCCGTAGCCGATCAGCGCATCGTAGGCCAGACCATGGACAACGGCCTCGATCGAGTCGGCGATCAGCTCGCGCGAAAACAGGGAGAACTTCATCCCTTCGTGGTTCATGCTGATGCCGTCGGACACCGACACGGTCGAGAATTCGCGCGGCGTGCCGCCGGCCTCCTCGATTCCCGTCTTGGCCGCGGCCACCTGGAAGTCGTGGGTCATGTTACAGGGAGTCTGCTCGCCCTTCATGCTGACGACGCCCACCATCGGCCTCGCAATCGCAGCGTCATCGAGCCCCATTGCGCGCATGAAGGCTCGGTGCGGCGCCCGGTCGAGGCCGCCTGTCGTCACCCGTGATCGCAACTTCTTCATAAGTGCATCTTCTTCATGCAACGTCCCCATGCGGGGCGCCGCGAACGTCTTGTTCGGGTGGATTCGCCCGGCCGCCTATTCCAACGGCGCGACGATCGTCGGGTGCTTGAACTGCGCGGCGTCCAGCTTCGGCAGCATTCCGGTCTCCGCGTAGATGTCCAGCATCTTCTGGATCGCGGGGAAGTTCGGCGCGGCGCCCGGATCGCGGCCGAAATCGTTGTCCTTGAGCAGATAGGTCTCGAGCACCGGAATAGGCGCCTTCAGAACTTCATTGACGACTTTTAGCGTCTCTTCTCGATTAGCCAGCGCTTTCTTCATACCTGAGGTAATGTCACGCACGTAGGCCTTCACCGCATCGGGGTTCTTGTCGACGAAATCGGCACGGCAGGCTTCCAGGATGTGGACGATATTCGGCATCGCCTGCGATAGCGAGAACAGCTTGCGGGTGCCCCCCTTCGCCTCCGCGCGCGCGGCGAACGGCTGGTTCATGTTGACCGCGTCGACACGGCCCTGGCGCAACGCGTCTTCGGAGACGGCAAAGCCGACCTCAACCAGCTTGATATCCTTGGCCGGATCGACGCCGTTCTGCTTCAGAAGCAGGTTGAACGGACCTTGCGTGCCGCCCCCGATCACGGAAATGCCGACCGTCTTGCCCTTGAGATCGGCAATCGTCTTGATCGGCGAGTCATCCATCACAGCCCAATAGACCGAAAAACCGCCGGGCTTCTCGAAGACGTGCTGTGCCACGATGTAAGCCTTGAGATTACCGCCCACCACGCCGTTGGCGAGCGACAACGGCGCCTGCGTCGCGCAATCGAGAGCGCCAGCTGCCAATGCCTGCGTCATCGGCGCGGTGCCCTGAAACTGGGTCCATTCGATGTTGTAGGCCTTGCCGATATTGGGGAATTCGGCCGGCCTGCGCATCATCCAGTACTTGGATTCCTCGGCAGGGATCGTCCAACCGACGCGGATGGTCTGCTGGGCCCATGACGGACCCGCTCCCGCGCTCAGGGCCGCTGCGGCCCCCAAAGCCAGGATCCACTTCGAAACGGTTCGCATCGTGCCCACTCCGCTGCTCCAGCGCCGACCGGCGCCACCAACCCGACCGCCGTAAATGTTTCATGGTTCAAACAATCAGGCAAGCCATGCGAGCCCGGCGGTGTCGCGGTTCGACCTACGATGTATGGTAAGGCCGCGTTGCGCTGCGACGGAAGGAGGCAACCTATGGCTGATGCGAGCAAGATAAACCCGCCAGGCGTCGAGAGGCTTGGCTATCTCGGCCTTGGGCTGATGGGAACGCCGATGACCCGGCGCTTGCTCGACGCCGGTCATCAGGTCGCAGTCTGGAATCGTTCGGAGGGTAAGGTAGCCCCGCTCGTCGCGGTCGGCGCCAAACACGCAGCCAAACCTCGTGACCTGTTGGCGGACTCAGATATCGTCTTCATGTGCGTGACGGATGCCGCCGCTGTCGAAGACGTGATCTTCGGGTCCGAAGGTCTTGCAGCGGCTCCAGGCGCAGGCAAGCTCGTGGTCGACTTCTCGTCGATCCATCCCGACGCTGCGCGCGACCTCGCAACGCGACTGAAAGCAGCGAACGGCGCTGGCTGGATTGACGCGCCGGTGTCCGGCGGCACCAAGGGCGCCGAGGAAGGCACGCTTGCCATCATGGCCGGCGGAGACGCTGCCGACATCGAGCGGGTGCGGCCGTACGTCCTGGCGATGGCCCGGAGGCTCACCCACATGGGGCCCACCGGCGCGGGACAGACGACGAAGCTCTGCAACCAGGTGATCGTCGGATGTGCGATGGCCGTGCTTGCGGAAGCAACGCGCCTTGCGGTGAATGCCGGCATTGACGCCAACCGATTGCCCGAAGCCCTCGCCGGCGGCTTTGCGGATTCCATTCCACTCCAGCTGTTCGTGCCGCGGATGGTCCAGGGCATTCACTCGCCGCCGCTCGGTCACATCGCCACGATGCTCAAGGACCTCGATACGGTCGCCGATGTCGCACAGACGACGTCGACGCCCGTACCAATGGCATCGCTTGCGGGACAACTTTTCAGGCTGGCCAAAGCCGCGCGCGGCCCGGACGCAGATGCGCTGGAGATCTACAAGCTTTCAGCAACACAGGGTTAAGCCGTCGAACGCGACCTGAAGTGCACTACGGCGACTTCTTGCGCTCATCGTCAACCAGGAACCGGCCATACGTCCCACGCGCAAACAGCAGTGGTTCCCCGGTATTGTAGGCATAAGCCTCGACCGCACCGAGAAAGATCACGTGATCGCCGCCATAATAGCGGTTGACGGAGCGACACTGAAAATTGGCGACGCTCTCAGCGAGCACCGGAGCGTCGCCAAGACCCGGTATCCAGTCGACGCCGGCGAACTTATCCTCGGACGATTTTGCAAACTTGTTCGCAAGCGCCTGCTGTGAAGCGCCGAGTATGTGAACGGCGAAATGGCTGGCGTTCTGAAACACGGTCAGGCTCGAGGAATAGATTCCGAGGCTCCAGAGGACCAGAGGGGGGTTCAGGGAGACCGATGCAAACGAATTGCAGGTGATACCGTAAGGCTTTCCATCAGCGGCCGTGGCGGTGATGATCGTTACGCCCGTTCCGTATGCGCCGAGCGCGTTGCGAAAATCGCGGGGATCGATCGGCGAGCTGTCGCTCGCAAGCTCGTTGGCTGGATCGGGAATGGCCGGATGCTTCGGCAGATCATTCATCAGCCGGCCTCACAGCGTGAGATTCTCGGACGGCAGGCCCAGAGCCACGCGTCCATAGTTGGTTCCAGCCGCATCGAAATTGAACGCAAGATGCGAATTGATCGCGTGCGCATCGCGGAATTGCCGCTGCAACACCCCCGACGTGAACAGACCACGCGCCCCGCTCGCCGCAAACAGCATCGACACAGCTTCAGTGCACAGATTGACCGAGAAAGCTCCATCACGCCGATACTTGGTCTTTCTGGCCATGTTTGGAATATGACCAAGGCACGCGTCCGCCATGGCCTCGATGCAGGCCGAACGCATGATCAGACGCGCAGCATCGATCTTGGCCGAAGCCTCCGCGATCTTGATCTGCGTGCTTTGAAAGTCACTGAGCTTGGCGCGGTTGTAGGTCGATATGCGATGACGCGCGACATCCGCATAATCGTCGAGGCAGGCTTGCGCATTCCCGAGCGCGACGCCGGAGAGGACGTAGGGAAACAGCGAAAACACCGGCAGCGTGTACGACGGGTTGGGATTGACTCTGCTTCCGGGCGTCGGGCCGCCGGCAAGATCGCCCACCGCGACCGTCATGTAGTCGGGTACGAAAGCATCCCTGACTTCCACGTCGCAAGAACCGGTACCGCGGAGTCCCGCGACATTCCAGGTGTCGAGCACCCTGTAGTCGCCTTTCGGCAGCAGAAAGATTCGATACTCGACGCCATCCGCCTCGTCGTCTGAGTAGACAACGCTCGCAAGCATGTTCCATTCGCAGGAGGCAACGCCGGAAGAAAAGGGCCAGCTGCCGTGCAACCGATATCCGCCCTCGATCCTCGTGGCGCGACCGGCCGGGAAAATAAACGAGGACGCAATCAGAGCATCCGGATCGCGGTCCCACACGAGATCCTGCGCCTGTTGCTCGAACATGGCGAGCATCCAGTGATGGCTTGCCAGATTGGCGAAATTCCACGCCACCGACGCGTCGGCCCGGCCGAGCAGCTCGGCGCAGTCGACAAGGGCGACGTAGTCAAGCTCGGCGCCGCCAATGCGCTTCGGCTGGAGCATCCGGAACAGTCCGGCGTCGTGCAGATCCTGCTCGGTTTCGGGCGGAAGCTGCCGCAGCTCCTCCGTCCGCGCCGCCCGCTCGCGCAGCCGCGGCGCCAGCGCCCCGGCCTTCGCGATCATGGCCGCATAGGCTCGTTCACCGGCTTCCTGCCCGGTGGGCTCGCCCATGCTTGGCTCTTGACCCGGCGCCATTGGTGTCCCTCGCTTCGACATAGTTATGCGGCGGGCAGTTCGCCAAATCAAGCCGAGCCAATGTCAACGGGAGCCAGTCGCCCGAGATCTTGGTTGCTCGAAAGATGCAATGCGGCGGACGCCGGCATCGCAAGGGAAGACCTGCAAGTCAGGCGACACCTCGTCCCATGGGCCAACCAGGTTCAAGCCGACGTCGAAGGCTTCCCAAAGACCCCCTTTTGCGTGAGCTCCGAGATCCGACGCTCGTCGTAACCAAGCGTGTCACGCAGGACATCCTGCGTGTGCTCGCCTAACAGGGGGGCGGCAGCGGGATCGACCGGCCCGGTCAAGCTCATGGTGATCGGCGGCTCGATGTTGGGGACCCATTCCGCCGTAGGATGTGGAATCTGGCTCAGGCGATGGCGCTCGCGGGCCTCGGGTGCATTAAACCCCTCTTCGACCGTCCGGAGATAGCCGACCGGGATATTGGCCAGCTTCATCTTTGCCATCCAGTTCTCGAGGGTATCGCTTGCGAAGACCTCTGCGATGGCTGCCCGCAGGAGCTCCTTGTTTTCGGAGCGCGATTTGCGCGACGCGAACTGCGGATCGGTGATCAGATCGGGCCGGTTCAGCACCTCGACCACCAGCCGGCGATAGAGCCGATCGTTTGCGCAGGCCATGTAAAGCGGCCCATCGGAGGCTTCATAGACGCCGACGGTGGGGGACCCACTCGGCGAATTGCCGAACCGGCCGGGGTTCTCACCGTTGATCAGATAGGCCATACCGTAAAATCCGGTCATGCCCATCGCGACGTCGAACAGGGCGACCTCGACATGCTGCCCGCGGCCGAGCCGATCGCGCGCCAAGAGTGCCAGCAGGATGGCGTTGCAGGCGGACATCCCGGTCGCCATGTCCACGATCGGCGGGCCGGTACGAACCGCCGGCCCATCTGCAAACCCGTTGAGCGACATGAAGCCGCTTTCCGCCTGCGTGATGGGATCGAAGCCTGGGCGCGAGGCGAACGGTCCGGTGCGTCCGTAAGCCGAGATCGAGCAATAGACGAGCCGCGAATTGAACGGCGCCACCGTCTCGTAGTCGAGGCCGAATTTCTTCATGACCCCGCTGGAAAAGTTCTCGACCACCACATCCGCCTTGCGGATCAAGTCCAGCGCGATCTCGCGCGCCTCCGGCATGGTCAGGTCGAGCGCAATGCCGTGCTTGTTGCGGTTCAGACTGAGATAGGCGGCGCTTTCGCCCCCGATTTCAGCGTGCTCATAGGCTCGCGTGTCGTCGCCGCCGTCCGGATTCTCGATCTTGATGACGCGCGCACCGAAATCGGCAAGTGTTTGTGTGCAGGCCGGCCCCGCCACAACGCGCGTAAAATCGACCACCAAAAGACCATCGAGCGCTGTAGGCCCGCCCTTCGCCCGCGACGAACGTTCCGGAAGTTGAGGCTTGGTGGGCATCGACGACGTTCTCCCTTACATCGGCTTATGGTTGCCGAATTTCCTGCAAGAGCAAACTTAAAGCCCGGCGCCGCCGACTTCGCAAGTGCTTCGGCCACATCGCTTCAATACGCGAAAAAGGGGCCCGGCAGCCATCAAGCTGCCGGGCCCCTTGGAAATTTCGGTTGTACGAAGCCGCGCCGCGTCGAGCACAGGCCATGCTGTCTTGCGAAAGAGCACCTTCCGCGCCACGGGAAACCCAGCTTAACGCAGCCACTTTCGCCAATAAAGCGTATGCGACCAGGCCCAGGGCACTTGGGGCTCGAAGAGCCGATAGCCCGCCTGAATGAAATTATTGGCAGATATCGCATTGTCCGTCGTATCGGAGACGATGCTGTCCCATCCGAGACACCTTCCTCTCGCCTCGACGACCCGCATCAACCTGCGCTGAAGTCCCCGCCCCCAGTGCCGCTGTAACACACCGACCCTGGAGAAGTAGCCGCCATTCCGAACATGCGTCGACGGCACGACACCGGCAAACGCTACCGCCTCATCGCCGTGATAGGCGAGCCACCACGCCCCCAACTCGAATTGCGGCAAGGCAGCTGCATCGAAGAACGTCAGCTGATGCAGATCGGCCAAGGTGTCAGCAACGTCGTCATCGGATACATCGACGATACGAATTCTGTACATGAGACGGCCCGTCGATGAGGATTGACACGAGTGCAAACGCAGCGATCTCGCTGCAGTACAGGCCTACTTGCCCAGCACGACCTTGACGCCCAGCCAGACCGCTCCCATCAGACCGGTGGCGATCTTGTCGCTGAAAAATTTGAAGCCGTGGCCGAGGCCAAGGCCCGCGATCTTGCCTTCGATCAAACGCTTCGACGATTGCGCCAGCGTGCGCTGCGCCTCGCGAATGCAGACCGCGAGCGTGCCGCGCTCGGCCTGGCAGGTCTCGACCAGGAGCTCGCCGAAGAAATGCGATTTGCCCGAGCCGCGTCCGCCGTAAACGCCCTTGTAGCGCGCAGGCTTGAGCAGCGGCTCGAAAATCTTGGCGGTCGGGATTTTCAGGATCGACAATGGATACGCTCGCTCGCCCTCGGGCAGGCCGGTGCGCCTGCGCCACATCGCGGACCAGTCTTCGTTGTTTGGGGAGTCGGATTGTCCCTGCAGGGTTTGGCTCAGGTCAGGAGAGGCCGCATTTTCGGAGAATAACGGGCATTTCACCGGCGACGGGCGAGCGCTGTCCTATTGCAGCGACAAGGTGCAGCGCGCTTATGCCGCGCAACACCGGGCAAATAAGCAGACCAGGAACTAGCCCAAGGATCATCGAAACAAAAACCCGCGGCCAATTGCTCGGCGCGGGCTGAACCAACTAAATCTCGATGATGGCATTCTGCCGGTGTTTTGCCCGACGTGTCAAACGGCCAATCGCGGGCACCTCCAAAATCGACATCGCCGGCAATTCAAGCGTCGGGAGCAACATCACCGCCTCCCGAGCTTCCCGGATACACGATGATGCGCTCGATCCGGTGAATCAATTCCAGCACGCCGTTTTCGTCGTTCTCGATCGGTTGCGCGGCCTTGCCCCAGCCGCGATCGAGGATCGCGTTGGCCGCAGAGACACGGGCAGCGGGCGTTGCATCGTCGCTGCGCATGATGCCGACCAGCACCCTGAGTGCGGTCCTGGTGTGGCTGCGCGCAAGCGAGCGAATTTCGGTCAGGGTGCGGGCGCTGGACGTCTTCCTTCGCGCAGGGACGCGAACCGGCGCGCTGACGAGCGCGCATTCGATCTCATCGCTCATGAAAAAGTCTCCCACAGCACGATCGCAACCAGGCCCGCGAGCGCGAGCGATATCAGATAAGCGGTCATCATCTCTCCTCGAGAAAAAAATGCGCGGCAGATCGCGAGACGAAGCGCGATCGTTTCGGGCGCGAACCCTATCTCCGTGTCTCCCGGAGACCGCAGCGGCGTGGGCGAACAGCGCCCAGCGCCGCGAGGCCGGCACGTTCGCGCGTGCACGGCCAGCAATGGTACGGACGACGGCGCGCCGATCGGCGCTCCAGGTTTGACGAGTGCGTGGCCGCAATGCGCCGCCGCCGTCCGATTCTGGAATCGAGAACGAAAAAACCCGCGGCGGATGTCTCCGCGCGGGTGAACCAAACTCGTCTCGATGATGGCATTCTGCCGGTGTTTTGCCCGACGTGTCAAACGAACTTACGGGCCAGGCGAACGTTAGCCGATCAGAAGGATCGGCCAATGCCCCCTGAGACGACGTCACGAAAGACAAGCATGCCGAGAGCCAAACCGCGCATCGACAAGACGCGCGACACGCACCGGCGGACGGCCCATGTCGATGATGCCATTCTGCCGGTGTTTTGCCCGACGTGTCAAACATCAGGGCATGCGAGCAAGCCTTCGGAACTTACCCGAAGCGAGCTGCGTTTATTTCGACATCAGAAGGAACGTTCGCGCGATGAGCCACACCGTCCTGGTTGTCGACGACGACCCCGCTGTCCTCGGCGTGATCGTGGGCATGCTGGAAGATCTCGGCTGCCAAGTGGTCAGCGCCGAAAGCGGCCCGGATGCACTCGACCGGCTCGAGGAGAACCAGGACATCTCCATCCTGATCACGGACATCAACATGCCCGGCATGGACGGTCATGAACTGGCCGAGCTGGCAAAGCGCGTCCGCCCGGAGTTGAAGGTGCTCCAACTGTCGGGTCGCGAACCCCGGCGCGGCGGCCTGCCGATGATCAGAAAGCCGTTCTCGTTCGAGGAACTCGCCGACATCATGCAGCGAACCACCGGCATTTGCTGAACATCATGCCCAAAAGAAAACCCGCAGCGGGTTGCTCCCGCGCGGGCTGAACCAAACTCTTTCGATGATGCCATTCTGCCAGTGTTTTGCCCGACGTGTCAAACACTGCCGGGCGCGAGACGAGGACATCCCTCCTCCCAGCTCAATATGTGGTGCGCGAGGGGCTTGCTTCAAGCCCCCGCTCCTGCCGTAGAACCCGCGACCCAGCCAACACATCGAGGGGTCACGACATGCCTGTATTGCTTCCGACGTCCCGTTCGCATCAGCAGGCTCGTCGCGCCGGCGCGAGCAACGCGGCGATGACCGATCAGTCCGTCGTGATCGCCGGCGGCGGTCCGACCGGCCTGATGCTTGCCGCCGAGCTGGCGCTCGCCAATGTCGACGTCGCCCTGGTCGAGCGCCGCGCCAACCAGGAGCTGGTCGAGACGCGCGCCGGCGGGTTGCACGCGCGGACCATCGAGATCCTCGATCAGCGCGGCGTCGCGGATCGCTTCCTGCGCGAAGGACAAATCGCCCAGCTTGCAGGCTTCGCCTGGACGCGGCTCGACATCAGCGACCTCCCGACCCGGCACCCCTACGGATTGGCGCTGCGGCAAAACCATATCGAGCGCATTCTGGCCGGCTGGGTCGAGGAGCTCGCGGTGCCGGTCCATCGGAGTTCCGAGGTCACGGGCTTCGCACAGGACGAGACCGGCGTCGACGTGACGCTGTCGGGCGGCGAGACGTTGCGCGCCAATTATCTGGTCGGCTGCGACGGCGGCCGCAGCCTGGTGCGCAAGGCCGCGGGCATCGACTTCGCCGGCTTCGAGCCGACGCTGAGCAACCTCATGGCCGAGGTCGAGATGCGCGATGAGCCGGTCTTCGGTCTGCGCCACGACGCGCTCGGCTTTCACGGCCTCAGCAAGACCGAGAGCGGACGCGTGCTGGTGGTCGTGACGGAAGCAACGCTCGCGCGCGAGGGCGCACCGACCTTGCATGATCTCAGCGACGCGCTCGTCGCGGTCTACGGCACCGACTTCGGTGTGCAAAACTCCGCCTGGATCTCCCGCTTCACCGATGCGGCACGGCAGGCGGTCTCCTATCGCAGGGGACGCGTGCTGCTCGCCGGCGATGCCGCGCATATCCATCACTCCGTCGGCGGGCAAGGCCTCAACACCGGCGTGCAGGACGCCGTCAATCTCGGCTGGAAGCTGGCGCAGGTGGTCAAGGGCGTCTCGCCCGAGAGCCTGCTCGACACCTACCATTCCGAGCGTCATCCCGTCGCCGCGCGAGTGCTGCGCAACACCATGGCGCAGATCGCCCTGCTCCGCCGCGGCGACGACGGCCTCAAGGCCGCGCGCGACAGCGTCGCCGAGCTGCTCGCCCTGGACGCGCCGCGACAGCGCTTCGGCGCGATGATGAGCGGGCTCGACATCCGCTACGATCTCGGCGAAGGCCACGCGCTGCTCGGCCGCCGCATGCCCGATCTCGATGTGATGGTCGAAGGACAGAAGCTAAAACTGTTCACGCTGCTGCATGGCGCGCGGGGCGTGCTGCTCAATTTCGGCAAGGCCGGCAGCATCGACGTCACACCCTGGGCCGATCGCATCGGCATCGTCGACGCCGCCTGTGACGAGGCATGGGCGCTTCCGGCCATCGGCGATGTCGCTGCGCCAGGCGCCGTGCTGGTGCGCCCCGACGGCCACGTGGCATGGGTGGGCGACGAGAGCCAACACGGACTTGAGGATGCGCTGACGCGGTGGTTCGGACCCGCTGCAGCCTAGCACACGAATGTCTCACGCACCTCGAAACAAGAAGGCCCGCAGCATCCCGCGGGCTTGATCCAAACTTCTTTCGATGATGCCATTCTGCCGGTGTTTTGCCCGACGAGTCAAACCTGCCCGCTGGACTTCCGCGTCGGATTCAACCAAACTGCAAGTTGTATTGTAGAAACAGTAAAATTTGAGTTTGCCCATGATTATACCCGGCGCTCCTGTTCCTCCCCCTCTTCCTCCTGCCGATGCTCCCACTCCTGCTTCAAGCAGCATCTCTGGCGGCATGGTGGCTTTGGCGTTGGCCGTAGCTGTCTTACTTGTTAGCGGATTTACGGCTGCTGTTTATTATGGGTCGGAAATTCAAGCGTGGCTAAATAAACACGGCTCGACGGAGTCGGCTTGGAACACCCCTGCTGGAGAAGAACTAATTAGAGCAAACCACCTGCACTTCCTAATTGCCTCAACAATCAGTCAATGCTTCCCCGGCGTTGATTTAGCTTGGGGCAGGGACGGCCCACCGTCCAACGTTTCAATTCCACTGATCCTGGGACTTCAGCCAAGCGGCGAGATTCAATGGCAATCAACGAAGTCGGTGGGTAAGACTGCCACAATTAAACTGACGAATTACCAGCGAACAGTACTCGCCCTAAGCAACGGGACAACATTGCTGCGTATGCAGTTGGCGAGCACGGCTGCAGACACTAAATTCACGAGAAACTTGCTTCAGACGCTGATCGTTGCTGTGAGTGCGCTTACGACGATCCTCGTCACGATGAAGTCAATAATTGACACGGCAGCGTCGAGCAGGACCAGGACCATGCTTGGCATCTTTGCAATAATCGTGGCCGCCGCTGGGACCGCTTTGGCGAGCCTCAATACGGCCGTGACTCCCGGTGAATCCTTCGCCAAAGCGCAACATGCCTTGACACAAGCACGACAGGTTCAACTCGATCTGAATCTTCTTGTCGCCAGCGACAAGAGAATTTGCAAAGAATTCGATCCGGACAAAGCCAACGACCCGCTGGCGAAGAAGATGGCGGAACTGTCCAACAAGGTGAAAGAAATTGTGGCCTCTTCGGAAACAACTGGCACAACTTCGGGAGGCGGATCTCAGACTGGGCAGTCATCTCCCTCTCACCCCTAAACTTCGTTCCGACTCTTCATGGGTCCACCGAAGCCAACGGGCCAAATCAGAGTCCCTCTTGGACGTACAGGCCCAAGAAGCCGCGATTTCGTTGGAACGCTGCATCATGGCAATAATTGAGAAGGCGGGGCGAACTCTCTGGAGGAGGAAGGCGATGCGTTCGATTTTGACGTTGAGCGTTTTGATAAGCCTGTGCGCGGTTGCGAACGCGGCAACCGTGCATCATGGGCACCACCGGCACGCGGTGCATCGTTCGCATCATCACATGATGTACCCATCAGGTCGAGCCTCGGGTTTTGCCTATGCGCCACGTCAATACTACCGGTCCGCACCATATTACCAAGGCTACAGCGAGCCATATTATGGTGCTTCGCAGGGCTACGCGCCTGGCGAGAAGCAGAGATTTCTTGAGAGCGTGCTCAACCCTTATTAGGGCGCGTACTCATAAATCGTCGGCGATGTTCGCTTCGCGCCGCGGCCAACCAAATTTGTGCAACTGCAACAAATGTCGCGATGGCCAAATTCAGAAATGCGTACGCCATGTCCGGATTTGGTCTCCGAGGAACGACTACGCTGGTCCTCTGTTGGTCAATTCATTCGGACAGCAAAGGAACACGATCATGGACCGTGAACACGTTAAAGGCGCGGCCGACAAGGCCAAGGGCGCAATCAAAGAGGGCGCCGGTAAGCTTACTGGCGACAAAGATATGGAGGCCGAAGGCAAGATCGATAAAGCTAAAGGGGCCGCCCACAACGCGGCGGGCGACGTGAAGGATGCAGCACGGGATGCCGCTGACGCCTTGAAAAAATAGCGAAGACGTAAGACCAAACTGCCGCCTCCGGGCGGCCATTTCTTTCGCATCGGGCTCTTTCACTGGGGTCCACGACCTAGTTTGTGCGGCGGGATCGCATTCGGCTCGAACTCTTGTTCTCAAGCAATGCGTGATCGGGATTGTCAGGCGCCATTGAGGGCCCCGTCCCCGGCGGCAGCATCACTTGTGAAGTCTCAGGAGGGTCGGTTGCGTCGTCTTCAACGGTGAACATCGGATCATCGGGTGCACGATCACGCGTTCGATTCGATGCAGCAATTCGAGCGGCGCCTTGTCGGTTGCCAAGGGCTGCACCGGCTTGCCCCATCCTCTGTCGAGAATAGCGTTTGCTGCGGCAACGCAGGCAAACGCATTCGTTGTCTCTCGCTGCATGATCGAAACAAGCACATTGAGCGCGGCTTCGGTCTTGGTTCTCGCCAACAACTCAATGTCCGCCGTCGTGGGAGCTTTAACATCTTCGCTGGCCACGCGCTGTGCAATCGGCTGATACAACTCAACTCGTCTGTTCACCCTGCTGGTCATTCTGCATTCTCCAAGTAAACGCAGAAATTCAGGAAACAAAAAGCCCGGTGCGGATTGCTCCGCGCGGGCCGAACCAAACACTTTCGATGATGCCATTCCGCCGGTGTTTTGCCCGACGTGTCAAACGACTGGTCGCGAACGATACATGCACGGCGTGGCATTCAGTTTTACTCCGAACGAAGTAGTGGCCGTATCCAGCGCGAGAACCACTCCTCAACGTCATTGCGTGGACTGCCAGGACCATCCACTCCGAAGATCGGTGGCGGAACGAGGTAGCTCGGCTCATCCGCGAATATGCTTATCGGCTTGCTCGTCTGCGGTGGCCGACCGTCAGCGGTCGGCACGGTCCAGTTGCCAAACCGCTCGTTGAATTCCGTGGAAGGCAGATACGGCACTGGCGCGCTCCCCGATGTGAAGACGCTACCCGCGTTCGACTCGTTGACGCGGGTAAGGCGCCGGGCCTCTTCGGGCGCGACTGCTCGAGGTGCAGGAGTGTCCGGCACTTTGTCCACGTTCGCGGGCTGGGCAGGCACAGTGCCAGTTGGCGTATCGGTCCAATTTCCGAAGCGATCGGTAAAGGTAAGGGCCCGCTCGGTTTTCGAGCCAAGAACCCTGCTCTCGCTTTGCGGTGATCCAGACTGTTCGAGAAAATTGCCCCAACCATTACCAAGGGGTTGAGCAGGAGGGCTAACCGCGAACGGGTTGTAAGGAGCCGCGCCGTTGAAAAATACGCTGCTGTCTGCAACCATGTTATTGCTGGAACTGGTTGCCGAGAAAGCGGGTCGGGTGAGGGCGGCAGTAGCCAAGCCTGAGAGCAAGGCAGCGCCAAGGCTTTGTGTTCCAGGTGCCATCATGGCGCCCACACCAAGCACACCTGCTCCCATCAGCAACGCAGAACCTTGATCAGGAGGTGCCTGCGGTCCAAGCACCTGCGATCGATCAGAGAGATACGTGAGGGGCTGGCCTACCTCTGAATGGAATTGCGATACTTGTGGCTCCGGCGGCATGGCCACGCTCGGAGGCACTTGCATCAGACCTTGCCAATCTGAGGGAGGGACCGGAAAGCCTGGCAGTCCATAGGTGAGAAGCGGATTACTTGGTGTAAACCCTTCCGGCTTGTTCAATCCCTCAAGAGAAGGCGGAATGAAACCGGGCAAGCGAGCGTCGACAAAGGGAGGAACGAGGCCCGGAAGTCCGGGAACAGGGCCGACAGGGGTGAATTGCAGCGAGATCGGGGAGCCGCCCTTCTTGAATCGGTTTAAAAGTTGGATCCTTTCTGCCATGCTGAGAACGCTGGTCGGTGACAGAAGAGGGAAATCCAAGGCCGCGTCCGGCTGGCCGGCGTTGGAGAACTGGTCGATCGTCTCCTGCATCTGCTGTATTTGCGTTTGATTGTCGGCGGCATATTTTCTCCAGTTTCCGAACCATTGCTCATTCGCCGCATTTGCCTTTTCTAACGTCATCTCCCTAGGGGTGTTGGCAAATAGATGGCCGTTCGCCAACGCGTACTTGGCAGCAGCCACAAGTGCGTTCACATCCGAAGCTATCTCATCCCGCTCACGCGTATCACCAGCAAGAGCCGCAGCGTACCTTGGAGATTCTTGGACCTCCTTTAGATACTCGCAGAATCCCTTGTAGTACTTTCCGAGATGCCCACCCGTATGGGGGCTCGCACTTAGATCGGTTGCCAGCCTCTGAGTCGGGGGTAGAGACATACGATTCCTGATCGCGTCAAGATTGAACCTATCAGCCAAAAAATCGATGACCGGGTGGCCGGCGAAATGCTTGGGAAAGACGTGATGATTTGGAAACATGAAACCGCTACTTCCTGCCGTACGCCGGCATCCGAGCTGCTCCTGAGTTGCAGCCGGTGTTTCTGATTTTGAATGCTTTTGAGTGGCCAGCCGCGATTGAAGCCGGCGTGCTGCGCGTCATATCGGGACGGCCGAACCAGAAGACCTTGCTCCTCGGCACATATCCGCTGTCGACGTCGGCGTCTGCTGGACCACATCGGGACAGCAGCAATTTGGGCTACAAATGAGATCAGGGATTCCACCGGCGCTGACGTCGCGCAAGCGGACTTCGAACGCGCAATTTTCGCCGCAGCGAATGGCTGAAGCCAACGCGACCTTAGACGAGCCTCAACGCTAGACTGCTACGATCGGGATCACCCCCAATTGACGTAGGGATTTCCGAATCTCAAACCTCTCAGCCCGGCAGCCTTACAGGCGTCCTTCATTGCTTGATCGCAAACAACTCGATTTAAAAAGCGGGCTCGGAAAATATGAGCCGAACCGATGGCCTCTTCTCGAAAGACGAAGCTGGAAGTCGCCATGTTATCGTACCGCCTGAAATCTGTCCCATCATCCAGGATTACGACGTTCGACTTTTCCTCGTCGATGACATCGAGCTGGCGCACGATGTCGCAAAGCCAGTAAACAGGTGCACCCCCACTCAGTGACCGCGTTTCGCACCTCAGGAACGCCACACCGTCTCTATCGACGGCCTCCAGAACGTTCTTCATCCGATCAGACACGAGCCAAAAGTCGTGAAACAGCTCCCAATCGACCGGCGGCCGCCCGAGAGATTTGTCGATCAGCAACCGTGGCGTTTCGGCGAGCGGAGGAAAGCTTCGCTTGCCCCGTGGTGAATGGAGGGGGACCCGGCCGGCGCCAAGGGCGACCAGATTCTCCATTTCCCAACCGGGGGGCTTGTGAATTCTGAAATCCAGTCCGACTCTGTAGAGTTTCGGCGCCTTTTTCTTTCGCCTTTCATTACCGGACGCGGCCATTGATTATCGCTCCCTTCGCCTATCCGCTCGGATCATCGCATTTATCGCGCCGAAGGCAGAACCAATTCCAACGCCAACAATAAAGCCCGCGGCATCCGCCGCGGGCTTTATCCGAACTGATCTCGATGATGCCATTCTGCCAGTGTTTTGCCCGACGTGTCAAACAATCGATCTGAACGGAATGCTCGCAACCTCTTTCGAGATCCTCCCACGCTCACACCAGATCGTCGCTACAGAAAAACACGGGCATGCCACCGAACTGATCGGAGTTCTTGTGTCGAACCGTGAAGCGCTCGCGCGCGCTGCCGCCAAACGTGTCACCGTTTTTGACCACAGGGCCGTGCTCGACCAGATAGACGGCTAGACCGTCCACCTTGCTGACGAGTGTTGGAAGGGGCAGCTTGTGGGTCTCGAACTGAATTTCACGTTCGCTGAAGGCCGAAAGTCCCATCGTCACTGCGCCAATGCCCGACTCTGATCGGAACGGGAGTATGTCGATCCACAGCGAGACGGGATAGTCGGGGTATGGCGCAAACGATCGGCTGGACAAGTCCAGCCAAAGATCCGCGGATCGTGCGACCTTGCCATTCCAGACCACGGCGCAACATTGCGGCATGGTCGCGATCAACGCGCCGATGACGGCCGTCGTCAGACGAGCGGTCGGCACTGCTTGCTGGTTTTGGCCGAGCACCGAAACGATCAGATGCCCCCGGTGGCGCGCCGCGACCGCCTTGGCCTGCGGCCATATCGTGGACGCGCGCGACCACAGGCCGGGATCCTCCGGAATGGGTGCCGGCATCGACATCACCGCCACAAGTTCGTTGCCGCAACGAATGAGCGGCGAACCCTGGCGAGCTCCTTCCTCGCCGCCTCCTTCCACCTCCATCGGCAGTTCGGGATCTCGCGCGCGGATAGCCGCGGCGAGCGCGACCATGTCGGGCGTTGCGGGAGATTCCAACAAGACCAGGGCGAGAAAAGACTTACTCATCGGTCGCCTCAGACGTTACAGGCGTGACTGATGATCAATCACGGCTCGCTCACAGGTTGAGCTTTTGCAGCATAGAACAAAACAGGAACAATGTCAACGCGCGTTCGCCGCGCACTTCGCTCTTCCGGCGTTCTCCAGATTGCGCGAAAGTCCCGCATGCCCTGCCAATATCCCGAACCCACACCCATGTTCTCAATCCACGTCGACGACCTCACCTCTGAGCCGACCCGCCGCCTGCTCGCGCTGCACCTCGCCGGCATGCACGCGAGCTCGCCGCCCGGCAGCGTGTTCGCGCTCGACCTCTCCGGGCTCACCGCGCCCGGCGTCACCGTCTGGTCGGTTCGCGAGGGAAGCGAGGTGGTCGGCATCGGCGCGCTGAAGGAGTTCGGCGACGGCAGCGCGGAGGTGAAGTCGATGCGGACCCATCCCGATCATCTGCGTCGCGGCGTCGCGGCGCTGCTGCTGGACCACATCGCGCGCGAGGCCCGCGCGCGCGGCCTGAAGCGCCTCAGTCTCGAGACCGGAAGCGGACCTGCGTTCGAGCCGGCGCTGGCGCTGTATCGCAAATATGGCTTCGTGAACGGCGACGCCTTCGCCGACTACCGGCCGAGTGCCTTCAACCAGTTTCTGCACCTGAAGCTCCCGGCTTGATCGTATCGCATGACCTCGTCGCGATCGCGCTCGGGGCAGGACATGAGTAATCGGCTCAAAAGGCTCAAGCCTCTCCCGGCCGGCCGCTGAAGGATTCTTCGAGGCACCCAACAAATGATGGCGACTCGGCGCCGGCACAGGCGTAGGGTTCGATCATCACCGCAAGGTCCGTGGCATTCACCGGTGATGAGAACGCCGATTGCGCTCCCGCCCTGCTCGCATGAGGGAGTAGCGCCATGCTGAAACGTCGTCGTTTCAAGCAAACCAAGACACTTCAGGAGCGGCTGGCCGACGAGGCCGCACGGCTTCGCACGGAAGCCGGCGCGCTGGCGCCCGGACGCCGCCGCGAGATATTGCTGCGCCGGGCGCGGCAGGACGAGACGGCCATGCAGATCGAGGCCTGGCTGCATTCGCCCGGCCTGAGGGCGCCGACATGACCCAGCAATACCGCGCCTATCTGATCGGGCAGAACGGCGTCTTCCAGTCCGCCGAAGCGTTCGAGGCCCAGTCCGATGCATCCGCCCTCGAGGTCGCTCAGCAGTACACGCGCCGCGGCGATGTCGAGGTATGGCAGCTCAGCCGCAAGATCGGCCTCGTAAAACGCAACGAGCGGACCGGCATCGCCTGACGGGCAATTGTGCAGCCCGCGCTTACGCCGCCTGCGGCACCTGCGCCGCCGTCCGCTCGACCCGTCCTTCCAGCATCGCGATCGAGGTGCGCAGATTGTCCCTGCGCGCGCGCAAGGTCAGGGCAAGCATGGAATAAGTGGGGCTGCCGGGATCGTCATTCCGGGCATTGCGCTCCTCGTCGGCGATGTCGCGCTCCAGCATCTGGAGCCGCCAGCGCAGGTCGGAAATCAGGGCATGGAGCTGCAAGGACGCGGACGCTTCGAAACGGGACGTTGACTGCATGGGATCGCCTCAATCTGGAGCAGCCCGAATGGCCGGGCCGGGATTGAAAAGCTGTGCAGCAAGAGGGATGCCAATCGGGTCGTACCACCGTTCGGGCGAACGAAGCGATACCAGGAACCAGCCTTACTCTTCCGCGAGCTTCGCCTCGATATAGGCATCCACCGTTTCGGCAAAGGAGCGCTGCACGCCGACCGCGGTGCCGTGCTGGTCGAGCGCGTCGCGCTGGAGCACGCGCAGGCCGCGCCCGCGGAAGCTGGCCGGCGCCGTGTTCAGATATTGATCGATGGCGCCCTTGGCGAGCGGGATGGCCTTCGGATCTCCCCTTGCGATCAACAGACGCAAGAGGCTCTGGCATTCGGCCAAGCCGGGCATGGGATCAGCCTTCAGCCGCGCGAGGATTTCGGCCTCGGCCGCTTGACCGGCTGGGTGTGGGTGCCGAACAGCGCCAGCAGAAACGCGACTTCTTCCTTCGAACCGATCTGGATCATGATGATCTCCCTTTCGCTCCGTTGGTCGGGACGAGCGGGCGCGCCGTTCAGGACAATCGGGTTTCAGGAGTGTTTCAGGCGTGTTTCGTCGGGGCGATGAAGCCGGCGCCGTCTTGGGACCCAGCATTCCGATACTGCCATCATGCCCCTGTTTTGCCCGACGCCGCAAAATTTATTCAAATGCAGCAAGACGGATTCGGCGGAACGAAATTCCTTCGCGCCATGCTGGGACATGTCCCTTGCGAGTCCATTGCGAGGACGCCTGGAGGAGTTGGAGAGACCACGATGTACTACGTCGCCGCCGCATTGCTGGTGCTGTCGGGACTGTTCTACTCGGCGAGCCATCACGAGCTCGGCCAGTTCGGCGTGAATGTCTGCTCCTATGGCAGCACGTTCTGCGACAGTCCGGTGATCGTCTTCACCGGCGGCGCGCTGGCCGCCGCCTGGGGCATGTTCGTCAGCATCAAGTAACAGCCGCTGCTTGGAAACGCCGAGGCTTACGTCTCGTTGTTCTTGTAACGCTTGCGCACGATGCTGTCGGCGACGTGCCGCTCGGTGCGGCTGCGGTAGTGGTTGCGCAGCACGCCGTAGATCAGCGCCGCCAGCAGGATGAAGGCGCCGATGAAGAAGACTGCTTCCAGGCCCATGATGCCCTCCGTTTAAATCCCTCTGTTGAACGCGCTATGCCGACAATTCCTTGCGGACGGCCGCGGCCGAATTGCCGACCTTGTCGACGGCCTTCTGCAGCTCCTCCTTCGTTACGCCGAGCGCGTGCGTCCAGTACTTGACCTCGAAGGCCTCGTGCATGTTGATCTTGCTGCGGTCCGGCTGCTCGCGCTTCGTCAGATTGTCCATTGCGTCTCCTCCTCATCGAAGGCAAAACGCCGCGATGGACCGGCCGTTCCTAACCGGCCCGGCGAGGCTCACACGTTCAGCCACAGCATGGACGCGAGCACCGCGGAAAACAGAAACAGACAGACGATCGCGATTCGGAAAACCAGGTCGGCGACCAAGCCGTACCCCCATTGTGTGATCGGTGCAGATTCTTTGTCTGGCATGACGTACGATCCCCCGCCTTGGGCGACGCAGGGGCTGCCCCGTGGCGCTGCTTGCGACGGCCGCAAACAGCCATCAAGCTGCCACCGTAACGCGCCAACTTCGCCTTAGTTCCAGGTTGGAAACCCGACGGACATCCGAGCTCCCCCAGCCGTTCGGGGGATGAACGTCTCGCTGATATCCATGCGCACGTTGCGAATGGCGCGACAGGCCTCCATGGTCGCCCGGTTGCCTTCCTGCATGAAGCTCAGCAGCAGCGAGCGCCGCCGCGCACCGGAGCGGTTGCAAGTCGCGCCATGCGGCAGGTCGGCGTCGAACACCAGGATGTCTCCGGCCTCACCGGCCGTGATCAGGGACAACGTCTCGGCCGGCTCGCGATCGGCAAAGCCTTGATCGAGATGACGCGGCACGACGCGCGTTGCGCCATTGGTCGGCCCGTAAGGATCGAGGAAGACCAGCGCGGAGACGGCTTTCGTGCCCGCGCCGTCGCGGTGCAGAGGCTGATGGCCGCCGTCCTTCAGCGGTTCGCGGCCCTCCACCTGGGCGAAAAAGAACGGGCCGCCCAGCATCCGCGCCGTCGCCGCCAGCAGCAACGGCAGGCGGCAGGTCCGCTGCACCGTCGGATCGAGATCGACGAGCGCATGGCGCCACCCGGCGCCTCGCGGTGCGGCCCATTGGTCGCCGGTCCCCACGCCCGCATCGAACGCGGTGCGCAACGCATCGCGCCATGCCGCGGGGACGGCGCCCCGCAGCAGCAGGTAGCCGTCGCGGTCGAGGGCGGCAGCTAGCTCCGTGTTCAGAGGATCGACCTTGGTGGGCTTCGGGCCGAGGTTCATGCCGCTCCCTACAATCTAAACGTGCGGTCCGCAAGGGCGTCGCGCCGACGCGACGCTCGTTTCAAAAATGGAGGACGGCCCATTGCCTTCAACGGACAGCACGACGCCGGCCGCTGGAGGAACTTTGCGGCTATGATCGCGCTTAAGACCCAATTCGCAATTCCGGAAGGTGAGCCCTGTCGAACCGATCCAAACACCGTCCGGCCAGGCACGACGGCGCCGAGGCGCCGGCACAGTCGGGGCCGATGCTGCTCAAGCGGCTCGGCCCCGGCCTCATCACTGGAGCTGCCGACGACGATCCGTCGGGCATCGCGACCTATTCGCAGGCCGGCGCGCAATTCGGCTACGGGCTGCTCTGGACCGTGTTTCTGACCCTGCCGTTCATGATCGCGATTCAGCTCGTCAGCGGGCAGATCGGCCGGGTCACCGGCAAAGGTCTCGCCGCCAACGTCGTGCAACTCGCGCCGCGCTGGATCGTGCTGGGGCTCGTCTCGCTGCTCGTCATCGCCAACACCATCAACATCGCCGCCGACATCGCCGCGATGGCGGAGGCGCTCTCGCTGGTCATCGGCGGGCTCAATCACGAGCACGCGCTGATCTTCGCGGCCGGCTCGACGCTGCTCCAGGTGTTCGTGCCCTATCGCCGCTATTCGCCGGTGCTGAAATTCCTGACGCTGGCGCTGTTCGCCTATGTCGCCACCGCCTTCACGGTGAAGATCCCCTGGAGCACCGCGCTGCTCGCCGCGGTCTGGCCGAAGGCGAACATCAGCGCCGAGTATTTCCTGATGGTCGTCGCCGTACTCGGCACCACCATCAGCCCCTATCTGTTCTTCTGGCAGGCCTCGCAGGAAGTCGAGGAGATGAACCAGGGCAAGCGCGACAGGCCGTTGCGCGACCTTCCGAGCGGCGGCGACCCTGAAATCGCGCGCATCCGCTTCGACACCATCGTCGGCATGCTGCTCTCCAACTGCATCGCCTTCTTCATCATCCTGACCACGGCGTCCGTGCTGAACGCCAATGGCGTCACGAAGATCAACTCGGCAACCGAAGCCGCCGAAGCGCTGCGCCCGCTCGCCGGCGACTTCACCTTCGCGCTGTTCGCGATCGGCATCATCGGCACCGGCCTGCTGGCGATCCCGGTGCTGGCGGGCTCGGCGGCTTACGGCGTCGCGGAGATCTTCGGCTGGCGCGCCACGCTGGAGGCGAAGCCGGAGAAAGCGGTCGGCTTCTATACGATCATTGCGGCCGCCACCATCATCGGCTTCGGCCTCGGCTTCACCGGTATCGACTCGATCCACATGCTGGTATGGAGCGCAGTGCTCAACGGCATCGTTGCCGTGCCGATCATGGCGATGATGATGCTGATCGTCTCGAGCCGCGCGATCATGGGCCGCTTCAAGGCCCGGCCATGGCTGGTCGCACTGGGCTGGCTCGGCACCGCGCTCATGGCGCTGGCCGTCCTCGCCCTGCTCGGCTCCTCATTGATCGGCTGACTGGACCGGCGACGCGATGACGAAGGCCGCGACCACGGCCGGCACGCTGACGACCGCGTCTTACGGCGTCACGGGATTGACGGTCGGGGACGTCTTCGGCCCCGGCCGCTCCGGCTCGACCGGCGATTTGGGTTCGGTCGGAAGCACCTTGGCGCCGGCGGCGTGCGCGGCCTCGCCCGTGGTTGCATACATCGCAACGTGAGCCGGCTGCGTCTTGGCACGATTCCAGGGCCCATGATCAACGATGAGCATCGCAGCAATCGTCACGCCGGCCACGATCAGCGCGATCACGCCGGGATGGCGAAACGCCGAGGACATGGAGTTTGTGAAGCGAGTGGTTGCCATCGAATGACCCATACGTTTTTCCTCTCGCAGGTTAATTCAATTGCGCCCCGCGAGTTCCACCGTCTGCCTAAGCAAGTTCCGAGCCACTGGGTCGAACCTGATCGCCTCAGGGCAATCACTTTTTCACATCCGGCCGCGCGTCGCCGACGAATCTGTCGCGGTTCGGCATTTTGACGGCGGCAAGCGATGTTGCATCGAGCGTCGCATCCGCTCCCACCAGCCCGTTCAGGTTCAAAACAAACGCGGACACCGCATACACGTCCTCGTCGCTCAGCGACTGCGGCGCGTTCTGCGGCATGGCGCGGCGGATATAATCGAACAACGTGGGCGCATAAGGCCAATAGCTGCCGACGGTGCGGATCGGCTTTGGCGTCCCGATCGTGCCCTGACCTCCGGCGAGCCGATCGCCCAGTCCGCCCTCGCCTTTGTCGCCATGGCATGAGGCGCATTGCTGCGCAAACACCTCGCGCCCGTGGCTGACCGAGCCGCTTCCCTTCGGCAGATTGCTGCCGTCGCGTCCGATATCGATATTCCAGCCCGCGATCTCCGCAGCCGTCGCCGGGCGACCGATGCCATACGGGCTTTGTGCCAGCGCTTCGCTTGCGAAGGCACAGAGCACGATTGCGGCAGCGATGCCACAAGTCTCACGCCAGTGCATTGGTCACCTCGCCGTTCTCAGCGACGCGCCAGGGCCAGATCGCATTGTTGTGGTAGAAATAATTCTCGCCGCGCACCGCAAGCAACTCAGCCAGCGTCGGCTGCACATAGCCGGTCTCGTCGATCGCACGGCTCTGAATCACCGCAGGTCTGCCGTCCCATCGCCAGGGCAAGCGGAAGCGCGTCAAGGCACGCGTGAGCACCGGCTCCTGCAAGCGCGCGTCCTGCCAGCTCCTGCCGTCATCGATGGATATTTCGACGCGCGCGATCTTGCCATGCCCGCTCCAGGCGATGCCGGTGATCTCGTGAAAGCCGGGCGCGTTCAGGCGCTGGCCGCCCGAGGGGCGCGTGATGATCGACTTCGCCTCCATGTAGAAAGAAAACTCGCGCGCGGTGCCGTCGGGCAACAGATCCGTGTATTTCGAGGTCTCCTCGCGCGAATAGACCGGCTCCGCGGTCACATGCAGGCGACGCAACCACTTCACGCTCATATTGCCCTCGAAGCCCGGCAGGAACAGCCGCAGCGGATAGCCCTGCTGCGGCCGCAGCCGCTCCCCGTTCTGGCTGTAGACCAGCATGGCGTCGTCGAGGCATTTCTCGATCGGAATACTGCGGGTCAGCGCAGCCGCGTCGGCACCCTCGGCGACGACCCATTTGGCCTCCGGCTTCAGCCCGGCTTCCTGGAGCACCAGCTTGAGGCTGACGCCGGTCCATTCTGCACAACTCACAAGGCCGACCAGGTCCGATGCCGTCTTGCCGTAAGGTTTGCTGTAGCCGGGATTGCCGGAGCATTCGAGGAAGTGAATGCGCGACTCCGACGGAAAGCGCCGCAGATCGTCAACGGTGAAGATCAGCGGCCGCTCGACCAGGCCATGCAGCATCAGCCGATGCTGCGCCGGATCAATGGTCGGAACCCCACCATGATGCCGCTCGTAGAACAGTCCGTTCGGCGTGATGATGCCATCGAGCTCCTGCAATGGTGTCCGGCTGGAGGCAGAGATGTATTGCTTGAGAGACTTCGAGATGTTCTTGACGACCCCCTTCTCGAACGGTGACGGCGAGCCATAAGGCTGGCCTGCCGTCGGATCGCCCGGCGCCTTCATCCATTCGGGAATGTTGGGTGGAAGATTGTCGGTTTCAGCGGCGGCCGATGCGGTCGCGCCAAAAACGGTGCCGCCCGCCACGACGGCACTGCCGCGTAGAAAATGGCGGCGCGTCGTTTCTGCGGATTTGTCGTCGGAGCCGATCGTGCTGCTCATTGCGGATCCTCGTCTGAAGCGCTCTCCGCATCAAACCTTCCGCGACGTGCATTTGCAATTCGCGCCTGTTTCAAAAACAGGCGATTTCGATCTGGACTGATCTAAATCGGCCAGCCGCGACAGCAGTTCCCTTCTTCGCAGCGCACAAACGGCTCGTGCGTCACTCGCCCGGCGCGATCGCGTTGCTCGGCGTCGGCCGGTCGGCGATCTGCTGGCCGAACAGGCTGCCGATCAACTCGACGGCCGTGCGCGCGGTTCGACCGCGCTCGTCCAGGAACGGATTGAGCTCGACGATGTCGACCGACCCCACCACGCCGGAATCGTGCAGCAGCTCCATGATGAGATGCGCCTCGCGATAGGTCGCCCCGCCCGGCACCGTGGTGCCAACGCCCGGCGCCACGCACGGATCGAGGAAATCGACATCGAAGCTGACATGCAGCACCCCATTGCTCGCCTTGACCCGCTCGATGACGCGCCGGATCAGCACGGCGACGCCGAACTCGTCGATCTGGCGCATGTCGACGACCCTGATCCGGCGCGTGCGCATCAGCTCCTTTTCGAGCTTGTCGATCGAACGCGCCCCGAACAGGTCGAGCCTGTCGGGATCGATCGAGGCGCGCGGATCATCGCCGAGCAGGCCGTCGAGGCCGGGTTCGCCGCACAGGAACGCCGCCGACATGCCGTGCATGTTGGCGGTGATTGTCGTCTCCGGCGTATTGTAGTCGGCATGGGCATCGAGCCAGAGCACGAACAGCTCGCGTCCGCGCTCCTGCCAGTGGCGCGCCATCGCGTTCACCGACCCCATCGACAGCGTATGGTCGCCGCCGAGGAAGATCGGCAGCGCACCGGTCTTGGCGATCTCATGCCCTTTGCGGCTCAGCAGGCGCGTCCAGCGCTGGATCTCGCGGTAGTGATTGGCCTTCTCCGGCGGCCGGTCCGAGAGATCCCTGACCTCGGAGACCGAGAGATCGCCGTAGTCGACGACCTCGAAGTCGAGGCTCTCCAGAAGTGTTGCAAGACCGGCGGTGCGCAGCGCCGCGGGGCCCATCAAGGTGCCGCGCTGCGAAGCTCCCATGTCGATGGGCGCGCCGAGCAAGGCGATGCGCCGGGGTCGATCCGTCACGGTCCGATCGGTCACGGCAATCTCCTGAGATCAGCAAGGCTGCACCAGCCTAACAGAGATTCGCACCCGTCGTTTCACGGGGATTTATCGGCGAAAACGCTTCTTGGAACGAATTCCCGCAACCCGCATTTCCTTTGTAAGGCCGGCACCCGCCGTTCAAAACGGCGCCTCTCGCGGATAGCCAAAGGTCTCCGGACCCGCTGTTCAAAACGAGCGCACGCGCGGATAGCCAAAGGTGCCGGTCTCAATTTCTTCGCCAACTCTGGAGGTCGCGAGCTTGAGCACGGAAATACCGCAGCCCAATCCCCAGCCCGGCGTGGCCGAGCGTGCCATCGACGCAGCGTCCGACGTCTCCCACACCATCGGCGAGGTCGCAGGCGGTTTGCGCGCCGCCGTCGATCGCCTCACCTACGTGATCGATGAAGCGCGAAAGCCGGGACGGCCACTCTCGACAGTCGCCGCGATCACGCGCGAAGCGCCGCTCGCCAGCCTGTTCATCGCGTTCCTGTTTGGTGTCGCGATCGCGCGCCGACGCTAGCGGTCAGGAATGAGGCGGTTCAGGCAGCGCTGACCGCCTCCAGCCGCGCCGCCAGGAACTGCTTCTCAAACGCCACGGCAGGCATCGGCCGGCCAAAGAAATATCCCTGCCCTTCCTCGCATCCCATGCTGACAAGGAAGTCGGCCGTCGCACGGTTCTCGATGCCCTCAGCCACGACCGTCAGTCCAAGCTGCTTGCTGAGGCCAATCGTCGAGCCGACGATCGCGGCGTCGTCGGAATCGGCGAGCAGGTCGAGCACGAACGACCGGTCGATCTTGAGCCCGTCCAGCGGAAACTTCTTCAGATAGCTCAGGCTCGCATATCCCGTGCCGAAATCGTCGAATAGGACGCGGACGCCGAGCTGCTGGATTCGCTTGAACATGTCGAGCACGCGGCTCTCGTCATGCAGCAGGATATCCTCGGTGACCTCGAGTTCGAGCAGCGACGGCGTGAGCCCCGTGGTTTTCAGCAGCGCCGCAACCGAATGCGCGAGATCTCCGGAGTCGAGCTGCGACGGCGACAGGTTGATCGCGACGCGCACGCCGTTGCCGGACAATTCCCAAGCGCGCGCCTGACGGCAGGCGGTCTCCATCACCCAGCTCGCGATCCGCTCCGACAGGGCCGAGGTGTTGACCACCGGCATGAACTCGCCGGGCGAGACGTAGCCGCGCGCAGGGTGCCGCCAGCGAATGAGTGCTTCGGCGCCGACCAGGCTGCCGTCGACCAGGCGAACCTGGGGCTGGTAGAACAGTTCGAACTCGCCGCGATCCGCGGCAAGCGCCAGTTCACTCTCCAGCGTCAGCCGGTTCTCCAGCTCCTGCCTGATCGCGCTTTCGAAGATCACATGGCTGCCGCGCCGGGTCATCTTTGCCCTGCTCAGCGCCAGGTGACCGTTGCCGAGGAGATCGTCGGCATTCTGTCCACCTTCGGGATAGACGGCGACGCCGATGCTGACCCTGACGCGGTGTTGGCGCGCGCCCGTTGCAAGCGGCGCTTCGAATGCGCGCGCGATCCGCTCGGCGAATTCCACGATCGGCTCGCCGGTCTCTGTACAGTCAAGCGCGATGGCAAATTCGTCGCCGCTGAGCCGGGCGACGATCGCCTTGCCATCAACTTCGGTCTTCAGACGCTCGGCAACGGCGCGCAGCACCAGGTCGCCGGCCGAATGGCCGAGCATGTCGTTGATCTGTTGGAAGCCGTCGAGCCCGAGCACGAGCAGTGCGACGTCGGAGGACCGCCGCTCCGCAGCAGTGATCAGGCAGGCAAGACTCGCATGCAACATGTTGCGATTGGCAAGACCAGTCAGCGCGTCATGTTCGGCGAGATATCTGACGCGTTCGGCCTCGCGCTTGCGGACCGAGATGTCGCGCAGGATCGCCCCGTACTGAAAGCCATCCGTTCCCTGCCAGCCGGAGAAACTCGCCTCGACGGGGAAGGTTTCACCGTTCTTGCGCCGCCCTTCGAACTCGACGACGACGGCGCCGCCGGGGACCAGAAGCGCTTGGCGCGCGGCGTCGTGCATTGACGGCCTCGCGCCTCCGTCCGTCGGCACTGCGCACAGCGTTTCGAACGGGCGTCCGATCATCTCGGCCGGCATGTAGCCGAAGATCGCGCTCGCGCCGGGATTCCATACCGTAATCCGGTGATCCTCGTCGGTGCAGACCAGACCGTCGCCGAGCGACATCGCGATGCGATGAAAGCGGCTCTCGGCGATGCGACCCAGGAGACCGCGGAAATCGATCTCGTCGAGCGCAATCGCCGTCAGATAGGCAATGATCGCGATATGAAACAGCGACGTGTCGACGATGAGCGGCCAGCTTGCCTGCACAAGGACAGCAGCCAGCTCGGCGCCCACACCCGCTGCAATCAGGATCGCGACGCGAATACCCGATGCAAAGCGGCGCCACGCGTACATCATCAGCAGGCAGATCAGGCCGAGGCCCATGATCATGCCGGCATCGGACGTCCAGCGCAGCATCCGGTTCTGGAGGATCGATTCCGCCGCCAGCGCCTGGAGGACGGGCCCCGAGACGATCTTGCCATTGGGAACACTGAACCGGTCGCCCAGCTCGAGCGCCGTGGCACCGACGATGATCTTCTTGTCTCGCAGCTTGTCCAGCGTCGCAGTGTCGCCGCGCAGCACGTCAGAATAGGAAACACTTGGGATGGACGCCGCGCGAATGCCGAAATCGAGCAGGAAGGGCGGCCGCCGATTGGCATCCTGTCCGGCCAGCACGACAGCCATCGACGGCATCTGGGCATCGCCGAGCTTTTCGCCGACCGGATAGCGGCGGACGCGCCCGTCGGATTCGACGGCAACATTGACGACGGCCGGCCACGACTGGTTGCTGAACGGCTTCAGGGGACGATTGATGTGAGCCGTCCCCCCGTTCGGCGTCGGCTGCTTGAAAGACGGAAGGATCGTCGAACCGCCGACCTCCCGAAGCGCCTTGACAAAGGTCTCGTCGGAGGCCGGATCCGACGGCGTGCTGAAATCGACGTCGAAGGCAACGTCCTGCGCGCCCGCGGCCTCGAGTCTGTGCAACAGCTCAGCGTGCAGCCGGCGCGGCCAGGGCCACACCCCGATCTGGTCGATCGAGGGCGCGTCGATGGCCACCACGACGACTTTGCCGGTGGCCGCACGCGATTGCCAGGCGAACCGCAGATCGGTGAGCGCGTTGCGAAGCGCGCCATGCCATCCCGTGGACAGCACGACCGCCAGCGCGATCACGACCAGAATATGCGGCCGATAACGTTTCACGTGATCCTCCCGCGCAGCCGCGTCCGCGGGTGCGCCCCTCATCCCCTAGGAAGTCGCTTCAGTGTCGGTTGTGGCCGTAGGCATTGCCGTGGCCGTTGCTGCCGTTACCGCCACCGTTCCCATTATTGCCCCTGCCGTTACCAGTGGCACCGCTGTTGCCGTTGTTGCCTTGGTTTCCGTTATTGCCGTTACCGTTATTGCCATTATTCCCGTTGCCATTATTGCCGCCGGACACGTCGCTGGTTGAACCAGCGGTGGTCGCGACAGTCGTGGTCGCACTTGACGACGTTGACGTGGCACTGGCCGCGGATGCACTGCTGCTCACGGTGACCGCCGTTACATTGGAGCTGTTGGCGGCCGTGGTCGTCGTATTCGCCTTCGTATCGCTCCAGACCGTCCCGGTGCTGGCATTCGCATTCCGCACGCGGCCGCCTTCAACGGCGCCGTGGGCGAGTCCGTTCGTGACTTTGTGGACGTTCAGCTTGACCTCGCCCAGCGAGCTCGATATCCGCACGATTCCGGCCTTCGGCGTGTGAACCGCGGCTGCCTGATGCGATTGCTTCGGGGCGCCGACCGCCTTGGTCCCCTTGTCGATCGGACCAAGTGCGTGAATTGCATGGCCGTTCGCAGCGTTACGCGGTGCGGACAGGCCCGATTTCGGTACGGGGACGCGCTCGATATTGGACGCACGCGGCTTGCCAAGCTCGATCGGATTGAACGTGCCGGCACCGCTCAGGCTGAGGCCGGGTTTACCGTGCTCGAAGACGGTGGCCGCTTGTCCCGGCAATATCTGGGCGATCTGTCCGGTCTTGAAGTCGGAGACCTCGACCTGACCGCGAAGCACGCCGACCTTGGTGCTGCCCTGCCCCACGGTCACGCTGAACTGCGTCCCCTTGACCACGGCAGCGAGATAGGGCGTCTCGACCTCGAAATGCTTGACGTTGCGCTTCTCGACCTCGAGCAGGATGGCACCCGCCTGCTGGATAATGGTGGTCGACAGCCCTTCCTTCTTCTCGGCCGGCAAGCCGACCACCGAGTTCGGAGAGATCAGAATCGTTTCCTCACCGCGGACGAGCAGCACACGTCCGTTGCGCCCGGTGCGAATGGTATCGCCCGGTTTCAGCGTCCCTTCCTGACTCAGCGACACCGGCTGCGCACCGTTGGCGGCGAGCCAGACGTCGCCCGAGGACTTGCTGACCGACCAGACGCCGTCATCCGTGGCGGATGCGCCGGAGGCCGTTCCCAGGATCAGCGCGGCCACGAAGGCGCACCGCATTCCAACTCTGCCCAGCATGACAATCCTCAGTCCGCGTTACAATCAGTCCTGAGGCGTATCCGAAATCACTCAACATAGACTTAGCGGGAAGCAGCGAGCGGAGCGGCCGCATTAACGTTTCATTGACCATAAAAACCTATGAAAAATCATGCGGCTAACGAACTCTTACCGGCTCATGGGCGCTTCTCCGTCAAACTACGGGGAGCGGCTCGTTGCGCGCGTTGAGAAGCGGCATCTCCTTACCGCGCTGGTGTTGGCAGCCCCGATTTTCACCGGCGTGCCGCAGGCGCTCGCGCAGCAGGCGAACCAGCCTGGCTTCGACCCTCGGCAGCCGGAGAAATACTTTGAAAACCAAACCGAGCGGGAATCGCTGACCCGTCCTCCGGTCAGGCTGCCGACGGTCGGCGAGCCCAGCACCGGCGGTGATACCAAGCCGCAATTCGTGCTCCGCGGCGTCGATGTCAGCGGCGCCCACGCCGTGGCCCACGATCGCATCGCCGCAGTCTATCAGGCTTATCTCGGCAAGAAGGTTTCGCAAGCCGACCTCGCGGCGATCGCAGGCGCGATCAGCGATCTCTACCGCGGAGCCGGCTTCCACTTAAGCCGCGCAATCGTGCCGCCGCAGGACATTGCCGACGGCCGCGTCCGGATCCAGTTGATCGAAGGCGCCATCGTGCAGGCCGAGCTGAAAGGCGACGGCGCCGAACAGTTCGGCGTGAGGCCGGTGCTCGGGCCGGTTCTGGCCGAGCAGCCATCGCGCCTGGCAACGCTCGAACGCCAGCTCTTCCTCATCAATGGCAGGCCCGGCGTCCGGATCACCGATACTGCGCTGGAAGAGATCGGCGGTACGACCGGTCGCTTCCGCCTTGTCGTCCATTTGAAGACCTGGCACGTGTTCTCGTCATTCGGCCTGGACAATCTCGGCTCGTCGTCAGTCGGCCCGTGGCAGACCTATGCGACCGGCGCGTTCAACTCCTACCTTGCGCCCGGCGACACGCTGGCGGTCAACCTGTCGACCATTGCCAACGACCCGCGCGAGCTCGGCTTTGCGCGGCTGTCCTATGATGCGCCCGTCGGTGTCGACGGCGTGCGTCTCGGTGCCTCCGTCCTGTACAGCGCGGTGCGGCCTGGTGATGCCCGCCGCCTCGACAGCGACATCACCACGACCGAGGCATTCGAGCTGCGTGCCAGCATCGTCCCGCTACAATCGCAATCCTCCTCGCTCACCCTGACGGCGGCGACGACCTTCAGCAACGTGTCCGAGCACGATCTCTATGGCCCCTGGTACAACGACCATATCAGGACCGCGAGCCTGACTGCCGACTACCGGCTCCAGGATCGCTTCGGCGGCACCAATTTCGCGACGCTGACCTACCGTCAGGGCCTCGACGTCTTCGGCGCCTCGCATTTCAACGACGATCTGCTGTCGCGCGACGGTGCCGCCTCGAACTTTTCGGTCCTGAACCTCTGGTTCACGCGCTACCAGACGCTCAACGACGCCTGGTCGCTCAAGCTCTCCGCGGCGAGCCAGACGGCATCCCGGCCGCTCTTCACCTCGCAGCAATTCTATCTCGGCGGCGCCGCCTTCGGCCGGGGCTATGGCGCAGCCGAGATCAGCGGCGACAACGGTCTGGCCGGCTCGCTCGAGCTGCGTTTCGACCAGAAGCTCAATTTCCGCTACTGGACCGGCTATCAGCTCTACGCCTTTGGCGACGCCGGCGCAGTCTGGAACGACGGCTATCGCCTGAGCGAAGGCCTGGCGCTGACCTCGGCCGGAGCCGGCGTGCGGTTCTTCCTGCCGGACGATCTCCAGGCCGATCTCGGCGTGGCCGTCCCATTGAGCTACCGGGCACCCGACAACGAGCGCCGCAGCCCGCGCTTCCTGCTCACCCTGTCGAGCGCGTTCCGGCTCTGTCCCGAACGCGGCAGAGGCGGCTGCCTCTAGCTGCATGAACTTGGGCCACCGCACGCCTTGATGCGGCCCTTTTGCGACGCTTCTCACAGACTTGCCTAAATTTAATCTCGTAACCTGCTCACGATCGCTCGATCCGGGAGTTCCCGATAGCCATGTTCAGCCAAAAGTGATTTGAGACCGATCCATGAAAAGGGTGTTTGCAGTCCTGGCACTTCTCGGCGTCCTCGGCGTCGGCCAGTATTTCGTCGTCAGCCGGTTCGCGATCCGCCATGAGGTCTTGACCCTGTTCGATGCCTCGCGCCAGCGGCCGATCTCGGTCGAGCTCGCGGTGCGGCGCGACTACGAAACCAAGGCCAATCTCGGCCTCTGGAAGTTGCCGCTCGCCATCATCAGCAACGGCAACACCGTCAAGGCCACCGAGTATTCCTTTCTCGCCAACTCGCTCGCCGCGCGCGGCTATCTCGTCGCCAGCATCCAGCAGGACCTGCCGAGCGATCCGCCGTTGATGACTCATGTCGGCCAGCAATATGTCGGGCGGCGCGAGGTCTATATCCGCTGCGAGGCCAACATCCTTTTCACGCTGGCCGAACTGAAGAGGCGGCAGGAAAACGTCGACTACGATCACATCACCCTCGTCGGCCATTCCAATGGCGGCGACGTCTCCATGTATGTCGCCCATCAGCACCCGGAGATAGTGTCGAAGGTGATCACGCTCGACAATCTACGCGTGCCCTTCGTGCTCAGCGACAACATGAAGATCCTGTCGTTCCGCTCCAAGGATCCGCACTTCCAGACCGACCCGGGCGTGCTGCCGACGCCGGAAGAGGCCAAGGCGCGCGGCATCGACATCGTCCATACCGGTGCACAGCACACGGAGATGAGCGATCGCGGTCCCGACGCGGTCAAGGCAAAGATCCAGGCGACACTCGACCGCTTCCTGCGTGACAGTGCCAGCAGCGCGCTCGCGCCGGCCGATACGCGGAGCCCGATGATCATGAACCCCGGCGACTATTAGCCGGACGCGCTTTGCGGCAGATCAAGGCAGCGCCGGGCCAGCCACGCTAAAAAGGGCCTCCCCACCCGGAGAGGCACGTGTCGCACTCCATCGAAAGCCTTGATACGAAAAGTCTCGATACGGCGAGCTTTGGCCTGCCCGCGGCGAGGACACCGGCATTCGCGCGGCATCTCTACCGTTCGGCCCGCCGACTGCTACGGTCGATCGTCGCCCGCATCGATCTCTCGCAATTTCCAGGATCATGCTGCGGCTGAGCGTGGCGGCCGCAAGCAAGTGCATGAGGTGTGCCGGATGCACCAGCGTTTGAGACGATTTTTCCTGCTGCTTGTCGTGGCCTCGAGCTTCAACGCCTCGACTGCTATCGCCGCAGATCCGGGTCACGGCGCCGACCTCGCCAAGCGCTGGTGTGCGAGCTGCCACGTCGTGGCGAACGGCCAGGCCCAGGCGAGCGCGGACGTTCCCTCCTTTGCATCGGTTGCGCGCAGGCCCGACTTCAGCCCGGAGAGGCTCGCCTTCTTCCTGCTCGACCCGCATCCGAAAATGCCGAATTTTCCCCTGAGCCGGATCGAAGCCGGCGACATCGCGGCCTATATCGGCTCGCTACGCTAAGGCGCGCTGGCCGGCCGCAACATGCCATAAGACATGCCATAAAATGCAAATCCCTGCCGGAGGACCGACAGGGATCAGCAGAAAGGATGATGGACGGCGAATGAAGCCATTCGGTGGCCCATCATGGACCTGCGCCTGCATCGAAGTGCGGATCACCGCACGACGCAAGATCAATTTGTGGGCACGCGGCGCACGCCGGGAATCAAGACTTCCCCTTGCCGGGCTGCATGAAGCTACCAGTCATCTGGCGCATGTGGTCTCCGGCGCTGGTGAACTGGCTGCGCAGGAAATCGGACTGGATCCGCATCGCCTCCTGAAGGTCGGTGGCATGAACGAGCTTGCGGGCATGCTCGAACGCCGACTTCATGTTCTGCTCGGTGAAAGCGAGCGCCTGCTTCGATACCTCCGTCCCCGCGCCCGGAACGGTCGTCATCGATTTGGTGGCGGCTTCGAAAAACATGCCGAATGCCTTTTCCGCCTGGTCAATTGTCTTCTCGGCCAGGTCGCGCAGTTCGGCTGGAACTTCGAGCTTCGGTTCGATCATGGTCGCACTCCTCCCTTTTTCCTGACTGAATACCACACTTGCCGGATCGGCTTCTAGCGGCCATCCCAAGGGCTAACGCCCCCGGCGGCCGGGCTCCAGCGGAAAAACGAGGGAGAAGGCGTAAGGCCGGCGCAGCCGGGCTCAGGACAGGGGATGCTCGGGAACGGTTTCTTCGGTGGCGAGGTCTTCGACGAGCTTGATGACCTCGAAACGCTGTCGAGGCGCGAGCTTCAGGAACGCATGAAGCAGGCGCAGACTTTCCACGGTGCTGCTTGAGGGCGCGCCGAGCTTCAGGTGCAGTTCAGCCGCGAAATTGAGGTTCTTCATCTCGCACCTATGACAAGCATCGGCCTTCGCGATCAGACGTTGATGTCCCGCTCAAGAACCGGACGGCATCCGGCGGGTTAGCACGCTGAACCACGTATCCAGACGGACAGGCCCGACCGAACAGGTTGTAACTATGCCAAGGAACAACTCGCCCGGCAAGCCCAACCGTCGCCGCAGCGATGCTTCGTCTGCATCGCACCACGGCAATTCCGGATAACAGGAATATGGACCGCCGTCACCCACCTGCGTCAAGAAGCAGCATCACTCACGCACACTGCCTCGATCGCTGTCAATCGGCGCGGCATTTCAGCGTGTTTCCGATGTGAACGGAGATTGGCGAGGTCGAGTTTCTCCAGATTGTACACGCAATTGTTGAGTCCGAATTCGGCGGTTGTACCGCCTGCGAAATGAACGTCGATGTCGCAGCCGGTCTCCAGGGTCCTGGCCTCCTCGCATCGCGGTTCATTGCTCCCGAGCTGTTTCCGTCCATGAACCGCTATTCAAGCTCGAACGACCAAGCGATTGCGAAACAGCCACGCAGACCACGCGCGCCATGGCTGACGGACTCGATTCGGGCGCGCCTCAGCACCAAAGGACGACGACATGCTTTCTCGCTGCGATCTCATCAGGGGCGCCGCGGTCGCGCTTCTCACCCTCTCGACACAAGGCGCATGGGCGCAGGAGACCAGGATGAACTTGTTCAAGATCGTCACCATCAAGGACGAAATCGTCGTCGGATTGTCGACGGAGGAGCTTCAGGCGCTCGGCGGCAACGATGCGAGCGCGGTTGCTCACGCGCTGGCGCAGAAAGGCGATCTCACGGTTTGGCAATACAACGTGCATCGCGGCCCGAACGGCGAATTGCAGCAGGCGCCGACCGCCAAGATCGGGCTCCTGGCCAACGCCTCGCTCCGTGTCGAGCCCTATACGACGCCTTACCAGATCGTGCCGCATCCCTGAGGAGAGGACAGGCGCCCCTGCGGCCGAGTCCGCGGGGGCGCCGCCATCATCGGCGCCGTTCTGCGCGCTGTGCCCCGCCTTCCGTTGCAAAACCGTAGATCAGCGCCAGCCGGTCCAGGCATTCGCGAAAGCGCCGTGCGAAATAATCGTTCCAGCGCTGGGTCCGAACGGCACGGCGCTGACCGATCTCATCCATGGTCAGCCCCAGCACCAGCACGTCGTGCACCAGCGCGGCGCCGTCAGTCCCCAATTCGCGCTCGACCCGGTTCAGGCGCAACACCGCCTGGCGCTGGACCTCGGTGACGGGCTCGCGCGAGCGCGCGCCATCGACATATTCACGCGTCGGGTCCACCGCCTGGGGCCCGCGCTCCGCCCTCTCCCAATCGTTCTGGAAGGCACGGCCGCCGCGATATTGCGCCTCGTCGATCTGGTGATGCGCGTGCAACCGGCCGAGCGGATCGCCGCGGACCGACCGGACGACCACGATCTTCTCGCCGGCATCAAGCGCCAGCGGATTGTCGACCTCGACCTCCGCCAACTCCGCATTGAACGGCAGCTCGCGCGACCGGCGGTCGTGGATTCCAGTCAATTTGTAGGACTTGCTGCGTTTGGCACGTGCCACTCGGATACTCCTTGCAAGCTTGACGATTGAGCGGATGGCGGCCCCGTCAGGCAGCAGAGACCAGCCTCAACACGACGGGACCGGCGGCAGGGGTGGACGCAGCTCCAGACCGCCGCGTCAGGCTGGCATGCGGCGCGCAGTAGCTCGAGCCCGCCTGGCGCGGATGGCCGCAGAAAGCGATCTCCTCCCCGTCCCTGTCGCCGCCGTAGGGATAGCGGCAGTCCTCGCCCGCGAGCTCGACCAGCGGGATCAGGCGCGGCTGGACGCCGACACAGCGCAGCTTGACCCGCGCTGCGGGTTTCATCGCGGACTTCGGCGGCACATTCAGATACGGCAACGCCAGCCGGCGTGGCGACGGTGGGCATGCCTCGCCCGGCAAAGACGGCACGATCGACGGGCTCGTCATCCACGCCGGCAGGATGAGCCCGAGCCGCTTGGCGCGGCCGATCACCGCGTTGCGCGTGTAAGCCGTTCCAAACCTTGCGTTTATGTCCCTTCCCATCTCCGCATAAGACATGCCCTTGAGAAAATAGTCGCGAAGCGCGTCGGAGTGCTCCGACGGCCAATGGCCCGGTTCCATTCTGCTGTCCTGTGAATATGCTGCCGATCACACGACCGGACGGCGAAACGCACATTCCGGTATTCCGAAGCTAGAGTCAAGCGATAATTCTGATATTCATAATTGCATCAATTCCGAATTTCGGATTATAAGAGGCGAGTCGATGCGCAATCGAGGGAATCACCAATGTTGGACGTTGCAATGATCGAACGAGGCCTGGAGAAGACGGGCAAGAGCAAGGGCGGCCTAGCGGCGGCCATGGGCGTGCGGCCCGGCGCGGTGTCCGAAATCCTCGGCGGCGAGCGCCTGGTGAAGGCCTCGGAAATCATTCCGATCATGGAATATCTCGAGCTCAATCTCGCGCCCATCATGGGTCGCGTTGGCGCCGGCGCCGTGATCGAGCCGGATTACGAGCAGGTTCCCCCGGAAGGCCTCGGCGACATCGCACTGCCCTTCCCGATCATGGAAGAGACCGTCGCATTCGAGATCGTGGGCGATTCGATGTTGCCCAAATACGAAAGCGGCGATGTCATCGTGGTCTACAAGGACCAGCGTCATCCGCTGTCGAGCTTCTACGGCGAAGAGGCCGTGGTCCGGCTCAAGACCGGCGAGCGCTATTTGAAGACCATCGAGCGGGGCAAGTCGCCCTCCGTCGTCAACCTCACCAGCTTCAACGCCAAGCCGATCGTCGGCGTGAAGCTCGAATGGGTCGGTGAGATCTGCCTGTCCATGCCCAAGGGCCAACTCGAGCGGCTGCGCGCCAAGTCGGCGCGGCCTCGCAAGAAGGGAAAATAAGGTCGATTTCCGATTTTTGGAAATCGCCCTTGACTTGATTCCGTTTTTCGGAAATACTCTGCCGCGCTCCCGGCCACGGGACGCGGCAGGATCGTTTCATGCAGTATTTCGTCGTGATGATCGACTACGGGCGGCGCGGCCGCGAGGCGGTCGTCGATCCCGAAATCACCCGGCGCGAGGTCATTTCCCGCGTCGCCTCGGGTGAATACCAGAACATCTCGTTCATCCACGAGATCGCGGAAAGCTCGGTCGAAGACGTCACCGAAGCCATCCTGACCGAGGCCGCCCTCCCCCAGGTTCCGCCCGAGGAGGTCGACCTCCAGGCCATCCGCCTCGATCACGCCCGCGATCTGCGCAGACACGAGCCGAAGTGACGCAGGCCCAAACGGCCTGCGTCACTTGCTGGAGCATCAAACCGTAAGAACGGTCGATCCCGTGGTCTTGCGAGCGGCAAGATCAGCGTGTGCCTTGGCGGCGTCCTTCAGCGGGTAGGTCTGCCGCACTTCGATCTTGATCGCGCCGGACTTGACGACCTCGAACAGCTCGTTCGCCATTGCCACCAGGTTCTCGCGCTTGGCGGCGTAGGTGAACAGCGTCGGCCGGGTGACGTAGAGCGAGCCCTTCTGCGCGAGCAGGCCGAGATTGAGCGGCTCGACCGCACCGGAGGACGCACCAAACAGCGCGGCGACGCCAAGCGGCGCGAGGCAGTCCAGCGACTTCAGGAACGTGTCCTTGCCGACGGAGTCATAGACCACCGGCACCTTCTTGCCGCCCGTGATTTCGTCCACGCGCTTCACGAAATCCTCGCGCGTGTAGATGATGACGTGGTCGCAGCCATGCGCCTGGGCGAGCTTCGCCTTCTCGTCACTGCTGACGGTGCCGATCACAGTCGCCCCGAGATGCTTTGCCCATTGGCTCAGGATCAGGCCGACGCCGCCGGCCGCGGCATGGAGCAGGATGGTGTCGCCGGCCTTCACACGATAGGTCTGCCGGATCAGATATTGCGTGGTGAGCCCCTTCAGCATCATCGCCGCCGCAGTCGTGTCGTCGACGCCATCAGGCAACTTCAACAGCCGATCGGCCGGGATCAGCCGCGCCTCGGAATAGGCGCCGAGCGGCGAGGCACCATAGGCGACACGATCGCCCGGCTTCAGGTCGGCGACACCGGGCCCGACCTCCTCGACGATGCCGGCGCCCTCGCTGCCAAGTCCGCTCGGCAATTGCACCGGATACACACCGGAGCGATTGTAGATGTCGACGAAGTTGAGACCAACGGCCGTGTGGCGGATGCGTGCCTCGCCCGGACCGGGCTTGCCGACGCTGACCTCCTCCCAAACCAGGACTTCCGGACCGCCGGTGCTGTGAAAACGAATAGCATGCGTCATGGGCGTTACTCCCTTATCGTTGCAGTGAAGGTCAGAGAACCTGATCGGCCGGAGAAATAGGCATTTGGCCCGCCCGTTACAGTAGAGAAGACGTAACAAGAATGTCACAGCGAACGACAAACGCCCGCCGTTCCGCCTCCGTTCGAAAGAGTTGATGACCGGCTTGCGGCAACCGGCGGTAGCCTTTGCGCGGGGTTTGGTGGTCGCCTGCGAAGGAGAGCCGAGATGCCAGCTTATGTACAGCATCATCAGGACGTCGAAATCGCGCCTGTGAATTGCCCCACCTGCATGGGGTTCCTGCCGATGTATGTGCGCGAGGTCGAGCCGCATTGGAGTCTTGCCAAGATCGACTTCGTCTATGAATGCGCCGATTGCGGCGCCGAGGTCCGGCAGACCATCCGCAAGCCGGAGCTGCTGCGGCACTGATCGCGCGATCGGCGAACCGCTCAACTATTTGCGTTCAGCGGAAAAAACGCCTCTCACGCGGGTCAGATGCCTCCCAAACGAGGCTTGTTCTTTGCCGGGAACGCAGGCAGAACAAGCCTCAAGCAAGACCTTTGGGAGCGCCCTTTCGTGGCTGATCAGAAGGCCTCGACGTCGATCGAGGCAGTGGAGAGCGGCCTCGCCGCGCAGGGCTACATCGCGAGCCGGCAGATCGCGACCGCAGTTTATTTGTCGCAGCAGATCGAGAAGCCGATCCTGGTCGAGGGCCCGGCGGGCGTCGGCAAGACCGAGCTTGCCAAGGCGATTGCCGCCTGGCGCGGCATGAAGATGATCCGCCTGCAATGCTACGAAGGCCTCGACGAGGCCAAGGCGCTCTATGAGTGGAAATACGCCAAGCAGCTTCTCTACACCCAGATCCTCAAGGACAAGCTCGGCGAAGTGCTCGGCGGCGCGCAGACGCTTCATGCCGCGCTCAACCAGCTCCATGATTTCGGTGACGTGTTCTTCTCCAAGGAGTTCGTCGAGCCGCGGCCACTGCTCCAGGCGCTGGAGCAGCCGGGCGGCTGCGTGCTGCTGATCGACGAGATCGACAAGTCGGACGCAGAGTTCGAATCGCTGCTGCTGGAGATCCTGTCGGATTTCCAGGTCACGATCCCCGAGCTCGGCACGGTTTCGGCGATCACGCCGCCGACCGTGATCCTGACCTCCAACAGCGAGCGCGACCTCGGCGACGCCCTGAAGCGGCGCTGCCTGCATCTGCATATCGGCTTCCCCGAGCAGCGGCTCGAGGAGCGCATCGTCGAGAGCCGCGTCCCCGGCATCTCGCAGACGCTGCGACGGCAGATGGTCGGCTTCATCCACGAAATCCGCTCGCTGGACTTGAAGAAGCTGCCCTCGGTGAGCGAGACCATCGACTGGGCGCGCGTGCTGGTGCTGCTGCAGGCCAGCGAGCTCGATACCGAGATCGTCAAGGACACGCTCAATGTGCTCCTGAAATACGAGGCCGACATCGAGGCAGCATCGCCGCAAGTGACGACCTTTATTGCCAAGGCGGCACGGTCCAACGTCTTCGGTTGACGCCGATGCGCGAGAACCTCCATCGTTTCTTTCGGGCGGCGCGCGGGGCCGGCGTCCACGTTTCGCCCGCCGAAAGCATCGATGCGATGCGCGCGGTCAAACAGGTCGGCTTTTCCGACCGCGCCGTCCTGCGCGACGCGCTGCTCCTGACGCTCGCCAAATCGCAGGACGAGAAGCTCGCGCTCGGCGACTGCTTTGATCTGTTCTTCAGCCAGCCGGAACAGCGCGATGATCAACCCGAGGCCGCCAGCGACGATGACGCCGCGCAGGACGCGGATCGGTCGCCCTCCTCCGGCGCGGCCAGCGAAGCGGGCCAAGGCCGGCCGCCGGAAGGCCTGGGCCCGCTTGCGCAGATGCTGTTGTCTCAGGATCGCAACGCGATCGCAGCCGCGATCGCCAGCGCTTCCGGTGCGGCCTCCTTGTCCGACATCCGCTACTCGACCCAGCGCGGCATCTTCTCCAGCCGCATTCTCGACGCCATGGGCCTCCAGCGCCTGCGCGACGATCTCGACGAACTCACTGCGGCCAATCCGCCGCTGGCCGAGCGTCTCCGTGCCGCGCTGGACGCCTTGCGCGAGGCCGTGCGCGACACGGTCGCACAAGGGCTTGCGCTCTATGCCCGCGAGGAGGCTGAAAACCTCCGCAACGAGATTCTGCGCAACGCGCCGCTGGCCCGCATCGAGCGGCGCCAGGTCGCGGAGATGCGCACCCTGATTCGCCAGATCGCGCGCCGCCTGCGCGAGCGCTATTCGAAACCGCGCAAGCGCCAGCGCCGCGGCCATCTCGATGTCCGCCGCACGCTGCGACGCAACGCGGCCTGGGGCGGCGTACCGTTCCTCACCGCCTGGAAGCGCAAGCATCGCGACCGCCCGAAGATCGTGGCGCTCTGCGACGTCTCCGGTTCGGTCGCACAAGTCTCCGACTTCTTCCTGCTCCTGATCCACTCCCTGCACGAGGTGGTCGACGATGTCCGCTCCTTCGCCTTCTCGTCGCACCTGATCGAGGTCAGCGAGATCCTGGAAAAGAAATCGCCGGAAGAGGCGATGGCCGAGATCATGTCCAAGGTCGGCTTCGGCTCGTCCGACTACGGCTCTTCGCTCGTCGATTTCGAAAAAGAGTTCATGAGCACGCTGACACCGCAGACCACGGTGATCGTGCTCGGCGACGCCCGCAGCAACAATCTCGACCCGCGCGCCGACATCCTGCGCCGCATCTCCGAACGCTCGAAGCGGCTGGTCTGGCTCAATCCCGAAGGACGGCTCGCCTGGGGCTTTGGCGATTCCGAGATGCCGCGCTACGCGACCTTTTGCAGCGTTGTGCGCCAATGCGCGACCGCGCAGCAACTCGAGCGCGCGGTGTCCGATATCGTTGCAACCTATCAGTAGGCCTCGAGCTCACGCAGACGTCAGCCTCGCGCAAGCTCCGCCTGAGCGATGTTGCACTCCCGGAAATGATAGGCGATTTCGTCGAGCGCCCGCTGCTCCCATTCCTGGGCTTGCGCGAGCCAGAAAACGCGGCGCTCCGAATCGAGCGCGGCACGCTCCCTGCACAGGGATTCCTGACCGCGAATTTCGACCAGTCTGTTCATGCACTCCACTCCTGCCCTGTGAAGCCATTCCCGAGGGATCAACGTAACAGAGTCCTGAGTCCGTCGCCTTATGATTCCTGTGCATACTGCGACGCAAAATGAGACAGCAACGCTTCCCCTGCACTGCGATAGCCGAGGCGCACGTTCAAGAGCAGATCATCAATTAGTGATCGAAGATCGGAACGATGTTCGCGTCCGAAGGATCTTAACTCTTGTGACGCAATGAAGTGCGGCAATTTGTGAAGAGATGTTCTAAACACCCCACCGAATTCCCGACTCATTGTCGTCGCACGGTTTTCATGCAGCGCCGCTAACAGGGGCGCGCGGAACGCGCATTACCGCTTGAGGCAACATGAACGACGATTTCGACTTCGACCTTTCGCCGGACCAGTGGGAAGCACTGAAGGCGCTTCGCAATCCCGTGTCGAACGGACGCCTCTCGAAGGCCTATCTCGTCGAAAGCCTCGTCAAGCTCGGCCTTGTCGTGGTCGAGGACGGCGTACCAGCGATGACGCCGGCCGGGCGCAAAGCGCTTGTGCGCGGATCGTGCAGGTTGCTGGACCTCGCAGCTTGACGCGCACGTCAAAAGATCTGTGCGATCACGATCGCGTAAGCGACGAACACGACGCCGAGTCCCCACACCATCGCCGGAATCTGTGACCGCCGCCCGACTGCCACTTCCAGGGCGATGTAGCTCAGCGTGCCCAGGGCCATTCCATTGATGAGGTTATTGGTCAGCACCGTGACCAGCAGCGTCAGCACGATTGGAACCGCATTGCCGAGATCGGTCATGTCGGTGCGGGCAAGCCCCTGCATCATTAGCACACCAACGAGCACCAGCGCGGGCGCGGTCGCTTGCGGCGGGATGATGACGAAGATCGGCCAGAAGAACAGCGCGAGGAAGAAGAATCCCGCAACTGTCAGCGAGGTCAGGCCGGTGCGACCGCCGGCCTGCACGCCGGTGATGGATTCGATGTAGGCCGTGACGACGGACGTCCCGAGCAGCGGTCCCACGATCGAAGCCGTCGCATCGGTCGCAAATGCAGCGGTGGCATTCGGGATCGAGCCGTCCGGCTTGCGCAAATTGGCGGCACCCGTCACGCCGATCAGCGTGCCGAGCGTCGAAAAGAATTCGGCGCACAGGAAATAGAACAGCAACGGCAGCGCCACGACGAAATGGCTGAAGAGATAGCCGATGTCGAGTGCCATGAACGTGCCGGTCGGCCAGCGCGGCCACGACATGATGGCTGATGGCACCGACGTCACCATCTTGCCGTTGGCGCCGGGAACGAAGAATCCGATCACGGTCAGGGCCGCGATCGACAGGATCAGCGCCGCGGGTACCCGACGCGCCACCAGCACCGGCGTGAGCAGGAGGCCAAACAGCGTCAGCAGCACCGGCGGGCTGCGCAGCGATCCCATGGCGATGTAGGTCGAGGGGTTCTGGACCACGAAGCCGGCGCCGCGCAGCGCGATGAAGACGATGAGCGTGCCGACCGCCGCCTGGATGCCGATCTTCAGCGCTTCCGGGACGTCCTTCGCGACTTTCTCGCGCAGCTTCGACAGGCTGAGGATCAGGAACAGCACGCCGGTGAAGGCAACCATGGCGAGCGCCCCCTGCCAGGGCATGCCCATTTGCTTGACGATGACATAGGTGAAGATGACGTTCGATCCCATCGCCGGCGCAACGGCGAGCGGCAGATTGGCCCACAGCCCCATCATCACCGAGCCGAGGATCGCGGCGAGCGCCGTGGCACTGACGAGATCGGCACGATCCATTCCGGCGTTGGACATGATCGCCGGGTTCACGGCGATGATATAGGCCATCGCCGCGAACGTCGTCGCTCCGGCCATCACCTCGCGGCCAACGCTCGTGCCACGCTCGGTGAGGCCAAAGATACGATCAAGCAAGCCCGAGGTTGCGCGCGACGCCGGCTCGGTGGAAGCGGCTTGCGGCTTCGTGATCTCGTCCATCCCAGTCCTCCCCCTACCAGACCACCGGGTGCGCTTCGCCGGTCTGCACGTTGATGAAACCGAGCGGCGCTTGCTCGCACGGCGCAACCAGCACCCAGCTCCAGGGCGCGCAGGTCAGCGTCGCAAACATGAGCCTCTCCGGGAATCCCGGATACCAGCGTGGCCGGAACGTCGGCTCGTACATCCAGTCGATCTTGCGGCCTTCCGCATAAAGCGCCTGCATTTCGGCATCGAGCGCTTGCGCCGAACGACAGCTCATCAGCCCGCCGACCTCGAAGCGCACGGTGGCAACGAGCTCGCCCTCGCGTACCAGGGCCCATCCGCCCTGAAGTTCGATCAGGGCGTTTACCGCCTTTGCCATCGCCGCATCGGACGAACCGACCACCCAGATATTGTGCTTATCGTGCGCCACCGAACAGGCAACTGCCGTGTCCGGCGTGCGCGGCCCGCAGCCGCGCCAGAACATCTTTGCGACCCGCCCGTCGCCGGAAAAGCGATCGACGATGGCAAATTTGGTGATGGCCTCGCTCTCGTCACGCTGCACGGCACCGTCACGCACCGGCAGTTCGAGCGTGTAGAATTCGGGATGCCAATGGAAGGGACGGATCACGGCCGCCTTCATCGTGGTACGGCCGGGCTCGGCCCGCAGCTCGAAATCCTGAGGCTTGATCGTGCGCTCGATGTTGACCGTCTTCGTGGCCCAATCCGGCCACCGGATCTCGGGCACCTGGCCGACGTACCGTTTGCCCTCGGAAACCTGCGCGCCATCGGCCCACACTTCACCGATCGTCAGCTTGGCAACATCCGAGAGCAGCACGACGTCGCCGAAACGCCCTGGAGCCAGACTGCCGACGAACGGCGTGAGGCGCATATGCCGCGCCGGATTGATGGTCAGGCACTGGATTGCGATTTCCGGCGCAAGACCGGCCTCGATCGCGACCCGCGCATTGTGATCGCTGGCGCCGAGTTCGAGCGTGTGGCTGGCACTGCGGTCATCCGTCGTGAACGCGATCTGCGACCAGTCCTGCAAACCCTTTGCGAGCAGCCATTTGACGATCTCGTCCATGGCATAGACACGCAGCTCGATGAACAAGCCGCGGGTGAGCTTGTCCCAGGTCTCCTCCGGAGTCTGCACTTCGTGATCGGACGCGAGCCCGGCCGCGGCAAAGGCGTTGATGGAGGGCAGATCGCGCAAGCCGGAGGCGTGGCCTTCGACGACGCCGCGCGCTGCAAACGTCGCCTCGATCATGCCCCAGAGCCGCTTGTAGGAGGGATTCTCGGGATTCCACACCGCCGGCCAGTCCATGACTTCGTCGAGCCCGGTGACCATCAGGCTCTCACCCATGAAGCGCGCCTGCTCATCGTGCCCGTACCAGCCGCCGCCCCATTCGTAAGCCGTCGGTGGCACGGCCGAACCGGGTTGCGGAAAGATCTTGAGCGGCGAACCGCGGCGGCGTGCCTCGAACCAGAATTCGAGATTGCGTGCACCGTTGACGTTGGAGAATTCGTGGCTCGCCTCGCAGGTCCAGGTATTGCCATGCGGCAGCACCAGCGCCGCCTCCCATTCTGGCGTCAGATGCGAGCTTTCGATATGCTTGTGCACCTCGCCGAAGCCGGGCACGGCCGCGAGATCCGGCCGATGCACGCGCTCGCGGACCTCGCCGGGATAGGTTCCGGCCGGTCCCACCCACGCGATACGCCGGCCCTTGAAGACGATCTCCTGATCCTCGCTCCAGGTGCGGCTGTGCACGTCGAGCAGCCTGCCGACACGCAAGGAGCGATCGGCCGGGCGGCGGCCGAGCGCCGTCAGCACCAGGTCCTGGCGGATGCGAACCTCATCGGGCGCGTTGATCAGGAGATCGTCGGGTATCGCATTCATGGCCTGCCTCACTCTACGCCGGCTCTTTCGGAGCCGTGGTTCGCTTCCGCGGCGATTTTCCGACCTTGCCGCTGCGCGCCGCGACGGCATCGCGCTGCCGGACGTCCTTCAGGAGGGTCGTGAGCGCCCACTCAATCGTGTCGGCAATCTCGGCGCTGGACATGCCAAAGTCCTCGCGCATCGCGTTCCAGGCCAGCACGTTGTTGAGATAAGACGCGAGCGCCTCCGCCTGGCGAACCTCCTTCGCGGGCAGATGCTGCACCAGCGGTGCCATCGCCTTGCGATGCTGCTCGATCAGGTGGCGCCGGAAGCCCGCGCGCACCCTTCGGCCCGCTCGCGTCACTGCAATGGCCCGAGCCAAATGCGGATGACGATCAAATCGCTTGCATAGCTTGCGGAAGATCTCGGGCAGTTCGTCGGGCGAAGTGAAAGGAATGTAGCTGAAGACGTTGTCCTCGATCCATTCGCCGGCCGCAGCAGACAGCTCCGCGCGGGTCTTGAAGTGCCGATAGATGGTTCGCTCGGCCACCTTCGCGCGCTTGGCCACCGCGGCCATGGAGATGTCGTCGGCCGCCTCGTCCTCCAGCGTCTCGACGAAGGCCGCTACGATGCGCTGCCGCGTCATCTCGGCATATTCGTCACGAAGGCTGGCGATATGTCGCTTTGCTGTACTCATGTCATAAGCCTGACATTGGACGGACGGGAGGGTCAAGCCGAGACTTGAGGCACGCCGCGCCGCATCAATGGGCGTCGGCACGCTCCGGCGACGGTTGGCGATCCTCACGAGCACGACTTTCGCCCGTCGCCTGAAAAATGGACTTTTGCGCGTCGCCAAAATCGGATTTGCTCTGCCGAGAACCGCGTGCAACGGCGCCGCGCGGACGGCAAGGGAGCTGATCATGAACGGACTTGGCGGGCTGAACAAATCTCCCAACGGTGTGGTCATCGGGCTGGTGCAGTTGCAACTGCCGAATGTCGTGACCCGCGCCGATCTGGCCAAGCAGACCGAGCGTATCGTCTGGATGGTCGGCAAGGCACGCCGTAATCTCTCCACCATGGATCTGGTGGTGTTCCCCGAATACTCGCTGCACGGCCTCTCGATGGACACCAATCCCGAGATCATGTGCCGGCTCGACGGGCCCGAGGTCGCCGCCTTCAAGAAAGCCTGCATCGACAACAGGATCTGGGGCTGCTTCTCCATCATGGAGTTCAACCCGCACGGCAATCCCTATAATTCGGGCCTGATCATCGACGACCACGGCGAGATCAAGCTCTACTATCGCAAACTTCATCCGTGGATTCCGGTCGAGCCGTGGGAGCCCGGCGACGTCGGCATTCCCGTGATCGAGGGCCCGAACGGCGCGAAGATCGCGCTGATCATCTGCCACGACGGCATGTTCCCGGAGATGGCGCGCGAATGCGCCTACAAGGGCGCGGAGATCATGATCCGTACCGCCGGCTATACCGCGCCGATTCGCGAAGCATGGCGCTTCACCAACCAGGCCAATTCGTTTCAGAATCTGATGGTGACCGCAAACGTCTGCATGTGCGGCAGCGATGGGTCATTCGATTCCATGGGCGAAGGCATGATCGTCAATTTCGATGGCAACGTGCTGGCGCACGGCACCACCGGCCGTGCCGACGAGATCATCACGGCTGAGGTGCGGCCCGACCTCGTGCGCGAGGCGCGCATCAATTGGGGTGTCGAGAACAACATCTACCAGCTCTGGCACCGCGGCTATGTCGCGGTAAAAGGCGGCGCGATGGACTGCCCCTATACCTTCATGCAGGACATGGTTGCAGGCAGCTATCGCCTGCCCTGGGAGGATCAGGTCAAGGTCACCGACGGCACCTCCTGCGGTTTCCCGGCGCCGACCCGAATGTTTGGCAAGATGGCGAAGGCCGCGGAATAGGCCCGCCTCCCGCCCGAGCCGCGGCAATCTGGCACGGTAGTTGCTCCTTCTTGGCGTCGAGGACGCGTCAAAACCGGGAGAGTTCACCATGTCGACCATCACTGCGGCACCCGTCGCGGAGCCCAAGCCGCTCTACACCTCGCTGTTCGTCCAGGTGCTCGCCGCGCTGGTGCTTGGCGTCATCCTGGGGATGGTCACCCCGGATTTTGCCGTCAGCCTCAAGATCCTCAGCGATGCCTTCCTGAAGCTGATCTCGATGATCGTGGCCCCGATCGTGTTCTGCGTCGTCGTGCACGGCATTGCCGGTGCCGGCGACCTCAAGAAGGTCGGCCGGGTCGGCGTCAAGGCTCTGGTCTATTTCGAGGTGATGACGACCGTCGCACTCGTCGTTGGCCTGCTGCTCGCATACCTCTTCGGCCCCGGCCACGGCATGAACATCGATCCCTCGACGCTCGATGCCAAGGCGCTCAACACCTACGCCGACAACGCCCATAAACTGTCCGGCGGCGGTATCGGCGCGTTCCTGATGAATGTTATCCCGACCACCTCCTTCGACGCGCTGTCGCGCAACGATGTGCTCCAGGTGCTGTTCTTCGCGGTTCTGTTCGGAGTCGGCCTCGCGCTGGTCGGCGGCGAAAAGGGCAAGCTCGTGACGTCCTTCATCGATGCCGCCTCGACCGTGCTATTCCGCGTCATGGGGCTCATCGTTCGCGTGGCCCCGCTTGGCGTGCTCGGCGCTGTCGCCTACACCGTCGGCAAATACGGCGTCGGCTCGCTGAAGCAGCTCGTCTCGCTGGTGATGCTGTTCTACGTCTCGGTCGGCATCTTCGTACTGGGCGTGCTCGGCGGCGTGATGGCGCTCGCCGGAATCAACATCCTCAAATTCCTCGCCTATTTGCGCGAGGAACTGATGATCGTGCTCGCGACCGCCTCGTCCGACGCGGTGCTGCCGCAGATCATGAAGAAGCTGGAGCGGATGGGCGTGAAGGACTCGGTGGTCGGCCTCGTCATCCCGACCGGCTATTCATTCAACCTCGATGCGTTCTCGATCTACCTGACGCTTGCCGTGGTTTTCATCGCCCAGGCGACCAACACACCGCTGTCGTTCGGCGATCTGCTGCTGGTGCTTGGCGTCTCCCTCATCACGTCGAAAGGCGCACATGGCGTGCCGGGCTCGGCGATCGTGATCCTGGCGGCGACGCTCAACGCGGTGCCGAGCATTCCCGCGATCGGCCTCGTGCTGGTGCTGTCGGTCGACTGGTTCATCGGCATGGCCCGCGCGCTCGGCAACCTCGTCGGCAATTGCGTGGCAACGGTGGTGGTCGCTGCGTGGGAAGGCGATCTCGACCGCGCCACGGCGGTCAAGGTGCTGGAGGGCGGCGAGTTGGTCGACGTGACGGCGGGGTAGCGCGGGTCAATCATTCCACTGGAGGAGCGGCGTTCCATACGCCCTCCTCCAGACCGACAAGAAGCGCGGAAACCAGGAGTGCGCCACGGCGCCCTTGTAAGCCCAGGTGCGATATTTCAGCCCCTGCTCCGAGATCAGTTCCTGATACCCGCCGTGAACCTCGGTCGCGGTACGAATGTCCTTCAATATCCCTTGCGCGCAGGCCCGGTAAGTGTCGCCCCCCGAGCATTCATCATAGTCCAGCATGCGATCCGCAAACTCGACGTTGAACGTCGGCCAGGAGGAGCGGCCCTGATAGGCAGGCGCCGCAATCTTGTGAATCATCTTGTTTCGCGGATTATCGGCGGAGACGAGGAAGTGGAACGTGCTGGGTATGCGAAAGCGCGGCTCCGCAATGATCAGATCCGCGGTGGCCGCGAACAATGCACGCTCGCCGGCATCGCCCATATCCCAGAAGCCGCGATGCACGCTGACGAAATCCAACGCCACCAACGACACCGGCGTGCCCACCGGGCCGTCCAGCGAATGCTTGATATAGCCGTCCTTGCCGAACAGGCGCAGGAGGTCCCTCTTGTACTGCGCGAGGTCGCGCCCGAGCAGCTGCTTCAGTTCGATCTCGTCAACGACCCCAAGCTGCACACCCCATACAAACGTCGTGTAAACGCAGGCATTGGTCACGAAACGCCGGCGCTCCGCGCGCGTGTCCGTTGCCGCGGAGCGAGGGGCGCGGGCATCGCACAGCAAATATCCGATGCCGTCGACCTCGAACGGCTCCAGCTCGCTTGCGAGCTGGAGGATCGCGCGCTTGAGATCGGCGCCGTATTCCGCCAGCAGCAGGCGGCCGGCATGCGCGCATTGTGACATCGCCAGATAGGACGACGCCCTCTCCTCGGCGGAGAGCATCTGCTGGAGGCCGGCGAGAATGCCGAGCAAGGTATCCGAGGGCCGCGAGAAATAGTTCACGCCGAGATACCGGCGGCGTCCGGCCGGAACGATGGTCGTCGTGACGACATCGGCGCGAACCGCCTCCAGCAGCAGGCGCACACTTTTTTCCAGCAGGTGCACCCGCAGCACCGCGTCCTGCGAATCCATGATGGTCTCGGGGTCGAGGACATCAGGGTAGAACCAGGCGAAGTCGCGCGGGTAATAGGCGGAAGCGTGCGGCGCGCCGGTGACGAGGAACGCCTCGGTCACCGAAAAGGCGCTGTCCATCGAGTGCCGGTAGAGGTCCTCGATGGCCGAGAACGAATGCTGCGACGTCCTCAGGAATCGATCGCCGAGAAAATTGACCGCCTGAAGCGCATTGGCGACGAAGGTCGCAGCCATGCCCTGGTAGAATCGGTTCTCGCGAGGTGATGGGAAGGAGATGTCGCTGTTCATATGGGTCAATCGGTTGATGTCACGTGCTGGCAGTCACCGTTTTACACGTGTCTGATTCGTGTCTCTACCCGGTGACTTGCGGACTCCAGCCGGTCAGCGGTCCGCCCGTGGCCGAAAATTCTCGATCACCCTGAGCAGCACCCGCGCGCCGGCGTCAGCATCGGCGGGCTCGACATGCTCGTCCGGATGATGACTGATGCCGCCGCGGCAGCGGACGAAGATCATGCCGACGTCGGCAATGTCGATCATCGCCATGCCGTCGTGGCCTGCCCCGCTCGGCAGCTCGAATACGGAAATCCCTTCCGCGGCAATTGCCTGTGCGATCTGGTCCTTCAACCAGGGTGCGCAAGGCGCAGTGCGGTTCTCGTGGGTGACGTCGAGCTGGAGCGCCAATTGCCGGCGCTTGGCAATGGCCTCGATCTCGCGGACGACATCAGCTACCGCGCGTTTGCGGTGCATGTCGGTTGGGGCGCGCATGTCGATGGTGAACGACACTTCGCCCGGAATGACATTGGTCGCGCCGGGCCTCGCCTGGATGTAGCCGACGGTGCCGACCAGGCCGCTCGCGTCGGTGCGGCAGAACTGCTCGATCGCGCCGATGCATTCGGCAGCACCGGCGAGCGCGTCGCGGCGCAGCGCCATTGGCACGGTGCCGGCATGCCCCGCCATGCCGGTCAGCCGTGCGGCAAGGCGCGTGGCACCCGCAATCGCGGTGACGACGCCAACGGGCAGGATCTGGGCTTCCAGCACCGGGCCCTGCTCAATGTGCAGTTCGAGATAGGCCAGCAGCTCGCGCCGCGTCCGCGCCGCAGCGCCGATGTGATCGGGATCGAGGCCGAACGTGACGAGCGCATCGCGCATCGACATGCCGTCGCGGTCGCGGGCGTTCAAGACGCTCTCGTCGAAAGTTCCGGCCACCGCACGGCTACCGAGCAGCGTCGAGGCGAAACGCACCCCCTCTTCATCGGCAAAGCCGATCACCTCGATCGCAAACGGCAGGCGCTTGCCGCGGCGGTTGAGGTCCGCGACGCAGGCGATCGCCGTGATCACGCCCAGCGGCCCGTCCCATTTGCCGGCATCGCGCACCGTGTCGTAGTGCGAGCCGAGCATCAGGCAGGGCGCCCCCGGCCGCTCGCCCTCGTAGCGTCCGCAGACATTGCCGATCGCATCGAGATGCGCGCTCATGCCGGCCTCGCGCATCCAGGCGAGGATGAGGTCGGCAGCCTTGCGCAGCTCTTTGGTGAGATAGATGCGGGTGAGCCTGTCGCCTTCTTCCGAGATCGCGGCGAGCTCGTTGATCCCTCGCACGATCTCTTCGCCGAGCGATGTGGTTTGAACGGCGTTACCAGCGGCCATCTCGGCAGGCTTCCCATCTCATATGACCACGACAGCGGCGGTCCGGGCGACAATCGATACAAGTTCGGTGCCAGCGAAATTCGCTCCGCCGGCGTCGTCCCGATCAGCGCGTGGTTAGCATGAATGCGGTACGCGACGGACCGCCCGACGCCCGCCATACACACGCGTGAATCGGTTAGGGCTGCTTAACCACATTGCATACAACAATGGTATATTGCTCAAGAATTAATCTGCCGATTTTCCGGCCAAGGCCTAAAGCGACTATTATATGCTATAAATTTCAATAACTTAATCCAACAAGCTCGCTTCCTGACCTCTGGCACAAAGCTTGCGACATCCTATCCGGCTCCGCCAAACCGGCGCAGCCGCGAGATGAAGGCGGCGCGTCCGCCAAGGGGAGCAGGCAATGGATTTTGGCAGGATTTCACGACGTCATTTGTTGCAAGGCGGCGCAGCCCTTACCCTCGGCGCGGCGGCGGGCATCCGCCCGGCCTTCGCAGCCGACACGACCATCGGCTTCATCTATGTCGGCTCGCGCGATGACTACGGCTACAACCAGGCGCATGCGCAGGGCGCGGCGGCCCTGAAGAAGATTCCCGGACTGAAAGTCGTCGAGGAAGAGAAGGTGCCGGAGACCGACGCGGTCGAGAAGACGATCGAGTCCATGATCAATCTCGACGGTGCCACGCTGCTCTTCCCGACCTCGTTCGGCTACTACAACCCGCACATGATCAAGATGGCCAACAAGTTCCCGAAGCTGCGCTTCGAGCACTGCGGTGGCCTTTGGAGCGACAAGGACCCGAAGAACGCCGGCAGCTATTTCGGTTACATCGACGAAGCCCAGTACATCTCCGGCATCGTCGCCGGATACACGTCGAAGAGCGGCAAGCTCGGCTTCGTCGCGGCCAAGCCGATCCCGCAAGTGCTGCGCAACATCAACGCCTTCGCGCTCGGCGCCAGGCTCGCCAACCCGAAGGCCACGACGCAAGTGATCTTCACCGGCGACTGGTCGATGCCGGTCAAGGAAGCCGAGGCCACCAACAGCCTGATCGACCAGGGCGTCGATGTCCTCACCTGTCATGTCGACGGTCCGAAGACCATGGTCGAGAACGCCGCGCGCCGCGGCGCTTTCGTCTGCGGCTATCACACCAACCAGTCGCCGCTGGCGCCGAAGGCGTATCTCACCGGTGCCGAGTGGAATTGGGAAGCGCTCTACCCGAAATTCGTGAAGATGATCGCCGCCGGTGAGAGCATCCCGAACTTCTATCGCGGCGGCCTCAAGGAAGAGATCGTCAAGACCTCGCCCTATGGCGAGGCCGTCTCCGCCGAAGCACGCAAGCATGCCGACGACGTCAAGGCCAAATTCCTCTCGGCTGACGGCTACGCCATCTTCAAGGGCGGGCTGGTCGACAACAAGGGCAAGACGGTCATTGCGGCCGGAACCGATCGCGGCCAGAAGGATCCTGAGCTCGAGAAGATGGACTACCTCGTCGAAGGCGTGATCGGGGCGACTTCGTGACGACGGAAGCGGCGGATCATACTGAAGCGGCCGGGACGATTGCCCCGGCCGCCGATGCAGGATTCCTCCAGCGCCATGGCGCGACAATCGAATACATCCTGATCCCCGGCGCGGCGCTGGCCGGCGCGCTCGTGGTCTTCGGCATCTTCGTCGCGATGTTCGGCAAGAACCCGCTCGATCTCTACTTTTATATGTATTATGGCGCCTTCGGCACCTGGTTCTCCTGGCAGAACACGTTGACGCGTGCTGCACCCCTGATCCTCACCGCGCTCTGCACGGCGCTGCCGGCGCAACTCGGCATGGTCATCATCGGCGGCGAAGGCGCACTCCTGATCGGCGCGCTGTCGGCGACCAGCGCGGCGCTTGTGCTCCAGGGTATGCCGCCGCTCGTCGTGCAGATTGCCATGGTCATCGCCGGCGTGACCGGCGGCGGCCTGTGGATCACGCTGGCGGGCGCGCTGCGCCAGTATCGTGGCGTCAACGAGACCATCTCGAGCCTGCTGCTCGTCTACATCGCGCTCGCGATCCTCAACCATCTCGTCGAAGGACTGATGCGCGATCCCGCCAGCCTCAACAAGCCGTCGACGCGCGAGATCGGTGCCGCCAACATGATCGGCACCATTCCCGGCACCGACGTACATTGGGGCCTCGTGTTCGGCCTCGTCGCCGCGATCGCCGCTTACATCCTGATCTATCATACCGTGTTCGGCTTTGCCGCACGCGTCGCCGGCGGTAACATCCGTGCCGCGAAGATCGTCGGTCTCGGCGTCAGCAAGCTGATCCTGACCATCTGCTTCCTCGCCGGCGGCGCCGCGGGCCTTGCCGGCATGGTCGAGGTTGCTGCCGTGCAGGGGCGCACCAACGCCAATCTCGCCGCGGGCTATGGCTTCACCGGCATTCTCGTCGCCTTCCTCGCGCGGCAAAATCCGCTCGCCATCATCCCCGTCGCGATCCTGCTTGGCGGCATCAGCGCCAGCGGTGGTCTGCTGCAACGCCGCCTTGGATTGCCCGATGCATCCGTGCTGGTGCTGCAAGGCATCATCTTCGTCTTCGTGCTGGCCAGCGATGCGCTTTACGGCCGCATCGGATTCCTGAAAGGCAAGTCCTGATGGCAGACGGATCGATCGGACTCTGGACCGTCCCGCTCGCCGTGCTCGGCGGCGCCATTCGCGTCTCCACGCCCTTCCTGTTCGTAAGTCTCGGCGAATGCATCACGGAGCGTTCCGGCCGCATCAATCTCGGCCTCGAAGGCACGCTGGTGATGGGCGCCATGAGCGCCTACGGCATCTCCTATCTCACCGGCTCGCCCTGGCTTGGCGTCCTCGCCGCCGGCATCACCGGGTCACTGCTGGGCGCGCTGCATGCCGGCATCTGCTCGCTGCCGCGCGTCAATGATATCGCGGTCGGCATCGCGCTGATGCTGCTCGGCACCGGGCTTGCCTTCTATCTCGGCAAGCCGCTGATCGAGCCCACCGCACCGCGGCTGCCCGCGATCGATTTCGGCTGGTGGAGCGACATCCCGCAGGTCCGCGCCACGCTGCGCGTCAACGTGCTCTTCCTGATCGGCGTCGCGCTCGCGCCGATCCTGTATTGGGCCTTCCGCACCACGCGCTGGGGCCTCCTCATCCGCACCGCCGGCGAAAGCTCTGACGCTGCCCGCGCCATGGGCCATTCCGTGCTCCTGATCCGCCTGCGCGCGACCATGGTCGGCGGCTTCCTCGCCGGCATCGGCGGCTCGTTCCTGTCGCTGTTCTATCCCGGAAGCTGGAACGAGGGCCTGTCCTCGGGCCAGGGCATCACCGCCGTCGCGCTCGTGATCTTCGCGCGCTGGGATCCCCTGCTCTGCCTGTGGGCCTCGCTCGCCTTCGGCGGCGCCGCGGCGCTGGGCCCCGCGCTGCAATCGGTCGGCGTCACCTCCGGCTATCACCTCTTCAACGCCGCACCCTACATCCTGACGCTGGCGATCATGATCATCACCTGCTCGCCAAAACGCACGCTGACCGGAGCCCCGGCCGAATTGTCGATCACCCGCTAGAGAGCAAGATCATGCCCGAGCGCACCATCAAATCCGAGCCCTATGCCTGGCCCTATAACGGCGATCTCCGCCCCGAGAATACCGCGCTCATCATCATCGACATGCAAACCGATTTCTGCGGAATCGGCGGCTATGTCGACAAGATGGGTTATGATCTCTCCCTGACGCGGGCGCCGATCGATCCGATCAGGAAGCTGCTCAGCGTCATGCGCGACCAGGGCTTTCACATCATCCATACCCGCGAAGGCCATCGCCCCGACCTCTCCGATTTGCCCGCCAACAAGCGCTGGCGTTCGCGTCAGATCGGCGCCGGCATCGGCGATCCCGGTCCGTGCGGGCGCATTCTGGTGCGCGGCGAGCCGGGCTGGGACATCATTCCGGAGTTGGCGCCCCTCCCCGGCGAGCCCATCATCGACAAGCCCGGCAAGGGTTCGTTCTGCGCCACCGACCTGGAGCTGATCCTGCGCGTGCGCGGCATCGAGAACATCGTGCTGACGGGCATCACCACCGACGTCTGCGTCCACACGACCATGCGCGAGGCCAACGACCGCGGCTTTGAATGCGTGCTGCTGCACGATTGCTGCGGCGCGACCGACAAGAGCAACCACGAGCACGCGCTGAAGATGATCAAGATGCAGGGTGGCGTGTTCGGCGCCGTCTCGACCTCCAACGCCTTCATCGGAGCGATTTCGTGATCATCGGCGAAACGCCGCTGCCGTCGGGCGCCTTCGGCGTCGACGCCATCGCCATGACCATGCGCTTCGGCGACTTTCTGGCACTCGACAATGTCGAGCTGAAGGTGCGCCCGGGTTCGTTCCACGCGCTTCTGGGCGAGAACGGTGCGGGCAAGTCCACCCTCGTCAAATGCATCATGGGCTATTACCACGCGACCGAAGGCGACATCCTCGTCGGCGGCCGCGAGCAGGCCATCGCCAACCCGAAGGATGCCCACGCGCTCGGCCTCGGCATGGTCTATCAGCATTTTACCCTGGTGCCGGCGATGACGGTCGCCGAAAACCTCGTGCTGGCCCGCGACGACGTGCCGGCCGTGGTGAACTGGCCAAGGGAGATGAAGGAGCTCGAGGCGTTCCTGGCGCGGATGCCCTTCAAGGTGCCGCTCGGCGCAAAGGTCTCCGATATCTCCGCCGGCGAGCGGCAGAAATGCGAGATCCTCAAGCAGCTCTACCTCAAGCGCCGCTTCCTGATCCTGGACGAGCCGACCTCAGTGCTGACGCCGGCGGAAGCTGACGAGGTGCTCGGCATGCTCCGCGACATGGTCGTCAAGGGCGAGCTGACCATCCTGATGATCACCCACAAATTCCGCGAGGTCATGGCCTTCGCCGACGACGTCACGATCCTGCGCCGCGGCAAGCTCGCCGGAGCCGGCAAGGTTTCCGAACTCACGCCGGACGCCATGGCACGTACCATGATCGGCGCCGAGGAGTTGATGGTACAGCCGCCGCGCACCGGCGAGGCCGGTCAGGCCAGGCTGGAGCTGCAAAAGATCCGTGCGCACGACGATGCCGGCGCCATCGCCGTGCATGACGTCTCGCTCACCGTCCGCGCCGGCGAGATCGTCGGCATCGCCGGCGTCTCCGGCAATGGCCAGCGTCAGCTCGTCGAGGTTCTCGCCGGCCAGCGCGAAGCCGAAAGCGGCGAGATCCGCGTCGCCGGCGATCCCTACCACGCAAGCCGCGAGGAGATGCGGCGCCACAGGATGTCGCTGCTGCCCGAGGAGCCGCTGAAGAATGCCTGCGTCGGCGGCATGAGCGTCGCCGACAACATCGCCTTCCGCGAATTCGATCGTGCGCCTTTCGCCCGCGGCGGCTGGTGGCTCAACCGCAGCGCCTTCCGCGACGATGCAAAAAAGAAGATCGCGCAATATAAGATCAAGACCCGTACGCCGGAGACGCCAATCGCGGCGCTGTCGGGCGGCAACGTTCAGCGCGCCGTGCTCGCCCGCGAGCTCGCCGGTGACGTCGAGGTGCTGATCGCGGCCAATCCGTGCTTCGGTCTCGATTTCGCGGCGGTGGCGCAGATCCACGCCGAGATCATGGCCGCACGCAATCGCGGCGCAGCGGTGCTGCTGGTCAGCGAGGACCTCGACGAACTGCTCGAACTCTCCGACCGGCTGGTGGTGATGTTTCACAGCGAATTCGTGTATGAAGCACGGACCAGCGAGGCCGACCTCACCGTGGTCGGCCGTCACATGGCGGGACACTGAGCCGGGAGCAGCGATGAGCGACACACCCGAACGCGACGAACACTTTCTACGTTTGTCCTTCGCGGTCGCCCGCCGCTCGCTCACCCATGGCAACCATCCCTTCGGCTGCATCGTCGTCGATGCCGATGGCAAGGTGCTGATCGAGACCGAGAACGGCTACATGCCGGATCACGACGGCACCGCACACGCCGAGCGCCTCGCGGCCACGCAGGCCTGTCGCACGCTCGGCCGCGAGGTCCTGGCGAAAGCCACGCTCTATTCCTCGGCCGAACCCTGCGCGATGTGCTCAGGCGCGATCTACTGGGCCGGCATCGGCCGCGTCGTCTACGGCCTCAGCGAGCACCGCCTGCGCGGCGTCACCGGCAACCACCCGGAGAATCCGACGCTCGATTTGCCCTGCCGCGAGGTCTTCGCCAGCGGCCAGCGACCGACCGAGGTCGTGGGCCCGCTGCTGGAAGACGAGGCCGAAGCGCTGCACGACGGCGTGTGGACGAAGTAGACGCTTCCCAGCAACCGGTCCCGTAGGATGGGCAAAGGCGCGCTTGCGCCGTACCCACCATCTCTCTCCACAATTACGACTGGTGGGCACGCTTCGCTTTGCCCACCCTACGGCACCGCCCCTACGCAAACACGCATGACGCCGCACATTCCTGCGCGGCGTCATCCGTCCCTGGAGACCTCAGCCGATCAGAACTTCACAGTGATACCACCATAGACGGTGGATTCCGTGCAGCTCTTGGTGCTCTGGCCGGTTGCGGCGACTGTGCAGACGCCGGCCATGGCGTTGTGGTCGAGGCCGAACTTGTTCTGCCAGTAGCGATAGGCAACCCAGAGGTCGACGAAGTGCGAATATTTGTCACCCCAGACGGCCTTCGAGGCATCGAAGGTCAGGCGGATCGGTTCGCTGTTCAGCTCGGTCTTGGACTTGGTGCTGAAGATGCCGGTGCCCGAGAGCGCAGGCAGGCCATTGGAGTCGCCCTTCGGACCGTACCAGCCGGCGCGTCCGCTGATCGACCAGAACTGCACGTTCGGCGGCAGGAAGCCGAGATCCATGTAATAGTTGATTTCGACGGCCCAGGTCGGCCGATAGCTGACATTGCCGTCCGAGTTACAGGTCACACCCGGCACGCCCGCTCCGAACAGGCCGCACTGCGTGAAGGCGTTGTGGTTCAGGAATTCGTAGTACATCAACGGCGCGACGTTGAAGTAGCCCTTGTAGGGAAGGTCGAAGGCGAACTGCAGACCGGCGACCACGTCGCGCTTGGCGGGCGCGAGGAAGTTGTTCTCGGTGTTGCCGTCCATGCCGACTTCGAACGAGATGTTGTGCAGCGGCCCCATGGTGAAGGCCTTGGTGTTGAACAGCTCGTTCCAGCCGAAGGTCGAGCGGAACAGGCCGTAGATCTCGGTCGCGCCGGCGCAGTCGGCAGCGCCGCCGGTGATGGTCACGCCGGGCGCGACGCAAGGGCTGGCGGGGTCGTTATGACCCGACTTGAACATCGAGATGGTGAAGAAGTTGGTGCCGTACTGCCAGAGATCGAAGTGGGTGAAGGAGTAGACCTGCTTGGCGGTGGTGCCGTTGATGCTGCCGTCGGGGCGGACGCTCCACATGCCGGGGTCGGTGCCCTTGGGCATCCAGGAGAACGACACGCGGTTGTCGATCACCAGGAAGAACGGCAGGTCCGCCGCCTTCTTGGCGGCCTTGACCGGCAGATCCGCCGCCTGAGCCAGGCCAGAGGTGGCGAGCGTAGCAAGTGACAGCGCCGCGGCTGCAATTGCCTTGAAACGAAACGACATCCTGAATACCCCCAAGTTTGGACACGTAAAAATGAACGCCCTTGGGTGCGACACTTGCGCCGATCTCCCGGAGTGAGAAGCCTCAACTTTTTTCAAGGCATGCCGTTTGTTTCGGCAGAAAGCGACGTTTCACGACGGGATTCTAATGGTTTTTGCTCGCGGCTCTCACCTGGCGGACGATCGCGCGATGGCGATCCTTGCCACACATTCCCGTTTGATTCTGTTTGCCTTTTGCATCGGGCTGACAGCGCAGACGTGGTCGTTGGCAATGACTGTCGCGTCCGTCCGGAAATTGCATGCGCGTGCTGGCGCGATTTTGCTCAGCTTTCCGCCAAGCCTGCACAGCAGGTTCCGATTAGGTTTGGATCGTCACAATTTTGCAACAGGCGGTGTCGGCAGGACCGCAGCAGCGCCCCCGAGAATAGGTGGGGAACGATCAATCAGCCCGACGAAGGCCCCGACTCGCGATACCCTCCTTCTGCCGAAGCGTTGAGCAAGGGATGACGCATTTTCGCACCTTACGCGGCGGTTCAAACTAGCCCAGTATTGAGGCACTTCATCCCATGCCAGCGCATCAGCGAATGTTAGATCCGACGCCTAACGGCCTGCATTCCGGCGAGTCCCCGTTGCTCCAGACGCTCGGGCTCACCAAGCGCTATGGCGATTTCCTCGCCAACGATTCCATCGACATCGATATCTGGCCCAGCGAAATCCACGCGCTGCTCGGCGAGAACGGCGCCGGCAAGTCGACGCTGGTGAAGGCGATCTACGGGCTGATTCAGCCGAGCGCCGGCGAGATACGCTGGCAGGGCGAACGAATCGTGCTGTCCGGTCCGTCCGAAGCGCGCAGCCGCGGCATCGGCATGGTGTTTCAGCACTTCTCGCTGTTCGACAACCTCACCGTCGCCGAGAACGTCGCACTCGGCCTCGACGGCAGGGAGTCCTTCAAGGACATGTCGGCGCGGCTGGAGCAGGTGTCGAAGACTTATGGCCTGCCGCTCGATCCGAAACGCGAGGTCTGGCAACTCTCCGTCGGCGAGCGCCAGCGCATCGAGATCGTTCGCGCCTTGATGCAGGATCCGAAATTCCTGATCCTCGACGAGCCCACCGCCGTCCTGACGCCGCAGGAGGCTGACCAGCTCTTCATCGTGCTGGAGCGGCTCAAGGCCGAAGGCCGCGCCATCCTCTACATCAGCCACAAGCTCGAGGAGGTGAAGCGTCTCTGCGACACCGCGACGATCCTGCGCGGCGGCAGGAAGGTCGAGACCTGCAATCCCAGGCTCGAGACCGCTGCCTCGCTCGCGCGCATGATGGTCGGCGGGGAGATCAAGCAGGTGAAGGCGCCGGTGGGACGCAAGACCACGGTTCCGCGGCTCGTCGTCAACGACCTTTCGCTGGCCGCGGGCGAAGCGCATGGCGTTCGGCTCGAGCATATCTCGTTCGAGCTGAAGGGCGGCGAGATCCTCGGTATCGCCGGCGTCGCCGGCAACGGCCAGGACGAGCTGTTCGCCGCACTTTCCGGCGAGCGCTTGTCGAAGGATCCGGGCACGGTGGTGATCGAAGGCATCGCCGCCGGTCACCTCTCGATCACGCAGCGGCGCAAGCTCGGCGCGGCTTTTGTGCCCGAGGAACGGCTCGGCCACGGCACCGCGCCCCGCATGAAGCTGTCGGAGAACGCGCTCCTCACCGGCCACGCCGCCAGCGGCATGGTCCATCACGGCTTCATCGACACCGCGGCCACGCTGAAGACGGTCGACCGCGCGACCGAAACGTTCGACGTGCGCAAGGCCAAGCGCGATCCCGAGGCCGCCAGTCTGTCCGGCGGCAATCTGCAGAAGTTCATCGTCGGCCGCGAGATCCTGCGCAACCCGGCGGTGCTGGTGGTGAGCCAGCCGACATGGGGTGTCGACGCGGGCGCTGCCGCCGTGATCCGGCAGGCGCTGCTTGATCTCGCCACCGCCGGCGCCGCCGTGCTCGTCACCAGCCAGGACCTCGACGAGCTCACCGAGATCGCAGACCGCATCGCCGTGATGTTCCACGGCCGGCTGTCGGCGCCGCTCGCAACCAGCGAAGCAAGCCGTGAAAAGCTCGGCCTGCTCATGGGCGGCAGCAGCCTCGAGCCGAAGGAGGCCGCGCATGCAGTTGGTGCTTGAGAAGCGTGCCGAGCGCTCCAACACGATCGCGCTGATCTCGCCGCTGATCGCGATCGGCCTCACGATCGTGACCATGGTCATCCTGTTCGCGATCCTCGGCAAAAATCCGCTCCTCGCCCTGCACGCCTATTTCATCGCACCTCTGACCGACGGCTATTCGCTCCAGGAGATCGCGGTGAAGGCGACGCCGCTGGTGATGATCGCGATCGGACTGTCGCTCTGCTATCTCGCCAACGCCTGGAACATCGGCGCCGAGGGGCAATTCCTGGTCGGCGCGGTCGCCGGAAGCTGGATCGCGGTGAAGACGCAAGGCAGCGACGCGGGCGCCTGGGTGCTGCCGGCGATGCTCGTGCTCGCCGCCGCCGCAGGCGCGCTCTACGCGCTGATCCCGGCGATCTGCAAGGTGAAGTTCGGCGCCAGCGAAATCCTGACCAGCCTGATGCTGGTCTATGTCGCCGACCTCTTCCTCGACTACCTCGTGCGCGGTCCCTGGCGCGACCCGAACGGCTTCAACTTCCCGACCACGGCCGAGTTCGATCCGGTCGCGACGGTACCGCTGCTGATCGAGGGCGGCCGGCTGCATCTCGGCTCGATCATCGCGCTGCTGGTCGTCGCAGCGGCGGCGATCCTGCTCGGGCGCACCATCAAGGGTTTCGAGATCCGCGTGGTCGGCGCGGCGCCCCGTGCCGCACGGTTCGGCGGCTTCAACGCCAACCAGCTCGTCATCCTGACCTTCGCGGTCTCGGGCGCGCTGGCCGGTCTCGCGGGCATCATCGAGGTTGCAGGTCCTGTCGGACATCTCCAGCCCGGCGTCTCGCCCGGCTACGGATTCACCGCGATTATCGTCGCCTTCCTTGGCCGGCTGAACCCGCTTGGAATATTAATTGCAGGCCTTTTTCTCGCATTGACCTTTATCGGCGGCGAGCAGGCGCAGATCGCGATGAAGATCCCGTTGGACGTCACCAAAGTTTTCCAGGGCATCCTGCTGTTCTACGTGCTCGCCTGCGATTCTCTCATCCTCTACCGCTTCAAGCTGGTGTTCCCAAGCCGACAGGTGACCCGTGGAGCTGGTTGAAGCCATCATCCTCGCGGTGCTCGCCGCGTCGACGCCGCTGCTGATCGCAGCGACCGGCGAGCTCGTGACCGAGCGTTCCGGCGTGCTCAACCTCGGTGTCGAGGGGATGATGATCGTCGGCGCGGCGTGCGGCTTTGGCGGCGCGTGGCTGACCGGCTCGATCTTCATCGGCGCGCTGTTCGGCATCGTCGCGGGCACGCTGATGTCGCTGATCTTCGCGCTGATGGCACTCGGGCTCGCCGTCAACCAGGTCGCGACGGGTCTGGCGCTAACCATCCTTGGCGTCGGTCTCTCCGGCCTGATCGGCGCGGGCTTCGTCGGCGAACGCATCACGCCGGCGGTGCATCTCCACATACCCGGCCTCACCGACATTCCGCTCGTCGGCCGCGTGCTGTTCGGTGAGGACGGCTTCGTCTATTTTTCCGTCGCACTCGTCATCGGCGTCTGGTGGTTCCTGTATCGCACGCGGGCGGGGTTGATCCTGCGCGCCTGCGGTGACAACCATGTCTCTGCGCATGCGCTCGGCTATCCCGTGCTGCGTATCCGCACCTTCGCCGTGATGTTCGGCGGCGCCTGCGCAGGCCTCGCGGGCGCTTATCTGCCGCTCGCCTATACGCCGTTCTTCATTCCTGGCATGACCGCCGGCCGTGGCTGGATCGCGCTGGCGCTGGTCGTGTTCTCGTCCTGGCGGCCGGGCCGGCTCGTCGTTGGTGCTTACCTCTTCGGTGCGGTGACGATCCTGCAACTGCACGCGCAAGGTTGGGGGGTCGGCATTCCCTCGCAATTCATGTCGGCGCTGCCGTACCTCGCGACCGTCATCGTGCTGGTCCTGCTCTCCCGCGCGCGCACCGGCGGTTCGACCGCGCCGGCCGCGCTCGGCACTGTGTTCGTGCCTGACCGCTGAGTATCATTTCCGCGAGGTGCGCGATGGGGCGCGCACCTCGCGGATCGTGGCTTTCCCCTGATGTTTGGAGATTGATGATGAGGAAATCACTTCTTGCGCTGGCCGCCGGGCTGTTGCTTGCCGCAAGCGTCGGTGCAGCCTCCGCCGCCGACAAGCTGAAAGTCGGCTTCATTTATCTGGGTCCGATCGGAGATCTGGGCTGGACCTACCAGCACGAGCAGGGGCGGCTGGCGCTGGTGAAGGAGCTGGGCGACAAGATCGAGACCACCTATCTCGAGAACGTGCCCGAAGGCCCCGACGCCGAGCGCTCGATCGAGCAGCTCGTCCGCGCCGGCAACAAGCTGATCTTCACGACGTCGTTCGGCTACATGGACCCGACGCTGAAGGTCGCCAAGAAATATCCGAACGTGCATTTCGAGCACGCCACCGGCTACAAGCGCAATCCGAACATGTCGACCTATTCGGCCAAATGGTATCAGGGCCGCTACATCCAGGGCCTGATCGCGGCCAAGATGTCGAAGTCCGGCGTGCTCGGCTATATCGGCTCGTTCCCGATTCCGGAGGTCGTCTCCGGCATCAACGCGACGATCCTGGCGGCGCAGACCATCAACCCGAACATCAAGGTCAAGATCATCTGGGCCAACACCTGGTTCGATCCGGGCAAGGAAGCCGACGCCGCCAAGGCCCTGATCGACCAGGGCGCCGACGTGATCATGCAGCACACGGATTCGCCCGCCGCGATGCAGATTGCCAGCGAACGCGGCAAACTCGCCTTCGGCCAGGATTCCGAGATGATCAAGTTCGGGCCGAAGACCCAGCTCACCTCGATCCTCGACACCTGGGGCCCCTATTACATCGAGCGCGTCAAGGCCGAGCTCGCCGGAACCTGGAAGTCCGAGGACAGCTGGGGCGGCCTCGACAGCCACATGTTCGCGATGGCGCCCAATACCAACATGCCTGACGACGTGAAGAAGATGGCCGAGGATGCCCAGGCCGCGATCACCTCGGGCAAGCTGCATCCGTTCAAATGCCCGATCGTTGGGCAGGACGGCAAGCCGGTCGAGTGCAAGGGCGGCGATCACCTCGACGACGGCCAGATCCTCGGCATGAATTTCTACGTCAAGGGCATCGACGACAAGCTGCCGGGCAAGTAGCACGCTTCTTGCATTGCCTAAATCACCTGCTCCTCCCGGAGGAGGTTCGGAGGGGGTGGCCAGAAGCACCCGGCACTTGTGGTCGCCCCCTCTTTCTATTTTCGCCTGGCTTACCCCGCCTGCATGGCCCGCGCCGCGGAACTGTGGCGGCGGATGAGGTCGGCGACATCGAGGCCCGGGATCGCGCCGCCGATCACGGCCCATTGTCCTGCGACCATCACCCGATCGGCCCGATGCGCCCCGCACAGCACCAGTGCGGCCAAGGGATCGCCGTGGCCGGAGAAGCGCAGCTCGTCCAGCTTGAACAGTGCGAGATCGGCGGCCTTGCCGACGGCGATCTCCCCAAGCTCTGGCCGGCCGACGCACGCCGCCGAGCCCTTGGTGGCCCAGCGCAGCGCGTCCTTGTGGCTGACCTTGGTCACGCCGTAACGCGCCCGTTGCAGCAGGAACGCGGCTCGCACCTCCTGCATCAAATTCGATCCGTCGTTCGACGCGGAGCCGTCGACCCCGATCCCGATGCCAACGCCGGCCTCCTCCATCTCGCACACGGGACAACAGCCGGATGCCAGCAGCTGGTTGCTGCACGCGCAATGGCTGATGGTGGTCCTGGCCTTGCCGAGCCGCTTCATCTCATCGGCATTGAAAAAGATGCCGTGGGCGAGCCAGGTCCGCGCGTTGAGCCAGCCACATTGCTCGAGATAGTCGAGCGGACGGCAGCCATACATCTCTTGGCAGAATTTGTTCTCGTCCTCGGTCTCGGCGAGATGCGTGTGCAGGCGCACGTCGAGCTTGTCGGCAAGATCGGCGGTGGCGCGCATCAGGGAGGTCGTCACCGAGAACGGCGAGCAAGGCGCCAGCGCGATCTGCACCATCGCATCCGCACCGCGCTGATGATGCTTGGCGACCACGCGCGCGCTGTCGGCGAGGATAGTGTCCTCGTCCTGCACGACGCTGTCAGGCGGCAGACCGCCATCGCGCTGCGACAGGTTCATCGAGCCGCGCGTGAGCAGCACGCGCACGCCGAGACGTTTTGCGACACCGATCTCGATGTCGACCGCGTCTTCAAGTCCGGCCGGGAACACGTAGTGATGATCCGTCGTGGTGGTGCAGCCAGAGAGCAGCAGCTCGGACATCGCCACGGTAACGCCGAGCTCGAGCCGCTCCGGTGTCAGCTTCGCCCAGACCGGATAGAGCGCCTGAAGCCAGGGAAATAGCTCGCGGTCCATCGCCGCCGGCAGTGCGCGCGTCAGCGTCTGGTAGAAGTGGTGGTGGGTGTTGATCAGGCCCGGCAGTACGACGTGCTCGCCCGCGTCGAACATTGCGACATCCGCCGTCTCAGGCTTGCCGCCGGCCGGCACGAGTTCGACGATCCGACCGTTCTTTACCACGATCCCGCGCTCGGCACCGTCGGCGAGGATGGCCAGGGGATCCCTGATCCAGATCGGCTTTGCGTCACTCATGATCCCGCTTCTCCTCTCGTCCGCTGACGACAGGCCTGCAAGCCGGACGCCAGCCGGAACACCGTCCCGCTACGACTTTGTTTGTTGCGACTTGGCTCCGGTCTTGCAAGACTCGTCTATACGATTCACCGGGCGGAAGCTTTGGCGCAGCCATGGATTTGAATACCATCACGACGGTGGCCCATCCGCAAACACGCGCGGAGCTGCCCGCCTGGACGGCAGGCGATGCCTGGCTCGCCGGCGGCACATGGCTGTTCTCCGAGCCGCAGGTCCATTTGAGGCGACTGATCGATCTCACCGATCTGAAATGGCCGGCGCTGACGATCACGGATAGCCATCTCTCTGTCGCCGCCACCTGCACCGTTGCACAGCTCGATGGTTTCGTCTGCCCGCCCGATTGGCTCGCAGCCCCCCTGATTGGCCAGTGCTGCCGCGCTTTCCTTGCGTCGTTCAAGATCTGGAAGACCGCGACGGTCGGTGGCAATCTCTGCATGTCGCTGCCGGCGGGACCGATGATCTCGCTCACGGCGGCGCTCGACGGCGTCTGCACCATCTGGAAGGCCAGCGGCGGCGAACAGAAGATTCCGATCGTCGATTTCGTCATCGGCAACCAGCGCAACCGCCTGACGCCGGGCGACCTGATCCGGCAGATCGATATCCCGGTTGCCGCGCTGAAGCGCCGCACGGCCTTTCGCCAGATCTCGCTGGCGCCGGTCGGCCGCTCGGCGGCGCTTCTGATTGGCAGCCTCGATGCCGGCGGCACGCTGACGTTGACGGTCACGGCATCTACGGTGCGGCCGATCCAGCTGCCCTTCTCCAAGGCCCCGGATGCGAGTGCACTTCGTGACGCGATCGCGCAGCAGATCACGGACGATCTGTACCACACCGACATCCACGGCAAGCCGCTCTGGCGCAAGCACATGACGCTGCGGCTTGCCGAAGAGATTCGCAGCGAACTTCTCGGGGCAACGTCGTCATGAGCTTCGAGGTCAACGGCACACCGTTTTCGCAACAGCCGCGCGCCGGCCAGTGCCTGCGCACCTTCCTGCGCGAGCTTGGCCATTTCGGCGTGAAGAAGGGTTGCGATGCCGGCGATTGCGGCGCCTGCACCGTGCTGCTCGACGGCGAGCCGGTGCATAGCTGCCTGATCCCGGCGTTCCGCGCCGAGGGGCGCACTGTGACCACGATCGAAGGCCTCGGCGGTGAGCACGGCGCGCATCCGATGCAGCAGGCCTTCCTCGATGCGCAAGGCTTTCAATGCGGCTTCTGCACGGCCGGCATGATCCTGACCTGCGCCTCGCTGAACCAGGCGCAGCGCACCGACCTCGGCGTGGCGTTGAAGGGCAATATCTGCCGCTGCACCGGCTATCGTTCCATCGAGGACGCGCTGCTCGGCAAGACCAATGTCGAGGAGCGCGTCGAGGCTGGCACCGCCTTCGGCCGCAGCCTGCCGGCGCCGGCGGGCCCTGACATCGTGCGCGGCAAGGTGCGCTACACGTTCGACACGCAGATTGACGGCCTGCTGCACATCAAGCTGCTGCGCTCGCCGCACGCCCACGCGAAGATCGTCGCGATCGATACGTCGGAAGCGCTGAACGTTTCCGGCGTGCATGCGGTGCTGACGCATGAGGATGCGCCGGCTGTCCTGATCTCGACCGCGCGGCACGAGAAGGACTGGATGGATCCCGAGGACACCCGCATCCTCGACGACGTCGTCCGCTTCATCGGGCAGAAGGTCGCCGCCGTCGTCGCCGAGAGCGAGGCTGCCGCTGAGGACGCTTGCCGGCGGCTCAAGGTCACTTACGAGATCCTGCCTGCGCTGATCGATCCGGAGCAGGCCATGGCGCCGGGTGCGCCAATCATCCATCCTGACCGCACCACCGCGAACCGCATCGCCGATCCCCAGCGCAACCTTGCCGCGGAGACGCATGGCGAATTCGGCGATGTCGCGGCTGCGCTCGTCACATCCGCTGTCACCTATGAGGGCACCTTCCACAGTCACCGCGTGCAGCATGCCGCACTGGAGACCCATGGCGGCCTCGCCTGGCTCGATGATGCGGGTGTGCTCAACGTCCGCACCTCGACGCAGGTGCCGTTCCTGACCCGGCGCGCGCTGTCCGACATCTTCCAGCTTCCCATGGACAAGGTCCGCGTGTTCTGCGAGCGCGTCGGCGGCGGGTTTGGCGGCAAGCAGGAGATGTTCGTCGAGGACATCCTGGCGCTTGCCGCACTGAAGACCGGGCGTCCGGTGAAGCTCGAGCTCACCCGCGAGGAGCAGTTCATCGCGACCTCGACGCGGCATCCGATGCGGGTCCATATCAAGGCCGGCGCCGACGCCGAGGGCAAGCTCACCGCGCTCCAGCTCGACGTGCTCTCCAACACCGGCGCGTACGGCAATCACGCCGGCCCCGTGATGTTCCACTCGCTGTCCGAATCCATCGCCGTCTACAATTGCCCGAACAAGCGGGTCGACGGCTACGCCGTCTACACCAACACGGTGCCGTCGGGCGCGTTTCGCGGCTACGGCCTGCCGCAGACGCAGATCGCGATCGAAGCCGCGATCGACGAGCTGGCACGGCAGCTCGGCATCAGCCCTGCCGAGATGCGCCGGCGCAATGTCGTCAAGCCCGGCGATCCCATGCTGTCGCCACCGCCGTCCGAATTTCACGACGTGCTCTACGGTTCCTACGGTCTCGACCAGTGCCTCGACCTCGTCGAGCACGCGATGCAGGCCGACGGCCCGCAGCCGGAGCTGTCGCCGGAATGGCTGATCGGCGACGGCGTCGCGCTGACCATGATCGACACGGTGCCGCCGGCCGGCCACCTCGCGGACGCGACGATCGCGCTCAACGACGACGGCGGCTTCGATCTCACCGTCGGCACCGCCGAGTTCGGCAACGGCACCAGCACCGTGCACCGGCAGATCGCAGCGACGACGCTTGCGACCACCGTCGACCGCATTCACTTGCGCCAGTCCGACACCGCCCATGGCGGCCATGACACCGGCGCCTATGGCAGCGCCGGCACCTTCGTTGCCGGCAAGGCAACGCATGCGGCAGCCATGCAGCTCGCGACCGAATTGAAGGCGGCGGCCGCCGGCGCGTGGCTGTGCGATGCCGCGAGTTGCACGCTCGACGACGAGGCCGTCGTCAGCGGTGTGCGGCGCATGCCTTTTACGGAGCTCGCCAAGCTCGCGCGCGATCGCGGCGCGCCGTTCGCAGGCGCCGGCAATTCGACTGGCACCCCGCGCTCGGTCGGCTTCAACGTGCAGGGCTTTCGTGTCGCCGTGAACAAGGGCACCGGCGAGCTCAGGATTCTCCGGAGCGTGCATGCGGCCGACGCGGGCGTCGTCGCCAATCCCATGCAGTGCCGCGGCCAGGTCGAGGGCGGTGTTGCGCAGGCGCTCGGGGCCGCACTCTACGAAGAGATGGTGATCGACGCTGAGGGACGTGTCACCAACCCGAAATTCCGCGACTACCACCTACCCTCCTTCGCCGACGTTCCGCGGACGGAGGTCTTTTACGCCGATACATCCGATACGATCGGGCCGCTGGGCGCGAAGTCGATGAGCGAGAGCCCGTACAATCCGGTCGCCGCCGCACTCGGCAACGCCATCGCGGATGCCACCGGCATCCGCTTCACCGCACCGCCCTTCAAGCCGGACCGGCTGTTTCCGGCGCTGCACGACAAGTTTGGTTAGGCATGTTTCGGGGGACTCATCCATGGCCAGCGAAACCCATCCCGTCGACGAGGTCCTGCCGGTCCCGCGCCTGTTGGCGCTCGGGCTCCAACATGTGCTCGTGATGTATGCCGGCGCGGTCGCGGTACCCCTGATCATCGGACGCGCGCTCAAGCTGCCGCCGGAGGATGTCGCCTTCCTGATCAGCGCCGATTTGTTCGCCTGCGGGCTCGCGACGCTGGTGCAATGCCTCGGCTTCCCCGGCGTCGGCATTCGCCTGCCCGTGATGATGGGTGTGACGTTCGCTTCGGTCGGCCCGATGCTGTCGATGGCGGCCGCCCCCGATATCGGCCTGCTCGGCATCTACGGTTCCGTCATCGTCGCGGGCCTGTTCGGCATCATCGTCGCGCCGTTCGTCAGCCGGCTGCTGCCGCTGTTCCCTCCCGTGGTCACCGGCAGCATCATCCTGATCATCGGCATCTCCCTGATGCGCGTCGGCATCAACTGGGCCGGCGGCGGCCTGCCGACGCTGACCAGGATGGTCGACGGCGTCGCCGGCAGCTTTCCCAATCCGGCCTATGGGCAATTGCAGGGCCTCGGCATCTCGCTGTTCGTGCTGCTGTTCATCCTCGGCCTGATCAAATGGGGCACCGGCTTCCTCGCCAACGTCTCCGTGCTGCTCGGCATCATCGCCGGCGCCATGCTCGCGAGCATCCTGGGCGTGATGCATTTCGACAAGGTGGCCGCGGCGTCCTGGGGCGCGCTCATCGTCCCGTTCCGCTTCGGCATGCCGCAATTCCATCTGGTGCCGATCATCACCATGTGCGTCGTCATGATCGTGGTGATGATCGAATCGCTCGGCATGTTCCTCGCGCTCTCCGACATCACCGGCAAGGCCGTCGACCGCGAAGCGCTGAGCCGGGGTCTGCGCGCGGACGGCGTCGGCACGCTGCTCGGCGGCATCTTCAACACCTTTCCCTACACCTCGTTCTCGCAGAATGTCGGCCTCGTCTCGGTCACCGCCGTGCGCTCGCGCTGGGTGACGGTGACGGGCGGCTGCATCATGCTCGTGCTCGGCCTGTTGCCGAAGCTCGCCGCGCTGGTCGAGGCGGTGCCGCTGGTCGTGCTCGGTGGCGCGGGCCTCGTGATGTTCGGCATGGTGGCGGCGACAGGCGCGCGCATCCTTACCTCGGTCGATTTCCGCAACAACCGCTACAATCTCTTCATCGTAGCCATCTCGCTCGGCTTCGGCCTGATCCCGCTCGCCGCACCCGGCTTCTTCCGGAATTTGCCCCATGATCTCCAGCCGCTGCTGGAGTCCGGCATCCTGCTCAGCGCGATCGCCTCGGTGCTGCTCAACGCGTTCTTCAACGGTTTGAGCGGCGGCGCGACAGTGGAGGCGGACGCGGCGACGGTCGCCTCATCCGCGCAACACGTCTAGCTGCCGCGATAGGTCGAGTAGCTCCAGGGCGTAACCAATAGCGGCACGTGATAGTGCCCCTCTGGCTCGCTGACCGCAAAGCGCAGCGGGATCTGGTCGAGGAACGGTGGGTCGGACAGCGGCACGTTGCGCTCGGCGTAGTATTTGCCGACGCTGAATCTGAGTTCGTAGCGGCCGATCGGCAGCGGGCGCCCGCCGATCAGCGGCTGGTCGGTGCGGCCATCCGCATTGGTCACTGCCCGCGCGATCACGCGGCTCTCGCCGAGCGCCGCAAGCTCCACGAGCTCCACCGGAATGCCGGGCGCGGGCTTGCCGACGTGGTTATCGAGCACATGGGTCGAGAGCCGGCCGTGCACCTTGAGCTTGTCATCGACGATGACGAGCTGATCGAGCCGCAGTGCGGAGATGCGGCCGATCTCCTCGATCGCGCGGCGCGTCTCGGTTTTTGCAATGTTGAGCAACCGCGTCTCGAAGTCACGCAGCACGGAATCCTTGGTGTGACGGCGCACGCAGACGATGTAGGGGAAGCCGAACTTGTCGCGATAGGCGTTGTTGACGCGCTCGAACGCGGCGTATTCGGCCTCCGACAGCCGGTCGAGACCGGCGCTGTTCTGCTCATCGGTCGATTCAGCGGTGAGACCCGCCGCGCGCTGGGTCTTGTTGGCGAGATCGGGATGCGCCCGGATCAGCGCCATTTGCACGTCGGGTTCGGCAGCCTGAATCACCGCCATCAGCGCGGCGTGCAGCCCATTGATGCCGGCGAACGGCCGCTTGCCGGCGAGCTGCTCGGCGATCCACGGCGAATATTCGACGACGTTGGCAAGCGCCGCGACGAAGTCGGCTTGGCTTGCAGCATTGAGATCGGCGAGCGAAATCTGCGGCATCGTCCTCATCCGATCTCGAACGCATCGGCGGCCAGATGCGAAAGCTTGTCGTGCCAATGCTGCGCGATCTGCAGCCGCGTCGGCACCCAGACGCGATCGTGCTTGCCGATGTAGTCGAGGAAGCGGATCAGCCCCGCGGCGCGGCCGGGCCGTCCGGCGAGGCGGCAGTGCAGCCCCACCGACATCATCTTCGGCGCGGTCTCGCCCTCGGCATAGAGCACGTCGAAGGCGTCCTTCAGATAGGTGAAGAACTGCTCGCCTTCGGCGAACCCTTGCGGATTGATGAACCGCATGTCGTTGGCGTCCAACGTATAGGGAATGATGAGCTGCTTGCCCTTCGCACCCTTGACCCAATAGGGCAGATCGTCGGCATAGGAGTCGCACAGATAAAGGAAGCCGCCCTCCTCCATCAGGAGGCGGTTGGTGTTGATCGAGGACCGCCCGGTGTACCAGCCGAGTGGCCGCGAGCCGGTGGCATCAAGGTGAACGCGAATGGACTCGGCGATCTCGGCGCGCTCCTGCGCCTCGGTCATGTCCTTGTGCTCGATCCATTTCAGGCTGTGGCTCGCGATGTCCCAGCCCGCCTCCTTCATCGCGGCGACGATTTCCGGATTGCGCTTCAGCGCCGTGGCCACGCCGAACACGGTGGCCGGCCAGTTGCGCTCGCTGAACATCCGCCACAGCCGCCAGAAGCCGGCGCGCGAGCCATATTCGAACATGGATTCGATGTTGGCGTGGCGCTGGCCCGGCCAGGGCTGCGCGCCGAGCACGTCGGACAAAAACGCTTCCGAGGCGCGGTCGCCGTGCAGGATGTTGTTCTCGCCGCCTTCCTCGAAATTGACGACGAACTGCACCGCGACCCGCGCATTGCCGGGCCACTGTGGATGCGGCGGGTTGCGGCCGTAACCCCGGAGATCGCGCGGGTAGCGGGGTTCAGTCACTCAGACTTCCTCGAAGCGGATCGGCAGAGCGCCCTTCCAGAGCACGCTCTTGCCGAGGGTCGCCAGATTCTCCAGGCCCGAGGTCACGGTGATGAAGTGATTGCCGGCGAGCTGGCCCATCTTGCTGGCGAAGCTCACGCCGCCATAGGCCATCAGGATCTCGGTTTCGCTGATGCCGCCGGGATAGAGGATGATCTGCCCGGGTGCGGGATAGCTGGTATGGTTCTCGTAGCCGACGCCGAAGTCGAGGTCGCCGAGCGGCATCCACACTGCCTCGCCGCTCCAGCGCACGTGGATGATGTGACTTTCGAACGGCATCGCCTTGCGGAAGGCGGCCACGGTCTTGGGCGCCGCTTGCTCCTCGAAGCGTGCATCGAAGCTGTAGTCGCCGGCGCGGATAACGAGTTTGCTCATCTCATCTCTCTGGATCGAGGGGCGGTGGCCCCACGGGGAATTTTCAAGCAAAGAGCATTCCGGAGGCCTTCGCGCAAGTGGCGCGGCCCGTCATCTGCGGTCGTAGGACCAGCCGAAAATGCCGCTCCGCCGCGTCTCCGGCTCCGCTTCCGCGGCCGGCGCGGGTGCTTCCTTGAGTTCCGCCTGCGGCGGCGGAGCCGGCGTCGGCAATGTCTCGCATTTCATGGAGTAGACCAGCTTGCCGTCCGCGGTGCGCCCGATCGGCGCGCAGGGGTCCGGATGCGCCGCCGCGGTTTTTGGGGTCGGCTTGACCTGCGCCACGGCCGGCGAGGCGATCAGCAGAAGGACCAGCAGATATTTCGACATCATTGTCGCCCGATAACCCAATTCGCCCCATTGAACCGGATCGGAGGGAGCAAGTCCACCGGCGCTGCGGGCGCGATTGCCGAATATTTAGCCGGGGCCAAAAAACTTGCTCGCCCCGATTTGATGGCCGCGACGCTGATATTCGGCAGCACGCGTCGCCATGTCAGCCGCGACGACGACAACATTTCTCGTAGCCGGAGCGTCGTCATGGGAGAAACAACATGCAAAAGACCTTTGCCATTCTCGGCACCGCACTGATTGCTGCCGCCACCATCCAGACCGCCGCGGCAAGCGAACGCCACCACGCCCGCAAGGCGCAACCGGCGCCCATCACCCAGTCGGTGCGCGACTCCAACGCCGCGCTCTGGCCGTCGCAGCCGACCGCGCCCGACTGGTCGCGCTACACCAACGGCGCGACGTCCGCACCGGCAGGACGGTGATGCCGGACGCAGGGCGATAGAACGCAACTGCATCAACGTCGTCATTCGCAAGGAGCTCTTGCGGCGAAGTAATCCGGACTGCCAGCGCGGAAGGATTCCGGATCCTTCATCGCAGCCCTCGTAGGATGGGTAGAGCGCAGCGAAACCCATCACGTCTGTCTACCTGGATACACGATGGGTTTCGCAAGTGCTCTACCCATCGATTTCCCAGACACACCTTCGCATTCTCGCGACTGATTTCGCCCGAGCTTTGCTTGATCGCCACCCTCAAATCCAAGAGGGCGCAGGGAAGGCCGGGTGCTGATCTAGCACCCGCGGTCCGCTGCGCAAAAGGCACGCGCAAAAGAACCGCACAGCAGCATACAGGTGTAGCCAATCACTCGGCCTTCCCTGCGCGATGGTCGGACGGCTTATGCCATGCTCTCCCGGGAGCCGAGTTCGTTCTGGCCTCCCTCGCTCTCGCGAAAGTCGCCGGCACCGCGCCGGTTGACGCGACTGCCGCCTCCGCAAAGGCTTGACCGTAGCAACGACGGCCAGGACCACACGGTTTTGCCGTACGCACGGTTCGCGTGTTCGCCGCAGTTTTCCCGGCCCTGTCGACAAAGCCGGAAACTTACAGGCGAGACGAACCTGACAGCGCCGCTCGTCTGCACGAGGTTACGAGCTCACGGAGAGCAATCCGCCCCGCCCGCCACCTTTCGTGCCGACGCTGCTGCGTCCACCGCAAGCCCGGCTCGCGAAAATGACGATCACATGATCGCCCCTCAAGAATGAGCCGGGATGGACGACACATACGCCGTTTCCGAATTTCGGTAAAGTGGAATATTTCGCACAAGCGGATTGACAGCCGGGCGAAACAGCACGATCGCGTAGCCCGGGCGACGCGACGCCAGAACCAAAAGGGGGCGGTGCAAGGCACCACCCCCGGGATGATCTACCCGGGACGATCGGCTGAACGATCAATACGGGTTGTAGTAGCGCTGGCCGCCGTAGTAGGGACCACCACCGTAATAGCCATAGCCGGGATCATAATAGGTTCGCGGCCCGCCATAATAATAGCGGTTCTCGTAATACTCCTGGCGCCGGCTCTCGGCGATGGCGCCTCCGATCAGACCCGCCGCCGCACCCATGAAGGCGAGGCCCGCAGCGTTCGGTCCGCGCCGATAATAGCGGTGACGGCGAGCGGCGCTGAAATCGGTTGCACTCGCAGCGGCCGGACCTGCGGCAACCGCCTTGGCGGGGCCCCCGGACGATGCCGCGGCGGACGGCGATGCGGAGGCCGCGACAAGGGCGAGGCTTGCAAACGCAGCCAATAGAACGTTGCGGCCGGCTGCGGAAATCATCGGTCCATCACTCATTTTGATTTTGACCTTCCTCTGTTCTCGCCTCTGTTCTCGCCCAAAGCGACATAAGCAAACCATTCATAATACGCAAACCGCTGAAATGGTTTCCTGATCGCGGCAATCTGCCACGCTTTGAACGATTGTAAACCGAACGACCTGATCCAGCTTGCGCCACTCAACCTGAGCGGTTAATGAACAACCGCGCCGTTTTCCGGTCGCCGTAAGCGTTTTACGTGAACCAACGCATCAACCGACGCCGTCGGAATCGATGCCATTTTAGGGTTCAACGTGACTGACGCGTCCTTTTCTTCGAGAGAAATCAGATGATTGCGGTTCGCAAACTGCCGGCGCGCTATGCGCCGATCGTGATGCCATTCGTACTGTCCATCCTCATGACGGCCGTGGTGTCGGTCATTTCGACGCTGCGGAGCCTCGGCGCGACGCCGGCGTTCCTGGCGACCTGGCCCGGCGCCTGGGGGCTGTCATGGCTCGTCGCCTTTCCAACGCTGCTGATGGTGCTGCCACTGGTCCGCCGGATCGTGGCCTGCGTCGTCGCGGCCCCGCCTCAACCGGGCCGATAGAAGGCGCCTACGACAGCGCGCCCAACACCCCGCGCGTCGCCTTGTCGATCTCCTCGACATAGCGGCGGCGGACGAAGGTCTCGGTGAGGAAGCCGACCACCTTGCGGCTGTCGGTGGAATCGACCACCGCCAGCATCTCGGCCTCGGCTTCGTCGAACACCGCCATCGCGCTCTTCACGTTCATCTCCGGGATCAGCACGATCTCGGTCAGGCGCGCGAGCTCGATCACCTGGATGTCGTCGGCGATGGTGTCGAGATCGCTGGAGAACAGGTCCGGCAGCAGGACGAGGCCGACATATTCGTCAGCATTGTTGACGATGACGATTCCGGGCCGCGAGCCCAGCGCGAATTCGCGGCGGACCGCGGCGATCGTCGTTGTCGACGGCACCTTGCCGACGTCAGAGCGCATCAGCCGCTCGACAGTGAGGTTGCGCAGCCAGCCGACGTCGTTGGCGCTGCGGATGGTCTCGCCGCGCAGATGCAGGCGCCAGGTCGAGAAGGAATGGCCGAACATGAAGCGGACGCAGATCGAGGTGACGATGCAGCCGGCCAGCACCACGGCGGTGACGTCGACATTGCGGGTCATCTCGAGCACGAGGAACGACATGGTCAGGGGCCCGCCGACGATGGCGACGCCGAGCGTCGCCATGCCCGTCAGCATCGCAACCAGCGGATCGATCACGAAGTTCGGGCTGATCAGGAGCAGCACCGCGGCAAAGAACTTTCCGATCAGGCTGCCGACGAACAGCGATGCGAAGAACAATCCGCCGCGGAAGCCCGAGGCGAGCGAGATCAGGCAGGCCGTCACCTTCAGGGCGATGATCAGCGCGATCAGGCCGATCGCCATGTCGTGGAACAGATCGAGCACCATGGCGCCGTGGCCGGCCGCCAGCACCTGCGGCGTGAGAATCGCAAAGCCGCCGACGATGAGGCCGCCGATCACCGGGCGCAGCCAGACCGGCAGCCATTTGAACAGGCGCTCGAACGTCGAGGAGGAGCGCATCACCGCGATGCCGACGCCGCTGGTGACGAGCGCGAGCCCGATCAGCGCCAGATATTGTTCGACGCCGACGGCACTGACCTTGGGAATTTCGAGCGAGTACGGCGCGCCGCCGAGCCATTGCGCGGTCAGCGCGCCGGCGAGCGAGGCCGCCAGGATCGGCGCGGCACTGCCGACCGAATAGACGCCGACGATGAGCTCGCAGGCGTAGAAGGCGCCGGTGATCGGCGCGCCGAATGCCGCCGCGATCGCGGCAGCGGCGCCGCAGCCGACCATCAGGCGCAGGTCGTTGCGCCGCAGGTTGAAGAACTTGCCGAACAGCGAGGCGATGCCCGAGCCGATCTGGGTGTAGCCGGCCTCGAGGCCGACCGAGGCGCCGCAGCCGTTGGAGATCAGCGTCTGGCTCGACACCACCACGCTGTCGCGCATCGACAGATTGCCGCCGCGTAGCGCGTTGGCCTCGATCGGATCGACCGCGCTGGAGATCTTCAGTCGCCGCCGCCACCACTCCATGACACCGAGCGCGAGCCCGCCCAGCGCGGGCGCGATCAGCGCGGCCCAGGGACTGACGCGCGTATTGGCCGAGAGGCGGACGTCGATGGGAATGCCGTAGATCACCACGTGCGCGATCTGCGCGATCTCGGCCATCAACGTCACGATCGCGCCGGCCAGCGTGCCGATCACCAGCGCCAGCGGGATCAGGTAGAATTCGTTGCTGCGCAGCAGGGCGCGCAGCCGGACCATGGTGCGGTTCGTCCCCTTGCCATCGACGAGATGCCTGATCCGCACGAACACCTTCAGCCCGCCCTACCCTTCCGACAGGCCGTAGCCGGCCATTCGCTGGCGAACCCGTTCGATCTCGTCGCTCGAGAGCAGCGGCGGTTTCCCGATCTGGAGGCAGCCGTGATATTGCCGCGCCAGCGTCTCGACCTCGACGGCGAGCCACATCGCCTTGTCCAGCGTCTTGCCGACCGCAATCATGCCGTGATGGTCGAGCAGGCAGGCATGCCGGCCCTCGAGGGCCCGTACCGCATGTTCGGACAATTCCACCGTTCCGAAGGTGGCATAGGGCGCGCAGCGGATGCTGTCGCCGCCCGCCGCTGCGATCATGTAATGCACCGGCGGGATCTCCATGCCCATGATCGCCAGGATGGTGCAATAGGTCGGATGGGCGTGGACGACGGCGTTGACGTCCGGCCGCGCCTTCAGGATGTCCAGATGAAAGCGCCACTCGCTGGAGGGCTTCTGGCCGGACCCATGCGAGCCGTCCATCGCCATGAAGACGATCTGGTCGGGCGTCATGGCCTCATAGGGCACGCTGGTCGGCGTGATCAGAAGCCCGTCCACATGCCGGACGCTGATATTGCCCGAGGTGCCCTGGTTGATGCCGAGCGCATTCATGCGGCGGCAGGCGTCGATGATGGCCTGTCTCTTGGCGAGGTCGTCCGCTGTCACCGACATCTCGATTTTGTCTCGGCTTCTTCTCGACTTCTTGGCGATGGGCGTTTGTTAGACCGGGAGTACGTCAAACCAATATGGCAGTGCAAGCGAAAGCGGGCCGGATCCGGCGCGGTCTTGCCGGCTGTACCGTTACATCAAGAAACCAATCGTGAAATCAGCATATTAGCAGATTGTCGCAGGATCAGGAAAAGCTCGTCCGGACGGCCGCGATCCCGTTGATCACGAACTGCACCGAATAGGCTGCAAGCAGCATGCCGAGCACGCGCGAAAGCACGGCATTGCCGGTGCGCCCAAGGGTTTTCGCGATCAGATGAGCTGAGACGAAGCAGAGCATGCAAATCGCGCACACCGCGACGACGATCGCGATGATGATGGCGAGCTTCGCCCCGTAGCCGGCATCGCCCGTCAGCAGCAGCGTGGTGGCGATCGCGCCCGGACCGGCCATCATCGGGATCGCCAGCGGAAACACCGCGACGTCGGAGGCATGCTCCGAAGTGGCCTTGTCGGCCTCGCGGGCCTCGCGATGCGGACGGTCGCCGAAGATCATCTGGTAGGAGACGCCGAACAGCAGCAGTCCGCCGGCGATCTGGAAGGCGGGGATGCCGATCCCGAGCTGGCGGAGCAGCCAGTTTCCGGCCAGCGCAATCACCACCAGGATCGAGGCGGCGATCAGCGGCGCGCGCAACGCGATCGTGCGCTTGACCTTGTCGGGCATGCCTCCGGTCGCGGCCAGGAAGGCCGGCGCAAGGCCGACGGGATCGACCACCAGCAGAAGCGTCACGAAGGCGGACAGGGCGAAGTCGAGCATGGGACAAGTCTCGGGCGGGCGTGTCAGGCAGGAATGGCTCTGGCGGCAAGCCATAGCTGCTCGCGGCCGCTTCCGCGAGGAACAATTGCTTTCGCAGAGTCTTGATCGCGAGAGGATTGAGGAAGGGCATGCCTTCCCGTGTCGCCTCATGAGGAGAGGATTTATGGCTAAACGAGCGAAGAAACGCACGACCAGGAAGACTGCTGCGCGCCGGCCGCGTCAGGCGCCGAAGATGCTGAGCGACCTGTTCCTGGAAACGCTGAAGGACATCTATTTCGCCGAGAACAAGATCATCAAGACCTTGCCCAAGATGGCCAAGGCCGCGCATTCCAAGGATCTCGCGGCCGCCTTCAACAAGCATCTGCGCGAGACGCAGGGCCAGGTCAAACGGCTCGACCAGATCTTCAAGATGCTGGGCAAGCCCGCGCGCGGCAAGCCGTGCGAAGCGATCAACGGCATCACCGACGAGGGCGCCGAGATCATGAAGGACTTCAAGAACGCCCCTGCCCTCGACGCCGGCCTGCTCGCGGCGGCGCAAGCGGTCGAGCACTACGAGATCTCCCGCTATGGCACGTTACGCACCTGGGCCGAGGAGCTCGGCATGCCGGACGCGGCACGGCTACTTCAGGCCACGCTGGACGAGGAAGAGGCGACCGACCACACGCTGACCGAGCTCGCCACCTCCGTCATCAACCTCGAAGCGGAAGAAGAGTACCGCGCCGCGGCCTGATGCGGTGCCCCGCGCCATGACAGAACGCCGCGGTCCTTACGCCGCGGCGTTTGTTTTTTGGATCGCACGATGGCGCATGGCACGTCGGCGCCACCGCACTGGATTTCCGCGGAACCAGCCCCATATGGTGACTTTCCCACCGCCGAGCCCGCATCATGCAACCCAAAAATCCCCTCGACTGGATGCTGTCCGAAGCCCTGGACCAGCTGACCCGCGCCGAACGGCTGCGCCAGCAGTTCGGACGTCAGGAAGCCTGCTGGGAGCCACCGATCGACGTGCTCGAGACCGAGCATGAGCTCCTGATCCTGGTCGCGCTTCCCGGCGTCAATCCCGACAATGTCGAGACGGTCATCCATGACGGCGTGCTCGTCGTCTCCGGCCAGCGCACACTCCCGCCGGAGCTTCGCAACGCCCGCATCCATCGTCTCGAGCTGCCGCAGGGGCGTTTTGAGCGCCGCATTGCATTGCCCCTTGGCCGCTACGCCATCAGCCGCTTCGTGATGGACGGCTGCGTCGCACTGCGCCTCGCCAAATCCTGAGGTCGATCATGGCCACCGAACAGATGAATAACGAACAGACGAATAACGGTCCTGACGTGAATATCCCCGAAGACGCGCTGATCATCATCCCCGTGCGCGAGATGGTGCTGTTCCCCGGCGCCATCGCGCCGATCGCGATCGGCCGTGCCAAGTCCATCGCCGCCGCACAGCAGGCGCTGCGCGAGCAGCGGCCGGTCGGCATCGTCCTGCAGCGCAGCCCCGAGATCGAGGAGCCCGGGCCGGACGACCTCTACCGGGTCGCGACCATCGCCAACATCGTGCGCTACATCACCGCGCCCGACGGCAGCCATCACATCGTCTGCCAGGGCGTGCAGCGCGCGCGCATCCTCGACTTGCTGCCGGGGACGCCGTTCCCGGCCGCGCGCATCCAGCAGATTCCCGAGCCGACCACGACCTCGCCCGAGATCGAGGCGCGCGCGCTGAATTTGCAGCGCCAGGCAATCGAGGCGATCGAGCTGCTGCCGCAGGCCCCGCCCGAGCTGGTCGCAATGTTCCAGAGCACCACCGCGCCCGGCGCGCTGGCCGATCTGGCGACCTCGTTCATGGACATCAAGCCGCAGGACAAGCAGGAGGTCTTGGAGACCATCGACCTCACCCTGCGCGTCGAGAAGGTGTCGAAGCACCTGGCCGAGCGGCTGGAGGTGCTGCGCATCTCCAACGAGATCGGCCAGAAGACCAAGGCCTCCTTCGACGAGCGGCAGCGCGAGGCGATCCTGCGCGAGCAGATGGCGACCATCCAGCGCCAGCTCGGCGAAGGCGACGGCAAGGCGGCCGAGGTCGCCGAGCTGACGGCTGCCATCGCCAAGGCCAACATGCCGCCGGAAGCGGACGCGCATGCGAAGAAGGAGCTGCGCCGCTACGAGCGCATGCCCGAGGCCGCCGGTGAAGCCGGCGTGGTCCGCACCTACCTGGACTGGCTGATCGAGCTGCCGTGGGCGCTGCCCGCGGAGAAGCCGATCGACATCAAGGAAGCGCGCCGCATCCTCGATGCCGATCACTTCGGCCTGGAGAAAATCAAGAGCCGGATCATCGAATATCTGGCGGTGCGCAAGCTGGCGCCGCAGGGCAAGGCCCCGATCCTGTGCTTCGTCGGCCCGCCCGGCGTCGGCAAGACCTCGCTCGGCCAATCCATCGCACGCGCGATGGATCGCCCCTTCGTGCGCGTCAGCCTGGGGGGCGTGCATGACGAGGCCGAGATCCGCGGTCACCGCCGCACCTATATCGGCGCGCTGCCCGGCAACATCATCCAGGGCATCAAGAAAGCCGGCAGCCGCAATTGCGTGATGATGCTGGACGAGATCGACAAGATGGGCCGCGGCGTGCAGGGCGATCCCTCGGCCGCCATGCTGGAGGTGCTCGACCCCGAGCAGAACGGGACGTTCCGGGACAATTACCTGGGCGTGCCCTTCGACCTGTCGCGCGTGGCGTTCATCGCGACCGCCAACATGCTGGACCAGATTCCGGGTCCGCTGCTGGACCGCATGGAGCTGATCAGCCTCGCCGGCTACACCGAGGACGAAAAGCTGGAGATCGCGCAGCGCTATCTGGTGCGGCGGCAGCTGGTGGCCAACGGCCTCTCGGCCGAGCAGGCCGAGATCGAGCCGGAGGCGCTGAAGCTGATCGTCAAGGGCTACACCCGCGAGGCCGGCGTGCGTAACCTCGAGCGCGAGATCGGCAAGGTGTTCCGGCACGCCGCGGTGCAGGTCGCTGAAGGCACGGCCGCGAAGGTCGTGGTGACGGCGAAGGACATCGCCACCGTGCTCGGCCAGCCGCGCTTCGAAGGCGAGATCGCGCAGCGCACCAGCATTCCGGGCGTGGCCACCGGCCTTGCCTGGACGCCTGTCGGCGGCGACATCCTCTTCATCGAGGCCTCGCGCGTCCCCGGCAAGGGCGGGATGATCCTGACCGGCCAGCTCGGCGACGTCATGCGCGAGAGCGTGCAGGCGGCGATGACGCTGGTGAAGAGCCGTGCTTCGCAGCTCGGCATCGATCAGACGCTGTTCGAGAAGAGCGACATCCACGTTCACGTTCCGGCGGGCGCGACCCCGAAGGACGGACCGAGCGCGGGGGTTGCGATGTTCACGGCGCTGACCTCGCTGCTCACCAATCGCACGGTGCGCAGCGACACCGCGATGACCGGCGAGATCTCGCTGCGCGGCCTGGTGCTGCCGGTCGGCGGCATCAAGGAGAAGGTGGTGGCGGCGGCCGCTGCCGGATTGAAGCGGGTGATGCTGCCGGCGCGCAACAAGCGGGATTACGACGACATCCCGAAGAGCGCGCGGGACAACCTCGAATTCATCTGGCTGGAGCGCGTCGACGAGGCCATCGCCGCGGCGCTCGAGCCGGCGGAAGCCCAAGTCGATGCGAAGGTCGAAGCGGCGGAGTGAATGCGATGAAGAAACTGCTCGAAGAAGTGAAGCGGTCACGGAAGACGCAGCGGCTGCGCCGGCTGCTGGATCGCGTCATCGACCGGGTTCGCGATGCGCTGGCGGCACCGGGGCCGCGGCTTCGACCGATTCCGGTCCGGGTGAAGCGCCGCAAGGGTTGAGCCCCTCCGTCTCAGGCCCTCGCGGCTGCCCCAAACAAAAGGCCCCCTCCATGCGAGGGGGCCTTCGCGTTGTCAGGACACGGCGTCCTTGGCAGCCTTGACCGGGCGGGCGCGGACGATCTTCCGGGCCGGCTTGGCCTTGAACATCATCTCTTCACCCGTGAACGGGTTGGTGCCCTTGCGCGCCTTGGTCGCGGGCTTCTTGATGACCACGAACTTGGCGAAGCCCGGCACCAGGAACAGGCCGTTCTTCTTGAGCTCCTTGTGACCGACGTCGGTCAGCGTCTCCATGACGCTCTTGACGTCGCGCTTGGAAAGCTCGGTGGCGGTCGCAATCTTTTCGATCAACTGCGATTTGGACATTTGGGCTGGCATCGTGTCTCCTCTGATTCGTTGCCGGTTGCATATTAGACCAACCGGCGAAGGCCTATAGCCTTCTGCACAGTTTTGTCGCGGTTTTACGGGCTTTTTTGGCCCCCTGAGGCAAAAACCCCTGCTTTTTAGCGGCTTCCAGAGCGGAAGGCGCCTCAGGCAGCGGTTTTTGCCTTGTTTCAAAGGCCCGCAAGCAGCCTTGCTAAAGCTGATTCGCTGCTTTCGACAAGCGACGAGCGGCCTCTTTGTGCAAGGAGGAGCGCAAAAACCCCTGTAAAATAAGGCTAGACGCGCTCGATAATGACGGCGGGCGCCATGCCGCCGGCCGCGCACATGGTGACGAGGCCGCGCTTGAGGTCACGCCGTTCGAGCTCGTCGAGCACGGTGCCGATCAGGATCGAGCCGGTGGCGCCGATCGGATGACCGAGCGCGATCGAGCCGCCATTGACGTTGACCTTGGCGCGGTCGAGCTTGAGGTCGCGGATATATTTTTCCGCAACCACCGCAAATGCCTCGTTGATCTCGAACAAATCGATGTCGTCGATGGTGAGCCCCGCCTTCGCCAGCACCTTGCGTGTCGCCGGGACCGGCGCGTTCAGCATCAAGGTCGGCGAGTCCCCCATGTTGGCCATCGCGACCACGCGGGCCCGGGGTTTAAGGCCATGCGCCTTGGCGTAAGCGGGCGACGCGAGAAGGATCGCGGCGGCGCCGTCGACGACGCCGGACGAATTGCCGGCGTGGTGCATGAACTCGATATTTAGGTCCGGATGTTTTTGCAGGATCAGGCCACGATAGGTCGTGCCCTTGTCGTCGAGCGCATAGTCGGCGATCGCGGGGAAAGCGGGCTTCAGCGCACTCAGGCCTTCCATCGTGGTCTGCGGCCGCGGATACTCCTCATGATCGAGCGCGAGGCTGCCGTCCTCGCGATGCACCGGCACGAGGCTTTTCCTGAAGTGGCCGTGCTCGATTGCGTGCGCCGCACGCTTTTGGCTTTCAAGGCCGAGCGCATCGACGTCCTGACGGGTGATGCCCTCCAGCGTCGCAATCGCGTCGGCACAGACGCCCTGATGCGACTGCGGATGCCGCGCACGCAGGCGCAGATTGCCGCCGTCCATCATCATCGGCCCGCCGCCGCGACGTCCCTCCATCGACATCATCTCGCAGCCGCCGGCGATGACGAGGTCTTCGGCGCCCGCCATGATCGAGGATGCGGCCATGTTGACGCTGGTGATGCCGGAGCCACAAAAACGATCCAGCGTCACCGCGCTGGCGCGCACGTCATAGCCGGCATCGAGCGCCGACATGCGGCCGAGATCGCCGCCCTGGGTCGCGACCTGCGCGCTACAGCCCCAGACGATGTCGTCGACATCGGCGGTATTGATACCGGTGCGCGTCGCGAGCGCGCGCAGCACGGTGGCGCCAAGCTGCTGGGGATGAATGCCCGAAAGCGCTCCCTTGCCGGCCTTGCCGACGCCCCGCGGGGTCCGGCAGGCATCGATGATGAGTGCATCGGTCATTGGCGTTGTCCTCCTGTTATGAGTGTTGGGGAGCGTTTTGAATCAGGGGAACAGGGGAGTCAATGCGCGCTAGTGCAGGCCCTCTCCCCGCAAGAACGGGGGGAGAGACATCACGCCCCCGCCGCGTTCTTCGCGATCACGTTGCGGTAGAAGCTGGCGCTGAGCTTCGGCGTGCGCACCTGGGTGTCGAAATTGACGTGGTAGAGCCCGAACCGCTTGTTGAGCCCGAACACCCATTCGAAATTGTCCATCAGGCTCCAGAGGAAATAGCCGCGCACCGGCACGCCTTCGGCGGTGGCGCGCTGGAGCTGGGCGAGATAGTTGCGCAGGTACATGATGCGGTCGGTGTCGTAGATCTTGCCGTCTTGTGTCACCACATCGTCGCTGGAGGTGCCGTTCTCGGTGATGTAGATCGCATCCGTCTTCCAGATCTTCGCCGCCAGCTTCGGCACCCAGTAGATCGTCTCGGGCGCGATGCGCAGCCAGTCGGAACTCATGTGCGGAAATGATTTCGGGATCGGCAACGGCATGAAGCCCGCGCCCTGGTCGGACGGCACCACGTAGTTCTGCGGCGCGTAGATGTTGAGGCCGAGGAAATCGACCGGCGAAGAGATGATCTTCAGCTCGGCGTCGGTGTATTTCGGCGCATTGGCGCCCGCATATTTCAGGAAGGCATCGGTGTACTTGCCGGTCATGATGACGTTGAGATAGCCGGCATTCATCTCGCGCAGCGCAATCTCGGCGGCGCGGACGTGCTCCGGCGTGTCGATCGCGGGAACGCAGACGTCGATGTTCTCGGCCGGCCCCACCCGTGTGCCGCGGCGGCCGAGCGCCCGCACCGCCTGCACCGCGAACCCGTGCGCGAGCGCGCTGTTGTGCCTGATCTGGTTGACGTCGGCCTGCGGCAGCGTCAGGCCCGGCGCATCGATGCCGAGGCCGTAGCCGAACGGAACGAAACGGCCGCTCTCGTTCAGCGTGAACACGTTCCTGACCCGATCGGTCAGGCGCTCGGCGACATAGCCCGCATAGTCGCCGAAAATCTTGCAGGTCTCGGCCGAGCGCCAACCGCCGAAACGGTCCTGGAGCGATTGCGGCAGGTCCCAGTGATAAAGCGTCAGCCACGGCTCGATGCCGTTCTTCAGGCACTCGTCTATCAGCCGATTGTAGAAATCGAGCCCCTTCGGATTCGGCTTGCCGTCGCCGTCCGGAAACACCCGCGGCCAGGCCACCGAGAAGCGGTAGGCCTTGCAGCCGAGGTCCTTGATGAGCGCGATGTCTTCCTTGTAGCGGTGATAATGCTCATTGGCGCGATCACCGGTGGTGCCATCCTCGATCTTGCCGGGGATGCGCACGAACTTGTCCCAGATCGAGGCCCCTCGCCCGTCCTCATTGACCGCGCCCTCGACCTGGTAGGACGAGGTCGCCGTGCCCCAGAGAAAGCCCGCCGGGAAGCCGCCGGCAGCCCGCGGCGCAGTTGCCTGCCTGGCCTCGGCGAGTTCGAGCGGACTTGCGACACCGGCTGCGGACACCCCCGCGATTTTCGCGAACTGGCGACGCGAGATCTTATCCGACATTGATGCTGCCCCCGAGATGAGTGTTCGGCGGCACAATGGCGGGTCGGAAGCCGTTTGAGAAGCGCCGGCACCGAAATCCGATGATGCAGGATTGCGCTACCCACGGGGCAACATATCGATGCAGGCGAAGCGGCGGGCTGCGACAATCGCGCCGGTTCAGCGCAAGCGCTTGGGCAGCTCTAGGAAGACAGACGAAGCCAGACGTCCTTGCTCGCCAGCGTCCCGTCCGGAGTGGCAATCTCCATGTCCACGACATGCAGGGAACCGGGCTGATCTCCATAGATGTATCGGAGGTGCCACATGAGACCCAGGTCCGGCGAGATGATAAAATCGTCCAATCCATCGGTGATCGAGCGAACGGCCTCGCGGTGTGCCAGGGGCGCGGAAAACATCGCATCGATCAGATTGGAGAGGCTCATGCCCTCGACGAGCATGAGGCGCGCGACTTCGTCACCGTAAACGTGTCGAAGTGCCGCAACGATCGAAGCGACTGCGTCCGGATTTTTGAATGACACAGCGAAGCGAGCCTCCGGGGCCATCATGCCGGAGGCGGGATATTTTTTGCAAGTCCCGCTATTCGGGTTCGATGCCGAGCCCCTGAATGATCTTGCCGGACGAGACGAGCTGGTCGTCGAGGAAGCGCTTCGCGCCCGCGGGCGTCACGGCGTCGCCGATACGGACATCGAAGCCGAGACTGGGCGCTCGCTCACGCACGTCGGACGATTCCAGGGCGCGTGCGATCTCGGCGCTCAGTTTGTCGACGATGTCGGCGGGCGTGCCGGCCGGCGCCATGAACATGAACCAGCCCTGCAGATCGACGCTTTGCAGCGTCTCCGCGATCGCGGGAACGTCCGGCAGGGAGTCGATCCGCTTGGCGCCGGCAACGGCAACCGGCCGAAGCGTACCTGCGGTGATGAACGCCTCGGCGATGGACGCCGATTGGATCGTCACCTGGACGCGCCCCGAGATGGCGTCCTGTACCGCATTCGTGGTCGTGTTGTAGGGGATCAGGACAAAGCCGGTCCCGGCGCTCTTGTTGATGGCTTGAGCGATCAGACCCGAGAGGTTGCGGGCACCGTCGACGGCCAGGCTCAATGAACCGGGCGCCGATTTTTCGAGCTTGATCAAATCCGGCAGCGTCCTGGCCTTCACGTCGGGATTGACGAGAAGGACGTGATTGCTTCTGGCCGCCATCGCGACCGGCACGAAGTCCTTGACGGGATCGTAGGGGAGTTTCTTGAACGTGTAGGGATTGGTGACGAGCGCGGCCGATGTGGCAAACAAGAACGTGTAGCCGTCCGGAGCCGCACGGGCGACCGATTGGGTGCCGACGAGGTTTGCTGCGCCCGGACGATTCTCGACGACGAACGGCTGCCCGAGGGTCCGGGAGAGTTTTTCGGTGATGAGGCGACACATCACGTCCGGGCTGTTGCCCGCCGGCTGCGGCACGACGACGGTCACCGGCCGCTGCGGCCACGACTGCGCCAAGGCCGGAACAGAGAGGCAGAGCGCAGCGCCGGCGAGCAGCAGACGACGGGATAGTCCGGACATGATGTTCCTCCCCTGGAAGATCCCGCTTTGCGGGTTTTTGTTGGTCGTCCGCATGCCGTCACCGGCCGCGGCCGTTCGATCAGGCTTCGTCTTCGACGACGTTCCTGAGCACACCGAGGCGTTCGACCTCGATCTCGACGACATCGCCGGGCTTCATCCAGAGCGGCGGCTCGCGCCGCGCACCAACGCCGCCCGGCGTTCCGCTGACGATGACGTCGCCGGGCTCGAGCCGCGTAAACGTGGAGCAATATTCGATCTGGCGCGGGATATCGAAGATCATCTGCTTGATCCGCGCTTCCTGCATGACCTGTCCGTTGAGGCGGGTCTGCAGCTTGAGCTCGTCCAGCGGGCCGAGCTCGTCCGGCGTCATCATCCAGGGCCCGAAGGCGCCGGTGTCCGGAAAATTCTTGCCCGGCGTGAACTGATGGGTGTGACGCTGGAAGTCGCGGATGCTGCCGTCATTGTAGCAGGCATAGCCGACGACATGATTCATGGCGTCGTCGCGGGTGATGTAGCGCCCCGCCTTGCCGATGATGACCGCAAGCTCGCCCTCGAAATCGAGGTGGGTGGAGACGCGCGGCCGCACGATCGGACGCAGATGTCCGGTCTGGCTGTTGGCATAGCGCGAGAAGATGGTGGGATGATCGACCTCGGCGCGGCCGGTCTCCTTGCGATGGGTCTCGTAGTTCAGGCCCACACACAGGATCTTGTCCGGATTCGGGATGACCGGCAGCCAGACGACTTTCGAGACCGGAACGGCAGCGGCCGCGGACCTTGCATCCGCAACTCCAGCTAAGCCGGAGCCGATGGCCGCCTTGAGGTCGGCATAGCGCGTACCAAGCACGGTGCCGACATCCAGGAAGGTGTCACCCTCGACAATGCCCCAGGTGGTCCGCCCGTCGATCGCTACGGTGGTCAGTTTCACGGCGTTCTCTCCATTTTCGGATCGGAAATCTTGTCTCGCATGGCCGGCACGTCACGAAGACGCGCATCGACATCGCGCAGGAGACCATCGAGCTCGGCGGGATTGCGCGCGGTGCCGAAGACGTAATGGTCGGGCCGGACGATCGCTGCGATGACACCGTGACGGGCGAACCAGCTCGCCAGCACGTCCTCGGTCTCTTCGAGCGCGTTCGGCCGGCTGGTGCCGGCAGGTGCGACTGCGGTTGCAGATATGTCCGGGCACAGGGCGCCAAGCGAGAGCATGGCAGCGGCATCATTGCTGCAGCCGTCGACGAACAGCCGCCAGCCGGATCCTGTCACGCCGTCCAGCAAGCGAACCGTACCGCCGCTGGCGACGCGCGGCTGTGGAAACAGGCTGCCGCGCGCCGGCGTTTCGCGACTTGCCAGACAGCCTGCGCGCAGCGGCGGAATGATCTCCTGCCGTGTCACGAGGAGCGGCTTGCCGCCGCCGTCTGCCAGCACTTGCGCATCGCGCCGCCGAGCCGCAGCCAGATCACGTTCGCAGATGGATTGGCCGATCGCCTTGATCTTGCCGGTCAGCTCGATCACGTGCTGCTTGCGTTCAACCGTGTAGCTGTCGAGCAGGCTGTCGGAAGACAATCCCTTGAGCACCCGATCCAGCTTCCAGACGAGGTTCGTGGCGTCGCGCAGGCCCTGGCACATGCCCTGGCCGATGAAGGGAGGCTGCTGATGCGCGGCGTCGCCGGCGATTAGTATCTTGCCGCTGCGCCAATCGGTTGCAACGAGAGCGTGGAAGCGATAGGACGCCGCTCGCCACAATTCCCCGTCATTCGGCGTGAGCCAGGGCGAGAGCAGCTTCCAGACATTGTCGGGCCGCTCCATCTGCCGCGCGTCTTCGCCCGGCAGCAGCATGATCTCCCAGCGGCGGTGGTTGTTCGGGCCGATGAGGAAGCTCACGGGGCGCGACGGATTGCAGAATTGCGCCGAGCATCGCGGCAGGCGGGCCAGCGCACTCTCTTTCACGCGCACGTCGACGACCAGCCAGGGCTCATCGAAGATGAGATCCTCGAGGTCGAGGCCTGCGATCTGACGCACCGTGCTCGCGGCACCATCGCAGCCGATCACATAGCGCGCGGTTACGGAGCGGTGCCATCCGTCGCCGTCCTTCAGCCGAGCCTCGACACGATCCGGCGTTTGCACGAGATCGAGCAGTTCGACGCCGAGCTCGACCCGCACGTTGGAAAAGCTGGTCGCGTGGCGGCGCAGCTCGGCCTCGACCGCGGGCTGGCTGAACACCATGCTCGGCGTGTAGCCGAGCGGATAGGGCTTTGCGACCATGTCGATACGCCGGATCAACTGACCGTCGACGCCAAAGTGCTCCGAGGCGGTGAAAGGCTCGACGAACGGCGAGATCGCCTCCGCAAGGCCCATATTGTCGAAATGACGAAAGATCTCATGATCGAGAGCAATCGCGCGCGGCTTGTCATAGACGGCGGTGAGCCGGTCGATCACAAGGGTGCGATGACCGAGGCGACCGAGCTGGCCTGCGGCAACGGCGCCGGTCGGCCCGAAGCCGACGACGAGCACGTCATAATCAGTGGCGCCAGCCCTCTCCGTCATGTGCGAGCCTTCGCGAAAGGAACGGCGACCTGCGCCTTCTTGCACGCGTCGGATTTCGGCGGGGCGATGCCCCACTGATCGGTTCGTCCCGGCGGCCAGACCCAATCGCCCGGACCTTTCGCGACATAGCTGTCGTCAATCTGCAAGACTTCGGCGGTGTATTCGATGACGATACCGGCCGGATCGACGAAATAGGCAAACACGTTGTCGCCCGGCCCATGCCGGCCGACGCCCCAGCCGATCGGATAGCCGTGGTCCACCATGCGACCGGAGCCCCGCATGACGGACTCCAGATCAGGCATGAGGAAGGCAATGTGGTTGAGGCCGTTGCGAGGGGCGTCGGCAACCACGATCGCATGGTGATCGCTATTGCAGCAGAGGAAGGCCATCAGCTTCGACCGATCCGACAGCCGAAATCCCAGAACCTCCTGGTAGAAGGCCGAAAGCCTCTCGACATCGGCGCTGTTGATGTTGACATGCGCCAGCCGCTCGGGGCGCTCCGCGATCACGCGCGCCGCCTTGGTACGATCACCATGAACAAATTCCATGGCGCACCCCTGCGGTTCGCGAACCAGAAAGCTTTCGCCTCCCGACGGTGCAGGCGATGGCCCGGGCGAACTGATCACCTCGCAGCCGGCTTGCCGCGCACGCGCGAACAGGCGGTGCAAATCCTCCTGTGAGCGGACGCGGAAGCTGACCTTGCGGAGCGACGTCGCTTCACCGGCCGTGAGCTCGAGAACGTGAAAGTCGCTGCCCGTTGCAGCGAGGTACGCCGTGCCGCCCGATTCCGCCGCAACGTCGAGGCCCCAGACCTTGCTGTAGAACTCGACCGAGCCGGCAAGCTGCGGCGTCGTAATCTCGACGCTGCGCAGGGCCGTCACCGGAAAGTCGGACATTGGACTTCCTTGTCAGGGACCGCGAACGTCAGTTCCTTAATATGTATAAAACCGATGGTAAAGACAAAATTTATAAATAATTGGTCCGGGCTCTGCTAATGTACACAAGCATAGAGATTCCGATGGATTCCCATGAGCCCTGACCTGCCAAGCCCGAAGGCGGACCAGCCGGCAACGCTGGCGACCACGATCTACGCGCGCCTCAAGGCCGACATCCTGACCACGCGGCTCGAGCCCGGACGCAAACTGCAGTCGCGCTTCCTGATGGAGCAGTACAACGTCGGACAGACGCCATTGCGCGAGGCCCTCAACCGCCTGACGACCGAAGAATTCGTCGTCGGCATGGAGCAGCGCGGCTTCTATGTGAAAGAGGTCAGCAAGGAAGAGCTCCAGGAGTTGACCAAGACGAGGTGCTGGGTCGAAGGGCTGGCGCTCCGCGAGTCCATGCAGAATGCGACCCAGGTCTGGGAAGAAGCTCTGCTGGTGGCGCATCACCGGCTCGATCGCACGCCGCGATCGCTCAAGCCCGCCACATTCGAGGACAATCCGGACTGGGAAAAGGTGCACCGCGCGTTCCACGCGACGCTGATCGGCCTTTGCGGTTCGCGGCCTCTGCTTGGCTTCTGCGAGCAACTCGCCGATCGGCTCTATCGGTATCGCATGATGTCGATCGCGAAGGCCTATCCGGCCCGCAAGGTCGGCGCCGAGCACAGCCAGATCCTTCAGGCAGTTCTCGCCAAGGATAGCGAGCAGGCCGTGCTTCTGCTTCAGCAGCACTATCAGCGCACGGCCGCCGTCATCTATTCCGATCTCGACGGGTTGCTGGCGTAGCTTCGCCGCGATCTTTAGCGCGAGCGCTTCGGCAATTTCGGAAGCTTGGCAGGATCGAACGCCGGGAGCTCCCCGACTTGCTCGGGTGGCAGCGGCGGTTGCTCGGTGAGAATGAGCGTTCCCTGCAGGATCATGCCCGGCACTTGTGCTGCCGTCGCCGTGTAGGTCGCGATCTTGCCGGGGCAGTGTCCCTCGATGACGAGCGTGAGCTCGTCGTCGTTGCCGAAGACCGTTGCGCGTCCGTCGGTATGGCGCTTCGTCGAGACGGTTGCGGTGAAGCGATCCCCATCCACCTTGCAGGAGCCGTGATACGTCATCAGGCTGTCGCGGCCCCAGATCTGGCCGTCCGCGACATGGACGATCCCGGTCCCCTGATCCAGCGGCGTCTTGTACCACGCCGCGTAGGTGCCGTCCTTCAGCATGGGAGCAGTCTCCCTGGTATTCCCACGCGGATAGTCCGCATGATCAGCGCTAACAAAGCGTTAATTGCGCGGCCCGTGCCAATCCGGGCGGTCCTTTCGCAGCTCCGCTTCGAGTTCCTCGACGATGCTGTGAAGCAGGCACGCGGCAAGCGGATCGGTGACTTCCTGCTCCAGGCGCCGATAGCGCGCGAGCTGGAATTCCTGCTCTCTCAACTGGCGTTCCGTCATCAGATGGCCCTCCGGCATACCGACGCGGACAGAGCCGAGGAGTTTCGTTAAAATTTTCCGATCATTTGCGATGGTTGACGGTCGGTTAAAGAGGACGAAGTGAGCCAGGCTGCGGCAGCGGAAAGCCAGTTCCGCCCTTCCCGTTCATTTCATCGCAATGTCGCTGTCCATTTTCCGGAGTTGCGAGAAAGCCGCCCAAGCTTTTTGATATTCGCTGTCCTTGGGATCGATCGTCAGGAGCGCTCGGCAGGCCTCTTTGATTTCGTCCGACGAGGGACGCATCGTGACATCTCCGGACGACTTCGCGCGCTCCCAACGTTCCGCGACGTCTTTCGCCATGGCCAGTGCTTCGGACGGGGTCCGCTTCCGGGTCGACTTCCCTAACGGATGATCTGGAGGGAACGTGGGCCATGCGACCGGAGGCTGATCGGCTCGCCGCTCGCTCTCCTTGCCATCTCCACGCGCCACCGTCGGACCTGACTGCCCTCCATTTGCAGAGTCAGACGGGCCAGTCTTGGCGGCCAACTCGCGGATCTGTTGCTCCATTGTGCCGCCGGAGGACTGTCCGCCCGCCGATGGCGCAAGCGTCGTCAGGACTGAGGCAGCCGACGTGTCGGCCTGCAATTTCTGGACGGTCTTCGCGATGGACAACACACCGGGCGATGAAGCCGGCTTCTGCTGCGCGACCTTGTCGATTTCAGCGGGGCAAGATCTGAATCCCGAGCGCTGGTTCGTGATCCGGCCGTCATCATCGACGCGGGCAAAGTCGATCGCCACGGTGTAAACGAAAGCGGCATCGACGAATTGGGCGGACTTGTCTCTTGCTTTGACAGCGCCGCAAACATATCTCGCCGCGTCGGCCTCGACCGAGCGCAATGCGCTGAATTTAGCCGAGTCCGGGTCGATCAGCGCATGACGAACGGCCGCGCGGGCTTTCGCATGTTCCGAGGAGAAGGCGCTGAGCACGACATCGGAGTTGAACATGTCGGGCTGGTAGTACCACTGGTACTCCACACCGAGGAATGCTGCGCCGAGAGCCGCTGCGATCAGGAAAGCCGGTACATTCATGCGATTGTTCCGGGTCATGGAACCCGGCATGGTTGTTATTCGTTTCAGCGCTTACTTGCGCTAGAACGGTCTAACAATCCGTTAATCGGTTGAACAATCGAACGTGATCTACCAATGGAAGAGCGCCGCTTCGTTCGGCGAGTTCCGTCACGGGGAGCAATGCCAGTTCGCGCGCCTGCCGGCGTCGACGCAATACCACCGGCCTAGAACGTCACCCGCATCCCCGCATAGAACGCCCGTGGCCTTGCCGGGCTGAGCGAGCGCGGGTCGGTGAAGTCGGCGCCACCATTGGTGAAGTTGGGCACGGCGCCCGTGTCGAAGAATTGGCCGTAGGTCGCGTAGCGCTTGTCGAAGACGTTGTCGACACGGCCGTAAAGCTGGAAGTTCTTCGTCACCTGATAGGACGTGTGGAGGTTGAACACCGTGTAGGACGGCAGCTTCGAATATTGGTTGGACTCGTCGCCGACGAAATACTGGCTGGAGACGAACAGTGCGTTGCCGCCGACCTTCCAGACGTCGGTGACGTTGTAGTCGATACCGATCTTGACGCGGTGGCGCGGAATCGCGGGGAGCTGATTGCCGGGCAGGACCTGGATGGTCTCGGTGGCGGGATCGGCGAACGGACTTTCGGAGCCAAGTGCGAACGCGTCGAGATAGCGCGCGTCGACGAACGCATAGCTCGCCTGGAATTGAAGCGTGGGCGACTTGATGTTGACCTCGGCTTCCAGCCCCTGACGCCGCGTCCTGCCGACATTGGTGAAATAGCCGAAGCCGGTACGTCCGACCGCGGGAACGGCGACGATGTCGTCATAATTGGTGGCCCGGAAACCGCCGATCTTCCAGCCGAGCGTGCCGATATTCAACTCCCTGGTGCCGCGCAGGCCCGCTTCAATGGTCTTGGACACGACCTGCTTCAGCGGCGGGTCGGAGACGAGGAACGCTGCAATCAGACAGGGACGCGCCGGATCGGAGCAGCCGAGCTCGAGCGGCGTCGGCACGCGGTTGGCCTCGGAATAGCCGGCATAGGCCGTCAGCTCGGGATTGATCTTATAGGTGCCGCCGATGACCGGGTTGAAGCGATAGAAGGTGTGGTCGCCGTTGAGATCGGTGCCGAGCTGATCTTCCAGCGTGATGCGCGCCGCGTTGAAGCGGCCGCCGCCCGTGATGGCGAAGGCATCCGTCACATTGAACGTATCCATCGCGTACAGGCCGTTATACTGGTTGACCGTTCGCAGCGAGACGGGACCCGCAACGGTATCAGGTACGCCGGTCGGCCCCAGAAAGAGGCCGCTGCCGCTGACGACGTAGTTCTCGCCCATCGTGCCGATCTCGGCGGTGGCGTTATAGCGCGTGACACTGGCGTCGTAGGTTGCGCCCATCACGAACCGGTTGTCGTGCCCGAACAGTTGATCGGTGTTGGTGGCCTGCCCCGATACGCCGAAGGTGGTCGACCGTATCGTGCTCCGGTCGATCTCGCCGAGGATCGTCCCCGATGCGAAGGGATTGGCAAGCGGCAGGCCGTTCGTGCCGTTCGCGGGTGTGGCGCCGTCGCCAAAGCAAAGAAGGCCAACGAGCCCCGGATCGGTGCATTCCTGCGCGTCGGTCGGATTGCCGTCGACGAGCTTCTGCTCGTACCGGCGCACATGGGCGGTGCCTTCGAGCGTCCAGGTCGGCGTTGCATCGACCTTGCCGGTCAGGTTGAGATAGCCGACGCGGTTGGAGGTGGTCTGCGGGGTCGTGTAGGTCGCGCCCCAATATTTATCGAGCAGCTCGGCGGGCACGGTGGCGCTGGCACCGAAATCGTTTTTCGCAACGCCCATGTTGGCGTGGAATTCGCTGTCGCCCGCCTTGTAGCCGACATCGCCGTAGAAGCGCCGCACGGTCGATTGGGAGAAATTACGGAAACCGTTGTCCCGCAGGCCTTCGACCGCGGCATAGACGCCGTAATTCTTGTCGACCGTCTTGCCCCATTGTGCCGAGCCCTGGATGCGGCCGAACGAGCCGCCCATGAGATCGAGCTCGGCGCCCTGATAGGTGAAGCCGTCCTTCATCTGCAAATTGATCGCGCCGCCCAGCGCGTTGAGGCCGAAGGCGGGATTGTTGGTCACGAGCGTCACCGACCTGATCGCCGCCGTCGGGATCAGGTCCCAGTTGACGGCGTCCGAGAAGGCTTCGTTGATGCGGACACCGTTCTGGTACACGGCGAGGCCTTGCGGCGTGCCCGTCACGGGCGACGCGACGAAGCCGCGAAACTCGACATCCGGCTGAAACGGATTGCCGGTGACCTCGGTGATGTTGACGCCGGCGATATTGTCGCGCAACGCGTCGGTGATGTTCAGCGAGCCCGTCCGCTTGATCTGGTTGGCATCGACCGCGTTGATTGCCGAAGGGACCTTGTCGACCTCGAGACCGCGGCCGGTGCCCGGCGAGGTCGGGTAGACATAAAGGCGTGTCCGGGGGCTGGCGGAGGACGGCGCTCCCACGCGCGCGACCGGTCGCGGCGGCGCGCTGCGCCTCGCCGTCGGCTGCGATGGCGCCGTCACCTCGACCGCAGGCAGGTTCTGGACGTTGGTCTGCTCGTCCTGCGCGGCCCCCGCGGGGCCGGCGAAAACCAACCCCGACATCAGCCCCGTCGACACCGAGGCCATCAACAAACGACGCTTGCCCATCCCCTGCCTTCCCATCCGTGACCACCGGCTGTTTTGATTTTCGCCGTTTGGTCGAGATGAGTGTAGTCGGCGGTCGCGATCCCGCCAGCCACAAAAGGTCTGGCAATCTCCGCGCCCGTTTTCCCGATCAAATCGGGAATTTTTCCCGATTGATTGTTTGAGCATGGATCTGATCAGGCCGCCGCCGTCGGAACCAGCGCCTCGACGGTCAGACCGCCATCGCCGGAGACGACGCTGAGCGTGCCGCCCAGCGCCAAAATCCGCTCGCGCATGCCGACGAGGCCGAAGCCGAGCTTCTGGCCCGGCTCCATGCCGCGGCCATTGTCGCTGACCCGCACCCTGGCGCGGCCGCGGCCGTCGCGTTCCACCGGCTCCACGGGCTCGATGACGACGTTGACCGAGGTCGCGCCGGCGTGGCGGAACACGTTGGTGAGCGCCTCCTGAACGATGCGGTAGATGGTGAGATCGGCGGTCTCGCCGGTGACCCCGAGCGACGGCGAGATCACGGTCTTGATCGCGACGTCGGGATGCGACTCCCGCCACAGCCGCGACAGCGATTCCAGCGCCTGGCGCAGGCCGAGCTCGGCAAGGCCCACCGGCCGGAGCCGTTCCAGCACGCGGCGGTTGAACTGCTGGAGCGCGTTGATCTGTTCCAGCATGGCGCTGCCGTGTTTTCGCACCGCCTCCGCGCTCGGCGCGCGTCCATCTGCCTGCTTGGCCAGCGCGCTCGCATGCGCGCGCAGCGAGAACAGATACGGCCCGAACTCGTCGTGCAGCTCGCGCGCGATTTCCTTGCGCTCGACGTCCTGGAGCGACACCGTGCGCTCGGCGAGGCGCCGCTTGTCCTCGACCGCCTCGCCGAGCGTTGCCGCAAGGTGGTTGAGCTTGGTGCAGATCGCGGCGAGCTCGGGCGCGCCGCCCGGCGTGACGCGCGCCTGATATCGCCCGCCCTCGAGCTCGGCCATCGTGTTCGCCAGGGACTGAAGCGGCGCCAGCGCCCGCCCGATCACATTCATCATCACCAGGAACAGCGCGAGCGCGATCACCGAGCCGACCTCGAGCTGGGTGACGATGGCATCCCAGATCTCGGCGATCTCGTCATCGGGATGCGCAGTGATCACCAGCGTCCCCGGCTTGCCATGGATTGAAACGGGCACGCTCACCGCGGTCTGCTCGGGATGAACAAGGCCGACGAACCAGGCCGGCGGCCCGCGCGCATCGTCGGCATCGGCCCGGGGCGGCGTCAGCGAGTTCCCGCCGGCATCCTTGAGGGCGATGCTGACATGGCGCAGGCGGCTGAGATCGCGCGCGATCTGGTTCAGCCGGGCATCCGGATCGGGCGCCTCGTTCAGATCCGCCACGATCATCTCGATGAATTCGCGCGCAAGCCGGATCACGCTCTGGTCCTCGGCCTGCACCCGCGGCCCGGCCTCCGCGACCTGGCGGCCGATATTGACCGCGAGGCCGAGTGCCAGCAGCAGCGCCAGCAGGAGGGTGATGCGCGCGCGCAAGGATAGATTTTGCCACATGGGTGTCGTCCGTGCCCCGCGAAGGTTGGCCCGCGCCTGTCCGATGACGTTGACAGAGGCGAAGCGCCCGATATCTAATCGAAAGCGTACAGCAATCCCGGCCGGGCGCGAAACAGGCTGGCGCTGTCGCGGGGAACGCCTATGCGCATTCTGATCGTCGACGATCATCCCATTGTCGCCTCCGGCTGCCGTGCCGTGCTGGCCGACGAAGGCGAGATCGAGATTTTGGAGGCCGCCGACGCCGAAGACGGCGAGTGCGTCTTCATTGTCGAGCGCCCCGACCTCTGCATCATCGACATCAACCTGCCGACCGTCTCCGGCTTCGAGCTGGCGCGCCGCATCCTCGAGCGCGCACCCGAGGCCCGCATCATCATGTTCAGCATGAACGACGATCCCGCCTTCGCCGCGCGCGCGATCGAATGCGGCGCCAAGGGCTACGTCTCCAAGACCGGCGACCCCGATGACCTCGTCGAGGCGATCCGCGCCGTCGGCGGCGGCGGCACTTACCTTCCGACCGCGATCGCGCGCAGCATCGCCTTCGCAGGGCCGACGCTGGCGCAGAGCCCGCTGTCGAAGCTGAACGCGCGCGAGATGGAGATCCTGCGGCTGCTGAGCGCCGGAAAGAGCCTGTCCGAGATCGCCTGGCTGGTGCAATCGTCCTACAAGACGGTGGCCAACACCTCCTCGATCATGCGCCAGAAGCTCGGGGTGAAGACCTCGGTCGAGTTGGTGCGGCTGGCGATCGACAGCGGCGTCGCCTGACATCGCCAAAAATTCGGTCACACAAGCGTTGCAATCCTGATGTGGTTAGATGCCACGGAGCATAACGGCATGACGATCCAGACTGTCTCGACCAATACATCCTATGGCGGCGTGCAGGGCGTGTACCGCCATGCCAGCCAGGCGACCGGAACCGACATGGTGTTCTCGGTCTATGTCCCCCCGCATGCGCAGGGCGCAAAGCTTCCCGTGGTCTGGTATCTCTCCGGCCTCACCTGCACCCATGCCAACGTCACCGAAAAGGGCGAATTTCGCAAAGCCTGCGCCGAGCTCGGCCTGATCTTCGTCGCGCCCGACACCTCACCGCGCGGGCCGGACGTGCCGGGCGACGCCAACAATGCCTATGATTTCGGCCTGGGCGCCGGTTTCTATGTCGACGCGACGCAAGAGCCGTTCGCGCGCAACTATCGCATGTGGAGCTATGTCACCGACGAATTGCCCAAACTCGTGGCGGAGAACTTTCCGGTCGACGCCAAGCGCCAATCGGTGATGGGCCATTCGATGGGCGGCCACGGCGCACTGACGGTGGCGCTGCGCAACCCGCACCGCTATCTCGCGGCCAGCGCGTTCGCGCCGATCGTCGCGCCCTCGCTCGTGCCCTGGGGCATCAAGGCGCTGACCGGCTATCTCGGGCCGAACAAGGATGCCTGGCGCAGCCACGACACCGTGGCGCTGATCGAGGACGGCGCGAAATACTCCGGCTTCCTGGTCGACGTCGGCGAGGCCGACAACTTCTTGAAAGAGCAGCTCAAGCCGGAGCTGCTGGAGGCTGCATGCGCCAAGGCCAGCATCCCGCTGACGCTGCGGCGGCAGGCGGGATATGACCACAGCTATTACTTCATCTCGACCTTCATGGGCGATCATCTGCACTGGCATGCGGAGAGGTTGAAGGGGTGATTTGCTTACCCTCCCCTGGAGGGGAGGGTCAGCGCCCCTTACTCCGGCTTGCCGTAATTCGGCGCCAGCAACCGGTTGCGGATCAGGTAGCTCATCGTGCGGGTCCAGGCTTCATCGGTGTTGCCGCGCATGTCGGCGCTGGCGGCCGTGATCATGTTGCCGGTCTTCACGTCGCGCAGATAGATGTTGAGATTGATGATCAGGTTCGAGACCTTCTGCACCATGCCGGTGATCTCGAGGTCGGCGCCCAATTGCCCAGCGAGCTTGAGGTCACAGCGGCCGCAAGCCTGAAGATTGGCGTGACGGGCGGCATCCCTGACCGGTGCGATGTCGAGCAGCTGGAACTTGCCTGACGCTGCCAGCTCCTTGCGGAGCTGCTCGCTGATGCGATCGAGCCGCGCTTCCTCCGGCTTGGAGCCGTAGAACTCGCCAGGCAGGCTGGTGTCGATCAGCTCGAAATCGAACACCACGAGCTTCGGCGGATCGGCGAACGCGACTGAGCCCGTCAACAGCAAAGCCGCGAAACATATCAGCGCTCGCATGATCGTGATTCCAGCCCTCGTGCGCGCGGGGACGAAATGCGGGGTTGCATGCCCTGACAAATCGGTCATGCTTTAGCAGAAACAATTCTCCATCGGCGGTCAAGCCGGGGAGAACTCCTGGAGAAAAAACGTTTGGAGGAAGCATGATCCGATGGTTGGTCGGCCTGATCGGCTTGGGTCTTGCCGCGACGAGCGCGCTCGCGGCCGACCCTGTCATGATCGGCGTCGGCTATCTCGGTGTCGCCGGTACCAGATCGACGCTGTCGCTGGTCGAGCAGCCCGCGGAGAATGACGGCGTCGCCGGCGCGCGCCTCGCCATCGAGGACAACAACACCACCGGCAGATTCCTCAACCAACGTTTTACGCTGGAGGAGCGACGTATCAAGGAGGGCGAAGATGCCGTGCAGGCCGCGACCGCGCTTGCCGAGAAAAACGGCTTCATCATTGCCGACCTGCCGGCCGATGCGCTGTTGAAGGTCTCGGACGCCCTGCGCGAGCGCGGCACATTGCTGTTCAATGCCGGCGCGATCGACGAGCGGCTGCGCGAGGCCGATTGCCGCGCCAATGTCATCCACACGGCGCCGACGCGTGCGATGCTGGCCGATGCGCTTGGCCAGTATCTCGTATGGAAAAAGTGGTCGCGCTGGCTGCTCGTGGTCGGCTCGCACGACGAGGACAGACTGTTCGCCGATGCGCTGAGGCGTACGGCGACGCGGTTCGGCGCCAAGATCGTCCAGGAAAAAACCTTCGAGGACAAGGGCGGCGCGCGGCGCACCGACTCGGGCGTCACGCTGATCCAGCGGCAGATGCCGGTGTTCACGCAACAGGCCCCGGCCTACGACGTGCTGGTCGCCGCCGACGAGAGCGAGGTGTTCGGCGCCTATCTGCCGTATCGCACCTGGGATCCCCGCCCCGTCGCGGGCTCGGCTGGCCTCGTGCCGCGGAGCTGGGACGCATCGCAGGACCAATGGGGCGCGATCCAGATGCAGAACCGCTTCGTCAAACTGAACGCGCGGCGCATGACCGCGCTCGACATGCAGGCCTGGACGGCGGTGCGCATGATCGGCGAGGCCACCTCGCGCACCAATTCGGGCGACGTCAAGAAAGTCACCGACTTCATCAAGGGCCCGGATTTTTCCGTCGCCGCCTTCAAGGGCACGCGGCTGACCCTGCGCGACTGGAATCTTCAACTGCGCCAACCGATCCTGCTCGTCGACGGCCGCATGGTGATCTCGGTGTCGCCGCAGGAAGGATTCCTGCACCAGGTCTCCGAACTCGATACGCTCGGCTATGATCGTCCGGAGAGCAAATGCAAGCTGAAGTGAGAATGCAGATGTCGCGCATGTGGCGTGTGGGGTTGCTGTCCGGACTGGCGCTGGCGGCAGCGCCGGCGCATGCGTTCATCGCCTATGTCTCGAACGAGAAGGGCAATACGGTCTCGGTGATCGATACCGAGAGCTGGACGGTGACCAAGACCATCAAGGTCGGACAGCGGCCGCGCGGCATCGACTTCACGCGCGACGGCAAGTTCGTGATGGTCGCGGTCGGTGACGACGACACCATCCAGGTAATCGACGCCAAGACGCAAGCCGTGGTGGACAGCTTGCCCTCCGGTCCCGACCCGGAACTGTTTGCGCAGGATGCCGCCGGCAAGATCCTCTATGTCGCCAACGAGAACGATAACACGGTGACCGTGATCGACCTGGAGAAGCGCGCCCGCCTCGGCGACATTCAGGTCGGCGTCGAGCCCGAGGGCATGACCATCAGCCCCGACGGCAAGATGCTGATCAACACGTCCGAAACCACCAACATGGCGCATTTCATCGACACAGCATCGCGCCAGATCGTCGCCAATGTGCTGGTCGACGCGCGGCCGCGCTTTGCCGAATTCAAGCATGATAGTTCAGAGCTGTGGGTGTCCTCGGAGATCGGCGGCACGGTCTCGATCATCGATCCCGGCAAGCATGAGGTGATCGGCAAGGTCAATTTCGAGGTTCCCGGCCTGCGAAAAGAGGCGATCCAGCCGGTCGGCATCGGCATGACCAAGGACGACAAGACCGCCTTCGTCGCGCTCGGCCCCGCCAACCGCGTTGCCGTCGTCGACGTCGCCTCGCGCAAGGTGATCAAATATCTGCTGGTTGGACAGCGGGTCTGGCACATGGCGTTCACGCCGGACGAGAAGTACCTGCTCACCACCAACGGCGTGTCGAACGATGTGTCCGTCATCGACGTCGCCGCGCAAAAGGTGATCAAGACCATTCAGGTGGGCGAGCTACCCTGGGGCATCACGATCGCGCCATGACCAGCCCTGCCCCCATCGCCGAACCACACGAGGCGCCGAAGCCTGACCCGGCAGCGGTTGCAGCTTTGTCGATCGACGGCGTCAGCCATGCCTACGGCCCGCGCCGTGCGCTGATGGACGTCTCGTTCAAGGTGCAGCCCGCAAGCTTCACCGCGCTGCTCGGCCTCAACGGCGCGGGCAAGAGCACGCTGTTCTCGCTGATCACGCGGCTGTTCGGCATCCAGAGCGGCCGCGTCGGCATCTTCGGCCATGACGTCGGCAAAAGCCCCGGCGAGGCACTGCGGCTGCTCGGGGTCGTGTTCCAGCCGCGCACGCTCGATCTCGATCTGTCGCTGACGCAGAACCTGCTCTATCACGCCGCACTGCACGGCATCAGTCGCCGCGATGCCACCGCACGTAGCGCGGAGCTGCTCGACCGCATCGGGCTGACCGAGCGCGCCGGCAGCAAGGTGCGCGATCTCTCCGGCGGACAGATGCGGCGGCTGGAGATCGCCCGCGCCCTGCTGCACCGGCCGCGGCTGCTGTTGCTGGACGAGCCGACCGTCGGCCTCGACGTCAAGGCACGCGCCGACATCATCAGCCATGTCCGCCAGCTCGTGACGGAGCAAGGCATCGGTGTGCTCTGGGCCACGCATCTGTTCGACGAGATCATGCCCGGTGACGATCTCGTGGTGCTGCACCAAGGCAAGGTGCTGGCACAGGGGCCTATGAGCCAGGTCATCTCTGAAGCCGGCGCGCAGGACGTCAACACCGCCTTCATGCGCCTGACCGGCGCGCAAACCATGCCGGGAGGCGGTGCATGAGCAGCATCACGACGCGGGACGCTCCGCACGGCTTCTCATTTGCCGAGTACATGACCTGCCTCACCGGCATCGTCTGGCGCGAGGGCCTGCGCTTCCTGCATCAGCGCGAGCGCTTCGTCTCCGCGCTGGTGCGGCCGCTGGTGTGGCTGTTCATCTTCGCCGCCGGCTTCCGCCAGGTGCTCGGCATCTCCATCATCCCGCCTTACGAGACCTACATCCTCTACGAGGTCTATATCGCGCCCGGGCTGATGGCGATGATCCAGCTGTTCAACGGCATGCAGTCCTCGCTCTCGATGGTCTATGACCGCGAGATGGGCAACATGCGCACGCTGCTGGTGAGCCCGCTGCCGCGCGGCTTCCTCTTGTTCTGCAAGCTGCTCGCGGGCACCGCGGTGTCGCTGCTCCAGGTCTATGCGTTCCTCTTGATCGCCTGGTTCTGGGACATCACCCCGCCGCCCTCGGGCTACCTCACCGTGCTGCCGGCGCTGATCCTGTCCGGGTTGATGCTGGGCTCGCTCGGCATGCTGATTTCCTCCGGCATCAAGCAGCTCGAGAACTTTGCCGGCGTGATGAATTTTGTCATTTTCCCGATGTTCTTCGCCTCCTCCGCGCTCTACCCGCTCTGGCGGGTGCAGGAGGGCAGCCCTTATCTGTATTATCTCTGCGAGGCCAACCCGTTCACCCATGCGGTCGAGCTGATCCGCTTCGCACTGTACGGACAGATCAACTGGATCTCGCTGGCGGTGGTGGCGACCTGTACAATCGTCTTCATGATCGGCGCGATTTTGGCCTATGATCCCTCGCGTGGGCTGGCGCGACGAGGCCCTGCGGGAGGCGAAGGATGACGGTTCGGGTTCTGGCCATGGCGCTTCTGGCACTCACAGCCACGAGCACGGCCGCGCGGGCGGCCGATCCGCGCTATCCCGACTGGCCGTGCACGCAGGCAAAAGTGCCGGTGATCTCACTCGCCGCCGTCTGGGCCGGCCCGGAACTCGGCGACGCCGAGACCAAATGGAAGGACGACACCAAGATCACCGCGCTGGTCTCAAAACTGTCGGCGCGCAAGACGCCGCTGGACGAAGCCGAAAAATCCGTGAAGGAATTTCTGGCCGCCTCCGCCACGGACAAGACCGCGAACGCAAAACTGCTGTTCGCCGGCCTGTTCGACACGCTCAACGCCCAGCGCTCCCAGGTCATGAACGGGCTCGAACGCGTCAGCCGCAAGCAGCGCGAGGCTGCCGACAAGATTCGCGAGGAGACCCTCGCGCTCCAGGCACTCCAGGGGACAACGCCGCGCGACGAGACCAAGGTCGAGGCCCTCAGCAACGAACTGATCTGGAAGACCCGCATCTTCGAAGACCGCTACAAAGTGGTGCGATTCGTCTGCGAGGTTCCGACCACGATCGACCAGCGCCTGTTCGCGCTGGGACGCGTGATCCAGCAGGAAGTGGAATAGCCGGTTTGCCGACGGCTTTCGCCAGAGTTCCCGCGATCTCATTGCGATCGTTAATCTTTGCAGCGCTATCTGCCGGAACCAAATCGATCTAGGATGGCTTGTCGAAGTGGATCTCGAACGCCGGGAGGCCTCGATGGGAACAACTAGATTCGTCTTCGCAGGCGCTGCCGTCATCGGCATGCTCGCAACCAGCGCTTTCGCTGACGACATGACCGGAATGATTACAAGGATCGACCGGCTCAACAACACGATCTCGATCCAGCAGACGCAGAAGGGCACGGTCGGCGGCAGCGCAGGCGGCGCCGGCGCGCTCCAGCAGTACAAGGCGAAGGACGCCGCGATGCTCGACGCCGTTCATGCCGGCGACCGGGTGACGTATTCGGCGACCGACGACACGAATGGTTCGGGCACGCTGACGAAGCTGCAGAAGCAGTAACAGTTCGTCTCCCTCTCGCCGCCTGCGGGGACGAGGGAGCACACCTGTGCCCGCCTACTGCTCCGGCCGCGGCTCCGGCTGCGCTTCCTCGGTGGGCAGTTTTGCGCGCTCCCAGCCGTCGCTGCCGTCGGGATACCAGGCGACGTTGGAATAGCCGTAGGCCAATGCGCGCTTGGCGGCATTCCACGACATCCAGCAATCGGCGAGGCAATAGATCACGAGCAGTGCGGCCTTGTCGCCGCGCGAGGCGCGTGCGAGGCCGCGCCGGAAATAATCGTCCATCGCCGGCGGCAACGTGCCGTAACCGGTGTCGGGCAGCCAGAGGCTGCCGGGAATGTTTTTCCGCGGCATATCGCGCCAGACTGTGCCCTCAGGGAGGTTCTTCGGCTTCGGCGGCCGCGGCAGCACGTCGACGAACGCAGCGCTCTTGGCACGCCAGATCGCCTCGGCCTCAGAAGTCGAGAGCACGCGCGCTCCGGCTAGCGTCGCCGGCACCGGGGCGCGATAATTGTCGGCGCGATAGCCTTCGGGCTCGAACGGCTCCTGCTGCTGCGCAAATGCCGGTGCCCACAGCACCGCGGCGACGAGCGCAGCGGCCAACGGCCGCATCATGGTGTCTTCTTGGCCGTCTCCGCACCGAGCGGCCGATCGCTCTCATCCAGCAGCGGTACACCGAAGTCGAGCAGGATCTTGCTGATCTCGCCCTGATTCTCCTGAATGAGCTTGTTGAGCTGCCGCTTCCAGTTCTGATCGGCGGGACGTACGCCCATGCCGATGCGATAGACCAGCTTCGGCCCGGTGGTTTCCTTCACCAGTGGTGTGACGTGCAGAGAGCCGGCTTTCTTCGCGTAGTAGCCGGCCATCGGTCCCCACAGCACGCCGGCGTCGATCTTGCCGGCAGCGAGATCGTCGACCATTGCCTGCGCCGAATTGTCGAAGCGCGTGTCGATCATCAGCGGGTAGGGTTTTGCATCGCTCATCAGGCCGGCGATCGCCATGTTGGTCGCGGGCGGCGTGCCGGCAACGATGCCGACATGCTTGCCCTTCAACCTGGCATCCTCGAGCGTATCGACGTCCTCGAGCCCGCTGCCATTCTTGGCGACCAGCGCATAGCTCGTGCGGTAATAGGGATTGGTGCCCTGCACCAGGTCGTCGCCTTGCGGGAATCCCATGATGACATCGCAGCGATGCGCGCCCAATGTCATGCGCACGAAGCCGGTGGCCTGCGGGAAGAAGACGTAGTCGAGCTTCTTCTGGAGCTTGTCCGCAAGAAACTCGGCGAGCTTGTTCTCGAAGCCCTCGCCCTTTTCATTGGAGAAAGGCAAATTACGCGGGTCGGCGCAGACGCGCAGCACCTTGGGGTCGACGAGCTCGAACGAGAGATCGCCGGTCTCGTTGGTCTGCGCCATGGCGACGTCGCCGAACGCGCAGGATGCAACCAGGACCCAGAGTGAAAACAACCAGCGACGATGTCGTCCGGCCTCCATCATCGCACTTCCTCCTCGTTTTGTTTGAATGTTATCCATGCAACGCATGACGCGCCATGAATTGCCAAACTTTGTGCTGGCTTTGCTTTGTTGCAGCGCAATGCGCGCAACCCTTTGAACTGAGGCGGAAAAGTGTCTCGCATCGCTCTCGTGATCGCAGCCTTGTCCCTGCTGGGGACAGCGACGCTAGCACGCGCCGGGGCGGCCGAATTGCCTGTGAGCGAAGTCGCAACCGGAATCTTCGTACACTCCGGGACCATCGCGCTCATGACGCGCGAGAACGAGGGCGACATCGCCAATGTCGGCTTCATCGTCGGCGAGGACGCGGTCGCCGTGATCGACACCGGCGGCAGCCTCCGTGAGGGCGAGGCGCTGCTGGCGGCTGTGCGGGCGCGCACCAGCAAGCCGATCCGCTATGTTATCAACACCCACGGCCATCCCGATCATGTGTTCGGCAATGCGGCCTTCGTTGCCGAGGGAACCAGCTTCGTCGGCCACAGCAAGCTGCCGCAGGCGCTGGCCAGCCGAGGGCCGTATTATCTCGACAATTTCAGGCGCATCATGGGCAGCGAGCTGATCGATCCCGTCAAGATCGTGCCGCCCACGATATTCGTGTCAGATGCGCTGACGCTCGATCTCGGCGCGCGCCGCCTGACCTTGCGGGCCTGGCCGGCCGGCCACAGCGACAGCGATCTGACCGTGTTCGACGAGACCAGCAAGACGCTGTTCGCGGGCGATCTCGTCTTCCTCCGCCATATTCCGGTGATGGACGGCAGCATCCGCGGCTGGCTCGATACCTTGAAGGGATTGGAGGCCATTCCGGCGCAGCGCGTCGTTCCCGGTCACGGGCCCGTGAGCAACTGGCCTGCCGCGGTCGCCAATGAACGGCGTTATTTGTCAACGCTGCTGTCCGACGTCCGCGCGCTCAACAAGAAGGGCGAGCCGATCCGAGCCGCCGCCGATAAGGCCGCCGCCATGGAGCGGCCGCATTGGGAGCTGTTCGACGACTACAACGCCCGCAACGCAACCGCAGCATTTTCAGAAATTGAATGGGAGTAGCGGGCGCGCTACGATGGGCAGGAGATCAGCTTCGCTGACTCCGGGAATCACGACCATGATGGGATGCACACGCCGCCTGCCTTTGATCGCCGCATTGCTCGGCATCGCCTTCGCCATGCCGGCGCAGGCCGAAGAGGCTGACGATCCCTGGCCGGGCCTCGTGCAGGACATCTTCGGCAACCGTCCGATGAATGACGGCAGCGCCGTCATCGGCATCGAGATGCCCTATCGCGCGGAGGACGCCGCCATCGTGCCGGTGAGCCTGCGCAGCAAGCTTTCCCCCGGTGACAGCAGGCGCATCCGCGCGATCACGCTGGTGATCGACCGCAACCCGGCGCCGATGGCGGCGAAGTTTGAGCTCGGGCCGGATGCCAACGTCACCGAAATCTCCACGCGCGTTCGCGTCAACAACTACACCGACGTCCACGCCGTCGCCGAGCTCAGCGACGGCCAGCTCTATGTCTCGAAGGTTTATGTAAAGGCCTCAGGCGGCTGCTCGGCGCCGGCAGGCAAGAATACCGAGGAAGCCAACAACCGCCTCGGCAAGATGCGCTACCGGCAGTTCGCGCGCGAGGACGCGCCGGCGAGCCGCGTCCGCGAGGCGCAGATCATGATCGGCCATCCCAATAATTCCGGCCTGCAAATGGACCAGGTCACGCAGCTCTATATTCCCGCCTTCTTCGTCAATCAGCTCAAGCTGACGCAGGACGACAGCCCCGTGCTGTCGATGGAAGGCGGCATCTCGATCTCGGAAGACCCCAATCTGCGCTTCACCTACGTCTCCAACGGCGCCAAGCGTTTCCGCGCGGAGGCGAAGGATACGGACGGACACGTGTTCCGCAATGAATGGGATGTGGAGAAGCCGGGGACTTAGGCGAGGAGCACCCTCCCCCGGGAGGGCAGGGCTATCGCATGTGGCCGAGGAGTTCGAAGAAGAAGGCATCGTTCCAGCCGGCCCGCTTGAGCTTGAGACGCAAGGAGATGGTGCTGTCGGGGTGAGCTCTGGCGACGTTGAGGGCAAGTCGCCTGAGGACGGCAAGGTTGGCAGGACCGTTGTCCTTGCGGTTGCGGGCCAGATCCTCGTCGAGGATGACGTCGAGCGGCCAGTGCAGGCCGTTTTCGATGGTCCAATGGGTGCGAACGATGCGCAAAACCTGTGTGCGACTGTAGTTTTGGCTCATCAGGAAGTAGCGCTCGACAGCTTTGTCCTTGCCGCGCTTGCTTGTGATCCGGGCGACAGCTTTGAGGGCGGGAAAGTTATGTTTCTCGGCCATGTCTTTGACGGGCACGACAAGCGCGCTGCGTCTTTCCTTACGCCCATGGTCTGCATCGGCGGTAGCAACCGGCTTCTTCCCCTTGCGCGCCGCTGCGGCAATCGCGGCCTTGGCGTCAGCCAGCAGGGCGGGCTGGTTCTCCTTCACCGCCAGCACGTAGTCGCCGCCCTGCGTCACGATCTGCTTGGCCATCCCTCGGTGACAATGCAGTGCATCGGCCGTCACGACGCAGCCTTTGAGTTGCAAGAGTTCGAGCAGTTGCAAAGCGCCGGCGGCTTCGTTGTTGTTCGGCGCCAGAACGTTGGCCAGCGCCATGCGCGTCTGCGCTGCCCACGCCGTCACCATCACCGGCGGCATGTGGCTTTTGCCGCTCTCGTAGCCACGCCGCAGCGCCTTGCCGTCCAACGCGATCACGCCTTGCGGCCGTGCAATCTGCGCACCTTGAGCGAAGGCTTCCATAAAGCGGCGGAATGCCGCCTCGAATGCTTTTGGATCGAGCATGCGGAACACTCGGCTGAACGTGTCATGGCTCGGCAAGCCATGCTTGAGCACCAGCACGTCCTGCCAAAGATAAGCCTTTAGCCGCGCAAACAGCGCCATGTCGGTGCAACTCGTCGCTCCGCACAACGTCGCCATCAGCGCGATGAACAAAAGCTCCGTCAGGTCGTGCAGCGCATTGTCCGCACGCGGGTCGGGCAGGTCTTCGAAGCACTCCGAAAATCGATCCATCGGTCGCCCTCTCCAACTCCGGGAGCCACCTTCAGAATCGATTTCTCTCCAAATCGCAATGCCTTAGAGCCACATGCGATTCCCCTGCCCGGGAGGGGGAGGGTCGGCTCACATTGACCGTAGCGAAATGTGAGACGGGGTGGGGTGACGGTCTCTCCACATCGAACAGTGCCCGTGTTGAGAGATCACCCCACCCCGCTCGCGCTACGCGCGATCGACCCTCCCCCTCCAGGGGAGGGTAAGACGCCACGACGCAATTTCAGAAACACCTCACCTCGGCCTCCGCCTGCGCCCGCCGCAAATCGTTCACCGCCGAGTTCGCCTGCTCCGAGGTGCGGAACTGGACGCCGAGATTGCCGCGGACCTGGGACATGCTGAGCGCCGTCTCCGCCGTGACGTAGCGATCGTAGGACACGATCGAGGCCACCACGTCGATCGAGCAGGAGCATTGCTCGATCGACTGCCGGCTCTCGCCATTGGCTTTCATGCAGCCATAGACATATTCCGCGCGCGCCGACGTCGGATAGTCATTGGCCTCCTCGGCCCGCGCCACGCCTGCGGTCGCCGCCAACACCGCCAATGCGGCGACAATCGGTCGTAGCTGTCCCGCCAGATTCATGAGCGTCCTCCCGCTGGTTGCGATGAAAGCTATGCTATGCGTATTGTCCTGAAAAGCACTCTATCAGAGGAAACGGCTCACAAGGTGATGAGAGCATTTGGTCGAACATTGGCACTCGCGGCGACGCTGGCGCTGGCTCTGGCCGCACCCGGCCGCGCCGCGGAGACGATCCGCCTTGCGGTGCAGAAGACCGGAACGTTCTCCTGGGAACTGGCCGCGATCCGCGCGAGCGGCCTCGACAAGGAGGCCGACCTGTCGCTCGACGTCACCGAGCTCGCGAGCCCCGAGGCCGGCAAGATCGCGCTGCGCGCCGGCAGCGCCGACATCATCCTGTCGGACTGGCTGTGGGTGTCGCGCGAGCGCGCGCTCGGCGCCAGGCTCACCTTCTATCCTTATTCGAGCGCGCTCGGTGCGGTGATGGTGCCGGCGGCTTCGCCGCTCAAGACGCTCGCCGATTTGAAGGGCCGCAAGCTCGGCGTCGGCGGCGGTGCGATCGACAAGAGCTGGCTGCTGCTGCAGGCGCGGATGAAGCAGGACGGTATCGACCTGAAGTCGGAGGCGACCGTCGTCTATGGCGCCCCGCCCTTGATCTCCGCCAAGGCGCTCGACGGCGAGATGGATGCGAGCCTCAACTTCTGGAATTTCTGTGCGCAGCTCGAGGCGAAGGGTTTTCGCCGCCTCGCCGGCATCGAGGACATTTTGCCGAAGCTGGGAGCCAAGGGCGCGGTGTCCGCGGTCGGCTATGTCTTCGACGAGAGCTGGGCGGCGAGCCATCGCGATGCCGTGGCGCGCTTCATCGCGATGACCCGCAAGGCCAAGCAGCTGCTCGTCACATCCGATGCGGCCTGGGACAAGATCGCGCCGCTCACCGGCACCAGTGATGCCACCATGCTCAAGACCTACCGCGACCGCTATCGTGACGGCATTCCGCGCCGGAGCATCGCGGACGAAGAGGCCGATGCGCGCGTGCTCTACCGCGTGCTCGCCGAGATCGGCGGCCGCGATCTGGTCGGCCCCGCGGCCGAGCTCGATCCCGGCACCTTCTATCACGCGGTTCCCGGAGACTGAGGTGCTGCGTCTTCTGTCGTTTGCCCTGTTTCTCGCGATCTGGTGGATTGCAGCGCTGTTCGTCGGCGGCGCAAAGCTGCCCTCCCCGCCGGCCGTGCTCCAGGTGATGATCGCAGAGGCCTCGAGCGGCGCGCTGTTCCTGCATCTCGGCGCCACGCTCGCCCGCGTCATCCTCGCCTTCGTGCTGGCGATGTCGCTCGGCAGCGCCATCGGCTATTTGATGGGACGGGTCAAGCTTGCCGACCGGCTCGGCGATCCCTGGCTGATCCTGCTGCTCAACCTGCCGGCACTGGTCGTGATCGTGCTGGCCTATATCTGGGCCGGCCTGACTGAAGCCGCCGCGATCGCCGCGATCGCCATCAACAAGCTGCCGACGGCCATCGTCACCTTGCGCGAGGGCACCCGCGCGCTCGACCGCTCGCTCGACGAGATGGCGAGCGTATTTGCGATGCCGCGCTGGCGCGCCTTCCGCCACGTGGTGCTGCCGCAGCTTGCGCCCTATATCGCGGCCTCGGCCCGCTCCGGACTGTCGCTGGTGTGGAAGATCGTGCTGGTCGCCGAACTGCTGGGGCGGCCGAACGGCGTCGGCTTCGAGATCGGCGTCGCCTTCCAGCTATTCGACACCCCGCGGCTGCTGGCCTATTCGCTGACCTTCGCCGCCGTCGTGCTCGTGATCGAAACCTTGCTGGTGCAGCCGTTCGAAGCCCGCGCAACACGGTGGCGGCCCCGTGCGGCTTGAGGTCGAGATCACAGGCAAGACGTTCAGGAGTGCCGCGGGCGAAACCCACGAGGTGCTGGCGCCGCTCAAATTTGCGCTTCAATCGGGCGAGGTCGGCGTGCTGATCGGCCCGTCCGGCTGCGGCAAGAGCACAATGCTGCGCATCATCCTTGGATTGGACCACGATTTTGCAGGCCGCATCGCGCGCCCGCCGGAGGCGAGGGTCGGCATGGTGTTCCAGGAGCCGCGGCTGCTGCCGTGGCGCTCGGTGGAGCAGAACGTTCGGTTGGCTGCGCCTGACGTCTCGGACGCAAAACTGTCGGAGCTGTTCAGGATTTTGGAGCTGGACGCGCATCGAAGCCATTTTCCCGGCGAATTGTCGCTGGGCCTCGCCCGCCGCGTCGCACTGGCCCGCGCCTTTGCGGTCGAGCCCGATCTGCTCGTGCTCGACGAGCCCCTCGCCTCGCTCGACGACGCGCTCGCCGGCCGCCTGCGCGACGAGATCGCAACGCTGGTCGCAAGCCGCCCGGTGATGACGCTGCTCGTCACCCATAGTCTCGATGATGCGATCCGTCTCGGCGACCACCTGTTCTTCCTGTCGCCGCAGCCGGCGCGCATCGTGCAGGAGGTGCCGATTGCCATTCCGCGCGCAGAGCGCAGCGAAGCCGAGCTCGGCAGGATCAAGGCGAAGCTCGCGGCCTTGCTGCTTGAATCGAAATGAACACTCGTGGTCAACTGGACCCAATGAGATTGCCTGAGGGAGGTTCACCATGCGGCGTACGCTGATTGCGATCGGCATCCTTTTGGTTGCAATGCCGGGCGCGGCGCTCGCGCAGGCCAAGGGCAAAGGCATCCGCCTCTGGAATCTGACGACGGAGACGATCTCCGGCTTTCAGCTCTCGCCCGCCGGCAAGACCGACTGGGGCCCAAATCAGTGCCTGAACGACAAGGACAAGGAAGTCGATCACGACGAGCGGCTGCGCATCACCGGCGTTGAGCCGGGCCGCTACGACGCCAAGGTCAGCTATCCCAATTCACGCCAATGCATCGTCCGCGACATCGAGATCAGGGCGGACGCGGTGTTCTCGATCGCCGACAAGGATTTGAAGGACTGCACGAAGTAGCGCCTGAGGAGCCCGCGTAGCGGGCATCTCGAAGGATGGCTAGGGCGAGATCTCGTAGAGTGGGCAAAGGCGCAGAGCGCCGTGCGCACCATCTTTCCGCAATCACGGAAGTGGTGGGTACGCTTCGCTTTGCCCACCCTACGGCTTTTGCCGTCATGGCCGCAGACGCGCGCTCCTCACCATGAGGGTCTCAGGCTTCACGCCTTATCGTTCGGGTGCGGGTATTCGCAGCGCCAGCGCACCGCCTGCCACTTCGGATGGTCGCCGACCCATTGCGCGATATAGGGCGGCGCCGCCATCGCGCATTGCCGCGGCGACCCCGCGTAATTGAACACCAGATGCTGCTCCTCGCAGGTCGCAGGCGAGAGCACCGCACACACGGTCACCACCAGGTCAATCGGGTTCATGCCGGGATCCTCTCGCAAGGGGGCGAACAGAGACTAGCACGAAAGGTTACGCTCCAAGGAGTGGGAAGTTTCAATTCGGCGGGGGGAATGGGGTCTCTTTCCCCTCTCCCGCTTGCGGGGAGAGGGGAAGAAAGTCCGCCTAGAAATTAACGCCGAACACCAGTCTCGCCTGATGTCGCTCGAAATTGACGAGGTCGAGATTGCCGCTTGATCCGGCCGGGCGGCCCCAGGCCTGCATGCTCCAGCTCATGGTCAGCCGCGACCGCTCCGAGAGCTGGAAATAGGCGGTCGGACCGACGAACAGGGCCTGCCCTGCGAACTCGCCGAGGCCGATGCCCTCATATTGCCGGAAGTAGCGCAGCTCGCCGCCGAGCAGCACATTGGGCCGCACGCGCACCATGCCGGCAAAGGCGGCGCCGATGGTGGAGCTCTTCTCGGAGGTGCCCGCCACCTCGAAGCGCGCCCATTCCGGCTGGTAGATCAAATTGAGCGCCGCGATGGCGTAGTTCGGAACCAGCTCGCGGTCGAAGGCGAGCGTGAAATCGGTGCCGTACATCCGCCCCTTCGCGCCGCTTGTCTCGTCGATGCGGTCGCCATGGAGCTCGGCGGCGACAGTCAGTCCAAATGGCGCGCGCTCGCGATCGAGCAGGCGATAGCGCAGGTCGAGCGAAGCCCCCTGGAAGTTGAACTGGCGGCGGTCGTCGAGATCGGGGACGCCGGTGATGTCGTGCAGCGTGGCAGTGCCGCCGACCTCGATGCGGAAATTCGGCAGTGGCACCACTTCGATCTCGAACTCCTGCTCGAGGGCGCGATAGCTGCCACCGCCCTTGCCGAAGCGTCCCGTGGTCTGGGTCTGGAATTCGCGCTCGCCGGGGCTGCCGACATCGGTCCCGATCATGAAGCCGAAGATGTGCTCGGTATCGAAGCCCTCTTCGGCGCTGACGCATGCCGGTGCAAGCGCGACGGTGCAGGCGGCTATGGTCCAGAATGTAGGGGCTCTCGCGCGCATCCCCGACACTACCACGGCTTCGACGGCGTTTGCCATCGAAGCCGCGGCAGGTTCGTCTGTCTTACTTGCGCGAAGCGCAGGCGTACATGTTGATTTCCATGCCGACCGGCACTTCCACGATCTTCGGAGCTTTCCAGGCCATTCGGGGTCTCCCCAAGGTATTATTGAGCGCGACATCGCGCGGGGCAAAACCTAGGGCTGCCTCAAGCACAGCGCAAGCATCGAATCGAAGCACGAACACAGCGAACTGTCGCATCGCGCTTGCAAATTTCTCTCTCGGGCAAACCGCCTTCGCTCCCAGTCAAGCCGGCCTATTCTCACCGCAACAATCGCAGCAACGCGCGGCCGGCGCGGGAATTCAGCTCCTTCGCATCCAGCGTTCCGTCCTTGTCGGGATTCGCTGCGTTGAAGCGCTGCTCGACCACCGAGAGATATTCGTCGAGCGTGAGCGTCCCGTCGCGATCGGGATCGGCGGCGGCGAGTTCTTTCGCCGTTAACCGTCCGCGCAGTTCGCGCGCGTCGAGCGTGCCATCATGGTCCGGGTCGAGCTTTGCGAACAATGCAGCCGCCGCCTTCTTCACCTCGGCGAGATCGAGCGTGCCGTCATTGTCGGTGTCGAACATCTTGACGGCACTGCCGGATGCCGACCAGGCGGGGCCGGACAGCATTGCAATCGTGAGAGCAAGCGCAACAGAGCGACGTGAAATCATCTGGACCTCCTGATCAAGTCCCCGATTCGCGCGGGATCGAAACGAGATAAGTCTACAAGCGACCCCCGGTTCAAGTCCGGAATTGCAACCTGCGCACGCACAACCCCTGGAACGTGGCTGCCGACGAGAGCGGCCCAGGCCGGCACCACTTCATGCCGCGGAATTTTTTCAGCGTCTGCACACAAGTGGAAGCCGATTGTCAGGTTTCTGTCAGGTGACCGGCATCTGGCATCCAACAAATCGGCAACGCACTTGCGACTTTCGTATTGACGGGTTTTGCATTCGGGCGGAGTGTTGCAATCGCAGCGTCAAAAGGCGCGCATATTGGGAGGAACGGATGAAACGCTTTGCGATGGCCGCGAGCCTCGTCATATCCGCATGCTCGGTTGCGAGTGCACAGACGACCGAGCAGCTGGTGAAGGGCGCGACCGATACATCTAACGTTCTCAACTACGGGATGGGCTACAATCTGCAGCGCTTCTCGACGCTGAACCAGATCAACAAGGACACCGTCAAGAACCTCGTCCCGGTCTGGAATTACTCCTTCAACGACGATCGCAGCGAGGAATCGCAGCCGCTGGTCTACCAGGGCGTGATCTACGTGACCTCGCACAACGCGACCATGGCGGTCGATGCCAAGACCGGCAAGCAGATCTGGAAATCCAAGATCGAATATCCCGCCGAGACACCGCGCATCGTCTGCTGCGGCATCATCAATCGCGGCGCCGCGCTGTACGACGGCAAGGTGTTCCGCACCACTCTCGACGCCAACGTGATCGCGCTCGACGCCAAGGACGGCAAGGAGCTGTGGCGGCAGAAGGCGGCCGACATCAAGGAAGGCTATTCGATGACGGTGGCGCCGCTGGTTGCCGACGGTGTCGTCATCACCGGCATTTCCGGCGCCGAGTTCGGCACCCGCGGCTTCATCGACGGCTGGGATCCGGCGACGGGCAAGCATCTGTGGCGTACCCATTCGATCCCCTCGCCGGACGAGCCCGGCGGCGACACCTGGAAGGGCGACACCTGGAAGCTCGGAGGCGGCTCGACCTGGATCACGGGTTCGTATGACCCCGAGCTGAACACGGTCTATTGGGGCATCGGCAATCCCGGCCCGTTCAACTCGGCGGTGCGCCCCGGCGACAACCTCTACACCTGCTCCGTGCTGGCGATGGATCCCAAGTCCGGCAAGATCAAATGGCACTACCAGTTCTCGCCGAACAATCCGTTCGACTATGACAGCGTGGCCGAGATGGTCCTCGCCGACATGAACGTCGAGGGCAAGCCGACCAAGGTGCTGATGGACGCCAATCGCAACGGCTTCTTCTACGTGCTCGACCGCACCAACGGAAAGCTGCTCGCGGCCAATCCGTACGTGAAGGTGAATTGGGCCACCGGCATCGACATGAAGACGGGGAAGCCGATCGAGACCGACGTTTCCAAGGACGCGCGCGAGGGCAAGAAGGTCACGGTCTATCCGTCGATCCTCGGCGGCAAGAACTGGGAGCCGATGTCGTTCAATCCGCAGACCGGGCTCGCCTACGCCAACACGCTCGCCTTCGGCGGCCGGTACAAGACCGAGCCCGTCACCTTCAAGCAGGGTGAATGGTATCTCGGCATGGACCTGACCGACCTCTGGGAATGGGGTGACGGTCCGCGCGGTCACCTGAAGGCGATCGATCCCATGACCGGCAAGGCGAAATGGGAAGCACCGAGCGACATTCCGCGCTTCTCGGGTGTGCTGTCGACGGCAGGCGGCGTCGTGTTCTCAGGCGCGCTGACCGGCGAGTTCGAGGCCTTCGATGCCGACACCGGCAAGAAGCTCTGGCAGTTCCAGACCGGCTCGGGCATCGAGGGACAACCTGTGACCTGGCAGCAGGACGGCGTGCAGTACATTGCCGTGACGAGCGGCTATGGCGGCGTCTACTCGCTGTTCTCCGGCGACGAGCGGCTGGCCAAGGTGCCGCCCGGCGGCTCGCTGTGGGTCTTTGCAGTCAAGCAGTAACCACGGCGCGATGCTGAAGGACATATCTCACAAGACGGTGGCGATCCTCGCCACCGTCGCGGTGCTGACGGCCGCGCTTGCGGCGACCGTTCGTGCCGCGGACGACGCAACCGGCAATCCGCTTCAGGCGCAGATCGATCATGGCAAGTCGACCTATGCCGCAAAATGCTCGCACTGCCACGGCCCCAATCTGATGAACTCCGGCACCATCACGCCGGACCTGCGCGCCTTCCCCGACGACAAGACGCGCTTCGTCACCACGGTGAAGAACGGCAAGAACAACAAGATGCCGCCCTGGGCCGACATTCTCAACGACGACGAGATCGGGGAGCTCTGGGCTTTCATCTCGAGCCGGAGGAAGCCATGAGAACCTGGCTCGCCGCGTGGGGCGTCGCCGCCATCCTCGCGGCGGCCACGGCCGCGCGTGCGGCCGACGATCCCTTGAAAATCTGCCTCGACGAAGATCGGCCGCCGCTCTCGGTGCATCACAAGGGCAAGCCGGATGCCGGCTTCGACCTTCTGCTGGCGGAGGCGATCGCGGAACGGATGGGACGGCCGCTGAAGATCCAGTGGTTCGAGAGCAAGCTGGACGAGGATTCCAGCCCGCAACTCGAGGCCAATGCGCTGCTCTCCGACGGACGCTGCTCGCTGGTCGGCGGCTACGCGCTGACGACGGATTCCCTCGTCAAGCCCGGCCTGAAGACGGCGCGCCTGCCGGATTTTGCAGGTGCCACGCGCGACGACCGGCGCCGCCGCGTCGTGCTCGGCGTGCTCGCGCCGAGCCAGCCTTATGTTTACTCGCCGATGACGGTGGTGCTGGGGCCGAAAGCGCAGGGCCGCAAGATCGGCGGCATCGGCGATCTCGCCGGGCTTCGTCTCGCAATCGAGAGCGGCTCGCTGGGCGATGCCATCCTGATGACCTTCGACAAGGGACGCCTGATCGACAGCATCACCCATCTCGTCCCCGGCCGCGACGACCTCCTCGGCGCTCTTGCCCGAGGCGACCATGACGCGACGCTGATCGACCTCGGCCGCTTCGACGCCCACCGCGCCGCGCATCCCGACACGGCAATCACCGCCTCCGGCTACTACTATCCGATCGGTGCCAATCGCGGCTATGTCGGGCTCGCCAGCGATGGCGCGCTGATCGACGCGGTCAACAAAGCGCTGACGGAGCTTGCGGCCGAAGGCAAGATCGCGGAGTTCGGCAAGCAGGCCGGGCTCACCTATCTGCCACCGCGCGAGCCTGCGATCCTGGGCGATGTCTGGATGAAGATCATTCAGCGCTGAACGTTCGCCGCGAAGAGTGGCGTCACCTCATCCTCTGCTGTCATCGCCCGCCTTCGCGGGCGATGACAGCGAGCGCGCGGAGAATGCGTGCTACAATCCGTTCGCTGGCCTAGCAGAGCCCCTCCCCGTATGATGCCTGCGTTTCATTCGCCCATTTGGTGCCCTGTGAATTCCCCGACCTCCACCGCAAGCCTGCGCGATCTCCTCTCCCGCGAGATCAAATCCGCCGAGCTGCTGCGCGCGCTGATTGTCGTCGGGCCGATGGTCGTGGCCTACTTCATCTCGCGCGAGACGGCGCTGCTCAATCTCGGCCTGGTCGCGGTCTCGCTGCTCATTCCGGCGCTCAGGCTGCACCTGCCGCCAAAGATGATCGCGTGGCACTACCTCGCGATCCTCCTGACCTTCGCCGCGCTGTTCCTCGCGGCGCCGGTCAAGCCGCTGTTCGTTGCGCTGACGGCGCTCGCCGGCTTCCTTGCGGTGGCGGGAACGCGCTATGGCGAACATTTCCGCACGCTGGGCAATTGGGTGTTCATCCCCGCGGTCTATCTTGCCTGCGAGGTGCGGGAGGGCGTGAGCGCTTCGGAAGCGCTGCGTCACGCCGGTGTGATCATCGTCTCCTCTCCAATCGCACTGGCGCTCGTCTGCGCGATCCGGATCTACGACCAGCGGCGGCGCAGCCCCGCCGCGACCTCGTTCGGACCGCCTGCCGCCGAGTGGTTCTTGCCCGCGGCAGCGACCGCCATGGCGGTCTTCGCCGCGGCGGGCCTGGTCGAGATCCTCGACCTTGCGCAGGGGCAATGGGTGATGTGGTCAGCCGCAAGCGTCGTGGTCGGCGATCTCTCGGCGTCCACCGGCAAGCTGAAGCAGCGGGCGATCGGTGCCTTTATCGGCGTGCCGCTCGGTTTTCTCGCGGGCCTCGCCCTGCCGCAAAGCCGCGTCGGTTATGCCATCGCGGTTCTCGCGGCCACGCTCACGCTGATCTCGTTCTCCCGCTACATCGTCGGCTTCGGCCTGCGCTGCTTCTTCATTGCGCTCGCCGCATCCTTTGCCGGCGGCGCCAGTGGCATCGCAGAGGAGCGCATCGTCAACGTTCTGATCGGCGGCACCTTCGGCCTCATTGCAGTGGCGCTGACCGAAACCGTCTGGCTGCGGGTCATACGAAAGGTCCGATCGTCCGGATGACGCCCGAATGGGCAAAGCACGGCCTTTCGAATGCGCCAATCTGTCTCGCCTGCCGCCCATGGCAGCGCCAGCCTGATGCAGTACCTTCGGCCAAAATCCGGAGGGAATCATGTCCGCAAAGCTCGATCGCCGCCACTTCATCGCCGCCGGTGCCAGCGCACTCACGATGCCATTTGTTACGCGCGGCGCCTCGTCGCAAGGCACGTCGCAAGGCACTTGGCCATCGCGGCAGATCCGCATGATTTGCAGCTACCCGGCCGGCGGACAAACCGATCTGCTCGCGCGCGCCTATGGCGAATTCATCTCCAAGCAGATCGGCAAGACCGTCGTCGTCGAGAACAAGCCCGGCGCCTCCGGCGCGATCGGCACGGCGGAAGTCGCCCGCGCCGAGCCCGACGGCCACACCATGCTGTGCTCGATCTCGACCACCTTCATCATGAACCGGGTGGTGATGAAGAATCCCGGCTACAACATGGACAAGGACCTGACCCTCGTCAGCGTCATTCCGGGCGCCGGACTGCTGCTGGTCGCGAACCCCAGGACCGGCGTCAAGACGCTGGAGGATTTCGTCGCCTTCGCGCGCAAGAGCGGCAAGGTGAATTTCGGCACCTACAGTGCCGGCTCGGCCCCGCACATGACGATCCACGAGCTCAACAAGCAATACGGCCTCAACATCGAGCCGGTTCACTACCGCGGCGAGGCCCCGATGTGGACGGGGATGCTGGAAGGCACGCTCGATGCCGCGATGGGCAGCTACACGGCGGCGCAGTCGGTCCTGCAAAGCGACCGCGGCACCGTGTTCGCCGTGCACTCGAAGAAGGTCGACGCGATCCCGGCCATCAAGACCCTCCCCGAGCAAGGCGCGACGTCGAAATTCTTCACCGTGAGCGGCTTCTCCGGCTGGGCGGTGCCGAAGGCGACGCCGCAGCCGGTGGTCGACCGCCTGGCCGAGCTCTGCGTCGCCGCCAACAACGATCCGAAGGTGAAGGAGGTTCTCGCGACCTTCGTGCTCGAGCCGGCGATCGGCTTCAAGGAGACCAACGCGCTGTATCAGCGCGAGCTGCCGATCTGGATCGAGAGCGCAAAATCGCTCGGCCTCGAGCCGGCCTAAGCCTTCAGCCGGGCCGCGAGGTGCCGGTCATCTCGCGGCCCGGCGTCCGACCAAAGCCTAGTGTCGAGAAGCCGTTTTCCCGCTATGATTGCGCGCCGCTGCCGGAAGCCCTCACCGCCGGACGAGAAAGGCCGATCGCATGACACCGGATGCAGTCGCCGTCGCCGTTATGGTCATCCTGCTTTTTCCGATGGGTTATTTCACGCTGGCCTCGCCCGCCTTCCTGCTGGTGAAGCTCGACATCCAGCCCGTCGCCCAGCTCCTGCGCGGCATGTTCAATGCCCATTTTCTGGTGATGCGCGTTGCCGGCGTGATCGGAACGCTGGCTTTCCTGGTCGACGGTCGGCTGGTCGCCGCAATCGGCGTCGGCCTGCTTACTGCTCTGGCGATCGGCGGACGCCGCTGGTTCATGCGACGGATGGACGACCAGCTCAGCGCGACAGACGCGGGCGACACCGAGGCCCCGCGTCGGCTGCGCCGGCTGCATTGGAGCGGCATGCTGTGCAACGCGGTGCTGCTCGTCGCTCTCGTGACCAGCATTCCCTACGTCGCCATATCGGCCTGAGAGATATCGCGGCCGGCATCGGCTGCGGCGCGGCGTTCGGCTAATGCTCGCCCGAACTCGCGGCGCCCTGCTGCGCCTTGTGGATCGAGGACGGCACCACGCCAAAATATTTCCGGAACACCCGGCTGAAATGCGATGAGCTGGAGAAGCCCCAGGAGAACGCGACGTCGGTGATGGTCTTGCCGCCGTGCGCTTCGAGCTCCTGGCGGCAGTTCTGCAAGCGCGCCTGCCAGATGTAGTCGCTCACCGTGGTGCCGCGCTCGGAGAACAGCATGTGCAGATAGCGCTTGGAGCAGCCGAGCTCGGCTGAAATCTGGTCGATGCACAGATCCGGATCGCGCAGGTGCTCGCGGATGAAGAACTGCGCGCGCACATACATCGCCTCGGGCCCGACGCGATCGAACATCGTGTCGGCTTCGCGCAGCGGCAGCAGCAGCAGATCGATCAGCGAATCGGCGACACCGACCGCGCTGTTAGCCGACAGCTTGGCCGCCTCGTCGAAGGTGGCGTGGACGAAGTCGTGGGCGATCCGCCCCGTCCCCGTCTTCGCCGACAGCTTGCAGGCCGGCATCCGCTGCGACGGGAATCCGCGATCACGCAACAGCGCCTTCGGCACGATCACCACGTCGTGACGCGTGAAGGCGGGGCTGATGATCGAATGCGGGCAGGAGACGTCATAGGCGATGATGTCGCCCGGGTTCAACTCGATGTGGCGGCCTTCCTGCTCGAAATAGGACACGCCGTAGGTCTGGAAGTGGATCTTGATGTACGGATGCTCGTTGGCCTTGGCGCGCGCCAGCGTGTGCGCGATGCGATGCTGGCTCACTTCGATCTGGCAGAGCTTGAGGCGCGAAACGGAGGTGTAGTCGATGCGGCCCTCGAGCGAGGACGCCTCGAGCGGATCGACGTCGAAATGCCCGCACAGGCTCGTCAGCCCGTCGATCCAGCTCTGGATCTGACGCTTCGGCGTCAGCCCGGTCGTCGAGAGCGTGTGAATTGTGTCGGACATTAATCCAGCCACTGCCTTGATCCGGAGATTCGACGCGAATCGCGACCAGCGCTGCCGGAGCCCTCAGCCATGATTGCGTGACGTTTACCTCGAATTTGAGCGGTCTTTTGCAACGAGCGCCATCGTTCCATTGCCACCCTTGAAAGTTAATCCTCCGCCTTAGTTGCAGCGCCGTCAAGGGGAACCTGATCGTTGAACGCCGCGCGCGCGGGCGCCGAAGCCGCTGAATTCGCTACTGCAAAATCAAAATCTTCGCGTCCGTGCGCTGTCAAGCAAAGCGGCTTCTCTCTTGGGCAAGTTTCCCGATGACGAAGTCGTTAGGGATTGCGGCAGGAACAACAAGAACGGGCCGCTCCTGCACGTGGACCCGTAGCTCTCATCCGGAGGAGGAAACAGCACAGCATCGTTTCTGGTCCCAATCGTGACCGCCCTGCACGAGCAGACGCCGGACGAGAAGCCCGGTGATTAAGCAATGCTTCGGAAACAATAAACGATACCCAACGGAGGAATGACTATGCGCAAGGTGCTAATGGCGACCTATCTTGGCTCCGCGGCCGTGCTCGCCGTCGGCAGCGCGTCAGCCAATGACGAGCTGATCAAGATGTCGCAGAACCCGAAAGACTGGGTGATGCCAGCGGGCGACTACGCCAATACCCGCTATTCCAAGCTGAACCAGATCAACGCTCAAAACGTGGGCAAGCTGCAGGTCGCCTGGACCTTCTCCACCGGCGTGCTGCGCGGCCATGAGGGCGGCCCGCTGATCATCGGCAACATGATGTACGTCCACACGCCGTTCCCGAACAAGGTCTACGCTATTGACCTTTCGCAGGAGAACAAAATCGTCTGGAAGTACGAGCCGAAGCAGGATCCGAACGTCATCCCCGTGATGTGCTGCGATACGGTCAACCGCGGCCTGTCCTACGGCGACGGCAAGATCATCCTGCATCAGGCCGACACCAACCTCGTCGCGCTCGACGCCAAGACCGGCAAGGTCGAGTGGTCGGCGACGAACGGCAACCCCGCGAAGGGCGAGACCGGCACTTCGGCTGCACTGGTGGTCAAGGACAAGGTCCTGGTCGGCATCTCCGGCGGCGAGTTCGGCGTGCAGTGCCACGTCACTGCTTACGACCTCAAGACCGGCAAGCAGGCCTGGCGCGCCTTCTCCGAAGGTCCGGACGACCAGATCAAGGTCGACCCGGCCAAGACGACGGCGCTCGGCAAGCCGGTCGGAGCCGACTCCTCGCTGAAGACCTGGCAGGGCGATCAGTGGAAGATCGGCGGCGGCTGCACCTGGGGCTGGATGTCCTACGATCCCGCTCTGAACCTCGTCTATTACGGATCGGGCAACCCCTCGACCTGGAATCCGAAGCAGCGTCCCGGCGACAACAAATGGTCGATGACCATCTTCGCGCGCGACGCGGACACCGGCATGGCCAAGTGGGTCTACCAGATGACGCCCCACGACGAGTGGGACTATGACGGCGTCAACGAGATGATCCTGTCGGATCAGCAGATCAACGGCCAGCCTCGCAAGCTGCTGACCCATTTCGACCGTAACGGCCTCGCCTACACGATGGACCGTGAGAACGGCGAACTGCTGGTCGCCGAAAAGTACGATCCGAAGGTGAACTGGACCTCCGGCGTCGACATGGACAAGAACTCGGCGACCTATGGCCGTCCGAAGGTGCTCGACGCAGCGTCGACCGACAAGGCCGGCGAGGACCACAACGTGAAGGGCATCTGCCCGGCCGCGCTCGGCACCAAGGACGAGCAGCCGGCAGCCTACTCGCCGGACACGCAGCTGTTCTACGTCCCGACCAACCACGTCTGCATGGACTACGAGCCGTTCAAGGTGAGCTACACCGCGGGCCAGCCCTATGTGGGCGCGACGCTCTCGATGTATCCGCCGCAGGGTGAAACCCACATGGGTAATTTCATCGCCTGGGACGGCAAGACCGGCAAGATCGTCTGGTCGAACAAGGAGCAGTTCTCGGTCTGGTCGGGTGCGCTCGCAACGGCCGGCGGCGTGGTGTTCTACGGCACGCTCGAAGGCTACCTGAAGGCGGTCGACGCCAAGTCCGGCAAGGAGCTCTACAAGTTCAAGACTCCCTCCGGCATCATCGGCAACGTCACCACCTATGAGAACGGCGGCAAGCAGTACGTCGCAGTGCTCTCGGGCGTTGGTGGCTGGGCCGGCATCGGTCTCGCCGCAGGTCTGACCGATCCGACCGCCGGCCTCGGTGCAGTCGGTGGCTACGCAGCCCTCAGCAACTACACGGCACTCGGCGGTACGCTGACCGTGTTCTCGCTGCCGGCGAACTAGCCTCACCTCGTATCGCTCCGGCGCGTGGATCAACTCCACGCGCCGGCTCGTCTCCACCTGATGCCTACGAGGACAATCTCTTGCGTAAAATCTGCTCTGTCATTGCTGCGATGATCTTCGTTGCTTCGGGGGGAATTGCCGTTGCGGACGGCCCGGGCGACCCGACTGCTGTGAAGAAGGAAGACGACGGAAAGTGGCTCGATAAAGAAGGCACCCCGACCTACAAGATTTCGGCGGACGGCACCGTGGACTGGTTCACCTATTCCGGATACCGGCGCTATCACTCCGACTGCCACGTCTGCCATGGCCCCGACGGCATGGGATCCACCTACGCACCGGCGTTGAAGGACTCGGTCAAGACCATGAGCTATGGCGACTTCCTCGGCGTCGTCGCCTCCGGCCGCAAGAACATTTCGACCGCGCAGGAGAACGTCATGCCTGCCTTCGGCGACAACCCCAACGTCGCCTGTTACATGGACGATCTTTACGTCTATCTCCGCGCCCGCTCCGACGAGGCGTGGGGCCGGCAGCGCCCCTCCAAGAAGGAGGAGAAGAATGAGGCCTATACCAAGGCGGAAGACGCCTGCATGGGCAAGAAATGAACGTTGCGGAGACTGCCGAGACTACCTCTTGGCGTCTTGCGAGAATTTGAGGAGTTACCGATGAAGACACGTGCCGCCGTCGCTTTCGAAGCCAAGAAACCACTCGAGATCGTCGAGCTCGACCTGGAAGGACCGAAGGCTGGCGAAGTCCTGGTCGAGATCAAGGCGACGGGCATCTGCCACACCGACGCCTACACGCTCGACGGCTTCGACAGCGAGGGAATCTTCCCGTCGATCCTCGGTCATGAGGGCGCCGGCATCATCCGCGAGATCGGTCCCGGCGTGACCTCCGTGAAGCCCGGAGATCACGTCATTCCGCTCTACACGCCGGAATGCCGGCAGTGCAAAAGCTGCCTGAGCCAGAAGACCAATCTGTGCACGGCCATCCGCGCCACGCAGGGCAAGGGCGTGATGCCCGACGGCACCAGCCGCTTCTCCTACAAGGGCAAGCCGGTCTACCACTATATGGGCTGCTCGACGTTCTCGAACTTCACCGTGCTGCCGGAGATCGCGGTCGCCAAGATCCGCGAGGACGCGCCGTTCGACAAGAGCTGCTACATCGGCTGCGGCGTCACCACCGGCGTCGGCGCCGTCGTCAACACCGCGAAGGTCACGCCGGGCTCCAACGTGGTCGTGTTCGGCCTCGGCGGCATCGGCCTCAACGTGATCCAGGGCGCCAAGATGGCCGGTGCCGACAAGATCATCGGCGTCGACATCAACGACGCCAAGGAAGATTGGGGCCGCCGGTTCGGCATGACCGAGTTCGTCAATCCCAAGAAGATTACCGGCGACATCGTCCAGCATCTCGTCGGCCTCACCGACGGCGGCGCCGACTACACTTTCGACTGCACCGGCAACACCACCGTGATGCGCCAGGCGCTGGAAGCCTGCCATCGCGGCTGGGGCACCTCGATCATCATCGGCGTTGCCGAATCCGGCAAGGAGATCGCCACCCGCCCGTTCCAGCTCGTCACCGGCCGCAACTGGCGCGGAACGGCCTTCGGCGGTGCGCGCGGCCGTACCGACGTGCCCAAAATCGTCGACTGGTACATGAACGGAAAGATCCAGATCGATCCGATGATCACCCACGTGCTCAAGCTCGAGGAGATCAACAAGGGTTTTGACCTCATGCACGAGGGCAAATCCATCCGTTCAGTCGTCGTGTTCTAGCCCGAAAGTGTCACCCCCAAGGAGGATCGACCCATGACTGTTGCACTCCATCCCTCGATCGATAACGGCATCAAGCAAGGCAGCGGCAGCTTCGCCGGCGGCACGCTGGCCTGCAAATGCAAGGACCACCCGGTCAAGGTCGGCATCAAGGGCGACGTCGCCCACAACCACGCCTGCGGCTGCACCAAGTGCTGGAAGCCGCAGGGCGCGAACTTCTCTGTCGTCGCCGTGGTGCCGCGCCAGAACGTCACCGTGCTCGAGAACGGCGACAAGCTCCAGGTCGTCGACCCCTCCGCAGTGATCCAGCGCCACGCCTGCAAGGCCTGCGGCACGCACATGTACGGCCGCATCGAGAACAAGGGCCATCCGTTCTACGGCCTCGACTTCATCCATCCCGAGCTGTTCCAGGAGCAGGGCTCGCAGGCACCGCAATTCGCCGCCTTCGTCTCTTCCGTGATCGAGTCGGGCGTGAAGCCCGAGCAGATGGCGGGCATCCGTTCGCGGCTGAAGGAAATCGGGCTCGAGCCCTATGACTGCCTGTCGCCGGCGCTGATGGACGCGATTGCGACCCATGTGGCGAAAGCCAAAGCCGCCTAGGCAAGGCCGACTGACTTCGCCGTGCCCCGTCCGCTCGCTGGCCCCGACCAGCGCCAGCGAGCCGGACGGGTCCGGTCCCGGAATAATCGCGGCGATGCCGCCGCCGCTGTACCCTGCGTATGAGGGCCATGAGCTCCTCAGTCCTGGTCTCTGAATGACTGCGCAGTGCCGCCCGCTTCCCTCTTGAAGTCCGCGCCTCTGCGTTTCTCCCTCCCTCGACTGAGGCATCCTGCTTCGTCCGCGCAGTTCTTCTGCCGGACGAAGCTTTTTTTTGCGCCGCGCCCGTTTCGGGAGGCGCGCGAGCGTGATGCCGCGCCCTGCTTTTGACAAACCATCGATGCAATCTTTTCCCGCCGAAGAGAGCTGACCAAGAACACTTGGCTGTGAACACCGAACCGCTGCGACCTCTGCTAGGATCGCGGCGTCACGATGCCGCGCGAATTCAATTAATCAAGAATAAGACGGGAGGTATCGAGCACATCCGGACATCACGATTCGCATTCCTGCTTCCTGCCGGGATCTGCCCGCGCAGGAGAACCGGCCGGAATGGCGACACGACACAACGGACCATTGCGCCGATCTCGGTTGGCCATGTTGAAATCGACATGCTTATGAAGAGCGAGGGACCATCATGATCAAGGTGAAGATCAACGGCCAGGAACAGAGCTGGGACGGCGACCCGGATCTCCCGCTACTCTGGTTCCTGCGTGACGAGGCCGGACTGACCGGCACCAAATACGGCTGCGGCCAGGCCCTGTGCGGCGCCTGTACCGTCCTCGTCGACAAGGAGGCCGTGCGCGCCTGCGTCACGTCGGTCAACGATGTCGCCGGGCGCGAGATCACCACGATCGAGGGGCTGCATCCGAATGGCGATCATCCGGTGCAGAAGGCCTGGCGTCAGGTCAACGTGCCCCAATGCGGCTTCTGCCAGGCCGGCCAGATCATGCAGGCGGCCGCGCTCCTGATGGAGAACCCGAAACCGTCGCACGACCAGATCCGCGAGGCGATGGCCGGCAACATCTGCCGCTGCGGCTGCTACCAGCGCATCGAGAATGCAGTCCATCTCGCATCGACGGGAGTGTGACATGAATTTCATCGAGAATCCGGCGAAGCTTCGTGGCTTCGAAAAGCACATCAAGGTCGAGAAGGTCTCGCGCCGCAGCATCCTCAAGGGGCTCGGCATCACCGGCGGGTTCGTGCTCGCCGCCCCCGTGATGTCGCGCCAGGCGCTTGCCTACGAGACCGGTGCCGGCAAGATGCCGCACGGCGTCGTGGTCGATCCGCGCGTCTTCGTTTCGGTCGCCCCGGACGGCATCGTCACGATCGTCGGGCACCGTTCCGAGATGGGCACTGGCGTGCGCACCAGCCTGCCGCTGATCGTGGCCGAGGAAATGGAAGCCGACTGGTCCAAGGTGAAGGTAGCGCAGGCCCATGGCGACGAGGTCAAGTTCGGCAACCAGGACACCGACGGCTCGCGCAGCACGCGGCATTATCTGATCCCGATGCGCCAGATCGGCGCCTCCGCCCGCACCATGCTGGAGCAGGCCGCCGCCAAGCGCTGGGGCGTGCCCGCGACCGAGGTCAAGGCCGTCAATCACGAGGTCGTCCATAGCGCGACCAGCCGCAAGCTTGGCTTCGGCGAGCTCGCAGCCGACGCCGCCAAGGAATCGGTCCCGAGCATCGAAGGCCTCAAGCTGAAGGACCCCAAGGACTTCCGCTATCTCGGCAAGGGCCAGGTCGGCATCGTCGACCTCCACGACATCACCACCGGCAAGGCGCGTTACGGCGCCGACGTGCGCCTGCCCGGGATGAAGTATGCCGTGATCGCGCGTCCGCCGGTGACCGGCGGCAAGCTGGTCTCGTTCGATCCGGAAGCCGCACTGAAGGTTCCCGGCGTCGACAAGGTGATGCAGGTGCGCGGCTGGCCGTGGCCGTCGAAATTCCAGCCGCTCGGCGGCGTTGCCGTGATCGCGCGCAACACCGGTGCGGCGATCAAGGGCCGCGATGCGCTGAAGCTGGTCTGGGACGACGGCGACAACGGCAAATACGACTCGATCGCCTATCGCAAGGAGCTCGAGGAGGCCTCGCGCAAGCCCGGTCTCGTCCTGCGCAAGGAAGGCGATGCGGACGTCGCCCTGAAGGGCGCCGACAAGGTCGTCGTCGGCGAATACTACGTCCCCCATCTGGCGCATGTCAGCATGGAGCCGCCGGTGGCGGTGGCCGACGTCAAGGGCGACAAGGCCGAGATCTGGGCGCCGGTGCAGAGCCCGGGCGGCACGCGCGAGGACGTCGCCAAGACGCTCGGAATTCCCGAGGGCAACGTCACGGTCAACGTCACGCTGCTCGGCGGCGGTTTCGGCCGCAAGTCGAAATGCGACTTCGCGCTCGAGGCCGCGCTGCTGTCGAAGGAGCTCGGAGCGCCCGTGAAGGTGCAGTGGACGCGGGAGGACGACATCCACAACGGCTTCCTGCACACCGTCTCCGTCGAGCGGATCGAGGCCGGCCTCGACAAGAGCGGCAAGGTGATCGCCTGGCGCCACCGCAGCGTGGCGCCAAGCATCGCCTCGACGTTTGCGGCCGGAACCGTGCATCAGGCTCCATTCGAGATCGGGATGGGTCTGGTCGACATGCCGTTCGAGATCGCGAACATCAGTTGCGAGAATCCGGAAGCGGCCGCGCACACCCGCATCGGCTGGTTCCGCTCGGTCTCCAACATCCCGCGCGCCTTCGCGGTGCAGTCGATGGTCGGAGAGATCGCACAGGCGACCGGCCGCGACCAGAAGGACATGCTGCTCGAGCTGATCGGCTCGCCCCGCATCGTCAAGCCGACGGTGAAGGACCTCTGGAACTATGGCGAGCCCTATGACAGCTACCCGATCGACACCGCGCGCCTGCGCAAGGTGGTCGAGCTGGTCGCCGAGAAGGGCGAGTGGGGCCGCAAGGTGCCCAAGGGCCACGGCATCGGCATCGCCGTGCACCGCAGCTTCGTCAGCTACATCGCGACGATCGTCGAGGTCGCCGTCGACGAGAAGGGCAAGCTTACGGTACCGCGGGTCGACACCGCGATCGACTGCGGCACCTATGTCAACCCCGAGCGAATCGCCTCGCAGATCGAGGGCGCGGCGATCATGGGGCTGAGCCTCGCCAAATACGGCGAGATCAGCTTCAAGGACGGCAAGGTGCAGCAGAAGAACTTCGACGACTTCCAGGTCATCAGGATGGACGAGTCTCCCGTGGTGACCAATGTCTACATCGTGCCCCCCGGTCCCGACACACCGCCGAGCGGCGTCGGCGAGCCCGGTGTTCCGCCGTTCGCGCCGGCGCTGATCAACGCGATCTTCGCGGCGACGGGAAAACGCATCCGCTCGCTGCCGATCGGCAAGCAATTGGAGGCGTAAAGCGCTGCAACAAGAGGAAGCGCAATAGAAGTCTATCGCGCTTGGGAACACAAGGCGACCTCGCGCCGTTTGCATCGATCTGACAGGAGCAGATCGATGACCAACATCTCAAAAGCGCTCGCAGTCTCGTTGCTGTCGAGCGCTTTTCTTTTGACCACCGCTGGCGCGTTCGGCCAGAGCAACACGACGCCGCCGACTTCCGCGACGCGTCCCACCACGCCGGACCAGAACTCGCTGCCCAACGCCAATGCCCCGCCCGCCTCAACCACCCAGACCACCGGGCAGACCAACACCGATCCGAAGGTTCAGGAGATGAACCAGAAGGAGAAGGACAAAGTGGACAGGCAGGGGAAGTAGTTGCTGCCGCTTTGCATCGTCACCCCCATCGCGCACGGCAAAATGCGGCGGACGTTGCCGTCCGCCGCATTTGCCCCCTGACGCTCCGCTTCTTCGATCCGCCCGCGGAGCTTATTTCTTCAGCGCGAACACCCAGATGACGCCGCCCTGCGGCACGTTGGACTCGATGCCGATATTGTTGGTCACGAGAGCATCCTGGATGCGCTGTGCATCAACGCCCCAGCCTGACTGGATCGCGATGTATTGCGTACCGTCGATCTCATAGGACGAAGGCATGCCCATGATGCCGGAGTTGGTCTTCTGCTCCCACAACAGCTCGCCGGTCTTGGCGTTGAAGGCGCGGAAGTTGCGGTCGTTGGTGCCGCCGACGAAGACTAGATCGCCTGCGGTCGCCGTCACCGAGCCGAACAGCTGCGACTTCGGGAAGTTGTGCTGCCACACCTTCTTTCCAGTCGCCGGATCCCAGGCCTGGAGCTCGCCGAAATGATCCGCTCCCGGCTTGGTCTTCAGGCCGATGTCCTCGGGCTTGGTGCCGAGCCAGAGTTCGCCGGGCTTGAGCGGGAGCTTCTCGCCGGTGAAGCCGCCGCAGAAATTCTCATTGGCGGGCACGTAGACGAGGCCGGTCTTCTGGCTGTAGGCCGCCGAGGGCCAGTCCTTGCCGCCCCACAGCGAGGGGCAGAACTCCACGCGCTTGCCGACCACCGGCTTGTGCGCGGGATCGACGATCGGCTTCCCGCTCTCGGGTTCGATGCCCTTCCAGACGTCGGTGGAAACGAACGGCCAGCCGGCGACATAGTTGATCTTGGTCGGCGTGCGCTCGAGCACCCAGAAGATCGCGTCGCGGCCGGGATGGATCAGGCTCTTGATGCTGCGGCCGTCACGTTGCAGATCGACCAGCATCGGCGCGTCGACTTCGTCCCAGTCCCAGGAATCGTTCTGGTGATATTGGTGATGGGTCTTGATCTTGCCATTGCTGGGATCGAGCGCGAGCACCGACGAGGTGTAGAGATTGTCGCCGGGGTGCATCTCGCCGGGCCACGGCGCAGCATTGCCGACGCCCCAATAGATCGTCTTGGTGTCCTTGTCGTAATTGCCGGTCATCCAGGCCGAGCCGCCGCCGTTTTTCCAGTCGTCGCCCTGCCAGGTGTCGTGACCGGGCTCGCCCTCGCCGGGAATGGTGTAGGTCCGCCACAGCTCCTTGCCGTCCTTGGCATCGAAGGCGGCAACGTAGCCGCGCACGCCGAACTCGCCGCCGGAGCCGCCGACGATGACCTTGCCCTCGACGACCAGAGGCATCAGGGTCATGTATTGCCCCTTCTTGTAGTCCTGCACCTTGGTGTCCCACACCACCTTGCCGGTCTTGGCGTCGAGCGCGACGACGTGGTCGTCGGTGGTGGCGAGATAGAGCTTGTCCTCCCAGAGGCCGACGCCGCGGCTGGTCGGATGCAGTTGGAACAGATCGTCGGGGAGCTGCCGCTTGTAACGCCAGTATTCGTCGCCGGTCTTGGCATTCAGTGCGATCACCTGCCCCATCGGGGTCGCCACGAACATCACGCCGTTGTTGACGATCGGCGGCGCCTCGTGGCCTTCGACCACGCCGGTGGCGAAGGTCCAGACCGGCGTGAGATTCTTCACGTTCGAGGTGTTGATCTGGTCAAGCGGGCTGTAGCCCTGCCCGTCATAGGTGCGCCGATAGAGCATCCAGTTGCTCGGTTCCGGATTTTCCAGGCGCTGCTGGGTGACCGGAGCATAGTTCTCGATCGGCCCGGCGATTGCGGCGTTCGCGGCAAGACACGTGAAGGCAACGAAGCCGGACAGGTACCATTGCTTCCTGGTCATCGACATTTTCATGGACGTTCCCCTTTTTCATCCGTCTGAATTCTTGTTTTGAATTTTTGTCTTTTGAATTCTAGTCGTTGGTCCCGTCGTCCGCCCCGCGGCGGATGCGGCCTCTCGTGACGCGGGCGCTTTCCCGCACCGTCCATCATCCTGGCTGCACGCCACCTACCTTTCCGATGAAGTTGCCGGCGACGCTGAGCGAGGTGTCAGCGAGCTCGAGCGGCAGGGCCGCGAGCCGTCGCGGCGCCGGCCCGAACACGACCTGCGCGCCCACGCGGGGATCGTATTCGGAGTTGTGGCACATGCACTTGAACACGTCCTTGTCGCCGACATCGCTCTTGACCCAGGCGGTGACGGGACAGCCCGCATGCGAGCAGATCGCCGAATAGGCGATGATGCCGTCGACGGCGCGCGCGCGGGTTTTCTCGTCGAGTTCGGCGGGATCGAGCCGGATGATCAGGATCTCGTTGAGGCGTGAGGCGTTGCGCACGACCGATGTCTTGGGATCTTTCGGCCAGGCATGCACCGGCGGCCCACCGGGCGGGACATCGGCGGCCGTGATGAGCTTTCCTTCCCGGTCACCCTCGGAGAAGACCAGCAGGTCGCCCTTCTGTGGCCGCTCGTCGGAGCCGGGCGGATCTTCACCCGCACGCGCCGGCGTGGAACAACCAAGGCAAGCGGTGGTGGCGAGCGCACCAAGCAGCAGCGTGCGCCGCGTCTGCTCCGGGCCTGCGTCAACTTCAGGTTCCGCAGAACTCTCGGACGATGAGGAATTGTTATTGAGCGATGCGCACGACATGCACGCTAGCAGGCGCTGGAACTCTGCCGAAAACAAGGCGGAGAATTGGCGCCGCAATGCATCAATATGGCTTTGCTCGCGTAGATTGCGCGCAACTGAGTGCATTCCCGCGCATATTGGCGATTGCAACGTCACATCGCGCGATCGGCATGATGATTTTGCAGATCAGACTGACGATGTTGGAATTGGTGCGGCGCGCTCGGCCTCGGCAATCGTTGTCAGGACCTGAGCACGTGTCGCGGCGCAGCGATGCACCCGGCGATGGTTGCCGATGCCATCTCAAAACTGTCGGCGATGCGACGCGCCCTGTCGATGAAAAGGCTAGCCGCCGGCGGCGGGCAGACTTCGCGCGCGGTTTGCTCGAACAGGTCGAGCCAGCGGTCAAAGTGATTGCCGACCAGGCTCAGCGGCATATGCGCCCGCATCGGCGAGCCATGATAGCGGCCGCTCATCAGCACGACCGACGACCAGAAATCCCTAAGCTTGGCGAGATGCTCGTCCCAATTCTGCACGACTGCGAACACCGGCCCGAGCAGCGCGTCCTCGCGCACGCGTCCGTAGAAGCGGGTGACGAGCTCCCCGATCATCTCCTCTGTAATCCCGGTGCGCTCGATCGCGTCCTGGGTCAGCAGGTTCCGCCGCGCGGCCGCCGCCTCGCGCTCGGCCTTCAGTCGATCCGACATGTCCTTCGTTATCCGCTTTCGTTGTTCCCGCGGGCCGCTCGTCCGACATTGTCGGGCCAATTGCGCGCGGCGTCTTTGTCGCAGCGCAAATTGCGGGAATCGGCGGCGGGTGTTGAACGCCCGCCGTCGCGCTTGATCAGGCGCCGTAAGTGTAAAAGCCCTGCCCGGTCTTGCGGCCGAGATGGCCGGCATCGACCATTTCCTTGAGCAAGGGGGCCGGACGGTATTTGGGGTCGTTGAAGCCTTTGTAAAAGACCTCCATCACCGAAAGCATGGTGTCGAGCCCAACGAGATCGGCCAGCGCCAGCGGCCCGATCGGATGGTTGCAGCCGAGCTTCATGCCGGCGTCGATCTCTTCCGCGGTCGCAATCCCTTCCTGGAGCGCGAAGATCGCCTCGTTGATCATCGGGCACAGGATCCTGTTGACGGCGAAGCCTGGGCTGTTCTTGGCGGTGATCGCGACCTTGCCGACGCGCTGGGCGAAATCGAGCGCCTTGGCGTGGGTGTCGTCCGAGGTCTGCAAGCCGCGGATGAGCTCCAGCAGCGCCATCACCGGCACCGGGTTGAAGAAGTGCATGCCGATGAAGCGGTCGGGACGGTCGGTCGCGGCGGCGAGCTTGGTGATCGAGATCGAGGAGGTGTTGGTCGCGACCAGCGTGCGCGGCGACAGCGTCGCGCAGAGGTCCTTCAGGATCTTGACCTTGAGCTCCTCGTTCTCGGTCGCGGCCTCGATGACGAGGTCGCAATCCGACAGCTTGGCGCGGTCGGTCGTGCCGGTGATGCGCTTGAGCGTGGCCTCGCGATCGGCTGCCGACATCTTCTCCTTCTTGACCAGGCGCTCGAGGCTGCCGCCGACGGTGGAGATCCCGCGGTTCACCGCCGCATCGGAAATGTCGACCATCACGACCGACAGCCCGGCCGCCGCGCAGATCTGCGCGATGCCGTTCCCCATGGTCCCTGCCCCGATGATGCCAACGGTCTGGATCATTGCCTCGAATCCTTCATCCTTGCGGCCCGTGCCCTGGCGGCCCCGTCCCATTGTTCCTGTATCAGGGTCTAGCACCGCCCACCGGCAGGTGCGACCTGATCCTGCCCTTTCCTTAAAGCATCCGAGCCGGGAATAAAGCCGCCATTCGGTCGCGAAACGGCATGATTTGACGCTTCTTTTGGCGGTTTGCCCCGAATTGGCACTTGCTCCCGCCCCTGCGCCTCGCAGCGGAGAGATGGCTGCCGCTCGGCTCGCTTCGGCCCCCGACCTAATCCGATCGGACGATGCGGGGCTCACCAACGGCGTAGTGTAATCGATTCGCAATGGCCAGCGCGAATGCTTCGCGACGCTGTTGTGACATAGGCCACATCGGCTTCGCGCCCCACCTGTTAGCGTCGTGCACATGAACAAACATATGGTACTGCCAATTGTCCTCACCGCTCTGCTCGTCGCCACGCCAAGCCTGGCCGCCGAGACCAAGGGAGCCGGCTCAACCTTCGTTTCGCCCGTGATGGCGAAATGGATCGACGCGTACAAAATGAAGACCGGCAACACCGTCAGCTATCAGGCGGTCGGCTCGAGCATCGGCGTCGGCCTGATCAGGAAAGAAGCAGTCGACTTCGGCGCAAGCGACATGCCGCTCGACCCGAAGGAGCTGGACAGGCTCGGCATGATGCAATTCCCGATCGTGATCGGTGGCGTCGTGCCGGTGGTCAATATCGACGGCGTCAAGCCCGGCCAAATCCGCTTCACGGGACAGGTGCTCGCGGACATCTATCTCGGCAAGCTGAAATCCTGGAACGATCCGGCCATTCGTGCCGTCAACCCCGACATCAGGCTGCCGAACACGCCGATCACGGTGGTCCATCGCGTCGACGGCTCGGGGACGACGTTCAACTGGTCGAATTACCTCTCCAAGGTCAGCCCGCAGTGGAAGACGAATGTCGGCGAAGGCACCTCGGTCGAGTGGCCGCTTGGGCTTGGCGGCAAGGGCAATGACGGCGTCGCCTCGCTCGTCAGTCTCGTTCCAGGCTCCATCGGCTATCTCGAATACACCTACGCGCTGCAACGGCTCGACAGGATTTCCTTCGGCCTCGTGCAGAACAGCGCCGGCAATTTTGTCGTCCCCGACGCGGCATCGTTCCAGGCGGCGGCCTCGAGCGCAGACTGGAAGGCGGAGAAGGATTTCCATCTCGTGCTCACCGACGCGCCCGGCGAAAACGCCTATCCGATCACGGCCACGACCTTCGTGCTGATGCCGAAGATGCCGAAATCTCAGGAACGGTCGGCGGCCGCCATCGACTTCGTCCGCTGGTCGCTGGAGAACGGCAAGCCGCAAGCCGAGACGCTCAACTACGTTCCGCTGCCGCCCGCCCTGATCGACCAGATCGAACGCTACTGGCAACAGAGCATTGGGGCAACCTCGACGGTCTCGGCGTCGGCCAACGTCAAGCGCTGAACTGCGACGCCCGAGCATCACATCGAGATTGGGGCCAACCCCAATCTCGATTGACAGGGCTCCATTATTTCAATAATCGTTGAAATATGGAAAAGACGGACGCCGTCGCGGCGCTCGCCGCGCTCGCACAGGACAATCGCCTCGACGTCTTCCGCCTGCTGGTGCAGGCCGGCCCCGAAGGCCTGACTGCCGGCGCGGTGGCCGAAGCGCTGGATCTCGCCCCCAACACGCTGACCTTCCACTTCGACCGGCTGCGGATGGCCGGGCTCGCGACCGTCCGGCGCGAGGGGCGCTCGATGATCTATGCGGCGCGGTTCGAGACCATGAACGCGCTGGTCGGTTTCCTGACCGAAAACTGCTGCGGCGGAGCATCATGCGCTCCGGCCGGACCTTCGAAGCCCGCGCGGAAGCGCAGTCAAGCGCCAGCCTGAAAGGACCGACCATGAAGCGCCTGCACGTTCACGTGTCCGTCGAGGATCTCTCCCATTCCATCGGGTTCTACTCGGCCTTGTTCGCCAGCCAACCGTCAGTCGTGAAATCCGACTATGCCAAATGGATGCTGGAAGACCCCCGCGTGAATTTTGCGATCTCGACGCGTGGCCGCGCGGTCGGCCTCGATCATCTCGGCATCCAGGTCGAGACCGGCGATGAGCTGCAAGAGGTTTATGCCCGATTGCGCCAGGCCGGCGGCAGCGTCATCGAACAGGGGCAGACCACCTGCTGCTATGCGACGTCGGAGAAATCCTGGATCGACGATCCGGCCGGCATCGCCTGGGAAACCTTCCACACCACGGGCGAGAGCACCAATTACGGCGACGGCAGCGGCGAGAATACGGCGCGGGTTGCTCATGAGAAGCAGGAGACCCAGTCGGCCTGCTGCACACCGCAGACGGCGCCAGCGGTCTCGCGGGCCTGCTGCTGAGCACGAGGACTTCCGCCATGGACGCGATCATCTATCACAATCCCGATTGCGGCACGTCGCGCAACACGCTTGCGATGATCCGGAACACCGGCATCGAGCCGCACGTGATCGAATATCTGAAGACGCCGCCATCGCGGGCGTTGTTGCAGCAGCTCATCGCACGCATGGGGATCTCGGTGCGCGAGGCGGTGCGCGAAAAGGCGGCGCCTTATGCGGAGCTCGGGCTCGACGACCCGGCGCTGGCGGACGATCAGCTGCTCGATGCGATGATGGCACATCCGATCCTGATCAACAGGCCGATCGTGGTCACTCCGAAAGGCGTCAAGCTCTGCCGTCCTTCCGAGCTCGTGCTCGATCTGCTGCCGGCACGGCAGGGCGAATTCGTCAAGGAAGACGGTGAGCGCATCACGCTGGATCGCGGCACCTGATGCCAAGCCTTGCACAGCGCGCCTTCGCGGAGTGGCTTGGAACGGCGTTCCTGCTTGCCGCCGTCGTCGGCTCAGGGATCATGGCCGAGAAGCTCTGCGGCGGAAACGTCGCGCTCGCGTTGCTGTGCAATACGATCGCCACGGGTGCCATCCTCGTGGTGTTGATCCTGATGTTCGCTCCGATATCGGGAGCCCACTTCAATCCGGTCGTGACGCTGGCATTCGCCTTGCGCGGCGAAATCGCATGGACGGATGCTGCGGCCTACCTCGCGGCTCAGATCGCTGGCGCAATCGCAGGCGTTGCAGTCGCACACGTGATGTTCGAGCTGTCGGTCCTCCAGCTTTCGCCCACGGAACGCGCTGGTGCCGGACAATGGCTTGCCGAGGCCGTGGCCACCTTTGGTCTGCTGTCCGCCATCCTTGGCGTCGGGTCTCGCACACCCACCGCCGTTCCTTATGCCGTCGGCCTCTATATCACCTCGGCGTATTGGTTCACGTCGTCCACCTCGTTCGCCAATCCCGCGGTCACCATCGCCCGCTCACTGTCCGATACATTCGCGGGTATCGCCCCTCACGGCATCCCCGCCTTCATCGCCGCTCAGGTCGTTGGGGCCGGTCTTGCCGTTCTGCTCGGACGCTGGCTTTGGGGCGGAGCCACCGAAGTGCGAAGCGCGGCGCAGATCACGCCCCAGAGTCCTGCATAACGCGGCACCGACGTTCATTTTCCGGATGAATCGCGTTTTCAAATTCCTCCTGCTGGGTATTCTGTCGTCGAACAAGACTCGCTGGGACCAGTCCGTGAAGCGATTGCGAAGGCTCGACGTCGACGATCCCGAGGCATTCTGCCCGGCGCAACAGCGTCGGGCCGGATGAACGATTTCGCTCGATCCATTGGCGCCGCCTTCGCGCTGATCGGCGAAGCCGATTCCGAGCTGCTCGGCATCGTCACCCTGTCGGTGCGCGTCAGCCTGACCGCGAGCATCGTCGCGCTCGTGATCGGCGCGCCGTTCGGGGCCTTGCTTGCGATCACCCGCTTCCGCGGGCGGCAGGTCATCATCGTGCTGACCAATGCACTGCTCGGCCTTCCGCCGGTGGTGGTCGGGCTCGCGCTTTATCTGCTGCTGTCGCGGTCCGGCCCGCTCGGGGCGGCCGGCCTGCTGTTCACGCCGGCGGCCATGGTGATCGCGCAGACGCTGCTCGCGACGCCGATCGTGGTGGCGCTGGTGCACCGGCCGGCGAGCCTGCTGTGGGCGGAGTATGGCGACCTCGCGCGGATCGACGGACTATCGACGCTGCGCAGCATCGGACTCTTGTTCGCGCTCGGCCGAACCTCGCTGCTGACGGCCTTTCTCGCGGCGTTCGGGCGCGCCATCGCCGAGGTCGGCGCCATCATCATCGTCGGCGGCAACATCCGCGGTTTTACCCGCACGATGACGACCGCGATCGCGCTGGAGACCAGCAAGGGAGACCTGCCGCTGGCGCTCGGGCTCGGACTGATCCTGCTCGCGCTCAGCGTCGCGGTGTCGACCGTCGCCTTCCTGCTAGTGGGACGCGTTGGGGAAAAATAGCTGCTCGCCGCCGACCTTGTAGCCGGCGATCGCATCCTGCCCCTTCGGCGAGACCAGCCAGTCGATGAAGGCCTGGCCATCCTTCGCCTTCACGTTCGAATGCGTGGCCGGATTCACCAGCATGACGCCGTACTGATTGAACAGCCGCTTGTCGCCCTCGGTCAGGATGGCGAGCTCGCCGCGGTTCTTGAACGACAGCCAGGTGCCGCGGTCCGACAGCAGATAGGCGTTCGACGACGAGGCCATGTTCAGCGCCGGGCCCATGCCCTGGCCGATTTCGCGATACCAGTTGTCGTTGCCGGCAGCGATGTCGACGCCCGCCTCCTTCCATAATCTCAGCTCCGCCGCATGCGTGCCGGATTTGTCGCCGCGCGAGATGAATGGCGCCTTTACCGCCGCGATCTTGCGCAGCGCATCCGCGACGTCCTTGCCGCCGGCGATCTTCGCGGGGTCGCTTCTGGGGCCGACGATGACGAAGTCGTTGTACATCACGTCGAAGCGCTTCTCGCCCTGCCCTTCCGACATGAACTTGTCTTCGGCGGCCCTGTCATGGACGAACACCACGTCGGCATCGCCGCGGCGCCCGATGTCGAGCGCCTGGCCGGTGCCTACGGCCACGACCTTCACCGCGATGCCCTCGGCCTTCGAGAACAAAGGCAGCAGGTAACCGAACAGGCCCGACTGTTCCGTCGATGTCGTCGAGGCCACGGTGATGGCGCGTTCTTGCGCGTATGCGCACGTCGACCAGGCCAGAACCGCTGCGATGGCCGCAAGCTTCCTCATTGCGTCGTCCTCGTATTCGATGTCGGGTGTTCCAAATTACCTCGGGCGAACGATGCAGGGAACCCCGACGATCTGTGCACCCGCTCGTGCCGCTGGTTAGGAACGTCATCTTCATCGGTCGGTTGTCACGACGGTGAACTCCGAGGAGAATGCGATGAAGAAGATCATCCTGGCATCCGCCTGCGTCATGGCGCTGGCAACCGTTGGCGCTTTCGCGCAGACGCAACCCGCCCCGGGAGCTTCCGGTCAGGGCGATGTCGGTCAATCCTCGCGTGGTCCCGCGACCAAAGGCATGACGACCGGCAAGTCGTCGAACATGCAGAACGAAGCCGGCAGCAGCAAGGGCACGCAGCCACCGAGCGCCGGCGGCAGCAATACGAATAACATGGGCAGCCAGGCTGGCGGCGGCGCGGGCTCCGGCAAGTAGGCTGGAAGATCGAAAATCCTGGGAGGGGGCAGCCGTTTCTTCCCGCGCGTAGCCGGGCGGGAGATGGATGCGTGGATGTTCTGCAATTGGTCCCACCTACATTGACACAGGTGTGACGGCCGGGGCAGTTTTTTGCATTGCTGGCGAATCAGCGATTGCCTCACGCCGAGTACCTCTTGGACAACTCCCAGTGCTTTCGAGACTGATATCGTTGCTGCGCCGCATTCCTGCGGTGAAATGGGCGTTCACGAAGCTTCGGCCCTCGCCGCATGGCGGCAGCATCGACGAAGCTGCGCGCGCCGCGGACGACTCGTCAGCCATCGTCGCCGATATCGCGGAAGCCGCTCCGGCTCTCGACGGCAACATCAGCACCGACCCATTGCACCGCGACATCGAGGTCGCGACTCCGGTCGCAGAGCACGACACCGCCATTTCTGTCGTGGCGGAAAGCCCGTCGGCCGCGTGCGCTAACATCAGCATCAGCGAGGATCCATCCCCTGACATGCCGGTCATAGCCGAACCGGTCGCCGTCGCAGAGGTTCCGGTCTCATCGGTTGAGGTCGAGACCGAGCCTGCCGCTCCCGAGCCCGCGGTTGCGGAGGAAACGCCGGTCACCCCGGTTGATATCGAGATCGCTCCGGTCGATGCTCCCGTTCTCGTGGTCAACGACGATCCGTCCACTGTCGTCGTTCTGGATGTCGAACCGGCCGTCGCGGACGATTCCTTCGTTGCGCTTGCCGAGAGCAACGTCTCAACGGACCAGGTCTCCGAGAGCGGCATCGACAGCGCTCCGTCTCCCAGCGTCACGATGGAAATCGAGCCGGTTCCCGATCCTGCCCCGGTCGCCGTGATCGTCGTAGAGGGGCCTTGCGCCGACACACCGAACGTCGTCACGCCTATCGAACCGGAGCCGGTCCTTACGGCTCCCGCGTCGGAAGTCCCCAGTGCGCCGAAGCCTCGCGCAAAGGCCGCCGAGCCCCCCGACCGGGCCGCGCTGATCCGGCAGCGCTGGGCGGAGACCGGGATCAGGATGTGGAATCCGCGGCTTCACGGTGCCGGCGATGCCACGCTGAACATCCAGGGGCGCGTCGAGCTGCTGCCGCCCGCACCCGGCGAGACCATGCCGCGCTACGACAAGCTGGAATTCAGGATGCTGGGCGGACAGATCGTCTGCGAGGGCGTGATCGTCGAAGCGCCTGCACCGGCGGGCCATCGCAGCTTTACGCGACTTGCCGAACCGCGGAACCAGGACCGGGTTCGCGAGCCGGAGCGGGAACGCCAGGCCGCGCTCGCCTGACCCTTTCCCCTGCGACCACGCTCGCCATATGCTAGGCTGATGTCCCGACACGGGAGGTTGCATATGCGCACAGGATCGTTGCCACTCGTCGTGATCGCCGCCCTCTGCGTCTCGCAAGGCGTCTTTGCGGCGTCCGGCAAACGGCCGCGTCACGCGCCCGCAGCAGCACCCACCACCGATCCGTCCGCACCCTACAAGGCCGACCGGATCTCCTCCTCACGCGGCGAGACGATCCTCGACACGCCCGGCCAGACAACCGTGCTGACCCGCCAGACGCTCGACGACATGAACGCGAGAAGCCTCCGCGACGCCATGCGCTCCACCGCCGGCGTGACGATCGGGCGTTAGGGGATCGGATAGCCTTTCCAGACCCACTCCAGTGCGGCCGGCAGCGTTTGCGCGATTGTAGGACGATCGACGTGCTTGGCGTTGCGCACGAACAGGAACTGGTAGTGGTAGCCCTTTTCCGCCAGCACCTTGGCCATCAGCGCGTTCGACAGGGTCCAGTCGTGCATGCCGTCAGGAATGGTGGGATTTGGATAGAACAGATCCTGGTCGCCGCCGAAGAACCAGAAGCGGATCGGCTTCGTCGGCGCGGCGACGATCAGCGGCACGCCGGGCGGATCGGCCGGCGTCAGCACGCCGGCCTTCGAGATGAGATTGGGACCGGCCGGCCCCGTCCACGCGCTGTGATATTCCCAGGCACCGCCGCGCAGCGACGGATCGTGCGGCCATTGCTGGTTGACCATCGTCGGCGAGAAAGCCAGCACGCGGTGATAGAGATCGGGATAGAACCACGCCATGGTGAAGGCGGCGGCCCCGCTCGAGCTCAGCCCCATGGTCGCGCGCCCGTCAGGATTTCCGGTCAGCTTGACGTCGGCGTTCTTCTCGACGACCGGCAGCACCTCGTGCTCGACGAACTGCGCATAGGCCCCTGACACCGTGTCATATTCGCGGCCGCGCTGGCTGCCTTGCGCGTCCTGGCCGCCATTGCCGATCTGGATCGCGATCATCGGCGGCACGCGCCGCTGCGCGATCAGATTGTCGAGCGTGGTGGCGAGGTCCTTGTAGGCATTGGAGCCGCCGTCGCCGACCACGATGAACGGCGCCTCGGTGCCGCGCACATATTGCGCCGGCACGTAGACGTCGATCGTTCGCGACCAGATGCCGGGATGGCTGGTGGTGACGATCATGTGCGACTTGTCGTCCGGTGCGGTCACGGTCGTCATGATCGAGGAATTGGTGCAGCCGGCGACGTCGTCGCGGATCAGGCCGGGATTGTAGATCGTGCTGTCTTTCGACGAGAGCGTGAAGGACTTCGTCGTGCCGCGCGGCACGCCCTCCTTCACAATCGTCTCCGGCGCGGGATTGTGGGTGGGCCCGATGATGAAATTGCCCTCGGCGCCGGGCGGCGGAAGCGTTCCATCGGGCAACTCCGTCGCGCGCGGATAGTTGGCGCTCGCTGGATCGCGCGCCGGCGGCGCCGTCTTGAAGTCGAGACCCGTCGTGTCGATGAAGAACGGTGCTGCCTTGTCGGTGGTGTTGGCGCCGGGCGGCACGGCCATGTTCTGAGTGACGCAGGCCGGCTGCGACAGCGCAATCGAAGTCGAGGAGACAACGGAAATAAGCGCCCCCGCAAGGACGGACAATGAATTGGTCATGTCAGCTCCCGGTAACGACAAGTCTTCGTGGCTCGTCTTGACGCAAAGTATGGCGGACCACTCGCATGCGGTCAAACGACGGTCGTCCGCTTTGTAGCCATAGCCGCCATGCTCAAAACGGGACAGGGGCCGTTATTCCGCGCATGGCGCCAAATTTTGAAGGCACCAAGCCGTTGCTGCCGCACCTTGCTCAACGTAGTTTGCGCACCGATCGAGACGGACGAAAACCGCGCCCGATCAAACGACAAGAACAATCTGGGAGGCAAATCATGAAGAAGCTCGCGGCCGCGCTGTGCGCGCTGGCACTGTTCGCAACGGGCGCGCAGGCGCAGACCATCAAGGATTTCCTGGCAACGGTCATGCAGAAATGGACGGCGCCGTTCGAGCCGTTCCAGCTGATCGGCAACATCTATTATGTCGGGACCGAAGGCATCGCCGTCTATGTCATCAAGACCTCGCAGGGCCTGATCCTGATGGACACCGCGATGCCCCAGTCGACCGGCATGATCAAGGACAACATCGCGAAGCTCGGCTTCAAGGTCGCCAATATCAAGATCATCCTCAACTCGCACGCCCATCTCGACCACACCGGCGGCTTTGCCGAGATCAGGAAAGAAACCGGCGCGCAGCTCATCGCCGGCGAACGCGACAAGCCGCTGCTCGAAGGCGGCTACTATCCGGGCGACGAAAAGAACGAGGACCTTGCCTTCCCCGCTGTGAAGGTCGATCGCACCGTGAAGGAAGGCGACAAGGTCACGCTCGGCGACACCACGTTGACGGCACATGCAACGCCCGGTCATTCGCCGGGCTGCACGAGCTGGGAAATGAGCGTCAAGGACGGCAATCAGGATCGCGAGGTGCTGTTCTTCTGCAGCGGCACGGTGGCGCTGAACCGGCTGGTCGGCCAACCGACCTATCCCGGCATCGTCGACGATTACCGCGCGACCTACACCAAAGTGAAGGCGATGAAGATCGACGTGCTGCTCGGGCCGCATCCGGAAGTCTATGGCATGCAGGCCAAGCGCGCGGAGATGAAGGACGGCGCACCGAACCCGTTCGTCAAGCCGGGTGAGCTTGCGACCTATGCAACCAGCCTGTCGGAGGATTTCGACAAGCAGCTCGCCAAGCAGACGGCGGCGCTGGAGAAGAAATAGCGGCCGTAGTGTCTCTTCACCTCTCCCGCCGCGGGGAGAGGTGAAGCACATGCGCCGGCTGCCCCGCGGCAATACGCAGCGCCGCGCCGTCGCCGATCTGCATGGTTAGCAGGTGGTAGCTATGGTGATTTCGGACAGCTCGGGCCCGAGACGCATGCATCCGCCACGAAATATCCTTAACGGGGTCTCACCAGCGCACGTGGCCGGAAAATTTCGCGGCAGCGTACAACCGGCGCGGGCTTCTTGAGCATCCCCCACCTAACGCGACCTTTACCCCCACTGTGCAAGATCGTCGCTGTTTTGAAGGGATTCGGGGCTCGTATTGCAATGCCTGTCGCCAGTTTGAAATCTCATCTCGCCGCCGCGATGGCTCTGTTTCGCGTCCCCGCAGACAACCCGGACCTGACGCGCGCACAGTTCGCCGCCTTCTCCAAGCAGGTCCCGTTGCTCTACTTCCTCCTCATGAGCAACTCGATCGCGGTCGCCTACACCTATGTCAACGTGGCGCCGGACTGGCTGACGATGATCGTGCCGAGCGTGCTGACCGTGCTCGCCGCGCTTCGCACCTTCTGGTGGCTGCGCCAGCGCCATCTCGTGCGCAGCGATGCCGACATCCTGCGCAATCTGCGCGCCACCAACTGGATGACATTGCCGATCGGCGCCGGCTTCACGGCGTGGTCTTTCGCGCTCTATCCCTACGGCGACCCCTTCGCCAAGAGCCAGGTCGCCTTCTACATGGCCGTGACCGTGATCGGCTGCATCTTCTCGCTGATGCATTTGCGTTCGGCGGCGCTGATCGTGACGCTGGTCGTCGACGTGCCCTATGTGCTGTTCTTCTTCGCGACGGGCGAGCCGACGCTGAAGGCGATCGCGGTCAACAACCTTCTCGTCTCCGGCGCGATGGTGACGGTGCTGTTCATCTACTACCGCGACTTCGCCGATCTCGTCGCCAACCGCAAGTCGCTGCTGGCGCAGCAGGCCGCAACGCAGGCGCTCTCGGACGAGAACTTCCGCCTCGCCAATCTCGATTCCCTCACGGAGCTGCCGAACCGCCGCCGCTTCTTCGCCGAGCTGTCGAGCGCCTTCACCGACGCCGAGCGGAGGAATATTCGCGTCGCGGTGGGGATCATCGACCTCGACGGCTTCAAGCCGATCAACGACAATTACGGCCATTCGGTCGGCGATCGCGTCCTGATCGAAGCCGGTCGCCGCATCCGCGAAGTTTGCGAAGGCTTTGGCCCGCAGCGCGTGGAATTTGCCCGGCTTGGCGGCGACGAGTTCGGTCTCGTCGTATGCGGCGATCCCGACGACACGGACCTGGCACGGCTCGGCGAACGCATCGGCGACCAGGTCAAGCTGCCATACCAGCTCGACACCGCCCATACCGGCCTGTCCTGCTCGATCGGCTTTGCGCTATTTCCGGATTCCTCGACGACGTCGGAAGCGCTCTATGAATGCGCGGACTACTCGCTCTATCACGCCAAGCGCCATCTGCGCGGCCGTACCGTGATCTTCTCGAGCGAGCTCGAGGCCGAGATCCGCAGCCGCGGCGTCATCGAGAATCTCTTGCGCACCTCCGATTTCGGCGCCGAGATGGGGCTGGTGTTCCAGCCGATCGTGGACGCCATGAGCGAGCACACCGCGGGCTTCGAGACGCTGGCGCGCTGGAACAGCCCCCGCCTCGGCTGGGTCTCCGGCCGACTTCATTCCGGCCGCCGAGCGCATCGGCCTGATCCGGCCGCTGACCCAGGCGCTGCTCGCGCGCGCGCTCGCCACCGCCACGACCTGGCCCGATCAAATCCGCCTGTCGTTCAACCTCTCCGCCCACGACGTCTGCGCGGCCGAGGGCATCCTGCCGCTGATCTCGATCATCGAGAAGAGCGGGTTGCCGCCGCACCGGATCGATTTCGAGATCACCGAAACTGCCGTCACCTTCGACTTCGCGCGCGCGCAGCAGTCGATCGCGACGCTGAAAGCGATGGGCTGCGGCATCTCGCTGGACGATTTCGGCACCGGTTATTCCTCGCTGAGCCACGTGCACCGGCTGCCGCTCGACAAGATCAAGGTCGACCGCAGCTTCGTCGCCGACATCAACGAAAATCCGGTGAGCCACAAGATCATCAAGTCTCTCGCCGGCCTGTGCGACGACATGGAGATCGCCTGCGTCGCCGAGGGTGTCGAAACCCGCGCCCAGCTCGACAGCCTGCGCCGCCTGGGATGCGACTTCATCCAGGGCTACTACTTCGCAAAGCCGATGCCGGCCGATGCGATCGGCGATTATCTGGCGGCGGAGCGGCTACGCCTCGAAGGCAGTGCGGCCAGGGTCGTGGCCTGAGGCGCGCTTACTTCCCAAGGCTCGGCAGGTCGAGCCCCTTCTCGCGCGCACAGTCGATCGCGATGTCGTAGCCAGCATCCGCATGGCGCATGACGCCGCTGGCGGGATCGTTCCAGAGCACGCGCTCGATCCGCTTGGCCGCTTCCGGCGTGCCGTCGGCGACGATCACCATGCCGGCGTGCTGGGAATAGCCGATGCCGACGCCGCCGCCATGGTGCAGCGAGACCCAGGTCGCGCCGCTGGCGCAATTGAGCAGCGCGTTGAGCAGGGGCCAGTCGGACACCGCATCCGAACCGTCCTTCATCGCCTCGGTTTCGCGGTTGGGGCTTGCCACCGAGCCGCTGTCGAGATGATCGCGGCCGATCACGATCGGCGCTTTCAATTCACCGCGCGCCACCATCTCATTGAAGGCAAGGCCCAGGCGATGGCGATCACCGAGCCCGACCCAGCAGATCCGCGCCGGCAGCCCCTGAAACTTAATGCGCTCCCTGGCCATGTCGAGCCAGTTATGCAGATGCTTGTCGTCGGGCATCAGCTCCTTGACCTTGGCGTCGGTCCTGAAAATGTCCTCGGGATCGCCCGACAGCGCGGCCCAGCGGAACGGCCCGACACCGCGGCAGAACAGCGGGCGGATATAGGCGGGCACGAAGCCGGGGAAATCGAAGGCGTTCTTCAGGCCCATGTCCTGCGCCATCTGGCGGATGTTGTTGCCGTAGTCGAGCGTCGGAATGCCCTGCGCATGGAAATCCAGCATGGCCTGGACGTGTTCGACCATCGAGGTTTTTGAGGCGCGCTCCACGGCCTTCGGGTCAGACGCGCGCTTGGTGTCCCAATCGGCCAGCGACCAACCCTTCGGCAAGTAACCGTTGATCGGATCATGCGCGCTGGTCTGGTCGGTGACGATGTCGGGCTTGACGCCGCGGCGCACCAGCTCCGGAAAGATCTCGGCGGCATTGCCGAGCAGGCCGACCGAGACCGCCTTCTTCGTCTGTGCTGCCTCGGCCATAATCGCGAGCGCCTCGTCGAGCGTCGCAGCCTGCCGATCGAGATAGCCGGTGCACAGCCGCATCTCGATGCGGCTCGGCTGGCATTCGACGGCGAGCATCGACGCTCCGGCCATGGTCGCGGCCAGCGGCTGCGCGCCGCCCATCCCGCCGAGACCAGCGGTCAGGATCCATTTGCCGGCGAGGCTGCCGCCGTAATGACGTCGGCCGACCTCGACGAAGGTCTCGTAAGTGCCCTGCACGATGCCCTGGCTGCCGATGTAGATCCAGGAGCCGGCCGTCATCTGGCCGTACATCATCAGGCCCAGGCGATCGAGCTCGTTGAAATGATCGAGCGTCGCCCAGTGCGGCACGATGTTGGAGTTCGCGATCAGCACGCGCGGCGCATCGGCATGGGTGCGGAACACGCCGACCGGCTTGCCGGACTGGACAAGCAGCGTCTGGTCGGCTTCCAGCTTGCGCAAAGCGTCGGTGATCCGGTCAAAACTCTCCCAGTCGCGCGCGGCGCGGCCGATGCCGCCATAGACCACGAGCTCGCTCGGACGCTCCGCGACATCGGGATCGAGATTGTTCATCAGCATGCGCAAGGGCGCTTCCGTCAGCCAGCTCTTGGCGCTGATGTCGCTGCCGCGGGGCGCGCGGATGGTGCGGTCGTTATCCAGTCGGCGGTTCATGTAGACCTCTTAGTCAAGTCTCGGAAACGGATCGGATGGAAACGCGGCGATCGCCGCCGCCGGCAGTGAGTCGGCTTCAATCAGCCCAGCCGCTTTGGCGAGATCGCCGGCCATGTAGCGATCGGCCCCAAGCGCGGGCACCTGCTCGCGAAGCATGGCAATGACGGCGACGAGCGGCGCGCTGGTCGCATGAGGCGCGCGCAGCGTGATGCCTTGCGCTGCGACCAGAAGCTCGATTCCCAAAATCGCGGCGAGATTGTCGGCCATGTCGGAGAGGCGCCGCGCAGCATGCGCAGCCATCGAGACGTGATCTTCCTGGTTAGCGCTGGTCGGTGTCGAGTCGATCGAGCAGGCCGAAGCGCGCTGCTTGTTCTCGGCGTAGAGCGCGGCCGCCGTCACCTCGGCGATCATGAAGCCGGAATTGACGCCGGGGTCGGGTGTCAGGAACGGCGGCAGGCCGAAATTGAGCGCGGGATCGACCAGTGTCGCGATGCGCCGCTCGCTGATCGCGCCGATCTCCGACAACGCCAGCGCAATCGCGTCGGCGGCAAAGGCGACCGGCTCGGCGTGGAAATTGCCGCCGGAGACGATCTCTCCGGTGTCGACCAGAACCAGTGGATTATCAGTGACGGCATTGGCCTCGACGATCAACGTGCGCGCGGCCTGCGTGATCAGGTCGAGCGCCGCGCCCGCGACCTGGGGCTGGCAGCGCAGGCAATAGGGATCCTGCACCCGCTCGTCGCCTTCGAGATGCGACAGGCGGATGTCGCTGCCTTCAAGCAGTGCGGTCAGGGTCGCGGCCGCGGCGATCTGCCCGGCATGGCCGCGCAGCGCCTGGATCTCGGGTCGGAACGGCGCCGTCGAGGCCATCGCCGCATCGACAGACAGCGCACCTGTCACGAGGGCGGCGCGCGCCAGGCCAAATGCGCGCAGCACGGCGGAAATGGCATAGGCGGTGGAGAACTGCGTGCCGTTGATCAGCGCGAGCCCTTCCTTGGGGCCGAGCGTCAGCGGCGCGAGGCCAGTGGCGGCGAGCGCCTCACTGCCGGACACGGTCTTGCCCTCGACGATCGCCTGTCCTTCGCCGATCATCACCGCGGTCATATGCGCGAGCGGCGCGAGATCACCGGAAGCGCCGACCGAGCCCTGCTGCGGCACCAGCGGATAGACGCCCCGCGTCAGCATGTCCTGCAACTGCTCGATCACCTCGCGGCGCACGCCGGAGGCGCCACGCCCGAGCGAGACGATCTTCAGCGCCATCATCAAACGGACGATCGGCGCGGGCGTCGCCGGGCCGACGCCGCAGCAATGCGAGACGATGAGATTGCGCTGGAGCAGCGCGGTCTGGTCCGGCGGAATACGCTTTGACGCGAGCTTTCCGAAGCCGGTGTTGATGCCGTAGACGGGGGTGTCAGCTCGCGCGGCCTTCGCGACGATCTCCGCCGCCGCATCGACGCGCGGCCAGAACGAGGGATCGAGCACGACCGATTGCCCGGCGAGCACGCGCGCGAGATCGTCGAGGCTGACCGTTCCCGGTTTGACGACGATAGCTGCGCCCTGCTCCGTCACTGTCCCCTCCATACCCGCCGGTGCAGCGGATTGAAGCCGATGCGATAGACCAGTTCGGCCGGCCGCTCGATGTCCCAGATCGAGAGGTCGCACCATTTCCCGGCCTCCAGCGTGCCGGTCTCATGGAGCACACCGAGTGCACGCGCGCCTTCGCGGGTGACGCCGGCGAGGCATTCGACGACATTCATCCGGAACAGCGTCGCGCCCATATTCATCGCGAGCAGAAGCGAGGTCAGCGGCGAGCTGCCGGGATTGCAATCGGTGGCGAGCGCCATGGGAACGCCGTGCTTGCGGAACGTCTCGACCGGCGGCTTCTGCGTCTCGCGGATGAAATAGAACGCGCCCGGCAGCAGCACGGCGACCGTTCCGGCCTTCGCCATCGCGGCGGCGCCGGCTTCATCAGTATGTTCGAGGTGATCGGCGGAGAGCGCGGAGAATTTTGCGGCGAGCGCAGCACCGCCGAGGTTCGAGAGCTGATCCGCATGAAGTTTTACGGGCAGTCCGAGTGCCCTCGCCGTCTCGAATACGCGCGCCGTCTGCTCGGCCGAGAACGCGATGCCCTCCATGAAGGCATCGACGGCATCGGCAAGGCCGGCCTTTGTCACCGCGGGCAGCATCTCCTTGCAGACGAGATCGATGTAGCGATCCTTGTCACCATCGGCTTCAACCGGCAGCGCATGCGCGCCGAGGAAGGACGTGCGGATCGCCACCGGCCGCCGACGACCGAGGCTGCGCGCGGCGGCGAGCTGGCGCATCTCGGTCTCGGTATCGAGGCCGTAGCCGGACTTGATCTCGACCGTGGTCGCGCCCTCGCCGATCAGCGCATCGAGTCGCGGCAGCGCGCTGGCGACGAGCTCGGCCTCGTTGGCCTTGCGCGTCGCGGCGACCGTCGAGACGATGCCGCCGCCGGCACGCGCGATTTCTTCGTAGCTTGCGCCCTTCAAACGCAGCTCGAATTCATGGGCACGATTGCCGCCATAGACGAGATGGGTGTGACAGTCGACGAGGCCCGGCGTGATCCAGCGCCCCTCGCAATCAATCCGCTTGATCGCGTCCGCATCAACAGGAAAATCCGCCGCCGCCCCCGCGTAGACGATGTGGCCGCCGCGCGCTGCGATCAGGCCATGCTCGATCTCGCCGAGATCGGGGCGGTCGGCCCGCATCGTGGCGAGCCGGACATTGTGCCAGATTCGATCGAAGCGCTCTGCCATGCAACGGTCCCTTCGCGAAGTCCCTGCGCCCTGGGATGCTTGACTTATATGTCTAGACATATAATCGTAAGGCGGTTCTGTCCAGCCGGCGTGTCATCATGTCCCGACTGCATTTTGCCTCCGCGCTCCTGCCCTCGGGCTGGGCCAATGACGTGCAGGTGGTGATCACCTCCGGCGCGATCGCCGAGGTGACGCCGGACGTAGCGCCGGCCGCAGGCGACGAGCGCCGCGGAATCGCACTTCCGGGATTGGCGAGCCTGCACAGTCACGCTTTCCAGCGCGGCATGGCGGGGCTTGCCGAACTGCGCGGCGACTCGACCGATACGTTCTGGACCTGGCGCGAGACGATGTACCGCTTCGCGCTGGCGATGACGCCGGATGACGTGACCGCCGTCGCAACGCAGCTGTATGTCGAGATGCTGGAGCAGGGTTTTACCCGCGTCGGCGAATTCCATTATCTGCACCACGATCGCGACGGTTCGCACTATGTCGACCCCGGTGAAATGGCTGCGCGCATTGCGCAGGCTGCCGAAGCCTCAGGCATCGCGTTGACGCTGCTGCCGAGTTTTTATGCGCATGGCTCCTTCGGCGGCGCAGCGCCGCATGACGGTCAGCGCCGCTTCATCTGCACGGTCGATCAATTCGCCGCGCTGATGGCGGCGTCGCGCAAGGCCATCGGACACTTGCCGGACGCCAATATCGGCATCGCGCCGCACAGCCTGCGCGCGGTGACGCCGGACGAGCTTGCGGCGATCATTCCGCTCGCGGATGGCGGGCCGGTGCACATTCATGCCGCCGAGCAGGTGAAGGAAGTCGAGGATTGCCTGGCCTGGTCGGGACGGCGTCCGGTGCAATGGCTGCTGGAGCACGCGCCCGTCGATCGGCGCTGGTGCCTGATCCACGCGACCCACATGACGGATGAGGAAATCAGCGCATTCGCCGCCACCGGCGCGGTGGCAGGCCTCTGTCCCATCACCGAAGCGAGCCTCGGCGACGGCATCTTCCCGGCGCGCGAATTTCTCGCGGCCGGCGGCGCGTTCGGTGTGGGCACCGATTCCAACGTGCTGGTCGGCGTCACCGACGAATTGCGCCAACTCGAATACGGCCAGCGGCTCAAGCATCGCCAGCGTAATGTCCTCTCCGGCGGCGCCGGCCGCTCGACGGGACGCACACTGTTCGACGAGGCTCTTGCGGGCGGCTCGCGAGCGCTGGCACAAGCGACCGTCGGTCTCGTGCCCGGCGCGCGCGCCGACATCGTCACGCTCGACGCCGCGCATCCGTCGCTGGCCGGGCGCTCCCACGACGCACTCATCGACGGCTGGATCTTCGCGGCAGGCAGCGGTGCGATTGATTGCGTGTGGGCTGGCGGCCACAAGGTCGTCGAGGGCGGCCGGCACAGGCTGCGCGAGACGGCCCGCCAGCGCTTCAACGCAGCGGTACAGAGGCTCATCGCATGAGCCTCGTCACCGACGCTGCCGACAAGCCCACGCTTTACAAGCGCATCCGCGCCGACATCGAGAAGCGCATCCTGACCGGCGAATGGCCGCCCGGGCACCGCATCCCGTTCGAGCACGAGCTGGTCGCGCGCTATGGTTGCTCGCGCATGACGGTGAACAAGGCACTGTCGGAACTCGCACAGGCCGATTTGATCGAGCGGCGGCGGCGCGCCGGCTCCTTCGTGCGCCGGCCGCAGCACCAGTCGGCGGTGCTCAAGATCGCCGACATCCGCGCCGAGATCACCGCGCTCGGGCGCGCTTACGGCTACGAGCTGATCGGCCGCAAATTGCGGGCGGCCACCGCCGCCGACCGCGAGCGTCTTGGCGTCAAGAAAGCCGGCAAGGTGGTCGCGATCAGTTGCCGCCACAGCGCCGACAACGTACCGTTCGCGGTCGAGGATCGGTTGATCGATCTTGCCTCCGTGCCGGATGCGGCGGCTGCGGATTTCGCGCGTGAGCCGCCAGGCTCGTGGCTGCTTCATCATGTCCCGTGGACAGAGGCCGAGCACACGATCAGCGCCATCGTTGCGGACGATCGCACGGCGGAAGCGCTCGACATCAGCGTCGGCGCGCCCTGCCTCGTGATCGACCGCTATACCTGGCGGAGCGCGCGCACGATCACCGCAGTGCGCCTGCTCTATCCCGGTGACTCTCACCGCCTTGTCGCCCGATTCAAGGGAGGCTGAGAGAAGAATGTCGGCACAAATCGTGCAACGCTTCGGGCAACGGTCCATAGGGGCCGACAGAGATCAACAGGACGTCAATCCATCGATCGGCAAGAGGACGACAATCATGCGTAGTTCGACAATTTTTGCGACAATCATTGCGCTTACGGCCGCCACGCCCGTGCTCGCCGACGACGTCAAGGTCGGCGTCGGCATTTCCGGCTGGACCGGCTTCGCGCCGCTGACGCTGGCGAAGGAGGCCGGCATCTTCAAGAAGAACGGCCTCGACGTCACCATCAAGAAGATCCCGCAGAAGGACCGCCACCTCGCGATCGCGTCCGGCGACGTCCAGTGCGCGGCGACGACCGTCGAGACCTGGATCTCCTGGAACGCCAACGGCGTTGCGACCAAGCAGATCTTCCAGCTCGACAAGAGCTACGGCGCCGACGGCATGGCCGTGCGCAACGACGTCACGTCGATCAAGGAGCTGAAGGGCAAGACCGTCGCGGCTTCCGCTCCCGGCACCTCGCCCTATTTCGCGCTGGCCTGGATGCTGAAGAAGAACGGCCTCACGGTGAAGGACGTCACCGTCGTGAACCTGGAGCCGGCCGCGGCCGCGCAGGCGTTCGTCTCCGGCCAAAACGATGCTGCAATGACCTATGAGCCGTATCTGTCGACGGTTCGCGCCGCGCCTGACAAGGGCAAGATCATCGCGACCACGCTCGACTACCCCATGGTCATGGACACGTTCGGCTGCACGCCGAAATTCCTGACGGAGAACCCCAAGGCCGCGAAGGCGCTCGCCGACAGCTATTTCGAGGCGCTCGACATGATCGCCAAGGACCAGGCCAAGGCCTACGAGATCATGGGCGCCGACGTGAAGCAGAGCGGCGAGCAGTTCGGCAACTCGGCGAAATATCTGCGCTGGCAGGACAAGGCTGCGAACCAGAAGTTCTTCGCGGGCGACTTCCTGACCTTCAACAAGGAGGCCGCCGACCTCCTGCTCGAGATCGGCATCATCAAGGCTGCGCCGAAGGTCGAAGACCTCTTCGACGCCAGCTACATCAAGTAAGTCCCCCAGGAGCCGCCGGCCCCGTCTCGCGGCGGGGCCGGCAAACTCGTTCATCGCCCGGATAGATCGTTGATGCGTCCTCTTGATCCCGTGACGTCGAAGCAGCGCGTGGCTTACGGCCTAGCGTTCTTCGTGGTGTTCGTTGCCCTCTGGTCGTGGGCGACGTTTGGCGGCCATGTGTCGAAAACCTTCCTCGCCAACCCGCTGACCATGGTGCAGGAAGGCTATGACCTGCTGGCCAAGCAGGGGTTCGTCTACGACATCGGCATGACGATCTGGCGCGTCGTCGGCGGCTTCGCGCTCGCCGCCGTCATCGCGGTGCCGCTCGGCGTTCTCATGGGTGCGTACAAGCCGGTCGAAGCCTTCCTCGAGCCGTTCGTGTCCTTTGCGCGCTATCTTCCCGCCTCCGCGTTCATTCCGCTGTTGATCCTGTGGGCCGGCATCGGCGAATTGCAGAAGCTGCTCGTCATCTTCATCGGCTCGGTGTTCCAGGTCATCCTGATGGTCGCCGTGACCGTCGGCGCGACGCGCCGCGACCTGGTCGAGGCCGCCTATACGCTCGGGGCCAGCGACCGCGGCGTCATCCGGCGCGTGCTGTTGCCGTCCTCCGCGCCCGAGATCGCGGAGATCCTGCGGCTGGTGCTGGGCTGGGCCTGGACCTACGTCATCGTCGCCGAGCTGATCGGCTCGTCCTCGGGCATCGGCCACATGATCACCGACAGCCAGGCTCTGCTCAACACCGGCCAGATCATCTTCGGCATCATCGTGATCGGGCTGATCGGTCTGCTCTCGGACTTCATGTTCAAGGCGTTCAACGCCTGGCTGTTTCCGTGGAGGCTGGCATGACGACGCTAAAGATCGAACAGGTCTCGCGCACCTTCCCCGCGCGCCACGGCAACGCGCCGACCAGGGCGCTGGAGCCGACCGATCTCACCATCGGCAATAACGACTTCGTCACCATCCTCGGCCCCTCCGGCTGCGGCAAGTCCACGCTGCTGCGCATCGTCGCCGGCCTCGATCGTCCGACCGGCGGGCGCGTCACGCTCGACGGGCGCGAGGTCACAGGCCCGGGCGCCGACCGCGGCATGGTGTTCCAATCCTACACGCTGTTTCCATGGCTGACCGTGCGCGAGAACATCGCATTCGGCCTGCGCGAACGCGGCGTGTCCGAGGCGGAGCGCCACAAGATCGCCGATACCCTCATCCGTCAGGTCGGACTTGCCGGCTTCGAGAACCATTGGCCCAAGCAGCTGTCCGGCGGCATGCAACAGCGCACCGCAATCGCCCGCGCGCTCGCCAATGATCCGAAGATTCTTTTGCTCGACGAACCCTTCGGCGCGCTCGACAACCAGACCCGCGCGCTGATGCAGGAGATGCTGCTCGGGATCTGGGAGCGCGACCAGAAGACCGTCCTGTTCGTCACCCACGACATCGAGGAAGCGATCTTCCTCGGCAGCCGCGTCATCGTGATGAGCGCGCGTCCCGGCCGGATCAAGGCCGAGATCAATGTGGACCTGCCGCATCCGCGCTCCTACAAGATCAAGACCACGCCCGAATTCGTCCAGCTCAAGGAACGGCTGGTCGAGGAAATCCGCACCGAGGCGCTGAAGGTTGCCGAACATGCCTGACACCCAGCCGCGCGCCGATGGGGAACGCGTTCTCGCCGACCTCAATGCACTTCGGGCTATCGGCACCTACAAGACCGGCGTGCACAAGCCGACCTTCTCCGAGCCGCACAAGCTTTCACTGGAGTGGCTGGTGCAGAAGCTGCCCGGGGCCGGCCTTTCGGCCGCGATCGACGGCATCGGTAACGTCTTCGGCACCAGCGCGAAGCCCGGGCCGAAGCTGCTGGCGGGCTCGCATCTGGAAAGCCAGAATTACGCCGGCTGGCTCGATGGCCCGCTCGGCGTCGTCTATGCGCTCGAAGCCGCCCGCGTGCTCAACGCCGATCCCTCCGTGAAAGGCGCGGTCGAGGTCGCCGCCTGGTGCGACGAGGAGGGGCACTTTGGTCATTTCCTCGGCTCGCGCTCTTACGTCGGCCAGGTGACCGAAGCCGACATCGACGCCGCACGCGACCGTACCAGCGGCCGCACCATGCGCGACGCCCTCGCCGATATGGGTCTCGCGGGACGCCCGCGCATCGCCGCCGAGCCGGGACGGCACGTCGGATATCTGGAGGCACATATCGAGCAGGGCGACACGCTCGAGAGCGGCAAGCTCGCGATCGGCGTCGTGACCTCCATTGTCGGCATCTGGCAATACCAGATCAATTTCACTGGCGAGCAGAACCACGCCGGCACCACCCGCATGGCGGCGCGGAAGGATGCCGGGCTGGCGCTGGCCAAATTCTGCGTCGCAATCGACGAGCGCTTCCCCGGCGTGTGCGGACCACGCACCGTCTGGACCACCGGCCGCATCACGCTCGATCCCGGCGCGCCAAGCATCATTCCCGGTGGCGCCGAGATGCTATTCCAGATCCGCGACGACAATCCTGCCGCCATCGCGCGGCTGGAGGATCTGCTGCGGACCATGGCTGATGAGGCCAGCGCGAAGGGCCCCTGCACCGTCGCCGTTACGAAGCTCCGCACCGGCGCGCCCGCCATGATGAATTCAGGCATTCAGGACGCAATCGAAGCTGCGAGCCAGGCCCTGGCTGACGGACGGTCGATCCGCATGCCGAGCGGCGCCGGCCACGATGCGCAGATGCTGGCGACCGTCATGCCCGCGGGCATGCTGTTCGTGCCGTCGATCGGCGGCATCAGCCACCACTGGACCGAGAATACCGCCGACGCCGACATCATCACCGGCGCACAGGTGTTCGTCGAGGCCTGCCGGCGGATTCTGGGCGGCTAGAACGACGTGCCGCCACCGAACCTGAACTCCTGGACGGTGTCGTATTTGCCCTTCGTGATCGGCACGGCATAGTCGAAGCGCAGCGGCCCGAACGGCGAGGCCCAGATCAGGCCGACGCCGACCGACGAGCGCACCGTGTTGCCGTCGTCATATTGCAGCCCGCAGGTCGGGCAGGCCTTGGTGTTGACTTCGCCGGTCGCCGTCCACGACGTCGGGCCCTGGTAGCCCCAGAGCGAGCCGGCATCGGCATAGACCGCGCCCTTCAGACCGACCTCCTTGGGCAGGAACCAGAACGGCATCTGCAGCTCCATCGAGGCGCCCCAGTATTTGGTGCCGCCGAGCGCATCGCCGCTCGAGCCCAGGCTCCAATAGGTGATGTCGCGCGGACCGATGCCGTTGGAGGCGAAGCCGCGCACGAGGTTCGGGCCCATCTGGAAGTGATCCAGCATGCGCAGATCCTGGTTGCCGAGCTTGCTGAGGAGACCGCCCTGGAGATGGATCACGCTGATGATCTCGGACACGAGCGGCGTGTAGTATTTGGCGTCCAGCGCGGTCTTCAGATAGGTGACGTCGCCGCCGACGCCGGCGAAATCCTGCTTGAAGTCGACCAGCAAACCGTCGGTCGGGTTCTTGGTGTTGTCGAGCGTGTTGTAGGTCAGCGTGTAGCCGAGCGCCGACGTCCAGGTCGCGCCGTTCGCCAGTTCCTTGCGCACCGGCAGGCTCGACTCGCCGTCGCCGTAGCAGCCATAGCCGTAAACTCCAGAACTCGTGGAATTGGTCGGGTCGGCGCCGCCCAGCACGTTCTGGATGTAGGCCGGCGTCGGGTTGAAGGCGAGCGAACTGTTCGCCGCGTTGTTGTTACAGTTGTTGTAGGCGCTCGCGAGCGAGATGCTCTGCTGATAGAGCGAATAGCGGAGCTGGAGCGAGAGGTCCTCCCGCAATGCGAGGCCGATGCGCGGCGAGAAGCCCAGCGTCGTTACGCCGTAGCTCGTATAGCTGTTCGATTTCTGCTGCTTCCAATAAGTGTCGAACCCGAGAGCCATCCGGTAGTCGAGCAGATAGGGCTCGACGAAGGACAACGATATGCCGCGCGAATACTGCCCGTAGGTGACGGACGCCTTGGCATAGAGTCCCTTGCCGAGCAAATTGCGCTCGGAGATCGAGACTTCTGCGAGCGCGCCGTCGCTGGTGGAATAGCCGCCCGAGATCGAGAAGTCGCCGGTCGATTTCTCTTCCATGTCGACGATCAGGATGACGCGGTCACTCGAGGAGCCCGGCTCGGCGACGATCTTGACGCTCTTGAAATAGTCGAGGTTCTTCAGCCGCCGTTCGGCACGGTCGACCAGCGCGCGGTTGTAGGCATCTCCTTCCGAGATGTCGAACTCGCGCCGGATCACGTAGTCGCGCGTCCGCGTGTTGCCGCGCAGGTTGATGCGTTCGACATAGGTCCGCGGGCCCTCGTCGACATTGAACACGACGGACACCGTGTGCGCCTCGAAATTGCGGTCGCCGCCCGGCCGCACCAGGGCGAACGCATAGCCGCGGCGCGAGGCCTCGATCTGCATCTCCTCGGTCGACTTCTCGAGCGATTCGACGTTGTAGAGGGCGCCGACATGGACGCGCGAAAGGCTGCGCAGCGACGCTGCGTCGAAATTGGGAATGCTGGAACGGAAATCGACCGAGCCGACGCGGTACTGCTGGCCTTCCTCGATCTTGAAAGTGACGAGAAAGCCCTTCTTCTCCGGATCATATTCGGTGAGCGCGGCCACGACCTGGACGTCGGCAAAGCCGTTCTTGAGATAGAAACGGCGGATCAGGTCGCGGTCGGCCTCGACGCGATCGGGATCATAGAGGTCGTTGTTGCCGAGAAAACTGAGCAGATTGCTCTCGTGCGTCTTGATCACGTCGCGCAGGCGCGAGGCCGAGAAGGCGCTGTTGCCGATGAACTCGACCGATTTGACGCCGGTCTTGACGCCTTCCTCGATCGTGAAGATGAGATCGACGCGGCTGCTCGGCTGCTCGATGATTTCAGGGGTGACGCGTACGTCGTAGCGGCCCGAGCGGCGGTAGATCTCGGCAATGCGCAGCGTGTCGGACTGCACCAGCGCCCGCGAGAAGGCCCCGCGTGGCTTGGACTGGATTTCCGCAGAAAGCTGCTCGTCCTTGATCTTCTTGTTGCCCTCGAACGCGATGCGGCCGATCACGGCATTTTCGACCACCGACACCACGATGCGGCCGCCGGCGCGGCTGATCTTCACGTCCTGAAACAGGCCGGTCCCGATCAGCGCCTTGAGGCCCTCGTCGATCGCGGGCTGATCGAGCCGCCCACCGGGACCGGGCCGGAAATAAGAGCGGACCGTCTCGGCCTCGACGCGGCGATTGCCTTCGACGACGATGGTCTCGGCAGCCTGCGCGGCCGCCGGCTGCGGCCATAGCGCAAAGGGAAGTGAACTTGCAATCGATACGCCGCTCACCACCGCAACGATCAGCCAGGCCCGCAAAAACGACATTCCACACCTCAAGAGAACCTCGCCTGCTCTGAAACGGGAACGCTGTGGCCGCGGTGTGGCTTGGAGATTGCCGCATTGTTTCTGCGCGTTGAATTTCATTCGGAGGGCCGATCGCGGCCGCAGCGCGGAGAGACAATTGCTGCGGCGATTGAGCAGCTCGCGGGCTCTTGGGTTCAGCAACATCGCGCAACAGGCGAATCCTTTACAGGCCCTTAAGCCGGTGCGAGAGGCGACCACATCAGGAACTCGCATGGGGCATTTGCCGATGAACGCGCTTGTCATGACCAGGACCGTGCTGGTCGCCCTCCTCGCCTCGACCCTCACCGCGCATGCCGCAACCACCGGTAAGCGCGATCGACAACAAACGACACAAAATGCCGTCTATGAATACGGCCCGCGCGGCCCGAACCATTCCTACCAATCAGGTCCGCACACGCGCATCTATGTGAGCAAGCGGTCGTGGCTGGATGGCGGGACCGAGGTGCTGCCCGGCGAGCGCAAGTTCACCGACTACGCCTTGCCGCCCGGCACCTCCTTCGCACGCGGCAACAACAACCGGCCGCTCGACCGCCAGCCCCTGAGCCCCGACTCGGATCTGGGCGGATTTGCGCAGCGAATTCCGATTTCGTGGTGAGAGGGCTCCGTCTCCACGCCGTCATTGCGAGGAGCCCTTGCGACGAAGCAATCCAGAATTCCACAACGAAGAGATTCTGGATTGCTTCGCTGCGCTCGCAATGACGGAGCATGAGGCGGCAGCACAATTCTCCGACGTGCTCTCGTAGGATGGGTAGAGCGCAGCGAAACCCATCAACGCTTTCGTCCTCGCGGATACATGATGGGCTTCGCAAGTGCTCTACCCATCCTACGACTTCCCAGACGCACCTTCGCAATCTCGCGGCGCATTTCGCCCGAGCTTTGCCTGGTCTCGCTACCCTCTTGAGCCAAGAGGGCGCAGGGAAGGCCGGGTGCTGACCTCGCACCCGCGGTCCGCTGCGCGAAGATGTAGCGCAGGAAACCGCACAGCAGCATACAGGTGGTGCCAATCACTCGGCCTTCCCTGCGCGATGGTTGGACGGCTTATGCCGTGCTCTCCCGGGGGCCGAACTTTCCCTCTGGCCTCCCTCGCCTTCGCGAATTGGATGATGCTGTCCGCCCGGTTGGGCTCGCACACACCTCCGCGAAAGCTTGACCCTAGCAACGACGGCCAGGACCACACGGTTTTGCCGTACGCACGGCCCGCCATTTCGCCGCAGTTTTCCCGACCCTGTCGACGGAGCCGAAAACTTACAGACGAGACGAAGCCTGACAGCGCCGTTCGTCCGCACGCGGTTTCGAACTCACGGGGGCTACCCGCCCTGCCCGTACCCTCTCGTGCCGACGCTGCCGCGTCCACCGCAAGCCCGGCTCGCGAAAATGACGACCACAAGATCGCCCCTCAAGGATGAGCCGGGATGGCCGACACATACGTCAAAACCGAATTTCGGTAAAGCGGAATATTTTCGCGCGTGCGGATTGACAGCCTTGCAGGTGTTTTGCCCGACGGGCAGCCCGGCGAGATGCCAGGCAACATCTGTTTACATCCAGCAACATTCCATCTGCCGAAAGGCCACGATCGCCCGGCTAATGGTTCCAGCCTCGCCCTGTGCCCCTCGAAGGCCGCGGGCACTCCCTCCTTCCGGAGCGGGGCCAATGGATTTCAGCCGATTTGATGCCGTCACACCCGTTCGCCGTTAGTCCCGTGTCATCCGCAAAGGAGAACCATCATCCGACGCCCGGCCTGTCGCGCAGCGCCGTCTTGCGCGCAAGATCCGTCTGCGTTGCGCTGATGCTGACCGGTGCATTGGCTGGCTGCGCGGTCGGCCCGGATTATGGTGGCCCGCCCAGGCCGGACTTGCCCTCGCACTGGAGCAGCAAGACCGCTTCGCATCGCGACGCCGGCAAGCTCGATCGCTGGTGGCTGCGCCTGCGCGATCCCCTGCTCAACCGGCTGATCGAAGAGGCCGTCCAGGCCAACCCCGACGTCGCGAAGGCGAAAGCGGTCGTGCGCGAGGCGCGCGCCACGTTGCAGCAGACCGCCGCAGGCCTGTTTCCGTCCGTGAGCGGGACGGCCTCGGTCACGAACAACAAGACCAGCGCTTCCTCCTCTTCCGCCCTCGTCGACAGCGCCCCCTACACGCTGCACCAGGCGAGCTTCGATTCGAGCTGGGAGCTCGATCTGTTCGGCGGCACGCAGCGAAGCATCGAGGCGGCGCTGCGCGGCGAGCAGTCCAGTGAAGAGGATCTGCGCGACAGCCTCGTCACGCTGATCGGCGACGTCGCCGCCTATTACGTCGAGGCGCGCGGCTATCAGGCACGGATCGCGCTCGCGCAGCGCACCTCGGTCTCGCAGCGCGACACCGAAAAGCTCACCCGCAGCAAATACGAGGCCGGCAGCGGCAATGCCGTCGATCTCGCCAAGGCCACCGCGCAGGCCGCCAGCACCGAGGCGAACGTGCCCACCTATCAGGCCGCGCTCGCGGCCGATATCCACCGGCTCGGAATCCTGCTCGGGCGGCCGCCAAACGGTGTTGCCTCGCTGCTGGCGCAGTCCGCACCCGTGCCTGCGCCGCGCATGCCACTGCCGACGGGGCTGCCCGCCGATCTCCTCCTGAGCCGGCCCGACGTCGCCAGCGCCGAGCGCAAGCTGGCGCAGGCGACCGCCAAGATCGGCGAGGCTGAAGCCGACCGCTACCCCGCGGTGTCGTTGACCGGTTCGGTCGGCACCTCTGCGCTGCGCACCGGCGATCTCGCAAAATATTCCAGCGTGAGCTGGTCGGTCGGGCCCTCGGTGACGGTGCCGGTGTTCGATGCCGGCAAGCGCCAGGCGGCGGTCAGGATTGCCGAAGCGCAGCGCGACCAGGCCTTCGCGACGTTCCATTCGACCCTGCTCACCGCGCTCGAAGACGTCGAGAACGCGCTGGTCTCGCTGTCGCGCGAACGGGTGCGCGCCACCAAGCTCACGGAGGCGGCCAAGAACTACCGCGAGGCCGCGCGACTGTCGCGATCTCTGTTCGAGACCGGCAGCGCCAGCTTCATCGACGTGCTGGACGCCGAACGCTCACTCTACTCGGCTGAGGACTCGCTGATCCAGAGCAAGGTGTCGGCGGCCAAGGACTACATTTCCCTCGCAAAAGCGCTCGGCGGCGGCTGGACTGATCCGGTCGACATCTCGACGCCGATCATCGTGGACGCCAACACGGGACCTCACTGGCGGGAGACGGTCAAGTGACTGCTATCATCACCGCCAAGCGGCTGAAGCTCGCCGCCGCAATTGTTGCCGTCGTGGCGACGGGGGTCGTCGCGGCCACGCGTTTCCCGGGCACGTCGAACAAGGCGCAATCCTATATCACGGCGTCCGTCACCGTCGGCGATCTGCGCGAGGAAGTGCTTGCCAGCGGCACGCTCAAGCCGGCGCGGCTGACCGCCGTTGGCGCGCAGGTGTCGGGCCGGATCACCGCGCTCAACGTGCGGGTCGGCGACCGCGTCAAGGCCGGCGACGTCATCGCCCAGATCGATCCCGTCACCAAGCAGAACGATTTGCGCAGTTCCGAGGCTTCGCTGAAGAACTATCGCGCGCAGAAGGACGAGAAGGAGGCTGCGCTGGTGCTGGCCGAAGCCAATCTGGCGCGCCAGCAGGCGACATTGGCGCAGCGGGCGACGTCACGCAGCGATTTCGACAGCGCGGACTCGACCGTGCGCCAGACCCGTGCGCAGATCGTCGCCCTGGAGGCCCTGATCGTGGGGGCCGAAGCCAGCGTCGAAACGGCCAGGGTCAACCTCGAATACACCCGTATCACCGCCCCGATCGACGGCACGGTGCTGGCGACCGTGGTGCAGGAGGGGCAGACGGTCAACGCGGTGCAGTCCGCGCCGACCATCGTCGTGCTCGGCCAGCTCGAGACGATGACGGTGCGGGCAGAGATCTCCGAGGCCGACATCGTCAAGGTCAGGCCGGGGCAATCGCTTTACTTCACCATTCTCGGCGATCAGGACCATCGCTACGAGGCCCGGCTGGAGCAGATCGAACCCGCGCCCGAATCGATCAAGAACGACGCCAGCTTCTCCTCGACCACGACGTCGAGTTCGAGCTCCAGCACGAGCTCGTCGAGCTCGACCAGCACGGCGATCTACTACATCGGCGTCTTCAACGTCCCCAACAAGGGTCTGTCGCTGCGGACCTACATGACCGCGGAGGTGCACATCGTCACCGGCGAGGCCAAGCGAGTGAAGGTGATCCCGGCGCTGGCGGTCATGCGGAAATCCGATGGCCGCAGCACGGTGCGCACCCTCAGCACGTCGGGTGACGTCAGCGAGCGCGAGGTCAAAATCGGCCTCAACGATCGCACCACCGTCGAGATCAGATCGGGTCTCGACGAGGGCGAACGGGTCGTCACCGGAGAGGCCAACGAGCAGACCGCATCACGCGGCATGCCGGGCGGTCCGCCGGGAGGGGGAGGTCCCTGACATGACCGATCCGATCATCGCGCTCGAAAATGTCCGGCGGGAGTTCACGGCCGGCGACACCCAGGTGGTCGCCCTCGACGATCTGTCGCTGAGCATCCTGCCGGGCGAGATGGTCGCGATCATCGGTCAGTCCGGATCTGGCAAGTCGACGCTGCTCAACATCCTCGGCTGTCTCGACCGTCCGACGTCGGGCGCCTATCGCGTCGCCGGCAAGAACGTCTCCGAGCTGGATGCGGACGCGTTGGCGGCGCTGCGCCGCGAGCATTTCGGCTTCATCTTCCAGCGTTACAATCTGCTCGGCGACCTCTCGGCCGCCGCGAATGTCGAGATCCCCGCCGTCTACGCCGGCATCAATGCGCGCGAACGCCGCACGCGCGCGAATGGGCTGCTCGAGCGGCTGGGCGTCGCGACCCGAGGCGGCCATCGCCCCAACCAGCTCTCCGGCGGCCAGCAGCAGCGCGTCTCGATCGCCCGCGCCCTGATCAACGGCGCCGAGGTCATCCTGGCGGACGAGCCGACCGGCGCGCTCGACCGGCGCAGCGGCGAGGAGGTCCTGAAGATCCTGAAGGAGCTGCATCGCGAGGGGCGGACGATCATCATCGTCACCCACGATGCCGATGTCGCCGCCCGCGCCGAACGGATCATCGAGTTGCGGGACGGCCAGATCGTCGCCGACCGCCGCACGGAGGCGGCGGGCGTATCAGAGCCGACGGCTCCGGTCGCCCGAACCACATGGGACAGCGGTGCCGGCTGGTCCGGCGCATTGGGGCGTTTGCGAGAAGCATCGCGGATGGCGCTGGTGGCGATGGCCGCGCACCGGCTTCGCGCCTTCCTGACCATGCTCGGCATCATCATCGGCATCGCCGCGGTGTCGTCCGTCGTCGCGCTCGGCAACGCCTCCCAGCGCAAGGTGCTGTCCGATATCGCAAGCCTTGGCACCAACACGATCGAGGTGTTCCCGGGCAAGGATTTCGGCGACGCCCGCGCCGGCAAGATCAAGACGCTGGTGCTCGACGATGCCCGCGCGCTCGACCGGCAGAGTTTCATTGCCGGCGTCACGCCGACGGTCTCGACCAGCACCACCGTCCGCTACCGCGGCAACGAGTCCAACGTGCTGGTGAACGGCGTCGGCGAGAGCTACTTCCAGGTCAAGGGCGCCAAGCTCGCGAAGGGACGCCTGTTCGATACCGACGCCGTCCGCAACATCGAACGGCAGGCCGTCATCGACGACAACACCCGCAAGACGTTCTTCGCCGACGATCAGACCGCAGGGATCGGCCGCGTCATCTGGCTCGGCAAGGTGCCCTGCCGCATCGTCGGCGTCATCGCCCAGCAGCAGGGCGGATTCGGCTCGAACCAGAACCTGTCGGTCTACCTGCCCTACACCACCGTGCAGGCGCAGTTCACCGGCGACCACGCGCTTCGCAGCGTCCTGCTCCGGATCAGCGATGAGGTCTCGACCAATCTGGCGCAGGACGCGGTCACCACGCTGCTGACGCAGCGGCACAACACCCGGGATTTCGTCATCCTCAACACCGACGATATCCGACGCACCATCACCAGCACGACGCAGACGCTGGCGTTCCTCGTGGCCGCGATTGCGGTGATTTCGCTGATCGTCGGCGGCATCGGCGTCATGAACATCATGCTGGTGTCCGTCTCCGAGCGGATCAGCGAGATCGGCGTACGCATGGCGGTCGGCGCCCGGCGCAGCGACATCCTCCAGCAGTTCCTGGTGGAGGCGACCCTGATCTCGTCGATCGGCGGCATCGCCGGCATTCTCGTCGCGATCCTGCTCGGCACCGCCATCAACATCGCGATGCCGGGCTTCCAGGTCAGCTATTCGCTGTTCTCGATCGGCGCGGCGTTCCTGACCTCGACCGGAATCGGGGTCGCGTTCGGCTTTTTCCCGGCCCGCCGCGCCGCCTTCCTCGACCCCGTGGTGGCGCTGAGCCGTGACTGACCCTAGGATTGCACCATGACCGTAGCTCTTCGGACGAGACAATCGTCCGCAAATCGACCAACGATCGGTAATCCCGATGCGATCTCAATCATGACCAATGGCACGCAGAACATCCTGGTCGTCGAGGACGACCAGCAGACCCGCGAGCTGATCGCGCGCTATCTGCGCGATCACAAATTCGCGGTCGCCGCCGTCACCAACGGCAAGGAGATGGACCGCTATCTGTCACAGAACCGGGCCGACCTGATCGTGCTCGACCTGATGCTGCCCGGCGAGGACGGCCTCAGCCTCTGCCGCCGCGTGCGCATGGAGTCCATGACGCCGATCATCATCCTCACCGCGAAGGGCGAGGATCTCGATCGCATCCTCGGCCTCGAAATGGGCGCCGACGACTATCTGCCCAAACCGTTCAACCCGCGCGAGCTGCTCGCCAGGATCAACGCGGTCCTGCGCCGGCAAGCGAGCGGCCTTGCGACCAGCTCCACCGCGACGCGCCTCAAATTCCAGGGCTGGATCATCGATCTTCGCTTGCGGGAACTGCGCGACCCCGAAGGCGCGCAGGTGCCGCTGACGAGCGCCGAGTTCGATCTGCTGCAAGCCTTCTGCGAGCGGGCCGGCCGCATTCTGACCCGGGACAGCCTTCTCAACATGACGCGCGGCCGTCCCGGCGGTGGTTTTGGCCGCAGCATCGACGTGCTGGTCAGCCGGCTCCGCCGCAAGCTCGACAGAACGGAAGGGACGTCCGTGATCAAGACCGTCCGCACCGGCGGCTACATCTTCACGCCGGTGGTGGAGGAAGCATGAGCCGCCTCGCCGACATCGTCGCGCTGTTCAGCTTCAGGCGGATCAGCGGCCAGATCGCGGCCCTGATCCTGGTCTCGCTGATCCTGATCCACGTCCTGGTCGCCGGATATTTTCTGCTCAACCGGCCGAAGATTCTGGCGGACAGGCCGCTCGAGCAATTTGCGCTGATCGTTCAGATCATCGCCAACACACCACAAGCCGAACGAGCGCTTGTCCTGGAGAACGTCAGCCGGACCTTTCCCGGGTTGAAACTCCAATTGCGAGAAGGCGTTTCCGCCTCCGCCGTGCCGTTGCCGGAGCGGACGCTGAACGTTCCCTCGCCGCTCGACGGCGAAGTTGACCTCATTCGCGGCAGCACGTCGGAAGACGATCGCGTGTGGTTCCACCTGTCGAAGGACGACGTGCTCGAAGCCACGATCGGATCGCCCAAGATTCCGGCCTTCGTCAGCGGCCTCTGGACCTCGACGCTGCTGTTCCTGGTGGCGAGCATGACGCTGCTGGGCGCCTGGGCCGGCCGCGCACTCTCCGCGCCTCTGTCGGCCTTCGCGCGGGCGGCTGAAAGCTTCAGCCTGAACGGAACGTCTGCGCCGCTCTCCGAAACCGGGCCCGAGGAGATCAAATCCACGGCGCGGGCGCTCAACCGGATGCGCGAGCGCATCACCGCGCTGATGAACGACCGAACCCGCATGCTCGCGGCCATCAGCCATGATCTGCGCACGCCGATCACGCGGCTGCGGCTGCGCTCGGAATATATCGAGGATCCGACACAGCGCACGCAAACCGTGCGCGACCTCGACCAGATGCAGTCGATGCTCGAGTCGGTTTTGTCGCTGCTGCGCAATCAAAGCCCGGTCAAGCCGACGCTGGTGGACGTTGCCGCGCTGCTCCAAATGGTCTGCGAGCAATTTTCGGATTCCGGATTTGCCGTGACTTATACCGGCCCGGACCGGGCCACCTTCATCCTGCGGCCCGACGAGATGATCCGCGCGGTCACCAACATCGTCCAGAACGCAACGCGTTTCGGAACCCGGGTCGACGTCGCGTTGCTGGTGACCGGGGACCAGCTGGTCATCGATGTCTTCGACGATGGACCTGGCATTCCCGATGACAGGAAAGCGGCGATGCTGGAGCCGTTCGTACGGGGCGAGGAAGCCCGTACCATGGACGAGACCGCGGGCTTTGGCCTGGGTCTCTCGATCGCGCAGGCGATCGTGACCGCGCATGACGGAACGCTGCTGCTGCTCGACAACGAGCCAAAGGGCCTGCACGTTCGCTTGCAGCTCTCGAGCGCACCCTGCGACAATTCGGGCATGCCTCGGACATAAAGGCGCGGTATTCCTCGGGCTTATCGTCCGCCCCGCCTCTGTCCCCCGGAGTTCCCATGTCTTCTGCCGACCGGCCGGCGACGCGCCTTGCGACGCGGCTCGCCTTCCTCGTCGCGGGCTTCGGCACCGCGTGCTGGGCTCCGCTGGTGCCGTTCGCGAAGACGCGGCTCGGCGTGGACGACGGCGTGCTCGGATTGCTGCTGCTCAGCCTCGGCATCGGTTCGGTCGTCGCGATGCTCGTGACCGGCATCATGAGTGCGCGCTACGGCAGCAAGCCGATCATCATCGCGGGCGGGCTCGGTCTGGCGCTGGTGCTGCCGCTGCTGGCGGTCGCGAGCACGCCGGCCGCGCTGGCGCTGGCGCTGCTCGCGTTCGGTGCCGCACTCGGCTCCATCGACGTCGCCATGAACATCCACGCCGTCGAGGTGGAGCGTGCCGCGGGACGTCCGCTGATGTCGGGCTTCCACGCGCTGTTCAGCATCGGCGGCTTTGCCGGATCGGCCCTGATGACCGCGCTGCTGTCGCTGCAACTCGGCGCGTTCGCCTGCACGCTGATCTGCGCCGTGCTGATGCTGATCGCGATGCTGGTCACCTCACCGCGCCTGCTTCGCTCCGTGCAGGTCCAGGACGGACCGCTGTTCGTGCTGCCGCACGGCTCCGTGCTCCTGCTCGCGCTGCTCGGCGCCATCACCTTCCTGGTCGAAGGCGCGATGCTGGACTGGGGCGCGCTGCTCGTCATCGGCGCGGGCCTCGTCTCCGAGGCGCAGGGCGGCATCGGCTACATGGTGTTCTCGATCGCGATGACGGTCGGGCGGCTCGGCGGCGACGCCGTCGTCGCACGCATCGGCGACCGCACGACATTGGTGTGGGGAAGCCTCATCGCCATCGCGGGTTTTGCGGTGCTGCTCACGGCGCCCATCGCAATGGTCGCCATCGGCGGCTTCCTGCTGATCGGCCTCGGCGCGTCGAACCTCGTGCCGGTGCTGTTCCGCCGGGCGGCGCGGCAGACGGTGATGCCGACCGGGCTTGCCGTCGCGGCGATCACGACCGCGGGCTATGCAGGGATTCTGGTCGGCCCCGCCGGTATCGGCTTCGTCGCACGTCTTGGCGGACTGCCGGCGGCATTCTGGCTGCTGGCCGCGCTGATGTGTCTCGTCACGCTGTCTGCGCGCATCGTGACGCGCACCGACGCCTGAGCGGCCTCACAAATTGCCGAGCCCGATCGATTTGATCAGGGGCGCTAGGCTCGCCGATGTCGCCTCGACGATGCGCTGGAATTTGTCCGGGCTCGAATCATTGTCCGGCTCCATGCCCTGGGCACGGTAGCTGGCCTGAAGCTCCGGATCGGCCATGGCAAGGCGCGTCGCCTGTGCGATCCGGTCGATGATCGCATCCCCGGTGTCCTTGGGCGCAAAGATGCCGAACCATCCCTCATAGCGGAGATCCGGCATGCCGGATTCGACGGCGGTCGGAATCGCCGGCGCCCCGCTCAGCCGCCTCTCGGTGGTGACCGCCAGCAGCCTGACTTTCCCGGCGTGCGCCAGTTGCTGCAACTGAACAGACATGACGGCGATGACGAGCGAGATCTGGCCACTGACGAGGTCGTTGGTCGCCTGCGCAATGCCCCGATACGGAATGTGGACGATGTCCAGCGAACCAGCCTGCTGCTTGAAGGATTCGCCGACCAGATGATTTCCGGTGGCGATGCCGGGTGTCCCGTAGGACAGCTTTCCCGGATTGGCCTTCGCGTGGGCGATCAGCTCGCGCAGGTCTGCGGCCGGCACCGACGGATGGACGGCAAAGACCAGCGCGCTGTTGATCAGGCGGTAGACGGCGCGGAAATCGCCGACGGCATAACCGGGATTCGCCGACGTCAGGGGAATGATGACTTGCGTGCTGCCGTTGCCGAGCAACAGCGAATAGCCGTCGGGCTCCTCGCGCGCGACCGCCGCGGTGCCGATCGCGCCGCCCGCCCCGCCAATATATTCGACGAAGGTCGGCCCGAGCAGCGACGACATCTTGTCGACCCAGGGACGGCCGATCTGGTCGCCCGATCCGCCGGCGCCATAGGGAATCACGAGGCGAATGGGGCGGGACGGATAATCGGCGGCTTGCCCGCTGCGCGAAAGAGCCGCCAGCGCCGCTGCGCCCGAGAACGCATGGACCAATTGTCGCCGCGAGAGGGAAGGCATGATCGAATTCCGGAAGTCGGTGGTCACAGTCGAGGCGGGACCGGCTCCCGGACCATCTCATCGCAGCGATCCGCGACCGCCGTCAATGCCCCATCCGGGTGAGAGGCCCGGGGCCATCGCTCCGGATGCGGCTCTAAGCCATTCCTTTTCAAGCATTTTTCAGCGGATCGACCGACCCACGCCGCCTGCGCAGGGCTGCCGGCCAGGCCCACTGCTTTCGGCCAGTTTACTGTACGCCTCGTTCTGATAGACCAGAAAGAAATACCTTTTGACTCCCGTTGAGGGGGCAATGGCGCGTGCCAGCTCGTAGCGAAGACTCGGCCATTTCCTTTGGGCCATTTCGACTGTTTCCGAAGTCCCGGCTCTTGGAGAAGGAGGGCTCGCCGCTTCATGTCGGCGGCCGTGCGCTCGATATTCTCATTTTCCTTGCCGAGCGCCCCGGCGAAGTCGTCGACAAGCGCGAACTGGTCAAGCGCATCTGGGCCGACGTCAATGTCGACGAGGGCAGCCTGCGTTTCCACGTCGCAGCGCTGCGCAAGGCGCTCGGCGATACCGGCAAGTCGGCCCGTTATGTCGTCAACGTCCCCGGACGCGGCTATTGCTTTGTCGCCTCGTTTGCTCAACCGGCCCCGGCCGCCGCACAGCCAACCGTCGACATCCTGCCTCCCCGCTCCCTCCCCACGCCGCTCTCGAAGATGGTCGGCCGGGAGGAGATCGTCGAGAAGATATCGAACGGGCTTTCGCTGCATCGCTTCATGACCGTGGTCGGCCCCGGCGGCATCGGCAAGACCGCCGTCGCCGTCACCGTCGGACATCGCCGATCGGCGGATTTCGGCGGGCGGGTGTTCTTCGTCGATTTCGGCCCGCTGCGGGATGCGAGCCATATCGCAACCAGCATCGCCTCCGCGCTTGGCCTCACCATCAGCGCGGAGGATCCGACGCCGGCGCTGCTGACATTCTTGAAGACCGGCCCGGCCCTGCTGATCTTCGACAGCTGCGAGCATGTGCTGGACGCGTTGGCCCCGCTCGTCGAGCGCATCGTGCGCGAAGCGCCGCAGCTTCGCGTTCTCGCAACCAGCCGCGAGTCGTTCCGGAGCGAGGGTGAACGCATCTTCCGGCTGTTCCCGCTGGATTGCCCACCCGAGCGCGAGGGTCTCGATGTCGCCGAGGTCCTCGCCTATCCGGCGGCCCAGCTCTTCGTCGAGCGCATCGCGCAGAGCTCGGGTCCGTTCCAGCTCAGCGCGGAGGAAGCGCCGCTCGTCGCCAGCATTTGCCGGCGGCTCGACGGCATCGCGCTCGCGATCGAGCTTGCGGCGGGCCGCGTCAACGCCTACGGCATCGCCGGCACCGCATCGCTGCTCGACAGCCGCTTTTCGCTGCAATGGCGGGGACGCCGCACCGCCGTGCCGCGGCACCAGACGCTCGCGGCGGCGCTCGACTGGAGCTACGACCTGCTGCCTCCGGCGGAGAGCGCCACGTTGCGACGCCTGTCGGTCTTCGCCGGGCCGTTCGCGCCGGAGGCCGCCGCTTCGGTGGCCGCCGGCGACGGCCTCAGCGCATCGGAAACGCTGGAGGCGATCGACAGCCTGGTCACCAAATCGCTGATCTCGCCATACGGCTCGCGGACGCTGCGCTATCGCTTGCTCGACACCACGCGCACCTACGCACATGCGAAGCTCAACGAGCTCGGCGAGACCGGTCGGGTCGCGCGGCGTCATGCCGAGCATTTCCGCGATTTCTTCGAGCACGCGGACGCCGATGCTTCGACGCCGCTGCCGGAATGGCTGAGCGTCTATGGCGCGGAGCTGGACAATGTGCGCGCCGCGCTGAACTGGGCCTTCGGGCCCGACGGCGACACGACGCTCGGGATCGCACTGACAGCAGCCGCCGTCACGCTGTGGGTCCGCCTGTCCCTGTTCGCCGAATGCCGCGAGCGCGCCAAGACGGCGCTCGCCGCGCTCGGCGACGGCGAGGACAATGACCGCATCCGGATGCAGCTGCTGGCGGCGCTCGGCTGGTCGCTGATGTATGGCGAGGGCCGCGCGCGCGAGGCGCGCCCGATCCTCGAGACGACCCTGGAGCTGGCCGACCGGCTCGACGACAAGGATTTCCGCCTGCGCGCGCTCTGGGGCCTGTGTATCGACCAGTTCAACAACGGGCAGTTCGGCAAGGCCCGCGCACTGGCCGACCGCTTTGCGACTGCCGCGGCGAACTCACCTGACAGGACCGATGTCATGCTCGGCGACCGCCTGACGGCGGTGGCGCTGCATTATCTCGGCGAGCAGAACGAGGCACGCGTTCGCATTGACCGCGTCAACGCGTCGCTTCATGTGCTGGCCGAGAAGCCGAAGATCTTCCCGCTCGACCTCCGAATATCCACGCAATATTTTCGGGCGCGCATCCTGTGGCTTCAGGGCCTCGCCGATCAGGCCCAGGCGCTCGCCGCCCGAAACATCGAGGAAGGCCGTGCCAACGGCCATGCGCTGACGTTCTGCAGCGTGCTCGGACAGGCGACCTGCCCGATCGCCTTCTGGTCCGGCGATTTCGAAGCCGCCGAGCGCCACGGCGCCGAGCTGCTCGAACATACCGAGCGCCATGCCATCCGGCTGTGGGGCCTGTGGGCGCGGGCCTTCAACGCGGCCGTCATGGTCAGGCGCGGCGACGTCGCGACGGGCCTGCCGCTGCTGCGCGAAGAGCTCAATCGCGCCGGTGATGCGCGTTTCCTGCCGCGGTTTCTTCCTCTGCTCGGCGAGCTCGCCGCGGGTTTTCTGGAAGCCGACCAGATCGACCGCGGCCTCGACGTGATCGAGGACGTCCTGACCCGCTGCAATGACCGGCAGGAGCTCTGGTATCTGTCGGAGCTGACCCGCATCAAGGGCGAGTTGATGCTGAGGAGCGTGCGGCATTCGGGCGATGCCGAGGCGTTCTTTCGTGAAGCCATGCGCATTGCCGTCCAGCAGGGCGCACGTTTCTGGGAGTTGCGTTGTGCAACCAGCCTCGCACGATTCATGATCGGAGCTGGCCAGAACGCGCAGGCTCTGGCCATTTTGCAGAACGTCTCCGGGTCGTTCACAGAAGGCGCCGACATCGTCGACATGCGCAGCGCCCGCGCGTTGATGGCGCAACTGCGCTGAGGCGCCCTAGCCTCCTACGGCAGCCGCGCGCCGCGGCAGCTTCCAGTCGGGCCGGATGAAGTGGCAGGTGTAGCCGTCGGGATAGCGCTCCAGATAATCCTGATGCTCCGGCTCGGCTTCCCAGAACTCGGCCGCGGGCGCGACCTCGGTCACCACCTTGCCGGGCCACAGGCCGGACGCTTCGACGTCGGCAATGGTGTCTTCGGCGATCCGCTTCTGCTCGTCGCTCGTCGTGAAGATCGCCGAGCGATAGCTCGTGCCGAGATCATTGCCCTGGCGGTTGAGCGTGGTCGGATCGTGGATCTGGAAGAAGAACTCCAGCATGGTCCGGAAGCTGGTCTTGGCGGGATTGAAGATGATCTCGATCGCTTCGGCGTGGCCTTCGTGGTTGCGATAGGTCGCGTTCTTGACGTGCCCACCGGTGTAACCGACGCGGGTGGAGATCACGCCCGGCTGCTTGCGGATGAGATCCTGCATGCCCCAGAAGCAGCCTCCGGCCAACACTGCGCGTTCCGTTGTCATCTGTCCGCTCCCGATTGATCGCTCTTTATCTGCCTTATCATATGCATTCGGCGGCCCGTCCGAAAGGCACGCGTTTCGTTTATGTCCACCCGGTTCCTCAGAACCGGGCGAACATTGAAAGCTCGTATCTAGCCCAATTTGGCGTCGAGCGTGATCGCAGCGTTGAGCACCTTCGACACCGGACAGTTCTTCTCCGCCTCGCCCGCGATCTTCGCAAAGCCTGCATCGTCGAGATTCGGCACCTTGGCGCGCAAGGTCAGCGCCGACTTGCTGATCTTGAAACCCTTGCCTTCGGGTTCGAGCGTAACAGCGGCTTCGGTCGAAAGCTCGTCCGGCGTGAAGCCTGCCATCTGGAGGCCGAACGCCAGCGCCATCGTAAAACAGCCGGCATGGGCCGCCGCGATCAACTCCTCGGGATTGGTGCCCTTCTCGTTCTCGAAACGGGTCTTGAACGAATAGGGTGTCTGCGCGAGCACGCCGGATTCACTCGACAGATGACCGGTCCCATCGCGACCGGTGCCTTTCCAGACTGCTGTTGCCTTGCGGATCATCTCAATCTCCTTGTTTGATTTCAGCACCGGCGCTCCGTACCGGAGGAAGGCGACATTGGCACGACCGCCTGTCACCATTCCAACCGGCCGAGCGCCGCAGCGGTTCCGTTGGTTGGTTAGCTGCCGAGCTGTCCGACGTGGAAGCCGAGCCGGTTCTCGACGTCACCGGCGCGGTGGAATCCGCGCCCCATCAGCGCCTTGATGCGGCTCTGGTAGGCGGGACGACCGAACGCGGCCAGGAATGCGTCCCACTCCGGCTTGATCTCGTCATCCGGCGGCAGGCTGGCGACATCGACAAGACGTTTCGTCTCGGCGATGGCCTGCTTGCACGACAAAAACGGCACGGCGCGCGATGAGCTCAGTCATCACGCGCCGTGGCGGCTTGCATCGGTCGAGGCGTCGGTGCTGGCAAACTCAGGATGGCAGTGGTTGACCCGCCTGCTCGCGGACGATGTAGTCGGCGTACCAATCCGCCCAGTTCTCGTCGTGTCCACCGGTGCGCTTCTCATGCTCACCATGCGCCGTCGCCGCGCGCCGCAGCGCTGCTGCAAGCTCCACCTGCGAGGCGAAGGCCGTACCGTCAGCCGCGATGCGTCCCGGCAATCGCGTGGTGATCTCCTGGAACAGCCAGCCATTGCCATCGGGATCGCTGAAAGAGGCAAACGAGCTATAGCTGCCGCGCTTCGGGTCAGCACCGCTGACACGGACGCTGCCGAACAGATACGGCTCGTCCGGACCGGCGTGAACATCGCCGCCACCATGGAAGGGTTCGCTGACCTCGACGCCGCGAGCGAGAAGATCCTGTCGTGCCGCGTCCAGATCGGAGACGATCAGATACAAGCCTCGCGTCGAACCGGGCGCTGCCGGCGTGACGTTCTTGCCGAAGATCACCGAACAGGCCGAGCCCGGCGGCGTGAACTGGATCACGCGCCATTCGTCGCCCGAGGCAAAATCGGCGTCCAGTCGCCAGCCGAGCCGCGCGTAGAACGCCTTGGCGCGGTCGACATCGGAGACGGGGATGACGACGACTTCCAGCTTCAGATCAACACTACGCGATGTCGAAGGCTTGACCGCGGTCTCTCGGACGATTTCGAGTGTGGACATGTCGAACTCCCTGAGTTGAGATTGAGACGAGCTTCAAGCGGCAGTTGGCATCACGATCGTCACGCGTGTACCGCCCTGCCCGGCCTCGCCCTGCAGCCGCGCATGGATGCTGCGTGCGAGCCCTTCGAGGATGCGGCTGCCGGTGCCCTGAAGCGGACCGGTCGCACCGATGCCATTGTCGGCCACCGTGCAGAGCCATGCGCCGTCGCGGCTGGCCATCTCGACGCGGATCAGCGCATCGTTCTTGCTCGGGAAGGCATGCTTTGCCGCATTCGTGACCAGCTCGGTCAGCATCAACGCGAGACGATGACACTGCGACATTGGCAGCGTGCCGCTTTCGATCGCAGCCTCGCAGCGGATGCCGGCAGGCTCCAGCACCGCCCTGGAGAGCGCTTCGCACAGGCTTTCGAAAAAAGCTTCGACGGAGACAGCGGGCAAATGATCGCTGTCCGACAGAAGTTGATAGAGCCTGCCAAACGCGACGATGCGCCGCTCGAACCGGTCCAGCGCAACGGAGACATCCCTGGCGCCTGCCCGTGCGAAATCGCGGCGAACTGACGCACCCAAGAGCGTCAGCGTGTTTTTCATCCGATGGTGGGATTCCCTCAGCACGAGCTCCCAATCACGCGACTGATCATCAAGGCTGGCGACATATTGAGACCGAACGAATTGATCGTTCGTCCCTGAGCCGATAGCAGACATGATAGCCTCCCCGCTGGACAGTGGACCTAACTCGGAGGCTATAGTGGATGCGCCGTAGGTGTTATGCTCGTTAGACGTTGCAAGTTTTTGTTATGATCCGGCGCACACAAGCTGCGGCAGCGAAGCTGTCGTGTCGACAGTCGCGCGACTGATGAATTGTGGCGCTCGCTCCGGAAACTGCTCTCGTTTAACGAAATTTGTGACGGATGGTCCCTGCGCGATGGAGCGTCGGCTGCGCCATTTCGCCATTTTCAGTCAGTTTACTCATCGCCTCGTTCTGTTAGACCAGACCATCAGACATTGGCTCTCGCACTGAAATGATTGGCGTGCCGGACACCAATGACCAGGATTCGGCCGTGTCCTTCGGGCCATTCCGGCTGTTTGTAAAGTCGCGCCTGCTCGAGAGGGACGGCGTTCCGCTTCAGCTCGGTGGCCGCGCGCTCGATATCCTCATTTTGCTCGCTGAACGCGCCGGCGAGGTCATCGACAAGCGAGAGTTGATCAAGCACGTCTGGGCCGACGTGAACGTCGACGAAGGCAGCTTGCGCTTCCACATCACGACGCTGCGCAAGGCCTTGAGTGATAAGGCCTTGGGCGATGCCGGCGAAGGCTCCCGCTATGTCGTCAACGTGCCCGGCCGTGGCTATTGCCTCGCCGCCCCACTGGTCCGTTCTGAATCGCCGGAGAAGCGGACAGGCCCGGCCGTCTCGTCGGCTCACGCACTTCCCCCGCCGCTTGCCAGAATGATCGGACGAGACGACGCGGTCGCGGGGATTGCCGCCGAGCTTGCGCAGCATCGGTTCGTGACGATCGTCGGCCCAGGCGGAATCGGCAAGACGTCGGTCGCCCTCGCCGTCGCGCACGATAAGCTCCAGGCCTTCGACGGACAGGTCAACTTCGTCGATTTCGGCGCGCTGACGGATGCCAGGCTCGTTCCCGGCACCATCGCCGCCACGCTTGGGCTGACCGTCAATTCCGAGGACCCGATACCGGGCCTGCTGACGTTCCTGCGCAGCCGCCGGACGCTACTGGTCCTCGACAGCTGCGAGCACATCATCGACGAGCTCGCGCCCTTGGCCGAGCGCATCGTCCAGGACGCACCGGAGCTGCATATCCTCGCCACCAGCCGCGAGTCCTTTCGCGCCGAAGGCGAGCGCGTCCACCGGTTGTTTCCGCTGGACTGCCCGCCCGAGCGCGACGGGCTCGGCATCGCCGACATCCTTGCCTATCCCGCAAGCCAGCTCTTCGTGGAACGCATTGCCGAGAGCCTGGGCGACTTCGAGCTAAGCGAGGAGGATGCGCCGCTCATCGCCGAGATTTGCCGGCGGCTGGACGGCATCGCGCTCGCGATCGAGCTCGCGGCCGGACGCGTCGACGCCTATGGCGTTGCCGGGACCGCCTCGCTGCTCGACAACCGATTTTCGCTGCTGTGGCGGGGACGCCGCACCGCGATTCCGCGCCACCAGACCCTGAGCGCCGCGCTCGCCTGGAGCTACGATTTGCTGCCGGCAGCCGAAAGTGCAACGCTGCGCGGCTTGTCAGTGTTCGTCGGCCCGTTCACGCTCGAGGCCGCGCTTGCCGTTGCGTCCAGCCAAGGCGTCAGTGAACCTGAAGCGCTCGAGGCGATCTCGAACCTGCTCTCCAAATCACTGATCGCGACCTCGCCCGCGGAGCGACGGCTGCGCTATCGCCTGCTCGACACCACGCGCGCCTTCGTCGGCGACAAGCTGGTCGAGAACGGAGAAGCGGGTCGCGTCGCACGGGCCCATGCCGAATATTTCCGCGACGTCCTGCGCGACATCGCGCTCACCTCCATGGGCATGCAGAGCGCGGGCGGCTTCCTTCCCTATGCCGACCATTTGCCCAATGTTCGGGCCGCGCTGTCCTGGAGCTTTTCGGACAATGGCGACCGGGCGATCGGCGTGGATCTGGCGGCCTCCGCCGCCCAGTTTTTCCTCGAGCTGACATTGCTGACGGAGTGTTTTCGCTGGACGCAGCAGGCGCTGGCCGCTTCCGATGCGAGCACATTGGACAGCCGCCAGGAGATGACGTTGCAGGCCGCGCTCGGCGTCTCCGTGATGTTCACGCAGGGCAATACCGACGCAGTCCGGGTAGCGTTCACGCGGAGCCTCCAGCTTGCCCGCGAGCTCGAGGATCTGCACTGGCAGCTCTGGCTGCTGCGCGGTTTGCACATCTACTTGACCAGGGTCGGAGATTTTCACGGTGCGCTCGGCACCGGCGAGCAGGGCGAGAGCGTTGCGTGCAAGCTGAACGATCCCGCCGCCGCGCTGAACGTCGAATGGATGCTTGGCGTCGCGCATCATCTGATCGGCAATCAGGACAAGGCCGTGCAGTTCTGCGAGAGCGCGATGGTGCACAATCCCGGCTCGCAGCGGTTGAACATCGGGCATCTCGGCTATGACGACCGCATCGTCGCGCTGGTGGCGCTGGCGCGCGGGCTGTGGCTTACCGGCCGGCCCGATCGCGCGATCGAGGCGGCCAGATACACGGTGCGCGAGGCCGAGCTGCTCGAGCAGCCCCTCACGCTCGGCATCTCGCTGATCTGGACGATCTACGTGTTCCTCTGGGTCGGCGACTGGGCCAATGCCGAAATCCTGATCGAACGGCTGATCGATCATTCGGCGCGGCACTTCCTCGGCCCCTATCACGCGGTCGGCATCGGCCAGAAGGGCGATCTGCTGCTTCGTCGCGGCGACATCGCCGGCGGGATCGAGCATCTTCGCCGCAGCCAGGCCACGCTATACGCGACGCGGCACCGGATCATGACGACGGTGTTTGCGACGGCGCTGGCGGAGGGCCTCGCCTCCCAGAACCAGCCCGTCGATGCCTTGCGCACGATCGACGAAGCCATCGCGGAGATCCCCGCGCACGGTGAATCCTTCGACATGCCGGAGATGCTCCGGGTCAAGGCGGACATCCTCGCCCGGTCCGGCAATGCCGCGGAGGCCGAAAACTGCTTCCGGAGATCGCTCGATCTGTCGCGCCGGCAATGCGCGCTCGGCTGGGAGTTGCGGGGGGCGATCGGCCTCGGCCACCTCTGGCACCAGGCCGGAAAGACCGGCGAAGCACGCGCCTTGCTCGCCCCGCTCGTCGCGCGGTACCAGGACGGCCTCCAGACCCGTGATCTCGTGGCCGCCAGGGATCTGCTTGGCGCGCTGAATTGACAGTATCTTCAACGAGATACCGCCAGAAATACTGCTCGCAACTCCTAACAACTTCTAACACGCCAATCAGCATCCGCCCCGCCATGGTGGAGACACTTCATGGCGGATATGGCGGGACATGGCGCTTCTTGACGATGTGATCGAAGCCAGCGGCGGAATGGCCCGCTGGAACAGCTTGAACCGGTTCACGCTCCACCTTTCCGTCGGCGGCTCGCTATTCTCCGGCACCGGACATGCCAGCGAGTTCAAGGATGTGACCGCGGAGGGCTCGACCCGGTCCCAATCGGTCCGCTTCACCGGCATCACCGGGGGCGAGTACTCCGGCTCCTTTCATCCCGACGCGATCACGATCGAAAGCCTCGAGGGTGAGGTCCTGCGCACCTGGAACAACCCCAGCCTTGCATTTCCCGAGACCCGCTCCCCTGCGCTCGTGGACGAGCTGCACCTCGTGTTCTTCTGCGGCGTCGCTATCTGGAATTATCTGACCAACCCATTCCTGCTCGCCCATCCCGACGTCGTCACGGAGGAGCTGACACCGTGGCGCGAGAACGCGGACACCTGGCGGCGGCTGCGGGCGCAATTCCCGCCGCACCTGATCACGCTCGCGCCCGAGCAGATCTTCTATTTCGACGAGAACGCGCTGCAACGGCGGACCGATCACGATCTCTTCGGAATGAAGGTCGCGCATTACTCCTGGGCGCACGACAGTTTTGGCGGCATCGTCGTGCCGACGCTGCGCCGTGCACAGACCCTGCGGCCTGACGGAACGGTGATCACCAAGCCTGTGCTCATGGACGTCGAGATTTTCGACGCCGTGTTCGAGTAGCGGCATGCGCGAGAACGGACGAGGTCGCGTGAGTGAACCGGATGTGGACTGCGCCGAAGCTGCGCCAATCCGCGCAATGAATTGAAAAACCGCATAAAACAAAGCCTCCTGCGGCGAGCTGTCACACCGCCTGTGCTCACACAACAACTAACAACTCCTAATCACCCCTAACGAGCGGCCTGGCGCTCACGCGCCTACTCTCTCACCATCGCGAACGCCGGACTTGCGCGTTCGCCGGCCGCCTCAAGCGGTCATTGAGACGAGAGAGGACGAACGATGTTCACCGACTTGCAGGCGCGCAGCCGGATCGATTTTCGAGCCGCCACCCGGGACGGCGAGGCCCCGCAGCAAACACGGGCCGTCGCACGGGAGAGCACATGGCGGCAGCTCGATTGCAACGAGCGGGCCGCGAGCGAGACCATTGCGATTTCACGGTGGGAGGACGCGCGGGACATCTCGTCGCACCAGGCGACGACGCCGGAGGATCGCTATTTCGTCGCCATCGCGCTGAAGACCACGCGCGCGAAGCTGAGCCGCGACCGCCAGATCATTTTCGACGGCACGATGCCCGCAGGCACTCTGTATGTCAGCGCGCCGTCGAAGCCGCTGGCCGCGCAATTCCAGGCGCCTTGCGCCTTCCTGCACTTCCACATCTCCACCGATCATTTTCCCGCGGGGCTGCCCGCGATCGAGGGCCTCGATAACCTCGTCCTGCTGCGCGACCCGCTCGCCGCCGAGCTCGCCAAGGCCCTGACCGAACATGGCGATGCCGCGGACCGGCCGTTCGCCCGCTGCATCGGCCAAACCCTCGCGATGCATCTGACCAGGCTCGAGCTGCCGCGCGCAAAGGTCAATGCCTTGCCGAAATGGCGGCTGCGGCGCATCGAGCAATATGTCGCCGATCACTTTGATCGCTGCATCAGCCTGTCCGAGCTCGCCAACGTCGCGGGCCTCTCCAGGATGCATTTCGCGGCACAATTCCGCGCCGCGACCGGCTATCGTCCGCGCGAATATCTGCTCAATCACCGGGTCGAGCACGCGAAGACCCTGCTCGCGTCGACCGAGCGGCCGCTGGCGGAGATCGCGCTGGCCGTCGGCTTCAGCACCCAGGCGCATTTTTCGACCGTGTTCAAGCGCATCAGCGGCCAGTCTCCGGCACGCTGGCGCCTCGCCAGCAAAAGCCAGCGCTTTGAGGTCGAAGCGTCGCCGCGGCGCCGTCCTTCCGCCGACGGAGATTGGATCGCAAGCGCGGCCGCGTAGCTCGTCCATTTGCGCCGGCTCGCGCCCCTCTCCTCCCGGGTCTGCGAGCCTCTCGGGGCCGTCCCTGCGCCCACACAGGGCGGCCCCTTTTTCGTCTGTCGCCGCGCTTCCAATGGCGAGGCAAGCAGCAGGCGTCCCCTACACCGGATCGAACGCCCGGATCGGCGGCAGATTGCCCGCGAACTTCTCCACTTCCACTGCCGTCAACTGCCCCGTACATCCCTGCGCAAAGGACGACGTGCCGATGTCGCGGGTGAGCACGTTCGGATTGCCGTGAACGCAGAGCGGCGCGTCGTCTTCGGGGTCGGCGGGATCGTACCAGGCGCCGGTCGGAAGCTGCACCACACCGGGCGCGATGCCATCGGTGACGTGGACCGCGGCAAGGCAGGCGCCACGGTCGTTGAACAGGCGGATGATGTCGCCGTCCTTGATGCCGCGCGCGTCGGCGTCGCGCGGGTTCATGCGGGCGACCTCGCGGCCGCGATGTTTGCCTTGAAGCGAATGTCCGCCGAAATCGAGCTGGCTGTGCAGGCGCGTCACGGGCTGGTTGGCGACGAGGAAGCACGGCGCGCCCGGCTTCGGCATGTCGGTCTTGTCGAGCCAGACCGGATGGCCCGGGCAATCCGCATCGCCATGGCCGGCGATCTTGGCCGAGAAGATCTCGATGCGTCCGCTCGGCGTCGGCAGCGGATGCGCGACCGGATCCTCGCGAAAACTGCGCAGCCGGCCGCCGTCGTCGGGCTGTTGCGGCACGACGAGACTGCCCCGCTGCCAGAATTCGTCGAAGCTCGGGGCCTCGAGGCCGCGCTTGGCGAGCGACGCGCGGGTCGGCTCATAGAGATGTTCCAGCCACTGCCGCGACGTGCGGCCTTCCGTAAAAGGTTCGCGGGCGCCGAGACGTTCGGCGAGATCGGCAAAGATCTCGTAATCGTCGCGCGCAAGGCCGAACGGCTCGGCGATCCGGTGCATCGCGACCATCAGGGGATCGTTGCTGGAATAGCCGATGTCCTCGCGCTCGAGCGTCATGGTCGCGGGCAGGACGATGTCGGCGTGCCGCGCGGTGGCGGTCCAGCCGAGATCGTGCACGACGAACGTATCGACTTGCGCAAACGCCTTGCGCAGGCGGTTGATGTCCTGGTGATGATGGAAGGGATTGCCGCCGGCCCAGTAGACCAGACTGATGTCCGGATAGGTGCGCGTCTCGCCATTGTAGCGATAGGTGCTGCCGGGGTTGAGCAGCATGTCGGCAATGCGCGCAACCGGAATGAAGTCGCGCACGCCGTTGCGGCCCTGCCCGAGCGTCGGCCCCGGCACGTCGTTGACGCGGCGGCCGTAATAGCCGATCGCGCCGAGCGAATAGGCGTAGCCGCCGCCGGCAAGGCCGATCTGGCCGAGCGCGGCCGCCAGCACCATGCCCATCCATACCGGCTGCTCGCCATGCTCGGCGCGCTGGAGCGAATGCGAGACGGTGATGAGCGCACGCTTTCCGGCGAGACGGCGGGCGAGCGTGCGGATCGTGTCGGCGGCGACACCTGAGATCGCGGCGGCCCATTCGGCATGCTTGGGCTGGCCATCCGTTTCGCCGGTGAGGTAGCGCAGGAAAACCGGCCATCCTTCCGTGTAGCGATCGAGGAAGGCCTGGTCGTGCAGGCCTTCGCTGACCAGCGTGTGAACGATGCCGAGCATCAGCGCGGTATCGGTGCCGGGCACGCAGCTCATCCATTCGGCGCCGGCCTCGACGGGCAGGTCTTCGCGCAGCGGACTCATCAGGATGAACTCGCAGCCGCGCCGGCGCGCAGCCTCCATGGCGCCGCGCTCGACATGCTTGCTGATCGAGCCGCCGGCCACCATGGAGTTCTTCAGAGCCATGCCGCCGAACGCCAGCACGATGTCGGTCTCGGTCGCGATCTGCTCCCAGGTGACGTTGCGCTTGGTGATGTCCTCATAACCGCAGAGGATCTGCGGCAGCAGCACCGAGGACGCACCGGACGAGTAACTGTTCACCGAGCGCACATAGCCGCCCATCGCGATGTTGAGGAAGCGATGCACCTGGCTCTGCGCGTGATGGAAGCGCCCCGCGCTCGACCAGCCGTAGGAGCCGCCGAACACGGCGCCGGGCCCGCGTGTGTCGCGGATGCGGCCGAGCTCGTCGCCGAGCAGATCGAGCGCCTTCTCCCAGCTCACGGAGACGAATTCGTCGCGGCCGCGGCGGTCGTCGGGGCCCGGCCCGCGCTCCAGCCAGCCGCGGCGGATCGCAGGCTGAGCGATGCGCGCCTGGTGCCGCAGCGCGCCGGGGAAATTGTCGATGATGCCGTTCGGATCGGGATCGCCCGCATAGGCCCTGACCTCGAGTCCCGCTTCGCCTTGACGCGCCGAAAACACGCCCCAGTGCGAGGTGTGGGGCTTGAAGCCGTCGGACAGGTCGAGACCGGGGTCGGGGAAGCCAATCGTATCGTCCATCATTGCATTCCTTGTTCCGGTCGCGCCACGGTCCCCGCCGCTCCCGTGTCAATTCGGGTGGCAGTATAACGATCCGCTCCCCGATGTCGTCGGGATCAGGGCCGGCGAAAATGCCAGGCCCTCGTGCAAGGGCAGCTTGGCGAACGTTCGAGGGAACGAGCCCGCGCGAACCTTCGACCCATTTTATACTTTATTTCAATGCTTTACTCCGCCGAACCCGGAACAGCCCGATCCATCTCCCGGCAAGAATGCGTGCAAAATCTCTTCCAACGACAGTGACATTGAAACGTGCGATATGGCCAACCTCCCCACCACAACATCGGTCTCATCATGATCAAGCGCGTCCTGCCCTACGAAGGTCTGCTCCACGAAGTGGTCGAGCACAATGGCGTGCTTTACATCGGGGGAATCGTCCCCGAGGACACGAGCCTCGATATGTCGGGCCAGGCGAGCGACGTCCTCGGCCAGCTGGCGAACCTGCTGAAGACCCTCGGATCAGATCTGGCCAGCGTCTTGCAAGTGACCATCTACATGACCGACCTGAAGGAGAAGGCAGCGTTCAACGCGGCCTGGAAGGCGCGCTTTGCAGAAGCTCATCTGCCGGCACGCGCCGCCATCGGCGTCGCCGATCTCGGTCCGGGCGTCAAGCTCGAGATGACCGCGATCGCCGCGCGGCAATAGCGCCGCCGGCCTCGTCACATGGCCTTTCGCTGCGCGAGACGCGCGATGTTGAGCTGGTGAATCTGGCTGGTCCCCTCGTAGAGGCGGAACAGCCTGATGTCCCTGTACCAGCGCTCGATCGACGAGTGATCGGCGATGTAGCCGGCGCCGCCGAACATCTGCACGCAGCGATCGGCCACGCGGCCGCACATCTCCGTCGCGAAATATTTGCACATCGATGCTTCGAGCGCGACGTCCTCGCCGCGGTCCCGCTTGCGCGCGGTCTCGAGGATCATCGATTGCGCCGCAAAGATCTCCGTCCGGCAATCGGCAATCATCGCCTGGACGAGCTGATAGTTGCCGACCGGCTCGCCGAACTGAACGCGGCTGCCGGTATGGCGGATGGCCATGTCGAGCATCCGGATCGCCGGCCCGGTCGACAGGGCGGCCAGATGAATGCGCTGCTTGTTCAGCACCTTCATGATGGTCTTGAAGCCCACGCCTTCGCGGCCGCCGATCAGATTGGCCGCCGGCACCCGGCACTGGTTGAAATAGACCGCACCCACGGGCGAGCCCGCCTGCCCCATCTTGCGGTAGGGCGCACCGGTCGCAAGGCCCACGCTCCCGCGCTCGACGATGAAGGCCGAGACGCCCGAAGCGCCCTTCGTGTGCGGATCGGTGCGCGCCGTAACGGTGAAAATGTCGGCCAGGGGCGCGTTGGTGATGAAGCACTTCTCGCCGTCGAGAATGTAGTGATCGCCGCCGCGGCGGGCGATGGTCTTGACGTTCGAAGCCTCCGAGCCGGCATCGGGCTCGGTCACGGCGAGGCAGCCGGTCCATTCACCGCTGGCAAGGCGCGGCAGGTAGGTCTGCTTCTGCTGCTCGGTCCCGTCGGCGACGATTCCCTCCGAGCCGATGCCGGTGTTGGTGCCGACGCGGGCGCGAAAGGCGACCGAACATTGCGACAGCTCGAATGCGGCCAGCACGAGCTCCTCCGTGGTGAGCCCGGCGCCGCCATAGGCCTCCGGGATGCTCCAGCCGAAGAAGCCCTCCGTGCGCATGGTGGCGACGATATCCGCTGGGACCTCATCGCAGCTTTCGACGCGCGCCTCGGCCGGAATGGCAATGTCGCGAACGAACCGGCGAACGCGCTCCAGCAGGGCCTCGAAGGCGGCAGGTTCCCGGATCATGGCTGCAGCCTTCCGATGCATCTCATGCATGTCATTCCTGGAGCGCCTCCTCGCGGCGCGCACGGATCGTGGGCAGCATGATCAGGAGGATCGCGATGGCCGCCGCAGCCAGAAGGCTCGCCGAGAGCGGCGAGGTGAACAGCGCGGTGACGTCGCCGCGCGACAGCACCATGGCGCGGCGGAAGTTCTCTTCGATCGCGGGGCCCAGAACTAGGCCCAGGAGCAGCGGCGCCGCCGGCAATTGGAGCTTGATCAGGACGTAGCCGAACACGCAGAACAATGCGGCTTCGTAGACCTCGAACGTTCCGCTGTTGATGGAATAGACGCCGATCGAGCAGAACACCATGATCGCCGGAAACAGGTAGCGATAGGGAATGGTGAGCAGCTTCACCCACAACCCGACCAGCGGAAGATTGAGGATCAGCAGCATCAGATTGCCGACCCACATCGAGACGATCAGGCCCCAAAACAGGGTCGGATTCTTCGTCATCACCTCCGGGCCCGGATGGATGTTGTGGATGTTCATGGCGCCAACCATCAGCGCCATCACCACGTTGGAGGGAACCCCTAACGTCAGCAGCGGAATGAACGAGGTCTGGGCGCCGGCGTTGTTCGCGGACTCCGGCCCCGCGACGCCCTCGATCGCGCCCTTGCCGAACTCTTCGGGACGCCGCGACAGCTTCTTCTCAAGCGTATAGGACGCGAAGGACGATAGCACCGCGCCTCCGCCGGGCAGGACTCCCAGCAGCGTGCCGAGCGCCGTGCCGCGCAGCATCGCCGGCACCATGCGGCGGAAATCGTCGCGGGTCGGAAACAGATTGGTGATCTTCTGGGTGACCAGCGACAGCTTGTCGTCCTGCTCCAGATTCTTGACGATCTCGGCAAAGCCGAAGATGCCCATCGCCAGCGGCACGAAATCGAGGCCGTCGAACAGCTGGGGGACGCCGAAGGCAAAACGCTGGCTGCCGCTGTTCAAATCGGTGCCGACGAGGCTCAAGAGCATGCCGAGCACGACCATGCCGATGCCCTCGATGAACGGGCCGCTCGACAGCACGGAGGCAAGGATCAGGCCCAGGATCATGAGCGCGAAGAATTCCTTGGGGCCGAACAGCAGCGCGGTCGCGGTCAGCGGACCTGCGAGGGCGGCCAGGGCAAGCGTCGCCACGCATCCGGCGAAGAACGAGCCGATCGCGGCGGTGGCGAGCGCCACGCCCGCGCGGCCCTGCTTGGCCATCTGATAGCCGTCGATCGTGGTCACGACCGATGAAGACTCGCCGGGCAGATTGACGACGATGGCCGTGGTCGAGCCGCCATATTGCGCGCCGTAATAGATTCCGGCGAGCATGATCAGCGCGGCGTCCGGTGGCAGCGCATAGGTGATCGGCAGCAGCATCGCGATGGTTGCGAGCGGGCCGAGGCCCGGCAGCACGCCGATCAAGGTCCCGAGCAGGCAGCCGACGAAGGCGTAGAGCAGATTGGCGGGCTGGGCTGCCGTGGCAAAGCCGATCGCGAGATTGTGGAAGAGATCCATCGATCGGCCCGTTCAGTTGAGAAGAGACGGCCAGACGGGCAATGGCAGCCCGAGGCCGTAGACGAAGACGGCCAGACACAGCGCGATCAGCACGGCCGCGTTCGCCAGCGCACCCGTCCAGGTGAACTCGTGACTGGCCCGGCTCGACACCATGATCAGGACGAACAGGGCTCCGACCAGACCGAGCGGAAACAGCAGGGCGCCGAACAGGACCACCGAGCCGGTCACCCAGGCGAGCCCCTTGAGATCCCATCTGCGCAGCGCTTCCCGATCCGCGGTCGACCGGACAGCACCGAGGATCACGACGAGACCAATGGCGGCGAGCACGATCGCGAGCAGGCGTGGGAAATAGCCCGGTCCCATCTTCGCGGCCGTGCCTGCGGGATACGCCAATGCCTCGACGAAAAAGAAGATCGCGAAGGCGAGGAACAGGGCGCCCGACGCGAAAGCCCTCTGATTGCGGATCGCCAACCCCTTCATTCCGGTTCTCCTCCCTGGGTCGGTCGTTTCCCGTCCTCGCCCGCATCGGCCTTCGCGGCGCGCTCGTCGAGCGCTTCCATCAGAACCGGCACGCCGATCGCGCAGGCGTGGACGCCGAGATGAGCCGTCATCTGGAGAACCTGAAGGATCTCCCGCTGCGCGATGCCGAGCCGCAGGGCGCGCCTGATCTGCACGCGCAGCCCGTGGGGATTGAGCGCCGTGAAGCAAGCGTTCAACGCGATCGAGATCAGGCATTGCGAGCGTTGGTCGAGACCGTCTCCGGCCTGCCCGCCCGCGAGGAGATCCAGCAAAACGGCGAAATAGCCGGGATCGCGCCGCAGCCATTGCTCGCAGAAATCAGGCCAGTCCCCGAATTGTGCGACATAGGCATCGCGCAGCGCACTCTGCTCGTCCGAGAGCTCGGACTGGTCGACCTCCAGGCCCGCGCTTGCCAATTCCTCCGCCAGGATTCCGATGCCGAGATTGCAGCCGTCCAATCCCTGGGCCGTCGCGAGGCGGAACACGTCGATGATCTCCCGTGCCGTGGCGCCCTGCTGAAGCGCGAGGCGGAGGTGCAGCGCGAGGCCGTCGCGGAACAGATGCGTCGACGAGCCGTCGAGTGCGACGTAGATCAGCTCGCACATTTTGGAAGAGAGCGGCCCCGTGGCCGCGGGATAGCCCGCATATCTGCCATAGGTGTCGAGAAACCCGGGATCGAGGCGCAACAGGCCTTCCGTCCAGGGTCGCCAATAACCGCGGGCCTTGATGTAGGCCTCTTTCAGCACCTGTTGTTCCGGCGTCAGATCGGACATCGCGCTTCCACCGTCAGGCAATGTTGGTCAGGACGATCCCGCCATCGACGGTGAGCACCTGCGCCGAAATGAAGCTGCTCTCATCGCCGGTGAGAAAACAGATCGCCTTGGCGATGTCGTCGACCGTGCCGAGCCGGCCCAGCGGCGTCCGTTCGATCCGGCGCGCATCGAGCTCGGCGTTGCGGTTGCGCATGGTCCCCTCGGTCGGAATCGCCGAGGGCGCCACCGCGTTGACGCGGATGTTGCGCGCACCGAGCTCCGCCGCGGCAGCGCGCGTAATGCCCATCACGCCGGCCTTGATGCCGCTATAGACCATGCTGTTCTTGGCGGAGATCAGGCCAGCCACCGAGGCGACGTTGACGATCGCGCCGCCGCGTTCGGCATCCATGACTTCCGCGGCCGCCTGGATGCCCCACATCACCGCCTTGAAGCCGATGTTGAGCATGCGCTCGACGGTTTCCGGCGCGATGTCCGCGACCGATTGATAGCGGACCCAGGCCGCGTTGTTGACGAGGATGTCGAAGCGGCCCTGTCGCTCCGCCAATCCCAGCACCGCCTGCCGCATGCCGTCGCGGGTCGATACGTCCTGCGTGGCGGCCAGCGCCTCGCCACCCGCTGCCTTGATGGCCTCCACCGTGCTGCTCACGAACTCCGGCTTCAGATCATTAACGCCGACGATTGCGCCGCGCGCGGCGAGCTTGAGCGCGGTCGCGCGGCCGATCCCGTTCCCGGCGCCGGTGACGAGTGCGACGCGGCCCGCGAGCGTCTGATCCCTGGTCTCGGTCATGGTCATCTCCTTCATGCTCCCGCTTCGGTGAATGGAGCAACTTCCGATACGTAGCGGCGGCCGAACGCGCTGATCAGCCCGCTGGCGTCGCCCTGAGCCTGGAGTGTGCGGATGCGGCGCAAATGACGATGCACCGGGACGTCCCAGGTAAAACCCATGCCGCCATGGATCTGCAACGCGCCTTCGCTGATCGAGCTGCCATAGGTCGCTGCTGCCAGAAACGCGGCATCGCGCTGAACCGGACCGCCGTCCCCGGACAGGCTGCGCGTGATCGCGTGACGGATGCTTTCAAGTCCCAGCTTCTGGCGCGCCAGCGCGTGACGGATGGCCTGGTTAAAGGACAGAGCGTGGCCGAACTGGCGGCGCGTCGAGGCATGCTCCTGCGCCAGCGACAGGCAGGCTTCGGCCGATCCCAGGATGGCCGCAGCGCGAAGCACGTTAGCATCGGAGCCGAGCGTGTCCCATGTGTCCGCCGGCAGGATGGAGCCAATCGGAATCTCGACCCTCTGGAGCCGCACCGCGTGCTCCGGCGTCGTCAGGTCGAGGCCGGCTGCTTCCTCCACCACAACACCTTCGGCATTGGTCGGGATCAATGCCGCGGCGCCGTCGCTCATCCGCACCAGGATATAGTCGACGGTCGCTGCGCAAGGCGCGCGCGCCACCGTTCCGCTCAGCAGCAGCACCCCGCCGTCCCGTTCGGCGACGGCCTCGCCCTGCCATGCGATCGTGGCCAATGTCTTGCCGGAGACGACCGCAGCGGCCAGCCGCGTCAGCGATGACTGGAGCAGGCGGCCGACGAGAATGGTCTCCAGGAGCGGAAAGGCGAGCAATCCCGAATGAGCGGCCGCAATCACCGGCACCGCAAAGCCGAGCGGCAGGGCAAGTCCCCCCACCTCCTCGTCCGCGACGACGCCGAGCAGACCGTCACCGGCGAGATTTTGCGCCTGTTCGCGCACATCCAGACCCGCGCATGCGGTCACTGCGCGTGCAGCGGTTGCCGCGAACTCGTCGGGTTGAAGTCCTTCACCGGCCATGGTCATCATAGTCCTCTTCGAAAACTGCTGCTCACTAGGCGAGATACCCGCCGTCGACGGGCAGGATGACGCCGTTGACATAGGACGCCATCGCCGAGGCGAGAAAGATCACCGGCCCTGCGATCTCGTCCGGCTGGCCCACGCGCTTCAACGGGGTCCGCCCCATCAGACCGGACAGCCTCGCCGGGTTATCGCGCGTGCTCTCGCTCATCTCGGTCGCAATGATGCCGGGCGCGACGGCGTTGACCCGGATGCCGTCAGGCGCGAGATCGCGGGCGAGCGCCTGCGTGAACAGCCTCACCGCCCCCTTGGACGGCGAATAGCCGAGCGCACCATTCATGCCGCCAAAGGCCGCGACCGACGCCACGTTGATGATGCACCCCCGCGACTTGCGCAGCGCGGGAATAAAGGCATGAACCACGTTGAAGGTGCCGTTGACGTTGACGTCGAATACCTGGCGCCAATTCTCGTGCGCGCGCGGGCTGTCGATCGGCTCCCGAATGATGATTCCGGCATTGTTGACGATGACGTCGGCGGAGCCGAATTCCTGATCGACCCGCTTCGCCATCTCGGTACACGCCGCAGCGTCGGTCACGTCGAGCGCGTAGGCGATCGCCTCCCGGCCTCCGGCTCGTATTTCGCCTGCGGTGACCTCCGCCCGTTCCTGCCGCAGATCGGCCACGGCGACTCTTGCCCCCGCGGAGGCAACCCCCAGCGCGATGGCGCGTCCGATCCCCTGCCCCGCGCCCGTCACCATGACGAGACGATCGTGCAACAGACCCGCGGCCTCACCCTGGGCGGCCATTATTTGCCCCTCGATAGCTGGAGAATCCGGTCAGCGATGATGCCGAGCTGGATCTCGGTCGTGCCGGCATAGATCGTTTCGGCGCGCGCCTGAAGGTAGATCGCCTCGAAGCGCCGCCGTGCCACCTTGATCGCCGGGCTCTGCGGCAACGACGCCTGTTGGAGCAGCTCCAGGGCAAGTGCGGCAAAGCGCTGATGCGACTCGCTCCAGTACAGTTTCGCCAGACTGCCGCGCGCCCCGATCTTGTCGCCGCTCGCGAGCGCTTCGACGGCGGTCTCGACATGCGCCTTCAACACCTCGATCTCGACCGCGACCTCACCGAGCCTGACGGCGTAATGCCGGTCCGCGACCATCCCGGACAGCACCGGGTCCGTTTTGCTCGCCGAAATCAGATGGCGCAGCTCGTTCTCGAACCGCCAGGCGCGATACATGCGATTGGTCGCGCGCTCGATCTCCAGCACGCGGATCGCCGCGGCCCAGCCCTCATCGGGCGCACCGATCGCATCCAGCTGCGCGACCTCGACGTCGTCAAAGAAAACCTCGCAGAAGCTCTCACGACCGTCGATCGATTTGATCGTGCGCACGCGCACGCCCTTCGCATCGAGCGGCACCGCGAACATGGCAAGGCCACGATGCCGGTCCTCCAGCTGACCGGTGCGGGCGAGCACCAGGCAGCGCTGCGCCCGGTAGGCGCCGCTGGTCCAGATCTTCTGGCCGTTGATCCGCCAGTCGTCACCGCTCCGCGTGGCGCGCGTGCGAAGCCCGGCGAGATCGGAGCCGGCTTCGGGCTCGGAGAATCCCTGACACCAGATATTGCGCATATCGAGGATCGCGGGCAGGAAGCGCCGCTTCTGCTCCTCGGTGCCGACTGCCAGAATGATGGGGCCCGCGAGCTCCTTGCCGATCGAGTTGACGCTCTCCGGCATCGCCAGCGCCCCGATCTCCTGATTGGCGATGAGATGCTCGCGCAAGCTGCGGCCATGCCCGCCATAGGCCTGCGGCCAGGTAATTCCGGTCAGGCCGGCGCGATACATCGCGGCTTCCCAGGCGACGGATTGCGGCAGCGTCGGCGGCGCGAATGCGGCGCTGTCGCTGCGGAAACTGGCAGGAAGACTGGCATGCAGCCAGCGATGCATCGCATCGCGATAGGCCTCGCCCGTCAGGTTCTCACCCGCGACGGTTTGCGTCGATACCGCTTCAACTACACTCATCGCCTGCTTCCTGCTTTCGCCATACGTACCGAGACGTGCTGCCCTCACTGCGACTTGAGAAGATCGCAGGCGCTCTCCGAGGCCGGCCGCCAAGCATCCTCGGGCGCGATCGTGCCGGTGATCTCGTAATAGTCGTAGGTGTATTTCGACTCCGCCGGCGTCTTGATCCGCGCGACATAGAGCGGGCGCATCACCTGGCCGTCGGCCCTGATCGCGACATTCGTCATCTCGAAATCGTTGATCGGCGTGCTCTTCATCTGCCGCATCACGGCATCGCCGTCGTCCGAGCCCGCGGAGGCCACGGCCTTCAGATAATGCGTAATGGCGCTGTAGGTGGCCGCCTTGCCTTCGTTGAGGAGTTGACCGTTGGTCGCCTCGGCATAGCGCTTGGCAAAGGCCCGGCTCTCCGGCGTCATGTCCCAGTAGAAGGGCGTCGTCAGCCGCACGTTCTGGAGATCCTTGAGACCAATTCCGTGGGTCTGACTGATCATGAGGCCGAGCGGGACGAGGAGTTGCTTCTTGGTCAGCCCGAACTCCTGCGCCTGCTTGATCGCATTGGCGAAATCCGCGCCCGAATTGGCGAGCGCAATCGCCTTGGCACCGCTCGCCTGTGCCGTCAGCAGGAACGAGGAGAGGTCCGACGAATTCAGCGGATGCAGCACCGAGCCCACCACCTTGCCGCCGCCCGCTTCGATAAACTTGGTCGCATCCGCCTGCCAGGCCTTGCCGAAGGCATAGTCCACCGTCAGGAAGAACCAGCTGTCGATGCCCTGCGCGAGCAGCGCCTTCACCGTGGCCTTTGGCTGGGCATAGGTGTCGACCACCCATTGCGTGGTCATCGGCGAGCATTTGTCGTTGGTGAAGAACGAGCCCGCCGTGCCGGCCAGCAGATAGGGCTTCTTGCGGTTCTTCATGATGTCCTGCACCGCGAGCGCGATCGACGACGCCGAGCAGCCGACGATGGCATCGACCCCTTCATTGTCGAGCCAGCGCAGCGCGATGGCGACGCCGACGTCGGGCTTGTTCTGGTCGTCGGCGATCACGAGCTCGATCTTCTTGCCATTGACCGTGCCGCCGACGTCGCCGACCGCGAGCTTGGCGGCTGCGACCGAACCGAGGCCGCAATTGTCGGCGTAGGGACCGTTCTGGTCGTTCATGATGCCGATCTTGACGACATCGCCGGAGATGCCCTGTGCGGACAGCGGCGCATTCGTGAGCAGCAAGGCAATCATGCCGAGCGCAGTGACCGTCGTTCTCTTCACCGTTTCCTCCTGCTTTTGCGCATTTCCTCTGGGCCGGCTTATGCGGCCTCTTGTGGTTTGAATCAGTGTCGTGCCTGCTTGCCCTGCGGGATCAGCAGCGCGTCGAGCGCCACGGCCCCCTCGCCTTCGACCCGCAACAACAGCGGGTTGATGTCTATCTCCGCGATCGTGTCGGCATGCGCAGCGGCAAAGCGCGACAATGCGGCTACGGCGCGCGCTGCGGCGTCGAGATCGGCGCGCGGCCGGCCGCGCGCGCCGTCGAGCACCGCGAACGCCTTGAGCGATTTCAGCATCGCCATGGCCTGCGCTTCGCTGACCGGCGCCATCTGCACGGCGGAGTCCTGGAGGATCTCCGCGAAGATGCCGCCAAGGCCGACCATCACCACCGGTCCGAACACGGGATCGATGCGGCTGCCGAGGATCAGTTCGGCGACGCCCTTGGCCATGGGCGCCACGATCACGCCGTCGATCGCCGCGTGCGGTGCCCTGGTGGCGACGCGATCACGCATCTGGGCATAGGCGCGCCGGACTTCGGCTTCCGAACCTACGCCCACGACCACGCCGCCGGCCTCTGTCTTGTGCGGCAGATCGGGCGAGGCGATCTTCAGCACCACGGGATAGCCGATCTCGGTGGCGGCGCGCGCCGCCGCGTCCGCGTCGTGCACGAGACGCTCGGCCAGGACCGGGACACCGGCATCGGCAAGCGCGCGCTTGGCGCCGAGCTCATGGCGGAATGCGTCGGCTGCAAGCGGCTGGGCCCGCTCGACCGCCGCGGGAACGTCCTGCGGATGCTTCGACACGGCCTGCAACCGCACCAGCGCCGCGACGGTCGCGCAACAGCCATCAAAACTTTCCACCGTCGGAAAGCCCAGCGCGTGCAGCTCGGCCAGCGCGTCCTCCGGACCGTCGACGCACAGGATGACGGGACGATGGGGGAATTGCGCGCGGATGTTGCGCAGCGTGTCCATATAGATGGAGCGCAGACGCGGCAGATGCAGCGAGAACGGCAGCGGCAGGATCACCGTGTCGGTGCGCTCGTCCGCGACGACGGCGGACATGATCTTCGCCAGCAGATCGGGACGGCTCGACATCTGCGCCGTGGCGTCGACGGGATTGCGCGCCGACGCAAACGGCACCAGCTCCAGAATCTGGCGCTGCGTCTGCTGTCCAAGCTCCGGCAACGTCAGCCCGACCGATTGTGCGGCATCCGCGAGCAGCACGCCGAAGCCACCCGACGCCGTGAGGATCGCGATGCCCGGCCCCTTCGGCAGCCGGTCCGGCAGCAGGATCGATGCGGCATGACCGAGATCGATGAGCTCATCGATGCTGCGGACGCGCACCGCGCCGCAGCGGGCGAACAGCGCATCGAACACCGCATCCGATCCTGCCATTGCCCCGGTGTGCGAGGCCGCAGCGGCCTGGCCTGCCGCCGACGTCCCGATCTTCATGGCGATGACGGGCTTGCCGGCATCACGCGCCTCCTCCAGCGCCGAGATCAGGCGGCCGGCGTCGCGGCAGGCCTCGAGGCAGCACAGGATCACCTTGGTGGCGGGATCGCGCGCCATCCAGGCGATGCCGTCGGCAATGTCGATGTCGCACTCGTTGCCTGTGGTGATGAAGCGGCTGATGCCAACGCCGCGCTCGCTGGCGAGGCGCATGGTGTAGCTGCCGAGATTGCCGCTCTGCGACACGATGCCGAGCGCGCCGGCCGCCGGCATGCTGTGCTCGAGCACGATCGAGAATGTCGCGATGCTCTTCTCGGCAATGCTGACGGCGCCGAGGCAATTTGGCCCGAGCAACCGCATGCCGCCGTTGCGCGCGGCCAGTCGCAACCGCTCTTGCATCGCACGCCCCTGCTCGCCGAGCTCGGCAAAGCCGGACGAGAACACGACGACGCTGCGGACGCCGCGAGCGGCGCACTGCTCCACGGCCTCGCTTGCGCGCTCCGCGTCGACCGCGATGATCGCGAGATCCGGGGCCTCCGGAAGGTCAGCGACGGAGGCGTAGGCCTTCAGGCCCTGCACCAATGCGGCCTTCGGATTGACCGGGTAGATGTGGCCCGAATAGCCGTGCCGGCGCAGCAGATCGACGGGCCGGCCGCCGATCTTGGTCGCCTCCTGCGAGGCGCCGATGATCGCGATCGAGCGCGGCGACATCAGCGCGTCGAGACCTTCTCCCGGCCGCATCTCAGCGCCCCTTGAACACCGGCGTGCGCTTTTCCAGGAACGCCATCCGCGCTTCCTTGGCGTCCTCCGTCTTGGACAGCGCCATGGTGATGTTCTGCTCGAAGCGGTAGGCGTCGCGCGGCGGCATCAGCTCGACCATGTTCGCCGCGTTCTTGGCGTATTCCATCGCGATCGGGCTCTTCGAGGCGATCTCCCGGGCGATCTTCATGGCCTCGGGGATCAGGTTTTCCTTGGTCGTGCAGGCCTCGATGATGCCGAGGCGGTAGAGCTCGGCGGCCGGCACGCGATAGCCGGTGAAGAACATGCGGCGCATCAGCGAGCGGCCGAACAACGTGTTCAGCATGGCCGCGCCGCCGGCGAGCCCGACGTTGATCTCGGGCATGCCGAAGACGGCTTCCTCGCAGGCGTAGAAAATATCGCAGGAGGCCATCAGGCCGACGCCCGCCCCCAGCGCAACGCCGTTGATTGCCGCGATGACGGGCTTCGAACATTCGCGGATGCAGTTGCCGGTCTCGCGCGTGATCCGGTTGTGGCTGTGGAACGCGCCGATCTTGGCCGGGTCCGGACGATCCTTCAAGTCCGCGCCGCTGCAGAACACCTTTCCGGCGCCGGTCAGGATCGCGACCCTGACGTCGCTGCGCTCGGAAATCTCGTCGAACACCGCCACGATGCGGTCGCGCATCGCGCGATCGAGCGCGTTCACCGGAGGGCGGTTCAGCGTCACCAGCGCGATGTGATCGGACACTTCGAGTGTGACGATATCTCCTGACATGCTTTCCTCCTGGGCTTCTGTCTTGCTTGTTACGCCTGACCGATCGGTCAGCTTTCCGTGCTGATAGCACCAACGATGTCGGCTTGCAATATCCTGCTGATGCCCTATTGACCGACCGATCGGTCAGCCGATAGCTTCGCGGACAATCAAAGAACGACGTTGAGGAGGACTCGCATGCCCAGGATCAGCCGACGCCAGGCCACGACTCTGATCGCCGGCGCCCTCGCCACCCCGCTCGGCGCGCCCGCGATCGTGAGAGCGCGCGCGCAGACGATCTTCATCATCGTGCCCTATGCGCCCGGCGGCTCGATCGACAGCCTGATGCGCTCAATCGCGAAGGCCATGGCGGAAACCCTCGACCAGCCGGTCCTGGTCGACAACAAGCCGGGCGCCAACGGCATCGTCGGATCGCAATATGTGGCGCGCGCGCCGAAGGACGGTTCGGTCCTGCTGGCCGGCGGCACCGGCCCGATCTCGCTGAACGTCCTGCTCCGCAAGAACCTGCCCTACAAGCTCGAGGATTTCGCCTCCGTCGCCATGCTCTGCAACGGGCCGCTGTCGCTGACCGTGAACGCGCGGACGCCCGCCACTGACGTGAAAAGCTTCGTCGCTTACGCCAAGGGGCGCGACAAGCCGTTGTTCTACGCCACGCTGGGCCCGGGCAGCGTCACGCATTTGTTCGGCATCATGATGGGCAAGTCGATGGGGTTTGCCGTCACCGAGGTTGCCTATCGCAACAATCCGGCCTCCTTCATGGAGACGCTGTCGGGCGAATGCGACCTCAACTTCGCGACGCCCGCCGCCGTCATGGAGCACGCGCGCGGCGGTCAGCTCCGCATCCTCGCGGTCTCCTCGGACAAGCGCATGGCTACTCTTCCCGAGATACCGACGCTGGCCGAATCCGGCTATCCCGACCTGACGGCATCATTCTGGACTGCGCTTCATGCACCCGCGGGCACGCCGCGCGATGCCATCGCGCGGCTGAACGCGGCCGCCAACGCCGCGATGCAGAAGCCCGAGATCGCAAAGCAGCTCGAGACCGACGGCCTGATGATCGATACCGGCGCACCGGAACGGCTCGATGCCCAATTGACCAAGGACGCCGCACTCTGGGGCCCGGTGATCAAGGCGCAAAACATCGTTTTGGAATGAGGTGCGGCTGCCCGCCGGTCAGCGCGACTTGCGCCGGCCGGCGCGCGGCGGCTCAGCCCCCGGAAGTTCGACCAGTTCGCCGCTTCGCAGCCCGTTGAAAATCATGTCGAAGAAGATGTCCGCGATCTGCTCGGGCGTTGCGGACTTGTTGGGATTGTACCAGCGATGCATCCAGTTGAGCGAGGAGAGGATCAGCCGCCCGGTCATGGGAACATCGACCTTGCGGATCTCGCCGGCATCGATGGCCTCCTGGATCAGGCCGCGGAGAAAATTCTCGAAACGGTCGCGGCGCGTCAGCCGTTCCTTGTGCCGCTGTCGGTCGGGATCGTTCCAGAACGCCGTTGTGGAAGCGATCCAGGCCCAGCGGTAGCGCCGGAAGTACTCCGCCGTGGCGACCATGAACGCGCGGATCTTCTGCGACGGCGACCCGTCGGGGATGCGGTCTCGGACGAACAGATAAAGCTCGAGCGTCGAGCCGACCGCCACGCGCGCGTAGATCTCGTCCTTGTTGGAGAAATGATGATAGAGCAGCGACTTGGAGATGCCGCAGGCGAGCGCGATGTCTCGCATCGAGGTTCCCTCGAATCCCTTGCTGGCGAACAGGCGCCCCGCTTCGGCGAGGATCTGAAGCACGCGGTCCGAGGCCTCGGCCTGGTTCGCAACGCCATCCTTCATCGTTGACAGTTCAGTCATGCACTCCGCAATCCATCCGCCCAGTTGGGCACCAACCCGAGGGCCTTTAGAATGAACCTAGATTTTCACCGACCGATCGGTCAAGCCCGGCGATCCCGGTGCGAACAACCATGAGCGCGATCCGGATCACGCGCATCGGAGCGACAAAGGACCAGCTCGGCGAGAGCCCGGTGTGGGATGAGCGCCGACAGCGCCTCCATTGGATCGACGCACTGGCCGGATCGATCCACACGCTCGATCCCGTCACCGGCGCGGCCGAGCAGTTCAGCGTGCCCGCACCGATCGGCTCGCTGGCGCTGCAAGGCGATGGCGGCGCCATCCTGGCCCTGCGCCATGGATTTGCCCGCTACGATTTCGACAGGCGCGCGCTGACGCAAGGTCCGTCGATCGGGCTCGACCACCCGAAAGTGCGATTGAACGACGGCAAGGCCGATCCCCATGGACGTTTCGTGGCGGGCACGATGCACGGCGACCGCGCGCCGGACGAGGCGCCGCTCGGCGGCCTCTATCGCCTGGATGCATCAGGCGCGGTGGAACTGCTGGAGACGGACCTCGCAGTCAGCAACGGCCCGTGCTTCAGCCCGGACGGACGGACGTTCTATCTCGCGGACAGCGCCAGACGGATCATCTGGGCCTATGACTACAGTCGGGACGGCCCGCTTCTGAACAAGCGCGTCTTCGCCGATACGGAGGCGCAAGCCTCCGGCTGCGACGGCGCAACGGTCGACGCAGAAGGCTACCTTTGGTCCGTTCTCGTGCGCATCGGCAAGATCGCGCGGTTTGCGCCGGACGGCACGATCGTGCGGACGATCGAGATGCCGATCCGTCATCCGACCAGCGTGACATTCGGCGGGCCCGATCTCGACGTGCTGTACGTGACGTCGATTTCGCGCAGCCACGCCCTCGCGGACGACCATCCGGATGCAGGCGGATTGTTCGCCGTCGAAGGCCTCGGCGTTCGCGGGCTGCCGGCGCACCGGTTCGGCTCGGACTGACCTTCGGCTACTGCGCCGACCTCTTGATCTGCCTTGGCACGTTCTCCACCATATAGTCGACGAAGACCCTGATCTTCTCCGGCAAATAGCTGCTCTGGAGGAACGCTGCATAAATCCCTTCGTCGAAGGTGGAGTTCGTCACCCGGAAACCCGGCAGCAGGCGGACCAGGCGCCCGCTCTTCAACTCCTCCGCCACGGTGTAGTCGTCCAGCAGCGCGATCCCTTGCCCGTTGACGGCGAGATTGCACAGCACCACGCCGTTGTTGCTGGCGAAGGACGACGGCACGACGATCTCGCGTAGCCTGTTTATGCGCATGAATTTCCAGACGACGTCATCCGGGCCCATCCAGTAGGTCAGGCAGTTGTGGCGCGTGATGTCCTCCGGCGCGCGCAGCTTCGGCATCCGTCCGACATAGTCGGGCGAGGCCACGAGAATCCGCTCGCTCCGCAGCAGCCGTCGCTGCATCAGGCCGGGATCCTTCGGCGCCTGGATCTGGAAGTCGACGTCGAACTCGTCTTCGCGGAGCTGGGCGTGCCGCTCGGACAGGCGCAGTTCCACCTTCAGCTCCGGATAGAGCTTCTGAAAGCCGGGTATCAGCGGCGAGAGCACCTTGATGCCGAACAGCGTCCGCGAGTGCACCCGCAGGGTGCCGCGCGGCGCGGTCTGGAGCGCGAGCGCCGCGGCTTCGGCATCCTCGATGCCGTGCAGCACCTGCTCGGTCCGCTGGAAGAAGATCTTGCCGGCGTCGGTCAAGCCGAGATGGCGCGTGCTGCGGTTCAGGAGCTGCACGCCAAGCTGCGCCTCGAGCTCCCCGACATAGCGCGACACCGATGCCGGCGAGAGCCCGACGCGGCGTCCGGCCGCGGAAAAGCTGCCCTCGCGGACGGCGCTCACGAACAATTCCATGGCCTGGAGGCGGTTCATCGATCTTTTCAGTTTCTGCAAAGGACATGCTCAGAATACGTCAATTGTTCGAAAAAGCTCAAGGCCCTAGCCTGATGACAACGCGTCGCAAGAGCGACCGATTCAGTGGAGGACGCAACCGATGGAATTCGGCGTATTCATTCTGGCGCAGCAGCGCGGCTATCATCAGACCTCGCAGCAGGTCATCAACAACGCCGTCGAGCAGACGGTGGCCGCCGAGCACGCCGGCTTCGATACGGCCTGGTATGCCGAGCACCATTTCAACAATTACAGCCTGTGCCCCTCGCCGCTGATGATGGTGGCGCATTGCGCCGGCCTGACCAGGCGCATCCGCCTCGGCACGGCCGTCTGCGTGCTGCCGCTGTACAATCCGGCGCGGCTGCTCGGCGAGATCGGCTTTGCCGATACGGTCTCGAACGGCCGCCTCGATCTCGGCATCGGCTCGGGCTACCAGAAATTCGAGTTCGACCGCTTCGGCGTCGACCTCGATCATTCGCACGCATTGTTCGCCGAATTCTACGACGTGCTCCAGGCCGGCATGCGCGAGCGCATCTTCTCCTATTCCGGCGAGCACCTGAAGATGCCGCCGACCGCGATCGCCGTGCGCACGGTGCAGACGCCAATGCCGCCGATCTGGGTGACCTCCGGCCACGGCGAGACGCTCGGCCGCGCCATTCGCGACAATCACAATCTGTTCGTGACCGCGCTGCTGAACGGCCTCGACGCCATCAAGGCGCTACGCGAACGCCTCGAGGAGATCGCGGCCAAGGAAGGCCGCTCGATCGACGACACGCATTTCGGCTTCCTGCGCTGCGCCTATGCCAGCGACAATGACAGCGAGATCCAGTCGTATCTGGACAATGCGCGCTTCCAGCGCCGGCTCTCCGAAAGCCTGAAGTTCCGCCGTGCCCAGAGCGATGACGGCTACCTCATCAAGGAAGAGGCCGGGCCGAACGACATGAGCCTCGAGACGATGCGGAGCAATTTGCCCGTCGGCAGCGTCAATCAGGTGATCGACCGCATGCTGGAGGAGATCAGCATTCTCAAGCCGACCCACATCGCGCTTCAGACCCAACTCGGCGATTTCGATCAGCGCACGATGCTGCGCCAGATCGAGCTGTGGGGCAGCAGGATCATTCCCGCGATCCGGAAAGAGCTGAAGTCCGGTCGGGGCAAGGTCGCAGGCGAAGCGGTTTCGGCGTAAGCGCAACCGGCGAGGAGCGAGGTCCGGAGGTACGTCATGGGATGTCAGATGTCTCAAATGACCGATGTCCGCTCGGTCGAGGCCGCGGAGTTTCGGCTGGCCATGCGCAACCTCGCGAGCGGCGTCGCGATCGTGGCGACGGGATCGGAGAACGCACGGCGTGGATTGACGGTCAGCTCCGTCACCTCGCTGTGCATGGAGCCGCCCTGCCTGCTCGTCGGCATCAATGCGAGTTCCGAGACACACGGTGCCATGCTCGCCAACGGCCGCTTCGGGATCAGTCTCCTGGGCAAGGGGCAGGAGGAGTTGGCGTTGCGTTTCGCCGGCGGCGCCAAGGGCGTCGACCGCTTCGCGACGGCACCCTGGGAGCAAGGCGTGCTCGACGTGCCGCTGCTGGAGCCTTCGATCGGCGCACTGGAATGCGTGCTGCATCATCACCAGATGGTCGGCACGCACGGTCTCTTCATCGGCAGGATCGTGGCCACCCGCGGCGGCAATGGCGATCCTCTCGTCAATTTCCAAGGCGCGCTGCGGGCCTTGCCGCAGGCGTAGCCGTCACCAACAGGCCGAAATCGCAGAGAGGAGTGCCGTTGTGATCATCGAATGCCTGGACGGCGGCGTTGTCCGCCTGGCTGAACCGTTCGACTTCCGCCGGTTCAAGCTGGTGCTGCGTGCCGATGCCCGCCCCGAAGCGCAGAGCTGGAACGGGATCACGCTTCTTGACCATCGTGATGCCCTTGTCGCGATCGACCTGGTCCCGACCCTGGCGGGCCGCCCCGACGATGCGGACTGGGATCAGCGCTACGCGGAGATGGTGGCCAAGGCCCGTGAGCATGGCTGGATCGACGCCGAGCGACACGCGATCCGGGCTCATATCGAACGAACGCCGTAGGAGCTGCCGATTTGAAACCAGCAAGCCGGCTTGACGCCCAAGGGTCTACCGACGGCTGGCGAGCGCCCTCATCCGACCTTGGTCCATATGTTGCCGGCTTTCGAAGATGTTACAGCTGCCTCGATGAAGCGCATGCCGGCCAAGCCGTCCTGTACGGTCGGATAGATCGTTCCGGGATCGGGCGAAGCGCCCGTCCGCGCCGCGCGAATTGCCCGCGCAGCTTCGGCATAGATTGTGGCAAAGCCCTCAAGATACCCTTCGGGGTGTCCACCCGGCAGACGGGAGACGCGGGCAGCTTCAGGCTGAGCCCCGGCGCCGGCGCGAGTGAGCAGCTGCTTCGGCTGGCCGAAGCGGGTGAACCACAGATAGTTCGGGTCTTCCTGGGTCCATTCCAATCCGCCCTTGGTGCCGTAGATGCGCAGCTTGAGGGCGTTCTCGTTGCCGACTGCCACCTGGCTTGCCCACAGCAGGCCACGCGCGCCGCCCTTGTAGCGCAACATGATCTGGACGTGGTCGTCGAGCAGGCGGCCGGGCACGAAGGTGGTGAGCTGCGCCAGGATTGCTTCAGTCTCCAGTCCGGTGACGAATGCAGCGAGATTGTAGGCGTGTGTTCCGATATCGCCGATGCAGCCGCCGGCTCCCGAACGCTTTGGATCCGTGCGCCACTCGGCCTGCTTGCTTCCCGAAAGCTCGGCGCGCTCGGTAAGCCAGTCTTGCGGATATTCGACCTGCACGACGCGGACGTCACCCAATTCACCTTTGCCGATCATGGCGCGTGCCTGCCGCACCATCGGATAACCAGTGTAATTGTGAGTGAGGACGAACACCTTCCCGCTGCTTTCCACGAGATCGACCAGCCGTTCCGCCTCCGCCACCGTGGTCGTCATCGGCTTGTCGCAGATCACATGGATGCCAGCCTCGAGGAAAGCGCGCGCAGCGGGCGCGTGCACGTGGTTTGGCGTCACGATCGACACCGCCTCGATCCCGTCGGGGCGCGCGGCCTCGGCCCTCGCCATCTCCTCGAACGATCCGTAGGATCTTTCCGCAGCGATGCCGAGTTCCACGGCCGACGCCTTCGCCCGGGCGGGATCTGAAGACAGCGCGCCCGCGACCAGTTCGAACTGCCCGTCGATCCGTGCTGCTATGCGATGAACGGCACCGATAAATGCGCCCTGACCGCCGCCCACCATCCCAAGTCTGACACGGCCGCTCGTGCTGTCGGACCCGCTTGCTCCAATCGCCATGCGAACCTCCTACGCCAGTCCGAGCATTTTGCGGTTCGCTAATTCGTCGGCGCCCGCCCCGGCAAAGTCGTCGAAGGCGCGCTCGGTAACGCGGATGATGTGATGTTTGATGAACTCAGCGCCTTCGCGCGCACCGTCCTCGGGGTGCTTGAGCGCGCATTCCCACTCCAGCACCGCCCAGCTGTCGAAATCATAGGCCGTCAGTTTGGAGAAGATGCCGCCGAAATCGACCTGCCCGTCGCCCAGCGAGCGAAACCGGCCCGCTCGATTCACCCAACTCTGGAAACCACCATAAACGCCTTGTCGGCCCGTGGGATTGAATTCCGCATCCTTGACGTGGAAGGCTTTTATGCGCTCGTGATAGATGTCGATGTAATCGAGATAATCGAGCTGTTGGAGCAGGAGGTGCGACGGATCGTACAGCAGGTTCGCCCGCGGGTGGCTCTTCACCCGTTCGAGGAACATCTCGTAGCTGACGCCGTCATGCAGGTCCTCGCCTGGATGAATCTCGTAGCAGAGGTCGACGCCGTTCTCGTCGGCATGGTCCAGCAGCGGGGTCCAGCGTCTTGCCAACTCGTCGAACGCCGCTTCGACAAGGCCGGCCGGCCGCTGCGGCCACGGATAGATATAGGGCCATGCCAAGGCGCCGGAAAAGGTTGCATGCGCTTTCAGGCCGAGATGTTTCGATGCTCTCAGCGCGCGCATCACCTGGTCGATCGCCCATTCGGTACGTGCCGATGGGTTACCGCGCACTTCCGGCGCCGCAAAGCCATCGAAGGCAGCATCATAGGCAGGGTGGACCGCGACGAGCTGTCCCTGGAGATGAGTGGAGAGTTCGGTGATCGCCAGACCGTGACGTGCCGCGACTCCGCTGATCTCGTCGCAATAGGTCTTTGAATCGGACGCCCTCTTCAGATCGAACAGGCGCGCGTCCCAAGTCGGGATCTGTACACCCTTGTAGCCGAGTGACGACGCCCATTTGCAGATCGCGTCAAGGGAGTTGAACGGAGGCGCATCCCCGGCGAACTGCGCCAGGAAAATGGCTGGGCCCTTCATCGACTTCATGAGTTTTCTCCCGAATGTCCCATAACGTTTACATACGTAGAGCCGCCCGTCGGCTTACGATGCCGTCGAGCGACTTCCGCTGCCGCTCGCCACGATCACGCTACCAGAAAGTTTTTTTGAGGCGGCGCGCTCATTTCGAGAACTCGAAGCTACGGCAGATTGTCCCGCAGGAAAATGTCAATGCGGATGCGTTCCTGGTCGGGGCTGATCGGCTCGCCCGAACAATGCGCGAGCAGGATGCGCGCCGCAGACCGTGCCTCGTGCCCTGGATCCTGGTTGATGATGGCATCGAGCGTGCCGCGGACCAGGAACCGCCGCGTGTGCTGGGTGAGCTCGTGAGTGATCCAGACCACCTCGCGTGCGCGGCCAGAGGCCTCGAGCGCATCGGCGATGCCGCGGTTTCCGGCGCCACAGCAGTAGATGCCGCGAAGATCGGCATGGTGCGCGAGCAGCGCGGCGGTGAGCTTCCGCGTACGCTCGCTGTCGTCGCGGCCTTCGATGACCGGGAGCGCGACCAGGGTTGGATATTCGCTGGACAGGATCTGGTGGAAGCCGAACTGCCGCTCGGTATGATCGCGCAGCGACAACGATCCCGCGATCACGGCGACCGTCCCCTCGCGCCCGGCCAGGAAACGTCCCATCAGCGTCGACGCGGTCCGTCCCGCGGCCGGGTTGTCGATGCCGACATAGTGCAGGCGGCGCGAACTTGGCGCGTCCGACACCAGCGTGACCACGGCGACCCCGCGCGCGGTGAGCTCGTCGATTGCGGCCCGCACCCTGGGATGGTCCAGCGCGATGACGGCGACGCCCTGATAGGCCGGCGACAGGTTTTCGAGCGCGCCTGCCAGCACATCCGGATCGAACACGTCGACATGGAGGATATCGATGAAGCCGCGTTGGCCGGCGAGCCACTCCGCGGTGCGCTGGACCTGTTCGGTCAAATTGGTCATGAAGCTGTTGCTGCCGGTCGGCAGCACGAAGGCGAAGCGAAAACTCTGCCCGCGCGCCAGCCGGGCGGCCGCCACGTCCGCGCGGTAGCCGAGCTTGGCGACGGCGGCCTCGACACGCGCAACCGTCTTGGCGCGGACGCCCTCGCGCCGGTTGACGACGCGATCGACGGTCGCAAGCGAAACGCCCGCCGCACGCGCGACGTCCTCGAGCGTGGCGCGAACAGCCGGCTGCATCGCGCCAGCCGTCATTCGCGCGCCGCCCACAGCATGCCGCGGGTCATCAACGTCCGGATCTCGGGCACGTCGAGTTCGTAGGCACGGTGGCCGAGCGAGGAATAGAACACCCTGCCAGCGCCGTAACGCTTCTTCCAGACCACCGGCATCACCACGCCGTCGATCCAGGGCGCGTGCTCGCCCGTGAAGGTGGTCGTCGCCAAGACCTCGTTGGCGGGGTCAACATGCATGTAGTACTGCTCGGAACGATGCTCGAAACTCTTCAGGCCCTGCATGATGGGGTCATCCGGCTTGGTCAAGTCGACCGTGTAATCGATGATGTTGCCGGGATGCGCCACCCACTGTCCGCCGCACATGAACTGGTAGTCGACGGAATCGCGGAACGCATCGCACATCCCGCCATGGTGACCGGCGAGCCCGACGCCACCACGCACCGCCGCGCAGAGGTTGAGCGCGTCCGCCTTCTCGATCTTCGACATCGTGTAGATCGGGATGATCAGCGACAGATCATGGATCGCCGGATCGCCGAATGCTTCTGTCGTCGTCTCGATCCGGACCTCAAAGCCTTCCGCCTTCAGCCAGCCGCGGATCATCGAAGCGCACAAATCGGGATCGTGTCCCGGCCAGCCGCCCCACACAATTAATGCCTTGCGCATGGTCATTCCCTCAGTCGACCTGTCCGGTTTCATGTCCGGCCGGCAGCATCGCCGGCCGCTCGACGCGGTTCTCGATCTTGACGCGCCGCCCTTCGTCGGCGGAGATCTGGAACGCCTCCATCACCTCCAGCACGTGGAAGGCGAGCGCGCCGCTGGCGCGATGCGGGCGGTTGTTCAGGATCGCGGAGGCCATGTCGGCGACACCAATGGAGCGGAACTCGCCTTCGACATGACCGTGCGTCAACGGCACCGTCTCAAATTCACCGCCGGTCTTCGCAACCTGCACCTCGCCGCCGAAGCGGTTCGGGTCCGGCACCAGCATGCTGCCCCTGTCGCCATAGATCTCGATCGGCGCGTGCCGGTGCTTCGGCACGTCAAAGCTCATCGCGATCGAGACCACCGCCCCGCTCTCGAACTCCAGCGTGCCCGCGACATGGGTCGGCACCTCGACCGGGATCAGCGCGCCGTTCATCGGCTGGCTGGTGACGATGCGCTCCGACCTCGGTCGCGCGGTCGAGCCCATGACGCTGGCGACCGGGCCGAGCAACTGCACGAGATCGGTAATGTAATACGGCCCCATGTCGAGCATTGGTCCGCCGCCGCGCAGATAATAGAAGCCGGGCGCCGGATGCCAGCGCTCATGCCCGGGGCAGCCGAAGAAGGCGCTACCGGCGACCGGCGTGCCGATCGCGCCGTCGTCGATCAGCTTACGTGCGGTCTGATGCCCGCCGCCGAGGAAGGTGTCAGGCGCGCTGCCGACGCGCAAATTCTTCTGCGCGGCAAGATCCATGACCTTGCGCGCTTCGGCGACGTTGATGCCGAGCGGCTTCTCGGAATGTACGTGCTTGCCGGCGTTCAGCACCGCGAGACTGACGTCGGTGTGGGCGAGCGGGACGGTGAGATTGACGACGATCTCGACGTCGTCGCGTTTGAGCAGCTGATCGACCCGCATCGCTGGCAGCCCGAAGGCGGCGCCCTGCCGCTCCGCCACATCGCTGCGCATGTCGGCAAGCGCTCTCACCTCCATGACCGGGAAGCGCTGCGCTGCCTTGAGATAGGCGGTGCTGATCACACCGCAGCCGATGATTCCGACGCCGACTTTTCTCATCGTATTCTCCGTGAAGTCCTGCTCACCCCTTGACCGCGCCTGCGGTGAGGCCGGCGACGATATGCTTCTGTGCCAGCAGGAACAGAATGATCGTCGGCAGGATGGTGAGCGTGATGAAGGCCAGGATCAGGTGCCATTCGGACGAATACTCGCCCTGGTAAATCATGATGCCGAGCGGCCAGGGATAGAGCGCATCGGTGTTGAGCATCACCAGCGGCAGCAGATAAGCGTTCCAGCTGTTGACGAAGGTGATGGTGCCAACGGTCGCCAGGATCGGTCGTGACAGCGGCAGTGTCACGTAGCGGAAGAATTTGATGTAGCTACAGCCGTCGACCAGCGCGGCCTCGAGCAGCTCATAGGGAATGTCCTTGAAGAAGCGTCGCAGCAGCAGCACGCTCATGGCAAGGCTGAAGGCGACCTGCGGCAGCGCGACGCCGAAATAGGTATCGAGCAATCCGAGATCGCGCACCCTGATGAACAGCGGCAGCACGGCAGTAGCGGCCGGAAACAGCAGGCCGAGCGTCAGGTAGCTCAGCAGCATCGAGCTGCCGAAGAATCTGACGTGGGCGAAGGTGAATGCCGCCATCGAGGCGACGATCAAGGTCAATGTCACCGTGAGCGTCGAGATGATCAGCGAGTTGCGCAGGAGCTGCCAGTAACGGGCCGAGAACAGGATGTCCGCGTAGTTCTGCCACTCCCAGTGCGTGGGCCAGCCGAACGGATTGACGCGCAATTCGCCGAGCGACTTGAAGCCGCCGAGCAGGGTCGCGAGCAGCGGCACCAGCACGAAGACGGCAATAACAGCGAGGAACGCCGCCTTGAACAGCACGGCGAGGTCGAACGGCGCGCGGGTGGTCTCGGCACTACTCATCGCGCATGAACCATCGCTTGTAAGTGAAGGCGAAGGTCACGCAGATCACGAACAGGATGACACCGATGGCGCTGCCGTAGCCGACCCGCATCCGCGAAATGCCGTTGTTGTAGAGGAAGCTGACCATCGTGTTGGAGGAATCCGCCGGTCCCCCGCGCGTCAGCGGCATCACGAGATCGAACAACTGCAATGAGCCGACGATCGCGAAGAACACGGAGAGGCGGATCGTCGGATAAAGCAAGGGGATGACGACATGGCGCAGCGCCTGCGAGCGCGTTGCGCCGTCGATCCGCGCCGCCTCGATCAGGCTCTTGTCGAGACCCTGGAGCGCTGCGATAAACAGCATCATGTGGAAGCCGAAATATTTCCAGACGATCACGATCAGCACCGCCAGCATCGCCGTGTCGGTCGAGGCCAGCAGATGCAGCGGCTCGGCGCCGAAGGTGCGCCAGATCGAGGCGACCAGGCCATAATCGCCGTCATACACGAAGGAGAAGATCAGCCCGGTCGCGATCTCGGCGAGGATATAGGGCATGAAGAACAACATGCGCAGCGCCACGGCCCCACGAAAGCGCTCGGCGAGCATCAGGGCCAGCGTAAGCGCAAGCGGCAGCTGGATCGCGAGCGAGACCGCGATGATCAGCCCATTGTTGCGCAGCGCGAGCCAGAAAGCGCGCGTCTCCAGCACGAAGCGGTAATTGTCGAAGCCGATCCAGTTGGTGGGCTTGCCAAAGCCATTCCAGTTGAACGCCGAGTACCAGGCGGCCTCGCCGATCGGAAGCACCACGAACAGCGTGAACAGCAGCAGCGCCGGCGGCAGGAACAGGATCAGGACAGTGAAGCGGCCGTCCCAGCTCGGGCCGCGCAGCGCCTGCGGGGCCGTCTCGCCGGCAACGCCCATCGCCGGCGTGATCGCGAGCCGCCGCGCCACCGTCAGTTGCCCTGCTTCCACGCCGCTTCGATTGCTTTCGCGGCGTCTTGCGGGCTCATGCTGCCGCCGGCGATCTCCGCGGCGACGTCGTTGACGACGCGACCGACCGACGGGCCGAGACTCTGGTCATAGAAATTCTGGTGGTAGTTCGACTTTGCGAGATTAGCCGCGATCAACTTCATGAAGGAATTGTTGAGACCGGCGTCCGCGCCCTGCACCACCGGGATGATGAAGTTGCCCGCCGCAAGCCGCGTCTGCACGTCCTTCGAGACGAAGTATTTCAGGAAATCGACCGCCTCCTTCGGCGAGCCCTTGGTGATCAGCCAGCCGGTGATGCCGCCAAGCGTATCCGTCGGCGCGCCCTTGCCGCCGGCCACGACCGGAAAATCGAACCAGCAGATCTTGTCTTCGGAAAGACCCGTCTTGTCGGCGGCGAGCGCGCGCTGCAGATGATAGACGGTGGAAATCGCCAGCGTCATCGCCGCCTTGCCGTCACCGAAATAGCCGACGGCCTGGGGGTTCTTGAAGCCGAGAAAGCCGTTCTGGAACGGCTGGAGATCGACAAGTTGCTTGAACAGCTCGCCTGATTTCTGGAAGGTCTCGCCGGCGAAGCCACCGTTCTCGCCCTTGAGCGCCGCATCGAAGGCCGGCTTGCCGCCGATGCGCACCGCAAGATGGGTCCAGTAGAAATGCAGCGGCCATTTGTCCGCGCCGCCAACCACGATCGGCGTGACGCCGGCCGCCTTGAGTGTCTTCACCGCGGCGAGCAGATCGTCCCAGCTCTTGATCCCGGCGGGATCGACCTTGGCCTTGGCCATCAGCTCCTTGTTGCAGAGGAAGCCGACCTGCGACAGCGCGGTGGGCAGGCCATAGACGCGGCCATTGCTCGTGAACGCAGCGAGCGCGGCCGGGGTGAGGCTGTCGCTGTAGCCCTTCACCTGATCGGTGATGTCATCGAGCACGCCGGCTTCGATCTGCGTCTTCAGGACACCGCCGGCCCAGCTGTAGATGATGTTCGGCCGGTCCTTGGATTGCAGGATGGTCGGCAGCTTGGCCTTGTAGGCCTCGTTCTCGAGGAACTGCATCTCGACCTTCACGCCGGGATGCGAAGCCTCATAGGCGCGCGCAACTTCCTCCCAGAGCTTCACCTGGACCGGATTGACTTCGATGTGGAGCCATTTCACCGTCGTGTCGGCTGCAGCGATTTGGGCGCCAAGCAGGCATGCGGCAGCGGCGAGTCCCAGCTTCCCGAGCAGTCTCATCACATCCTCCCAGCCGATCTTATTCTTTGACCGCAATCCTGCCTTCAATTTTTGAGGTGCGCAACTAAAATTCTGATCTATGCACCTCACGGATGGACTGGCTAAGGTCGTGACAAGAGTCGGGACGGCCCGCCGCGCCGCCCGCAAAAGACTGGGAGGTGCCCATGGCCGCCATCTATTCCGACCTCGCCGGCAAGGTGGTGCTCGTCACCGGAGGTGCAGCGGGAATTGGCGCCGCGATCGTGCGGTGCTTCGCGGAGCAGAAATCCAAGGTCGTGTTCTTCGACATCAAGGTCGACGAGGGCCAGCGCTTCGCGCGCGAGCTGTCCGATCAGGGACTGTCTGCGCATTTCCAACACGTCGACCTCACCGACATCCCCGCGCTACGCGCCGGCGTCGTGGAGGCACGCAAGGCGCACGGCGCGATCAACATCCTGATCAACAACGCCGCGCATGACGAACGGCACAAGACCGAGGAGATGACGCCCGAATATTGGGATGACCGCATCGCGGTGAACCTGAAGCACCAGTTCTTTGCGTCGCAAGCCGTGCTGCCGGACATGAAGGCGGCCAATGCCGGCGCCATCGTCAATTTCGGGTCGGTGTCGTGGATTGCAGGCCAAGGCGGCATGGCCGCCTACACCGCCAGCAAATCAGGCGTGATCGGATTGACGCGCTCGCTGGCCCGCGATTACGGTCCCTACAACATCCGCGTAAACGCGATCGCGCCCGGCTGGATCATGACCGAGCGGCAGCTCGAGAAATGGATGACGCCGGCGGGCGAGATCGAGCTGCAGCAGCGGCAGTGCCTGAAGCGACGGCTGACGCCGGACGAGGTCGCGAAGTTCACCGTCTTCCTCGCCTCGGACGAAGCTTCCGCCTGCACCGCCCAGCACTACATCGTCGATGGCGGCTGGGTGTGAGATGCTTCGGGAATGGTGGGCGCACCAGGCCGGCGTTGATGCCTGTGCTGGTATCAAACCGACGCGAGATCCCCGGTTTCCGCTGCGCGCTTGACTGCATCGATCGCTCTAAGGGTTTTCAGCCCCTCGCGCCCGCTCACCACGGGCGCGGCCCTACCGCAGCAATATCGCGATCTGGCTGATATTGGCCGCTAGCTCCAGTCCCGCCTTAGGTCCTTGCAGAACGATGGTGACGCCATTCTCATTGCGGAGGTGGACCCCGTTGATGCCTCCAACCAAGGCGAAGCCGCCACCAACGGAGCTGTAGGTGCCGGCGAAGTCGCTGACTTCGCGGATGCCGGAGGCCCAGCCATCCAGCCGACCGACGGTGGCGCCGACCGTGATGCCGAAACTCAGTCCGCTGATCGTGAACGGATAGGTCTTGCCGCGATAGGTCAGCACGCCGCTGCCGGCACCGCCGCCGACCAGAAGCCCGGCCTTGACGATCTTGGCCCTGACGTGGCCGGCCGCTTGCGCGAAGGACGGCGTCGCCGACATGGTCAGGCCGAGCGTCAGCAGGAGGAGCGCCATCAGGCGGAGCGCGTGTGGACGCATGGACGTGCGCCGTTCAGGGCTTCGCTGCATCGACCTTTTTCCAAGTCTCGTCGGGATCGAACAGCGTGATGCGCTCTGCGACGAACGCCGTCCGCTTGCCGAGATCCTTCTGGTAGACAGTGCCGGCGTGATTGACCAGGAAGGTCGTGATGCCCGAATTGCCGTACTCCGCGGGCCAGGCGATCAAGGCGAAGCCGCCGATCATCTTGCCCTTGACGACGTAGTTGAGCGCACCGCCGGGCGCATCCCGCCCCTGCCCTTTGAGGATGCGAAAGTAGTAGCCGTGATAGGGCGCAGGTCCGACGTCGCCTGCGCGATAGCCTTCCCTCGAGGCCTCGGCCGCCAGCGCGCCGAGCGGGCTCGGATCGCTGTCGTCGCGCCAGAACAGGCCGTCCTTCTTGCCAGGCGAGGAAACGATACGCTGCGCATAGACGCCGGCTCCCTCGCCGCGATCTTTATCGGCGTATTCGTTCTGCGCATCGACATAGGCGAGCGCGGTCTGGATGGCGTCGAGTTCGTTGCGGCCGATGCGGCGGCGGAGCACCTCGATGCGTCCCTCGCCGGTGTCGAACTCCCAGCCGGTCTTGGTGTTGACCAGCGGGATCGGGAACGGGAAGTCATCCGGTCCCAGCATCAAGGTCGCAGTCTTGTTGCCCTCCGCTTTAATGCCGTGCTTGGCGTCATACATCGACGTGAAGCGCGCTCGGATGTCGTTGTCGGCGACCTCGTCGCCGGAAGAGACGATGTCGTCAGCGGCCCGGCCGAGCACTTTCAGGATGTCGTCGGGTCCGCTCTTCACCGCGGCGGCGAGCGCCGCGGCTGCATCTTCCGGCGTCTTGTAGGATTGCTGTGCCTGTGACGTAGTGCCAAGCAGCGCCAGCGCGATGATGCCCGGCAACACCGCGCGGCGGAGCGATTTCAGACCGGTCATGGCATCACCTCCGCCGGGATCTTCGCGCCACCGGCGAGCCAGTCGCGGTAGGTGCGGAATGTCAGTCCGAGCTTCTCATAGTAGACGCGGAGGTAGCCATCGCTGCCGCGGGTCACGGCATCGGGCATCACCTGCTCGACCTCCTGTGCCATCACGCCGACATAGGTCTTGTCGCTGCCGATGTAGCTGAAGCGATAGTAGCCGAGGCCGTTGGGAAGATGGCCAAGCAACGCGATGTCGTGCTTCAACGCAATGTCGGAGCGCCGGCCACCGCCGCCGCCACCGCGGAATCCGCCTCCTCCGCCTCCGCCACGGAAGCCGCCGCCTCCCCCGCCACGCATCGCCATTCCGCCCCCGCCGCCGCGTCCGGCCATGCTCGGTCCGCCGCCACCGCGCGGCATGCTCGCCATGCTGGATCGTCCGCGCGCCGACGCTGCGGCTGCCGATCGGCCGGAGGAGACGTTCATTGCGCCGCCACGATTGCCGCCGCCACGGTTGGCCGCAGCACCGCCGCCGGCGCGGTTTGCAGCCTTGGCGCGATCTCCGCCGCCCTTGTTAGCTCCCTTCGCCCGATCGCCGCCGCCCTTGGCACGATCCGCCGCCCCAGCGCGATCACCACCGCCAGGCCGATCGCCACGATTGCCTGCTCGGTCTCCTGTACGGTCTCCTGCGCGATCACCCGGACCGCCACGATCGCCCGCACGGTCTCCCGCCCCCTGATTGGGACGCAGCACCTGGCTTCCGTCACGACCGCGAAAATCCATCCGGTCCGACACGCCCGCCTTCAGATTGTTGTTCCCGAAGCGCTGTTGGACATTGCTGTTGTTGTAGCGAACGCCCTGACGATGCGCCGGATTGTGCTGCCAGCCGTTGCCGATGTTGGTGGTGCGATGGTTGACGTAGACGTTGCGATTGCCCCAATTGCAGCCGCCGCCCCAGTAGTTACCCCAGCGACCGATCGCCCAGGCCGTGCCGAAGGCGAGACCGGCCGCGACCATGCCCGCGCCGATGTAGGACGGATAGCCCCAATAATACGGCGGGTACTCCGCGTAGGGCCAACCGCCGTAAACCGTCGCAGGATCGTAATACGGCACATACATCTCCGCGGGATTGGCCTGCTGGATCACGACGACCTGCTTGCCTTCCTGGGCCTGGACGCTGACCTTCTGCTGTTTGGTCGTGACCAGCTTCTTGTTGTCGTACGCCTTGGTGCGCAGGCGCTGGATCGCATCCATCACATCGGGTTGCTGGGCCAGAAAGGCGTCGCCGAGCTTCTTGGTCCAATCGAGCTGGTCGCTCATCATGGTCAACACATCGGCCGTGCTGGCCAGCGCCTTGACGCTGTCATCCCAGCCCTGCTTGTCCACCTCCGTCTTCAGCGCATCACCCTTGAGCTGCTTGCGCTCCTTCAGCCAGCGGTCGGCCTGCACCACCTCCAGCGGATAGGTGGAGGCCGCCAGCACATTGGCCAGGAGCTCGTCGGGATAGAGCGCGATCGGCGCGACGAGAGCCTCGAGCTGCTCGGGCTTGAGGGGTTCGGCCGACGTTGCGGGCGGGCTCGCCGGCTGCGCCTGCGGAGTCGGGGCCGCTGGTGTCGTCGTGGTCTGCGCCGTTGCAGCGACCGAGGTCGTCATTATGAGCGCAAGCGCCATCACGATTTTGCCGCAGCGAAACATCACATCCTCCCTGACTTCCAGTCTGGAAAGATCGTGCCGGGCCTCGGGCGTTTATTGATCGAGATCAACGAAACGAGCTCGTCGCGCCTGTTGCGGCGCAAGAGCAAAATCTTCATTCGATCAGTTCGGCGTCCGTCAGAGCCCGGCTTGGCGCCGTCAGTCCCGAGGGCATTGGCCGTCTTCATGTTGACGTGTTCAAACCGTCAGCTCGCGATCGGAAGCCGGATCGTGAACAGCGCGCCGCCCGCCGGCAGGTTCGCAGCAGAGATCGTGCCGTGATGAGCTTCGATGATCGTTCTGGCGATCGCCAGCCCCATGCCCATGCCTTGCGGCTTGGTCGTGAAGAACGGATCGAAGACCTTTGCGAGATCGGAGGCAGCCATCCCGGATCCGGTATCAGTGATCCTGATCTCGGCCTGATTGCCGGCACGCTGGGTCGAGACGGTGACCTCCCGCTTTCCGATGCCCGCATCGGAGATCGCATCCATCGCGTTGATGATCAGGTTGAGAATGACCTGTTGAAGCTGGACCGGATCGCCCTTGACGTGCAGATCGACCAGGGTAGGCATGTAGCTCAGAGCGATCCGGCGTCCGCCGGCGACGGCCTTCACAAGGCCGATCGCTTCGCCGACTGTATCGTTGAGCTCGAAGTCCTTGACCTCAAACGGCGTCTTTTTCAGAACGGCGCGCAGCCTGCGGATCACCTCGCTTGCCCGTTGATCATCGCGCCTGATGTCGGCAAGAATCTGACGAATCTCGTCGATGTCGGGCGATTTGGCCTTGAGCAAGAGCTCCGCCGTCTCGGCATTCGTCAAGATGGAGCCAAGCGGCTGGTTCAATTCATGGGCGATCGAAGTCGTAAGCTCGCCAACAGTCGAAAAGCGATTGACGTGAGCAAGTTCGGCGAGGCGCTGGCGCGACTCGACCTCGGCGAACCTGCGGCGACGGCGCTCGTGCAACAACCCGCTGATGAGACCCGCCTGCACCAGGAATACGGCCGAGACCATCAAGATCTGCCAGCGATAGCGCACCCAGATGTTCGGCTCGCGAAACAGGACCTCGCTGCCTGGAGGCAGACGACTTTCGCTGATGCCCCAGCGCTGCAACTCCCGCCAGTCATATCTCGGCGCCGCAAAGCCGATCGGCTCATAATTGATGCTCACGGGTTTCGCACCGCCGAGAATGCCAATCGCGGCTTTGACGGTCCTCGAACTCGTTTCCGAAATCAGATGCATCGGGCCACCAACCGTGCTGTCACCGAAAAACGGCTCCTGATAGGAGAAGATCGGAGCATTCGCGACGGCATGGAGGCTGCGCAGAGCGATATCGCTCTCGTGGACGACCCCGGCCGCATCGACCGACATCAGCCCCCAGAACAGCGCCGTGTGTGGCGGGAGTTTTGATGCGCGCTTCAGTATTTCCTCGAAGGACAAATCCGAATACCAGACGAGCTCGACCCGCTCGCCGAGAGGTTTCAGCTCCCGCTTCACCTCCTCCATCCAGAACTTCTCGAGCGGCGACGCTCCGATCACGACCGCAACCGACTTGGTGTCCGGCAGAACCTGCTGGATGTTCTCGAATGCAGCCACGAAATCGTTGCGGATCGCCACGACCACGTCGTTGTCGCGGAGATCGGCGCGATCGATCAACCGATGCTCGACCGCGGTGAGAATTAGCGGCGTATTGGGGAACAGTCTCGCGCGGTATCTCTGCGCGAACCGGGCGGCAGGCGCGCCGATGCTCAAGACGACGTCGGGCATTGCGCCCTGGTACAACGAGTGCAGATACTCGACGAAAGGCGCCTCGGGACCAGGATTATTGAAGCGGGCCGTGAGCAGCGCATGCTCCTGGATATCGAGCGGCCAGGGCGACTGCCGCTCGAGCTCGGCCTTGATGTCGCGCGCATACTCGCTCCACGGCCGAAACTCGCGGCCGAACGAATGCAGCACCAGCACGCGCTTGAGCTCGCCGCGCAGGGGTCTCTCGACGGCGCCGGCTCGCTCGGCCGACAAGCACACGGCGACGAACAGGCCGAGGCATAACAGTGCGGCCGCGCCTGGCCACGGCCTGCCCGAAACGCTGGACATGCGCCCGCTCAGCTCCATTCCCGCAGCTTCCAACGGCTGCTTTGCGGACCATTCTAGCGAGAATTTCGGCGCGCGGACAGCTCCGACGATACGATCAGAGCCGTTCAATGGCCGCTCAGCACCAACGTCTGGATCGGCAGCAGCAGCGCCTGGATGCGCAGCAGCAGCGCGTGGACAAGGCCGACGCCGTCGACGACATGCAACGCGATCTTCCGGCTGGTCGATGTGTCCTTGGCCGAGATTTCGTCGTGGTTGCTGGTGTAGGCGTTGACGATGCAGCTGCTGCCCGGTGTGACACCATCCAGGCCGCCCTTGTAGAGCGGCTCCAGGAACACCAGGATCGTGCCTGGGCGGACGGCATTTTGCGGATCGATCAACTGCTCTCCAGCGCGGAACTGTCCGGCGGCGATATAGTCCTGCACCGTCGTGATCACCATGGGGATGATGACCCAGGGTTTCGAGATGCAGGTTGCCTCGGCCACCATGCCCGCGCTCATCACCTGCGCCTCAATCTGGCCGAATCCGGCCTGCAGCGCCTTGGTGCCGGCGCCTTCGGGAATCAGCACGCCCGCCGGACGCATGATCTGGGCGACGAGGTCGCCGGGCCGAAGGAGGAATTGCTCGACGCGACCGTCGACGCCTGCACGAATATAAGTCTTGTCGAGATCGACCTGGGCCTGATCGAGCACGGCTTCCGCGCTGGCCTTCTGCGCCGGCAGCAAGACGGAGACCTGCAAGGATGCAGATTGCCTTGCAGCCGTCGCCGCGTCGATGCCGGACTGACGCTGGTCGACCAGCACTTGGAGCTTTTCGATGTCGCGCTGGGGAACGATGCCGGGATTGCGGCGCTGGAGCTCGGTCTTGACCTCGAGCTCGTCCTTGGCCTGCTGGTAGTTGGCTTTCGCCTCTCCGATCTGCGCCTCGGCCTTGACCACGTCGGCCTGCGCCGTCTGCATGGTGGCATCGACCTCGGCCACCCTCCGCTTCGCCGTCTCGTAAGCGGCCCGCTGCTTCGAGCTGTCGAGCGTGAACAACACATCGCCCTTCCTCACCGGCGCGCTGAAGCCGACCTTGACCTCTTCCACGCGACCCGACCCTTCGGGAAGGATCGGCACAGTGCGGAAATAGAGCGTCGCCGACGACGTTGTCGGATGGAAGTAGAAGATCATCGTGATCAGCGACACCGTCAGCATTAGGCAGCCGGTGATACCCCAGCGCAGCTCGTACCAGATCGAGAAGAAGGTGATCTCCTTGCCCAAGCGCTTACCCTGGGCGTAGCGGCGGTAGAGATAGTCCGGCAGAATCGTGACAAGAGAGCAGATCAGGAGCTCAAGCATGGCTGGGCTCCTTATGTTTGGTTGGTCCCGGCTTGTCCGTCGGAGGCGTTGCAGTCGCGGCCTCTATCCGGACCTCCTCGCCCTCGGCGCCCGGCGTTGCCTCCGCAATCTTCTCGACGGATCCGGCAATGCTGCGCAGCGGCGTGCCGAAATCGGGCAAATCGATCATTGCGAGCAGGAGCCCTGCAATCCAGAAGATGTGCATGTGCGTGAACAGCGAGATCAGGCCAAGCACCGCGACGAACTCGAATTGCAGCTTCTGCGACTTGTGCGCCATCCGTTCGGGCAGGCTGTGCAGCTTCCAATAGAGCGTTCCGACCCAGAGCATGGTCCCGATCAGAAACACACCCATCACGACCATGAGCGTATCGGTCCCGCTCCCTGGCGCCAGATAGAACGGAAGATGATGGGGGGCCATCGGATGAAGCTGGTCGCTCAAACGTCTCTCCCCATTAACGAATATCACTTCCGGCACTGTGCTCAGACGATCTAGCTGTTTGCTTGATTTGAATCAAGAAAATGCCCCTTGCCCACCTTAGCGTTCCCAAGGTGCCGATCGCACATCCACCAGGAGCCGCAGCCATGCCCGGCCTCGACGATCTCATCCCCAACGCCGCCCAGATTCGAAAGGAAGCCGCTCTCAAGGAGGCCGAAAAGGCGGATGAGTATGTCCGTCTGGCAACCGCCGCCGAGGCCGAGAAGCGCGCGCTGATCGAGCGCTTGAGCAAACCCTCCGGCAAGAGCGAGGAGGAGAAGATCAAGCTCGCCTCGACCATCATCCAGCGCGCGGTGCGAAACGGCCTGACCGAAGTGCTGGTCTATCGTTTCCCCAACTCGCTCTGCACCGACAAGGGGCGGGCCATCAACCAGATGGAAAAAGGCTGGGAGAACACCCTGACTGGAATACCCAGAGAAATCTTCCAGCTCTGGACCGATTACTTGAAGCCGCGCGGCTATCGGATCGCCTACCAGGTCATCGAGTTTCCTGGCGGCGTGCCCGGCGACATCGGCGTGACCATCTCCTGGGACGAATGACGAGCAGCGAAGGGATCGGCATGGCCAAGGACACACCTGCGCAGCGGATGAAGCGGAAGGACTATGAGAAGGAGCTCGAAAAGCTCCAGATCGAGCTGTGCCATCTCCAGGATTATGTGCGGGAGAACAAGCTCCGGGTCATCGTCCTGTTCGAGGGCCGGGACGCCGCCGGCAAGGGCGGGACGATCAAGGCGATTACCGAGAAGGTGAGTCCGCGCGTTTTTCGTGTCGTCGCCCTTCCGGCGCCGTCGGACCGCGAGAAGACGCAGCTCTTCTTCCAGCGCTACATGGGGAACTTCCCGGCCGGCGGCGAGATCGTGATCTTCGACCGAAGCTGGTACAACCGCGCAGGTGTCGAATACGTCATGGGCTTCTGTACCCCTGCCGAGCACGATCGCTTCCTCACATTGTGCCCACAAATGGAGAAATACGTCATCGACGGCGGCATCATCTTGATCAAGATCTGGCTCGAGGTGGGCATGGACGAGCAGGAACGCCGCTTCCATGCGCGCATCGATGATCCCGTCCGGCAATGGAAGCTGAGCCCGATGGATCTAGAGTCCTACCGTCGCTGGTACGACTATTCGCGAGCTCGGGATCTGATGCTCAAGCAGACCAGCACGAAGGAAGCACCGTGGTACATCATCCGCTCCGATGACAAGCGAAAGGCACGGCTGAACTGCATCGCGCATATTCTTGATGCGATCCCCTACAAGCGTATCAAGAAGGACAAGATCAAGCTGCCGAAGCGCTCCGACAAGGGACGCTACAACGACCAGGCCAGCCTGAAGGGAATGAATTTCGTCGCCGAGCGCTATTGAGACGCAGACGGGCTGCGGTGACGCAGCCCGTCGCCTCGTCGGATCACTTCAGGCGGATCGTGACACCGCCGACGGCCGCCGATACTTCCGCGCCGACCCGTGGGCCGCTGAGCTGAAGGATCACGCCGTTGCCGTTCTGAAGCTGAACAGCGCCGGCACCTGCGGCGATTGCCCCACCCGCTCCTCCCACTGCATAGGAGCCTTCTATCGACGCGGGCCCCTTGAGATTGAGAGCGCGGCCGACAAACTTCGTGGTCGACGCTCCAACCGTCAGGCCGACACTCATGCCGGAGACTGTGAAGGGATATTTCTTGCCCCGGTAAAGCAGGACACCTTCGCCGCCCCCGACACCAACGATGAATCCGCCCTTGGTGAACACGACGGCCACCTGGCCGGTGTCAGCACGCGACGGCATGCTGAATCCGGTGGCGGCTGCGATCGATGCAATCAGAACGGCGCCGATGGTAACTTTCCTCATGACGTTTCTTTCCCCGTGTTTATTGCGCGAGCAGCATTGCGAAGTAGCCGAAGATGGTGAGCAGGATGCCCGAGACGGCGTAGCCGACCGGGAATCCGATCCAGGGCACCGTGCTCTGGATCTCGACCGCGGCTTCGCGGCACGGTCCCGAATGCGATCGCGCGCCGGCAACGCCGCCCATCAGCACGGCCGGGTTGATCTTGAAGACGTGGAAGCCGATCGCCCAGACGATGAACGGCGGGATCGTGCAGGCGATGAATCCGACGATGAAGATCTTCAGGGCAACAGCGCCGGTCAACTGCGACAGCAGTCCCGCGCCGGCATTGACGCCGACGATGGCGACGAAGACGACGAGACCGAGATCCTCCAGCACATTGCGCGCGGCATTTGGCGTATTGCCGAAGAAGCGCAGTCGCGACACCACCGAGGACACAATTACGCCCGACAGCAACAGACCGCCCGCATTGCCGAGGCCGACCCTGGCGCCGAAGGCCGGGAAGTCGACCATGCCGATCAGGAAGCCAAGGATCATGCCGAGGGACAGGGTCAGCAGATCGGTCGAGGTGTTGGCGCGCGCGATGCGACCCCACATCTCGCCGAGCTCGTTGACGGCGGACTTCAGACCGACCACGGAGACGATGTCCATCCGCTCCAGCTTGGTCTTCAGACCCGCCGGGATCTGCACGCCGCCGCGCTCGACCTTGGTGACCTGCAACTGGCCGGCAATCGCGGTGTCGCGGAAGGACTCGAAGGTGCGTCCGACCATCTCCTTGTTGGTGACGAGGATGTCGGCCTGGTCCATGGGGATGCCAAGCGTCCTGGCATCAGCAACCTCCGGCCCGATCAGGCCCATCTTCTCGGTGAGATGCTCGGTCGCGCCGCCAAGGGCGACGATGTCCCCCTTTTGCAGCACGAACTCGGGATCGGCCCCTTGCGGCTCCCCCTTGCGCCCGACGTTGACGATGCGGTATTCCGGATTCATCGCTCGGAATTTTCCGATACTCATGCCGGCTGTCGCTGGATTTTCCAGCCGATAGGCACGCAGGCCGAACTGGCGATAGCCAGTCAGGCCGCCGCCTTCGAGATCCTTGACGCCGAATTCCCGCTCATACTGCTTGGCGGCGGCCTTGGCATCGACGCCCCACCAGCGCGGCAGATATTTGCAGATCAGGATGATGCCGACGGTGCCCCAGATGTAGGTGATACCGTAGGAGAGCGCGATCATGCCTGTTGCTTCCTCGGGCTTCATGCCCGCGGGTAGCTTCACGACCCCCGACGTGACGGCCTGCTCGGCCGAACCGATCGCCGCCGACATGGTCTGCGATCCCGCAAGCATGCCGCCGGCGGCCCCTGGCGGCAATTCGAAGAGCCTGGCACCGAGCACGACCAGCGTCAGGCCCAGAATGCTGGATACGACCGCGAGGAACAGGAACTTGATGCCATCCCCTCTCAGGCTATTGATGAAGGACGGACCGACGCGCAAGCCGACGCCGTACATGAAAAGATAGTAGAACAGGCTCTTGGCAAAGTTGTTCAGCTCGAGCTTCACCCCATAACTGGAAGCCCAGACCGAGATGCCTGCACCGACAACGATGGCGCCGGCGACCATGCCGAGGCCATACCCCTTGATGCTGGCCCGGCCGATATAGACGGCGAGACCGACGACGAAAAACAGCAGCAGATACGGATACTGCCGCAAGAATTCGAAAAACGCCTGCATGTTGGTCCCCTCCAAGCCTTATGATGCGGCCTTGAGCTTCGGCTGCGCGTCGGGCTTCGGTCGGCCGAGCTTCGCCAAAGCTTCCGTGCGCACGAGCTTCAGGCCTTCCTTGGCGTCGTAGCCATGGATTTCCTTCACATCGAGCTTGCGCATGAAGTCGATGGTCTCCTGAGTAATGACCTGGCCCGGCACCATGATCGGGAAGCCAGGCGGATACGGGATCACGAAGTTGGCCGAGACGAGCTCGGGACCGGCCTTCAGCCGCCGGTCGATCTCGGGATCGTTGAGGCGGATGTGCTCGCAACCCGCGACGTCATAGGCGGCATAGAAGCCACTGCGGATATCGCCTTCGTTGGTCTTGGCGCCGGCATCGCCGCGGAAGCTCGGATGGAATTGCGAGAAGTTCGGCAGGTCCGGGACGTCGGTCATCAGGCTCTTGACCCGCGCCTCGAACGTCTTGCGCGCATTCGCGCCGCCTTGGGCCAGCCCGCGATCGACTTCGCCCGCGATCTCGGCGAGGACGCGGATGAGGTGCGCGACATCGCTGCGGGTGTTGTTGATGTTGGACTGGACCAGGACCGAGTTGCGCGAGGTCTTGTTGACCTGGATGTTGTACTCGTTGGCGAGGATGCCCTTGAACTGGGTGCCATCGTAACCGGCCGTGCCGCACACCAGCGTCATGCGGGTCGGGTCGAGGCAGAACTCGTCTTCATCCAGGCTCTTGAGCGTGTTCGCCCAGTTCACACCGTCCGAGAGATAGTCGGTGAAGCCGCTCTGACGGTATTGCGCCGGCACCATAGCGTCGGCGGGAAGCACGCGAAAGTATTTTGAGAGCAGCGGATTGTTGTTGACCGCTCGACGGATCGCGAACCCAACCTCGATCGCATTGGCGACGAGGCCGTAACCCTCCAGCTCCATCTGCCGCCGCGAGATGTCGAGGCTGGCAATGAGCTGCTGGTTCGGGCTGGTCGAGGCGTGAGTGAACACGGCCTCCTTGAACTGCTGCTCGACCGTGTGGAATTCGACATCCTTGACCGACAGCATGGAGCCCTGGCGGATCGCCGACATCGATTTGTGGGTCGAGTTGGTCTGGTAGACACGCAGGCGAATCTGCCGGGGGTCCGGAATCAGCCTGGTGTTGAGCAGCGTCTCGTCCGATGGGTCGTTGCCGAGTTGCGCCTGCTGCTTCTCATAGGCGTCGACCGACCTCGGATCGCGCATCCACGCCTCGATCTCGTTGGCGGCGCCGAGGCCGGTGCGGCGGCGCAGGAAGGGCGAGAAGCGCGCGAAGCCGAACCAGGCCTCGTCCCATAGGAAGATCAGGTCCGGCTTGATGGCGAGACATTCCTCCATCACCCGGCGGGTGTTGTAGATGTGGCCGTCGAAGGTGCAGTTGGTGAGATCAAGCATCTTGACGCGGTCGAGCCGGCCGTCGGCCTTGGCATTGAGCAACGCTTGCTTGATCGTCTTCAGCGGTACCGCGCCATACATCGAATACTCGGTCATCGGAAAGGCTTCGACGTAGAGCGGCTGCGCGCCGGCGAGCACCATGCCGTAATGGTGCGATTTGTGGCAGTTCCGATCGACGATCGCGATATCGCCGGGCGCGAGCAATGCCTGCACCGCCATCTTGTTGGAGGTCGACGTGCCGTTGGTGACGAAGAAGACACGGTCGGCGCCGAGCGCCCTCGCCGCCTTCTCCTGCGCCTTCTTGATGTTGCCGGTCGGCTCCAACATGCTGTCGAGGCCCCCGGTGGTGGCGCTGCTCTCGGCCAGGAACAGGTTCGGGCCGTAGAACTCGCCCATGTCGCGGATCCAGTCGGACTTGAAGATCGACTTGCCGCGGGCGATCGGTAGCGCGTGGAACGTCCCGATCGGGCGCTGTGCGTATTTCTTGAGATTGTCGAAGAACGGGGTGTCATAGCGATCCTGGATGCCTTCGAGGATCGAAAGGTGCAGCTCCAGGAGCTCTTCCACCGAATAGAAGATGCGGCGGACGACGTTGGCCTCGGGATTGCCGGCTAGCTCCTCGACATCGCGGTTCGAGATCATGTAGAGGTCGAGCTCGGGTCGGACGCGCTTGATGATCTGGGCGAGCCGGAGCGCCGAGGCGTCGGCCTCGTCATTGAGACCGGCCGTGGCCGTGATCGAGCGCAGAACCGGCGCATTGTGTCGGGAGCGCAGCCCGAAGCCTTCGTTGACGATGACTGCGCCGAGGTTCGGATTGAGCATCGTCGCGCAGAATGCATCCTCCAGGCTGCCGACGATGACCGGCTCATAGATGAAGCCGTCTTCCGGCCGGCGCAGCTTGCGCCATTCGGCGGCAAGCGCCGGCCACTGGCTGGGGGACACGCCGGTGACGATCAGGGTTTCAAAATACGGCCGGCGCGCCTTTTGCCCGCCGAAGGTGGGCGACACCAGCTCGGGCGTGTCGCCATCGCCGTCGTCCTTCGCGTTCCAGTCGCCGGCATGCTGGCGGAACGATCGCGTGGCCAAGGCCTGGGTGATCCGGGTCGCAAGCGAAAGCGACCCGGCCGCATCGCCGGCCGAGGCCGCCTCGCGCAAGGCCGCCATCAATTGCTGGCCGGGATAGCCGTGGAATTCCTCGGTGATCGACAACTCGGCCAGCGCAGCATCATATTGCGCCCGGTCGCCACCGCGCGCCCATAGCTTTGCCGCCTCGATCAGATCGCGCCAGTCGTCTGCCCGCGCTCCGGGGCCGGAAAAGAACTGGTCGATGCGCTTTTGCGCGGCCTTGGGCTCATTAGACATGTGTCTCTCCCGATCCGTTGGGGCGAAAGTGATGCGGGATCGTGAGTGCGGGGCCGGTCGCTCCATTGATCCAAGTCAACGGTCGCGTGCATTCTGAGAGGCAACGCGATTCCGTTCGCAGCGCAATACGAGAGGCATCAGGCCGTTCGTTGCGCGGTGCTGGCCTGGTCGTCACCGAGCAGACTGTCGAGCGAACGCAGCCACTGCCCGCTGTCGGTCTTGTCCGCGAGCCCTTCGGCGCGCAGGAGGTCGCGGAGCTGCGCGTGCGCACCGACGATGCAGAGCGTCATCCTGCGTGACGCAAGCTCGTCATGGAGATCATGCAGCATGCGTGAGCCCGCGAGATCAATGTAGGGCGAGGCCGAAAGGTCGCAGACGACAAGGTGGATACGCGGCGCGTTCCGAAGCGCGGCCAGGACCGTCTCCAGGATCGTCTCGGCATTGATGTAGAGCAGCGAGGCCTCCGGGCGGAAGGCGATGATGCCGACCAGCGGCTCGACGTCCTCGTGCCTTGCGGCGTCGGAATAGCGGCCGCTGCCCGGCAAGCGGCCGAGGAACGCGACGTTTGGCCGCGATGCCCGCGCCAGCAGCAGGAAGATCGACGCGATCGAGGCCAGCAGCACGCCCTGGAGGATGCCGAGCAGCAGCACGGAGATCAGCGCGATCGACGCCGCGTAGAAATCGATCCGGCTGACCCGCCACATCCGGATCAGAGCGCGGACATCGACCAGCTTGTAGACGGCAGCAAAGACGATGGCTGCGAGCACCGCCTTGGGCAGATTGGTGAGCAGCCCCGTGAAGAACAAAAGGCACAGGCCGAGCGTGACCGAGCAGATCACCAGCGCCAGCGGTGTCCGCGCGCCGGCGCTGTCGTTGACCGCCGATTGCGACAGGCCGCCGGCGACCGGATAGCCGTGGCCGAAGGCGGCGGCGAGATTCGCGGCGCCCAGCCCCAGGAACTCCTGCCGGACGTCGAGCGCATAGCCATGCTTGGCAGCAAAGCTGCGGGCGGCCGAGACGCCTTCGATATAGGCCAGCAGCACGCCCCGGCAGCGAGCGGAAACAGGTCGTCGAACTCCAGCAGGCCGAAGGTCGGGATCCCCAGCGCCGGCAAACCTTCCGGTATCTTCCCGGTAACGGGCACACCGAGCCCGGGGAAGCCGAACACCGTCGCCACCACGATCGCCAGCGCCACGATGGTGATGCCGACCGGCTTGCCCGGCAGCAGCCGTTCGCCGAGCAAGAGCAGCAGAAGTGCGACCGCGCCGATGGCGAGCACGAGCGGGTCAATGCCGCCGAGCTGCCCGGCCAGCTTGACAGCCCGGTCGAAGAAATTGTGCCCCCCGCCGGCCACGCCGAACAGACTCGGTAGCTGGCTCATGATGATGGTGAGCCCGGCCCCGGCCTTGAAGCCGACCAGGATGCTGTCGCTGACGAGGCGAACGAGGACGCTGAGCTTGAACAGCCAGGCGATGAAGCACAGCGTTGCTACCGCAAAGGCCGCAAGGCTTGCGATCTGCGCATAGCGCACCGCATCACCGCCGGCGAGCGCGCCGACGGTCGCCGCAATCATCAGGGAGATTGCCGAGGTCGGACCGATCGCGAGTTGCCGCGACGAGCCGAGCAGCGCGTAGCCGAGGCCACCGAGCATGTAGCCGTAGACGCCGATCTGCGGCGGCAGGCCCGCGAGCGCTGCGTAGGCGAGCGAGACCGGGATGGCATAAGCGGCGAGCGTGATGCCGGCGACGGCGTCGGATGGCAGCCACTCGCCGCGATAGGCGGGGAGCCAGCCGAACGGCGGGAAGAAGCGCGTCCAGCCGGGATCTGGCTGCGAATTCATCCGGTTACCTCGCGTGGCGCGGTTTCACAGCGCAATAGAACAATCAGCAACGCGATCACGGGAATGCCGAGCGCGAGGTTGGGAATGGTCTTGGTGGCGTAGGCACCTGCTGCAGCGCCGAAGCCGAACACCGCGCACAAGGCGAAGAAAATGCCCGACTTGCGCAGCGTGCCTGGCGGCGCGCCTCCGTACACAGCCGCAAAAATGTTCTCGACGGCCTGGCGCATGTTGCCCGTGATCATCACGGTGCTGCAGATCGTGCCCTCGACCTTGATGAACATGCCCGACTGCATGGCGGCGACGACCGAAATGCCAAGCGTTCCGGCCAGGTCAGGCAACCGATTGTGCAGGATGCCGATCGTGATCAAGAGCACGATCTCGACCAGCGTGCTGATCGCGCCGGCCCGTTCGCCGGCAACACGACGCAGCCACGCGGCAATCACGATGCCGACCGCGAAGGCCAGGATCGGCGGCACGAAGTGAAATGCCTTGGCCCAGTTGCCGGCCATTGCATGGGCCCAGAGGAAGATCAAATTGGCGGTCTGCGCATTCGCCAGCACGCCGTGGATGATCCAGGTATAGGCGTCGATATAACCGCCCGCGAAGGCGAGCAGCAATACGATCCCGATCGTTTCATCGCGGCGGATTGCTCCGGCTGCGACGTCCAGGGTGCTCATGTCGGCAATACGGGCTGTCGCGAATTCTCCATGGCTACATAGGCTTCGGCTCGTCCCTGCAAAGGCTTGATCTGGATCAAGCAATCTGTTCCCGCCGCCAATCAAATCCGCCCCAAAGTGTCGGGGGAAATGCGACCATGGACACCGTCAGGTGGATGATCACCACCGCACCGGAAATCTTCCTGCTGCTGGCGATCGCGATCGGCACCATTCTCGGCCGAATCAAGGTTCGCGGCTTCTCGATCGGTACCACCGCCTGCATCCTGATTGTCGCCGTCCTGATCGGGCAGCTCGGCAGCTTCTCCTTCCCGCCGATCCTCCGGGTGGTGCTGTTCAGCCTGTTCGTCTTCACGATCGGCTACCGCTCGGGCCCGGAGTTCTTTGCCTCCTTGAGCTTCCGGACGTTGGCGCAGGTTGCGCTGGCGCTGGTGATCGGCGGCACGGGCCTGGTGCTCGTGCTGATCTTTGCCCATGTGTTCAAGCTCGATACCGGAATGGCGGCAGGCCTCACCGCGGGCGCGCTGACGCAGTCATCCGTGATCGGCACGGCGTCGAGCGCGCTGGCGCAGCTAGGGCTGCCCGCCGACGTCTTGAAGCAGCAGGAAGCCAACATCGCAGCCGGCTACGCCGTGACCTATGTGCTCGGCTACATTTTGACGCTGCTGTTCGTTCCGTTCGTCGCACCGCGGCTGATGGGAATAGATCTGAAGGCGGAGGCAAAGAAGCTCGAGGCGGAGCTTGCCGGCGGCGCGCCCGCGAAGACGGACAATCTCTCCTATCGCAAATTCCAGGCGCGCGCCTATCGCGTCTCGGCCGCCGCAAGCCGGACGGTCGGGGCCATCGAATCCGAGATCGGCCACCGCACGGTGGTGGAGCGGATCGTCCGCCGGGGCGCCGATATTGCGCCTCGTCGCGACGCTATGCTCGAGGATGGCGACGACATCGTCCTGACCGGCCCGACCGCCGCCATCGTCGAGGCCGAGCCGATCATCGGCGAGGAAATCGACGCCGACGCGCTGCTGCGCAGCCTCCCCGGCAACGTGATCGAAGTGCTCGTGGAGAACAGCAAGCTGCACGGCCGCTCGATCCGCGAAGTCGCTGAGATCGTCGGCGATAACGCGCGCGGTGTTTTCCTGCGTTCCCTCACCAGGATGGGCCGCGAAGTGCCGCTCGGGCCCGACACACGCCTCTATCTCGGAGACGTCATGACGCTGGTCGGGAGCACCGGCAATATCGCGCGGGCAACGGCGCAAGTCGGCCACGCACTGAACACCGGCGACCGCACCGACATTGCCTTCCTTGTCGCCGGCATCGCCGTCGGCCTCATGGCGGGCCTTGCCAGCTTCAAGGTCGGCGCGGTCGCGCTGACCCTTGGCGGCGGCGGCGGCGCGCTGATCGCGGGCCTCGTCTGCGGCTGGATGCGCTCGCGCAAGCCCACCATGGGCGCGATGCCGCCGGCGGCACAGCAGACGCTCAGCGACCTCGGCCTTGGTGGCTTCATCGCTGCGATCGGCCTCGGCAACGGCCTCGCCGCCTGGTCGGCGATCCAGACGCATGGGCTGCTGCTGGTCGGCATGGGCGTTGTCGTCACGCTGATCCCGATGACGGTCGGAACGCTGGTCGCCTACTACGTGCTGCGCATGAACCCGGTGGTGACCTGTGGCGCGCTGGCCGGCGCCATGACGGTCGACGCCGCCGTCACCGGGGCCTGCGATGTCGCCGAGAGTCAGACGCCGGTACTCGGCGTCGCCGTGCCCTACGCGGTCGGCAACGTCGTGCTGACGGTGCTCGGTCCGATCGTGGTGGCCGCAACGTTTTCGGGTTGAAGGAGGTCGCGATGCGTCGGGACTTGGCCGCAATCATCCGCCTTTTGGCGACGGCGCTTCTCGCTCTTCTCGTCTTTGCCGCGCCCGCACGCGCCGAGGATGAGATCCGCATCCAGGAGGAGATCTGGGCCCTGCCCCTGCCGCTGCCGATGTTCGCCTATCTGGTGCGCCCGGCCGGCGACGGTCCCTTCCCGCTGGTCATCATGAATCACGGCGTCTCGCTCAACCCGAGAGATCGCAGCTTCTTTCCGCTGGTGGAATTCCGCGACGCCGCCAAATGGTTCGCCAAACACGGCTATCTCGTAGTTGCGCCGGTCGGCAGCGGTTATGGCGCGCAGGCGATCGACATTCCCGAGCGCGCGCTGTTCGGCCCGTTCTTCTCCAAGGTCGGCAAGTGCACCAATCCCAACTTCCATGATGCGGGGCTTGCGGTTGCCCAGGTCGACCTCTGGATCATCGACTACCTGGCCGCCGAGAAGCGCATCATCCCGAAGGACGTGATCGTGGTCGGCCAGTCCGCCGGCGGCTGGGCCTCGATCGCGCTGTCGAGCGCGAACCCGCCGCAGGTGAAGGCGATTATCACGTTTGCCGCCGGCCGCGGCGGCCGAGTCGGCGGCAAGCCCAACAACAATTGCGCACCCGACAGGCTGGTCGAAGCGACCGCGGATTTTGGCCGGACCTCGCGGGTGCCGATGCTGTGGATCTACATCGAGAACGACACCTTTTTCGGCCCCGAGCTGTCGAAGCGCATGCATGCCGCCTTCACCAGCGCCGGCGGCCGGGCCGAATATCATCTGATGCCGCCATTCGGCGACGAGGGGCATTTCTTCATCGGCTCGCCGGACGCGATTCCGCTCTGGTCGCCGCTGGTGACGAACTTTCTCGATGCGCAGAAGTGAGCCCAAGCTTCGGAGACGCGACCATGCCTCGCCCTCTTGATCATCTCTCGGGCCTCCTGATCGTTGCGGTGTTGGCGAGCGCGACGAATTCAGGCATCGCCGCACCGGAGGCGGCGCAAGCCGAGAAAGCCGCCGAGGTCGCAACGCGCGGTCAGCGCGAAGCCAGGGATATCACCTATGGCGATTGGCAAAAGCTCTGCTTCAAGGCCGGCGGCGCGCCGATGCTGTGCCGGACTTCGATCACCGGCAAATTCGCAACCGGCCAGACCGCGGTCCGCGTCGACCTGATCGAGCGCGAGGACGCCCCCACCGTCCGCCTGCAATTGTTCGTACCTGTCGGCATGTACCTGCAACAGCCGCCGAAATTGAGCGTCGACCAAGGCGAGACCTTCCGCGTGCCCTATACTTGGTGTCTCACCAATCTATGCGTCGCGGCCGACGTAGCGGCGCCACAGGTGATCAAAGAGATGGAAACCGGTAAGGCGCTTCTGCTCGAACTCGCCGATTCGAATCTTCTTGCCGTGACGACCTCGATTCCGTTGGCGCAATTCGCCTCCGTCCGCAAGGGCGCACCAACCAGAACGCTCGAGCAATACATCGACGAATGATGACCAGAGTGGAGTTACGAGATACGGGCGCGCTCGACGGATTCGATCAACGACTGCGCCGCAAAGGGTTTGACCAAATAGGCAACGCAGCCGGACGCAAGCGCCGCAGCACGGCTCGCGAGGCTGTCATTACCGGTCACATAGATCACCGGCGCCACGACGCCCTTCTCAGCCAGTATTCGCCGCACCTCGATCCCGGACCTTCCGTCAAGATTGATGTCGAGAATGATGCAAATCGCGGTGTAGAACTTGCCATGATCGAGCAAGGCACCCGCGGTGTCGAACAGCGTGGTGTCGAAACCGTGTCGTCGCAGGAGCCTGTCCATGCTGGATCGCATGGACGGATCGTCGTCGACGACAAAGACGGACTCGCGCAGGGGCAAGGCGATCTGCCTTTCCGGGAGATGACGCTACGATAGTGGGATAATGAATACGATTGCTCCGCGTTCCGAGCGGACCTCTGTGCACTATTGCACACGGCTCGCCGTGCACTGTCAACACGGCTCAGCATTGCCCTTTGGGGAAGTCACAACGGGAACCGTGCCGCGGTGACAAAGCGGCTAATGGTGGTTCGGATCGAGCATTCCGAGCCGCTCTGCGATCGAAACCAGTTCCGCCAGCGAATGAACCTGCATCTTCTCCATGACTTGATGGCGATGCGCCTTCACCGTGCGTTCGGTGGTTCCGAGCTCATGCGCGATCTGTTTGTTGATCCGGCCACGCACGATGAGATCGAACACCTGCCGCTCGCGCTGCGTCAGCGTGGCCACATGACCGCGAAACGCATCAAGCTTGCTGCGCTGGGCCCGCACCGTTTGCTGACCGGCCAAGGCGCGCTCGACCGCATCGAGCAGCTGCTCGGAGGATATCGGTTTGGTCAGGAAGTCTTCCGCACCTGCCTTGATCGCACGAACGGTGGTTGCCGTGTCGACATGACCGGTCAGGAAGATGATGGGCAACATCGAACCTGACGCGATCAACCGGGCCTGCAGGTCGGGACCGCTCAGTCCCGGGATCCGCACGTCGAGCAGAATACACCCCGCCTGCTCGTCATTCGGCACCGCGTCCAGGAGTTCCAGCGCTGATGCATAGGTCGCGACCTCGTATCCCGCGAGCTTCAGCCGACGCTCGATGGCGGTCCGAAAGGACTCGTCGTCGTCAACAACGTGAACGAGGCCTGGCACCTTTTACCTCTCGCACGAGATTTAATGAGAACGGCTCGACGTCCCCCTCAATCTTCAAGGTCATCTTCGCGTTTGGAAGTCGGAATATCTGCTTCGCGAAATGTCGCATCTCCACCGCGATAAGCTTCTCATCCCGCGCAGCAATCGCCGGTGCTGTCCTTTGGTACAATGAACCTTGGGACAATGGATTGAACTACCACCTTGGTCGAAAATCAACTGCGGCGGGAGTGGATGGCGCGGCGCATTTCCGGCCGAGGATATTTCGTCTGACGGACCAATTCGGCGGCAAGCTGAGGAGTTGGCCTATGTTCGTTCGCATCACAACAGATCCCACCCTGCGCCCCAACACCCTCCGCGACCTCGGCATGACAAGTCATTCAAATGCGCTGGTGAATTTAAGCGAATTCTCGTACCGAAAGGGATCTGAGATCTACGGCGAGAAAGAGCCAGCCGAGTATGTTTACCAGGTCAAGTCCGGCGCAGTACGAAGTTACAAGCTGCTGTCGGATGGCCGCAGGCAGATCGGCGCATTTCACCTCGTCGGCGACATCTTCGGGCTCGAGAACGGCAGCGAGCACCGGTTCACGACGGAAGCCATCATCGACACCACGGTGCGCCTGATCAGACGGCAAAGCCTCGAAACCGTGGCCGAGAGCGATGTCATCGTCACCAGAAACCTGCTCAGCATGACCACAGATAACCTCCAGCATGCGGAAGACCACATGCTGCTCCTCGGCCGCAAGACCTCCCTGGAGCGGGTCGCGGCGTTCCTGCTCGAAATGGATAAGCGCCTGACGGCCGCCGGCATCATGGCGCTCCCGATGTCGCGACGCGATATCGCCGACTATCTCGGCCTCACGCTGGAGACCGTCTCGCGCGCTCTCTCACGCCTGCATGACCTCGGCGTTCTCGGCTTCATCGGAAACACCCAGCGCCAGATCGTGCTGCTGGATCGGGACCAGCTCGGCAGCCTGGATCTACAGCCCTGATCTGCGGCTCCATTCGTTGCGCCCGTTTCGGTCCCCGGATTACGACCTTGTAAATCCAGGTGCCTTGACGGCTTCGAGATGGTCGAGCGTCTTGCGGAGGACCTCGAACAGCACGGCCGCCGACCATCCAAACAGCAGCACCCCGTTCATGGCTGTCAGGGGGCCAATGAGCCGCCATTCGCGAACAGGCGTGACATCGCCGTAGCCAAGAGTCGTATAATTGACGAAAGCAAAATAGATCAGCCCATGCTCCGCGGCTGCCGCCCCGACAATGCCGTAAGTCGCGGCCCATATGAGGACTTCCAGTATGTGCGCGGCCATCAAAACCACCGCAGTTGCCATCATCACGCCCATCAAATGCGGTCTCGGCCGCGTCGGGTGACGCAAACCTGCGCTGCGGGCTATGTCGATCGCAACGACAGTCGCTAGCGCGTGCACGGCGATACTGACCAGGCTAACCAGCGTGCCGACAAGAAACTGGAGCATCATAGCTTTCCACCGCAACTCAACTGGCTCGTCATTGTCTTCGGTCACCGAATTCCGAGACGGCTGTGCCGCCACGGTGAGCTGTTCGGCTGTGCGTATCTGGACGCGGCCGGCAAATGTCGTGATTGATCCACGTCAATGTAGACCGGTAGGCCGATCTCACACTTGGCTGGCGTGTTTCAGCGGTGGATGGGCTTCGGCCCTAAGCCCACGTGAAACCAAGGTCACGCAGCGCGCCCGCCTGGCGCACTGTGTCTCGGGTCATCCCTGAACGAGCCGAGCGCTTCGGCACTGGGCATCCGTGAACACGAGGCGTAACCATCGACGATCGCCCGCGCCCGATGAACAAGGCTCCCAAATTTTCCGAATCGTCGCACGGCGTGCGACACAAAAGCGTCGTAAGAGACCCGGTTTGCTCTGCCGCGGAATTAAAAAAGGCCCTTGCGGGCCAATTTCTTAAGGGTGGTGGGCGCACCAGGGCTCGAACCTGGGACCCGCTGATTAAGAGGCAGCCCCGGGTTGAGCACAATCAATGACTTACTTGTCGCACCACTGGGCTTATCCGACCGAGAGTGGGTATTCGTCGCACGATCAAATTCATCGCGCTGCCTGATATCTCAACACGCGCTACCCTGTCGGGTGCGACACAGCCGTTGAGGATGGGTAATACTGTTTTACCGTGGCCGACACATGTTGCCTGCGATTTAGTGCTGCGTGTCAGCTTCGAGCTATTCCAAGCAAGCCATGGTGAAGGCAGCAAGAGAGGTCTATCTCGTCGCCGACTCCACCAAAGTGAATAGAAATTCGTTCACACGGCTCGGCGGACTCGATCTGATCCAGGCCTTTATCACCGACGACGGCCTTTCCAACGTCGATGCAAAGGCAATCGAGCGAATGGGAATCAAGATCATTATCGCTACTTGACCTGGCAAAGCCATCCAGCAAGCCGAACAAACGGATTCGCCCCAAAGGAGGACGGGCCCTCTTGTCAGAGGCCCTGCCGAGCGCTGTAGCCGCGGTGAACCAATTCACGGTCGGCCTGGCGTTGCAGTATGCGAAAGCGGGCATCCCCGTGAATTTAGTGATGGACGACACCCTCCGTATTCCTGAGAGAGACGAGGTTGAAGCGCGTTCAAGACCAATTGCTCGATGCCGGCCCGTCAACGACTGTGACTGAGCTAGCCTTCGGGGCCGGATTCACTCATCTTGGCCGCTTCAGTGAGACCTACCGCAAGGCGTATGGAGAAACGCCGAACGAGACACTCGCTCGTTCGAGGAAGTCATCCCGACGTGGGAAACCAAGAAAGGGGCCGCCTTGAGGTGCCGTCGGGTACTTCCATAATCTACCCCCGTTCGCGCGGACATATTTTCGAAGCCGTCGAAATCCATCGGCCCCAAGTTGAGGCCCATCAAGGGCGCTTGCTACGTCGTACACCAGCGGAAGAGCTACTCCGATAGTTCCAGCCAAAGACGCACGAGCGCAGCCTCCGGCGTCAACCTCCCGCCATTTTTAACACCGCTCTTCCAAAGCAAAGCACCTGCGGCATACGCACCGGGCACAAGGCCTCCATTTTCGCAGCTGCTTACCGCGACAATACGACAGCCACGGCTCGTCGCGTCGGCGAACGTACGAAGCAATTCCGGGCTGTGCATCAGCGTCCCGGTACCAAAAACCCGGAGTACGGCACCTTCGAGCTGGCGGAGAGCCGCATCGATGGCCGCCACGCAAACGCCAGGCGAAAGGGTCAGAATGGCGAGCCGTCGTGGCAGGAAGCGACGCGGACGAAACTGCGCAAATTGTTGCTGACAGCTTTGATCGTCGGTTTCCCGGAAGGATGCCGGCCCGATTGAATGATGCTTGACCAGCCTTCGAGCGCACAGCAGCCTGCCATCAAAGGCCAGCCAGACACCTGGAGGCCCCGAAGCAGCACTACGAAGAGCGAAACGCAGATTCTCTTCCGCATTCTGCCCTATTCCCAGAGGCTGCATTGAACCCGTGAAGACCACGGGAAGGTCAATGCCTTCGAGCGCGTACGATAAAGCGGCACACGTGTACGACATTGTGTCCGTCCCGTGCACAATGACGACGCCATCATATCGCCGCGACATGATCAACTCGATCAGTCGATTCCATTGCTCTGAACTGAAGTCAGCACTATCGACAAGCGGAGTAAACGAAACAACGTTTAGCCGCGCGGCTGCAGGAGCGAGTAGACTAAAAGCCGCTTCGACGAGCCCCGAAGCCGGCACGAGGCCATTCGGCCCGTCCGCCATGCTGATTGTGCCGCCCGTATTGATCGCCAAAATGTCCCGCACGTCTGATCCTCGATCATCAGGCCGACGGGGCACCCGTCCGCAAATCACGGCACCGGTGCTGGCGAAGTTGCCCGATTTGTCCCGGCACCGTCAGCATGCAACCACATTGACCGCGAGCCCTCCAAGGCTCGTCTCCTTGTATTTGCTGCTCATGTCCGCACCAGTCTGTCGCATTGTTTCAATAACAGTATCCAATGAGACGACCTGGTCATGTGCCTTCAGCGCAAGCCGAGCAGCGTTGATCGCCTTGACCGCGCCCATCGTGTTGCGTTCGATACAGGGAATCTGGACCAGGCCGCCAACAGGATCACAGGTCAGCCCAAGATGATGCTCCATGCCGATTTCGGCTGCATTGGCGACTTGCTCATTGCTGCCGCCGAGCACGGCCGTGAGGGCGCCGGCCGCCATGGAGCACGCAACACCGATCTCCCCCTGGCAGCCCATCTCGGCCGCTGAGATGGAAGCGCCTATCTTGTACAGAATGCCGATTGCCGCGGCCGTAAGCAGGAACTCGCGAGATCGGGACGGCGAGGCGCCTGAACAGAACTTCTCGAAGTATTTGAGGACGGCTGGGAGAACGCCGGCAGCTCCGTTGGTCGGAGCTGTAACGATCCTGCTTCCAGCCGCATTCTCTTCATTTACCGCGAGCGCATAAAGGCTGACCCAGTCCATGCCGCGCATCGGATCCTGCTGATCGGACGACTGGCACAGTGACCTATGCATTGCCGGCGCGCGCCGCCTTACATTGAGACCGCCGGGCAGAATGCCATCCGCGAGACATCCGCGCTGAATGCTCTCCATCATGGTATCGCGCACAAGATCCAGAAACACACCTGTTTCTGTTTCCGGTCTCCATGCGCCTTCGTTCGCCTGCATGATCCCGGCTATCGTCATGTTCTGATGGCGCGCGATCTCGAGCAACTCAGCCGCGGAACCAAAAGGGAAATCAAGGGGATGATTCGGCAGAGACCGGCTGACGCGACCGTCGCCGTCCATGATCGTGCCGCCGCCTATGGAGTAATAAACCCGTTGCAAAACGACGTCGTTGCCATTGAAGGCGGAAAACTCAACGGCATTTGGATGACGAGGCAGGAATTCGTGCTTGCGGAAGTTGAGATGCGCAGCCTGGACGAACAACACGCTCTGGGTTCCACCAAGGCGAAGCTCATGCCGCGTCTGGATGTCGTCGATGATCGACGGAATGTTCTCGGGATCAATCGTCGCTGGATCATATCCCGATAGGCCCAGCATGACGGCGACGTCGGTCGCGTGCCCTTTTCCGGTGAGGGCAAGCGAACCGTACAGGTCAATCCTGACACCGGTGCAGTCCGAGATTTTGTCTCCAAGTTCGTTGACGAACCGGAGGGCTGAGCGCATTGGGCCGACGGTGTGCGAACTCGATGGCCCGATTCCAATGCCATAGATTTCAACCGCCGATATCTGAGCCACAGGGTCGGAAGTAGAACATTGCTGATCCCCACTCATAAAGGTCACTGCTCCGCAACTCTACCGGCGAAACTGCTGATGGAGCATTCTTTAACCACGCCAATAGCTTCGAGACGCAGCAAGAGATTGGCCAGTGCAGCGTCGTCACGCGCCCCGATACGGTAGTTTACCACGCCCGCGCCTGCCTCCATCCGGGCTTCGATCGCCTTGAGTTTAACACCATGCTCGAGCAGAATCGGAGCCGTCGAACAAACAACAGCAAGCGCATCAGTTCCGATCAGATTGATTTCGTGGACCACCTCAGTCCCGGGGAAGGCGGCGCCAACCAGTGCCCAGAACTTGAACTGACGCTCCGTGTGGTTGTCGTTCATGCTCGACTTGCCCACTTCTTCCTGTAATTCCACCTATGCATCAGCGACGCCGCAACACTGAATTTCGTAGCGGCGCCGCGCCTGCAATTGCCTATTGAGAGACCGCGGCTGTAACGATGATTTCCACCAGCACATCGGGTGCGCCCATGTCGCACTGCGCGGTTGCGCGGGTTGGAGCCGCATTCCGCGCAGTCCAAGCGTTCCAGACTTCGTTCATGCCCTCGAAGTCTTTGGCGATGTCCTTGATCCAGATCTGCGCGGTGAGCAGACGGCTCTTGTCAGTACCCGCCTTGGCCAGGAACTCCTCGATTTTTACGAGTGTCTGCCTGGTCTGCCCTTTGATGTCCTGACTGCGATCGTCCGCGGTCATGCCGCCTACAAAGACCATTCCGTTGTAGACCACGGCACGACTGCGACGCTTATCGGTCTCAATGCGGGCGATATCACTCATTCGATTTTCCTCGTCAGTCTGTTGTTGTTTCAAGGTTTGTTTCCCTAACCGCCAAGCTCGCCGAGCGTGATCGGTTTGATGGGCGGCCGAATTCGATAGTATCCGATGTCAGACGGCTCGACGCCGCGCGCCTGGGCGATCATCTCGGTGACCGTCAAACCGCAGAAGCGTCCCTGGCAAGGTCCCATGCCGCAGCGACCAAATGCCTTGGTCTGATTAGGACCCAAACAACCCAGTTGGACATAATGACGTATCTGCCCCGATGTGACTTCCTCGCATCTGCAGACCATGACGTTGTCGGACTCGGGTATCCGGTTCTCGTTGTTCGGCCGGTAAAGAGCATCCAAAAACGGACGGATATGTGTGTGGCGCTTGAGTTCGCGGAGCAACGGGTTCGAACGCCGTGCAATGCTCGTCGCAGCGCCAAGTCGCTGGCCAATTGCGAGAGCAGCCAAGCGACCTTGTACGGCCGACGCTTGGGCTCCCACGATGGCTCGACTATCGCCAGCCACATAGATCGACGTTTCTCCTAACCGGCCCCACGCATCCGTGACCGGCTGCCAGCAAAGTTGATCCGCACTCCAGCGATGCTCTGCGCCAATGGACCAGCTTAGCTGCGTGTTCGGAACGACCCCTTGATGCAGCAGCACCAGGGACGCAGGAAGCTGAACTCGCTTCCGACGATGTGTGAAGGTCACGCCCTCGACCTGCTTCTCACCTTCGATTTGGAGCCCGCTTGCTCCGGAGAAAACCGGAACAGCCTGACGCCGAAGCACCGTCAGCAGCTTCACGCCCTTCCCCAGGTCCCGCCACCCCTTCAGGGCCGCCGGCAAATAGCGAATGGCGCGCAAGTAGGCGGACGGTGCGGTAGTGTCGACCAGCGCCGCGATCTTGGCGCCTGCGCGCAAGTACTGCGAAGCCAACAGATAGAGCAGCGGACCGCAGCCTGCGAGGACAATCGGATTCGTCGGCAGCGCACCTGCGCTTTTGAGGAGGATTTGCCCCGCACCGGCTCCCATGACACCGGGCAATGTCCAGCCCGGGATCGGAAAAGGCCGCTCCATCGCGCCGCTTGCGATCAGGATGTGTTTGCCAGCAGCTTTGGCCGCCTTGCCATTCGCAACGTAGTCGACCGTGCCGTCCAGGGATACTTTCCAGACGGTCGCCCCGCCCAGATATTGCGCGCCACTGGCGCGGAATTCCGCCACCAAACGCTGACCAGCGGCATAGTCCTGGCCGAGAATGGTGCGTCGGTCCGTTGGTGCAGATTCAATGCTTCGATAAATCTGCCCGCCAATCGTCACCTGCTCGTCGAGCAACAGGACAGATAGACCAAGCGATCGAGCTTCGCAGGCAGCGGCCATTCCGGCTGGACCCGCCCCGATGATGACGAGATCTGCCACGCGATCAGTCATGGCTTCTCTCCGAGGTGCCACCATTCAACTCCGCGGCACCAATCTGACGCCGCACTTGCATTCCATCCCGCACCTCGATGAGGCAGCTCTGTCGCGCGGGCACATCGTCGATTTCAACCAGGCATTCGAAGCAGACACCCATCATGCAATAGGGAGCTCTCGGAGCCCGCCCCACCACGCTTGAGCGGAAATCGCGCACGCCAGCGGCAAGCAAGGCGGCCGCAACACTGATTCCAGCGGGAACGCGGAGGGCTCTGCCTTCGAAGGTAATCGTAACGGCTTCCGACTCTGAGGTTCTCGGAAGTACGAAGAGCGGTTCAGTGGTCATGGGAGACGCTCGTATTGGGACCGGCGAACCGATCCCCCTTGAAGACATCGAATTCGGCGGGCGTTTGCGCGAGTCCGCTCATCCATGGTCCGATGACGAGAGCATGCGCGGATGCAAGCGTGACGCCGCTGTGGCAGGTGGCGACATATGCCCCCGGACAGGACGGCGACTCCTGATAGACCGGATAACCATCAGGCGTCAGCGGTCGCAAAGCCCCCCAGGCCCGGACCAACCGCGCTTGCGCCAGGGCGGGAAACGTCGCGACCGCGCGGCGAGCCAACCATTCGATTTTATCGGAGCTGGTACCGTCGTTCAGACCGACATCTTCAGAGGTGGAGCCGATCTGCACGGTGCCTTCGACGGTCTGCCTTGCCTTGTTTGTCGGGTAATCGAGGAACGGCTTCAGCCGCTCCGTGATCAGCACCTGCCCGCGAGTCGCAGCGACCGGAGCACATAGACCTACCTGCGGTGTCAGCGACGCATTGCCGAGCCCCGCCGCCAGCACGATCCGCTCGCTCTTCCAGCTCTGGCCATCGCCCGCGATCGCTTCAAACAAGCTGCTACTGGCATCGTACTTAACCTGTTTGACGTCCACGCCGTTTATGACGTCGGCGCCTTTGAGGCGCAGGCCTGCATGCAAGCCATGAAGCAGCATCAACGGGTTTGCATGGCCATCGAGCGGACCGAAACTTCCACCGACCACGGCGGACCCAAGTCCGGGCAGGTATTGCCTGAGCTCAGCCGGCTCCATCATCTGAAACGGGACGCCACCGGCCTCGCGATCTATCTTTTCTAGCACCTTGGCGCGGGCCTCGACCTCTGCCTCGCTGAAGCCCAACCAAAAGCCTCCTGGCTGCCGCAAGCCGGAGTCGACACCCGTCAACTCAAGGAGTTCCTTGTGCAAGGCCGGCCATAGTTTGGCGGCATCTCGACTCCACCGGGCATAGCGGGGAACCCCTGAGCCCTTGCTTGAAACCCAAACGAGCCCGAAATTGCCGCGGGACGCTCGAAAGGCGACGTCGCCCTGATCAAGCAACCGGACGCGCGCGCCGGCCCGGGCGGCACCGTAGGCGATAGCTGCCCCTACGAGGCCGCCTCCCACGACAGTTAGACATTCGTTGCTCATTCAAACTCTTCCAGTTCTCATCCTAGGCGAGCTCTCAGACGCGCGAGCGCTGTCGTCCTCCGGCGACGAGGCGAGAGACGAGAGGCGATTCAGGCGAAGGGCGAGCTAGCTTTTCCCGACCAAGACCCTGTCCAGACCAACGATCCGGTCGAGGGCGAACATCAACATCATCGTTCCGATAATCAGCACCGTGGAGACGGACGTCGTCACCGGATCCGTCAGTTGTGATACGCGGTTGTACATGGCGACCGGCAGCGTCATCGTCCCTGGCGTCGCCACGAAGATCGTCATCGTGACCTCATCGAAACTTTGAATGAACGCCAGAAGCCATCCCGCGATCACGCCTGGCAAAATCAACGGCAGGAGAATTCGCCGGAAAGCGACGTACCGCGATGCGCCGAGTGACCTTGCCCCGGATTCCGCGTCGCGCTCGAGGCCGATGACAGCCGCAAGAGTCAGCCGGAGGGAATAGGGTACGACGACAACGGCATGGACGAGGACCAGCGCCGGGAACGAGCCGGTCCAATCCATGAGGGAAAAGAACCTCAGGAATGCCACTCCGAGCACGACATGAGGAATCATCAGCGGAGACATCAACACCGCCATCAACGCGTCGCGGCCGGCGAAGCGATGCCGCGCGATGGCAATGGCTGCAGGAATGGCAACAACGGAAGCCAGGGTGGCCGACGCGAGACCCAGCCAGATCGAGAGCCAGAACGCACTGACCAGTTCCGGCGCGGCGAATATTTCCCGATACCAGCGCAAGGAGGCGCCATCAAACGGCATCGAGATGTAGTCCTTGTTCGAGAAGGAGACCAGCATCACCACAATCAATGGTGCTGTGATAAAGACGATGAGCAGCACGTGAAATGCCAGCGCCACCGGCCCGTTCCGTCCGACTGTGCGGCTGGTCATGTGAACACCTCCTTGAAGCGTCGCTCTACCAACCGATTGGAGCCGACAATCACAAGGACAATGGCCACCAGCAGCAACACAGCGATTGCCGCCCCGAGAGGCCAGTTCAACGAATTTAGAAACTCATCATAAGTTGCCGTGGCGACAACCTTGACCCTCCGGCCGCCGATGATGGACGGAGTCGCAAACGCTGACGCGGACAACGCGAATACGATGATCGCGCCAGACAGAATGCCCGGCATCAGCTGCGGCAAGATTATGCGAAAGAAGGTCGACGTCGAAGTCGCTCCGAGAGACCTCGCGGCATGTTCGACTTGCCGGTCGAGCCTTTGCAAAGCACTCCAGACGGCAATAATCATGAAGGGCAGGAACACATGCGTCAGCACAATGATCACGCCTGTCATGGAGAACAGCAGACGAAGCGGTTGGTCTATGAGGCCGATCCCGAGGAGCACAGAATTTACCAGGCCACGATTGCCGAGCAGAACGGACCAGCCGAGGGTCCGAACGACGACGGAAATCAGCAATGGGCCAAGGATGATTGCGAAAGACGATCCGCGCCATAACGGTGTCATCCGCGACAGGATCAACGTTTCGGGCACTCCGAGAAGGATGCAAATGAAGGTAACGCCAAGCGCCATTCCTGCGGTGCGCAAGAATATCTGATGATAATAGCTGTCCAGCAAGATCTCAGCGTAGTTCTGCAAGCCAAGGGCAGGCTGGATCCCGCGCATTCCATCGAACGCATTGAGCGAAAGGATCGCGGTCAAGGTGAGCGGCACGGCCAGAAGACCCAAGAACAGCAAAAGAGCCGGCATGGACAGAAGCCAGGGCGTACCGCGATCCAGGAAGGTTGGCTTAGCCATCTGTTTGCTCCGAAGCGACGATCCGCAGGTCTCCGTGATTCCAGCCTATTCCAACGACCTCTCCTTCTTGGGGCTGTTCCATTCCCAGATTCTGCGTCGTAACGCGAAGCGCACCGATGTCGCTCTCGATTTCGAAGAGCCAGAGACCACCGAGGAAGAGCCGTGTATTCACGCGTCCCCGGACGTTGGAGGCATCGGCTGCCATGATGCGCAAGCGCTCGGGACGAACGAACAGCTCGATCTCGGAGCCCACATGCGTCTCGCTGATTGCGGCCGAAAACGTCGTTGAACCAACACGAACGACAGCGCTGGAATGATTTCTCGACGTGATCTCTCCCGTAATGACATTTGCATGCCCGAGAAATTTGTAGACGAATTCGGACGCTGGCTTGTCATAGATCTCATGTGGGCTGCCCAACTGAGAAATACTGCCATTTGTCATGACGGCGATCCGGTCGCTCATCGTCATGGCCTCGACCTGGTCATGCGTCACGAGAACCGTGGTGATGCCGAGGCGCCGTTGAAGCGCACGCAGTTCCACATGCATCTCGCCCCGCAATTTGGCATCGAGATTGGACATGGGCTCGTCCAACAGAAGGACACTCGGCTGGATTGCCAACGACCGCGCGATGGCGACACGTTGGCGCTGGCCGCCCGAGAGTTGACTTGGATAGCGATCTCCGAAGCCGGAGAGGCGCACCATGGACAGAGCCTCCTCGACGCGATCATCGAGCTGAGTTCGCGCCAGCTTCCGCATCTCCAGGCCAAAGGCGATATTCTGCCGCACGGTCATATGAGGGAAGAGCGCATAGCTCTGGAAGACGACGCCCATGTCGCGCTTTTCGGGCGCGACCTCCGTGAGATCCCGTCCCCCTACCACGACAGTACCTGCGGTCGGCGGCACAAAGCCTGCGACCATCTGCAGAGTCGTGGTTTTGCCGCACCCGGAGGGGCCGAGCAAGGAGAGGAACTCTCCGCGCTCTACATCTAGGTCCAGGTCGCGAACAGCGTGCGCCAGGCCATAGACTTTCGACAATCCACGTAGAGACAAATAGCTCATGAGATCCGCTGAGGCTTGGAGGAACGGCTCGCTCTAATGAAAGCGCCGCGCTCACCGTTCGATTGTACGATTCCAGCGATTGGTCCAATCGGCCCGCATCTCGTTGATCTTGGTCCAATCCACGATTGCCATTTTGGCAATCGTATCGTCACCATAGGGCACTTGAGCCGCCAGCTTGTCGTCCAGCTTTGTCTGCTTGTTGGTCGGCCCCCACCCTTCAGTGGCCAACTTCGCCTGAACTTCCGGCGACACCAGATATTGGACGAACGCTTGAGATACTTCAGGAGCGCTGTTCTGGACGACCGAGCAGGCCGCCGGAAGGAGCGCTACTGCTCCCTCTTTCGGATAGACAAACTCAACTGGAAATCCCGTGTTTTTGAGCGCCATTGTGCGGCTACTTCCCCAAACAGCCACATCAATTTCATTGTTCTGGAACATTTCAGCGAGCTGCGCTGGCGATGAGGACCAGCTCAGCACGTTCGGGGCGAGGTTCTTGCGGATTTCCTCGAACCCGGGCTCGATGTTGTTCTCACCACCGCCCTTGATGCGAGCAAACGTCACCAGCGTATGAACGCCGTACGTTCCAGACAGCGACGATGCCGTGAAGCGCTGCGCATATTTCTTGTCGGTGAGATCCAGCCACGAGACCGGAGGTGCCCAGCCTTTCTTTTGAAAACTGGCCTTATTGTACGCGATGCCGGTTGCTATGAGACCAACTCCGACCGCTCGTCCGCCGAAGTGAGCAAATTCGTAGAGGTCGTTGTAAACCCGTGACGGCGCCAGTTTGTCGCAGTATCCGTATTGTATCGCCTGATACATCGGGCCGTCATCGACGATGACGACGTTCAACTCTTGCTTGCCGCGCTGCGCCTGCAACTTGGCGACGATCTCACTTGAAATCCCTGGCACATACGTAATCTTGACGTTGTGCTTGGCTTCAAACTCCGGGATGATTTGAGTTTGAAACAATCTTTGGACGCTGCCGCCGGACCCGGCGACGTACATCGCTTGCTGGGCAAACGCAGCTGAACTGATCAAGGTCGCGCCCAAAAAAGCCAGAGTGCCCAACGGCTTCATTTGTTTTCCTCCCTACCTTGCTCCGGCGTCCCTTAGGGCCGGATCCGATAATGAATGAACCCTATGAGCCAGCCCCCATCAGGACAAATAGAAAGATACGTAGAGGTTATGCATCGGCGATATAGGCCCTGCGGGTCGCTCAAAGGGTGCGGATTAGAAGTAAATCTCCTGGAAGTTGTGATTGACAGCCGATAGAGATCAAGCACCGCCTGTGGACCGACCGAGCCGATCTACGGGGTTACGCCGGCCCTGTCAGGGCACGCTGCTCCTCTAGGGTCACCGTCTTGAGGACTTCCACAAAGCTGGAAACGAGGCGATCCTCGCGGCTTTCCCTCGGATAGATCAACATGGCCGAATGCTTGATCGACGGGCGGAATGGTCGGATCACAACGCCCATGTGCTGATAATCCTGAGCAGCAATTGGATTGACGATCGCGACACCAAGACCCTGCGCGACAAGGGAGCAGGTGATCGAACTGTAGGGCGTGTCGAGCGTCATTTGACGAGCGACGCCAGCCTGCTCGAAAATCGCGTCGACGTCGGAGCGGCCATAGTCGTTTTGAGAAAAGGAGATGTAGGGTTCTCCCGCCAGGTCAGCGGGCTCAATGTACGCTTTCGCGGCCAGGGAATGGCCCTTCGGCATCACGCAGACCCCGTCTATCCGGTAGAGCTCCTCGCTTTCAAAGCCGTAGCTTCCAGTTAGATGAGACACGACACCAAAGTCGCAAAACTGCTCGTCGACCCATTGCGACACTGCAGCCGAATGACCAGCATGGATCGAGATGCTCGCCTCGGGATAGATTTGAGCAAAACGCCTGAGCGCTCGCGGAATCAAACCAAGCGCCAACGTCTGGATGGCAGCGATCCTGAGCAACCCTCCGCTGAAACGACGGATACGTTTCGCAGCCTCTTCGAGGCGCTGCAATCCAACGAAGCTGCGCTGCACTTCCTTGAATAACGAGAGCCCGTCTTTCGTTGGAACGACCTTGCCGGGAAGACGCTCGAACAGGCGTAAACCCGTGGACTTCTCCAACTGAGCGATTGATCGGCTAACATTTGGCTGAGAGGTATTCAGAATGCGCGCAGCCGCAGTTGTGGAGCCGGAGACCATCACGGCTCGAAATGCCTCCACATGTGAAATGCGCATCAATACCCGCACCCCTTCTTGGCTTCCATTCTGAGCGCGAGAGTCTAGCAACTTTTTGGGTGACATCCAGAGTGCCAAGCGCAAGGTTCTGAGTGAACTGTAGGCCCCCCGAAGCACCGATGACATCGAGAAAGTGCCGATCAGCGGCTTAAGCTTCCATGGGAGCCGAGCAGGCCTGCGCCCCGGGGCAAGTCCGATCAGAGCCACGCTGTCAGCAGCGAAAGGCTTTACGTTTCAATCATCAATACTATTGTGGCTATCAACGCTAAGGTCCCGCTGCCAGGGACATTCCCTGCCGATTCCCCCTCGAACACCGCATATCTGGATGCGATCTCCTGGAGCAGGACGACTACGAACAACTTTATCCGTACGATCGTCCCAAGCTAGACGGCATTCGGCGAGACACGCAGCAAAATCTACGAACCGCGACCATCCTTAAGATGGTGGATCGAAATCGTAAGAGATACGACCGGCGGGCAGGTAGAACAATGCGATGACGGCACCGCCTCTGACCTCAGGATAGTGGCGGCTCCCCGGATCAGGCGCAGTCCAGCCGGGTCCCTGCCAGCCCTGCAAACCCTTCAACTCGGCGCCCTTGTTCAAAGGCACCACCAGATTGAGCTCGCCGTAGGGATGACCGTGAAACTGCCCGCGCAGCACTTCATCATCATGATCGTCCCTGAAGCGCTTGGCGTCGTTGCTGTTCATGTACACGGCGGTAATGCTGAAGTGGAACGTTTCGGGCGACGGCTCCCAAATCCGGCTACGCCGGTAATTCGGACCGTCCACCTCCTGATTTGCCGCCCACCCCTCCTCGACCCCGATCTTGATCAGACAAGCCAGATCCTGATACAGCGAACTCTCCTCGCCGTATTTGTCATTGAGCCAGCGCTCCATCTCGGCGTTCGGCGTCATATCCTTGACTTCCCGAAGAAAGGGAATGCTGCGCTGGATCAGCTCATCACGGGCGTCCATGGTCGTCTTCCTCCTCGATCAGGTGTTAATCTTCGAATCCCGCGAACGTGGCGAACTCATCGACTTCCGCTCGCGGCATCAATCTTTCCTTCGCCTCACACTTCGCTCGACCGATCGAAATTCCGCACACCACGATGTGCTCTGCCGGAATCGACAGCAGCGGGCGAAGTATCCGGTGATATCTGGAGAACGTCTCCTGCGGACAAGATTGGAGGCCGTGCCCCGCCGCGGCCAACATGACGTTCTGAACAAACATCCCGAGATCGAGCCAGCTTCCCACTTCCAGCCGACGATCGATCGTCACGATCAATCCCACCGGCGCACCGAAGAAAGCGTAGTTTTTTGCCGTTTGCCGGCTCCGGGCCTCGACGTCGCTTTGAGCGATCCCGAGAGACCCGTAAAACAGCCTTCCGAATTCCTGCCGTCGCGTCAGGTACGGGTCCGGTAACTCATTGGCGTAGTACTTGTACTCGGATATGTGCTCGTCGCGACACGTTTGGTGTGCCTCGAGGAGTGCCGCTGACACTCGGTCCTTATCCGTGCCCGCCAGCACATATGCGCGCCATGGCTGGATGTTCGCGCCGCTCGGTGCAAACCGCGCCACGCGAAGAATCTGCTCGACGGTCTGGCGCGAAACGGGAGCGTCGGAGTAGTCGCGGCACGCAAATCGGCCAACGATGATCTCGTCAATCCGCACAAGCCCAACCGTGCCCTCGCCGATCACGGCTTCGTCACGAGTGAACATCCTCCCTCCTTCAACGGCCTGAAGGCCTCTTCTCCTGGAATTGTCGCGAGCAGCTTGTAGTAATCGAACTTGTACTTCGACTCCTCCGGCGACTTGACGCGGAACAAATACATGTCGCGAACCAGCCGACCATCCTCTCGAATCCTGCCGTTCTTGGTCATGAAATCGTTCACGGGCATTTCGTGCATCTTGGCGGAAACAGTCGGTCCGTCCAGCGTGCCCGCAGCTTCAACCGCCTTGAGATAGTGCATCACCGCGCCATAAGTGCCGGCATGGATCATGGTGGGGACCTTGCCGGTCTTCTCGATGAAGCGCCTGGACCATGCGCGTGTCTCGTCGTTGAGATCCCAATAGAATGCCGAGCTCAGCATCAGGCCCTGCGCGCTTTGCAATCCAAGGCTATGAATGTCGGCAATGAAAACGATCAGACCCGCAAGCTTCTGCTGCTGCGTGATGCCGAATTCACCCGCCTGTTTGACAGCGTTGATGAAATCGCCGCCGGAATCGGCGAGCGCGATCACGTCCGCCTTCGAGGATTGCGCTTGCAGCAGGAAGGAGGAAAAATCAGGCGTATTCACTGGATGCTTCACAGCGCCGACAACCTTGCCGCCGGTGGCCTCGATCACCTTGCGGCTATCGGCCTCAAGCTGCGAGCCGAGGGCATAATCGGCTGAAAGGAAGAACCAGGTCTTCGCGCCGAGGCGCGAAATGGCCTTGGTTGTGCCCTGCGATAGGGCATAAGTGTCGTAAGTCCAATGAATCCCGGTGGGCGAGCATTCGTCGCCCGTCAGGCGGGAGGTGGCGGCGCCCGTCGCGAGGAAAAGCTTCTTCTTGTCTCTGGTGATGCCCTGTACCGCGAGCGCCACGGCCGAGTTAGGCACGTCGAGGATCGCCTCGACGCCCTCGTTTTCGAGCCACCGTCGGGTGATTGCCGATCCCACGTCGGCCTTGTTTTGATGGTCGCCGGTGACAACCTGAACGGAGCGCCCGAGCACTTTCCGGTTGAAATCGTCGACGGCCATTTGCGCCGCGACCACCGAGCCCTGTCCGCCGTTGTCGGCGTAGAGTGAGGACATATCGGTCAGGACGCCGATCTTGATGAGATCGTTCTGCGCGATCGCCGATGTCGAGAATATCGCCAACGTGAGTATCGCACCGATCGCCCTTCCTGTGGCACCCGACATCGCTCCGGATCTCATTTGCCGCTCCTCCAAACTTGGCCATGAGATAATGACGGGATCGACTGGTTGCGGAAGTGAAACTCTTGCAGAATGGTCCTGAACCGCCTTCAGGTTACCTGCAAGGCCGCTATTTCCGGCTGTTCAATTAGTTGCGCCTACGGCAGGCCTGGATTTAACTATCGACGATCGCGGCGGCCTGTTCAGGCACGCGGTCAGTCACCAACTGGATCCTCCTCGTGTCCGTTTCCTTCAAGACATTGGACCTGAACCTGCTCAAGGTCTTTGACGCCGTCATGGAGGAGCGCAGCGTGCTGCGGGCCAGCCAGAAAGTTGCGCTAAGTCAGTCCGCCGTGAGCCACTCACTCGCTCGGCTGCGCGAAATGCTGGACGACGACTTATTCGTGCGCACGGCAACAGGAATGCAACCCACAGCTCGCGCGCTGACGATGGCGCCGCAGGTTCGCGATGCCTTGCGCGCCCTCGAGGCAGCGGTCGAGCTGCCGACCTTCGTTCCGGCAAGCTCAACCAAGCTATTCACACTCGCCGCCAACGACTTCACCACAATGGTGCTGGCATCTCCACTCCTCAAGATACTCGGCCGCGAGGCGCCTTCTATCGACCTAACTATCAAACCAGTAACTCGGATCGATCTTGCCGAGCAGATCGATCTTGGCCGCATCGACGTCGCGATCGGTGTGTTCTCGGTCCCGCCGAGCCGCTTCCGCACTTCGCTGCTCTTTGAATATGACGACGTGCTGATCGTCGGCGGAAAACGCAAAGTCGGCCGGCTGGACAAAGCGAGGCTCGCGCGCCTGCCGCTGGTCGTCGTCTCCTTTGGCGGCGAGCAGGAGGGCGCGATCGATGGCTTCATCTCCGAGCGGGGCCTTGCCAGGCGCTCTGAAATGTACGATCGCGCCGCACTCGAGCGGGCGCTCGCCGAGAGCGAACGGCCACCGCGTATCGCAGTCTCATTGCCGCATTTCCTTGCCCTGCCCGCGCTGCTGCAGGATTCCGAACTTGCAGCCATCGTCCCGCGCCCGCTCGCCAAGGCTCTCGCGCAAAGCAATGGGATAGCCACTTATGAGCTGCCCTACAGTACAACGCCGGCCGAAGTCCGGCTCCTCTGGCATGAGCGAGTCGAAAGCGAGTCTTCACACGAATGGCTTCATGATATCCTCCGGCGCGCTGCTGAGGAGCTTAGGCGCGGGCGCTAGCTAAATTATGGATCTGATTTCTGTCGACACGCTTCAAAATGGCAACCACCCTGGTCGCACAGATGTTCGATTAGCGCGCTCCAATTATCGCTCGCCGGACACTACCCCGAGAATGTCGCCTGCTCACGTTGGCTGTGGCGCGATTTTTCTTGATTTCCCGATGCACACGTCGTGCACACGCGGCCCTCTAACCAATTGAAAAAAATTGAACTCTTGCTCCAATCCATCATTGGACGACGCAACGTTCGCCCTCGGCGTCAGCTGGCAGCACTCGCGCGTGCTGCGCGATGGCATGCGATTTTCAACGTCATCAAGAGTTGATTAGTCGTTGCTTGCCGCTCGAAATCGCAGGCCGCCGTGGCGGCAATCGACTGGCCCCTGGCCCGAACGATCCGGTTCTGCTTCTGCGGCAAGCAGATGCCTGCCACGAAGGAGCAGAACAGATTGTCCGTTTTGCTCGCCCGAATATCCTATTTTACGACGAGCACGTAATCGGTCTGTGCCATCAGGTCTGAGCGCTTTATCAAATGGGACGAAGACAAGAGACAATGGAAAAGCCGAACAGCAATATGGCCATGTCCGCCTAAGCAATGAGCGTCGCACGAGACCCGGTTTGTTCCGCCGCGGAATTTAAAAAAGCCCTTGCGGGCCAATTTCTTAAGGGTGGTGGGCGCACCAGGGCTCGAACCTGGGACCCGCTGATTAAGAGTCAGCTGCTCTACCAACTGAGCTATGCGCCCGAAAGGCGGTCAATGCCTTGCGAGGCCGGTCGTTTAGCAAAGCGATCCGGGGATGGCAAGCGATGCGGTGAAGGTTTTTCCACAGTCCCCAAAAAGCGAAAAGCCGCTGGATTCCAGCGGCTTCGCCAAGGTTAATCTCGGGGTTGATCCCCGCAAAATCCCGCACGCGCTCAGAGCCGGCCCTCGCGGTCGCGGTCCGGGCCGCCATCGCGGTCGAAACGGTCGCGGTGAAAGTGCTCCATGCCGCGCTCCATCATGCGGTCCATGCCGCGTTCCATGAAGTGGCGGGGCGGGCCGTCCTCGCCGCCGCCGAACGGGCCGCGGTGGCGGGTCAGCACGGCGAGGCGCCGCTTCTGGCCCTCGTCGAGCGTCTTGTAGAGCGGATCGGCCGCATCGGCGATCGTCTTCAGGGCGGCGGAGGTCGCGCCCATGTCCTCGGCCCGCTGGCGCAGGCGGGCGACCGGATCCTCCGGCTTGTCGGTGTCCATGCCGGCATCGCCCGGGCCGGCGTTCATCCGCGCATTGGCGCGATCGATGCGCAGCTTGGCGAAGTCGCGCACGGCGGCCTCGACCGGCGGCCACAGCTTCTCCTGGTCGGCGTTGAGCCTCAGCCCGGCATGGACGGCGGCGATCCGCGCGTCGACGAAGGCGGCGCGATCTTCCGGGTTCATGCGGATGTGGCGGACGTGCTCCATCCACGGGCGGTGATATTGGGCATAGACCGCGCCCGAGCCGGCGATGCTGAGCACGGCGATGGCGGCGATGGTGAACTTCTTCATGCGAACCTCCTCTGAAGGATGCGCTGAGGATGAGCGCCGAACCGCTTACACGCAACTTACAACTTGGACAGGGAAGCCGTTCTTGCAGAGATGTAAGTGCCGTGAATGCCTGTTCAGATGCACACTGCAATGATTTGCAACAAAGAGGGCTTCCGTGCCGACACGGAAGCCCTCGTTCATGCATTATTTATCCGCGCACGGCGTGAGCTGGTTCGTCGTGCTCCTCGTTGGTGGCGCTCTTAGTTGGTGGTGCTCTTGGCTTCCTTCAGGAACTCGTCGATCAGCGGCTGGCCGACGCGGCCTGCGGCGTCCTTGTAGACCGGCTCCATCGCCTTGCGCATCGCCTCGTCCTGCTCGCCCGTGAGCTTGATGATCTCGCTCTTGCCGCTCTTCTTGATCTCGGCGAGCGCGTCGTCATTCTCCTTCTGCGACTGCGCGTTGCTGAAGGCAGTCGCCTCCTTCATCGCCTTCGATAGCTGGTCGCGGATGTCGGCCGGCAGATCGTCCCAGAACTTCTTGTTCACGATCACGACGTAGCCGATGTAGCCGTGATTGGTCTCGGTGATGTACTTCTGCACCTCGTGCATCTTCTGCGTATAGATGTTCGACCAGGTGTTCTCCTGCCCGTCGACGACGCCGGTCTGGAGCGCCTGGTAGACTTCCGAGAAGGCCATCACCTGCGGCAGCGAAGAGAGCGCCTTGAACTGGGCCTGCAGCACGCGAGAGGACTGAATGCGGAATTTGACGCCCTGATAATCCGCCGGCGTCACCAGCTTCTTGTTGGCGCTCATCTGCTTGAAGCCGTTGTCCCAATAGGCGAGGCCGGTGATGCCCTTGGCGTCCAAGAGCTTGAGCAGCCTGATGCCGAGCGGGCCCTCCGTCACCTTCCGCAGCGTCTTCAGGTCGGGAAGGATGTAGGGCAGATCGAACACCTCGAACTCGCGGATGCCGAGCGGGCCGAACTTTGAGTTGGAGGGCGCCAGCATCTGCACGCTGCCGAGCTGGAGCGCCTCGAGCTCCTCCTTGTCCTTGTAGAGCGTCGAGTTCGGATACACCTCGACCTTGACCTTGCCGCCGGTGTACTTCTCGGCGAGCTCCTTGAATTTCTCGGCCCCCTTGCCCTTCGGGGTGTCGGTCGCGACGACGTGGCTGAACTTGATGATGATCGGGGACTGGGCCGAGGCCGGCCCGGCCAAGCCAAGTGCCAGTATCGCGATAGACGCGGCGGTCGCGAAGGTGCGCATGATTTCTCCCTGTCGTTATTTGGACCACCCGGCGCGCGGCTGGCCGATCTAGGTGTCGACAGCATCAATAGCGGCTGGGAGACGGAGCCGCTATTGGCCCTTAGCAGGGCAGCCATTCATCGTGAACGACGCGAACACTGCTGCGCCCTCTCTCCCGCTTGCGGGAGAGAGTCGGGGAGAGGGTGTCTCCGCAAAGGTGCAATCCCAGCGAGGAAAGAACCCTCCCCCCCCCGCTCTTCGAGCGTGGCGGCCTCTCCCGCAAGCGGGAGAGGCAAAGACAAGCAATGTAACGTCAGCTTGCCGCGGCCGTCGTCACCGTATCGCGCTGGCGCTTCATGACGATCTTGTTGAGCGCGCCGAGATAGGCTTTTGCGGACGCCACCAGCGTATCGGGATCCGCCGCGCGCGCCGTCATCGCACGTCCCTCATGCGACAGCCGCACCGAGACTTCGGCCTGCGCGTCGGTGCCTTCGGTGACGGCATGGACCTGATACAGCTCGAGCTTGGCCTCGTGCGGCACCAGGCGCTTGATACAGTTGAACACCGCATCCACCGGACCGTTGCCCTCGGCCTCCTCGATCTTGATCTGGCCGTCGACGTCCAGCTTCATGGTTGCGCGCTGCGGGCCATGGGTGCCGGCGATGACGGTCAGCGAGGTCAGCTTGATGCGGTCGTGCGAGGCCGCCATCTCCGCGTCGACCAGCGCTTCGATGTCCTCGTCATAGATGTCCTTCTTGCGGTCGGCGAGCGCCTTCATCCGCGTGAACGCATCTTCGAGCTGGTTCGGACCGAGCTTGTAGCCCATCTCCTCCAGCTTGTGCACGAAGGCGTGGCGGCCGGAATGCTTGCCCAGCACCAGCGAGGACTGCTTCAGGCCGACCATCTCGGGCCGCATGATCTCGTAGGTCGAGGCGTCCTTCAGCACGCCGTCCTGGTGGATGCCGCTCTCATGCGCGAACGCGTTCCGGCCGACGATGGCCTTGTTGTACTGGACGGGAAACGAGGTCGCCGCCGACACGACCTTGGAGGCGCGGGTCAGCTGCGTGGTGTCGATCTTGTTCCAGAACGGGAATTTGTCGTTGCGCACGTTGATCGCCATCACGATCTCTTCGAGCGCGGCATTGCCGGCGCGCTCGCCGATGCCGTTGATGGTGCACTCGACCTGGCGCGCGCCGCCGACCACGCCGGCCAGCGAGTTCGCCACGGCCATGCCGAGGTCGTTGTGGCAATGGACCGAGAACACCGCCTTGTCCGAGTTCGGCACGCGTTCGATCAGCGTCTTCATGAACTGCGTGTATTCGTCGGGCGTGGTGTAGCCGACGGTGTCGGGGATGTTCACCGTTGTGGCACCGGCCTTGATGACGGCTTCCACGATGCGGCACAGATAATCCATCTCGCTGCGGGTGCCGTCCTCGGCCGACCATTCGACGTCGTCGATCTGGTTGCGGGCGCGCGCGACCATGGCGACCGAGGTCTCGATCACCTGCTCCGGGGTCTTGTTCAGCTTCACCCGCATGTGCAGCGGCGAGGTCGCGATCACGGTGTGGACGCGGCCGCGCTTTGCAAACTTCACCGCTTCGGCGCAGCGGTCGATGTCGGCCGGATGGGCGCGCGACAGGCCTGCGATCACGGCGTTCTTGGAGCGGCGGGCGATCTCGCTGACCGCCTGGAAATCGCCTTCCGAGGTGATCGGGAAGCCGGCTTCGATGACGTCGACGCCCATATCATCCAGCAGCTCGGCGACCTCGAGCTTCTCCTCGAAGGTCATGGTGGCGCCGGGGCACTGCTCGCCGTCGCGCAGCGTGGTGTCGAAAATGATGACGCGGTCCTTGTCGGACTTGTTCGCGGGGGCCATTTCAAATTTCCTTTTGAGCTTCGGCGCCCTTCGTCTGCCTTGAGCGCCTGAGGTTGTCCGGTGATCTCGTACAAACCCCTGAGTGCCCAGGCGCGTAGCGCCCAGCCGGCTCTCAGGGGCAGGTAAGAAGAAGCCCGCCGATAAGGAGGGTGGGCAGCAGCGCGGCCGGGATCGTGGCGGCGGCCAGAGCCACCTCCCCCGAAATCCCATCAATTTGGCCGCGAATCAGCATTGCCAGACCCTTTTGAGCCCTCAAATCCTCGGTCAAAACCGTTGACGGTTGGTTGCCGGGAGGCTCGATGCGCCGTTTCTAGACGAGAAACGGGCGCATCTGCAACGCCAAAAGATGGTCAGGGGAACTGACCTGATTGCGGGATTGCGTGCGGATCGCAGTCGTTCGGCTGCTATCCGGCACGGCGGGCGCGTGCCCGGTTCTCCCAGCGATCCAGCATCTGACCGAGTTCGCCATTGGCCGGAGCCGGCGGCGCCATCTGGTTGATGGCGGTGACCTCGTTGGTGTTGGCAGGCGGCCTTGCGCGGAGCCAATCGGGCTCAGCATAGCTCCGCCAACGGCGCGCTTCCTCGCGCCTTTTCCGGGACATGTAGCCACGCGTGAAATAGCCGGCCGCAAACGCGATCCCAAGCAATATCACCAGTACGACGACACCTTGCACAATGAGCTCCAGCTTATGCCCCTGTAGTGTTCTGCCATCCCCGCGCGTCAGGTCAAGGCTTGACAGCCCCCAAAACCGATTCCGGTTAACTGCCACAGTCGGAACGAATTGCCGCTTCGCCATCCGGCAGCCGCAATGCGGCCGTGTTCCAGCCTTTGCATCTCAGGCGTCGCGCAGAGGATGCGGACCTGCCCCTCGCAACCGGCTGCGGACCGGACTAACCTGCACCCGCTCGGCCGGATCAACCGGCCAGCTGAACATGACCGGGAGGATGCGATGACACGCCAAGAGGCTGGTGACCACGCGGCTCGTGACCAAGAGCTGCGTAACCAGGATGCTGCGCTTTCACGACGAACACTCGTGCGGGGGCTCGCGCTCGGCGCAGCCGCCACGATGGCCGGCCCCGCGCTGGCCCAGACCGGCCCCGCCGCACCGCCGACGACGATCACCACCCCGCCGCGCGACTTCGGTCCGAACGGTGCGCCGACCACCTATTTCTGGGATCCCGACATCATCGCGGTCGATCCGTCCTTCAACGATCTCGCGCAGCCGAACACCGCGATCAAGCGTCTCTACACCGGCCTGCTGTGGGCCGAAGGTCCGGCCTGGAGCGCGCAGGGCCGGTATCTGTTGTGGAGCGACATTCCCAACAACCGCCAGATGCGCTGGAGCGAGGACGACGGGCGCGTCAGCGTGTTTCGCTCGCCCTCCAACAACTCCAACGGCAACTCGTTCGACTTCCAGGGCCGCCAGCTCTCCTGTGAGCATCTGACCCGGCGGGTGACGCGCTACGAGCATGACGGCACCGCCACGGTGCTCGCGGACTCCTATCAGGGCAAGAAGCTGAATTCGCCGAACGACATCGCCGCGCATCCCGACGGCAGCTACTGGTTCACCGATCCGCCCTATGGCGGCCAGCTCTACGAGGGCGAGCCCGACGTGGCGGGCGGCCCGAGCAATTCCGGCGGCAAGCTCAATCCGCGGATCGGACAGCCGGCCGGCTTCGCACCGGGCAAGCGCGAGTTGCCGACCAACTGCTATCGCATCGACCCCAGCGGCCGCATCGACCTCGTCGTCACCGAGGAGCAGGTGCCCGATCCGAACGGCCTGTGCTTCTCGCCCGACTACAAGAAGCTCTACGTCGCCTCGACCGGCAAGGGACCGGGCGACACCGGGCCCGGCGGCAAGGGTGAGATCTTCGTGTTCGACGTCGGAGCCGACAACAAGCTCTCCAACCCGAAGCGCTTCTCCGACTGCGTGATCGACGGCGTGAAGTGCGGACCCGACGGCGTGCGCTGCGACGTCAACGGCAATGTCTGGGCT